>NZ_CP150170.1:0-4800000 GCF_037963865.1 Paenibacillus sp. FSL R10-2734 | reverse complement strand
TTCAGTTCCAGCTAGGAATCCATCCTTCTGAACTAACAGCTTATAGGATCCGTCTAATTCGATAGCTTGGATATCACCTAATGAGCCAGGAGATAGCAGTACCTCGCTTTGACCACGTGTAGCTCTTAGTTCCTGAAAGAAAAACTTTTCTCCGCTTAGCATTCTGCCTAGGCCTCGCATTATGCCACCATCAGCGGTTCCTTTTAATTCTACGTTTGGTGACATTGCGACCATTGCGCCCATTTCAGCTTTAACGCTTTCGCCTGGGTTTAGGTATACCTTCAGCATAGCAAAAGCACCCTCATACAAAACATCATATTTCATCCTAAAAAACCTCCGAATCTATTTAGATAAGTTAGATAACTATCAGTGATCTCATTGTAACGGAATTCTGGCTGCACTCATAGTCTGGAATATGTTAAAATGTAGTTGTCTCATAGTTCACCAATGAATAGGAGTGTGGTGCCACATGGCACGTACCAAAACACAAAAAGCCTTGCTAAAGGCAGAGCGCTCAGGAACCTGGTGCGCAGCTCAAAGTCGAAGATCCAATGGGGATTATGGCGCCATTTCACAGCATGTACGGTTAACACCGAGCAAGCAGCAGCAACTGAATAAGAATAAACACAAGGAGCAGATCTTCCAAGATGATGCTCCTTTTCATTTGGCGATTTGAAAAGAATATGTCACTAAGAATATACTGATTGAAGACATACTGCATAGGAGATGTGTAACTGATGAAACAAAATAAATATGATGACTCAAATTTCTTCTCAGCCTATAAACAAATGCCTCGTTCCATTGGTGGACTTGAAGCTGCGGGGGAATGGCATGTATTAAAGTCACTTCTCCCAGATTTACATAATAAAAGTGTTCTTGATTTAGGCTGCGGATTTGGCTGGCACTGTTTATATGCACGTGAGCAGCAAGCAAGTTCGGTCATAGGAGTGGATATCTCTGAAAAAATGCTTCAAGAAGCGCGTGAAAAAACAGACGATCCTGCCATAACCTTTATCCAGAAACCGATTGAGGACATTGAATTTGCAAGCGAGCAATTTGATGTGGTCATTAGTTCGTTGGCCTTACATTATATCGAGTCCTTTGAAGCCATCTGCCGCAAGGTTAATACTTATCTTAAGCCAGGCGGAAGCTTTATTTTTTCAGTGGAACATCCCATCTTTACTTCTCGAAATGAACAGGACTGGTACGTGGATGACCAAGGAAATCGCCTCCATTGGCCTGTAGATCATTATCAGTCTGAGGGACTGCGTGAAACCACATTCTTAACAGAACATGTGATTAAATATCATCGTACGATTTCAACCTACTTCAATGATTTAATTGGTGCTGGTTTTGCTATCAAAGCAGTTAGGGAGCCTAAGCCTTCTGAAGAAATGTGCAATGATCCATGGATGAAGGACGAGGATCGAAGACCGATGTTCCTAATCATTTCAGCCGTAAAAGAATTATAATCTCACTATCATGATTTTTGTTTGAGTATAGAAGCAGGGGCTATCCTTGAAGTAGTTTATCTACTAAAGGGACAGCCCTATTTTTAAAATTTATGAAGATACGCTTCACGTAATACATTATCCTTATATTTCTCGCATAAACGCTTACCGTCCTTTAGGGACGCCGTAGGCGTTTTTGCTTGTTTATGCGTCTCGTATCTTTTTATACTTGTGCTCTGCTATGCACACGGTACTGTCTAGGTGACATGCCGAAACGACTACGGAATACGCGGTGAAAATAGGTGTAATTTGCGAACCCGCAGGTTTCTGCTACTTGCTCCAGCGGCATAGGACTGAAGGTTATTCGTTCTCTTGCCATTTCTAGCCGGACATCATTTACATATTTAATAATGCTCGTGTCGAAGGCTTCTTTAAATAAATGGACGGCACGGGAGACGGAGATATCTACATGAGCGGCAACATCCTCCAACAAAAATGGTAAGGTTGCATGCTCCTCAACATATTGCTTCATTCGGTAGGCTAGATAACCTTTAGGCGTAATCGCTGGTTGATCTGTAATGAGTCTGTCGATTTCCATACATAGGATTTGCAGATAACAGGCGGATATCGCTGGTGAGAAATCGGATAGACGTCTGTGCTCAAGAATCAGCTGCCGAAACAGACCAAGAAAATTCTCACTTAATGGCACACTTAGACGAGTGGGTCTTTGAGCGCGCTGCCACCACTCCTCAATCCAAGTTCCTTCACAAAAAATATGATAATCTCCGCTTTCAATTCGCGGCTTACCTACAGGATACTCTTCCTTATCAATGATTAAATAGTAAGGATCGTTAGGAGCAAACAGCATGATATCGCCGCTCTCTACTGGAGTCATGACACCGTCGATCAAGGCTCGGCTTCGGCCCTCCGTTTGCAGACGAATTAAATAGTTCTGATTTCCATGACTATGAGACATATGAAATGGTTTACGATGAAATGAGAATCCAGCTGATAATACGTGACAGGTAGTTGATTGAGTCATAGCTCCTCCTTGATGTCTAGAAATGATAATCAGATTGTTCATGTTTTAATCATATTATTCATTTTATTATATACGCTTTCATATTACTATGTACCTAAGCAATAAAGAAAGAAATCGACCATCAACGCTATGCGGAGTCGATATTAGCTATGCAAACAAGAATGGTAGTTAAAGGAAACTAATGGGAATCAGATTAGTCAATTCTGCAACAGCATTATTGTTCAAGTGAAATCCGCTATTAATCTCTTAGGGGACGAGCAGCGGAAGGAAGTTTATACGAATTAGCAAGTTAACCCTAAACCCATTGGAGTGATTAGAAAATGCTGAAGATAGGTCTGCAATTGTACACACTTAGAGAAGAACTGGAACAGGATTTTGAAGGAACACTGCGCAAGGTAGCAGCCCTTGGATATAAAGGCGTAGAGTTTTTTCACTTTTTCGGTCGTACCGCAGCAGAAGTTAAACAATTGCTAAATGAGCTTGGACTGGTAGCCCTTGGCGCACATCGCCCTTATGACGCATTGCTGAATGATACAGAAGCAGAGATCTCTTACAATCTTGAGATTGGAAATCCTAATTTGATTGTTCCTTATCTGTCAGAAGAACAACGTAACTATGAAGAGGTTGCTGCGAATCTAAAAGTTATTGGTGAAAAGTGCAAAGCGGGTGGAGCAGTTCTTCTGTATCACAATCATGATTTCGAGTTAACAGAAAAATATGGTGATAGTGACCGCACAGCTTTTGATGGATTGTTTGAAGAAGTGCCAGCTGACCTACTGAAAGTGGAAATGGATACTTGCTGGGTACATCATGCTGGCTATGATCCGGTTGAATATATCAATAAATACGCAGGTAGACTACCGATCATCCATCTGAAGGATTTGAAGAAACAGGAAGATGGTACTCCGGAAACAGTTGTGCTAGGTGAAGGTGAAGTGAACCTTAAAGCAATTTTAGATGCAGCTGTACAGGCAAATGTGGAGTGGGCGGTAGTAGAGCAAGATTTCTGCAGACGTTCACCATTAGAAAGTGTAGAAGATAGTTTGAAATGGGTAAAAGCATACGCAAATCAAGGAGGAAAAGTTAATGTCTAATAAGTTGAGAATTGCTATTGTAGGTTGCGGTGGTATCGCGAATGGAAAACATATGCCGAGTTTGTCACGTCAGAAGGATGCTGAAATGGTAGCTTTCTGCGACATCGTTGAAGAACGTGCACAAGAAGCGGCAAAGACTTATGGCGCTGAAGGTGCTGCTGTCTATACAGATTACACCGAGCTTTTAAAAGCTGGCGGATTTGATATTGTTCATGTATGTACACCGAATGACAGTCACTCCGTGATTACTATTGCAGCATTGGAAGCTGGAAAGCATGTAATGTGTGAGAAACCAATGGCTAAAACTACCGCTCAAGCACAAGAAATGTTGGATGCTGCCAAGCGTACAGGTATGAAGTTGTCTGTCGCTTACCAGAATCGTTATCGTTCGGATAGTGAATACCTGAAAGCGCTCTGCGAAAACGGCGAACTTGGAGATATCTATTATGCAAAAGCAATTGCGCTACGTCGTCGTGCGGTTCCTACTTGGGGAGTGTTCTTGGATGAAGAAAAGCAAGGCGGCGGACCACTGATCGATATCGGTACACATGCGCTTGATCTTACTTTATGGATGATGGATAATTATAAACCACGCAGTGTTATGGGCTCGTCTTTCCATAAGCTGAGTAACCGAAAGAACGCTGGAAATGCTTTTGGTCCTTGGGATCCTGAGCGATTTAAGGTAGAAGATTCGGCTTTTGGATTTATTACCATGGAAAATGGTGCTACAATTGTACTTGAATCCAGCTGGGCACTTAATGTATCTGAATATCGTGAAGCTCAGACGCTTCTTGCAGGTACAGAAGGTGGTGCAGATATGAAGGATGGTCTGCGCCTAAATGGTGACCGTGGTGGACGTCTGTATGAGACCAAAGTAGACTTGTCTGCTGGTGGAGTAGCTTTCTTTGATGGAGGACAGGAAAATGAATCTGATCGTGAAGCTCGCTTGTGGCTTGAGGCGGTTAGAGAAGATAAGGAACCTGTAGTTAAACCTGAGCAGGCCCTCGTCGTTACTCAAATCTTGGAAGCTATTTATGAATCTTCACGTACAGGTCGCGCTGTGTATTTTGACGGCACATCAGATAATTAATAGGGAAATAGGAGTGGAAGTCATGAGCTCAAACATACATTCCGTAGTCATCGTTGGCTTTGGAGGAATGGGGAAATATCACGCAGAATTGATTAAGGTGAATAATTCCTTAGAAGTGGTAGGAACGTACGACCTGCTTGAAGCACGTCGTACGGACTCCATCAAAGCTGGCTACAAGGTATATGAAAGTTATGAAGAAGTATTAGCAGATCCTGCAGTTGAGATTGTTCTTATTGCTACACCAAATGATGTGCACAAAGAAATTGCTATACGTGCGCTGCAAGCTGGCAAACATGTTATTTGTGAGAAGCCGGTCGCTATGTCGAGTGAAGAGCTTCAAGAAATGCTGGCCGCTGCAGATGCAGCAGGACGTGTGTTCATGGTACATCAGAACAGACGTTGGGATGAGGATTTCTTAACCATCAAAAAAATGTATGATCAAGAGACTATCGGTTCTTTGTTCCAGATCGAATCTCGCGTACACGGGGCGAATGGTATTCCAGGAGACTGGCGCCATGTCAAGGCACAAGGTGGAGGAATGCTGCTGGATTGGGGCGTTCATTTATTGGATCAGCTCTTATTTATGATCGACAGCAAAGTCACCAGTGTGAGCAGCAGTCTGAGCTTTATTCTCGGCAATGATGTAGATGATGGTTTTGAGGCTATCCTGCAATTTGAGAATGGGATAAAAGCAATCGTAGAGGTTGGCACAACCAACTTTATTACGCTGCCTAGATGGTATGTGAAGGGTATTGAAGGAACTGGAATTATCGAGGATTGGTCTTTAACTGGACGTTTAGTAACTAGAAACCATGAAGGTGAAAAGATCGAGCCTAAGCCTATACGTGCAGGTGTTGGATTAACTAAAACTATGGCGCCTCCTTCGGAAGGGGCTACGATTACTGAAGCTTTACCTCAACCAGCGGAGCTAGGCTCTAGCTTCTATGACAATTTCGCAGCCGTAATTGAGGGAACAGCAGAACCAATCGTTAAGAATGCCGAAGTACTGCGTGTTCAGAATTTAATTGAGGCTATTTTTGAATCTGCTGAGAAGAATCAAGTGCTGAAAGACTTCGATTTGTATGGTGAAGGTAAGTAAACTATTAGCATGAGAGGTGACTTACAATGAAACTTGGAGTATTTATGGTCTTGTTTGGCGGCCGTAAGCTGGAGGATGCTCTTGATTATGTAGCGTCCAAAGGACTAAAGGCAGTAGAAATTGGTACGGGTGGTAATCCTGGCAACAGTCACTGTGATCCTAAGATGTTGCTCGAGAATGAAACGGCATTGAAAGAATTCAAGCATGCTGTAGAATCTCGTGGATTAACGATCAGTGCACTAAGCTGTCACGGAAATCCGCTGCACCCACAAAAAGAGCTTGCACAGAAAGATCATGAGGATTTCGTAAACTCGGTCAAATTGGCGCAGAAGCTAGGTATTCCAGTCGTTAATACGTTCTCAGGATGTCCGGGTGATCATGAGGGTGCCAAGTATCCGAACTGGCCGGTAGCTCCATGGCCAAATGATTATCAAGAAATTCTGGATTGGCAATGGGAGAATAAAGTGATTCCGTACTGGACGGAGTGGGGAGCATTTGCTGCTCAGCATGATGTAAAGGTGGGTCTTGAGCTACACGGCGGATTCTCCGTTCACACACCAGGTACTCTGCTACGTTTGAGAGAAGCTGCGGGTGAAGTGATCGGAGCTAACCTTGATCCAAGTCATATGTGGTGGCAAGGGATTGATCCGGTACAGGCGATTCATATTTTGGGGCGCCAAGGTGCAATTCATCATTTCCACGCTAAAGATACGGTTATTGATCCAGTCAATGTCAATATGCATGGCTTAACAGATATGCAATCCTATACCAAAATGCTTGATCGCGCTTGGCAGTTCCGTTCGGTCGGCTTTGGACATGATCTTAAGACTTGGGCTGACATTATGAGTGCTCTTCGTTTGGTAGGATATGATTATGTGGTTAGTATTGAGCATGAAGATGGGTTAATGTCTGTGGAAGAAGGCTTCTCCAAAGCTGTAAGTAATCTTCAACAAGTATTGATTGAGGAGCCACTGACAGAAATGTGGTGGGTCTAATAGAACATAAGAAATGACGTGCGCAAGCACGTCATTTTTCCTGTATTGATATTCTGAATTACTAAACATACCCATTGGAGGACGAGCATGCAACCGATAAAAATTCAAAGAGAACACAAGCTCCAGATTACATCCAGCATTCAAGATTATTTTGATTCGGAGTTGTCCAGCGAAATTGGTCAATTAGCAAGTGAGAATCTTCTCGATTTTATGCTCAAAGAACTCTCGCCTTATATTTATAATCAGGCACTGGCAGACGCCCGTAAAGTGATTGAGCAAAGGATGATTTCCATTGAAGAAGAATTGTATGCACTTGAGCAACCTTTAACGCCTGATAGAAGATAGTCCGCAACATAATTTATTGTTTATCGCTGATTGGTAATCGTTACATCTGGGTCAGTTTCTGCTTCATAATCTACACCTTCAGTCTCGAATCCAAATAACTGGAAGAATTCCTGTTTGTAGCTATGCAGATCTGTCAATTCATAGATATTGTCTGTAGCGAGTTCATCCCAGATTTGAGCCACTTGAGTTTGTACAGCCGGGGACATCTCCCAGTCATCTATTCGGATGCGGCCTTCTTCATCCACAGGAGTCCCCTCTAGTGCATATAGACGCTCTGCGAACAATCGATAGGTTTGCTCAATACAGCCTTCATGAAGTCCTTTCTCTTTCATGATTTTGTATAGAGCAGAAGTGTACAAGGGTACGACAGGAATCGCTGAGCTAGACTGTGTGACGAGACCTTTCGTAACCGCTACATATGCCCGACCGTCTATAATAGATAGTTCTTCGTTAAGCTTATGTGCTGTGGATTCAAGATGATCTTTTGCACGCCCAATCGTGCCCTTGCGATATACGGACTGGGTGATTTCTGGTCCGATATAAGAGAATGCGATTGTGGTGGCATGATCGGCCAATGCTCCGGCTTGTTGAAGTGCTTCAATCCAAAGCTGCCAATCGTCACCACCCATGACTCGAACGGTATCATCGATTTCCTTTTCGGTAGCGGGCTCAATGGAAATTTGGCTTACCTCACCCGTATGAAAGTTTACAGTTTTATTGGTATAGGTATCCCCTATTGGTTTAATTACGGAGTTATAAATTTCACCCGTCATAGGGTCTGTTCGGCGAGCGGAAGCAACGCTGTAGATGACTAGATCAACTTGTCCCAATTCACTACGAATCAGCTGTATAGTTCTATCCTTAGTCTCTTTGGAGAAGGCATCACCGGTTACGCTAAAGGATTGAAGACCCGATTTCTCTGCAAGCTCTTCAAAAGCTGCTGAATTGTACCAACCAGCAGAGGCTGTACGGGCTCCGTTGCTGCTGCTCTGGCGGTAGACGCCTACTGTGCTGGCTCCAGCCCCAAAGGCGGCTGTAATCCGTGAGGCGAGGCCATATCCTGTAGAGGCGCCAATGACAAGCACCTTACGTGGTCCTTTGATCTCGGGTTGTGCCTGGATATATTCGATTTGTCGCTCTACTTGACGAGCGCAACCTTGCGGATGGGCGGTAGTACAGATAAAGCCGCGTGTTCTAGGTTTTATAATCATGATAATGTTTTTCCTCTCTTTCATGAAAAGCTGGCTAAAGATACTCGATAGTTCTAATTTTAACAATTTTTGATCCATTGGAGAAGGATTGTTTATGGTTTGATACTTAATTCATTATGGTGGTGAGATTTTGGAAAGTTCTACTAAAACGAAATTAACTACAGAGCAACAGAATATTCTGGTTGGTGCTACTTTTGGAAATCATGTGAGCATTATTCGAAGTACGGAACTGACGGGAGGTTATTTTAACGCAGCATATGACCTTCTATTGTCAGACGGTAGAGCAATGATTATAAAGATCGCGCCATCAGATGAAACAGACACCCTTAGTTATGAACATGATATTATGGCTACTGAAGTTGCGGCGATGCGATTGATGAAGTCAAAAGCGACAGTACCTGTGCCTGAGGTATACGCTTATGATAACAGTAAAAATTTGATTTCGAGTGAGTTTTTTTTCATGGAGAAAATAATCGGCCAGCCCTATAATGAAATTAAGGAAGAACTAAGTCCGCAGCAGAGAATTAGTATTGAGGCAGAGTTAGGTCGTTATTGCCGCTTAATTAATGAGATTCATGGTGAACGTTTCGGGCTATTTAGTGCATCCACACAAGTAAAAGGGACTTCATGGCGGGAAACCTTTAAGCATTTGATGATGAATTTGCTTGACGATGCACGTCGTTTAGAAGCGAAGATGCCCATTCCGTTAGAAATCGTTGAGGCAGAGATCATAAGTCGTTTACATGTTATGGACGCAGTCACTGAGCCTCGTCTAATACACTGGGATTTATGGGATGGCAATGTGTTTGTGCAAGAGGGCCGTATCGTTGCGTTGATTGATTGGGAGCGGGCACTTTGGGGCGATCCACTTATGGAATATTATTTTCGTTATATTGAGAATTCAGAGCATTTCTGCAGAGGGTATGGGAATAGCTTCGACAGCCCAAATGAATGTGCCCGCAAAAAACTCTACGACTTATATATCGACTTAATTTACTTCATCGAGTATTATTCGCGTAAGTACGACAGCCAAGGACACTTTAAATGGGCGCATGATAATCTGCTTGAGGGCTGGGATCGGTTTATGAATTAACACAATTTTGACACAAGTACAATATAGAAGATAAGGAGGAAGAGCAGGAAAAGGGAGATACTGACGCTTGAATGGCTTAGTGTACATATAGATACCGTAAGCTTGCTGTGGCTGCTGCCGATACAACTTATGTTTCTAGAGCATTTTTGCGCAAAATGTATCACTCGATGATGCACGTGACTTCTCGTAACTTTGCTTTAGAAGTGTTGTTCGTGTATATTTTGATAGTGGGATTAATCTGCATCGCAGCATTCTTTTCATATTATTTATTGTATTTGTCAGTGCTTGCAGCAATCTTCTTCCATGTATTCACTCATCTGGAAAAGACTATTCATTTGAAAATGTTTACACCTGGCGTGGTTACAGCAGTACTAGTAGTTCTTCCTAATCTATTTATGCGTATTTTCACGTAGTATCTGTCATTGATATTACACGCAATAAACAGAACTAGTACTAAAGTATGCGGCTAGCCGTATTTTTTCAGAAAAATCTTGACTAGAGCCCTTAAAACTAGATAAAATAATACTTATTGCTTACAACATGCTGAGAATCATTATCATAATTGACGAGGAAATGAGAGGGTGACAAGATGGAGCGCCTTTTAGAGGTAAAAGACTTAGCGATATCATTCAAAACACACGGTGGAGAGGTACAAGCGATCCGTGGTGTTAGCTTCCATGTAGATAAAGGTGAAACTCTTGCGATTGTTGGAGAATCAGGTTCCGGTAAAAGTGTAACCTCACAAGCGGTTATGAAGCTAGTTCCTACACCGCCAGGAGAATATAAACGCGGACAGATTCTGTTCGATGGACAAGATTTGATTGGCAAGACTGAGAAGCAGATGCAGAAAATTCGCGGTAAAGAGATCGGTATGATTTTTCAGGATCCGATGACCTCTCTGAACCCAATGATGAAGGTCGGCAAACAAATTACTGAAGTGCTGCTCAAGCATGAGAACATTTCTAAGGCTGATGCGAATAAACGTGGGATTGAGCTTCTCAATCTTGTAGGTATTCCTTCACCAGAACGTCGCTTCACTCAATATCCGCATGAATTCAGTGGTGGTATGCGTCAACGTGTTGTTATAGCAATGGCACTTGCTGCGAACCCTAAACTTCTGATTGCGGATGAGCCTACAACAGCGCTCGACGTAACCATTCAAGCACAAATCCTTGATTTGATGAAGGAATTGCAGAAGAAGATTAATACGGCTATTATTTTTATTACCCATGATCTCGGGGTTGTAGCAAGAATGGCAGATCGTGTAGCTGTAATGTATGCCGGACAAATTGTCGAAATGGGAACAGCGGAAGAGATCTTCTATGATCCAAGACACCCATACACTTGGGGCTTGCTAGCTTCCATGCCAAGTTTGGAGAGCAAAGGTTCTTTGCTTACAGCAATTCCTGGTACGCCTCCAGATTTGATCAAACCGCCTAAGGGCGATGCTTTCGCACTTCGTAGTACTTATGCTATGCAAATCGATATGGAGAAAGAGCCCCCTATGTATAAGGTTTCGGATACCCATATGGTGAAGTCTTGGCTAATGCATCCGATGGCTCCTAAGGTGGAACCGCCGGCAGTTGTTAAGAATAGACAACGTGTGCTTAAGAACGCTTATCCAGAACCTGTTTTGGTGCAAGAAGGCGCTAATTAAGCAGATTGTTTACGTAAAATATAAAAGGAAACGTCAGGCCATTTCGATGGCTTGGCGTTTTTTTTATTGTTTAGGTTCGCGGGAGCCAGTTTGCCTCCGCTGAGTACCGGAAGAAGCTAAAGAAGTACCATATTTCGTAGCATGAGCCGCCGTTAACGTAACGAGCCAAATGTATGCGAAAAACCGAATACAATGTGCCACCGTTAACGTAAACGAGCCAAATGTATGCGAAAAATCGAACACAATGTGCGGCCGATAACATAAATGAGGCAAATGTATGCGAAAAATCGAATACATGTGCCGCCGGTAACGTAAACGAGCCAAATGTATGCGAAAAACCGAATACAATGTGCCGCCGTTAACGTAAACGAGCCGAATGTATGCGAAAAATCGAATACATGTGCCTCAGGTAACGTAAACGAGCCAAATGTATGCGAAAAACCGAATACAAAGTGCCGCCGGTAACGTAAACGAGCCAAATGTATGCGAAAAACCGAATACAAAGTGCCGCCGGTAACGTAAACGTGCCAAATGTATGCGCAAAATCGAATACAATGTGCCGCCGGTAACGTAAACGAGCCAAATGTATGCGAAAAACCGAATACAAAGTGCCGCCGGTAACGTAAACGAGCCTGCGCCGTTATCCGCCCTGAATCACCCGGGAATGGGCTTGTTATTAGTTATGATGAACGAAAGGCAGCCCCTGTTCGCACACCGTAGGTTAAAATGGAAGTTGAAGGACAACCATTTCAGAGCTACATGCGAAAGGAGCTGTTAATATGAAGAATACCATAAAATACGTAGGTTTGGATGTATCAAAAGAAAAAATTGCGGTGGCGATTGCAGATGAGGGTCGAGAACCCGCACGATATTATGGAGCCATATCTCATACCCCAGATGCTGTGGCTCGAATGATTCGGAAAATCAAAGGTACAGGGATTACACTGGAGGTCTGCTATGAAGCCGGGCCTACGGGGTACGACTTATATCGCTGGCTGACGAAAATGGGGATTTCCTGCGTGGTAATCGCACCTTCGCGTATGCCACAGCGTCCCGGCGATGCTATAAAAACCGATCGACGGGATGCTGAAAAACTGGCTCAACTGCACCGCGCAGGAGAATTGACTGCGATCCATGTGCCGACTCCTGAACTCGAAGCCTTAAGAGATCTCATTCGTGCACGAGAAGATGCTAGGCAGGACTTACATCGGGTTCGGCAACGGCTCATTCATTTTCTGTTGCGTCACCAGATTCACAAGCCAGAAGGCATGAAAAAACGTTGGACCAAAAGGTACCGGGAATGGCTGTCTATGTTGAAGTTTAATAATGTAGCTCAAGAAAAAGTTTTCGCGGAATCCCTGCAACAGCTCCGGGAAGTGGAGGAGCGAATCAAGCGACTTGAAGCCGCAATGCGAGAAGAAGCACAGATCTGTCCATACGCACCTGTCATTCAAGCGTTGCAAGGTCTGCGGGGAATTGCCCTGCTGACGGCTATGACTTTAGTTGTCGAGATTGGAAATTTTGAGCGTTTTCGTTCACCGGCTCAGCTCATGAGTTACCTGGGACTAGTGCCACGGGAGTATTCATCGGGAGCAAGTACCAAAAGAGGAAGTCTTACAAAAACCGGAAATTCCGGTGTGCGACGTGCACTGGTGGAGTCCGCATGGAGTTACCGTCACCGTCCTGCAGTTAAAGGAGATTTAGCAGTGCGCTTAGAGGGTCAGAGTGCTCATGTCCATGAAACGTCGTGGAAAGCCCAAGAACGGTTACACAGCAAGTATTTAAAGTTAGTCAGACGTGGGAAACACCGAAATTTAACTATGGCTGCGGTAGGTCGTGAGTTAGTTGGATTCATCTGGTCAATAGCGGTAGATGCAGAACGGAAAATGGCGTAGGTGAAATGAAAAAAACACAAAAAGTATACCCAAAAGATTTGAATTCTTGGGGCATGGAGACAAAGAGAAAGGTACGAGGAGAATCCGTGAATTCCCTATGCACAGGATCCCAGATCTGACGTGCGAAATTAGTTTGCGGAAGCTCCTTCGACGTAGGCATAATATGTGGTAACCAACCCACGGATAGCAGATTGCCAGCCGACGACTCGCATTTTGTCTCTGTGCCCAAGGAATTGAAAACCCTTTGGTTTAAAGGGGAAAACAGGGGTATTGACTAATTCGTTCATAGCAGGGAATAAGTGCAATATGGTCCGTAAGCGGAACCTCACTACGAATGTGTATATGGATATGAGTATGGAATTACGGATGTACTCAGCAATCTTGTAACGCAACCTCCAAGGAATTAACAGTAGAAACGGGGTTCCAATTAGTCCTGAGAATGACTAATTGGAACCCCATTTTATGGATGAACGGTTAGTCTTCAAACTTCCGAATTACAATGACCGCATTATGCCCACCGAAACCAAAGGAGTTAGACATTCCTATAGTAAGATCAGTTTTTCGCGCAATGTTCGGGACATAATCCAGATCACAGATGGAATCTTTGATCTCCTGATTAATAGTAGGGGGAATGATTCCTTCTTGTATACTCTTAATCAGAGCTATAGCCTCTAGGCCGCCAGCCGCCCCTAAAGCATGTCCGGTCATAGACTTATTGGCAGTTATGGGAATCCGATGTGCTTGATCGCCGAATAACTTTTTAATTGCAAGAGTTTCGGAGCGGTCACCTACTACTGTACTTGTGGCATGAGCGCTGATTACATTCACATCCTTAGGCTGGAGATTAGCTTCATTCAGAGCCAGCTTCATCGCTTGATAAGCACCGATCCCTTCCGGATGGGTGGCGACCATATGATAGGCATCAGAGCTGGCGCCATAACCGATAACTTCACCGTGAATCTCAGCATTTCTACGCAGAGCATGAGTGAGTGACTCTAGAATGACAATGCCGCCTCCTTCTCCAATGACAAATCCATCCCGCCCACCGTCAAAAGGTCGACTTGCCTTAGATGGCTCTTCATTTCGAGTGGATAATGAAGTGGCATTGCCGAAACTAGCTAAAGAGATTTCAGTAATGGCAGCTTCTGAGCCTCCCGCTATAACAATATCGGCACCTCCATAATGGATCAGCCTGAAAGCTTCTCCGATCGCCGTATTCCCAATAGAACATGCAGTCACTGGAGCCATTGTAGGTCCCATGGCTCCTAATCTAATGCTAATCATCGCCGCAGCCATATTGGAGATCATCATCGGGATTAAAGTGGGACTAACCCTATCGGGTCCACGTCGATCTAAAACACTCCCTTGTTCCATCAATGTCTGAATACCACCAACACCAGAACCTACATAAACTCCGAGTCGTTCCTTGTCGATCTTATCAAGCTGTAAACCAGATTGTTTCCAAGCCTCTTCAGTAGCCGCGAGGGCGAACTGACTAAATCTATCCATTCTGCGTGCCTCTTTACGGCCAAATCTGGCTTCCGCATCGAAGTCATGCACTACTCCTGCGATCTTTGCCTTAAAGTTTGATGTATCAAATGAAGTGATTGGTGATATCCCTGATTCACCAGAAACTAGACGATCCCAAAATTGTTCTACTGAATTCCCTAGTGGGGAGATTAATCCCATACCTGTGATGACTACGCGTTCCATAATGAACCTCCTAAACTAGTGTATACAGGTATTGTTCCACTTTATTTATCCTATTACAAGTTATCGTTTATCCTAGTATAATTTGTACTATACTAAGGAATGTAGCAGGAAGGGGAGGGAGCATATGGCTAATCAGACGAGACTGCAGGCATTATCAGATTTCTTAAAAGCACGCCGAGCAGCGATCTCACCCAGCTCTGTTGGACTGCCAGAAGGCACACGCAGGAGAACGCCTGGACTTCGAAGAGAAGAAGTTGCACAGCTAGCGGGGGTAAGCAGCACCTGGTATACGTGGCTAGAACAGGGTAGGGATATTAAAGTCTCGTCATCGGTTTTGGACTGTATTGCGACGGCACTCAAGCTGACTACAGATGAGCGGAAGTATCTTTTTGCGCTAGCACTAGAGACAGGTACGGGAACTGTTCGATTTCAGCAAGATGAATTTTCTGTAATCAGTCCTTCTCTACAGAAAATATTACAAGAGCTCAAGAATTGCCCTACAATTATTTCAGATCGACGCTGTGGAATTGTAGGTTGGAATGAGGCTGCAGCGCATGTGTTTCTCGATTTCTCGGAGCTACCCATCGAGGAGAGAAACTTGATTCGCTTGTTATTTGTTCGTAAGGAGTTTCGACGCTTAGCCGTAAATTGGGAACAATTCGTTAGTGGTTATCTGTCCATCTTCAGAGCTTATTATGGACAGTATGTAGAGGATCGTTGGTACGATGAATTTATAGAGGAATTAAAGGGACTACATCCAGCATTTAATGAATTGTGGGAACAAAGCCGGGTAAGCTCTGCTCCAGATGTGCTTCTAGAATTTAGACATGCTAAAGCAGGGAAGATGTTATTTCATTTAACCTCGTTACAGGTTCATGGCAGCACAGATTTACGCTGTAGTATTTATACTCCTGTCGTAGATTCTAATACTGAAGTCAAGCTGAAGCAGCTTATGGAGCAGCCTAAAGAAAGACTTAAGTAGATTGTTATAGTAAAGGACTTCTAGCTAAATAATCAGCTAGAAGTCCTTTAGAGAGCGTTGTATTTGTGATTCTATTAGAAATCTGATGTAGAGATTTCAATAAATCCGAATGTTGTGCCCGAAGCAGTACTTAAGAGTGCTGCGACCAACAGTGCATGAACTTGAAGCGTAAGACTATTGAATGCTGGAATCGTGTAAGTGATAACTGGAGCATTCACACGGGTTAATACTAGTTCTACAGGGTGGTCCGAGATATTGTTTACTGTAACTGCAGCATTAATACCACCTGCAAGGTTTTCATAATAGGATTTGCCAATGACGGGTTCTAAAACAAACAATTGTAGAGGTAATACGATAGCCATAGTAACGACCTCCTTTTCATTTTATAGGATATACTATGCGATAAATCTATTGATGCGAGAGCGAATGACACGGTGAATTCGCACTTATTCATAGAAAACGGGCATGTCCGGTAGCCGTCTACTTGGCTATGGGACATACCCGTTTAATTATTGGAAGATTAATGAGTAGCTACATTGTTTTTATTGGAGTTTTTCTTTCCATAGATTCGGTACAAAATCAAACCGAACAGCATGCCGATAAATGACATCACAGAAATCGTTAAGTAAAGAGCCTTGCCACCAAAGGCTTCATATAAT
The DNA here is from genome assembly GCF_037963865.1 of Paenibacillus sp. FSL R10-2734. Taxonomy (NCBI): domain Bacteria; kingdom Bacillati; phylum Bacillota; class Bacilli; order Caryophanales; family Paenibacillaceae; genus Paenibacillus; species Paenibacillus sp. FSL R10-2734. The sequence continues at coordinate 4,783,674 of NZ_CP150170.1, read as the reverse complement.
GCTCCACCAGCATATGATGCTAGGATACCTGATACTCCGAAGAATAGAAGTGCAAGTACAGTTTGACCTGTAGCACGCCATTCCTCTGGCACAATTCTATACAGATACTGAATAGCCGCAGAGTAGAATACTGGGAAGGTCAGGATTTGTAGAATTTGCAAATAGGCTAACATGTGTGGATCAGTAATCCAAGCTGAAATAAAGAAACGAAGGAAATAAAAGGCTCCTGAAATCGAAATGATGATAAGCTCTTTACCTTTCCGTAGCCACCAAAAGCTTAATGCAAAAACTATAATTTCACTCATTGCGGCGATGAAAAAGGATTGGCCTACCAATCCAGGACTTCCACCTAGCTCGCGGATATAAACTCCTAGGAACGTATCGTTCATCCGTGCAGGAACGGAGCTAATAAATATGAGCACTAGAAATAGCAGTGTTTCTTTGTTGCTAAGAAAGTGCTTTAAGCTATCAAGTGTAACCGGTTTACCGGTAACTGGAGCATCTGGCATGAACCAGCTTACTATAAAGCTTGTAAGGCTAATCGTGACGAACAACATGGCCATCCCATGAGAGCCGAAATAACTCAGCACATAACCTGTGAGCAAGGCCATTACACCGTACCCCAGCGCACCGTATGTACGGATCGACCCGTAGCTGATTCCAGCTGCCTCAGAGACCCTGAAATTCAAGCTTTCAGCTAATGGATCGATAGGCATCAGGAAGAAATAGAGCAGCATAGCAAAAAGAATAAGTCCCACATAGCTGCTGGAATCGAATAAAAAGTATCCTGTAACCGCAGAGCATAACAGTAGAACTAAAAGTACTTTGCGGATCGTTCTTGTTTTGTCGCTGATCATCCCCCATAAGGGTTGAGCTATAATGGTAACAAAACCTCCAGTACCAATAATGAATCCAATTTGCGCCGGGTTAAGACCCTGCTCCCCTAGATAGACTGGCAGAAAAGGAATAAACATGGCTAGCAGTGCAAAATACAAAAAGTTAAATCCTCGTAATAGTGTTGGTGCATTCATAAGTTTCTTTACCTCACGTATTAAATGAAATTTTTATAGTGTCAATTTGGTTATTGTATCATGGATGTAGAATGATTAGGATATAAAACTATGATAAAAATATACTATTTTCCCTGATGATATATCCATTCAAGGTTCAGTTCATTTTCATAGGATGTTGTATAACCTTGAAGGGAGTGTTGAGAATGGCTTCAATTATTGATTATGGTTCAACGTTTTTAACTGTTGATGGTCCAGTATTAGGGGTTGGTGTTGGTCAAGGAATAACAACTACCTCTGTACATCTTGATCCGGCTAATCCTGCAACTTATCATTCGAGAGTTGAGCTAAAAGCGAGTTTCGGTGTTAATAGTTTTTCATTTACTGATGATATTCGCGTAGATATTTACAGAGGTGCCACAAAAGTATACAGTAGCCCGCTCAATCGATTCTTCGAACCTGGTAACAACCTTCAGATTGTAAACGTGCTTGCTGTGGATGGTGGACTGCCAGGAACCCAAATTTATACACTTGGCATTCTATTTGCTGCTAGTAATAATCCTGGAAGTATAATTCAAGTAGTAGGACCAATTACGTTTACAGCTACAGCCATTGGTCTTTAAGTTAGTCAGCGTATGAATTAACCAAAAGCTGCACCAATTCTCCGCAGTGGAGAAAGGTGCGGCTTTTGGTGCTATACATATCCCGTCTGCTAGCTATAGTGATATAATAATCGCAGTAATAGTATAACTAAAGGAAAATGCAAGGAGATAAGCAGATGATAAAGCTAGTATCTTGGAATGTGAATGGTCTTCGGGCATGTGTCACTAAAGGGTTTAATGAATATTTTAAAGAAGTTGAAGCAGATATTTTTTGCGTTCAAGAGACAAAGCTGCAAGCAGGGCAAATTACAATGGAGCAAGGCGAAGAATACGAGCAATATTGGAATTACGCAGTGAAGAAGGGCTATTCAGGCACGGCAGTGTTCACCAAAATCAAACCGATCTCTGTGAGATATGGAATGGAAGAAGATGAAGAAGCAGAAGGTCGGATCATCACATTAGAGTTCGATCATTTTTATCTGGTCAATGTCTATACGCCTAATGCCAAACGGGATCTGACACGCTTGGAATATAGAATGGAATGGGAAGACCGTTTCCGCAATTATCTCTTAGAGCTGGACAAGCGTAAAGCAGTTGTTGTTTGCGGTGACCTAAACGTAGCTCATGAGGATATTGATATCAAGAATGCAAAGGCTAACCGTGGTAACTCTGGTTTTACCGATGAAGAGAGAGGGAAAATGAGTACCCTTCTAGAGTCTGGCTTCATAGATACGTTTAGATATCTTCACCCGGAGCTTGAGGGAGTCTATTCTTGGTGGTCTTACATGCCGAAAGTGAGAGAGCGGAATGTAGGCTGGCGGATTGATTATTTCTTAGCTTCTTCTAGACTGGCCCCCAATGTACTTGACGCTCAAATTGATTGTCATATCATGGGGAGTGATCATTGCCCAGTGATCCTCAAACTTGCTGATTTCACTAGCTAAAATAAAGTCGTTTAAGGCCGCTAAGTCCCTGCAGGGGACGAAGCGGCCTTTCTTTTATTGATTACATATATTGTATATTAAATTCTTCCGATTATATCAGCAAATTCAAGTGGTCCCATATTCACATTCATCTTCTGTTTAAGATTTAGCATGTTCTCTAGAAGTTTAATCTCAAGCGTTATACAGAAAGGCATCTCAACAAACAATAAGGATAACTCAAGCTGATCTTCTGCTGACCAAGTAAAGCTGGACATGATCCGGTTCGTAGAAGCCCCAAGGATATGTGCAAAGCTCTCGACCCATTGCCCTCGGCCAAGACGAATAACCTTTTGCTCTCCAAGCTCATCTAATAAAGTAAATTCAGCTTCGTGGTTGTTGAAGAGTATGGATAAGGTAGCTAGTGAAAATTGGTTGCTTTCGAGTGTATATGTCTTCCCGTTTATTTGTGCTTCTAGCAAGGATGACCGTTGCAATTGTGGAGGATCAATGGATAAATTCTTTAATTGCTCTGCCAAATTGGCTGATGATGTTGGATCTTCCGGAAGGGGTGCTTCTTTCATGTTGGGTAGTAGATGCTCCCACACTTCATTCAATATACCCTGAATACTATTTGTTCCGGCAGTGATAGCAACTACCGCATCTTGGTCAGGTAGAACGATACAAATTTGGCCGAATGCACCGTCTGCTCGATAGGCACCGTGTCGACATTGCCAGAATTGATACCCATATCCCATCGCCCAGTCATGATCGCCTTCGCCATTAGAAATGTGTTTGGAAGTAGCCTCATGGATCCACTCTTCGGGCAGAAGGCGCTGATGATTCCAGATACCCTTCTGTAAGTATAGCTGGCCGAATTTAGCGATATCCTCTGTGGTAATGCTTAAGCCAAATCCTCCTGTGTTGATTCCGCGAGGACAGGATTCCCAAGTTGCATTACGGATACCGAGAGGCGTGAAAAGACGTGGTTCTAAGTACTCTAGTAGCGTTTGTCCCGTGACCTTTTGAAGAATCGCTGAGAGCATGTAAGTGGCGCCAGTATTATAGAGAAAATGTGTTCCAGGTTCTTTTTCTACAGGGACCGTGAAGAAGGCTTTGACCCAATTTCCATCTGCACTGTGATGAAGTGTATCCATAGTATCCACGACTTGTCCGGTACCCATCATCAATAGATGCCTAATCCTCATCTTAGATAAATTCTCGGTAATCTCATCGGGCACATCTTCTGGGAAAAATGAAATGACCGAATCGTCGAGCGTGATTAGCTTTTCTGTAACTGCAAATCCGATAGCGGTTGAGGTGAAGCTTTTGCTAAGAGAAAATAACATATGTGGAAGGTCGGACTTATAAGGAGTCCACCAACCTTCAGAGATCACATAACCATGACGAAGGAGCATAAAGCTGTGCAAGCCTAAATTTTGTTTCTCTACAGCACTAATAAAGTTGGATATTGCGGCTGATGAAATGCCCTGCTCCTCTGGAAGACTTCTAGATAACTGCAAGCTACTTGTAGTTTCCATTCATTCATCTCCTAAATTTTGAGAATCCTTACCTTCCTATTCTATTATAATTTCCAATTGATAAACACTATGTTGTTAATCTTCTAGAGGGATGCTGTTTGAGTCATCGGTATGCAGTCTTTTCTCTGGCCATGAAATAACATGCGAGGTTCGGCTTAATTTCTCATAGATTAGCTGGTCATCTTTTTTAAATACCTTAAAGACTAAATGAATAAAGAAAGCTAGATCAGCCAGTAGAACAATGAGAAAAACGAACGTTCTCGATGAGGAAGACAGAAGCCCCGTCACAGCTGAATTGATGAGGAGCGCGTGAATTCCAAGCATCACCCAATATAGCAGCCCATATCTGATCATAAGCGCCCAGAAAGAAGCCCGATTACCTTTGCTCGTTACCCGAATACGTACAATCCATTTGCCTAAGGTCCGCCCGCCTGTGAAAGCTGGAATTAGTATGAAGTAAATACCTGTTGTAATCCAGAAAGCACTTTTTATATCGAATCCATAGAGTACACCGAAGCCAATGATCCACACCATACTATCGATGGAAAAAGCAATCCCTCTGCGAGTATAGGAGACTCTTTTGGTAGATCGATCTAGATTCGTATCCAGTTGTTCTATACGTGGCAGCAAACCGTTTATCCATATGGCAATTCGAAATCCAAAGATACCTCCCAGAGTGTTGGTAATAAGATCATCGATATCAAATAGACGGTAGGGATGATCAAAGAATCCATAGATGCCTGTAACCTGAGTGATCTCAAAGGATAATGACAGTAGAAAGGACAAGAGAATGCATGCGCCCCAGCGCGTACGAAAATAATAACCAAGAAACATTCCAAACGGCACAGTTAATGCGATGTTAAATATAACTTGTAAAAATGCGGGTTCACGCAGTAACGACCAGTAAGTTGAGATCTGATCAGGAATGATCGTAGAGCCATCCACAATATCTTGAATAAATTGTAAGGGGATGAGCTGTAGGATGGTCCCTGAAGGTGCCAAATTGTGCCGGGTGGCAGGTAAAGGAAGCAATACGAGAAAATAGGCGTTCATCAAATAGAGCAGCAGTAGGTATAGGATTAAGGCTCTAAGCTTATGGATATAGCCGTGTCTACGATATTGAACGATGAGAAAAGGTAGTGTAAAGATCAGTGCTGCTATAGGAAACATCATGAAAGCATAAGAAATCGGAAATAAGTACGAATGAACCATAAGTCACCTGCCAAATCATTGGTTTTTGTGGAAGAAAGGAGTATTCTGTAAACTAGCGTTCCCGGCTCATTATAAAATTTTATGCTAGGGAACTCAACTAATTTATTTAGCGCTCCCGGCATACATATGTCTATAGAGGAGCGTGAAGCTGATGGAGAAAAAGGTGCAGCAGTATTATCGACTGAAGCAAAAGCAAAAGGAAATCGAAAAAGAGTTGACGGAACTTCGGCAGGATATTCTGAGTTATTGCAGTGAGCTGGGGGCAAACGAGGCTGAAATCGGAAGCTACAAAGTGAAGCTAGTGATGCAAAATCGCAAAGAATATGATGATCTGAAGTTATATGAAACCTTGTCAGACCCCGAAGTGTGGCGCATGCTCTCCAAATCAGACCCGGCGAAGGTTGCAAGTTTGACCAAGCTTAACGTAATCTCAGAGGACAAGATAATGCATACCTATTCTTTAAAGACCGTAACTTTACTGCAGGTGGATAAAAAATAATGATTTACGTGGTGGTTCCCTTAGAGGGGGCCGCCTTTTTCATATCGAATCGCAACTAATTGCATTTTGCGTTAAAATAAGAAGTGAAGCTGTAAAGCAACCATAGAGATGGAGGAAGAGAAATCATGAAAGATTTTGATGTAATGTTAGAGAAATATGCGAACCTAGTTGTAAAAGTAGGGGTAAATGTTCAGCCAGGACAAGTTCTGATGGTGCATGCACCTATTGAAACGGCAGAGCTTACTCGCTTGATTGTAGGTAAAGCTTATGAGGCGGGAGCCAAATATGTAATTGTAGATTGGGACGATGAAGCGACTACACGTATTCGTTACGAAAAAGCTTCTGAAGATTCCTTCGATTACTATCCGCAGTGGCAAGCAGAAATGATGGAGAAGTTTGCGGAGGAGAACGGCGCCATTTTACATATTAAAGTCCCAGATCCGGAATTGTTCAATGGTATTGATTCTTCTAAGGTATCAAGAGCAGTTAAAGCAGCAGCGGTTGCTCGTAAGAATTACTCCAAATATACCCGTAACAGCAAAATCAGCTGGTCCCTCGTCAAGGCTCCGACACGTGCTTGGGCGAACAAGGTGTTTGCGGATCTTCCTGAAGAAGAACGAGTGAATGCGATGTGGGAAGCGGTATTCCAGATGAACCGCGTGGGTAATGATGATCCGGTAGCTGCTTGGAGAGAACATATCGGTCAATTGAAAGAAAGTCAGGATAGAATGAACGCTAAACGTTATAAAAGCCTGCATTACCGCGCACCGGGAACGGATCTACATGTAGAGCTTCCGGAAGGCCATTTATGGCGCGGTGGAGGCGGAGAGAATGATCAGGGCGTATATTTCGTGGCTAACATGCCAACGGAAGAGATTTATTCCATGCCGAATCGTACAGGAGTGAACGGTACAGTACGCAGCACACTTCCATTGAATCTAAACGGACGTCTCGTCGAGGGACTTTCATTTACTTTTAAGGATGGGAAGGTTGTAGGTTATGAAGCTGAATCAGGTCGTGAACATTTGACCTCGCTGCTGGCAACGGATGAAGGTGCGTCCTATCTAGGAGAAGTGGCTTTGGTGCAGCATGATTCTCCAATCTCGCGTTTAAACCGAATTTTCTATAATACCGGGATTGATGAGAATGCCTCCTGTCACTTTGCACTGGGAAGTGCCTATCCTGTTAATATTGAAGGCGGTACGAAGCTTACGAGCGAGGAGCTTATAGCTAGAGGTGCAAACGTCAGCTTAACCCATGTTGATTTCATGATTGGTTCGGCAGAACTGGATATTGATGGAGAACTTGCGGATGGCACGATTGAACCGGTATTCCGTAAAGGGAATTGGGTGTTGTAAGAATAAACTTAAGGCCGTAATCTCAGCTGACGCGAAGCAATTCAATGCCCTGAAGCGGTTAATGTCAGAGGATACCCTTATTAAATAATATTCACACAAAAAACAGCCGGAGCTCTCTTAAATAGAGAGTCCGGCGTTTTTATTGCTCATACTGATCTTTCTTATTTTGAAAAATAATTAAGGCCCATGGCCTCGCGCACTTCGGACATCGTTTCTTGAGCGATGTCGCGGGCACGCTTAGTTCCGGATAATAAGATATCCTCAACAACCTTGGGTCTTACAGCATAATAGGAGCGACGCTCACGCATCGGTTCTATAAGCTGGTCTAGAGCTGTCGTGATAAGCTGCTTGCAGGCAGAACAGCTTATGGTGCCGTTTTCGCAACCTTCGCGAATTTCTGGGACGTCATGTGAACGGAAAGCACGGTGATAAGCATAAATAGGACAAACTTCTGGATGTCCAGGATCATTTTTATGAACACGGGCTGGGTCGGTTGTGGCTTTACGGATCTTGAAGGTGATCTCTTCTTTCGTGGAGTCCAGCTCTATGGCATTGCCAAGGCTTTTACTCATTTTAGCGTTTCCGTCTGTTCCTACTAGTCTTGGCGTATCGCTGATGAGCGCTCTGGGCTCTACTAGGATGGGGCTGTACAGCTCATTGAATCTACGTACGATTTTGCGAGTCAACTCTAGATGGGGAAGCTGGTCTTCTCCTACAGGAATAATCGTCGCTTTACAAAAGGTTATATCTGCAGCCTGACTAACTGGATAACCAAGAAAACCGTAGTACAGTTCATCTAAGCTGGAATTTTTCGATTCGGCTTTAATGGTAGGATTTTGCCGCAACGAATTCACAGTGACAAACATGGAGAATAGGACGGTCAGCTCAGCGATCTCTGGGATCATGGATTGAATAAATATAGTGGCTTTATCTGGATTTATACCTGCTGATAAATAGTCTAATGTAATTTCATTCAAGTTTTGACCTAGTAGTTGAGGGCGATCAAAGTGAGTCGTTAGGGCTTGAATATCTGCTAAAAACACAAAAGTATCATATTGCTCCTGTAGCACCACTCGATTCTGTAAGCTGCCTACGTAATGGCCAAGGTGAAGCTTTCCAGTCACCCGATCTCCAGTTAATACACGTTCTTTTATCATTTGAATTCCTCCTGTTTTGTTGCTTCTGTCTAACATTGAGTCGCCACCACCAGCCATCATCCATGGCCATCACCTCCTTTAAATGACAAAAAAACCTCATCCAATAAGGACGAAGTTGTCGTGGTACCACCTTAAATGATCGTGCCGCCAGTTTCATTAGCATTACGATCTTCTCTTACCTGTACGGAGAAGGTCTAGGGTTTATCTCGATACAGGTCCCTTGATAACGGTGGGAAACCCGGCTTTCCCTACAACATCAGCTAAGATGGTTCGGAAGAGCAACTCTAAAGGCCATTCGAGCAAACGCAGGACACCGGTTCACAGCAACCACCGGCTCTCTGAAGTCCATGCTTGTTTGTCTACTTACCCTTTGTCAACGTTATTCATTATATTTGGGTAATTGTAGTGCTGGTGAGCGAATTTGTCAATGGGTGGAAATTAGCGGGTGATAGACGAATGATCTAGGTTTATATGATCTAGCAAAGTATAACTTAAATGTATATATTCATCAGGAAGTATGTCCAATCTATCAGTGTTGATACACAATATAATAATGTATAACCTTCTAGTTGGAATGGAGTGATGATAAATGGCGACAAATATAAGTTATGGCTCACAGGCAAAAATCCCTTTAGACCCGTTTACTACTATTACAACGGTTGCAGGTATTCCTGGAGCTGGAGCGGGTCTAGCCACAGCGCAAGTAAATATTAGCCCGGCTAACCCAGCCTCTTTCTCCAGTAGAGTTGAGTTAAATGGTAGTTTTAGTCTTACTGCACTTGCTGATAGTCAATTTCTTGTTTTAATCCGACGTGCTGGAGTCGATATTTATAGATCCTTTTATAGTTTTACTGCAACTACTGATATTCAATTAAATGTTCAGTGGGTTGATGGTCCTTATATTGGCATCCACAACTATGAATTAGTAATTCAAAATGATACAAACGTGCCTATTAATCTATATGGACCCATATCATTCACAGCAACTGCTATCGGAGGAGAGGGTGTAATTTAAGTTATGGGACAGTTGAATCGATCTGATTTAACTGTCCTTTTTCATGGGGTATAATTTATTTATTTAAAATGTTGTCCTCTAACACAGCATATTTATCGCCGTACTGCTTAATGATATGTTGTTCTCCCCAATTACATAGAGAAGTCAAAATGTCGCTTAAACTATCGCCATATTCACTAAGCTCATATTCCACTTTTGGTGGAACCTGATTGTATACAATTCGATTGATAATTCCATCGGCCTCTAACTCTCGAAGCTGCTGTGTTAACATTTTTTGAGTAATCCCGGGCATTAACTGCTTTAACTCAGATGTGCGTTTTTTGCCATGAGTTAGATGACAGAGAATTACACATTTCCATTTCCCTCCAATGACTTCTAGTGTGGCCTCCACGGAAATATTGTATTTTTTCTTGATGGTTGTTGTCATGATAGCCTCCATTTTATAGGTACTTTTTAGTGCCTATGGTACTTTTAAGTGCGTACTATTGATTATGTCCAATTTTACCTATCATAACATTTATCGTTCATTTTTTATAGAATGCTATAATCTTAAAGTGCTCAGCCCCAAAAAAGTTAATGCAAATAAAAACCGTTTCTATAAGCTCCCCGTCTTAATCTATGAAAGGTTGAGGAGAGGGGGCTAAGGAAGGATATGACGATGACTAATGCAGAAATGAAGAAAGTTACGATGCTCGATTCTCGGAGCGAGACGGATTTTTACGATTCCATATTGGTACATAGAGAACAACTATACAGTATAGCCTATAGCTACTTGCGTAACCGGAATGATGCACTTGAAGCGATGCAGGAAATGACCTGCCGGGCCTGGATTAAAAGAAAAACGTTAAAGGAACCTAAAGCGTTTAAATCATGGATCATTCGGATCCTGATTTATGTCTGTATAGATGAACAAAGACGCAGAAAACGTTCTATGCCGCTGGTAGACGAGAGAATAGGAGAGCGGATTACACACATCGGCCATCATAGAATGGAAATGCTGTGGGCACTTGAACAGGTTAAGCCTAAGTATCGACATGTGCTGCTGCTTAAATACTACAACGATATGACCTTGATAGAGATTGCTAATATTCTGGATAAACCAGAGGGAACAGTCAAGACATGGCAGCATAAAGGCCTCAAGCAATTAAGAACGATCATAAAGAATCGGGGTGATTGGTACCATGAGTAGTCAGGAGGAGCTTGCCATGTTAATCGATGCTGAACGGATCCCGCAGGAGCAAAAAATGGAGAGTGCAGCCGCACAAATATATGCCATACAAGCAGGACTCGAACTAGGTAAGAAACGTGGCAAAAAGCTAATATTCGCAAAAAGCGCGATGGCTGTATTGACTGCTGCAGTTATGGTCGCTGGAATACTATTCTTCAATCCAGCCCAGCTGATACCACAGCAAGGTTCTTCAATTATTGAATCAAGTGATTGGGGCGTATTGGAACCTTTTAAAAAATTGGCAGCGGCTGATATTGATGCTCTTACTTTAGAGTCCGCAATTCGGAATGATTATGTGCAGATCGTTAATAAGAGTGCTGAATCAAATGGATATAAAATCACCCTGAATGCTGTGCTGGCTGATGAAAACAAAATCATGCTCCTGTATACGGGAACAACAAGCGATGGTCAGGAAGTCTATAGTGTAAATAGTGTGAAGCTGACAGATGCTGCAACTGGACGAGATGTAATGGAGGAGAATGGGAATAGAGGCGGAATGGGAGCACATGCAGAGGGAACCATATATACTTGGCTGGGTAAAACTATATTTTCACTGGACCGAAATAAACCGGCTCCGACAGAGGTAGTGGCGGATTTTCAGATTGCTTCTGTAGACCCGGGAATGCTGAGTAAACCAAAAACGGGAACTGATTTAAATGATATGCGTTATTCCGAACGTTTAAAGGTGAACTTCTCTATGGATCCAAAATTTTGGGAGCAGAAGACAGAGACATTAGTTGTAGACCAACCATTCGTGATTGATGGACAGGAAGTAAAGCTTGCAGAAGTGGAGCTGTCTCCGTTAAGTATAGCGCTCAAATATACGATAAGTGAGGAATTACAATCTGATTGGATAGTCCGAAATGAAATATTTCAAAAGCTCCCCTATGAATTGACAACGCAGGTTGGAAAGCACGAAATTAAAGTAAATCCAAATTCTGGTAGTGGAGCCGATGATGGATTTATAAGTTACTTCAGCAGCAACGTCTTGGATCACCCGAAATCCATGCGTTTGAAGCTTAATGTGGGGACAGATCGAGAGAAAGAAGAGTATATTGATATCCTAAAAAAATGAGCAGTGAGAGATACGAGTTGAATGTGCAAAAACATGCTTTGGAAATCGGAATACAGATTAAAAGGCCGCTAACTGCGGCCTTTTATGTATTTTGAAACAGTATGCAATTTATGATAATGACTGAAACACTAAACCTTACGGACCTTTCGGACCGTATTGCAGCTATTTGCTTTTTTTAGACCATTTTGCTGATCTATCGGACTGTATAGCTCCTATTAGTTAGTTTTCACACTAAATTGGAGCGTTTTTGGATGAATAGCTGCAGCTGAGTCCGATAGCACTACGAAATGCCGAGAATATTCGAAATAAGGGCATCTGAGTCCGAACCATCGGAATCGGATAAATAGTGCTATAATAACTCTTTGAGTGTTCTGAGCTGTGTTCTGATCTATATGAACTAGGGGTGATAGGTTTGAGCGTAATCCGTATGGAGAACGTAACTAAGAAATATGAGAATACATTGATTTTTCGAGATATTTATTTTCGAGTTAGCAAAGGCGAACGTATTGGGTTAATCGGACGAAACGGTGCGGGGAAATCTACTGTTTTTAAGCTAATGATGGGAAAAGAGGAGCCAACAGCAGGGAAAGTAGAGTTAGATCCTAACGTGAAGATTAGCTACTTCTCGCAATTCTCGGAGCTTTCCGGGTCCTTGTCTGTACAGCAAGAGTTAGAACTGTGCTTCGAGCAGGTAGCGCTTATCGAACAAGAGCTTAACCAAATCGGTGAACAGCTTGGGCAAGTGACGGATGATGATCAGATGAATACACTTTTAGAGCGGCAAGCGGCGCTTTTTGAACAAATGGAGCATCTGGATGGCTGGAATGTATCCGTCGAAATCAACACAGTCCTGACCAAGCTGGGCTTCAATGAAAGATCACGACATCAACCAGTCGATGAGTTATCTGGAGGCTGGAGGAACCGTGCAGCACTGGCTAAAGTCCTAATTGAAATGCCCGACGTCGTATTGCTCGATGAGCCTACTAACTTTTTGGATATCGAAGGGATCGTATGGCTGGAGCAGTGGCTGCACCGTTTTAATGGAGCGATGATTCTGGTCTCACATGATCGGCAATTTATTGACAGAGTGGTCACGCGGACGATAGAAATCGAAAATTATCATTTTCAAGAATATGAAGGCAATTACACCGATTATGTTCGTAAAAAGAAGATGCGCAAAAAGGTGCTCGACCGTCAGTTTGAATGGGAAGAAGAGCTTCTGCTTATGGAGTCGGAGGCTATTGAAACCCGTGGGAGCAAAAAGTCCTCTAAGGATCGTCTATCCCGTAAGCTGACAGATATGAAAAAGCGCGTGGAGCCTCATCCAGTGAACGTTCTAATCACCGATATCTACAGCAATTTACGTTTTCCGGACAAGCTGGGTGAAGTGAAAGGAATCGGTCAAAGCTATGATGGGCGAACGATATTCGAGAACATTAGCTTCGATATTCAAAAGGAAGATCGGATAGCAATAGTAGGGCCTAACGGCAGCGGGAAGTCGACACTCATTAAGGTATTGACTGGGCAAGAAGAGCCTGAAACGGGTGGTGTGACTTGGGAGCGTGGGGTCAGCTACGCGTACTTCAATCGGATGTGGGACGAACTCGATGTTAAGGATACTGTCAGTCATGCCGTAAATGTGTATGGGCTGGGACTCGACGCTCCACGGAAAAAAGTGAACAAATTTCTATCCATGCTGCAATTCTCAGAAATGGATCTGAGTAAAACGATCGGCAGTCTGTCAGGTGGACAGCAGGCCAGAGTAGCGTTAGCGAAATGCCTTCTCTCTGGCGCGGCTGTCATTATTTTGGATGAGCCAACCAATCATTTGGATTTAACGAGTATTCAGGTGATGGAGCAGGCACTAATTCATTTCCCTGGAGCCGTTGTTACTGTTAGTCATGATCGCTTCTTCATTGATAAAATAGCCACCAAAATGCTTACCTTTGATCCTGAAGTAGGAATCACTGAGCAGAATGTCTAGGATTATAGGATTAAGCTGGGAGTCGGATGACCACTGTGGTCCCTTCTCCTACTTGACTAGTGATTTCAATCCCATACTGTTCACCAAAATAAAATTGAATGCGATCATGAACATTTTTAATACCAATATGATCTTCATCTAGGGTGTCTGATGGTTGAGAGAGACGAAAACGCAGCTGTTTAAGTTTCTCTTCATCGATGCCAATCCCGTTATCCTTCACGATAATCAGCATATCATCCCCTGAAATCATCGAGGAGACCTCAAGAAGACCCGGTTCACTTCGACACTCCAGTCCATGGACAATAGCATTCTCAACGATGGGTTGAAGGGAAAAGTGCATGACTTTAACCATTTCGGTATTAGGTTCTAGCTGTTCAACATATTGAATTTTGTCCCCGAAGCGTAATTGTTGGATCTTTACATACAGCCGGACGTGCTCAAGTTCTTCTCGCAGGGTTACGGTTATCTTTCCGGTCTGGATATGAATCCGAAACAACCTACCTACAATCCCCACCATTTCACCAATCTCACGCTGTCCATTAATGATGGCTTTCATCTGAATAGATTCAAGGACATTCGCAAGGAAATGTGGATTGATTTGGCTTTTGAGGGCGCCGTACTGGGCTACTTTTTGTTGCGCCTTGGCCATTGAGGATCTCTCGATATAATTTTGCAGGTCCTTCACCATTTTACGGATTCCATTATACAGAACACCGAACTCATCCTGACGATCACTATATAAATCCACATCGAAATTCCCCATACCTACCAGCTTAACCTTTCGGCTTAAGAGAATAATGGGCTTTGTAACACGCTCCGATAGGATATACATGAATAAGATCGCAGTGACAAGCGACAAGAGCGCTAATGTTAAAATAATTTTTCCGAGAAAAGTAGCCTGCTTAGTCATCTCTTTTTCATCAATATACTGAATGACCTTCCAGTTGGAGTAAGGAGACGTAACAAAGTTAATGTACGAATCCTTATCATCAAAAGTACCATAAAAGCTTCCCGTGTCATTGTTCATGAAAGTATTTAGCGCTAGAGCTTCTATGGGAATAGGTTGTAAAGGAGAGGTCTCCAAGATGTCAGAGCTATATACGCTGCCACCCTTATCATCTAAAATAATGAATTTACGTTTGCTATTCTCCGAGAGCTTTAAGATTTCACGTAATGAATCCAATCGAATGTCGATTAACATAACACCTATGGGCTGCTTACTTCCTTTTTTATTAATGACTCGGGCGATAGAAATGACGGATTGTTTGGAATTGGTGCGATAGAAGGGAATGTGGCTTCCGAATAAGATCACTCCGCCTTTTTTTTGCTGGGTCTGTAAATACCAATCCTCTTGTGTATAATCCTTCACATCATAATCCGCACGATTGAAATTGGCAGAGTAGAACACACGTGATCCCGTAAAAATCTGCACACTATCAACATTTTTAATCGTCATCTCAATCCCGCTGATGAAATGTTCAATTGCGTTTCCATACTGAATATTTAGATCATTACCAACATCCTCTTGATGAATGGTCCAATGCTCAAGGGCGGCCTGGAGCTGGCTATCTGTCTGTGCACTAAGTGTACCCTTATCAATACTTTGCAAATATTGGTCAATATTGAACGAGAGGTTATTAAGAATCAGATTAGAGCTGCTCTGATATTCATTTTTGACGGCTTGATTTGAAAAAATATAAATAATCGCCGATATGATCAGGAGTGGAATGGTAATGGTCAAAATCATCAGCACGAAAATCTGACGATTGACATGCCGCATCCGATAGCGTCTCTTTGGTTGCTCTATCTGCATCATTTGGGTCACCAGCCTGATTGTTTTCTATAGTCCGATGGGGTCATGTTCGTGATGCTTCGAAACGTCTTAACGAAATGCTTATAGCTTTTATAACCACACATCGTACAGACATCGGTCACCAGAAATTCTGGTTTTTTTAAGCATTCCTGCGCATATTCCATTCGAATTTCGGTTACAAATCGCATGTAGTTCTTATCAAGTTTTCTTTTGAACAGACGACTTAAATAAGAAGGATTATAAAAGAATCGATCCGCTACCATCTGTAGAGTCACATCTTGATCAATATTTTCTTTAATGAAGGATTTTATATGTTCGAATATGATCACATCCTGTTGATGGTTGTGCGTCAGGCCTTCGGTATAAACGATCCCCAAATGAACCATCCATCTGCCAAGCCAGTCGAAAAGCGCTTCAAGCGAATCAAAATCATCCACAAAGGTAAGGTTCAAGAGCTTTTCGCTGTACACGCCTTCGATATGGATGTGGTTTTTATTGGCAAAGCGGATAATGATACTTATGATTTCTTGAAGAAATGCGAGCCAATAATCAGGAGAAGAGATATCTGTTTTACTCAAAATATTTTGAGACAGGCGCTGCATCAGCTGGAGCGTCTCTGTTTCGTTAGAACTTTCGATGCAGGAGATCATGCGTTTCTTATCATTCTCATCTAGTTGAATTAGGGATGTTTTAATTGAATTAGAGCCTTCTATCCATTGTGGCACGTAAAATAACCTGGAATCTCTCTTGTAAAAGCGTTGATATAACATTTTATCGGACTCATGCAGCAATGTATTTATTTGTGTAGGATTCTCTGTTGTTTTACCTATAACTAAATAGAGGCCAAGATGATGCTCTAGCGTGAGTGACTTCAAATATTGGTCGATTCGTGACTGCACTTGTGCTTGAAGAGGGAAGTTGTCAGTGAATGACGGTGATCCCAATACAATAAGTCCGTAGAGCTTTGTTTTAGATGAATATGTAAAAACTGAGTGCGGTGTAGAGGCATGGAGATACTCATCCACAGCGTTATGAATGAACTTCTTCGCATGTTCTCTCATCCACAAGGTGGATTGAGCACGCGCTTCTCTCATTGGAATGCCGGTCAAAACAAAGGGTAGATATAGATAGTAGCTACTGTTGAAATTACATAGATCATGGATCATAGAAGCATCTATTACAGAATGTTCGTCCTCTAGCAACAGCTTTACAAGCTGAGCGCCCTCCAGATTAGAACGTTTTAATCGGTCTTGCCGCTTTAGATGAAGCTTGTTCATGCATTCTTGTACCACTAGAAGGCTTTCCTCGTATTCCAAAGGCTTGAGCAAAAAAGCATACACATTCCCCAGTTTAATAGCTTTCTGAGCGTATTCGAAATCGTTAAATCCCGTCAAAATGATAAATATTGTATCAGGAAGCAGAGTACGAATCTGCTCAATCATTTGAAGTCCATCCATTTCAGGCATCCGGATATCGGTGATCACCAAATCGGGCTTCTCACGCAGTGCGGTGGCCATTCCTTCTTTTCCATTCTCTGCTTCAATAATGCTGTGCACCCCGAGCTCATCCCAAGCAAAGTAATGCTTTAAGCCCGTTCGTATTAATGGTTCATCCTCTACAATCATTAGCTTGTACATGAAATCCCTCCGGAAGACTAGAATTACAGTGGATCATTCGTAAGAAAATACCATTGGATGTAAGATTAAAAGGGTTACATTAAGGCGGAAAAGTGAAAAATTATAAATTAAATTGTTAATAGGTGGAATATGTAATGTATTATAACATTGTAGAGGTATGGATTGAAGGGATAGGTCAGAAAAGAACCCTAAAAGTAAAAGGAGTGGGATTCTCCTGAATTTACAATTGATTTATGATTAGCGCAAGGAATGAGAGCAGTACTTTATTCCACAAAAAATAATTGGGGGTAGCACATGAAAGCAATGAAAAAAGGGCTAATGAGTATTGTTGGTGTCGCACTTTTAGGTACACAGTTAGTTGCATGTGGAAATACGAACACAGCTAATTCAGCGGTTACACCAAGTAACGCTGACAAGACAGAGCCCGCAGCAACTGAGGCTGCTGCTAAGCCAGTAGAAATTACATGGTGGAATTTTCCGAGCTTTCAAGCTTTAGATGGTGAAGTTGGCAAATACGAGAAGGAAATCATTGCAGCTTTTAATGAGAAGAATCCAGAAATTAAAGTCAACCTTGAGATGATCACCTTTGAAGGCGGCCCTGAAAAACTGAATGTCGCAATTGCTTCGAATACCGCACCTGATGTGATCTATGATGCACCTGGACGGATCATCGATTGGGGTAAAAAGGGTTTACTTGCACCACTTAACGATATGGTGACTGATGAAGTGAAGAATGATATTTCAGAAGCTTTTTGGAAGCAATCTAGTGTGGGCGATAACATTTTTATGTACCCGATCAATACTGCACCATTTATGATGGCTGTTAATAAGTCTATTTTTGAAAAGATTGGCGCTCTAGATTTACTTCCTCTCGATAAGGAAGATAGAACATGGACGTTTGAAGAATATAAGAAGGCACTAGCAGCAGTGAAAGAAAAGGCTCCGGATGTTATTCCAACAGGATTCTTCGCGAAGAGCCAAGCTGGAGATCAAGGCACTCGCGCTTATCTAGCTAACTTAGGCGTATCTAGATTCCTAAATGAAGATAATTCCGCAGTCGCTATCAATACAGATAATGCTGCAAAAGCGCTAGATTGGATTGTCCAAGCTACGAAAGATAAGCTTAGCGTTTCCGGTGCGGCTTCACTTGCGGCTGCTGATGTGAACGATTTATTCCTGCAAGGGAAGTTGGCTTTTACACTTAACTATTCCGCTGTACTAAAGGCTCAGAACGTATCCAAAAAAATGGTTCAATTCGAAGATGTACTTCTTCCATTCCCTACATTAGATGGTTCGGAACCAAAGCTTGAGCCTTATCTGGGTGGTATGGCCGTGTTCAATAATGGTGACGAGGCTAAGATCGCAGCTTCCAAAAAGCTGATTGATTTCATTGCTAATGATCCAGTATGGGGTAAGAAAAACTTGATTCAGACAGGCGGCCTTTCGGTTCGTAATTCGATTACTGGCTTATACGATGATGCAGAATACAAATACGCTGAATATGCTCGTAAATTTACGACAGATGCACCAACGATTGCTGATGGATATGCTGATATTCGTACGTTCTGGTTCCCGGAATTACAACGTGCTTTGACTGGAGGCGCAACTGGTAAGGAAGCTTTGGATAGTTTTGCAACAAAAGCAAACGAAGCGATTACTAAAGCAAAAGCAGCTTTGAAATAAAAAGGTGAATAGAGTGCGGGAAGCACTCTATTCTTTTTAAAAAATAAGTTGCGCTCACCTATAAATATCATTATTTTTCATCAGAGAAATGGGGAGAAGGTCGTGGAGACAACAGTTCGCAAAATAAAAGGTTATGTGATACGCGATTGGATGATGAGTTATCTTTTCTTACTTCCAGCATTTGGGTTCTTTCTGTTATTTGTAGCCTATCCGATGGTAAAAGGAGTCTATATTAGTTTCTTCGATTACTCTTTGAGAGATTTTAGTTTTATTGGCCTCGATAATTACATTTCATTAATTAAAGACGATAATTTCATGAAATCTATGGGGAATACTTTATTGCTTGTACTCATTACTGTACCGATCGTTATTATCTTCTCACTGTTTGTCTCGATGAACATCTATAAGAAAAAAGAGTTTGCCAGATCATTTTTCCGCGGTGTATTCTACTTGCCAGCCGTATCCTCGGTCGTAAGTATCACAGTCGTGTGGGGCTGGATTTACCATCCCAACTACGGAATTCTTAATTATTTGACTGGTTTGTTTGGAATGGAGCCTGTTTCATGGCTTGGAGATACTAGAACAGCATTACTTGCAATTATCGTGGTCTTAATAACGACTTCTGTAGGGCAACCGATCATTTTATATGTGGCATCCATTGGTAACATTCCTACTTCTTACATTGAAGCGGCAGAGATTGATCGAGCAACGCCTTGGCAAATTTTCCGAAAAATATTATGGCCGATGCTGATGCCAACGAACTTATATATTATTGTGATTACTACGATTAATACCTTTCAGTGCTTTGCACTGATTCAACTCCTAACCTCGGGTGGACCCGTATATAGCACTTCAACCGTAATGTATGGCGTATATGAACAAGCCTTTATGCTAGGTCATTTCGGATATGCGTCAGCAATGGGCGTCATACTCGCGATTGTGATTGGGATTATTTCTATCATTCAATTCAAATACTTTGGCAGCGATGTTGAGTATTAAGGAGGGGACATCATGAATTATACGACGAATCCATTAGAGCTGAAAGCACCTATTATCCAATCTAAGAAAGTAAGCGCATGGAGAAAAGAATTAACGATTCCAAAAATAATTGCTACGATCCTGTTGATTTTGGCTACAATATTTTTTATCTTTCCTTTTTATTGGGTGGTATCAGGGGCCTTTAAACTTCAAACAGTGGCAACGACCATCCCACCGGAGTGGTTTCCGTTAAAGCCGACGCTACAGAACTGGACAGAATTATTCAAGAATCCAGTAGAACGCTGGATGTTTAATAGCTTTATTATTGCTTTTGCAGAAATGGCTGCGATTTGTATAGTATCCTCTTGTGCAGGATATGTGCTTGCAAAGAAGTCTTTTCCTGGGCGAGGAATTATCTTTACGTTATTTGTTGCCGCTATGGCATTGCCTAAGCAAGTTATTCTTGTTCCGCTGTTTACGATGTTAGCTGACTTTGGTTGGGTCAATACGTATAAAGGGCTTATTTTACCGGCGATTGGTTGGCCATTTGGAGTCTTCCTGATGAAACAGTTCGCTCAAACGATTCCGGGAGAACTAATAGAAGCGGCTAAAATCGATGGTAGCTCTGAGATTCGATTGTTTGGAACGATCATTTTACCGTTATTGAAACCAGCCGTGGGTGCTCTGGCGATATTCACCTTCATCACTTCTTGGAACGATTATTTTAGCCAGCTTATCATGACGAGATCTACTTCAATGATGACCTTGCCACTTGGGGTAGCGACACTTCGAGGCGAGTTCACAACGAACTATGGACTGCTTATGGCAGGTGCTGCGTTAGCTTCTATTCCTATGATTGCAATTTTCCTAATGTTTCAAAAGGCATTCACACAAGGGATCACCATGGGGGCTGTTAAGGGTTAAATATTCTTATAACAACGAAAATTAACAATTGTGAAATAAACGACGGAGGGCTATTATCTATGAAATCATATAATCTTGAAGCTTTTAAAGGCATTATTATCGCTTTGTACTCCAGTTATGATGCTGAGGGGAATATAGATAAAGAAGCGGCACGCAAATTAGCTCGTCATTATGCTTCTACAGGTGTGAAAGGTCTTTATGTTGGCGGAAGTTCAGGCGAAGGCATGCTGCAATCTGTAGAAGAGCGTAAACAAATGCTCGAAGCAGTTATAGCGGAAGTAGGAGATAAGCTTACGATCATTGCGCATGTAGGTGCTCCATCTACAAGAGACAGTGTTGATCTAGCTGTGCATGCTGAATTAGTAGGTGCCCATGCGGTATCGGCTGTCCCAGCTATCTATTACCGTTTGTCTTCGGACAGTGTTGAAAGCCATTGGCAAGCGATCATCGATAGTACTTCGCTTCCTTTTATTATCTACCATATCCCGCAAACGACAGGCTTTCAATTATCGAAGAGCTTGCTCATTAAGATGGCCGAACAGGATAAAGTGATTGGAGTGAAAATATCAGCAGAAAGTACATTTGAGCTTCAGCAGTTTAAGGCAGCAGGTGGAAATGAGTTTCTAGTATTGAATGGTCCGGATGAACAGTACTTAGCTGGCCGCAGTATCGGGGCGGATGGTGGGATTGGTGGAACCTACGGGGTAATGCCCGAGTTATTCTTAAAAGTTGAACAATGTTATGTGCATGGTGATATGGCTGAAGCGCAAAAATGGCAGTTCATCATCAATGATCTCATTGTAGAATTATTATCCTTCCCATCTTTATATGGCGCATGTAAAGCAATACTGAGTTTGCGTGGATTTGAAACGGGTAAACCAAGAATGCCACTGCTACCTATCAAAGATTCCGATCAGGATCGGGTGGAAGCTCTCAACAATAGAATATTAGAATATATTCTTGAAGCGAAGGGATAGGGTTACTGATGACTCGAATGAGCGATATCTTTCCGATGAAAGGTCTGATCGTATCATGTCAGGCACTTGAGCATGAGCCGCTTCATGGTGGGGATACAATGGCAAAAATGGCAAGAGCAGCGGTTCAATCAGGAGCTATTGGAATTCGGACAAATGGGGTTCCAGATATTGTAGCGATCAAAGAAGAGGTAAATGTACCGGTTATTGGACTTATTAAACGGGATATTCCCGGATCAGCCATATTTATTACCCCCACACTAGAAGAAGTGAAAGCGATAGTCGCCGCAAAAGCGGATATTATTGCTTTAGATGTTACGAATCGGGAAGGTCGCTTAGAGTCGGTTAAGCCTTTAATCGCATATGCCCATCAAATGGGTGTGCTCGTAATGGCGGATATATCGACTTTGGAGGAAGGACTGGCAGCGGAGGAATTAGGTGTGGATTTCATTGGTACAACACTTTCGGGCTATACACCTTACAGTACGCAACAAGAAGGACCAGACATTGTCTTGATTCAGCAATTATGTGAGTTCGTGAAGATTCCCGTCGTTGCGGAAGGGCGTATTTGGATACCTGAAGATGCAGCGAGAGCTAAGAATGCAGGAGCTTCTTATGTCGTGGTAGGTAGTGCGATTACAAGGCCGCAGTTAATTACATCACGATATGTCAAAGCCGTGAGCGATTGCAAAGACTGAAGGAGGTGAGTCCGTGTTAGAAGGATATGATCCTCTAATGGAATATGCTATCGGAGTAGATATCGGGGGAACGAAAATTAATGCTGGACTCGTTTCCTCACAAGGGGATGTATTACATACAGTAAGTTTGAGCACAATGGCTGGGTTCACGAAAACCGTGGACCGAGCTATTCTTGTTATTCAAAAGTTAATGAATGAAGTTACAGCGAAGTATACAGGAGTTCAGATTAAAGGGATCGGTGTAGGAACAGCAGGGCAAGTCGATTGGGAAACAGGGAGCATTCGCTCGGCCTCCGAGCTTATTCCTGGGTATGCTGGGACAGCCCTGAAAGCGTTGCTTCAGACTCAGTTCCAGCTTCCGGTAATCGTAGATAATGACGTAAATGTACTAGCATTAACAGAGAAATATTTAGGATCTTGTATAGGGGTTGAAGATTTTATCTGTCTTGCACTTGGAACAGGTGTAGGTGGGGCGATTGTCGTAGATGGCCGTCTCATTCATGGAGCTTGGGGTGGTGCTGGAGAGTTAGGGCATATGTCCGTAGATTTCAAAGGACCTGCTTGCGTTTGTGGCGGAAAAGGTTGCTTGGAACATTATGCTTCAGGCACAAGCATCGCACGTCGAATGGGAGAAAAGTTAACTATAAACAACCTGCCTCTTGATAACGTAGACTCACGAGAAGTGATAGCGAGATGGAAGGCAGGAGACCCTCTAGCCACAGAAGTAATGGAAGAAACAATAGCTGCTCTTGGATCAGCTATCGCTTCTTTTATTCATATATTTAACCCTAAGGTCATTGTTATTGGTGGTGGAGTGGCTGAAGCGGGTGAGTTATTATTCGAAGGAATAAGAAGAGATGTGGCTGCGAGAACGATGCTATCGATGCATGACAACGTTCGAATTGAAACAGCCTATCATGGCAATTCCTGTGGAATGATCGGTGCGGCATTACAGATTTGGGAGTACGCTGTCTCAGTCAGTTCTTTTTACACTGAAGAATCCATCGAAATCTCTTGATAAAATAGAATATTTTACCGATAATGTTAAAGGGGATGAGAATAAAAAGACGACAACGTCTTTTTTTTTGGGTCTCTAATCCGTTTATAAGGAGTGATGATGTTTGAGTACGAACAACACCACAATGAAGTCCGAGAGAGGTCAGTATTCGTAAGGGAAGAACACCTCTCAATGACTATGGGAGGCACTATCGGAAATGATGACTTTAATGAACATGGTACGGGGAACAGAGAACGATCTACCTGCCAAAGAAATGATCAAGTATTGGAATCATGAGCCTGGAACTTTAAAGTTCTTCAGGGCCAGCAGTAATTTTATTTATACGTTTCATTGGAATGAGAAGCGATATTATTTAAGGTTTACTCACGAAGAGGATAATACCGCTGAGAATATCCAGGCTGAACTAGATTTTATGATGTACTTATTGGAACAGGGGTATGAGACTGTAGCGCCAGTACGCTCCAAGCAAGGGAATTGGATTGAGACGCTTTCAACTGGAAATGGTAGGTATCACGGGGTTGTTTTTGAACAAGCCCTAGGGGAGTGCGTTTCAATTGAAGAGATGTCGGAGCTGCACTTCCAACAATGGGGTCAAACGCTCGCACAATTGCATAATTTATCGGAGACTTATGCTCCGAGCACACCATCTCGTAAAAGTTGGGTCGATTCGCTCCATTTTATTTTATCCGTATTAAGAAGGCACCCTGAGGAGCATAAAGCGCTTAAGGAATATGAACGAATTGAAGCGTGGTTAAGTGAGCTCTCTTTTGGCGTAGGACATACAGGGCTGATCCATTTTGATTTTGAGACAGACAATATCTTTTATATGAAAGAGAAATCTCGATTTAGTGCGATCGACTTTGATGACTCTATGTATCATTGGTTTGCGATGGATATCACATCAGCCCTAAGAGATTTATCCAAGCAGAATGATGATGAGAGTAAGAAGAACATGAATCTGTTTATTAGTGGGTATAGATCAGTAAAGCGGCTGGATGATGAATATATCAAGCTTTTGCCTGAGTTCCAAAGGTTCTCTGACTTATATGGATTCGCTAGGTTGCTCCGAAGTTTGGAGAATATGGACGATTCTACCTGTCCTGATTGGGCACTACAGCTTAAATCAAAGCTAGAAGGAATCTGTGATCATATTCGGGATGGCTTTCATTCTCATATCGTGTTGAAGCCAATCACTGAAAGAAATTGGTATGCGTGTACTCAATTAGAGGTGTCCAATGAGCAAAAAGCGGTTTTTCCTGTACCCGTTGTTTACTGGTTGGCAGAATCGGCTTATTGTGGAATGACTCCGTTGGCTATATATGCAGATGAAGAATTGGTAGGGTTCACAGTATATGCCGTAGATCCTGAGGACGGAAGTTATTGGATTATGGCTTATATGATTGACCAGAAATATCAGAATAGAGGCTTCGGAAGAACTGGGATGGATGCCTTGATTCGATATCTAAAAGCCGAACATCACTGCGACAAAATCGTTATTGGGCATAGAATAGAGAACGAATGTGCTTCGAACTTGTATACATCCCTTGGATTCGATGAAGTAAGTAGGGATGAGGTTGAAGTTGTACGAGAGTTGGTAGTGTAAAAAGAAAAGGGCCGTTCCACAAGTGGTTTTTAATTACTTGGGAGCGGCTTTTTTTCTAATCCAGTCAATGACCCTTCAAATTTAGCTCCAATTGAACAATTAGTTATGATGAACGAAAGGCAGCCCCTGTTCGCACACCGTAGGTTAAAATGGAAGTTGAAGGACAACCATTTCAGAGCTACATGCGAAAGGAGCTGTTAATATGAAGAATACCATAAAATACGTAGGTTTGGATGTATCAAAAGAAAAAATTGCGGTGGCGATTGCAGATGAGGGTCGAGAACCCGCACGATATTATGGAGCCATATCTCATACCCCAGATGCTGTGGCTCGAATGATTCGGAAAATCAAAGGTACAGGGATTACACTGGAGGTCTGCTATGAAGCCGGGCCTACGGGGTACGACTTATATCGCTGGCTGACGAAAATGGGGATTTCCTGCGTGGTAATCGCACCTTCGCGTATGCCACAGCGTCCCGGCGATGCTATAAAAACCGATCGACGGGATGCTGAAAAACTGGCTCAACTGCACCGCGCAGGAGAATTGACTGCGATCCATGTGCCGACTCCTGAACTCGAAGCCTTAAGAGATCTCATTCGTGCACGAGAAGATGCTAGGCAGGACTTACATCGGGTTCGGCAACGGCTCATTCATTTTCTGTTGCGTCACCAAATTCACAAGCCAGAAGGCATGAAAAAACGTTGGACCAAAAGGTACCGGGAATGGCTGTCTATGTTGAAGTTTAATAATGTAGCTCAAGAAAAAGTTTTCGCGGAATCCCTGCAACAGCTCCGGGAAGTGGAGGAGCGAATCAAGCGACTTGAAGCCGCAATGCGAGAAGAAGCACAGATCTGTCCATACGCACCTGTCATTCAAGCGTTGCAAGGTCTGCGGGGAATTGCCCTGCTGACGGCTATGACTTTAGTTGTCGAGATTGGAAATTTTGAGCGTTTTCGTTCACCGGCTCAGCTCATGAGTTACCTGGGACTAGTGCCACGGGAGTATTCATCGGGAGCAAGTACCAAAAGAGGAAGTCTTACAAAAACCGGAAATTCCGGTGTGCGACGTGCACTGGTGGAGTCCGCATGGAGTTACCGTCACCGTCCTGCAGTTAAAGGAGATTTAGCAGTGCGCTTAGAGGGTCAGAGTGCTCATGTCCATGAAACGTCGTGGAAAGCCCAAGAACGGTTACACAGCAAGTATTTAAAGTTAGTCAGACGTGGGAAACACCGAAATTTAACTATGGCTGCGGTAGGTCGTGAGTTAGTTGGATTCATCTGGTCAATAGCGGTAGATGCAGAACGGAAAATGGCGTAGGTGAAATGAAAAAAACACAAAAAGTATACCCAAAAGATTTGAATTCTTGGGGCATGGAGACAAAGAGAAAGGTACGAGGAGAATCCGTGAATTCCCTATGCACAGGATCCCAGATCTGACGTGCGAAATTAGTTTGCGGAAGCTCCTTCGACGTAGGCATAATATGTGGTAACCAACCCACGGATAGCAGATTGCCAGCCGACGACTCGCATTTTGTCTCTGTGCCCAAGGAATTGAAAACCCTTTGGTTTAAAGGGGAAAACAGGGGTATTGACTAATTCGTTCATAGCAGGGAATTTCTCCCTCAAATTCTGAGATTATTGGTCGGTAGACTGATAATTAGGGAAAATCTCCCTAAAATTTATCTGATTTGATGAAAATCAAAGGAATTAGCCTGATTTATAGGGAGAAATTCCCTAATTCCATTCATTAATAGCGAATATCGACTATTTATAGGGAGTTTTTCCCTAATTAGTGTTGAACCATCAAGCGAGAACCTGTTACTAGCACTACTTAATAAAAAAGAAGCTGCCCCATAAGCAGCATTACCTACTTTTGAGACATCTTCTTTATGTATTAGGCCACTCCTGTTCCAAAGAGGAATAAACAATCTCGTTGCACCATTGCTGATTACAGAATCTAGTCTCCCTAAGAATCCCGTCCCTAATCATCCCCGCTCTGATCATTACTTTCTCAGATTGCACATTCTCTGCGTTGGCATAAGCAACAACTCTATGTGCATTAAGGGAGGTAAAGGCATATGTTATCAGGTTCTTTACCGCTTCAGTTGCATATCCCATTTTCCAATAATCCGGAAGGAGGACCCAACCAATTTCCCATTCTCTGATTTCTTCCCAGTTTAACTTTATACTCACATTACCGATGGGCTTCATATCCTGCTTTGTACATATTGCAAGATCATAATATTGCCGTGGATCACTTGTTGCTTGAGACAAGATCGAAAGGAAGTCATCTTTAATTTGTTTTGCATCAGGCGCTGTGTTCTCAAATTTATAGGATAAAGGATTTTGCTCTAGTTCTTCATAAAAAGAAGAATCATTGCTTGTATAATCTCTTAAGATTAATCTGTCTGTTATTATTTCCACGAACATAACACTCCTAGTTTAAGTTTTAGATGGCCTATGGCTTAAGAAAATATCGAGAATCTGACTACAAAACGCTACGACTAAAAAAGGGACTCCTACAACACGATTATCGTTGATTAACAAAATAATAGCTGCGATAAGAAAGGCTAGAGCTATGATGGCGAAAGTTCGATGCTTTTTAATGTGATAACCTCCATGGTTAATGTTCTCAGATGACCACTCCCAATTTAAGCGGATAAATGGTAAACTCTGTAATGCTACTCTGTAACTTCTTGTAGATCCATGTAATTCCCTTTATTTTTCATAATATTTACACATTAAAAAAATATAAGATCACTATCCTTCCATTTTTATCTACTATAATAGTGGAATTGTGATACAGTAGTAATGGTTTATTTACTAGAGGGGGATTTTGGAAAATGAAAGCTATTAAATGGAGTATTGCAGCAGTACTAGCGGTATCTATGTATGGTCCAATTCATACAGCTAAGGCAGCAGATGTAAATAGCACAAATGTAGTGAACGAACAGTCGATTTCCAGCACGGATGATTTGATTTTTCAAATGGATTATACGGAAATGACTGTTGGGGATAAGGTTCCAGTGCAAATTTATGCAAAAGGACCTGATGGCTCATCCGAACGTGTTCCACTGTCTCAAGCAGATATGGTAATTGAGAAGCCGTATTTATTGCAAAAGCTGCCCGATGGTTCAATAAAAGCATTAGCCGTTGGTGAAACCAATGTAACCGTACGTTCAGGAGCTAATTCCAAAACGTTAAAGTTATCTATCAGTGCTGATAAGGACATCGAAACAGGTGTATTAATCAGTGGCACGATGTATTTGCCTGTACAATCTACGTTTAAACTCTTGGGTGCTACTGTTCAGGCGAATACAGCCACTAAGACCTTTAGCATTCGTCTTGGAGATTTGCCTATCCAACTTCAGCTAGGCAGCGATATTGCTATGGTGAATGGGAATAAGGTGAAAATGAGTGGTAGAGTGCAAACCGTGGATGGAGGAGCTGTATTCCCTGCAACCCTCTTAAAAACAGCATTGGGAGCAGTGTTGGACTTTGGTGCTCATTATGAGTCTTTGAACATCAATTTCGGTAAAGCGGAGTTATTTGCGTACACGAAAAATACGTTAAAAATAGCCAAAAGAGAATCTCAAGGGGATCTCGCCAAGCTAATCGGAAAGACCTATTGGTTCAACCAGTTTGATTCCGACTATAAATTTCAAAAAGCAACGATCGTTGATATTCTTGTGAGCGATGATAATGAGTTTGCAATTTCTTTTAAATTGGCTTCAGGTAAAGTTGTGGAGACTTATGATATGGAATATGATCAGGTTACTCGCGTTCTAGCAAACAAAGAGTATTTCTTTACATCTGATCCTACCAAAATCTATAAATGGTCAAATGCGATTTGGGCCAAAATCAAGGCGGGTACAATTTCGACAGGGATGACGAAGCAGCAAGTAGAATTAAGCTGGGGCACTCCAGTTAATAAATCAAGTCTATCTGGCAGTGGGATTAAAGTGGAAACTTGGCAGTATAGAAATTATAATTACGTTACCTTTACAAATGGTGTTGTCTCAATGATTTATACGAACTAATGTAAGGGAACTACAACTTCATATTAATCAAAGGACGCCTTCAGCTTCATCACCGGGCGTCCTTTTCTTATATTTGACCTCTTCGGCATTGTTTTAGTCATAGAGCCTGTCTCTAAAGCATATCTTGTGGGAGAAGCACTTCCAGAATGAAGTGTTGACTATTTGTGACCGAAACGAGGGGTTCATTATGGCAAAGTCAAAACGTGGACATGCACTTTGGAATTTACCATCCAGAGGCAGAGGCACTTGCCCGATCTGTCAGAACACGCGTATTAAACTGCTTTATCCCAAGAAAAAAACGGATGGAGCAGTCGTTAAGGTCTGTAAGCGTTGTGACAAAGCACCACAAACCAAGGTGGATGCAGTATTGGTGTAAAAGAGTAACGCAAGGATGCCTAATTGTAGCTATATGCATAATGCATGTAGGCACAACTAGGCATCCTTATTTTAAAATATAATTATTTCAGCGTACGATGAATGACCTGATCACGTCTAGGTCCTACAGAAACTGTAGAAATTCGTATTCCAATAGACGTTTCAATAAAGTCTACGTAGCTTTTAGCTTGCTCTGGCAGCTCGTCGAAGCTGGTGATATGTGAGATATCGCAGTTCCAGCCAGATAAATGCGTTAATATCGGCTTTGCTGTGCTTAGCTTATTTGTTGCTGGAAACTTGTCGGTGATTTCTCCATTTTCAAGCTCATAGGCAACGCAAACCGGAATCTCATCTAAATAACCAAGAACATCAAGATTGGTCAACACAACCTCCGTCGCACCTTGCATAAGGCAACCGTAGCGTGTAGCTACAGCATCAAACCAGCCCATACGTCTAGGACGTCCAGTGGTTGCTCCAAATTCTCCAGCATCGCCACCTCGTGTGCGAAGTTCATCTGCTACAGGGCCTTCTAATTCAGATACAAAAGGTCCGGCACCCACACAACTGGAATATGCCTTCGTTACAGCAATGACATTAGTGATGGCAGCCGCAGGAAGCCCCGCGCCGACAGGTGCATATCCGGCAAGTGTCGATGAGGAGGTTGAGTACGGATAAATCCCGTGATCAGGATCTCGCAGAGCGCCTAATTGCCCTTCAAGCAGAATCGTCTCTCCTTTTGCATAAGCCGCATGCAGTAATTCTGTTGTATTGGTTACGTAAGGTGCCAACTGCTCTGCTTCTTTTTGTAACTGAGTCATTAATTCCGAAACTTGGATAGGCGCTTTCTTATATAAATGCTCAAGCAATACATTTTTGGAAGCTAGTAATTGTTCGAGACGTTTCTCAAGTCGGGCAGGATCAAACAAATCCGCAACCTGTATGCCGAGCTTCGCATATTTATCCGCGTAGAATGGTGCTATACCTCGTTTGGTAGAACCGAACCCGTGCGATCCCAATCGTTCCTCCTCCAGCTCATCAAACAAACGATGAATCGAGAGTACAATTTGAGCACGTTCAGATACGTATAACTTCGGTTTTGGAACTCCTCTATCCGCTAATGCCTGTAATTCCTTTACCAATACTTCTGTATCAAGAGCTGTTCCTGGTCCAATAATGTTTGTTACTGAAGGGTAAAATACACCAGAAGGCAGCATATGAAGCGAAAATTTTCCATACTGGTTAATGATGGTATGCCCAGCATTACTTCCACCTTGAAATCGAACCACATAGGATGATTGTGCGGCTAGTACATCTGTCATCTTACCTTTGCCTTCGTCTCCCCAGTTAGCTCCTACAATTGCGATTACGGTCACGCGATTACCTCCCAAGCTTGTGATTGGCTACAGATCTAAGTATAATACTAGATAGATCATTAGAAAAATTGATATATGTAATATCTATTATAAGGTGAGGTAATGACTTGGGCATGGACATCAACTTGGAATGGTATCGCTCTTTTTACTGGGTAGCACAAACAGGTAGCTTAACTGCGGCAGCAGAACGACTGAATATCACACAACCAGCAGTGAGTCACACGATTAAGCAATTGGAAGAAAAGATGGGCGGCCCCTTATTTTTTCGCACCTCTAGAGGGGTGGACCTAACGACGGAAGGCAAAGTACTGCTTCGGTTTATTGAACAAGCCTTTCAGAATGTGGAGATGGGTGAGCGAGCGATTGCTGAAATGAACAACTTAAATAGCGGGGAGATTCATATCGGAGCTAGTGATACCCTCTGCAAATATTACTTGTTGTCTTATCTTGAGCAATATCACGAACAATATCCGAATGTCCGCATTCATATTACGAATCGAACAACACCGGAAACGCTCTCGCTTCTAAAAGAAGGGAAAATCGATTTTGGCATCGTTAGCTTACCGGCAACTGACAAACAGATCGAATTTCGTAAGAGCACACGACTTCAAGATTGCCTTGTAGGTGGCAAGGGTTTCCGTCATTTAGAGGACAAAACAATGCCACTTTCAGACATCAAGCAGTACCCATTGTTATTCCTAGAGCAAGGAGGCAGCACAAGAAAGTATATAGATGGGTTTCTTGCCTCCAATCATGTGACGATAACACCAGAGTTTGAATTAGGAAGTGTAGATCTTCTTGTTCAGTTCGCTTTGCGTGGCTTTGGTCTTGCTTTTGTTATTCGTGATTATGTTACGGATGAATTAAAGAGTGGAGAACTTGTAGAAATTCCTTTAGATCCACCGTTTCCAGAGCGTAATATAGGGATAGCGACTCTTAGAGGAGTTCCACTCTCAGCTGCGTCAAAGTCCTTTCTAACATTATTGGACTAAAACAAAATCAGGTGCAGGATCATCCACATGAGGAGGAGGCTAAGCTATGAGTGATTTGCTTGGTCGGCTACGCAAGGGCTACGGTAAAAAGCTGCGGTCACTTCACACATGGAACGGCTGGATCGTCGTGATATTGGCCTTGACTGGGCTTGTGCTAGTAGGCGGTTTCTGGCGAGGTTTCCTAGGTGAAGGCAGGGTATGGATTAAAGGCTTACACATCATTGTAGGGATCGCATCTATTCTTCCAGTGATCTATTATCTTTTGCTGGCAAGTAAACATTGGAAACAGCTAAAGGAGAAACCATGGCAGCGGTTCAATGTACTTGTCGTGCTCTTCCTGTTGCTTGGCTGGTTCGTGTCTGGCGTGTTGTTGTGGCAGTTTCGTACGGTAGGACCACAAGTATCTAATCTTGCATTGGTCGTTCATGATGTACTGACATGGGTTGGACTGCCTTACATTATCTATCACTCACTAACTCGTGTGAAATGGCTGAAGGAGCCGAATCGTAGGACTATTAAGAGCGAGAGCGAGGGGAGTGCCAATTCTACCTCTCAGGATACTCCGCAGCCGGTCTATACACGTAGAGCGTTCATTCGGGGTACGATCGGAGTAGGGCTTGCCCTTACAATCGGCCCCTCATTTGTAAAATGGCTTGGTAGCTCGATTGGAAACATCGGCGGCAGCGAAACGATGGATAAATTAATCGAGAATGATCGCAATCAGCTGTTGCCTGCACCGCAACCACTGGCGGCATCTTCTCCGCCTCTTGGAGGTGGTTCGCAGGGTCAGTTCCGTGTCTATACAGTAACCCCTATTCCGGAGTTCACGAACGATAATTGGTCCTTTAAGGTAGATGGACTTGTTGATCAGAGCTTTACGTGGAATTGGGAGCAATTCGTTCAATTGCAACGGACGGTTCAAGTGAGTGATTTTCACTGTGTAACAGGTTGGTCCGTTTACAAGAATACCTGGGAAGGCATCAAACTAAAGGATATTCTACAACAGGCTGGTGTGAAGTCTACAGCAAAGACGGTGAAATTCTACTCTGGGGATGGGGTGTATACGGATACCCTTACGCTGGAGCAGGCGGATATGGACGATGTTATGGTCGCGGTTATGCATGATGGAAAACCGATTCCGAGCGAGCTCGGTGGACCGGTTCGGCTAATTGTCCCCAAAATGTTCGCTTACAAATCAGTGAAGTGGCTGAACCGGATTGAATTGATCGAGGGAGAGCATACAGGATATTGGGAGCAACGTGGATATTCGAATGATGCTTGGGTATAAATGATTTTTTTAACCTTAATGGGCTTTGGGCCTGTTAAGGTTTTTTTGTGATTACGGACGTAATCACAGAAATACTTCCATATATATAGAAGTGAATCAGTAAAGGATTTGGAATAATCTGCGGAAAAATAGTAATTTTGTAATAAAAAGGAGTCTATTGCGTTATTTTCTGATAAAATAAAGCAAATGATGGAAAAAGTTACCGGATCGGTTAGGGAGGTGTGCATGTTGAACGTTGCGAGATCCGTAAAGCTACTGGGGCTTATAGTTGGCGTGGTGTCACTGAATATTATAGTCTTGTCACCCGGGTTATTAGGGGTCGAAATTGGGGGAGTAAGCGTTCTAGAAACTTCCTTTGGTGTGACATTAGTAGTGATTAGTCTTCTTGTTGTTCTTTACGGAAGTTATAGTTTGTTGTTTAAAGCTTCGGTGGTACCACCTGTAAAAGAGATAAAGACGCATGAGGATTATATAGCAGCACTCACACAATACAGAAATGTAAAGGTGCTGAAGAAGGACATTACGCTGGCTTTGGATCAGGTAACTCGAATGGAAAAGAAGAAAAACACGTTAATGGTTGTTCTTGGTCAGAGATTTGAGCAGTCGGAGCTAAGCTATAAGAAGTTCAATGCGGTCAGTTATGAAGTGGAGAAGCTTTTCTATCTGAATATCCGAGGGATACTTAATAAGTTAAGTGTTTTTGACGCTTCGGAATTCTCCCTTTTTGCCAGTCAGCAGAGACCTGCACAGTTCTCGGATAAATTGGTGCAGAAAAAAACAGCGCTATACAATGAATACTTGGCCTATGTAACAGGTTACCTAGGAGCAAACGAAGAAATTTTGCTGAAGTTAGACCAATTGCTACTCGAAATATCGCTACTAGACAGCACGAATTATAAAGATGTTGAAGATATGCCTTGTATGAAGGAGATCGATGAATTGATCAAACAGACGAAATTCTATAAGCAATGAGAGGAAGATGCGAATGGCTAGGAAAGGGAGAACATTTTTAGTACTCGGAATTATAACCGTGGTCGTTTTTGCTCTTGTTTATTTTGGAATCACCTTAACATCTAATTTAGGCAAAACCACTAGTGAGGTCTCATCAGAAGATGCAGGTAAACAACTGGATAAACTCTATAAAAAAATTAATGTAAACACCGCGGAGCAGGTCAAAGGACAAATCGACCTTGATCCTGTGGCCATTGGGGATTCCTTGCCGGATATTTCAAAATTTCCTATATCAGTGACCAATACAACGGATAGCTTTGTTGAAATATTTTCATCCACAGAGAAATCTGGAACGGGTAATGATGGATGGTTGAACGAAGTGGCCACAGATTTCAATAATTCCAATATAGAGGTGAATGGAATCCCTGCTTCAGTTAAGATTCGTAATATTGCTTCAGGTACAGCGACGGATTACATAAGGTCTGGAAAATATATACCAGATGCGTTTACACCCTCCAATGAGTTATGGGGCGAGATGGTTAAAGCGAACGGAATAAACACGCAGCTTATAACCAATCGTCTAATTGGTAATGTAGCTGGTATTGTCACGAATAAAACGAAATATGATGAGTTAGTAGAGAAGTACGGTTCTTTAAACGTCAAGACGATTACAGATGCGATAGCGAATAATGAATTATCTATGGGCTATACAGATCCTTTTGCCAGCTCAACAGGTCTGAACTTTCTTGTGACTGCACTTGGGACGTTTGATAGCTCAGATTTACTTGGAGAACAAGCGGTTCAGGGCTTTGAGAAATTCCAAGCGAATGTACCCTTTATCGCGTCGACGACTTTACAAATGCGTGATGCGGCTAAAACTGGGAAGCTGGATGCTTTTGTTTTAGAGTACCAAATTTTCGCAAATGCTCCAGAGCTGAAGGGGAGCTATGTATTTACTCCTTTTGGTGTAAGGCATGACAGCCCCCTTTACGCATTAGGTGATCTCCCACAAGAGAAAGTGGATATTATTAAGAAATTTGCGGAGTTTGTTGAACAGGATAAATATCAGCGTTTGGGTGAGGAAAAAGGTTTTAATGGACTAGGTGATTATCAATCGGAGGTTAATCCAGTAGATGGCAGTCTTTTAACCTCGGCACAAAAGCTGTGGAAGGAGAAGAAAAACGGTAATAAACCCATTGCGGCAGTATTTGTAGCTGATGTCTCAGGTAGCATGAACGGGGAGCCTTTAAATCGCTTAAAGCAATCATTATTAACGGGACAGAAGTACTTAGGCAAGGATAATAGTATTGGTTTTGTTTCCTACTCCGACAACGTTACGATAAACCTTCCTATTGGTAAGTATGACACGAATCAGCAGTCGATGTTTGTTGGCGCGATAGATAGTCTTCAGGCGAATGGGGGGACAGCGACTTTTGATGGAATTGTGGTGGCACTCAAAATGCTTCAAGAGGAAATGAAGATTAACCCAGAAATAAAACCTTTGATCTTTGTATTGAGTGATGGGGAGACGAATGAAGGTCATTCACTAAATGATATCAGAGGCTTAATTGAAACCTATAAAATTCCGATTTACACCATTGGCTACAACGCGAATATTAAAGCACTGGAGAGCATTTCAAGTATTAATGAAGCAGCTAACATCAATGCGGATACAGACGACGTAGTCTATAAAATCGGTAATCTGCTCAATGTCCAAATGTAAGCTAAACTTGATAGGAGGGGTTCTATGTCTTTTACGATGGAAGTAGTAAGTCCGGAGAAATTGAAATCAGCGATTGAAGAGCAGGTTAAACCTGAGCCAGAGGAAGTAACCCAACTGAAGGAAATGGCGATAACTAATGTCTCGACGATCTTGGAGCTGGATTTAGAATCCTTGGAGAAGCGAAAAGAAGTGCTGCAATCCATCGACAGCTTCGGGATGAGCACTATGAGATCGTCTTCAGACAAGAACTCTCTTTTGCAAGTTTCTGTAGGGAATTTATCGAAAACAGGGGATGAAGGTGGGCAAGTAGCTAAGGGGTTAACGGAACTGAACCTTCAGTTGAAAGATCTAGACCCAAGCGCAGTGGATTTTGCCAAAACAGGTCTTCTAGGAAAGTTCTTTAATCCATTGCGGAGTTATTTTGCGAAGTATCAAAAAGCGGATGCCGTAATCTCGGACATTATTATTTCTTTAGATAAAGGCAAAACCGTATTGAAAAACGATAACACTACGTTAGAGTTCGAGCAGCAATCGCTTAGAGAGCTCACTAAAAAACTACAGAAGGAGATTCAGCTCGGTATGCTGATGGATCAGGAGATTGAGGCCCAACTTGAGGCAGCCAAGCTACGTAATGAGTCCGAAGAAAGAGTGAAATTCATAACGGAGGAGGTATTGTTTCCTCTGCGGCAGCGTGTGATGGATCTGCAACAGATGCTGGTAGTGAATCAGCAGGGAATTATGGCGATTGAAGTGGTCATACGAAATAATAAAGAGCTAATCAGAGGGGTGGACAGAGCTAGAAATGTTACGGTTTCTGCCTTGAAAATCTCCGTTACGGTGGCCAGTGCTCTCTACAATCAACGAATCGTTTTGAAAAAGATTGAACTCCTAAATCAAACGACCAACACGCTAATAAGCGGCACCTCAAAAATGCTGAAGGATCAGGGGGCAGCGATCCATAAGCAATCCTTAGAATCTAGTATTTCAGTAGATACATTAAAACAGGCATTCACAGATGTATTATCGGCTTTAGATTCGATTAGTACGTATAAGCAGGAAGCACTCCCTAAAATGCGTGAAACCATTAACCAGTTCAGAGAGCTTGCTGATAGCGGTGAACAGCAGATTGTACGCCTGGAGAAGGGGAATAAGCTGGGGTTGTAGCAATTGTCCGTCTAAATCCATCCTAGCCTTTAGTCTGGTAAGACTCCGGTCCTAAGACTGTTTTGTGCCTTCTCTTTCCCACGTATAATGAAATTAATTGAAAACGTGAGAGGAAGGACAACAGAAATGAACAACAGTAAGCTTTATACAATGCCGATCGGAGCGGTTGATTCCATGCAGATTCCTTTAGAATCAAAGTCACAATCTAAACCCCGCAAACGTCGATCAAGTCCTAAAACATATCGGAATATGTTGTATTTTATTATCTCTTTACCGATCACCATCGTATATTTTGTGTTTATGGTGACAGGGCTAGCGTTATCCATTGGGTTAACACCTATTTTCATCGGTATTCCCTTATTTTTTGCAGTAGCCAAAGGATTGGATTACATTGTGAAATTTGAGCAAGAGCTAGTAAGATCATTGCTTGATATTCCTAGACCTAATGAACAACGTGGATCGGATATGCAAGTGGAGGGAGCAGGGTTCCTGCAACGGATGAAGTTAGGTTTTGATGGTGCGAAGTTTGCACGTAACATCATGTTAATTATGGGACGATTCGTATCAAGCATTATCTTCTTTTCACTAACGATAACCGTGGTAGCGGCTGCGTTGGGTCTGATTACACTACCTGTGCTACATCAGATTTTCCTGCAAACGATGGATTTGAACATTTTGGAGAACAGTGTGTTTGCCTTATTTAATATCGACTGGACATTATCTCAGCAATATATTTCTTATGTTGTAGCGGGACTCGTCGTTGCCGCGATCGCAACTTGGGTGATTAAGTCGTTGATGGATGTACAGCGTAGAATGTTGTTTGTATCCTACGAAGAAGAACGTCAGTATTAAAGTGAAAAAAGCGTAGCACTAAGTAGTCTATTTCTAGAATTTGAAATGCTAAAAAGCACCAGGTAGCGATTCTTCGGGTAGTGGAGAATCACCGCCTGGTGTTTTTGATTTGCGAGGTGGCATGCTTGGGTGCGAACTTTGAGATAAGTGTATTCAATACAACTATTTCGTTATGCAAAAGATTAATACTAACTATAATTGTACTTTCTACAACTAAAAATAAGAGAATCCACTTATAGTAGATTAAATTCAGAGAATAGATGTACGAAATACAACTATATCTATTTGTAGATTGATTAGATGAATTATAGTTGTACGAAATACAATTAAATGGGGTGTAGTCGCACGAATTATATTGCTTCCAGACAATAAGCTTGCAACTGCGTGCGCTTGTCAGCAGTCATGCCGAATTCCTGTTCGAGAAAAGTCTCTACGCTGCCATAACGCTCATCGATGGCTGAGAAGATAGCTTCTATGAATTCTCGGCGTAATACAAGAGCAGCCATAACAGTATCCACTTCTGTAGGTGATAGATGTTGTGAGGCTTGCTTTTTTATAAGTTCATTCATGGGACCGAGTGTCTGATTGGAGAGCAGATAGTCTTCTATAATCGTCTCTTTCGGAACTCCAAGGGCAAGGAAGATGAACGCTGATCCAACACCAGTGCGATCTCTTCCACCGGCACAATGATGCAGGATACTAAATTCATCTGGAAGCATGATTGTTGCCATAAGTCGCTTAAAGGAAGGGTTGTTAAAGGCCATATCCAAATACATATTAACTAGGAAGTCTGTCGTAAAATGTTCAAGAAATCCAGAACGAACCACATCTCGCATGTCTCCAGGAACCTCTTGCTTTAGAGCAGGCACACAAATGTTTTTGACTCCTGGAATGACAGGATCTGGCTTCAAACGAACTTCTTCTACACCTCGATAATCAAATATGGTCTTAATTCCAAGTGATTTAAAGAGTTTCATATCTTGCTCGGTCATTCCTGTTAATTCGGCTGATCGAAAAAACAAACCGTATTTGACTCTACGGCCATCTAAGGTTGTGTATCCGCCCATATCTCGAAAATTGAGGACGCCTTTGAAGGGGAGAACACGACGCTTAGCATCAGTTGCTTCTAGTTTCTGATTCATTTTCGTACCACCTTTGGTTGGTTATTGAATAGGCTATTCTAAAATGTAGAAAGGGTGTCGCATTTACAATAAGGGTTTGCCATATAAGCTATAGTATCATGTTTGAGTCTACGTCTCGAACCTTCATCGCAATATGTAACCCCCATCCGGAAATAGGGTGCTTCCAGTAGTATACTTATTGGTCATCAAATAAATGGTAGTATGTGCTGCTTCGTCGGCATGACCGACCCTGCCAAGGATATTCATATTCGTATATTCGTCGTACGAATTATCTCTAGTATCCTGCTCTGCACCTTCCCAATTAAAGCTGGTATGAATGGTTCCTGGAGAAATGACATTTACCCGAATCGGAGCTAATTCAACAGCTAAAGCCTTGCCCAGACTCTCGATCGCGCCGTTACAAGCCGCATAGGAGGCACCATCTGCAAGTGGACGTTGGCCGAATGCGCCAGACATCAGAACAATAGAGCCTGTCCCCCAAATCCAAAATGTAATAAATACATCTGACCAAGCCGTAAATAATATATCAAATCTACCTGTACCCGCAACCCCTACTATCCCTGTTGGTATAACCCCTGCAAATTCTTCAGAATCATGGATTAACATAGGCCAATATATATGGTTGATCGGGATTGCGCTGCTGTTCATCTACAGCATTATTGCCACTGTTCGACTTTCACGAAACTTAAGAGCCGCAACGCCTCTCTTCGAAAATGTATATGAGCATTACAGCATCTCCACACCTTTTTGTATTCGGCTTACATAAGCCTAGAATTTACCTTCCAAACGGTCTTTCCGATCATGAAAAAGCTTATATAGTCAAACACGAGCAAGTGCATATTCACAGGTACGATCACATCATAAAACCCCTCGCGTCTGCGGTTCTGTGTATACATTGGTTTAATCCAGTGGTTTGGCTTGCTTTTTATCTGATGAGTGATGATATGGAGAAGTCCTGTGACGAAAGCGTCATAAGACAGATGGGCAGTGGCATCAAAAAGGAATATTCGACCTCACTTTTGTCATTATCTACTGGAAGTCGATTTATTGGCGGTTCACCACTTGCCTTTGGAGAGAGCAATACGAAAGGGCGAATTAAGAATATTTTGAATTACAAAAAGCCAACCTTTTGGGTTGTTCTAGTCACACTCATTGCTGTAGCAGCACTGAGTGTGGGGCTCCTAAGCAATCCGAGAAATAACTCATTAACCGTAAAGGATTATGCCGAGCAATTTATGGAGCAGAACATTGCGAGTTATAAGAACAACATGAATATTGAAATAATTGACAGTCAAATTACTAAGCTTGAAAAAATAGCGTCATTCGACGATCTGCTTGCCACACCTTTGGAAATTTGGAGCCTTGAGTATCGCTTCAAACCGGATGATCCAACTAAGCTAACGATGATGGAAAATGTGGTCGATGGGTTTATTACCGAAGAAGGAAGCATGGGAAAACCAATCCTTCTATTTTCCATTAGTAATTCATTACCTCAGTATCTAGGCGTAATCAGGAGTGGAGAGAATGATATAACCACATTAGCAGGTCAAGAAATGGCAGTGCGTGTGTTTCTTGAAGCAAACCATCACCTTCCGCATGAAACTTATAGTGGGAAGCATATTCTAGTGAAGTTCCCCCTAACGACTGGCGAAACAAGCCAATTGTTGTTATCCCAGCCTGTTGTTCAAGGCGATTCAGGCATTTGGTGTGTGGAACGCTGGAAGGATAAGAATGGACATGAATATTACCATACCCCCCAAACCGATGTTACGATAGCTGAATATTATGCCCGTCTGCAGTCGTTGGCTGATCAGGGGGAGGAGCCAGCGCTTCTTGATCCTTTACAGGTCGCTATGAATTATATAAGCAATGATATTGGAATGGGTAAACATGTGAAGCTGGATCAGCTTGTGGTGGACAATGAGGCTACAGCTGATGATTTTGCGATCACTCCTGAGAGTACATTAAATGGATATGTTTTAAATCTTAATTTGGAGAATCATTCCTTTGATTTCGATAACATTGAATGGCTAACGATGGAGGATTCCGCTCGTTTTAAGGGGTTGAACATTAACCCAGACGATGATACGCCCAATGGATTTTATATTCTCAACAAATATACGTATACCGATCCCCTAGAGGTTACAGATGATACGAAATATTCCATAGTGGATCTTAATGCGGGCACTAACAAAGAGGTAAGCAAGCAGGAGTTTATTGAATATTTTAAGCGATATACTGATTTTGTACCACCGTGTGTGATAACTACAAGAGACGGATATGTCACCAGTATCACTGAGAGATATGTGCCGTGATATATCCACTGATGAAAAAAGTTGAGCTTATATTTATAGCGCAGAAGAACCCGCATTTGGTACGGGTTCTTCTGCATGTTCTTCAGCATGTGTATCGGCGCTGGCTTATTTACGTTACCGTCGGCACATTATATTCGGATTTTCGCATACATTTGGCTCCTTTACGTTACCGTCGGCACATTGTATTCGGATTTTCGCATACATTTGGCTCCTTTACGTTACTGCCGGCACATTGTATTCGGATTTTCACATACATTTGGCTTATTTACGTTACCGTCGGCAAATTGTATTCGGTTTTTCACATACATTTGGCTTATTTACGTTACTGTCGGCACATTGTATTCGGTTTTTCGCATACATTTGGCTCGTTTACGTTACCGTTGGCACATTGTATCCGGTTTTTAGCATACATTTGTCTGTAAGCTCGACTAAAACATGCATATCGAAGGATATAAGGTTCGCTCGGTCCGTCATCCCAAAGAGGCGTGTGCTTAATTAAAAACAGGGCTCCCCATGGCCACAAGTTGAATATAGGCCCATCCCTTGAATTCATTTCACATTTCTCCGCAATCTAGAAATTTTAAAAATTCTATTATAGCAAGCATAAACGCCTTCGGTGTTCTTAATAGGACGGTAGAGTCTAGGCCATTGGCAGACCCAACTGTTTAATAAACTTATTCCGAACTACGACAGAGAGTGGATCTAGCTCGACAAGCTCTGCTAGAGCGTACACCTCTTGAAGACCAACCTGCATTAGATGCAGTACATGCGACACGGATGCACCGCCAGCTCCATTTTCTTTTTTAAAAATTACGTCACCTGCGGAAATTTCTCCCTTTATACTGATCTGACAATTTACAAAATTTCAACTATTTAAAGAAAAGTATTGATAATTATTCTCAATTGATTTAATATGATAACGATTCTCATTATCATTTCTTTGTTTAAAAGAATGATAAATAAAATATAGATAGGGAGAGAAAAAATGAATCAAAAAAAATATGTATTAGCAGGGGTATCAGCGGTTTTAGCTTTGAGTTTGGCGGCTTGCGGTAACAATGAAAAGGATAACCCAGCTTCAAAAAGTGCAAATAATGCAGTAGTAGCAGCAGAGGGAAATGCAAATAACAAAGGAAATGCGGCTCAGGAGGCAGTTGCCACTGAACAAACCATTACATATTTAGGTAAGGATTATGTGGTACCTGCAGAGGTTCATAATATCGTTGCTACAAGTCTTGAATCTATGGAAGACGCTGCAATTCTAGGAGTGAAACCTGTAGGCGTTCTTGCTATAGCGAATGCCATTCCAGGTTATCTGTCGACTGAATTAGCCGGTGCAGCTTTAGTGGGGGATAAATTTGCTCCAAGTAATGAGGCTATATTGCAGCTAGATCCCGATGTTATTTTAGGGTCTTCCAAGTTTGGTGAAGATGTGTCGGGTGCGCTTAATAAAATTCAAACGATGATTCCTTATTCACATATCTCAACGAATTGGAAAGATAATCTGCTCTTATTAGGTCAATTATCTGGTAAAACCTCAGAAGCGGAAAAGATTATTAGCGATTATGAAACAAAAGCTGCTAGCGCAAAAGCAGAAGTTGGAGAAAAGCTGAAAGATCAATCGGTCTTAGTTATTCGTATTCGTGAGGGTAGTATGTGTGTGTATCCAGCGGGTGTTTATCTGAATCCGGTTATTTACGAAGATTTAGGTGCTACCATTCCCGAAGTGATAACAACTACTAAAGCTCAAGCAGAGCTTTCACTAGAAGCTTTAGCGGAAATTAATCCGGACTATATTTTCTTACAGTTTGAGACCAGTGAGAATACTGATAATGCAACAGCACTTGATGATATACTCAAGAATCCGATCTTCAAAAGCGTAAATGCTGCCAAAAATAATCATATGTTTGTAAATGCAATTGATCCGTTGGCGCAAGGTGGAACCGCTTGGTCGAAAGTAAGATTCTTGGACGCTGCAATTGAAAACCTGTTGAAGTAAAACAGAAGGTGCGATGAATAAGATGAATATAAAAAATTGGAAAGTTATATTGATCCTCTCGACTTCTCCATTATTCATCGTATTAGCCATTGTTGTATCCGTCTTATATGGTGTTAAGGATATTGGAATAGAAACAATATGGCAGGCGATTACACACTTCGATGCGAATGATGTTGACCACAACATTATTATGACTTCTAGATTGCCCCGTGTAATCGCCGCTTTATTGGTTGGAGCAGCTCTGGCAGTATCAGGGGCGTTAATGCAAGGCGTTACACGTAATTATCTTGCATCACCATCGATTATGGGAGTAAATGACGGATCGGCATTTGTTATTACGTTGGCTATGGTGTTTTATCCTGGATTATCGAATGTTCATATGATTCTTTTATCTATGGTGGGTTCAGCAATCGGAGCGGGTTTGGTTTTCGGATTTGGCTCATTGGTCAAAAACGGCCTATCTCCAGTCAGGCTAGCCATTCTTGGTACTGTAATCGGTACATTTTTAAGTAGTATTGCCTCAGCA
Organism: Paenibacillus sp. FSL R10-2734; assembly: GCF_037963865.1. Taxonomy (NCBI): domain Bacteria; kingdom Bacillati; phylum Bacillota; class Bacilli; order Caryophanales; family Paenibacillaceae; genus Paenibacillus; species Paenibacillus sp. FSL R10-2734. The sequence continues at coordinate 4,740,005 of NZ_CP150170.1, read as the reverse complement.
GTAGCGATGTTTTTTCAAGTTTCACAAAATGTTAGCGTTTGGTATAGTTCGAAAATACATACCGTAAATCCAGATATGCTAATATTGTCCATTCCTTTTATAATCGTTGGTCTGCTCTTGGCGCTTAGTATTTCTAAATCTGTCATGGTAGCTTCCTTAGGGGATGAAACGGCGATTAGCTTGGGTCAACGAACAAAATGGGTGAAAGTGGTCAGTATTTTATCTGTGGTATGTCTGACCGGAACAGCAGTAGCTTTAGTCGGTAAGATAGCCTTTGTGGGTCTCATCATTCCGCATATTACACGTTTTATTGTTGGGATCGATTATCGCTTCATCATTCCTTGTTCGGCAGTCATTGGGGCTGTTTTTTTAGCATTATGTGATGTCTTAAGCAGGTATATCAACTTTCCGTTTGAGACGCCAATTGGCGTTGTGACAGCCTTTATTGGAATCCCGTTCTTCCTTTATTTAATTCGGGTTAAAGGGGGAGAACAACGTGGATAGAGGCAAAATACAGTTTAGTCGCTATATATTGACGCTACTAGCTTTTATCCTGTTAACACTTGTGGCGGGCTATTTTCATCTTACCAATGGCGTTTTTGGTATGTCGGTAATGGATGTGATAAAAACGCTGCTGCGAATAGATCCTAATCCTAAATTTGATTTGGTTATTTTTCAGTTTCGACTGCCACGGATCATTATTGCCTCATTAGTTGGAATAGGTCTGGGGATAGCTGGAACGGTCATTCAAGGAATTACCCGAAACGGTCTGGCTGATCCAGGTATCCTCGGAATTAATGCAGGCGCTGGAGCAGCCATCGTGGCATTTATGTTTTTCTTTCAGATGTCGGGGGTTACTTTTTTTAATGAAAGCTGGTTCTCGATATTAGCCATGCCACTCTTTGGATTCGTGGGTGGGCTTGCCGCTGTAGTGATTATCTTTATTTTCTCATGGCGGAACGGTGCACTTGATATGCAACGATTGATTTTGACGGGGATCGCGATAAGCAGTGGTTTCGGGGCGTTGTCCTTGTATCTTTCTCTAAAAATGAATGCAAGTGATTATGAGATGGCCGCGGTTTGGAGTGTCGGAAGTATTTACAGCGCGAATTGGACGTATATCATCATGACCGCACCTTGGGTACTTATTTTAGGGTTTGTGATGTATCAAAAAAGCTATCTGCTCAATTATTTTCAATTGGAGGATTCCAGTACAAAAAGCTTAGGGATCTCCGTTGAAAAAGAGAAGCTGATCTTTCTGTTATGCAGTGTGGGCATCGTAAGTGTTTGTGTATCTGTATCCGGTTCTATAGGTTTTATAGGATTGATGGCTCCCCACATAGCCAAAAGGCTAGTCGGCATTAATCATCGTTATATTATGTTGTCTAGTGCAGTGGTTGGGATGTTCTTGCTTGTGATCTCAGATTATTTTGCCAAAACATTGTTTCAACCAGCAGAGTTACCCGTGGGCATAGTTGTTTCGATTATTGGTATTCCTTATTTCTTATACTTATTAGCCAAGTCAAGAGTGTAGGGGAGAGTGAACAGAAAAAATGTCAACACAAGTAGAGATCGAACACACAGAATCATGGAAGCTAGAATCTCAGCTTATGGGATATACGTATGATATAAAGATTTCTCTTCCTAGAGAAGAAGCACCCGGAAATGGCTTTCCCGTTTATTATATGCTCGATGGGAATTCATACTTTCAATTGGGCCGGGATGTCGTGAAATTGCAGTCAAGAAATGCTCCAAAAACGTTTATTGCACCAGCAATCGTGATTGGCATTGGCCATCATGGGACAGATGAAGAGGTTTCTAAAAGAAGGTTTTATGATTTCACGCCTCCTGCAGAGCAGTATGTATATCCGGATCGATTGAAAAATGCTGACATAGGACCACATGGTGGTGCTGAAAAGTTCCTATTTTTTTTAAAGTTGGAATTAATGCCACTAGTCTATAAAAAATATAAGGTGGATCAGCAGAAGCAAGTTTTGTTTGGTCACTCCTTAAGTGGGTTGTTTGTCCTCTGGACGCTATTTACTCGTGCGGACCTATTCCAGTATTATTTAGCCTCTAGCCCTTCGATATGGTGGAATGACCATGAAATCATGACGTATGCGGATCAGTTCTATAACAAGGGTCAAACGATATTGACCGAGGAACGAAAGCTAATGATTACAGTGGGTAGTGAAGAGGCGTCTATGGTCGATGATGCTAAAGTATTATTTTCAAAATTAAGTGAGTATGCTTTGCCTAATTTACGGATTGAGCATTACGTGGCACCAGATGAAAATCACGCTTCAGTAGTGCCGACCATCATGAGCAGAGCGTTCCGTATGTTGAACCGTTAAGGAGGGGGTATGATGAAAATGATGTCAGGGGAACTTACAACTTTCGAGCATATGGGGCGACAAATTACCGTGTATCTCCCTAAAGCTTATCAATTGTTTACTGAACGAAGCTTCTCAGCGGTTTTCTTACAGGATGGCGATTTCTTGTTTAAAGAAGCGATAGCTGATATAGAAAGAGATGTGGAGGAGGGGATCACAGAGCCGGTTATTTTTGTCGGGATTGATTCTCAGCTGCGGAATGATGAGTATACACCTTGGGAAATGCCTGCTCTTTTTAAGGATTGGTCCTTTGGGGGCAAAGGGGACGACTATTTGGATTACGTATATAATGAGCTGGTTCCATATATGAAAAGTTCATTTCGCATCTCCCACGAGCCGAAGAAATTAGCTTTGGGTGGTGTCTCACTAGGTGGATTAATAAGTCTGTACGCGATGTATAAGAGTGAGCCTATTTTTGAAAATTTTATATTCATATCTGCGTCTGTTTGGTTTAAAGATTTTATACATTACATGGAGAATTCAAGGCTAGATAGGGAGTACAGAGTTTACATGTATGTAGGTGAACAGGAAGGTATCCACAAGACAAATGAACAGAAGGACATGGTGCCTAATAGCAAACGTGCTTGTGATATTTTAAAAGAGAAGATGGGTGGGGCTGATCAGCATTTGAAGTTTGAGACAGATCCACTGGGTACGCATAACGATACGTTTTTTCTGCAATATTTTCCGAATAGTATCAGGTTCTTATTTCCCGCAAAATAAATAAAAGGACGAGCAGGACAGAGTATCCTTGCATCGTCCTATTTTTTACTTATAGTGTTTGTTCATGCTTTCTCTAGTTGCTCTTCTGTAAATTCTCAAGATGTACGTCCAGATTATCAAAGGTTTGGGCAATACCCGGTAGCATCCCCATATCAATCACTTGTTGTAACGCTTCTGGGGAAGCGTATTTACCGGTGTTAACCAGCTTCGTTTGACCATCCAGCTCGATAAAATCTAGTTGGACTAGTGTCTCGGGCAGATCTTTTGAAATATTACCTTCTGCATCTGAGAACCCGTCCGTGTAAATAATTTGCTCTGGAATCGAAATTTCCCGATAAAGCGCCTTACCCCAAGACTCCATACCGTAGAAATCGCCCTGACTCTTATCCTCGCACTTCATGCAATAATGCCAAGTTCCTCCTGGACGGAAATCGACATGGCATACGGGAAGCGTCCAACCTTTTGGCCCCCACCAATGCTTCAAATGCTCAGACTCAGAAAAAGCTTTGAAAACTAGCTCACGTGGAGCTTTAAAAATACGCTCTAGTATTAGAGTGCTGCCTTCAATTTTGGATACTAGTTGGTTGGTTTGGTTAGAATTTGTCATTGGATAGATCCTCCTCGTTTACTTTTCCTTATCTAATTCCTTGCTTTGCAGTTCTAGCAAATAATCATCCAGCCGATCGTATCGTTCCTCCCACAAATGGCGGTAGGATTCTAACCAAACGTCTAATTCCTTAAATGGATCAGGGCGGAGCTTGCAAATGCGCCGGTTAGCAACAGCTTGAACTTCAATTAAGCCTGCTTCACTAAGGACGTGCAGATGCTTGGAAGCTTGAGGCTGCCGTAGCTGAAGACTTTCTGCAATCTCCCCAACCGTTAGGGGACTCTCACGTAATAGTTCAACGATCTGCATGCGGTGTGGTTCAGCTAAAGCACTCATAACACTAGTATTCATAAACAGGTATCACTTCGATTCATTGAATTCATTCGTAGTTCTTAGTTCGTGTTTTCAATATATCACATAGGGAATATTCGTGTAAAGGAATATTCAAAACATGCATTGAATGAGAACTTAAAAAGAAGGGCATAGTACAAGCATCACATAGAAATATGTTCCATGATAACCATCAAACTTTACAAAAAACATAGGAATAGATATAATTAAGTATAACTTATCGGGTTTTAGAATTACGCAAGGGGCCTAACGCCAGTGGGCTCCTTTTGTATTTCTTGGCCATGTTACAGGAGGGTGAAGGTCATACACAATGAAAAAATTATGGTTTGTGTTCATTATGGTCCGCATGGGGAACGTTTAATCCGGCGTGGTGTCCAATTGTCTGAAATAATAGGGGCGCCATTGTTTGTATTAAATGTCGATAGTTCGGACAATGATGAATATAATCAGAGCAAAGAAATGTATATGACGGTCTGGAAACGTCTTGCCGATGAAGCTGGCGCAGAGTTTGTCATTCGGAAACGTGAAGGCCGAAAAACAACAGATATTATTGTAGAAGTTGCTGAAGCGAATGAGGTTACCCAGATCGTCATTGGACAATCTGCCCAGACTCGATGGCAGGAGCTTACAAAACGCAATTTCATCAATGAACTCATTGGTAAAATGAAAATGATTGATCTGCATGTCGTGGCCGTTCAGCGGATGCGCGCCGGGCTGGAAGAAACCCATGAGGAAGGTGTTATCGCCTACCTGGTCAAAAACGGGAATGAGTATCAGCTCAGTGATGAACCCAAGGGAGAGTATTCGCTTAGAGGAAAGTTCTTTCACGAACTACACACAGAATTTGAGAACGGTTTATTCAAAATTGAGCAAGAAGATGGTAAGGCTAGATATTTGCATATTTGTGATGGCACATTGACCGATTCTTTATAATCGGGCGTGCCCTTATCTACATGAGGGCCTTTCATTTAAGGCCCTACCAATTATATGATCTTTGGCTTTTGGTAAAAAAGTAAGTACTTAAGTTCACAACTTGATAAGTCAAGTGGAAAAGGAGGACTGCCTTTGCTGCATGTAATCATACTTGTTCCGTTTCTAATGGCCTTATTAATCGCACTTTTGACCAAAAGAGCATCCAACCTTCATAGAGGATGGCTTGTTTTCCCCGGTTCACTCGCATTGTTTGTTTATTTTTTAACCCGGATTCCCGTTATTAAGGGAGGGGATTTGGGATATGAGACTGTTTCATGGATTCCTTCACTAGGAATTGATTTGGTTTTCCATCTGGATGGATTAAGCTTGTTGTTTGCTTTGTTAATCACTGGAATGGGTAGTCTTGTAATTATCTATTCTATTTATTATCTGGACAAACGAAAAGAAGCGTTGACCCCTTTTTATATTTATCTAATGCTATTTATGGGAGCGATGCTTGGCGTTGTGCTCTCGGATAACTTGATGGTGCTATATGGTTTTTGGGAGTTAACAAGTGTCTCGTCATTTCTGTTGATTGCTTTTTGGCATCGGAGGCAAAAATCGCGGTATGGTGCTCTGAAATCAATGTTGATTACCGTATTCGGTGGTTTAGCGATGTTTGCCGGCTTTTTAATGCTGTATGTGATGACAGGCACCTTTAGTATTCGGGAAATTTGGAGCGAGGTTGGCGATATTAGTGGGCATGCGTTGTTTATTCCAGCGATGATGCTAATTCTGTTAGGCGCATTCACCAAATCAGCTCAGTTTCCTTTTCATATCTGGCTGCCGGATGCCATGGAGGCACCGACACCCGTCAGCGCATATCTTCACTCGGCAACGATGGTTAAAGCTGGATTGTATCTTGTCGCCCGTTTCAGCCCTATTTTTGCGGGGCAATATGAGTGGTTCTGGATTGTGTCAGGCGTCGGTTTGATCACCTTGATTTATGGCTCGATTCAGGCGATGAAGCAGACGGACCTGAAGGCTCTATTAGCCTATTCAACAATTAGTCAACTTGGACTGATTATGGGATTGCTAGGAATGGGATCGGCAGCGGCATTTTATGTAGGGAAAGAAGCTGTTTTCTATACTGCTGCAACAACAGCGGCAATCTTTCATCTTATTAACCATGCCATCTTTAAAGGCTCTTTGTTTATGATGGTCGGTATAGTTGACCATGAGACGGGTACCCGCGACCTGCGAAAGCTGGGCGGACTGATTTCCATTATGCCGGTTACCTTTACGGTAGCGATGATCGGCAGTTTCTCCATGGCTGGTTTGCCGCCATTTTCGGGATTTTTAAGTAAAGAGATGTTTTTTACAGCTGTCCTGAATATCCGAAACTTGGATATATTCTCTATCCCCTCGTTGTTTACGCTCTTCCCGGTTTTGGCCTGGATTGCCAGCGTGTTTACTTTTGCGTACAGTATGATTTTGGTATTCCACACCTTTTTCGGAAAATATCAGCCTGAGAAGCTTGACAAAAAACCGCATGAAGCTCCATTTGGACTTCTGCTTGCCCCGTGTCTGCTAGCAGTGCTGTCTATAGTTATCGGTTTTTTCCCGAATATATTATCTAATACACTTATTATTCCTGCAATGAATGCTATTCACCCAATCTTGCAGACCGGAGAACCTTTTGTTGTGAATATCTATTTCTGGCATGGCTGGACACCAGAAGTATGGATGACACTTGGGGTTGTGATTCTTGGTATTACCGTATACCGAATCTATGGCCGCTTAAGCCTGGTCGATAAAGAATGGGGCAGTGGCTACACTTTAAATCAAGTCTATGACGGAGTAATCCGGCTGGTTGAGAAATTGTCTAGATGGGTGACTGGTTCCTATATGACAGGTTCCATGCGACATTATTTAATGTATATTTTTTCCTTCTTGATCGTAACGATTTGTGGTGTCGTGTGGTATTCAGAGGGAATTACACTTGGTACGACTAAGTATACTCCGTTTTCTTTGTTTGAAGTTATTGCTGTAATGGTTTTGCTTCTAGGGGCTTTAGCTATCCCATTTGTACGTTCCAGAATAACAGCCATTTTGTTAACAGGAATGGTTGGTTATATGGTTACTTTGCTCTTTGTTCTGTTCCGAGCTCCTGATCTGGCGCTTACGCAGATGATTGTTGAAGTGGTATCTGTTACATTGTTCCTGCTATGTTTCCGGCATTTGCCTAGGCTGGAAAAAGAGAAGCTTAAACTTCGTTCGCGCGTGTTTAAACTAATTATTTCTATCGGGATGGGCGTAACGATGACATTGGTTGCACTTGCTGCTTTAGGTAGTAGTCCGTTCGAATCCATCTCGAAATATTATGTGGAGAATAGCTATACTTTGGGTGGCGGTAAAAATATGGTCAATGTTCTGCTCGTTGATTTCCGCGGCTTTGATACCATGTTTGAAATAACAGTACTAGGCCTCGCCTCACTTGCTATTTATTCCATGATCAAGCTGCAGTTGGATGGAGATGGAGCTGCAGCCCAACTGAAGAGGGTTGTTCCCTATAATAAGCCTCGTTATTCTCGAAGTGATGATGTGTTACTGCAATCAGTAGCTAAGGTAGCATTCGTTATTATTCTGATATTTTCGCTGTATCTGTTTTTTGCCGGTCATAATAATCCGGGAGGCGGATTTATTGGGGCTTTAATGGCTTCTGCCGGATTGGTGCTACTCGCCATCACTTTTGGGATGGACATGGTTGAGAAGGTGCTACCTATTAATTATCGTAAGTTAATCGCGATCGGGATTTCAATTGCTTTTCTTACCGGGGTAGGCTCATTTATATTCGGCGTACCTTTTCTGAGCCAAACGTTTGGATATTTTCAATTGCCACTTATGGGCAAAACAGAACTAACCACTGCAATGTTCTTTGATCTCGGTGTTTATCTAGCTGTTATTGGTGTCACAATGAATATCATATTTACGATCGGGAGGGATAGCTAATGGAGCTTGTTGTTGCCTTGGCGATCGGCGTATTGTTTTCCGTAGGTGTTTATCTAGTCCTTTCCAAAAGCTTACTACGCATCCTACTGGGTACTAATTTAATTACCCATGGTGTTCATTTACTGCTACTGACGATGTCGGGTCTCAAGACAGGTGCTCCACCTTTGCTAGGTGAGAAAGCGGAGGCGTATGTAGATCCGTTACCGCAGGCGCTCATTTTGACTTCTATAGTAATTAGTTTTGGAGTAACAGCATTCTTCATTGTTTTGGCATATCGGACTTACCGTTCGACGGGTACGGATGATGTGGAAGGAACCAAGGAGGAGAGACAATGAACAACTTGCTAGTGCTGCCTCTGCTGATTCCGGCCTTTACGGCAGTTATACTGATTTTTCTAAAAGAACGAGTGGATCTGCAACGTATTATCAGTGCCGTTAGTGTATGTTTAAATATCTTGGTTGCTGGAATCATTGTGTACCAGGTAAGTACAAAAGGCATCCAGACCCTATATATGGGTGGATGGCTTCCACCTTATGGCATTGTGTTTGTTGCCGATATGTTTGCGGCGTTACTTGTACTAATCGGTGCTATTGTTGGTGCGGCTTGCCTATTTTTTTCCTTCGCTAGCATTGGGGAAGAAAGAGAACGGTTTTATTACTATCCGTTTTTCCATTTTCTGTTAACTGGGGTGTTTGGTTCCTTTCTTACTGGAGATCTGTTTAACTTATTCGTCTGCTTTGAGGTGCTGTTAGTTGCCTCGTATGCTTTAATTGTACTTGGAGGCTCCAAAGGTCAACTGAGAGAGACCTTAAAATATGTATTAGTTAACGTGATCTCCTCTTCCTTGTTCGTAGCGACGCTTGCTTATTTATATGCCGCGACAGGAACACTGAATATGGCGCATCTATCTATGCGTGTAGCAGAGGCGGGACAAGGCGGTGTTTTGAACGTCATTGCGGTCCTGCTGCTGATCGTATTTTCGATAAAGGCAGGTTTGTTGCTCTTTTTCTGGCTTCCGGATTCTTATAGCGCACCACCTGTGGCTGTTAGAGCACTGTTTGGGGCATTGTTAACGAAAGTGGGATTGTATGCAATTATACGTACCTTTACATTGATTTTTGTTCAAGATCTGGGACTCACCCATACACTGATTGCTTGGATGGCGGGAGCGACGATGATACTTGGTGCAATCGGTGCATTGGCTTATAACGATCTGGGCCGAATATTTAACTATAATATTATCATCAGTGTTGGATTTATTGCTTTTGGGATCTCTGTTGCGACTCAGGATTCGTTAAATGGTGTGGTGTTCTATTTAATGCATGACATGGTTGCTAAAGCATTATTATTCTTCCTGGGTGGGATGATTATCTCAGCATCGGGCACTGACCGCTTAAAAGAAATGGGCGGTTTAATCCGACGCTATCCGTGGACCGGCTGGATGTTTTTTGTACTGACTTTGGCGTTGGTTGGTGTTCCACCACTTAGTGGTTTCGCTGGAAAAGTGATGATGGTACGTAGTGGGTTTGGACAGAATGACGTAGCACTGGCGCTAATTGCACTTGGCTCCAGCTTCATAGTGCTATATTCCTTGATCAAGGTATTCCAGCAGGTATTCTGGGGTGGCGAGAAAAGGGAAGAACAAGTCAAACCGCTTCAATATAAAGCTATGATGGCACCGGCAGCTGTTCTGTTCGCGATTGTAATTCTGATGGGTGTTGGTGCTGAAACAGTAAACGGATATGTAAGCCAAGCTGGAGCCGTCCTCGCTGATCCAGCACTATACATTAACGCTGTCATGAAGGAGTAGATACTATGGCTTTTCAACTATTATTGAATTTCATGATAGCATTCCTGTGGATGTTTCTGCACAATGACTGGACTGGACCACGTTTTATCATTGGTTTCCTGCTCGGTATACTCATTCTGCTCGGAATGCGACGCTTTTGGCCCAGGTTATATCTTGGAAAAGTGTGGGCGATCATTAAGCTAATCCTGTTGGTGCTGCGGGAGCTGGTTGTTTCTAGTTATGTAGTGGTAAAAGCCGTTCTAAGACCGGAGCCTAATATACGTCCAGCTATCCTCAAATATACTACAGAGCTGAAATCGGATTGGGAAGTGGCAACGTTAATCACGATTCTCTGCCTTACTCCTGGATCGGTGGTGCTTGAAGTGTCCGATGATAATCGGACTTTGTATATTCATTCCATGGATGTAGATGACCCTGCACAGTTCAGAGCAAATATCCGTGATACCTTTGAACATGCGATACTGGAGGTGTCCCGCTAATGATCTATTTTATTCTTATGCTATCCATTACGATCATGGCTATAGCTATAGGCGTATGTGCATGGCGTTTGGTGAAAGGTCCTTCTTTACCTGACCGAGTCGCTGCGCTAGATACGATTGGAATTAATCTGCTAGCAATGGTGGCCGTTTTATCAGTCTTTCTCCAAACGCAGGCTTTTATAGAAATTATTTTGTTAATTGGAATTCTTTCCTTTATCGGAACGACAGCCTTTGCCAGATATATCGAAAAGGGAGTGGTGCTAGAACATGGAAATGATCAAGACTACAGGTGAGCTGCTGTTTGCCTTGTTAATTCTAATGGGAGCATTGCTTAGCGCCGTAAGTGCCATTGGTTTGATTCGGCTACCTGATGTTTATCTAAGATCACATGCTGCCGCCAAAAGTGCCACTCTCGGTGTTTTATGTGTCTTAGTTGGGGCGTTTCTATATTTTGCATTTTTTCAGGATCATATTAGTGCAAAGCTATTACTAGGGATTGTCTTCGTATTTATGACTGCACCTTTAACTGCCCATCTAACAGGTAGAGCGGCGTATCGCTCTGGTGTTCCTCATTGGGATCGAAGAATTCAGGATGATTTAAAAGAGGTGCTGGAGAAGGAGCAAGTTATACCAGCAACCTCTGAAGAAGAGGTACCTCAAGAACAAAGGTAGAAGCGTTAGGAATTAATCTTGATTTTTAATAACAGCAGCAAAAACTGAAACAAACCCTCGTCTAGACGAGGGTTTGTTTTTTATTAAACGGATCACTCTTCTGATTTTGATCGTTCAACGAACTAATATTTTACCTTCTCCAGCGAGCCTGCGTAGTACCCTCGGAAGACACTCAATGTCTGCTTCAGGAATGTCTAATTGAATACCGTAATGGAAACAGTCTTGCTGTTCTCTATTCCATTTCAGAATTCCTTCTAAGTAAATAGATTCATCCGTAAGATCCATTTCCATACCAATCCGTACCAAGTTATTTTCCGGATTAATGTTGAGGGGTAACGATAAGTGGCAGCCTGTTCGACTGATATTGAATAGTACAGCTCTTACAGGCTTTGAAGGAACCTGAATTCCGTTAATACTAAGAATATGAAGATCAAGGGTTACTGGTTCTTTAAGGGTATATCGAAAAGGTTCAGTTCTGCGATTAGTGTTCATATGCTCCTCCATACTTTTCCATCTACTATAAATATCGACAGGAAAACTGGATTAGTGAAGAGTTATTAAACATAATATCGTTTCGAAGCTACAAATTTGCCTAGCTGATTATTTGATTTTCTCGTAACAATGTAAGTATTTCTTTTACAGAATTATCTACAAATGATCTTTCAGGACGGGATTTCATGATCACAGTTAGTCCAATTAATGATATGACTAGTGTCTGCGCTAAACTCTTTGCGTTAATAGCGGGATCAAGCTCACCTGAGCGCAAACCTCGCTCAATCGTTTCTTGAAAGATTACCGAGAGATACATCTGGTGTTCTCTTGTTAGGATCTCAAATTTCTCATCGTGGGGTGAAAGCTCAACCATCGAATTGATGCAAAAGCAGCCCCAGTTCGGTGTTTGTCCATATTCTTTTGCCACCATATTTTCAAAGAAATCACGAAAAGCCTCTTTAACAGAAGGATTGTTGTGAAGCTTGTTACGAACATAGGCAGCATGAGAACTCGTATATTTCCGCAATGCAGCTTCAAATAGTCCTTTTTTGTCTCCGAAGGTTGAGTAGATGCTAGGCCGTTGTATACCCATTCTTGAGGTCAGGTCGCTTAAAGAGGTAGCCTCGAACCCTTTCTCCCAAAATACTTGCATAGCTGCATCCAATGCTTTTTCCTCATCAAATTCTCGTGGCCGAGCCATAGTAACTCCCTCTTTTCATATCGAACGGTATAATATGATTTTATGATGTGAAGATTATTATGTCAATGCGAAATGGACACATAAACAGTGTATTTATAATTTATCTTGTCCTACAAAGTAATCTATTGACAGTTATCTTTTTTTAGAGTTATATTTGGCAAGTATAATTACGTACCGATTAGTATGTAATTTATGAATTTGATAAAAGTTAATTTTAGGAGGCGTTATCTTTGGGGGAATCTGTTGAGGAATCGAAAGCTATTATAGTGGATCAAACAGACAAAAAAGCTGAGACAGCTGAAACAGTGCAAGAAAGGCTTAGGGCGTCGGAATCAGTGCACATATCATTAATATCTCGTAATGTAGCACTCTTATTTTCCATCGCCTGCGGAATAGTAGTTGCTAACATATATTATGCGCAACCTTTACTGGACGCTATTTCGAACGAGTTTGGTATTTCTCATTCATTTGTTGGGCTTGTTATTACAATCACTCAAATTTTTTATGCACTTGGACTGTTATTGCTAGTGCCTCTGGGAGATTTATTAAATCGACGTTGGCTGATCGCTGGACAGATGCTGCTATCCGTATTGGCTTTGATTGTTGTTGGTACTGCCACCAGCAGTTTGGTGTTATTCATAGGGATAGCAGTGGTTGGGTTTCTTGCCGTAGTGACACAGACGCTCGTTGCGTTCGCGGCAACATTGGCTGCTCCAGCCGAACGTGGGCGTGTCGTTGGTGTTGTGACAAGTGGAATCGTAATTGGTATTCTACTGGCGCGAACTTTCGCTGGCGTATTAATGGATTTAGCAGGATGGCGTTCTGTCTACCTTGTTTCCGCAGTATTAACACTAATCATGGCATGTGTATTGTTTCGGGTGCTGCCACATTATGAGCACAAAAGAGAATCATTATCTTACCTGCAGTTGATTCGTTCAATGCTCACATTGTTTGCTCAGGAACGAACCCTTAGAATTCGTGCTGCACTAGCCATGATGATTTTTACCGCTTTCAGTATATTATGGACTTCTCTAGTATTACCTCTCAGCGCCCCGCCGTTGTCTTTTTCACATACTGCTATTGGAGCATTTGGTCTCGCAGGCGTCGCAGGGGCGTTAGCAGCAGCGCGAGCAGGTCGCCTCGCCGATCGAGGTTTAGGACAGAAGACCACCGGTGTGGCCTTGATTCTTTTGCTTATATCATGGTTGCCAATAAGTTATGTTCAACATTCGCTTCTTGCATTAATAATTGGTATTATCCTTCTTGACCTTGCAGTACAAGCCGTACATGTCACCAATCAGAGTATGATTCTTACTTTGCGACCTGAGGCACGCAGTAGGCTTACTGCCGGTTACATGATTTTCTATTCCTTTGGTAGTGCCACTGGGTCGATCGCATCTACCAGTATCTATGTTTACTTTGGCTGGAACGGAGTGAGTTTATTAGGTGCAATTGTGAGTGCTCTTGCTCTTCTATTTTGGTCATTAACAAAGGAGTAACCCGAAGGGATGAGATATTCGTGTGAAAAAATTGTATCGCTGATCTTTTATGGATATCTCGCGGGGGTGGTGGGAAAGACTTGGCGTATGGCGTATATTTAGATGCGATTTCTAAGTCTTAACGCTCCGGCCAGGGCTATAATGTTTCGTGTCACCTGGCCGTGGGAGCAATTCGAAAAGATCAATTCGACATGAAGAATAAACAAAAAGCTCACTTAGAAACTACATCTGTTGTTGAAGGAGGGTGAGGGTCTTCTGGTGAAATAAATTCGTGAATGATTTGACGGAAGTATTCGTGATTTTCTTAGCTGTTGTACATGCGCCAGGCCACTGTTTCTGAATTCCCGAAGAATAACCGCTCAAACTGGGTTTGACGACCACCGAATGCACCCGCTCCTAGTTCCCAGGAGAGCCGGAATAAGGCATTTCGATACCATGCCTCCGAGTTATTACCCTTCAAATACTGATGGAGATACGAACCAGCACTTGAAATAAAGTCGGATTCTGAGGTGATCATAATGAGGCCGCTTGAACTGAGATTTTGGACCATTTCAACCATCTTTGGATAGAATTCTGTAAAGTGAATGGTTGAAGCCAGAAGGGGCCCTTTATCCGGAACGAGATATCCAAATTGGTCATGGGTTGCCCCTATTTCAGAAGCAAGCCTTAACGTTTTGAATGTTTCTAGATACGTAATAATTCTGGAAATCGGTAGAAGAGTGTAGGGCTCAAGTACGGCGTTTTGTTCTTCTGCCAAAGACTCTAGCACACCGAGAAAGAACTCAGTCTTTGCAATATAGCGGGTGATGATTTGGTGGGCTATATGCGTATGGAAGTGGCTCTCGCTAAACAATCGGGCGCTGTAAATCTCATCTCCATAATAAAATCCACATATCGTGGGTATCCTCTTATCCATTCTATATAAATTGAACCAATGATAAGGAAAACTATTGAAAGGATTTCATAGTTTGAAGGTTTTAAAGTGGGTCTATATGCGCTTAGCGATATTTCCAGAGCTCGTCGTAACGAATGGTGCGAATCCCGTTCTGGGCAATGTACCGCTTGAACCGTTCGTCTTGGAACAGTCTGCGGTCGGCATCTCTCTCCCTAGCGATTTGTTCACCGGAATACTGCACGTTTCCGAAACTTAGAATTTCCTCATCTATAAACGTTGGGTGCGTGACTAGGCGATAAATGCCGGGGGTGACGGATTCAAGTGCTTGAATGACGTTCAAGACGGGATCTTCTCCTTGGCCTGGTCCGTTATGGCTGATATTCGTGCAAACGTTTCGGTAGGACATTAGCCCCTCGCTTTCACACCAATCGTCGAATTGGTGAGTGAGCCGTTCATCGATTCGCTCGAAACCCATATGCGTATCAGCGTAATAAGGCTTGAAGCCCAGCTTTCTGACCGCTTCCAGTTGAGCTTGTAATTCAGCCATCACTTCCGAAATTTCAAATCCCGACGTCTTCCAGTCTGCAGGAGACCGGTGAAAAGTGCCGTCTTTGAGCACCAAGCTCGGAACCTGGTTTGGAGACAAAACCGGACCCCAGCGAACGTGGTCCCACTCTGCATGCAGGGTGCAATGAAGGCCAATGCAAAATCCATCCTCATGGGCAAATAGCTTCGCGGCGTCCTGTACCGCCATACCATTAGCCATCAATGAACCATTGCGGAGCTCGCCATTCCGCCACGCCTCGTGGATGGCCTTGTTGGCGGAATAGCTTCCTCCCAAATCGTCGCCTTGCGTGATCAAGTAAATTTCCAGCTTCGGCAATTCATTCAACCTCCGGTTATTTTGTAGTGAATTCGTCCACCCTAAAAATTTCCAACAAAATATTGCAATCGCTTTCACCTGATGCTATATTGATTGTAGCATTACCAAAACGTTTTGGAAAGTTTGAGGTTTTTATATGTCACCTACAATCAAAGATATCGCTAAAGCGGCAGGCGTATCCATTACTACAGTATCCCGCGCGCTGAACGGCTACCCCGACGTCAATGAAAAAACAAGAAGTCGGATCAAGAAGCTTGCCGAAAAAATGTCCTACCGGCCGAACTCACAGGCACAAAGTCTGGTACTAAAAAAAACGAATACGATCGGCGTCATCATTTCGGAGCTTACGCGCGACAGCGTCAAAGCCGCTTTTTCGTTCGAGGTGCTGTGTGGCATTAGTGACCGGGCCAGCGAGTTGAATTACGATATCATTTTGTTCAGTACGAATCCGAACAAACAAATGAATAAAACCTATTCGGACCTTTGTCGGGAGCGTAATGTTGACGGCGTTATCCTGAAGGGTTTAAAGACAACCGATCCCTATTTAAGAGAGGTCACTGATCAATCCTTGTTTCCTTCCGTATTAATCGACATTCCTGTCGCCGGCGAGCGGGTCGGCCACGTCACGACTGATAATGTAAGTGGAGTCAGGGATGCCGTCCGTCATTTGATCCAGCTGGGGCACCGTAACATCGCTTTTATAAATGGTTATAAAGAAGCGGCTATCTGCGCGGATCGTTTGTCAGGATACATGCTGGGCTTGCAGGAGGCTGACATCGCCTACGAAGTCAGTAGAGTTGAAGACGGCCGATTTTCGGAAGAGGGCGGGGCGGAGGCCATTGGCAAAATCCTGTCGCGCCATCCCGAAACGACGGCTGTCGTATGCTCCAGCGATATTATGGCGCTGGGCGTGATGAAAGAATTGGAGCAGATGGGCAGGGCAATACCTGATTCCATTTCAGTAATTGGCTTTGATGACATCTCGATAGCCTCCTACAGCACACCTAAACTGACCACTGTGCGTCAGGAGAAATACGAGATGGGCTATCAAGCAGCGCAAATGCTCATCGATATGATAGAAGGGCGCAAAGTCAAGCATAAAATCGTGCTTGATAATCGGCTCATTATCCGTGAGAGTACGGATCGGTTGCAAAAAGGCTAACAGCTTTTTTGTAACCTTTTTCCGAAACGTTTTGGATGATCTCAGTCAGACACCGTTTTAAGGGTTTCCTTCGGAAATCTTTAAATAAAAACTACTGACTAAAAGGGGAGAAATGGGCTTATGAAGAGATTCAAAATCGTATCGATGCTGTGTTTGACCATGGCACTGGGTTTAACAGGATGTGGGTCCAACAATGATGGAGGTAGCGCATCGGGTACGCCAAGCTCGTCGGGGGAAAGCACCGATAAACCGGTGGAAACCGCCGTACAAGAAAAAGTTGTACTTAAAATTCCGCATTATAAGTCAGGTCAGAACGTAGGGGCGAAATTTTTCCTACCGCAAGTAGAGCGCTTCAACACAAAGTATGCCGACAAATATGAAATTCAAATCGAAGAAGTACCGAACGATGACTATAATGACAAAATCAAGCTTCTTTGGCAGCAAAAAGAGCTGCCCGCACTCATCGAAAAAGGAGCCAATGAGCTTGTCGAGACTCTGATTGAGAAAGACGAGATTTACGATCTGAAGCCATTTTTAGATTCAAAGCCGGAATTGAAAGCGTCTCTGATCGAGGATTCCGTCGCATTCAATACAAGAGATGGTAAGATTTACACCATGCCGTCTTCCGTAGTTCGTCCGATCGGCTTGTTCTACAATAAAGAAATGTTTGCAGACGCGGGAATTACGAAACCAATCGCGCAAATGAATTTCGAAGAATTCGATCAGGCGCTTCAAGCACTTAAGGATAAAGGCATCACACCGCTTTCTCTGATGACTGGGGAAAACGCCTGGACCACGATGCTTCTTGCATCCGCTTTCATGGCTAACGAGCCAGGCGCTGAAGAAGTGCTGAAGAGCAATCGCGCAGACAAAGAATTTGATTATACGAGCCAGATGTGGGTCAAGGCATTTGGTGAAGTACAAAAATGGCTTAAGGAATACACGACGGACAATGCGCTTGGCGCCGCTTACGCGGATTCCGCCAACAACTTCCTGAACGAAAAAACGGCGATTATCGCGAACGGGACTTGGATGGTCGGAGACTTCTCGGATACGACGAAAGCGCCGGAGGGATTTGACAAGAAGGTAGGCGTTTCTCTGTATCCCGGCGGCATTGGGCTGGCCACGACAGCCGAGTACTCTTGGTGGATTCCGAAGGGGCTGAAGCAGGAGGAGACGGAAGCGGCACTTGCGTTCATCGAATTCATCCGTTCTCCTGAGGAGGTAGAAGCGTATATGGTTGCCGAAGGCGGGCAAGCGCCTAACATTCAAACTTCCGCCGAGTTCACCTCCAAGCTGAATCCAATTTTGGCCGAGATGAACCGGTCCGTGAGCAGCGATCTGAAGATGATCGCTCAATCCATGGCGGATGTGTGGCCGGATCAGATTTCGTCCAAAGAGTTTAGCGGTTATCTACCGCTGCTGGCACAAGACAAAATGACGCCGGAGCAATTCGCCGAGCATTTAACGAAGAAAGCGCAACAATTCAAAAAATAAGCCGCAACGGAAGAGCCCTCCACTCGTAGTGAGAGGGCTCATTGCAGAAAAAGAGGTGAAAAAATGAAAATCAAGTGGTTGAATGTATGGATTGCGGCGTTCTTGGCGCCAACGGTTCTCGTGCTGGCTTTGTTTTACATCGTCCCGATCGGAACGGTGCTCGTGACTGGATTTATGGAGTGGGACGGTCTTCGCGCCCCCGAATTTAACGGTTTAAATAATTATATCCATCTCATTACGTATGACAACACCTTCTTCATTGCCTTGCGTAATATTCTACTGTGGTCGCTTATGGCGGCTACGCTGCACGTCGGATTCGGCACACTGGTTGCGTTCGTATTGTACAAGAAACATATCGGATGGAGATTCGTTCGGGGTGTGTTTATGGTGCCGATGGTCATCTCCGCCGCTGCTTGGGCGATCATTTACAAACTGTTCTTCAACGATGAAATCGGCATTTTGAACCATATGATCAGAAGCATCGGCTTTTCGGATTTTCATGTCAATTGGTTTTTCGATTCCCCTGCCTCTTTTTTCGCTATAACGCTCACTTGGTTGTTTTATGCCGTGTACGTTACCTTGATCGTCTATAACGATTTGATGGCCATTCCCAAGGAAGTTCATGAAGCTGCGCTGTTGGACGGAGCGAGCGAGTGGGGGATGATCCGTCATATAAACCTGCCGCTTGTCAAAAAAGCGATTGGAACAGGCATCATATTGTCTGTCACTGCGCGGATTGCCGGCTTCGAGGAAGTGGCACTTACCTCTCGAGGTGGGCCGGGTAACGATACCTATAACATAACGCTGATGCTCTATGACGGCATCGTTAATTACAACTATGGTTACGCCAACGCGGCAGCGACGATCATGATTCTACTTGGCATCCTGGTCCTTCTGCTGATCAATCGGGTGTTTAAGATGAACGAGAGTACTTATTGAGGGGTGTAAAAGTGATAATAAACATCCGAAAATGGCCTGAACTCATTGTCTCTTACAGCGTCATGACGTTTACGGTCTTGGTGTCGATATTCCCGATCTTATGGATTCTGTTGTCTTCCTTCAAATCAAACAAAGAAATATTGAATGATCCTTTTTCTCTGCCGAAAAAAATTGACTTTCAAGCATACATGGATGTTTTCACACAGTACAATTTTTTGGGGTACTTTATGAATTCCATGTTCATTGCGATAGCCTCGACTTTGATTGCGCTGTTCATTTACACGATGGCCGGTTATATTTTCGGGAAATTCAATTTTCGCGGCAAATCGTTCTTATTTATCCTTTGTACCATTACGTTGCTGATCCCGGGATATGCCCGTGCGCAGCCTATCTTCACGATCATCATGAACCTCGATCTCTATGATACGAAGACCGCATTGATTCTCGTGTATGCATCTTTCGGAATGGCTCTGGCATTGTTCATCCTGCGGTTATCGTTTATCGCAATTCCCAAAGATCTTGACGAATCAGCTTTAATCGACGGCGCGGGCTTCTGGAGAATCTTCTGGAACGTAAACATGCCGTTGGCCAAATCGGGCATTTCGACAGCCGGCATTTTAATGTTCTTGAACAATTGGAATGAATACTTCTACGCACTGATATTGACGACCAGCGAGAAGAACAGAACGTTGCCGGTGGCACTGGAATTTTTTAACGAAGCGTTCTCCTACAATTATACAAGAATGTTCGCTGCGCTAATGATGGTGATTCTTCCGGGGATTGTGATTTACGTGCTTGTTCAGGAGCAAGTGCAGCAAAGCGTGGCTTCTTCCGGGGTTAAAGGATAGTTAATGAAAATGAACGAGGTGTAGCTGTGGCATACAGCGTAATCAAAGAAAACGATTTGTTTCTCATAACGGATTTATCCGGTGATATATTGACCGATTCCAAGGAAGGCTTCGGTTTATATACGAAAGATACGCGGTTTCTCAGCCGCATGGCGTTGACCGTCAACGGGGCAAAACCGATTATGCTTGCTTCCAACGTTGACCGGAACTATGTCTCGAATATCGTGCTTACGAAGCCCGATATCAAAGATGGAGAAAAGCTATGGCGCGAATCCGTAGAGATCGTGCGAACGCGATTTATCTATAAAGGTATTCTCTATGAAACGATTGGAGTGACCAACTTCAATCCGCATAGCCAACGTGTCAGCATCAATCTGGAGATCGATGCCGATTTCCAAGATATGTTTGTCATTCGCGGATTTCAAGATGGCCAAGTCGGACAGAAGACAGGGGTTCGGCAGCTAACGTCCGGGTTTTCGATCGATTATGGCGGAGTGGACGATGTAAAGCGGTCGCTGCTCGTTGAGTGGATGGAGGCGCCTGCCCATGTTGCCGTTTCGAAGGAAGGAGCGGTGATTACCTATCAAATGGATTTGGAAGCGGGGCAATTGACGTCGATCAATCTGTTCTTTGTCCCAGTCATCGACGAAGTCTATCCCGAGCGCCATTCGCATGCTATCGCCATTCAAGAGCTACAGCGCTCGTATACAAATTGGGAGAAAACTTCGACATGGGTGAGCAGCGATCATCCGTTTTTCGATCATCTCTATCGACGCGGTTTGTCAGATATTAGGGCGCTGCTCACGGATCTCGGTTTCGGCTTGTTTCCCGTGGCGGGCTTGCCTTGGTATGCTGTACCGTTCGGACGCGACAGCCTGATCACGGCGTTGCAGCTACTACCTGTTCATCCCGAAATCGCCAAGGGCACGATTATGACGATGGCCCGATATCAAGGGGAAAAGTCGGATAGCTGGCGCGATGAGCAGCCGGGGAAAATCATGCACGAGCTGCGCGATGGCGAGCTAGCGAATACGAACCAGGTGCCGTTTAAACCGTATTATGGTACGGTTGACGCGACGCCGCTATTTCTAATCCTAATCGGTGAATATGTCAAATGGACCGATGATTTGCTGTTGTTTGAAGAGATGATACCCAACATCAAGCGGGCGCTGGAATGGATCGATGCTTGCGGCGATTTGGATGAAAGCAACTTCTTGACATATAACACCAAATCCGCCAAAGGTATTACGAATCAAGGGTGGAAGGACTCATCCGATTCTGTTATACATCGTAACGGGGAATATGCGAAAGCTCCGATCGCCCTCGTCGAAGTGCAGGGTTATGTCTATCAAGCTAAGACAACGATTGCGGAGCTCCTCCGCATGATGAAGCCGTATTCGAACGATTACAAAATGATCGCTTGGTCCAGTAATCTTATCGCTGAAGCGGAAGAATTGGCGAAGCTGTTTGAGAAGGAATTTTGGGTGGAAGGTGACCGATTTTATGCTCTGGCTCTCGATGGCGACAGAAAACAAGTTGAAACTGTTACTTCGAATCCCGGACACCTCCTCATGTCAGGTATGCTGGAATCACATAGGGCTGAAGCAGTCGCCGACAAGTTAGTATCCAAGGAATTGTTCAGCGGTTACGGAATTCGAACGATGGCAGAGGGGGAAAAGGGCTACAATCCGATCAGCTATCATAACGGAAGCGTTTGGCCGCACGATAACTCCCTGTGTCTTATGGGAATGAATCACGAAGGCTTCCACAAGGAAGCGTTAATCGTTATGGAAGGCTTACTTGCCGCCGGTGCTAGCTTTGAAAATCATCGTCTACCAGAACTGTTCTGCGGTTATACCACGAATAAGGGTGCGCCGCTTCGTTACCCGGTCGCATGCTCTCCTCAGGCGTGGGCGGCCGCTACGCCGTTCGTGTTTATTGAAGTGATGCTCGGCTTGCGGCTTGATTATACGGCACGGCAAATATCGCTTCATCCCATGTTGCCGGTAGGAATGGACTTGCTCTCCGTTCGCAGACTTCGTCTCGGTAGCGGGATGCTGGATGTGGATGTTAACCGAAGCAAGGAAACTTGTGCTTATCACATCTTGGCGAACACAACAGGTTGGACAATCGGTTCGCATTAAAGAACGAAGGATTGAAGGCATGCAGGTTGTACGAGTAACGGACTTCATTTCTGCTTCTGGGGGTACCTTAGACCTGCACTGGCTAAACGGATGGAATCCACGGCTTGAGTCTGATGATTCCCTAACCTTAGAGTTACATGTGTGAAATTATACTAAAAGGAGCAATCTGGGCGCTGAACTCCAGGTTGCTCCTTTTATATAGCAAATTATCCGTTTGTTGAATTAAGCCCATGGTCTTCTTCTAGTGAAATAAAAAAGTGTGTAACCATGATTCCCCTTGTACAACGTCCAAACACTGTGTGTTGTTAGGGTAGGTGAATGAATCGTTTATTTCGAAAGTGTCCAAAGTCCGGAGATGACCGTAATGCCATCAGAATACTTGGCCTGAATTAAAAGACCGAAGGTTCCGTCAGTAAAGCCGTTGATTTTTTTCAAGGAGGTTGCTTTTAGAACAGATTCCTTAGCCCAACTTGGTAATTGCGAATTATCCTTGTATGGCAATTCTAAAATTCCAGAGTTGACTTTACCGTGCACGAGTTCATAAGCGCGAATAAACATCGTAGTCATCTCTGCTCTCGTTATGATCGTATCCGCGCCAAAGCTGTTATCAGACAAGCCGTAATGAGACCTGCTTCACGTGCTGCCATTATATCTTCATAGAAAGGGCTACCTTGTACTACATCAGAGAATTCTTTTCCTTGCTGCGAGGATTTAAGTCCAAGCTCGCGAGCTAGTAAAGATGTGAACTCTGCTCTAGTTACAAACTCTCCAACATCAGCTGTGTTATCTACTAACAATTGATTGTAAACGGACTTCGCAATTTGTTGCACGACAGGGTTTCCTAGTGCTTGTGCTTTATCGAAATCATCTGTGGTTGTAACCTCAGTCATAACACTGATAGCAAGCTCACGACCGGGTAGAAGAAAGTATCCAACATCATGGGTAACGTTGGCATTTTCACCCGTTTTATGGGCGATCGGGGCATTGGGTAAAGCGGCCCCGAATTTAGTGTTAACTTCCTGCGCACCCATCCAAGCAATGATTTGGTTGCGTGACTCGGTACTTAAGAATGTGCCGTCGTAGATGTCCTCAAGGAGGGTTAGCAAGTCCTTGGCATTAATATAATTATCTTGTGCAGGTGTCGGAGCAGCTGCGAACATTTTACGGCCAAGATGCATAACCTTTAAGTTGAGCTTATCCAGCAATGCCTGTACCTTATCTAAACCGACGACGTCGATGAGAACATTTGTAGCCGTATTATCCGATTGTGTAATCATAAGACGAGCTAGACGACCAAGTGTTACGTCTTGCGGAAAATTCTCTTTTTGTAGTGAGCCTGTCCCACCCACAACATCGGAAGGTTTAACTGTAACCATATCGCTTAATTTGAGCATACCGTTATCGACTTGTTGCATAAGCGTCGATACGAGAGCCATCTTAATTGTACTGGCAGGTTTATATGTGTCGTCTTTGCCAAGTAAAATTCCTTCGCCTCCATACGAGCCGCTCAGGTCCTCAATACCAACCGATACACGTATGCCATCTTTCGAGGCGTTATCAATAATGGGTTGTACAAGTCCAGCGATTTCGGTTAAATTCGGGGTTGCACGGCTTGCAGATACTTTCGACGGTTGTAATCCAGGTAATAATGAAACAGCGAGGAGAGAAGGGTTAGTTTAAGAATGGATGATTTTTTAGTCATAGTTAGTCTGTAAGCTCCCTTATATCGTTTTATTAATCGCGTCATATAATATGACATATATCACGATTTATATAACGGAACTATATACCGATGTTAACTTTTATGACAAGTTGAAGAAATGTAATGTAAACGATTAAATATGCTCTTTACTGGCTCAATCTCACTCATTGATGAAATAACGGATTAAATATAAGTTAAAAAAAGTAGGTGAGCAGTTATTTCTGCACACCTACTTTTTCTTTTGCTAAACGGTGG
This sequence comes from Paenibacillus sp. FSL R10-2734, assembly GCF_037963865.1. NCBI lineage: Bacteria > Bacillati > Bacillota > Bacilli > Caryophanales > Paenibacillaceae > Paenibacillus > Paenibacillus sp. FSL R10-2734. The sequence continues at coordinate 4,716,030 of NZ_CP150170.1, read as the reverse complement.
ACCTAGAAGACCATGATCATTTGTTTGCCTGCAAGCATTTTTAGTTCTCTAACCATAAAAAATACAGAGCGAAGGGGGCATTCATACCACCATGCTCTGTACGCAAAGATAAAATACTACTATTAGACTTTCAGCTTTTCTTCTTTCTCAGTAGTCACCGGATTCACATTCAATCGATCGGGTTTGGGTTTGGGTTCGGGTTTGGGTTTGGGTTCGGGTTTGGGTTTGGATTCTGGCTCGGGCTCGGAGTCGGTTCTGGACTCGGGCTCGGGGTCGGTTCTGGGCTTGGGCTCGGAGTTGGTTCTGGGCTTGGATTCTGCGCAGGCTCCGATATCGATGATGTAGTGGGCTTAGGTTTGATGACTAGTGACTCGGTTGCTGTAACCGGGATCGGGTTCATCTCATCGTTTTTCACTGAGTTTCCGTATAGCGTTGTCAGGCCGCTTATATCGATTTTCGGCATTTTGGACGGATCGACGAATTGTAAAGATTTATGCAACTTGATAATGATCGTCTTCCCGTCCTTGGACAACTCGAAGCTGTCTAGCTTCGGATCTAGCGGTACGCCGTTAATAATAATTTTGGATAGGTCGATGGACTTGGGGTCGATCTGTACCGTCAATTTCAAATTCAATTTGTCACCTGTCTCAAATAATCCTCCTGTTACAATCAGAGGTTTAGACTCTTCGAGCGTTTTGGCGGATTGGAAGGATCCTTTAACAAGTAGTTCTCGATCTGCTGGTACATTTCCGCCGAACGTACCGTTCGGAGCGTTATTTAGTAATTTAAGCTCGAGAGCCAACTCGACGTAACCTTTAGCCCAATTGGTAACAGTGGGATCGCCAACGCCTGAAGCGGCCTTTGATTTTGCATCAGCATCCTTGCCCAATGCTCGTACTAAAAATGTGGCTAATTGCTCATTGGTAACCTTACCCGCAGGGTTGTATGTGCCATCACCGAATCCAACCGTTATTCCTGCATTCTTCAATGCTTCGATATAGGGTAGCGCATAGCCGTCTACGTCACTGAAGGAAGATTTCTTGAGATCCAAGTTGACGTTCAACCCAGTAACAAGTGCTGCTACCTTCGCGAATTGAGCGCGATTCATCTCATCTTTCAATCCGAAAGTGGTGTCGGATACACCGTCAAAGATACCCGCTGATATCATCGCATCGAATTTGGACTTCGTCGCTGCGTCTAAGTCCTTTAGGTCGGTGAAATCAGCTGACGACTTCTCCGCGGAAATCAAACTGCCGCTATACGACGTGGCGAAGGTCAAACCATGAGCCAATACGAAAGACCTGTAAAAAAATTTGTTGTTCATGATTGTTACTCTACCTACCGTTTAGTGTTATTTTTTAATATTTATTAAGTGACTTTCTCAACATAACATTTTTGAGATGTTCAAATCTTAATGGAATATTAATGGAATTCTACTATTGCATATATGATAACTACACTGTTGTAATGGGCTTCAGGAATACTTGGCTTTATTTTGGTTTTCGTTTAAGAGTTCGCTCCAGACGCAATTTCCAAAGCTCCACGGCCAGTGCGGTCTCTGGGCTTTTATTTTTTACTAAGCGAAATTGGGCTGTCAGCGAAGACATCCAATCGCTCCGGCAATCATTTTTTTTAAGCAATCCGCTTTTCCACCTATTTACAAAATGACTACTCGGTGATACTATGTAGTGGTACTAAGCAATACAGAGTAGTATTGGAGGACTTAAATGGAAAACCTTACGGAAATGCTGAAAGGAGTTTTGGAAGGCTGCGTACTTGAAATCATCAGCAGGAGAGAAACCTATGGGTATGAAATCGTAAAAACGCTAAATACGCTCGGTTTTGAAGATGTTGTCGAAGGAACGGTATACACCATCTTGATTCGGCTAGAAAAAAATAAACTCGTCGATATCGAGAAAAAACCGTCCGAAATAGGGCCGCCAAGGAAATTTTATAGCTTGAATGAATCCGGGCAGAACGAACTGTCCCAGTTTTGGGAGAAATGGGGATATGTTTCGTCAAGACTTGCTCAACTAAAGGAGGATAGCCGTGTATAAGAACTTTTCCGCTTGGCTAAAAGATTTGCGTGTTCAAAAGAAAGCGTACAAAGAGTGCGTAAAACGTTCAAAAGCGCTCCCGAACGATTACCGCGAAGTTTACAATATCGCATCGCGATACATGCTGAACTTCTCGTCTAACGATTCTAGCGTCATCAACCTGTTCCCCGAAATGCTCGACATGTTTGAGATGGGGGCTGCTGAAGGTCGAGATGTTCTGGAAATTGTAGGGGATGACGTTATGGCATTCTGCGACGGTTTGCTTGAAGGTGTTTCAGCTCAAACTTGGACAGGGAAAATGCGAACTAAAATGAACGAATCCATTCATAAAAAACTTGGAAGATAGGGGGAGATTAGGATGACATCGAACGATTGGGCTATTGAGGTAATCGGCCTCAAAAAATCCTATAAAAACGTAGCAGTGTTGCGAGGGGTGGACCTCACCGTACAGAAGGGTTCAACCTTTGCCCTTCTCGGATCCAACGGAGCTGGTAAAACCACAATGATCAAAATTCTTGCTACCTTGCTCCAGCCCGACAGCGGTAGCGCAAAGATTAATGGAAGTGATGTAACTAAACAACCCGAACATGTTCGCAAGGAGATCAGCCTGACAGGACAAAGCGTAACCGCAGACTATATCCTGACTGGGCGCGAGAATCTGCGAATGATGGCCAAACTTCGCCATTTGCCCGACCCTGACAAACAAGCTGAGGAGTTGCTGCGCCGCTTTGACTTGCTCGATGCCGCTGACCGCCGAATCTCTACTTATTCCGGAGGTATGTGTCGGCGCTTGGATTTGGCTATGAGCTTATTAGGCAACCCGTCGGTTATCTTTCTCGACGAGCCGACCACCGGTCTTGACCCACAAGCCCGTATTGCTATGTGGGATATGATCAAGGATTTAGCGAGATCGGGTGTCACTGTCTTTTTAACGACACAGTATTTAGAGGAAGCCGACCATCTAGCCGATCAAATCGCGATTTTACACGAAGGTCATATCGTGGCAAGCGGCAGTCCGGCGGAGCTTAAAAACAGATTGCCTCGGGGGCATATCGAACTTCGATTCGACAATGAAACAACGCTAAATCAAGCACGCGACCTGTTAAAGGAATTCAACGCAACTGCAGATTCGAACAATCTCACGCTCTCGGTCATTACTGATGGAAGTACAAAGCAAATGATGCGATTACTAACGAAAGCGGCAGAAAGTGACATAGAAATTGCCGAGTTTGCTCAGAAACTGCCCACGCTTGAAGATGTGTTTCTCGCAATCGTCACCAGCAAAAAGGAGGACTTCCAATGAAATTCATTCATTTTCTAGGCGATACCGCCGTCATGAGTGGGCGTGTCATCCGTCACTCCACGCGTAGCATCGATACGATTATTACCGTCATCGCCATGCCGATCATGATCATGCTGCTCTTCGTTTACATCTTTGGCGGAGCGATGAACACTGGTGATGTAAGGTATATCGATTATATTGTTCCCGGAATATTGCTTTTTTGTATTGCCAGTGGCGTGGCCTATTCTTCTCTCCGTATCAATAATGATCTCACGAAAGGAATATTCGAGCGATTCCACTCCATGCCGATCGCAAAAGCCTCCATTCTAGGTGGTCATGTGGTGGCATCATTAGTTTTTAACGTCATTTCATTGCTTGCCATATTCCTCGTTGCCTTCGGCATGGGATTTCGACCGAAAGCGGATGTACTCGGTTGGGTATTAGCTATTGGCATTTTGTTGCTTAGTGTTCTTGCGTTTACTTGGATTGCCGTCACCTTTGGCTTGCTTGCCAAATCTTTTGAGGGAGCCGGAGTGTTTTCTTACATTCTGATGTTGCTTTTATTCGTTAGCTCAGCCTTTGCCCCGACTGACAGCATGCCCGCGGCGATCCGCGCATTCGCGGAATATCAGCCCATGACGCCGCTTATCGAGAGCATTCGTTCACTTTTACTCGGAGGAACGGCGGATAAAACTACGCTTGTGGCGGTTTTATGGAGCTTGGCAATACTCGGGTTCTTCTGGGCTTCGGCCATGCGGGTTTATAAACGGAGAATGAAATAAACGCTAAAAAAGACCGGCAAACGGCTCGCGAACTTCTAACTAGTATGATCGATTTGTTTGCATAAATGGAGAGTTGTTGGTGAGAAATGAATTAGTGATAAACAAAGAGCCGGTAACTCTTCGAAAGAGGGCATACCGGCTTTTATGTGCACAGACTGACAAGCAAACCTTAATTCCATGCTTCGTGTGAGTAACCGCGGTTTAGAGAGAAGAGATGATGCTTTTTGGATTGGCTAAAGAAAAAGGTCTAAATTTTGAATATTTCTGTGTTATTCTAGGAATGTGGATTTATACAAAATACTCGTACATAGGATTAGAAATAACGGTTTTGGTTATTAATTGAAGTAAACGAGTGGGAAGAGTGTGATGTTATTTTTTTAAAATGGAGGAGTTAGATAAAGTGATACCAACTGAATCACCAAACAAAAAACATTGGAAACGGGATATTATTATCTTTTTAAGTAGTCAAACATTTTCGTTATTTGGCTCTGCATTAGTTCAATATGCAATAATGTGGTACGTAACACTCACAACAAAATCGGGTATGATGATGACGTTATTTATTATTTGTGGTTTCATTCCTACCTTTATATTATCTCCGTTTGCAGGAGTATGGGCAGATCGTTTCAATCGAAAATATCTTATTATTATAGCAGATGCGATAATTGCCTTTGTCACACTGATTTTAGCCATTACATTTTTGTTGGGTTATGACGAGATATGGTTATTGTTCGCCATTGCTGCAGTACGCGCGCTCGGAGCAGGGATTCAAACGCCTGCCGTTGGGGCAATATTACCTCAAATCGTACCAGAGGATAAGCTGACGAAGGTAAATGGAATAAACGGAAGTCTTCAAGCGCTTATGATGTTTGTTGCGCCTATCGTAAGCGCGTCGTTGCTTACACTGTCAACAATCGAGGTGATTTTCTTTATCGATGTTGTCACAGCGGCGATAGCGATCATTACATTATCTTTCTTTTTGAAAATATCTTTGCATAAAAAAGCGACTGATAAGCAAACGACTAGCTATTTGGATGACTTTAAACAGGGTTTGAACTATATTAAAACCCACAGCTTTCTCAAGACCTTTTTTATCTTTTTCGCCTTTTTCTTTGTATTGATGGCACCGGCAGCATTTTTAACACCGCTACAAGTGACACGCAGCTTTGGAGATGATTATTGGCGATTGACAGCTATTGAAATTGCTTTCTCTATCGGTATGATGGCTGGCGGAGCGATTATTGCATCATGGGGCGGTTTCCGCAACAAAGTATATACGATGACTTTCGCTAGCATGATTATGGGCGTTTGTACGTTAGCTTTGGGTATTGTACCTATATTTTGGGTCTACTTGGCTATGATGGCTATATTCGGTGTTGCTATGCCTATCTTTAATACACCGACAACCGTAATGATACAAGAGAAAGTAGATCCTGATTATTTGGGACGCATATTTGGAGTTTTTGGTATGATATCGACTTCCATGATGCCAATCGGAATGCTGATATTCGGTCCGCTTTCGGATGTGATTGATATTGAATGGCTTCTTGTTGGAACGGGGTTGTTTATTGTGATACTGTCCATTTTCTTCATTCGTAACAAACGTTTGGTTGAAGCTGGGTTGCCGTTAATAAAGGATGCAGCACAGGAGCAGGGGTGAGGGATACACAGCACCAGCGAGATAAAGTCTAATGCGGGATAAGGGCTATGATTTGAAACTCATGTACAGAGAAAAAAAGCTCTCCTGAAATTCAATTGAACTTTGGGGAAAGCTTTTCTTACTTAGAAAAAAGGAGACTGGCTATGACTTACTCACAGATCTGGAACAACTCAGGAAATGAAGCCGAAATTCTCTATTTGGAACAACAGATTGAGGCCATCAAAAAAGAAATAAAACGAGCAAAAGCCGCAGAGCAACAAGAGATATTGGATCAAGCGAATCTCAAACTGACTGAACTGGAAGCGAAGCTGGATGAGCTAGAGGAGTAGGGGGCTAATCACCCCTTCTTACATAATTTTTCTTCCCCAATAGCCACCGAATTCCCCTCATACGAAATCCAATCACTCCAGATACCTGCTTACAACTTCACATGCTTATGTCCGGATTTCTCCAGCACAGCACATTCGGGCAGTCGTGACGTGCAGGAGCTAGCTCTGTACTCTAATGGTTTACTTGGCACAGACAAGGTCAACGTCATAGAGCGATATCCTCAGCTTGCTAGATTATAGAGCGTTTGTTTCGGAGGTCGGCGGCGAATGGAATGTACGGAAAAAAACTGCCCAAACTTCCCGGGCAGCCTCTCATATTCTTACGCGCACATTTTCTGAGATCATGCCGTTTGTGCCGCATGTTTGCGAACGGTTACGGTGTCTTCCTTTTCTGTGGACCCGTTGTCCTGGCGCTTAACTGCTTCCTCGTCTCGTACCCCATTCAATTCATGTTCGTTCTGATGAAATTCCTTGAGCATATTCTGGTAAATATGAGCCTCTTGAAGGTTCAAGCCTTCGCGATTTTCTTTCAAAACCCAGTTCTCGACCGTTTTCTTCAAGATTTCGCTCTTCCGTTCCAACAGATCAGTATAACTCAATTTACTTCATCCTTTCCGATTCGTGGTTTCAGACGCCGCATGGACTTTGTTTACATGTCAGTTCGTACGTTTAACATCACATCCGACGTAATATTTACCATTATACAGAAAATCCTGGTCGAACCCAACGTGGACCAACTGTCCTCAGATAGGGTGAGCACTACTCAGAATGGAACGGGAGTCCTCAGCGGACCGTTTCGCAAAAGTGCGGCCGGATGCTCCGGGATGCTGACAGTTGCTTCTCTTTCATATAATCGTGTGACCAGATATCAACCATGCGCTTTTAACCCTAATCTTCCTCAGGAGCTACCACAATTTCCTCATACGAAACCCAATCACTCTAGCTCACTGCATACAGTTGTATGTTTGTATATCCGGCCCTGTCTATAGTTATATTAGGAGTATAATCTTATTGATTGCAAACAGGAATTATTTACAAAAATAAACGACAGCACAGACTCTGGATCAATTCGCAACCCTCCTTTATAGCCTTGTCCTGAATGATCCTTCCAATTTCCTATTGTGCCTTCTAATGATAATGTGGCACACTATGTATAGATAAAACCAAACGAGGCAAAGAATGCCCCGTCTCCTTTCCTTTAGGAATAGAGGCGGGGTTTTGTGTGTGTAGAAACATATTTCATTGCAGAGCGAGGGGATAGGTAATGGGTTTCGAGAGGGAGCATGATGAATGGTTATGTAATCATCTTAAACTAAGGAAGGGAGAGCGGCTCGATGCACTTAAACGCGGTCATGGTTACGGAAACCGCTTGTTTGTCGAGCGGGTATGGTGGCCTCTAGCCGGACATTTTCACGGATTACACCCCGAATATGAAGTTAAGGACTGGCGTGGCAGATCCTATTTTGTGGGAGATCGGAGCCTCGCGTATTGCATTTGAGATCATGGACTTTGGCTCACATGGAATGGATCGTAGCAAATATCGGATGGACTTGAACCGCGGGCTTTTTCTACAGTCTCAAGACTGCACGGTGCTCTATATCTCGCTGGATGAGCTAAAAGAAAATCCATCTTTCATTCTCTCTGCGATGCGGAACATTCTCTTTTCTTATTTGTTAGCAGAAAAGTCTGCGAAGATAACCGCTGAGAGAGCCTATTCCAGAATCGAGCGCGATCTGATGCGGGCAGCCATCCGGCACCATCGTGTCCTTCGCCCGGCTGATGCTGCGAGAGAGCTGGAATTGCACACGATGACGATCATTAAATACTGCCGGAAGCTGGTGGATAAAGGTAAATTTCGCCCGGTGGCAAGAGGTTCATCTCAGCGGATCATTTACTATGAATATATAGGTACGCTACAAAGTCCAGATTTGGTTTGAAGATGAAGGTCGTCGTGAGAATGTGAATGGAAAACCAAATACAATATGCCCCAGGTAACGTAAACGAGCCAAATGTATGCGAAAAACCGAATACAATGTGCCACCGGTAACGTAAACGATACAAATGTATGCGGAAAATCGAATACAATGTGCCGCCGGTGACGTAAACGAGCCAAATGTATGCGAAAAATCGAATACAATATGCCACCGGTAACGTAAACGAGCCAAAAGTACTCGAAAAACCGAATACAATGTGCCACCGGTAACGTAAACGAGCCAATGTATGCGAAAAACCAAATACAATATGCCCCAGGTAACGTAAACGAGCCAAATGTATGCGAAAAATCGAATACAATGTGTCACCGGTAACGTAAACGAGCCAAATGTATGCGAAAAACCGAATACAATGTGCCGCCGGTAACGTAATGGAGCCAAATGTATGCGAAAAACCGAATACAATGTGCCACCGGTAACGTAAAAGAGCCAAATGTATGCGAAAAATCGAATACAATATGCCCCAGGTAACGTAAACGAGCCAAATGTATGCGAAAAACCAAATACAATATGCCCCAGGTAACGTAAACGAGCCAAATGTATGCGAAAAACCGAATACAATGTGCCGCCGGTGACGTAAACGAGCCAAATGTATGCGAAAAATCGAATACAATGTGCCGCCGGTAAGGTAAATCAGGCCTCTGATTTCCAGGGAATCACAAGAAGCCGCGCCGATCGCGGGTTCTTTATTCTATTCTTCTCCCGTCGCAATCGGATTCCCCTCATACGAAATCCAATCACTCCAACTCCCTGCATACAACTTCACATTCTTGAACCCGGCTGTCCCAAGTGCGAGGACATTTGGGCAGGCGCTTACGCCTGATCCACAGTACACGATAATCTCTTGCTCAGGATCAATCCCCTCATAATGCTCTTTCAGCACCTCAGTTGATTTCCAGCGCCCTTGGTCATCGAGCACATCCTTCCAGAACTTATTGATAGCTCCTGGAATGTGACCGGCTTTAGGATCAATCGGCTCTTCAAGTCCTGCGTAGCGGCGGGATTCCCGTGAATCGATCAACAATGCGCCACCGCCCTTAACCACGGTTTGCACATCTTCCATGCTAACAAGCATGTCCGTTTGAACATCTGCTTCATACTGGCTTGGAATGCGCACCGCTTGATGATCACTGACTGGGAATTTACCTTTTTTCCAAGTAGAGTAGCCTTCATCCATTACATACACACGTTCATGACCCAAATAACGGAGCATCCACCACAGACGGGAAGCATAAGCTCCGCCTTGATCATCATAGGCTACAACAATGCTATCTCTGTTAATGCCAACCTTGCTAAGTGCGGAGGTCAGTTTCGAGATTTCGGGCAGTGGATGACGACCACCGTGTGTGCTTACTGCTGCTGAGAGTTGTTCTTCCAGGTGTAAATAGATTGCGCCGGGAATATGATCTTCTGTGTAGGCTTTACGTCCAGCTTCCGGATCAGTGAGTAAAAAACGGCAATCGACTATAACAAGTTCAGGTTCGTATAGCCGAGCAAGCAGCCAGCGAGTAGAAACGATTGGTTCCATTAAGATACCTTCTTTCTATTAATATGTATGGAGTCATTATAGCGGAAAATAAAAGAGGACGCACCTTAAGCTTATAGCTTAAAATATGTCCTCGAATAATTAGATCAGACGATATCCCGCAGGCAAGTTGCCGGTGCGCTGAATGGCGCGAACCTGTGCCCGGGTCAGTCGCTCATTGGTTGCAATGAGTGATTCGACATCTCCTCTTCGCAGGAAATCATCCAGTTCACGGATGCTTCGGTTACCGCGCAAAATAACGAAATTGTCACGGAACCTTGAACGATCGAACAACACAAGTGTAGCATTCGGGTTCGTGGAGAAGAAGCGTAAGCTTTCTATTCCTGTAATGATAGTATCAACATCTGGAAAACCCAGGTTACCGCGATAGGTTCTTCGACGCCCACGAAAGTTCTCTTCACTATATACTGTTAGCCTGGGATAGATTACGGATGTTACTTTATTGGCGACCATGTTTAATCCCTCCCTGTTGGATTGACATGCTGTCATTTGACATGCCGTCCATTTACCATATGCTGATACGGGGGAATCTGCTGGGATTGGTGTCTATTTTGGAAGAATAAGATCAAATTCCTATGAAGATTCTGAAAGTCGTTAGGATCAGCAACGGGAATTGATTTAATAGGAAATGATTCTGGGAAAAAAAGGAGTAACCTGGGAGTCAAACTCCAGATTACTCCTTACTTGTTGTGCGATGCTGTTAGATCAGACGATATCCCGCAGGTAAGTTGCCAGTTCTACGGATAGTGCGAATTTGTTCGAGGGTTAAGCGCTGATTACTTGAAATAATGGATTCCACATCATTGCCGGAAATGAAATCGTCCAAATCACGGATGGTGCGGTTTCCACGGATCACGCGGAAGTTCCCTCTAAACCTAGTTCTTGTGAACAATACCAGTGTTGCATTGCTACTGGTGGAGAAGAAACGAAGACTTTCAATACCATCGAGAATAGCGTCTGTATTCCGAATGCCCAGGTTGCCAGTCAAGATTCTGCGGTTCCCTCTAAGGTTTTCTTCGTCGTAAACGGTCAAGCGTGGAAAAGTCTGAGATACATGAACTTCCTTTTTCATTTGTCATTCCTCCTTTGTTATCTAATCTATGTTCATTTGATTATTTGGTTTGGTTGATAGTCTAATAGTAAGCCCCATTTTGAGGAGTTCTTTATTTTCGGGCTTTACATCAATAATATATTAGTGTACTATTCAACTATGACACTGACACAATGAAATGAACTAATCAATAATTAATTAGATGGCAGGGAGGATTACCATGAAGCAGGAAAGTAACGAACACATGCAAGACTCCATCGTTTTGCAAATGAATGGGGTAAGCAAGATCATTAAAGGGAAATCCATTGTGGATAAGTTGGCATTTGATATCCGTAAGGGAGAAATTGTAGGGCTCTTAGGACCAAATGGTGCAGGAAAGACAACAACAATTCGTATGATGACGGGCTTAATAAGAATGAGCGAAGGTGATGTGATCATTCAAGGTCACAGTGTTAAGAATGATTTTAATAAAGCGATTGGGCATATCGGTGCGATTATTGAGAATCCAGAGTTCTATCCTTATATGACAGGGCTTGATAACCTAAAGCAATACCAAAGAATGACGGATAATATTGAGGCCGGTAGAATTGAAGAGGTTGTGGAATTGGTAGGGCTTCAGGAAGCGATGAATAAGAAAGTGAAGGCTTATTCACTGGGAATGCGTCAACGTCTTGGGATTGCTCAGGCGTTACTGAACCGTCCGAAGTTATTGATTCTAGATGAGCCTACGAACGGACTAGATCCTGCTGGAATCAGAGAAATGCGTGATTATATGCGTAGAATTGCAGAGGTTGAAGGGATTTCTATTCTAATCTCCAGCCACTTACTGACTGAAATTGAACAAATTTGCCATCGTGCCATTGTGATTCAGAACGGCAAGCTGGTGACTGTGACAGCAATTGGTGGAGAGCAGGAGACAACTACAGAAGTGAAGCTAACAATTCGTGTAGGTTCAGTTGAATCAGCAATTAACCTCTTGGAAGGGATGGAATACGCAGAGTTATTATCAATGGATAGTGCTCGATCTGAGGTGACGGTAAGTCTGCATGATAGTAGAGTGCCCGAGCTAGTGACGACTTTTAGTAATAAAGGGGTAGGTGTTTTCCGCATTATAGAGAATAAACAAAGCTTAGAGGAAGATTTCTTGAAATGGACAGGAGGGAACCGCATTGCGTAGATTTAATAATCTTATTGTTAATGAATGGCTAAAGCTCTCGAAGAAACGTACGTTTTTCGTTCCGTATTTATTGATAATTCTTTTATCTCTGCTGATAGGATACATTGTGCATTCCGTGTCATCTGACATGTTTGGATCAGCGTATGAGTTCTCATCCATGATGTTGCTTTCACAAGGGATTGGGCAAGTGATTACCATTCTCGCAATCATCGGAACAGCGGGTATTGTCTCAAAAGAATATAGTCAGGGCACCATCAAATTCCTTCTAATCCGTGCAAGAAGCCGTACAGCAATACTTGCATCCAAATATGCTGTTGTGCTGATTTATGCGTTTACAGTGGCTATTGTCGGCATGTTGGCGGTTTTTGTATCAGGAGCATTATGGTTCGGATTAAGTGGTGGTGAGGCTGGTATTCGCGAGATGTTAACCAGTTTAATGTACAACTCTGTTAGTACAGTTGTGTATGTAACGCTTGCTTTTATGATTGGGATTTTGACGACTTCAACGGGTGTGACCATCGGGGTTACTATGTTTATGCTGATGATAGATAAATTGATCATTTCCCGTGAGTTCTATAAATATGTATTATTCCCGAACCTGAATTTATCTGCTTATGAAGGTGGAGGAGCACCTATACCTGGAATGACGCTGACCTTTTCCATCATAATGCTAGTCTTATACACAGTTGTCTTTCTACTCATAGGCTTTTCCGTCTTTAGACGAAGGGATGTTGCTTAAACATGACAATCGAATTCGATAACAACCTGCCGATTTATATCCAGATCATGAACTACATCAAAGGTGAAATCGTCACAGGTAAGCTAAAACCGGGAGATAAAATTCTCTCTGTACGTGAGCTTGCTAGTGATTTGCAGATTAATCCGAATACGGTGCAAAGAACTTTTCAGGAACTGGAGCGTGAAGAAATCGTGGAGACCCGGCGTGGAATGGGAAGATATGTTACAAGTAATGAAAACACTATCCTTACCATAAAAAAAGAAATGGCACAAGATGTACTAGATCGTTTCATTCGTGGCATGGAAGATCTCGGTTTTCAAGGAGAAGATATTGTAGCGGTAGTGGCGGAGAATATCCGGAAGAAGGATGGAGAAAAGGGGGAGTAGCAAGTTGGAAAATATACTTGAGGTTCATGACGTTACTAAAAAATATAGATCCAAGCATGCTCTCCGAGGAGTCTCCTTTAATCTGAATGCGGGTAAGATCACAGGACTGCTAGGTAGTAATGGCAGCGGTAAAAGCACACTAATGAAAATCATCGCAGGACTTACACAGCCTACCTCCGGACATGTGTCGATCATAGGGGGTTCTGTAGGCAGAGACAGTAAAGCAGTGGTGTCATTTATGCCGGATAAGCCGCTTACAGAATCCTGGATGAATGTTGCGGATGCTCTAAAGTTCCAAAGTGATTTCTATCCGGATTTTGATCAGACGAAGGCTTCACGAATGTTGGAGTTTATGAAGTTAAGAACACAAGATAAGGTAAAGGATCTGTCTAAAGGGATGAATGAACGCTTACAGCTTACACTTGCCTTATCACGCAGAGCTAGCCTTTATTTACTTGATGAGCCAATCGGTGGCGTAGATCCAGTAGCAAGAACTAAAATTCTTAATGCGTTAGTAGAGTTTTATGAAGAGGACAGCACCATACTCTTATCAACCCATTTAGTATCGGATATTGAGCGGATATTTGATGATGTGATTTTTATAAAAGAGGGAGAAATGGTGATGCATACGGCGGTAGAGGATATCCGACTACGCCAAGGTAAAAGCATAGATGAATTGTTCAGAGAGGTGTACGCGGAATGCTAAAGCTAGTGAAGTATGATTTTAGACGAGATAGGGATAAATTTCTTGCCGTTTTTGTAATCACCATTCTTGTGCAGTTTGTGATAGGCTTTACAATTAATTCGGATCAGGAAATGTTTATGATGAACATCACTACCTATGTCGTAGCGGGAGTAGTTCTTCTTTTTCTTACTTTACGTACCTTTAATCAGAACTTGAGTTTATACAATCGGAGACTCGTACCATTACCAGTCTTGCATACGGTTATGTCACCGGTACTGCTGTTTTTAGGTTTGTTGCTCGGGTTATTTATAATTGCTTATATTCATTTATGCGTGTATATAATGATGATTTCGTCTTCATTTTTACCGGAGGATTTCTGGTCGGTTTCTTCGTATGCAGTGTTAATGATCTTGTGGGCATCCGCCTTCTCTATGTTACTCGTGATGTTTTCCATAACTGTTGCACGGAGTGTGAGAGTTAAAGGGAAAGTATGGATAGGGTTAGTAGCATTTTTTATAATTCAAAATATAATCTCATTTTTAGAGACTTGGATGTTCGATCATGAATTTATCTCTTTTGAAAGTGCGTTCCGGTTTGAGGTGACTGAGGGTGGAGCTAATTTAAATGAAATTGAAATTCCTCAGTATTTTCTTGGTTTACTTCCAATCCTGTTCGAAGCAACGATTGCAGCAATTCTAATATTTGTGATTGTTAAACTCGTTAAGAAAAGAGTTGAGTTATAAGCGCATAACTCATACAGATCATAGCACGAAGGCGGAGCTAATTAGCTTTGCCTTCGTTTTTGTGCAAAAAAAGACGCCTTCCCATGAGGAGGGCATCTGTTATTTTGAATTCTACAACCCCTCTGCTTGCAGTGAGGCTGTCCATATATCGAGTTCTCTATGTAGCCGTTCTTCTTCGTCCTCGTTCAATTTAAGTTTAACTCCATATTGGTACTGGCCGAGTCCGAACATCCAGCCCCAACGAACGCTACCCACGAGTTGAAGTTTTTCTTCGTTTAATTGAAGATGAATGATTAGCTTTGTATCGCCCGCCGTGAATCGAAGATTTAGAGGGGTGCGCACCTTGCAGCCGGATCGGCTAAGATCAAGCAATACAGCTTCTGTTAGCTTTCCTGCACCTGGGCCGTTATTACTTATTGGAACTTCAATCCAGCATTCAAGCGGCTGGTTCATTACATAGCGGAATGGTTCTTTCCTGCTGGACACATCCATAATTTCCCTCCCTATCGTTTATTTGCTATTATATCGAAAGGGATTGTTGAGAACAATCTACTAAAGTGCTATTTTTAATAAGAATGGATTTATTTAATTCTAATGAAGGTGATGAGACTCGATATGTACCAATACCTTAATGAAACGTTTCAAAAACACAATTTTGACCAAGGAAGTTTGCAGGATGGGGAGTTAAATAACTGTACATTTGAGCAGTGCTCCTTCAAAGGAAGCTCTATGGAAGAGATGAATACCATCGGTTGTCGATTTGTAGATTGCGATTTTACTGGAGCCATGCTCAATGCGTCACACCATAAAGGCTCGGCTTTTACTAACTGTAAGTTCACGGGAGCAAATCTGTTCGTATCGAAATTTGAAGATTGTAAAATGGTAGGATCTGATTTCTCAAATGCTTATTTGGACGGGATTACCCTTATTGGAGGGGATTGGTCCTACACGAACCTAAGACATACCAATCTTAGCAGACAGGATCTGCGTGGGATTCGATTTACGGAAGCGGATTTAATGGGCTGTAATTTGCAAAAAAGTGATCTGCGCGGAGCTGATTTAAGTCGTGTGCAGTTGTCTCAATGCAAGCTAAAGGGGGCTGATCTGCGGGACGCCACTCTTGAGGGGATTGATTTAAAAAGTCTGGATTTACAGGGAGTTCGTATGGATATAGATCAGGCTGTTCTGTTGGCACGCTCTTTTGGAGCTAAGGTAGGGAACTAAGAATTAGGGGAGTCAGCTGCTAGTGTGATAGCGATTGATTCCCCTATTATCTATGTATTATTGCATAAGCAATTGAAGGCTTTACCGTAGTCTTTTTCTAGGCTTTGCCCACCATTTAATCCAAAGGAATCCATCATCATCTCGAAATAATTTGATACCAACCCAGCGCAAAGGTGTCCATACTTCTTTGAAATAATATGAAGGCATAGTCTATTAGACCCTCCTATATAGTAAATTATTACTATATATTACGCTAAGTCTACGGGATTCACAAGTTAATTTTACTTAATATTACATATTATGAGTGAAAGAGAAAGCTAAGGGTTCTTTTATACTGGACCTATAGCACCTGTTTTGCTGCCGAGAAGTGCTCCCCTCCATTTCATATAGACGCTCCATGCTTCACCATTATCCAGTAAGTTTTTGCAGGTATATAGCCCTTCCTCGATTGAATTGACCTTACCAGCTAAATGTAGTCTTGCGGCACCGTTCAGTAGTGTTTGATTATTGAAGGCCATGTGACCGCCGCCCTGTAGAACAGCCTCAGCAGTTTCTAGCTGTTGCTGTGAGGTCCAATGCACTTCAGGAACTGTAGTATCTAAACCCAGTACTTCAGGATCAATGATATCAAGAGCTGCAACACCTTTTTCAATTGTATATACACGGGTCGGTCGGTCAATGTAAAGGTCCTCTGAGCCTTCCACGCCTTGGACGATTAACGCCCTTTGATAGCCTAGCTTTATTAGTAACCTAGATAACCGGTCGAAGACTGTATTGTGGTATATACCGAAGACAATAAAAGGAGAACAGGCGTAGTCAATTAGCTTCTCTGCTGTATTAAATATGGTTCTCATGCCAATTTCCTCACGGATGGTGCGAATTTCGCCGAGAGGAGGGCACCATTTTTCAGCATCAACGAATAGCACACCACTCTCGTAGGCGGCAGCGATGGCGTTTGTGCGTCCTAAAGCTGTGCTCTTGATGCCGGATTCATGAATGATATCCAGTAAGGTGATTCCCCATTTGGGTGGTAGAGAAGCAGAGCTATGTAGGGTGACAGGCAGTCCGGCAGCTGACAATAGAAATGCAGTGGGAAAAGTTGCAATGAATGAGGATTTTCTTCCATCATAAGGACCGGCACAATCAAGTCCCTGCTCAAGTCGTGATTCCCGGTGCGCGTATTTACGGCAGACGTAGACGAATGCTTCTAGTTCTTCCATGCTTTCTAGCTTAATGCGCTCGGCAATCAGAAAAGCACCAATTTGGGCAGGCGATGCCGTTTGACGGAGAATGGACTCCGCGGCAAATAGAGATTCTTCATAATTGAGATCTCGAGCGCCTCGTTTGCCTCTGGCCACTTCTTTTAATAGGTTGATCATAGGATGCATTCCCCCTCAGTTTTGATCTTGCAGTAATTGATATACTTTAATGATTGAAGTAGCAACATCAACCATGCGCTTGCGTTCATTCATAGCTTGTTTACGGAGAAGATCATACGCTTCGGATTCGGAAATGTTCTTAACCTTTGACAGAATTCCTTTAGCCATATCAATCCATTTTCGTTCTTCGATCCGGGCATGTAGTTGTTCTCGCTCTTTAAGCCATTGTTGCCGTTCAAAGCATTGTTTGGCACTGAAATGAAGAATCCAATGAATCTCCTGTGAAAGCATGGTAGGAGACAACACACCATCCACCATGATGTTATCTTCACATGCAGCAAGAGATAACGTGGCTGTTTCGTCGGTACACCACCAAAGAATTGGTGCAATCTTATGACGCATAAGTAAGGTTCCCCAGCTATTCATTTCTGTGATGGGTAAATGGAGTATGGAGGCGTCAGCATCTTTGATCTGTGTCACAGCTTCTTCTTGTGTAAAGGCCGTGGTGACAATATATCCGGAGGAACGAAGAACGGCGTCCGGTGAACTAGTTGAGCGCTCGGCTGTGTCCTTCTCTGTCATGCTGTTATGAATGATCAACAGGGAATGCATAGTTCGACGCCCTTTCTTAACTATGATGTTATTTTATATAACATATATATTCGAGAATGTCGATGTGTTTAAGATATAAAAATTTTATATGTCATAATTGTTGACGTTAAGTGAGTTCCTGTTGTATAGTCGTTTTATCAAATGAATCAATCACGAATACAACGGTGTATTCGATTGAAGCGGCAATGGCGCCTGCTTTCACATCTCGCAATGGAAATGTATGTTTCCGTGCGGAGTGGAGCGGGCTTTTTGGGTTTTCCAATCGGAGAGGAGAGAGATATAGATGACAGCTGCTCGCAAGAAACTGGTGTTGGTCGGTAATGGCATGGCAGGGGTTCGTATGATTGAACATTTACTTAAGTTAAATCCTGAGGGGTATGAGATTACGATATTTGGCTCGGAGCCTTATCCAAACTATAACCGGATTATGTTGTCTTCCGTTCTAGCCGGTGGGGCGAAAATGAATGAGATTATCATCAATGATTTGGAATGGTATCACAGCCAAGGAATTAAGTTGCATATGGGTCATACGGTGATTTCAATAGACAGTGAGCGTCGTAAGGTATATTCGGATAAAGGGATAGTTGCTCCCTACGATGAGTTGATTTTAGCGACAGGCTCAAATCCTTTTATGTTGTCGATCCCTGGTGCGGATAAAGAAGGTGTTATTGCTTTTCGCGATATAAAGGATTGCCAGATGATGCAAAAAACTGCGGAATCTTTTAAAAAAGCAATTGTTATCGGTGCGGGGCTACTTGGACTGGAAGCGGCACGAGGTCTTTTGCATCTCGGAATGGAAGTCACTGTGGTGCATATCCACGATTATATTATGGAGCGCCAGCTGGATGAAGCTGCATCTATAATGCTAAGAAGAGAGCTGGAAGCTCAAGGGATGAGGTTTCTGCTGCACAAGCAGTCGGAGGCGATCTTAGGGAAGAAGAGAGTCAAGGGTTTGCTATTCACTGATGGTAGCACAGCCGATGCGGATCTTATTGTTATGGCAGTGGGCATCAAGCCAAATGTTGAATTGGCGAAGAAGAGTGGTGTGCAGATCAACCGCGGAATTATCGTGAATGATTATATGGAAACGAATATTCCTGGTATCTTTGCTCTGGGTGAATGTGCAGAGCACCGTGGGATCGCGTACGGTCTTGTGGCTCCTTTATATGAACAAGGTGCTGTATTAGCAAAAAGGCTGGCTGGAGTAAAAGTAGAAGGATATACGGGTTCAGTAACTTCAACCAAACTGAAAGTATCCGGTGTGGATGTGTTCTCAGCAGGACAATTTGCTGAGCCGGCCGGCTCTAGATCACTGCGATATCAGGATGAGATCGAAGGAGTCTACAAGAAGCTGGTTATACAAGATGACGTATTGATCGGAGCTGTATTATTTGGTGACACCGGCGACGGTGCGGGGTTGTTCTCGATCATTAAGAATAAAGAGAGTGTTAAAGGAAGGGAAAAGGAACTTCTGTTAGGAATCTCTGCGGATGTGCTCTCCTCTACACAGGGGAATCGGTTGGAAGCTATGCCGGATGATGAAATCATTTGTGGATGTAATGGAGTTTCTAAAGGGACAATTGCTGAAGCGATAGGGTCTGGAGGCTGTAACAGCGTAGGGCAAATTAAAGCTTGCACCAAAGCATCTGCTTCCTGTGGAGGTTGTAAGCCACTTGTGGAAGGATTATTGCAACTGTATGCAGGCGATTCGGTCACGGTAGTTAAAGAAGGAATTTGTGGCTGCACAACGCTGAATCGTGATGAGATTGTTTCTGAGATTAAAAGAATGAAGCTAATGACGGTCAAAGAAGTGATGAACGTTCTGGAATGGGGGCAGGAGGAAGGCTGTGCGAAATGTCGCCCTTCTCTTAATTATTATCTAGGTATGTTGTGGCCGGAGGATTATGTAGACGAGAAAGAGTCTCGTTATACGAATGAGCGTTATCACGCCAACATCCAGAAGGATGGGACTTACTCTGTGGTTCCACGTATTTATGGCGGTGTAACCTCACCCTCGGAATTGAAAAAAATCGCAGAGGTTGCCGAGAAGTTTGATGTTCCAATGGTGAAGTTTACCGGAGGCCAAAGACTGGATTTACTCGGTGTTAAGAAAGAAGATTTACCCAAGATGTGGGAGGAGCTAGATATGCCTTCAGGTCATGCTTATGGCAAAACACTGCGCACAGTGAAGACCTGTGTAGGATCTACCTTTTGCCGATTCGGTACCCAGGATTCAATCAGTATGGGAATTACACTAGAGAAACAATTCGAACGCCTGAATACGCCGGGTAAAGTGAAGCTCGCTGTGTCCGGCTGCCCCCGTAATTGCGCGGAAGCAACGATTAAAGACTTTGGTGTTGTTGCGATAGATGGTGGATGGGAGCTGCATATTGGTGGGAATGGAGGCGTGCATGTAAGGGCTACGGATCTTCTATGTGTAGTGAAGACTGAAGACGAGGTAGTCGAATGGGCAAGTGCATTTTTACAATATTACCGTGAAGAGGCCGGATGGAATGAGAGAACCGCACACTGGGTCGAACGAGTAGGGGTGGATAGTATAAAGAAAGCTCTTGAAAGCCGCGAAGAGCGGTTGGCGCTCAAGGGAAGAATTGAGACAGTGCTTAGCCGGACTACGGACCCATGGAAACAAATCATAAATGAGTCTGAACTTCGTAAGAATTTCGAAACTATCACGTAAATTGAGACTGTTTAAGGGGGATTAAGGATGACTATGACCAAAAAGCTCGTTGGGAAAGTGACGGATATTGATACCAGAGGTTCGCGAACTTTTATAGTCAATGACATGGAGATCGCACTCTTTCGACTTTCGGATGGTGAGGTTCTTGCGGTAGAGAATAAATGTCCACATAAAGGTGGTGCTCTTTCCGAAGGGATGGTATGCGGTACGAAGGTTCACTGCCCGCTGCACGACTGGAAGATTGATCTGCATAGCGGTGTTGCTATGGATCCAGATAAAGGCTGTATTAATACTTTTGAGGTAGAAGTCGATCCGAATAGCGGCTCAATCTATGTGACCATTTAAAGAAAAGACCAATTAAGAGGGGGAATAATCATGGATTATATCAAACCGCGTGAAGTGCTGAACGCAATGATAGAAAGCGGCAAGAACAAAGCGGAGTTATCTATCTTACAGCTATTGGTGAGAGGTAGTCTGGGTGGAGCGATTCTAGCTTGTGCCACCACGTTGGCGTATACAGCTGCGGCGCAATCCAAGATTCCTATGGTAGGAGCTATTATTTTTCCAGTAGGGTTTGTAATGATTATTCTGCTCGGTCTAGAGCTAGTAACAGGTAGCTTCGCGCTAATACCTTTGGCGGTTCTGGAGAAGAAAACAACAGTTAAACGAATGTTGAATAACTATTTGTGGGTGATCATCGGACATTTGCTCGGTTGTGCGGTATATGCTGTCCTTTACGGTCTTACGATTACTAAGATGGGGACGGATATGAGTAACCCGATGATTCAAACTCTAATTAATACAAGTGAAGCCAAGACCATCGCTTATAAAAATATGGGTGGAGACGGAATGCTGTTGGTTATTATTAAAGCTATGCTCTGTAACTGGATGGTTACCTTGGGCGCAGTTATGGCTATGACTTCGAGCGCTACCTCCGGCAAAATAATTGCCATGTGGTTGCCCATCTTAACCTTCTTTGGACAGGGGTTTGAGCACACCGTTGTAAATATGTTCGTAATCCCCGCGGGGATGATGCTTGGTGCGAGTGTTAGCTTTGGTGACTGGTGGTTATGGAACGGTATTCCTGTTCTACTAGGCAATTTTATAGGGGGGGTCCTGTTTACCGGAATTCTATTATATCTCTCACAAAAAAGTTCCAAGGACAGTCAATTAGCTCAGGCTTCAGATTTATCGGTTGGTCGCAGAGACCCCGTAGTTCTGGAAAACGCTGTGCTGGAGAAAAGCTTATGAAGCCGGGATGCGTAGCTATTGTCGGAGCGGGACCGGGAGATATAGAGCTTATTACGGTTAAAGCTATGCGCCGTATCCAAGAGGCAGACGTTATTTTATATGACCGCTTGGTAAATGAAGAGCTACTTAACTATAGCAAAGCCGGAGTAGTACTAATCTATTGTGGTAAATCTCCAGGTCAGCATTCAATGTCGCAGGAGAAAATTAATGGGCTGCTCATTCAATATGCTTCTGAAGGCAACAAGGTTGTTCGCCTTAAAGGAGGAGACCCCTTTGTATTCGGGAGGGGTGGGGAAGAAGCGCTGGCTGTAGTGGAAGCGGGGATTCCTTATGAGGTGATCCCTGGTATAACCTCTGCAATCGGTGTAGCCGCCTCCGCGGGGATTCCTTTAACACATCGTGGCATAGCGGCTTCTTTTGCCGTAGTAACTGGTAGTCGCTGTCCTGAACATGTTGCTCCTATTCGTTGGGATCGATTAGCGCATAGCGTAGATACTCTGGTTATTTATATGGGGGTTAGCCAACTGAGTCAGATTCGCGAACAGCTCTTGCTACACGGCAAGGATGCTCAAACTCCGATTGCGCTGATAGAAAATGGTACGTCGGTTAGCCAACGGACTATTACTGGAACACTGGATAATATCGATAAGCTGGCAATCGCAATGAAGATCAACAATCCTGCTCTTATTATAGTAGGTGAGGTTGTGAAGTTGAGAGAGCAGCTTATACAATTACAGAACATAGTAAGATCACAAATTTGCTAGACGAGATTGATAGTGTTTATAAGTGTGAATGAGATACGTGTTCTTAGAATGCGTATTTTTTTTGTTGTAAATTAGGAAGCGAATCTAGCAAAAAGTCTCTGCTGATAGGGGATAAGCACAATCATTTCATTATGCTCTGCATTTAATAGAGGGAGAGGATGTGATGAAATGACGGAGACTGGGTTCATAGCGAAGATTGCTAATTTTGCTGTGAAGGACATGCAGATTAGTAAGGTTCCGGCATCACTAACGATAGCTCAGGCGGCTCTGGAATCGGGTTGGGGCAGTAGCGGGTTGACTGTTAAAGCAAACAATTTGTTTGGAATTAAAGGTAGCGGACCAGCAGGCAGTATTACTGTGCAAACTACTGAATATGTTAATGGTAAAGCAGTTAAAGTAGAAGCTCCTTTTCGGGCTTATAACAACTGGGGAGAATCTATCGCGGATCATTCCGCGTTAATTATGAATGGTGTTTCGTGGAATCGTAACCTTTACAGCAAAGTACTTGGTGCGAGTGGCAAGGTAGCTGCACATGAAATTGCTGCCGCTGGCTATGCTACTGACCCTAACTATGCGGCAAAGCTTATCCAGATAATGAATACTTATAATCTGTATTTATATGATGAAGACATCAAGGAAGGAGATGACGAAATGTCGGCAGAGGATAAACAAAAGCTGGTTCTTTTGGAAACAGAAATAAAGGAACTGCGTGCCCTTATAGTAAGCCTTACGGATAGCAAGGATACGCTAAAGACGGGTGTGCAGGAACAAGGTCAGTCGATTGCTAAGCTTTCGGATCGGGTGACTTTAATTGAAGGTCGTACTGTGATGAATGTACCGACATGGGCTGAAGCGGCTGTAAAGGCAGCAAGTGCTGCGGGGCTGCTAGACACGCCATCAGGTGGCAGCTATGACTTCTATCGTATATTAACCGTGCTTAACCGTGCAGGCTTACTTGTTACAGGTAGTGGAAAATGAAATAGGGAGGGATAGACACTATGTATAATGATGCTCTCAACAGTGTGCTTGCCTTTGCTTCCGTGCTGGCTGTTTTTGTAATGGCGCTCGTACAACTTGTGAAGAATAGCGTGAATATTCCGCGGAACATTGTACCGGTTGTTGGATTAGCTATTGGCTTGCTGGTTGGGGCAGTTGCCTATCCGTTCACCGATATGAACCTTATCCTGCGGCTTTGGGCTGGAGGGCTTGCGGGACTTTCGGCGACGGGATTATTCGAGCTTGCTTTTAACAAAAGGGAAGGGACAAAAAAAGACGATAAATAGATTCGGCCTTATTTGTTCTTAAAAACAATCCTTTCTCACTGTTGAAATGACTACGCACTCTATCGAGTTGATTAATATACTATCGTATGAACAAGAAAGGAGGTGTAACTTTGGGAACTTATCTTGACGCTAGAACATCACAAAATGCCAGTCTCGCCAACTCGATCTCTATTCCGATTACTTTCATAAACACGCCACAATTATTTGGACAAATTGGTCTGATAACAGCTGGAGTGACTACGAATCCACGTGTGTTGCTTAAAGGTACAATATCTGTTACCCTTCCGTTGGCATTAGTAGGTATTACAATTACGATTGTAAGAGGAACCTTACCTACGGATCCACGTGTGTATTCTGCTACTTCAACTTTTGGTCTTAGTATATTGGCGCCGCAAGTAATAACCTTTTCGGCAGCAGATTTCTTACCTGCAATCACACCTCAACTCACTTATACAGCATTTGTATCTTCTAATCTTCTTGGGACGGTACGTGTGGGTCCAGAAAGCTTTGACGGTATTTTAGTTTCTGATTAGACATCTCTACACTAACCTCGCGCAGTTGGCGGGGTTATATTTTTAACGTATCGCCCAATCTTACAGGGGGCTTAATACATATCTTGTGGTGTATTCTAAACAATGGAGGAGGTCTTCACATGGGTGCTCATGTTGGTGGTGCTTTTACTTCTACAAGTGCAATTTTAGTTTTGTTCATTTTGTTAGTAATTATTTCTTGTGCATGTATGTTCTAGAGCCTAATATATAAAAAAAAGGTCTGCTTCTAGCATTAGTGCTAGAAGTGGACTTTTTTTTATTTTGTTACATCGATTCATGCTACAGATGGAACGGTACGTGTAGGTCCAGAGAGCTTCGACGGCATTTTAGTTTCTGACTAAGCGTAGAGCCATTAACCTCGCTGGTTGCCCAGTGGGTTATTTTTTAACCGATTGCCCAATCTTCTGGAAGGGTTAATACATATCCTGTGGTGTATTCTAAACAATGGAGGAGGTCTTCACATGGGTGCTCATGTTGGTGGTGCTTTTACTTCTACAAGTGCAATCTTAGTTTTGTTCATCTTGCTGGTAATCATTTCTTGTGCTTGCATGTTCTAAATCCAATTATAAAAAAAGGGTCTGCTACTAGCATTAATGCTAGTAGTGGGCTTTTTTTATTTTGTTACATCGATTCATGCTACAGATGGAACGGTACGTGTAGGTCCAGAGAGCTTCGACAGCATTTTAGTTTCTGACTAAGCGTAGAGCCATTAACCTCGCTGGTTGCCCAGTGGGTTATTTTTTAACCGATTGCCCAATCTTCCGGAAGGGTTAATACATATCCTGTGGTGTATTCTAAACAATGGAGGAGGTCTTCACATGGGTGCTCATGTTGGTGGTGCTTTTACTTCTACAAGTGCAATCTTAGTTTTGTTCATCTTGCTGGTAATCATTTCCTGTGCTTGCATATTCTAAATCCTATTATTAAAAAAAGGGGTCTGCTTCTAGCGTTAGTGCTAGAAGTGGGCTTTTTTACTTCGAAGGCTGATAAAGAGTGGCGGAATAATCAGTGCCTCGACAGTTGGGGGATAGTATTCCGATGATGGAATACATCTTAAAGGATATTATCTAGCGGCCACTGAGCGTTCCAATAAAGACGGTGAAAGGCGTTCCATAAATTCGAGGGTCGAGGGCTTTTGGGCGAGTTTGCTTATTATTCACAAATAAATGCATTATATAAATTGCATTATGTAATAAATATATTATAATTCGAAGTATATGGAGGGATTCAATGAAAAACAAGCGAATGAAAATTGCCCGAATTGAGTGCGATATGAAGCAAGAAGATTTGGCAAACATTGTTGGGGTGACAAGACAAACAATTGGACTTATTGAAGCTGGTAATTATAATCCATCTCTAAATCTATGCGTTGCAATTTGCCAAGCACTCGGTAAAACTTTAAACGATTTATTTTGGGAGGAAAAATAATGAGAAACAGCAGAGTCAATGATGAACGAATTGTATCTCAGAGAAGGAAGATTCAAAGCGATGCTTTTCAAATATTAGTATATTGTTTGCTGATTTCAATCTTGATTCAACAATTCATAATGAATGCTCCGTTTGCACAATTTGCAGTTGAGTTTTTCTGCCTAATTGGTATTGGAATATATATAACTATAAGGCACTTGTCTGATGGTGTTGATATTTCCCAAAGTCACTCAAACAAAAGGCTGGTCCTAAACAGTATTGTTTCAGGCGGGATTTGTGTTTCGTTGATGGTATTTTTGGCGGGTGAAAGAAATGTATGGAATCTTATTTTAATCTTTGTTGCTTTTACGATTGTTTATTTTCTTGCACACTTTGTGTTACGGAATATCAACAAAAGAAGACAAAAGCAAATAGATGATGAATTAGGTTCTGATGAAAATATAGATGAATGAAATGAGCGGATGTTCAGGGAATTCTAAAGACTGCGAGGATCAAGCATACGATCTGATGGCTTCCGATAGTGAATTGTATTATTTTTGGCCGGGGCTACTACCCGAATCGTGGAAATGACATGATTTCTTGCTACATAAGGCTTTATAAACATAAATTCGGGGCCCTATCTCTAGGGCCCCTTTCATGGGAGAGGAGAAACCGGACGAAGAGCTTATGGGGAAACGTAAGCCTGCTCCGCGGTTGTCTACGACATTTGTGGTGTCGATAATTACATGATGTCCCTGGAAGTCCAGTCTTATACATAATGGAGACTAATTTATCGGAATAGTCTTCATTCGTCCATTTTTCATATCTAGACAAACTTTTTATTTCATCGCGCAAATGTGTTACGATAAGCGTGGACTTATGCCTTTTTGGGTATAACAAACAGAGACATAGAGCGGGTGATTGACGGTGAGAGTGGTATCAGGAAGCGCAAAAGGAAGGCCGCTAAAGAGTGTGCCAGGAAGTGGGACAAGACCTACAACCGATAAGGTGAAGGAAGCAGTGTTCAGCATGATAGGTCCATATTTCGAAGGTGGAGCAGTGCTGGACTTGTTCGCAGGTACAGGTGGTCTGGGTATCGAAGCTTTAAGCAGAGGAATGGAAAGTGCCGTATTTGTAGATATGGATCCTAAAAGTATCGACACGATCCGCGCGAATTTAAAAGCGACTAATCTTGAAGCACGTGCGCAAGTGTACCGAAATGAAGCAGGGAGAGCGCTCAGTGCATTGGAGAAGCGGGGACGTGTTTTTGATTTAGTCTTTTTAGACCCTCCCTACCGATTGAAGCACGGAGATGAGCTGATGCTGTCTATGGTAGAAAAAGGAATGCTGCAAGAGGACGCAATCATTGTACTGGAGCACGAATCAAGTTATGCCTATCCTGAGAACATCCCAGGATTTTATAGGCTGCGTCAGGCCGTATACGGAGAAACGACAATTTCTATTTATCAGTATGAAGCTGATCCTTCAGAGGACGGCGAGACTGGTGAGGAGGTAGAGAATGAGTCTGCAAATTAGAAAAGAACGTGTCGCGATCTATCCAGGCACTTTTGATCCCGTGACTATGGGACATATGGATATTATTCGGCGCGCATCCAAGCAATTCGACCGTTTAATCGTAACGGTGCTAAATAATTTGAGTAAGAATCCGCTGTTTACTGTAGAAGAGCGAACAGAGCTTTTAAGACAGGCAACGGCTGACATTCCAAATGTGGAAATCGACAGCTTTCGGGATCTGCTAGTCAATTATGTTCGTCAAAAAGATGCTCAAGTCATTGTTCGTGGTATTCGTACTGTAACTGACTTTGAATATGAACTGCAAAATGCATCCATCAACCATAGCCTAGATCCAGACGCGGAAACGATTTTTATGATGACTAATCCGAAGTATTCCTATTTAAGCTCCAGCGTTGTAAAAGAAATTGCCCATTTCGGTGGGAATGTGTCAGACTTCGTGACGCCAGAGGTGGAACAAGCGATGAAGCTTAAATTTAATCGAGTCGATGGCGAAAAGCACTAACGAGATATATTGCTGCGGATAATGCTAGTAGGATGATGAGTAGAAGAGACTGCAGACTGAGTAATTGTGGAAAAGAGCTCCATATGGAAGTTACATTAATGGTTCTGTTTGGTGTGGATTGTGAATCAGCAAGAGCAGGCAAAGCAGCTTCACTTATAGTCAACAGCGGTTTCCATAGCAGTAGTGTTAATAAAAAAGCATAGGCTCCGTGCATCAGGCGAACCTTAGCATAGGGGAGGAATCGGACCCCTGCTTGTTTAAGCAGGGTTAGTACCTGTAGCTGGGCGCAGAGCCCGCTCCAACCTAGTGCAGCAGATAGTAAGGCGATGCCTAGCACTCCTGATGATCCGGCTCCGATGTTCGTGAGCCCTTTGCTTATGGCGTCGGCTCCTAAATGAATCTCCAGCAAGCTTGCTGGCAGAGCGGTCGGCAACGCAGGAAGCACAGCAGAGATGATATTGATGACTACAGCGAACATGATCATGTAACCGCCCACAACCATCAAATTTTGCACGGCTGTAGCTACCGACTCCCCAAGAAGCTTGCCGAAGCTTCGGCCGTCTCTTGATCTGGCTTCAGTAGCTGCAAGCTGGACACGACTATATAAAGAAGGTCGTTTGGTATTCGTGCTTTTCTTTACAGTAGGCTGTGGATTGTCTATCCGGCCATTTAACAGAACATCTGTGTAACTGGCCAGAAGTCCTGAAATCCAATGGATAGCAAGTAGGAAGTAGCCTGCTGATGGACTATGTAGAAAAGCTACACCAATCACAATGAGTAGGGTTACTGGGCTTGCGAAATGCGTAAGGGAGGCAAGACGAGCGGCTTCCTTGTCCGAAATGCTGCCCTGCTTATGAAGCTGCATTACGCCTCCGGCCCCACCAGGGAATCCAGCGGTAATACCAAGCGCCAAAGTCCAGCCACTAGCGCCGGGAAGTCGAAAGACCTTTTTCATCAAAGGTTCTAGGAGAACTCCGAAACCATGCACGAAGCCCGAGGCGGTTAGCATCTCTGACAGCATCAGGAAGGGGAGCAGTGCAGGGAATACGAGTGTCCACCAGAGCTTTAATCCTTGGAGAGAAGCCTCAAAAGAGCTCTCTGGTGAGATGATGATTGCAATGGCTAACAGAATTGCGATCGCCCCGGATAGAAAAGGTGTGGAGCGACTAGCTATCCGGCGTATTTTAATATTGTTCATTTCTAGAATCACCTCTTCATAACTTAAGGCATAGCAGATGTGTTATCAATTTATGCAGAGTAGACAACCATCATGCCAAACCACTAGTCGAAGCGGTATTGAAGTTCAAACATTCATGTCCTAAATGTGCCGTGGGAAAGAAGGGAAGAGCAGTGAAGCAACTGAAGCATCGGCCGGGATTCCGCGCCACAGCCTACCTCTTTACGTTTGTAGTTATCGTGTATGTATTTGTTTTTATGAACACTCCATATATTGTATATCAGCCGGGTAGTGCATCTGAGGTTGCTCCTATGATTAAAGTGGAGAATGCTGATCCAGCTGAAGAAGGGACCTTCATGATGACTACGGTATCCGCTAGTTACGCTAATGTGGCTTTACTGGTCGCCTCAGTTTTTAATTCCAATTCAGAGGTTGTACGGAAAGAAACTCGGCTAGGAGATAAGTCCGAGGACGAGTATGCTGCTGAGCAGGTTTTTTATATGAATAGCTCGCAATCTTACTCCGTTCAGGCGGCTTATCACGCAGCGGGAATCCCATATGAGGATGTAGTGGATTATTTGTATGTTTTTTCGGTTCCGGTTGCAAGTAATAAAGGTCAATTCCAGCCGGGTGACAGAATCATAACTGTAGAAGGACAGAAAGTAGCTGATCCAGAAGCGCTTTCCGCTTTACTTTCAACTAAAAAAATCGGTGATCAGGTCGCCGTTGTTTTGCAAAGAAATGGTAAGGAAGTTAAGGAGCAAGTGACACTGGTCGAGATCAAAGATAAAGAGGGTACTGCGGTTCGACCTGGTTTCGGAGTCACAATTGCTGCTGTCCAAAAGGTAAAGCCTAAAGAAGAAGGAAAAGGCGTCAGCTTTGTGGATACGAATGTTGGCGGACCTTCGGCAGGGCTAATGTTCACTATGGAAATTTACAACCGTCTTACTCCTGGTGATTTGACAAAAGGTCACAGAGTCGCTGGCACTGGCACCATAAACGCTGAAGGTGTGGTAGGCGCAATCGGTGGAGTGAAGCATAAGATTGTTGCGGCGGATAAAGAAGGGGCGGAGGTTTTTTTCGTGCCGATCAAAAATTATGAAGAAGCTAAAACAAAGGCTGATAAAATCGGCACATCGATGAAGCTGGTGCCGGTATCTACACTGGATGAGGCGTTGAAGTATATGGAGGAACTGCCGGTCAAACCATGACCGGAGGTTCCAAGAAATCGCGATACATATCTGTTCTGAGAGGTTCTCGAAAGGCGCCAGAAAAAACGGATGCCGCTTGTAGATCTCGCTCTAACTGTGGATGAGCGCATAGTGACGGTCGCGTGACGATGGGTAAGGTTGCTTTTTGCTTCATCTGCTTTAGAAGTACGCGTCCACTTTCTCTAAAACCAAGGATTCGAATATAACCGGGCCCCTCTGCTAGTACAGAAGGGGTCATTTCTTCCTTTGTATGATTAAGCAAAATGTGTAGCAACAGGCGTTGTAGCCGAGTATGAGTATAACGCTTGCTCTTAAGGGCTTGGAGCAAACCTGAAATAGAAAATTGCTCCATTTCAGGTAGAAGACGTAGGATTCTGTTCTCTAGGCCTTCGTTCATATCTTGGATTGTTCGTAGCTCGGCAGCAGTGCGTGTAGAGAGCAGGTGACGGAGGGGGCCTCGGAAATGCTCCAGCTCCAGAGGGCCTCTACCGGCTGCATGCTCTCTTTCCAATATGGACACGCTATATTCCGGCATGTAAGGCGCCGGTGATCCACCTTCTTGCAGCAGCTTGCGAATAGCAGTTGCGCTTGCAATAGATGATCCTGCTTGCAAGGGATCATGGAAACCAGCTGCCGTACGCGGGACGGTCAGTGGCTGTATCTTGCTGTTCAGCCTCTGTAAAGCGATAAGATAATGCAAGCCAAGGCTGTTATTCGGCTGGCGCAGCAGCGCGCCAGCGTCGCCGGGACTCTCCTCGTTACGGTGAGTCCCTTCAAAGGCCACCGCCGCCGCTGCGCTGTACGCGGCAGGAAAGCTCGCTCCGAGCGCCATGCGGCGGCGAATCTCGCTCTGAAGTTCGCTGCTTTCCTCTGCCAGATACCTGGCCAGAGGAAGCAGCAAACCCAAAGTGCCGGCTTCGGAGCCGAAGCACAAGCTGTCCACGACCCCGGTCGCTTCCAGCAGTGCAACTGCTCCGAAGGCGAACCATTCTGCGGGCCCTACGGCATAGGTCACCGGCAGCTCAATGACGAGGTCGGCGCCCATTCGTAGCGCCATCTCCGTCCGGGCCTGCTTGCTTACCGCCGCCGGCTCGCCGCGCTGCGTAAAGGGACCGCTCATGATGACGATGGAGCTATCAGCGCCGGATAGTCTTTTGGATTCGGTGAAGTGGTGTACATGCCCGTTATGTAATGGATTGTATTCTGCAATTATTCCGACCGTTGTCACAGCTGCTTCCCTCCGAGTGTAAGATTTATTTATAGAGGTTGTTCAAAAAGTCCGCTTTTGATCACGAAGTATTCCAAGAAGATTATTCGACATCGAATATTGAATTCAGGCGAAACTTCCGGTGCTGAAAACCGTACTTTTTGAACACTCACTTATAGTGTTAGTAGGTTTAATGACTAGATATCCTGTTAGCATAAGTTGTACTTTTGATTTACACTAATAGTTATATCATAATTCTCTCCAATTCCTGAAACAATATAAAGGGAAAATGGTTGACAAAGGTATATAATACTAGGTATAATAAATTTTGTTTGTTTGGGAGTGATAAGTATGCAGATTCACTTTCGCAAATTAGCGAATGCCGACGAACCGTTACATATTCACGATGTTGTGGATGTCAGCGAGGTAGTCAAAGGGCGCAAGGATATTCTAACTGTTGCTCCGCTCTCAGTGGACCTTAAAGCGCTGCCCGCGGGAACCGATTGTGTGAACGTGGTGGGAAAACTGAGTGGAGATGTGGACATGTTATGTTCACGTTGTCTCACGGAGGTCAAAAGTGATTTGAACATTCCTTTTGCTGAGACTTTCAAGTGGCTTAAGCAGCCAGTTCTTCCAGATGATGACGAAGATGAGGATCTCATTTACGTCAAGGATGAGGTTGTGGATCTTATCCCGTATGTGGAAGAAAATTTCGTACTGCACTTACCGGATTCGGTATTGTGCAAGGCAGACTGTCTTGGTCTTTGTCAGAAATGCGGACAGAACTTGAACGAAGGCACCTGCAGTTGCGACAACACAGTGATCGATCCTCGACTCGCTGGGTTGAAAGACTTTTTCAAATGAAACATTACAACAAAACACATCCTGCTCCGAGGAGCAGGCTGACAGAAATATCACAAGGAGGTGGAACACATGGCAGTACCACAACGTAGAACGTCTAAAACACGCCGTGACAAACGTCGCACCCACTTTAAGTTGGTTGTGCCGGGCATGGTGAAATGCGAACAATGCGGAGAGTTGAAATTGGCTCACCACGTATGTAAAGTTTGCGGAACTTACAAAGCAAGAGAAATCATCAAACAATAGTTTCAGAATAAGTAGTACTTCACTATCGGTGAGGTACTATTTTTTTTGAATTATAAGAAAGTAAAAGTTTCATGTTATACATTATCCTTATATTTTTCGCACAAACGCTTACCGTCTAATAGGGACGTCGAAGGCGTTTTTGCTTATCCAAATATAAATCCCCTAGAAGTCAATGCTTTATTTTTGCTGCGGCATGCTTTATACTACATATTAGTACCTGGTTCTAAATAATAATTATGATTATTTGACCTAATATAACAGCGGCCATTTAAGCGGCCGAATGCTTTCTTTAAAATATAAGAAAGTATAAGTTAGCACCTATACTTTATGCCTTATATTTCTCGCTTAAACGCTTACCGTCCTAATAAGGATGCCGAAGGCGTTTATGCTTGGCACGTGCCAGGAGGTGAGCCGCAATCGAGCGGATGTCCAAGAAAGAACGTCAGCAACAGCTGCTACATATAATCGCAGGCAATCCTTTTGTAACGGATCGGGAATTGACTCGTCAGCTGAAGGTTAGCATTCAGACGATTCGGTTAGACCGGATGGAGCTGGGAATACCAGAACTGCGTGAGCGAATGAAGCAAATGGCAGAGCACTCCTATGATCAGGTGCGCTCTTTGCCTGCGGATGAAGTCATTGGTGACATTGTGGATTTGCAGCTGGACAAGAGTGGTATTTCGATATTTGAGATTCGCGAAGATCATGTCTTCTCTAGAAACGGGATCGCGCGTGGTCACTATGTGTTTGCTCAAGCTAACTCACTTGCGGTTGCTGTAATCAATGATGAAATTGCTCTGACCGCTTCAGCTGATATTCGTTTTGTGCGCACAGTTCAGCTAGGTGAGAAGTGTATTGCCAAAGCACAGGTGAGGTCACTCGCCGGTAGAGGTGGCAAAGCGGAGGTAGACGTGTTCACCTATGTCGGAGAAGAACTAGTGTTTCAGGGCCATTTTATAGTATATCGGTCCGCAAACGATGATCACAGTGAAGGGGGTAACCATATTGCTGATCGCCATTGATGCCATGGGCGGGGACAACGCTCCTGAATGTAATGTCGAGGGGGCGTTGTCCGCGGCCGCGGAATGGAAAGATACACAGATTGTGCTCGTAGGTGACCAAGCCAGATTAGAGCCACTGCTGAAGGACAAGCCGT
Organism: Paenibacillus sp. FSL R10-2734; assembly: GCF_037963865.1. Classification (NCBI taxonomy): domain Bacteria; kingdom Bacillati; phylum Bacillota; class Bacilli; order Caryophanales; family Paenibacillaceae; genus Paenibacillus; species Paenibacillus sp. FSL R10-2734. Next base: position 4,682,537 of record NZ_CP150170.1, on the reverse strand, counting down.
CTAACCTGACGATACGTCATGCAGGAGACGTCATTGGCTCTGATGAAGAGCCAGTTAAGGCAGTTCGTCGTAAAAAAGATTCATCCATGGTTGTAGCTGGACGAATGGTGCGTGAAGGCGAAGCAGATGCTATGATTTCATCAGGCAACACAGGTGCACTTATGACTACAGGGCTACTCGTAGTTGGACGAATGCAGGGGATTGAACGTCCCGCATTGGCGCCTATGATTCCAACGCTTGACGATGTTGGCGTGCTAGCTCTTGATCTTGGTGCTAACATGGATGCGAAGCCTGAACATCTGGCTCAATATGCGCTGATGGGCAGCATTTACCGGAACAAAGTGCATGGCATAGCTAAGCCGCGTGTTGGACTTCTGAATGTAGGGACCGAGCCTGGGAAAGGCAACGAACTGACGAAAGAAGCCTACCCGCTGCTCGAGAACTTGCCAGGCATACATTTTATCGGTAATGTTGAGGCACGTGATGTGCTGACAGGGAACTGCGATGTGCTTGTCTGCGATGGATTTGCTGGTAATATTTTGCTGAAAACGCTAGAGGGTACGGCGAGTGCAATGTTCTCTTTGCTGAAGGAGCAATTTAGTCGTTCTCTGAAGACTAAGCTTGGAGCGGCTATGCTGATGCCAGAGCTTAGAGCTCTAAAGGGTAAAATGGATTACAAAGAGCACGGTGGTGCACCGCTGCTCGGTCTTAGCGGATTAGTTGTTAAGGGACACGGATCTTCTGACGGAAATGCGGTTAAGAATGCAGTAAGACAAGCGCGGATTGCTCTGAAAGCTGAGCTTGTGCCAAGTATATCCAAGGAAATTAGCGGGAAGTGAGTGACGACATGAGACAGTTGCGACCGGTTGGAATTATAGGAACTGGGAAATATGTACCTGAGAAAATATTGACAAATAGCGATCTGGAAAAAATAGTGGAGACTAACGATGAGTGGATCGTCAGTCGGACAGGCATCCGTGAAAGACATATTGCTGCGCCTCATGAGGCAACCTCTGATCTAGCGTATGAAGCAGCACTAAAGGCACTTGATTCCGCGGGAATGAAAGCCGAAGATTTGGATCTGATTATTATTGCAACAGTAACACCTGATAGTTCCTTTCCTTCTACAGCCTGCATTTTGCAGGATAAACTGGGTGCTAAAGGTGCTGCGGCGTTTGACTTGTCAGCAGCCTGCTCTGGTTTTGTATACAGCTTAGCTACAGCGGTTGGATTCATTCAGAACGGAATGTACAACAATGCCCTTATTATAGGAGCGGATACTTTATCCCGCATCACAGATTATACGGATCGAAATACTTGTGTCTTGTTCGGTGATGGAGCAGGCGCGGTAATCATTGGCGAGGTTCCAGAAGGTCGTGGCTTCCAATCCTTTGATCTGGGTGCTGAAGGCTCTGGTGGGAACTTGCTTAAGCTAGAAGCCGGCGGTTCACGCTTGCCTGCATCTCAGCAAACCGTTGAAGATAAGAAGCATTTCATCTATATGAATGGTCGTGAAGTATTTAAATTTGCAGTTCGTGTGATGGGCTCAGCTACAGAACGTGTGCTTACCAAAGCTGGTCTGGGTAAGGAAGACATTGATTTGTTTGTACCACACCAAGCGAATATTCGTATCATTCAATCCGCTATGCAGCGTTTGGATCTGCCACCGGAGAAATGTGTGATCAATGTTGATAAATATGCTAATACTTCGGCGGCCTCTATTCCACTAGCTCTTGTTGAAGCGGCGGAAGAAGGACGTATGAAAGAAGGCGACACCGTTCTAATGGTTGGATTCGGCGGTGGCTTGACTTGGGGCGCATCAGTATTGATCTGGTAATAAGCTGAAACCGTAATACGGGAAGGAGTTCATACTTATGGGTAAAATCGCATTTGTCTTTCCCGGTCAGGGAGCACAAGCAGTTGGGATGGGTAAGGATGTATACGATGCTCTTCCAAACAGTCGTGCAGTGTTCGAAAAAGGTGATGAAGTTCTAGGATTTCCACTGAGTAAGCTGATTTTTGAAGGACCGGACAGTGAGCTAAAGCAGACAGTAAATACGCAGCCAGCGCTTCTTACAGCTAGCGTAGCTTATCTTGAAGCTTTGCGGGAACAAGGCTTGAAGCCAGATTATGTCGCTGGACATAGCCTTGGAGAATATAGCGCATTAGTTGCTGCGGGTGTGTTGTCTTATGAAGATGCTGTAACATTAGTACGCCTACGCGGTCGCTTCATGGAAGAAGCAGTTCCAGGTGGTCAAGGTGCAATGGCGGCAGTGCTTGGAGCTGATCGTGAGGCACTGGCATTATTATGCCAAAATGTATCTGAAGAGAGTGGAGTTGTGGAACTAGCTAACGTCAACTGCCCGGGTCAGATCGTTGTTTCCGGATCTCAGGAAGGCGTTAACGGTGTTGTGGAGCGCGTTAAAGAAGCTGGTGGTAAGCGGGCGATTCCGCTCGAAGTAAGTGGACCGTTTCACTCTTCTATGATGAAAGCTGCTGCGGACCGTTTGGCAGAAGAGTTGAAGAAGGTAACCTTTAATTCTCCAACTGTACCTGTCATTGTTAATGTCACAGCAGCACCAGTAACAGATCCCGAAGAAATTCGCGAATTGCTCGTTCGTCAGGTGTATTCCCCTGTGCTTTGGCAGGACAGTGTTGAATGGTTGATTGCGAATGGTGTGGATACTTTTGTTGAGATTGGTTCTGGCAGTGTTCTGGCAGGTCTTATCCGCAAAATAGACAAAACAGTCAAGGTAATCAACATTAATACGCTTGAGAGTGTCCAAACTGTTTTGTAAATATGTCAGAAGGGGGAGTAAACTATGTTCTCAGCATTGCGGGGCCAGACAGCCCTTGTAACTGGCGGCTCACGTGGCATTGGTCGTAGTATCGCGCTTGCTCTTGCAGAACACGGCGTAAAGGTGGCTGTGAACTATGCAGGGAGTGAAGCAGCGGCACACGAGACTGTGGCTCGTATTGCAGAGCTTGGCTCGGAGGGCATTGCGATCCGTGGGGATGTTGGTAATAGTGAACAGGCTGAGAGCCTTGTGAAAGAGGTTCTTAATACCTGGGGACGTATTGACATTGTTGTCAATAATGCCGGCATTACCAGAGACAACCTGATTATGCGCATGAAAGAGGAAGAGTTCGATCAAGTGATCGAGACGAATCTGAAGGGTGTGTTTAATTGCCTTAAGGCAGCTACACGTCCGATGATGAAGCAGCGTTACGGTCGAATCATTAATATTTCCTCGGTTGTGGGTGTGACAGGTAACCCTGGTCAGGCTAATTACTCTGCAGCTAAGGCTGGTGTCATCGGTCTAACGAAAGCAGCCGCTCGTGAGCTCTCTTCGCGTGGCATCACCGTTAACTGTATCGCTCCTGGTTTTATCGATACAGATATGACGCGTGAGCTCTCTGAAGAAGTTCGCAGTGAGCTAGAGAAGGGCATTCCACTAGCTCGCCTTGGGCGTCCGGAAGAGATAGCTATGGCAGTTGTTTTCCTAGCTTCTGAAGGCGCCGCTTATATGACCGGCCAGACACTACACGTGGATGGCGGGATGTATATGTAATTCTCCGTCCTTATAAAGACGCCGAAGGCGTTTATGCTTGGGAGAAATTACACTGTTTTAAAGAAGAAATGTGAGGGATCAGGAAAGCGTTTTTTGCGGTCTATGGTATTTTGACCTCATATCTCGTATAATACCAAAAGAGGAGGTGAACCGGATGTCCGATGTATTAGAGCGTGTAAAACGCATTGTCATCGACCGCTTAGGTGCCGATGAAGCTGAGGTAACATTAGAAGCGTCTTTCAAAGATGATTTAGGTGCTGATTCTCTTGATGTAGTAGAATTGGTAATGGAATTGGAAGATGAATTCGACATGGAAATCTCTGATGAAGATGCAGAGACGATTACGACCGTGGGTGAAGTTGTGAAGTACATACAATCTCATACCTAGAGTCATATGATTGAGAGTCCCGTTCCAACTTGGGCGGGGCTTCTCCTCATTTATACAGCATTAAAGGTTGCCATGTGCAGCTTTATAGGGATGATAACAGAACCGCAGAAGCTTTAATGATGCGGTGACCGCTGTTCATATAGTAATAATTCGCAGTATATATGTACTGAATATAATGTATACAGCCTATAGATGGGGTGATTGTGTTTGAGTCATAGAGTGGTTGTAACCGGGATGGGCGTAGTCACATCACTGGGTAAAGATTTAGAGACGTTCTGGGATAATCTGATGAGCGGTAAATCAGGTGTATCGATGGTAGAGGCCTTTGATGTCAGTGAATATACTACGCAAATTGCTTCGTCAGTTAAAGATTTTGATCCAGAGGCGCTTTTTGGCCGCAAGGAAGCCCGCAAGATGGACCGTTTTGTACAATTTGCAGTGGCTGCCGGTGAAGACGCGTTGAGAGACAGCGGACTTAAGATCGGTGAAGATATCGATGCTGAACGGATCGGTGTATCTGTTGGTTCGGGTATCGGAGGTCTTGGTACTTGGGAAGACAATCATAATCTGTTGCTTGAAAAAGGGCCAAAGCGGGTTAGCCCATTCTTTATCCCGATGATGATCGCCAACATGGGTTCTGGGCAACTGTCCATTAACCTCGGTGCTAAGGGTCCAAATACGACGACAGTTACAGCTTGTGCTACAGGAAGCCATTCCATTGGGGAATCCTTCCGCTTGATTCAACGTGGAGACGCGGATGCAATGATCTGCGGAGGTTCAGAAGCGACCATTCGTCCAACGGGTATGGCGGGCTTTTGTGCAATGAGAGCAATGTCCACTCGTAATGATGAGCCTGAGAAGGCTAGTCGTCCGTTTGATGTGGATCGTGACGGTTTTGTTATGGGAGAGGGCGCTGGAATTCTTATTCTTGAATCACTCGAACATGCAGAGAAACGTGGCGCGAAGATTTACGCAGAGGTTATCGGCTATGGACTGAGCGCTGATGCTCATCATATGACAGAGCCTGATCCAGATGGTGCAGCTCGCTGCATGAAGATGGCCATCCGTGATGCTGGTATCTCTCCTGAAGATATTGATTACATCAATGCACATGGTACTTCAACGCCTGTAGGAGATAGATCAGAAACGGCTGCTGTTAAGAAAGCATTGGGCGAACACGCCTATAAAGTAGCTATTAGCTCAACGAAATCCATGACAGGTCATCTTCTAGGTGCTGCTGGTGGAGTAGAGGCTATTATCTGCGGACTCTCTTTGCAAAAAGGGATGATTGCACCAACGATTAATTTGGACAACCAGGACCCAGAATGCGATTTGGATTATGTACCAAATGTGCCACGTAAGGCAGATCTGGATATTGTAATGTCGAATTCATTTGGATTCGGGGGACATAACGCAACCGTTATTCTAAAAAAATATAATCAGTAAGGGGACAGCGCGGTGAAAGGAGAACTGAAGCAGTTACAACAGCAACTTCAAATCCAATTTCACGATTCTGTGCTTCTGAAGCAGGCCTTTACCCATGCATCTTATGTGAATGAACACCGTTTCAATCAGCATCAGGACAATGAGCGTCTCGAGTTTCTAGGGGATGCTGTACTGGAGTTGACGGTTTCTGAATATTTGTACAATCTGTTGCCAGATCGACCTGAAGGGGAACTGACCAAGCTGCGTGCCGCTATCGTATGCGAGCCTTCGCTGGTTAAGTTTGCTGAAAGTTTAGGGTTTGGACGTTATGTACTGCTGGGAAAAGGGGAAGAACTTACGGGCGGACGTACTCGCCCGGCCCTGCTGGCTGATGTGTTCGAATCCTTCGTGGGAGCGCTTTATCTTGACCAAGGACTGGAAACTGTAAGGTCTTTTCTTGATAATCACGTATTTCCACTTGTGGAGACGGATGGGAAACTGCAAATGCAGATGACCGATTACAAGACGGAACTGCAAGAGCTAATTCAGCAGCACAATATGGGTACGTTGGAATATCGGATCATTGAAGAACGGGGACCCGCGCATGAGCGTGAATTCGTCTCTGAAGTGTTAATGACTAACCGTTCACTTGGTAAAGGGAGCGGCCGCTCCAAGAAGGAAGCAGAGCAGCAGGCTGCAGCAGCTGCACTGTTGCATCTGAAAGCAGATGGTGCTTGAATTGCATCATGAGGACAAGCGGAGGAGAGCAGCAAAGGTCTGAATACCGGCGTTTAGGCGGAGCTCAGACCGTTGCTGCTCTTTTTCGACAGAATAGCCCAATCTTATATTGCTCGTTTTATTCGGGGCCCCCACAAAGTACCTGAGTACGCATCGAAGCAAAGCGCCTCTTTGTGGGGATATTTAGGGAGCTATTTTAGGCTAATAAACGCTATGGTATAATGGGTCAGAGGTGATAGGCAAGTATGTTTTTGAAACGGATAGAATTAGCTGGTTTTAAATCATTTGCCGACAAAACAGAAATGGAATTTGTGCGCGGAATAACGGCCGTAGTTGGCCCGAACGGAAGCGGCAAGAGTAATATTTCTGACGGCATTCGCTGGGTACTCGGCGAACAGAGTGCTAAATCACTGCGTGGCGGCAAGATGGAAGATATTATTTTTGCCGGCAGTGACGCGCGTAAAGCTGTGAATTATGGTGAAGTATCACTTACGCTCGATAATGAGGATCACACGCTACCACTGGATTTCAGCGAAGTTACAGTGACTCGGCGTGTTCACCGTAGCGGTGAAAGTGAATATTTAATTAATAAGCAATCCTGCCGTCTGAAGGATATCACAGAGCTGTTCATGGATACCGGTATCGGACGTGAGGCTTATTCGATCATCGGTCAGGGTCGGATTGAAGAGATTCTGAGTACTCGTTCCGAGGATCGGCGAGGCATCTTTGAAGAGGCATCGGGTATTGTGAAATATAAATCGCGCAAAAAAGATGCAAGTCGAAAGCTCGACGACACGGAGCAAAACTTGCTTCGTATTCACGATTTGCTTAGTGAGCTCGAGGATCAGATTGGGCCTCTAAAGGATCAGTCGGAGAAGGCGACTCGCTTTAAGGAACTTCGGGAACAACTGAAACATCAGGAAATCTCAGTTTATGTGCACCAGATTGAAGGGATTCATACCGCTTGGCAGGAAGGTAACGCCAAGCTTGAAACTTTAAAGGATGAGCAACTGGAGCTGTCTACAGTTGTCTCAGCCCATGATGCCAAGCTGGAAAGTGGACGTTCTGAACTGCGTACGTTAGAAGAACAGATCGAGAAGCAGCAAGAACAATTGCTCCGGTATAGTGAAGCTTTTGAGAAGAGCGAAGGCTATGGGGAAGTGCTGAAGGAGCGCAAGCGTAACCTAGAGAGCAATCGGGAACAGTTAATGCTCACATTAGGCTCTGTAGGTGAGCGGTCTGCGGATCGACAGCGTGAGCTTGGGGATTTTGAAATTAAGCTGGAAGCGTCACGTCTTAAGCTTGTTGAGCTTCGGAGTCAGATCGAAGAAGAAGAGTCACGGCTCGAAGGTGTTGCTGATGGTATTAGTCAGAGCCAGGAAGAGAAGCTGAAGAGTGCGCTCTTGGAGTTAATGAACCTGATGGCGAATGCACGTAACGAAATTCGTTACGCGGATCAACAGAAGGAGAATCTGGAACGTCGCATGAGCCGCAGTGAAGAAGAAAGCGGCAAATGGACAGCACGGCACGAAGAATTAACTGCCAGCCAGAAAGTGCTAAAAGACAAGATAGCCCAGCTTGGGAAGGAACTAAGCAATCTTCGTGGTGCTTACATTACTGAAAGTGAACAGCTTAGCAAACGTCAGAAGCTGATTGAAGAGACACAGTCAGGGCTGCGGAAGTGGGAACAGAAGCGGGAAGCGCAAGTCTCTCGTCATGAGACCATGAAAGAAATGCAGGATGATTTCGACGGCTTTATGCTTGGAGTTAAAGAAGTTCTTAAAGGGGCCCGTAAAGGACAGCTTAACGGGGTGCATGGTGCGGTTGCTGAGCTCATCTCCGTTCCAGAGAAGCTAGAAATGGCTGTCGAGACTGCGCTGGGTGCATCCCTTCAACACGTGGTCATGGATAATGAGACCGTATCTCGTCAAGCGATATCTTTTCTAAAGCAACGTCAGTTGGGACGAGCTACTTTCCTCCCACTTGATGTTATCCGACCACGCCAAATTTCTGGCAGTGACCGTGGAATGGTGGAAGACGCTGACGGCTTTGTTGGAATTGGTTCTGATCTTGTAGGATATGATGATAAATATGCTAGTATTGTTGGCAGCTTGCTCGGTAATGTAGTTATTGCTGAGAGCCTGGAGCAGGCGAATCGTATCGCCGCTAAATTCCAATATCGTTATCGTGTGGTTACGCTTGAGGGTGATGTAGTAAATGCCGGGGGCTCTATGACCGGTGGTAGCCAGCATAAGAAGAACAATAGCTTGCTTAGTCGTAAACGTCAGCTGGATCAGCTGAGCAGTGAGATCGAAGAGAGCGAGCGTCAAATTGTTAAGCTGAAACAAGGCATAGCCAGACTTCGTGAAGAGCAGGAGAAAGCTAGCGTGAAGCTAGAGGACCTGCGCCGTGATGGCGATGAGAAAAGATTAGAAGAGCAGCGCGTTTCTGGCGATTTGAAGCAGCTTGAGCAGGAGCTTCGGCATGTGCTAGAGCAAGTGGAGAGCACAGGCGCGGAACGTAGTGGCTTTGAGAGTGAGGTCCGCGTGCTCGAGGAGACTCGGAAACAAGCCTCTGCTGAGCTTGAGCGTCTTGAGAAGGAAGAGAAGGAAGCTCATGAGGCTATCCGTAATGCCGAATCGGCGCGTAAAGCGAATGAATCGGCTAAGGAAGAGCTTCAAGGCAAGCTGACCAGCATGAAGGTTTCAGAAGGCAAGCTTGATCAGGAGATCTTCTCCTTGGAGGAGCAATTACGTCGTCTAAGACAAGATGTCGGTTCACAGGATAAGGAGCTGCGCCAGAATCGTAATCTGTTACATACGATCGAACAGGATTTGGCTAGCAATGCTTTAGAAGCCGTGAAACAGAAGGAAGATCTGAATAGCTATCGTCTAAAAAAGGAAGAGACAGCCGGAACTTTGGATTTTGCTCGTGCAGAACGCTCAGCATTGTCTCGTAAGCTTGAACTAGAGGAAAGCAAGACCAAGGATCAACGTCAGGCACTTAGAGTCGTGGAGGACAAGCTACGCTCCACTGAAGTCGCTGTGGGTAGACTTGATGTTGAGCTAGATAATATTCTTCGCAAGCTAAGTGATGACTACGAGCTAAGCTATGAACTAGCGAAGCAACGTTATCCTGTGCCTGAAGATGTGCCTGCCGCTCAAGCGGATGTACAGCGTTTGAAACGCAGTATTTCTGCACTAGGTGAAGTTAACTTAGGAGCGATTGAGGAGTACCAACGTGTTCATGAGCGTTATACCTTCCTCAGTGGACAAAAAGATGATCTGGTCGAAGCTAAGACTACCTTGTATCAAGTCATCCGTGAGATGGAAGATGAGATGTCCAAACGTTTCAAACAGACCTTTGATGCGATCCGGAAACAATTTGGTACGGTATTCTCGAAGCTGTTCGGAGGCGGACGAGCTGATCTCATGCTGCTAGATCCAGAGCATATGCTTGAAACAGGTATAGATATTGTAGCCCAACCACCGGGTAAAAAACTACAAAACCTGCAGCTGCTCTCCGGCGGGGAACGCGCCTTAACTGCAATGGCCTTATTGTTTGCCATCCTGCAAGTGAAGCCGGTTCCGTTCTGCGTACTGGATGAAGTTGAGGCCGCGCTTGATGAAGCGAATGTTGTACGTTTTGCTCAGTATTTGCGTGAGTTCTCGGAACAAACGCAATTTATCGTCGTTACACACCGCAAAGGAACCATGGAAGAGGCGGATGTGCTCTACGGAGTAACGATGGAAGAAGGCGGAGTATCCAAGCTTGTCTCTGTACGTTTAGAGGATGAGGAAGCGGAGATCGCTTAACGGCTTGCAGAAATAATGAGTTTTGTACGAAGTAGTTCGATGTAGTGATCCTATACAAAACTAAGCATATGCTTCCGAAGCAAGTTTTGAACGAAGTTAAATCAATGAAGTTTTGCTCACAAAACTTTTAGGAGGAAACAAATGAGCTTTTTCAGGAAATTAAAAGAAAGCATTTCCGGCAAAACGGAAAGTGTAACCAAACAATTCCGCGACGGATTAGAGAAAACCCGTAAAGGCTTTGTTGAGAAGGTAGCAGATCTTATTATCCGCCGTAAAAAAATAGATGAAGAGTTCTACGAAGAGCTGGAAGAAATCTTGATTGGTGCAGACGTAGGCGTTAACACAGTGATGAAACTTGTCGAGGATCTGCGCGCCGAAGTGAAGCAAAAACGTATTGAAGATGCTGCTGAGCTGCAACCGATTTTGTCTCGTATGCTTATGGAATTGCTGCGCGGAGATGATGATAATACTCTGAAGGAAAATCCGGATGGAATTACGGTTATCTTGTTCGTTGGGGTTAATGGAGTGGGCAAGACAACTACCATCGGTAAGCTAGCACATCGGTACAAACAAGAGGGTAAAAAAGTTCTTTTGGCTGCGGGGGATACGTTCCGTGCCGGGGCGATTGAACAACTCGAAGTTTGGGGCCAACGTGCAGGCGTAGACGTAATTAAGCAACAAGCAGGCTCCGACCCAGCCGCTGTTATGTTCGATGCCGTTCAAGCGGCTAAGCAGCGGAATGTGGATATTTTGATTTGTGATACCGCAGGTAGACTTCAAAATAAGAGCAATCTGATGGAAGAGCTCAATAAGATCTTCCGCGTCATTCAAAGAGAAATCCCTAGTGCTCCGCATGAAGTACTGATGGTGCTAGATGCGACGACAGGTCAAAATGCGCTAACTCAAGCTAAGCTATTTGGCGAAAAGAGTGGGGTAACAGGGCTCGTCTTAACGAAGCTGGACGGTACGGCTAAAGGCGGAATTGTTGTTGCGATACGTCAGGAAATGAACTTACCTGTGAAGTTTGTAGGGCTCGGAGAAAAGATGGAAGATTTGCAGCCATTTGATTCTCAGCAGTTCGTGCATGCTCTTTTTGCCGGATTAATTTCGGAGGAAGAAGAGACTGAAGAGCAAGCCTAGTTATAGAAATCAACACCACTTTCATAAGCAACATTTACAAGGAGTGTCCTCAAAACTGCTTTTAGTTCATGGGGACGTTCTTTTTTTTCCTCCCAACATGTGATTTCCCCAAAAAATACGACTCCCTATGCGTTACACTGCTTGATAGCTGTGCCTCTTCTAGGTCAACTAACATACGATAGTTGTGCTCTATAAATTCACTATCCTGACGTCTCAAGTTCATCACTATTTATTGAAATCACTAATCTGCACAACTATATAAAAAAACCAACATATGAAAAATTCATAATAGTAATGCTTGTCACGACTCCTGCATACAATTCAATGAAGAAACTACATTTCAGCTCCGGCAACCTATATAAGAGAGAAAGGAAGCGATTCCAACGCGCTGAAATATTCAGAGATAACAAATCTCTGTTATATATATTGACATCAGTTATACAATTTACGTATTATGGAAATACAAACCAATATTTTCATGGGTGTTTTCTGAAAGTGGAATATGTTTTGTTAGTAAAGATAACATTTGTCGAAAGGAGTCGGGCTCATGTCCAAATTAGATCCTCTGCCAGGTCTGTCTCCGTATCCGCTACAACATTTTTTCGATGAAATGTATGCGGATAAGAGGAGTGTCCGGCCGCACTACAGACATGTGAATCGCATGTTTTCCGGAATGAGCTCCGAAGAGCTTCTGGGTAAGCAGAATTTGATGCAGCGCAGGATGATGGAGGAAGGAATTACTTTTACGCTTTACAATCCGGCGCAGGATCATCCCATGGAGCGAACGATCCCCTTCGATATGATTCCACGCATAATTCCTAAGAATGAATGGGTGAGGATAGAAGCTGGAATTATTCAGCGTATCACCGCTTTGAATTTGTTCATTCATGATATCTACCATGAACAGTACATTGTTAAAGATGGAATCGTCCCGAGGCGTATGATCATCTCCAACTGTTATTTCCGGCCTGAAATGGCGGGGCTACGAGTGCCAGGTGGTACTTACATCACTACTTCGGGAATTGATCTTATCCGCCATCACGATGGGCAATATTATGTGCTTGAAGACAATCTACGAACACCTTCAGGCTTTTCATATCTTTTTAAAGGCAGAACGCTTATGAATCAGTTGTTTCCTGAATTATCCTTTGCCAGCTCCATACGAGATGTTGATCATAGCTTGAATCGCTTTTTATCTGTTCTGCGTAGTCTTTCTCCATCACGGAAGTCAGATCCGGTTATAGCACTCCTTACTCCTGGGGAATACAATTCTGCTTATTATGAGCATGCTTTTTTAGCACAGCAGATGGGTATCCATTTGGTTGAAGGACGAGATTTGGTTGCAAAAGATCACAAAATATATTTGAAAGAAATGAACGGACTGCGCCGTGTGGATGTGTTATATCGTCGATTGGATGATGATTTCATCGATCCGTTAGCGTTTCAGCCGGATTCACTACTAGGGGTGGCGGGTCTGATGAATGCGTATCGAGCAGGGAATGTAGCTATTGCTAATGCCCCTGGAACCGGTGTTGCAGATGATAAAGCGATGTATGTCTATGTACCGGATATGATTCGTTATTATCTAAATGAAGAACCGATTCTTGGTAATGTTCCGACCTATTTGCTAGGAAGACCGGATGAACGCTTGTATGTTCTTGAGAACCTATCAGAAATGGTTGTTAAGGAGACTTCTTTATCAGGGGGGTACGGGATGTTGATCGGATGCGAAGCAACGAAGGAAGAACTGGCTGAATTCCGAATGAAGATTATTGCGGACCCAGAGCGTTATATTGCTCAGCCGATTATGTCTCTATCCAGAGCACCGGTATTGTCAGGGGGAACTATGGTGCCAAGACATATCGACCTTCGAGCTTTTGTGTTAATGGGTGCTGACCGGAAGCCGCATGTCATACCTGGAGGATTGACACGAGTGGCGATGAAAGAAGGGTCATTGGTCGTGAATTCCTCGCAAGGTGGTGGGGTAAAAGATACTTGGGTAATGGCTTGATATTGCCACTTGAACTTCTTAGATGAATAGCAAAATGCAGCGTCAATTTGTAGGATAAGGGAGTGGCTGGAGATGCTGAATCGAAATGCTGAGGCTTTGTTCTGGATCGGCCGATATATTGAAAGGGCAGAGAATCATGCGCGGCTAATTAATGTTCATTATCATATCCAGCAGGAAGAGGATTTTCAAGAAGAAGGACATAAATGGTCAAGATTGATCGATGCATTGGGTGTTCGAGGTGAATATTTGCAGCAGTTCGAAACCTTTTCGGAGCAGGATGTACTATCTTTCATCACACTTGATTTAGGCAATTCTAATTCATTATTCTCCTGTGTACATCATGCTAGAAATAATCTTCGCACACTCCGTCAGCAGCTTCCAAGTGAATTATGGGATGTTGTCAACAGCTTCAACCTATGGCTTGGTGAGCGTTCAGTTGCAGATATTATGAGCGGCCCACATCAGTTCTATCAGCAGGTTAAGGAGCGTACAGCCATGTTTCTCGGAGCAGAGCAGTCGGTAATGCTTAGAGGGAATGAGTGGCATTTCATTGAGAGCGGGCGGTTTCTAGAGCGAGCAGAGAATACAACTCGTATCTTGCAGGCGGTCATTGCCTCCTGCCGATTCAAAGAGCTTAACGCGGTTTATACTCAGCTGCAGGCTGTGCTTAAATCCGTAAGTGGGTATCAGGCGTTTCGACGTTATTATGCAGATGCCATGTCTCCGGAGAGCATTTTAGATTTCTTGATTGCGAATCCCAAATTCCCACGTTCCGTACGTTTTTCTTTTCATCAGCTGGAGGAGCATTTAGCAAAGCTTGAACTGGATTCCTCTGAAAAAGGCTCAGGCCATGAGAAGGTCATTCGTCAAGCGGGTAAACTTAAAGCAGAGCTGGATTACATGGAAAAAGAAGAAATGTCCGGCGAGCTGGTGGAAGATGTGCTTAAAGCGTTAGTGATATCTTGTCAAAAACTTGGTAAAACAATGGAGGGCGCCTTTTTTCGTCGAGAAGGAGTGTCTGTATGAAGATACAAATCAATCATACCACCACATACAGCTATCCAGAGCCGGTTACGGACAGTGTCAATGAGATCAGACTCACGCCGCGTACGAATTATCGCCAATCCTGTTATCATCATGAAGTAGAAATTTACCCGCCAGCCAATCTATTAACCTATGAGGATTTCTTCGGGAATCGAGTTCATGCCTATTCGGTCAATAAGCCGCACACGGAGATGATCATCCACACTAAAGCTACTGTAGTTACGCTGGATAAAGCGCAAGGTGCAGATCTCCCGAGAACATCTCTTGAAGAACAAGTTAAACTGTTAAATGATGAGGATTTTCAGAATCGTTATATTGAGTTTATTTTGCCGACTCGTTATACCGAGGTGACCCCTGAATTGGTGGAGTTCGCCTCACAGTACCCTTTTAATGAAACTGAGGATATGTATGAATGGATTCTTAAATTATCTGCTACGATATATGAACAGTTCACCTATGACCCTGAAGCTACAAGTGTAAATACGACGGTAAAAAAAGCACTGAAACTCAAACGCGGAGTATGTCAGGATTATGCTCATTTAATGATCGCTGTCTGCCGTAGTGTCGGTCTGCCGTCCAGATATGTTAGTGGATATCATTTTGTTGGTGATCTGCAAGGGAGTAATGCTAATTTCGAGCAAGCCTCACATGCTTGGGTGGAGACTCACATTCCGGGTACAGGTTGGCTTGGGTTCGATCCGACTAATAATGTTGAGGTCAATTGGCGTTATATTAAGTTAGGTCACGGACGGGATTATAAAGATATTGTACCTGTAAAAGGTGTATATCGAGGTGAAGCAGGCTCTTTGACTGTGAAAGTGGATGTACGAAAGCTGGACAATTAAATAGGTTCGACCATGATAAACTTTCCGCTCAAGCTATTGAACGGGGAGTTTTTTTGTGTAGATGATTTAAGTGTAGTTGTATTTGGGTAATCTTGATCCATAGTTACTTCACTTATAGATTCTAAGGAGAGATTACATATGAGTCCAAACATAGCTAAGAAACAAAGATTTGTTGGAAAAACAGCGATTATAACCGGAGCGGGCTCAGGCATTGGTCGGGCTACCGCCATTAAGCTTGCGAGGGAAGGTGCTAATGTAGCACTCTTGGATCTGAATCTTGAACGCACCTCGATATTGGCGGACAAGCTGAACAAGTTTCGCAAAGATTGTGCTTTGGCCATAGAGGTGGATACTTCAGATGAAAAAGGGATGGAGGAAGCTGTTCGCAGGACAGTGGAACAATTCGAAGGATTGGATGTAGTATTCGCTAACGCAGGAATTAATGGTGCGGTGGGACCTATAGAGGAACTGAGCTTGAGTGATTGGGAACGTACAATGTCGGTGAACTTGACGGGGACATTTTTGACGTTGAAATATACGATTCCACATCTGAAGGATAGAGGAAAAGGCAGTATTATCATTACCAGTTCCATCAATGGGAACACTAGATTTGCCAGCTTTGGGTGGTCTACTTATAGCACTACCAAAGCTGGACAGGTGGCTTTTGCCAAAATGGCCGCACTTGAGCTTGCTAAGTTTAAGATTCGCGTGAATGTGATATGCCCAGGGGCTATTTCTACCAACATAGATGAATCAACTGAAATGAGCGAGGACGTAGAAGCGATCGTCATACCGATTGAATTTCCCGATGGTGCGCAGCCGCTCGCGGATGGACCAGGTAAACCGGATAACGTTGCAGATCTGGTCTCTTTTTTGGCATCCGATGAATCGATCCATATTACGGGTTCGCAGATTGTGATTGATGGCGCAGAGTCCTTGCTATCCTAATTTTGAGATCGTCTCGCGGTATTGCTCGAACAAATGACTCCAGTCGGTCTCTCTCGACTCCACCGTCGTACCATCCAGAAGGTGCTGGATCACATCTAGACATACATGCCAGCCAGCTAGATCTCGGGGTGTATGCGGAGTTAGAACATGGATCGTTTCATTCAAGACGAGTAAACAGCCTTCTGAATTAGGGTACAGCTCAAAGCGGACAGAATCTTCTGCCCAAGTAAATTCAAGAATGGATTCATGCTGCAGCGCTGTGATCGTCATTTCCTCAAAAGTTCCGTCTTGCATATCAAATTTTAATAGACCACCTTCACGCAAGTCTTCGATTCGTAATTCAGCGAACCATAAAGCAAGCTTCTCATTCTCTGTCAAAAAGGACCAGATTTCTGAAGCGGTATGCTGTAATTGACGTTCGAAACGAGCGACATAATGTTCATTTGCTTTTTTGATGTTTGCTAGCATGTTATATTTCTCCTTTGGACTACTGTTGTAGTCCTTTTTTTATTGAGTTGAGGCTCATTAGAAAGAGTATAGCAATCGTCCATGTAAATTGCACGATCTAGTAACGCATGTGTAACTAGCGAAATGGCTTGAGCGAATAGCTGCAACTGAGTCCGATAGTGTAGCAAAATGAGCTGAATCTGCGAAATAAGGGCTCCTGAGTCCGATCGATCTGCGGCGCGGAGGACGCATTGATGTAGCGGACTGTAATGCGCGGAGGATGCAAAGATGTATCGGACTGTAATGCAACTATTTGGCGTATTAGGTCCGTTTTTTAATAGTATCGGACCGTATAGCTCTTATTGCCATGTTTTTGCTCAAAAGCAGGGTACATATGAGCGAATAGCTGCAACTGAGTCCGATAGTGAAGCAAAATGAGCTGAATCAGCGAAATAAGGGCTCCTGAGTCCGATCGATCTGCGGCGCGGAGGACGCATTGATGTAGCGGACTGTAATGCGCGGAGGATGCAATGATGTAACGGACTGTAATGCAACTATTTGGCGTATTAGGTCCGTTTTTTAAAAGTATCGGACCGTATAGCTCTTATTGCCATGTTTTTGAACAAAAGCAGGGCATATTTGAGCGAATAGCTGCAACTGAGTCCGATAGTGAAGCAAAATGAGCTGAATCAGCGAAATAAGGGCTCCTGAGTCCGATCCATCTGCGGCGCGGAGGACGCATTGATGTAGCGGACTGTAATGCGCGGAGGATGCAATGATGTAACGGACTGTAATGCAACTATTTGGCGTATTAGGTCCGTTTTTTAAAAGTATCGGACCGGATAGCTCTTATTGCCCTGTTTTTGATGAAAAACAGGGCATATTTGAGTGAATAGCTGCATCTGAGTCCGATAGTGTAGCAAAATGAGCTGAATCAGCGAAATAAGGGCTCCTGAGTCCGATTTATCTGCGGCGCGGAGGATGCAATTGCATTCCGGCAGCTTGATGCAATTACAAAGCCTTTTATGCTAAAATAAACGCAATTCCGCTTACACATCTTTGTTTAAGTAGGGTAGATAACAGTGGATGGCAATAGCGAAGGAGGCTGCGTATATGGGGATGATGTCCTGGCTGGTTGAGCAGCGAATTCAAGAGTCTATGCGTAATGGGGAATTTCGAGATTTACCTGGACATGGCAAGCCGCTGGAGCTTGAGGATTTATCAGGTGTACCAGAAGAATTGCGGATGTCTTTCAAAATCATGAAGAATTCCGGGCTGGTGCCCGAGGAAATTTCTTTGCGTGCGGAATGTGTTACTCTCGAAGGGTTGCTTGCTGCGTGCCATAATAGCGGAGGTAAAGAGACTAGTGAAGGTAAGGCGCTTCGGGCAAAATTGTCTATGAAAAGACTACGCCTGCAAGAGCTGTTGCGTGAACGTGGTCTAGATAGTAACCCTGCTTTTATGCAATACAGTGTTCAAATACACGAACAGATGATTAGGGAAGAAGAATAACACTGATTCAGGGTACTGTCATTTGGACATCAGGATAAACAGTATAATACTAAAAGGCATCTCTTAGTCGATTCAGACGGAAGAGCTGCCTTTTTGCGTGTTGTGCTTCACAGGTGCGTTTTCATTTTACTTGCTTAAAATATACCCATTCCGGATCACCATCATCTAAATTCTCGATGATTCCACTTCTTACAAAGCCTAAAGAAAGACAGACCTGCTGCATGATCGTATTGGATTCATTGGTGGAGGTAAACAGTTTGGGGGTTGGAGAATGTTCTTCAATGTAACGAATAAGTGCACCGGCAATGCCAAGACGTCTAAAATTGGGGTTCACAATTACGAGCTGAATAAAACAGCTTTCGAAAAAAGTAGTATCGTAACAAGCAAAACCGACAGGCTCACTGTTAATCGATGCTATAACACATTGCTCGTTTAGAATATATTGTTCGATCTTAGGTTTACGAATTTCGCTGCCAATGACCATGCTATCGATCTTGCTGAGTGTGGATAGATCTGAAATGGTGGCTTTAGTTACTAGCATCTTAAGAAGTCTCCTTTTTGATAATATAAGAAAGTATAAGTTTCACGCTATACATTATCCTTATATTTCTCGCATAAATGCTAACCGTCCTTATAGGGACGACAAAAGGCGTTTATACTTGAAATGATAAAATGGTGTGCACAGTAAGTCTTGATCTTTGAACTCTTTTCGCACATGATGAAAAGGGTTTAGACTACATCAAGGAAAATCATAACATATTATTACAAACGATGGAGAGATACTATGAAACAGCTTCCAATTATACAGGTCCTTCCAGACCTGAGAAACATACTAAGCTCCTCACGTGCGGCTGTTCTTATTGCTGAACCAGGTGCGGGCAAAACAACAGGAACGCCTCCGGCATTTCTGAACGAGCCATGGATGGCTGGTAAAAGTATTCTAATGCTAGAACCTAGAAGACTTGCTGCTAGATCTGCCGCAACTTATATGGCTTCCTGTCTTGGAGAAAGTGTTGGACAGACGGTGGGTTATCGTATGCGAAACGACACTAAAGTAGGTAAGAATACACGAATTGTTGTAGTAA
This sequence comes from Paenibacillus sp. FSL R10-2734, assembly GCF_037963865.1. Taxonomy (NCBI): domain Bacteria; kingdom Bacillati; phylum Bacillota; class Bacilli; order Caryophanales; family Paenibacillaceae; genus Paenibacillus; species Paenibacillus sp. FSL R10-2734. The sequence goes on along the minus strand of NZ_CP150170.1, from coordinate 4,663,567 downwards.
CCGAAGGTGTCTTAACAAGGATGCTGCAGAGCGATCCATCGCTAGGTGATGTGGGTTTAGTAATTTTTGATGAGTTCCATGAGCGTAGTCTTCATGCGGACTTGGGGCTTGCTTTTGCACTGGAAGCGCAGGCTGTGCTGCGTGATGATCTTCGAATTCTGATTATGTCAGCTACTTTGGATAGTGAACGGGTCTCGGCTATGTTAGGCAGTGCGCCAGTTGTTGATTGTCCGGGACGAACCTATCCAGTGGAAACAGTTTACTTACCAACAATAGGGAATCTTCCAATTGAAAAATCGGCAGCTGCCGCAGTGAGACGTGCGCTTGCTGAACAACCGGGAGATATCCTTGTATTCCTGCCGGGTGAACGGGAAATTCGCAGAACCCAGAGTGAGTTGGAACATGGAGTTCTACCTGAAGGGGTAGTGATTCGTCCTTTGTATGGACAATTACCACAGGCTATGCAGGATTCTGCAGTGGCAGCATCCATTAACGGCGAACGCAAAATCGTGCTCGCGACCTCCATTGCTGAGACAAGCTTGACGATTGAAGGTGTGCGAACGGTTATTGATACAGGCCTGCGTCGTACACAGGTATTCTCACCACGTACGGGAATGCCGAGTCTTACGACGGTTCCCGTATCGAAAGCTTCTGCGGATCAGCGGCGGGGACGTGCGGGGCGGACAGCACCCGGCGTATGCTACAGGTTGTGGAGTCAGGAAGAGCATAATCGGCTTCCGGATGACAATGTGCCGGAGATTATGGAGACGGATCTTGCGCAGCTCGCTTTGGAGCTAGCGCTATGGGGTGTGCGCGATCCTGCCGCGCTAGCTTGGCTCGACGCGCCGCCCGCTGCGCCTTATGCGCAGGGCACCGCGCTGCTGCGCCAGCTCGGCGCGCTGGACGCCGGCGGCGCCATCACGCCGCACGGCCGCAGCATGGCCGCGCTTGGCGCGCACCCGCGTGCCGCGCATATGCTGCTGCGCGCGGCAGAGCTTAGCGCAGCACCGCTCGCCTGCCGACTGGCGGCGTTGCTGCAAGAGCGGGACCTCTTCAAGGGTCCCGCGGCACTAGATTGCGACCTCACGCTCCGCGTAGAGGCGCTGCTCCGGTTCGAGCGCTCCGCCGATACGGGCGGAGCGGACCCTGCGGCTCTGCGCGCGGTGCAGCGCGAGAGCCGCAATTTCCTGGCGCAGCTGCAAGCAGCGCCGGGCGAGACCGTGAACGACATCAGCAGCTGCGGGCTGCTTCTGTCGTTCGCCTACCCCGACCGTATCGGACAGAAACGCGGCGATGGCGCGTTTCTGCTCTCCGCCGGTCGTGGCGCGGCCATGCGGGAAGGGCAGCCCTTGGCCCGTTCCGTTTATATTGTGGCTGCCTCCGTAGACGATCGAGCCACACAAGGCGCAATTATGCTGGCGGCAGAGATAGAAGAAAGACAACTGCTTAAGTATCATGCGGATCGCGTCACTGAGGACGCGGATGTGTATTGGGATAAAGAAAGTGGGAGTGTGAAGAAGCGCCGCAGAACGATGCTTGGTGCTCTCGTCTTAAAAGAAACTTCACATGAAAGACCTTCCGCGGAAGAAACAGCAAAAGTACTGTTAAGTGTTATCGCTGAAGAGGGGATTGAAATTTTGCCGTGGGAAAAGGGGAGCACACAGCTTCGTGAGCGGTTAATATTCATACACTCCTTACGTTCGGACTGGCCAGATGTCTCAGATACAGCATTAATTGAGACACTGGATGAATGGCTTTTGCCATACATTCACGGTATGCGAAACCTGCGCGACCTTCAGCGAATTCCATTAACTCGTACGCTTGAGGGGCTGCTGGACTGGAATCAGCGACAGATTCTTGAACAGGAAGCACCCACACATTTAACGGTTCCAAGTGGCTCGCGTGTGCCTGTGGACTACGCTAATCCAACTACTCCTGTACTTGCGGTACGTTTGCAAGAGATGTTCGGACAGACAGATACACCAAGAATTGGAGGGGGGAAGGTGCCGGTATTGCTTCATCTTTTGTCACCGGCAAGAAGACCGATGCAGGTGACTTCTGATCTGGCAAGCTTTTGGCGTGGCACTTATTTCGAGGTCAAAAAAGATCTAAAAGGACGGTACCCTAAGCACTATTGGCCAGACGATCCATTACAAGCTATTCCGACCAATCGAACACGTCCCAAGAAGTAATTAGAGTTCTTTATGCACTTGAAATTGTTCATTAGATGTTTTGTCTTCAGCATACAGGGTAATTAACTAGCGAAGACAATTACTAAGGAGGGCTTCAAGTGACTAAAAAAATCGTAGGTATCTTTGACACAGAACAAGAAGCAACCAGAGCAATTGAAGGACTTCACAATCAAGGATTCAGTAATGATGAAATATCTGTAATCACACGTGATCGCGATGAACTAAGACATATTTCGGATGATACAGGCACAAAAGCTCCCGAAGGTGTTGCAACAGGTGCAGCGACAGGTGGCGTATTGGGTGGTGTTACCGGACTTCTAGCAGGTATAGGAGCGCTCGCAATTCCGGGTATTGGTCCCATTCTGGCTGCAGGACCTATTGTGGCAACACTAACAGGTGTAGCAGTGGGTGTAGGTGCGGGTGGAATCGTCGGCGGATTAATTGGTCTTGGGATACCTGAGGATGAGGCGAAAGAGTACGAAGGATACGTAGAAAGCGGTAAAATCCTTGTCCTTGTGGATGATAACGGGCGTGGACATCAAGTACATGATGTATTCCGTGGCAATCGTTCGCTGAATGCTCAGCGTTATGAAAGCATCTATAACGAAGACACTAGATTAGGGAATTCGATGGCTAACAGAGCAGATCGGACAACCGAAGTCTACAACCGCGATAAAATCTAAAAAGTTAATCGATCTATATCTTTACTAAAAACAATCAACTCAAAGAATACACCACCTAGCTTTATGCTAGGTGGTGTATTCTTTTTTGTGTACATGGTATCATATGGATAATAATCCAAATTATAATTAGGCATTTGAGAGGTACTCGACAATGAATAAAATAGATACCATGGAGTTATTTCTGATGTACATAGCGATGAGTATGCTTTAAAAAGCCGTCCTAAAGGGGGAAGTAGATGAAGATATTTGTAGCAGGTGCAGCTGGTGTGATTGGACGAATATTGCTTCCCAAGTTATTAGAAGAGGGACATGAGGTTGTCGGACTGACCCATAAGGAAGAAAATAGAGCATTTATTGAGAAGTGCGGGGCCCAATCTGTAATCGCGGATGTCTTCGATCGAGAGGCTATATTTTCGTCCATTCGCAAAGCACGACCAGAAGTGGTCATCCATCAGCTAACTTCACTAAGTCAGCGGAATTTCTCAAATAATTCTAGGATAAGAATAGAAGGAACACGAAATATTGTGGATGCATCCCTTGCAATTGGCGTGGAACAAATTATTGCACAAAGTATCTCATGGGCATATGAAGCTGGAGAAGAACCTGCCGCGGAAGAAACTCCATTAGATGTGAAGGCTTCAGAGCCTCGGAAAAGAACGATTGAAGGTATATGCTCACTAGAGAAGGCAGTTGCCGAGATCCCAAATCATGTGATCTTGCGGTATGGAATGTTGTACGGTCAAGGGACTTGGTATGACAATAATGGCTATATGGCGGAGGAAATTCGTCAAGGAAGAGTGACAGCGACTGATGCAGTTGTGTCATTCCTACATGTGGAGGATGCAGCTAACGCGGCAATGCTTGCTCTGAATTGGCCTTCAGGTCCTGTGAACATTGTAGACGATGAGCCTGCTAAAGGATTGGATTGGTTATCCACCTATTCAGAAGCTATAGGTGCTTCTGCTCCTATTGTTCAAGAGGGCAGAGAAGGATGGGAACGCGGAGCCTCCAATACAAAAGCTCGAATGGATTACGGATGGAGTCCACTGTACCCGTCTTGGAGGTCGGGGTTTGCACGAAGCTTGAATATTTAGATCGAATGAACTCAGCTATTGAGAGATTCAATAACAAACTTAATTAGAAATAGCTGAGAAGGCGATGAAGTGGGAGTAATAGGTGCGGGTGGAATAGTCGGCGGATTAATTGGTCTTGGGTAATCAACTCAAAGACTACACCACCTAGCTTTATGCTAGGTGGTGTAGTCTTTTTTGTGTATGTGGAATCATGTGGATAATAATTTAGTTCGAATGAAAGCCAAGGACTAGATCTCCTTCTTCTGATAGATCTTGATGGATCCCATTATAGAAATTACAAAGATTGCTATAAGTACTACAGGAGCCGCATAGGTGAGCATCTGCAAGAAATTTTCGCTAGGGCGAGTAAATGACACGCCCAAATTAGGTAGTAACATGATAATTCCAGCGGGGACGAAGAAGATGAGCATCATAAGTATACGTCCTTTTTCCACACCAAACTTAAATAAGATCGGCAGGATCAAGCTCAGGACCAGTATTCCAAGTCCGAAAAAGACTAGTGATGTTGTCAAGTTTAATGATAGTTCAACCTTCGTAAAGAGATTGCATAGGAAAAAAATGATGACGCCCAGTAAGGAGAATGACATTCCGAGTATATATTTACTTGTAACCATATCTCTTCTAGAAACGGGCATGGTGAGCGCGAATTTGTCCCATTTCGCTCGTTCATCATAAGACAGCGCGGTGACTGGGAGCATAGCACTCAATATACAGACCATTCCACCAAAGAAGGATGTATTATTCATAGCGATACTAAATACGAGATAGAAGCCAATCAATATGAGATACATCTTGCCTTGCTTCTTCAAATTGAGTATATCTTTTAATAGCAGCCCTTTCATTTTGCACCCTCCTTAACAGTGAATAGCATGATTGTTTCTAAGTTGGCGGTGTCAATGGAGTAGCTGCCTTGTAAGCGATTCTTGAAGACTAATGCTTCAACGCCAAATTGATGTTTCCGAACACCCTTTATGATCGAAGGGTCGAGCTTCGCTAACTCATTTTCCGAGCATTTCAATACACCATATGTTTCCAATAGCTCATCTTTTGGCTCGCTAAATACAATTCTACCCTTGTGAATGAAAGTGATGTAGTCGCAAATCTTCTCTAGATCACTAGTGATGTGGGAGGATATGAACACGGAGTGCTGTTCATCTTGAATGAATTCAAGGAATACATCCAGGATCTCCTCTCGAACGATCGGATCAAGTCCACTTGTAGCCTCATCTAGTATGAGGAGCTTGCTGTCATGCGAGAGCGCAGTGGCGATGGATAGCTTCATCTTCATTCCCTTGGAATAATCCTTCACAGGCTTGTTGTTAGGCAATGAGAATCGATGAATGAGTTCTGAATACTTTGCTTCGTCCCATGTTCGGTAGATTCTCTTGAGAATGGTGTTAATATCTTTGGCTGAAAGATTCTCAGGAAAGTTGCTTTCGTCGAGCACAACGCCAATGTGTTCCTTCACCGCGTCGAGATCCTCTTTATTATCCTTGCCGAGAATGGTTATCTTCCCATGATCTCTTGCGATCTGATCTAGTATCAGTCTAATTGTAGTGCTCTTGCCAGCGCCGTTCTCGCCGATGAAGCCCATGATACAACCTGCGGGCAATTGAAGTGAGATATCTTTTAAAGTAAAGTCATCGTACGTCTTGGATACGTTCTGAAGTGTTAGGGCATATTCCATGTCTTATTCCTCCTCATATAGGATGGTCATCATCTGAATCAATTCAGAGAGATCCAACTTGCATAGATTGGCTGCATGAATGATTTGTTGCATATGATCCTCGATAACCCGAAGCTGTTCCTCGCGAATAAACTCTATATTCTTGGCTGCCACAAAGCTGCCTTTCCCTGTGACAGAATAGATAAAGCCTTCGCGCTCCAGTTCCTCGTAAGCTCGTTTTGTCGTAATAACACTGATGCGTAGCTCCTTGGCTAGAAGTCGCATGGACGGCAGCGCGTCGCCTTCGTTCAACTCTCCAGTAATGATCAGAGATTTGATCTGTGTAATAATTTGTTCATATATCGGCTGACCACTGGAGTTGCTTATAATGATATTCATTGTTCACCGCCTTGATTGTTCGATTCAACATTGTATATATGCATTATATACAATTATTAAAATGATGCAAGTGACTTTTGATACTAGGATGGAATTCCATAACCCGTAACACCTATGAATAGCGGTGGGATTGTCAGCATAATGATCATAAATATGAAATAACCTAAGATCACTGCTGTACCGACATAGTGGGTGGAATTTACTGGAAGCTTGAATGATCAGACGGAATGAATTAAGCTGTTGAAAGGAAGGCTGCAATTATGGGTTTACTTCTAGTGATTTTGTTCTTCATTGGTTTATTCATAATAATTAGCAATCAATATACGATGATCAAGAAAATGGATGAAATGAAAGAGATACTACGTGAAATTAAGAATAATAAACTTGGTTAAATATAGAGGAAGGGAGTGATGACGTGGGAGTGATAAAGAACTTTTCTCTAGTGGTCGTGAGTTTAATCGCAGATCTGTGGTTTGGAATAGTTCGGAAGCCAAATTTCTATGATAATCATACGGTTACTACAACAAAGAAAGGGTATGTCCTATTTGTAACCTTGGCAGCAATAATAGTTGTGGGAACTGCGTTATGGTTAAGCTCTAGAATATATTAATGAGAAAGCTGCCAATAGGCTATTTGGGTATAGACAATGGTAATGAATATGTAGAACAAGATATAATCTGCGAAAGTTTTGCAAAGGAATTGGAACCAGAAGAGTACATTTTACATAATGATTTCGTCTGGTTATATGAAGAATAATACTGATATACATTCAGCTAACGAAGAACGTTAGCTCAAATACGATAAGGCAGCTGGTCAGTCAACGCGATCAGCTGCCTTTATTCAACTAACAGGCAGGATAGTCGATATATTCTCGCAAATATTTGTGTAACTAAACGACCGAAATTTGCAAGGGTGGTGGACATTATGTTGAATCAATCCATTTTGAAAGACGGATTAACGATCATCTCTTCATGCAAAAAGGAAACAGGTGACGTTTGGCAGGCTCACTTTGGTGCTGCCGCCATCGGCAGTTATTTTTTCATTACAACTAATAATCTGAGTAAAGAATTGGCTCAACTAATATCTTCGCAGGCCGGAGCGATGGCGAAAAAGATTCTTGGGGCGAATGGCGTACAACACCGTTCCGGTTGTGACGAGCAAACAGCCGTAACTGCTATACTTGAGGCACTTGATAGAACGATCGATCAGCTACACTGGGTCGGTCATAATGTGATTTACAGTGCAGCAAGTTTGTTGGCCATCCATGAACTTAATGGCTGGGGAAGTAATGAGGATATTGCAGGAATAACCGATCTCATTCGCTCGTTTGAGAGGACAATTCCGGGACGGTCATGGATTGGTTTCGCTGCTTCCGAGGTGAAAAGGATGGAGATTACGGACGCAGACGACTTTCCGACTATCTCGAATCCCAATGAGCTTTCTTCGCTTGTGCTGGAACAATTGGCTGAGTTTCCCGTCATTTATCGCGCAGAATCACATCATGATTTAATTGGTCACATGCTGACTTTCTCACATGCGTTAAACATCTTGTTTGACCTTGGCCATGTATCCTTTTTCGAAAGAGGATTACCGCCTATAATGAAGCTTATTAAAGTTCTGCGCCATAGTCGTAACTTTAAACCTGGAGATTCAAACAAATTGGTTTCGCCTGTCGATCATCTGCCTTTGCAGCCCGCGGCGCGGGCGAACGTGCTTCCGATCGATATTAAGTATTGGAAAAAGAACTATAGCGAACAAGATTGGGATTACGGCCACGTATTTAAATTTCCTCATAGCTTCTATGACCATTTACGACAAGTGGAGCAGAAGAAAGAATCGTATATTGAAAACTTCCGGTATATCATTGTCCAATAGTCACAACTCGAATAACTACTGGGAAATCGCTTTTGGTTAAAGGACACCATGATAAGTATGAATATTGGTGATCAGAAGATAGCCAAGGCTGCACCCATCATACAGGGCTAATAGTGGTTGGCTACACCCGATGGCATTTCTTCATGGGTACTAGATTAGTTGAGCTAACGGGGAAAACTCAAACACGATAAGGCAGCCGGTCAGTCAACGCGATCGGCTGCCATTATTCAACTAACTTTTCTATTGCGCGGTCAAAATTTGTGGACCTTCAGCCGTGATGGCGATCGTATGCTCGTATTGGGCGGCGAGCTTGTTGTCCATCGTCCGTGCGGTCCAGCCGTCCGGATCGATTGTCATGAAGTAGGTGCCTTCGGTGATCATGGGCTCAATCGTGAACACCATACCTTCCTTGATACGGAGGCCTTTTCCAGGCTTGCCGACATGCATATAAGTCGGCTCTTCGTGCAGGTCGCGGCCGATACCATGGGCGAGAAGGTCGCGCACGACGCCGAAACCGTGTGATTCCGCATGCCGCTGAATCGCGCTCGTCACGTCGCCGAGTCGATTGCCGGGCTGTGCTTGCTCGATGCCCAGGTCAAGACATTCCTTCGTGACACGCATCAACGTCTCGGCCGTCGGCGAGATCTGCCCGACCGCATAACTCCAGGCCGAATCGCCGAGCCAGCCATCGAGCTCAGCGACCGTGTCGATCGTCACGATATCGCCTTCCTCAAGTGGCTTATTGCTAGGGAAGCCATGCGCGATCACATCGTTGGCAGAGGCACAGGTCGCATATTGATAGCCATTATAGCCTTTCTGGTATGGCTTTGCGCCGTGCTTCAACATAATGTCCTCGAATATGCGCTCAATCTCATTGGTGGTAATGCCCGGTTTGATAAGCGGGGCGATTGTACGATGGCATTCAGCCACGACTTGGCATGCCTTGCGGATAGCCTCAATTTCATACTTGCTTTTTAAAATGACCATGTTCGTATCAGGACTCCTTCGTAATAGCTTGCATAGCGAGTCGAGCGATTCGATCGACGTCCAGGTCGGAATTGCCTGCATAATAGTACAGTCCACAGCAGCCGACTAGCACAGCAAGCATATGGTCGACGCTGTCATCTTCGCACTGGGCGATCGATTGTAGTGGAATGTAGAGCCGTTCCATAAACCGTCTCTTGGCGTGGTATCGATCCTTCTCAGGCAAACCTGCATAATGTTCCGCCGCCATTTTGTAGACAAGATATGCGCGGGCGTCCGATTGCCACAACCGGAGCAGCGCTTTGCAATAGGTCAACACCTGCCTGTCATCCGGGTTGCTGCCGCTGATGTTCGCCCATTCTGCGATAACTTGCTCGCATCTCTCAAAGCCGCTGCACAACACATCTTCTATTAATAAATGCCGGTTGGGGTAATAATGGTATACTGTGCCGTAACCAAGCTCTGCCTCGCGGGCAACGTCACGAATATCAAAGCTTCCGCCCGTGCGAAAGTAGGAGCGCGCGGCGACGTCCAGGATCTGTTCTCTGCGCTGTATGCGTATGAGCTCATTTTGTTCTTTGGTACGGGGGCACATAGCGTGTGTCAACCTCCTTATATAGACCTGCAAATTTGTCAATATAAAAATAGTAACGCATGGGGCGGAGAAATGCAAAAGATTTGTTGGTGTTCGTTCGATAAAATGAAACATACTATTGGGAAAAATCTTCGAGTAAAGAAGTGCTAATAGAGCATTAACTAGAAGGGTGATAACACTTTGAATTAATAATAATGAGGTGTAATATGAGACCAACAATTGAAGCCATATTTACGGATAAAATTGTAGTTGCAGCAGCAAAAAGGTATGGGTTAATGCCTGAAGCGTTGATTTTATTGGGTAAGAACCAAAACTTCACCTATGGAAGTAATAACGAAGCACGGAATCTCATCATTCGGATTATACATTTTTTGTCACATTTCAAAAAGGTCCTGGTGTCTCATGGAGTGATGAAATATCTCAAAATGAAGAGTTTAATAAATTGGGAGAAATTGCTGGGAGAATGCCACACACTAGCAAAAAAATACATTCAAAGTACACCCGAGATAACACGATACGACTGGCAAAAAAATAGTTATCTTCAAGAATTCACAACTCATATTCCCTCTTCCCAGAGCCGTGTAATTGCTCATTTTGAATCTTTATCCTTTTCGTAACTTTCCAAGAACGAAGTTAGATACCTTTTCACAAAAGTTGGAACATCCTTCTTACATATTGGACGTCAGCTTGCTAGAATGTTATGTTATTACTTACCAATGGTTAAAAATTAAAACGTTAAAGCTGCCTCTTATTTTGGGAACAACTAAGACTACATACAAAGGAAGGATCTCATGAATTCTCCCTCTCAGAACCCAACTGCGTCATCTTATTCTCAACAATCGATCATTACCTCACGTGTGACCATCCCTAAGCAAGCTCCTTATTATGTTAAGCGCACAAGATTAATGTCCAGACTTATGGATGAGAATCGTCCTAAGGTGACGCTTATAGCTGCTTCTGCAGGCTTTGGCAAAACAACACTAGCGGCCGAATGGGCACGTATCCATGCTGATGATGTGGCTTGGCTATCGCTGGATATTGCAGATAATCATCTCGTCCGATTCTGGTTAAGTTTACGAGCAGCTATCTAGAGAATCGCTTCGCCCTTTTTAAGTCGATTGGATTTATTTTTCCAGTCTGTTCGTGACGGTTCAGTAGAGCCAGCAATCTCACTTCTATTAAATGAAATTTATACTCTCCCAGGTTCAATTACACTCATTGTGGATGATTATCATACGATTACAAACCAATCGATTCACGAGAGTATGGGCTTTTTCATTAGAGATCTCCCAGCTAATGTGAAGCTTGTAATATTGAGTAGAACACTTCCGCCGCTCGCCTTGTCCCGCCTAAGAGTTCAACAGGAGCTGCTGGAACTAAGCAACGATGACCTGAGATTTACGTTTGACGAAATAGATGAACTTCAGTCGCAATCCTTGAACAATCAGCTAACACAAGAAGAACTGTTTTTACTTGAGCAAAAGACAGAAGGCTGGGTAGCAGGTTTGATTCTAGCTTTCCTTTCCTTCACAGAGAAACAGGATCGCACAGCGTATATGAATACTTTTTCAGGGAACTCGCGCAATATTTTTGATTATTTATTAGATGAAGTCGTCTCTAGGCAGACAGTCAAAGTACAAGATTTCTTACTAGCGACGTCTATATTGAACTCCTTTAGTCCTGCTTTAGCAGCAGCTGTGATGGAGCAATCGGATGCGGAGGCTCTATTACAAGAAGCTGAAGAAGCACGTCTTTTTATCATTCCTTTAGATGACACTAGATCTTGGTTCCGATATCATCATCTATTCGTAGAAATGTTAAAAACTAGATTATACAAAAAAATGAATCCAGCAGTAATTGCAAACTTACATAAAAGAGCAGCAATCTGGTACGACAAGGAAGGATTAGCCTTGGAAGCCATTCAGCATGCGTTTGAAGCAAAGGACTATGTGCTATCAGCGTCCTGCATGGATAGACATTTTAATGCGATTATTAAAAATGGCGATGAGTCTATATTGCTAGATTTACTGGATATGTTGCCTATCAAAAATATGATCGTACATCCTGATCTTTTTTATTTTCAAGCGGGGGCGATGGCTGTCTCAGGACGATCTGATGATGCCAAACGCTTTTTACACAAGGTAGAGAGCTTTATGGAAGAGAAGTTCTTAATTTCAGAACAAGACCAAGCTGTAATTCAAATGCGATTGGATCTATATCGTGCTTCGGTTGCCTTTTATCAGGGGGACGTGGATACTTTCGTTGAGCTGTTGGATCAGAACAGAGAAGGCATTGAGAGATTTGCTTCTATAGTAAAAGTAGTGAATGAAGGGGAAGCGCTTTTACTTCGTGGCCCGATAGGATTCGGTGGAAGATTGAAGAAGATGGCTTATTTATCGGCTAAAGTCTCAACGTCTGAGGAAAGAAGGGCCTTACTACATTTTGCATTACAAGGACATGGTTTTATATTTTTATCGGTTCTATTCTATGAATGGAACCAGCTTGATAATGCAAGAGTACAGGTGGACAAAGCACTTGTTTTATGTAATTCCTCGGACCAAGTCAGCGTGTGGGTGCCTGGAGTTATAATGCAATCGAAAATTCTAAAAGCCCTGGGTCATGGTGATGAGGCGATATATGTTTTGCAAACGGCTATAGAAGAACTGCAGCAACATCACTCCCCACGTTGGGAAAGATTGCTAGAGGCTGCCTATATTCAAATTCAACTTTCGCAAGGACTTGTATATAGTGGGGACGAATGGCTTGCAAAAAGGCATATTAGTTCAACCGATAAGCCTAATGTCACTCGGGAATATGAACAAATCACGCTCGCTCGTATACTGATGGCACGTCAAGCGTTCAGTGAAGCAATCCCTTGGCTCGACAAACTACTTAGAGTGGCTAGACGAACGGATCGACTCGGCAGCCAGATAGAGATTTTGATACTGCTTGCTGTGGCTTATGAAATTCAAGGTAAAGATGGTCAGGCTTATGAGGCTTTGGAACAGGCACTTGAGCTTGCTGAGCCAGAGGGATATATCCGTATTTTTCTTGATGAAGGATTGCCACTCATTCGATTGCTGCAACGCTATTTATCTGATCGGAGCGCAGCATCTGGACATGAATATATAAATCAATTGCTTCAGTCTTATCTGCTCGAGCCATTAAATAACGTCAATTCTACAGCTATGAAAGAGTCGGAGTCTTCTATAGATATTCACTTTACAAAAAGAGAGCTAGAACTCATGTATTACATCGTCGAGGGACGTTCTAATGATGAAATTGCAAGTCGTTTATTCCTTTCTCCAGGAACAGTTAAAAGATACATTCACAATATTCATCAGAAATTAGACGTCAAAAATCGTGTGCAAGCCGTTTCTAAGATTAGAGAACAGCGATTACTTTAACTTAGTAATTAATCATTATAAGTGTTTATTACCAATCATTTACTTTAGGTCATGATACTATGGAAGGTAGAAGGTGAAGTAACAGCGAGGAGGAATTGTACATGCAATTAATGGGATGGGCTGAGGACGAGATATCCTATGAGTTAAGTAACGAATATTCTATTCGTAAGGCTGAATCAGATGAGTGGGGACTATACTGCTCCATTTATTATAATATCCAATATATTGGTTTTTTTAGAGAAGAAGGGTTCAATGCTGATCGAAACAATGCTTTCTGGATCTTTAAAGGTGAGTCTAAAATAGGTGGTGTAAGGATGTCGCCTAATCAGATCTATCATTTATTTGTGATTCCACCGTTTAACGATACATATGTGGTGCTGAAACTGCTGAAAAATCTTTTGATTTATTGGTCTGATCGAACTAAGCCTATAACAACCTTCGAGGTTTTACCGGATCAAGTCCATTTATTTGCGCGGGCAGGGTTTTGGCCTGATGAGTTCAGATGCCGCTGGATGCAGCGTCCAACAGATCATTTCGAGGTCGAATGGAATGAAGAATTTAGGATTGAAAGTCCACAGATCGAAGATGATGGACAGGGTGCTAAACGATTTATTCTTGAAGAGCAAATTGCTGAATGTAACTATGCGAGCTTTGCAGGAAGTCTTGAAGCAGTTAGAAGAAAGAAACTCTCTTATGAAGATTTTATACCAAGTGAAGAGCCGAATTATACAAATGAAGAATTACTTACAGCTTCAACGCTTGTATATGATAGGAGCTCGGGGCAGTTAATTGCGAATTGTCTCTTGGGTTTACAGGGCGATTACGCGGCAGTTTACAGTATTGGTGTTATACCTGCTTATAGAGGTAAAGGGATAGCGACATTGATGTTGAAAAGAGGACTTCATCTCCTTAAAGATAAGTATCCTTTCCTTAGATTATATGTCATGGAAGGTAATGATGCGGAGTCTGTTTATACAAATCTAGGATTTGTTCCAGGCGTACAAGAGATACAGAGCATGAATATTCCTGCACGCGAGTAGCGAACAAATCACAATGGATTACCCTGACACTTACTAAGATCAAAAAATGTGTTTTCTTAATATAATGTTGTGAAGTCCATAATTACAGGGAGGCTCACAACAGATGCAGAAGAAAAAAGCTACTTTAAAGAAGAAAACATTATATTCTCAATATGCACAGCGACATGTACATGAATTTGAAGGCAGTACTAAATTGGCTGAAGAAGGTGCAGATCGACATAATCATCGTTTTGCAGGTGTTACGGGGCAGGCGATTCGAGTAGGGAATAGTCATATCCATGAAATTGATCTTAGTAGAACTGATTTCTTGAACCACTTTCATAATCTGAAAAAGATAAGAACAGGCCCTGCTATTTCAGTTGGAAATGGTAAGCATGTACATTTTGTATCTGGCCAAACTACATTAAATGATGGTCACGTACACCGATTCAATTTCGCAACATTGATTCAAGCTCCACTTGTTTAATGAATTGAGTAGGTATGGAATGAAGCTCATACGTAATGAAAGAGCAAATAAAAAGGGTGCCTGTTGGCATCCTTTTTTAATGTGAATTTAGGCATGTGAAGTGATGGGAAACATGAAATGTTTAGGTAGTTCTTTTAAAAATGGACGCACAAACAATGTATCCTCACTCTGGGAAATTAATTCTGCCTCTAGGTGATCTATTGAATAATCTGGTGTGAAATAAAAGTGTATAGTCTCAGTCTCAGGAGTAATAATGCTATTCAATATTGCGTCGATATCAATACCTGTAGTACTAATAATATCAAAAATATGAAGCTGATGATCCTCATGCTTAAAGATCACTACAACGTCAGCTTCTTCAATATAATAAAAGGAATCATGGAAAGTAAGGATAAAGTAGAACAGCAGCTGATGTTCATTGTTTATAACACTAAGTATAGAGGATACAGGTATTTTTTCTTCAGCGAATTTTTTTAACAGGGTGAAATCAACAGAGTTATTTATGGATAAGGGACGCACAGAGTAAGTTTTAGACGGTTGACTACTAAGATGAACAGCGTTAATCGAAAAGCTACTTTCTTGCATACGTTGAAATCCGAATTTAGGGTAGAAGTCCAAAGCGCTGTCGTTTGCAAATAAGTAGATGAAGTCACATTCATGTTCGTACTTATCAATAATATGATCTATTAATTTTCTAGATAATCCTTGCATGCGATAGTTCGGATGTGTCATTACAGTGCCAATTTGAATAGCTTTATACTCTTTCTGATTTAAAATAATGGTCATTTTGTTTATGGATGCATTTGCTATCACGTGATCTCCATCGATAAAGGAATAACAAATATACTTGTCATTCCATCCCCCTTGTTCAACCCAAGCCGAGAAATCGATCCCGAAAATCGACTTTACTAATATAATAAAGCCTTCTTTATATTTTTCGATATGCTTGTAATCACAGATTAGTTGGTAATCACTCATATGTAAGCCTCTTTTCCAAAGGATTTTTCACAGTTACGTTTAATGGTTATATCTTACTACACCGGTATCAAGTAATGTTTATTATAAAAAAACAATCCCAATATAATTCGGAGGCTAGAATATGAGAGAAATAGATTATAGTAATTATTACTGGAAAGACGAGAAAATTAGATTGCGATCTATACAAGAAGGTGATTGGGAAGGTTATTACACGAATCGTTTCGATACTCCTGCGCGGCGACTCTTACAGTGTGCTGTTGAACTACCACCGACAATTGCCGAAGCTAAAAATTTTGCGGAGACTTACGCTGAGTTCTCGTCTAATAAATTAATGTTTACGATCGAGGATTTGCATGGCGAAAATGTTGGGGGAGTAAATCTTAATAGCATTGATGAGAAAAATGGTACGTTCAGTATAGGCGTGCAAGTAGATAAAGATCATAGAGGTAAAGGGTATGGAACGAGAGCGATAACTATCCTCTTAAAGTATGCTTTTTATGAGCGAAGACTACATAAATTCAATGAATGTGCGCTTGAAGGCAATGAAGGTTCTATAGCGATGTTAAAGAAAGTCGGCTGTGTTCAAGAGGGCGTGCGGCGGAAAGTCATTTACACGAATGGGCGATATTATGATTTGATATTGTTTGGATTAACGAAGGATGAATTTATGGAGAAAATGAGTGAGAATTTGTGAAATTGAAGGGGATTTTAAATTCATTCTTCGATTCCGCAGAACAGCGACCCTTCCGTTACTGGAGGATCGCTGTTCTGCGTTCAGGTTCATGGACATGCTATTTCATCTTTGAATTTTGAAACCAGAAAAATTAGGAGTTATTTTAGTTTCTCCACCTAATCTGACGTTCTTATTCGTCATTTAGTAGACTTAGGAGGAAAACGCTTGGCTCCTTTTTGATAGTTCGAGGGCGATTGATTCGTCCACTTTTTGAACGTTCGCGTAAAATGCGCCTCATCGAAATATCCAACTTGCTGTGCAACTGAACCAATCTTAATATCAGGCTGCATAAGCAGCACCTTAGCTTGATCTACTCTGTATTGATGTAAGTAATCGAGGAAGTTAATGCCCATTTCTTGCTTGAATAAAGACGATAAATAATTGGGTGAAACAAAGATGGATTCCGCGGTGGACTTCAACATCAGGTTAGTAGCATATTGTTCATGAATGATCTCTAAAGCTTGCTGGATGGTTCGGTGTATTGGTCGTTTGGAGTTCATAGATCCTACAGCTTGTTGGAGAATACGTTGCATGACCCCTTGAAGGTCTTCTATAGAGTCGGTTTCAGTGATTTGCTCCGCAAGAGAGACGATTCCGCTATAAATCCCTGATTCAGCTTGCGGTTGTTCCTCTATAAAACGAATAAGAATAGCGCTGTAAGTAATTGCATGGAATTGAGCATCGCGCTTGGGAAGTTGTGCCTCCTTAAGACATACAAACCATGAATCAAGTCCATCCGCAGCAAGGTCGTTTTGTCCTTGATGCAGATGATTCAAGGTTAACTGCTCATATTCTCTAAGTTGCTGTTCAGGTAGTCGGGATGCGCTATTCGGTTCATCAAGCTCATGATAGAAAAACACTGCCCCGTTGCCTTTCATGAATCTGGATTCAAGAGCTCGTATAGCTTCTTCATAGGCAATATGAAGGTAGTTGATATGCTGGCAAGTTGTACTAATCCCTATAGCTGATGAGAGACCTAGAAAAATTATAAAATTCTGCTGAACCTCAATAAATAAGCTTCGAATATCCATTGGACTAATAATGTCTTGGAATAGGACAAAAAAATGCTCGGAATCCCTAACCACCTCAATGCGACCTTGCAATTTTCCGGAAATTGTTTCTTCAATAACATTCATAACAGAGTAGCGGATCAATTCCCAATCGGCTGGACTCTTACGATATCGCTCCAAGGAGTCGATCTTAATGTTTATAACAGCCAAATAAAAAGATTCGGGCAGAAGCTTCGAGTTAAAATGACCCCACTGTTGAAGTCTATCTTCTCCAGGCGCCTTTGGTGCATGCATCCAACGCCCGATCAATTCGGATTCTAATAAGTATAAATGCTGGCGCCAGCGTTCCTCGAGCGTATTTACAGTATTCTTAAGCGTAGTGTTTTTTTTGTAAGTATTCATGGCACGGAGTAATGTTTGAATAATTTCCTCAGGATTTGATGGTTTCAGGATGAAATCGAAGGCCCCTGATCTTATTGCTGCCTGGGCATAACTAAAATCATTGTAGCCGGTTAGTAAAACGCAAATGCTTTCAGGGGAGATTGTACGCAATTTGGAAACCAACTCGAGCCCATCAATCCCCGGCATCCGAATATCAGTTAGTAGAAGATCCGGCGGATTTGCCTGAATCATCTCAAGTGCTTCTGTACCGTTGGAAGCGGCACCAATAAATTGAATGCCAATTTGTTCCCAGTTGGTCATGTGTACAAGTCCATTGCGAATCGCTGTTTCATCCTCAGCAATCATCAGTGTTAACATCAGGTATCCATCCTTTCGGAAAAGGAATAATTAACCGAACGCGCGTACCTTTTCCAAGAAGGCTGGTAATTTCAATCTTGGATTCATTACCATAGAACATGTGGAGTCTCTCCTTGATGTTATATAGTGCAAAGCTACCTTCAAGATATTTTTGCTTGTGAGATGTGTGTTCGGTGAGTTTCGCTTGAAGTTGACTCATCGTTTCCTCGATTATTCCCATCCCATTATCAATAATATCGACTATGCATCGTTTAGTATCTGTCTTTACGACGAGGATCTGTATTAAACCAGGCTCCTCCATGGGCTCCAAGCCATGTATAACTGAGTTTTCAACTAGAGGTTGGAGAAGCATGCTTGGCATTGGCAGACTCATAAGATCAGGTGGAATATTGAATTCATGAGTAAGTCTATCTTGAAACCTCAACTTTTGTACAGATAAATAATTATCGATGATGGCCAGTTCCTCTTGAAGAGTAGCCATATCCTTACCATTATTCAGTCGTAGTCTGAACATTTGGGATAGGGAACCAATCATCTGGGCTACTATCGGATTTCCCTGCTGCCTTGAAGTCCAGGCGATTGTATCGAGAATATTGTAAAGAAAATGCGGGTTAATTTGCGATTGCAATAGTTTGAGCTTGGCTTCCTTCTCATGTAGTTCGGATACATATACCTCATTGACTAGTTCATCTATACGACGGACCATTTGGTTATAACCTCGTCCTAGCTTTCCTATTTCATCGTTACTAATAGAATCTACCTGCTGGGAGAAATCACCACTCTGGAACTTTAACATCGATCTTAATATGCGAGTGAGCGGTTTCGTAATCGCTGAAGCGCCGATCCAAGAAAGTGCCATAACTACTAGAAAGGTGCAAAACATCGACAATAGAGTGATCAAGCGGATACGCTGAATCTCATTCATCAATCGAGTTTTGGATTGTATGACAATAACTTGAAGCTCGGACAACTGAGAGTTTCCATAAGAGATCAGTTTATCTTTGTAGTCGAAAGGCATATTCGGTGTAAATTGAGTATAAGAAACTCCTTGAAGTTGCTTCAGTTCACTGACGTTTTTGCCTATCGAATCACTCAGAGTCGAAGAGAGAACAATGCCCTCCTGATTAAGTACAAGGATATCTGTATCATTCAAGCTTCCTGCAGCATAACTATTCCGAATATCTGTTTCATTAATACCAATGACAAGGAATCCTATAATCACTCGGGGGTCCATGACATCCTTTATAGCTCGAGTGAGCGTTACCTTTCTAGAAGGATCTCCAATAAAGAGCTGTCGATCAGGACCTGTGTAATCCCATTTGGCATAGGCTGGCCGTTTGATTACGTTCATGTAATTTTCCGTATGCATGAAATCGGCATATGGAAGGGCCCCGGATACACCCTTGGTATTAAACTCTATGGGCTCCGCTAGATCCGAGTAAAGAATAAGTGAGTGGAAGAACTGCCTAGTTGTCATAAGACGGTTGATAACATTAAAAGTAGAACGAGCGGCTTCTGAGCTATCAAATTGTTCCTTTACGGTTAACAAGTCGTGTACTTCGGGCGATAAATAGAGGTAGTTGGATATATCAATTGCATCCATCGCAACATAGTCGAGGTGAAGCATTGTCTGTCGAGTCAAATTTTCTTGCTGTTCTCTAATGTTTGTTTCCATTTGCTCGGAGGCAATTCGATAAGTGAAAAAACCGGTTATCCCAAAAGCAATGATAATAAGAGGGGCGAATAGAAGAAGTAGCTTGATTCGTAGCGGCATTGGCCCTCCTAATTTAACTAGTGTATACACTGGATCTTAATAGAAATGCTAGTTAAGGTCGAAGTGTAACTCAGATTATACAGCACCAATTCCAAAAGGCAATAAAGAATGAAATTGTATGTGTGATCTATTGAATAGGTATCACCGAATCATAATAATGTACAAATTACTAATAGAAATACTACTAAAAGTTAGGGTGTCGTTCAATTTATACTGTAACTGTAGCAAACGACAGATAAAGAAAAGGGAGGATTTAATAATGAATTGGAAAAAAGCCTCATCAATTTTACTACTTACCACGATTTTTATTGTAGGAGGATGTGGGAACACCTCTAATCAGGTTGAAAAATCAAATGCTACAAACAGTACTACAGAAAAAACTGGAGACAAGCAGCCAGTTACACTAATGTTCTTCAGCAACAACCCGGATCGTGCTACAGGACAAGGACTCGCTGAACAACAACTGATTGATCAATACATGAAGGAAAATCCTCATATAACCATCAAAGTGGAGACCCTTGCCCCGGACGCTCAGTACCAAGACAAGATCAAGGTTTACAATGCTTCGGATCAATTGCCTGATATCATGATGTTGTGGGGTAATTCGAACTATATGGGACCTCTGGTGAAGAATGGGGCGCTAGCAGAATTCAAAACCGACGATTTTAAAGATATGGGATTCTTGGATGGTGCATTCAGTGGCTTTACAGACAATGATAAAATTTACGGAATTCCAAAAAACTCTGATTTTTGGGTGCTTTATTATAACAAGAAAATTTTTTCTGATAACGGCTTGACGCCACCGACCAACGAAACCGAACTAAATGAAGCTGTGTCCAAGTTAAACGACAAGAAGATTATTCCAATCGCACATGATGGGCGCGATGCCTGGACAACTGCATTGTGGATCGACGGAGTAGCTCAGAGATATTCGGGAACGTTTGACAATACTAAGCAGCTGAACATCATGGATCCTTCTTGGACAAAAGCGGCTAAGCATATGCAAGACGTAGCAAATGCGGGTATCTTCGGTAGTGGCTTCTTGAATCAGGATTATGGTACAGCACGCAACCTATTTGGACAAGGTAAAGCAGCAATGTTTATGATGGGTCAATGGGAAATGGGTATGGTAACCGATGTCAACTTCCCAGAAGAAGTACGTAATAATATTGGTGCGATACCTTTCCCAACACTTGATGGAGGTACTGGGAAAGTAACAGACCTGACGGCATGGAACGGTGGGGGCTATGGTGTATCCGCTAAATCTAAGAATAAAGAAGCTGCCCAAGATTTCTTAAAGTGGTTCTTCTTGCCTGAAAACTGGGCTAAGACAGTGTGGGAGAATGGTATCACCTTCCCAGCACAGAAATATGATCAATTCTTTACAGGTAAAGAAACTTCGTTACAGAAGGAACTCACAAGTATCTTCAACGAAGCTACTTCCATCAGTGGACTTCCGATTTCAGATCGATTGACGCCGGATACACAGAAACAGTACTACGATGCATTACAACAATTATTGGCTAATAAACTAACGCCAGAAAAGTTTGTGGAAGAGGCTGCGAAGATTATTGAGAAATCAAAGTCGACACAATAAGAGGCTAGAAAGAAAAAAATGTAATTATGTTTGGAATAAGAGGCAGGGCATTTGCTCTGCCTCCTTCAATAAAAAGGCGGAGATAACCTATGCATAAAGTACTTGGAGACAAACTTTGGATTGCCATATTGATTACTCCTGGTCTATTTTTCTTTATATTTCTTATATGCGTTCCAATTGGTGTCAGTGTCTTTTATAGTTTTACTGACTGGGATGGAATTAGTAGTTATAAAATGATAGGTTTTCAAAATTTCATAGATATTTTTACAGCAGACCCTGTTTTTTGGAAGGCTTTGTGGCACTCATTGTTGCTAGGAATATTGGCAATCATTATCCAGCATCCTATCGCGATTTTTCTAGCTGTTCTGATCCAGCATGCAGGGCGCTTGGAGAGACCTATGCGCACGATTTTATTTATACCTTCGATTATATCTGCATTCGTTACTTCTCAGCTCTGGGTTAGCATTTTCTCTACACAACTTGGCTTAATTAATCGGATTTTGGATCAAGTGGGACTATCAAGCTGGAAGCAAGATTGGCTCGGCGATCCTTCATTATCAATATTTTGTATTATTCTGGTCGTAATATGGCAAGGATTCGGCTATGGCTTTTTGCTCTATTATTCAGGTCTTAAGGGGATTCCTAAAGAGATTCATGAGGCTGCTACAGTTGATGGTGCTTCAACATTTCGTTACACAGTAAGTATTAGTCTTCCTATGATTACGCCGATTATCAGAATTGCCGTTGTTTTGGCTATTATTTCTGGATTCAAACAAATAGAGACCGTATATCTCATGACGGGAGGCGGTCCGGCAAATAATTCTCAATTCATTGCCATGTATCTGTACTCCAAGGCATTCCGTGAAGCTTTATATGGTTATGGTAACGCTATCTCAGTGGTGTTCGTTACGATATGTTTGGCTATTACGGTAATACTCAATAAATTGATTAAGAAAGATGTAGGTGAGTACTAATGACGTCTAGAAAACAAACTTTACCCTCCATCTCTCAACGTATGAAGAGTTCATCTGGGCAACGAATAAATATAGCAGGCTGGAGCATTCGTGTACTGCTCATTATGATCGCCATTATTCAATTATTTCCGCTGGTATGGCTTGTGGACTTTTCGTTGCTCAAAAGCGGCGACTTTTTCGGAAGTTCGATCCTAAAGTGGCCAGATCCACCGCAATGGATAAATTACAAGAATGCCTTTACACAAGGAAAAGTACCGCTTTACTTTCTCAATTCTGCTATCGTCACAATCGTCACGATTGTAGCAACGGTCATTTCCTCTTTATTTATGGCC
Source organism: Paenibacillus sp. FSL R10-2734 (assembly GCF_037963865.1). Lineage (NCBI taxonomy): Bacteria > Bacillati > Bacillota > Bacilli > Caryophanales > Paenibacillaceae > Paenibacillus > Paenibacillus sp. FSL R10-2734. The sequence continues at coordinate 4,641,009 of NZ_CP150170.1, read as the reverse complement.
TATGCCTGCACACGTATGCAGTGGAAGCTCCGCGGTGTATTTTATAATCTCATTCTTGTTGGCATGATCATACCCGTCTATTCGACTTTAATTCCGAATTTTCAAATTTTTAATAAACTTGGAATGCTAGATTCTTATTGGTCTTTGATTTTGCCTAACGTTGCTTTTGCTATTCCACTAGGGATGTTCATTCTCAGTGGGTTTATGGAATCCATTCCTCGGTCACTAGAAGAGGCGGCAGTAATGGATGGCCTAGGATTAGGTGGTCTAATCTTCAAGATTATTCTGCCTATGACTCTACCAGCAATTGCTACAGTAACTGTGATGACCTTCATTTCTACATGGAATGAGTTCATCATGGCGATTACTTATATTCGAAGTGAAACCTTTAAAACATTGCCGTTCGCATTGGTTCAGTTTACTGGTCAATACGCTTCTAATTATGCGGCACAATTTGCTGTTATGACCCTGATCGCTTTACCTTCTGTCGTTATTTATTTCTTATTTACTGAGCAGATTACGAGCAGTGTAACTGCTGGAGCTGTTAAAGGATAAGTACCCAATTCGGTCATTATGGATAGATTATAGATAAGTTAGGAGATGACAATGAATAATATGACATTCATGAAAGTGCCAAAGCAGGAAGCTACAAGTATTAGCCTTGCTGGAGAATGGGCCTATCGCTTGGATGGCGAAGATCTGGGCATTCAGGAGCGTTGGTTTGAGGAACAATTCTCGGCGAACAACAAGCTACGGCTTCCAGGATCGACTAGTGAGAATAGAATCGGTGAGTCGTTAGAACTTGCACTAGAGCTGAATAAAGAAACAGTTCGGTCGCTGCGCCAGCACTTCCGATTTGTCGGGGTGGCTTGGTATCAAAGGGACATTAGCATTCCCCATGAATGGAAGGGAAAACAAATAGAGCTATTCCTTGAACGAGTGATGTTCGAATCGCGTATATGGGTCGATGGGCTGGAGATTGGGGTGGGGGACAGTCTTTCCACTCCCCATCGGTTTTACTTAACAGCACAACTCGTGCCAGGCCAGACGCATAGACTGACGGTTCGTGTGGACAATCGAGACATTTGGAAGATCGGCAGTTATCCGAGTGCCTACACTGATGAAACGCAGACGATATGGAACGGAATAATCGGTAGAATGGAGCTTCGCGCTATCGATATGATCCAAGTGAGAGGCGTTCAAGTGTATCCTGATCTTGAGCGCAATGAAATTAAGGTGAAGATTACAATTAACAACTGTACAAGTGAAGACGCTGACATACGTCTAACGTTTATTGAGCAGCCCGCAATGATCGGATCAGAAGATTATAATGGAATATTGCGCTATATGCACACTGGCAAGGTGTCAGCCTTATCGGAGAACATATGCGAGGTTACTTATGAAATGGATGAGGACCATGTTATATGGGATGAATTTCATCCCGCCTTAATCAAGCTCTTTGTTGCTTTGTCCGCAAAGACGCAATCGGTAATCGCAGCCAAGGATATGCTAACGATAACTTATGGCATACGTAGCTTCCGCACAAACGGAACGCAGTTGGAGATCAACAATCGGAAGACGTTTCTTAGAGGTACACTCGATTGCTGCATCTATCCGTTGACCGGGTATCCTCCAATGCATCCCGAAGCGTGGGTGAAAGTATTTACTACCGTTAAAGCTTATGGATTAAATCATGTGCGTTTTCATTCATGGTGTCCTCCAGAAGCAGCATTCTCCGTTGCAGACCAGCTCGGAGTTTACCTCCAAGTTGAAGGCCCTATCTGGATGGATACATGGAATTTACCTGTAGGGACTCATCCGGAGCATTATCAATATTTGCCCAAGGAAGCGCAGAAAATCTTAGATGCTTATGGGAATCACCCTTCCTTTTGCCTGTTTGCCAATGGCAATGAGCTGAATGGCGATTTTGAATTGCTTGGGCAAATTGTAAAAGGGATCAAGGAGAATGATGGTAACCGGAGAGTATTTACTTTAACAGCGAACTGGGATCGTCAACTTGACACCGAGGATGATTTTTTCATCGCACAAACGGTTGATGGAGTGGGAGTTCGAGGACAATATTTTCACGATCAGATGGTGACATCGACTGAACTTCATTTCGAGGAGGCTGTGTCTCGGCGACATGTGCCTGTAATTTCACACGAGGTAGGGCAGTATACCGTTTATCCAAACATAGATGAAATTAATAAATATACTGGCGTATTGCGCCCTTTTAATTTCGAAGTCGTCCGCAATAATCTGCTAGAGAAGGGACTTCTTAAAGATGCAACAAAGTTTACGCAAGGCTCTGGGAGACTTGCTCTTCAATTGTATAGGGATGAAATAGAATCCGCCTTACGCACGCGAGGATTGGGAGGTTTTCAGCTGCTAGATCTACACGATTTTCCCGGACAGAGCACGGCAACGGTTGGTATTCTCGATTCTTTCTGGGATTCGAAAGGACTTATTGAACCTGAGCAATTCCGCCAGTTCTGCGCTCCAACGGTAGCTTTAATGAAGATGCCAAAGCGAATCTATACAAGCGATGAGCTATTCGAAGCAGAAGCGGAGCTTGCTCATTACGGTGCGCATGACTACAAGGGTGCTCTTATTCATTGGACCGTTCAAACCTTGGATGGCATCATACTTGATCGTGGAACACTGCAAGTAGAACATATTCCAAGTGGTCATGTTACTTCGCTTGGCAGGATTGAGAGCAGAAGCTTTGAGCATCTGGAGAATGCAGCTCAGCTGAAGGTAGGTCTACAGCTTGAAGGTACAACCATCACGAACAGCTGGAATATATGGGTATATCCACATCAGTTGCCAGCACATAACATAGAAGATATTCTCATAGCTAACTCATTTGATAATGAAGTGGAAGAACAACTTGAGAATAATGGAAAAGTGTTGCTTTTACTTAATAGTAGTGCTGTTAGCGATCTATATCCGGGTAAATTTTTCCCTGTATTTTGGAGTCCGGTGCACTTTGTTAGCGAGGACCCCTGCGGAATTTACGTGCAAGCACAACATCCCATTTTTGCTGATTTCCCTACAGATTTCTATGCAAGCTATCAATGGAAGGAACTTCTTGAAGGTTCAGATTCGATTATTTTGGATGATTTCCCGGTTAAGGTTGAGCCACTTGTACAGGTTATTCCTAATTTTTATAATAATCGCAAACTAGCGAATCTTCTCGAATTAAGAGTAGGTAATGGACGACTTCTTATCTGCTCATTAAACCTCGGGGATGAGAAAGGTGAGATGGGGCTTGTAGCCAAACAACTACTTTCAAGCATTCTGCTTTATATGAATAGCGAAAAATTTCAGCCGCATGCAATAGCAACCATATCGCAAACAAAAGATCGATTCGCTACGCTTCAGGAGAACAAGTCGGTACTTCGATTAAGAGGTAACGAGCTGGCTGTAGGTCTGCCTTCTATCGCTGATAGTGAGCAATCCATCGATTTCTCTGCAGCCAAAGGCAATGACGGCATTCAGCATACGCTGTGGCGAGCTGCTGACGAGCTTCCAGGACACTATTGGCAAGTGGATCTAGGTGGAATACGATCGATTACAGGAACTAAAGTTGAGTTTACTGAGGCCGTTAATTATTTGTATGTCATTCAAGTATCTGAGGACGGGACACATTGGCGAACAGTCATTAATCAAACTGGGCAAACGGGAGTAGAACCGATCCGAATAGATCTGTTTGCGGAACAAGCGCGCTATGTGAAAATTGTTTACAACGGGCTACCGCAAGGTGTCCGAGCAAGTCATAAGAAATTTGAGGTTTATGGAAGCTAATAGAAGGAGTTCACATCTAGGAACGCTACTTGAATTCTCCAGACGTAATCCCAGAAAAACGATTTCTGGGATTACGCTAGAAATATAATCGTTTACAATAATATCCACTACTGATTAGGCAGAATTCAACATGGATGTATCATATCATTTTTATGAGGATAAAATCATGAAAAAAACCAATGAAGAGCGGTTTATTATTGATGCTTGAAGCATAACTCTGCCGTTTTGCAGCATTATGCTTCAAAGTACTGGTTGCAATGCTTCAAATTGATTTCTATAATACAGCTTAGAAAAGTCCTCTCTTAATTTTTTATCGTGATTTATGCTGTCTCTTATTTGAGTTGAATTTGGAAAAATAAAATAGCTTGGATCAGAATAGTGAGGCAATTGATTTTATTGACTATACGCGAGAAGCGCTAAAAGAAAAAATTATTCTACATGAATTTAACATTGATCGTAAAATTATGTTAAATAACTCGCAAAAGGTAAAAGGTTTAATAGATTTGTATAAAATCTATTGTTCGAAAATAACAAGGATTTATAGTGAGTTTGATATGCAGGGTAAAAACAAAAGTTTATCCGTTTTCAATAAACTATCTTTATTCTATGCAGAAAAATTATTAAACGATGGTTTAAATGAAAAACAAATTTTTCTGAAAATAATTAATAGAACAGTTACTCATATACGTATGAGTCAAAATTATAGAGAGTTACCCGATAAGGAGCTAGAACAATGTGTGTCAAGGATTGTATTAGATTTATACAGGATCGTTAAAAAATATTCTTTCGTTAGATTGGCTTTTTTTATCGGATATTGCAGTCGTAAACCTCTCATTAGAAGCAAACCTAGATTTATTAGGACTTATGAGAGGTTTTTTATTATGAATATAAGTTTAAATACTTGGCTAAACAATCTGATCGGTTGAAGCTGAGCAGCCGCCAATTTTTCACGAATAGCTTTGCGTGGAAAACGTTTGGCAAAAAGCGCATTGAACGTCTTCAACAAGATGAGAAAACTCAGATTCATAAAGGGGATGTTGTGAATCTGGATGACGCTCACTGTGTACATCCGTTCGCGAACCCCCCCTTTTTTATAATGGCTCTTCGATCATTCGACTAAAGCGTATGCATGGGCTTAGCTATTATTTTCAAAAAAATACATAGAAATTATTCTATTTATGCATGATATATCTGGAGGTGATGAAAATGTGGCGTATGATTTTGGAATTTCTCTCAGATTGGGATACACTCTTATGGGCATCTCTATCATTTTTTATTCCATTTATTTCCTCAAAAGTATTTGGTTGGTTTTTTGAAAAGGACCAGTCCAATAGAGATTGGAACAAAGAAAACAAGGCAATGTTAGCGAGTAATCCCGTTCTAGGCCCAAATAACTTGCCTCGGAAGCTTTGGAAGGATTGGCCACCGACTGACACTTTGGGTGAAAATTTAAATACTAATTTAACTATTTTAACTGAACAACTAGGTGACAACTCAGATTTTTTCATCCGAAAATTTAATATCGGAAGTACAGATATTCGCGCAGCAATCGTATATATAAATAAAATATCCGATATAAAGACTATCCAAGAGTATGTTCTAAAACCGTTAATGCTGGATCTTAGTAATACTGATGTTTTAAAACTGGACGTTAGCTACGATTTCAAACATTACATTAAAGATCATGTATTGCCGCTTTGCACAATAAGCGAAACACAATTCTTATATGAGGTCATTGAGAAGCTGTTGGCAGGGTCAACAGCTTTGCTTATAGATGGCATTTCCGGCGGATTGGTCCTCGGAACTGGATCCACAGCTCCGCAGAATTTCGAAGAACCAGCTTCGGAAGCGCTTGTGCGTGGACCCAAGATCGGTTTTGTCAACTCATTGGACGAGAATATCTCTCTTTTGCGCACGAGGGCATCTGATCCAAATTTGCGAATGTTGAAATGCCAAGTTGGAGAACGGAACAAGAAAAATTTGGTCATTTCTTATGTGGATGGAGTTGCCGATCCGGACTTGGTTGATGAAGTGAAACGAAGAATTGCGAGTATCAAGATCGATGACCCGCTTGATTCCGGGTATATTGAACAGTTAATTGAGGATAACTTCATGTCACCATTTCCCCAGGTGCAAAGTACAGAACGACCGGATAGAGTCATAGCTTCACTTCTGGAGGGCAGAGTAGCCATTCTAACGGACGGAACCTCCTATGTTTCCATAGTTCCAGTAACGTTCAGCATGCTTTTGCAATCACCAGAAGATTATTATGTTCGTTGGATTCCGGCATCTTTGGTTCGTCTTTTGCGCTTTTTTGCGGCATTCATAGCTTTACTCGGACCGGCCATTTATATTTCCTTCTTATCTTTTCATCAAGGTTTGATTCCGACCAAACTTGCTATTTCCATGGCGGGAACTCGTGAGGGAGTTCCCTTTCCGCCATTTTTAGAAGCATTAATTATGGAAGTCGTTATTGAAATCTTGCGTGAAGCAGGACTTCGTTTGCCCAAACCCGTCGGGCAGACAGTTGGACTTGTCGGGGGCTTGGTTATTGGACAAGCTGCCGTTGAAGCAGGCATCGCCAGTCCTCTAATGGTCATTGTTGTTTCCTTAACCGCGATCTCATCGTTTGCCATTCCCCAATATGATGCAGGAATCGCCCTGCGAATGCTGCGTTTTGTTGCCATGTTTTCGGCGGCACTACTTGGGATCTACGGTGTTGTCATGTTTACCCTTTTTCTCTGTATCCATTTTGTCAAACTAAAAAATTTTGGAATACCTTATGCCTCGCCCTTAGTTCCATATCGCCTAAATGATTGGAAAGACTTTTTGATACGCGCTCCCCTCTCGATGATGAAATTGCGGCCGAAGATGATGAATGTACAGGACCAAACACGGCAAAGGGAAGACCCAATGGAAAGGAAATGATCGCATGATCCATCCGAATGACCGCATTACGACACCTCAAGCTGCTGTTATCTTAGCCAATATCCTTTTGGGTGTGGGCTTTCTGACCTTACCGAGAGTTTTGGCGGAAAAGATGATGACACCAGACGGATGGATTACTGTGATAGCAGGAGGCATCATCTCGTTTGGTTTCGGGTTGATTATGGTTAAACTCAGTCAGCGGTTTCCTGGGAAAACTTTTTTCGAATATAGCCAATTCATAACGGGAAAATGGGTGGGGTGGGCACTAAATCTCGTTCTAATCATTTACTTTGCACTCTTTGCTGGATATGAAATCCGTGATATGTCAGAGATTATCAAGTATTTCTTGCTTGAACAAACTCCGAAAGAGTTCATTATCCTTGTCTTTATGTGCGTTGGTGTATATCTTACCGCCGGCGGGATGAATCCCATCGCTCGAATGCTCGAATTAATTCTACCATTCACTTTAATTGTTATTATATTTAGTTTTTCGTTAAGCTTAAAACTATTTGAGATCGATAATTTGCGTCCGGTGTTGGGTTGGGGGCTTGGTCCCGTTCTCAAAGGATTACCCGAAACATGGAGATCCTTTGCAGGAATTGAAACTATATTATTCGTTACAGCCTTTATGAGCAGGCCTGAAAAAGCTGGCAAAGCACTATTGGCCGGTATCGGGATTTCTGTGTTCATTTATTTGCTTACTGTAATAACTGTCATGGGAGGCATTCCATTTGAACAGGTTGCGACCTTGATGTGGCCTACGATTTCCATCGTCCGTTCTTATGAACTTACCGGTTTTTTTCTCGAACGATATGAATCCTTGCTAATTGTGGTTCGATTAGTACAAGTATTTGCCGGGTATGTCATTTACCATTACATCGTTGCTGTTGGAATCTCACAAACTTTTAATAAGGAGTATCATCGATACTTATATATCGTTCTACCTGTGATTTTCCTGATAGCCATGTATCCGAAAAGCATGAATCAGCTGAATGAATTCGGTGATGTGATTGGCAAAATCTTTCTGGGTATCATTTGTCTAGTAGCACCGGCACTTCTTCTTATCACTTTGCTAAGGAGGATATCACATGTGCAAAAATAAATACCTGATCAGAAATTGGACTTCAAAGCTGCTCATTTTGTCTTTTTTCTTTTTTTTGAGCGGCTGTTGGGACAGTAAAAACATTACGGAATTGTCGTTAGTTGTCGGCGAAGCCATAGATCAAGGTGATGAAGCGCCAATGGAAAGAATATTGAATGAAAAGGGCGGCGGTTACCGTAAACAAAATATGATCACAATAACCTGGCAAATCGTTATTCCAAAAATTGCCGCATCAAAAAGCACCTCTGCAGACCAAAAACCATACAAAAATCATTCCATTTCAGGGGATATGATTCACCAATTTGCGAGAGAAGCTTCACTTGAATCAAAACCGTTATTTAATCAGCATCAAAAAATGTTCGTATTCGGGGAAAAGCTGGTGCGCAGTATGGATTTGCAGACGCTACTCGACCAGCATTTTCGCGATAATGAGGTTAGAGAAAGTGGCCTTGTTCTAGTCGCCAGAGGACTTGCGAAAGATACACTGGAGACTAAAGGGTCAGAAATTCCTGTGGATCGCCTTGTCCAAATTTCCAAAAATCAATACAGAAATACAAGGATATTGCCGCCGATGACTATACAAAATATTATGGGGAAAATATCCACTCGCTCCAGCTTCCTGGTCCAGAGCGTAGTTGCCTCACAAGGGGAAGTGAAATTTGCGGGAGCCGCTGTGTTTAAAGGAGAGACCAACAAGCTAATCGGCTTTCTGAGCGAAGAGGAGTTGGAAGGATTGACATGGCTGACGGGGAAGAGTAAAGGAGGGGTGGTCAAGACGTTGGATGAGCCGGATCAGCCATTTATTATTTATGAGTTGGAATCACTTAAGAGCCGTATTCGACCGAACGTAGCGGGCAACAAGATATCATTTCACGTCGAAATTGAATCGGTTGGCCGATTAACCGAGGACTGGCGTAAAAAAGTGAATTATTTCGAAGATGAATTCCTTCAATCGGCGGAAAAAGCGGCAGAAGAAGAAGTCATTCGACATGTCGACATGATTCTAAAAGCTATGCAAAAAAAGTATGGCGTAGAGGTTGCTGGGTTTGGCAATCAAGTGCGAATCCATTATCCAAAAGTGTGGCAAAATGTGAAACACAACTGGGATGAGGAGTTCAGGAAAATCTCTGTGACGTATAACGTGAAACTTAAAATAAACGACTATGGCTTGAGACGTATGAAAAAGTAAAAAACATTGCGGAAATGAAAACGGTATCGATGATAGATCAATTACTTTAAAGAGTTTAAAGATAGAGTCAGTAGACCTAATTCAATTGGGTATGGTAAAAGACGTTGTTTGTGACTTCTACTTGGGTCACTTCCGGATATGTTTTAAGCCATTTCTTAGCAACAGCTATTTGTAGATTAGTGGTTTACGAAATTATCCCAAGACTATGTGATTTGCTTGCAAGTTCATGCATACAAAACAAATAACTTCCACTGAGAAAAGAGCAACAATATTTACGGTTGCTTTATCAGGTAAAATATTTATCACAACCTTGCCTGCGCAATCTCTTTCTACTTTTGTGGTAAATACAACGGGGGGAACCGATAATCTAGTGCGAATCCTGACTTTGAAACGAGTTATGTAGGTCAAAATCCACAAGGATGAATAACCTGGGGTGGTGACTATAAAGGTACCGATATTAATGCCGACCAAATGGAACCTAAACACAGATTAGTATACCAAATATTAATGTGTCCAATGGCAACCTTGAGTTTGGGTTTTATTCTGTCGCAAAAGTTGGCAATTGGATCGCAATTGATAATGTAACACTTACACCAACAACTATTTTACTTTGAATAAGGCAGCAACTGCATCAAGTCAGTGGGATTCGAGTAATGATGCTTCTACAGCAATTGATGGTGATTCTATAAACACCCGTTGGAATTCAGTGAATGGGACTGGAGCGGGGGGATGGCTGGAAATTGACTTGGGCAGTATTCAAACAATTAATAGTATATACCGTAAAAGAGTTTGCAAACAGAATTAGTAGCTATACAATTTCATAGTGGTAATTGGCATCCCGTGGGTTGTTACAGGCTATTAAGTGAATGAAGATAGATTCAGCTGAATCCATTGCTGAGGAAATGCTGAAGTGAGTTCCTTAGATTAAGAGAGTAAGGTCAATAACAAAAAAGACTAACCCAAAGTAGTTACTTCTACTTCTGGGATAGTCTTTTTTGTGAGAAGTGCAAAAAAACTATACAATACGTGAAAAATATTACATCGAAACCTTTATTTTGTATGGATTTATCCTAAAAGTAGCTTCATTAGTTCTTTATTATGTACTTTCACCATATGAAAAATTCACAATAGAAAAGTACAAAAAACAACTCTCTCTACTTACTTTCAAATAAATCATCATCACCATTGCTACTTAATTCCGATACATCTTGGAAAAAGTGAACCCTCTACCACATTTCAGGTTGTGAAAGTTGGAAAATAGTGCTTATACTAGAGTTATAGAAGGAAAGATTAGCCAATAAAAAATACAACATGAGGAGGGTTTATATGGCGTTTATGATTGCTCAACGGGCTTTTATCAAGGTGTATCTTATAACGATGGTAGAACAACACCGCGGGTACGGATACCAAATGCTTGAGGATTTACGTCGAGATTTCAAGGCACATGGTTATTCCCCTCCACAGAGCGAAATCTATCGCGCCTTACATGAGTTAGTACAGCAAGGGATTTTATACCGAACTAAACAGCTAAAAGGGAATGACCCGAGGGTGGATTTTCAGGAAATTGTCTTGTACCATTTTACTTCTGATGGAGAAGAGAAAGCGAAGCTATATAAGAAGCAGGTGAAGACGGATCTTGATCGCTGCCTAGGTATTTTGAACAAGGCGGTTGCGGATAACTTCTAGAACTGGAACTATAGTTATATTTTCAGGATGCTCTCACCCTGTTATAATGGTTACTACCGGATAATTGCAGTTTATACTTGGAGGTAACAAATGATGGATGAACATATGAAACGTCGATTGGACAAACAACGCAAGCTATTTAGCCAACTTGGCATCACACTAGATGCTCTAACCATACATGAAAAAGAATTCAGTATGAAGCTTCGCGGTTACGATGCGGAGGAAGTTGATACATTTCTAGATAGTGTAATCAAGGATTACGAGCGTTTCTATGCGACGATCGCTGATCTGATGGATAAATGGCAAGAACAGCAGCTAGAAATGCGAGAATTAAAATCAGAAACCAAAGCCACAGAGGTTATACAAGTTCCAGTACTTCGAGGCATCGATCCAAAGGATTTAGAAGAGGTTATTCTAAAACTGGAGACGAATGTGCGTCAGCTTAAAGATAAGCTTCCCCAAATCGAAAGCTATTTATAAGTCCTGAATTTTGATTTCAGGAGCTCGGCTTGACATTTATAAATTTACCATTGACGAGTAGCAGTTCATGAATTATGATATGTTCATAAATGATCATTTATATTTCAGTGGCGTGTTACCGTTAAGGGCATGAGCCAAGAATGTCTTCATCTTCATGAGACATTTCTTGGCTTTTTTTGTTCCTAATTGACGATAATATGGGAAAGGAGTGATGAGCTTGTCGCGGGAGATCGAGCAATTTCAAGTACAGCGTGTGATTGGGAACAACGTTGTAATGGTTCAGGGAAGCAAGAACGGCAAGGAATATGTCATCATTGGCAAAGGTATTGGTTTTGCTGTAAAAGGTTCAGGTGTGATTGAAGGAAACGATCCTCGTATTGAGAAATTGTTTCGTCTAGAAGATCGCGAAGCCTGGAGCCAGTATCAAATTTTGTTGGAAGACATAGATCCCAAAGTGATGAGAATAACTGATGAAATAATTGCTGATATCCAAAGTCAATTTCCTGACAAATTAAACGACAAGATTTATTTGGCACTCCCGAGCCACATTCAGTTCACCATTTACCGTCTGCGCAACGGGATGGATATTATTAATCCCTTTTTACAAGAAACCAAAATGTCCTTCCCGAAGGAATTTGATATCGCTTACAAGGCATCGGAGAAAATCAATGCTGAATTTCAGGTGCAAATTCCCGAAGACGAGGTTGGGTTTCTAACTTATCATGTGTACTCAGCAGTTAGTAATGTATCGGTGGGTCAGTTGGTAAAAGCATCTAATATTGTAAGTGAACTTCTAGATATGATTCAGCAAGAACGGAATATAACTTTTGAGCATGGCAGTATGAATCATATTCGATTAATGATCCATTTACGGTTTTCACTGGAACGTATTTTGAAGGGATCACTAATAGATAATCCATTTGTGAAACATATTAAGAAGGAATACAAAGAAGAATATAAGTTATCTCAAAAGCTCGGTAAAGTGATGCAAGGATCACTTGGTGTAGATATCCCGGAAGAAGAGCTGTGTTTTCTGGCAATGCACTTACACCGATTATTTCAAACCTTAGAGAGAAAAAACTAACATCTTAAGAGGAGTGGAGCGTAATGTTTTGGAAAACAAAAAAAGAAGAGAAACATACTGGACATACAATTGAAATTATGGCACCAATCAGCGGAGAGGCAGTTTCATTAACAGAGGTTCCGGATGAAACCTTTGCTGGTGGGCATATGGGTAGCGGAATTGCAATAAAACCATCCGAGGGAATCCTAAAAGCTCCTTTTGATGGCACAGTTGCTCATATCGTGAAATCAAGTCATGCAGTTATTCTGGAACATTCCTCCGGTCTGCAATTGCTGTTACATATCGGAATCGACACTGTCAGCTTAAAGGGCAACGGATTTGTAAGTCATATTGCCTCTGGAGATCAAGTGAAAGCAGGTCAAACCCTAATCGAATTTGATCTGGACGTTATTCGCGCAGCAGGTTGTGACACAATTTCGCCTGTAATCGTGACTAGTACGGAGGAAACGCCACCTCAAGTGGACGGACATTATGGTCAGGTTACAGCAGGACAGGATCTAATTCTTACCGTGGCTTCAAAGTAATAAGCCTATAGATTACTACTTTTGATTCGAAAGGATGATATAACTATGTTGGCTTTTCTACAAAAATTAGGTAAGTCGCTAATGCTTCCAGTCGCTACCATGCCAGCGGCAGCTATTCTTCAAGGGTTTGGTTTGCTTGACTACGAGAAAGATTTGCATCTAGGATCAGCGGTCGGAGGATTCTTGAACCAATATTTTGCTCCATTTCTAAACGCCGGAGCGGGTGCTATCTTCGGAAATCTTGCATTGATCTTCGCTGTAGGGGTTGCCATTGGATTTGCCAAGGACGCTGTAGCAGCCTTGTCAGCAGTAATTGCATACATGGTACTAACTAAGATTCTGGCTATCGTACCACTTCAATTCTCCTTTATTCATGATGATGTAGTGCTGAATATGGGTGTGCTTGGTGGTATTTTAACGGGGGCTTGGGCGGCATTTCTGTATAAGAAATATCACAATATCAAGATGCCAGATTGGCTTGGATTCTTTGCAGGTAAACGTTTTGTTCCAATCATTACCGCAGCATCCACGATGGTCCTTGCAGTATTAATTGGGATGATCTGGAGTCCTGTACAAGATGTAATTAGTGATTTCGGAAACTGGGTTGTATCTTTGGGAGCTGTAGGAGCTTTCATCTTTGGTACAGCTAACCGCTTATTGATTCCGATTGGGCTTCACCACGTACTTAATACAATCGCTTGGTTCCAAATTGGTGACTTTACGAATGCAGCTGGTGAATTAGTACACGGTGACTTGTATCGTTTCTTCGCTGGAGACAAAACTGCTGGGATGTTTATGACAGGCTTCTTCCCAATCATGATGTTTGCACTTCCAGGTGCAGCGCTTGCGTTTATTCATACAGCTAAACCAGAAAAACGGAAAATGGTTGCTTCCATCTTCATCGGTTCCGCTATCGCTTCTTTCTTAACAGGGATTACTGAACCACTGGAGTTCTCCTTTATGTTCTTGGCACCAGTGTTGTACTTAGTGCATGCTTTACTAACTGGTTTCTCAATGGCGTTAATGTACATTCTAGATGTTAAGCTTGGTTTCGGTTTCTCCGCTGGTTTGATTGACTATCTAGTGAACATGAAGCTATCCACCAATGCATGGATTCTTATCCCTGTAGGTCTGTGCTTCTTCGTTCTTTACTACGTGCTGTTCCGATTTATCATCACGAAGTTCAAGCTTAAGACTCCGGGTCGTGAAGATGATGAAGAAGCACTTGTAGCACCAACTGGAGGTAACGCAACAGGCTCAGCTGCTTCTTCTAAGGCTGCTCAAATTCTTGAGCACATCGGCGGACCTTCAAACATCGAGAATATCGATGCTTGTATTACACGCCTTCGTCTGATCGTTAAAGACGAGAAAGCCGTTAAAGATTCCGCACTGAAACAACTCGGTGCTTCCGGTGTGATGAGACTTGGTCAAGGTGCTGTACAAATCGTATTTGGTCCGAAATCGGAGCAATACAAAGAGGAAATTGAGAAGTTACTGTAACTTAACGTACTCCGTTTAAATTATTAGCAAGGGCTAGTCCGCATACTAGCCCTTGTTTTTTTTGTACGCTTAGAGGGATAAAGTGTTGCAATATACACAATACCTAGTATAATACTTGGTATAAACACACAAAGGAGTCGGTACATATGTCAGTCGACGATTATCTGGACCTTTTAAATTATGCCAAAGCAATTAACGATGGACAGTGGCAGGCTGACATCATAGAGAGCTTAAAGAATCTTAATACCGTATCGGAAGAACCTCAGGTTCTAGAAGAAAGTGTGATAGAATTATGGTCACAGTTTGATTCGGTTAACATATTGATCATGAAGTTGTTTGAGAAGCTGCGTAAGAATGAAGATTCAAATGAAGTGTTACATTGGAAAGAACAGCTCCTGGAGCTTAAGCTGGAGCGGAGTCTTTTATCAAAGAAGATTCTTAACCGATATATCCGAATTCGATGAATGGGATCGTAATTGATATGCGAGATAGTCTTTTGAAGACAGTTACCTTATTAATCTAGGGGCTGTCTTTTTGTATGTCTAAAGATTGGTTATGATAATTATGAAGATTTATGATACAAAAATGCGCTGACGGTCGTCTTACTTATAGCTGCAGCTGATAAGGAGGCTTTACAGAATGGAAATTCCGGAATCTGAAATTTTTAAAGCATTATTTTACGAACATCATCCTGTTGTCAGACGTAAGCTTGCCGCTTTGGTACGCGATGAATCGGCAGCGGATGACTTAGCGCAAGAAGTATTTCTGAGATTGTACCGTAATCCACCAGATGATCCAGCGGCGCTGGGTGCCTGGCTTCATAGAGTCCTTACACGGGTTGGATATGATTATCTGGAGAAAAAAGCGAGGGAACGGCGGCTACAGAATAAACAAGAGCAGCTGTATGATGCCAATGAATCCCCCCCTTCAGGTGAAGAAATCATAATCAGTAAGCTTGATCAGGAGGATGTACATGTCTGGCTGAATGAACTGCCTGAAAGAGACAGACAAGCGCTTCTCCTGCGCTACTCCGGGTACAGTTATGTGGAAATCGCGGGAGAGCTTGGAGTAAGACCTCCAGTAGTAGGAACCCTGCTTCACCGTGCGACAGAGAAACTAAGACAAAATGCAACGAAGGCAATACCCCAGACGAAGTAGACTTCTTTCGAGGAGTAGATACGAAGTGATTTTTAAATTCAGGAGGTACAATAATGACTAACTATTCAGGAAAGCAAGATAAAGATAAACAAAGTACAGAGGAAGCCTGGGCTAAGCTGCAAAGTAAGCTAGAAAATGAGCCTTATAATCCTCGGTGGGCGGAATGGAGTCAAAATCCGAAGAGCCATACTGAGGATTCTGTGAATTTAAGTCAGCCAGCAAATGTAGAGAGCGTTGAATCAGAGTCAGAACCAACTGTAGTACAGGAGATGCTTGTAGCTACCCAAGATAAACAAGTAAAACATCCACGTCGACTGCGTATGAACCGTCGTCGGAAGTTGGGCGCTGTAGTAGCAAGTGTGGCGGTCTTTGCAGTCATCCTCGCGACACCGATTGGCAATACCGCAATGGCATCCATTCTGAATCAGTTCCGGATGGAACAGGTTACTGTTGTAAACGAGAGCGATATTCGTAATATTTTCACACAGGTAGCTGAAGAAGGCGGGCTTAATCAATCAATCAATCAATTTGGTGAGTTTACGAACGCTAACGGAGCTGAAATTGGTGAGTTGCCTGCGGATCAACTGAAGGCTACTCTTGGGTATCCAGCGAAAAACGCTGCATTAGTGGAAGGGAAAAATACGGTTACGGTAGGCGCTTCACAAGATATCACGCTTAATCTGAAAGTGGACGAAGTGAACAAAGTCCTAAAAAAAATTGGAGCAGAGCATTTGCTGCCCGAATCAATTGACGGCAAACCGATTACACTTCATATTCCGGAAATTGTAAGCTATAATCTCTCACCAGACGAGAGTCACTGGGCAAGCCTGTCGCAAATGAACACACCAATACTGAACATTGATCCTTCTATTAAAGTGGAAGAAGCATTGGAGGCTGTAGTTAATTTCCCACTACTGCCAGATTATTTGAAGACTAGCTTAATGCAAAGCCGGGTCTTATCTGGAGAAATCCCAATGCCGTTAATCGCTGGAGAAAATACTGAACAAATAATGGTAGGCGACACTTTAGTTATTGTAGATAATTATGAATATAGCCGCGGTGCTGTATATCAAGCAACATGGATTCAAGATGGACAGCTATTCAATTTGTCAGGTGAGCTCTATTCGAGTAAAGAGAAGCTTATGACCAAGGTTCAGGAGCTGATTGAATCATGAGTACTGCTGCAATTGAAGCCAAGTCCCTAACCAAGGAATATGATAACGGGCGCGGCTGCCGAGATGTAAGCATTACTGTAGGGAAAGGGGAAGCCTTTGGCTTCCTCGGTCCTAACGGTGCAGGTAAAAGCACTTTTGTAAAAATGCTCGTAGGACTTATAAATCCAACAAGTGGCAGTGGAAGTCTGTTCGGGCATAAGATTGGTTCAGTGGAAGCTAAATCACTAATTGGTTATTTACCGGAATTGTATCGATATCAGGAATGGCTGACGGGTGAAGAGGTTGTCAGGCTACATGCACGATTATGTGGAATGCAGCGGTCTGTAGCAGATAAGAGAATTCCAGAACTGCTTGCTGAGGTTGGAATTGGTAAGCGTGGACGTGATCGAGTGAAGCATTACTCTAAGGGAATGCAGCAAAGACTGGGATTGGCTTGTGCACTTGTAAATGAACCGGCTATCGTGTTTTTGGATGAGCCCTCATCGGCACTAGATCCAATCGGACGTCAGGAAGTCCGGCATATTCTGCAAAAACTAAAAGAAAAAGGGGTAACGGTATTTCTAAACTCTCATCTGTTAGAGGATGTTGAAGTACTGTGCGACCGAATGGCGCTACTGAATAACGGTGTTATTCTCCGGCATGGCAAAGTGTCCGAGGTGCTGAACAAGCGTATGAGCTGGCGTTTTAAAGTAGGCGGCTATGCGCCTATTTTATTGTCATGGCTGAATGAGAACACAGGCTTGCAGATCCGGGTGTCTTCCCATACCGAAGAAAAGCTAATAAATGGATTGGAAAATCTACAATCTATAGACAGTAGTACGGTTTGGTTGGAAGCGGAGCTGGAAAGCGAAGAGCAGGTGGGGTGGCTGAATACGCTAATTGTAGAACAAGGAATGACCTTATATGAAGTTTCACGTAAGCAAGAACGGCTGGAAGCGTGGTTTATGAATGCTGTATCAGGACTAAACCACAGGGGTGAACAGGAATGAGAATTATAATGGGTATGACCTGGAAGGAATTACTCCGAAAAAGAGTAATGGTGCTGACGTTACTTATGACCGTGGCCTTTCTTATTGGATTTTGGTTTATTGCTAGTACGATCGGGCAAAGTGGTGGATCGCACGGTTCGAGTATTTCTAACGGAGGAGAACTCCTTATTCGATTTACTAACGGTGTATTTATTTTAACGTTTGGATTTTTCTTCGGTGCCTTTGTCATTGCTTTTTTAGCTATTTTTAGTTCTTTCTCAGCCATTTCGGGTGAGGCAGAGCAGGGAGTGATGCAAGCTTTACTACCAAGGCCAATTCCACGCTGGAAATGGTATACCGGTCGCTGGCTGGGTTATGTAACACTGGGAGTAGGTTATGCTCTGATTTTATTTATTTCAATATTGCTAATTACGCAAGCCCATGCCGCTATTCCAAGAGATGGATTAGCTTTATTCAAATCATTCCTGCTCTTTTCCTCAATCGTTCCTTTGCTGATAACTATTTCTATGCTGGGCTCAGGTTTCTTCTCGGCACTTGGGAATGGGGTCTTTATGACGATGTTATATGGAGCTGGATGGCTAGGGGGAATGATTGACAAGGTAAGTGGTTCTTTGCTATCTGGGACTGAAGCGCTTAGCACTTTAAATAATATGACGGGTATTATGTCATTACTTATGCCTGTAGATGGGCTACAGCGCAGAATGACCGCAGAGCTGTTTAGTTTTAATGAAATGAACGGGATGTTTGGTACTTCCGATAGTTTATTTGGGCTGGCTAGCTTCACCTCTGTCCCATCCAATGCATTTGTCATATATGCAATTTTTTATACGCTATTGGCGTTCTTATTCGGATTGTATCGTTTTCAGCGGAAGGATTTATAGTACGTTAACAAAATATGGAAGAACTAAAATTGCCCTTTTTGTTTCCGGATACGGAACAAAAAGGGCTTTTTGAGTTAGCGTGAGCGGGATTCAATAGTTTCACCAAGCTCAATCCAATCCGTAGACCAATTTCCAATTTCACCAAGTATAGGAGCCAAGGCTGTGCCTTTTTGAGTAAGGGAGTACTCAATGCGTACTGGCATTTCTGGATATACGGTTCGCTCAATAATGCCTTCGATTTCCATTTCCTTCAGTCGGTCAGATAACACTTTACCGCTTAGATTGGACAGACAGCTTTCAATTTCGCCAAAACGACGTGGACCTGGCATAAGCACGAAAACGATTAGCGCGACCCAACGTTTACTTAGTAAGTCAACCGCTTTTTCAAAGCGAGGACACATGTTGAAATCATTCATAATATCACCTCAACATTCATTATATCATAAACTTACATAAAGTAATTATAAATATTTAAAGATATATTATAACTTGACGAAGTTATATTACAATGATAAACTAACTTACAAATAGTTACTTATATTTTAACTAATATTCGATCTTTACGTTTAGCTACAGCTAAGCATCGATGAACATTGAGGAAGGTGTACTCATGATTAAACCAGATATTATTTCTATCCTACAAAATAAAATTACTCGAATTCCTTTAGCACACAGTACAAATATATTAGTTGGCCCGATTACCTTACCCGTGAATTTAGACGGAGAGACTGTTACTTTTAAATGGTACAACTGGCTGAACACAACAGATGCAGAACTTTTAAAAGGCGATAGCAGCGAAGCTACGGCTGCTTTAATTTCCAAGTTGCCAACCATGAGCCTTGCAGATGGACAGCAATCCAGTGTGTTAGTGTATGGTGATTTCGAGGGTTCAGATGAAGCCTTGATTCGGATGCATAGCATTTGCCATACCGGTGATATATTTGGCAGTAAACGTTGTGATTGTGGCTTCCAGCTGCATCAGTCCATGAAGATGATCGTAGAGCACGGTTCGGGTGCATTATTCTATCTTGCTAACCATGAAGGCAGAGGCATTGGACTGTTTAGCAAATCTTTGGCGTATCTTTTACAAGAAGAAGGATACGATACAGTTGAGGCTAATTTAGAGCTGGGCTTTGCAGATGATTCAAGAAATTATGAAGAAGCAATTAGCGTTCTGCAACATTTACGTCATAAGCCAGTCACTTTGATTACGAATAATCCGAAGAAATTGGAAGCTCTCAAGGCTGCAGGAATGAATGCTGTGAAAAGAGTAGCGCTATGGGGAGATGTATCTTCTTTTAACGAGAAATATTTGCGCACCAAAGTGGCTCGTTCAGGACATTTAGAAGCTGTGAAAGATGCGAATCCAATTGTAGGAAGAGTGGCTAAGTAAAGATTGAGGTAGTGCTTTTGGACTTCTTCTATTATAATGGGGTACTGGAACCCAACATTAAGCTTAGTGAGGTACAATATGACTGCTATTCAAGTGCAAGACTTACGCAAAACATTCAAAGTACAAAAAAACCGCGAAGGTCTCAAAGGGGCCTTCGCTGATTTGTTTAAAAGGGAATATACGGAAGTAACGGCTGTGAAGGATATTTCCTTTTCCATTCCCGAAGGTGAGATTTGTGGGTATATCGGAGAGAACGGTGCTGGGAAATCAACTACGATCAAAATGCTCACGGGTATTCTCGTACCAACTTCAGGAAATCTTACGGTGGGTGGTTATGTTCCTTATTTGGAGCGCGAGAAATTCGTGAAAAATATCGGCGTGGTATTCGGGCAACGCAGCCAGCTCTGGTGGGACATCGGGGTCATTGAATCCTTCCAGCTGCTGCGCAAAGTATACCGGGTATCTGAACAAGACTTCAAGAAACGGCTGGATGAATTGGTCGAACGTTTGCAATTGCAAGAACTGCTTAATCGTCCGGTTCGTAAACTCAGTCTAGGTCAGCGGATGCGTTGTGAATTAGTAGCTGCATTGCTGCATAATCCATCGATTGTATTTCTAGATGAACCGACCATTGGCTTAGATATTGTGGTGAAATCAGAAATCCGTGAATTCCTTAAAGATATGAACCGTGAGCATGGGACAACCATACTGCTGACTACACATGACCTGCAAGATATTGAGGCGCTTTGCTCGCGGGTGATTATGCTTGACGATGGCCGAATTATTTATGATGGCGGACTAGAAGATTTGAAACAGCGCTGGGGAACCGGTCGTGAAGTTCAATTTCAATTTGGAAATGCAACGAAACGTCAGCAGCTTGAGCTTTGGACAGATGGGATGCCAGTTACATGGTCTGCGGAGAATGATCATGGGGCGTCTGTGTGGATTCCGCTAGAAATAAATGTCTCCGATGTATTAGGAAGAGTAGTCGGAAAAGCAGATATTACGGATATCAAAATCATTGAGACGAATACAGATGATATTGTTCGCAGTATTTATCAATCCGGGTCTGCGGATAAACCAGATGAAATGGCTGCCGCTCTGAAGGATGAAAGAGAGGCTCTACATGTCTGATAAGCTTAATCCTGCATCGGCTATGTCCTCTTCTGCTGGAGGCTCGTCTTCAGGTGGGCCGCAGGACAATAGCCGAAGATTACTATTCGGGGCTTACCTCGATTTTATTCGCATTCGTTTTCTTACCATGCTCGCTTATCGGATCAACTACTATTCAGGTATTCTTATCTATTCACTGAATATCGGCGTGAACTATTTCACATGGATGGCCATCTATGGAAACGGTGATTCACTGGGTGGCTTCACTGCGACGCAAATGACGTCTTATGTGGCGGTATCGTGGATGGCTCGCGCGTTTTATTTTAACAATCTAGATCGTGAGATCTCTACGGATATACGAGACGGAAGTATCGCTATCCAGTTTATAAGGCCCTATAACTATGTATTGGTCAAAATGATGCAAGGATTCGGAGAAGGTATGTTCCGCTTCCTTTTGTTTATGATTCCAGGGATGGCTATAGCAATGTTGTTGTTCCCGGTTCAATTACCAACAGCACCTTCTGCTTGGGCTGGTTTTCTTGTAATGCTCTTTTTCAGCTTTTTGATTAATTCACAGATTAATATTATTACCGGGCTCTCGGCCTTCTTTGTTGAGAATAATGAGGGTATGATGCGGATGAAGCGGGTAATTGTTGATTTGTTCTCCGGTCTGATCGTGCCGATCAGTCTGTTTCCTGACTGGCTATCTTCCGTACTTAAGGTGCTGCCGTTTCAGGCGATTACTTACTTGCCAGGTTCAGTGTTTACGGGACGAGTGCAAGGGGTTGGGATTTGGAATGTACTAGGGATACAGATCGTTTGGTTCCTGGCCTTACTGATTCCAATTGTCTGGTTATATCATGCGGCGCGGCAGCGTCTCTTCGTGCAGGGAGGGTGAGGAAGCTTGTATTACCTTGGATTATTAATTGAATATATCAAAAATTATATGAAGTCCCGGCTTACCTACCGCGCAGATTTTTGGGTAGAGGTCATATCAGATTTACTCTTTCAGGCCACCAACTTTATCTTTATACTGGTGATCTTCATGCATACAGACAGCTTAGGTGGCTGGAATCAGAATGAAGTAGTGTTTGTTTATGGATTCTTTATGGTGCCTTTTGGGGTGTTTAGTTGTTTTGTGAATCTTTGGGGATTTAGTGAGCGTTACATCGTCAAAGGTGAGATGGACCGTATTTTGACACGTCCAGCACATAATTTGTTCCAGATCTTTTTGGAAAATGTTGACCCTCCAGCACTAATGGGCTCATTCATAGGAATCATTATTATGGCCATCAGTGGTGGAAATCTGGGTCTTCCTTTTGAATGGTGGACCATACCGGCTCTGATCATTCTTACGTTGAGTGCGGTCGCCATTTATACGGGGATTTATACGACATTGACTTCATTGTCTTTCTATTCCGATGCTCCAACAGGGATTCTCCCGCTAATGTACAATATTCAGACCTATGGCCGTTACCCGGTAACGATTTATAATCGTGCTATTCAGGTGCTGCTTACGTGGATCATTCCGTTTGCGTTCGTCGGAGTCTACCCTGCAGCGCTCTTCCTGCAGCGAGAAGAAATGACCAGCCTTGCTCTGATGACACCAGTAGTAGGTGCGATATTCCTTGGGATTGGCTTGTTAACTTGGAGTTATGGCGTACGAAGATATAAGGGTGCGGGGTCTTAGGCTTAGCTGGTGATGACCATTGATTGCTTATTTTTATAGTAGTTATAACCGTTCAGAGATTCCTTCTGAACGGTTTTTTATGTTTTGCTGTGATGAAGTAACTTCGATCTATAGTTATGCTAAAATTGAAATATCTACTTTGCTTTTGTATGAACTAATATGACATGGAGGATACATAATGAGTATGATTGATGTTTTACCAGAACCTAAAGCTTTAAAGGAAAATATGAAAACTCTTGCTGCTTTAAATATTATATGTTGTCCAGAAGAATGGCTACGATATCATAGTTACATTCCAGAGTCCGATGATAATATTTCCATAGCGTCCATTGACAATGGATCCGGCGATCATTTGTTTATTATATTTGCACCTCAAGGAACGATAATCAAAGGTTTTGATCATGAGTCCGAAGTAAGTCCTTATGTGCTCGATGAACACGAAGTTTGGCCGGGGATCTACGAAGAAGTTCCAGCCTCACTATTGTCTTTACTTGAAGATGATGCAATAGCTAAGGAAGATGTTACTTTTTGCTTATGGCGTGAAAACAATGATTTGATTTGGCAGAAGGGGGAGGTAGAGATTCCAGCGGGAGCAGAAGATGGTTCGGACTTTTTGCTAGGAACTATTTTTCGCACAGCTGAGGATTTTGTGGAATTTGCCGAAGGTTATTTTGAACTCACACTCCCCTTAGAGATTGTTGCTAACATATATGAGGG
The DNA here is from genome assembly GCF_037963865.1 of Paenibacillus sp. FSL R10-2734. Classification (NCBI taxonomy): domain Bacteria; kingdom Bacillati; phylum Bacillota; class Bacilli; order Caryophanales; family Paenibacillaceae; genus Paenibacillus; species Paenibacillus sp. FSL R10-2734. The sequence continues at coordinate 4,617,593 of NZ_CP150170.1, read as the reverse complement.
AGCAGCCATTACGAGAGAGATGATCAAGGCTTTAAATCCTGATGGCGATGTAGAGAAAGTCCTTCAAGAGTTAGCGGAATTAGGCTGAAGAAAGGGGGAGCGAGATGGAACTCTTCATAGATAAGATGAGTGAAAGTGCGGCTAAGGATATCTTAAGCTGGCGATATGATCCACCTTATGATTTTTACAACAATGAACAAACTCCTGAAGCTATAAGTGAAATGCTTGCAGAATCATATTTTTCCGTATTTGATGATAATAAAAAGTTAGTAGGATTCTTTTGTGTAGGAAGCTCAGGGCAAGTTCCAAATGAGTTTTATACATATTCTCAGGGGTTAATAGATATTGGATTAGGGATGAGACCAGAGTTTACAGGACAGGGAAAGGGGACTCTATTTTTCACAGCTGTTCTAAGCCAAATTGATAAAATGTTCGGAAAAAGCTCAAAACGTCTGACAGTGGCAAAGTTTAATGATAGAGCGATACGTCTGTATGAAAGATCGGGATTTTCCCGGGAAGCTGAATTTGTTAAAGGAAATACTGCATTTATTGTTATGATTAATTAATCTTAAGATGAATGCTTCTAGGTTTCATTAATATAATTGAAAATGCTTTTGGAGTTTGAGAGCTGAAGAAATAGATAAAGATAGTTTAAGATCAAGCGCGGTGAACCGTACCATAGTTTGGATTGCCGACAGGTTTGGACGCGAAGCAGGATTTTTTGATAAACCGATGATTTTACGGTGGCAGGATCGTCTATACTAATGAATAACAATCGAAACAAAAACTCGAGGAGGAACAATCTTATGACGGTAAAACTTACCCCTTATATTACTTTGGAGGGACGCGTAAAGGAAGCAATTCAGTTTTATGAACAAGCCATCGGTGCAGAAGTCCTCTCCATGGTTACTTACGGTGAAATGCCGGACATGCCCGATACGTTCACTGACGATCTGAAGAGTCTTGTAGCGCATGCCAAGTTAAAAGTCGGTGTAACGGAACTCATGTTTTCGGATGCTCCAGGCGGTTCGCCTATTGAAAACGGAAAACGGGTAACCATTTGCATTACAACGAACGATGTAGAAGAATCAAAACGAATTTATGAAGCCTTGCGGCAAGAAGGTAGAGTCAATATGGCGTTTAAAGAAGAGCCTTTCAGCCCTGGATTTGCTGATATAACGGATAAATTCGGCGTAACCTTTCAAATCTATACTGAGCTTGAACACTAAAAACGAACAAAGAGTTGCACAGAAAGATGGTGCGACTCTTTTTTATTGTAAAGGATTTTAGACTACGTCGGAGCCATCTATCATTTTGCATAGATGATCTTGGATTTCATTTTGCGCATTTTTTTAAACATCAACTTGTGTTTTTCACTGTTTTGATTTATTTTAATTAAACCCCATGAAGCTATTACATAAGTATAAGAAAGAGGTTTATTAATGAATAAGTTTTCTCTAGTAAAAAGCTTTTTTGCGATTACGCTCTTACTAAGTGCTTTAACCGGTTGCACCTTAGCCGAGCAATCTACTCTAGACCCAGCTCCAACAATAACAACTAGTCCCGACCCAAAATCTGATTCAACAGCAAACAATACAGTAGATGCCAACAAGCGTTTATTAGATGCAAAAGTAACCCGAGTAGTCGATGGAGACACCATGAAGTTAACTATTGACGGCAAAAAGGAAACCGTTCGCTTGCTGCTGGTCGATACTCCTGAATCCGTTAATCCTAATATTCCTGAACCACAGCCATTTTCGATAGAAGCCTCTAATTATGCTAAAAAGATGCTTACAGATAAAGATGTGCAAATTGAACTCGATGTGTCAGAGCGGGACAAATATGGCCGTCTACTTTGTTACCTTTATATTGATGGTAAAATGTTTAATGAGCTTCTGCTAGAGCAAGGGTATGCTCGTGTAGCTTATGTATTTGCACCCAATACAAAGTACGTAGATCAATTCAGAGCTATTCAAGATAAGGCTCGTGAGAGTGGAATAGGGATCTGGAGTATTGAAAATTACGCGCAAGACAAGGGGTTTCATGTTCCTAAGTCTTCAGCAACTCCTAAGCCAGCACGCTAACTGATGGTTAGTGTATGTATAAGGAACTACAGAAGTGAATTTGAATTTTGGATGGTTTTGGTATAAGCATGTATAAAAATATCCCGTTAACCTTAACTGGTCGACGGGGTATTTTTCATTTAATTAATTTAGAAATGAAATTAAGTTCAGGGAAACGTTCATTATATTTGTCCTGCATAATGCAGGACATTCAGATAATATTCATAATGGAGGATTGCCCAGTACACAATATTCATTTGGAATACCCTTTAATATAATTAGATCACACAGAATTTTTTGAGACAAACCTTGCAGCTCTTACCTAAAGGTTTAACAATAGATAGAAATACCTAACACGAAATATATATTATTCTATTTATCTTCGGTGGATTCGACATTTGTTCTCGGGGGTGGCGTTACAATGTGCATGATCGAATTTGGCTGCTGTATCGCGATGGATACCTCGTTACGATGAATAGTGAGTTAGGCGAGGGGACACGGGCGAAAAATTATGCTGCCGCTGATCGAAATCGATTGAAAATACTAAAAAAATACTAAAATCCAAATAAAATACAAAATACATGTGATACTTTATTAATATAAGTAATAAAATGACAAATCTGTACAAAAAAAGTGCTAAAGATGGCGAATGACCGAGTGCTACAATGTAATCAGATATTCTGGTAAGCGATTGCAGTAAATGCGACGTGTCGGAAGTACGCGAAGGTTGCCGATGTGGAGACCACTAAGAGCATTATGACTGACGTAACGTTAAACCCAGCATAGATTTCTGCTTTGGCCAGATATATCAGTACTTATGCGATTTTCATGTTGCAAAAGTTGAGTTATACATTTAAAGGTGAGGTGCAGAAATGAATAAAATTGAATTTGAAAAAGCGCTTAATTCGACGCAAAACGCTAAATTGTGGGTTGATCTCTATGGTGAAGACAATGTAGAGAACAACAAACAACGTTATGTATCATCTATCGAAAAATATACAAAAAGATTCCAACATGAGGATTTCGAAGTCTTTAGCGCTCCTGGCCGTGTTGAGATTGGTGGCAATCACACAGATCATAACGGTGGAAAAATACTCGCAGGCAGCATTAATCTTGATTGCATTGGTATTGCCACAAAAACCAAAAATAATTATGTATCTATTGTCAGTGAAAATTATCAGCTGGACTTCTCAATTAATATTGATGATCTGAGTAGTGAGCATGAAGGCAGTACCATTGAATTGCTTAAAGGCCTTTTAGCTGGATTTAAAGAAACCGGTAAAAACTTGGGTGGTTTCGATGTATATGTTACTAGCAATGTTCTTTCTGCCGCTGGTGTTAGCTCATCCGCTTCATTTGAAATGCTGATCTGTTCTATAATGGATCACTTTTTTAATGAAAACAAGTTGAGTAAAACTGAATATGCAAAGGTCGGCAAATATGCCGAAAATCATTACTGGAATAAAGACTCAGGATTGTTAGATCAGATGGCTTGTGCAGTTGGCGGAATTATCAATATTGATTTTCAAAATGAAGATAATCCAGAAATTAAGAATATAGATTTTGATTTTAATAAAGCTGGTTATGAAATTATTATTGTAAATACAGGTAAAGGCCATGCTGATCTAAGTGAAGAATATTCTTCTGTACCAAAAGAAATGAAACAAGTAGCTGCTCATTTTGGAAAAAGCGAGCTTGCAGAGCTGAAGTTAGAGGATATCTTATCTAACCTTAAATCTCTGCGCAATCAAGTAAGCGATCGTGCTATTCTTCGGGCAATACATTTTTTCAATGAAAATATAGTGGTCGAAAAACAGATAGAATCTCTGGAAAATGGTAATTTTGCTGAATTTTTAACTCTAATATCAGCCTCTGGAGATTCCTCTTGGAAATTACTCCAAAATTGCTATTCTATGTCCAATATTACAGAGCAAGGTATACCTCTTGCGTTAGAACTTACCCAACAATTTATTGCGAAGATAGGAAAAGGTGCAACAAGGGTTCATGGCGGGGGGTTTGCTGGTGTTATTATGGCAATAATTCCAAAAGAAAACACAAAAGACTACATTGAATATATAGAGGCTAATTTCTTAGAGAATTCAACGTATCCCATTACTATTCGTCCTTATGGAGCTGTGAAAATCACTGATTTAATGACAGTAGAAACTTACAAGTGAACTTAATTAAATCAACAACGGATCGTAAAATCGTGATAGATGAAAATAAATCTGGAAGCTCCAACCTAGGCACAACGCCTGTGCCTAGGTTAATCGTTTCATTGGCCATACCAGCTATTGTAGCTCAAGTTATTAATGCATTATATAACATTGTGGACCGGATATATATCGGTATGATACCTGGAGTAGGCGATATGGCTATGACAGGAGTAGGTGTTTGTTTCCCCATTATTATTCTCGTATCTGCATTTGCGCAATTAATAGGCTCTGGCGGTGCACCTCTGGCATCCATAGAGCTTGGTAAAGGAAATAAAGATCGTGCTGAAGCTATTCTTGGAAGTAGTGCTGCATCTTTATTTGTGATATCAATTTTCCTTACCATAGTTTTGCAAACAACTAAGAACCCCATACTTTTACTCTTCGGTGCAAGTGAGAAAACAATTGAATATGCAAACCAATATTTATTTATATATCTTCTAGGCACCTTATTCGTTCAATTTTCATTGGGTCTAAATAGTTTTATTGCTTCACAAGGGAAAATCAAAATAGCAATGATATCTGTTTTAATTGGAGCAATCCTCAATATCATTTTAGACCCTATTTTTATATTTACATTAGATTTAGGTGTTAAGGGTGCGGCTCTTGCAACAATTATTTCTCAAGCAGCTAGTACTTTATGGATTGTTCGATATCTTTTATCTAACAAAAGTGCTTTACGCTTGAAAAAGAAGTATATCAAGTTGGATAAAAAAGTGATTCTTCCCATTTTGGCATTAGGGGTTTCCCCTTTTATTATGCAGCTTACTGAATGCCTTATTAATATCATTTTTAATTCTGGGTTACAAAAATATGGAGGTGATTATTATGTAGGAGCAATGACGATTATTACAAGTGTAATGCAATTGATATATATTTTTTGCAACGGAATCACACAAGGAGTCCAACCTGTTATCAGTTATAATTACGGAGCAAAAAATTATATTAGGGTCAAAACAGCATATCGGCTAGGGTTTGCTTTGCATATCATCATTGGATCTTTAATTGTAGCTATCATAATGTTATTTCCAACTTTTTTCGCATCACTTTTTACAGATAATTTTGAAATGATAAATATTGTTACATATATGATGCCCATATTTGTTTGTGGGTGGGGGATTTTTGGCATTCAGTCAGGCGTTCAATGTACACTTGTAGGACTCGGTCAAGCAAAAACATCCCTTTTTTTGGCCTGTTTGAGAAAGATCATACTTTTGATACCACTAGCAATAATACTACCAAGTTTTTTTGGTGTAATAGGCATATTTTTAGCAGAACCTATATCTGATATCATTTCCGCAATTACAGCCGGTTTCATATTTAAGAGAAAGATAAAACAAGTACTAGGTACTATATAACACTAGCGTTAAATTAATGTCCTCCGAATCGATGTGTGAATACAAAAGGAGTATAAGTGTATGGTAACCAAACCATTAGTTAGCGTTGTTGTGGCTGTTTATAATATGCAGGACACATTAGACAAGTGTATTCAATCCCTAATCTGCCAAACGTTAAAACAAATTGAGATCATTCTGGTTGATGACGGATCTATAGATTCTTCCGGGAAAATATGTGATAAGTACGCAAGTAAAGATACTCGCATACGCGTTATTCATCAGAAAAATAGTGGGTTGCCTATGTCTAGGCTGGCAGGTCTGAATGAAGCGAGCGGAGAGTTTCTTAATTACATTGATGCTGACGACTGGTGCGAACCAAATATGATGGAATTATTGTATAATGCAGCCTCGAAGAACAATGCTGATATCGTATTTTGTTCCGCCTATCGTCACAGAAATGATGGTATAGCCAGGATTTGCAACTTGCCAATTGATGAAGGTTTATATACAAAAAATGATATACACGATTGTTATATATTACCGTTATATGGAGACTTGAAGACAGATAATCTTATAACAACGGGCTATGTATGGTGTAGTTTTTTTAGAAAAAGTATACTTAGAAACATCAAATTTTATAAGGATATTTGCATGCATGAAGATGAAATTATTGTCATACAGGCACTATCCCGGGCTAAATCTATATATGTTATCGCTGATCCATTATACAACTACAATCGGTTAGCTCCAAACTCGCTGAGCAAACGGACCATATACTGGGAAAATTACTGGGAAAATATTATTGATGTGTATGAAGCCAAAAGGGAGTTTTCCTGTAATTTTTTTACTGATGATAGCGAATATATGGATAGACTAACAACCTATTTGTATCTCAAATTATTTAGATCCATTCGCAATGAGACACACTATACAAACCCAGCAGGGATTTGGGGTGGGTTGAAAAATGTATACAAACTAAAGTCGAAAAAATACTTATTTAAAAACAAAAAGTATATCGTGAAGAGCGAGTTCTCACCAGTTGAAAGGTCATTAATCAGACTTACAAACTGCAGACTCTATTTTTTAGTTTACATCTATTATCTTATTAAATGTAACAGGATGCGGACTTATGTTGAAAAAACAAAGAATTAATGGTTTGTATTAGTGCTTTACAGTCAAGGGGGAAGGTGGATGTGTGAGGGAGAAACACGCAAGAAAACATAAATTTTTTTCAATATGTGCTGTTTTAGTTATGGTTACTTTAGCTGCTTCCGTTTTTATAACTCCCTCGTCAAATGGAAAAGTGACTATAGACATCGGGTTTCAAAGTATAACTGCTCAGACCTGGGGGGCACTAATTATTAAAGAGCAACAATTATTTGAAAGAAAATTAAAGGTCAGATACCCATATATAGATTTTAATATACAATGGCATGACGAGGTTTCAGGCTCTGTTATTAACAACAACATGTTGGCTCATAAATACCAAATCGGATATATGGGCGACATGCCCAGTATCATAAATCTATATAATGGCTACTTACACGAAGAGTATAACTCCAGACTACTCGCTATAGATGGAAAGGGGGTAGGTGGAAAAAACCAAAGCATACTTGTCAGTCAAGATTCAGGAATAAACGATATTTTTGACTTGGTGGGTAGAACCGTATCAGTACCGATAGCTTCAAGTACACATAAAATGCTATTAGATATTCTCTCGCAAAATGATTTGCTAGATAAAGTAGAGATCATCAATCAAGATATACCAACGGCTTACAATATGATCACAACAGGTAAAATTGAGGCATTGGCCGCATGGGAGCCATATCCATCTTATTTGATGCAAAATGACCAAATGATTAAATTGATTGATGGAGAAGTGACGGGAAATGATTATTTGGCAGGAATTATGATTGACGACGACTGGGCGAAAAAAAACAGTGATTATACTTCATTATTTTTGGAGAGTATCAAAGAATCACATGAGTTTTTAAGAAAAAATCCTGATGAAAGCGTTTCAATCATCAGTCGAGAAAGCGGTTTTCCACCCGAAGTCATCGCTAGCGTCTTAAAAAACATTGACTGGGAGATGGAGATTACCTCCTCAAATAGAGATACGCTCAAAAATAATTATGAATTTCTATATGAATTAGGATTACTAAAAGATTTCCCGGTTGAAGCCTATTTAAATACCGTGAAGGGGAAAAATTGATATGAATTATAGAAGTGAAAGAAATGTTAGCTTCTTAGTCAATTTATTTAGAATTTTGGCATCATTCGCAATTTTTCTTCTAATCATATCTGTCCTAAAAATCATTGATTGGAAGTTCCTTGTAACCTTTTCCTACATACCTAGTATTCAAGATATCATTCATGAATGCGTATCCGTATTCTCTGATTTAGAGATTTACGGAAATATATTAATCACACTAGGAAGAGTATACTCTGGATTTATCTGTGCTGTTATTTTAGCCATTCCTTTCGCGATATTGATTACCGAAAACCGACTTGTGCGTCATTATATCTATCCGGTTTTTGAATTTATCCGACCTATACCAAATGTTGCTTGGGTTCCAATATCAATTGTCCTTTTCCAGTCCATCAATTCCAGTATGCTTTTTATCACATTTATTGGAGCTTTCTTTCCGATACTTATCAATTCCGTTGAAGGATTAGGGAATATAAACGAAAACTACATCAAGATTTCAAAATCATTTCATGTTACCAGATGGGTCTATATTACTGAAGTTATGATCCCTGCTACCTTTCCTAATATCTTTACAGGATTATTACTTGGGATGAGTGGTTCTTGGTTAGGCGTAGTTGTTGCAGAGATGATCAGCGGGCAATCTGGCATCGGGTATCTTACATGGGTGAATTATACACTTTTAAATATGTCCGGTGTGGTGATGTGTATGTTTATTATCGGAGGGTTGGGAGCATTCTCTACATGGCTGCTCAGAAAAGTTAATTACTTTTCTATCCGGATGTGAGAGGTAATGACAATGTGTAATAACAGTAAAAACTGCGTAGAAATAAAAAACTTATCAAAAACGTTTACACGTCCTAATGGAGAAAAGGTCATTATTTGCGACAATTTAGATTTGTACATTGAGAAGGGGAAAATTAGCAGTATTATTGGTAGTTCTGGTTGTGGGAAAACCACCCTGCTAAACATGATTGCGGGTTTTGAAAATTATGATGGTGGAGAAATCTATCTTGCCCCCAATTGTAAAATTGGTATTTTGTTTCAGAATAATGTTCTGTTCCCATGGAAAACAATCATGCAAAATATATTATTTGCATGTAGGAATTATTTTGAAGATCCAAAAGCTGTAATTCGGGAATACCTTGCAAAAGTAGGACTTAGTGAGGTGGAGAATTGTTATCCAAATGAATTATCTGGCGGGATGAACCAACGTATCGCCTTGTTAAGGATACTATTAACTAGTCCTGATTTGATCATATTGGATGAAGCATTCGGAGCTTTAGACTACCAAAACAGACATGAAATGCAAAATTTATTTCTAGAACTGCATAAAGAACGCAAATTCACTGCATTGGTTGTAACTCATGACATGCTTGAAGCGATCACATTAGGCGACAATATTTTTATTTTTTATGATCAACCTCTTAAATTTAATATCATCCAAAATAGTGTTAAGTCAGATGGTAACTATTCATCAATTATTGACCAAGTTGAATCGATTTTCTCTCGTACAAACAATTAAGAGTTTATGCAATATTAGTGACCAAAGAAAGTAAAAACAAGGAGGAGTAAATCATGAAAGAAAGCTATGCCATCACAGTTTCATTAGGATCCGGTAGGAAAATTAAGTTTGATAATCTATCATTTGGTAGACCATACGATTTTGACAATGAATACTTGAACATAAACATAGGAAAAAATGATGAGAATGATATAGTGGTTTCAACTAAAGATACATTAGACTGGATTAAGGAAATACGTTATCGGTTTACCTTTGAGATGCGCAACTATTCTAAAGTTATAGCACCTGACAGTGGTCGATGGTTCCTTCGTTATATGAGCTTAATCGATTTTTGGAGAAATAGCCGTGAATTCACTTCAAATATAGGAGATATAAAAATTCCGCTTTTTATGTTTTTGAATAATGATGGAAGTGTGGGAAATGCAGTAGGCGTGATCGGACAAAATATTGAAACCCAATTTATGATCATAGAACCCGAATCTAACCGGGCACTCAATGTGCATACAGGCAATATTATACTTGACATTGTAAGAGGAAATGATATATATCCCATTAAATCCTCTGTCTATAGCGAAAAGGTGTTTCATTATACTTCATATGCTGGAGAAAGCAAACCTTGGTTACTTGTTCAACGCGATTTTGCTGATCAGCAACGTCAAAAGTATACGATTAAAGAGCAGTATCTGGAGAAGGCGTTGGAACCTATGTGGTGTTCATGGGTCGATTGGGACAGTAAGGATATTAATACGGAAATGCTTTTATCGAACATAAAATCAGGTGTAGAACTCGGTATAAATAATTTTATTATTGATGACGGATGGTACGGTAATGGCTTGGATAGTGACTATTCTATTGATATGGACATTGGTGATTGGGAGCCCGATCCGCAAAAAATACCCGATATGAATCTATTAGTTGCTATAGCCCATGACATTGGAGCCAGACTTATTATTTGGTGTGCACCTCACGCGGTAGCTCTTAAATCAAAAGCATATCAAGAAAACAAAAACTATCTTATTGCCGATGCTAATGGAGAGCCTTATCTTAATGAACCGCAGTATTATTCCTATTGCTTTCAAAGCCCAGAAGGCCGTGAAATCATGGCTGAAATTTGTTTAAAGCTGATGGATAAATGGGGTTTTGATGGTGCGAAGTATGATTTATTTAATTGGGTACCCGATATTGAATGTCAAAACCCCAATCACAATCATGATACTCAATCCATGATTCAAGGACTTGAAAAAACTTTTGCGCGCATTGAAGAAAAAACCAAAGTTAAAAATCCTGACTATATTGTTGAGTTAAAACAAAATTACGGAACACTTTTTAATATGAGGTATGGCAATCTAATGAGAGCAGGGGATGCGCCATTTGATTTAGAAACTAATTATCAACGAACCCTTCATGTCCAGTCATACACCCCCTATGCATTAAATGATTATCAATCTTTTACAGTAAATGACACAAAAGAAGACGTTGCTTGTACGATTATAAAGATGCTTGCGGCCGGTGTTCCTGCGTATGGAGTGAATTTCTCTAAGTTGTCTGAAGAAATCAAAAAAGTGATAAAGTACTATAATTCTTTTTACAAAGAAAATCTGGAGACATTCAAAAATTTTCGTATTCCGTTAAATCCAGCCAACACCTCAATGCTTGTTGAAGGAGCCGATAAGAAATTTGTTTTTCTCCTCCCGCCTATTAATATTGTAGATATCGCTGGAAAAGATGTCGTAGTATTCAATGGTAGTTACCGTGATACTATTATTATTAATAATATAGTTCCCACTAATTACAATGTTATAGTTAAGGACTGTTTTGGGGATAAAGTATATAGAAATACAGTTATTAATCAACTTGAAGAATTCAATGTACCTATCGGAGGCAGTATCACGATTGAGCACTAATCAAAAACCCATTATTAACATGTGCGAACTTAAATATATGGAGAATTGCCCAGTGAGTTATCTCCTCCAGATGTCCCTGTCATTAAGAGATTTATGGATCGTTTCGTAAAGTAAGATACAACTTACTCCAAGTGTCACCTTTCCCAGCGAACCATAATACGATGAAATATGACCCATGACATTAGCCCGGAAAGGTGTGCGATTATGAACGGAACAATCCTCAATTTCTTTGCTGGCGGCAATACGGCTCACGGCTTTTACAGCCTCTATGAGTCGTCATTACAAAATTTAACTCGTCTGTATGTTTTAAAAGGAGGCCCAGGTACGGGGCAGACCAAACTGATTAGAGAAATCGGAGAGCATCTGAATCAACAAGGCCTTGAGATCTGGTTCATCCACACTGCGTCAGATAATGATTCATTCGACGGAGTGATTATTCCCAAATTAAATGTAGCAATTGTGGATGGAACAGCTCCGCGTATAATAAACCCTGAACTGCCTGAAGAATCCATCGTGTTCGTGGATTTGGAGCAGGCCGCCGATCAGTTCCAGTTAAGCCAGCACAAGCTGGAAATTGATAATTTAGTCGGAGCCATCAAGCAAGAGCATGAATTGGCTTATGCTGGCTTTGCTGAAGCACTTCGCATTCATGATGAATGGGAAGCGATTTATATCGCAAAAATGAATTTCCAAGCAGCCGATGAGCTGACACAGGAATATATTCAGCTTCTGTACGGAGATCAGAAATTTGAAAAATCCAACCGGGTAGATCACCGTTTTTTAGGTGCAGCAACGCCTAAGGGTGCTGTGGATTTTGTCCCTAATCTAACCGCAGGCTTAAAAAGATATCTGGTTAAAGGACGTGCGGGCTCCGGTAAATCTACACTGTTAAAAAAAATAGCGGCTGAGGGCATAAAGCGTGGCTTCGATGTTGAAATTTATCACTGTGGCTTCGATCCAAATAGCCTAGATATGATTATTGTACGTGAGCTCGAATTTGCTATTTTTGATAGCACGGCTCCACATGAATACTACCCAGATCGCGCCACTGACGAGATCGTCGATATGTATTCCCGCTGTATACAGCCCGGTACAGATGAAGAATATTCTGAAGCTATAGCAGGCATTAAAGAACGATACTCTAGCACCATGAAACAATCCACACAACATCTGACAGACGCAAAGGTATTCCTAAATGCGTTAAAGCAAATCTATACTTCAACCGTAGATTTTGAACGAGTGGCTCAGATTAAATCGCAGATTGTACAGGAAATTAATGAGATTGTTGAAAGTCCACTGGAGGTTTAAGCCTTCATTAAAGATCGCCCTCTAAGAGGGTGGTCTTTTTTTATGAGCACAGAAATTGGTATGGTACATACACACCAATCTGGTTATTCTCACCTGAGCGACACACAGGTATGCTCTCTCTATGAATAAAGAGATGGGAGAGTTAGACCAATGAATGATCAGAGAATGATGTTTAGACGAGGGTTTAAGGATTCTGTCGCAATAGTTGCAGGGTTTATCCCTGCTTGCTTTACGTTTGGATTGGTCGGTAAGGGTCTTGGTCTGGGTAGTCTGGAAGTATTCTTATTGTCAGCGCTTGTATTTGCAGGGGCTAGTCAATTTATCGGTGTGAAAATGCTTGCCGCAGGAGCTGCTGCTCCGGTGATTTTACTGCTTATCCTGATCATTAACCTAAGATATTTGTTTATTAGCTTATCCTTTGGAGGGCAGCTAAATCGTAATATAAGTACCCTTGCGAGAACTTGGATTGGCTTTAGTTTAACAGAAGAGGTATATGCTGTTAGCATGATCCCCCGAGAGTTACCAAATCCTAAATCGGAGAATGAAAAAACTAACCAGCCATTAGAACTTCCATATCTGCTGGGCCTTCAGATCCCTCCCTATGTCGCTAACCTGATAGCTACGACTTTGGGGATAATGCTTGCTTCTTATATTCCAGCTTTATATTTACCGGCACTAAACACGTCATTATATGCCTTGCTAATTGCACTTGTTGTACCACAATTGAAAGGCAGCTTACGGAACATGGCTATATGTATATCAGCTGCAGGATCATCATGGCTATTGCACCCCTTTCTAGGAAACTCTTCGATCCTAATAGCTATGTTAATCGGTATGGCAGTGGGCTCCTTATTTAGAGCGCGAGTCAAAGCGGAGAAAGAGGTATCCGTATGACTATATTAATCATTATAGGGATGGCTGTTATTACATTTTTATTTCGTTTTGTGCCTTTGTTGCTTACGAAACATAAGAATGAATCTTCCAAAGTTCAAGGGCTACTTGAGTATTTGCCCATAGCGGTTCTTAGTGCGCTAACGGTACCTGGAATCATTCAGGTGGACCCAGATGTTAATCTTGTGGGTATCGCATCAGGGACTGTCGCTGTTATACTGGTATTAATTAGAAAAATTCCGCTGCTCCTCGTGATTCTAGGCTCTGTTTCCGCAGCACTACTCGTAAAAATGCTTACTATGTATTTTTAAAACAAAAGTCGGAACAGAAAGGGAGGACCTCTTATGAAGCATGATTTGCTGATCACACTCGATAAAGAACGACAGATCCCGTTAAATCGTCAAATTTACGAGCAAGTTCGAAATGCTATCCATTCAGGAGCTTTAAGCGGGGGAGACCCCCTGCCTCCGTCTAGAACTTTAGCCAATCAGCTTGGCGTATCCAGAAGTGTGGTCCTTCAATCCTATGAGCTCCTTCAGGCAGAAGGCTATCTGGAGATGCGAAAAGGAGCGGGAACGTTTATTGCGGAGTTAACCACGGAGAAGAAAGCTACAAAGGATTATGAGAGCCCTTACAATTTCATTACAAAAGGACCTGATTTCCTTACGCTTAATCCTCCTTCCACAAAAGATGTTGATAGTTTGAACCCTGTATTCTGTGATTTTCGGCATGGTGTGCCTGCTTGGGACGCGTTTCCTATGGATCAGTGGCAAAAAGCTCTAATGAATGCTTGCCGCCGCGCCTCACCGGATACTTTGGGTTACGGTCCTGCGGAAGGTTCACTGGGATTACGCCGTGAGATTGCACGTTTATTACGTTCCACACGATCCATGCCCGTTGTTCCGGAGCAAATCGTGATTACCTCTGGAGCTACGCAAGCTCTGGATATTTTATCGAGGATTTTCTTATATAAAGGTGATCGTGTCATTGTTGAGGATCCATCACATAGCGTTGTGCGTGAAATTTTTTCTTTTGCTGGTGCAGAGGTCATCCCTGTTAAGGTAGATCAAGATGGCATCTGTGTGGAAGAAATCCAAACAAGCAGTAATAAAGGCATAGAAGGTAATCTTAAAAAATCACCAAAGTTAGTCTATGTCACTCCCTCCCACCAATTCCCTTATGGGATGACGTTGTCCTTGAAACGAAGAGTTCAGTTGCTGGATTGGGCCAAAGCCAATCATGCTTTTATTATTGAAGACGATTATGACAGTGAATACAGGTATGAGGGTCCGAAGCTGTCCGCGCTTGCTGGGCTAGATGTAGAGGGAAGAGTAATATATGTAGGCAGCTTTAGTAAAGTACTATTTCCTTCTCTGCGGATAGGTTATGTTGTATTGCCTCCGGCTTTGATTCAACCTTTTTTGGCCGTCAAGTGGATTACGGATCGTATGACTTCTGCTTTGGATCAGGAAGCTTTAGCGGAATTTATTCAGAATGGTCATTATGCAAGGCATGTTACTCAGATGGGAAAGCTGTATGCTTCTCGTAGAGCATGTCTCATATCTAGCTTAAATACTGAGTTTGGAAGTCGTGTTCGTTATTATGGCGAGGAAGCTGGACTACATTTACTGATAGAGCTGGAATCGGATGCCGAAGAGAATCGCATTGCTGAAGTGGCACTTCGTTACGGAGTTCGAGTATATCCTGCATCGTCTTATTTTGTGGGTAGTAAACCTAAGGGGCCAGTATTTCTACTTGGGTATTCTAATCTCTCTGAGAACCAGATGAAGATGGGCGTGAACAGACTGATGTTAGCCGAAACCGAAGCCACTGTTAGAAGAAGTCATTTGTAATAATAAAAAGGTTGGGATTTTATCATATTACTTGTAAGTTCACTCTATAGTTTCGGCCTTCAGACGTTCATAATGAAAGGTGAAGTTTCTTTCTAATTCTGGAGGTTCTTATGAAACGCTACATTATAGGGATTGATCTCGGTGGAACGAATATCAAAGCAGGAATTTACGATACCGATTTTATAGCTGTAAAAGTAATATCTACGCCAACAGAGGCTGCTAAAGGTCCATCACATGTGCTAGGACGGATTATAGAAGCTGTCCGTTTGATTACGGTCGAAGCGAATATTTCATTAGATTTAGTAGTAGGTATGGGAATCGGAGTACCCGGATTGTTAGATCCGGTTGCTGGGATTTCTTTTTTCTCGCCGAATTTTCCGGATTGGGAGAACGTACATGTCGTAGCTGAAATGAAATCATTCTATGACTTTCCTGTATTTATTGATAACGATGTAAGGGTTAATCTTTATGGTGAATGGCAGCAAGGTGCGGGAAAAGGCTACAACAATCTGGTTCTGATTACCTTGGGAACAGGATTGGGATCGGGTATCGTGAACGACGGAAAAGTAATCTACGGTACGTCCTATGGCGCTGGTGAAATTGGGCATATGAATATGTACAGGAACGGACGTCCCTGCAAATGTGGAAGCTCAGGTTGCTTGGGTCGATATGTGTCTGCGATTGGCATGGTGAATACTTTTAAAGAGAAGCTGAAAGAAGACCGAACAAGTATTATTCAAGCCTGGACCAATCATCAAGAAGAGCAAATTACCGCGTTAATGATATCTGAAGCCTATGAACTTGGAGACGCCCTCGCTATAGAGGTAATGCAAGAGACTGCAACTATACTTGGATTTGGATTAGCGAATGTAGTGAATATTCTCAACCCTGATCTAATTATTGTAGGTGGGGGGATGGCAGCGGCGGGAGATAAACTACTTCAACCTGTCAGAGAGACTGTGAATCAACATGCGCTGAAGCTATCTAGCAGTAAGTGTAAAATTGTTCAAGCGAACCTAGGGAGCTGGGCTGGAACAATAGGTGCTGCCTCTTATGCATATAGTAAGCTTCACGAAGCAGAGTAACTGTCGCTCCTTATTGTTTTTTGTTATTTTGACATGGATTGGAACAAGAATGAGCCGCCCGGAATACAACAGTAATAAAATCCGTGGAGGTGCTCTTATGTTTGCTGTTATGCAATTAATAGGTGGAGTGATCCTGTCTTTGGGATGGATTCCTCAGATTATTCAAATTCTCAAATCAAAATCCGTAGCCGATTTAAATCTGAAGTCGTATTTGCTTATGCTGCTCGGGATTAGTCTTATGGAAGCTTATGCGATCAGTTTGGCGGTTACGGGTGTAGGTTTAGCTTTTTTGATTACGAATACGATGTCTTTATGTGTTGTGTTGCTGGTTATTATTCTAGTGATTAAATATCGAGCAAGGTAATGAACATGAACAGGTCATTGGATACGCCAACTTATATTACCAACAAGAACAAGGAGGGATACTATTGTACTCCAGGTTAGGGTTTAAGCCATTTGAAATTGTCAAAAGAACCGGTCCACAAGAATCAATCATCGCCGGTATCTTTATGAAAATAGAGCTAACTTAGATTAGCAAATGCGGAGGTTAATTTGAGCAAAAAATATTATACATATGAAATCGATGAGGTAACTTTTCAGTTGCAGGAAGCTTGTGATTTTGTGTGGTTATCTAAGCTTGGTAGGGTGTTCAAAGTGTTTGATCAGCAGGACTCCGGAAATCTTTCTTTTGGTGTGGAAAAGGCGGGTCAGAAGTATTTTGTGAAATTTGCTGGAGCGAAGCCTTTGACTTACGATGGCAACCCCTTGGATGCTGTTAACCGTTTAATTGAAGCTATTCCTTTGTATAACGAGCTTGAATCTGAGGCACTGATCAATCTGAGGTCACATTTTAAGGTTGGCTCCGGTTATGCAGCGGTGTTTGAATGGTTTGCAGGTGAATGTTTACATTCGCATTGGCTTTTTGCGGGTGAAGCTAAGCTGAGTCATCCGGAGTCTCCTTTTTATCGATATAAGCAATTATCCGTTGAAAAGCGTTTAGCATCCATAGACGTAATCTTTTCGTTTCATGAGCACGTTGAGTTGCAAGGCTATGTAGCTGTGGATTTTTATGATGGAAGTATTCTGTATGATTTTACGAATGATGACACAAGGATTTGTGATATTGATTTTTATCGGCCTAAGCCTACTGTAAATGATCTCGGAGAGAACTTCTGGGGCTCATCCAGATTCAAGTCACCGGAAGAATTTATCTTAGGTGCACCAATTGATGAAGTTACTAATGTATTCACTATGGGCGCTACGGCATTTGTTCTTTTAGGAGGAGCCTCCGACCGATCGTTTGCAAAATGGGAAGCCAGCCAAGCGCACTTCGATGTTGCTTTACGGGCTGTCAGCCCGGAGCGGGAACAGCGGTATCGGAATGTAGCAGAATTTAAATTAGCTTGGGATAGAGCAGGGATTGATTGAATCGCGTGAAAGGCGGAGGATGCTAAATGCAGGTTAGCTTATTTACGCTGGACAAGGAAAAAGAAGTCGATTTGGAATATGTAGTTATTATGCCTAAGCATGGTGAAGAATGGATCTTAGCAAGGCATCAGGATCGTTCGACGTGGGAGTTTGCCGGAGGACATATAGAAGTTGGCGAGACACCGGAACAGGCTGCTGCCAGAGAATTATATGAGGAAACAGGAGCGGAGCAATTTTCTATTATTCCAATAGCTGTATATACGGTTATTATTGATGATGCACCTGGAAGTTTTGGGAAGCTGTATTTCGCAGATGTGGAACAATTCGCTGAGCTCCCACCATATGAGATGGCAGAAATCAGAGGATTCACCGAGATACCAACAGAGTTGACTTATCCTTTGATTTATCCAACACTGATTTCAAAAGTTCAGGATTTCATCAACAGTTCGTCTTAAGAATACCTTTTTTTGAAATGAGTAAGTACGTGATATAATGAACATAGTTAATAAACAATAGAATTACAGAAATCTATCAGCTAAAAAGGAGGGTTATCTTGATGAAATTTAAGATTACACCTAGTGATGCTTATCCAGTGGCGATTATTTCGCTAAGCCAAAATGAACAAATCCATATTGAAAATGGATCAATGCTTTACCATAACGGTGATGTTGAATTAGAAGGCAAGATGAACAGCAATGGGAAGTCAGGTCTTAAAGGGGCTCTTGGCGCGTTAGGGCGATCCATTACAAGTGGTGAAAGTATCTTTATAACAGACGTTACTGGACGTTCCGATCAAGCAGAGATCGCAGTAGCGCCTTCCACGCCAGGCCAGATCAGAGAGCTGTCCATTGGTACTAAGCAGTGGAGACTGAATACAGGTGCATTTTTAGCCTGTAATGCCACTGTATCGTATACAATGGTGAAACAGCATGTGGCTAAAGCGGTCTTTGCTGGTACTGGGGGCCTGTACGTTATGGAAACAGCTGGCGAAGGCACGATGCTGATCAATGGCTACGGGGATATTATTGAGCTTACATTAGACGGTCAGAAGCCATTCACCGTTGACAATAGTCATGTAATCGCATGGGAGAACACGCTAGATTATAGTATCAAAGCAGCATCAGGTGTCATCGGCTTCAAAACAGGCGAGGGATTAGTTAACGAATTTACGGGCCGAGGAACAGTCTTGATCCAATCCAGAAATCTGGAGACGTTGGCTTCCAAGCTATCCCCGTTTATTCAGAAGAAAAATAATTGAGACTTGCTGTGAGCTTCACATCGTAGAGCGCCTTTTTTGCTTTCGCTAATTGGTTGAAGAAAAGACAGTGTAGTCGAATAGTATTAAACAGTATAGTATTTCAACGAAGACGGGCGATCAGCTCGTTTTTTTTCATAATATAAGACATAGATTTGAATGATAGCCCTGCAGCTGTCGCATGATATAATTTATGAAAAGAACAAGCAGGAGGGATCTCATTGAAAAAAGACATTCAGCATGTACCATACGGCTATGAGCCGCCAGTTGAACAACGTAAAGGGACGTTAGTGTTTTACGATTCTTTTGAACATATAACCGATCAGGAGCTTGAAGTCGCGGCAAAAACGGCAGCAGATCGGCGTTTCACTAAGCTGGTGCTGTATCCACTACACGAAGAAACGGTGAGACGGATGACCAAAGAGCCGGTGAGCGCTTATTATAAGCGTGAGGACCGGCTGCATGAATGGAAAAGGGAGCAAGGACGTAGCTTTGTCACGGTAGAGAGTTTGGAGGGGAAGCGAAAGAAGTATACTCCGCTCGATTCTGCGCTTCGGCATCTTGCTGAGATCTATCCTTCGCCGATCTTTCTGTATCTAACGCCTGAGGTGGCGAATCAGTTTGCGTCTTATTCCTCTTTTGAAGAGTGGATTGTAAAAGTTCGCTTATTGGTGCCATCTGCGCCTTCAACACTACATCCTAGGCTATTAAAATTTCGTCATCGATGGGATGTAGTTGGAGAAGAACGGGATTAAGGGTAAGGGATTGTCGATTTAATTTGTGCTCTGTTTACGTCTGTAGTTGTACATTCTCCATTGATAATGAATAAAACATCCGATGCAAAAACCAAGAATCGCTACAGTGGCTGCTACTGCAACTAACGCTGTGAAAATATAGGCAGCAATCGTCCAGCCCGCGATGAAGCTGATCAGACCACCTGCGAGGCAGAAGACAGCAATGGTTTGGTTAAACTGCTGTTGTGACCAGTCTTCGTGTACATAGTGGGAACGCTCTTTCGTGAGAAACTTAGCAGCCAGCTTAATGATGGGATTATAGCCGAACAAGAGTCCAAGCAATCCGGCAAACAAGGGCAGCGCAAGGATCCAGTGCTGTCCTGTTAGCCATGTTAATATTACGGAAACGACGATGAACGCCTGATTTGTCTTTACTAATGGTCGTGGAATTCCTTTGGGTACGTCCTGCATTTTATTCACACCTTTCTCATTGGAATAATTATAGTATACGCTGAGACTGTGGGATTGGGAAGTAGATAATTTCTAGCTGGTGGAGTGGTAAATGTGAGCTGAACTATTGAGGATAGCTGAGTAGAATTACCGGAGAGATGGAGTGACAGCAATAATGTGCTGAGCGAAGGAGAAAAGTGCATCATGTGCTGTGTGAATAAGGATGGAGGTCATAGTAAATTGAGCGGATGGGGAGCTATCGGACTCCATGGACCTTATTTACTCGAAAACTAACCTTTTGAAGGATTATCGGAGCCCAATGCAGCTATGTGCACAAAAATGGACAAAAGCAGCCCCGTGTGAGTGAAATAGCGTCACTCAGGTCCGAAAATATGTCAAAACGCCTGTTTCGGCACCAATAGCTGCATCTGAGTCCGATAGGTAAATGAAAGTGTGAGAGTATGTGTAGAGCAGGTGAGGTACATGGGAAAATACAAGTGCAGGATTAAGTGTGGTGCTAGTGCGAGACCAAATGAAGGTGAATATGGATGTATAAGTAAATGCGGTGTAAGAGTACGTGCGAAATTAGGAGCTATCGGACTCCAGGGACCTTATATACTCGAAAAGTAACCTTTTGAAGGATTATCGGACCCCAATGCAGCTATGTGCATAAAAATGGATGAAAACTGCCCCGTTTGAGTGAAATAGCGTCGCTCAGGTCCGAAAATGTGTCAAAACGCCTGTTTTGGCACCAATAGCTGCATCTGAGTCCGATGGGGGGGCTGGACATAATGTGCTGAGCGGATAGAGTTCGATCCTATTATTTTCCATCGAATTACTTTTAATTTAAGTAATTTATATGTTGACATATCTCTTAAAAATATGGTTTTATTATGTAGACCAATTGTTATAATGCAAAGGAAGTGTCAGCTTGTCGAACAAGCCGAATACGCGTGAGGCGATTCTGGACACCGCTTCGAAATTATTTTTTTCTCAGGGATATCATGCAACAGGACTAAATCAGATTATAAAAGATAGCGATTCTCCGAAGGGATCTCTTTATTATTATTTCCCCCACGGCAAAGAAGAGCTGGCTTTAACATGCATTAACCGGACTAGTGAAGTTGTTGCTCAGAAGCTTAAGTATCATGTGGAGAGTTGTGATAATGCGGCTGAAGCGATGGAGGATTTCATTCTTGGAATGGCTATGAATGCTGTGGAATCCTCATTCGAGGGGATTGTTCCGTTCAGTTTTTGGTTAGCGGCGGAGACCTCTTGTATTAGTGAGGAGCTGCGGACTGCATGTAAATCTGTGTTTATGGACTTGCAAGATGTGATCAAGAAACGCCTTCTGGAAGAAGGGGTGGAGGACAAGACTGCATGCGATAAGGCTTCAGTTATTGTCTCTTTATTTGAAGGCGCGCTACTTCAGACGCTGACTTTTCGGGATGAACAACCGCTTCTCGCGGCGGCGAAGATTATCCCAGCAATACTTGGCTAGAAACAGACTAATAGACAGATCATCAGGGGGATTAAGAGTGGACGCAACAATGCAAGGAAATCAACAAAAAGAAGTAAAGAAGTTTAAAACGATTCCGATTCTAGTCTCATTATTACTTGCAGGATTTATCGGAATGTTCAGTGAAACAGCACTAAATGTAGCTTTAAGCGATCTTATGAATGTCCTATCAATTACTCCAGCAACAGCACAATGGTTGACGACAGCTTATCTGCTTACACTGGGAATTCTAGTTCCGATTTCGGGTATGCTGCTTCAGTGGTTCTCGACTAGACAGCTATTTGTTGCTGCGTTATGTTTTTCGATACTTGGAACGTTTCTAGCGGCAGTGTCACCTAATTTTGAGTTCCTACTTACAGCACGTGTGGTACAAGCAATGGGTACAGCACTCTTATTACCACTAATGTTTAATACCATTCTTATCATCATTGCTCCTGAAAAACGGGGTGCCGCGATGGGAATGATTGGTTTAGTTATCATGGTAGCACCAGCGATCGGACCAACTATTGCAGGACTTCTAATTGAAAGTCTTAGCTGGCACTGGATCTTCTGGTTGTCACTGCCATTCCTAGTGATCGCCTTGATCTTCGGAATCCTCTTCATGCAAAATGTGACGAAGGTTACGAAGCCGAAGATCGATATCCTCTCCATAGTGTTATCATCAATCGGGTTTGGTGGTATCGTGTTTGGTTTCAGTAGCGCCGGCGAAGAAGCCGGTTGGGGAAGTCCAAAAGTGATCATAGCCATAGTAGTAGGTGTTGTATCACTCTTATTGTTCGGATTGCGCCAAATGAAGATGAAGCAGCCGATGATTAATTTGCGTGCTTTTAAATATCCAATGTTCTCCATTGGTGTAGCGATGGTATTTATCTGTATGATGGTTATCCTATCCTCCATGTTGATTCTTCCGATGTATCTTCAACAAGGTCAAGGATATACGGCGTTCAAAGCGGGCTTGCTATTGCTTCCAGGGGGGATTATTAACGGGTTGATGTCCCCAATCATGGGTCGTATGTTTGATAAATACGGTCCGAAATGGCTCGTTATCCCGGGTCTTGTTATTGCAGCCGCAGCTTTGTGGTTCTTCTCCAGTATTACTGTAGCTTCTACGGTCGTATTCGTAATCGTACTTCACAGTACACTTATGATCGGTGTGTCGATGGTATTTATGCCTGCACAAACCAACGGTATTAACCAGTTGCCGCTAGAACTATATCCAGATGGTACAGCGATTATGAATACATTGCAGCAGGTCGCTGGTGCGATCGGTACTGCATTAGCTGTTAGCATTATGTCCGCAGGTTCTAAGAGTTATATGAAGACTGTGGCCGATCCTGCAGATCCAGCTAATTTGTTGCCTGCGTTCACGCAAGGTGTACAAAATGCATTTATTTTCGGAATGAGCATGGCTATTGTGGGTCTAATTCTTGCTTTCTTCGTAAAAAGAGTAGTTGTAGATCATAAAATGAATACTCCAATGCATTAATAAATAAGATTATCGTACAAAAAAAGATTACTATAAGGTAACATTTTGTATAATCCCCTTACGCTAGACAGTGGTTAAAGTTCATGAACTTATGGACAACCCACTGTTGATCGGAGGGGATTTTTATTTTGCTTGTGGGAGCTTTGCATAGTAACTATGTGAAAGAATTTACTTTAAGAAAAATGAAGAATAGATGTCGAGTAAGTTACACTATTGATACTCGTAATTTCTAATTATTTTGTATAATTACATAAAAAAATGACGTAAGGAGATCTTAAAATGAATTGGAAAAAAGTTGGATTATTAAGCGTTGCTATTGCACTAGGTTCTGTGGGTGGTTTTGGGAGCATACATACAAACACTGTAGCTGCCGCAACATCGAAAGAATCCACAAGTGTATATAAGTTATTTCAACAGTATGTACAGAAGCCGGCATCACTTGCACATGCACGCAATTATTTGATTAACCATATCGATGAAGTGGATACCTCGACAGCGACAATGATGACGCTACAGCTTGAGAATGCACAGAACGCACACTTGCGTGTATACTCAGAAAAAGTTTATCCGGATAATGTTCAGAAAGCGATAAATAGTGTCTATATTAAAAGCAAAAGTCTTAAGTATACTGATCTACTCAATGCGATCAAAGATTCCAAAATATCCAGCGTATTAATTGAGGGCTCGAATAAGGGTTATCAAATAATGACCAGTGAGGGTATGTATTATCCAACCATGAATTATGAGAGTTTCAAGATATTTAAGCCTTATATATCGAAAGACATCGCTGCTTACATTGATATCATGGCTACTGAGACCAATCAACCGAGTGTATCGGATGGGGCAGTTGCGATTAGCTGGTCAGAGCTAACGAACAGAGTACTTACGATGGAGGATTTTGTGACGAAATATCCTTCTTCAAACCGGACTTCTGCTATTAAACAACAACTCCAAGATGCGACCGCTTTTTTATTATATGGAGCAAGCAACACTGATGATAAACTAGTAATCGAACCAGAAGTTAGACAAGCATATGAAGCCGCGGTGAAGAATGCCACAGGAGATAGTAGGATCGTTACAATTTTAGAAAAACTGCTGAAATTACTTGACTCTACACATAATAAATTCACACCTGAAGTAGAGAAATTTCTAAAGGAAACCGTAAATTCAAAATAATCATTTGATTTCAAAATAGAATAACCTAATTGGAAGAAGCGATTCAATATCACATTGAACTGCTTCTTTTTTTTGGAATTGATTATGGACCTTCTTAAATAGGGCAAGTGTTATCGGGAACTTTACATACATAGATTTACGATGTATAGTTATCCTAGGTATAAAAGAAAAGATAAAATTCATGTTTTTCAGATATTAGTCATTGAAATTAATAGATTAGGAGGTGCAAACCATTGAAAGTAAGTAAAGAAATGCTGAAGGGCAGTACGGGTACATTGGTTTTGACTCTTTTGCTGGAGAAGCCATTATATGGTTATGAGCTGATCAAAGCGCTGGAGCTGAGATCACAGGGTGTTTTTTCGTTAAAAGAAGGAACCTTATATCCGATTTTGCATGCAATGGAAAGCGAGCGTTGGGTAGAAGCTTACTGGATGGAGGTAGACGGAAGGAAGCGTAAATACTATAGAATACTGGATGAAGGGAAAGAGAAGCTCAAGGAGAAAAGGGCGGAGTGGCTTGTTTTCAAAGGTGCAGTTGACTCTGTTCTGGGAGAGGGTAGTGTATGATGAAAGAGAGGCAGCAGCAATTTTTGGATGAAGTATGTGCAGAGATTAAAGCGAAAAAAGCTCACTCAGAGATACGCCAAGAATTAGCTAGTCACCTGGAAGATTTAATTTGTGAAAAAGAAGCGACCGGCGCACCACAGGATGAAGCAATAGCTTGGGCAATCACACAAATGGGGAACCCACAGGTTTTAGGAAAAGAGCTTCATCAAATACATAAGCCACGTGTACCTTGGGGATTGTTTGGAGTTGTAGCTTTGTTATCCGCGATCAGTTTAATTGGAATGGGCTCGGTGGATGTAGGCTATAGTGATATTGCTAAAGGTGCTTTTTTAGATAATGCGCTTAAACGCCAGTCCATAAATATACTCATTGGAATTGTTTTAATGTTTGGATTGTATTTCATTGATTTCAGAAAGCTGAAGGGTCTATCATGGGTATTATATGGACTAACTTTAGCGGGGATTTTGACAAGTATGTTCTGGGGTGTAACAGTAAATGGAGTGAATTATGGTCCTCAAATATTTACTATTTTACCTGACATGACTACCTATCGTCCCTATGTTTTGATGGTTGCATTAACAGGGATTCTAGTAAATCGCAGGAAAGTAACTAAAAGTAAAACTTGGCGAAGTGGGTTGCTTGACATAGGTATTTTGTTAGTACCCGCTTTGTTGCTTATCTTTTTAAAATCTCTTCCAGAGTTAGTGGTGTATCTTCTCTCTTCATTAGTATTGTATGTATGGATTACTCGTGAATGGAAAAAGAGTGCCATGTTATTTGGGCTCCTTATAATAGCTGGACTAATTTTCAGCTTAAAGAGTGACTATCTAATGGCTAGATTCATAAGTGCTTTAAATCCATCTTCAGATCCAGAAGGTTATGGGTATATATACCAAGTAATGCGTGAAGTTATTAATTCAGCAGGTTGGTGGGGTCACGGATTCGGATCAGTGGAACAGAAGCTCCCGTATGTCTACTCAGATCTGTTGCCGATTTATCTTATCCATTGTTTTGGTTGGGCGGGCGGGTTGGTTCTGGTAGCTGTTGTAGCCTGTTTTTTTATTAAGCTTCTTTCAACGGTACGAGCAATTCGTGAATCTTATGGACAGGCACTAGTTGTTGGTTTGGCATTTTTACTTGCTATAAGACTGGCCTACGGCCTTGCTGTTTTGAGTGGGGGAATGATGCTGACCTCTATTCCATTTCCTTTCCTGAGTTATGGGAGTCATGTGTGGTTTGAATATGCTGCGATTGGACTTTTGATGGGCATTTATCGTAGGAAGGATATTGGAGGCGTCCAAGATTGTACTGTGCTGGGTTAGATTCAGGATCTTCTTGTATGTCTAATTATGAAGTATGAATACTTAAGGGAGGTCTTTTTATGGGATGGAAAAAAGCAGGCTTGATAAGTTTTACCATTGCTCTAGGCTCTATGGGAGGGTTCGGGAGTATACATACAACAGGTACTGTATCTGCCGCAACTGCAAAAGATTCTCCAAGCGCCTATAATCAATTCCAGCAGTATGTACAGAACCCCACCTCTCTTGCTAACGCACGTAATTACTTGATTAACCATATCAAAGAAGTGGATAACTGGACGGCGACGCAGATGACACTTCAGCTTGAAAATGCACAGAAGGCATATTTACCTGTATACTCAGAAAAGGTTTTTCCAGAGAATGTCCAGAAAGCGATAAACAGTGCTTATAGCAAAAGTAAAAGTCTAACCTATACGACTCTCCTTAACACGATAAAAGATTCTAAAATTCGCTCTGTATTAATGGAAGGTCGAGATAAGGGATATAAGCTGGAGACCAGTGAGGGCATGTACTATCCGGTAATGCATTATGAGGGCTTTAAGACTTTTAAGCCGAATGTTACGAAGGACATAGCAGCTTACATTGACATCATGACCACCGAATCTAATCAACCGAGTGTATCTGATGCAGCGATTGTGATTAGTTGGACCGAGTTAACGAGAAGGGCGCTTGCAATAGAGGATTTTGTTACGAGCTATCCTGCTTCCAACCGGTCTGCTGTTATTCAAAAAGAGCTACTTTTTGTGACCTCACGATTATTATATGGAACAAGTAATACACCTGCGTATGACTATGATGAGCAAGTAATTAAACCAGAAGTAAAAAAGGCGTATGAGAATGCACTAAAAGATAGCAAAGCTGATACTAGAATTCTTTCGATTTTAGAAAAGCTGCTTCAATTACTTAATTCCACGAATAACAAATTGACACCTGTAATAGAAAAATTTCTTGATGAAACTGTAAACTCGTAATTATCAGTCTAAGGAAACTCAACCTCTTATGTCCACAGACAGCGGTGAATAACCTAATTAAGAAGCGATTTAACTTAATGTTGAACTGCTTCTTTTTTTTGTATGGAGTTTGATGATCAGAGGATTAGCTTAGGCTGGAAACGAATATAATAATAGTAGGCATAAAAAAGGAGGTTTTGAGGTGATAAACAAAATCGCGGCTGTTGTTGTGTTAGGTGTGCTTTTGATAGCTAATGGATTTGGAAGTCTTGCCTCTTCTACGGTCTGGGCTGAGTCTAGCGATGTCAGGTTGATTTTGAATGGACAAGTTTTAAGCACAGAACCGTATTCGCCTTATCCTAGCGGTTCTACGGTCATGATCCCGCTTAGAGAAGCATCAAATGCCTTGAAATACAAAGTGGCTTATCAAAAAAACTCAGGTACCATCACATTAAGTGGAGTCAAAGAAAAGATTGATTATAAGGTAGGAGACGACCATATTACCATAAATGATACAGAGAAAAGAGTTTTTAAAGATGAAGTTGTGTTTAAAAAGGAACACTTATACGTTCCACTTTCTTTTTTCACAAGTTTAGGACTAGTGACTGCCTATGATGCCGAAGCTAGACTAGTGGAAGTTTATGCGCCCGAGGTCACAGCAAGTGTGATAGCTGGACTGCTGAGCACTGGACAATTTCAAGAATTAGAGAATCGATTCTTTAGCGATGAAATGAAGCGTTCGCTTTCCGTTACGGGTTTGCAGAAGTATTGGGCTGATTTTACTGCAAGAGCTGGTACTTACCATGGAATAAAGTCTACTGAAAGTAGTCAAAAAGAAGATCAGGTTTCGATAAAATGTTTACTTGGCTTTGCTGAAACAGAGGCATCCCTTGAGTTTGTTCTCAATAAATCTGGTAAGATTATTGAATTAAAGGGAAACCTGCCATCAATTTAATCTAAGAACTTTAGTGATACAGTTTTAGGCACAGCAGGCTATACGCGCGTTCCTTAGGAAGTAACTTCTTATGGGGACCACGTATAGTCTGTTTTTGGTTTTAATAAAACATTCTGAGATGAACGTAAATGCAATGTATTTTTATTGTAAAAAAGGGTTTTATTTGTTGACTTTCACGTTCATCGAAGGTAAATTAAAATTTGAAATAATCGTTAAAGTATTTAACTAAATTAGAGAAAAGAGTGGAGTACTGGATGACAAAATCAATTACGCAGAGTAGCCCGACAGAAGAACGGCCATTCTCACTAAGAGCTATCCTCCCCCCGCTTCTTGCAATTATCGTCGGAATGATTATGGTTATTCTGGATGGAACCGTCGTGAATGTGGCAATACCAAAACTGGTGGACTATTTTGGCTCCGATCTCCAAACGATTCAATGGGCGATCACAGGTTACACGTTAGCTTTAGCTGCTGTAATTCCGCTCGCTGGGTGGATGACTGACCGCTTCGGGTCAAAACAGGTGTTTCTGGTGACGCTCACGTTGTTTATTCTCGGCTCCATGTTATGTTCAGTGGCTCAAACTTCAACACAGCTTGTTATTTTTCGTGTAATTCAAGGACTTGGTGGGGGGATGGTTGCTCCTATAGGGATGGCAATGGTCTTTAAATTAGCTCCGGTAGAAAGAAGAGGGTCGATTATGGGGATGCTTGGAATTCCCATGCTGCTAGCTCCTGCACTTGGACCAATATTATCCGGATGGCTTGTGGAATATGTTAGCTGGCATTGGATCTTTTTGATTAACGTGCCGATTGGGATTGTTGGTATTATTCTTGGTGTTAAGTATCTACCTAAGTCAGAGAAGATCAGTAAAGGAAACCTCGATATACTAGGTATTATCCTGGCTCCGATTGCGTTCTCCATGCTGGCTTATGGAGTAAATGAAGGTGGGGGGAATAGTTGGTCATCGACCCCAGCAATCCTCGGGTTATCTGTTGGGGGCGTTGCGTTACTTCTTTTTATAATCGTTGAGCTGCGCCATAAGCAACCTTTGCTGGATCTACGTGTCTTCCGTTCCTCAGATTTCACCCGCGGCATTATTCTAACATGGGTCATGCAAGCAGCATTGTTTGGTTCCATGCTGTTCGTGCCGCTATACTTACAGCAGATTCGGGCTTATACACCACTAGAGACGGGACTAATTCTGCTACCACAAGCTTTAGCTTGTGTAATCGGCATGCCGCTGGGTGGAAAATTATTTGATAAAGTGGGAGCCCGTCCGTTGGCCTTTGTGGGTCTAAGCATCATTACGATTACCTTATTCCTGTTATCAGGGATCACGATAAATACTAGTCTTAATTTAATTATGCTGTATCTTGCGTTATTAGGATTTGGAATGGGTATAGCGATGATGCCACTCAATACACATGTTCTGAATGCAGCGCCGCGT
Source organism: Paenibacillus sp. FSL R10-2734 (assembly GCF_037963865.1). NCBI lineage: Bacteria > Bacillati > Bacillota > Bacilli > Caryophanales > Paenibacillaceae > Paenibacillus > Paenibacillus sp. FSL R10-2734. Next base: position 4,587,922 of record NZ_CP150170.1, on the reverse strand, counting down.
GAATTAGTGAGCCGTGTCACATCGCTTACAGCGGCTGCACAACAGGTGGTGGTGGCCTTTGCTGTAGCAGGTTTGACGGGTTATCTGACAAGTCAAATCACTGTTCACATGGGAGCTTTGAAAGCGGGAAGTAATCCTTTGACAGCTGCAGTACTAGGCTTTGATGATGTATTCTTCTTGTCTGGCTGTATTGCTGTGCTAGGTGTGTTGATGAGTATTATCCTGCGTAAGCCGAAGCTTTCCTCAACTGATTCCTCCACTGGAGAAGGTCAGAAGGCAGATGCAGCGATGATGATGGGACATTAATGGATAACTAATACGTATGTAAAAAGGCAACCCAAGGCTGACTAGGCTTAGGGATGCCTTTTTTTTGCTAAGTAGGTACGTTACATTAATAAATTGATATGAACATATCATGACTAACTCGGAAGGCCTATAGTTGCGGGTTCTAATATTGGGGAAGTCGAAGCCATGTGTAGAGCACGCGCGCATAAAGGATACTATTCGTTAAAGTAAAGGACAGGATAGTGAAACTACATAATTTTATCCACGTATAAGGATTATCTAAATCTTTCCAATATGGCTTACACTGAGGTGAACTTGACTGGTGCAATTTTTTGACTTGGTTCAATTGGTATTATCAATCGCTATCTTCTCTTCCATAGTGTTTCTACCATTTACCTGTTTCTCTTTGCGAGAGATACGCTGGGGTCATGAAATTGCTGCAACTGGTTCAACTATGTTTGTGGCTATCAGGCTGCCGCAGCCCAACAGTATTCAACGGTGGATAGCACGTGCCGCTAGTCGAAAAGAAGCGCCTGATGAAGACCCCGATAATCTTTCCCTACATTGATATTCAAAACATTCAATTAGGGAGGATAACAATGAAAAAGACTTTGATGCTACAAAAATGGGCGAAGCCCATTCACGTTATGTTGATTGGGGTTATTCCAATCATTATACTTAGCGGATGCTCGACAGCATCCCCATCAAACCCGATTAATGTTGATTCGCAAGGGATATTTAACCACTACTTTATTTATCCATTCTCGTTCCTGATTACATTTTTCGCGAATGCGTTTCATGGAAACTATGGACTATCGATTGTGCTAATGACATTCATCATAAGACTTGCGATCATGCCGCTCATGATGAATCAAACCAAGAAGCAAATGGCCATAAAAGAAAAGATGGCCGTCCTTCAGCCGGAGTTAAACGCACTAAAGGAGAAGTATAAGAACGACGTTAGCGCAGATGCAAAAAAACAACAACAAGTCGAGATGATGGAGCTCTACCAGAAGTATCAATTCAATCCCTTAAGCATGGGGTGTTTGCCGATGCTTCTCCAATGGCCGATCACCCTTGCATTTTACTATGCTATTCGTCGTACCCCAGAGATCGCAGATCATAATTTTCTGTGGTTTAGCTTGGGGGAAATGGATATGATTTTGCCGATTATTGCCGCTGTGGTTTATTACGTTCAGTTCCGCGTGTCGCAATCGGTTTCAGCACAGTATCAGCAAAATCAAAATAATCAAATGGCTTTCATTGGATTGTTGTCCCCGATCATGATGGGTGTGTTTTCTTTTTCGATGCCCGCCGCGTTGCCATTATATTGGGCGGTAGGTGGCATATTCATTATCGTGCAAACGATTATACTCAATAAAATGTACGCGAAGCCAATGCAGCAAGTAAAAACCTAGCTAGTCGAATTTGGTACAATTAAACGGCAGCCGATCAAAGATCAGCTGCCTCTTATTATTGAAGTTACTAGTCAGGTTAGTTGAGTAAGAAATATACGTAAGATAAAATGATTGTATACAACTGGAATGGGCACTTCGCCTGCTTCATTCGGTCAACGAGATGAACACAAGAAAGAAGGATTGAAATGCGTACGAACGAAAGCAAGGTTAAAGCTAAAGAAAGTCTCCAGAGTCGAATGGTGAAGTTGGGAATTCGTATGGTAAGACATAATAATATGTGGAAGAAGACTGGAACAGCATTAAGAACGATGATAGAGCATAAGCAACGCAAAGAAAGCATCGAACCCCCAAATAAGATCATAAAAAAATATAATCTACTGAAACAAGAAATCACAGGTCACCCATATTACGTTATTTCAAATAAAGAGAAGGCTGGACATAAACATGTATTGTATTTGCATGGTGGAGGGTATGTTCTGAACGTAACCTCTTTACATTGGGGTTTTATTGCTGAGTTGGTAGATAGCTCTGATTGCACAGTGACTTTTCCAATATATCCTTTAGCGCCGACTTATACTCATATAGATGTGTTTGAAATGCTCTTACCTTTATATCAACAATTATTAACTACAGTGTCGAATGAGGACATCATAGTTATGGGTGATTCAGCAGGTGGTGGGATGAGTGTAGCTTTAGCACAATTGTTAAAAGAAAAAGAACTACCTCAGCCAGGAAATATCATTCTTATCTCTCCCGCACTTGATATGACATTTAGTAATCCAGAAATAAAAGAAGTAGAGAAAAAAGATCCCATTCTTGCAACACCATCCATAAAGGAAATCGCGGAGTGGTATGCAGGGGATCAGCAAGTAGAACACTTTTTAATTAGCCCTATCAATGGAGAGCTAGAAGGTTTAGGGATCATCAGTATATTTGTAGGAACACATGATATCGTTTATCCAGATACTCGAAAATTCAAAGATAAATTGAAGGAACAGAACCTACCGTTTAACTATTACGAATATCCAAAAATGCTGCATGTGTGGCCCTTGTTCTTTTTTCCTGAATCAAAGGCAGCTAGAAATCAAATTATGGATATCATTAATGACTGTTCTTCTTGATAAACATCGCCGGACTGAACGTAACTTTACCGAGTAGCTCCGATGCTATAATCCCCAGTAGAACAAGGGCTGCACCAGCATATCCTTGCATCGATAGCTTTTCAGCGGCGAACCAATAGCCAAAGAGCGCGGCGAATACCGGCTCGAGAGAGAAAATCAGTCCGGTGCGTGTTGGAGAAGTGTATTTTTGAGCAATGGGTTGTAGGATGAAGCCACAAGCACTACAGAGAATCCCAAGTGCCAGGATCGCTATCCAAGCCGGTAAAGTCGAAGGAAGCGAAGGTGTCTCGAACAGTACAGATAACACTAAAGCAAACCCTCCGGCGAATCCTAACTGCAAGATCCCAATATTCAGTGAATCACATTCTTTTACCGCTTTGCCAGTAAATAAGATCTGTACCGCATAGAACACCGCCGAAAGAATACAGAGGAGATCACCTGGTTGAATCTTTAAGGTAGCATTTAATGTAAGGAGTCCAATTCCAGCAATAGCGAGTACGGATCCGAATACCTGCGGAGGTGCAACTCTTTTTTTGAAAATAATTCGATCTAGTATCGGTACAAATATGACCGTCAGGGCTACCAAAAATCCTGCGTTGGAGGTTGTGGTGGTCTTGAGTCCGAATGTTATACATGTGAACACGCCGAGGAGTAAGAATCCGAGTAAAGCGCCATATTTCAATGTTTTGATGTCTACTCGTCTTAATCGTTTGTGGAATATCACTGCGGCTAATATAAAAGCAAGTCCGAAGCGGAGTGCAATCAGATTGAATTCGCCTAACGTACCTAACCCCATCTTCATAAATATGTAGGAGGAGCCCCAAAATAATGTTACAACTAACAGCATCAGCTCAGCTTTGAGCGGTTTCATCTCTTCATCCATCCTTCTTTATTGTCAACTCAATATAGTATAATACGGCTCTATACATAAGGTAACTGAATGTTTATGATAGGATACATGAGTAAAACTTATGTAATTTATAAAGGTGAGGGATAGAGGTTGAGCATTAATAAGTATGAGATTTTTCTAAAAGTTGTGGAGCTAGGGAGCTTAACAAAAGCAGCAGATGTGCTGGGCTTTACTCAATCTGGAATTAGTCACACGATCAGTAGTCTGGAGATGGAGTTTGGTTTTCCGTTATTAATTAGAAATAGATCTGGCGTTAAATTGACGGTAAATGGGGAGCAAGTGCTGCAGCCAATCCGTGAAATTCTAAAATGGAATGAGAAATTGAAACAGGAGGTAGCCGATATACATGAGCTAGAGGTCGGGACCATTACTATTGGTACGTTCACAAGTGTATCTGTGCATTGGCTGCCGGGGATGATTAAGCAATTTCGCAGTGAGTACCCTTATATAGAAATCAGATTGATGGAAGGCGGTTACTTAGAGGTTGAGCAATGGATCGAGGCTGGAGTCGTAGACTGTGGTTTCATTTCTCTGCCTACACGTGAGAAGTTCGAAGTGATTCCTTTAAAAAGGGACCGGATGCTGGGCATCGTATCTAATGAGAATCCGCTTAGTGCAGAACCCTTTCTGTCATTATCCCAAATTGCTAAGGAGGATTTCATTATTCCAAAGGCAGGTTCGGATTATGATGTTAGACGTGTGCTAGATAAGGCGGGCATCAAACCAAATATTAAATTCTCAGCGGGTGATGACTATGCCATTATGGCTATGGTAGAGAAGGGGCTTGGGATTAGTATTTTGCCAGAGCTAGTATTAACTCGTCAGAATTATAATGTAACTATGCTTGAATTGGAGGAGCCTAGTTTTAGATCGCTTGGGATCGCTGTTCATTCCATGAAATACGCTTCCCCTGCCACCAAAAAATTTCTAAAGCATGTACAAGCGTGGTTGATGGAAAATCCCTGAATTCTGAGATTATGATTTCAAATGATGAACTCATTCGGATTGTTTTTTAACTTGGATGATGAAATCCCCTGATTCATTTCAGGGGATTTTTTATAAATAAATATCCAAAATAAGGGTTGACGAAGGGCATGGTCCATGAGAGAATGTACGCGCGTACATTAATTGAATGCGTTTTCGTAGGAGGAATTTCTATCGCCAGCCGTAAAGAGGTTGCCGAGCTTGCCGGAGTCTCAGAGGCCACAGTATCTCGCGTGATAAACAACGTAGGTCCGCTCAAGGAAGAAACGAAGGAACGTGTGTTGGCAGCTGCTCTCAAGCTAGGTTATACCCCTAGTTCACTCGCTCAGAGCTTTGCTCGTAGAAGAAGTGGGAACCTCGGTGTAGTGATGCCTTATTTGCCGAAAGCCCGCTTGTTCTCCACTTATTATTTTTCGGAAATATTAAGTGGTATTGGGAGTAAAGCGCGAGAAGAGGGTTATGATCTGTTAATGCTGTTTCGAAATGCCGAAGAGCCAATGGACTATAGCGAATTGTTTAAGATGCGGAAGATCGATGCTTGCATTGTACTCGGTGCCAAAGAAGAGCCAGGTGAGCTAGCTTCACTTCGTCGTTTGAAGGAGGAAGGCCATCCGTTTTGCCTGATTAATCAGCATTTTGAAGGAGAGGCTTTTCATGAGGTGGATGCCGATCATGTCGAAGGGAGCTGGCAAGCGGTCAGACACTTACTGGATCAGGGATATAGAAGGATTGCCTTTCTAAACGGCCCTGAATCTTATTCGAACAGCCGAGATCGTTTAACGGGGTATTCCCGCGCTTTGGCAGAGTCGAACATTCCTTTGGATGCTTCGCTTCTATTTGAAGGTAATTTCAGTCGTAAGAGCGGTGTCATTGCTGCTAAGGAAATGTTGCCACTGCTGAATGAGATTGATGCCATTGTAGCCGCTAATGATCGAATGGCTATTGGATTGCAGCAAGGCTTGCAGGAACTAGGCGTACCAAGAAATCGCATACCGGCCATCGTGGGTTATGATGATTCGGATGCAGCTGAGCTTACTACACCAGCGTTAAGCAGTGTTCGTGTTCCCTTTTATGAGCTAGGCGAGATCGCTGTAGCCAAGGTATTGGAATTACAGGGTAGTAGTTTCTCAGAAACATTAGCGTCTTCACAAGTTATCCAGATTAAACTACCGACAGAACTTGTTATACGAGCATCATCTAAAATTATAAATCCTAAGGAGGAATAAGATGAAACAGCTTCGCATCGGAATGATCGGTTATAAATTTATGGGTAAGGCTCATAGTAATGCTTACCGCAGTTTGCCAATGTTTTTCCCGAAATCGCTTAAACCTGAGATGTCTGTAATTTGTGGACGGAATGCTGAAGCGCTTGAAGAGGCTGCCACTCAGTTAGGATGGTCGGATTGTGTTACGGATTGGAAAGATCTAATCGCTCGTGAGGATGTCGATCTTATTGATATAAATGCTCCTAGTAATGCACATAAGGAGATTGCTCTGGCAGCAGCCAAAGCTGGTAAACATATTTTTTGTGAAAAACCACTCGCGCTGACCTTAGCGGATTCTCGTGAAATGCTCCAAGCCGCTGAAGATGCAGGAGTTACGCATATGGTTGGTTTTAATTATCGTTTTTCTCCAGCGGTTAGACTTGCTAAAGAGCTCGTAGAGAGCGGGCGGCTTGGGAAGATCTATCATTTTCGGGCATGGTTTCTTCAGGATTGGATAATTGATCCGGATTTCCCGTTAGTATGGAGATTGCAAAAGGAGATTGCAGGTTCAGGCTCACATGGAGATCTGGGTGCGCATCTCATTGATTTAGCACATTTCTTAGTAGGTGACGTGAAGGAAGTAATCGGAATGAGCGAGACCTTCATTAAAGAGCGTCCACTCGCCGCTGAAATGACCGGATTAAGCGCCAAAGGCGACAAGGATGCACCAAAAGGAAAGGTTACTGTTGATGATGCTACATTGTTTTTAGCTCGTTTTGTAAACGGTGCCATAGGTAGTTTTGAAGCTACACGCTTCGCAGCAGGTCATCGCTCTACCAATTCTTTTGAGATAAATGGTAGCCTTGGCAGTGTGAAATTCGATTTCGAGCGTATGAATGAACTTGAAGTCTATTTAACCTCTGATGCTGAGGATGTACAGGGCTTTCGCCGTGTGCTAGCAACGGATCCTGCTCATGAATATGCAGAGGCTTGGTGGCCGCCTGGTCATACAATTGGTTTTGAACATACGTTTATTCACGAGATGCTGGAGCTTTCCAACGCGATTGAAGAAGGTCGTCAGCCTGTACCTAATTTCCATGATGGAGTGAAATGTCAAGCTGTGTTAGAAGCGGTAGAACGCTCTATTGAACAGCGCCGCTGGGTCGATATATCCGAGATGTAATCAACAAAAATGCGTGTTCAAAAAGTACGGTTTTCAGCACCGGAAGTTTCGCCTGAATTCAATATTCGATGTCGAGTAAGCCTCTTGGGATACTTCGTGATCAAAAGCGGACTTTATGAACAACCTCTATTAGAAGGAGTGTTGAAGATGAGAAAAGCATTGATAGTATGGGGCGGTTGGGATGGTCATGAACCTGAGCAAGTCGCTGATATATTTGCAAAGGTGTTGCAGGAGGAGCAGTTTGAAGTTGAGGTATCGAATACGCTGGAGGCTTTTGCTGATGCAGAGAAGCTTCTTGGATTAGATTTGATCGTTCCAGTATGGACGATGGGTACAATCGATCAGAAGCTTGTTGATAATGTCTCAGCAGCTGTACAACAAGGGACCGGTCTTGCGGGTTGCCATGGCGGGATGTGTGATTCTTTCCGAAATAATGTGGATTGGCAGTTTATGACGGGTGGACAATGGGTAGCTCATCCCGGTAATGACGGTGTTAACTATACGGTAGAGATTCGTCAAAGCTCAAGTCCTTTGGTAGAAGGACTTGAAGATTTCAACGTGTGTTCAGAGCAATATTACCTGCATGTAGATCCAGCGGTAGAAGTTCTTGCAACGACTCGCTTTCCGGTTGTTGAAGGCCCACATTCCTTCAACAAAGCCGTGGATATGCCGGTAGCTTGGACTAAACGTTGGGGCCATGGAAGAGTGTATTATAATTCACTTGGACATCATGCCGATATTGTAGCTAAGCCACAGGTTAAGGAAATGATGCGCAGAGGACTACTTTGGGCTGCTGAAGGTAAAGCTCATGCACAATCCAATCTATCAACGATTAATAATAGCTATAGCGGAATGGCAGACAGTCAATAAACTCTGGGAGCGATCAGCGAATGGATAAAGTCAAAGTTGGCATTATCGGATGCGGTAAAATCAGTAGTATCTATATGGAGAACTGCCAGAAGTTCGAGATTCTGGATCTAGTTGCGTGTGCGGACTTGGACTTGGCGAGAGCGCAGGAACAAGCGGATAAATACAATATTCCCAACGTTTATAACACAGAGCAATTATTGAATGATCCGGAGATAGAAATCGTCATCAATCTAACCATTCCAGCGGTACATGCGGAAGTATGCCTGAAAGCTATCGAAGCAGGAAAACATGTGTACGTTGAGAAACCACTGGCTGTGACGAGAGAAGAAGGACGCCAAGTTCTGTCTGCTGCACGCGAAAAAGGCGTACTTGTTGGCAGCGCTCCGGAAACATTCTTTGGATCGGGCATACAAACCGTATTGAAACTGATCGAAGAGGGTGTAATTGGCGAACCCGTTGCAGCTACCTCGTTTATGATGGGGCGTGGACATGAACATTGGCATCCAGATCCTGAATTCTACTATGCTGCTGGTGGAGGTCCGATGTTCGATATGGGACCATACTATTTGACGGCTTTGGTGCAGCTACTAGGCCCAATTCGTACGGTTAGCGGGATGACTGGAAAAGCGCTAGAAGAACGCACGATTACAAGTGAGAAGAAATTGGGTAATAAAATTTCTGTTCAAATACCAACTCACGTTGCCGGAACGTTACGATTTGAGAATGGAGCCATTGTAACGCTGATTACAAGCTTTGATATCTTTGGCGGTAGTAACCTTCCGCATATAGAAATCTACGGAACACTTGGAACAATCCAAGTGCCAGATCCTAATAACTTTGGCGGTCCGGTGAAATACCGGCTCATGGGTGAGAATGAATGGACGGAGCAGCCTCTGCTATCTGGATACGATCAAAATACACGAGGAATCGGCCCAGCAGATATGGCTTATGCTATTCGTACCGGAAGAAAGCATCGCGCTAATGGGGGATTGGCTTATCATGTACTGGAAGCGATGTGGGCTTTCCATGATTCTTCAGATGCTCATACATTCTACGAAATGGAGAGCACCTGCACTCGTCCTGCGGCTCTACCGCTTGGACTTGCTCCTTATACATTGGATTAGAGAGTTCTTGCTGAATCTGCAACCTATCACTTCCAACCTCCGTTTGAGAAGATAAAGAGTGAGGGTGTGAAAAGGATGCACAAGATGATTAGCAGCTGGATATGGATTTCTGCTATTATTCTGTTCATAAGTGGTTGTTCTGAAGCTGGAAAAGTACTCAACTCCAGTGATCCGGAAGTCGTCAAAGCTTTCTTATCTGCTCAGAAAATTCCTAACGGAGATATTTATCTACAGGACAACAAGATTCATATCAATATCGTGGGTTTGAACGCGCAGATTGAGCAGAGTTTTGCTCAGACTTTCACCGCAGGTACTTATGAGCTTCATGAAGTCAAATACACTATGCAAGAGCTGCTAGCGGCACAAGAACTATTACATGAACATGAGCTCTACCAGAAGCTTAATCTCTACGGGTCCGGTGTGGATACGATTGGTAATAAGCTAACCATTACAATTCCGTCTGATTACGCCGAAGCTGCCAAGCTTGAGATTGATAAGTGGATCGATCCGAGTATGTTGACCTACGATATTTCTGAAATAGGTGATCCACATGTAGTAGGTCAAATTGTAGATATCGATACCAAACAGGCGAAGCGGATTCTCATCCTTGAACCTGGTAAAGAAGATCCCTCTTACTGGTTCTCGTTCAATCTGAAGTCAGAAATGTTTAATGAAGCTGGAGAATCGATTAGCTTTAAGGATTTGAAAGTAGGTCAGCAGGTTAAGCTTTGGAATACTGGTATGGTGGAAGAATCCTTTCCTGCGCTTGCAAGTGTGCGGAGGCTGGAGCTTGCTGCTACGGAATAATTCTATAACCAGCACCGTTTGCGAGAGGCGAACGGTGCTATTTTTGTGTGAACAGAGACCGATTCTCTTATTTCCGAACCCCTGAAGGGGTGATACCTTTATACTGCTTGTACAGCTTGGTGAAATAATTCGAATTGTCGCAGCCCACTCGCCCAGCAATCTCGGTTACTGATAAATCTGTCTCGAGCAGCAATCGCTCCGCTTCATTTACTCGGCAAAGATTAACATAGTCGATAAAGGTTCGGCCGGTTAGCTTCTTAAAGGTTTTGCAGAAATGGTATGGATTTAGATTAACGGATTTCGCGGCGCTTTCTATGGTCATTTTGTCATCAAAATGGTTCTCGATGTATTCTAGTAGTGGCTTGAAACGCTCGCGATTAAAGGAATGACGTTCATGCGTTCTACCAGAAACCTGTTCAGGTAGAAAGGTGCGAGAGAGCAGCACAAAGAGTATATGTAGTTGATTCTTGATGACCAGTTGAAAAGCCGGCCCTTTCCGGTGTACTTCATCCACGATTGTATCCAGAAGGGAATAATATGTGGAACAGGTCGGAACAAGCTCTGTAGGTTTGACCGGAAGCTGATAACGATTCTCCAAATAGGGGACTACAAACTGCTCATGCTGAGGATCCTGTTTCCAATCCTTAAATAACGAACTATGAAATACGACAGAAATAAAACGGACATGATCATCCCGCAGACTGTACCCAACATGCAACCCCCCAGAAGGAACAAACAGTACCTCACCCGCATGCAATTCGTAGGGTTTGCTGTCCACGTGAAAGATGGCGCTGCCTTCTTGCATAATGATGATCTCGAAATGCTCATGCCAGTGTAAATACAGGATGTTCTGACCGATCTTGGCGTTCATGCATTTATTAAAAAACAATCGAAATGGATACGTCTTCTCTTCTAATTGTGGATATTCTTTAAGATCGTTAGGATAACTCATAATTTATACAACTCCCACAAGATACGACTATATAAACACAAGATAATAAGAGTTTTAAGCTAAGAAGCAGTATATACTCGGGTTATAGAACTAACTATAAACCAATATTGGAGTGGTCACAAGATGAAGGATACATTGAGAATTGGAACATTAGTGGGTGGCGGCGATGCTGTCAGAGTGATTCCGCAAATCGTTGGACATGGCTTTGAATCTTTTAGCTTAACCTTCTGGCAAACTACAGGGGAAACAGATCTTGTGGAAACTGGAAAGCGTGTGCAAGAGCTTGCGGAAGAACATGACTTCGTCATCTCATCTGTTGGGATCTTCGGAAATCCTTTGACGAATACTGGTGATAATTCCGATGCAATAGCGAGCTGGGAGCGACTTATTGATCACGCTCATTTGTTTGGAACGGATATGGTATCAGGTTTTACTGGAAGGCTGCCAGGGGTGTCCATTGATGAATCTATTCCGAAATTTACCGAGGTATTTGGAGAGCTGTCCAAAAGAGCAGCGGACCGTGGTTTGCGAATTGCCTTCGAGAACTGCTCCATGGGTGGAGACTGGAGTACGGGTGACTGGAATATTGCTCACAATCCATTAGCTTGGGAGAAGATGTTTAATGCTGTGCCAGCGGACAATATAGGACTCGAATGGGAACCTTGTCATCAGATGGTGCAGCTGATTGATCCGATTTCACAGCTTCGTAAATGGACTGATAAGATCTTCCATGTGCATGGCAAGGATGCCACAATCGCTTGGGATATCATCAAAGAATATGGTATCCACGGTCCAAATCCTTATGTATGGCACCGTACCCCGGGCTTTGGAGATACAAACTGGACAGATGTCATCTCTATTTTGCGCCAGGCAGGTTATAAAGGCACGATTGATATTGAAGGCTGGCATGATCCTGTCTATCGGGATGAACTGGAAATGATGGGTCAAGTGCATGCTTTGAATTATTTAAAACAATGCCGGGGCGGTAGCTTTGTACCTAATCCGCTTTAACCGTTGAGGAGGAGAAATATGACAGCACAGTATCGTGTAGCAGTTGCAGGTTGCGGAGGTATGGCCAACGCATGGATTGAATACGCTTTATCGCGTCCAGATACGGAGATTGTAGCTCTTGTAGATATACGGCTGGAGTCCGCACAAGCGATGGCAGCAAAGCATGAAATTCATTGTCTGACGTTTACTGATATTAAGCAGGCGATTCAGGAGACAGAAGCTAATCTTGTCTTTGACGTAACTGTGCCGGCAAGCCATTTCAGTATTTCTAGCACCGCATTGGAACTCGGGTGTAATGTGTTTAGTGAGAAACCGTTGGCCGAGACTATGAAGGCGTGCACTAAAATCGTAGAAATCTCAGAAAGAACCGGAAATGCCCATGCTGTGATGCAGAATCGTCGTTATGATCCTCGCATTCGTTCTTTGCGTAACTTAATCGAGTCTAATACCATTGGGAGAGTAGGTTACATCGGTGCAAGCTTTTTCCTCGGTCCTCATTTCGGGGGTTTCCGTGATGTCATGGAAAGTCCACTGCTGCTAGATATGGCGATTCATACCTTTGATCAGGCTCGATTTATTAGTGGAGCCAATCCGGTATCCGTTTACTGTCAAGAGTTTAATCCTCCCGGTTCATGGTATGAGGGGAACGCGTCGGCGGTCTGTATATATGAAATGTCGGACGGATCTATATTTACTTATCAGGGATCTTGGTGCGCGGAAGGCGCCTCTACCTCATGGGAAGCAGAATGGCGGATTAATGGTGAAAAAGGAACGGCAATTTGGGATGGACATGACTTGCCATATGCGGAGGTAGTCGTAGCGGGAGATCAGAGCGGAAAATTTAATCGTGACGTTGAACGTGTAAATGGAGAGGTTATTGAAATGAACAAGACCTTCCATCAAGGTTGCCTGGAGGAAATGTTCTTGTCACTAGCAGAAGAGCGCCCTGCAGAGACGAATTGTAGAGATAATCGGTATAGTATGGCAATGGTATTCGGAGCGCTGGAAAGTGCTAAAACAGGTCGGAAAATTGATCTTATCCAGTTTATGGGTGTTTCAGAGCAGTAAAAACGTTATTGTTAATTTTATCCAAACGGTAATGTTCATGTTATGATAGCTAAGAACATTATTCGGGGAGGATATTATGTACAAAGCCATTTTATTTGATTTGGATAATACATTAATTAATTATAGTACCTGTGAAATAGAAGCTATGAAAAGAACCTGTAACGATCACAAACTTTTTGTAGAAAATACTGATGCATGGTCTTTATTTTATGGAGAGTTCTCAGGTCACAATTTTCGCCATTGGATGAACTTTGTTAGCGGTGGTGAGGTGAAGACTATAGGTGAAGTATTGAGATATTCGTTTAGAGACACACTCAATCTGGAGGAGCTATTTCATAACAAGTTGTCAGACACATATGGGGATTATTTTTGCAACTCTTGTTATTTTGAAGAAGGAGCGGAACAGATCTTATCCTCTTTTAAAGATAAATATGATCTGGGGATCATCACCAACGGGATCAGTGAAGCGCAAAGAAAAAGACTGCAGGCCGGTAAGATCTATGAAATGTTCAGATCCATAATGATCTCCGATGAAGTTGGTATCAGAAAACCTAATAAAGAGATTTTTGAAATGGCCTTAAAAGATCTACAGCTATGCAATCACGAGGTTCTGTTTGTTGGGGATTCTTTAGAGGATGATTACCATGGTGCTGTGAATTCTGAAATTGACTTCTGCTACTATAATCGCCAGAATATAGAGGTCCCTAATCATCTCAAACCTAACTATATGATTAGTTCTCTTTCGGAACTTGTAGATGTTGTGGGATTGTAGCAATGCCAGCAAGGAGAACGCACAATGGATATTAGAACATACCAAGAATCGGATATTAGTCAGATTATCTCATTGTTCTACGATACGGTTCATTCCGTAAACAAACAAGATTATTCACAGGAACAGCTTGATGCTTGGGCGCCTAAAGAGGAAGAAAAACTCAAGCTTAACACTTGGGGATCATCTTTACGTCAAAATATTACTTATGTAGCCGAAATTAATGGTTGCATAGTTGGCTTTTCGGATATGACGGTGGAAGGACACTTGGATCGTCTTTATGTCCACAAAGATTTCCAAGGCCAAGGCGTGGCCTCTGCACTCGTGAACAAGCTTGAAATGAAAGCGAGAGAGCTTGGTCTTCATGAAATGGATACCGAAGCAAGTATTACAGCTAGACCCTTTTTCGAACGTCGCGGATATCAGCTTATTGAGAAGCAAAGTGTGGAACGAAAAGGGGTTCTGTTAATTAATTATCGGATGAGCAAAAAGTTAATATAATTCAAAAAGAGGCCAACTCAAAAGCGATGAATAACTGCTTAGGTTAGCCTTTTTTTGCACTGAGAATTAAATGATGCTACAAATGAAAGTCTAGTGAAGCTCCAATGTAATAATTAAGGAATTCCTCCCTGAAATACTGAGATGACTGGTCGTCAGACTTGCAATTAGGGAAAATCTCCCTAAAATCATCTAGTTTGGTGTAAATCGTAGGGATTACCCTGATTATTAGGGAGGAATTCCCTAATTTCATTCAATATAAGCGAATATCGAATATTTTTATGGAGTTTTTCCTTAATTAGTTTTAGACCCACTCCGAGCATCGCAAAAACTCACATCGCAGATCACTCACCGCCAATAGCAACCTATAAAGACTAATAGCTGAGCGACAGCCTCATTCCTCTAGAGTAAGGTATGTTTAGTCATAAATCAGTTTACTTAAAGCCACAGTGTCAAAGCGATCTCCTTGCACTAACCACTTACCGTCCACATTAAACAAAGTCAATAAACCTTCCAAAGGTACACGTTTACTCTCCTTATCGTCCTTATCCAACAATACAAGATCCACAGTATAATCTAACTCAATAATATCCTTCTTCTGTTCTGAAAGAGTGAATTTCAAGTTTTCGGGTTTTAAAGAAAGCTTTTGTTTATCAGCGATTGTCAAAGGGATCGTTGTAATTCGGCTCGCAATAGCCTTTTCGGAAAAGTATTCTGTATAATATGTTTTCATTTCTTCAATTCGCGCCAGAACAGTATCCTCAGAAAGTATGTCCTCAGAAGCCTTGACGGTATATTCTACATTTTTATATATCTCAGCGGCTTTAGTGGCATCATCCACTTCTGAACTACATCCCATAATTAACGTTAGTGTTAATAAAATTATGCTCAAGATCAACGGTGATTTACGCATTGGAACACCTCCATGTGTATTTATTCAGCGCTTATATACTTACTTTACCATACATTGGTTACGAAAATTTAAGGAGAAAATGATTCAAATGCCTAAATATGGTATTGTGTAAATGTTACTATAAAAAATCTAAAGGGATGGGATACTATTGAGTTTTTTTCCTATTACATACTCACTTTTGTCAAAAGACGCGTTATTATTGCATATTAAAGATCATTATGAAATCCTTGAACCGGTTAATATACAGTTTTTTCTTAGGGGAATGAACGATACATACATTTTAGAAGCGGGTTCGGTAAAATACATCTTCCGAGTATACCGAGAGGATCGACGAAATAAATCGGATATTGATTTTGAATTAGAATTGTTGAACGATTTGCACGAAAAAGGTGTAAATGTCTCCATTCCTATTACCCGAAAAGATGGGACTATAATGAATGAATTCTTTGTGCCTGAGGGTGTGAGGTATGGAGTTATGTTTACTTTTGCTGAAGGAAATGAAAAGCCTATTCATGCTGTAGATGACAGCTATTTATTTGGACAAGCAGTTGCACAAATCCACAAAGCTGCGGACAACTTTAAGAGTGAACATGTGAGAGGTAAACTTGATTTTGAACATTTAATTGAGAAACCGCTTAACACGATTAAAGTGCATATGGAGCATCGACCAGAGGATTACAAATTCCTGCATGATCTTGTTATGCGATTAAAAGCTCAGATCGAACAACATCTAGAAGTGGGCTTGGACTGGGGAATCTGTCATGGCGATCTGCATGGGAATACGAATGTGGCCTTTACGGACGAGGGAAAGCTGACCCATTACGATTTCGATATTTGTGGGTACGGATGGAGAGCCTATGATATCGCAGAATTTAGATTGGCAAGAGAGATTCATAGTGGACATAATAAAGATGAAGTTGAACGGTTATGGGCAGCATTTTTAAATGGATACAAAAGTCTAAGAGACCTCAGTGACACTGATATTAGTGCTGTTCCTATGTTTGTTGCGCTTAGACAGCTTTGGCTGTTTGCTTTGTGTTTTAATGAAGGTGAACTAATTGGTGCAGCTGACTTTGACAATGGATTTATCGATAGTAAAATGGATTATTTCAGGAATTTAGAGGGATCAAATGAAGAATGAACTTGGAACTGAAGAGGCTATAAAAAGATGGGACAAATATGCTGAGCTGCTCGCATCGTCGTACGGAGAAAATGGTGATTTACATCGAGAGATTTTCTTGAATCCAGCCCTATTCAATCTCATGGGCTCTGTTAACAATAAGAGAGTGCTCGACGCAGGCTGTGGCGAAGGATATTTAAGTAGAATGATCGCTAAGGCAGGTGGATCAGTCACTGGGGTTGATTACTCGCCGAATATGGTACAGCTAGCTATGAGTAGATCACTGGAGGAATTAAAGATTAGCTTTCTCCATGGCAACTGTGAGAACCTTAGCTTTCTTCAAGACAAGACTTTTGATTTAATCGTCTCCAACATGGTGATTCAGGATTTATCCGATTATGAGATGGCGATTAGTGAGATGTATCGTCTGCTAGTAGATGGAGGGACTTTTATCTTTTCGATTCTACATCCTTGCTTTGTAACTCCTGGTAGCGGATGGGTCAAGTCGGATGCTGGAGAGAAACTATATTGGAAAGTGGATAATTATTTCTACGAGGGCGCTTATAATCAGATGTTCCCGATAGGTCAAGAGGAAAAGGTTCTGTTTTTTCATAGGACGTTATCTAGTTATGTAAATACGATTGTTCGGGCTGGTTTTCAAATTGAAGAAATGGTTGAGCCGAAGCCATCTGTTGAAATGCTTGAGAAGTATCCTTCGTTTGAGGAAGATTTTCGTTGTAGTGATTTTTTGGTTTTTAAACTACGAAAATAGGAGGGAGAAATATGCACCATAACATCTTCAAAGAAGTTATTGATTCCGAAGAAGAATTAAGGTTAATGTATGGATATCCCAGTGAATTAGTAAACAACAAGAGTATAACCTTTATCGATCACCATTGCCGAGATTATATATCCAAGTCACCGTTACTCTTTTTAGCAACAAGTGACTCATCTGGCTATTGTGATGTATCTCCACGTGGGGATGCTGCAGGTTTTGTATATGTGTTAGACGACAAACATTTAGTAATCCCTGAACGTCCTGGTAATCGACGTTTTGATTCTTTGCTTAACATCATCTCCAACCCAAAAGTGGGATTGATATTTATAATACCCGGACTCGAAGAAACCTTAAGAATAAATGGACATGCAAGGATAATCAAAGATCAAGAAGTAATGGGGCATATGGAGGCTCACGGCAAAATACCGAAGGTAGGTATTGCTGTTGAAACTGAAGAGTGTTATATGCACTGTGCAAAAGCTTTTAAGAGATCACATCTATGGGATGATACGTATTGGCCGTTGAAAGAAGAGCTACCTAAACCCTCAGTAATCATTGCAGAACATGCGAAAGAGCTAGGGGTTTCTCAAGAGGATGTATCAAAGGGATTAAAGGACAGCTATGAGAATCGATTATATTAGAAAAGAAAGGATTCACTAAGATGAGTAAAGCTTTAAAACTCTCTGCCGGGAATAAAGTAGGAATGATTGCTTGTTCCGATGGTGTGAGAGTAGAGAACCTGCCTAAAGTAGAAGAATTAATTAGAATTCTGAATGCATTTGGACTTGAAGTAGTGGTTGCAAATACTTTGTATAGAAGAGATAGTTATTTCAGTGGGAATCCTAAGGATAGAGCAACGGAGCTGAATCGTCTATTTAAAAATGATGAAATTCGTGCAATTTTTGATATTTCAGGTGGGGATTCTGCGAACCAGATCTTGGAGTATATTGATTACGATAATATTCGATTGCATCCGAAGCCTTTTTTTGGAATGAGTGACTTGTCGGTTATTTTGAATGCTCTATATACGCAAAGTAATTCGAAATCCTATCATTATCAGTTGATGAATCTCGTTTCTTCGGATGGGTCGGAGCAGCAAGAGGCTTTTTATCGAACATTCTTTGAGGGGCAAAATGATCTTTACGATTTCCAATATCATTGGATCCGTGGGAACCATATGAGTGGGATTGTAATTGGAGGGAACATTCGATGCTTGATGAAGCTGGCAGGGACAAGTTATTTTCCAGACCCTTCGAACAAGATTCTATTCTTAGAGAGTTTAAGTGGTAGAGCGAACAAAATCGTCTCCCTATTTGCTCAACTGCAGCAAGTTAAATATTTTGATAAATGTGCTGGATTAATTCTAGGGTCGTTTACTGAGCTTGAGAGCTATAATGAATTTTCAATCGTAGAAGAGTATGTGAAGGATATCAGCCGAATTCCTATCGTGAAGACTAACGAGATCGGGCATGGTAGTAACAGTAGGTTTATTATTATTGGTGAGAATATTACGTTGTACAAATATAACTGATGAGGAGTCTATATGCTGGATTCATTCACTAAAAAGAGAATTGAAAAGATCTTGTCGATTTACATTGAAGCGAAGGTTCCAAAGCAGGTTAGAAATCAAATCAGACTTAGCTATAAGTTCAGAGGAAATAGCGTAACTTTAAATGAGGAACAACCAGCATATATTGGTGATGGATGGACAGAGATGCCCGTTGCACAATTTCGATATGAAGAAAGCAAATGGAAAATATATTGGCAAGATAGTAAGCGGAAATGGCATTTTGTAGATGATTTTGCCCCCCAAGATGATTTTGAAAAACAGTTGGAAATCGTTGATAACGATAGTAGAGGGATGTTCTGGGGTTAACACAGTTTCATAAAGGAGAGTTACGATGTCAACACACGACTATTCCTCTAAGGCAGTGTTGAAAAATGCTATACATACTGCTTATCTATTGCTTGATCAAGAATTTGATGGCATTGACGATTCTCAAAAAGACATTCGTATTGAAGGGTGCGATCGTACTCCAGCAGAAATTCTTGCCTATCAATTGGGTTGGTTGAGCCTTGTGATGAAATGGGATAGGGATGAAAAAGCAGGGGGAACCGTCATTACACCTTCAACGGACTATAAATGGAATCAACTTGGCGGATTATATCAATCGTTTTATCATACATATGCTGCGTACTCATTAGACGAATTAAGATCCTTATTTAAAGAAACAGTACAGGAGTGGCAGCACTGGATTGATTCTTTATCTGATGAAGAACTTTTTACGCAAGGTGTCCGGAAATGGACAGGAAATAATCCGAGATGGCCTATGGTCAAATGGATTCATATCAATTCAGTTGCACCATTCAAGACCTTTCGTGCTAAGATTCGTAAATGGAAAAAGCTCAATATAATAAGCTCAACATCATAACAGCAGCTAAGCCCCTGCCTAAGAGAAGAAATCTCTGAAGTAGAGGCTTTTTTATATAAAGGAAATGGGATTAGTGGAAGGGAATGTATACTGGTGCTGAAAATAAGACGAAACGTTCAATGAACTGTATAAAGCAATCGAATCTTGCAGATATATGAAATATCAGTCGACGAACTCGTCCCTTCGGAAGAAATCGATAAGAAGATAGGACAGGTAACACGATATTCAGACCATGAAGGAACGTACAAGGGGAATTTCTCCAATGCTTACCCTAAAGGCACGCCATATTATTCGATTAAGAATACTGATCCTAAGAAAAGCATAGCTATTAAGACCCACGAGGATACTTTTGTTAAAGCCGATAATAAAGGTCATTATCCCAAAGCTCAATTGGATAGTACAACGGTTTGGATTTTTGTACTAGGGTCTTTTGTTATTGTATTTTTAATAATATGGATAATGAAACGAAATAAAACGGTGCTGTAGAGTTATCTGTTATGACCTAAGGAGTATATTTTACTAGGCTTGTAAACTGTGAGCGGATGAAAGGATAACCTATGTCTATGACAACCGATAGAATGCGAACGATTGAAAAAATCTTTAATAAAGCTACCCATTCTAAACAAATTCATGAAGGAGTCCTATTTGTCGAGAACACAGATGGCGACTTCTCTTACAGTAAGGGATATGGCGGTAAAAATATCGACTCCCCTATGCTTATGGCCAGCATTACCAAGCTATTCACTACCACTTGTATTTTAGCTTTACTAGAGATGGGCAAACTTTCCTTGGAAGATAGGCTTTCAAAGTATTTTGATAATGCGGTGTTAAGTGGTATTCATGTTTATGAGGGTAAAGAATATTCCTTTGATCTGACCCTATCCGATTTGCTGTTTCAGATCAGTGGGTTACCGGATGTGTTTGAGGAAGGCAAGGATAATGCTAAGAATCGTGCCATTGAGGAAGATTATTACACAACCTTCAGTGAGCAGGTGGCGCTGGTAAAGAAGCTGAAGCCACACTATGCACCTCGAACTAAGCGAAAAGCATACTATGCTGATATAAACTTTGATATGCTAGGTGAAATCATTGAGCAAGCAACAAATACAACATTAGCTGAAGCATATAAGAAATATATATTTGAACCAATAGCACTCAAGAGTACATATCTCCCAGAAAATGAAAAAGATTTTATACCGAATATCTATTATAAGGATAAATCTATTTATCGACCCAAAGTGATTAGGAGTAGTCGTGCCAGTGGAGGCTGTATCACCACAGCTCGTGAATTAATGATATTTATGAAGGCCTTCTTTGAAGGCAAGCTGTTTGATAAAGCGTTATTTGAAAAACTACGGGCATCTAATAAGCTTCAATCATCAATGGGACCTATCTATTATGGCAGTGGTTACATGAGGATTCCTTTGGATGGGTTGATCACGCTTTTTATGGGCAAAGGTGAGTTAATGGGGCACTCCGGATCAACAGGGTCCTTTGCTTTTTATTATCCGACTAAAGATTTATTTATGGTGGGGGATTTGAACCAGATGGGCAATGCAGCGTTACCTATTAGGCTATCTATGAAGCTCGCAATGATGACGAAATGATGATGTGAAGGTGGATGTTATGGAGGATGTATCAAGTTTAATCAAAAAGTTATCCTGGGACACACCTGAAGAGGAAAAGGAAGATGCTATTGATAAGCTGCAATATATTATGGACGAAGATCTTCATTTATTATTGCAGCCTATTTCAAAAGACTATTGGGATGGAGCGGCTGAAACAGTCGTGCGGTTGGGATATCCACGTGTGAAAAGCATATTGCCGGGGTTACTTCAATGGATACAAGATACGAATTGGCCAGGCGCGGGGCAAATAGGTGTTTTTTTACTTGAAATAGGGGATCCGATGATTCCATATGTTAAAAATGTACTAATTGAACACAGCGATGATGAAGAATGGGTATATTGGATTTTTGAAGTGTTAATTAATCATTGGAATACGGTACAAGTCCTACAGATACAAGCAGAATTAATTAAGATTTCACAGGAAAAATCAATCGACTTAGCGGCATTGAGAATCTTATTAGCTCATGGTATGTATTCAAAAGAAGTAGTCTGTGAAATCATCCAGCGTAAAAAAGATGTCCTTGTATTTGAACTCAAGAAACTTCATGATACTCATCCTGAAATTGATTGTGAAGCTCTTCATAAAGAATTCTTCGAGAAGCAACCTAATGTAATTAAACAATTTCATGAGTTAAATAAAGACCGGTTTTTTATATGTAATGCTATTTCAAACCTCGAAAATTATTTAAGTGAGATAGAGATTTTCATAGGAGAGTTACCAGTGAACAATGTCAAAGTGCTTCATTATGATGCTTTTTCTCCATATCCCAATAAAGGGAATCCAGCCGGAGTAGTGTTAAATGCAAATCATTTAAGCGATAGTGAAATGCAATCAATAGCACACAAGGTTGGCTTCAACGAAACAGTTTTTGTAGTCCAATCAGATGTAGCTGATTTGAGACTTAAGTATTTTACTCCAGGCCATGAGATCAATCTTTGTGGACATGCGACAATGGCGTCATTGTATGCATTAAAAACAACGGGGATTCTTGGAGAGGTTAGCTCGGTAAAGATCGAAACTAACGTGGGTGTGCTACCCATACAATTTAGTATGGATAACAATAATCATTTACTAATAAAAATGAAGCAAGATCATCCGAAGTTTATTGAATTTAACGGTGATAGAGCCAAGCTTGCGCACGCCATAGGTTTAACAGTTGAAGAGTTAGAAGAGGATATGCCTATTGTTTATGGCTGTACAGGTGTGTGGACTCTATTAGTCCCAATTAAGAGTATAGATAGCTTTAGTAGAATGAAACCGATAAGCTCGTTGTTTCCAGAGATTTTAAAAGAGCTTCCAAATGCATCGGTACATCCATTCGTTCTCCAATCTTTTGATCCAAATGCGCTCATGCACGCTAGACATTTCTCATCGCCTTTTTCGGGAACTGTTGAAGATCCAGTAACGGGTACAGCATCGGGGGTTATGGGAGCTTATTACTTAAAATATATTGATCCGCATTTGGGCTCGATCCAATTTGATGTAGAGCAAGGACAAGAAATAGGAAGAGATGGAAAAGTGAACGTAGAAGTATCTCGCTTGGATTCTGATAAGATGGATGTATTTATTTCTGGAACTGCGGTGTATGTTAAGGAGTTAGAAATTTAATTTCCTCAATAGGCAGTTTATTGCAAACACTAAATGATTCAAAATAAAATAGCTTTTAGGGAGGCAGCATGGGTCTACTCGAGTATTTGAAAGGGTTTTACGAAGCATGGATAGACTATCCTAAAAGAGAGGGCACCCTCATCACTAACAAATACCGAATACTACGCTTCCTTGGCATTGGCAGCTACGGATTGACTTATTTATGCTTAGACGTAGATACCGGTCAAGAGGTGGTGCTGAAGCAAGCTAAGCCAAGTAAGGGAAAGCTCAGTCGAGATTTGTTGTATCGGGAGATTGAGGTTCTGGGGCGGCTGCAACATCCTTCGATTCAGAGATGCTTGGCATCGTTCGAATATAAAGAGCAATTGTATATGGTAACTGAGTTCGTGAAAGGACAAACGGTGGAAGATTTGATCTTCGAGCGGGGGGCAGTGTTTTCTGAAAAAGAGGCCCTTTGTTTCGTGCGCAGATTGATGGAGATTTTAAGTTATGTTCATGAACAAGGATTTGCTCATCTCGATATCCGAATACCGAACGTCATATTAGATGCGGATCAAATACACCTCATTGATTTCGGCTTGGCCTGTCGCTTGGGGGAACCGACTCGCATAGAATTGAGACAGGATGATAAGACCACACTAGGCAAAACTGTTGAGGCTCCAAGCGATCTATATGCTGTTGGCCATTTTATTCTTTTTATGCTGTATTCCGGTTATGATTCGCATGCCTTTGATTCTGAACTAAATGCTGGGTGGGAGGACGAACTGAGTGTATCGCCGATGACCAAGCAAATGCTACGCAAGCTGCTGCAAATCGATCCACCATATACGGATACACAACACTTTGTGCATGATTTAGACTATTGTCTGAATCAATGATTATATAAAAAAGAGCCGCTAAATGCGGCTTTTTTTGTTAGCTAGAGCTTCTGTGTTTATTTTTATAGTAAGAGTGGCCTTGGTTTTTATGTCCATAGCCATGATCAGACGAACTCCGGCGATTGTAAATTGGTTTCCGTCCACTTGAACTGGAGTGTCGATGTTTATGCTTGGAATGTTGGCCAGAATCTAATATTTTTTGGAGAAAACGCTTGAGCATTGTTTTATTCCTCCTTTGGCTTTTGATTTTACTACGGATAAAAGGATATAAGGTTTCAAATTTTAACTATCTTAGGTTGTCTAAATCTTCATATTATTGCCCTCACTTCTCTAAGTTAATTGGAATAAACAGTAATTATATTGTGTCTACACAATATTACTAAGAGGAGGGAAGAAGACTTATGGTCATTTTATCTACTGGTCCAATAGAGAATGCTCTGGTCAGCGGTGTCAGATCTACACAGCAGGTCACCGTTAAAATCACCAATAAGAGCGCCATTACTACTTCGACACTTCAAATCCAGGGTTATTATTTAAATGGAAATAGAACGCTTTATGTTAGTGATCTTTTTAATGTGGCTGCTAATCAAGTAATTACGAAAGATTATTATGCAAACTTTGATGGTTTTGAATTTGTATTTATAACTTCGGAAACAGAATCAGACATCGAAATTTCAGTATGGGGCAAAAATTCAGTTGGACAATTAGTAGCGGCCCATAGGTTAGTAACCTCTGAATTGTTGGGAGAAGAGGTGGAGGTAATAGGAGCCACTGGAGCAACTGGAGCAACTGGAGTGACCGGAGCAACTGGAACGACTGGAGCCAACGGAGTGACCGGAGCAACTGGAACGACTGGAGCAACTGGAACGACTGGAGCAACTGGAGTGACCGGAGCAACTGGAACGACGGGAGCCACTGGAGCAACTGGAGTGACCGGAGCGACTGGAACGACCGGAGTGACTGGAACGACTGGAGCGACTGGAGCGACTGGAGCGACTGGAACGACTGGAGCAACTGGAGCAACTGGAGTGACCGGAGCGACTGGAGCCACCGGAGTGACTGGAACGACTGGAGCAACTGGAACGACTGGAGCAACTGGAACGACTGGAGCAACTGGAACGACTGGAACGACTGGAACGACTGGAACGACTGGAGCGACTGGAACGACTGGAGCAACTGGAGCAACTGGAGTGACCGGAGCGACTGGAGCCACCGGAGTGACGGGACCTACCGCTCCGCATTCTGCTTTTCGTGCAGCTAAAGTTGTTACTAGCCAATCAATACCTGCAAATGTTCCCACACAAGTTACGTTCGAAACGGAACAGTTCGATTTGATTTCGGTAGAATATAACCCACTTAACTCTCGTTTCACTTCAGTTGTTGGGGGTGTTTATAACTTTTCCACATCAATCTCCGGGAATAAGAATCTTGCTGCAGATTCCGTGCGTGTGACAATTTTAATTAATGGGGGTACTCCTCAGAATGCAACCATTATTGATACCACAAACTCACCATCTTTTGGAATTATTCTTAGTACGATAGCCTCACTGAACACAGGTGATTTTGTAACTGTGTTAATTACTATTCTAAACGGAGGTAATATTTCTGCATCATCTGAATTTACTCACTTTGAAGGGGCACGATTTCCTTCCTAATTTTCGCGTTGCATAAGCTTGTATTTATGGATAGTTATAAAATAAGTCCAGTGGTGTTAAGATATATTTACTATTATTAATTACATGAGAAGAGTGGAGTTATGAGAATAGGATTTTTTGATTCTGGTATAGGTGGATTAACGGTTCTTCATCAAACATTGAGGTTTCTGCCTAACGAAGATTATCTCTTTTATGCAGATACTAGACATGTTCCCTATGGAGAAAAAAAGAAGGAAGAAGTTAGAGAGTACATTATTAGTGCCGTGGATTTTATTGCTAGTCAAAATGTTAAAGCATTGGTTGTTGCTTGTAATACAGCCACCAGTATCGTGATTGAGGAGCTTCGAGAACGATATGACTTTCCTATACTAGGTATCGAGCCGGCGGTAAAACCAGCTATTGAACAATGGGAGGGAACGGAAAAGAAGGTTCTAGTACTAGCTACAAGCCTAACTTTAAAGGAGAAAAAATATAATGACTTGGTGCACCGTATAGATCAAGGGGAAATTGTAGATAGCTTGCCTCTTCCGGGACTTGTTCAGTTCGCTGAGAGCTTTGAATTTGATAAGAATACAATAGTCCCTTATTTAAAAAGGGAATTATCTTCTTTTGATTTAGGACAGTACGGCACAGTGGTCCTCGGATGCACGCATTTTCCTTATTTTGTGGATAGTCTTAGAAGTGTTTTTCCTGAGTATGTAAATTTCATCTCGGGAAGTATAGGAACTGCAAAAAATCTGCAACGAATCCTCGAATCCAAAGATCAGATTAACCAAGGTACAGGTGATATCATATTTTTTAAATCGGGTGAAAAGGTCGAGGATACATTAACATTATCTAACTATCATAATCTTTTTGAAATGCTAGATAGACTGAACAAAAGATAATAATACGGATAACAGCGACCATAAGTCCAATTATTCATCGCAGTGACTCCTGAAATAGATAAAGGCGAAATTTCATCCAATTAGGAATGAGTATTCGCCTTTGTTTTATGGATTACCAAAACTGGCCCCTTTCCTCAAATAACGAGGAGAGGGGCCAGTTAATCGATATGGAGTTTTCATGGGCCACCAAAAGGTACCTTGATCATTTGAACTTAAGAAACATTAGAGGAGCAGACGTAGAACAAGCTATACCCAAGACAGTGTCAAAGTATCAATAATAGTTGTTTTGTCATATACCTTTGAAAGCGCTTAGATATTAAGATTAATTCATAAGGTTGCAGTTGCAAATCAACGGAGGGAGAGTAGGAGAGCTTGGGCTGTATAAAAGAGAGAAGGCCATGAA
Source organism: Paenibacillus sp. FSL R10-2734 (assembly GCF_037963865.1). Classification (NCBI taxonomy): domain Bacteria; kingdom Bacillati; phylum Bacillota; class Bacilli; order Caryophanales; family Paenibacillaceae; genus Paenibacillus; species Paenibacillus sp. FSL R10-2734. The sequence goes on along the minus strand of NZ_CP150170.1, from coordinate 4,561,414 downwards.
CATTGCTTTATTATAAGAATCTAGGTTTAGGAGGACTTACATATGGCGAACGCAAGCGTCGCACCAGACAAGACATCAAGACCGAATCTCGACAAGCAAAGAACTAGTGGGATAAGACGCTTTTTTAAGCAAATAGATCTACAGCTTATGGTATTGCCAGCACTCGTTCTAGTTTTTATTTTTGCCTATATCCCCATGTACGGTATTCTTATAGCTTTTCAAGATTACAAGTTAGGTAATAGCTTTATTAGCAGTGATTGGGTTGGATTAAAGCACTTTATTTACTTCTTTAATGCTCCTGAATTTGAAGTGGTTATGAAAAATACAATCATAATCAGCTTACTGAAATTCTGTTTTGGATTTCCTGCACCGATTATTTTAGCGTTAATGCTGAATGAAGTTCGTAAGATGTTCTTCAAACGGGTTATTCAGACAGTTACATACTTGCCTCACTTCTTATCTTGGGTGGTTATCGGCTCAATGGTTACATCGATGCTATCCGTAGATAACGGCAGTATAAATATGCTGCTTGAGAAATTGAAATTTATTGATGAACCGATTAACTTCCTTTCGATGACAGAATATTTCTGGGGCATTCTAGTTACAACCAATGTATGGAAGGAAATTGGGTTTGCCTCAATCGTCTACTTAGCCGCCATTGCTGGTATTGACCCGCATTTATACGAAGCTGCTTCGATGGATGGTGCAAGTCGCTTTAAACAGATATATTTGATTACGTTGCCTTCCATTATGCCAGTTGTAATCATCTTTATGATTCTGGCAATCGGTAATCTGGTGAATGCAGGATTTGAAGATATTTTGATCCTTGCTTCCAATCCGGCTCTACGAGAGGTATCAGATTCAGTTGATGTATATGTTGTACGTGTCGGTATAGATAACTTCAGGTACTCCTATGCGACTGCTATCGGATTGTTCAAGGCCGTTATCAGTGTGACATTACTTACCTTTGCAAATTTCATTGCCAGAAGAGCAGGAAACAGCTTGTGGTAATGAATTACTCAATATAGGGGGACTGAACTATGAAACGTACTAACATAGGAGACCGAATATTTATTGGATTCATATATGTGTTCTTGACCTTACTAGCATTCTCTGCGTTTTATCCATTTTGGAATTCACTTGTGATTTCTTTTAATGAGGGAATGGATACTTCCAAAGGTGGAATTACTTTCTGGGTCCGAGAGTTCACGCTTGAGAATTATAAGATCGTATTTGAAGATTCTCGTTTAATGGGTGGATTCGTTATTGCTACATTGCGAACGGTAGTTGGTACAGTAACAGCGATATTGGCCACTTCGATATTTGCTTATGGGATGTCGAAGCGTGAATTAATGGGTCGCAAATACTACATGATTATGTGTATCATTACAATGTATTTCGGAGGGGGACTCATTCCGTCATACATGCTAATCAGAAGCTTAGGTCTCTTCAACTCATTTTGGGTGTTTATTATTCCCGCACTAGTTAGTGTATGGAATATGATCATATTTCGCACCTTCTTTCAAGGTCTTCCACAAGGCTTGGAGGAGTCAGCGAAGATTGATGGCTGCGGTTACTGGGGAACTTTTCTTCGCATCGTACTTCCACTGTCCGGCCCTGTTATCGCAACGTTATCTTTGTTCACAGCAGTAAATCATTGGAATGAGTGGTTCGTAGCGAGTATTTACATTACGAAAGAGGAGTTAATGCCGATTCAGACCATCTTGAGACAGATATTGTTCTCTAATATTGCTTCAGAACAGCTGTCTAATGTAGATGCAAGTTCCATTGCGCATATTAACTCTGCCAAGAAAATAACGTCGAAGTCATTAACGATGGCTACGATCATGGTTGCAACCATTCCGATTGTATGTGTGTATCCATTCCTACAGAGATTCTTCGTTAAAGGGGTCTTAGTCGGATCATTGAAAGAGTAGGATGATAGAATTAGAGGGAGTTTAGAGCATATTGCTTTGAACATAGATTACAAATTGAAAGGGGAAAATACATTGAAGACTAATAGAAAGATGCTTCTCGGTATGATGTCTACCTTGCTATTGACGACTGTGGTGGCAGGCTGTGGCGGCGGCAACAATTCAAGCGCTCCAGCTGCAACTGCTGAACCAGCGAAAGAAGGAGGGACAGCTGTTAACACAGCAGCAACTGAAGCTCCAGCGGCAGACTTGTATGAGTTAGGGAAAGAACCGCTTGAAGTATCTTTCTACGGGAACTACGGCTGGTATCAAATGCCGAAATGGGGCAAAGATGCTGCCTCCAAATGGATATTAGATAATTTGAAAATCAATGTTACTGGAATTAGCTCTGGTGGTAATAACGCTCAAAAGCTGCAAACGATGATCGTTGGTAACGAGCTACCTGATATTGTGTGGACGGAGAAAGGTGCTGACGTAGAGCGTCTTCGTCAAGCGGATATGCTAGTTCCTTTGGATGAATACATTGATAAATATCCAAACTTTAAAAAGTACTTAACAGCTGGACATTTGGAATTGCTTCGTTCCCCTGATGGGAAAATCTATCAGCTGCCGAATTACTATACAACACAACCTAACGGAAATGCTGGTTATGCTATCAATAAGAAGATTTACAAAGAACTCGGTTCTCCTAAGCTAGAGACTACGGATGATTTGTATGCTTACTTAAATGCAGTTAAAGCAAAGTTCCCTGACGTTATACCGTTCGAGACAGGCTTAGCGAAAGATGGTAACGGTATTGATCAGTTGTTCTCCTCTTTTAAAGAGAATAACCTTTCGTATACTAGAATATACGCAGTTCCTGATGGCGACAAAATGGCTTCCATTTACAAAGATGAAGGTTTCCGTGAGTCCGTTGTTTTTGGTGCCAAATTAATGCGTGAGAAACTAATGACACAGGATGCGAATACCCAAACAGAAGACCAAATCAGAGAGAAAGCGATGAATGGCAAGTTTGCTGTTATTGCGACTTTCGATCCGATGAAGCTGCTCGCTACTGCTGACGAAGAGATGAAGAAGAACAATCCGGAAGATGGTTATATGTTTATTAAACCAATCTACAAACCGGGCTTGGATCAAAGTAAGATTACTCCAGGAACGTACAATCAGTTAGGCTGGAACGTTGCTACAATCACTAAAAACGCTAAAAATCCTGAAGCTGTGTTCGCTATGCTTGACTGGATGACAGGTGCAGAAGGTTCGATGGTGCTTAACTGGGGTCCTCCAGGACCAGACGCTTATTGGGATGGATTTGAAGCAGATGGACTTACTCCTAAATTTAATAAAGATAAATATCTAAATGAGCCAGAAGCATTGTCTGAAATTAGCGGCAAGGCTGGTGACTTGGTATGGGTAGGAAACACGGTTTTCTTGGATAATACGAAGAAAATGATGTTGCAAACCCTTCCAGCTGACAAGATTGACTTTAGTAACCGTTGGCAGATGGAAGTAACATGGGCTTCGCAAGGTGACTTTACGGAGTTCCTAAATTGGGATCCGGCTCCAGACAGTGAAGAAGGTATTATCAGACAAAGCGTCAGAGATATCTGGCTGACAGCTAGAGCGAAATCAATGTATGCAAAAACTGATGCTGAAGCTTTAGCCATTCTTGATAAAGCACATGATGATTCCATGAAGGTTGGATATGAGAAATTCCTTGATTATGTTACAAAAGTATGGACTGAGAACAAAAAAGCTTTAGGAAAATAATAATTAGTAATTCGAAGGTTTGCTACTAGGCAAGCCTTCGTTTTTACGTTCTATTCATATGACTCATTGTTTATAAGCTGATAGACAAATTAATGAATGGTATACTGGAAAAGCGTAATGGTAGAATTTTGAGGAATGGATTTAATGCATTTCAAAGGGGGACTTGTGGATGTACAACGTATTATTAGTAGACGATGAGATGCTGGATCTAGAAGGTATGAGACAATTCATTCCTTGGAAAGAGCTTGGTATGGAAGTTGTGGAGACAGCGAATAACGCATTTACTGCGTGCGATATTTTAGAACAGCGTGTTATTGATATTATCGTTAGTGATGTGAATATGCCGAATATGTCGGGTCTAGAGCTGGCCAGAATTGCCATAGAGAAAAAAAAGGATATACGTGTGATCTTTGTAAGCGGTTACCAAGATTTCAGCTATGTTAAGCAAGCGCTGTCACTAAAGGCATATAGTTATGTCCTTAAGCCAATGGATGACAATGAACTCATTGCTGCACTTCAGAAAGTAAGGCAGGATTTGGACGATGAACGTAAACGTCGTGACGTCGAAGAAGCCTATCAGCATATGATTCCTATGGCTAAAAATGATTTGTTGATACGCTTGTTTGAAGGGGAATGGGAGGGGGAGAGCCAGGCTGGAATGTTGACGCTTGTTAAATCATACGGTCTAGATAAGCTGGAATGGCCTATTCGTGTAGCCGTCTTGGAGCTTGACTATTTCAACTGGCTACAAGGACAGGATAATCTTTCAAAACATCAAATGGCCAAGGACTTTCTTTATGAAGTGAATAGAATTGGTCAGAAGCATGGTATGCCACATTGCTACAAGGTATCGTCCTATCGGATCGCGTTATTGGTAAACGAAAAGGAAATGGATAAGTTTTTTGAAGATATTTACGCCTTGATTCGCGCGAAGTTCCCAGTGACAATGACCGTGGGTGTTGGTAAACCAACGTTTGCAATGGAACAAGTCCACATTTCCTATCGACAAGCAATGGAAGCTGTGGACGGAAAGATGTTTATTGGCAAAGGCAATCTTATTATGTATGAAACCGTAAGTAGCGAGCCTGGAATGATCGATGCTCGTATGCTAGATACCCGCATGGATACGCTGTTTAAAGCGATGAAAGAATATGAGTTAGTTCTTATTTATGATGAGATCGACAAGCTGTTCCGCTCTGTAAGTAGTTTAAGATCCAAATTCACTATTCATAATCTGGCAATGTATATCATTTGGAAGCTGGATCAGCAGTTGAAAGATGTGAGTGAGGATTTATTTGAGATTTTAGGTATGGAGATACATAGTTTAGATGTTCTACACCAATTCGATACGATCAGTGATATACGCTCGTGGCTTGTACTCAAAACGTTTGAGATCTCCGAGTACCTGCGTAGTAAATCAGATTCAGTGAACCATAAATTGATTAGAGAAATCATCCAAACGATGAAGGACAGGATGAGTGATAACTTTACGCTTAAAGATATTGCACAGCAGTTCTCTTTCTCACCGAACTATTTAGGTTATCTATTCAAAGAGGAGACAGGGAAAACGTTCAGTGAAGTACTCAATCAGCTTCGAATGGAACAAGCAGGCAAGCTTTTGAAAGATCCGAAGTGTAAAATCTATGAAATCGCGAGCCAAGTAGGCTATCGTTATCTCCCTTACTTCAGTAAACAGTTCAAAGAGGCATATGGTATGACACCTATGGAGTATCGTAAGCGCGACAAGTGAAGGGAATGAAGTTCAATGAACAAACGAAGAAGACATAAGTACGTGCCGATTGGGTATAAATTAATGCTGACCTATATGTTTTTTATTATTATTCCCATATCCCTGATCGGGTTCGTCTCTCATTCCATGTATAATGAATCATTGCGAGAGCATATCAATACGAATATTAAAGGAACGTTATTGCAGATTCGTGACAATATTGATTATAAAATGGACGAAGTTACTCGAATTTCAACGCAATTATATAGTGATTTTGATTTCTATCGGAATCTACGAAGCTATGAGGAAGGCTGGGAAAATTACGATCGGATGTCTAAAAAGGTACTTCCGAAGCTGGACGTTGCTATTCAATCTACAGGCATAAAGGTTGGAATGTCGCTATTCTTAAAGAATGAATCGATCCCTGAGATCTATTCGAATTCGCTTGAGGGCTATCTCGATAATAGTAGCTTTTATCATCTTTACCACATGAAGCGGATTGAGGGGAAGTCGTGGTATTATGATTTTCCAACTGAAAAATACGCTGAAACTATGAAATGGTGGCAGATTGAGAGCGATGTAGAGAATAATCGCATCTCGTTGCTCCGTAGATTAATTGATACATACGAACCTCTTAAGCCAAAGGAGATTGGGTTCCTGCGGATTAATGTAAGAATTCCAGATCTATTTGACAGTGTCAATTATACGAAGATAGGAAAAGGTAGTAATCTAATTATAAAAAACGAGTTCGGAAAAACGATGTATCAATCGGGTGAACTACCGGAGAACTATACTAATGAAGCCGAGTTAAATAAGAATTACCTGACGATTAAAGAAACGGTTATGGTTGCTAACCAAGCATGGCAATTAGTCGCGCTTGTTCCGATTGCAATCCTTGAAAAGGATGCAATGAAGGTACGTCTGTTTATTATTTTAATGTGTCTAATATGTTGTGTAGTCTTTAGCTTCGTGGGCATATTTATCTCCCGTTATTTTTCGATTCGGATTAATAAGTTCGTATATGTGCTTAATGCCTATCGGGAAGGTGATCTTCACAAACGTATTAAATATCGAGGTAAGGATGAATTCTCTCAAATAGCAACCGCGCTGAATGATATGGGTGAGAATATCGATATGTTGATTAAAGAGGTATATTTGACGCAGCTTCAGAAGAAGGAAGCAGAGCTTGAAATCCTACAATCGCAAATTAATCCACATTTCCTGTACAATACTTTGTCGTCTATTATTCAATTAGCCAAGTTTGGTCAAAATGAGAAGCTGCAGAAGATGGTACTGGAATTAGCGAAGTTTTATCGCCTAACGCTTAATGAAGGACGTACGATGATTCCGGTTCCAACTGAAATTGAGCAAGCAAACGCATATTTAGAAATTCAGAAAATTAAATACGGCGACCGCTTGGAGGTTATGTTTGATTTTGATACAGCGATCTGGCCTTATGAGACGATTAAACTGATTCTACAACCATTTATCGAGAACGTGCTGAAGCATGCTTGGTGCGGCGATCACATTCATCTACGCATTGTTGGCCGTATGGAGGGCGATAATATTCTGTTCCGTATCATTGATGATGGTATAGGGATCAGGCAGGAACGTATTGATCAAATCTTTGATTCTAAGGGTCACACAAACACAGGTTATGGGGTACGTAATGTGGATCAGCGTATTAAACTGCAATATGGACCGGAGTATGGCGTAACTATTTTTAGTCGTGTTGGAATTGGCACTTCGGTTCAAATCCTGATCCCTGCCAAGAAAAGAAAGTAAGCGATATTGTAGTTATATTGTAACGAAGGGGTCTCAAAGCTAGTTATTGCTAGCTTTGAGACCCCTTTGATTTTCAAGTAATAGCTAGAAGCCTTTGTATTGAGGTTCTTCAGACTCTAATTCGGTTACCCGATTTTCAACCTGTGTTACGATTTGTTGAGTCTGCTCAGCTGCATTTGTAAACAGAGTTTTTGCACTTTCGTTTTGTGTCTCTAGTGCAAATTGCTCAAGGCTTGCTTGCGCACCCTTTAAAGAAGATAAGCATGTTTTCACTTGTGAGGCTACTGTCATTAGGTTTCTCTCCTCAAATTCAAATTTTTAGCATGACGCTTCCTATTGTCCTCAACTGCCACTTTTGTTATGCAGGAAAAAAATACAAGCATTTCTTGTAAATCAATTTCCATAAATAAGTAGTGAGATTCCGGATTGAATGAACCTTTTTTGACAAATAATGAGTGTTAATAAACAAGGGTTGATTCAAAAAAAGGAGGAAAATTGTGATGCCGGAGTGGTTGGAGGTTGTAGTACGAACGCTCTTTGCTGTGGTTGTGCTTTTCTTATTAACTAAATTACTGGGGAAGAGACAAGTATCGCAGCTTTCGTTCTTCGAATATATTACGGGGATAACCGTCGGCAGCTTAGCCGCCTATATTTCTTTGGATACGGATAAGCATTGGCATCTAGGACTCATTGCACTGGCTGTATGGGTCGCTTGTTCTTTAGGGATTGAATATCTTCAGATGAAGAGTAAAAAAGCAAGAGACTTCATTGATTTTAAGTCCACTGTACTTATTAAGGACGGAAAAATACTCGAAGATCATATGAAAAAGGAACGTTTAACAACAGATGAATTATTAGAAGAGCTACGTAAAAAAGATGTATTCAATATATCTGAAGTGGAATTTGCGATAATGGAGTCTGATGGAGCGATTAATGTTCTGCTCAAGAGGGAGAATCAACCCCTAACACCTAAACATCTTGGAATTAAGGTTGCTCCAGAAAAAGAGTCACAAGTCGTCATTATGGATGGGAAAGTATTAGATAAACCTTTGGATACATTAAATCTGACTCGCAGCTGGCTTGATGGAGTTTTAGAAAAAATGGGGTTAACCGTCGAGAACGTATTCCTAGGTCAAGTTGATTCTTACGGTGAGCTTACGGTCGATTTGTACGCTGATAACTTTAAAGTTCCACAACCGCAAGATAAGCCACAATTATATGCTTTGCTGAAAAAATGTGAGGCTGATTTGGAAATGTTCAGTTTGTCGACAGAGAACGAAAAAGCTAAAAAAATGTATGAACAATGTTCTGAGCAATTGCAAGCTTCACTTAAAGTCTTGAAACCGTTAATCCAAAATTAGTTTACTACAAACCTCATACAAAAAACAAGAAAGAGCCGGTCAATCGCACCGGTTCTTTCTTTGTCTACAACTTAATGTAGTAGTTAGTATAAACCTCGTAAACCAATGGCAAACTAAGCCAGATCAATAAGTCACATTTTTGGAGGTAACAGCAGATGTCAGGAATTCTAGAAACCATTAAAGAACAACTGGAGGGATGCAGTGATGCGGTTTATCAGTCCATTCGTCTTCATGGCCATTCCTGCCTTTTGATCTATTTACCATCCATCGTTGATTCCAAGACGCTTCATGAGAGTATTGCTGTGCCGCTAAAAACGGAAGCAAATGCAAAGGCAGATTGGCCTAATTTCTTAGAACGTTTGGATCAGGGTGCTATTTTTCCTATTCCTTCTCTCAAAGCGTTTGACCAGAACAAGATTGTAGATCTAATCGTAGCAGGAAAAGCAGTGCTTTGTATTGATGATCTTCCTTATACTTATTATTTTGAAATTACTCAGTATCAAAAAAGATCAGTCTCCGAGTCACAAAATGAGCTAGTAGTTATTGGTCCACAAGAGGCATTCATTGAAGATATTGAAACGAATCTATCTATGCTTCGACATAAGATTAAACATCCAGATTTAAAGACAGTTCATTATTCGATTGGTAAATACACGAAAACTGATGTTTATGTGGTCTACATTGAAGGTTTATACAAAAAAGAGGTTCTTGCTGAAATTGAACAGAAGATGAATGAAATAGATATCGACGGGATATTAGGCATTAGTTATATATCAGAACATTTGAGAAAAGGTAATTATTCACCATTTCCGGTGTTTCAATACACAGAACGCCCCGATTCGATAGCTGCATCTTTAATGGAAGGCCGGATCGGAATATTACAAGATGGCACGCCTACTGCTATGGTAGCACCCACATCCTTTTTCACAATGCTGCAATCCTCTGAGGATTATTATCAAAGCTTTTATGCAGCTAGCTGGATTCGTATCGTTCGATTTTTGTTCTCCATCATATCGATGATTCTTCCATCTCTTTACGTAGCAATTACAACCTTTCATCCTCAGATCATTCCACCGAACCTGTTAATTACGATCGCCTCTGCGAGAGAGAACATCCCGTTCTCAGCGCTCACCGAGGCTTTAATTATGGAGCTTACCTTTGAAGCGCTTAGAGAAGCTGGGACTAGAATTCCTAAGCCTGTAGGACAGACGGTTTCTATTATTGGGGGTATCGTTATTGGTCAGGCTGCGGTGCAAGCAGGAATCGTATCCGCTCCAATGGTTATAGTTGTTTCCATTACCGGAATTGCCACCTATATCATTCCTCATTATGAGCTAGGTCTGACTTTTCGACTACTTCGTTTCCCTTTACTGATTATGGGTGGGACGATGGGGCTGCTCGGTGTGTATATTACAGCCTTCTTGATTTACGGGCACTTAGCTAATCTCAAGCCGCTAGGCACTCCATATTTGCAACCCATAGCGCCATTTGTGCTTCAGGACTGGAAGGACACATTATTTCGCTTTCCCTCGAGCTTTATGACGAAGCGCAGCAGCATCTATACAGATAGGAATCAAAGGAGACAGAAAGAGAAATGAGAATTCTGAAGATAGGAGTGATTGTAATTCTGCTCCTAAATGTAACAGGCTGCAGGTCATCGAAGGTAGAACTGGATGAACTAACTTTTGTATATGGAGTGTTTATCGATAAAGGCAAAGAAGCAGGTACCGTTGAAATTACGATTAACGCACCCTTGCCCAATCGTCTCAACTCCACAGGGCAGCCTGCAAGTAGCGGCGGTGGAGACGGGAATACTTATTCTACAGTTTCGAAGACCGCACAAACAATACCGGATGCCATGCTGTTAATTCAAAAAGACTTAACACGTCAACTTAGTCTTTCTCAATTAAAAGTAATTGTCTTAGGGAAAGCTTATGCCGAACAAGGAATTAGCGAACTCCTATTATGGATTGAAAGAGAACCAAGCCTTCCTCTTGGTACCTATGTTATGGCGAGCCCGGGTAGTGCAAAAGAGATGATTACATTAACACCTATCTACGAACAATTGCCATCGGATGTACTGAAGAACTTTGGATCAGAAAAGTATATGTTCTCAACTACGATTAAGGATTGCTTGTTCGCAGAGGCATCAGGTGTTGGATTTGCTATAAATAATCTTTCATTTGGTAAAAAAGAAGAAACTTCGAATGAAGGTAAATCCCAGTATTGGGCAGGAATTCAAGGAGCCATGCTGTTTCAGAAGGATAAGATGAAAGGAACACTTAAGTTTAAGGAGGGTAGAGCTTTAGCTTGGGCATCGGGCAGGCTCAAGTTGGCAGTTTACTCAGTTGATTGGGATGAGGGACAAAGTGCCGCAAGTGTTGTATTTGTTAGCACCAAATCATCAAAGAAGATAAACCTAACGGACAAGGGGCCTGTTTTCACAGTGAAATTAAAGGGGAAAGCTAGTGTTATTTATTTAAGGGACTCTAAGAACAGGGATCAAGAGGAGCTCAGTCATATTATCACTGAGAGGCTTAGTGATAAAGTCACTTCTAACCTTACGGAAGCAATTCGTTATTCCCAAGAAGCAGGAGCGGATATTCTGAAACTCGGGTTGTTACTGGAATGGAACGATCCTAAGCAGTGGAAGCAGCTTAAAGAGCGCTGGGAGGATTATTATGCCCATGAAGCTGACATTAAGGTGAAGACTGATTTTCGCATTGTAGATTATGGAACAGCAAAATAAAGACAATCAGAGGGAGAAGCTATGCGAACATCGAAATGGCAGCTGTTCCGTTTTTTTATTATTTTTTTCAGCTCCCAAACCACCATTTTTTTGATACCGACTCTTATTGGTAGTTCATCGTATCAAGGCTGGATTGCAATCATAGCTGGGTCTTTATTAGGTATGATTTTATTGTGGTTTACCTTTCACGTCGGTATGCTACGGCCTAATCAAGCTTGGGTAATCTTTGGAAAAGATATCATTGGTAAGTGGCCACATAAGTTCATGCTTCTTATGCTCTTATGCTGGTGTGTTTATTATGTATCCTATGATATTGAGAACTTTGTGATGTTCTTTGGTTCTAATTATTTAAGAGGAACTCCACCTCTAATCATTCAGTTTGTGATTGGGCTGGTAATTATGTATACGGCAAGTCTAGGTTTTACAACGATCGCATATATGGCGGATGGACTTTTTCTCATTTTTATTATAACAATGATCATTTTATTTAATTTATTCCTTCCGAATGCGGACTTCAATATGCTACCAGCCTTTATTCATTATCATGATCCAGAGATTGCCATTAAAGACTCTATTGTAGTCATGTCATGGTTTGGAGAATGGATTGTTCTCTTGTTTGTTGTGCCCGATCTGAAACTTGAGGCGAAGATGCTGAAAAGATTGGTATTTACAGGAATCTTTGTCTTAGTCACTGTCTTAATTGGTTGGTCACTGACGATGATGAGTTTTGGTCCACATTTGGGTCAAGAACTGCAATATCCTTTCCTTGAAATGGTTCGTAGTTCCAAACAAGATAATCTGCTGGGCAATTCGGACCCACTCTTAATTGGATTATGGTCGTCCTCGATGTTTATTCACAGCGCTTTCCTTATCTATGTAGCTTCAATATGTGTATCCTGTTTGTTTCATAATAAAGGTAGCAAAGTCTACGTGCCCCTCCTAACAATGGTGTCAATCACGATAGCTTATCTGTATTCACGAGATATTGGTAGGTATTATAAACACTACAATAGTTTTGCTGTTGTTATCATTTGGCTAATCGTTGAAAGCATCCCGATCTATTACGCGATCATAGCTTTCTTTAGATATCGGAACAAGACGGCTGAATGAAAAAGGCAGGGGTATCGAGGTGCTGTCTTTTTAATGGGGAGGGGGAGGGCCTCTTCTTGTGAATTATATATTGAATACGCTTTCTGTTATGATTAAAGCACTTAATACATAAATTTCTCAGATCGGAAGGTGTATTTACATGAATCTTCAAGAAGTTACTGAACTCATCAAATCTATTAGAACCAATCTAGCTAAAGTCATCGTTGGAAAAGAGGATGGAGTAGACCTGCTATTAACCGCATTACTTGCCAATGGTCATGTTCTACTGGAGGATGTTCCGGGTACAGGTAAAACCTTGTTAGCCAAAGTCCTTGCAAAGTCTTTAGATTGTACATTTAAGCGTATTCAATTTACACCAGACTTGCTGCCTTCTGATTTAAGCGGGATTAATTTTTATAATCAAAAGACAGGTGAATTTCAGTTTAGACCAGGTCCAGTATTTGCGAATATTTTGTTGGCTGATGAAATTAACCGTGCAACACCCAGAACACAATCCAGTCTGCTGGAATGTATGGAGGAGCGGCAAATCACGATCGATGGTGTGACTCATGGCCTAGAAGCACCTTTTCTCGTTATTGCTACTCAGAATCCGATTGATAACCAAGGCACTTTTCCATTGCCCGAAGCTCAATTAGATAGATTTCTAATGCGGATTACTACGGGGTATCCTTCATTTGACGAAGGGATTCATATTTTGCAGCGTTTCCGTGAGAATAATCCACATGAAGAGACTTTTGCTGTGGCTGCCGCTCAAGATATACAAGCTGCGCAGCGTTTGGCTGCTTCCGTGAGTATTAGTGATGATTTGCTAGCCTATATCGTTCGGATTACGGAAGATACTCGCAAATCTGCGGCAGTAAAACTAGGGGCGAGTCCACGTGCAAGTGGAGCATTGCTCAGATCATCTCAAGGATATGCACTTATCCAAGGTAGATCATATGTAACACCAGATGACATTAAAGCCGTAGCCGTTTCGGTGCTTGCACATCGACTACTTCTTCATCGTGGATTAGGTTCTAGAGAGGGACAGGCTGCGGATATTGTGTTGCAAGTGCTTCGAGAGGTAGAGGTGCCCACTGAACTCGTTACGCCCTTAAGAGGCGGAAAGGTGGAATGAGCTATGGCTTTGCCTTGGTTCATCTTCATTACAGTAGCTCTACTGTTTCTTCTTGCCGCTATTTATGAACGGAATGGTCTTAAAGCGCTTAGCTATTCCCGCTATTTTTCAACTAAGGTTGCTTATGAAGGGGATAACCTTGAGATGATCGAGGAGATCGTTAATGCGAAGCTTCTGCCATTACCATGGCTTCGGTTGGAATCTAGTATTGCCAGAGGTTTGGAATTTGGTAGTCAGGATAATCTCGGCATCAGCACTGGTGAAATCTATCAGAATCATATCAGTTTGTTCTATTTGAAATCTTATCGTCATATTAAACGGCGTCATCAAGTAATCTGCGAGCGACGTGGGATATATCGTTTGGAGTCGGTCACAATGACAACTGGAGACCCCTTTGGTTTGATCCGAAAAAACAAAACCTATCCACTTGAATTAGAGTTGTTAGTCTATCCATATCTGCTGAACTTAGATGATCTTCCACTACCGATACATAGCTGGCTTGGGGAACTTCCAGTGAAAAGATGGATCGTAGAAGACCCTTTCCTGACTGCAGGTATTCGAGATTATAGCTCTGGAGATTCTATGGGACTTGTAAACTGGAAGGCCACAGCGCGGACAGGTACTATGCAGGTGCATAAGAAAGATTACACCGCGGATTCCAGGCTTGTCATTTGCTTGAATATTGAAGACAGTGATTCCATGTGGAGAGCCGTAACGGATGAAGAACGTATCGAGCAAGGGATACGCTATGCAGCCACTATCTCTGAATACGCAATGCATCATGGAATTGAGGTAGGGTTTATCTGTAACGGTAGACTAGATAACGCTGGCGAAAGAGATCCTATTGAAGCAGAGCCTATGGCTCAATTGGAAGACTTGCTAGAGCTGTTAGCTAAGCTGAAGCTAGACAGAACACTTCCTATGAGCCGATTACTGGACCTGCAGGCCGAGAGCGGCATAAGTGATACAGACTTTCTGATTATTAGCTGCCATAGAGGAGCAGAGTTACAGGAGGCAGCCGACCTCCTATTGCTGCAAGGCAATGGTGTGGAATGGTTGGATATTCCGGAACAGGGGGGAGAGCGTGCATGAAACTTACGTCATCTTTTTACGTATGGAATACGATCAAACTCTGGATATTCTCTATCCTAGAACTTTTATTAGTTTTACCTGTATGGATTCTGTTTCAGGTTTATGTACTACCCAAACAAGTTGAACCTATGTGGTTGACTGCAATGCCATTACTATCACTAGTGGGTATTCTGCTACGACAACTGTGTAGTGTCAGATGGAAGCAGCTGCTGGCTGCACTAATTCTTGGGGCAGTGATAGGTATTTTGTCATCAGGAAGTCTGTCTATCGAAAGTCTACCTTTAGGTGTTGCAGGCTTTATATGCGCGTATCTAGGAATGACTGTTGACTCTCGAGATCAGTCAAGTAAAAAGTATTGGCTGGGTATTGTGATTTATTTTGTTACGACCATTGTCTTTCGTAGAGTTCCAGATTTGGAGGCAAGTGTTACACTTCTGACCTGGTGCGGCAGTTTGTGTCTATTGCTGACACTACTTATTTCTAATAGCAGCTATTTACACTATAGTACGCTTTCTCAAGAGGGCAAAGCTTTGCCAAAAGAAATACAAAGGAATAATCGTATTTATGTTATTGGCATAGGAATTGTTGCGGCCGTATTAGCGGCTGGGGCCGGAAAAGCAATAGGAACACTACTATGGAATATTGTACGTTCGTTCTTTGGATGGATTAGTAAGCTGTTTTCTGGGTCCAGTGAGCCGCTACCTCCGCCATTAGAACAGCCAGCAGCGAGTCCGGAACTACCTTTTGTAGGAGATCAAAAGCCTGGTCTACTAGCTGCTATATTAGATATCGCCTTATACGTTGCTGGAGCTGTGTTACTGGGAGTTGCAGCCTATTATGCACTTCGGTGGTTGTATAGAAATGCCGGAGAGAAATGGAAGAGGGTGATGGATGCATTTCTCGCCATGCTGCGTAGGGAACATTCACCCAAGAACAATACATCTTATCTTGATGAGGAGAAAAGTGTATTTACATGGGAGCAAACGATTCAAGGTCTCAAGAATTTCTGGAGCACCCGCCTTACGCCAAAAAATCGAAAAGACCGCTGGGAACAGATGAATAGTGAGCGGGAACGTGTTCGCTGGTTGTATCGGCGTTGGCTCCTTATGAAGCGCGATCATGGTTACGAAGTGAAGAGTTATCTTACGCCGAAGGAAACGGAAGATGATATCTTAAAATGGACTGCTCTTAATAAGCAGAAACGTAAGGGTAATGAAAGTTCTGTTAACACGTCGAATTCATTGATTGAATTATATGAAAAAGCGAGATATGGAGAAGAAAATCCTTCTGCTACTGATGTGGCTGCATTGAAAGATCAAATGAAATTATAGAATAGAATATTCTTCAAATTCGAGCAAATAGGAACAAATAGGTTACAATCAGTCCAAAAGTGTTACAACATGGATACAATTGGATTTGCACTTACCACTATAATAACTCTAGTAAAATACTCGTGGAGGGGAATAAATGAGAAAGCATAGCAGTACATATGTTGTTTTATTATTAAGCACCTTTGTCATAAGCCAACTGACAGGGCATACCGCTTCAGCGGCAGCAGCTAATGCTGTTCGTACAAATCCAGCTGTAGCTGCCGCGACAGTTGCAGCCACTAGCAATCTGGGTTCCATTTCTTTAGGAGCAAATATTAAAGCTACACTAGAAGATGTCAATATTTGGTCACAATCTGGTGGGAATATTTTAACCTATACTCTGAATTATTCGAATGGTAGCAGTAAAAACGCAAACCTAATGTACTATTTTTCGAGAGTTATGACTCCAGGGGGTTCTGTCATTCCGGGTAACCCGCTGAGCGCCGACGCGCTTAAGAAGAAGATTGGTGCTAAAGAAAGCTTGCGCGTTACGTATTATGTCAACATCGGCAAGACTAATTCGTTAAAAGGGATTAAGATTCCTATGTATGTGTGGGATTCCAAAACCAAAGGTTATTTAAAGCACGCAGGAAGTTTTACTTTGCCAGCTAATTATTCCCCAACTGCCGTAAATGGAAAAAATGTTAGCACCACAATGAATGACATTCCTGTCATCGCCAAAAGTGAGTCCTTGGAGCTCTATAAATATAATGGGAAGGTCTATGCCAAGGTGGGGATAAGCCTGACCAATAAGGGCAGTAAGGTACTTAGTGATCCGGGTTATGCGGCTTATTTACTCTCTGCAGGTGGCAGTTCGTATGAATTAGCACTTGATCGTTCTCAGATTAGTTACAAGATTCAGCCGCAGGAGAAGAAGACTATCTATTATCTTGCCGAGATTCCTCCTTATATGAAAACGGATAATATGAAGCTGCAATTTACACAAAAGGATGAAGCCCTGAAGCTTGAGATCGCTAAATCTTCGTACAAGCTACCGGCAGCCACAACACCTAATTTGGTGGTAGGCAAAGGCGTGACTAAGAAAATCATGATTAATAATAATCCGATAGAAACTCAGTTAAACAACGCAAACGTATACGCTGAGAACAATAAGGGAATTTGGACCTTCCAGCTACGAGTGAAAAATGTTGGGAAGACGACCGTTACGCTGCCTACTTATGAGCTTGCAGTCAAAACTTCATCAGGGACAACTTTTCCGATCAATGCGAAAGGATTGAGCGGATTAACCATAAAGCCTTTGGAGGAAAAAATAATTCCACTTACCGCACAGGTTCCGCTTGAAGTTGAGCAGAATTCGCTACAATTGCAGATGATTGAAGCTGTTTCGGCTCCAGATAATACAGATTCGGGTACTCCGGGTGAGGGCGCGGGAACTGGAGGGACTAATGCAAGCACGGGCAATACAGCCAAGCTGACAGTACCTGTTGCCTACTACACGATTTCCTACACACTACGTCCTGAGATTCAAAAGGGCGTGGAATATAGCGCATCGAATGAATATGGTTCTTTCACTTATAATTTGCTGTCATTACAGCGCTTTCCTTGGAAGGATGATGATATCGTTGTTGCTAGAATAAATATTAAGAATTCGCAGTCGGTGGCATTAACGCTTCCAGAATTAAAAGGATCTGTCCAGGTAGACAATGACGATGTGTCTTCTTCTACAGAACTCTTTATGGACAAGGAAACCTCGACCATTGCACCGGGGAAAAATGCTGAGATCTATGTATTTGCCAAAATTCCTTACACGCAAGAGTTCGATAAGTTAAAAGTGAACCTCTTTTCAACGGTAAAAGAAGAAAAGAGCTCGTTCCTATCGCTTAGCACGAACAGTACGATGAATGCTGTATCCACTATCGAACGTGGTGGAAGTTATACAATTACCGGTAAAGGCAAAAACGCAAAGGTACAAGAGAACAAAACGATCATTTATGAAGGTCTAAATTCTAATCTCGTATATACAGAGCTACTGCTCAGTAGTGAGGAAAAGAGACAAAGCAAGATGGCTCGCCTTCAGGCTTACTATAAAACGGGAGATGGCCAGCTATATGAAGCCACAGCGAATCAGCCAGATACTGCAGCTACTCCGGGTGGCAAGCAATTAATCACATACTGGGCAAAGTTGCCTAAGTCCGTAATTCCATCGGATGTAAGTTTGTATCTAGGTCCAGGAATTACTGGAAATAAGCTGACTGAACCTGGTCAGGAAGCCACAGGATTTATAAATATTGCTTCATTGACTCTGAATCCAGTGTCCACACCACCGGAGAATAACTTGACGAAGGTTGCACTATACCCGTACACGATGTCTGTTCTAAGTTCGGAAGGGCGATCGCTGCAAGGTAGTAACACTATAGATATCGTAATGAATTACAACCTACTTCGTGACACTACGTATGACATGGGAACCTTTACCCATAAGCTGGTGCTTAAAATGACGGATCCATATAACCTCTCACAGGAACGAAGCTTGAACATCGGTACTGAGCTTCTTGAAGGGAATAACAACTCGTATACTGCAACCTTTACGAATAATATGTATAAGAATTTGTCTGGTGGCACGTACCGGATCACACTGTATGATGAGTTCCAAGGCGAACGAATCGAGCTGGCCAGTCAAGCTTACAACATAAAGATCGATAGACCAGTAACTGAGAAGTAGCAATTCATATCTATTAATGTACGCGAAGGAGCAGCTCCAATGTTGCGAGTGGAAAATGTAACGCATTCTTTTAAGAATGGTAATGAAACGACGGCTGTGCTTCATCAAATAGACTTTTCTGTGAAAGAGGGGGAGATGGTTGCTTTACTGGGGAGCTCAGGTTCCGGTAAATCAACCATGCTGAACCTCATGGCAGGTCTGATGAAGCCTACGGAAGGTCACATTTACATTGCTGACCAAGATATCGTGAAGATGAGCGAGAACAAGCTATCCGAATTTCGTAGGAAACATATCGGGTTTATCTTTCAAGCTTATGAACTGATTACTAGCTTAACCGTCCGTGAAAATGTTGAATTGCCGCTAGTCTTCCAATCCATTTCACCATCAATACGTAAGCAAAAAGCTCTAGCCTTGCTTGAAGGGGTCGGCATCCCGGATAAAGCCGACCTGTTCCCTTCTCAGCTGTCTGGTGGACAGCAGCAGCGGGTCAGTATCGCACGTTCCTTGATCACGGAGCCGTCTGTTATATTCGCAGATGAACCGACTGGTAACCTGGACTCGAAGACAGAAGAGGAAATTATCAATATCCTGCTTAACCTGAACAAGAAGATGAAGACTACCTTCATTGTTGTAACTCACGAGCTCAAGGTTGCGGAGCAAATGCAACGGATTTTTACGCTTAAGGATGGATATATGATTACGGAAAAAGAAACTTCTTCGAATACAGAACTCGAAGGGGGTAAACTCATTGAGGATTAGTGATATTTCACGATTAGCTTGGGAGCAAGTCAAACGACGGAAAGTGGTCACAGGTCTTTGTATGGCTGGTATATCGATTGGCTGTGCTGCTATCATTGTTGCTTTAAGTATAGGAGATTCCGCGCAAAGCTATACGGAGCGGGAGATTAACCGGAGTTTCAAAATGGATGAAATTACAGTGACGCCAAATGGTGGTATCCCTTCACAAGGGGGCGGAGAAGGAAGTGGAGCTTCTGCTACTGATGCAAAACTTGATCCCGGCAGGCTGACGGCTCAGAAGCTAAAAATTGTCCAAGGCTTGCAACATGTAACCGCAGCAGCACCTTTTCAAGAGCTTGGCTACATACAAATGACTACTATCGATAATAAAATTACGGACTTACAGCTTATCGGAACGGATCTTCGACTGCTAACGAAATACGACCATCGCTTTAAGCAGGGTGGTCCTTCTGATTCGGTTGGCATGGCAGTGCTAAACTATGGAGCGACCGTAGGTTTGATTGATGTCGAGACGCGGCAACGTCTTTTTGATCAATTGAATACGGATCCATACAATAATAAAATAATGGAACAGTACAACAGTTTAAGCATGCTGCCGTCGGATATGTACAAACAACAGGTTCAATTACAGTCGCATGACCCTGCTTCTCAAACTGGACAATCGCTAGTCAGCTCGCCACTACAAATTGTTGGGATATTGGATAGTGGGGGGAACCCTGATATGGCGATGTACGACAAGAAGATCTACGTGTCACTAGAGACTGGTGAGCGTCTGGTTGAACAACTGAAACTAACGAGTGGCACCGCTGGGCAGAAGGATGTTTATAACTCAGCCATAGTAAAAGTCGACAGCACGGACAATATCGTGCAAGTGGAGAAGCTTATACAGAAACTCACACTAACGACAAGTACGAATTTGTATCAAAAAGAGGCAATCGCCGATCAATTCAGCATGATCAAGAAAGCAGCCCTTGGTATTGGTATATTTATTCTGATTATCGCTTCGATCTCCATCATCGTTGCGATGACCATGTCCACTCATGCACGTCGGCGTCAGATCGGCATTATGAAGGTGTTGGGCGCTAATATGGGGCAGATCCGAAATATGTTCATTACAGAGGCGGCATTGCTCGGAATGCTGGGTGGGCTGCTCGGTATTGTCTTTTCATACTTGATTATATTTGGCATAAACAAGCTTATTGGTACCGCTGGAATGGGGATGGGTGAGCCTTTGGTTATTACTATTCCTCTGATGACTCTTCCAGTAGGGATCGCATTTGCAGTGATGACAGGCGTACTATCAGGAATTTATCCGGCGATCAGCGCATCCAGAACGAATGCGCTCACGGCGATAAAACGGGATTAGCTATTTTTAAGTTGAAAGGAAGCAGAAGTGATGAAGAGGAGAATCAAGTGGATTGTATTAGTATTGATCATTATTGCAGCAGGTTATTTTGTATACAACAAAATGTATAAACCTGAGGCACAGCTAGAACCTGTTGAACCACCACAAGCGATAACTTTTGAAGTGACACAGGAAACAATGACGAGCTCCGTCCAGGTCAAAGGGAATTCACAATATGAGAAAGAAACGCTTGTATATGCGCCATATGCTTCAAAGGTAACCAAGTGGAAGGTAGAGAACGGTGGGCAAGTAAAGAAGGGGGATTTGCTGTTTTCCCTCGATCAGGAAGCCTTAAAGAATGAAATTGCTACTCAGGAGGCGACCATCCGAAAGGCTAAGCTGGAAGCGGAATTAAATGAATTTGTTAGTCAGCAGGACCAGGAGAATGCAGCCCTTGGTGCAACAGAAGCCGAACGTATAAAAGCACTTGCAGCCCAAGAAACGGCACGGTTAGGGGATGAGCTTAACCAAGTGAATGCTGATATACAGGCTCGTGAATTAAAAGAAAAGAAGACTAAGCTTAATACAGCGCTCTACCATGCTCCGGCATCTGGTGTTTTTCTATTCGATAGCGCCAGTGAAATTCCGCAGACGGTGACAGACAATCAATACATCGGCAAAATTGTAGATATGAACAAGCTTGAGTTTATAGCTCTTGTAGGTGAGCAAGATGTCTTCCGTATTAAGACGGGAATGAAGGTTGATGTTAAAATGACAGCTTTAAAGGATTTAAAGCTCTCTGGAGAAGTAACTAAGGTATCTAAATTTGCTAAGACGGCTTCGGGCCCGAATGCTCCTGCTGCTTCGGTTCCACAATTTGAAGTGGTTATCTCACTGCAGTCTAACGAGCACTTGATCGGTGGACTAAGCTTGAGCGGAGAAATTGAGACGGTCCGCAAAGAAAATGCCATCGTCGTATCCAGCATCGCTGTAATGCATGAAGGAGATCTCTCCTACGTGATGCTGGACAAAGGCAATGGGGAATATGAACGAAGAGATATTGAAGTGGGTATGGAGACGTCAGACAAAACAGAGGCCGTCTCAGGGTTGAAGGTAGGAGATGTTGTTGTACTTCAGTAAGGATTGAAATAGGCCTAAGCCTATTTCTCAATCGTAAGTCTCCAAGCTTTAATATCCTTGTTTAGCTCGGTAAGATCAGGAACCGGAACTGGCTCGTCGGATAGATTGTATTTAGCTTTCAATGCTAAGATCCGATAGACGCTCTCATCAATCCGTGATTCCTGTATCTTACCTTTTTTTACATTGTCCAGAAGCGAATCTATTACTCGTTGCTCATTATCATAGCCGTGTGCGATAAGTAGGATATCACTGCCTGCAATAACGGTATCTACCGCCGCATTGGCAAGGTCGTAATTCTTCATGATAGCACCCATTGTTAAATCATCTGTGATTACAAGTCCCTGATAATTCATTTCTTCCCGAAGTAGTTCGCCAATGATTTTACTTGATAAGGATGCTGGTTTATCAGGATCTAGCTTAGGAAATAAAATGTGGGCGACCATAACGGCATCTGTTCCCTCTTTAATTGCAGCTTGAAAAGGAAGCCATTCTAATTTAGCGAGCTCTTCAGCGGTTTTGTTTACAATCGGCAGATCAAGGTGGGAGTCGACGGAAGTATCACCGTGTCCGGGGAAATGTTTGACAACGGGCACAACACCTTCGCTCTCAATGCCCTTCATTTCAGCGATCCCAAGTGTACTGACTAGCTCAGCGGAGTTGCCGAAGGAGCGAGCTCCAATCACAGGATTATTCGGATTGCTATTGATATCAAGAACAGGAGCGAAGTTCATATTAAATCCGGCTGAAATTACTTCTCGTGCGAGCAGCTTGCCCATCATCTCGGCAGCGTCAGCATCATTGCGGGTACCAACCTTTGCATTAGAGGGGATGGAAGCATACTCTTTAGGCATCCGGCTGACTTTACCACCCTCCTGATCGACACTCATGAATAAAGGAATAGGGTTGTCACTATTACTCTCTTTCATGGAATTAACAAGGCTTACCATACCCTTTAGGTCTTGAATATTGTTCTTATAAAGGATGATTCCACCGACTTTGTCTTCGGCAATCATCCTTTTTGCTTGATCATCTAGAACGGTTCCATCAATACCAACAAGGAGCATTTGTCCGATTTTCTCTTCAAGGCTCATATTGGAAATCTGAAGAGCAATAGGATCACTCTCTGTGGAGGGAGCAGGTGTGGCACTGGTAACGGGTGGTGTAGTGGATTCGGATGTAGGCGAGTTTGTTGCGACTGATTGAGCACTGTTACTGCTATTGGAACAGCTAGTTAAAAGAAGCATAGATAACATAGTTGAAGCCAACAGGAGTCTGCCGGAGAATTTAGGCTGTAAGTTATTACGAGTTAATCTGGTCATCAGAAAAGTCGTCCCTTCGTTGCTTATTTAGATGTCAGAAGGATGAATCCTTGCTGACTTAGATACACGGTGATAAGATGAACTTAAATCTTTACATATTAAAATTGAATAATGAGGTGACGGTCAGATGAAAGATGGATTAGTAAACACACTTAATGAACAGATGAATTTCGAGTTTTATTCCGCTCATGTTTATCTAGCTATGGCTGCATATTGCTCCGGTGAAAGTCTGGATGGTTTTGCAAACTTCTTTCTAATTCAAGCAGAAGAAGAACGATTCCATGCCATGAAAATCTATAAGTTCCTTAATGATCGAGATAATCGGGCTACACTAGAAGCACTACCAGAGCCGAAGAACGAGTACACATCGATGCTGGATGCTTTTGAACATGCTTTCGCTCATGAACAACAAAACACGAAACGGTTCTATCATTTGGCTGACTTGGCGCTGGATGAACGCGAGCATGCAACGATCTATTTCTTGAAATGGTTTATTGATGAGCAAGTGGAAGAAGAAGCGCTCTTTAGCAACATCATTAGTAAACTGAAAAGAATTGATAAAGATAGCAACGCCTTCTACATGCTGGATGCTGAATTTGCAGCTCGTACCTTTACAGCACCGGCTGAATAAGTTATTGAAACCCAGAAGCCTGAGAAATCAGGCTTTTTTATTTTAAAGAAGAAGGTAGCTTAATGGCAAGTAGCTTATTATCCGTTCGGATCATCAGCATTCCTCCTGTTTTAAGAGAAGGGGAAAAGTTGCGTGACCCCGTGTTCACGGTGAAAATTGGCTTCAAAGTCAACATGTCATAAGCGTGAAATAAGCCATCTGACTGTCCGCTATAAACTACGTTACCGAAAAGATCCGTTTGTACTATTGGATTCTCACCATTATTAAGGACTACAGCCTGCCCATTTCCAAGTTTAAGTGCGGATAACGTACCGTTATCATAATTAGAGTATAACATTCTTTGCTGATGGACTTGGTTCAGTGGGTAGTCTTTCTCCTTAGCCATAGAAGTCCAGGTTTGAACCGGTTTCCCTTGCGCTGAGTAATTCCAGAAATCATATTTCACAAGCTTTTTACCCTGAAAAATATAGAAGTCATTTCCGTCCAAGAACGCCGTCCCATTTACACCACCAAAACTGTACTCTCCATCTTTATTCTCGGTATCTGTCCATGTATATAAACGTTCACCTTTGAGTTCACCCGTCTTTACGTTGAATACAGAGACTTTGACATTACGATTGACAGGGTCATCATCAAGCATAAGAGTACTGGTGATGGAGTATAAGAGACCGTCCTTCACTGTTAAAGGCCAAAATTGACGAGTCTTTTCCCATAGCTTATTTCCTGTCTGACTGTCATAAGCGGCAAGTCCGGCAGTTGTTAAAGCTCCTTGAGAGAGATAGCTGCGAATAATAACCCCCTCTGCTTCCATGAGGTCTGATAAGCCCGTAAAGTTATTACTTTTCTCAACAGCCTTCCATTTGATCTTTCCGCTTACGGCATCGACGGCTGCGAGTTGACTCTCTTGTGTAACATAAATGGTGGAGCCTAACCGTTGTATACTAGTAGCTTTAGGTAGAGCTAATGAAGCTGACCATGCTTTTTTGCCTGCTTCATTAACAGCGTATAACGAGCCACTTTGGGTCAGTCCGTAGATAAATCCGTTACTATACGTGAACAGCGGGGCTAATGCACTTCCGAATTCCCACATTTTTTTACCTGTTGTAGCATTCAATGCGACTAATTTTTCATTCCGCTGCAAGGCAAAGACCTTTCCATTCTCCGCAAGTACTGTAACGTTCTGCTCTGTGATTCTATCCTTTTTTAAGATGGCGAGTGGCGCCGACCATGCAGGCGTAAGGACTGGGGCTTTGACTTCATTGTAGTAGGGATTGCTTGTACTAATGACTGCTTGTTCTGCGGAAATGACGGATAATGATCCGCTGTAAGCTAATGGGGATGCAATACTTGCAACAGCTAAAGCTTTAATTATTGTCTTATGTAAAGACTGAATCATTGTTCCACGCCCCTTAGAAATAGTGATTACAATAATTAGACATTTCAAATAGCAAAAAGTTACTATTCCAGTTGAACTAACATAAACGACTCTAGCGTCCTTATACTTTCTTATATTTTGGAAGTAAAGTTGAACTAGGGCAAACTATGTTACTTTCCGCAAAACAGTTATGACCTGGCAACTCTATTTGACGGAGTGAACTATTACGCATCTTAGCAACACTGTTTCTCTAGACCCACCCGAATCTATAAGTGTAGTATAGAACAATACTATTCTTTGGGGGTTCTTTTTTTTGGAAAATTACAACGACATTAAACAGGGTGAAAAAGGAGCTTGGCTAAGCATAGTTGCTTATATCTTCCTTTCCGCAATCAAGCTGTTCATTGGTACGGTCGCGGGATCTCAAGCGTTGCTTGCAGACGGGCTGAACAACAGCACTGATATTATTGCTTCTATTGCAGTACTAGTTGGCCTCAAAATCTCCAGAAGACCACCAGATTCCAATCACAGCTACGGGCATTTCAGAGCGGAAACCGTGGCATCCTTAATTGCTTCATTCATTATGATTGTGGTGGGACTTCAAGTGTTGTACCAGGGCATGAACAAATTTATCCAACCTGAACTAGAAAGTCCAGATCTTATAGCAGCCTGGACGGCAGTCTTTTGTGCTGTGATCATGATGGGCGTGTATATGTATAACATTAGACTGGCCCGCTCCATTAATAGTAACGCTATGCGAGCAGTAGCACTAGATAATCGGTCGGATGCTTTAGTTAGTATAGGTGCTTTTGTCGGGATTGTGGCTTCCAGCTTTGGAATTCCATGGCTTGATCCGCTTACAGCGATTATCGTAGGCCTGATCATCTGTAAGACAGCATGGGATATCTTTAGTAAAGCAACACATGATTTAACGGATGGTTTTGACGCGGAAGAACTTGAACTCATGAAAGAAACTGTAGCTGAAATTGACGGAGTGCAATCCATTAAAGATATCAAAGCCCGCATCCATGGGAACAACGTACTAGTGGATACAACGGTATTAGTGGATTCCGAGCTTAGTGTGGTGCAGAGCCATGATATTACGGAAGAGATTGAAGAGCAATTGAAGGACCGACACCAAGTTTCAAATGTGCTGGTACATATTGAACCGGTACTGAAGTAGAGATGGATACGGAAGTATTCTCTACTCTCAACCAAGAAGATGCCAACGGGCATTTTCTTTTTTTTGCCGGGGAATGTAATTAGGGATTTCGTTTTGTTATTTTCTTAGATTTCTAGTTTGCCGAAGGCATCATTGCATTTTATACTGAGTTAACGGTTTGTGTTATGATTTGAGATAAGACGTTTAGAGTTAGCAGGGTAAAGGGGAGAGGAACGATGAAAACATTACGAATGTTAGCTTCAGGGTTTGCGATGCTGCTTATTCTGGGCCTTGTTAATTTGTACATTGGTTATCACGTTTGGCTGATTGTTCATGAATGGTTTTCCGGTGTTTCCTCAGGTTTGTTCTGGACATTATTCCTTCTAGTTGCATTTGCGTATGTCGTAGGAATGATACCGTGGCCCAAAATGGTGAAACCGTTAGCCAGATTCTTTAAAGTAATTGGATCGTATTATCTAGCTTGCATGGAATTTGCGATTATTATGTTGCCATTGGCTGACCTGTTGTATGTCGTACTTGGATGGCTGGGAGTTGATCGAACGCACTACATCTCAGAGGCTGGTGGGACTCTGCTGATATTACTGTTAGTTTTTCTAGTCTGGGGTTCGATCAATGCTTGGAGTACAGTGATCCGTACGCATCCCATTTCTATTGATAAATCTATCGGAACCAGTACGCCATTAACCATCGCGGTTGCTTCTGATTTGCATTTGGGTAATATCGTGGGCAATCGGCATCTTAAAAAAATGGTTTCACAAATGAACGCTATGAAGCCTGATGTGATTTTGCTGGCTGGGGATGTACTTGACGATAGTATAGAGCCTTTTATTCGCAATAGTATGAGTGAACAGCTGAAGCAATTAAAAGCACGACATGGTGTATACGCAGTGCTGGGCAATCACGAATATTATGGTGGTTCGATTAAGGAATATACCGATTTGATGAGTAGCATAGGCATTAAAGTCCTTCAGGATGAGGTTGAAGAAGTGGCGGGTACGTATATTGTAGGTCGAAAAGATAAAACTGCCGAGACGATGGAAGCCGGTGGAAGAAAGAGCGTAAGTTCCTTATTGAATGGCCTCGATCTGGCGCGTCCTGTGATCATGATGGATCATCAGCCTACTGGTTTCGACGTTGCAGCTCAGGAGGGGGTAGATATTCTGCTCTCCGGTCATACGCACCGTGGACAGATCGCTCCGAATCACTGGATCACGAAACGGTTATTCGAACTGGACTGGGGTTATCTCCGTAAAGATAACTTGCATGTCGTTGTTTCCTCTGGTTATGGGACATGGGGACCTCCAATCCGTTTAGCCAGCCGTTCGGAGATCATTAAGCTTGAAGTGATTTTAGAAGGTACTAAACAATACAGTGAAGAAGCCGTATCCACAAAGACGGTGTTAATTTAACAGAGTGAATACATGAGAAGAGGCTGCCCTAATCAGTAGAAAATTTTCTACGGGATGAGGCAGTTTCTTTTTTGAAAAAATCTACGAACGAATTATAACGTATATTTGATTGGCAATTACATGATTAGTTGTTCTAACCCTTTAAAGTTGATACTATGGGTTCATCCGTAATTCAGGGAGTGTAAACGATGAAGAAAATTTTGGTAGCAGATGACGATAGCAATATTCGAACTTTATTAAAGCATGTATTGACCAGGGAAGGTTATCAAGTCATGGAGGCCAGCGATGGTCGGGACGCGATACATAAACTGAAAGAAAGCACTGCAGATTTAGCAGTAGTGGATGTAATGATGCCACATGTGGATGGTTTAGAGCTGTGCCAACATATAAGAGAAACGTATGATATACCCATTATTTTGTTAACAGCTCGGCAACAGTTAAGTGATAAAGAACAAGGTTATTTGCGTGGGACAGATGATTATGTAACGAAACCGTTTGAGCCAGAAGAATTGCTGTTTCGGATCAAAGCATTATTTCGTCGTTATTCCATAGCTTCGGATGATCGGATCCGTTTAAATTCACTCGTTATCGATCGCAAAAATTATGAAATCACTGATGGTGATGAAGTTCTGCTTCTTCCTGTAAAGGAATTTGAACTGCTCGCGCAACTGGCA
Organism: Paenibacillus sp. FSL R10-2734; assembly: GCF_037963865.1. NCBI lineage: Bacteria > Bacillati > Bacillota > Bacilli > Caryophanales > Paenibacillaceae > Paenibacillus > Paenibacillus sp. FSL R10-2734. The sequence continues at coordinate 4,532,882 of NZ_CP150170.1, read as the reverse complement.
CAATATCCAGGACGACTATATTCACGCAGTGAGCTGATTGATTTGGTATGGGGAATGGATTATGAAGGCGATGAACGAACTGTGGATGTACATATCAAGCGATTGCGTCAGCGATTTATGGATTATCAAAATGACTTTACGATTCGTACGGTACGGGGAATCGGTTATAAATTGGAGATGGTGAACTCGTGAAGTCCTTGTATGTGAGGATGTGTATTCTTTTTTGTTCTGCGATTGTTGTGAGCAGCCTTCTCGGCTTCTTGGTGTCTAATATCTATTATCAAGCTCAAATTAAATCACAGAACGATGCCAAGCTTACGGGGATGGCCATTGAAATTCAGCAATTTACAGAATCTCACCCGGAATCTATGGAGGAGTATCTGCGAAGTGTTGCGGATCTGGGTTATAAGATCTATTTGACGAATGCTGAGGGAGAATCCAGATTTTACGGAAAGCCTTTTCGGGATGAGAACTTGGAAGAGCACCAATTACAGACGGTTCTGAATGGACAAGTGTATCATGGGGTTGCCGAGTTTCCTGTCAGTGCATTTATTACAGGATTCTTTGACAATCAATTAAGCAATACAATTGGTGTTCCTGTTAAAGTCAATAACGAGACATATGCATTGTTTATGCGTCCGGATGCAGAAGTGCAATTTGGTGAGCTGCGCGTATTTTTTGCAGTCATTATAGGGTTTACCGTATTGTTCAGTCTAGGATTTGTAATGATAAGTGTTCTGCATGTGGTTCGGCCCATTATACGATTAACTACGGCAACTAAGCGGATTTCAAAAGGTAGATATGATATAAAGCTGAATACTTGGCGGCGTGATGAGATTGGTCAATTAGCCACAAACTTCATGATTATGAGTCGTGAGCTGGAACGGACAAATCGTGCTCGTCAGGAATTTGTTGCAAATGTATCGCATGAAATCGAATCTCCATTAACTTCTATTCAAGGATTTGCCCAAGCGCTTAAAGATTCTTCTTTACCAGAGGATGAACGGATACAGTATCTCAATATTATTGACCAAGAAAGCCATCGTCTTTCGATGCTTAGCAAACAGCTACTAACGTTATCTTCCCTTGATTATGATCCGGATTCCTTGCAGAAGAAATCCATAGACTTGCGGGCACAGCTTCGGCAGGTCGTTCAAATCATGGAGTGGAGATTAACGGAGAAGCAATTAGCTGTCCGTCTGAATCTTGCTGATATCAGTGTACGTGGAGATTCCAATCTATTGTATCAGGTGTGGATGAACCTCATTACCAATGCTATTAAATATACGCCTGCTGAGGGATCTATTATGATTTCCGCTAAGCGTGACGAGCAGAATTGTACAGTAACCGTTTCAGATACCGGGGAAGGCATTCCAGCCGAGGAATTACCACTAATCTTTGATCGTTTTTATAAAGTCGACCGGGCACGGACACGAGAAACACATAGCAGCGGACTTGGACTGGCGATTACTCAAAAGATTGTAGAGACACATAACGGTACTATAGAAGTATCCAGCACAGTAGGCAAAGGTACGACCTTTATAGTAACTCTTCCGCTTTTGTAATTAGTTATTCATACTCCGTTCATGTTCATCTTCTAAACTGTGACTATACAGATTAGAAGGAGTGGTATTATGTTTTTAGCTCTTAGGGAAATGCGACATTCTAAAGCCAGATACCTGTTAATTATGGTTATCATGTTATTGGTTTCCTTTCTTGTACTTTTCGTAACAGGACTGGCCAGAGGGTTAGCATATGCTAATATCTCAGCAGTAGAGAATATGCCGGCAAACTATTTCGTGGTGCAGAAGGATGCGGATCAGACGTTTAGGCGTTCTCAGTTAACAGATACGGAGCTCAAGAATGTTCGAGCAGTAGTAGGAGACAATAATGCTTCCTCACTCGCTCTACAGATGAGCACAGTGACTGCGAACGATGCGGATACCAAAGCAGATATTACTTTTTTTGCAGTAGATATGGACGGTTTACTAGCCCCAAAAGTGATTGAAGGTGACAAGATAACGAATGACTCGCAGGGAAGTGTTATCGTTGATCGTGACTTGGAACAGTCGGGCATTAAGATTGGTAGTACGATCCGAGATCAGGCAACTGGGAAGGAATTTAAAGTTACAGGATATGTTGAGAATAGCTCATACAGCCATACCCCAGTAGTCTATATCAACAATAAAGATTGGCAGGAAATGAGACAAGGCGTTAATCAAGGTAGTGAGGCTTCATCAACGGTACCTTTTAATGTAATTGCGCTTAATGCAAACGCTGGGCAAGTGGATAAGATCTCAGCTAATTCAAAAGATGTAGAGGTTATTACGCAAAAAGTTGCGATCTCCAATATTCCGGGTTATTCGTCAGAGCAAGGTTCATTGCTTATGATGATTGTCTTCCTCTTTGTAATTGCTGGATTTGTTCTGGCTGTATTCTTCTACGTCATTACGATTCAGAAAACAAGCCAGTTTGGTATTCTGAAGGCCATGGGTACAAAAATGTCGTACTTGGCTTGGAGCGTAGTTGGGCAGGTTATGATTTTGGCCATTGCAAGTCTTAGCATTAGCTTGCTACTAACCTTTGGAATGAATCAGGTTCTACCAGACACTATGCCATTCCAGCTGGAACCTTCAACAATTCTATTAACCAGCTGTTTGTTCGTTGGGATGTCTCTTTTAGGATCACTCATTTCTGTCACTAAAGTGGCTAAAGTAGATGCATTAGAAGCAATTGGGAGGGCTGGAGCATGAGTGCGAAATTATTGATGAAGCAAGTGACCAAGACCTATGGTGATGGCGATTCAACTGTATCTGTTCTGAACAATCTGAATCTTATAGTTAATGAAGGGGAATTCGTGGCTGTCCTTGGACCTTCGGGAACAGGGAAGAGTACATTCCTTTCAGCAGCGGGTGCGCTTCTTACACCAACCAGTGGTGAGATTTTCATAGACGGAGAATCACTTACAGACAAAAGTAAAAGTGAGCTGACCGAGCTACGATTAGAGAAGATCGGCTTTATGTTCCAAAGCGCACAGCTATTACCTTACTTAAAGGTAGAAGAACAGCTTCTATTTGTAGCTAAACAGGGTAAGATGAGCTCTAAAGAAGCAAAGGAACGGGCAGCTGATTTGATGAAGCGTCTGGATATCTGGAAACGTCGGAACCATTATCCTGAGCAACTATCAGGCGGGGAGAAGCAACGTGTAGCTATCGCAAGAGCTTGGATGAATAAACCCGCAATCCTGTTTGCAGATGAACCAACTGCCAGTTTGGATTTCAAACGAGGTAGAGAAGTCGTGAAAATGATTGCTGACGAAGTAAAAAATGAAGGTAAGGCTGCAGTGATGGTTACTCATGATGAACGGATGCTTGAATGGTGCGACCGTGTGTTGCATCTGGAAGATGGACATTTGGTTGAACACGAGTTAAGCAAAATATAGTAGAAAAAAACGATTCATGCCATGAATGGCATGAATCGTTTTTTTTGTGTAAGAACAATGGTTTGTTCTTATTTGTCGGCTATGGCTACTTGGCCGGAGCCATAGGTGTCAAACCAGCCTTTAATAGTGTTGAAATCGCTGCTGAATGCCAGTGACAATTCTAGTAGAATTCGGGCATGTGCTGCGTTTAGATTGTCTCCGGCAATTATGCCGTCACCTGATCCATAGTTAGAACCGGAACCCGTGCGTGTGGTAGAGACGAAGATAACCCCGTTTTCCTTTATAGCTTTCGTACGAGCTTCTCCCATAGCTTTAGATACACCACCAGCCCCTGTGCCTGAAGTAACAATGCCCTTTGCTCCGTCTTTAACAAAACCTGTAATTGCCCCGGACCCCGCATCTTGGTAGGCATAGGCAATTTCTACCTTAGGCATATCGCTGCTCTTAATCTTAGTTAGATCGAAAGGCGTTGCCCATTTATCAGCGGTCAATAGTGCTCTGGAATTCGCACGATATATTCTAATATTATTTTCATCGATATATCCGAGGATTCCTAGTTGTGGAGATTCAAAAGTGTCTGTACGATAAGCATTCGTCTTGGTAACCTCTCTAGCTGTATGAATCTCGTCATTTAGCATGAGCACAGTACCGTAATATTTCGTCTTTCCACTAGCAGCTAGTTTAATAGCGTTAAATAGATTGGCCTGAGCGTCACTTCCAATAACAGTCCATGGACGCATAGAGCCAGTTACTACAACAGGCTTGGAGCTACGCACCGTAAGATCTAGGAAATAAGCAATTTCCTCCATCGTATCTGTACCTGTAGTTACAACGATGCCATCTTGGGTTTCTAGTGCTTTATCTACTTTTAAGGAGAGATCATATAGTTGTTGCATGGTATACGAGCCAGAGCCTGCATTTCCAAATTGATAGCTAGTAACATCGGCGAATTTTTTAAGGTTCGGCAATGCCTTAACCATATCTTCCATTAACAAAGTCCCGGCTCTATAGTTCTGGAAGCTGGTCTCATCTACAGATTTACCGGCAATCGTGCCACCGGTTGCTATAACTTGGACCTTTGGAAGAGGTATAACCGTTCCTACAACCGTTTGGGTAACCTCTGCAGCATAAGTGGTAGAAACGGGAAGCATTGTTGTAGAGGAAAAGAGTAGAGTGAAAGTGAGTCCTGCGGCAACAGTAGTTTTGGCGAGCTTTGATTGTAATCCATTCATAGATGTAACCTCCATTTGATTATGTACTTTCAGATTAATGTTATAATACGTTACATTAATGTGATTTCTGATTGGATTATATCTATGAATATAATATTATGACAAGTTAACTTACATATTAATAAAACGCTTAAAAGTATTATTTATAGGAGATATCAATTCATTTCTAATGCATGCTTTAAATTTTATTATTTTGATTTTAAGGATAAACGAAGTGAATGATGTTATGTTAAATAACATATAAAAAGTAAGGTGAATAGATCGAATGAATAACAAAATGCCGGACAATCGTTGTGAGATTGTCCGGCATAGCTATATGTTTTACCTTGTCTTTAATTGTACTCGGTAGCGTGACTACTTCTCTTTTCTAGAGATAAGTAGTTTTTGAATAAAGACATTGGTGGCCATGGAGGAGGGGTTTTCTTTGTGGCGGATGATATAAAATTGTCTTTCAAGATGATGATGTCTGATAGGTAGCTCATAGATTTCGCCACTTGCTAATTCTTTGCGTACAATCCATCTGGAGAGCATAGCGATTCCCAAACCGGAGGCGACGGCTTCCTTAACTCCCTGACTACTGTTGAAGACATAGGATCTTTTGACAGAAAGCTCTTCTTCTTGAATGAAATGATCACTAAAAGCCCGCGTTCCAGAGCCAAGCTCTCGTAGAACCCAAACCTGATTTTGCAGCATACTTTGCTCCACGAAGACCATTTTTGACAAAGGATGGTTGGCAGGGGAGACGATAATCATCTCGTCTTTCATGTAAGGCTTGACGGTCAGATCATTCTCATGTGCTTCTCCTTCAATAAAGCCAATATCCAATTCATTGGATTTAACGCCTCCAATAATTTCCTCAGTATTACCGATCGTCACCTGAAGCTTAACTTGTGGGTATTGATTTGCAAATTCCGCAAGTTTTGAAGGTAAAATATACTCGCCAATAGTGAAGCTAGCTCCTATATGTATACTGCCTGTGACTTCATCCTGAAGCATCTGAATTTCCTGATTAGCTTCTTCGAAATGAGCTAATATTTGTTTGGCGTGTTTATAAAGAATCGTGCCTGCCTCTGTTAATCTTACTTGTTTGGGAGATCGATGTAGAAGCTTTGCGCCTAGTTCATTCTCAAGATTCCGAATATGTAGACTGACACCGGGTTGAGATAGATTTAGTAATTCTCCTGCTTTAGAGAAATGGCTTTGCTCAGCTACAGTAACGAATACCCGTAATGTATCTACGATCATAGTAATCCCTCTCTAAAAGTCCTGAGTTTAATTGAATTCCTTATCGAGCACGTGCTGTGCTTTCTTTTGTGAAATGATACCCTTCAGTCTCCATTATAGTTCATCCCATTCAGAGGGACATTATTCATTCACTTCGTACTATTCCGATAGGCTGATGGGGAAAGGCCCATTGTCTTTTTGAAATATTTAGAGAAATGGGCCAATTCCATACCTACTTGCTCCGCAATATCTGAAATACTGAAATCCGTGAAAGAAAGCTGTCTCTTAGCATGCTCCATACGTTTCAGCTGCACATAGTGCATAGGAGTTACACCCATGAATTTCTTGAAATAAGGAATGAAATAATTCGGGTGTAGATGGGCAAGCTCTGCTAATTCATCGATCTCTATGGGCTTATTTAGGCATTTATCGATGTATTGGAGCACATGAGCTAGCTTGCCTTGGTCACCCGTATGGATGAATTCATTCAAAAAATCTGTATGACTATTGTCGCTTGATTCAAGACATGTGGCAATGAGATTAAGCAAACAAGCCTGAGTACGCAGAATCGATAAGACATCATCATTTTGAAATTGTTCGATCATTTCTACAAAGATGGCCCTTACAGAATCTGGGTTAGGCGAATCGCATATATATAGTTTTTTTTCCGCATGGAATAATGGCCACTCTCCAATGTCAGCATCAAAGTGGCAGTAATAGCGGATATATGGATCATCTACAGAAGTTTCAGTAGTTTGTGTGCTCCCCGCAGGCATGATCATTAATTGTCCTGGTTTCGGATAATAGGGAATCCCGTTTATAACGACTTTCCCCTCACCCCCGTCTATGAAATACAGTCGATTAAAAGCGGGAGTTTCCAGCGTACGGTTCCATCCGGGATATCGATTACTAAGTTGAGCGTGAGTCACAGTAACCTTGAGATTCTGCAGAAGACGACCGGTTAAGTTACCTGAATTGCTCATCATCTAACTCCTTTATGGCTTAAATATCTTCATTATAACGGATCTATTTATCTAAAACATCTTATTTAAATACAAATATACCTTAATTTCGATCATGTTCATGTCCATAAAATAAGTATATCCTCTAAACATAACCACTAATAAGGAAGTGATCAGAGATGAGTAATGTTCGTTATGGAATTATTGGCATTGGAAATATGGGAACTGCACATGCGCAAAGTCTGCTGAATGAAATTAAGGGAGCTGAGCTTACTGCAGTTTGTGATATTAAAGAAGAACGCTTGAAATGGGCTGAAGAGCAACTGCCCGAGAATATTAGGAAGTATTCTACACCGAAGGAATTATTTGAGTCACGTATCATTGATGCGGTATTAATCTGTACTCCGCATTATGATCACCCTACACTTGCGATCGAGGCCTTTCAATATGGTTATCATGTACTGGTGGAGAAACCTGCGGGTGTATATACGAAGACTGTTCAACAGATGAATGATGCTGCAGCTCAGTCTGATCGCAAATTTGGAATCATGTACAATCAACGTACTAATCCTTTGTATCAAAGACTTAGAGATCTTATTCAGTCTGGTGAGTTAGGTGAGATCCGCCGGACGAATTGGATTATTACGGATTGGTATAGAACGCAGAACTATTATAACTCCGGTGGCTGGCGGGCTACATGGGCGGGTGAAGGCGGTGGGGTGTTGCTTAATCAAGATCCTCATCAACTAGATTTATGGCAGTGGACGACAGGTATGATGCCGAAGCGGATCAGAGCATTTTGCCACTTTGGAAAATATCGCAACATTGAGGTTGAAGATGATGTAACCGCTTATGTGGAGTATGAGAATGGAGCTACGGGTCTATTTATTACTACCACTGGAGAAGCACCGGGGACCAATCGTTTCGAAATCAATGGCGATAATGGAAAAATCGTAGTGGAAGATGGAAAGCTAACCTTTTGGCGTCTACGTACACCGGAGTCTCAATTCAACGCAGAGTTTAAGGGAGGATTCGGTAGTCCAGAGTGCTGGAAATGTGAGATTCCCGTAGAAGCTGGTGGAGGGGAGCAGCATAAAGGGATTTTGCGGAACTTTACAAATGCCATTTTGCATGATGAAGCGTTACTTGCTCCTGGGGAGGAAGGTATTCGGGGACTAACTCTTTCGAATGCCATGTATTTATCGGCTTGGACGGACAATTGGGTGGATCTTCCGATAGATTCGGACTTATTCTACGAGAAGCTGATGGAAAAAGTAGAGAACTCCACCTTTCAAAAAGAAACCTCAGAAGCCAAAACATTGGATGTTAAGGGAACGCATTAAACCGATGGAGAGAGGAAGAATCTTATGAAACGTTCGACGATTGCAGCTCAAATGTACACGTTACGTGATTTTACCCAAACTGCGGAGGATTTAAGATCAACTTTTCAAAAGGTATCTGCAATGGGATATGAAGCCATTCAAATTTCGGCCATCGGACCGATCGACCCGAAGCTTGTTAAAGAATATGCGGATGAAGCAGGTTTGGTCATATGCGCGACCCATGTGTCTTGGGATCGGTTATTGAACGATTTGGAGGCGCTAGCCGCAGAGCATAAGCTGTGGAATTGCAAGTACATTGGTCTTGGAGGATTACCTGAAGAATTTCGTACTGGTGTTGAAAGCTACCGTAAGTTCGCAAAGCTTATATCCAGAATCGCGCTTACATTAAAAGAGCAACACGGTCTTCAATTTGTTTATCATAATCATGATTTTGAATTTGAACGCTTTGACGGTATTACTGGGATGGAAGTGCTGCTCACTGAGACTGATCCTGCGGTCGGTTTTTTATTGGATTTATATTGGGTTCAGGCAGGTGGAGCGAGTCCAGTGGAATGGATACGTAAAGTTGAAGGCAGAATGCAGGTTGTGCATTTAAAGGATATGGCGATTATAGACAGGCAACAGGTCTTCGCTGAAATCGGTCAAGGCAACATGAATTATGCTGAAATCATCGCTACTTGCCGTGAAACAGGAATGGAATGGTATGTAGTTGAGCAGGATGTTTGCCGTCGTGATCCTTTTGAGAGCTTGGAGATCAGTCTGCGCTATCTGCTTAGCCTATTATAGAATTTGATTAGAAGCCATTAGGAGGATTCTGATGAACAGAGAAGACGGAATGACCTATGCACCCTCGTATGAAGCTAAACCAGTAGTAAAGCCAGGTGAATTCATCATCGCTGCTATCGCATTAGATCACGGTCATATTTATGGGATGTGCAATGGGCTCGTTGAGGCAGGTGCGGAGCTGAAATGGGTATATGATCCGGATGAGGAGAAGGTTAGAGCTTTCGTAGCCAAATATCCGGGTGTTAGAGCTGCTGAGTCTATGAATGAAATACTGGAAGACCCTGAGGTCCGCTTAATTGCAGCGGCAGCTATTCCATCAGAGCGTGGACCATTAGGAAATAAGATTATGGCTCACGGTAAAGATTATTTTACGGATAAGACCCCTTTTACAACACTAGAACAGCTGGAATCCGCTAGAGCTATGGTCACAGCAACTAAACAAAAGTACATGGTATACTTTAGCGAGCGTCTTCATGTTGAGAGCGCTATCTATGCGGGACAGTTGATCCATCAGGGGGCGATTGGTCGTGTCCTTCAAGTCATTGGATTAGGACCGCATCGCTTAAGTGCTTCTAGTCGACCAGAGTGGTTCTTCCAGCGAGAAAAATATGGCGGAATCCTGTGCGATATCGGTAGTCATCAAATAGAACAATTTTTGTATTATACGGATTGTCAGGATGCTTCAGTTGTTCACAGTAAGGTAGCTAATTATAATCATCCAGCTTACCCTGAATTGGAGGACTTTGGTGATGCAACGCTTGTTGGAGACAACGGTGCAACTCAGTACTTCCGTGTAGATTGGTTTACACCTGATGGGCTCGGAACCTGGGGAGATGGGCGTACAATGATCATGGGAACTGAAGGCTATATTGAACTGCGCAAATACAGTGATATCGCACGTTCGAATACACCGGATCATGTGTACTGGGTGAACGGGGAAGGGGAGCATTATGAACATGTAGCTGGAAAAGTTGGATTTCCGTTCTTTGGTGAACTTATCCTCGATTGTCTGAACCGGACGGAGCGGGCCATGACACAAGCACATGTCTTTAAAGCTGCAGAACTATGTTTGAAGGCTCAAGCCCAAGCGATCAATCTGACCCCCGATCTACTAAAATAGCGAATGGAAAGACGAATGGAGGGTGCTCTAGATGAACAAACTTGGAGTAGCGATTATTGGCTGCGGGGCGATTTTTCCACTCCATGCCAAAGCAATATCAGCTATAAAAGATGTGAGCCTGCTTACTGTTGTAGATATTGATGCTGATAAAGCTGCGCGTGCAGGTATTGAATACACCTGTCACGCCACTGACGATTATAGAGAAATACTGAATGATGACCGTATAGATGTTGTACATCTTTGTACGCCTCATTATCTTCATGCAGAAATGGCCGTGGATTTATTACGTGCAGGGAAGCATGTGTTAACAGAAAAGCCAATAGCGGTTGACCTACCTTCGGCTATGCGTATGCTGGAAGCTGCGGAACAGAGTACAGGTCAGCTTGGAGTGGTGTTCCAGAATCGTTACAATGATACTTCCATTTATATCAAGAAGAGTATTGATTCAGGTGCATTAGGGAAATTACGCTGTATGAAGGGTGTCGTAACCTGGCATCGAAGCGAAAGCTATTACAAAGATAGTAATTGGCGAGGACGATGGTCCACGGAAGGTGGAGGTGTTCTAATTAATCAGACCATTCATACCTTGGACTTGCTTCAGTGGTATGGGGGTGAGATTACTTCAGTCAAAGGCAGTATTACCACGGATGTGCTAGATGGAGTAATTGAGGTAGAGGACACCGCCCATGCCTGCATTAACTTTGCTAATAATGTTCGAGGGCTGTATTATGGTACGAATACCTATCTTGAGGACTCTCCGGTGGAGCTTGAGCTAGTTTTTGAAGAGGGGACACTTAACCTTCGCAGGGACTGCTTGTATCTTTGGAAAGAGGGGGAAGAGAGCTTGGTTTGCGAGCCCATATTAAGCGCTAAGGAAGGCAAAGCTTACTGGGGAACTGGACATAAGAGACTAATTGAGGACTTCTATGAGCATATTTTTAGCGGACGAAAGTTTTGGCTAGACGGTACTGAGGGGATAAAGGCACTGGAGTTGGTGGCGGGTATTTATAGCTCATCGCTAAGGAATAAATAAAACATTAACATAGCATAAGCTGTTCCATAGGTAGATTTATCTACGAATGAGACAGCTTTTTGTGTTTAGGGACTTTCCACATTTGGTTAAACACTAAGAAGACTACGACATACAGAGTTAGATGGATTTGATTTATTCCCCTTAGTGGAATAATCTAATTTAAGTATAGTTTATATAAAGCAAGATATTTGGAGGGTGCATACAATATGAAGAAATTACTACAAAACATTAGAACGAGCACCAAGCTAATTTCTATTGTTCAAGCCATCGTGTTCACCTTTGTCTTTTTATACGTACTGATGTTTCTATCAGGTGGATTGTTCACTACCTTTTTCATCATGCTCATTGCTTGCTTTGTCAGCATATTCGCAGCCTTGCTTATGCTTATTCGTAAAAGCTTCTTATGGGTAATCGTTGATCTTATTGCTGCAGGTAGCATGTTCATCTATTTTATTAATAATGCTTAACTGCTACTAATCCTTACAAGAAGCTGGTTTGATGCTGTAGTTTTTGTTCCCTAACCTTGAGGACTTATTTCTCTCTTTTTTGCAAGCTTTTAAATAATTTATTTTTTTAATATAATAGTAGATATTAAATTTATAATTAATTGTAATACACTCGGATAAGGTTATAATTGAAACAGAGAAGGTGTGACGCCTAAGAAGGAGCGCCCACATCCTTTCTGCAAAATTCAGGGGATAAGGATGGTAATAATGGGCAAAAGTGCAACTGAAACAGACGTCATTTTAATTGGTGCTGGAATCATGAGTGCGACTTTAGGAACACTTTTAAAAGAATTAGTGCCTGATTGGAAAATTAAAGTGTTTGAAAAGCTCGAAAAAGCAGGTGAGGAAAGCTCTAATGAATGGAATAATGCAGGAACTGGGCATGCAGCGCTCTGCGAGCTAAACTACACTGTCGAGAAATCCGATGGAACTGTTGATATAAGTAAAGCTATCCAAATTAATGAACAGTTTCAGCTTTCAATGCAATTTTGGTCTTATCTGGTAAATCGTAAGCTGATACATAATCCGCAGGACTTTATCATGTCATTGCCCCATATGAGTTTGGTACTAGGGGAGAAGAATGTAACTTTTTTGAAGAGAAGATTTGAAGCGCTGTCACGAAACCCATTGTTTCAAGGAATGGAATTTTCCGATAACTCTAGCAAACTAATGGAATGGATGCCGCTTATTATACAAAATCGTCCATCGAATGAACCTATAGCAGCAACAAAAATCGACACTGGCACGGATGTTAACTTTGGTGCATTAACGCGCATTTTATTTGATCACTTGAAGAGTAAGAATGTGGATATCCATTATAAACATAGTGTAGATGGAATCAAACGTAGTAACGATGGATCGTGGGAGTTAAGAGTGAAAAACGACAGCGGTACCATTGAAAGCCATACAGCTAAATTTGTCTTTGTCGGTGGCGGGGGAGGAAGCTTGCATTTACTGCAAAAATCTGGTATCCCTGAAGGAAAACATATTGGAGGATTCCCGGTAAGCGGAATATTCATGGTGTGTAATAATCCTGACGTTATAGCACAGCATCATGCAAAAGTATACGGTAAAGCAAAGGTGGGAGCGCCTCCAATGTCGGTTCCGCATCTGGACACCAGATTTATTAACAACAAAAAATCATTGTTATTTGGACCGTTTGCTGGCTTCTCACCCAAGTTTTTAAAAACGGGTTCAATGTTTGATTTGATAACTTCCGTAAAACCGGATAATCTCCTAACGATGTTGTCGGCAGGTGCCAAAAACATGTCTTTGACAAAATACCTGATCGAGCAAGTGTTGTTATCGAAAGAAAAGCGTATGGAGGAATTACGAGAGTTTATCCCGAATGCCAGAATCGAGGATTGGGATCTAGTCGTAGCTGGCCAACGCGTGCAGGTTATCAAAGACACAGCAGCAGGAAAAGGTATCCTTCAATTTGGTACAGAGGTTATTAGCGCCGCAGATGGTTCGATTGCAGCATTATTAGGTGCTTCTCCAGGTGCTTCTACAGCTGTTCACGTGATGCTTGAAGTCCTTAACAAATGTTTCCCTCAACATATTAAAGAGTGGGAACCGAAAATTAAAGAAATGATTCCTTCTTATGGCTTGTCATTATTGGAGAATCCAGAGTTATTAAACGAAATTCGCACTTCAATTGCGGCTACATTAGATTTAGGTGAAAGAGAACGAGTTCAAGGATAATGTTAAACGTTAAACTTATAAATTCTTATGTTTTACGAAAAGCTGCCGAGGGGCAGCTTTTTTTTGTGGAAGGAAACTAGCCTGTGCCCAAAACCAAACTATTGACACAAAAGTGTATTACTCGTATAGTACATGTACAAGATGTATGAACCACTTAGTACACACACTTAACATATGGAGTTGGTAGTATGACAGAAGAGCAGAAATCAGGTGTCAGCTTTAATATTCGTGAACCAGTATATATTCAGGTCGTTCGTCACTTCAAGGAACAGATTGCTACAGGGCAGATCAGCGCGGGAGACAAAATCCCTTCACGGCGTGAACTGGCAGCAGTCATGAAGATTAATCCTAACACGGCGCAGAAGGCGTATAAGGAAATGGAGGAACAAGGCTTGATTGTAACAGAAGGAAATTCCCCAAGTCGAATTACACAGGATCAGCGAATACTTAGCTCGATTCGTTCAGAACTAATCGAAACTGCAGTGGATGCATTTATCGTTTCTATTCAGAATATTCAAATTCCGGTTGAAGAGCTTGTAGATATTGTGAAGACGAAATATACCTCAGAGCGAAAGTCAGCTGCTGCAGAGGGCGGTGACGTGAGATGATCCAAGTGAAACAGATGGTGAAAAATTATGGATTCAAGAAAGTACTAAATGGCATTAGCTTCACCGCTGCAAAAGGCGAGATTACTTGCTTGATCGGAATTAATGGCGCCGGAAAGTCAACAGTGTTGAAATCCATTATGGAGCTGACACCATTCCAAGGTGAAGTATTGATCGATAATGCACCACTTACACCTGCGATGTATGAGACTATCACCTTCATTCCAGACACTTTAACGATGCCTTCCAATATGCGAATTGCTGATTGCTTGAGCTTTATGGCGGACTTCTATCGTAATTGGAATGCAAATCGTGCCGAGGAATTACTGGAATTCTTCCAACTAAGCACTACGGATCGCGTATCCTCATTGTCGAAGGGGATGGCTGCGAAGCTTAATTTATTACTTGGACTTGCCTTAGATTGTGGTTACATCCTAATGGATGAGCCGTTCTCGGGAATTGATATGTTCAGCCGCGAGCAAATTACCGATGTGTTCACAAGTGAATTGATCGAGGACCGTGGCGTAATTATCACAACACATGAAATTAATGACATTGAGCAATTAATAGATAAAGTGGTCTTGCTGCAGCATGGGAAGGTTGAACGTGAATTCTATTGCGAGGAAGTTCGCGAGCAGGAAGGCAAGTCCATTACGGACGTAATGAGAGAGGTGTACAAGAAATGAGTGCTTTTGTGAAGCTATTGAATTTTGAAGTGAAACGATTTGCCAAACTATATATTGCACTCATGGTGCTGACGGTTGCGTTACAACTTGCAGGTGTCGCCATAGGTGCTAATGATTGGCTGAATTCTGCAAATGAGGCAATGAGAGTGAATCAATGGACCCTTGGGCAGTATCACCATGTGACTGGATATATTCAGTTAAATAGTATGGTGTATGATCACTATAACGGACTTCTGTATTTCGGGCCTATACTCTTGAGTATTGTATTGCTGCTTATATATAGCTGTTTCATTTGGTATCGTGATTGGAGAGGTAAAAATACGGTAGTTTATCGTCTGCTCACGCTGCCATCAAATCGAGCGAATTTGTATTTTGCCAAGCTGGTTACGATCCTGCTATTCACATTTGGACTTGTCGCCTTGCAGATTCTCCTTGTTCCACTGGAGCGTTTGATTGCACAGTCGATTCTTCCTGCTGAATTATATCGGAACATTACGGTATCTGAATTCTTAAACCATACAGTTATACTCAAAATTTTGATTCCATCCTATTTTTCTGACTTCGTACTGTACTATGGGCTGGGTATTACGGGCTTGATCGTCTTGTTCACAGCGATTCTTATGGAGCGGAGCTACAGACTGAAAGGGATTGGATATATCGTACTGTATCTAGCGGTTCTGGCTGGACTAGCCTCAATACCATATTTTATGGGTTATGGCAGATATGATAGCTACTTCTATCCGGGAGAAATCATGGGAGCTTGTCTCGGATTAATAGTGATCATTGCTGGAGGTTCGCTTTGGTACAGCTTGTATCTATTGCGTAAGAAAATATCGGTATAATTGAAGGGTTATGGAGGTTAAGGAATGAGAAAATATATGGTTACCGCTGTTCTTGTAGTGTTCGCGGTAGTTACAATCGGGACGTATTATGTGAAAACTTCACAAGAGACACCACCTAATTATAAGCTGACAACGGTTCAAGGGGATGCTTCCCTGGTAGAAGGTAAAGCTTTATACGGAAATTATATGATTAAGGATAGTATTTTTGGCATCAAACCAGCTTATATCACGACAAATGGTACAGTTTATCCAGATGAAAAGTCTGCGATAAGCCAAAGCTTAAATCGAAGACCAATGAAAACGCAATTGGATCGGTGGATTGAAGAGCATCGTCAGTTTATGCGCGGTAAGACGAACATTTCTGGTTTCTACGAGAATGAGGAAATGCTTGCATATGTGAATACGAAAGTAGATACGAAGCAATCAAATGATCCATCAGCCGAGAAGAATGCTAAGCTCGGTATTTCTGTGCTTAACAAGGAGAAGAACAATACGCTGGAAATCACATCCGATATTCGTGTTGATAATGATGTTTTAGATATGTATATACAAAATGTACAGCTTGTTGATGGGCAGCTTGTTGCTATGTTGTTTATGAATCACAGTGCCTCAGGTTATGTATCTGAACCGCAGATCATCCGTGTTAATCTAACAACAAAGGAGATTACGAATGAGCCGCTCGCGTTACCAGGAGTTAAAGCTGTAGCAGCAGATGGGGATACTCAATACGCAAGGTTAGCCAATCAAAATCTGGAGCACACCGATCAATGGATTTTAAGTATTAGTAGAGACAATCATAAAAAGGCATATCATGTGGATGTTAAGACGGGACAAGTCTCGCCGCTCGCGTTCCAAGGGCATGAAATGTTAATGAATAATATTATGTATGCCTATGGACAGAAAATTTATTTCTTGCAAAAAGCTGTATCGAGTAAGGAAAATATAGGTTTCAATGTTACATCTTACGATCTCGTGAGTAAAGAATATGATACTGTCCTGAAGAACACAAACATAGATATAAGTAATAACTTTACCTATGCTTTTAAACAAGACCATCTCTATATTATGGGATATAAGAATTTTAAAGGTAATCGTCTGTATGTATTCAATTTGACAAGCGGTAACCTTGAATACGAAGGAAAAGCAGTATCAACAGAGGCTACAAATCAGGCTGAGGATGAAGCTAATATGGATTTGAATTTTATCGATCTTGGTCAGTACTAGTTTTGTTCCTTATCTGTACAGGTATTAAATAGAATAAATGAACAGTATAGTCAGTGGATTAAAGATACTAGATGAAATTAAAGTGAGTTGTATATTTGACGAAGAATTAAATCGTTGTTACAATGTCCCCATCAATTAGGAAAAGGATGAGGACGATGGTTCGTCGTTTGAAACGGTTTAAGAATGTCGCCACTGTATTGAGCTTCTAAGTATAAATGCTATAAATTACTTAGGAGCGAGGGAAAAGAATGAAAACACAACTGTATAGCCACTGGTCTGAAATTAAGTATTTAAAGGATATTGTCACCAACCCAATGATTGAGGTAGGGGAGTACTCTTACTACTCTGGTTATTACGATAATCATGATTTTGAAAATGGTTGCGTTAGATATCTCTGGGGAGACGAAACCTCGAGAAAGTTGTTTAACCCTATCGAAGATTATGGTTGGCATTTAGATAAATTGATTATTGGAAATTATGTCTGCATTGCAAGTGGTGTGATTATTCTGATGGGTGGGAATCACAATCATCATTCGGAATGGATTACCGTGTATCCGTTTGTGGATCAGATTGGAGCCTCTTACGAGTCGAAAGGGGACACAATCATTGAAAGTGATGCCTGGATTGGAATGAATGCAATGATTATGCCCGGTGTGAAAATAGGTGAAGGTGCTATTGTTGCGGCAGGCTCGGTTGTAGTAAAGGAAGTCTCACCCTATTCAATAGTAGGCGGTAATCCTGCTAGAGAGATCAGAAAACGTTTCACAGATCGAGAAATTGAAAAGTTAAAGGAAATGCGTTGGTTCGATTGGAAACGCGAGAAAATTGAACAAGCCACGCATCTACTTTCAAGTTCATCTATTGATCAATTATATGATTTCTATCTAAAGGAAATAAAACAATAACATAATCAGAACAGGCTGTCGGTATATTCGACAGCCTGTTCTTTCTGTTTGACAGGATAGTTTAACAATGAATGTTATTTACCAGATTAATCCTAATTAGTATGATAATATTAAAGGACTCTGTACTGCAAACGCATAGGAGTCTTTCATCGGAGGATACAGAAGATATAACCAACCGTTGCTGCTTAGGAGGGGTGAAGTGACCAGAATTAAAGGATGGCTATATATTTTATTTTTGCTGTTTTCTTTAATATTTGTGGGTATCACACATCAGGGGACTATTGTTGGAGATTATCTCTTTAGAATGATTGGAATCCCACCTTGGAGTGAAGCTGCTACAAACCAAGGTTTACATTACTCAGTAATTTTCGGGATAATTATGTTAATTGTCAGTGGGAATTTAACTATAAAGTACTTTAAGCAGCGTTACAAAAAATATGTGGGCAGAAGCGTAATTCTTTATTGCATCATTTTTATTTATTTGTATCCAATCCTCACTGAGCAATTATATTATCTTGTGAATGTTAAAAATGAAGGGGTTAAAGTAGTTGATTTTCTGGAAAAAGATTCGGACTGTATGTACGGTACTCAAGAGGATATAGTGAAGATTCAATGTACAATCAGGCTTATCAATTATGGCGGACAAAATGAAACCGTTAAGATTCGTCCGATCTTTCGAGAGTACGGTAATTCTCAAGGGATCTGGTCATTCGTAAAGATTCAGCCTCAAGAGATTACCTTGCTGCCAAGGTCGAACATTAAGTATAACATTCAATTTGAAAGCAAGCCTGATGTTATGATCGCTGAATTTGGTGCAAATGGTAATACCAATCAATTTGGTGTGGAGTTCGTCAAGGATGGTCAGAAAAAGGAAGTATTTAGGAATTAAACTGATAAAAACATGTAAATATCGACCACATGGAGGAGCAATATGGATAAGGTATTAAATAAAATAGCCAATTCGATAAGCAGTGAGGAAAGAGTCATCATAGGGATTTCGGGTCATGGTGCATCTGGAAAGACAACATTTGCCCATAATCTTTTAAAGCTTCTCGGTCATGAGAAAGTGAATTATATGAATACTGACCCGTATATTATCGGCTCTCATCTTAGAAAGTACACTTTAATTGACTATGTATATAATCGTGAACATCATAGTAATAAAATGACAGCTTGTCATCCTGCTGCACATAATATATCCGCTTTAGAGAGAGACATTCGAATGATGAGAGAGGGTTTAGATTTTTATACAATAGACACGAATTATTTAAAGAGTACTTTAATATCTTCGCAAAACAGAGTGAATATTGTAGAAGGCATGAGCGTTGCTTTTGCGGACCCGAATTTATTTGATCTGAAGGTGTACTTATATACAGATGGAGAAACTGAATTGATGAGAAGGAGTCTTCGTGATGTCACTGAAAGAGGGACGGACATTAATTATTTAAGAAAATCTCATGAAGACCGTAGAATTCAGTATGATTTATTTATGCATCCTTTCCATCGAAATTTTGATATCGTTATACAAAATTCCAATGAAGGTTATGTTCTTGCAAATAAAACAACTATCGATCTTTAAAAATAGAGAGCTGAGAGAAGATTAATTTAAGAAACATGGACTAAACAAAAGGCTGCTGACTAATCGGGAGCCTTTTTAAGCATTATCTAAGAATAAGAATAAAAAGGAGAAAATAACGCCTATATTATAAATCAATCCAAATATATTGTAAAACGATAAATTATATGTTAAATTCAATTTGAAAATAACTTTGTGAGGTGTGCTTTATGGAACGAGGGTCAACACTTTTTTTAAAGATAGCTGTTGTTCTTATTGGAATTCCGGTTCTAGCTTTGTGTATATTTTTTGTGCCTGCGATCTCGAATTATGCAGCAGAATTATACCCCGATTATAGTTTTATTGAATATCTCCTGGCCATCGATTTGTATGCATCGGCGATACCTTTTTACATTGCACTGTATCAAGCATTTAAACTGTTAGGGTATATTGACAAGAATAACGCGTTTTCAGAATTATCTGTACAGGTATTAAAAAACATAAGGAACTGTGCAATTTTAATCAGTGGTATTTATGTGGTAGGGATGCCACTTTTCTATCTCGTCGCAGAGAGAGATGATGCCCCGGGTATCATAGTCATCGGAATGGTTGTGATTTTTGCTTCCATGGTGATCGCCGTTTTTGCTGCAGTGCTTCAAAAGCTTTTGAAGGAAGCTATTGATATAAAATCAGAAAATGACTTAACGGTCTGAGGAGAATACAATGGCGATTATAATCAATATCGATGTCATGCTGGCTAAACGAAAAATGAGCGTAACCGAACTTTCGGAGCGGGTTGGAATAACAATGGCTAACCTATCTATATTGAAAAATGGAAAGGCAAAAGCGGTACGATTATCAACATTAGAGGCGATCTGCAAGGCCTTAGATTGTCAACCAGGCGATATTTTAGAATACAAAAGTGAAGAGGATACTTAAGAAAAAATAATTGAACATTAGAGGCCGCACTATCCTCTTTTGTTTTTTTATAATCACTTCATTTCCTAGCAGGGCTCCTTCCTCGATCTTTATGAGGAGGAGGCCTTTTTTGTTATTAAAGATAAAAAATATTTGTAATACAATCAAAATATATTGTAAAACGATAAATGATATGGTAAATTGAATTCATGTTAATAACTTTGTGAGGTGGATTTTATGAAACGAGAAACACTCTTTTTAAAGGTAGTTGTTATTCTTATTGGGATTCCGGTTCTAGCTTTGTGTATATTTTGGTTGCCCACGATACCAAATAAAGCAGCAGGAGATTATCCGCTTTATTTGATTTACCCCGTGCTTGTAGGGGTATATGCAACCGCAATAGTATATTTTGTTGCATTATACCAAGCGTTAAGGCTACTGAGCTATATTGACAAGAACATACCTTTCTCAGAATTATCCGTAAAGGCTTTAAGTAATATTAAATACTGTGCAATCATTATCAGTCTCTTATTTGCGATAGGAATGCCACTCATCTATAAAATGGCACAGGAAGCCGATGCACCAGGCCTAATAGTACTCGGACTAGTAATGACTTGTGCTCCAATTGTGATTGCAGTCTTTGCTGCTGTTCTTCAAAAACTCATAAAAAATGCCATAGTAATAAAATTAGAAAATGACTTAACAGTCTGAGGTGAAAACAATGGCGATAATAACCAATATTGACGTGATGCTAGCTAAAAGGAAAATGAGCGTTACAGAGCTTTCGGATAAGGTTGGAATCACGATGGCGAATCTTTCTATATTGAAGAATGGAAAGGCAAAAGCGATTCGATTATCAACATTAGAGGCAATCTGCAAGGCCTTAGAATGTCAGCCAGGAGATATTTTAGAATTCAAAATAGATAAAAACACTTAAGTGTAAATGGGTATTCGACATTACAGAATGAAAAGATTAGCATTGCATGATCTGAAAAGGAGAGAGCATCATTGAAATCAATAACACAGCTTTTGCATTTTGGCTATCATCAGGCGATGAGCTGCATATTTCCTATTGCGATTTTTGGGACTTTAGCTCTCTCTAACGTAATAGACCTGCCTTATATTTACCGATATGATGCCATTCTTATTATATTGCTTACCGTTCAATATCTTATGTACCGTACTGGATTAGAGACACTAGATGAAATTAAAGTAATCTGTGTATTTCACATTATTGGTTTGCTGCTGGAAATTTATAAGATAAGAATGGGGTCATGGTCATACCCTGAGCCTGGGCTTACCAAGATATTTGGAGTACCGCTTTATAGCGGGTTTATGTATGCGAGTGTCGCGAGTTATATGTGTCAAATTTGGCGTAGACTGAAAATGGATATGACCGGCTGGCCGGGACTTGCTATTGCTGGATCGCTCGGGGCAGCCATCTATCTGAACTTTTTCACGCATCACTTTATTCCTGATTTTCGCTGGTGGCTAAAGGGTCTTGTGCTCATTGTTTTTTGGAAAACTTGGATCATATATCGGGTACGAAACACTACTTATCGGATGCCTTTGACACTGGCTTTTTTCTTGGTAGGTTTTTTTATCTGGTTAGCTGAGAATATCGCTACATTCTTTAATGCTTGGAAATATCCTGATCAGAATTATGTATGGCATGTGGTTAGTGTCAGCAAGATCAGTTCGTGGTTCCTTCTGGTCATTATTAGTGTCATTATAGTTGCTCAGCTCAAACATGTTAAAGCTAACCGTAAAGTGAAAGAGTAGTACTTGGAATGAGAATAAATTAGGGATGAGGAGGGGATGAGATGAAATATACAGATTTAAAAGAATTGCAGGATATCGTTTTCTTTGGTCTAATAGAGCCAGAGGTAAATCAACTAAGGTTATCTTTTTGTAAAAGCAAAGTTAGTGATAGACCTGATCCACTTATGGTTGGAGAGAAAAGCAATTCATTAATACAAGTTGATTTTTACTCATACATTGCATATTCGATTAGAAATGAATTCTTTACTTCTTGGGATGATTATGAAGAATTTGACGGAAAAATATTTAGGATTTATAAGAAATCAAGGTATCTTGATTTTATTTCTAATGGAATATTCGCATCAAAGGATTTCCCAAATCCATTTAAGCACTATGGGATCTATTGTATTGATCATGTCATTGATATTATTTCAACATCAGAACCTGTTGTTAGGGTGATTAAATAGGGATGGAGGGGAAAAGATGAAAGAAATTATCAACATAACAAGACTTACCACAATCGAAGAAGCTGAATTACTAGATCAAAAATTCGCTGAACAATTTGGATGGTATCAACGAGGAGGTTATTATCTCAAATGCCTTGAAGAGAACCAAACCAGTAAAAGGGTAACATTAATTGCGTATTACAATGATTCCTTAGCAGGGTGCTGTCATTTACTCTATGAATCAAAATACCCTTTTTTTCGTGAGGATCGTACACCAGAAATTAACGATTTGAATATTTTCCCAGAGTATAGAAAAAGGCAGATTGCAAGCAAATTATTTGATGAACTAGAACGCATTGCGGCTAAGACATCTAGATTTATAGGTTTAGGGGTAGGGCTCTACAAGGATTATGGTAATGCACAAAGAATGTATACTTCTCGTGGTTATATCTTGGACGGCAGAGGGATGATGTATAACAATGTTCCGGTCATACCAGGACAACCAATCATGGTCGATGATGAACTATTACTTTATTTGACTAAAGACTTACAAAACAAATTGTAAGTTATACAAATGGAGCTTGATAAACCGATGGCGCACATTGTAGATGCTTGTCTTTTTTAACGATTAGAGTTATTATGGATTTTCAAAGTCGTTAATGGAGGTGCTGAATGAAATATTCCCAAGCGACAGACTATGCGCTTCATGCAATGCTTTATCTTGTGACGGCGGCGTCCGATAAGCCCGTAGGCGTTCAATTGCTTGCTGAGAAGCTGGGTGTTTCACAAACCTATCTGTCCAAAATGATGACCAAGCTAGTGAAGGCTGGACTGATTCAATCTGCGCCCGGTGCAAACGGTGGGTACCGTCTCAGACGGAAGTCCGAAGATATCTCTTTTCTGGATATTATCCATGCGATCGAAGGGACTGCTTCATTGTTCGAATGTAGCTTTGATCACGGAAGCGAGTGTCTGATTCAACAGGTAGTGATTGACGCAGAAAGACAGATGGAGCAGTACTTAGAGAACAAGAAAATTGCAGATTTGGCGAAAACAATGAAGACGGAGTAAAGATCCGTTCTTTTTTGGAAAGTATTAAAGATAATATAAGTCTGTAATGACTATAATATAAAGGAGATTATGATATGACGGAATTCTGGGAATCAAGCTTTATGGAAAAACAAACGATGTGGGGATTTGAACCTACAGACGCTGCAATCGCCACTAAAGACTTTTTTCTTGAAACGAACATTAAAAACATATTGGTCCCTGGTATTGGATATGGTAGAAATGCGAAGGTTTTTATTGAGAGTGGAATAAATGTAACAGGGATTGAGATTTCACAAACAGCGATTGATTTGGCGAGGCAGAGTGGACTTGATATTAGCATTTTTCATGGTTCGGTAACTGATATGCCTTTTGATAACACGCTCTATGACGGTATATTTTGCCATGCTCTTATTCATTTATTGAATCGAAGTGAGAGAGAGAAGTTTATTAAAGATTGCTATAACCAGTTAAAACCAAATGGATATATGATTTTTACAACAGTATCGAAAAAAGCGCCTATGTTTGGAAAAGGTGCGCTATTGGATAAAGATTATTACGAGATGGATTATGGCGTGAAAATATTTTTTTATGATGCTGAATCCATTACACAAGAGTTTGACGCCTATGGACTAGTTGAGTTCTCTGAAATTGACGAGCCTCACAAGGACATGATCAATAAACCCTCAATAAATTTTATAATGGTAAAATGTAAGAAAGAACTATAGAAAAAAGAACGTGCTATAGCTGACATTTACAAAGCAATATAATTAAAACCCAACTCCTATTAAATATTCTTGAAGACCCCGACTTTGAACAGTGGATTCAGCAAAAGCGCCGCAACACACGTATGTTAAAACAGTTGTATCCAGACCAAGAGAGTGATGTGATTGACGATGAGCAAGCAAAATCTTAAACGCCTTTCAACGATTGATGATAGCCTTGTTCATATTGAAAATCCAATCCATGAAGATGAAATAAATAACCGTCATAGTGACTACGTATTGCTATCCCCACAGCAGTTTGCAAAGAAATATCGTTCATTACTATTTAAACCTTTGAAGATAACACATAGAGGACAGGTTTTTGAAATCAACGTCAATCATTGTTTAGATCCATTTTGCAAATGGTATGGGCTTCCGCAGAAAAAATATAATGATGTAAAAGGAAAGCCAAGTCGTTATTTCATTGATGGAACGAACGGAAACGTTCAACGGATTCAATGCAATATTGACCCTGTACGGCATTGCGTTGGCAGTTTAACATTTCAATGTAAAACTCAGACGTTATCTAATTGGTCAATAGCAGAAGAAATATCGCGACTAGAAACATTGAATCGTGTTCAAGGTATTAATAATGGTGATTATCAGTTCCATAGAGAAAACTGCCCACTTTCAATTTCTTCACCGTTCTATCACCCCAGAGAGTTCTATCGCAGAGGTAAGAGCAGTAGCAATTCTGAAAAATGGCAATGCAAAGAGTGTAAGAAAATCACGAATGTATTGCCAATCAGGAATCAGTCGTTTACGTATCATCAGAAACGAAATGACGTTCTTCATTCACTTGCTTTGGCGTTAGTCAATCGAACACCAGTGAAACGGACTTGTGAGATATTAAAGATTGGTTCAAGCACTTACTATAATAAGTTAGAATGGCTATATCGGCGCTTGGAATTTCTCGAACGGTTTGAAACAGAAGCGTTTGCTTCAAAATCGTTTGACACCGTGTGGCTTAATACAGATAAACTCATCTATAATCTGAATAATGTTCGTAAAAAAGGTCATGGCGGTCAACGGTATGACAATCTTGAAGATAAATTACTTCAAACCCATATTGTCGTAACATCTGAAACCCAATCCAGGTATATTATGCGTTCTGATGTGGCATATGATTGGAACATCAAGCTTGAACAAATAGAGCAAGACACCATTTATTATAAAGACGATCACTTGGATAGCTTTTCACGAAAAAACGAGCGTTATCGCTTTCCGTTTGCTCCACAACTGCCAACACCAAGTGATACGCAGTCCATGGCACAGTACAATGATGCACGTACTCAATTTGAAAAGAGAAAAACGTATGCTGATGGGCTTCATGTAAATTCAACTTATACAACAATGGCGCATCTTTGGCATATCTAAAGAATGGTTCATGCAAAAGAGTGGAGATTTATCACTGATGATGACCCATCACTCTATAACTCGTTTTTCAGAATATTTTTAAGAGAGGTTAGACTTGCAGAAGCCCACCATTTCATTGCTCACATTGATAAGTCTAAAAGTCGCCAAGATGCATATAAGGAATATCAAGAAGGTAGAAAAGAACTAACAGCGTGGGGCATCAGTAATGATATCGTTGGCACTTCGATTAGCAGAATTGCATATCTAAAATTAAAAAGTCAGTTAAAAAACCATGAATTTCATGATGAGGTCATTGAGAATGGTAAGACTTATAGGAAATGGGGAACTAACAAAATCACTCATCCATTTCCATCTATTGACCAAGGATGGTATAAAGTAAGTACGACTACCGATTTATCATCATATGAACCCAAAGATATTGCTAAAATGGTTTTGCAAGTCAATGACAAGTCTACAAACGCATTCATGCAACAAATCCGTAGACGCATCAATATCCTTGAACGTCCACTTGTAACTGCACGTGGTGATGGAAAGAGTTATATTTATGCCAATTTCAATCCCCGATATGCTCAATATGCATTGACGATACTTCGGACTTTTTACAACTTCTGTTATCCGTTTAAAATGGGGAGCAAAGAGAGATTAACCCCCGCCCAACGATTGGGTTTAACCGACAAGCAATTCACCATTGAAGATATTATTTATTTTAAGTAAATATTGCCAAATAGGAACAATCGTTCTATGATTTAATTATGAATTATGAATTATGAATTAAGAATTATAGAATAAGGGAGCTGTTACTTTGGTAAATCGAATCTCAACACCATTTAGTTATTCATCAGCAGTTATGGCAGGAGAATATGTATTTTTAGGATTGCATAGAGGGTTTGGTGAAACATTCGCTCAACAGATTCATGACACTTTTGAACAACTAAAAAAGACGCTTCTCCAATGCAACGCATCATTGGATAATGTCGTGAAGGTTAACGTGTATCTAAAAAACATAAAGGATTTACCCGAAATGGAAAAGGTGTTTTGTGACTATTTTGAAACAGATAAATTTCCAGCCAGAATGACCTCAACAACTGAGTTTTTTGATGCTGATTGCCTGATGATGATTGATGGAGTAGCCTACAATCCAAAATTGAATTAATTAATAAAAATGCCGAAAGTACAGTCCAATCTTCTGTACTTTCGGCATTTTTTTTATAGCCAATTCTATCGTCAAACGAGTTGTCATTTACAACTTTTGCACCTCAAAACGGAACCCGTTAGTTTTAATAGGGGTTGGGTTTTCTAAGGAATACAGTAATTTCGAAAGGCTTAGTGTACCAGCCTTTTTCATTAGGCGTTAGTAACCGCCTGCATTTGCCATTCAGATAACTTCCGTAGCAGATCCGCCTTATTATACATGCCGCAAACTCTTACATAGGGCATATCCTTATATAACCTAGCTAGCATATCTTTGGCTGTTAATAATTCATTGGTATGCTTAGCTAAATTAAGCAAAAGGAATTGATTATCTCCTACCTTTTGCGCCTGTATACCCTCATATTCTTCTGTAGTACATCATAACTCTCATAAATAAGGGCGTGTTTCTCAGGTTCTCTAAAATTTCTAGCGCTTGCTTTATGTTGCTTTGGATATTATTGTGATAAGCATACATATTAATCTGCTCTTTAACCATTCCGAACGGGGGACGTAATACTAGTACAGATACTTCTATTGAGTTTTCTTTTGGCATGGGTATTAACTCCTATTTCGCTTACGGATTAGTTTTCAGTGTTTATAATACGCTACTTTATCGAATTATTAATGTGCAAAATAATATATTATAGTAAGTTTATCTTTTCTTCTTAGGTTGTCTATTTGATTTCAAAAGAAGGTAGGTGTTATGCAGATGAGCAATATTATTGATTATTACTCTAGCTTTGACGAGTGGGGTAGGCTGGATAGAGAACCATTAGAGTTCATTATTAATCTGCATTATATCAAGAAATATATGCCATCAACCGGGAAGGTGCTGGATAACGGCGCAGGACCCGGTAAATACGCTATGGAACTAGCTAAGCTCGGATATTATGTAACTCTTTCAGACATAACACCTAAATTAGTTGAAATAGCAAAGGAAAAGTCAGCTGAACTAGAATTAACGCAGCAATTTGACGGGTTTCATAACTTCAATGCGATAGATTTAGAAGGAATACCTGATGAGAACTATGATGTTTCTCTGATGCTCGGTCCTTTATATCATTTGCAGAAAGAAGAGGAACAAATTTTAGCAGTAAAAGAATTACATCGTGTGACAAAACAGGACGGATTGGTATTTGTGGCTTTTCAAAGTCGAATGAGAATGACCATTAATTCCTTACATTCCCCGCAGCAGTGGAAACCGAATGACAATATGAATACCATCAACGAATTCTATGAGAGTGGAATCTTTAATCATAGTGACATGGGCCGATTTACGGGTGCTTATTATTTTAACATTGATGAGATTCAATCTTTCATGGAGAGTAATGGATTTGAGTCGATAGATTTAATTGGTTCATCTAGCATTGCAGCCATGTTAACTGCAGAGCAGCAGCAGTATTGTGCCCAACAAGAGGGGAAGGAGAGCTTGATTAACTTCCTTATATCCAAAGCAAATGATCCCTCGATCTTGGGCATTTCATCACATTTGTTATACATCGGAAAAAGAAAATAAAAGCCCAAAGCACCAGTCCATGATACTGGCGCTTTGAGCTTTATAAATGTTGGACTACAATTTACACATGAAGTGTGTAACGATTCGCATTACTCATCTCTTGAATCATTTCAATTTCCTCCGAAGATAGCGGGGCTGTCTCAGCAACTGTTACATTGTTCTTCAATTGCTCCATGCTACTCGCTCCTGGGATAATAATCGCCACAGTTGGATTAGCTAACGGATAATGAAGCGCTGTTTGTGCTAGGCTACGAGAAGGACTGGTTTCTTGCATAAGCCGATCATGCAATTTCAGAAGCTCCTCACTGCTGTAATCTAGGTACTTCTCCTCCGCTTTGTTGCGGCCTTTCTCCGAAAGGATGCCACCCGCCAAAGGACCCCGAGCTATTAGACTGATCCCATGCGCGGCCAGCAGAGGGAGGATTTCTTCCTCGGGACGTCGATCTAAAATGCTGTATTGGCTCATTACACTGACTATGTTTGATCTTTTTACATATTCTCTTATGACATTAGGTCGAATAGAAGAGATCCCATAATATCGGATTAATCCTTCTTGCTTAAGCTCTTCGAAGGCTTCGATGGTTTCGTCAATTGGATCGTCAATCGTTCCGCCATGTAGCTGATACAGATCGATATAATCCGTTTGAAGGCGTCTTAGACTATCTTTGACAGCGGATTTAATATAGGATTTCGACGGATCCCAGCTCCAGCCTTCTTGGCCTGGAATTCTGCGGTTACCTACTTTTGTACTCAATATTACATCTCCGCGGTGGTGGCGAATCGCTTTACCAATGATCTCTTCATTACGCCCCTCATCATACAGATCGGCTGTATCTAAAAAGGTAATGCCTTGATCGAGCGCCTCATGGACAATGGAAATGGCCTTTGCCTCATCCGTACTTATGGACATGCACCCGAGTCCTATTTCACTTACATATAAATCGGACTGACCCAAGCGATTCTTATTCATAATTTGTTCCTTTCTGATTCGGTGATTGTTATATTATAACGTCTTATACTATTGAATTCGAATATAAACGGTTGAATTCCTTTGACTTTATAACCTATAAGCATTATCGTCATAGCATATGTTATTTACTAGATGATGATGGATAGGGAGAGACTTGAACATATGGAACAGGCAATGTTTGCAGGTGGTTGCTTTTGGTGCATGGTTACACCGTTTGAGGAGTTACCAGGCATCCAAGGAATTGTATCAGGATATGCTGGAGGGTTAACTGAGAACCCAACTTACGAAGAAGTCAAAACAGGAACAACAGGACATTACGAAGTAGTGCAAATTACGTTTGATCCGGCGCTTTTTTCGTACGAAAAGCTGCTTGATTTATATTGGCCTCAGATTGATCCCACGGATGATGGTGGACAATTTCAGGATAGAGGAACACAATATCGGACAGCTATCTTTTATTATAACGAAGAACAACGTTTAGCAGCACTTGCCTCGAAAGAGCAGGTTGCTGTCAGTGGCAGATTCTCTGGACCAGTCGTGACGGAAATTCTTCCAGCGCCAACCTTTTATCGAGCAGAAGAGTATCATCAGGACTATCATCACAAAAATCCCAAGCATTACAAAGAGGATCGGGAGCAGTCCGGACGAGATACCTTTATCGCAAAACACTGGTAATTGCAGAAACAGAGTTTCTAAAGTAAAAAGAGCATCCTAAGTCGTTCGTGGCTGGGGTGCTCTTTTTGCATCATATGCAAATTTTATGTATTTTAAATTCTACATACTTTCTACACATTTATAGACTAAACTACTCTAAATCAAGCTGAAAATATAAAATGGAGGGTTTAGCGTGAAAAAAATCATACCAATCGTTACGGTCACATTGCTACTAAGTGCAGTGTTAGCTGGCTGTCAATCGACCACTAACACATCATCTGGATCAGACAAACAAGCTGTTACATCGTCAGTAGATCAACCCTGGATAGCAACAAAAAACACTACACGTATTAACACTTCTGACCCTATTGAGGCAGCAGTTATCGTCTCACAAACGTTATGGACTGCACAGACCAAGAATAACACACCTTCAAGTGTAGTCTTGACGGATTTGAGCCATTGGCAAATTGCCGCAGTCAGTGCGGATTTGATTCATCATCCGAATAATGGACCCATTCTATTTACAACTAAAGATGGTGTCCCCGAAGCAACATTAGCAGAGCTTAAGCGATTGAATCCTTTAGGTGCGGACGGAAATAATGGTGTACAGGTCGTACTCGTCGGGCCCATGGCATCCAATGTTGAAGAACAATTAAAGACGCTTAATCTGAAAGTAGACCGAATCGAAGGGGGCGAACCAGCAGCTGTAGCTCAAGCCATTGATACTTATTACGCTAAAGCTTCCGGTGAACTTCCAAAGTCCGTCATTGTCGGTTCTATGAATAGTCCTGAATACACGCTACCTGCAGTGAACTGGATCGCCCATATGCCGGAGCCACTACTCTATGTAACAAAAGATGAAGTTCCAAGCTCCACGGTCGATGCTTTGAAAGAGCGCGGTGGTACAGCTGCGATTTATATTTTAGGACCTGAAGACGTTGTATCCACAGATGTAGAGAAGCAATTACAAGAATATGGAACAGTAACCCGTATAGCTGGAAAAGATGCATATGAGAACGCCATTGCTTTCGCCACCTTCAAGGATAATAGCAACGGATTCGGCTGGGGGATAACCACTCCTGGACATAACCTGTCCTTGTTGACTACGGATTCTACGATGCTTGCTATCGCCGCTGCACCTTTTTCACATTTGGGGAAACACGCGCCACTTATTTTTACGGAAAAAGACGGGTTGCCAGATTCCGTGATGGAATATATGATGACACTTCAGCCTAAATTTAAAGATTCACCAGCGGAAGGACCCTATAATCATGCTTGGTTAACTGGGAACATCGACGGAATAAAAGAGCGTGCGCAAAGCGAAATCGATGATATGCTGGAAATCTCACCTGCTTCTGGAGGGAATCCACATTCTGGTCACTAGAGGTATAACAGGCTGGCATCATTAATGAATGATGTCGGCTTGTTCATTATTTTTTTGTATAATAAGAAGAACTAGGCAATGAAGAGGGTGAACGGCTTGAATAAACTTCAGGTACTAATCGTAGATGATGAATGGAACATGCGGAATTTATTACGGATATATTTAATAAAGGAAGGAATCACGACCAAAGAAGCATCAACGGGTCATGAGGCATTAAGTATGCTGAAACAACACACCTTTGATCTCGTTCTGCTAGATGTGATGATGCCGGATATGGATGGATGGCAAGTCTGCAAAGCAGTTAGAGAAGAAAGCTCAGTCCCTATTCTAATGCTTACAGCCCGCTCGGAAACCAAGGACAAGGTACATGGTCTCGGCATAGGCGCGGATGACTATCTCACCAAACCCTTCGAGCCGGAAGAATTAGTGGCAAGGATTTATTCTATACTCCGGCGTTCAATTCATACAGCTGCCCAACAGCCTGTGAAAAATGTTCTAACATACCCAGAGCTAGAGATTTACCCAGACGCTCGTGAGGTTCATATTCTGGATACAGCGGTTGAATTTACGCTTAAGGAATTTGATCTGCTGACTGCCTTGGCACAAAATGCTCATCGTGTCTTTACGAGAGAAGAATTAGTCGAGCGATTATGGGGCAATGATTATGAGGGTGAGAACCGTGTCATCGACACACATATTAAGAACATTCGCGAGAAATTACATAGGGCGGGCCTGTCATATAACCCTGTTCAAACGGTATGGGGATTAGGATATAAATTTGAGCTTCCAGGTCATCACGTATGAAGAATAACGTCATTGGACTTAAGCTTGGTTATGTTATAATGTCTGTTTTTTTAGTGGTATTGCTTGTACTTGGGATCACCATAGACCGGATGTTTACCGGCTTTTATTACAGCGAGATGCAAAAAGAGGCCGAGGAGCTAACCTCACACTTTATCGGAATGGCTGAATCGCCAGATAGCTCAAACGAACAGATGATGAGTACTTTTGCAGAGTTTTCTGACGTGAGTATATTTAATATTTCAAAGGATGGCAGTGTTATTCTCCATTCGGGTATGCATGATCGCGCAGATCGCTCATTCATACATGCTTCGGATGTTAGCCGGATTTTCGCCGGGAAAACTGTGAATTTCGAGTATAAAGATCCTACAGGACATAGATATTTCATCACCGGAAAACCAATTTCTGATGGACATACGATTCAATCTGCACTTTATGTAATGTCCTCCACAGAGAACATGAAGCAATCCTTGGCTTCTATCCGTAACCTACTGCTGCTCGCAGGAGTCGGGGCTTTTATATTGGCACTAGGGATCACGGGAGTGATCGCATTGCTTTTGTCCAGACCGCTGATCAAGATGCAAAAGGCGACTCGAAAAATCGCTGCCGGTGAATTAGAAACGAGACTATCTATACGAAGCAACGATGAGATTGGAAATTTGGCAGGGGCTATTAACGACCTTGCTGTAGATCTGCAAAGATACAGAGATACACGTCAAGAATTTCTCGCTAATATCTCACATGAGCTCCGAACACCTATCACATATTTGCAGGGGTATACCAAGGTCGTAAAGGATAGGCTTTATGTGACCGAAGAGGAACGAGATCTGTATTTGGATATTATTCACGAGGAAGCGCACCGGCTCGAGCATTTGGTAGATGATTTATTTGAACTGGCAAAGATGGAGGAAGGTAAAGTCACACTTACGCTGGATTGGATAGATCTTAAGCATTTGGCTGAACAAGCGGTACGCAGAGTTGAACTGAAAGCCAAAGAGAAAGGAATTCATCTGAAGATTCAGCATCATGGAGATTCGTATAGGATTCGTGGCGATGAAAAGCGTATGGAACAGATTATGATGAATCTACTGGAGAATGCGATCCGTTATACGGATGAGGGTGAGATTACTGTCCTTGTGGATGAGGATAAAGATAAGGATTCTACTCTTTTTATTGTAGAGGATACCGGAATAGGTATTCCTAAGGAAGAGTTACCCTATGTTTTTGAGCGATTCTACAGAGTAGAGAAATCACGATCGAGACAATACGGGGGTACAGGTCTTGGACTTTCCATTGTTAAAAAGCTTGTGGAATTACACGGAGGCGAGATCCGAATTACAAGTCAGCCTGGAATTGGAACTCGTTGCGAGGTACAACTCCCTAGGTTAACTAGAGCTGAATAATAAGTGTGAAAAGAGACTTCACGTACATCGCGAGGTCTCTTTTGGCGTGTTTTTAGCTATTTTTTTGTTGGCTCAAGCTCTTCAAGCGCCCATTCACAAAACTTTATAGAGCTCTCCATATCCAGCACTCGTTTGCTTATGAGTAAATAGCGTCCAAAAGTAGATGCTTTTAATTCACGAGTCTCACCTCGTTCATCACGCAGGGCTTCGTTGCCTTTTAGCAAGACCTTGTAACGTTCTAGCTCGCTTTTACAAAACTCCGCACGTTTTTGTAGCAGATCCCTTGCCTCCTCAGGATTGGAGAGCCATAAGCTGTAAAGCTTGAAATGTAGTTCGTCCCTTAGTACAGGGGGTTCTGCAGGGATTTCAACCCATTGCCGCAATTGCTCAAGTCCTGCTTCCGTAATGGAGTATTCCTTTTTATCAGGCTTATCCGACTGCTCAATGACCTGATATGAAATATAACCTTGCTGCTCCATTCTCATAAGAAGAGGGTAGATTTGACTGTGCCCGGCTCGCCAGAGTGGCTTGATATTCTGTGTTAATTCGTATCCAGACAACGAGTTAGCACTAAGTAAAGCAAGAAGTCCATAAGACAGTGTATTCATTACTCTGAAGCCCTCCAGTTATTATAAATCCGTTAATATTGTAATTTTTAGGGATATGTCATCATTGACATATCCTTAATTAGATTATAACATTGTTTAAGTCATCTTATATATGTAAAAGTAGACATATAAACAACGTGAAGAGGGATAGTATGGAAGGAAAACAAGAAAGTAAAATTCATTTTTGGCCTATAATGATTGCGATATTTTTTGGAAACTTTGTCTCTGTCTTAAGTACAACGACCATCAACATTGCTGTTCCTCTTTTAATGGATCATTTCAATTCTGATTTGAACACCATGCAATGGATGGTCACGGGTTTTATGTTGGCTACGGGTGTAACTGCACCCCTTGCTGGATATCTAGGGGGGAGGTTCAGCTATAAGAAACTCTATCTATTCGCCTTGATGGGGTTCACCATGTTTTCCTTACTTTGTGCCATAGCCTGGAATCCAACCTCGCTTATTGTATTTCGAATGCTTCAAGGCTCGTGCAGCGGGCTAATTATGGCTTGTACGATGACCATCATATTTCAAGTAATCCCCGCAGAACGGAGACCATTCGCCGTAAGCCTGTGGTCGCTGTCCGCGATGGTTGCCCCAGCTATAGGTCCAACGTTTAGTGGTTGGTTGCTTCAATATGCTAGCTGGTATTGGTTATTCTTAATTAATATTCCTATTGGGGTCATTGCTGTTATTCTAACCCTAATGTTAATTCCATACTATCGAATGAATGTTCCAAAGTCATTTGACATTCCTGGATTTCTTACCGTTGTACTGGGTAGCTTATCTTTGTTAACCGCATTTAGCCAAGGCAACAGCTGGGGGTGGAGCTCTTGGAGAACCTTATCATTAATACTTGTGGGGATCGTTCTTCTAGTTTACTTTGTCTTGCACGAGCTGAAAGCGGAGGTACCTCTACTGAATCTACGTGTCTTCCGAAATCGTCGATTTACTGCCATGCTTAGTATCTATAGCTTGGTGACGATAGCGATGTATGCTGGAACCTATTTAACTCCATTGTTCTTACAAACGGTAGAAGGAGCAACTACGCTTAAAACGGGGCTAATCTTATTGCCATCTTCGATCCTCCTGGCTTTGTTAAGTCCAATCGTGGGTAAGATGTATCCGAGGTTTGGGCCTGTGAAGTTAATTTCCGCTGGTATTTTATTTATTTTCATTGGCTTATTCATGCTGAGTCGGCTCCATACGAACGTTTCTTACAGTTTCATTATGTGGGCGATGGTCGTTCGGAATCTAGGAATTGGATTGGCTAACGTCCCGAGCAGCACGGCGTCCATGGAGGAAATTCCAGTCGAATGGTCAGGTCATGCCACTTCGATCAACAACTGGGTTCGGAATGTGTTAAGCTCACTTGGTATTGCAGTATTCACCTCTATTTTGTCAACAAGATCCTTGCTTCACTCTAAAGAGCTGATTAGCTCAGGTGCAGGTAATGCAGATTCGATACGGTTGCTATCGTTTACGATGGGTGTGAATGATGTATTCATTGTTGGTTCAATCATCGTGCTGTTTGGATTACCACTTATGTTTTTATTGCGTAAAAAGCGTAGTGTAGTATCCGTACAAAGTGTAGGATAGCTGTCTTATATAGTAGAAAAGCAGACCAAGGGCTTAGCCTTGATCTGCTTTTTTTATAAAACTCCTCCGATAAATAAAATATCTTTCGTACTGCTCTTATTCAAAAAGTTTGTGGAAAGTATGCAGAAACGAAGGTATGATAAATACATCCATTATTAACAGCTGAGGGGAGCAAGACCACCGTGGGAAGAGGATTACAAAGTATTTTATTTGATTTGGATGGTACATTAACGGACCCTAAAGAGGGCATTACAAAAAGCGTAGAATACGCTTTGAACAAATTTGATATTCAGATCGAGCATTTGGATATGCTTCTTCCTTACATAGGCCCACCTCTATATGATTCATTTATTGAGCTTCATCATTTCTCAGAGGAGCAAGCACATCAAGCGGTTATCTTCTACCGTGAGCGTTACAGCACCGTTGGCATGCTTGAGAACATGGTGATTGATGGAATACCGCAATTGCTGGAAGGGCTTAAGAATAACGGATATTCTTTGTATGTAGCCACCTCCAAACCTACTATTTTTGCAGAACAAATTCTTGAGCATTACAAACTAGATCATTATTTTGAGTATATCGGTGGTAGTAACCTTGATGGTACTCGTTCTAAAAAGAAAGAGGTGATTCAGCACGTAATTGATCAGAATGCTATTCTTCCAGAGGAAGCGGTGATGATTGGGGATCGTGAGCATGATATCATCGGAGCCATAGGTTGTGGAGTGGAATCAATCGGAGTAACGTTTGGTTACGGACCTAAGGAAGAATTGGAGAGAGCTGGGGCAGATCATATCGCCTATCGGGTAGAAGAAATTGCGGATATCATCCAGCATATATCATTAAGAGAGCAGTGTGCGAAATGAGCCAACATCGTAATTCAATCTTGGATGGCACTACAATCAAGCTGGTTCCAATGGAAGAAAGCCATGTAGAAGGGCTAACTAGAGTGTTAAGAAATCCAGACATCTGGGAATATACTTGGCGAAAAATAACGTCGGACGAGCAGATACAGGAATTAATCACAACAGCGTTTGTGAATCAAAAAAACGGGTCGCAGATCCCCTTTACGATTATTGAAAAAGCTACTGGACAAATCATCGGAACCACTCGAATTATGCATCCGGATTTGGTTCATCGCAATGCTGAAATCGGTTGTACGTGGATCTCACCTGATTTTTGGAGAACTAGTGTGAACACTGAGGGCAAGTCATTATTGCTTCATTATTGCTTTGAAGAGCTAAAGTTGATTCGTGTAGAATTTACAGTGGTAGCGAGTAATCAGAGATCACAAAAAGCAGTAGAGCGAATAGGGGCAGTTAAAGAAGGGGTTCTGCGCCAACATAGAATCAGATCCGACGGTTCGATTCATGATAATGTCATCTTTAGTATTTTGGATAACGAATGGCCAGCGGTAAAAGAGAATCTGCACTATTTGTTAAATGTGAAGTACGCATAATTATATATAGAAGCAAAAGAGTCCCTCTCTTATTGAGAAGGACTCTTGCTCTATAGATCAGCCACTTGGCTGCTTATGGTTATTGTTTAGGACTTACAAGAATTTTCACTTGATTTTTTTCCTTCAAAAGCGCCTCGAACCCGTGTTCAATCACTTCGTTCAATTTGATTCGTTTAGTCACCAGTTTGTCCGCAGGGAAGTAACCTTGTTCCATGAGACTAATTACTGCTGGGAATACATCACGGTATCCGATGATACCAGTTAAATTACGTTCTTTAAGTACAATGTTGTTTGGAGTAATCGTAGCATCTTTTTCAAAAATACTAACGATCATAATTTGACCACTCAATTTAGTGGAATTAATTGCTTGTGTTAGAACGGGAGGGACACCTGTGACTTCAAAAGCAACATCCACGCCACCTTCGGTGCGTTTTTGAATTTCTTCGACCACATCATATTGCTTAGGGTCAATTACAATACCACCAAGTTCTTCAGCTTTGCTCTTACGTTCTTCGGAAAGTTCTACTACATATATTTCAGCAGCGCCGGATGCTTTCAATGCTTCAATTACAAGCAAGCCGATTGGACCAGCGCCGAATACTACAGCTTTATCACCAACCTTCAATTGACTGGAACGAACAGCATGCAGAGCAACTGCAGAAGGTTCTACTAGAGCGCCTTGCTCGTAGGATAAGCTGTCAGGAATTTTGTGGACCATATGTTGGTCTGCTGCAACGTATTCTGAGAATCCACCGCCGCCTCCAGCCAAACCTAGGAAACCCATTTTTTCACAAAGATTGTATTTGCCTTGTCGACAAGCTACACATTCACCACAAGCAAAAACTGGTTCAACGACAACTCGATCACCAACATTAAACTTGCTAACGCCTTGACCTACTTCAACGATTTGTCCAGAGAATTCATGTCCCATTACGACTGGCGCTTTTTCACCAGTAAGGGGATGATCTGTACCTTGGGGAATAAAAATAGGACCGGCTACATATTCGTGAAGATCGCTACCACAAATCCCGCACCATTCTATTTTGATTTTCACTTTTCCTTCAAGTGCTGCTGGTTCTTCAATCGTTTCTAACCGTAGATCTTTGACGTTATGCCATCTTAATGCTTGCATATCATTCATCTCCTAGATTAATTAATGGGATAATAAATTTTGTTTTCCTTCTGGAAAAGAGGAAACGTTTCCGATAACAAATATGTCACATAATTTTCATATTGTCAAATTTAAATACTAAAAAATTAATATCGAAAATTAGTGAAAATTTTCACCTAAACTTAGTAATAGCGGGCATACATAGACTATGTTGGACTTACTATAAGTGCATTTATAAGCACATATGTGATATAATAAATACATTGGAAAAACAGCTTGAATGAACCGGATAGATTTAATAATAACTGTTATTACGGAAACGATTCCGAATATGAAGGGACTATCGATTTGGCTAATAAAAACAAAGTAACCATAGAGGATGTAGCGAAACGAGCGGGAGTAGGTATTGCCACTGTTTCAAGAGCGATTAATAATTCGGAGGGAATTAGTTCCAAGACTAAGGCATTAGTACTGCAAGTGATTGAGGAGATGGGTTTTACACCCAATACCTCTGCACAAAGTCTGAAGATTCGCCAAACGAAGCAAATTGCTCTGGCCGTTCCCGACATTCGAAATGCCATTATTCCAGATATCGCCTGGTCCGTGGAGCAAGCAGCTAAACAGGACGGATATCGAGTCATTCAGATTAATACTTCCGGAAATCCGCGGACAGAGCTCGAAACGATTCGTGAGATCAAGAAATTACATGTTGATGGACTCATTATCATGCCTCTTGCTTATCCAAAGACCATGGTAGAGCTAATCAATAAGTCCAGTGTTCCTGTCTCCATCATTAACTACGGGAAACGCATTACAGAGAATGTGAAAGCAGATATTGTAAGCCTGTCACGTTTTGAGGGCCAGCTAATTATGGAACATCTAAGCAATATTGGTCGAACTAGAATTGCTTACGCAGGAGCTCAGAAGGATCTCATTGAGGATCGATATCTTGCCTATCAGCAGGCGTTAAATCAAGTGGATATTTCTTTGGTTTATTTTGGAGAGGATTTCTCCTTGCAAACTGGGGTACAAGCTGCAGATTACTTCTATAGCCTGACCCATATGCCAGATGCAATATATGCTGTAAATGATATGGTCGCTATAGGGATCGTAAATCGATTTAAAGAGTTAGGCGTTCGTATTCCTGAGGATGTGGCAGTGGTAGGGGTGGATAATAACGCATGGACAACCATAACAAGTCCACAGATTAGTTCGGTCTCGATCATGGGAAATGAAGTAGCCCGATTAGCTACTCAGCTTCTTTTGCAACGTATTCAGGATAATATTATGGGCGACTACCAAAGGGTGCAGCTTGATCCGCGTTTAATTGTGCGAGAGTCTAGTGTTTCAGTTAAACGTAGTCCGAACTAATGTGATTTCTAACAGATGATATAAACTAACAAGTTGAAAATCCTATGTGATTCCTGCTAAACTTAATACTCAGTAATTTGATTGGAAATTAAGAGATGAGGTGCGGATCATTATGGCTAATATTTATAAGAGCTTAACCGATCTGATCGGAAATACACCGTTATTAGAGATTTCAAAGTATAGCGCAACTCAAAACGTTGAGGCTAGAATACTTGCCAAGCTAGAGTCTTTTAATCCTGGAGGTAGCGTCAAGGATCGTATAGGTTATGCGATGATCAAAGATGCTGAGGATAAAGGCTTAATTCACAAGGATTCTGTAATTATTGAGCCAACAAGTGGCAATACCGGAATTGGCCTTGCAATGGCTGCAACTACTCTTGGGTACCCGTTGATCATCGTACTTCCGGATACGTTCAGTATTGAACGCCGTAAGGTGATGGCTGCACTTGGTGCTAAGCTTGTATTAACACCTGGAGCTGAAGGGATGAGCGGTGCTCTGAAAAAGGCGGAGGAATTGGCAGCGGAGATTCCACATGCATTCATTCCACAACAATTCAGCAACCCAGCTAACCCTGAAATTCACAGAACGACAACTGCAGAGGAAATTTGGCGAGACACCGATGGACATGTAGACATTTTTATAGCTGGTGTTGGTTCTGGTGGCACGATATCAGGAGTAGGTAAAGGGTTGAAAGAAAAGAATCCATCGGTACATATTGTCGCGATCGAGCCCTTTGACTCGCCTGTATTATCAGGTGGGCTTCCTAAGGGACATGGCATTCAGGGGATCGGAGCTAACTTCATTCCTGAGAATTACGATAAAGAGGTTGTCGATGAGATTTTTCAAGTGAAAAATGAAGATGCCTATAGGGTAGCGCGAGCCCTTGCCAAAACAGAAGGATTACTCGTCGGGATTTCCTCCGGGGCAGCAGTTTACACAGCTACACAAATCGCCAAGCGTCCAGAGAATAAAGACAAGACGATCGTGGTGATTTTACCGGATACCGGGGAACGTTACTTAACAACTTCTTTGTTTGATTTGTAATGTCTTAATTTGATGAAAATTTATGTTAGCGTACTTAAAAGAACTAGGCTCAGCAATAGGCTGAGTCTTTTTGTTGTTGGAGGCATTGGCAAGATATCTCAGGTTCCGATAGTGGTTGTTACGGACTGTATAGCTGCTATTTCAGCTTTTTAGCTCATTTTGCTGCGGTATCGGACTGTATAGCTCTTATTGGCTAGCTTTTGCGGTTAAAAAGTGTGATTTTGAGTAAATAGTTGCAACTGAGTCCGATAGTCTGCCGAAAACCCGCAATTTAACTAAATAGAGTCCTCTGAGTCCGATCTACCACCTGCGACAGTGTGTCCCTCTTAAGAAATCAACACAAAACAATAATTCGCAACTCCATTTGTCCGTTGTGTAATTTATTCAATAGAATAAAATGGAACTATTGTGTAAGCTGAGCGTAACCGATAGATATAAGAGATTATGATAGATCAGGAGGTACATATGAACTACAGAACTTTTAAAAAAATGCTACTCACCACACTTGCTACTTTAATGTTAAGTGTACTGCTGCTTCCGGCTTTGACTTCAGCTAAAACGGCCGTGCCTAAGCATACCGGGTCATTTTATGTGAATGATTTTGCAAATGTGATCGACGAGAAAGCTGAGAATTACATGGTGAACTATGGGATTCGATTACATCAGGATACGGGAGCTCAAGTCGTGGTCGTGACAGTCGATTCTACCAATGGGGTTTCAATGGAAGAGTATGCAACTTCGCTATTCAATAGCTGGGGCGTTGGTTCCGCGGACAAGAATAATGGGCTTCTATTGCTGCTTTCTATAAAAGATGATGACTACTGGGCGGTACAAGGTAAGGGTATTGAGAACACATTGCCTAACAGTAAGATTAAAGATATTCTATCTCAATATCTTGAGCCAGATTTTGCAGCTAAAACATATAGTAATGGCGCTCGCAAGACGTATGGTGCTTTTATCCAAGCAATGGGTGGAACATGGGTGGAAAATGTCGGTACCAAAAACTATGTATCCGACAATGCCGGTGTACTCAAAAAAGTGACTAAGGATTATTTAAACGAATCTAGTAACAGATATAAAACTACAACTGGCAGTGGAATTTACCTGGTTACTGTTAAGAATGCAGGAGATAAAACGCTTCAGGATTATACCTACATGAAGTTTGCCTCCGTTGGTGCTGGCCCTAAGGATGTTATGCTCGTGCTAGACATTGGTGGAGACAACTATCATGTTCTGCAAGGGAAGGACATCGACAAAGTTCTAACGAATGATGCGATCAGTAATATTTTGGATACCGTTCTTGAACCTCAATTTGTGAAAAAAGATTACGGAACGGGAGCTACGGCAACTTCCAATGCGTTGTACAGCTTCTTGTTGGCTAGAGCGGATCAATCCGTTGGAGCTACGGGAGCTAGTGGAGGCACTACAGCCACCAATTCTTCCTCAACAACCACTTCAGCAAAGGAGACTAGTCTTAGTGTAGGCAAAGGTCTTCTAATTTACTTATTGATAATTGGTCCGCTCTTACTGTTCGGATATGGTCTTTCACGACGCAATAAATATATTGAAATGTACGGTTTGCCAATTAATCCATATAGCCCAAGAAATATTCGTCGTTATGGGAATTGGTACGGTCAAGCGGATTACGGTTATGGTAGACGTTGGCACAGACGTTATAATCACCACCATCATAATCGCCACCATCATCATAGAAACACACCATCAAATAACTCACAGTCAAGCTTTTGGGGAAACAGTGGTGGAGGCGGATCTACTAGAGGTGGAGGTGCAGGACGTTACTCCTCAAGCAACGAGAACCGTGGTGGTGGAGGTTCCAGTAGTGGTGGAGGAGCAGGAAGACATTCTTCAAGTTCTTCCAGCAGTAGTTCTAGCAGCAGTTACTCTAACAATGATAGAGGTTCTTCCGGTGGAGGTAGTTCTTCCGGCGGCGGTTCATCTGGTGGTGGAGGTAGCGCTAGTAGTGGTGGAGGAGCAGGAAGAAACAGATAGTTAATGGCGAGCAGGTTTCCTAATTATTGGAAACCTGCTCGTTTTGTTTTAGGAGGTTACTTATTTGTTTTAGGTTGTTACTTAATAGTAACTTTTCATGAAATTTATCGTCTATGATAAGGTTAGACATTTGTTTTCATATTTCGCAATAGTCAGGGAGGAAAAAGAAGTGAGCACTTCATCATTACCTCAACGTTCTACAGTACGCAAAAAGAAACCAACTAAAAGACGTAAGAAACGGAGCTTTTTTCGAACACTATCAAAAGTGTTTCTATTTTGCTTCATTTTGTTGATTGCTGGTGGCGGTTGGTTCTACTTTGCACCTTCGGCTAAAAATCTGCGCTATTCAATCGCTGATACACTGATTACAACACAGCACCGCTACATGGCTAAATATATTATTGGCGAGGACGGATTGAAGGACAGAGTGACTGAATATAGCTCCCTATTTGAAGAGATGGGGGTCGAAAAGGATACACATACGATCACCCCTGAACCAGAAGAAGTGAAAGAGAAGCCGCTGGTCGAGATAGAGAATGTCTCAGGTACCGGATATTCCGGATATGTCATGATCGTTAATGATCCTACTAAAGTTCGTCTAGGAATTCCAAATAAGGTAGGGTCAGGTGAGAAAGTAACTAGTATGGTGAAGCGTACAGGTGCTATCGCCGGAGTGAATGGTGGTGGGTTCGCCGACCCCAACTGGAAAGGTAACGGGTTTAAACCCATTGGTATTGTAATCTCTCAAGGTAAGTTATATTACAACGGTCTGGGCGGCAAGAAATCCACACAGATCGTAGGTCTTGATAAACAAGGGAAAATGGTTGCTGGAAATTATTCTTTAGATGAGATTAATAAAATGGGCGTTCAAGAGGCTGTTACTTTTAGCCCTCGTCTAATCGTCAATGGAAAAGGATTGATTAAGAACGCGGCTGAAGGTTGGGGAATTGCTCCAAGAACAGCGATGGGTCAGCGTGCTGACGGGGCGATTATTTTTGTTGTGATCGATGGAAGACAACCAACTTATAGTATTGGAGCAAATCTTTATGATGTGCAACAAATCCTTCTCAAGCACGGAGCGGTAATTGCCGCTAATCTGGATGGAGGTTCTTCTACGGTACTTGTAAAAGACAATGAGATTATGAACAAGCCATCCTCTCAATATGGTGAACGATACTTGCCTACAGCTTTTCTTGTGTTTGAGCATCCTGAGCAGGTTGATATGCCGAATATTTGGAAAGGGCTTGATCCTTCTAAA
Organism: Paenibacillus sp. FSL R10-2734; assembly: GCF_037963865.1. Taxonomy (NCBI): domain Bacteria; kingdom Bacillati; phylum Bacillota; class Bacilli; order Caryophanales; family Paenibacillaceae; genus Paenibacillus; species Paenibacillus sp. FSL R10-2734. The sequence goes on along the minus strand of NZ_CP150170.1, from coordinate 4,489,021 downwards.
ATTGATGCTGCTAAGAAGCGTACACACTAAAACACCTTAATACGATAATGAGATAAGGAATATCTTGGATTGCCTTATGAAAATATGCTACGATATCACCTAGCAGGAAATAGAATGCAGAATTAGCAGGTCTGGAACAGGGGGAATAGGAGTGACGTTGCAGCAGCTCCGCTACGCTATCGAAATTGCAAATAGTGGCTCCATGAATGAGGCGGCAAAAAAGCTCTTTGTCTCTCAACCGAGCCTGTCCAATGCCATTAAAGAGTTAGAAAGTGAACTGGGGATTACGATTTTTGAACGGACCAACCGTGGAATCAGTATTTCCGTAGAGGGAATGGAATTTCTTGGATATGCCCGCCAAATCATTGAACAGACTGAGCTTATGGAGAATCGTTATACTGGAAAAAAGCGCAGTCCGATCTATTTTTCTATCTCCACTCAGCATTATGCCTTTGTAGTTGACGCCTTTGTTAATCTCATGAAGCAAAATGATGTCACAGAATACAATTTCAGTTTGAGAGAGACGCAAACCTACGAGATTATCGAAGATGTGCGAACCTTGCGTAGTGATTTGGGGATTCTTTATATTAACGAGAGTAACTATAAGCATATGAACAAGCTGTTTAGTGATGGTAATCTGAAATTCACGCCACTCTTTAATACCGATCCACATCTTTATGTCAGGTCCGGACATCCGCTAGCCAACAAGGAAATCATTACTCAGGATGATATTTTGCCGTTCCCTTATATCACTTTTGAACAGGGTGAGAATAATTCACTGCATTTCTCGGAGGAAATGTTAAGCTTTTCGCAAATGGAGAAGAATATTAAGGTGAATGACCGAGCGACACTTACCAATTTATTAACGGGTACGGATTGCTATACGGTGGGGACAGGCATTCTAGCTTCTGATTTAAATGGAGATGGACTGAAGACGATTCCTTTTGAGAGTAATGAAGTATTCACAGTTGGTTGGATAGCCCATAAAGATCGAAGACCGAGTGTAATGGCATCAAAGTATATTGAGATTTTAAATGACTTGGTTTCAGGAAGTTATTTTGATCTTAATCATTTTTTACTATAGCAGTAGGAGGATCGGTATGATTAAACCCGTAATTGGCACCCAGAGAAATGCTCCACCCTTTCGCTACGATATCGTTGGCAGCTTCTTACGAACGGATGAGATTAAAGCAGCCCGCCTCCAATATGACAATGGTGAAATCACGGGTAGTCAGCTTTATGAAATAGAGAATATTGAAATTGCCAAGCTTTTGGAACATGAAAAAGAAGTAGGTTTATTGGCGGTCACAGATGGCGAATTCCGCCGTTCCTGGTGGCATCTTGATTTCTTTGTAGGGATTAAAGGAACAGAGAAAATCAACTTAAATCAAGGAAGATCGGAAGGGGCTCAGCGTGCGGAATCTTTTCGAATCGTAGACCGAATTGCCTTTGAAGATCATCCGATGATCAAGCAATTTATCGATCTGAAGCAAATGGCTGGTGACCGATTTCCGAAAATGACGATTCCTTCGCCTGCTTTATTTCACTTTGTGCAGGATTTTCACGGGAATGAAGTATACCCGGATCAGGAAACGTTATTCCAAGATATTATTGCTGTATACCAAGCAGCAATTCAAGCGTTCTACGACGCAGGCTGCCGATACCTTCAGTTAGATGATACGACTTGGGGAACCCTAAGTAGCGGTAGACACCGGGCTCATTTGCGAAGCAGAGGTATAGATCCAGATCAGTTGGCTAAGGACTACGTTAGGCTGATTAATGAGAGTATTGCCAGACGCCCGCAGGACATGACGATTGCACTACACGTATGCCGAGGCAATTTTCGTTCTACATGGTTTGCGGCGGGTGGTTATGAGCCTGTGGCCGAAGAGCTTTTTTCGAATACTAAAGTGGATGCCTTCTTCTTGGAGTATGATAATGAGCGGGCGGGCGATTTTGAGCCCTTACGATTTATTAAAGATCAATTTGTAGTATTGGGACTAGTGACTACGAAACATGGTGGTCTTGAGAGCAAAGAACAACTTAAAGCGCGTATTGAAGAAGCGGCACAATACGTAGATATTGAGAAGCTTTGCTTAAGCACTCAATGTGGGTTTGCTTCCACCGAGGAAGGGAATATCCTAACGGAGGAAGAGCAGTGGGATAAAATACGGCTCGTAATTGAAACAGCTCGAGAGATTTGGATATAGTTTTTAGAAGACTCCTGACTGATTCAGGGGTCTTTTTATGAGTGTATTGTGACAGCTTAGTGGATTAACCTACCAGTGCACTTTACTAGAGCTATTAATCAAGGGTATAATAAGTAACAATTGTTTTTAATTCATGTTGAAAGAGAGCGGGAACAATATGGGTCGTAAGTGGAATAATATTAAAGAAAAGAAAGCCTCCAAAGACGCTAACACAAGTCGCGTTTATGCAAAGTTTGGTGTTGAGATTTATGTAGCAGCCAAGAAAGGTGAACCTGATCCAGAAGCAAATCGGGCCTTGAAGGTTGTATTAGAACGTGCAAAAACTTACAATGTACCAAAAGCGATCATTGACCGCGCGATGGATAAGGCTAAAGGTAGCGGTGATGAGAATTATGAAGAGCTTCGTTACGAAGGATTTGGACCTAATGGTTCAATGATCATCGTTGATGCACTTACGAATAACGTTAATCGTACAGCACCTTTGATCCGTTCTACATTCAGTAAGAATGGCGGTAATATGGGTGTCAGCGGATCAGTAGCCTACATGTTTGACTCCACGGCTGTTATCGGTGTGGAAGGTAAAACTGCTGATGAAGTGATCGAGATGATGTTCGATGCTGAGCTTGATGTACGTGATGTACTGGAAGAGGATGAAGCGGTTATCGTGTACGCTGAGCCTGATCAGTTCCATGCCGTACAAGAAGTATTCAAGAATGCAGGAATCACTGAATTTACAGTTGCTGAGCTTAACATGCTTCCACAGAACTATGTAACACTTCCTGAAGATGCTCAAGCGCAGTTCGAGAAATTAATTGATGCTTTAGAAGATTTGGAAGATGTGCAGCAGGTCTATCACAACGTAGAGTTTGAAGACTAAGAATAATATCTAACAAGGCGATGGAGTTCGCCTCAACCGTCTCATGAGACTAATGACTCCTACCAGTGTGAGCTTCACTGGTAGGAGTCTGTTTTGTTGTTGGGACTAATTTATACTGACTTTGGGAGCTGTCTTTATGAATCAATGGTCTGCACGATGGTATGAATTCGTTAAGAAAAGAAGTCATTTTGCACTCTGGAGTACATTTATTAAATGGATTGTACTCGGAAGTGTGGTTGGACTCTTATCGGGAACTGCCTCGGCTTTCTTTCTAAAAAGCTTAGACTACGTAACAGATGTACGTTTAGAGCATCCATGGCTGCTTTACTTGCTGCCCCTTGGAGGCGTACTTGTTAGTTTCTTATATATGCGTTACGGGAAAAACAGCGCTAAAGGAAATAATCTTATTTTTGAACAAATCCAGGATGGTACAGAGACTATTCCATTACGCATGGCACCTTTAGTATTGTTCGGAACACTGGTAACCCATTTGTTTGGCGGATCTGCCGGACGAGAGGGAACAGCTGTACAAATGGGAGGAAGCCTCGCGGAGTGCTTTGGAAAATTAATCAAAATCAGCCCGCTGGATCGCAAAATACTGTTAATGTGCGGGATTAGTGGAGGCTTTGGCTCTATTTTCGGAACACCGCTGGCCGGAACCTTATTTGGTTTAGAGGTAGTAACCATAGGACTCATTAGCCAACAGGCATTACTTCCTTGTTTTGTAGCTAGCTTTGTTGGTGATTTGGTCACCACTCGTTTGTGGGGCGTTCATCATACTCATTATGTAGTGAATGAATTTCCCGCCTTAAGTCTATCCATTATTCTAAAAGTGGTATTGGCCTCTGTAATTTTTGGCCTCGTGAGTATTCTTTTTAGTGAACTGACTCATTTTCTAAAAAGAACCTTCACCTCCATGATCAGCAATCCAATGTTAAAAGGTGCCATAGGTGGATTAATAATCATTGCGTTAGTATTCATTGTCGGGTCCCGCGATTATCTGGGTCTCGGTATCCCATTAATACAGGATTCATTTGAGGGTGAAGTCTCGCCGTTCGCTTTTTTATGGAAGCTGATTTTTACCGCCTTTACTTTAGGGACAGGCTTTCAGGGTGGTGAAGTTACTCCGTTGTTTGCGATTGGAGCCACATTAGGCAATACCTTGGCTGGAATATTACATGTGTATGGTCCCTTTTTGGCTGCGCTCGGTTTTATTGCTGTCTTCTGCGGAGCTACTAGCACGCCTATCGCTTGCTTTTTAATGGGGATCGAGCTGTTTGGTTCGGAAGGTGCCATTTATATGTTCATTGCTTGCGTGGTGAGTTACTTATTCTCCGGACATTCAAGTATTTACACTTCACAGCTTATTGGTGTATCAAAGAGCCAGTTTATTTCAATCCCTCAAGGGACTAGGATAAGTGGTGTTAAAAAGAAAAAATAAGGTTGTAGGATTTTAGAAATTATTATCATCTGACAGAGGATGGTTAGTTCGTAATATGAACTGACCTCCTCTGTTTTTGTTTCCAAAAAACAAACCCTCCAATATAACACCAGCCTTTACTTCATTTGATATAGTGTAAACCTAATATCTGAAATGAGGTGGGGATATGGTCTTATCCGTAAATAAGCTCTCTGTACGCTACGGAGATAAAATTGCTGTCCAGAATTTAAGCTTTTATTTAGGCGAAGGTAAGGTGATTGGTTTACTAGGTGCAAATGGAGCGGGGAAATCTTCGAGTATTGCAGCGATTTTAGGTATCGAGAAAAGTGTTTTTCAAGAGCTCGTTATACTTGGGAAATCGCCAATAACAGAACGAAAGGAAGTGTTTCAAAAAGTTGGCGTGCAATTCCAGGATACGAATTTTCAAGATCGCTTAACTATTGAAGAAGCGTGTATCCAATGGCGTGCTTTATACAAAAAACCACAAGCTATCGATCCTTTACTTCTTACCTTTGGATTGTATGAAAAGAAAAAACAGTTAATAAAGTTACTATCAGGTGGTGAAAAGCAGCGTTTAGCTGTTTTGTTGGCCCTTTTGCCCAATCCTCAGCTCGTCTTTTTAGATGAACTAACAACGGGTCTTGATACTAAAGCGCGTAAGATGCTGTGGAAGCAGCTGTTGACTATGAAAGAAAAAGGTCTATCGATTGTACTCACCTCTCATTATATGGACGAAGTAGAAGCTCTTTGCGATCATTTAATCATTTTAAAAGATGGGAAAACAGTCGCCTCTGGTTCCGTTCAAGAAATTATTACTCTTAGCGGACAAGCAACATTAGAGAATGCTTATTTATATTTTGCGGGTGAGGAGGAATGGGAATGAAATTATTTTGGACACTACTAAAGATTGAGGGCAAGCTTGTTTGGAAAGGCATGGATATACTCATATTCGGGATCATACTCCCGATCACTTTGGCGACTCTTTTTGGATATGTCATGAGTAAAGATGTATCTACTAGCGGAGCATCCATGTTTGAAATCTCCTATCCTGCTGTCATTTGTATTGGAGTACTCGCGACAGGCGTGATGGGTGTACCCCTTACCATTGCTGACTATCGTCACCGGGGAATTTTAAAAAGATTCCAAGTAACACCTGTATCCCCCTTGCATATTTTATTTGCACAAGTCGTTATTCAATTATCTTCAGCATTTGTTTCATTTATTGGCGTTACTATTGTATATACTTTATTATTTGATTATGAAATGAGAGGTTCATGGGGAGTCTTTCTGCTCACTTATGCATTTGTTGTGTGTGCGATGTACAGTATTGGAATATTCATTGGCAGTATTGTGCCTGATCAGAAATCTGCAAATTTATGGAGTTCCGTTGCTTACTTTACAATGCTTCTATTTTCGGGCGCAACGATTCCATATGAAATTATGCCACGATTGTTCCAATGGATAATGGATATTCTCCCTCTTGCGCATGGCATTCATTTACTGAAACAAGTTTCGATAGGAGAGCCTATTCAGCAAATATTCATTAGTGTTATTATCCTTGGTTTATGTATATTGATGGGTTTAGGTGGCACCATCAAATTTTTTAAATGGAAGTGAAGGAGGCGTACGGATGTATAGCACCAAAGAAATCGCGAGTCTTGTTAACGTACATCCGAATACCGTTCGCATTTATGAGGAGTGGAAGTATATTTCACTTGTTCCTCGTACAGATAATGGATACCGAGTATTTTCGGAGCTCCATTTATTTCAGCTTCAAATCGCAAGAACTGCTTTTCATTGTGAGATTATTCAAGGTCATAGTCGAGCAAAAGCACGTGCGGTTGTTGAAGCTAGTGGTAAAAAAGATTTCAAGCTGGCCTTTAAACTTGCCCATGACTATTTGGCTCATCTTGAACAGGAATATCAGCGAGCCCTAGAAGCTATTCAATTGGTTGAACAATGGCTCAGTGGCAATGAATCCTTGTCTAATCAGACGTATACTCGGAGTGAGGTCACTCAATTGTTGAATTTATCATCTGAAATCCTAAGGAACTGGGAAAGAAATGGTTTATTAACGGTTCCCAGATTACCGAATGGCTATCGCATGTATACTGAAAGAGAATTAAATAGAATGAAGATTATTCGTTCCTTACGAGCTGCGCACTATTCAATGAGTGCCATACTTCGACTTTTCAATACAGCAGAACGATCAAAAGAATTAAACATCAAAGTAATATTAGATACACCTGGAGAGTACGAAGATATTGTTACAGTAACGGATCGTTTAATCCATTCTCTAGAAGAAGCGATACAAAAAGCAAAAGAAGTTATTCAACTATTAGAGAGTAAAAATAATTATAATTTTCCGCTCTTGGTTGACAAGTAGAGGGATGCGTTTTAAACTGTTACCAAATGAAGGGATGGTTTAACATGATTCATGTAGAAACTGTAAAGTTATATACCAGAAGCTGCTCCGAACATACGGATACAAACGATGAAACGTTGTCCGGAGCTTAATCAAAAGCGTATTGCTTTTATATCATCGAATGATAGCGAGTCCGATTTAGCGTGATATGTCATGCTTATTTGGTAATGCTATCTTTCGATGTTAATGATTAAGAGGCTGTAGACAATTTTCGTCTACAGCCTTTTGTGTTATATTGCTCAGTTTCTACACTGACAATTATATGTTCGTGCCGTTCATTCGTGTACTGACAAGCAGAAGGCTTGCACCTAAGGGTGCAGTGTCTTCTGCTTTTTTTGCGTTCTTAATTAATTTCAGAAAAGAGGAATAGGAAATGAGTTTACTTGAGGTTTCTAATTTGACGCATGCTTTTGGCGATAAGGTTCTATACAAACAGGTTTCTATGGATTTGTACAAGGGTGAGCATGTAGGGGTGGTTGGACAGAATGGAACGGGAAAGAGTACGTTGATTAGCATCTTAACGGGCGAAGTGATTCCGGACGAGGGAATGATAAAGTGGCAGCCTAATATTACAATTGGTCATCTCGATCAATATGCTGCCATGGATGGAAACAGTACGGTTCATAATTATTTAAGACAGGCTTTCTCAGAATTATATGAACTAGAACGAAAAATGAATGATCTTTATGAGGAATGCGCTGTAACTGGCAATGAGCTATTATTACAAAAGGCAGCAGACTATCAGGAACGTTTAGAAGCGCTAAACTACTATTCGTTAGAGAGCAACATCAGTAAGATGGTTACGGGTCTAGGGATTAACGCGATTGGAATCGACCGCCCCATAGAGCAGTTAAGTGGGGGGCAGCGGACTAAAGTCATACTGGCCAAGCTTTTACTTGAACAACCTGATGTGCTATTGCTCGATGAACCAACCAATTATCTGGATACGGAACATGTTAACTGGCTCGCTGAATATCTGATTGCATTCAATCAAGCGTTCATTGTCGTATCTCACAACTATGCCTTTCTTGATAAAATATCCACTAGTATTTGCGATATTGAAGGGGAAACGATTAAAAAATACCATGGGAAATACTCAGATTTTGTGAAGCAGAAGGAACATTTACGAGAAAGTCATATCCGGCAATATCATGCACAGCAGAAAAAAATCGAAACTACTGAACTATTCATTCGAAAAAACGGTGCAGGTGTCAATTCCAAAATTGCCCGTGGTCGCCAGAAACAGCTGGATAGGCTGGAACGAATCGCTGCTCCTACTTTTGTCTCCAAAGCGTCTATCCGTTTTAAGGAGCTTCCTTGTACGTCACATGTAGCGCTTAAAGTGGATCACTTAGTGGTTGGTTACGATAAGCCTTTGTTGCCAAAACTGAATTTTTCTATCCGTGGTGGACAAAAGCTCGTGATTAGAGGGTTTAACGGAATCGGGAAATCAACATTGCTTAAAACGTTGGTTGGAGAAATTCAGGGGATTACCGGTAGGTTTAAGTTCGCAGAACAAGTAAAAATCGGTTATTTCGAGCAAGATTTAGCTTGGGAAGACGATACAATGACCCCTATTCAGGTGATTTCAGCTTATGATCCCAAACTGACAGTAAAGGAAATACGTCGCCATCTAGCGCAGTGTGTGGTTAAAGATAACCTTGTAACACAGTCTATCCGTACACTTAGTGGCGGCGAACAATCTAAAGTTAAGTTGTGCTTATTACTGCTTTCAGAATACAACTTCCTAATCATGGATGAGCCAACCAATCATTTAGATGCTGAAACGAAAGACGCTTTACAGAAAGCTCTAATTCAATTTAACGGTACTGTGATTCTAGTTTCTCATGAGGAACAGTTTTACCAGGGATGGGTCGATCGTGTGCTTAACATAGGAGATGAAACCAGAAATAAAGGAGTTAAGTAAGCGATCATGTGGTACTAATTTTGCAGCAACGAGGATTGTTCCGCGAGGAATATGAATCGGATACATTACGTGGTAATCTGGACGTTTTTGTTCCAGTGAATCAGTATACGTTAGAATCAACGGGGCAAACCGTAAAGCAGTATTGTTTTTCAAATATTATGTAAGTGCTTCCTGTAGTGGGGCTGATTCCTAGTAAATCGGTTGTACAAACAGGAAGCTTTTTATGCATATAAAACGCATAATGTAAACGCATTCAAAAATTCCGTAAAATTACCACAAATCAAATATTATTCCCGCTGATTGCTTAAAGACCATATGTTAACCTTAATTTATAGGAAATATTTGAAATAGAAAGGAAGGTCATAATGAGGTTGGTTAGGGAGATTAGAATTAATAGGGCTCTATTTTTGATGGCGCTTCCAGCAATCATTTTTCTTATTATATTTAACTACTTGCCGATGTTTGGGGTCGTTCTAGCATTCAAACAGTATAATTATACGGATGGAATTTTTGCCAGCCCGTGGTCCGGTTTCGAGAACTTCAAATTTTTGTTTGCTACAAGTGATGCTTGGAATATTACGCGCAACACCTTGTTGTATAACGCTCTATTTATTGTATTAGGATTGATTCTGTCGGTTGCTCTAGCTATTGTCTTTAACGAGATTAAGAGTAGATTTATGTCGAGAATGTATCAAGTGCTCACCATTATGCCGTACTTCCTCTCGTGGGTTGTAGCTGGTTTTATCTTTTACGCATTTCTGAATGTCGATAAGGGGTATTTGAATTCATTGCTTCAATCCCTGGGATTTGACCCCATAGCGTGGTATTCAGAGACAAAATATTGGCCGTATATTCTAGTCTTCGCTCACCTATGGAAGTCCATTGGATATACCAGTGTCATTTACCTTGCCTCCATTATGAGTATTTCAAGTGAATATTATGAAGCTGCTGTGATCGATGGTGCTTCGAAATGGAAGCAGATTTGGCATATTACGATTCCTGCACTCAAGCCGATGATGATTATTCTAACGATTCTAGCCATAGGCAAAATCTTTTACGCAGATTTCGGGTTGTTCTTCCAGGTTCCTCGTGATTCTGGGCAACTGTACGAAGTGACACAAGTAATCGATACCTATGTATACAACGGGCTTAAGACGTTAGGGAATATCGGGATGTCGGCTGCCGCGAACTTCTACCAGTCCATCATAGGATTTGTGTTAGTGCTAGTATCCAATCTGGTTGTCCGAAAAATCGATAAAGAGCAAGCACTATTTTAGAGAGAGGGGGTACAGGTATGGCAGTAGCTCGTAGAAAACACTATTCAATTAACTCCGTGTCGTTACCCTGGAGTATTATAATGCACGGCTTGATGCTCATCTTTACGCTGATATGCATCCTGCCTGTGATACTCGTCCTTGTCGTTTCTTTTACAAGTGAACAGGACTTAAATACGTATGGATATCAATTTTTCCCGAAGGCATTTAGTCTCGAAGCGTACGAATTTTTGTTCAAGACAGGGGATCAGATCCTTCAGTCATATATTATTTCCATTATCGTAACTGTCGGAGGTACCCTTCTGAGCCTCGTCGTGATGTCTATGTTCGCCTACACTCTCTCACGCAAGGATTTTAAATACGGGAAAGCATTATCCTTTTTCACCTTCTTCACGATGTTATTTAGTGGAGGACTAGTACCTTCCTATATGGTTAACACCTCATTATTACATCTCGATGATACAATTTGGGCGTTAATTCTACCGTATACTGTAAACGCATTTTATGTCATTATTCTTCGAACCTTTTTTGCAACGACAATTTCACACGATATTATTGAATCAGCCAAAATAGACGGTGCACGGGAATGGACGATATTTACACGGATTATCGTGCCTCTATCGAAGCCGGGATTGGCGACAATCGGTTTGTTCAGCGTCATTGGTTATTGGAATGATTGGTTTTTAGGACTGCTCTATATCAATGATGCGAAGCTGGTGCCCATTCAATATTTATTGATGAAAATGCAGAGTAGTCTCGATTTCATTAAGCAGAATTCGCAGCTTGCTAATTCGGCTGACGGTATTCAATTAGCACTTAATTCTCCGACAGAGAGTGGTAGGATGGCATTAACGGTATTGGTTATGGTTCCGATCTTATTTGCTTATCCGTTCTTCCAGAAGTTCTTTGTCAAAGGATTGACGCTGGGTAGTGTCAAAGGCTGATCTCGCCAAGTGCGGTTAGCATATATATTATATTTTTATAGGGGGAAAAAGAATGAGAAAGTTCAAAGGGCTACTTATGACATCACTGGTTCTAATTATTATGTTAACTGGATGTACGAGTAAGAATACTGCGGAGCCATCTACTTCTCAAACATCATCTACTTCAACAGACGAGCAGAAGCAAGATGATTCTTCCCAAAATCTAGACCCTGTCGAATTAACTTGGTATCAGAATATGGGTACTAAAATGAAAGATGAGAAATTGGTAATTGATGAATTGAATAAATATTTAAAAGAAAAGATCAATACAACGGTGAATCTCGTCGTCATGACGAACGATGATTTTACTACAAAAATACCGCTGATCATGTCCACGGGTCAACCGTATGACGTTGTATTTACAGCGGGGTGGGTTAATCAATACTTACCTAACGTAGCAAAAGGTGCATTTGCACCGATGAATGAGCTTCTTGATGAATATGGTAAAGAAACGAAGGATTTTATCCCCAAAGCGATGTGGGATGCCGTTAGTGTGAAAGGACAAATCTATGGCGTTCCAAGCTATAAAGAGGTGGGTCACCAATACGGCTTGTTTATTAACACGGATATTGCGGATAAGTATGGTTATGACTTGACGAAAGTGAAGAAAATTGAGGATTTAGAACCATACTTTAAAGATTTGAAACAGAAGGATCCTAGTATCATCCCTTTTACAGGCTTAACAGCAGATATGATACTAGGTGCTGAACATTTAACAGGGGACTGGGATTTGCCTGCAGTTGCTAAGGTGGATACAACGAATACTTATGCATCACAATCTGCCGAGGTATTTAATCAATATGCAACACCAGAGTACGCCGCATTTACAGAGCTGCAACATCAGTGGTGGGTCGCTGGATACTTGCCAAAAGATACTGTGAAGTATAACGAAGAAGGTAAGATTACGGCGGATGATAAAGCGGGTAAAATCTTTGCCTGGCCGATTGGCTATGCCCCAGGCTATGAAACGACATATGCGACTCAGGTTGGTCATGGCGTCACCTATATTCCGCTAGCGAATCCTATTTTTGAAACATCCGATGTTTTTGGTGGATTACAAGCCATTTCCGCGAATTCTAAGCATAAGGATCGCGCGATGATGCTATTGAACCTCGTAAATACGGATAAGTATGTTGGAACGCTTTTACGCCATGGTATTGAAGGGACACATTATGTCATGAAGGGGGATCAATTGGATCGTTCTGCAGTAGCTGGCATTGATGCAAAAAATCATCCATATGATTATACATTTGGCTGGCAGTGGGGAACAGTATTCAATCAAACATGGGACGTTTCTTATCCTGCTAATATCGTAGACATATTTAAGAAATTTAATGATGCATCTATCCCGACATCACATCTTGGTTTCAATTTTGATGCTACACCGGTTCAGACGGAAATTGCTGCATTGCAGAACGTAGTGAAAGAGTTTAAAAAGCCTTTGGATTATGGAATGGTCGATCCGAAGACGTACCTACCAAAATTTATCGATAAGCTAAAAGCGAACGGTGCGGATAAGTTGACTGCAGAAGTACAGAAACAGGTAGAGGCATGGAAGGCAACACAAAAGTAACATCTGGTTAATGGATTTCATAATAAGCGGCGACCTGACATATTTGCTAGGTCGCTTTTTTATTAGAAGATATGTTAACCGTTACCAGACAACAACAATTAAGGAGCGTGTTCTATGTTGAAACGTTATATGTTGATGTGCCTTTCTGTTGTAATCGGTTTAGGTGTGTTTGTTGGGATTCCTCCTCAAGGTAAGATTCACGCTGCTGCGAACAGCGTTGTCTATGAAGCAGAAGATGGTGTTCTTGGGAACGGTGCCGTTATTGATGATTCTAGTAATGCATCTGGAGATAAATCCGTAGGAAGTCTTCACATAACGAATGCGTATAATCAGATCAATAGTGTAGATGGCGGTGCAGAAGGCGGAACTTATTATTTAACAATTCAATATTCAAATGGTAGTACGCAGGCTACGAAATCCTTATATGTAAATGGAACGAAAGTGTCAGATCTACAATTTAGCAACACAGGTGGCTGGAATACCTTCCATAGTCAAGTTGTCGGAATTATACTGAATCCTGGAACAAGTAACACGATTAAGATCCAAGAGACCGGTGGGGGAACTTATACGTATGGTGTCAATATCGACAACTATACCATAACACCTCCTTCCAATCGTGTGAGTCCGATAGATCAGACATATGAAGCAGAGAATGGAATCATGGGCAATGGTGCAGTGGTTGCGAGCTATACGAATGCCTCGAATGAGCAAATCGCTGGAAGTTTACATGTAACGAACGCCTATAATCAGATCAATAATGTGGACGGTGGAACTGGTGGAGCTTATGAGCTGACGATTCGTTACGCTTCAGGAGATACTCAAGCGACCAAAGCCTTATATGTGAATGGCATAAAAGTCATGGATGTAGTCTTTAAAGGCACAGGTGGCTGGAATACATTCGTCAACCAAGCCGTAACGATCTACTTGAACGCGGGTTCTAGCAATACGATTAAGCTTCAAGAGGCAGGTGGAGGAACATTTACGTATGGTATCGGCATTGATACTTATACGTTGAAACCAAAGACTTTCGGAATTACAGGTTATATTCATCCCGATAGCTTTGTGCTCAATGATTTGGACGCAGATGCATTTAATGATGTAACAGATGTGGTGTCGATCGGATTTCAGTCCACAGACAGCAACGGGAATATCATGAATGTGAATTCTAATTGGACTCAATATGTGGATACATTAGATGCTCTCATCGGATCGAATAAAGTTAAGAAATGGGTAACAATTACCGGAAATTCAACCGTATTTGCAAGTATAATGTCGAATCCAACGACAAGAGCGAATTATGCTGCAAATGTTCTTAACTTCTTGGATCTGTATGGCTTCGATGGCGTAGATATTGACTGGGAATATCCAGCGAATTCAACCCAGTGGAATAATTTCAGCGCGGGTCTTACTGAATTACAACAATTGCTTGGTAAGCATGGTAAAGACATATCGGTTGCTCTTGCTCCATGGGGGGTTAACTTAAGTAGTAATGCCTTTGCTAGCATTGAGCAAATTAATGTCATGATCTATGATCTCGGATATTATCATGCAACGTTGGAACAAACGGTGAATGCACTCAGTTATTTCACGGGTTTAGGCATGCCTTCCAATAAAGTGAATCTGGGATTGGCATGGTATGGTAGACCAACAGATGGTACAGCGTTTTGGGCGGATTACGATTATTTGATGGATACGCAAACACCTACGACGCAAATTTCTGATGAGACAAATTTCGTTTCTGGGAAGACGGTTATTAGTCCGCACGGGGTAACGGCTGTAAAGGATGTTTATTTTAACGGGATCGATATGAATAAGCGGAAGATGCTGCTAGCCCAAGATAAAGGATTACGGGGTGTGATGATCTGGCATTTGTTTGGCGATATAGCCGTTTCGAATTCGAAATCGCTGTTGTCTGCAATTGTGTCAGAGAAGGACCAACATGAGCAATATCGAAATCTAACCAATCTAGCGTTGAATCAGACATATGCTGCGAATACGAGTGATGGTACGTACACCGTCTCAAGAGCCTTTGACAACAATGATACAACGACATATTGGCAGGCTCCTGCCAGTGTAACTTCAAATGTGTACCTGCAGGTCGATTTCAATCAACCGACAACGCTCAATACCGTTGTATTGAAGGAGCATGGTGACAACGTTGAGTCCTATTCGATTCAGTCTTGGGATGGTATGCAATGGGTAGACGTATACACAGGTGGATTGATGGGAGCCTACAAAACGGTATCGTTCGATCCGGTTACGACTTTACGACTTCGTGTGTTCATTTCTACCTTCGGGTCTCCGAATATACCAAGCTCTCAATCTAGCTTTACGCAGTACAATCGCCTCGGCATGTATGAATTTGAAGTATATAACAAGTAACAACTCCTGTGCCTTCATGGTGAATATTGCAGTATCATCGTGGAGGTCTTTGTCTAGCAGAACAATGATTCGTGCTCATGAAATAGTTATGAATTAGCAGGAGGCTGAGTGGATGATGAGCCGTATACAGAACAGTGAAATAACAGGAGCAAAGAAAATTGTAACGAATGATTGGGTTGTTAAACCTTGTACAGATCAGGCAGTAATAAGGGAAGAAAATAATAGCATTGTAATAACAAACGGGCTGGTAGAGCGCGTGTTATCCATCCAAGAACATATGTGTACAGTGTCGTATCGAAATGTATATACAAATTTGGATTTACTTACAGGTTCAACGACAAAGTCCGATGCCAAAATTATGCTGGATGGAATTCCATTTGACATTGGTGATTCTGGCGTTTCCAGTCACACCTTCCGATATGTCAGCTATGTCATTGGTGACCCTATAAAACGTTATGAATGGAAGCCAAGTACGTATTCTGATCCTCTTAGCAAAGTCACACCATGGCCTGCCATTGGCAAAAGGGTGACGATTACATATGAAGCTACGCCTGACTTTCCGGAACTCTATCAGTATGTAACGATTGAAGTTACTTACGAGATTTATCAAGGAATTCCCGTGATCAGTAAAGTACTGAAGGTCATGAATCAGGGGGAAGAAGATATTGTAATTACGGGCTTAGTCGTAGAACAATTATGGGTAGAAACAGCAAAACGAGACCAGCTGCATGTGGAAACGAGCTTTAAAGGCTACGGGAAGAACATATGCAGAAATAACGATATACATCGAACAGTGACGTGGGCTACCGTTCCAGAGGGTGAAAGTCTACTGACATGCAGTTTTACCGTAGGGCCAGAATGGTTACTAAAAAGCGGTTCGGAATTTGAAAGCTTTATAACGTTTGAATTATTGCATGGTGTTGATTTTTTTGAATGGAAGACGTTGGAGATCCGTAAGATGTACCGAACGCTGTTCCCGCAGATTACAGACAATCCGATTTTCATGCATATTATCTCAGATGATGATGACATCGTTCGTGAAGCCATTGATCAAGCTGCAGAAGCGGGCTTCGAGATGATTATTCAATCCTTTGGTTCTGAAGCGAACATAGAGAGCACCGATGCAGCCTATATTCAGCAACATAAGGAACTGTATGATTATGCGCATAGCAAAGGTATTAAAATTGGCGCATATACCATGTTAACTGTTCGAGAGGATGGTGCATGGTCCGATTCCTATGATTCTAATGTGTGGGGCAGGATGCGTGATATGACCTCTCCAACATTTAAACAGTACTGGGAGGATGTTAAGCGTTTTATCGATCAAACGGGTTTGGATGTCATTGAAATTGATGGGGCTTATCCGATGGCGGTAAACCCCGCATATCCATTAAACTCCCAAGTCAGTCAATGGTTACATTCAACGGTACAAATGGGTAAAGATTTGCGTGATCGAGATGTATACTCTAACGTAGCGGATTGGTTTTATCTGAATGGATATAACAAAAATTCCATGGGATATGAGGAAATAGCGTGGAGCCAGCCTCGTCGAGAACAGCTCATCTTCGGCAGACAGGTGATCTATAACGGAACCTATCAGAAGACACCATCTATGGGCTGGACGTTTGTACCGCTGGATGTCTATCATGGGGGAGGAATGGACGCGACCTTCGAGCCGTTAAGTACTAACATCCAAGACTATGACTTTGTACTTGCGCAAAATTTCGGAAGTGGCGTTATGGCAGCTTATCGTGGAAAGCGATTATTCGATTCTGAAGCGACGAAGGCGATCGTCTGCAAGTGGACATCCTTTTATAAGAAATACCGGGCCATATTGAACTCTGACATCGTTCACATTAAACCACCTGAATTTAGCTTAACCAATGATGAACGGACAACCGGTTTGGATGCAATTCTTCATGTGAACACAGACTCGAAGGAAAAAGGCCTGATGATGGTCTATAATCAGACGGATGAATATCAGACAGAGACCTTAACGATCCCATTGTATTACACAGGAATGACGGAGCTAAAAGCTCCACATGCACCTGTGCCAGGCTCACATCCGAAGCAAATTCGGGCCTATGGCCAATGGCCTATATTGGATCCACATTTACCTGAAGTGCCGCAACCATATGCGTACCCGGATGCTTACCCGACGGACCGACAAGTCATGATTTCGCGGGAAGGAGTAGAACTACAAGCCTATGTGATTGATTCGAATGGGAATGTCATGGTGGAGGTCACACTACCGCCAATGAGTTATTCTTGGTTCGTGCTCTATGCACCAGAGGATGTCGAAGCACCCTCTGTGGTTGATATCGTCATTGAGGATGTAATCGCATCCCCAAGCGATCATTCCATTGAATTATTCTGGCACACATCAGACGCTGAAGAGTTATTCGGTGGGGGGTACCATATTTATCGCAATGGCGAATGGATTGCCAAGTCGTTCTATCGACATTTCAGAGATGAGGGGGTCGTGGAAGAGACAAGTTACACGTATGAAGTAGCTGCTGTGTATGGCGGAGGCTCCGTAGAAGGCAATAGATCTAAGGCAATTGTTGTAACAACATTACCAGACACAACCGCACCTGTCCTCTTGCATGTTACTACAGAATCATATACTAGTGTTCGGCTTGCATTTAGTGAATCCCTAGATCCTTCAAGTACTGAAACCGTAATGAACTACGTCATAGATCATGATGTTAAGATTGAAGATGCAAGTATACAGACGGATCAACGAATCGTTGTGCTTACGACAAGTGTACTCTCACCAGATATTGATTACATCGTGCAAGTCAATCGTGTAAAGGATCAAGCCAAGGTAGGTAATAGTATTGCGAACGATAGTAGCCAGCAATTTCAACATGGTCTTGTACGCAAGTTCTTATTTCAACAAAGTGTGGGGTCAATCGTAAAGGATATTGCACAAGGAAAAGATGCCGTCATTAAAGGGAGTATCAACAGTTTATCGAATGAAGAACATCCAAACCTGTGGCTTAATGGTCTAAGTACATTTATCGACTTGGGTGGGAGAATTATCGAGAATAGACCTCAGTTCAGTGCTGAAGCATGGATTAACGTCGAAGAACGATCAGAGAGTTCATGTCAGATGATTATCGCTCAGCAGCAAGATGTAGTACAGCGTTATAGATGGAGCTTATATATACAGAGCGGTAAATTGTACTTTGCAATGAATAATGAGTCCGGTGAGCATCAGGTGCTAGTGGGAGACTGCACAACACCCTCGATTCTAATACAAACATGGAGTCATATTGCAGTGACGCGTCACGATCATGAATTTGTATTGTATTTGAACGGTAAACGGATCGCTGCGTCTCAGTCAGAGGTATATCTTACGCAACCAGCAAATCCGAATCATATGTATATCGGTGCGGAGCTTAGTGCAGCAGGAAATGGCCCCTCTCATTTATTCAAAGGTGGTATTGGAGAGGTGCGTTTGTACAATATCGCACTTACGGAAGAACAAATTAGGATGCATTCTACACAAGGGATGTAAGCAAAGGTATAACATAGTTATTTTGTAAATAGAAAAGAGGTTACCCATAGATGCCATTAATAGATATGCCGTTAAAGGAACTATATATGTATCAAGGGAGAAATCCACGTCCAGCAGATTTCGACGTGTATTGGGTTCGTGCGATTGCTGAAATGAAAGCAATAGACCCTCAGATTGAACTCATTCCGAGTGATTTTCAAGTTCCACATGCAGACTGCTTCGATTTATACTTTACAGGCGTAAGTGGTGCTAGAATCTATGCCAAATATATTCGACCAAAGCATGTCATAACCCCGCATCCAGCAGTCGTACAATTTCATGGATATTCAGGAAGTTCTCAAGATTGGACAGATAAGCTATCGTATGCATTATTAGGTTTCTCTGTATTATCCATGGATTGCCGTGGTCAAGGCGGACGATCGGAGGATGTGGGTGGCGTAAAGGGGACTACGTATCGTGGCCATATCATTCGTGGTCTGAATGATCATCCGGATAAACTTTTGTATCGACAGATATATCTTGATGCAGCACAACTTGCTGGTATTGCTATGGAGATGCCTGAGGTAGACCCGGAGCGGGTAGGTGTCATGGGGAGCTCTCAAGGTGGAGGATTAACGATTGCATGTGCCGCATTGGAACCTCGTATTAAGCGTCTTGCGCCTGTATATCCATTCTTGAGTGACTATCTGCGCGTATGGGAGATGGATCAGGCGAAGGATGCCTATTTTGAACTTGAGTATTACTTTCGCAACTTTGATCCGCAGCATGTGCGTGAGGATGAGATTTTCATGAAGTTAGGCTACATCGACATTCAACATTTAGCTGAACGAATTCAAGGCGAAGTGCTGATGGGCGTAGGGCTCATGGATACGATATGTCCGCCATCTACACAATTTGCTACCTACAACAAGCTTACGTCGAATAAAAAACTAGAGATTTACCCTGATTTTGGTCATGAGAACCTTCCTAAGTTCAATGATAAGGCATTACAATTTCTACTTGGATTATGAGAGGGGGATGCTAATTATATGAATAAAAATAACAATAACACGACGGTAGTAACCTCAACGGAATGGAAGGGGTATATCCGCCATGATTTTATATTTGCGAGCAGAGAGGGGCTAGTCGTTTTTCCAAAGAAAGCGGCGAAATGTCGTCCGTGGGTTTGGCGTTCAGAATTTTTTGATGCATTCGCACAAGCGGATATGGCGTTACTAGAGCAGGGATGGGCGATTGCCTATTATAAATTAAATGATATGTATGGATGTCCTGCTGCAGTAGAGCTAATGAATGGGTTCTATACGTATGTGAGGTCGACATATGAGCTTGCTGCGAAGGCGGCGCTGTTCGGCTTCAGTCGCGGTGGCCTGTACGCATTTAATTATGCTGGATCGTATCCGAATCATGTGATGCTCATGTACCTTGACGCACCGGTACTGGATATTAGAAGCTGGCCAGGAGGCAAGGGAGTGGGAAATGGAGCACAGGCAGAGTGGAGTCAATGCTTGTCTGTATATGGTATAACTGAAGAGGAATCGGATAAATTTCAAGATTCACCACTCGATCGCATCGAAAATGTCTTGCAGGCGAACATTCCCATCTTGATCGTAGCTGGCGATGCCGATGAAGTAGTGCCATTTCATGAGAATGCAGCCATACTGGAAGAACGTTATCGACAACGAGGTGGCGCGATTATGATGATCGTCAAACCTGGCATTGGGCATCACCCCCATAGTTTAGAGAACCCTCAACCGATCTTAGATTGGATGCATATGTATTATGAATTATATTGTCGTTGAAGGAAGGTTGTTCTATGATGAAGAAAGAAATACGGCTTTAGTTGGTCTTTCCAATAACCAGTACGGGATCTATTCATACATTTTTGCTCGCTGCGAGAGTAAATAATGAATCGGAGGGTGAGATAATGAAAGTGATCATCGTTGATGATGACTGGATGGTATGCGAAGGACTAAAGAAAGTAATTCCGTGGGATGAAATACATGCTGAGTTGCTAGGTACTGCCAGTAACGGCTTGGAGGCACTACAAATTGCAATAAAAGAGAGCCCTGATCTAATCATTAGTGATATCAAAATGCCAGTGATGAACGGGCTGGAGTTATGTGAGAACATCTATAAGAGTATGGTGGATACGCATATTATTCTCCTGAGTGCACATGATGAGTTCGAGTATGCTCGTGAAGCTATGAAGTATGGAGTTCGGGACTTTATCGTAAAGCCTATTAACCGAAACAAGATCAACCAGCTTATTGTACATATGCGTGAGCTGGCAGAGAAAACGAATACGAAGAAAAGCTTTTACGCCACTTACTATAACACCGATCTAGAGAAATCCTTCATCGCCGCTTTAAAGAATAGTGATCAAGATTTTTTTAAGAATTATTTTGACGACATTCTACCCTCCCTGAACCTTAATATTTCCGATTCGAAAGAGTTATGTATTAAACTCGTGAACATGTTATTCGATTATGTGTTGGAGCTAGGCATCAACTTGGATGACAATTTTGCATTTAAGAAGGATGTTCTAGATGTTCTATATCATAAGAAAACGAGAAAAGATATTGAACTGTACGTTAGTAACATATGTTTAGATTTCGTTCAACTGACAATGACCAAGAAGAATGCTCGAATTGATTCCACGGTAGATTATGTAAAACGCTATATTCATGAACATTTTGCTGACGTGAATCTATCGGTCGCCTCCATATCCGATCAATTACAGCTTACATCTTCTTATGTAAGCGCAATCTTCAGTCAAACCGCACGCGTGAATATCAAAACATTTATTACAGATTACCGAGTCAAGAAGGCTTGTGAGTTGATGGAGAACCCAGCGATCAAATTGTCGACACTATGCGATGCCGTTGGCTTTGAAGATCCGCACTATTTTTCTAAAGTATTCAAAAAGGTAATGGGGATTACACCGACAGAATACCGAAACCTCAAACGGGGAGAGTCAGGACGGGTGCACTGATGTCGCTCATAAAAAGTATTAATTTCAAGATTTCACTATTTTTTATTCTTGTGATTACGATAATGATTGTGGCATCGAATGGAACGATCTACATGATGTTTAGTAAGATCATGGTAAATCGTATGATAGAAGATCAGGCCAATATAATGCTACAGAACAAAAAAAATATCGAGAATTTGACTAATGGAATTAATCAAGCAACAGCCTACTTTTTCTCAAACAAAGCCATCGCTGATATTTTGAATCGGGATTCGGACGATGCCTTACAAGTATTAATAGATCAGAGTGTTTTACAAGATCAGTTGGATAATTTTTCCACAGTGCCGATTCTTAGTTCGTTGGACAGCTACCACACCACCTTGTTCCTGTTTGATGGATATCAGATTTCTAAGGAACTAAATTCCTTAGCGATTAACGAGCGTACTTTTGATAAGAATCGGGTATCCAATTCTGTCTCAGTAAGTAACGAATCGTGGTATAGAGCGACAGAGGAGGCTGATGGAGCTCTGTACACGTTTACACTCCCACAAGACAATAATCATATTTATATAGCTCGACTTCTAAGAAATAAGTACATAAGGGTCCCAAATTATATCGACAACATGGGTGTCATCGTCGTAGGAATTGATCGTAATTATTTCTCCAGTCATATTGAAGCATCTCGATTAACAGAATCAACACAGATTTATCTGGTGAATGATAGCCAGCAGGTCATTTATAGCAACAATACAGAGGCTGTAGGACAACAAATTTCATCCTATAACATTCCTCAAGCGAAGCTGGAGCGAAGCAACGAGGAATCTTTTACATTGCGTGATACCCGGGGGGATGTAATCACAACGGTATATACGTTGCAATGGGGATGGAAATTAGTAACAATGATTCCGAAGAATGATATAACAGCAAGTTTGGCTGTTATTCGGAATATTATCATTATAACGACACTACTCTGTATTATTACGGGTGGCGGATTAACCATTCTGATCTCAAAACGAATCTCACAACCGATTACCCGGCTAGCTATGACGATGCGGCATATTCGAAGCACAAGTAATATTGATGTTAGTATCAAGTCTCCACAACAAGATGAAATTGGATATTTATATAACAGCTTTAATAGTATGATGAAGCGAATACACCATTTGATGGACGATGTCTATGAGAGCACGAATAAGCAGAAGGATGAAGAATTGAAAAGGCTTCAAGCGCAGATAAATCCTCATTTTATTTACAATACGCTGGATGCCATTAACTGGATGGTATTATCAAAGAATGACGAAAAAGTGATTACGATGGTCTCCTCCTTGGCAGATATATTGCGATACAGTATTAAGCATCCTGATGATAAGGTGCAACTGAGCGAAGAAATTGCGCATGTAAAAACGTACGCTCAAATACAACTCATTCGGTATAGTCACTTTGCTGTAACATATGAGATCGATCCTAGTATATTGGATATGCAGGTTCCTAAGTTTATCATTCAGCCCCTTGTAGAGAATGCCATTATGCATGGCATATCCAAGCTGAAAAAAGATGGGAAGATTGAAATTATCGGTCGTCGATTTGAAGAAACCATACAAATGATGGTGGTTGATAATGGTCCGGGAGCAGATGCCGAGCTGTTAAATAATTATCTCAGGGGATCTGTACAAGTGCTTCGGGATTCAGACGGATTTGGTATTCAGAACGTAAATGAGCGGGTCAAAATAAATTATGGTAATCGGTATGGTCTCAGCTATCGCAATAATGAAGATGGACAGCTATTTGCAATCATTATTTTGCCATATGAGTCCAACTCAAACGGCAGCTGATCCCAATCGTTTAAGCGGTGGGGATCTTTGTCTTGAATAAAATTACCTCAAATCCAATATTATTACCGCTGATGATCAAAAACGGCTATGGTACGATGTAATTAAGGTATTGTTTCATTTGTTTTGTAAACGCCTACATAGCTTTTGGTGGAGGGGAAACAGAAGATGAAAAAGAAACATATTTGGCTGATTACAACGGATCAAATGCGCGCTGATACGATTGGCTATGAAAATGAGAAGGTTCAAACGCCTGCGCTCGATGAACTTGCGTCCCAAGGCATTGTATTTTCCAAAGCGTATTGTCCAAGCCCAGTGTGTACACCATCTCGCGCTTCAATTTTCACTGGTCGATACCCGCATGTTCATGGCGCGTGGAATATTGGTGTTTCGCTTCGGGAAGATGAAATGACGTTATGCGATCATTTGAAGCCATTAGGTTATCGGACAGTTGGTGTAGGTAAAATGCATTTCCGCCCTCAATGTAAGCCAGGGTTCAACATGGCGGCAGAAGATGTATCTTATCGCGATCGGGGCAGAGCTTCGGACGGTACGTATTACGGCTTCGATGAGATCCATATATCAGAAGATAATATGATCGGTGAATATTATGATTGGCTGCAAGAGAAGGATCCGGAAGTGTACGGGCGATTTATCCGCGATCGCTATCGCGGAGAGGATGCACAAGGCGATGTGTGGGAACGCGATATGCCTGCGGAACTGCATCAAACGTATTGGATCGCCGAGAAGAGCATTGAAGCGATTCGTGCGCACGAAGGTGAGGAATCGCTGTTTCTCTGGACCAGCTTTGTAGACCCACATCATCCGTTTGATCCACCTCGTGAATATGCAGATCGATATGCCAATATAGAAATTGAGCTGCCTCGCATGCAGCCTGGTGAGCTAGCTTTACGGCCTGAGCATCTACTTCGTCAGGGGGAACGAGGATATTGGCCTGGAGGAGCAGAGCCTCATCAGCATCAGGATGAGCATTTAATTCGATTAACACGGAATTATTATGCGATGATTACATTCATCGACGAACAGATCGGTCGTATGGTTGATGTGTGGAAAGAAAAGGGAATGTATGATGAGCTGGTGATTGTGTTTACGAGCGATCACGGGGAATTACTCGGTGACCATGGACTTTTATATAAAGGACCCTGGCTCTATGAAGGATTAACGCGCATCCCGATGCTCATTCGTGATCCCGATGTGAGTGGAGGTATCAGGGTAGAGGGTTTGATGGAGCATGTTGATATTGTGCCAACATTGCTGAGTGCAATCGGGCAGAAGAAGCCATACGGTGTCCAGGGCATTTCACAGCTCGACGTGATGATGGGATCAATACCTCAGGTCAGAACTTCGGCCATTACGGCCTATGATGCACATGATCGGGGCATCCAAGCGAAGTGCATGCGGACCGAACGATATAAATTAGTCATATTTGCTGGAGAAGCATATGGCGAGTTGTATGATTTGCATCTCGATCCAGAAGAACGATGCAATCAATTTTTCGAATCAAGCTATAAGGAAATAAAGCTAGAGCTCATGGAAATGCTTACTCATCGATTGATTCAAGATCAGGATCCGTTACCAGAACGAACTTGCGATTGGTAAAAATTAGAGGAGGAATTGTTTATGGCACAAGGGCAGCGTCTCGAACAATATGAATGGTGTCAAATGTGGAGGGAGGAAGCCGATAAGCAGGATTTGCCGCGGATTTTACTTATTGGCGATTCTATTACGAATGGGTATCATCCTTTTGTACAAGAACAGTTAAGGGGTCTAGCTTATGTTGATAAGTTAGTAACCTCAAAAGCGATTGATAATGCCGTGCTACTCAAGGAAATAGATTATATGCTGATGCACGGTGAGGACTATGTATATCAGATCATACATTTCAATAATGGTCTACATGGATGGCATGTACCGTTGGAGGAATACAAGGAATCCTTAGATTCCGTAATACAGTATATACAATCCCTTTCAAAAGCCAAAATCGTTGTTGCGACTTCGACACAGGTCACAACGAAGGGGGAACATGGGAAGATTGATCATGACAAGAATGACCGCGTCATTGACAGAAATCGAGCTGCTTCCGAAGTTGCTGTGAAACATGGGTTAACAATCACTGATTTATATACTCCCATGTATGGAAGAAGCGATTATCGTGTGGCTGATCCTGAAGATTTATATCATTTTAATGAACAAGGTCAGAGAGCTCAGGCTGTACTCGTGTCAGCTATATTGAAGCAGTTCCTTAGTTCCTGATTACATTTCGTAAATATGAGAGGATGGTATATCCCATGAGTAAAGTGAACTCAGTTGAAGAATGGCTTGTTAAAGATGGTGTACATAATTTTAGTTCGGAAGAGGATTATGTGTCGCCTGAGGATCCATTGCTGCTTGAGCGGTTGGAATGGTTTCAGGACCAGAAGCTTGGCCTCATGATGCACTGGGGACCGTATGCACAATTAAGTACAGATGCATCGTGGATGCTCTGTGATCATGAAGCTGAATGGTCACGTAAATGCGCTGATTGGGATGTGGATGCAGCAACGTTGAAGCAACAGTATTTTGATACGAACAAAACTTTTAACCCGATCCGCTTCCAACCGGAACGCTGGGCAGAGCTCGCTGCAGATAATGGATTTAAATATTTGACCTTCACCACGAAGCATCATGATGGCTTCTGTATGTGGGATACAAAAACGACGGATTATCGGGTTACAGGAGAAGATTGTCCGTTCCACACACATCCGTATGCTGATATTTGCAGACAGGTATTTGATGCTTTTCGAGCGAAAGGCCTTGGTATATCAGCGTATTTCTCCAAAGCGGACTGGCACACTCCGTCTTATTGGGCACCAGGGATGTTAGCTGGTGAAGTTATGCATCGCGGGTCTTCCTACAATCCGAAGAAATATCCTGAATTATGGGAACAATTTGTCCAATTTACGCATCAACAGATTATGGAGCTTCTGACCGATTATGGTCGGATTGAGATGCTGTGGCTTGATGGTGGATGGGTAAGCGCACAAAATAGTCAAGATATACGGCTGGGTGAAGTCGTTGACAAGGCTCGTGAGACACAACCATGGCTCTTGGCCGTCGATCGGACGGTTGGCGGCGCTTATGAGAACATTATTACCCCAGAGCAAACGCTACCTGAGAAGCCTGTACATGTTCCTTGGGAGAGTTGCATTACAATGAGTAAATCATGGGGCTTCAAGTATGAGGATGAGTACAAATCGGCACGACAACTCATTCATATATTGATTGAAGTTGTAGCCAAAGGTGGGAACCTCGTGCTAAATGTCGGCCCTCAACCCGATGGTCGTTTGCCACATATAGCTGTGGAACGAATTCTGGAAATAGGCGCGTGGCTTAGTGTACACGGGGAAGCCATTTACGGAACTCGAATTTGTGAACCTTACGCGGGCGAGCATTGTTTTTTCACACAAAAAGAAGGTACAACGTATGCAATGTATTTGTATTCAAGCGAAACTACGCAAATAAATCAAGAGATTTATCTGCCTCTACAACACGATATCAAGCAGGTCGACCTGATCGGTAGCGTGGAAGGATTATCATTCGAACGGACTGCGGAAGGTATAATCGTTCATTTGCCAGCGCATGAATTGACGGAACAAGCTCCAATCGCACATACATTTAGAATCTCGTAATGAATCAAGTTAACAGCGATTGGTGATCCACGATAGTGAAGAAGAACCTTCGTACGATGAAGGTTCTTTTTTTGCGTACTCGTTAGCTGATAGCGTCTAAGTGGAGACTATTCTTTTATTCGCTGGGATCGCGGTAATTATGTGCGCCTTGAATGCAATGAATAAACTTCTTGTCTTCTCAAAGGACTATGATTAACATGGAGTTATTCCAAATAAATACAATGCAAGTTATCAGAAATGGAAGGTGCAAATTTGATCAATCAAAGACTCGAGTTTCCAGCATTACAAACAGAAAGAATCGATCTACGAATTTTAAATCTAGAAGATGCAGAAGCAGTATTTAGACATTTCTCAGATGAAGAAGTTACTAGATATATGGATATCGAACCCTGCAAAGATCTAAAAGAGGCCGAAGAGATCATTCAGTACCATATCGATGATTTGGGCTGCAGATGGGGCATGTTCGATAAAGATAAGGACGAGCTTATCGGTACTTGCGGATACCACTATCTAAGAAGAGAGGATAAAGAATTTATAGCTGAAATTGGATTTGATTTATCTAAAGCTTACTGGGGACAAGGGCTTATGTACGAAGGGATGAAAAGAGTTATTGATTTCGGGTTTTCAACAATGGGACTAACCACTATTGACGCGACAGTTGAACCCGAGAATGCTAGGTCGATAGCTTTGATGGAGCGATTGGGGTTTGATAGGGACGCTGAACTTCGTGATCAATTCGAATATTTTGTACTTAAACGCAATTGCTAGATAAAAGAGTAGGTCTTCAATACAATTGAAGACCTACTCTTTTTTGTATAAAGTGAGAGTTGTTCTGATAGGTATCGTCTATACAGTATCGTGCTTCAAGGAGGCTTAAGGGTGAAGGGACATGTACCGAAAGTTGAAAAAGAGGAAGAGAGGCAATGGATTCAAAATGTTCTGGATGGACATAAGGAAGACTATTCGTTTCTTGTAAATCGATATAAGAACAAAATTTATGGCCTTTTGAGAGGGATGGGGGCTAATGATCAAGATGCGCAAGACATCACGCAAGAGACTTTTATGAAAGCTTATCTTAAGCTGGCCTCACATGATTTGGATAGGATTTTTGCGGCTTGGCTATATACGATTGCAGCTAATTTACTGAAGGATTTGTGGAAAGGGACTCGTCCTACAGCAAGCTTACCAGACGATTTAACTGAACTTTCTCTTTCAGATAATCCGGAAGAAGAGTTCATTCGTTCAGAGCATCGCACAGAGATACTTCACCTAATACAGAAACTACCGCCTAATTATAGAAAGACATTGTTTCTTCGTTATACTAATGATTTAAGCTATGAAGAAATGTGTGTTTTCTTAGATGTCCCATTAAGTAAGATCCAAAATAAT
Source organism: Paenibacillus sp. FSL R10-2734 (assembly GCF_037963865.1). Classification (NCBI taxonomy): domain Bacteria; kingdom Bacillati; phylum Bacillota; class Bacilli; order Caryophanales; family Paenibacillaceae; genus Paenibacillus; species Paenibacillus sp. FSL R10-2734. The sequence continues at coordinate 4,460,528 of NZ_CP150170.1, read as the reverse complement.
CTTTATCGTGCAAAACAGCGTTTGAAGCAAATCTTGTCTCACTCGGAGGTGAAAAGCGATGAAGTGCTTAAGTCCATTTGAGATCGAGCAATACAACCTAAGTTCACCTACCTCCCAGTCTTTGGAAGTCACTGATCATATCGCTGCTTGTGCCCAATGCAATTTGATCTATCATGCACTATTAGAAGAACAAGAAGAGTGGGCACTAGCTTTATTTGAGGAGAAGCTACCAGATTCTTTTACAGCTCAAGTAATGGCTTCAATAGAACTTGTAGAGCTTGAACAAGTAACGGTACGGGGCAAGAATCGAAATAATCCGAAGAGGATAAAATTTCTAAGATTAACTATGACCGTTGTATTGTTACTGATTGTTCTGAGTGCCGTGATTTTATATTCTGTACCCACATTGGCGGAAACTTTACGTTCACTTTTTGTGAAAAATAATGTGGACATTGGTCTGTTGCGAGCGCAAGAGTTTGGGCTGGTTGAACATCCAAATATTAAGGTGAAGGATAAGGGTTATACGATAAAAATAGATGAAGCTGTAGCGGATCCAACTCGTGTAATTGTTGCGCTACAGTTGTTCAGACCGAACGGAAAGCATGACAGACATCACTTGGTTCTTAGTGACGAAAACGGAAATAAGATTGAAATTAAAGATGATGATGGAAAGGTCGTGGGAGATTTATACGATATGGGATATACCGAGGATTTTTACTATATGATCGTTAATTTCTCGGAGCCATTGCAAACCGATCACATCATGATCGAAGGTCATATTACTAAATTGGGGGGCAAGGGAAGTAGTAATCCTATTCTTCAAGGAGATTGGAATTTCAATTTTTCGATGGATATGACTGAAGCGAATAAACAAACAACCTCAACTCCAATAAAGGGTAGCTACACATCGCCGGATGGATTGACCGTGACCTTGAAAAGAATAACGCGTATGGTTCAAGGTGTCCGTTTTGAATTTGATACGGAGTTGAGTGAAGAGGCGTTGGAGCGTTCTCCAGGTGAACTATGGAAGCAGCAGGGGGTGAAGTTCCACTTCGAGGATAGTGCGGGAGAAGAGATTCATAGTGTTAATACTAGAAAAGTCCCTCATAAGGATAGTACAATGTCGCGATCTTCGATGCCTGGTGATAAACCTGGATTCATGCATTGGAGTTATACCTTTAAAGATTTACCACTGGATACATTATATACTTTCGTATTTGATGGATATTTCATTACTGAGAAGGACGGATCGACGGTACAATTTGAGCCTTCCAAGTTGAAAGAACATCCGATTCCCTTTGCATTTGATGGGGATGAGCTGATGTTAAATGATTTTACAGTGGAATCACCACCAAATACCAACGGCTCTGAGCAGGAGGGTTCATTACACTTTAGTGGAAGATTTAGAAATGAGACTATGAAGAGTGAATGGATATTACAGGATCTTGAGGGTAGAGAGTATCCCCTTTCAGGACAAGGTGTTTCTTCAATCAGAGGATCGGGATGGAAAGATGGTTATATTGTAATTGTTGAATCACAGTCAAATAACAAAAAGAATTTTTTTGAGTTCCGTGCTGCGGGACTTACTAAGATCCCTGACCAGCTTCAATTAATACGCACGATAGTTAACCGATTGCATACCAATGTAGATTGGTCCGTTCCTATCATGGAGATTAGTGAAAAATAGTAAAATCAATCATTTAGCTTCCGGATTGTACAAGCAGAAAAAGGAGAAGTAGCATTTCATATACTATCACAATCGAAAAGAGGTGGTAGTTTATGACTGCTGCAGAGAAGAGAAGAATTCAAAGAGCTTTAAATGCTTTGCGTAAACAAAGAGTGGTTTTGAAAGCAAGTCTTAAAAGAATTGATGAAAATCTTTGTAGATTGCCTATTGCTAGATTTGAAGTGCAAGCAGTAAGAGAATCAATCGTAGAAGCACTTCGACTGAATGCTATTGCTATAAGAAACTTAAAAGCAATTACTTGTGCTTGTTAATTCTTAAAGTGAAAATATTGGTAAGTTTACAATTCGGGTGAACCTAAGGGTTCGCCCTCTTTATCTTGTTAAAAATAATGTTTCGCACTAACGTTCAGAATAGAATAGTTAAATAGCTTTTACAGAAACAAATTATCCAATCAGTTAAAGAGAATTGCGAACTAGACTCTATTGTAACTTCATGTATGATGTATGGTTCCTTCACTAAAGGTGAGGGAGATCAATGTTTTGAAAAGAGGAGAATTAGCACGCTCATTGGAAGTTCTGACACATGTGCAAAAAACTTCGCCACTATCTAAATAAATAAGATTAAAGAAAGCACTTAGCAAACAGCTCAGTGCTTTCATTGTAAAGCTAACGGACAGAAGTGATTCGGTGATAAAATTATTATCAAGTGAAAAGCATAGGAGGTTTAGCTATGATGATTAAACGTGAGACAATTCTAAAAGCAATTGTTTCAGATCTTGGAAGCGAAGATTATATCTTGGCTATCTGGTTGGAGGGTTCAGATGGTACAAAAACCTTGGATGAGTATTCTGACATTGATATAGTCTGCTATACCAAAGAAGGCTACATCGATGAAGCATTTACTCGACTGGATGAATGTATGCGGCGATTAGGACAAGTAGATATCGCCTATGAACAATCTGGTCGACCCACCAATAACCGCTACAAGGTATACCACCTGCAGGAGTCATCAGAAAATCTCTTAGTGGATGTGACGATTCAAAGTGAGAGTGTCCCAGTTTTATTTATTAACGAAGACAAAACTGTCGTTCCAGTTATATTGTTGGATAAGGCAAGTATTGTGAAATATCAAAACGTTGATCACGTGACTCACCGTTCACAACTGCATTCACAATTGATACGTGCGCAAGGCATTTACAGCCAAAGGAGCAGGGCTGTCAAATATACAAAACGTGGTCTTTTTTTAGAGTCGTTGATTTACTATCATAAGTATGTTTTGAATCCACTTGTAGATGTACTTCGGATAATCTATACACCTTTTCAAGCTGACTGTTTTCTGGTTCATGCGTCTCGGGATTTTCCTGTAGAAGTGGTGTTAACCCTTGAAAAGCTATATGGTGTAACAACCGTACAAGATATTGTAGACCGAATCAATTTGACAGACGAATTGTTTCGTAATGCCGTAGCAGAGGCTGAGGTCAAGCTGTCATAGTATCTTATTTAACTTTTTTCAATTCGACTTGGGAGGAAATATTGTAATGCAAGAGATAGGCAGAGAACACATGGTATATCTGATATCAGGTCCGCTTGGTGTTGGGAAATCAACAACTTCGATAGAACTTGCACGAAATGTTAAGCACTGCGTTCTTATTGAGGGTGATGTACTCCTTCATATGTTTAAGGGTGAATCAGAACCTTCATGGGAGGAACGTCTAAGTTTAACATGGAAGAACATCCTTGCGTTAACAAGGAATTTTATTCAACATGGCTTTAATGTTGTAATCGATTTTGTGGTTGAGGATGAACTTGATTGGTTTTGTAAACATGTGTCAGATTTAAATGTAAGACTAAAATATGTCATACTCACAGCAGATAGAGAAAAATTAATTGAACGTCTAACTATAAGAGGAGATATTGAATCCTTAGAACGCTCTTTGTTTTTGCTGAACAAGATGGAGATGACCTCATCCAACGAGCCATTTATTAAAGACACTACTCAAAAACAAACATCCGAGATTGTAGAAGAAATTATTAATGACTCTAGTTATAATGTTTTTAATCATGGCTAGCGGTTACGTTAATGGGAAACGACAGTTCACCAGTTTAGCCTCCAAGAACGCCGCCATAAGGCGGTTTTATTTGCTCAGTTTGTCTTTGAAATCCGTTATGATACTATAAGCTTAATGTGCCGAAAATGTAAAAAAGAGAGGAATACATACATGACTAACAAACTTTACTACAATTCTACATACCTGACCGATTGGCAGACCCGTATTTCTGAAACGATTGAACGAGAAGATGGGCTCTATGTTATTTTGGAGGAGACAGCTTTTTATCCGCATGGCGGAGGACAACCCTGTGATCTAGGAACTATTCAGGGAATCTCTGTACTGGATGTAATCAGTGAGGAAGAGCTTGTACTGCATAAGCTGGAACGTCTGCCTGATGAATTAGAAGTAACTTGTCAGATCGATTGGAATAGAAGATTTGATCATATGCAGCAGCATAGTGGACAGCATTTGCTCTCAGCCGTTTGTCTCGACGTATTCGAATTTATGACCCTAAGCTTTCATTTGGGTGAAGATTATTGCACGATTGACATAGAAGTACCAGAGTTAACCCCTAATCAATTTCACTCTATAGAAAAAGAGGTTAATCGGCAAATTTACCGGAACCACACTATCCTTAGCTATTTTGTAACAGGGGAAGAGGCTTCACAGCTCAAACTGGTTAAACAGCCAAAAGTGACGGAGAATATCCGAATTGTAGAAATCAAGGATGTCGAATACAACGCTTGCGGAGGTACACATGTATCTTCAACAGGTGAGATTGGTATGATCAAGCTTCTGAAAGCGGAGAAGCAAAAAGGAAATACGCGGATTTATTTTAAATGTGGATACCGAGCCTTGGAGGAATTTAATAGCAGTCTGCAAATCCTTGGAACACTATCCTCCAAGTTCAACACTGGTAAAGATGAGATTATCGATCGGATTGAGAAATGGGAAAATGAACAAAAGCAGCTGCAAGCTGAAATCACTCTACTAAAAGAGAAGAATGACGTCTATGTCGCTCAGGAGCTCTTGGCACAACAACAAGGTAATCTGATCGCACATGTGTTTGAGGATAAATCACTAAAAGATTTACAAAGTCTTGCTAACAAGTTAACCGCTCAAAGCACGGTTCCTGTGTTATTAGCTACTTCTGCTGAGAATAAAGTTGTATTTGCACAGAATGGTAATGCGGAGATCTTCTGTGGAGCATTCTTCAAGGCTCATCTAGGCAGCTACAATGGTAAAGGCGGGGGCAGCGATAAACTGGCACAAGCAGGATTCCCGTCATGGGAAGATGCTTTTGCATTTTATGAGTTTGCTAAGAGGAGTCAATAGAAATGAATAAATGGAAGATAACGCTTGGTATCTTTGCTGCTGTGGCATTAAGTACTGGATTTGGAGCGGCATCTGCTCGAGCGGAAAGCCAGATTCAATTCAACTATAAAGATACCGGAATAAGCAGTAAACAGGTTATCGCAGAGAATACGACTTTCGTTCCTCTAAAATCACTCGCAGATGCTATGGGTTATGCGTTATCTTGGGATCAACCATCCAAAACGGCTAAATTGGTTCGTCCAGCGCGTGAAATAGTCCTAACATCAGGTGCTACATTGTCAAAAGTGAACGGGTCGGTATCGGCATTGTCAAAATCACCGCGTATTATCAAGGGTACCCTATACGTGCCACTAGTCTCAACGGTCAGTGTCCTTGGAGGCAAAGCATGGCTTAATAAAACGGATGAGATAATCCAGGTTGTAGACGAACCAAGATTTGTCACCGCTACTGCAGAAGGTCGATCTTATTGGGTATCTCAGAAGAACGGGGATTTGTACTATCGTGCTTCGGTCGTTGGGAAGCCAGTAAAGATAGGTCAACTGCCTCTCACAGAATCAGCTTATAATCATGGATTTGAGATCAAGGGACTTGGCAATGGAACGGATCTGCTCCAGTTAACAGACAATCATTATGCCATGTTCACTGATTTCAGTAGCAGCTATCAGGTATTAGTCAAAGCGGGCACTATTCTTAAGCAAATGGACTATAATTATAGTATCGCAGCTTATACGCATGCGCCACAAGTGCCTTCTACTCAGTTGTACATGACAGACGGGAAGAGCGTTCAGTATATTTCTAAAGATGGTCGATTGGGTAAGTTGTTCGATTTGGAGAAGCTTACCGGAACAACAGGAGATTTCATAGTGGAGTATGCTGCGGAAGATGTTGCGCTCGTTCGCTTTTTGAATACGACACAGCTCTTTATTATTTATAGTAGTACTGGAGATATCATCAATCTTAGCGAACAACTGATTAGTAGCGAGGATCGTAAGGAATGGGATAGAGTGAATGATGGCAGAGATCCATATGTTCTATCAAAAATGTTGGTATTAAAGAACCGTGCTGGAAATGTTCTGACCTTTAACTACACTCCCTTGATTGATGGATATGCAAAAAAAGTAACCTATACACTTGTTACGAAGTAAATCTATTATCCTAAAAGAGGTACATCCAGTCACTTTGGATGCACCTCTTTTGGTATTTATAAAAAATTCGCCTTTGAGTTAACCTATCCAAATTAGGAACGATGATTATACGTGCTTCCACCCTTAATATGAACAGGTTGATCATTTACCGATACCCATACATCTATAGCAGAGTTGTTCCGGATGATCGTTTTGTCGGCACTAATTTTTAGTGAATAGAGTGCAGTGACATAATCATAGATCTCGATATTGGTAGCGTACCAAATATTCGAATGTCCACCTGCCTGCTGGCAAAAGGTTTCGATAAGCTCCCAATTGTTCTGCTGTGCGAATTCATAGCTATGACCCCAAACATAACAGAGTCTCAATTTCTGGGAGGGTCCTTCTGTTGTGAATCGCTCCCATACTTGATTGAGATCTTCAATATGGTGGCAGGTTGGATGCCACTCCATAAAATTCAAAGGCATATCAAACTGTTTGGTAGAGTGGACAGTACGGCTGTATTCAATCCCAACAGATTGTAATGGTGCAATGATTTCCTGAGAGTATGTACCGTAGGGATAGGACATTCCTCGCACCGGGTAATCGACCAGCTTCTCAAGTCGCTTACGGTCTTCAAATAATTCATCGATCACCATCGGTAAGGGAAGTCGCTCTAGATGTGGATGAGTAACGGAATGTGCAGATACCTCATGATTTCTGAGAACATTTTTAACATCATCAGAAGATAAGAATCCGGGTGCGTTTATCATTGCGCTATTTAAATGGAAGGTGCCTTTAATCCCATATTGATCAAAAATCTCGGCCAAGCGAATATCGTGTTTCTGTCCGTCATCATAGCTCATCGTGAGCGCCTTGGGCAATCCGCCCGGGAATAAGTTGAATTGAAGTTTCATGAATTCACACTCCTGTTCATTTGTCATTTCGTTTCGTAAATTACCTCTTCCAATTATAAACAATTATATGTGAAAGACAGAAGAAACTCACTTTATTTTTTATCATCTATCTCAATCTAAGATGCGCATTCAAAAAGCTAAAGCTGACGTTGCATAAATGTGTTAGTTCAGCTGTATGATATAATTGTTGGAAAAAAGGCATGGGGAGAACAATATGACTACAATAATTGATAAAATCGCATGGATTCATATCGAGAATGGACAAGTCTTATGTGCGCGTTCTAAAGGGAAAGATACGTACTATTTACCTGGAGGAAAAAGAGAAGCTGGAGAAACAGATGTAGAGACGCTCGTGCGTGAAATAGAGGAAGAGATATCTGTTCAGATCAAGGCAGATACTATATCTTATTTTGGAACATTTGAAGCGGAGGCTCATGGTAAAGCGGAAGGCGTTACTGTAAAAATGACCTGTTATATTGCAGATTATGAAGGTGCACTAACACCGGCGTCCGAAATCGAGGAATTATCTTGGTTAAGCTATAAGGATCGGGATCGTGTGTCTGTAGTTACTCAAATCATTTTTGATCAATTGCATGAGAAGAATTTGCTTTCATAAATCAACAATTCAACATATTTGAAGTCCGTTTTGAGCCTATAAGAAGGCTTGAGGCGGTCTTTTTATTTATTCGAGCAACGGTCGTCTATTTTGGGCAATCACAACGTTTCTTCTGATTAAGGACAGATGTCCTTTTTTAAACCCCTGAATTGCTATTTAATATGTAAGAGATTGAAGTTGAGGAGAGAGAGAAATGAAAGGAATTATTTTTGCATTTTTAGCGGGGGCTTGTATTACTCTACAGGGCGTGTCTAATGCTCGAATTAGTCAAGATATTGGTACTTGGCAGGCGGCGACAATTACACAGTTAACGGGGTTCATTATGTCCTTACTAATTCTCTTGTTCGTCAGAGATGGGAAATGGCAAGGATTTAAGAAAGTGAAGCCCTTGTATTTGATCGGCGGCGCTTTTGCGGCTGTTATCATTTTTAGTGAAGTAACTGCCATTCAGAAAATTGGTGTTACGTTTACCATATCCTCATTATTGATTGCTCAGTTATGTCTGACTTTCTTGATTGATATTAAAGGCTGGTTTGGAATGGAAAAGCGAAAGATGAGACTGCCACAGTTCATCGGTATCGGGCTGATGATTGTTGGCGTAGTGATACTGAAATTTTAATAACCTTGAGTATAGTCGATAAATGGAGGAGTTAAGTTATGGTTATTGGTTTGATATTAGCGCTAATCGCGGGATCACTTGTGAGTCTGCAAAATATATTTAATACAAAAGTTAACGAAAAGGTTGGATCTTGGGCTACGACCACTTTAGTGTTAGGAATGGGATTTCTAGCTTCATTTGTGATGAGTCTTATCGTTGAAGGAAACCGTATATTTACTTTGAGAAATATGGAACCATGGTATTGGATCAGCGGTTTGATCGGGGTTGGCGTGGTCATCTGTCTCGTGCAGGGGACAAAACGACTCGGTCCAACGTATGCGATCTCGATCGTATTAATTTCTCAGCTTGGGTTCGCACTACTGTGGGATTCATTAGGCTGGATGGGTCTTGAGAAGGTCCCATTTACGTTGAATCAGTTGATCGGTGTGCTGGTCATCGTTGGTGGTATTCTCGTATTTAAGCTAGGTGGAGAACGGGAGACTCAGAAGTCGGCGTAAGCTTACCTCAGTCGCATGTCTGTCAAAAACGAAGTGATGGCAATCACACGAGGGTGGAAGCAAATCAATTTATACTTTGGCAAAGTAGTAGCTCAATTATAAATAAGGGGTAGATCATCCTATGTTCATACAATTGAACACGCGAACTATTGAAAGGTTAAAAGAAAACCTTGGTGAACGACCAGGATATTTTAAATTGTTCTTTGATACGGAGGGCTGCGGTTGTAATGGTGTGATCGTAATTCAGATTATTAGTGAACCCAATACTACAGATATTGCAGTTCAGAAAGAACCCTTTTCATTTTTTGTTGACCGTCAACAAGAATCTTTATTTGATGACTTGATGCGGCTTGAAGCAGATGAGAACTACCCTTCATTCCGATTAAGTAGTGATTCGAGTCTGTTAGGAAGTAATATTCGGATAAACGATATTCGCTAGATAGGTTGGAGCAGTTAAAAAAAGAGTGTACAGAGTTGCTGATGAAGCGATTCTATACACTTTTTTTGATTTTAATGGATCGGAGAAATGATATTGCAGACTATGTCACAACGTGATATAGTCACGATGAGACATATTTAATTGTGATGTATAAACGTAGTTACAAAATAAGGGAGCTGGGCATATTGAACCCTGAGAAAGTGTTGAAAAAATATGTGCCAATGACTGAAACAGCTTTCTATATTCTTTTATCCTTAGATGAACCACGTCATGGTTATGGAATTGTGAAGCATGTGGAGAAAATAACGAAGGCTCGTCTATTATTGGGTTCGGGTACCGTTTATGGCACGTTAACGAAAATGCAAAAAGATGGGATGATTACGGTTTTTGCTGATGAAGAGAGAAGAACGGTTTACGAAAGAACAGACATAGGGAAGCTAATTCTTGCTACGGAGATCAACAGGCTTAAAGAGCTATATGAGAATGCTATGAACTATGGGGGTGATATAGATGATCATCAAGGTATTTAGACCCTTTTGGAGTTATGATGTTCAGAAAACCGAAGAATGGTTGGCTTCTATGGCGGAAAAGGGCTATGAACTCATCCGAATCAACCGGTTAACTAGATATTTTTACTTTCAGTCTAGCGAACCAAAAGCAGCTACCTATAGGATCGTATTCGATAAAGTTCAAAACCGATCCCTATCTAAAGGGCTATTGAACTTTGGATGGACGAAGGTGTTACAGAGCGGCAAATGGGTTGTGACGATGAATGGGCTGCCTTTAGAACAGATAAGAACATTTCCTGATCGAGAGGGAATAGTTAAACACAACAAGAAGATCATGTACATTTATATGGGGATATTGATTTATTTAATGGTTGGGTTACTTAATGTATTATTGATAAGTACGATTGCTATGACTATGGGTGCATCCAAAGTCGATCTTATTAAGGTTTTTACCGAACCATATGGGTATATTCCCGCTACTGCATTAGGGGTTAGTATTATTTTGTGTATTCTCACAGTTTATTCGCTGATCACAATAAACAGGACTAATAAGAGATTAACTGGAGAGTTCTTACAGCCTACCAAGCTAAAGGGTCAAGCGGCATCCATTCTTCAAGACAGACTAAGTAAGAGTGAAGAGAAGCGCTTGAAAAGTTCAGGTCAACTTGTTATGAAGTGGAAGCTTGGATGGATGTATGCGCCAGATCGTCTTGAGCAGTGGCTCGAAGAGATGGAAGAAAAGGGATATAATTTGTACAGTGTTGGCAAAACAGGAACTGCCTTTTATTTTAAAAAAGGGAAGCCTCGTAAGGTGTGTTATTGTGCGGACTTACAGAATACTGCAGATAGCAATTACTTCAACATTCACAGGGATGCTGGCTGGACACGTCTATATAATTCGAGTGCATGGAGTCAGAAATGGGTTTTATGGGGCCAAGAATATATACCAGGTGAAGCCAAACCGCAAATATACAGCGATAAGTTAAATCAATTGAAACTAGCTAGACGTATAGCTTTAACGTATACCGCCATGTTCTTGCCCCTCATTATTTGTTATACGTATCTCATAGGAATAAATATAAAATTATCGGCAACCTCTAATTTGGATCGATTGCAGTTCATAAATTTGATCTTGTTCGCCATCTTAATTCTAATGTTTGGCTCATATGTAAGTCGAACTTGGCTATATTACAATCGACTTCGTAAACATTATCAATAATACAGATGGACAGTAATTTTCAGTTATTAATGAACTTTACCAACCAATAAATGACGATTACTTTATACTTATGCATATAATATCTGCAAGGAAAATAAAGGGAGTGTTTGTATGCATGAAATACCTCATAAGGATTATTATAAACTGAAGCCACTGCTTAAAGGAGAGCATCCTCATCCCGAAATCCTCTCGATTATTGAAGGAAATAATCCAGGTTGGATCTTTGTCGATCAACTTACAGCACCAAAGAGTGCGTTAGTGTGGAGTCAGGGGATTGAAGGGTTTTACCTTATCGGCGATCATAACAATCAAGACTTTATCCATGCATTGGACAGTTATGTAACTAGTCATATTGTACCGAGAATGAAGGAGCTTGGGATGGAACATTTCGAAGTTTCTGGTGAGCATGATGAATGGAATCTGGAATTGATGTTTCCTTCTAGGAAGCTATATCCTTATGAACAGATGGTGTATAAGTTACTTCAGAACCCACCTGCGGCGCTGACTAATGGGATTAAAACTATAAATCTTAAAACGCAGGATTGGGAGAACTTAGATCTAAAGCATATAGAATTTATACATGAGAATATTGATTTGTTCTGGTCATCGAAAGAAGACTTTGCGGAAAAAGGCTACGGATATGCTGCTGTTGAAGGTTCTGAAATTATGGGAGTGTGCTATTCTAGTTTTGTGACACAGGATACACACGCAATCGGCATTGAAACCCTTCCTGAATATCAGAAACAAGGAGTGGGAACTCATTTAGCGACGTTAGTAGTTGAGGATGTGCTTGCCAATGGCTTTATTCCTTACTGGGATTGTTCACTAGATAATGAAGGCTCCCAAAAATCAGCACTTCGACTAGGCTTTCAGCAGGTACATCAATATAAGTGTGGTGCTTTTGCGATATGATCATTTTAGAGACGTCTATTCGATAGAGTAGACGTCTTTATTATATTTACTGTGAAGTTGTAAATACTTTAATAGGAGAGGTAACTTGGTATAACTCTATAATTATGAGAGAATGATCATCGGAACGAATTGAACATTTGAATACATTATAAGGTTAGGATGATCATCCATGAAAATTTTACTTGTCGAGGACGATAGAACGATAGCATCAGGACTAGAATATTCATTACAACAAGATCATTTTGAAACCCATTTATGTTATGACGCGACCTCTGCCAAAGCGTTGCTAAAGGAACAATTATCTGAGCTCACTTTATGCATTTTTGACCTTTCGCTTCCGGATGGCAGTGGTTATGATTTGTGCAAGATCGTGAAAGCGCAAAGTGATATACCGGTAATCTTTTTAACGGCGATTGATGATGAGGTCAATGTAGTGATGGGACTTGATATGGGTGCAGATGATTACATAACCAAGCCTTTTCGGATTCGTGAGCTATTATCGCGTATTAAATCCGTCTTAAGAAGATATAACAAGCAGGTTCAGACTCCATCCAATATCGAATTAGAGAACATACGGATTAACACCCTTGAAGGAAAAGTTTTTAAGAATGGAGATGAAGTGCTACTGACAGCATTAGAGTATCGTCTACTACTGATCTTTGCTAATCATGTTGGACAGGTTCTCTCAAGAAATCAATTGCTAGAGCGGATTTGGGATGTAGCTGGAGAATTCGTGAATGATAATACATTGTCAGTTTATATTAAAAGATTAAGGGAAAAGTTAGAAGATAACCCCCAAGAACCTACGCTGATCAAAACAGTTCGAGGGTTGGGTTACAAGGTAGGTGATTAGGATGCTTCGTAATAGAGAATTTAGATGGTTATTATTAACGATGTGCTTGATCAGTCTTGTGGCCACAGTAGTAGCGTCATTTATATCGTTAGAGACGGCGTGGATCACAGCTGTGACTTCAGCTTTGCTGATTGGTTGCAGTGTATTATTTACCCACTGGAGATACGGTGAAATTGAAAAGCTTTCAGGGTATCTACGTCAAATCAGTAGTGGGAATTATACGCTCGATGTTCGTGATAACCAGGAAGGTGAGCTTAGTATCCTGAAGAATGACATCTATAAAGTGACGCTAATGTTATCCGAACAGAGCGCTCTATTACAAGAAGATAAAATGAAACTCACCAATGCAATTTCGGATATCTCTCATCAGCTCAAAACCCCGCTAACCTCCATGACCGTGATGGCAGATTTATTAAGCGACCCTGACTTGAACGTTGAGAAGAGAATGGAGTTTACGAGGAAAATTAGCCTTCAACTCGAACGAATTGGATGGCTGGTCTCCTCATTATTAAAGTTCTCCAAGATCGATGCTGGAACCATTCATTTTAAAAAAGATCAAATACAGGTGAGTAAGCTAGTTCAGAAATCATTAGAGCCCATGTTAATTCCAATGGATATTAAAGAACAAAGAATCTCGATTGATGGAGCTGATACCACCACATTCGTGGGCGATCTCAATTGGACAGCTGAGGCTTTGATTAATATTCTCAAAAACTGTGTAGAGCACACACCTGCAGGTGGAGAAATCAAGATTTCTTTTGCGGAAAATACGTTGTTTACGGAAATTGTCATTGCTGATAACGGCAAAGGAATCCCCAAGGCAGAGATCCCCTATATTTTCAAACGATTCTACAAGGGTAAGAATGCAAACGAGGATAGTGTTGGGATAGGGCTCGCCTTAGCACAAAGTATTGTCACCGGACAAAACGGAACGATCGATGTGAAGAGTGAAGTAGGAATGGGTACACAATTTCAGATCAAATTTTATAAGCAAGTCATTTAGCGCTTATGGCTTAGTGACTAGAATGTCACTTTAGAGTCACTGGATAGTCATTGTAGACAGATATACTGATCTCATCAACAAATGGAGGTCTAACAATGGACATTTTAAAGATTGAACATCTGTCTAAAATATATGGAAAAGGTGAAACAGCGGTAAAGGCACTGGATGATGTATCTTTTTCGATTAAAAAAGGGGAATTCGTAGCAATTATCGGGCCATCTGGCTCCGGAAAATCAACCATTCTGCACTTATTAGGTGGGGTGGATAGACCCACAAGTGGCAAAGTATTCGTAGATAATACGGATATTTACGATTTAAACGAAACACAGCTGGCGATCTTTAGACGCAGACAAATTGGTCTGATTTATCAATTCTATAATCTTATACCGGTACTTACGGTTGAAGAGAACATCACGCTCCCTTTACTGCTTGATCAGCACAAGGTGGATAAGAAACAATTTGCGGATACAGTGAAGGCGTTAAACCTAGAAAATCGTCTAAACCATCTCCCAAATCAGCTCTCCGGTGGGCAACAGCAGCGGGTCTCCATTGGTAGAGCTTTAATTAGTAATCCCGCAATCATGCTGGCAGATGAGCCAACTGGTAATCTGGACAGTAAGAACAGTAGTGAAATTATCGATCTATTAAAAATGTTCAACAAAACCTATAATCAAACGCTGATCGTCATTACACATGATGAACGGATTGCATTACAAGCGGATCGAGTGATTACCATTGAAGATGGGAGGATCGCCAAAGATGAGGTGATTCGTCCGTGAATATCGTAAATAAATTAACCCTTAGACATTTGAAACAGAATAAGCGAAGAACACTGGTTACCATTATCGGAGTTATTATTTCTGTGGCTATGATCACAGCCGTTGCAACGCTTGGTGTTTCTTTTTTGGAGTTAATGAAAAAGCAGAGTATTTCAACTAATGGAGAATGGCATGTCCAATACAAAAATGTTACTAAGGATCAGCTCAAAGCGATAGAAGCGGATGGTGCAACTAAAACGCTCGTCATATCAAGCGAACGTGGCTATGCGCCTTTAGAAGGCGGAAAGAATGAGAACAAGCCTTATTGGTTTATCAAGGAATATAATGCGGCTGGTTTCAAGCAATTTCCGATTGAACTTCTTGAGGGAAGACTCCCAAAGGCTAATAATGAAGTTGTTATTTCCGAGGAAATCGCAAAAAATGCTAAATTAAGCTACAAGATTGGCGAAACATTAACACTCGATGTCGGGGAACGTGTTGTTACTAGTGATGATGAAAATAATGGTCAGCCCTTATCTCAGAACGAACGATTACGGACTGAAGGTGATACCTTAAAGGAAACGATCATCCATAAAAAACCTAGAAGCTACACGATTGTGGGATTGATAAAGCGTCCTACTTGGGAACCAACTTGGTCTCCGGGCTATACTGCCTTAAGTTATGTGGATGAAAGCTTGATTGGAGCAGCTGAAAAAATCACTGCGACGGTTGTATTAAACAAGGTGGACAGCTCCATATACAAGCACGCAGAGGAATTGGCAAAAGACAACAATATAGAGTCGATTTCTTATAATAGTAGCCTGCTGCGCTATTATGGTGTGACGAATAGCGATGGCTTACGTGATACACTTCTTTCATTGTCAGTCATCGTTATGACTGTGATAATCATTGGTTCTGTTTCTTTAATCTATAATGCTTTCGCGATTTCTGTCTCGGAACGTGCACGTCATTTAGGAATGCTTTCTAGTGTGGGAGCTACGAAAAGGCAAAAGCAGAATTCGGTATTTTTTGAAGGAATGATCATTGGATTAATTAGTATTCCTATTGGGATCATTTGCGGCATTGCTGGAATTGGGATCACTTTTATATTTATTAACTCGATGATTCAAGACGTATTAGGGATTACGGAACAATTAACATTAGTCGTAACACCTATTTCCCTACTTATCGCTTGCGTGGTTTCAATACTGACGATTTTTATATCCACCTATCTTCCAGCCAGAAAAGCTTCTAAGATCTCAGCAATTGATGCAATTAGACAAACGACTGAGGTTAAGCTTTCTGGGAAAGCGGTGAAAACATCCAAGTTCGTTCGTAAGTTGTTTGGAATTGAAGCAGAAATTGGTTTGAAGAATTTAAAGAGAAATAAACGCAGGTACCAAGCAACCGTGTTCTCACTAGTCATCAGCATTTTATTATTTTTAGCTGTATCCTCGTTTACAGATAATATGAGAAGGTCGGTAGAACTCTCACAGGATGGTTTGAATTATGATATTCAGGTCTATATGGGGAATGAGAATTCACAAAAAGTTGATCGGTTAACAAAATCGATATCAAGCTTGCCGAATGTAACAGAATATAATGTGGTTAGAGATCTTAGCTTGAGTTCATGGATTGATGAAAAATATATGGCTAAAGAATTGCATGAGATCGTGCAGAAGGATAAGAGTATTCTAAAGAATGGTAAATATCCTTACTATGTTCAGATCCATGCACTAAATGAACAGAGTTTGAAGACATATGCAGAAACGGTCGGTGCAAATTATGAGCAACTAATGGATCCCGATCAAATGTCTGCCATTCTGATTGATACAGTCACCTATGAGGATGAGGTAGCCAAAAAGATTGTTGAGACCAAAGCTCTTCATTCGGAGATCGGCCAGAAGCTTGATTTAATTTATACGGATTGGGATACAGAAAAAGAGACGAAATTACCACCAGTAGAAATCGTCGCATTAACTGATAAGCGTCCTATGGGTGTTCATTCAGCATTGGTCGGCGGGCTAAATTTCATTGTCTCTGAACAGGTCTTCGATCAATTAACGAATGATACAATGCTTAAAGACATTCAAAGCCGACTTAACCTAAATAGCTCAGATCCATTAGCGACCCAACAAGCCATAGAGGAAATGAGAGAGCGGAATGTCTATGTTCAAAATGTGTATCAAAATAGACAAAATAGCGAGCAGATGATTATGTTAATGTCTATTTTCACCTATGGTTTTATTGCTTTAATTACTTCAATATCGATTGCGAATATCTTTAATACGATATCAACAAGCATATCTCTTCGTAAAAGAGAATTTGCGATGCTGAAATCGGTGGGGATGACGCCGCAGGGCTTTAATAAAATGATTAATTATGAAAGTATCTTCTATGGGATAAAATCATTACTTTATGGGCTTCCGATAAGCATAGTCGTTATGTACTTGATCTATAGATCCATGATGAGTAGTTTCTCCTATGGATTCACACTTCCTTGGATGAGTATCTTGTATGTCATAGTGGCTGTATTTATCATCGTTAGCTCAGCCATGCTGTACTCCAGTTCAAAAGTGAAGAAGGAGAACATTATTGATGCATTAAAACAGGAAAATATATAAAGTTTTGCCGCGTTTATCGCGGATTTTTTTGTTTCATATATGACACGAACGGTATGTTATTTCTAATAAATCCCTATGATATAATGTACTCAATTGAATTTAACAGATTATAACTTTAGAGGCAGGTGCACGCTTTGAGAACGGTCGTCGTAATTGGCGGGGGAATAACTGGATTGTCTACCGCTTACTATTTACAGAAATCTATAGAGCATAATAAATTGGATATAAAAATTATTTTGATTGAAGCCAGCGATAGACTGGGCGGTAAAATCAGAACATTACAGCATGAAGACTTCATCATGGAGTCAGGCGCTGATTCTATTGTCACGCGCAAAACGAATGTTGCCCCATTGATTGAAGAGCTAGGTATGCAAGATGAAGTTGTATATAATGCGACAGGAACATCATTTATCTATACAGAAGGAGAGCTAAAGCAAATCCCGAAAGATGCAGTCTTTGGCATCCCTCTCAGTATTGAATCACTTGCCACAACAGACCTGATTTCAGCTGAAGGAAAGGTGGAAGCACTCAAAGATTTCTATACTCCGAATAATAGGTTTACGAAAAATGATTCCGTGGGTGATTTTCTAGAAGCATTTCTAGGAAAAGAATTAGTTGAAAAGCAAATATCGCCTGTACTTTCAGGTGTCTATTCCGGGAAATTGAGTGAACTTACGATTGCCTCAACACTTCCTTATTTGATTGATTATAAGAATGAATACGGCAGCATTATTCAGGGACTATCTGCTAATAAAGCCAAATTCCAAGGGAATGGCGATAAGAAGTTTATGTCTTTTAAGAGTGGCGTATCTGCTTTGATCGACTCTATGGAAGAACATCTGTCTGATACGGAGATCATCAAAGGAATTCGTGCAGAAAGAATTGAAAAACATGGAGAGCAGTATCAAGTAAGTTTGGCAGATGGACGAATCATAGAATCCGATGTTGTCGTGCTCGGAACGATGCATGCTACTGCACAAGCTCTACTCCAAGATGAAGAGCTGGATGAAGATTTCAATCAGTTGTTTAACAGTTCTATGATTAGTGTATATATAGGGTTTGATATTCCGGACAGTGAGCTGCCGGCAAATGGGACAGGATTTATTACAGCGAATAGTGACGATGTTCTATGTAATGCTTGTACGTGGACAAGTCGCAAGTGGGAGCACACGTCAGAACAACAGCGTCTGCTTGTTAGACTCTTTTATAAGAGCTCGGGACCCCATTATGAATCCTTGATTAAGCTTTCAGAAGAGGAACTATTGGAGGTGGCTTTGAAAGACATTCAGGCCAGTCTCGGGATTACAGGACTGCCAGTCACCTACGATGTAACCAAATGGCATGATGTAATGCCAAATTATCACATCCGTCATCATCAAATTGTAGTATCCTTAGAGAAGAAGATGTCAGATAAGTATCCAAATGTAATTCTTGCCGGATGCTCTTATTATGGTGTGGGCATTCCAGATTGTATTGCGAATGGAGAGAAGACAGCGGAGCGCATTTTGGAGCAACTGATTTTAATTTGATGGAAAGGAGGGTGTACAATCGTGAAAAGATTAGCGATCAGCTCTATGCAAAGTCTAGACTTATAAACAACGGCGGTTGTTTGTATAGAGCGAAAAAATTTGATTTACCGCCAGTGCACTGTGCATTGTTGTTTTTAGAATAGACTTTGCTACCTTCAAACTCATAAAAAGTTTAAGGAGCAGAGCGATTATGAAATATGTAAATGCAGATACGATTTTCCCTAAAGAATTATTAGAGGAAATTCAGAAATATATTAACGGTGGTATGGTTTATATCCCTAAGCCTGAAGAATCACATGTAAAATGGGGCGAAAAGTCAGGGAGCAGAAAATACTTAAGAACTAGAAACATTGAGATCTGTCTAAGGTTTGCTGTTGGTGCAACGGTTGACCAGCTTTCAGATGAATATTGTCTTTCTAGGGATAGTATAAGAAAATCGTGTATACCAAAAAATAGTTATAAGCCAAAAGCCGCGTCAGAGGAAGCTCTGCGTGGCTTTTTTTGATGTATTTTCAATTCAATCTTAGACTATACGATTTGTTTATTCCTATTCAAAGAGGCTTCAAATGCATCAATAATATAGAGGAATCTTTCTGCTTCTCGGAATACATGATCTGCAAGAAGCGGATGAATGATGCTTTTTATGCGACATTCTTCAATAAGATCTCGAGCCGTTTTCTTGAAATCACGGAGGGCTATAACCGAAACTTTATTCTCGTCAAGCTGCTGATCTAGCAGGGGTTTAGTTTGGGATTGAGGGCGCATGGAGCTGAGATCAATCGCTTGATACAACAATGTATCGAAATCATGGCTGAAATTTCTTGCCTGTTCAACGAGTTGACGTTCAGATGGGTCCAATAAATGTCCAATAAATTTGGCATGGTCCGCCATTATACGTAGGAAGAAGACATTTTCATTGATAATTGCGTCAGGTAAAGGGTCAAGCCTACCTTGATTTAGTTCTTCCAGTCGATTTCGAAAATAATTGGCTTCCCTACTGACATGATCGACTAATAGGGGGAAATTCGTTCCTCCTGGTAGTTTACATTGAAGAATTAAGCCTAATATTTTTCTTTTGAATGCCCAGATGTGTGAAGCTGCACTATGAACCTCCTCATTAAACTTTCGTATCACTGCTGGATCAGAATCAACAGTAAATCCGAGCGATCTGTTCTCAATACCTTCAAATAGGGCATAGAAATGGTTCGCTTCATTAATTAGTTGCGTGTCTTCACAACGAAACCCTAATTTAAGAAATAATGAGTGTTCTTTCATGATCCGTGACCAGAATCTTATTTCATCTAGTGATCGCGCTACAAAAGGATCCGGCATATTCCAAGCACACCTCCCATTTTTATACAATCATAATATGCGGAGTGCATGTACTATATCCAAAGGAAATTAGACGATCGTACAGAAGCACACAATCGCTTTCTATCTGCTACTCCTGTATTATAATTGACTGAGTGTTTATTAATTACGAGGGTGGAAGAAATATGTCTGATAAAACATACTTAGACTTACGTATAAGAAGGACAAGGAAAGCAATTCGAAATGCTTTAATAGATTTATTAGAGGAGAAAGAATTAAATAAAATTTCGATCAATGCCATAACGCAAAAGGCTGAAATCAACCGAGCTACATTTTATTTACATTACAAAGATATAAATGATCTTATTGATAGTATTTTGAATGATTTGTTAGTGGATTTAAAGAAGATACTATCAGATAAATTTGATGAATCCTATAAATCCGGGGATGAGCTTACCTCTCTGATTTTATTGTTAGAGCATATTGCAGAAAATTCTCATATGTATAAGGTGCTACTAGTAACCAAAAACATCCCTTATTTCACACCGAAATTAATGGATCTGCTATATGACTTGATTTTAAATACAACAGAACAACAAGCTATTCAAAAAACAGAAGATTTCTTAACCGTAGATACTCCTTCGGATATTGCAGCTTGGTATGGAACATCAGCTATTATTGGCACGATTTCCATGTGGCTTGGCAATGATATGCCTTATACACCTAAGTTTTTAGCAGAACGAATCATACAGTTAAATCCATTTATTCCTGCAAACAATAAAAAGAAGTGGTGAAATATTTCACTTTTCAAATTTGAATTAACACATATTTCTTAACTGTTGTTTTATTAACGCTTTCAGGATTATTGTAGATTGCTTAGCTCCTTAATTACTACTACCATGAAAGTAATAGATAGTACTAAGGAGTGTGTTATTAATGATGAAAGTCGGTATTTATCACGGTCAAAATAGTGTGGGCATAGAAGAGCGTCCGATACCTCAAGTGGGAGCTAAAGATGCGTTGGTTCGTATTTTAGCGGGTGGAATTTGTGGTACAGATATTAATATAGTAAAAGCAGGAACAGAAATGGGTATCCGTTTCGGTTCAGAATTTGGACATGAAATGTTTGGTGAAATCACCCTGTTAGGTCCCTATGCAGAAAAGGATTTGAAAGTTGGCATGCGAGTAGGAGTTAATCCAATTACTGCAAAACGTGCAGGTCGTCGTTATTCATTAGAGGTAGGTGCCTTCTCAGAATATGTCTTAATTGAAGACGCAGCACTTAATTATAATTTATATGAATTCAATGATTCAGTTTCGGCAACAGAAGCCGTATTAATGGAACCTATGAGTGTAGGTTTTCATGGAGCTTTTAGCGTCCAGCCCAAACAAGGTGAGAAGATCGTAGTTCTCGGAGCTGGTCCTATTGGTTTATCTGCTGCTGCTGGATTAATTGGTGAAGGCATTAAAGATGTTTGTGTAGTGGATATTGACAACTGGCGTTTGGATAAAGCAAAAGAATTAGGCGCGTTAACAGTTAATACGTCGACTGAATCATTGGCAGAGGGTTTAATCAAACACTTTGGCGAAGTGAACGTATACGGTGTGAGTGTACCGAATGTTGATGCTTTTGTGGATGCAGCAGGTGCTCCGATATTGTTTGAACAAGTGATGCAGATTGTGAAGCCACAAGCACGAATTGCAATTATTGCCGTTTATAAAAATGAGGTACCCATAAGTCTCGCTCAAGTGATGAGCAAAGAAGTGAACATTATTGGGGCAAGTGGATATACACACGAAGATATTGTAAAAGTCATTGATCATATTAATGCCAAGAAAACGAATATCTCTACAATGGTGACACAGACGTACAAATTGGACGATATTCAAGATGCTTTTGATAAAGCCATTGCAGCCAAAGAAACGATTAAGGTTATTGTGGATTTGACTTAATTTATTAATTTAAGAAGAGTTCATGTGAGTGTATAAACTCATGTGAACTCTTTTTATTTTCAGATAATTAGTATCTTTATATAAAATTTAATTCTAATTAAATAAGGTATATAAGTGGAGAGAGGTCATAAGTAAACTGAGTATAGAAGTGGAATTACAGAAAAAACGTGGAGGTAAGATGGAAATTACACTTGTTCCAGTAAGGTTTGAAGATAAAGAGGTATTGACTAATCTATATCAATTTTACAATTATGATTTCAGTTTATTTACTGAGCAAGACGTGAATCAGCATGGGGAATTTGAGGTGAATATTAATTATTTTTGGGAAGGGGATCATCGATGGAAGCCGTATTTGATTAAGGTTTCAGGAAACATAGCTGGATTTGTGGTTGTTCTTTTTGAGAACTTAGATACCGACCCAAATCCAACTCATGTGATCTATGACTTTTTGATTTTGCAGAAATACAGAAGAAATGGAATAGGTACTGCAGCAGCAACTAAAACACTTGATCTATTTAAAGAAGCTAAATGGAAACTTGCTCAAATGGAAAAAAATAAACCTGCTATAGCTTTCTGGCGAAAAGTTCTTAAGGATTATACAAAAGATAACTATAGAGAACGTTATTTGAGTGATCTCCAAAAATATATTCAAGAATTTTAATGGAAGGGAGAGAACGATATGAATATCACCGTAACATTAACTGACAGCACAACGAAGTTTATCATTAACAATATCTACCCACTATACTTACACGATCTATCAGAAATATGGGGGAACCTTCCTAATAAATTCGGGGTATACGAGGATAATGAAACACAGACACTGCTTGAACAGAATAAAGTCTTCGACATCTGGTGGGAAAAGCCTGGGGTTTTATATCCTTATTTAATAAAAGAGGATGAAATTCCTGTGGGGTTTGCATTAGTGGCCACACCACCTTATACACCACCGGGTTGTGAATTCTATTTGAATGAATTTTTCGTCCTGCGGCCATTCCGAGGTAAGGGAATCGCTGAAATTGCGGCTAAGGAAGTTTTTAAGCTTCATTTGGGACATTGGGAGCTTCAAACAAATCCCACGGCTACAAATAGGAGAGCACAGCATTTTTGGAGAAAGACGCTAAAAGATTATACTGGGTGTAATTACCAAGAGGAATGCAGAAAGTCGTTTGATGATGAATTAAAGATCATCTTTAATTTTCATAATGGATTAAGCTAAACAAAATAGCCGGTCAACCACTAAGGTTGACCGGCTATTACATCTATTTGAAGCGTTTAACTCGCAAATATATGCTTACCAATTTTTAAATTCTGAGGACGTGACCAGATCCATGCACTAGTTGCTGTATCTGGATTGAAATAATAGAGTGAGTTGGTTGTTGGGTCCCAGCCACGGACAGCATCAAGAGCAGCTAAGTAGGCAGTCCGGTTTGGAGTAAGCCAGTACTGGCCGTCAGATACGGCTGTGAATGCGCCTTTTTGAAACACAACATCTTTAATATTGTTTGGAAATTGACTAGATTGTATGCGATTCATAACTACAGCGCCAACAGCAACTTGACCTTTGTAAGGCTCACCGCGAGCTTCACTGTAGATTACTTTCGCCAAAATATCCATTTCATTAATATTAAGCGTGTATTTTTTTAGTGCATTCCAAGTTTTCGTGCCAGCAACTCCATCAGCACTCAATCCATAGGCCTTTTGAAATTTTGCAACAGCTGTTTTCGTTTGTGATCCATATACACCATCTAGAGGCTGGGTATAGAAATCCAGTGTTTTTAATCGATATTGAAGATCCCATACATCTCCAGAAGAACTCCCTACGGTTAATACCGGAGCAGCACTAGCAGAACCGATCATAGTTGCCATACTTACTAGACCCAAAAGAAGCAACAAGGTGAATATTTTAGTCTTCATTGTAGTAGCCTCCTTTCAGAAAACATTATAAATAACCTTCAATAACTGAGACAACACTCATTTATTGGTAATAAGATTATCGATTTACATTCTCAAAAATAATTCATGCGGTTTGTGATCTTATGAAATGGGTAAATGAATAATCATAGGCATATAAACTTCGGAGGTTTTATATATGAAAAAGCAATTATCTCTATTCATAATCGCAGCCGCACTCACTCTAAGCGCATGTGGTAATGATAATAGCTATGGCAATAAAATGTCTTCAAACGATAGACAAATAGAACATACCGCACACTCTAGTTCAGGTGACATACCTGAAGATTTGAAGGTGGCGGAGAATCCAGCTTTTAAAGTAGGAAGTAAAGCGATCATTCAAACGGACCATATGGAAGGTATGAAGGGCGCTACTGCAACGATTGTAGGTGCTTTTGATACTACAGCCTATATGGTTTCTTATAGACCCACAACAGGTGGAATGCCAATCACAAACCACAAGTGGATTATCCATGAAGAAATTAGAAAGGCAGCTAACACACCCTATGAATCAGGCTCGGAAGTCGAGATGGAAGCTGACCACATGAAAGATATGAAAGGTGCAAGGGCACAAATTAACGCAGCAGAAAAAACCACAGTATATATGATTGATTACATGCCTACTACAGGTGGAGATGAAGTGGAAAATCATAAGTGGGTAACAGAAGATGAGCTTTCACCTTTAAAGTAACCCATAGAAATTTAAGCACATAAGAATGAAGAATAATCAAGGTAGGAGCAGTCATGGACTTAGTTAAGTTCTAGATTGCCTCTACCTTTTTTGAATGCTTCTTTTATTGGTGGTGAAGTGCTAAAATATTTTGATAGAGAACAACAATAAAAAATATACCATTATAAATAATATTTTCTAAGAATGTAGGAGCGTGTTTGAAATGCCGAACTGGCAGGTGAAATTCGATGAAGAAATGCTTAAGCAAGCTGCACAACAGATTCTAGTCGATTGGACAACGATAAAGTATATTGGTGGTTTTGAAAATGTTGTCTATAGCTTTCTAAAAGATAATCATGAATTTATTTTACGTGTAACTCATCATTCTCATCAGGAACAGGAGATGGTTATCTCTGAACTTGACTTTATGGACCATCTTGCAAAGCATGGAGTGAAACTGGCTCCCCCAATTCCCTTTCAGGATGGCAGTTTGGTACATACGCTAGTTAAAGATGAAGAAAGATTTATGATCTGTGTAATGGAGAAAGCACCTGGTGGTCATGTTAATGCTTCCGATCCCTATTGGGGACCGGAGCTTTTTGAGCAATGGGGTGAGGTAACAGGAAGAATGCATGCTGCAACCCTGCAATATGAGCGTCCGGAAACTGTTCTGGCAAGATCACATCAGGCTAAGCTAGAGTTTGACTTTGCTAACTTTGGTACTGTTGAACAGCAGCTTTTTGAAAAGTTGCTTCGGATAAATGATCGTATTAACCAATTGCCACGGAATCGTGAAAGCTATGGACTATGTCACCGTGATTTGCATTCGGGTAATTTTTTCGTACATGAGGGGCAGATCACCGTGTTTGACTTTGATGATTGCGGATACGACTATATGGTGCATGATATTGCAATTGCCGTTTATTACTCGACCATCTTTGGGGATCGGCGAAAACCGGAGGTAGAGCAGAGTAGAACTTCTAGTCTTGCGCAAGCCATGCTGAGGTCCTTTATGAAGGGGTATAATCGAGAGTATGCACTCGACAATAAGTGGCTAGAAGAGCTCCCACTCTTTATCGAGAAGCGTAGACTTGAATTAGTGCTTTTGTTATATCATGTGTTTTCGGAGTCACAGAATGAGGAGAATAGAGTGTGGCTTGCCAGCAATATTCACGATGCTCTAAATAACAAAGCTTGTTTAGAGCTTTAATGATCTATTTGCACTACATTATCAAAATATCTGATGATTTCGTTCCCCGACGTGGCCAATATAAAAAACATTTTCACTTGATTACAGAACTTTTCATACAGTTACAGCGTCTTATTTATGTACGATAAATCATCGGTAAGGAATGAAACATTATGAAAGACAACACGAAGCATTTCAGAAATAATATGAGGAGCCGCTCATCTATACAACCTGCAGGCGGCAGGCGTTATGTGCCAGGAATTGATGGTCTAAGGGCTTTATCAGTACTCGCGGTAATCGCTTATCATTTGAATTTAAATTGGGCTGAGGGTGGACTTCTCGGCGTTGGAATATTTTTTGTTATTTCAGGTTATCTCATTACTGACCAAATCATTACCAAGTGGGAGCGGCACCGAAGACTGAATCTTATAGACTTTTGGTTCCGTAGAGCCCGGAGGCTGCTGCCGGCGATGATCGTCATGCTTCTTGTTGTCGCAATATGGCTCTTAATTATTGAACCTACAAGATTGTTTGGATTGAAGGGTGACTTTTTATCCTCCTTATTTTACTTCAATAATTGGTGGCTAATATTTCATAATGTCTCCTACTTTGAGAGCTTTGGACCGCCTTCTCCGATCGGACATTTATGGTCGCTTTCGATTGAAGGACAATTTTATATTCTGTGGCCAATAGTTCTCATTATAGTGATGAAGATCGCTCGTCGTCGAGGTAAGCTTATTGCATGGATTATGGTTAGTGCATTTGTCTCAGCTTTAGCGATGGCATTGATTTACGTACCAGGTACAGACCCAAGTAGAGTGTATTATGGAACGGATACCCGCGTATTTGCACTTCTCATTGGTGCAGCCCTTGCAGTTGCATGGCCAAGTCAGAAGCTTAATGATAAGGTCTCAGAACCGGCTCGACGTGTGCTTGATATCGTAGGTGGACTTGGACTCATTCTATTATTGATACTTTTTAATCAGGTTAATGAATATGATGATTCGCTTTACCGTGGTGGGTTTTTCGTAATTTCTTTGATCGCTGCTGTAGTTATTGCCGTACTCGCTCATCCTGCCAGCCGACTGGGATCGATTGTAGGCTGCAAGCCTTTGCGTTGGATCGGAGTGCGATCATATAGCTTGTACATATGGCATTTCCCAGTTATTATCCTTAGCAGTCCGAATGTGAATACTGAAGAAAGCAGCATGCTCCGTATCATAATTCAGGTAGCTGTGAGTTTTACACTAGCTGCATTGTCATACAAGTATGTGGAGGAGCCCATTCGGAGGGGTTCATTAAAGGAAACTTGGAAAAATATAAGTGTAAAAAAACGCGGTGGCATTCGTCCAGGTTTCCTAGTGGCTGTTATTGCTGTGATTCTTATACCTATCGCCTGCAAAGGTTATTTGTTAAACGCTGGATCTGATAAGGCGCTGGAAACGGCAGGCATGCAGAATGAACAGCAACAACTACTGCAACAACAGCAACAGCAACAGCAACAACAACAACAGCAACAGCAACAAGATGTGGGAATAAAGGATGATCCCGCAGATCAGAAGTCGATAGACGAAGGCACGACCGATATACCAACAGTACCAGCTATAGCACAGGATAATACGGATTCTGAAGTGAAAAAACCTGATACGGAGTTGGGAAAAACCGATACAGAAGAGGAACAGCCTAATTCTGAAGCTGAAGAAAAGAAATCAGTGTCTGGAGAGAACCAATCAGGAAAAGACGTTACGGCCATTGGAGATTCCGTCATTTTGGACGCAGCACCTTATCTCTCTGAAGATTTACCTGGTATTGTAGTCGATGGTAAGATCGGTAGACAGATGGTGAAAGCTCAGGAGGTAGTAGAGCAGCTTAAGGCAGAAGGCCGGTTGGGTAAACGGATTATCATTGAGCTGGGAACCAATGGATCCTTTAGTTCAAAGCAATTACGTGAACTACTGAACTCACTAAGCGATGCTGAGCATGTTTTTTTGGTCAATTCACGCGTCCCAAGAAAATGGCAAAATAATGTAAATCACAATATTTCAAAAGTTTCCAGTGAGTTTAGTAATACGAGCGTAATAGACTGGCACTCTGCTAGTGAAGGGAAAGACGAATATTTCTACAATGATGGAGTGCATCTGAAACCTGAGGGTGCTGAGTATTACGCTTCTATTCTAGTAAAAGCCTTGAAAAGTAAGTAACTTGTGATCCCAACCGAAGTCATAATGTAATATTATAAAGACCGGCAAGAGAATTCTCTCTTTGCCGGTCTTATTTTTCGTGAACGCATATCATTGAAGAGCATCTAATTTCTAGCCGTAGATAAAATGTTCCACCGCAGCCACAGTCTCCGTATTGTCTGTGTTAGAATTGTCGATCACCTTAACATTGGAACTTGGGAGAGGCCATTGTACACTACGGTTTCTAAATGATTTGCGGAATTCATCCCAATGTTGGAACTTCCATTCATCGAGTGGTGATTGTCTATCTTGAATCCGCGTCCGGTATAATTTCTCATTGGCTAGTTCGACCAAGGCCACTTTGACTTCAACATCTTGCAGGGAACGACCGATACGAGACAACTCGTTACTGATCCAGTCAGGATTGGCAGCCTCTTGGGTAAATGGCCCAACCACAAATGCATCCACATTCAGACCAATATTGTCTAGCGCTGCGTCCATCGTAATCCGGTAACCCAAATCACGGCATAATCTTTTGTACTCGGCGGAATCTCGATCTGCTGGGTCCAATCCATGTAAGGTCATGATGGCGTCTGCAGCTGGACTTAAGAGAATATCCATATCAAAGAAGGGGACTTTACGCCGGGAAGCAATTGCTTTAGCTAAAGTGGTTTTACCTGCCCCAGCTGGCCCCAGAAAAAATACAAGTTTGTTCATCACTGACTCTCCTTAGAACCTCAATTCAAGGCTAATGTATTGCACTGCATACTATCATATAAAAGATGGTGAGCTATCGCCAGCGCAAAAATTGTCACTTGCCAGATATGACCTGAAAACCTGAGATATTTCGAGTTATGGGCTATAATTTGATATTTTTTTGCTTCTCCATTGAGTTTTTGCGTAATCCTGCTTATAATATAGCGAGAAAAATAAGAAAAAGGTGTCTATAAATGAGCATATTAAATGTAGAAGGATTAAGTCATGGCTTTGGAGATCGCGCGATCTTCAAGGATGTTTCATTCCGTCTTCTAAAAGGCGAGCATATCGGATTATTCGGCGCTAACGGCGAAGGTAAATCCACTTTTATGAATATTGTTACAGGTAAGCTGCAACCGGATGAAGGGAAAGTCGAATGGTCCAAACGGGTACGTGTCGGCTACCTTGATCAGCATGCGGTGTTGACCAAAGGTATGACCATTCAAGATGTACTCAGAAGTGCTTTTCAGTACCTGTTTGATCTTGAGGCAGAGATGAACGATATGTACGGCAGAATGGGTGACGTGACGCCTGAAGAGCTGGAGAAGCTGCTTGAAGAAGTAGGGACGATCCAGGATACACTTACGAATCAAGATTTCTACATGATTGATGCGAAAGTGCAAGAAACCGCTCGCGGATTAGGGATTACCGATATCGGTCTGGATCGCGACGTAGCGGATCTAAGTGGTGGACAGCGTACCAAAATCTTACTTGCGAAGCTCTTGCTTGAAAAACCAGACATTCTGCTCCTAGATGAGCCTACGAACTATCTGGATGAGCAGCATATTGAATGGCTGAGACGTTATCTTCAAGAGTATGATAATGCCTTTATTCTGATCTCTCATGATATGCCATTCTTGAACAGCGTTATTAACCTGATCTACCATATGGAAAATCAAAAGCTGACCCGTTATGTGGGTGATTATGAGCAATTCCAACAGGTCTATGAAATGAGAAAACAGCAGCTTGAATCTGCTTATAATCGCCAAAAGCAAGAAATAGCAGAATTGAAGGACTTCGTTGCTCGTAACAAAGCCAGTGTGGCAACCCGTAACATGGCGATGTCCAGACAGAAGAAGCTTGATAAGATGGAGATTATTGAGATTGCGAAGGAAAAACCGAAACCACAGTTTAACTTTAAAGAAGGAAAAACTGCGGGCAAGATGATTTTCGAAGCAAAAGAATTGGTTATCGGTTACGACGCTCCGTTGTCCAGACCACTTAATTTGTTAATGGAGCGTGGACAAAAGATCGCATTGGTCGGTGCGAACGGGATCGGTAAAACCACCTTACTACGCAGCATCTTAGGTGAAATCCAAGCATTGTCCGGTTCGGTAGAACGTGGATACCATCAGGAGATTGGATACTTTGAGCAAGAAATGAAGGAAGGCAACTACAAGACTTGTATTGAGGAGATCTGGGATACATTCCCATCCCTTTCACAATTCGAAGTTCGTGCTGCCCTTGCTAAATGTGGACTGACCACGAAGCATATTGAGAGCAAGATCGCTGTCTTGAGCGGTGGCGAAAAAGCAAAAGTGCGTCTATGTAAGCTCATTAACAGCGAGACTAACATTCTCGTATTGGATGAGCCGACGAACCACTTGGATATCGATGCAAAAGACGAACTGAAGCGCGCTCTAAAAGCATACAAAGGAAGCATTCTTATGATTTCTCACGAACCAGAATTTTATCAGGACATCGTGACCGATATTTGGAATTGCGAAGATTGGACAACAAAAGTATTTTAATAAGCAAATTTTTATTAAACAAGCCTATGAGGTGTTAACGAATCTGTTACGCTTCATAGGCTTTTTTTAGCGAATAAGAATAGGGGTTTAACAGGGAGGGTCTAGTGTTAGAGAATAAAATGGATCAGCTTAACATCAGTGTTCAACGAATTTTTGGAGAACAAGAAGTAGAAATAGTCAATTTCACATGCGAGGATTTAGATTATAAGACACCTAACTTTACAACAGCGGGTATCTTTCATCTTCACGGTTTCGCACTAATTAATCATGAACAAAAACCTTGGTCAATCATTTTAAAAATAATCAAGCCCGATAGTGAAGAGAAAGAAGAACCTCAGCATCACAATTACTGGCGTCGAGAAGCCCTAGTCTTCGCATCTAAGATTCTGGGTGATCTTCCGGGCTCGATCCAATCTCCTAAGTGTTATCTTGTTGAGGAGCAAGTAGATGGTACTGTATGGTTATGGATGGAACGAATTGAAGGGGAATATGCGCATACAAAGGAGCAGTTTGATTTTATCGCTGAACGGTTAGGCCGATTCAATGGAGCTTATCTTATAGGAAATAAAATCCCTGATGAGAACTGGATATGCAGAAACTGGCTTAAGTCATGGACTACGTCCAGTAGAATGTATGCACCTAACCCTGAACAATATATTCATCAATTACATAGTGACAACGACCAAAACCTTTGGGCTTGGTTCCAAGATTTTACTAAGCGGATAGACAGTAACTTGAGTTCTTTAAATAGCTTGCCTAGAGTGCTTGCACATCAGGATCTCAGTCAAATGAATATGTTACTAACTCAGAGTGACAAAGAGAAGGATCGTTTAGTAATGATAGACTGGCAATTTATGAGCATATCAGGTATAGGCGAAGACCTTGGCAAAATGTTTGGTGTAAATATGAGTCTTGGTGTGATTCCTATCGATCGTTACGAGGAATATAAAGAATCTTTATTTCAAGCTTATATCAAGGGCTTAAAGGATACGGGAGGGCAGGGGGACGAGCAACTTGCCAGATATGGTTTTTGCTTAAGCACTGCTTTACGTAGCATCTGGGAATTCCCGCAATACTGTTCATTGGCCGCGCAGTTACACTCTGATCCATTAAACTGTAGTCTTCAAGAGCGGATTGCGCAGTTAGAGAAAATCATTATTGTACATCAAAAAATGGCGCTAGAAGCCGACGCGTTGAAAAAATGGATCATGTAATAAAGGAGCTCCCACCACAGGAGCTCCTTAATGCTACACCTCAATAATGATGGGGAGAATCATCGGACGTCTTTTCGTTTTCTCGTACAGGAATCTACTCAGAGTCTCCTTGATCGTGTGTTTGATGATATTCCATTCGCCAAGGTCAGCCTCACTCATCTTTTGAAGGGTGGAGGTTACAAGCTGGTTAATCTCATCCATTAAAGCTTCTGAGTTACGAACATAGATGAATCCTCTGGATACTGTATCCGGTTCGTTTAATAGACGTCCATCTGCTTGGCTGAGTGTTATCACTGTAATCAGAATGCCGTCAGCTGACAGCTGGCGACGATCGCGTAGCACGACATTCCCAATGTCTCCAATCCCAAGACCATCCACAAGGGTCTGTCCAGCAGCCACTCGGCCAGATTGGCGGACGACACCTGATGATGACTCGACGATGTCTCCATTTTTTAGAATAAAGATATTATCGGGGTTAACACCAACTGACTCCGCCAACAAGCTGTGATGATGCAGCATGCGGTATTCACCATGAATCGGTATGAAATATTCAGGTTTCATCAAGGTTAACATTAATTTAAGCTCTTCTTGGCTAGCATGGCCGGAGACATGAAGCTCACTTCGTGAACCATAGATAACTTTTGCACCAAGAACATATAGATTATCGACGATTCTTGATACATTACGTTCATTTCCGGGAATAGGATTGGCAGCTAATAGAACGGTGTCTCCGGTTTGGATTTCCATCAGTCTATGACTTGAGTTAGCTAATCGGGAAAGTGCAGCCATGGGCTCACCTTGACTACCTGTACATAATACAGTTACCTGCTCTGGGGGGAGCTTAGCAGCTTCTGATGGTTCGATCAGCATGTTCTCAGGAATACTTAAGTACCCGAGTTCTTGGGCCACACCTACGACATTCACCATACTTCTGCCAAGTAAGGTCACTTTGCGTTCGGTTAAATGAGCAGCTTCAATGACCTGTTGTAGACGATGTACATTTGAAGCAAAGGTAGAAATAAAAATTCTGCGGTCAGCTTTTAGGAACGCTTCTTCTATGTGTGCGCCTACGAGCTTTTCAGAAGGGGTGAAGCCAGGGCGTTCTGCATTGGTACTCTCTGACAGTAGGAACTTTACACCGTTCTTCCCGATGTCGGCCATTTTATGTATATCGGGATATTGCTTATTAACTGGGGTCATGTCAAATTTGAAGTCCCCAGTATGAACAACGGTCCCTTCAGGTGTATCGAATACAACACCAAGGCAATCCGGAATGCTATGGTTCGTGTTAAAGAATGTTGTAGTAAATGCTCCTAGCTTTAAAGTAGACTCAGAATCAATGCAATTTAACTTAGTTTGTCGCAAAATTCCATGTTCCCTCAGTTTGTTTTCGATTAAACCTAAGGTTAGACGGGTCGCGTAGATTGGAATATTTAATTGTTTAAGCAGATACGGAATTCCTCCAATATGATCCTCATGTCCATGAGTTACCACTAATGCTCGAACCTTATCAAGATTGTTTAATAAATACGTTACATCGGGAATAATCAGATCAATCCCTAGCAAACTTTCGTCCGGGAATTTAGAGCCGCAATCAATGACAACAATATCATCAGCATATTGCAGCAAATACATATTCTTACCAATTTCATTAACACCGCCTAATGCTGCAATCCAAAGCTGCTTCGCTGCCACTTTCATTGGAGTCCCCCCTTTAATAAATTCACCAATATTATGTATGAAACTCAATATAATTATCCTTTCTTTGCGATGGTACAATATAATTAGATGGATAACTGAACAGACAGGGGACATTTTAATCATGCACATCAGACACATACAAATGAAAGATAATCAAGCCATTGAACAGATCATTAGGAATTGCCTGATTGAGTTTGGCGGGAATAGAGCAGGGCTTGCATGGGAAGATGACAGCCTGCAACATTTATATGAATACTACAATCATAGCGAGAATCGGGCCTATTGGGTTGTTGAAGAAGAAGGAGAAGTATTAGGTGGCTGCGGAATTGCTCCTTTCGGGAATGAAGATGAACTATGCGAATTGCAAAAGATGTACTTAGCTCCGTCTACTAGAGGAACCGGAATAGCGATTGAACTATTAAACGTAGCTCTTAGCTTTGCCAAACTTCATTACAACAAATGTTATCTGGAGACTTTGCAAAACATGCACGCTGCCAACCGTTTCTATACGAAAAATGGATTCGAGCTCTTAGATGCCCCCTTAGCGGGATCAGAGCATTTTGCTTGTGATGCTTGGTATATAAAAGATTTAGTCTGATCGATTTATGTCCGTTTTCAACTACCAATTTTTATTTGACAATAAAACCGTCCAGACGGTATAGTAAATGCCAGAGGTGATAAACATGAACAGTAATTCTAAACGTAAAACTATTTTAATAGCGGCTTCAATGATTGTGAAAAATAACGGTGTAGAGAAACTTACACTTGAAGCTGTTGCTAAAGAGGCTGGAGTCAGTAAAGGCGGACTACTTCACCATTTTCCAAATAAAGAAGCTTTGATAAAAGGCATGGTAGAACAATTAACGAATGATTTTTTTACCAATGTTCAAGAAAAGGTAACGAGTACATCGATAGAAGCTGGGAAGTGGAGTCGTGCGTTTACTGAAGCCTTAGATGAAGATATTAAAGAAGGTAAAGAGATCGGTACCGCACTAACGGCTGCTCTTTTTACCAATCCAGATATTCTTAGTAAGTTTCAAAATCAATATGCAGTGTGGCAAAAAAACATAGAGAACGATGGTATTGATCCAGTACGTTCTACTATCGTAAGGTTGGCAGCTGACGGGTTATGGTATTCCGAAATGTTCGGATTAGGTGTGTTAGATGAGGAATTACGCAATAAAGTGATTCAAGAATTGATAAACATGACGAAGTAAGGAGTGGCGTTCTTTGAATTCATATGTATTATTGGCAACAGCGATTATCTGTGAGGTATTTGGCAGTTCAATGCTAAAAGTATCTAACGGGTTTAAGAAGCTACTTCCTTCGATGGGTGTTGTACTTGGAATGGGCTTAGCTTTTTATAGTCTTTCTTTAGCACTTAAAACAATTCCATTAGGAACAGCTTATGCGATTTGGTCAGGGGTAGGTACAGCATTAACGGCCTTAATTGGCGTAGTCATTTATAAAGAGAGCTTCAACCGTAAGAAATTACTGGGGCTGCTGCTCATCATTGGCGGCGTTATCGTTATGAAGCTCTCTATTGGGGCTCATTAGAATTCGGAGGATATTAGTATGAAAAAAAATGTAGGATATATCGCGCTAAGTATAGCAATTATCAGTGAGGTCATAGGAACTACTTTGCTGAAAATGTCAGAAGGATTTACGCAATTACTCCCTTCTATAGGTGTTGCTATTGGTTTTTTTATAGCATTTTATAGTTTATCTATATCACTCAGAGAATTACCATTAAGTTTAGCTTATGCGATTTGGTCAGGTGTAGGTACAGTTCTAACAGCGTTCGTTGGTATTGTCGTGTGGGGAGATCCATTTGGGATTCTTACTTTTGCCGGAATCGTATTAATAGTAGGTGGGGTAGTGTTATTAAACGCTCCAGCCAAAGGTGAAGACAAAGTACGGGCCTGATAAATCAGGCTCTTTTTTTATTTTTAAACTGATGCCATAGATTCCGTAAATCGTATAGTTTCGTGATAATGGTATCACATACCTTTTCCGTAGGATTACATCTTATAGCTTTAGGCG
This sequence comes from Paenibacillus sp. FSL R10-2734, assembly GCF_037963865.1. Classification (NCBI taxonomy): domain Bacteria; kingdom Bacillati; phylum Bacillota; class Bacilli; order Caryophanales; family Paenibacillaceae; genus Paenibacillus; species Paenibacillus sp. FSL R10-2734. The sequence goes on along the minus strand of NZ_CP150170.1, from coordinate 4,425,116 downwards.
CTGTTTCTCTATAATGAGAGTGTCTGAAAGTGAAAGGAGGGTGTGGTTCTTTTTTATGTGCGCTTAGATGGTTCCGAAATGTAAACGCTATCATTTTAGCGCATTGATAGGTTCGTGTATTTCTGAGAATCGAACAACTTTGAGGAGGATTAAAATTAAAATGCGTAACAAGTATGTTGTATGGTCGCTAGTAGTATCCATGCTGATTTCAAGTTTATTCTTGGCTGCGGGTCCGTTTAATTTTGTCTCTGCCTCCGGAGGACCAAACCTGACACTCGGAAAAAATGTAACGGCGAGCGGTCAATCACAAACCTATAGTCCGGATAATGTTAAAGACAGCAATCAAAGTTCGTATTGGGAAAGCGCGAACAATGCGTTTCCACAATGGATTCAAGTCGATCTGGGTGCAAATACGAATATTGATCAAATCGTTCTTAAGCTTCCTTCTGGTTGGGAGACACGGACGCAAACACTGGCTATTCAAGGTAGTACAAACGGTTCAACGTTCACTGACATTGTAGGGTCCTCCAATTATGTATTTAACCCATCAGTGGCAGGAAATAGCGTTACGATCGATTTCGCCTCAACTAGTACGCGTTATGTTCGTCTGAATGTAACGAGCAACACAGCCTGGCCGGCAGCACAGCTCTCTGAATTCGAGATTTATGGTGCTAGTGGTCCTAACCCTACAGCAACACCAACACCAACACCTACCGGCACTTACGAAGCTGAAACTGCCTCCCTGTCCGGAGGAGCTAAAGTGAACACGGATCATGTCGGATATTCCGGTACTGGCTTCGTGGATGGATATTTGACGCAAGGCGCAACTACGACATTCACGGTTAATGTGCCAGCAGCAGGCAGTCGTGAGGTGACGTTGAAATATGCAAATGCAAGTGGCAGTACAAAGACAATAAGTGTCTATGTCAATGGTACCAAAATTGGCCAGACCTCACTATCTAACTTGGCAAATTGGGATTCATGGAGCACTAAAATTGAAGTTCTTAATCTGAATGTAGGTAGCAACACAATCGCATATAAATATGATGCTGGTGATTCTGGCAACGTTAATCTTGACCAAATTACAGTAGCGTCGACGACAATTACACCTTCAGCAACTCCAACGTCCACGCCAACACCGACACCAACAGCTACACCAACGCCAACGTCTACGCCAACACCAACGCCAACGCCAACGCCAACGCCAACGTCTACGCCAACACCAACACCAACGCCAACAACCACACCGACAGCTGTACCGGGCAGCAATATTGCTATCGGCAAGACAATTACCGGTTCTTCCAGCACTCAAACATTCGTAGCAACAAATGCGAATGATAACGACACAAGCACATACTGGGAAGGTGGCAGCAATCCAAGTTCATTGACGCTCGACTTAGGCGCGAACCATAACGTTACTTCAATCGTATTGAAGCTGAACCCAGCCTCTGCATGGAGTACTCGTACCCAAACGATTCAGATACTCGGTCACAATCAAGACACGATTTCCTTCAGTAATCTGGTATCTGCACAATCGTATACGTTTAATCCAGCTTCGGGCAACACAGTAACGATTCCGGTTACGGCGACGGTTAAACGTCTGCAGTTGAATATTACTTCGAACTCCGGTGCTCCAGCTGGGCAAATCGCGGAGTTTCAAGTATTCGGTACACCAGCGGCAAATCCTGATCTACTGATGACAGGCATGTCATGGTCACCTACATCTCCGATCGAGGCAAGTGCAATTACATTAAATGCAGTTGTTAAGAATAACGGAAATGCTAGCTCCGCAGCAACAACTGTCAACTTCTACTTAAACAATGAACTTGTTGGATCTGCTCCGGTAGGGTTACTAACTGCAGGCGCTTCGACAACAGCCTCAATGTCATTAAATGCTGGAGCCAAAACTGCTGCGACCTATGCTCTCAGCGCAAAGGTAGATGAAAGCAATGTGATTTTCGAACAGAACGAAGGGAATAACAGCTTTACTAACGGGGCTTCGCTCGTTATAGCTCCTGTATCAAGCTCCGACTTAGTTGGCGTGGCTTCATGGACACCAAGTAATCCAGTGGCCAATAGTTCAGTAGCTTTTACGGTGAATCTTAAGAATCAAGGGACCATAGCTGCTGCAAGCGGTTCTCATGGCATTACAATAGCGCTTAAGAACTCGGCCGGCTCCACGATTCAAACATTTAATGGATCCTATACCGGGACCATTGCTGCTGGCGTTTCTGTTAACGTAACCATTCCAGGGACATGGACAGCGGTTAACGGCAACTACACTATAACAACTACCGTTGAAGTGGATGCGAATGAAGTAACAGCCAAGCAATCAAACAATGTAAGCACGACTAACCTGGTTGTGTACGCCTTACGTGGTGCAAGCATGCCTTATAGTCGCTATGATACCGAAGATGCTTCTCTAGGCGGAGGGGCTACTTTGAAATCTGCACCTACGTTTGATCAAGCATTAATTGCTTCAGAAGCCTCTGGTCAACGTTATGTAGCACTTCCATCAAATGGCTCGAACGTAGGATGGACTGTTAGACAGGGGCAAGGTGGCGCGGGTGTGACCATGAGATTTACTATGCCGGACTCTTCGGATGGTATGGGACTGAATGGTTCACTTGACGTGTACGTAAATGGAGTAAAAGTCAAAACGGTATCGTTAACATCCTACTTCAGCTGGCAGTATTTCTCTGGAGATATGCCTGGTGATGCACCTAGTGCTGGGCGTCCACTCTTCCGATTTGATGAAGTGCACTGGATATTGGATACCCCTCTACAGCCAGGAGACACCATCCGTATTCAGAAGAACAATGGAGATAGCCTGGAATATGGCGTTGATTTCCTTGAAATCGAACCCGTTCCTACTGCAGTCGCTCGTCCGGCGAACTCCGTGTCAGTGACAGATTATGGTGCTGTAGCAAATGATGGTCAGGATGACCTTTCAGCTTTTAAAGCAACGGTGAATGCAGCTGTTGCAGGCGGTAAGAGCATGTATATTCCTGCCGGAACATTTAATCTTAGCAGCATGTGGGAAATTGGTTCTGCCAGCAATATGATCAACAACTTTACGGTTACAGGTGCTGGGATCTGGCATACGAACCTCCAGTTTACTAATCCTAATGCGGCGGGCGGCGGTATTTCACTCCGTATTAGTGGCAAGCTAGATTTTAGCAATGTTTATATGAATTCGAATTTGCGATCCCGTTATGGACAAAATGCAATTTACAAAGGATTCATGGATAACTTCGGCACTAATTCAATCATCCATGATGTCTGGGTAGAACATTTTGAATGTGGCATGTGGGTAGGCGACTATGCTCATACACCTGCTATTTATGCCAGTGGGCTTGTTGTTGAAAACAGCCGGATTCGGAACAATCTTGCCGATGGCATCAACTATTCCCAAGGAACTAGCAATTCAATTGTTCGAAACACCAATGTACGAAATAACGGAGACGATGGTCTTGCAGTGTGGACTAGTAACACCAATGGCGCTCCAGCAGGTGTAAATAACACGTTCTCCTATAACACGATTGAGAATAACTGGCGTGCAGCAGCCATCGCATTCTTTGGAGGCGGCGGTCATAAAGCTGACCACAACTACATCATAGACACTGTAGGTGGTTCTGGTATTCGCATGAACACCGTATTCCCTGGTTACCATTTTCAGAATAACGCTGGCATTGTTTTCTCAGATACAACGATTATCACAAGCGGAACCAGTAAAGACCTATACGGTGGAGAACGTGGAGCCATTGATTTGGAGGCATCGAATGATGCCATCAAGAATGTAACCTTTACCAACATAGATATCATTAATACACAACGCGATGCAATCCAGTTTGGCTATGGTGGTGGGTTTGAGAATATCGTGTTCAACAACATCAATATTAATGGCACTGGACTAGATGGGATTACAACCTCACGGTTCTCAGGGCCACATCAGGGTTCGGCAATCTATACCTACACAGGCAATGGTTCAGCAACGTTTAACAACCTGACGACAACGAATATTGCTAACCCTAACCTGAATTACATCCAGAGTGGTTTTAATCTAACAGTCAATTAAGAGATAGCGTTAAAAACAAGCTGAATTCTGATATGTGGACATGTGGGGGAAGTTCTTCGGAACTTTCCCTTTTTTATTAGGAGCTAGTGAAATTCTTCAAATTAGGGAGGATAATGATATGAAGAACAAGAAATAAAAGGTAGTAGAAAGCAACTACAGAATATTAAACTGTTACGTATTAAAGGAGAGATGAAAAATGAATCAGGAAGTAATCGATTTTATTGAAGCGTTAAAAGAACCATGGCAGGTGGAATTATCCAATACGCTTCGAGAGGTTGTTCACCAGGCGATTCCGGATGTGCAGGAACGAATTCAGTACAAGAAGCCCCATTTTTTGAAAAATGGTAAATACGCAGCAGCCATTTCAATATCGAAAGATGCGGTGAGCTTTGTTATTTTTAATACAAGTGAGCTCGAGTTTCCAGAAGGGATGTTCGAGGGTCCTCCGGAGAGGAAAACACTTAAACTGCGTAAAGGGGATATCGTTGAGGCGGCTCAATTAGTGACATGGGTCAGTCAAGCCTCAGCTTCCCTTTAATTATATGAATCATGATTCAGGACGGTATCTCAAAGTCATTTGGCTTTATGGGATATCGTCTTTTTTTGGACGGATTTTGCTCTATCCATACATAAACGTTCTATAAATTGTAAAAAATACATCAAGACCTAGCAGCGAAGGGAATGAAACCCATGAAGAGATTAATACAAATTTGTTTCTTACTACTTACACTTCTTGCACTTAGTGCATGCTCAAAGCCAGAGCCAGATAAATCCCAGCTGCCACCCCCAACAGTTGTACCAAGCGGAGCTGAGGAGAGATATAGACTTGACTCACTGGCCTCTTTGATTGGAAAAGAGGATGCTCAAGTTGTCCAATCTCTCGGCGAAGGAGCACCTTATCGTAATGAAGGTACGAAGTCTACCCTTTTATCCCGCGAATATAACAAGAAGATTGTGAATCATGTGGCAATTCTTCAGGTCTCCTATGATGATTCCGGAAAAGTGATTGGAGAGACGATTCATTTTGAACAGGCTACCAAGGAAAAATTAATACAAGAGATAACGCAACAGCTTGGAGAGCCTACAACTACCAGTGAAGATATAAACTTTCGTATGATATGGCAGACGGATAACGCCAAAATTTCTTTAATTGAATCCAATGCGACGTTGTCTATATCCATAGATACGAAGTGATTTTTTATTTAAAAGTATCCACTCCGGTTCGTTCATCATATCGGATAAGAGGGTACTTTTTTTATTGACCTCTTTAAAAAATATTGTTCATTTCATCTTGTCTGATGGCAGTAATGGCTACTAAAGGCTTATATCATATGCTGGTCAGTCAACCGCCTGAATAAAGATTAACATCTTACGTCTCTTTAATATTGTAGCGAGAATGCAAATACCAAATAAGTTCTCTGCGGCTGCTGACCCCTGATTTGCTGAAAATGGACTTTAAATGATCCTGGACGGTGTATGCAGAAATATGTAAAGCAGAAGCCAATTCTTTAGTGGATAATCCTCGAATTACACCGTGTAATAGCTGCTGCTCACGTTCCGTCAAACTATACGCTTCAGCAATGATGGGGAGCATGTCATCTGGTCGCGCGGGTTCGAATGAAATGGCAACCTGGTTCTGACCGTCATACGCCTGAAGACGGCTTGCTCGAACGACTAAATAGGGCCCCTCAGTCATTCGAATGCATACCTTCGCTATCCCTACAGATTCAGAGGGGCTGCTTAACGCTTGTGTGCTTACAGCACGGATTGGACGTGGCAACACATGAGCATCTATCATTTCCAATGAACGGAGTTTGTCTAACCAGCGATCCGCTGTGGGGTTGGAGGAGAGAAGAGCCAAGTGATCAGACAAAACTGCAATGCCGGAACCATAATGATCTTCAAGCCATGTCTCATTTCTATCAGGAAGCTCAAGACTGAAAGCCCTCATTCTAGCTGCAATCAGAGGGATAAGCGAGGTGATCCAATCGCATTCCTCTTGTAAGAATTCCGATTGATCTGCATTCCTGTACAGCGTCAAATAGCCCCAACAAGCTTCTCCATGAATAAGCACTGCTCGTAATTCATCCCCAAAACCTGCTGGAAACAAAACCTTTCGATATCGAGCACTCCGCTCTGGTTGCTGCTCGGTTGCAGCATATATTGTAGCTACGAGGAGTTTGCTATTAACCATTTGCTCATAAGTGTTAACATCATCCTCACCGTATTCAATCTGGAACAAGTGGGGATGAATGGATTCTACATTGTCTTCAGTAACCGCACCAGTTGAAAGCAATGTTTGTGGATCAACATGAGTACAGCAGGCGGCATCAAAAGGAACAGCTCCTCGCAAGAGCGACAGCAAGGAAGTACGGTAGTTGTGAGATGAATTAGCAACGATACCTAGCTTTATGATTTGATTCTTTATTAGATTGAATTGTTTATTGATGTTCATAGGGTAGCCCTCTAGTCATTAATGTATTATTACGAACCCCACATTTGTGGGATAGTGAACGGAAGTGAAATCCGTATAATTGAGAATGATTCTTAATTAACTCTATTATATAGGATGCGGTGATAACAATGCAGAAAAAAGAAGATATTATTGTCGTTGGTGGTTATGGACATGTTGGGCGTACGATATGTGAAATATTAGAGAAAAAGTATACAGGTAAAGTATTTGCTGCAGGGAGAAGTCTTGAAAAAGCAGAGATTTTCAGACAATCTACTCATGGGAAAATAAAACCTTTACAGTTGGATATTAATAAGCCATTAGCTTCAGATTTACTAGATCGAGTAAAGCTAGTCATCATGTGCTTGGATCAGACGGACACGAATTTGGTAAAAGCCTGCTTTCGCAGTGGTACGCATTATGTAGATGTATCAGCGAATGGTTTGTTTTTGTCTAAAATAGAGGCGTATCGTGAAGAGGCTGAACAGCATGGAGCTTGTGCCATTCTAAGTGTAGGACTTGCACCGGGTATAACCAATCTAATGGCTCTTGAAGCTGAGAAGCAGATGGATCAAATTGAAGAGATTGAAATAGCGATTATGCTCGGACTTGGCGATTCTCATGGTAAGGCGGCAATAGAATGGACTTTGAATAGTTTAGGCGAAAAGTTCGAAGTGAAGCAGAATGATCGTCAGGTAGAGGTGAAGAGCTTCACTGACAGAAAGCTGTATCACTTTGGTGATGATTTAGGGAGTCGTCATGCTTATCGTTTCCCATTCTCAGATCAACAGACGCTTGGCCGGACACTCAAAGCATCGACCATATCTACACGGTTTTGTCTGGATTCGGTCATGATTACTAAAATACTGGCTAAAGCCAAAAAAACAGGTGCCGTTCGTCTGCTGAAGATAGGCTGGTTGAACAGGTCGATGGTTCGTGCTATGGAATGGCTACATTTAGGTAGTGACCGGTTCATTGTCAAGGTTGAGGCTCGTGGAAGAAATCTGGAGGGAAAGCGACTGCATGCTGAATTATTATTGCAAGGAACAAATCAATCCATCGTCACGGCAAAAGTGACAGCAGCAGTATCAATGCTCTTGTATGATTCACCATTTCCGGGTGGCGTTTATCATATTGAGCAGATTACAGATTTAGCATGTATACAAAAGGAATTAGGAACGACCTTGTCTCTTGAAGTCCAAGTAAGAGAGCAAAATATTGATTAAGTTGAAAATGTATGTTCTATGATTCTACGTAGCATCGAGTAAAACATACAATTTAAGTAGTACATATTTAAGAAGCTTGACTAGTCAGGCTTCTTTTTCGTAACCCAAAACAGTTTTGACCGTATTAATTGATGAACATTTCATTCAGGAAGAAATTCTGTTCTTTCCTAATGGGTCATGTTAACAAAAAGAGAAGTTGAGGTCATCACCTATGAATGAAAAATTTACAGATTACGCCAATACAGGATATCCAACCGCTGAGCAGAAGGCGGCTCAATATTTTGCATCTCTTCGTGAACAGTTCAAAGAAAAAGCTTATGTGTCTACCTTGACTGAAGATTTTCGGTTGTGGAAGAAGAACCATATTCATCGTCGTTCATGGTTATCCTTTTTATCAAGAGGGAAGGGGAAACCTGATTCTCAGGATTATCATAAATATTTAGGATGGCTGAATCAAACGGGTAAATTGGATGATTATTTGGACCGAAGCGTTTCCTATCTATATATGAGAGATCTGGGGCAAGCTTTAGATTCACCAAACACACAGACCCGGATTAAACGTATGGTTGCCGATATTAGAAATCAGATGATTCATCAAGGCTCGACAAGTACGGAGGATCAGTCAGATTTCATGAGTTTGACGGGGATCTATCGTTGGGCTCAGAAAGAAGGCGTTGAAACAGCCACGATTTGGGTGATAGACAAACTTAAACAGGTATCAGCACATCTTCCTAGTGAAATGAATCCTGAGCAAGCTCAGCGTAAATTGATCAAGATCATTATTGGGGTGATTCTCCATGTGATGGAAGAGGTGGACGATGAAGTAACACCTGTGGATCGTGCTAAGAGAATTGATGAAGCGATTCGGCTGGGTTATTCGTATGGCCTAACTTATCCATTCATTGACGATCTCCTTGATTCCAGTGTCTTAACCGATCAAGAGAAAGAACAGTATTCTGATATGATACGCGTAGCAATCCTTAATAGAGTTGTGCCGGAGATGGGAGAATGGTCCGGAGAGAACCTGCCGTTCATTCGATTTGTACATTCGGAGCTCAAAGAGGCTTTTGAGTATATTAGGGGTTATCAGCGGGCAGAAATGCAGGATGCATTTTTCGAGCAGTCCTTTGTGTTTTTTCATTCCCAGGAATTGGATCGGATGAAGGATCTAACTAACCCTGAATACAGCAATGAAGAGCTTTTTATACCGATCATTTTAAAATCTTCTTCTTCCCGTTTAATTGTCCGATCTGTAATTAGTGCTCCAACTGATGACGGATTTGATCAACGGACCTTCTTCTATGGGCTATACAATCAGCTGGCAGATGATTTTGCGGATATGTTTGACGATATGAAAGAGGGTGCGGTAACTCCCTATACCTATTATTTAAAATACCGTAGTCAACGTAAGGATTTGATCAATCCTTTTGAATTATACTGGACGGTCATTTCCCATTTAATACACACCGTGTATCACTCCGATCCTAAAACTCGTGAGGTGATATTAGATCGAGCCATTAACGGTCTGAAGCGCTGTAAAGAACGTGTAGGTACTGAAAAGTATAAAGAGATCATGGAGATATTCGCTTCTGGTCAACCGGAATTTAATCGACTTGTGCAGCAGATGGTGCGGAAAGCGGACGATGTGGATTTCTTCGATAAACTGCTTCGGGATCAGTTGCTCTTGAATCTGAAAAACAGCAAGAAGGAAAAAGCGGAATTTCGAGATACGCTTCAAAAGGTACGGGATCAAATCAACAGTCAATTACTGATCACCAAGCCTAACGGGATGCCAGCCATGAAAGAAATGCTTATTGATGCGGCTAATTATAGTCTAGAAGGGGATGGCAAGCGAATAAGGCCTATATTGACTTGGGTCATGGGCGTTAAGGAATATGGTCTAGATGCATCGGCAATTGTGCCTCTTCTGAGATCTTTGGAATATATGCATACCGCTTCACTAATCTTCGATGATCTTCCATCCCAGGATAATGCTTCAACCCGAAGAGGTCGAACAACCCTGCACGAAGTGTACAATAGTGCCACGGCGGAATTAACAGGTCTGTTTCTGATCCAGAAGTCAATTGAGGAGCAAGCGTCGCTTCATACATTTGATCCAAAAGCTGTGCTAGCCTTGATGCAATATTCAGCTCAAAAAGCAGAAGACACATGTATGGGTCAGGCGATGGATTTAAATTCTAAAGGGAAAGCATTGACGCTAGAGCAATTGAATATGATTTGTTTTTACAAGACTGGAATTGCATTTGAAGCTTCACTTGTAATGCCAGCCATTCTCGCTCAGGTTAAGGAGTCGGAAATTCTGGCTTTGAAAAAATTTGCCTATCATGCGGGGATTGCCTTTCAGATTAAAGATGATTTACTCGACTTGGAAGGGGATCATCATTTACTCGGTAAACCCATAGGTCAGGATGTGGAGAATAACAATTCAACGTTTGTAGCTATCCTTGGGGCAGACGGTGCACGAAAAGAGATGTGGGAACACTACTGTCTCGCTATGGAGGCTTTAAAGGAAATTCCTCGTAATATTGCCTTTCTGAAGCATTTATTGAATTACATGATTAATCGAAATCGATAATTGGTTTAACTATAGAGTGTTGGCTACATTGCCAGCACTTTTTTATGTTTTCATAATTGATTATTAGTTCTCTTTGGTAATTGAATTTTATTGTTTATAATTGAAAATGCGTGTATGATGAGGTTGAAAAGAAATAAAGGAGGTGTGACTTGTGAAGCTAGGAATTTTCACGAAAGTGTACATCGATTATGAACTGGAGATTGCCTTACGCAAAATCAAAGCTCAAGGGATAAGTACCGTACAATTCAATTTTGCAAACGTTGGGTTGGCGAGCTTACCTATTGAAATTAGTCAGGAAACCATCTCTCAAATCAAAGAAGCAACAATCAATAGTGGGGTTAACATTGCTGTAATCTCAGGGACGTTTAATACGTTGGAGCTAAATGAGGAGAAGAAAGTCGAGGATCTGCAATGTTTTAAAAATGTAGTTGAGGCAGCATCAGCATTATCTGTTCCGTATGTTTCTATTTCTACGGGAAGCTTGAACCAAGAAGATTATTGGAGTCCTCATCCTGATAATCATACGGAAAAGGCATGGAAACTATTATACGAGAGCCTTACATGGATGCTGAAAATTGCAGAAGCCAATCAAGTGACTTTAGTATTTGAGCCTGAACAAGCGAATGTGGTGAGTTCGGTAGAAGATTCTTTGAGACTGTTAAAAGATCTGAATACACCTTACCTAAAAGTTTTGTACGATGCAGCAAATCTAGTGACCCCAGAGGATCATAAGAATCTTATAGGAAAGATCTCCAAAACACTAACAGCGCTAAAGGATCACATTGCCATTGCACATTGCAAGGATGCTTTTGTAACCGAGGAGAAGATCACTTTCGCACCGATAGGTAAAGGAAACTTGCCCTTAAAGGAATACCTAAATGAATTAAGTGAGTATTATGATGGTCCCGTTATAATGCATGGTTTAGGTGAAGACGATGTTGTGTATGCTTTGAATTATCTTACCTAGAATAGGAGGATTAAATATGAATAAGGACAATAGATTATTAAATATCGGTGTGTTAGGCTGCGGTCAGATTTCACAAGCAGCGCATTTTGACTCTATAAGACGTTCACGCAATGCTAACCTGTACGCGATATGCGATGTGGATGAATACTTGCTCCAAAGAATGAATGCTATCTATGAACCTGAAAAGGTCTATACAGCTTATGATCAAATGCTGGCTGACCCTGACGTTGATGCTGTAGTCATCGGAATTGCGGATCAATTTCATGTGGAGGCTGCTAAACAAGCAGTGAAAGCTGGTAAACATGTTTTGGTAGAGAAGCCTTTAGGTGTATCAATCGAAGAAGTAGAAGAATTGAAAGAACTTGTAGATCTTACCGATCTCAAGGTTCAAGTTGGAAATATGAAGAGATATGATTCAGGTATAGTAGCAGCCAAAGATTTTGTTGAACACGAAATGGGAGAAATCATTGGACTAAAAGCTTGGTATTGTGATTCCACCTATCGATACACTGTGACAGAGAATGTGCAGCCAGTGATCATACCCGGTAAGAATATTAAAAGACCTGCTGGTGATCCAAAAGCGAATAAAGAGCGTTATTATATTTTAGGTCATGGAAGCCATTTATTCGATACCGCAAGATTTCTAGGTGGGAACATTGTAAGTGTTAAAGCGTGGAATACACAAAAGTTCGGTGCTTATTGCTGGTTTATTACTGCGGAGTTTGAAACCGGCTTTGTGGCTCAATTGGATTTGACCATTGCGGTTCGGATGGATTGGCATGAAGGGTTCCAAATCTATGGTGAATTCGGATCCGTAGTTGGGAAGACGTATAACCCTTGGACATTAAAATCAAGCGATGTAGAAATTTTCAAGGCTAGTGATAACAGCTACCACAGACCGCTCGGAGCAGATGGTCATTTTTATAGATTGCAGATTGAAGGTTTCGCAGATTCTATTCTGCATAATAAGCCAGGTTTAGGTGCAACGATTGAGGATGGAATGGCGACGATGAGAGCGATGCTCGCTGTAGAAGAATCCGTGAAGACCGGAAATACGATTTACCTAAGTAACGTTTCTGGTCCTTTGTAAAGGAGGGGAGAGTATGCCTTATTTTACTTACGATCACATTCAATTTTATTATGAAGATGATGGAGGGAATGGTGAGCCTTTTATATTTCTTCATGGTCTGGGGGGAGACGTCAATCAAACTTTCGGTTTAATGAAGCAATCAGATCACATCCGAAGGATCTCACTAGATTTCCGAGGTCATGGAAAGACTGCGGCGTTTGGACATGTGGATGATTTTTCTTTTAAACAATTCGCGGAAGATGTGATGGCTTTAGCGAAATACCTGCATATCCAACGATTTAATTTAGGAGGGATTTCAACAGGTGCTGGGGTGTCGCTTCATTTGGCATTGAGATATCCGGCTAGTGTTAAGAAGCTTATTTTGTCTCGTCCAGCTTGGGTAGATAAGCCGCAAGACGATTTGGTTTGTGAGGCTTTTTCCAAAATCCATGATGCACTGCAGGATACAGATACTCTTACCGCTCGAAACTTATATGAGAATTCAGAGGTCTACCAAACCATGAATTCATTATCCTCATATGCAGGTGAATCCTTACTTGGGCAGTTTAATTATCCATATGTAAGAGAAACCTCAATGAAGTTTGTAAAGTTGCCAAAGGATTGTCCTAATGATGATCGTAACGCATGGAGAAACTTAAAGATGCCCACTTTGATCCTTGCTAGTCAACTTGACCCCATTCATCCATATGCCTATGGATTGTTACTCTCTGAACATATCCCCAACGCTCAATTTATTGAGGTCACTTCTAAAACGATCAATAATAAGCAGCATAATCATGATTCGTACGACGCGATCAAGAACTTTCTAAACAAGAGATGAGCACAATCTTCAGACGGTGTTCATCTTTTTTTATGTAAATGTCACCAGTAACGATAACCGACGCATAAACCTGCAAAAGTACATTTTTTAATGATACGCGGAGTGCTAAAGCAATAATTCCTGCAAATCTGCAGTTATTCTTACTTCAGATGAAGTCTCCGAGCCATAAATGAGAAAATACCTGTATATTAGCAGTTTTAGGATTTAATGAAGAGAATATCTACTCGAATAACTGTACTCATGCAGGTTTCTAGTCCAGCGAAAGGTGCGGATGAAATAGAGGGATTAACTTTTTCATAGTGTGATGTGAGCCGAGGGCTCATGAAAGCTTTTTGTACAAAACAGGAATGAACTATACTGTAACCACATGTACTCCAAGTTTTGTATATGTATCAATAGTCTTATTATCTACTGTACTTTCAGTGATCAAATAATCTAACGAGGATACGTTAGCTACAAAAAAAGTCGAAATTTTCTCAAGCTTTTCTTTCGTAGCAATGGCAATAACCATAGATGATTGTTCAATGAGTTGATTCTTAATAATGGATTCCTCATAAGAAGGGACAGTTATACCGTCCTTTGAATCCAGCGTGGATACGCCAAGTATCGTTAGATCCAAATGGATTTGCTGTATCGCTCTAAGCGTTGAAGCTCCGAATAATACTTGGTTCTTTTTATCGAGATCGCCACCTAGTAAGGTTATACTAGCTTTGGACAACCGGCATAGCGATAACGCAATTGCTGGGGAGTTGGTAATAATTCTTCCATCAAAATGCTCAGGGATGTTCTCAGCTACTTTTAAATTAGTGGATCCGCCATCAATAAAGATAACCTTTGAATTCTCAATAAGCGTGCAAGCTCGTTTAGCTAACTCAGCTTTGGTTTGGCTATTAACTTCAACACGTGTATTGAAATCCTTCATGTCACTAATAAGGCTATGGGCTCCACCATGAATTCGTTTGAGAAGTCCCCTCTTCGACAGGCTTTGTAAGTCTTTTCGAATGGTATCTTCTGTTACATTTAATTCCTGTGTTAATTTCTGAACAACAACACGGCCTTCGGTCTCTACTTTTTTTAAGATGTACGCTTGTCTGTCAGCTTTTAGCATCGATCCACCTCTTTTCACAAAATGCTCTAAAGGTTGTACTTAACGTTACTATTTTACTACATATAAATGAATTTGAAAAAATCAATCGTTTTTACGTTCAACTCCGTCTTACTTATATGTACATGAGGTGGATGCATCTTCCTAATATAAAAAAAGAGGGGGTGATGGAAGGTGGAAAACACAATGGATGAAGTTAGAATAGTAGATTTTGCGCAAATGGATGAAGAAGCTTTTTTTAGTCGTTTGTATGTGGAGCATCGAAAAATGTACGCCATTGCCTACAGTTATCTACGAACAGAGGCAGATACGCTGGAAGTGATCCAAGAAGCGTCATGCAGGGCATGGATGAAACGTAAAAAATTAAAAGATGAACAGTCCTTCACACCTTGGCTGATCCGAATAACGATCAACTGCTGCATGGATGAGCTACGGCGCAAAAAACGTGTGGTTGTAGCGGATAAGCTGGTGGAGGAAGCGGCACAGGAAATGAAGAGTAATGACCGAATTGACCTGGAACGTGCGATGAATCGGATAAAACCTAAATACCGGCATGTCGTTACACTTAAATACTACCATGACATGACCACTATCGAAATTGCTAAAGTGCTAAAAAGGCCAGAAGGTACCATTAAGACTTGGCTGCGTGAGGGACTCAAACAGCTTCGGAGTTATCTATAGCAATATTGGAGGTGATCGGAATGACAGAAAAAGAAGAACGAATTCTACGAAAGAACATCGATGATGTGCAACAGAATGTCGAAACAATACAGGAGATGAAAATCTACAACGCTATGAAAAAGGGGATTGTGGAGGGGAAGAAGCGAGAAAAGCGACGTATCTATACTACAGGGATGGGCGTGGTTGCAGCTGCAGCGGTTGCGTTAATGGTTACATACAATACGATCGGATTACCGGATAAGGAGATAGCTCAACCTTCAGTACAATCGGCTAGCATTAAAAATACGGACAATTTCAAAGCTTATCGCTCGTTCTCAAGGTTAGAGCCTGCACTTGCCAGTGCCCTTGAGCAGAATCTCGTTGTGCCTGTTGGACAGAGCGCTGAAAACAAGGGTTACCGTGTAGATGTGACTGGGGCAGTTACGGATGGACGAAAAGTGTATATCCTATATACTGTTCAGAATAATACGGACGAAGTAGTTATACATGCGGATTTTGCTCTTCAATATGAAGGGATAAAGGATTCGTCTCTCCACAAAGGCGCATCACTAAGTATGCTCGCTAGCGAGAGCCGAATTCAACCCGGGCAGTCGATGGATTTTATATACTCCACTAATCTTTCACCAACAGTTAAATATCCAAAGAAAGTAAACTATAATATTATTCTTACCGAAACTTCAGATAAGGCTCTTCTATCCAGTAGCAATAAGTATCGGACTAGCCTAGATGTTGCTTTCGAGCTTGATCCTGATATGCTCAAAGAACAGGAACAAGTTCTAGATACCGATGGAACACTGACAGTGGACGGGCAAAAAATCAAAGTGAATAAAGTGCAATATACTCCGCTAAGCACCTATGTGGATCTGGAGTATGATCAAAACAATGATAAACGGATTTTCCAATTGATTAACCCAGTTCTAATCAGTAAGCATGAAGGCACTCAAGAGAAGTCTTATTATCCAACCCTTATCACTGCTGATAATTCTGAGGTCTACTCGGACGATTCCAAGACTACGCTGGTGTTTAGAAACAGTAAAAAGTTAGTTGAGAGCAAGCCAGACAGCGTTTCGTTGAAAGCATTCGGAATTTCGGCAGTCGAAAAGGATCAAATGAAAATTGTCGTCGATCTTAACAAGTATCAGCTTATTGAAGCGCCCGGAAGTGGACTTGAGTTAGTCACGCCAACTCCAGAGAATGATGCAATGGAGGGAACGATCCTTTTAAGGCATAAGTTTGAGAATGCTCAATATTTGAACTATTATACCCGTACGTCTGAAACCTTCACGGACGGAGAAGGGAAAGTGCATCAGTATGCATATACTACAAATAGGAGCTCAGTATTAAATTTTGGCGGATTTATGAGGGCACAGGATGGGGAAGGCGTGGACGAGTTTGTTTATAATTTTGGAGCAGAAGCGAAGAACTATCCTCAGCCATTGACTATTACGTTAGAGAAATATATAAATCCAATTATGGATACGCAAGCCGTGGAGTTGTACTCGATTAACCGTTGATAATTCTATCAACGGTTTTTTTGTGATCTCATACTCTTTATTCTTTGAAATTTAAGAAATACTTAATATATACCGTACTTCTTTTTAAGTAGTTTTTCTTATTCTAAGTACATGAAGGAGGTTACCGAAAGAATGATAAACCCAAGTATGAAGAAATGGCTCCGAAAGGATGTCTCAGCGGCAATAATATTCCTGGCACCAAGCGGTATCGGATTCGCGATGTTTTACCTTATACCGTTTGTTATGGGAGTATTCTATTCTTTTATGGACAGTACGATAGAGGGCCACTTTGTAGGGTTTGATAATTACCGAGAGCTGTTAGAGAGCGATTCCTTCCGTAAAGCAGCATCCAATACATTTTATTTTAGCGCGATAAGTGTTCCACTAATGCTAGTGCTTTCGTTAGGACTAGCGGTGTTATTGAATAAAAATACATATCTTCGGAATTGGCTGAGGACTGGATACGTGTTGCCGCTTGTCGTACCTGTCGCCTCTATTATTCTGATCTGGCAGATGCTCTTCGATTGGAATGGCTCGCTTAACGCATGGCTGAACAACTTCGGTATCCATCGTGTGGATTGGATGAAGACGGATGTGGCTAGAAATGTAATCATTGTTGTTTATTTATGGAAGAACATCGGCTATAACGTGATTTTATTCTTGGCGGGATTGCAGCAAATTCCGAAGGATTATTATGAAACGGCTCAAATTGAAGGTGCTGGACGATTACGGCAGTTTCGCAGTATTACACTAGTCTATCTAACCTCTTCGATGTTCTTTGTGGTCATCATGTCGATTATTAATTCATTCAAAGTGTTTCGCGAAACGTATTTGATCGCAGGTGATTATCCGCACGATAGCATTTATATGATGCAGCATTATATGAACAATATGTTCATGTCGCTCGATATTCAGAAGCTGACTGCCGCGGCGACCTTAATGTTTGGTTGTATTTTATTGATTGTGTTGGGATTGTTTGCATTTGAGCGGAGGCATCGACAATTCATGGAATAGGGGTGAAAAGGTTGTGCCAGTTGTCAAAGTAGTACGTAAAGGGGCACTAACACTCGTCATGGCTGTTATTGCAGTTTTGTTATTATTCCCAATTGTGATCACATTCACAAATTCGCTTATGACAGAGAAAGAAATTGAGATCAATTATGGACCTATCGGGCAGATGAACGAGGTAATTGAAGGGAGAGAAACTCCTTTTGTGAATTTAAAATTACTGCCGGATCAAGTGTCCCTGGAGCAGTATGCTAAGGTCCTCCTAGACAATCCTAAATATCTGACGATGTTCTGGAATTCAGTATTCATGGTTGTACCCATCATTGCAGGACAAACATTGGTTGCAGCATTCGCCGCTTATGCTTTCTCGAAGCTGAAATTCCGGGGACGGGATCCATTGTTCCTTATCTATGTCCTAACGATGCTTATGCCTTTCCAAGTGACGCTAGTACCGAACTATATTATGGCGGATAAGCTAGGAATATTAGATAGCTCATATGCGATTATACTGCCTGGAATTTTCGCAGCTTTTGGTGTATTTATGCTCAGACAATTCATGCTGGATATACCGTACGCGTATATTGAAGCGAGCAAAATGGATGGAGCCGGACATTTGCTTATCTTTTACAAGATTATTGTTCCGATGATTAAACCTGGTCTGGCAGCACTTGTTATATTATTGTTCGTTGATTATTGGAATATGGTGGAGCAGCCGCTTATTTTTCTAGACGATCCGTATAAGCAGCCCTTGTCGGTTTTTTTATCGAGGATCAATGAAGGTGAGCGAGGAATCGCTTTTGCTGCATCCATACTCTACATGGCTCCAATGGTGCTGTTGTTTTTATATGCGGAATCGTATTTTATTGAAGGCATTCAATTGTCTGGTATCAAAGGTTGATTGGAGGAGAAAGACGGGATATGGAGTTAGGTATAGGGCTGACTGATCGTAGACGCAAACGAAATATTCAAATCGTCTTCATGGTTTTTATGGGGTTGTTATTGTTTTTCACAATATTCAGTAACACGATACAGTCTTTGACGTTGCCGAAAGTGAGAACCGAAAAACCAACAACGGGTAATCTTTTATTTACGATTGAAGGTA
Organism: Paenibacillus sp. FSL R10-2734; assembly: GCF_037963865.1. Lineage (NCBI taxonomy): Bacteria > Bacillati > Bacillota > Bacilli > Caryophanales > Paenibacillaceae > Paenibacillus > Paenibacillus sp. FSL R10-2734. The sequence continues at coordinate 4,406,477 of NZ_CP150170.1, read as the reverse complement.
GTGGGATATTGCAACCACTCGCTGAAGTTAAACTTTCGAATACTTCTGGACTGAAGGTCGAACAAATTCTTGTGAAAGAAGGACAACGTGTAAATAAGGGACAAAAGCTTATTATCTATGAGAGCAAAACTGCTGAGCAAGAATTGAAAGATGAAATAACGAATTTAGAAAAGCAGAAAATTGATCAACAGAATAGGCAAGATCAGTACATCCAATCCGCGCTGGAAGAGGATGAATTCAAAATCAGAAATGCAAGACGTGATATTGAAAAAGGTAAGTTAGATATCTTAGCCCAGGAAAATAAAATTAGCGGGATAAAACATCGTCTAACAAGCGAGAAACAATTACTCTCTCCGTTCGATGGTCTGATTTCAAAACTGAATGCCGTCGAAGGGTTAACTTCAATGGGAGAACCGGATGTTATTGTATCCAACAGTAGTCGGGGTTACAGATTGGATATTATTGTGGATTCCGCGCATTTGTCTAGTTTAGGTATTTCTGCTGGAGAAAAGATAGAGGTCGAGGCTGATATGAATCATGGACAAGAAGCTCGGACCCTAAGCGGCTCCATCGAAGAAGTAGCGAATTCAGAGTCACGTACTGATAGCACCTCTACTAATGAGTCGGGGAAGACACAAACCATTGCTCAAAAGGCTCTGAGAATCAAAGTCGTTGATCCAGAACTTAAAGGAGGTGAACAGGGACGGATCAAAATCGAAAAACATTCACTCCAAGAGGGATTACTCCTATCCAATGAAGCTATTCATGAGGATCGCGAAGGTTTGTTTGTCTATAAAGTTGACGAGCAGCGGGGGGCATTAGGTAATGTCTTTGTCGCTCAAAAAGTTCGTATTCACTCCAGTGAAAAGAACGAGAAAGAAACGATGATTCAATCGGATATTCTCTATGAGGAGGATTCAATTATTCTGGAAAGTAGCGAACCTCTTGAAGACGGGAACCGAGTTCGACTGCAATAAGAAATCATATAAACGAGAAAATAGGAGGAGGAAATCAAATGATCAAAAGGTCTATTTTTGTACTATTAATGGGTGCTTTGATAATGACAACGGCATGTAATTCCGGAGGTAATGAGAAAGTGGAAAGCAAGGGGGAAACGACAACTGAAGAGGGAAAGACAATCTTGACTCTATCCCTAGCAGAATCGAGTGCATTCTATCAGGCGCTAGAGAAAAAGTTTGAAGCGAAATACCCGGATATCGACCTACAAATTAAGGCATATAAAGAAGTGGGAAATGAGTGGGGGGAGAATGGTTATGTAGAATATAAAAAAACAACGAATACAGCCCTACTCTCTGGAAAAGGTGCAGATATTTTTGATGTAAGCTCCTTTTCAATCAATGATTATGTGAGTAAAAAGTTGCTTGTGAACATGAATGATATATTTGAACACGATAAAACGGTAAATAAGAGTGATTTAGAAATGAATGTTTTGGACGCAATGAAGGTAAACGACGGCCTATATTTCATTCCTACCGGGTTCGCTTTTAGAGCGTTCATAGGTGATGGGAATATGATTAAGAACTCAAATGTGAAGATTGACGATAAGAATTGGACTTGGAAAGAGTTTGGGGAGCAATCGAAGGAAATTATACAACAGGCTGGGAAGGACGCTAAAAACAAACTTTATGCCCTAACGAATTACCCGCCGGAAGTCACACTGCAAGAAATGAGCGTGGATAATTATAATTTTTTTGTTGATAGTGACGCGAAACAAGCGAAGTTCGACTCTCCTGCTTTTGTGGAATTGCTGGCACAAGTCAAGAAAATGTATAAAGAACAAGTTATGACTTCGGAGGCAGCGGAGATAGGTAATCAGCTATTTAACTCCATCGTTATAGGGTCACCAACAGACTTTATCGATGGTCCATATTCTTACTTTGAAAATCCGGTGTACATTCAAAAGCCACATGCAGGTCAGACTGGTGGTATGAGAATCATTCCTTCATCTTCGCTCGCCATACAAGCCAATACTCCGGTGAAAGAAGAAGCTTATAAGTTTATGACCTTCTTGTTATCTGAAGAAGCACAGTCATTGCAAGATAGAGAAGGATTCTCTTTGCTCCAATCCGTGAACGATAAGAATTTAAACGATATTCAGGAAAAGATGAAAAGTGGAGCATATAAGCTTCCAACCGGAAGAGACGCTAAGGTTTCTGATGAAGAATTTACTAAGTTTAAAGAAATCATTCATACTCTAGATCAATATGCGGAACTGAATAATAAAGTGCTTTTTATTATTGGAGAGGAGTCCTCATCATTCTTCAGTGGACAAAAATCTGCGGAAGCTGTTGCAAAGTTGATCCAGAATCGAGTAACAACCGTTTTAAACGAATAGATGTATTAAAAAGGATTTTGTATAAGGAGGGGGACTCATGCACAAATCACAAAAGACATATGCTGTAGTTCTGCTCAGCGCAATGCTATTAAGCCAACCTTTTGCAAACAGCACATATGCAGCATCGACAAGTGATTCAGCTACAGCGGTATTCACGCTGGACAAACTTGGTACGATCGCTTTAAAAAACAATGTCAACGTGAAGCTAATAGATATGGATATTATTGAGCAACCGAGTGGCAATATACTTATATACACACTTAGTTATAGCAATGGTTGTAACAATAGTGTAGCTCACGTTGATTATTTCTCAAGGGTTACTACAACTGGGGGGGCTGTCATTCAAGGCAAACCTGTCACGAGAGATGTCACCAAAAAAAACATCCCTCCAAAGAGTAGCCAAATTGTAACTTACTATGTGAATATTGGACAGTCTACTAAATTGAACGGCACTAAAGTGACCCTATTGAAGTGGGATTTCAGTAGTCAGGATTATCAGAAAAAACTAGGAGAATTCGCCATTCCGGCAAGTTATTCAGTTGTCGTTCCACAAGGCCAGAGCAAGAAGCTCACGATGGATAATCTGCTAGTAAACATCAAAGCGGAAAGTCTACAAAGACTTAATAGGAATGGAAAAGTATATATGAGAGTTGGCGTTAGCTACACGAATTTGGGTAAAAAAGTGCTAAGCGGTTCCACTTATATTACTTACCTGAAATCAGCCGGAGGTTCGCTGTTCGAACTTAAGCAGGAGGATGCCAGAAGCAGTATCAATGTACAGTCCCAAGAGAAGAAGACGGTTTACTATTTAACGGAAGTTCCTTCCTATATGAAGACTGAACATATGATATTGCAATTTGCCCAAGAAGATGAAGCTTTGAAAATAATGCTGCCTGTGAAATCGTATAAGCTTCCTGCAGTAACAACTTCTGACTTTGCTGTGGCTAATTATGCTGTAAAAAAGCTTTCTATTAAGAATAACACGGTTGAAACGCAATTGAAGAATGCTTCCGTATATTCGGAAAATGACTCCGCGAAATGGAATCTTCAATTCCGTCTTAAGAATCTTGGGAATAAGCCTATCATGCTTCCTGCATACGAGCTTACGGTTAAAGCTGCTGAAGGATTCAGTATTCCGGTAGATTCAAAAGCACTTGCGAATGTAACCTTGAAACCGCTTGAAGAGAAGATCGTCAGTCTCAGTGCGGAAGTGCCATTAATACTTAATCAAGGTAAGTTAAAGCTGGAGTGGACGGAACCCGCTGTTGACGACAAGGTTATTTTTCCAACTGCGTTGTATAACATTCCTTATGCTCTAGAAAACAATAATCTGATGGGACAAGAGTATACGGTCGAGAATAGGTACGGGAAATTCATGGTGAAGCTTGGATCCTATCAGCGTTTGCCTTGGGATGATGGTGATCAAATCGTAACTAATATCAGCATCCGTAACACCGGCTTAACCTCAGTGCATCTACCATCACTAAAAGCTATAGTCAAGGCAGGGATAAGTGATCTTAGCAGCACTGCCCAGATCGTGACCACTAATACGCAAACGTCGCTTAATCCTAATGAAACGACAGAGATCTATGTGATAGCAAGGCTCCCCTATTCTTTTAGTTTCAATCAGCTAAAGATTGTGCTGCAAGATACCTCCGGAGATGAAGTCACGAAGTTTCTGTCTATGAATACAAACTCGCTAAATAATGTGATCCATACGATTGCTGTAGGTGAATCTCATCATCTGAATTCGTTAGGCAAAAAAGCAGAAATCCGTGAGCGTCGGACAACCACTTATCATGTAAACAATTCTAATTTGATCTATACGGAACTGGAAATGATTAGCCAAGAACCACGCCACTCGAAACAGGCTCAGCTTGTGGCATATTACAAAACACCTGACAACCAATTTTTCAAGGCGGTGGTTAGTCAATCGACAACTCCAACAAGTCCTAATGGTAAAAACCTGGTTACAATCTGGAGTAAGCTTCCGCAAGGGGTGAGTACGTCTGATCTTGCGCTTTATATTGGTGAAGGGGTTGCTGACGGCAAGCTTACAGATTTAGGGGGGGCATCAACTGGGTTTATCAATAGTGTTAAATTAGCACTTACCCCTAAAGCAGAAATCTCACAGAATAATCTGACTAGTGTGGATCTATTCCCTTACAACCTTTCAGTTGCAAATGCAGTGAGTACGGTTACTGAAGAGAAGGGTACATTAGATATAGTGATGAATTATAGCTTATCCGAAAAAGAAGCTCTTGAAGCAGGTGCCTATGAGCATAAGCTAGTCTTAGAAATTATTGACCCTTACGGACAATCCATGGAAAAGACTTTGGAACTTGGGTCTGATTTGCTAATCGGTAAGAATAAATCATTCACAACTTCGTTTAATAGTAACTTTCACAAAATATTAAGGGGAGGAAGTATTCGTATAAATCTATATGATGAATTCCATGGTCATAGGGTGTTGCTAGGGAGTCAGTCCTACCCATATACTTATATTGCATCGGAAACGAGAACATCTAAAAGTACTGGTAGCACAGGTAATTAAAATTGGGTATAGAACCAAGTCAAAAGTGTTGGCATAAATGCCAGCACTTTTTCGCATATACTTATGAACTTTTTATGGAAATTCCTTCAATGTATGTTCTTAACATTGACTAACCTCATTCTTATCGTTAAGATTACCTCTGTGCTTCAATGCCCAAAAGCCTAAAAGCTTAAACGTGTGGAAGCATGCAATCTTTGAAATTTACACCTAATACAATGTTAAGGAGCATTATCGTCATGGAACGACAGCTTAGTTTCTCAAAAAGTATGATCATCATCATTTTTATTCTAGCACTACTATTTGTCTCCATCTTCCTGTTGAAAGCGGAGCCACATCTACCCCTTCTCGTAACTACAATAGGTACGGCCGTCTTACTAGGGATATTTGGATTCTCTTGGAAGAAGATCGAATCTGCCATTATTCAAGGGATACAAACGGCCATCATGCCGATTCTAATCCTCATGCTGATCGGAATTCTGATCGCTGTATGGATGATGAGTGGTACGGTGCCGTCGCTTTTATACTATGGTATGGATTATATTAATCCGAATTATTTTGCAGTGAGCGCGTTATATGTCACGATCATCGTCTCGATGTTTACTGGAAGCTCATTCACGACAGTAAGTACGATCGGTGTCGCCTTAATGGGAATTGCAGTAACTACGGGGATTTCTCCAACTTTGGCTGCTGGAGCGATTATCAGTGGGGCTTGCTTTGGTGATAAAATGTCGCCTCTTTCCGATACAACGAATTTTGCGCCTGCCGTGGCTGGAATATCCTTATTTACACATATTCGTAACATGGCATACACCACGGTGCCGGCGCTTGTTATAACCACTGTCTTTTTCCTGTTCGCACCAAAAGGCAATTCGATCGACTTATCCTCGATTAAGGATATCAAGCTTGCTTTGCAAGATGGATTCCAAATTCACTGGTTAACGTTGCTATCGCCGCTTGCTGTTATTGCTTGCTCTATCAAGCGGATTCCGATCCTGCCTACGCTAATCGTTGGTATTGTTAGTGGACTTCTTGTGACGGCTTTGATTCAGCAGCAGACTGAAATCGATGTCTGGTTTAATGTAATGCAGAACGGATATAACAGTAATATCGCGAATGAAACGGTTGCTTCTATCGTCAATCGTGGGGGAATGCAATCGATGATGTGGTCTGTATCTCTAATCTTGATTGCCTTATCCTTAGGTGGTTTGATTCAGCATTGCGGTGTTATTGAGGCCTTTTTCCGTAAACTCATTCAACCACTCAAGCGTAAAAGCAGCATTGTTCTTATGAGCGGAGCGTCATCCATTGCGGTAAATGGCATGACTGGTGAGCAGTATCTTTCTATCCTTTTGCCAGGTCAAATGTTCAAAGATGAATATAATCGCCGAGGCATTCCAGCGAAGACATTATCCCGTACGCTTGAGGATTGCGGAACACTGGTGAATCCATTGATTCCATGGGGTGTCAGCGGTGCGTTCTTCGCCGTGACTCTGGGTGTACCCGTTATAGAATATGCACCTTATGCAACCTTCTTATGGTTAAGTCCATTCATCACATTTGCTTATGCGTTGATTCCTAGATTGCAAAAGAACTCACTAGGTAAGGAATAAGAAATCTCAAGATAATGGACACCTAATGCATTGATTCAACGTATATAAAGAATACTATGCGTTGAGTCAATGTGAACAAGCTAGTATTCTAAGCTGAAAAAGTGGACAATTTATCGGAGGTAATAACAGTGAGTCGCAGTAAGTTACAGGATCGAATCAGATTAGGCAATGTCGAAACCAAGCACGCAGAGCAATTTAATAATCTACTGCGTTATGTATTTCAAGTGACCAATCGCGATCTGCAAATCTTTGGCTGGGAAAATAGAGAAATCACTCAAGCAAAGTTGCCGGTACTCAAATATGCGGATGTTCTAGGTTGGTTTGATGGAGACAAGCTCATATCTCAGTTAGCAGTATACCCATTTCAAGTGAATATTTTTGGGCATATTTATGATATGGGTGGTCTAACCGGAGTAGGAACTTATCCCGAATATGCCAACTTGGGCTTGATGAACAAGCTAATGCTTCATGCGTTAACTAAAATGAGGGATCGTAAGCAATCGATCTCCTATCTTTTTCCGTACTCGATTCCCTATTATAGACGGAAAGGCTGGGAGATTATCACCGATAAAATCTCTTTTGAGGTTCCAGATACGCAGCTTCCCAAACCAAGAAATGTTCCAGGAAATGTGGAACGAGTAAACATTGAGCATCCAGACATCAAAGTGATCTATGATCAGTTTGCCGTGCAGCATCATGGTGCGATGATTCGTAATGAGCTAGCTTGGGAAGAATATTTGCGGTGGGATTTGGATGATATGACGGTCGGCATTTATTATAATCATGATGATTTGCCCATGGGATATTTGTTATATTGGATTGCCGAGGAGATCTTCTATATCAAAGAAATGGTATTCATTAACGAAGAGGCGAGAACAGGCTTATGGAATTTTATAAGTGCGCATTTTTCTATGATTACACTCGTCAAAGGAGACATTTATAAAGGAGAGCCTCTTGCGTTCATTTTAGATGATGGTGATATCAAGGAAACTATTGCTCCTTACTTTATGGCTCGGATTGTGGATATTCATTTATTTATTGAACAATATCCGTTTAAAGCGCAGGACAAAGAGTGTAGCCTTATTTTTACTTTGAGCGATCCGATGCTGGAATGGAACCGAGGTACATTTACCCTCAACGTGGATCAAGCGGGGAAAGGGACTTTGCAAAAAGGGGGAGTAAATCCTTCACTTGCGATTGATATTCCTACATTAACAACGATGTTAATGGGTTATAAGCGGCCAACCTACTTGGCTCGAATCGGCCGTATTCAGTCGGATGAGGCCACGATCCATTTACTTGAAGGACTGATTAGACCGGAGCATCCTTATTTCTCTGATTATTTTTAAAATATGCGACCTTCGAAGCATACTCAAATGAGTGTGCTTTTTTGATCTTTTTATAGTAGAATAGTCTCTCAGCAACACAATATGATATGAGGTGTAAGAATGGCAATTAATTTTTCTAAACCAGTGATCAATAAAGTACAACAAGAAATTACCGAGCTCGAAAACAAAATCAAAAACACGCAGAGCAAAAAAGAAAAATCAAAATTCAAAATTAATCAATTAGAACAGGATATGAAATTTAGCAAGTCTCACACTGATTTGAGTAGTAAAATGACCCGAATTAAAAAGTTGAACGATGAGGTAAAGACCTTAAATCGTATGCAAGCTGATCTTTCAAAAGAATTAACTGCGAAGAAAAATTCGCTTAAGAAGCTCCAAGTGAACGAAACTGCATCTGTTACGAATGATCCTGCAAAAGGATAACTTGAGTATAGCTTACACAGATAGAAGCCGCATGGTTTGCGGTTTTTATTTAAATATTATAAAGTAAGTTATTTACCTATACTTTATATCTAATATTTCTCGCTTAAACGCTTACCGTCCTTATAAGGACGCCGAAGGCGTTTATGCTTGTTTTATCAGCTCATCAGTTTCTCCTCGTAATAATGAAATCTCATGCTTATAGGGTGCGTTAACATATTTCTTTACACCGATGGAGGGGGTCTCTAGGAGCTTGGGAATGGTTGTTAGCTGTGGATGGTGGACTACATATCGAAGCGCCCGAAGGCCGATATATCCGTGTCCAATATTTTCGTGTCTGTCTTTTCGTGAGCCCATGGTATTCTTTGAATCATTTACGTGAATGACCTTTAGGCGCTCTATTCCAATTACGCGATCAAATTGATCCATTATCCCATCAAAATCATCCTTCACATTATAACCAGCATCGTGGATATGGCAAGTATCTAAACAAATAGACAGGCGCTCGTTATGAGTAACTCCTTCAATGATCGCTGCTAGTTCCTCAAATGTAGTTCCGCATTCACTACCTTTTCCCGCCATGGTTTCTAATGAAACCTGAACATTCCGTTTATCTGACAGCACTTTGTTCAAACCTTCCACGATCCGAGAGATTCCGGCCTGTGGTCCAGCACCAACATGGGAACCGGGATGAAGGACAATTTGTGTAGAGCCTAAAGCTTCTGTTCTAATAATCTCTGATTGAAGAAACTCAATACTGTGCTCAAAGACCTGAGTTGATATCGTATTGCCTAAATTAACAATAAACGGAGCATGCACAACAATATTAGAAATTCCGTTAACTTTCATGTGAGCTTGTCCGGCTTCAATATTCAAAGCTTCAATGGGTTTGCGACGTGTATTATGAGGTGCTCCAGTATATATTAGGAAGGTGGTCGCTCCATAAGATGCTGCCTCTTCACTAGCTCGAAGGAGCATCTTTGGTCCAGTCATGGATACATGTGACCCTAGGAGTAAAGACATCTTGTTTAACGCTTCCTTTCTTTTGAGAAAGAGATCAAATTTTTAGTCACGATATGTCTATTAATATTTGTAAAATGCGCTAATTATATGTATTCAAGCTTAGGTATAGGTTGTCTCGTCCAACGATCTCCTAGAGAGACAACCTTACCCACCAAAAACAATCGCTATTCAGTAGCGGTAATCGTCTCGCCTTGGATCGGCTTCAATCCATTCTCCCACCTAACAGGGATCGAACGAGAGTTGAACAAATTCACTCCATCAGAGATCTGGAAATGTAAATGGGGCTCACTAGTGTTGCCCGAGTTACCCGTCAGCCCGATAACATCACCTTTTTTGACTTTATCTCCTGGCTTAACTGTAATCGAACCTTTTTTGAGATGAGCTAGATGGCTATATTCACCTCCGTGATCAATGACCACGTTATTCCCCGTTGCCTGATTTGGATTCATGACACCGACGGGTTCATTATCTTTAATATCATTCATAACCGATACGATAGTCCCATCCGCAGGAGCGAGAATATTTTTCCCAAAGGCATAATAGCTTTTGTTTTTTAGCGGATCTCCTTTATATGAATAGTTATCTTTGGCTTGGATGAAATCATAAGCGTAACGCTGGATCTCTAATTCATAATGATAATTTACGAGAACATTCTCTCCGCCCCAAAATACAAACCAGTCGCCTTGGAACGGTAATGCGTATTCGTGCTTACTTAGTTTCTTGTCGGTCTCTGGGGAGGACGTGAGCTCCTGAACCTGGATTAAAGAAATGGTTCCATCTGGATCAAACATTCCGATAAGCCCTTTGTTACCCGCATCACTCACCCAAGTGCGTCGATCAAATCCATTAAGCTGCATATAAGCAGTTTTATTCAGTGCCTGGATATCCTTCGTGAATTCCTTTGCGGTCTCAGCTAACTCAGTTTCACTAACCTCATCTTTCAAAGGCTGGCTAAAGTGGGTGTACATATCCTTATAGTTCCCATTAAGCAATAACTTTGGCAGATCATCTGGCTGGAAGATTGCTTCGTTTGATTCAACGGGTGAACTGGATGTTTGCTCTACTTTCTCATTTTTACTCATATTCGCATTTCCTCCTCCACAAGCCGTCAGCAGCAAGGTAAGTGATCCTATCGCCAAAACTGTTTTTACTGACATTCCCGGTTTGTTGATAATTTTTGTAGAGCTTTTTTTCAAGAATATCGCCTCCCAATAGTAAAATTATTGCAAACGAGTCTTAGCTCTTCTGAAACGCTGTATTAATACGTTCTTAACTTTTGGGATAGTTGACGACTACGAATTAAGCTTCTGTTAAGGTAAGTGCGATTGATAGCGTCAAGAATCATGCTATGATGATAAAAACAAGGGCTATTTGGAAAGGGAATTTCACAATGAATGAAGCATCGATTTTACTTGTAGATGATGAACAATCGCTATTGGAGATTATGGAGACAGTGCTGCGGAAGGAAGGTTATCTGAATATTGATACAGCGGTGACAGGTGAAGAAGCTGTAATCGCCTGCGAAGCCCAAAAATATGATTTGATCGTATTGGATGTGATGCTGCCAGGACGCAGTGGAATCGAAATCTGTCCTTTTATCCGGCAGACGACGGACGCGCCCATCCTGTTTCTTACGGCTCGAACCTCTGATTTTGATAAGCTGACTGGATTTGCTATCGGTGGAGATGATTATATCACCAAGCCCTTTAATCCACTTGAAGTAGTCGCACGTATAAGAGCGCAGCTGCGGAGATACTTAAGTGCCCCCACTCATTTTAATGCTGAAAAGATCCCGGTGACCGTTCCCAATAAAGCTCCGAACGTATATGATTACGGAAGGTTTAAGCTTGATGAAACAGCAGGGGAGCTTTTGGTAGATGGCCGCTCCGTTTCTTGTCCGGCACTTGTGTTCCAATTGCTGCTGTTTCTATGTAAACATCCCAATCAAATATTCAGTAAAAGTGAATTATATGAAAAGGTTTGGGGCGAAGAAGCCTTAAGTGATGATAACACAGTCATGGTACATATTCACCGCATTAGAGAACGTATAGAAGCAGACCCGTCCGACCCGAAATTTATCGTTAACGTTAGAGGTCTTGGTTACAAGTTGGTTAAAGTAGAACGCCAAGGATTGTCTATGCCATGAATATCAAGCGCAGGCTAACGTTAAAGTTTGTACTACAGCTCGCAATTACAGGTATGGTAGTTCTCGCTATTTCAGCTCTAACGCTAACATGGATACTGCTGCGGTTTCTTGATATTAGTCTCACACGTGATTTTGCTAGTGTTGGCCTTGAACAATTGATAGAATCTTCTAAGGTTGATGAGAACGGCTTTCAATTTTCCCCAAGCTTACTGGAACAAGTGAAGAAAAATAAAGGCTGGCTACAAAGTCTTAATGAAGATGGACAAGTTGAAAGTGCCTATAATACACCTAAAGATGTACCCAAACAATATGGTCCTGGCGAATTAGTTGCCTATTGGACGGGGGATCAGCCGTTTCCTTATCATCTGGCGCTATGGATTCAAGAAAAGCATGGTAAAGAGTTCACACTGGTGTATGGTGCACCTAATGTGCTAGATCCTCTATTAAAGAAAGTGAGCGAAGGCTCATTCTTAGCTGTGAAAGGGGAGCCGTTACTTCCTGACGATCTAGAAAAAGAAATAAAGACAGCCCAAGCTTTTGTTCAACTCATAGATTCGTCAGGCAAGGAAATATTCTCGTATAACAGGCCTAAAGTGATACCCAATCAATACTCCGTTCAAGAGCTTGCACTACGCAGCATGTACAGTGATCGATATGGGTATCATGTTCTATCTTCTTTTGATAAGGAGACAAGGCGTACTTGGATCGTAGGAGAACCTAATATCAAAGGAACCGATCCTGGAAAAACAGTGCGGGTGCCAGAAGAGGTGAAAGTAGTTATTATCGGCTCATTCGCCATGCTTGTCGCTTTATTGATCGCGTTTGTGTTGCTTTCGTTATGGCAAGCACATCGTTTTGGTGCGCCAATGCTGCATATGCTTGTGTGGCTCGATTCCATCGGAAATGCCATTTATACAGAGCCAAAGGATCGTAAAGGGCTTCGTCGCAGTCGAACACCTGTGGGTAAATGGAGACGAAGGTACCGTGTTTTTGCTGATGTCATGGTTTCGATTGAGAAATTATCGGCAACCTTAAAGAGAGATCAAGCTATGCGGGAAGAGACGGAGAACTTGCGAGAGGAATGGATCGCGGGTGTTACTCATGATTTGAAAACCCCATTATCCTCAATAACTGGATATGCTCATTTACTCGCGGAACCCTCATATGATTGGTCGAAAGAAGAAATTCGAAAGTTTACAACAACTATGTTAGATAAATCCGCCCATATGGATATGCTGATCAGTGATCTTGCGATGACTTATCGTCTAAAGTCGGGAATCAAACCACCTGAGACCATGGAGGTTGAACTAAACGCTTGGCTGCAACAGGCACTTGAACAAGCTGCAGCTAATCCAGAATATGGTAAGCAAAGAATTGTTTTTCAACCTGCACAGTCTGAGGTTAGGGCCCAGTTGTATACTCCGTGGCTGGAAAGGGTAGTTAACAATTTAACTGCGAATGCCCTGCTTCATAATCCGCCGGATACGATTTTGACTGTCTCGCTAATTCCGAATGATAAGGACAGTGGATTTACTATTCAATTTGCTGATGACGGCAATGGAATGGATGAAGAAACAATGAATCGGCTATTTGAGCGATATTATCGAGGTACGGATACAGTAACTACCTCCAACGGTTCTGGTCTCGGCATGGCGATCTCCAAGGGATTGATCGAATGCATGGGTGGCCGGATTACTGTCGAGAGTCACCCAGGTGAAAGAACCGTTATTAAGTTAATATGGAGCTGATCGCAAGCCCTCGCTGCATTCCAATCGGAAGCAGTGAGGGCTTTTGTTTTTATGTTGAGTTAAGGGAGGGGATATAAAAGAGTTGACACCCTTTTTAATTGTAACTACAATAGTTACAGGTGGACGATAATTAAGAGGATGATTACAAACCTAATTTGAGGAGGACTTAAAATGAAAATAGCTATAACAGGAGCAACAGGTCAATTCGGATCATTGGTAGTTGAAGCTTTACTTAAATCTGTGCCCGTAGAGGATCTTGTAGTTAGTGTTCGGAATCCAGATAAAGCAAGTGATCTTAAAGCTGGTGGAGTGGAAGTTCGTCAGGGTGACTTTGATAAGCCGGAGACACTGGATGTAGCATTTGCTGGTGTGGATCGACTGCTAATCGTATCTGCAGATGGAGATAACGAGACCCGAATTCGCCAACATAAAGCAGCTGTTGCTGCAGCCGCTAAAGCAGGTGTTGGTTTTATTGCCTACACAAGCGTAGGACATGCAGAGAAGAGTGAGCTGTTTCTAGCAGAAGTACACCGTGTAACAGAAGAAGCCATTCGAGCAACTGGAATTCCGTACAGCTTCCTTCGCAACAATTGGTATATGGAGAACGAAGTTGGATCTATTCAGGGTGTAGTAGCAGGTGCCCCATGGGTGACCTCAGCGGGTAGTGGTAAAGTTGGCTGGGCAGCGCGAGGAGATTATGCAGAAGCTGCTGCTAATGTTCTAACAGGGAAAGGACATGAGAATACTGTTTATGAACTGTCAGGCAAGCCTTTAACACAAGAAGAATTAACTGGAATTATAAGTGACGTAATCGGTAAAGAAATCAAAGTGATGCAAGTAGACGACGAAGCTTATGCGAAAATCATGGCAGAGGTTGGTGTTCCAGAAGCTGCTATTCCAATTGTTGTTGCGATTCAGCGTGGTATTCGCGAAGGATGGCTCGATATTGAAAGTAGCGATCTGGAGAAATTACTGAATGGCCCTGCCACTCCGCTAGCGGATGTCATCCGTAATCCAGTAAATAGTTTGCAAGCTTAAACAATATAAAAGGATTCAAGGCTTCTTCTCGGTGAATAACCAGGAGGAGCCTTTTTTTATTGCGCGGTCAACTTTTAATGATAAAGATTTCGTGAATATTCATTATTTTGACGAGGCTACTTATCGATCTCATGTTAATGTAATAATAATGATATAATAGAAAACATATGTGAACTGTTGGTGTAATGAGAGTGATTGAGTCGAAGTTGCGATATGAAAGACCTGGGGGCAGCAGACAAAGAGAAGGGGATGAATATCAATGAGGAAAAAAATCTTGATGACTTCTGGAGCAGTTGTTGTTGTTGTTGCATTAGGGGCATTTTTGTTAGTGGGGGGGAACGATAAAGAAACGCCTACAGCAAGCGATACATCTAATGTTAAGCAATTAGTGCAGGAATATAGTTCAAGCGGCATGAAAGACCTGTCTGCTTTCATCACTTCAGAGCAGCTCATTGTGACTGATAGCAGCAATAAATCGACAACCTATGACTTACCCAAAGACGAGTTTTTTGTTTCCATTGCTCCATATGTTAAGAATACCCACCCCTGTGCAACCCACAGCTTGACTGGATGCCAAGGGGAATTAACGGAACAAGAATTTAAGGTGTATATCAAAGACACTGAAGGAACAGTGATTGTGGATGAAACCATGAAGTCCCAATCTAACGGGTTTATTGATCTTTGGTTACCCCGCGATAAGGAATATAGCGTAACCATTGAGCAGGATGGAATAAAAGCGAAAGCAGAGCTTTCCACTTTTAAGACTGATAATACATGTGTTACGACCATGCAATTAGTAGAGAGTATCTAAGCACCAGAGATAGTAAAGTCGCTTTTATGATCAAATCGCTTCTTCCTCCTAATTTCCTGTAGCGGACTCTATTGAAGCTATTTTAGGTTT
Organism: Paenibacillus sp. FSL R10-2734; assembly: GCF_037963865.1. Classification (NCBI taxonomy): domain Bacteria; kingdom Bacillati; phylum Bacillota; class Bacilli; order Caryophanales; family Paenibacillaceae; genus Paenibacillus; species Paenibacillus sp. FSL R10-2734. Next base: position 4,391,332 of record NZ_CP150170.1, on the reverse strand, counting down.
TCGGATCATTTTGTGGACTTATTGGACTGCATAGCTCTTATTACCTTGAAATGATGCAGAATCGGAGTGTTTTAATGGGAATAACTGCATCTGAGTCCGATAGAATGGAGAAAAGCCAGAAATAACCGAAATAAGGTCTTCTCAGTCCGAACCATTGGTGAGTTTGGAAGTGACACGATCTGTTGAGGAATCGGACTTAAACCCTGCGGCTTTGAAACCTAGATCTAATAGGATAAAAGAGAGGAGATAGAGGAATGGATAAAGATCTGATAATCGGGGATGTTTTGCAGGAGTTGGCTGGTACACGTCGTATGCTGGAGAAGCTGCCACAAGAGCATATGACATGGAAACCACATGAAAAGTCCATGACTCTTGGCGGGCTGTCCACACACCTCGTCAATCTGCTAAACTGGCAATCAGCAATTCTTCTTCACTCGGAGTTTGATTTGGCTTCTGTGCCATATCGACGAGATGCACTGGAGAGTCCCGCAGCGGTTCTGCAAGAGTTCGACATGAGTGCCCGCAAGATTGAACAATTAATTTCTGAAAGCAATGTGGAGACGCTTCGTGCGGAGTGGACATTGCGTAATGGTGAAGAGGTTATCCATCGTCAGTCACGGGCAGTCGCGCTTCGTACCATCGGATTAAATCACATGATTCACCATCGGGCACAGCTTGGAGTATACTTTCGGCTTCTAAACATACCGGTGCCTGGCCTTTATGGCCCCTCGGCAGATGAATTAACGATTTAAGGATCCGAAGTTGAAAAAAACAATTAGTCATGATAACATGAATACAAATTAATGATCGGAGTTGAAAAGTATAGTGTAGTAATTATTCTTGCGACCCATGATAAATAAAACAATAGAACGGTTTATTTCGTTTGTTTTATTTTTTGTATGCAAGAAAGTTACTACTTCTTTTCACTCGAACAATATATCCTTATCTAACTCCATTTGGGGCTAGATTTGCTGTATTTATTTGAGTCACAAGAAGGTAACTTTCTTGTGGCTTTTATTTTTTTCATACAGGAGGATAACTATATGTCATTAATAAATGTTACAAATCTAACCTTTGCCTATGAAGGCAGTTACGATAACATCTTTGAGAATGTAAACTTTCAAATCGATACCGATTGGAAATTAGGATTTACCGGTAGAAACGGTAGAGGGAAGACCACATTTCTGAGCTTATTGCTTGGAAAATATGAATATAGCGGAAATATTTCTGCTCATGTCAGCTTTGAATATTTCCCTTTCCAGGTGGATAACAAAGAGCTTAATACCATTGATGTGATCAGCGAGATTTTTCCGGATTACATTCATTGGAAATTAATGCGTGAGCTTTCATTGTTAAAGGTTTCTGAAGATGTGTTATATCGGCCCTTTGATTCATTGTCTAACGGAGAGCAGACGAAAGTGCTGTTAGCTACACTATTCATTAAGGAAAATAGTTTCCTGTTGATCGATGAGCCCACGAATCATTTGGATATGACAGCAAGAAAGCTGGTCAGTGATTATCTCAATACGAAAAGTGGATATATTCTGGTATCGCACGACAGATCCTTTCTTGATAATTGTGTAGACCATATTTTGTCCATCAATAAAACCAATATAGAGATTCAAAAAGGTAATTTTTCCAGCTGGTGGGAGAATAAAACAAGACAAGATAACTTTGAGCTAGCAGAGGATGAGAAACTTAGAAGAGACATTAAACGCTTATCTGCTTCTTCTAAACGGACAGGCAGCTGGTCTCACGAAGTGGAAAAAACAAAAAACGGAACAAGAAACTCCGGATCTAAAGTAGATAAGGGCTATATTGGCCACAAAGCTGCAAAAATGATGAAACGTTCTAAAGCCATTGAGCAAAGACAAAATTCTGCCATCAACGAAAAGTCAAAGCTTCTTAAAAATATCGAAAATTCTGAGAATCTAGAGATTACGCAGCTGAATTATCATAAGCAACATCTAGTGGAATTGGATAATATATCGATCTTTTATGGCGAGAAAAGGGTTTGTTCAGATTTAAGTTTTTCAATTGAGCAGGGAGAGCGAATTGCGCTTTCGGGTAAGAACGGCTCTGGAAAATCGAGTATCATAAAACTGATCTGTGGTGAGGATATAGATTATAAAGGCACTCTCACAAAGGATAGCCAGCTTATCATTTCCTACGTATCGCAAGATACTTCAGATTTACAGGGCAATTTATCAGACTACGCTAGAGATAATGAGATTGATGAAAGTCTGTTTAAATCTATTTTAAGAAAACTTGATTTTTCTAGAGTCCAATTTGAGAAAGATATATCTAGGTATAGCGGCGGCCAAAAGAAGAAAGTGCTAATTGCCAAAAGTCTAAGCGAGAAAGCTCATTTGTATGTGTGGGATGAACCGCTTAATTTTATTGATGTTATTTCACGCATGCAAATTGAAGAACTGTTGCTTGAATACACGCCAACGCTTGTTTTCGTAGAGCATGATCGGGAATTTTGCAACAATGTTGCTACGAAGATCGTTGAACTTTAATGTTAATAGGAAATGCACGAGAGGTCGACAGATTAATCTGTCGGCTTTTTTTATTAAATTTCGAGACTGCGGAGAATTGTGAAACGAATTCAAGGGATAAGCATATATTCAACTGGTGGCCCTGGGGAGCACACCTCTTTGATATGTATGCGAAAAACCGAATACAATGTGCCGCCGGAACGAAACGAGCCAGCGCCGTTATTCGCCCCAAATCACCCGGGAATGGGCTTGATATTAGGGAATAAGTGCAATACGGTCCGTCCCTAATATATGTGCTCATTTCATCGAAATAAAGGCCATACGGTCCTTAAGCGGAACCTCACTACGAAGGTGTATATGGATACGAGTATGGAATTACGGATGTACTCAGCTTATAACTCTATCTTCAAGGATGCCGTCAGGCGATTTTTTTACTTTCGCTGTGTATTTTAAAGCGCAAATTAATATTCACCCATAAAAGTTATGGATTACCTCCGTGCAATCCTAACCGGTGTCGAGTACTATGAAACTAAAGCATAATATTGCATAGAAACAGATGTAATTTCTTGTGGATCAGGAGGGAGACCAGATGCTTAGTGTACTTATAGTGGATGATGAATATGAGATTCGTGAAGGTTTACGGAATCGCTTTCATTGGGAGGATTACAATATTACAGAGGTTCTTGTCGCGGATGACGGTGATGTGGCCTTGCACACGGCACTTGAGTCCAGGCCCGCTCTGATTATTACAGATATCAAGATGAACCGCATGTCTGGTCTGGAATTCCTTAGCGCATTAAATACCGAAGAGGACTATAAGCCTGAGAAGATTATTGTAAGTGGTTATGATGATTTTGAACTGGTCAAGCAGGCGATGAAAATAGGGGTATGCGATTATATTTTGAAACCAATCAATCTGGATGAACTAGGTAAAATGGTCGATAAATCGATAGAGAACATTAATAAAAAGAAGATGGATCAACGCAACCGGCAGATGCTGAAGAATCAGGCGGTCTTCGCTATTTCCAAGATGCGTGAGGAATTGCTGAAGGAAATGATCGAGCAGATCTATGACCCCAATCTTGAAATGCGCAGATATCACCGTCTTCAAACATTGGAGCTTGAATGGATGTTGAAGGAGCCCATGATGTTAATTGTCGTTGAGGCAGATAATCTAAAGGCGATAGAGAATAAGAATCCGCAAGAAAAGGAACTGATTCTATTCGGGATCGGTAATGTGTTACATCAGACGCTTGAAGAAGAATATGCTCATCCGTCAGCCCTCTATAAGGATCGTTTTAACCGCTGGATTATCGTGTTAGGAAGCCTTTCGCAAGAGCAGACGGATATCGCGCAGGTTATGGCACAGCTGTTCATTCAAAGAATCAATGATTTCGTTAAAATTACAGCTAGTGCTGGGATGCTGACTAAACCGGGCAATACGAGAAATCTGCACCATTTGTACACTGAAGCATTGAGTGTAATGGAACAGAAAGCGGTATATGGCGGCAACAGAATATTCACTGAGCAAGGACTGTTTTACGACGGTGAGAGTGATAATTTGTCGCTTCAAAACCCAGAAGAAATGCTCGATTTAGTCCGATATGGTTCGGATGAAGAGATATCCAGAGCGATGGATCGTTTTATCGAGATGATACAATCTTGGCAGCTGACACAACTGAGGGATATCCAGCAGAAAATTTTTGAATGGCTGTTCGAAGTATTCCGGCGAGGCGCGGAGGGAACGGTTCTTAAAAGTTGGAAAAATAATCCGATTGCTGTGTGGGAGCTATTGGAGCAGTATGATACCCTGCAGGCACTACTTGAACAAACCGAGGTGTTTCTGCATGAGATTGCTGCCGACTTCCGTAAGCTTTCGCATACTCCAAGCCAAATCGTTAGTGAAGCTGAGAAGATCCTGCACCGTGATTATGCTGAAAGTCTAACACTGCAAATTGTAGCTTCAGCTGTTCATGTAACTCCGGTATGGCTTAGTAAGCTATTTAAGAAAGAGCTGCATATGACCTTTCTCGAATATTTAACTGAGATCCGCATTAAAAAGGCCAAAGAAATGCTGTATGATGTGCAGTTTAAAATCTATCAAATATCCTATCAGGTCGGCTACAAAGACCCGGTTCATTTCTCAAAGCTATTCAAGAAACAGGTAGGCTGTACCCCTAAGGATTTCAGAAGACAGCTTGGTATTGCTGAAGAATAAAGAATTCCAGGCTGCTCAGATTCGGAAGAACCTGGTAGCCTGGATATTTGCAAATATTTATTTTGCTGTGAATCCTACAGTTACAATCCCGGCCTTACTAACAGGAATAGGTTGTGTCTGAACCTCAGAGGTTTTTTCTTCCATAATATTACTGTTGTATAGTGCGAATTTTTCTCTGGTATAAATACTTAGATTAGAAGGAGTGCATCCGAGATTGTACCAGCGTGCCATCAGATCGCCATTATCTTCATTGATTTTCAAGTTGGAAAAAGCAATTTCGTTGCCATCCCATACCAGAAAACTGTGTACAGGGGGAAGTTTTCCTTCATGAATACCGGTCTGAGAAGTGGTGACCGGAATAGCAAAACGATAGGCTTCACGGTAGGCAGTAAAACGGTTGTCACCACCGCGATGTGGGATAAGACTCCACTCTGCTTCATTTTCGCCAAGACACTGAGCATCAGGGGTATGGAAGACACCCCAGTCACCAAGTTCCCCTATGGAACGAAGAAGTGTTAAGGCAATGGTACCTTCATCATCCTGCAACACCTCGTACTCATTCAAGCCTTTACCGGCTGCGGTCAAACCGCGACCATCGGCATGTACATCCACGAACGACTGCATATGCTGACAGTTGCTTAGGTTCTCCCATTCAGGTGCAGGTACAGTCTGACGCTCAGCGACTTCAAAGACAGAATCTGCATAATGGACCCCCGTCTTAACGCCAGAGGGCAGCAAAACACGGAGGCGGTGATCCTTGGCTGTGTTGTCGATACGAGTATGCACTTGCAAGGAACGGCCTTCGCGATCAAGACTGATACGGGTCACAATATTCAGAGGGACAAGCTGCTGTGACCGGACCGACTTCCGCTGCCGGAACTCTACCATAGTTTCTACTTCTTGCTGTAACTGTTCATCGGCTGAGGCCGGAACAGCTAGCGTGTGTCTGATTTCGAAAGCAGCACGGTAAGGGGCATTCTCCGTTAGGCGAATCTCAGCAGGTACACCACGCGTAGTTAAGGCTACATCACCTTCGGGTTGTTTGAAGATATATTCATTACCGATGTCACCGACATCCTCATATACACCAAGACCGCTGTACAGCACATCGTTGGTTTTGTCGAACATAGAAAAGCTTCCATCTTGTGCCACAATGACTCGAAGATATTCATTCTCCATGGTGAAGTCATCGGTGATCAGTGTGTCAGTTGAGATCTTCGATATCCCTGAGTCCTTTGTGGGAATCCAAGCAAAAGTTTCCAGTCCTAGGGCAGGAAGCAATTTCGCCTCAAAAGTCAGTCGTAATGCACGCGCCATATAAGGCTGTCTAAATTTATCGTTTGGCAGCTCGTAACCAAAGCGTACTCCTAGATCTTCAGCAGTGCAGTCTATTCGGTCTCCTTGGGAATTGACCAGGTAGCCCTCGCCATGTGTTCTGTCAGAGACTTGTTTAAACACGGAACCTGGGTCTTCATTTTGATTGAAGAAACGGTGAGACCACTCTATATCCAAAGTCACTACGCTGCTGCTAGTATAACCGCTAGTATTATAAACCACGAACGGAGTGGTATGTTCTCCAAATGATGCGAAGATAGAGGTATCGACCTTATCACTGATGAATCTGGCACTGCCAGCGACGAGGGCTGAGCCAACCTCCATGCTTTTTGCAAAGCGAGTCTTCATCTCATGGTAGACTTCATCTACGCTGCAGCCGCAAATGCTGTCATGCGGATGGTTCTGCATAAGCGTCTTCCAGGCATATTGCAGCAGACCGTGCGGATAAGGTTTGCCTAATCCGTGTGCGAGTGCGGCTAGTGGCTCAGCGATTTTTTCCAGCAATGTCTGGTTCTGTTGATTGAGCTGCTTGATGTATACCCTCGCTGAAGCTGTATTCACTAGAGAGTACCAGCCATCTGTATGTTGCCCACGCAGCTCCCCAGTAGTTAGGGTTAGATCATCGGGAAGCTCATCTTTAACGGCTTTTACATAATCATCATAGTTAGAATGAATGAACTCACAGTCTGGATATAATTCGCGCGCAACACGTAATGCTTCAGAAAGATCGGTTTGGATGGGCTGGTGATCACAACCATTCATGAGCAGTAAATGCCTGGTAGAAGCGTATTGTCTTGCACGTGTAAGGCGATGGTCCCAGTAACTTTTGGCTGTGTCAGGATCAACAGGAATTTCCATGCCGTTGTTGTACCAATTCGCAAAGAGAATACCAAGCACTTTGGAGCCGTCAGGAGATTGCCAGATTAGCTCGGAGTAAGGTGATTCTTGATCTGAAGCATCTTCCACGCGATTGTTGAAACCAGTGGCTTTTACACCTCTGCCGAAGACTGCTGTACTGATTCCAGCTTGCTGAAGAATTTGCGCAGCTTGGCCCATATTACCGAAGGAATCTGGGAAATAGCCGATCTTAGAGATGGGTCCGAAAGTCCTTGCATCACGATGGCCGATTTGCAGGTTTCGAACATTAGCTTCACCGCTTGTTAAGAATTCATCTTGAAGAATGTACCATGGTCCGAGGGAGAGCTTGCCTTCATCACACAATCTCTTGATGACTTCACGCTTCTCAGGATAAACCTGCAAATAATCTTCGACTACTATGGTTTGTCCATCTAGATAGAAGCTCTTAAAATCTGGATCGGATTCAAACGTGTCGATCAAGGAATCTATTGTTTCGATAAGCTTAACGTGATGGGCTTCATAGGGCATATACCATTCCCTATCCCAGTGAGTGTGAGAGATGACATGTACAACGGTTTTGTTAGCTTCAGTCAATACGATTCCTCTTTTCCATAAGATGATGAATGCTACAGCCTAATTATATTAAATGCATTTTTTGCCACAATGAGTGGATCGCAAATTATTGCGGTGATTATTGTCGACATGCAAGGAATGGAGGGATGTTATGAATCGTTTCACTCTGCGTTTGGGCGCATCGTTAAGGAACCGTATCATATTGGTATTTTTGATGATCATTATTGTGCCGTTTCTCATCTTTGCTTACTTTGCGCATATCAAATCTATTGAGGGCATCACGAACACGAACACAAAGATTTCACTGAGCTACCTCCAGCAAGCAGCTAAAAATTTTGAGATATATCTTAATACACTTAATGATCAGGTCAATACTCTTATCGGCAATAAACGTGTGCAAGATCTACTGATTGACCCACCCGCGAATCCTATTGAAGAAGAGGATTTCACTGTAAATCTACTTACCGTGCTCTATCAGGCCACTACACAAATCGATGCTTTCCGAGTGCGAGTATATCCTATGAATCCTTCGCTTTATCCTTCTTATATGAATACACTAGGAGAAGCAGCAAATATTACGTCAGAGGAATGGTTTATGCGTTCACAAGAGACTGTTGGTCCAATGTGGGAGTTATTCATGCCACAGCAAGGCAAATATGGTCGCCCTTTGCTAGGGTATATTAAGCGTTTCTCAGGACTCTATGACAGGAAGCCCCGAGGCATGGTTGTTACAGAAGTTTCAGAGGATCATTTGAAGCGCTACTTCTCGCCCACCGAGCAATTGAAAAATCAGAAGCTACTTCTCATGAATCGTGATGGAACCATTTATTATGACTCCTCTTCCAATGAATGGGCGGGCAGCCGATTCCCTTCGAATTCTTTCGTTTCTCATCTTCAAAAAAACCCGGAGGGCTCACAAACGATCAAGATAGATGGGCACAAGTATCTTACTACTTATGTCAGCTTGGACAGTGAGCCTTGGGCGATTGTCAGTCTGACGTTATTGAAGGAACTTACCGGTACGAGTGATGAAATGACTCGTCTGCTAATCGTCTTCCTGTTTATTTATCTCGTCTGCTGTTTTGCTGTCGTTTTTTACATTACGGTGTATTTCACCCAACCTATCGCACGTCTAGTAAGGCTTATGCGGAGAATGGAGGAGGGGGATTTCCAGACACAAGCGTTGACTTCGCCAAGAACAGATGAAGTAGGCTGGTTGTATCGAGGAGTCGGCAGCCTTGTCCAGCGGATTGACGTATTGATCCAGGAGGCTTGGCGTTCCGAGCGAAAGAAGAAGGCTCTAGAGTTTCAGGTGCTCAGCCACCAAATCAATCCACATTTTCTCTATAATACGCTTGAATCTATTCGGTGGAAGGCAGAAAACCACGGGCGCAGCGATATTAGTGAAATGGTATCTGCGCTGGGGAATCTACTTCGGCTGAGCCTGAATCAAGGGAAGGAAATTACTACGCTGCGGAGGGAGATAGAGCAAGTTAAAGCTTATGTGCTGATCGAACAGGCCCGAATGGGCAAAACGATTCGTATTCTATACTCCATAGATGAAGATTTGCTAGACTTCCCATTCCTTCGCCTGCTCCTACAGCCTCTAGTAGAAAATGCGATCCAACATAGTGTACGGAGTGACTTCGAGAAGGGGAAGATCATTGTGTCCGCTAGGCGTGAAGAGGAAGATATGATTATCGAAATTGCAGATAATGGTAAAGGTATTCCGCAGAGTATCATTGACGAGCTGGATTATGAAGATCCTGAGGAGGAAATGTATACCACAACTCGGCGAGGTGTGGGGCTAAGAAATGTGAATGACCGTCTGAAGCTGTATTTTGGGTCTGACTATAAGCTCCAGATTCAGATAGGAGCCCAAGGGGGAACCTGTATTTTATTGCGTCATCCTATGAAGGTGGACGAAGAATTGTCCAAGACAGATGAGACCCGTTAGTGGACTGACCCAATCAAAAGTTTTATTAAGTAGCGATTCTCGCATCTAAGAGAATCGCTACTTTTATTTTTACACAGGTAAATAGATATCTCGTGGATCAGGATAATAATGAATCAACAAAGTGCAAGATTGACTCATAGTAAGTGCACATCCACTCTTTTACAATTAATTTATCCAAACAGCGAAAGGGAAATCGATATGAAACTAAACGGAGTGTTCAAGGAACTGTACAAAAATCGCACCTTACTGCTCATGTTCTTACCCGTTGGGGTACTGTTCTTGCTCTTTAACTATCTACCGCTGGCTGGTCTTGTAATCGCCTTCAAGAATTTTGATTTCTCTAAAGGGATTTTTGGAAGTGATTGGATGGACCCATTGTTCAGCAACTTTGACTATGTATTCTCCTCCCCGGTGGCTTTTCGGGCCATCCGCAATACGATCCTATTAAATGCTCTCTTTATAGCAATAGGCCTCGTTTTTGAAGTTGGATTTGCTCTACTCTTGAATGAGATGCGCAATAAGTATTTCAAACGAATTACGCAATCCTTGACCTTTTTACCGTTCTTTATCTCATGGATTGTCGTAGGAGTATTCGCTTATAATCTGATGAACTATGAGAATGGAGCAATAAATCGCTTCCTGGAGTACCTGAATTTTCAGCCGGTTGACTTCTATAGTCGGGCCGAGCTGTGGCCGGCGATCCTAACCATTGCTGCCCGCTGGAAAATCACTGGCTATGGCACAATTATCTATCTAGCCGCGTTAACCTCTATTGACAGTTACTATTATGAAGCTGCTTCCATAGATGGAGCATCTAGATGGCAGCAGATCAGGTACATCAGCATTCCTATGCTGCGGCCAACGATCATTATCCTGACGCTACTAGCAGTAGGAAGAATTATGAATGCAGATTTTGGGATGTTCTACGCCATGGTTGGTGACGCTTCGCTACTCTTTCCGACCACAGATGTTATCGATACCTTTGTCTATCGGAGCTTGCGTAAATCTGGCGATATTGGGATGGCTTCCGCTGCGGGCTTCCTACAGTCCTTTGTTGCCTTCTTCCTAGTACTTGGGAGTAACTATGCGGCACGCAAAATCGACAAAGACTCAGCGATATTCTAAAAGCCATGTTCATCTAACTTTAAGGAGGTCATCCCACACGATGTCAGCAAGAAAATTCTCTTTCAGCCAGTTTCTAATCGCTCTGATCATCGGCCTATTCAGTCTGGCCTGCCTGTTCCCGTTCCTCATGGTGATCTCAGGCTCGCTTAGCACAGAAAAAGATATCATGCAGTACGGATATTCTATTTGGCCGAAGACGATAACGTTTGATTCTTATCGTATTTTGCTTCTTGGCTCCAATCGAATCTTTGAGGCGTATGGAGTCAGCACGTTCGTCACTGTTGTCGGAACCGTCTTATCGCTCTTCTTAACGAGCATGGGCGCTTATGTAATGGCAAGACGTTCTTTTAAATATAGGAATATTCTTTCTATCTTTGTCATCATCACGATGCTCTTCAGTGGGGGATTGGTTCCCTGGTATATCGTTATCGTCAGATATCTGCATTTGAAAGATACGATATGGGCGCTTATTCTTCCATCGCTGGGGAATGCCTTCAATATGTTTCTTATTCGAAACTTTATGCTCTCTATTCCAGAGGATTTACATGAATCGGCCAAAATGGACGGTGCAGGTGAATTCAGAATCTATTCTAGGCTGATCATGCCACTGGCTCTACCGGTTCTAGCGACTGTTGGACTGTTCGTAGCTCTCGGGTATTGGAACGACTGGTTCCTCGGGTTAATGTTCGTTGATAAGCAAGAGCTTCAACCACTGCAACTACTTCTGCGCACATTGATTTCTAATGTCGATTTCTTGAAGAACTCTGGAAATGCAGCAGCAATGCAACGGATTTCAGCTCAGATTCCTTCCGAGTCTATCAAAATGGCGCTAACGGTTATTACAATCGGACCTATCATCTTCTTGTATCCATTCCTGCAGCGTTATTTCGTTAAAGGTCTTATGGTTGGAGCAGTTAAAGGTTAACTATGTCGACTTATGTCGTATAGTATAAATTAAAGGTAAAAGGGGAGATTAGGATGCGCAAACGCATGGGTAGATTTCAGATCGTCCTGATAGCAATGCTATTGCTGGGATTGGTTATGTCCGCTTGTAGCTCTAGTGGCGGAAATACTTCGTCCAATGAAGGCGATCAAAGTAAGGACAACACGGGTTCTAACACTGAAACTGCGAAAGGTGAAGATGAGGTTACACTCAAATTCTATTTTGGCGGGGATAAAAAAGCAGCAACAGATGAGGTTTGGTCTAAGATCAGCGATTACGTGAAATCAAAAGGCCTAAACGTTAAGTTCTCCGTGAATTTCATTCCGTTTGGGGACTTCAAGGAAAAAATGCTTGTGATGGCCGCATCCGGGGATAACTGGGATATGAACTTTGATGGAGACTGGCTCTCCTATAAGCAAATGGCTGCTAAAGGTTCTTACATGGCTTTGAATGACCTGCTTCCAAAGTATGCACCTAATCTCGAGAAGAAATATGTAGAACAAGGTACGTTAGGAGCTGCAACTGTTAACGGAGAAATCGTAGGACTTCCATGGACAATGAAAATGAATGAACGCAAATTTGCAGGTTGGCGTTCCGATCTGGCCGTGAAAGCAGGCATTAACATTGAGCCAGATTCCATTAAAACGATTGAAGATGTCGATAATCTGCTTCGTGAGCTGAAAAAAGCTTATCCGAACGAGAAGCTTTCCCGTACTACACCATTATCTTTGTATTACATCCGCGATGAATGGGTAGATCTCAACTTCCATGGTTTAGGCTTCTATCTGAATGATCCGAAAATTACAATTCAATCGGTTGAACAACAGCCATTCTTCCTTGAAGCTTCTCTTTTGGCGAAGAAATGGTATGATGACAAACTGATCAACAGAGATGCCATGATTGATAAAGAAGGCGCGGAAGATCAGTGGAGAAATGGTAAATTGCTCTTTACTGTAACTTCACATGAATGGGCTTATGCTGATCCAGGCTTCTCTGATGCTACCTATAAACAAGGGATGTCACTCATGTATCCAGACAAAAAGTATGTCAACCGTACTGCACTTGCTAACGTTGTAGCCATCAATGTAAACTCCAAGAATCCTGACCGGGTACTACGTTTCCTCGATATGGTGGAGACCGACCAAACGCTGTATGATCTGCTGCAATACGGTATCGAAGGCAAAACCTATGTCCTGAATGGTGAGGCTGCGGATTATCCGGAAGGCATGCAGTCGTCTACGAGTAATTATATGGAGTGGGGTGGACAATGGGCATTCTGGAAACCTCAATACATGCGTCCAACAACAACTTATGCTAAAGATTTCTGGGTGAAGGAAGCCGATTTTGCTAATCAGTCTTACAATGTGAATTCGCCGATTGACGGATTATTTATTGCCGAAGATGCTATGAAGAACGAACTTGCTAAACGCGATCAAGCCACCGATGAGATTAGTAGACCGATTGAATTCGGTATGGTGAAGGATGTTAACAAAGCTGTAGCCGATTATGTGGAGACTCAAAAGAAAAACGGACTTGATAAAATTATTACTGAAACTCAGAACCAAATAGACGCTTATCTTGCTGCCAAAAAATAAGAGTTACGGCAAAGGGGGAGCCGCCTTAAATGGCCGGCTTCCTCTTTTTCGAAAAAATGGACAAATAATAATCCTTGGAGGTGCGTTACTTGCGTACACATCAATCCTGGTCAAAGCTCAAGATACAGCTATCACGAATATTAGCGGTTCTGCTCTTTGTGTCCTGTGTTCAATTTCCGCTAAGCACAGCGAAGGCCGCAACAGAAACCGCGCATGTCAGCTTTGGAGGATTACCCACAGAGGATGGGATTACTCCTAGAGCTGGGGATTCGCCAGCTGGACTTAAGACCGGAACAGTTTCCGGTGCTACCTATTGGGAGACAGGTAAGGATTTGGGGACTAGTTACATTTATCTAGATGTGGATGATGCGTTCTTGTATAACAGTGATGATTATGATGTAGATGTGACTATTGATTATTATGATGAAGGTAATGGAAAGTTCTTGCTGCAGTACGATGCGCAGTCCGCATCTTTTAAGGATGGAGAAGTGTTTCAATATGGCGACTCTAAGACTTGGAAAAGCAAGACGTTCACCTTAAAAGATGTCCGGTTCGCGAATGGCACCAACGGTACGGATATGCGGCTTAGTGTCGAAGGTGGAGGGATTGATGCAGCTGCTAACAGAGATTTAAAGGTTGCTTCTATCACGGTTACAAAGAAGTTGAAAGCGGATTCACGGAATAGTGTTAGTATCAAGCTGGGGAATCAAGTTATATCAGACGGAATTACCGCATTACCAGGTGATGGACCTGCATCGGGTTTACAAACGGGAAATTTGGATGGTAAGGACTATTGGCAGACCAACCAGACTGTGAGTGTTAGTGATCCTGGACAGAATATTCTCTATTTCTATTTCAATGTTGGAGATGACTATTTATTTCAGAACAAAACACAGGATGTATTCGTAACTGTAGAATATTATGATCGCGGTAACGGAAGTATGGTATTACAGTATGATGCGGAATCAGCAGCATTCAAAGATGCGGCACTACACACTTACAAGAATACGAATAGTTGGAAAAGCTATACGTTCAAATTAAGCGATGCTTACTTTGCTAATGGCACTAATGGTGGGGACTTTCGAATTGGCGTAAGCGGGGCAGGGGCTCCAACCAATAATCCTGAGCTCTATCTCAGTTCGGTGACAGTCAATAAATCGCTGAGATCGACTGTGGAAGCTCTGACTAAAGTATATTCAACGAACTACACAACGCAGGATGTCGTTATTGCCGACAGTAATGTGAAAGATTTTGGCGCAATAGGTGACGGCATAAAGGATGATACGCAGGCTTTTCAAGATGCGCTGAACGCAGCGGGCAATCGTGGAGGTGGCGTTGTATTTGCTCCGGAAGGACATTACAGGATTAACGTCAGCTTGATTGTTCCGACGGGAGTTACACTTCGCGGGGACTGGATAAACCCTGATGATGTAAACAAAGAAGTGAAAGGAACCATTCTTGACGCTTACGGTGGTAAGGATGATGAGGAAGCACCTAGCTTCATCCAACTCTCTCCTTCCAGTGGAGTAACTAATCTATCCGTATGGTACCCGGAACAGTCGGCGACATCGCCATCTGCATATCCATGGACGTTTGAGCAGCTTTCGGGTGATAGCGCTACCATTCAAAATGTGACGCTAGTTAACTCTTATAATGGTATCAAAATCGGACCGATCTGGAATGAGCTCCATTATATTAAGAATGTATACGGCACCGTCTTGAATACAGGGATATTCCTCGATTTCACGACAGATATCGGACGTATAGAGCATCTTCGTCTAGCTCCTGATTACTGGTCAGGCTCAGGGCTGGCTGGATCTCCTCAGAAGAGTGTACTAACAGAGTATCTTGTTGCTCATGCCGAGGGGGTTGTTATGGGTCGCTCGGATTGGGAATACATGTCAGATGTTTACTTGTCCGGCTTCAAGACAGGTCTACGTATGACGACTCGAACAGGCAGCCTTGAAACTGCAAACGCGCAGCTCTACAAAATCAATATTGAGAACAGTGAGACAGCACTCAAAATTGAAGGTGTAAATGATTATGGCTTGCTGATCTCCGACAGCAGCTTCAAGGCGGATGCAGGAGAGAAACCAGTAGCCATTCACGCTACCCCCGGCTTTCGCTCCATCGTCCAATTCAATAAAGTAACTGTAGGTGGTAATCCCCACCAAGCGGTACTTAATGAAGGAACAGGTGTACTTTCTTTCGAAAACAGTAGCTTTGAGAATTGGGATGATCAATCTGGTGGATATGCGATTACAGCAAAGGCCGGTTCACTTATCCTTGGTCAATCCACTTTTGCCAAACCGACAAATCATATTTTGCTGCAAGGAACTGTGGCAGAAGTGAATGCAATTAATTCCGGATATCAAGGCGAGCTGCAGGTGCAGGATAATAGCGATGCTGCTGGGCTGAATATTCACTGGGACGAGAAATACAATCTGGAGACGTTGCCTGAGGTAGCTTCTCTCGATCTGACTCAGCAACCAAAACCTACTACTGATGAACTGTACAATATAACAGATCAGCCTTATGGAGCAGATAAAAGTGGACAAAGTGACGTTTCGTCGATTCTACAGCAGGCTTTAAATGATGCAAAGCTAGCTGGAGGAGGGACAGTATACTTACCCGCGGGTATCTACCGTGTGAATTCAGCAATCACCATTCCAACTGGAGTCGAGCTACGTGGATCTTGGGATGTGCCTCATCACACAATTGGTGGTGGAACAGTCCTATTCACCAATTACGGTGAGAATGATCCGGAAGGTACACCACTGGTCACATTGGAAGCTTCCTCCGGGGTTAGAGGCTTGTCAGTATATTATGACCAGCAGGATTGGAACACCGTGAAGCCCTATTCTTGGACGATTCAAGGGAAAGGTCATGGCGTGTACGCCATCAATACAACCTTAATCAATTCCTATCAAGGCATCGACTTTGGCAGCTATGACACCAGCGGACATTATATTGATTATGTTGCAGGTTCTCCTTTAAAAGAAGGGATATACATCGGCGGCGGAGCAGAGGGTGGCTTGGTTCGCAATGTCCAATTTAACCCGCATTATTATGGAAGAAATAATTACCCGAATCATCCGGCAAATGATGCTGACTTCGAGAAAGTCTGGAACTACCAGAAGGATAATCTGGATGCTTTTCGTGTAGGACATGTGAAGCAGGAGACCATCTTTAACACATTTGTGTATGGCTCCATGTATGGCATCCATTTCGAGGAGCAGAATGGTTCTGGTCCTGAAGCCATTGTAATTGGTCACGGAACGGACGGAAGTAAGAAAGGGGCGGTGATAGACAGTGCAGGCCCTGCTGGGCTGTCTCTAATTAATACCGAGCTCGTATCCATGAGCACCTCCGATAAAGTTTATGTTGTGGTCGGCGAAGGCTTCGCTTCTAAGGTAACGTTATTCAACACATCTATGTGGGGAGATACAACCCGATCGATCGATGTTCATGCTGGAAAAGTGCGGATTCAGCAAGCTAACTTTACAACTGTTGGAGAGCGGGGCATTAATGCTCTAGGTGGTGATACTGCGCTGTATAATTCCTACTTCCAGCAGCCACGTACCACACATGTTTATGCAGGACCTGATATTGATAAATTGGTCATTACGAACAATATCTTTAAAGGCGGCATGCAGTTTGTGAACGAAGCAGTAAATAAAGTGTTTGGCACCAATCTGGTTCCGGTTGCACTGGGCCTAAAGAAAACTTCGTTTAATGCTGACGAACCGGAAAAAGCAAACAGTGTACTTACTGTGACAAATGTGACAGGTGAACAGGCACTGAGTGGACGTATTGAGTTGCTGCAGCCTGCCATTTATGCCGGCAAGTTCAAACCTGTCCGCTTCCAAGGAATTACCCTAGGGCAGTCTTTGGAAATTGCTCTACCTTTCTTGTCAAGTGACACGCTGAAATACCGTGTTACGTTGGATGATGGATATACTTACACAACCTCGGTCCGATTGGCGCAGTCATTTGCCGAGCAGTATGGAGCAGAATCGTCGGTTACTCCGACTATTGAATTGTCGGGTATCGACCAATATTCCAGTGTAGGTGGGCAATGGAAAGGCACCGGCGATCTCAGCGCTCAAGCCAATGTAAAATGGGATGCTCAGAATTTGTACACCACCATTGTAGTTCAGGATGATGTGCATGCACAGACCTGGAATGGCGGCGATATTTGGCAAGGGGATAGCCTACAGCTTGGTATAGATCTGTCCAAGAAGGACGGCACATCCAGCAAAAATGTGAGTGAACTAGGCTTTGCTCTGAACAACCAAGGTAATGTCAGCAAATGGAGATGGAGAGCACCAGAGGGAGCACAAACAGGAGCTCTTAATAACGTTCAGGCGGTAATCACTCGTGACGAAACCAGTCAGCAGACGACTTATAAGCTGACGCTTCCATTTACTGAACTGCACAAATCCGGTTATACATTCTCGCCCTCTGATGTAATTGGTTTTACAGTATTGATTAATGAAAATGATGGAGCAGGGCGTTCAGGGTTTATGGAATATAATCAGGGCATTGGCTCCAGTAAGGATGCTACGTTATATGGTGAGCTGATTCTGCTGAATCGTGATTATTCAGAGTTACTTACACAATCCGCTACAGCGCAGGTTGCTCAAGCTGAGCTTCATAAGGATGCTACACGGCAAGATGCAGCGGCTAATTTTGTAAGCCTGCTCCCTGAAGGAACCTTGAAGTCGGATTTGACTGCTAGACTGGCGGCTATTGTAGCGCCGGGTAAGCCAGATCCCGAGAATCCAACACCAACACCAACGCCAACGCCAACACCAACTCCAGGGCCGGATATGCCAGCTCCTGTTCCATCCGCTACTCCTAAATCTAGCAGTAGCGTAACTATCTCACCTCGCGAAGACGGTATTGTGGAAGTAAAGACCGTCCCCATACTCGATACTCTATCGCAGACAGCGAAGTCCGCGGTATCAGCGGATGAGCTTGCTAAAGCTTTCGCTCAAGCACAACCAGACAAGAACGGAGTAAAACGGGTGTCCATTCAGGTAGCACCAGTTAATGGTGCTGCAGGGTATGGTATTGAACTACCTTCATCATTCGTTGCAACGGGTTCTGCAGAGCAAACCCTTGAGCTTGTATTGCCAACAGGTACACTTAGTCTACCCGGGAACCTGCTGGCAGCTATCGGTAAAGAGCTCGATTCAACGGTTACATTCTATCTACGGTGTTGGTATTTTACAAATTCTTCAGGATATGAAGACGAAGGCTGTATCCGGTTCGAAATCTAGCGACGGTGCCGTTATCTTCAAGGTGCAGGGTATAGGTCAATATGCAGTTTCATTGAATGCGCGAGCCTTCGCGGATTTAGATAGTGTACCGTGGGCAATGGATGCCATTGAACAGTTGGCAGCTAAAGGGATCATTAAAGGTGTTTTTGCTACAGCCTTTAATCCGCTAGCACCTATAAAACGGGCAGACTTTGTGAAGTTTCTTGTGGACACGTTGGGTTTAAACGCCCCAGAAGCAGCATCGTTCAGTGATGTGGAACAAAGTGCTTACTATGCCGAAGCACTTGAAACTGCTAAAGCACTGGGTATTGCAACAGGTGTAGGTACTGACAGATTTCTGCCAGATGCAATCATTAGCCGAGAAGATGCGGCAGTCTTCATTGTCCGTGCCTTGAAGCTCAAACAGGTAGAGCTTACAGGTGGGGAAATCAAACTGAGTAATTTCAAAGATGAGAGTCAAATCTCCGATTATGCTCGTATCAGCATGAACACGCTGGTAGAAGCGGGATTATTAAAGGGCAGTGGCAACAATCTGAATCCAGAAGGCATGCTGACACGTGCCGAGACCGCAGTCTTACTGTATCGGATTCTTAACTTGTTGTGATGTTCTTCCAGTCTACAGTTTAGGAAGTTGATTTAGTATAAGGGTTTCTGATAAATAAAAAGGCGTCCCGAGCTGTCGTTAAATGGCAGTCTGGGACGTCTTTTTTCTCTATTCTTTTCTACTACCAGTAAGAGGATAGAAATGGGGTGGAAAGTTTAATAACGTCCCGTTTGGATGTGTCGATGATTGGATTAAAATAAAAGCGATACAAAAGGGGATGGTGAAATCATGGCAAAAATAACAGGAGTAGAATGTATCCGCACCAGACACGATGGAAGCTGGACCATTGTGAAAGTAACGACCGATCAGGATGGATTGTATGGAATTGGTTCCGCATCAGATTTATACAATCCTGAGGCTGTAGTTCAAGTGGTTGAACAACTACTTGCACCACTACTGAAAGGTCGTGATCCGGCTAATATTGAAGACCTCTGGCATCTTATGCATATGAGTGGGTATTGGAGAAACGGCTCGATTCTAAACACGGCGATAGGTGGTATTGATATGGCCTTGTGGGATATCAAAGGCAAAGAAGCAAACCTGCCAGTCTATCAGCTTCTGGGAGGTGCCTGTCGTTCGGCGGTCCCTTGTTATGGCCATGCTGGTGGCGCTAATATCACAGAGCTCAAGGAAGATGTCTATAAATTCATAGAAGAAGGATACACAGTGATCCGTGTCCAGATGGGAGGATATGGAGGCGGTGGTTTTGTTAGCGGGAAGGAAGTGAAGCTCCCCGTCCATCCTTGGAGTAGTGGTCCTGTATTTGACGAGCATGCTTATCTAAATGCCATTCCTGACATGTTCGAGAAGCTTCGTGTGGAATTTGGATCAGGTGTCCAGTTCACGCATGATGTTCATGAGCATCTCTCGCCTATACATGCGATTCAACTCTCAAAACGCCTAGAGCCATACGGGCTTTTCTACTTAGAGGACGCACTTGCACCAGAACAGATTGGCTGGTACCGTCAGCTTCGGCAGCAGAGTGCAACACCGCAGGCCGTAGGTGAGTTATTCGTGAACCCGCAGGAATGGACAGGGCTTATGCAGGAGAAGCTGATTGATTTTATTCGAGTAAGAGTCTCCAAGTCAGGGGGCATCAGCGCATGTCGTAAAATAGCCGCATTGGGTGAAATCTACGGTGTTCGCACAGCTTGGCAAGAAGGTGGAGAAAATGATCCTGTTAACCAGGCAGCTGCAGTACATTTGGATATGGCAGTCTGGAATTTCGGCATCCAGGAAATTAATCATTTCAAACAGGAGGAGTTAGAAGCTTTTCCAGGACATGTAGTCAGACAAGGTGGGTACCTGTACCCCACTGACAAACCGGGCTTAGGTATTGATATCGATGAAGTGCAGGCTAAATCTCTTCTCAGGGAACAATGGAATTCTAGTTCATATCACCGGCCTTATCCTCTAGACCGCAAAGCAGATGGAACATTGGTACGCCCTTAGATTACAGCAAGAAATTAACCACAGATAAAGGAGGTATATTGAAATGAACACTATTGCCGTTACAGGTGGAGGGGGCAAACTCGGCTCTAAAGTGATCGGGATGCTCCAAGAACAGAATTATAAAGTTGTGTCTTTAGATAATCACCTATCAGACCGAATTCGTTGCAAGCAGATTAAAGTCGATCTGAATGATTTCGGGCAAGTGATAGGATCGCTTGAAGGCGTAGATGCTATCGTACATTTGGCTGCTATACCAGCGCCGATTCATTATCCACACTCTTATATTTATGCGAATAATACAGTGGCTGGGTATCATGTGCTGGAAGCGGCTTCCCTCTTGGGTATTCGAAAAGTGATAATGGGCTCAAGTGAGTCTTCCTACGGATTTGCTTGGGCTCCACAACCATTCTCACCGCACTATTTTCCTGTAGACGAAGAGCATCCACAGCTACCTCAAGAATGTTATGGTCTCTCCAAGGTTGTCAACGAGCTGACTGCCGAAATGTTTCACCGGAGAAACAGTATGCAGGTGACATCACTACGTTTCTCAATGATTACTGGGCCGGGGGATTACCGGCATTTAGCGATAGCAAAACCGGAGACGTTCAAACATATTTTGTGGAGCTATATTGATATTCGGGACGCAGTGAATGCTTGCATGGCCGCTCTCCATGCTGAACTTAATGGTGCCATTCACCTGAACATCACTGGAGATGATACATTAAGTGATCGAACTACGGAAGAGCTGCTGAAGAGCTTTTACCCTGAAGTAGGTGACTTGCGTAAGACATTCCAAGATAGGGAGGCAATTGTCAGTAATGCTCAGGCGAAAAAGCTCCTGTCTTGGCAACCTAAGCATTCGTGGTCAAATACAGAATTAGAGTAGCGTCCCATCAAATAAGCATACTTCAGGAGGTTTTATCATGACTATCAACAAACGAGATGTATTAGTCGAATCTAAAAAGAGCACATCCTTGAACCCTGTAATCACATCCATATATACAGCAGACCCATCAGCCCATGTCTGGAATGATGGTAAGATTTATATTTACGCATCTCATGATATGGATCCAGCTAGAGGCTGTGATCTTATGGACAAATATCACGTATTTTCCTCACAAGATATGGTGAATTGGTTGGATGAAGGTGAAATTCTTAGCTCGGACGATGTTTCTTGGGGTAGACCTGAGGGCGGTTTCATGTGGGCTCCAGATTGTGCGTACAAGAACGGAACCTACTATTTCTATTATCCTCATCCGAGTGACTCGAATTGGAATGATTCGTGGAAAATTGGGGTAGCGACTAGCAAGAAGCCAGCAAGTGATTTTACTGATCAGGGATATATTCCGGGTCTTGGCGGGTTCGCTTTGATCGATCCATGTGTGATAGTGGATGAAGATGATCGCGCTTATATGTATTACGGCGGGGGTAGCACATGCCTTGGTGGGGAACTGTGTGAGGATATGCTGTCTCTGAAGAACGGGATGACTCAAATGGAGGGACTAGAAGATTTTCATGAAGCAGCCTGGGTATTTAAAAGAAAAGGTCTTTACTATCTTACGTATGCGGATAACTTAGAAGATAACAATCGAATGAGATACGCAACTAGTGATAATCCGCTTGGCCCGTGGACATACAGAGGGATTTTTCTGGAGCCGACAGGCTGTTCGACAACTCACGGTTCAGTGGTGGAGTTCAAGGGCCAATGGTATTTGTTCTATCATAATCAGGCCATTTCTGGAGAAGGCAATCTGCGCAGCGTGTGTATCGATTACTTAGAGTTCAACGACGACGGTACGATTAAGACTGTTATTCAGACAAAAGAGGGCGTCTCATCGATTGGAGCTGCACCGGAAGTAAATCCTCAGCTTAAGGTGTATGCAGTAGGGGATTGTCTAGTTTTTGGAGGGTCAGAGATACAGATGCTAGAATCGGGTCAGAAGGTGGTTAGCCACTTACAAACAGAGGGTTCCTACGTTCTCTTCAATAATATTGATGGTGGGGAGGGCGGTAGAGCATCCATTGAACTTCATTATGCTACGAGTGAACGTCTAGCAAAAGTGAATCTATGTGTCAACGATAAGGATTACTCGCTCCTTAATGCTCTTTCTACTGGTGGGGAACAAGAGTTTAGTGGACGTACAAATATTACCGTCAATTTATTGCCAGGTGCTATCAATACACTGAAAATCACAGGTGGACATGGTGAAATCAGTCTAGAAAGTATCATTGTGAGTCCAATCTAGAACTGAAATGATCGTTCGCAAGCTGTGCGATATACCATCCTGGATAGAAAACAACTAGGGTTGGCTAAAAAATGATATCCGCGCTATGCGCGGTTTTTTTGTTTTACAATAAATAAAGATATCCTCTAGACCAATATTATTATATTAATAAAGTTAATTATTATATATATTCCAGTTTTCCAATGTACTATAATAATATAGATGAATTGTTAGGATGTTATTAAGGAAATGAAGATTTCAAGAAACAACCTATAGAATTGAACAACAGGAGGAAATAAATTGAGCACACACAATGTGGGAATTCCATTAGAAGGTTTTGCAGAATTTAGCCGGACAGTAGCCGCAGAAGGTGCGGTACTAGTGAAGAATGATAATCAGGTGCTTCCGCTTGCCAAAGGCGATAATGTTGCTATTTTTGGTAGATCCCAAGTGAATTATTATCGCAGTGGTACAGGTTCAGGTGGTAGTGTCCATGTAACTTATACGACTAATTTATTGGATGGTCTTCGCAGCAAGAAGAACTTTACAGTTAACGAAGAAGTGGCAGCTGTCTATGAAAAGTGGATTGAGCAGAATCCATTTGATAACGGTGGAGGCGCATGGGCTGCAGAACCTTGGCATCAGAAGGAAATGTCTTTGAGCGATGAATTGGTTTCCGAGGCTAGAAACAAATCGAATAAAGCCATCCTTGTAATTGGTCGCACGGCTGGAGAAGATCAGGATAATGCTGATGCACCGGGCAGCTACCAATTAACAAATGATGAAAAGGATATGCTGAAGCAGGTAACTACATATTTTGAGCAAACAATCGTTGTTCTGAATGTCTCGAATATTATTGACATGAACTGGATGAACGATGAAAGCTATAAAAATCCGATTTCGACTGTCATCTATTCATGGCAGGGTGGTATGGAAGGCGGAAATGCGATTGCAGATGTGCTGTCAGGAGAGGTAACTCCAAGCGGTAAACTGACGGATACAATCGCTTATTCCATCAATGATTATCCATCAACACAAAATTACGGCAATGAATTTACGAACTTGTATCAGGAAGATATCTATGTGGGATATCGTTATTTTGAGACATTTTGCCCAGACAAGGTTCAATTTGAATTTGGTTACGGGTTATCATATACAACCTTTAGTATCGAGCCAGAAGAAGCTAAATTGATTACCAAAGAAGGCGAGACTTTTATTGAAGTCGACGTAACCGTTACCAATACAGGAACTACCTTTGCTGGTAAAGAGGTTGTTCAGGTTTATTATGAAGCTCCACAAGGTAAGCTTGGTAAACCAGCTAAAGCTCTGGTGTCATTCGGCAAGACAAAAGTTCTTGAACCGGGTGAAGCGCAGCGCCTTACCGTGAGTTTCTCAGTTCATTCGATGGCTTCTTATGATGATGCAGGTGTGACAGGACATGCTTCTGCCTATGTGCTCGAAGAAGGTACGTATCACTTGTATGTGGGAACCAGTGTTAAACAAGTAGAGAAAGTCAGCGTTGAAGGTAAAGACGGATACGTTGTAGAAGCCCTTCAAGTTGTGGAGCAGTTGCAAGAAGCTCTTGCACCTACTGAAGACTTTACGAGAATGATGCCAGGAGCTCGTAAAGCGGACGGTTCGTATGAAATTGTCTATGTAGAGGTTCCTAAGCGCAAGATTTCGTTAGCTGAGCGAATTGAAACTAATCTTCCAGAGACGATTTCACAAACAGGAAATCAAGGATATAAATTAAGAGACGTGTATGAACAGAAAGTTAGTATGGAAGCCTTTATTGCCCAGCTCAGTGATGAGGATTTGGCTGCAATTGTACGTGGCGAAGGCATGAGCAGTCCTTTAGTTACACCGGGCACAGCATCTGCATTTGGTGGCGTAAGTGACAGTTTATTTAATCTCGGAATTCCGGTTGCATGTACGGCTGATGGCCCTTCAGGAATTCGTATGGACAGCGGAGCTAAGGCGACTCAGGTTGCTATCGGAACGCTTCTTGCAGCTACTTGGAATGCGGAATTGGTAGAAGAGCTTTATGTTATGGAAGGTCAAGAGTTGTTAAGAAATAACGTGGATTCCTTGCTTGGACCTGGCCTTAATATCCGACGCAGTCCGCTTAATGGACGTAACTTTGAGTATTTTTCAGAAGATCCGTTGATCTCTGGTGTGTTTGCCGCTGCATGTACTCGCGGTATTTTGAAAGGCGGATCTACCGCTACGATGAAGCATTTCGCTTGTAACAATCAGGAGAAAAATCGTAGTAAGGTAAACGCCGTGGTATCTGAACGTGCGCTTCGTGAGATTTATTTGAAAGGCTTTGAAATCGCGGTGAAACAGGGCGGTTCGAATTCTATAATGACCTCCTACAATCCAGTTAACGGACATTGGGCGGCTTCTAATTATGATTTGAACACCACTATTCTTCGTGGGGAGTGGGGCTTTAAAGGCATCGTAATGACTGACTGGTGGGCGATCATGAATGATGTTGTTAATGGTGGACCCGCTGACCGGAAATTTACAAACTGGATGGTTCGTGCACAAAACGACCTCTATATGGTTGTAGCTAACTATGGTGCAGAAATTAACGGATGGAATGACAATACGATTGAGTCTTTGGAAAATGGTACATTAACTCGGGGCGAGCTTCAACGTTCTGCCATTAACATTTGTGAGTTTATCATGAATGCACCTGTATTCTCGAGAAAACAGGAAATTGTAGAAACGGTTGAGTCCTTCAAAGCTAATCCTTCACTTACAGTAGAACAAGCTCAATCTCTATCACAGAATCCACAGGTTAAACCTGTCGTAGAAGGATCAACTAGCTTTAAAGTAGAACAGGCTGGTCAATACCGGATTCTAGTGCATATCATGTCAACGGAACCTGAGCTGGCTCAAAGTGCTTGTAATGTGACTGTGAATGATCAATTGATGACAACTATTCAAACGAATGGTACGGAAGGTCAATGGATCAGACAAAAGCTAGTGAAGGTTGAACTTGAAGCAGGTCTTTATGAAATGAAATTGGAGTTCATCAAGCCAGGTTTGCAGATCGATTGGATCGAGTTTAATAAAATCGATTAAGTGATTTGTGTTAATGTTGAATAGATCGTTAATATTATTCATTTCTAAAAACCGCGATATTTTCGCGGTTTTTTTGTTGTGCTTATTGTTGCTGAGAACCGATAGCAATCACTGCTCATAGGGTAAGATCACGTCATTAACGCTGTGAATGAATTCCGTAAAGCCTTTGTATTCTGGTGGTGTGCATTGGTGTGTCGGGCTTTTTTGCAGGATAAATACTACTTTGCAAAATACTTGTCTGCATGTGCTTGAGTTTGTTCGAATAAGTTAGAAAGTAGGACCAGGACAAACCATAGATGGAGATGCGTAGAAATGGGGATGCGTAAACAAAGCTTTATTCGTGGCACGTTCATTTTAACCGTTTCGTCATTTTTTACAAAAGGGCTCGGATTTTTGAACGGCGTCTTACTGGCACGTTTCCTGGGAGCAGAAGGGGTAGGGCTGCTTATGATTGCTCATCCACTTTTGCCCTTGTTTATTACGCTGACAGAACTGGGGCTTCCTGTTGCGATTTCAAAGCTTGTCTCAGAAGCCGAGGTTAAGCAGGATGAAGCGCGAGTAAAGCGAATTCTCAGAGTATCCTTAAGCATTACGGGTACGTTGAGTATTATACTAACTTTAGTGGCTCTATTTGGTTCCAAATGGATCGCCTCGGTTTTTTTAGCCGATCAGCGGGCGTATTATGCTATGGTCGCTATTACGCCGATCATTCCAATTATTGCGATGTCAGCTGTACTGAAAGGTTATTTTCGTGGAAAGCAGAACATGAACCCGCTGGCCTTTTCCGATATTATTGAGAATTTGGCGCAAATCATTGTCATTATCGGTGTTGTCAACGTTTTGTTGCCCTATGGTATTGCCTATGCAGCTGCAGGCGCTATGGCGGCATCCGTTATCGGCGAAGGTTTTGGTTTGCTTTATTTGTTTGCTGTCTTCAAATGGGCAAATCGAGGGAAGATCAAAACCTCCCCACCGCCTAGATCAAATATTTCACCCAAAGGGGACAGTACGTTGAGAGATCTGCTGCGCATCGGGTTACCGATGACTGGCAGCGGTTTTATTCATTCAATCTACCATGCGTTTCTCCCACTGCTTATAACGAAAAGTCTAGTACTGTTTGGTGTGGGTGTGGAGATGGCGACCAAGCAATTCGGACTTTTGGCGGGATATGCTCTCCCAATGTTGTTTCTCCCCAGCTTCTTCACACAATCGTTGTCAACTGCATTAATACCGGCGATCAGCGAAGCAAGTGTGAGCAACAATAGCAAACTTATGCATAGTCGGATGGATATGGCTATGCGATCCGCGCTTATTGTAGGTCTCCCGTGTACAATCATCCTGTACTTATGGGCTGTACCATTAACGACTATGATCTATCATTCGCCAGAAGCGGGCGAACTGCTAAGGTTGATTGCCCCCTTATTTTTTCTTTATTATTTTGGAGCGCCACTACAAGCGATTCTGCTTGGTCTGGGGAAAGCCTCAACCGTCATGTGGAACCATATTTTTACGAATATTTTTGAAGTCATTGCGATCTTTGTTCTCGGTTCAAATATTGGAATCGAAGGGGTTGCTATGGGGTTTGGACTCGGGCTCTTGCTGCTGACACTGCTGAATTTTTTATCTGTGGCGGGAACGATCGGATTTTATTTTGACTTTCGCATTGTATTCAAGGTGGGCGTGGGAGGAATTGTCATGACGATATGCGGGATGACGGCTCACGGTATTTTGGAACGAATGGACCTGGGGCAGATCATTGAACTGTCCGGAGCGCTATTCGTTTCGTTAATCACCTACGCAGCAACATTGCAGGTAACCCATGCTTTTGAAAGGACACCGAAACCGCCAACGATAACGCCTGTTTCTTGAATGGGGATATTGGCTGGAGTGTTAGCCTATTAGTAAATTATATAGGAGCTGATCCAAACAGCAGTTGTCATTGATTAGCTATTTTAAATGCGTGAAATTGCTAGCGGACACAGTTGACGTTAAAAGGGACTTTAACCCCTATTTGGAAGTTTAACGGACCCCATCGCCGCTATTGGCATGAGAAATACCAATTTTGACCCTCTTTTTAAGGAATAGCTGCACTGGAGTCCGTAACCAAACGCAAAAGGGTAAAAACAAGTAAATAGCGTCATCTGGGTCCGAAAAGCTCAGAGAATGATTATGAATGGGTAATTTAGCGGTAGGTGAAATAGATTAGAAACAGCTAACCATCGGCAAAAATACAGAGCAGTTATTCTTCGATAACGGATGATCGCTGCTCTGATTTTGCAGCAACAGCCACATTTCATGAAGGGCTTCGTTTGGGTGCGATTCAAGCTTTAATGAGACAGCTAAAAAATGAAGCAGTATAAAAATAGACATATGATCCGGTATTAACCTTGCCCATATTTCTTTCTATAATGACTCAGCGTGATCAGTGGCCAGATATACCGATAACTATGATAATTAGAATAAAAATTGCCGGGAAGGCCAGCGCCTGTCGGATAAGAGCTTTTCCAATCGACTTCGTGCATAGATGATATTAGTCTTTGAATTCCTCGATCTATCGCAGGTGTTGTCTCCGGATGAACCGCTATAAGGGCACCTAACGCCCATGCGGTTTGGGAAGGTGTACTCTCACCCAAAGGCACGTATCGCAATAACCGATCACTATGACAAGATTCCCCCCAACCACCATCCAAGTTCTGAATACTTAGGAGCCACTTCACTCCTTTTTGCAAAGTATCATGATCTATAGATAGACCAACTGCCTGTAGACCAGTTAAAGCAGCCCAAGTTCCATAGATGTAACAAACGCCCCATCTTCCGTACCATGAACCATCCTTCTCCTGATGTTGACTCAGCCATTTCGTTCCTCGCTCGATGAATTCGTGCCGTGTATCAAGCCCGGCAAAGTTCCCAAGATACTCCAAGGTACGCCCAGTAAGATCCGCCTCCGAGGGATCAATGGCCGCAGATTTAGCGCCATCGATTGCGAGCCATGTGAGCATTTCTTTATTGGTGTTTTTTTCAAAAGCCGGCCAGCCGCCGTCTTTATTCTGCATCGATAACACCCAATTCAGTCCACGATTCCAAGACTCCAGATAGGTCGGAAGGGTCATCGATAAACTACGAATGGCTCGTAAAGCTGCGGTCGTGTCATCCACATCCGGATTAATCGTATTAGATTCTGAGAATCCCCATCCCCCGGGAGCCGTATTCGGATTATGAATGCTCCAATCAGCAGTTTTAGTCTGCTGTCTGGACAGCAGATACGAAGCCGCACGTTTAATTGCGAGATGATCATCGGGAATTTGTGCTTCCTGCAAAGCATAGGTGATTAGAGCCGTATCCCATATCGTAGATGGAGAGTTTTGAATGGTTGTTTTACCTTTCGAACGGCATTGCATCCCGGTAAGCCCATCTACGGCATTCTTAATCAGAGGATGCTGCTGATCATAGTCCAGAGCTAGCAGGGCATACACCATAAGAATTGTACTAGTTGCGTAACTATACAGGGTCCCATCGGATTCAATCCGCTGGAGCATGAACTGTTCTGCTTTGGTTCGGGCGACTTCGTGAATGTAACGAGGACTCCCTAGAAGTCTGTTTAGGCCAGATTGTATAACGTCCTGTAGCTCTTGATATCCACGAGAAGCAGGTTCATCTGCTTCAGTACGCGTGTATATGAGATCAGACAGATCAGGAGCATTAGCTGTTGAGATCGAGAAACGTCGATCAGCCATAATGAGCATAGGCGTGAGATGCACTCTTGAGTAGCCAGAGAACTCAAAATAATTAATCGGAAAGTAGGACGGGAACAATAGCACCTCTAATGGAATCGAAGAAATTGCCAAAGGCCATTTGCTTTGACCAGTAGCCGCAAGGATGACTCTAGTTAGGATGCTAGTAACTTTCCCAATTCCTCCTTTGGATTGAATATAATGCTTAGCGCGCAACATCGGCTCATCTGTCTCCTTACTATACCCAGAGTAGAGAAGGGCGTAGTAGGCTTCAACCGAGGTAGATAAGTTTCCTCTTTCTCATCTCTATACAATTGCCAGAACCCAGCTGGCTGTTGCTCAGCAAGAATACGATCATGTAGCTGTCGAATCAGGTCTTCATTTGGTACGTTTAATATCCGAAAGAGGATGATGACATAAGCATCGATAACGATCCCATTCTCAAAACAAAAATACCAAGATCCATCTTGCTGCTGTTGATTAATCAGGAATGCTGTTAAACGCTCGATCTCCTTATCTATTGTACTTAGTGTATGATTCATTCCTTTGGTACCTCCGAAGTCCTTTATTTTTAGCATTATATGATGGTAGGGAGGGCGAAATGAAAAAGGACTGCAAAGTTGCTTTATGCAACCTCACAGCCTATATACATTAGGTTAGGTATTTAACAATTTAGTTTTCAATAATAATACGATTCAGCGTAAGATTCACTGGGGCAGCAATCGTGTCACCCACTGGGCATTTGCTTTCTAAAAATTGTACGAATGCTTCGACCTTCTCAGCAGGCGAAGAGGTTTTTATGTAGAATGTATAACGAATATCGGAATAACCGGGACGAACTTCAGAACGGTTGAAGAATCCATCTAAGTCCAGATCACCTTCAACGTCTACTCTGAAATCTTCAAGCTCTACCTCGAATTTAGAGGCATAGACTCGAGCCACAATGGATTGGCAAGCGCCCAAAGAAGCAAGCAAAGCTTCGACAGGATTCATTCCTGTATCCGTTCCCCCAAGACTTTGTGGTTCGTCGATGACAAGTTCGAATTGTCTTGCTTTAGTAACGACCTTAACCCCATCTTGTAAATGGGCAGTTGCTTTGAAAGTTTGAACATTTGGCATGTGTTTACACTCCTTCTTCTGGACAACCCAAGTATGATTCGATAGTTCAGCGTTGCTTTATTTAATTCATAGTAATTTTCTAGGAATTGTATAGATTATAGTTCTATTCTTAATACCTTGTCAATACTTGATTAGTATAAATTGGATTCTTACATCTTCAAGAGTTTTATAGAAAATTAAGGGGAGGTAGATAGAGTGTCAAATGAAATTGAACGCTACTTGAACTATCCTATGGTTAAAATACCTGGGGGAGAAATAGAATTAAGAGACGATAGAATAAAAAGCAAATGGAAAGTTGAATTAAGACCGTTTCATCTTGCTCGATATCCTGTAACGATGGAGCTTTACAATGCTATAACTAATAAACCATCAAAATCACCTGAAGAAAATCATAAACCAGTAGTGAATATTTCTTGGTATGATGCTATTTCCTTTTGTAATCTGCTTTCACAGAAAGCTGGTTTGAAAGAAGCCTATATTATAAGCAAAGATGGAGAACACATTATTTGTGATTGGGGAGCGGGCGGTTATCGACTTCCTACGGAAGCTGAGTGGCAATATGCATGTAAAGCAGGGACTTCCGGTTATCAATATGGAGAGCTGGATAATATTGCTTGGTTTAATGAAAATTCAGATGGTGAACTTCATGAAGTAGGAACGAAGGAACCAAATGCATGGGGGCTTAATGATATGTTAGGGAATGTTTGGGAGTGGTGCTGGGATTTATATGATGAAAAAGTGTACGGGTCCTATCGAATTTTTCGAGGAGGCAGCTGGGCTGAAGAGGCCAGAGGCTGTGGGGCTACCTGTCGTCGTCGCAGTCATCCCACTTTCAGCGTGGATGATCTTGGATTCCGGCTAGCTCGATCTTTATATGAAACAGACATTAATTGAGCTCACGGAGCAAGTAGTTCTCAAGTGATAAATGCACGAAGCAAGAAACCTAATAACATGATCCAGAAAGTGAAAGTTTTCATCCAACTAGAAATGCACGTTCCGATCAAATTTCTGACCGTCCGATAATTAGACTTACTAAAGGAGGTACTTCTAGAATGAGAAAGTTTGTAGTTATCTCCGCAATAATTATTACTCTACTCATTCTTGGAATGTATACAGCACTTCAGTTTAAATATAATTCCCTTGAGAGAAGCTTAAAAGAACACTTGTTAACAGTAGAAGGGTACTCTGAATCTGATTTAGTGAGTATTAAAGCTAAGTTTGCTTCTATGCCTAAATTCCCTGTGTATGTAAGATTTACCGATGACCCTGACACTGAATACATTTTTACAGACAGAGATGCATCGGATTGGAAGCAACTAGACCCTAAGGAACCGCAAAGATTAAAGAAGGTTAATCATTAGTTGATATAAAACAAATAAATCCTGCTATGAAAAATAACTTGTTTCTCGCCAAGCTGACCGCACGCTGTGCGGTTTTTTCTTTGTGGACTCGCCCAATGAAAATGATACCTTGACAGAGTACATTCGTACGTATACATTTGTATACATAACCAAAACGTATACATATGTATACAAAGTGAAGGAGGAATAACTATGCGGGATGGACAATTCGGAAAACGTGGTCATAGAGAACATGGGGAGCATAAAGACCGTGGAGAGCATAGAGATCGAGAGCACATGAGTAGACATGGGATGGATTCTATGGATGGCCCCCCAAAAAGTGCTCAAACTTTTCGTCGTGGCAGAGCTCTAGCATTTTTGGAAAAGCTTAATGTGAATCGAGCAACTTTACAGCGACAGCTGCAAGCACCGGAGCTGGATTCGATCAAGCAAGTGATTAGCGGTGAATTGAAAGCAACGGAAGCGATTATTGAAGAGTTTATCCATATTTTTCAGATTCATGAAGTAACGCCTGAAGATAAGACTGCTAGCGATAATAAAAAAGAGGAGAATGATCAAAAAAATGAAAACCATTGATCTTATTAAAACCCGTAGAAGTGTTAAGCAATTTAAAGCCGATTCGATTCATGAAGATGAGTTATTTAAATGGCTGGAAGCAGCTAGTTATGCTCCTAATCATCGAATGAATGAACCTTGGGAGCTTTTGTTCATCGGACCAGATACTAGAGCAAAATTAAAGCATAAGACGGATTTTGGAAGTGCTCCTGTCGTTCTTGCAGTCTTATCCAAACCTGGTGCAACAGCGTTCGAACGTGATGAGAATGTTATGGCTGCCGCTTGCTTCGCACAGAACTTCTTATTAGCCGCACATGAAGCGGGGGTTGGAGCATATTGGGCTTCTTTAGGTGCTTTGCCTCATAATCGTGAAATTCTGGGTGTCCCGCAAGATTACGATGTGATTGGAGTATTTGGCATTGGCTATCCGGAGGAAGTTCCAAATGCTAAGCCGAGAACACCGATGAAGTCAAAAATCACATATTTATCTTAAAAGGTGATGGAATGTGGAAACTTAAGAGTTACTTAAGGCCATATTGGGTGTGGTCTGTGTTAGCACCACTTATGATGATGCTCGAAGTGTTTATGGATTTGCTTCAACCTACACTTATGGCGAGCATTGTGGATCATGGGATTATGACAAAAGATTTATCACATATTTATTCGACGGGATTGACCATGCTTGGCGTAGCATTTCTCGGTCTCATTGGTGGGATAGGCTGCACCGTGTTTTCAAGCATCGCCTCTCAAAATTTCGGGAATGATTTACGGATTAACCTGTTTGAACATATTCAGAAATTCTCAAACAAGAATCTGGATCAATTGAAGACGGGCTCGCTAATTACTCGCTTAACAAACGATGTGGTGCAGCTACAAACCTTTGTTCAGATGATTTTGCGGAATATTCGATCTCCATTGCTATTAATCGGTAGTTTGATAATGGCCATACGGATTAGTCCTTCGCTGACCCTCATCCTTGTCGTTGCCGTGCCACTGCTGGTTGTAATATTGTATGGGTTAATTCGACTTTCTTTTCCCCTGTTTGAGAAAATGCAGGTCAAATTAGACGGTGTCAACACAGTATTGCAGGAAAATTTATCGGGTATTCGTGTAGTTAAAGCCTTCGTCCGTGCGAAGCATGAACAGAAGAGGTTTAATACAGCCAACAAGGATTACACAGAGACTGCGATAAAAGCGGTACGGCTAATGTCGTTGAATATGCCGCTCATGATGCTTGTGCTCAATGCCAGTATCGTGGCCGTTCTCTGGTTTGGGGGGCTGCAGAACTGGAACGGCTCGCTGCCAGTCGGTGAGTTGATCGCCTTTATTAACTATATCACCCAATTGTTGATGTCTATGCTCATGTTGAGCAATATGCTAACTTTCTTCTCGCGTGCAAAGGTCTCCGCAGATCGGGAGAATGAAGTGTTTTCCACGATTAGTGAGATTACAGAAATACCCGAAGCTAAAAAAGTTGCCGTATCTAACGGTCGAATTGTATTTGACAACGTATCATTTGCCTATGATCCTACGGATGAGAACCTTGTATTAGATGGCATTAACTTCACTGCTGAGCCAGGTGAGACGGTGGCTATACTTGGAGCCACAGGTGCTGGGAAATCAACCTTGGTCAGTCTTATTCCAAGACTTTACGAAGTATCCTCGGGCTCTATTACGATTGATGGTTCTGACACGCGGCAGATTTCTTTGGAGCATTTGCGTCGTAAGATCGGTTACGTTATGCAGCAGGCTATCCTGTTCAGTGGAACAATCCGAGATAATATCCGATATGGCAGACCTGAGGCAACAGATGAAGAAGTAGAACAAGCAGCAAAAGCTGCTGAAGCGCACCATTTTATTTTAGAGCTACCACAGGGTTATGATACAGTGCTTGGCCAGCGAGGCATCAACTTGTCTGGAGGGCAGAAGCAGCGGCTTTCGATTGCAAGGGCGTTGCTAATTCAGCCTACAATTCTCATCATGGATGACAGTACTAGTGCGCTTGATGCGGCGACAGAGTCACGAATTCGGCAAATGTTAAAAATACGATTACGCAGTAGCACGAATATTTTGATTGCTCAGCGTGTCACATCTGTGATTGACGCGGACCGCATTTTAATTCTAGAAAACGGTCGAATCGCTGTACAAGGTACACATGATGGTCTAATGAGCAGCAGTGAAATTTACCGAGACATCTGGAAATCACAGATGAAGGGAGAGGAGGTTCCTTATGTCAAAGCATGATAACGGCATGAACACTCCTCCTATCACTAGATCAGGCGGATTCGGACCAGGAATAGGACCCGGATCTGGCCCCGGACGCGGCGGCGCTGTGCCAATCGTACGTGCCAAAAATCAAGCGAGCACGCTTAAACGCATCTGGGCTTATTTGAATCGTCAACGGTTCGGGTTAATCATTGTATATGTATTTACAGTGTTGAATGCACTACTTTCTTTGATCGGGCCGTATCTCATCGGTAAAGCGATTGATACAGCGGTAATTCCCCAAGATTATCATGGTCTTATTCGGTTTTGTATACTCCTTATTGGCATTTATGGGTTAGGCAGTGTAGTTGCCTGGGTGCAAGCATACGTCATGACATCTGTTTCGCAGAATACCGTATTTGAGCTGCGTCGTGATCTGTTTAGCAAGTATCAGCAGCTACCCATTAAGTTTTTTGACACACGGGCTAACGGAGAATTGATGAGCCGGGCAACTAACGATATAGAGAGCGTTTCTAGCACACTTAATCAGAGCGTTACCCAATTGTTAAACAGTTTGATTACGCTAAGCGGCTCACTCGTTATTATGTTAATGCTGAACGTTCCGTTAACCGTAGTTTCATTAATCACGATCCCGCTCGTTTTATTGGCTAGTCGTAAAATTATAGGCTTAAGCCGAACTTATTTTCGAAATCAGCAGCGGCATTTAGGTGAACTGGGCGGGTTTATCGAAGAAACCATCAGCGGACAAAGGGTGGTTAAACAATACAGCAGGGAAGAGGCAGAAGTTAACCGATTCCGCACAATCAGTGGAGAGCTGAATAAGGTCAGCATTAAGGCACAGATCGTATCTGGATTAGTTGGGCCAGTAATGAACATGATAAACAACCTTGGATTTGCAATCATTGCCGGGGTTGGTGGCTGGATGGCTTTCCATAACATGGCTACGGTTGGCATAATCGTTAGCTTCCTGACCTATTCCAAACAGTTCGGTAGACCCATTGCTGATCTTGCTAACCAGTACAATTTAATTCAATCTGCAATCGCCGGAGCAGAGCGTGTATTTGAGGTTTTAGAGATGCCGTCCGAATACGGGGATGAAGTAAGTCAGGATCTCCCAAGGTTAAAAGGGGAGGTTGTTTTCCAAGACGTTTCATTTGCTTACAAGCCGGATTCCCCAATTCTGTCTGGCGTTACATTTGAAGCAAAACCTGGAGAGAAAATTGCGCTCGTTGGCCCAACAGGAGCAGGAAAAACAACCATTGTTAACCTGCTGATCCGTTTCTATGATTTGAATGGCGGTACCATACGAATTGATGGTCGCGACATCCGAGAGCTAGATAAAAACGCACTTCGTAGTCAACTAGGGATGGTGCTGCAAGATGCGCATGTATTCTCGGGAACGATTCGTGAGAACATTCGGTTTGGCCGTCTCGATGCGACCGATCAAGAGATTGAGCAAGCGGCGCAGCTAGCTAATGCGGATGCTTTTATCAAAAGATTGCCACATGGTTACGAGACCCTCCTCAATGCAGAAGGCAGTAATCTGAGTCATGGCCAGCGCCAGCTGTTAACGATCGCACGCGCAATTCTAGCTGATCCAGCTATTCTAATTCTGGACGAAGCAACCAGCAGTGTGGATACGCGAACGGAAATGCATATTCAGCAGGCGATGAAGAATTTGATGAAGGGACGTACTAGCTTTGTGATCGCCCATAGGCTTAGTACGATCCAGGATGCTGATCGCATTCTCGTGATCCAGGGTGGAGGAATTGCTGAGCAAGGAAGTCATGAGGAGCTGCTTGCGATGCAAGGTGCCTATTACGAGTTATACAATACTCAGTTCAAACGAGTGATTTAAAGGAACGTCCATCTTGCTGGTAAAAAAACACTGACCATATAGCTTCTAGAAGTAGGTGAAGAGCTCTCTATTGTCATGAGAATGGAACCTCATAGTGTAGAGCTCATTGAGCTGACTCCATTGTTTTGAGAAAATGAGTCATTTTTTATGATCTATCCTAATCATTAATATTGAATCGCTTTCAATTACATTAAAAATGAACCTAAAAGTGTATAATTGACCACCTCACATCTATGGGGTGGTTTATTTTATAATTAAATAATAAACGGATAGCGGAGGGAAACCATATGAATCAGAGAGAGACTATTAAAACTAAAAGCCTTCACACCATTTCTTACGTAAGCAATAAGGGCGGTCCAACCTTAGGTTATTCTCCTGAATCTGGAGTGCAGATTCTCGAGCAGGATGGACTGTTCTTCAAAGATCTGAATCGTAATGGCAAGCTGGATAAATATGAGGACTGGCGGTTGACGCCGCAAGAGCGTGCTGAAGATTTGGCCTCACAGATGACTATTGAACAAATTGCTGGACTCATGCTGTATAGTCGTCATCAATCCATCCCAGCACATAGTAGTAGCTGGTTCTCAGGAACGTAT
The DNA here is from genome assembly GCF_037963865.1 of Paenibacillus sp. FSL R10-2734. Classification (NCBI taxonomy): domain Bacteria; kingdom Bacillati; phylum Bacillota; class Bacilli; order Caryophanales; family Paenibacillaceae; genus Paenibacillus; species Paenibacillus sp. FSL R10-2734. Next base: position 4,354,125 of record NZ_CP150170.1, on the reverse strand, counting down.
AACGGTAAATCCTATGAGGAGAGCGGAGCCAAGCCATGGGAGCTTACCGATGAACAGCTGGCATTTCTGGCACAGGACCATCTAAGACATATTCTTGTGACGACCGTTGAAAGTCCAGAAATTGCCGCCCTGTGGAACAACCAGGTACAGGCATTTGCAGAAGGAACCGGTCTAGGGATTCCAGCCAACAACAGCTCTGACCCACGCCATGGCTCAGATTCTAGCTCAGAGTTCAATGCTGGAGCTGGTGGGCAAATCTCCATGTGGCCGGAGACGCTTGGCCTTGCGGCAACCTTCGATCCGAAGATCACCTATCGGTATGGGCAAGTTGCCTCGCGTGAGTATCGTGCACTTGGTCTAGGGACGGCGCTGTCGCCGCAAATTGATATAGCTACAGATCCACGATGGTTCCGCTTTAACGGTACATTTGGTGAGGATTCGAAGTTGTCCGCTGACATGGCAAGAGCTTATGTCGACGGCTTCCAGAGCTCGGAAGATGACCGAGAGATTAACGAAGGCTGGGGATTTGACAGTGTGAACGCTATGGTAAAACATTGGCCTGGCGGTGGTTCTGGGGAAGGCGGAAGGGATGCACATTATGCTTGTGGCAAATATGCCGTCTATCCGGGCGGTAACTTTGAAGAGCATCTTATTCCTTTTACAGAAGGTGCTTTCAAACTGGACGGCCCAACCAAGCAGGCTTCAGCAGTCATGCCATATTACACAATTTCTACAGATCAAGATCAGGTGAACGGGGAGAATGTCGGAAACTCATATAATTCCTATCTTATTACCGACCTGCTTCGGGGAAAATACGGTTACGATGGCGTTGTATGCACAGATTGGCTCATTACAGCTGACGAATCGATTAGTAAGGATTCCTTTCTCAGTGGTAAGCCTTGGGGCGTTGAAGGTCTGACCGTCGCAGAACGGCATTACAAGCTCTTGATGGCAGGCGTTGATCAATTCGGCGGTAATAATGAGATGGAGCCCGTGCTTGAAGCCTATCGAATGGGCGTAGCTGAGCATGGAGAGGTGTGGATGCGGAACCGTTTTGAGCGGTCAGCTGTTCGTCTTCTGCTTAATATTTTCCGCTTGGGTCTCTTTGAGAACCCATATTTGAAGCCCGAGGAGAGCGCACAGATTGTTGGGAATCCGGAGTTTATGCAATCAGGCTATGAAGCGCAGCTGAAGTCGATCGTTCTGCTAAAGAACAAAAACCAAGTCTTACCGTTGGCAGCGAATCAAACCGTATATATTCCGAAGCGTTACACTCCAGCAGGAAAGGATTGGTTCGGCAATCCGACGCCGGAAAAAACGGAATACCCGGTGAACCTGGATGTTGTGTCTAAATATTACCATGTGACAGATCAACCGGAAGAGGCAGACTTTGCGCTTGTCTTCATTAGCAGTCCCAATTCAGGAGTAGGCTTTAGCCAGGAAGATTCAGACCAAGGAGGCAACGGCTATGTGCCAATCAGCTTGCAGTATCGACCGTACACTGCGGAACATGCTCGGGAGCAGAGCTTAGCTGGAGATGCGCGTGATAACGATGTACTTAACCGTTCTTATAAAGGAAAAACCGTTGTTACGCATAATGAGAGCGATCTGGATCGTGTCCTGGAAACTCGCAAGCTGATGAAAGACAAACCGGTAATTGTGTCGATGTTGCTGTCCAATCCTTCAGTTGTTGCCGAATTTGAGGGAGAGGCTGATGCTATACTTGCTAACTTTGGTTTGCAGGATCAGGCGCTTATGCAAGTGTTAACAGGTGCAGAGGAGCCTTCCGGATTGCTCCCTGTACAAATGCCATCAGGCATGCAAACGGTAGAAGAGCAACTGGAAGATGTGGCGCATGACATGGAATGTCACGTAGATTCAGAAGGACATGTATATGATTTTGCCTTTGGAATGAATTGGAATGGTGTTATAGAGGATGAAAGAACGAAGAAATACCGTAAATAAGAACCGTTCTATGGAAAAAATTTAAACAAAGCACCGTCTGAAGAATCTATCAGGCGGTGCTTTTTATATCTATCGGTTTCATAATATGGGAGCTATAAATTCCTTTCCAACAACGTCCCAAGCTGCTCAGCCAAGACTTGATGTGTCACAGGCTTCTCATTCTTGAACCACCATTCCACTACCCCTGCATAAGCTGATGCCACAAAACTAATAATAACCTCTTCATTTAATCCGTGGTTTATTCCTTCAGTTACATTTACTTCATGTCTAAATTCATTTTGAAGAAAGGTTAAGAACCGATTCCGGAAATAAGGGGCGCCTTATCAGTAGCTGGTCATAACATTTACCCAGGCGGTACAGTATATTGCGGTACCAAGCATGCTGTTCGTGCTATTTCTGTAGGACTGCGTCAAGAAGAAGCAATGAGTGGTACTAATATCCGTGTTACCAATGTATCGCCAGGGTCTGTTAGTAGCGAATTATTAGAAACGTCCTCAGATCCAGAGTCTAAAGCAGGCTTGAATGATTTTTACAAAGTGGCCATTGATGCCGACAGCATTGCTCGTGCAATTACTTTTGCTATTGAGCAGCCGTCCGATGTAGCTATCAATGAAATGATTATTCGTCCAACAGTGCAAGTAGGATAAAGGGGGACCTATATGGATAGACCCTATATTATTTGCCATATGCTAACTTCATTAGATGGTAAAATCATCGGAGATTTTTTGGAAGAAGAGCGGGCAGCCTATTTTATTGACGAATACGAAAGAATTCATGATCGTTACGGATGTAGAGCGTGGATATGTGGCAGGATTACCATGGAGGAAAACTTCACGTTAGGCCATTCATTAGAATTAACGCAAAAGCACACCCCGAGCATTCCGAGGACAGACTTTATCGCTAAAAAAGATGCTGCAACATATGTGGTAGCCGTAGACCCTTCTGGAAAATTAGGATGGACCAAAAACTACATCTCAGAAGGAAGTAATAATAGAACAGAGGATCATATCATTGAAGTACTTACGGAGCAGGTATCTGATGCTTATCTAACTCATCTGAAGAATTTAGGAATATCATATATTTTCGGTGGAAAAGAAAGCTTGAATTTCACTCTAGTTGTGAATAAGTTGAAACAATTTTTTTCAATCGATGAATAATGCTAGAGGGTGGGGGCGTCTTGAATGGCTCCTTTCTGAATGAAGACTTAATTGATGAATTGAGCCTGGTGTTAGTTCCATTTGCAGATGGAGCCTCTGATTCCGTGACTTTATTTGAAAATAAGGCTTCTTTAAAAAATAAGCAAAGCGCAAACTTCTCATTAAAAAGTGTAGATAAGCTTAACGACGATGGGCTATGGATGAAGTATGTGACAAAACGCGATTAAAGCTAATTTTTTGATAAAAGCGTGGTGCGAAAATTGCATCACGCTTTTTTTGAATAAAAAATACCGTAGTTCTAAGCATTCAACCCTGCCAGATGCAAAGTCTGCTTCAGTCGATCAACATCCACATAGATATCTTCGAGCCCCGGGAAACGAATAGCAGGATCTGGCCAGCCTTGACCATACATCATGTAATAATCGAGGGCGTTATGGTTGCTGATCATCCAATATGTTGGAACGACATGCCGATCATGAAAAATTTCAATCACTTGTGTTCCGCTTTGACAAAAAGCCAAATTGGCGAGTCCAGCGCCATGCGCTCCCAAGATTACCTTTGCCGAAGCGAATAACTGGATTTGCTGCGCAACCGTCCAATCCTCTAGGTAAATGGGTTGAATGTTGTATTCCTCAAGACAACGGATAACTACCTCTTCATTGACCAAGCGCCGGGTGCTGGCTTTGTTTCGCGAAATATAAATACGCTCAGGAGTGATAAGTGTTGATTCTCTATGCGGTAAAAAAAATCTACGCAGCGTATCTGTGGCCCATGCGGGGTAGTGAGAATTCATCATCAAAGAGGGTACAAGCAGCTGATCGGCTTCAAAATAAGCTTCTGGATTTGCTCGGATCACTGATGCTTCTGATATGCCGAGCATCGCCCATGTTTGTTCCACAAATGGTCCATATGGATTTGGATTCATGATGATAGTGGAAAAAGGAATTCTACTACTTTTGAGCATCGCCAGCCTAGGGAGCACATCATACATCCAGTGAAAATAGTTATGGCTTCCGCAAAACGTCAACACGGCCGCGGTCCCTTCTATATGTTGAAGTTTCGGATTATTCCACTGGTGGAACACGGGGTGCTCTTCTGCTAGTAGCATTCTATTTTGCACGGCGTCATATTCCTGTGACACATCAAAGATCAGCTTCCTATCCGGAGATAGAACAGCACCAGATTCTCCCCATACCCTCCCACTCGAGATAGTGGCTACGTATCCACCAAACGGCTGTAAACTATAAGGCGTCAATGCAGGATGGATGATCGTTTCAATACTTTTAGGAGCTGTGAACATGGCCACCCGACCGAAATCAAACGGAACGACATGTCCAGCATCACGAATAGTTCCACTATGTCTCCATTCTGTTGCAAGTTCCAAGATGCTCCGGTAATATCCATGGGGAGGTCCCCCGTTCACAGTAAAACCCATCGTTTCACCCCTTTTGACTAAGTAGAACTCCACAAATATCATCAAACTATTCTATGGAGCAGTGCATTTACGGACACAACTCCTTCTGAAAAGGGCGAGTGAACAGAGCTTAAAGCGGTTAGTTTTATAAATATCTTGACTTGGAGTGAACTCCAAGTGAAATAATAACAGATAGCAGGAAATGAACAGAACAACCTATTGAAGAGAGGGGGAATTATAAAATGGACTATGTGAAACTTGGCAATACCGGCCTAGATGTTTCCAGGCTATGTCTAGGTTGTATGAGCTTCGGGGTAGCCGAACGTTGGATCCATCAGTGGGTGCTTGATGAAGAGCAGAGTCGGCTTATTATAAAAAAGGCGCTTGAGCTCGGAATTAATTTTTTTGATACTGCAAATGTGTATTCGGATGGAACAAGTGAGGAAATTCTCGGACGAGCTCTAAAGGATTATGCTAATCGAGATGAAATTGTCCTCGCGACAAAGGTCTATAATCGTATGCATGAAGGCCCCAATGGTGCTGGGCTCTCCCGAAAAGCAATTATGAGTGAAATCGATAAGAGTCTTAAAAGGTTGGGAACAGATTATGTGGATTTGTACCAGATCCATCGCTGGGATTATCACACACCTATCGAAGAAACAATGGAAACTCTTCATGATGTTGTTAAAGCGGGTAAAGCAAGATACATTGGCGCTTCAGCTATGTATGCTTGGCAATTTCAGAAAGCTTTATATGTAGCGGAGAAAAATGGTTGGACTCGGTTTGTATCCATGCAGAATCACCTCAACCTTATCTATCGTGAAGAAGAGCGCGAGATGTTGCCACTGTGTAAGGAAGAAAAAATCGGTGTTATTCCATATAGTCCACTGGCCTCAGGAAGATTAACTCGCGACTGGGCAGTAACAACACATCGTTCCGAAACCGATCAGATCCAAAAATCAAAATATGATGGGACTGCGGATGCGGATCGTTTAGTCGTGGAGAGGGTGGCTGCTATCGCCGAAAAACATGATGTTCCGCGGATTCATATCGCCCTTGCATGGTTGCTTCAGAAAGAACCAGTTACTGCTCCTATCATTGGAGCTACAAAAATATCACATCTCGAAGATGCTGTAGGAGCGCTGTCCATTACGTTAACGCCTCAAGAAATTGCTTTCTTAGAAGAACCTTATACACCGCACCCAATCATTGGTTTTAATTAATACCGATTACCGGAGGATGACGAAAGTATGACCATTACAGAAGTAAGTGAACAATTCAATCTGACACCGGATACGCTCCGCTATTATGAACGCATCGGAATTATCCCACGTGTGAATCGCAATAAAAGCGGAAACAGAGACTATACGGAAGAAGACTGCAGGTGGATTGAGCATATCAAATGTATGCGAGGTATTGGACTTCCCGTTGAAATATTGATTAAGTATGTTGAGTTGTATAGACAGGGAGATACGGCTGATCATGCTAGAGTAGAACTCCTGATTGAGCAGCGGAAGCAACTCTTATCTAGAATGGAAGAGATGAATAGAGTATTGGAACGAATGGATGAAAAAATTGAACGATTGAGTAACCAATAAGTCCTCTTTTGAGGGCTTATTGTTGTATTTAGAAGGTGTTCCTTTATGTCTTTTTTCGATACGCCTTGGGAGACATCCCGTAGGTTTTGGTGAATTGTCGAGTGAAATAATTGCTATCGCTAAACCCGCTTTCATGTGAGATTTGAATAATACTGAAGTCAGAATGCTTCAACAAACTGCAAGCCCGTTCCAGACGCAAACGATGGAGATAGGAGATAGGCGTCGTCTGATAGTAAGCGCGAAAGATCCGGTTCAGGTGTCTTACCGATATACCTGAGTGTTTGGCGATTTGATCCAGCGACAACGCCTCAAGATAATGGTCTTCCATAAAAGAGAGCGCGTTCGCTAAATGGATCAGATGATTGTCCTGACTCCCTTTATCCTGTTTCTCATAATGCCTTGATAAATAGACAACCAGTTCCATGAACCTTGAGACGAGCAGAGTCTGATATCCCTGAAGCCTGTTACTATATTCTTCAATCATGTCGGCAATGAGGGAAGAGACGTACTCCAGCATAGGAATCGGCAAGCTTAGTTTACTAGTGTAGGCGTATTTATAACGATATAACGGTTCCAACACAAATAGTGCCTGATAGCCGTTGGATGTCCGCAGATCCGACCCAGCCGTCGATAGCATTTCAGGCTTGTACATAATATTGCAGATCCTAAAATCATGAGGATCTTTAAAAGCATGCGGAGTTGAACCATTAATCACAAAGACATTCCCCTTCTTGATGAATGATTCTTCCGTATTAACGATATGTGTAGCTGTACCACTTAAGACAATTACGAGCTCTGAAAAGTCCGCATGTCTGTGAAGGTCAGTATCATTGTCATGAAAGCCGTATTGAATAAAGAATGGAAACTTCTGATCCGATGTAAACCAGTCCAAATAAAATTCGCTCAATTACTCAACCTCCAAAAGCATGAATAGGTGAATGTCTATATCATGCTATTTTACGACCGAATAATCAAGGTTTATCGTTTAGCTAGTAGCGTATAATTCATGACATAGATGCAATTGTTCATAAAAGGAGAATGCTTCAATGAAATATAACAATCCGATAATACCAGGTTTTTACCCAGATCCAAGCATATGCAGGGTAGGTGAAGATTATTATTTGGTCAACAGTTCATTTGCTTACACTCCGGGAATACCCATTTGGCATAGTAAAGATTTAGTCCATTGGAAGCAGATCGGATATTGCTTAACACGTGAAGCCCAGCTTCAATTTGATGAATCAGTCGTGTCTGGTGGGGTGTGGGCACCAACCATTCGTCATCATGACGGTAGATTCTACATGGTGACTACGAATCAGGATAGCGGTGGGCACTTCTACGTTTGGACGGATGATCCAGCAGGTGAATGGTCGGATCCCATTTATGTGGATCAAGAGGGGATTGATCCATCCTTGTTTTTTGACGATGGAAAAGTTTATTTTACAAGCACTGGCACCAAGCAAGGCATGGGAATCTACCAATGTGAGATTGATATTGAAACAGGCCTTAAGTTGAGCGATTCTCGCTTGATATGGACAGGCAGCGGCGGTAAATTTCCCGAAGGACCACATCTTTATAAAGTTAATGGCTATTATTATTTAATGTGTGCAGAAGGCGGGACAGAATATGGACATATGGAGACTATAGCAAGAAGTAAGTCACCCTATGGGCCATATGAAGCTTCTCCACACAATCCCATTTTGACTCACCGGAGTTCAGATTATCCTATACAAGCTACTGGACATGGCGATCTAGTAGAAACACAGGATGGTAGCTGGTGGGCCGTATTTCTGGGGATTCGACCGGTAGGATATCCTTACCGTCATCATCTGGGCAGAGAGACGTTCCTTGCTCCAGTCCAGTGGACGGATGATGGATGGCCGATGATTGGGGATAACGGTGTTGTAGGACTAGAAATGGAAGCTGGTACACTTCCATCAGTTCCTTGGGAAGAAGAGACAGCAATCGATAACTTCGATGAATCTGCTCTAAGAATGAACTGGAATTTTATTCGCAATCCTAAAAAGGTAGAGTGGTCTTTGCAGGAACGGGCAGGTTGGTTAGCATTGCGTGGGTCGGATGTGAGATTGAGTGAAAAGGGAACGCCAGCGTTTATTGGTACCAGACAGCAGCACTTCGATTGTGAAATCTCCACTAAACTGGAGTTTAACCCTCTAGAAGATGACGAAGCGGGTCTTGTTGTTTTTATGGATCAGAAATATCACTACGCGATCGGACTGACCCAGGTAGAAGGTAGAAATGTTATCTCGCTGCGAAGACAAGTGGGAAGTATAAGTGACATCAAACATTCAGCACCATTCGAAGGCACAGTCGTAGAGTTTAGAATTCAAGCATTGCCGGAGAAATATTCGTTTTCATATCGAGGTGCAGATCAGGTATGGCATTTATTGGGTGAATCGGAGACGCACTTGATTTCTACGGAAGTGGCAGGTGGTTTTACTGGTGTTTTCTTCGGGATGTATAACTTTTCTACCCATCGAACAACCGCTTATTTTGATAGAATAGTTTTGCAAACCCGTGACTTTAGTCGTGAGTTAGAAAACTTCGGACAAGGCGTGTTATAGACACTTTAATTGTACGACACATGTTGAAATATCTAAGCGATTAAACTACCGATATGACATAATTTCATTACAAAATTACAACTACATATGTTACGATATATCTAGAGGAGATAAGATTGTCAGAAGTAAAGTTTGGTCGAGGATATGTTTACTCTATCCAGTATCATATTGTATGGTGTGTAAAGTATCGTCACAAGGTGATTCAGGGCAAATTGGATGTAAGACTAAAAGAAATATTGAGTCAAATTGCATTAGATAATAACTTCATTCTCAGCGAGATGAAAAGTGATGAAGACCACGTACAACTGCTGATTGAGTGCTCTCCACAACATTCTATACCGAGCATGATCAAAGCACTTAAAGGTGTATCTGCCAGACTGCTATTCAAAGAATTTCCTGATCTTAAAGAGAAGCTATGGGAGGGAAATCTGTGGAACCGCTCATACTTCATTGCTACCGTTAGCGAAAATACGGAATCGCAAATACGAGAGTACATCCGAAATCAGAAAGTGAAGTGAAGCCATGCTGACGCATAAAGCGTACAAGTTCCGCATTTATCCAAACGCAGAACAACAGCTGCTGATCCATAAAACGATTGGCTGTAGTCGGTTTGTGTTCAATCACTTTCTGAACAGATGGAATGAAGCCTATAAAGATACAGGAAAAGGGTTGTCGTATGGGAAATGCTCTGCTGAACTTACATTACTCAAACGAACGAAGGAATGGCTACAAGAGCCTGATAAATTTGCACTTCAAAACGCACTGCGGCATCTTACTGATGCTTACAGTCGATTCTACCAGAAGCAAAACGATGCCCCTAAATTCAAGAGCAAAAAGAATCCTCTTCAGTCGTATCAAACCCACTTCACAAACAACAACATCGCTATTGTCGGTCACAAGATCAAGCTTCCTAAGCTTGGATGTGTTCCATTCGCAAAGTCTAGAGAAATAAAAGGACGAATTCTGAGTGCTACCCTTAGGCGGAATCCAGCAGGTAAGTATTTCGTGTCTATACTTGCGGAGGTAGATGTGCAGCCTTTGCCAAAGACGGATTCATCCGTCGGGATCGATATGGGTCTAAAAAACTTTGCGATCCTCTCAAACGGCGAAGTATTTCGAAATCCTAAGTTTTTTCGGACATTGGAAGAGAAGCTTGCCAAGGCGCAGCGTATACTCACAAGAAGAACGAAAGGAAGTTCCAATTGGAACAAACAGCGCATCAAAGTTGCCAAAATACACGAGCATATGACCAATGCAAGGGCTGACTATTTACATAAGGTCTCAACGCATATTGTCAAAAACCACGACATCATTGCAATTGAGGACTTGCAAGTGAAGAGGATGCTCCAATATGGCAAATTAGCGAAAGCGATCAGTGAAGTATCCTGGTCGCAATTCAGAACGATGCTGGAGTACAAAGCAGAGTGGTACGAGAAGCAAGTCGTCGCAGTAGGTAAGACGTTTGCATCAAGCCAACGATGTTCGTGCTGCGGGTACAAGAACAAAGACGTTAAGAACCTCAACTTGCGCGAATGGGTATGTCCAGAATGCCATACTACACACGATAGAGATGACAATGCCAGCAAAAATATTCTGAACGAAGGACTAAGACTTCTGTCTGAATAACGTCAGATGGATAACCGCAGGAACTGCGGGGATAGCCTAATCCATTAGAAGTCTGTAGACTTCTGTACTTAGGAATCTCGTCACTTTAGTGATGAGAGGTTCAATGTTTTCACTATCAAAAGTAATAGATTAATAGTTCGTCCATGTTCATTCATGAGCCCAACATCAAACCGAAAGTCCTGATAATATTATCAGGGCTTTTTTCATATCTAATGATTAAGACCCCTATGGGAGAATATCATTTAGGAAGCTAAGGGGATACTTAGTCAATGGAAGTGAGTAATCACTCAATTTTCATTGACTCTTGATTTCTTGAGATGTATACTCGAGTGAGTAATCACTCACTTATAACTATAGACTCTAAAAAGGAGTAAAAAAATGACACATGATTTATTCGACTCACTAATTGCTGCTCAAAAGACAAAAACAGAAAAACAACAAAAAATAATTGAAATAGCTATTAGGTTGTTCGCTGAAAAAGGTTTTGCGAATACATCCACGGCTGAGATCGCTAAAATAGCAAAAGTATCGGAAGGTACAATCTTTAAACATTACGGAACAAAAGATAAGCTTCTGCTCTCAATTATCCTTCCATTTGTTCAAGATTCTTTACCATCTATGACAAATGAAGTTTTTAGTGAAGTCTTAACAGAGGATACGAAGACGTTCGAGCAATTTTTAAGGGGATTTCTAAAGAATAGAATTGAATTTTTTAAGAGGAATAAAGAGATATTTCGAGTGTTTGTGAAGGAAGTCATATATAAAGATGAGCTTAAAAATGAAATTGCACCACATTTCATCAAAAATATCTCTCTGCTTATTAATCGTGCAGTAGAAGAATTTAAGCACCGTGGGGAGTTAGTGGATAAACCTACGGATCAGGTATTGATTTATTTAACGACTGTATTTGGAGGCTTTTTCGTATCTCGATTTGTATTGTTTGAGAACTATTCAATAAGTGAAGAAGAAGTGGAGAATCTTGTTCAATTCGTAATGAATGGAATAAGAAATCCTCGAACTGAATCCTTATCCTAATATTTCATTTGGCAGAAAGGAGCATTTATATGGCAGTATTGGAGATTGATCATTTAACAAAAGATTATGGTCATAATCGTGGTGTGTTCGATGTCACATTCAAAGTTGAGAAAGGCGAAGTTTACGGTTTTTTAGGACCGAACGGAGCTGGGAAAACGACAACGATTCGTCATATCATGGGATTTTCTCGTCCTCAGATGGGATACACCTTAGTAAATGGAATGAATAGCTGGGAGAGTGCTAGTGATATTCAAAAGAATTTAGGATATCTTCCCGGCGAAATTGCATTGCCTGAATCGCTTACGGGTATGCAGTTTATTAAGATGATGGCTGATTTACGTGGCATCAATGATATGACTCATACTAATTATTTGCTTTCAAAATTCGAGCTTGATCCGGCAGGTAGTTTAAAACGTATGTCGTTAGGGATGAAGCGGAAACTCGCTATTGTAACAGCTTTTATGCATAATCCAGCCGTCCTAATTCTTGATGAGCCTACAAGTGGTCTTGATCCTATCATGCAAAATGTATTTATTGAATTTATCAAAGAGGAAAAAGAAAAAGGGAAAACGATTTTACTATCGAGCCATATCTTTAATGAGATAGATGCTACCTGTGACAAAATATCAATTATCAAAGATGGCCGATTAATTTCAACCTTTATTGCCGATGAGCTTCGTCATAATGAGAGCAAATCCTTTGAATTTGAATTCAACTCCAAAGAAGAGTTTGAACGTTTTAGTCTAGAGGTTCAGTCGCTAAACAACATTGAAGTTACTTCTCTAAAAGCGAATAAAAAACAAGCGGAAGTACGATTGAATGATAATGATATCAACCTGTTCATTAGCGCAATATCTGAGTATGATTTGAAGTTTTTCTCAGAGATCAAGTTCACGCTTGAAGATTACTTTATGAAGTTTTATGACCGAAACTCTAATCCAGAGGGAGGTGCCAACCCTAATGCCATTAATAGAAATTAATAATTTGACAAAAGATTATGGCCAACATCAAGGGGTTTTTAACATCAACCTTTCCATTGAAAAAGGTGAGGTATTTGGTTTTGTCGGCACGAATGGTGCAGGTAAAACCACGGTGATTCGTCACTTGATGGGCTTCTTAAAAGCACAAAGTGGGAGTGTAAAAATAAATGGAATGGACTGCTGGAAGGACTCAGCTGAGATTAAGAAAATGATAGGTTATACGCCTGGAGAGATCGCTTTTCCCGATGCACCAACTGGAACGGAATTCCTCAAACAACAGGCTGAGCTATTAGGGCTCAAAGACATGAGCTATGCGAATACAATTATAGAGAAACTTCAACTAGATCCAACCGCTAACTTGAAAAGAATGTCCAAGGGAATGAAACAAAAGACTGCTATTGTCGCTACCTTAATGGCTGATCCTGATATTTTAATTCTGGATGAACCCACAACGGGACTTGACCCTCTGATGAGAGCTGAATTTGTAGATATATTAAACGAAGAAAAAAAGAAGGGCAAAACGATATTTATGTCGAGTCATATGTTTGAAGAAGTTGAACATACCTGTGACAAGGTTGCACTTATTAAAGACGGTAAGATTATTGCTGTGAAATCAACCCGTGAGGTTAAGCACAATGAAGAGAAGACTTACAAGATTGAGTTTACCTCGCATGAGGACTACCAACGCTTTTTAACAGAACCATTTGATTGTGCAGAACAACGCGAAAATCAAAATCAAGTCATTGTAAATATACATGATCGGCAGATCAATACACTCTTCAAGGTGCTTAAAGAGTATGAGATCAAGTTTATCACTGAAAACAAGTACACCCTTGAAAAATACTTCAGAAGTCTATACTAAGGAGGAGAAATTCATGTTTAATAAAACGATCTTTAAACAAACATTGAAAGCCAATTTTAAGTTGTGGCTAATCTTCACGTTAATCATGAGCGTATTTAGTGGCGTACTCATTGCCGTGTTCGATCCAAAGACGCTATCCAGTATGTCAGATATGGTGAAGGACACACCACTTGCGAATATGCTAGGTTCAACTACATTTCTTGGCATGCTCGCATCGACTTTTTATTCAATGCAGGGTGTTATTCTACCTTTGATCTTTGTAATTATGACCGCTAATAGTCTTGTCGCATCGCAGGTGGATAGAGGGTCCATGGCTTACTTGCTATCAACGCCTATAAAAAGAAGCACAGTGGTCAGAACGCAAGCCATCTATTTAGTATCATCGCTTGTTGCAATGTTTACGATTTTATCCATCGTAGGGGTAGTAGCTGTTCAGGCTTTCCAGAACGATATTGATTTTAAAATTACGGATTTAATTATGCTTAATGTAGGTTTATTTCTCTTAATGTTTGCAACCAGCAGTATTTCTTTCTTATTTTCTTGTATATTCAATTTATCGAAAAACTCACTCGCTTTTGGTGCTGGTATCCCCCTTGCTTTCTTTCTCTTTGAACTTATGGGGAAGGTAGATAGCAGTCTGGAGGGATTTAAGTACTTCTCACTGAATACATTATTTGATACGGATGCAATCATAAACAACGGTGATTATTGGATTCAATTTACTCTTCTTGGTGTTGTAGGTATTGTACTTTATATGATTGGCATACGTGTTTTTAAGGAAAAGGATTTGCCTCTATAACGATAGGAATTAAGCCATTTACTTAAATAAATTAGGTAGATGGCTATTTTTTATTAACAGCAGGAAATATCTTCTTGTCTACTTTTTATTAAAATATTGGTATGGTAAAGGGATACCAATGAATAAGAGGTGATGAGTTGTAATGATTAAGAAATACTGCTTGTTCTGTGACGAGATGGTTTCGATTACATCGGATGGCGATTACGATAAATATTTAGGCTGTAATTGTTCTCCTGACGGGTTCTATAACTTATTGAGCGACAGCTATGAGCCTATTAATTCTCTCCCGCATCAAAAGAAACGCGACATGTTTCATATCGTATCGGCTTATATACGGGAGCTGACAGATGCTGGAGAGAAGGTCAGTATATCGGCTGACGATTTAGAGTCCATAGTAAATTCCCCGAAAATTCCAGTGACGATTGAAGATAAAGGAAACCGTTTACTGCAATATTTATACAGACATTCTGAAGCCCCTGGGGAATCCGTTGTTATACAACCACTCTCCAGTAGCTATAATCTGACGTATTCGCCTAATCTGCAAGAACTGGTATATATCATAGATAAGCTGATTAACGAGCAGTTTATGATCAGGGAAGGCATGACCTTTAAGCTGACGGATGAGGGATGGAATGAAGCTGCGGCAATCGCAGGAGGCAAAAAATTAAAGCCCTGTATCGTTCTAATGTCGGATGCGGAGGATTTGCTCACGGAGTGGGTGGAAAAGCTGCTGCCTAAAATCGAGCAGTTTGGGTATATACCACGTTTGCTAAGGCATACGACAACGCAAAACCGCGAACCGTATTCCTTGGAGCTTATAGAGGAGAGCAAGCTGATTATCGCTGATTTAACCGGCCAACCCCCTGAAGTGTATTTTACAGCTGGATATGCGCTCGGATTGAACATTCCAGTGATTTGGACTGTGAACAGCAGCGATGCCAATAACCTTTTTGTACAAGTTAAAAATATCCGTCCGATCGTTTGGGATACAGCCGAAGAGCTGGCTGTTTTACTCCAGCAGAAATTGAGTTTATAAAATCCTAAATGAACACAACACAGAAGAGGCCGCGAATTTCGCGGCTTCTTTTTTTTCACTTTGAAAGTTATTGTCTCAAATCAAGGATATTACGAAATCTTGTTTCTATTATGGAGGACTGAGCCGAGACCTACAAATAACCATGCAATAATACTGCTGAACAAAAACAGGAAGCCAAGCGGAATTAAGAAAAAGGCCGGCTCATACAACATACCATCAGCTCCCACGCTTGAACCCACCATACGTGAGATCATTAAACTAATGATTCCTAACAGAAGGGGGGCAGAGGCTATTAGATATTTTTTTTTCATAAGACATTCTCCTTACTTTCATCATAATGTTCTAATCGGTTTCATGAACGTTTCATCTTTCTTTTATAACCCTATAATACACAATTAAAAACTATAAATCAACAATTATATATCGTAAAACGATATATGATTGTTATTTCTCAAATGAAATTATCGAGGGAGAAGGGAATGCTGAAAAATGAGGACTTGACCATAAATACTGGTGAGGACTATTATTTGGGTTAAACAAATTTAAGTAAGTCTTATGCTTTATTTGTACAGAAGGTCCTCCATGTCGAATGTGTTAAATACTACCGGATAAAAAGAAAACGGTTACAGCGCATACTTCGATAATATGAAAGGGCGGCATTCTGATCATTTTCAAGGCTTTTAAAATTTGTTCAGTCTGTGAATGATTACAATAGTAGGTTGAAAAACTGCAAGGGGGCAGAAATGAAACCAATATTCAAGATTATGATTGTGGATGACGAGATGCTGGTTAGACAAGGGATCAAGCACCTTTTGGATTGGGAACAAGAAGGGTATCGAATCGTCGGCGAGGCTTCTAACGGTCTTGAAGCACTAAATATGATGGACGAGGTCAGTCCTCATATTATTATTACAGATATCGTAATGCCTGTAATGGGCGGGGAGAAGCTAGTTCAGATCGTGAAGGAGAAGTACCCTCACATTGAAGTAATCGTCTTAAGCAGTTTCAGTGAATATGATTACGTCCGTTCTACATTTCAAAGTGGTGTAGCGGACTATATCCTGAAGCCGAAGCTGGAAGCCGATTATCTGTTGTCCATCCTAAATAAAAGTACGGCTAAAATGGCAGGGATGAAGATGACTGATCCAGATACGGATCCTGAGGAAAAGCAGCTTTTGCATGTCATCGAGAAGCTCATGACAGGATATGAGTCAGTGCTGGAACCCACATTGCTACAATCGAAGTTTCCTCATAGACAATTCGCGTTTTTCGGAGTGGATATGAAGCATATTAAAGATTCTGGTGACAGGTTAACTTTCGCCAATGAATTAGAAAGAGAGATCGGTAAGTTCGCTTTGGACGATGTAGTGTTTATTCGGCTAAAGTTTGTTAACGATTCGGTTATTTATTTGCTTAACGCTAATCCGGAGCAATGGGACGAGCTTGTGATTGAGCTCCGCTATCTGATCTCGGAAATAGCTCATCGTGTGAGAGAAGCGCATTTCATTATCAGTCAGAGCTTCGCGGATTTTAACAGGCTTGGTGAGATTTATCGTGACAATTACTTGAAGCTTACACGATACAGTTTCTACTTGCCGGAACGAAGTCTGATTGAAAATGATCATTTGCCAGGCCTTCCGGGACCGTATCAGGAAATTGATATGGGAGAATTAATGGATCAGTTGAGACGAAAGCAATACCAGAAGGCATTTACAGGGTTTCTGGAATATGTACATCTGCGTTCAATGGATTATCGTATCGATATATTCGAATTCAAATCACTATTAGGGAACTTTATATTTAACGTAGCAACCACGCTTGGAAAAATGAAGTGTGAGATCGGAGGGCTGGAGGAGGCCAAATACGACTATTTTCGAAAAATAGATGAAGCGCTTTATGCAGGTGATGCTATAGGTGTTGCTGAAGCATTCATTCGTGAAGTTGAGCGCTCTATAGGCGAGACGAATCCATCAGTTAACCCAAATATGACGAAGCTGCTCGAATATATTCAGAATCATTATGCAGATCCGATCACACTGACTGGGGTAGCTAGGCAGTTCCATTTCAATGCTTCTTATCTATCGAGCTATTTCACTGCACATAATGGCGAAGGGTTTAGTGAATACCTGAACAAAGTCCGGTTGGAAAAGGCTATGGAGCTACTCGAGACAACAGAAAAATCAATTTCCGATATAAGCGCGAGCGTAGGTTATTCAGATCAGAGTTATTTCACAAAAGTATTTAAAAAGCAGACCGGCATTTCTCCGAGCCGGTACCGGAGACGGGACGTAGAGCAGACATGATTGGAATTATCATTAACAATATTAGAAAGCAGGGCTTATTCCTCAAGCTGTTTCTCGTGACCCTCATTAGCATCGTAACCGTATCACTCCTGACGCTGGCTATTACGATTAGTATGTCAGAGAAATTATTTTTACAGACCTTCAGCATAACAAACGGCAAATTACTTAACCAGATGAAGACAAATTTAGAATCTTACAATAACATCATTGCTACTGGCGCTACTATGATGGCTCAGAATGAAGCTATCCGAAACTATTTATCTAGCGGAGAGAAGGATGCAGTAAATCTCGCCATCAGAACATATCACATGACAGAAGGCATGCGGGCAATCCGCTCTAACCTCAGCGCCTTTGATGTAGGAATCATGATTGTGGGTGTGAATGGCAGGAGTTATTCAACAGATCCTTGGTATTGGGCCATTTCTGCAGATGAACTTATGGCTCACCCGATTACGAAGGAGACAGTTGCCCATCCTGATCAAATCCTGTACCAACTCGATCTAAGAGATAATAAAGCGAATGTAAAAGAGCCTATGCTGGTGGCTTCCAAAGCTTTATTTGATCATTCGAGCGGTAGAATTTATGGCACCATGTACGTGGCCATTCGTGATCGAGATTTCAAGCCCTTTTACGCTAACTTTACGAGCGAAGGTAATGACGTTGTATTGCTGAATAAGAAGGGATTAATTGTATCCAGCAACAAGACAGAGATGATTGGGCTACTTGATAAGCAACTGCTGGAAGAAGTAGGGGGTGGAAGTAAAGATGGCAAGTCTACCTATGTTATGGGGAATGAACGAATTGTGTTCTCGGAATACTTGCCTGAATTTAATTTTTATTTGGTGAACCTAATCGATAAGAACGCTGTGACCGGACAGATGGTGAATGCCAAAGCGGTGTCATTAACAATCATGGCTATCGTTGCAATTTCGCTCATTATTGTATTTTTAATTACCCGAAAAATGACGAAGTCCCTGCGTGTACTTGTTAAACAGATGTCGAGTATTCCTACGGGAGGGTTCGATAATCATGTTATTGTCGAGAAAAGCAGCTATGAAGTCAAGGAGCTAGGGAACGCCTTTAATTTTATGCTAGATTCGCTACATGATTATGTTGTCCGGTTGATGGAGACTCAGAAGCAGCAGCGTAACGCGGAGCTGGCCGCACTCCAAATGCAGATTAATCCACATTTTTTATACAATACGCTGGCATCAATCAAATTTCTGGTTCAGCAGGGGAACAAGGAAAAAGCTGCTGGAACGATAAATTCGCTAATCTCACTCCTGCAAAATACAGTAAGCGATGTTCATTCTACCATTCCTGTTAGTCAAGAATTGGAGTCGCTGAAGCATTATGTGTATATCAATCACGTGAGGTACGGTGATAAGATCCGTGTGAATTACTTTGTGGAGCCTGAGAGCTTGGAGTATCATATGCCGAAGCTAATTCTTCAACCTTTTATCGAAAATTCGTTCTTTCATGCATTTAACGTTAAAGATGAGGGAAGGATACTAATCATGATAGCCGTACATGAAGATCAACTAGTATGCGAAGTTGTAGATAATGGTGACGGGATGGATCTTAACTCAAACTGGATAGAGGTGGAGGAGCTTCCTGCGTCGAAACACAAACGCCAATTGTTCTCCGGAATCGGTATACGAAATGTGGATGATAGAATCAAATTATTATACGGAGAGAATTACGGAATAAACATTACAAGCAAACGGAGTGAAGGTACGAATATTAAAATTACGCTCCCATTGTTAAAAAACTAAATAATTTACAAAAAACTAAAGATTGTACCAGAGTTGATATCAGAATCAAATCAGTACCCAATAATAACACCAAAGCTAACAAATATACTGCCAAAGAAAGCGAATACAAAATGCTAAGATGGAGGCGTAGCAGGGAGAACGCTTCCATCTTTATTATTTTACAGATTAACGAGGGGGTTTACGTAGTGAAAAAATTATTATCCGTAATGCTGGCTAGTGTGGTTCTTTTGTCGGCATGTTCCACAGGTGGAACGAAAAATGAACCGAGCAACTCTGGTAACTCCGGAGCTGAAGGTAGTACCCAAGCAAAAGAGATTACAGTTTGGGCTTGGGACCCGGCGTTTAACATTGCCGCTATGAATGTTGCCAAAGATGCTTATTCGAAAGTCAATAAGGACGTTACGATAAACGTCGTAGAGAATGCGCAGGCTGATATCGTACAAAAGTTGAATACGGGGCTAAACTCTGGTTCCACAAAAGGATTGCCTAACATCGTACTCATTGAGGATTACCGTGCACAGAGCTTCTTGCAAGCGTATCCGGATTCCTTTTATGAATTGACGGACCTCGTAAAAGCAGATAGTTTTGCAGATTATAAAATTGGTCCAACCAGTGTTGACGGCAAGCAATATGGTGTTCCGTTTGATTCTGGTGTAACAGGAATGTACGTACGGACAGACTATCTCGAACAAGCCGGCTATAGCTTGGATGCACTACAGGATATCGACTGGAAGCAATATATCGAGATCGGTAAAGCTGTAAAAGCGAAAACTGGTAAAAGTATGCTCACGCTTGATCCGAATGACCTTGGACAAATCCGAGTGATGATCCAATCGGCAGGTGCGTGGTATACAGGAAAAGACGGTCAGACTCCGACGATAGCAGATAACGCTGCATTGAAAGAGGCACTCGTAATGTACAAAGAAATGATGGATTCCGGCATTGTGAAAGTAATCTCGGACTGGAGCCAATTTGTAGGTGCGTTCAATAGTGGTGAAGTGGCTTCCGTACCGACAGGTAACTGGATAACTGCTTCGATTAAAGCCGAAGCCTCCCAATCCGGTAAGTGGGCCGTAGCACCACTTCCTAAGCTAGCAACAGAAGGCTCCGTTCACGCATCCAACCTTGGTGGTAGCTCATGGTATGTAATGAATGTAGATGGTAAAGAAGCAGCTGCGGAATTCCTTGCTAAGACATTTGCTTCTGACGCTGAACTGTATCAGACACTGAATACTAAAGTGGGTGTCATCGGTACCTTGAAAGCAGCTGCAAGCGGAGAAGCTTACTCAGCTACGGATGAATTCTTCAAAGGCCAAAAGGTCGTATCAGACTTTGCAGCATGGACTGAGCAAATTCCTAATGTTAACTACGGTATGAACACTTACGCGATAGAGGACATTATGGTTGTAGCGATGCAAGCTTATCTAGGTGGTAAAGATGTGGATACTGTGCTGAAAGATGCACAGAAGCAAGCGGATACTCAAATTCGCTAATCGCACTTAGGCTGTATGAACTATGCCCTTGCTCCTTCTTCTCCTGTAATTGGATTTCTACAGAAGGATAGGTAGCAGGGGCTTTCATCTCTAATATATAAGACAGAAGGGTGCGGAGTGGAGTGGGAACTATAAAGACAGGGCTAAGCCCGGAAAAAATAAAGAGCTCTAAAGGTCAAAGGCAGATTCATCTGACGGGATGGTTATTCGTCCTTGTGCCGGTCATCATGATCAGTGTGTTCTATTTTTATCCAATGATTCAAGCTTTAATTCTATCCTTCAAGACGGGTAGAGGAAGCAATCTACAGTTTACCGGACTAGATAATTATATTCGATTGTTTAGCGATACTACTTTCCTTACAGCCGTTAAAAACACATTTATTTACTTAATTATTCAAGTCCCAGTCATGCTGGTGCTGGCGCTCTTTATCGCGGTGCTGCTTAATGATGAAAGGCTGAAATTTAAGGGGTTTTTCAGAACAGCCATATTTCTTCCAACGGTAACGTCACTTGTAGCGTACTCCGTTGTGTTTAAGTACATGTTTGGAGCCGAAGGTATCATTAATAAATTCCTGGTGAATCTCCATCTAATCAGCGAACCCATTCAATGGATTACTGACCCTTTCTGGGCCAAAGTTACGATCATCATTGCCATCACATGGCGCTTTACTGGCTATAATATGATTTTCTATTTGTCATCCCTGCAAAATGTCGACAAATCTATTTATGAAGCTGCTCATATAGATGGCGCAAGCGCAGTTACGCAATTTTTCAAAATTACAATTCCTCTATTGAAGCCGATTATCTTGTTTACGACGATAACATCGACCATTGGAACACTTCAGTTGTTTGACGAAGTGGTTAACATCACGAAAGGTGGACCCGGCAATGCAACCATGTCGATTTCCCAATATATTTATAACCTTTCCTTTGAATACACTCCTGACTTTGGATACGCTGCAACCGTCTCCTATTCCATTGTTGTAATGGTGCTCATACTGACGCTCATTCAGAACAAAGTAGGAGGCGACAAGAGATAATGAAAACTAAACGCATGTTTACTTACCTGTTCCTAGTTCTAGCAGCGCTGATCTCTATTTTTCCGTTTATCTGGATGGTTATTAGTGCCACGAATCAGTCGGTTGATGTAACTAAAGGGACATTGCTACCCGGTACGCATCTCTTTAAGAATATAGATAACTTATTTAGTTCCGTAGATATGTGGCAAGCCCTTTGGAACTCCGCAAAAATCTCTGTTGTGACTACTGTGCTTTCATTGCTGGTAGCATCAGCGGCTGGATATGGCTTTGAAATGTACCGCAGTCGGAGTAAAGATATCGTATTTAATATTTTGCTTGCCTCAATGATGATTCCATTTGCGGCAATTATGGTTCCTTTGTTTCAAATGTTCGCAAAAGTATCAAGCGTTGTACCGTTTCTTGGTATCGATACAGCAGCGGCAGTCATTCTGCCAACATTCACAACAGCATTTCTGATTTTCTTTTTCCGTCAAAGCACAAAAATGTTTCCTAAGGATATGATGGAGGCCGGTCGCATCGATGGCTTGTCTGAGTTTGGTTTGTTCTTCCGCATTTATATGCCGACGATGAAATCCACTTACGCTGCTGCCGCGATTATCACATTCCTAAACAGCTGGAACAATTATCTATGGCCGCTGATCGTATTGCAGTCCCAAGAAAATATGACCGTGCCACTTCTAATCTCGAATCTTGGATCGGGTTATGCTCCTGACTATGGTCTGATTATGTCCGCAATCGTCATTACGACTCTGCCGACGGCACTAGTATTCTTCATGATGCAAAAGCAATTTGTGGCCGGGATGACGGGCTCAGTAAAATAAGGTAGCGAACATTTTTAGAAAAGAAGGAGGACAAATAGATGAAGCAGCAAGTTGAACGAGGTCTCGCACCAAGTCTGGAATGGTTATCAGATCCTACCATTTATGCAGTGGGAAGAATGCTGGCTCACTCCGATCATCGATATTATGAATCGATAGTAGAAGCCGAAGGGCTTGGAGAAATGCCCTGGCGCCATAGCCTAAACGGAAGCTGGAAATTTAGTTATGCCCATAATGCAATGGAGCGGCAGGAGCATTTTTATAAGGATAACGTGTCCTGCAGAGGGTGGGCTGATATTGAGGTTCCTGGACATATTCAACTACAGGGTTTTGGGCAGCCACAATACGTGAATACGATGTACCCATGGGATGGTCATGAGCATCTTAGACCTCCGATGATATCCGAGGACCACAATCCTGTAGGCAGCTATGTGAAGTATTTTGTAGTTCCTGCGGGCTGGGAGCAACGTCCATTGTATATCTCTTTTCAGGGAGTTGAAACTGCTTTTTATATATGGCTAAATGGGGAATTTGTTGGCTATAGCGAAGATAGCTTTACTCCAAGTGAATTTGACCTGACACCGTATTTGACGGAAGGCGAGAATAAGCTGGCGGTCGAGGTTTATCAGCGCAGTACCGGGAGTTGGCTGGAGGATCAGGATTTTTGGCGATTTTCTGGAATTTTTCGCGACGTGTATCTATACACTGTGCCGGAAGTTCATGTGCGGGATCTTCACGTTCAGACTGATCTGGATGAGAAGTTTGAGCAGGGAACGCTAACGGCTGTGATGCAGTTAATAGGTAAATCTGCTTCGAAAGTAATCCTAGAGCTTAAGGATAATGCAGGAAATCTTGTAGCTCGCGGTGAGAATGGAGTTTCGGGAGAATCTGTTTCGCTTACGCTGGAGGCAACAAAGGTCCTGCTGTGGAGTGCAGAAGAGCCTAATTTGTATACTCTATACGTCTCTGTCTATAACGCTTCCGGGAATCTTGTGGAAGTCGTGCCGCAAAAGGTGGGCTTTCGAAAATTCGAAATGATAGATAAGATTATGCATTTAAATGGTAAACGTATTGTATTCAAAGGTGTCAACCGCCACGAGTTTAATTCCCGCTTCGGTCGCAGCATTACGAAAGAAGATATGCTATGGGATATAAAGACTCTGAAACAAGCGAATATCAACGCTGTACGGACGTCGCACTATCCGAATGAAACGCTCTGGTACGAGCTGTGCGATGAATACGGTGTGTATGTTATTGACGAGATGAATTTAGAGTCGCATGGATCATGGCAGAAAATGGGGGTCGTAGAACCGTCTTGGAACATACCAGGTAGTAAGCCTGAATGGCAGGATATCGTAATGGACCGTGCGATTTCTATGGTAGAGAGAGACAAGAACCATCCATCGATTCTGATTTGGTCATGTGGCAACGAGTCTTTTGCTGGAGAAGTCATTCGAAATGTAGCAAATTATTTTCGAGAGAAGGATTCCACCCGTTTGGTTCATTATGAAGGGGTGTTCCATAACCGCGAATTTGATGATTCTAGCGATATGGAGAGCCGGATGTATGCGAAAGCAGCAGATATCGAAATGTATTTAAAAGAGAATCCATTAAAGCCATATATTAGCTGCGAATATATGCATGCGATGGGTAATTCCGTCGGAGGATTGCATAAATACACAGAGCTAGAACAGAAGTATCCAATGTATCAAGGTGGATTCATCTGGGACTTCATGGATCAGGTTATCGTAAAAAATGATCGATATGGTAAACCCTACATGGCTTATGGAGGAGATTTTGATGACCGTTCGACCGATTATAACTTTTCAGGAAACGGAATTGTATATGCGGATCGGAGATGGTCTCCGAAAATGCAGGAAGTGAAATTCCTGTATCAGAACGTCAAACTATCACCGGATTGCCAGGGCGTTACCATCATAAATGAGAACTTATTTGTTGGTTTGGATGCTTATAAATTGAAATATGGTCTGAATTATGAGGGCAGGGAAATCTATCGTGGAATTGTATTCACACGGGTTAAACCCGGAGAAGAAAGATATGTAGAACTAGATTTACCGGATATTAGGAATCAGTCAGGTGAGTATAGTTTAGATGTTTCCCTTGTGCTCAAAGAAGATTCATTATGGGCAAACGCTGGTTATGAAATCGCTTTTGGACAGCATGTTTTTCAAGTGGGGAACACATCAGCTGATGAGGCTTTAAGACATCCTACGGTAACACCTGCCTTGAATGATTTTCGCGTTGTTGAAGGGGATGTGAATATTGGCGTTCATGGACGTGACTTTTCCGTTATGTTCTCGAAGCAGGCTGGAACCCTAATATCTGTTAAATATTCAGGACGGGAAATGATCTCTTCACCGCCGGCGCCACTCTTCTGGAGAGCAATGACGGATAACGACAAAGGCGCGGGCATACATTTCGATTCTTCCTCTTGGTATGCAGCAAGTTTGACCCGGAGAGCGTTAAGCTTCGAGCTCATGGAAGAGACAGACCGAGCGACCGTAACTTATGTGTATAAACTGAGTGTGTCAGAGGAAGTACGAGTAAGTGTGACTTACACAGTGTTCTCAGATGGAAGCATTAAAGTGAAAACAAGCTACCATGGAGAACCGGGTTTACCGCAGCTTCCAATTTTCGCTCTAACCTTCAAGGTACCAGCGGATTACTACCAGTTGAATTGGTATGCGAATGGGCCGCAAGAGAATTATATCGACCGTGCGTTTGGTGCAAGATTATGTCGCTTCAGCAACCAAGCAGGAGATAATGTGTCCTCATATCTGGTACCACAGGAATCGGGCAACCGTACAGGTGTGCGCGAGGTATCCATAACCAACGATCATGGCCAAGGTATTATAATAGCGGCACCAATCGCAACACCAGTTGAAGCCAATATATCGCCATATTCGGCAATGGAGCTGGAGAATGCGACGCATCATTATGAGCTTCCGAACATTCATAATACCGTTGTTACGATTGCCGGGCGTCAAATGGGCGTTGGCGGTGATGACAGCTGGGGAGCGCCAGTCCTTGATGAATATCAAATTGATCCTTCAGTAGATATGGATTTTGAGTTTACGATTCGTAGAGCATGATTTGAGACAGATTAGAGTTGCCCCAATTGTGAGATTGGGGCAACCAAATCTTATTTAAGAATGAATTAATAGTTTTAGGATACATAATTGTAATCGTTTACACTCCATAGAGGAGGTGATAAAAATCTAGAAAACAGTGCAATGACAATGGTGAATGGAAAATTGTTTAAAGTGTCATCGATTTAAAGTTCAATTATGTGATAAGGGGGTAATCTAGATGATTACTACAGTAAGACGAAGGTTGTCCATGTCTTTTCTTTCTGTTTCGTTGATTGTACCTATGTTTATGGGTCTGACAGGTGAGAAAGTAAGTGCCGCGAATGCTTCAATTAAGCTTGATCCTAACCACATGCAAAAGCCTTGGGAGGGATGGGGAACATCGCTTGCCTGGTTCGGTAATATCACAGGTGGTTGGAACGATAAAGTCAAAGATGCTTTGGCGGATTCGCTCTACTCACCTGAAGGACTAAACTTTAATATTGCCAGATATAATATTGGCGGCGGGGAGAATCCTTCTTACAATACGATGCGTCAAGGAGGAGAAATACCTGGATTCTCGCCATCTCCTGGAGTATTCGATTGGACGCAAGATGCGAATCAGCGTTGGTGGCTACAAGCAGCGAAAGAACGAGGTGCCAACATTCTGGAAGCGTTCTCAAATTCTGCTCCGTATTATATGACGGAAAGCGGAAGTACTACTGGTCATTGGGATTCAGGGAAAGACAACTTAAAGTGGGATGAGTACGATAATTTTGCTGACTATTTAACAGAAGTTGTGAAGCATTTCAAAAATGACTGGGATATTGATTTCAATTATCTATCACCTGTAAATGAACCAAGTACGAATTACTGGGGATTTGGCGGGGGACAAGAGGGTTCCCACTGGGATGTTGGTTCTCAGATGAAAATCATTAATACAACACGCGCTAAACTGGATAAAGCCAATCTACAGTCTGTAGAAATTGCTGCTATGGATGAGTCGATTCTGGATACCTTTGTTAGAAACTGGAATTCTTATGATGAGACAACCAAAGCTAATGTTGGTAAAATGAATACCCACTCCTACGGTGGGTCAAAGCGGGCTGAGATCAGAGATGCCGCAAAAGCTGCAGACAAACCGTTATGGATGTCTGAAGTAGATCTAGGTCCTTCCGGAATTGCTCACGATCACGATGATTTCGAGCCGGCACTAGCATTGGCAGAAAGAATTATGACGGACATTACTTGGTTAGAACCTACGGCGTGGATCACTTGGCAAGCGATTGAAAGTGAGAAGAACATGCAGAAGGATAAGGAGAACATGAACTGGGGTCTCCTTCATGCAGATTTCGACACGCAAGAATGGTGGTACACGAAGAAGTATTATGCCATGCAGCAATTCAGTAAATTTATTCCGCAGGGTGCAAGCTTTATAGGGGATACCGACGATAACACGTTGGCTGCTTATGATCCAAATACTAACAAAATTCATGTTGTATATAGAAATCCAAACATAACTAGTCAAAATATTTCTTTAGACTTATCACAGTTTGATACGGTCACTGGAGATGCAACGCCTTATGTTTCTTCCGCGACAGAGAATGTCGTACAGAAGACTAAAGTTCCAGTTCTGGATAATATGTTACAAACGACTGTTGGAGCAAAATCCATCACAACCTTCGTAATTGAAGGTGCTTCTTTTACTGGTGACTCAGTCATTCCTCAGAACGATATGAAGGTAACTGCAAGTAGTGCTCAATCTGGTGAAGCAGCAGAGAGATCATTGGATGGTGATCAATGGACGAACTGGCATACTTCATGGGACCCTAAAGCTAAGGGACCACATTCGATTACCTATGATCTTGGAGCCGAATATGATGTCAACAAGCTGAGTTATTTACCAAGGCAAGATAAAGATTGGAACGGAATCATTACGAAATTTACGATTGAGGTTAGCTCAGATGGGACTGTGTTCACACCGGTTGCGCAAGGAACCTGGAACAACGATAAATCTGAAAAAACTGCAACGTTCACTTCGCAGAAAGCGAGATTTGTAAAGTTAAAGGTCGATGAATCGAATGCGTCGGGATCAGAGTTCGCTTCGGCTGCCGAGATAAATATTATGCGAAAGTCCAATTTCACAGTGGATACGACTTTACTCGCTAATGCAATTTCTAGAGCAGAAAACTATATTTCAGCTAATAACGCAAATGTATCGGATTTGCAAGATTTGGTGAATGAAGCCAAAGTGGTTCAAGCGAACACTTTAGCGACACAGGAAGAGATCACACAAATCCTTTACAAGCTGAATGTCGAATATAGCGTTCTAGGCCAAGGACTTATCCCACAAAGCCAGATGAGTGCAACGTCTGACAATTCTGCTTCTGAGGATGGACCGGCGAAGACTATTGATGGTGATATTTGGAGTAAATGGCATACAGCATATAACAACGATTATTCAACACTTCCGCATTCCATTACTTATAATCTCGGTAAAGCATATAACGGTATCTATAAACTTCAATATTTGCCGCGGCAGGATGCGGACTGGAATGGTGTAGTCACTAAGTTCGAAGTTTCTGTAAGTGACGATGGTACAGATTTCACCAAAGTAGTCGCAGAAGGAACTTGGAATGCCGATAAGACAGAGAAAACAGCAACCTTTAATGCGCAGGGTGCTAAATATGTTAGATTTACCGCACTTGAATCGAGAAGCGATGCAGGCAAACAATATGCATCGGCTGCAGAGATCAATATTTTTAACAAGCAGGGATATAAAGTGGATTTCTCCAGCTTAGACAGCGCAATTCAAGCTGCAGAGAAGTTCAAAACAGATTCTGAGAAAGATGAGTCTTACTTCAAGAATCTGGACGCGATCCTTATTCAAGCTGCAACTCTGCTGAAGAGCGCATCAGCGACACAAGAAGAGATCGCAAAACTTTCCAGTCGTATCTTAATTGAGATTTCTAATATTCAAAACAGTGATCCAAATATTAAGGGAATGAGCCTTTTCTATACACCAGAAGCCTATCACGGAAATCCAGCTAATCTAATGGTGGATAATGACATTTATACCTACTTCGAATCGAACTGGGACAAGAATGGCCGGAAGTATAAATCTGGCGATTATATCGTTGTAGATCTGGGTGAGAGCATACGTGATGTTGGCAAGGTGCTTGTTACACCAAGACAAGATAAGGCAAACGGTCGCATCAATCAATTCAAAATCTATTACAGCGATGCGAACCTGAAGGATTTACCTGCTGACGGTACGCAAGCTTATTTGGACAAGAATTTCAAATTTGCAGCAAATGGCTCTTTTGAAGCCAATAGCACGAGTGTTCAATCCGCAACGTTCAAATCCGTTGAAGCTCGGTATATCGCGATTCAGGCTATAACGACTGGCGGAGACGGCAACACACTCAGCACAGCAGAGATTGCAGTTAGTCAGAAACAAACAGCGACTTTTGATACTAGTAGCCTACAAGATGCAATCGATCAATTGCGTACATTGTCATCTATTAGTCCAAAAGTGAAAGATGCGATTGAAAAGCAAATTACAACGATTGGTAATCTAAGTGATTTAACCGAAGAAAGTATTTCGTATTACACTAGGCATGTAAAGGATTTATACAATCTCTATTTGACTGTAAATAACAGAAGCTCCATTAAGAGCGGTGAAGTATGGCTGGATACGGAAGGCGTGCCGATTCAAGCACATGGCGGAGGCATTCTGTATAACGAGAAGAACAAGACATATTACTGGTACGGTGAAGACAAGACGGAAGGTTATCTTCCTACTGGCGTTCACGCATATTCGTCCAAAGATTTGTACACATGGCAAAATGAAGGCATCGTATTGCCTGTCTTCAATAATCCTCAACTTGGCGAAGATGAAGTGCCGGATGATGAGATTGAAAAACTGCCATTATATCTGGATGAAAATTCTGAAACGTACAAGAATAGCGGGGTTCCATACGATCCGGATAGGAAAGTAATAATCACAAGTAAAGATGAAGATTACACAGGTAACATGAAAGCGCCGAACAATACGCTCAGTAAACATAATTCACCGGAACGAATCGCTGAGTTAAATGCGCTGTATGCGAATTATTCGAACGAAAAGAAGCAAGGGATGTATAAAGATTTTAACTGGGATAAAGTTGTCGAGCGTCCTAAAGTGGTCTACAACAAGAAGAACAACAACTATGTGATGTGGTGGCATCAGGACGGACCGATTGCTGGCGAATATTGGACAGCAGAAGGCGGTGTTGCCGTCAGCGATTCGCCAACTGGACCGTTTAAATATCTCAGCACATCCCGTTTGCCAAATGTAGGTGAAGAACATGGCAATGAAGGAATGCTTCGTGATATGACCTTGTATGTCGATGACGATGGTAATGAAGCGACGCATGATAAAGCCTACTTGGTTTATTCTTCCGAAGAAAATGCTACGACCATAATCATGATGTTGAACGATGATTATACAGGTCCAGCCCAGAATGAGAAGGGTGAATCCTTAGAAGGGACTCACTATGTGAGAGCGTTTAAAGATTGGAGAGAAGCACCAACGATCTTTAAGCAAGACGGAGTCTATTATATGATTACGTCCGGTTTGTCCGGTTGGGATCCTAACGAAGCCCAATACCGCGTCTCCACTGAGGGAATGTTTGGACCGTGGGAAAATAAAGGCAATCCTATGGTTAATGACAGTAGAGATACATTCAGAAGTCAAAGCACATTTGTACTACCATATCGGGATGGTAATGGCACTCTCGTACCGAATAAATTTATCTTTATGGCCGATCGTTGGTACCCGAATAATTTGAGTGATTCAAGATATGTTTGGCTTCCGCTTGAACTCGATAACGAGAATCGCAGAGTTGCGATAAGTTGGCATGATGAATGGAAAACTTCCCAACTCAATACAGGTACAACGATTAACTTCAACAGTAATGGAGGAAGTTCGATTTCTTCCTTATATGGGGCTGAAGTCGGAACAAAAATTACTGCACCTGCAGAACCGACTCGGGAAGGGTTTAAGTTTGAGAATTGGTATAAAGACGAAGCATTGAAGAACGTATGGGATTTCACTATTGATACGGTCCCAACAAATGATATTACTCTCTATGCGAAATGGGTGCCTGTCGCTGCACCAGTGATTACAAATATCATGCCAGTCAATGTAGCTACGGTGACCGGAACTCCACCAGTACTGCCAACAGTTGTAACGGCTGTTTACAGTGATGGAACAACCCAAGATAAATCAGTTGTATGGGACCTGATTGATCCTTCAGAGTATGCCGAAGCACGTAGCTTTAGCGTAAGTGGAGTGGTAGACGGCACGGTGATTCCAGCTATTGCGAATGTAATCGTTAGTGATGATGTTTATAGAGCACAGCTTGCTGCACGTATCGCAGATGCTCAAGCCATTCACGATTTAGCAGTGGAAGGAACGGCCGCTGGGCAGTATCCAATTGGCTCGAAACAGGAATTGTTGGCTTCGATCTTGGAGGCTCAGCAAACAGTTGATAATAATTCCACTACCCAGCAGGAGTTAGAACAAGCAACAAATAATTTAAATTCAGCACTTCAAGTATTCGAGGCTTCAAAGAATCAACATGTGAAAGTTCAGTCCATCTCAATCACGAGCACTTCGTCGTCCATTGACGTTAAGAAAGGAACTCTTCAGTTACAGGCGGAGATCCTACCAGTTGATGCTACGAACAAATCCGTTACGTGGGCGGTCTATGGAGCTGATGGAATAGCTCCAACAGATACAGCGATCATCAATACAAATGGGTTGTTAACGGCTGTGAAGAACGGCGTAGTGAAAGTTGTCGCTACATCCGTTGATAACACCACAGTTTATGGGACAAAAGAGATTACGATAAGCGGGCAAAATGACAGTCCAGAGCCTACTCCAGACCCAGGAACAAATCCAGGCACAAATCCAGGCAACCCAACGACACCAACGAACCCTACACCTACACCAACGACTCCTCCTACAAAAGAAGATCCACATCGTTATGTGCCAACTGGAAAAGAACTGCAAAGTGAAACTACACAGAACGGAACAACAAGCCTGACCATTAATATTGATAAGGAAGCTTTAACGAAGAAGTTAGAATTACTTAACAAAACTACAGGAACCCCTAATCTCGATATCGAGATTCCAGGAGTGAATTCACGGAATGCAGTTAATCTTCCATTGGATGTCTTGTACAACAGCTTGAAAGCGAATAAGGACACAATCATAACACTAAGTAGCCATTTAGGCAGATATGAACTTCCGCTTTCCAATCTGAATCGTGAAGAACTTGAGAAAGCGGCTAAAGTTGCGGGTGCAACCTTAATCATTCGAATGGATAATATGACTTCACAGCATGAACAGAAGTTTGAACAATCCATAGTAGAAAAAGGAATGAAGCGAGTAAGCGACATCATCGCGTACAAAGTCATTCTTAAATCGGATGATAAAGAAGAAGAGCTTCAACGTTTCGGCAATATGTTTATGACACGTGTCATAAATATGGATGGCGTTATTCAAGATCCATCGTCTGCGACCGCTGTTATATTCGATCCGATCACAGGTCAAATGCGCTTCGTGCCATCGGTGTTTAATGTGAAGAACGGCAAAACTGAAGTCTCGATATTCGGTCAAGCAAATAGCTTATACGCAATCGTTCAGAACAAGAAAACCTTCGACGATATGATTGGACATTGGGCGCAAAAGGATGTGGAGACCTTAGCCTCTAAACTGATCATTAACGGAATGACGGATCAGGCATTTGCACCAGCAGGCCAAGTTACTCGTGCTCAATTTGCGGCACTACTGGTAAGAGGACTGGGGTTATCGACGGAGTCGGTAACAAATATGTTTGCAGATGTTAGTGCAACTGCGTGGTATTCACAGGATGTGAATACGGCAGCGAAACTTGGTTTGATTAAAGGCGTTGGTGAGGGTAAATTCAGTCCGGATGCACGGATTACACGAGAGCAAATGGTTGTGATGATCATGAACGCTGTTGGGCTTGTTCAAGGTGATCATAAAGAAGAATCTCAAACCCATACTCCATTTGCTGATCAGAACCGGATCTCTGATTATGCTGCGCAAGCAGTAACAGAAGCGGTAAGCAAAGGATTAATCAAAGGTAAAACAGGAACAACATTTGCTCCACAAGATGCAGCCACACGAGCTGAGGCAGCTGTGATGATCAAACAAATTTTGCAATATTTAAAATTTTTGAATTAGAAATACGGTTAAAATATTGTGCTCGGTTCAACGTTAGTTCTGAACCGAGCACAATTATTATCAACTAGTCATATTAGGAGGAATGAGTGCTCTTGTTTAAGATCAGATCGTTAGCTAAACGTTTCACAGTGAGCGCTTTAACATTAAGCTTAATTATTCAGCATCCTATATCCGTCCCCATAGCTAATGCAGAAAATGTAAGCGCTATCACTATGCTGTCCGATGCCCCGGAACATAAATTATCTCTATGGTACCGACAACCCGCATTAAATTGGGAAAGTGATGCGTTACCGATTGGCAATGGACATATGGGAGGGATGGTTTTTGGTGGCATCGAACAGGAACGTATTCAATTAAATGAGAAAACGTTATGGTCCGGCGGGCCAGGTTCTTCTTTTGTATACACTTGGCCTTCCACGAATGAACCAACGACTTCTAACCCATATACATTCGGTAATCGTGAGGGTGGTGCAGATCATTTAGAGAGTGTTCGAGCTAAACTCCGTGAGGGGGATATCGAAGGTGCTCATAAAGAAGCGAATGAAAATCTTACAGGATTGAATGAAGGCTTAGGAAGTTATCAAACCTTTGGAGACTTGTACCTAGACTTTGAGAAGACAGCGAGCAATGCTGAGAATTATCGCCGCGAACTCGATATTGAAGATGCGATATCTCGAGTGAAATACACGCAAGATGGAGTAGAGTATACGCGAGAATATTTTGTCAGCTATCCAGATAAAGTGATGGTTACGCGTCTGACAGCCAATCAGCCGGGTAAGCTATCCTTGGATGTACGACCGATGAGTGCTCAGGGAGGAGTCGTTTCGGCGAGCGGCAACAACATTAATATTCGGGGGAATGTGCCTGACAACAATATGCTATATGAAGCGAACTTCCGTGTGCTCCATCAAGGTGGAAATATAGCCCCAGGAGATGGGAAGATCCATGCAGCGAATGTTGATTCGTTAACCATTCTTACTACAATGGGTACCAATTATACTAATAGCTATCCGACTTATAGAGGTACAGACCCGCATAATGAGGAAGTTGCAATATTGGATGCCGCTGAGGGTAAAACATACGAAACGCTACTGGAGAATCATAAGCGAGATTATAAGTCTTTGTTTGATCGTGTAAAACTAGATTTGGGCGATTCCAAGCCTACGATTCCTACGGACGAGCTTTTAGCCACATATGAAGGAACGAAAAGTAAAGCGTTAGAGGTTTTATTTTATCAATATGGCCGATATCTTCTTATTTCATCTTCTCGTTCCGGTTCACTACCGGCCAACTTACAAGGCGTATGGAATAATTCCAATAGAGCGCCATGGAGCAGTGATCATCACTTTAATGTCAACATTCAAATGAATTATTGGCCAGCGATGGTATCGAATCTCTCGGAGACGATGTCACCATTGATCGATTACATTGATTCATTGCGCACTCCAGGAAGAATCTCTTCTGAGAAATATTATGGCATTAAAGATGCATGGTCGATTGGAGTGGCAAACAATCCATTCGGGTATACTGCACCGGGATGGGATTTTGATTGGGGCTGGTCACCGGCATCCAATGCTTTTATTTCGAATAACATTTGGGAGAGTTATAAATTTTCAGGAGATATCGATCTACTGAAGTCACGTGTGTATCCAATTTTGAAAGAAACGACACAATTTTGGACCCAGTATTTAGTTGAAGATACGGATGGAACATTGGTATCCACGCCTTGTTATTCACCGGAACAAGGAACGATCAGTACAGGGTGTGCTTATGACCAGCAGCTCGTACAAGATCTTTTTACTAATTATTTGGAAGCGAGTGCAACCTTAGAAGTCGATTCTGATTTTCGTGAGGAAGTCCAGACTAAATTAAATCAAATGTCTCCAATTAAAATCGGAAAGTACGGACAAATTCAAGAATGGAAAGAGGACATCGACGATCCGAACAACAAACATCGCCACTTGTCTCAATTAATCGCTCTGTTTCCAGGAAAGCAAATTAACAAAAATACGCCAGAACTCCTGAAAGCAGCCAAAGTATCATTGGAGCATCGTGGAGATGAGGGTACAGGTTGGAGTAAAGCCAACAAAATTAACATGTGGGCTCGTGCGCAAGACGGTACACATGCACATACGATTCTGGAAGGGCAGCTTACAGGAAGTACATTAAATAACTTGTTCGATACACATCCACCGTTCCAAATCGATGGCAACTTTGGAGCTACGTCCGGTATGTCTGAAATGCTACTGCAAAGTCATTTGGACAATATTGATATTTTGCCGGCGCTACCTGCTTCTTGGCCAGAAGGAAGTTATTCAGGCTTGGTAGCACGTGGGGGATTTGAGGTTAGTGTGAATTGGAACAATACTAGGGCTACAAATATTAGTGTTAAATCGAACAAAGGTAATCGTGCGGTTGTTTCTTATCCAAGCATTGCTGGTGCTAGTGTTATGAATCAAGCAGGGCAGAATGTAAAGTACTCCATAGACAATAACAATCAGATTTCTTTTGACACACAAATTGGAGGCGTTTACACGATCGGTTCGATTCCTTTACAAGATGGACATTTGTACAATATGAAAATGAAAAACAGTGGTCATTTGCTAGATATTGAAGAAGCATCAGAACAAGAGCAAGCAGCTGTTGTTCAAATGCCTGCAGTTCCGTTAGCAAGTAGTCAACAGTGGTATGTAGAAAACGTAAGTGATGGCTACTATAAAATCACCAACAACACGAGTGAAAAAGTGATCGCAGTGCTAGATTCATCAATGACCGATGGTGCGAAACTAGTACAGCAAACTTATACTTCAGATACCTCTTATAATGATGAATGGCGTCTCGTTGATAAAGGGAGCGGTTATTATCAGTTGGTTAATCGCGGAAGTGGTAAAGCTCTTACAGCATCAACCAACAGCACAGACACAGGGACACAGTTGATCCAATCTTCAATCACAGATTCAGATGAGCAATTATTGAAAATTGATCCTGTTAGTGATCTCTTTGATCAACAAAAGTTCAATCTAACGGTTCAACACAGCAA
This sequence comes from Paenibacillus sp. FSL R10-2734, assembly GCF_037963865.1. Taxonomy (NCBI): domain Bacteria; kingdom Bacillati; phylum Bacillota; class Bacilli; order Caryophanales; family Paenibacillaceae; genus Paenibacillus; species Paenibacillus sp. FSL R10-2734. The sequence goes on along the minus strand of NZ_CP150170.1, from coordinate 4,318,252 downwards.
TCTTCGTATGGATGTGAACGAGGATTCCAAATCAGATGGCGCTGCAATCATACAATGGTCCGAAAGTTCGGGTCAGAATCAACAATGGATGTTTATGAAGACAAAACCAGGCTATTACAAAATTATCTCAATGAGCAGTTCTAAAGCACTTGCTGTAGAGAATGCTGCAACAGCAGACGGTGCCGGAATCATTCAAGCCTCATACACCGATGATGCGACCTACAATGATGAATGGTCAGTCGTAGATGCAGGTAATGGCTATTATCAATTAAAAAACCGGGCTAGCGGAAAAGTAATTGAAATACCCGACAACAGTGTTTCAAGTGGTGAACAATTCGTACAAAACAAAGCGGGTACGGGCAGTAACCAGAAGTTTTTATTTTCGTTAGATAGAACCGTGAATGACAATGCAACTGGATCAGGAAGTGATCAGTTTGTATACGGTTCGGGTTGGGATTATAGCTCTTCCGAAGCTGGGGCATTCAATCGTGACAACCATTATTCGAACAAAGCGGGTTCATACGCGCTCCTGCGTTTTACTGGATCAAAGGTGAAAATATATGGAGCTAAAAACGATAATCAGGGGATCGTTGCGTTCTCCATCGACGGTGGTCCTGAACAACAGGTTGATACTTACGCCTCTTCGCGTTTAGATCAACAACTGCTCTTTGAAAGCTCTGAGATGTTGAATCAGGAGCATGTACTCAAAATTCGAGTGACAGATCAAAAGAATGACAATTCGAACAACACATTTATTTCAGTTGATCGAGCGGATATTCAGTCCCGTGTAGTTAAGGGCGTGGACAAAGCCGAAGATTATTATAAACAGACTATAGAAACAATTAATGGAGTTAATCACAGCGTAATTTCTCTAAATTATAAAGGTGAAGACGCTGGGGATGCGGTAAGAGCCGCAATTGAGGCTGCCAAAGCGGCGCAGAAGCCTGTCATTCTGGACTTTCCTCCTACAGAAACTTATCAATTTAAAGCATCAACCGCAAATCAAGTGCAATATTTCATTTCAAATACAACCACAAAAGAACAGACACCCAGCAGCTCTCGTAAGGTAGGTCTCTTATTCAAGGATATCGATGATCTTACCATTCGAGGAAATGGTTCGACCTTGTTATTCCATGGTGTGATGACACCCATGGTATTTGACCGTGCAACAAATATTAAAGTGAACGGAATTAACATCGATTTTAACCGTCCTGTCGTATCGGAGATGACCGTTACTGAAGTAGGCGAAAACTACATGAAAGCGAGTATACATCCGGATTCATGGTACTCTATTCAGAATAATGAATTAGTATGGTTCGGTGAAGAGAATTGGATAGAGAACGGAACACAAAATGTACGTGCTGTGCAAGAGTATAACCCAGCTACGAAACAGACATGGAGAGTGGCTAATCCTCTAGACGGCACAACAAGCACGAAGGATCTCGGTAAACGCGAGGTTCAATTCAACTTCAGTAAGAGCCCAAATTTATCGGTAGGAAACACATTTCAGTTTCGGGATACAACAAGAAGAGAGCAAGGTACGTTGATCTATCGAAGTAAGAATATTGCATGGTCAGATGTTAACTTCTATGCTGCACCTGGGCTTGGAATTATCAGCCAATATAGTGAGAACGTATCACTCGATAACTTGAACTTTGCACCTAAGACAGGCAGTGGGCGGACGAACGCATCGATGGCGGACTTCCTGCAAGTTTCTGGAGGCAAGGGTGAGATTCGGGTGTCGAACTCCTATTTTGCTGGAGCACATGATGATGCGATTAACATTCACGGCACTCATCTGCAAATTGTGCAGATTCCAGCATCCAATCAGGTGAAAGTTCAATTTATGCATCCTGAAAGCTGGGGCTTTGATGCATTTGCCGTCGGAGATACGATCGACTATATCAACAAGTCGACTTTACTTTCGAAGGAAAGTGCAGTGGTCACCGATGTGAAACGCGTAGATGATACTCAAATTATTCTTACTCTAGATAAACCAGTACCTTCTTCGGTAACTGCGAATGAGTATGTGGTTGAAAATGCCACATGGACGCCGAATGTTACCGTTAAGAATTCAACGTTTGAATCGATTCCGACTAGAGGCCTCCTCGTGACAACGCGCGGCTCTGTTCGCATCGAGAACAATACGTTTAATGGCATGCAGATGAGCGCGATCTTGATCGCTCATGATGCTAGTAGCTGGTACGAATCCGGAATGGTGAAGGATGTCTTGATCCGTAACAATACGTTTAATAATAACGGGAACGCAGTGATTAGTATTGATCCGAATACTTCCCTGACGAATCCAGATAAGACCGTGCATAGTCATATTGTGATTGATGGCAACCAGTTTAACAAAACGGACGGAAACTCTGAGATTTATGCAAAGAGTGTGGACGGATTTACGTTTACGAACAATACTGCGAATCAAGGTGGTTTTGAGCTCAAATTTGATGCATCTAAAGCCGTTACTGTCACAGGGAATAGTGTTAAAGAAAGCGATGTTGACAAGAAAATCAACTTTAATCGCATGATCCCTGGCACGGATTCCGTAGATGCAACTCAAGGATTCGTTGTCACACGAACGAATGATTATACACCAGCAGTTACAGATACAAATGATATTCCGCAAGGTGAAATGACAGCGACATCAACTAGCAATCGCAGCGGAAACGAAGCGGGTAATGCCATAGATGGAAACCCTTCAACCATCTGGCATACAGAATGGGATCCTATGGCGGAATTGCCACAGTCAATTACATTGGATCTTGGCAAAGCGCAAGTCATTTCGAAACTTAAGTATTTACCAAGGCAAAATGGGGAACAAAACGGCAATATTACTTCTTATGAATTATCGACAAGTTTGGATGGAACATCATTTACACGGTTTACAAGCGGAGATTGGAGTGATGACAGCAATAAAAAAATAGCACAATTCACTCCGGTAACAAGTAGATATCTGAAGCTTACTGCTACTGCAGGCTATGGCGGATTAGCTTCAGCTGGGGAACTCTATGTAAGCAAAGATGCTAGTGATGTACAGTATCAGGAGCTTGCTAAACTTATAACGAATGTGCAAGGCAAGCATGATAACGCTGTTGAAGGTATCGGCAAGGGACAATACCCTATCGGTTCGAAACAAACGTTGCAGGCAGCCATAAATGCAGCGAAAAAGGTTGTCAACAGCAGTTCGGTTACACCGCAGCAGTTGCAGGAGGCTGTTGATTCTTTGAAAGCTGCGCTACAAAAATTCGAATCGCTCATAATCACTGATCCGAATGGAAAATCGATCACGATCACAAGCGAAACTAATCGTATCAACGTTAAGGGCGGAAGCCTTTCATTAGGAGCAGTTGTGCTTCCAGTTGATCAGCCAGTGACATGGGGTGTTTTTGAAATTGATGGCACTGCAACAGATAAAGCCGTTATCAGCCAATCTGGTGTGCTATCAGCTGTGAAGGATGGAAGTGTGAAAGTCGTTGCAACAGCAACGGACGATTCCTCACTCTCCGGCGAAAAAGTAATTATCATCACTGGACAAAATGATGATCAGAATCCGTCAGTTGATCCAACGAACCGAGAGGAATTAAATTTCAATACAGGCTGGTTATTCAAACGTGAGGATGTAAGCGGAGCCCAAGAGTTAACATTCGATGATAGCGGCTGGGAGGGTGTTAATTTACCTCATAGCGTACGTCTAGAACCGAAAATCAACGGGGGCATCAATCAAAGCTATCAAGGCTTGGCATCGTATCGAAGACATTTCTCGCTCGATAATTCTTACAGTGGTAAGAAACTGTTTATCGAATTTGAAGGGGCGATGACCAACGCAGAAGTGTGGATTAACGGCACGTATCTTGGCATTCATCACGGCGGATATACTCCTTTTACATTCGATATTACAAAGTATGTTCAATTGGGTGGTGCAACAAATGTCATCACAGTAAAGCTTGATAACAGGGACGATCCGCAAACCCCGCCAGGAAAGCCGCAAAGCGGTTTGGACTTTGCATATTTTGGCGGACTTTATCGAGACGTTAAGCTGCATGTCATGGATAACTTGCACGTCACCGATGCTATATACGCAAATAAGGTGGCAGACGGCGGCATCTTTGTTACCTACCCAGAGGTAAGTAAAGACGAAGCGACGGTGCAAGTGAAGACAAATATCATCAATGAAAACGCGAGCGCTAAGAACAGCAGTGTCAAAACCACGATCGTCGACAGCAACAATCAAGTGGTCGCCACTATCGTGAGCGATGCTCAAAATATAGGGGCGGGTAGCGACCATACGTTTGTCCAATCGACGAAGATTAGCAATCCGAAGCTTTGGCATCCCGACCATCCTAATCTGTATACGGTGTATACATCTGTGAATGACGGAGCTGCTTATGTAGATAGCTACAAAACCCGAATAGGAATTCGGCAGATCCAATTTACACCTGATCAAGGCTTTCTCATTAATGGTGAAAAATTAATGCTAAATGGCGCGAATCGGCACCAAGAGTATCTATATGTCGGTAATGCGATGCCAAATTCCGGTCAATATCGCGATGCCAAGCAACTCAGAGAAATCGGCTTTAACAACGTTCGCACAGGTCATTACCCGCAGGATCCATCTTTCCTAGATGCGGCGGATGAACTTGGATTGACCGTTATCGCCCCAACGCCGGGCTGGCAATTCTTCGGAGATTCAGTATTCCAAGAGCGTTCCTATCAAGCCATCCGAGATATGGTGCGTCGTGATCGAAACCATCCGAGCATTATTATGTGGGAATCCAGCTTGAATGAAACGACCTACTCACTGGAGTATGCGCAGAACGCCCATAATGCAACTCATGAAGAATATCCGGGAGATCAGACGTATACGTCTGCGGAATACGGACTTTACGGAAAAGAAGTTTTTGATGTGAACTACAAAGAATTGGATTCGGCGGAAAAGCCGCTCTTTACGAGGGAATGGGGAGACGAATGGTCGGAAAGTGCGACAAGTCCTACGGGGTATCGTTCGGTCCGCAAAGTGGGCGAAATCGATATGATCAACTCCCTCCTCTTACGTCAAAAAGCTCTGAACGGTGAAGGATACTTCGATTGGGCGGGACTTAATGCTAATCCGCGCATAGCCGGACATTCGATCTGGAGCTTTAGCGATAACAACCGCGGCATGGATAACGACCCGGCCTATGCAGGCCTCGTGGATCTGGACCGGTATCCGAAATTCAATTACTATTTCTTCCAAAGCCAGCGTGATCCTGGCTTGAAGCTAAGCGGCGTCGACTCTGGTCCGATGGTCTTTATAGCCAATTATTGGACACCATCTTCGTCAAGAAACGTCACAGTGGCGAGCAATACGGAGCAAATTAAGCTTTATTTGAACAATACACTCATCACTACCCAAAATCCCGACAGCGGATTTAAGCATGTAGCCCATCCGACATTTACATTTAACGATGTACCTTGGACAGCGGGAGCGTTGCGGGCAGATGGACTAATTGACGGCGTGGTTGTGGCATCACACACCGTGAATACGCCGGGACAGCCTCATCATCTGGATGTAGAGTACGATACGAAAGGGAAGGGGCTCGTTGCGGACGGTTCTGACCTGGTGATGGCTTACATTACGGTACGAGATGCTGACAATAACATTGTTCCGACGAATTCCGTTTCTGTTTCCTTAAACTTGAGCGGCCCAGGTGGGCTAATTGGCAATGGCGTAACACGAACTTATGCAAATCCAGTTGCGGTAGAAGGAGGCGTAGCCGCCGCGTTCGTGCAATCTTCTCATACTCCTGGCACCATAAAGCTGACAGCGAAGGCGAACGGTTTGGTGACAGGAAGTGCCGAAATCACTAGCGAGGCAAGTCAAAGCGTGTTCGTGCCAGGTGGAAGTGACGGAGGAGAACATTGGTTTGAAGGTGAGAATGTCGCTTTGAACAAAAGTGTAACGACAAGCAGCGAGCAAAGCGAAAATCCAGGATCAAACGGCAACGACGGGAACGAAACGACCAGCTGGACGGCTGCAAACTCCGACCCTGGACAATGGTGGGAGGTCGATTTGGGCAGCTCCTATAACATTACAGGATCGGAAATTCTCTGGGCGAAAGGAAATTCCTATAATCAGTACAAAATCGCTGTATCCGAGGATCAAGGGAATTGGACGACGATTTTGGACAACACCCAAAATAAGACAGCAACGTCGCGTCAAAGGGATAAGCTGGCTGCTAATGCGCGATATGTACGCATTATGGTAACGGGAGTACAAACAGGTCAAGCCAGTTTCAACGAGTTGAAAGTGTTTGGAGTAGCGCCGTACCAAAATCAGGCGACGCTGCACCCGGAATTGGTAAATGTCGCGTTAAATAAGTCCGTTAGCGCAAGCAGCTCAGCAAACGGCAACGAACCTTCTAAAGCGAATGATGGCATCAATGCCTCGTGGTGGGAGGCTAACGATAGTGCACCTGCATGGTGGCAGGTGGACTTGGGTGCTTCTTACAATCTGGTAGGCAGTAAAATCCTTTGGGGAAGAGATAACATGCATTATACCTACAGAATTGAAGTTTCCTCCAACGGTAGAGAATGGTCTCAAGTGGCGGGGCGCGTGGCTTCGGGTCAAGATATGAACCCAGACCACTACACGGCAGCCGGGGTCAGGTACGTCCGAATAACCGTAGATTCACTTGCAGGGGGCAGTGGTACAGAGAAGCCAGCGATTAAAGAAATTCAAATGTACAGCGACCCTCAAAATATAGCGCTTAATAAGCCCGCGACCGCAGACAGTTCCCAATGGAACAATCCTGCAGAAGCCGGTAATGATGGAAATGAGTCTAGTCGTTGGAGCGCAGACGACGGAAACGTGGGACACTGGTACAAAGTTGACCTTGGGGCGATTTACGATTTATCGGGTAGCCGGGTGAAGTGGGAAATGGACAATAAGAATTATGGATATCAAATCGAGGTTTCAGATGATGATGTAAACTGGGCGTCAGTAGCGCAAAAGTCAAGTTCACAGCAAGTGCAGTTCGACTATTTTAATACACACGCAAGGTATGTACGAATCCAAGTAACGGATATGTCCGATGGATGGGCAAGTTTCTGGGAATTGGATGTATATGGCGCGGTTCCAGTTGACACGTCGCTGATTCCGCAATCGCAAATGACAGCTACTGCAACAAGTGAAGAGACAAGCGGCGAGAATAATGACGCTTCGCAAGCCATTGACGGTAATCCGTCGACAATCTGGCATACGAAGTGGGATTTGTCTAATCCGCTGCCACAATCGATCACCCTTAATCTTGGTAATACGCATGTCATTTCGAAATTAAAATATTTGCCAAGGCAAAATGGGGCACAGAACGGAAATATTACTTCTTACGAGATATTAACAAGCTTGGACGGTGAGAACTTTACATCAGTTACAGGCGGAAGCTGGGATGATGACAGCACAGAGAAAATCGCGGAATTCGCTCCGGTAGCAAGCAGATACCTGAAACTAACTGCTATCGCAGGCCATGGTGGATTAGCTTCAGCCGCAGAAATTAACATCATGAAGAATGAGATGGATGAAGACTATCAAGCCCTTGAAGCGCTCATTACAAGTGTGCAAAGCAAGCATGACAGTGCTATAGAAGGGAATGAAGACGGTCAGTACCCAGAAGGTTCGAAACAAACTTTGCAAGAAGCCATTAATCAAGCGAAGAAAGTACGCGATAGCGTATCTGTTTCGCAACAGCAATTGCAGCAGGCGGAGAAGGACTTAAATGCTGCGTTGCAAACGATGGAGGACAGTATCAACAATCATGTTATGGTTCAATCGATCACGATTACAAGTGAATCATCGGTGATTACGACGAAGAACGGATCCCTCCAGTTAGGCGCTACCGTACTGCCTACCCATGCAAATAAGTCTGTAACATGGGCTGTATATGAAGCAGATGGGGCAACAGTAACGGATAAAGCTTCAATCAATCTATCGGGTTCGCTAACGGCGGTGAAGGATGGAACTGTGATGGTAGTAGCAACAGCTACGGATGGTTCTAATGTTTATGGAGAGATGGTTATTACCATAAGTGGACAGTCGGATATTATCGATCCAGGGACTGATCCTGTGAATGTTGAAACAATTCATATCACAAGCTCAGGAGATGTTTCAACGATTACAGCTAAGAACGGAACCCTGCAATTAGGTGCTACCGTGCTGCCTGTTAATGCTACGAATAAGTCGGTAACATGGGCTGTATACGGAGTAGATGGCATAACAGAAACGGATATCGCAACTATTGATATATCCGGTTTGCTCACGGCTGTGAAAGATGGAACTGTGAAAGTGGTAGCAACAGCAACTGATGGTTCTGGTGTTCATGGAGAGATGGCTATTACCATAAGTGGACAAACGGACATTATCGATCCAGGGACTGATCCTGTGAATGTTGAAACGATTGACGTCACGAGCATGGGTAATGTGTCGACGATTACTACTAAGAGCGGAACCCTCCAATTTGGTGTTAATGTATTGCCTGCTAATGCTACGAACAAATCTGTTATTTGGACAGTTTTTGGAGCGGATGGAGTAACACCAACGGATATAGCGATCATTAATTCGAGTGGTTTATTGAAGGCTGTGAATAACGGTGTTGTGAGAGTAGTGGCGACTTCCGTTGAAAATCCATCAGTTTATGGAATCAAACAGATTACGATTAGTGGGCAAGACGACAGTATTGATCCAGGTACTGGTCCGGGAACAGGTGTAGATCCAGGCAACCCAACGACACCAACGAGTCCTACAACAACACCTACACCAACGACATCACCGACGAAAGAAGATCCACATCGTTATGTGCCAACAGAGAAAGAACTACAAAATGAAACGGCACAGAACGGATCACTGAGCCTAACGGTAAGCATTGACAGAGAAGGCTTAGCGAAGAAGTTAGAAGCTCTAAATAAAACAACTGGAAGTCCTAATCTTAACATTGAGATTCCAGGAGTGAATTCATGGAATGCAGTACATTTGCCACTAGATGTCTTGAACAACAGCTTGAAAGCGAATAAGGACACAATCATTACACTTAGTAGTCATTTAGGCAGTTATGAACTTCCGCTTTCCAATCTGAATCGTGAAGAATTGGAGAAATCAGGTAAAGTTGCGGGTGCAACCTTAATCATTCGAATGGATAATATGACTTCACAGCATGAACAGAAGTTTGAACAATCCATAGTAGAAAAAGGAATGAAGCGAGTAAGCGACATTATCGCATTCAAAGTCATTCTTAAATCGCATGATAAAGAAGAAGAGCTTCAACGATTCGGAAATACGTTTTTAACTCGTATCATGTATATGAATGGTGTCATTCAAGATCCAACGTCTGCGACCGCTGTTATATTCGATCCGGTAACTGGAGTAATGCGTTTCGTGTCATCGGTGTTTTATGTGAAGAACGGTAAAACTGAAGTCTCCATATTCAGTCAAGCAAATGGTTTATACGCAATCGTTCAGAACAAGAAAACCTTCGATGATATGATTGGACATTGGGCGCAAAAGGATGTGGAGACCTTAGCCTCTAAACTGATCATTAACGGAATGACGGAGCGGACGTTTGCACCAGCAAGCCATGTCTCACGTGCCCAGTTTGCGGCACTATTGGTTAGAGGACTTGGATTAACGACAGAGTCCTTATCGAATGCATTTGCAGATGTAAGTACTACAGCTTGGTATGCGCAGGACGTGAACACAGCAGCGAGGTTGGGCTTGGTTCAAGGCGTTGGCGAGGGGAAATTTAGTCCGGACACACAGATTACGAGAGAGCAAATGGTCGTGATGATCATGAATGCGATTCAGTTTGTCCAAGGAACAGCAAGCGTTGAAGCAAGTCTACCATCCTTTGCAGATCATGCTCAAATATCATCCTATGCTCAGCAAGCAATTGCGGCAGCGGCAGAAAAAGGATTGATTAATGGCAAGACAGCAATAACATTTGCGCCAAAGGATATGACGACTCGTGCTGAAGCTGCAGTTGTTCTGAGAAATGTATTGCATTACTTGAAGTTTATGAATAATTAGAACGTTATTTCTACGCTTGATCTCTATTTTGGATTAGGCGTAGTTATATTACAGTGAGTTGTTTCTAGTATTTTGAAATCGAAAATACAGTTGCTAGGCTTTTTACACCACAAATAGGAGGAATATATCATTTATGAAAAAAATCAAAAGAATAGCGTTGTTTAGTTTAGTAGTAATGTTATTCATATCATGCTTTACAATAGGTCAAGCTCAGGCAGCTAATGCAAATGATTTCAATGGTGTAGGTACTTCATTCGCCGATGGATTGGATGCTGTAACACAAAAAAGGCTAGCAGAGGCGCCGCGAACAGTTGAAGCATGGATCAAGGTACCAGCTAATTTACCTAACGGTCAACGAATTGGAGTTATTTTAGGAAATTACTTTGATAACTACTACGACGATATTTCAAGATTTAACTTTGAAATTAATCAAAATTCCAATCCAAGAATTTATTGGAAATCTGGTTTGGGTAATCCAATCGATTATGTGGCTACAAATGTAAATGTAAAAACTGGTGATTGGATGCATCTAGCGATTACTCTGGATGAAGTAGGAAACAAAGCTGTAACATACGTTAATGGAGAGAAGATGCATGAAGAGCAATTTAAGGTGCCACTGCCTAAGGATCGTACGGCTCGAGAAATGAAAATTGGTTCGGACTATAGAGGGTACACGAATGGTAAGCCATCTATGAAATTTAATGGTGAGTTAGCTGATGTGCGTGTATGGTCTACTGTTCGCACAGCTGAAGAAATCAAAAACAACTACAATGTTTATTTGCAGGGTGATAAAGCCAACTTAATGGGAAACTGGAAGCTGGCTACTCAAATTGATGGTAAGTATTTAGACAGCTCTTTAGAGCAAAACCATGTAACGCTATACAATGAAGAAACAACGAACTGGCTTGATGGTGAATTCCCGGAAGGCGACTACTCTATTGCTATTATTCCTGACACCCAGTATCTTGTACGCTACCATCAAGAAGCCTATATGAAGCATATAAACTGGATTAAGGAGAATGCGGAAAAATTAAAGATTAAACTTGCTATTCAGGTTGGCGACTTGGTTGACGAACCTAATAACACTGAGCAATGGGGAGTTTCATCAACAGGGATGAGAATGCTCGATGGTGTTGTGCCATATGTTTTTTCGCCAGGAAATCACGATATGATTTTAGGTAAGTCTACCTTAACTCGTGACACAACAAAATATAATCAGTTCTATCCGTACAGTAAATATTCTGCAGAACCAGCATTTTCTGGTGCATATCAAGAAGGCAAAATGGATAACACCTATAGTAAGTTCAATATTAACGGTGTGCGCTATATGGTATTGGCTATGGAATTTGCACCTAATGATGCTGTACTGGCTTGGGCTGATCAAGTTATTTCTAAAAATCAAGATCGCAAAGTAATTATCAGCACGCATTCATACATGTATCATTCAGGTGAACAGATTAGTACAAGGCATAAGGACTATCCATCCAAGGATATTGATGATGGCAATAACGGCGATGATATGTGGAATAAGCTTGTAAGCAAGTATGAAAATATCGTACTAGTGACATCGGGTCATATAGGTTACCCGGATATTGTGACAAGAGAAGATATTGGTGAACATGGTAATACTGTACAGCAAGTGCTGGCTGATGCTCAATATATGACTGCTGATCTAGGTATGATTATGCTAATGACCTTTAAGAAAGGTAGCAACAACGTTGATGTTAACTGGTATTCCGTTACGAAGGAGAAGTTTTATCGTGCCAGCAACCAGTTTTCAATGGAATTAAACTTGTATGATGGGAGTGAGCCAGATCCCGAGAGCACACCAATTGAATTAACGACAGAGGATCATTCGGTTAAAAAAGGCGAACTTGTTACTGTTCCGATTACTGTTAGCCAAGCATCTAAAATGACAGGTGTCGAAGGCGTTGTTCAGTATGACAAAGAGCTATTAACGTTGGAAAGCTTCGAATTTGTTGAATTTAAAGAAAATGAGAGCCACAATGCATCTATTGCTGGAAAAGTTAGCTTTGCTGGAATTGCACAGCGTGCAATTGGAACTGATGAGAATACGGTAATTGCTAATCTGACATTCCGCGCAAAAGCAGATGTAACAGGTGAGCAGGAGACAATTATTTCTTTCTTTAATGTACAAGCGATTGAGAAAGGTGCAGCAGGGCAAGCCGTATTTGTTCCAACTACTGCGGTAGGCTCCAAAATTACACTTAGCGGAAAAGCGATACGAGATTTATTTGACCAGAAAACATTTAATATTATGGTCAAGCATAGTAGCTTAAATATGGACGTAGATGGTGGATCTTATAATAATGGCGCAAAAATTATTCAATGGTCGAAGGGGCAGGGGGTAAATCAGCAATGGACATTTATTAAGACAGATCCTGGATACTACAAAATTGTTTCTCAACATAGTTCTAAGGTGCTCGCAGTACAGAATGCATCAATGGAAAATGGTGCTACGATTGTTCAACAAGAATATTCAGAAGATGAAAGTTATTTCGATGAATGGTCAGTCCTGGAAATAGAAAATGGCTATTACCAATTGATCAATCGAGCTTCTGGAAAAGTAACAGGCATAAGTAATGGCAGTACAGGTGGGGGAACATCATTCACACAAAGCGAGAATATTTCAGCGGATTATCAAAAATTCATCTTGTCGTTAGATCGAAGAATCAATCATGACTGGACAGGAACTGGTCAAAATCAGCTTGAATATAGCTCAGGCTGGGGGTCTTGGGATACCCATTACTCTAATACGAAGGATGCAAATGTAACGTTACGCTTTACTGGAACTCAAGTGAAATTGTATGGTGCGAAGGGCAAGGATCAGGGGATTGTTGCGATTTCTATTGATGGCGGGTCAGAAACACTTGTGGATGCTTACGCTTCTTCAAGACAGGATGGACAGTTGCTCTTCGAAAGTCCAACGATGACGAATAAAGAGCATGTGCTAAAAATTAGAGTGACAGGAACAAAAAATGAGGGAGCAACAAATACTTATTTCACGCTTAATTATATTGATCTCTTTTCCAGGGTAGATCGTTTAGTAGAGTCCATTGCAATCACAACTATGGATGAAGAGATTACAACAGAAGGGGGGACGTTGCAATTTGAAGCGACGGTTCTGCCTGAAAATGCCGTGAATAAAGATATCATTTGGTCAGTGTTCGAAACAGATGGTAGTGCGACTGATAAGGCGACTATTAGTAGGGATGGTCTACTTACCGCAGTGAAGAATGGTGAAGTTAAAGTAGTAGCTACCGCGGCAGTAGGCATTGCTGCGAATAGTGGAAGCGTAGTTGATGAAAAGATCATTGTGATCAGCGGTCAAAAACTAGTTAACTCGATAACTGTGGTCAGTGAAACTGGAGCAACTGAAATTACGAAGAAGGGCGGAAGCTTACAGCTTAAAGCAGAAGCCGAGCCAGCAGAAGCAGCAAATAAATCTGTAACGTGGTCGGTATATGAAGCAGATGGCATAACAGTAACTACTAAAGCAACAATTAGTGAAAGTGGTTTGCTGACAGCTGTGAAGGATGGTGCGGTGAAAGTCGTAGCGACAGCAACAGATGGTTCCGCAGTAATCGGAAGCAAGGTCATTACGATTAGCGGTCAAAGCAACACGCCAGACCCAGATCCAGTAAAAATAAAGTCAATTACAGTCACAAGTCCAGTCGACACCATTACAACCAAAGCTGGCACGCTGCAGTTAGGAGCAACAGTTCTACCTGAGGATGCAGCGAACAAAGCTGTAACATGGTCGTTATATGAAAAAGATGGAACGACTGCAACAGATAAAGTAACAATTAGTGAAAGTGGTGTACTGACCGCTGTGAAGAATGGTGCGGTTAAAGTTGTAGCGACAGCAACAGATGGTTCCGGAGTATTCGGAAGCAAGGTCATTACGATTAGCGGTCAAAGCAACACGCCAGACCCAGATCCAGTAAAAATAAAGTCAATTACAGTCACAAGTCCAGTCGACACCATTACAACCAAAGCTGGCACGCTGCAGTTAGGAGCAACAGTTCTACCTGAGGATGCAGCGAACAAAGCTGTAACATGGTCGTTATATGAAAAAGATGGAACGACTGCAACAGATAAAGTAACAATTAGTGAAAGTGGTGTACTGACCGCTGTGAAGAATGGTGCGGTTAAAGTTGTAGCGACAGCAACAGATGGTTCCGGAGTATTCGGAAGCAAGGTCATTACGATTAGCGGTCAAAGCAACACGCCAGACCCAGATCCAGTAAAAATAAAGTCAATTACAGTCACAAGTCCAGTCGACACCATTACAACCAAAGCTGGCACGCTGCAGTTAGGAGCAACAGTTCTACCTGAGGATGCAGCGAACAAAGCTGTAACATGGTCGTTATATGAAAAAGATGGAACGACTGCAACAGATAAAGTAACAATTAGTGAAAGTGGTGTACTGACCGCTGTGAAGAATGGTGTGGTTAAAGTTGTAGCGACAGCAACAGATGGTTCCGGAGTATTCGGAAGTAAAATTATTACGATTAGCGGTCAAAGCGACACGCCAGACCCAGACCCGTTGATGGTTGAATCAATTGCAGTCACAAGTCCAGTCGACACCATTACAAGCAAAGCTGGCACATTGCAAATGGGAGCGACTGTTCTTCCTGAGGATGCAGCAAATAAATCTGTAACGTGGTCGCTATATGAAGCAGATGGCACAACAGTAACTACTAAAGCAACAATTAGTGAAAGTGGTTTGCTGGCAGCTGTGAAGGATGGTGCGGTGAAAATTGTAGCTACAGCAACAGATGGTTCCGCAGTAATCGGAAGCAAGGTTGTTACGATTAGCGGTCAAAGCAACACGCCAGACCCTGATCCAGTAAAAGTAAAGTCAATTACAGTCACAAGTCCAGTCGACACCATTACAAGCAAAGCTGGCACGTTGCAAATGGGAGCAACTGTTCTTCCTGAGGATGCAGCAAATAAATCTGTAACGTGGTCGGTATATGAAGCAGATGGCACAACAGTAACTACTAAAGCAACAATTAGTGAAAGTGGTTTGCTGGCAGCTGTGAAGGATGGTGCGGTGAAAATTGTAGCTACAGCAACAGATGGTTCCACAATAATCGGAAGCAAAGTCGTTGCGATCAGTGGTCAAAGCACAAGTGGAGGCGGTAACGGCAATAGCGGAGGCAATAATGTTGGAGGAAACAACGGCGGTAGCACGACAGAGCCAAGTTTCGGAGATCCAACGGTGTATGAATCTAAAGGTAGCGAGCTTAAGGTGGATGCAGCTAATAACACAGTGAAGGCCCAGCTGAATGCAGAAGCCTTTATGAAGAAGATTCAAGCATTTGAAAAAGCAGGAAAAAACGCAGGCTCGGTACTGAGTATTAAGGTTTCTGGTTCTTACGCAGGCTTCGAGATAGAGATTCCAGCGGAAGCAATAAGCCGCTTGGCGGACAGCAAGCCTGATGCTGTCATTGAAGTGACTAGTCCCATAGGAAGCTATGCATGGCCGGTTTCTGAGTTGGCAGGGGAAGGCCTTGATCTAAACGGACAAGTGAATGTTCGTATTGAGCAAGCAGACCGGACAGTACAGAAAGTTTTGGAAGAAAAGCTTGTTGGTAGTGGTACAAGGTTACGAGGTGCCGTTGTAAGTTATGGAGCAGAGCTGAAAGAGAAGGATGCGACAACGGAGCTAACACCAGCGGGGTATGTGGAACGAACGCTAATCTTAGATGGTGTAGTAAGTAATCCGAATGAAGCGACGGTAATGAAGTACGATCCGGTAACGGGAGAACTTCGCTTTGTCCCAGCCGTATTTACGTTGAAGGATGGCAAAACGGTGGCGACGATTCAACATAATGAAAATGGCCTGTATGTGATCGTAGAAGGGAAGAAAACCTTCGATGATATGATTGGACATTGGGCGCAAAAGGATGTGGAGACCTTAGCCTCTAAACTGATCATTAACGGCATGACGGACCGGACGTTCGCACCAGCAGGTCAGGTCACACGTGCTCAGTTTGCGGCACTATTGGTTAGAGGACTTGGATTAACGACAGAGTCCTTATCGAATGCATTTGCAGATGTAAGTGCTACGGCTTGGTATGCGCAGGACGTGAACACAGCAGCGAAGTTAGGTCTGGTTCAAGGTGTAGGAGAGGATAAATTCATTCCTGAGGCAATGATTACAAGAGAGCAAATGATCGTTATGATCATGAAAGCTATTCATCTCGTTCAAGGTGATCATGGAACGGAAGCTCAAATACGTAATCCATTTGCTGATCAAGATCGTATCTCTGATTATGCTAGCAATGCAGTAACAGAAGCGGCGGGCAAAGGTTTGATCAAAGGCAAAACAGAAACAACATTTGCTCCGCAAGATGCAGCAACACGCGCCGAGGCTGCGGTGATGATCAAACAAGTTTTGCAATATTTGAAGTTTATGAATTAAATAATTATTAACCAAACTCGGTTCAAACGATAAGTTTGAGCCGAGTTTTTTATTGTCTACATATCTAAAGGGAACGAGAGAGTGAATTCCGTTCCCTTACCTGATTTACTACGTACAGTTACATCACCGTTCATCGAACGGATCAGTTGATATGAAAGCGTAAGTCCCAATCCAGTTCCTTTGTTTTTAGTTGAAAAATAAATGCTTCCCAGTCGCTCCATTTGCTCGTCGCTCATCCCAACCCCATTATCAATGATTGTAATTTTTGCATATTTGGATTGACGCTCAATACGGATGATAACATTACCTGTTACAAGAAGAGAACAAGCTTCAATCGCATTTTTTATGAAATTAATGAAAAGTTGTTTGAGTTCATTAGGATTTGCAGATATATATAGTTCATGCTCCTGATTGTGTATCTCCAATGAAACGTTATTCATATTGGCGTAGGGAGTTATGATATCTACTATTGAGTGAATCTGCTGCACAAGTTCAATATTCTCAATCATTGAACTATTGGGTTTAGCTATTGATAGATATTCAGAAAGTATGAATTCCGTTCGCTTTATCTCTTCAACGCAAATTTCTATATATTTATGTGTCTTTTCTCTTGAGATAGAATCATCATTAAGTAATTTCAGGAATCCCATAACTGCTGTCAGTGGATTGCGGACTTCATGGGCAAGGGAGGCTGCAACATGAGCAATTGATTCTGCTTTTTCACTTTGAAGATATCTCAGGTACAATTCCTTATCAGAAACTGCCTTATTAAAAAGGGAAATCAGTATCCAAATTCCGAGAGAATTTTGTACTGGCATTACCAGAATATTAAACTTTAAGTGCTGTATTGTGTATTGGTATTCCGTTGCAAACATAGTACAAATAGGAATGACGGAAAAGCTTATCCCTGCAATAAATGTTATAAGCTTTCGATTACCTGAACGTCGACGATATAATATTGATAACAGTGCAGATAAAGTAAATGTGATCGAGATAATAATCATCGCTGACAATATCCCCTGTCCACCTATAAGTAGGCGGTACGTTAAAAATTCAATGAGAAGAATAATTCCAGCAGTCATACCGCCGTACAGCATTCCGAAAAACATGATTACGTAGCGTATGTCAAATATGATTCCTTCCTGTACGCTAGATGGGAAAGTCATCGACATAAAGAGGCAAATCATACAGGTAACAATAATAAATTGTTTAGAATAGTTTACGGCTTTATCACGATAATAGATGGTATAAAGGACAAAGGGTGTTAGGACAAATAGTAATTGCAGCAAAAGCTCCTTTACATATAGCATATTAGCCCTCCCACCAGTTTAAAAAGAATTTGTTATACTGTTATTCGTTGTAACTGTGGTTTCCACCTTTTTAGTGGACACCCATGGCGCTCTTATACATCTAATTGCTAGTTGAAGCTAGTTACATATCAATAATAGTTGTATATTTATTGGTGGTTATTGGAAGATGAATCCAACATGGGAGACATTAAAATGAAAAAAACTAGTTTTATCGGACCCTTAATTTCAGTTGCTATACCGTTTATCTTATTTGAATGTTTTAAAAGTGGGATTATTAGCGATCCATATCTTATCATGCCTAGAGGACATTTTTATATTGTAAGTGTAGTAGCCTTGTTATCTGTTATAGTGGCTATTGCGATTGGCATTGCCGCTAAAAGACTAAGAAATATAAAGGTTAGTTTCTTATCACTCTCTTTCACATCTCTTGCTCTGATGTTCACTTTACATGGGGTATCGACACCACACTTTTTACTTCCTGCAACTAATCTGCCTGGTATTGCAGCGCAGTTAAGTATGTTATTAGCAAGCATTTGGTTATGTTTTTCATCTTTACCTTCTGACCATATGCTTGTTGAGAAACTATCAAAACGGCAAAACTTACTTCTTCCAATTTGGATTGTGGTCTTGAGTATCTTTGAAATGATGTCATTGATTTTTCCACATATGATAAGTTCTATCCCTTTAACAGTGAAACCAATAAATTGGATTGCTACCGCAATAGTTTTGCTACTTAATATAATTACTATCAATCGATACTATCAAACTTATAGATTTTCACGGTTTCCTCTTCAGATATCCATCGTCTATATTGCAGGGTGGTTTATAGTATCCCAGCTTATAATAGTTATGGGAGAGCTATGGAAGCTCAGCTGGTGGATGTATCATGTTCTATTATTGGCTTCGATGATTGTAATGATTATCGGGCTAGTTAAGCAGTATGCGGTGAGAGGGTCTCTTGAAGGGGCTCTGCGTGCGTTATTTACAAATGATCCATTCGAAAGAATTACAA
This sequence comes from Paenibacillus sp. FSL R10-2734, assembly GCF_037963865.1. NCBI lineage: Bacteria > Bacillati > Bacillota > Bacilli > Caryophanales > Paenibacillaceae > Paenibacillus > Paenibacillus sp. FSL R10-2734. Next base: position 4,299,419 of record NZ_CP150170.1, on the reverse strand, counting down.
ATAGTACCTCACCAAGTGTAAAAGCTCTAATCATTGCTATAGAAAAGAAAGATACATATACTGTAGGACATACTTTTAGAGTAACGATGTATGCATTGAAGCTAGCAGAAGAGCTTCATCTCACACCAGAACAACTAAGGGCGCTAGCTCAGGGGGCCCTAGTTCATGATGTAGGGAAAATTAGTATCCCAGATTCTGTTATTAACAAGCCCGGAAAACTATCCACTGAAGAAAGAAGAGAGATTGAGAAGCATCCGGTGAAGGGTTATGAAATGTGTAGGGCCCTTGGGTTTATGAAGGAAGAACTGAGCATTATACGATCTCATCATGAAAAATGGGATGGTAGTGGATATCCTGACAAGCTTCAGGGAGAAGAAATATCTCTTTTAGCTAGAATAGTAGCGGTTGCTGATGTCTACGACGCTCTAACTTCCGAGAGATCCTATCGCAAAGCATGGACCCATAGTAAGGCGATGGATCTATTGATAGAGCAAAAAGGGATACATTTTGACCCTAAATGTGTAGATGCATGGGTTAACCTGTGTGTGAGAAACCCGGCTGTGCATCAATACCCGTCCAGTACAGTAAATAATGAAAATACTGGTGCAATTATTTCTTCTTTTTAATTATTTTACCATTTCATAACATACAAAGAGGCTGAAGAACGACCTTTGATAATCAAAAGTTATTTATCAGCCTCTAATATGCCAATCTTATTCGATTACTCAATTTTAGATATACCCCCACTGACCAAATTTACCTTGATATCGATGTTATCGATGCTTCTTAAATCAAGTGTTATTTCCCCCTTCATTCAATTTGTTCCACTCATCCGGAAGCGCACGATAGAATATACCTGAGAGCCCATATACATCGGCATTTATTTCTAAACCTTTCAAGTAAGTTTCCTTTATCTGATTATTAATTTCTTTTAACGCTTTAAGCTCAAGCTCTTTCTATTAAGGTTTGAGCTCAACTCTGGAAGAGTGCCTTGCATAGACACTTTTATATCGAAAACAGGCTTGCCATGCTTCATCTTAGGATGAATAGAGGATTTAATTTTGTTCATGACGATCACAGCAAGTACGGTATTTTCTTCTTTGATAACCAGGGGCGTTCTTTCCGTCTTTTTTTCCAAGCATCGTATCCCTAAAATATTTTTAGACTTCAGGCAGCCCCTAAAATGCTCATTATGCAGAAAACAAATTCCAGACATGCTGATGTTAGGGGAAGGCTTATTGTTGCTGGTCCAGTCCGGCGAAATTTCAAGATTAGGCAACAGCACCGTTTCGGCTTTCTCTTTCCACTTCCATATAAACTTATACAGATACAGCGGAGCAATATTTGAACTCTGCTCATAGGATCGCATTGGACTGTTAAGCTGCGAATAAATCACCGATAGATCGGCGATAGACGGGGTTTCTTAATAACGATCCCACACGTCTAATACTTGATTGACCACACTCTCTTTCTTCAGTGCTGCATCACTAAATACGATGGTTTTCACATTGCTCCAGACAATTCTTTGTGGACTAGTTGCATACAAATTGAATATCGCTGCATCAAACGAATCGCCCTCTGCTTTGCCGATGAAAGTTTTCTGTTCCTGGCTCTGACCTGCCTCTTTTTTGGCAATGCCACTAAAGTTGACCATTTGGATATAAACAACGACTTTGTTATCTACATAATCGACTCCTAATGTATTTACATAGACCACGATTTTGGTCATTCTTAATCAAACACCTTCCCTCCTCCAGTTGTTCCAAAATTATTATTCGGATTAGAGAAAAGATACATCCCACCACAAACATTCCAGAGTTCGATATAGATAGGGCTAAGATCGTCTCTACTTTTATCGATAGTTGATTGGGTATAAAATAAGAAGCTTTCATTTTCTAGCCCCTCATCTATATTACGAATATTTGAAAGCGAAATTCAGCAAACTAATCGATAATCTTATTGATGGAGGCTATTATGAAGAACGTTTTGCTCCTGCTGGGCTCGCTGTTTGGAAAGAAGAGGAACGTGAAGAGCAAAGAAACCGTTCATGAGGAAGGCTTTCATAGGAGTCGACCGCCGCTAGAGAAGAGTATAGATCTTACGATTGACCGAATCAGGAGCGAACTCGGCAACAGTCCGGATCTGATCGTTCGTTACTTTCCACTGCCGAATGTTCCACATGTCCGTATAGCGGCTGTCTATATGGAGGGATTAACGGATACGGTTAAACTGAACGATTTTGCCACCAACTTGATATGGGAGCAAACGGATGAAATCGACTTTTCGAACGCGGTTAACCGCAAAATCATATTTGAAGCTGTATGGAAAAACGCGATGACCGTTGGTGACGCGAAGGTTCAGGATAACTGGAATGATCTGATATACGCCCTCTTGTCGGGAGACGCGGTGATCATGGTTGACGGTTACGCGAGCGGCATCCTCGCGAGTTTGAGGGGAGGCGACCAGCGGGACATCTCCGAGCCGACCACGGAAGTCAACATACGAGGTCCGAGAGACAGCTTCACCGAAGCAATAAGCACCAATGTGTCGCTCGTCAGGCGCAGATTGAAGAGTCCGAATCTATGGCTGGAATCAATGGTGATCGGAGACGTGTCACAGACGGAAGTATCCATGATGTACCTTCACGGTACCGTGGATGATGCGTTAGTTAAAGAAGTCAGAAAACGCTTAAAAGACATACGCGTGGACGCTATATTGGAATCGGGAAATGTCGAACAGCTAATTGAGGATGAGCCGTATACGCCGTTTCCTACCGTGTACAATACGGAACGGCCAGATGTAACCGCAGGCAATTTGCTAGAAGGACGTATCGCCGTGTTTGTGGATGGAACGCCAAATACGCTTATATTACCGACGACCTTTTCCCATTTCTTCAAAGCGGCGGAAGATTATTACCAACGGGCAGATTACGCTATATTCATGCGGTTCATTCGATACTTCAGCTTCATTATCATGATCCTTCTGCCATCAAGTTATATCGCGGTGACTACTCACCATCAAGAGATGATACCGACCCCGCTAGCTATAAATATATTGGCTCAGCGGGAAGGCGTGCCACTTCCCATATTATTCGAGGCATTACTGATGGAGGGTGCGTTCGAAATCATTCGGGAGGCAGGCACGCGCATGCCTAGAGCCATTGGACAAGCCGTCTCCATCGTGGGCGCGATCGTGCTCGGACAAGCGGCGGTCGAGGCCGGCATCGTGACGGCGATGATGGTCATTATCGTCGCGTTTACCGGCATTGCAAGCTTCACCATGCCCGGATTCACGCTCGCTACTTCGTCCCGAATTATTCGATTCCCGATGATGATTGCGGCAGCCACGTTCGGCTTCTACGGCGTCATTATGGGCTTTATCCTGGTGGTGGCTCATCTGGTGAGCTTGCGTTCCTTCGGTATCCCTTATTTGTCGCCGTTCGCACCTTTTGGCTTGAGCAGCCAAAAGGATACATTGTTGCGTGCGCCGGACAAGACGTCCAAATCTCGTCCACATGCGCCAAAAGGAGGAGAATAATGTGAAACGATTATCGAGCGTCGCCGGCCTCCTTCTCGCTCTTTTGTTGCTTGCTGGCTGCTGGAATTACAGGGAAATGAACGAACTGGCTTTTGCTTTGGCGGAAGGAGTCGACAAAATCCCCGGGACCAACGAATACCGGATGTCGTTTCAAATCGTGAACGCCCAGGAAATCGCCGGCATCAAAGCGACCGGCAAAACGCCAGTCGTCGTCTATACCGGAACGGGCAATTCATTGTTCGAGGCAGTAAGGAATGCGTCGCAGAAGGTTGCGCGCCGAATAAATAGTCAACATTTGCGCATATTCGTGATTGGGGAAGCGCTGGCGAAGGAGAGCATCGAGGAAATACTCGATCTGATCGAGCGGGATCCCGAACCCCGCATGACGACCAGGGTTTTCATCGCCAGAAATGCGACAGCCGAGTCGATCCTGAGAACGCTAACTCCACTTGAGCTTATACCTGCCAATGCGATATTGGGCAAATTGAAAGTATCGGGCAAGGTGCTGGGTGAAAGCTACGAGACGCCGGTCCCGGATATTATCCGCGGTTTGATGAGCAAGTCGGGCAATCCTGTCATTAGCGGGATCAGATTGGTCGGCAACAAAGAATTGGGTCAGAGCTCCGATAATATGAAGCAAACAGTATCGTCCGCCTTACTGCAGGTCAATGGAATGGCTTTATTCAGAAAGGGAAAGCTCGTTGACTGGGCAAGCGGAGACACGGCACGGGGGATATCCTATATTAATAATAAAATGAGAAGCACGGTGGAAGGGCTCGATTGCCGCGACAAAAAGAATGCCGTTTCGGTTGAGCTTTTGCGATCGAAAACGAATCTGAAAGCCAGCTTTGAAGGCGATAGACCCGTATTTCGCGTTCATATTCATCAAATCGGTAATATTGAGGAAGTGATGTGCGCGGTTGACCTTAGCAAGTCGGCGCAAATCCACGCTTACGAGCAGGACTGGAGTGAAGAAACGAAACGGATCGTGCTGGCTGGGATTAAGAAATCGAAGCAGCTGAATACGGACGTAATTGGCTTCGGGGATGCGGTGAAACGTTCGTTTCCGAAGACATGGAAGAAAATGGAAAAGGAATGGGATGCGATCTTCCCCACCTGCAAGGTGGAGGTAGAAGTCGATTCGACGATCCGAAGAACAGGGATAGTTTCCAGCCCTTACAAGTTGAAAAAAGAGTAGCTTGTGTGTGGATGCTTAAATACACGACGGGAAGAGAGCAGTGAGTGCTATGGAGAAAGTGAAGATTAGTCCCGGGCAGCTGTTTGTCCTACTTGTGCTGTTCGAAATGGGGACTTCGATTTTGCGCGTATTGGCTATGAATGCGGGGAATGACGCTTGGATTTCGATTTTGCTCGGAGCTTTGGGTGGAATGGCTATTTTTTGGATCTACGTTTCCTTGTACCGTCGTTACCCGGAGCTTCCGCTTACCGCTTACTCAAGAAGGATATTTGGAAGACGGGTGGGGGGGGCGCTCGGGCTGTTGTACGTACTATTTTTCATTCATGGAGCCGCCAGGGATTTGCGTGAAGGGGGGGAATTGATCACCAGTTCGATCCTAGACGTAACCCCTGTGATCGCGATCAACATTATCATGATTATTTCAGTCGGCTACGTGTTGGCAAGAGGAATCGAGGTGTTGGCAAGAACGGGGCAGATCTTTTTGTTTATTCTTGTCGTCCTGGGGATCATTAGCTGCTTCTTGCTGGTCTTTGCAGGCGTCATCGATTTCAAAAGACTCCTGCCCGTGCTCGGCAACGGCTGGGGTCCCGTTATCGAAACGACATTGAAACAAACGATCCAGTTCCCTCATGAGGAAGTGGTATGCTTCACCATGGTATTCCCTCATTTGAACCGAATGAAAACCGGTATACGCGCGGGATTTGTGGCCGTTCTGCTGAGCAGCTGCGTCCTGAGCTTCACAACTGCGCTTAATATCGCTGTGCTCGGAGCCGATATCGCGGCGCGGGCCACGTTTCCATTGCTGAACACCATCAGTCTGATCAATATCGGAGAGTTCATCCAGCGATTGGACGTCATTGTCGTGCTAACGCTGATCATCGGCGATTTTTTTAAGGTGGCCATCTTTTTTTACGCTGCCGTCATGTCCATCGCGGATGTATTCGGGATTCGGGATTACCGGAAGCTCGTTCAGCCGACGGGAATCATCATGTTGCTCATCTCCATCATGCTTTCCGGAAATTTCCCCGAACAAATCGAGGAAGGAGACATTTTATTGTATTCAGAGACGATGCTGTTCGGTGTGATTCTGCCTTGCATTCTGCTCGTAACGGCATTTATGCGAAAAAGATTTGGGGCCGATCGCTAGCGCGAACGGCCCCTTTTCTTCTTGCTCTTGTAATAGGCATGGAGTGCCGTATAAAGAGGCAGGAGAAACAACATGATAAGTTCTTCAGGTATCATCGATTCGAAAGGTAACCAAATATTTCTGAACGACACGTACAGGGGATAACCCACCAGCAGATCATTCGCGATGACAAGACCGACGCTAAGAATGAGCAGCATCAGGGAGAGCAGAAGTATTCTCAAATCGCATCAAACCCCATCTCTGTTCGGGAAGGTATCCCACTGCGAAACGCCGATTCCCGTAATAGTTTTAAAGATATTATGTGTTTCGGAGGGGATTTCCATTCATGCCGGCTACTGCCCTATGTTCTCTATTCGTAAAGTCTAGGCAGATGCTGGAAGCTTCGTTGTACAGCCAAATAAAGTTTCGGAAACAGGATAGTTCCTGTAAAGCTTCCACCACATCATAGACATACTCATAATGATAGATGGCTACCTCTTCAAGCCGGCTGTCATTCGATAGATGATAAGAATATCAATTGGGATATTGAGCATTTCGCCAGTCCGTTTCTTCACGCGATCCACGTAGGCTGTAGTCTGCTCCAGCGCATTAGCCATTGCTATATTCTGTAGTTCATTTGTGAGGAACAGCTCTACAATTAAGATTGGGATTAGAACAACACAGCCAAATGACAAAAATAACTTCGTTCTGAGTCTTAGATTATTCATTGGCAAAAAATGCACCCATTAGAATTACATCGGAATTTACCCAGGGGTTATTCCAATGTCTATTCTAATGGGTGCACTTCATGTTAGACTGAAGCGTTTTTCTGTGTTATTAAACATCCACACTCAGTTGGTAAATGAATTAAATCTTATTCAATTACTCAATTTTAGATATACCCCCACTGACCAAATTTACCTTGATATCGATGTTATCGATGCTGCTTGAATCAAGTGGTATTTCCCCCTTATCATTCAATTTGTTCCACTCATCCGGAAGCGCGCGATAGAATATACCTGAGAGCCCATATACATCAGCATTTATTTCTAAACCTTTCAAGTAAGTTTCCTTTATCTGATTATTAATTTCTTTTAACGCTTTAAGCTCAAGCTCTTTCTTATTAAGGTTTGAGATCAACTCTGGAAAAGTGCCTTGCATAGACACTTTTATATCGAAAACAGGTTTGCCATGCTTCATCTTTGGATGAATAGAGGATTTAATTTTGTTCATGACGATCACAGCAAGTACGGTATTTTCTTCTTTGATAACCAGGGGCGTTCTTTGCGTCTTTTTTTCCAACCATCGAATCCCTAAAATATCTTTAGATTTCAGGCAGCCCCTAAAATGCTCATTATGCAGAAAACAAATCCCAGACATGCTGATGTTAGGGGAAGGCTCATTGTTACCGGTCCAGTCCGGCGAAATTTCAAGATATGGCAACAGTACCGTTTCGGCTTTCTCTTTCCACTTCCATATAAACTTATACAGATACAGCGGAGCAATAATTGAGCTTTGTTCATAGGATCGCATTGGACTGTTAAGCTGCGAATAAATCACCGATAGATCGGCAATCGACGGAGTAGTGAGCACTTTTTCAATGGGCTCTTGGGTCGCCATCGTCCAAACGGTATAACGGAATTCATAATAACGATCCCACACGTCTAATACTTGATTGACAACACTCCCTTTCTTTAGTGCTGCATTACTAAATACGATGGTTTTCACATTGCTCCAGACAATTCTTTGTGGACTAGTAGCATACAAATTGAATATCGCTGAATCAAACGAATCGCCCTCTGCTTTACCGATGAAAGTTTTCTGTTCCTGACTCTGACCTGCTTCTTTCTTGGCAATACCACTAAAGTTGACCATTTGGATATAAACAACAACCTTGTTATCTACATAATCGACTCCTAATGTATTTACATAGACCATATGCTCAATTTCCTTTGCTCCCCAACAACCTGTAAGCAGCATGGAGAGTAGAGCGGTAACGAGAATGCATCTGATCGATTTCATGATCGTTCTCTTCCTTTATTTCCCGTATTATCCGCGAGCTTTCCCTTACCCCACGGCATCCTAAAAATAACCTTGAAAAATTTCTTGAAATGCGGCGGGGATAGGGGGGATAGATAGTAAGTGCCGAAAGATCGTAAATTCACCATAAAGAGGACCAGTGCAAGCAGACTTGTCATCGTACCAAACAACCCTAGAAACCCGCTAATCAAGAGCACGACAATTCGTAATAAGCTTACGATGCTAACTAATGACTGATTCACCAATGTAAAGGTGGCCAGTACTGAAATTGCTATAACGACAATAGTCCCTGGACCTGCAATGCCAGCACTAATGGCCGCTTGACCGATTATTAAACCTCCTACAACAGACAAAGTTTGGCCGTAAGCGGTAGGTAATCTCATACCTGCTTCCCGAAAAATCTCAAATAAAATGAGCATCACGAGCGCTTCTAGTGGAGCCGGAAGAGGGACTCCTTGTCTCGAATTTACTAGCGTAGCAAGCAATGTAAAGGGGATTTGATCCTGATGAAACGTAGTGAGCGCGATCCAAAATCCCGGTAAAAACAGAGAAAGCATTACTCCTAACATTCTTAATAACCTAGTAAAAGCAACAAAAACATTTACCATATGCGCATCTTCCGACGTATTTAACAAAAAGCTAAAGCTCACTGGCGCCATAATCACCGTAGGTGAACCATTCGTCAATAATACAAATTTGCCATGAAGCAGTGAATTCGCTGCATAGTCCGGTCTGCCCGTATATGAGAATAATGGAAATAACGAAAATCCGGTCAGACTTTCTTCAAGCTGGGTACTGCTCACTAGTCCCTTAATTTGAATATCGGTCAGTCTTGTCTTGATCTCATTCAGAACATGAGGCTTAATTGTATCCCTGAGATATAAAAGATGAACTTCAGTCGCGGTTTGGGTTCCAATCGTAAATTCTTCAACTGCCAATAATTCGGTCTTTAGTCTTTTTCGAATAAGAGCAATGTTGGTGAATGATTCTTCCGTAAACCCATCCTTAGGCCCCCTTGTAGACACTTCTGTATTTGGTTCCTCCGGCTCCCGTTTAGGTGGATTAGCCAATTTTACAGAGTAGAAATCATTCGAAGGCGTAAATAGAAGGAGAAGATTGCCATTTAGTACTGTGTCTATCATCGATCTTTCAATTTCACTTGATGGAAGGGGAATCATATAAAACGAAACCTTTTGCTCAAGATCCATTTCATGCGATAAGAGGATAGGTTCCGGGATGTTTTTTAATTCGGGGATGATGGATTGTTCTACCTTGATTTCATCACATAAACCCTGGCAATAAACCAGTTGTACAGCATAGTCCGAGTGTGACAAAGAGAGTGTCATTCGCTTAATGTCTGAGCTTGAACCGAATAATCGTGTGAATACATCCTCGAACGATTCAGAGTCCTTTTGCTCATACTCCTTCATGATGTTACTTTCCCCTTTCGTTGAGCCAAGCGGATCAGCCCCGCAATAATCACAGAAAACACCAACACCCCCCATAAAGAAAAGGGAAGTACATAGGAAGTTAACATTTTCAGAAAAATTTCATCGCTAATAGGAATGGTTGTGAACACTACTGTAGCTGTTGATATGCTTCCTAGTACCAATATTTTCACTTTTCTGCTTTGAATTTGAAATATATCAAGAATCAGAAACATGGCCAGGGAAATTCTCAGAAAAGCACCACTGAACCATTGATAAACGCTAAAAAAGTCTAGATGCTCAATGTATCCACCGATAGTCAGTAATCTCCATTCTTCATACGCTGGAAATCTGAGTTTATCTGCCTGATCTGGACCAAATTCAACAATTGCACCAATAAGAGGCCCCATGGTCAGTCCTAAGATAAGTAGGACCATCAACATAAACGATAGATATGACAATCGAGATTTAATGTGATGTTGCAAAAAGAAAAGCATGATCACCTCAATAAAACCTGCTCCTACGTACATAGACCCGTTCCAAACTGGCTGCATGCCATGCTCTAGGATCGGTTTTAATAAGGAATAATCCTTATGCGGTGTGTTAGAGAACATTATAAAAAAGCCCAATATAATGACAAAAGGGAGCAGAATACCAGCGGTATTCGCAAGGGAGTGAATACCTAAATAAGCATTTATTGCAGAAATCAATAGCAGTATGAAAGTAAGTATCAGTATAGGCGTCTCTGGAGAGAAGGTAAGATGCACCCAGTAAATGGTGTCCCTAGTTGTAAGCATGCATATGACAAATAAATATGTACAAGCGGCTACCGCAAGAATACGACCAACGATGGGATGATAAGCTTTTGACAGCCATTCGAAAAGATGCTGCTTATTGATTTTGGTACTACTAATATGCAGGATAAATATCCAAACTAGCGCACATGCACCAGCAACCAGCACTGAAATCCAGGCATCTCGTTTTGCCGCATCCAATAGGATTGGAATGATAATGACATGATTTAGAAGGCCTGTGCTCAGCATAATAATCATGATGGATTGAATAAACGAAATATTTGTTTTGATTTAACTCAGCCTCCTAAATAAACCGGACCGTACCTCTACCTTATAATGTCATTCTTGTAGGAAATTTATTCTTCCTTATATAGTGAGAAGGAGATGGAGTGTCAGGATAATCGATTAGTTGAGCTGTCGTTACGAACACACTGAGCCATGCGGAGGTCCGCACGGCTCAGTGTGTTTTTATTTAGTACTCCATAAGGCAACACGATCTTGCACATATTTGGTGTACCCTTTTTCCATTTTTTCTACTCCGGCTTTCTCTAAGGCTGCCATGTAGTCATCCCAGACTTTATCGAAATCCGCTGGTTTCGCGAGGATAGCTTCCGGAATACGTTTCCATGTAATATCTCGCATTTTGTTGCCCAGAATGGAGACTTCATCTTCGCCAGGAAGCGCGATATTCCATGCCGCTCCGTAAGCCTTTTCAGCGAATTCTTCTTCTTTAGGGAAAAGGTCCTTCCATGTGGTTGCATTGTAGGCTGCTAAAGTCTCTTTTTCGACATCGCTATAGCCAAGCACAAGTTGTTCAGGGAAGTTTTTAGTGTAATAATTGCCGCTTGCGTCCTTAGCGCCGTCTCCATAGTGAACCATCATATTCCAGTAAAAGCCGATTCCGGTTTCCTTAGTGAAAGCTGTATTGTCATTGTTTATGCGATCTTGCACATCTGCTGGAACGACTCTTTTTCCGTCCTCAACCACATAGTGTTTGCCTTCAATCCCCCAGTTGTTTAAGATTTGACCTTCGTCAGAAGCTAGGAAATCCAAGAACTTGATTGTGCGAACTGGATCTGGATTCGTAGTGGAGATCGAGATGCCATAACCGCCCATGAAGCCGGTAGGCCAGAAGCTGGTTTCCTTGTATTCTTTCGTCAAGGTTACTGGATAGTGACCATAGGTCTGATCGAATTTCCCTGCCGTCTTCAATGCCTGCTGAGCATCATTGTAGTCCCAATCCTGGTCAATTAGGCCCAGCACACGTCCGGTGGCTACTTTAGCTTTGTATTGGTCATATTTTTGCACGAAGCTTTCTTTGTCGAGCAATCCGATGTCATTCATATGATTCAGCCAACGGAAATACTCTTTCTCTTCCGGGCGTCGGAAGTGGTAAATCGCCTCATGTGTCTCTTGATCAATATAATATTCTCCGTCATCCGAACCACCTGTCGTAGCAACAGCAGGGTTAGTGACGGAAATGTACATATGCCAATCATCCGCGTTCAGGGAGACTCCGATGTTCTTGTTGCCGTTCTCATCGGTAGGATGTTTCTCTAGATAAGCTTTAATTACATTCTCATAATCAGTGACTGTTCTGATTTCAGGATATCCTGCTTCCTTCAAGACACGATGCTGGAGCTCAAAACCACCTCCGGCTACGAATTTCTTCTCATCTACCGCCGCCCAGGTAGGAATGGCATAGATCGATTGGTCTTCATTCGTGTATTTAGCCCGAGCAAGGTTGTCGCCGAGCACACGTTTGATGTTAGGGGCATATTTGTCGATTAATTCTGTTAAGTCGATGACTGCTCCAGCGTCTACTAGTTTACCGATATCAGCTTTGGCAGAGATCATATCCGGATAATCACCACCGGCGGCAATCAGGGCAATTTTTTGTTGTGGATCACCTACAGCAAATTCCGCATCGAGTGTGACGCCTGTTTTCTCCGTAATTACTTTACTGATGTCATCCTTCATATTGTTCCAGTTTGGATTTGGGTCTTCCGCGAAGAAGGAGAGTGTCAGCGGACTTAAATCTTCGGGTTGTGTAGTAGCTTCAGCAGTAGCCGCTGCGGTGGCACTAACTTCACTAGTTTGTTTATTTCCTTCGTTGTTATCAGCTGTTTTATTTGTATTGCTTGATCCGCTGCAGCCTGCCAGCACACTAATCAGTAAGGTCAAGACCATCAACATCACATGTGGTTTTGCTGTCTTTCTTGTCATGAATAGAAACCCTCCTTTTTTCTGGTCAAGAAGATATTGTATACACAGGTCAGAACCTGCTGATACCAGTAGCATACTAGCTCTTTACCGAACCCAAAGTCATACCTTTGACAAAATAACGCTGCAAAAACGGATAGACCACCAGAATAGGGACTGTGACGACGATAGTAATCGCCATTTTGACTGATTCCGGAGAGATTTGCGCCATAACCTCAGTCATATTGCGGCCACGGAAATTGTCCGCATTAGTTGTCGTGCTTTGGATAACCTTCATTAGCTCAAACTGCAGGGTAGTCAACGCATCCTTGGAACCGTTGTAGAGATAAGTATCAAACCATGAATTCCATTGTCCAACGGCGAGGAAGAGAGCGATGGTTGCCAACGCTGGTTTGGTCAGTGGAAGAATGACACGCCAATAAATTGTGAAATCATTTGCACCGTCTAGCTTAGCGGATTCCTGTAGCGCATAGGGTAAGCCATCGATAAAGGAACGTATAACAAATACATTAAATGCGCTGACGAGACCCGGGAGAACATACACGCCAAAGGTTCCTATCATATTAAGATCTTTGATCAGGATGTAAACAGGGATGAGTCCACCTGAGACATACATCGTAAGCGCTAGAAAAGTAGATACGAACTTTCGGGCTTGGAAGTCTATCCGACTCAGAGTGAAAGCTAACATAGAGGCACTGACCAATCCAAGAATCGTGCCAGTTACCGTTCGCAAGATCGAGATTTTTAGTCCGGTCATCAGTCCAGAATAGGCAAAGATCGTCTCATAGTTCTTAAAGGTGAACACGCGTGGATATATCGTAATACCGCCCTTAATGCTGTCTGTGGAGTCGTTAAAGGAAATCGCCAACACGTTCAGAAAAGGATATAGCGTAGCTATAGTCACTACTGTAATCGCTATATAGACTACCAGATCGAAGATGCGGTCCGACCATGACACGGCGGCCAGTCTTTTACTTAGCATAAGGGCCTCCTATATGATGCTTTCCTTAGTTATTTTTTTGAAAATCCCATTGGCGACAAACAGAAGAATCACACTCACCACAGAATTGAAAATATTAATGGCTGTACCGAAGGAAAACCGACCCATGCCGAGACCATAATTCAACGCGTACAGATCCAGCGTCTGCGAATAGTCGCGTACCAGATTGTTACCGAGCAAGAACTGCTTCTCGAACCCAATACTAATTAAATGCCCGATGGAAATGATAAGCAGAATAATTATCGTTGTCCGAATGCCTGGTAGTGTAATGTTCCTCACTTGCTGCAGGCGACTTGCACCATCTACCCTTGCCGCTTCATAAAGCTCTGGACCTATACCTGAAATGGCTGCAAGATAAATGATTGTGTTCCAGCCCGTTTCCTTCCAAACATCCGAGGCCGTGACGATTCCCCAGAATAAATGACCTTTGGCCATGAATTGAATGGGTTCACTGATTATATGGAGACTTAATAGTAGGTCGTTCACTGCACCGTTATCGGTAGAGAGCATCTTGGTGATAATCCCGGCAGCAACCACCCAAGATACGAAGTGGGGGAGATAAGAGACGGTCTGCACAAATCGTTTCAGAAACTGCAGCCTCAGCTCATTCACAAGGATGGCAAATATGATGGGAATGATGAATCCGGCCAACAGGCCCATGATACTCATAGCGAGCGTATTGCGAAGAGCATTGAAGAATTGATCATCCTGGAACAGCTCCCTGAAGTACTGCAAGCCGACCCATTTCTGCTCGAAAAAGGATTTACCAGGCTTGTATTTCTGAAAGGCCATCGTCCATCCCCACAAAGGTAAGTAATTGAATACAAATGCCCAGAGCACAAACGGGAAGGCCATCATATAAAGGTATTTCTGCTGCAAGAAAGTTGGCCAAAAACGTGAGGCGGGCTTCTTCGTCTCCGGTTGAGGTTTTGAGGTAATCGCTTTCATCTATGTCCCTCCTTCGATATGCCATAATCATAATCCACAGAAAGCGAAGGAAACACCCGAATATTTCATATAAAAAACAGGGGGGAATTCGTTATTTTCGTAAGCGCTTACTGAAAAAGCCTAAACTTATTCCAAGTTCTTTCTACGATAGTCGGAGGGAGAGATGCCTTCAAGCTTCTTGAATTTTTCACGGAAATAATCTACATCGCTGAAGCCAACTTCGTTTGCGACTAGATGGATTTTGTAGCCTTGAGTTAGCAGCTCCTTGGCCTTTTCCATGCGGACTTTATCCAGGTAGCTGTTGAAGGAATACCCTGTGCTGTTCTTAAAAAGCTTCCCTAGATAAGCACTACTGTAGCTAAATACATCCGCTAGTGTGTCGAGCTTAAGATTCTTATTATAGTGTCGATGGATAAGGTCCAACATCCGCTTTAGGAAAACCTCCATATCGTCATGGGTAATACCTTTTTCATAATACTCCAGAAGAGTGGAGGTATAGCGCTGTAATTGAGGTAGAGAAATATGTTTATAAATTTGTTCGATCTGCTCATCCATGCTGCTGTGCAGAGGACTCAGCTCCTTATATTGGAGAGAGAGTTTATTGAGTAGAAAAGTGACGATACGCACATAACGCGATTTCACGGCCATCTCGGAATAATTGGCGGTAATCATTAGTTCTCCAGCTTCTTGAATCAGTGAGAATAGTAACGCGCTGCTGCCGGTATCCATAGAAAAAAACAATCGTTCCACAACGGACCCCAGCCGGTTTTCTATTTCCTCAGGACTAACTGACAGCTCTTTTTTTATTTTCATGGAATCAGGTCCAATCATCCCCGGTTCGTCATAGAAGAAATGCTCCTTCATCCTTGCCAGCGCAGATTGGTGGGAGACAGGGATATCTTCCAGTGTGTTCACCATATTACCTGCGGTGATGATACATTCAAGTTCATGGTCAAATACCACTTCCTGTATATTCTGAACCATTAATTTATGTACAAGCTCTTTTTGAAATGAGGGCTGCAGCAGAACGCCTAAATAAGAATCTAGCAAGAATACTACGCCCCAATCATGTTCTTCAAAGCTTTTCGCTAGTCTCGCCTTTACGACTGTTGAAGGGCCGTGGTCTGAATTGTCCTGAAGCAACAGCCTAATTAGGACCACCTGATAGGAATCCCAAAGAAGTCCTGCTTCAAGAACGGTTGTCTCCATTATTGGCGTAGTCTGGGCGCTTCGATCCATTAACAAGGATTGAACCAGCATCTCCCGGCTCCAAACCTTGACTGCGGTATGATTCTTACGATCGGCAATACGCGCGTCAAGCTCAATAGACAGATTTGCCAAGTATAGCTGCAATTCATCTTCATCCACCGGCTTGAGCAAATAGTTATCAATGCCAAAAGATAGTGCTCGCTTGGCATAGCTAAAATCCGCATAACCACTAAGGATAATGATGTGCATTTCCGGATCCAGCTTTCTCAGTTCTTCAACAAGCTCTAGACCATCTCTACCAGGCATGCGGATATCTACTATCATTAAATCAGGGGAGTAAAGTTCAAATTTATGCTTAGCCTCTATGGCATTCGCCGCGGAATCAATGACTTGATATCCAAGACTCTCCCAGTCTAGCAGAGCAACAAGTCCTTCGCGGATCGCCAGCTCATCATCTACAATCAACACGCTATACATAAGAATCACTCCTTAATGGAATCGCAAAGCTGATTTGCGTACCAAATCCGATTTGACTTGTTAAGGTCAGCCCACATTGCGGGCCGTAGGTCAGCTGCAGCCGCAAATGAATATTGCGCATCCCAATATTATTAGTTTCATAGTCATCATTGTTCTCTAGCATCTTTCTAATTTCTTGTATCCGCGCTTTTGAAATACCCGCCCCATTGTCAGATACCTGAACCTTTAGATAACTGTCTTCTAAGCGGATTTCTACACGGACCATACCGCCTTCAATTCGATTCTCCAATCCGTGGATGACACAATTCTCTACTAAAGGCTGAATAATCAATGGAGGAATTTGAAAAAGGTTCGCCTTTGGATCCACATGAAGCTCATAAGTGAGTCTGTCATCATAGCGGAATTTTTGGATGACCAGGTAGCAGTTTACGGTTTCAAGCTCACTTTGCAGACTGATCATCCCATTGCCGACCTCAAGGTTTTTACGCATCATTTTTCCCAATAGTCGAACGACTTGAGAAATATCTGCTTGGCCTCTAACAAGGGCTTTCATGCGGATTGATTCTAGGGCATTGAAGAGGAAGTGGGGATTGATCTGGCTGGCCATCATCTTGAATTTGATCTCATTCTGTTTAAGCTGGGTCTCATTTTTCTGCCGATTGGATTCCTGGACCTCGCTCATTAAATGGTTAATGTTCCGTACCATATTATTAAATTGTCTGGCGAGCTGACCGATTTCATCCTTACCGTCGATAACAAGCGTGGCCCCTAAATTTCCTGAAGCGACCTTAGAGATATGCTTGCTCAGATACAGCATCCTTCCGGTAAGTAGACGCGAGACATAGTAAATTAGGAGAATAGCCATAATCAATGCCGAAAGGATTACAATGGAAGCTAGAAAAATAATACGGTTGGGCTCATCGACGATACTTTCTACAGAAAAAATGGAAATGATGCGCAGGCTGTTCAAGCTTCCTCCTGGTTGCCAATGATCGATCATCATTTTGAAGGGTTTACCGTCAATAGTTACATCGTGGGGACCTAGCCCACTAGCGGATAAGGTTGTTAGGTCAATGTTCGTTAGTGATTTATTTTGTGTATCTACGCGATTTGAGGCAACGATATTGTCATTCTCATCCATAATAAGGGTTTCAAAGGATTCCTGCTTGAGGATAGCATTAAGTTTATTCGTATTCACATTCACAACTAGTACACCTGTAGTTCTCTCCTTATAAAAATTAACCTTTCGGATTAGACTCAAATAATATCGTCCATCACGATTGTCTCGAATATAATTCCAACGTACCAATCCCCTTTGGGCGAGCGCGGTTTGGTACCACTGCTCCTGCTTAACATTCTCATCCACCTGTAGAAACTCCCAGTTGTCAAGAACCGTTGGGTTGTCGATATACAAGCGGATACTGGATACTTCGTTGTACAATCGGACAAAATCACGGAAATCAGGATAGTTCCAGTAAGCTTCCACAACATCATAGACAGATTCATAACGATGGTTGGCTACCTCTTCCAGACGACTGTCATTTGATAGACGATAGGCAATATCAAGTGGGATGTTGAGCATTTCGCCAGTCCGTTTCTTCACCCGATCCACATTGGCGGTAATCTGCTCCAGTGCATTAGCCATTGCCATATTCCGAAGTTCATTCGTGAGGAAAAGCCCTACAATTAAGACTGGAAGAAGAACAACAGAGCCAAATGACAGAAACAACTTCGTTCTTAGTCTTAGATTATTCATTAGCGTGATGATACGGGCATACACGAATACGGGCCACCTCCAGAAGTGTTATGTTAACGCTTACATTAAAGTATATCTTTAAATGAACTTCCATTAAATGTGATCATTTAGGGATTTATTGTCTTCTATTATGGAGTTTTGGATAGGGGAGATTTTATTTAAAAATCTACTATTGAGTAAGCCCTATTTTTAATCTGTATTGATTATCGTATTCTTATAAAAACACAATTTGATAAGTAAAGTCACAACGGGTTGGAGTGAGAATATGCCTCGAAATATAAATAGGGATCAAGAATTACGTAAGGAAAGAACTAACGATATATTAAAACATGCCGTTGAACTATTCGCTCAAAAAGGTTTAGAAGCCACGAAGATATCAGATATTGCTAAAAAAGCTGGCATGAGCCATGGGCTTATATATAACTATTTTAAATCAAAAGAAGAAATTTACGCTTCGCTCATACATCTGAACTTGATTAGCTTTAAAGAACAACTCGAAGAACTATATCAGACTAAAAGCCCAAAAGAGCTCCTTGAAGGCATTGTGCGAGATTTTGATAAACGGAAATGGAATGAGGCGGGGTTTCATTATTTCTTTGTGGAGCAAATTATAAATTCTGATGCAGTCAACCTTGAGCTTAAAGAAGCATTAAATAGGGACTACGATGAGGTGTTAGCATTCTTATCGAAGATTTTTAAGGAAGGGATGGAGAATGGAGAATTTCTTCCTGGCGTACCAGAGTATCATGCGCACTATTTCTTAACCGTTTTACAGGGAACCATTGTTTTTAGTTCTAAAAAGCTGCCCCAAAATATTTACGGCTACACCATGCTAAGCTATCTGTACCAATAACGAGCATTTCATTGATTGAACTCTACAAAATAAATAGAAACCATTGATCTTAATTGAACTAGATCGGTGGTTTTTTATTTATCCAATTCAATGGTCTCGAATTTCTTTACCGAAGAATTAATTCATAAAAAATCATGTACAATAGTTCATAAGATTAAACCATTAAACCAAAGGGGCTGCCTATGGACAGACAAAAACGTTTGAAAAATCTGGCTGAGGAATTTGGTGAGTGTAGCAAAGCTCTAGCAGCCATTGGAGATGAGACCCGTCAATCTATCATTATTGCTTTGATTGAAGGTGAAAGTATAAGCGAAAAGGGAATCAGAGTTGGCGAGCTGACACAAAGGACTAATTTATCACGTCCGGCCGTCTCTCATCACTTAAAAATATTAAAAGAAGCCAATTTGATTGGTTATGATCAAGAAGGAACAAAAAACTATTATTATCTGGATGTACTCAAGAGTGATATTTTCAGACTCAAAAAGCTGTTTGACCATATTGATGAGTTCATCAAGGATTCTCAAGAACACGAACAAAAACAATAAATGATGAAGGGTGATAGAAATGAAAAATGTGATTTTAATGGGTGGAAGTGGCTATATCGGAACACATCTAATGGAAGAATGGTTAAGAATAGACTCAAAGGTTCAGATCATCAGCTTATCTCGGAATGGAAAGCCTGAGAAGCTATTACCGAGCCTTGTGAACCATAAGCGTGTTAAATGGATGTCTGTCGATATTTTTGATATCGATTCTTACATTTCTAAGCTGCCTCAAGAAGCACATGCCATCGTCGATTTGATTGGTACGGCTACCGCAAACAGCAAAGAAGAGTTCGAAAAGCTGAATGTTGAACCTGTAAAAATCATGGTGGAGCTTATGAACAGATTGAACATCCCTAAGGGATCCTACATCTCAGGTCGAATTGGTATGCTGGGCAAAAACAAGCTGTTTCTTGAATCCAAGCAAAAGGGTGAGAATGTCGCCCAAGCGAGTGGTAAAAAAATCGGTATTGTAAAACCGAGTCTAGTATATGGGGATCGTCCTGATGCCGTCGCTATGGTTCCGTTTATAAAAGCAATGGGTCTGTTCAATAAGGATCTTAAACCTATCAAGGTAAAGCAGTTGGCTGACCAGATTATTCAAATATGCAACTGAAATGCAAATCAAGAGTTATAAAACATAGAATGACTAAAGGTACGTATGTGAGAGTGGCATAATTAATCTAATATAAGAACTGGTAAAAGGAGGGCTTTTAGCTCTCCTTTTTTCTATTATAATTCCATATTTAACTATAAAAGAGCAATACTTTTTGGGGTAAGACCTTTAATTTAAACAGATTAAATTGTAAGTAAGTTATGATAAGCTTCTATTTGTAATCGCTTACAATTATATAAATGGAAGGATGTGGTGAAGGAGAGTTCCACCAAACTACACTAGAAACGACAGACGAAAATACTTGAGGTCAGACAAGTAATATGAAATCAAAAAACTTAGGAGGTAAATTATGTTTAAGATGAACAAGAAAATCTTGACTGCATTTATTGCTGCTTCATTGAGTTTTAGCTTGTTTGCAGCAACTTCAAACGCAGCGACAGATTATTGGCAAAATTGGACCGATGGTGGAGGAACAGTAAATGCTACCAATGGATCAGGTGGGAATTACAGTGTTTCATGGTCAAATACCGGGAATTTCGTTGTCGGTAAAGGCTGGAATACCGGATCACCCACAAGGACTATAAACTATAATGCCGGCGTCTGGGCACCATCCGGAAATGGATATTTGACACTCTATGGGTGGACGAGAAACTCACTCATAGAATATTACGTAGTTGATAGCTGGGGTACTTATAGACCAACTGGAACATTTAAAGGCACCGTGACCAGTGATGGGGGCACATATGACATTTATACGACTACTCGAACCAATGCACCTTCCATTGACGGCACTGCAACTTTCACCCAGTTCTGGAGTGTAAGACAGTCGAAGAGACCAACTGGAAGCAATGTCGCTATCACTTTTAGCAACCATGTTAATGCATGGAAGACACACGGAATGAATCTGGGGAGTAGTTGGGCTTATCAAGTGTTAGCGACTGAGGGGTATCAAAGTAGTGGAAGCTCTAACGTAACAGTGTGGTAACAGACAATTGCAAATGGAACAACTGAAATCTCTTAATCATTGATATTGCTAAGGTTTGCCGGTCTAACAGCCGGCGGCCTTATATTTTCCAACAAATAATACTTACTTACATACTAGTGGACCAGTCAGTCATCACAACTTTTTATTTTTCTTATCAGTTCAAAGGAGATAAATCAATGAGAAAACTATTGATCTTCCTATTAATAGCTACAGTTGGTGTTATCGGCGCTTGCTCACAAGAAAATCCTGAAAAGAATGATAACGATATATTTGTAAAAGGTGGGACTTTTATAAACACAAAGTCCAACTACAATGGTGCAACCATATCGAACTTTTATATCGGTAAATATGAGGTAACACAAAAAGAGTGGATTGAAGTAATGGGAAGTAATCCTTCAGAATTCAAAGGCGACAATTTGCCGGTAGAGATGGTTAGCTGGTATGACGCTGTTGAGTACTGTAATAAGCGAAGTATGAAGGAAGGTTTAAAACCTTATTACAATATAGATAAGAATAAAGAGGACACAAATAATAAGAGTGATAACGATAATATAAAATGGACCGTAACGATCAATGAGGGAGCTAATGGTTATCGTTTACCGACGGAAGCAGAGTGGGAATATGCCGCAGGTGGAGGTCAGCTGAGCAAGAGTTACACATATAGTGGGAGTAACAATGCAGATGAGGTAGCCTGGTATTGGAAAAACGCAGGAGATAAATACCTATCTGGTGAATGGAACTGGCCTGTCATAGAAAACAACAAGAATAAAACAAAATCTATAGGTGTCAAGAAACCCAACGAGTTAGGAATTTATGATATGTCAGGAAATGTAAGGGAATGGTGCTGGAATTGGTACGGAGACATGGGAAGTGATATTGGTTCTTTCCGGCTAGTGAAGGGCGGCGGATGGATCGGCAACATCAATAACAACGAGATATCTTTTCAGGGCAAGTTCGATGCGAATGGTATGGGCCCTGATCAAGGTTTCCGTGTGAGTCGTGGCGAGTAAACGAGTGCGGGTATAGTACTCGTCTTTTAAGCTAAGGCACCCTTTCGTAGTTCACGGTATATGCTATAGTTTTTGATGACAAAATCAAAAAAAAAAGCAACCCACCAGCCAAAAAACAGGTGGGTTGCTTGCCTTGTATAAACGAAGCTTGACCCAATCTTTTCATCAATTCATCTATTGAAATTGCAACCTATCTCTCAACCACAGTTTCACCTTCAATTAACATGGGTTGATAATAAGTATTACTTGGCAGATCCTTTTTTCCTTGTAATTTCTTAATGACCCAATCCGCTGCATCTCGTCCCATGGTTTCTTGTGGGTGCGTCAAAGTGGTTAGTTTGATGTTCGCGTTTTGGGCGATATAGGAATTGTCCTGTCCAACGATCGATAATTCCTCCGGAATAGCGATAGACAATTGCCTGCAGGCATTGACTACTTCCAATCCAACCTCGTCGTTATAACACACAATGGCTGTGAGCGTGGCTCTATTTTTATTCAGGAAATCCTTCAAGTTAGTAGATAGCGTCTGTTTAGTCTCTGTGTTGAACGAGAAGATTTGATCTGGATAAAACCGCAATTTTGCTTCTTCGAGTGCTTTAATATACCCCTTCATTCGATACTTTCCTTGTAAATCGTCCATTTTTGCAATAAGCCCAATTTGGGTGTGCCCTTTGGATATCAATTCTTTTGTTGCCAGATAGCTGGACTGTACATCATCGAGACAAAGATAAGGCAGTTCTATTTCTTCATAAAAAGCATTGATCATAATGAGTGGAATATCCTGCTCCTTAAACGACAGGTAGTAAGCAATATTGGGGTTATATAGATTGCTTTTCGTAGGTTCAATAATTAAACCATCCACACCGTATGACAGCATCATCTCCAGGGCCTTTTTTTCTTGAGCAACATCGTTATTCGTACTAGCCAATAGTAGAGAATAATTATCCTCATTTAGTCGGCTCTCGATCCCCCGGATAATGGAAGGAAATATATAGTCGGAAATATAAGTCGTGATTACTCCTATGGTCTTCTTGTGGGAACTCCCGCTAGTCTTCGAGCGATATTGGTTACTAACGTAAGTGCCAGAACCCTTCTCGCTGCGCAGGAATCCTTCGTTGGATAGTTCTAATATAGCTTTTCGAACAGTTTGTCTACTAACTTCGTACATCGACTGCAAGGCAGACTCTGTAGGAATTTGTTCTCCTACATTGTAATCCCCCGAAAGGATTTTGCTTTTGATATCATCTATAATCACTTGATACTTTGGTTTCATGTAATTCCTCTTTCCATACTTGTTCGCTAAGTTATTCGTACATTCGGTAAAGTTGTATGTACAAATTATAGCATGACTGCGAAATAAATAGAAAGGGGCTCTTTTTCATGGGCTTTTAGTTCATGATACACCACATTAATATAGGATAAATCATTATTATATCCACATTTGTATGTATATATAACTATCTCATTGACAAATGTACGTACAAAAAATTATACTATACCTGTCAATTAAGAAAGCAAACTTTTATCATTACCTTACAAGAAGAAACGACGTTGTCGCCCTTTAATGACGATAACCGTTTCTCGTAAAAATATAAGGATATTATAGTTGTTTAGCATATAAATTCTTATATTTTAAAAAGCGCTATCAGAGAGGTGACTAACGTGATATCGAATCGATTAAGCATCGAGCAAGCGATCAATAATGGAGAGACTTCGCTAGGTATTGAATTTGGATCCACGCGTATCAAAGTAATACTTATTGATCATAACTTTCAAACGATCGCTTCTGGAAGTTACGAATGGGAAAATCAGTTGAAAGACGGCTTTTGGACGTACAACTTAGAGGATATTATCAAAGGTCTGCAAGACGCTTATCGCGAAATGAAGCAAGAAGTTGAACGGAATTACGGAATCACTCTTCAAACCATCGGTTCGATCGGGTTCTCTGCAATGATGCATGGATATATGGCTTTTGACGAACAAGATGAATTGCTTGTTCCATTCCGTACTTGGCGTAATGCAACAACGGGTAAGGCAGCCAAAGCATTGACCGATCTCTTTAAATTTAATATTCCTGAACGATGGAGCATTGCTCATCTTTATCAAGCGATATTAAACGAGGAAGAACATGTACCACGGATACGTTTTGTTACGACTTTAGCAGGATATATTCATTGGTTATTGACCGGAAACAAGGCACTAGGTGTCGGAGATGCATCGGGCATGTTCCCAATTGATGAATCCACAAGAAATTATAATGAATCTATGATAAAGCAGTTTGATGAACTTATTGCAGGCAAGGGTTATTCGTGGAAGACCAGTGAACTGTTTCCTAAGGTGTATTCTGCAGGGGAACAAGCAGGTATATTAACCGAAGCAGGAGCTAAGATCTTAGATCCATCACAGCATTTACTATCAGGTATTCCGCTTAGTCCTCCAGAAGGGGATGCCGGAACCGGGATGGTTGCGACGAATAGCGTTAGAAAACGCACTGGGAATGTCTCTGTAGGAACATCTGTATTTGCCATGATTGTATTAGAAAAAGAGCTTTCAAAGGTTTATCCGGAAATTGATATGGTCACTACACCGAACGGAAGTCCAGTAGGTATGGTTCATGCGAATAACTGTTCAAGTGACCTCAACGCCTGGCTCGGATTATTCCGCGAGTTCTATGAAGCGATGGGACAAAAGGTAGAATCTGAAAAATTATTCAGTGTGTTGCTGAATAAAGCTTTGGAAGCAGACATAGACGGTGGTGGATTACTAAGCTACGGTTATTTCTCAGGTGAGAATATTACTGGGTTAGATGAGGGTCGTCCGCTATTTGTACGCTCGCCTGAGAGCAAGTTTAATCTGGCTAATTTTATGCGGACTCATTTGTTCTCTGCATTTGGAGCTTTGAAAATCGGAATGGACATTTTAATGAAGGAAGAGAATGTTGCGATTGATAGCATTTTAGGTCACGGTGGTTTATTTAAGACTCCAGTAGTTGGCCAAAAAATGATGGCAGCCTCAATGAATGTCCCTGTTTCTGTAATGTCAACTGCCGGAGAAGGCGGTGCATGGGGAATGGCTATTCTTGCCTCGTACATGATGAACAAAAAACAGGAAGAAAGCTTGGAAGACTTCCTAGATCAAAAAGTGTTCAAAGATGTTAAGGGGGAAGAGATTCTTCCTGAACCAAGCGATATTAAAGGATTTGAAATCTTTATCGAGCGATATAAAAAAGGTCTGGCCATAGAGCAATCCGCTGTTGACAATTTAGTGTGAGAATGGAGGGAGCAAGATGTTAGAGCAACTTAAAGAAGAGGTTTTTCAAGCCAATCTGGAATTGCCGAGACAAGGTCTTATTAAGTATACATGGGGAAATGTGAGTGCGATTGATCGCGAAACTGGTTTATTCGTAATCAAACCAAGTGGTGTAGGCTATGAGACAATGAAAGCCAGCGACATGGTAGTCGTTGATCTGGATGGCAATGTGGTTGAAGGGGAGATGAGACCTTCATCCGATACACCTACTCACGCAGTGCTTTATAAGCATTACTCCGAAATCGGAGGGATCGTGCACACGCATTCCACTTGGGCGACTATATGGGCACAAGCAGGACTTGATGTTCCAGTAATGGGTACGACGCACGCCGATACATTCTATGGTTCTATCCCATGTGCGCGTTTCTTGACACAAGAAGAAATAGATCGTGGTTACGAAGCAGAAACGGGTAATGTAATCATCGAAACCTTTGAACAGCGTGGAATAGATATTATGGCGGTTCCCGGTGTTTTGCTTAAGGGACATGGCCCATTTACTTGGGGTAAAGATGCAAAATCAGCGGTAATGAACAGTGTTGTGCTGGATGAAGTATCGAAAATGAATTTGTTTGCCAGAGAATTGAACCATTTTGCGGAGGAATTGCCTCAACGCATTTTAGATAAACACTACTTGCGCAAACATGGAAAAGACGCATACTACGGTCAAAAATAATCAAACCATAAAATTTAGAAAAGAGGATGTATATGTCAACAGTTGTAGCAAAAGAATTCTGGTTTGTCGTAGGTTCACAGCATCTTTATGGGGAAGTAGCATTAGCTGAAGTTAAAGCACACGCACAAACGTTAACGGATGCTTTGAATAAAAGCGGAGTTTTACCTTATCCAATTGTGTTACAAGATTTGGCAGTCAGCGCTGATAAAATCACAAACATCATGAAAGAAGTCAACTACCGTGACGAAGTTGCCGGTGTTATTACTTGGATGCATACATTCTCGCCTGCAAAAATGTGGATCCGCGGTACAAAGATGCTGCAAAAGCCTTTGCTTCATCTTGCTACGCAATTTAATGAAAGTATTCCTTGGGCAACAATCGATATGGACTTCATGAATCTTAACCAATCCGCTCATGGTGACCGTGAATATGGTTTTATTAATGCCCGTTTGAACAAACAAAACAAAGTTGTTGTAGGTTATTGGGAACGCCCTGAAGTCCAAAAGCAAATTGCAGAATGGATGGACGTAGCCGTTGCTTATAACGAAAGCTTCAATATCAAAGTCGCTCGCTTTGGTGACAACATGCGTAACGTTGGAGTAACTGAAGGAGATAAAGTTGAAGCCCAAATTCAATTTGGTTGGACTGTTGATTACTTTGGTATTGGTGACCTTGTTCAAGTCATTAATGAAGTTAAGGAAGAAGAAATCGATGCATTGCTCGCTGAATATTCAGAGCTGTATGAATTCGATTATGGTACTAACAGTAAAGAAGCTTGGGAAGCTAGCGTAAGAGTACAAGCAAGCTATGAAATCGCCATTAAACGTTTCCTTGATCAAGGCGGTTACAATGCCTTCACATCGAACTTCGAAGATTTACATGGAATGAAACAACTTCCAGGGCTTGCTGTACAACGTCTGATGGCACAAGGATATGGTTTTGCTGGTGAAGGCGATTGGAAGACTGCAGCACTCGATCGTTTGCTTAAAGTGATGAGCCATAACCAATCCACTGGCTTTATGGAAGATTACACTTATGAATTAACGGCTGGCCAAGAATCCATTCTTCAATCTCATATGCTAGAGGTAGATCCTACTTTGGCAAGCAACAAACCAAAAATTATCGTTTCTCCACTAGGTATTGGTGGTAAAGACGATCCAGCTCGTTTAGTATTTGATGGTAAAGCAGGAGACGGTGTAGTGGTTTCCATGGCTGACTTTGGTACTCATTACAAGCTTTTGATCAACGAAGTTACTGCATTTGAGCCGACGGTTCCAGCTCCACACCTTCCAGTAGCTCGTGTACTTTGGAACGTTAAGCCTAACTTCCAAGATGGGGTTAAAGCTTGGATCGAGAATGGCGGCGGACATCATACCGTTGTATCATTAACGCTAAACACAGACCAAATTATTGCTTATGCAAAGCTTGTGAACTTAGAATATGTAGTTATTAAGTAATGCTAAAGTTCTATGTATCTTAAAATAGTAAAAAAAGAACCTTTATCATAAGGTTCTTTTTTTACGTGAAAATCAACTTATCATTTTTTCAATAAATTCGATAATTCCCACTCAGGGCCAGTAAACTAAAGAAGTACAGACAGTTATCATAATAACGACGTTGTCCAGTGCGCAAAGGTGTATCCCAAAACAAACGGACAAAATGCTCTGCCTCCGGCTCATCAGAAGCAAGGGAAGCCATGGCGTTGGTCGCCAACAGACCTATCGGATGCAGCGCCGGTTCGTCGAAGGGCTGTCCCTCAATGGTATACCGCCGGTAATCGGAAACTTCGATATTCCTAAAAAAAGCCTGAATCCGGTTACATTGATCGACCTGCCAGCTGTCCTTTTGGAACCAAGCCCAGTCCAGACCGATATTAGCCGCTACCCGGTAAGCATCACTGAAAAAATGGCTGAAATCACCATGAGGCTGGGGTTCTGCCGGGGTTCCATTAAAATTAGCATATTCAGGAGCAAGGCCAGTTATCGGATGGCATGCAGAATGCAGATATGTGCGGCTGGCTTCCGCAGCTTCTCGCCAAAACATGTGGTCACGTTCGTCAGCCCACAAGGCGAACAAATCATAAAAATGGGGGAGATGGTAAGACGGATCACTGAAGGTGGATTCCGGTACGAATTTGATCAATTTCGTTTCCGCGTCCCACATTGAGTCGCCATCTCCTGTTTCAGTTTTATGTACACAAGCATGCAATATCGTTCGGGCCTGCTCAGAATAATTATAAGGTTCCGGACCGTTCCCCCAACGTTTTGAGCCAAAAAACAGAGCCATGGCGAAAAACTCTTCCCCGTCCGGTGCGGGTCCCTGAGAAATCCTTGTACCGTCAGGCTTGCAGTGCCAAGCAAAGTAATTGGCATAGCGACCTTCTTTGTGCTGCATAAACGTCTTTGAGAAGTTCCATAGACGATCAAACTCTTCTTTTTTATTCATTTGAACGGCCATCATCATTCCGTAGGACATTCCTTCTGACCGTACGTCTAGATTACCTGTATCCAGAATATAGCTTTTATCCTCGTCCTGCGGATAGTAGATTCGTACGTTCGGATCTCCATAAAATAAATCATTCCAAGTTTCATCGATTTTAGCGTTGATTTCATCTTCAGATAAGCCGAGCTCCTTAAATATATTGCGATAATCCCCCGTATAAAAAGCACCTTGTTGTGTCATTGACATCAAAAACGCCCTCCTGTGAACTATAGCATGCAGTCCATTTTAATAAAAAACTAAGGATGGATGGTTTGAATGGTGCCATCATCGTTGTATCTCAGCTCTGTATATTTTACAGAACGCTTGTTGTCAGCTCCACCAGACAAAGAACTGTCATGATAAAATAAATACCATTTCTCTTTAAACTGAACAATAGAATGGTGCGTTGTCCAGCCTAACACTGGAGAAAGGATTTTTCCTTGATATTCATAAGGTCCAAGCGGATCTTTACTGATAGCGTATACAATATTGTGGGTAGTACCAGTGGAATAAGAAAGATAATAATACCCGTTGTATTTATGTACCCATGGACCTTCAAAATATCTTCTCTCTTCATCTCCAGCAAGAATCGGATTTCCGTTCGTATCGATGATGGATATCTCTCTAGGTTCACCTTCAAAGCTCAGCATATCCTCGCTCAATTCCGCTACGATAGGTCCAAGAGCTGGTGCCGTTTCAGACGGCCCTTCGGCATCCGCAATAAATGAGCCGGTTTGCCATTTTTCAAGTTGACCTCCCCAAAGACCACCAAAGTATATATACGATTTACCATCATCATCAACGAAAACAGCGGGATCAATGCTATAACTGCCGGGAATGTAGCTTGGTTCAGGTGTAAATGGTCCGGAAGGTGAAGAAGAGGTGGCGACCCCGATACGGAAAATATCGTCATGGTCTCTGGCTGGGAAAAACAAATAGTAGGTATTGTTTTTGTATGCTGCATCCGGAGCCCACATTTGCTGCTTAGCCCATGGAACATCCTTCACATGAAGCACTTCACCGTGGTCAACACAAGGGGAGCCATCTCCATCAATAGAAAGAACATGGTAATCCTCCATATTATATTGGTCACCATTGTCATTAGAGATCATTTCGTGATCCAGGTCATGTGAGGGATAAATATAAATTTTGCCTTCAAAAACATGAGCGGAAGGATCCGCAGTATAAATATGAGTTACGAGAGGTTCATTGGGTTGCACAGGCTTTGTCAAGTCATTTCCTCCTATAAAGTTAATCGCTTACAAAGTTAATGGTATAAGAACTTTAGGACTCTGTATATATAGCAACTATAGTTTATACCCCACAAAGTTTAGGACATAAAAAAGAACCTTTAATCAAAGGTTCTTTTTTTACTACTGTCTTTGTCCGTGGAATTGTCGATGAAGTTCCCGAACTTGTTCTGCAAGCTCCGTTACAGGGCCATCTACGACCGCATTATGGATAACTTCCTGAATGGTCAAAGTACGGACGGGGGATGCTGCAACGCCCATATCGCTTAACCACTGTGATAATTGCTGCGAAGAGCTCGCATAAACAATTCGTCCTAATTGAACCCAACCGTGAGCCGCCGCACACATAGGGCAATGTTCCCCGGAAGTATACACAGTTGCCTGCTTACGTTCTTCCAGTGACATATTCTGAGCCGCCCAGCGAGCTAAAGCGAATTCCGAGTGCTGAGTATGGTCACCACCGCATACATGGTTACTGTCTTCAGCCAAGACCTCTCCATTTGCTGAGACCAGGATGGAGCCGAAAGGTTCGTCCCCAACCTCGAGTGCGATTCGGGCAAGTTCAATACAACGCTGAAGATGTTTGATATCCGTATCGTTTATCATGATGATAGAGCCTCCTGAAATTTAATTTATAGATAAATCTCACGAACAGTAGGCCTAAGCCTGTTTGTTCACCGCATTCTTCTATGTTAGCATGTAAAGTATTCGATTAAAAATATGCCATGCAATTTTAAGATAGGGAGGACATCTAGAAATGAAACACCCATTTATATTAAATGCCGTATGGAACGGCGGTCGTAACAGTGACGGAATGATTGAAGCGGGACAGCTCAAGACGCAAATCTCCATTCCGAAAGAAATGGGCGGCCCCGGAGTTGGAACGAATCCAGATGAGATGCTTCTCGGTGCAGCAGCAACCTGCTATCTCATTACACTTGCAGCCATGCTGGAGCGATCTGAGCTTACAACTTCAAGTCTGACCTTAACGTCAGAGGCGACGGTGGATGTAACGAATAACATTTTTACATATGATGCGATCAAACATTCACCTGTAATCACACTTTCTAAAGAAGCGTCACAGGACGATATCGATAAAGCTATTCGTATTGCCCATAAAGCAGAAGGCTCTTGCATGATCTCCAGAGCTGTAGCAGGAAACGTACAAATTACTACAGAGCCAACAGTGCTGACAGCAAGTATATAAGGCTAGGTTCTAAAGGAGTAGTTATCCCTTAGATAATCAGAGAGGAGACGTTAACTTTGAACGTTGAGTTGTATAAGGATTTGATCAAGGATGAACGTGGGAATTATTACGTAGCGGTGCAAAAAGAGGGCAATGAACTGACCTTGGTAAATGCAATGCTCGAACGATCATACCAGGACCTGTGGGAATTTAATGAAGAGTTCAAAAAAAAATATGCGGAATACGAGCGCCAGTTCATCGGCAAAGTGATTATGGATAAGCTGCGGCATGATATTGTATTCGCATCCAAAGATGACGGCCATGGACGAATGTATGACCTGGCTGCGGTAGCTGGCAATTATAAGGTTAGTTTTATCGATATGATTGAATTTTACCGAAACCCTCGAGTAGGACGTAGCCATGACAACAACATCATTTAAACTCAGCGTATTAGATCTCGTGCCTGTATTTGATAATGTGGATGCAGGTTTTGCTTTGGGACAAGCAGTAGTGCTGGCTCAAACAGCTGAAAAATTGGGATATACTCGTTATTGGGTTGCCGAACATCATGATATGTCGGGCTTAGCGTGTACCTCGACTGAGGTATTTTTGTCGCATATTGGAGCGAAAACACAGCATATCCGCATCGGGTCGGGAGCGTTATTGCTGCCACACTATAAACCACTGAAGGTGGTAGAGTCTTTTCATTTGCTGGCAAGTTTATATCCGGGACGCATCGACCTTGGGTTAGGCAGGGCTCCTGGCGGTGCTGCTGAAGTAAGCTTAGCGCTGAGCGGAAATTTTCTCGAAAATGTTTGGAAAATGCCGGAACTGCTTAAGGGAGTCACCGAATTGTTGCAGGGCAACTATTCATATGAAGGACGTCAGATAACCGCCCGTCCGACTCCACCCGAATCGCCAGAGCTGTGGATGCTGGGAACAAACAAGAAAAGTGCGGCATATGCTGCCGAGTTTGGCGCAGGCTATGTGTTTGGTCAATTCATGAGCGATGTAGCTGGGGAGGAGATTTTGCAAGCTTACCGAGAAGATTTCATTCCTTCTTCAATTGCACCTGTTCCGCGGGCTATCGTAGCTGTTGGTGTCATTTGCGCAGATACTGAGGAAGAAGCAGAGAAGCTCGCCTCTACGGGTATGACATTGTTCCAACAAGAAGGCTCAGCCGAAGAGAAATCCAAGCTTTTGGAACGTAAGCTGCTGATAGGCACACCCGAAAGCATTAAAAAAAAGCTGGAACAGTTATCTCACTTGTATGGAGTTGATGAATTCATTATCGTTACTATGATTCCAGACTATGAGAAACGGCTGCGTTCATTTGAGCTGCTTGCCCGTGCTTGCTTGAATTCTAACTAATGATTAAGGAAGAGATCTATTTGCTAAGCAAATGGTGAACTATAGTTCATACATGAGAGGGCTGCCGAGAGGTAGCCCTTTGTTTATTTTAGTATGCCAAAGAAGGTTCATTTAAATGAAGTCTCATACCTCTGACCCAATTCTTATTCGAACGGGAAGTTTAGTTTTAATTGTTCTCTATAAACAATAACTTGTACATTTTGTTATTATTAGGGGAATAGTCCCCAGGAGGAATAAAACTAAATGACTCAGGAAGAAGTGTTAAAAGGCGGCAATGTAAATCACATAGTCCGTATCGAGAACACTGTTCGACGCCCTATAGGTTATTGGAGTTCGAATGTTCATGAACTACTTAAACATTTGGAAAAACAAGGATATGAGGGAGCACCAAGATTTCTCGGAATCGATAATTCTGGTCGTGAAATATTGACATTTATTTCTGGAGAAGCGCCAGGAAACAATTATCCAAAACTTGAACCGTACATGTGGTCGGACGAAACGCTAGTGGGCTTGGCACGCCTTATGCGTCGTTTCCATGATGCGACTAAAGTGTTTAGTCCCAATACGGAAGACAAATGGCAGCTTAGCTATGCCGACGATACCGAACACGAAGTGATCTGTCATAATGACGCAGGGTTGTATAATGTTGTCTTCCAAAAGAAGGCTCCTGTGGCGCTGATTGATTATGACATGGCAGGCCCAGGTCCGCGTATGTGGGACATTGCGTACACCCTTTACACATCTGTTCCACTTGCGAGTTTCGCACCTGACCATTCTGCTGGAACCACAGTAGCATACCAATATGAAATACATGCCGTAGAGCGCCGTCGGCGAATTCATTTGTTTTTTGAATCTTATGAAATTCCTATCCCTAATAATCTGCGACAGTGGATTATTCAACGTTTGATAGTACTGTGCGATACGTTGAAAAATGGTGCTGCCGATGGGAATCCTGCCTATCAACAAATGGTTGATGAGGGTCACTTGGCTCATTATGAGAGTGAGATTCGTTTTGTAACAGATCATTTCGAAGGTTGGATATAGAAATCGAATATTCCGCTCACGGACAGGATAATTGAATAAAATTAAAAAAGTATACCATTAGAATTGAGGTCTGAGAATGAGAGTAAAACGAATTGTCACAAATATTAAAACTCAGAATGTTTCGGCAGCAAAAAGCTTTTACCAGGACGTACTCGAGCTTGATTTATTGATGGATCATGGTTGGATTGAAACATACGGCTTACTCGGGAAGGAGAACATTCAAATAAGCTTCGCCTCACAAGGCGGCTCCAATACGCCTACTCCTGATCTATCGATTGAAGTAGATGATGTCGATGCAGTGTTTGAACGTATGAAGAGTGCTGGATATACGATAGAATACGGACCTGTTGATGAGCCTTGGGGTGTTCGGCGATTCTATGTCCGCGACCCATTTGGCAAACTTATCAACATCCTTGCTCATGGACATTAGATAAACGGTCACGGCGTGCAGAAATCTAGATTGTTAAACTATCGGAATCAACTCCGTCCTTTCAGGGACGGAGTTTTTTGCGTTCTTATAAATGATTTTAAGGAAGCGTGATTATGTCCCCCAAAAATCTATGCTTACTCAATAGTATTTCACATATTTCATAAGCTCGGCGATCCCCAAAAACTGCTTCATTAATTGACTGTTCAATTTTTGCAATGCAAGCTCGAAGGACATTTCAACTTTTTTGTAGTTTTGTGTCTCTATTTCATTCAGTAGCTGTTTCATATTCTCGATAAAATACACGGTCTTCCTTAAACTGCTGATCAATATAATCTTTCTTAATTCCGTTAAAGTATAGACTCTATAGCCGTTGTTTTTGTTTCTATTCGAAGTAATTAGTCCTTCTTGTTCCCAATGGCGAATGGCTGAAGGCTTAACGCCTGCCATTTGTGCAACTTCACCAATAGTCATTGCATTTGTTACCTCTAAATCTTTGTATTTTGATAAATCTGCATTACGGAACATGCGTAATACTTCCTCTAACCTAAGCTTTTCTGCTTGTGTATTATGCTGCTCCTGATTGATTGACCAAAGTGCATACTCCATTTGCCGAGCTTTAATCTTTCTCATCACATCGTACACAACAGGAATCTCATATCCTTGCAAAAGTGCCCGAATCGTAATAAAAGCTTTGACATGAATGGCTGTGTAACACCGGCGATTGCTAGCGGTTCTTGGTACTTCGGGAACTAAGTTTTGATCTTCGTATCTTCTTAACGTAGTAGTACTTACATTTAATTGCTTAGCTATCATTGTTGGTGTATAAATATCTTCCATAATGGCCATCGCTCCAAACATTCAAGTTAAACCTTCAAGTGCTACAACAACATTAAATCTAATTAATCAAGATATATCAAGGCTTAGAATGGGATAAACCGAAAGATTGCATGAATGTTATATGATATTTTTATAAAACAGTAAGGAGAGGATTGTTTGAAAAAGATCATACGATTAACCAACCATTCAGCAATAGAAGTAGGATTAACGGGAGGCTCAGATCGTCCAACGATCATGTTACCTATCGCTAAAAAATCCGTGTACAATCAGGAGGCTGAGAATCTAAAGCTATGGGGCGTAGACCCTGAATTAGGTGAACATTTTGTTGAAGGTCTCGCGGATACGTTTCAAGTGCTTTATTTTGATTATGAAGGTCATCTCTTTCAACATCCAGTGGAGAACCTAACCGTAGACCATATTGTGAAGGATCTCCTCCTCATTGCTGATGAAATGAATATTAAGAGCTTTAGCTATTACGGCTATTCCTGGCTAGCGTTAGTTGGACTACAATTGGCTATCAGGTCAAATCGTCTGGAGAGCTTGGTCATGGGAGGTTTTCCGCCTTATAAGGGTCCCTATCAAGAGATGATGATTGTAACTCACAAAACACACACCCAAGCTTTGAGTAATCAAAATGAGCCAGCTGAAAGTCCTATTGAAACAGAGAAACCAGATGAGATAGACTGGGATAACATTAAGGTATCGATAGATCCCCGTGTAACAGCTCAATTTGTTGCCTTATACGAGAGTCTCACTGCTTTTGATGAACGCAATATTCACCATTTGCTTAGTCTTCCAAAACTAGCTTTTGCAGGAGAAAATGATACCATCGTATACGGCGAAAAATTCGGGAATGTTACTGTTGATATCGCTGGGATATTAAAAAAGAATAAAGCAAAGCTGATTGATTTAGGCTGGGATGTTGAAATCCTAACGGGAACTCAAATGGATCATACAAAAGCTATGCAACCAGCCGTGGTTTTACCATTGATTAAGCCCTGGTTTATAAAACAATTATGAGTAAAGACAGGACAATAAAGAAGGCAATTCATGTACAAAAACCTTGAGGGTTTAGTTTATTTCGATTTGAAATATATTAGCCGGTGTTTCCCATTAAAGGGTACACCGGCTTTTTTTTCATAGGCGCATTGCTCAATGAAGACAACCTCAGGAATCAAAATGATAAGATCACACGTCATATTATTGGCATTGAATGTCGAAGCTTATGATGACATAAAATGTTTTCTCGCTTTGTTTACATACAAAAATAATTTTTTTTGCAACCAAAACCTTTCTTTTCCTACTTTATAAGTGAAGGCCTTAATCAAACTGAACGGAAGTGATGGAGTGGAAGATAGTGAAATCATACAGCTGTACTTTGCGCGCAATGAAACAGCAATAGAAGAAACATCAAAAAAATACAAAAATTATTGTTCCCGGATCGCCCAAAATATTCTGTCTAATGTTGAAGATTCGGAAGAATGCGTGAACGATACCTTTCTTGGAGCGTGGGAAGCGATACCGCCGAAAACTCCTGAAAAGCTGTCATCTTTTCTAGGGAGAATCACGCGAAATATCGCCTTGAATAAATACGATTATTACATGGCCAAAAAGCGGAATAAAAAGTTTGATACGATCCTTGATGAATTAAACGATTGTTTATCCTCTTCTGACAATGTTGAGAGCCAATACGAGGAAGAACAAATGGCAGAATCCATAAGCAAATTCCTGCACAACATTAACGAAGATCATCGGAATATTTTTTTAAGACGATACTGGTACTCTGATTCTTTGGCTGATATCGCAACACGATTTTCAATAAGTGAAAGTAAAACCAAATCTGTTCTTTTCAGAACACGAAAAAAACTCCAAACATTCCTTAAGAAAGAGGGTTATATCCTATGAATAATAAAGATCTCTTTAAGACTATTGGTTATGTAGACGGCAATCTGGTGGAAAACGCCAACACAGCAAAACGGACGAATAAGAAATCATTTGCGAAGTGGGGAACAATCGCTGCCTGCGCAGCATTGTTGTTAGGAGTGGGTATTTATAAATCCCCTCTGATGCCTTCGTTGACTAATTCACCACAAATATCGCAGCAAACGCCAGTCTCAGCTCCCACCGGAATTCGTAAAATTTTAAATTACAATGGATTTCGTTATGCATTCGTCGGCGATGGCGCTCAGTTTAAGTTCACAGGAGTGGAGCTTGAAAAATCACTTGGAACATTAGATTTTGATATGAACCAAGAGATTGGGAAGAACGACGGAGATAAAGTTGTAGAAAAGGATTATTCATCGACGTTCGCAGTTGGAGGGCAGCTATATGAAATCCCGACGTACCCATCCCAATTCCGCATCGCTGTTAAGGTTGAAGAACATTATTATTTGGCAGAAATCGTGGCGAAGGTAGATGATTCTACGATGACAGCAAAGGAATATCTAGATTTGTCGAATCTAAAGGAGCATGCAAAAGATATCCATGTTCTTAATCATGTGGGGGATGACGTGTTAAAAGAAATGACTGATCATACTTCTGTGGAGTCAATCATTACGGGGTTGTACAGCGCAACAAAAGCAGATTTGACCAATAAGGAATACGAGGCTATTGCAGGGGCGCAATCCCAAGGGAAGTCGTATCAACTCAAGTTCAACCTTAAGGACGGAACTAATATGGCCATGTATATCATTCCTGAATTAAAAGTCGTATCTATGGGAGATGCTTATTATCATTTGCCTGACACCTTCTTTGATCAATCCGGTGAACTCTTTTCAGGGCTTAAACAAGAAGTGTTGCCGCTTTATTGAACTTAGAAACTTTTGATCATGCTCGAATCGATCTAGTAAGATAAAGACAAAGGCATCGAATCCATAGATTCGATGCCTTTGTCTTTATTCTATTAACTTCGATAAGGTTTACTAGCTCATACTATTATAGAATATTCTTCATACTTTCGAGTTAATAGAAAGCCCGATGATCATAGAGTAGACATAGTGTTCAGAGAAGGAAAGACAGTTGTACTTGAAGGAATCTAGGCAGGGTGCTCTATCTCAGGTTTAATCAAAAAACATAATTATAATTACCCAGATTGTACATTAGCCCTCACCCACTAATAGATATAAGCGTATTACTAATACGAGAAAAATACTCTGTGTGTTTCTATTAATAGATGATTGCTTGTTTAGGTGTTAGGTGTGGATTTGAAAATGTTCAGTTGAGAAAGGAGCTTAGACTATATGGCGGCAACCATTACTGGAACTGTGTTTAATGATTTGAATCATAATGGTCAGTTTTCCTCTGGTGAACCTGGGATTCCAAAACCGGCATGTCCACCAACTACTTTTACGCAGCCAAGCGGGTTTACAATGTCAAATGGACCTAGAAAACTAACGGTAGCTGTTACAACGACTCAAATCAACAATAATACAACAATAGCCAATCAAAACTTTAGCCATGACTCTCTCGTTAACCAAAATGTATCTCAAGCGGATGTATCCGTAATTATAACGGCTGATCCTATGCCTGCTGTCACTGGTGAGATATTTACTTATACGATAGTTGTGACAAATGCAGGGCCATCATTAGCAGAGAATGTGATGTTAATAGATGCCATGCCTAGTCAAGTAACAAATACAGAATTTTCTGTAGATGGTGGAGCTACATTTAATCCGTGGGAAAATTCCTATAGTATAGGGTCATTGCCGAATGGTGCTTCTCAAACCGTTATCATAATAGGAACTGTAGACGCTTCGACCGTGGGGACAATCACGAATACTGCTATGGTCACTTCAACAACACCTGATTCAGACCCAACCAACAACACGTCAACGATTGATACACCTGTTATTCCTTCGGCGGATATTTCTATTATTAATATAGGCAGCCCAAGTCCAGTTATTGCGGGCCAACTCCTTACTTATACAATAATAGCAACTAATGCAGGACCGTCCGTTGCGGAGAATGTCGTGTTAACGGATACTGCACCAAGCGAGCTTGCCAGCGTTGAATTCTCTGTAGATGGAGGCGTCACCTTTAACCCTTGGATCGATTCTTATAACCTAGGGACGTTAGTCAATGGGAATACGGTTACTGTTATACTCCAGGGAATAGTAACTTCTTCATCTGTTGGAACGATTACCACTACGGCAACTATAAACTCCACAATACCCGATCCTGACCTATTTAATAATATTTCTACAGCAGTTACTCCGATTATTAATACGGTGGACCATTTAGTTGAAAATGCTGATTATCCATCTCCTGTAACCTCAGCTACGGAAAATATCACCTTAACCGATGTCGTGCCAAGTGGGCTTATGAATGCCCAATTCTCTATCGACGGAGGAGCAGACGTAAGTTCAATAATACAAGAACCGGATCCAACGGACAACACTTCAACCATCGTTACCCCAATGAACGGAGCTACCGATCTTTCTATCGTCAGAACGACGATCCCTGATTCAGTTTCTCCAGAACAAGTGCTTCCTTACAATTTAGTCGTGTCCAATGAAGGATTATTCGCTGCGGACAATATAGTAGTAACGGAAAGTGTCCCAACCGTAAGCTCGACAACACCAGACCCGGATCCAGGTAATGACAGATCCATCATCGTTACTCCAGTGAATGCCTCTTCAGATCTCTCGATCGTCAATACGTCGAGCTCTGATCCCGTTTTCCCAGGACAATTGCTCACCTATAGCGTAGTCGTATCGAACGAAGGACCGTCTGATGCCACGGATGTGATAGTAACGGAAAGCGTCCCAAGTCAGCTCGAAAACGTAGAGTTTTCTATCGATGGAGGAGTAACCTTTAATCCATGGTCGGGCACGTATACGATCGGCACCTTAGGAAACAGCTTTGGTCTTATGCTAATCTTTCGAGGAACGGTAATAAACTCGGTGTCGGGTACGATTACAAATACAGTAACCGTAGACTCGACAACACCAGACCCAGATCCAGGTAATAACACATCCATCATTATAACTCCAGTGAGTGCTTCTTCAGATCTCTCGATCGTCAAAACGTCGAGCTCTGATCCCGTTGTCCCAGGACAATTGCTCACCTATAGCGTAGTCGTATCGAACGAAGGACCGTCTGATGCCACGGATGTGATAGTAACGGAAAGCGTCCCAAGTCAGCTCGAAAATGTAGAGTTTTCTATCGATGGGGGAGTAACCTTTAATCCATGGTTGGGTTCGTATACGATCGGCACCTTAGGAAACAGCTTCGGCCTTACGATAATTTTTCGAGGAACGGTA
Organism: Paenibacillus sp. FSL R10-2734; assembly: GCF_037963865.1. Classification (NCBI taxonomy): domain Bacteria; kingdom Bacillati; phylum Bacillota; class Bacilli; order Caryophanales; family Paenibacillaceae; genus Paenibacillus; species Paenibacillus sp. FSL R10-2734. The sequence continues at coordinate 4,259,836 of NZ_CP150170.1, read as the reverse complement.
ATAAACTCGGCGTCGGATGCGATTTCAAATACAGTAACCGTAAGTTCGTCAACGCAAGACCCGGATCCAGCAAACAACACATCAACAAACCACACTCCAATCAGCGTATATGCGGATATTTCAGTTGTAAAAACAGCGAGTCCAAATCCCGTATCACCCGGTCAACTCCTGACGTTTACGGTTGTCGTGTCTAACAACGGCCCTTCAAACGCTGAAAATGTAACGCTAATCGATGCTGTGTCAAATGTGCTTTCGAACGTAGAATTTTCTACGAATGAAGGAACTACCTTTGCTCCATGGGGCGGTTCCTTAAGTATAGGAACATTAGCAAATGGCGCTTCCATTACGATTTTAATTAGAGGAATGGTGAGCTCTTATTCTAGTGGACCGGTTACAAATACGGCAATCGTAAATACGACAACGCCTGATCTGAATCCAGCCAATAACACTTCAACGGTCACTCTCAATGTTAGTGAAACTGCGAATTTATCCATTGTCAAATTTGGATGTCCAGATCAAGCTTGCCCAGGTCAGTTGCTCACTTATTCGATAGTAGTGTCTAATGCAGGACCTTCAAATGCAGAAAATGTAACTTTAACAGACATTGTTCCAAGCTTGATTAGAAACGTAGAGTTCTCAATGAATGGTGGTTTGAACTATGTACCTTGGACCGGAACTCACCAATTAGGAAAACTGGCTAACGGATCATCAGTCGCGGTTTTAATTAGAGGAAAGATAAGTTCTTTCGCAGAGGGTATGATCTCTAATACAGCTACTGTTCATGCATCGACCCCTGATCCGGAACCATCTAACAATTCCTCGACGTTCGTTATTCATATTCAAAAATGCGATAGCTCTAAAGAAAGCCCCAAACATCGAAGATCCATTAAATGCCAAAAATGTACCAAATCACATAAATGCGATAAATGTAGAAGAGCAGCGCTAAAACGAAAAAATCGTTCTCGAATCGTTTTAAGATTGAAACTCAAATAATTTAAAGCGGGTACTCCATGTAGGTGGAGGTACCCGCTTATTTGTGTTTTGCGAAAGCTTAATTAATGGAGGATCACCATAATGGAAGTTTAAGGAATCTTGACACGACACCGTTTGGTGTCCTATAATCAATTAGACACTAAATGGTGTCCTTTTGGGTATAGACAGAGTATATTCAGTTACACTACAGGTAATATTACGGAAAAGGTGGGGGTGGTTTTGAACGATAATAGTCAAGTGAGGGATGTATATGACGCTGTTGCAGATCCAACAAGGCGAAAATTACTTCAAATACTGGCTGATGTTGATGAATTACCCCTACATGAAATTACGATTCATTTTGAAATGGGTCGTACTGCAGTTTCTAAGCACTTGTCTATTCTTAAAGATGCTGATCTTGTAGTTGCTCGAAAGGTTGGTAGAGAAACGAGGTATCGTTTGAATGCCACTCCATTGAAAGAAATTCGGGATTGGGTATCTTTTTACGAAGGCTTCTGGAAAGAAAGAATCGATAAACTAAAACTATTATTGGAGGAAGAATAATGAAACCAGATGTATCTTTAGATTATCAATTTACAAGCTCCATCGAGAAGGTATGGAACGCTTTAACGGATTCAGATACACTTGCGAAATGGATCTGGAGCAATGACTTTAAACCAGTCGTAGGGCATAAATTTCAATTTCGTGCAGAGCCAAATGAATGGTGGGATGGTATTGTAAATTGCGAGGTTCTCGTAGTAGACGAGCCACACACATTATCTTATACTTGGCATAGTGCCGGTGAAGGCACTACGGTTACTTGGACTTTGAGCCAAGAATCAGATGGTAAGGTTCATCTACATCTTGGTCAATCTGGATTTAGTGAAGAGACCAAAGCTCGCCAAGGCGCTATTGAGGGTGCTAAATATGCTTGGGCGAATATGGGCAGTCAGCTCGAAAAAGTATTAACAGAACTGTAATTTCAAGAATAGGGCGCTTTTCTGAAATACGGAAAGTGCCCTTTTTAATGGAATAAATCATGGCAATACTACATGAAGAGAATGGAGATGAGATGATACCACTATGAAAATAAATCGATTAATCGCAAACAATATTAACAAGTTAGATGCAGTAATACCAGTAGAGCAATCCTTAGGTATTGCTGGTTTGTCCGGATCTGGTAAAACAACCTTTTGTCAAACCATAGGCGAAGAATCCAAGAAACGTCTCGTTTCACTATTGCCGAAGGCTGAATATCAGTATTTATTCCCCAACATTATGGAAACCAATTTCAGTGCAATCCAGATGGAAGAAATGCCGCTTGTACTTTTTCTAGGGAGATCATCGATTTCTTCCAATCCTCGATCAACCATTGGCACACATACGGGTGTGTTTACAGAGATTCGTGTTACGCTTGCTGAACAATATAACCTTTCTCCAGAGGTTTTTTCATTTAATAATGAATTAGGCTGGTGTCCAGATTGTAAAGGTCGTGGAACTACTAAAAATGTTGAATGTAAAAAGTGTAAGGGGAAGCGCTATAATCAGGAAGCTGAACAATATAAAATGGAGCTATTGGATCAAGCGAAGAGTATTTCCGATATTAACGACTTAAGCATTGAAACCATCCTTTCTTTAGCGGAAGTTCTGAACATTAGTGAGGGTAAACAAAATATTCTAAAAAACATAATCCATATGAATATTGGTTATTTAACATTAAATCGCATTATGGGCACCTTGTCAGGTGGAGAGTTAACACGACTTTACTTGGCAGAATTCATGGCAACAAGTGAAAATACAGTAATTATCATTGATGAAATCTCCGTGGGTCTGGATCACCAAACCCTTTTGAAAATATTAGAACAAATCAAACAATTAGGATTTAAAAATCAAATTTGGCTCATTGATCATTCTGATACGGTATTAGATATAACGGACGAGCAATTGTTCTTTGGACCAGGTAGTGGGAAATACGGCGGGAAAATTGTTGAAGAATCGCCTCGTCCTGCGCCGATCAATGGAGAAATAAATAAGGCAGCGCCTACAGAATACCATCACTTTCAAGATCTTTGCTGTCGTAATATTCAAATGGCCGAAATTCAGATTCCCCGTAATAGAGTTGTAACGTTTACAGGTGAATCTGGATGTGGTAAATCTACACTGGTCAATGAGTGTATGTCCAAAGATTTTGTGAAGCGATATCCCAAAGATAAGCTGGTGATTGTTGGGCAAGATCGAAACCAATCGATTACCAGTCGGTCCACCGTGGCAACTTTTCTTGATATCAAAAGAAAGCTCACAAAATATAGTGAAGAGATTGATGATATTTTTCAGCGCTCGATTGAAGATATTATTGAAGAACTGCCGAATGAAGACATCGCTCATAAACGCTTAAGCTTATTGATCAAGCTTGGACTTGGTTATTTGACATTGGAAAGAAAAACACAGTCTTTATCAACAGGTGAATTCCAATGTGTCCATTTAGTTTCTGAGCTATTTGCGGGTTCGAGAAACCCCAATACACTTTTCATTTTTGACGAGCCTTCCAAAGGATTATCGCAAAATATTCTAAATCAATTCATTGATAGCATCAGGGTTATTCTTCAGGATGAATCCGTCTCCATAATGATGATTGAACATAACTCATATATACTAGAAAACTCTGATTATATCGTTGATTTTGGCAAAAGACAGCTTGAACCTGTGGAGTGTCTCGATGTCCTCAGTCATGAAGAGTATTATCGTCAACAAAACAGTGAAGAGCATGTCGCTCCATTGCAAATTTCTTCAACATTACGTCAACAAAATGGCATTAACTATTTAAAAGAAGATCAGATTGCCTATTTTAAAAATGCAGAAAACGTCTATAAGGGTGGCATCTTAAAAAGCTTATCCTCCATGGCACGTTTGATTTATGGTGAATACGAATCGGATACTATTGCGCCTGTCATCGCCATTGATCTAGAACGTCACTTGTATAGTCAATACACTTTTCTATATGAAATTGGTGGCTTGATCAACCATATTGTGTCGGCACATCCAACCAATAAAGATACGAGTAGCTTCGATTTCTATTATCAAGACAATCATTGTCCATGCTGCAAGGGTCGTCGTGTCATTGAAAAATTTGATTTTGATGTTGTTTTACAGGATAAAAATATGTCGTTTTGGGATGGCTTATTGCATCCAGATGCAATGGAGATTCTAAAATTTTATCAATTACCCAAAATAAAATTCATCTTTGAAGAGCTTAAGAATGAACTCGGTCAAGATATCAGTAAGAGTTATAACGAGATGACGGATGCAGAAAAGCATACTTTTTGGTACGGGTATTGGGAAAAGTCATTTTATGATAAAGCAAGCAAGGCATCGAGGACCTGGGAAGGCTTCAATTACATCATTGGGAACTACATGGTGATATCGAAAGCGATCATTAAAGAGCATATCAAACAGTCCAAAATATTGATTACATGTCCAATCTGTCAAGGAACCGTACTTAATCATCGTAAAAAGCTAAAGTTTGGTGACACAGATATTCGTGAGCTCATTGGACAACCACTTGATCAAGTGATTAGTACCGTTGGCAATTTACAGGTACTAGAGAAAATGAAAGCCATTGTCGGCGGCAATATGGTTCTTACAGAGGAAGTCTCTTTACTGCCTAGGGAAACACAAGTTGCTCTAAAAATGCTTGAACTAGAGCTAGCGAGCTTTGCGCACTATGAAATGGTATTACAAAATGCTCTGCCATTCTGGGGTAAGATTAGCGGCAGCATTGAATCCATCAGCATCAATAATCGAATCACCATTTGTGATTTTGATAATATTACTGAAACCAGAGAATACATCATTGATAAGTATTTCACGAATGGAAAATACAAAAAATTGACCTATGTCTATGAAGCGTTTGGTTACAAAAAGCTGGTCACCTTAATTAATAAGATTAAAGCTAGTCATCCATGTCCATTCTGTAAAGGGAAGAAAGTTATTTCAGAAGATGGACTCCATGATGGCGTTTATAAATTAACGATTCCATGTGTTAGTTGCTACGCAAGTGGCATTAATGATGAAGGACGTAAGGAAATTGTCGAAGGCATTGATGTGCAAACCTGGCTAACTGGCAAAGTAAGTGATGTTCTGACTAAAAGCTCAAATATTGAGGCTGTAGCAGATATTCCAATTTTCATTCGTATTCGTGAGTTGAATAAACAGGAAATGATGGCTGTGTATCAATTTCTTGAGCAATAGTGTTTTATTCTCTCTAAATGACGATATAGTAAAAACGCATCGAGTCCATAGACCGATGCGTTTTTTATCGAGATAAGCTTTGAATGACTAAATCGTCACTTTCTGTGTCACTGAACAGTCACTTTGGAGAGATATACTAAATCCATTGACAAAATGGAGGGAATTGAGAAGACAGAATGGTAGTGAAATTACGAAAAATCCTTATTATAGGAACTATTCTTTACACGCTTTTGATTTTCTATTTTATGTTTTTCGCTTTCAACAGAGTAGCGCATGAATACAGTGATTACGGGTATACGTTTATGTGGATTCCAGAAAGTGTACCGCTGCTTTTCCCAAACCTTTCTGACCTATCCTTTTCGTGGATTTATAATTTGGGGAATGTCGTTGCTTTTATCCCATTTGGGATATTAGTTCCATTATTGTATCCTACACCTTTTAAAAAGTTTATCCTCATATTTATCATGAGCATTTTCGTATTGGAAACTCTTCAATCTTTAAGTTTTTTAGGTACATTTGATGTAAGTGATATTATATCCAATACATTAGGAGCTGCCGTCGGATATTGCGCGTATAAGATAGGATTTATTTCAAAAATCACTTGGAAATCACTTATAAAATCGGCTTTTACTGTTGTTGTTCTATTGATTGGAATCATGGGGATCTCTGAGATCATCGATTTTACTCTGGAGAAAAGGGAAGGGGTTATCTACGGATTACAGGAGGTGAAAGAACATACTGAAAGTATGCCCATCACGCATAACCTCTCCAGTTTCACTATCGCAGATGAAAAAATATTACCAAAAATGAACTTGTATAGCAGCGAAGTTGAAGAAATTAATGCATACACCTACACTTTCAGTGATAAAAAAGAGATGTTGTTATATTTCAACTTTGCTTTCCCTGATCCTGATGACTCTAATAGTGAACTCATTATTGTAGCTGATGGTAATGTAATACTTCAATCGACTGGACAATATAGTCCAAAAGCTGAGCTTGTAAATACGGCGTTAGTTACCGTAGCCGAAATAACCATTATCCTTAAAGGTAATGTGAAGCTATGGGATGTAGGATTTAGTGAAATGAAGCACTGGTGGGAATGAGGAGTTAACCCTTCGTTAATTGTATTAACGGAGGGTTTCTTTTGCTGATCAACTCATATACATATTCCGGTATACAGCGGGTGTGAGGTTCTCGAACCTTTTGAATGTTTTAATAAAATAGCCCGTATCACAGAATCCTAAATCATCGCTCACTTGATGAATAGGTGCGTCTGTGGACTCCAGCAGCTGTTTGGCCCATTCAATCTTGAGCCTGGCAACGAAGAGGGAGAAATTCTCGCCTGTTTCTTTTGTGAATATGCGGCTGAAATAACTGGAGCTGATATGACAAAGCTTGGCCATTTCTTTTAGGGTGAAATTCTCATTCTTGTGCGCATAGATGTAATCAAAAGCAGGCTGAAGCACTGAATTTGTAGAGACGAATCTTTGAGCCCCATTCTTCAATTTGGTCTCGATGAGCGCCCCTGACAGTTCTTGCTGAATGGATTGGATTTTGCGATACGCACGGTCTGTTTCGTCGAAAGTTTCAGTTGATACAGCTGCGTCAATATCTGAGGTCAGCACTCTTTTGTACAAATCGACTGTCGTACGCTTATGAATGGCTTCTTCCACGATATAGGTGCTTAGCTGTAGCAGTAAGTCCACGCATTTCGTTACTTCATCATAGGATAAGACAGGGAGTGCTTCATAATCCTCTTGGAGCGTCTTAAACTTCATGTTCGCGTCTACATTAGGTGGCCTGGATACAATCTGCTCCAGATGTGACACGTCAGGTTCACGAAGCTTAAGCTGTCCGGCCATAATTGCACCTAGATATTGATTGTCAATAATAATTGGAATGGCGATATCGATGATGTTGAAATGGCATAAATAAATATACGGCTTGTTCAAACGAACGGCTTCGATACCGGCGCGTGCATCACACTTTTGACAGTATTGAGAGAGGTTAGAATCCTGGCGTACGCCTTGGCAGAAGGGCTGACAGAAGCTGTGTTTGGTCACGGGAACGCCTTTATAGTCAACGGTAAGAATGGCCATTTTAGTAACAAGCGATAAGGAGTCCTGCAACTTCTCCCATTTCTTCAAATCAATAATTTCTTCTAAATTAAAGCGAGATTTGGGCATCACGATATTCTCCTAGAAAAGTTATAGAAACATATTGAATATTATAGCGAATTTTTGCACTAAAGGACAAGATAATACAATTTCTTTAAAAGAAGACAAAAAAACACGATAAGAAAACGCTTTATTTAGACCTTATTGTTTCATGCATACCGAAATAGAGCAATCTATAATATAACTATATACAACCTAGGAGGAATGAAAATGAGAAGAGCGTTTATCAGTCCGACGAAATATGTGCAAGGTGAGAATGAACTATTGAATTTAGGTTATTTTGTAAAAACATTCGGTGATTCCGCACTGCTCATTGCACATCCAGATGATGTAACACGTGTGAAAGATAAATTAGAGGCAACTAAACAGAAATTTAATATAACCCTAGTTGAAAGCGGCTTTCATGGGGAATGCTCAAGACAAGAGGTCGCAAGATTGCAGGCTCTAGCCAAGGAGCATCAATGTGCATGTACGATTGGTTTGGGTGGAGGTAAGGCGATTGATACGGCAAAATGCGTAGCAGAAGGGGAAGCACTGATTATCGTTCCAACTATAGCAGCCACTGATGCACCAACAAGCCACTCCGCAGTCCTCTATACCCCAGAGGGCGAATTCGATGATTATGCTTATTTCAAGCAAAGTCCGAGTGTAGTCATGATCGATACAACAGTGATTGCCAAAGCGCCTACAAGATTTCTTGTTGCAGGGATGGGAGATGCACTCTCGACTTATTTTGAAGCAAGAGCTACAGCAAATTCTTATTCCAACGTGAATGCAGGCTTACCTTGCGGAGTGCGTGAAGGGGTTTGTGGGGAAGCTAAAGGGACGGTAACATCGCTAGGACTTGCCAAACTGTGCTATGAAACTTTGCTTGAGAATGGATTCAAGGCGAAGCAGGCTTGCGATTTGAATATCGTAACGACAGCCTTAGAAAATATCATTGAAACGAATATTTTGTTATCAGGACTGGGCTTCGAAAGTGGAGGCTTGGCAGCAATTCATGCGATTCATAATGGCTTAACGGCTTTGGAAGGAACACATCATTATTATCATGGTGAGAAGGTAGCTTTCAGTACAATTGCTCAATTAGTGCTTGAAAATGCAGACCGTTCCGAATTAAAAGAAGTGTTAGACTTCTGCCTGTCGATTGGCCTTCCAGTGTGCTTAGCGGATATTGGAGTAGAGCAAGTAACTTATGAGGAACTACTTGAGGTTGCCAAAAAAGCATGTATTGCTGAGGAATCCATTCATTCGATGCCGTTTCCAATTACGGTTGATGCGGTAGCATCTGCGATTATGGCTGCCGACCAATTAGGACGTCAATACAAACTAAGCAAGGAGCTTTAAAATGAAGAAAATTATGAATAAACCGGAAACACTAGTCCGGGAAATGTGCAATGGACTAGTCTTGGCGCATCCTGAGCTGGATTTTAATGATAAATTTAAAGTGATTTCTAAAAAAGAGATCAACACCGATAAAGTTACGCTTATTAGCGGTGGCGGAAGTGGACATGAACCGGCCCATGCCGGGTTCGTAGGTAATGGTATGCTGGATGCAGCCGTATGCGGTGATGTGTTTGCTTCTCCATCCCAGATTCAGGTCTATCAAGCGATCCGTAGTTCTGCGAGCCAAAAGGGCACGTTGCTAATTATTAAGAACTACAGCGGCGACATCATGAACTTTAAAAATGCAGCACATCTCGCAAGTGAAGATGGCATCCAAGTGGAATATGTTAAGGTAGACGATGACATTGCCGTCGAAGACAGTCTCTATACGGTAGGGAAGAGAGGGGTTGCTGGAACAGTTCTCGTTCATAAAGTAGCCGGGGCTGCGGCAGAAGCAGGACTATCCTTAACAGAAGTGAAAGAAGCGGCGCAGCATGCGATTGACCATGTTCGCACCATCGGCTTCGCCTTTACTTCTTGCACCGTTCCTGCCAAAGGGACCCCGACGTTTCATATCGAAGAGGATGAGATGGAATACGGTGTCGGAATTCACGGTGAGCCTGGAATACGCAGGGAAAAATCAGTGTCTGCGGATGAACTAGCGCAGCGGATGGTTACGTCCTTACTGAGCAATTTGCAGATGAATGATGATACGCAGCAAGAAGTTGCCGTTCTGATCAACGGATTTGGTGGAACACCACTGCAGGAGCTTTATTTGTTGAATAATTCTGTGATACGTGAATTAACAGCCAAAAATAAGCGAGTGTTTAAAGTATTTGTCGGCAACTATATGACCAGCATTGATATGGCAGGCGCATCGGTGTCGATTATGAAGCTGGATGAGACGCTGAAGAAATGGTTGTCTGCTCCGTGTGATACACCGGCATTGTCGGTTAAAGGTTCGTTTGAGCCGGTGAACTATACTGAGATCATCAAGGAAGAGAAAGCAGACAGCACGGTATCCTTCAAGAATAATACGAATGCTGAAGCAGCTGTAATTAAGAATAACCAGTTTTCCTTACAAAATATCGTTTATTTGATCGATCAAATGAGTGAGATCATTATCGAGAACGAAGTGCCGTTCTGCGAGCTAGATTCCCATGCCGGAGATGGAGATTTTGGGATGAGTGTAGCCAAAGGCTTCAAGCAGCTAAAAGTAGAGTGGGAAGACATTCTAGCTCATCATCTCAGCAATATCGGTGACTTCCTTGATGCATGTTCATTGATCATCATGGAGCATTGTGGTGGAGCATCTGGACCGATCTGGGGATCTGGCTTCCGTGCCGCAAGCAAGTCCGCACAGCAGAAGCAGGAGTTGTCCATTCAGGAGTTTGCCGATATGATGCAAGCCGTTGTCAAAGGGATTCAAGACACCGGTGAAAGATCTTTCGGAAGAGGTGCTGTCGTTGGAGACAAGACATTAATTGATGCGCTTGTACCCTTTGCGGATGCTTGGACACAAAGCGCTGGACAAGGCGACGATATCAAGCTGGCAGCTACCAAAGCGGCAGAAGCAGCAGTACTCGGTGCTCAGAAGACTTCCGAAATCGTTGCCCGTATGGGAAGAGCAGGTACGGTAGGCGAACGCAGCATTGGTTATCCGGATGCGGGAGCTTACGCGCTTGGCGTTATATTCACAGAGCTAGCTAAAGCGATGAGATAAGTACGAGTACCCATTTAACAACTGTACACCCCATCTAAAAGAGCAGCAGTCATAGACTGCTGCTCTTTTTATTTTTTTCTTAACTTACCTGGTAAAGGGATATGCCGAATGGACTCAACTGGATGATATAGTAGCATCCATGGGCCTGAGAAACGCATAACCTCCTTAATTTTTTGACGGTAATCCCTTTTGTAGCAATGGATAGGACACTTTGCGCATGCTGTCTTTGCTTCACCGAACTGGCAGAGGGATAGTCTTGTACTAGCATATTCATTTAACTCCTGACATTCCTCGCACAGCACTTTTTGACGATGTTTTTTCATACAATATATGCGAATCATTTTCCCAACAATTTCTTTTTCTTTTCGAATTTTCGGACCATCATTCAACTGCCTTTTTACTTGTGCTGCCATATTCATAAGATCCTTTCGATATTATAAAAGTGCATTCTATAATAACTATAGCATCAGATTTTTGAAGGGAGCAGGTACTTCTTTTACATTTCTATGGCATTTGCTATGAAAATTAGTAAAGAAACTTGTCGAAAAATGGAGTAGAATCTAAATATCGTTTTGTGAAAATGTTAATCCTATGTTATTAAGTCTTTATTTCCTTTTTATGATATCTGACGTATGCTTTAACATACGATTTAAAAGATTGCGCCGCTCCGTTGTTAATCCTGTGCTTCTCAAGGCATCATGGATGGGGACCACCTCTGAAATATTCTTGCCACCGTTTGTCATCCTTCGATTGACGCAAGTAGGGATGTAATCGACGTTAGTTATACTCGTATTTCCACTATTGTCTTTTTTGATTTTGAGTGTAAGGATGATTCCGCTCTGCGTATATGGAATATTCTTAAGTTTAGTCGAAACAAAATTACCGAGCGAGTAACTGACAAATCGCTTCATTCCTCGAACCGCTATAGGTTGAAGCACATGTGGGTGAGATCCAAGAATGATATTTGCACCATTTTTAAAAAAGAGGTTTACCAATCGCTTTTGCCTCTTATTTGGAGTGTACCGATATTCATTTCCAAAATGCATATAAAGCAGCACCAGATCGACTTTCTTTTTTAAATTTCGAATTTCTCTAATGATTTTATTGGTATCAACCCGATTGACTAGCCATGGCTGATTTACCGGTACAGGGATTCTATTGGTTCCTGAAGTGTAGGAGAGAATTCCAATCGTAATGCCTTTGACATTTTTGATAAGAACATTCTTGGATTCTTGTACTGACTTAGATGTACCGGTATGGTCGATTTCATTACGATCCAGTACTCGTAACGTTCGAATCAGACCCGAGGCACCATAATCCATGCAGTGATTGTTCGCCGTTACTAAGACATCGAATCCAGCTTCCTTAAGCGCGGGGGCCAGTTCATCTGGGCACTTGAATATCGGACCGCCAGATCGTGGACTTTTTCGGCATTCTTGCCCGTTTCCGGCAAAAGTGGTTTCGAGATTACCGATCGTTAAATCCGCCTGTCTCAGATAAGGAGCCACTTTTGCGAACAGAGGGGTGAACGAATAGGTTCCGCCCGACTGCTTAGCATCTGAAATAATGTAACGTTTGACCATGAGATCTCCCACAGCAGCTATTTGAATTTCCGTCATCGTGATCCACCTTTTATCGTTTTCATTACAATATGGGAGAAAGGTGGTATGGGTTATTTTTTTGACAAAATGGACATCAAGTAATATACATTAAATTATTGAAAAGAAGAGGGAAGCTTTATGCAAAAGATTCAAAATTCTAAAATGTACTTTGTATTTATTCATTTGGCTTTAATGATCTTATTATGTACCTCAATGTATGCCTATTCTCCATGGATTCGTACGAAAGTGAAGGAAATTCTCGAGCCTGCGGACAAAGTATATACAATTGCTCACCGTGGTGCATCGGGATATGCACCTGAGAATACAATACCTGCGTTCGAACTTGCTATTGATATGGAAAGTGATTATATCGAGTTAGACATTCAATTAACAAAGGATCGTGTTCCTGTAGTTGTTCACGATGATACTGTTAATCGCACCACAAATGGAATAGGATATGTTAAGAATTATACCTTAGAGGAGATTTCGAAATTAGATGCTGGCTCATGGTTTAACGAAAAGTATCCCATGTTTGCTAGAGATATATATGCGGGATTACGTATTCCGACTTTAGATGAAGTATTTGAAAGGTTTGGAAAAGACGTGGACTATATGATTGAGATTAAGGATCCCGCTTTGAATCCGAACATTGAAACCATATTAAACGAACAAATTGTAAAATATAATCTGTCTGATCATGTTTCCATACATTCATTTAGTGAGGCAAGTTTACGTAGGTTTCATTCCATTGACCCAGAGATCCCACTTTATCAAATTGTTTGGTATAATATTCCAGTTTATAAAATACCTGAATCTTATATTAATCGAGTAAAAACTTATGCGGTTGGTATCAGTCCTAACTTTCAAAAAATAACTAAGTCCTTTGTCGCACAAGTGAAAAATTCTGGGCTAAAGGTATTCCCATATACAGTGAATTATCAAGTCAATATGGACAAAGCCGTGATTTGGGGTGTAGACGGGGTACATACCAATTTCCCTGATCGATTTAGTGAAGTGATTAAGAATAATGAGAAGTGAGGTAACGAGAATACATTTGATGAAAGTTCATAACTCAAATGCAGCAAAAATAACAAAGGACTGCCTCATGGCAGTCCTTTGTTCACTCTAACTAGAACCCTCTCACACTGCTAGGGGGTACTTTTCTATGCTTTTTGAAAGTGCGACTGAAATAGTAGATATCGCTGAAGCCAGTAGTGGTAGCGATTTCAGAAATCGTTAGCTGGGTATGTCTTAGTAAATAATCTGCACGGTCTAAACGGACAGCATTTATATATTCCGATATCGTATGTCCGGTTAATTCCTTGAAGAGACGACTGAAATGGAAGCGGCTTAGCCCTGTTAGTGCCGCAAGTTCGTCAACTTGAATCGGCTCCTGGTAATGGGTATCGATATAACGCAAAACAGGTGCGAAGCGTTCAACGGTTTGAATACGTCTTTCTTGCTCAGCTTGTGAGAGTACGGTGACGATATGTCTGCGCAATAGCAGCGTCAGCAGGCGGTATAGCTCGGACTTGACGGCCAGCTCATACCCAAATTCGCGAAGTTCCAGTTCCCGAATAATCGCCAGCGCACAGTCTGTAATATGCTGATCCCCCCGGATATGGTTACGTAACAGCAGCTGGTTCTGCTGAATCGGGGCGATGAACTTGGTCTCGGCAGCGTCGCTTACCGCACTATGCAGCAAAGAAGTATCTGCTATAATCGCATAATACAATAAATCAGAAGAAGCACTCACCCCATAATGCAGCTCGTTGCTGTTCACAGCAACTAAATCACCAGCCCGTACGTTAAACGGTGTTCGTCCGCATTCAAAAACAGCCTCACCGCTTTCAATAAACAGAAACTCAAGATGCTCATGCCAATGATGTGGGAACAACAAAACTCCCTCTTGGTTGAAGCGCTGGGTATGTACTTTAATCGGAAACTCGGGATTCGGCATGTCCATGGGTTCCTGTAGATGTTTATCATAGTCCAACATTTATAGACTGCACCTCCTATAGCACAATTGTACAAATGAAACCGCAAGACTTTGCATGGTGTTTAGCGTTGAAATCATTATAATACGAATCATAACCTATGCATAATAAAGGAGCGAGTGTTGATGGATATAATCAAAATTGGTGTAATAGGTACGGGCTCTATCTCCGGCATGCACTTAAGTGCTTATCGGATTAATCCGCAGACAACCATATATGCAGTATGTGATCTGAATGAAGAGCGTGCACGCGCAGTTGCTACTGAATATAACGTCGAAAACGTATACACTGATTACCGTGAATTGCTGGCCAATTCCGAAATAGATGCAGTCAGCATCTGCACATGGAATAACTCTCATGCTGAGATCAGCATCGCGGCGCTTGAGGCAGGCAAGCATGTGCTAGTGGAAAAGCCGCTTTGCCGCACGGTTGATGAAGCGCTTCAGGTTCAGCAGGCGGTGGAAAAGAGCGGCAAAATTCTGCAAGTAGGCTTTGTAAGACGTTATGATTCCAATGCCCAGCTACTTCACACATTGGTGGAACAAGGAGAATTCGGCGAAATCTACTATGCGAAGGCTACGACGTTCCGGAGACTTGGCAATCCCGGCGGCTGGTTCAGTGATATTGAACGCTCCGGCGGCGGACCGCTGATCGATATCGGCGTCCATGTGATCGATCTATGCTGGTATTTGATGGGCCGTCCGAACCCAGTATCGGTAAGTGCCAATACCTACCGGAAGCTCGGCAATCGTTCTAATATCAAGAATCTTTCTTTCTATAAAGCGGCTGATTACGATGCAGCGAACAATACGGTGGAAGATTTAGCAAATGCACTAATTCGTTTTGAGAATGGAGCTTCGCTGATGGTCGATGTTAGCTTTACACTGCATGCTAAGGAAGACGAGCGCTCGGTGCGCCTGTACGGTGACAAGGGTGGTTTTGAAATTGATCCTGAGATCGTCATCGTCAAAGAACAGGCGGATACGATCGTCAATATTTATCCGCAGACCGATAATAAGGGGTTTGAGTTCAACAGTGCATTCCAGAATGAAATTAATCATTTTGCGAACAACATCAGCACTGGCTCTACACCGATTAGTCCTGTGCAAGACGGCGTTACAATCATGAAAATACTCGGTGCGATTTATGAATCCGCAGCCAAAGGTGAAGAGGTGAAACTATGAAGTTAGGAATCAGTACTTACAGTCTGCATTCAGCTTATTCGACGGGTGAGCTCACGCTTGAAGGTGTCATTGAGACGATCGCCGATCTGGGCGCAGAACATGCAGAGATTGTACCCTTGGGCATCAATTTGGTTGAAAATCCTGAGCTAATTGATCAGATTGTACGAACAGCAGCGGGGCGTGGTCTAGAATTGTCCAATTATGCTATTGGGGCGAATTTTTCCGGGCTGGAGACAGCGGAAATGCAGCGGGAAGTCGAGCGGGTAAAGCGGGAAGTAGACGTCTGTGCGGCATTAGGCATTCAGCGGATGCGGCATGATGTAGCTTCGTCAAACGATCTATCAATCACGCATTTTTTGGAAGAGCTTCCACGTTTGGCTGAAGCCTGCCGAGAAATTGCCGATTATGCCGCAGGTTTGGGCATTACGACCAGTGTGGAGAATCATGGATACTTTATTCAGCACAGCGATCGTGTACAGGCGTTGGTTCACGCAGTAGGAAGAGACAACTTCCGTACAACACTCGACATTGGCAACTTCTTGTGCGCAGATGAGAACCCGCTTATTGCTGTGACTAACAACATCAAGCTTGCTTCGATGGTACATTTCAAAGATTTTTATATTCGTCCGCAAGACCGCCAGCCTGGCGAAGGTTGGTTCCAGTCCTCCGGTGGGAACTGGTTGAGGGGGGCAATCGTTGGTCAAGGAGACATCGATATGCCGAGTGTAATTCGAATCGTTAAGGAAAGCGGTTACGACGGATTTATCTCAGTAGAATTTGAGGGAATGGAAGAGTGCCGTAAGGGGACAAGACTTGGATTGGAATACATCAAGCGGGTTTGGAACCAAATCTAATTCATTATTAAGGAGGATTATTGCCATGGTTAAACCAATTATCACCAACAAAATCGGCGTTATCGTAGACAGTTTTCAGGTCGGAGTGAAAGAGGGCTTGCGCAAAGCAAAAGAAGCAGGGGCAGATGGAGTTCAGATTTATGCGGTGCAAGGCGAATTAGATCCCGCTAATATATCTCCGTCAGCCCGCCGTGAATGGAAGGAATACATTGCTTCACTGGGTCTCGAAATCTCTGCCCTCGTTGGAGATTTAGGCGGACATGGATTTCAGGACCCTGCACAGAACCGTGCCAAAATCGAAAAGTCCAAACGCATTATGGAGCTGGCCAAGGAGCTAGGTACAGATATCGTAACTACACATATCGGTATTGTTCCCTCTGACCACACCAGTAAAATTTATGAAACCATGCACATCGCCTGTGAGGAACTAAGCAGATACGCGCATGAGATGAATTCTTACTTTGCGATTGAGACTGGACCGGAACCCGCTGCGCGTCTGAAGACGTTCCTCGACGGTTTGGGTTCCAAAGGGGTTTCTGTTAATTTTGACCCGGCCAACATGGTGATGGTGACTGGTGATGATCCCGTGCAAGGTGTTCATACACTAAAAGACTACATTGTACACACCCATGCTAAAGATGGTCTCAAACTTGCCGATATCGATCCGCGCGATGTTTACGGTCAATATGGTTATGAAGCACCCGCATTAGACCATGAGAAGATGGCTGAAATGGCCGAGACCGGCTCGGCGTTCCGTGAAGTTCCACTTGGAGCAGGTTCTGTCGACTGGAACAATTATCTGCAAGCGCTGAACGACATCGGTTATACAGGTTTCCTGACCATAGAACGGGAAGTTGGCACTAATCCAGAGGAAGATATCCGCCAGGCTGTGAATTTTTTAAAGGGTTTTCGGGTCTGGGCACGGTAGTGATAAAGATTAATTAGTTCATCCAAACAGTCACGAATGGGCGATGCCGATTATGAGAGCAATATCACTATAAGTTCTAAAGAAATTACCTATAAAAAAGGAAATAAATGAGCCTCGGGAGTTCGCCGTAATGATCACATAGGATCATTGGGTAAGCTTTCCGAGGTTTCTTTTTATTTTTTAAAGACAAATGGTGAATCTTCACCATTGATAAGCCACAAGTAAAATGCGATGCGAAAGAAACACATGCACGCAATGAGTTAGTCTGAACTCTGAATCTATAATTGTCCTGCAGTAGTACTGACCGAGGGGAGTAGTTCAAGTTGGAAGCCTTGTATCAGGGTTTCGCCGTTCACAAGATCGGTCTCATATGCGCGTTTGAAGCCTAAGCGATGGTATAGCTTGATGGCTGAAGCCATCATTTCTGAGGTATGCAGATTTAAAGTGGCGGCACCCAGCTCGCGGGATCTTCTTGCAGCTTCGTGAATCAGATGGGTTGCAATGCCGAGACCGCGAGCGGAAGGGGATACAGCAAGCAGGCGCAGGATAGGGGAGTGAATACCTAACTCTGGTTTACCGTAAGCCGTTTCCGAGGAAGAGAACAATAATGCGCTGCCAACGATTTTCTTATTGAGTTCAGCGATGATCCGCACAATCGGGGCATCACCATGGACGGAATCAAGAAGTGATTTCCGGTACTCCAGCCACAACGGCTCGGGCATGATCTCCGAATATTGGTGGTAAGCGTCCAGAATCACTTCGGCGATGGTTTCACGATCGTTGTTCTCAGCTTCTCGGATAATAATTTTTTGTGACATGTTCTCGCTATCCCCCTTCAGTCAAATCTATAGTTCATACGAATGAAGTCATTATAAATTATAATCCCGAGTGAGATAAGAGGTATTCAGTAATTCTGATAAATGTATAGAAAAGCTCTATATGTAATAAACATAACAGTCTATTATAAAGGGATCGTCGGGCGAATGGGAAGTAACTACGAGGGAGGACTCAGATGCACCTATTTGGGCATTTTTAACCTTTTGGAGTGAGCCAACGGACCCGAGAGCCGTTATTCGTCTGAAACAGGGAGGGTTTTGAGTGGTTTCGAGCAAATAACGTCCATGGGGTCCGTTGGCATCCGAAAACAGCGGAATTATTGCAAATAAGGGCACTGGTGTCCGTATGCGTCTTCTTACACGGAATATAAGTTGACAAAAAATGGAGGCGTGAATAAGATATAAACAAATCTATAGGGAAAGTAATGTTCTAATTCATTGTTTTTTCATCGGAATAGTAAAATTAAAAGTGGTTTAGGGGGATTAGGGATGAATATTGAAAATATTGAGGCCTTTGTCTACATCAATCATTATGGAAGCTTCAATAAAGCGGCCGAAGTCCTATATATCTCACAGCCGACAGTAACGGCCCGGATTCAATCGCTAGAAAGGGAACTGGATTGCAAAGTGTTTGATCGTTTGGGTAAGCAGATTAACCTAACGGAAAAAGGGAAGCAATTTCTTCCCTATGCCCAGCAGATTCTCCAGATCTATCAGAGCGGTAAACATCAGGTTCAGGCCAAGGGGCATATTCCGAATGAACTGAGGATCGGCAGTACTGTCTCGGTTTCCAATTATCTAATGCCCCATCTGATGCTTCATCTGAAAAGTAGATATCCGCAAATCACGATCAAGCTGATGACGGCATCTACGGAAGTATTGATTGACAAGCTGAAATCGAAAGAGCTAGATCTAGCTTTTATTCGTAAGGTCGTAAATCCTGCCATTCAAGCCTTTCCGTTCTGCGAAGACCCTATTTCACTGTATGTACAGGAGGGACATCGCTTAGCTAAAGCACAGTGTGCTTCGCTGGAGGATATCCGACAGGAGACCTTTGTCTTTTTTGAATGCGGGTCTTTGGATTGGATGCGGCTGCATCGTGTATTTGAGAGCATGGACCAGCCGCCGAAGATTGAATATCAAGTGGATAACCTGGAGACGGCCAAGAAGCTGGTGTTGAAAAGAGCAGGCATCTGTTTTCTTCCGGCACTCAGTGTACAGGAGGAAGTAGCGGCAGGGACGTTGGTTCGGGTAGATATTGCTGAGACGGAAGGCATTTCCTTACGAACCAGCCTGATTTCACTTAATGGAGAGAATGCTGAATTCATAGAAACGCTGCTTGAACTCGGTATAGGTAAAGTGGGAGATCGACTAATTGTATAGATGTATTAAAAAACTCTATTAGCGCATGAACTCATGCAGTGATAAAGTTAATTGCATATAATCACGACTATTTCGATAGGAAATATAAATTTAAATTCGAAGGGATGGAGAGCTGCGATGAGTGAGACATACAGGCTGGCAGAACTGAAAGATGCGGAGAATTTGCTAGATGTAACATACCGTGCTTATGAGCTGATTCGTGAGCTCGGACTGCATTGGCCGGCGGCCACAGCCGACTTGGCGCTTATTGAAGACAATATTGCCACGAATGAATGTTATGTGCTTGAAGTAGATAGAACGATCGTTGCGACGATAACACTCTCAAAAGAAGAAGAAATTAAGAAGATTAGCCCACTGCCTTTTATTAAATGGTTCGCTGCTCATCCGGATTACAGTAACAGAGGTTATGGTGGAAAGCTTCTGGATTGGGTGGAAGAGCACATTATTGCTGGACAATTGGGTTCGGCTGCGGTCACGTTGGCAACGGCGAAGAAACATCCGTGGTTGGTTCAAATGTATGAACGCCGGGGGTATGAACGATTCCTGGAGCTGGATCAGCAGAATGGTGACGGCATTATGTATCTGATGAAAAAAACACTTATAGACAAACCACAAATCATTCAAAGGGGATAGAACAATGAAAAAGTCCATTTCAATAGTAATTGCATCGTTATTGACACTGGCGATTGCCGGTTGCGGAAATAGCAGCACGAACAGCAGTCAGAACGGAAATGTGGCTGAAGGCGCAACACCAGCGAATGCTTCGGCAAAGGTAACTAAGATCATCGTAGGCACGGGTACTGCTTTTCCGAAAGTCTGCTTCATAGATGAGAACGGCAAGCTTACAGGCTTCGATGTAGAACTGCTCAAAGAAATCGATAAGCAACTGCCGGATTATGAATTTGAGTTTCAAACCATGGATTTCAGTAATTTGCTGCTGAGTCTGGAAACTAAAAAAATCGACCTAGTCGCCCATGTCATGGAGAAAAATCCGGAGCGTGAATTGAAATATTCTTTTAACAAAGAAGCCTATGCCCACTGGAGAAACCGCATTGTAGTGGCTAAGGATAATGATTCGATCCTATCACTAGATGATCTTAAAGGGAAAAAAGTGCTGGTCGGTGCGACAAGCGCACAAGCTCAAATTCTCGAAAACTACAATAAAGAGAATGACAATGCGATAAATATCGTTTACCAAAGCGGTACGGCTAATGATACGGCTGCCCAAATCAGTACAGGACGAGTGGACGCTACGCTAGCTGCAGATTTTGTCCTGCCGATCATTGATCCAAAGAGCCAGCTGAAGGCTAC
Source organism: Paenibacillus sp. FSL R10-2734 (assembly GCF_037963865.1). Lineage (NCBI taxonomy): Bacteria > Bacillati > Bacillota > Bacilli > Caryophanales > Paenibacillaceae > Paenibacillus > Paenibacillus sp. FSL R10-2734. Next base: position 4,239,236 of record NZ_CP150170.1, on the reverse strand, counting down.
AGGTGACGAACTGTCCTCCGCGGACATTCTCTATGTTCTCCGTAAAGATGATGCCGATTCAGAAAAGCTGTCGGTTGCGATTGACAGTGCGATTAGTGAATTGAAGAAGAACGGTACACTGGGCAAGCTGAGCACGGAATGGCTGGGTGCAGATGTTACAGCGGAATCGGTTCAATGATTAATCCGGTGAGCACGGGAAGGGAGGGAGTTTATGGGCGCACCGTTTGATATCACCTTTGTGTTTTCATTTTTACCTAAGCTTCTGGGGACTTTAGGCACCACGCTTCTAATTGTCGCCTGTTCTCTACTGACAGGAATTGTTGTCGGCTTTCTCGTAGCTCTGCCAAGACTTTATAAAATTCCGGTACTGAAGACTTGCGCCGAAATCTATATTTCTTTTTTCCGGGGAACGCCGATTCTTATCCAGCTCTTCCTGTTCTATTATGGTCTGCCTGAAATCATGAAGCTGGTTCATGTGGATTTGACCCGAACCCCTGTGCTTGTCTTCGTGATTCTTACCTACGGCCTGCATACGGGGGCATACATGTCCGAAATGATTAGGGCTTCTGTGATGGCGGTGGATAAGGGGCAGGTAGAGGCAGCTTATGCTACGGGAATGACGGGGTTTCAAGCTTTTACACGAATCGTGCTGCCGCAAGCGCTCGGTATAGCAGTACCAGTATTCTCTAATCTGGTCATTGCTCTTCTGAAAGATACATCATTAGCCTTTACCCTCGGGGTGATGGAAATGTCAGGTAAAGCGCAAACGCTTGGTAGTTTAACCCAGCATTTTATTGAAACGTATATCGCGCTCGCGCTGATCTATCTGGTCATCAGCTTTACGATCGAGAAGTTGCTGCTTGTAGCGGAACACCATCTGCTGCGGCATGAGAAACGGAATACACCGGAGAAAAAACTGTTTAAAATCAACAAAAGCTGGTCTTACCGTCGCATTATTGCAGAATTGGGACCGGGCAAAGGAGGCACCGGATTATGAAACTGGACCCATCGTTTATATGGACTGCTCTGGTACAAATTCTGAGTGCAATTCCTACGACCTTATATATTACGGTTGTCTCTGTATTGATTGGTTTTGTGATTGGCGTGGCTGTTGCCTTGATCCGGCTATACAGAGTTCCACTGCTGCATCCGCTGGCCGTCGGTTATGTTACGTTCATCCGCGGGACACCGATGCTGACGCATCTGCTGCTTATATATTTTGGGCTTCCTGTGCTGATTGATGGTCTGGCGGTGCATTTCGGCTGGAGCTTTAGGTCGGTGTCGATTCCGATGATCGGTTTTGCTTATATTTCGTTCTCGATTACTGCGGGAGCTTATATGTCCGAGGTCGTACGTTCCGGTCTGCTCGCTGTGGATCGTGGTCAGCTAGAAGCAGCCCATTCTATCGGCATGACTACGCCCCAAGCCTTGAAGCGTATTGTTTTTCCACAGGCGCTGGCGGCAAGTCTGCCTAATCTTTCGAATTCGGTAATCGGTATGCTACACGGATCTACCCTTGCTTTTACCGTTTCGGTGGTGGATATCAATGCTAAGGCACAGATTGTAGCTTCAACGAACTGGAAGTTTTTCGAGGCTTATCTGGCGGCGGCACTGATCTTTTGGGCACTTACGTTTCTGATCGAACGTGTGACGTCGCTGATTGAAAAAAGGATTAATCTGTACAATCGAGGTGGAGTGGCATGATCAAGCTAGCGCAAATTTCGAAGTCATTCGGTCGGAATCTGGTGTTAAATAATATAGATTTAACGGTGACGAAGGGTGAGGTTGTTGTCATTCTCGGTCCTAGTGGCTCTGGCAAAACGACTCTCTTACGCTGTGTAAATTATCTGGAGAAGCCAAGCAGCGGAGAGATTGCTATTGGAGATTTCAAAGTGGACTGCAAACATGCCCGTAAAAGGGAGATTCATCAGCTTAGGCAAAAAACGGCAATGGTATTTCAGCAATACAATTTATTCCGTCATAAAACCGCGCTAGAAAATGTGATGGAAGGGCTGCTAATTGTCAAAAAGCTTCCGAAGGACGAAGCGAGAAAGCGGAGTATCGCACTGCTTGAAAAGGTTGGTCTTAGCAGTAAGCTGGACTCCTATCCGAGCCAGCTGTCAGGAGGTCAACAACAAAGGGTGGGCATTGCCCGTGCTTTAGCGCTAGAGCCGGAGGTTATCCTGTTCGACGAACCAACATCGGCGCTGGACCCGGAGCTAGTAGGTGAAGTGCTGGCTGTTATCCGCAAAATTGCCAAGGAAGGCATCACAATGATTGTAGTCACCCATGAAATGGGGTTTGCTCGCGATGTGGCGAATCATGTGGTTTTTATGGACGGTGGCGTCATTGTAGAAGAAGGAACTCCGACAGAGCTGTTCAACCATCCACGCGAAGAAAGAACGAAGCAGTTCCTAAAGCGGATCACACCTGAATTTAACTATTCTATATAGGAGGCAAAACAATGGCTATTACAATCAGCGTACTCGATCAAAGTCCGATCTATCCGGGAGAAACGCCAGAGGAAGCATTCCAACATACGATTAAGCTGGCACAACTGTCCGAGGAGCTTGGATTCCAAAGGTTCTGGGTTTCTGAGCATCATGATTCGGAGCAGGTAGCCGGCTCTTCCCCTGAAGTACTCATCTCACATCTTCTGGCCAAAACAGAGCGTATCCGCATTGGCTCCGGTGGCATCATGCTCCAGCACTACAGTCCGTATAAGGTGGCGGAGAACTTCAATGTGCTGGCTACGCTGGCTCCTGGCCGAGTGGATCTCGGTGTGGGACGTGCTCCCGGCGGCCTCCCTCGCAGCACACAAGCGCTTCAGCAGGGAAAGGCCGAAAACCCTGACCTAACGGACAAAATCATTGAACTGGAGAAGTATGTTCATAACCGGCTCGAAGAGAACCATCCGCTGGCGGGGTTAAAGGCAGGTCCCCTTCCTAGTATTGCGCCTGAACTATATGTGCTTGGCGCGAGTGTAGGCAGTGCAGAGATTGCCGCTGAACTTGGATTACCTTATGTGTTCTCCCTATTTATTAACAGCGATAAGGCAGTAGCTCTGGATGCCATTCGTGCTTATCGCAGTGGCTTTGTTTCATCACAAGGCAGACAACCGCAAGCGATTATCGCTTTAGCACTAGTGGTGGCTGATTCCGAAGAGGGAGCGAAAGAACTGGCAGGCGCACATAAGTTGATTCGGATTCAGCTGGCAAGCGGAAAGACGCTAACCGTTGGGACTCAGGAACAGGCAGAGGAATTTGCCCGGCAGAGCAATGAAGCCTACACGATTGAAGAGCTTGAACCAGAGATTACCAAAGGAACAAAGGAATCTGTGCGTGAACAGCTATTGGCACTTTCAGTGGCATCTGGTGTCGAGGAGTTCATCATAACGACGAATGTGCATCCGTTTGACAAAAGACTCCGCTCCTTTGAACTGCTGAGCGAAGCTATCGCTGAAGTGCCGGCAGAGGCATAAGTCGAGCGGGATCAGGATCACACAAGAGATCGTGTAAAGGAGGGTGACTGTATATGACAAGCAAAGCTATAGAGCTGAGTGCTGAAGCGCTTGGAGAAGAATTAATCGGGATACGCCGTCATTTGCATCAGCATCCGGAACTGTCCAATGAAGAGTATGGCACAACAGAATATATTATTTCCTTGCTGAAGCAGGTAGGGATCAGAGTCGTAGATTTCGGTCTGTCTACCGGAGTAATCGCAGAGATTGGAGGTCAGCAGCCCGGTTCGGTCATCGCGTTGCGCGCCGATATTGATGCCTTGCCGATTCAGGAGGAAACCGGAGCAGCCTTTGCTTCGGTGTATCCCGGTAAAATGCATGCCTGCGGACATGATTTCCATACCGCAGCCTTGATCGGTGCTGCTTATCAATTGAAGCAGCAAGAACATCAATTGCAAGGAACGGTGCGCCTCTTATTCCAACCGGCTGAGGAGAAGGCGCAAGGGGCACAGCGGATCGTTGCTAGCGGGGCGCTAGAAGATGTCCAGGCAGTGATCGGCCTGCATAACAAACCGGAGCTTCCGGTCGGAACGATCGGTATTAAGAGTGGACCTTTAATGGCAGCGGCTGACGGGTTTGTAATTGAAGTGCAAGGTGGCAGTTCTCATGCTGCCGTTCCGGAAGCTGGGATAGACCCGATCGTAGCAGCTTCACATATTGTAACGGCATTCCAATCCATTGTAAGTCGCAATGTCAGTCCACTGCAGAGTGCGGTGGTCAGTGTGACACAAATTCACAGCGGCAATTCATGGAACATTATCCCCGAAAAAGCCGTGCTCGAGGGGACGATCCGCACCTTTGATGAAACGGTACGCAGTATAGTGCTGGACCGCTTTCGGGAAGTGGCGACTGGTGTGGCGGCTGCTCTTGGAGCAAAAGCCACTGTCCGCTGGATAGAAGGACCGCCTCCTGTTGTTAACGACGCTACCTTAGCGGTGTTAGGAGGAGAATCGGTTGAAGCTCTTGGCTACCGAGCGGTCCAGCCTGAGCTTTCTCTGGCTGGAGAGGATTTTGCCTTTTATCAGCGCGTGGTGCCGGGACTGTTCGTCTTTGTAGGAACTGAAGGAAGCCAGGAATGGCATCACCCGGCCTTCGATTTGGATGAACGAGCACTCCCTGTAGCAGCAAGTTTCCTTGCGGATGTGGCTGTACGATCCCTTGAGTACTACAATCCCGGAGGAGGTGCAGAACTATAGCTGAACATAACAGTTACGATGTAATTATCGTCGGCGCAGGCTCGATGGGCATGAGCGCTGGTTACTATCTCGCGAGACGCGGAGTTAAGACACTGCTAGTTGATGCCTTCGATCCCCCACATACACAGGGCAGCCATCACGGGGATACCCGACTGATTCGGCATGCTTACAGCGGTGATTCCGCCTACATTGAATTGGCTCTGCGGGCAGATACACTATGGAAAGAAGCAGAGCAGCTCAGCGGAACCGAACTGCTTATCCGCTCCGGTGTGCTGAATCTTGCAGATAACGAAGTATATTCCTTCAGCGGCCGTCTCGCAGAAGCGATGAAACGGAAGGTGCAGGTAGAGGAACTGGATGCCGAAGAGATCCAGCGGCGCTGGCCAGCACTAAATATTCCGGAATCATTCGCGGCGATGTATGAACCAGATGCCGGTTTTTTGTACAGCGAGCGATGTATTTCCGCCTACCGCCAGCTTGCGCTTGGGCATGGTGCGGAACTGCTGACGAACACCCCAGTAGTGAACATAACCGCCCGCGAGGGTAGTGTTACGGTTCATACGACAAATGGCGATTATCACGGAGGTGCAGTTATCCTTAGTGCCGGAGCTTGGTTTGGCGCGTTGGCACCTTTTGTACATTTGCCGATCAAGTCAATCCGCAAAGTTGTGGGCTGGTTTGAGAGCTCCCCTGCTTTTGAAGTCGGTAATTTCCCTGGCTTTACGATAGGAGCAGAGGAAGGTGGATATTATGGCTTTCCCAGCATTGCCGGAGCTGGCCTGAAGATCGGTCGGCACGATACGGGGCTGGAATGGAAGCCGGGTACGCAGCTTGCACCGTTCGGCAGTGAAGCCAGCGATGAGGGCGACCTCCGTAAGGTACTGGAGTCTTACATGCCGGGGGCAGCTGGTCGAATGCTAAAAGGTTCTGTATGCAAGTATGAGCATACGCCTGATGAAGATTTCATAATAGACCGCCATCCGCTCCACTCCAATGTACTGGTAGCCGGAGGGTTTTCAGGGCATGGTTTTAAATTTTCTAGTGTTGTGGGTGAAATACTGGCCGACTTGACGATTAGCGAAGTTACCAGTCACAACATCCAGCCCTTTTCGTTATCACGCTTTACACCACCGGATCATTAACAAGCAGTTCTTATATTGGAGGGGATTAAATGAGCAGAGTTCAGATCAGTGATTATCTAAGGACGTACCATCAATTAGTGAAAGCGACCGCCGGGTTAACAGAGGAGCAGCTGAAATGGAAGGCGGAACCCGCCAGTTGGAGTGTTACTGAGGTATTGGCACATCTAGCTGATCACAGTATCGTAGTTTCGTTCCGCATTCGTGATATTCTCGCCGCTACGACTGCGCAGCTTCCAGTCTTCAATCAGGACGCTTGGGTGAGCGGCCAGTACGCCAACAGCGGGAATGCTTCCGACAGTCTGGAGCTGTTCCGCAGCCTGCTTTATTATAACAGCCTATTGTTTGAACGGCTCAGCGCAGAGGATTGGGAGAAAAGCGGGGTTAATTTCAAAGGAGAGATCGTGAAAATTGCCGATATCGTTCGCAGCTTCACTGCACATGTGGAGAGGCATCTTGGCCAGATCGAGCGAATCAAGCGGGGCGCGGCTAGTGCATCCTTTGTGCAATGATTGCTTCCGAAGTCAGTTTTGTATGAAGTGAAATCTAGGAAGCGTATGCTCACAAAACTTTTAGGAGGAATGAACATGACCAAACTAAGACAACTGAAGCTGGGTGCACTACTTCATGGCGTAGGAGGCAGCACGTCCATGTGGCGCCATCCAGATGCCAAACCGGATGCCAGTGTAAACTTTGAATTATACAAAGGGTGGGTACAGAAGGCTGAGGAAGGTAAGCTGGATTTGATCTTCATCGCAGACGGTCTGTACATTAATGAAAAGTCCATTCCTCATTTCCTTAACCGGTTTGAGCCGCTGACCATCCTTAGCGCACTCGCTGCCGTCAGCACTAATATCGGGTTGGTTGGTACCTTATCCACCTCCTACAGTGAACCGTTTACTGTAGCGCGTCAATTCGGCTCACTGGATGTAATCAGCGGCGGCCGTGCCGGCTGGAATGTAGTGACTTCACCGCTGGAAGGCTCTGCCTCAAATTACAGCAAAAAAGAGCATCCTGACCACGGCAAGCGCTACCGCATTGCCACCGAATATTTGCAGGTGACGCGCGGATTATGGGATTCTTGGGAGGATGATGCGTTTGTCCGAGACAAGGAATCAGGTGTATTCTTTGATCCGCAAAAAATGCATACTCTGGACCATCAAGGAGAGTTCTTCTCCGTGAAGGGACCGCTGAATATTGCTCGTTCGAAGCAAGGGCAACCCGTCGTGTTTCAAGCAGGCTCCTCGGAAGTCGGTAAGAATTACGCTTCGAAGGAAGCGGATGCTATCTTCACTGGACACGAAACACTTGAAGATGCCCAGGCATTCTACAGCGATGTTAAGACACGGGTAGCTTCGTTTGATCGGAATCCGGATGAGGTGCTGATCTTTCCTGGAATTGCTCCAATCATCGGCGATACGCCAGAGGAAGCAGAGCGCAAATACCAGGAGGTTGCCGGACTTGTAACGATTGAGAATGCACTGAACTACTTAGGCAGATTCTTCGAGCATCATGATTTCTCGCAATATCCGCTGGATGAGCCGTTCCCTGAGCTTGGCGAGTTGGGGCGCAATAGCTTTCAGAGCGGCACGGATAAAATCAAAAAGGATGCGAAGGAGAGAGGGTTAACACTACGACAGGTCGCCTTGCAATCTGCTACCCCGCGCAGCAGCTTCATTGGAACGCCGGAGCAAGTAGCTGATCAGATTCAAACCTGGTTTGAGAGTGGTGGGGCAGATGGATTTATGATCGCTGCTGCTGTCCCTAATGGACTGGAAGAATTCGTCGATCGAGTGGTGCCGATTTTGCAGGAGCGGGGTTTGTTCCGCACTGAATACGAAAGTGACACGCTGCGTGGAAACCTCGGCATTCCGTTGCCGGAAAACCGTTATTCCAAGGCTTCTCAACCGGCAGGGCAAATTTAACAGTTGCGGCAAAAAGAAAAAGGGAATCGTGCATGCCTTCCATCATCCACAGTTTAATATTGATGAAGCGATGTTGGTTCTTGGTGAGCGGATACTGGTTAGGCTTGCAATGCAACATAGTGGATCGGCAAGTGGTAAACAAACGTAAAAGGTACCCCAGTGGGATACCTTTTACGTTTGTTTACGCTCGTCAACTCACCAGAAGTACGTTTCGAATGTGTAACCGTTTTTCCCAAAGAATATTATCTCCCCGCCTTTCACTTCCTCAGGAATGTCAAAAAACATTCCTTGTTTACCCGCCATATCATAAGTGTGAGTTACTCTCTTATCATGAACTTTGTAACTTACCTCGAAATGACTGAATTGCTTCTTAAGACCTTGATCGAACATACCGACACTAACGAGTTGTCCGCTCCGCTTCACTTGGACGTCGTCTCCATTATCCCCCATGCCAAATCCCATACTCCAGCCCAAACTTCCGTTTTTCAAACGATCGACGTATTCCAACGTGAGCGATTCTACGCCATCTTCTTCTTCGATATGTAAGAGTACAGCTGTATATTTATCAATAATCCGAGAGTCCAGAACAGGAAGTCCGTTCGATTTAAGAAATTCATTTAACTCCTCCTCTGTTATTTCCTCTCCTGAAGTGTCATCCATCTCGATAGGTTTCATTCCTAGCCAGTCTTCCCACTCCTCAGGAGATTCGAGTTCATCACGAAAGTCATCATCCGTAGTAATGATTGCTGTTCTAGTTGCTACATCCCAACCAACGGAGATCCCAATTCGTTCGGCAATAGCGCGCAATGGAACCATGATATCATTGCCGGAGAGATAGGGTGAAGGGCTCTTCCAATCGATCCAAACGTAAGGATCCTCGCTATCTACGTTGTCATCGATTAACATATAATCACTTTTATCCGGATAAATAGAAAGCACTCCATTAAAATGTGAAAAAAAAACGTGTGGATATTCGTTATCTATAAACTTCGTAATATCAGCTTGAATGTCGGGATGCTCAAAAAGCTGGGTTGAAACGAACGTTTTTCCGTCTATCAGAGTAGGCAGCATACCTTGAAAGGAATAGTTCTTGCCATTAATTGTGACGGATGGTTGGATCATAGAACGCTCGATAGAATCGGATAGATTCGGTAAAACAGTAGCCGATGCGAAGATCGGAGTCGAATAGGAAGCTAACAAGAAAAGAATAAGCAATACGTTCATAAAGCGGCGGTTCTGCATAACTATAACTCTCCTTTATTTGTTCATCACTTTAATAATGAAATTAATATCCTAAATATACCATATGGAGATTATTATATGGCTTTCAAAGAGCGATTCTACAAAAAGGGATTCTTAGCACAGAGGCTGAGTTCGAATAGTTTTTTCTTAACAAGATCATTAGTTTGACATTATGTAAGCATTTAACTATACTTAATATAGTCACTTACGAAAATATATTTAATGGGCAAATCATAAATGAATTCTAACTTCTTAAAGAAAAGAGGATAATTATGGAACAATATCGGATCAATGCAGACAACGGCTTAGAATTTGGACTTTATACATTAGGTGATCATCTTGCGAACCCTGAAACTGGGAGCAGAATATCTGCCAAACAACGCATACGTGAAATTATTGACTTGGCTCAATTAGCGGAGCAAGCAGGAATTGATTTTTTTAGTGTAGGAGAGAGTCATCAAGAGTATTTTGCTACTCAGGCGCATACCGTTGTGCTGTCAGCTATAGCACAGGCTACTAAGAAAATGAAATTAGGTAGCTCATCTACGATTATAAGTACCTCTGATCCGGTTAGGGTGTACGAAGATTTCGCTACAATTGATTTGATCTCAAATGGTCGAGCTGAAATTATAGCTGGGCGTGCCTCCAGAGTAGGACTATATGAATTGTTGGGTTATGATCTTAACGATTATGAGGAATTATTTGAAGAAAAATTCGACTTGTTATTAAAAATAAATGAAAACGAAGTTATGAATTGGAAGGGAGAATTTCGTAACCCTCTCAAAAATGCAAGAATTCTCCCCCGCCCTGAAGAGGGAAACTTACCGATATGGAGAGCTGTAGGGGGGACTTCCGCCAGTGCGATCAAAGCAGGCGTTGCAGGTGTACCTATGTTTTTGGCCCATTTAGGGGGTCCCGCAGTCTTGTTTAAAAGATCCATTGATGCTTATCGAGAAGCTGCAAGTCAGAACGGATTCGATCCATCGAAGCTGCCTGTAGCGACTGCTGGATTCTTTTACGCGGATGAAACGACACAGAAGGCACAAAGAACCTATTATCCATATATAAACGAAGGAATGAAATTAACCAATGGACGTGGTTTTCCTAAACAGGCGTTTGCTCAAGGAGCCGATCCGCGCGATGTTATGAATATTGGCAGCCCACAGGAAATCATTGAAAAAATTCTATATCAACATGAACTCTTCGGCCATCAACGATATATCGCGCAAATGGATTTTGGTGGTGTACCTTTTGAAAATTTAATGAAAAATATAGATTTAATCGGTTCTGAAATTCTACCAGCTATTAAAAAATATACGGCAAAAAAATAACTCCAGGAGGTCAGAAATATGAAAATCGTAGCGTTATCAGGCTCAATGATAGGCTCGAAAACCAGAATTGCCATGAATTACACAGTAAATTCGTTTCATGAAAAATACCAAGATCCAGAAGTTACACTTCTAGATCTGGCGGAGTATGATGTTCAGTTCAGTGATGGTCGCAATTATCTGGAATACGAAGGGGACACCAAGTACGTAATTCAAACGATCATGGAAGCAGATGTTATTGTAATCGGAACGCCTATATTTCAAGCTTCCATCCCAGCAACACTAAAGAATATATTCGATTTAGCTCCTGAAAAAGCATTTCAACACAAGGTTGTAAGTATGCTCGTCACGGCAGGTTCTGCACGTCACTATCTGGTAGCTGAGCAGCAATTGAAACCGATATTGGCCTATATGAAAGCGCAAATTGTTCAAACGTATGTATTTATAGAAGAGAAGGATTTTTATCGAAAAGAAATAGTAAATGATGATGTGCTATTCCGTATAGACCGCTTAGTGGAAGATACCTATGTACTCTCTGAGACTTATGCCAAAATTCGAGAGGCTGAAGAAGCTAAATATGGTTTCTAAGGAAGATCAAAATAGGCTAACATTTCGCAAACTATATACTATTTTTCAAGTCACCCTTCATCCATTAGGATGAGGGGTTATTTGAACAATTTCGTTCCAACAAGGCTCCCAGCTGTTCTGCTAATACTGATAGGTTACCGGTCTTTCGTTCGTGAATCACCATTCAACTACACCCACGTACGAAGAAGCTACAAATTGTACGACTAGATCTTTATTTAAACCTTCGGTTTTACCCTTTGTGATATCTACTTCGTCTTTGAACTCTTCTATAAGAAATTCCAGAAATCGACTCTGGAAGAAAGGGGCTCTTTTTACTAGCTAACATCATGGAGAAAAAGGCATAGTTACTCTCAAAGTAATCCGTTTAAATCACGGACCCCGTTATAAAATCCAAATCAGAGGCTGCTTCACATCTCTCACGAAGTTCATTCATACAACGAATATCTATGCAAGTGGGTCTAGTGAAGAGATTATCGGTCGTGCTCGAAAAGCGATTATGAGTGAAATAGATAACAGCTTGAAGAGACTTGGAACCGAATATGTAGATCTCTACATCATTCATCGCTGGGATTATAACACGCCCATTGAAGAAACGATGGAAGCTATGCATGATGTGGTGAAGTCTGGAAAGGCCAGATATATTGGTGCTTCTGCTATGTATGCATGGCTATTACAAAAAGTTTCTGTAGCTGCTCCTATAGTGGGGGCGACGAAAATCGCTCAGCTCGAAGATTCCGTAGATGCTCTATCCGTAAAACTAAACCCTGAAGAAATTTCATTTCTAGAAGAACTGTATGTTCCGCATCCAATTGTGGGAGCTCAGTAAAGAATAATAAATGAGTGATTAACACGATAAACGGCCGGTATATTCCTAAATTGGGAGTATTCCGGCTATTTTTGTTTTGACTATATTCACTTGCGAATGGAGGGAAGAGATGCAGCATGTTTTAAATTTTTGCATCAAAATGATAATGATTGGAAAGCTTATCATAAATAGAGAAATCAATCATTAAATGAGGTGTAGTGATGAGCTATTTATGGGGTTTGATAGGGATATTATGTATTCTAGGAATAACGTTCCTTTTTTCGACCAACAAAAGAAAAATTAATCTCCGTACAATTGCTGTAGCTTTAGCTATTCAAATAGCCTTTGCTTTTATTGTTTTAAAATGGCCTTTAGGTAGATCTATTCTGCAAAAAGTAACGGATGGGGTTAATGCAGTGATCGGTTACGCTAACGAAGGCATTAACTTCTTAGTTGGTGGAATTTACACACCTGAATCTGGCATTACTCATGTTTTTTTATTTAATGTTCTAGGAATTATTATTTTCTTTTCTGCTTTAATATCAGTTTTATATTACATAGGTATTATGCAATTTGTGATTAAATATGTTGGAGGCGCACTATCTAAATTACTTGGTACTAAAAAAGCTGAAACATTTTCCGCAACTGCAAATATCTTCGTGGGTTTAACAGAAGCTCCTCTCGTTATTAAACCTTTCATTGATAAATTGACTATTTCTGAATTGTTCTCCGTGATGGTCTGTGGTTTGGCTTCTGTGTCGGGTAGTGTGTTAGTAGGTTATTCATTGCTTGGGGTTCCTTTAGAATATCTACTTGCCGCAAGTGTAATGTCTGCTCCAGCTGGGTTAGTATTGTCTAAAATCATGATTCCTGAAACAGAAGGAAGCCAAGAAGAGGTTGAAGGTTTTGAAATGGCAAGAGATGACGAATCATCAAACGTGATCGATGCTGCTGCAAATGGTGCAGCAACTGGACTTCAACTTGCTCTGAACGTTGGAGCTATGCTGCTTGCTTTTATCGCCTTAATTGCATTAATTAATGGAATTTTAGGTTTTGTTGGAGGTTGGTTTGGTTTTGACCAATTATCCATTGAGCTGATATTGAGCTATGTTTTTGCTCCTTTAGCGTTTATAATTGGCGTGCCGTGGGATGAAGCATTGACTGCAGGTAACTTCATCGGTCAAAAATTAATAATTAATGAATTTGTGGCATACAGTAATTTCGCACCACTTATCGATACTTTGTCTCAAAAATCAGTGGTGATTATTAGCTTCGCACTTTGTGGTTTCGCTAACTTTTCATCTCTAGGAATTTTACTTGGAGGACTTGGCAAACTGTCACCTAAACGCAGACCTGACATCGCCCGCTTAGGCGTAAAAGCAATCATCGCAGGCGCACTAGCCTCTTGTTTAAGCGCCGCTATTGCAGGTATGATTATCGGTTAATTGTATTTGCTACTTGTTTGGTGTTTCGAGGAAAATGGATAGGATATTAACAATAAATCCCCGATGATAACATGTCATCGGGGATTTATTGTTTGATTACCAGACAGGTCTTAATTTCGTTGGTAATTTATCATCATTTGCTTCATATACAAGTTTTGTTAAATCATCTTTGAGCAGTTGCAGTCGTTCAGAACCAATGATTTCAATCCAACGTTGCTCCATCTCAGTTAGTATGTTCTCTTTTGCTTTCACTACTAACCAACCTCGCTCACTCAAAACAATGATTTTTCCTCTCTTGTCAGTGGGATGATCTTTGCGCATTACATAACCACTTTTCTCAAGATAATCCACCATTTTACTTACAGCTTGCTTAGTAATCCCTAAAAATTCGGCGAGTTCTATACCTGTTGCTCCGTCTGGAGTAATACATTTAAACATAAAACCATGTACGGGTCTAATATCTCCAAATCCCAATTCACGCAATCTATCATGTAGTTCATTAATTGATGTGCTAAAGGATAATGATAAAAGTGATGTCAGATCGAATTCACTAAATACTTCCTGAGTCATACATAAAACCTCCTAAAATAAAGTCAACTTAGTTGACTTTGTTCGAAATACATTGTACTATGCAAAAAGTAGTCAATCAAGTTGACTACTTTTTTTATTGTGAAAGAAACAGTATTCACTAAAACAGATTTAATAAAATACGGGGGGTTCTCATGACTAATATTGTTAAAATTAGAGCTAGTGTGTTTATTCCAATAGCTTGGACAGATCCTAGGAAGGATATAGAAACAGGAAACGTAATCGAATTTGAAGGTGACTCACGTGAATTTACACCCTATGCTGTCAACGCAATGCGCTCCAGAGTTGAACAAGAAGTAGTTGTAGATTTTAACAAACAAGAAATTTTCACTTATGCAAATACTGGCATTACAACAGAAAGAGTCACAACTCCAGATGGATCTGTTAATAAAAAAACAGGAAAAGCTAGTACTGAAGGTATTTTGTGCACTGATATTGTATGGGGTTCCGATAACGTCAAGTTTCAAATGAGTGCAAGTGCTAGCAATCCATTAAATGCATTAGCACCTCCAGTTGACTATCTATTAATAGTCCATATCCAAAAAGATGGTACTGTCAATATGCAAGGAGCACATGACGGATTTCCTTGTTTTGAATTTTATAAGCAAGTGAGCTTTGGACCGTTTGAACAAATTTATACACATGATTTCAGAGAAACGGGTGATACTCCTGCAGCTATGGCTGGAGAAATGGAGTATAGTTTCAACAAAATATTATAAACAACTAAAGAGTGAACATCAGGAGGAACAAAGAATGACAACAGTTTTATTTGTAAAAGCAAACAACCGCCCAGCAGATCAAGCGGTTAGTGTTAGATTATATGAGACATTTTTAGCGAGCTATAAAGAATCACATCCAAATGATACAGTGGTTGAGTTGGATTTATACAACGAGGAATTGCCTTACGTAGGAGCAGATATGATTAACGGTACATTTAAGTCTAGTAGAGGATTAGATTTAACAGTAGAAGAAGCAAAAGCTGTAGCTGTTGCTGACAAATATTTAGATCCATTCCTTGCAGCTGATAAAGTCGTATTTGGGTTCCCTTTATGGAATTTAACCATCCCAGCAGTACTACACACGTATATTGATTACTTAAACCGCGCGGGCAAAACATTTAAATATACGCCAGAAGGCCCAGTAGGTCTTATTGGAAATAAAAAAATTGTATTATTAAACGCAAGTGGCGGTGTATATTCTGAGGGACCAAAAGCTGATGTAGAGATGGCTGTTAAATATGTTACAAGTATGATGAACTTCTTCGGTGTAAAAGATATGGAGACCATCGTGATTGAAGGACACAGCCAATTCCCTGATAAGGCAGAAGAGATTATAGCCGAAGGGCTTGAAAGGGCTGTTACAGTATCAAGTTTGCTCTAATTAACCAAACTATTATCACTCTATAAGGCAGTACCAACACTGTTATAGCGGTGGTACTGCTTTTTTATTCGCCTACGGAAAGAAGGATTACATTACAATGGAACGTTTATGGACAAAAAATTATATCATGCTGACAATTACAGCTTTATTACTATTTAGTGGTTTTTATTTACTGATGCCAACACTGCCTATGTTTATCAAACAATTAGGTGGAAGTGAATCTCAGGTTGGATTAATTATTGGAGTGTTTACAATATCGGCAGTAATTTTCCGTCCTATAATTGGAGGATTAATGGATCGGTATGGTCGACGAGCATTTATAATAAGCGGATTACTATTTTTTGCTATAACCATGTATTTTTATGATTGGGTAACAGGCATTATATTTTTAGTAGTATTACGTATCCTCCATGGAGTCAGCTGGGCAGTTGCTACAACTTCGATAGGCACGGCAGTGACTGATGTTATTCCACAATCTCGTCGTGGGGAAGGTATGGGATGGTATGGACTAGCAATGACATTAGGAATGGCATTAGGACCAATCGTTGGTCTTTGGATAACAAAATCATATTCATTTCATTACCTATTTCTTCTCTGCACAGCATTAGCATTGATTGCATTCGTACTTGGGTTTGGTGCAAAAATTCCAACAGTTCAAAATACATCAAAAAAACCAATATCATTTTTTGAAAAAACAGTCTTCCCTATCGCTATTGTTACATTTTTCTTATCTTTTACTTTTGGAGGCATTACAACATTTTTACCACTGTTTGCGGCAAATATTGAAGTGAATACGGGTACTTTTTTCTTAGTGTATGCAGTCACACTTGCAGTAATTAGACCACTTACAGGGAAGATCTCCGATAAATATGGAGAAGGGGTCATTATTGTTCCTGCTCTTTTCATTCTGATAGTCGCACTATTCGTCCTAACATTGTCTAAAGGACTTACTGGAGTAGTTATTACTGCTATTTTGTACGGAATTGGATTCGGATCAGCACAACCGGCTCTTCAAGTAGCGATGATTCGATTAGCTCCACCAGTGAAAAGAGGTGTAGCGAACGCTACATTCTTAACTGCTTTTGATTTAGGAATTGGTTTGGGAGCTATTCTACTAGGATTTGTTTCACAGCTTATGGGATATCAGATGGTATTTATTACTTGTGCTATATCTGGGTTTATCAGTCTGATACTTTTTATTTTATTTGTAAAAAAGACACTAAAAATAACCTGAACCGAACCCTCGTTATCAATGGTAAACTTACTTTCATAGATTTATATGATAGCATGTTGGATGAGGGATAACTCCATTACGATATATGAATAGGAGGTTAGGTATGCAAGAAAATACATTGATAGCCTCAGATTTTAGGTTTTCAATTAACCTCCCTGAAGACACTGTCGCTTCCTGGCATCAGGAGCTTGAGATATTATACATCTTGCAGGGAACAGGGGTACTACAGCTGGATGACAATCAGTTTACCTATGAAGTTCAGCAGGATGACATTATTGTGTTGAATAGCTACCAACTGCACGCCTTGGATATGCAAGGTTCGGGCAAAGCGTTGTCGTTGTTTATCTCGCCCGCATTTTTGGCAGCTTTTTGTCCTGAGATTGAAAGTATAAATATAGAGTGTAAGTCTTTTCTGTACCCGAAGGAGGAGCAAGCTCGCTTTAATATACTCCGCAGTGAGTTCGCCAGCGTATTCCAGGCCTATTACAAAAATGAATCTCGTTTACCAATATTATTACGTAGTCGTGTGGGAGTATTGCTGAACAACCTAGTGCATAATTTCCTTGAGCAGAACAAGCATAAGGATCTCTCCAAATCCTCAAGCAGGGAAAGGCTGCGCAAAGCTACCGATTATATTCACCGACATTATCGGGAGAATATTACACTGAGTGGACTAGCCTCCACTATCTATTTAAGCAGCTCCTACCTATCTCATTTATTTCAGAAACAGCTTGGGCTTACTTTCACTGCATACATTACGAATGTCAGGTTGAGTCAGGCAGTAGCTCTTCTTCGTAGTGAAAAAACGATCACGGACATCGCCTCAGAAGTGGGGTTTCCAAGTACCAACGCGTTGATTGACGTCTTCAAACGGCGCTTTGGCGTTACACCAGGGCAATACCGTCTCGTAAATGAGCAGGATGCCGTTGAGCTTAAGGAGAATA
This sequence comes from Paenibacillus sp. FSL R10-2734, assembly GCF_037963865.1. Lineage (NCBI taxonomy): Bacteria > Bacillati > Bacillota > Bacilli > Caryophanales > Paenibacillaceae > Paenibacillus > Paenibacillus sp. FSL R10-2734. The sequence goes on along the minus strand of NZ_CP150170.1, from coordinate 4,221,902 downwards.
GTACGGCCAGCGAGGGATTCTCGACCGATTTTTCTACACTGATGCAGCATTTACATCAACCCGAGCAATCCTTTGTCCAACCCCAGATTAACGAGTTGCTTGATCTTCATGTGGACACTAGCCGTAAGATTCGGACGCTGAGTCATAACTGGCGGACATTGATCAATGCAGGATATGCCAAAGATCTGTTGAATGGCGCGGTACAAGCGCAAATACGAAAGATCCAAAAGGAGATTGGCTTTCGATATATGCGCTGCAAAGGTCTGTTGGACGATGACATGATGTTATATGTCAGCAAAATGTCGGGCAGTATAGAGTACAACTTTGTTTATATCGACGAGGTAATGGACTTCATGCTTTCAGTGCAGTTACAACCTTATGTGGAATTCAGTTATATGCCCTCAGCATTAGCGAGAGATGCAGTGTTTCCTTTCAAAAGGCCCAGCATCCTATCTATGCCGAAGAAATTAGACGAATGGCTCGCCCTTGTAACTTCTCTTGTTCGGCATTTCATTGATCGATATGGGATTGAGTCAGTGCGAGAATGGAAGTTTGCTCCCTTCGTGAGTCCTGAGTTTTCGGGCTATGGTGTGTTTTCAATGGAAGAATACGAGGAACTTTACCGCGAGACCAGCCACGCCATCCGTGCTATCGATCCGCAGCTGCATATCTCTGGCCCAGGATGCAACATTGATTCGAGTGATTATTTCAACGACTTTCTGGTGTTTTGCAGCCGGGGTAACTGTATACCTGACTCATTGGCTCTGCGTGCTTTTCACAGCATATTACCCTCTCAAGAAGACACTGGTCTTCAGCTCATGGCAGAGGATGAAGCTTTTGCTCTTGCGGCAAGCGGTGATGAACAGTTTTTGGGGCACGCGTTGCACAAGATTAAAAAGCTGCTGCGTCAACGTGGTTTCGGCAATCTGCCCGTGATTCTTGAAGAGTGGAGCAATAGCATCTGGCAGCGTGATTTGTGCAACGATACCTCCTACAAATCCGCTTTTCTTTTCAAAAACATTCTGGAAAACTACGACCAGTATGAGGCTATGGGATACTGGTCGTTAAGTGATCATATGGAGGAGATCGTTCCTTCGCCGGAGCTTTTTCATGGCGGGTTTGGTTTATTTACTCGCGGGGGATTGCCCAAAAGCTGTTACCGCGCGCTGCAGTTGTTACGATACGCAGGAAGTAGCCTAATAGCTGAAGGTGACGGGTATTTTATAACTTCTTCAAAAGGTGAAATACAGATATTTTTATATAATTATTGTCATTATGATACACTGTATCGCTATCGGCATACCACTCACCTGACTCAAACTGAACGGTACAACGTGTTCAATATACGCAATACCCGTCAGTATCACATTTGTCTCGACGGCTTAACGCCGGGTGTTTATACAGAGCGTAGGTATTCGGTAGGTCCTGCTGGAGGAAGTGCCTTCGACGAATGGCTGAAAATGGGTGCGCCCAAGAACATGCGTCCAGAAGAATGGTCTTATCTTGAAAGTCGGTCCTTGCCATTATTTCAAATGCGGTCGCAGCAAGTGACAGCAAATTTTGTGTTAAATGCTGTTGTACAGCCGCATGAGGTACAAGTGATTCTACTAACACAATAAAGAGAAAATAAAACAACGAGGATGACATTAATGTTGTCCTTTTTTTGTTTTCATATTGTATTTTTGCTCTTGACAGCAATTTCGAAATTGCTTTCAATGATAATGATAAAAGAAGTATATAACAAAAGAAATAATGCGATATTTTTTCTGCAAACCTAAACCTATAATTAAGTTATGGCAACCCATTCAAATCGACGCGATTAGTTTAACCATACAATATTCGAAAAGGAGCATCATCATGGAACGTAAATATTCTAAACAGCTTCTTACAGCAATTCTTGAAAGACAACATGTCATTAATGAAAATGGATTGGACATCCTGATTAAGCCCATACCTGAAACGGATGAGCCTGGCGTGCTGGATCCTCGCTTTTATCAGAGTATGGAATCAATTCTTAAAGGCTTCAAGGGCATGCTGGTTAAGATGATGCTGAAAGGTAGCCGAAAGAAAAATATCCAAAAAAGTGCAGCTCAAATGCGCAGAATGATGAATGGCGTGAACAGCATTCCGATCACCGATGGTGTTGATGTGAAGCATGCCACGGTTCAGAACGGTGATGTGGCAATACCTGTACGAATTTATACCCCACAGAAGAAAAGTGAAGAACTGCAGCCTGTGTTCTATTACATTCACGGAGGGGGGTTCGTAGCAGGAGGACCTGATGTGGTGGAGGAGATGTGCAAGCTCGTGGTTGCGAATACCGGCTGCGTATCGATTCAGGTTGATTATCGCTTAGCTCCGGAAAATCCATATCCTGCTGGGCTCGACGACTGTTATGCCGTGTTGAAATGGACTTATGCTCACGCTGAAGAATTCAATGGTGATCCGAATCGCATCTGTATATCTGGTGATTCCGCAGGTGGGAATCTAGCCACGGTATGTGCAATGAAAGATCGGGATGAGGGAACTCAGATGGTAAAGGCGCAGGCACTATTATATCCAAGCGTGGACGCAGCAGGTATGAAGGAACATATGCAGCGTAGAGATGTTTATGAAATATCCCCGTCTCAGGATAAAGAGATTCGTTCTATACTGAATCTGTTGAGCGGCGGTTTAGGAACTGTCGGATTAGGCGAATATTTGGGTGTTCCAGATGATACAATCCCTTATGTGAGCCCGCTGCGAGGAAATCTGAAAGAGTTGCCGCCTACCATTATTTTATTTGGTGAATATGACTTTTTGCGTATTGAGGATGATGCATATGCCTTAAAACTGAAGGAGTCGGGCGTTAAAGTGAAAACTGTACGCTACAAAGGACTATCTCACGGCTTTGCCGATCAGGTGGGTGTTACACCGCAAGCGGAAGATAGCTTGATTGAAATTGGGAATTTCATGTTAGAGAATGTGTAATTTGAAGTTTATTACTTCTTTGTGCATTTGAGTATTAAAATAAAGCCGATGATCTAAACCAATAGATCATTGGCTTTTTGTTTGCTCAAAAAGTAAGTTAACGCAGTTCACTAGGAGTCCGCTGTTTAATCTGTTTAAATACTCTGTTGAAGGTACGGATATTAGTGAAGCCGCATTCCAGTGCAATATCCAGAATGGTTTTGTCTGTGGTCAGCAGCAGCTGTTCTGCCTGATTGATTCGGATGTTGCTAAGGTACGCGATATAGCTTTTGCCTGAAATGCTCTTAAAAAAACGTGAGAAATAAAAGAGGCTCATATTGGCTTGATGAGCAGCGTCAGCAAGTGTGATGGCATGCATATAGTTGTCATCGAGGTATTCAAGAACTTCTTGCATAATCTTCATGTTAGTGATGCGCCTTTTGTCTTTCTGTGGATTAATCTTATCCAAAGGAATATGCCGTAAAATGAGCCCACTTAACTCGTGCAACAATCCAATGATTATCTGTTCATGATGTTCCAGCTTTTGATTATATTCGCGCATAAGCTCCTGCATGATCGCAGAAAGGCGGTTGTTGATAGCTACCTCATCTACTTTAGTGACTAAGGACTTAACAATAAAAGGAGAGGTCAGTTTCACTTTCAGAGGCCATCCTCCAGGAAAGCCAATCAATGAAGGATTAAAAATAACCATCATTATCTTAGAGGTGCTATCTTTACTGTCATAGTAATGGATGTCTCCGCTACTGCATATTGCTATGTCACCAGCTTCCAAGACCCGCGTTTCAGAATTAATTCCCATCCGAATTGCGCCCTCAAATACATAAACTAATTCAAGATCATTATGCCAGTGGGCAAGAAAATCAATATTATCAGACAGTATTACAGTGAAAGGAAACGTCGAATGGTAGGTTCTATTTTCGTGAAAAGCTTTCATGGGATCTCCTATTGATGCGATTTGAATTTTATGTTCACCTTTAAAACTTAGCAAAAAATGACCATTCATACAAGTGAAATGGCGAGCAGATATCTCCGATCTAGATTACAATTTCATCAGATGGACGAAAGGTACATTTCATATACAAAGGAGATTGCAGGATGACGAAGAAGGCTCTGATTGTAAAAGGTGGATGGGATGGACATGAACCAAATGAAGTAGCTGCGATTTTTGCTGGCATACTTGAAGCGGAGGGTTTTGAGGTTGAAGTGTCTGATACGCTGGATAGCTTCAACAGTGCAGAAAAGCTTACGGACTTAAGCCTTATTGTACCGGTATGGACCATGGGAGAAATCAGCAATGATCAGGTATCCACGGTTCTGAAAGCAGTAGCTTCTGGAGTAGGAATTGCCGGTTGCCATGGAGGGATGTGTGACTCCTTCCGTAACAATACAGATTGGCAATTTTTGACCGGGTCACAGTGGGTAGCTCATCCATTTAACGATGGCGTGGAATATGAAGTTAATATCTTACACTCTGGATCAAGCCCTATTGTGGAGGGTATTCAAGATTTCAAGGTGACATCGGAACAATATTATTTACATGTGGATCCAGCAGTGGATGTTTTGGCAACCACTACATTCGTGATGAGTGAAGGTGAGCATTCAGCGAATGGTGTCATCACGATGCCTGTTGTATATACGAAAAAATGGGGCAAAGGGAAGGTTTTCTATAATTCACTTGGACATCATGCAGATGTTTTTGATATTCCAGAAGCTAAAGAATTGATGCGAAAAGGCTTTTTGTGGGCAGCCAACTAAAACTGAGATAAGGTGGGAATGATTTTGCGCAAAGTGAAGGTAGGTATAGTCGGCTGTGGGAACATCAGCAGCATTTATTTCGAGAATTTGAACGGTACCTTCGTCAATACTGAGGTTTATGCTTGTTCCGACCTGGATACTGGACGAGCAGAGCAAGCAGCGGAGAAATATGGAGTTCCTCATGTATGGACGACTGAGCAATTACTTGCTTCGAAAGAGATTGAAATTGTCGTTAATTTGACAACACCTAATTTTCATTTTGACGTGTGTAAGCAAGCCTTGTTAGCTGGCAAGCATGTGTATGTGGAGAAGCCATTATCACTTTCCCTAGAGAATGGAACCGAACTCGTGCGCCTTGCGAAAGAAAAGAATTTGTTCCTCGGCTGCGCACCAGACACTTTCCTCGGAGGTGGTCTGCAAACCTGCAGCAAGCTGATTGCGGATGGTTATATTGGAAAGCCGGTGGCAGCAACTGCCTTTATGCTCTGTCATGGACATGAAAGCTGGCATCCAGATCCGGAATTCTATTATAAAGCCGGTGGAGGTCCGATGTTTGACATGGGACCATACTATCTTACTGCTCTAGTATCTTTGCTGGGTCCAGCCAAAACCGTATGCGGCATTACTAAAACCACCTTTGCTGATAGAATGATCACTAGCGAAAAGAAGTTTGGTAATATCATTGAAGTAGAGGTGCCTACACATGTCGCCGGAACGATTGAGTTTAGCAGTGGTGCCGTGGCAACGATGATCACCAGCTTCGATGTTTGGCACAGTACATTGCCGAGGATCGAAATCTACGGATCACATGGAACTTTGATCGTACCTGACCCCAACAACTTCGGAGGGCCGATCCTTCTACGCCCGGCACACAGCCCGGATTTCCAAGAGATCCCGCTTATCTACAATTATGCAGATAACAGCAGAGGCATAGGGGTAGCGGATATGGCCCGCTGCATCGACACAGGGGAAACTCCGCGTGCTAACGGAGAACTCGCCAATCACGTACTTGAAATTATGCATGCCTTCCATACAAGTTCCGACTCTAAGCGGTATGCCGAGCTGGTCACCAGCTGCGAGCAGCCCAAGCCACTGCCGCTAGGGTTAGTCAAAGGGTATTTAGGGTAGGGTCTTTATGGAGTAAAATACTGAATGTAACGCTGAAGATAATGAGCTTTATAAAAGGGTAGAAGACAGATACATAAGTCGTCTACTCTTTTTTGATATGATGAAACGCAGATTTCCGATACGTTTGCGGTGTAACCCCAAATTTATCTTTAAAAGATTTCTGAAAATGACTCTGACTTGAGAAACATAGGTATGTGCTTATTTCACTAATACTTCTATCGGAGAATGCGAGCAGATCTTTGCCTTCTTCAAGTTTGCACTGTTTAATAAAATCACTTAAATCAAATCCTAATTCCTTTTTTACTTTACGTGATAAATAGGGACGACTATAGCCCACATGTTTGGCGACGTCGGCGACCGTGATATTCTTATTTGTATTTTCTCTAACGTATTGAATCACTCGATAGAGAGTACTGTCCATCTTGTCAAGCGATATGGAGTTTGCAACACGATTGGCATAGTCTCGTTGAACCTGACCTAGAAGATAATTGATCTTATCTACATCGGTTAACCGTTCTCCTTGTTGCATGTAAATATTAGATAGCTGATAGGCTACGCTCGGCGTAAGACCACCTCGAATAGCTGCGCGTGATACGAGTGTGACAGTAACGATAAACATATTCTTTAGCTGGCGGAGATTATCATTTGCAATTTTACCAACTTTCGTTTTCAACGCTCGTTCTGAAAACCGTTGTATCCCTGCCAAGTTCCCCGTTTCAACATACCGCAACAGCTCATTTTCTACGAGGATAACATTATTTAACAATCCGTCTTCTTTTTCAGCATAAGTAGTTCGGGAATAGTTTTGATGAATCGATGTGTCTAGGTATGCCCCCCCACATTCCATAATGTCCTTTTTGGACAATTGCGTCTTGTTCAAGGTGTAATTGATGAATAGCAGTGTATTCGTAAAAATATCAAGATTTTGTGTAGGAATATTATGAAAAAAAGAAGCGAAAATTTCCGAATTCGATGATATCGCAGAAAACTCTCTTCTCATGCTGGAGAGAGTTTCTTTAGTGTACAGAAAATCATTTATTGGGCCAATAACCAAGTCACAACTGCTGTTCTCAATCTTGATCCGTCCATAAAACGAATAAAACATAGTCATCGTATAAGACACATGAATAGGAGATTGCCAAAGACTAGAAAGATAATGGGATGGGGGAAAGGTTTCTCTATCTTGTTCTGGGAAACAGGCAATCAATTCTTGATTGTCATATAGATAAACCGGTATGTACATGGAATTATACAGATATTCACAATATTTCTGGATATCAAGTGTCATCTTTGTAACCCCTTTCAAAGGTGACACAATTATATAATTCAGGATACCTGAATGCAATCTTTTGTTGTAAACGTTTTCTAAAATAACAGTAGAAACAAAGTTATCGCAGCTAAAAACAACGAGAGGTGTGAGCTACATATGATTAGAGATTCTTTTAACGATGGCTGGACCGTTGGAGCAAATAATGGCTTTTTTAACATGGCTCCAGATCAGCAGCCAGAGAAGATTACATTACCCCATGATGCTATGGTCTACAAACAAAGAAACGAAAATGCAGGGAGTGGAGGTAAGAAAGGATATTTCCCAGATGGTACTTATGATTATGTAAAGAAATTTCAAGTCCCTGCGGCGTATCAAGAGAAGAGAGTTACCTTTGAGTTTGAGGGTGTATACATGAACGCGATGGTGTACATCAATGGGGATTTTGCAGGACAGCATCCTTATGGCTATTCAAATTTTTATATTAAAGCGGATCGGTTTTTAAAATATGGCGAGGAAAATGAAATAAAAGTCGTCACCAAAAGCAGTGATGATTCTCGATGGTATACAGGAACAGGAATCTATCGTAATACAAAAATAATGGTCGCAAATTTAGTGCATATCGCTATGGATGGCATTAAAATTACCACGCCAGAAATATCAGACGAACATGCTATTGTGAACGTGGCAACCGTTGTGGAACATGAAGGCATCAACCCACAAGGTACTCGAGTCGTCACCGAAATACTAGATGCCGAGGGCAATACGGTAGCATTTGATCAATCTCCATTAACTGCTTTTGCAGGGGAACGTGCAATCATGCGCCAGCGTTTACTTGTAAAGTTACCAAAGCTATGGAGCGTCGAAACACCTTATCTGTATACTTGTAAAAGTATTTTGATGAATGGGGAGAAGGTTCTTGATGAGGAGACCAATATTTTTGGAATCCGCTCCCTTTCATTAAATGCTGAACATGGTCTATCGATTAACGGAGAGATTGTTAAGCTGCGTGGAGCATGCATCCATCACGATAATGGTGTTATTGGAGCGGCCACAATCAATCGTGCCGAAGAGCGTCGTATTGAAATTTTAAAAGAGGCTGGATTCAACGCTATTCGCAGCTCACACCAACCCTTAAGCAAGGCGATGCTTAGTGCCTGTGATCGTTTAGGAATGCTGGTAATGGATGAGAGCTTTGATATATGGACGAATACGAAATCAGATCATGACTATGCCTTGAATTTCCCAATATGGTGGGAACAGGATATCGAGGCTATGGTTCATAAAGATTTTAACCATCCGAGTGTGATCATGTACTCCATTGGAAATGAAATCAAAGAAACAGGAAGTGCAAATGGAGCTGTATGGGGCAGAAAGCTTGCAGAGAAAATCCGTAGTATCGATCCAACAAGATATGTAACTAATTCGATTAACGGTTTTGTATCTGTAATGGATAAATTATCAGAAATGATGACTAACAAACCTTCAGGTGATGTGAACACTGCCATGGCAACAGCAGGAGACATGATTAAATATGTTCAAGGCTTGGAATTTGTTACGAATGCTACAGCTGAATCTTTTGCCACAGTAGATATTGCAGGTTATAACTATGCAGACAATCGTTATCTCACGGATAAAGTACTTTTTCCTAACCGAGTGATTTGTGGAACTGAAACATTCCCTAAGGATATCGCAAACAACTGGAAATTGGTGAAGGAAAATGGACATCTCATTGGTGATTTCACTTGGACAGGATGGGATTATCTAGGAGAGTCAGGCCTCGGCAGAGTCGAATATGGCGAAGGTAATCGAGGACTTGGAGCATCTGGAGCTTATCCATGGCTAACAGCACATTGTGGTGATATTGACATCATTGGCCATCGGCTTCCGGTTTCCTATTATCGAGAAATTGTCTTCGGATTACGCAAAGAACCATATATCGCTGTACAGCGTCCTGCACATTATGGTGAGCAGCCGAACATGATGCCATGGAGCTGGAGTGACTCTATATCCACTTGGAGCTGGGAGGGCTTTGAAGATAGGCCGATCAAGGTAGAAGTATATTCCGATGCGACAGAAGTTGAACTAATAATTAACGGTAAAACAATTGGAAAAGCTGCTGTTGGTGAAGCTCATGCGTTCAAAGCAGAGTTCGATACAGTTTATTCGCACGGTGAATTAGTGGCTGTTGCTTATACGGATGGAAAGGAAACAGGTCGAACATCATTGGTTTCTGCTGGGAGTGAAGTGAACATTCAGGTTGAAGTTGACCGTATGCAAATTGCTGCAGATGATAACGATTTGGCCTTTATTAACATCTCCATTGTTGATGATAAAGGAATCTTGAAGCCTCTTGCCGATCGCAAGGTATCTGTCATCGTGAATGGAACGGGTGTCCTACAAGGCTTCGGTAGCGCGAATCCCAAGAATGAAGAAAGCTATATGAACCAAACGCATTTTACTTACGATGGCAAAGCACTAGCAGTCATTCGCCCAACAGAGATTGGAATTATTGATGTGGTTATTGAGGCAGAGGGCTGTGTGATACAAACTGCTAAAATTGAGGTTTTTAAATAACATTTAAGAAAGCGCTAACATTTAATTCACTACTACATTGATGTAACAAAATTGAGGAGGGGCTTTATGAGTACTGAAAGTATGAATTCAAATGTTGTAGGAATTGATAAGAAAATACCGTTTTTCGAAAAATTAGTTTTCGGTTCAGCGAATGGAATATCAACCTTTTATTTTATGATGATCTCGACTTGGCTCTTGTTTTTTTACACCGACGTATTAAAAATCAGTCCAGCTTATGTAGGCGTCATGTTTGTTGCTGTTCGAATCCTTGATGCTTGCATAACCCCTGTTTTTGGCGTATTTCTGGACAGACAAAACACGAGGTGGGGAAGGTATAAGCCGTGGTTTTTCATCATTTGGCTTGGTATGGCTGTAGGCGGATTCCTAGCATTCTTTCCAACAGACTTTGGACACCTAGGTAATATGATTTTTGCAACTGTCACCTATATCGTCTTCAGTATCTTTATGTCCGTCGCAACAGCACCCGCCGTAGGACTAACTTCTACGATGACCAAGAGACAGGACGACAGAATGACTATTTCGATAGCTTCTTATATTTGGATCATGGTATTCGCTATTGTTGTACAAATTGGATCCTTACCACTAATTCAATTGTTAGGTAATGGGAATCAAGCGGATGGCTTTAGAAGCTTCATGCTGATTGCGATGATTTTTAATATTATTTTTACGATGATTATTTTTAGTAAGGTAAAAGAGAGATTTACGCTAAAAGTTGAGAGTGAGGTTAAATTTAATTTCAAGTTAGTCGTGGAGACACTCGTTAAAAACAAATATGCTGTCATTTCACTAGTATTTGTTCTTGCACTCAATCTATTTAATGCCATTCGTTCAGCGGTTGGAATTTATTATTATAAGTACTTTTTTGAAGATGCCAATATGATGGTAGTCGTTGGAGCACTAACCATGTTGCCAACGATAATTGGAGTTTTTCTAAGCCCTGTGATAACCAAAAAAATAGGATTAAAAAACAATATTCTTATGATGGTTTTTATTACGATCGTTACTTCCGTGGCCATGTTCTTCTTGCCGGCGAACGATTCCGGCAAAATAGCATTTTATGCGTTATTTGCCATAGGTGGTCTATTTATGGGGATAGCAACTCCTGCACAAGGTACGATGCTTCCAGCTGCAGTGGACTATGGCGAGTGGAAATTGAACACTAACAGCGGAGGATTCTTAGGATCACTCAGCGGCTTTATGCAAACTTTGTCCACTGCTATTTCAGGTGGTGTAACGGCTTTAATATTGGCGTACGTCAAATATGTTCCAGATGTTCCACAAACCGCTGCTTCTTTAAATGGGATTAAGTTTATGATGGGACTCTTACCTGCCATCGTATTTATATTAGGTCTAGTCATGTTTGCATGGGATATGACTGAGCAGAAACATAAACAAATCGTTGAAGAGATAAATTTGCGGAGAAATCAATCGAATGAAAGCGACCAAGCCGTTGAAGATCATATGGGGCCTAATAACTTTTCTTCCTAAATTAACGATCTTAAGGGGATGAGAGAAGAAATGAAGAAGACTTTTCCAGAGAAATTTTTATGGGGGGCGGCTACGGCCGCCCATCAAGTGGAAGGAAATAATACGCATTCTGATTACTGGACGATGGAGAAACTGGAAGGAACAACTTTTAAAGAGCCTTCTGGTGATGCCGTAGATCACTATCGTATGTATAGAGAGGATATCGCGCTCATGGCGGAACTTGGTTTAAATACTTACCGTTTCTCCATTGAGTGGGCACGTATAGAACCGCAGGAAGGCATTTTCAATGTAGAAGCGCTAGATCATTACCGTGTTGTTTTAGCTGCTTGTCAGGAAAGCGGTATTACTCCAATCGTGACGATGCATCATTTTTCTTCACCAAAGTGGCTGATTACAGTTGGCGGCTGGGAGTCTGAGGGCACTCCGGCAAGATTTGCTCGATACTGCGAGTATGTAATGTCTGAACTAGGCTCCATGATTCCTTATGTCTGTACGATTAATGAAGCTAACATCTCTGTAGGGATTGCCAAAGTCATCAAACAATTTACTGCCGGCAAAGAAACCTTTGCACAAGTGGGTTTACAAACGGACATGCAGCAACGCATGGTCACCTACTACGGAGCTTTAGGAAAAGCGTTTGGGATTGACCCGCGGCAAGTACAACATTTTCTCAGTCCTAGAACAAAAAGAGGATTTTCTCTGATCTTTGAAGCCCATATGGCAGCTAGAGTAGTAATTCGCAGAGTGAGTCCAGCTACCAAAATTGGGTTAACGATGTCGCTCTTTGATATTCAGGCTAGTTCTGGTGGTGAAGAGAATGCTCAGCATGAACATCAAGAGGAGTTCCTGCAATTCATTCCTTATTTGAAGGGAGATGACTTCTTTGGTCTGCAGAATTATTCAAGCGAAACTTACGGTCCAGACGGATTAATGCCAATACCGGAGGATGCTGAACGAACGCAAATGGGGTATCTGTACAATCCGGAAGCTCTGGAACAGGTGATACGTTATGTCTCTAAACATATAGATATTCCGATTATCGTAACAGAAAATGGAACTGCTACGGACAACGATGAACGCCGTGTGGAATTTATCAATCGAGCTATTTCCGGCGTACATGCATGCATCCAAGATGGAATTCCTGTTCAAGGGTATACTCATTGGTCCTTACTTGATAATTTTGAATGGATGCTTGGTTACACAAAAACCTTTGGATTAATAGCGGTGGACCGGAACACACAGAAACGTATGCCTAAACCAAGCGCGAGGCATCTGGGTACAATCGCTCAGAGTAATGCATGTCCTAATGAATATTGAAAGTGAGGGATTACTATGAGAGCCATTCATTTGAAAACAGAGTACCTAGCAAATCCGGTGACACTTGATATATTGAATCCTAGATTTTTTTGGAAATGTGACGGTGGAGTAAAACAGACAGCTTATCAAATTCAAGCCATTTGCAATGATTCAGTAATATGGGATAGTGGAAAAGTGTCTTCAGCGTCAATGACTCATATTCGTTATGACGGTCAAACTCTTCATAGTCGTGATGTTGTATATTGGTCTGTGAAATTGTGGGATGAAAACGATGGAGAAGGTGAATGGGTTACTTCATCTTTTGAAATGGGATTGCTTGAAGAAGAGGATTGGCGTGCAAAATGGATTTCTGGTAACTATTCTCCCGAGAACAACACTCGTTATCCGGTAGATTGCTTCAAACTAGAGTTTTTGGCGGAGAGTGAAATCAAAAAGGCACGATTGTATATTACAGCTAATGGTCTGTATGAAGCTAAAATAAATGGTTTAAAGGTGGGAGATTTCTGCTTAGCCCCGGGTTGCACGGATTATCGTTATCGATTGCAATACCAAGCATATGACGTAACAAGTATGTTAAATAATGACAACACATTAGAAATTCAATTAGCTGATGGATGGTACCGTGGCTCTATTGGGTGTTTTGGTTTGACCAACGTATTTGGACGCCAAACCAAGTTGCTTTGCCAGCTTGAAGTTCACTATGCTGACGGTACGACTGAAACGATGATTAGCGATGAGCACTTCAGATGGAGCAATGACGGCCCACTTCGTTTTGCTGATCTTAAAGATGGCGAAGTGTATGATGCTTCTAAAGTGCCTAGTTATAGTGGAAATGCAATAGTTGTACCAGAAGATAGAGTCCCTACGGCATCCATGAATGTAGACGTTCGTGAGAAAGAAGTATTTACAGCTACATTAATGACAACACCAAACGGTAAAAAAGTTCTTGATTTTGGCCAAAATATTGCAGGTTTCATCTCTTTTACAGTAAGAGGAGAGAAAGGACAGATAATAAAGCTGCGCTGCGGGGAGATTTTGGATGATAATGGAGAATTCACACAGGAGAATATTCAAGTAAAAAAACCGGCAAATGAATTTGGACAAGAAACAGAATTTTTGCTGATAACAGGAAATTCAAGTGAGATTAAAGATGAGTTAGTGCCCACACCGAAACAGGAGATTGAATTTATTTGTAGCGGAAACACGGATAATTATAAAATGGCGTTTTCTGTATTCGGCTTTCAATATGCAGAAATTGAAACTGAGGTTCAATTCGATGCTTCACAATTTTCTGCTATAGCTGTGTACTCTGATCTGGAGCAAACTGGAGATTTCGAATGTTCAAACGACAATGTGAACAAGTTTTTTGAAAATACTAGATGGAGTATGAAAGGGAATTTTCTTGATATTCCTACGGATTGTCCTACACGCGAACGGCTTGGCTGGACAGGTGACGCCCAAGTTTTCTTCAACACAGGAGCTTTTTTCATGAATGTAGCACCGTTTTTTAGAAAATGGATGTTAGATATTGCGGATGGTCAATTTGAAGACGGAAGATCCTCTGCAGTAGTTCCTTATACTGGCGCCGATATGATGTATAAAGCTACTGGAGGATCGGTTGGCTGGGGTGATGCTGTAGTTCTCATTCCTTATCGCTACTGGAAACGTTACGGTGATCTCTCGATCATTCGCGATTGTTACACAGTTATGCGTAAATACGCGATGTATATGATCGAAAACACCGGACCAGTAGATGTACTGGAAGCTAATGAGAATCCATATAGTCGTTACACCTATGAAAAAGGCATGCATCTTGGTGAATGGCTTGAAGCCGAAAATTATGGGGATGGTCCAATTAGTTCTTCTACTCGGCGTACGGAAGAATGTACCGCTTATCTGCATTATACAATGACACATATGGCTGAAATTGCTTGTACTTTGGGAAAATCTGAGGACGAGAAACGGTTTACTGAGTACGCTGAAGGTGCTAAAAAAGCATATGATTGGTTGTTTTTACAAAGTGGCACTATTGACACCGATCGTCAAGCAAAACTAGTTCGTCCGCTTGCCTTAGGTCTTCTTAGTGGAGAAAAGAAACAAAATGTAAGCCATCGGCTTGTGAAAGCAGTCGAAAACCGTGGTTATCATATAGGTACAGGCTTCTTATCCACGCCTTTTATACTTCCGGTATTGACTGAAGCGGGTAGAGCGGATATTGCATATAAAATGCTTGAAAATGAAGACGCACCTAGCTGGCTAGCAGAAGTAAAAGCAGGGGCAACTACGGTATGGGAAAACTGGAATGGAGAAGCAAGCCGTAATCATTACTCACCGGGTTCAGTGTGTGAATGGCTATTTGATACAGTTGGCGGCATTCGTATGTCTGGAGAAAACTCCTTTATCATTCAACCCATACCCGGAGGCACTTTGACCTATGCCAACGCGCAATATGACAGTATATATGGAGCTGTTGCAAGCAAATGGGAAGCAACGAATACGGGTTATCGCTTTCATATCGAGGTTCCTTCGAATACAAATGCAAAAATTATTATGCCAAATAATGAAACGTATGACGTAACCTGCGGGACATTTATTTATGAACTATAACTCATACGTGTTTGGATTTATTCAAGAAGGAGTTGTTCTTTATGAATAATAGTATCAAACCAGGCCAAGTATGGTTTGACACCAACGGAAAACCTATTCAAGCCCATGGTTTTTCCGTGTTTTTCAAAGACGGTCTTTACTATTGGTACGGTGAGAATAAGGAATATACGAAATCGTTTGGTACAGTTTGGCATTGGGGGGTGAGGTGCTATACGTCCAAAGATCTCTATAATTGGGAGGACAAAGGTCTTATTATTCCTCCGCAACCCGATGATTTGCATTCACCGCTACATCCGACTTATTGTATGGACCGTCCTCATATCATCTATTGTGAGAAAACAAAAAAATATGTGGCGTGGCTTAAAATTATGGCGAGCACCACAAGCCAGTTTATGAGTGTTATGCAAGCAGATGATTTTATGGGTCCCTATGAAGTTGTCCATAAAATGTATAAACCATATCAAATGGATTCGGGTGATTTTTCTCTCTATGTTGATCAGGAGACTAATAAAGCTTATTTCATTTTCGAACGACCACATTTCGAGATGGTCACGGCAACACTAACAGATGATTATACGGAAGTTAGTGAAGAATATTCTCGTCATTTTCAGCAAATGTTACCGCCCCATACACGTGAAGCACCGGCACATTTTGAACGAAATGGCAAACATTATTTGTTCACTTCCGGAACAAGTGGCTATTTGCCCAATCCTAGTAAAATAGCAACATTTACAGATTTCCATGGAGAATATATGGACTTGGGTGATCCGCATATTGGTGATCCTACAGGCACTTCTTTTAGTTCACAAATTACATGTGTGTTAAACATTCCTGGGACTGATTTATACATCGCTTGTGCAGATCGTTGGAAGCCAGGTAAGTTGAATCAATGGATGGCAATGAAATCGTTGAAAATGATCGAACGAGGGATGAAAAGACGTAATAATAAAATTAATGATGTTAATAATGAATCACCTAAAGAAACAGTACCCTTACCCGGAAAGCTAAAAAGGCATTTTGACAATACGAGCAAGTCTACTTATGTGTGGCTACCAATTGAATGGCAGGGCGATAAGCCGGTAATACGCTGGCATGATGAATGGAGACTAGAAGATTTTATGAAATAGCACTTTTATTTGTGTGGCTAAATAAGGCCGCATGTTGAACCTCGGTTCTGACATGCGGCCTTATTTTTTACTATAATATGTTGAAATTATATCGCATTAGTTTCGGTTCCTGTACTGCTTAGGTGTGACACCCGCGTGTTTCTTGAATACTTTTAGGAAATGGGCTTGATCATAGAAAGTAAGACGCATGCCGATCGAAGAAATCGTATCATTAGAAAGATCGAGCAGCTTTTTCGCCTCTTCAATACGTTCTCTTTGGATGTAATTTATCAATGTCAACCCTAACTCTTTCTTAAACAGCTGTGATAGATAGTTTGGATTGAGTCCGGACACATCTGAAAGCTTCTGTAATGTAATTTCTTCAAACAGATGTAAGTAGATGTATTCCTTGCTTACTTGAAGAGCTTTGGATACACCATTATTACGGATTTGGCTGACACGATCAGCGAAATCTATGATTGCATCGAGCACAGCAGCCTCTACCAATGCCTGTTCATTCAGCTCTTCAATATGCTTAATATGCAAGTCGCATAGCGTACCCGCTAAATCATCATACATCCCTCCCTCGGTAGCAGCACGGCTACTTAAGGTAATACCACAAATGGCAAGATTTTTGATGCTCCGCAGTTGGCTTCGACTAGATTTTTCTCGGATATGACCAACGCTATTAATAAACTTAACCAGTTGCTTCATTAACTCGGTTTTATCCCCACTGCGAATATAGCCAAGTAATTGGTTTGTGGTCGCAATTCCGTCCTGAAAGATAGAATACTCTCTCCAATCAGAGAGTTCGAGTTCAATCTTCTTTTGTTTCTTCGCCAGTCCATATTGCATTTTTAATTGGATAACATCCGTTATATCTAGAGCTTCTTGATTCATCATCCAATTTGTTGATACGCAAATATGTAGAAACCGCATTTGGTCTACGGTCTGAAGCTTACCCCAATATTCTAGCCACTTCAAACGCTCATCCATCTGAGATCCATGATCATTTAAAAGTTCGGTAAAGTACGAGTCATCCGCTTTTTTTCGGATCGTTGGACCGATCACCAAAATGGCGTCACATTGTCCATTTCGTCTCACTGGGACTACAGCAAATTGCTCCATGTAATTTGTTACGTGAATAATCGGGCCACTTAAACCGCTACTTTGCTTAGCAATCGTACGAAAGAGCTCAATTGAATCAACAAAAAGAGGGTGTTCTGGTTTTAAGGTGCTCCAATACAAAATTTCTGATTGATTTTCATTTACATGATAGAAAACGGGTAGCTGAAGACTTTCATGTATCAATTTTGCCAAATAAGCTAAATTGGGATACTCAGTTGCAGAAAACATGATGAACACCTCGAAATTGTACGATTTTTCTATGTAACATACCATATTAAGTTAAAATTGTATGTAATAATCTCAATGTAAGTGCTTACACAAAACCGATAAGGAGGAATAGTATGGCAACTGATGAGGCGGTCCAACAAGCGACAGCCAGTGAAAACGAACATCCAAAGCTTAAATTAAGTGAAAAGTTAGCCCTCGTAATTGGAAATACGCCTAGTACATTTCATTATCAAATCATTCAAATGTATCTGTTATTCTTCTACACGGACATTATGAAAATCAGCCCAGCGTTTGTTGCTACATTATTTCTTGTGGTACGTATTTTTGATGCGGTATTTGCTCCTTTTTTTGGTGCATTAGTCGACAAAATTAAGACCCCGTGGGGGAAATACACCCCTTGGTTTATGATTTTAGGTATTCCTTTCGGTATTGTTGGATGGTTAACTTTTACCGTGCCTGACTTTAGCGATACTGGAAAATTGATCTATACGGTGGTCACCTATACCCTTTATAGTACTTTTGCCTCTATCATGACTATCCCCAGCACTGCTGTTGTGCCGACGGTTACGAAGCGAATTGATGAAAGAGTAAACGTAGGACAATTAGGATTCCTTTTTATTATGCTCGGAGCTTTGATGGTTCAAGTCGGAATCGTCCCATTATATAAAGCTTTAGGCGGTGGTGATGATGCCAAAGGCTTCTCTATTTTAATGATGGCGGTTGCTGTCTTTACCATAATCATATCCATCTTTCAGTCTTTAAAAATAAAAGAAAGATATGTAGTAACTGCAAATCGAGGAGAGAAGTCGCCTTCGATTAAGCAAATGTTATCTGCTACTTTCACGAACAAATATGCAGTAATCTTATATATTTATTTGTTTTCAACCGCTCTATCATCCGGTCTCCGGTCTGGTGTTCAAATTCATTTTTATAAATATTTTTTCAACAATGAAGGCTTAATGACTATTATGGGGATTGTTGTTCTGATTCCAACCCTGATAGGCGTAGCCTTTAGTCAAAAGATCATCAAACGTTTTGGGTTGAGAAATACCGTACTAGCAGGTGTTGTCATCAATTTGGCAGCATGTCCGATCATGTTATTCATCCCACAAAATCAAACTGGTCTAATGATTCATATCGCAGTCTCGGTTGTGACTAGTCTATTTGGTGGTTTTGGTAGCCCGGCACAAGGAGCGTTGATGCCAGCGGCAATTGATTACACGGAGTGGAAAAGTGGACTTAACTTAAATGCATTTATGAGTTCTTTTAACGGATTTATACAAACTTTTGCTACGGCAATATCAGGTGCAATTGCTGCTGGTGCGCTAACCGTGATCGGATATGTTCCAGGCGTGGAGCAGAGTAGTACAACACTATTTGGACTGAGAGTTATCGTAGGGGTTCTACCTGGTTTGATTGGTGCTTTTGCAATATGTATTAAATGGTTTGATCTTTCAGAAGAGAAGCAAGCCCAAATCTCATATGAACTAATTGAAAGAAAGAAACTTACAGATAACAGTGACGTTCTAGATGATTTAACAAACAATAACTACCCTGCAGGAGGTAATTCAAATGTCAACACATGAAGATCAATTCCAGAACCCCTACATAGATATCGATGAGTGGAGAGATGTACCAGTCCGCCATCGATACATACACGGAGGATTCGAGGGAACTGAAACGAAATTCTCGTTCTATTACCCACTTAAAGAAAATTATCAAGGACGTTTTTTTCAACCGGTCTATCCTGTACAGGGCAGCGAAAATGCAGCTCAAAGTCATATAGAAGGCATAGACAATAAAATAGGCTTTGCCATCTCGAGCGGTGCTTATTTAGTGGAAACCAATATGGGTGGAATGTCCTCCGATGTTACTCTTGTATATCGTGCAAGCGCTGCTGTGGCGCAATATTCTCGAACTAAAGCGGCTGAAATATTCGGCCCGCACCGCCCATATGGTTATATTTACGGAGGTAGCGGAGGTGGATTCAAGACAATAAGCTTCATGGAAAATACGACTGGTGTTTGGGATGGGGCAGTACCTTTTGTAATCGGGTCTCCTATGGCCATTCCTAATGTATTTACAGCTCGCGTTCACGCCATGCGAATACTCAAGGATAAATTTGGAGCCATCAATGACGCGTTAGAGCCAGGTGGTAGTGGCGATATGTATGCCGGATTGAACGAAGAGGAGAGACAAGCGCTCGAAGAAGTGACTCGATTAGGTTTCCCACCTAAGGCATGGTTTGCCTATAAAGAAATCGGTGATGGTGCACTTACGGTTCTGACACCCGGCGTTATGCAGATGGATCCTACCTTTTTTTATGATTTCTGGACCCTTCCGGGTTATCTTGGGGCTGATCCCGACAGTTCTGCTTCTCGTGCACGCCTTCAGCATAAGACAGTCATAACGGAGATAATCAAACCGCGAATGAGCAAAGCGTCAAATAGCGATGGAGCGGTCAACATGGGCGTTGATGAAGCCTGGAAAATGCTTACAGAAGGCGAGGAGACAGTTCCTTCTTTTAAGGTGGAAAGTGTCCCACAGGGAAATGCATATCTAGAGGGAGCGTATATACGATTTATTAGCGGTGAGGCAGAAGGTCTTAAGGTTCCTTTGGGTCAAGTCAGAGGAAATGACATTTCGGTCGGTTCCGCTTTCGGATTTTTCACATCCGTTCAAAATTTGGATAAAGTGAACCCTGGTGATGAAATCGTACTGGACAACTCAGACTATATCGCCCTTCAAACTTATCATCGACATCAGGTTCCAACTCCAGATTACTACGTTTGGGATCAATTTCGCGATGAGAACGGTGAACCGTTGCATCCGCAGCGTCCGTTCCTGGTGGGGCCTGCCATTGCTTTCGGAGGGGCTGGATCGGTTCAAAACGGCTGTTTTGAAGGGAAAATGATTGTTGTGCAGACGTTGATGGATGAGAGCGCTTTCCCTTGGCAAGCCGACTGGTATCGAACCAAAGTCAAAGAGAACTTATGTGAGAATTTGGACGATCGCTTTAGACTGTGGTACGTGGATCACGCACTACACGCCGATACGAGTTCGAACGATGTACTTGATGGCCTCCATATTATAAGCTATGTCCCAGCTTTGCATCAGGCACTTCTCGATTTGAGCGCATGGGTAGAAAGAGGGATTACCCCTCCGGCTAACACCAATTACGAGGTTATCGATGGGCAGGTGATTGTTCCTTCTACAGCCGCAGAACGCGAAGGGATTCAGCCAATCATTCACCTGACCGCGAACGGTGGAGAGCGTGCAGAAGTCACCGTTAGCGAAACGGTCATCTTCAAGGCAAAGATCGAAGTACCACCTAGCACGGGAAAGATCGTTTCTGCACAATGGGATTTCGAAGGGGATGCCACCTTCCCGCATGAGTCAACTGTCAACTATGTCAATGAAGAGGGATCGCAAGCCGTTGTGGAGGTTCCATATGTGTTCTCGAAGCCAGGTACTTATTTCCCCGTTTTGCGAGCAGGTTCTCATAGGGAAGGTAACAGTAGTGACTTGTATACTCAAGTGTTGAACCTTTGCCGTGTTAGGGTTGTGGTGAGCTAAAACGATACGAGATGAAGAGTCTGTACCAGAATTTTTACGAAAGAAAAATGGGGCCAAGATAGAAATATCGTTTGTTATGACGTGATAATTAATGGCAGGAAATAAGGTGATAAACCTTGTTCCTGCCTTTTTTATACTGGGAGGATATTGAAATAACAACAATAAATAAACATTTTATCATAATTCATTATAACTATGGTGAGAAACTCAAAGCTACAATATATTATAGTCGGCGTTTTCAAGTTTTGTTGCTGCATCAGAAAGAAACATGGAAATTGAACCACCCTCAAATTAATGACGTTTATTTTTTGAAAAAAGGCAGCTTCAAACTAAGGAGCAATGATCTGGAACTGTGGTAATTATAGAACTTGCAATGAATCGCACAACCCAAAATAAGGGGGGAAGGATGACAAATGAAGATACACATGAAGATGAAGGATTTCTCTGTAGGCTGTGTACGCCTGTTGCCGGGTCCGCTCAAGAAGCGCTTTGACCTGAACAAGCAATACATAATGAGCCTGACCAATGAGAATCTGCTCCGGAATTTTTACTTGGAATCCGGGTTGTGGAGTTACAGCGGTAATGGTGGAACAACCAGTGCGACTACCACAAGCTTGGATGGACTGGAGCATTGTACACGATCACCAAGGTACATGTTCCACCGATTCCTGTCCATCGTCCGGACCGTTTCATTTATAACCTGACATTAAGCATCCAGGAAGCAAGAACGTTCACCCTAAAACTTCGATTGCCTTGGTGGCTAAGTGGCAATCCGGTTATCACCGTTAATGATGGTGAATTGATTCAGAAGATTGGGGAAAAATCTTGTTTTGTTAAGTTGACCCGGGAATGGAAGGATGGGGATACAGTTCGGGTAGAACTGCCAAAATCGCTGGTTACCGAATCTCTGCCCGGCGATTCCGGTACCTATGCCTTCCTTGATGGTCCAATCTTGCTTGCCGGATTGACTGCGGACGACCGAATGCTAATCGGAGACCCGCAACAGCCAGACTCTATGCTGGTTCCTGATCGCGAGCGCAATCACAGCTGGTGGAACCCTGGATATTTCCGTACCAAAGGAATCGACAACGGTTTTCGCTTTGTACCGCTGTATGAGATTACCGATGAGAAATACGCGGTATATTTTTCGATCCAGTCTCAGTACCAGGCTACATAAGAACTGGATATGACGATAAGAAATAGTTACGAAAAGAATGATGGTATCCTGTTGTTTTGGGGAGTGCCATCATTCTTTGCAGATATATCCATTCTAAATTACTAAAGGCAGGTGTAATCATGACATGGAAAGCGGATTCGTTTTTAAACCAACTATATAACGATAGCTTGAAAAGGATTGAGCAGGAACGTTCAAAAGTGCAGGAGGCTCCATCTGAGCGGAAAGCGTTTTTAAAGGAGACCTTGGGTAGATTAATTGGAAGTTTTCAAAGCAGTGGTAAATGCGAAGCTACTGTTATAGAACGTGTGGTATGTGACGGTTATGTCAGAGAGCGTGTGGAGTTATCTGCTGTTAATGGAATGTCCTTCGCGGCTTATGTCTTAATCCCAAATGGTTACGAGGGTAAAAAGATTCCTGCCGTGATAGCGATCCATGGGCACGGTTATGGGAGTAGGGAGATTGTAGGTTTGAACTTCGATGGAAGCGTAGATGACAAAAGCCCGGGCATTCATCAACATTTTGCATTGCAATTAGTGAGACGAGGGATGCTCGTAATTGCCCCTGACGTAGTTGGCTTTGGAGAACGATTGCTTGAAGCTGATCTGACTGACGGGCGCACGGCTCCAAGCTCATGCTATAAAATGTCAACACAGTTGCTTATGTTAGGGAAAACATTGACCGGATTACGTGTTATGGAAATAGGGAGTGTATTGGATTATTTAGGCTCGCGATCTGATGTTGACACTGAACGGCTGGGGATAATGGGTTTTTCAGGCGGCGGATTAATCTCGTATATTACTGCTGCACTGGATGAGCGAATAAAAGCTGTAGTGCTGACTGGATTCACCAACACGTTCAAGGACAGCATCATTGGTGTCGATCATTGTATATGCAACCATATTCCGAACATATTGTTGTATGCAGAATTGCCTGAATGGATAGGACTGATTTCTCCAAGAGCCTTATTCTTAGAGTCCGGAGAACGTGACCCTATCTTTCCAAAGCAGGGTTTTCAAAAAAGTGTGGAAGATATCCGGAAGATTTATGAAGCGGAGAACGCTCCTGATCAATTATCTTCAGACCTATTTCCTGGTGTTCATGAGATCAGCGGGAGATATTCCTATGATTGGCTAGCTGATACATTGCACGGGCTGTAATTAAAAGTACATGATTTGGAGTGAAGAGAGAAATGAATAAGAAAAGACTTGAATTTTTGAGTTTATGGGCGATTAATGATCGTCTGGATCTTCAGGCACTAAAGGATCAATTGGATGAGCTGCGTCTCAGCGGACTTGATGGAGTAATATTTCATCCGAGGAATTTCCCTAATAAACCGGAGTATATGAGTACAGCATACTTGGAGATCGTTTCGGATCTTATTATCTACGCTAAATTTACCGGGATGAAGTTTTGGATCTATGATGAGAATGGCTGGCCTTCCGGCACAGCGAACGGTCAAGTTCTCAAGCAAAACCCTGATTACATGTGTGAATGGATTGAAATTAACCGTTCGGAAGAAATACAGGATGGGATCGTATTGACCTCCTTTGAAGAATCTCCCGGGAAGATAACACACATTGAGCTACGTGCTCGTAAGAATGTCTCCTCTTTGGATTCAGAAGCAACAGCACAATTCATTCGATTGACCCATGAAGCATACCGTAACGGGTTAAGCCCGGAGGCTTTTGAATATGTTACCGGTTTTTTCAGTGACGAAGTTGCTTTTCTGGACGGACATAGTGTCACTCACCAATTTGGCGGAATCCCTTGGAAGATGAGCTTTCCAGAAGAGTATGAAGCACGATATGGAGAAAAATTAATCCCGTTGCTCCCTTTATTATTCGTAGAAGAAAATCATGCGGCAGATGTGAGAACAAACTATTGGGAGATGCTGACGGATGCTCTGATAACAGGATTTTATAAACCAGTTCAGGCATGGTGTGAGAAGCATAACAAGCTATTTACAGCCCACTTGAAGGCCGAAGAAAATCCGTTCTTTCAACTTAGTTATAGCGGATCTGCATTTCAAGTATTGCCTCACGTTTCTCTACCTGCAATTGATGCACTGGAAAGAAATCCTGGAAATCATTTTTATCCACGCAAGGTACATTCTATATCGGTTCAGCAGGGAAGGGAAAGTACGCTCGTGGAAGCCATGGGGGGTGCAGGATGGGGGGCTTCTCCGGAATCTTTTAAAGCTTACGCACTCTGGCTGGCAGGCCATGGAATTGAGATCTTTGTAATGCATCTTGCTCAATTCAAGCTTAGTATGCAGGCGTTGCAAGATTGGCCGCCTTCTATTCCACTGCACTTGACCTGGAAGGATGCTTTTTCAACCATACTCGAAGATATAAAAGAGGAGGCTGCCAAACTTCCGGATTTAAGGAACACTCAGCCCGAGCTTTTAGTAGTAGTTCCGACCAGAGGCGTCATGAGTAGATTTTCGCCTCACGAAGCTATGGTTATAAATGAACATGACGGCTCATTTGTGCCGGATACGAACAGTGGAATGATTAGCAACAGGTTCATGCATCTGGTTCAAGAGCTTCATGATTCCGGAATTCATTATGAATTCACCGAAGAAAAAGTTCTGGAGGAAACTGCTGTTGTCGATTCAGGGAAATTGTATATTGGGGAGAGGGCTTACGACAGAGTGCTTATTTCCGACGGCTGTATATGGCATCCAAATATGAAGGGATTTCATGTTATTGATACTTTGCTAGAGGCTGATATAGAGATTTTATCACCGAAGAATTGGAAGACAGTACTGGTTGAGAAAGCACTTGCCCTAGAGTCTCTTATCCTCAAAGAAAAGAATACTCCGAAACAGGCAGTAATAGTTGGCCAGTCTACTTGGACTATAACTGCTCCTAAGAAGAACCAGATGCTGATTGAACTGTATCCGGACGGTGACAATCAACTCACTGCCACATTTAGAGTTGCTACGTCCGCAAAACGTATATCGCTCAATTTTCATTTCTTTGATCGCATGACTAGCGTCTCTTTAAATGGACATTGGCTCAATGGTATTAGAGTTAAAGATGGTTATCGCTACGACATACCGGCAAGAAGCTTAGCAGCAGAAGAGGAGCAGATTCTCGTCGTTATGACAAACGGACAAACGGAACCGAACCCAATAGTGTTCTTACAGGGCGAATTTTTGGTCAACAGCTTGGCAACTTATACGGAGACGGAAAAAAGGCAATGGAGCACGATTGGGCCATTCATTGTAGAAGCTGCGGGTTCAGAGGTGATACAGGGCAATAACCTCATCGAGGCAGGATTTCCATTTTGTGAAGTTCCGGCAACAGCCAAGAAAATCATTTCCATTAAAGAGAATCTGGAGAATGTAAGGCTTCATCTGACTGAAATCAATGCTGATGCTGTACAAGTCTTTCTGGATGGGGAGCCACTCAGCTGGTCTTGGGGCCCAGATTGGAGTTTAGTGTTGCCGCAAGGATTATCAGGCGGAGAACATGAACTATCGGTGTACATTGTGCCCAGCACATTCAATGCGTATGGTCCACACCGGTATTTTGAAGGGGACCGTCATTTAACAAGTCCGTTTCAATATGCAGGGATAAAAAGCTTTGCCGATAGCCCCAATGCTCCAGAAGAGACCTTGGGTAATTTGTGGCACTTTGTTAAATGGGGGATAAAGGGCGATGTTGTGCAGGCTTAAACCTATGTAATCTTCCTATTTTGATGATAACGGTGGAATTTATTGTGGTTACTGCGTTCACAATTATAGGAATCAGACGATTTAGCACTACAATCCTTAAGAAAGAAGAGGCACACTGTTTATGGATCTGTATTCAAACTGATCTATAAATATATGCAATCGGGGTGAGTAGATGTTGAACCGGATGAATCTGCTGGAAGATTGGAAGGTAATAGGTCAAGCAAAGGGGCAAGGCTATTCATTGAAGGAAGGCCTTTCTCTAGAGTATAAGACGCCTAAAAATGCTGTAGGCTGGTATCCGATCGGCTGTCACACTTAAATTATCAGACTTTGATATTGAGAGCTGTAAAAATAACATTTGGCGCTTCCTGAAAAGCCTGTACACAGAGAATGCTTATGCAGACAATGTTGGTATTGCCATGTTAAGAAGCCAAACCTCAGGCAGGGAGCAGCGGGAACAGTGACGAATTTGGTCCATTGAAATCTAAGAGCATCAGCGACATGCTGATTAATTTGTAATCCTACAATCCGCTGATTGAATCCATATATATTTATAATCTTAGCCATGATACGGTGTTCTCTTCGGAATCGACGCGTAGTAACGTGGATACGTTTTTCGATCAGGGGATGACAGACATGCTCCAGCAGGAAGGTTTTTTTAAGCAAGGTTTATTTATTCCGAGAGAGGCACACGTACTAACCGCTGATGAAGAACGTGCTTGATCCGGACTGAGCTAGTCAAGCAGGCACAGGAGTATCTGGATAACGGAGGAGAATAAACAGTACGCTTGCCAAGGAGTTACATCAAAGACGCGAGTCCCTGCGATAGGGCCTCGCGTTTTTTTACTACTTTAAATGAACTCAGCTCTTTTCTGCAATTTTGGAGAAGGACAAGCAAGGACCCATTACCGTACTGAATGTAACACAAATGGTTGACGGTAATGATAGACTAAGAAGGTTTATGTAACCAATCACACTAATCGTTATATATTATCGTCGTTTCCATCCATAATTCAGGGTTTTCGGTTGATTTTATTGATTGAATTACCGAGAGCCTTCGGCTAATATCTGGGTGTTCACACCATTAAGGATATATGGAGGAGGCTACAAATGGCATCTGATCATCCGAAAGTGAGAAAATGGAGCAGGATAGGCATGGCATATATTATGTCCATAACCTTACTCGTTCCGACCGTTACAGTCCGGGCAGAGACAGGTCCCGCGGAACAGGTTGGAGCAGCAGCTAGTTCAGTAAGTGTTCTCGACAGCATCCATTTTGGGGACGAAGTCTCGGAAAGTGCGCATACTTTCACGGAAAAGCTGAGTGTGGCGGGAGTAGATGACAAGGCGGAGGCAGAGTATATCCTGCCGGATGGCAAATTGGCTGGAGGCGGAATAGGAGATGGTTTAACCTACCGGTATATCCAGCCATCACCGAATGCATCAGCTGCCTTCGACGGCAAACTGGAGTTTACATTGAAAGCGGATTCAACGCGACAAAATTATCTGACGATCCGTGTAAGCGGCACACAGCAAGGCAGGGGCAACCTGATGCTCTATGGGCCAAACGGAGACAAGACTGTCTTGAATCCCCATTTTGGAACCAAATTCTCCGAGTTGGACAACGGCTATGAGGATGGAGCACCTTTTCTAGGCAGGTATTATTATGATACGTATATCATCCCGCAGGGTCTGATCAATTCTGACGGTACAGTGCGCCTAACCATCATGAGCACTGGCAAGTTCTCTGCGTACGGAAACAGCACTTATGGACATCAGACGCAGAACAGCAAATACATTTATAGTGCGGCGACGCATACAGACCCGTTCTTTACACCCGAAGATGATTTCACAGGTCAGATTCCAGTGGGGACACCGGCTGTGGCTACTGGAGGAAAAACTTCCTATGAGCATTTGCAAGCCCAAGGTCAGGAACTGTTGGAGCTGATCATGTCTTGGCAGCTGTATGGTCCGGAATATGAAACGTTCAAGAACGAAAACAATGATTTCCTGGAAGGTGCCACGGTAACTTACACGCCAGTTAAGAATTTGGCAAGCTTCAATGGGCCGACCAGGCAGGATTGGAGCAAGAAGGTGACGGGGCAGGCGATCAACTACCAGAACTGGTCGCCGATGATGGCTTCTGAGATTTTTACCAATGCTTTTATAAACAAATGGTCTGGAGATTATTATGAGAGTGATGAACTGCTGGAGCGGATCATCAAGCTGTATGACTTCTTCGCCCGAGCTCAGGACAGCCAAGGGGCATGGTGCGTCCCTACCACTGGTGAGAATGCCTATAAGTGGATTGGTGCATCGCTCGATGGCAGCGGCAAACGCGGTACTGGTGAGAACTGGCCGCTTCTATCGCTGGGAACGGATTCCCTGGTCCAGTCGATGCTACAGCTTCATAACTATATTTTGAACACTGACAATACCGAGCTGAAGAAAAAGTTTAATGCATATCTTGACGAAAAAGTCGATAACAATTTGACTGGTTCTGCCAACATTACTCGCCGGGCTGCTTATATTGAAATGTTTGCGCGGCTCAGAGACTATATGTATACGCCGGCCAAGGGGGACTTCTACGATCCGAATACCCGTGCGGGAACAGCGAACCAGGATTTCGGTTTTGCTTATGATGCGAACCGTGTAGTAGAGCTATTGTTCGACAGTATGAACATGAGCAAAGCCAACTCTCCATCAGAAGTGGAAGATAAGTATCGCGCAAAGAGTAGCGCCCCTTATCTGCAGCAGCTTAAATACAAATTCGGTGAAATGGTAGATGGTGAAAAATGGTTCTCCGACAATGGCGTTGGCTTGGAGGGCGGTGCGAGTCATGGCGGCTGGGCTGGCGAATACGGGCTACTGCTGCTAAAGAATATCAACAAGTATGCTGAGACGGCGGAAGACTCACCCGATTTGGAGGATTTTCTAGGAAAACTTTCCTATGACGCTTATGAGACCGGTAAGTATTTCTTCCGGCCTTCAGTTTCAGCAGATGGTGTTAACATTCTGATCAGTGAGATGTATGGCGGCTCGCGTAATACAGCTAATGGCCAAAAAATAGCCTATCAGGTCGGCGGATATACCGCCGCAACACTAGAAAGTGAAGGCGCACTGCGCATTTTGCTGAAATATATTGAAGACAACCGGGCTTTTGCCGAGACTTTTGAAGAAGAAATCTATCAGGAAAGGACACCTCATGTATATACCCGTATTATCGAATTGCAGGAGCTGTTGAAGCATTATAAGGAAGCGGAGCAACTAAAGGCGGAGCTTGAACAGCAAGGAGAATCGATCTATCTCCCGATGGAGGACGGTCATCCGGATTTTGCGTGGGCAGACCCCGACTCACAGGCCGTTGTGTTCAAAAACAAGGGCGATAAGGTCTATATTACTTTCAACTACCGGAGAAACAACTGGGAATACAATAATAATACGCGTATCCATTTTACCACCGACAAAGTGGACCGACTGGCGAATGTTGTTGGCACCAGCAAGGGTGGAACCTATACTTATACAGACATCACCACCCATCCGGAAGGCAAGAGCTATACCCACACTCGGGCTGATGGCTTCAGCCAAGTTCGCTACGGCAATTACAGTGTCGGCATGAACCAGTCTAAGGATGATGCTACCATAGGCCAGACTGGAAAAGTCTATCAAATGGATACGCTGGGAATTAAAAAGGCTAAAGATTTGATTACCGGTACCGTCTATGACTCGCAGAATGGGGAAGATATCTACATTCAGGTTCAGCCGCGACAAACAGTTGTGCTGGAAGTACTAGAAGAAACCAAAGCGTATGAAGTTTCGGTCAAGTACACAGCAGGCTCCAAGGTACTAAAAGTGGAGAACCTTCCGGCTGTTCTTGGGCAAGAATTGGTTGTGGAGGCAAGCAGGGTTGACGGTTATAAATTGTTGGACAATCCGAAAGCGACAATTATAGTATCTTCGGATAATAACCTGAATGTAATCAACTTTCGTTATGCCGAGAATGCATCTCCGGTTTTCCATACAGATGGAATTACCGGTGCCGAGCAGCCCTTTGCGCTAATGAACCTGGGGACGGCAAAAGGATCAGTGGACTGGGATGAGAATGGAAACCCTAGAGCTATCACTTCCACCGGCAGTGACCATTTCTCCCCGACCTTTGCTTATCAAACAGTTACTGGAGATTTTGAAGTCAACGTGCGGCTTGAGAAGTTCCAAAGTACCGCAACGGACAAAGATTATTTCTCGCTGCTCTTGACAGATTCCGCCGATCTAAAAAAAGCGAATTATGTGCAGCTGAGGCATTTTCCGAACAACAACAATATTCTGCTGGTGAGCCACCGTGCTGACCAGGGTGACACGATCACCGGCTACTGGGCAGGGGATATGAACAATAAGAAGGTGCCGATTCTCTTCCGTATTGTGAAGACGGGAGCGGATATAAGATATTCCTTTTCGCTGGATGAAGGGAAAACCTATCAGCAAACCTCCAAACCTGCGATCACCTTTGAAACAGCCGACAAATTGTATGTCGGGGCGGCGATGACCTCTACGAGCGGTTCAGGCAATACTGCTAATCTGTCCAAGCTGAACATTATCAGTGACGATAAGCTCAAAGCACCGTTTGAAACAGGAAAACCCATCCAGATGGATCTAGGGGTAAATGATCCAGATAATGATGACGTTCATTTCACTCTACATGGATTGCCTGAAGGAGCCGCATTCGACGAGACATCCAAAGTCATCTCTTGGACACCTCAAGGAAAAGGCTCTTACACCCTTAAGGCTGAAGCGAAAGATGACTATCACCTTGCCGCCGCAGAGAAGGTGAAGGAAGTCTGGATCACTAATTCGGATGAAGATTTAAAAGCGCTTGAAAACAACCTGAGCAAGGTATCCATTATCCGGGACATCCGAGTTGCAGAAGGGGAGACTGCGTCCTTTGAGGCAGTGATACCAGGTGCAGTTGTGTCAGTAGACGGCAACTACCCGGAAACTGTGTTTGTGGATAACGGGGCATGGTCATGGAGCACGAAACCAGGGGATGCTGGAGTGTATCATGCCGTAATCACGTATGCATTTGAGGAGAATGTAGTGACTAAAGTTGTCAAAATTATAGTAGCTGAGGCGGAGAAGAGTATCGACTACTCCCAAGACTGGAATGTGGAGTTTTCTGAGCTAACTCCACAGGAAGCAGTCACCGGACGGGAAATGGTGTTCCGTGCGGACACACTTGTACCTGTAGACGGCTTCGGTATTAATGTATCGGCAGACGGGCTGCCGGAAGGCGCTGTATTTGCCAACCGCACGCTGCGCTGGACACCGTCCGATTCATACGCGAATACCACTCAGAGTATTGGATTAACCGTTCGCCAGCCGAACGGAACAACAACAGAAGGCACTTTAGTAATTCATGTTGCTCAGGGCATTGTTCCGACTTCTTTGACGCTCAGTACAACACTGCTAGAACTGGGATTGTCCGAAACGGCTAAGTTGCAGGCGTACGTTCTGCCGAAGGAAGCGGACAACAAGTCGGTGCTTTGGTCCACCAGTAACAGTGGGGTAGTCTCAGTCGATGCCAAAGGGCGCGTTAAAGCGCTAGCTGATGGCCAGGCAACAATAACAGCAACTACCGTATCTGGCAAGCTGACTGCAACTGCTGCTGTTTATGTTGGAGATTCTACAATAAATTTGCCACCGGTTTTTGCACCAGTCTCTCCAGTCAGTGTTAATGCAGGAGAGACCGTAACGCTGGATGTGTATGCTGATGACCCAGAAGGTGGTGTTGTGACATTCTCGGCACTTAATCTACCGGAAATGGCAGAATTAAATCCCTCAACAGGGGCTTTTATCTGGACACCGGACATTCCAGGACTGTATTCAATCTTTATTACCGCCAGTGACGAGGCCGGAAATCAGGCGATACTGGAAGTACAGGTGACGGTGCAAGGAACTGTTCAAGCTGCGGGAGCTCCTGCTGTACCAGTGCTGTCAAGCGACAACGGATATGATACCGGACTTATGGACGGAGATTATACCATTACCATGAATCTCTGGTGGGGCAACAACGGAACGACCTTCAAGCTGTATGAGGACGGGGTACTCATTGGGGCGAAGCTACTAAAGGATGTCTCACCGTCCGCACAGCAGGCGATCATTGCGGTTTCTGGCAAACCAAATGGAACTTATGTCTATACGGCCGAGCTGACGAATATGTACGGCACATCGGTCAGTGAACCGTTAGTTGTTAAGGTTAGCGAAGCGAAGCCGGGACAGCCAGAGCTTGCAAATGATAATTGGGACGGCGACGGCAGCTTCAAGGTCACGATGAATTTGTGGTGGGGTATCAATGGTACAGCTTACCGGCTGTATGAGAACGGCGAGCTGATCGACACGCAGGATCTGGTTTCTCACACTCCGGGGGCCCAGTATGCTGAGACTGAAATCAACGACAGATCGCCGGGCACCTATACCTTTATTGCGGAGCTGGTGAACAGTAGCGGGATTACTCGTAGTACAGAAATGACCGTGATCGTCAGAAAATAGAAGCCTCTAGGAACTGGAATTACATTTTTGCGAGACATGAACAAAACTATTTACAAGTTTAGGCAACCAGTCACCGATAATACATCGTTGACTGGTTGCCTTTTCAAATGAAGAGTAGCGTTGGGCACATGTCTGCTTAACAATGGGGCACAAGCTGCGAGTACGATAGTTTCGCCTGTCCTCTGCGGTTCATCATACTATCATCCGTATAAATCCTTGTGGGAAAATAGGCCTGTTGATAAGCCATATAAGGGTAGTTTATTTGGAATAGAGATCATAGTTTAGCTAATCAACAGGTAAAGTTAAAAATTAACACCCGTGACTCTATTCGACGAATTTTGCGATAGGGTCTTTTGCGTTATTCTTCAGGTAGAAACAGGATCTGGATTTCTTTGCGCTGTTATCAACGATGCCAAATATATGATCATCTTTGAAATAAACATGAGTGTATTTACATTCAGTTTAAAAAAATATCTTATATTTCGTTTAGATTAAATTTTGCGAGAAACATATTATTTCGAAAAGCAGTGTGATTGCTGATATGGAGGTAGGATTCGTTTGGAGTTGTTTGAAATTATTTTGCTGATGCTGGCGGCAGTCTCTTTATCTAATTTAGTGAACCGATTTATCCCTTCGGTTTCTGTACCTATTATTCAAATTGTGCTGGGGATGATGATTACTTTGCTGCCCTTGCACTATGAACTGAAATTAAATCCAGAGCTATTCTTGCTGTTGTTCATTGCCCCATTACTGTTCAATGATGGCCGGCATGCGAATAAAGAAGCACTGTGGAAGCTTAAGAAACCGATCCTTTTGTTGGCACTGGGTCTGGTATTTATAACAGTAGCTGTGATGGGCTATTTTCTGAATTGGCTACTACCGGTTATCCCGTTGGCGGCGTCTTTTGCACTTGCGGCTGCGCTAGCGCCTACTGATGCCGTGGCCGTAGGTGCATTAGAGCAGAAATTGAAAATCCCCCATCAGACGATGCAAATTCTCGAAGGAGAATCTTTAATTAATGATGCATCGGGTCTGGTCTCATTTCAGTTTGCGGTAGCAGCTATGGTCACCGGTGTGTTCTCCTTCAAATCTGCTGGTCTCAGTTTTATTTCCATTTCACTTGGCGGAGTGGTTCTAGGTCTTTTGCTCACGCTTGTAAAATATGGCATAGTGAAATGGCTGCGAAGATTAGGAATGGAGGATGTCACGCTCCACATGCTGATTGAGATCCTGACTCCTTTTTTGATCTTCATGGCAGCCGAGAAACTGGGGGTCAACGGTATCCTTGCTGTCGTCAGCGCAGGAATCGCCCATTCTTTCGGATACAAGAAAATGAATCCTGAAGTGGCCAAGCTGAGGGTTGTATCTAACAGTACCTGGTCGGTTATTATCTTTGTATTGAACGGTCTGGTGTTCCTACTGCTTGGCACACAGCTTCCGGATATTATTCAGACCATTTGGAGTAGCGCAGAAATAGGGAATTTCAAAGTAATTATGTACACACTATTATTGACTGTAGGTGTACTCGGGCTGCGCTTCATCTGGGCGCTTTTAATGGATATTTTCACAAAGAACAAATCACACGGTCCTTGGCAGATCAGATTCAAGAAGGCGCTTATACTTAGTCTATCAGGAGTCCGGGGAACGATCACACTGGCGAGTACGTTATCACTACCGTTTTTTCTTGATGATGGCACTGCATTTCCAGCCAGAGATCTGATCATTTTTCTTGCGGCCGGCGTTATTTTGTGGACCCTGCTGATCTCCAACTACTTATTGCCTCTTTTATTGGGGAAAGAAGGGCAAACAGAGCAGGAGGAGGAGATTCAGGCGAAAATTGAGATTCTGAGGAATGTTGTTACTGGATTAAATGAATTGACCACAGACCAGAACCACTTGGCGACAGCCCAGCTCATCAATACGTATACTTCCAGGATCCGTACGCTCAAAAAAGATGAAAATCAAGATCATGTCCAGCGGTCCTTGGCCCTGTCTGCCCTGATATGGCAAAGAGAGAACACTCTGCATGCGCTTAAAAAGAAAGAAGTGAATTCATATACAGCGTATCGTCATTTGAAGAGAATTAACAAACTTCTGTTTATGCACACAAGGGATACACAGTATAAAAAAGAGCTGTTCCCCGCTAAGCATTGGGACGAAATGTTTGGGTTGCTGCAGCAAGTCCGGTTAAGTAACCGAGAAAGACGCGCCGAATTAACTAGCCTTAAAATTCAAAATATTACTTATGTCATTAAGAAGCTAAATGTATTACTCACAAAAGGTGAGGTTGATATAGAAACTGCCAGCACGCTGATTCTGCAATATGAACGTATGCTGCTGCATCTGACCAGAAACGAATCAGACACTAACGCCAGAAAAGAGTTCGACATTTCAATGCAGAAACTGGCCCGGGTCGGAATTCAGCTGGAGAGAGACAACACCCAATCCATGTTTGAGATCGGGCGGATTTCTAGACAGAGCATGAAGGAATTAAAGCGCAATATCCTCTTCATGGAGCACGATCTGCGAGAAGAGATGATTTAAAGGGGAAATGGATAGGGAAGCCTATGTAACGGGGTGAATTTATCAGCGTTTAGGGTGTTTTAAGCCAATAATGGCTTGAAACACCTCTTTTTTTTAGAGAATCAAGTAACACCTTTAAATAAGGATTGTAGAATATCGGAACTGAAAACGGCTTGACGAACGACAGTATCCTGTATAAAATAAAGCAGTAATTTAGTAAATCAGTAAATTATAAAATTAGTAAATTAGTAAAGGTTACGAGGAGTTAAGTGTTTTCCAATCGTTATGTACGAACAATTATCCTCTCCCGGGTGTTGTTACAGCTCGGAATTTGGATTAGGAACAGCAAACCATTTAGAGATATGAACGAAAGAGAAATTTAAACTACGTTAAGGAGCGATTTATATGGATATGAATAAGCGCAAGGAGCTAATTGAGGAATACAAGCAAATCAAGATTTATATGGGTGTTGCTCAAATCAAAAACCAAGTCAACGGCAAAATATTTATTGATAGCTATCCCAACTTGAAAAATAAGTGGCTTACTCTGCAAATGCAGCTCGATATGGGGAGATTTGCAAATGCCCAGCTGCAGAAGGATTGGAAAGAATTCGGAGCCGATGCGTTCACCTATGATGTGCTAGAACAGAAAGAAATAGATAAGGTAACCGACATGCGCTGGGAACGAAAGAAAATCTTAAAGCCATGGTTGGAGAAGTTACAGCCCTTCGGGGACAGAGGCTATAACAAACCACGAATTGACTAAGGATGAATTCCAAGATAAGATGAAACCGTCATTTAGTAGATCAGTAAAATAGTAACTGGAAGGAAGAAAAAATATGAAAATTCCTACAACTTTAAAACATAAGCCTGTTATTGTGTCAGAAAATTATGAGCAAGTTGACGGCCGATTGGCAGGGAACACGGATGCGAAAGGTCTCTCTCTGGGATTGGCCCAATGGAACGATAGAGGAAAGGTCGATATTTCAGCCAAGGTTTGGAGATATACCGGTGAAAAATGGTCCAGACAATCCGAGGAACTACCTCTTCATCGCGTGCTTGATTTGTCCATTCTCATTTGTCGGTCGTTAGAACATTTCCGCGAAGCGTATCGATATGAGAATTTATATGACCCGGAGCAGCCTATCATTGATCGGGTCGGCCTGCAAGGAGATGCCATGACTGTGTCGGTATGTACGGAGAATGAGCGAATTAATGAAGATATTAAGCTGTTCAATCAAGCTTTGAGCGATGACGGTGAAATGATCGGTGAGCGTCTGAGCACGTTATCCAAAATATTAAAGGATATGGGATATTAAATAGCAAGTGGCAGTCAATCGAGGCTAGGGTTTGCCTACGTGACTGCCACTTTTTTTAATTGAAACCAGATTTGAAACTAAAATAGAAGCAAAAATACATGACACCTAAAAGACCCACAAACTCATTCAGAGTCTTAAGAATAAATACAGCTGAAATTTGTGAAAGTAGCATTAAAATCTTGGCTTTCTCCCGTAGCGTACAAACCAATAACAACACCTGTGAAGCCTCCAGCTATTTCTGAAGACAGATATTTGGTTTGCGCAGTACCAAGTAAAGTCTCGATACCGTCTATCTGGGCATAGAAGTGATAATGAGTAGGAGTGCTCTTAATGATTAATGCAGCATGGTTGCACTGGCCTATACTTTTTGTATGTTCAATTGATTTAATATCTCCGATATTTAGCCGTTCGATAATCTCGTAACCCTCTAGATGTTTACGCAAGGCCAAATCATAACGATGATTTTCGTCCATGTATAGCGTAATTCCTGCTTCACCGCTGGTAAGGCTGACTTCGCATGAAATAATCGCGTTGAAGTCTTTTTGACGAATACCTATAAATGTCGGGGAAGCCGGGACATCTAACGTAATTGAGGTTCCTTTGAGCTTTACTTTATCAGCTTCTAACTGATAATTTGCTGTAACGGGATGACGCAGGTAACACCAGTCCAGATTCCAATCAGTGTTCTCGAACGTAAATTCTTTTTTCTCCTGCTGAACGATTGTATCCGTGATTCGATCAGTCTCGAAACTTAGAAGAGTAGTACCTTCATGACCCGCCGTAAACCACCCGTCGTCGCCAAAAGTAATCGGAGTTAGAAAAACTTCACGCCCCAAGTGATGATACGTAAGATACTGGCCAGTCTGCCGGAATCCGAGATGTAATAGCCACCAATTTCCATCGTGGTCTTGTATCAAATCACCGTGACCAACCCCCTGAAGCTCGTACCCGCCTAAATTGCGATTGGTCAATACAGGGTTGTGCGTATAGGCTTCGAACGGGCCTGTGGGAGAATCACCTCTTGCATAAGTAACCATATGACCATATTCGGTTCCGCCTTCAGCTGCTAACAGATAATATCGTCCATTCATTTTGTATAAATGAGGACTCTCCAAATAACGACCGCCTGATCCTTGCCAAATAGAACGGCTTGGCGTCAGCTTGTGCCCCGTTTCAATTTCGATTTCACATTGGACGATTCCACTAACTCCGTAATCATCAATTCCATTGCTCATGAAAAATGCTTTACCATCTTCGAAATATAAATCCGGATCAATTCCCCCTTGATCGACATTAATCGGATCAGACCATTCGCCGTAAATATTGTCAGTCCAGACATAGAAGTTCTGACGCAAAGTGTCATTTGTGGTCGTCATGTAGAAACGGCCATTATTGTAACGCAGGGTAGGAGCGAATACACCACCGGAGCTGTCCACAGTATCCAGCTGAACCTGACTTTTTCGGGTTAAGCAATGACCGATTTGCGTCCAATTAATAAGATCCTTGCTTTCAAAAATAGGAACGCCGGGAAAATACTGAAAGGAACTGTAGACCAAATAATAAGTGTCTTCAACTTTGCATGCGCTGGGGTCAGGATAGAACCCTTTGATAACTGGATTATTGTATTTCATTTCTCCACCTCATTAATAAATTCATATATATAAGAATCCAATATGGTTAACTTCTAAGAAAATTAAACACTATTGTTTAAAAACTTTCAATGATATAAGCTAGAAGCTAAGCGTTAAATTTATTAAATTAATATATATGTGATTTGAATAAATATGGGTCAGGGGATTATGATAATGATCAAAGCGAACGGCGAAGCAAAATTCATGGCATTATATGAGGCACTAGCAAGCGAAGTCAGATGGAGAATTATGAGTCTTGTTGCAGATAACGAAATGAATGTGAAGGAGATTGCAGCTAAGTTAGAACTTAGCCCCTCAATAGTCACCATGCACATTCGAAAGCTCGAACAAGCCGAATTAATCGGAAGCCGTAGGGTACGTCAAAACGGAGGAACTCATAAAATGTGCTTCCTTAAACAAAAAAACATTGAGATTGAGCTGCCAATTGCCAGGCAAACTCCTAGGGTCAGAGAGCAAACCATATCTGTCGGTCATTATACCTCGTTTGAAGTTCATCCAACCTGCGGACTAGGCACGCGCGAGATGGAGATAGGGGTTTGGGACGACCCGCGTTACTTTCTCGATCCCGAGCGAGTCAATGCCGCCATTTTGTGGTTCGGGAGAGGTTACGTTGAGTACAAAACGCCTAACTATCTACTTCCTGATCAAACTCCCGAGGCCATCGAAATTTCAATGGAAATAGCTTCTGAAGCGCCAGGCTTGAGAGACCATTGGCCTTCTGATATTCAGTTCATTTTTAACGGCCAGACGCTTGGAACCTGGACCAGCCCAGCAGACTTCGGAAGAGCTGCGCGAGGCATATATACACCGAAATGGTGGCATCGAAATGTAAATCAATACGGATTATTGAAGACGATTCGCATTGACAATGCAGGCACATATATTGATGAAGAGAGGTTGTCGGACGTGACTGTCGCTGATCTTCAGCTACGAGAACAATTCTGGACGCTTCGTTTCGCAGTAGACGAGAAGGCTGTTAACGTTGGCGGATTAACGCTCTATGGGGCTGGATTCGGCAATCATGATCAGGATATTGTAATTCGTGTGCATCTGAACTAACGAAGCAGGATAATTTAATTATAATTGTTTTCTCAATCCGGTTTATCAGTAGAAGCTGGTAAACTGTACATATATTGAAGAGATTTGAAAACTACAGGTTATTAAAATACAGCTGAAGGAGAGATGCTATGAATTATTACGAGGTTGTTAAAATCGGTGATGCATGTTTGCTTCCACAAATATCGGAGTTGTATGGGTTGGAAGGTTATGAACTCCAGCCTGTTAAGGCACATGATGGAGGCCGTAATGTCGTTTATACTTGTGAGAAAAAAGGCTCCGACGCAAAAATACTCAGAATTGCTTTCTTAAATGACAGAAGCCGAGAAGATTTTTTAGGTGAAATTGAATATATTAGATATTTATTTGAACATGGCGGAAGTATCTCGGATGTAATCAACTCCCGAAAAGGGAATCTGCTGGAAGAGATCACTCATAATAATCACACTTTTTTTATCTGCTTATTTAATAAGGCAAAGGGAAAAATGCTAGCGGATAATAACTATCGGTACCGGGAAGAAGCTCCAATTACCGAATATTATTATAACTGTGGTAAAGTTCTAGGGAAAATGCACGAATTATCGAAAGGATATACACCTGTTCATCGTCGTCATAGTTTTTTTGACAGATTCAATGCCGAGAATATCAATAATTTGATACCCGACTCCTTAACTCTACTTAAAGTGAAGCTGGTAAAGCTACTTAACACGTTAGAAGAATTAGACAGGAACCAGGAGTCTTTCGGTATGATCCATTTTGATTACAACGATGGGAATTATTCGATAGACTTTGATACTGGGCAAATAACTGTATATGATTTCGATAATTCATGTTTCTGCTGGTATTTGTTTGATCTGGCAAGTCTATGGACACAAGGAGTAGGATGGATACAATTTGAACCTGAAGCTGGTAAACGCAAAAAGTTCATGGATGATTACTTTGAAGAAGCCCTCAAAGGATACAGATCCGAGACCACGATTGAACAGTCGATGTTGGATAAAATCCCCTTATTTATCCAAGTGAATCTCATGGAAA
Source organism: Paenibacillus sp. FSL R10-2734 (assembly GCF_037963865.1). Classification (NCBI taxonomy): domain Bacteria; kingdom Bacillati; phylum Bacillota; class Bacilli; order Caryophanales; family Paenibacillaceae; genus Paenibacillus; species Paenibacillus sp. FSL R10-2734. The sequence continues at coordinate 4,181,748 of NZ_CP150170.1, read as the reverse complement.
ATATAGTAGATGCATTCGAGGTAATGCGGAATAATGGTGAAGAGGCAACATGTGATGAGGAGCTGTCCTATCGTATAAAATGCTTGGAAGACGACATCCCGTATATGGGGTTTTTCCATGACATTTATTCGTGTGAAGAACCCTTTGAGTATGAGGAACGAGATATGATATAGGAGTTGAAGCTAAGATGACTTACAAGAAGCCAAAATTGGTCATGAGTGAAATCGAAAAAGTTCTAGAGAATCATCTTAGACCAGGTGCGACTGAGATTACACCGCTTTCCGGTGGCAATATAAGCAACGTGTTCTCTTTTATCCTCGAAGGGAAAGACTATGTAGTGAAATTCAGCGATCTGGCAGGAGCGTATGAAACAGAAAACTATGTATCGAATTTGCTGTCAAGTCAGAACATCCCTTTCCCCAAATGTTTAGCGTTAGGGAGAACTAACCAATTAACCTATTTGATCATGGAACGAATGGAAGGGCGCAACCTATCCGATTGCACGGCAGAGGAACAAACCCTTCAGTTGCCTGAAATTATCGGCATTTTGACAAAAATGGCCGCAGCGGATATTGAGGCAACTAACGGGTATGGGTGGATCGGCGCTGATGGCAATGGGTCATATGCATCTTGGAAGGACTTCGTCGTTGCCGTAAATTCAGAAGATCAGACGGGGACATTCTGGGAGAACTGGCATGAGCTCTTCCACACGACTTGCTTGGAGAGGGACGTATACGAAGAAATCTATAGTCGTTTGCTGGCCTACGTACCCTATAATGAATCGAACAGAAGCTTTATACACGGAGATTTTCAACAGTGGAATATTTTGTTCAACGGAACTCGAATTACTGGCATCATTGATGGGAATTACATGTATGGCGATTTTCTCGTAGACCTTGCAATTCTCGATCGGCATATGCCATGGAGTGATGTCATTAAGACGTATCAAACCAATCAAGAAAAAGCCGGAATAGTGACACCTTATTTTAAAGAGCGTCTAATGGGTGCCTATTATTTCAAGGGACTCGACGGACTTCGATTCTACGCCAAGATGGGATGGAACGATGCTTATATGAACACACGGCAGTTTCTTTTAAATCTAAAAGCTTAACAACAAGCTTCAAGCTTACAATCTGTAATAATTGCACCTGGACTTGTCATTAATCCACTATCTACAGCGTTGTCCAACTTGATAGAATGTAAGCGCAATCATAAAATCTATCGATTGGAGGAGTATGGTATGAAAAAGATTGGTGCAGGTTTTATATTCTTAATTGTGATGTGCGCAGCATTATCCACAACTGCGTTCGCTAAACAGCCTTATTCATCCTACTGGTTTCCAGAGCAATTACTTCAGTGGAGTCCGGCATCCGACCCGGATGCGGCATTCAACCGGAGCACGATCCCACTACAAGACCGCTTTGTGACTGATGGAGTCAACGCTCATGCGACAAAAGCGCCGAAAGTCATGGCTTTATCAGCACTGAACTCGGGAACAAGTGGTGTGCCATCACAGGGTTCGGACAAATTTGGAGCTAACACGTTTAGTTATTGGCAGTATGTTGACAAGCTGGTCTATTGGGCCGGATCTGCCGGTGAAGGGATCATCGTACCGCCAAGCGCTGATACGATCGACGCGGCTCATAAGAATGGCGTGCCGATTATCGGAACGGTGTTCTTCCCGCCAACCGTGTATGGAGGGAAATATGAATGGGTGAAGCAAATGCTTCAGCAGAACAGCGATGGCTCCTTTCCTGCCGCAGATAAGCTGATCCAGGTTGCGAATTACTACGGATTTGATGGTTGGTTCATTAACCAGGAGACTGAGGGTGGAACACCAGCTGACGCACAGCAAATGAAAGCTTTTCTAAGTTATCTAGAATCGCATAAATCTGCATCTATGCAAATCGTATGGTACGACTCCATGACCAATGAAGGCAGTATCAGTTGGCAAAATGCACTAAATGACAAGAATGCAATGTTCCTGCAAGACAATAAGAAGCAAGTATCAGACAATATGTTCCTGAACTTCTGGTGGAAAGAACTTAAGAGCTCAGCGGAGAAGGCCAACAGCTTAGGCAGAAGTCAGTATGACTTGTATGCAGGCATCGACGTTGAAGCCAAGGGCTACGATACGAAAGTGAAATGGAATCTGCTATTTCCAGAAGGTCAACCTGCAGTCACTTCTCTTGGTATTTACCGCCCAGACTGGGCTTTTAACAGCGCAGAGAGTATGGAGGATTTCTTCGTACGTGAGAACAAATTCTGGGTGGGGCCAAACGGGAATCCTAGTAACACCGTGAGCGATCAGTCCTGGAAAGGAATCGCGAACGATGTGGTAGAATCATCCCCTGTAAATAAGCTGCCTTTCATCACCAACTTCAATACAGGAAGTGGACAGAATTATTATGTCCGAGGGAAGCAGGTGCGGGATAAAGGATGGAACAACCGGAGCCTACAGGATATCCTACCAACATGGCGCTGGATCGCCGACAGCAAAGGAACAGCTCTTACTCCGGAGCTCGATTGGTCCGATGCGTATTACGGCGGCAGCTCGCTGAAGGTCTCAGGTGATTTGAGTCATAACAATGCGACACATCTGAAGCTCTACAAAACAGACCTTAAGATCGAAGCGAGTACAAAGCTGTCGGTTACTTATAAAACACTGAATAAGCCAAGCCTGAAGGTAGGACTTGCTTTCGCAGACCAACCCGACCAATTTGTCTTCCTAAACGTGAAGGATAAGACAGCGCCAGGCTGGACTACCGAAACGTTGAATTTGACCCCTTACAAAGGGAAACGAATCGTAGCGTTGTCACTGTATTTTGATACTAAGGATACGATTAGTAATTATTCCATTCAAATTGGTCAGTTCTCCATCCAAAATGTCAACGACCCGATTAAACCGCTGCCGGCGGTTCGCGAACTGAAGGTCACTCAATCCGATTTCCGCGATGGAATTTATGGAGATGCTAGAATGGAGTGGAAACAGCTTGACGAGCAGGTGAAGCAATACGAAATCTATCGTGTTCTGCCAGATGGCAGTGAGGTACTCTTGGGTGCAACGCCAAATCATGTATTTTACGTTCCTGAGATGCGAAGAATAGACAAGGAAATGGTTACAGCATTGAAGGTTGTTGCAATCAATGGAAGATACGATCAAGGTCAGGCCTCCAGCGTGAAGATCAGTTGGCCGGCTTATCCGAAGCCAATTGCGGAATTCAAGGCTGATCGGACCTTGGTGTCTCCAGGTGAGAGCGTAAACTTCACTGACCTGTCGACCGAAGTGACGGAAGAATGGTCATGGAATTTCGAAAGCGGAAGCCCTGCTGTCAGCACATCGAAGAACCCGATTGTAGCGTTCAAACAGGAAGGCGTATATAGCGTGACACTGACTGCAACCAACAGTTCTGGTCAAGACACAATTACGAAAAAGGCGCTCATCACAGTAAGCAAGGAAGCTGGTGCGGTGAAGAATTTAGCACTTGGCAAAACTGCAACAGCCGATCAGGCATGTGGTGAAAAAGAAGGAGCAGCAAACGCCGTAGACGGTAAAGTGACGGATAACAGCAAATGGTGTGCACTTGGTAATCTGCCGCATTGGCTTCAAGTCGATCTCGGTGCCGAGCATCAAATCAGCACTTTTATCATCAAGCATGCTCAGAGCGGAGGAGAATGGTCCGGGTTTAATACCAGCGATTATACCATTCAGGTGAGCAGTGACGGAACGAACTGGACGGATGTCGCAAACGTGAAAGGAAATTCGGAAGCAGAGTCGACAGACGCGATTGCGTTGGTGAAAGCTCGTTATGTAAAATTAATAACTCTTAAGCCCACGCAAGGTGCCGATACAGCAGCGCGAATCTATGAGTTTGAAGTCTATGGGTTGTAGTTTAGTTTGAACAAAAAAAAGAACCTGAGTAGTTTCTCAGGTTCTTTTATATTGCATATAAAAACACACGATGATATAATCGGTTCACGACTATAAAAAGTTAAATAGACATAGTTGATGCATCTTATATTATTAATATACCACGCAGCTAAACTCTTGTCAAATTTTTTCTCATTTCAATGGTTAGGAGCGATATTGTATGAGTTCATTGGTTCTCGGTTTTCAGGAGATTGAAAAAACGCAGCTTTTGCTCGTTGGCGGAAAAGGTTTGAATTTAGGAGAATTATCAAACATCGAAGGAATACAAGTACCTGAAGGATTTTGTGTTACAACAGTGGGCTATCAAAAAGTCATCGAACAGAATGAAATGTATCATTCTTTACTGGATCAACTAGCTATGCTTAAAGTAGAAGATCGAGATCAAATTGGTGAAATTAGCAGGAATCTTCGACAACTCCTTATGGAGGTAGAAATCCCATCAGATGTTGTGTCGTCAGTTACTTCCTATCTCTCCCAGCTAGGTGAAGAACATGCTTATGCAGTGCGTTCTAGTGCAACTGCTGAGGATTTACCGCATGCCTCTTTTGCTGGCCAACAAGACACCTATTTAAATATCATGGGCGTCGATGCCATCTTGCAGCATATCACCAAATGTTGGGCCTCCCTTTTTACAGATCGCGCGGTCATTTATCGTATACAAAATGGATTTGATCACAGTCAGGTTTATTTATCAGTTATCATTCAAAAGATGGTTTTCCCACAAGCCTCAGGAATTCTATTTACCGCCGATCCAATTTCTTCAAACCGAAAGCTGCTATCTATCGATGCCAGTTTTGGACTTGGAGAAGCATTAGTCTCTGGTTTGGTATCTGCCGATTGTTATAAAGTGCTGGATGAAGAAATCGTCGATAAGAGAATCGCAACCAAAAAACTGGCTATCTATGGACTAAAAGAAGGTGGCACAGAGACCCGGCCAATCGATCTCGATCAGCAAAAGACACAAACACTCTCGGAACAACAAATTTTACAATTGGCACGCATAGGAAGACAGATCGAAGCTTATTTTGGTTACCCACAAGATATCGAATGGTGTTTGGCTTATGATACATTTTATATTGTCCAGAGTCGGCCAATAACAACTTTATATCCGATCCCTAAAGCGAATGATCAAGACAATCACGTATACGTATCTGTCGGACATCAACAAATGATGACGGATCCCATGAAACCACTTGGATTGTCTTTTTACCTGTTAACGACTCCTGCACCCATGCGTACAGCGGGCGGTAGATTGTTTGTTGATGTCACACATATGCTGGCTTCACCTGTCCAAAGAGAAACTTTCTTAAATACCCTAGGAAAATCCGATCCGCTCATATACGACGCATTTACGACCCTAATAGAGCGAGATTTTATAAAATCGTTACCAGATGATAGAAAAGACCTGACTCCCGATAATAGCAGTAAGGGTAGTTCGTCTGCAGGTTTTCAAGCACTAATCGAAAACGATCCGGCAATCGTTTCTGATTTGATTAAGAAGAGTCAAACATCGATAGAAGAATTAAAACAAAACATCCAAACGAAATCAGGTGCAGATTTATTTGATTTTATACTCGAAGATCTCCAGGAATTAAAGAAGATCTTATTTGACCCACAAAGTTCAAAGGTTTTTATGACTGCTATGAACGCTTCGTCATGGATCAATGAAAAAATGTACGAGTGGTTAGGTGAAAAAAACGCAGCAGATACGCTTTCTCAATCTGTACCAAACAACATTACTTCGGAAATGGGTCTGGCGCTATTGGATGTCGCAGATTCGATTCGTCTTTATCCAGAAGTCATTGATTATTTACAACATGTACAAGATGATAATTTTTTGGATGAACTGGTTAAGTTTGATGGTGGTCAGGAAACTCAAGACGCTATCTACGCTTATCTCAACAAATACGGAATGAGATGTGCCGGTGAAATCGATATTTCGAGAACTCGTTGGAGTGAAAAACCAATTACACTTGTCCCCATGATTCTCAGTAATATCAAAAACTTTGAGCCTAATGCTGGCAATCGGAAATTTGAGCAAGGGCGACAGGAAGCTTTAGAAAAAGAACATGAGTTATTATATCGATTGAAGCAATTACCGGCTGGTGAACTAAAAGCTAAAGAGACAAAACGAGTGATTAGTTTAATCCGGAATTTCATCGGTTATCGTGAATATCCAAAATACGGCATGATTAATCGCTACTTCGTTTATAAGCAGGCTTTACTGAAAGAAGCCGAACAACTCGTACAAGCTAGCGTTATTCATGAAAAAGAAGATATATACTATCTCGCTTTTGAAGAACTACACGAAGTCGTACGCACAAATAAATTGGATTATCAAATCATCAGTAAACGAAAAGATGAATATAAAGTATATGAAAAACTAACTCCGCCACGTGTAATCACGTCTGATGGTGAAATTATTACAGGTCAATACAAACGAGAAAATCTCCCATCCGGAGCAATCGTAGGTCTAGCTGTTTCTTCTGGAGTTATAGAAGGACGAGCACGTGTCATTTTAAACATGGAAGAGGCAAGTCTGGAAGCTGGAGATATATTAGTTACCTCATTTACTGACCCTAGCTGGACAACACTGTTCGTATCTATAAAAGGTCTAGTCACCGAAGTTGGCGGACTGATGACCCATGGAGCCGTTATCGCTCGTGAATATGGCTTGCCAGCAGTTGTCGGAGTGGAAAATGCTACTAAGCGAATAAAAGACGGGCAACGAATTCGCGTGAATGGAATAGAAGGGTATATCGAAATATTGTAATAACTTTATAAGGAGGGAAAAAGAGGAAATGATTATTTCACTCAAAAATGTATCCTGGCAACGTGATAACACGATAATTTTACGCGACATGAATTGGGATGTGAAGCAAGGACAACACTGGTGTATCGTTGGTCTGAATGGATCAGGCAAAACGACGATGCTGAACGTTGTGAACGGCTATATCTGGCCGACGACGGGGCAAGTCGAAGTGCTGGACCATCGCTTCGGCGATGTGGATCTGAGGGAGCTACGTAAACGAATCGGTTGGGTAAGCACATCCTTGCAGCAAAAGCTGTACGGCCATCAGACTGCACTGACCATCGTCCTCAGCGGAAAATTCGCGACCATCGGTCTGTATGACAAGACAAACGAAGAAGATCAAAAGCAGGCCGAGGAGTTGATGGAATTTCTAGACTGCTCTTCCTTAGCCGCTCGTACATATGATACCTTGTCACAAGGACAGCGGCAGAAGGTCCTCATTGCACGCGCACTAATGGCCAATCCAGACCTATTGATCCTTGATGAGCCATGCACGGGACTTGATATTTTTGCCCGAGAACAGCTGCTGCAGATGATCGAGAAGATTACAAAGCAACCAGGCGGACCAACCTTGCTGTATGTAACGCATCATATCGAAGAGATAACGCCATGTTTCACACATACGCTATTGGTAAAGAACGGTGAAATCTACAAAGGGGATGTGACGGAAAAGTGCTTGCAGTCGGATGTGTTGAGCGATTTCTTTGATACCCCCGTTGAAGTTCAGGAACATCATAATCGCAAATGGCTTACACTTGCAGGTAACTAGGTTAGGTTGCCAGTCCATCGTTTATAGCAACAAAAGCTGCTAAGCAATTGCTTGGCAGCTTTTGTTGTTGAATATGCAGGTATGAGCCAACAGTAAAATGATAGTTTTAGTTTGCGTACCTACCAGTTAAATTTTTATGCTTACTTCTCCACTTGAAAGATATTCCTCGTCACCATTCTCATATCTGACTTTCAGATGACAGTCGTTATTGATATCAATGGCGGTTGCCTTACGTTGTTTATTATCCTTCATCACCGTTACGGGTTCGCCAAGTGAAATTAATCGTTTTCTATATTCGGAAAGAAACAATCTGTCCGTTAAATGCTCATAAAATCTCATGAAATTGTTTAGTACTTCCGCTACGAGTCGGTTGCGGAGATCACCATAATGATTCCTTTCAGAAATTACAGATGTTGCAATATCGGAGAGATCGTTAGGAAAACCATCGGACGGGAGTGCTACATTGATACCAATACCGAGAACGGCATAATCTAGCCAGCCATTTTCCAGTGACACAGAAGCTTCGGTAAGGATTCCACACACCTTTTTGCCTTCCATGAAAACGTCATTAACCCATTTAATTTGCGTGTCTTTACCGGATACACTTTCGATGGACAGGGCAACAGCGACTGCAGCGCAAGTAGTCAGAAGAGTGGCTTCTGATGCTGACAGCTTTGGACGCAGTAGGATGCTCATATAAATACCCGTTCCCGGTGGGGAAAAGAATTTTCTGCCCTTTCTCCCACGGCCAGCTGTCTGTTCTTCCGAAAGGATCACCTTACCCTCAGCTTCGCCATTTGAGGCAAGGATTTTTACGGCTTCGTTCGTAGAAGATATTGTCTTAAACACTTCAACACGTAACTTCTGACCCTGTGTATCCAGGTACTTTGAAATTGCACTAACAGATAGGATATCCGTCAGAGGTGACATAGAATATCCTTTATTGGTTACAGCTTGTATGGAATAACCGTCGTTCTGTAACGATTTTATGGCTTTCCAGACAGCGCTGCGCGTGACGGATAACTGTATGGCTATTTCCTCACCGGAAAAATATTCACCTTTATTACTGTCGAGTAAGGCAAGAATATGCTCTTTAACTGTCATGGACTTAAACCTCCAAAAGTATAACTCTCCGACCAAAACCCTTCGAATATTTTAATATTCAATGATTGCGACTGAATACTCTTATTCTATATAACAACAGGAAAAACTCAAGCGTGGTATTTCATATAATTGTAAACCCGTTATAACATTTTAGTTTACAATCGAGAGTGCCTCCATTATAATTCAGCTTACTGGACGTATTTGCTACCCAGAATACAATTATGTTTTATTCAATGGAGGTCATTTTTTTGAAGACAAAAGAACTTATTTATGCTGCATTATTTGCAGCTCTCATCGCGGTGTTGGGCATGATTCCACCTATACCCCTCGGCTTTATCCCCGTCCCGATCACTGCGCAGACGCTCGGCGTCATGTTGGCTGGATGTTTTCTAGGGAAACGGATGGGCTTCCTCAGTCTAGTCATTTTTATTATTCTCGTAGCTATTGGCCTGCCTGTACTGACCGGCGGTCGCGGCGGAATCGCGGTGCTCGTTGGACCTTCTGCAGGGTACATACTTAGCTTTCCGATCGCGGCCGGCCTCATTGGCTGGTATACCGAAAAAATTTGGCTGAAGGTTCGAACTTGGAAGCTGATAGCAGTCAACCTAATCTTTGGCGTAATCCTAGTGAATCTGATAGGTGCACCCATCATGGCATTGATAACAAATACATCGATTTGGGCAGGTATTGTCGGTTCATTGGCCTTTCTTCCAGGAGACATCATCAAAGCCGCTATTGCAGCTGTCATAACAATGCAGCTTAGAGCAATCAGCCCTATCGAAGAAAAAGCACAGATTTGATGAAATCCATGCCAATTTACTTTCATTACTTTAAAATTTAGATTAATGTATGAAAAGGGAGTAAATAATAAGAGAATAGGAGCGTTCTTCCCTTAATCGTTCAAGAAATACTAGCCATTTACGCTAAACGCCAACTAAGGAGTGTATCAATTATGATTAATAAAATTGGTCAAGTTATGTTGTATGTAAGTAATCAAGAGGAATCCAAAGATTTCTGGACAGAAAAGCTAGGGTTTGAGGTGATTTTGGATGAAACCAATGGCCCGATGAGATTTATCGAACTTGCTCCTAAAGGTGCAGCAACTAGCATTGTTTTACATAATAAAGAGTTCGTTGCTAAGATGAATCCTGACATGAATCTAGGAACACCTTCATTAATGTATTTCACGGATAAATTCGATGAATTATATCGTGATTTGACGAACAACAATATCACAGTTGGAGAAATTGTAGAGCTTCCCAATGGAAGAGTATTCAACTTCGCAGATAATGAAAAGAATTACTTTGCTATAATGGAAAAAGGACAATAAATCAAATCATCCAACACCCCATTACTATAAGGGTCTCAGAGTTACCATAAATAATTTACGTCAGCAGCTGATCAAAATGATCAGCTGCTTTTTTCTTAGTCGTGTCAGGCAGCATCACTGAAAAGCACTATAATTAGTGGTGCACATAAAGGGATTACAGAGTTTATAAAGGAAGCCGGAGTTACCGTAGCTTTAATTCTCGTCCGATGTCTTAAACGCTAATAAGGAATGGTCCGCCAAAGAGTAAATAAGTTGAGCCAACTCATTGCTCGATATAATATATTTTTCTAGTATCCACTCCTGGATAATCGCTAAGCTTCCATTAACCAAATAAGCGTAAGTAAACCGTTTCATATTTTCGGGAACGTCAAGCTGAAGGTGATTGTCAATATTCATCAGTATTTCATTAAGTAAACGTTTTGAAAACAACACGTTATCATTTGATTTGAGTAGCATAATGGCAAATAAATCATCATTCTTTTTGATGTATTCTAAAAAGGTCAATATATAAGTGATGCCATTGTCATTAGCTTCGATTTTTTTTAAATATTCATTTGTGTTATCAATAATCTCCTGCTCTACAAGTTCAAGTAGCTCATATGCATTTGCATAATGCAAGTAAAAGGTAGATCGATTGATGCCAGCTGAAGCGCATAACTCTTTTACACTGATTTGACTTATGTTTTTTTCTTTGAGCAGACTAATCAAGCTTTGCTTCAGTAGCAGTTTGGTTAACCGTTCACGTTGATTCATGGCTGATTCGCTCCAATAAAATAAAATTTATAAAATAATCGACAGATTACCTTCAACTGTCTAAATCACATCACTTCGACAATTAACTGCTGGTTGTTAAATAGACACTGTGTCTGTATTCTGAAGGGAGACGAATGACTTGTCAATAAACTTATGATGCAGGTGAAGAAGATGGTGAAGAAAAAACGCATCATGATAACAGGTGCAGCGGGCAATATGGGTGGTGAAACATTGAAATTCCTTAGAAACGATTTAGCAAAATGCGAGCTATTACTATTTGATTTAGATAATCCAACCAACCGCCAAAAGTTGAAAGAATACGAGGGACTAAATGGCGTTACGGTAGTGTATGGCGATTTACTAGACCGTAAGCTGGTCTATGAATGTGTGAAGGATGCCGACATTGTGCTCCATATCGCTGCTTTTGTATCTCCTGCTGCAGACGAATTTCCCGAACGAACGATGCAGATTAATTATGGTTCTGCGAAAAACATCGTCGATTCCATTAAGAAAAGTGGTCGTGCCCATGTAACGCGTTTCGTAAATATCGGCACCATTGCGGAAACGGGTGACCGTATGCCGCCGATCCATTGGGGGCGAGTGGGTGACCCACTCAAACCAAGTGTTTACGACTACTATGCCGTTTCAAAAATTGCCGCTGAGCGTATGGTAATTGAATCAGACCTAAGCTATTGGGTGAGCCTCCGCCAAACGGGTATTATGGGCCCAGCGATGAGCAAGATAGAAGACCCTATTATGTTCCATAACTGTCTGGAAAATGTGCTTGAATACGTATCTGACCGGGATTCAGGACGTTTAATGCGGAACCTGTGTATCCAAGATATTGATGGAGAACTAGAGGATGGATTTTGGCAGCACATTTACAACATTGGCGGGGGTGAGAGCTGTCGAGTCAGTACGCTTGAGATGTATCGGGTGCTTTATGGAAAGCTTGGTATAACGAATCTCGATTATGTAATTGACCCCAAATGGTATGCAACACGGAATTTTCACGGACAATATTATCTGGATTCCGACGAGCTGGAGGATTATTTTCACTTTCGCCGAGATTCAATAAATTATTTCTTTCAAAGCTACCTCGATAATCTTGGCGCACTTGTACCGGTAGCGAAAGTCATCACGAAGCTGCCCGGAGGTCAAAAATTCATGGGTGCGATGATTAAGCGGACGATGAAAAAGCAGGCTGTGAAGGAGCGCGGAACGATACGCTTTATCGAGGATAACGACATTGAGAAAATTGACGCTTATTGGGGCAGTAAGAAAAACTGGGAGGCCATTCCTGCAAAGGTGTCTGAAATGAAGAAATTCGCGGATTGGGATAAAGCCATCAAGCTCGACCACGGCTACGATGAAAATAAACCAGCAACGCAATTAAATTTAGAGGATATCAAGGGTGCTGCGAAATTTCGTGGTGGTGAATGCCTTTCGACTGATATGAAAACGGGGGATTGGACGGGCAAGCTTGATTTCAAATGTGCATTCGGCCACACCTTTACCGCAAGTCCCAAGCTTATGCTAGAAGGTGGACATTTCTGCCCGCAGTGTGAACTTGAAAGCTGGAATTACAAAGAACGTGCGAAGCGTGAACCGTTTTTTGCCCAGGTGTGGAACCCCATCCAGGGTAAGTCAGACGGACGTGAGTATAAGAAATCATTTCAGAATTAGCTTTGACTGAATAAGATCGTGTGACGGTTTATGTGTTTCATAATCGTCGGACTACAGTTTGAAATGAAGGAAACGGGCAGCCTCGTTAGAGGCTGTCCGTTTTTAGTCAGAAGAGAGCTATTACAAAGTCATCTCAGTGATAGCTTTGAATAGGTTCCCACGCTACGATGAAGGTGTGATAGAAAAGTATGAACCAGATGAGTGCTTAAAAAATATTACATGTAATGGTTCTTTATAAGTAGTAGAGGTAGTACAGCTTTATATATAATATATCCAATTCATAGGAGGAACTATGGAAGAGAACAGATTGTGGAAGGCGAATTGGATTTGGTCTATGGGTTATCCTTGGACGTCAAATCCGGGAACACATGAAATGGTGTATTTTCGCCGAGAATTTACGGTTTCTGATTCTCAGGGAGCCAAGCTCGTTGTCGACATTACTGCGGATAGCCGGTACCGCTTATTTCTTAATGGTGAATCCGTCTCTGTTGGACCCTGCAAGGGCGACCAGTTCTGCCATTATTACGAAACAGTTGATCTTAGCGACCGTCTTATTAACGGTAAGAACGTGCTGGCTGTCAAGGTGCTTCACTATGCTGCAGTTGGTCCCTTTGAGCTTGGAGAGAGTGGTCCCATTTCAATTCATCGAGCTGTTGGAGGCGCCATGCTGCTTGAAGGCGAGCTTATTGAGCGGAAAGGGTATTCACAAGCTCTGCATACCGATGAGAGTTGGCAGTGTAAAGTGATGACTGGATTTAAACTTGTCTCTAGCCCAATCATCTTTCACCTTGGCGGGTTTGAAGACACTGATGGAAGGGGAGTGGATCATGGTTGGGAGTTGCCTGAATTTACTGGTGAAGGCTGGGCAAATGCAACTGTTATTACTAAAACTATCGATTCATACGGACAATTAACGCCATGGCAATTGTCACCACGCCCGATCCCTCCTTTAAAAGAAATTTTGACCTTCTTTCGAGGCGTTACAAATGCCGATAATCTCTCGGCTATACCCAAATACACATCATTTCTTGATGAGGAGCATTCGGAAGTTCTGCGTGTAGAACCCGGCAGTTCTATTTGGCTGGAAATTGATGCTGGAGAGTTAGCGACTGGCTATTTGTCATTAGAATTACGAGGTGGGCGTGAGAGCCTAGTTCGAGTTCAATATTCAGAGTCTTATGAGGAAGCCTCATCTAATCTCCAGCACAGAGTGAAGGGAAAACGAGACGATTCAGAGAACGGTATCTTGATCGGAGAGAGTGATTACTACACGGTAGCTGGAGTAGGTGATGAATACGTAGTGGAGCGTTATGAACCGTTCGAATTCCGTACTTTCCGGTATATCAGATTTGAAGCAACTGCGAAGAACGAACCACTCGAAATTGTTCGGCTTTCTTACAGAGATGTAGGTTACCCACTAGATATTAAAGCATCCTTTGCTTGTTCGGATCCAGATTTCGAACAACTATGGAAATTGTCTTTAAATACGCTCAAAAGATGTATGCACGAAACGTATGAGGACTGTCCATATTATGAGCAAATGCAATATTCAATGGACACCCGTCTTCAGATGATATTCACCTATGCGCTTAGTGCCGATGATCGGTTAGCCCGCCGTTCATTGTTTGACTTTCACAGTTCTGCACTGCCTTCTGGCATACTGCAGAGCCGCTATCCAGCTGAATATCGACAAGTGATTCCATCTTTTTCCTTGTACTGGATTCATATGCTTAACGAACATTATCTGCACTTTGGTGAACGAAGCTTGATTCGGCGTTATTTGCCTACAATGACTGGGGTACTTGATTGGTTTAGACGTTTACTGACGCCTGAAGGACTTGTTGCTCCAACGCCACGTGCATACTGGCCTTTCTTCGATTGGTGCAAAGAGTGGGAAATTGGAACACCACCGGCACATAATAAAGGTCCGCTCACACTGCTGAGTCAAATGTTTGCAGCTGCCCTTAATACTGCTTCTGAACTATATCTGGCGATGAATTGGACGGATGCGGCACGCGAAGCGAAAGAAGAAGCGAATGCCTTAAATGATGCATTGCTACGTCATTGTTGGCGTACAGATCGTGGTCTATTCGCCGACGGGCCAGAGGTTGATGATTTTAGCCAACATACACAAGTCTGGGGGATTGTATGCGGTGCAGTTTCAGGAGAGGAAGCTGTCCAACTGCTGGAACGTACAATTGAATTCCCTGCCGAACAAATGACGCAATTGTCAATGCCAGCTTCATACGAGCTATTCCGGTTATTATCTCATCATAGATTGTATGACAAAGCGAATGTTGTGATCGACCGCTGGAGAGCCTATCTGGATTTGCATCTAACGACCTTACCAGAGGTACCAGATGATAATCATCCACGCAGTGATTGCCACGCTTGGAGTGCATTGCCGATCTCTGAATTTCTAGGTGAGATTCTTGGTGTGAGACCAGGCGCTCCGGGGTACTCAACCATCATTATTGAGCCCAAGTTATTAAAGTTGGATTGGGCGAATGGCAAGGTCGCCACAAAACACGGGATTGTTGAAGTCGAGTGGACTCTGATGAAAGATAATATATTCCACATTACGGGATCAGGACCGGAAAACATACCTGTTGTATTGAAATTACCGAATGGGGAAAGTATGGAGTTTCAGAATGGTGGGGGTTTTAATGCATCTATCAAGCTTCCGATGATAGTATAGGCATCCACAATAACTATAAATTCCTGCGTAATCAGCAGGATTTATCATCCGAAATGCGATCTCCGAGAGAGGAGGTCGCTTTTCGCTCATTAGGTGAATATTTGTAGCTAATGCTCACTTCGCAACGAATTCCCATATTGACGGGGACTCATTCCAATCTTTTTTTTGAATACTTGGTGAAAAAATTTCAGGTCAGCATATCCGACTGCTGCGGAAATTTCGCTTACACTACTATGACCTCCAGAAAGCATACGGCAGGCAGCATCCATTCGAATAATTTGCATGTATTCTGTGAAACTCATTCCGGTCTGACGGTGAAAAAGACGGCTAAATTGCCGTTCACTAAGGTTCACTTTACTCGCGAGATCGCTAAGTTTAAGCCCACTGGAATAGTTGTAATTTATAAATGCAATCGCTTCATCGACTGCCAGCCATTGTGGCTTATCCCGTGTAGGTGTATCAATCTGCAAACGATGTCTAAACAAGCCTGTTAAGATTTGCACGACTAGAGCATCTAGGACAGCTAAATATCCAGGTGGTTTTGCCGAGAATTCACGAAACAGTTCACGGAACATAACATGGTATGCACCATTGACATCTTTCATAGAGAACCATAGCAATTGCATGTCTGTGAAAAATTCACAAATATCCTTAGCGTGAGGAAAGGTAGACTGAAGTTCGGATAAATACTCTACCGGAAACAAACAGTTGTAAACGATAAGCGGACGGTCCTTCATAGGTGTTTTAGGTCGAAATACATGACTGCGCCCGATGGGTATAAAAAACAACGTACCGTGCTCGACAGGAACGGCTTCATCGTCAATATAATGAACTCCTGCTCCTTCACTGATATAAGTAATCTCGACAAATTCATGGGAATGCGCATTTAATTCAAAGGTTTCGTAAGCCCTGTTCACATAAATCGGCACACCAGGCTCGAACAAACTATCTCCAGACATGACAAAAGTGCTGCGTTTGATACTCATGATCGTGGCCCCTTTCAAATTGCCTTAGGCTAGACTCATCGTACGAAATTAATGAATGAATGTCTAGATTCACCTGTTAAATTGTCAGAATCACCCCCAATTCTAAACTCTCTCAACTCATACAATAGAATTACTTCATGTATATAGGAGGTAGATATAAATGTCCAATTTTGAAGTCTCAAATCTTAAAGTGAACTATAGAAAGAATCCGTTGGGGATTGATGATTTACATCCGCGGCTTAGTTGGTGGAGCAGCACAGAAATACGGAGCTTTGTCCAATCTGCCTATCAAGTTCAAGTCACAAATGATCCCAAATTCGTTTCAGAGCTTATATGGGATTCGGAAAAGGTAGAGTCGGATAGCAATGTGCATATTGAATACGAAGGTCCTGCTTTACAATCCCGCACTCGGTATTACTTTAGAGTTCGAGCTTGGGACGATCAAGGGAAGGCTTCGGAATGGAGCGAACCTGCTTATTGGGAAACGGCATTGATATCGGTAGATGAGTGGCAGGCACAATGGATAGCAGCACCTCTGAGTCACCAAGTGAATGGAGCTGATCCTTGCGATTATATTCGTACGGAATTTTCAATCCCTGAAAATGTAGTATCAGCGCGTGTGTATGCAACTTCTCATGGTATGTACCGCCTGTACATTAATGGTAATCCAGCAGATAATACGCTATTTAACCCTGGCTGGACCAGCTATAACAAACGGCTTCAATATCAGACTTACGACGTGACTTCTTTGATTACTGCTGGTGACAACGCACTTGGCTGTATTGTGGGGAATGGGTGGTATAAAGGGTATTTAGCCTGGGAAGGAAAAAAAGATATATATGGTAAAGATCGTGCTGTGCTTATCCAGTTACATGTCACATTATCCGATGGTTCTGAACAAATCATTGGCTCGGATGAGAACTGGCGTGCTTCGACAGGTCCACTCTTGATGTCGGAATTGTATCATGGCGAAACGTATGATGCGAGACTCGAGGTAGAAGGATGGTCTTCTCCCAGTTTCGAGGATTTAGGGTGGCAAAAAACTATTGTCAAGGATCGTCCAGAATCCACATTGGTTGCTCAGGAAAACGAGCCAACACGGATTATAGAAACCATCAAGCCTATCGATGTCATTACTACACCCAAAGGTGAGCTTGTGCTGGATATGGGACAAAATATGGTTGGATGGGTAAGATTTACGGTTCATGCTGAAGCCGGAACGATAGTTACTTTAGAACATGCTGAAGTATTAGATTGCGAGGGGAACTTCTACATTGGAAATTTACGATCGGCAAAGCAGACCGTGACTTATACATGCCGAGGCGTCGAGGCAGAAACGTTCGAGCCGTATTTATCCTTCCAAGGATTCCGTTATGTAAAAGTGACTGGTATACCGCAAGATCAATTATTAGAGCAATTCACCGGCTGCGTCATCCACACGGATTTAGAGCAGACAGGCAGCTTCACTTGCTCAGATGAACTCTTGAATCAGCTTCAGCACAACATCTTTTGGGGACAAAAAGGGAATTTTCTCGATATCCCAACAGATTGCCCTCAACGGGACGAAAGATTGGGATGGACGGGGGATGCTCAAGTTTTTATTCGTACGGCTGCCTACAATATGAATGTCGTTCCTTTCTTTGAAAAATGGCTAAAGGATTTGGCCGCAGATCAAGAAGAGGATGGAAGAGTTCCGCATGTCATTCCCGATGTGCCAGCGGCAGGATACGGTTCGGCAGCTTGGGGAGATGCTTCAGTTATTTGTCCTTGGACACTCTATGAATGTTATGGGGATATTCGTGTATTGAAAACGCAATATCCAAGTATGAAAGCATGGGTCGATTATATCCGGGCGCAAGGCGAAGACGAATTTCTATGGAATACGGGATTTCACTTTGGGGATTGGTTAGGTCTGGATGCCAAAGAAAACAGCTATGTCGGAGCAACACCGAAAGAACTGATCGCCACCGCATTCTATGCTTATTCAACGGAACTGTTAGCTAAGACGGCAGCTGTCATTGGGAAAATCGAAGATGCAACAAAATATGAAGCATTGCATGAGAAGATTGTGCAGGCATTCCGTCATGAGTTCGTAACGCCAAATGGTCGAGTGGCCTCACCGACACAAACTGCATATACACTTGCTCTTATGTTTGACTTATTGGAGGAAAAGGATCGTCATCGGACGGCCAAAATGCTGGCCGACCATATCGAAGAAAATGGGATACACCTAACGACCGGTTTTGTGGGAACTCCCTATCTGTGTCTAGTCCTCTCTAGATTCGGTTATACGGATTTGGCCTACCAATTGGTACTTCAGAAAGAGTATCCTTCCTGGTTATATTCTGTAATACAAGGTGCAACAACTATTTGGGAACATTGGGATGGAATAAAGCAGGATGGTTCGTTCTGGAGTGATGATATGAACTCCTATAACCATTATGCTTACGGTGCAATTGGAGATTGGCTCTATCGCACTGCCGCTGGTATCGAATTGTTGGAACCAGGCTACAAAAAAATTCGAATCCAGCCGCAGATCGGGAAACATTTGACGTGGGCCCATGCTTCGCTTGAATCTGTCCATGGAACGATCAAGGTAACTTGGAAAAAACAGAAGAATGATTTAGTAGAACTGCAAGTGTTGATTCCATCCAATACAATGGCTGAAATTATCATTCCAACTTTGAAGCAGAACAGTATTTTGGAGTCTGGGGCACCACTAAAACAAGTTATAGGTCTATCCAGTGTGGAACAAATAACAGAAGGCCACAAACTAATGGTTGGATCAGGTGACTATCACTTTACGTTTACGATGAGCTAAAATATGCATATTAAAAGATGGTAAGAATAAACCCAACCGAGGAAATACCCGGTTGGGTTTTTTAATAGGACTAGTGTTGAGCTTAGCGTCGTTTACTCCCTCAATGGTTGCTTGCGTAATCTGAAAAATAAAGTATTAAAGTTAAGGGGGATGTCCTGCGACCATCAAGACCCTGCAGGATTGTGCATGAAATGTCGGGAAAGGAATTACCTTCTCTGATATGCTTTGAGTAACAAAGGGAGGCGATAATCATGGATATGCTGGTACAATTGAACAAATCTTTAAGCTATATTGAGGAGAATCTTACTGATCGTGTGGACTATCAGGAGGCGTCGAAAATT
This sequence comes from Paenibacillus sp. FSL R10-2734, assembly GCF_037963865.1. Taxonomy (NCBI): domain Bacteria; kingdom Bacillati; phylum Bacillota; class Bacilli; order Caryophanales; family Paenibacillaceae; genus Paenibacillus; species Paenibacillus sp. FSL R10-2734. The sequence continues at coordinate 4,162,517 of NZ_CP150170.1, read as the reverse complement.
GCCTGCTGTTCGGAATATCATTTTACACGGATGTTCTCATTCCTTGCAGGCATTACACTGTCGGAATACATCCGCCGAAGACGCCTAACTTTGGCAGCACTCGAGCTAAGCCACAGTGATATCAAGATCATCGATGCTGCGATGAAATATGGATATACATCGCCGGATTCCTTTACTAGGGCTTTCCAAAGCATGCATGGGATTACTCCCTCGGAAGCCCGGATCCATGGACAATCCCTCAAAGCCTTCCCGCGGATGACGTTTCAACTAACGATCAAAGGAGGAAGTGAAATGAACTACCGAATTGAAGACAAAGAGGCTTTTCGCATAGTGGGGATCAAAAAAAGAGTGCCAATTGTATTTCAAGGGGTGAATCTGGAGATTGCATCGATGTTTGAAGGACTTACACCTGAATTGATTGGTAAGATTAAGGGCTTTTCGAATGTTCAGCCTTCAGGGCTAATCAGCGCTTCCACGAATTTCAGTGAAGGGCGGATGGAGGAGAAAGGAGAGCTTGATCATTACATCGGGGCGGCTACAACGAATGAAGCAGGAGATGACTTCGCCCAGCTGGAGGTATCAGCCTCTACGTGGGCTGTATTCACAGCCGTTGGGCCTTTTCCGAGTGCGCTTCAAGAGATCTGGGGACGCATTTATTCCGAATGGTTTCCGTCTTCCGAATATGAGCTAAGCGAAGGGCCTGAAATGCTCTGGAATGAGCACAAAGATGTAACATCGCCGCAATTCAAAAGCGAGATATGGATACCCATTAAAAAGAAATAAGCAGTGTTTGTTGAACTAAAGGGACACTTTAGTTCAATGATGCATCGACAGTCTAGGACTTTATTTTCTCGACCTATAATTGACAATTAGTCTAATTAGACTAATAATGTAAACAGTCTAATTAGACTAACATGGAAAGTGAGGCTGAAAATAATGGTCAAATCATTTTTAATGATTGGACAGTCAAATATGGCTGGACGAGGATTTATACATGAAGTCCCCCCCATTTATAACGAGAGAATACAAATGCTGCGCAATGGTAGATGGCAAATGATGGCTGAACCTATTAATTATGACCGTCCTGTTGCAGGAATAAGTCTGGCTGGATCATTTGCGGATGCATGGAGTCGTGAGAATGAAGAAGACATTATTGGCTTAATCCCTTGTGCTGAAGGTGGAAGCTCCATCGATGAATGGGCTGTAGATGGTGCACTTTTTAAACATGCATTATATGAAACTAAATTTGCTATGCAGAATAGTGAATTATCAGGGATTTTATGGCATCAAGGAGAAAGTGACAGTAGCAACGGTAACCACAAAGTCTATTACCAAAAATTACTTTTGATTGTTGCGGCGCTTAGAAAAGAGTTGAATGCACCACATATTCCGTTTTTGATTGGTGGTCTAGGGGATTTTTTAGGTAAAGAAGGATTTGGGAAACATTGCACTGAATATGAGCTGATGAATCAAGAGCTGCAAAGGTTTGCTTTTGAACAAGATGATTGTTACTTTGTTACAGCTACAGGTTTAACTTCCAATCCGGATGGTATTCATATAGATGCCATTTCACAAAGAAAGTTAGGGTTGCGATATTTTGAAGCTTTTATTAATAAGCAGCATGTACTTAAGCCGTTAATTAATGAAAATAAGTTGATAAGTCTCCATAATGCTAGAATACACACTAAAGCGGAAAAAATGTATTTATTGAGTATGGATTTTGCATTAGGAAAAATATCATATGAAGAATTTGAAGCCCAATTCAAAGTAATCAACAATGATTAAAAAATATAAATCCTAATAGCATTTTGGCGGAGGCGTTTGTTTGATAACATTACTAATTTTAGGATTATTAAAACAAAATCCAGGGGCTCACGGATATGAACTGTTATCCTTCATGGAAGAAAAACACTATAAATATATAGTGAATTTCACCAAAGGGTCCTTTTATTATAATCTTGGGCAATTAGTAGAGAAAAAGTATATTGTAAAAGTGGACCAAAGAGACAACACTAGAGAGACGCATAATTATAACCTCACTGAATTAGGGGAAAAAGAATTTGAAAAGCTAATGTACAAATATGGAACTAAGACAGACTATATAAATTTATCTTTTTATGTGGCAATGCTATTTGCAGATGACTATAAAAAAGAGGAGCTAACTAAATTAATAGAAATACAAATCGAACAAACTAAAAATAAAATTTCTTTAATACAACTATCTCTAGAGCACGATGAAAATATCGCTTCTTATTTTAAAAAAATGTTAGAAAATTCACTTTCACATCATTTAGTAAATGTTCAATGGTTTGAGGAATTGCTTGAAGATATGAAAAGTGGAGACTAATTTACAATTATCAAAGCTCCGGATAGAAAAGACTTAGAATCGATGAACTGTGAGTATTATTTACAGGTTCATCGGTTTTTTTTTGCACATTATGGAGCAAGACATGCATTTTTAATTTCTTGCATAAGCACAGCTCTAATATGGAAAACTTCTGTAGTGCGAATAAACAGCATGATTCCATTTTTGGGAGGTGACAATTATGAGCAAACCGGATAATCGCAAGGATAACGTTGAGCACTTGCAAAACGCGATTCAGAACACGATAGAAAACTACCAGGAAGCGAACGATTATCTCGAAGAATTTGGAGATGAAATTTCAGCACAGGAAAAAACTCAAATAGATGAAAGAAACGAACGCCGTAAACATAGCATTTCCGGATTTCAAGAAGAAATCAAAGACGAAACAGAGCACCAGCAAAACTCATAATAGGGAAACTTATTTTGATTACCTAGGAGGTTAACATTATGACAAATCAGGATCCGAAAGAGCTTCTAAAGCAAAAACACGAGCTTGATGAGCAAAAAAGGCAGTTCACAAATTTTGCCCGAAGTGCTTCCGGCCATGGTGAGATAGAAGCAGGTCAGGAATTTAGTAATGATCGAATTCCTGACGAACAAAACCGTATGAAATCTGTTGAGAACAGACAGAATTGATCTTAAAAAAGCTATAAAAATAAGCCGATCCTTTTCAGGATCGGCTTAGAAAATGATTATTACTTTGTACCCTTAGTGTGTTATAGAAACTTAGCGACTCTCCTATAGTTGGAAGCTTTATCTGGTCTAAATAATACATTCAAACCTTATTCCTATTGCAAAATCCAGAATATGACGTAGACAGGACATTCTACCGACCAAACGGGGGATGTCCTCTTTGTTATGACCAGCTGCTGACTTCCCGCGTTCTGCAATCACCCTGATTATAACGCATCGGTTCGATACGTTTTCATAGGGTGCATCGCTCCTTGTCATTATAATGAAGTTGCAATTAACTAAATGTTAAAGCGAGGTGTGGGATTGAGGAGCTGTTGACACGCAGGCCCGATACCCGTCTGAATTTATGGACTCCGCTTCAGCGAGATAAGGACGGGTGGGATACAACCTTCATTAACAGAGCGGGCTTCCGCCTGCCGGAATACGCTGATGCGGTTCGCTATATCGGAGCATATTATGCCTTGCCCGTACTTGACTTGTATGCCGAAAGCGGTATTGCCCGGTTAACCTTGGATTGTTTCACTCATGACCGTCTTCATCCCAACGAGGCAGGCTTCCAGCGGATTGCAGAGCTAGCCATCCCTTTCCTTGAGCGGATTTGATGAGGAAGTATATAGTAGCATTGAAGGAAAAAAATATATTCGCATAAGAAGCCGCCGAATGGGTGGCTCTATTTTTGTTTTTTACGATGTTTAACGTTTATTTGCAAGCTCTTTATTCAAGGCTCAGAAACAACGAAACAATATATTTACGGTACCTGTTAAATATAGTTTGACAAATCCAACAGGTACCGTTATTATATTAATCAACAGGTACCGTAAGTAAATTAACTTAAAACAAATTGAGGAGAATTTATTATGAACATGAATACTGAATTGTACGAAAAACTCGCGAAACTGCAATGGCTGTTGCAGAGACAACACTTGAAAACTCATGCCGCTGTTGGTCCAATGGCCGACACGTCACGCGGGCAAGGTAGGATACTGGCTTTTCTCCGGATGAAAGATGGTATCAGCACTAAAGATTTATCCTATATGCTGGACATCCGTGTATCATCTCTTAATGAATTGCTTGCAAAACTGGAGAAAGCTGAATATATCACCCGTAAACCCTCAGAAACAGACAAACGCATCATGTTGATTTACCTGACGCAAAAAGGACAAGAGGAAGAGGGACAAGAGATAGACAGCCTTAACATATTTTCTCGCCTAACGCCAGAGGAGCAGGCTGCTTTTGGGGAATATCTAGTCCGCATCATTACGACTTTAGAGGAACAACTTGGAACGGATTCAGACCGTGACGTGATGGCTAGCTGGATGGAGGCCGCAAAGGAGCGTATAGGTACAGAGGAATTTGAAAAACTAATGTCCATGCGCGGACAAATGAATAGCATGTGGGGAAATTTGAGGGATGAACGCTTTAGCGGAAGGTTTCCTGGGTTTGGCAGGGAAGGAAACGATAACGGCATGCACGGATTCGGCTGGCCTTCTAGAGATGGAAGAAATTCGTCGCCGGACAACTCACATGATTCGGACGATAAGTAAGTAGAGCATTCTCAATAAGTAGCAGTGGCGCTGCCTTTCCAAAACCCGTTAAGCAGCGCCCTTATTTTTTCGCGCCTTTTTTAGGCCGTACATTCATTTCGAAGATCAAATAGCTGTACAATCTGGTATACATGCTCAGTGTCAAGAAGCCCTATCAGATGAGCTGATGATCAGTCAAATCTTAAACACCAAACTCGCAGGGTCGTCGTTACGGGTTTGTTTACTGCTGCGCCTCACAGTCATATAGTTAGAATTCTATGTAATTTTCAGACTAAAATAAATCATGAAAGTAGTGACCCACATGGATACAGAAAACCTCCATTACTTTGAAAAAGCTCCGATCGCAAAAGCCGTAGCCCACTTCGCTGTACCGATGATGCTTGGCACTTCAATGAGTGTCATCTATTCTATCTTGAACGCCTTTTTCATTGGCACGCTTAATAATACTGCCATGTTAACCGCACTCGCCCTAACCTTGCCGTTATTCGCCGTCATTATGGCGCTAGGCAATCTGATTGGTGTCGGCAGCAGTGCATTCATCTCCCGTTTGCTGGGAGAGAAGAGAGCTGATGATGTAAAGCATGTATCTTCATTCGCCTTTTACAGCAGTTTAGTACTCGGTCTTATCGCCATGGCCGCCTGTCTCCCGCTCATCGATTCCATCGTTCATGGCCTTGGGGCTACACCTGACTCCTTCGGATTTACCAAGGACTATGTCACCATTATGCTTATAGGCTCACCATTCGTCGTATTATTCTTCACGCTGGAGAATATCGTACGCTCTGAGGGTGCCGCAATTACATCAATGATCGGTATGCTGCTCAGTGTTGTCGTAAATATTATTCTCGATGCACTAGTCATCTTCGTTTTCCATTGGGATGTGATCGGAGTTGCGTCTGCTACGGTCATTTCCAACATGGTTGCGAGTGTATTCTACGCCTACCATATAGGATTCAAGAGCCAATTCTTAACGATCTCAATAAAACAATTTAAGGCTACCAAGGACATTCTGGGCAATGTATTCAAAATCGGGGTTCCCGTCTTTATTATGAGTATCTTCATGGGAGCAATGTCGCTTATCTTTAACCGTTATCTGGTCGAATATGGGGAGCAGGCTATAGCGGGGTTCGGTATATCATCACGTTTACTGCAATTTCCTGAGTTAATTTTAATGGGCTTAAGCGAGGGAGTCGTGCCGCTTATTGCCTTCTCTTTTACAGCGAATAGATTGCGCATGAAGCATACCATTCAATTCACGATTAAGACGATAGTAGCGTTAGCCGTCGTTTTCGGCGTTATCGTCTATCTGATTTCCGACCACTTAATTGGTTTATTTACGAATGACCCGCAATTAATTGAAATGGGCAGCTACATTTTACATGTGACATTCTTATCCCTGTTCATTACAGGAATGACCGCGTTGTTTACGGGGATCTTCCAAGCAACAGCGCAAGGAACCGCCGCCTTTATTATGTCAATTATACAAGGAATCACCTTGATTCCTGTGCTTTATATCGCCAATCGAATGAACGGTTTTTATGGAGTGGTCTGGTCGCTCGTCGTTTCGGATATCGTCGCGTTCCTTGTTGGTGCCATCATGCTGTATGCTCTCCGGAACAAATTGCAGCCGGATGTGAATGGAGGTTCAAATGGATTATGAGCTATAATAACCTGAGTTTCATGTGAAGGAATCCAGATAACGATTTTCAGTCGGACTTATTGTAGATAATAATCAAAACAGATTAGTAATGAAATTGAAATAGGGTGGATAAAACATGGATAAGGGATTTAATTTAGCTAGCCAACTATTAACGCTGCTTGATACGGAACAAAGATGGTTTACCTTAGCCGAAGTGGAAAAAAGTTTAGGGATTTCAGATAAGACAATACGTAAGATGGTGGAGGAAATCAGCAAGCAATTACCACCTACTGTGACCATTGAAGTTTCAAGGGGAAAGGGAATTATTCTTCGACGTGATGGGCGAAGTACGATTAGTGAAGTGATTTCTTCTATGTTCAGACAAACCATCTTTTATCGGCTGATGGATTTATTGTTTACGAATGTGGGTCGACTGTCTGTGGAGGAACTAGCCGAAGCCATGTTTATGAGTACCTCGTCTTTGAAGAAATTGATTGTGCAATTAAATAATGATGATCTAAAAGCTTATAAGCTACGCATTAGTTATTCTACACCTATGATCAAAGGGAATGAAATGAATATTCGATATTTATATTGGAATTTATATTGTGATGCGTATGAGTTTACAGGATGGCCCTTTGCGAATATCGATTTTGCTTATATAAATCAGTTGATCACAAATATAGAGAATGAGAATAACATTGTATACTTTATCAATTCCAAAAGGAGATTATCCTTTTTATTCGCAATTGTTATAGAGAGAGTTACTAAGGGAAACTGTGTGAAAATTGACGAAAATGCTTATCCATGGGATAAGGGGATATTTTATTTACCAGTAAGAACCATTGCAAAGCGTCTTGAAGAAAAGCTGTCCATTGAATTTCCAATAAGTGAAATATTCTTTATGCAATCCATGGTTAGTCTCAGCCAATATCATTATTATGAAGGGTCAGAGATCACTCCGATTAAAGAAGTCGAATTACATAAGGATAAAGAAGAATATCAGATGGGGAATCTGCTTCTAATGTTATTGGCCAAGGTATATCCGAATTTGGATATGCATGAACGATTTATCTTGGAGATTTATGGGTTCTTTGACAAGCTATTAATCGAAAATGCCATTCCGGAATGGATGATGATTTCAAAAAGTCATTTATCAACCTATGTTCAAGAGGAGTGTCAGCAGATTTATCAAGAATTGCAAACCTGTATGCAAATGTGGAATAAAACATACCCTTCCATCCTGTTTAATCATTTTCATTTAACAAAGCTAACCTTAATTATTCGTTCGAGTTTACGCTACAAGAGTAAGAGGGCTTTCTTAGTGATCGGGGAAGAATTTTCAATTCGGCATTACATAGCAGATTTGATAAAGAAGGAAATTGGGGATCAGCTGATCCTTAATACATCCATAATGAAAGGGCTGACCGACGAGATTATGCAGCAAAATAATATTGATCTTGTCATTAGTAATATCCCGGTTGCACTAAAGACCGTGCCTGTTGTTATTATATCTACGATCCCATCTAAAAGAGATTTAGACAATATTCGTAAAGAATTGCTTTTATAATTTGACCAATTATTTTCCGTTAGCTTCGTAAGTTTTTGGTCTAGTTTGAAATGTTAAAAAACCTTATGCTCAATCTAGTTTCGAAACTGATTTTACTTGAGGGCAAGTGGAGAGCGATTTCGGTAAACCTCAGTTTACTATTAAAAGTTGGAGGAAGAACTATGAGTAGGCATTTAGGTGCAAATAAGGGAGAAATAGCAGAGCGCGTTTTGCTCCCAGGAGATCCTTTACGTGCAAAATTTGTAGCAGAACACTTTTTGGAGGAGGCTAATTGTTATAACGAAGTAAGAGGGATGTATGGATACACTGGATTATACAAGGGTGTGCCGGTGTCGGTTCAGGGGACAGGGATGGGAAATCCATCGATGAGTATCTATGCTACAGAATTGATCGTCGATTATGAAGTTAAAAAATTGATTCGCATTGGTACATGTGGTGCGATGCAGAGTGAAATTAATATCCGCGATATTATAATAGCCCAAGCGGTGTCTTCAGACAGTAATATGGCGGAGAAGATCTTTCATGGTAGTAATTTTGCACCTACAGCAGATTTCTCATTGTTAATGAAAGCGTATCAACAAGCACAAAGTAAAAATGCAAATGTCTTTGTTGGTAACATCTATAATTCTGATGAATTTTACCGTGAAAATTTAGATCGACTTCACAAGTTTATGGATTTCGGTGTCTTAGCGGTAGAAATGGAAAGCACAGCCCTATATACTTTAGCCGCAAAATATGGTGTGAAAGCATTGTCGATTTTGACAGTGGGCAGTCAATTGCTAAGACAGGAACACCTAACTCATCAAGAAAGTGAACAATCCTTTTATGAAATGGTCGAAATAGCGCTTAACACAGTCATTGAAGGCTAATGAATTGATAAGAGCAGTAGGGTTAGAAAAGAGAGTGAGAAAGAAATGCGGGTAATACTGTCAGGATTGCAGTGGATGATTTTTATGATCGCAGGTGCAATTGCTGCACCCATTGCAATCGCAGATTTATATAACTTAACACCACTAGAGACCTCTGGACTCATTCAGAGCACAATAATCACTTTAGGAATAGCTGGATTTTTACAAGGCCTATTGGGTCATAAATTCTCTATTCATGAAGGTCCGGCAGGGTTATGGTGGAGCATTTTTACTATTTACGCAAGTTTAGTGGGGGGACTTTATTCTTCTAACAACGATGCTTTACAAGCTTTAAGTGGAGGGATGATCATTAGCGGGGTTTTATTTATCCTAATTTCAGCATTTAAGCTAATGGATAAAATCGCTCGTTTATTTACACCAACCATCACTTTTATTTATTTGCTTTTATTGATCTTTCAATTAAGTGGATCTTTTATGAAAGGGATGATGGGGATCACCTCAACCCACACCATGTTAGATGTTAAAGTATTCATCATTAGTGTGATTGTGGTTGGCATTACCTTTTGGTTAGGGAAAAGTCGCTTTGTAGTACTCAGCCAGTTTTCAATCATTTTCAGTATATTGATAGGCTGCCTATTATTTATTATCTGCGGAAATATACCTGTGTTTTCTCATGCGGATACTCTATTTAAACTGCCGAAAATATTCCCATTTGGCAGACCTCGATTCGATGCTGGGACAATCACTACTGCATTTTTATTAACGCTCTTATTAATAACTAATGCAGTTGCATCCATCCGTTTGATGGAGACCGTTATGAAACAAAAGCAAGTGGATCATCGTCGTTATTTGCGCGCCGGGTTTACTTCTGGAATTACGCATCTTATTAGTGGCGGTTTAGGAGCGGTCGGTTCTGTCCCTATCTCGGGAGCGGCGGGATATGTTGAACAAACAGGGATGAAGGAGCGCAGATCATTTTTAATTGGATGTTGCTTTGTGATCTTAATATCCTTATTTCCGCCAATGATGAATGTTATATCAGCGATTCCAGCTCCCATAGGCTATTCCGTTACCTTCGTCATTTTTGTGAAGATGGTCGGACTAGCGCTAAAGGAATTGAAGAAGGTCATTCATGAAGAACGAACATTTATCGTTAGTGGAATTTCCCTTTTAGTGGGTGTGGGATTAATGTTTATCCCTTCATCAGCTACGGCCCATTTATCTCCGATCGTGATAGCCATTTTAAATAATGGATTAATTTGCGGAAGTCTGTTGGCGATTATTTTGGAACAAGGGTTAATGTGGAAAGATGCATTTCGATGTGAGGATTCCAAGAAAATTAACCGATAATTTGGAGGGCTAAAAATGCATTATCTAATTTCTATTGCTGGTTTGGTTATTGTTCTATTACTGGCATGGCTAGGAAGTAACAACAAGAAAAAGATTAAATATCGACCAATCATTGTAATGATTGCTATTCAGATCGGTTTGGGATTAATTATACTAAAAACAAGTATCGGTGAATTCTTAATTAAAGGGTTTGCCGATAGTTTTGCAAAATTGCTTGGATACGCCAATGAAGGGACTGACTTTGTTTTTGGTGGGATTGCAAATGAAGGTGCCCATACATTTTTCCTTTATGTTTTGATGCCAATTGTTTTTATGTCGGCATTAATTGGGATATTGCAGCATTACAAAATTCTCCCGTTCATTATCAAGTATATTGGTTTGGTCCTAAGTAAAATAAATGGCATGGGCAAATTGGAATCTTATAATGCAGTTGCAGCCGCAATTGTAGGACAAAATGAAGTGTTTATTTCGGTGAAAAACCAACTTGGATTATTGCCAAAACATCGCTTGTATACATTATGTGCGTCTGCAATGTCAACGGTATCTATGTCAATTGTTGGTTCATATATGACGATGCTAGAACCTCGGTATGTAGTAGCTGCATTGATATTAAACCTATTTGGCGGATTTATCATTTCATCCATCATTAATCCGTATGAAGTTACACCTGAAGAAGATATTGTTGAAGTTCAGGTAGAAGAAAAACAAACGTTTTTTGAAATGCTAGGCGAATATATTATGGATGGCTTTAAAGTAGCCATAGTAGTTGGTGTAATGTTGGTTGGTTTCGTTGGGATCATTGCATTAATTAACGGGGTTTTCAGCGGAGTATTCGGTATCTCGTTTCAAGGAATTTTAGGGTATGTCTTTGCACCCATTGCCTTTCTTATCGGTGTCCCATGGCATGAAGCTGTTGATGCAGGCAGTATTATGGCGACAAAGCTTGTTGCGAATGAATTCGTTGCTATGCTTGACTTTGTTAAGATCCAAGATGGTTTAAGTGGGCGTACTACAGCCATTGTCTCCGTTTTCCTAATCTCATTTGCTAACTTTGGGTCCATTGGTACCATTGTGGGTGCAGTGAAAGGCTTGAATGAAAAACAAGGGAATATTGTGGCTCGATTTGGATTAAAGCTGTTATTTGGCGCCACACTTGTAAGCGTTTTATCCGCCTTAATTATCGGTATCATTTTTTAATTGAACTAAGGAGTATCAACATGAAACTAACACCCCGGTTTAAGCGAATTTTCGTCATTGTTATGGATTCCGTAGGCATTGGTGAAGCCCCAGATGCTGTGAATTTTGGTGATGCAGGATCACATACATTACGGCATATTGCTGAAAAAATGAATAGGCTACATGTTCCTGTTTTATCCAAGTTAGGGTTAAGCCAGATAGACCACCTACCCGGAGTACCCAAAGTAGAGCAGCCTATAGCTTATTGGACCAAAATGCAAGAGGCTTCGAATGGGAAAGATACGATGACAGGACATTGGGAAATCATGGGCCTTCGAATCGATGTTCCTTTCAAGGTGTTCCCTGCAGGATTTCCATATGAATTAATTAACGAATTAGAACAAAGAACGGGACGAAAGATGATTGGGAATAAGCCCGCTAGTGGTACAGCTATTCTCGATGAACTGGGACAAGAGCATATGAACACCGGTGCACTCATTGTCTATACTTCATCAGACTCAGTGATTCAGATTGCGGCTCATGAAGAGGTTATTCCTTTGGAAGAACTATATCAAATATGTGAGATTGCCAGAGAGATTACTTTGCGCGAGGAATACATGCTAGGCAGAGTGATCGCTAGACCCTTCCTCGGACAGTCCGGTAATTTCAAAAGAACATCGAATCGTCATGATTATGCCTTGAAGCCTTATGGAAGAACCGTGATGAATGAGCTCAAGGATGCTGGGTTCGATGTACTAGCGATTGGTAAAATCTCAGATATTTATGATGGAGAAGGTGTCACCAAGTCTTTGCGTACAGTGTCTAACATGGATGGCATGGATAAACTCATGGAGACCATTCATACTGATTTTACAGGACTTAGTTTCTTAAATCTTGTTGATTTTGATGCACTTTATGGTCATCGTAGAAATCCGATCGGATATGGGAAAGCGCTAGAAGAATTTGACGATCGATTACCTGAAGTTCTCGCGGAGCTGAGTGAAGATGATCTTCTTGTAATTACGGCAGACCATGGCAATGATCCCATTCATGCGGGTACAGACCATACCCGTGAATATGTTCCTTTACTCATCTACAGTAAGAGTTTCAATCGACAAAGTGAGCTCCCTGTATGTAAGACATTTTCGGATATTGGAGCAACAATTGCAGATAATTTTGGTGTAACCATGCCACAATTTGGAAAGAGTCTTCTTCAGGACCTTAAATAAAATTTATTCAAATAGAAACAGGATACCTAACTTGTATTTAATAAAAGGTATCCTGTTCGTCCTTGTAACTTCACATCTTCATATATAAAAAGCCGCCAAGAAAGCGGCTTTTTGTTGTGATTATGGAGCAAATATTAAGATGGGAAAATTCCGATGAATCGCAGTTAAGAGCAACGTTATTGGTGATCTTGCCTCTACTCAAGTTCACTGCTTAGAAAAGCAAAAGTATTGACAACCTGTATATACAGGTTTAAACTGTGTGGAGTGTTTGAACTTGTATATACAGGTTTAATATTTGATATAAAGTAATTTTTTTGGAGGTGTTCAACTTGAGTCAGTCCCAGTATTCGGAATGGTGGCGCCGGTCCACGGTGTATCAGGTGTACCCGAAGAGCTTTAAGGACACTACAGGCAACGGAACAGGAGATATTAAAGGACTTATTGAAAAATTAGATTATTTGCAGAACCTTGGAATCGATATTGTCTGGTTACAGCCGGTTTATGTTTCGCCACAAAATGATAACGGTTACGATGTTGCAGATTATGAAAGTATCAACCCGGATTTTGGAACGATGGAGGATTTCGACGAGCTAATACAGGAACTGCACAGACGCGGAATGAAGCTAATGATCGATATCGTGGTTAACCATACTTCAACAGAACATGAGTGGTTCAAACAGTCTATTTCAAGCAGGAACAATCCCTACCGTGATTATTATATCTGGAAGGACCCGGCTCCAGACGGCGGCTTACCTAACAACTGGCAGTCGAAGTTCGGGGGGCCTGCATGGCAGTTCGACGAAGCTTCGGGACAATATTATCTTACTCTCTACGATAAAACCCAGGCGGATTTGAATTGGGAGAACGAGAAGGTACGTAGAGCAGTGAATGATATGATGCTTTTCTGGGCTAAAAAAGGTGTCGATGGCTTCCGCATGGATGTAATTAATTTAATCTCCAAGGATCAGCGCTTCCCTAATGATGATGGAAGTGTTCCACCAGGAGATGGACGAAAGTTCTATACTGACGGCCCACGGGTCCATGAATACATCAAAGCAATGTATGAAGAGGTGTTTGGTCCGTATGAGATGGCGACTGTCGGGGAGATGTCCTCAACTACACTGGAGCATTGCATTCGGTACTCGAGCCCTGAAGAGCGGGAGTTTTCCATGACGTTTAATTTTCATCATTTAAAAGTTGATTATCCGAATGGACAGAAGTGGGAGCTGATGCCCTATGATTTTGAAGCTTTGAAAAGCTTGTTCACGCAGTGGCAGACCGGAATGCAGAAAGGAGGGGGCTGGAACGCATTATTTTTTAACAATCACGATCAACCTCGTGCCCTCTCCAGATTTACTGATGATAAGGTCTACCGTGCGGAGAGCGCCAAACTGCTCGCGACAACTCTGCATGGCCTTCAGGGAACACCATATGTCTATCAGGGAGAAGAAATCGGGATGCCAAATCCGGTATGGAATAGCATCGATGAGTTCCGTGATATCGAGTCACTGAATATGTACCGCATTTTGTGTGAACAGGGGAAAAGCCCGGAGAATGCCCTGAGTATTCTACAGGAACGTTCACGGGACAACTCCCGTACACCGATGCAGTGGGATGACAGCCGAAATGCCGGATTCACCACTGGCATTCCATGGCTGAAAGTTGATGAGCGGTATCCGGACATCAATGTGCAGAAAGAGCTGGAAAATCCCGATTCCATCTTCCACCATTACCGCAAGCTGATTGCGTTACGCAAAGAGTATGGGATATTCATAGAAGGTGTATTCAAAAGACTCGATGAAGGACATCCTGAAGTGTTCGCTTACGTTAGAACAGGAGATGGAGAAGCACTTGTCGTGGTCTCGAACTTCAGCAGTAAAGAGACTACCTTCCGCTTTGAAGACAGTCACTGGACTGAGTTGTTATCAAAAGGGAAGGATGAGCTCCTGATTGGGAATACAACAGATACACCTGCTTTAACACAAGAGCTTCAGCTTAGTCCTTATGCTTCCTACATGTGGTTAATCCGCTAACAAGGTGTACTTGAGAAGGAGCACACATCAAGTTTTGTAAGGAGTGAAAATATGGCTATAGACCGCAAAAATGTTGAGGATATTGTACGGGCAATTGGGGGCAAGGAAAATATAGAGGTTGCGACACATTGTGTAACCCGGTTGAGATTCTCGCTTTATGATGAGAGCAAAGTGGATTCGGAAGCCCTGGACCGCAACGAACTCGTAAAAGGACAATTTTCTAGCCAGGGACAGTTCCAGGTCGTTATTGGACCGGGAACTGTAGATAAAGTATACGATGAAATGATTCAGATCACTGGTGGTTCTCGTTCTTCCAAGGATGAAGTGAAATCCGCAGCAGCTCGAAAACAGAATCCACTGCAGCGTGCGATCAAGACGCTGGCTGATATATTTATTCCGATTCTTCCAGCTATCGTAACAGCAGGTTTGCTGCTTGGGATCAATAATATTTTAACCGGACCTGGAATCTTCTTTGATAACCAGTCGCTAGTGGAAGTTTATCCCGCATGGAAAGACATTGCTGCGATAATTAACACGATTGCCAGCACAGCCTTCACCTTTTTACCAGCACTTATCGGTTGGGCAGCTGTTACCCGTTTCGGCGGAAGTCCTCTTCTCGGGATCGTATTGGGCCTCATTCTAGTACACCCGGATCTATTAAGTGCCTACAACTATGCAAGTGCTAGCACTGAGGGAACTGTTCCGACCTGGAATTTGTTCGGCTGGCATTTGGAGAAGATCGGTTATCAGGGTCAAGTATTGCCAGTACTGGTTTCAGCTTATATTCTGGCTAGCCTAGAGAAGTTCCTTAACCGACGGGTACATGATTCCATCAAACTGCTGGTTGTTGCGCCAGTGACTCTGTTGATTACAGGTTTTCTGGCCTTCACTATTATCGGACCGGTTACGTTTGGCATTGCCAATGCCATCACCTCCGGACTGATCTATGTATTTAATCATTTTGCGCTCCTTGGAGGCTTGATCTACGGCGGATTCTATGCGCTTCTGGTCATCACTGGAATGCATCATACTTTCTTAGCGGTCGATGTGCAGCTCATCGGCAGTGAGGGCGGCACTTTCCTCTGGCCGATGTTAGCACTCTCCAATATTGCACAAGGTGCTGCGGCACTAGCGATGATGTTCGTAGTCAGAGAACAAAAAGCAAAAGGCTTGGCGGCTACATCTTCCGTCTCAGCATTCCTCGGCGTGACTGAACCGGCGATCTTCGGGGTGAATATCCGCTATCGTTATCCTTTCATCTTCGGGATGATCGGCTCAGCGATTGCCGGCATGCTCCTTACCGTTAACCAGGTTCGCGCTTCTTCCATTGGTGTAGGGGGGATTCCCGGATTCCTTTCGATATTCCCGAACCAGTGGGGCGTATTCTTCATTGGCATGGCTATTGTTCTCATTGTGCCATTTGTCACCACTGTACTCTACGGGCGTTCTGTAGTGGCACGTTCTGAAAAGAACTCAGCTACAAAAGCTACTAGTACTGTAAGCGAAACAGATGATATAAACAGCCGTCCTTCAGTTCAAGGATCACTGGAATCAATGAATACACTGGAGCTTATCTCTCCGCTCAGTGGAGCTGCAGTATCCCTGGAACAGGTGCCCGATCCTGCCTTTGCCGAGAAGCAAATGGGCGAGGGGATTGCAATCGAACCTACTGAAGGTAAAGTATATGCACCCTTTGATGCTACAGTAGCTCATGTGATCAAGAGCAAGCATGCACTTATACTGGAGCATGCCAGCGGTGTACAGGTACTTATCCACGTTGGAATTAACACCGTGTCACTTAAAGGTAACGGGTTTACCACCCTTAAAAATATTGGCGACAAGGTGCAGGCAGGCGAGCTTCTGTTGGAATTTGATATGGAAGCTATCCGCGCAGCAGGTTACCCGTTGATTACTCCAATCATTATTCCTGCAGGGCAGGATATGGTAGAGAAGATTGAGGAGAAGACCGGACCAGCTACGGCTAGACAAACAAGCATCTTGACTATTCACCTTAAGGGTTGATAGAGGTTATATTGGCAAAGACTTTATACTACGGTAAGACAGCCCCCTGGGGGCTGTTTTGTCTATTGAGCCGTATTCCAATTGAATCGATGCTTCTAAAGGCATGACGTGATACAATAAAGGGCGGTGATCAAAATTGAGAGAAAATAAATATTTGCAAATTTATAATGAATACAGTAACCAAATCCTTTCAGGGCAGCTGCTGCCGGGAGCCAAGCTACCTTCTGAAAGCGAACTTTCTGAAGCTTACAGCACATCACGAGAGACCGTGCGCAAAGCGCTGAACCTGCTGTTCCGTGAAGGATATATTCACAAAATTAAAGGAAGAGGCTCCTTTGTGCTTGATATGACCAGAATGGATTTCCCCATTACCGGTCTAATTTCATTTAAAGAGATGTCCGATACGCTGGGTGCGACCACACGGACACTGGTGAAGGAGACATTGAATGAGCCGGCAGGCTCCGCGATCGCCAGACATCTGCAGATTCCGCCTGAAACCCTGGTTTGGAAGGTTATTCGTGCCAGAGAGATTGAAGGTGATCGGATCATTTTGGATAAGGATTATTTCCGAGCGGATATTGTTCCATTCCTAAGCGAGGAAATCGCGAAAGGCTCAATCTATGAATATCTGGAGCAGGAGCTGGGGCTTAAAATCAGTTATGCAAAGAAGCTAATATCCGTTGAGCCCTCAACCGAGGAGGATCATCGTCTGCTTGATTTGAAAGGATTCACACATATTGTAGTAGTACGAAACTATGTATATCTGGAGAACACGGTGCTTTTCCAATATACCGAGTCCAGGCATCGGCTGGATAAATTTCAGTTCGTGGATTTTGCCCGGAGGGTGAGAAGGTGAGCTAATCTTAACGAGGAGTGTCCCAGTTTGGGATACCCTCGTTTTTAATTAGAGCTTCCTGTGAAAAAATTACAGTTGAGCAGGACATTCCTTTTATAGTAGTGAATCTAAAATACATTGACTTATCTCTGGTAAAATAGATTTCAAACTATAAGAGCGGTAGAAGGAGTGTGGCTATGATTTATTTGAGAAGCTTTAAGCTTTCTGATTATACGGATAGAAATCCCAACATATACCCTGATTATGTATTTAAGCACTTGGCTGGAGAGGTGCTATTGTTTGATAGAATTACTGTTTTGTATGGCAATAATGGTAGCGGAAAATCCACATTACTCAATTTAATTTCCAACAAGCTAGGAATATCGGGGGCTGAAAAAATGACAAGCTATGGGCATAGTATTTATGCTCAGCGATTCCTTGATTTGAGTAGCTATCAACTTGGGCATGATGAGCAAGAGCATGAAATCAGGCAGCTTCCAGAAGGAAGCCGATATATGAAATCTGAGGATATATTATATGAGATCAAGAAGATACAGCAATCTTCCGTGCTGCATGAGGGATTATTGTATGAGCAGATTAACAAAGGGATGAGCAAGGCTCAAGCGACACAATATGAAGCTACGTATGCGTTTAAAAAGAAGCTAGAGAACATTCAATTCTCACAAGAAAAATACTCTAATGGAGAAACGTCCATGCAGTTTTTTGAGGAGTATCTGCAACCAGGGCAATTGTATTTATTGGACGAGCCAGAAACCTCACTTTCTCCTGCCAATCAAATCAGAATGGCAGAACAAATAAATGAGCTAGCTCGATATTTTCAAAGTCAATTTATTATTGCCACTCATTCTCCTTTTGTTCTCGGCACGTTACATGCAAAAATTTATAATCTGGATGCCAAACCTCTTCAAACAGCGGAATGGTTTGAACTAGATAATGTACAATTTTTTAATCGATTTTTTAATAAGCACAAGCAATTATTTGAATAAGAGTAGGACAGACGTAGATTGTAGCTTACATCTTAGCGGGGTAGACATTACGGCAAGCGAAAGGAAGGGTAACGATGATTATGACACAAAAAGAAATGCTGTTCACTGTGCAATCACAACTTGCTATTGACCTGAATTGCTCTATCGATGACCTGAACGGCGAAATGGATAGCATTATTTTTGTTGAAGCTAAAGAAAATCCTGGATGTAGACCATTTCCGAGGAAGGCACGTTATTTCGAAATCCTGTCTATGGGAAAATCAATTGTAGTATCGGCCTCGCCCGAACGGTTGCTAATTGCCAAAACACAGATGCAAGGCAAAAACAGAGAAACCGTATTTTCCTTACCATTTATCAGAGGTCTTTACTTGCATTTTCTGCCTGATGTAAAAAGAATTAAGCCAATGTCACCGCCAAATTTTTGCTCGTTTGAACTGATTAAGCGAAAAGATGTATTCAGTTTACTTGATGTTACAAGATTCAACGAAGCTATTATATATGATGCGAATCTTCCTTGGCAGACTGATCTAGCTGTGCTTGCAAAGAAAGATGGGGAAATTGTTGGTGTGGCAGGAGCAAGCAAAACCTGTACAAAACTGTGGCAAATTGGCATAGAAGTATTACCCAAATATCGTAATTTGGGATTGGCTAGTTATCTTGTAAACAGGTTAACTTTTGAAATACTGGAGCGTGGAGAGATTCCGAGTTATGACGTAATCGCAAGTAATATTGCTTCACAGAGAGTAGCTCACCGATTAGGGTATTTTCCAGCATGGGTGTCTGATTGGCGATGCAATTTTGAAGGACTTGAACAGTAATTGAATGGGTTGCATCCTTAATAGTACTTGCAGGTTTTGTGAATAGGATTTCATAGATAATATTAAAATGAATTTAGTTATTAAGATAACTATCTTAACTGTTATTGATAATGGTTATCATTTATGATGATCATTAGAAAGATAACGGAGGGGTGGTCATTATGAACATAAGCAATCAAATATTTCTTTGGGATCAAGCTACGGTCAAGTTATTGGATGTGCGTCATATTGAAATGGTACAAGGCGAAATTCTTCATAAGTATAGGATTCCTGCCAGTGTATTTTTACTTTCGGTACATGGGAGCGCTCAAGTTGAGTTAGATCAGTCTGAATTTTCTTTTACAGGATTTCAATTCCTGCATAGTGGTAAAGGGGCGACCCTTAATATTGTTCCGACAAGCAAGAAATTTGATTACTATATCATTTATTACCGTGCATTGATTGATGAAAAGGATGCTTTCCAAGCACAATATTGTTTTTCCCCTGATACACCCATGTTACTTTATACCAAAATTCAGATGATGCATCAAAAATGGAACGAGCAAGTAGAAAGACTCAACGTAAAATCACTTTTTTATCAATTTGTTCATCTTGCATTAAAAGAATTACATAGAAAAGAGTCTGAAGTGAAGCAAACAAGTGTTGCTGTCCAAGTAATCACCTATATCCAGGAGTACTATGCTGAGGCTATCACATTAGATTCTCTTGCGGAAGCATTTAATTTCAGCGCTTATCATTTGTCATCATTGTTTAAAGAGCACACAGGTATCAGTCCGATTGATTATTTAATTCGGTATCGGCTTGAACTTGCAACAGAACTTCTTATGACAACTGATGCTTCTGTCGGGGAAATTGCAGTAAGTGTTGGCTATAAAGACGTCTATTATTTCAGCCGAATTTTTAAGAAAAGAAAAGGTGTGTCACCTGCTCATTTTAGAACTAGAGAGACACAACAACATAAAGTTGCTGAAAGTCCATTAAACTTCCCCACATCCTCTATTTTTGAATATATAGATGATCAGTATATTGATAATGAGAATCATTATCAAATTGCTGAAAAGGGAGACTTACATATGTTTAAATTGAAAAATTCTCAGACGACGGCAGCATTGCTGCTATGCGGTTCTCTATTAATGAATGCCTGCTCAAGCGGGACAGGTACAGCTGCGAAGGAGCAAAGTGCTGGGAATGGAACCGTAAATCAAGCAGCATCAAAAGAAAGTACGACGACTAGAATAGTATCAACGCCAAAGGGAGATGTGGAAGTACCAGCAGAGCCGAAAAGAGTGGCCGCTGACCAATATATGGGTCATTTATTGAAATTAGGAATTGTTCCAATCGGTGTAAGAACATTTATGCTGAATGAAGGCTGGATGGAAAAGGCGGACATGCCCAAAGAAACCATCGAAAAGATTGAAGATTTAGGTGAATTCCCCATGAACCCTGAAAAATTAACGATGTTAGATCCGGATTTAATTATCGGCTCAATCGATGAGAACATAGAAACATATGAGAAAATTGGGACCACTGTTTTTCTGCCTTATTGGGAGGGGCTATCAACAGCAGGACCGCTTGATAAATTTAGGAGCGTAAGCAAGATATTTGGAAAAGAAAAAGAAGCAGAAGAATGGATTACGGAATACGAACAGAAAGTTGATGAAGCAAAGTCGAAACTCGACGGGATTATCAAGGAAGGGGAAACCGTTTCGGTTGTTCAGTTTTCTGAAAAAGCGGTATACGTCTTAGCAGCAAATGGCGGAAACTATGGTTCTTCCACGATTTACGATATGCTGCAGCTGCCTCCCACAGAAAATGCAAAAAATATGGCGGAGGGCTTTGAATCGATTTCACTTGAAGTTCTGCCAGAATACTTAGGTGATTATATTTTTGTTTATAATGGCGATGCTGATGCAACAAATAAAGCAATGGAAAGTGAAGTGTGGAAAAGAATACCTGCAGTGAAAAATGGTAAAGTTTATTTGTATGGTGATAATTATCATGATGAATTCGTAATGGAGGACCCTTTTTCATTAGAGCTTCAGCTTGATACGATTGTGAATTTATTACTTGGCACTAGTAAATAGTTTGCAACAAACAGAATAGTGCCGGCGGCACAGTGAGTGAGCGAAGCGGAGCTTTTATCCGGTTCGCTTTTTTTGTACTAATCTTTATGAGAAATTCACATGACATGGAATAACTCATCTAATTTTACAAGTAAAAAAAGATAAAATTCCATGTTTATTATAGCGGTGCTAAAATATGATATTTGCAGGCTTAACAAATGAACTCTTAGGGATTATGGGGGGATCGAAAAGAGTGTTAAAACCCAGACTGGAAGCGATCACATATTTCGAGAGGTGGAAAATGATGTCATTAAAACCTTTAAATGCGATAGCTCTATCCTTCTTACTTCTTGTAATAATATGTATATTCCACGTACCGACAGCCTCTGCTGCTACTAGTTATACAAAAACGACGGAAATCAAAGATGGTGAAACCTATTCAGTCATAACCGTCAACTACACAGGGGACGACGCAGGACCAGCAGTTAATGAAGCGATTGCAGCCGCCCAAAATGCCACCAAGCCGGTAATTTTAGATTTTCCTAACGGGACGTATAACTTTAAAGATTCATCTGCCATTAGTGCTCAGTACTATATTTCAAATGCCTCAACAGCATCGCAAACACCAGGTGGGTTGAGAAAGATAGGGCTATTGTTTAAAAATATAAGCGACATCACGATTCGGGGTAACGGATCAACGTTATTATTCCACGGTGTAATGACACCCATCGTATTTGACCATGCTACCAATGTGAATATGAATAACATTAGTTTTGACTTTAAGCGACCTGTTATGTCCGAACTGACCGTAACTACAGTTGGCAGCACGTATTTCGAAGCAGATATTCATCCAGATTCGTTGTATAAAATCGCTAACAACAAGCTTCAATGGACTGGAGAAGTGGATAGTAACGGCAATCCGCTCGATAATTGGGTAGCTGGCGGATTTGCGAACATCACGCAAGTGCAGGGGTATAATCCCAATACAAAAGAAACATGGAGATCATCGAATCCTTTATCAGGCGTGGTTAGTGCGCAGGATTTGGGGAACAGGAAAGTAAGGTTTAACTTTAACTCTGCTCCAGCAGCTGTAAACGGATATACTTATCAGCTTCGCAATGATATACGAAAAGAACAAGGCGCGTTTATCTACAGAAGCAAAGATGTAACGTGGACAGGAGTAAGTTTCCACGCTGCCCCTGGGCTTGGAATCGTAGGACAATATAGTGAGAATCTTGACTTTGAGAATTTAAATTTCGCCCCAAAAACTGGCAGTGGCCGTACGAATGCTTCTATGGCTGATTTCATGCAATTTTCTGGAGTCAAAGGCAAGATCAAAGTCAATAATTCCAACTTTTTCGGAGCTCATGACGACCCGATCAACGTTCACGGAACTCATCTTCGAATCGTTGATAAACCAGCTTCCAACCAGATTAAAGTAAGATTTATGCACTCACAGAGCTGGGGATTTGATGCTTTTACTGTTAACGACACGATTGAATATATTGAGGGCTCCAGCTTGCTGTCCGTTGATAGTGCTAAAGTGACTGCGATCTCACGGATAAATGATTCCGATATTCTTCTAACACTAGATAAAGATGTTCCAAGCATGATTAGTGTGAATAATTTCTACGTTGAGAACGTTACCTGGACTCCAAATGTCACGATTACAGGAAACACATTCGACTCCCTTTCGACCAGACCCATATTGGTGACTACTCGCGGGAAAGTATTGATTGATAATAACACATTTAATAGACCGAAAATGAGTTCAATTATTATTGCTGACGACGCAAGTAGTTGGTACGAATCTGGCATGGTTAAAGATGTAACAATAAGCAATAATACTTTCAATTATGGAGTTAACCCTGTTATTAGCATCGAACCAAGCACTTTCTCAACGAACCCGGATAAAACCGTGCATAGTAATATCAATATTGATGGTAACGTATTTAAAATGAACGGAAATACAAGTATTTATACTAAAGGTGTTAACGGCTTCAGCTTTAACAATAATATTATTCAGGAAGGCGGACTTCAGCTTAGTTTTCAGGGGTCAAAAAATGTATCTGTTGATGGTAATAGCTTTATACAAAGCGGAGTAACTAAAAGTATAGCCTTATCCTATATGTATACGGATACAGATACTATAGATGCGGCGCAAGGTTTTAGTGTATCCAGAAGCAATAACTATGTTCCCGTAATTCCAAATCCGAATGTAAATCTATCTTTAACGGCAACAGCAACAGCTTCAAGCCAAATGAATAATGATTTTGTACCTAATAATGCGAAGGATGGAAATACAACCTCTAAGTGGGCACCAGCAACCGGAAAAGGTAGTAACGAGTGGCTCCAGATCGATTTTGGTTCCAGTAAATCATTTAATCAGGTCGTTTTGAGTGAGTTTCTAGATAGAACAACAGGGAATAAGATACAGTATTATAATGGTTCAAGCTGGGTTGATCTTGCGAGTGGAACTACAATAGCTGTGCCTGTTAAACACACATTTACTGCTGTAACCGCACAAAAAGTCAGATTTTTAATTACAGGCACAAAAACAGACTCCAATGGTTGGGGGATTGAACCGAACATCACCGAATTCGAAGTATATGATGTACCGGTATTCGAAAGAATCACTACACCAACAGCTATCACTGGGGTTGCTAACGGAACAGCAAAGACGGCTGCGGCTCTTGGCTTGCCAACAAAAGTTGCACTAGTGACGGATAAACGCAGCTATGATACGAGTGTGGTATGGAATGTGAATGCTGCAAACTATGTTCCAGCTACGACGACAGGGCAGACGTTCACAGTTAGCGGAGTGGTAACCTTGCCTAACGGAGTTGCAAATCCGAATAACGTAGCGTTAACAACAAGCATAAGTGTGACTGTATTGCCAGACTCTTTAATACCTCAAGCTACTTTAACTGGCGAGCAGAAGGTTTCCCAAAGTCAATCATTTGAACTAACAATGGGATTGAACAACGTCACGCAAAGTGTGTACCAATCGGTAAATGCTCAAGATTTGACGCTACACTTTGATCCGTTGAATGTACAGTTTGAAACGGTTACATCACTTAAGGACGGATTCCAAGTCATAAGTACAAAAGAGAAATCCCCCGGACAAATCCGGATAATACTTGCCAGTGTGGGTGTGAACGTTCCAGCTCAGGGCGATTTGCTCTCATTCAAATTCAAGGCAAACTCCGTGTCTCAAGAAACGAATACGACCATTTCTATTGACCAGGTTGTAATTGCTAACGGACAGGGGAAAGAGCTACAGGTCGGTGGAGCCTCCCGCGAGATTCAAATAAGTATACCAACTACACCTGTAGACAAGACACTCTTGAATACTTTAATCGCAAGCGCTCAAGCCAAGCAGCATGCAGCAGTGGAAGGCAATGAGGATGGACTTTATACAATTGGCTCCAAAACGGTATTGCAGTCGGCGATCGATACGGCCCTTACGATAGCAAATGATCCTAAGGCTTCTCAACAGCTGGTGGATAGCGCGAAGGCTGCAATGGAAACAGCAATTCAAATATTTGATGCCAAGAAAATAACTGCAGATGTCAATAGAGATGGAAGTATCTCTATTGGAGACTTGGCAATTGTTGCGAAGGTTTACGGTTCACCTCAAGGTCAAGCGGACTGGAACGAGAAAACAGATGTAAATCATGACGGTACGGTTGATATACTAGACCTTGCAATCGTAGCCAAAGCGATACTGCAATAATAATAATTACTAGAAGACCCTAAAAGACTACTCCGTTTGAGTTTTGATGAACGGAGTAGTCTTTTTGATTTTTACTCAACACGACCAGATGTGATATTGCTGTTGCTATCTATCATGCGCAGCTTGATCCGAGTATTAAAGAAAATTGTCCTGATTTCAAAGGGGGAAGATTAATATTTTTTCAATAGCGCCGGAATCACAAAAGCATTGATCGTCTCATGCAACTGCTCGCTTGTGACAGCTTCCTTGTGTTTGACGGCATAGGTGCTCGCACTTTCTAACATGCCGAGTAGGCAAGCAGCTGCGAGCTCGAAGTTCAGCTTATTTAAGTCCCCGTCATTATGTCCCTGGCGGAGGACTTTAGACATGAAACCAATGTAATTCTGCTTAATTACACCGATCCGCTCCAATATATCCGGCTCGATTCCGTTCGTAATCTCATTAGAGATAATATGAATAAGCTCTCCGTATTGCAAGAATAACTCGATATGCTTGCTAACAATTTTCTGGATTTGCTTATCGGCGGTCTCGTCATCCTGAAGCACGTCCTCGATTTTCTCCATCAGCATTTGAAGTCCGTCTGTCACGATCGTTTCGAACAGTTCCCCTTTGCCCGAGAAATGATAGTAAAGCGTGCCCTTAGCTACGTTGGCTTCTTTGGCGATGTCGTCCATGCTCGTCTTGTGATAACCGAATTCGGAAAAAATTTTGATTGCGGCATCGATAATTTTATTTCTGCTCACCGTACTATCGGTCCCTTCTTACGAATCGATTTTCCCTAGAGTATACCATATGAAGGGGACTTAATCGATTCTCAGCGTCCTTCTTCCTCCACCTGATGGCTGCAAGCAAAGAAAACCCGCTGTCGTGCCCTCTAAGCCAGACCATTCATATCCACTCTCAACGGAGGTTAGCGTCAAGTCTGCGGACTGCATGGCTTTGATATCCGGGAAATAGATTCTCGTCGATACGTCGAGGCTGGCATCCTCATCCCACTCCATCTCGAAACGGTTGTGATCGCGATCATAGGAGTAGCTCAGGATTTTCCCGGCGACCGCTGAAGGAAAGCCTCGGCACACTCCGTTAAAGGAACTGTATTGATCCATCTCGGGGTACAAATAACACCAGTAAATATCACCGCATAACAATCGTTCAAAGTTTTTCTGAACGTCAAGACACGCATGTTCCGCCAGATGGGACTCGCCGTAAGCTCCCCATTCCCCGATGACCATCGGCATGTTCAGCCTGTTCTGAGTTTGCTCGTGATTGTCGAAAATAAAGTCGACGCGACCGCTATTGGCAACGTGCACGTAATCGGAATCTGTAACCAAATCGTAGCCATGCGGCGCATACGCTTGCTGAGCATCTGGTTGGCCGTTTTGCCCCACGATCGGTTGGATCGAACTGGTCACTCCCAGATTAGAAAAGTAATTCGTTTCAAGAAATAGAATTCGGTCAGGATCGGCTGCGCGAATAGTTTGGCCCGTCTTCTGGAAAAAAGGAGAGAGCACATTCCGTTCGAAAACGACCTGCGCGGGTGCCGTCGCATGCATGACTTGACGATAAACGTCGATGGAATCCAACAAACTTAGTGCCTGTAGCTTCTTCTCGGGATCGAGCCATACGTTCAGTAGCTCTTCCATGTTAGGTGGGAGTTGTCCCGTTAGTTCTGCTGCATGTTCTCCGTATTCGGCAAACATGCATTGAACCATTTCCCCGACTTTGGAGCCGATGAAGGGTTCGTTCATCATATCGTATCCGATCAGATTAGGCTCGTCGCGAAGCCTTTCGACGACGAAACGCCAAGCTGATACGTAATGGTCCTGTAAGCCAACGCCGTCGGAAGCAGGGGTGTTGTTCCAGAAGTGGTCGAATGCGGTTTGTACTGCCCGGTCGAACAGATAGGCATCACTCCATAGATTGGTTCGGACATACTCGTGGTTGTCAGTCAACGTGGCCCAGGCAGGGGCGCCGTCCGCGTATAGCGAGCTATACAAATCTTGGTGCATATCAAGAATGACGTATAGGCCAAATTGATCGGCTAACCGGATCATCTCCCGGACGTTATCTACGTATTGGCCGTTGAATTGAGATGGCGACGGTTCGATTCCGTCCCAGATAATTCCCAGCCGGATGACGTTGAATCCCCATTGCTTTAATTTTAGAAAATCCGTCTGTGTCCAATCATCAATATATCCTTTTTCCTTGTCCTTACAAACCATGCTTATGCCGTGAAGAATGACTTGGCGTCCTTGAGAATCAATGAAACGAGAGCCTTTCGTTGTCATGATTTTCATATGAATTCCTCCATCCTTTAGTTTTTTTGAACTGACTAGTCAGTATAATTCTAAAGGATGGATTACGGGGGTGTCAATCTGAAATTGAACGAGAGGTCATTAGTTTCGACTCGGCTTGGCGTTAATCTGCCAAATGAAGTCCTTCTGAAGAGAATGCCTCCTCGTTAGCCGCAACGATCGTAAAACTGTCCTTGTCTAGATCAATCTCGACGATTGTACCATCTGAGTACGTGCTTCTTTGCTTGCGCCAATTACCTCCTTCAATAAATTCGTGACTCGTCATCTCAAGAGCCCCTACAAGCTGATGAAGCCGAGCTAGCGTCCGGACGATCGGAATTTCTTTGTCCGAAGGTTGGATTGATAGATAAGGGACGCCGGCATTCAACAAACCATGAAGTGATCCGAGATCCGTCTTCGGTATTCCCCAGTCCCCTCTATTCAATGACCAGGGCACAATGATCGCATCATGATAGACAAGGGAAAATAAAGGTGTTGAAACGCCGATGCTATTGCCGCCTCCAGGGTCCGGATCAAGCGCATAGGGAGCATGATGGACGAGATCCAAAGCAGGCAATGCCCAATCCGTGGGTTCCTCCGAACTGACCAGCATCCCTCTAGAGCGGATTTCCTCAAAGCAAGAGGTACGGTAAGCAAAGCATTCTGTTCTGGTCATCCGATGTCCCGAATCATAGCATTCATCGCCAGGCACTACGGCAAACACATCGATGTAAACGCCATCCGGATGGATACCGTTTTCGTGCATCAGATCGTGATTACGCTCAACATAGCCTTTGGACAAGCTTGTACAAAGCCAGCTATGGGCGCCACCTGCCCAGTAGTCAGAAAATTCCTGCGTTCCTTTCCTGTCCTTAATCGTCAGATTAGGATCGTAGGAAGCGGCATCATGATAGAAGTCGCGATAATTGTCGTGCAGCGCAAGTAAGATCTGTTCCGCTCGGCAAACCTCTTGAAGCTTCCTGAATCCTTCCCATCCGCCACCCTTAGGGGTTGGTGGGAGGACGTCAGGATGAAGATTGTCGTAGCCATTAAGCCCCCACCCATCCACATGGACATAGAGCTTACCGGCATATTTTTCTTTGAGTGCTATGAGCTGTAGGGCCCGCTCTTCAAAGGATACGGCATAGTCGTTAAGCTCGGGATTTTCCTTATCGAAATAATAAGACTCCGGTGCAATGCGAGTATGCACGCTCGTATGTACAACGGCCGAGCCGATTAATGCAGATAATTGTGGTTTCTGCACTTGCTTCTCTGTCAATGTGCGTAATTTCCCTAGGCTGCGTACATATTGGCGATACATCTTAGCCATAACGACATAATTCATTTCTTTCGCGAAGCGAATGCGCAGTCTCCGCGTAGCGTTGAAGCGCTCAAGTGAATGAATCCATACGACTTGCGCTAGCGTGTGCACGAGTGGAATATGCTCTATGGACAGTCGTGCATCTGCGGGCGTGTCGATGATAGACAGATAGCCATTCCCATCTTTAACCTGCCCCCACCACGGCATATAGGCATCCCTGCTGAACATCATTCCTTGATGATATCTGCGGATAGGTTGCAGCCAATTTCCCGGAATTAAGTAGCCTTGCATCGCCGGCACGACCGTATAATCACTCTCGCGAGTACTGGCGTAATGGAAAGAACCGGGCCAGACGACTTCGCATACGTCCTTTCCTTCGCTAACTTCCAGAACTTCAAACACGAGTTCACAGTGATGTGTATTCATCAGAACGGTAATAACCGTTTGAATCCCGCTGGCAATCCCGTCTTCGGAAGAGTGATTAAGCTGGATGCGGATGCCTTGGAAGTAGCCCGACACAATCGGTGAGAAGCTTTTATTCTCAGCCTGACTAAGAGGGATTTGAACTCGACCAGTATCCTCGAATCCTAATGCCATACTCGCGGCCTCGGGAACGGTTTCCCACGTGACATCGCCCGTATCCACCCGCAGAATTAAACTTCTCTTGTCTAGCGAAACCTTCATGCCGTTGTTTTCCATCATGAATAACCGCTCTGTTTGTTGGATCGTCATATCACAGTTCCTTTCTAGAGTAGAAGATGATGTCTTAAAATCTATCACATAAAGGAGGGATCAACTATTTCGCTTTATTAAGATCATTGCGAAAAAAGATGCTTTAGGGTCGTTCGTTTAAAGATTTGATAGAGATATGAATAATTGAATATCGTGCTTATGCATTTTCGAGTGCCAGATTAAATAATGAATGTTGTGTCTGAACATACACTTGATTAGCATGACAGTGAGGGGAAATCTATCGTACATGGAGGTCTTTGGATGAGTTCGATATCAAACAAGGAACCGCCTGTTGCACATGCGGCGCAAAGCTGGGATGACAGCACTCGGTTACTAAATTACGATTATAACGGCAGTCGCTTACTGTCAATGAGAATTCCGGTGGGGATAAAGCCGTATTATCGGGAAGTATCGAACGGCAATATCCAAAGCAGCCCATTGATCCAGCAACTGTACTTGGTGTTGGATAAACCGGCTGCGGTCAAAGTCATCGTTCAATTGAGTAAAGAAGCGATCAACATGCGGCCGAATCGTGCGGTGAAAGGGCAGGCCATACTTGGACAGATCGGCAAACCGCTGCTCTCAGGGGTTAATGGCTTGTACGATGTTCTACAGGATTTGTTGATCGATTGGCACGGAGCAGGATGGAAGTGGACAAAATCGCGCTTAGAGCAGAACGAAGAAGGGAACTGGCAAGCTGAACTCGACATAGAGGGGGGCTTGCAGCCTTGGATCGTCAACTTACGAATGCATTATTATCGGATGCATCTTCATTACGAGTACCATAAGCCTTGGCAATGGCGTCCGCAATTGCAGCCGATAACCGGCTGGAGTTCATGGGAGGCATTCGCACAACGGGTAACCGGGGAAGATATAGAGCGTACGGCAGCATTCTTGGAAACCCACTTCAAGCCCTATGGTCTGACTCACATACAGATCGATGACGGGTTCCAGCGTGAGGCCATTCCGCCAGAGAAAGATGGCATCGTCGCTGACGCTTGGCTACAGACAAACGAGCGCATTCCTGACGGACATGATGGTATGATTTCTAGCATCGTGGGGCGAGATTTTCAGGCGGGCATATGGACGAGCGCGATGGTCACGAATCCTGAGTTCGTCGCTGCGCATCGCGACCTTTTCGAGCGGGATATCAACGGCGATTCGCTATACGGCGGATGGATTGATTACGTGATTAAGGCAGTGCCAGAGACGCTTGCAGAGCAGGTCGCACCACTGTACAAGGGATTGAAGGAAATTGGCTACAGCTATTTCAAAACAGATCAAATTCGTCACTATCTTTACGAAGGTTTGCACAAGGCTGTTCATGAAGGTCGTATAACGAGCGAAGAAGCATCTCGCAGCTTGCGAGCTTATCTCCAATGTGCGCGAGAGCAGCTCGGGGAGGATGCATATTTCCTCGCATGCTGGGGTGTGTTAACGGAAGCGGTCGGCATCGTCGATGCTTGCAGAATTGCGGGGGATTCCAATGCGAGCTGGACAGCGATTTGCAAGCAAATGGTGGAGACAGCCCGATGGTATCACACGCAACGAATTTTGTACTTGAACGATCCCGATTACGTCTGCGTGCGAACAGAGGAAGCCTGGGGTCAATCGCTACTTTCGCTCGTATCGCTAACGGGTGGCTTGTTGATCATTAGCGATAATACAGACCTGTACGATAGCGAAAGGATTCGCTCCATTCAGCGCTGCATCCCCTCGCTGCCGACGATGACAGGGGAAACCGGACCGTTGGATATGACCTTTCCTTTGGACTTATGTCTTCCGCAGCACAATGCTAATCAGACGAGCGAAGAGTATGCGTATGCGATGCTGGGTTTGAACTTCGAAACGCGGGAATCGTATGCGACGGCGTCGCTCTGGGCCATTCATTTTGACCTTCCATTTCGCCGCTGGTGCGTTGCCGGCCGATTCGCGGTTGTTCCGCTAACGGAGGTTGAACTGGAGCTTGAAGCATTGGCGTTGGATCCGAGTGACGCGTATCATGCATTCGATTTCTGGAAGCAAAACTATTTAGGCAAGTTTTCTGGAGCGATCGCGTTAGATCCATTAGAGCTTGGAGCTTGCCAGATCGTCGGATTATGTAAAGCCGAGAACCGGCCGCAATTGATTGGCTCTTCCCGTCACGTTAGCATGGATGCGGTCAGCGTGCTCGACGAATGCTGGGACAATAACCGCTTGCGGCTCGAGCTGTGCGGGGGGAGAGGAACGACAGAGCATTACTGGATTAAGGTTCCAGATTCGTACACGCTTGAGGAGCATTCCAATATCGGACTCGCGATTACGATTGATGACAGCGATTGCAAAGACGGCCGCTTATTGAAATTGAGCATTCATTTCGAGGAAGAGCGCGGAAAAGTCGTTCTTAGATTCAAAACATGAATACGGATTAGACTTTCGCCATCTTGTTAAGGCAATAAATCGCAAAGAAGGTTTTGGTATGCTGTGGATCGCTGTATCGTTAGTTCTAGTGTCAGGTACAATGAACGCTCTATGGAATCTATTCGCTAAGAAAAGTAAACATAAGCAAGCTTTTCTTTCCCTCATTGTCATTGCGGCGAATATGCTGCTTATTCCCGTATTACTGACACAATTGTTGAGCAGGAGCTATCCGCCGGAGGTTTATGTTCTATTGTTGATGTCCATGACAGCACAAGCGGCATATGCATGGATGTTATCCAAAGTGTACACGCTCGGTGATTTGTCGCAAGTTTATCCGATCCAGCGTGGTACGGGAGTGCTGCTTATTCCTTTGATTAGCGTCATATTTATGGGCGAGCGATTATCTCTATGGGGATGGATTGGAGTCAGTATTATATTTATCGGCATATTGGGGCTAAGCGAATGGAAGAGGGGCTCTGCATCAGGTCAAGCTTTGCAGATGAAGCCTGTATTGACCGCTGTGGGAGTAGGGTTATGTATTACTTCGTATGTGCTCATTGATAAAATGACTTTGCAATACGTTTCTCCTTTGATTCTGATTTCGGTTTCCAACTTTGGTTTCATGCTAGGAAATAGTCGAACGATGCTGAACCTACAATCGTTAACGGGCGAGTGGCGAAGAAATAAACGAATGATCCTGCTCGGATCAATCCTGATGCCGGGCTCCTATTTCTTGTTCCTCGTTGCGTTGGAATTAGCACCGGTGTCCCACTTGGCTCCGATTAGGGAAGTGGGTACGGTCATGGCTACTTTGCTGGGAATATGGTTATTAAAAGAAAAAAGCGGGTTCAGAAGGCTTGTGACAGCTTCCGCGATAACAGCCGGTATTATTGTAGTTGGAATGAGCGGATAACTAATAAAGGAGATGATCAAAGTGAAGGAATTAACGAAAAGAGTAATTGTTATCGGCTTGGATGGCGCCGGGAATATGATCGATCAAGCGAGTACTCCGAATATCGATCAAGCATTGGACGGCGGATTTATTACGTACTCTGCCCAAACGGTGATTCCGACCATTAGCGGAGAGTGTTGGGGATCTATGTTCCACGGGGTGAAGCCGAAACTGCACGGCCTGACGAACGAAAGAGCCGAGAAAAGCAAGTATCCGGCCGATTCGCCTTATCCTTCTTTCATGAGACTCGTCAAGGCGGCCGATCCATCGGCCGTAATCGCCTCGTTCAGCGCATGGAAGCCGATCAATGACGGAATTATCGAAGAGGGGGTTGCGACGTATATCGCAAACGTCCATGCCGATAAGCATCTAGTCCGAGAAGTAGCCGACTTTGCCGACAAGCATTCGGACTTCAAGATCATGTTCATCCAATTCGACGGAATCGACGGTGCGGGACATAACTTCGGTTACGGGTCACCGCTATACTTGGAGGTCATAGAAGAGACAGACGAATTGGTGGGCAACATTCTCGATCTTCTTCGGAATAAGGGCTTGTTGGAGGAAAGTCTGATTATATTTCTTGCGGATCATGGCGGGGGCGGCGAGGATCCGCAGAACCACGGCAGTGATCATCCGAAGGACGTGACGATTTTCTGGGGCTGCGCAGGCCCGAACGTATCCAACCCTACCGAGTCGGAGCTGATTCGCATAGAAGATACTGCTGCTGTCGTCGTTAAAGCGCTCGGTTTAGAGGTACCGGACACCTGGTCAGGCCAAGTTCCCGTAGGCTTGTTCAAGGAGGCCGTCGAGTGAACCGTTTTGAACAGGACAGGGATATCCCTGAGTATTTCCGTTCCGAGCTTTCGGCAGTCGCCAATAAGGCAATGAAAGATCAAGGAGCTGGGATCGTTCGGGTGCTCTTCTATACGGATCCGCATCATATGCCGGGAGGTAATCAGCTTCATGCGGCTGCGGCCATCCGGCGGTTGGCGAAATCGATTCCATTGGATGCGATCGTGTGTGGCGGAGATTTCAGCGAGAACGGCCCGAAAGAGGAGGTCGAGCAATCACAAAGAGAAATTCTTAACGCGCTTCGGGTACCAGACTGTCCCGTGTTCCCGGTAAAAGGCAACCATGATGATAATTCCATACACGACTTTCATCGAAAAACCGGAAGCGTAGAGCACGTCATCTTCCCGATCGAATCTTACGAGAATTGGCTTAAACCATTGGAAGGCACGGTTGCATTCGATAAAGGAAACGAATGCGGACTCTATTACTACTATGACATCCCGGACAAGAATACGAGGATCGTCATCCTGAATTGCATCGATATCCCTTACGTTACAGCGGATCATGGGTTGCTTCGGCAGAACGGTCAATGGGAATACTCCTTCTCCGAAAGACAGTTGGATTGGGTTCGGCGCAAAGTATTCGATTTCACCCGCAAACCGAACGCGGATGAGTGGAAGGTCGTGATCTTCTCTCACGTCCCTATTCTTCAAAGCGGCATGACCGGAGCCGATCATGAAGTAGCGGGCGGCGAAATGATGTGGAGAATCATTCGCGAGAACCGTCGCCATGTCGTGGCTTGCTTTTTCGGTCACGTACACTATGACCAGGTACAGATGAGGGACGACATTCCGATGATCTCTACGCTGAATGCGGTTTCCTATAAGGACTTCGACGATTGCCCAGAGAAAATAAAAGGAACCCTCACCGAAACGGTATTTGACATCGTCAGCATCAATTTCATGAAAGGCGAACTGACTGCAACGCGGTTCGGAGCAGGCGAAGATAGAATCGTAAGCATCTAAAAACAATGAAGGAGATAAACGAATATATGGGGCGGGATACGTCTGAGAACAGAACAGACTCATTGTTGACGGGTGATCAATATCATGATTTGCCGGAGTATTATCACGCGCCTTTAAGCCAGGCGATCGATAGAGCGAAACAAGCGCAGGCGAAAGAGACCGTAGACATCGTGTTCTACACCGACCCCCATCATAAGCCGGGAGGGAATCAGCTTCGGGCTGCGGCTGCGGTCAAGCACGCGGCCAAAGCGCTCTCATCGGACTGTATTGTCGTCGGGGGTGACATCGTTGAGAATGGGCCAAAGGATCATGTTGTATTTGCCCAGTTGGAGTTCATGGAAGCGATTAGGATGCCGGAATGTCCCGCCTTTCCGACTAGGGGAAACCATGACGATAATTCGGTTCATGATTTTCACTGGAAATTAAAAGGGGCTAATCATGTGATCTTCCCGATCGAGGCCTATGCGGATATTTACCAATGTCTGAACGGAACGGTTTCCTTCGACAAAGGGAACGAAAGCGGACTTTATTACTACTATGATATCCCAGACCAAAAGACGAGAATCACAATGTTGAACAGCATCGATATCCTCTACAAAATAAAAGCGGACGGGATGCTGCAGCAAAACGGGCAATGGGAATACGCCTTCTCTGACAGGCAGGTCGATTGGTTCGAACATAAGGTGTTCGATTTTACTGGCAAACCGGAAAGAGAAAACTGGAAAGTTGTTATTTTCTCACATTTGCCTATTATTCAACGCGGGGTTAAAGGGTACGTCGACGGTGAGGTTGAGAACGGCGAGAAGATTTGGAAAATCATTAAAACAAACCACAAACACGTCGTCGCGTGCCTGTTCGGACACGTCCATATCGACCAGGTGCTGTACCATGACGGAATTCCGATGATATCTACTCTTAATGCGGTCAGCTACAAAAATTATGACGAAAGCCCAGAAAGGACGGTCGGTACAGCGACCGAGACGGCGTTCGATCTCATCAGCATCGATTACTCGAAGGGTGAATTGCGCCTTACCCGGTTCGGAGCGGGAGTAGACAGGATCATAACATTTGAAGCATAAAGATCCGGTATCGCCGGAGCAAAACAGTAGGGAGGTCCTTCAAAGCGAAGGCCTCCTTACTTTTATCGTGTCCTATTTGCTTCTATTCCTGCTGTAACCTAACATGCTGCGTAGGCGTCGTCCCGGAGATTTGCTTGAAATGCCGGATGAACGTTCCGGCATTCGAGTAACCAACTTGTTCCGCGATATCCTTCATGGTCATATTCGGATGAGATTGGATAAGGTGGATTGCAGCTTGGATGCGAACATGGTGCATGTAGTAATTCAGGTTGTAGCCGGAGTGCTTCTTGAAGTATGTCGATAAATACACGTGCGTGATCGACAAATGTTCGGCAATCAGTGTTAACGATAAATCCGGATTGGCATAATGATTATCAATATATTGCTTGATCTGCTCCAGAAGAGGCGTAATCGGCAGGGCGGATCGCTTGGCCACGAGTAAATATCCCTCTTGGATTTGCTGGAATAAATACTGGAGATGATACGTATGCGAAAATGCCGGCGGAACGGCCCATACCTCTTCAACGCTGATCTTCTTCCTGTTTATGATGACAAGCAGCAGGTCGTGGAAATAACGAAGCATGTTCCGGAACTGTTCAAATGTTAAATTCTTAAAAGTCTTCTGGATCGTTTTGTCGAAAAAATGCTGAAGCGATTCCGTATTTCCTTTGAGGGTATAGTTGACAAGTTCTTGCTCCTTATCGATGGACAAGTGGATGACAGCCGCTTGATCGCTGTTCCGATCTTGATAGAGAATGACGCTCTTCAAATGGGTTAGGTTGGGGACATGCTTGTCAATCGCGTCAGTCGATTCACGAAGAGCTTTGCCGATGTCTTCTAGCCGCGTATGAACGGAGCTGACACCACAGAAGACAAGCCCGTTGTCTTCTGGATCGGGACAGCTCTCAAAAACGCGGGAAACAAGAGCTTCCAGCGCTTTCGTGTCGGAGCAGCTTGCGATAAATATAGATTTATCACTATGGGCATGTAGTCGAATGTACGGTCCGATTTGGCTTAATGCGGCTTCCAGCAACGGAGCATACAAGGTAACGGATTGGCCTTGGCTGCTCTCTTCGATGACCGTGAGTATGGCATAGGAATTATACTTTACGGACAGCATCCGGTTTATGTTGGGCTTCATCGTATAATTCTCGTCCGTGGACAGCCGAAGCAGCGCGTTATGCTCCAAGATGTCGGCTTGCTCCGTGATCTCCTGTTTCATGGAGACTGTGGCGGAATTAAGTTCCTTGAACGTATCCGAAAGAATCGCAAATTCATTTTTCGTAGCAGGCCCCGTCGTCCATTGATTGAATGTTCTCGCCATGAGCCTAAGCGGCTTGAACATGGACCAGTTGATTAACAGAAATCCCAAATTAATGGCGAAGAAAAGGGCAAACAAGACGATGGTATATCCGTTGGTCTTTTTAAGCTTTTCCTGCATCTGGCTTTCCGAGAACAAAACGGTGTAAGTGAACAATGGGTCTGTTTGAGAGATAGGAGTATATTTATTTCCTTCGATGATGACCGAACCTTTTAACTCTGGAAGCCGTTGCTCGGCGACTGCTGGATCAAGTGTCGCTGTACTTACAAAAAGTTGATTTTCCCTATCGCTTATCAGGATGACGTTATCAAGCAACATAGTCTGATTGTTCAGATAAGCCAACAGCTCGGCCTTGGCGATTTGCACGAAGATGTAACCTTCCGGGAATAGCCGGTACGAGAATACGATCGTATTGCGGAAATTATACAAACGCTCCAATTTGTTTTGCAGCAGGCAACGGCAGATTTCACCGCCGTTTTTAACATCCAGATTCTTATAGAACACGCTCAAACTGCGGGTTCCGTCACCGCTGATGACCAAGTCCTGATTCGGGAAGTAAGTGGAGATCTGCGCCCGGAACGGAAGCAGCAGATTGGATTGTGTTATTTTGTTTTTGTAAGCCATTAACGTGGGATAATAAGAACGGGAATTTTTGGGATTGTTGGACAGGAGTTTCGTATCCGGGCTAACGCTGAAATTGTAAATCACATTGCGAATCTCCAACCATTCTCCAGACAGCTCCCCGGACAATTGCTTCAGAAAACCTTCATTCGTCCGCAGGACTTGTTCCTTGACATTTGTTTTCAAATACGAGTAGTTGAACCCGAGCAGACCGGTGAGCAGAAATATAAAAATCATGTTGACGATGAGCAGCTTATACAGAACGCTGCTTCTGTGATATCGAGAGGAAACAGATCGGAATAAACTGTTCAAGTTTGGAGCCCCCCTTTTTCTTGTTGTACGATAGATTGTTCTATAGTTTTCAATTCTTTGAGTTGTAACCGCTTGCATAATGCTGGTTGTTCCTGGATAGTGTTTCCATCATTATAGTGGGATATTTCTTGGCTGTCATGCTTAGTTGAAATATTGAACAGCTCATTAATAAATGACCTATCCACATTTCGTATGCAGGCGCGATTTTCGTTCGTTCACATGTAATCGATTTTCGATCGATATGAAATTATTCAAACGATATGAATAGTTGATAATTGCTTAAAAACCATCCTCTCCCGTATGCTGAGGTCACCAAGAACGATGTGGGCTTGGTGAGACGATTATTTTTATTTAGAAATCGCTTACATTCTATTGGCATTATGTATATGTGTACAGGAGGGGTGATATTTGCAGAATCAACAACTTGCGCACAATCTGAAACTCAGAAAAAAAGAAAGCTTTCTGCGAAAATGTTGGAAGCAGCGATACTTGATCCTAATGGTGCTGCCTGGATTTCTGGTTATTCTAGTTTTTAAGTATTTACCCATGTATGGAATTACAATCGCGTTCAAAAGCTATGACGCATCATTGGGCTTCTTAAGAAGTCCGTGGGTAGGCTTCGACCATTTTAGGGCATTTTTTGATAGTCCGATGAGTTGGAGGATTACTAAAAACTCGCTATTGCTTGCTTTTTATTCCTTGATTTTCGGTTTTCCGGCTCCAATCCTATTCGCTTTATTATTGAATGAACTTCGTAACAAATTTTTTAAGCGGGCTGTTCAAACGATTACTTATTTCCCGCATTTTTTATCCGCGGTAATCGTCGTCGGTTTTATTCA
Organism: Paenibacillus sp. FSL R10-2734; assembly: GCF_037963865.1. Classification (NCBI taxonomy): domain Bacteria; kingdom Bacillati; phylum Bacillota; class Bacilli; order Caryophanales; family Paenibacillaceae; genus Paenibacillus; species Paenibacillus sp. FSL R10-2734. Next base: position 4,123,880 of record NZ_CP150170.1, on the reverse strand, counting down.
TGAATTCACATCGCTAGAGGGTATCATCAACAAAATAATGTCTTGGTTTGGGGCAGAACCAAGGACGTTGCTGTATATATCAGAAGCTTTTCGGCCGATTTACATCAGTGCGGGTATATGGCAGGAATTGGGCTACGGAGCCATCATCTATTTGGCAGCGTTGACCGGCGTCGATCCGGCGCAACACGAAGCAGCGGTCATAGACGGCGCGAATCGTTGGCAGAGGCTGAGATACATTATTTGGCCAGCAATCATACCGGCGACAGCGGTGATGCTCATCTTGAAACTCGGGACTATTCTAAGCACGGATTATCAAAAGGTGCTTCTAATGTACAATCCGAAAATTTATGAAACGGCAGACGTTATCGAAACTTATGTCTATCGGGTAGGTGTGCAAGGTGGACAATTTGAATATGGCGCTGCGGTCGGTTTGATGCTTTCCGTGATCAGCTTCATTTTGATTATATTTGCTAATTACTTTTCCAAGAAAGTATCCGGCAACAGCTTGTGGTAAGGAGTTGATAAAAAGTTGAAGGTATATAATGAAGGGCTGGGGTCCAAAGTTTTCGATATTATTAATTACACGATTATGATCGTACTATGTATTGTTATGCTTTATCCGCTGTTAAATACATTTGCCGTTTCGATCAGCGATCCTAGTTTGGTTGGTCAAGGCAAGATTACATTTTTCCCGCAAGGGTTCGACTTTCACAGTTACCAATACATTTTTCAGGATAAAAATATTTTGAATGCTTATAAGAACACGCTTGTTTTTTTGGTCGTCGGAACTTCTCTACAACTACTGTTGACCTCCTTGTTCTCTTATCCGTTAGCGATCGGCGATTTCGTATTCCGTAAACCTTTGGCCATTTTCGTAGTCATTATGATGGTATTTCAAGGCGGTCTTATTCCGCACTTCCTTCTCATAAGGGATTTGCATTTGTTCAATACGATTTGGGCGGTCGTGTTGCCGGTCTCGATGACCGCATTCAATATCATCATTTTCCGTACGTTCTTCCAAGATGTCCCGAAGGAACTGCGGGAATCGGCTTACCTGGACGGTGCAAATGATTTCAGCATTCTGTTTCGCATATACGTGCCGTTATCCAAGCCGCTTCTGGCGACATTTGCGTTATTCGGCGCTGTCATGTTCTGGAACATGTGGTTTGAACCGATGATTTTCCTCAATAACGAAAGTAGCCATCCCATCCAGTTGCTCTTGCGTAGGATGACAATCGAATTGAATGATTATACAGATGTTGGCGGGCTGCAGAGATTCATCGACACGTACAATTTGAATCCCAAAAACATTAGGATGGCAGCTATCATGGTCACAATTTTACCAATTTTGTTCATCTACCCACTTTTGCAGAGACATTTTGTGTCTGGTATGATGATCGGTTCGGTGAAAGGTTAACATCGGTTGATCTTAAATTAAACATAGATTAACAAATACTATTCATGGAGGGGTTGCGCTTTGAATAAAAAAATGGTTCTAGTGCTTAGTCTTCTGTTCGTTGCTACTCTTGTGTTCGCTGGTTGTAGCAAGGACAACAACAAGCCGTCAGAGCAAGTAAACAGCAGCAATTCCGGTGAGACATCCAAGGCAACCGAATCGGCCGAGGAAACGATCAAGATTAACGCTTACATGTCCAGCTTCGGGGATGATCCGAAGGATACCGAGCTCTATAAGCTCTGGAAAGAAAAGATGGAAGTGTATATCGGCAAAAAGCTCGATATTAAATGGAACTACGTGAATAGCGACGATTATCCAGAGAAAGTGAAGCTGACGCTGGCCAGTGGCGATACTCCGGACATTATGTCGGGCGTGAAGGACGCCGAGGTCATGTTCCAATTCGGCAACCAAGGGTCCCTCTTAGACATTGCGCCATACTTGGACGAATACGCTCCAAACTATAAAGCTTATTTAGAGTCTACCAAGTTCGCGGACAAGAGTATGTATACGCCTGAAGGAAAAATGTTCTTCTTCGGGGATGGATTCCAGAACGATACGGGTTTAGCGGGTTCTGCTTACCCAGCATTATACCGGTTCGACGTTTTCCAAAAACATAATATCAAAGTTCCGGAAAACTGGGACGAATTTTATGATGCGGCCGTTAAGTTGAAAGCGCTGTATCCGGATTCCTATCCGGTCAATTCGCAGGAATGGCCAAAATTCACAGACGCGTTAGCACTTTCGAACCATACGAAAAGCGATATTTACTGGAACGGAGAGAAATACGTATTCGGTCCGTCTGAGGAGTCTTTCAAAGAAGGTTTAATATATATTCGCAAACTGTACGACGAGAAGCTGCTTGATCCCGAGTTCCTGAGCCAGTCGCAAGACCAATTGAAGGCGAAAGTAACGACAGGCAAGTCCTTCATGCTTCCGTTGGCGTGGGGAGGTTGGTGGGAGCAATATTCCGTTAAGGACCAAGGCGTCTCTTGGGGCGCAGCGGTCAATCCGAAAAACGAAAAGTACGGTGATCAGTGGGTGTTGGGGCCGGCCCTCTTGGGTAAAACTATCTATCCGAACTACGGCATCATGATTTCCAAAAACACGAAAAATCCTGAGCTTATCATCAAATTGCTCGATTATCAGTATTCGCCTGAGATGATCGATTTGATGCATTGGGGCGTAGAAGGCAAAACTTTTGAAGTGATCGACGGCAAAAAGGAATTCATCAACAAAAACGGAGATTGGAAAGAAAACTCGGATTTCGGTCTCGGAAATCCATGGACGCGTCAAGGCTTCGTGTACGCGCCTCAGAACTATTCGACGGACTATATCAAATACAAAAAAGTACAATTTTTCGCCAAGGGTCAGTTCGAGGAGATGCGTCCTCAAGAGGGAATGGGGAAATTCACAAGTTCGGAAACGGCAATTGCTCCGTATGAACAAGCACCGGTCATTCGTCTGAGCAAAGAGGACGAGGCGAAGAAAGCGCAAATTATGACCGCGGTACAAACGTATTTGGACGAAAATATATATAAATTCCTGCTCGGCGAAAGAGATCTCTCCGAATGGGATGCATTTAAGATGGAGCTTTCGGATATCGGTGATTATCAATCGATCGTGGATATGATGAACGCTCAAATATCCAAGTAAAAGAAATCCGAAGTCTGACAGCGTCGATGTGCGGCGCTGCCAGATTTCTTCATTGTAGGGAGGAAGAGGTTGGGATGACGAACTCAATAGATACTAATGAAGCGTGGAGATCCATTCCAGGGGATTATTACGATTGGCAAGCAACGATGCAGCCGGAGAGCTCTTATAATTTCGATTACAGTCAGACGCTGACGATGAAGCTAGGCATGGCTACTCCGGACGGTAAAGGCGGGACGAAGGTGTTCTGCACGTTCGAACAGGCGCTTCGATATATTGTGGACATCGATCTGATTACTAGAGGTATTCCGAAAATCATTTACTTGGTCGGATGGCAGTACAACGGCCACGATGATAAATATCCCGCCTGGGACGACGTGAATGTCCATCTGAAGAGACCGCAGGATCCAACCGCGAGGGACAGCTATTTGTGGTTGGCGGAAGAATCCAAACGTTATAACACAACAGTCAGCGTTCATGTCAATATGACGGACGCATACGATAATAGCCCGCATTGGGACCTTTACATGGAGCATGATCTGATTTCGCGCAACGAAGATGGTTCTTTGCTCCAAATCGGTAACTATAACGATAGGGCTGCCTATCAAATTTTCTATAAGAACGAATGGGAGAGCGGGATTATCGTCCAGCGAATCGAGAAACTGATCTCGCTGTTGGAGCTTGATAAGGCCGGAACTGTACACCTGGACGCTTATTTTCCTAGAGCGAATGTTTTCCGGGGCGTCTCTCAGGAGGAGGAGTCCTCCTACATGCGACGGACGATCCGCTATTTCCGTGGTCGCGGGATCGATGTGACAAGCGAAAACTTCACCCATCATCGCAACGATCCGTTCATCGGATTGCAACCGTGGTGCTGGTGGTTCGATCAGAACCAGGAGAAGCATTTTCTGGAGAGACCCGCCAAGCTGCTGAGCGGTGCCGCCATCCGCGACTACTCGATTCCCGGAATTCCGCACAGACCGGATCTGGAATTCTTGTTTGGGGCCGGTGTGCATGGGGAGGACGTGTTCTGGGATTCCGATAATGGAATTCCCCGCGAGGATTGGCATGATCTGTTCATCGAGCAGATCTGTACGAGAATGCTGCAATATCAGTATTTGAACTCGCTAGATCGCATACGGATGGAGGGAGAGAGCAATAACAGGGTCGTTCATTATTCGGGCGGTCATTCTGTTCACCTCGTCGATCGTTCCGTCCGTCGCGCCGGCATACCGCTGCGGGTGGAGGACGATGTGCTTTTCCCTGCCCTGTGGCAAGAACGGCCCGAGTTGATCGCCTTCAGTAAGGCGGGCTATTCGATGATGAGCTGGTCACTGCCGCCGGAATGGAATGGTGTGACCGCCGCCGATATCTACCAGATCACGGTGGAAGGATTAAAAGAATTGCAGCTTGGACACCGGGTGGTTGGGGGACTATTGGAGCTTACTCTAACCCCGGGAATGGCGGTTTCGATCTTTCCATCGCATAAATAAATAGAGAACGAGTGACGAGGGCGAATTACAATCAATTCGATAGCTTTCAAGCGGAGTTGAAATTCGCGGGAATACAATCGCAGACAAGGTAGTCGCAATCGTAAAGACGATATCAATGAAGGCAGAGCACCTTGCGATCGATACGGGGCAAGTAGCTATTATACGGAGGTATCACGTAGATGAAATCTAATGTGAAAATCGGCTTAATCGGGCTTAGCGGGCGGGGAACGGGGCTTTTGGAAATCATATTGCTGAAAATGGAAGACGTGGAAGTCGTCGCCGTCTGTGACTTGCACGAGGATCGTCGCGAACGGGCAGCTAATATGATTGAGAAGGCAGGCTGCAGTCGACCTTTTGTAACTGCTGATTATAAGGAGGTTCTGGATAGAGAGTCTGTTGACGTCATCATGATCTGCACGCCTTGGTCAGCCCATATCCATATCGCAATCGAAGCGATGGAGAAAGAGAAGTACGTCGCTTGCGAGGTCGGAGGAGCGTATTCCATGCAGGAATGCTGGAAGCTGGTAGAAGCTTACGAGCGAACGAAGGTTCCGTGCATGATGCTGGAGAATTGCTGCTATGGCCGCGATGAGCTCATGGTATTAAATATGGTAAAGCGAGGTGTACTAGGGGAAATCGTACACTGCTCGGGAGGTTATCATCACGACCTGCGCTATGAAATCGCTAATGGCAAAGAAAATCGGCATTACCGGCTGAACGAATATATTCATAGAAACTGCGATAATTATCCCACGCACGAGCTGGGTCCGATCGCTAGGGTTCTCGATATTAATAGAGGGAATCGCATGGTATCGCTTGTATCTCTTGCCTCCAAGGCGGAAGGCATGCAGGAATACATCAGGAGCAAAAGGCAGGATAGCGAGCTTGCTCATACTAGGTTTAAACAAGGTGATATCGTAACGACTGTCATCCAGTGCGCTCGCGGAGAAACGATTACACTCACTTTGGATACTACATTGCCAAGATATTATTCAAGAGGTTTTACGGTAAGGGGAACAAAAGGCATGTATATAGAGGACAACCACTCCATATTCATTGATGGACAGCATAGCCAGTATGAATCAAATTGGAAGACGCAATGGGGGAACGTGGAGCAACATCGCGAGCAATATGAACATCCGCTGTGGGAGCGCTATTTACAGGAAGGAGTTAAAGGAGGACACGACGGTATGGATTGGCTTGTCTTTAGGGATTTCATCGAGTGCTTCAGGAACGGAACGCAAACGCCGATCGATGTATATGACATGGCCTCGTGGATGAGTATATCCTCATTAACCGAGGATTCGATTGCCATGGGCGGGCAGCCGGTAGCGATCCCCGACTTCACGAACGGGAATTGGTTCGGCAAGTGACAAGTTCTTGATAGACTTGATCGATTCTCGAGCAAGCTGATCAGAATTCAAGAGTGAGGAACACAAGCTGGGAATCAACTATTTTGACACAGCCAATATATATGCCGATGGTGAAGCTGAGTGAGTTATGGGCTGGGCGTTGGCAAACTACGAGAGAATCATATGTGCTTGGAACGACGGTTTATTTCGACATGGGCGATGGACGATTTGGTCACTCAAGGCAAATTATTGTATGTCGGAATCAGTGAGTGGCGTGAATGGAAAATGGTCGAGGCAGCGGGATTGGCGGTGCTTCTTTATCTAGATCCGATTGTGGTCAATCAGCCGGAATACAATTTGTTCATCCGCCGTATCGAATCGGACATCGTGCCCATGTTCGAGAAGCTGGCTTTGGTCTGGAATTTGCGGTTGCTGAACATCTCCAGATGCATTATCGGTGCTACAAGACCGAAGGTCGAGCAGAATGCATCGGCTTCGGGCATTAGCCTGACGGACGACCTGGTGTCTGTAATTGAGAAGATATTAACCGAAGAGGACAAAGGATAGATTAGGAGGAATTGAAAGATGAATCATCGGATGACGTATCGAGAAGATGGTACTTTTACGATTATTCAGTTCACTGATGTGCATTGGCAAGACGGGCTGGAACTCGATCAGCAAACACAGGCGGTCATGAGAACGGTATTGGATGCCGAAACTCCTGATCTGGTTGTATTTACCGGCGATCTGATTCATCCGTCGGATAAAACGGATCCCGTACAAATGATGCAGCAAGCTGTGGAGTTAGTTATAGAAAGAGGTATTCCTTGGGCGTATATATTTGGCAATCACGATACGGAAGCACATATTACGCGAACTGAGTTGGTTGAAGCGGTTATGGCTCAGCTTCATTCCGTTACGAAACGCGGGCCGGAGAGGTTGACCGGTGAGGGCAATTATGTCATCGAGATCGGAAATCAGAAGGGAAGCGATATTGCGCTCTATTTTTTCGATTCCGGGAATGTCTCTTGCATTCCTACCATCGACGGGTACGACTGGATTCGCCGGGATCAGATCGATTGGTACGTGGAGCAATCACGGGAACTTGCGTCAAGGAACGGTGGAGATACAGTACCGGCGCTAGCCTTCATCCACATTCCTCTCCCGGAATATGAGGAAATGTGGATGGAAGGGGGATGTTGCGGAAACAAGCTGGAGAAGGTGTGTTGTCCCAAAGTCAATTCGGGCTTATTCACAGCCATGCTGGAGCAGGGAGATGTGATGGGGACGTTCTGCGGTCATGACCACGTGAACGATTATTGGGGAGAGTGGTACGGCATTCGGTTATGCTACGGCCGGGCTACAGGTTTGAACACGTATGGCCGAGAGGACTTCCCGCACGGTGCCCGAGTCATTCGTTTGCAAGAAGGCGTTGGGGGGTTTACGACTTGGCTGAGATTGGGGACGGGAGAGAAGATCGAGCAGCTGGAAAGGAACCCTCGATAGATAACGAACAACCGACGGCAGACTTTCGGGCTGCCATCGGTTGCTTGTGAAAGGGAAAGTTTAGCCGTTAACAGTGAAGATAATCGTTTGCTTAGGTCCCTTGTTTCCAATCTTGTCTATCGCATACACTTCGATCTCATAGGTCTGGATCGGCGCTTCATACGGAATGGGATAAGACCATGTGAACGATCCATCCTCTTCGCGTTTCATTGCATCGTATATCCCGTAATCCGAAATTCTTACGATCGATTTGTCGATCTCGATGCTATCCTGGAGATTGCCGTACTCCACTTTCAGTTTTGCCCAATCTCCGCGCTTTCCTTCATTCGGGGTAAAGATAGCTTTCAATTCGTACATTTCTCCCATGAATATCATCTCCTTTTTAATTGTACTGACCAGTCAGTTTAATCATATTCGGAACAATACGCATTGTCAAACGAATATATCCATCATTGCTTCGATTGTTAAGAAATGAGAACAACCTGAAAATTTAACACTTGGGGAGTGAAACAATGAAATACTTACTAGATGTCGGCAATCAACGAAAGCCAGCTTTGATCGAAGGTCATCTAAAAATGGGAGGCACCAATCCGGCGGGAGAGGAAATCAATGTGAATAGCGTGTATCTCACCCGCGGAGGAAAGCCGTGGCTGCCGGTTATGGGGGAGTTTCATTTCTCCAGGTTTCCTCACGGACAGTGGGAGGAAGAGCTACTGAAGATGAAAGCGGGTGGCATCCAGATCGTCGCTACGTATATATTCTGGATTTATCATGAAGAAATAGAGGGGCGCTTTGACTGGTCGGGAGACAAGGATCTTAGGAAATTTGTGCAGCTCTGCCAGAAGAACGGATTGGAGGTCCTTGTTCGCATAGGCCCATGGGCGCATGGCGAATGCCGTAATGGAGGCTTCCCGGATTGGATCTACGGAAGATGCGCGCTACGGACGAACGATGATGACTATTTGCGGTATGTTAAAAGGTTTTACGGGGAAATTGCCAAGCAGATTGAGAGGTTAGCCTTCCAAGACGGCGGCTCGATCGTCGGCTTGCAATTCGACAACGAGTTGACGGATAACCTCGAGCATTTGCGGACCTTAAAGAGTATCGCGCTAGGATTGGGCATGAAAGCTCCTTTATATACGGTTACAGGTTGGGGAGGCCCCGGTGGAGCACAAATTCCCAAGGACGAAATGCTGCCGCTATTCGGAGGTTATCCGGATCATCCTTGGGATAAGCATACAAACCAACTGCCTCCCGGACCGCATTATTTCTTCCATTCGGTACGCAACGATCCGAGCATCGGTAGCGATCTGTTCGGCGAGAAAGCCGTAGAAATTAAAGATTTGGAAGACATCGAACGTTACCCAGATGGCACCTGCGAGCTTGGGGGTGGCGTGCAAATTACCTATCATCGGCGTCCCCTCATACAGGCAGACGACGTCGGCGCGATGGCGATGATTAAGATTGCTAACGGGTGCAATCTGCTGGGCTATTATATGTATCATGGAGGAACCCAGCCGCTCGGAGAGCTTTCAACGATGCAAGAATCCAATCCCCAAGGCAATCAGTTGCCCGTACGGAGCTACGATTTCCAGGCGCCGCTCGGAGAGTTCGGCGAAGTCAGGGATTCCTATAGAATACTGAAGCGGCTTCATTTATTTCTGCACGATTTCGGAGATAGGCTGGCGCCCATGGCCGTGTTTTTTCCGCAAGTTCGGCCTTCATCCTTGGAAGATAACGAGACGGTGCGCGTCGTTGCGAGAGCGCGGGGGGATAGCGGCTTCCTGTTCTTCAACAACTACCAGAGACTGACGGAGATGAAAGATAAGGATGACGTACAGGTTGAATTGCGGTTACCCAGAGGTGGGCTGAACGTTCCTGCAACTGGATTTACACTCAAGAAGGACGGTTACTTCTTCTGGCCGTTCCATTTGGATATGGACGGTGTACGTTTGAAATTTGCGACTGCACAGCTGTTATGCCTGCTCCAAGGAGATGGGGAGACACTGTATGTGTTTTTCGAGGTTTCTGGCGTGCGCCCTGTATTCTCCTTCTATTCAGATACCGTTTCCGATGTCGAATTGAAAGAGGGAACTTTGGAACGGCAGGAAGGAACGCTCGCCGTTTCCGGTCTGAAGCCGGGATCTGGCTGCGAATTCACTGTTCGCTCTGTTTCCAGTCATGTCGTTAAGGTGCTGACAATAACTGAAGAGCAGTCGCTGCATCTGTGGAAAGGACGGGCATTTGGATGTGAACGGTTAATTCTATGTGAAGGAAACGTCGTGTTTAGGGAGAAAGATTTGCGCATTAGCGGGACAGAAGCCGGCAGGATGGCATTTGCTGTTTATCCTCCTGTCGAACATAGCATCACTTGTGAGGGAGTATCGTTGAAGTCTTCACAAGATGAAGAGGGGATATTTCAGGCGTTCAAGCCGAGCCTGCAAACTCGTGAAGTCGAATTCTCATGGAAGCGTACCCGCGATTCTTCGTTAAACGGAGAATTCTTCAAATATTTGTTCGAAGATGAGGGGGAAGAAGGAGCAGCTCCTGAATGGGAGATTCGCATAGATGCTTCGGCATTCGGTGAAGCGAACGAAATCACGTTGGTCGTCGATTTCGTGGGAGACGTAGTACAAGCCTATATTGCCGGACAATGCGTCGCGGATCAGTTCTATAACGGCGTACCTTGGAAAATAGGCTTAAAGAGATTTCGCGATCAATTGGCGAGCCATTCGATCGTTCTGAAAATTTCTCCTCTATTAAAAGAGAGAGACATTTACATGCCTTCCAGACCGTTGGAAGATCGTCGACCGGAGATTTTGGCGCTTTCTGCGGAAGCGGAGTATGTCATTAGCGTTGACAATGACAATCGGAGGGTTTAAAGGATTTGATCGATACGAATGTCGGTCAGCTGTTAATGGAACGGCTCAGGAAAGTGGAGAAAGTCATCCGAGAGGGAAGTTATGGAACAGATTGGGATACGCTCAGCAAATATACGATTCCCTCGTAGTACGAGGACCACGTCAGCACAAATGGAAACCAAGACAAGTTCAGTTATAAGGATTTTATTAATTTGCTCCCTCAGATCATCAGGTAATTATGCTAATTCATATGTGAAAAAATACGATTTTTAATTTAAAAACACTGATTATTTGAGTCAGTGTTTTTTTGTTGCAAAAGGGGATAATATGCATTACGGCAATAGAGACATGTCCTTGTCAGTTAGTAAGAAGCATCGGTTTAGAATGAGAAAATACAGTTTTTTGCTAACATCGAAATAGGATAAGACCCGTGACATCACATATACACTAATGAATCAATAGCACATTCGGGTACTTTTTGTGTTATTCACTGAGTTGTTAGAAAGATTTGTCCCTTTCTTGAACGTTTAAGAATTAAGAGATATCAGTGATTGAATTTATTGTAATTTAAGATAAGATAGTTTAAAATGTTGGGCCCATTTAGTAATTTAACTGCTGCTTCAGTATCAGGTATACAGGCTCGCCAACTCTTGCTTTGTGAAAACTTTCTCTTTTACATAGCAAAGAACGAGGACCGTCATACTAAAACGAACAGGCAACGATGTCGCTGAGCCTTGTTAAACCTAATATTGAATACAGCCCAAGATTTAGCAGGCCTAATCATAAGTATCAACTTATGACGAAAAATGAACAGAGTTTCAAGGGAGGCAGTAAAGAATGGCAATTGATACGGTGCTATGGAGCAGGCTGGTAACAGGCTTGACTCTCGGGTTCCACGTTATTTTTGCGACGATTGGCGTAGGTATACCGCTAATGATCGCTATTGCAGAGTTCATCGGAATCCGCAAGAAGGATCGACATTATACACTTATGGCGAAGAGATGGTCTCGAGGATTTGTCATTTCTGTAGCGGTTGGTGTCGTGACCGGCACAGCCATTTCACTACAATTAGCCCTGGTGTGGCCGAATTTTATGAAACTGGCTGGGAATGTTATTGCACTTCCGTTATTCATGGAAGTGTTCGCGTTCTTTTTTGAGGCTATCTTCCTGGGTATTTATTTGTATACATGGGATCGGTTCAAAAATCCGTATATTCATTGGCTGCTGACGATTCCGATTGTCTTCGGGGCAGGCATGTCTGCCGTTTTTATTACGACGGTGAACGGATTCATGAACCAGCCTGGAGGATTTGTCATGGAAGCAGGCCAATTCACAGCGATTGACCCGGTGCAAGCGATGCTGAATACGGCGACATTCTCCAAGGTGTTCCATGTATTAAGCTCGGCTTATTTGACAGGAGCTGCCTTGTTAGCCGGTATTGCAGCCTTTGCGATGCTGAGAAAAGGGGTATCCGCATACCACAAAAAATCCTTAAATCTCATGATGGCAGTTGTTTTGCTGTTCAGCTTGCTGAACACGTTAGCAGGAGATGTGTCCGCCAAGTTTTTGGCCGAGCATCAGCCGGAGAAGCTTGCAGCGGCAGAGTGGCATTTTGAGACGGGAAGCGGAGTGGATTTAGTTCTAATGGGATGGTTGAATGCAGAGCATGAAGTTCTAGGGGCTCTTCATCTGCCAAAAGTGCTCAGTTTTCTGGCCTTTGGAGACTTTAATGCAGAGGTAACGGGGCTGGAGGAATTCCCCAAGGATGAATGGCCACCGCTTCTCGTTCATTACCTGTTTGATTTAATGGCCGGAATCGGATTTGCTCTGCTCGCGATTTCGGCACTATATTTCCTGTTTGTGTTTTGGAAAAAGCGCAATGCGCTTAACAAGTGGATGCTTAGCATCATCGCACTGATCGCACCTCTAGCTTTTCTAGCTGTAGAGCTGGGGTGGTTTTATGCAGAAGTTGGGCGACAGCCGTGGATTATCCGTGGGTATATGCGTGTTGAGGAGGCTGCCACGACTTCACCGAATGTAAGAATTATATTCTTCGCCTTATTGCTCTTGTACATCGTACTCGGCAGTATGTGTGTAATCGTGCTAAGACGCTTGTTCAACAATAATCCGGCAGAAGTTGAGATGGAGAAATGGATGAAGGATCATCCTAATCAATCTACGGAAAAGGGGGGCACTGAGTGATGAGTTACGAATTGATTGGCATCTCGGTGCTCTGGCTGTTCTTGTACGGCTATTTAATTATAGCTTCCATTGATTTCGGAGCGGGATTCTTCGCTTTTTATGCACGTTTGACGAAGCAGGATCATTTGATTAATCGTCTGATTTCCCGTTATTTATCACCCGTTTGGGAGATCACAAATGTATTTTTTATCTTTTTCTACATTGGCATCGTCGGATTTTTTCCAGACACAGCCTATTATTATGGCTCCGCGCTACTTGTTCCGGGAAGCATTGCAGTTGTTCTTCTTGCGATTCGCGGTTCGTTCTATGCTTTTGAAAATTACGGTTCCAAGAAAAACATAGTATATCTTTTTTTGTACGGAGCTACAGGTTTGCTTATTCCAGCTTCGTTGTCAGTGGCGCTAACTTTGTCTGAAGGCGGCTTTATCTTGAAGCAGGGTGAGACGGTTTCTCTGGATTACTGGGCGCTGTTTACCAATCCGTTATCGTGGAGCATCGTTGGACTGGCAATCGTGTCCGTTTTGTTCATTAGCGGCTCATTTCTGACATTTTATGCTTCTCGGGCAGAGGATCATTCCGCGTTGAAGCTGATGCGGAACTATGCCCTGTTTTGGAGCACACCGACGATAATTCTCGCACTGACAGCATTTATCTATTTGGGTCAGCACAATGAGCGACATTTTCAAAATATGATGGATTTATGGTGGTTGCTGGCACTTTCCGTTGCTTTCTTCATGATCGCGATGTGGCTGTTATATAACGGACGCCGTTACGGATTAGCTTTCATATGCATCATGTTACAGTTTTTCACTGCCTTTTTCGCTTATGGGATTGGGCAATACCCTTATATTCTTGATCCGTATATCACGATTCAGAGCAGTGCAACTTCACCAGCAATGGGCTTAGCGTTAGTTGTTGTGTTTATCGGCGGTCTATGCCTGTTGATCCCATCCCTTATTCTGGTCTTCAAACTCTTCCTGTTTGATGCGGATTATGTAAAAGGGAAAAAATAATCTGATTGATCCATTACGCCATGTTTGAGGTTTCTCTACAAGCCTATAGATAAAGGAGGTGTGATCTGTGAATAGGAGATCCAGTCTGATTTCTCAGCAAATGTCTTCACAAAGGAAAAATATGGCCCTCCTCGCGCTCATTTCGCTCGCGCTTGGTACAGCTATTGTGAGTCAGGCTGGGCTGCTTGCTGAAGCAGTCCAACGAGTTTTTGTGGAGAGAGCTTCATTTTCATCGGTTATCATATTGCTCGGCATTCTTTTGGCTGTTATGGCTGTACGCACACTGTTATCGTATGGAAACGGTAAAGTTGGCTTGCATATGGCTGCCACTGCCAAGACAAATATGCGCGCAGCCGTGCTGCAAAAATTGACCCATGCTTCCATGCCTTCAACCCTTCGTGGACAGACAGGGGGGAAGGTCAGTATTGCTCTGGATGCTGTGGATGAGGCTGATAGTTATTTCAGTCAGTATATGCCGCGTATGATGGAAGCTGCTATCATCCCAATTCTGATTTTGGTCGTTACATTTACCCAACATGCCAACACAGGTTTCATTCTATTGTTTACAGCTCCTTTCATCCCACTGTTCATGATTTTGGTAGGGCTGAAAACGAAGAACAAATCCGAAGAAAAATATGCGCAACTGGCCGAGTTTTCAGGTACGTTTCTGGATTCTCTTCAAGGGCTGGTGACTTTGAAAATATTTGGACGGGCTCACCGTCAGCAAGAGAAGATTGAACGTAGTAGCCTGAGTTACCGTGATGCCACGATGGGCATTTTGAAGATTGCGTTTACGAATACCTTCATGCTGGAATCGATCGTGATGCTAAGCATTGGCATCGTCGCTCTCGAATTGGCCATCCAGTTGCTCGTTTTCAAATCTATGACATTCCATACCGCATTTCTCGTTTTGTTGCTCGTTCCCGAGTTTTACAACCTGTTAAAGAATACGGGAACGGCCTTTCACAGTGGCCGCACAAGTATGGGGGCGGTTCGTAAGGTGGAACAGATGCTTGAGGAAACGGCAGGGGAGAGCAAGGACGCAAATGGCAATGAAGGAGCATTAACATCCGATGGAATCGACGAGATCGACAATATGGATAGAGTCGACAGGATAAGCAAATTGGAACATACCTATTCCGGAGAGCTTTCATTGCCGCCATCCATCGTAATTGACCATCTTCGGTTTCAGTATGCTCCAGATTTATTCGAGCTTAAGACGGGTCGGATCCAGTTTAATCCGGGAGAACACATTGCAATTGTAGGCAAAAGTGGTTCCGGCAAAACGACTTTACTCCATCTCATTGCAGGTTTGCTGAAACCAGCATCGGGAACGGTTCTGGTGAATGAAAGCCCACTCTCGCAATACGCTGAGACTGCATGGTTCGAACATGTTAGCTACATTACACAGCATCCGTATATTTTTGCAGGCACATTTTCTGAAAATATTGCGATTGGTGCTCGTGGGAGTGTCACCAGGACAGAAATTGAACGGGCGGGGGAGGAAGCCGGACTCACTGCACTTACAGCTCAATTGGAGCATGGATTTGATACCTTTGTTGGTGAAGGAGGCAGGGGACTGTCTGGTGGGGAAAAGCAACGGCTGGCCTTGGCACGCGCTTTTTTGAAGCGTCCTGCCATCATTTTGTTTGATGAACCCACAGTTGGACTGGATTTGCACACCGAGCGGGTACTGCAACGCTCCATTGCCAAACTGGCAAAAAAGGCTACGATGATAACGGTGGCTCACCGATTATATACGATTCAACAAGCCGATAAGATTTTATATATGGAGAATGGAGTGTTGGTGGACTCCGGACGACATGACGAGCTTCTGGAGCGCCTGCCTCAGTATGCCGAGATGGTTGATGTAGAGCGGAAAGGGGGGGTATCATCTTGAATGAGCTGGCTGTTCTGTCAAAAGCGATGATTCAGGAGCGCAAGGATATCATCCTCTCCATTTTGGGTGGATTTATCGCCGGCATAGCGGGTGTGGCACTTTTTTCTGCGAGCGGGTATCTAATTTCGCAAACGGTATTTGCGCCACCGCTATATACGTTAATTGTACTCACCTCTATGGTCAAACTGCTTGGTCTGCTTCGGGCGGTGAGTCGTTATGGAGAACGTTTGTATTCTCACAGGGCGACGTTCTCTATGCTGAGCCGTTTACGTACATCCTTTTTTGCCAAGCTTATTCCTTTAACGCCTGGTATATTGAACAAAAATCGAAGCGGGGATCTGCTTGCGCGGATCGTTGGGGATGTGGAAAGTTTGCAAAATTATTTTTTGCGAGTTGCTTATCCCCCGATCATGGTCGTCATGGTGTTTTTGGCTACGGTGTTGTTTACTTCTGCCTTTTCGATCTGGATTGCCGTTCTGTTTGTGGTAGGTATGCTGATAACAGCATTCGTTGTACCGGGAATTGTTTTGCTCGGGCAGCGGAGAATACATGGACGCGTTCGTGAGCAGAGGGCGCAGCTGTCCACGGAAGTCACCGAAGTGTTGTACGGTTTCCGGGATTTGAAAGTTTACGGGCAATTGGCACAGCGGGAGGAGCAGCTTCAGCATGCTTCCGCTGTATTGGCAGCTGAGCAGCAACGAGCAGCCGGGCACTTGCTGCGCGGGCAATCAATGCACACTTTTGTTACATTTCTCATTTCCTGGGGGGTGCTGACGCTTGGCGCTTATTTAATTATGGAAGGGGCGCTTGCCGGCGTATTTCTTGCCATGTTAGTCATGGCCTCACAAACCGTATTCGAAGAAGCGACGGCTATGGCCACATTACCCGCGTATAAAGAGGATAGCGAGCACGCAGCCAAACGACTGACGGAAACGGTACAGAACATAGATGAACAGTCTTCGCAGCCAGTCGGCGCATTGTCTGTTGATCATGCTGTTACGATAGAACTATCCGATGTTACGTTTCAATATGAAGGGGAGTGGAGACCGGCCCTCAGGGATATGTCCCTGCACATTTTATCTGGTTCCAAAACGGCGATTGTCGGGCCGAGTGGGTCCGGAAAATCAACGATTATCGAATTGCTGCTCAAGCTGCGGACACCAACGGCTGGCGATATACGACTAAACGACATTTCGGTGAAGGAACTGGATGAGACGAGCATTTGGCAATCGGCTAATGTGGTGTTTCAGCAAAGCCATTTCTTCCGAGGAACGATCCGGGACAATCTGCTGCTGAATGGAGAAGAACATACTGACGAACAATTGTCGGATGTGCTGACTAAAATGCAGCTGCCCGATACATCGTTGTCCGATATGGTGTATGAAAAAGGGGAGAATCTGTCAGACGGCGAGAAGCAGCGGTTGGCTCTGGCGCGAGCGATGCTCCGCAAAGGACGGTTATGGCTTCTGGACGAACCAACTTCATCGCTCGATTATGTGACAGAGCATCACGTTTTGAAGCATCTTTACGCACAGGCGGCTAATGATACGCTTCTACTGATTTGTCATCGGCTTACCGGATTGGAAGAAATGGACCAGATTGTGGTCATGGACCAAGGCAAGGTAGTCGAAACGGGTTCCTATTCGGAGCTGATGGGGCAAAAAGGCTATTTTTATGAGATGAAAAAAATCGAACAGCAAATGATCGGAGAAGTTGGAGTGTAAATATAGGCTTAATACATCAACTCATTGCAAGCAAATGTCACTTCTGAGATGCCGATGGCTTATGCAGATTGATTCGAAAAAACGGATACGATATAAAACTAAAGGTTGATCTTGTTGAAGATCAGCTTTTTTTTGTTATTCTAATTTTATCATCGAATAGATTTCGTCCTCCATAACCTGGAGAAGTATATCAAGGATACCGCGGAGTTATTCTCGAACGCCGACTCGACAGTCTAATAATATTGGATTATCCTATAAGAATTTGGGTATTAAAATAAATTAAACAGAATAAGGGAGAAAAACGTCTAATATTAAGAAGAATCTATTATGGGAGGTTTTATTATGATGAAAAAATTGACGATTTCCTTATTTGCCTCATCTTTACTTGTGCTTCCAGTAATAACGGTGCCTAGCTTTGCGGCGGATACATACAAACCTACGATTATAAACAACGGCCAAATTAACAACGGTCGAGTTCTCATTCCGATACGAGCTGTTTCAGAAAATTTAGGCGCGAGTGTGGAATGGTTTCAAGCGGAGAAAGAAGTAAAGATTAAAAATGGCGATTCGACCATCTGGCTTGCCGCAAATTTCAAACGTGCAATTATTGAATCACCGCCGACTACAGATAACCCAGATATCCCGCGCCGGGAATATATTGATTTGGATACTGCCACGCAGGTCATTAAAGGAACAACCTATGTTCCGCTACGCTTTGTCGGTCAATCGTTAGGTGCGAATGTCTTATGGAACCAACAATCTAAGCAGGCGACAATGACATTGGGCGGTAAGGGACTCGTTGTCAACATGGAGCAACCATCTATTCAAATCTCTGACCAGCAGAAAATTATGGATTCACAGTTAAAACTACTTTCCGATAAATTAAATCAAGCAGTCGATGTCACTTCAATTAAAAATATTAGTTCCTACTTCAAACCGTACTTTACGGATAAATTAATTAAGTCTATCGTTCAAAATAAAGGCTTGAATACAGCTAGTACCTATGAAGGGCCTGCCTCGTCACCAGTATACATTAGCAAGACTTCAGCCACGCTTTCGCAATCGGTTATATTGGCAAATGGACTAACAGGAGAAGATCAATATGCTGAGGATCGTATGATCACTCTCGTATTTACGAATGGTGTATGGAAGGTCGATAACGTCAGCAAGGGGTTGAGGGTACTAATCTCAGGGTTCTCAGATTTTCAACCTCAATAATTATTCATAGGCTCCTGATATATAGAAGAGCTGATATGGGGAGCTCAAATAGAAACGTTCTGCGAGCAATTCCAGCTTGATATCCTCCCGGAAATTCTGATAGACATAACGGTTCAGCAGAACAAAAGCCTCAGGGTAAAGAATTGCAATCGCTTGTCAACATGGAGATACAGATCATGAGTGCCCTTGAAACGGTTAGTGGTACAGTTGTATCTGTAGCATGCCTATCTGTTATCTGCTGCGGCGAACGTTCCATTTGTCTGCATCGGTTATCGTTTTAAAAGCTTTGATCTCATGCATGGGCGAGTAAAAGTAATTGAGTAAAAGCGAAGAACTTGCTATCTTTTGGGATGAAGTGTTTAAATGATAAGCATAGTCTATCCTGTAATACTTCCGAAAAGAGGGCATCCTATGGTCGATTTCGAATGGTATAGAAGTTTTACCGAAATATATAAACACAATTCCGTATCCGAAGCCGCGAAATCCCGAATTATGACCCAACCTGCGATGAGTCAACATCTTGCTTCCCTTGAGGCGGAAGTTGGGGAACTGTTGTTTACACGCGCCTCTCGAAAGATGATCCCAACCGAACGCGGTAAACAGTTGTATTCACAATTAGCACCGCTCATCGAGTCTTTAGAGGAGGCGACAATGAGTTTGAAATCCCCGTCTCCAACCCTAAAAGTAATGAAAATCGGAGCGTCTCCAGCGATGTTTGTCGAGAAAATCTTGAAACAACTAACGCGTCCCGATTTGAGCACAATCACTTATTTAGGAACAGCAGAGCAATTGTTGGAGATTCTGCAAGATGATCGGGTGGATATCATTATGACTTCCAAAAAAATCGCTACCCCTGGCATTGAATATGTACGATTTATGGAGGAAAACTTTGTAGTCATTGCACCAGCGGGGACAGAGGTTCCGAATACTTCTGATCTGAAGGAAAGGGAGCAGTGGTTGTCTGAGCAACGTTGGTTAAGCTACGGTCTCGAGCTTCCGATTATTCGTAGGTATTGGCGAGAATATTTCAAGAAACGACCGCAAATGAAGCCAGTACATGTTATCCCAAGCTTGCATTTAATATTACGAGCGATCGAAGAAGGAGCAGGGTTTAGCTTGCTACCGACCTATATTTTGGATCAATGTACGCAAAGTGAGCAAAAATGGAAAATGGTCTTTGAGGAAATGAAGATTCCTAACGACTTGCTACTCGGGTACAAATCAAAAAATAAACATTCGCTTGAACTTAACGAATTCATCGAAACGATTATTGAACAAAACAGATGAAACGATTCGCCGTTCATCCTTTGTTTTTCTATAAATATTTTTATACATATTGCTCTATTTTATAATTGGATTAATGAATAATCGTGCGATATACTTCGACTTATAAGAAATATAACGTACTTTTCAATTTAAATCCAAACATAAGGGAGTAGTGCAAAATGGATCATTTATTTACGCAATATAAGCTAAAAGGACTGAAACTAAAAAACCGCGTCGTTATGCCACCAATGTGTCAATATGCTGTTGAGAATAAGGATGGAATCGTAAATGATTGGCATTATAATCACTATGTTAGTCGCGCAATCGGTGGAGCTGGTCTTATCATTATTGAGATGACCGATGTGGAGCCGGATGGTCGAACTACCGATTTCGACCTTGGGATATGGTCTGATGACCATATCGCACCTTTGAAGCGGATCGTTGATGCCTGCCATCAATACGGTGCCAAAGTAGGAATTCAGATTGCTCATGCAGGACGAAAAGCAGAAGATGCCGAAGTACCGGTGGCGCCATCTGCTATTCCTTTCGACGAGAACTCCAAAACGCCTCGTGCTTTGACGACAGATGAGACTAGGGCAATGGTGGAAAAGTTCCAACTAGCTGCAGAACGAGCGATCAAGACAGGTGTGGACACGATTGAACTTCACGCAGCACATGGCTACCTAATACATGAATTTCAATCCCCGTTTACAAATAAACGCACGGACGAATACGGTAAAGACTTGACGTTGTTCGGACAACAAATCATTCGAGCAGTGAAAAGCGTTATGCCAGACCAAATGCCACTCCTTATGCGCATATCCGCGAAGGAATATGTCGACGGTGGTTATGGTATTGAAGAAAGTATCGCATTTTCCAAAGCTTACAAGGATGCTGGCGTAGACCTATTCCATGTCAGCTCCGGCGGTGAAGGTCCGATTGTCGCACAAGAAAAACCAGGTGCAAATGCAGCTTATCAGGTACCATTGGCAAGAGAAATTAGAAATGCACTGAATGTACCCGTCATTGCCGTTGGACGTTTAGATGAGCCGGTATTGGCCAATGCCGTCATTGGTAACGAAGAAGCGGATCTCGTTGCCGTAGGACGTGGTATGTTGCGAAACCCTTATTGGGCACTAGAGGCTGCTACGAAAATAGGAAAAGAAACGCAAATTCCGGGTGTATATGGTGCTGGATTCAGAGACTTAAGTAAGTAACATATATATAGTCAAACAAGAACCCGCGCCAAGCGCGGGTTTTATATAAGATAAGAATTTACATGTTTTGGGGGAAGCGAAGCGTACCCCTTATTTATGATTTACAGATGTTGACACGAGTGAATGGGAAGTAAACACTTACGGACTCAGCACACGCCTCTTTGGGATGTATAACGAGAGCGGACCTTATATCCTCCGAAATGCATGTTTTAGTCGAGCTTACGGACAAATGTATGCGAAAATCCGAATACAATGTGCCGCCGGTAACGTAAACGAGCCGAATGTATGTGATAAACCGAATACAATGTGCCGACGGTAACGTAAACGAGCCAAATGTATGCGAAAAACCGAATACAATGTGCCGACGGTAACGTAAACGAGTCAGCGCCGTTATTCGCCCCAAATCACCCGGAAATGGGCTGTTATTAAGTAATAAGTGCAATACGGTCCGTAAGCGGAACCTCCCTACGAAGGTGTATATGGATACGAGTATGGAATTACGGATGTACTCAGCTTGTAACTCTATTTCCAAGGACGCCGTCAGGCGTTTTTCTTGTTAAGGGACCAAGTTCTTGTCCTTTTTCTCAGGATAAGAACTTGGTCCTATTGCCGATATGATGGGCATTTAAGGCTATGAATTCTTATAATATTTGTACCTTCGCAGAAGGGTAGTGAACGCCCGTGCCGATCACGACAACCTTTGAACCTATTTTGAAAGTAAGTCGTACGCGTGGGATCAAACCATTTTTCCCGGATCTTGCAATTGTAATTTGCGCTTTATCGCTCGTCGCTACATATATTGCTCTACCATTGACGAATGATCTTTTCCAATAAGCATTGAACAAATTCGTTTCTTTCGTCAAATCAGATACAGTGTAATTCGTTCTATTCGTAGCAGCCATACGAATCAACTCCATTTCGCTTCGTTATATCAGCATCATATGCAGCTTGTTCGACCAGGGTCACGCCATTTGTCTCTGTGAATTAGTTAGCCGCTGGCCCTTTACCCTGAGCGAGAAGCTGGTCGGTTGCTTGTTGATGTCTATATTGGCCAGGCGTAAGACCGATTCTGGCTTTAAACATTTTGTTGAAGTAGCTGACATTCGCGTAGCCAATCTCTCGGCAAATCTCTTCTATAGAAGCATTTGACTGCTGCAGCATTTCCATAGCCCGTTTGAGGCGGAGTTGGATCAGATAATCGTTGAGAGTAATCCCCTTGGACTCCTTGAAAATACGGCTGAGATAGGAGGAACTGCGCTGCACGTATTCCGCTACCGTATCCACGGTAATGTTCTTGTTATAATGGCTATCCATATAATCTGTCGCCAACTGCAGAGTTACATCGGTCATTTTGGAACGTTTCTCCCGGTGATAATCGATGATCTTGCCGCAGATAGCGAGCAGGCACTCTTCCATATCCTGCACTGTCTCCGCCCGCGCTAGCGCATCTGTGTATGGTGGCCGTTCGCCGAATACCATGTTCAGCTCGCCACCGGTCTGGACAAGCGTCTTAACAATTTCTCCGCTAAGCTGTACATACAGCTGCTGAATGTTGGCTTTGCCCAGCTTCTGCTCCAGCACGGCCCGAGTGATTTCGCGGATGACCACGATGCACTCATCCATATCAGTCTGTAGCAAGGCCTGTAGAAGCTTCGTTTCTAATATATATGGATAATAATAGGCGCCTTCTTCTGATCTCCATTCATCCTGAATACTGTAAGGGAGTACCTCGCCTTTCCCAATGTAGATCTTAAGCTTTAGGGCTTCCAGCGTATCATTATAAGCGGTACGAACCGCTGCCTTCCCAGAGTGAATTCGGCTGATGGCAATGGTTACGGAGATTTCATATCGAGTGAACACATATTGCTTTAACATTTCTGCTTGTTCATATGGGAAGCTATCATCATCCTCGGGAGGAATAGAGAGAACGATCACGATCCTCCGGCTATCTTTGGCGAAGAGCTCTCCATCGATCTTCGTCTTCAGTTCTTCCATTAGCCCATATTGGAACAGATGGAAGTGAAAGGTGTCATCTGGACCTTTGATTGGATAAGGCTCCTCGAGCTCGAGAGTCAGGATGGTGAAACGGTTGAAATCAAGTCGGAGCCCCAATAGCTCTGCGGCATGTTCTGACTCATGGGCTGTAGGTTCTGTGCTACTGCCTTGAATTAGATCATTTAGATACTTTTCTTTGATCGCTGTTCGGTTGTCGCTGAGCAGTTCACCTACCCGGTGATTTTCCTTTAGTAAGAGTTCCCGATTGCGGCTTATCCGCTCGAAGGACTGTCTGATGAAGCCAGCCTCATCTCCGCGATGTGCGGCTCGTGGGTCTTCGTTTCGGTCCGTCTCCTCCGAGCCTGCTATATAGGAAATTACACGCTGTAGTGGTCGGTATAATCTTCGCGACAAATAATAGGAAGTAACAAAAGCTGCAATAATGTAGGTTAACGCGACGCTCCAGACAATAATTTTAATTCGACTCATACCGTGCAGCAGGGCTGAACGTTCTGTAATATCGACGAATCTCCAACCGGTCATATTCGAAGTGGTGTAAGTGACGATTTGCTCAGAATTCTCGATGTAAGAACCGCTGGGCAACGTCATGCGTTCTGCATCAAGCTGACCTAGCAGCGTCTTTGCTTCTGTGGATTCAGAGAAGAGAAGCGCTCCGTCCTGATCAAGGATCATAGTGCTTCCCTGTGTGCTGCGGTTATGACTGAAGTAGTCGGAGAACAACAGATCGAGCTTCAAATTGATGACGATGGCACCATCGACTTGGCCGATTAGCGGCATTTTCTGAAGAAGTGAGGCAGCCGGTTGCTTAGCAGCAAAGCCGTTTTCACGGCCAGTCACCCAGACGGTTCGCGATTCGGTAGCCTGATTCCACACATCAAGCCAGGAGCGATCTGCAAAGGTAGAGATGGAGGAGGCCTTCACCTCGGGACGTGACGAAAGGACAAGCTTCAGTGGATCATAATATAAATAGATGGAATCGATATAGGGGCTGAGCTGCTGCTGCTTGGCGATAAAGGCGGATAAATCGATAAGGGAGCTGACGGATAGCTTGCCATTAATGATTTTGTACAAATAAGGTTCTGTCATGAGAATGTTATTTACGGCATTTCTGATGGTGGCTAATTCCTTGTGAATCAGCTCTTGCTGCTGAGATTGGATGGATTGATTATACATAATGGAATTACGGACGCTGTTGTCGGCCGAGATCTTGTAAGTTATCGTAGTGATGAGCACGACGGTGATTACGGCGATGGCGGTCAAGGACAGGAGCAGCTTAACGAACATTGAGTTGTTCTTGAAAGTCCAGGTTCCCACATATCCACCCCCTCTTTTAGTAATGGTAGCGTTTACAATATGCTTCTACAGTGAATTATATATCAAATTTGTGATTTAAGGACAGCAGATTATCGAAAAACATACAAAAAACGGAATAACACTATACGTTTAGTACAACCTCGAAAGCCAAAAACACAAAAAGAACGGGATGAGAGGATTGTATCTTAGGCTGGAGGAAGCTATTGTAAAAAATGTAACCGCTCCCAATTAACGCTCGGTTCGTAAGCCGGGTGCGGATCACAATATCCTATATTCAGGGGGAGATTCATTTGCATACAAGAACTAAAAAGATCAGTAATGCCTTTCTAGCAGCGGGCATTGTAGCCAGTATGCTTGCTGGCTGCAGCTCCGGTAACAACACTACTAATAATACGGGAGGGAATACAGCGGCCAGCCCAGATGTAAGCCCAACAGCCACGGAGGAAGTAAAAGAAGCAAAGCCGGTGGAAATCACCTGGGGGATTCATTTCCAGGCAGCCGGCGTAGT
This sequence comes from Paenibacillus sp. FSL R10-2734, assembly GCF_037963865.1. Classification (NCBI taxonomy): domain Bacteria; kingdom Bacillati; phylum Bacillota; class Bacilli; order Caryophanales; family Paenibacillaceae; genus Paenibacillus; species Paenibacillus sp. FSL R10-2734. Next base: position 4,099,184 of record NZ_CP150170.1, on the reverse strand, counting down.
GAATGACTCTCCGGTTCAAAAATATCTGGAGGAGAAGTTTAATGTAAAGATTAAACCGGTGAAGGTAACGGATGCCAGCGTTGCCTCCGGGGAGGTTCCGGATATTTTTATGCTCGGCGATCCTTCCAACGTTGTAGCTTATCAGAACCAGGGCGTACTGATGAGCATTGACCCTAACATGCTGAAGGAGAAGATGCCCGAGTATTCCGCAGATATTGCGGAGAAGAGTAAGCTGTTTCAAACGGTAACGATTGATGACCAGCTATGGGGTATTCCAATGTTTATTGATTTGAAGCCATATGACTTTACTATGCTCTGGCGCAAGGATTGGCTGGATAAGGTCGGCATTACGAAAACACCAGAAACTCTGGATGAGTTTGAGAAGGCTGTATACGCCTTTGCCGAGAAAGATCCCGATGGCAACGGGAAGAAGGATACGTACGGCCTAACCGGTACAGCAACCTCAACCTGGTCCTCCGGATTCTATTCCATTTTCGGAGCGTTTGGTGTAGAGCCAACGATGTGGATGGAACGAAACGGCGAAATCATTAACGGTTCCATTATGCCGGAGACCAAGGAAGCTGTGGCTAAGCTACGGCAGTGGTTTGCAGACGGTGTAATTGATCCAGAATTCATTACCGATACACAGGATTCCTACCGTAAGAAGCTCTACAACAATCGCATAGGCGTCATTGAGGAGCAAATTAGCAAGGCAGCACTCCCGACTTCGTCTACGATAAAAGAAATGCAATCCTTGAACCCGGGTGCTGAGCTGGTGATCAGCAACAATCCGGAAGGCCCTGGCGGGGCCGGCACCTGGGATTGGGGGATCAAGAGCAACTTTGTCGTGATCGGCAGCAAAGTGAAAGATCAGCCGGAGAAGCTAGAAAAGCTGTTCGAAATTCTACGAGCACAAAGCAGCGACGAAGAGACCATTAATATGACCAATCTGGGGATAAAGGGCACCCAATGGGATTTTGAGGCGGCCGGAGCGACCTCAGGAGCGACGAAGTTCCTACCGGGCTTCGAGAAGCAGGAACAACGTGACCAGCTCGGCATTCGCTTGTTCTCGCTTGGTAACATTACAACCCAGGCTTATCGGGAGAAATATTCCAATCCGGAGGTAAATGAAGCGATTAAAAAGTATTCCTCTGCTCCGAATTGGACCGATGCTCTGCTGTTCTCAGCGCTGCCTTCCGATGGGAAGTATAAGACTGATCTGACGGCGCTCATGCAAAAATACTTTGCCCAAATCATCACTGGTGAGCTTCCGCTTGACGATTTCGATAAATTCGTAACGGAGTGGAAGGCCAAAGGCGGCGACGAGCTGACCAAGGAAGCGAATGAGATGTACCAAGCACAGTTTAAAAAATAACCCGAGCTAGGGCTATATCGCCCGCAAAGTCTATAACGGTTCTTGCGGGCGATATAGGTCCGGCGCTTCGGTTTCGAAGGAAGAGGAAATGCGGTATGAAAACGATTAGAAAACACGGAGAATTGCTTGTATTGTTTTTTTTCGCCTTTGCATTCTTCTTAGTGTTTAAATATGGCCCCTTATATGGCGTAGTTATCGCCTTCAAGGATTTCCGAGTGGTAGATGGAATATGGGGAAGCCCATGGGTGGGATTCCAGCATTTTCAGGAGCTGTTCCAGAATAACGATTTCTATCGCTTGCTTAAGAATACACTGCTTTTAAATATTTATCAGCTGCTCTTTGCTTTTCCGGCCCCAATTATTCTAGCGATCTTGCTGAACGAGGTGCGGTCCCGCAATTTCCAGAGGTTCATTCAGACGACGATGTACCTGCCACACTTTGTATCTTGGGTCATCATGTCTGGACTGATCATCTATTTCCTCTCACCGACCTCCGGGATTGCTGGCGAAATCATGGGCTGGTTCGGTATGGAACCGATCTTCTTTATGGGTAAGAAGGAATATTTCCGTTCCATCGTGGTCGCGACCTCCATTCTGAAGGATTTGGGCTGGGGCTCGATCATCTACTTCGCTGCCTTATCAGGAATTAATCCGGAGATGCAGGAATCGGCCATCATCGACGGAGCCAACCGCTGGCAGCGGATTATCCGCATTAATATTCCATCGATCATGCCGACTATAGCGATTATGTTTATCTTAAGTCTGGGCGGCTTCTTAAGTGCTAATTTTGAACAAATCATTAATCTACTCAATCCGGTCACCTATGAAACTGGAGATGTGATTGATACTTACGTCTACCGGGTGGGACTGCAGCAATTCCAATATAGCTACACGGCGGCCATTGGTTTGTTCAAGTCACTTGTGGGTCTACTGCTTATTCTTGGGGCCAATTTGACTGTACGAAAGATGAGCCGTGGGGAGAGCGGGCTATGGTAAGTTCAGGAGGTAATCTGTCATGAAGGTCAAAGGCTGGAAAAATCAAATTGCCCCAGGCATCATTTATATCATGCTATTGTTGCTAGCGCTCGTCGTTGTGTACCCATTCATTCACGTCATATCTGTCTCCTTTAGTGGACGGGGTGAAGCGCTGCGGAGCGGCTTTCACTTCTTTCCACGAGATGTCGAATTGAACTCGTACAAGGAGTTACTGGAATATCCGGCGATCTGGTCGGGCTATGTCAATACGCTATTTCGCATGGTGGTAGGGACGGCGTTAACCCTTCTGGTCACCATCTGTGCTGCTTATCCGCTTTCTCGTCCTGATTTCCCAATGAAGCGTGGGCTTGTCCTGCTGCTGCTATTCACGATGATCTTCGACGGGGGGATTGTGCCCCATTATTTGTTGATGAAGGAGCTGCATCTCCTCAATTCATTATGGGTGTATGTTCTTCCTACAGCAGCCAATGCGTTTCAGGTACTGGTGATGATCTCCTTCTTCCGCTCGATTCCAGATGCGCTGGTCGAAGCTGCACGCATCGATGGGGCTCGGGATTTACGCATTCTATTTCGTATTATGCTGCCGCTATCGATCCCATCCCTTGTAACCATCGGGTTATGGTCGATGGTACACCACATCAATGCTTTTATGGACAATCTGATTTATGTTACCGACCAATCCAAGTATGTGCTGCAACTAGTGGTCCGGCAAATTCTAATCGAGGATCAGCTAGGTGCATTTACAACGGCGACGGACATTACTCCGCCCGCGCCGGAGAGTCTGAAAATGGCGGCAGTGGTCGTCTGCTCTTTACCCGTAATCGTGGTATATCCATTTTTACTGAAATATTTTGAGAAAGGTACGATGATCGGATCGGTAAAAGGCTAGGGACAAGAATAACGTAGTTTATGAAGAATCATCCTGATAAGGAGGAATTCAGAAGCATGATAAGAAGAGGGATCTTGGTGTTATGGGTCGTCGTCTTGTTATTGGGAGGGCTATCGGTTCCGGAAGCGTATGCTGAAGAACCGGAGAGCTCTGGTACTGTTTTCTATATATCGGTTGATGGAAATGACAACAATCCCGGGACGAAAGCAGCTCCCTTTCAATCTCTGGAGAAGGCCAGGGATACTATTCGGCAGCTGAAGCAGGATTCCGGGCTGCCGGAAGGCGGCGTTACCGTCTATCTGCGAGGCGGGACTTATAATCGAAGTGTAAGCTTCCTATTGGAGGAAGAGGATTCAGGTACGGCGGATAAGCGGATTACCTACAAAGCGTATCCAGGTGAAAGTGTGCGGCTTAATGGTGCACAGGAGCTGCAAAAGAGCTGGTTCACTCCGGTCACCGAACAGTCCGTCTTGGATCGGATCATCAGCACGGAGGCTAGAACGAAGGTATTGCAGGTTGACTTGGCAGAGCATGGCATTTCCGATTACGGTGTGTTAAGCCGGCACGGATATTACAAGGCCAATGATGTTAGTCAGGTTCCCCCGATGGAGCTGTATGTCGACGGGCAAGGCATGACGCTCGCTCGCTGGCCTAACAAAGGAACGGTCCAGATGGGTACCATTATTGACCCCGGTCCGACACGGAGCAGTGCGGATTTGCAGACTCGTGGCGGTACCTTTAAGTACACGTACGAAAGACCGGATCTCTGGACACAGGCAGATGATATTTGGTTGGACGGGATTTTTGGATACAGCTGGGAATGGTCATATAACAAAATCGCCGCTATCGACACGACCAGCAAAACGATTACACTGGCTTACGGAGAAATGAGCGGTCTGTTCACCAACTGGTACCCGGATTTCCATTTTGCCCAGAACCTGTTGGAAGAGATCGATATGCCGGGAGAGTACTATATTGATCGCGGCCAAGGTCATCTCTATTTTATGCCAACAGCCTCGTTTGCTGGTAATCAGCCCGAAATTTCGGTTACCATGCTGAAGACCCCGATGATTAACGCCGTCAATGCGTCGTATGTAAACTTCGAGGATCTAACCTTGGAGAATGGCCGGGACTCCGCAGTGGTCATTATGGGTGGCAACAGCATCCAATTGATTCACTGCGAAATTCGCAATTTCACGAACGGTGGGGTGTTGATAAATACGCAAAGCCGGTGGCTGTACAACGATTTCGCTAAGGCAACAGGAGTAAATCACAAAGTCATCAGCTCCCATATCCATCATATCGGGGGTACGGGCGTCATTCTGAACGGTGGGGATAAGCAAACCCTGGTGCCAGGCAACAACGCGGTGGAGAACAGTCATATTCATGATTTTGCCTACTACCATAAGGCTTATAACCCTAGTGTGATCCTGACTGGAGCCGGAAATCGGGTCTCGCATAACGAGATTCATGACGCGCCTCATCCCGGACTTCTGATCTTCGGTAACGATCATCTGGTCGAGTACAACAACATTTATGATGTCTGCAAAACATTCTCCGATCTAGGTGCCATCTATATGAATCTGGGCGCATCCCCACAGGAGCGGGGCTCGGTCATTCGCAGGAATTATTTTCATAATATCGGGGAAGGCAAGGCTGGCGTCCAAGGCGTCTATCCGGATAACTTCACCATGGGCATTACTATAGAAGAAAATATTTTTGACCAAATGGGAAACTCTGCGGTGTTAAATAACGGAGGGGCGCATATTCGCACCCGCAACAACATCTTTATCGATGCCAAGGTACCGTATGAATACTCGGATATGTATTTGGGCGACAAACCAGAGCAGCAGATCTCCAAGAACTACATGCAGCCATGGCATGCATTGTTTGAACGTAACAACAACTTTGAAGGGAAGCCGCATTTGGTGAAATATCCTGAGCTGGCAAATTTCTTCACAGAAAACCGCTATTACCCTGATACCAACACATTCCAGAACAATGTAATTTATAACCCGACAAGGACAAGAAGCAGCACCACAAATGCGCAAGGAGCCTATGACAAGTTAAATCTGGTTCAATACGCGAACAACTGGGTGACGGATCATGATCCCGGCTTTGTCGACCTTGCGGGTGGCAATCTGAATTTGCAGACGGATGCAGAGGTATTCCAGCAGATTCCGGGCTTCCAAGCGATCCCGTTTAGCGAGATTGGTATTATAGGCAAAGCCGGTCCTTATCTGGCTCCTGACAACATTCCTGTTCAGGGTATTCAATTGTACGACGAGAGCGTAACCATCGGTATTGGGAAGTCATATATCTTGTATTCGGCGGTTCTCCCTTGGAATGCGACAAATGCAGAACTGCAATACACCTCCAGTAATCCTTCCGTAGTCAAGGTGGATGCGAATGGCAAGCTGAAAGGGGTTAATCTGGGGAGCGCCACCGTTACCGTTGTCTCCGCCGAGAACCCTCTGTTCAGTGACGAGGTGCAGGTAACCGTCGAAATTGGGGACGGCATTATGGATGATACGAATTTCGAGAATGGACGTAATAGCTGGCCGAGCGACCCGAACCGCAGCATTGTCGAGGTTGAGGGCGGTAACCACATGTATAAGCTGCTTAAAGGAGCAACGACTCTGAATGAAAATGATTATACCGATTATGAGTTGACCTTTAAATTGAAGACGCCACAGGTAATACCTGATGCAGCTACGTTCTATGTGTTTGATCGACTGAATACGAGTGGCAACGGAGGCCGGATCGGGTATCGTAAATATGCGGACGGAACCTCCGAATGGGTTCTTTATAACTCCGTTTGGGCTACCGTCAAGCAGAACAAACTGTCTGCCCCCGATCTGCAGCCGAATACTTTGTATAACGTGAAGATCATCGTCAAAGGCGCAGACATTAGCGTCTATCTCAATAACAAGCTTAAGCTAAAGGTTACTGATCCGACGTTCAACGCCTCTGGTAAGGTAGGATTTTACGCCGGTGGCTTCAGCGAGCTGTGGTTTGATGATATCCGCTTCAACGTTCCTAAGACAGAGCTGTCAGGATTGCTGCTCGGAGAGAGCAGCATCAATATGGTGGCAGGCGAGCAGCATCTGTTTCCAGTCCAATTTGACCCATCAGATGCCGTTAACCGAGATGTGGTCTGGCAATCATCACAACCTAACGTTGCCTCTGTCGATACTAACGGCTTGGTCACTGCTCTTAGCACGGGCGAAGCAGTTATTACAGTGACTTCGGTTGATAATCCGTATGCTACAGCTTCCGTCCAGATTCATGTATCGGATGTAATGCTGTTTACGAATTTTGATTCGGGGGCCGGCGGTTGGCCCGTAGATCCGAATCGCAGTATTGTTACGGTGAACAGCAATAAGAAATATAAGTTGCTCAAAGGCGCATCCGCTCTGCACTCAAAGCAATTTTCGGATTATGATCTGACCTTTACACTGAAGACCCCAACGATTATGCCGGAGTTAGGAACACTCTACGTGTATGATCGCGCCATCTCTAGCAACTCGGGCAAAGTCGCCTACAAGAAACTGGCGGACGGCACTTCGCAATGGATTCTTTACAATTCGGCATGGACCGCTTTGAAGACAGTGAACCTGCCTAATGTTGATCTGCAGCCGGATACGGAGTATACGCTGCGCATTTTGGTCGATGGCTCCGAGATCAGTGTGTACCTTAACGGTGAGCTGAGATTGCAGGGTTCGAATCCCACTCATAATGCATCGGGAACGGTAGGTCTTTATGTAGGTGGATTCAGTGAAATCTGGTTCGACGATATCAAGTTTACGCAGATTGACCGGACCGCTCCAGAAACGACAGCAGTAATCGAGCCGGCAGAACCGGATGGCACTGACGGCTGGTATACCCAGCCCGTAACGGTTAGCCTGAATTCTCCAGATGCCGGATCAGGGGTCACATCTACCGTGTATAGCGTGGATGGAGGCAGTAATTGGCTGACCTACCAGGGTGACATAACCTTTGGCCAGAACGGACAACACTCCTTACTCTACCGCTCACTTGATCTCGCCGGAAATACCGAGGAGGCGAAGAGCCTGGAATTCAAGCTGGATACAGCGGCGCCCGACCTTTCTGTAGGAGGACTCAATGATACGGAGTATGCGAATACAGGCTCGCTGATTTTGTCTTGGAATGCCACCGATGAATTATCAGGGCTCGATCCTACGAAGACAACCACACTGCTGGATGGCAGCGAAGTAGAGCAGGGAGAAGAGGTGCCATTATATATGCTCTCCTTGGGAACCCATACCTTTACTGTATCTGTCAGTGACAAGGCGGGGCATGTGCAGCAATCCAATATTACATTCTCTACCTATACGGATTTGGAGTCGCTAAAGAACTTGGTCAATCTCTTTAGAGAGAAGTCCTGGATCGACAGTACAGGTATTGCCAACAGCCTGGTCGTTAAGCTGGAGCATGGTCAAGTTGAAGCATTCCTACATCAGGTTGAGGCTCAAAGCGGGAAACATATTACGGCTGAAGCGGCCGCTTACCTGCTCCGGGATGGGCAGTCGTTAGCCGACGGGTAAATAAGAAGAAACGACGCTGTCGTCTTTTAAAGACGATAAACGTTTCTCGTAAAATATAAGGATAAAGTATTGTGTAAAACTTATACTTTCTTATATTTCGAGAGAAAGGCCTTTCCGGGAAATGAGTGGAAAGGCCTTTCTTTTTACTTGTTGCTTCTCGCTTGTAATTCCGGGTATACCCACGAGTACGAATGATAATACCCACTATTGATGTTGAGATTGCCTTTAATTGGACGGTAGGGAGCGACGAAGCGTTCATAAACTGGATTGTCGTACACTTCGCTCATAGCCTCTATTAAATCAAGCGGCCAAGTACTAGCTGCGAGCTGTGCCGGGAAGATTGGCTCGTCGTCATATGGCCATTCCTCCAGGCGCCCATCGACATAATAGAAGAAGCGCTCCAGTGCGGTCTTTAGACTCTTGCCATTTGGCGAAATCCAGTGAAATAAATCCTCGCCTGTCATTTCTAGAATCTGCTTCGCAGCTGCTGTGGCGGGTGCGAGAGCGAAGTAATGGTACCATAAAGAATGTTTGCCTCTCAGTGTTTCTTCAGGGATAAAGCCTTCAAGGGATAAGGACGAATCTAGATGCTCTTTGAAGAGAGTAACCTCGCCTTCGAAGCCAGCTTTGTCTCCCAGATAGCGGAATAAGCATAATTGAGCATATAGGCTCCAAGTCCACCAGTTGTTTCGGAGCGGAATGCGGTCCCATTCCGGCAAGCATACATGAGTCAGCCACGCGGCGAACAGCGCTTGTTCATCGGGGCTCCAGCCGGAAAAATCCGCAATCCACTCCGCCGCCTGAATAAGTCCGACGCCAAGATAGGCAGATACTAGCGGTCCATCTGGTCCGGTAATTTCTTCGTTGGTCTCTGCCCAGTTCATAAGTATTTCCTTTGCTTTTTCCGCATAGGTCGTGTTACCAGTTAGTCGGTAGGCCAGTGCCGTGGTATAGGCTGTTCGGGCGTCCGCTTCCATCCATCGTTTCGCTGCCTTGTGGCCGGCTGTATCGAAATAATAGCCGGGAATATCCCATGTGGAGGCGGCATGACCGACAGCAGAGAGACTTTCGTTAGCTTCTTGGAGCAGAAGGTCAAGTGCAGTTAATGGTTTCATATACAATCAGCCTTTCTAGATTATTTATGGAGGAATATATATGTTGCGAATTCGCTTTGATTGCTTTCCAGGCGGAGTGCATAAAGCGCTCACACTTAGCTATGATGACGGACGGATTCATGATAGAAGACTTGTAGAGAAGTGTAACCAATACGGTCTGAAAGGGACCTTTCATTTAAATAGCGGTAGGCTCGATGAAGAAGACTTCGTTACACGAGAGGAAGTAGCTTCGCTATATCAAGGTCATGAGGTATCAACTCATACCGTGAATCACCCGTTTCTTGAACAATCACCAGTAGAACAGATGGTAACAGAAATTATGGAAGATCGAAAGACGCTGGAGGCTCTCGTCAACTATCCTGTTCGCGGCTTAAGCTATCCTTTTGGCACCTCTAACGATCAGCTCGTTGCGCTGCTGCCCTCGCTTGGTATTGAATATGCCCGGACCGCAGTAAGACAAGGTGGCTATGATATGCCGACAGACTTCTTAAGATGGCATCCAACCTGTCATCATCACCAGATGGTGGAGCACGCACAGCGGTTTGTGGCTTTGAAGCAACGTCATACGAAGCTGGCTTTACTCTACATTTATGGCCACAGCTATGAATTTGCCAACAATGATAATTGGGAGCTCCTCGACCAGCTCGGTGAAGTTGTGGCCGGGAATCCACAGATTTGGTTTGCTACGAATGCGGAGATCGTGTCATATATGCGTGCCTTACAGCAGCTGCGGTTTTCCGCTGATTGCCGAATGGTGCATAACCCCACCGCACAAAATGTATGGATCAGAGTGGAGGCAGATACAGTAGAGCTGCCGGCTGGTCAAATCACCGTGCTCGGTTAGAGCACCAAGCGGCCGTCCAGATTACAACGGTCGCTTCTCTATGACATTCATGGTTACTCATACACTCTAACTGCGATGATTTCTGCTCGCGGAGCCCCATTGGTCGCTTCAACAACGATGCGGAGTCGGTCGGTAGATACGGGCGCTGGCAGGGTATACACTTGTTTCCGTTTGTGATTACCCGTTCCTTCTGTGATCGTCGTCCAGCCATCACAGGTCCAAGCTTCAATTCGATAATCCTTGACTAGTTCAGGGATCGCCTCGAAAGGGGTAGTATGATGATGCAGGTTAATTAAATCTTCATTGACATCGTCATTAAAAATGAGGTGAATGGAGCTAACCACTACCGGCTGCTCCCAGGTCAGCTTAAGCCATGGAGGTGCGGATGCATTCAACAATTCGGATGACCAGAGATGCGGCCCACCGTATGGACGATTGTAACCATCAGCTACTTTTGCAGGGGTGAATGCGTCGGTATGATTCAACAAGCGGAAGCAAGGAAGCTGGCGCAGGAAAGGACCCATACTCCACTGCACGACCGGTTGATCCTCACGGTGCTCCTCCATACCGGCAGCCGCCCGTGGAGGTAGGCCTTTGCGAAAGGCCAGTACTCCGGTATGGGCTGAGTCGGACACATGTAGCGATAGCTGGTCATTTGCCTTAATGATTAGAAAAGCATTCTGTGCCTGATCTGGTGTCCAAGCTATATCCAGCTGAATCCAGTGCAGTCCGCCGATGGGGACCGGTGCCGAAGCCGCCGTAATTCGGGAATGCGGCACATAGTTTTCAGCGCGTCCTGTATCCCACAGCTCCACGGTTAGTATCGTATCTGTCTTAGCGTCAACGAGAAGCTCAAGTCCGTTTAGGCTCGGTTCGACTGGAACTAGCAACCCGATATCCGTTGTCAGACTGAACGTTGTGACAGAGCGCTCCACTGCGATTCGGGTTAACGTACCGGAGGCGGTTACGCTGGCTTGCTGGGCGAGATCGTGGGTATCGAAGCTGCGAAGTCCGATCACGGACGCATCCTGTCGCAGCAGTGTCTGCTGCAGCTCCTCCAAATAATCAGCGTACAGCTGACGCGGAGTGATGTTTCTTTGCGCACAAAGCGCAGCCCCGGTACCCGCCGCTTCACCCATGATCGCACATGTCGCCATGACTCTCGTCGTGCCGAAGGCGATGTGAGTAGCGCTGATATCGCGACCGGCCATTAACATATTCTTCACATTTGCTGAGTAGAGCGAACGGAAGGGAATATGGTATATTCCATCCGTATGGAGATGCTTGGAGCCACTCTCGGTCGAGTACATACCTTGCGGTGGATGCAGATCAATCGACCAGCCGCCGAAGGCGACACGGTCGGGGAATTCACGCTGGGCGAGAATATCGTTCTGGTTTAGCACGTAATCGCCCACGAATCGGCGGTGTTCCCGCTTACCTGGCAGCGAGCCGACCCATTCCAGCGTCAGATTGTCGGCGGCAAATTTGCCGGAGTTTTTGATATAATCCCAGATCCCGTAAATGACCGACCAGAGCTCATCGCGAATGGCTTCATTCTGCTGAACGGTATCAAGCTCTCCGCCCCATTCGATCCACCAGTAAGAGCAGCCGTTATCACCGCTGCGGATAATACGGCGTTCGGGTATCGTCGGTGTTGTGATGTCTTTTGCAAAGCTTGGGGGTATATATTTGACCGGATGCCCGGCATCCTTCGTGTAGAAGAGCATTGTGCTGCCTAGTGTAATATTATCGGAGACGAGCGGTGCCCATTCTTCCATATATTCATCATGGGCTTCACGTCCGATCCGGTGCCGGGCTCCAGCCAGAAAGCCAATCAGTCCATCTCCTGTGCAGTCGAGAAAGATACTGCTAACCCATTGGATACGTCGTTCAGAGCCCATCATCCATCCGGTAACAGAGCGAATGAACCGCTGCTCTTCATCTCCGTCCGCTTCCACCTCATGCACGTCCGTATTCAAGAAAAGCATAATATTCTTCTCGGCCCGAACAGCTTCAAGCACAACCATATCCCACAGATATGGATTACCGTCCTTATTTCGGTACTGATTCTCAACAAAGAGCTCACCCATAATGCCGGTTTCCCGGACATAACGATGCGTTCCATGTCCTGTCGCGCCGCATACCCACACGCGTATTTCACTGCTGGAATTTCCTCCGAGAACGGAGCGGTTATTCACGAGAGCTACCTTCTGACCCAATCTTGCGGCAGCGATGGCTGCGCAAACGCCGGCTAATCCTCCGCCAATTACGGTTATATCGGTTGTCACCGTTTCCTGAATCACATATGCCGCCTCCATAAAGAAAAGTAGTAAATCTATATACATCTTAGATATATAAAGGTCTAAATAACATACAGACAATTTACAGAATACATATACTTTATTTCATGAGAGGAGGTATGCAGGTGAACAGATCCTGGTCCACCATACCTATCGCCTATGCGTACTGGAAGGACAAGTCGCAATTCCTCTTGGATCACGATATTTATGAGAATTGGACTTTGTTAGCCGTAGAGAAGGGGAGATTTCATTACGAGCTTGCACTTGGTGAACGAGAACGCGAAGGAGAGGCGGAATTTGGCGATATCGTGGTATGTCCGCCTGGAATGGTCTTCAACCGCCGGACAATAACTCCGTTGACCTTTCATTTTGTACAATTTGCTTGGGAGGAAGAGCCATCAGAGATAGAGCAGGAGCGGCTTACGGGGAAGCTATCCGTCATAGACCGCTCAAGACTACTCTCGACCTATTCCTATATGCGGCAGATGGGGGAACAGCGACATAGGAAGCCAGAGGCAGAAGCTTGTTTACGTCATATGCTAATCGATTTATGGTGGCTCATGGAGCAGGAGCGAGGAGAGGAGCTATCTAGTAACTGGAGTCACACTGATCCGCTGATGGAGAAAGCGCAACAGTGGCTGCTGGAGCATGCGTACGCCCCTTTTTCCATGAAGGTACTGTCGGAACGACTTGGACTGTCTCCGGTTCAATTGACCCGCAGGTTCCACGCTGCTTACCTGATGAATCCGACCGAATTTGTCTGCGCGCTGCGGATGGATCGGGTATGTCGGTTGCTTGCAGAAACTAGTCTTTCCCTTGACATGATTGCCCAGCAGTGTGGGTACGAGAATGGTTTTTATTTAAGCCGTGTCTTTCGGAGCAAGAAAAGGATGAATCCATCGCAGTTTCGAAAGCTTCACCAAGTATAACCCGAAAAATACGAGGCGATGAGCATATCTGTCACCCACCAAAGTCACAAGTGATTCGCAAAAATGGTTTATTTTCCCTTTTTATACAATGTACAATGTGTATCAGAAGTTCTTGTCCATCGCCTAACTTTATATCAGCGGTTAGAAACGCAGATGTGGACTATTAATGAGCGATTTACCGGAAATCGCAATATATATGTTGGTGGGGGTTGCTTATGATTAAGCGAATTAAGTTTCGCACACTGTTTATTGGAGGGTGTATTACCCTCTTTTTTCTTGTTTTGCTCGTCAGAGTGTTTTGGATTCAGGTGCTGGAGCGGGATTCCTGGCAAGCTAAGGCCGCAGAGCAATGGGCCCATACTTCGGTGAATAAAGCTGAGCGTGGCACAATCGAGGACCGCAACGGCAAGGTGCTGGCCAGCGATGTGCCTGCCTACACGGTAGTGGTCAATCCTGGAGCAATTGCCGAGCGCGGCATCGGGGAAGAAGTTATCACCGGCCTACATGAACTGCTCGGCAAGCCAGAGGATGAGCTTAAGGCGCTCGTGGAAGCCAAAGACAAGAACGGAAAGTATCTGAAGAATCAGGAGCTCCGTAATGAAGGCTGGAAGATAGATCAGGAGCTGCGCAACAAGGTCACCGAGTTCATTGAGATTCTGAAGGATGAACATGACACTCTGGAGACTGGCGTCGGCCTGATTAGGGAGCAGAAGCGCTATTATCCACAACAAACACTGGCCGCACATATTTTAGGTTATACGGATCGCGATGGCATTGCGATAATGGGGTTCGAAAAGTATTTTGACAAGCAGCTCAAGGGTGCGGATGGCAAGCTACTCTACCAGAGCGACGGCAACGGCATCAAGCTGCCTTACTCGGAGGATACTTACAAGCCCGTGATCAATGGAAGTAATTTCAAGCTGACGATTGATAGCACAATCCAGTATTATATCGAACAAGCAATGCAGAAGGCTTATGACGAATATAAACCCAAGAGTATTACAGTAATCGCTGCGGATCCGAGCACTATGGAAATATTGGGGCTGGCGAATATGCCGACCTTTAACCCGAATGAGTTCTGGAATTATGCCTCCGATCCCGGGGTCTTCTTCAACCATGCCATCAAAACGAGATTTGAACCAGGCTCCACGTTCAAGATTGTAACGCTTGCTGGAGCGGTGGAGGAGAATCTGTTTGATCCGGACGCAACCTTTATGTCTGGTTCTATCCGCATCAAGGGGTATGGCAAGCCGCTGTATGACCAGAAGAGAAGTGGGTATGGCGAAATTTCCTTCCTGGAAGGCGTAAAGCGTTCAAGTAACGTAGCCTTCGTTAAGCTTGGCTATGTAATGCTTGGTCCGGAAAGGCTCCTCCAATACGTGGATGCCTTCGGATTTAACGATCCTACCGGTATTGACCTGCCGGGCGAAATCAGCGGACTCGTTAACCCGACACCTAGCAATGCTTCTGAGAACGCGACGATCGCATTCGGACACGGCAAAATACAGGTGACTCCCATTCAGCAGCTTACTGCTATGTCGGCCATCGCTAATGGCGGCAAACTGATGGTCCCACACGTGGTCAAGGAAACCACCGATCCCAATACCGGCAAGACTACCGTATCCCAGCCGCAGATGGTACGTCAGGTTATTTCCGAGGAAAGCGCCAGGGAAACTAGCAGCTATCTGGAGCAGGTCGTTGCAGACCTGGACCATGGAACCGGACGCCATGCTTACATTGAAGGCTATAGGGTAGCGGGCAAGACCGGGACGGCGATTAAACCTGACGGTAAGGGCGGGTATGACCGCGACAAGGTACACTCGTCCTTTCTCGGATACGCACCGGCTAATCATCCGAAGATTGTGGTCTATGTCGGCATTGACGAGCCTGCTAATGCTGCTGGCGGTGGTGCTGCGGCGGGACCGGTGTTTAAAGAGATCGTATCCGAGGCATTGTCATATATGGGTGTGCCAAAATTTATAACAGGCGATGGAGGCAGTACTTCCATATCCGTCAAGACTGCACCCTCCGTACAGCGCTCTGCACCCGATTTGACAGGCGAAACTGTGCAGGCGGCCAGAAATTTGCTGATTAACCAGGGCTTTGATTTCGAAACAATTGGAGGCGGAAGCGACGTGATCAGCCAGTATCCAAAGGCGGGCTCCCTACTTGATTGGGGACAGCGGATCTATCTGTTAAGTCAGCTCGGCGACCAGGCATCCATTCCTGACCTCCGGGGGCAGTCGCTGCGTGATGCTCTGGAGGTGCTCAATCTGCTGAAGGTCAAGATTTCCGTCGAAGGCGAAGGGTATATCACCGAGCAGACGGAATCAACCCAGAACGGTAAACGGCTTGTACAGCTGAAGCTTAACCGACTAAATGCATACGGCGAGGATATTCCGCTATCTACGGCGGAAGAGGATTAGTGTAGACTTCCCGGCGATCGGCTCGTAATTATATTAGTCCTGCTCGGATGACTGACATTCCTCTTCCCATCCCCCCATCTTGCGCAATATTTCAGCGTCCCTCATCATCTTCCAGTAACGATGAATTTCCTGTTGTTGTTTTTTCGGGGCAACTACGTACTCTTTGAGAAATGTTTTCAATTCTGAATCATTAAACATCGTTACATATTCTGCGATCTCTTCTTTTATTAGTTTGTGATCTTGTATCGGAATATTAGTTCTGCCTAATAAAAAATCGGTTGTTGTATCCAATTTATCGGCTATATTTGCAAGAGTTACTGTGTCGACATCACGTTTTCCTAATTCATAATTTCCGTAGGCTTGTCTTGTAATGCCAAGATAATCAGCCATGTTCTGTTGCGTCAAGTTATGCTTAGTTCTTAAATCCGAAAGTCTTTTTGCAAGCAAGTTATCACCACCTAATAAAAATATTATAACGAAACTTATTGTTGCCTATAATATAGGAATCAATAAGTTTCTTTTTTTCATTGACAGAAACATTCTGATTCGTATAATAGGGGATATAAAAATCAAATTATTGTAAAGAGGTGGTGTTTATGAAGAGACAATGGTTGAAGATTGCTCGAGAACATAAAGGTTTAACGCAAGAACTTGTTGCAACGAAGGTTATGATTAGTCGCCAGTATTATGGAATGCTTGAAGCTGGGATAAGAAATCCAAGTGTTCCCTTGGCGAAACGGATTGCTGCTGTCATTGGTGTAGATTGGACATATTTTTTTTGACTTGCATATATACAAAGTGTTTACAACCTGAACGATCCGAGGAGGGGTACTTGGATGATCAAGATATGCTGTATTACATATAAAGAGCTGGACACCCTTGTGAGGGCCGCTATAGCGAACATAAATACTACCGAGCTTCAAATCACATTTGTCGAGGGACTTCGAGAGGAGATTATTCCTAATGTCCAGCGAGAGATTAATAATGGAGCAGAAGTGTTATTGGCGGGCGGTGCGAATGCTAAGATTGCTGAACGAGTGTTTAGCGTACCGGTATTGAAATATAAAATATCTGATTTTGATTATCTTACTGCAATTTATCGAGGGCTAGAAATAGGTACTTCTGTAGCAATCGTCAACTACCGCCGGGGAAGTTTCTCTGACAAAGTGATGAAATATGTGAAGGAGCAGCAATTGTCTGTACACTTGATTACATATGAGGATACGCAAGAGCTTGAAGCAGAACTTCTTCGATCGACTGCGAATGTTGTGATTGGTAACGCGCATGCTGTTGAAGTAGCGAAGCGGGTAGAGAAAGAAGCCATTTTACTGTATCCAGGTGAACAGAGTATTCTCGAGACCCTCTATGGGGCTCAATTTATGGTTGAAGAAATTCGAAAAGCCAAGCAGAGAGATGAATTCGCGAACACAGTAATGCGCTATACAACGAATGGTCTCATTCTAATTGATGACCAGGAGACCATTATTGATTATAATCTTGTGGCTGCTGAATTGCTGGCTATTCATCCTTTTTCAATGAAGAATCAAAGCATCGATAAGGTTATAACAGCATGGGACAGGGACAATTATAAACATAGTCGAAGAAAAGAATACACATATATTACGACTTACAACGGCCAAGAGATATTGCAGAAAAATATAAAGCTAGGTACCGAACCACTACTGTTTAGCGGTGCTGTAATTATTTTAATCCAGCTCAATGATCTAGTCAGGGCGCAGATAGAGAATGATCGGAGGAAACATGAGGAGAGAAGTCGTCGTGGATTTACAGCCAAAAAGTACTTAGCTGATATTATTGGAACATCTTATCCGATACAATGTTGTATTGAGGATGCGAAGATGTATGCAAAGAGCTATGAATGTATTTTAATCTATGGAGAAACAGGTGTTGGTAAGGAAGTTTTTGCTCAAGGAATTCATAATGAGAGCTCGCGAGCAGAGCATCCATTTGTGGCGATTAATTGTGGGGCTTTGTCAGAAACATTGCTCGAGGCAGAACTGTTCGGATATGATGAAGGCGCTTTCACTGGAAGCAAAAAGGGTGGGAAAAAGGGGTTATTCGAACTCGCTAAAGGAGGTACAGTATTTCTGGATGAAATAGGTGAGATTTCTCCTTTCATGCAGACGAAGCTCTTACGAGTGTTGCAGGAAAGAGAGATCATGAAAGTAGGTGGAGAGTGTATCATTCCAGTAGATGTAAGGATTATTGCAGCTACGAACAAAGATTTAGAGCATTGCCGTCATGAAGAGTTCCGGAGAGATTTATTATATCGCTTAAATGTACTGGAGCTGCATATTCCTCCTCTACGGCAAAGGAAGTCAGATGTAGCGATGCTATTTGAGCACTTTTATATGCAGCGGATCAGCATTCTACATGCAGGATTGCGAATTCCGAAAGAGGTTCGTGCTCTGATCAGTTTGTATTCATGGACAGGGAATATCCGTGAATTACAAAATGTATGCGCAAGATATTGCCTATATGTAGAGCGATATATGAACCCAACATCTGAGGAATTAAAGCGTTGTATTATCAAAGCACTAGGTGAAGAGAAGATCCTGCAGTCCATCATGAAGAAGCATAATGCTGAGGGTCAAGAAATTACAAGAGAGCTTATCTATGAGATTAAGGATGTATTGTCCTATAAAAGAGATAAAATTGCGGAGGTGTTAGGAACAAGCCGGACGACCATCTGGAGAATTTTGAAAACTGAAGTCTAGTAAGGAGGATGATTCAATGAAATTGGAGCATGTTCACCGACAGCAAATGATGCAGAAGCAAATATTATCACTTCAACAAATAGAGTCCTTACATCTGCTATCACTAACGAATGTGGAAATTGGCGAACTCCTGCAGAAGGAATTTGAGGATAATCTATTGCTAGAGAAACTTGAGCAACCCACTGGAACGCAGCAGTCTCAACATGTAGATCCATGGTGCTGCCAAGATCAGTATGATTATAACTACGCAGATCTTAAGCAATTCGTGTGGGAACAGCTGGACCTTCATAAATATAGCGACATTGAGCTTCAGGTTATTCAGTTCTTAATCGGCTGTCTGGATGAACAAGGATATGTTCGGGAGAAACCTGAAGAGGTGGCAGCTCTTATTCGTACCTCAGAGGATATTGTTCATCGGTGCTTGAACGATCTAAGAGAGCTTGAGCCTGTTGGTATATTCTCAGATAGTCTATCTATGTGTCTCCTGCGGCAATTGGATGTGCTTGGTGTCAAGGATGAAATCATGCGTTTGATCGTAGAACATTACTTACAAGAGCTCGCTGATGGACAGATTGGGCAACTCGCCAGACGCCTAGGCATCTCTACTTCACAGATAAGGAAGTATCTTGCACTCATAGAGAAATTGAACCCAAGACCAGGCATTCCCATTCATAAAGAGGTTGTTCATTATGTGATTCCGGATATTATTGTTACAGGGCAAGGCGTTCAGCTAACGATTCAATTGAATGACAAATGGATAGAGAATTATCAGCTAAATGCAAATTACTTACGTGTATTGACGCAAGGTAATCTGGAATCAAGTGAGTATTGGGACATGCAGCGAAAGCGAGTCAGCTTCTTGTTATCAGCCATTGAGAAAAGAAGAAGAACTTTGATTCGGATTACACAGGCGATCATCGAGCTTCAAGGCGGTGAGTTAGCAAGTAGAAATGCTTTAAAGCCGATGATTCTGAAGCATGTTGCCGAAACTCTGAATGTCGATCGTTCCACCGTAAGCCGAGCCATCAAGAATAAGTATATCCAATACCCTAATGGGGCGATGTTGATGAAGGATATGTTTATGGCACCGCTTAGAAGGGACGAAGAGATCAGTTCAACGGATATCAAGCAAGTGATTGCGGAAATGATTGCGAGTGAGAATCGTAACAAGCCGTTCAGTGATTCGCAGCTAGTTGACATGCTAAAGCACAAGCAATATTACATATCCAGACGATGCGTCAGTAAATATCGTGAAGAACTGGGGATCAAGAGCAGCTTTGAACGAAAATATGATGAAATGAAATGATGATTGTGAAAAAAGGTTCAAATAACTAGTTAATCCGTGGATTGAAACATTTCAATGCGAACAGATTATTGAGGATTGAGCATGAATGATTACTATAGTGAAATAATCAAAGTTTAGGATCCCTTGTCCAGCAAGGATTTCTGAACTTTTTTTTCATTCTGTCTCCGAACTTTTCTAAGGTTGGCACACGAATTGCTCTATATATAGATGAAAACTATATTTGGAGGTGCTGTTCAACATGAAACAGACAGGATTATTAGCAGGAACACGCGTATTGGATTTAACAAGAGTATTGGCTGGACCTTATTGCGGTATGATGCTCGCGGATATGGGGGCAGAGGTTATCAAGATCGAAGTACCTGGTAAAGGAGATGATTCCAGAGGGAATGCTCCGCTCGTCAAAGGTGAAAGCGCATACTATATGAATTTGAATCGGAACAAACGTGGTATGACTTTAAATTTAAAATCGGAACAAGGCAAAGAAATTTTAAAAAAGCTAGTTGCGAAATCGGATATCATTCTCGAGAACTATCGACCAGGAGTCATGGAAAAGCTGGGACTTGGCTATGAGGAACTAAGAAAGATTAATCCGGCGATTGTGTATGGCGCTGTATCTGGATTCGGACACTACGGTCCTTATTCAAAAAGAGCGGGCTACGATATTATCGGGCAAGCGATGAGCGGACTCATGAGTACAACGGGCTGGGCTGATGGTTCACCTACGAGAACAGGTACAGCCATTGCGGACGTAATGGGCGGACTTAGCTGTTGTACCGGAGTATTAGCAGCTTATACGAATCGATTGAGGACTGGTATGGGCGATAAAGTGGATGTTTCGCTGGTAGATTCTATGGTGTCGTCGCTTGAAATTATTAATATGATCTACTTGTGCACAGGGCGCATACCAACAAAGATCGGAAATCGCTACGAAGCGATTTATCCCTATGATTCGTTCCAAGCGAAGGATGGTATGGCTATTATTGCCTGCGGCAATGACAAGCTGTATAACGCATTGAAGGAGCGGCTGCAAATTCCTGAACTAGAGCATGAAATGTTCGCTACCAATATTGATCGGGTGAAGAACCATGCTCCGTTGAAAGAGATTCTCGAGAAATGGACTGTTGAGAGAAATATTGATGATATTGTTGATTTTCTGCTTGAGGTGGGCATACCGTCTGCACCGATCAATACGATCGATCGAGTGGTTAAGGACCCGCATATCGCAGGCGCCCGTGAAATGTTTGTCGAAGTAGAGCATCCTGTAGCAGGCCGAATTAAATTGACAGGTAACCAGCTGAAATTCACGAATCATAAGGTTGAAATTAAGAAGCCTGCGCCATTGCTTGGTCAACATACGCAAGAAATACTTGCTGAAATATTAGGGATTGATGAAGATGAGTTCAATTTGCTCGGCGTAGCCGGCGTCTACTAGGAAGGGTGGGAGATCAAGCATGAATAAAACAGTCAAGCTTGTCGAAATCGGCCCTAGAGATGGGTTTCAAAATGTGAAGTCATTTATTCCAACAGGAATCAAGCTGAACATTGTCGATGGCCTTGTTCAAGCAGGCTTCAAAAAAATCCAGATTGGTTCTTTCGTCAGCCCTAAAGCGATCGTTCAAATGAAAGATACGGCATACATCGCACGAAAAGCTATTGAGCAATATCCAGAAGTTGAATTTTTTGGTCTAGTTCCTAATCTGTATGGTGCCAAGGCAGCGGCAGAAGCAGGCTTAAAGGAGATCACACCCGTTATATCCTTGAGCGTGTCTCATAATCTGGCGAATGTAAAAAGAACGCATGAACAATCATTGGAGGAGATTAAGAGGATCAGGGAGGAGTTCCCTGATCTGAGGATTACGCAAGACATTGCCACGGTATTCGGGTGCCCTTTTGAAGGAGAGATGTCGATTGATGCACTACTTGAGCTGATTGGGAAGCTACATGATATAGGCATACATGCGTTTACATTATGCGATACGGTGGGATTGGCATACCCGACAATTGTGGAGAACGTATTCTGTACAGTTAAGCGAGAGTTTCCTGGTGTGGAATTTAATGTCCACATTCACGACACCAGAAATATGGGGATCCTGAACAGCTATGTTGCTCTACAGTGTGGGGCCGATAGTATTCAGACAACGGTTGGCGGACTGGGTGGTTGTCCATTTGCACCTGGTGCAACTGGTAACACGTCCAGTGAGGATCTTGTTTACATGCTGAATAAATGTGGATACGAGACTGGAATTGATTTCAACAAGCTGCTAGCAACAGCAAAATATACGAAATCCGTCGTAGAAGGTGATTTTAGTGGGCATCACATCATGATTCCTGAGAATCCTTGTGTGGTCACGCAGAATTAATATGATGAGATAAGCATAACGGTTCACATGGGGCTTACACATTAGCAAAGGTGGAGAACGGTATGGATATGGGCTTAGTTGCACTAATATTGCTGTTCATCGTTATTATAGGTGGATTTTTATTGAAGAAAAATGTAGGTCTGCTGGCGATTGCAGCTGCTACGGTACTGGGGTACGCTTCAGGTGATTTTACGGGGAAGGAGATCGTTAGCGGTTTTAGTTCCTCACTATTTATGACCTTGTTAGGGGTTACGCTCTTCTTCGGTATTATTCAGGAAAATGGGGCTATTGGGCTAGTTATGAGACGAGTCGTAAACCGTTTAGGTAAACAAATATGGGCCGCCCCAATTCTGGTATTCGCTATGGGATACATCGTCGCTGCGATCGGTCCTGGTTGTGTTCCCGCAATGGCATTTGCAGCAGCGATGGCTGTTCCGCTAGCGAAGGAAACAGGATATCACCCGGTTATGATGCTGATGATCGGGAATTTAGGGACGTATTCGGGGAGATTTACACCGATCACGCCTGAAGGCGTATTGATTAATAAAATTGCGCAAGATCAAGATTTACATGTATCCTTTCCATCATTGCTGCTCGGTACATTTGCCGGAAGCGTTATCCTCGCACTCGTTGTGTTTGGGTGTTACAAGGGGTGGAAAGTGAAACATGGGTCTGGAGAATTAGCAGATAAACATGTTGAACCCTTCACGAAAAATCATTTTATTGCGTTGACCAGTGTTGTCATCATGGTTTTACTTGTCATTCTACTGAAAATGGACGTCGGGCTCGCCTCCTTTCTAGTCTCCATGCTGTTGCTGATTATTAAGGTTGCTGATGAAAAGAAAGCGTTCGCAAGTGTTCCGTGGAGTACCCTTATTCTCGTGTGTGGTGTCGGTGTTTTGATGAAATTGGTCATTAGTACGGGAGGAATTAAGCTATTGTCCGACTCCTTGGCAGCAATGATGACACCGGGCACTGCAGCAGGGATATTTGGATCCGCATCGGCGGTAATGTCCTGGTTCTCCTCGGCCATCGGCGTTGTGTTTCCTACATTACTACCGACATTAGGTGGTATTGTCGATACGGTCGGTGGAGGTCTGGATGCTAATTTACTCATTATGGTGATGGCATTGTTCGCCTCGGTTGCAGGAATCAGCTCGGCCTCGACGGGTGGTGCAATTATTATGGGAGCGATTGCAGGGGATAAACACTTCAATGTAAAATACCCTTCCGCTCAATTGTTCATACAATTGTTGCTGTGGGCGATTGCTTTTATTGCTATTCTCGCGGCGCTTGCATTCGTTGGCGTGTTTAACTTGTTTCTAGTTAGCTAAAGTCCCAGGGGATTATGGAAGATGGCATTCCTTCAATCCCCTCAACAATGACTGCATAAGGAGGAAGCGATGAACGATTATTTACGTATAGCGTGTCAACAAGTACGCGAGGACATTGTTACGATGATCCATCATGCGGGTTCAGGCCATCCTGGTGGTTCTCTGTCAGCGGTAGAATTACTTGTTGCCTTATATCAAGGTGGAGTGTTGAAGCATGATGCATCTAATCCCGCGTGGGATGGAAGAGATCGCTTCATTCTATCGAAAGGGCATGTTGCTCCGGTGTTATATAGTGTCTTGGCGAGAAGTGGCTACTTCTCAGTCGATGAACTATCCACTCTGCGAGAGTTGGGGAGCATTTTGCAAGGACACCCCCATATGGAATGTACACCTGGATTGGATTGTTCCTCTGGTTCGCTTGGACAAGGATTATCGATTGCGAATGGTCTGGCCATGGCATTCAAAAAGCGCAGCCTAAGTAACCGGGTGTATTGCTTGATGGGAGATGGAGAGCTGCAGGAAGGGCAAATATGGGAAGCCGCCATGACTAGCGCTCATTTCAAATTGGATAATCTATGCGCGATTGTAGATTACAATCATGTGCAATTGGATGGAACAACTGAGGAAATTAAAGATCTTGGTGATCTACAGATGAAATGGGCGAGCTTCGGTTTTCATGTCATTGACATTGATGGACATCAGATGGAGGAAGTGTTAGGAGCATATGCTGAGGCGATGACAGTAAAGGGAAAGCCAAGCGTTATAATAGCGAATACCGTAAAAGGAAAAGGTGTTTCGTTCATGGAGAATAAGTGTGAATGGCATGGACAAGCTCCGAATGCTGGGCAATGGCTGGCGGCCCTAACTGAAATACTATCGTAGGGAGAGAGACATATGAATAAAGTTCCTATGCGAGATGGCTACGGACAAGCCTTGCTCAAGTTGATCGAGAAGAATAATAACGTAATCGCAATGGATGCGGATGTTTCCAAATCAACACGAACCGAATGGGTAAGAAAGAAGTATCCTGATAACTTTATCAATATGGGTATATCAGAACAGGACATGTTAGGCACTGCAGCAGGCTTGGCGCTAGGCGGGATGATCCCTTTTGCCACCACATATTGTGTTTTTCTCGCCGGAAGAGCGTGGGATCAGATCCGGACGACGGTCTGCTACAATCAATTGAATGTCAAGCTTGCGGGGGCGCACGCAGGAATTTCTGTTGGCCCAGATGGTGCGACACATCAATCACTAGAGGATGTTGCACTCATGCGTGTCCTTCCGCACATGACGGTTATTGTACCCTGTGATGCGATCGAGACAGAAAAGGCGACAATCGCCATAGCCGATAGGGAAGGACCATGCTTTATTCGTTTCGGCAGAGAAGCTGTTCCAGTCATTACAAATCTGGAGACGGAGTTCCAAATAGGTAAAGCCAACGTCATGCGAGGAGGTACGGATGTCGTTTTATTTGCGAATGGAGGGATGGTGCATGAGGGCTTACAAGCTGCGGAACGATTAGCTAAAGAGGGGATCGAGCTCAAGGTCGTTAATCTGCATACGGTGAAACCGTTAGATGTAGAGTCAGTAATTCTGTTCGCATTGCAGACAGGGGCTGTTGTCACGGCAGAAGAGCATCAAATCCATGGGGGGATGGGGAGTGCGGTTGCGGAGTGTTTGATCCAGCATGCACCTGTTCCCATGCAAATAGTGGGCATCCGGGACACGTTAGGAGAATCCGGAAAGCCTGAGCAATTAATGAACAAATACGGATTATCGGTAGAAGATATATGCGATGCTGTTCGTAAGGTCAATCGAAAGAAAGGTGAAGCGCGATGAATATCATAATCCTGGATGGATATACGCTGAACCCTGGAGATTTAAATTGGGAAGGCTTTGAGCGGATCGGAAAGTGCACCATATATGATCGAACCGCAATGGACCAGCCTAATGAAGTGATCGAGCGGATTGGTGATGCGGAAATCGTCATAACGAATAAAACACCAATATCTAGAGAAGTTATTGAAGCTTGTCCTCATATTAAATATATAGGGATACTGGCAACAGGCTACAATGTCATTGATACACAGGCCGCTCTGGAGAAAGAGATTATCGTCACGAATGTTCCAACATATGGAACACATGCTGTCGGGCAGTTCGCCATAGCACTACTACTGGAAATCTGTCATCATATTGGACATCATAGTCAACAGGTTAAAGAAGGGGCATGGGCGAATAATCTGGATTGGTGCTTCTGGGATTACCCGTTAATCGAGCTATTGGGCAAAACCATGGGGATTATCGGCTTTGGCAGCATTGGACAAGCAACAGGGACGATTGCCAAGGCCATGGGGATGAATGTGCTGGCATGCGATCCCTATCCATCGAACAATGGCAAGCTGATCGCCACCTACGTGAATATCGACACTTTATTTGAGCAAGCAGATGTCATTGTATTACATTCTCCATTACTTCCGAGTTCAGAAGGGATTATTAATAAGAGCAATATTGAAAAAATGAAGCATGATGTCATTATTATTAATAATTCCAGAGGTGCGCTGATCGTAGAGCAAGATCTTGCAGAGGCATTAAATAATAGGAGAGTACAAGCAGCAGGACTCGATGTTGTAACTACAGAACCAATTCGTGCAGATAATCCATTGTTGTATGCGCGCAATTGTATAATTACGCCGCATATTTCTTGGGCATCTAAGGAATCTCGAGCTAGATTAATGGCTGTAGCCGTAAGGAATCTACAGGTATTCCTCCAAGGGATGCCGGTGAATGTAGTGAACCGTCGATGAAGGTTTAACAAGTGCAGCAAGGAGTGAGTAGAAACGATGCAATCTGTACTTTATCTTATCCTCGTTATTCTGTTCACGAAGGTGGGAGGGCATGCCTCGGTTAAGCTTGGACAGCCTGCAGTATTGGGAAAGTTGCTCGTAGGGATTATACTAGGTCCTGCGTTACTTGGATGGATTGATCTGAATAGTCATTTCATTCACGAATTGGCTGAAATCGGTGTGCTGTTGTTAATGTTTATTGCAGGACTAGAGACGGATCTAGAACAGCTGAAGCGGAACTGGAAGTCGGCATTCGCGGTTGCTGTCGCAGGAGTGATCTTTCCATTTATCGGCGGTTATTGTTCAGCGATTGCGTTCGGTATAGAGCATAACTATGCAGTATTCTTTGGCGTGTTGTTCTGTGCAACCTCCGTGAGCATCTCCGTACAGGTGCTCAAAGAGTTGAATCAGTTGAACTCACGTGAAGGAACGACAATTCTTGGCGCAGCCGTCGTGGATGACGTCTTGGTCGTCGTGCTGTTAGCATGTATTATGACCCTA
Source organism: Paenibacillus sp. FSL R10-2734 (assembly GCF_037963865.1). NCBI lineage: Bacteria > Bacillati > Bacillota > Bacilli > Caryophanales > Paenibacillaceae > Paenibacillus > Paenibacillus sp. FSL R10-2734. The sequence goes on along the minus strand of NZ_CP150170.1, from coordinate 4,072,658 downwards.
CTTGGTCAAGGATCAGATATCTCCATCGGATTGCTTATCGGCCAAAAAATATTGTTCTTCGTGATCATGATCGCAGCGAGCATCTGGATTGTACCGAAGGTGATGAAAGGGTTCGCTTACCTAAAAATAACGGAAGCCGTAATGAGTGGGGGTCTGCTTGTCTGCTTCAGCTTCGCTTACTTTGCAGAGTATATGCAAATGGCTGGCATTATTGGTGCATTCGCAGCGGGGATTGCGATTTCACAGACGCCATTTAAGCATAAAGTAGAGCGTGGCGCTGAACCAATAGCCTATACAATATTCGTCCCCATTTTCTTTGTTAGTATTGGACTATCTGTATCTTTTGATGGGATTAGTAGTCAGATCGGGCTATTGCTCGTTATTACGATCATTGCTATTGTGACGAAGCTCATCGGCGGATGGGCTGGTGCTCGGTTAACAGGATTTAATCATAGGGCTTCCTTTGCCATCGGCTCAGGAATGATCTCGCGCGGTGAAGTTGCCCTAATTATTGCTTCGACAGGCTTGCAATCAGGTCTATTATTACCGCAATACTTCACCACAGTTGTATTTACCATAATTATTACCACGCTTGTGGCACCACCGCTGCTGAAGATCATGTTTAAACCTGCAGCGGTAGAGGAACGAGCATTATTAGAAAGAGAAATACAAATGTGAATACAGCTTAACGACCGGCTGCGAACATAAGCCAATTCAATAGCTTTATAACTAAACCACCTGATACAGAGGCAATACGGTATCAGGTGGTTTTTTTGGGCATGGCGCAACAGGCGGATGAGTCACTCTGTCCGTTTTTTCATGCCTATTGTAATGGAATCATCCAAGGCTGATCTTACTTAAAATTTTATAAGAAATTCTTGAAATCACAGAAATTTATCCGAAAGAGGGATGCTATTATACAAATACAAATAAAGACGAGGTGATGAAATGCAAGCGAAATTGGCAGCGGACGCCATTCCCCTCCCCAAAAAGAGGAATTCATGGATAAGAACTATAAAAAAGTATAAAGTGATGTATGCGCTCTTGTTACCGGCATTAATTTACTTTGCCGTATTCAAATACATTCCTATGGCAGGAATCATTATTGCTTTTAAAAACTATAACCTAGCTTTGGGACTATGGGATAGCCCATGGGTGGGATTTAAAAATTTTACCGATTTTATGAACGGCGTTTATTTCTGGGACATCATGAGAAATACGATTATCATATCACTGTATAAGCTATTGTTCGGTTTCTCCGCTCCCATCTTACTTGCTTTGCTGCTTAATGAAGTTTATACCCAATGGTTTAAGAAAATCGTACAAACGATCACTTATTTACCCCATTTTCTGTCATGGGTCATTGTTTATGGCATGATGGTGGCATTATTAGCCCCAGGAGATGGTCTTTTTAATATGATTTTGAAGGAATTTGGTGTTGAACCTATCTCCTTTCTAACGGAGCCTGCCTGGGGCAGACTGCTGATCATCTTATCTGAAATATGGAAGGATATTGGATGGGGAGCGATATTATACCTTGCAGCATTAGCAGGAATTGATCCAAGTTTATATGAGGCTGCTAGAATTGATGGCGCTTCCAAATGGAGACAGCTATGGCATGTAACACTTCCTGGCATTCGAGGCGTCATGATTCTGATGCTGATCCTTAAATTAAGCCATATTCTGGATGCAGGTTTTGATCAAATATTCATGTTTGCCAACAGCTTTAATCAGGAGAAGATCGACATTATCGACACATGGGTATACCGTGAAGGGCTCGAGCGACTTAAGATTGGCTTGGCTACAGCTGTGGGATTGTTTAAAGCGGTCATCGGTTTTGTTTTAGTGCTGGCAGCGAATAAGCTCGCTAAAAAATTCGATGGGCAAATTTGGTGAGGTGGTTATAAATATGATCAATATGACAATCGGGGAAAAAGTCTGGCAAGCCGTCGTTTATATTATGCTTATTTTGCTATCCCTAGTTTGCTTACTTCCCTTTCTATATGTGGTTGCTGTTTCAATGACACCAGAATCGGAAGTGTTAAGAAGAGGAATTGTTATTATACCAGAAACCTTTACCTTTCTAGCCTATAAAGAAGTGTTCATTTCGCATGGGATCGGTCAGGCGTATAAAATTACATTGTTTCGAACGATAGTAGGCACTTTTTTTAATGTGTTATTTACGGTATTAGCGGCTTATCCGTTATCCAAAAAATATTTGCCAGGGCGAAGTCCATTTTTACTATTCATCGTCTTTACCATGATGTTTGGAGGAGGATTAATTCCGACTTATCTACTAACCCGCTCTTTGGGATTGCTAAACAGTCCTTGGGTATTGATTATTCCAAATCTCATTAGTGCATTTAATCTGGTGATCATTAAAGGCTTTTTCGAGCAATTGCCCGCTGAAATCGAGGAATCAGCAAGGGTAGACGGTGCAAGTGAGCTTCAGTCGTTATGGCGGATCATTTTACCCCTGTCCTTGCCCGTCCTTTCCACCATTTCCTTATTTTACGCAGTCGGACATTGGAACAGTTATTTCGATGCTATTGTTTATATCAATGATGCCAACTTAATGCCGCTTCAGGTGATCTTGCGCAACATCCTGCTTAACGTCTCAACACAAAACGCTGATTCACTCGCCAATACCGGAGCTGTTAGTATGTTCGCTGTGCAAATGGCTGCTGTTGTCGTGACTACGGTTCCGATCTTGATCGTTTACCCATTTATGCAAAAACATTTCACCAAAGGTGTGCTCTTGGGATCGGTTAAAGGTTAAAAAGCAATCCAACCTAAGTTGTTACGGGGAAACCGTGATAATATAGAAGCAAAAGGAGAGGTCATTATGCAGCGTAAAGCGAATACAATTGCTATTCTGACAGCAATAGTGGGTATGGGAACGGTATTGTCAGGATGTGGGGAACAAAAAGAAGTGATATCGACAGCATCGAGTAATTCGCAAGGCCAGACTAATCCGTTTGAATCCAAATTGAAAATCTCGATGTTTAACCAAGGCACTTTCAACGCTGCTGCGCCGATTGCTCCCCGTGAAGAAGATATCCAACGCCAAATGTTGGAAAAAGCAGTGAATATCGACTTGGAAATGATGATTCCACAATCAGGGCAAGCAACGACTAAATTAAATACGCTCATTGCTGGCGGAGATATTCCAGATTTGATCTTCTTGAAGAGCAGGGCTGATCTCGCACAATATTATGACCAAGGCGTTCTTGCGGATTTGACACCGTATCTGGATCAATTTCCCGAATTGCAGAAACGTTTTAGCGACGACTCCTGGAAGGCGATGTCCTATCAAGGAAAAACCATTGGAGTTCCTGGTTATGATAATGTAAACGGTATCAGTCGAAGCTTCTTTATCCGCAATGATTGGCTAAAGAAGCTGAATATGGAAGTGCCAACGACAGCTGACGAGCTATTTGAAGTTATGAAAGCCTTTACAGAGAAAGACCCGGACGGTAATGGCAAAAACGATACGTACGGATTCATAGGGGGGATGAATAAAGAAGGCAGTCTGCAAACCTATGGCTTCGATAGTTTGATGTGGATGTTTGGCGTCAATCCTCCTCCAGCCATTGATGTGAAAGACAATAAACCGGTATTCCTATTTACCGACCCAAAGATGAAAGAAGCGCTCGCTTATATTCATAAAATGATGGAAGCCAAAGTAGTAGATCCAGACTGGGTGACGATGACAACTCCCGATTTGTTGGACCAAAAGTTATTTAAGGGTAAAGTTGGCTTCATGATAAGAGATGCCCGCAGGCTGGAACCAGATTATCAGCAGAAAATGAAAGAAATCAGTGGAGAGGTGCCGGAATGGATCGTCATTCCTCCAATGATAGGTCCTTATGGTGATCAAATTGTAGAGAACAAATCATTTCAAGGCAATTCATGGGCCATATCCAAGAAAGCGGATAAGGACAAAATCATCCGGATCCTGTCCATGCTGAATTATCTCTTTACGGACAAAGAAGCATATCCGAATTTTGCATACGGAATTAAAGGGATTCATTGGGACATGGTGGACGGCAAGATCAAAAATAAAACCTCCGAATTATCGAAGGAAGTTAAAGAAAAGTACCTCTGGGTCGATCATTATAGAATACCGCGTCGTGGTGATGATGCTGAGTACTTCAGCTTCCAGAATCCTAAGACGACAGAAGCGTTTGAGAACAATCAGAAATACGTGACGCCAACTCTGCCCGGGAATTTATTGACTGAAGACCCGAACGATTCATTGGCAGCTGACCGTCAACGTTTCATTAATGAAAGCTTGGTCAAATTTATGACTGGCAAAGACCCTCTTTCCAATTGGGACAATTTCCTCAATACGTTGGATACCAAGTTTGACATGCAGAAATATAAGGACACAGTAATCAAGCAATTTAAAGATGCAGGCTTAATCAAGTAAATCAAGTAGAAACGGCTTCGCCGTCCTTTTAAAGGACGGTACCGTTTCAGCGAGAAAGATAAGGAACATTTATGCGCGAAGCATATAAATTCTTATCTTTTAAACGAAGAGAGTGGCTATAAAAAGCCCCTCTCTTTATTGAAATATAAGAAGTATAAGTTTTACGTTTTACTTTATCCTTATATTTTGCGAAGAAACGCTTATCGTCCTTAAATAGGACGCCGAAGGCGTTTCTTCTTATCATATGCTATCATTTGTTTAATACAGAATTAAAAGGAAGATGATGGATGCGAAGAAGAATCAGCTTGCCTTTAAAATTATTTTTTATCGTGTTTGCATTTGTATTAAGCTGCATAATCTTGATAAGCCAATTGTCTTATCGCTATGTCCAAAAGGAAATAAGAACCACTGACATTTATTACACCAACCAAATCCTTGACAAGGTAGATCAGTATTTCACAGTTAATTTCTCCTCCTTCCAGACGATCCTGTTCTCGGTCGAAACATCGGTGAAAGCCAACATTGACAATACGGAAGTGATTAAAAAGCAATTAAGAGAGCTGTATGAGCTCAACAGTAATTACGTCAGTAATATTTATTTGATCAAAAGCGATTTATCCATTCTAGGTGGAAGTACACCTACCCGAATATTCGATGAACCTTTATCTGAAAGAGAACCTTTGTTTGATGCGGCTGATAAGAACAGAAGGACTACATTCGTCAGTGATCCTTACAAATCTAAATATTCCGGCTGGACAGTTACGATGGTTCGATATCTGAACGGCGCTCCGTTTCCTATGGCCATTGCGGTAGATTTGGATCTAAATGCCATTGAAGAAACCTTGTTCAAGATTAATAAAAAAGAACAAATGAATTTGGCTCTAATCACCGCATCGGGGAAAATTATTGCCGGATTTTCGGAAAATAAAGGACCACTGAATATTCAGGATCATACTTTTTCAATCGGGGAAACGACAGCGGAACAACTTCTGGATACTACAGAAACAAGCCTTCAACTACATACCAAGGATGGCATTCGGGTCTCCCTTCTGAAAAAACCGACTGAGAAATTCAACTGGACCATCATCTCGATCAACGATGAATCACGCTTGAAAGCTGCTTTGTCCAGATTGGAAACCTATTATATTGGACTTCTAGCTGCAGGTTTTCTCTTAAGCCTGTTCATTTCCTTTTTTATTGCTAAATATATAAGGAACCCACTTTATGCGCTCAAAACAAAAATGAAGCGGGTGGAACAAGGCATCCTCACTACTACAATATCGATTAACCGAAACGATGAGTTTGGAGATCTCTCCCGAGCATTCGATCGTATGCTGCAGCAAATTGTGGAACTGATTCGGGAAGCTGAGCTTTCAAATGAATTTGAGCGGAAGCTTGAAATCCAAGTGCTGCAGTCACAAATAAACCCTCATTTTCTGTATAACACGCTTGGTTCTATCAGCAATGTCATACGACTCGGACAAATAGAGAAAGTAGATGTGGTGATCGAGTCTCTCATTTCAATATTGGAATATGGAATAGCCGATGCTTCGGAGAAGGTTACATTACGTCAGGAATTGCAAAATGTATCGGACTATATTGCCATCCAGAACATCCGCTATAACAGAAACTTCCAATTGATTGAAAATATCGAACTAGGATTAATAGACTTTCCAGTTTTTCGAATGCTGCTGCAGCCCCTTGTGGAGAATAGTATCTTCCATGGTTATAACGGAGGAGGAATCGAAGGCCCAATTACTATTCATGCGTATAGGGAGGGTGGAGTCGTCATCATAGAAGTAGTTGATCAAGGCGAGGGGATTTCAGCTGATAAAATAAATCACATTTTAATTTCAGAACCAAGTGATGTGGAAGTGAAAAGGAAAAGAATCGGATTAAATAATATTCATGGCCGAATAAGACTTCACTACGGTGAACAGTTCGGGCTCCAAATCATAAGCATACCTAAGGAAATAACCCGTGTTCGCGCCTTATTCCCAGCAGGCTTATTTAAAGGAGATGTATGATGGTGAGAGACTACACCTGCTTCATTGTTGACGATGAAGATCTAATCATTCAAAGATTGGAATTGTTTTTTTACGAACTCTCCCATAGGGATAAGCGATTTCATTTAGTGGGCAAAGCGAATAATGGACTGAAGGGGATAGAGGAGATCTTAAAGCTTAAGCCGGACATCGTGATATCTGATGTCGTTATGCCGATAATGGATGGAATTTCCATGATTGAGCAACTAAAGCCAAAGCTTCCCCATACCCAATATATTCTTTTGACTGCCTATTCATCCTTTGAATACGCCCAGCGAGCTATTCAAGCCAACGTATTGGAGTACATTGTTAAGGTTCCGCTCAGGGAAGCGGATTTGAATCGCGCTTTAGATAAGGCAGCTGGGATTTTAAATGAGGTTAAGAAAAAAGAAGCGGAATTTCAATCGTTAAACGTATCCGTGCTTGAAAATAAATATAGAGTCCGCAAGCAATTTTTTAACGAGCTTATTAGAGGCGAAATTCCTTCTCATCGGGCATCGGATTTTGCTAATCGAATGCAGTTCCATTTCTTTCAAGCCAACTATTGTTGCTTCATTGTTGAAATGAATCAGTATGAGAGTTTCCGAAACGAATATTCAGCGTCTGATCAAAACATCTTGAAATATGCCATTACGAATATAATCGAAGAAACTGTGGTAAATGGTGGCAGAGGTGTAGCTGCGGATCTATCTGATAATCGTTTTATTGGCTTTCTTTCTTGGGAAAATAATCGTAGTGATATGGATACGGAATATGCTTGCCATTCATTGGGTAATCAGATCGTCTCCCATTTACATCAATATTTGAATCAAAAGGTTTCCGTCGCTTTTGGAGGTCCGCACAGAGGCTGGGAATCCATTAAACAAGCTTACATAGAAGCTAATAACGTGAGTGAGGATTTCTATTATCATGCGGAGAAAGTAGTCAAAACACCCATGCATCGGTTCCATTACCGGAATGACAAAAAGGAGGACGTTCAGCTGAAAATGGCTGATTTTCTCAAATGGGTACAAAGAAAAGTTTCCAAGGAAGAACTGGAGAAAGAAATCTCTGATTTAAACCAATTTATGATGGATTATAAAATTCATAAGTCGATCATGGCACCTATGCTTCAAGACTTGTACAGAGATATTACTGCGAAATTTAAATTGGGGAACTCGTTGACCACGGAAGTATCAGAGTTTCCTATAAAATTCATGACATTTCGGGAGCAGCTTGCCTATATTGGCGACTTCACCTTCGAATATGTACACACTGGCCAACAATTACATCGCGTAGAAATCATGAGTGCTATGCGGTTTATAGAGAAACACCTGAAACAACGATTAACACTGGAGGCTATTGCCGAGGAAGTGAATTTAGCCCCATCGTATTTTAGCAGCTTATTTAAAAAAACAATGAATGAAGGCGTTATCAGCTACATCAACCGCAAAAAAATTCAATTAGCTCTCGAGCTGTTAAATGTTCAGGATTATTCTTTATTGGAATTGTGCGAGGAAGTAGGAATTGTGAATGAAGGTTATTTTTGCAAATTATTTAAAGAATATACGGGTGATACGCCTAAGCAATATCGGATAAAAATGACACGGTACGAATCCAAATAAGGTTGCAAAAAATGTATAAATTTCTCGCGATATCATGTAAAAAAAAGGATAGCAAAAGGCTTACCATGATAGAAGGATCTAATCATGGAGGTTATCAAAATGGAGCTTATTAAAGCAGATGTAACCGTCGTAGGCGGAGGTATTGCTGGGATATGCGCTGCCATTGCTGCCGCACGCCAAGGGCTGCAGGTTTCACTTATTAATGATCGACCGGTTCTTGGGGGAAATGCGAGCAGCGAGGTCAGGGTTCATATCAACGGGTCGGCATATCTCGGAAACAGTCCCTCCTATTATGCACGCGAGGGCGGGTTGGTGGAAGAACTCAAGCTGAAGATTTTTCACTATAATCCGTTATACAACAAGAAGCTTATGCTTTCGCTTTCGGATGCGGTCTTGTTGGATATGGTTTATGCTGAGCCTAACATTTCTCTATTTCTGAATACATGCGTGCATGAAACGGGCATGGAGAACGGCAGAATTAAATGGGTGGAGGGCCTTCAATTGGCTTCCGAAAGAAAATTTCGATTTGAAAGCCGAAACTACATCGATTGCTCCGGAGATGGCGTTGTCGGATATCAAGCAGGTGCTCTCTTCCGATGGGGTAGAGAAGCGAAGCATGAATACAAGGAGGAATTGGCTCCTGAAGTGGCGGATCATTACACCATGGGGGATACGATCCTGTTTCAAGCACGTAACGTAGAATATTCCGTTCCTTACAAAAGGCCTGGCTTTGCGTATGATATTACGAAGTTGGCCTTTTTCGATAGTATCAGAAAAGGTTTAAACCATCGGGCATTTCCAAGAAAAATCAACGGGCTTGGCGGATTGTGGTGGCTGGAATACGGCGGACATATGGATATTATCAAGAATAATGAAGACATCGCATTGGAGCTGCGGAAATTGGTGTACGGGATTTGGGATTATATCAAAAATAGCGGCGAATTTGATGATGTGGACAATCTCATCTTGGATTATGTATGCCCGATTCCGGGAAAACGGGAGTCGAGGCGGTTTATTGGGGATCACATGTTGTCTCAGAACGACCTTACAGCAAAGCCGCATTTCGATGATGCTGTATCCGTTGGAGGATGGTATATGGATTTACATGCGAATAAGGGCATCTACGACGAGGGGCCGGCTACAGCATGGAATTTCGTGCCTGGATTGTACAATATCCCTTTCCGCAGTTTATATTCAAGAAATATTCCTAATCTCATGTTTGCTGGTCGAAATATAAGCGCTACTCATGTGGCTTTCGGATCTACAAGGGTAATGGCAACCTGCGGTTGTATGGGGCAGGCGGTTGGAACGGCTGCTTCGTTATGCTTGAAATATGAGATAGACCCCGCGGCCATAGTCGACTCTCATATGGAGGAACTGCAGGCGCTGCTGCTTCGAGATGGCCAAACGATTGTAGGGCTTCAAGAGGAATTGGATCCTTACTTCGCTGACGGATTAACTATTCATGCCTCGTCTCAGCGCAGCTATGACAATCTTCATCCAACCGAAGAGATTTCCTTGGAGAAAGGGTTATGTTTGGTCTTGCCGATTCAGACATCCGTGGCTGAAAGCGTACGGATCAAAATTAAAAATATTTCCGAGTATTCGGAAACTCTGCATGTGAAGCTGTTTGGCGGGGAACGGAAGGAAAACTACATTCCCACCAGCGAGTTGAAAGACTACGGCTTGATTATTACAGCCGGTCATGACGACTGGATTACGCTAGACTTGGACTGCAAGAAACCGGCTGACGATAAAATCTACATTATATTGGAAGGTACGGCGAGCCTTGTCGTATACGTTAATGAAGAGAAAATGACTGGATCGGTTACCTTCCATTATAGGCCGGAAGAGCCGTCCAGGCTGAAGAAACTCAATAAGAGCATTTGCTTCAAGGATCTGTTACCATCTCAGATTATGTATAATTCCGAGAATGTCGTCAACGGCTACTCCAGACCTTATGGTCTACCGAACGGCTGGATTTCTGAACGTACGGAAGGACAGGAATGGTTGGAATTCCGTTTTGCCAGTCCCAAAAATCTGGACGAAATCCATCTTGTTTTCAATTCGCAGCTAGATTTGGAGCATTTCGACGATCCGATCGAGACTCTTATCCAAGATTATGATATGACCTTGACCTTAGAAGACGGAAGCGAGAGGACAATCATAACTCGTGGGAATTATCTCACCTTGAATAAACATAAGGTGGATGCGAAAGAGGTAACCCAAATCCGCTTCGATTTCTGTGCCACATATGGTTCGCCTTACTTTGAAGTGTTTGCTGTAAAATGCTTTGCTCCTAAAAACGATAAATGAGGTCAGGTGAAGTCGCGATGAAGGAATTATTCCCGCGAAGAGGGCTCCCTAATGTAATTCAGAAGTTGGAAAATGGGGATACCGTAACAATCGTCTATTTCGGTGGTAGCAATACTCGTTCTGAAGGATACAGGGTCATGACGGCGGATTGGCTTCGTGAGCAATATCCTCAGGCGGATATTCGCTCTATAAATGCAGGCATTAATGGGACAGGATCGGATTTGGGCTGTGCCCGTTTGGAGACAGACGTACTGCGTCATCAGCCTGATCTAGTATTTGTTGAATTTGTCGGTAACGATGGCGGAGATCCCGAATCCAAGGCGCGGATCGAAGGAATTGTTCGTCAGATCCGCAAGCGGAACCGGTTTACCGATATCCTGTTCGTTTATACGGTGAAGGAGCGGGATGTGGCCGGATTTCAGTCTGGGGAATACCAGAAGGGGGCTTTAATGCAAGAGGAAGTGGCCGACTACTATGGTATTCCTTCGATTCATCTGGGCGTAGCGGTCAGTCACTTGGTGTCGGAGGGAAAGCTCATTTTTACCTCAAAGGAAAACGTGTCCATTCCGGGAGCCGTTATTTTTACGCAAGATTCGATCCATCCGACCATTCCCGAAGGACACCAGATTTGGACGGATACGATTACCCGGTCATTCGATAAAATTAGCGAACTTCGAGATCATCTGGGAAGGGTGGAACATCACTTGCCTCAGAATCCGTTAGTCCCGGCTAATCCTTGGGAGTATGCGGCCATGCTGTCACTGGATAGTATTACCGATTTTTCCGCAGGATGGTCTTACATGACTCCCGATGATTTTGCTTTAGTGCGCGAGTACAATTGGTTGTTCCCCGGCCTATGGCGAGCAGTCGATCCTGGAGAGGCTATCACGGTGCAGTTCGAGGGAACCCATATCGGGTTATTCGATATCGGCGGGCCTGATTCAGGCAGATTGAAGGTGTCGGTGGATGGTGGGGAACCCTTTATTGTCGATCGATTCACACTACACAATGATCATAATCGTAATCAGTATATATTCTTGCCGGAGCTCCCGAATGGGAAACATACGGTTCGCTTCGAAGTCGATACCGAGAAGACAGTCAAAGCAGCCGTATTTGAGGCATGCGGCAATGAACGAAGTAGTGAGCATGTTCGGCAGCATCCAGATTGGTACGATCAAACGGTGATCCAGCTAGGGAAGTTGTTATTGGTGCAGCCGCCATTATAATTATTCATTAGGCTTTATCCACTATGTTTTGAACACAATAGTCTGTTGGCATTAAAGTTGGTTTACTTTTAAAGGTTATATCAAATGGCTTCGTCCTTTGTTTTCAGAGGGCGAAGCCATTCGTTTTTTTGGGGATTATAACGGACAGCTCGCTAATTGCATACGCATTATTGCGAACTAGGAGTGTTTTTTTATAAGTCAAATTTGTTCTAATTCAGTCTAAATAAGCGCTTAAATTAAGGGGTAGCTAAACTTACAATTATGTCTAACCATTCTATTGGAAAGGGAGGGCGTCATGAAGATTACAAGACGGAAACCAACAGTGATTATCTTCTTTACCGCTTTGATTGTTCTTGCTTTACTCGTGTTGAGCTTAACTAACAAAAAGGCGGAGCTACCTGAAGATTGGATATTTACAGTAGATGGATACGCCGTAACAGAGGAAGAATTCCAATTTTATGTAAAAGAGCAGAGAGCTATAACGGCAGACTATTTCTTCAGAACTTATGGGGCCCAAGTAGATGAGGGCTTCTGGACAGGTCAATACGGCGACAATCATGAAACCCCATCTGAATACACCAAGAAATCTGCGATGACTGCATTGCTAAAGACCAAGCAGGAGCAATTTATTGCAGACGAGCGGGGGATCGCCTCTTACAAAAGCTTTGATGAGCTAAAATCCGACATGGAAGATGAAAATGTTAAGCGAGCTAAGATGGATGATTCAGGAGGGACTTACTATGGGTTGCCTCAGTTTGATTTAAATCAATACATGCAATACTTAAGTGGCGCCCGTTGGCCGAATTTAGTAGAAACTCAGGTTAAAAAAACGAAATTGAGCGAAGCAGAGTTGCAAGTTGAGTATGCATCAAAAAGTACGGAATATGTTCGTGTTGCTAATGAATTAACGGCGGCATTAGCGACAGCGGGACAGGCCAAGGAAGAGAAAGTGCTAAATCGTTTGGACATATCCAAAGAAGATACTGAGTCTCTTAAGTTCTGGGAGTCATTAACTGCTGCTTCTGTAGGTGAGACCGTAATCGGAAAATATATGGGCGAAGATGTCGTTGCCACATTAACTACAAAACCGAAAATCACCAAGCTTAAACTGGATGAAGTAAAAGATTCCATTACATACGGATGGGCGGAATCTGACTTGCGAGCGTTAATTACAAATACGGATAAGTTGAAGATCGTGTATAACGGTAATCGATTCAGTGAATTAGTAGTGAACTAGAATAGTTTTGTTGTTAAGTTTATAGAAATCTGTGTCTATTGAGACTTCCATAGATGCAGATTTTTTATAAAGCATTAAATTATAAATTTCAAAGGGAGGAAGTTTTGGGATGATACGATCGAAATGGATGCAAAAAGTTTTGTCGATGGTTACGGCAACGACGTTGGTATTCCCTGGTCTGTTCGGCTTGGCGCCTTCATCTGAAGTGTCAGCTGCGGGAGGGAGTGAATCTTTTGACTCCGTTGTACTAGAATTGACACAAGCGGCAGGACAGGCAGGCAGGGTGAATCTTGCCTATAAAGGTTCGCCTTTAAGCAGTCTGGTGAAAGGACCGGTTATTGACGAGGTTAGTTATGATTCCAGCAATTCGAATCTATTAACTGTTAATAATCAGGGGAACATTACTTTAGCTAGCGGTTATACATTTGCGTCGCCAGGTGCTCCGGGCATCCCAGTGACAATCACAACCACGGCGAGTTATTACAATGACTCAGATGTGTTATTCATGGAGGACTTCGAGAACAACAATGGTCCGATGACATCAACGGGCAAATTAGGTTCATCATTCACGCTGTCCGATGCTCAGTCCCGTTCTGGATTGAAAGCGATTACACCGTCAGGTGATACGAATAATGAAAATGTAGCCCAAGACGTGGCATTGCCAGGTGGAAGCAATTATAAGATGACGGCATGGTATTTTGACCCATATCCTGAAGAGGAGCAGACAGCGACGGATAGAACTCAGTTTGCTATTGTAGATGGAAAAAATGCCACCTTTGCCGGGACATTCTATCAAAGTTCAGAGGCTGATGTTATTCATAACCCGACGAGATATACTTGGGCATATGCACCATCATCAGCGGGTACAGCAGGCAACCGTTGGAAAGATAGCGGTGCTTTACGTTCCACAGGCTGGCATAAATTCGAGTGGCTCATTACACCGAATGGTGCGACGTTACACATAGACGGAACATTAATATCCGATTCAGCGCAAAGTGATATTTACAAAGCTATGAAGAGCGGTACAACCATTCAGCCTAAAATAGCTGGAGGATGGAACAGTCAGTCAGGCAACAAACCATATATAAAAAATAAACATTTAATCGACGATTTTTATGTCGTAAAAGATGTGGCTACAACAACAGGAACCAGAACATTAACACTCAATTTGGTACCTCCCGGCGGATTGCCAAATTTAGAAATAATCACTCAGCCAACAGCCGCAGAAGTGAAACAAGGTGAGAAAGCAACATTTAGCGTTACTGCATCAGCCGCTGCTGTAACTTATCAATGGTATGTATCTGACGACGAGACTGGCTTGAACGGGGTAAAAGTCAGCGGAGCTGATAAGGCGGTATTAACGCTTCCCAATGTGGACTCAGCCTCACAACAAGGCAATTTCTATTATTGCGAAGTGTCCTCGGCAGAGGGAGTTATGGTGAAATCCAATGCCGTACCGTTATTGATAACCACCAATACACAGGTGAATGCGCCAATTAACCCGACGCTTGACTCGGACACAGGCATTTACAGCGGCGACTCCAATTACGGAGATACCCTTGTAACACTGTTCAAAGACAGTGGACCTGTTGGTTATTATTTATCGAAAAATGGGGGGCCTGACCAGCCTAACAATCATGAAAGGCATCATGTTCTGTCCTATGCAAGGGCACTGGGAGTGGGAAACTACACGGTTACAGCCATTGTCATTAATAATGCGGGGGACATCAGTGAAGAAGTTGCAGCAAACGGAAAATTGACGATCGAGAAATTGCCTAAACCGGCAAATGGCAGATGGAACGGCACATACGCTACATGGGATCGCGTCGCAAACGCATCTGCCTATTCGGTTCAACTCTTCAGTAATGGAGTGGCTAATGGAAGTCCGATTGCAGCAACAAGCAATGATGCGGCTTTGTCCCCGACTTTAAATGATACTTTTAAAGTACAAGCAAATGGCAACGCAACGTCACGATTCTTGGACTCTGATGAATCAGGGGAGAGTGCACAATATTCAGCCAACATTGCGTTAATTCGCCAGAACGATACTTTACGGGCAGGAGACAAAACGCGGTTAATCGTTGACACTGCTGATGTGTTTGTTGCTGATAACATCAGCTTCAGCCCGGCGGATCAAGATAAGGCTAAGATTGAAGTTGATGATGCCGGATTCGTGACGGTTAAGAAAGGTTATGTTCCGACAGGGAACGAAGAGGTCACTGTTCAAGTGAGTGTTGATTACTTCAATAAGGCTGACACTATGTTTTACGATGGATTTGAAGGGGAGAAGAAATTTTCAAATGGTGCGAATGGATATGGTCACAGCGATTTGATGTCCCGTACCGGAGGAAAGGCTGCGACATCAAGCGGCATCGGTCAGGTGGCTACGGTCCCAGGTAACTATAATTACGCCCCTGCAACCGGTAAAACAACAATCGTTACTGCTTGGTACTACGATGATGGTAGAGCGGCTTCCAATGACCACGCTGTCTTTGGCTTAACCCCATCGCCCAATGAACATATTGCAATAAATTATGGCAATGGAGATGGCGACTGGGCAGCAAATCTGACCAATTACTCAGTCAGACCCGGTTCATCCGGGAGATTCTATCCTGTAGATGTCAAGCGAAGCGAAGGCTGGCATAAATTTCAATGGTTCGTTACATCA
The DNA here is from genome assembly GCF_037963865.1 of Paenibacillus sp. FSL R10-2734. Lineage (NCBI taxonomy): Bacteria > Bacillati > Bacillota > Bacilli > Caryophanales > Paenibacillaceae > Paenibacillus > Paenibacillus sp. FSL R10-2734. The sequence continues at coordinate 4,057,130 of NZ_CP150170.1, read as the reverse complement.
GCGGGAACTACCTCTAAAATCGATGGACAAGACATTCAAAGACAAACAACAGATGGCGGAAATTTTGATACCCTAGTTAAGAACAATATTTCCAAGATCGATGCATTGCAGCTTGCTACGAACTGGGGCAACAAGCCTGGTACGGTTAAGGATATACAGAACAGGCACTTTATCGATGACGTATATGTTATCGATAGTGGAATAACAGCCCAAACCGGAACAGCTTCTATTACGCTGAAGCTCATGCCTAAAGAGTATAGTCACTTGGAAGACAGCACATATGTTATGGGTCTGGATGACTATAAAATCACCGTAAATCCTGATTTAGCGGATCTAGCTGGAGTAGAGATCGGCGCTGTAGCTCTACAGCGGGATGTGGATTATACGGTTAGCGGTAAAGTATTGAAGATTAACAAAGAATCATTCGCAAGAAATAATATCGAGCCGGGAAAATATACCGTTAGGCTTGATCTGAATCCTGCCGAAATCACATTGGAGTTGAACATTGTCCCCCTTGAAGTCCGTGATTATTATTTCTCTAATAACGGTGACGATCATGCAGATGGACGCACACCGGCTACGGCATGGAAATCAATCTCCAAGATTAATGAATATGTATTTATGCCAGGTTCAACCATTTATCTGGATGCGAATAGCGTATGGAATGAACAAATCAAACTACGCGGCAATGGTGAGAAAGAAAATCCGATTACGCTTACAAAATATAACACGACCGACCCTAACCAACGCCCGATCATTAATGGTGGAGGTACAGCGTCGAGCCCATCAGGCATTTCCTTAAACGGTACAATTGAGTTATATGACGTTAATTATTGGGTAGTCAGTGGAATTGAAGTAACGAATATCGGCAATAAAGCAGGTGACGGCCGCTCAGGTATTGCTGTAATGTCACGGATTTCCAAGCTGGGACAAGGTCAGTTTAATATTCAAGATTATGCTGATGCTCGTATGCAAGGAATCGTCATTCGAGATAACTATGTTCATGATGTTAATGGGCTGCACCAAGCAAATGGAGCAAATAAGATATCCGGCGGCATCATTATTAATGGTTATGTAGATATATTGGTTGAAGGCAACAAAACACTTCGCTGCGATAACGAAGGTATTCGCAATAATGCCTACGGGCCAAGTAATCCAGGGACAAATAACACAGGCATTACTTGGAGTAACTCAAGTTATCCTTGGGCATCAAACGCTGTGTTTAGAAACAACTGGGTTTCTAGTTCGGTTGGAGATGGCATTGTTATGTCTGGCGGGAACAACTCCCTTGTGGAACGAAATGTGGTCACAGACAGCGGTTACAGCTATTTAAGCGATAAGAGCGGCAACTTGGTTACGAACTGGGGGCCAAATAATACAACGCCAACCTATCTAGGTTCGCAAAACTATGCGGCAGCGTGGATTATGGCAAGTAAAGGTACGATCTTCCGTTATAATGAAGCTATAGATAACCCTTATCATGCAAGTAATGACGGTATGGCTTGGGACATTGACAACTATTGTCAGGACAATGTGTATGAATACAATTACAGCCGAAATAACTATGGCGGTTGGTACTTACAGATGAATTCTGCCAAGGGAAATATCGTTCGCTATAACATTAGCGTGAACGACGGTCGCAGCCCGGATTTCAACAAGAGCTTTAACAGTCTTGTATTACTTGCGGGAGGTTCTTCAACGAGCGAAGAATTAAGCGGATTATACTATAACAATATTATCGTCACGCCATTAAAGAATAGCAGTTCGATAGTATTTGACCCGACAGCCTCCAACTTGCACATTTACTTCCAAAATAATATATTTGCCTACACTGGGGCAAACAACCAGGTTGGTTTGAAAGGCGGGGGAACATCAGCTCCATTTACAGCCGGACGGTTTACGAACAACATTGTATATCCGGCAAATCTTTTTGGTAACATGAACGCAGGTGGAGGCGGGTATCTAGGTGCAGGCGTAACAGCAACAGATAACCGCTATGTAACGGAAGAGGAACTAAATTCTATATTAAATGATTATAAATCTGCGCCGGAACATTGGATTACCAACAGCGGAACAGTTGATGCCAAGCTTGATTACAGTGCGATGAACGGGTTTCGTCTTGCTGACGGTAATAACCTGGCCCTTGGTGCAGGTGCCGAGATTGTAAGCCCATATGTTGATCGCGCGAACGCACTGCCTCATATGACGGAGAGAACAGACTTCTTCGGCAATCCACTTAGCGGCAGAACGCCTTCCATCGGCGCGCACAACCCTTATGCGGTAACTTTTGATTCCAACGGTGGCAGCGAAGTTGTGATGAAGTTCGCTGATATGGGCGGGACAATTACAGAGCCAACAGTGCCGACAAAAGAAAAAGCTGTTTTCGGCGGTTGGTATCAAGATGCAGGATTAAACGATGCCTGGGATTTCATTGCTGATCCTGTTACAAGGGATATTGAATTATATGCGAAATGGGTTGAAGACGCAGGTAAGGCGCCAACGATTACGACGAATTCACTTGCGGATGGCAAGGTAGGACAACCTTATTCGGCAGTTCTTACCTCTGACGGCGATAAACCGATCAAATGGGCCGTTGTAGATGGCCAATTGCCAACAGGATTGAGCTTGGATGAAGATGCAGGTGTTATCTCTGGTACACCGGATCAATGGGGTCAATTTTCGTTCAAAGTTCAAGCTAACAATGACACAGGCAGTGACACGAAACCGTTCAATATAGTGATCACTGAAGATGTCTCAGTTGACACAGCTCCGGAGATTATTACTAAGAATTTGCCAAGTGGCAAAGTTGGACAACCGTATACGGTAACATTAGCGGTATATGGCAGCGAACCGATTACTTGGAAGGTCCAGGGAGGAGATTTGCCAGTAGATTTGAACCTGGATGAAGCAACAGGCGTTATCTCGGGTACGCCTCAAGAGGCAGGATATTACGAATTCACTGTTGCAGCAACGAATGATTTTGGTATAGATAAGCGAGTATTGAGCATCGAGATTAAAGAAGATAAGCCAGTTGCTACAGCTCCGGAGATTATCACTAAGAATCTGCCAAGCGGTAAAGTTGGACAACCGTATACAGTAACTTTAGCGGTATACAGCGACGAACCGATTACTTGGACAGTCACCGATAATTATCTACCTGTTGGGTTGAATTTAGAAGGAGCTACGGGTGTTATTTCAGGGATGCCTACTGAAGCGGGAACTTACAAATTCACTGTTACGGCTTCCAATCATGCTGGCATAGATATGAGAGAGTTAACAATCGTAATTAATGCAAATAACAATGGCGGCAATAATGGCGGAAGTTCAGATGGCCCAAGCAGTACGCCGACTCCTTCGCCGGATCCTATTGATGCTACAATCAAAGAGCACCTGAAGAAGGGTAATTCCATTGAATTGACGATGTCAGCCGGAAAAGATGAGCTTGAGATTCTAAGTGATACGATCGGTGCGATTATTAAAGCTGACAAGCCGCTAACCGTTACGAATGACACCGTATCTGTTGAATTGTCCCCTGAATTGTTGAAACAGTTGAATACAGGTAAGAGGATAAAGGTTGTCATTAAACCTGTAGATGAAGGAGACGGAGTTACAGGGCGGGGATATGAGTTGAAGATCTTCGCAGATGGCCGAGAAATAACGGATTATACAGGGCTTATACCAGTAACCTTCGATCTGACAAAAGAGAAGTTGTCGACTAACGATATTAGCATGTTATGTGGTGTCATGCTTCGATTAGACGGTAACATGGAACGTTTAGGCGGCAAATATGACCATAAGACAGGTAAATTCACCTTCAGAACAAAAGGGCTAGGCTATATCTTCGTTACTACCAAGCCTGAACCTGTGAAATTGGAATTTACGCTAGGTAAGACAGGGTATAAATTAAACGGAATCGAAATGAGTATGGACGTTGCATCGATGGTAGTTAAAGGCAGAACGTTAGTGCCACTGCGCTTCGTTGCTGATAGTTTAGGAGCAAATGTTGGCTGGGATAACATTACGAAAACCGTAATGATTACCTTGGAAGGTCAGACTTTGTCGATTGCGATCGGTGAACTTGCACCAGGAATGGATGTAGCAGCTGAAATAGTAAACGGACGTACAATGCTCCCCTTACGCTTCATAGCTGAGCATTTTGGTGCAGATGTATTCTTCGATAATATTACGAAATCCATTAGTATCAAGAAGTAGTATTCGCTAACATTAGAAGCAACGCACGAAACCCTCTAACATGTACTTTAATGTTAGAGGGTTTCTAGTTTTGGCACGGCAAAAGCCCCCTCTCCCAGCGTCTCTTAAAGGCTCGTTTCGAGGACGTTGAAAAGGCAATAGCTGAAGAATATCGAATATTTTATAACGGCTTGAATTTAGCCCATATGACATTTAATTTTGGGGGACGCAAGGTCCTTATGGAGACGCAATAAATGCCTATAATGCTAATACGATAAGCTATGTCACATTTTGGGTCGAGCTCTTCGTTGTATAGAGTGAAAGGGGGGGAGACAGCTTGAATGATACGGAGTTAAGTCAGATCATTGCAGATGTGTTGGATGGGGACACAGAAAAATTCGAGAAAATCATGGAGGTTTATCAAAAACCGATTTTTCTCTACTGTTATCATATGCTGGGCAATTATGCCGAAGCCGAGAATAACGCACAGGAAGTATTTTTGAAGACATTCCGCAGCTTGAAGAAATATACCCAATATCAAATAGATTTTGGCGCCTGGGTATACAAGATTGCTTACCATCAATGTATCGATATCATCCGCAAGCGAAAGTTGGTGAAATATTTGCCCTTCTTTTACCAGGATGAGAAAGATAATAATGAAGTCGATTTGCATATAGACGCCAACTATTTTGATGAATCCGTACATCAAGCCATGGCAAAATTATCGGCGGAAGAGCGTAATTTATTAATCTTACGTTGTGTCGAGGATAAAAGCTACCAGGAGATCGGATTGATTCTCGGCAAAAGCAGCGCCAGCCTTCGTAAAAAATACGAACGTACATCTGCAAAATTCCGAAAGTATTATGCTCAAGTGAAAGGAGTGGGAGTGTATGAATATGGACAGGGATCGGGATTTGAAAAAACTGTTTGATGACCCGCGCATTCCCGACGCCGACTTGACAGGAAAAGTAATGAGAATATTACATGCTAAGCCAAAAGAAAAGGAGAGGTTTTTTATGAAATATAAAGTTGTTTTGACTGCGTGTGTAGGGATGATGTTAATGGCCTCCACAGGTTATGCGGCAGTTCAATATCATTCTTTGACGAATAAGGATGGCGAAGTCGTATATGAGACTAAATCGACGAAAGATTACGAAAAAACAGAAACGAAAGATGAGATAGAGCGTTACAAGGCATTTTATGAACTTAAGGATAAGGTGCTAAAGAACGGGGAAGCTGGGCTGTTCTATATGGTTGCCAATAATCCGAATCATGAAACAATTCTTGGAACGAAGGTGACTATCTTCCGAGATCTTTCTCAATTGAGAGATAAGATTACGGATAAATCAATTAAGATCGCAGACAAAGTTAATGGAAATTATACATTCCAAAAGGCGGACGTAATCTTTAAAAATGCTCAGGAAGTGAATCCTCCTTCTTCGGAAGAAAAAAAGAAAATGGCAGAAAAGCTGAGAAAGCAGGCGGAAGAATCCAATCAGGGATATGCCATGATGCCGGTTGAAATGACAGATCAGTTTTTCCTTCTCTTTGCTACGTATCAAAATGGCGAAGATAAAATCGGGGTTAATATCACTAATCTGAGTGGAAAGAGCGATCCTACAATGTATATTGACGAGAACGTTGAATTTAAGCAGGAGAAGGTTCAAGTGAAGGGAGTAGAAATGCTGCTTACAGAATTTGCTCCTTCGCAGACCCACGAGCTGAAATGGGTATACGAGAGCCCTGACAAAAAGGTGAAATACGCCTATACTTTACGTGGAGACATAAATAAAGTAAGCAAAGAAACCTTGATGAAACTTGCCGAAAGCTATTTGGAATAATAAATACTAAAACATTACGGGAATCTTCTCCATAGCGGACATTCTCAAAACATCTTATGAGGAGCGTGATCATCCTAATGAAACGTCGTTCACCTGTTGCTTTCGGATACCTGATTGTCTTATTAGCAATACTAGTTATGCAACTTGATTTCACGGGGTTAAAGAATCGTATGTATCCTAATACAACGTTTACGAAAGAAGTTATCGAAAAGATTGGGAATAAGGAAGTCACTTCTATGCTATTAATTCAATACACTGGAAATACATTGGTTCTGAAAAATAAGGAAGATACAGATCAAATTTTAGATTCTTTAGCTCCTTTAAAATTGAAAAGAGTGAAGAAACTTCCTGATACTTCTATAGAAACGTATTATATTATACTTAGGAACCAAGGAGAAAAAAAATTCGGAATTAGTCTATATGATACAAAGCATATGGTAATCACTAATTATAAAAATTCTTCTACGGAGCGATATAAAATAACAAATGATATTGATCTCGATAAAATCAAGAAGTATCTGGAAAACGGAAAATAAAAATTGCGAATTCGACTAAATGAACTATAGCTCGATGAAGAGGGGGCCAAAATGCAAATTTTAGTAGGTGGGGAGGTGACGATGGGTACCCGAATGTACGATATTCAGCATGGTAAACTTGCTGTTTTGGTTAGCCAGGGCATAACGGAGTTTAGCCGGGTTAAGATCGACACTGTATAAGAGAACTGTCCCATTTGCAGAGAAACCTGCATATGGGATTTTGTCTTTGTTCTAACCTTCATCGAATTCGGGTTTATCGCCGTATTCTTTACCGAAGTCCTCCATTTTTTCAAGGATCGGAAGTAATTTGATACCCTTGTCTGTTAACGAATACTCTACCCGCGGAGGAACTTCCGGATATACTTCACGTTTAATGACCCCATCGTTCTCAAGCTCCCTAAGTTGATTGGTGATCGAGCCTTGTGATAACCCTCCAAGAAATTTTTTTATATCCGTATAACGGCGTGTTTCTCCTTTTAGAAACCATAAGATAAAATATTTCCAACGTCCTGAAAGAACATTTTGGGTGAAGGCTATCGCATACATATCCCTTTTATCATCCATAAATTCTTTGTCAAATCCTTCATTACAAACCTTCATTGATATCACTCCTAGTCAAAAGGTACAAACAGTTGTACCATGTCCATTTATATTGCCCTCTTTGCAGCTGAACATATTGACTTTATGCTTATGTCAGCAATCATTTAGCAAGCTAAGTAAATATAACATAGAAAGGAGTTGCTGATAAGTGAATACAGCAAATAGTCTAAAACTTTCAATTTTAGACTTCGTTCATATCTATAAAGGAATTGATGCAAGGCAAAGTCTTCAAAACATAACGGAAATGGTTCAATTTGCAGAACGGTGGGGGTACAACAGGTATTGGTTCACTGAACATCATAATACAACAACTTTGATGGGGACTTCACCAGACTTGTTAAGCCTACATGCAGCAGCTCAAACCAAAAGAATTCGAGTAGGTTCCGGGGGGATCATGTTGCCTAATCACAGCCCCTTGAAAGTAATGGAGAACTTTACTCTTCTCGAAGGATTGTATCCAGGGCGTGTTGATCTTGGGATTGGCAGGGCTTCTGGAGCTGATGGCCGGACCATGTGGGCATTACTAAGGTCCCGAGAATTAATGGAGGTGAATGACTTTCCAGAGCAATTAGATATTCTGCTTTCCTTTTTTGACCGTAACTTTAAAGATTCCCACCCGTTTAGTCACATCAATCCTCCTGGAGATAAATCAATGGTTCCAGATATGTTTATGCTGGGATCTAGCGAGGGCGGATTACATTTTGCCTTGGAAAAAGGATTAGGGTTTGTATTTGCAGCTCATTTGGCACCACAACTGGCTATTCCCGTTTTAAGAGCTTACCGTTCGAATTTTAAACCTTCGTCATATTTAAATGAACCCCAAAGTATGTTAGCGACGATCGTTATCACAGCTGAGACGGAAGAAGAGGCTAAATATATTGCAGGACCGGCGGAGTTAATGTGGGCACAGATGAGCACAGGGACGAGAAATCTAACTTTACCTACACCTGACGAAGCTCAAAATCATATATACACTCCTCAAGAAGAGCTGGCTAGGGAACGAAATAAAGAACGCTTTGTTATTGGAAGTGTTAGTCAGGTTGCTGAGCATCTTCATCAAATGGCGAGAGCAAGTTTAGTTGATGAAATTATAATTGCAGACTTCTATCCTAATCAAGAAAGCCGAAAGAAAGGACATGAATTATTGGCTAAGGAAATAGGTTTAACACATTGAAATACGTGAACTCGTGAAAAGGAGATCATTCAAGCATGGAAAAAAGAAAGCTTAAATTAGGAGGAATTATTGATGGCGTTGGCTGGAATCACACAGGTTGGAGACACCCCGCTATTCCAGCAGATGCCAGTGAGAATATTGAGTATTACGTACAGAAAGCCATACAACTTGAACAGGGAAAGTTCGATCTCATCTTTTTAGCGGATGTAAGTCATATTGGACCTGGCATGATCCCTCACTATCTAAGCATGTTTGAGGGCGTATCCATTTTATCTGCATTGAGTATGGTCACTCACTCCATTGGCTTGGCAGCAACCATAGCGACTTCATATGCTGATCCATTTACGGTTGCCAGACAAATCGCCTCACTCGACAAGATTAGCAAGGGCAGAGCAGGGTGGAATGCAATCACCTCGAATCCGGGAGGGTTAGCCAACTACAGCCGGTCCCATTTAAGGAAAGCAGATCTTTATCCTATGAAAAAAGAGTTTTTAGAGATTGTTGAAGGTCTTTGGGATTCATATGAAGACGATGCCTTTATACGTGATAAGAAAAGCGGGGTATTTTATGACCCTGCTAAGATGCATCCGCTAAATTATACTGGGAATTACTTTTCAGTGGAGGGGCCATTAAATGTCAGTCGATCCCGGCAAGGCAGACCGGTCGTCTTTCAAGCCGGTACTTCCATGGAATTCATGGATATTGCTGCACAGCATGCCGAGGTCATCATGGCGCCTGGAGATGATTTTGAATATCTCAAGGCATTTACTGCTGAACTTAAACGTAAAGTGCAAAATCAAGGGCGTTCACCAAACGACCTACTGATGATGCCTTCTCATAATCCCATCGTTGGTGAAACGGAAAAAGAAGCCTTGGACAAGCTAAGGGAAATCGAATCTTGGATGCCTAAAGGTTATCGAGTGCCGAAACCTCAATGGCTGGGATCTGCGGAGCAGGTTGCCGAAAAAATAGAAAATTGGTATCGAGAGGGCGTCATGGATATCTTGCTCATAAGACAGGATCATCCAGCCGGATTTGAAGATTTTATCCGATTGGTTGTTCCCATTTTGCAAGATAAAGGCATCTTCCGCAAGGAGTATGAGGACGACACACTTCGGGGGAATTTGGGTCTACCTTACCCTGAAAACAGGTATACGAAGTAATAATAAAAAAAATTATTTAAATAGAGGAGAAATCAATCATGAAAAACCGAATTACAGAACTACTGGGAATAGAACACCCTATTATTTCAGCTGCAATGACATGGGTAACTTCTGCGGAATTTGTTGCAGCAGTCTCCAATGCAGGTGGAATGGGCGTACTCGGGCCAAATGCTGGCCAAACCGAAAAGGCAACAAGTGCAGAAGATATGGCAGACCGGTTAACCCAAGAAATTCGCAAGGTAAAAGCTTTAACGAATAAACCTTTTGCAGTAAATTACATTTTCCCGATGGGAGGGGTTACTGAAGACCCATTTACTAATGCAGTTTTTGATGTATTGGTAAAAGAAGAGGTGAAAACCGTTATTGCCATTGGGCTGAATGTGGTCGATCGTGAACTGAAACGGCTTAAAGAACAAGATATTAAAGTAGTGTATAGAGACTTAAGCCCAACGGTAGAGAAACTTGTAGAAGCTGAGAAATCAGGAGTGGACGCACTTATCGTTACAGGTTATGAAGCTGGAGGCCATATGAGTGATTATAAAATTAGCACTCTTTCGCTTGTTCCACAAATCACTTCACTTGTACAAATACCTGTGATTGCTGCCGGAGGGATTATTGATGGCCGAGGAGCGAAAGCAGCGCTATCTATGGGTGCGGAAGGTGTGTACATGGGGACAAGGTTCATAGTAACTAAGGAAAATCCAGCTAGCATAGAAACAAAAAAAGCCATTATTAAGGTGAAGAGTGAAGAGTTTATTGAATTTAAGTCAGGCGCAGGACATTTGAGAACAATTCCTACAGATGCGGGCAAAAAAGCGTTAGAACTCATTAATCAAGGAAAGCCTGCAGAAGCATACAAATATTATGGGGAAGGGTTCAAAATTGGAATGTTAGATGGCGATCTGATCAATGGTACCATAAGTGTATCTGAAGCAGCTGGTGGCATTCAACAAATTGCAACATGTCAAGAAGTGGTTGATGAAATTGTTAAATCCATCGGATGAATTCAAGATAAATTTGTTTGAAACATCAAATTCATCGTGTTATAGTTAGCTCGCTAAATAACATTTGAGGGATGATGAAAATATGAAAGATCAATTGGATTGTGATATTCGTCATTCGTTAGATCGGATCTCCTCCCAAATGCGTCGACATTACAGCGAATCTCTAAGAGAACTTAACCTTTATGTTGGCCAGGATAATTTGCTGTATCGCTTGTGGTTGGGCGATGGGATCACACAAATGCAACTAAGTGAACATTTAAAATGCGAACCGCCTACGGTAACGAATATGGTCAAGTCATTAGAGCAAAATGGATTTATATACCGCAAACGTGATGAGCAAGATGCAAGGGTTATGCGGATTTATCTTACAGACAAAGGAAAAGAATTAGAGGGTCCGGTTGAAATCAAATGGAAAGCCCAACAGGAAAAATTACTGCTGTCTTTTTCTATGGAAGATCGCTTGATACTAGGACGATTAATGAAAATGATGGAGAGAAATTTATTATGATTTCTCCATCTTTTCCAATATACTTAGCAAGCTAAATAATATTTGCGATTCATCAGTCCGCTTATCAAGAAAGATTTTTCCGTAAGAATCGATTAGTTGAAATGTCCGGATCATAGATAAGTTATCAGTATTCAAAATAAGGAGCTGTTTTTAAATGAGCAATAAAATCCGTACAGGAATTATAGGCGGATCAATTAATAACGGATGGGCAAGCGGTACACATATACCAGCTATTAAGCATCTGAATGAATTTGAGCTTACGGCAGTTGGGACAAGTAATATGGAGAGTGCGAAGAAAAGTGCAGAAGCTTTCCACGCAGAGCACGGCTTTGATAACATGAGTGATTTGGCAGAGCATCCTGATGTGGACATGGTAGTCGTCAGTATTAACGTCAAGGAACATTATAATGCTGTTAAAACCATTGCCCCAGCGGGAAAACCGATATATTGTGAATGGCCACTAGGATCAAATACTGCAGAAGCACTGGAAATGCAGGAGTTGGTAGTGTCCAACCAGTTACCAAATGCAGTTGGATTACAAGCCAGACAAGCTCCAGCTATTAATTATGTGAAAGATTTATTGGCGGAAGGCTATGTTGGAAAAGTCTTGTCAGCCAATTTAAAGATATCTTTGGATGGAATGGGGGGAGTAGCGGACAAGGCTACTGCGTACTTATTTGATCGAAAATTTGGAGGGAACTTGCTCACTATTGTAGGCGGGCATAATCTCGATGCTTTTACCTACATGCTTGGGGATTTTACAGAACTCTCTGCTGTCACAGCACAACAGTTTCCAGAAGTCGAATTGGTAGATATCCATAAATTTATTAAGAAGACGACGGATGATCAAATACTGATTACAGGAAAATTGACTAACGGTGCAGCAGCGAGCATTCATATTCAGGGTGGAGTCAAACATCAGACAGGACTAACCCTTGAAATATTCGGGGAAAATGGCACCATCGTGTTGAGTGCACCTGCATCTATTCAATTCGGATCACATCAATTACGTGGAGCAGGATCTATGGATCAAGAGTTACATGAGTTAACAATTCCCGACTCATATTCCTGGGTACCGGATTCCCTTAAGAGTGACTCAGGATTTGTTCTGAATATCGCTCAGGCATACCATAAGTTTGCCAGAGACATCCAGGAAGGAACAGCTACAACACCAAGTTTCGCAGATGCGGTTAAACTTCATCAGTTACTTGATGCAGTGGAGAAAGCAGCACAAACTGGAGAACGGCAATATATATGATCAGAACCAACTACTAGACACCTTGTTAATGATTGAAGTGTAAATCAGGACAGCAACGTTAGCAAAGAAGAGGACCTATGCCTAACGCGGGTCTTCTTCTTTTATATCCCGATTTGATTATCATTTAAATATACAGTTCATGTTTAATTGTCGACCTGAATCACAAGAGAGCACATCGTTAAAAGTGATTAGAAAATCAATTCTTTACCGATCGTTCTCAATATGTTACATTTACTATTAGGGAGGGAATAGAATGGCAAGAAGCAAAGAATTCGAAGAGAACGAAGTATTAGATAAGGCGATGAAGCTTTTTTGGGAACAGGGGTACGAGAAGACATCTTTGACAGATCTTGTAGAGCATATGGGAGTTCATCGAAGAAGTTTATATGACACATTTGGCGACAAGCATACGCTGTTTTTGAAAGCCATGGACCGTTTTCGCGATAAAGTGAATGCTGAGCTTACAAGGGAAGTTAAACGTTCCAAGACTGCAACTGAGGCTCTTCAGCTTATCTTTAGTTTCATAATAAATGGAGAAGAAGATTCGCCCTCAGGCTGTTTGATGGTGAATTCAGCGGTGGAATTAGCAATGCGCGATGCCAATGTGGATTTGAAATCCACCGAATCGTTCACATTATCAGAGAAGCTGCTCAAAGATATTATTCTGTGGGGGCAGCAGGATGGCGAATTTAGCTTGGATTTCAATGCCAACGAACTAGCGGAACATATGCATTCTGTTTGTGTGGGGTTAAGGGTAATGACAAGAACCTCAGTACCTAAAGAAAAATTACATCGAATAGCTGATTTATCAATTAAACTTTTATATAAGTAATTATTTTAAAATATAATTGCTTATGCATATTCTAGAATGATTGTTCTCAAAACTGAGTCTTGTCTCGTATAAAGTTCTCTTTAAACGATCATTCTTGCATACTTTTTAGAATGATCGTTCTCGAAATATATTTCTTTCCCTGCTATAGTTTTCTTTCACGAATGATCTATTCTTGTGTACATTTTAGAATGATCATTCCCATATTGTACTTAAACGATGAATAAAAGGAGTAAATAAAATGATAATTTCTGAACAAGTGGCATTTGTAACTGGTGCAAACCGAGGTTTTGGCCGCCATCTCACCCTTGAACTTCTATCCAGAGGGGCTAAGGTTTATGCAGGTGCAAGAAATCCGGAAACCATCGATATTCCAGGCGTTATACCTGTAAAGCTTGATATTACCAACCCTCAAGAAGTTGAAGCAGCTGCTATCCTCGCAAAGGACGTTACGCTTTTAATCAACAATGCAGGATCATCTACTGGTGCTTCTTTGCTGGAAGGAGATGTGGAAAAAATACAATTGGAGTTTGATACGCACTTCTTCGGTACGCTATACATGGTTCGTGCTTTTGCACCGATCATTGAGAAAAACGGGGGAGGATCGGTTTTGAATATTCTTTCCGCATTATCTTGGTTTAGTTCCGGAACTGCGGGTGCTTATACAGCCGCGAAGGCTGCAGCATGGGCATTGACGAACGATTTACGTATAAACTTGTATCCACATAATGTGAGAGTAGCAGGATTACATGTTGGCTTTATGGAGACAGACATGACATCCGGCTTAGAAGTTCCCAAAGTAAGCCCTGAAGATATCGCAAAAATAGCTATTGATGGCATAGAATCTGGCAGCTTTGAAATTATTGCTGATGATAACAGCCGAATGATACAAGGTGGACTTGCAGGTGGCGTTCCTGCACTATACCCTCATCTTTCTTAATACCAATTTCATTTTTAACTTAATTTATTGAGGAGATTACAAAATGGACAAATTGTGGAGTAATACGAAAATTGGAAATATGGAATTACCTCATCGCTTAGCAATGGCACCTATGACACGTAGTAGAGCACAAAAGGACGGCACACCGGGAGAACTAAGCTCCCTTTATTATGCTCAGAGAGCATCAATGGGATTAATTATTAGTGAAGGTACACAACCAACTGATGATGGACAAGGTTATTTAAATTCGCCGGGCATCTATACTGAACAGCAAATAGAAGGATGGAAAAAGGTTACGGATGCAGTACATGAAGCAGGCGGCTTTATGTACATACAATTAATGCATGTGGGCCGTATATCGCACCCTGACAATACTCCACATCATCGACAAGCAGTTGCACCTTCTGCGATCGCACCTGGTGTAGAAATGTTTACTGCTAAAGGAATGCAGGAAATACCTGTCCCACGAGAGCTAAGTGAAGAAGATATTCAAAATACTATTGCAGACTTCCGAAAAGCAGCTGCAGCAGCTATTAAAGCAGGGGCTGATGGGGTTGAAATTCATGGAGCCAATGGTTATCTTATCAATCAATTTATCAGTGAAAATTCTAATAAACGAATAGATAAATACGGTGGATCAGTGGAGAACCGTGCTCGCTTTGCAATCGAAGTAACAAAAGCAGTCGTTGAAGAAATTGGAGCAGAAAGAACCGGCTTCCGAATTTCGCCAGGAACACCTCTTGGTGGGATTAATGAAGGCGAACAAGGACCTGAGGTTTATCGCCATCTTGTAAAAGAACTAGCAAAGTATAATTTAGCATACCTCCATGTTATGCATTTAGGGAACGAAATACTGCTCCGTGAAATTCGTTCAATTTGGTCAAATCCATTATTGGTTAATCGAGCAGGGCGGGCACTTGATGATATTAGTGTAGATATTGATAATGGTATTGCTGACGTGGTACCAATCGGCGTCTGGTCATTAGCTAATCCAGATTTAGTGGATCGTCTAAAAAAAGGATTTCCTTTAAATGAGGTTGATCCTAAAACATTATACGCTGGTAACGGAAGCTTAGGTTATACAGACTACCCTATAATGGAAAAATTAAAAACTCAACAGCAGTAAGAATAAGTGAAACCACAAATGGCGTACAACTAAAAATTGTACGTCATAAGATTTTCAAGTGGAAAGGAAGCTGGCAAAACATGAGAGCTGCTCAAATGCAGAAATACTCAAAAGAAATTCATTTGGAAATAAACAATGTTAAAATACCAGAAATCAATAATCGCGAGGTACTCATCAAAGTAAAAGCTGCAGGTGTAAACCCATTAGATATTCTTATTTTGAATGGCAGTATCCGAATGATTGTTAATTATGATTTCCCATTAACATTAGGCAATGAACTATCTGGTGTAGTAGAGGCAGTTGGTAAAGATGTTGTTGATTTTCAGGTTGGTGACCAAGTTTATACGAGGCTGCCGGTGAATGAAATAGGAGCTTTCGCTGAATATGTGGCGGTCAAAGATGATGCAATATCTAAAATACCTGAAAATCTATCCTTAATTGAAGCGGCTGCGGTTCCCCTTACTGCTTTAACAGCTTATCAAGCATTGAAGGAAGTACTCAACGCTCAGCCTAATGCAAAACTATTTATTCCTGGCGGAACTGGCGGATTCGGTGCTATGGCGATCCCTATTGCTAAAACAATGGGATTATACGTTATTACAAGTGGCAGTGAAAGAGGTCGATCACGTGTACTGTCGATTGGAGCAGATGAATTTATAAATTATAAAAAGGAAAACTATGCTGAGGTTCTATCTAATATAGATTATGTTATAGACACCTTGGGTACAAACGAAATAAAAACGGAACTTTCTATTTTAAAACCACAAGGAAAATTAGTATCATTAAAAGCCTTACCAAATTATCGCTTTGCCGCTGAAAATAATCTTCCAATGTGGAAAAAAATGTTGTTTGGTTTAGTTTCTGCTCGTATAGACCGTTTAGCAGCAAGAGATAAAAAAGAATATCACTTTTTATTTGTGCAAGCCAATGGAAGACAGTTACAACAGATTACCAGCCTTATAGAAAATGACAATATTAAACCTTCAATTGATTCAACTTACAAATTTGATGATATTAATAAGGCGTTACAACAAGTTTCTACTGGTCACTCACAAGGCAAAGTTATTGTAACTTTCTAAGGGAGAGAGCGAATTTAGCCGAATGTCAGTGACCGAGAAGAAGACTACTTCGTTTCGGAGGTCGCAATCAACTCTGCATACGGTTTGATAAACGGCCGAGACGTGCTTGGTAGTCTGCTCAGCAGCTACCTCGTCCATTTCAAGAGATGGCGGATTTGAATGGGGGAGAACAAAACAAGGTTACCCAGCGAATTGGATCCCTATCAGCCACAACCTTTACTAGACTATTACCTAATGGAGATAGTCTTTTTACATTGAAAACATTTTTTTTTTTTGAAGATCAGATTTTTTGTTATCATTATAGGGAGGGTGACATTTATATTTATGTAGGTAACTTTGTGTCATTACAAGCACAAGCCAACAACCAAGAACCAAACAGGGCATTTCCCAACTCATAGACATATGTACAAAATACGGGTTTTGTGAGGAAGTAGTATATAAACTAATGGAACCAGCCAATTTGAATATAATATTGCTAATCAGCTGTCCATTAATGATGATCGATACAACGTTCAAATTAACGTCCCTTGTATGAACACTCTTTATCTTTTCTTTTTTATAGAAATCAATTTGTCTCTAACGAGTATTAAACTTTAAAGTGCATCAGAAACTCGGATTAAACTCTGTGCGGTTATATATATGTGTGTTTAATGTTGTTTGTTCTTTACATACTTCTTAAATATAAAAAGCTAATTATTACCATTAATTCACTTATAACAGTATCTTCATACATGTTTTCATCCTTAATGCTCCAATTTCAAAGCAACTCTTCAACGATCCTTAACTGTCTTTCGCGTTCTTTGGTGGCAGCCTCTGCTACTGAGGAATTATTAGATATGCAATTCACCAATTTAACTGCGTAGTCACTGCTAACCATAGCATGTCCTCTCATATGACCAGTTGCTATGGCTTGTGCAAAAGAACGCGCAGCATACTTACTAGCTTCAGTTGTGGACTCTTTAGCCAATTCATTGACTATAAATCCAACTTTTCTTAAGTCAAAGGCTCTTATATCACCAGTTATTCGCTTTTCTAGAGTTTCTATTCCTAATTCTATTCGCGGGTCTTTCACTAGATGGCTATCTAGATGATCCAGATGTGCAACTGCTACTCTCAAAGCCCATTTGGCAAGTAACTTCTGCGGTAATTTTTCAAGCGTCTCTTCAAGTTGATTTCTTAAATCATTGTTATCTACAATCTTTATCTTTGGACTACTATAAGTAAAATCATGGGTTTCTTTTATTTGCAGCTCATGTTTATTCCATGCATATTCCTCAATATTCAAACGAATCATTCCCCCATTACAACACGGCACTGTTTAATTGCTTCAGATCATCTTTCATAAAAAGCGTGTACCATACGGAAAAAATGTAAATTAACCATATTCTACGCGAATAGTCACCTTTATTACTCCGATGCTGGTTAAACATCTCTTCGATGATATTCATATTGAATATTTCATCAATACCGCTATATCGTATTTGTTCAAACATTATATTCGAAATTGGAGTCTTTAGCCAGTCACGAATCGGTACGGGAAATCCTAATTTGGGTCGATTAACAATAGAATCCGGAACGATTCCTTCCATAGCTTTACGCAAAGCAAGTTTTGTTGTTTTGTTGGCAATTCGATTGGAGACAGGAATTTTACGAGCCGTTTCGAAAACCTCTTTATCTAAAAACGGTACTCTTAATTCTAACGAATGTGCCATGGACAGCTTATCTGCTTTTGACAAAATATCGCCAGGCAGCCAAAAATTCATATCAATAAACTGCATTCTTGTTGTTGGGTCTAGGTGAACTGTCTTATCATAAAAAGGCTTAACGATATCTGTGGGATGTAAAAAGCTATTTTGAGCATGTACCGATTCGTGGAGCAAGTTCATCTTTCCGCTTTTGTTAAAGATATTAGCATTACCGATAAAACGCTCTTCTAAAGGTGTCAGCCCCCGAAGTAAATAATTTTTACCGTAAAATTGATAAGGATATATGGTTAATGATTTTCGTAACGTATCCTTTATGAAGTTGGGCATCCATGATATAGGCCTTAATGCACCTGGCTCTCTATAGATCCGGTATCCTCCGAATAATTCATCCGCACCTTCCCCTGATAGGACAACCGTGACATGATCTTTTGCAAGCTGATTTAGATGATAAAGAGCAATGGCGGAAGGATCCGCGACAGGTTCATCTAGATGCCACACCGTTTTCGGTATACTCTCAAAGAAATCTTTTTCAGATAAGACGTGAAAATAATGATCCGTTCCCAGTTTAGCTGCCGTTTGATTTGCAATGATCGTTTCGTTATTCGCCCCTTCAAATCCAATCGAAAAGGTCTTTGTTGATTCCTCTGTTCTCATCATTGCAGCTATGGCTGTGGAGTCAATTCC
Source organism: Paenibacillus sp. FSL R10-2734 (assembly GCF_037963865.1). NCBI lineage: Bacteria > Bacillati > Bacillota > Bacilli > Caryophanales > Paenibacillaceae > Paenibacillus > Paenibacillus sp. FSL R10-2734. The sequence continues at coordinate 4,038,491 of NZ_CP150170.1, read as the reverse complement.
ACTGGACAAAAAACATCCTCTATTCACATCACTTTGTAAATGAAGGTTTACAGACTCTTTCAATTTCCACTGAATTTCTTCGGCATAGTCTGCTAAAGATCGTTCTACCGGATGAAAATGGGGCTCCCAATACTTCTCGATCTTCATTACACCTTTAGGGTTAACAAATACTCGCTCTGCAGGTCCTAATTTATGAATATGTTCAAACATCGTATCCGGTTGCGGTACATACTGAAAAGTTAAGTAGCTGAATAAACTTTGATACTGCAGCTTTCTTGGTACGCCTTGAACTGCAAGTATGCTTTTAATTTCCGAAGCAAATAAAAGATGATCCTCGTCTTTGTAATAATAAAAAGGCTTGATACCAAAATGATCCCTAGCAGCAAAAAGAGTCTGTTCCTTAAGGTTCCAAATCGCAAAACTAAACATTCCACGTAAATGATGGACACAGTCCTTGCCGTATTCCTCAAATAAATGCACAATGACCTCTGTATCTGATTGCGTTTGGAAGTGATGTCCCTTTAGCTTAAGATCATCTCGTAGTGTTTTATAATTATAGATTTCACCGTTAAAAACAATCCATAGTGTACCATCTTCATTAGTCATGGGCTGATTTCCATCTCGTAAATCAATAATGGACAATCTTCGAAAACCGAGTCCAATCCGAGAATCGAGCCATACTCCCTCATGATTAGGTCCTCGGTGATGAATTGCCCCTGTCATTTGTTTTAAGGTTTCTTCTTGCGGGGCGCGCCCATTCAACTTTAGTATTCCTGCTATTCCGCACATGCTATTGTAGTCCTTCCTATAATAAAGATTAGGTTATAGAGTGCCCACAATTGCTTTGATCTATCATCATTTTTTCAAAGCTGTACCGCAAACAAAGCATCTATAGAAGATTCTTACGAAATGGAAAGCCACTGCATTTACCACTGTTATCGAAATTGTCTAGACTTGAAATTATCCTTAGGTAGACTAAAAAAAAGAAAAGCCTGATTAACAAGCTTTTCTCAAATAAATTATGTTAGTTATTTTGCAAAGCAATCCTTAACATTATTCGTGTGTAATATCCTTACGATCTAACACCAAATTTCTAAGACGAACCAAAGGAGCTTTAGCATCATCTACACTTGTGTATAGTGTAAGTTCAAATTGGTAAACCCCGTCCTTATACGGTTCAACTTGATTATACCAATCCCGAATGTTGCCTCCCAATATTTTGATAAAATCATCATCAACAGGTAGTTGATAATCTGAAGGTAAAATCAATGATATAGGTAATGTCCCAAATCTCAAGTTACCACTCAGTTTTTGTTGGTACCGTGGTTTTACCTTAATAATTGATTTGTCTATCTTCGAGCCTATATTCATTTCTCCATACAAACTTGTAAATAATGCAGTAAGATGTTCATCCAGTGAACGTCTTACTAATTGCCCTCCTGCTGCTCCTATAGCTGCTATATGGATTGTTGGGTAGATATCCAATTGAGGTGTTAATTTCATGGGGAATCGAATGACAGGTGTTCTATATACAAAATTCTCATTCGTTGTTCTTCCTGGAACGAGTTCCGCATTCCGAATTACCATTAATCCAGCCCATGCATCTTGTAAATAAGCTAAATGTAAATCATCAAATTGGATACTCCTTTTCGGAAGTTCCAACCCGTCCGCCCAACTTAAATACTTATTCCCTCCACCTGGGTTCTTTAATTGATACACATAACTATTGTCGGCGATCTTCTCCAGAATATAGCCGTCAATTTGAAGCTTTGGAGCTAGATTTTTAAGCTCCACTGGTGTAGATACAGGATTGATAATCATATTGAGAATTTGTTTCTCACCGTTGTAATCGCATTGTGTTTGTAGAATTCTAAAGCGATATTCAGTATCAGAGATTACGTTCATTGCTCTTCTGTTTCCATGTTCATACCATTCTTTCCAAGAAGACGCTACTGGAATTGCTAATGTCATAAAGGAAGATACAATCTTCAGCAAAAGCTCCTCATCAATGTTATCTTGTTTTAGAACCTCTTCCATCTTTCTGTATACTTGTACACATCGAGTGAGTTTATCATAAAAGTCTTCCACCTTCACAAATGCAGCATTAGATTTCTGATTAAACATCACTTGGCATTCCAGAATATCTTGAGAAGCATATCCTCTTTCAAACTCAAACCCATATCTCCACTTCACGGCTGTTTGCACCGTAGTTTCCTCAGATGTATTGTTTAGACCCTGAAGCATGGAAACCCCTTCATGTCTAATCATTTTAGGTTCATCCGGATAAAAACGAAGTGGTATCGGGACAGTTACATCTTTAGCTATTTCAACTTGCTCCAGTGGGTGAATAAAACTTAGCCATGAAGAAGCCTTATAACCTTCAATATTTGGGAGACTTCCTATTTCGTGCTCAATATGTTGGATTTCATAAGCTAAATCAACCGTTACACTGGATTGACATTCAGCGCACTTCGCATCGAATGTAAAACTAAGAGCACTATCCCCTTTCTCAAGTAGTACTTTAGAATTCGAGGTTTGATAAGCTGATTCAGTTCCACCCTGCTCCTCATTTCGTAGAGGTTTGGTATTTTTTTGAACCTTAATGCCCCCATACAATTGTGGAAGCTGTGCCTGAGAGTCGGTACATGGACTCCAAGGAACGGAAACTGGAAACGAGACAATGGTCTCAATGTCATAGGCATTAGTTAACTTTATCAGCAAATGCTGTTTAAGTTTCTCGGCAGCATCGGCTTTTAACTTTTCCATTGGAACATTAATTCGCTCACTCTCAGTAGGTTCTAGTATGGGGTCAAGTGTTTCCGGTATGATCTTAGCTAATTGTTCCTTTAGACTAAGTATACTTCTATACATAGGTGGATCTTTCTCATACACTTTGCATCCCATGGAAGCTGACAATAGATTTTCTATTGCACTTAAATACAATCTTGCCCAATTATCCATATCAATCGGTCCGATTAATTGATTCCTATATATCCCCAATGTTCCAGTAGCCCCATCAAACTCAGGGATGCTAACAAGCCGGGAAATCTTACTTTTGGACATTAACTTTGGCGCAAAAAATATCGGATAAGCACCGACCGTATATCGCAGTCCTTTCTTGTCCCCACAAGTGGCATCTGGATCATGATCTGTAATTCCAGGTTTTGCAACTCGGACAGCCCATAGTTTATCAGCATCTGTTCCTGTACTGCCGAACCTAGTTCTTCCCATGGCCACTTTCAGATCATAAGCATCCATATTGAATACCATCTCAAAGTTTCTTGCGAATTTCTTCAGAGAACGAATCTTAGGATCAGAGTCCACTAAGTTGTTCTCTTTGATCATCGGTCGAATTTCCGAAACAGCGGCTCGAACAGTGTCTTCGTCTTTGAAGTTTATATCCACTAAATCAATCGGACGCTCTATAAACAAGAGTACTTTTAATTCATAAATATCCAATGGATTCGTATCTTCGATGAGCCAATCGAGTGACTTCCTAATTTCACTTTTCCCATCACAGTCGAGAGGATTTAACAGGTTATTTAAGTAGATACAGCAATCGGTGATAAAAGCTTTTAATTCGTCAGTTTGAACGGTGTCAAATAAATGATCTACATACTCATCAAGACTGGTTTGCACTTTGTACGAAACTAAAGGATTACCAGTCTCGTCACACTGGCATAGCTGATAATAAATTTTTGTGTAAATTAGCATGTCTGCTTCCAACCGCTTAAGATAGACCCCGTACTCTTCATTTGGCTGTTGTTTATATAACTCAAAATTCAACAGAAGTTCGATATGCAATCTCCGCTTCATCTCTTTTACACTAAATGTGTAAGAAGTCGTTATACCAGGCCACTGTTCAATAGCTAATAAACGATCAGTAAATCCAATTGGGATTTGAATGAAATTCGGGAATTGTTTCATCACCAGTTGGTTTCCAAAGTAATCATGCCAAAAGAAATCGATTTGAACCGTTTTTCCTATTCCGGAATAGGGATTCAAGTCAAACTCCGGCACACAATAGTTATTCGGAACCGTAGGCATACAATTCAGTGGATTATATTTCGCATAAGGGAAGATAGGAACTACGTTCTCATACTTCCCCTCATCATCATTTAAACTGTGAATAGCAACTGCTAGTCCATCAATGCTCTGACAAAAATCCGAATTCCCTCGAATACGATATCCTAGTAGTCGATAAATCTGTTCCAAATAATTCTCGATAGTATCGTTATCTGCTACCTCATCCCTGAGGACTGAGAAACCTACATGCCCCACAGGCATCGTGTTAACCTTTTCTTGAATGGGCCATGAAACGTCAAGGAGATTACCGACCAGAAAGAGGTTCTTTAGATTCCTGTTTTCCCATAGTAAAGATTCCAGAGATACATCATAACTCTCAGATATAGACAGAAGGGTTTCACTTCGGGCAACAGAATGAACAAACCCACCGGATTTCGGAATAGTAAGCTCAATCGTATTAAGTAGCTGATTTTGAAGAAGACGTCCCGTATCCATGAAAGGTAAGCTTAGACGAGAAGAAATCCTCATTAGTGAATCATCGTTATTAGCGCTCGTTGCTCTATTCTTGGTCAGATTCATATAGAGTGGTGCTGTCTGTCCAGACATGGTTAATAAGCAATTTGAATAGGTATCCAAGGTTGTTGAGTTTACTTCGTTCAACAGGATCAGACGGATTTGACCTATGCCCTGTTCATTAAAGATCTCTTCGGGAAGTGTATTCCCATTATTCTCATAATGGAGATAGAAGCCTCCAGAACGAACGATACTACACTCCCATGCCCATAGAATACTTTCATACGTATTCTGAAAAGATAAACCATTCATCGGATTGGTTTCAGTAGAAAGGTTGCTTTTCACAACGGTAGGTATACCTTCACCTAGAGTCCATTCACCACTTTTCGTTGAATAACTCACCTGTATTTCTGGATCCCCTTGATTGGAAGTAAGCCATCTTTCTAAAAGAGTTGTACCGGCTTCATCCGTACCTACTAGTTCAAACAGTGCTCCATCTAGCTTGACTCCAGTAACACTATCCCTTTCCGGCAGCTTCTTCAGCGATACATTAATCATAACACCTGACCGATAATCAATGGTGCCGTCCCCGTTACCATCCTGGTTCACTTGAGCATACAAAGATGCATTTATTGGGCTTTGTTTCGCTATAAGTCCTAGCAGGCTGTTGGGGAAACTCCATAGCTGCAAATTACCTACTGTTGTAGGGGAAACAAGTGTATACCACTTTGTAACTTGCTTCATGGTAGGCAATATCCCAATACCAGACATTGTTTTGATGCCATTGTTCGCTTCGATTGTCAACTCTTGGATGTTTGCGATATCCTCTCGTAGGAGGCTCACACAGATTTCACTTGTCTCAATATTAGACGAATCATAGAGACGAACCCAGGTTTGGTTTGAGGATATCTTAATACCATAATCGTTACAATCAGGCACCTGAGTAAAGATTGGTAAAAGAAACTGTTGACCCGTCAGTTGGTAAAGAGACATGGTGGAGACTGGAGGATTGCCTGTACATACCATTGAAACATTATTTTCAAACCCGTCTAGTTTGGGTGGCCGCATACCGCTTAACAATGAATGGCTCGCCATTGCTGAAATATCAGAGCTTTTAGACTCCAACTCGGCTTTTATAGCATCCCATTCTAAACTGTTATCACCCTTAAATAGATCCATTGTAGCTTGAAGTCCTTGTTTGGCGAGTGAAACAAAGAAATCTTCGTACAAGACTTTAGAGGCCGATTTATGACTTGTAGTCCATGAATAGCTGCGTTTTGATATCGATTGACCAAGTTCCGATAAATAACGTGCTCGGACTTGTGAGAAATGTAATCTAAGATTATCAAGATATACTGGTGTTAACTCGTTGTATAAGCTAAAGTCTACATCTACGGGCGAAGTCCCGTTATAATAAGGAACTCGCATCGAAAGGGCTGGAACCATTGGGAACACAGAAATATCGCTCAAATCACTGCCAGGTTGATGGATTTGGATCGCACCTTCATCAGTGAAAAAATATTGAACTAAATGATCATAATCCATCGGAGTCCCGTTTGTTTCATCCCTGAACCAACAAAGTGCATCACTAACAACTTGCTTAGTGATAATAGGGTTATTTTGGTCCAGATCCCCTTGACCAAAGGCTTGTAATACCCATAAGAAAAGTGATTCTAACAAGCCTTTAAATTCATCTTTCTTTATATAAAGCATTGCAACGTAATGAGCATTAACTGAATCCGTCTCTTTCGGTTGATCCAGTGTAAGCTGAGGAACAAAATACGTCTTGATCTTAATTCTGCGATTTATCGGAAGCTGTTTCCAAACGGGTGCTTTACACTCATTAGTAATGTATGGTGCAATTAGGCTCTCACCCTCTATTATCCACGGTGCCTTACTCCCTCCTCCAAGATCAACCGATTCATTCACATCTGATGAAAAGAGCTATAGGCTGTGATTTTCACACCACAAATTTTAATACGATACTTAATGGATACATCCACAGTCGCTATTAGTTCCAGAACCAGGTTCTTGTAAGCAGCGATCAAAGTACGAATGACCAGGTTAACAGCTATGTTAAGATCAGCCATCACAAAACCAAAATCCACACTTCCATAGATTCGTCCAATGACACCAAGCATTGCATCTAATGAAAAATAACGTTCCTCCTTAACTGCGTTATCGGGATGAAATGTTGCGAGAACACCCTCGAAGACGCCAACCGCACTCACATTAAATCCTGCCTTTAGAACTCCTTTATTGAAGTCCTTACCCACTCCAAGAGCCATACCTAAACCAAAAGCTAAGACTTGTCCAAAATGGCCATTCGTTGCTATTGGAACATACTCTGAAGCATCCGATTTCAATCGAGCCAAATAAAACCCACCGGCACCTGAATAATATGGGGGAGCTTGAATGGTGAAAGATCTTGAAAAATCGAGATCCCGAGGAAAACCTACGTCAATCTCAAAATCACCATTCGTGTAAATTTTGATGCCAAATATCGGAATGATTATCGTAAACGGTGGGGTTTGAATGTATCGCATGGAATCTGGAAGTGTTAGTTCGGCTGAGTAAACCCCCTTGGATTCTGAAAGCTTAGTGTACATAACCTCCAACTCAAGACCGTCGAACAGCTTCGCCAATTCACCCTTTAATGCAATCTTTAACCCATATAACTTGGGATCATTAAAAACAAGCTGCATATTGAGGAAATAATCCCCTGTGTTGTATTGTAACAAATTAAACTCCGTACCCATCAGCCACTGGCTAGCCGCATCATAAGGTAATTCAGCTGATCCGGCTCCATTTTGAAAGGCACATTTCATCGCGTTGACCGCATCACCCACGGAATCAAACTTAGTTTGATTCATGGTGTATCTTTGCGCTAGTCCTAGCCACTCAAGGTCAAACGTTGTTGAAAAATCGGGGAACAATTTAATGTTAGGCTGCTCTTTTGGGTCACTAAGATCCCATTCAAGGTCGAACTGGTTAGTTGTAATAGTAACAAATACGTGATCTAAGTTATCTTTGTTAACGTTAAGTTTTTTCAAATCTAACCCCAAAATACTTATGTTCAAATCTGTCTCTAAAGTAACCTTTTCAGCAGCTCCTAAATCAAAAAGAACGGAAGCTGGCCCCACCTTATCTAAGAGCTGGTCTAAGGGTTCAGGCAGATGGAAGTAAGGTCTCCCTGTTAACTTCATCATAGCTGTCAGTAGGAATCTTATGTTATTACCTGTAAAAGCAAAACGCATATATTCTTGATCTGGTGAGTAATCAAATGTCATACCTTCCCATCGAACCTTGTAAATTGGAGCTCCACCTAGAATATAAGTTAGACACACTTGTGCCCCTAACCTTGGTATCTCCACTTCCGTTTCAATTGTATAATTGTTATGGGTGGAGCCTCCCTCAATCTTTAATACGGCATCGATTTCTAGCTGTAAAAATCGTTCATTAATTTTCCATTTGAAATCTGCGTATATACTATATGAATCGTTATCTGCATTATCAGTGATTTGATATTCAAAGGCTATACTATCCGCGATCACATCTGAGAATGGCCATGAAGGCACCAAATTACTCATCTTGACCTCTTTCAAAGTCATCCCCTTTAATAACCACCCCACTGAATTCAGCTGAGCTTCCACATCAAAGCTCAATGGTCCAATCACTACTTTCCCTCGAAACACGTAATGATATCTTATCTGGTTAATATAACTGAATTTGCGCCATTCGAAGGTAGGATCTTGAATTTGAAAATTCAAGAGATTGAGATCACTCTTCCCAATAAGTATAACTTTATAGTCACCATTCAAAGCATTTGTAATGGTCAAATCCATTTGTTTGATTGGAAAGTGTAAGGTTCCAGGTAGGTTGATAACATTGCCTTCAAATGCATTTAGAATATCGTTCACCTGAATCGTGTCATTTTCTGCATCAAAGATCCCATGAAAAGAAAGATCTTCTTTTAATAAAAGAACGGCTTCCTTGAATCCACTTACTAATATGCGCCCTCGAACAATCAATTCCTGTTCACCCGGATGGAGACAATCCCCAACCTTCCAATAAATCTCCGGGATCATAGAGAGATTCCCCACCTCCCATGCTTGGGTGGAAGCAACAGTTATCTCATGACAATTCATCTGATGATTAGTTCCATTTAGAGTTACTTTATAATCTAACAGCGTCATTTCAACAAAAAAAGATAGCATTTTAGAGGGAATTCCTTTAAACCAATTTCGTCCTTCCATGAGCGCAAATACTTGAGGAGGAGTGATTAATTCCCTAACATCTCCTAAACTTAGTTGGTAGTTACCGTCTGTGAGCTGCTCCAACCGTACCTTAATAAGTGACCCATTCGGAACACGTAGTTCAGCTACCAAAAAAGCTTTGATTCGTACATCATTAATTGATAATCCTAATCCCGGATTCAATACATTTAAAAAGTCTGGCATGTTCGCCATAACGCCAGAAAGTTGTTGTGTCCATTCCCAGTGAGGCAACTCTTTACGTAATAAGCCTTGGACATCAAGAGGAGTATAGAACAAATAAAGCTTCGAATCTGGAAGGTAGGCTTTATAGGATTGAAACAGCTTATCCTTAACTGAAAAATCGCACACTAAATTTTGCCCTTTTTTCAAATAAGGAATGAACTGGCCTCCTTCAACTGGACAATCAGTCAAATCCGTAGTTGCAAAGAAGAACGTAATGCCATTCATCTCTAACAAGTCCAGTGGTGATGGTGGAAGTCCTGGAAAGCTATCGCGTAGTTTCCATTTCGAACTGAATTCTGCTGCAAGAACAATTTTCAATTCTGTTCCATCCCAGATAAATTCAACAGCTATACGTGTGGTCTTTTTTAATACTTGCATAGAGCCTTTGAGCTTCAGATGAGTTGCAGTTGCATCATCAATTACGGGATTAGTTATGACCAAGATATCGTCAGTTGCGACTCCAAACGAATTCACCAATAATTGTCTCAACGTCTCAAGATCAGTAGGAGATATCAAATTAGCTTCAACCACTGCTTGATACAATGATTTCTGCTCCATTAATTTCCGGCTTAAAATATAAATACTCATGGTACCCTCCTTAACAAATCGGATTAGTGGAATCTTTTATATAATTCGCATACCAGCCAAGCCCGTTGGTTTGATCAGCTGTAGCTCCAGGGGGAGGCTGTAGGCCAAAATTCATCGTCCCTCCAGGTGGAAATTTGAAATTCAAAAATTGTAAGCCTACATTATTAAATTGCATCGAGTATGACGTGGTACCGCTACTTGGATCTGCTGTTAACACGATATCACCGATACCCATTTTAATAACTCCCTGTAAATTAAAGAGCTTGCCCTGTTCTCCCCCTCCGGGTAATTGCAATCCAAGAAAGAAGTTATATTTCGGACGTTCAATATTCACTGGAGCATTTGATTTGGTCCACGCTAACAACACGCGAGTAGTGAAAAGTGTATCCGCTGCAAGCATACCCGCATTCCCCAGATCCAGCTCAAACTCAAAGCCTGACCAAGGTCCTTTAATATCAAGAGGCTGTGGTACAGAAATTGCAGTGTTAACGAGGATAAGTGGGATATAACCCAATTCTGAGGGCAATTTTCCAGAAGAAGCGAACGATACAAACCTTTTAAATTTTAAAGGCAATCCAAAGATCAAACTTTCCTTACGTGGTTGTACTTGTTCAGGGGTTATCAGGATATCTGAAGTATCCATCCAGATACTATCCCGCTTCATAGTGGACTCATCAAAGACAAGGCGAATCAACTGTTTCGAAAATGGAAGTCCGGATTTCTTCGATTTGCTTGCATCCTCCACACTTAAACTGCCATACGAGAAAGCATCAAGTCCTTTAATGTTCTGAAAATCCATAAATCCCATAAGATTAAACCTTGTTTCAAATTTGGGTCCATTTGCTATTTGTACAGTATCAATGCTGGCTCCAGAAATCTCCACATGATGGAATACACTACTCTCCAGCTGACATTTGTTTGATTTCGGGGTATTAAAGATGTAGAGATTGGTTTCACCATGATTTTCTCTACGCCCTGTAAAGAAAATGGATTTTAAGCCTGATGATACAGTGAGTTGATCTCCCTGCGAAATCACTTCGTTTACCGATTCCTCAAATATATGTTTTACTGTCAACTGTACTTCGCTTGTAAAGTCTTGAATCTCTGAGTTAAAAAAAAGAGCACGTACAGATAAAACTTTAAAATCGAAATCATCTTCAGTGTATACAGGAATTGGGTTCCCAAAGTTGTTCACCTGTTCGTAAATTGGATCCATATAGTGAACTAAAGCGAATAAAGAGCTGTCCTTTTCGAGAACGATCTTCCCATTCACTTCCTCAGGAATATTCACATTAATACCTATATGATGCGCGTGAAAGAGATCCTTCTCCATCCCGGCATTCAACACTTTCAAATCACTCGGCATTGCCTTTTGTTTAATGTCTACCTTTAAAGCTAATATCCCAGTCCAACTGGCTTGTTGAATTTTATGATTAAAAAGAGCATAGAAAGGGTCCTTTTGCGTTAAGGCATCCTCGAAATATTCGCGCAACCAAGCAGAAAGCGCGAATAATTCACCGTTATCAGATTTATTAAACGTATCCGCGTTTGTCCAATTTTGAGGTTTTTCTACTAAATCTTTAAGCGTCCCTTCACAAAATTTCAAAATTATTACATTCTGATAGTTGCCGTATTTATTGTCAGCCTTTTTATTGTTGATATGGAACGGCCATTCCGAAATATCTATTTCATCCATAAATTGACCAACAAATGGATCCAGCGGATTAGTGATGACAAGAAATAACTGATTGGTTAAAAATGCACTTTTCAGTTGCGAACTTATCATTCCTAATTTCAGGTATTGAGTAGTCCCTGTGCCGTTAGCGATTTGTGCTAATAAAATACTCTCCCAATTATCATTTATATCTGCTTCAACCAGTAGACCTTGTGGAGTTGTCGTTTTTCGTAAATCACCCTCAATAGTAGGAAAAGTAATGACCGCATGATTAGATAGTCCTGTAATATTTCGTTTCCGAACTGGATGAATAACCTGGTACTCAAATTGAGTCGCTTCTTCATCATCAAAATCGGATCCACGACTGTTCTGCATGCCCACATATGGAACAAGGGGATATAGATGCTCTGCAGTTAGCAGCGAAGTTTTTTGTTGATCATAAATTAATGGACTTGGTAAATGGGGTGGTGATAGACGTACTTCTGGTGTTTTAAACAAAACAGCATCTTCGGGTTGGGAAACGTAGACATTTTCTTGCGATTGATTATTTTGAACAGAAATCCATGAAGTTGTACGATGAGATTGCAACAGCTCTGGAATCGTCGCATCACCACTAGTGAATCTTTGTTCTTCGAGAGCAGGAACAGGAAATATCGGGGCTAAAGCCGGCTGGTAGGAAACAAAATTAAGCAGGTGGCCGTTTCTGAAACCTATTGTTTCAGTGCCAGATAATCCACAAAGTAAATGTCGCACATCCTTAGTTCGCTCGCTTAGTTTCGCCATCTGAATTTGGAAAGGTCCACCTGGAGTCCAGTACGGTTCATAATCGTTATCTTCCAGTCTAAACTCTGAGCTAAAAACTATAGGTTTTAACATAATGGGATGTCCAAAATCGGAACGAAAAGGAGTCTTAAACAGATTAATGTTTATATCAGTACTTTCATCTGGTAATATTCCAAACCGGAAAGCTGTTGGAAGCTTTTCTTTGGCGAGTGGGAAAAGCGGATTTAAAACACACTGAAAGCGGAATGGTGTATCGGTATCTCTAGTTCCTGTTATTCCGAAATGCTGGCTTTTTGTTTTTTGTTTTCCGGCTTCGTTATAGAAAAAATGATAACGCAAACCTACAGGTAACTGGGTCACAGGTAACTCTGGAGATGGATAGAAATTTAATCCTTTATCATTTAATTTCGCTCGTGTATCAAACTTAAATGAACCTGACTCTTTGCCATGAAGAGCCAGGACTAAGTTTTGAATCCCTACTTGTATATAACTAATTTCTACAGAAGAATTAGTATAAGAAAGGAAATTAATTATCCCTTGATCTCCATGCTGATTAAACAGAAATTGATTGCCTGCAGTCGGATGAACAGAGACCCTTTCGATAAATTCAAGCTTCAGGCTCGTGTTGTTAATAAATAATGGGTTGTTAAACTGTGATATTCCACTACCACCATTAACATGTGATACAAGATAGCAGTTTTTTATTACAGCCTCGCCTCTATCGCTACAGTCACACCAAAAAAAGTACCTAGACACAAACATTGGACTGTCACTCTCGTAACAAGGACCTTGCTGATTGTTCATATGTTTCAATATGGAATCCAGAAAGACATTATGGTCTGCAGGTTCCTTTTCGCAAAAAACGTAACTGCCTATGTTATACGACCAGGATTTTTCTAAAGTTATGGATTCGGGAGTTGTCCCTCGTGCAACAAAACCAACCCATAGTCCTTCCGCTCCATGATGTCTATATAATGAGCCAGTTGAGTTTGTGAATATCCGATCGAAAAAATCAATAAATTCATGATTAGGCTGAATCATATGAAGCCCCCCCTCGTTGAATATGTCTTAGCTCTAGTGTTTCATTATGAAATGATAATATTCGTAAGTATTAGTATGAAAATTAGAACATATAAAAAAACGCCGAATGATTCACTATATGAATCGTTCGACGTTTGACGTTTAATGTTACTATTCGATATTAACCTGCTTAACTATCTTTGCCCCCTGTTTGCGTAAGGCATCATAATCGTTTACTTCTTTAATTTTACCTAACTGGCTTTCAATAGTAGTTAGATCATTCATTTTAAAATAGTCACTCAAAATCTCGTACGGTGTCATTCCTGGTTTCTTCCCCGGTTCATCTTCTATATCTTCTTTCCATGGTAAGTTAGCCTTATCCATCGTTAACTCCAAAGCTGCCCCAGTTTCATAACGCATATTTCTCTCCAAGAATGCAGGAGACTCCGCTTGCCCGTTGGCAATAAAATCAAAGGCCTGCATAAATGTCACATGGTAAGGCTCCTGCTTGGTAGCTAACACCATTAAATTACCGCCGGTTAACTTGCTGTAACGATATTCCAAATACCTTGCTGAGCCTTCAATGGCCTCTGATTTCGTCTCGCCAATTAATTGGGGCCATTTATGGTACCTATAATTTCGTACCACTGTCCAATCACGTAAATATTGTTGAACGAGTTCAGGGTTGCTTTCAGCCATTGCCTGATCCAACAGTTTAAACTCGATGCCCATCAATGCGTAATTCTCTTCATTAACAGGATAGTTATCGATGTGTTCAGCCCCATTAGCATCATACGTCCAGTCTTTTTGTTTGAAGATATGAAACCCTTCGTGCAACAAAAAAGAAGAAAAATCAAAATACAGCGCGGGATCGCTAAACATTTTGGGATGATACTTGAAATACATTGTTTCTGTACCTTTCAGATCTAGCGTTCCAAAATTAGCTGGGAACCATGCCGAAAGGGTTGTCGGTGAAAACCGACTGATCCGATATACCTTCGGTAAGCCCATCGACTCTGGCACTTTGATTTCTTTGGTAAAAATCCCGTTCTCCATAGGCACATTCACAGCAAAGCCTTCGCTACGAAACAGACCTTTATCCTTAGTCGTTCGCACCAGCAACAAAGGTTTGGTGTCAAATCGATACTCCTCATTCCAAAGCTGATCACTAGATTGCTCAAAATTGTGATACACCTCGGATAACTCAGTCAACATCAGCCGATCGGTTTCAGGTAAGGATTCAAACGAGGTACGGTAGGTCTTATTTAATATAATCGATACTAAGAAAATTCCAACCAAAGCTGCCAATATCGATAATAGGATGTTTCTTTTTCTATTTCCTTTGCTCATTGTTTACCTCACAGTTTATCTCTTGTTATATGAGTAGTATGATACAAGCTATTGTTTTTAGCAATTTACAACTTTTTGCTTATCATTCATATAAAAAACCGTCGAACGATTCACTAAACGAATCATTCAACGTTTTCTCATTTACCTTATTTCATTTCTCCCATAAAGCTTCTGAAGTGCTGGACGATTTCTTTCGAGCGGGTATGGTGCAAATAATGATCGCCTTCCAGCATCATCATCTTCCCATGTAAGGAATCCTTTATCTGCTCTTCATGTAAAGCTTCCCAGCCCTCAACATCCGTAGTATCTTTCACTAAGAAGAAAATCACAGGAAGCTCTTTAGGGAACTTTAAGCTCTCGGCAGCTTTGAAATTGCTTGTGAAATGCTCTGCTTCACTGATGATGTTTGGATTCATCATGTTTTTAAGCGAAATCATTCTATTTTGCTCTTTAGTTTTATCATCCACATCGGGTGAAATGATTTGATCAGGAGCGAGTTTAACCAGCAATCTGTAGAAACCTGATTGTTTAAGTGATTTTAAGGCTGCTGTTGGAAGCTCATCGCCAGCCCCTTGTGCCGGAACACTGCTGTCGATCCCGACGAATGCGCTAACTTCATTTTTGTATTTGTTCACATAGTCTAAACCGTAAATTCCAGCTATGGAGTGCCCCATCAGAATGTACCGATCGATATTTAATTGCTGCAAGCATTCATGAATTTCACTCACAATATTTTCAGTACTTCGTTCTTTTTCGGTGATATCACTTAATCCATAGCCAAATGGCTCAATCACAACAACTTTGTAGAATGGAGACAGCTCATCAGCTAACGGCTTAAAATCAATACCCGGCGCTGCAGTTCCGTAACCTGGAAGTAACACGACCGTCTCTTCACCATGACCTTGAATCGTAACATTCATGTTTTTTCCGTCTACAGATACAAGCTGACCATAGGATTCAATTTTTCCTTTCTCCAATTTGTTGCAGATCACATTAACTGTAAAAACAATGGCTAGAAAAACTACTATCGCAATGACCATAACTACAACTGCTTTCAGTAAAAAGAATAATGTCCTTTTCATCTGTTAATTCCTGCTCCCCCCAAATGTTTATCTTTAATGTTCTGTCCATTTCATTCTAACCATCCAGTCTTAGATCCTGTGTAACTAGATGTTAATTGCATCTTAACTCTGAGCCTCAGCTAGCATAATCGAATTAATCTTCTGTTAAGGTCACTATTTGATCTCATAAAAAAACACCTCTAGATATTCGCTGATTAACCCATAGGGTAACTCAACGATGTTCTAAAGGTGCAAATTCACTTCGTTAGTTCAGTATTATTGCAGTGTTTCTTTACGAGATAAACGAATCTTTTCAGGGGTAACATCATTACCTTCTGGATCTACGATTGTAACTCCTGATAGACTGCTACGAACTTGTCCACGAATTTCACGAAGGTAATCTTCACGCAAGGCGATCTGCTCCACCCACTCACTTTTTGTCAGACCTTCTTCACGTTCTTTCCTAGCCAGTTCATTAATACGAGTCAAACTAGTAATCATCTATATTCCTCTTTTCTAAGTTTTTAATTAGCTTGCTAATGGATAAGGGTCATTACAGACTCAAGATAGATTATCAGCCATCTGTTTCATAAGCCTTCTTAATAATAAACGTTCTTCGGGTAGAATGCCTGTCAATAATTTATCCAGCTGCTTATTCCAAATACGTTCCACAGGTTCGCAAAGATTTCGTCCAGCTAGAGTTAGGTATACACGGCTTACTCTGCCATCTTCGGAGTCTCTTTTTCGAACAACAAACCCATGATTCTCAAGTGATTTTACCATATTCGTGATTGTGGGAGGCTCACAGTTCAGACTCTCGCTTAACTGTATCTGTGTCATTCCATCTGATCTCCATAACCGGCATAATAACTGTTCTTGGCCAACATGAAGATTTAATTCCCTCAACAGCTCTGCATAATCTCTACGCATTTCCGCTGAAATTTTATCAAGTAGTTCTCTTATTTCATCTTCAATCACAGCTTGTTCCCCCGAACCGCTAAATAAATTACTTAGCAAGCTAATTATATCATGTTTTAAAGAGGATTTCAAAGGGTAGACGCTCTTTAATAATCCCCACCAATGAATCCTCTCCAGTATGGCACTTCATGGTATAAATTTTGTCCTCATATACTGTTATGCGGGAGCCGCACTTCAAAGAGAGTCCGGACCACATTGCTATGTACAGATACAGTTCCATCATGCTGCTCTACTATATTTTTAGTAATAAACAAGCCAAGACCCGTACTTCCTGTTGGATTCGTTCGTGCACGATCCCCTGTGTAAAACATATCAAAAATACGTGGCAGCTCTTCCGGTTCAATACAATTTCCATAGTTGATCACTTCAACGACTACCTCGTTAGCGACCAAGTAACCATGAATATCAATATATTGACCGTCGTTTCCGTATCGAGCCGCATTCGTAAGAAGGTTCTCAAATACACGTGCTAACAATTCCCCGTCGCCGTATATCTTCAAAGATTGTGTCATATCCAATCTGGAGGTTAGACCATTTTTCTCAAAGACTGGATATAATTCTTCATTTAATTGTAAGAGAAGCTCGCTCAGATCAATAGAGGTCTTCTCGAGTTTAAGCTTGCCATAGTTCATTCTTGTAATTTCAAACAGTTCATCGATCAATTTTTCCAAACGCTGAGATTTGGTATAAGCAATCGTCGTGTAATGTTTCTTTTGTTCAGGAGTTAATCCATCGTCCTTTAAAATAAGATCCAAATAGCCTATAACCGAGGTTAGTGGTGTTCGCAGATCATGTGCCAGATTCAACACGAGTTGATCTTTACTGCTCTCGGCAATGTCTCCCCGCTCAATAGCTTCTTGCAAATTCTCAATGGCTAGATTAAGATCTTGTCCAATAATCCCAAATTCATCTTTCGAGGGTATATTCACGCGTTCTGAGAAATCACCTGAAGCTAGCTGATGAATCCCCTTTGAAATTTCCTTGAAGTATTTTGCATACGGTTTAGTAAATAAGAAGAAGAATAGAATGGCAAGTGGTACAAAGATAATTAAAAATGTATTCACATCTCCAATATCTCTTATTACATAGCGAATTTTGGTTAGTGGGTTCTCAAATTTCACCTCAGAGTGATAATAATGCTGGAGCGCTTTGTAGATTAAAAAGGTTATCCCACCGGATACTAGCATACTGGCCATCAGCAGCATAATCATTTTTGTACGAAAACTATAAATCATTTTAGGCATTGGTTGTATACCTTTCCCCTACTGAATTTAATCCTGTATGTGACAATGGTAAACGAATCTAACCCAAATCTCAAATTATTAGAAGATCAGCTCTTCCCTCTTTAAAAAACTTTTTTAAAATCGAACAAATGTTCCCTTGGGCTAAAAAGGCCATTTTTCTCGAATATTTGATTCCATTAAATGACATTACTCATTTATAAAAAGCAAACTGACTCCCACGAACTCAGGGTCAGTTTGCATAACATCACCACGTCAACCCAGCACTTCTTAAAAAACGGTTAACAATGTCTATCTGGTAGCGAATACGTAGCTCACGATCAAGACTCCAACAAGTTTCCACAGTAAAAGCTTTCGCTCCTAATATACGGGAGACAGCTGCACGTGACGAACCCGGACGCTCGCGGAAACGGATGTTAAAATGATGGGCTGAATTAGTGATCGAACCGTTAATGCCATTTATGATGCGTCTTGCTGTAGTCGTACCCCGGCTCCCCGGCTTTATGATAATCGTCTGACCGAGCCGCTTAGGATTTCTTTGAGATAGGCCATTCGCTTCATGGAGGTCAAGATACCAAGTCGGCCGATATCGCCGTACTAATTGAAGCAAGGCTACGGATACTGGATGTTTTGCAGCTGCATTCCGAGTGCGTGGAAACGTTCGATTCAAATCTGGCACGCCTCGAATACGTTTTCGATAAGCTTTTTGATTCATGAGGGGAACAATAATAAGAGTACCTCGGTGAATATATTGTTCTCCTTGTCTCAAGCGATTCACGATGTTTTGCGCGGCACGTATGCTTGCCGTTTCATTCCCATGTATGCCGGACACCACCATAAACACAGGACCAGGGAGCTCACCTCTGATCACATAATAAGGGGTGGCATGCGATGTGGACGATGCTAAGGTATAATTCTCAATGATCATCACGCTTCACCTCCGCATTTAGGTGTCCATATAATTGTATGCCGATGTACACCAGTTGTCCTAGACGGATAAGCAAAAAAAGCCTGATTTCTCAGGCTTTCTAAGTACTATATATTTATTTCCCTCAAGTTATTTATACGCTGGCAACCAATCCCCATGCGCTGCGATCAGCTCGTCACACATGCTAGTGATATCATCCAGTGACAGCTCAGCAGCTGTGTGTGGATCGAGCATAGCTGCGTGATAGATATGCTCCTTCTTATGCGTAATCGCTGCTTCAATGGTGAGCAACTGTGTATTAATGTTTGTACGATTCAGTGCGGCGCACTGCGGAGGTAGATCTCCCACATAGGTTGGAGTGACACCACTGCTGTCTACAAGGCACGGAACTTCTACGCAGGCTTCTTTTGGCAGATTGGTAATAAGTCCTGTATTCATAACATTACCACCAATTTTAAAAGGCACGTTCGTTTCGATGGCTTCCATGATGTAGGACGCATATTCGTGCGAACGTTCATGTACAAGCTCTTTGTTATTTACTAATTCTTCACGCATTTGCTGCCAGCGTTCAATTTGATCTACACAGCGGCGCGGATACTCATCTAATGGGATTTGGAAACGTTCAATAAGCTCTGGATAATTACGTTTGATAAAATAAGGATGATACTCTGCGTTATGTTCCGAAGACTCGGTAATGTAGTAACCAAATTTAAGCATCATTTCATAACGAACCATATCACCGTGATGTTCTTTCTGCTTCTCAGCGGCGCGGCGTTTAATTTCCGGATACAAGTCCTCTCCGTCCTTTGTAACCTCGAGCAGCCAAGCCATATGGTTAATCCCGGCTATCTTAGCCTGTACTCCTGTTTGATCCATTCCAAGATGCTCGAACATGCCTGGAATACAATGCTGTACACTATGACATAATCCAACGGTTTTCACACCACCATAAGTGTTCATCACATTGGTCAGAACTGCCATAGGGTTCGTGTAGTTCATGAAGAGTGCATCTGGACAAACCTCTCTCACATCTGCAGAAAAATCCAGCATGATAGGAATGGTACGCAGGTTGCGGAAGATACCACCTATACCAACTGTGTCCGCAATCGTCTGACGCAAGCCATATTTCTTCGGAATTTCAAAGTCTGTAATGGTACAAGGATCGTAACCCCCAACCTGAATCGCATTAATAACATATTTAGCTCCGCGCAAAGCTTCCTTGCGATCCGTATAGGATTTCACGATACAAGTACTGCCACTACTTGCTTTTATATTACTCAGCATATTTTCGGAATCTTTTAGGCGCTGAAGATCAATATCATATAGGGCAAGCTCAAAGCCTTGCAGGGCTGGAGTTCTCATGCAATCTCCTAAAACGTTCTTTGCAAATACAGTACTACCCGCTCCGATAAATGTAATTTTAGACATGTGAAATAATCCTCCTTAAGTAGTGAGCTCTACGGACTCAACATCGTTATCCACTTAGAAAACTCGATGAATTCCCCTTTTAAACACTGGGATATAACAGGGTATCCGTCTGTTCTCTTCACTATTACTATAAATGAGAGCGGTCACAATGAGTATGGAGAAATACAATTCATATATGGATGTTTGTTGCATTTAAATGGTTCATCCTTTAATCTATTTGTAATTCAAATCACGTATAGGAGGTCAGAAGCAAATGGCTTCAGAGCATTATCATTTCTCAGCAGGCTTTAATCTTGCTCCAGATGAACCCGACCTGACTGTATTGTTCAGCGGTGAAGGCAAACCAGTCCCTGGACATAAGATGGGGCCTTCTGTTCACGATTACTACCTTATACATACCGTAATGGATGGAAAGGGTGTGTTTCAGAGTGGGAGTAACTCTCAGGTATGCGGTACAGGAGATACCTTTGTTATTTTCCCGGGAGCGTTATTCAGCTATCAGGCAGACCTGGAACAGCCTTGGACTTATGTGTGGGTGGCTTTGCAAGGGGAAACCGTTCAACAGCTATTTAAAGAAGTGGGGATTACACCGGACAAGCCGTTAATACACTTAGATAACCTTATAGAGATACATAACTTGTATGAACATATTCGTTTTTCCTTTCAGCAGTCTGCTTATCCAAAGTTGGAAAGTTTGGAGGCTGCTGGGTGGTTGCGACTTCTAGTGCACAAATTCGGACTAGCGAACATAGGTTCGCATACTCCAAAATCCGCACAATTACCGGATGTTATCGACCGCCAGATCAATCAAGCGATCCGCTGGATCTCTCTCCAATTTCATCAGCAGATCAGTATTGACCATATGGCATCCTCTCTTGGTTATCATAGGGCGCATCTTTCTAAAGCCTTTAAACAAAAGATCGGGATGTCACCCAAGCAATATTTGTTGAAGGTTCGCATGGATAAAGCAAAGGAACTGCTTGGAGGAACGCTCACCATCGACCAGGTATCCTCTTCGGTCGGTTTCAATGACGCGTTATACTTCTCCAAGCAGTTCCGTAAGTGGAGCGGGATGTCCCCTAGTGAATATCGAAATCATCTTCGCTCTGGCACATGATTACTTATAGGTTATTTCATAGCTTTGGATAAAATTGAGGTGACAAACGCTGTCTTTCCTTCACAGTAAGCATCAATATCATAGCGGTATTGCTCCGCCAGACGCTGTTTGACCTCTGCATATGCTTGGCGCGCTGTCACATTCGAACGAAGATAGTCTCGAAATGCGATATGCTCCAAGTATCCTTTTCCATCCTTAGGGCATACATACAGATGATATTTCATAAATTCGTCCGCGTGACGTCTTTGGAAGGCTTCTCTGCCTTCTATTCCCAAGTTCCCTTGGTGTTCATATCCATGCTGCTGTAAACGTTCTATGATTTGTGGGAGTATTTCGTAGCTATCCATTACAAGATCAAGGTCTATAATAGGTTTAGCCGCTAGCCCTTCAATGGAAGTACTGCCCACATGCTCTATCTCAATAATGAGATTTCCGACGCATGAGAACAAATGTTCTTTTATTCTATTGAATGCTACCTTCCACTCTGGGTCATACGGGACAACTTCTACGACTTTCGTCTTTTCAGCGATGATCATGCACCTCCTGGAGATAATGCCTTCTTCTCAATAACTCTATATACTAACCATATGCATATAGCAGCTACAATTAGCATTCCGCCCATCAGGCAGACGCCACTCCAGCCCCAATGCTGCCAAGCAAAGCTTCCCAGTGTTGATCCAATCGCTCCACCAGTAAAAGTGCTAACCATAAAAACAGTATTGATACGACTGCGTGCCGCCGGCTCAAGCGCATAGATCCGCGTTTGGTTACTAACCTGCGACCCTTGTACACCAAGATCCAGAATAATAACTCCGGCAATCAAGCTCCATATTGTAAATCCGGCTAATCCAAAGAATCCATAAGCAATCAATGTCAGTACCAGCAATATACCTACAATCTTCTTAGGTGCGATCCTGTCTGCTAATCTCCCAATAAAAGGAGCTCCAGCAGCACCCGCTACACCAATAAGTCCAAACAATCCAGTGATAGAGCTACTATAGTGGTAAGGTTCTCCTTCTAAAAAGAAAGCCAGTGAAGTCCAGAACACACTGAAGCCACCAAACATGCAAGCCCCAATCAGCGATGCTTCACGAAGCGTCGAATATTTACGAATCAAGTTACCCATAGATTTCAGCAGATCCGTGTAGGAAGAATTATTTTCTGGCTTCGTCGCCGGTATTAGCCGATAAAGAATAAGAGATAACAATAGCATTATAACTGCGGCAATCCAGTACATGGCTCTCCAGCCGAATATATCTCCTAAAATTCCGGATATGGTTCTTGCCAGTAAAATACCAAAAAACAATCCACTCATTACTGTTCCAATAACCTTGCCCCGTTCTTCTGGCAAAGCGAGCTCCGCCGAGAGAGGGATAATGACCTGCGGCACTACTGTAGTTATGCCAACGGCAAAGCTAGCGATATACATCCAAACTAGGTTTTGAGCTGTAGCGAAACCAACCAGTGACAGAGATACGGCAATAAGAAGTCCTGATATCAGTGACCTCCGTTCACGAATGTCACCTAACGGAACAAAGAATAACATGCCTAGCGCATAGCCGATCTGAGTAAGCATTGATACATATCCTACTGCGTTTGAGGACGCATGGAATGTTCGCCCTATATCGGCCAGAAGGGGCTGATTGTAATACATATTTGCCACGCTTAATCCAGATGCAATGGCTAATATGAGTATGAATTGCTTAGATATTCCTCCTCCAACACGAACTGCAGCGGGTGTGATAGATTGTGTCATGAAATTCTGTGCCTCCGATTACGTATGCTGCATCAAACAGCAAGCTTTATTTTCCTAATACATTATAGCAGTCACTGTCAAGCTAACGTATTTCTGCGATATAATAATCATCCTAAATATAATGATCTGCAAAAGTACAATTTATATTGAAATATACGGAGTGGGGAGTAAATAACATGCACCAGAATGACCGAATTATGACTTGCGCAAGGAACCATTGAAGAATGTCAGTTTATTAAAAATGCTAACCTCATTCCACGAAGTCATGGAGTCTCATCTTGTCGAGCAAGGAAATCAATGGGGTGTTTTATTGCTTCTTCCTGCCTCAGCCTACGCATATGATCATAGAGTGTATCCTCAAGCGGATTACATCGTATTTATGGATTACAGCAGCCCAGATGTATTTCCGGCTCTGTTTAAACTGCTGCCTCCGCAAGCAAAATTTGTTTTTAAACTGCAAGACATGAAATACAAAGAGGCATTGTCATCACATTTTTCAATGGAGAAAGTCCGAGGTTTCTACTCATACAGTACAACTGAGGGACAAATGTTTCCGAAGGATGAAGAAGTTGTTATCAGTCATGTGGTTGATGACAGATTAATTCCGCTGTGGGCTGCTAATCATTACACTAAAGACGAAATAGAAGATTATTTTCAAAATGGTGCTTTTTCCGTGTCAATCTTCACAGGCGACAATCCAGTCAGTACCTGCCTAGCGTTCCGTAATGAAGAATCCATCTGGGAAATCGGCGCTGTACATACTTTAGAATCTTTTCAAAGAAACGGGTATGCGAAAAAGGTGGTCCAAACAGCCCTACAAGAAACGTTAGAACGTGGGTTTATTCCACGCTATCATGTGCTTGAAACAAATCAAGTATCGATCAGATTAGCTGAATCCATTGGACTCGTTCATTGTGTGCAGCTTGAACACTGGATTAACTATATCCAATAACACGCTTGATAGGAGGTGATTATAATGAGTTATCCACCGAACGAGAATCAAAGCTATTATCCTCCCCCACCCCCTCCAGCACCAATGAATGGCAAGTCAATTGCAGGTTTCGTTTTAGGAATTCTGTCCATTGTTGTACCTTATATCGGATTTTTGTTTGGGATTGTAGCGATTATACTGTCTGCCCTATCACTGAAAGAGATCCGGATTCGGTATGAGCAAGGTAGAGGCTTAGCCATCGCGGGTTTGGTATGCGGAATTGTTGGCACGCTAATTTACGCCATATTAATTTTATTTTTCATTATTTTTATATACGCTGCTTCTAGCTACACTCCTTACTGACCTACACACAACACAAAAAAGATCTCTATAGCCAACCTATGGCTGCAGAGATCCTTTTGCCTATCCTATGCGCATTTCAGTATGCACCGTTGTTAAGCTGCTGACGATACTCCGTCGGAGTTAAGAGGAAACGCTTGCGGAACATCTGTGTAAAATGTCGCATGTCCTGATAACCAATACGTTCGGCGATTTCTGTCACTTTAAGCTTCGAGTTCACTAGTAGCAGCTTCGCTTGCTCCAAGCGTAAGGATGTCACGTATTCTTTATAACCTTGACCTGTTTTCTGTTTGAATAATTGACTGAAGTAGACCGGATTCAGAAATACAACGGAAGCAATCTTTTCCAAAGTAAGGTCTTCGTAATAGTGTTCCTTCACATACTGCAAAGCGATGTCGATGGCCTTCTCACCGCTTCCTTTAGCAGGTGCTAAATCCAGTACTTGCGAATTCACAACCTCTCTTAAGCTCGTTACGATCTGAGGAACAGTATTAATATCATAGCTACGTCCGGAATGTATCATTTGGAAGGGTGTTTTTAAATATTGCTTCAAATATGTCTTCCCATCTTCAAGAAAAGATTCAAACCGTGCATCATCCCTTAAGGTGATTAAACCCAGTAAACTCTGTCGGTCGTAGCTGACTACAAACCCGCTCCCGTCCCGCTCTATCAGCTCAGTTAATACATTCTCTACAATAAAATGTTCAATCCGAACGTTTTTATCACCCGCATCCATTTGCAGCAAGATCAAATAGAAATATTGATGATCTTCTATTAATTGACTGATATCTAGATTACCGAGATTAAAACCAGATGCGAGTCTCTGAAATACACCTTCTCTTAAGAATTTCAGACTTGATCTTAGCCGATCTTCATTTTTAATGAGCTTTTGATCCTGCTCTATTTCTAGCGCTAAGTTACTGATGATCTCAAGCAGCTTGCTTTTGCCGATCGGCTTAAGTAAATAATCTCTCGCTCCAAGCCGAACCGCCTCCTGCGCGTAAGCAAACTCACTATGTGCAGAGATGACGACCCATTTGACATAAGGATACCGCCGCTTAGAAATCCTCATGAACTCCAAGCCATTCATACCGGGCATAAGAATATCTGTTAAGACGATATGAATGGACTGTTCCTCCATAATCTTAACAGCTTCTTCTGTTGACGCAGCAACATGTACACAATAATCTGGATATATACTGCTTATCGTACGTTTGATGCCTTCGCGGATCACCCGTTCATCATCAGCTATGAGAATGTTCATGACTATGCACTCCTTCCTGCGGAATCGGCAGCATGATAGCAACCTCAGTGCCTTCTCCAGGTAAGCTTCGAATCACAAGACCATAGGATTCTCCGAACATATGCTGGAGCCGCTGATGCAGATTTTGAAGACCTATCCCCACTTTTCCATTTTCTTTCGTCGTAGGCCGGTCCAAAGATTCCACCAGCGCATTCAGCTTCTCTGCATCCATACCTTTGCCATTATCCTGAACGACAATGTTCAGTACTCCAGCTTCTTCAAGTGTACTCACCTTCAGAATGCCTTGACGGTCGAGCGATTCCAAGCCATGTTTTACAGCATTTTCAATTACAGGTTGTACAGTCATCTTGGGAAGACGAACCTCTAACCATCGTTCATCTATATTCATCTCAATCCGTAGACGACCTTCCAATCGGATGGAAATAATATTTAGATAGTGTCCAATTTGTTCTAGCTCTTCTCGAAGCGTGACCTCTACGTCAGCCTCCCAATGACTACTGTACCGAAACATCGATGAAAGCGAGAGTACTAGCTCGCCCAGCTGCTCATTCCCTTCCTCATCCAGCATCCAATAAATCATATCCAGAGTATTGTATAGAAAATGTGGGTTCACTTGAGATTGCAAGGCATGAAGCTCAGCATTCTTCTCACTGACGGATGAGAGCTTTACCCGCTCGATCAGTTCTTCGATTCGGCGAACCATACGATTAAATGAAGCAACAAGAATATTAATCTCTTGATAAGAAGAAACATTCACCATGCCCCGGAAATTACCGATCTCCACTTGCTTCATCTCTCGGATTACCTTTTTAAGCGGTAAAGAAATCGTTCGTGAAACAATGGAGGCTATCAAAGTAGAGACCAGGATAAGAATTGAAAATACAATGAATAGATAACGTTTCATCTCTACCAACTCTACATTTAGGTCACGATCAGGAGTAATACTAAGCACCCACCATCCGGAGAAGGACAGTTTAGACGCGACGAGCAGACGATTCGCTTTCTGTTCGACCACAACATTCTGGGAGTTCTGCAAAGACGGGAGCTGCGTTAAATCAAGTTCCTGATCTTCGGCAGAGGATACGAATCGTCCATCCTGCGACATTAAATATACCTGGCTATTCTCGCCCAGCTTTACATTATCTAGCGCATCCAGAACCGGCTTAGGATTCGTCTCATACAAAACAATACCAATCGGTTTGTGTTCATTGAGATCGTAAATCTGACGGCCGAAGGCAAACACAGGACTATCCTCCACTTGATCAATAAGAGAATGTTCATAGACGCCGAGCCAGACCATTTTACCGGAGGAAGCCTGTAGCTGATTGTACCAATCTTCCTTCATATATTCTGGATCAACCACGTTCATATAGTTGCCGTAATTATAGATCTTTCCTTTATCTGTAATGACATGGATACCTACGAGATCATCCCTCGAATAAAATATAGCCCCGAGAATATTCGTAATCGTCTGTTCATTGATGTAGGCTATCGCAGGTTCATTGCTTGTTTCATTAATCAGGCGTATTAATTCAAAGTTATTACTGAGTGATTTAGAGAGACTGTCATAGCCCTTATACAGCAAGCTGAATAGATCCGCCGTCTGTGCGACATTTTTCCGCGACAAATCACTTATTTTTTCATGAAACTGTACGGTTGTTCGGTTGTAATAGAGCAAACTCACAATCAATAGAATGCTAGACATACAAAAAAGAAACAGCAAAAACAATCGATGGTGGATGGAATGAAAGCTATTTCTCAAAAAGGCTTCCCTCCTCAAACTCATCTGTTCCGCTGCTTCTTCATTATAATTCCATTATTGTATTTTACAATACAGTTTTATCCTTTCACTGCCCCTGCCACCATTCCCTTTGTAATCTGATTGGATAGGAAGAAATAGATTAAAATGACGGGCAGTGCACCCATAACTAGAAAAGCGCCGATGTTCCCATAGTTTACAGAATACTGACTAACGAATGTGTACACGCCAAAGGGCAGAGTCTTCAATTTCTCGGAGGAAATGAAGGTGGCCGCTAAGATATACTCATTCCAAATATTGATGAACGTAAGAATGCACACGGTCATTACCGGCGGTACAGAAACAGGAAGAATGATCGTGCGGAAGATCCGATATACACTCGCCCCATCGATAAAGGCTGATTCTTCGATTTCATGCGGAATGCTCTTCATAAACCCACTTAAGATGAACACCGCTATGGGGGTAGAAAAAGCTACATAAGGCAATATGAGCGACAAATGCGTATTCAGAATATGCATATTTTTGAAAATGATCATCAGCGGGAGTAAAGTGGCCTGCATGGGAATCATCATCCCCATTAAGAATATCGTCATGACCAAGTTGCCGTAACGCCAACGGAACCGAGAGATCGCATAAGCTACCATCGAGCTAAGCAGGATGACGAAGATCATCGTTACTCCAGTGACGATTACGCTGTTGGATAAATATTTTAGATAACTACCGGACTTATAGGCCTCGCTATAGTTATGCCACTGAAATACACTAGGAAATGAGAAAAAACTACCATCCAAAATCTCTTCATTAGTCTTCAAGGAATAGAGCAGCAGCCATAGAAGAGGATATAGTTGGGTTACGACAGGAATCGCAAAGAGAAGATACACGAGTCCTTTCTTGAAATATAAGAACGTATTGGTTTCACGGAATACATTATTCTTATATTTCTCGCTTAAACGCTTACCGTCCTTGTAAGGACGCTTAGGGCGTTTATGCTTGACATTCCGCATGATCGCGCACTCCTTTGCTAACTGAATTTTTTCTCAAGCTTATTAAAGATAGTATTAATCCCAGCAGTAAATACGAGGCACAGAATGACCAAGAACGAAGCGATAGCACTACCATATCCATATTTAAAAGATAGGAATGAACTGTTGTACATATGTGTGGAAATAACATCGGTAGCATGAGCGGGTCCACCGGCTGTCATGACCATGACGAGATCAAAAGCCTGCAAAGACCCTATAAAAGCGAGTACGATAGATATTTTAAAGATTGGAATAATCAACGGAAAGGTGATATATCGGTCGGCTTTGAATCCGTCAGCCCCATCGATCTTTGCTGCTTCATACAGCTCATCCGGAATATTCTGAACACCGGTATATTGAATCAGCAAATGGTAGCCGAAATATTGCCAAAGAGAGACTGCATAGAGCGCGAACATCGCAATTTTAGGTTCAGTGATCCAATTGTGAGTCCAGCTATCTAATCCAAGAGAGATCAGGACGCCATTCAACATCCCTCCCATGGAGACAGGATCATAAATCGTTTTCCAGAGCTGCCCAATAATGACCACTGACAAAATAACCGGCGTAAAGTAAATAGAAACTAAAGTGTTTCCTTTTCTCACGTAACGATTTAGAAGGATAGCCATCAACAAACAAAATGGAATTTCCACCATGGAGGCAACGGCATAGAGCAAGGTTCTCCTTACCGATGGCCAAAACACTGGATCATGAAAAAACATCTCTTTGAAATTAGCAAGTCCAGCAAATGTTTTCGTAGTCGTAATTCCGTCCCATTGTAGCAATCCTGTATAAAAGGATACTAGAATAGGAGCAAACACCAAGCACACATACAAAAGCAGGCAAGGTAACACGAAGACGGCGATTGTGCGCGCTGGAACCTTTAGAACCTTCATTATTTCCGCCCCCTAGAATGTAAACACGATGCGAAGAAGCGTTTAAGCACCCTCGCATCGCGTTTTGGAAACCTACTTATTTATTTGCTTCAAATGCGGTTTGATGTTCTTTAGCCACTTGAGCGGAATCCATTTTTTGCACAAAAAGATTTTGGATGCTGCTGAGATGCACCTGCGCCGTAGCTGGGTTCATGGTGTTGTCAAAGGCCAAGTCGCCACCTTTTACCTGATTGAACAGCCCTGAAATGTTGATCGCCAGATCAGAGTAGCCTGCGGCTTTCAGATCTCCCTCCACTTTTTGACCAATCCCTACAGCATTTTTGAGTTCAAATTGTTTTTTAGGAAAGTTCAGCGTGAAGAAGTTCAAGAAGTCTTTCGTTTCTTGTAAATGCTCACTGTTCGCAGAAATTGCAAATGCGCTACCTGGTGCGAGCATGAATTCATTTGGATCGCCTTTACCATTAACGGTTGGGAATTGGAAGGCTCCTGCTTTTCCAGCTACAGAGGAAGCGTCAACCGCACCTGTTTCCCATGAACCGATAACCCACATAGCAGCTTTACCGGATTTGAAGATATTCCCACCTGCGTTAGCATCAATGGAGGTAGCGCCATCTGGGAATGCACCTGCTTGCACAAGATCTTGGAAACGATCTACTGCTTCTACGAAAGCAGGATCTTCAAATGTTTTTTTGCCATCCAATACATCTTGAAGGAAACCAGGACCTCCATTTGTGCGAAGCAGTATATTCATGAACAAGAATGAACCCGTCCAGGAATCTTTTTCACCAATTGCGATTGGCGTAATGCCCTTTGCTTTCAAGGTCTTAACATCTTGGAGTAATTCATCGAATGTTGTAGGGGTGTCTTTAATGCCTGCTTGCTCGAAAAGCTCCTTATTGTAGTAGACTACCTCGATGTTATTACCATCTGGCAGCGCATAAACATTGCCATCGAAGCTGTAGTAATCGAGCAGACCGGATTGATAAGTATCCTTTAATCCGTTTTGATCCAGCATGTCATTCAGGGGAGCGAACAGCTTAGCATCAACGAAAGGTTTCATTTGTGCAGCCGGGTTAACAATCGTAATATCAGGAATTTCTTTGGAAGCGGCTTGTGTTTTCAATTTGACCTTTTGCTGGTCCGTATTTAAAGTATCTAGTTCGATGTGAATGTTGGGGTTCTCTTTTTCATATTGATCGACTAATTCATGAAGCATCTTGTAAGAAGGTGTTGCTGGATCCGGGTAAATATTTTGAAAAGTAATCGTGACCTTCTTGCCGGTTTCGGTTTTTGTTGTTCCGGCATCTGGAGCATTCGTAGCTGTATTACCTTTAGACACTGTGGCGCCTTTACTCTCGTTGTTTGAATTTCCACACGCTGCCATACTTAAAACCAAAGCTGCTGATAACGCAATCGTTGAAGTTATCTTCATTTTTGTGTTGACCATTGTTTGACGCCCCCTGTTTTCGTTATAGGCTAATTATTGTACGGTTAAGCGCTTTCAACAAGGTGTTAAAATTAAGATAAATGGTTTGTTTTTTCTAGAAAAATACAATATATGTACGAACATAACGAAACACCCGCATAAACGGGTGTCTCGATTAAACTATATTTTCGATATATTGGTTATTGTTGCCACAATCCCGTTCATTCAGTGAACGAACCAAAATCAGTGATCTTAAGCTTTACATCAAAGGTCACTGGAATCCGTATAAATTCCTCATCCCAATGATCTTTGATCTTTTTCCAGACGTGGGGCTCTTCAATCCTTAGCCAATCACCGAACCCGGCTACCTCCACTTTATAGGTGGACTTCATTTTATGTATAAGACTATTTATCATTTGGGTTAATCTTTCCTCAAAGACTCTTTCCAGCTCTTTGTGATTTGCTGCCTCCGAGGAAAGCTCTTCTTCATCCCAATTCTCAATAAGGCGTCCAGTGGACTCAATCGCAACATGAAAAGAGAACTTCTCATGATCAGTCTCTTTCACAGTAATCTTACTCTTGGCTGATTTAATCTCATAAGTAATCGATTCGTTTTTATGATCGTATGCTTTGATACTCCCGCCTTTAACTTCCCCTTTGATCCAGGCAATACTCTCCACATCCTGTTGATTAAGGTTGCCGATCCAATATCCTGAATCTCCCTTGATAATACCGGCTCCGGAAAATTCCACCTGCCCTCGTGCCTCCAGAATATTCTGCAACACAAAGCTTTGCTTGGAGTACATCAGTGCGTCTAGATTCGACAACGTTATGCCCTTCATAACTTTACTGGTTCTGAACTCGTTGCGAATCATCTCAGCAATACGAAAGGAAGGAATCTCCTCCGTGTGGGTCGTGGTAAGCGTATCGGATGCAAGCCCCTGGCTAAGAAAAATGAGACAGCTGGGGCGAATATCATTATCACGAAGAACAAAGTCCATTAGCCGTCTAATCTTCTCCTGTTGTACCAGTTTCTCTGATATGACAATAACCTTGAGGTGATGCCCAATAATCGGACGGTTCTTGCGAATGGCAAACTGACGGAAGACTTCAAACATTGAATCTCCTGTCTCTGATAAATTAAAAAAAAGGGCTTTAGGCATTTCGCTCTCTTTGCCGGTGTTTCCAAGTTTTTTTTCAGGCACAATTTGTATCGTAGCCGTCACTTCATTATGTTTATGGTAGCTTCCTCCACGCTCCTCTAATTCTTGTTCAACCGCTCTGGGTTCTCCCTGATCAAGCGCCAGTCCAGTATAAAGACTCAGGTCTTCAATCTCCTTACTGCTCCAGCAGGCAGACTGCGTAAGTAGAATCATAAATACCAATAGTAAATAAAACGTCCGTTGTCTACACATTCTGCTTGAGTCCTTTCTTCCTGATGATTAACACGATCGACAATAACAATGGCAGCAATATAAAGATCAACACACCCATATTGCCAATCATATCCCCAAGACTGAAGACATCATTGATGTGTTTAGGGATCATCGTGCAGATGAAGATTACGGGCATTAAGGCAAACATAACAGGATGGATCTTCAGGCGGAACAGCTGGGAAATGCCAAGAGATGCATTAAAGAAAAAGCTGCAAAAATTGCAGAACATCTGCATCAGCCAGATGACCAGCAGTGGAAATTCAAATCGTTCAAAAAAGAAACCCGTAATTTCAAAGCTCCGGACCAAATCTATCGTAGGCCAAGTGCTAGTCATTACAGAATTGATGGTCAGGCCACCTATAACCATCACAACAGTAACCAGATACAATACTAGAGGGATACAAAATCCGACCAACACCCCTCTGACTGCTTGCTGTGGATGCTGCATAAAGGCCGTCATCGTCATCACAACCTCACAGCCAGTGAAAATCAGGATGCCAGACTTCATACCTCGGATTACAGGCATCATACCCTCACTCAGAAAAGGCCGTAAATGCTGGATATCAAATATCCTGGTGCTTAAAATAAAACAAATGATCAGTATAAATATGCTGATCGGAAATACAATCTGAAAGACGCGGGCAATGGAATTAATCCCCCCATACACCAAATAAGTGCCTACCCAGATGAACGGTATCACAATCGCCCAAATCGGAGTCCCTTCCAGAAGAAAAAACAATGTTACTTCCGCCAGGACTCGGATTTCGAAGCCTGCAACCACTATAAAATATAGAATCAGAAGAGAACTCAGTACCCCGCCTGGGAGATTCCCTACGATTCTTTTAGAATACTGAAAAACAGTCTTACCAGGAAATTGCTGACTAAGCTTCACCATAATCATAATTGCCATAAATACGACAATACCGCCAAGCACCACAGAAATCCAAGCATCGGGAGTCTGCACTGCCTTGACAAGACTTCTAGGCAAGGTCAAAATTCCAGCTCCTAGCATCGAATTGGTCAGTATAATGGAAGCTTGAGAGGTTGTGATCTTATCATCAGTATTTTTGAACACTGTGGTCTCCCCTTTTGCTCCTGATAAGTATTCATTCTCTAGAACCTGCGCTTGCTCTTTTGGGTCTTCAGCATCTCTGGTCTTTTCTTCATAGTAGATAACGGAGCTCGGATGAACAAATCCTTCCAGTCACTTAACCGGAAAGGTGAGATGGGAGTGACATAAGGAACCCCAAAGCTTGTAAGTCGTGTCAGATGGCTGCAAATGAGCAGGAAGAATAGGATGGTTCCGAACATGCCCAGGACCGCCGCAAATAACATCCCTACGAACCGCAAGATCCGGAGGGTAAAGCCAGCACTGTACATCGGTATGGAAAACGAAGAGATTGCTGTTACGGCTACGACAATCACAAGAATAGGACTTACAATACCTGCCTGTACTGCGGCTTCTCCAATAATCAGACCTCCGACAATCCCCATTGCTGGACCTATGGGCTTTGGCAAGCGAATTCCAGCTTCACGCAAGATTTCAAGGGAAATCTCCAGAATCAACACTTCAATCAAAGAAGGAAAGGGTACACCTTGGCGTGTTTCGATAATGGAAATCGCCAGCTGTGTAGGAATCAGTCCTGGATGAAAGGAGATAAAGGAAATATACAACGCTGGGCCGAGCAGAGCCAGAAATGCTGCGAAAAATCGTAGCATCCGTAAAAGCGTCCCTGGAATCCAGCGCTCATAGTAATCCTCAGGGGACTGCAAAAGCATACTGAACGTCACTGGAACAATGAGTGCAAACGGAGTTCCATCCAGTAAAATTGCGATTCTCCCCTCTAATAAAGAGGCAATCACACGATCGGGTCTTTCCGTATTCTGTGTTTGCTGAAACGGACTCAAATAATCATCCTCGATCAACTGCTCCACATAGCCAGACTCCAAAATGAAGTCCATATCAATTTTGGAGATACGATCCTCCACTTCCTGTAGCAAATCAGGATTTACAATGTTTTTCATATAAGCGATAACCAAGTTCTTCTTGATTTCGCTACCTACTTCAAATCTTTTCATTTCTAAACTCTTATTGAGCCCTTGACGCCGCAGCATAGAGGTATTCTCACTGAGCACTTCGGTAAAGCCAATCCGTGGTCCTCGCAGTAAAGCTTCCGAGGTCGGCTCATTAATTGAGCGTACTGAACCATGCGGAAAGCCAACCAGCAGCACCTCATGCATGCCTTCGACAATCAGTGCCGTGTATCCAAACAGGACAGACTCCTGCAGTTGGTCCAAATCCCTGGCTTCACTAAGCTGAGCCAGCGGGAGCATATTCTGTTTCATATAGGTATACATGTCTTTCGAATCCTGCGCTTCGCCGGCAAACATCAGATTCTGAAGCACCTGCTGATTGATAAGCTCTTCGTCCTGCATCCCCTCCACATAGACCAACGTGGCACGTGCCAGAATTCCTTTGACTGAGAATTCACGGAAATGCACATCACCGTTTCCCCCTAATGCGGTTCTTATTGCTGCTAAGTCGGTATCATAATCATGGATAAACGCAGAAAACACACTCGAATTCGCTTCACGGTTGTCAGCCTTCTTCAGTTCCGCATCCTGTGATTTAGCCCCTGTCTCCCTAGAACGTCCACTCCCAACATAAAAATACAAATGCCTGTAAAGATAATAAACTCCTATGGGAAAGAGCAGCGTTATCGCCGCTTGAACAAAAACTGTCCAGTCCGGAATATAAGAGACTATTTTTGACCACATCATAATCATCCTCATCCAGCAATCTTACGGTTATAATTCTCCCTTAATCCTATTTTTATACAACTTATGGAACTGGAGGAAAGTCTATATTGATGCAAGGGGGATAAGATATAGTCATGAGGTCCGAACATAACAAAACACCCGCTAGTGCGGGTGTCTAAAAGGTAGATATTTTCGATCGTTTACTGAGGTTGACGCCACTGCTTCAGTACTTCTAGAAGACCTGGAACATCTAAGCCATCTAAAGAAAAAGCTTTGCGAAGTAGCTCATGAGGGATGTTCTCGTCGTACTTTCCAAGGTAGGGTGCTTCATCTGGAGATAGCAGTGAAAGAGGATCTGTGGCGGCCATGCTTTCAGCGATGATCTCCGCTTCCAGCGTTTCTGCATCCGCCTTACCCGCAACGACCATATAATAAGGTTCCATAGGAACAATAGAACGAAGTCCCAGGGGACTCTTTAAGTTATTCTTGAGCAGACGCTCCAGCGTGCGGAATTGCCGACTGCCCGCCCATGGCAGGATAAAAATCGAATCTCCACCTGCTGGCATAACGGAGCGTTCAAGCAGTCCGCTTTCCTTCGCTAAACGACGGGCTCGTTCGAGCCTCGCAGCGGCACTCGGAGCTAAATACGGATACAATGAAGTGGCTCCTAAGACTTCACGGATTTTGGTCATAATGCGTGTATGCACATCCCCACCCGCTCCAAGCCATAACGTATCTACTTTACCGCGTGAGGTTTTCACATAAACTGCTTTATGGCGATTATCCACCTCTTCTACCTTCCAGAGCTTGCCTGCCAGAGTAAAACAATAGCCAGGCGGTGGTATCGTTGTGATCGATCCAATTTCCTCAGTGCCGTTATAGACAACATGCTCTTCGTCATCTTTGAAGACTGCGTAGAAGCGGAAGTTATTCACGATCTTCTCTCCCGCCATCCCGATAATCAGGCTCCCTTCGTCCATCTTCTCGATTTGCCCCATGCCAAGCATATAAGTCATGAAGATGTCGTAGTCTGCAGGATCAATGTTCTTGAAGGAAGGTAAGCTGAGAACCGCTTCCTTTAAATCCTCCGGCTCCGCCTCACCCATACTCTTCAATATGCTCATCGTCTGATGGTATAGCAGTCCAACTGGTAGCTGGCGCACCACCAGTGGCTCAACCCACTTCTCGCGCACATATAGCTCAATAACCGCTATCGCTCGAAGCAGCGTCCAAGGCATCCGAGCCGGAAGCTGCGCTTCCTCATCCTCTTCCTCGGGCGTGACAAAGATCATCTCGGATGCGGCGTCACCACGCCTGCCCGAGCGACCCAGTCGCTGCACAAAGCTTGCGCAGCTATAAGGAGCGCCGACCTGGAGCACTCGCTCCAGCTCTCCTAGGTCAATGCCGAGCTCCAGCGTCAAAGTCGCTGCCGCAACTGCAGGTCCGGAACCTTGCCGCAGCGCGGCTTCCGTCTCTTCGCGGAGCATCGCGGAGATGCTGCCATGGTGAACGTGAAAGACATCCCGTTCCCCACGCTTCGCGGCCGTTCTCCGCAGCTCTAGTGTTGCCGTCTCTGCATCCGAGCGGCTGTTCGTGAAGATCAACGCTTTCTTAAGATGCGTATGATCATAAATGAAATCGTAGTAAGACTGCTTCGCGCGTTCTAAATGTTCAGCCTGCACCTCGTCCCGTGCATCTGGGAAAGAGAAATGCTCCACACTTAAACGGAGCTTACGCCCGCCTTGTGGAGCGGACACCTCAACGCCTTCCCGCGTACCTGCTGCTAGCCACTCCGTTACAGAAGCGTAGTCGCTAAGCGTAGCGGATAGACCGATTCTGCGCGGATGGCATCCAGCCATACGAGTGATTCTCGCTAGCTGACTCAGCACCTGAATCCCTCGGTCGGCTCCCATAAAAGCATGAACCTCGTCTATGACAATAAATCGCAGATCATGGAACAGGGCTGGAATGACATTCGGCCTATTCATCAATAATCCCTCAAGGGATTCAGGGGTAATCTGTAGTACACCGGAGGGATTCTGCACCAGCTTCGTCTTATCTGCTTGCGGAACATCACCATGCCAGTGCCAAACCGGAATGTTACCTTCACGAAGTAAATCGTTCAGTCGTGTAAATTGATCGTTAATCAATGCTTTCAAAGGAGCAATATACAAAATTCCCACTGAACCAGAAGGACGTTCATAAAGCTCGGTAAGTGCTGGAAAAAAAGCCGCCTCTGTCTTACCAGAAGCTGTACCCGAAGCAATCAGTAAGTGATGTGGTGTATCAAACAGAACACGGCAAGCATCCACCTGCGCCTCGCGCAAGGTCTCCCAGCGATTCTTATAAATGAATTCTTTAATAAATGGGGCCAGCCTATAAAACGGGTTGTCACTCATAATTCAAACTCCGCCAGGAATCCATCCAACTCATTTTGCTCGGTCTCCGCAGGTTTAGAGGTTCGTTCACCTATTAGCTTCTCGAAAGAGATCTCCGGATGCTGATGCAGTGTGTGCAGCAGATCCATGAAATCACGAACCACCTCGCGCGGAGTCAGCAGCTCGTCAGCCCCTAATCTGCCCACGGCTTCTTCCATAAAATGAACCAATTGTTCCTGTGTTAATTGCACTTCATAACCATAGTGAAGGGCATGGATATCTCTAAGCTTTTGCAGAAGCACTAGAATCTCTTCATGGGAGAGCATGTCCAGTGCGATAATTGGTCCAGTGTAATTATTAAGACCTGCTGCGCCGTATCTACCTGCAACTAATCTGGAACGAAGTGCTTCATAGCTAAATAGTCCACGTCGTCCATCCTCCACAAATTGTGGAGTACCCCCTATAAAAATCCCTAAGCTTTCTGCCTTGCCCTGCATCGTATCGTTAAACATCGTAAGTAGCTTTTCATAGTTGCTCTGACGTGAGATGCTGTTCGTAATTTTGTAGAGATTGACGCCTTCGTCAATAAACAGCAGCAATCCCTTATAACCAATAGCGGCTGTGAATTCCGCCCAAAGCTTCATATAATCATACCAATTATCATCATCAATAATCACACCGACACCAAGCGCTTTCCGTGCTTCCGTTCGAGTGGCGAATTCACCGCGTAGCCAGCGAAGGGAATCCTGCTTCAATTCATCATCGGCTAGCTTGTGTGCATTCCAGTAAGCTGCGAGCACTTTGGCAAAATCAAATCCATGTACCAAACCGCGCATTTCAGAAGCTACAGCATAGATTCGTTTCTCTACTTCATCACCAAGCTGAGGGTGGTCAGGACCATATTCATTCTCCTGCATTACAGATTGCTGAAGCGTAATGATCCATTTCTGTAGAATAATCTCCAGAGCTCCTCCATCTGGACGTGTCCGGGTAGACAAATGGCTCATCAATTCTCGATAAGTTGCGAGACCTTGTCCTTTTGTTCCTACTAATCTTCGTTCAGGAGATAGATCAGCATCTGCTACTACAAAATCCCGATCCATCGCATAATTACGGATCATTTGCAGAAGAAAGCTTTTGCCGCTACCGAACTTACCTGTAATCAGCTTGAAAGCAGCTCCACCCTCTGCAATATTGTCCATATCTCTCAAAATAGCTTCAATCTCTGGTCGGCGGCCAACGGCGATATGCTCAAGTCCGATTCGTGGAACCACACCGGCTGTTAATGAATTAACTAGGGCTGTCGTCATGCGTTTGGGTATTTTTAATGCACTCATCAAAAGTTCACCTCATTAAATATTAAACAGATTAATTAAATATTCTTCTGCAACTTCTTCTCCGTCTATGATCAAATCACCTAGAATGTCCATTGCGATGTCATTAATCTCGTCAATCAAGAGCTCTGACATTGTGCCGTTTGCAGCAGCTAACCTCTGCAGGT
Source organism: Paenibacillus sp. FSL R10-2734 (assembly GCF_037963865.1). Classification (NCBI taxonomy): domain Bacteria; kingdom Bacillati; phylum Bacillota; class Bacilli; order Caryophanales; family Paenibacillaceae; genus Paenibacillus; species Paenibacillus sp. FSL R10-2734. The sequence goes on along the minus strand of NZ_CP150170.1, from coordinate 3,999,798 downwards.
CTTGTCTTCCGTCCTCATTCAAAAGAGCAAGCAGAGCTTCTCGTTGTAGTGGACTTATAGCACTCGCAAACTGTTCCCACTCCGTTTCTACTATAACAGCATGAACATCTTCAATGGCTAATTCAGGTTCAAGAGACACAATGATTTCTTCTTTTTCTTTTTCATCTTCTATTTCTTCTTCTGACTCAGTTTCTTCATTATTAACTTCGAACTCGCTATCCTCAAGCTCTTCCAACTCATTCATATCCTCAACCGTAAGCAAGCTTCGGACAATTTCGGAATCACTCTGCAGACGTTCTAGCTTCTCACGATCAATAACCACTGCCGGTCCCTTGTCTTCCTGTTTCTCTTTCTCAAACTCCCGCTTCAGAAAACGAGTGATTAGGTCGTCCATATCGGCATCCACGTTTACCCCTTTAAGTCGACCTCGATACCCGAGCAGTTCCCGTAATTTATTCTCAGTCAAACGGAACAGCCTAGTAATCAAGCTACGAAGCGATGGAGATTTACTGATACGTACAACCGGTATAAGTACAGAATAGCCATATAGCGAAATATCATATACAGCACTTCGGAATAAATAACGCTCCCGCATCACCGAGGGCCCTGGTGGGAACATTTCGACCAAATTCGAGCCATGTTTCCGGGTGACATAGGCGTTAATTAATGCCACTACCTGCGGAATATATTGTTCAAGAGCTTCTTTACCTTCTCCCATGTAGAACTTGGATTTACTTATATCGTAGTCCGACATGGCCGTTAATACTGTAAAGGTTAATTGCTCAGGTGCTGTAGTAAGACCTCTCATTAACTCTAGCTCTGCCAGATCTCCAGCAAGGCCGCGTGAACGAGCAACGATAAGAGCCAGAGGCACATCCAAATGATGAACAAATGAGAAGTCCGCGATCCAACCGCCTAAATATTGATCCAGACGTTTATAATTGTCTCGATAAGCTTCCCAGATTTGACTGAGCTGTCTATAGCCATCATAAGGATCTTCCCAGCCTACACCATTAATAAGCTCATATACGTGCAGAAAAATATATGAAAGATCCGTCTTCGGATATCTACCCTGTCTAACTTCATTACGCCAATAAAAATACCATCTACTTTGTGTGCCAGTCATATGTCCATATGTAGGCCAGTAACTCTTAAAAGGAACAAATAGTGCGGAATCCTCGGTTTTATGTTCCAATTCCTTCGCTCTAGTGACGAACTGGCCTTCTGTTGTTGTCACAGGCTCCGGAGTGTCAGTCTCCAGATCCCAAAGCTGCAGCTGTAAAGAAGGCTCAGAGGATGCCTTCGGCTTCCCTATATTTGCAGAAGATATCTTGGGCAGCGCTGGTTCTGATGAATTTCGCGGGGGAATAGCAACATTTTGTTCCGTGCTTTCCCAGACCAATTCTGTGAAATGAGGCTGCTTCCTATCATTACTCATGTTCGATCGCTCCGTTCTTATAACAGAAGGACTAATGTAAGCACAAACGCCTTCGGTGTCCTTATATCTCCACAAATATAATTTCTGATATGTTAAAAAAAAACGGCCCTGTTCACAACTGTGAAGGAACCGTTTCGTTCTTAATATTTTAGCATTGTTGATAGATTAACATCAAGTATGTAATGAAGATTATCCTTTACAAGAGCTCCGTTCCCTTTGTCTCTTTTCCTAGGAAGAGCACTGCTAACGCACCGATAATAATCGTTACAAAAAATAACATAAAGATCGAACCAATCGCCATCGATTTACCTACTAGAATCCCAACCAGTAATGGAGCGATGATCCCACCAATCCGGCCAAAGGAAGTCGCTAACCCAGCACCTGTAGAACGAATAGTGGTCGGGTACAGCTCAGGAGTATAAGCATACATTCCACCCCAAGCCCCAAGATTAAAGAATGATAAGCAAATCCCAGCAGCCATCAGCATGCCTTCCGTAGTCGCATTACCGAACCAAGCAGCACTGACCGCAGTGAACAGCATATAGATGACTAGGACAAACTTACGACCGAACTTCTCGATGAAGTAAGCGGCAGTAAAGTAACCTGGTAGCTGAGCGAGTGTCATAATCAGAACATACTCAAAGCTTTTGACCAAGCTAAAGCCTTTAAGAACCATAACGGTAGGCAACCAAAGAAACATGCCATAATACGAAAACACCACGGTAAACCACAAAATCCATAGCATAATGGTAGAACGGCGATACTCAGGTGACCATACAGTCGCAATCCGTTTCTTCAAGGATACTGGCGCCTTTTTAATCTCAGCAAACTTCGGTGAATCGTCGATAGCTCGTCTTAAGTATAGCGCGTATAGAGCGGGAACAGCACCAATCCCGAAGGCTACACGCCAGCCATAATCAGGGATAATGAAAAATGCGATTAAAGCAGAAGCGATCCAGCCAATCGCCCAAAAGCTCTCTAGCAATACAACCGCACGGCCTCTCTCCCGAGCAGGCATACTTTCAGACACTAATGTTGAAGCGACAGGTAGCTCTCCACCTAGTCCAAAACCAGCGATAAACCTAAGCACACAGAGTATTCCAAAGCCTGTAGCAAACGCCGATAATCCACTTGCAGCCGAGAAAATCAGGAGTGTCCACAGCAGTATCGGTTTACGTCCAAAACGATCTGCTAATATCCCTGCCGCCGCCGCACCCACTGCCATCCCAACGGAGTTAATGCTTGTCAATATACCTATCTGCTCCGGTCCCAGATTCCAATCCTTGGCTAAAGCCGCTACAACAAAAGAAATCATCCCGACGTCCATCGCGTCGAACATCCAGCTTAAGCCAGCGCTGAAGAGTAATTTCCTTTGTTTAGGATTCCGCAGCAGTGTCATTTGATTCACTTCAAAGCCCCCTTAATATCATACGATATCCAAAAATCCCTTTTGATTATTTCACTTATACATTTTAAATTTGGAGCAGTCAAAAATCAAGGAATAAAGCGGCATTAAAGTATTGTCTTGCCAACGATTGAAAATAACAGGTCTGAACAGATATCGTAGCTATCAGCAATATGTTGCGGACAGATTCTCTTTGAGATTTCGTAAGATGCGTCAGTCGATTGATTACACGATCTGTTGAGCTTCTAAGCAAAGAATCTTCTTTCCATGAATACTCTTTGTGCAAAAGTTGATCAACCTTACATTGCGTCTGTATCGTTGGATTGCTCTTGATCTCTTCAAAAAGTCCAGCATATGCGTAATACAGCTTAACTGGCTCCATTAAATCATCATCATCCCGATCTGGCTTTAAGAACATCAACCGGAATAGCTGACGTATACTTTCAAAATTAAGGGCTGATTTGAGATCATCGATAATAAATAGAAGCGCCGCCTGATTAACCGAATACTTCTTACCTTCTCTTGGCGAACCGAGATATTCTTTGAAGTCGCGCTTCACCCAATTTTGCATAGTTGTGACGGTCAACGTGGAATACTCTATGAGATGGCCTAATGAAGCAATTTCACCGAGTGAAAAGCCTCTAACATTGTCGCCCTTAATGATCTTTTGTAAAACGGGTGGAACATCAGTAGATAAAAAAGCGGGTAACGAGGTCCCCTTTTGTACTTCTTCACGGTGAAATTTAGTCCATGCCTCTTGGAGGATATTCAGCGGTTTCCGGTCTGACAATCCGGTCAATGAGAGCAGAAGACTGGACATCTCTACACGAGTTAATGCAAATGATTCCATATCTGTTTCCCTCCACCATTTGATATTTTTCTAAAAAGTTCGTAGAATAGTTCATAAGAACTCATAAAATGAGTATAACCTATTTTAGGAACGAAAGGGATGGTAAAGATTATATGGGTATAGGACTTAGTTTGACGTTGGTGGCTATTTTGATTATTTTAACCGCTTTTTTTGTAGCAACTGAATTTGCATTGGTGAGACTTAGAGGTAGCCAGGTCAGTCAAATGGTGATCGAGGGAAAGAAGAACGCGTTAGCTGTACAACGAGTTTCTGCTAATCTTGACGGATACTTATCCGCGTGTCAGCTTGGGATTACGATCACTGCTCTTGGTATTGGTGCACTAGCAGAGCCGGCGTTCGAGCAGCTGCTCCTTCCGGTATTTGACTGGGCTAATATTAGTCCAAAAGTGAGTCACCCTCTTGCGTTTTTATTCGCATTCATCATTGCAACATTCCTACACGTCGTTGTCGGTGAGCTTGCTCCGAAGACGGTAGCTATAAACATTCCGGAAAAAATTAGTCAAATTACATCACCGCTGATTATTTGGTTCTACAGAATTTTGTACCCCCTCATTTGGTTCATGAACGGTTCCGCTAATCTGCTTGTTCGCCTTTTTGGGATGAAACCAGCTAGTGAGCATGAAGATGCGCATAGTGAAGATGAGATTCGTTTGATCTTGTCCGAAAGCTATGAAAGCGGGAAAATCAATAAAGCCGAATATGGCTATGTAAACCGTATCTTTACTTTTGATGAGATGTTGGCTAAAGAAATCATGGTTCCGCGAACCGATATGGTGTGTCTTTTTACCAATCATTCGTTAAAAGAGAATTTTGAGATCATCCGTAAGGAGCAGTATACTCGCTTCCCGGTTGCTGAAGGCAGCAAGGATAATATCATTGGGATGATCAACACGAAACAGCTCTATTTGCAATATGATAACAATCCTGATTTTGATTTCAAAAGCTTGATTCAGCCTGTTTTGACAGTATCTGAGGTAACACCGGTCAAGAACCTTCTAACACGTATGCAAGTGGAGCGTGTGCATATCGCCCTGCTGCTTGATGAATACGGCGGTACGTCCGGACTCATCACGATTGAAGATATTTTGGAAGAAATCGTAGGTGAGATTCGTGATGAATTTGACGGTGATGAACGCAAGGAAGTCGAGAAAATAAGTGATACAAATTATCTGTTTGATGGTAAAGTATCTCTGCTAGAGGTCAAGGAACTTACAGGGCTTGATTTCGAAGATGAAGAAGTGACTACAGTTGGAGGCTGGGTATACAGTCATATCGCAGATCCAGCTGTTGGCAAAAGTATTGTTCGTGATCATGTAACCTTAACCATTCGTGAAATGAACAGATACCGTGTCCGCAAGGTTGAGGTCGTTATCGAGCAATCTAGTGAAACTGAATCATAACAAATTTCGAAATCATTAGCTTTTTTATTCATAAAAAAAAGGATAGAGACATCAGATTATATCTGATCCTCTATCCTTTTTTCTTTTTGTAAAATTTTACTCATATAATATTCATCCACCCACTGTCCATCGATAACAAGCGATTTTCTTTTCGTCCCTTCGATCTCAAATCCGTTCTTAGAATACAAAGCCAAGGCCACTTGGTTATGTGTCATGACCGTTAGCTCAAGACGAACTATTTCAGTATTCATAGCCCATGTATTCATCTCTGTGAACAGACCTGCACCAATCCCCATACCCTGATAATCTTTCAGAATGCCAATAACTATGTATGCACTATGTCGATTGCGTCTTACACTTCCACCTCTAACCGACAAGTAACCTACAAGATAGCCATCAACCTCTGCACCAATAAGTATTGAAGTGTCTGCTGTAACGAAGCTAATGATCATCTCTTTAACTTGATTAAGACTAACTTGCCGCTCATCCGGCTCCAATAACATAAATTTGGATTCCTGATCTAGCTGATGCTGTAAACGAAGCAATTCACCTGCGTCTTCCGAAACCAGCATTCTAATTGTAAACATCCTATAATCACACCAACCTTTGACAACTATAAGTACTTCTTGAACAGCTTGCTGGAGCTGCTATTTCCAAGATAATCGTAGAACAGCTCTTAACAACGGCAGACCATGATGACATTCCCATCGGGGTCTTTGAAATTAAACCAATGATCATGCTCGATATCCGTAAGAATCTCTCCACCACTTGCCTTCACATAATCATAAGCAGCATCAATATCTTCTGTATTTAGATGGAAAGAGGGAATATTAAGAGCCGATTCAGATGTGTATATTTTGCTGTCTAATACGATTCCGGGTCCATTCATGGGTACCACATATAAATGACCGAATAATACTTCACCATCTAAAGGCAGTCCAAGCAATTGGCAGTACCATTGTTTGGATTTCTCAATATCCTTTACCGGAATAAAAACTGCACCAATCTGATTCAGAATCGGACTTACCACCATTAAGAAAGCCTCCTCTTTAAAGTTACAGAATAGGGTGTTATTCTAGATTAATTCGATAAAATATGTCATTTTCCTCCCTCCATTTAGGGAAGGTCTGGTAAGTTGTGTTATAATTCTGTGAGCATTACTCTAATATCACGTACGTCAGGAGAATTACATTGGCTAACCTGAACTTCGGTGGTTTCAAAATGACCCCTCCCAAAGTTTTATCACTAGGATTCTTAATACTTATCACTGCTGGAACTTTCCTGCTTAGTCTGCCGATCGCTTCAGTAGAAGGGCATATTTCTTTTATTGACGCCTTATTTATGGCAACATCAGCAACTTGTGTTACCGGTCTGGCAGTCATTGATACAGGCACACAACTGACTACCTTCGGACAAGTTGTTCTACTCGTTTTATTTCAGTTTGGGGGACTCGGATTTATAACGATGGCCACTTTAATTACTTTGGTCCTTAATAAGCGAATATCCTTGAAAGAGCGAATCCTTATGCAAGAATCCATGAACCAGAATTCGATGCAGGGTATTGTACAGTTAATCCGCAGAGTCCTGATTTATTCCCTTTTTATACAGCTTGCAGGTGCCATCTTGTTTACCTTTAGGTTTTTGATGGATATGCCATTCGGGAAAGCTGTGTATTATGGGATTTTTCACAGCATATCTATTTTTAATAATGCAGGCTTCGATTTATTTGGTGACATTCACGGACCTTTTAGTGGACTTACTCGTTATGTGAATGATCCTATTGTAAACTTTACCTCGATGATTCTCATATTTCTTGGAGGGGTCGGCTTTATCGTCTTATCCGATGTTCTGGACTTTCCTAAACGCAAAAAACTAACTCTTCATTCGAAGGTTGTTCTTTCGACCTCAGCGATATTGATTATTATTGGGGCTGCTTTATTTTTCTTACTGGAGTTTAACTCTACGTTGAAACACTTGAATCCGGGTGGAAAGATGATGGCGACCTTCTTACAAGCGATAACGCCACGATCAGGCGGTGTCACAACGATTGAAATTCCGCTTATGCGGGAATCGACACAATTTCTGATGATCCTGTTAATGTTTATTGGAGCTGCGCCTGGTTCTACAGGTGGGGGAATAAAGATTACTACATTCGCTATACTTGTGGCTGCGGTTTCTGCAAGATTACGGGGTAAAGAGGATATCATAATGTTTCGTTACCGGATCTCTAAAGAAAATGTCTATAGAGCCGTCACGATGACATTAATGTCTCTGATGCTTGTAGTCATCGCTACGATGTTATTATCCGTGACAGAGAAGGCTGACTTCCTTGCTGTACTTTTTGAAGCTGTATCTGCCTTCGGAACTTCAGGTCTCTCCATGGGTCTTACTCCGGAGCTGACCACGGCAGGAAAAATTCTAGTCATTATCTTGATGTTTATGGGCCGGACGGGTCCACTTACTCTTGCGTATGCGATTAAGCCTAAGAGTAGTAAGGAGCTTTACCGTTATCCTGAAGGCAAGATTACGATAGGATAAGGCCTGATGTAACCAGCGGCTTTGGATATTGCCGCTGGTAATCACATCAACACTTGTAAGTTTTACTCTTCAACGATCTCTTGTTTATCTAGTGCAGCATCAAGCAATTGATTGTATAAATCATCGTCATTCTCAAGCAGTGCGTCAGTTTCTAAGAACTGCTCTTCGCTCCCAGGTTCACCTGCAAAGCTCAGGCTGTAATCCCATTCCGTTCCCCTTGTACTAAAGAAAGTAATCTCATATGGAGCCTTATGGTTTTCGAGAGTAAATATAGTCCTCCCTACATAGCTTTTATCTTCTTTACGGCTCATTTCAGCACTTACGATCTCTAAATTCATTCGCTTATCTTCCTTCCATTCATCAAATCATTTCCCCTTTTAGTATAGCATTGAAATGAATGTAATTCCTCTACATACACTGTAAATTCCGTGTAATTGACTTTTTTCATCCGGCGGTTAATAATTTAGTACAATACTTGTAAAGTACCAAACAATTAGCAAATGGAGGAAATATCAATGACTGATTTCGAGGCAAAGCTTAGTAAATATGCAGATCTAGCAGTGCAAATTGGGGTTAACGTTCAACCAGGTCAAATCCTAGTGGTGAATGCGCCGATTCTTGCAGCTGATTTCGTACGTATGATCACCGCCAAGGCATATGCGATTGGAGCAAGCTTAGTGAAAGTGAACTGGAGTGATGCGAGCATTACGCGCCAGCAGTTTGAACATGCTGCTCCAGAAGTGTTCACTGAGCCTCCTACTTGGTACGCAGGTGAAATGACTGAACTCGCCGAGAAGGGTGCGGCTATTCTTAATGTGATCGCTGAAGATCCTGATGCACTTAAAGGCATTGACCCTGTGCGCATTTCCAATTATCAAAAAGTACGGGGAGCCGCGCTCACCAAATATCGTGAAATGCAAATGTCCGACAAAGTTAGCTGGAGTATTGTTGCAGTTCCTTGTCAGGCGTGGGCGGATAAAGTATTCCCTGATGTTCCAGCTGAAGAACGTGTAAGTAAGCTTTGGGAAGCTATTTTCCACACCGTACGCCTTGATCGTGAAGATCCGGTAGCTGCATGGCAAGAACATCTCGACACTTTAGATCAAAAAGCAAATGTACTCAACGCAAAAAAATATAAGAAGCTGCATTACATAGCACCTGGTACGGACCTAAGCATCGAGCTTCCAGAAGGCCATATTTGGGCACAAGGAGACAGTATTAATGCTAAAGGTCATTCTTTTGTAGCCAATATGCCTACCGAAGAAGTATTTACCGCCCCACTAAAGACTGGTGTAAACGGCACCGTACGAAGCACAAAACCTCTTAGCCATGGCGGCAACATTATCGACGGATTCTCCATCACCTTTGAGAACGGACGAATTGTAAGTGTTAGTGCAGAGCAAGGTCAAGAAGCACTAGAACACCTCATTAGTATGGATGATGGAGCAAAATACCTCGGTGAAGTTGCATTAGTTCCTCATAAGTCCCCTATCTCTGAGTCCAATATTCTTTATTACAATACTTTGTTTGATGAGAATGCATCCAATCACCTAGCTATTGGTATGGCTTATGCTTTCTGCTTAGAAGGCGGTAAAGATATGACTCCGGATGAACTGATTGCCCATGGATTGAACAATAGTGTTACCCATGTGGATTTCATGATCGGTTCAGCGGAGATGAACATTACTGGTATAACTGCTGATGGAACCGAAGAACCTGTATTCCTTAATGGAAACTGGGCGTTCTAATTACTGTAAATATGAAATAAAAGACTAGAGATATTGGGAGGAGTGGAAATCATGTTGGATTTCAAGCAGAAACTGGAGAATTATGCATTGCTAGCAGTGAAAATCGGGGTTAATATTCAACCTGGGCAGACCTTAGTTGTAAATGCCGACATCGCTTCCGCAGAACTAGTGCGTATTGTAGTTCGCAAAGCATATGAAGCGGGTGCGAAGCTCGTTAAGGTTAATTATAGTGATGAGGTTGTTACACGTACACGTTATGACCTCGCTCCATCCGATTCCTTTTTGGAACCGCCACAATGGCAAGCAGATGAATTGGAAGATCTAGCTAAAAAGGGTGCAGCATTTCTATCGATAACTTCAACTAATCCAGATCTATTAAGCGGTGTTGAATCAGGAAGAATTGCGGATAATCAACGGATTTCTGGACAGACATTAGCTCCATATCGTGAATTGTTAATGGGGAATCACGCGAGCTGGAGTATTGTAGCTTTTCCATCACCATCTTGGGCGGCAAAGGTATTCCCTGAGGCTCCACAAGATCAGCAGATTGATTTGCTATGGGATGCTATCTTTAAAGCTACACGTGCGGATCAAGCCGATCCTATTCAAGCTTGGAGTCAACATTTGGATGGACTTAAAGCGCGTTGTGCTACCTTGAATGATAATAAGTTCCGCAAGCTGCATTATACTGCATCTGGAACTGATTTGACCATTGAGCTACCAGAAGGGCATATTTGGTGTCAGGCCGGAGCGGTTAATGGCAAAGGTGTCCCTTTCCTTGCCAATATCCCTACAGAAGAAGTGTTTACTGCCCCACTGAAGTCTGGTGTGAATGGCACAGTAAGCAGCACTAAGCCTCTTAGCTACGGGGGGAATCTTATTGACAATTTCAAGCTCACCTTTGAGGACGGCAAAGTGACAGAATTCTCTGCAGAAAAAGGTTCAGAATCTCTGGCTTCCCTTATCGCGTTGGATGAAGGCTCTGCCTATCTAGGAGAAGTCGCTCTAGTGCCTTTCCACTCCCCGATCTCCGAGAGTGGTATTCTATATTACACAACGTTGTACGATGAGAATGCCTCCTGCCATTTGGCATTAGGTGCGGCGTATGCCTTCACCCTTCAAGAAGGTACAACAATGACCAAAGAACAGCTGCAAGAAAAAGGGATGAACCAAAGCCATACCCATGTTGACTTTATGATGGGATCACCCGAAATGAACATAGATGGGATTAAGCATGATGGAACAACTGTACCTATCTTCCGAAACGGCGATTGGGCTTAGATTGTTCACCTTAATTTTCAGATAAATCAAACACCAAACAACCAGCTTAGCTCCTCCTTCAGAGGGTAAAAGCTGGTTGTTTTTTTATTGCATTTTCAATATCAACAAAATAAAATGTCCGAATTTGAATAAAAGTTCAAGAATTGTTCACACTATTGTTGATTTCCGTTCACAAATATGTCACAATACAATTAAGGATTGAATTTCCAAGGAGGGGATTATCATGTTGAGAGACCCAATATCCAATGAAATTGACAGCGTTGAAGAAGAACAGGTACAGACTCAAGCGCCGGTGGACTCAAGAATTGTTGCATCTAATGCAATTAAATACACCGCCTATGTTATGCTGTTTTTCGGATTCATGTATTTCCTGATTGCTTACTTGGCCCCGATGCTGGAACAATAATGTGATGGATATGACTTTATTAGAAAACGCTTACGGTTAATCACTCTCCATGGAGTAGTGATTAACCGTTTTTATTTCCACGAGAAAGCTTTGTCCGTCCAAGCTATTGCTGTAGGTGACCATACGCCATTCATCTTCGAATGTAACCAAGCTATAGCCTCTTCTCTGTCACCTTCAAATGTGGAAAGACCGTTATCTTCCATCCAGTGGCTTACGGTCTCAAACGAAGTACTACTCCAGCCGTTTTTCTCCCCTTCAGCATTGTGGCGTTCTTTTACACCTGAAATAACGATGTCCAGCGATGCCTGAAGCTCCGTAACCGCATTATCGAATGCCGTTTTCTTTTCTTTTGCCTTCATATCAGCTTCGGCTCGTAGTATACGCGTGTCAATACCTTGATGTTCACGGATAATTTGGAGTAAGCTCACTGCTTCTCTACTTGCCAATCCGTCATTATAACGTTCTTCTATAGATTTAGCGCTTCCTACTGCTGCAACAAATGCTGGGAACCACTCGCTTGACACTAAAATAGCTTTTTTCTTAACAAACTTCCCGTATCCAGCAAGACCTTCTCCAGGAAACCTTACCCGCCATGACCACGGATCTAGCTCTGATCCTGTATGCCAATTTTCAGGTTTAGTAAGTCCGTTTAAAGATGGGTGCTCGGGAATCAAGGTTGCAAGCGGTAAAATCCCAAGCTTTGCAATAATTTCTGCTGTTTCTTCAAAAGTGGTGACACTGCCCTCTTCATATCCCTTTATCATCACTACACGTCTCCTTTGTACTCCATTATTTAGACTTCATATTTCCGATCCCGGCTATAAACGTACTGATGAGGCGAGATAGACTTATATTGGTATCAAGAGCCATTCCGAAGCCGCCCTTTTGTTCCAACGAGGCGAACCCATGCAGAATGCTTCTTAACCCTCGTACAGCATGAATCTCACCCTCCTCGCCCAATTGATAATCCTTCATCACATGAATGATAAGCCTCAAAATATGATCACCTGCTGCTTCCAGCTCGGTATTTTCCTTTTCAGGTGCTCGCAGCGTTGTTTCATATAAACCAGGGCGACTCCTAGCAAAATTCACATATGCATGCCCCATCGCCTGTACAGCAGCATCTCCATTAAGCCCTTTGGCCGCGTTGACCATGGTCGTGGAAAGCTCTCCAAGTCCATAAATCGCAAGCTGTGTGCGCAAGTCTTGTAGACCGTTAATGTGATTGTATAGCGACGGAGAACGAACACCTAATTTGTTAGCCAATGCAGCTAAGGTGACGGCTTCTATTCCTTCATGATCGGCAATTTCTCCTGCTGCAATAACTAGCATGCGACTATCTAATCCCGCTCTAGGTGACATTTAATTACTCCTATCTTGGATCATTTGTGCTTTGTGTATAGCTCTCTCCATGGTTTGCATTGGATTTCTAAGCAAGTCACCATGTCCAGTAGCCAGTAAAGTCGGTGAAGCCTCCAGTAGCTTAGTGGCACTAATCAGTGCTTGATCCTTATTCCATGTTGCCATGGCCGGAAACGGAAACCAAGGAATGACGGTTCCAGACACTGCGGTCCCTCGGAAGGTTTGAAAAGCATCTCCAACGACAACAGCGCCGCTTCGTGAATCAATGAAAGACATAGAGCCTGGGGTATGACCAGGTGTTTGAATCGCTGTCATTGAGCCAATGGTATCTCCATCATGGAGCAATACATCTGGCTGTGTAGATATCTTCTTTGGAACGCCCCCCTTTATAGCCGTCTGAGGTTCCCCCTCCCGAAGAGAACGATCTCCACGAAGTAATGCTGCATCTCTCTCTGAGATGTATACCTGAGCCTCTGGGAGCAGGGTTTTCAGCTCATCCAGTGCACCTACATGATCGTCATGAGCATGCGTTAATACAATACGAGTAATCTTCTTATCAAACTTCGCTGCGGTAGCGATAATTCCTTTTACACTAAATGGCATTGCTGCATCGATCAAAGTCAATTCATTTTCTTCCTCTATGATGTAACAATTCACAGGAAACAATCTTGGCATCCAAGTCAGCTGCAGTAAATGCCCTTCACGTGTTACTCTCATCATTATCCCTCCACAAAACTAATATCATTAGTTAAAATATAAACTAATCGCATTAGTTTTTCAAGAGTGAATTATACTTTCCACTTTCCCCTCTAGATCTTTGTCAGCATTTTTGTTAGATCTTTTGATTTTGACGTTCTTATACCGTATATCATCGTCTTCCTTACTCGGTAGCAGATATATCCCATCTTTGACGGAAAGAACGGTAATATACAAGCACCCTACCATCACAATCACAAACGTATCCAACCAATATTTAATGTCCCATTATAGGATAAACACCTTACTAAGAAGACTAATCATTAAGCCCACAAACACAATCGTAAACCCGTGAAACCAGCTTCCTCATTTCTCCAACCAATCGGACCCAGGAACTCTTATTTCGGAGATTTACTGAATTCATGAAGGCTATCGGACTCCATTGCAATTATTACCTTCAAAACATCCCAATTCTACGCCATTACAAGGTAATAAGAGCTATGCGGTCCGTTACAACTACAAAATGACCCAAAAAGCTAAAATAACTGCAATAGGGTCCCATGCGGTGGACATTAATGGTTAAACTAAACTAATAAAAAAAGCACCCCTATGGATGCTTTTGATAAGTCCTATTAAATTCGCTTAATAATTCACATATTAATTAACTTATTAATTTGCTTTTATTCCACTACACCGTTCTCTGGATAGCTATCTACGATCTGTAGTAACTCTGAAGCTTCCGTCCGTGGACGGCTGTCAGGTACAGTCTCCGGATATCCGGCATGGATCATAGCTATGATCTTCTCACCAAGCTTCACACCAATCTTGTTCCGGAATTCAGGGTTATTAATGTAAGGATCTGTCTTCCAAATCGTTCCCACACCCTGTTCCCAAGCCGCTAGCTGGAAGTTCTGTACAAGTGCAGAGGCTGCTGCAAAGTCCTCATCCCATTCTCTCTGCCGTGGATCTTCAGGCATCACCACGATTAACGTTAAAGGAATGTTTGAAATATATTCTTTGCGCTTGGCAGCCACTTCAGGATCAGGAAAGGCACGTTTTACGAAGGCAAATGCCGCCTCAGCCAAGAACTTTGTACCATCACCTTGAAAAGCAATGAATCTCCACGGCTCACGCAGACCATGATTAGGCGCCCATACAGCTACATTTAATAATTCCTCTAACAATCCCTGAGGTAATGGATCTTTCTTGAAAAGCTTGATCGAACGACGTTCTTTAATCACATCAGCTACGCTATTCTTTTGAGTCGGTTGAGTTTGTGTCATTAGATCCACTCCTTGTAATAATGATAATCATTATCACTAATGATACAGCATCTTTCTACCTTTTGCAAATAACAGGAAATAAACAAACACCGTTCCATAAGGAACGATGTTGAAGTGGTTCAGCCGAAACGACCCATGATATATTCTTGTGTCATTTGATTCTCAGGATTTGTAAAGACCTTATCCGTCTTATCATACTCTATAAGAGATCCTAGATAAAAATAAGCTGTATAATCAGAAATCCGTGCAGCTTGCTGCATGTTGTGTGTCACGATTACAATGCGCAGCTCTTCTTTTAACTCCTTGATTAGCTCCTCTACTTTACCAGTGGAGACTGGGTCTAGTGCTGAAGCTGGTTCATCCAAGAGCAGAATCTGAGGGTTAACCGACAACGCTCTTGCAATGCAAAGGCGCTGTTGTTGTCCACCGGATAGAGCTAATGCTGAATCTTTTAAGCGGTCCTTAACTTCGTCCCACAATGCTGCTTTTCGAAGGCTGCTCTCAACGATCTCATCAAGTGCTTTTTTCCCTTTAATCCCATGATACTTGGGTCCAAAAGCGATGTTGTCATAAATAGATTTATAGAACGGATTCGGCTTTTGCCAAACCATCCCGATCTTCTGGCGTAACTTGATAACGTCTGTGCCAGGAGCATTAATATCTACTCCATCTATCCAGATGCTTCCTTTGCTTGTTGCTCCGGAGATTTCGTCATTCATCCGGTTCAGAGAACGAAGAAAGGTTGATTTACCGCAGCCGGATGGGCCGATCAGTGCAGTAACCGTTTTTTCAGCAAAAGGAAGACTGATCCCCTTTACTGCCTCATATGTTCCATAAAAAATACTCAGGTCCTCGGTTTGAAAAGATTCACGCACTGCTGTTGCCGACGTTCCCATCGATTACTCCTCCTACATCTCTACTTTAATTTTTAGGGATTAGTTCATTCTTTTTGACGCTGTAAGCTTACGATAAATAAATCTTCCGAAATAACGTGCTGCCAAGTTGAAGATCAATACCATAATTACTAGTACAGCCGAAGCCCCTGCAGCAATTTGCGCAGCATCAGGAGCAAGCCCTTCACTATTTACCTTCCAAATATGAACAGCCAGTGTTTCTGCTGGACGGAAGGGATTCAGTGGTGAGTTTGGACTAAGTGGATTCCAGTTGGTGAAATCTAGTCTCGGACTACTCATTCCTGCAGTGAACATCAGTGCAGCTGCTTCCCCAAAGACACGGCCAGCGGACAAGATAGTACCGGTAATAATCGTTGGTAATGCTACTGGAAACAACACGGAGGTTACGATTTTCCACTTGGACAAGCCTAGCGCAAAACCAGCCTCTTTTTGTTGCTTAGGAACACTACGAAAAGCTTGCTCAGTAATCCGAACCATCAGCGGTAGGTTAAAGACCGTCAATGCCAGCGCTCCAGAGATTAAGGAGAAGCCAAGATTAAAATAGTTAACAATCAGCAATAGACCAAACAAGCCGACTACGATTGAAGGGAACGAAGATAATACTTCAACAATTAAGCGAATAAAGCCGGTGATTTTTCCTGGACGAGCATATTCAGCCATATAAATACCGGCACCCAGACCTAGAGGTACTGTAATAATTAACGTGAGCACCAAAAGGAATAAGGAGTTGAATAGCTGAGGGCCAACCCCTCCACCAGCGCGAATTTTTTGCGGTGCGGAGAATAGAAAATCCCAGCTAATGTGACTTAGACCTCGAAAAAGGATATATCCCAGTAGACCAACCAGAATGGCTACGATGAGCATAGCGAAAAACACAATAAGGCTGGTGGCAATTTTATTTACGGTTCTCGGCTTCAAATTTTATTCCTCCGTTCAAGCAATCTCACTAAGAAGACAAATACAAACGTCATCAGCATAAGAACCAGTGCCATACTCCACAGAGCATTATTGTGCGCAGAGCCCATGGTTGTGTTCCCCATTCCAAGCGTGATCACACTCGTCAGGGTAGAAGCTGATTCAAAGAGTGATTTAGGTACGAACGGTGCATTACCGATAACCATCTGTACAGCAAGGGCTTCACCGAATGCACGTGCCATCCCCAGAACAATACCTGTCATAATAGCAGGAAACGTTGTCGGAATAATCACTCGAGAGATCGTCTGCCACCGGGTGGCACCAAGCGCATAGGAGGATTCCTTTAAATTTTGCGGCAATGAAGCCAGCGCGTCTGCAGCCACGCTTGTAATCGTCGGAAGAATCATGACCGAGAGCACAAGCGCGCCTGCAGCTACCCCGATGCCTTGACCAGGCAGGTTGTTGCGTAGAAACGGTACAATAACACTTAATCCGATAAAACCATAAACAACTGAAGGGATACCTGCCAACAGCTCAATTACTGGCTGAAGCAATTTTTTTCCCCATCCTGGAACAATCTCAGTCATGAATAGCGCAGCGCACAAGCTAAGTGGACTAGCAATCAATGCTGCAAGCAAAGTGACCAAGAAGGATCCTGTGATAAACGGAAAAGCACCAAAGGATGGGTTATCCGCTTCAGGTGACCACTTCGTTCCGAATAGAAAATCAGTAACGCTAACATCGCCACTTGTGAAAGTTGAAATGCCTTTAGACGCTACAAAATATACCATCGATACAATGATTGTTATCAATAGTAGTACACAGAAGGACATATATGTACGTCCCACAAAATCTTCAATATGATGTTTTTCGATGCGTGAGTTCTTTAGTTTCACCCTCAATTGCTCCCTCTTTCTAAAGTGAAAAGAGAGGCAGATGTATCCGCCTCTAATCACTTGAGATTCTAATCCTTACTAATTGCTTAGAAGTGAATTACTTAGCTGTAACATTTCCTGCAACGTCACGGCTAACTTGCATTTTTACAGCTGGAATGTATCCAAGCTCAACGACTTCACCTGTTTGTACTTCGTCTGTTAAGAAAAAGTCGAGGAATGCTTTTACTGTTTCATTTGGTTCGCCGTTTGTGTACATATGCTCGTAAGCCCACACTGGATATTTACCAGTAATAACATTGTCTACAGATGCTTCTACACCATCAAGGCTAAGTGTTTTGATTGAATCATCAAGGTATGAAAGAGCCAGATAACCGATAGCCCCTGGAGTTTCTCCGATCATTTTCTTAACTGTACCGGATGAATCTTCTTGAATCGATCCTGGGATATCTTCAGTTTTAGTTCCAAGTGCATAACTTTCATAAGTTGCGCGAGTACCGGAGCTGCCTGGACGGTTGATGATTTGGATTTTTTGATCCGCTCCACCAACTTCTTTCCAGTTCGTAATTTTTCCTGTGAAAATATCTAGAAGCTGTTCTTTAGTCAAGCTATCCACACCTGCATCGGGATGTGATACAGTTGCGATCGCTACTACGGCTACTTGATGATCTACGAGTACTGCTGCTTTTTCTGCATCTTTATCTTTTAGTTTTTCTTCTGCGAATACGTCGGAGTTACCGATATCCACTTGCTTCTCAGCTACTTGTGTAAGACCAGTACCGCTACCGCCGCCTTGTACTTGAATGTCCACACCAGCATTTTTATCCATGAAATTCTCAGCTACCAGTTCAACCAATGGTTGTAAGGCTGTTGAACCTGATGCTAGAATCGAACCACTTAATTTAGCGTCGCCGCTTCCTTCATTTGTAGCTGCAGCGTTTCCTCCAGCGTTGTTTCCACCATTACCGCAGGCCGAAAGTGCCAGTACGCTAGTTAAAGCCAAAGTCATAATCCATGATTTTTTGAATTGCATTGTTTTGTCTCCTCCTAAATGTTTTGTTAGCATGGCTTCCTGGTACAGTTGTTACAAAACTGGCTTCGAAAGCTTTAACATGGTGTTGTGGAGCTTTGGCCCCCATATGCTTGTTTACTGTACAAGTTCATCTAACGCATATGTGAATGTTGTTGTCCGGAGCTTCTTGGCTCCTCTGACTCTTCTTATTCTAGAGCTCGTTCGTTAGAGAAACTTCTTAACTTTGTAAAGCGAACGATAAAAATACCAATAGAAACTATATATATGTATAGATTTAATCTATAATGGGGATATAATTCGTTATCCAACTATGCATTATGCGGAGGAAAGTTATGAACATTATGAAATTAAAGATTGTGATACTCCTTGAAAAATATAAAAAAGTAACCGATGTAGCTGCTGAATTAGGCCTTAAACAACCCACTGTATCTTTTCATATGAAGAATCTAGAGAATGAATTTGAAACTCCTTTATTCCTATATCGAAGTGGACGAGTACTGCTCACAGATGCTGGACGGGCCCTGTATCAATATGCTATCAAAATCGTCTCACTCACAGCCGAAGCGGAACGAACTGTAAAGCAGTTTGCTTCCCCTTCACAAGGGACATTAGCGCTGGAAGCCAGCTTTATTCCTGCAACTTATATTTTACCTAAAGCGCTAATCCAATTCATGAAACTATATCCGGGAATTAATAATTCGATGACCATCCAAAGCGATACTTTGTTAAGGGAACGGCTCCGGAGCCGAGAAATTCAAATGGCTATTTTACACACTTCAGATTGGCATGATGAATCCTTTAATTTTCAGCTCATTGTCCGCGACGAACCTGTGCTCGTTTTTGCACCTGGACATCCATTTGAAAGCATAGGGATGTTAACACCGGAACAGATAGCGCTTGAGCCTTGGATTCAGTATGAGGTTGGTTCTTGTTTACGGGGATTTGCGGATCAATGGGCGCAGTTGAATCATATCCGCTTGTGGAATCGATCCGAGTTGAATTCACCAGAGACACTTAAGAAGTTAGTCAGCGAAGGAGATGGCGTAGGGATTTGTTCTAGCGCTAGTATTGAAGCAGAGCTTGAATTAGGTCGTCTTTGTTCTGTTCCTCTGCCAGGAATTTTGCCTGAGAGCGGTGGTTTTGTTTTGGCTTGGCGAAAAGATCATATATTAACGCCGTTACAGCAATCTTTTGCCGAGTTATTAATAGACTCTCAGTAGTCAAATAAGGGAGCACCCAAAGCCATAATGGTTTTGGGCGCTCCCTTATTTACTTATTCTATGAAGGGGAACATTAACTTTTCATTCTCGCTTGTGTACATATTCTCCTTCGTAATGAATTCGGAGCCTGTATCCATAATAGGAGCTACTTTTTTTCCTGAAACGACTTCAAGTGCAGTTTTCACAGCCAAGTACCCCATTGTAAAAGGTTTTTGAATCACCGTTCCCAGCATAATTTCCTTCTCCAGCAACTGAACCTCACTACTGGAATTGTCGAACCCAACGAGCTTCACTTTTGATTTCAAGCCCAAATCCATAATTGCCAGTCCCGCACCTAATGTAGATGGCTCATTGAGACCAATGATTCCCTTTAGGTGTGGCTGATTCTTTAGTAGATCAACAGTTAATTGGTATGCCTTCTGCGCAGATCCGCTGCTGTAAAGGGTATCGTGTACATGATTAACTCCATTCTGAGATAAAGCATCCCGAACTCCTTTCTCCCTCTCGATAGCTGTAGCGGAGACTTGTACAAAATTCATAATGGCGACTTGATCGTCGCTATGAATATTTTCAATCAACTCCTGCGCCGCTTTACGTCCTGCTTCATAATTATCTGTGGCGATAAAACTCTCCGATACACCACCGTTCAGTCCCGAATCCACCGTAATAAGAGTGATCCCGGCAGCCTTAATCTGCTCTGCAACTTGAACGAGACGATAATAGTCCGTAGCGGCCAAAATAATGGCATCAGGCTTCTCCTGAATCGCCTGTTCCAGTAGTTCTATCTGCTTATCCACATCTAACTCGGTATCTGTTCCTACCGTATGAACATCTGCTCCGAATTCCTTGGCAGCAGTCGCCACACCTTGTTTCATTACTTCCCAGAATTCAATGTTACTATCGATGGTCTTAGGAACGTAGATAATGGTTCTGACCTTAGTATCCAGCTCATTCGTAAACATACGATAACCTACCCACCCGAGCGCTACAATGAAGAATAATAGTAGAGCAGACAGGCCTATTTTTGACCATAGTGAGCTCATCGACTTTCCTCCTCATAGAGTGCTGGAATTCTTAACGTGACCGTCGTCCCTTCTTCCGTTTCGCTCGCAAAAGACAAACCGTAATGGTCCCCGAAATAAAGCTGAATACGATGGTTCACATTCGCGACCCCTACTCCACTGCCACTCTTGTAATCTGCCTTTTGAAGTAGTAGCTTGCCAATCTGCTCTTCATCCATTCCGACACCATTGTCAATAATCTGTATAGTAATATCGCTTTGCTCTCTTTTGCCCCTAATTAGGATGTGACCTTGCTCAGGATTGTGCTTTATCCCATGATAAATGGCATTTTCAATCAATGGTTGAAGGACCATTTTCAATATACTGCATTCAAGAATATCTTCATTCACCTCTATAGAATAAGTGAACTTATGGCGATAGCGCATATTCTGAATCGTTAGATAGTGCCTAATATGCTCTAGTTCTCTTGCGATCGGAATCAATTCTTCGCCCTCACCAATCGTAGAACGCAGCAGCTTCGACAGAGATGAGGTCATTTCTACTACTTCCTCCATCTTGCCGGTCTCTGCCATCCAGATGATGGAGTCTAATGTATTATACAAAAAATGGGGTTTAATCTGTGCTTGAAGTGCCTTCAGCTCACTCACACGTTTCATCTCTTGCTCCATGACAATCTGACTCATCAACTCTTTAATCTTCATGATCATCAGATTAAACGTTCGGGCAAGCTTGCCGATTTCGTTCGTGCTCTCAATCTCCACGCGAATGTCGAACTCACCGCGTTCAGCCTTTTTCATGTTAATTTCCAGATTCTTGAGGGGTTTGGTCAATGCGTACGAGAGTAACACGGATATTGCCATGGCAAAGATCAGACTTACGGCTCCCCACAAGGCGGCGGTCCCTTGCATCCGCTGTTTGTTAGCAACCAGATCATCTGGATAGGTAACCCCGACAATCTTCCAGCCAAAGCTAGTTGTATCCACCGTGTACAGTTTCTGTTCGTCCCCTGCGTGAACCGTAACCGATCCGCTCTTAATCCCAAGAACTGTTTCCAATTGCTCAAATTTGAGCTGCGAGTAGATCAGCTGCTGTTGAGGATGATAGACAAGACTCCCCGACGGATCTACGATGAATACATAACCCCGTTTTCCCAGTTCGATTTGTTTGCACAGATTATTAATAACGCTGTAATTAAGATCTACGAGTAGGACACCCTGTCGATCTGCTTCCATTTCAGAAAAAGAATCCGATAGCTTTCTACTGATCGACACTACCCATCTATATTCATCCTGAAATAAGTGCTGCACATGCGAAGAGGAGACAACCACTCCGGACTGATTCAATGCCTGCTGATACCATTCTTGAGCGACCAACTCGGGAAGCGGTTTCAAAACTGCATCCAGCCGATCTGAAACCGTTATGCCTTTCGAGCTTGCATACACTATAGAAGATATATCAGTGCGGGATTGGATTATAGACCGAAGATATTGGCTAGCTAATTCTTTATCATTTGCCTCCCCTCCTTGTTCCGAACTCGAACCTTTTACATACTTCTCAAGGTCACTGCTAGTTAACACCAAAGCAGCAATACTCTCCATATTGCTAATGTAATTCTCAATGTTCAATTTTACTTGTTCTATTAATTGTGAAGTATAGGCTACGGAATTCCCCATGACAGCAGCGGAGGAGAGTCGATATGAAGTATAGCTCAGTACTAAAGTCGTACAGAGGATAAGAATTGAAAAGGAAATAGCAATATTAGTATGAATACTTCGACTTCGAAAGAAGCGATGATGTTTCATAGAGGGAGATTCTCCTTCTGTCGCTGTCGATATTCCTTCGGTGTGTTTCCAACATTCCGTTTGAAAATAACACTGAAATACTGCGGATCGGCATAACCAACTCTAGCTGCGATATCATAAGTCTTCAACTGTGTGACCGTAAGGAGTTCTTTGGCTTTTTCCAAACGGAGCCGAGTTAAATACTCAATAAAAGTCTCACCGGTATGCTGTTTAAAAGTCGCACTGAAATAACTGATGCTCATAAAAATATAGCTGCACAGCTCATTAAGCGAAAAACTGTCATTACAATAATTGTCCCGAATATAAGCTTCCGCGGCTTTCATTTGAGAAGTCCTTACCGTTGTTCTTTGTTCCGACAGCTTAAGTATCAGCTCATGGCAAGTCCGCTCCAAATAATTCCTTGCTTCCTCTAAAGTCTTAAGGGCAGCAACTTCTGCGAACATATTATGCGATACTAATTCTGTATTAGGGAATCCGATATCGACCACATAATTCATCAGAGAGACGAGCATCTGGTAGATGGTACTACGGCAGCCTTCTATAGAAGAGCTATTGCTCTTTAATTCCTGAAACCATTTTGAGAGGACTTCTGAGATCGCTGATGCTTTACCTGTCTTCAAAGCAGATATGAATTGCTTTTCCCATGAAGAAAAATGTGCTTGATCCAATCCCTTGCCAAACTCAAGATCCTGTATGGAGATAACCTTATCTATGCCTAAAAGATACCGATATTCTATGGATGAAATGGCTTCCTGAAATGATTGTGGAATTTGCTGCAGACCAGCGTATTTCCTACCGATGCCGATGGTTGCCGTCAGCTTCAAATATTTGTTTAAGCTGGTCTGAACTTGATCCGCGAGAAGCTGAGTTGTGACTTCGATCTCTTCTGAATTCCCTGTTAATATCGCGGCGAGCTTACCATCTCTCGTCTGAAACACCACGCCGCCCTGTTCCTTCTCAAGTTGCTCCTGCACAATGTTAAAAGCGGCAAAGCGCAATAGCTCTACATCTGAAGCAATGTCCAGACTCCGATTCTCCATTTCTATATCTATTACGATGGCTAGGTTAACCGCGCCCTGCAACTGTATATGAAAGTAATTCATTTTATTCTCGATCTCTTCGGTTTTCATTCGAGTAGTAACAAGCTTCTCCAGAAATCGTTCACGTAGTAAAGGAAGGCTCTGATTTAATTGCATGCGGAGCTTAGCTATATTGGCCTTTTGTAAATGCTCCTCATCCAAGTCCTGCTTCATTTTCCTTAGAAGCTCGGCAAACTCACGGGCATTAATCGGTTTCAACAAATATTCTGTCACCTTTAAGGTTATAGCCCGCTTGGCGTATTCGAAGTCCTCATATCCGGTTACGATTATGACCTTCATATCCCGGTACCGTTCCATTACAGCTTTGGCCAATCCTAATCCATCCATAAAGGGCATGCAAATATCTGTAATAATCACATCCGGACGATACTGCTCAATCGCTTCAAGGGCATCTCTGCCGTTATCGAAGTCACCAACGAGCTCAAAACCATAATTACTCCATGATATTTTCTGTTTAATGCCCTCACGAACCTCATCTTCATCATCAACTAGAATAATCTTGTACATCCAACACCTCCTCAGCTATTAACACATCAATGACTTGTAATGTAAATGTTTACCTTTTTGAATAAGCATAATAGAGGTTGCCTTCTGGAGGCAACCTCTATTATTAATTTCTTCTATTCGTATAGCAGAGGTTTGATCTCATCGGAATCAATATTGTTCTTATCGTACCAGTGAAACCCAGTGTCAATATTCTTTTCTACGGTTTCACCTTTAATTGCCTGTACAGCCGCCTTCACCGCTTGATAGCCAATACCAATCGGGTCCTGTGTTACAGCGCCAGCCACAACACCACTACGAATAGCATCCATTAACTGTTTACCGGAGTCAAAGCCGATGACCACAATCTTACCACCCATTTGCAATTCATTTACGGCATTAGCTACACCTACTGCAGAGCCTTCGTTTGATCCATAGATTCCTTTAAGGTCCGGGTTTGCCTGCATCATCGCTTTTGCAAGATCCGTGGACTTCAACTGATCTCCACCACCATATTGCGGCTCTAACACTTCAATATCTGGATACTTCGCTTTCATTTGTTCTAGGAAGCCATCACGACGCTGTTGACCTGTGCTGCTTGTTTGGTCATGCACGACTAGCCCTACTTTACCCTTCTTGCCAATCAACTCAGCCATTTTATCAGCTGCTAAAGCTGCTGCCGCTTTATTATCAGTCGCTGCTGTTGCTACAGGGATATCACTGTCTACACCAGAGTCAAAACCAATGATCGGAATATTATTTTCCTTTGCTTTTTCCAGATAGGGAATCGCAGCTTTGCTGTCCAGCGCCGCTAGTGCAATCGCCGCAGGTTTCTTGTCTAGCGCCGTTTGCAACATCTCAATTTGTTTATCTACCTGACTCTCATTTTCAGGTCCTTCAAACGTAATCTCGACATTAAATTCCCTGGCAGCCTTCTCAGCTCCTTGCTTAACCGCTTGCCAGAATTGATGCTGGAAGCCTTTTGAAATGACTGGGATGTATGGTTTGTCTGAACCGGATGCACTCTTTTTGCTATCACTGTTGCTACAAGCACCAAGTAAGGTAGTAGCCAATAACAAACTGGCAAGCATGATAATCCCTCTACGACGTTGTTTCATTTAAATCTTCCCCCTCGTCATTTGCTTTGTATATTACTCCGTATGGAGATAATACCGCGTTCACTGCTTCCGTCTGCGAAGAATATCCGCATATACTGCTATGATGATGACAATGCCGACAATGACTGTCCGCCATTCCTGAGCAACGGACATAATCTGTAAGCCATTCGTCAGTACACTCATAATCAGCGCACCGATAATCGTACCTAGAATAGAACCTACGCCCCCACTTAAAGATGTACCTCCAATGACAACAGCTGCTATAGCTTCAAGTTCATAACCAGTGCCAAGTGACGGCTGGGCTGAATTTAGTCGTGATGCCATCAGGATACCAGCGATTCCGCTGAAGATCCCTGTGATCGTATAGATTACAATCTTCCATTTGACTGTATTCACGCCCGATAAGCGAGTCGCTTCTTCATTGCTACCAAGTGCAAAATTATAACGTCCAATAATTGTCTTCGACAAGATAATGCTTGCGATAACACCGAGCAAAAGGAAGATTACGATGGTATTCGGAATGCCTGGGATCATCTTGCCCATTGCAATCTTGGCAAAAATCGGATCATCATTGAAATAAATAGGCTTGGCACCCGTTATAACAAGTGATAATCCTTTAGTGACCATCATGATCGCCAGCGTAGCGATGAATGGTGGAATATTCATTTTCGCCACCATTAAACCGCTTATAAAGCCACAAAGTGCACCAGCTAGAATCCCGCCTACAATTCCGAGTGGAACGGGCAGACCCCAGAATGTAATGATGACGCCAACCATTACCGAGGAGAAGGTCATCACAGTACCCAAGGCAAGGTCGATTCCACCCGTAATAATTACAAAGGTTGCTCCAAGCGCTAATACTCCAATTACAGCTGTAGAGACCAGGATCCCGACTAGATTAGAAAACTGAAAAAAGTTACTTGATGCTATGGAGAATACGATGACCAATATGATCAAACTTGCGAAGGCTAATAATTTTTGTTTGAATCCTGATTGCGCCCCGGATTGCTTCGAGCCGATAGGCTGGCTAATCAGTTTACCTGCGATCTTCATGTCCTTGACACCTCCGATAAACTCTTGAACGATTATGAACGCATCGTCGCATATTTCATTATCGCTTCTTGCGACGCTTCTTCTGCGAGTAGTTCACCAGTTATACGTCCTTCACACATAACAACAATACGATGGCTCATTCTTAGAATTTCTGGGAGATCTGAGGAAACGATAATGATCGCCTTTCCCTCGCTCGCCAGCTGATCAAGCAACTTATAGATCTCGCTTTTCGCCCCTACATCGATACCACGTGTCGGTTCGTCGAAGATCAGTACGTCGCAGTCTCTCGTCAACCATTTACCGATGACCACTTTTTGCTGATTGCCACCGGATAGAAATTTGACTTTTTGACTTACACTAGGAGTCTTGGTGGCTAGTGCCTCTGCATGCTGCTCCGCTGACTTTCGCATCTCCCGATCCCTCATCCATCCGAATGCATTACGGAATTTAAAGAAGGAAGCAATCGCATTATTCATGCTAATGTCCATATCTACAAGAAGTCCGTAACGTTTGCGATCTTCGGACAAATAACCAATGCCATGTTGTACCGCTTGATGAGGCTGCTTAATTCGAACCGTATTTCCATGCAGCTTAATCACACCTTTATCGATAGGGTCAGCACCAAATATGGCGCGAACAACTTCAGTACGACCAGCTCCCATCAATCCAGCGAAGCCCAGGATTTCACCTTTGTTCAGATGAAAGCTGATGTCCTTCAACATTTGCCCACTCGATAGATTCTGAACTTCTAGTACAACTTGTTGTGTCTGTTTCGAGATCGTTGGCTTCGACGCTTGATAAAGCTCACGACCGACCATCATGCTAATAATCTGATCAATGGTTACCGAATCCGTCCGAACGGTATCTACATAGCAACCATCACGCATGACTGTAATGCGGTCTGTGATCCGCTTCAATTCATCCATTCGGTGAGAGATATAGATGATGCCAACGCCTTCTTGTCGTAACTGCTCAATCATACGGAATAACTCGTTAATTTCTGTATCTGTCAACGCTGCGGTTGGTTCATCCATGATCAATACCTCCGCATTGAAGGACAAGGCTTTGGCGATTTCAACCATTTGCTGATTAGCAACAGTCAGGTCTGAGACCAACATCCTCGGATCCAGCTTTAGGTTCATTTGATCGAACAGTTCCTGCACCTTACGATTCTGCTCCAGATCATCAACGAACCATCTCAGTGCCTTACGCGGCTCACGCCCAATGAATATATTCTGGGCCACTGTAAGATGCGGCATTAGGTTCAATTCTTGATGGATAATACTGATCCCGAGTTCCTGCGCAGCACGGGTATTAGCAATTTCCACCTCAGTTCCCTTGTACCACATTTGACCTGCATCCTTGGTATAGACACCTGTAGCAATCTTCATCAAGGTAGACTTTCCAGCGCCATTTTCTCCAACTAATGCATGAACTTCCCCGCGCTTTAGCTCAAATTGACATTGATTCAATGCATGAACACCTGGGAAAAACTTATCAATCCCCGCCATTCGTAGTAATACTTCGTCCATTTCATATCCACCTCAAATCCTTTATGAGTGCTTCCCAATAAAGTAATCGTTTTCAACGTTGATTGTAAAATCATTGTATTATCTATAAGTTTCCAATGTAATGGAATAATCTCCGTAAAAAAGTTTAAATTTTTATGTTTTGAACAAAGCAAATAAGACTACACCGTCCTTTCATGGACGATGTAGCCTTTAGATCAGTTCATATGTGTACTTCAGTTGTAACCCTTACATTCGAATAGCCTACAGGCTCTGACCATTATCAGCCACCAAGGTGAACGTCTTTGGTATTCCTTTATCATAAACGTCCGAGGAAAGATTAGATTCTTCGACCAATTGGCGGATCACAAGCCCGGAACTAGCTGTAGCTGTTACAATTTCTCCAAGCGTCCAGCGGCGCCAATGTACAACGCTATGCTCCTCTTCGCCTACTGGTATACCTGTAGAAGGCAGATACTTAGAGTACGAGACCTTTTTTTCTTCCAATGTCGTATCGAAATAGTCACCGCTAACTTTATGCTTGCGAACCTTAGCAGTGGACCCCTTCGAGGAAATGAGCTTTGTCGTCACAGGATGGAAATCGCGCAGAACAAATACCCCACCAGGAGAAAGTAACCTACGAACTGTTTCCATGAACGGTGCAAGATCAGTAAAGTAATGTACAATTCCTAACTCAGCAAATACGATATCATATGAACCATCGAGCACGTGATCTGGAAGCTTCAGAACATCCGATACGATGTAGTTAAGCTGAACTCCAGCTTCTTGTGCAAGATCAGCCGCATAACGCGCATTAGCTTCCGAGAAATCGGCAACCGTTACGTCCGCCCCAAGTAATGACAATGCAACTGCCTTCATTCCGTTTGATCCCATAAGATTCATCATCTTTTTACCCTGTACATCTCCAAAATAAGTAGAGAGCGGGTACAGCTTTGCACTTGGATCCTTGACCAACTTGGCTGCTGCCTCTAACGGTGTACCAAATCGAGCAACCCAAGCTGAATACGTATCTTCATTCCATAGCTCTTCACTTGTTGGCCCATTGCTTTTTCCAGAATGCTGTTCTAAATTTTGATCTTGTTCTTCCATACCTTGTGACCCCTTTATGATTAAAATGTCTGTTATGAAGCATTCTGAATGGCTACTGCCATTTGTTTAGTTTTCTTTTGTCCAGCGTACAAATATACGCCAAGTCCAATCATGACCAAAAGTCCTCCTGCCCATTGAAGCGCAGTTAATTGTTCACCCAAGAGCAGATAAGCGAGGATACTAGCCCCTACTGGTTCACCTAAGATGTTCATAGAGACCGTAGTTGCGGATACATACTGAAGTAGCCAATTAAATAAAATATGACCAAACACCGTTGGAACCACTGCTAGCAATATGAAAATCCCCCACTCTTTCGCAGGATAATTGAAGAAGGAGATCCCCATGAACAGATTGTAAATCGCAAACACACCAGCCGCTGACAAGAAGACGATCAAGCTATACAAATATGAGGGCATTCGCACCACAAGCTTTTGACCGATAAGCATATGTACAGCCACCGCTACTGTTCCTCCAACGGATAACAGATCCCCTTTGAGATTATCAGCAGAGATACCGATATCCCCCCAGCCGATAAACACTACCCCGCCAATAGCAATGCTCAGTCCCAGAATAGCAGACACAGCCGTTTTTTCCTTATACAAAAAATAAACGCCCAGCATAATAAACACTGGCTCCAGCGCCATGATCATCGTTGAACTAGCTACCGAAGTATACTTCAAAGAGCCCATCCAAAGCAAAAAATGTAGAGCAAGCATAGTGCCTGAGAGCACTAGCATGATCCAGTCTTTTTTACGAAGAGCTAACGCTGCTCCGCTGTAAGGTCTTGCAAAAGGCAACATCAATAGCGAGGTGAACAACAGCCGATACATTCCTTGTATAGAAGCAGGCGCTTCAGACCATTTAATAAAAATAGCGGAAAATGAGATGGCCACTATCCCAATCAACATTAAAATCGGAATTGGAAGTGGCGGTTTTTTAAGCTTCACATGGTACGCGTCCTTTCACTGTCTTAAGTCACTTATGTTAATTTAACGCAGACCGTGAAAAAATGCATCTATTTTCATTGAATTTCACTAAAAAAAGCATATGCAATGTCATTTCTGACGAAAGCTTATGCTTTATGAAGAAGTGGGGAATACATCATAAGCGCGTAGTTATCCGTTACAGCTTCATCTCCAACTAGGTCGCCGGTACGCGTGAATATTTTTCGACTAATCTTGTTACTTCGTATATATCCGCCCCAAGGCTCCAAGCTAATCCGATGATCACTTTCGTACACTTCATATTTATAGAGGGGCTGCTCATCGCATCTCCATTCCCCAAACAAATGACTATCATTCAGCCAGAGCTTTAATTGATACGTTTGATTCGTGTTATTCTTCACTTGAAGATCCAAATAATTATAAGAACAGGTGGCCCCGCTTCCAAAAGGCTGTGTACGCTGTTCATCTGGAAATACATCATAGCTATGACGATGCCGTTCCGTAACGGTAAGTGGTGTATGCAATGTCATCCAGTAGATCAAATTGGACAACTGGCATAGCCCCCCGCCAACTCCAGAATGAAAACCGCCATAATGCAGCACCATACCCTCCAAATAGCCTTTTCGCTTACTAGGCTTACCAATGCTTCTCCAATAGGAGAAAGTTTCCCCAGGCCGCACCATGAGTCCATCCAGTTTCGCGATCGCCAGCCGTATATTAGTTATTTTATTGTATTGAAGCACCATATCTACATTCCGAAGACTTCTTAATAACGGTGTAGCGTGAGTCATTGCCTCATAAGATAAAATATCACTAGTGCGCTGCTTCGCCACCTTGCTGCGGCTTGTGCACCATTTCAAATATCTTTTCCAAATAAAATATCGCTTTCCGGCAAATAGTCTAAGTCGAGAACGCTGAATAGGTTTCATGGCCGCCTGAGGTGTATTCATCTAGAACTGAACCTCGCTTTCAGCTCGTAACTGGGCGAATCTCCCTCCGATTACTGCATTATGATGCTTAACGATCTCACTACTATTCAGAACCCCATTATCAAAGGTGCTATGAGCATCTTGGACGAGAACACTCTTATATCCCATACTGTATGCGCGTCTTATCGTCGTATCTAGGCAGAACTCACTTTGCATCCCACAAATCACCAGATTCGTGATCCCGAGCTTTTGTAGCTCATCTTGCAGCACTGTTTGGTGAAAGGCATCCCAAGTGGGCTTCTCAACAATAACCTCGCCTTCCTGTGGTGTGATCCGGTGACTGATCTGCCATGTAGGTGTACCTTTTGTGTATTCCTCATCTTCTGTGTGTTGAATATAAACAATTGGAGTACCTGCCACCCTAGCTTTGTGCTGAAGGGAAATAATCCTTTCCATCACACCCTCTTCATCGTACAGCTTTTGATCAGGATAGGAGAACATAGCTTCTTGAACATCAATAATTAATAGTGCGGTTGAAATTCCCATTAGGTACCTCCTATAACTTTTATGAAAATCATACCAGAAAATGAGGCTATCAATCTACCTATTTGAAGACTCTTTTCAACAAAAAAGGGCATCTGCTAAGCAGACACCCCTTACATTTCAATATTTTTCACTTGCCACGCTTATTATGCCAGATCAAAGCATGCAACTGAGGAAGCACGCGTACTCTATTCATCTCAGAGTCTACGATTACTTTATTAAACAACCATTCCAGCCTTCCAAGAAGTCGGGCAGAAATGTTGCCCTCTTCAGTGACATCATCATTACCAGGCTGCAGGAATAGCTGCACATTTGGATATCGCTGGTGAATGTCTTTTGCATAATCAAAATCCCTATCATCAAACACTACGACCTTTAAACTATGCGTGGAACGTCCAAGATTCTCCATCCTACTCATGATGTTATCTAGCATTTCCCAATTCGTCGTCATCCCTGAGCTTGGTGGTTTCGGACTAATCGTCAGCACATCCACGTCGTTGAACCATTCCTGCCATTTACTACCCTGGGTCTCTATAGCCGCTTGTTTCCCTCGCTCATGAAGCAAGTTGATAAAAGAACCCATCCCTTCACCAATCAAAGCAGGATTACCGCCTGAAATCGTAACACAGTCGAAATTATCTCCCGCTAGGTCCAGTAGTTCATCCATGATTTCATCCGCAGCCAGCATTCGAACCTTATCCTTAGCAGTACCATCCCAAGTAAATGCGGAGTCACACCAGCCACAGCGATAATCACAACCATAGGTGCGGACAAACATCGTCTTCACACCAATTACCGCACCTTCACCTTGAATGGTTGGACCGAACATTTCAATTACGGGAATCTTACTCACAGTCACAGCCTCCATACAAGCGGTATGACGGCCCTGCTTCGGGAATATCCTCAGCCAATACTTCAGCCCAGGAGGTTGGTGTCTCCCACAGTTTTACCGAATACAGCGGCAACCCTGTTTGTTTAAGCTTGTAGGCTATATAACAGGACATATTTTCAACAGTGGTTCGGAAAGACAACAAGGCTACCTTAGATCCTGTGTTCGTTAAAGTCTCTAATATAGGTTCATTTCCCATAGCCAGAAAAGCGTGATCTAGACGGTCTACAAGACTTTGTTGCACTGTCGTTTTGATATCGCTGAAATCAATAACAAAACCTTCGTCTGAGTGGCCTTCCGCAGCCACAGGTTTGCCCTTTAGCACTACTTCGAGCTTATACGTATGTCCGTGTAGGTTGCTGCATTTCCCCTTGTGACCCACTAACTGATGCGCCGCGTCAAACGTAAATATTTTGCAGACTGAGACTTCATTAAGCATTAAGAACCGACCTCCGTTCTCTCTGCCTCATATTGCTCAAGTCCACGCTGACGCAATAGACAAGCTGGACAAGAGCCGCAGCCACTGCCAATAATACCGTTATAACAGGTCAATGTGTGCTCGCGAACATAATCAAAGTAACCCAGTTCATCGGCCATCTTCCACGTTTCTTTCTTATCTAGCCACATCAGTGGAGTGTGAATCGCAAACTCATAGTCCATAGATAAATTGAGTGTAACATTCAGTGATTTCACAAAAACATCACGGCAGTCCGGATACCCACTAAAGTCCGTTTGGCAGACACCAGTAACGATATGGGAGTAACCCAGCTGTTTAGCTAATATTGCGGCAAAAGATAAAAACAACAGATTCCGTCCGTCCACAAACGTACTCGGAAGCTCATCACCTTCGCCAGCAACGATATCAATATCCTGACGTGTGAGTGCATTTGGTGCCAGCTGATTTAGCAGTCCAAGGTCAAGGATATGCTGTTTCACATTAAACTTAGCAGCTATTTCTGTTGCAACTTCGATTTCAGCTGCATGACGCTGATTGTAGTTGAAGGTAACTACCTGTACTTCCTCAAACTGCTTCAAAGCCCAAACTAGGCAAGTGGTGCTATCTTGTCCGCCGCTGAATACGACGAGTGCTTTTTTGTTCATCTTAATCTCTCCTTATTTATCAACTTATGGGGATTAGCGGTTGTCCACTTTTTCCGGATAGAGGTCGTGATTCATTAAGCGGTGCTCCGCCATCGCCTCATACTTCGTACCCGGTCTTCCATAGTTGCAATAAGGATCAATCGATATGCCTCCACGCGGAGTGAACTTGCCCCATACCTCAATGTAACGCGGATCCATCAGTGAGATCAGGTCATTCATAATAATGTTGACACAGTCCTCATGAAAGTCACCGTGGTTACGGAAGCTAAACAGATATAGCTTTAATGATTTGGATTCCACCATCTTCTGTTCAGGGATATACGAAATATACAGTGTGGCAAAATCCGGCTGACCCGTTACAGGACACAAGCTTGTGAACTCAGGGCAGTTGAATTTAACAAAATAATCTCGCCCAGGATGCTTGTTATCAAACACCTCAAGAATAGCTGGATCATAACCAAACTTGTACTGCGTTCCCTGATTACCAAGCAAAGTGACTTCTTGCATTTCCTCTTGCAATCTTCCTTCTGACACGACAAAAAACCCCTCTCTTTTCCTTCGGCCTTGGCCGGTAATGGAAAGAAGAACGAGATTTCGAAAACTTGGCTCCACTAAGAAGAAACGGAGGCAGCGTCCAGTTAAAGGACAACATCCGTTTATAATATTTAATATACTCTTAGTTTTTTATAGAGGGAGTTCGCGAACCTCTCCTGCACAATCCGTGCAGACTTCTTCTTCAAGCTTATTGCGTCTTGAACTATACCATGGGTAACCTCATTCTGACAAGTTCTACTCTTTACCCGTCTTCCAAATCCAGACCGATAGCACCGCCATCCACAAGAGCAAAAGCAGACTTTCTACGAGCAATAATCCTTCTCCAATAAGAATACTGTTTAGATTCTGGACAATTTCAATACTTGGCAGAACAGCAAATATCGGATAGGTCCATTCAGGAAGAGCCAAATAAACAGAAGCTACTAAGAAAAAAACAACCATAAACGCGGAGCTGATGGCCGAACCATTTTTGGAGGAACTTACCTTTAATCCAATGATGATTCCAACTTGTACAAAGATAATTCCACCCAATAACATAAATAACAACGCAGGTAATAAATTCATTGTCAGACCTTGATTTAATACATACACTATCAGCTGTGAAAACAAAGAAAAAACAAGAACAGATCCAGCTTTAGCAGTAATGATCTGCCCTCTGCTTAACGGGGTGATCAGCAGTGCATCAAAAGTCTTACTCTCCCGCTCCTCAATTAACCCAGGGCCGGTAATCATGATCCCTACCATCACTTGCGCAAACAATATCCAAGTAGAAAGTAGCATGAAGTCAAGACCGCCCTTGTCCACTACAGTAATGATTACCTTAGCCATAAATATAGGCAAAATAATTAAAATCACAGTCGCTGGATTACGAAGTATATCCTTACATTCATGCTTAAACAGCTTCCAGATTTGATGGCTCAACTCAGCTCACTTCCCGTCAGGGCAGCGAATACATCTGCCAGTGAAGCCTCTTTACTGTGCATACTTAAGATTTGATTAGTAGACATTAGCTGATATATATGATCTTTTGTTGCTTCTACCTCTATCGGCCAGGATTTCTTAACAACTTCCCCATCCTGTAGATATTTAACTTCAATTTCTGGTTTACCATATATGCTCTTAAGCTTGTGGGGTTCTCCTAGTGCCACTAATGCTCCTGCGTGCATGATGCCTACTCTATCACTTAATTCTTCGGCTTCTTGCATATCATGCGTCGTTAAGACAATGGTTGTGCCTTCATCTTGAATTCTCTTGATATGATTACGAATGAGTGAAGCTGAATTTGGATCTAATCCACTGGTAGGCTCATCTAAGAACAACACAAGAGGCTTATGTAATAATGCTCTGGCGATTAGAACGCGCTGCTTCCAGCCTTTGGACAAGCTACTCACCTTAGCTTTTTCCTTGTCAAACAGTTGGAGGGTTTCCATCACATCATTTACTCGCTTTACGGGTACATCATACAATTCAGCAAATAGCTTTAGGTTATCTCGTATAGAACTACGCATGTAAAGGTTTGGAAGCTCGAAAACAACACCAATTTGCGCATGAATTTCTTTTTTATGCCGTGAAATATTCATGTCATTAATTAATATTTCACCTATTGTAGGCTGAAGAAGACCCGTCATCATCCGCATCGTTGTTGTTTTCCCAGCACCATTAGGACCCAGAAATCCAAATACCTCTCCCTTCTCCACCGCAAAAGTAATTCGATCTACCGCACACCTCTCCTGATAAAACTTTGAGACCTCGGTTAACTGAATCAATGGCACTACCACCTTTTCTGAATAGTTAACTTCCTTCTATCCTTATTCTGGTTGTAGGGGATTATCTCTGATGTTGCTAATCTGTAACATTCGCTATTCCTTGGCACCTTCCTGTGTTCTTAGATACTGAGATGTGGCAAAAATATGGATTCAAACTTAAAGAAAAGGGTAACTTAAACATAATAATCTTCGAGGTAAGGGTGGGATTGTCTGATGGAACAAAGCATACAGAAACTTATGGATTGGATAAACAGTCATGTGAATGAAACGATTGTTATTGAGAAGAAAGAGCTGCGTGATCTGGATAAAATTCATTTTAATCTAGAGGCAGTGGAGTTTCGGAGTGCGGAGGATGTTATCGATGATTATCTGGGGAGTGCATTAATATTAAAAGGATTTGGCAGCACTTTAAACGCCGATGGTGAGCTAGTATCGCTACCACACTCCACCTATGACTTAGCTATTGATGGACTTCGTATTGAGGATATAAGTGATCGTAAGGCGGAAATCACTACAGACAGAGCTAAATATATTCTTTCAGTGGATTAAACAACTTGCGATGACAGCAAAAGAGCCCACAGTAAGCTGCGGGCTCTTTCTAAGTCTAAATTACTCTTCTCCAATGATCTCCACTTCAGTTTCCAGCTCCACGCCAAATTTATCTTTGACAGTCGCTCTTACATGGTGGATTAGACCGATATAATCACTGGCTGTAGCATTATCTGCATTCACTATAAATCCAGCATGCTTTTTGGATACTTCAGCACCACCAATTCTTGTGCCTTGCAAACCGCTTTCCTGAATTAACTGTCCTGCAAAACGACCTGGAGGACGTTTAAAGACACTCCCGCAGGATGGATACTCCAGTGGCTGCTTTGATTCACGCAGGTAGGTTAGTTCATCCATTTTAGCTTTGATGGTTAATGCATCTCCGGTAGTCATAGCAAAGTTGGCCTCAAGCACGATATACTCACCGCTTGCGAATACGCTTTTTCTGTATCCCCATTGCAGCTCATCACCTTGAAGAGTCACCAACTGTCCGCTCTTAGTTATAGCCAGCGCACTATGCAGCACATCTTTTACTTCTCCGCCATAGGCACCTGCGTTCATGTAAAGTGCTCCACCAACCGTTCCAGGAATGCCGCAGGCGAACTCCAGACCCGTAAGCTCCATATCCAATGCATATTTGGAAACATCAATGATTTTGGCACCGCATTGAGCATACAAGAGATTATCGCGAATTCCCATTTCAGTTAGTCCTGCCGTTTGCAGAACGATCCCACGCACACCGCCATCACGGATAATCACATTGGAGCCGTTCCCAAGTACCGTCAGTGTTATCCCATTCTGTTCAGCATATGTAACGATCTTTTGAATTTCTTCATAAGTAGCTGGTGCTGCCAAAATATCAGCTTTACCGCCCATTTTGGTATACACGTGATCTTTTAAGTTCTCATGACTCTTCACTATTCCTGCAGTCATTAGCTTTTGTAGGTCATCTTGAATTTTGTCAATATTCATGTTCATGCTCCTTTAACCATGTATAAATGATGGTTCTTGATCTATTTTAAATTATGATATCGATGAAATGCAGGCAACCACAACTGTAACAACGAACAGGCTCCCTTGTCAATGACGGGAGCCTGTAGTCGTATGATTTACATATTAGTATGAAACAATCTGTGCCTTTATAACCCTATACATCCGATGAGGCCATTTGTTTACGATATTCGAGTCTACGTGAAGCTCTCTCCTCTTCTTTAATACGAGGACATCTGTAACAATAATCACCGTCAATAGTAAGATAGTGTAGGCAACAGCGATTACGGAGTTGTATCGTAGCTTCAGAATCTGTAAGACTCTCAACGTTACGTACAGTTACTAGAAAAGGATTTCTTGATAAGCCGAACACTTCAGCGGGTAAACCGTGCATCAAGTAATGATAATCTTCTCGCAGCTGCTGTAATTGATTACAATCGCTAATTTCTTTTTCCCAAACCTCAAAATAGTAATTGAACTTTGTAGGCATCTGTCCCCAAACCTCTCCAATGGCGAGGCCGCAAACTTCAGATATAAGTCGAATCAAAGGTGCTGCTGTATCCCTATAGAACGTTGTTAGAATTTCTTTGCACCAATCCTCCCGCTCCCTTTGATGGGTAGGAGCGGGAATAAACCGAACCTCTTCCACTGAGAATGTAATCCAACAGGAGCGCTCCGTAGGTACAAGATGAAGCAATAAATTAGATAAACTTAGATCCAGTGCTGAGGAGTATTTTGATAACGAATATTGTAAAGAAAGGGCAACATTTGAGAACCAATTGGCAAAGTAAGCGGCAACGACCTTATCATCTAAAGCCTTCAGCAGTGGACCATAACATTGAACAAAGGCTTTAAGGTTTTCTTCCTCTGTCAATTTCATTGTCGAAAACGAATAAAGTGCACCCTCCGGCGGAGAAGAATGAAGATCTAGTCGAGACTTGATATCTTCCATCATCTTCTGAACTTCGATCATTAAATCATCACTCCTCTTCACAGCTTGATAAAACTGAAATGGTTACTATTACACCGCTTTATAAGCTGCAAGCTCGTAAGGAAGACACAACGGCACACCCGTACGTGGATCAGGAACAATATCTGCTTCAATTCCAAATACTTCGCGTAGCACATCTGGTGTCATTACTTCAGTAGGGGAACCTTCACTAATCACACTACCAGACTTAATAGCTACCATATGCTGCGCATAGCGAGTAGCATGATTCAGATCATGCACCACCATGATAATCGTACGTCCCTCTTCCTCATTCAGCTTTTGTAGAAGTTGAAGAACTTCAAGCTGATGGGCCATATCAAGAAAAGTTGTTGGCTCGTCTAGGAATAGAATGTCTGTCTCTTGTGCCAATGCCATAGCGATCCAAGCGCGCTGACGTTGTCCTCCAGATAGACGGTCAATCGGTCGATCATGGAAAGGCTCCATTCCAGTGACGGAAATAGCGTTGGAGATAATGCTACGATCTTCTGCTGTCATCGTTCCAAACCCTTTTTGATGCGGGAAACGGCCATAGCTAACCAGCTCGGACACTGTTAAACCATCAGGAGCCGTTGGGTTTTGCGGTAGAATCGCAAGCTGACGAGCGACCTCTTTTGTAGAGAAATTATGGATCGATTTGCCGTCCAGCATCACGCTTCCGCTCTTCGGTTTCATGATCCGGGCCATGGTTTTGAGGATGGTTGATTTACCAGAACCGTTTGCGCCTACAAGCGCTGTAATTTTCCCCGTTGGAATGGTCAAGTTCAACCCTTTAACAATTGTAGCTTCCGCATACCCGATACTTAATTCTTCTGTATTCAAACGTTCTGACATGATTTACAACTCCTTAAAAGTTTTATGGAGCTAAGCTCCTAGATTGAACTACATAGTAAAACTCGCTTGATAAGCATACGCGTTGTTTTACGCTTTTGATTTAGCGAGCAAATATAAAAAGTAAGGTGCGCCTATAATCGCAACCACAATACCAGTAGGAACTTCTGCAGGTTGTAACACCCATCTTCCGATCGTATCAGCGGTAATCATTAGTAGTGCCCCTGTAAAAGCACATGTAGGTAACAGAATCTGATGTCTTGGGCCTACTAGCCTACGAGCTAGATGAGGAGCAATTAGACCGACGAAGCCAATACCTCCGCTTACAGCGACACAAGCGCCAGCAAGTGCTACCGCTGTTACAAGAAGCATAATGCGTTCCTTCTCTACTCGCATACCAAGTCCTACTGAAGTATGATCACCTAGATTCAAAACATTAAGAATCCGGGCTTTATAGAAGGCGAACGGTAACAGAATCGCTATCCAAGGAAGTAGAGCAAGTACAAATCTCCAATCTCCACCCCATATTTTCCCGGCGATCCATGTAGCTACAAACTGATAGTTATTAGGATCAAGGCGTAATGCTAACACTAGTTGAACTGCATTGATTCCTGCAGCGACTGCAATCCCAATGAGTATCAGCCGTGTAGGGGATAGACCATCCTCTTTCCGATAAGCAAGGATATAGATTAGGGCTGCGGTTAAGCCAGCTCCTCCAAGCGCCAATAGCGGGAGTACAAATATAGGAGCTGCTGTTGTTGCCGGAAAGAAGGAGATAAAGATGATCACCGCAAAACCAGCACCAGCACTTATTCCCAGCGTAGCCGGTTCAGCTAGTGCATTTCGCGATAGGCTCTGTAGGATACATCCAGAAACTGCAAAGCCTGCACCGACTAACAATGAAATGACTATGCGTGGTAATCTAAAATCAAATAAAATAAGCTTTTGCTGATGTGTTCCATCACCCATTAGAGTATGTAAAACTTCCAGTGGCGATAGACGCATAAATCCAGTATTCATGCTGATTATAAATACTACGATGATCAATATAGCAAACAGTGATAACACTGTTATTCCTTGTGAGCGGCGTTCTTTTTCATACGGAGAAAGGGTAAACTTAGGCATCATAGTTCCCCTTTCCGCTTACTCGCTAAGTAAATGAAGAAAGGTACACCAATAAGTGCGATTAAAGCTCCAAGCGGCGTCTCATAAGGTGCATTAATCATTCTAGCGGCAATGTCCGCAAAGAGAATCAATAAGCTCCCGAGAATGGCCGAGCAAGGAATTATCCAGCGGTAGTCTACTCCGACCAAATAACGCGTAACATGCGGAATGATAAGTCCTACAAAAGCAACAGGTCCAACGGTTGAGACTGCACTACCCGCTAGAATGACCACAACAATCATACAAGCCACCTGTACTAATCTCGTCCGCTGTCCTAGACCAGCCGCCACTTCCCTTCCTAAGCTAAGCAACGTGACCGATCGAGATAACATCAGGGCTGCGATTAATGCCACCACAACCCAAGGGAATATAATCTTTATCTGAGTCCAGCTTGCCCCGCCCATTCCACCGGCTAACCAGAAGGCTATATCCTGGGATAAGTTGAAGAGGATGGCTACGCCCTGACTAATCGCGACTAGTAGTGCACTGACTGCTGAGCCTGCGAGCGTCAAACGTAAGGGTGTCAGTCCATTATAGGAGAGAGACCCAATACCGAACACGATCAATGAGGCTGCGGCTGCACCGATAAAGCAAAACAACATGAGAGAAGTAAATGAAAGTGAAGGTGCAAAGGCAAATACTAATGCCAGCGCTACACCTGCCCCCGCATTTAATCCAAGCAGACCTGAATCCGCAAGCGGATTTCGTGTCATTCCCTGCATGATTGCCCCTGCAACTGCAAAGCAAGCACCGACCAAGGCCCCAGCTATTGCACGGGGTAATCGTAGTTCTCTAATCACTTGATGCTGCTGAAGATCTGGATTAAATCGAAATATGGCATCCCATACTGTTGTTAACTTGATATCTGCTGCACCTAGGGAGACAGAAAGTGCCAGTCCAAAAGCTATGGCAGCGAGGCCAAAAATGATGATACCAATTGCAGATGCCGGCCTCGAATGTAGAGCTTTTTCCTTTTCTAAATTCATCTTTTGGTGTGTGGATTCTGAGGGTGTATCCATAAGTCGTCTCCTTATTAAATAGCTACAACGTTTTAGATGATAACAACAATCATTCTCATTATCGCAAAAATATTTAATATGCACAATGGAGAAACATTTTTCTACATTAATGAGTAGTTTATAAAAAAATGGTGCAGATCTTTGTATCCTTAGATACTTAATCTGCACGCATTTCTCACACCGAAATGAAAAGCTCATTAACGGTGAATTACAAGCTCTTATTTCACAAGGTTTTCCAATACATCGTCAATGATTTTGGTACCTGCATTCGCACCACTGTATAGCCAGCTGCTTGTTGAACTCATTTCATGCACGTTCCCTGCTTTTACAGCCGGAATACCTTTCCAAATTGCACTATCCAGAATTTCTGAACCCTCAGTTTTATCACTATTCACTAAGAAAATATGATCTGCTGTCAACTCAGACAACTTCTCAAGGGAAATGGGATTCCAGGTTGCTCTTGTTCCTGCTGGAATCTCTGTGACTAGGTTAGGTAGGGTGACTCCAAGATCTGTATACAATACAGCTCCACTACTGCGAGTCTCGTCAACAATGTAGAAGTTCTTTTGCACTAGCCAAAGAATAGCTACAGACTCTTTTCCAATAGATCCTGCAAGCTTTTCTTTTGCTTCTGCTGCTTTCGCTTCATAATCTTTAATCGCTTGTTCTGCCTCAGTGGTCTTGTTAAGGATCTCACCGATCTTGAGCAGCGATTTACGCCAATCTTGATTTAGTTCGTCTCCAATAACATAAGTAGGTGCAATCTTATTCAATTGATCATAAATACCATTCTGTACAGAAGACTCTGACGGAATGAGAATTAGATCTGGTGCAAAGCTGGTTACAGCCTCAAGCGGAAGGTCGTAGCTTATCGTAGGAACATCCTTCAATTCAGCGGATAGATAATCTTGAACACCATTAGGCACTGACCATTGTGCTACTGGAGTTACCCCTAGTGTTACCAAAGAATCTTCTAAATAAGAACCCAGTACACGTTGTGGATTGGCCGGAATAGTCACTTCATGTCCCATTGCATCAGTTAATGTTCTAGGCGCTGCGGGAGCTTCTGTGGCTTCAGCAGCTGGTGCTGTCGTTGACTCAGTTCCTGCGTTTGAAGTGTTACCGGAATTATTATTACCGCAAGCGGATAAAAATAGCACCATCACCATTAATCCGACCATCGTTAATTTCATGCTTCCAAATCTTTTTCTGTTAAACAAAAACATTAAAAACCCTCCTAGTGTGTACACGCTATGTTATTCAAAGATGTTGTCTATCTTGTTTCACTTCTAAATGATATTG
The DNA here is from genome assembly GCF_037963865.1 of Paenibacillus sp. FSL R10-2734. Classification (NCBI taxonomy): domain Bacteria; kingdom Bacillati; phylum Bacillota; class Bacilli; order Caryophanales; family Paenibacillaceae; genus Paenibacillus; species Paenibacillus sp. FSL R10-2734. Next base: position 3,957,629 of record NZ_CP150170.1, on the reverse strand, counting down.
ATTCTCATTATCTATGTCAACATATAAATTTTGAATTTTGTGAATTTGCAACAATTTCCTTCTATAAAAATACAAAAAGAGGCTATATTCCGAACGTTCCGGATATAGCCTCTCCTTAATGGTCCATTATTTATTCAAATGATATGGGACAGTCGCCACCACAACATCTTTTTGATTCATTAGATACGAGCGGATTAAAAAGCTGGTCTGATTGTGAAGCACAGCTTGCCACCAATGCTTAGTAATAAACTGTGGAATCAAAATAGTGATATGATCCGTCTCTGCTGTCTTCCACTCCACTGTATCGATAAATTTTATTAACGGACGAATAATACTGCGATATCTAGATCGAAGTACAATCAGGCGTACACCTGGATTCCACTCCACCCACCGTTGCTCCATCTTATGAATGTCTTCATCATCAAAGCCAACATACACTGCAACAACATTATCCGTAAGTGACTTGGCATAGCTGATGGAATGCAGTACAGCACGTGTTACACCGGCAACAGGGACAACAACCGTACTTCCTTTAATCACAGGTTTATCTGTATCCGGACATATACGAAGCTGATCTGCGGTGTTCAAATAGTGCTTGTGAATACGATGGAACACGAACATTACAGCAGGTAAGAAGATAAAGGCCATCCATACGCTTGAAAATTTTGTAATGATAAAAATAAGTGTAATCGTTAATGTGGTAAGCATACCGATGGTATTCACAATAAATCTTCTTTGCCAACCCGCCGGCTTTGTTTTGAACCAATGAACCATCATTCCCAGTTGTGACAATGTAAAAGGTATAAATACACCTACCGCATAAAGAGGGATCAAGCTTTCTGTATTTCCGTGGAATGCAGCTACAAGCACGGCAGACAGAACCCCTAGAAAAATAATACCATTGGAGAAGCCCAGACGGTCACCACGGACCATAAAAGCATGTGGCATATATTTGTCTTTTGCAAACATAAAGGCGAGCAATGGAAATGCTGAGTAAGCTGTATTAGCTGCCAAGAACAAGATCACTGCAGTGATACCTTGAATAAAAAAGTACAAGGTGCCGCGACCAAAGGTCGATTCAGCAATCTGCGAAACAACAGTAGCTTTTTCGTCAGGCACGATTCCGTACCAATACGCTAACAGTGTGATACCCGTAAACATAAAGCCAAGTATGATCCCCATGATCATTAAAGTCTTGGCTGCGTTCTTTTCTGCTGGTGCTTTAAAGTTTGGAATCGCATTTGATACGGCCTCTACACCTGTGAGTGCCGAACAGCCAGAGCTAAAAGCTTTTAACAGCAGAAACAAACTGACATTGGATACAGCAGCACCTATTTCAGGTACATGTGCATGCACGCCACCTAGCGCATATTTGATAATACCGGAGATGATCAGAACTACAATCGAAACCACAAACAAATACACTGGGATTGCGATGAATGAAGCTGATTCTGTAACTCCGCGAAGATTAACTAAAGTTAGAAGAATAATAACTGATACTGCAATGAGAACGGTATGATTGTGTAGACTTGGAAAAGCAGATGTGATTGCATCCGTCCCTGCCGAAGCACTAACTGCTACAGTCAGAATGTAATCCACTAATAAAGACCCTCCTGCTAGGAGACCTGTCGGTATACCAAGATTACTCTTGGCTACGATGTATGCTCCGCCTCCTTGCGGATAAGCATAAATCGTCTGCCGATAGGATAATATCAGGATGGCCAGCAGGCCCAATACGGCTAATGCAATTGGCAGGGAATACCAGATGGCAGTAAATCCTGCAGCCACTAGTACAATTAGAATTTGTTCGGTTCCGTAGGCTACAGACGAGAGCGCATCAGAAGACAGGACAGCCAGTGCTTTCACCTTGGATAACTTTTCATGATCCAGTTCGTTCGACTTCATCGGGCGACCGATCAATAATCGTTTTACCTTGCTTACCATTGTGGATACAGTTCCTTTCTTTGAGAGCGGAAACGGAGATTCCGTGCGCTGTTTTCATTGGTGGATTTCATAAATGCAGACACTAAAAATAGCATACGGAAATGATCCGCATGCTATGCATGGTCATTATCCCACCTTGCTTACGAGGTTAGCTGGCGGATTCGGGCTGTGGTATAGCCCTACGGTACAAGTCCAATTGACCCTTTCCGATTCACCCCATTGGCACAAATGCCAAGATTGGTTCCCCCGATTTTCCTAAGAAAATTCAGCGCATATTCAACTTCTCACAAGGACTAATATTAGTCTACAAAGTGTATACAGTAAAGCGTGAAAAAAAATGAAAAAAGAATGAAAAAACATCCAATAAGCGCAAATATAGCGTCTTATTGGATGCTCTCTTTCATTCTCTTTAATTATCCCTCTGCACCGTGTTTTTAATCGATTTTCATATTTCTTTTGGATCACACAAAGTTAAAAATCAAAATCCTATGCTTTCCTCTGTATCTATCTCCATCACTTCTTCTTTCTCGCGTCCGTACCATAGTAAAATACTAATCAAAGCAAATGCGATTAACGCAAGGAAAGGAATCGTAATAAATCCGAAAAAGTTCAAGTAATCCTTATTACACGGAACACCTATCGTACAAGGAAGAATTTTACTTAACGCAGGGATCTTTTGTTCCGCATAATGATAGATCGAGATACTGCCACCAATCAAGCTTAATGGAAGTACATATGGGATGATGCGTTTATCCCCTCGAAACGTCGCGATACCCAATAGGATCAACTGAGGATACATGAAAATTCGCTGGAACCAGCAAAGCTTACAAGGTTCATATTTCAATACTTCACTCAGATATAAGCTGCCGGCGACAGCTACTAATGATACAAACCAGGCCAGATACAGGCAGTTACGCTTGCAGAAAGATAGGAATTTTGTCACTTTGCCTCCACAGCTTTTGCAGCGGCGTTAATTTCAGTTGTAATCGCTTCAATGTCGAATGGCTCAGCAGTTTTTACTCCATTAATGTAGAGTGATGGCGTAGTAGTCACACCTGAGTCGCTTGCCAACTGAATGCCTTTATTCAGCTCATCCGCATAAGTGCGCTCCTTGATGTCTTTACGAAGTAATTCGTAATCAATAGCTAACTTCTCTTTCTCCGCAAGGCTTACAAGGAAATCCTCAGTCGCCCATTCTACGCTTTCATCACCTTGTTGTGCATATACAGCATCATAGAACTTCCAGAATTCATCATTATTCTGATGATATACAGATAATGCAGCAAGTGAGGCAGTCTCAGAGTCTGGACCAACAAAAGCCATGTTTACAAAGTAGAGCGCTGCCTTCCCTTCGTTGACAAAATCTTGAACAATTTGCGGTTTAACTGAAGTAGCAAATTGGGAACAGGCTGGACATTTGAAATCTCCAAATTCAACAAGTTTAACAGGTGCATCCTCTTTACCGATCCTTGGCAGCTCACTGTAATTAAAGGCTACCGGTTCTCCTGTAGTGGCATTTTTTGCAGCATCTTTCGAGGCTAACATAAACAATCCAACGAAAATGATAACCACTAAAGCTATAGAACTGATAATTAAAATTCTCGTCTTCTGCTTTTGCTGCTCCTGTTCTACCCGACGTTTTTCTTGTTTGCTTAGCTGGGGAACGCTTGTACTTTTATTAGGTTTACTCAAGGAGAATTCCTTTCTGTCCTCTGTGGACTAATGTAGTTTTTATCATATACATTTAAAATTATATAATTTTTAATCTCTTTTTGGCAAACAATACTGTAAAACCACTGTAAAAAAACGCCTGATGGCGTACTTGGAAGTAGAGTTACAAGCTGAGTACATCCGTAATTCATACTCGTATCCATACACCTTCGTAGTGAGGTTCCGCTTACGGACCTTATTGCCTTGATTTCGATGAAATGAGCACATATATAAGGGACGGACAATACTGCATTTATTCCCTAATAACAAGCCCATTCCCGGGTGATTCAGGGCGAATAACAGCGCTGGCTCGTTTACGTTACCGGTGGCACATTGTGTTCGGTTTTTCGCATACATTCGGCTTGTTTACGTTACCGGCGGCACATTGTATTCGATTTTTCGCATACATTCGGCTCGTTTACGTCACCGGCGGCACATTGTGTTCGGTTTTTCGCATACATTCGGCTCGTTTACGTCACCGGCGGCACATTGTGTTCGGTTTTTCGCATACATTTGGCTCGTTTACGTCACTGGCGGCACATTGTATTCGGTTTTTCGCATACATTTGGCTCGTTTACGTCACCGGCGGCCCATTGTATTCGGTTTTTCGCATACATATGGCTCTTTACGTTACTGGTGGCACATTGTGTTCGGTTTTTCGCATACATTTGGCTCGTTTACGTTACTGGAGGTACATTGTATTCTGTTTTTCGCATACATTTGGCTCGTTTACGTTACCGGCGGCACAATGTATTCTGTTTTTCGCATACATTTGTCCGTAAGCTCAACTAAAACATGCATTTCGGAGGATATAAGGTCCTCTCATGTCCGTTCTACATCCCAAAGAGGCGTGTGCTTAATTAAAACAAGGCTCCCTATGGCCACCCATTGAATATAGGCCCATCCCTTGAATTCGTTTCACATTTCTCCACAGTCTCGAAATTTTATGAATTCTATTATAGTTAAAAAAAGACACAGCGCTATAGCACTGTGTCCTTAAAAATATAAATTAGTTCATTAAGCACCAGCTTCTTCAGTCAATAACTGCAACTTCAGTAGCTTGATTCGAGAAATCCGTTTATTATCCGTTTCTTCCACAATAAACAGATGATCATCAAATTCTACAGACAATCCTTTTTGAGGTGGATTAACCTCCAGTTTAGAATACATCCAACCGCCAATCGTATCATAATCTTCAGTTTCCATATGGAGATCCAAAAGATCATTAATCTCTTCAATAAGCATCAAGCCGTCAATGGAGTGTTCATCCTCTCCCAGCTTCTCAACACCAGGACGTTCTTCATCGAATTCATCCTGAATTTCTCCCACAATTTCCTCCATGATATCTTCCAGCGTAACCATTCCGGAAGTTCCACCGTACTCATCAATCAGAATGGCGATTTGTGTCTTCGCACGCTGCATGACCTTCAGCAGAGCACTAATCTGAATAGATTCTGGTACGGTTAGTATAGGACGAATTAATTTATTATAGCTTTGTTCACGATCCCTAATTAAGTCCTTGATATGAATGAAGCCTAGAATGTGATCCTTATCTCCATCACAGACTGGATAACGCGTCCTCATTCCATCAAAAGCAATCTCAAGGTTCTCTTCTGTTGAAAGATTATTATTCAAGCAGATCATTTCGGTCCGAGGAATCATGATCTCCCGAGCCATTGTATCAACAAATTCAAAAATATTGTCTACCAACGTCATTTCGGTATTATCAATAAAGCCACTTTTATTACTTTCTTGCATGATAATACGGATTTCTTCTTCCGTATGCGCCGTTCCCAGCTCTGAAGCAGGGGCTAAACGGACGATCCGTAATAAACCACGTGCCATCCCATTTACGATCCATATCACTGGATACATGATCTTGTAAAACACATTCATCGGTCCAGCTGTTAGCAAGAGGACAGATTCAGCCTTGTTAACTGCAATGGTCTTAGGTGCAAGCTCTCCTAATACGATATGCAAGATAGTAATGAACATTAGAGCAATAATCAAAGATACAACATTAACAGTGGTTACTCCAAACCCTATACTTCCTAATAATGGCCCGACAAGGTTTGCAATCGCTGGTTGCCCCAGCCATCCTAGTGCAAGCGAAGCCAATGTAATACCAAGCTGACAGGCGGATAGATAACCTTCCAAGTTGCGTACGATGCTTCTTGCTTTTAAAGCTTTTTTACTACCTTCTTCAATAAGGGTATCAATTCTACCGCTTCGTACTTTTACCATTGCATATTCGACTGAAACAAAGAATCCATTTAATAACACCAACAGAATAATAAGACCTACGTGTAATATACCGGGTAAAGGGTCGCTCAATTTATAATCCTATCCATCATTCAACATACAGATGGATAGGCCCACCTCCTTCGTTTTTTCAGAGTATTGGCAAGAAGCTTGCCAGTTGTTCCTTTCAGTATCAATTTCCCAATGGTTTCATCTCCAGTCTAGAATCACGTTTTTGAATATATACTTTATTATATTATTACATAGCCCATCAAAACAGGTCAAAACCAGTGTAAAAATATGATCTACTTTTTCCGCTCATGGACATATACCTTCTAATAGTAGAAACAAGTACCAACTAATGAAAAGAGATTATGTGATTTTTCCGTGATTTTATCAGATGATTTTCTTTTGTTCTAATTTCTTATAAATGCGTTCCTTCTATTATATATGTTAAGCCTTTGGAACCCGTCCCGTCAACCGGAGCACCTCCAGCTTACGTTGAAGTTCCAATTGCCACTCATAATCATTTGTAACGTGTGCCAGTCTAGTCTGATTTTCGAACATCAGTCAGTCCCAACAGCAATGAAGGGGTAATTATTTATGTGTCATCATTTTATTCCACCCTTATTTTCGTAGAAGGCAAGGTCATGATTGATACTGAGGCTACGGCCTCACGGAAAGAGGAAATCGATAGTCTCTTTGTCTCCAGTACCTCTAGCGTAGGCATGTACCCGTGATGCACCGAGCAATGCCGCATGATCATCAGTAGTTTGCGGGCTGTGTCGCTAAGCATAGCGTTTCTCTGATATAGCCTGCCAAGCGAGGATGCTGGATGTAAGGAACACGCGGGGTGCACCTGTATTCATGCAGCTGGCCCTGATACGACCGTCTCGAATACCTTTGATCTCAATCTTTCGTTGCGTGATCTTCCCCGCTTTATCCATATATACAATTTTAACTATTTGGCCAACATTCATTTTCATGTGAACGCCCCCAAAATAAGAACATTTGTTTGTATTATAACCATTATATTGATTTTTATGCAAATGGAAAAAGGAGCAGCGAGGTTATCCCCATGCTCCTATCGTGATGGTTGGTTCAGTAACCAGCCGCGGATACCCTTCTGCTCATGGTCATCAGTGAACTGGTAATGCACTTGGCCAGCATCCGAAAGTGCGCTGGCATCAGTGCTTAAATCCTGAACGATTTCCCATACAGGAACCGAGTAACCACTCATCATCCTCTGTATAGAGAAGACGACGAAAAAGAACAGCATTTTTCCTTACCGAACGGTTACCTCACTTCTTACTATTGAACGAATAAACTCCCGCCAAGATAATCATGGGCGGGAGTTGTTAATGAACAATGAACCGGTCTTTAGTTAATTAAGTACTACAATCACTTTATTAGCACACTTATTGAGTAGAGTAAGCAAATTCAGCTTCAATTATTTTACGATAATGGCCTTCAGATGTACTACTCCACCCAATTCCACTAAGTTGGACACCGCCGTATTCAGTTCTTACGGTGTCAACAACTGCCGTACCTGTTACGGTAACTTGCCATGTTGGATACGACCCAGTTCTTGGAGTGGTATAACCGTGTCTTTCTTCTAACGTCCAAGTTCCATCGGAACTAGCAGGGGTCCAGTAAGTTTCGTTAACAGATTGGATCTGTGCAAAAGAGCTTCCTGGAATTGTTCTAATAACGAGACTAGTGTATAGTCGATTTGTTACAAAACCATTCGTTACAACTTCTTTGAATGCAAGTACAGTACGATCGGAAGCGGCAGCAAACAGAGTGGATTTAGAATTTGAACTACTAAGATCCTTTATTTCGCCGTAAGCATCAACAACTTCTCCCGCTTCATCCATTACCTCTACCTTAACCTCGGTTGGTGTTTCTATTCTATTAAAAGAATAACCGGGCTCAGTATAGGGGACGTCCACAGAAATAACATCGAGCTTAATTTTTGTACTCGATTCTTCTGCACTCACTGAAGGAGTAAATCCTAATGCTGTTCCTATCAAGGTGATTGTTATTGCTAATGCCGGTATTGCTGATTTCCATTTCATAATTTTGCTTCCCCTTCCTCTATTTGGAATATGTACAATGGAATTGTATAATAATAAAACATTCTTGTATGTGAGATCTCTCATTGTTAACATGGTATAATTAGTAATATATTCTATTTATTTAATAGTTTAGAAAAAAAGAAACATTTTTAAAATTATGGGAGGTGCTGCGTTATGAGTGAAGAGGATATTGTTCAATACATCAATGGAATTTCTAGTAATATAGGTCGTGTCGCGGATAGTATTGGCCAATTAACTGGTAGGTCTGTTGATAGCATAAATAATTTAAACGAGACGTTATCTATGACTAATATTCTGTTAGCAATTTTAGCTCTTGTATCAATTGCGAATTTTATTTTAAAGCTAAAAAAACGTTAAGGTCACGAAAACCTTGTGTGTCAAGGCACGATATTCTGAAGAGTAAGTTAATTATCCTTATCGTGCATATGTAATTGATATCCCCGGTAAGAGGATGTTTCCTGAAAGCAAAAATACCCCGTTGACCAATTAAGGTCGACGGGGTATTTGTTATACACACTTAAGCCAAAACCATCCTGAATTCAAATTCAGTTTTCATGTAATAAGCATCAGCAACTTTCACACTAATAGGGCTCCATTTTTGTACTGGACCGCCGCAATCAATTAGACATCCAGCCAGATCACCACGCCGTTCAACTATATCTAACTGGGACTGGGACTGTGTTAGGGCTGCTGTTAGAAAGTCAGAGTCTGTCTGTAGGACTTTGTATACATTACTCAACATGATCACTCCTATGTATTAAAATACCTGTCTCTCATCTTCTTCTCTTTATGTATTTCTTAATGAAATAAAACAAAACAAATCCCAGTAACACTAAGCCAAGTATGGTGATCCATAGAATCGCAGGATTCCCTATGAAAAAGTATGTATTTTTGTATTGAAAATCTGCATTATTCATCAGTATAAAAACTCCTTGTTCTCCGAACTATCTATTTCTTCGCAACCAGTCGTTTTTATGATTTATAATCCTTTTTTATGATTTTATTACTCTTCATATAACCATCCCATGAGTCTAATATCACCCTAGGTTCCGCCTCTATGAGATCCTTTACTTTGTCTATCTGTCCTGCCTTAAATAAGTCGATAATCTCTATTAGATCACTTCGATTATGTAATTTCACAGCATTATGTCCTGCAAGTTCTTCGCATGCTGCTGTATAATGATTTGAAGTTATGACCATGGACTTCTTTGCTCGGTAATACCTCATCGAACCATAAACCTCTTGAACAGCCCCTAATCCTACTGGATATGAATAACGCTTTGCTTGGACGACATTTCGATATCCTTCCCGATCCGTAAAAACTAAATCAGTACCAAAGTCTCTACTTCTCGGTGTTTTGTAAGCATTTTTATATCCCAAAGCTGAAAATAAACGATACAGGTATTCCTCAAACTCCGATCCATCTTCCATACGGTCTACATCCTGAATTGTGATTTTGAGTGGATCAATAACGGATTCCTTGGCGTACCCCTTCTGTCTCTTTGTCAGAAAAAAAGAACCTACGACTGCTGATACAACTACAAGTACTATTACGACAACTACAGACTTCAGCAATATTATTCCTCCTACAAAAATAGCCCCCGCGATTTGATCCACGAGGTCTGATACTTCCGGATTACACTGTCGGTACTTCCGAACCATGTAAATTAAATATAATTCATTTGGAAAATTATGTATATGTCGCTTTATCATAAAATAAGAGAATCACTCGAATTAGAAGTTAATTCAATATTGAATATCCCAAATATAGTATAATAATCTATAAATTTACAAAATATGTTTACATTTGTATATTTATGTATCATAATTGGTTTGTATCCCAAATATAGGAAGGAAGGTTGAATTATGAAAAAGAAAATCTTAGCTGGCCTCTTAACTGTCTCTGCATGTTTTGCTTTAGGATCTACTTCTTTTGCAAATAGTGTCTCTACAACCACCTTAAACAATTCGGAATTAAGAGCTCCAATCACTACTCTAGATCAATACTCAGCTGTGATAAAGCTAGTACCTGGGCAAACAGTCTGGTTGACCGGATACGATTTTTGGTACGAATCGTCTGATGGTTGTGTAGAAGTATACCCTGCGGAAGGTAGATTCGTTGCTCTAAAACCAGGTGTTTCAGTAGTTATTGCTGATTTTGGTAACGGTAACACTATGGCATATACCGTAGTGGTAAGAGATTCCTGGGAATAGAAAGCTCCTATTATAAATTCAAGTTACGATTTCGCAATTTTTTATAAATTGATAAAAATCCCGTACGGCATAAGGTCGGCGGGCTACAAAACATGTTTACAATTGGATAATTTTTCATACAAAATATAGGGAGGATGGTCGAGATATGAAAAAGAAACTATTAGCTGGATTATTGACTGTATCTGCATGTTTTTCTATTGGATCAACATCTTTTGCTTCCAGCGTAACACCATCACAAGTTGCTAAGGTTTCAGAGTCGGAAGCATCCATTATAACTCCAAGTTCGATATTTGAAGCCACAATTAAGATGAAAGTCGGAGAGTCGATTTATGTAACTGGATATAGTTTTTGGTTTGTTCATGATGGTCATGCCGTTGATTATACCCAAGAAGGTTTATTCGTTGCACTAAATCCGGGTACTAGTATTATAGCTGCAAACTTCGGTAATGGAAATACAATGCATTACACAGTCATTGTTGAGTGATTGCTTTGCTTTATTTCAATTGAAAATCACAAAAATAATAAGACCCTTCTAATATAAACTGTACCCTATCGAGTAGACACTTTTAAAAAGTCTCTCGGTAGGGTACAGTTTAATATAGTTGGGTCTTATTATATATACTTGAAATTCAAATTTTGCCGAACGAACAGGACTCCGGTTATCATGATTACTTTCGGTATGGTTCTCTCTAGGATATCCTCGTGATTTACAGGCTCCCGATTGTGTCTAAATCTCCTTGTTTTCTTACTGACTCTTAGATTGTGACATGGCAGCCTCAAGGAAATCCATTTCGAACACCAAGACCTTATATAAGTGCTAAAGTAATCACTCCTATGTACTATAATACCCTGCCATTATGGACAGGGTACAGCGCTTCCGCCGCCTTTATATTTATCGACGCAGAAGTAATCTGTAAACGACAAAAAGCCCACCAGCCGAAGCCAGTGGGCTAAGTTTTTTATTCTTTTGTAGTCCCATCCTTCTTGCTAAAAGCCAACTCAAACAACCCCGTTGCTGACAGCCCAGCAAGGCCACCAGACCATAAACGTAACACTAAAGATAAGTCCGTAAATGAATAAGCTACAACCCCGATCAACAAGCCAATGACTAAACCGATTGCAGGAAGCACGTTGTTAGGAACATTAAAAGTTTTCTTTACGAAATGTACCCCTGCTAATACAAAAACAGCGATCACCGAGGCGAACGCTAGAACATCTGTTAAGTTTTGATTGTCCATTAATTATTTATCCCCCTTCGCAAATAATCCCATGTTGTACAACATTTGAATCACATTAAGTTCTAGCTTTGACTTTTCTGCCGATGTAGATATCGCTCCAACCGCTTTAGCAGCCGTAATAGCCTCTGTATAATTGATGGCATATGTTTCTTTGCCTGAGATGTTTAATCGTTTTTCTACGGCTGCTAGGCGCTCTTCCTGCTTCACTACGATTGCTTCTAGCTCCTTAATTCTACTCATGTCTTCATCTACCTCCCCTTTTAATCGATCTATAATAGCTGTTGCTTTTGACATAGCGATCCCTGACGGCTTAACACCCGCACGTAATTGTGAGGTTGTCAGCCCAAAAGTCATTTGAAAATGGGGTGCATCCTTAATCGAGACAAAATCACCGCCCCATTCGAAACCAATAGCTTTAGCCTCCTGAATTACCTCCGTCCAATCAGCTATCTTGTCACCATCACCATCACGTTTTAAATCCCATGATACCTGTTTCCCGTCCGGTAGTAACAATGCAAAATTTATAGCTAGTCCGTAGTTGTGATAACTAGTGCCACCCTTAGCATTAGTGACGATAGTTCCTGGCTTAGTACGTCCTTGTGCATATAGTGCGTCCTGCTCGGCTATTGTGCGCAGTCCCTGAGTAATCACTATGTTGATACAACGATCGTAACAGCGCTCGATCAGCGCTTGTGTCGCGGCTAGTACAACGGGATGTAATCCTATCAATCGCTTTGTGGATTTAGCCTTTACTTGGTCTAGTGTCAGAGACATTAATCGTCAACTCCTTGTCTGCTTGCGGCTCTTTTGACCTTTTTATCTAGCTCACTTCCCACCCACTTGAGTACTACATCTAAGACCGGCAATGGGAGCGAATCTCCCCACCCTGCCCGGATTAAGTTAGCCGTCATGCTCTGCAAAACGTGATATAAAGTACCAATAGACAGTGCTCCAAATATCGCTCCAGGCAACCCAAATACCATATCCAATAGATGCCCCCCTGCAGGAAGCAATAGCATGAAGAATGTGCGGAACACTCCATCAATCCCGTATTTTCTTGCATAGGTATTATCCTTTTTGGCGGCTCTAATACCAGATAACCAATCCATGATAATAAAGAATAAAAGTGCGATCATAATCGTTGCGACAGCGTCCGCTTCCCCGTAAAAAAAGTCAAACACTGGTACAAGCACTGCCCCTACTGTTGACGCAGCGATTTGAGATTTAGACATTTTAATTCCCTCCTTTATATGAATAGCCCCCGTAACTGCTACGAGGGCAAAATAAAAACACGCCTATAAGTAGCGTGTTGTCATAATATTTGTTGCGCAGTATGGTCCGTTAACTCATTAAACAAACTACTATACACCTAAAAATTCGGTATTCTTGTATAGCAATGTCCATTCCACTCTAACGTGTCGGAAACATTTATAGGTTTTAAATAAAAATACCATTTTGTATTATCGGACTCTTCAAAATCTTTATTGCATTCTTGCCTAAATTGGTAATCCTTCTCATCTAAATAAAGGTCGGGATCATTTTCATCGATTTCAACTAAATATTTATAGGTTTCTACCACATCCCCGTTTCTAAATATTTCGTCTTGCTCAGTCGTTAAATAAACTACTGCCTGTTTTACAGCACGGGGATCTTCTTCACTGTGTCGATATTTACCTATCATAGGATTAATTACTGACAATTTGTTGCTCGAACTATGGTAAAGGAGTATTTTACCATATTTTCATATAATAAATATCGCTAATCTATGCTGCGTTAAATCGTCTAACTGTTCCATTTACTCACCCTCTGAAGTACAAAAAACGCTCCATGTCAGGCGTGCTAATCCACAACTTCTTCTAATTTGGATCCAGTTACTACTGCTGCAGTTCTTTGGATTTCTGAAGATCGGCCAACGCTTCGCAGATCTTAATATCAATAGCTTCAAGGATCTCTTGGTGTCGGCTGGGATGGTGGTTTAGAACGATGGAAATAACATCTACCACATCCAGCACGGGCTGGGTGAGATCGATTGATATGCCAATATTTGTTATTTTCACAGGGGTCAATTCCTTTCTCGAAAAGTAAAAAAGCCCCGCCGGTGGCGAGACTCCCTTGGAAACATGTTTAATTTGTTTTAAACCAAGCACCACCTGTGCCATCATAACTTCTTGCAAAGGCGATTAATGGAGAAGCATCTCCTTGCTTCACTTTAAAAACTACCCAGCCCTCATGAGATGATCCGACATAAACATCAGTATTTATTGAAGGGTCAGGAGTAACCACACTTACAGAGTCATAAGCAGTTCCTGTTGTGGAAATCAATTTGAAGTATGCTTCTGTCATATGAACTGCAGCATCGGATTCTTTATAATTAGATATTTTCAGATTCACTTTCGCCAAAATATACTCATATCCAGCTTCATCATTGAACATATTGGCATCTTTTATTTTCTGCCAGGCGAATTGACCTCTTAAGACTTCGGTTACACTAGCAGTTCCCGAGAAACCATAGTCTTTATTATTAAAATTCACAGTTTGACCAAGCGCAGCCGGTTTAGTTCTTGAAGTCGCTGCAGCTGATTGACTTGTTGTTGAGGTGTTGTTAGAACCGGAGGATGAAACAGATCCTGATGGTGATCCAATAATTATTTTCTTTCCTTGGATTCCTATCTCTGTCCCTGTTGCATCTGCCACGGCTCTTAAAGGAGCATATGCCGAACCATTTATGATTGCAGCTTCAGCAATTTTAGCGCCATCCTTTTCAACAGTAAATACTCCTTGTACCTTCTGACCAAGCAACCCTGACGCAGCAAACGCCGAAGCGCCACCAAACAATAATGCTCCTGCAACAAAACCTGAAATAAACTTTTTCACTCGTGTTCCCCCAATGGTATTTTTATCCTATCCTACCATTGGCCTATCATCTAGTAAATGATTTAATTTTGTAGTTCTAATAGTTGTGACCTAAGACCAACTAGTTCCTTTCTTTTTCTGATTTCATCTCCTTTCTAGCGAATAAGAAAGAGCCCTCATCTTTCTTCCAGTAAAATTCATATAAGAACAACGCAATAATAAACGCAACAGTAAACATTACAACGAGTGCACCAAACAAAATTTGAATTAATGGTAGAATAGACTTCCATTTCTCATAGTTTAATTTTTTTGAGAAATAGGATACAGTTTCTAAAAAATCGATAAACAAAGTCGGCATGAATTCTCTAACAAAGACAAGCAATAGTAAAACAAACGTGGAAAAGATCAATAATTTTAGCAGAGTCAAATTTTTAAATTCTCTTAAATTCCCAATCAAGTCAAACATTCTATCCCTCCTGGCATCATTTTTCGACATTCAGGTAGATTTTTCCTTCTGACATTTCACTCTGACACAAAACTGTGCAGTTCCTTCCCAGCGCCCCCATACGCAGCCCTTACACTTAGCCGGTTGCCGAGGTGGATCTTTCAAACACCGCTGCTGTTGCTTCTTCTTCAAATCAATTTTTCCAATAGAAAAAGCCGCCCAATTATGAGCGACTTTGGAATATGTATTCAATTCAGTCGTACAATGAGTCTAATCTATAGAGCGGCGTCCGCTCCGCATCCGCAGCAAAAGCGCTGCGCTCTTTGCTTAAAATCTTTACGGACTTTGTAACAATGGAGGACAAAACCATTTTACTGAGCCAATGAAATAAGAGTCAAAATCTCCGAAGGTGAATATAATGCTTGATCACATCTATTCACATATCATGCTTTGTATTGCTCACTATTTCGCTTAAGCACTCGTCTTAGCATTATTAACCTTTTTAGCAGTTGTCATCTTCTCTTTCATTTGGAGAAGCATTTCGATAAGTTCTTCACGACCGATGAGACGTACATTATTCGACTTTGCTAGTTTGTAAGCCTGCTCAGTATAATCTCTGTTCGTTACAACCCAAGCAGCCGAAGCGCCGTAATGTGAAACTGCTCCACGAACCTCTTGCACTGCCTTAAGTCCAACATTCTTGCTGTACCGCTTAGCTTGGACGACTATTCGCTTACCGTCTTTGGATAGAATCAGATCAGCACCGTAATCACCTGCTGCTTGTGTAACTTCAGCTTTGTAACCTTGAGATCGGAAAAGGTGACCAAGGTATTGTTCAAACTGAGCACCCTCCATTTTATCTATCTCAGCAATACCCGACCTCTTCAATCTTTCTTCATGCTTCAATTTCCGCGATATAAGCGCTGCAATGACGACTGCGACGACTAGGATACATACAATAATTGAGATCTGTATCGATTTGGTCAAAGTATATGTTCCGGCAAGTGATCCGAATAACGAAAGTACTATTACCCCGTTTATAAATTCCTCTTCCTGCTTCGCCTTACTCTTTCTTCTTGCCATCTGAAACCCCTCCGCTAATATCATCGTAATGTTCAACATTCGCTATAAAGGAAGGATTTTCCTCTATTAGCGTCGAACTTTAGACCTATAAAGGGAGGCGGCGAGTAAAATGACAAATGTTCTATATCGCTATGAAGGAAGTAATTATAGCATTGCTGTAATTCCAGTAGGTGAACAGTTCGACGTTCGTTTTATGTTTAGCGACAGAAAATGGAGTACTTCAATAGAAGTCTGCAATTCTAAAAGCCATGCCATTCATGGGGCTAAGCATTTTCCAGAGTACTACGAGCTCGCTACTTCTATTCGACGGTAAAACATCTCAAATGCTTAATGATGTTTTAGAAAAACACCTGTTATTCTTAATTGAGATGCACCAAGTTGGGATGTTGTATGATAAGTACGTAGAAAGAAAAACGTCACTATTAGAAGAGTATACTGCGGTTCTTTCTAGTCCTGAGTTAAGTGAATATTTAGATATTAATAAGATCAATTAAATTGTTTGATATTACAATAAAAAAGGCGTCTCTCCTAATGGAGAAACACCTTTTTTGTGCCTTTATTGATTATAGTACTTGCTTTATGTGTCAGATATACTTCTTGATTGATAAACTTCAAAAGCATTCTAGCTCGTCCATAATATATTCCTACATCAAATCTGCGCATCGTCCATCTCAAAGAACCCCAGCAACTTAAGGCTGTTTGCAATCGTCACGATTCCGGCATCGATCCACCCGCGAATGGTGCTGCTCTTCTCGTCGTAGCCGAAGAACAGGCAGGTCTCTTTCAGTGAATAGCCTTCAAAATACCGGAACCGGACGGCCTTCTTAATGTCATCGACAAGGATAAGACCATGAGCCCGTATTATCATGTTCGTGCGGAGCCGGTACTGCTCATACACCCAACGCTGTTTATCCATGAGGATGACTGCATTTGCCGTCTTGTCGGCATGCAATTCATTCTGATCGATGCGGCGGGCCACCTCCCCGTCAATCCCGACCTGCTGAAGATCCCTCGTGTTTTTCTCATAATCAGCCATCAGCAGAGTCATGCTCTTATATTTACCGAGGAGAAATTTTGTCCGCTCCAGTTCGCCTTTATCTGCCGTCGGAAACAGTTCATCCTGTGTATAAACCATCGCCATTCCCCTCATTCCCCTTTATATGGTAATATAGTGAGAGGAACGTTTGTTTGTAGAAGCCCCCGCTGATCCTGCCAAAGATTGTGGGGTTATTTTGTTTAGTTGCAACTTAATCTCGATGAAGGTTATTCCCTCTCCATTTATTGTTCTTCCGCAACTACCGTTGCATTATAGATGACAACGCGTTTTCCATTGAGGTCGAAAAGCACTTTATTACCATACTCCGTATCTTGTATGTCGATCTTTCCCTCATACTTCCTTATCAAATTTCCACCTTGGTCATACACGCTTAATACACGATTCATTCCTCCGGTATTGTCGGATTTGATGTTTTTAATTGTTCGCTGACCTGTCGCTGTATTCCAATACCAAACATTACAGCCTCCAATTGCGACTAATAATACGATGACTACTACTAGAATGATTGATTTACTCTTTTTCCGCATACAGCATCTCTCCCTTTAGGTGGTATGCCTTGTATTTTAATATCATTATCATAAGCATTCCGTAATAATAATCATTCACTTGTGAGTGTCATTGGGCTTTCTCCACTAATCCCCAGTGTCCGTTAACAGCCATAGTATCTATAATTTCATCAATGTATGGTTCATCCACATTTATGACCACATACACATTTTCACTAGCAGAGCATTTACCTGCATCCAGCACATGCCCAGCGTCAATCACTTCTTCTATTCAAACAGTTGCTGTTTCTGCTCTTCCGAAAGGTATTTAACAATATCCTCAGATTTCAGTACAAAGTAATTCATTTCAAGTTCTTCGATATTTGCCATCTCTTAAATCCTCCTTGTGGGAGAGGAGTGCTGTAACCTCCTCTATCACTAAATGTCATGTATCTTCGTAATGCGAAACAATAATTTATTTAAAACCCAACCTTCCCATAATTTGTTAATAGTGGTAATGTATTTATAACTAATTAATATTAAGGAGATAGTTAAATTGCATAAAAAGAAATACTTCACCCTTTTACCACCATTCCTCATTCTAGGGATCATCTTGGCTTTCACTCTTCCACCCAATACAAAGTCCTTTGCATTATTAGCAACCGTGATGGCATTTTGGATTACTTACTATGTTTGGATTTATATTGAGAAACGGAAGAAAAACGAATAGCATTTGTTACGCGTTACGCGTCTTACATTCATCACAGCTTCACGTTATGCAACGTAAGGCCTATATCTTATGTGCTCAGAATGAATCCTCTGTCTTTTCAATAAACTCCTTCATAGCTTGTATAACATCTTCCCTATTCGAGTTGGAGATATAATTTGACCTTCCTTTTTCACTGTCATGTTCGTACACCATGAGGAAAAACCCATATTTTTTTACCCAATAACTTTGAAATGTATCACGCCAGTTCTTGCATGACATTTCTATTCACCGCTCCACTCCCTTTGTGTCCACTACGATTCTGATCTACTATCCTTCCTTATTTCCTAGCAACTTCAGAAGCTCATTCCTGCGAGCTTTATAGTGAAACTCCCAATCGAATCCTTCTCCGAATACAGCTGGAGGAACTTCAACGATATGTCTTGCCCGGACTATGGTCTGCTGTGCCTCTGTTAGAGCAGCCAGCACATCATCAATGATCGTATCTGCATCCACGGATAACGGTAATCCCCCCTGATTTTCAGCCTCGTTGATCATATTTGTAACCCACTTAATTTGCAGTTCCAGCTTCTGTAGCTCCACCTGTATTAGGTTTTTCATTTCTTCACTCCCCCTTCCTTAATACATTTAACTCTGACGAATACCGGTAAAAAGTCTCTTCATCTCGCTCATCCAGCGCCTGGTCGATCAGTGTCCTAAGCTTTGAAATCCGATGCTTCCGCACTGCCGTTTCCCACACAACTTCGATATATTTATCAATTGCTAATGTATAAATCGCAAAGAGCAAGGTGGCACCTCCCTGGGTAAGAGAAAAGCAGCTTACGCTGCTCCTCCGTCGCCTTTCATCATTTTTCTTTCAACCCATTTTTTATAGGCGCCCCACTTTGCCGACAGCACAGATGGGCTTACTTCCTTCTCCTGGGCGATCTCCTTCCAGGTTTTATTCTGCTCCAAACGCTCCTGCAGCAGCTCTGAGAACAAGATCGGCGTACCATTAATTTCGATATCGTCGTAAATGGGACGATTGGCCAAAATAAAAGCTTCCAGTTCATCTTTGCTCACTTCTTCCAGATTGCCATCTCCTTCGGAGCCTGTATCTTTACCCTGATTCTCTTCAGTGACATTCTCTCAAGAAGGAGCACCGTCCTCATCAGCTTCAGTTCCAGTGAGGTCCCTCGCCTTCCAAGCCTTGGGACTGTAAGCCTGTTTCATCACTTTCACTAAGCTGTTTGTCTGATTTAACTTCTCCACTCAACCAATCCGGTTCGAGGTCTGCGCCCTCAGAATACTCATCTTCATGTGAACGCTTCCAAAATAAGAACATTTATTTGCGTTATGACCAAACAAGCGTCGGTATATCAATAGATTCAGAATACTCTATGCCAAAACATGCCTAACATATCTAACTTATATGCTTTTTAGAGGTAATAGCTCGAAAACGTAAAAAAAATGTCGAAATACATAGTATAAATGCGAAAAACGCAAAATGGGTACTTATACTCGTTGTGTTTTTTTTCACATAGAGGGATGATGACTAAACAAAAAAAATTCCCAAGAAAAGGATGTGAGGACATGAAGAAATTTAAGTTAACAGGTTTTGTATCAATGGCTTTGACTCTAGCAATGATTATCACTTCCGGCTCAGCACTAGCAAGCCCAGTTAATGTGCCAGGTACTCAAGACCAGAATACTTCTTGGACAAATACTGAAGATGTTATTGTGGCTGGTTCAACAATTGGTACCAAAGAAATTATCACAAATTATAAAAAGGTCTCCAATGAAAAAGGCTCCAGTGTTGTTAATTTGGAAACAGAGGTCCATTATATTCTAAACGCTAATGCTACTGATATTCAAAAAGATATCTTAAAAGATAAAATAGACAGAACAACTATTGAAGTTACGGATAACGGAGACTATATTGTAAATGGAACTCAATTCTCTAAAGAAGAATTAAATCAAGAATTGGATATGAACAATACAGCGCCAAACTTAGGTATACCTGCTTCTCCATCGCTTGTGACTGGCGGAATTCCAGGAGTAAGTCATTACTACGGTGACTTTACTTCAGTTCATTTCGCGTCTTACTCTGATCTGAACATCTTAGGTGGCCCTGAAGGTTCAAATTATCAAAAGAATGGCAGTTACAACAACACTATCTCGCAACGGGCTATGTCACAGATTGATATATTCTATGGTGACTATACTAGCCTTAGTACAGCTAGAAATCTATTCGTAATAGAAGCAGGAATTGCGATTGTGACAATTGGAAGTGTTTTTTCTGCAATTACTGAAGGTGGTCTAGCTGTGGGTACAGCAAGTCAAGTTTGGAGATACTTTCAAAATTGCAAAAGTGATCTGACACAAGCTACTAATGCTATAAACGCTCTATAGACTGGTTAAATCAGCAAGGGATCTATCTATAAAATTAGCAGATCTCTTGTTGATTTATTAAAAAAAGAGGTGCGATTCTTGTCTATCTTTCTTATGGTTTTTATGCCTCTAATGTGGATTGTAGTTCTATATCAATTTATTAAATATAAATGGTTAGTTATTGATTATTCGAATATAGGTATGTCTTTAATAGGCTTGCTATCAATTTATGCTGAAATCATAGGACATTATCATAGTTCTCCGGCATTATTTATTGCATACATCATTGTTACCTCAATAGTTCTGATATCTTCAATCGTTAGTTTTATTATTGCTACTTATATCAACAGACGTTCTTAAAATCAGGCTTATTCTCATATAAGATGGAGAATAGGCCTAATTTCTAGATAATGGTCAATTCTGATACTTTTATTAATGGATTTGTACAAGGAGGTTTCAATGTTATTAAGGAGACAAGCCTTTCAAACGATCCGTATAGCGGTAAATGTTGTAGTAACGGATATAATTCCTCACGTCTTTGAGGAGGTCATCATAGGTATCATATTTCGTCAGGTAATAGCTCTCACCCCAAAATCGTTCTATGGGCTGGTTATCTAGGCAACGACTTACACGAGACATACTTTTAGTGAATCCACGCTTAAAACCCTTCTCTTTATGAAGTTCTTGGATAGCTTGATACAAGCCTGCATGTCGAACTAAAGTTAGCGTGTAATTCTTCGCTGAATCTCTGCCAACTTTTTTTTACGAAGGCATTCTCCATTTCCAAGTACTCATTACGTGCTTCTAGTTCTTTGATCCGAAGTTTAAGTCGTTCATGTTCGTCCAGTTCTTCCACAGGCTTGTTACGGCCACGATTGTCCCTAAGGGCTTCCTCGCCGTTAGATTTATATTTACGAACCCATAAATACACCTGTTGATAAGAAACACTATATTTCTCGATGGATTTCTGATAATCCAAATCATTTGCCTTTATTCATGCTAGATAGTCCTTTTCCTTTACGAGTAGGTTTTAGTTCTTCCCTACAAGTATTCTTGGAAATCCAGCTCGTCAATACACTCTTATCCGAAATATTGAACTTCTTTGTAGCTTCTCGTATAGAGTAATTCCCGGATAACACATCCTTTATAGCAGAAAACTTCAGTTCCTCTGAGTATCCTTGCCAGCCTCTGGATTTCTTTCATAACCATCTGCTCTATATTTTCTTACCCAATCTGCAACCGTGCTTCTGTTGATCCCTAGTTGTTTGCCTTCATAACTTGGGTTTGTTTCGTTGCGGAGGCATCGCTTTACAATACGTACTTTTACCTCTAAGGAATTTAGACTCCTTTTCGACATCATAAAAATTCCCATCATTGTAGAAGTAGAAGTTTTTTTCTACTGTCTACTATGATGGGAGCGTATCAGTTGGTGTTGGGGTTCATCCGAAATAATAGGACTAGATTAACGACAGTTTCTCGCTGTAGGGGGATTACCGATCACACCAGGGTATTGATAAGTAAGTGGCTCATCAAATGTAGCATAATCAAAATAGATCATAAGTAATACGGTACGTTGACCAGTTACAGGATCACTGATAATAATGTGGTCACGGCCCGCAGCTTCCAGTACACCCTTGTAGATTTTGGCATTCCATTCTTTGTTATTTTCGTAAGTAAAATAAAATGTACCCACCTTGCCCAAATTAAGTCGGAAAATATTCTCGATATAAGATTGCTCGAATTGCTGTGGTGGGTTTTGGACTACAACCCCTGCTGGTGTCATCGGACTTCCACTGCTTACTTGAGGTGGCATGCTGCCCATGCCTTGCATACCCTGCATGCCTCCTTGCATTCCTGTAGACATCGGCATTGGCATTCCTGAAGAAGAGACACTACCAATAGTGTAAGTAACGGGACGGTACGGTTGAACGATCATTTAATGAAACCTCCTAAATGTTTATCGGAGCAGTTGCTCCATTTGGACACAAAATAAACTTTGCACTAGCTTACTGAGAGAATTACTCATTACAATGAGTAATTCTCTTTGCACAGTACCCTGCTAATTACCAATAAATACAGCCGGGCAATCTTCTCCAGTCGGAGTAAAGAAACAATGAGCTTTATAGCGGCCTGTGTTTTGTTGGTTATACCAGGTTGGAGGGCAATCCCCTACAGGACGGAAGAACCATAAAGCATTGGTAGCTGGCCAGGTTCTTTCACCTGCAATTGCACGTTTGGCAAGACGGATGTCTGCTTCTCTTGCTCGTTGATAGAAGTAGCTTTTTTGCGGGGCTTCGAATCCTCCTGGACTTTGATAGACCATGTCATTCACAGTACGAATGTTCAAAAAATCGAGGCAATTACCAAGAATCCGATTGACGCCAACATTCCCGACCATAAGCATGCCTAGATCTCCATCTTCTTCCGCTTCCGCTCTCATCAACCGAGCCAGCACCTTTACATCTTCCGAATTCGTTTTGATGACGGCCACGCTGTCTCCTCCTTGGGGTCGCTTCTTGCTTGCAACCTCGTTCTTAACTGCATGGTGTATTGTATGTGCATTCGCCTAAGTGGTGACAGTTCTAACCTAATTTTAAAGGCAATTGCTTTATGCTTTGTTGCTTATTGACCGCACATTAAAAACCATCCCCCTACTCCAATGAATGGAACAGGGGGATGGTTTATGAATTAATGTATAACCGCTAACTACTCCGCTGTGGAGTATTGTGGCTGTCGCTGAAATCCGTGATATCTAGTTCCTTGATAGGTAAGCATTCCTTTATCGCCTTCCGCACTCATTCCATATTCATGGCCATCCACTTTAAATTCTATTCGACTGCCACCATTCAGTTCGTACGTTAAGTAGTATGTTGTACTCGTACGAGTTGAACCATTATCTTCTTGAACCTGTTGCTGCCTTATTTCACTCCGTTTACTCACGATACGGGCAGGGATAGTTAGCATGGGTGAGCTGTTGTTCCGGCTCCATTGAAGCAAACCCCTGCCTGCTGATACTGCTAGAATACCAACCATTACAATGAGAAATGTCGGCATCACTGTTCCAGAGAAATCAAACATCCATGAAAGATCCGGGCCCATTCCCATGACATTTTCCCCCTTCATACCCATGTAATTCAGCTCTTCACTTAACTTCGGTCACTTCTGTACATGTATATGCCTCTTCTAGTCCAGAAAGCATTAAATTAGTGAGACTTCATGCAAAAAAGACCACTCCGTTTTCTTAGAAATCAAGAAACCGAGTGGTCTTTAATCATAGATTAAGGCTATCTGATTAAGCATGAACGAGGTCTAGCAATTGCTTCGTTTCGTCAGTCTGTTCATCTAACATACCGTTATCTGCCCAGCAAGCTCTGCATTGTTCTTCTGTTTCACACAGGTGAGCGTCATCACAGTTGTAGCAAAGTTGCAGCAGGTTTCTAGTCATATAATCTGTTTCAAAAGTTTTCATTGTAATCTCTCCTATTCGAAAGTTAAGTTTGTGAAAATTTGAACTTGTTCTATGTGTTAAATATATCACACGATCATTTAAATGTCATGTGATTTTTTTCACATCTAAAAAGAAAATTTTAATTAAGTTTTTTCCTTATATTCAATCAATCATAAATACGTTGGACTTACAAAAGAAGCTGCCCCATAAGTAGCATCCACTACTTTTGAGACAGCCATTCTTCCATCTACATCACACGCCAACTGACCCCACCATTTGTAGTCTGTAAGAGCAGCGAGCGTTTTTGTTCTTTTTTCTCAAGCAAAAGCCAACCCAGCTCCGGAGAGATAAACTGCATCTTAATCGTCTCAGGATATTCCGCAAGCTTAGACTGCAAAATACTGCTCTCCTTAAGGGGGATCCAAGTTTTCCCTTGATTAACAGTGTGATAAAGAGTGTTACCCATGATTGCCCAACCGACTTGCGAATTCAGAAACGTAGGAGCGCTCTGATGAGTTCTTTCGGTTGGACTCTTTAATTCAAAGGGTGCGAATTCCCAGTTCTCTCCACCATTAGTAGTAAAATAACCGTGGTAAGTAATCATCTTTTCTTTGTCGTTTTGGCAGCCCACAGACATCCAGCCATTTGATTTATTAGCATCGAAGAACTCTGGTTTGCCAGTAAGCACTCTGTCACAGCCTTTTAATTGTTCATTTGACAGAAAAGTTGGTCCCGGATTCCAACTCTGACCACCGTCCTTAGTCATAAAGATCTTAGGAAGGTTCCCTGTCTGTAGGGTAACAAATCCATCTACACGGTTCTTAAATATCATTCCAGTAGTTATACCAGTGAACGGTATCGAATGATTTGGAAGGTTCGGATTATATTGTTCATTCTGCATCACTTCTTCCCATGTGGCCCCACCGTCTGATGTTGAATAAAGGGCCTTGCTCTCCTTATTAGGAGTAACGTTCGAAGAAGTCATCATCCATCCCTGTGTTGGTGAATTGAAATAAACGGATGATACAGCATCATCATCACCTAGTGATGAGATTTTCCAGCTCTTCCCTCCATCCGTAGTTCGTAGCACTATGTTCTCTGTCGTACCAAATGCACTTCTTATAATCCAGCCATGATTAGGATCAGTAAAAAAGATGCCTTTTCCATAGACAGGAGTGGAATGAAACAGCACATTGGGCGCAGGCGAAATATTAGCCCACGTCGCCCCGTTATCACGGGTAATGTACAATCGAAGTTCATTTTTTGTAACCCCCCAGACCATGCCCACTGTCTCACTAAATAGCTGAAATCCCGTAATTCTAGTTTGAACCTGATATTTCGGGCCACTCTCATTGTTAGTATCGTGACTAGGAGGTGTAATCAGAGTAATCGTCTGTCCTTCTTCCAGTGCTTCTGTAGGCTGTGGCTGTGGAGAAGGCTCCGGAGGTGGTGAAGAACATGCCGAGACTATCCACGCTAAAAAAAATAGCATCATAAACATTCTTAGTGTTCTCAATCCAGCAGTCCTAGATATCAATGCCCTCTCTCCTCTCAATTGGAATCTTTATTTATGATTCAACTTACTATTACGGTAGCCGTATAAAAAATAGATCAGAAGTCCAAGAACCGTCCAAATAAGAAATCCAATCCATGTCTCACTTCCTAGATTATACATCAAATATCCGCAGGTTGTCGCACTTAGCAACGGAATGAAAGGCACCCAGGGTACTCTGAACCCTCTTTTCATGTTGGGATAAATATATCGCAGCGCTATTACACCCAAAGAAACGACAAAAAAAGCAAATAGTGTTCCAATGCTTGTTAAGTTAGCCAACTTATCTAATGGCATGAAGCCCGTTAATACAGCTATAATGATGCCAACCATCCATGTACTACGAACAGGCGTCTGTGTCTTCGCGCTGATCTTAGACAAACCTCTCGGCAAAAGACCATCACGCGAGATTGCAAATAATAGTCGAGTTTGACCGAATAGCATTACCAGCAGTACTGTGGTCATTCCAGCAATAGCGCCAACCGAGATCAGACCCGCTATCATATCTTGATTTACGACACGAAGCGCATAAGAAACGGGATCGCTAACATTGAGATCCGTATAGGGTATAATACCCGTTAATACGAGTGAAACTAGAATATACAATACTGAACATATAGCAAGAGATGAAATAATCCCTATAGGCAAATCGCGCTGTGGCCGTTTTACTTCTTCAGCAGCAGTCGATAACGCATCAAAGCCTATGTAGGCAAAGAAGACAGTAGCAGCACCGTTTACAACTCCTTGATAGCCAAAGGGGAGGAATGGAGTCCAGTTCTCCGGTTTAACATAAAAGAATCCCGTTACAATAAATAAAAGTACTACAGCTATTTTGATTACAACCATAATCGCATTAAATCGAGCAGTCTCTTTAGTTCCCCGTGTTAGCAAATAGGATATTAATAATATGATAATTACGGCAGGTAAATTAATAATGGTACCTGCTTCCGCATTAAATGCCCCCGATAATGCCGTAGGCATATGAATCCCAAAGCCCTCTAATAGTCCCAGCAAATAGCCTGACCAGCCACTGCTTACTGCGGCCGCTGCAACACCATATTCTAACACAAGGGTCCAGCCTAATATCCAAGCGAGCAGTTCTCCAAAAGCTACATAGCTATAAGCATAAGCACTCCCAGAAACAGGGATGGTCGATGCGAATTCCGAATAACAAAGGGCTGACAGCACGCAAGCAAATGCGGCTAGCAGAAATGAAATGACAAGCCCAGGTCCAGCGAGTTCTGCTGCCGCTACTCCTGTCATTACAAAAATACCAGTTCCGATAATCGCCCCTACTCCTAGCATCGTAAGATCCAACGCACCAAGCGTTTTGTTTAACTTGGTTGCACCGGAGTTTGTAGGTGCGATTAGCGGTTTTTTGCGAAATAAATCCATTCTTACATTCTCTCCTGTCTAGTCATGGTGTTAAATTACTTTGAGAATTTCTATTTAGTATGCCCAGTATGGGGTAATGTATTAAATAAGACCTGCTTGAAAACAATAACGTAAGCGATTATGATGGACAAGATTAAAAGCTAAAAATTTTAAATTCTGAGGAGATGAAATCATGCCCCCGAAACCCAATCGTGTCGTAGTAATCGGTACTGGAGCAGTTGGTACAACAACAGCCTACACATTGCTGCTGCGGAGACGTATGCCGGAGCTCGTACTTATTGACGTTAATCAAAAGAAAGCCCTTGGAGAAGCATTGGATATGAATCACGGCATGCCTTTTGTTGGTGGTGTGAAGCTATGGGCTGGTACATATGAAGATTGCCGTGAAGCGGATATCATCATTGTAACTGCCGGTGCATCGCAAAAACCGGGCGAAACACGGATAGATCTGCTCCGTAAAAACATATCAATTTTCAAAGATATCGTTCAAAAAATCACGAAATATAATCAACATGCGATACTACTCATTGCTACTAACCCGGTAGATATTTTGTCATATGCCACTTTGAAAATAAGCGGATTTGACCGCAGAAGAGTAATCGGTTCCGGAACAGTGCTGGATAGTGCACGGTTTCGCTACCTGATCGGCCTACACAAAGAAATTGATCCTCGCAGTATTCACGGACAGATTATCGGAGAACATGGAGACTCGGAGCTTCCTGTGTGGAGTAAAGCGAATGTTGCCGGGATTGATCTCGGTTTTGACGAAGCAGAACAAGATGAAATATTCCAGGATACTAAGAATGCCGCTTATGAAATTATTGATGCCAAAGGCTCAACCTCTTACGCAATAGCACTAGCACTTGACCGTATTGTAGTCTCCATTCTGCATAATGAAGGTTCTGTGTTGAACGTATCTACTTTATTGAATAATTATAACGGAGTTTCGGATGTCTACCTTGGTGCCCCTTGCATCGTAGATCGATCCGGTGTACGAGAAGTTCTAGATCTTCCATTGAATGAGACTGAACAAGCTCTAT
The DNA here is from genome assembly GCF_037963865.1 of Paenibacillus sp. FSL R10-2734. Classification (NCBI taxonomy): domain Bacteria; kingdom Bacillati; phylum Bacillota; class Bacilli; order Caryophanales; family Paenibacillaceae; genus Paenibacillus; species Paenibacillus sp. FSL R10-2734. The sequence continues at coordinate 3,929,728 of NZ_CP150170.1, read as the reverse complement.
TCCAGAAATCTGCTGAGAAGCTTAAAGCAGAGATAGCTAAGCTAGAACTATAAGCAACAATTGGGGCTTCCCGAATGTCATGATACATGACTGGGGATAGTCCCTTTTTTAAATCTGAATTTGTAACTTCGACATAGCTTCTTCCTTCTCCCGACTCGTGATATGCGTGTAAACCGTTGTAGTCTGAATGGAGGAGTGTCCGAGAAGTTCCTGAACCGTTCGCAGATCGGCCCCTTTTCTTAGCAGCATGGTAGCGAAGGAATGTCTAAGCTTATGGCTAGAATATGGACGACGATGAGCCGCAGGCACATCACTTTGGAAGCGATCGAACGTATCTGCAGCAATTTGCTGAATACCGCGTATGGATAGCCTCCGTCCTTTTTGGGAAATGAACATTGCCTCCTCTTTACTGCGCCAAGGATTTAATCGTTCTTCTATTGCCAGATCGAGAAAAGGTACCACATCCTCTGGAATCGGTACATTACGCCATTTACGTCCCTTACCGAACACCCGAAGTGAATGCCTTTCTACATTATAGTCACTTAAATTTAGCGTGTGAACTTCCCCCACCCGAAGCCCCATATAGGACATGAGTAAAAAGACTGCTAAATTACGGCCTTTATATTTCCCATCTATAGAAGACAAAAATCTCCCCAGATCACCTTCATCTAAGTAAACCGGCTCACGATTGATCTCAGTTTTAGATTTCTTAATCCCAGCAGCAGGATTGGATAGAAGCATTTCCAGTTCAATTAATGCCTTAAAAAAACAGTTAATAGAAGCATGCTTCCGGTTACGGGTAGCGTCACTAACTCCACGTTCACGGACAGAAGTCAGAAAGGAAATGACATGCAGCTTCTTCACCGTCTCTAACCTTTTACCATTCAGGCTGTCTAAAAACTGTCTTACATCTGCTAAATAGGATTTTTGCGTATAAGGAGTGTACCCGGCATCTTTCATCCAAATTAAAAAAGCCTCCAGCCCTTCTTCGTAGTCTTCACTCCACTCATTCATGGCTTTGAGCCTCCCCTGATTTCGACAATCTATTGTACCACAGAATAGCTATGAGATTTAAACTTGATTTCTCCATTGTTCAGCATGCTTGTGTACGGTTAATAGAAACTCTGTTAATACAGGTGATTTCCATTTTTTATGATGATAGGCTATTTGAGTAGCAACACGCTGCGATTCATCGTTCCAATTCAGTCTAGCTAGCTTCCCTTCCGCCAATTCGTTGTTCACTGTAACCAGTGGTATAAAGGCGATGCCTAGACCCGCCATCACACACTGCTTGATTGCTTCGATACTCCAAAACTCTAGTGTAGGGTCAGGAAATACCCCATGGCTGTTTAAATGACGTTCAAACAAAGTACGGTAACTACAACCAGTCTCTGTATGCAATATCGTTTCTCCCTTAAGATGGAACGGCTCTACCTCAGAATGGCTCAGTAAAGGGTGATCCGGTGGGGCGATCAAGGTCATTTGTTCATGCACCAGTGTTGCTATATTCAGATCTTTGTCTTCTGTCTCCGGTTGCAGTAAGAAGGCCAGATCCAGCTCACCAGAACGAACTAAATCCGTCAGCTCCCAGCAGGCTCCAGGCTTCAGTACAATTTGGACCTTTGGATATTTAACACGAAACTCCTTGATAATGCCTGGAAGGCGAAATGCAGCTAGCGATTCAGGAGCACCAATCCGTAAAGATCCTGTCAGCTCACTCTCGGAGTGAAGAGCATCCTGCGCTAAAGAATGCATTCTGGATATCTCTTGCGCGAATGGGAGCAGACGGCGGCCTGCATCGGTTAGGATAATCTTTTTACTGATCCGATCGAATAAAGGCTGTCCAATTTCAGTCTCTAACACCTGGATTTGTGCGGTTATACTGGATTGAGCATAATCAAGCTTCTGTGCAGCACGTGTAAAGCTACCCGTCTCCACTACGACTAAAAAGGTGAAAAGATGACGTGATTCCATGTGTACCCCCTAATGATAGTGAACCATCGGAATTTCGAATGGATACTATTCAAAATTTCTGTTTTTCCAATGGATCTATTATCTGCTACTCTATAACAAAAGACAATGAAAGCAGGATCAAAATAATGAAGGAATCGAGTTCAAACACTTTACAAAGAAACATCGGCATGCCACAGGCCATAGCTCTTTATATCGGCGCTGTATTGGGCTCGGGGGTCCTAATCGTTCCAGGTCTGGCTGCAGAGATGGCAGGTCCCGCTTCATTGCTGGCATGGGGATTTATGACGTTGCTGATTTTGCCAATGGCCTTATCCATGGGACTACTCTCTGCCAAATTTCCTAACGCTGGAGGAGTGTCCCACTTCGTCACCCTTGCTTTCGGGCCTAAAGCTGGATCTTTGGTAGGTTGGTTCTTCCTGATGTCCGTTCCAATTGGTGCGCCTGTCGCTGCACTGACCGGTGCCGGTTATATGACAGCCGCAATGGGCTGGGATGAACCCGCAAGAATAACAATAGCTGCCATTATGTTGGCCGTTGGCTTGATTACAAACTGGATTGGCATGCAGGTTGCTGGAAAGGTACAAATTGCGGTAGTGATTGCGATTGTAGCAGTTCTCGTCTTCTCCTTTGCTACTGCGCTTCCTCGTATGGAGGTTGAGCATTTTACTCCCTTTGCCCCACATGGATGGATGAGCATTGGTCAAGCTGCCGCAATCTTATTTTGGTGTTTTATTGGCTGGGAAGCCGTCTCCCATCTCTCAGAGGAGTTCAAAGATCCAAAACGCGCTGCAGTTAAAGGGGTTACCATCGCTGCTATTATTGTAGGCATTCTATATTTCTTATCCGCTTTAGCAACGGTTGGCACACAAAGTTACCTTAAAGGTGGATCGAGTACTTCTCTTGTCTGGATTATTAGTCAGCCTCTCGGGAGATGGGGAGGATTTATCGCAGGTCTTACAGGTCTCTTCATCTGTACCGCCACTATCATTGCTTATGCAGGTGCTGCCTCCCGAGTGGCATATGCCTTGTCACGTCAGGGGTATGCACCACAATGGATGGGGAGGCTGTCTAAATCGTACCACACGCCTATTGGTGGTATAGCGTTTCTTCTCCTCTGCTTTGTGTCAGTGATGTCGCTGTATGGAAGCGGATGGATATCCATCACCACATTGATCCAGTTTCCGAACGCGACCTTCATCTTAACTTATATTGGAGGCTGTGCTGCGGGGATACGCCTGCTCAAAGGAAGTCGCTTAGGTGTGACGATAAGCTGGATCTCCTTTCTAGCTACAGCTGCTGTATTTCCTTTTACAGGCTGGGCAATTGGCTATCCGCTGCTTATTACTTTTATGTTTCTTTTGATCTTCCATTATAAGAGTAAGCTGGAGATTGGAAGTACCAGGGGTTCCAGTCGTAGAATTCAAGAGGATCAACGAAAAGTGTTGTAAGGCTCATAATCATCCGCTTGAATCTTTTTTTGACAGTGTGATACAACAGCTTCAGTTCATTACATCCTTTCTGTCAAGGCAAGTTAGCTATTGGACACAGCAGATCTTAAACGCAGGATTATGGCATTTTTTGAGCGCTAACGGACACCACCGCCGCTATTAGTAAGAAAAACACCAAATACTACCCTTACCTTTAGTCATGGAATAGCCGCACTGGCGTCCGATAACAAGCTTAAAAAAAGTAATAAATGCGCAAATAGCAGCATCTGGGTCCGTATGCAATCCACCAATATTAATTGAGAAGCAAATGACATGAATGAATCATATCGTTTCAGCATCCGTTTAGATGGTTATGGAATGAAGAGGGTAAACTACACTATGACCATTCAAAGGAGACGATACATCATGCCAAATCAACCAAAGATCATTCTTGAGCCAGCTGCCCAGAAATTTGCCAATGATAATTCAAAGCCTCCGTTCCTTCCTGATCTTGGACCAGAAAAAGGTCGTGAAACGGTAGATACAGTACAATCCAGTGATATATATAAACCTGAAGTCGATATTGAAGATCTTATGGTGCCTGGTGGACCTAAAGGTGATGTTTCTGTAAGAATTGTTCGTCCCCCTGGCTCCACTTCCGCGTCGTTGCCTGTCATCCTCTACATTCATGGTGCTGGCTGGGTGTTTGGTAATGCGCATACCCATGATCGCCTGATCCGTGAACTCGCTGTCGGAGCGGAATCCGCTATTGTCTTTCCAAATTACAGTCTCTCACCAGAAGCTAAATATCCTACTGCAATCGAAGAAATTTATGCTGTTTTGAAATGGATAGCTGAAAAAGGAAATGAACAAGGACTTGATGCCAGCAAGCTATCCATAGGTGGTGATAGTGTCGGTGGGAATATGGCAGCAGCTATTACTTTAATGGCTAAAGAACGTAGTGGACCAAAAATAGGAAAACAACTATTGTTCTATCCGGTAACGGATGCCTCATTTGATACCAAATCCTATCATGAATTCGCTGAAGGGTATTTCTTGCAGCGGGAAGGAATGAAATGGTTCTGGGATCAATATACTACTGACCCTAAAGATCGGAATCAGATCACGGCCTCCCCACTTCGAGCCAGCTTAGAGCAGTTGCAAGATCTACCCGAAGCACTAATCATAACGGGTGAAGCAGATGTTCTACGTGACGAAGGTGAAGCTTATGCCGCCAAATTACGTGAAGCTGGAGTCACTGTCACGGCAGTCCGCTTCCAAGGCATCATTCATGATTTCGTGATGCTAAATCCTTTAGCAGAAACCAATGCCAAAAAAGGCGCCATCAAGCTGGCGACGACATGGCTTCGTGAAGGCTTCTAAATAAATCTGTGCATCAATATTTCTACACGGGGGTGTTCCAAAGGCCAAGAAATGGCCGCTGGGACACTCCCTTTTTGGATTAATATTTACGATTACACTCCTAGCCCTCTACGCCTTAATCCAGTCATTTCTTCTATCCATTCATACTCTCATTAGCGAGCTTATTTTTCTTATGGAACAGACCATTGTTTATAGTTTACATAATCAAAATTATGTTAACAAGTTTATTTTTACAAATAAGAAACAAATACCCATCCTCAGCGTCAGTATATAATAAATGATCTATAAGGAGCTAAAATCGTGAAATATCTGCCATTCATTCTAAAGACTATTATGTCTACCTCCTTGCTCGTGTCTGGAGCTAGTCTTTATTTACCTGAAGCTACAGCGGCAGTAACAAACCCAGCCTCCTCAGCACCAACAGACGACTCCGTACCTACAATCAAACCATTATGGCACGACAAAGCAGATGGACTAGGAATTTATAGTCTAAAAGCCCCTATTTTAAAGGGTTTATATTATTATTCATCAGGTGGTACACTGAAGGCCGTCGATCTCACCACAGGTAAAGTTAAATGGTCCTACAAAAACGGAACAAATCCTGAGATTATAACGAATAATTCGGTTTTCTTTATCACTTATGAGGGTTATCTTGTAAAAGTTAATGCCCAAACGGGGAAACTGCTTTGGAAGGTTAAGGCTGCCAAAGATCCGATTGAAATCGGTGCTTTCGCGGAGTTAGTTAATGGAGTGTTGTACTTCCGGAACGAGCATGGTGGAATTGCGGCTTATCATCCGGTTACTGGTAAAAAGATCTGGGAAAATAAAGACATCCCCATGTATGTAGGAAGTATCGACGGCCTTTATAACGGAGTATTGGTAGTATCCAGTACCGTTGATAATAGGCGTACGCAGTTTTTCGGTCTCGATCCGACTACAGGCAAGAGGTTATGGAGAATTCAGGGATTTTATAGCTTTGTTGCTTGTCGGGATGGTGAACTAATACTCCGCGAACAAGCAAATGCTTCAAATGATGCCTCTAACGAGCCTCTTAAAGGCTATCAGTTGACCTTGGTACATGTAGATGTTAGAACTGGAAAAGCGAAGACCAAAAAGAACTATAAACCGCTCGAAGATGTCAGTAGACTTGGGAATTATTTTACATCACTTCAAGGCTCGTATCTATATACAGTCGATGGAGGTTTAGATCAATGGGATGGCAATCCACTATACCGTTTTACCTTAGGTCAAGAAACAACGAGTGAACCTAAAAGTTATGAGGAGTACGGAAATTGGGTGGCGGGTCCAGTAAGTAACATGGCTTTTTTCCAAAAGGGTGCACAGATCACTGGTGTTCAATTGAACGATAATCGCATTATAAGCTTCAACGGACCAGACAGTCCCGCTCTTAGCGTTCAATTTATTGGTAAAGCGGTTTACGTTGGCTATGAGAATGGCTACTTCTATATCATGAATGCAGAAACAGGAAAAGCGCTTGGCAAAGTAAAGACTGGAGCACAACAATACGGCAAACTATTCAGCGTGAATGATATCCTCTACATCCAGACAGAACACGATCTATTCGCCATTCCTCTGCCAAAAGAATTACAATAGATGCTGTTACTCTACATCTTTTGAAGCTACTTCTCGCTTGAACTCAATGGTTCGACTCTCCAGGTGAATAGATCCACTATTCCCAATCTGGAAGGTCGTACCAGACCCAATCGATAGAATTTTGATATACTGCATAGTTATCATAGATTCGGTGGAATCATTTAAAATCTCAAATTCATCCTCTTCCTTCACTTGGTTTGGCCATGCAGCGTGTGGGATGTCTAAGCGTGAAGCCTCTCTATTATTGCTTTGAATCTCCTGAATATTAAAAAGGTAATTCTCTTTACTGCCCACGAATTTGGACTGAATCCGGTCTACAGCTCCACAAATAAAAATAGAACTGTCAGATAGATTATTGATGTACACATCTTGTATGCGTGAGGCGTGCATTATTAACTACCCTTTTTGACTTGATCCGGAGTACTCGATGTATATTCTATCACGCTGTCAAACGCTGAGGAGCAGTTAATCTGTTGGGTATCTCCTACTAAAAACACCGATGAACCTGATATCGAAACTACCTTCACTGCGTTTACATTTATGTCTCTATTAATTACTGTCACTTTCATGTGGCTCCCGCCTTCCCGTTATGTTTATTTCCAAATGCCGCTCTACCGCTGTAACAATATCTCGTTTGATTTGCTCTACAATAGCTGTACTTTCCTCTTCTGTATATTCACGTCCTTCCTCTCCGGTAGGTAGCTGGCTTACATACTCATTAATCCGCCCATCCATCTGATTCAACAGATCCTGTGTTACCATTTCGATGTATTGTTCATCAATACTTAAGCTCTGTTCTCTTTCTAAACGTGAAAATTGAGACGGCACTTCCTCCTGCACATACTTCAGAATCTGTGGACGAATCTTATCCGTTATTGCAGTTGTACCTTCTTCCTGCCCTCCGAGTGGTTTTCCATTGACTATCGCTTCATCCAGATTGTTACCTTCATTTGGAGTTATGCCTATATTTAAAGTGCCTTCCAGCTTCTCGATTTTTAATTGTTCAAAATGATAATTTATAGGTCCTATACTTGCCGATTTATTGTTCTTTATGCTGTCAACATCACGTTGTAAATCCTGGAGCTGTTTCTCTAGCTGTTGAATCTTTTCTGACTGCACTCTTAGTGCATTAAAAACCTGCTGAGCGTAATACGGGTGCATACAACCCCCTCCTATGGTTCATTGTATGCGGAGTATAAGAGCCTAATTCTAGCGAGTATATAGTTCAGTGGGTGCGGGCAAGCGAACAAGAGGTGAATCACTTATCGCTGAGGATGGCGTTGGGGGAGATTCTGGAATATCACTAGACTGATAACTATGAGACAAGGCATTAATTCGGCCGGATGTGCCGATTTGAAGAACTGATGAATTTGAAATGGTACCGATTTTTAGATTGTAGACCGATATGCACTGATAAACCGTAATATTCATATGAACCCATCCTTAAGGAGGCGAGACTTGATCCACCACATCTGAATCCATTGTGTTCGTACTACTGGCTGCATTATTCGTTATGTTTGTACCTATAGAGTCACCTATAGAGAAGGAGTTGGCACCGGCATAGATTTTATTGTTACTACTTAATATAACAGAAGCTGTATTTCCTACTAAGACTGTGGAACTGGGGCCTACGCTGTTGATTTTAATGTTGCCGATGATTGATACCACCAAACCACTCCTCCTTTCGGAATGATAACCTATTCTATGTAGATATTCGCCCAGATGTCACTGAATAAGTCATAAGCCCATACAATGGATAAAAAATGAAGGAGGTTAGTGCTCATGAGTCCGCATAAAACGAACCCTTTAGATTGGATGAACGAAGATCCCTTTTTCAAGAAAAAGTTATCCTTAAAGTCGCTTGAAGAGCAATGGAAGCTGGATCCAAACCAGATCGATGGATATGTTGAAAAAATAATCAGAGAAGCTACCGCAGCGACCTCTTCATCATTTACGAACGAAGCCTCAAGTCTGCATGTTGAGCATTTGGACACTCATAATTATCTGATCACTAAAATTCGTATTCCCAGTGGAATACACCCCGAAAGTATATGGGCACAAATCAATCGAACACAAATCAAATTAAGTGGTCTAGGAAAAGATCATAGTGAAATCATCCCACTCCCCATTCCAGTCAATCCGGATCAGAGCAGAGGTACTTATAAACAAGGCTCGTTGCAAATCAGAATGCCCAAAATGTCATCAGGAAAATTTAGAGATATCAACATCCGTTATTTATAAAAAAATCCTAAAAATCCCTCCGATTTGCTCGTCCAAGTGGTGATCCACCCTCAAAAAAACGTCTTAAAATCAAAACTGCGTATAATTTAAGTTATGCGCTGTTTTTTGAGGGCGTCTTATGCCCTATTTTTGTCTGCATACGCAATGGAATTTCTAAGCTTCATTCTCCGAACTTTAAGGTTACCTCGCTCATAAGATAGGGTATCAATCGCAAAGGTGGGCTATTCATGTCCAAAAACAAGCGCGGCAAAGCACTCTGGCGTATGCCATCCCGAGGCAGAGGAACCTGTCTGATCTGCGGCAGCACTCGTATTAAGCTTTTGTATATCGGAAAAGGACTTTCAGGTGAAAAGGTTAACGTGTGTAAGAAATGCGAGGGTAAACAGGTAACCAAGTAACTTATCAGAATTGTACAGGGGATTCTCATTAAAGCATTTTATACAAGAGCAATGGATTACTAAAAAAGTGCAACCCTGTCATCGAGCCTCGATGAAACTGAATCACACTTTGCTTAGTAATCCTCCACTTCAAAAACTATAGGAGTTCTATACGATACCGTCTTTCCTCACTTGATAAACTGAATCCGACAGATTCATAAAGATGCAATGCAGAATCATTATTTGTTAACACCATTAAATAAGCTTCTTCAAGTCCATGTGTTCTGAAATAGTTTAATGCTTGAGAAAGCATGTACCTAGCAATTCCAAATCTTCTCCACGGCTCAAGTACAAATACATTTTCTATATACCCGCTTTTCTCTTCCTGCCATACCATCAAGCTACCTACTATCCTCTCCCCTTCTCGAACAACCATCGAGTTCCAAAGAGGATTTTGCTTAAACTGTGTTAATCTTTCTTTCCCGAGTGGAGTTTCTGGCCAAACCTCAGCTTCCAATTCTAAATAATGATCTTCTTCTTGAGACGTCTTCATCATCCAAGTTGCGAATTCAAACTTCTTATCAAGCTGAGGCACGGAATAGGTGTCATTAAGATTATGAGTCATTTTATATAAGCTATTGTATTGGTAGAAGCCCTTTTCTTTTTCAAAAAATTGCGTGTTCGCAACCTCCGCTGCGTTATTCCCCACACACAGTGTCGTTTTGTACTCTGCTGATAAAGTTTCTTTTAATTCAAGCGCTCTCAAGAAGAGTGTTTGGTACATGCTATCCAATAAATCATAATCTTCTTCTCGTTCAGGTACTGTTTTCAAATTCAAATAAATCGAATGTCTGCTTTCCTCTGAGCGCCCAGGTGGTACAATATTCATGATCTCTACTTGGCCTTTGACCACCATTTTCCCATTTTCAAAGGCGCAGTACACATTCTCCCAGTTTTCCTCATCACCAACCCACCAAAACACAGCATTTCCCCGCGAAGTAACCGAGTTATATAACTCACCCAGTAATGGCATGTCCCCTTGTTCAAAATGACGAATCGTTATTCCTTCTGATGAAAGAATCGTAGATTTTGTCAAAACAAAACCCCTTTTCATATAAATTTTGGCATACATTAAGGGTAGCATATCTCTTCCAATTTCACTTGTTAATGAATAGTTATAATTAATTCTTATTTACCTTACATTTTCGAATGAAACCCATTTTTCATTTATGTAGCTTGCGATTATACCTCCTGACCTGCAACCCTCGAGATCATATAATAGTCGTTGAAAGACACCAGTGCGTTGCCCATAATTTTTGAATAACCGCTATTTAATAATGCGCTAATTCTTTGCTCAGCGCTAGGAATGGCCTTAGTAATCATCGCATCAACCCCAAAACAATCATAGAACTCCTTCTCAATCAAAGAAAGGATCTCTGTAAGCACTCCTTCATTCTCCAATCTCGAGAGCAGATCAAGCCTCAGTACACCAATTACTCCTACCCCTTCATCTCGATCTTTTCTCGCAAAAAATTCAATAGTGCCAACAGCCTTGTCACTATTCTTCTCTAAGATACTAAAACGAACGTAACCTTGCTGATCATATTCATCCAGCCAGAATCGTATACAGCTACTCATCTCTTCTATCGTTTGAAAGTTAAAATCATTGTTACAGTTATCGCTATTGAATAGCGGAATCGAATCAGCGAGGGATACAAATCTCCCAATAAGATAAAAAGCCGCCATTAAGGCGACTTACTATCAACTAAGTTCATGTTACAATCCAGAATTTAATAATCTTTTTTTGTTTAATTAGGAAAATTAGACGGGTCAAAACCCAGAGGGAATACTTCCTCAAAGTGTTCTTGCTTATCGTATAAGTTATACCATGTCTCTGCAATAACATCTGGATCACCCTCTGTTCCAGCTTGTATCATTGTCCCTATGGAAAGATGGCCGACGAAAACACCTTTATCTTTCAATTCATTGTGTAAGGAAGTAGCATAATTACGAATACCAGACATAACGATTCCGCCATTTCCTACAAACGGTAAGGGGAACATAGCAGAAATACCTGTTGTAAAAAGAAAGGCTCCCGACCCTCTATTGATCATATCCGGTAATACTTCATTAACCGAAAGAACGGCAGGCAGCAAGTAACTGTTTATTTGCTCTAACACACTTTGAGGTGTAGTCTCCAGCACATGAGTGAATTTATCCCACCCTGCGTATGGACTGAATTCTAATACATCGATTGAACCAAGCTCTTTTATTATAGCTTGAAAGGTTTGTTTTAAAGCTGCTAAATCTGTCACATCCGCTACAAATGATCGTGCTTCAATGCTTAGTTTCTCAAGCTCGCTTATAATAATGGATAATTTCTCAGGATTGCGCGAAATGACAGCTACCCTAAATCCATTGTCACCGAATTTTTTGGCTAGTGATAAACCTAATCCAAGACCTGCCCCAACGATTACAACATTTTTCATTTTTTTATTAACTCCTTAGCTGTGATATATTAAAGTAACAGCTGTTGCTTTAAATGCAAATATACAGCTAATAATTTAATGTATCAATCAACAATCATCCTGCTAATGTTGCTATAGCAACAAGAATGATAAATTGTTGGGTAGGAGTGAAGGAATGGCGACTAAAGTTAATAATATACGGGTCACACAAACCAAGCAGTCTTTAATTGACTCCTTTATACGGTTAGTTTCCTTGAAGGATTTTGAGAAAATAACAATCGTGGATATAACAGAGGGAGCTAAAGTTAATCGTGCCACATTCTACGCACACTTTAATGATAAATACGAGTTATTGGATTACATTATGGGTGATTCCGCATCCGCTGCTATTGCAAAACATACTAAAGGTGCGATGAAATTCGATCAGGAAGGGATAACACAACTCGTATTAGCGGTGTTCGATTTCTATCAGCAACCTGATATACAATGTCGCAGGAGTTATATTGGGATGGTTGTACCTCAATTGAAGGAGAAGATTATAAACGAGTTGAAGGTTTACCTGTCGAAAGCTTTAGAAAATATCTATGGAGATAATGAGAAGAATTTTTATGTACCTATCATTGCACAGGTAATCCATGAAGGTGTTTATCAATGGATAACAGAGAATATTAGCATGAATCAAGAAGAAGTCGCTGAGAGAATCTCATTATTAGTAGTAAGCGGGCTACAATCATCTGAACGAGCGTTACCCAGTGACCTTACAGGGACAGGGATTAATACCCTCAAATGATTTAAAATCAGGAGATCCCCACATCTATCTACTCCGTTCACTTATGCGGCCGAGTTCGTCATTCCACGAATGAACTCGGCCGCCTGTGACACGGAATATTTATATATCCCTAACCCTTCGCATTCCCCAGAAGATTTAATTGCCAGGTCACACCAAAACGATCCGCTACCCAGCCAAATTTAGAACTAAATGGATAGTTTCCAAGAGGCATGAGGACCTTTCCATCTTGCGCTAATGATTCGTAGACCCGATCAATTTCAGATTCACTCTCACAATTTATATATAAGGATATAGCTGGAGTAAAGGTGAACTCATGGTTCACATAGCTATCTATACACATAAATACTTGTCCATGTAATGAAAAGGAAGCCTGCATAACACTCCCTTCAGGTCCTGCTTCGTTCGCTCCATAGCGCTTAATGCTAATAATTTCAGAATCATCAAATACAGAAGTATAGAAATTCATAGCTTCTTCTGCCTTCCCTTCGAACATTAGAAAAGTCATAATCTTTTGATTCGTTTCCTCCATAATAGTCCAGCTCCCTTTTTTTGTGATTTAATATAGATCATCTCTTATCATTAACGCTTTCATATACTTTCAAACGAGCATACACGGTTTCGAGAACCGGATACGCACCTTGACCTGGTAAAGCCAAAGCCAGAAGAGCACCATGCAAATGGTCTGCTTCTAAGGGTAGTTGCTTATGCATATCCCGATGCATGGATGAAGTAAACTCGGGTAGCACAGAACCCATCTTTTGCAACGTGGATGCTGACATTTCCGGTCCCACAGGCATTCCAGCTTTTTCAGCCAGGCTCACTATCTCTTGCAGAAGTTGCTCATAGATAGCGCGTGCCTCAGGTGAAGCTAAAATAGGCCCAACAGAGCTATCCATTAAGGTTGTAATCCCACTTAGACTAGCTACAAATATATATTTCTGCCACACTTCGCGCTGAATGTCAGAACTTAATGTCACTGTAAAACCTGCATTATCCAAATGACTCAGAAGCAACTGTGTTCGTTCTGACTCACCACCTACCCATTCCCCAAACACAATACTATGGAACGAACTACTTTGAATGATACCGCCTGCAGAATCTAGTGTTGTTTCAATATAACAAAGACCTCCCAGAACATGCTCTGGACCAAACCGATTCTGTAAAATACTAAAATGATCATATCCATTGAGGAGCGGGAGAATCAATGTGTGTTCACCGACATAGGGTTCAATGTCATTCATCACCTGAAACAAATGATAAGCCTTGACCGCGATAATAATGCAATCAAAGGGCTTCGCTCCTTCCCCATATGTAATTGTTCTAACAGAAGTCTGAAAATCCCCATGAACACTTTTTACCATCAGACCGTCCGCTTCTAACTGAACCTTTTTAGCAGTACGAACTAGAAAAGTGACATCTTCTCCTTTTTGAACTAACCGACCTCCGAAATATCCACCTATAGCTCCTGCACCCACGATAAGAAAACGCATTATATTCTCCCCTTTTTTCCCTTAATTTGAACAAATAAAAAGACCTCTTAGCTCATCTGCTAAACAGGTCCGAAAGGCAAAAAAAGAGTCAAGTATCGACCGTTCTTTTGTCTCGGTCCTTACGGATCAGAGCAAAATCCAACGAGTTCACCTCCATGGCTACAAGTAAATAACTATTCATAAATCTAAAACTATTAGAGCACCATTCGATAATTAATCGATACAGCCTCCTGGAAAGTATAGCAAAAGATAGCATCCCTGTACAAGCATAAACGTCTTTGGCGCCCCTATAGGACGGTAAGTTAGAAAACTCTTCTTAAAGACTAGTATTTTTGATCCACAGCTTGGAGATATCCAGAAATCCGAATGAGCTCGTGTGAAGTCCAAACAAGCTTTGATTTAGCTGCGCTTTTTTATTCATATGACAGCCATATAACACCCAATAGTGGTCCCTAAGTACGTCTTCTGCCTGATCCAGCAACTTTATTCTTTCTTCCTTAGGCGATTGCGTGAAATCGGTGAGTTCATCTGAGAATAACAAGATCTGATCGTCTCTCAGTAGAGAAAATAGATAATTATATTTATTATTAAAGTAGTTAATCATACCCCACTGCCAATCATCTTCAAGAACCTCTTCAGCAAGCAGAATTTCTGCGGTGTTCTTTACGTCTTCTGAGCTAAATTCATTGAATAAATAGAGTTTAATTTGCAGTCCAACTGAAGCAGCCCGTTCTTGAAACCACAAAGCTTCTTCTCGCTCTTCTTTTTTATCTTTAGTAGCAAAAGTTAAGGTTTCTCCCTGATAGCCACTCGCCAATAACAGGCTTCTTGCGTGATCCAAGGTAGGCTCTACGAAATCCCTCTTACTGCTCTCCCAAGGTAAAAAGCTATCCGCAGGAGTAATACGGTTCCCTCCTAACTCCTTAATTAAAGCCGCTCGACTGTAAAGGATACGAATCGCCTGCCGAAATTGTAGATTTTGATGAACGCCTTCCTTATGGAAATTAAACAGGATATATCGACATCCTAAGGCAGGGTAGTCAATACTGTGGTTACAGATGATATTAGGTAATAGCTCTCCTTGAACGGGATTGGGTAGTTCGTACAATCGTTCATTTGAAGCTTGTTCTGGCAAATACCAAATCTCCACACGATCTAGCAGCGGGCGAATTCCGTAATAATAATCAAACGCCGTTAGGACTAACACATCATCATTTAGATCTATTAAACGGTAAGGTCCTGTTCCACTAACTTCATTAGCGAGATCTACATCATAAGGAAGAATCGACATATGAATACAACTGAACATGTGAAGAAAAAAGAGATTCGGACGTGATAGCTCGAACCGGATCCGGTGGTCTCCTTCGAGTTCCACTCGCTCAATATCCTTATATAGGCTTAATGCCGGACTATTCAAGTCTATAAGTCGTTGAAATGTCTCTTTTACATCTCTCGAGGTCATAATCCTACCGTGATGGAACCGCACACCCTTTCTTAGATAAAAAATATAACTTGTATGATCTTCATTCGCTTCCCACATATGAGCCAGTCCGGGGAGAAAGTTATCCGAAGCTGCATCATAAGTAACTAATGTATTATAAATTTGTCCAAGCAAGTAGGATTCAAACGCGGTGTAAACATAAGCTGGATCTAACTCTTCCATGTGCCGGTTACGAGTAATTCGCAAGACATCCAGACCTGATGTCGTCTCCGATTCGCTACGGAAGCCCATTTGCTTGTTTAACACCATTAATAACCGTTCTTTTAAGGGATCACTAACCTGACCACGACTTAATAACTCAATGGCTTCCTTAATCTTTCCCTTGCTTATGAGTTCTTGAAAGCTATCCTCCAGCACCTCTTCAATCGTTCGTAGAAAAGTTAGCTGCGAAACATGCCCACGCCCTCTTCCCGGCTGCCAATGAATAAATCCCTGCTCTTCAAGCTTTCGAAGAATAAACTTTACGTTACGCGGAGTGCAGCACAGAATCGAAGCCAGTAATTCTATCGTCACAGGATTAGCTTCACCTATACCTGTAGGAGATGGGATGCCTATTGCTAAGCATAAAAAATGATTACTATTATGATCCATATTTGTTCACTCCTTTAAAGGTGAAACGTTGTAAGTGTTTCTTACACTTTTACTTCCCCCTTTTATCATTATAATTATACATATATCAGCAGTGAATATGCAGTACAAATATTAAACAATCAGATTAGGAGACCTATTTAATTATGAATCAGCATCTAAGGCATATTCACCCTCTAGCATGGACTATCATCGTGGGTACGATGTTCGGACGTTTGGTTACTTCTATGAGCATCCCGTTTTTGTCCATTTATTTAACCCAAGTCCTTGGAGCTACCCCCACCCAAACAGGAATTACGGTAGCAGTCAGTTCATTGGCAGGAGTGATGGCCAGCTTCTACGGAGGATATATCTCGGATATTGTAGGCCGCAAAATCGTGATGTTAATCTCCGTATTTGGCTGGGCGGCAGTTTTTTTCGGATTCTCAGTTGCTCAACATCTGTGGGTATTCTTCCTGGTCAACACTCTGAACGGATTATGCAGATCCGTATTTGAGCCCACTTCACGGGCACTTTTGTCCGACATTACACCAGCTGAAAGTAAGCTGCTTGTATTTAATCTTAGATACGCCGCCATCAACCTTGGTGTTGTCTTTGGTCCGATTATAGGCGTGCAGCTCGGTTCTGCCGAATCTACGTTTCCCTTTATGATCGCTGGAATTGTATATGTTGTATACGGGCTTGTATTATTCATACAATTTAAATTGCATCATTCAACCATGCAGAGTCATACTCAAGTTGAACCACCACGTTTACTTGAAGCCTTGGCCACAACTGGTAGAGACCGTGTATTCTTGCCAGTTCTGCTCGGTACGATCTTTTGTGTGCTAGGATACGGACATTTTGGCTCAACTATGGCGCAATACTTAGCAATGAACACCCATTTTACAAATGGTGGGCAACTATTCTCCTATATGTTGTCACTCAATGCCATCACAGTGTTAGTGGTGCAATATCCAATTGTACGCACTGCAAGCAAATTCTCACCAATCATTCCTTTAATTCTAGGAAATATCTGCGTTGCACTCAGTCTTTTGTTAGTAGGATTTGCAGGAGGAGTAGCCCTTCTAATGTTCAGTGTCATTCTGTTCACTATAGGTGAAGTGCTTCTATTTACGATGATGGATATGTTAATCGATCGGATCGCGAAGCCAGAAATGAAAGGTACGTACTTTGGAACGATTGGCTTTAACAATCTGGGGAGTGTAATCGCACCTATCTTCGGCGGGGTGTTGCTGGATCATTATGGGGCTCAGAACGGTCTTACTATCTTCCTGCCACTCGCTTTAACGACGGCTATAGGTCTTCCTTTTCTAATCGTTGCGCACAAGAGGCTTGTGGCTAGAGAGAAGTTATCTCTTGGCGTTGAGACTAGCGCATAAAAGGTTAATTTATTAAATTCAAGATTTATTTTGGGGGCGACACGATATTAGTTAACATATTAATTATTATGTAAACCAAATGAACGAATTACCCTTTTTCAACATAAGAACAAGACCGTTTTCATTGCTGAACATGCAATTGAGACGGTCTTTTTTTCATAATCGATTGTACTAATAATAAATTTTCTGTAGCCGATGCACCTGCTCTTTCACATATTGTCTCAGCTCCAAAGGTTCCACAATCTCGGTTCGACCTAGCATCCCCCAAACATTCGTACATGCACTTTCATAGCTATACATATTTACAGTAAGGAATATTTGATCTCCTTCCTCAATCCTACTCATGATCTCCACCCCTTGTAGGGTAGACTCTCTCCTCTTATCCGTTCTAATCACAACAGAGTAAAACTCTTCCTCTTTACAAACTTGCTTAAATCCTCTCTCCTGCTGCTTCCAGTGCCTTTCTAATGAAAATTCCTGAGGGATAGCATACGCCTCATCCATAAGCTGAGTAGAAGCAATTCGTTCACATTTGAACGTGCGTAATTGTTCGACTTCTTCACAGTAGGCTATAAGATACCACTCTTCTTTTTTCACAACTAGACCATAAGGCTGTAATTTCCTGCTTGAGATGACTCTGTTAATCTTGTGGTACTCAATCTTCAGTTTTTGTGATCTCCAAACGGCAGTCCGAATCGACTCCAGACAGGGGATTTCTATACGTTCTGACCACCAAGGCGTATCATCGAAATAAAAACGTCTTTGTGCCTTCTGGATATCCGTCTGATAGGAAGAGGGTAATGTTTTTTCTAATTTCAGCAGGGTTGTCTTTAGCTTTAATCCGGAATGAGTATGACCGCCCGCATGAATCCCCATTCCAGTTAAATATAGATTGATTACATCTTCACCATGAAGCTGATTTAGGTTAACAGTATAACCCTCCATTAAAGAGATGCCACCATTCGGTCCCGGCGTGGATAACAGTGGTATTCCAGCTTCAGCTAGTACATCAATGTCTCTATAGATAGAACGTACAGAGGTCTCCAAGGCTTGAGCTAGGTCATTGGCCTTCATTTTCCCTCTCGATTCCACTAATAATAAAATAGCAATCAAACGGTGCAAACGCATGGGGAGCCTCCAAGAAATTCATTTTTTATAGTATACATCATAATTCTTGCCAAGCTGTTGTCAACAATAGAAGGTTATGATTTGTTCATTACATAAAAGGAGCTGATACACATGAACGTAGGCGTATTGGGAACTGGGTTTGGGGCATATCATGCACAGTTATGGATGAAAATGGAGCGTGTAGACAAAGTGATTATCTTTGGTAGAAATGAAGCTAAGCTTCAGAAGCTAAAGTTGGACCTAGACGTTGAGATTACTACAAATATTGAGGATATTATGCTTGATTCCACCATCGATGTGATTGATATCTGTTTGCCCTCTAATTTACATAGGCAATATGCTGTTGATGCGCTTAAGAATGGAAAGCATGTATTTTGTGAGACACCGATTTGCTACAGCTTAGAAGATGCCCTTGCGATGAAGGAAGCCGAACAACAATATGATTCACGAATCCTCGTAAACCAGTTTATTAAATTCGATCCTGCGTACAAATATCTTTACGAAACGACTCAAAATGAGAAATACGGAAAGCTTTTATCCCTCACCTTAAAAAGAGAAACACCGCCCTTGTGGGGAGACCTCGGTCTGCACGCCATCGCTACAAACCTGATGCTTCACGAATTGGATTTTGTGACCTGGATGCTGGGGTCTACGGAGGCGCACTCAGTTTGGGGAACAGATGGTGGTAAAAGTGATCAAGCCTTAGTACGTGCGATGTTCCAACAACCTAATGTATCCGTAGAGATCGTTGTTTCTTCACAAATGCCGGCCTCTTATCCTTTTTCGGTAGGTTATGAGGCTTATTTTGAACAAGGCAAGCTCGTCTATCAAGAAAGTGACAACATGAATGGATCTGTGGAAAGCTCATTAATTGAATATACCGCTTCAGGTAATCAAGATCTTTTATTAGATGCAGCTAATCCCTATGAAAAAAGTTTGGAGCATGCACTTCAATGCCTAAAAGATGGTACGTCGTCAATAATTGAGCTAGATCATGCCTTACAAGCAATAGAACTAGCCATTAAGATTGGAAAAAAGCTTGTATAAATGAATGAGCTGGTGTTATAACCTTTTTCATGGTTTATGGTTGTAGGGTGTATGTGAGTTGTAGAATTGAAATGAAGTGCCTAAGGTGAGGAATAGATTTTGTTTAATCTATTGTGAAATTTTCATATGATGAAATTATATAATAAATATATGAATTAGGCCCTTTATGATAGGCTATCCTTAGCTCTTATTCATAATAAGCTGTTATTTCACTTGAATACTGGAGGGGTTTCATGCTTGGAATTAAGGTAGCGAAATCAGAGGACAATCTTGTCATACGGTGGCAATTCTCAAAAGTGGTGATCCCCTTGGCAGATATTGTAGCGCTGGAATTTGATCCTACTTATGCTGGTAGCGATAAAACTGCGATTCGGATAGGGATGCCTTACGGAGCAGCAAATCGATTGCTCATCCGCACAAAAAGTACTAATTACATTTTATTTACGACAAATGCGGATGTTATTAGAGATAAAATCAATTCTTTTATTAGTAACCACTGATTTCATGAATGAATGCTTTCAAGTGTCTGAGGAATAGTTAACATAATAATCATTATGTTAACTATTCCTCAGAAGTCGATAATCAACACACTTTCACCGCTACTTCATCGCAAGTGCAAACCGCTCAATCGTCTCTTTCGATAATCCATTTACACTCCTATTCTTCCCTTTTACCATTCGAAGAACGAATCGATCTAATAAAGTTAGCTTCTCTTCATAAATCTCATCTCCGAACACTTCTGTTGTAATTGAATGGTTATACAGCTTTTCTGGAAATGAAGCTTTCAATTCCTGTGTGGCTTGCTCACCCTTCGCTCCTGCACAAATAAACAATCCTACGCGCTTTTTACCTAGTTCATTTTGAAATTTTGAAGCAAACGCAGTCATTTGTTTTTGTATTTTCCCATAATAAACAGACCCACCTAAAATGATAGTGTCATATCGATCTAGTGTCGGCTCTTTGGCAAGCATCAAATTAACTACTTCAGTCCCTTCACCCAATTGATTCTTCAATAAATAAGCAGCTTTCTCCGTACATCCATATTTTGAAGTATAAATAATAATAGTCTTCATTATAATCGCTCCCTTCCGCTCTCAGATCTTGCTATTGCAACCATTGAATCCAAATAACAAGAAATCAGTGCCTCAACCTGTTCTTCAGGCAGATCCTTTTCCACAATCACTCGGATAATTAATCCAAATGCAGCACTCCATATCACTTGAGCAGTAAGCTCTATCGAAAGATCATCACGGAGTTCATTCGATTCAAACCTAGCTAGACATTCGCAGAGCATACTAATCGCTTTACGTTCCTGAGCAGCACCCTTAAAAAGAACAGCAGTGTGACTAAGGACAGCCGGTGTATCATTCAGCATTACATTACGGTATTCTACTTCTGTGGAGAGCATCGCCCTGATCCATTGCTCAAGCGATTGTTTCAAAAGAATCTCTGGTGCCACTTCATGCTCTACATTGCGTTGTACGGACTGAAGTCCGGCAACCATATCTGTGTATTTTTGTTGTAAATATTTCTCTACAATTTCATCTTTACCATGGAAGTAATGATAAATAATTCCCGGAGAATACTCGATTCGATCTGCAATTTTCCGGATAGAAAGCTTCTCAATTCCCTCCTCTGTAATCAACAAAGCCGCGGCTTGTAAGATCATATTCTTCATTTCCTCATGCTCACGGATCTGCCGTTGTTCTTTAGTCATCTAGATGTCTCCTCATGTTTTGAACGCTGTTTAATCATTGAACACTGTTTAATATATATAAATTTTACCGTCACCTTCTATATAGTAAGTCACATAACAATCACCCAACCCTTAATGTCATATCCAGACATAAAAAATCCGCCAGTCGTTAGACTGACGGAACCTTTATTCATGATGTTAAAGGATTACAGACAAAGAGTTTTAGTGATGATAACCAACAGGATAAACAGAACCAAAATCGCTCCTGTGGAAGTAAAACCTCCTGCAAACTCGCCCATGATAACTCCTCCTTTGTAATTGAGTACATCATAAGATATGCTAAATCCCCATCTCTGCTTGGGTATAATGAACAAAAATAACCCAACCATCCCGTCACGGATGTTAGGTTATCAGGTTGATGGTTTACATAATATTAGTTATGTTAACACAATATGTACTTATCTTAAATGTCGTAAGCTAACCATTAATTTAAATATGACTACAATATCAGATTACAACTTGGAGTAACTTGCAAACGTCCCTCAACTATTAACCCTATTATTATTTAATGTGTTGAAGTATTGACTTGGATTGCCTTGTTGCGGATTAAAGCGCTCTTGGAATTCTCCATTGGTGTACTCCCCGATTACTCTATGCCAGAAATTTCGTGCAGGCGTATTAGCGCGTACCTGCGAAACCTTCCAGTCGCCTGGGTACATATCAAACAATTTATGCGCAGCCCAAGTCCCTACACCGCTTCGGCGGTATTTTTGCATCACAAAAAACTCAGTCATGTAAAATTGCCCCTCGGGATTACGAAACAATCGTTCTACTAAAGCAAAACCAGCGATATGCCCGTCCACCTTGAACAAATACACAAATTTATTGTTGCCACTACTCCAAAAAGATTCTAGTCCCGGATAGGACGGAAATACTCCATCTTGGTCTACATCAATCTCCAGATAACGGGTGAAATCATATAAATAGAACTGCATTAGTTTGCTTATTGTCTGTTTCCGCTCTCTGGGAACCAGCTCCATTCCAAGATCCATTAGGTGCACCTCTGCCATTTATGTTTACTTCACATCATATAACTTAGTTAGTTCAGGAGCAAGTTCGCCCCATGTAATTAGCTATGTTCAAAGCCCAAAGAAGACAAAACATGATAAGATAGAAGGAAGAAATTATATGTAAACTATGAAAAAGGTGAATCACATGAGCGTTCAAAAGAACGATGACCGAAAAAAACTAGACCTAAAGCTACCTCTCATGCCTTGGTTCGTTCAGCAGTTTATTGACTATAAGCGACCTGATCTTTCCCCCTCCACCCTGCTGGAGTATATTCGGGATTATGAATCTTTTTTTGGCTGGCTGCGTGCTGAAGGTCTCTCTCAGGCCAGTTCCAACACAGAGATAACGCTGCTTGAATTGGAAACTCTGCATATGGATAGTATTGTTGGATACCGTCTGCATCTTACTACCCGAGCAGAGGGAACTAATACACGTGTAACCGTGTCCCGTAAACTGTCCGCCTTGCGTTCCTTATTTCATTATTTAAGTCAAATCGCTGAGGATGAGAATTTCTATCCATTGCTTAAACGAAATATTATGGCCAAGGTTGAAGTTAAACGAACACATAAGCCTAAGGATACCGCTGCTAAATTGAAGGGCAAGATTTTGGAAGATGAAGAGCTTCTGGAATTCGTGGGTTATATTTATGAAGGATATGGACGAGATGTTGAAGGAAATAAGCAAGCCTACTATTCCTTTCAATTGAATCGTGAGCGCGATGCCTGTATTGCTAGTCTAATTCTGAATTCTGGCCTGCGTGTATCCGAGGTAGTCAATCTGAACGTGGATGATTTGGACGTTAACAACAAGCTAATCTATGTTACCCGAAAAGGGAACAATGATGAAACGTTCAAGACTCCAGTTTATTTTCGAGAACAAGCTAAGGATGACCTAGCTCTATATTTAACCCTACGTCAATCTCGTTATAAGACGCCAAAGAGGGAGAAAGCATTGTTTATCGCTTTGCCCAACGGACGTCAAGAAGGTAAGCGCATGACCAAAAGAGCCATTCAAGAAATGATTATTAAATATGCCAAACGCTTTGGCAAGCCTTATCTAACGGTACATAAGCTTCGTCACTCTTTTGCAACAGACTATTATCTACAAAATGATATTTATAAAACAAAAGAACAGCTCGGGCACGCATCTACAGAAACAACCGAAATCTATGCTCATCTCACTGACAAGACGATGTCCGAGGCAATCGAACGCCGTTTGGATAGTTGATTTTTCACTAAAGCCGGCTCTACCCTTCCAATTTTATGGAATAGGTGTGGCCGGCTCTCTTTTTACATGGTTTAGAAAAACTGATCGGATTAGCATAAACTAGAATTATCGGCTTTTCTATTGTGAATTTTTCATATGTTGAAATGTTGAGAACAATGCCGTTGGCGCATCAGATAATTAGCTATTTCCATCGTATTATTAATGTCGAAAAGTTCATTTCGCCTTAATCCTATCCGCGTATTTCTCCAGGTAGCTTGATTATAGTCACTTTAGCTCCCGCAGATAAACCTTGTTCCTCTGGTGGAACAACAATCAGACAATCGCTATCCTTAATTGTGACCGTCACGGAAGATTCGTCGATAGCTGCTGGATAGGCATAAAGACTACCGTCACGGATCTCTAATCGCGCTCGAACAAATCGAGTAAAGTTATTCACTCTGTTATAATCTGCACCAAGTGTGGCGCTCCATTCTGGCAAGAAAGGCTGTGTAGCACTCTGCATTAAGCTGATAACCGGACGTGCGAACAATTGAAACCCAACGAAACAAGCACCTGGATTACCTGATAAGGCTAATAAAAGCTTACCACCTCTAACAGCAGCAGTAGTAACGCTCCCCGGACGCATCGTCACTTTATTAAACAACATATCTCCACTCTGTTCACGTACCAAATCGCCCATGATATCATAATCTCCTACCGATACACCACCCGTTGTGATTACAAAATCATAAGTTTCCAGCGCCATCTGCACTTTACTTCGAGCCAGCTCCAGATCGTCCACAATAGATCCTAGCATCACTGGCTCCCCTCCTGCCTCTTTTACTAAAGCCTCAAGCATGGGTGAGTTACTGTTTCGAATTTTGCCAGGCTGTAGGGGTTCATGCACCTCTAGCAGCTCTGTTCCTGTCGCAAAGATAGCTACCTTAGGCCGACGATAGACTTTCACTGTATGTATCCCAAATGCTGCTAAAACAGCTATATCCCCCGCTGAGATTAATCGTCCCGCTGGCAGCACTTGCTCACCAGGGCTTAACTCCAGCCCCATCGGTGTGATATTAGACTTAGCTTCCTGCTTCTTTCGAATACCAACGTAAGTCTTCCCATCCTCCACACGTGTCTCCGTTACTTCCAGCATTACTACAGCATCTGACCCTGTCGGAACTTGTGCCCCAGTCATTATCCTTGCTGCAGTTCCCGAAGTTATTTCTACAGATTGCACAGCACCACATGGAATATTGTCCACCATTTCTAACCATACGACTTGTCCATCTACACAGAGATTCGTATCCGCTGCGATAATCGCATACCCATCCATGCTTGAACGGTTAAACGCGGGAAAAGGATGCGGAGCAATCACTTCCTCTGCTAAATAGCGACCACAGCACTCATTCAATATGACCTCCTGTGGCTCTAGTGGATTAGCAAATTTGATGATTTTAGCCTGTGCCTCTTTTACTTGAAGCGCTCTGCGCTGAAATTTTTGATCCTTCATACAATACCTCCGCTCTAAATCTTCCGTTTTTGCATTACAATAGGTACTATTTTAACATGAGCCACCCTGAAGTAAAATGAATAACGGAAATGGCTAGCGCTCTTTAATAGAAGGAGCTTGGAGTTTCCAATTTAGTTCGCAGATAGTATGTATGATATGATAGAGTTAATTACTCAAACTTCGCAGCTTGAATTATACAAGTAAGCCTAAAGGTACTGAGCAAGCATCAGAAGATGCTTGGAACCTAAACCGTGAAACGCATAGTTGAAAACGCTTTCTCCTTGAAAATCCTTGCATACCACCATTTCAATTGATCAGGTTTTTCTGATATGACCCATTTTTCACTGCGAAGTTTGTGTCACTAAAATATTTTGCTGTGTGAAAGGATGATAACCATGTCAGGACAGAATCTAAACCGACCTAATATTCTATTTATTATGTCAGATGACCACGCTTCTCATGCGATCAGCGCTTATGGCAGCAAAGTGAATTCAACTCCGAACCTTGATCGAATCGCCAACGAAGGCGTGCGTTTCGATCATTGCTTCTGTACGAATTCAATCTGTGCGCCAAGTCGTGCTACTATCCTTACTGGTGTATATAACCATATCAACGGCGTAAAGACGCTCGGTGATGACCTCGACGGTAGACAAGTGACATTCCCAAAGCTGTTGCAGGCAGATGGGTATCAAACAGCGATTATCGGAAAATGGCACCTAGGTCACGGCGGCAACTATGATCCTACTGGGTTCGACTACTGGAATGTACTTCCTGACCAAGGCGATTATAATAATCCGGAAATGATTGAGATGGGAAATAAGAAACGTTATGAGGGTTACGTTACTGATATCATAACTGACATGTCCGTGGACTGGATCAAAGCTCGTGATCCTGAACGTCCATTCATGCTGATGTCCCACCATAAAGCTCCACACCGTCATTGGGAGCCAGATAAGAAGCACATGCATCTATATGAAGATATCGATATCCCTGAGCCGGAGACGTTCAATGACGATTATGCCACTCGCTCACAAGCAGCAGTACAAGCTAAGATGCGTATCGATGATCTGAATGATCAAGACACGAAGGGCACACCGCCAGAAGGATTAACACCAGAAGAAGTGCGAAGCTGGAAGTATCAACGTTATATGAAGGACTACCTGCGATGTATCGCATCTATCGATGACAACGTGGGTAGAATGCTCGACTATTTGGACGAAGCAGGTCTGGCGGAAGATACAATCGTCATCTATACCTCTGATCAAGGTTTCTTCCTCGGTGATCACGGCTGGTTTGATAAGCGCTTCATGTACGAGGAATCACTGCGCATGCCGTTTCTAGTACGCTATCCGCGTGAGATCAAGCCAGGCAGCGTGAACTCGGACATCGTGCTCAATACCGACTTTGCGCCAACGTTTTTAGAATACGCTTACTTACCGATCCACGAACGTATGCAAGGCAAGAGTATTCGCCCGCTGCTACGTGGTGTGACGCCTGATGATTGGCGGACATCGATGTATTACCGTTACTGGATGCATCTTGACGGCTGTCATGAAGTTTACTCCCATTATGGTATTCGCACACATGATTACAAGCTAATTTACTATTATGCACAAGCGCTCGGTACAACGGATTCAAGAGATGAGAATCGTCCGCCTGAGTGGGAACTGTTTGACCTGAAACAGGATCCATATGAACTGAACAATGTTTATGACTCACCAAAATACGCTGATCGCGTAGCTGTTTTGACAACTGAATTGGAGCAATTGATCGCAGACGCTAAAGATGAAGCGATACACTAATCTTGTAACTCATCGGAGGTAATTACGGCATGATACAGATACATGATCAGAAGATTACGATTAACGGACAAGATACGATATTATTTGGTGGAGAGCTCCACTACTTCCGCGTACCAAAAAAGGACTGGAAAGCACGTATACGCTCTATTAAGGAAGCTGGCGGCAACTTGGTTAGCACCTACATTCCATGGATGTTTCACGAGCAGGAAGAAGGTGATATTGACCTAAACGGCCGTACCTTCCCTGAGAAGGATATTCAGCATTT
This sequence comes from Paenibacillus sp. FSL R10-2734, assembly GCF_037963865.1. NCBI lineage: Bacteria > Bacillati > Bacillota > Bacilli > Caryophanales > Paenibacillaceae > Paenibacillus > Paenibacillus sp. FSL R10-2734. The sequence goes on along the minus strand of NZ_CP150170.1, from coordinate 3,902,765 downwards.
CCTAGATCTGATCAAAGAAGAAGGTATGTATTGCCTCGTTCGTCCAGGTCCATATGTTATGGCAGAGATAATCGACCATGGCGTTCCGCACTGGTTTATTGATCGTTACCCAGAAGGCTGCGCGCATAAACAGGATGGCAGGCTGCATGATACTCGTATCGCAAGCTATATGAGCCCGATTTTTTTGGAAAAGGTCGACATCTGGTATCGGACTATATGCGAGCTGCTGTCTCCTTATCAAGTGCAGAACGGCGGACCGATTGTACTGTTCCAGTTGGATAACGAGATTGGGATGTTAAACTGGGTTACAAATCAGATTGACTTCAATGACGCTACTCTGGATGCCTTCATCCCATATTTCTGCGCATATTACTCGGATGAAGATTTGAAGGACACGTATGGAATTACAAAGGATGAAGCAGCAGCTTTCGTTCGCGAAGAACTTTTGCATCCCACAAAACAATATGGAATGCAAATGCAACAAGTAAGCGGTCATTTCCACCGTCATTTCTATCGCATGTATGTTGCTCAGTTGAAAGAGCTTGCGAACAGCTACGGTATTGATCTTCCATTTGTGATCAATGTGCATGGCTTCCACACCGAAGATCTTGTAAAGCGCGGTACGATGTATCCGATCGGGCTGTCACAGCTTATGGATACAGGCGAAGTAGAAGGCACGATGTTTGCCGGCGACTACTATCTTGGCAATATTGAATACGATAACTATATTGATATCATCTTGGCGAATGCCTTTACACGTGCGGTTCAGCCTGTGAATCAGCCGTTGTTCTCTGCCGAGTTCCAAGGTGGCTGTATCTTTGACCGCCCTCGCCTGCAACCGAAAACATTCGACCTGACGACTCGACTCTGTGTCGCAGCAGGAATGGATGCTATCAACTATTACATGTTTGTAGGAGGCGAGAACTATCAAGGTATCGGTATCTTCGGCCGGCGTCATGATTGGCAAACCCCAGTAGCGTTGGACGGCACGTTGCGACCGCACTACGCTACAATTCAGCATATCGGCAAGATGCTGCAGTTGTATGGCTCCAAGCTGGCCAATGCCAAGCCGCAGTACGATACTACACTTGGCTTCTACCCGGACTATTACATGACAGAGTACCATAACGAGTTCACAGAAGCACTTGTTAAACGCTTGAAGCAATCCAGAGAGATCAATCTGAACAGCGGCTTCATCAAATTCCTCGTTCATCATAACGTAGTCGTTGATGCCTACAATATGTTGAAGAAGGAAGATATCGATGTTGAGCGCACGCCTACATTATGGATGTTTGCAACGGAATGGATGGCTTCTGACGTTCAGAGTAAGCTTGAAAGCTATGTGAAACGTGGCGGCAAGTTGGTCATTTTTCCAGAGCTCCCTAGCAAGGGAATTGACGATAAGCTTTGTACGATTCTACGAGACGCACTGGACATTCGCGTGAAAAATACGTATAAGAACGACCTTGTACGTATGGCTGAGATGGATTCCATCTTTGCTAATGAGGTGCAAACCTATGATGAGCAGGATGGTGCATTTGCATGGTACGAAGGCACCGATGAAACTGTCGCGTTCGAGAAAAAGCTTGGCGAAGGCCGAGTGTATGTATTCGGCATGACCTTATCAGGTGACTTCGAATATCAGAAAGATGTGATCGGTCTCGTGATGAAGCAGGTTGGCTTCACCTCAGATATTCAGCTTGATACCGAACTAGATGCATCGGTGCGAATGGCGGAAGACGGAGGTATGTTTGTGTTCCTGCATAACTTCGACGGATATTCAAAGCATACGAAAGTACGTTTCCGTGGCCAGCTACTATTTAACGGTGCAACATTAGAAGTTAGTCCGAACTCTGGACTTATGTTGCCAATCAATATTGCGTTGTCAGATGAGCTAACCATCTGCTCTTCTTCAGCTGAGCTTACTGGACTAGATGCTAACGATACTGAACTCATTCTTTCGATTGCGCCAACGAAAGGGCCTAGCGTGTTAGAAGTTCAGATGCGAACTATCATACCTCAGCCTCAAAAAAGCGTAAATATCTTAGCATTAGGCAATGGCCGCTTCAAAATTACATTGGATGAGACAAATGCAGCCATAAATCTACGATTTGCATAATCATGTAGCACCTCAGCTTTGTAGAAATACCAAGCTGAGGTGCTTTTTGCTACAAATGTATTAGTTCATTCCTGATTTCCCGAACGAGAAATCGTTCTCCAACCTTCCATTTACGTAAAAAAAAGATGCGATCCCAAGATCACATCTCCCTCTGTTTCATTCCTAGGATGCTCTGATTACCTTCACATCACCTGGAATTACTTTCTCCCCTTCATAAAGCATGAACCGTCCATGTTGCCATTCAACACGCAGAAGTCTAGAATCATCTGACTGATATTGCCACACATGCTGTTCTCCGCCATTCATAAAAGGGGTTTGGCCTGCGACAGCAACATATCCTTCATATTCTTCTTCCAGAAAAAATGTATAGCCGTCCAGTTCAAGCGTTGTTGGAACTTCAGCAGGATTATCTAAACGCCCATCGATGGGTTTATATAATCCATATTGGAGCTGTTCCCGCTCCTCAATATGCAAATAGGCAATTTGACTACCATCTCTTAATGTCAGTACAACTGCGTTTCGTCCACGATTATGGGTCCTGCCGGTTACCTCATAGGTTACAAGCGATACTTCACAGATGTCTCCAGGAGACAAATTCAGCATACTTTTCTGAACTTCCTGAGGCACAGGTTTGGAGAAAAGATTACCTATACGTTTAAATATACTCAAATTAATCGTTCCCCCTACATAAATGCAGAAATAATTAAAGCTCCCGTAATTTGCAGTGAGCCTGATAATAAGCCGTACCCGATTTTGCCAAGCTGTGTACCATGATCCAGATCCAGATTCCCCCATTTAGCCAAGAGAAGACGGACCGTTCTTTCCAAGATAAGCAAAAGAAAAAAGGATACGATCGAGATCAGCAAAGCATCTGGCAAACTGTTTGAAGCAGCTATCGATGACGATAAAATAAATGCCTGTGCCAATAGCTTCATTACAAAACGTGTCGTAACTGCCATATTTCCAGCTTTTAACTCTTCTAAATCATTGTATCGAGTGAAAAGTGAATCTACGAACATCAGCACAAACAGTAACACCGCGCCGCTCACTGTCCACACGACCATGGACACCAGGATATGGAAATCCATTCTATAGCCCCCGCTTATTCATTTTGCATGCCTATCATAAGCATAGATAAAGCGAAGAGGAAACGATATTCCTGTCTCCCCTTCGCTTGTGAACATCAGCCGTGAAACGGCTAAGATCAAATGTTATTGCTTCTCATATTGTTTCATCAGAGCAGCCAATTCATCTTCCACTGCTTGATCTTTGTTCAGCTTCTCGAACTCATCATCAAGTGATTTGTTGCCCGAGCTCATCTCGTTGCTGGCTTCCGCTTGCGCTTCTGCTTGCAGCATTTTTTCTTCCATACGTTTCAGGCCAGCAGATGCGGAATCAGAGCTGAAGCCGCTCATCGCTTTGTTAATTTCAGTTTGAGCTTTGGCAGCGTTATAACGTGCAACCAAGGTTTCGCGTTTGCTCTTCATTTGAGTGAGTTGCTTGCGCATCTCATCAAGTTTGCCACGAAGATTATCCGCAGATGCTTTATTCTGGTCAAAGCTAGCTTTGTATTCTACAAGTTTAGCTTCAGCAGCCTTTTTCTCTTCTAGAGCACGGCGAGCAAGGTCAACATTACCAGCTTGAGCTGCAGCATGTGCTTGTTGTGTACGTTTGTTAACAAGCGCTTCCTGCTCTTCATAAAGCTGCTTGAATTTTTTCTCAATAGCGATTTGAGCCGCTACCGCTTTTTCTGCATCTTCCAAATCTTCGGTCATATCACGAATGTACTGATCCGTCATCTTAATCGGGTCTTCTGCTTTGTCAATAATCGCATTCACGTTAGACATTGTTAAATCGCGCAATCTTTTAAATATAGACATGGTTTCATTCCTCCAAAAGATAATTTAAAAACTCACTTGATATCTTTTACGTAGAATTGCCAATACCGTTTCACATTTGTTGCGCTAAATATTGATTTACTTTATTATTCACGATCTCTACGACCTCCATAATGCCTTCTTTCGTGAGATCGTCGTAATGAATCCCCATAACAACTGTGACCGTCCTGTTCAGCGCCTCAGCTACCCTGAGTGCTATAGACTCGCTTATCGTATGTTCTTTATGGTGAGGAACAGCAGAAGTCAGCACCTCCACCTGGTCTCCATTTAGATACGCAGTACTTGCCGCTCCTATGTGTCGAACGCCTCCGCTAATTAAGAGCAGAAGATCGCGGCCAACAGCGGTTGCCGTCAACTCAATATCATCAGGGTTAATCTGGTTAGAAGCCAATAGTATCTCCTCACTACTCCACTTTATATAATGCCACGTATTTCATCCAAGGATTGAATATTCTCTTGAACCATGAATTGCTCAAGCTCTTCAACAAGCTGACTGCCTGCTCTTAAATTCATGAAATTGTAAGTTCCCACTTGAATTACCGAAGCACCTGCCATAATAAATTCAATAATATCAGTGGCTGAGGTGATGCCACCCATTCCGATCACTGGAATAGATATGTTCTGGGCAACTTGATGCACCATACGCAGCGCGACTGGCTTAATCGCAGGTCCGGACAGTCCGGCATACAAGTTATTAAACACACTACTTCTGCGGCGTACATCAATCTTCATCCCGGAAATGGTGTTAATGAGCGAGACGGCATCTGCTCCCTCTTCCTCACACATTTGCGCCATTTCAACGATATTCTCAGCACCCGGAGAAAGCTTTACTGCAAGTGGCAGCTTGGTGGCACGTCTAACCGCCTGTACTACTTTTTGAGCTTCAGAGGTTTTAATCCCAAATGCGATACCACCTTCTTTTACATTAGGACAGGAAATATTCAATTCAATCATATCTACAGCTGTCTTCCCTAAGCTTGAACGAAGATCTGCATCACGCTGAATCATCTCTGCTCCAAGTACGTAATCTTCAAGAGTGCCTCCTCCAAGATTCACCAATCGAGCGGTATCGAGCGTCTCCCAATATGGGCATTCTTTTTCCAAAAACGCGGCTACACCTGGATTCTCCAATCCAACACTATTCAGCATGCCAGAGGCTGTCTCGTATACACGAGTGCCAGGATTACCCGCTTTTGGATGAAGGGTGAGACCTTTACCTGAGATTCCACCTAGCAAAGACACATCATACAGCTTTCCGTATTCACGACCAAAGCCAAATGTTCCAGATGCCATTATAATCGGATTCTTAAAATGAACGCCTGCAATAGTTGTACTCATCTTAGTCATGGAAAATCACCTCCTCAGAACGAAACACTGGTCCATCTGCACAGGCCTTTCGCTGACCATCACGACAGGAAACACTGCAGACAAGACAGGCACCAATGCCACAAGCCATGCGGTTCTCGAGAGAGAGGTAAACCTTTGTTTTGCTGCCTGCCTCTTCAGCGGCTATGCCTTTAAGCTGTGCAGCTTTAAGCATAGGGTGTGGGCCGCAAACAAAAACATGATCATATTGACTAAAATCCACACGATCCAAAATAAATCCGCCGACATCTACTGTAAGCTCCGCTGCCAATGGGCGAAACGCTTCTGTCCGGTAAGCTTCTCGGCTAAAGCCTAAATAGATATCACACCCAGGAAGCTGTTTCGCACAATAATAGAGCGGAGCAATTCCGATTCCACCACCAATAAGTGCAACCTTCCCTTCGACCTGCGGAAATCCAGTGCCAAAAGGGCCCTCAAGCTCTACCGAATCACCGGAAGTCAGCCGTGAAAATATCTCAGTGCCTTCTCCAACTACATGATATAGAAATTCGACACTATCTTCGTTTACTTCATGTATACTAAGCGGTCTGGAAAGGATGGGATACGCTCCCCATGCCCGTAACATGTAGAATTGACCCATTTTACCGCCACTATTCGTTTCAACCTTAAGGTGGTACACTCCGTCTGTTAGCCGCTCGTTACTTAAAACCATCCCCACGTTATCAAGCTCCTTCAAATTTTATCTTTATTAAGATTGCCTTAGAAGGAGTATAAAATCTGTGACAAACTTCACACTGAATGCTGATTATCCTCTTTTCCAGATCCCACGTTCATAAGGTTTAGGTACGTTACGCACGCCTCCAAGCGCTTCTTCCGCATGTAAAGCCCAGTAGGGATCACTTAACATCCCACGACCAACGGCTACCAGCTCCGCCCGCTCTTCAGCGACGATCGACTGTGCCTCAGTATAGGATTCAAGCCGCCCCACTGCAATTACAGGCACCTGTAATCCACTACGGATGAACTCTGCCAGATCCACTTGGTAAGCCGGTCCCGCATTAGGGCCCCCGTTCGAGCCTATAGGTCCTTCCCCGCCGGAAGAAACATGGAATATATCCACTCCAGCATCCTTATATCGTCGGCAAATATTCAGAGCGTAAGCATTATCATATCCACCCTCTACATATTCCTTCGCAGATATTCTCATGATTAATGGCATGTCCACAGGGACAACTTCACGCACTGCTCTAACAACCTGTTCTCCAAAAAGCGCAGGATCTTGTCCATACTCATCTTTTCTGATGTTGGTCAGGGGTGAATGAAACTGATGAATTAAATAACCATGTGCACCATGGATTTCGACCGTATCAAAGTCGGCCTCCACAGCTCTGCGCGCTCCTTCACGGAAAGCCTCAATTATTTCTGAAATCTCTTCCTTAGAGAGAGCATGCGGCGTTTTGGAGTTAGCATCAAAAGGGATTGCAGATGGAGCGACTGGTGGTTCAGCATCCACTGCTTTACGTCCAGCGTGTCCTAATTGAACAGCGATTTTTGACCCATAAGTATGTACACCATCCGTGAGCTTACGATAAGCTGCAATTTGCGTGTCACTCCAGATTCCTGTATCTCGATTAGTGATTCTACCGTCTGGATGAACGCCCGTCATTTCCACGATGATAAATCCAGTACCGCCAACAGCACGGCTTACATAATGAACATAATGCCAATCATTGGGAATGCCATCCTCTTTATCCACCGAATACTGACACATAGGCGGCATAACAATACGATTCTTCAGCGATAACCCCTTCAACTCATACGGTGCAAACAAATCAGACATTCATATCTCCATCCTTCCGTAATCTATAATCGGCTCGTAAATCTCCCGTGCTTTTAGTATACACTCATTGGTTCCATCAAGAAATCTTAACTCAAACTGTATTATTAACAGCATAAATTCATCTTTCAATGGAGATAACAATTAAGAATATGGCAGTGATCAGGTAGTAAAGGAGGCAGATGGGGATGTATTATCATCGGAGAGGTCAGAAACTGCTCGTAGTATTAGGAACAATCATAGTCATGCTATTCCCAACCTATTCTTCAGAGGTTGCGTCAGCCCCAATTCAGGGTCAGATGACTCCACAGGATCTAACACAAAGTATATCCGTTTCAGACGAAGATAAGGCAATTTCAGCGGGTGGCTCTGCTACGAATAGTTCGTCACTTAACAACCATAAGAACACTAAAGGTTTGTCGTTAAGTCAGTTATTACACAAATATCCGGAGACATTTAAGACTAGTGGGCCTCGGAATAAAGTCATCGCACTTACTTTTGATGATGTTCCTGACCCTAGATTTACACCCCAATTGCTTAACATCCTTAAAAAATATCATGTAAAAGCAACCTTCTTTGTGGTGGGAAGTCGAGCAAAGAAACATCCGGCTATGGTAAAAAGGATGATTAGAGAAGGTCACGCGATTGGAAATCACTCGTATAACCACCCGCAATTTGTGAAGCTGGAGATGAACGATTTCCGTACACAAATTATTAAAACTGAAAATATTATACAAACCTTGGCCGGATATAAACCTCGACTAATTCGCCCACCCTATGGGGACATCAGTGAACAGCAGCTGAAATGGGCAAAAAATCATGGCTATACGCTCGTGAATTGGAATGTGGACTCTTTGGACTGGAAAGGACTTTCCAAAAACCAAGTAAGAAATAACATTCTAGCCAACGTTGGAAGAGGGGCGATTATTCTTCAACACGGTGGGGGCGGTCCAGGTAGTCATCTACAGGGAACGATTCAGGCTTTACCTGAAGTAATCACTATTATGCGTAAACGGGGCTACACTTTCGTTACCGTCCCTCAATTACTACAGGTCTCCAAAAGTAAATAAAATATCTTCACAAATATATTTTCGGATACGTACAAAAAACGGAGGCAGCCGCTGTGGACTCCCTCCGTTTCCTGTTTCACCATATTTAAGAACTTTTCATATCTCTATAATTCTCTATATTATTATCTATCTACTTAACAATGTATAATTGTACATATTGATAACCAAATGACTTTACAAAACTTTGGCTACCAGGGATAAAAATATCGATACGGTTACCCTTAATCGCACCGCCCACATCTGTTGCCGTAGCTAAAAAAGCTTCTTTAGGCAATCCATCATGTGAATGACCCGTAACCAATACTTTGGTACCGATAGGAATCACATTTGGATCAACAGCAATTGTCCCAAGCTTGAGAGGATTACCGAGATAATCGACTGCGCCCCATCCTCCGTTCTCACTGCTTGCGGAAGAATACGCTGAAGCTTTCACTTGAATCGTTTTGTCATAATTGAAGGACTTACCCCATGCTTCAACTGTTTTAGTATCTGGGTTTACATTTAGACTAGGCGAAATCACTGTTGATTTGTCTGGCGCAGGTACGGATTCAGCCTGCATTTTACTAGGTATTGTAATTTCGAGACCTTCGTAAATGTTCAATGCTGCAACGTTTGGATTAGCCTTCATTAATTCATTCACACCTACATTGTATTGCTTGGCTAAAGTATAAAAAGTATTACCATCCTTAGCGATATGAACACTGTCTGCATGTGCTGGAACGGCATGCAATAATGCACTGATTCCCATAACTGCAGCAAGAGTTTTAATGGTTCTAAATTTGTTCTTCATAATTGCCTCCTCATTAGATGGGCGCAAACGGTATGACTTCCGTATACGCTCGTGTACATTTTGATTACTTATGTACATCTTGTAAGATGTCTTGATGATGTGTTGCAGTCTTTTGTAAATCTGACAGGACTTAATATATCACAATTTTGTAACCTGTGCTTATGTAATTGTTACCATTCTGAAAATTCAAGTTTCAATATTGTCATTTTTATAGATATTAGTTAACATATTTTTTATTATGTAAACTGTTGAAACAGGCATTTGTACCTTCTTTTAAAAATTATCATATAAAATTCCCGAATATTTTACATAGATTTAACATTTCATACTTTAACCAATAGTAGAATGATAGAATATGATCAATAGATTAGATATAGACAACGAATCATACTTGGAGGTCCCATGAATACAGAAGAAAATAAAAACAACCAAAGCAGTCCAGCCACTGCTTACCTCAACAGGGATTTGAGCTGGATCGAGTTTAACCGACGTGTGCTTAAAGAAGCACAAGACCCTGATAACCCGTTAATGGAACGTGCCCGATTTCTGGCTATCGTCTCGAGCAATCTTGATGAATTCATAAGCGTTCGAGTTGCAGGAATTCAAGATCAAATCCGGGCAGGCTATACTAAAAAAGATTTCACTGGCTACACCCCTTCCGGGTTATACAAACGTCTCATCAAGCGAGTGACCAAAATTGTTTCCGACCAATACCGGATTTTCCGTGATATTTCACGGAGTTTGCATAAAGAAGGTATCGTATTTGTGGATTATGAGGATCTTACTCATGCACAAGAGCAGTCCATAGAACAATATTACCGGGATATTATCTATCCTGTACTTACACCAATGGCTGTAGATCAGAGTCGTCCGTTTCCACTCGTTCATAGCCAATTTATCTATTTAGCAGTAGTTCTTACTCGTAAGAATGATCTTGAAGAAGAGCCTTATTTTGCTATTCTGCAAATTCCATCTAATCTGCCAAGATGCATCCCTCTTCCACATCGATCTAACAGCAAGAAACGGCAGTTCGTATTTATTGAGGATGTCATCCGTCATCACATTCAAACTTTATTTAGTGGTTACGAACCAGTTGCCGTCAGTGAATTTCGTTTGACTCGTAACTCGGATCTCACAATCGACGAGGAAGGTGCTGAAGATCTTCTAGAGGAGATTGAAAAAGAGCTGCGCAAGCGTCGCCGCGGAGTACCAGCAAGGCTTGAAGTACAAAAAGGTATTCATCCTTATGCCTTGGAACAGCTGCAAGCTGAGTTTGAATTGGAGGATTTTCTATTTGAAATTGAAGGTCCGCTTGATCTAAGTTTCCTCCGTAATTTCGCCGGTAGTATTAAAGGGTTTGGTTACTTAAACTATCCTAACATTGAGCCCGTCTACCCTGCTGAATTTCAGGAAAATGAGGATTTCTTTGAAGTATTGCGTGAACGGGATGTCCTAGTATACCACCCTTACGAATCCTTTGATGCGATGACAGACTTTATCATTCAAGCTTCTGAGGACGAGCAAGTGATGGCCATTAAGATGACTTTATACCGAGTAAGCGGAAACTCTCCTCTGATCACTGCACTCGCTAATGCTGCTGAATCCGGTAAACAAGTAACAGTGGTTGTAGAGTTAAAGGCCAGATTTGATGAGGAACGTAACATTGCTTGGGCTCGCCAGCTTGAAAAATCCGGATGTCATGTTGTTTATGGTCTTGTTGGACTCAAAACTCATGCCAAAGTTACCCTGATTGTCCGTCAGGAAGGTCATGAATTACGTCGCTATGTGCATGTTGGCACAGGAAACTACAATGACAGCACTGCCAAAGTTTACACGGATCTCAGTCTTTTTACCGCTCAAAGCGATATCGGACTCGATGCTTCTGAGCTGTTTAATCAAATGACTGGTTATTCCGCTAATTTTGACTGGAACACCTTCATTGTAGCTCCAACAAACATGAGCCTTTCCTTACAAAAACTGATCATGCGTGAAGCGGAACATGCCGCGGCTGGCAGACCTGCACGTATCATTGCCAAGATGAACTCTCTCTCCAATCAACAAGTCATTGACGATTTATATGGTGCCGCACAGGCCGGTGTATCTATCGATTTAATCGTTCGGGGGGTTTGTTGTCTTCGTCCGGGGATTGAAGGCTTAAGTGAAAATATTACGGTTCGCAGTATTGTCGACCGCTTTCTGGAGCATTCAAGAGTTTACTATTTTGAAAATGGTGGAAAGCCTGAGGTGTATTTATCCAGTGCAGACTGGATGACTAGAAACCTTACTCGACGGATCGAGCTGATGTGTCCGGTTAGAGACAGCAATATTCGTAAACAGATTGTTAAGATTCTTGAACTATCCCTTAAAGATAATGTGAAGGCCAGCTTCTTACAGCCTAATGGTTATTACGAGCAGCCAGACGACAAAAAGGCCCCTTTCCGGAGCCAGTTCGCAGCAATGGATGTTACGCGTTGGAAGGGAACCCGAGCTTTACTTTCACCGCCCAAGCATTCTTAAATGCTTTTAAGGCGTTCTCAATGTCCTCTAGACCAATCAGAAGTGCTGAAGCGCCCTCTAAGTCCAGATTAAGTGTATTGCCATGCAGATTAGCTTTTAAGCCGCTTACAATCCCGATCTCGGTGCTGTCCAGTGCAATGCTAAGCTGTACAAGCGATCCGAGCTTATGAATCCACTCTTCGTCGGAAGGCAGCAAAATGTCCTTATGCATCTGGGACAATTTCTGCTTCCGGCTTTTTGTGCTATACGAGGCAATCATCGCGCAAAGGATAAGCTGACGGTGTGTTAGGCCACGAATCGGTGAATTCATCAGCCAATACAGAGTATGTCGTTTGGATTGATAATAGTTAATGTTAGATCCCGTTCGATGCAGCATAATGGATACATAAATTAACATCTCATGTTCAGCTTTATTCTCCTCATCTTTGAACGCGTCAAACAGACTTAGAGCAAGCTTATTGATATGATCTAAATACCGTTTAGAGGTATGAATATCAAACCGGATGATCGTGTTTAAGCTGTATTCAAGCGCACTGTCTCGTACCGGTTGCTCCGAATCCAGTAGATCATGCAGCATGCCTTCCCTGAGCCCCTCCCCACTGATCACAGCCTGGCTAGCACCAATATACTGATATACCGTATGGAAAATAATCAAACCGGATACGATGATATCCGCGCGACTCTTAGACAACCCCTCTAAATCTTTACGTTTATCGTAAGGCATTGAAGGTAATGTGTTCATAAAATGCTCAATCGTCTCACTCGCCATTGTGTAACCATGTGAGTTAGGTAATGAGTATGCTCTAGTTTTTTGATCCAGCTTGCCTAAAGAACGTACCGTCCCTCCTAGACCAAATAACGGAAGACCTGCTGTAGCGTTAAGCCAATCATGCTCTACCAATCTCCCAAGAACAAAGGTCTCTAGTTTGTGAATCTGATCTCCGTTCCAGTTACCGCCTTGACCAAACATGAGATTGGTATTTACCGCTCCAAACGGAAAGGAAATGCTATGTTGATAACGCCGTCCGCGAAAAAGTGTTATTTCTGTACTCCCGCCACCAATATCGATAACATAGCCATCCTCAACATTAAATGCGTTTATGACACCCAAGAAGCCAAAGTAAGCTTCCTGATGACCACTGATAACCTCAATAGGTATGGTAGAAGCTTCTGACAAAAAGGCAATAATTTCACTTGAGTTAGCTGCGTTTCTTATTGCTGCTGTAGCACCCGCACGAATAGTCTCTACTTCAAAAGCATTGCAGATCTCCTTAAACTGAAGCAAAACTGGAATAATGGTCTCCATGTCCTTCTGTTCCAGTCGACCTTCCTTCGTAATCTTCTCACTTAGACGTGCGGAGTACTTACACTCCTTGATGATCTTATAGCCTCCTTCCGGCGTTGTATCATAGATTACAAGACGTATGGAGTTAGAACCAATATCGATAATGCCTATACGGCGCAGATCATCTCTCATTATGTATGTACTCCTTTTCAAGTTGATTGACCATCTATTATACATGGTTCACATAAATAAATGAACTCAATCCATTATATCCCCAAATTACGATATTGTTAAAAAAATAAAGCGACCGCCGGACAACTTGTCCGAGGGCCGCTAAAACTTAACTTATTATAACACTTTACTTAAAAAATCCTTAGTACGTGCATGCTGAGGATTTCCGAAGACCTGTGCAGGTGTACCCTGCTCTACAATCACTCCACCATCCATGAACAGTATACGATCACCCACTTCACGGGCAAAGCCCATCTCATGAGTAACAATGGCCATAGTCATCCCGTCTTCGGCAAGCTTCTTCATTACCTCCAGAACCTCTCCGACCATCTCTGGATCAAGTGCTGAGGTTGGCTCGTCAAAGAGCATCACATGGGGCTGCATGGCCAGCGCACGGGCAATCGCGATCCGCTGCTTCTGTCCTCCGGACAGCTGAGCTGGATAAGCATCCTTTTTATCTTCAAGTCCTACAGTTCTCAGAAGCTCCATTGCAAATTTATCAGCTTCAGCCTGCTGCTGTTTTTTCACTTTAATCGGTGCGAGTGTAATATTTTGCAGAACTGTTTTGTGAGGAAAAAGGTTAAACTGCTGAAATACCATCCCCATTTTCTCACGCGTCACATTGATATCGTGCTTCTTGGAGGTGATAGATTCTCCTTCAAAAGTGATTTCTCCACCTGTTGGTTCCTCCAGTAGATTCAAACAGCGCAGGAAAGTGCTTTTACCCGATCCACTCGGACCGATTACAACAACGACCTCACCCTTATGAATCTCCAAGTCAATCCCCTTAAGAATTTCCAGCTTTCCATAATTCTTTCGTAAGTTCTTAACGGCGATCATCGGTATTCATCCTCCTTTCCAATCTACCAAGGATTTTGGATAGTGTAAATGTCAGCACAAAGTACATCACTGCAATGACAACTAGAGGGGTCAGACCCTCGTAAGTAATAGTAGTAATCGTTCTAGCTTGGAACAGCAAATCCGCTACCCCAATCATGGACACAATGGATGATTCTTTAATAATAGTAATGAATTCATTCCCGATAGCCGGAAGTACACTTTTAAGGGCTTGTGGAAGCACAATATGACGCATGGTCATCCCTTGTTTCATCCCTAATGAACGTGCCGCCTCCACTTGACCGCGATCAACGCCCTGAATCCCTGCACGGAAGATTTCCGCCAGATAAGCTGAACTGTTGATAGTTAGTGTGATTGCACCTGACTGAATAGGTGAGAACTCCAACCCGAACTCAGGCAAACCGTAATGAATCAAAAATAACTGAACAAGCATTGGCGTTCCACGTAAAAATTCAACCCAAGCGGTTGCGATAAAACGAACTATTCTCCATTTGGACATACGCATTAAAGAAACGATAATTCCAAGCACAAAACCGAAGAATACACCGAGAACGGCTAGCAGCAACGTGTACTGGAGTCCTGACAAGAAAAAACTGCGGTAATCATAAGCAAGAGTTAATATATCCATAAACCGGTGACCTCCCATCTCCAAAAAAATAGAAAATAGCTTGTTGCCGCTATTTTCTGTATGCTCATACAATTCATTTAAGCAGACTTATAAAATATCCGTAGCTTTATTTCGTGCTTTCTGCAAGCTCACTTGCTGCCGTTACAAACTCATCAATTTTACCTTCTGAGTTTAGACGTTTAAGCGTACTATTCACTTGATCTAGAAGCTCTGTGTTACCTTTTTTAATACCAATAGCATAGCCGTCATCTTCTACTTCTGGTTTAGCATCTGTAATTACAAGACCAGGTACATTCTTAACGAAGGATTTGGCCACAGGTCCTTCAATAATAGCTGTATCTACACGATTGGATTGCAATTGCATAACGATCTCAGAAATTTTACCGAGAGAAGTGATTTTCGCTCCCTCGATCCCTTTAGCGATTTCTTCTTGAATCGATCCTGTCTGTACACCTATTTTGGTACCTTTTACAGCGTCCATAGTGGCGTATTTATCTTTGTCCGCTTCGCGTACAACAATAGCTTGCTCAGCCTTGTAATAAATATCTGACAGATCAACTGCTTTTTTACGTTCTTCAGTTGGGCTAAGTCCAGAAATAACAATATCTACTCTTCCGCTAGACAATTCGTTTAGCAATGAATCGAATGGCAAGTCCTTAATAACAAGTTCAGCACCCATATCAGCAGCAATTTCCTTAGCAATATCGATATCGAAGCCCACGATAGTATCTTTACCGTCTACTACCTTATGGAATTCATACGGAGGAAAGTCAGCACTTGTTCCCATAGTAAGCTTCTTAGCAGCTCCACCGGTATTTGCATTTCCAGTTGCAGCGGTATCACTATCATTTTTATTTTGACCGCAGCCTGATAACAGGCCCACCGCTAATATCATCCCTAAACCAAGTTTACCCCATTTGTTCATTTCTATATCTCCCCTATTCATATGAAAAAATCTAAGTAGTCCCTTTGACCGATTTATTATAAATCAGAACGCATGAATATGCAAAGGCATAATTGTGACAATAACTTCCTTTTAATGGGTTTCAAAGCAAAGAATTCATCGTTCAGAAACAAATTATTCATCATTTATTCAAATTTCATATACTTTTATACATTTTTTTACTATTCCCTATCTTAATCAAAACATGCGTTAAATTATATCTGGTTATCATTAAAAAAAGAGCACATCTGAAGTATGAGTCAAACTTCAGATGTACTCCTCATTAACCTACTACAGAATCTGATGAAACTTCCGTAATTTCATTATAAATATCAATGTATTGCTGAGCGGATACATTCCAGCTGTAATCGCCAGCGAACGCATTTTTCGTAATCTTTTTCCAGTGTTCAGGCTGCTTGTATAATGAAATTGCCCGGCGAAGCGTAAACATCATATCGTGGGCGTTGTAGTTGCTGAACGTAAAGCCATTACCTTCACCAGATTCTTCATTATAAGCTTGAACAGTGTCATTTAGGCCACCGGTTTCCCGCACAACCGGTATGCTGCCGTAGCGTAAAGCGAGAAGTTGACTGATCCCACAAGGTTCAAACTTGGACGGCATAAGAAAGATGTCGCTAGAGGCATATATTTTGCGTGACAGAGCATCATTAAAGAGGATTTGTGAAGATAGCTTTGTCGGATAACGCCAAGCCGCTTCCCTGAACCATCGCTCATAGGACTCATCCCCCGTTCCAAGCAGAACAAATTGAATGTCATCGGTGTATAATAGCTCATCCAATACGCGTGTAAGCAAATCTAATCCCTTGGAATCCACGAGACGAGTAACCATGGCCACCATCGGGATATTAGCATCCACAGGTAAGCCTAATTCCTCCTGCAAAGCTAACTTATTCTCGTTCTTCTTCGATAAATTGGAACGGTAACGAGTGACAAGACTTGGATCCGTCGCAGGATTATAACTTTTCGTATCAATTCCATTCACAATGCCGCTTAAAACGTCCGCACGTGCGTTCAACAAGCCATCCAGCCCGTAACCATAATAGGGTGTTCGAATTTCTTCTGAGTAGGTTGGACTAACGGTAGTGACACGATCACTGTATACAATGCCACCTTTTAAGAAATTCACATTACCGTAATACTCCACGCCTCCAAAATAACTGCTATCCAGACCCAATAGTTCCCCAAGCACTTCATAAGGAAACACCCCCTGATACAACAGGTTATGTATCGTGAATACACTTCGCATTTCGCTGTAAAATGGATTGTGTCGATAATGCCCATGAAGCAGCATTGGAATTACAGCAGCATGCCAATCATGGCAATGCAGGACATCGGGCTGAAAATCTATAGCCGGCAGGCACTCCAGCACTGCACGATTATAGAACGCGAAGCGCTCGCCATCGTCCATGTATCCATATATTCCGTCCCGTCCAAAATAATACTCATTGTCTATAAAGTACACGGGAATGCCATCATAAACCATACGTTCAATTCCACAGTATTGACTACGCCAGCCAATGGGCACATACACTTCCGTTAAATGCTCCATGTTCGAAGTGAACTTTTCTGGAATCCCACGATATTTAGGCAAAATCACTCGTACATCCACCCCGGCACCCTTCAGCGCTTTAGGTAATGCCCCAATGACATCGGCCAGACCACCCGTTTTGACAAATGGATGAGCTTCAGCTGCGGCAAATAAAACTTTCATGATTATTTCCCCCTTTAAAGTGTACGGATTCTCTATACGTACTTTGATCTATAACTCAATTGCCTCTTTACTTTTACCCAATCTTGTCGTTTTCTTAAACACCAGGAAACTAAGAGGCGGTAATGTTAGCTCTATACTGTTCACCTGATTATGCCATTCCAGCTTTTTGCTCTTCTGAGGCGTGTTGTGTATACCTGAGCCTCCGAAGGCTACAGCTTCCGAGCTAAAGATTTCTTCATAAGTCCCTGAACGAGGAACGCCAATACGATAATGTTGACGCTGGGCAGGTTGAAAATTGATGATAAACAGCAAGGTGTCGCCAGGCTTCTTACCTCTACGTATATAAGAAATTATGCTTTGTTCATTATCATCTGCATCAATCCATTGATAACCCTCTTGGGAATGATCAAGCTCCCACAGTGCTTTCTCAGAGCGATACAGTTTATTAAGTGCAGCAGTGTAGGCGAGCATGCCGCGATGACTATCATAGTCCAACAGCAGCCAATCAAGCTGCTCCTGATCCTTCCACTCGATAAATTGACCAAACTCTCCACCCATAAACAGGAGTTTTTTTCCGGGATGGGAGATCTGATAACCGAACAGCTGCCTAAGACCTGCAAATTTTTGTTCATACGAACCAGGCATTTTATCCAATAACGACTTCTTGCCATGCACAACCTCATCATGTGATAACGGTAATGCATAATTTTCGGCATAAGCATAACATATTGGGAATGTTAATAAATTATGATGATGAGGGCGCCCCCAGAAATCATGTTCTATGTAGCCCAAAGTGTCATTCATCCATCCCATATTCCATTTGTAGTTAAAGCCGAGGCCACCTTCATGTGCTGGCGCAGTAACTCCCGGCCAAGCACTAGATTCTTCTGCCATCATCAATGCCTTAGGAAAATACTGAAATATCGCTTTATTCAGATTCTGAATAAATTTGATGGCCTCCAAATTCTCCAGACCACCGTTCACATTACGCCGATATTGATGAGCCTCTTTTTCAAAATCGAGACGAAGCATGCTCGTAACCGCATCAACACGCATTCCGTCAATATGATAATACTCAAACCAGAAGAGTGCGTTAGAGATGAGGAATGAAGATATCTCAGGCTTGCTGAAGTCAAACGAAAGAGTTCCCCAGCCTGGTTTCTCTGCCAACATCGGATCGGCATATTCATAAAGTGGCGAACCATCAAACATTCTTAAACCATGTGCATCTTTTGCAAAATGGGCCGGAACCCAATCCAGAATGACACCAATTCCAGCTTGATGCAGATGATCGATTAAATACATCAGCTCATGGGGTTCACCGTATCGACTCGTCGCAGCGAAATACCCCGTTCCTTGATAGCCCCAAGATAAATCGTATGGATGCTCAGCTAGCGGCATAAACTCTACATGGGTATAGCTCATTTCCACCAAATAAGGAATTAATAAATCACACATTTCCTTATAGCTATAAAATTCCCCGTCTTCTTTTTGACGCCAAGTTCCAAAATGCATCTCATAAATGTTCATCGGTTGATGATATGGAGCTTTGCTCTTTCTTCTCCAAGCAGCATCTCCCCAACGATAACCACTGAGATCCGTAACTACGGATGCAGTCGCCGGGCGAACCTCAGCTTTGAAGGCAAATGGATCCGCTTTTAGGAAGCTGGAGCCATCACTGGCAACAATCCTGTATTTGTAAAAAGTTCCCGGCTCTATTCCCGGAAAAAAACGACTCCAAAATCCTGAATCGGGTATCTTATATAACGAGTCCACGTCCTGCGTTCCATCCCAGCCATTATGATCACCAGCTAGTCCTACATATGTCGCATGAGGAGCCCACACGGTAAAGCGTACGCCCGTAACGCCTTCTTCAGCGGCAGTGTGCGCACCCAGCATAGAATAGCTGCGATAATTGGTGCCCTCATGGAAAAGATAAATATCAGCAGCTGACGGAAGGGTATCGATTGTTGCTATTTCAGCCAATTCTACACCACCTTTTCTGAATGCTTGTACCTACTACATTAACCGAATATTACCATTTTGAAAATGATTTGATGTCAAAACAAAAGTTTTTCTGATAAAGAAATATTAATTGTAATTTTTCTTTTTACACAGCAATATACTTCACCTATGTCGTTTCAAGTGCTTGTCGTAAGTTTATATTACAAGCATTGACAAAATAATGGGAGGGATAACAAATGAATAACAAAAAAGATTGTATCGCCATGCTTTTGGCGGGAGGGGAAGGCCGTAGATTGGCTCCCTTGACATCCAGTATGGCTAAGCCTGCAGTCCCTTTCGGTGGACAATATAAAATTATCGATTTCCCGCTAAGTAATTGTGTTAACTCCAAAATTGATACAGTAGGTGTCCTGACACAGTATGAAGCTGAATCCTTGCATGACCACATCGGTCAAGGTGAACCTTGGGGCTTACATAGTCAAAAGGACAAAGGTGTCACCCTGCTTCCTTCCGGTGTTGAAGGCAGAGACAGTTATACAGGAACTGCTGATGCAATTTATAAAAACATTGAGTATATTGATAGCCGCAATCCAGAGCATGTACTTATTCTATCCGGTGATCATATTTACCATATGGATTACCGAAAGATGCTGGACTATCATGTAGAGAAAGCTGCAAAAGCCACCATCTCCGTAATGGAGGTGCCATGGGATGAAGCCAGTCGTTTTGGAGTGATGAACGTAAATGATGAACTAAAAATCTCTGAGTTTGCGGAAAAACCAAAAGTACCTAAAAGTAATTTGGCTTCAATGGGTATTTACCTGTTTGAGTGGGCATATCTGAAGGAGCACTTGTTGCGGGATGCAGCTAATCCGAATTCCAGCCATGACTTTGGTAAAGACGTTATACCCACGATGCTTGATCAGAATGATGATTTATTCGCTTACCGCTTCAAAGGGTACTGGAGAGATGTAGGTACTGTGGGTAGTCTCTGGGAAGCACATATGGATCTTCTGCAAAAAAACAACGGCATGAAGCTCGACAAAACGCATTGGCCGATGTATAGCCGGAGTCGCCGGACTAAGCTTGCGGTTCATAAACCACGTGTTCAGATCCCGTCGACGGACTCCCTCGTGAATGAATTCTGTACGCAAGAAGGCAGCTTACAACGTTCTGTAATCTTCAATGGTGTGGAAATTGGAAAAATGAGCCAGATCAAACAAAGCGTTATTATGCCAGGCGTTCGCATAGGACGTGGTGTACAGATCGAAAATGCCATTATTGGCGAAGGTGCAATTATTAAGGATGGGGCTGTCATCAAGGGTAGCATTAATAATATTATAGTCGTTGGGCCTTATGAGACCATAGCTCCTAAGTCAGCGGTTAGAAACCAACCCTCCCGTCTGTTTCAAGAAGTTTATGAGAAGTCAGGACTTCTACGGGAAGTTCTCCCTTCATAAAAACCATTATATATATAAATACTTTATATAAAAAGGGGCTGTTGTCCTGGTCGATCACGACCAGAGCAACAGCCCCTTCGGTTGTTAGAAGCTAACCCTTATGAATCCTGGAGTGCTGACCATTCTCTATCTAAAATGCTCATTTCCACACAATCAACATATTGATCCCCAAACAGCGCCGCTTCGCGTTGAACACCCTCCCGCTTAAAGCCCACGGCTTCGTAGGATTTCAGGGCAACGGTGTTGAAGGCGAAAGCACCCAGGGAAAGACGGTGCATACCCAAGCTCTCAAATCCGATCCGGAGCACTTCATTCATCATCCGTGTTCCAAAGCCTCTTCCCTGATAATCAGGATCAACTACTACCCTGCCTATTCGTGCAGAACGATTCGATCGGTCAATGGTTGAAAGACTGATATGACCCACGACCTGCCGAGTTGCTTCATGTACCGCACAAAAGATGAGGCGATCGGAATTTGCTGGATGATTTGCTCCATTTAGATACTTATTAAGCTGCTCATCATCAAGTGGAAAAGTAAGCGAAGGCCCTGCCCACTGCTTCAGATACTGGGGTGAAATACTCCATCGTCTCAAGTGTTCATAATCCGATTCGGACATAAATCTAAGAATCAGACGATCGGGATCAGGCTTCTCTTCAAAATGCTCATACAGATTCACTAAACGGCCATTTCCCATATCGTTAGTACCCATATAATGAAAACCCAAGCTTTGATAATACCGATTGAGTTTAATGTTGTGTGCGACGGTATCAAATCTGAGCCCTCTGCAGCCTAGATCTTTGGCTCGGAGCACAGCATATTTAAGCATATGCTGTCCAAGTCCCTGACTGCGGTGAGAACCTGCCACAGCCAACCTATGCAAATAAGCATAGGACTCATCATTTTTACTTCCCCAGTATTGAGGATCGCTGAACTGTAATGTGAACATTCCGACTACAGCTTCATCGTCAAGCGCAAGATAAACATGCCTGTCGGTGAAATAGCCTGCAATATCAGTCTCGTTAAATTGACCCGGTGTCCATTGCTTAATCCCATTAAGCTCCATCCAATTTGCTGCTTCCTGCAGCAGCCACAAGATATCACCCGTCCGTTCAGGGGCACCACGAACGATCCTAATTGAGTTTCTCAATACTTCCATGTTCATACCTCCTAGACATCTGATTCAGGTAAAGTAGCTTGAATTTGCGCTACTTGATCTGAACTGACTTCAGGTGGCTTCTCAGTTAGGGGCAAGATTACGGTAACTTCAGTTCCGCTTCCTAGCTCACTTACCATTTCAAGTGTCCCATTATGAAGTTCTACAATCTGCTGTGAGATCGCTAATCCCAAGCCTGTTCCTCCATTCAACGCATCCACTTGAAAGAAACGGTCCTTAACTCTGGAGATATGCGCATCACTAATCCCTATTCCACTATCACGTACCACAATCGCAGTCTCTGTAGCAGACAATCTCTTCGCAGACAATTCTATACTGGAATCCTCATGAGAGAACTTCACAGCATTGTCTACCAGATTCAAGAACACTTGCTTTAGACGATTGGCATCCCCTTTAACAAAGATTCCATCTTCACACTCTAGAAGCAAGTGGATTCTCTTCTTCTCTGCCTTGGCCCAAATATTCAGTATAGTCTCCTGAAGTAACACTTTCACGTCAACAATCCCAATAGCCAGCTTCATTTGGTTCTGCTGCAGCTTTGAGAAGTCGAGAATCTCCTCCACTAGTCCAATCAGTCGGTCACTTTCTCTAGAGATAATACTTACACCAAGCTTCGTCTCCTCCGGATCATAGCCGCCAGAGATCAATGTCTCACTCCAGCCCTTGATACTCGTAAGTGGTGTTCGTAGCTCATGAGAAATAGAAGAAATAAAATCATCCTTAATCTGATTGCTGCGCACAATTTCTTGAGCCATGTAGTTCAGCGTTGAAGCCAAATCACCAATCTCAAATTTGTAGTTCCCCTTAATCCGTACATTAAACCTGCCCTTGGCCATCTGGGCTGATACCGCCGTAATGTTATTGAGGGGTTTTACAATAGAGTTGGCTAGTCCAATGCTGAACACGAGAACAACAGCCATAACAGCTGCACCTATACCAATCGACAATAATGTAAGATTAAGCAAATCGTTGTTGATACCTTCAAGTGAAGTAAGATACCTTAGAACATACGTATCACGTCCGTGCACCTGCACCGTCTTGGACACAGCCATAACACTCTCATTAGTACCACTTTGGCGCCCTACCCAGCGGCCAATACTGCCCCCTGCCGCTTCAGGAACATCACTAGTTGTAATGGTACGGTCTGGCTGAAAGCCAGTCGAACTGGTGATCATATCCCCATTCAGGGTCAATACTTCTAGCTCGGTTTTATCCAGTGCAAATCTCTCCAGTAGCACTTGCAGCTGGTTCGAGTTGTTATCGCCACCCAGCTCGTATTTATGAAAAAACGACTCTGCCGTGGTAATATGATTTTTTATCTTACTATACACACTGTCATAATAATACGTTCTGATGGCAAGCAGGAAGATTACTTCTACGAGGAGAAGCGCCAAAAAAACTACAAAAATGTAGTGTAGAACGATTTGTCTGCGCATCCCCTTCTTAATCATTGTACTTGGCCTTTCCATCTATATCCGTGTCCCCATACCGTTTGCAAAAATTCTGGCTCTGACGGATTATTCTCAATCTTCTGACGCAGACGACGAATATTTACATCCACAATCTTGGGATCACCCATATACTCCTTACCCCATACATGGTCCAGTAGAAGATCGCGGCTGAGCGGCGTATTTTCTTTTTCGAGAAAGAATTGGATCAATGAAAACTCCGTTGGCGTCAGTTCAATCGCTTCATTCTCACGCTTGAAATGCTTGGAAATAAGATCCAAGGTGAATGGCCCTGAAACGAAAGAAACCTTTGCTGACTGTTCACGATGAACATTCACTCGGCGCAGCAGCGATTGAATTCGGGCAATCAGTTCTGTCGGGCTGAATGGCTTGCTAACATGGTCATCTGCGCCTACAGATAATGCATATACTTTATCTTGTTCTTGAACCTTGGCAGTCAGAAAAATAATACCCAAGCGTTCATTGGTTTCTCTAACCCGTCTACACACTTCGAACCCATCAATCCCTGGAACCATTACATCCAGCAGGGCGATATCAATATCAGGAATTGTGGTTAACTTGTGAAGAGCTTCATGCCCATCCGCAGCTTCTATCACTTCGAACCCATTACGCTTCAAGTTAATGACAATAAAGCTACGAATAGACTCCTCATCTTCCAGAATCAGTACTTTACTCATCTATTCCCTTCCTTTCTATAGGGGAAGCAATTTTATTGCTTCCTTCCTTTGTTGTACTTTGTTCTAACTCACCACGGTAGGCTATAATCTTATCTGCATCTCGTGCAAGCAGATCCCAACCGTCATTCTTTACACGATCCCATTCTGAAGGAGAAAAGAAGGAAACCTCAGCAACCGTCTTACCGGTATCAGACATAATGAACTTAAGGTTCTCGTCCAGAACCGATTTCGTATCAACCGTCACCTTTCCATGCCATTCCTTAGAAAAATTAATATTGAATCGATCCGCTGGATCATGATATAGCTGAGTTGCGAAGGTCAGGCCATCTTTTCCATCCCATTTATAATAGGAGGTGAAGTAAGGAATTTCAGCGGGGTCGAAAAACTCCCATCCTTTTGGCGCCTCAAGCAATCCAATTTCAATAATGCCGTCCTGATCAATATCTTCGCTAGCAATCCGTCGATCTTTATAAGTCCGCGCATCGCCTGGTAAAACCACACGCAGCTTATTATTCTCCATAGCAACAATCGAGGTATAGGCAGACTGAGAATCCACCGCAGCATCCAATACGATTCCTTCTTTATCCTTTGAGATTTTTCCAGCGATAATATTGTAGTAGTTATTAAAATAAGGGTCGATATTATCAAGTTTATCGAGAACCTTAAAGCCATCATTGTACTGATAGATCGAAATGGTCGCAAACTCATTTCTTTTAAAATAAACAACAGTAATGTCTTCAATTCCATCTTCGTTTAGATCATCAATCATATATTTTGTATAAGGATGTGAAAGCACTTCTTCTAATGATCCTGTGGAATAGCTATAGACGACAAGACCTTTTTCTTCCCCTTGTGAATAGCCGGTAACAATTTCAAGCTTCCCATCACCCGTCATATCCTTCAGATCAACTGACTCCAGTGCAGATCCGTCCCCATCGAATACAAGTGTCTTGACCCAAGTGTCGCCCTGTTTCTCCAGTATCATCCCGTGAATTATTACGGCTTCTCCTGGCGTCTTATAGAACACTAACGTCTCCATAACTCCATCCTTATTGAGATCCTCCGTAAAGATAGTACTATCATCGTCATTGGTCGGACGAATCAACGTGGAACCTGCTGGCATAAGTGAATTAATAGCAGCCATAAGTGTTGCTTTATCAGCAGACAATTGTGGAGATTTCATCTTAGAAACAGGATCACTGATGAAAGTACAACCCGACAGTACGGATAGCGTCAGCGTTGCGGCAACAAGGCACTTAAGACTTCTAATATTCAACTTCATCACTCTTTTCCTTATCCGTGTCCATATTTAAAGATTTGCGCGTTCTTGGAACGTTAATCTACGCCCCTTTATATCATGCTTAATTCTGCCATCTTCTAGTACCCAAAGACGTGAAGCAAAACGTTCCGCTAATTCAATTGGTAGTACTGTTACAACGGTAAGACCGGTTTCTTTACATAGCCTCCGCAATGTTTCCAAGACGCTCTCCGCAGATTTAGGATCTAACCCCGTTACCGGTTCATCCGCTAATATCACTTTAGCACCATGAGTCAGTGCTCTAGCAATTGCTACACGCTGCCGTTCCCCACCACTAAGTTGGCTCGTCTTCATCTTCGCTTTATCCAGGAGGCCAAGGGCATCCAATTCATCCATCGCACCCATATAATCATCTGAACGTACCATTCCAGTGACCATTCGCCAAAGCGGCGTTTGTGCAGACTGGCCGATCAGTACATTTTTCAGCGCAGTACGGTTAGGATTGAGCTCTGCATTCTGCTCCAGATAAGCCCATTCACGACGAATTTTTCTTTTACCCGTAAAGGCACTCGCCATAATATCCGTACCGTCCACTCTAAAATTCCCTCTATCCCACTTCTCACGCAGTGCTAAGCACCGCAGCAAAGTGGTCTTACCGCTACCGCTAGCTCCAAGTATTGCAACAAATTCACCCGGTTCTAATTGAAAGCCTATATCCTGAAGAACTGGATTCTTTTCTTCCCCAACTGCCTTGGCTAAGTGTTCAACTGTGATCATAGTTCAGCCTCTCCCTGTCTTTATCTATAATCTATAGTGTACTCTGAAAGCCAGATGAATTTCCATGCGAGCACTCGTTCTTATCTTACCTCAAATTTTTTGTCGTGGCGAGAAAAATAACCCGAGCAAACCGAACATGATATATAAAGCACCCATCAAGCCGAAAATCCCCCCGCCCCAGCCGACTTGCATAAGCAAACCGCCAATACCTGGACCAATAATACTACCTATACTAAAATGGAAAGAAGCAACCACATTTGCAGCAGGCAGTAAATGACGTGGTAAAATATCCGCCGCTAGACTAAGACCTAACGAGAAAAAGGAACCTACAAGTCCACCTGCAATCATCAACAGTACCATAGTCAACTTGAAATGGTCACCTGCTAATGGCAATAATGCGAAGGCAATTCCGCCTCCAATCCCAGTTAGAATCAATACCTTCTTTCGACCAAACCGGTCGCTCCACAGCCCTAGTGGGAATTGTAACAACAGTCCCCCTATGCCCGCAAAGGGTAATAAGGTTGCAATTTGATCCGTGCTGTAACCGATCCGGAGACCATACACTGGAAAATTACTATTTAAGCTAGCTTCCATGAAACCATATAGGAGTGCAGGAATTAAGGCAAACCATGCTAAACTATAGCAACGGCCAAACCGGCGTACCTGACTTTCTCCACTCTCTACTTTGTCTGGACGGGAATCCGGAAGCATTGTAACCGCAAGTATTAGGACCAGTAAAAAAAGAAATGCTAGAACAATAAAAGGTGTTTCCTGACCATAGCGTAGTAGACTGATGCCCAGCGGCCCCAAGCTAAAACCCAGACCATAGGACATCCCGTACAAGGAAAGATTTCGCCCGCGATGCTCGGCAGGAGTCATTAGCAGTACCCATAGCTGAGCGGCATAATTGATAGCTGCATCACCAACACCAACAAGTAGACGCAATACAAACCATATTTTGATTCCAGGAAAAAAGGGGAATAGGAGCAAGCTTACTAAAACTAAGCTTAACCCACCAGCAATCAATTTTTTGAATCCAATCGCTCCAAGAACTCTTTCAGCAATCAAGGTCATACCAAATGATCCTATGTATAGAGCAGCTGCATTTAGTCCGTTAAGTGAAGATGAGACTCCTTTCTGCTCCAATAGAATGGATAATACGGGAAGCAGCAGCCCTTGGCTGAGTCCAGCCGCTATAGTAGCGGTAATAAGAATCATGAAATTCATTTTGCTGTTACTTCGAATAGATAATCTTGGCCGGTCTGACACAGATGATATCCCCCTATAATTTATAACGCTAATTTGATCCAACGCAATTGGCAAACACCGAACATTATAGTGGACAACCCTCTTCAAAACAAGAGATAATATGAAGATGTTACGGATTTCCTGGGGGTGCAAGATACATGGAGTACGAATTAAAGATCGACGTATCGCCGGTTTATGAGCTGCTGGACAGTTTTATGTTATATGTAACTAGAAAATGGATCTCCAATTTGGACATTGGTCCCCACTGGATAAGTGATGTGGAAGATCGAATTTCTCCTCATAAAGTAACAGCTTTAATGCAAGCCGCCGAGTGGCCGTTTACGGATTATGATGTGCTTTATGCCTGGGTTTACATTCGAGGACCCGCGACTTCAGTACAACATTTCCTCGATGATCTAGATTCAGCTTCCATTGAAGAGTGTTATCAGCAGATTGCTCCGCTCATTCAGGAATTTACGATTGAAGATGCTTTTCGGATCAGGGACAGCTATACTCCACTCTTACGACTCTGGTATGAGCAATACTTCCGACATGTAGAGCATAAAATTTTACCACTATTAATTGAAGATGCTTCCGAGAAAAAAATGCTTGAAAGCAAAATGGATCCCGTTTCTTTAATTGAATATGCATCTGGCGGTGTAGTTTTTGAGGAGATCAAGGATCTAAGGACAATTGTATTACTGCCTACCGTTCATAATCGTCCGATTAACACTTACTGCTTCTACAAAACCATGGTGATTGTACAGTATCCTGTGGATGTACCTTTAGAGGACGAAAATGAACCGCCTATGGTACTCTTGCGCATGACCAAAGCACTTTCCGACCCAACCAGACTTCGATTGCTTCGCTATGTCGCACATGAACCAAAGTCACTATGGGAGATGCAATCCGATCTTAATCAATCCAGAGAAATGCTGATGCATCACCTTTTGATTCTACGAGTAGCCGGCTTACTCCGCATTCATCTTAGAGGTGAACAAGACGAACGTTTCAGTATTCGTCCAGATGGTGCCTCAGAGCTTCAAATGTTCCTAGAGTCTTATATTTATTTATAGAACAATATACAGATACAGATCCAAGGAGTGAGAGATATGAAATACATGACACAACAGGTGATTTTCGATCTAGATGATACACTGGTTCACTGCAACAAATATTTTGATCTGATTTTAGGGCAATATTTTGAGCTAATGACAGATTGGTTTAATGAATTTGGTCCAAGTACCAGTGAATTACGCAACAAACAAATTGAAATTGATGTGCACACGGTCAACACAAGTGGCCTTGCCAGTGATAATTTCCCTAAATCCCTAATCGCTACCTACCGTTATTTCTGCGCCAAATATAACCGTCCGACGGACCGTTTTCAAGAGCAGCAATTACACAAGCTCGGACTAAGCGTCTATGACCAAGAAATCGAAGCATACCCTGGCATGGTTGAAACGCTTGATATACTGAAGCAGGATGGTCACCATTTATTCCTGTACACAGGTGGGGACGATACGATCCAACAACGTAAAATTGAACAAATGAAGCTGGATGCTTACTTTGATGACCGTATCTATATTCGTCAGCATAAAAATGTTGAGGCGCTTGAGAATATTTTGACTACACAAGGATTTGACCGTAAACGCACCTGGATGATTGGCAACTCGTTACGTACAGATGTCCTTCCCGCAGTAACCGCAGGCATTAACAGTATCTATCTGAAGCAACAAAATGAATGGAGCTATAACCTTATTGAACTGGAGCAAGAAATGCAGCAAGCTGTGAAGACCATTTCCTCCATCCATGAGGTGCCTCCTGTTATTCGTACAGCTACTCTGCACCAAAGCTAGGTGTAATGTATGTAACCTCAGTCATTGTTACAAATGACATATCTAGTCTACCTCTGGGATGATTATACTATTTTTGTACAATCCCATATGAGGTAGGAGATGAGATATGAACAAGAAAGTGCAATCCAAACATTCTCGAACTAACAAACCAATGCTTCCCATGCTCTTAGGAGTAGTTGTTGTAATCCTTATCGCTGTCATCGTCTTCATTCTAAATGATAAGACTGACAGTACAGAGGGTCTACCTAACTACACCGATGTGAAGGGGAGCATTGTTGTTGATGGGCTGAAATACGAAAAGCAACCTCATCTAGGTAGTCCTGATGCCACAATCAAAGTCATCGAATTCGCAGATTTCAAATGTCCTGCCTGCAAAAATTGGACGGAGAAATATCTGGATACTTTTGTTAAGGACTATGTGGATACCGGAAAAGTTGAACTCTTCTTCATGAACTTTGCCTTCCTGGATCGAGACTCCTATCTTGCCGCTAGTGCAGGTGAAGCGATTTATAAGCAAAGCAACGAGAAGTTCTGGGAATATCTCCATAAGCTATACGCCAATCAAGGTGATGAGAGCAAAATATGGGCCACACAGAAGTTCATTCTAAACTTCGTCAAAAATAACATTGAAGGTATTGATTACGCACAATTCGAGACAGATCTCAAGAATCATACTTACATGTTCGACGTCAAAGAAGACTTCAAGATCGCGGGATCCTACGGGGTTAATGGTACACCTAAATTCATGGTAAACGGAGCCCTGCTTCCGGACTCTTCCTATGAAGGTCTAACTGCAGCGATTGAAGCACAGCTGGCTAAAGCCACTGAATAATAATAGTGCTCATAATATAAAAAAAGGTGTCTTTGCCACATATCCATCATGGCTAAAGACACCTTTTTGCCGTACACACAATCTTTCCAATCGACTATGACTCTACTGCTAATTGGCCCGTATCCATATTCTGAAGCACTAGCTTGCCTTCAAGAGGAGTACCATCTTCGCTAGTAAGCTTTAGCTTGCCCGTGCGGCCCTTCTCAATCAAAGCCTTCACTTGCGCGTCCGTCAGTGTACGCCCATGATTCTCTTTCCAGATCACGAACTTGCAGCCTTCCTTGTAATGAGAGCAGCCGTAGCCTTTTTTACCCATAAATATCATTCCACCGCAGCCGGGACGCGGGCAGCTTCCGATGACCTTTGGACCTGAATTTGTGGATTCCTCTTCACTAATTGCCTTGCGCTTTCTCGGCGCCGCAGGTTTATCGCTGGTTTTACGGGATGTGCTTCCAGCGCTTCGCCCTTTAGCACCTGTATTGACAGAAGGCGTCTCCCCTTCAAAAGAGGTTTTGGACGCCCGAGATTGTACTCGAACTTTATCTACGATCATACAGGCGAATCTTTTTACATTCTCCATAAACTGCCCGTCCGACGCCGTTCCTCTGGAAATTTCGTTTAAACGCCGTTCCCATTGTCCGGTCATTTCCGGTGAAGTTAACAGCTCAATACCTGCACCGCGGATCAGTTCTATAGCTGTTCGTCCTTTTTGCGTGATGGCAATTTTTTTACCCTGCATTTCAATGTATCCAACATTCTTCAGCCGTTCTATGGTCGCTGCGCGGGTGGCCGGAGTGCCAAGCCCTGAATCCTTCATGGCATCACGAAGCTCTTCATCCTCAATCTGCTTGCCGGCACTTTCCATCGCTCGAAGCAGCGTGCCTTCTGTGTAATGCTTGGGTGGCTGTGTATCTTTTTCTTTAACAATAGCCTCACTACAAACCACTTCATCTGCTGGAGCAATAGAGAATGGTTCATTCACTTCAATCTCTTCGTCCTCTTCATCATCCTTGTTCTTACCCTTGGACGACTTCGCTTTATCCTTTTTCTGGTCCGCGTAAATGACCTTCCAGCTGAGGCTTAACAATTCCTTAACTGTGGTTTTGAACTTTTCGTCTTCTATCTCGGTCATCACCGTATGCACTTTATACTCCGCAGCAGGATAGAACTGAGACAAAAAGCGCCGCACGATCAAATCATACAGCTTTCCCTCATCTGCGCTAAGTCCTGATGCTTTACGATATGTAGGCAAAATCGCGTGGTGATCCTCGACCTTCGAGGGGTTGCAGATAAATTTGTTCCCTTTATGAACAAGATTACGGTTCGCACCCTTCACCCATTCATCATAAGCCGTCCCTTGCAGCGCAGATAAGGTCTTATGCATCTCAGGAATATTCTGTTCGGTAACATAGTTAGAGTTCGTACGCGGATATGAGATCACCTTATGCTTCTCATATAACGCTTGAGCGATATCGAGAGTCTTTTTGGCGGAAAAAGCGTACTTTCCATTCGCCTCCCGCTGCAGCAGCGTCAAATCGTACAGCTTATTCGGATACTCTTTCGTTTCCTTAACCTCGTACGACTCAATCCGTCCTGGTTTTCCTTTGACCTTGGCAGCCAGCGCCTCCGCCTTTTCCCCATCAGTCAGCCTGTCACCCTGCCACATACCTTTGTAGGTCATTTCATTCTGTGTAAAATGTCCCTCCACCTCGAAAAACTTGAGTGAGGAAAACGCCTCAATGGTTTTCTGACGGTCATAAATCAGGGCGAGCACGGGAGTTTGAACTCTACCCACAGACAGCAGCACATTATGCTTTGTAGTAAATGCACGTGATCCGTTCATGCCGATGAGCCAATCAGCTTCACTGCGTGCTTTTGCAGCCTTGGTTAGATTCTCATACTCCGATCCATCCTTCAGCTCCTGAAATCCTTTACGAATGGTCTCTGGCGTCAGATCGGAAATCCACAGCCGCTTCACAGGATGCTCCAGCTTCAAATGCCGCTGAATAAGTGAAAAAATATGCTGACCCTCACGCCCCGCATCGCATGAATTCACTAGTAGATCACTTCGTTTAGCAAGATCTCCGATTACGTTCAGCTGATCGATCGTTCGTGCATTTGGAACCAGTTTAAATTGGTCTGGAATAATGGGAAGATCATTAATGTTCCATTTTTTGTATTTAACATCATAAGCATCCGGCTCGGCCAGACCGATTAGATGCCCTATTGCCCATGTAATAATGTACTGCTCCCCTTCAAGATAGGAACGGTAATTTTTGGCCTTCGGTTCTATTGCGGCGGCGATATTCCGCCCCATATCCGGTTTTTCCGCAATAATGAGTGTCTTCAAAAACAATCGCTCCTTACCTTTTCGTTCTTAAGTCCAAAATGCGTCCAGTATTCTATTATAACATTAACCTCGGTTTTTTTTAATGGATAGGTTAGAAGGCTTTGGTAAAATTCAGACTTCCCTTAGACTTTTCTTTGAATTAGAATAGTTTGGTAAACGTTTTTTCATAAATCGGAGGGATCAAACCGTGTCTGAGCATCACAAATTAACAGAACCTTTTACGGACAGAAACGGCCACTATCTGAAGGCAGAATGTGAGAGCTGCTTCGGTTTGTGCTGTGCCGCACTACCTTTTGCTGCTTCGGTAGATTTTGCTAGAGACAAAGACGCTGGACAGCCATGTCACAATCTACAATCGGACTTTCGCTGTGGAGTACATACAGATCTAAGACAGCTGGGATTTCGCGGTTGTACTGTATATGACTGTTTTGGCGCTGGGCAGAAGGTCTCTCAGGTTACTTATGCTGGAGAAGACTGGAGACAAAAAACTAAAACTGCGAAGCAAATGTTCGAGGTATTTCCGATTATGTGGCATTTGCACGAATTGCTATGGTATCTAAATGAATCTTTAAACTTAGAAGTAACTCATACTATCCATGTTGAGTTGCAAACAGCACTCGATGAGACGGAACAGCTCACTTTACTTAGCCCTGATTCTTTACTAAAAGTGAATGTTGACGCTCATCGAGCAAAGATAAATCTGTTGCTGCTGCAAGTCAGTGAGCTTGTACGAACCGAGGCTCGTCGTAAACTAAAAAAAGCATCGAGAACTTTTAACCGCGGTGCTGACCTTATGGGAGCTAAGCTCAAGGGCGCTGATCTTAGAGGCGCTAACTTGAGAGGGGCCTATCTGATCGCTGCTGACCTGAGGGGCGCTGATCTCAGAAGTGCTGACCTCATTGGTGCAGACTTTCGTGACACCGACCTACGAGGAGCTAATTTAGCAGAAGCCCTCTTTCTAACCCAAGCTCAGATAAATGCGGCGAAAGGCGATTCTCTCACGAAATTACCAACATTACTTCTTCGCCCTGATCATTGGCTCTCCCAATAAAATTACAAATCATTTATATCAGCGGTGAATAGAATTCTTTGATTCGAGACATAACCTCCATAATCACTAAGACCTCTTTCCCCGCTGTGGCTCGTTCCAAATACTCTACGCTACCCTGAGCTGCTTGCTTGCCTACTACTACACATAATGGGATCCCGATCAAGCTAGCATCTTTAAATTTAACACCTGCACGTTCATCCCTGTCATCGATCAGCGTCTCAATACCAAGCTTCGTAAGCTGTTCATAGAGACCTTCCGCAACCGCCACTTGCTCAGCATCCTTGACCGACATAATCAAAATATGAACCTGATAAGGTGCCAATGTCTTTGGCCACATCATTCCATCCTCATCATGATGCTGTTCTACAATTGCGGACATTAGTCGCGAGATACCTATTCCATAACAGCCCATGATCATAGGTTGACTTTTTCCTGACCGATCCAAGTAAGAGGCTCCAAGCTTTTCACTATATTTAGTTCCTAATTTAAAGACATGACCTACTTCAATCCCTTGCTGAAAATGCAAAACGCCCTCCAAACAATGCGGACAAACGTCACCTTCTGCTACATTCCGAAAATCTCCCACTTGCTCAAGCGAAAAATCTCTAGCTGGTACAACATTACGGAAGTGATAATCTTTTTCTCCGGCACCCGTAATTCCTTCTGTCATTCCAGCGACCGCCGCATCTACTAATATAGTTAGTGGCAAGCCCACAGGCCCTACAAATCCACTCTCTACGCCAGCTAATGATTTCACAGCATCGTATTCAGCAAGCTTAATCTCTGTCATTCCTAAATATTTGCTCACCTTAATCTCATTGACTTCATGATCTCCCCGCACCACTACAGCAAAAGTCTGTCCGCCTCCTTCATAGACTAGAGTTTTGATAATCAACTCCTGCTGGATATCTAGCTCCTGCTCTAATTGATCAATAGTGCGTATATCAGGAGTATGGAATTTCTCTATCTCCGCTACTTGCATAACAAATTCATTCTTTACAGGTCGCAATGCTTCAGCCTGTTCCAGATTAGCCGCATAATCGCAAGAGGAGCATATAGCAATCGTATCCTCTCCAATTCCTGCCAGCGCCATAAACTCATGGCTGCCCCCCTCACCTCCAATGGCACCGGAATCCGCATGAACAGCACGGAATTCCAGTCCGCATCGCTTAAATATCTGGTGGTACGCATTGAACATTTGGATGTATGATTTATCAAGTCCTTCTGAGCTTATGTCAAAAGAGTAAGCATCCTTCATCAAGAATTCCCTGCCCCTCAGCAATCCAGAACGTGGTCGCCGTTCATCTCGGAACTTGGTCTGAATCTGATAAATGGTAACAGGAAGCTTACGATAGGAGCTGATCTCATTTCGTACGAGTGTCGTTACTACTTCTTCATGGGTAGGACCTAATATGAATTCCCGCTCATGACGATCTTGCAATGTCATCAGCTCTTTACCGTATACCTCATAACGCCCAGATTCTTTCCAGAGCTCTGCTGGTTGCATAGAAGGCATCAACACCTCTTGAGCTCCGGATGCATCCATTTCATCCCGCACAATAGCTTCTATTTTTCGTAGAACACGTCTACCAAGCGGTAAATAGGTATACACCCCCGCTGCCAACTGGCGGATGTATCCCGCACGCAGCAGCAACTGATGACTGCTCGTCTCCGCTTCTGAAGGTGCTTCTCGCAGAGTTGTTAATAACAAATTACTTTGCAGCATCTTAATGCCCTCCTCAAAATTTATCTTTAACGCAAAAAGACACATTCGTCAGGGACGAATGTGTCGTGATACCACCCTTTTTTAATTCCCAGCACCGTATGTTTCCATACTTAATTCGGCAATCCTCGATCGAATAACGGTCGATTCCGGCAACGATTATAAAATACTCTCGCTGCAGCTACCAAGACAGGATACCATCCACACGTATTCGAGGAACCTTTCAGCCGGTGAGTCCCCTCTCTGTTCTAACGCTTCTTGAATCGTAGATTCTTGGTCAATGCTTTTGTCATGTGAATTTCTATTAATTTATATGATAATAACATTCACGTCAAGCAGGATCTCATAAAAAAGAGCCGTCTCTCCAGCAGATGAACTGCTATTGAAACGGCTTCTTTTATAATAATTTATTAGACAAGAACGGTTGATCCCATCAGGTATTTATCTACTTCACGCGCAGCTTCGCGCCCTTCGTTGATTGCCCAAACGACCAAGCTTTGGCCACGACGCATATCACCAGCAGCAAATACTTTGTCCACATTAGTGTTAAATTTTCCGTAACGAGCTTTCACATTAGTACGACGATCTGTCTCAAGCTTAAGCTCCTCAACAATATCTTGCTCCGGTCCATCAAAACCGATAGCTATAAGAGCTATTTGAGCAGGATATACAGTTTCGGTGCCTGGAACAGGTTGATAAATCTTACGACCTGTCTCATCCACGATCCGGCGGATCTGTACGGTGTGAAGCTCTTTCAAGTTCCCCTCTTCATCACCAACAAATTTAGTGGTCATGATCGAGAATTCACGCGGGTCATCTCCAAAAATGGCTTTAGCTTCTTCTTGCGCATAATCCAGAGTATATACATTCGGGAATTGTGGCCAAGGATTAGCAATCGGATCACGTTGCAAAGGTGCTTTTTCATGCGTACCAAATTGAGTGATACTGCTGCAACCATGACGAAGTGCTGTAGCAACACAGTCAGATCCTGTATCCCCGCCGCCCAAAACGATTACGTCTTTGCCTGCTGCGGATACATAGTTGCCATCCTCAAGATTGGAATTCAAATAGCTCTTAATCGTTCCGTTTAAATAGTCCATGGCGTACATAACACCCTTAAGCTCACTACCCTCAACGTTAAAGCGACGTGCCTTAGTAGCTCCACCACAGAGAACGACTGCATCATACTCATCAACAAGCTGCTGAGCAGGAATGTCTTTACCAATCTCTGTATTCACTACAAAATTAATACCTTCAGCTGCTAATAAATCTACACGACGTTGCACAACTCTTTTATCGAGTTTCATAGTGGGAATGCCATATGTTAGCAGTCCGCCGATACGGTCACTGCGTTCAAATACAGTTACTGAATGTCCAGCCTTATTCAGTTGCGCAGCTGCTGCGAGTCCAGCAGGTCCAGAGCCTACGATTGCAATCTTCTTGCCTGTACGTTTCTCTGGAGGATTAGGCACAACCCAGCCTTCTTCAAAACCCTTATCAATAATAGCTAGCTCAATGGTCTTTATAGTCACCGGCTGTCCAATTAGACCCACTGTGCAAGAGCCCTCGCATGGAGCAGGACAAATACTTCCAGTAAATTCAGGGAAATTATTCGTCT
Organism: Paenibacillus sp. FSL R10-2734; assembly: GCF_037963865.1. Taxonomy (NCBI): domain Bacteria; kingdom Bacillati; phylum Bacillota; class Bacilli; order Caryophanales; family Paenibacillaceae; genus Paenibacillus; species Paenibacillus sp. FSL R10-2734. The sequence goes on along the minus strand of NZ_CP150170.1, from coordinate 3,866,069 downwards.
TATGCAGACGTTCCAGTGCTTCTTTCCAGAGTCCGCGGTACACCAAATTATTCCACTCTGGAATTAGATTGTGAACTGGACAACCCGAGGTTCCACCAGCCATATCAATTCCTGTATGGCAATAAGGGGTTCCGCAATCCATGCAGCGCGCTCCTTGTGTCTGAAGCTCGTCCTCGGATAAATGATGGTGGAACTCCTCCCAGTCTTTTACCCGCTGCTCAGGATCCCGATCACCTGGGAGCTGCCGTTTATACTCCATAAAACCTGTAGGTGTAGACATGTTTACGTTTCCCCCATCCGTTCTCTTCGTGTTGAAGTATAGTACATTGTAGCATATTGCGGCTTCGTATGGTTGTGAGCAGCGCAATGAAGTACCTGCACATTCTATACCTTTACATTATCATTTCTAATTTTAATTATAGTAGCACTCATCACTTTTGCACAGTAATGGATTAATCTACTGTTTTTTTGTACTATTTCACATGTTATGTCAGAAAAAACGTTTTATTGCTATTCCGTACGTTCATAAACAAGAAAACGGTAATCATACGGATTCTTTTCGTCACGAATTCCCTTTTTATTGGAAACCTCTTTCCACACACTCCAGTCAATATCAGGAAACCGGGTATTCCCTTCAAAATCCTGTTCAATTTGCGTTAACATCAACTTGTCTGCATATGGCAACATCAGCTTGTAGATTTCCGCACCACCGATGACCATCAGCTCATCGTCTTTTCTACCCTCGCTGAGAGCTTCCTCAAGCGTGTGTACAACCTCTGCACCTTCAGGAGTGTAATCAGTGTCTCTTGTCATAATTAAGCTCGTTCTGCCCTTTAAGGGCTTGCCTCCAAGCGAGTCCCACGTTTTGCGGCCCATAAGCATTCTCTTGCCTAATGTTTCTGCTTTAAAATATGCGAAATCCAGCGGCAAATGCCAAGGCATATCATTATCTTTACCAATGACATGATTGGTGCCCATTGCCCATATTAAGGTAATACTCATAAAACACGCCCCTTCCTACATACAAAGATCCGAAAAACTTTATTTATAACCATTAAGTTAAACTGCGATCGGAGCTTTGATCGAAGGATGTGGATTGTACCCTTCAATGACTAGATCCTCCAGCTCAATATCAAAAATGGACTCTTTCTTTGAATTAATAACCAATGTAGGCAATGGTCTTAAGTCTCTTGATAATTGCTCTTTTACTTGCTCAACATGGTTTATATAAATATGCGCATCACTAATGCTGTATACAAACTCGCCTACTTCTAGTCCACACTCATGTGCTATTAAATGTGTAAGTAATGAGTAAGACGGGATATTGAAGTTTGCTCCAAGAAAGGAATCCGCACTTCGTTGCAGCAAGTGACAGCTTAATTTACCATTTGCAACGTAGAACTGGAACATAACGTGGCAAGGCGGTAACGCTGCTTTACTTCCTTTTGCCCCAGCATTTATAACGTCTTCTGGGTTCCAAGCGCTGACAATTAAACGTCGAGAATCAGGATTGGTTTTGATCTGATTAATGACGTCTTGTAATTGGTCAATGGATTCGCCAGTAGAAGAAGTCCAATTCCGCCATTGCTTACCGTAAACATTTCCTAGGTCGCCATGTTTCGCTGCGAACTCATCATCTTCTAAGACGCGATCGCAAAATGCTTTCATCTCTGCTTGATACACTTGATTGAAATCTTCATCAACTAAACAACGATTCCCAAAGTCTGTCATGTCTGGACCAGCATATTCATCTGATTCAACCCATCTTTTGAAAGCCCACTCATCCCAAATATGATTATTATGTTTCAATAAATAACGAATGTTGGTGTCGCCTTTAATAAACCATAATAGCTCACTTGCGATTAAACGGAACGGTGTACGTTTTGTTGTAAACAACGGGAAGCCTTTTGATAAATCAAATCGCATTTGATAACCAAATACACTAATTGTACCCGTTCCGGTACGATCTTCTTTTTTCACACCATTATCTAAAATATATTGTAGAAAATTCAAATAGGTTTGTTCTAACTCATTCGTCAATTTACTGCACCTCCGTAATATTTCACCTTATATATTATATCTGAAAAATTCGATTTTTGTAGAAGGTTAGATACTTTTTAAAATATATTTAATATTGGCTACATATTCAATCAGTACTCAGGTTTCAGATGTTGGTGTCAGTAGAAAATAAGTTTTAGGTTTTAGGCTGACACTAGAAATTGAAACAGCGACAGCAAAGGACGAGTAAAGAAGTCCTAGACTGTCGCTGGTCATTGAACTAACGTTTCCCGTTAGTTCAATAGTCTTATGTTTTAATTAGAGTCGCTGCTTATAGTTGTAAGGCTTGCCGAACACCTAATGCAGTGACGTCCCGACGGGCTTAGGGGGCTGGATGTGGTCACTCGCTTCTCAGAGTGACCCGGAGCGTCAATATGGTGTTAGCCGAAGGAAGTTCTGGAAGCAGCCATCGCATTTAAGGCGTTCTCAAAATAGCTATATACTTCATCTGCAATTCCCAGAAACTCTTCAACAAGTACATTACTATCCAAGTAACAAGCATACAGATAATCAACTAAAGCGGAGTCAATCTCACAATAGTTTAATATGGCATTCTTCATCTTAATAATGTCATCTTGCCATACACCTGTATCTTCTAAAACCAAAGAGTATAATGCACGAATTAATCTCTTAGAGTAACCTTTAATATATCTAGTTTTCATTGTGTTATCATTAGCATTAGAAAGTAAACTATGTATACGATCTACTTCCTCCTTGGTCTCTGTATTTAAGTCTAAAATGAACTCTGGAGAAATAATTATCGGTGGTACTTTTTCACCAACGTCATGACCATATATGCAAACACAAATTATCTTTACCCAAAAACCCCACTCATTTGGTTTACTTAATACATCGTCAATCGAGCAAATTATCGTATCAATCTTAGTTACTACTGGATATTCTTCCAAAAGCCTGTCTTTAATATTTGACAATCTTTCGTAATCAATATCTTTGGGATTTACACATACAATAGTAAAGTCTGCATCTGACTTAAAAGGTTTAGCAGTTCCTTTTGGAATCGAGCCACACATATAAATGCTATGAATCTTACCTTTAAATTCGGTAAGTATATTATCTATATACTTATCAACAAAATCCTTATATTCACTTTGTATTACAATTCTATTTATAACTTTTTCTAATATCATATAGACTCCTCCTAAACTAAGAACTTCTTTCGGCTAACGTCTTTTTGCGAACTTCGTAAATTCGTCATGACTTAAGTTATTCGCGAAATCATTCAACTATCCTGCCCGTTAGCTTAATGAAAAGAGCAGGATACCGAAGCACCTGCTTATCAATGTGATGTATTATTCAACTATCGTGTCCCGTTAGTTCAATGAGTTCATGGAGGAAAAGTTATTTCAGACCTTCATTTTTCGTTTCGGAACCCAGAACCTTCCCTGTCTTGTCCATATACAGTTTTGTCATCATACCGTACTTGTTCTGCCCAATCACTCCAAAAAACAAGGCTTGATGGTCTTTTATAACGTTGAAATGATATCCTTTAGCCCATCCTTCCCCTGGTTTGACATCGTTTTTAATCGCAATCTGCACCATATTAGGTGAGTCAAGTATGAGATCACTTTGTGGAATAATTTCAAAGTCTTGAATGTCTTCTTGTACAGTTCGCATAATCGCAATCTTACCTTTTTTTATGTTAATGATTAAAATTTGATTTCTTTGACCATTTCCAAAGAGCAAATTCCAAACTTCTCTTTTGCCATCAATACCAAGAGTAGATGGTGGTGTTGAGCTTGTGTCACCAACACTCGTGATTGAGATTAGATTCGCCTGAGCATCCCATTTTCTTGATTCTGTAAGACCGATCTGGAAAGCGTCTACTAATGTGATCCCTGAACTGGTGGATGCTGTGGCTTTACTCATTACATTAATGCCGCTTAACAAGATCAAAAAAATCAAAACGCCTCTCCGTAACATTGAACAGAATCCCCCATAAATGTTTGGATTATTTTCCGCATAAATGATTGAATTATTCTGCCCAAAGTTTAATCACTTTCCATTGTCATTTGCAGTACGTAGATACATAGCAGTAGACTCATACTGCTTACTAGCGAATTCCAAAAGAACTCGTTTTGAGGGTTCCAATTTAAAAAACTACCAGTTGCCTTAAACTAAAAATAAAGTCCTAGACCTGTTGGTTTATTGAACTAAAGTTACCATTCATTTTACTGATTTGGCTACCTCAATCATATCCTTCTTGGACAATTGGCTACTATCCATCTCAATATAAGTACCATCTTGCACCCACCGCAAACATCCCCCTAGTGTTCCATAATCAAACCTCGCTTCAATTCCGTTCAATTTAACAATCTCACCACTCGTATCAAAATTAAAATTCTCTTCTATAACTCTGGTCACACTTGTTTTACTACGAACATCGATTATTGTTTCAGATCGCTTGCTTTTGTATCCTATTGCTTTATGCTGTTCAATCCCAAACATATACGTGCTTCCCGATTTATCGAAGTAATGGAGTCTAACCTTCGTAATTAGTCGGTCAGTACCAAGAGGATACGGTTCCTTGATTTCAAATTTCCAACTCGTTAAGGAGTAATGTGGGGTAAACAGCTTAAAATCCGTTGCACTTTTTAATTGATTCAATCCAATATTTGCAAAAGCTTTCATAGGATTTAACAACGATATTGTTGTTAAGAACAAAATTAAGACCAGTTTCTTCAGAACCATCATTAGCACCCCCGCATGCGTTTATTCGTGTAGAGTTTCCCAAGAATGGTGTCTTTATCAACGGACGGACTTGTTTAGCAATCCTGCCCGTTAGCACAACGAAGCTGCCGATTCATGTCGGCAGCTTCGTCCTGGTATTATTGAGCTATAGTTTCCCGTTAGCTCAAACTATGTGTCTCGTTATAATTCACTTATCTTAGTCACGATAAATCCTGATTCGTAATTATGATTGAATGTGATTGTATACATCTTGTTTTTCTTGTCTCTTTTATTTTCTATAACTCTTTGGACCGTTGCCAATACATCTAATTCCTTAAAACCACCCTCGACTTCTCTCATATCCGTTACTTGAAATGGGTCAAACCAGTAAACGTATTCTTTTCCTGTCTTCAAGTACCCTTTTTCTTGTAGGGCTAGAAGTGTCCTTCTTTGCAACTCTGTTGTTAACATACGTTCCAGTTGTTCTTCTCTTGTTTGAGGAAATCCCCATAAAGCGATCCATTCAATCGAATCTTTTTCTTTAGACGCTTCGCCATTCGCTGGAGCAGCACTTGCTGACTGAATGGATAGTATAGTACCAATGGAAAGGACCAGAATGGACATAAATTTTCTATTCATATCATCACCTACCCATAATTTCCCCAGTTGGATTTGTTTTATGTGTACAAGAAATTGTTCCGTTATCCTGCCCGTTAGTTGAACAAAGGGCTACCTCTCGGCAGCCCTCTCATTATTGAACTATAGTTTCCCGTTAGCTTAATGGATGATTTTAAATTTCATAATAATCTTGCCCTCTAAACCCATTAAAAGCGGAAAGAAGCCCACAAAGACGAAGTCGATCTTGATCGATTAAATGTTTGCCGTAAGCCTTAACAAACTGCTGGGAATAATCTTCATTCCTCAGATTAAATTGTAGTGACCATAGTCCCCAGAAAATGTCATAATGGCGATCACCTATACCACCATACCCAACATCAATGTATCCTGTCATTTTAAAATCCTGAAGTATTAAGTTCGGCAAGCAATAGTCTCCATGAATAACAACTCTTTCTTCTACGGCACCCTTGAACAAAGAGATCATATCTTCGTATGCAATTTTGATATTTGTATATCCCAAATACCTAAGAAGTCCCTTTTCGACTCTGCCCTCACTATAATTCCTCTCTGCACGTATAACCATTTTTTCTAATCCGTTCGTGATCGGACAATCCTCAGTATTGACTCGATGTAACTTTAAGAGGCTTAAAGAAAATACTTCAGATAATTGCCCAGGCTCTTCAAGATATTCATCACTTGCTGCATCAGTACCAGCTAACCGTTCTGTTACAAGATAATCATTTGTTTCATTTGATATGTAATGCACTACTTTTGGACATCCTGCAAAATTATATAAAAACTTTGTCATTATGGCTTCACAATACATTTGATCTTTAGGTGTGACTTTAAGAAAATAAGCATGAGATGTTCCTTTAATGTGATATACAGATGATCTTGATTTGTTCTTTATGGTTGTTACGTGTGCATCGATGAAGTATTTTCGTAATTCTGTGGGAAAAGAGATTTCGTATCTAGAATATATTTGGGGAGTAATCATTGTTTTTCCTCCATATGATTTCGATTTCTTTGATAGAAGATATTCGATGGTTCATTCCGTTATCCTGCCCTTTTGCTTAATAAAACAAGGAACAGCTGCCGAGGCAAACTGTTCCTTGTTTCGTTCAACTATAGTTTCCCGTATTATCTAATCTAAACCTCATCAAGTTCATCCCTACATCCAAATGAGGTCCTACGTACGGGATTGTTTAAACATCAACATCAATATGCGAAGGTGGGCGGCCGGCGCAGCTAACCCAGTTCATTTTTCATTTCAGTAAGAACATGTTGTCTATACGTATCGGTTTCTTTGTATACGTGACTTATCAAATCATTAATGTCTATTGTGGCATTGGTTTTATTGAGTGTTGCAAGATATAAATCAATGTAATCTTGAGGTTCTTTGTTTACGGTATAATTCAAATACTCGCTTAGAGCTTGGTCAGTACTATCTCCGAAAATTGCTTCGGCAGTAAAAAAAGAGTCATAAAGTTTTGGAAGGTTCTTATCGAAATCGACCAGACCCTCGTACTCATATAGTAGGCTCTTTTCTAATCGCTCTTCTATTTTCAACTTCTCTTCGACTGAAGAGAAAGTTATACCTTTTGTTCTAGAGTGAAGTTCAATTTGGAATTTAAGTTTTGAGCCGAGAAGTGTGGTATGTTCTGCTAAGGACCCAGATACTTTTGTGAAAGTCTCAAATTTATTATCCCATTTTTCCCCTTCCAAGTTCTTAGCGTCTTGCAGAGTCCAAACTACCTGCGCTAATATGGTGGTGATTATGCTAGTAATGATAACGGTAATAGTAGTGCTTAGCGCAAGTTGCCGCCAGGGTTGATTTGACATATTAGATCTACTTGTCGATATTTTTTATGGTATTAATTATCCCTGATTCAGAATTGGTTACCAAGAAAAGAAAGCTGATTTGGTTCCATGTAATTTCGATTTCAGGGCAACTGGCGGACATCTTCCTTCGGTGAGTTATTAACGTAATCTGCCCGTTAGCTTAATTATGCGTTCCGAAAGTCCATACAATTATGAAGTACGTCTCGATTCCTTCAATCCTCTATAATTTGCACATTCTTAGCTGTCCTACTCTGAGAATCAAATATACTCGGGAACTCGAATAGGTCGAATGCAACTTTTTGATCCTCTTTTAGAAAACGAAAGCCGTTCGGTAACCTAATAGGGTCTGGTGCATTTAAGCACCCCCTCTGTCACTTTATTAAGTATCATGGAGATTGAGCTTTTCAGCTCTAGCGGTAAATAAAAACTGCTGGTGCAACCAATTTTTGCTTACTTTGGTTTTGATGGATGTTTTATACTTAACAGGTTCACCGATTTTTCTAAGGATGTGTATTCGTAACTTGCTAGATACTCATGATTTTCTTCAATAAGATTCCATATATTCTCATCATTAATTGTTATTTTGAATTGTTGTTTTGATTTAGCAAAGGGGTCAGTAGCGGTTATCCAGTATTCCTTTCCCGTTATACCCTTATTAATAATTATCAAATATGACGTTGTGTTTGATTTTGCTGTTGAGTTACATCCAACCATCAACACTAAAATGAGTAAGTACAAACATACTTTTTTCACCTCATTTCACCTCATTTCACCTCACATTTTCTTGACCCAGATTTTGATGTGACATCCATTCTTGGTTGGATCGATACCTTGCGATTTCTTTATAAGATTCGCTTCTGCTGCCAGAAGTAGAGTATAGTTGGATTAGTTTAAAATATATTCCAGGAGGCTACAGCCATGTCACAGGAGATTTGGATTAACCTGCCGGTCAAAGATGTTGAGAGGTCAACTGCCTTTTTCAATGAGATTGGATTCCATGCGGTGAGCGTTGGTAACGAGAGAGCCAAGCTTGCCATAGGCCAAACAACGATCCTGCTGTTCCCAGAGGCGGCGTTTGAGGAATTTACAGGTTCAAAAACCGCAGATACTTCCCATAGTGCAGAAGTAATATTTTCCATTGGCGCTGAAAGCAGAGAAGAAGTAGATGCCTTTATTCAAAAAGCAGAGTCCGCCGGAGGAAACATTTTTGGTAAGCCGAGTGAAATTGACGGCTGGATGTACGGTGCTGGATTTGCCGACCTGGACGGGCACCGCTGGAACCTGCTGTACATGGATGAGAGCAAAATGCCGAAACGCTAATACGAAAACGCCGGTAACCTGCTTAAGGTTACCGGCGTTTTTTTACACCCCTATACTCTTATATATGTAATTAAAATCAAATCGTTGCTTAGAAGAAAATAAACAAAATTAACATATTTTTAACTAACCTACCCGTAAACTTAACGCTGTTCGGCGGTATCTGCCTTCTCTAAAATCACTAATGAATAAACAGCGGCACCACATTCTCCACCCATTGCACTTTGATTTATTACTTACCAGCCATTTTCAAGTAGTGCATTTAATTCATTGAGATTATTGTTCTTTCCACTAGTGTAATATACAACGATAGCTTTTTGCATTTTTCAAGTCACCTTCCCTCTCGACAGTCTAGAACTTATTTTTTCCGTTTGCAACATTATATCCATCTGACAATTGTATTCCTATCAGGCAACTTCAGCGTTACTCTGATATCCTTAACTCTACTCTAACCCCATAAGCACGAAGGGAGGCTTGTCCACCCACTGGGAAAGTGATCATAGGCGATGTATGTCCAAAGTCCACGTCCGCAATGACTGGAATGTCAGAGAGCTCTTCTTTCGAAGCTATGATCTTGGTCAACAGATCCTTTGTCATGCGTGATCCTTGTTGGAACCTGCCTATAACCAAGCCTTTAACATGTTGAAAGTCAGGCTGATGAATTAGAGACTGTAAATCTCTATCAAAGGTTACAGGCGATGATTCATAATCATCCTCTAGGAATACTATCGAATTCCTTAAACTAGGCATATACTCCGTACCATGTAAAAGATTTAAAGTACAAAGGTTCCCGCCGATAATCGTCCCTGTTGCTTCTCCGTCATTGATAATGTATGGACCTTCATTTCTGATAAATATGCGGTTCTCCTGATCCAAATACCACTCATCATCACTCCAATGCTTAGATGGCCTCACCAAAATTTCTTTGTTGTCCATCATCAGCTTGCGGAAATATTGGATTGTATATTCATTGTCATGGAGCATCGCGAAGCTCGAAAAATGCGGTCCGGAATATGTAACTAATCCTGTCTGAGCATATATTGCATTACTTAAAGCAGTGATATCCGAATACCCGCATAAACGTTTAGGATTCTCTGCAATGATTGAATAATCGATATGACGTAACAGCTGATTGCTATTAAAGCCACCAATGGTCGTAAGTATCCCTTTAACATTTGGATCTAAAAAAGCTTCATGCAGATCCTCTATTCTAGATTCAATAGAAGAGGAAACAAAATCATCCTTCTCAAAGGAATTTACAGAAAATGATATCCGAAAACCTAATTTTTGGAGCTGTTCTTTGGCAATCTTCCTTTGTTCAGCAGCGATTAATGACAGGCTTCTGGCAGGTGAGATAATTCGCAGCTCATCACCAGGCTTTAACTTATTGGGTTTCAACATTTTGTCCTCCCTATAATAGAATCATTCAATTTGTTTCATCTCCTCCCATTATATCTCTTTTCAAAAAAGTGGAAAACTCAAAAAGGCGAAACGCAAATGCGTTCCGCCTTTCTGTGCCTGCTAGAGCAATTTGGTAGAGCTATTATTTCATTACGTGAATAGGGTGACCTTCAACCAATTCAGCAGCTTCCATGACGATTTCGCCAAGGGTTGGATGCGCATGAATAGTCAAAGCGATATCTTCAAGTGTTGCGCCCATTTCAATCGCCAAACCAAGTTCAGCGATCAAGTTGGAAGCTTCGATACCAACGATTTGTGCACCAAGCACAAGATTGTTCTCGGAGTTAGCAACAATTTTGATGAAGCCTTCTGGGCTGTTCAAAGATACTGCACGGCCATTCCCTGCGAATGGGAACTTACCAGCTTTCACTTTGTAGCCTTTGTCTTTTGCTTCTTTCTCAGTCAAACCTACGCTAGAGCACTCAGGATCTGTGAACACAACAGCTGGGATGACTTTGTAGTCAACAACAGATGTAAGTCCTGCGATCGCTTCTGCAGCAATCTTACCTTCGTAAGAAGCTTTGTGAGCCAAAGCCAGACCTGGAACAACATCACCAATAGCGAAGATGTTAGGGATGCTAGTGCGTCCTTGGTGATCAACTTTGATCAATCCGCGATCGTCGAGCTCAAGACCGATCAGGTCTAGTCCAAGTTCACCATCAGTGTTAGGACGACGGCCTACAGTAACAAGCAAGTAATCCGCAGTAACTTCTTTGGATTCGCCACCAACAGAATATTTCACGGTAACTTCCTTGTCGTTCTGTACAGCACTTTCAGCTTTCGCATTGGTTACGATTTCGATGCCAGTTTTGGCCATGTTTTTCGCAACAAGACGAGTCATATCTTTATCGAAACCTGGAAGAACAGTATCCAGACCTTCGATGATTGTTACTTTAGTACCGAATTTGGAGTACATTTGGCCAAGCTCAGCTCCGATGTATCCACCACCGATAACGATCATGCTCTTCGGAATTTCTGGAAGCTCAAGAGCTTCAGTCGAAGACAGAATACGTCCACCGAATGGGAAAGGCTTAAGTTCGATCGGACGGGAACCTGTAGCAATGATACAGTGTTTGAAGCGATAACGTGGGGATTCATGTTCATTGAACACACGTGCTTCTGTTTCACTGATAAACATGCATTCGCCGTTAAATACTTCAATTTTGTTGCCCTTCATCAAGCTAGTCACGCCGCTAGTCATTTTCTTAACTACGCCGTTCTTGAACTCTTGAGTTTTGGCAAAATCCACTTTTACGTTCTCAGCAGTAACACCGAAAACTTCACCATGCTTAGCAGATTCGAACTGATGTGCAGCAGCAATCAGTGCTTTAGAAGGAATACATCCACGGTTCAAACATACACCGCCGAGTTCCGATTTATCCACGATGAGGACTTTTTGGCCGAGCTGGGCGGCACGAATTGCCGCCACATACCCACCAGGACCTGCACCAATGACCAATGTGTCAATATCTAGAGAAGCGTCTCCTACTACCATAATTATACCTCCATAACCAGCAGCTCAGGATTATTGAGCAGCGATTTAATGTAGTTCATAAAGTTTTGAGCAGTCGCACCATCGATTATACGGTGGTCAAAGCTGAGTGACAACGCCATTACAGGAGCAACTACGATTTCACCATTCTTCACAACTGCTTTTTCACTGATGCGGCCAGTTCCGAGGATAGCCACTTCAGGGAAGTTGATGATTGGAGTAAAGAACATACCGCCAGCAGAACCGATGTTGCTGATGGAGATCGTGCTACCCTTCATTTCGTTAGCAGACAATTTACCGTCACGACCACGAACTGCAAGGTCAGTGATGCTGCTAGCGATCATCCAAATGCTCTTACGGTCAGCATCTTTGATAACTGGAACGATCAAACCGTTCGGCGTATCAGTAGCGATACCGATATTGTAGTATTTCTTGTAGACAATTTCGCCTGCTTCTTCATCAATCATAGCGTTTAGAGCTGGGAATTGACGGGAAGCTGCAACTAGAGCCTTAACGATGAATGGAAGGTAAGTAACCTTAACGCCTTTTTTCTCAGCGATAGGTTTCATACGTGTACGGAACGCTACCAGTTCAGTAACATCTACTTCGTCCATAATTGTAACGTGTGGTGCAGTGTAAGCCGATTTAACCATCGCGTTAGCGATCGCCTTACGAATGCCCTTGTAAGGTACACGTTCTTCTTCAAGACTAACGTTACCACTCGCTGCTGGCGCTGCTTTAGCTTCAGCTTTAGCAGCCTTCGGAGCTTCAGAAGCTGCCGCCGCAGGAGCCGCTGTTGCTGCAGGTGTTGAACCACCTTTCAAGAACGCTTCAACGTCTTCACGGGTGATTTTGCCGCCTTTTCCAGTTCCGTTCACTTTGGAAATATCCACTTTTTGCTCACGAGCAAATTTACGAACGCTTGGTGTAGCCAATACATCACGGTCAGGAGCCGGTGCTGCACTAGCAGATCCACCTTGCTTAGCATCAGCAGGGCTAGTTGCTGCAGGGGAAGAAGTTGTATCTGCGCTTCCTTTTGCTGCATCTGCTTCTGCGGAAGCATGACCTGCTTGTTCAGGAACGTCACCTTCTGCAGCGATGATAGCTACAACATCGCCAACGCGGCATACTTGACCATCTTTAGTCAGAACTTCCAACACAGTACCGTTTACTGGACAAGGAACTTCAACTACTGCCTTGTCATTTTGAACTTCCATGATGATATCATCATCGGTTACTTTGTCACCGGCTTTGATATGCATTTTGATGATTTCACCTTCATGCAGACCTTCACCCAGTTCTGGGAACCGATATTCAAAGTTCGCTGATTTAGCATTCGTAGGAGCTGGTGCAGCAGGTGCAGGTGCAGCTGGAGCTTCTTCAGCAGCATGACCTTCTTGCTCAGGTACGTCGCCCTCAGCTTCGATAATAGCTACAACTTCGCCAACACGGCAAACTTGGCCATCTTTAGTCAAAACTTCCAACACGGTACCGTTCACTGGACAAGGCACCTCAACTACCGCCTTATCATTTTGAACTTCCATTACGATATCATCATCCGTTACCTTGTCACCGGCTTTAATATGCATTTTGATGATTTCACCTTCATGCAAACCTTCACCTAGCTCAGGGAATCGGTATTCAAACTTTGCCACTTTGAAAACCTCCTTGTGAAATTGGGACTGATCTTATGGTTAGAATTCAGAAGAAGAAACGACGTTGTCATCCTTTATGGATGACAACCGTTTCTAATAGAAAAATATTTTAGAAATCCAATACTTTCTTCACGCCTGCGATAATACGCGCAGGGTTCGGAAGCCATGAATCTTCAATTTGTGCGAATGGATACACTGTGTCTGGACCTGCGATACGAAGCACAGGTGCTTCCAAGTGCAGCAATGCTTTTTCGTTAATTTGTGCAATAACCTCAGCAGCAACACCGGAGCTCTTTTGAGCTTCTTGTACTACGATAGCACGGTTAGTCTTCTTCACAGACGCCACAATAGTGTCGATGTCGATTGGACTTACAGTACGAAGGTCAATAATTTCAACGTTAATGCCTTCTTTTTCGAGTTGCTCGGCTGCTTTGGTAGCTGTATGTACCATCAGCCCGTAAGTAATGATAGATACATCAGCACCTTCACGTACTACGTTAGCTTTGCCAAGTTCAACAGTGTATTCACCTTCTGGCACTTCAGCACGGAATGCATGGTAAAGGTTCAAATGCTCCATGAAGAATACAGGGTCATTGTCGCGGATAGACGCGATAAGAAGTCCCTTAGCATCATATGGGTTTGAAGGAATTACTACTTTAATACCCGGGCTTTGTGCAATCAAACCTTCGAGTGAATCTGTGTGAAGCTCAGCAGCCTTAACTCCGCCACCAAAAGGAGTACGGAATACGATTGGAGCATTATATTTACCGCCAGAACGCCAGCGCAGACGTGCCGCTTGAACAACGATCTGATCAAGTGCTTCAAAGATAAAACCTACGAATTGAATTTCTGCAATCGGGCGGAAGCCTTGTACACCAAGACCAAATGCCAAACCACCGATAGCGGACTCAGCTAGTGGTGTATCAAAAATACGATCTTCGCCAAATTCCTTTTGCAGCCCTTCCGTTACACGGAAAACGCCACCTACATTACCAACATCCTCTCCGAAGATAAGAACGTTAGGGTCACGATTCAGTTCAACGCGCATCGCGTCGCGGATCGCTTCTTTCATATTCATTTGTGCCATTGCCTGATATCCCCCTTATTCAAAATCGGCTTTTTGCTCTTCCAGATGTTTAGGTGTTACTTCGAACATGCTGTCGATCAAGCCAGGTATAGTCATTTTTTCGGTTTGTTCAGCTTTTTTAATCTGCTCGTTAACTGTAGCTTTCGCTTCATCTTTCACGCGCAGCGTATCTTCTTCAGTCCAAAGACCTTTCTTCTCCAAATACTTGGCAAGACGGTTGATTGGATCCTTTTCACTCCATTGTCCTTCTTCTTCTTTCGAACGATATTTACTTGCATCATCAGAAAGGGAGTGTGGACGGAAACGGTAAGTTACAGCTTCGATCAATGTAGCACCTTCGCCATTACGTGCACGCTCAGCAGCGTCACGAACAGCACTGATTACTGCAAAGATATCCATGCCGTCAACCTTGATTCCCGGAATACCAGCTGCAACCGCTTTATGAGCGATCGATTTGGAAGCCGTTTGTTTTGCGAACGGAGTCGTAATCGCGTAACCATTGTTTTGAACAAAGAAGATAACAGGCAGTTTAAAGCGACCAGCAAAGTTCAAGCCTTCATAGAAGTCGCCTTCAGAAGAACCACCATCACCAGTATAAGTAATTGCAACACTCTTTTGTTTCTTCAATTTAAAGCCCATTGCGATTCCTGTAGCGTGCAGGATTTGCGCGCCGATAATAATTTGTGGCATCAATACATTAACGCCATCAGGAATAGCTCCACCATGTTGGTGTCCACGGGAATATAAGAATGCTTGGTACAATGGAAGTCCGTGCCATACTAGCTGCGGAATATCACGGTAGCCTGGGCATAAGAAGTCTTCTTTCTCCAATGCGTACTCGCTACCAATCATAGTAGCTTCTTGACCGGATACCGGTGCGTAGAAACCAAGACGGCCTTGACGACCAAGATTTACTGCACGATCATCCCAAGTACGGGTAAATACCATACGATACATAATTTCTTTCAGTTGATCGTCGGTTAAATCAGGCATTTTATCCTTGTTGATAATTTCTCCATCCGGGGAAAGTACCGTTAGAGCCTCGACGTCCTCTGTATACACTTCATAAGGAACTTTACTCATTATCTTCACCTCAATAAAAAAATTTGAATATCAGCTGCCTCTGTTATAATATTATTATACACCTGTTTGGTTACTTTCGTCAAAGAAATACTTATAAAATTTATATTCCTTCAAATTTTGTATGTATAACAGGTGATATATTTTTATATAACAGTTTATAGCTTTTGAAACAAGTAAATGATTAATCACACAGTAACTCAGTTTATTTTAGAGCAAACCTGCGTGCATTGCAAAATTCGACAAGAAAGGTGACGTGTCAACTATGAGCGATTCTGTTTTTCTGAAACGCACAATTGTAAAAGAAACGCTTTGGAGTGAACATCTACAGGAGGAACGTAAGTTACGCATCTATCTCCCCCCCGGCTTCAATGAAGTCTTGAGCTACCCGGTGGTGTACTGCCAAGACGGTGAAGAATTCTTTAATTTTGGCCGTATCGCTACACTTGCTGGTCGTCTTATTATAGAAGAAGACGTTGAGCCCTTCATCATTGTTGGTGTCGAAGTAGACGTCGCTGTTCGGACTCAAGAATATGCTCCTTTTGGCAGCAGATTCGAGCAGTACTTATCTTGCTTTTCCGAAGAGATTATTCCCTTCATTGAACAAAAATATCCTGTACGCCGTACTCCGGACGAACGAATCCTAGCCGGCGACTCCCTTGGGGGCAGTGTTTCGCTCCATCTTGCACTTGCTTATCCTGCGATCTTCACACGTATCATCAGCCTTTCCGGTGCATTCTATCCCGAATCCCGTGACATGCTGGCTAAGGAAGAGGATCTATCCTGGCTCAACATTAATATGGTCGTTGGTCTGCAGGAAACAGACTACAAAACGGATACTGGCATTTATGATTTTGTACAGATGAATCGAGAAACGAAAGCATTGCTTGAATCTCGTGGAGCAACCGTATCCTACCGAGAGAAAGACGGACGTCATCTCTGGGGATTCTGGCAGAAAGAACTACCCGAATCTCTACTCTATTTTTTAAACGCATAAAGCCCTATTGATAGAAGCAAGAAGTGAACATCTAAAGAACAGTATGTAGATTACTTGATTGCGCTTACAGTTTAATCCAGCAATTCTCCTCGATTTACCATATGAATCAAACTGAGAAAGCTGAAATCCAAATGGGTTACAGCTTTTCTCTTATTACTCTTTCCAGCAATACGTCACAGCCCGAGTTGATCAAATCATACACCTGCTCAAAATTACCTGTAAAATAAGGATCTGGCACTTCGCGCAGTTCCTCCTCAGGCAATAAATCCATAAAGAACAAAAGCTCCGATTCTTTCCCACCTGGAACCTTTCGAACGTTCTCTCCATTAGACTTGTCCATACAGACGATATAATCAAACTTTTGAAAATCCTCACTGCTCACTAGACGCGCCATCATGTTCTCATAGCTAATGCCATTCTGATCAAGGATACGTCTTGTCCCTTCATGCGGCTCTTTACCTATATGCCAATCACCAGTTCCTGCTGAGTCTACAAGAATCTTGTCTGATAATTCTCGTTCATTAATCTTGTGCCGCAGAACTGCCTCCGCCATCGGTGATCGACAAATATTACCCAGACATACAAACAATACGCTTACTATTTCGTTCACCTCCCAGTTGTTAACTTAATTTTTATGTGAAATTATACTCAAAAGATCGCACTCTTTCATTTTAGCGTTGTCGAGGTCAATTGTGCAACCTTTCGATCTGCATTATACTGGACAGGATACTCAACAAGAGATGTAAGAGGAGGAATGGATGTTATGTCATCCAAACGAGTCGTTATTTTCGCCGGTGGAGAACTGTCTCCAGAATATTTCGCTCTATTAGATGAAGCTGATTTTATTATCGGGGCGGATCAGGGAGCGTTATTTCTCATTTCACACGGATTTACACCAGATATAGCAGTAGGTGATTTTGATTCCGTTTCATCTGAAGCACTTCAAGAGATTGAATCTAAAAGTAAGAAGACCATCACCTGTGATGCTGTGAACAAGGATTTGACAGATAGCGAGATGGCGCTCGACATTGCAATGGATCAGCAGCCTGAGTCTATTCTACTATTAGGAGTGACTGGTACTCGAATCGATCACTCCTTGGCTAGCATTCAAATGATGACAAGAGCCCTTCAGCGTCAAATCAACTGCTACGTCATAGACACTCATAACTATATAACCCTTACTGGATCCCAAGCTGTTATCAACGATTTAGGTTACACCTATGTATCCTTGCTACCATTAACACCAGAAGTATCCGGCATTACTCTAGAAGGGTTTCAGTATCCATTGACTGACGCTACACTGAAGCTTGGGCAATCTCTTGGTGTAAGCAACAAACTAATTTCTTCATCAGGAACAGTTACAATTCGTAGTGGATTGTTGCTAATTATTCAGAGCAAAGATTAGATACATATTCTTTTAGAAACATCATTGTAACTTTTATATCAAATTTAAATAAGCCGCGAAAACTCTTTTGTACCAAGGGTTTTCCGGCTTTTTTAATATCCTTCTATTTTTAATTATTAATTTTTTGTAACTTTTAATGAATTTTTAATAAAACGCTTCCAGTCCATACCCAGCCTCACTTTATTGCATCTCTACCAAATTTTAGGCCATAGATAACCTGCTATACTACGAATCAGGCAAGCAAGACAGATAAACACAACAACAAAGACTAACACCTTGGAGGTACTACAACATGAATAAACAACAATGGATTAAAAAAGCGATTGTCATAGGAATGGTTACTACAATGGGCTTAGGTACTATGATGGCAACAGGCGTAGGCGCAACAAAAGTTGAAGCTGCTACCGTGTCTAAAGGTCAAAACGTAGTGAATTTCGGTAAGAAGTATATGGGAGTGCCTTACAAGTTCGGCGCATCCACTTCTACTACTAAAGTTTTTGACTGCTCTTCTTTTACAAAACACATCTTCAAAAAATATAACGTAACACTGCCTCGTACAGCTGCAGAACAATCTAAAAAAGGAAAATCCGTATCTAAAGCCAATCTTCGTGTAGGAGATCTCGTATTTTTCTCCAGCGGTAGCAGAGCAAACGGTAAGAATGTAACTCACGTAGCTGTTTATGCCGGCAATGGCAAAATTCTGCACACTTATGGTAAACCAGGTGTTACGATTTCTGATCTTAACTCCGGTACTTGGAAAAGAACATATTTAAAGGCTCGCCGCGTACTGTAAACAACGGCTCTGTAGTAGAGTTTAAACTATAATAGAGAAATAGTCTCAGGATGTGGTGCCGCCTTCGGGCGCCCTCATTACATATCCTGTTCCGCGAACGGTGTGAATCAACTTGTTCCGGTGTCCTTTATCAACTTTCAAGCGGATATGTCTGATGTAAACATCTACAACATTGGTATCTGCGTGAAATTGGTATCCCCATACTTCTTTAAGTATCTCGATGCGAGAACATATCATTCCTTGGTTCGCAGCGAGATAATATAATAGATCAAATTCTTTGGGCGTCATCTTTAACTCGATCCCTTCGCGACTTACAAACCTGCGACTGGGATCGAGCATTAAACCATCGACCTTCAGTAAATGATTTAAATTTCGACGCCGTCCAGTAAGTGTTAACAAATTAAGAATTCTATACTTGAATTCACCGGTATGTAATGGTTTTGTCATATACTCATTACCCCCGGCTGAGAATGCCGAAACTGCCCCATTTCCAAATTCAGATTGTTCACCGGAAATTACCATTACCGGTAGTATCATCCCCTCAGCTCTTACAGCGGAAATAATATCCCAGCCTTCCCATGTTCCCACCTCGTATAACTCAGCAAGCAGCAGTACCGGTTCTACTTTTGATATGGATAAGCGGAGATCCTCGGGATCTTCGCTTTTTGTTGCTTCAAGCCCGATATCTTTTAGCGTACTTTCTATAACGAGTTGATCTTCTTCACTACTACCGCTATCAGCCTTATACCATATTATTTGCTCAATCACAAAGTTCCCCCGTATCTGTATGACTTACACCGGCATCACTGCGGTAGATATAGAATCCCCGGAAAACAAAAAGACCATTCCTAAGAAATGGTCTGAGCATATATTTTCAGGTACTTTATCCAAAATACCGATGATAAAAGCTTCGAGCAACCGCAATATCCTTAGTCCCATGAATCAAAGCTCTGCCATCAGCAAAAATCACCATCCGATAGGGCCCTTCGATAAAAGAAACCAGATAAGAGTTACTGTCCACGCTACCACTTCCTATACGAGACAATCGTTTTGCAGTTTCCAGTAAGTTAAGCATCTGTGGTCTCACTGGGCGGATTTGTACCGTATCCCTTCCGCAAAGGACATCGCTACGTTCTGTATTCGCTGCTGTCAGATAAGGGTAAATCGGATGGCTCCCACAGGATGGGCAGTTTTCCTTTTTCGCAGCCATAACTCCAATTTCTTGATGCTCATTACGCCATACATCGAACGTTAGCAGTTTGTTTCTTAATTGATCCTTACGCTTACCCAGTAGCTTCAGTGCCTCTGCTGTAGCATTTGCTGTAACTAGTTGTACTGCTTGCGGAAGTATACCGGTTGTGTCACAGGTATCGCCTCCTAATGGTATTGCACCTAAGAGACAATGGAGACACGGGGTTTCTCCAGGTACAATCGTGTATGTTATTCCATAACTGCCTACGCATGCGCCATAGATCCAAGGGATACTGTGCTTTTGCGCTATATCATTAATAATAAGACGGGTATCAAAATTATCCGTACCATCCATGATCAGGTCAACTTCTGAAACGAGCTGCTCTAGCTCTTCGGCACGAACATCCATAACATGGGCTTCAATAACAATCTCAGAATTAATCTGCCTAAGCCTTCTCTGCGCAGCAGCAGCTTTAGGGATACGTTCTTGAGCATCCGCCTCAATATAGAGCTGCTGACGCTGAAGATTACTCCACTCTACATAATCACGGTCAGCTATAATGATTCGACCAACCCCGCAGCGTGCCAGCGTCTCTGCGATCCCTGTACCTAGCGCTCCCGCTCCAACAACTAATACACTAGACAGCGCGAGACCTTGTTGTCCGTCAGCACCGAATGGCGCAAAACGTACCTGACGAGAATAACGTTCTTCACGCCCATCCCTATGGATCATCCAATTTCCCTCCCCCATATCCAAAAACCGGAGAACAGCAGAAAGTCTGCCATCCCCCGGAAGTATGCTTATTCTATACTTGTACAGCTGACCACTGCTCAACATCCCAAATTTTCGTAACCCAATCTTCATAGAAATCAGGTTCATGGGAGACGAGCAGGACTGTACCTTTATATTCTTGCAATGCCCGCTTCAGTTCAGTCTTGGCAATAACATCAAGGTGATTCGTAGGTTCATCGAACAGCACCCAGTTGCTCTCA
Organism: Paenibacillus sp. FSL R10-2734; assembly: GCF_037963865.1. NCBI lineage: Bacteria > Bacillati > Bacillota > Bacilli > Caryophanales > Paenibacillaceae > Paenibacillus > Paenibacillus sp. FSL R10-2734. The sequence continues at coordinate 3,845,392 of NZ_CP150170.1, read as the reverse complement.
CGCATCAACAGCTTACAGAGTCTAACCTTAGCTTGTTCTCCACCACTTAGCATGCTTAGTGGGCGAGTAATATGCTCATTTTTCAGACCACAGCGAGCTAAATGTCCACGCACTTCATTCTGAGTTAAACTAGAGAATTCATTCCATACATCCTCTATAGGTGTAAGATTAGCCGCTTTGACTTCTTGTTGAAAATATGCGGGACTCAAATAATCTCCTAGATAGGTTTTACCGCTATAAGTTGGAATCACACCGAGGATAGTCTTCAGTAGCGTCGATTTACCCACACCGTTGCAACCAACAATCGCAATCTTCTCTCCACGCTCAATCATCATATTCAGATTAGGAAGCAGTGGACGGTCGTATCCGATCTCGAAATCAATCCCTTCGAAGACTGTTTTTCCGCTAGCACGGCTCTCTTTAAACTTAAAGGTCGGCTTTGCCGCTTCTTCTGGACGATCAATTCGATCCATACGATCTAGCTGCTTCTCACGGCTCTTCGCCCGTCCGGATGTGGAGGCACGAGCTTTGTTACGCTGAATAAAGTCCTCTTGTTTCTTAATAAAATCCTGTTGTTTCTCATAAGCATCAATATGTTGAGTCTTATTCATCTCGGCCATATCCAGGAATTTCTCATAATTCGCAGTGTAACGTGTAAGTTTGCCGAACTCCAGGTGATAGACAACATTTACGACTTTATTCATGAACTCCGTATCATGGGAGATCAATATAAACGCATATGGATATTGCTTCAAATAGTTAGTTAACCAGTCAATATGCTCAACATCCAAATAGTTGGTAGGCTCATCGAGCAATAGTACATTCGGTTTCTCAAGCAATAGCTTTGCCAATAGAACTTTGGTACGCTGGCCCCCACTTAGTGAAGCGACATCCCGGTCAAGTCCAATGACGGATAGGCCAAGACCATTCGCCATTTCCTCTACTTTTACATCAATTAGATAAAAATCCCCGATATCCAGCTGTTCCTGGATGTCCCCCATTTGCTCGAGTAGCACCTCTAACTCTTCAGGCGAAGCGGTTCCCATCTGATCAGTTATAGATAGCATTTCCTGTTCCAGCTCTAAGAGAGGTAAGAAAGCGTCCTTCAATACATCACGGATGGTTTTACCTGGCGTTAAGATGGTATGCTGATCCAAGTAACCGTAACGGACACGTGGTGTCCATTCCACTCTTCCACTATCCTTCAACAGTTTTCCAGTCAAAATATTCATAAGCGTCGATTTTCCTACGCCATTCGCTCCTACAATTCCTACATGCTCTCCCGGTAACAACCGGAAAGACACATTCTTAAACAACGTCCGATCCCCAAAATTGTGGGAAACGTCTTCTACACTAAGTAAACTCATAAATTCTTCGCTAGCTCCTATCTATACTTAAATAATGCGTAACAAGCAGAAACGTCTTCGGAATCCCTATAGGACAGTAAGCGTTTATGCGAGAAATATAAAGATAAAGTATAGTGTGAAACTTATACTTTCTTATATTTTTCAAAACACGTATAAATATATATTTTAACACACTTTAGCGCAACACTGAATTAAAAGTTAGTGGATGAATCACAGAAGCATAGTGAACCCCTTCATTTAGCCTTTCTTTTGAAAAAAACCACGGCTTCTCGACTTATTCGGCACATTTAATAATTCCTCAAACATTTCATTAATCACATCTACCAACTTCCCCTTATCCTTGAATGGATCTTGCTGAAAGGGCAGCCCATAAACCTTGCCTGTACCTATAGCAGCTTGTAGTAGTTGTGCTGCTGAGCGTTCAGCGAGTGGTAAGCCTACCTTCCAGTTCATTTCAGGCTGCAGCCCCTTTCGCTTAAGCCATACAAGTATATCTTCCAGTCTCCAATCTGCACCTGAGGCAATTAGAACCGGAATATCGCTATATTTAAACTCCTCGAGTGCCTCATCATAGTCACCAGTGCCAAGATCCAGCACTACAAATTGATAATCCCCTCTCAGCAGCTCAGCCAATTTCCCTTGTAATGGACGTTTCCAATAATGCACTCCTTTCCAAGAAAAGGCAGATTGTTCATCCGTACCTGGGACTGCTGTAATCTGGGTATAATGCATGCTTCGAATACGATCATAAACCGATGAATTAGGAGAAAGATCAGCCCAAGCTGTCGCCCCCTTTAATGCAAGTAAGCTACTTACCGCAAATGAAGTATGTGTTGTACCAAGACCTGAAGCTACTCCGAGTAAGGCAATAACCGTCGCTTTTCGCTTTTCGAGAGGAAGTGGTACTGAAACTGCTAAATCATTCTCTCTAGTCATTTGAGATTCCACACGAACCAGCGCTTGGAGAACAGCTTCTGCATTCTGATAACGCTCCTCCGGGTGATGTCGTAATAAGCGCCTAATCACTGGAATAATTCTCTCTGGCATATGGTTATATAGCCGATCCTCCATCCCAGACTCCCACTGGCTACATTGCCCTCCGGTTGCCATATAGAGAATTAATGCTCCCAGCCCATATAAATCTGATACCGGCTGACTCTGTCCACTTCCATATTGCTCAGGTGCCGCGAAGCCAACCGTTCCAAGCTTAACTGTATCTTCAGAGATCCCATGTCGGTAACTTCGAGCGATCCCAAAATCAATTAGCATCAGTTCTTTTTGCAGCGTCAGCATGATATTTGATGGCTTTAAATCACGATATATAATTGGTGGATGATGACCATGCAAATATTGAAGGACTTCTAAAAGCTGTTTAGCCACCTGAATGATGAAATCACTCGGCAAAGGTCCGGGATTATCCTTCATTAGCTGACTCAAGCTCACGCCTTCAATATAATCCATAATTAAATAGGAATATCCTTCACTATCCGGAAGATTGAAATCGACAATACGCGGAAGGCGTGGGTGGTCTAGTGTAATTAACATATCGGCTTCTGCTTGGATGTCCGAATGTAGCTCAGCTAAGCACAAGCTTTCTTTTACAGCCCATCGTTTTCCCTTTAGCCGTAAATCTTCCGCCAGATAAACTATACTCATCCCCCCTGATCCTAGCTGGCCAGCAATTCTGTACCTATCATTAACAACCTGTCCTATCTTAAGCTTCGTCTCAAAAAGCAATCTAATTCCCCCTTTTCGCAAAAAAAAAAGAGAAAGCTTCCGCCATTTACGTTCATACCGCAACAATACGGTTAACGTTAATAACGGGATGCTTTCCCTTCGATAATTAAAATGTGGATTGACTTAGTACTTAATCATATAAAGTGTAATCTCATCACGGTTATGGAATAGCTGCTTCGCGCGCTGAATCTGCATGCGTTCCCCTTCAAACATCGCAATGATCTCCTTGATCATCGCTAACGGTTTCTTATGCATCAGCTTTAGAGTCACAATAGCTGTCCCACCCGGTGACAGGCTGTGAAGTAGCCCTGTTACGAGCTTCGCCATCAGCTTAGGACTCCAGCTCATATCGCACACGAGCAGATCAAATTCATTTTCACGGAATTTTACTTCTCCTGCGTTTTTACGAAGGATCTTCAGCCCCGGATAATTACGCAGCGATTCATGCATCAGCGCAGGGTCAACCGCCGTAACCTTCATTCCACGTTCCAGCAGGAAAGAAGTCCAACCCCCTGGAGAAGCACCAATATCTAATGCATTACGGAAGCTGTAAAAAGGAATGTCAAACTCCTTCTCAGCCTCCATTAGCTTGAACTTGGCACGTGAGATTTGTCCGTCTTCCTTGCGAAAGCGAATCGCCCCACCATTCCAGCTAGATAAATTCTCTTCTGGACGAGAAACTCCTGCATATAAGGCATTCCCATCTGCATAGACAGAAATGACCCATGCTGGATCTTGTACTGTAAATTCCGCACCTAGGCTCTGCAATTGCTCCTGAAGCCATTCACGAAGTTCTCCCGGACTATTTTGCCAGAAGGAAGGATCACCTTTGCGAACGTTCAGCGAAACCTTTTCCCCTTCAAGCTCACTGCGGCGACTTAAATAAACCGCCAAACGCTGTAGAGCTTCCATATTTCCTTCGTCCTGAAACTGTACAGGCTGTATATGACGCAGGAAAATGGGTAGGTTCTGTGTGAGTAGCCGCGTTACTTCCTCTGGTTCACACTGCAATGTAGCTAGAAAGATTTCTCCCGGCAGTAACAAGGTGCTCTTCACAGCGCCGAATAAACGGCGAAGCTCTTCTTGCGCATAAGGCGCAAAGCCGTGATTAGCTGTACAAATATATCGGGAATACACTATTTCTTCCGGAGCAGTACTCTGCTCTTCGTTGTCTTGTCTAAAATCGTTCAAATCGTTTTGCCTCCAGGTCTAATTTTAATCCAGGGACGACCGCTATCCCATTCAACATCAACAGGAATATCATAAGTGGCCATGATCATTTCTTTCGTTACGACGTCTTCTTTCGGACCAGCTCCAGCTAGCTTTCCATCGCGGATTAGTGCGACATGAGTAAATAATGGGACGATTTCTTCAACGTGGTGTGTTACATACACTACAGAAACATTACGCTGTCTCAGCTTGTCTATTTCAGCCAGCATTTTTTCCCTTTCATATAGATCAAGGCCGGCACATGGCTCGTCCATAATCAATAGCTTTGGGTCAGCCATAAGACATCTCGCCAGCATGGCTTTTTTACGTTCTCCCTGTGATAAGGTCCCAAAAGGATGAAATGCCATATTGCCTAGATTCATATCTTCCAGCATACTGATTGCTTTCTCTTTGACTTCGGTAGGGATCGTCTCGTAAAAACGCAAATATGCGTAAGCCCCTGTGGCCACGACCTCCCACACCGGATCACTTAAGCTCATCTTTTCCATCAAGGAAGGACCGATATAGCCGATTTCTTTACGAACCTCACGTACATCACATTGCCCATATTTATAACCCAGCACTTCTACAGTCCCTTTGCTAGGAAACAAATAACCTGTCATCATCTCTAAAATTGTTGTTTTACCAGAACCATTCCGCCCCAAAATGACCCAGTTCTCACCTTCTTTAACTTCTAACGACACATCGTCCAAGATTAAGCTTTCTTCCCTACGAAGAGATAAATTTTGTAATGATATGATTATGACGTAACACTCCTTATGTATTCCAGTATCCTTTCAACTGAAACCATTGAATAATAAATGCTCGGATCATCTATCCGGTCTGCTGAAGCTACTAGTAGTGCAGGTACGCTCGTTATACGATATTGTCTTACCAGATTCGGCAGCATGTTCACATTACCTGCAACCATCTGGAGTTCAGCAGGCAATAAATGTGCCGCCACCTCTAACATTCGGTCAGCAGCTTTACAAGTACCGCACAATGGAGTGTGTAAGAATACTACAAGCGGTTCTCCCGTGTTCTTGAGCGCCTCCAGCAATTCAACTTCATTCATTTCTTTCATTTCGAATCTGTCTCCCCGGCGATATCGCGAAGCTTATCAGAACTCAGGGGACCATTTACCAAAAGCACCCCCTCAGGTTTAGCAGTGTATAAAATCTCATACATTTCTCTTCGCCCCCACAGACTGGAGGTGTGTAAATAAATTTCTCGGGGGTACAGTCCTTCCAGTACGATCACTCTGGCAACTTCTCCACCTGAATAATCATCCGGTCCCATATCGTAATCCAACGATAAAATGTCAACCTTACACTCACGCAGCATTAGAAGACATTCTTCTGTCGTACGGGCTAAAGTGAAACCTTTAGGTACCTTTCTAAGATCATCCATATAGATATGAATCACAATTACGCCTCCGCTTCAAACCAACCACGCACAGTAGCAATTTCTTTTCGGTGACTGCCATCCGTGCCCTTTTCGGTTTCCATGACGACAGCTGTTCCTTGTAAAAGCTCGGAAGTCAATAAGCTTTTCAGCCCCTGCTCTCCGATATGACCTTGTCCGATTCCAGCATGCCTGTCGCGTCTTGAGTCATAAGGAAATTTAGAATCATTAAGATGAACAGCGACAAGATGTGGCCAAAATTCGAGATGCTTTCCTCGTTCTAGGAAATCTTCCGTTCGCTCAGGATTCCAGATACCAGCTGCGTAAGCGTGACAGGTATCCAGACAAAATCCAATCTTCTCCGGAAATTGGCTAAGCTCTCGAACTTTCACGAGTTCTTCAAGAGTGATCCCTTCAACTCCATGGTTGCCCGCTTGATTCTCAATAAGCAGCTTGGCGCGACCTTCCCAGGACTGAAGCGTCTCATTCATACATTGTATAATATTTTGATATCCTTGTAACGGCTCCATTCCGCCAAAATGTCCAAAATGAACAACGATGCCTAACGAACCACAAGCCTCTGCAATCTCCAGATCATTTAATAGAGAGGTTACATATACCTTACGCGGAGTAGCATCATCTATACCTGCCGCCATGTTAATTCCATAAGGAGTATGAGCAATCGAAGCGATCCCTTTCTCCTGGCAAAAAAGAGCACAATTCCTTGTATCTCGGACATCCAGCTGTTTAAGTTTCAAACTACGCGGATTCTTAGGAAAATATTGAAAACATGTCGCACCGCTCTCCCAAGCGGATCGGGCTGCTCTCCCATAACCTCCGCGAATGCTGACATGAGCCCCTATTTTGGGACTAAACGTCATGCTGACAATCTGGGCAGTAAAATACTTTGCGTCCAGAAAGCTCTGTTTTGATAATCGTTCCCCCATCACGAAGACAAGACTCGCCTTCACGATCATAGACTTTACATTGATTATTATATGAACCTGTAACGGTATCCCCAGTCATAAAAGGCATTTCCATATATCCACCAATTTCCGTGGCCTCAGTTAATACCTTTTGGATGCTCTCATAAAGACGAGTTATGGATTCAGCTGTTAAATTCTGAACTAGCGCAGAAGGCAAAAGTCCAGCTTCAAAAGCAATTTCATCGGCGTAGCAATTTCCAACTCCAGCCATAACATGCTGATTCACGAGTAGGCTTTTGAGTGCACCTCGACGTCCTTTTAATAATCCTGTAAAACGTTCCAGTGTCATTCGACGATCCAGCAGCTCAGGTCCAAGCTTACCCATTGTGGCTTCGCTTTCCTTAACCGACAGCAAATGTAGATACCCTAAGCGAAGTCCTATGAAATAAAGAATATGATCTCCAAATACGATTTCGACTTGTGTGTTACGATCCGGCCGCTCTTCCTCCGTGCCATAAAAAAGTAGTCCACCTAGCATCAAATGTAAAAGGAGTCTTCGTCCATCATGAAGATGAAACAAAATATACTTAGCACGCCGTTCTACAAAAACAACACGTGCACCGATCAATGCATTTTTAAAAGTGTCTGTTTCCATGTTAATTGATTTTTCTCTGTTCACGATAACATCAGATATTGGTACATTTATTATATGCTGACTCAGCAGCTTTCTATAATTCTCCATTTCCGGCAATTCCGGCATAGCTCATCGTCCCCTCTAGGTTGGTGAAGTAATAAGATCCTAGCTATTATACACCGAGAAACGTTTTAAGTTCAGTTAAATCGGCACAAATTTCATCCGGTGTGATTCCAGTAAGGCTTTTATAGTGGTCAAGATTTTCTGCATTTGTTAATCCCGTAAATACAAGAACTGTACGACAGCCCGCATTTACTCCGGCAGCTATATCTGTACGCATATTATCACCGACAACTACTGCATGTTCCGGCTGAATACCAAGAAGATCTGTCGCAAATTTAATTAGATGAGATTCTGGCTTGCCAATTACTACTGGGCTTACACCACTAGCAGCCTCAATGGCAGCACCAATCGTACCCGCGCCTGGCATAACGCCATCATCAGATGGCAGCATCAGATCAGGATTTGTGAGCACAGACTTAGCACCGCTTAGAATCCAGCGCGAGGCTTGCGAGAGTGAAGCATAGTTGAAGGAGCGATCAATGCCCTGTACCACATAGTCAGGCGACTCTGTAACGATTCGGAGTCCCGCTTCAACACAAGCCATATGAAGACCCTCTTCTCCAAGTATCGCCACTGCAGCCCCAGGTGATTCCTCCGCTATGTAACGTGCGGCCGCCATTGAAGAGGTACATACCTCTTCAGCTTTTGCATCGATTCCCATTCCACATAAGTGTGCAGCAACATTAGCTGCTGTACGCGAAGAATTATTGGTAACAAATAAAAAAGGAATGCCCGCTTCACGTAGACTTTTAATCAGTAGATCAGCACCAGGAATCATTTTATGCCCATGGTATAACGTACCATCTAGATCAATCAATACTCCTTTAATCTGTTCCATAATTAATCCCTCTATTTCCATAATAAATTTAATTAATATAGTAAATTATTAATAGTATTAAGAAACGCTTAGCCTAGGCCCAGCTTGGACTTACAATGGTTACTATTTCTTTTCGTTTGGAGATATTTCCTACTGCTTTTCGGCAATACTTCCAGCTTTTCGTACGTCTTTTACCCTGTGTTTACATTAAATCTAACACACTTCGTCGAATGAAATCGAACGAGAGTCTCATCCAGCATTTTTTAGCATAGCACTGTCATTTCCTGCGCTTTCCCGGAAAATAATCATCCCCTCAATTGCCCACTGAGCCTTCGAGAAACCGGAAATGCACTGAATTCCTCAGCTAACAATGTCTCTGGGAATACGAGTGAAGCCTCCTCAAGTAGAGGAATCAACTCCTCAGATGAGCTGTAACGAGAGCTGAAATGAGTCAGCAATAGTTGTCCTGCGTTGGCTTCCTTCGCTAACTCAGCGGCCTGAACCGCTGTGCTGTGATGATATTGATACGCCATTTCCGCCAGATCATGAGCAAAAGTTGCTTCATGAACGATTAGATCCGCATCAAGAGAGAGTTCTAAAGCTCCAGAACAAGGTCTTGTATCTCCGAGAATCGTAACAATACGACCTCGTTTAGGTTCTCTGACAACGTCAGCAGCGCTGATTCGCACACCATCATCAGTTGTAACATCTTCACCTTTTTTTAATTTCCCATATAACGGCCCCGGCTTTAAGCCATAACTCTTCAACAATTCCGTATTGAGGCTCCCAGGACTATCCTTTTCCGTTACCCGGTAACCATAACTGTCAATACGGTGCTCTAGTAATGCAGCCTCAACTTTAAATCCATCATCCTCGAATACAGTTCCTCCTGTATGCTCGACAATCTCAATCTTGTATGGAATTCTGGATTGGCTTACAGCCAAGGATATGTCTAAGTATGCTTTCAAACCAGGAGGTCCGTACACCGTTAACGGCGATGTCCCTCCCTGATATCCACGGCTTGATAACAGACCAGGAAGGCCAAATAGGTGATCCCCGTGTAAGTGAGTTATGAATAGCTTTTCCAGCTTTCCTAGGCGTATCGGTGAGCGAAGAACCTGATGTTGAGTACCTTCTCCACAATCGAACATCCAAATACTACGACGTTCTTCCAGTAGCCTTAATGCAACCGAAGTTACATTGCGTTGCAAAGTTGGTACTCCAGCATTCGTACCTAAAAAATATAAATCCATACTTTGTCCTCCCTTCTTCTTATTTTGAACAATCTCTTATTTATTCTAAACGTCCTACTTCCAGCAAAAAACCCCCCAGTTACGGGAGGTTCCGCTGAAAGGGATACAATCCCACTACAGACCGGTGTATAACATAAAACAATTACAGCTTCTCCACATTAAAATACTGTGCTTCTGGATGGGCGAATACCATTGCCGAAACGGAAGCCTCAGGCTCCATCATAAAGCCTTCTGTAAGGTGGACACCGATATCCTCGGGGGATAACAGCTTAAATAATGGTCCCTGATCTTCCAGATCTGGGCATGCAGGATAACCAAAGGATACACGAATCCCTTGATATCTTGCACCATGTCTTTGTTTCATGGTCATATCTGCAGGATCTGGGAAACCCCATGTATCGCGCATCATATGATGAACACGTTCCGCTAGCCCTTCTGCAACTTCAAGTGCAACAGATTGTAAGGCATGTGAGCGCAAATAATCTCCATTATCCTTAAGAGCTGTAGAGAGCTCACGAACACCATGTCCCGCAGTTACCACGAGGAATCCAACATAGTCCATAATTCCACTGTCGACCGACTTCAAAAAGTCCGCTAGACACAGATAAGGCTCTACATTTTGTCTCGGGAAAGTAAAGGTATGCAAGATTTCGGCTGTATTCTGTGGATTATACACGATAATATCATTGCCACTTGATTGTGCAGGGAAGAATTGATACATCGCATGAGGAGTGATCGTACCTTCCAGCATCGCTTGATGTAGAATGTCATCCACTGTTCCTTTCAACTCAACAGTCCGCTCATCACCAGCAGCTAATTGCGCCTCTACAGAACCTCGTAGCCCCAGATGATGACCCAGCAGCATTTGCATGTTCACATAAGGGATAATATGCCCCAATGGATAATTACGAATGACGTGGCGCTCTAAATCCGGTGGAACAAATACTGGTGCGTCTGGAGAAATCTTAGAGCGAACTGCTCTAGTTAGCGTAGGAAGCTCTTGCTTAGGAGCAACTGCTACTGCCGCTTCGGCTTCCACTCGAATTTCCTCGGCAATTTTCTCCCGTTCAACAGGGTTCATAAGCTTATTAGCAATATCCAATCCATCCATAGCATCCTTAGCATACAGTACTAAACCATCATACTCCGGACGTATACGTGTTTTGGTAAACTTACGAGTCAGGGCTGCGCCACCTACCATAATCGGCACATCAATCCCAGCCGTACGTAAGTCTTGTGCAGTCAGCACCATCTGCTGTGCCGATTTCACGAGCAGGCCAGACAATCCGATCGCATCAGCTTTTTCACGACGAAACGCTTCGATAATTGTCTCAGGTGGTACTTTTATACCCAAATTAATGATCTGATAACCATTATTCGATAAGATGATCTCCACCAGATTCTTTCCTATATCGTGCACGTCACCTTTTACAGTTGCCAGCATGATTTTACCTTTTACCGAGGTCTCATCCTTCTTCATAAACTGCTCCAAATGACCAACAGAAGCCTTCATCACTTCAGCGCTTTGCAGTACTTCAGCAACGATCAACTCATTGTTATTAAACAGCCGTCCAACCTCTGACATCCCAGCCATTAGCGGGCCATTGATAATCTCCAAAGGTCCTGATTTGGTAAGAGCCTCATTAAGGTCTGGAATAAGCCCTTCTTTGGTGCCTTCAACTACATAAGAAGCCAGACGCTCTTCCAGCGACAGGTTAGAAATCTTCTCTTTTTTCTCAACCTTCTTGCCACGGAAGGCGGCTACAAAAGCAGCAAGCGTGACATCATTCGTATTATAAATTAATTCCTCAGCAAGACGACGATCTTCAGCAGGAATAGAAGCATAGCGTTCTACCTTCTCTGTATTCACGATCGCATAATCCAATCCAGCCTTAGTGCACTCATAGAGGAATACTGAGTTCAGAACTTCACGTCCCGCTTCCGGTAATCCAAAGGAGACGTTACTAATCCCCAAAATAGTATGAACACCTGGAAGAGCTTCTTTGATCAAACGAATGCCATCAATGGTTTCTTTGGCAGAGCCGATATATTGCTCATCCCCGGTTCCTACAGGGAACACAAGGGTGTCGAAAATGATATCTTCTGCTGCTAAACCGTACTTATTCACCAACAGGTCATATGAACGTCTAGCAACTTCCAATTTATCTGTAGCCTTGATCGCTTGTCCTGTCTCATCAATCGTACCTACAACAATAGCTGCACCATACTTATGAATCAACGGAGTGACCAGCTCGAATTTTTCTTCACCATCTTCAAGGTTAATGGAGTTAATTATCGCCTTACCTTGACAGTACTGTAATGCCAGATCAATAACCTTTGGGTCGGTAGTATCGATCATCAGAGGAACTTTAACCTTCTTTACTACTAGCTCTAGAAAAAGCTTAATATCCTCAGTCTCATCACGATCCGGATCTTGCACGCAGACATCAATGACCTGTGCACCGCTCTTCACCTGAGCACGGGCAATTTCTGAGGCTTCCTCATATTTACCTTCGACGATAAGACGTTTGAACTTACGAGAGCCTAATACATTCGTACGTTCACCAACCATATATGGGCGGTTGTCATTCTCAATATAGATAGGCTCAATACCTGAAAGTGCTGGTGGATGATTTCCTGCAAGCGGGCGTGGAGGGAATTGTGAAAGTGCTTCAGACATAGCACGGATATGTTCCGGTGTCGTTCCGCAGCACCCCCCCGCAATGTTAAGCCATCCCTTTTCCGCAAACGCAGCAATTTTACGAGCAAGAGAATCCGGTGATTCATGATAATGACCATTCTCATCTGGTAGACCAGCGTTCGGATAACAACTTACAGCTGCTGATGAGATCGCAGAAAGTGAACGAATATGATCTCGCATGAACTCTGGACCCGTCGCACAGTTCAAACCAATAGAGATTGGTTTCAGATGCTCTAGTGAAATGTAGAAGGCTTCAATGTTCTGACCGGCAAGTGTTGTGCCCATCGGTTCAATCGTTCCAGAAATCATCACTGGCAATTTGATACCCGTCTTCTCAAACGCATTTCGAATACCTATACTTCCTGCCTTAACGTTCAGAGTATCCTGAGAGGTCTCTAGCAGTAAAGCATCCACTTGGCCATCAATCAATGCCACTGCCTGTTCCTCGTAGCTATCAATGAGCTCTTGGAAAGTGACTCCTCCTGTAACAGAGAGAGTTTTTGTTGTAGGACCCATCGCACCTACAACATATCGAGGACGGTCAGGCGTATCATATTTATCAACAGCATTGCGTGCTAGCTTTGCTGCAACTAGATTAATTTCACGAGCCCGCTGCGGGATATCATATTCAGCAAGTACAACAGACGTTGCACCAAATGTATTCGTTTCTATGAGATCAGCACCTGCTTCAAGATACTGCTCATGAATCGTCTGAATCACTTCTGGACGAGTTAAGACTAGCATTTCATTACAGCCGTCCAATTCTTCGCCACCAAAATCCTCACCTGTTAGAGGCACTTGTTGGATCATTGTGCCCATTGCACCATCTAGAATTAATATTCTTTGTTGTAAGCTTTCCTCAAGTGTATATTTAGCCAACGTATAGTCCCCCCAGTAAAACATTAGAGTAAGTTTAGCAGAATAATGGAATTTCGGAAAGCCTTCCTTTCCACTCTGCATTATATGTAATCATAGAATACAATTGCTATACATAAATCATGGTTTTACAATGAGTTCTTTATTAGGCATAGAATGCTGAGTTCTTGCAGTTACATGAGATGTAACAATATATTGTCCTTCTGTCTCAAGAGTTCCTTCAGCTTGATAGATTCCATCACCGACTAGCTTCCCTTTAAGCTCCATTTTATGTCCATCATCATCTTTCTTCACAATTTCGAACAAAACCTCTTTCGCATCATCCACTGCCGAGTTGTCTTGCGTCACCACAGCCTCAAAGGTCACCTTCTGATTTACAACAACCTCTTCAGGACTCCAATGTAACTCGACCTTAATAGGCTCCATAGACATATCCATGTCCATGTTCATATTCATGTTATGTACTCCAGAATGTTTGGTTTGGTCTGATGAGCATCCCCCCAGGATTAAAAGTGTTGCACCTAATAATAAAGGGACTATTGTTCTCGAAATCTTCATTTAGAGTCCTCCCAATCGATTTGAATACAAAGAATCTACCAATTCATGTTATACATTCTTCATCTATTATACACATTATTATTGGTTTTTCAGTATTTCACATCAATTCAGCTTCACTCTTGTGACTCTTATCATTTACTAGTTAAACTAATAGAAAAATTTAATGATATTAAGAAATAAAGAAAGACAGCAAGTCTCCTAGTAACCCAGGAACTTACTGCCTTCATATGACTTAAATGGAACGAAATCCTCTGTTCCGCTTTATAAAGATTGGACTATTGAAAGAAGCTCCCCAAGATGCTTGATTTCATAATCCGGCTGAATTTCAGGATCTGGCTGTTTACCTTTTCTATTAATCCAGACCGTAGTCAACCCTGTTGCCAACCCACCACGAATATCCGTTGTAAGCTTATCACCGACCATAACCCCTTGCTCAGGTGCAATGTCAAGAAGCTCTAAGGCATGTAGAAAAATATCCTTATCCGGTTTTCCTTTGCCGAAGCTTCCGGAAATCACGATGTGATCAAAGAAAGGAACGATTTCAGGTACACCATCCAGCTTCTCTTGTTGCAATGCAGGGCATCCGTTAGTCAAAAGCAATAGCTTCACTTTACCCTTCAGCTCTTCAAGCACCTGAATCGTTTCTTCATAGATGTAAGCCCGTTTTCTACGCTCTGCTGCAAACTTGTTAGCTAATGTCTCAGCAAGAACTTCATCCTCTACACCAAGAGCTGCAAGACCACGACGCCACGACTCTTTACGGTATCCCGGTGCAAGTTGCTCCAATTGACGGAATTCCGGTTGTTCACCTGCAGTAAAGTTTCCCCAAAGTGCTTCAAAAGGATTAATCCCGATCATTTTTGTAAATGGGTTCGTTTCGTATGATTCATATAATCCTATGGCTTCTTTACGCACCGCGACTTCTAGTTCTTGTGGATCAATCGTTTCCCCGGCGGCTTCACATGTAGAACGAAATGCTTCATTGACGCTCCGATCATCCCAGAGCAGTGTATCATCAAGGTCAAATAGTACGGCAGAAATTGGCATTACAGGTCTCCCTCTCCTATGGCTGGTTAATTTCTAATCGTGAACTACTTCAATTTGGTGAGCTTTTGCGAATGCTTCCAGACGAGTCCCCATCGCAGCTGTATCATAACGATTCATAAGTCTGGTAAAAATCCATTTCGTGCGTTTGCCTTTATGCTTAATGACAACTGCTCCACGCGAAAGGATGATTTTCTCAATATCAGAAGCTGACAAATAGCGTTCGCGATTGAATTTAATAGTAGATAGTCTAGCATTCTCCACCTTCAAGTACGGACGTCGGAAGAACAGAAGTGCCGCTAGTAAGTAGTACAAAACAACTCCTAGCCAGTTCATAAGCATACCACTGCCTTGGGCCTGATCTACTGAACCAATCACCCAGAACAATGAACCAAGCACTACTAACACTATTGGAAGTGCAATGTTACGACCTTTAAAGGTTTCGGTGTTCTTGCCAGGAGATTTAGATTTAGACGCATAAATCGTTTCCTTCCCCTGTTTCTTTCTTTGCTTGTTGATTTGCTGTGTGTTGCGTTGAACCATTCTTTCCCAAGAACGGGCCATATGCGTTCCCCCTAGTCATCCAGTAATATCTATGAAAAGGAACAGGGTGTTAATGCTTAAGTCCCTTGTTACCTTCTTCATGCTCATCATTATCAACCAATTCAATCGTATTCAATTGTGCTCGAAAATTATTGCGGATATTCCCCAAATAAATTTCACGGAGCTTGGCACGTTCCGCCAATTCCTCTTGATTAAGGCCTACGCTCTTCTGTTTGCGTGCCAATTCGTTAATACGCGCGACCAACTCATCAATATTCAAAAAACTTTCCCTCCCCTTATAAATTAATTCTAACTCTGCCATGAGAAAAAGAGCTTGTCAAGGTTTACTCCCTGCAAGCTCTTAATGTCTTTCTATTATGTTCTTAGAAAATTAATAAATAGGTAACGTTAGAACATCTCCAGCATTAATTTGACTACCCTTAATCCCATTAGATTTTTTAATTCCTTCTATATATACAGCCGTCTTCATATCAGAAGGTTTATTCTCAAGAGCTATACTCCAAAGTGTATCTCCACGTTCAACCACTACGCGCTTCTCATCCTTCATTAAAGAAGTTGATCCTGCAAATACATTACCTACTACTGTAAGCCCTGATAGTACGAGCACAATGATCAATGTCAGTTTAATAACAAAATCTCTCCGGAACAAACGCATCAATCCTTCAAGCAAGCGATCTGTAATCTCTTTAATCTGAGCTGAATTACGGGTAATAGGATTATGTCCTAAAGATTCAACCACTGGGGCTTTATCGTAGATGCTACGGTATGTACTGTATTTTAACATGAATATCATCCTCCAAACACTTGTTCTTACTTTCAAATTCATAATAACACGAACATGTGTTTTGTTCAATACTATTTTAGAACAATTGTTCTCTTTTTTTCGAAAATAGCAAAAAGCCATATCAATCTTAAAAAGACCTAATTGATCATTTATATGAAGCTTAAATAAACAATAAGAGGCTACCATTTATTAACTCTTTCATATTAATATTTATAATAGTTAGAACTTATGTTTGTGCGAACGGTAGTTCTATGTTATAATTTTCCCAAACATTACTATATGGGGTTGATTCCAATGTCAAAGATTTCTAGTCGCCAGCTGGCGATCCTGGAATTTATACGTAGCGAAGTCCGCAGCAAGGGTTATCCTCCTTCCGTCCGGGAGATTGGAGAAGCTGTTGGTCTAGCTTCCAGCTCCACAGTTCACGGTCATTTGGATCGGCTTGAGAAGAAGGGACTTATTCGTCGAGATCCAACGAAGCCTCGTGCGATAGAATTGCTAGGCCAAGAGGATTCCGAGAATGTCCATCATTTCGCACAAACCGTCGCTCGCATTCCTGTCGTAGGCAAGGTTACCGCCGGGGTGCCTATCACTGCTACTGAGAATATTGAAGACTATTTCCCACTTCCAACTCACTATGTTGGAGATAACAAAGTATTTATGTTATCGGTTCAAGGTGACAGTATGGTAGAAGCAGGGATTATGAATGGTGACTATGTAATTGTTCGTCAACAACAAACGGCTGATAACGGAGATATCGTTGTAGCTATGACTGAAGAAGATGAAGCAACCGTTAAGACCTTTTATAAAGAACGTGATCATATACGTCTTCAGCCGGAGAATCCGGCATATGAGCCTCTTCGCCTTAATCGCGTAACCATTCTCGGCAGAGTTATCGGACTGTTCCGAGATATCCACTAACCACGCACTCCTACCAAGCGGAAACAGATTACCGTCCTTTTTAGGGAAGGTAATCATTTCTGCGAGAAATATAAGGATAATGTATACCTTAAATTCTTTCTTATATTTTACAAATGGCTGTTCCGCAAACGCGGAACAGCCATTTTTTCTGCTATTTAACTCAAATAATCGATTATAGAACATTTGTTCCCATTCGCTAAAATGGCCATTTTCTATAAATAACCGTTTAGGTGTTTTGCTCATATCCTAATTAGAAAGGAGTGTTGCGCATGCCAAATTATCGAATTATTGTAGATTTATCGCAGCGAATGCTTTATCTTCTTGATAACAACGTTGTGGTCAGGGGCTTCCCTGTCGGAATCGGTAAAATGGTAACTCAATCCCCACTGGGCGAGTTCACAATTATTAACAAGCAGCCCAATCCTGGTGGTCCATTTGGTGCATTTTGGATGGGACTTTCAAAGCCTCACTATGGGATACATGGAACTAACGATCCCTCATCCATAGGTCACGAAGTCTCACACGGTTGTATTCGTATGTACAATGAGGATGTATTAGCACTCGCAGCGATTGTCCCCATTGGAACACGAGTGACGATAAGAAATTAAATCTATCCATAAACAAAAGCCCCCCACTCGATATTTCATGAATGGGAGGCTTTTGTTTTTGAGTATTTTATATAGCGCACTAGGAATTATGTGGTTATATGTCGAATATTGTTAACAGGATTTCAAATTGAAAGGAAGTGTTTAGTTTTGAACAACTCAAAAATTAGAACCCTCATCGATTTTAAAGTCGATGCACTGGGTAAACTCTCCGGTTTATTGTTAAATAACGATCAAGCTAGTGGAAAAAAGGTAAATCTGCTCACCTCATTTGGCAGCATTCAAGGTATTGTCTCCCCTGCTGACTCCAACAAAGAGGATGTATTTGACTTAAAATCTTTGATGGATGATGTCATTGTCGACGAATACAAATCCTATCTAGGATCAGAACATCCCGATAAAAATTTCGTTTATAACTTTATAGTTCTTAACGAGGTTATTGTAAGACCCTATGCTAATTACGAATCTCCAATCGAATACAAACAGCTAATTGTATATACCGATCAGATCACGGCTTTCAATTTCTTATAGTTTTTACATAGTTACTTTATAAGTATTCCACAAAGCACTCAGGCAACTGCCCAAATTTTTGCGCTCAATTTGCAAAATAGGCAGATTTCTGGGTGCTTCTTTTTGCTTACAATGTAGTCATTCCTATATTTCCACGATTTACGCTTTTAACAGATACTAGTAGAGATAATTCATGCATATCTTTCATTAAGTAATACATCTTGCTTTGAGGAGATAACTAGGAGGCGTGATTACATGCTGATTATCTTGATCTACATATTTGCTATTATAGGAGTAGTCTTAATTCTAAGTGCCGGTATTCTAGAATTGAAAAAGCTATCTACTTCTTCAGCACTGTCTAAGCTATTAAGCGCAACCTCATCTTTTAACATCATATTCACCAAAACATTCATCCCCCCTAATCAAACTCACATGATCGCTCTTAACGAATCTTATAAGAAAATAGCTATAGGCACCAGCAATCCCAAGATAAGCAAAAAAGCTGTAGCAAAGTTATACTCCTTCGATAATGTTATGGGATCAGAGATTGTTGTAAACGCTCTAACCCTTTCCAAAGTATCCAAGAGACAACAAAACAGCAAATCAACTGCTTCAAGTGCGGATATTAATGTGCTTAAGAGCGCTGACGATGAGACTAGTGTTATTCAGGAACTTACACTTAAAATATATATGAACAGTAATGAAACGCCTGTGTATTCTATTTCCTTTTTGCCAGGTTCGTTACCTATACAACAATCCGACACTCAGTACAAAGAAGCTTACTCCCAAGTCCAACAATTGCATGCTTTTTTCAGGTCGATTGTATCCGAATAAATCAGAATTACTTTCGGGATGATCATCCACCTCGTTTAATTACCCAATACCCGATATAATTTTTAAAACTGCACACTAAACCCGTTAAACTGATGAATACCTGTACCATGAGCGACAAGATTCTGTTCACGCAATTCACGAACTGCCTTCTTAACCTCTTGCAAAATAGCTGGATCCAGACCTAACGTATTATGGGAGCCGAATATTCGAGTCACATTTGGAATTTCCGTAATCTTTTCTAATGAAGCCACTAAATCAACCGGACTAGTCGAAGGGTAAAAAGCATAGATAGGTGTAACGTCATACAATAAATCCCCTGTAAACAGATATCCGTTAGCATGATCAAAAATGCTGATATGGCCTGGCGAATGACCCGGTGTATGGTAAATTTCTAATTCACGTTCTCCTATGTCGAGTACATCCCCCTCTTCCAAAAGAGCCGTAGGTTCGCCCTGAAAAGGTGTATAAGTATAAGGATCAAAGGTTTCAGGAATAGGAAGGGTAATATCTCTGCTCATATCTCTTCTTATCTGGGTAAGGGACAAGCCTTGTATTCCGTTAATTAACCAATCCTCATCCTCTTTATGAACATAGATCGTTTCAAACTGTCCATGACTGCCAATATGATCAGCATGCACATGCGTAGTGATGACAGCGATAGGTAAATCCGTTAACTCATCCGTTATTCTTTTTATATTATCAATACCTAATCCCGTATCAATTAACACAGCTTTTTCTTTCCCTAATAGTAAAAAAGAATGCACCCTTTCCCAATGCCCATATTCACTTATCGCATAAGTTGTCGGATCAATATTTATAACTGTGAACCATCGATCTTGTATCAAGTACGATCCTCCATTCCGTTCCATTTCTCCCGAATCTGTTCTTCTCCTACATAATAATCCGCCTGTTCATCCGCTTGATATATTTCTTGATAGGGTAAAATGTTGATTTTTCCTGAGTCTGGATATTCGCAAACATCTATGCCCTGATTCGTTCGGAGATCAAGATACTTGCAAGGCACTTCCGTATGATTATAAAGCTGATGAGCACCTTCCGGTCCCATTTCAAAAAATATCACATCACCTTCAGTAACCTCTGTAAAACCCCCGGGCGTCCTTAACATCGCTTTTCCAGTTAAAATCACAAATATCTCTTCAGCGTTTCTATGAAAATGATAAGGAAAGGAATATTTATCTGGATCTAAAGATCTTATGTCGAAGACTAGATGTTTTGAATTAACCATTTCAGCTAATCTCTCACTTGTATGCCAAGCAAACTCAGGTATGGGGGACTGCTTTTGTTTAAAGGTAACTGTGTTCTCATTAAAAATCTTCGCCAAATTCAACACCCCTCATCCGATAAGTAATGCATTCAATATAATCTTTTTGGTACTTTATGTAAATGAGGGTCACAATAAATATATTATGCCTGCTACTGCTAACGAAATAATGTCTCCTAAAGCAGACCAATTCGCGACTTTGTTTTTAATTTTACGGTCATCTTTGGATTCTGAATAAAAATTCCTCTTTGTTGCGGACTCGTCGTAAATCCTCCAACACATATACCAGAAATTACGAAAAAAGCCAGTCCTATATATATGAAAGTATTCATATAATTGCTCCCTTTCCGGAAAGGATTAGTTGACTATATAAGATATTTTAGCATCATTCCCTATATAATGGATTTTTTTCTAATCATAGGCATCAGCCCAGATGCTATTTTTTGTGGTGATTGGTATTGAATTGCTTTTGTGGACTCTTTAGTTCCTTGGGCAGTTGTGACAGTCCCATTTTTCGAGTTAGATTTGGCTTAAAAAAGCTTAGTCATAGTATGAAACTACCTCCTCTTGCTGCATAATCATTCTAGTGTTTTCATACAGTTAAGTCAGTTCGGAACCCCGATCTACCGAGTTATCACCATCCTTTAAGAGTATCGGTCCCAGATGATGTTATTTGCCAAATAAACGACTTTTGCGTAGAGTTTCGGACTCCATGGACCTCTGTCAAGAAAGTGGACAGTCACGAAACAGATTTTCCAGTAAATTGCTCAGCAAAACGAACGGGGGAAAGATACCCCAGCGCACCATGCATTCGCTTGCGGTTATAGTAAAACTCAATGTATTGAAAAAGCGCCTGGTAGGCTTGCTCCTTGGTTTTGAAGCGTGGATTGCAATAGATAAGTTCCTTCTTCAAAATGCTGTGCCATGACTCGATACAGGCGTTATCGTAACAGTTGCCTCTGCGGCTCATGCTGGATTCCATGCCGTATTCCTTCAATTGCTTAGCGTATTCATGAGAAGTATATTGAGAACCTCGGTCGGAGTGATGCAATAGGCCCTTTTTGGGTCGTTTGGCTGCGTAAGCATCTTGCAAGGCACCCAAAACCAGGCTAGTTTCCATATGGTTCTCCAGACGCCACCCTACAATTTCACGCGTACAAAGATCCATTACACTGGCTAGATACAAGCGTCCACCTCGGCAAGGAATATAGGTAATATCCGTGACCCATACTTTGTTGGGTTTAAGGATCTTAAATTGTTGGTTTAAAGTGTTCGGAGCGATCGGGTGGTCATGATTGGAGTCGGTAGTTTGCACGCGATACGTTTTACACACAACGGAACGAAGCTTCATTTGTCGCATATACACGCTTACAGTACGCTCGGTAATGGTGTAGCCTTCTTGATGTAACAGGACGGTGATCTTCGGACTCCCATACCGCTTATGATGATCCGCAAAATGATACTGAATTCGCTTCATTATGGCAGTCCTACGAAGCTTTTGTGTATTGGTTTTTTCTAACCGCCACTTGTAGTATCCGCTCCTTGACACCTGTAGAGACATGCACATCTTCTCCAAGTGGAACTCGGAGCGATGCTTTTCAATAAACTGGAATCTTAGTTCCTTGGTTTGCTGAAGATGTGCACTGCTTTTTTTACGATCGCTAATTCTTCTTCCACATCAGCGATCTTATTATCTTTTTCTTGAAGTTGGCGACTCATTTCTTTCAACTGCGCCTCAAGTTCTCGTACTCGATCCCTGCTGGCTACCGGTTCATTCTTCAGTTCTCGGTATTGGCTCATCCATTGATGAAGAGTACTTTTAGGGATGTTGAGCTCTTCGGCCAAGTCACCTACCGTCTTCGTTTGATCTTGAATGAATTGCACCGTCTGTTTCTTGAATTCTTCGTTATACCGTTGTCGATGTTCTCCCATGTGAACACACCTCCGTGGACTCATTATCGGTCAGTCTGTTAACTGGTGTCCACTTTTAATTCTAACTCCACCAGTGACGTTATTCCTTCGATAGAGGCTCATTTCGGGTGTTTTTTAGGCCAATAACGGCTTTGGGGTCCGATAACATGCCAAAAAGAAGAGAAAGCTGCGAATAAAGTCTACTGAGTCCGATAGCGGCTGCATACGTCGGCTTCTTTAGAATATCAGTATCAAAACCACAATGTTACCATTCCAGAACTCTATTTCCACTCCTTATAACTCCCACGTATCATATCAACCTGACAGATTTAATCCGCAGAATTCGAATCTCATATGTAACGCTTCATCTTTTACCTTCAACTATTTGTGGGCATTTTGTGGGCACATCATTAATGGAATGCTCAAAATACCGACTTGCCCACAAAAAAAACCCTCAACACCAAAGGTGTCAAGGGTTTAACAGTTCTAGTAAAGAGTCATGTATTGTGCTCTTTCCCACTCGTGAACTTGTGTGCGGTTTAGATTCAGCGCTAAGTTAAAGGTAGTAAAGGGTGCAAATACCTTAAATTAATGAAGAAATTAATTTCCGAAACAGTTATATGGGGAGAATTCGAGATATAAAACTTAAGTCCTGCTACCATCATGGTTAGCAGGGCTTAAGTATTCTACATACTATCGTAGGGTTGATTACAGATAACACAAAAATCTTCCGTCAACAAAAGAGCCGTCAAGGTTATCCCTGTGACGACTCTTCTACATGCTCAATAATATCATTTGGTTGTACTCCGAAATGGCTACAAAGTTTGTCCAGCACTTCTAAAGAGATATTCTCTCCCTTACCCATCTTCGCTATAGTGGACGGACCAAGACCAAGTGCCTCCCTTAAATCCTGCTTCTTCATTTCATTATTCGCTAATAGCACCCATAAGGGCTTGTACGAAAACGGCATTATATTCACCTTCCTACTACTTCATGTATCTATAATAATAAAAAAATACAGGAAGTGAAAGTAATCCTTCCCGAAAGGAGAGAATGGATGAAGAATTGGGTACAACTCCTAACAGCAACAATACAATGTTTCACAGCTTATCTATTGCTAAAGGACAAGAAAAAAGGAACCAAGAAAAAAGGCGCCCGCGCGGCAAACGAAAATAGGTTCCCGGAGACGCGACTGATGCTTACGATACAATGACAGTTCCATTACTCAAAAGATTGGGTTGCATACTTTGGAATGTTCCGGAGAACTATTAACGAACTGGGAGTAACCCAAAAATTATGAGATGGGAAGAATTAATGCCGGGGCAGTCCGTATGTATCTGTGAGAATCACAATAGCAGATTTGGTGAAAGGCGCGGAACCGTTGTTGCGATTGGTACTTTTATTGGAATCAGCGAACGTACAGGTACATTGATTGACATACATGAACCTCTACTAGTAATTATTGAACCAGAAGCCCTCGAAGAAGTCGACTTCGAATCACTGCCACTAGGATGGGCTGAATTTGATATAGAAATTATCTAATTAAAATGCCTCGTCAGTATAATCACTGATGAGGCACATTTTTAAAATCGTATCGGTTAGGAGTCTTTATAAAGCTATCGTTCTCCGTTAGCCATACATGCAGCGCAATCGCCGCACCACAGATGATGAAAACGGATCGACGAATCTATCCATACTGCTACAATGGCTGGGAGAGGAAGGTCGATCAACTATGGTCCTTAGAGCCCCTTCCCTTTTGGGAAGCACTCATGGGAGATTAATCCTCCTCTGGTTTTTACACCAGCCTATTCTTTATTGGTTGAGGAAGGAAGTTTGTTATTTTCGCTCTATCTAACTTTAATAAAGAAAACATAAGGCTCAGCCTTTTTTTATAAGTGTTATTATGGGTCTTCTTTATTATGCTCTTTTTCAGGTTTTGAGCTGATTCTATTTTCATGGGAGCTCAATGAGCTTAACACATTCTAAGATCACTTTATTGCTAGAAGGCTCTGTTAAAATTTATTATTGTTTTTATATAAAAAGATCCCAGAATTCGGGACTTTTTCCCGGTTTCTATTTTAAAATGAATCCATTTAAAACCATAACTGTATTGAGAATTATATGCCGTACGATAGAAGAAACAATGCTTTTAGATTTTATTGTAATTCCACAATAAAACATCCCTCCTATAGAAAAAGCGATGCATATATTGACTTCTAAGACTCTCCAACGAACTCGTTTACTTTTGACGCAAAAGAATCCCAGCTTGTATCATATCCTACGCCAGTCTTACATCCGTTAGAACGCAGCCTTTGACCTAAATGGATGTAATCGTACATTTTCATAAGGATATCTTCCTTATCCTTATCTCTTTCCATTCCACTGTGTCAGATAATTGAATCGATGGCATAATCTAGTTTCTATGTAACAAGAGTTTCATTTTTCCAATTATTATCTTGTTGATACTGTATTGTTGCTTCAAGTTGAGCTAGATCTCGTTGAATGTAAGCATTCAATAATTCATATTTCAATTCTTCATTTCTGCTGACACGTTTATGATCTATAAATAATGCAACATTCCCAAAAAGAGAGACTACTAAAATTACTAAAATCCAGTCTTTTTTCTTCATACTTTCTCCAATCCCTCCTGAAATATTGCCCACTTCCAATAAATTGCGATCAAACATCTATGGCTGATGCCGGATAAACTAATTGATCCCTTTAATGTACAGTTCAACACTTTGCCGTGTTTCTAAAATTCTATTGTATTCACCCGCTAACGCCAATACTCCCCCATTAAATCAACCACTACATAAATTTTAATAACCATTCCCTCCGTTGCTTTATTCAAGAGTTAATAAGTGATCCTTCAACTCTCACCTGCTCGCGAGACATCATCCCGAGCTCTATGATGTTCCCACTACTTGTCATGATCATGATTGAGGCTGGTTTGGACGTGTGTACAAAAACCTAGCTCAATGATTTCAGCACAAGCACAAAATCTATACTTCTGCAGATATTATATCTTCGAATTTAATCAACTCATAGTCATCATCTTCAAAACATATTTTCACTTCTTTAAGGTACATATTAACCCTAGTCACCATCCGATCACTCCCCTATTATCAAATGCATAGAATAATTAATTGTAATGATGAGCCACTCCAACAATAATAAACTCGTTATGGATACGGTGCAGAAAGCGTATAGGAGGAACCGAGGAGTGACCCCACTGCTCCATAGTGACAGAGGGCTTCAATATACCTCTCATGAGTATAAGCGACTTCAAGTTAAGCGTGGTTTCACTAAGAGTATGTCTCGTGTAAGTCGTTGCCTAGATAACCAGCCCATAGAACGATTTTGGGATACATTGAAGGCAGAAAGCTATTACCTGACGAAATATGATACCTATGATGACCTCCTCAAAGACGTGAGAAAATATATCCGTTACTACAACAATTACCGCTATACGGAGCGTTTGAATGGTTTGTCTCCTAACGAGTTTAGACAAGCTGCTTAACGGCGATAAAGAAAATCCCCCCCCAGTTCTATTCACTTGAACTGAGGGCAGTAATCTAACTGTTTTTTACACTGTCTACTTGACAGGGAGCATTTCACTTTCCATTTCAACTCAACCCATGTACCTTACTTCACCGTCACCTCTGCAGCTTTTAGGGTTTAGATTATGAGTTTATATTAAATATAAAAAAGCCGCCTTTTGGCGACTTCACTTCTTTAATTGTGGGAACAATCAGGACAATCAACGTACTTCGAAATCCCACTATCCGCCATCTTTGCATTAACCAAATCGTGAGACGGATAGACCATATCAAATTTAAACCATGCTCTATCCCATTCGTCGTTATAAACTTGTCCTTCACCTCCGAATGTTTCACAAACCTCTTTCTTCGATTGTTTCGGTAACTCTTCATCATTTTTGTCTCTTTTTGCAGCTATCGCTTTCTGTTGTCCATTTAGGTGTTGACGATCATATCTATACGACTAATTTCATCTCCCTTTCGTTTGAATTTATATGTAAATAAGAACAAAAATTAAGGGGTATCTAGTGTTTTCTCCTTACATTTACATTAATTCAAACGAAAGGAAATGGTAAGGATGACAATTAATTTTAAAAAATAAATTGATGAGCTCAATTAACCCTGAGCTCATCGGCTGGTGCATGACTCATCTTCATCCCATTGTTTGCGTTTATTGCATACCACTTACAAAAGTATCGGTCAGTTTTCACACGCCTATTTTATAAGAATCGAACCGTTTATAGGTTCCTCCTATATATAGGTGGCTATCGGGTGACAACTTTCAAGATAATTAAAAATCTCATTGTTTTTATTGATTTCTTTGTTATAGATTTGATTGCTGAGATATGGATATGCCTCGTTGGATTCCTTCGCCAGAGCCTTTCGATCAAGGCGTGCTCAACATGCTCGAAGTAGGCGCGAAGTCTTGATCGCATTGTTGTAAGCTCAAATTAACGATTTAAATACGATGCCCCCTCAATCGCAGAACGGCCAATCGACTCCGCGATTGAGGGGGCATTTTTTCGTAAACGTGCTTCGTTAGCCAGCGAGTGAGCTGCAAAAAGCTATGTTTTACCTTCGTGTCCAGCTTCACCAGCTCGAGCAAGCAAAACGCAATTAGAGCGTCCAGATCTATGGCAACGCTAGTGATTGCAATTATGTGTCAACTTGAATTTCTCTATCTAAAAAAACACTCCGTTTCTATGTGTAGAAACGGAGTGGCATTAGCTTCATATGTGTTACGATGCAGGCGGAATGAACCAGCGCTGATTGGCGCCGCCATTATAATCCCACTGGATAGCCTGTCCTCCGTCGGATGTCGATTGTCCCGAGATATCCAAATACTTGCCACTACCTCGGTTGATAATATATGACGAGTCACCTCTATCTTTATTGGTTGGAACAACTTTCCACTGTTGGTTCCATCCGCCATTATCTGGCCATTGAATCACATTAGCACCATTGGATGTAGACGATTCGCTGACTTCCAGTAAATCTCCGCTTTCTACGTTTCTGATGTGATAATAGCCGTCTCCTAGATCTTCAAAATACCATTTTTGATCATTAACAATGGAATTCCAATTAAAGTTCCATTGTATGATAAGCGCCCCATCCGCTTGTTTATCCCATCCACTGACTCCCAATGTTTTATTGCTATTTACATTTATAATGACATTAGGGGTCGTTCCAGCAGCATGCGTCGTCTGAGTAAATACAGCAGGTGCTGCGGATCCAATAAATACAAGTACCAGAATCGCTATCAACCATTTCCTATTGAGTAACCGTTTCATAAGATAAGTCCACTCCTTTAATTTTCATTTAGTCAGATTTCAAATTCTCCCAATCAAACTGCCATTATAGACGATTAGACTGTCGCCTCCTTTGATAAAAAGTAATTAATACCCATTTCATCAAATCTCAAGATGGGGTTCTATTTCTATCGTTTGAAGGCGAGCGCTCGCAATGATGTTCATAGAAATAGATCTACAAGAAACGATTTCAATTATAGGTAATTTATTCCTTAAATATACATCGTTTACATATAAAAGAGATGTATATTTAATCACATAAAAACAAACTATTTTGAATTAATTTTCCAACTTTCATCTACCCTCGGGCGATATACTCGTTAACACTCTCCTTTTTCATTCCAAGAAGATGAGCAATTTGACTACGTGAGTAGCAATTGCCAAAAGCTAATACATAACATTCCTTTTCACGAGGACTCAATGTTGATAATGCATCTTCAATCTGAAATCTTTGCCACTCTGATAAATTACTTGGACTCCCAGCATTACTTTGTTGGATAAATGATTGTATTCGAATAGGGTCCATTAGTATCTCACGCTGATATACTGCTCGCCTTTCTATCCCGCGTTTATTACCTGGTCTACGTCCTGTAGACAGCCACTCTATCACAAACTCACAATCTGATTTCATCCTGAGATAACTTTTTTTCATCAGCATCAGCCTTCCTATACGCTCGCTTCGCGCCTAAGCTGCCGTGTTCAGATCCAGTGCCTTTACCTCTACCTCTAAGCTGACAGAAACGGAATAGTTTGGTACTTCGTCCCAGGCCTCTTCTTCGCTTAATCTAGCTTCACCACACTGCTCTCCAACCTCATCTACAACCATTAAATAGTCGTAATTATCAGGATCATCTCCATAACTAAAGTCGGTGACTGTGTACCCCATCAACTCCGCCAGCGCCCGGTTAAGCTGCTGGTTTGTCATCTGTACATGTGTCATGAATTACCCTCCCCGATCCAGTCCCTTACAGCCACATACACATCGTAAGGTAAGTTATTTCCCATTTGAGCACTGACCAACTCTACCCGGGTACAATTTAGTTTGGTTGCCAATTCTTTGAAATTCGGCCGTTCTATCTTTCTCTTTCGGTAAAATGCTTCTTTTTGTTCCGTGGTCAATTTTTCATGCCTTATCGCTCCCTTCCTTATTTCCTAGGGCTGCATCTATGCTTTTCACTCCATCCGATAAATCCGCCATGGGCATAACTGCGTATCAAAATCCTTGTAACGTGCCTCTCCTACGGATAGCGCATCCTCCATAACTTTACGACTTGATTCCAGCGCCTCCCGTTGCCGGGCTATGGTCTGCTTTGCCTCTATCAGTGCAATGCCCCTACACTGTTCGACTGCCTGGTGTTCATCAATGTCCTTTATCTGTTGTTGTGACTCTTCTAGAGCAGCAGCTGACCGTTAAAATAATTTTGAGGATCTTGGCGAATCAACGAAAGGGGTTTTTTATACCAAATTTCGTCAGAAGTACGTAATTAACAATCAACTAAGTCATGAATGGCAGCGCTTGATATGTGCCACGAATTAGGTCACAGGTACCATAGAACAAGGAGAATCAATTTCTTCGTACTTTAGCAGAATAGAATTCCCTAAAGAAATGGTTATTTATTATAAAGGTGCTTTTAATTAAGTATTTGCGCTCTCACCGCTGCAAAGCGGTTTAACATATACAAAAATAGAACGCACGTTCTAACAGAGAGGTACAAATGGCAAATTTCAAGAAACATCCAACAGGATGGGAATTTCGATTAAAGTATAGAGACCCAATTACCCAAAAGATTAAAGAAAAGTCTCCACGAGGTTTTGAAACAAAAAAAGAAGCGCAAATAGCTGCAGTTGCTTTTGAGAGCAAACTAGCAGAAGGATTCGAGCAAAGCGATCTACCGTTATTGTCGTTTTTGAATGAATGGCTTCAGGAATATTAGGTGGGGACAATTCGAAAGAACACGCTTATTCAGCCAGAACAATATTAACCATTAACAAAACACTGGATTTTTCCGCTGATAGCGATGAGGAACTTTTCGGGGATACAAAGACTTTTAATTCAGAACGAACAATACAAATAAGCACATCTCTTATTCAAGATTTGAAACAACATTTTAAACATCAGAACCAGAACAAATTAGCTTGGAATGAATTATACAAGCATAACTTAAATCTAGTACGTTGTAGAGATGGTGATAATTTCATGCCGAAATCTTCTCTATTCAATTCTTTTTCGCGAATTTTGAAACGTATTGGTCACCCGGCAATGCCGATCCATTCTCTTCGTCACACTCATGCTGTCCATTTACTTGAGGCTAGTAACGATATGAAGTACGTACAAGAACGTTTAGGTCACGGTAGTATGAGAATCACAGCGGACATATACACACATAAAAGTATCCTCGAATGAAACTACATTTTTAGAGGGCATTACGGGGGCGCTCATAAACCTCCACATAACCTCCTAACCTTGCCCAAACACAAAAAAACCCTCAACACCATAGGTGTCAAGGGTTTGAAGATTCTAGTAAAGAGTCATGTATTGCGCTCTTTCCCACTCGTGAACTTGTGTACGGTAGATGTCCCATTCGATTTCTTTCAGCTCGTAGAAGTGAGCCAGAGCATGTTCACCGAGAGCTTCGGTAATAACATGGCTGCGGATCATTTCGCTAAGTGCTTCTTTCAAATCGGATGGCAAGCTTGGAATGCCTTCTTCAATACGCTCTTCCTCAGACATCACATAGATGTTACGGTCAATTGGAGCTGGAAGATCAAGCTTACGCTTAATACCGTCTAGCCCTGCTTTCAACATAACAGCAAGTGCGAGGTATGGGTTAGCTGCTGGGTCCGGGTTACGAACTTCAACACGTGTGCTAAGGCCTCTTGAAGCCGGGATACGAATCATTGGGCTACGGTTACTTGCAGACCAAGCTACGTAGCAAGGTGCTTCATAACCAGGAACAAGACGTTTGTATGAGTTCACAGTTGGGTTAGTAATCGCTGCAAAAGCACGAGCGTGCTTCAAAATACCAGCCATGTAGTAACGTGCAGTTTTGCTCAGACCCAGCTTGTCGCTTTCGTCATAGAACATATTCTCTTTGCCTTTAAACAAGGATTGGTGAGCGTGCATACCAGATCCGTTGATACCGAACAATGGTTTAGGCATAAAAGTTGCATGCAGGCCATGTTGACGGGCTACCGTCTTCACAACGAGCTTGAAGGTTTGAATTTGGTCAGCAGCAGTAATCGCGTCAGCATATTTAAAGTCAATCTCATGCTGGCCGGAAGCTACTTCATGGTGGGAAGCTTCGACTTCAAAGCCCATTTCTTCAAGGGTCAATACGATTTCGCGACGGCAGTTTTCCCCTAGATCCGTTGGCGCTAAGTCGAAATATCCACCTTGGTCATTCAATTCAGTAGTAGGATTGCCTCTTTCGTCTGTCTTGAATAGGAAGAATTCAGGTTCTGGTCCAACGTTCATAGCTGTGAAGCCCATTTCTTCTGCTTCCTTCAGACAACGTTTGAGGATACCACGTGGGTCTCCAGCAAAAGGTGTACCATCTGGCATGTAAACGTCACAGATCAGACGAGCTACACGGCTATCTGTCACCCAAGGGAAGATTACCCATGTATCAAGGTCAGGGAAGAGATACATATCAGATTCTTCAATCCGTACGTAACCTTCGATGGAAGAACCATCAAACATCATTTTGTTATCAAGTGCTTTTTCCAATTGACTAACTGGAATCTCTACATTCTTGATAGTACCTAATAGATCCGTAAATTGCAGACGAATAAAACGAACATTCTCTTCCTTGGCAATGCGTAAAATATCCTCTTTAGAAAAGCTCATGTGATCCTCTCCCTTTCGAACTTCTATATATTATTATTTATTAAAAAACCGGGATAACTCACCTTGAATCAGAGACACTTGTCCCGGTCTTTTACCGGAAACTAGTTCTTGCTTCAGCATTCGGTGAAGCTGGGAATCGGATAACTCTCTACGTCTAACCTCTGTATCAGGGGTAATCACAGTAGCTTCCTCGGATTCCTTAGAGACAGGATTCATCACTTGCTTAATGCCAGCAATATTAACACCCTTCTCAATCAGAGCTTTAATTTCTAATAGGCGCTCAACATCATTAAAAGAGAACAAACGCTGATTCCCTGACGTACGTGCTGGTACGATCAGACTGTGCTGCTCATAATAACGAATTTGTCTTGCGGACAAATCAGTCAGCTTCATTACAATTCCAATAGGAAATAGTGCCATATTTCTGCGGATTTCATCACCCATGACTCATCCAACCTTCCAATGATCTTTTTCTGATCTCATTGTACATTTCCTAATACAGCGTGTCAATGGTGTGTGAGATATTCTTACAGCAATTTTCTCTCACGCATACTTTGAAGTGCCATTAAAACGCCATATTTAACATGTGAATAGGTTAAACCACCTTGCATATAGCCAATATAGGGAGCTCGTATAGGCGCATCTGCAGATAACTCTAAGCTACCACCTTGTATAAACGTACCTGCCGCCATAATAACAGGATGTTCATATCCAGGCATATCCCATGGCTCTGGAACTACATGGCTATCAACAGCCGCAGCGCGTTGTATGCCCTGAACAAAGGCAATTAAATGTTCTGGCCCATCAAAGGAAACCGCCTGAATCAAATCTGTACGGGGCTCGTTCCACGCTGGCTTTGTCTCAAAACCGCAACGCTGAAATACGGATGCAGCAAAGATGCTCCCTTTTAAAGCTTGTCCTACAGTGTGAGGAGCCATAAACAACCCTTGGTAAAGCCCACGAGTTGTTCCTAACATAGCCCCTACTTCACCACCTATACCAGGAGCGGTTAATCGATAAGCTGCCAATTCCACAAGATCCTGTCGGCCACAGATATAACCACCCGTCTCAGCAATACCCCCACCTGGATTCTTAATTAACGATCCTGCTACTAGATCCACACCAACCTGTGGAGGCTCAAGTTCTTCGGTAAACTCACCATAACAATTGTCTACGAAGACAATCACTTCCGGTTTCAACACTTTTACCCTCGAAGTCATCTCACCAATTTCAGCTACTGTGAAAGAAGCACGCCAATCATATCCTCGTGACCTCTGGATTCCAATCACTTTAGTATTTTCATTAATGGCGAGAGCTACCTCATCCCAATCGATCTTGCCATCTACTGTAAGAGCAACCTCTCGGTAAGTAATTCCGAAATCTGCGAGAGAGCCAGTCCCATCCCCTGCGTGACCAATCACCTTATGTAAGGTATCGTACGGACGTCCTGTGATGTATAGCAACTCATCTCCTGGACGTAATACACCAAAGAGGGCTGTTGATATAGTATGTGTTCCTGAAGCAAAATGCGGTCGCACCAGAGCTGATTCCGCACCAAATACGTCAGCATAGACAAGATCCAGCACTTCACGGCCACGATCATTATACGCATACCCTGTTGAGCCGGCAAAGTGAAAATCACTGACCTGATGACGCTGAAACGCTTCTATAACCTTCCACTGATTCTTGTCTACAATACGATCAAGGGCTTTGACAGCGCCTTCTATTTCAACTTCTGCGGCCTCTGCCGCGCTCAAAATATCCTCTGCAAAAACTACCATTCGTTCTTATTCGCTCCTTACATTTACTTGCCATCATAATGACAGAAAGCGGCAGTTACCTGACGCTTTCTAGATTAGCTATTATTTTATACCTATACACAAAGCATTTCCACTTTAGGGATGGCTGACAAAATTACTGCTGGTCCACAAATTCAGCAAGCTTGTAACTCCATTTGTCATAATCCTCTTTATTAAGACGAACGTTATAGAGCACATCGTTCTCATCGTAAGTCGTTTCAAGAACCTCTCCTACCCTATAGAGCAAGGAAGAAATGTCGCCTCTGTCTCCGGGAATGCGGAAGTTGAGAGTGTCGCCAGCCAATTCATCGGCGATAATTTCGGTAATTCGAGTTAAATCCTCAGGGTTAAATGCACTGATCTTCAAATATCCTTTACCCGTTGGCAACATTTCCAGCTGCTCAGGCTGACATAGATCAATTTTATTAAAAAGTACGATTTGCGGTGTACCAGCTGCACCTAGATCCTGCAAGATGGAATGGACAACCTCCATCTGCTCCTCACGCATTGGTGAAGAGGCATCCACCACATGTAACACCAAATTGGCCTCATTCACTTCCTCCAGCGTTGCACGGAATGATGCGACAAGATCATGCGGAAGATTCTGAATGAAGCCTACAGTATCCGTAAGCACAACCTCTTTACCACCTGCTAGCTCAAGTACACGTGAAGTAGGATCCAATGTAGCAAACAACTGGTTTTCAATATAGACATCCGCATCCGTTAGTTGCTTAAGCAGCGTTGATTTACCTGCATTCGTATACCCAACAAGTGCGACTTGCACCGCTCCCGCCTTGCGGCGACGCTCCCGATGTAGCTCACGAGTCTTAACAACCTCATCCAGCTGGCGTTTCAGCTCCGTAATTCGATCACGAATATGTCGGCGATCGGTTTCCAGTTTACTTTCACCCGGACCTCTGGTACCAATTCCTCCACCAAGTCTGGATAAGTTCTTCCCTTGGCCGGAAAGCCGAGGTAACAGATAAGACAATTGTGCCAGCTCTACCTGAATAATCCCTTCTCGCGTCTTCGCACGCCCCGCAAAAATATCCAGAATAAGCTGCGTCCGGTCAATAATCTTTAGATCCAGAGCCTCTTCAAGGTTCCGTACTTGCGCTCCGGACAATTCCTGATCAAATATTGCTGTATTAGCCCCAAGAGCATCTGCAGCCATCCGTAGCTCTTCTACTTTACCTTTACCAATAAACCATCTAACATCAGGCGTTTCCTTATTCTGACGCAGCACATCCAGAACTTCAACACCAGCCGTTTCGGCTAATTGCACTAATTCCTGTAGTGAAAGCTCCGGATCAATTCCGGTTCTTTTAATTTTATCTGTGACGAGACTTACCAATATCGCTCGATCTTGTACATCTGTTTCCGTATCATGCGTAGTTATTGCCATGTATGTCATGCTCCTTATGACGGTGATAGTATCCTGTAAATCATAATTTGAAATCCTCAGTTCGCAGCGTCATTAATTCCTGCTTGCCTGGGCTGGTACTTTCATACTGGTTTAACAGTCTTACAGCCTGCCCACGAACAGCTTTCTCAATCGCGTTGCGAACATACCGCGCATTACTGAAAGCATGAAGACTCTCCGTCTTCTCTACTAACAAATGCTGCTTTAACTTGAGTATCGCCTGTGGCATCAAAATATAGTCACGATCTTTTGCCATCAATTCAGCGATTTGCAGGAGTTGATCGATCGTATAATCAGGAAATTCCACCTGTATTGGAAACCGTGAAGGCAATCCGGGATTACTCATCAAAAAATACTCCATCTCTCCAGAGTACCCCGCTAAGATAAGTATAAATTGACTGCGATGATCTTCCATGGCTTTGACGAGCGTATCAATCGCTTCTTTTCCAAAATCCTTTTCTCCACCGCGAGCAAGGCTATAGGCCTCATCGATAAACAAAATACCGCCCAAAGCTTTTTTCACCAGATCGCGAGTCTTCTGTGCAGTATGACCGATGTATTCTCCGACAAGGTCGGCTCTCTCCACTTCAATGAGATGTCCTTTGGTCAGTACACCCATACGCTGGAACAGCTTAGCTACGATTCTAGCCACGGTTGTCTTCCCAGTTCCGGGATTCCCTTTAAAAACCATGTGATAAGCTTGCCCACCGCTTGCTAGTCCTGCCTCAGTTCGCATTTGAGCAATCTGTAACAAGGCGTAGATTTCAAAGACTAGCTCTTTGATATTGTCCAGACCCACTAAACCTTCCAATTCTTGCGTTAACTCTTGGAATAGGCTAGTGTGGCCGTGATTTTTTGCAGCTACTGGCCGACTCTCTCCAGAAGGGTTAGTTATAGCCGGAGGCTCTTGACTCCGCAATACAATATTGATTTGTCGAGACGGTCTTTCTTCCTCCCGTCCACTGGCCGCTGCTACGCGTCCGCTCATCGGTATCACCTCATTATCCAGGGCTGACTTCTCTAATCAAGTCTATTCCAGTAAATGAAGTGTTATTAGAAGATTCGGGATTTTTTGGACAAATCACAGGAATAGCTGCTGAAGCTTCCATTTTGTATAGGCTAGAATCTCACGTGTTTTATGTCTTGTCATCGAAAGTACGGTGGATTCTGTAAGTCCCAGCTCAGGATTCACATATCCAAGCTCGTCAGCAATTTCATGAGCCCGCCACCCATGATAAGTATGCGTAATGATTATTGCTGAAGACAAACCCTCACGTGCCATAATCTCTTTACTATACAAAAGATTCTCGTAAGTGCTGGTAGCTTCATTCTCTACGTAAATGGCGCTATCTGGCACTCCTTTAGCAACCAAATAATTACGCATTCCTTGAGCTTCGGTATATTGTAAATCAGGTTTATCCAAACCACCAGAAACAATAAAATGTGGAAACATCCCTTCCTGATAAAGCTTCAGCCCATAATCCAGCCGTTCCTTAAGTCCAGGGCTAGGTTCGTCCCCCCACATCGACATGCCAAGAATAATCCCAGCATCCCCCTTTTGCATAGGATCCGTCGTGGCAGCTTTATTAATATTGTTTAACGCATGAGCACACCACAACAATCCAGCAATCACAATAATCGATAAAGCAATAAGCAACGTTCGTTTCGTCCAGAATCTGCGTTTTTTGGAAACAATCCGAATCGGGGAAGAACCTCTTCCGTAGACGTACCATTCCATTTCTTTATTTCCTCCTGAATTCTCCATGATGAAATAATTCGGCACGATGCTTCAATGATAGTGAGAAATAAGGGAAAGCATGAGCATCAATGCCGCGTAAAATAGTATTGGCCGTCTCCCAAGCGAGTTTATAGTCACTTTCTGAGATATCTTCCCTCTCCAGCGCTTCCTCCAATTCATCCTCATCAAGCAAGAAAACCTCGCCGTTCCAAAGCACAACCACATCCAGATACAAATCATCAAACCATGGAACGCCTTGGTCTGTGACGCCTTGCACCTTGCAGGTGTCTATGTACCATTGAATAATATTTTGCCGTTCGTCGAACATAGCCGTCACAATATAGTGACTGTCTTTTGGAAAATATTGCAGCCAAGAATAACCTTTATCCGCAATACGATATGTATGCCGTCCATAGCTCTTCCACAGTGGTTCTTTCAGCCCGTAGATGGTATAAAGCGTAATAAATCCGCTGAATTCCCGGCTCTCCACATAGCGGCAGGCAAAATGGCGACGCGTAATCCGGCGCCAGTTGGCCCGGTCTCCGAATTTACGTTTCATAGAAATTACCCTCTCCAGTATGGTGTCTTCAGCTTAACACATTTAGCGGATACACTCAAAACATCCCGCAAAATACAGCAAATCATTTTAAGCAATCATCGGCTATAATCAGGGGAATCACCACTAATTACTCTCAAAAAACTTTCATGAGCCATCGGCTCACATCCCGCTATGAAAATGTTATTCTCTCTTATTCAGCCGTACCTTTCGCTGGACTAATGAAATCCTGCATGAGTACAGTTTTTCGAGCAGATAATCTCTTCATTAAATCCTAAAACTGCAAATGTACAGGTATATTCTCACATATAGCTCGGAGACTTCATTTGATGTAAGAATAACTGCAGATTCGCAGGAATTATCATTTTCGCCCTCCTAGTATCATTAAAAAATGTACTTTCGCAGGTTTATTCGTCGGTAATCGTTACTGGTTAGTCAACCTTCAGTATCTTTGAGCTACACCGTGCTGCTTTTACCCTTGATCGCTCCTTATATTTACGTAAAAAAAGAAGCTGCCTCAAAAGTAGCATTCACTACAGTTGAGGCAGCTTCAGGTAAAGAAAAGCTTACTTCATATATTCTGAAACATCACTATTGAACAGACGAATCACCATTCACATTGCCAGCCTGTTGATCAGGGCTAGTGGTCACATCACCACTCTCATTCCCTGGATTTCCGCCTCCAGAAGGTTCCTCTGGTGGTGTAGTAGGAATCGGAGTTGCTGACGGTGGAGGAGTAGTAAACTCAGGCAAGGTACCTGTTCCTCCGTTATTTCCGCCTCCATCGTTGCCACCACCATTATTACCACCATTGCCATTATCTCCGCCATTGTCTCCACCATTCTCAGGTGTTGGTGTTGGAAGATTTGGATCAATGGTTGGCTCAGGTGTTGGCATTTCATCCTGCACTGAGACAGTAACCACATTCGATGGTTCACTTTCCAATTGGGTTGCAGGATCATAAGAAGTAACATAATACTCGTAAACCAGACCAGGCAGTGCACTAAAGTCCCCTGCACTAGTCGTGACCGTATTTAGCAATAAGCCAAAATCAGCCTCGGATGACTCTCTACGATAAATACGATATTCTACTCCTGCAACAGGGACTGCCTGCCAGCTGAGATTTACTGTCATCGTAGATGGATCATAAGCTGCTGTAAGTCCACTAACGTTCTGAGTTGGTTCAGTTGTTTCTGTAGGTTCAGGCGCTATGACATTGTCTATCTGAGGGAAGGATTTCTTAGGAACATCCTTTAATGCTTCCTCCATCACTTTACCCCAGAAAGCTGCAGCAAGCGAACTACTTCTCTTAAGCAGATGCGTCTTGCTTGGCTTGTCATAACCCATCCAGACTGCTGCTGTCCATTCTGGTGTATATCCCACAAACCAAACATCACGGTTCGAGCTGATTCCAGAATATCCACTTTGAGTCGTACCGGTCTTACCGGCTACAGGTCGGTCAATCCTAGCTTTTTTACCTGTTCCGCTCTCTACAACCTTCTGCATCATCTCTGTCAGTTGATAAGCCGTCTCCTTACTCATAACACGTTCAGGCGTTGTATTAGCTTTGAAGACGGTCTCTCCACTACTATCCGTAATCGATTTAATGGAATAAGCTTCTCGTAGTTCACCGCCATTTGCAAAAGCACTATAGGCTTGCGCCATTTCCAATGTGTTCGTTCCTTTGCTCATACCGCCGAGAGCCAGCGAGAGGTTTTTATCCTCATCTTCCAGACCAATCCCCAATTTCTTGGCGAATTTAAATCCGGTATTCACTCCAATTTCATTAAGCAGCCAGACCGCAGGGATATTCTCCGATTTCTGTATAGCATCACTCATACTGATACCTTTTGAATACCCGTGAAGATTGGTTGGGCAATAGTTCCCGAAACACTGCTTTTCATTGTTAAGGACAGAATTCATGGAGTACTTACCCGTTTCCAGCGCCGGAGCATAAGTAATGATTGGTTTAATGGCTGAACCCGGAGATCGCCGGCTGCCAGTTACACGACTGTAGCCTTTTCTCTCATAATTCCGTCCACCAAGGAGTGCAACAATGCCGCCATTCTCCTGATTCACGATGGTCATTGAACCTTGTACCAATTCGTCGTCTACACTTTTCTCGAAATTATCACTGTCTGCAAAAGCATCCTCTACGGTTTCTTGAGCATGTTTATCCATCGTCGTGTAAATCTTATAACCGCCAATATTCAGATCATCTTCGGACAATCCAAATTTCTCTTCTGCTTCATCCACTGCAAAATCAATGAAAGCTTGATAACGCTGTTTCTTTGCTGGCGGCTTATAATTATAATCCACGGCTTGCGCTTCGTTTCTCTCTTGCTCCGTTATATAACCTTGCTCATACATGAGCTGAAGCACAACTGCTCGACGTTCCTTTGAAAGATCCGGATTACGGAGGGGGTTGTAACGAGACGGCCCCTTAGGCATCGCAGCCAATGTCGCCATTTCCCAAATCTTAAGATCATTCAGATCGCTCTTACCAAAATATCTTTCCGATGCTGCTTTTATTCCGTAGACCGTACCCCCAAAGTTTATTCGGTTCAGGTACATGGTAATGATCTCTTCTTTAGTATTCTGGTTCTCCAACGCTACAGCAATGGATACCTCAGTCGCTTTACGGAAAAATGTCTTATCCCGTGTTAAGAAGATATTTTTGGCTAGCTGTTGAGTTATGGTACTACCACCTTCTACCATGCTGCGTGCAGCAATATCTTTTACCGCTGCCCGGCCAATAGACCATAAATCCACGCCCTTATGTTCGAAAAAGCGTTTATCTTCTGTAGCTACAAAAGCATTTATTAATAACGGTGGGATCTTCTCATACTCTACAGGATCGCTTTTCTCTAGTGATAATTCGCCGATTAAATTAGCATTGCGGTCATATACCTTTGTTGTTTCATTAACGGTTAGTTTGTCTTGATTCTCAAGGAGAAGCTTTTGCCCATTCAGCATAATGAACAAATAACCGCCGAGTGCACAGAAAATGGCCAACGCCGTGGCAAAGAACAAGCTCCACAGCACACGCTTCTTAGTTAAAAACTTCTTTTTCTTCTTACTTTTCGGTTTTTGTTTTGAATTAGAATTGGAACTGGACGATCCTCTATTTCTATTATTATTCGTCCTTGATGTATCGTCTCTGGACATGGTGCCTCCTGACTCCCTTCCTTGAATAAATCATAAATGGTCTGCCTTGAATGAAAAGAACAACCTTCTCAGGTTGCTCTCACACTCTCTATTCAAACGATTTATAAACAAGAAAGGTTTCACTTCAAATTTGTTAAGTGTTATTCTTCGTTACTATTATCCTGCATGAGTGATACACTGCGCTGTGGTGTAAATGTGGAAATCGCATGCTTATACACCATTTGCTGCCGCCCGTCACTATCAATAACGATAGTAAAATTGTCGAATGCTTTAATAATTCCCCGGATTTGAAAACCGTTGGTTAAATATACTGTAGCAGGGATATTTTCTTTGCGTAGTTGGTTCAAGAATGTATCTTGGATGTTAATGGACTTGTTCATATGACGTACCCCCAATGGTTCAATTATATTGTTCAGAAGTATATTCAAGACCTGAGAGAAACTTTCCTGCTATTATAGCACGTATTTTTGAGAAATTCTCAGAAAAGTTTTGCTCACCTTCGACATCGATCCACTCGATTTCCTTCATGTGGCGAAACCATGACAACTGTCTTTTGGCGAATCGGCGAGTATCGCGTTTGAGCAGTATCACAGCTTCCTCAAGCGTCAGTTCTCCCGCAAGGTAAGCGGCAATTTCCTTGTAGCCCAACCCCTGCATGGACACAAGGCTTCTGCTGTAACCGTTATCCAGCAGTCCCTTTACCTCAGCAACAAGACCATCCGCAAGCATGCTATCAATTCGGTCCTCAATACGTTTATATAGTATTTTCCGGTCCATTGTCAAACCTATAAGACATAAGTCATAGGGTGATTCCTTAGTTTGAGCTGCATGTGAAGCGGAAAGTGTGGTCTTTGTCTGCTGATGAATTTCCAGTGCCCGAATAATTCTACGACGGTCATTCGGATGCAATTTCGCCGCACTGTCTGGATCAACCGCTTCAAGCCTGGCATGCAGTGCAAGCGCTCCATGCTCTTCTGCAAATTGATCCTGTTCTTTACGGAAAGCTTCGTCAGCAACGGCTTCAGAGAATTGAAATCCGTAGCATAAGGACTCAATATATAGACCCGTCCCCCCAACAATAAATGGAAGTTTTCCACGGCTGCTTATCTCTTCGATAAGTCTGCGACCTTGCTCCTGAAATTCAGCAGCA
Source organism: Paenibacillus sp. FSL R10-2734 (assembly GCF_037963865.1). Taxonomy (NCBI): domain Bacteria; kingdom Bacillati; phylum Bacillota; class Bacilli; order Caryophanales; family Paenibacillaceae; genus Paenibacillus; species Paenibacillus sp. FSL R10-2734. Next base: position 3,804,304 of record NZ_CP150170.1, on the reverse strand, counting down.
GAATACGGATCCTTCGGATCATGAATATCAATTAGGTGATGGGGAATTCCCTTCATTTCCGCTGGAGTGATCTTAGCCGTACCAATATCCATACCACGATAAACCTGCATCGAATCGCCAGAAATAATCTCTGCGTTATATGCAGCTGCAAGCTCTAGGCTTAACCTAGTTTTACCTACGGCGGTTGGTCCTAATAGGACTAGAACCTTATGTCTCTCTTTAGTTGTCAATGTGTATCACCCCGTACGATGTTTTGGAGTTGCTCCGGAGCAGCTCGGTAAAGCCAAGACGTTCGAATTCGCCACTTAAAGCCTTCTCTTTCAAAAGAACATTTTTACGAGCAACTCTCACTGCCTCAGCTACGCTCTCTAGCGATAATGCAGCACGATTAGCAAACTGCCGTAGCGGGGAAATCGAAGCAGAACCTGTCAGTGGCACCCGGAACATAGGATCAAAATACACAATATCTATACTTCGATCCGGTTGAGCACGCAAGTAGTCCAAATGTTCACTATGCACGACATTAATTCTACGCAAGGCCTCATTAACCTTTACTTGCCCAGAGGTATAGTGACGCATCCCTTCGTAGAGCAACGCGTACAGCGGCAATGAGCTCTCCAGAGCGGTAACCTCAGAGGACTCACCACCATGCACAGCAAACAGCAAGGAATCAGCGCCTAGCCCCGCTGTGCAATCTAGTACACTATCTCCGGGAAGCATTCTTGCTGCGACAAGCATCGGCTCTATATCGCCCTTTAGAATTCGTTTCGCGCGAACAAACCCCATGCTCGGGTGAAACTCCATAGGCTCCATCCCTAGTCGGTGTAAACGAACGGCTTCTTGAGAAAGAATTAGAATATCCTCGTCTCCGTAGTGTTCCACCAGCTTAGGTATAGAGAATTTCTCACGTGGAGCGTACTTACAGCCCGTTCTCTCTGCAAGACTCTGAGCTCGCTCTACAATTTCCATTATCGGGCTATAACCCGTAGTTATAATCATGTTGCCTCCAGTCATACTTACAACAAATTTCTTATAAGTTGATCTTAAAAACATTCTAAAAGGAAAAGTGACGGAGGGGAAGTTTGGAACTGTAGGAGCGATAGCGACCGCCTTTGTCCCCGGATTTCAACCGTGAAACACGGTATATAATCAAGAAATCCGGGGACAACAGCGGCCGGAAGTCCAAGCATTCACCGCAGTCATGCAATTACCTTAATAGAAAAATTTCAAGTTCAACTAATATAGACTTACAATTACATCACCCGTTTGAACAATTTCTCTAAATCATAGGATGAAAAAGAAATCACAATGGGTCGCCCATGTGGACAGGTATACGGCTGCCGACATGCTGCCAGACGAGACAGCAACGCCTCGACTTCCTGTTCTGTTAGTTTCTGGTTAGCTTTAATTGAAGCTTTACATGAACACAGAATAGACGACTTCTCTCGCAGTTTCGCAAGGTCAATCATTCGTTCACTCAAGACCCACTCCGCCATTTCTTCAACGATCGCTTTCTCTTCGCCTTCAGGAAACCAATAAGGCAAAGATCGGATCAGGAAGGTCTGCCCACCAAAATGCTCAAGGTAAACTCCAGCCTGCTGAAACCAGTGTAGACGTTCACTGAGTTGACGGCTTTCCGAAGGGGTGAACTCAAGTGTAATTGGCAACAGTAGATCCTGAGAAGCATCTTCAGGACGACCGAATTTCTCATAAAAATATTCGTAATTTATGCGTTCGTGAGCTGCATGTTGATCTATGAGATACAGCCCTCCGTCATTCTGAGCAATAATATAAGTCCCATGATGCTGCCCGATATAATTTAGTTCAGGGAAGGGCGGAAGTCCCGGTTCTTCCTGCTGCGGTGGAGCCCATATCGCTTGGGCAGTAGGGAATTGCTTCAGCGATGCTGCAGGTTCTTGCGGGCGATAGCTATTAGAATAATTGTTGCTCACATTACTTTGACGTCCTTGCGAAGAGGCAGACTGATAGCCTGTCCCATAGGATGGAGCCGCTTCACAGGTCATCGGATTATCAGCCAGCCCCTCCTTCCTGAACTCACGGGCGCTCAGCTCAATGTTTGATTGTTGTTGTCTACTGAAGGAACTTCCAGATCCCTGAGGAACTGAATCCTTGTCCACCTCAGTCGATGTTGGTGCCGGAGCTGTCCCTTTGGAGAAAGCAAACTGCTCCTGTATAAATGAACTGCTGCCCTTCGGCCCGATGGTTTCTTTACTAGGACGCGGAATCAAGCTTTGCCCCAGCAACACTTTACGAATTTCTTGTTCAACAAACGTGTAAAGCTCATTCTCCTTACTAAATCGAACCTCCAGCTTGGCCGGATGAACATTGACATCCACAAGTGAAGGATGCATGTCCAGTTCGAGCACCAGCAGCGGATATCGGTTAATCGGAAGCAAAGTATGATAAGCACGCATGATCGCTGCGTTCAGACCATTGCTACGAATATAACGTCCCCCCACAATGGTAGTCACAGCATTTCGATTTGAACGTGTCCATTCTGGACGGCTTATATAACCAGAAATGCGGTAATCCAAATCCTCAGCCGTAATCGGCAGCATAGCCTTGGCTGCTGAAGTTCCGTATACAGCTGCGATCACCTGTAACAGATCACCATTTCCGAGTGTATGCAGCAGCTGATTGCCATTATGATGCAAGGTAAAAGAGATACTAGGATGCGCCAGCGCCATTCGGTACATTGCATCCGATATATGACCTAACTCCGTCTGGATACTCTTCATATATTTCAGCCTTGCCGGCGTATTAAAAAACAATTCACGAACCGCAAGATCGCTCCCACGCCCCGAAGGGGAGTCCTCATTCCGAATTAAGTTACCACCCTCAATATCAATCAGGCGTCCTTTGCCGTCATCCGCTGTAGCCGTCAGAAGAGAGACTTTAGATACCGCCGCAATACTGGGAAGTGCCTCCCCACGGAACCCTAAGCTAGTAATCTGGAATAAATCTCGCCCATTAGCGATTTTACTTGTAGCATGGCGATAAAAAGCGGTCTCGCAATCCTCAGCCTCGATCCCTGAACCGTTATCTTTTACTCGGATGCTCTGTAAACCGCCTTCCTCTACCGATACCTCAATCCTCGTGCTGCCTGCGTCAATGGCATTCTCAACCAGCTCCTTCACAACAGAAGCTGGCCGCTCCACAACTTCACCCGCAGCAATCTGGTTGGCAATATGCTCGTCCAATATATGAATTTTGGCCAATTTCATTCACCTCTTATCTAGGCAATCAATAATTAAAGATCCTTCGCTTTCATCTTCAGATCGTTCAGCAGACTCATAGCCTGCAGTGGAGTCATATTCATAAGATCTGCGTTACGCACAGAAGTGATGAATTCTTTTATCGCTGGATCCTCTTGTACCTCAGTTACCGCTACCTGATGTGCACTACCTTTACGATTCTTTCGTGGTTCTTCCTCGCCAAAGATAGACAGTTGTACTACTTCATCTGCTACTGATGAGTATGAGTCCGCAGTAATCCCGGAAGTTTCTGCGATGACACTAACAGGTTCTTGGATAGATGTAGTTGCGACCTCTTTTCCAGCTGCCTGAACTTCTAGTCCACCCCCATAGTGAATAGAGGACCCACCCGGATGAGCCGCCTGCTCAATGCTCTGTAGCAAGCCGTAAGCACGATCAATGATCCCTTCAGGAAGACCCGCAAGGCGTGCACAATAAATTCCATAGCTGCTGTCTGCCGCTCCCGGAACAAGCTTGCGCAGGAAGTTTACTTTATCGCCACTCTCCTGAACGGCCATCGAGTAGTTCTTCAACCCTTTAAGGCTTTCTTCCAGGTGAGCCAATTCATGAAAATGCGTCGAAACTAATGCTTTGCAAGAAATGGTATCATGTACATACTCAATCACCGCTTGTGCGATCGCCATCCCCTCACTAGTCGAGGTTCCCCTTCCAAGCTCATCAATAATAATCAAACTCCGTGCTGTTGCCTTCTCTGTCATAACCTGAATGTCAGCCATTTCTACCATGAACGTACTCTGACCTCCGATTAAATCGTCGGCTGCCCCAATACGTGTGAAGATTCGATCAATAAGCGGAACTTCTGCGCAGGATGCTGGAACGAAACAACCAATCTGAGCCATAATGCAAATGAGTGCAACCTGACGCATATAGGTACTTTTCCCAGCCATATTAGGACCCGTAATCAAAAGAATATTTCCGTCTTCCTTACTGAGCGTACTTCCGTTTGCTATAAATGCCGTATCCTTCAGCACTGCCTCCACAACAGGATGGCGACCACCTTCAAGTCGAAGGTCATAACCATCAGAAAGAACTGGTTTCACAAAGCGATGCTCTGCACTGACGGCCGCTAGACATTGATACACATCAATTTCAGCTACCTTTTCTGCAAGATTCTGTAGTCGTGGAATTTGACCACTGATTCGATCGCGTAGCTCGGTAAACAGGCTGTACTCCAAATCCGTCATCTTATCCTGAGCTTCAAGTATTAGAGCCTCTTTTTCCTTAAGCTCTGGTGTAACAAATCGTTCTGCATTTGCAAGCGTCTGTTTACGTTCGTATCGCCCTTCCGGCAATGAGGCCAGATTAGATTTGGTGATTTCTATAAAATAACCGAAGATTTTGTTATAGCCGATCTTCAGCGATTTGATGCCTGTAGCTTGCCGTTCCTTAGCTTCCAGTTCTGCGATCCAACGTTTACCATTACTGCTTGCTTCTCGTAGCTCGTCCAGCCTCTCATGATAACCAGATCGGATAATCCCTCCGTCTCGCACAGACACTGGTGCATCCTCTACAATAGCTCGGTCTATATCCTCACGTATCTCAGCGCATTCATCCATACTAGCACCGATCTCGCGTAAGGTCGCAGATCCCGAAGTCATACATAATTCCTTCAAAGCAGGGATTTGTGCCAGAGATAGCTTCAAGGCATTCATATCACGACCATTCGCACTGCCAAAAGCAATACGCCCAACCAGTCGCTCCAAATCATAAATTTCCTTAAGTGCTAGACGTAAATCCTCACGAACAATAAACTGATTGTACAAATAATCAACCGCTTCAAGGCGACGTTCGATTGGAGCTCGTTGCAGCAGCGGCTTATCTATTCTACGACGTAACAAGCGTGCACCCATGGACGTTTCGGTACGGTCTAGCAGCCAAAGTAGAGATCCTTTTTTGGAGCGTTCTCGGACCGTCTCTGTGAGCTCCAGATTTCGGCGGGTGAACGGATCAAGAATCATATAATTACCGGGTTCATAAGGAGAAATCTGACTAAGCTGTCCCATTGAACGCCGCTGTGTCTCGTTTAGATAAGAGATTAGCAGTGCTAGACATTGCCCGCGTTCTTTCTCAAGACGTACCCATGCGGCTTCACCGAACTGACGACGTGCCAGCTCCTCCTCGCGTTTCTCCCATGGCGTATACACGACAGGCTTCGCTAACAGTGGCGTTTCAACACGTAAAAGCTCCAAAAGTGCAGGGTCTCCGATGATCTCGGCCGGTTCGTAAATGCCAATCTCATCACGCAGCCACTCTGCACCTGATAAGACTGAAGTAACATACAATTCACCAGTCGTTAAATCACAAGCCGCTAATGCCATCATCCCATCACTTTCGGTTACACAAACGAGATAATTGTTGCTTTTGTCGGCAATGATTTTTCCATCCATAACCGTTCCTGGTGTCACTACACGTACGATATCCCGCTTCACCATTCCTTTAGTGACTGAAGCATCTTCTAACTGCTCGCAAATAGCGACTTTATATCCTTTTTCAATCAGGCGTTGAATATAACCCTCGGCAGCGTGGTAAGGTACTCCACACATCGGGATTTTCTCTTTGCCCCCACCTTCGCGACCTGTCAATGTTATTTCTAGCTCCTTAGAAGCCAATATGGCGTCTTCAAAGAACATTTCATAGAAATCGCCCAGTCTAAAAAATAGGAAGGCATCCTTTGCCCCTTCCTTTACCTTTAAATATTGCTCAATCATCGGCGTATATTGTGCCATGGTCAACCTCCATGCCTATTTAATGCTGTCCTTCATTATAACAGAAAGTAGGCCAAGCAAAAACGCCTTCGGCGTCCCTTTAAGGACGGTAAGCGTTTGTGCGAGAAATATAAGGATAATGTGTAGGGTGAAACTTATACTTTCTCCACAATTACTAAAGCATAGAGGAAAATACCGTTACATAATCTTTCGAGCATCCATCCCTCTTCTGAAAGAGGTATATTCTTCTGCATTTTTATATTGTAAAATCTTAACACAGAGTGTCAGCTCATAAGAATATCAAAGGAGAATACAAAATGATACGAAGACTCACGGAGGATGATCTGGGACTTCTAATGGCTTTGCTACGGAAAGAGCCTGCTCTTAATTTGTTCATCATTGGAGATATTGAGAATTTCGGGTTTGATCAAGATTTCATGGAGTTGTGGGGAGAGATCGATCCCTCTGAGGGCCTTATGAAAGCCGTTCTATTACGTTTCTATAGAAGCTATCTTCCCTATGCAGATGGTCCGTTTGATGTGGAAGGATTCGCTACAATTATGCGAAAAGATAACGACATTCATATGATTTCCGGTAAAACCGATATCGTAAAGGCTTTTGACGGAGTCATTAATTTCAAACAAGAAAAGCATTTGTACTTTGCTGAGCTGAAAGAAATGGATGCCAAAATTAAAGATTCCATTTCATCATCTGAGAGGATTAAAAGAGCAACTGTTCAGGATGTAGAAGCGATTTGTTCGCTTACAGATACTATAGAAGAGTTTGAAAGCAGTCGGGATGGATCGCGAATAAGCCTGCGTAAAACATTGGCCAGTGGCACCGGCCGCACGTACTATTTGAAACGCGAAGAAAAGGTTATAGCCACCGCTTCTACAACTGCGGAAAATTCTATGTCAGCTATGGTCGTAGGGGTTGCCACGCATCACGAATTCAGGGAGCAAGGATTAGCTACAAACGTAGTAGCACAGCTATGTACAGACTTGCTCCATGAAGGAAAATCTTTATGCCTCTTTTATGATAACCCACATGCTGGGGTCATTTATAAACGACTGGGATTTCAGGATATCGGCTCTTGGACTATCGTCTACATGTAGATGAATTAGAATAATCTCAAGCTTTAACTTTGCTGCACCAAAGCTCGCGGATATCGCGAGACTCATCCCACGTTCGTTTAGCGGCAATATATTCAAATAAAGGCTCTATGTATTGTGCAGCCTTCTCGTAGCCGCCTAGAGAGCGCAGCTGCGCTAGCAGAGAGGGTACTGCGGCGCGCAGCGGAGGTTTATCGCCGCTATAATAGGCGATATGCAGGTCTTCCCGGTCGAGCGGGCGCAGCGTCAGGTCTTCATAATGGCTCACAATAAGGTGAGCCAGATAGACCGCGCCTTTAGCGATGACCGGGGATACTAGGAAGCTCGGCAAGGTTCGGTACTCAAAGCCGCCATACGGCTGAGTCCGGAAATCGCCGAGCACGCCGTAACGAGGGCGACGCGCACCTGCGCGGACGTCCTCAAGCAGAAGCATGGGCAGCGCGAGATAGTTGTCGAGCGCACGCAGCAGCGGCGCCGTCAGCGTCACGCCGCTGAAGTGCAAATGGCCGCCGAGGGCCCAGCCCGTCAGCGGCATGCCTCCCGCCCGCCAGCGCAGCGTGCGGTCGGCGATGAGCCGGTCCGCCGTGGCCGCGGCGGACATCAGCTGCGCCAGCAGCGCGCGCGGTTCCCCGCGCGGCTGAGGGCGCAGCTCGGCGACCGGGAACGCCCCGCGCGTTCCCGGAGGTCCGGCGTCGCAGCCTGCGACGCCGTCCGTGGGCAGGTACCGCGACGCAGGCACGACGCGGCCGGTGGACTCCCGGAGGATGATAAACTCCGGGTCCATGCCCATGAGCAGGCCGCTGCGGCCTGGCTGCTCCAGAGCAAGGCTCCGTTCCAGCGCTATCGCTGCGGAACGATAAGGTTCTGGCAATCGTCGTCCGGAAGTCTGTTGAAGTGGAGCTGCATGCTCCACGACATACTTCCGGTTCCCCATTGCCCTCAGCAGCACCTCACCGCTATCCAACCCCAAGCTGTACAAAGTCCTAACGGCAATACGCTGAAGTAATTTCATTACCCCGCGCCACACTCCTGATCCAGATCCCATTGCTTCGCTGCTATCAACACGATCCTCATTTAAAGCCCCAGAAAGCATGTCACAGGCTGGGCGCATTCCTAGTCCTGCGCCAAGTGGAGTGATCTGAAGAACGGTCAAATTATACACGAGGATCTTATAACACTGTTTATGGGCCTTATCGGCAGACAGAATATCATATGTATCTTCTAAGCGATTTCTTTCACCAGAGGTCTGGTTTCTTCGCAGAGATGCTTCTGAGCCCTTCATTCGTAACAGTTCCTGCTTGCTAGACGAAGTAAGCGTAGCTTCAATACCACTCCGGAGTAATCTGGACTCTCTCTGTGCTACTGACAATCCCGAATACACCTTATGCCCTTCATTCATCCTCTCGCCCCTCCATCCCTTCCATCCGAGATTGAAGCCTGAATTACACAGATATAACTGTACTTATAAGGACGGTAAACTTATTTCCTAAAAATAAATAAAAAAAAGGAGGGCATTCGCCCTCTACGCCGCCGCCCTCCCTACATATAATGGACCATAACCCATTGATACTCAGTTAACGGCGGCGTATCCTTCCTTACAGCTCATCATCCAGATTGTCAGGGTCCAGATCATCGTAATCGAAGCTTTCACCGTCAAAATCATAATCCTTGTCTTCTAGATCATCACTTTGCTCAGTAACATACACGCGGACTTTGGTCTCAGCCACCAATTCCACTTCGAACTCGCGCTCTACGCGAAGTGTCACACTGCCTCCGCCTGGCGATACACCCGCTTCCACACAGTTGGGTTCCTGCGTTGCCTCCGCAGAGACCTCAACGGTAGAAGTGCGGTGTCTCGTGTCCAGGTACGAAAGCGGAATGAGCTCCACATAGGAGACCGTTTCCTTAGCTACCTCGGTCTGTTTGTTCTTGTCGTACGAGTACCAGATGTTTACATCGTAAGTACCAATTACTTCGATTCCGTTCCCGGCGGCAACCGCTTCGTACTGGTGGTTGATAATCCAAGCCCCCAAAATACTAGTCGGGTGATGTGGCGGAGTCACGGTATGGGTTGCTGTAGAGAACTTACGACCTTTGCCGCAAATTGCCTTCGTAATGATCTCCCTTGTTTGACGTTTATGGCTTAATGACATCTTTAAACCTCCTCCATACAATCATTCACTATCAAGTGTATGCAGGTTCTAGGCATTTGTTGATTGTTAGTCTATAAATAAATTTGAGTAAGCCCTCCAGAGGCTTTTATCAGGAGACTCATAGTTCATTTTATTTCAAAATTTGTGCAGATATGAGTAGATTACTAAAATGGTCCAGCCTATTACATATCCATTCTGAACGTAAAAAAAACCTCATAAAGCCCGCTATTGCGGGATTACGCGCATAATACCAATGGATCTATGCTTACTTAGATCAATAAATTCGTCATCAATATTCACGAGTGGACGCAGTGGATCATTAGCAAGAATCATTATGATTTTTCCTGTCCGTCCATCTGTCAATTCCACCTCATTCCCTATCATTGACTGCATTAACTTATTAATAAAGACTCTACAAATATAAGGGTCGAGCTTGCCAAACACATTTTCCTCCATCTGCAACAACACTTCATAAAGAGGTGATGCTTTACGATAATACCGGTCGGATGTCATCGCATGAAACACGTCTGTTACTGCAACAATTTTACTGAAATCAGTAATTCGATTGCCAAGCACGCCAAACGGATACCCACTGCCGTCCATTCGTTCATGATGCTGTAGAGCTACAAGCGCTTGCATATGATTCGTTCCAATCGTATCCCTGATCATCTCGTAACCATAAGTCGTATGCTTTTTCATAAGCTGGTACTCCTCATCGGTCAACGGGCCAGGCCTAGTCAATAATTCATCCGGAATCCTCATTTTACCGATATCATGAAGGGTCGCTGCGATCGTCAGCATGCTCAAATCCTCAGGCTTTAATTTAAGCCATTTCCCTAACAATGTAGATAAAATGCCAACCGCTACATTATGCCTGTATGTATAATCATCCTTGGACTGCAATGCAGCCAATACGCCGTAGAAGTCATTCTTTTCGCTTACCTGCTGAATAAACGGAATGACTTCATTTCTAACTTCAAGCATAGGAATTCGTTTATTTTTGTTATGACGAATCTGTTCAAAAATATTTTCTATTGCAGCTGTGCAGTCATCAATTGCAAGCTGGAAAAATTCCGCGCTGTCCAGCTGTACGACGTCATGAGACTCTAAGGTGATCTTATGTTGACTGATCAATCGTATATGTTCAGCACTTAATAAAGTCAATGCGGGTAAAACAAATACACCTTTGTCATTAAAAAGGTTAGCTACAAGCTGTTTTCCGATAAAAGAATCCATAACTTTGTCCATACGCCTCACCTGCCAATGCGGAAAATTCGACTACCGAACTTCCTGCTATAATTTGAACTCACCATAAAATCGTTAATCATATCCTGTGATCAACTTTAAGTTCATATATATGTTATCGTGATTTTGACAGTGATAGTTAATACTTCAGTTAATTAAAGCCTTAAATATTAAACTTTATTTCGAATGTTCTGACGTTTCTCTGCCTTATAACTAACCGGGATTTTATGTCGTTTAGCTATCTTTAAATAAAGTGCCAATTCCCTACATAGCTGAAGAATAGCTGAGCGCACTTCAAATTCCTCACGCGTCTCTGGCAGATCCATATCTTCGAATTCTCGTTCTAATTCGTCCAGCAAATGTTCAGTTCGTCCAGTATATTCTTCCGCAAGAACATCCCCGCTAAGCTGGTCGAATAAATCAGCAACCATCTCCCCATGTGGCAAACGACGATACACTTGAGAAAGCAGCTGCATCATACTTTGAATCGATTCCAGTTGCTCTTTCCGCATATAGAAATAAACATTCCACGCTCCATCTGGATGAATGACATGATTCTCCATTTCACGGGTAGCAGCCGTCAGTCCCCGCTGTACTGCATTATCTGCATCAATTAATTCTTTGCCATCCCAGATATACGCAGGATCACGCAGTGTACGGGCCATTTGGGTAAAAATAACCGAAAAATAGCGATCCACTTCCTTACGGATCCCATAAATTACTCCACCAGTCTGTGGCATGTAAACCATGTTTACTAACCCTGCTGAACCTAGACCAATGGCCAGAAGCTCAATTTGCTGCAGCAGGACATCGAACGTTAGCTCAGCTTGTCCAAACACACGAAACACGATAACCGAGCTGGTGACAATCCCCTCTTTGTATCCAGTCTTTACTATCATCGGGAAGCCTACGAGTACATACAGCCCAAGTACCCAATAATGGAAACCTAGTAGCCAGAATAGAATACAGCCAAAAAAGAGTCCCACGAGCGAGGCTAAAAAACGAGCCGTTATCGTTCGGAAACTCCTTTTCAAAGTAACCTCTACACCCAAAATTGCTAGCAAGCCTGCACTGTGCGCATTAGGTATACCCGCTGCAGACGCAAGTAGTACGGACAATAACGTCGCTGCTGCTGTTTTAATCACACGAAATCCCATAACCCTATCTCTCCTTACAAGCAATAACCCAATATATAGGTAAAGATATAGACATGTTACAAGATTTTGTGTAAGGACACAATATTACATAAGGTTCATCGCCTGGATAACAATCGCTTCTCTAGATATACCACTAGTTGGTACATTGCCGTTGCTACAGCTGCGATAATCAAAAGACTGGACATCACCAGCGTAAAATTAAATACCTGGAAACCATAAATAATCAGATAGCCCAGACCGGATTTAGCTACTAAAAACTCACCTACGATAACCCCTACCCATGACATCCCCACATTCACCTTTAGGGTAGATACCACCGCTCCGAATGAGGCAGGAAGAATTACTTTAAAAAACACCTGAACTCTGGATGCTCCGAAGGAGCGGACCACCTTTACTAAATTCGGATCCACACTGCAAAAACTATTGTAAACAACAAGCGTCGTAATAATCACTGTTATAGATAAAGTAGTAACAACGATAGCAGTGAATCCGGCCCCGAACATGACGATAAAAATCGGCCCCAGTGCCACCTTCGGCATACTGTTAAATACGACCATATACGGATCAAGTACCGCAGATAAAAAAGGAGACCACCAAATAATCACAGCCAGCAGTGTCCCTAGCAGTGTTCCCAGTACAAAGCCTACCGCAGTCTCACCTACCGTCATCCCCAAATGCGGCCACAAGCTTCCACTAACCATATCTCCCCAGATCTGGCGGAAGATTTTTGTCGGATAGCTGAACAATAGCTCATCAATCCAACCCATTCTTGCTCCAGCTTCCCAGAGCACAAAGAACAGCAGCAACAGGCTGCTCCTCACGACAATCACTTGATTGCGCCAGCGTTTCTTCGTTTTTTTATAATCGCCATGCATTTGCCGCAGCCACTGTTCACGGGAAGCTAATAATCCCGATTGCTCCGTATGCCTCATTAGCTTTCCCTCCCTGCAATCTCCATCTCTTTCCATATTTCATGAAAAAGCTCCGAAAAGCCTGGCTGATCACGCGCATACAGCGGAGGTGCTGACCGGATTTGCTCTGGAACTAGAAATATTTTACGAATCTTCCCTGGATTTCGTTGTAGAAGAATGACCCTACTGCTTACCGCAATGGCTTCTGATAGATCATGTGTGACTAATATTGCAGTCGTTCCCCTGCTCCGTAAGGTCTCAGAGACCAAATCTTCAAGCTGTAATTTGATCTGATAATCAAGCGCCGAGAACGGCTCGTCTAATAGAAGCAGTCCAGGATTCGTAGCCAGAGTACGCACCAGAGCTACTCTCTGCCGCATCCCACCTGATAACTGAGAAGGATAGGCGTGCTCTTTTCCCTCTAAACCCATCTCCTGTAGTAGCTCTAATGTCCGCTTTCTAGTCTCTTCGTTCAAGCTTCCAGTCAGTTCTAGACCAAGAATGGCATTGTCCAGAATACTCCGCCAAGGAAAAAGATAATCCTGCTGCAGCATATAACCAACCTCCGATGAAGGACCCATAATCGGTTGGCCATTTACGAATATTTCGCCATGAGAAGGCTGCAGCAGTCCTGCAATAATCGATAGAAGAGTCGTCTTGCCACAGCCACTTGGCCCAACTAAGCTGACGAACTCTCCTTGCTCGACATTAAGATTCAGGTCCTCAACGGCCAGTGAAGCTTCACGGTCGCCAAGATAGGCATGCGTTACTCCCTTTAATTGCACTACTGGAAGCATTGTCAGCCCCTCCTTCAAATTTACATAATCCTTTTTAGGATTTTTGGTTCTCTCTTATTTTGAGTCGCTGCTCTTTATACTCTTCTCAGCTTTCTCAGCAAAGCTGTTATTCACTATTTTATCAGCGGGAACACGTTCTTTAAGCTCACCAGCAAGATCAATAACATCAAGCAAATTGTTCCATTCTTCATTATCTATAATTGGATTTATTGCATAGGTATCCTGTTCCTTATATCGTTTGACTGCTGAGACCACAATATCTCTATCCGTCTTATCAAAATAAGTCATAACCGCATCCGCGATTTCTTCAGGACTATGTTCCTTCACCCAAAGCTGAGCACGCTGGATCGCATTAGTGAACTTCTGTACCGTATCTCCATTTTTACTAATATAGCTGTTCTTAGACATAAACACGGTGTACGGTAAATAGCCGCTTTCTACACCAAACGAAGCCACTACTTCCCCTCGGCCCTCACGTTCAAAAATAGAAGCTTGTGGTTCAAACAACTGCACATAATCGCCAGTACCTGAAGCAAATGCACCTGCAATATTGGCAAAGTCAATATTTTGGATCAAGGTGATGTCTTTGGTAGGATCTATTCCTTTTTTATTTAAAGTAAACGCGCCTGCCATTTGTGGCATACCGCCTTTTCTTTGCCCCAGGAAGGTAGACCCCTTTACTTTATCCCAGTTAAATTCTCCGTCAGCCTTACGTGCAAACAAGAAAGTTCCGTCCCTCTGAGTCAGCTGTGCAAAATTAATGACCGGATCATCTGAACCCTGCTGATACACATAAATGGAGGTTTCAGAACCGACTAATGCAACATCGATAGCGCCTGAGAGGAGTGCAGTCATCGTTTTATCTCCACCGGGGATCGTCTGCAGCTCTACATCAAGTCCTTCATCTTTAAAGAAATTTTGAGATAAGGCAACATATTCGGGTGCATAAAAGACAGAACGGGTAACTTCACCAATCTTCACCTTTACCAGCTCCGACTTTCCGCCGCAACCGGCAAGCACTGAAAAGCATAAAGTAATGATCATGAGCGACAATGACAGCTTTTTCCTAATTTTCATTCTTCATTCTCCTTTCTTACCGGGTCCTTCGCCCTTGCTTAAAGCATATGCAGATGCCTACTAAAAGGTTAAAACCTCCAATAACATAGGGAAAATCAAGAATAACCATGATAGTAGTGATTTCTATTGAAATAATGCTTAAATATCGATCAATTTGCTGTTTTTGTATCTGTGCAAACGTTTTACCCACAGGGTTACATTCGGGTACTATAGGAAATAAAGCGCTTTCCATTTCTTGTATAGGAAAATTGGAACTGAAGGGGATATTTAATATGTATAAAGGTGTTACATCCATAACCAAAAAGAGGACCATATGCAGTCTGGTGGGCATCAGTCTAACCGCATTACTGCTGTCCGGTTGTTCCGGAAATCAAAGCAACAAGCAATCCATTGCCTCTCCTTCCCCTAAAGCAGACTCAGTAAAGAGCACCGCTGCTCCCCAAGCTGCAAAAGTCAAAACCGTGGCGGACGAACAACCCTCCACGGTTTATTATGAATTATTTGTTCGTTCCTTCTACGATTCAGACGGGGATGGCATTGGAGATCTCAAAGGAATCACCCAAAAGCTAGATTACTTAAACGATGGGAATCCCGAGACCAAAGACGATTTGGGGATCGGTGGGATTTGGCTCATGCCCATCAACCCATCGCCAAGCTATCATGGATACGATGTAACCGATTATCGTGCGATAAATCCTGATTATGGCACGCTTGAGGATTTTCAGGAGCTAATTACAGAAGCGCATAAACGAGGAATCAAAATAGTAATGGATCTGGTTGTGAATCATACCTCCAAAGAACACCCATGGTTCGTAGACTCGGCTAAAAACACCGACAGTAAATATCGCGATTGGTACGTATGGGCTGAAGACCAAGGTCGTTCCGCAAACGGCGCCAGCTCAGCGGGTGGTGGAAATGCGTGGCATTCTTTACTTGGCAGTCATTATTTGGGCGGATTTTGGGAAGGCATGCCTGATCTGAATTTCGATAATGCTGAGGTTCGTACTGAAATGAAAGACATCGGAAAGTTTTGGCTGGAGCAAGGTGTGGATGGATTTCGACTAGATGCTGCGAAGCATATCTACGAAGATCTCTTGAGTGACAAAAATGAGGCCACAACCGTTAAAAATGTATCCTGGTGGCAAGAGTTCCGCAAAGCCATGATTGAAGTAAATCCAGAGGCATATATAGTCGGCGAGGTATGGGAGAACTCTGCTGTCGCCGTTGGGGCTTATTTAGATCAAGCCTTTGACTCAAGCTTTAACTTTGGCTTAGCAGAAACACTAGTGAATTCTGTAAAAGTTGAAAAAGACAGTGGGACTGCCTTTACGCTGGAACGAACGTATAAGTTGTATTCCAACATATCCGATAACCATTTTACCGATGCTATTTTCTTGACGAATCATGATCAAAACAGAGTCATGAGTCAATTAGACAACAACTCAAACCATGCTAAAATGGCAGCAGCCCTACTGTTAACTTTGCCTGGAAATCCTTTTATTTATTACGGTGAAGAAATCGGAATGCTTGGTGTGAAGCCAGATGAGGGGATTCGAGAGCCCATGAGATGGATGGCAACCGTTCAAGGAAAGGGGCAGACTACTTGGGAGGCCGGAAGTAATAATGCTGGCAAGATTAGCGTTGATGTCGAAAGCCAGTTAAATGACAGCACCTCACTGCTAGTAAGATATCGTGAACTTATTGCATTAAGAAATGAGTTCCCTGCGCTCCGGGATGGTGGAATCCGTGACTATGCTTCTGGCAATACCGGGGTTATGGCTTACGAACGACTAACAACTCAGGATCAGGTGCTCGTCGTTCATAACCTTACTGGAGAAGAACAAACGATTGAACTACATCCCAATGTTGATAGCTTCTCTTATTCCAAGATCTTAAAGACGATATCTGATAAAGCGACCTTGAAGTCAGACCAGCTCACCCTTCCTCCCTATTCAACTGCTATAGTGGAGTGAGAAATGGAGAGGATTGCAATATCCACTTTGTTACTGAACCACATAATTGTGCTTTCGTAATCGGAAGGGCAATAAGCCAGTCTTTGGAAGGATCACTGCTCATTCGCAGCAACCAGCCACTGGAATGATCGCCCATGAAGCTTGCATTTTGGAACCTCCATCCACTATCACTAGATGTGTAGAGTCGTATTTCTCCCTCTGCCAAGAAGCACTTCATCACTCGTGCTAGTTGGATGGAATGTACATCATCCCCTGTCTCGGCGGCTAAACAATCTGAGAGCGTTTGCAGTGTGGATGAGCAAGAGCTTCTTCTCAGCTCCTCAAACCTTCTTCTTGACATTAGTAATGCCGGAATCCCATTATTGTTGGGCTCCTTGTTCTCACATTCGAACAACTGAAGACAAAAGCTCTCCGTTTCACTTTCGTCCTTTAATTCATAGGGCAGGGATTCTGGTTTACTATTACAGATTACTAATATTCGATCTTTATGTATTTGCAAGCACAGATCCTTCATCTCCTCCTTTTCTTTATATTTCAATCTACAGATCCGTTTTGCGGTAGAGCCATTATGTAACTGGTCCATTATTGCTTTACCTTTTGCTCCATCTGGGAATAAAAAATGCGATAAATCCGCCAATCCATTGTCATTCACATCATTGTATCCTTCCTGTATTACATATATATGTATATTAATATAACAATCTTTATGTTATCATAAGCTAATTTTAAGGTAAAATTAAGAAACAAAGGGTATTATCATTAACATGAAATACTTTTAGCGAGGTGTCTTCAAAATGAGAATGCTCATCACATTTCAAAACAAACTTGTACCTGTGTATTTCACAACAGAAAATAAACAGCCCACTCAGAAAGTACTTAGATTACTTAACAGTACGCTGGAGCTCAAAATTCAAAAGGGCAAAAACGCCATCCAGAAATGCCTAAATTCTCTGATTAGTATCGAAATTAAAGGCTCTGAAGCTATATTGCACAGTTATAGTGAAAATGATTCATTGGCGCTATCCCTCTATTAATAGAGGGGTAGTTTTTTTGTAAACCTTCAGGATTTCGCACACGAAACAGCAAGTCTCTGATGAGACTTGCTGTTTTTAAGTTGAGCAGCTATAACGTAATGATTGCACTAGTAGTGGGCAATTTCAGCTAATCTTATAGTTCTTTTTCTCTTCTTTTTCAGCTTTTTGTATTCGAAGTTTAAAAAGATTCACTAAATTTTGACGCGTATGCTCTTCGTGACAGCTGTCCAATTTCTTAATGATAAACCGATCGATGGACATATCAATCGCTCCTTTTAATTCATTCTAACACTCGTGGATATAGGCAAATATTTCCTATTCCCTTGTAAGATTATTAACCGGGATTTTAGTTTTTCAAACTCTTGTTCCTTAAGTAAGCATTCAATTACAAAAAAATAATTTACAAACAAAAGAATACATGCTATATTATTTATAGTTAATATTAAATACACACATCCAAGGGAGCAATCATAATGTCTAAAGTATTATTTATCAAAGCAAACAATCGTCCAGCAGAACAATCCGTAAGTGTTAAGCTTTACAACGAATTCTTGGAGAACTACAAACTCAACAATCCAGAGGATGAAATCACTGAACTTGATCTGTTCGCAGAGCAACTTCCTTACTACGACAACACTCTGATCACTGCTATGTACAAAGCTGCTCAAGGTTACGAATTAACAGCTGAAGAAGTAGCTGGTGCTGCTATAGTTAATAAATATTTGGAACAGTTCATCGCTGCTGATAAAGTAGTATTCGGTTTCCCTCTGTGGAACATGACTGTACCTGCTGTATTGCATACTTATGTCGATTACCTTTGCCAAGCTGGCAAAACATTCTCTTACACTGCTGAAGGTCCAGTTGGTCTTTTGACTGGTAAAAAAGCAATCGTCCTGAACGCTAGAGGCGGCATTTATTCCGAAGGTCCTGCAGCAAGTGCTGAAATGGCTGTAAACTTCATCATTGGTAACCTTAACCTTTGGGGTATCAAAGATATTACACAAGTAATCATCGAAGGTCACAACCAACTTCCTGCACAATCCGCTGAAATCATCGAGAACGGACTACAATTGGCTAAAGAAACAGCTGCATCATTCTAATCTAAGCCTAAAAGATCCGATTCAATATATAAGGGGGCTGTCCCAAAAGCCATGTAAATGGCTGCTGGGACGGCCCCTTTTAATTTTCTATCCTATTTATACACGCCTAATGTACCTATCCACGTCTTTTAAAATCCTTCTAATACTCATCCAATTCTTTGCGCCATCCGTTCCCTCTAGTCCTTGACGAGCTGACTTTAGAAGAAGCAGTGCTTTTTCTTTTGAGCTTCACCTCTTTGGTGCTTTGGTACAGCAGCTCACGCTGTGTCTTTCGATAGTTCAGCAGTCTCTTCTCTTCTAGCTCACCAGTTCGAACTGCTTCCAGTACCGCACAGCCCTCTTCACGTTCATGTCTGCAGTTACTAAAACGACATGCGGCAGCTAAACTGCTGATATCACTGAACGCCAGATCTAGTCCACCTTCATCTTCCCACAGCTGTAGCTCACGCATCCCCGGTGTATCCACTATAATTCCTCCGTCTGGCATAACAAACAATTCACGGTGAGTAGTAGTATGACGTCCGCGGCTATCCCCTTCTCTAACATCCTGTGTAAGCTGAAGGTCCTTACCGCATAGCCAGTTGACCATCGTTGATTTACCACAGCCTGATGAGCCCGTTAGAGCCACTGTCTGTCCTCTGCCGATGTACGGCAGCAGTTTCTCACGTCCATCATCCTGCAATGCGCTAACTGCATGAACTGAAACACCTGGAGCGGCGCTTTCCATTTCAGCGATTTTACTATCTGCATTTAAGCAAAGATCCGCTTTTGTCAGCAGAATGACTGGATTTGCTCCACTGTTCCAAGCCATGATTAGGTATCGCTCCATTCGCCGAACATTAAAGTCATCATTCAAAGCACTGACCAGAAATAAGGTGTCTACATTCGAAGCAACAATTTGCTCCTCTTGTGTGTTACCTGCTACCTTACGTGAGATGACGCTATGCCGAGGCAATACCCCATGTATAATTGCGTGTTCACCGCCATCCTGCATTGAAAGAACCACCCAGTCACCGATTGCAGGAAAATCACCTGAAGCAACAAACGTGTGTCTCAGCTTACCTGATAGCTCTCCCCATGTCTCACCCAAATCAGTCATCACCCTATACTTACTTCCAAAATCTCCAACGATTCTTCCGGGAATATGTTGTTTATCCTCCGGCTGATTCCACCTTTCATTCCATTTCGTATTCCAGTTTTCATTCCATCCATATTGCTGTATGTTAGTCATTTAAATCCTCCCAAACGATATGTTTATATTTTTTATTTTCCTTACACTTCTAGCGTTTTCCGAGAACACAAAAAGCCGCCGGAAATTATGACTCCGGCGGCGGTCTACACTTTATGAACTCCTCTAGGACGAAAAGGACAAAAAGTGCACACACAATCAGAAAGTGTCTCATCCAAAAAACTAGGATAAGTTCATTTTTCCGTGCGATATATAGATAAATAGACTCTAAACTACAAATCCTATCGGATCTATACACGCAAAAAAGCCGCCGGACCCGATACGGTTCCCGCGGCTCTAATAAGCGTAATAGAGCTTATCTGCTAAACTGCACGAATCATTTATTCGGCAGCAGCTGTTCCCGGAAGACACGTATCCACAACAGTTGAATTACTTACATTAAAAACTGTCATAAAACATCGTCTCCTTCCGAAATAAGATGCTGTTATCATAATCGGCGCAGCAGTATAATGTCAACTACAAATTTCAAATTATTACAAAATGGACTTAAGCTCATTCAACTCATGAATCATTTTCCAAGGTTGTATGTCCAGCTGATCGTCCCAAGCATGTTTTCTTTGCAGCCAAATTCCTTGAAGCCCTGCTTTGCCTGCTCCCCAGATATCATTCACTGGATGGTCTCCAATAAACAACGTCTGATCCGCAGTAACTCCCAATCTATTTAGAGCAAGTTGATATATCTCAGGATCAGGCTTAGCGATTCCTACTTCTCCAGATATGACAATAGCCTTGAAGTACTCTCTTAGGCCAAGGGTATCAATTTTAGTATTCTGAATGTCCACTTTGCCGTTAGTAACCAGCCCAAGGGTATAACCACGCTCTATGCAGTACTTTAGAACCTCCACGGCATGCTTCATCGTTGCTCCGTGATTAATATAGCTTGCATCGTAATACGCACGAATATGTTCAGCCGTAACTGGCGTTTCCCATGGTAGTACCTCGCTTAGCTCCACGAAGAATCCGTCCTTATCACGGTATCCATCAGCATCTCTGAGGATCATGTCCTCTATAACCTTCTGCGCTTCCGCAGGTTCCAGATGTCCTAGAAAATCCTGAACAAACTGAGTAGTAAAACTACGAAATGTATTATCGCGATCCATTAATGTATTATCCAGATCAAATAATATAGCTTGTAATTCTTTCATCAAGCGATTCCCCTTATGTGATGTTGATTTTCTGACTTGAACTTTTAGAAATCTATTGTACTATGCCTTTGGAGACAATGAAAAGACCATTCTGTAAAAAGGAACAACTATCTCCTCTTCTACCGAATGGCCTTTATATGATTTACTTCAGATTCATCACTCATCTACTCAAAATGCTCCGCTCGATGTGTCAGCATCATTTCCTCTTGAGTTATATATAGAGGGAAGGGAGGGGTTTCTTTAAGATAACTTTCTGTAGCTAGCAATCGATAATGAACCTCTGGTAACCAAGCATCTTCAACGAGTGGCAGTTGACCTGTATCACTGATGTAATTGTCTACAGCGGACTGAACCATATCAAGATAATACGGAACTAGCTTATCTTGTTCCTCGAAAACTTCATAGGTCTCACGTGACATATAGAAATTCTGCTCCGGTACTCCACCTAAATATCGTTTTAGTCGACTCAAGTCTATTCTTTTATCGTCAAGGATTAAGGCTGTTCTATTAATGAGCGCAGGCATTTCTTCTTCAAATTTTCTAATCGCCTGTTTTACTTGAGTCAAGGTAACGGTTACATGATCGGATTTGGGTTGTTTTTTTGTGCGTTTGAAAAACATATGGGAATTCTCCTCTCTAAAAGCCAGCTTTGTTAGCGCTTACAATTATATTATATTCGAATTCCTCTTTATTAATCAGCATATTCCCATTCGACACAAATCGTTAACAAATTTATGATCATTAAGTGACATCTTCCCAACGTGTCCATATTTCTTGAGGATTAAGCTCGTATTTGTCATTCTCACGGTACATAAACTGATGCATAATAAATTCACGCCGAATGGTGGCGAAATCTTCATGAAACTGCTTAATGAACTCATTGATATCCTTCTCAGTATAAACCACCCCTGGCTCTAGCTTCTCTACCATGTACTGAAGCGCGATCAACTTCTTCTTGTATTGTGCCGGGATTTGCCGAAGTCGACCATCCTTCGAGAAAAAATTACGAAGCACAGATTCCTTAAGACTATTCTCAGGTGACTTCTCTTCCATATTCCTCGCTCCTTTCGAAAAAATAAACTGAATTGAAGCCTCAGCGCCACTACTAATGAACTCTGGATTCAGCTTAAAATAAACCGTATTTTTGTCGCGTCGTTCCTTAATTAGAGCCGCTTCACGCAATTTCCCTGCATGATGAGTTACTGTTGGTTGCGACAAATTCAATTTTTCAGCCAGCGCTTGTCCGTGCATTTCTCCTTGCGACAGAAGCAACAATAAACGTAATCGCGTTGGGTCAGCCAAAGCTTTATGATAATTAACTATTTTTTCCAACTGCACTGGAATCACACTCCTTCACTTCATAAGCAAGAAACACATTAGATATATATCTAATTATATAACAATCAACATTACAGTTGCAATGGTTATTATGTTTAATCTTACGCTTATGGCAAAATGAATGAATTTAGGGTAGGATTTAAAGAAAAGATAGTAACAATCAGGAGGTAACCCGCTGTATGAAAGATGTAATTATTATCGGTGCAGGTCCTTGCGGTCTATCGGCAGCGATCGAATGCCAGCGCCAAGGACTATCCAGTCTCATTATTGAAAAAAGCTTTATCGTTCACTCAATTTATTTGTATCCAACAAATATGCAATTCTTCAGTACAGCTGAGTTATTGGAGATCGGAGATGTTCCTTTCACCTCGACCAATGATAAACCCTACCGCCATGAAGCGCTTGTCTATTACCGCCGAGCAGCTCAGCAATATGGTCTAGATATCGCCGCTTACGAAGAAGCATTGTCCATCGAGCCACTTGAGGATGGAACCTTTGCTGTACATACGTCCAATATGCGAGGTGAGCATCAAACACGAATCACCGCTAATGTAGTTATAGCTACGGGTTACTTTGACCAGCCGAATATGATCGGTATTCCAGGGGAAGAACTTCCTAAAGTTACCCACTATTTCGGCGAAGCCCATCCATATACAGGGATGAAGGTTACAGTCATTGGTGGCAGTAATTCCGCTGTAGATGCAGCCCTGGAGCTTATGCGAGTTGGAGCAACTGTAGATATGGTCTATCGCGGTGAGAGCATTTCCACGAATATAAAGCCTTGGGTTCGGCCAATCTTTGAAGGGTTAGTGCAGAAAGGCAAAATCACACTTCATTTGGAATCACGTGTCACTGAAATTACTGCAAGCTCGGTCATTGTCACACATCACGACGGAAACCAAAAAACATTAGATAATGATTTCGTCCTTGCTCTGACTGGCTTCCGGCCTAGCCGAGTGCTTCTCACTTCAGCCGGCGTAGTCATGGATGACGATTTGGATAAGCCAGCGTTTAACCACTCAACCATGGAAAGCAATGTGCCAGGTCTTTACGTTGCAGGAGTAATCGCTTCAGGTCGCAATGCGAATGAAGTGTTTATTGAGACAGGACGTGGGCATGGTAAACTTATCGCTGATCATATTCTTTCGAAACGCAGTTCTCACAATAAGGAGTTGAACATTTAAGATGGACATGACCTCTTTGCTTTTGCTTGGACTTGCTGCGCTCGGGATTATCAGCAGTAATTCCCCAGTAACAATAGCAATGGTCGTCCTACTACTGCTAAGAGTTCTTGGCCTGCAGCAGACCTTTCCCTGGCTAGAAAAATACGGTTTAACCATCGGGATTATCGTTCTTACGATCGGAGTCATGACACCTTTGGCCAGCGGTAAAATATCGCTACAAATGGTCGGTCAATCGTTTCTTCACTGGAAGTCTCTTTTAGCGATTGCGATCGGCATTCTCGTCGCTTATCTTGGTGGGCGTGGAGCCATCCTTATGACCAATCAGCCCACAGTTGTTGCTGGTCTCCTGATCGGAACAGTGATTGGCGTTGCATTGTTCAAGGGTGTCCCGGTAGGACCGCTTATTGCAGCCGGTTTGTTGTCGCTCTTGATTGGCAAAATGTAAAATATGGGCAACCAAAAAGACCTCGTCCTCCACTGAAAGGTGGATGACGAGGCCTCTTTTTTTTATCACAAATAGTTTTTTTGTACAACAATTATCTAGAAATAGTCCCTATCTTTAGACGCCAAGCTGAGGAATACATTTTGGAGCTTCCTGAGAAGTTCTTTTTTCAACGATCCAATACTCACCGACACCTTTTTCTTTCTGGATTTTTTTCAAAAAGGCAGTGGCTTTTGCTTCTGTATCGAAATATCCGGCTTCCACTAAGTACATGTCACCATTGTCTTTCAATATGCGGACGTCTTTTAATCCGAATACCATTTCTTCGTTCACGGCTAACCCCTCATCAGCAAGCAGAGAGATGGTTCTCACGGAGTAGATAGTATCCTGTTTTCCCTCGTCACCCTTCTTATCCTTCAATGTAATTGCCACTTGTGCCGGATCTTTATATTCCTTCACCTCATAAGCAACCGGCTCTTTGAAGGTTACATTGAAACGTATAGCCGAGTCATCCAATGTTATTAAAGGATACGCATCCTGAACATACTTGCTTTGTTTTAAAGTCTCGAGATCTTTGACAGCTGAGAAATTTCTAGCCCCATGCACAGTAACGGTCATTACAGAAGGATTGTCTGTGAATTTCACATTATACGAGCTTGCTAGGTCTTGCGTTGTGTCCGAATTCGCAAAGTTCAGGATCATTTGATCACTTTTCTTATCTTGTTTCAATGAAATGAAGTTAACATCTACGCCATCCTGAATCGTACCGCCCCCTGCACTTCCATCAGTGAATTTCAATACACTTACTAGCTTACCGAGAACCGGCACATCATGTAAACTGTCTGCGAAGGCTGGTACTGTATTTACGCCCACCGTAAAAGAAATTAATATAGCTGCTGCAACTGATCCTGTCCATTTCAATCCATTCATTTTTGTTCCTCTTTTCACTTGTTTAGTTTGATTATCTAGTTGATGACTTTGCTCTTGTTTATATTGCTTACCTCTTTCAATGCCTTTACGAGAAGCCAATGATAATTCTTCAGGGATTTCGATATCGTTGTATGCTTGCTGTAAACGTTCAAGTCGGTTATCCAAAGTATCCACTCCCCTTCAAATTAATTTTCAATTTTCCCAACCCCCGATAAATGACGGTTTTCACTGAACTCTCTGGCATGTCCAATACCCCGGCAATTCCCTTTATAGGCAAGTCTTCAAAATACCTCATAACAATGATCATTCTTGATTTTTCATCAAGCTCGCCTAACGCCTCCTGAAGATCAATGACTTCTTCAATGGGTTTAGAAACGTAGCTGGATTCGGGATCTTTGTCCATATACACCACTTTTTTAGATTTACGGATAAAGTCCAAGGAACAATTAACGGCTATTTTTATAATCCACGTTTTAAAATATTGAGGCTGCTGTAGTTTATGAATAGAGATATAAGCTTTGTAGACGGTCTCCTGCACTATCTCTAGCGCATCATCTTTATTCCTCACATACGAGTATGCCATACGGTAAATCCGCTCCTGCATCCCGTCAATCAAGGCTGTAAAGCTGTCTTCATCGCCAGCTATCGCCTTTTCTTCCAGCTCAGTTGTATTCAAGTTCTCACTACCTTTCAGGTTGCTTATATTTTTTAGACGCGCGTGATATTCAAAAAGACTCAAATGAGTTTAAAAAAAATGGCCTTCTCTCCCGAGAAGACCACCAAAGTAATTTATAGTACGTTACAACATATCATATGTCCAAATGCTGTACGTTAAACAATCTCGCATAACTACCATCTAATGCCATCAGTCCTTCGTGGGTACCACTCTCTGTGATTTCACCGTTTTCAAGCACCACGATCTGATCCGCATGTGTAATCGTAGACAATCTATGTGCGACAATTAGTGTAGTACGTTCCGACGAGAGAGATTGCAGCGCTTGTTGAATTAAATGCTCTGATTCCAGATCCAGCGCTGATGTAGCTTCGTCTAGGATAAGAACCTTCGGGTCTTTAAGAAACACCCTAGCAATTGCTACCCGCTGCTTCTGTCCTCCAGACAGCTTTACCCCACGTTCTCCCACCTCAGTGTTATAGCCTTGCGGCAGCTGCTCAATAAAATCATGCGCATTGGCAGCCTTCGCGGCCGAGAGGACTTCCTCTTCCGATGCATCAGGATTACCGAATCGGATATTATCTCGTACAGATCCACTAAATAAGAAATTATCTTGAAGCACCATTCCGACGGCTTTTCGCAAACTATCTTGCGTCAAATCCCGTATATCCTGACCATCCATCCGGAGGCTTCCCTTGCTGATGTCATAGAATCGCGGGATCAAGCTTATGAGAGAGGACTTCCCACCACCACTCATTCCGACAAAAGCGACGGTCTGTCCAGGTTTGATACTTAAATTAATATTTTTCAGTACCCAATCGTTCTCTTCATTATATTTGAACCATACATTATGAAAATCTATTTCACCTCGTGCATTAGTCAGAGGTCTTGCTCCCGGTTTATCCACAATATCATAAGGCTCATCCAACAGCTCAAGCACCCGTTCAAGAGAAGCCGAGGCTTGAGTGAGCACTGTAGAGGAATTAATCAATCGCCGCAACGGCGCATACATTCGGTCAAGATAGCCAAAGAATGCAACAAAGGTTCCTACCGTCAAATTACCGTAAATCACTTGATAACCACCATATCCGATGACTAGCAGTGGTGCAATATCCGTTAGTGTGTTGATAATAGCGAAGGTGATCGCGTTCCAGCGGGTTTGAGCCATCGCTTTTTTGAGAAAGTTACCGTTGATATCCTCAAACTGCTTCTGATCCACTTTTTCCATGGTAAAGCTGCGAATGATCGATATGCCTTGAATCCGTTCATGAAGATAGCCTTGAATGCCCGCCAGAGCTTGTGAACGGTCTTTGGTTAACACCTTAAGTCGTTTATACAATTTACTTACCGCGAAGGCGTAAAAAGGCAGTACAGCGATAGATACTAGCGCCAGCACCGGATTCAAATAGAACATAAAACCGAGCGCAAACACTAGCGTAAATAAATCCAGCCATACATTCATCATACCGACTTCTACTAAATTTTTGGTCTGTTCCACATCATTTATAAATCTCGAAATCGCTTCGCCTACTTTTGTATTCTGATAATACCGTAGTGACAGCCGTTGTAAGTGACTGTATAGCTTATTCCGCATGTCGAACAATACCTTGCTTGTAATCAGCTGGGCAAAATACTGACGGAAATACTCCACCGGCCCCCTCACGATTACGAATAAAATAAAAGCGCCTCCGAGGATGAGCATCAATTGAGATACCCGCTCCTCTACGCTCATGGTAGGGTTCATCAACAGGTCATCTACTACGTATTTCAGAATCATAGGCAGTGTCAACGGGATGCTGAACTTGATCATACCTATAAGGAGCGTAAATACAATCAATTTCATATAAGGGCGTACAAAAGTAAAATATGATTTCCATTGCTTCACAGGAATATTCTGTCCTTTCTCTTTTACTGATTTGCTAAGTACAGTTGACTTTTGCGCTCTACAGTGTTTTTATATTTTTAAGTCCATAAGTACGATAGCAGTACCCGAACTTCAGGAGGATAACGATGTCTAGACAATTTGTGACGGAAGCCGTCATGATGGCGATTTACGGCCAGCTTCTCATTTCGAGTAGCCCTGTAGAATATATAGTACCTTATACTACCGTGATGGAATTATACGAGCTGCGGGATAGTGATGATCCGTTAATGAACCGTCCAGATGATGATAAGCATGTCAAACTCAAAATTAGTGAGCTCATTGCTTATTTCGAAGAACCACTTAATGCTAAGAAAATCAACCGCTGTTTAGCTGTGCCTTGGGCAAAAAGCTCTGGTATTCTGCTCGGTGGACAATCAAAGATTACAATCATCAACAGCATGGATACCGCAGTCTATGGGGAAACGTTCGATCCCATCGAAACGGAGCTCTTATTGTCCTCTCAACGTGAGAAGGTACCTATTCTTACCGATCAATTCGAACTGATCCAACGCATTATTGAGGGCGGAGTCCCTGTTCAGGTATACGACATTGACGACTTCGACTTTGCATTGGAAGAAGACACGTTTCGCAATTCGCACTGATTACATCGAAGTAGAAAAAGCCCCTGCCTTTTGGCAAGGGCTTTTCATCATCAGTTAAAAATAAAATTAAGACATTTATACCTGTACTTCGTCAGGCACCGACTCGGGTTCATACTTATATTCAATGTCATCCTCTGCCTCTGAATACACAATAGTTAAACCATAGCCTTCCATATACCATAAGTCCTGCTCCTCCATGTAGAAGACAATGCCATCTTGTTCAACTTGAATTGTAGGACGTCCAGGTGCCTCTGTTGCGATACCCAATGAGAAGCCAGGGTGAAGTCCGCCTCCTGAGCTATAACGGGGAAACAAACGAATATAGTCTCCATCCTTAAGGTCCAGTTCTCTTTTAAACCAAGCTGCCGCTGCTTGACTAATTTCCATGTTCATCTCTCTCAGCTCCTTTGTATAGTCTAATCATACTGAAAATGAATCGATATTCAAACACCTTTACGCAATTTAATGTTTTCACGAGCTTCTCAAAAATTAATTTGACAACTTTGCAAAGCGAGTGATAAACTCTGAACAGAACAAACCGTCTACTAGTTATTACCAAAATTTCTGATTAAATCAATGAAAGGGGTGAGCGCGGTGTTTACGAAGTTACAACCATATCATTTTACTATTGTTGGAATTTTCATTCAACCGAATACCGAAGCAGCCCAAGTGGTGAAACCATCCTGAAGTTCCCTGCGAGTGTAATTGATCGTATAACTTTAGTTCTTGAAGGTCTCTCACATGCCTGGTGCTGTATAGCACCGTGCGCATGATAGCTGTTAATTACAGGCATATCGTCCGTTTTCGGATGATATGCCTTTTTTGTCGGTTGTCATCTTTGAAGGACGATAACGTCGTTTTTTCTTGGCTGTAGAGCTAACCACTTGCGCTTTTTTACCAACGTCACAGCTATTATTACAACCCGAAAGGAAGGGATTTACTTGTTCTCCGTTCTCCGCAATCTCGGCTGGTTCTTTCGTCGAGAAAAAAGGCGTTACCTGATTGGCCTTATCTTACTTATTGGTGTTGGTGTTTTAGAACTATTCCCTCCTCGTCTGTTAGGCAATGCCATTGACGACATAGTACGCGGTTCAATTACTACAGCATCACTAGCCAAGTATATCGGCATGATCCTTATATTACTGCTAGTCATTTATTGGATTACCTACATATGGATGCACAAATTATTCGGAGGCTCCAACCTCGTAGAGCGCCTGCTGCGCTCGAGATTTATGAATCATTTGATGACCATGACCCCATCGTTTTTCGAACGCAATAGAACCGGCGACCTGATGGCCCGGGCAACCAATGATATCAGAGCTGTCTCAGCTACCGTTGGGTTCGGGATGCTCACACTTGTGGATTCCACTATCTACCTAACAGTTGTACTGTTCGCGATGGGTTTTCTCGTCAGCTGGAAGCTGACCCTCGCAGCAGTATTACCATTGCCACTAATTGCAATAGCTATGATTTTTTATGGTAAAGCTATTCATGATCGGTACAGCTTAGCACAAGACGCGTTCGGAGATATGAATGATCAGGTTCTCGAATCTGTCTCTGGTGTGCGAGTAATTCGTGCTTATGTTCAAGAGCGACTTGATGAGAAACGATTCTCGGATATTACAGAAGATGTATACAACAAGAACATGGCCGTCGCTCGTGTCGATGCCTTCTTCGAACCGACCATTCGGTTCTGCGTAGGGCTCAGCTACATTATCGGTCTTACCTATGGGATTTATCTTGTGTTCCGTAATCAGATCACACTAGGTGACCTTGTCTCCTTCAACATGTACCTCGGTATGATTGTATGGCCGATGTTTGCCATTGGAGAGCTCATTAACATCATGCAACGCGGTGGTGCATCTCTCGAACGTATTGATGAGACGCTAAACTCCAAAGCAGATGTTCAGAGTGCTGCAAACCCGGTTCATGTTGCAAACCCTACTCGAATTGAACTTAACGATGTGACCTTCCGTTATCCTTCATCGACAATTGACAATCTTACCAATGTCAGTTTGTCCTTGGACCAAGGGCAAACACTAGGTGTAGTTGGCCGTACGGGAAGCGGTAAATCAACACTTCTCAAACAGCTGCTACGTGAATATCCAACAGGTAATGGTGAGATCCTTATTTCTGGTGTTCCCATTCAACAGATTTCATTGGATCAACTGCATAGCTGGATGGGGTATGTTCCTCAAGAACAGATTCTGTTCTCCAAATCTGTACGTCAAAATATTCAATTTGGTCTTGATAACGCGGACGACGATACGATCATGAAAGCCATCACGGCTGCCGCCTTCCAAAACGACTTAGGAACATTATCCGATGGTCTAGATACCTTGGTTGGTGAACGTGGAGTATCCTTATCCGGTGGACAAAAACAACGTGTATCCCTATCTAGAGCATTTATCGCAAATCCGGATGTACTTATTCTGGACGATGCCTTATCTGCAGTTGATGCTCGTACTGAAGCTCAGATTATTGAGAATATTCGCCAAGAGCGTGCAGGAAAGACTACATTGATCTCTACGCACCGTCTCTCTGCTGTTCAACATGCCGACATAATCGTAGTACTCGACAACGGACATATCGTTGAGCGCGGCACGCATCAGGAACTACTGGATATGAATGGCTGGTACCGTGAGCAGTATGACAGGCAGCAGGTAGAGAATAATTTATCGAATGATTAAAAACATACTAGCTATGACTATGCAAAACTTTTAGGAGGTGTCACCGTTGACAAAGAGTACAGGCAAACGCCTGCTTGAATACGCATTGACCGCAAAAAAAACCTTTATCGCAGCTCTTCTACTCCTCTCCATCGGGGTAGCGGCAGAGCTGGCAGGTCCATTTATCGCCAAAAGCATGATTGACAATCACATGCTGGCTATCGAAAAGCCTTATTTTAGTACTACGTCTCCTGATGAGGCGGTCCAGTATAACAACACTTATTACAAACGTGGAGACCGTTTTGATCCTGGGGAAGCTAAAGGTCAAGAAATTCGTATTCTGCAAGAAGGAAGAAGTTTCTACTTTATTAATGCACCCGTAACACAGTCCGATGGTGAGCGAAAGTTCAGTAATGGTGAAATGCATATCACGCGCGGTCAAGATGAAGCCATCTACCCTGCGGTTAAACTTTCAGCAGATGAGCTGTTCGCTTTTTACAAACCTGAACTTCCTGGTATTTATCAGCTGGTCGGTTTGTACGCTATATTCCTAGTGATCTCGATCTTTGCGGAATTCGGTAAAACCTATTGGCTACAATCTTCGGCGAATCAGGTGATCCGAAAACTAAGAACTGATGTATACGCACATATCCAGCGACTTCCGGTTTACTTTTTTGACAACTTGCCAGCAGGTAAGGTAGTATCCCGCGTAACCAATGATACCGAGGCGATTAAGGATCTATTTATAGCCGTTCTCTCCAATTTCAGTACCGGTATTATAAATATTACAGGCGTATATATTGCCTTGTTCTTGCTCGACGTTCGGCTAGGTTTGATCAGCTTGTTCATCATTCCGATTCTAATTCTTTGGATCGTGCTTTATCGCAAAATCGCTACAAAATATAATACGATCATCCGCTCACGTCTGAGTGAGATCAACGCGATCATTAATGAATCAATTCAAGGCATGTC
The DNA here is from genome assembly GCF_037963865.1 of Paenibacillus sp. FSL R10-2734. Taxonomy (NCBI): domain Bacteria; kingdom Bacillati; phylum Bacillota; class Bacilli; order Caryophanales; family Paenibacillaceae; genus Paenibacillus; species Paenibacillus sp. FSL R10-2734. The sequence goes on along the minus strand of NZ_CP150170.1, from coordinate 3,772,616 downwards.
AATCGTTCGTATATTCCGCCGTCAGAAGCAGCTTGGTGAAGAATTTGAGAATCTGAACGATGACTACTTGAAATATCAGAATAAAATGCTGAATCTGAATGCCTTCACCTCCCACAACTTGGTGAACTCACTGCGCAGTCTCTCTTTTGTAATGGTGCTTTGGTATTTCGGACATGGCAGTATTTCGGGTTCCACATTTGTATCATTAGGTGTTCTGTACGCCTTCGTCGATGTACTCGGACGTTTGTTCCAACCGATTACTGGTATGGTGAATCAGCTCGCAAACCTCGACACTTCTATGGTGTCTGCGGGTCGTGTGTTTACGCTTATGGATGAGCCTGGGGAGAATGTTACCGACGGTACCATGCCGCGCTATAAAGGAAAAGTGGAGTTTAAGAACGTATCTTTTGCTTATAAAAAAGACTTCGTCCTTCGCGATATTTCCTTTGAAGCACGCCCGGGTGAAACTGTTGCTCTGGTGGGTCACACCGGTTCCGGAAAAAGCTCCATCATTAATCTGCTATTCCGGTTCTATGATCCGCAAAAAGGGGAAATTACGATTGACGGCCAGAAGGTTACAGATATTCCTAAGCAGTGGCTGCGCAATCACATGGGGATCGTTCTTCAAGACCCTTACCTCTTCACTGGCACTATTGCTTCTAATGTCAGTCTAGGGGATGAACGAATCTCACGCGAACGGGTAGAACGGGCCTTGCAGGAAGTCGGAGCAGATAAATTGCTGGCTCACCTTCCACAAGGTTTTGATGAGCCCGTTATAGAAAAAGGTAGCACCTTGTCTGCAGGTCAGCGGCAATTGATTTCTTTTGCAAGAGCGCTCTCCTTCGACCCAGCTATCCTGATTCTTGATGAAGCAACCTCCAATATCGATACGGAGACAGAAAGCGTCATTCAAGATGCACTAGAAGTTCTTAAAAAAGGTCGCACCACTTTTATCATCGCGCACCGTCTATCCACGATTCGCAGTGCAGATCAGATTCTAGTTCTGCATCACGGAGAGATCGTAGAACGCGGTAGCCACGATGAGCTGATGGCACTTGGCGGTAGATACTTCCGGATGTATCAGCTTCAAGTAGGCGCTGGCGCTAACAGTATAGACAATAATACTGGTACTGGTGCCCCCTTCCGTTCCTCGATCGGCAGCTTGCAGCCGTCGTTAGAGAAAATGTAATTTATGCCCTGAGTCACATCTTGTGGTTCAGGGTTTTTCTATACTTGATATTAGAACGTTTGTTCTGTAAAATGTAAAATAATACATTAATGTGAAGGTGGAATCTGATGCATACATATACTATAACCAAGAAGCAAGCTCGACTGTTTCTCCTGACTCACCAGAAGTTAACAAAGAGCGCTATGCCTGCAGGTAAACTTAGCATTTATGATTATGTTCGTCACGTAGGCTGCATCCAATATGACCCGCTTAACATTGCCGGCCATAATCATGAGCTTGTCCTCCAAGCACGGATTCCCGGATTCACACCGGAACTTGTTCAAGAGCTTCTGTATAAAGACAGGCTGCTATTGGATGGCTGGGACAAAAACATGTCCATTTATTGTACTGAAGATCGGCCTTATTTTAAACGGAGAAGAGATGCATCTGCCTCGTACCACCAAACCAATGAGCTTGTAATGGCTACTGTAGAACAGGTTCGTGAAGAGTTAGTTAGGCGTGGTCCCCTCTCTTCTCTGGATTTGGAAGGGAAAGACAAGGTGGATTGGGCTTGGGCTCCGGCTAGATTAACGCGGGCCGCTTTGGAAAGTATGTACTTTTGGGGTGAACTAGTCGTTCATCATCGTGTTCATACCCGCCGGTATTACGATTTCACTGAACGTCTGCTTCCTCATAACCTATTAAACACTGAAGACCCTAACTTCACTGATGAACAATTTCACGAATGGTATGTGTTGCGGAGAATAGGCAGCATCGGACTATTATGGAATAAATCCGGAGACGGATGGCTTGGGATTTCTGGCCTGAAGAGTAAGGAGAAGACTGCAGCGATTCAAAGGCTGTTAATGGCGGACAGTCTCAGAGAAGTTCTAGTAGAGGGTATTAAGCTACCACTTTACATCCGTAGCATGGACGCACCAACTTTAGAAGCTGTAATACAGCAGGAGTCTGAAGAAGATGAGGCTCATTCAAGTTATTCGTTTGCAGCTGTAATAGCTCCTCTGGATAACTTGATATGGGATCGAGAGCTGATCCGACAGTTATTTGGATTTCATTACCGCTGGGAAGTCTATAAACCTGCCTTGGAACGAGAATATGGCTATTATGTACTGCCATTACTATATAATGATCGTTTTATCGGGAGATTGGAACCGATAATGGATAAGAAGAACAAAACATTGAATATTGTGAATTGGTGGTGGGAACCGGGTGAGAGCCTAACGCCAGAGATGGTTCCGGCATTAGGCGAAGCTCTATCTGCACTCTCACGCTGTGTTAGAGCTTCTAAGATTCATTTTAGACCGGAGGTTGTAACAGCTTGCGGATTAGAAGGATTATTAGAATAAAGTCTCCTCTTCTAACCCAAGCTTCGTGAACATTTCTGTACAATAGCCTTGTAACTTGATCTCTAGTCTTCTAGCTTTATTTTTGAATCGTTTTAACTCCTCGATCATTTTAGCCCTTCCAGCCGGGGTGAACGTTTCTTGTATCCGTTCTTTGAAATAATCGTGAACGATATGATTGCGCTGTTTCCACACTTCTTCTAGCTGAGCGGTTTCTTGCTCCGAGAAAGGAAAGTGATGCTGGATTTCTTTGATGAGTTGACCGAGTGAATTGCTGAGTTTTCGCTGATACAAATCTGTCAGATCTGCTTCCGTGGGCGTTTTCCCTTGTGATAATTTGGTGAGCAATAACAAATTGGTCAACTGCTGTTCTAGGGCTTGACCATAATAGACTGCTAATCCAAAATACGCAAATAACTCCTTCGATTGTTCACTCTCTGGTACTTGTGTATGCTTCATCTTTCCCCTCCACTTCGGTAGCTCTGCCAGAGCTATAATAAACTGATTTCATCCAGGTAACTCGCAGAAGTATGTGTTCCCTTTCACATCTACTGTTAATTCTCCAGTTCCCTATAAATTTCCTCTTCTAGAATAGAAATTATATCTAGCAAAGCTAAGATCTATTGAGACTATAAGCTCGAGCGTGCTAAAAAGAAAACAGACCATTGCTGTGGATCCACAGCAATGGTCTGGTCATTTGCTTGTTATATAGGTAGTTAGGATATACAACCTTACGCGTATACCTTAACCGCATCGCTAATCAAACGGCACGCCTCAGCACATCTACGGCAGGCATCAATACATTCCTGACAATGTGTATGTATATGCTTGCTGCTTTCATCTGCACAGGCTTCACAAATTTCGGCACACAGTCGGAGAATTCCGGAAACAAACGGACTTTGGCGAGTCATCGCTTGTATGGCATAAGAGCAAATATCCGCACATTCACGATCTAGCCGCATGCTTTCACGCAGAGAAGCAAGATCATATTCTTTTAGGCTTGAGACATAGCTATAATTACAGGCATTCATACTTTCTAAACAAGCGTCAATGCACTCCTGATATTGAATTCGGGTCATAGCCTTAAACCTCCTGTATTTTTATAGGGTATGCGATACTATTAACCTACAAGATTAGGAATGAACCATTACAACTTCTGACAAGGAGATCTGATTATAGACTTCTTTTAATTGCACTAGGACGAACAAAGATACGTCCCTCCATCTCAAGCAACCTAGTGCGCAGTTCACTTGATGAGAAATGTTCACCGATAAATACGGCAACGTCTGGCACTTCGCCCTGCGGTGTGATTTTCATAAAATCAGCTTCACGATAGGCATATTGGAAAAGAAACCGGCTGGAGGTGTCATTAAAGGTCACGATCCCTTTAGCTCTATAAACATCACGCGGCAGTTCCTTAACGAACAGTTCGAATTCCTCACTGTTTACCGGACGTTTGAAGTAATGTGTATACGCCATGACATGATCGTGGGTAGCATGTGTGCCACCTGTAGGTTGTTCATCTTCATCATACATCGAGATCTCATTTACGTCTTCAACCTCTTCCAGTTGTTCATCCTTAAGAACTCCACCTGCATTACGCAGCAGCTCCTCTATTTCCACCTCACAACGCTCAGTTGGGAGGATGGGTGCATAAGCATTCCATTTCCGCAGTACAGCGGTAACCTCTTCCACCTCTTCAGCGGTTACACGGTCGACTTTATTTAATAACAAGACAGAAGCGCAGCGAATCTGCTCCTGCATTAAGCGATAAGTTGCACCTTGCTGCGCGCGATACAGTTCAAGAAGATGCGCCGCGTCAACGACGGTGATCAGGCTTTTCAGTTCTACTTTTTGATATAAAGAAATCTCGGTTACTCCATCTACAATTTCAAGCGGGTTCGCAGCACCCGTTGCCTCAATCACTACGACATCTGGTGATTCCTTCTTGATCAGTGTAGCCAGCTCTGTACTAAGATCACTGCGGATAGAACAGCATATGCATCCACCAAGCAGTTCTGCCATAGGGACAGTTTGCTCAACTAGCAACCCATCTAAATTCACTTCACCCAGCTCATTCATGACTACTGCAGGGCGTAAGCCCTGATTTTTCCAATGATCTAGTAAACGCTGCAGCAACGTTGTTTTGCCGCTTCCCAGAAATCCAGACAATATATACACAGGTACGACCTGTTCCATGTTTCATCGCTCCCCAGCAAATTACGGTTATGTGTAGCGAGTGTACTACATGCGCGCGATGCACGCAAGCGGCATCCAAATTTCAAGCTGCATTCAATGAGTATTAAGTCAGCTTGTCTTTACTTCAGTCATACTCTATCATGATAACATCTCTAATTTAGGAGCTGATCCATTTGTCATCCGTTGAAGAACATCGGAAAGAAGCACCACAAACCGTTTCCTGCTATATCATTACCGTCTCAGACACCAGAACCACAGAAACAGATACCGGCGGAGCTTTGATTAAATCAATGCTCGAAGAAGCTGGGTATGAAGTGATGGGCAGCACCATTATTAAAGACAATTATCAAGATATCCGTGAGCTACTGTATAAATGCGTCGACCATGACGGAATAGAAGCCGTATTACTGACTGGTGGAACAGGGATTTCTCCACGGGATACGACCTATGAAGCTGTTGCCTCTTTGCTAGATAAAACACTACCTGGCTTTGGTGAGATTTTTCGGATGCTAAGCTTCACAGAGGACATTGGTTCAGCCGCTATTCTTAGTCGGGCCATCGCTGGCACAATGGGTAAGACCGCAATCTTTTCTATGCCTGGCTCAACTGGAGCCGTTAAACTGGCCATGGAACGGTTAATTATCCCAGAACTTCGCCATGTCATGCGTGAAATTTACAAACGATAAACAAATACCCAATTTTTTATACAATAGACAAACAACCAATCAGGCTTTTGTTCTGTGCGTATAATACGGTAAGTCCACACACAAAGGAGCTGAAGGAAATGCCTGAATGTCCAAAATGCCCGGATCAAACCGTTACTGACCCACCAAAAGTGGTTTATCAAGATTACTACCATCCTCAAGTTGTGAATGTTATTCACCCTGTGGAAATCGTGAGACGCCATCATTGTGTACCAGTACCTCGTCACTGCTACACTTATTCTGTTAAAGATGTGATGTGCGATAATTCCATGATGCCTAGAGGCAGAAGATAACTCTACTTCACGCCGCTATTAAAAGTCTTCTATAAGTGAGAGAAAGAACCGTGCTAAATGCACTGGACTTCTCTCGCTTTTTTTGTAGGAAACATTTAATAATATGGACCATTCACCCTGTGATTTTGAGAATTTTACGCGAAAGTGGCACACTGAAGATGATAATCTAAACGCATGCTTCCAAAATGGAATCTCTGTACGGACGGTCCGTATACTCTCTTTTTCACGGAATAAGGATGATTGCAGCCTTCTCCTATCAATCATTCGGACCCAGTTGACGTTATTCGCTAGTTTTCAGCCTTTTTTGATGAGTTGCGGACTCCATGGACCTCTGTCAAGAAAGTGGACAGTCACGAAACAGATTTTCCAGTAAATTGCTCAGCAAAACGAACGGGGGAAAGATACCCCAGCGCACCATGCATTCGCTTGCGGTTATAGTAAAACTCAATGTATTGAAAAAGCGCCTGGTAGGCTTGCTCCTTGGTTTTGAAGCGTGGATTGCAATAGATAAGTTCCTTCTTCAAAATGCTGTGCCATGACTCGATACAGGCGTTATCGTAACAGTTGCCTCTGCGGCTCATGCTGGATTCCATGCCGTATTCCTTCAATTGCTTAGCGTATTCATGAGAAGTATATTGAGAACCTCGGTCGGAGTGATGCAATAGGCCCTTTTTGGGTCGTTTGGCTGCGTAAGCATCTTGCAAGGCACCCAAAACCAGGCTAGTTTCCATATGGTTCTCCAGACGCCACCCTACAATTTCACGCGTACAAAGATCCATTACACTGGCTAGATACAAGCGTCCACCTCGGCAAGGAATATAGGTAATATCCGTGACCCATACTTTGTTGGGTTTAAGGATCTTAAATTGTTGGTTTAAAGTGTTCGGAGCGATCGGGTGGTCATGATTGGAGTCGGTAGTTTGCACGCGATACGTTTTACACACAACGGAACGAAGCTTCATTTGTCGCATATACACGCTTACAGTACGCTCGGTAATGGTGTAGCCTTCTTGATGTAACAGGACGGTGATCTTCGGACTCCCATACCGCTTATGATGATCCGCAAAATGATACTGAATTCGCTTCATTATGGCAGTCCTACGAAGCTTTTGTGTATTGGTTTTTTCTAACCGCCACTTGTAGTATCCGCTCCTTGACACCTGTAGAGACATGCACATCTTCTCCAAGTGGAACTCGGAGCGATGCTTTTCAATAAACTGGAATCTTAGTTCCTTGGTTTGCTGAAGATGTGCACTGCTTTTTTTACGATCGCTAATTCTTCTTCCACATCAGCGATCTTATTATCTTTTTCTTGAAGTTGGCGACTCATTTCTTTCAACTGCGCCTCAAGTTCTCGTACTCGATCCCTGCTGGCTACCGGTTCATTCTTCAGTTCTCGGTATTGGCTCATCCATTGATGAAGAGTACTTTTAGGGATGTTGAGCTCTTCGGCCAAGTCACCTACCGTCTTCGTTTGATCTTGAATGAATTGCACCGTCTGTTTCTTGAATTCTTCGTTATACCGTTGTCGATGTTCTCCCATGTGAACACACCTCCGTGGGCTCATTATCGGTCAGTCTGTTAACTGGTGTCCACTTTTAATTCTAACTCCACCAGTGACTCTATTCCTTAGAAAAGTACTCTTTTTTGTTGTTTTTCATGCTAATAGCTGCTTTGGGGTCCGTTAAGAATTGAAATGTGGGAAAAAGTTGCGTTTAAGGTCATCTGTGTCCGATATCATCATTGTACGCGCAAATATTTCCCTAATCATTCGTGGTTTGGCGTTTAGATCAGATTATAACCCTACCAAAACCGGGCTAAGAGTAACCAATGGATCGGGACGATTAATTCGCCAATAATAGTGTAATTTAACGGTGCTTCATACCATAACCAATCTAAATCTTTAATAGCTATATTTCTATGTTGGAGAACCCATCTACTAAACGCTACATGTGGATCGTCTACGGGTAGCTCTTACTTTGGATTCTGACTTTGGATTCTTATCTCTTAAATGATTTGCTGCCGTCAGGAGTACAACGTTAATATCTGATTCAATTGTAAATCCCTTCCCTCTTCCAATATATACAACAAACCCGACAGAAGAATCTGCCGGGTTTGTTGTATTGCAATTTACAAATCAGGATGCTCATGTTTCGCTTTCAAACGATTCCAGCGACGCTCAACTTCTGCCTCGAAGCTGCGTAAAGCTGGCTCATTCTCCGGCTTCAGTAAATGACGGGTCTTGCCCATCGTCTTCAGCCATGCCGAGAGCTCAACGCGTTTGCCTTTGTCTTCTGGATTGTACGTGATATTCGTAGAGCCGTGCTCCACTTCATACAGCGGGAAGAAGCAAGATTCAACCGCCAGCGAGACGATGTTGGTGCCTTCCTTATCTTCAGACATCCAGTTCAATGGGCAAGCGATCAGGATTTTACCATAAACCAATCCTTCGTTTTGTGCGTACCACTGCGCTTTTGCCGCTTTCTTCACGAGGTCCTGCGGGTAAGCTTCTGAACCAGTGAAGACATAAGGAATATTTGTAGCTGCCATGATCTGAGCAGTATCTTTATGCTGAGTAGCTTTTCCTTGCTGATTCTTACCAATACTGGATGTAGAAGTCCGGTGACCCAATGGTGTGGAATAGGATTGCTGAGCACCAGTATTCATGTAACCTTCGTTATCGTACTCTACGATAATCATTTTGTGACCGCGCAGTGCAGCCCCAATCGCTGGCCCCATTCCGATGTCCATACCACCATCACCAGTAACCATTACAAATGTAAAATCATCTCGAAGTCCAAGTCCATCTAGCTCACCACGACGTTTGCGTTCCCAGAACATTTCTACGACACCAGATAAGGTAGCCGCACCATTTTGGAACAGGTTATGAATAAACGTAGATTTATGAGAAGAATATGGATATCCCGTAGTCGTTACCATCGCACAACCTGTGTGGTAAAGCGCTACGATATCTCCTTCAATGCCTTTGAAGAAAGTCTCCAGTCCTGAGAAAATCCCACAGCCTGGACATGCGCCATGGCCCGGTGCCAGCCGTTTAGGTTTCTTCGTCAAGCTGCGCAGTGGGGGTATCCGCACACTTAATTTGCCGGTTACTTCATCTTGTTTAACCGTAATTAAACCAGTCTTCAGCGAATCAAAGTCCATCGGCTTCAAAAGACGCTGTGGCGCTTTATCCGGTGTACCTGGATTATGGCCATAGTAGTCAAACGGAACTTCAACACGGTCTGCAGCAACGGCATCCAAGGCTAATTGGAAGAACGCATGACCATCTTCTGCATAGAAGTCCTTACCACCTAACCCGTAAATACGGCTAATGACCTTTGTAGTAGTGTTGCCATAAGTGAACAAGGCTGCCTTGATTTCATTAACCATATTACCGCCGTGACCACCAACCGAATCCGCGCGGTCGCCTACGGTGATTGCTTTCACATTTTTCAGTGCTTCAGCCATTTGCTTTTGTGGGAAAGGACGAATCATATTTGGTGAAATTGAACCTGCTTTGATCCCTTGCTTACGAAGCTGATCCACTACATCCTTAATGATCTCTGAGGCAGAGTTCATCAAGAATACGGCTACTTCCGCATCTTCCATCCGATACTCTTCGATCATTGGATAGTGGCGTCCGGTCAATTCAGCGAATTCTTTAGCGATTTCTTCGAAGACTTCACCAGCATTATACATCGCTACTGACTGCTGATAACGGTTATTGATATAGTCAGGTTCGTTCATGTATGGACCTACGGTGACCGGATTATTGCGATCCAGTGTATCCGTAAAGCCTGCTGGAGGTTGTGGCCCAACAAATTTATGAACATCCTCACGGTGAGTAAATGCCTGTACACGGCGCTTCTGGTGAGAGGTGAAATAACCATCTGAAGCTACCATTACTGGAAGACGCACTTTGGCGTGCTCAGCAAGCTTTAATGCCATCAGGTTCATATCATAAACAGATTGTGGATCACGGCACATCAGAATCGGCCAGCCCGTATTTAGCGCAAAATATAAATCAGAATGATCCCCATGAATATTAAGCGGACCGGAGATCGAGCGACAGATCAAATTCATAACCATAGGCATGCGTGTACCCGCTTGTACAGGCAATTGCTCTAACATGAACATATAACCCTGGGCACTGGTAGCATTAAATACACGTCCACCAGCCGTCGAAGCTCCATAACAGATACCAGCAGAACTATGTTCACCATCTGATGGAATGAGCATAATATCATGCTGTCCACTGGCTTTCATTGTATCAAGAAATTGTGCCACTTCTGTTGATGGGGAGATCGGAAAATAACCCATGACATGATAATTAATCTGGTGAGCAGCATAAGCTGCCATTTCATTGCCGGATTCATATAGGAATTTCTGCTCAACCTTCGTAGAGCTTACTTCTTTTTCATAATCTATAGCCACGTGTGTTCCACCTTCCTCCGTTAAATTAAGCTTGGGTAACGAGATCAAAAATATGCCGGACCGTATGACTCTCTGCGTAGCCATCTTCCTCACGTTCACTAGACAAGGCAGTTGTCGGACAGGCTTCTACGCATTTCAAACAGCCCTTGCAGTATTGATAATCAATCCCTTGCAGGAACATTTGCGGGCGTCCCTTCTTATCAGGCTGCTCATCCCAAACAAAACATAAATCAGGACATACCGTATCGCATTGCGCACAATGAATACAATCATCTAATTTAAAATGAGGCAACAAACCGGATCGTGAAATACTAAGATTCTTTAAAAAGCTACTTCCAGGGTTCGTAATGGTACCACCGATAGGCTGCGTTTCATAACCTAAGGCCGAAATATCGGACCGAACGAACTCAGGCATCATCGCACCTTCTGGCAAAGGAAAATGCATGAAAGTAACTTCATTAAATCCACGTTCAAAAGTAGTTAATGCTGATTGAACAGCCTGCGGATATTTTTTGCCCAGAGATTTCTCAATAACACCCTTCATTATTTCAGGATCTAAGAAATCACACATCCGGAACAACGCACCTAACATCGCCATATTTACGCGGTTCTTCTCATCTAATGCGATCGATGTGGCATCAACAACCGCTATGGTTCCTGCCATCATATTCAGGGAGGACTTCAATTCCTCTGGCGTCTTAGCCGAGTTCACTAGCACGGTGCTATGATCATAAATTCCGCTAGTCACGTTGACGGTCTTTGCCAACGCTTCATGGAATATTCCTACGACATGAGGTCGTTCTACTGGTGAAGTGTCACGAATATGCGTGTTCAAATCACAAAAACGGATATGCGCTTTTACCGCTGATCCCTTCTTCTCAGAACCATAGGATGAAAAGCTCACTCCATTCATTCCAGCACCGACAACGCCCGCTTCTGCAAGCATTTTACCAGCTAAGTTCGCGCCTAGCCCTCCAATTGATTCCAGACGAATCTCAAAAAATCCGAGTTCGTTCACTTTTGGTAACTGTACCACCGACATAGCCCCTTTCAAAATGTCATCAGTATAATATCCTTTTGACTTTTTCAACGATTGTATCTTGATTTTGCAAGTTGCGAAGTGACAAATCTTGCATTTTCCATGTGTTACCTAAGCTTATTCAGCTACTTTTATTTAGCAATAAAATTAAAAATTAAGATGTTAAATTCATCACATTCTGCATGATAAATATCACACTCCAGTGAAAAGTCACCCGTTTTCAAAAAAATGTGTGTTATTTTTACTTTTCAACTAGTCCATTTCAGGATAAACTGATGCTTGGTGTATTTTTTTGAACATAGTCTAGGAGGCATTAATCGTGAAGTCAAACGAAGCATCATTACAGAAAAAATTGCTTCCACGGCATATCAGCTTTATGGCGATGGGCGGAGTAATCGGTACGGGGATTTTTAAAGGAAGTTCTGAGACAATAAGTCTTGCTGGACCTGGGGTTATTCTTACCTATGTATTGGCAGGCTTACTACTCTTGGTAGTTATGGGAGCAATAGCCGAAATGGCTACAGTGTACCCAAACAGAAACATGAAGGACTTCATTCGTGAGGCTTTTGGAGAACGTCTCTCCTTTATCGTGGGTTGGTTATATTGCTTCATGTGGTTGACCGTCTGTGTAATTGAAGTGCTGGCGGCAGGAAGCTTCTTGCAATACTGGCTACCGGATGTTCCATTATGGCTGCTTAGTCTAGCATGTGGTGCTTTAATTATTGGCATCAATATGATGAGTGTAGCCGGTTACGGGGAAACTGAATTTTGGTTAGCCGGAATCAAGATTGCAATGATCATCATCTTTATTGTTTTGGGAACCTCATTAATATTTGGACTGTTGCCCATGACTGAGGCTACTCCTTACTTACACAACTTTACGGATTATGGCGGATTCCTCCCACGGGGATGGGCCCCGATCTTCTCTGCCCTTCTCGTCGTAATGTTCTCATACGGTGGATCGGAGTTAATTGGACTAACTTTGACGGAGACAAAGGATGCAGAGAAGGTCTTACCTAAGGTTGTCAAAAGCTTCATTCTGCGCGTTATTCTGTTCTATTCCTTGCCGATCTTAGTCATCTGTGGCTTGATTCCCTGGAATCAGCTGAATGATCATACCAGCCCGTTTGTTCAGGTGTTAGCCGCAACAGGACTCAAGGGTGCCGATCACATCATGAACTTCATACTGATCACAGCGGTACTCTCTGCTGCCAATTCTGGTATTTATGGTGCCACTCGGATGCTACACTCAATGGCCTCTCAGGGTGAAGCACCTCGCAGCTTGGCAAAAACTTCTTCAAAAGGCGTACCCATTAACAGTTTGAAGCTCTGCGCCGTTGTTCTTCTTATCGGTTCTATGTTAGCGTACTTCGCTCAGGATGGACTGTTCCGTGTGCTGATGGCGGTTCCAGGCTTTGTGGTTTTACTAGTCTGGATCAGTATCTGTATGTCACAGCTTAAATTGAGAAAGTCCTACCCGAAAGAAGCGACCTTTAAGGTATGGGGATTCCCTTATATAACCGTTCTGACACTTGTCTGCTTAGCGGTTATCGCGATTTCCTTCCTGTTCGATACTCAAAACCGCATCAGTATAGGCTCATGTCTGGCAGTTGTGGTAATACTTACGATCTGGTCATTCGTAAAATTCAAAAAGAAGACCGGAAGCATTTAGCTCGGATCGATTTATAAAAAAGAGGTGTTCCCTTGTTCTTCACATTAGCGAAGAGAGGGAAACACCTCTTTTTATTGTTGCCATTCAAGGTCGGTTTTCCTTTATCATGGAAGATTAATTACTAAAGCAGGACGCACGCCATCACGGGCTACACTTACATTCGCATAGCTGCGAATACTACAGCTCGGTCCGACAAAAAATGCACGCGAAAGTTTGTTTCCCTGAGTTCGTAGCCACCACCAAGAGCATCCAATTTCTTCGCCGTCTTTGATTATATAGTTATCTTTATCCGTTTTATCATATACGTATAAGCTGCATCCATCGGACTTTTTCGTTTTGGCAAAGTCCGTGCCAACGGCACGCAGAAGATCTTTACCGTGAATCTCAGAGAATGCCTTTATCTCATCAACACTAAGCAAAAAAACGTTGTCCTCTGTATCCGGGCTGCCCTCTCCGTTGTCTGTGCAATGAGTAGTCTTTATACATTCCTTCTCGGCGGCATTAAATGCGGTATTATAGAATTCATCGTTCAACCACTGACGCAAATCACAGTCTTGCCACGTAATATCCACGCAATCACGCCATTTAATATCTACGCTCTTACCTTGATACCTCTTGCAATCCAATATATACTCACTCAAAAGAAACAGTTCACCACCAGAATTTTGGAGAACACGCCATTCAATCGGTAGCTCTTTACCTTCCTTTGACTGTGGATACGTGCCGTAAGTAATGATTTCGCCGGGCTTGATGTTCCGGTTCGGTGTAAAAGCAAGCTTACCATTTTCCATTCAGTTCACCTCCTAATTTACTTGCCTCTGGAAAACAAAAAACGCGGGAACATCGTTCTCCCGCGCTCACACCGTTGACCTATATAATCCTGCAAAACCTATTCAATATCCGGCTGCATATGTTCAGCGATCAACTGCTGCTTGCTAGTCCAAACCTTTTCACTCAAATTCACCCGGTATACCTCTGGATTCAGCTTACGTTGATATTCCGGCCAGAATAAATCCTTTTGCTCCCGATGATAGCGGCGGACTTCATTCAAATCCGGTAAGGTATACACCTGGAATCCGTTAACGTAAATCGGTTCCAGCATTGGCAGTGCTTCATAGCGTTCAACATATTTATGCATGTATGGATGCAGCGGATTAAACAGCTTCAACCGCGCACCATTGCGTGGGGATTCCTCTTCTGGGAAGCAGATATAATCTGCAAGTGCTTTGCCATTTTTGCCGATAATCCGGAATACGTCCTTCTTACCAGGAGTGGATACTTTCTCAGGGTTGGAGGAAATTTTGATTGTCGGGATCATTTCTCCAGTAGCAGACTCAATTTCCACCAGCTTATAGACGCCACCCAAAGAGGGTTGATCTGAAGCGGTTATTAATTGTGTCCCCACGCCCCAAGTATCGATAGCTGCGCCTTGCAACTTCAGATCCATGATCGTGTTCTCATCCAAATCATTGGAAGCGACAATCTTCACATAATCTAGACCAGCATCATCCAACATTTTACGCGCTTGACGGGATAGATAAGCTAAGTCGCCGCTATCCAACCGGATCCCGACCATTTTTTTACCTTGTGCTTCAAGCTTCTTGGCTGTATTGATCGCATTAGGCACCCCACTGCGAAGTGTATCGAAGGTGTCGACTAATAGCGTAACTTCATTCGGCATCACCTTGGCATAGGCATCAAAAGCCTCCTGCTCACTGCTAAAGCTCTGAACCCAGGAATGTGCATGTGTTCCCTTCGTCGGGATACTAAACATTTTACCCGCTAGCATGTTAGAGGTTGCATCAAATCCGCCTATATAGGCCGCTCTAGCCCCCCACACCGCTGCATCAGCTTCTTGCGCACGTCGGGTACCGAACTCCAGTAAGATATCATTTGGGGCCACCTGCTTGATTCTTGAAGCCTTGGTAGCGATCAGAGTCTGGTAATTCATGAAGTTCAGAATGGCTGTCTCCACCAGCTGAGCCTCCATAATCGTCCCTTCCACACGGATTAATGGCTCATCCGGAAAAATCAACGCTCCTTCTTTCATCGAATAAACCGTTCCCTGAAAATGAAACTGTAGCAGTTCCTCCAGAAAAGCGGGAGCGTAGTTCTCTTCTTGCTCCGATAAATAACGGATATCGTCTTCGGTAAACCGCAAACCGCCGATATAACCAACAATACGCTCTAAGCCTGCGAACACGGCATAACCGTTACCAAAAGGTAGCTTACGGAAATAAGCTTCAAATACGGCTTTTCGTTTATGGCTACCATTCACCCAATGAGCGTACATCATATTGATTTGATATTTATCCGTATGTAGCGCAAGTTCTCTTCTCAAGTCCTCATCTCCTAATATCTACGCTGCTATATGTGTATGTTCTGTTATAGTATTATGCCTTAACAACGTCTGCTCCTAAACTTCCCCGGAAATGTCCTAATGCCCAAGTGTGTCCATCCTGATTGAAGCTGGCAACCGCATCTTCGTGCACAGTAATAGCAAACCCTTTGTTATATGCATCCACTGCCGTGTGCAGTACACAAATATCTGTGCAGACTCCCACCAGATGAAGTTCAGTAATGCCGCGCTCACGCAGCTTGATCTCCAGATCAGTTCCACTAAAGGCGCTATAGCGTGTTTTGTCCATCCAATAGATGGAATCCTGATTGTTCTCATACACAGATTTTAAACTTCCGAACAGCTCACGACCCACATTCCCGCGCACATTATGAGGAGGAAATAGTTTGCTCTCTGGATGGTAAGGATCATTCTCTTCATGCAAATCCACGGCCATAACGACATAATCGCCATTCTGGACAAACTCGGACGTTAATGAGCTGATTCTAGGCTCGATATCTACGGCTGGCTGACCAACCGGCAAATTTCCGTCTACAAAATCATTGGTAAAGTCAATCACAATAAGTGCTCTCATGAGATTAATCCCCTCTCCTGATTTAAGCCACTACGTATAGATGGATAACAAAGGCTCATGGTCTGTAAACATATAGAGCTGAGCTGGACGCTGAGAGTATTGATTGGAACTAAGTGCATTTCCTTCTTCGTCTCTCACTTCTTTTAATATTCCCTGGCGACTACGTGTTGAAGTGATTTTACGAATAAAATTGGGTTCCTTAAATTCCGGCACTACCGTTTGAATCACCTGATAGAGCTCACTAAGGGTAAAATGTCTAGGCAAAAACTGTCTTGCGATCGTAGTCTGAAGCATTTGCTGTTGAATACGCAAGTATGCATCCTGAATGATATCATGATGATCAAAAGCGAGCTCCAGCTCTTCAAGAGCTTCCTGCAACGTAAATAAACCTACCTCGCCAGCGTCATCCGAAGCTTGTCTTTGCTCCAGCATCCATTCTTCTACTAAGGCGAAAAAGGCATGACTAATAATCCATCCCCGTGGATCGCGACCTGGCGTGCTGTAAACACCTAGATATTCTAAATGACCACCATCAACACCGGTCTCTTCTTTTAGCTCACGAGTTGCGGCATCATAAATGGATTCATCCTCCTGACAGAACCCACCTGGGAGAGCCCACATTCCAGCGCATGGCCATTTCTTCCGTCTAATTAACATTACCTTCAGCTCACGTAAGGGAAGTGTCTTCGTGACCGTCTTACGTTCGCGTTTGGTTAGTGTAAACATTACGATGTCAGCCGGAACCCCGTCCGGTGTACGATATTTTTTGGCGTTATAGGTTAGTTCCCCATTTTCGCTCATAGTTTTGCCCCATCCTTTTCAATTTTACATTTATTCACATAATCGTAATAGGTTATGTACATTGTGAAACTTAAAGGGGCGGATCTGCATCCGCCCCCTAAACTGAGTGTGGGTTATCCGCATGTGGTCGGAGGCGCTTCGGTGCCGGCTTCCACATTTATTTTTTCCGAAACGGTATCTCTTATCACGGAAATGACAAGCTGGAGCAAATAATTGATGTCACTCTGACTCTGCTGGAATTCATTCACGACTGGAATCCCATCAATTTCATCCTGCAACGCTTCAATTTCACGCTCAATCTTGGCTACCATGTCTTTATTATTAAAGCTTTCGAAGGCAACAATCTCCTTCTGCTTTTTCTTAATCGATGCAATCAAGCCTTGCACCCGCTCGTGGTTCAGGATTTTTTGCTCAGCCTGTTGAAAATGCTTTACTTCTTCACTTGTCGAAATTAATGTAGCGAGTTCTTTCGCTTTACCCATAATATCCTCGCGTACGATCAAATCACGAGTATTATAAGTCTTCATTCCATATTTATTCAACCGTTGTTCCTCTGTACTCACTAGCCATCTCCCCATTCGTATGTGATTAATGAACAGCTGCAGCTTCCGCCACAATATCCCCTTTGATGTACCATGTTTTGGTATCAGTAATTCTTACTTTTACAAATGTGCCAATAAGATCCTTCGAACCTTCAAAATGGACCAGCTTGTTCGCACGGGAACGGCCGGAAAGGACTTCCGAGTTGTTCTTACTCTCCCCTTCTACCAGCACCTCGACGACTTCACCTAGCATACGGTCATTAATGATCCGACTGTTCTCTTTAATGAGATCATTTAGTCTTTGCAGACGTTCGCTCTTCACCGTCATAGGTACATTATCCTCCATTGCAGCTGCAGGGGTACCCTCACGAGGTGAATAAATGAACGTATATGCCATATCATACCCAACCTCGCGCACTAGGGAAAGGGTATCTTCGAATTGCTCATCCGTCTCTCCAGGGAAACCGACGATAATATCAGTACTTAATACCGCATTAGGCACACTTAGTTTGATCTTTCGTACTAATTCCAGATAAGCCTCACGCGTGTATTTGCGACTCATTTTCTTAAGTACGGCAGTACTTCCGGATTGAACCGGTAGATGGATATGCTCCACCAGGTTGCCACCTTTGCCCAGTACTTCAATCAATTTATCGTCAAAATCACGTGGATGCGATGTCATGAAGCGAATGCGCGGAATATCAATTAAACGCATGTCATCCATCAAGTCACCGAAGGTGTAATCTATGTCTGTAAAATCCTTACCGTATGCGTTTACGTTCTGCCCCAGCAAAGTCACTTCCTTAAAGCCTTGACGAGCGAGCTCTCTTACTTCAGCAATGACGTCCTCTGGCCGGCGACTACGTTCTTTCCCCCGTGTAAAAGGTACGATACAGTAGGTACAGAATTTATCACAGCCATACATAATGTTGACCCAAGCGCGCATACCTTCACGTTTCTTCGGTAAATTCTCAATAATATCGCCTTCTTTGGACCATACCTCAATGACAAGCTCTTTACTGAATACGGCTTCTTTAATGAGGTGTGGCAACCTATGGATATTATGCGTACCGAAGATCATATCTACGAATCCATGCTTAGACATAATTCGATTAACTACGCCTTCCTCCTGTGACATGCAACCACACACGCCCAGCAGAAGACCTGGCTTCTCGATCTTCAAGTTCTTAAGGTGACCCAGCTCTCCAAACACTTTATCCTCGGCATTCTCACGAATTGCACAAGTGTTAAGCAGAATGAGATCCGCATGATTCCGATCATCGACGCTTCTATAGCCCATCTGTTCCAATAGGCCCTTCATCGTTTCCGTGTCATGCTCATTCATTTGGCAGCCATAAGTCGTAATATGATAATATTTGTCTACTCCGAAATTCTGCATTTCTTCAGGAATCTCGAAATCATAATGCACTTCTATTTCTTCCTTGCCACGCCGTTTTCCTTCTTTATAATCGGGCTGGCTATTAATTTGCACATTTCTTCCTTTAATCCGGTAAGTAATCTTACCTTCTTCTTCACTAATTACCTTCGCATCGCTAAAATCAAAATATCTCGAATAATCTTTCGAACCCTTGCCGGATTTTAAGTCCGGTGAGTTATGGTTCCCCTTAGTCATGCTGTTTTCACGTCCTCTATCTAAAATATAGCTCATTGATGATTTAACCCAATATAAAATTATAGCACATTCTATAACATTACATCCATTTTAGATGTCAATCCCAATATGCACTGATTTAGGTTTATGAAGCAAAAACGCCTTTGGCGTCCCTAAAGGGACGGTAGCGTTTATGAGAGAAATATAAGGATAATGTATAGAGTGAAACATAACTTTCGTTATATTTGAAAATCAGGTCTATTTTACCACAGCGTGAGTACAGAGCATACTCTAAAAGAAATTTTAAAGGTCAATATAATAGCTAACCTAAAGTTCCCATAAAAAATACCCTGCCGACAAGTGACAGGGTCAAGTCTATTGTATTAAAGGGGGGTATGATATCTATATACGCCACAAAAACTGTAATGAAACACAGTTCTTGTCTGAATAACACTTTTTATGAAACTTGTAACATAATGACACCAGTTATATCCCTTTTGTACCAAGTTTCTTTGCTAATTCAGCAAGATCCTGTCCTTTTAGTGCACCTTCTACTAACTGTGGAAGCAGTGCAGGTGTACATGCAAAACAGGGGGTTCCATCTCGAGTCAAAGATCTCGCCACATGCTCATCATAGAAAGGTTTGCCTTCATCAGATAAAGCCAGCAAGCACATCGTTCTAACTCCAGATTCCTTCAGATGACGCATACGACGGATTAAGCCTGCCTGGTTCCCGCCTTCATACAGATCCGAGATAACGATAAACAACGTCTTCTTCGGCTGATCAATAAACTGTTCGCAATAGGCAACAGACTTTTGTATATCTGTACCGCCACCTAGCTGAATCCCGAATAACATATCAACAGGATCATTCGCACATTGCTCTGTCAGGTCTACGACCTCTGTATCAAATACAATTACTCGGGTACTTAGTGATGGGATGCTTGCAAAGATAGAACCAACTACTGAAGCCCAAATAATCGATTCTGCCATCGAACCACTCTGATCGATATCCACAATGACGGTCCATTCCTTACTGCGTCTTGCCCGATCATAATAGTAGAATCTCTCAGGGATAATCTGTTGTCGCTCTGCATCATAATGCTTCAGATTGCGTTTTATCGTACGTGTCCAGTCAATGCCGCTAAGTGAAGGCAGTGGGGAATGCTGCCTGCGATTCAGTGCACCTGTAACCGCCCGACGCAGACCCTCCTCCATTCGCTTAACAAGATCATCCACAACCGCCTTCACTAACAGGCGAGCCGTATCTTTTGTCTTCTCAGGAATCTTCCCTTTTAGTGAGAGTAGTGTACCTACTAGCTGTATATCAGGCTTCACTGTTGCCAGAACTTCCGGCTCAAACAATAATTGCTTCCAGCCCTTCCGTTCCATCGCATCATGTTGAATAACCGAAACGATATCCTCTGGGAAGAAATTGCGAACATCTCCTAACCATTTTGCCAACCGAGGTGCAGATTTTCCAGATCCTGCTCCTCTTTGTCCAGTTCCTGAAGGGTTAGTAGTGCCACTATTTACGATATCACTCGTCTCATCATAGATAGCAGCTAGCGCTTGGTCCATGATGAGTTCATCTTCGGACAGGTGAATACTTGTGTTTCCACTAGAAACCTTCAATTGCTCTTCTGCAGACTGACCAAGTATAAGCCGCCACCGAGCTACAACACTTGAATCCACTGATGTACTCATCGTCATATATCTCCAAAGTCAAAATCATTCAAATCCTCAATCATTTTCGCTTCGGCCTCCTTCAGCTCACCTGTCAGAATCTCAGCAGCCTGCTCTGTGTTCACACCCCACAATTCACCTAACAGTTCGGCAATCATCGTCTTTTCCCTTGGTTCAAAGGTGCTGAAAGCGCGCCGTAAAAACACTAACGCACGTACAAATTCTTCATCATCCAAAGAATTAATATACTCATTCAATTGCTCCCACAGACTCAAGCGAGACAACAGAACATATCGATTTCGCATAGACATCCCTTCGAACCAGCCAGCTCCAAGTTCTGCGGGTATACCTGGTGACAGTCGCCTGGATACTTCTTCTGAACATTGCAGTGCAGTCATCGCATTACGCTCCAACAAAATGGAACACGCAACTCCAGATAAACGCGGATTGCAGTCATCCCTCTCCGATAAGTGTTTCAGCTCTTGTATCCACAACAGCTCATCTACTTCCTCACTATGCTCAATAGCTGCCTGATTCAGTATGTTCATAGCTTTAAGCATCTCACCTGAAGCCTCATCGTTACATTGGCTCGCATCCAGCAAAAACAGACAAGCTCGTCTGAACAGTTGTTCCAGCAAAGGAATGAGCGGCTTTGTATCGATCCGGCGAACATCGCCATACTGAATCAGAAGGGATAACTCATTAATGGAAGCAGCAATCTGCACCACATCTCGAGTGTCAACAGCTAAACGCTGAAGCGTCTGCCGTCCTGCTTCCATCTGGTGTAACATTCCACACTCATAAGCCGTTCGAATGAGTGCTGACGCTTCCGCAATTGTACTACTGCTATCTAATTTCTGTTGCAATACATAAGCTGAAGCAATCTCAACCGTTTCCCCAAGAAGCGTAGATTCAACGACCTGGATCTCAACTTCAGGAGACCACTTCAATACCCAGTGCTCTGCCCACGTTGCGCTAGACTGACCACTTGCTCTTATGTTCACTAGATCGATCCCAAGTAATGTGAGCCTATGAAAAAGAAAGGAACGGTTTAAGTCTAAATAAGCCGCTTCCTCAGAAGACACTCTTCGATTCTCTCGGAGATCTAGTTCAAGATCATTTGCTACTGGGGTCTTATATTTCTCAAGCTTCAAGCGCTTTAATTGCCGATTCAGATCATCTTGAATCGGCGTCTGACTGATCCCCTCTGCCAGCTCACCAATAGCAGTACCGATATCTGTACGAGCAAGCGCTTCAGCGATCACGCTAAGCTCCCCACGCCCCAGCAAGGTCAGTGCCGCATCTCGCAAATCTCTTAACGTCGGTGCACTTCCACCGTGAAGGGCAGCTAATGATTCAGCTAAGCGCACAGCTTCGATAATTTCTGCTGTAGAGCGATGTGTCCCGCTATTACGCAAGTATCTAGCTACAGTAGACAGATAGTGATGTGGTAAGTCCTCAGGTGAACCGTTCATCATACGTTCCCACATCATTTGATAATAATGAGGAGCGAGGTTACCTGCGCCATAGCCAGACAAAGAAGATAATTTATAGTACGTGTAGGGCATAAGTGTTAGCTTCGTATTTAGAGAAGGAAGAGCATCTATTTCCTCATCCGACATACCAGACGCCAGATCAGCAAGCGCCGCTGCATGGTATGCTCCACATACAACAACGATCTTATCTGGTTGATGGCCAGCAGCGATTGTATCCTGAATCTGACGACGCATATAAGCTTCGCGTATAGTATTGTGTGCATATTCTATTACGTTGTTATGTCTCTCATTTTCTTCAGAAAGCTGACGCATTTGGGATGAGAAAGAAATAATTGCTTCTTGATATGCCCCCTTGTTAGTGTTGTGTTCGAAATTGCGCTCCCAGTACATATCATAATCAAGCTCACCAGCCAGCTCAGCTACTCTATCATATATAGATGCTTCTTCAGCAGCCCTTTCAACTGTATTGTTAACTTCAGATTCCTCGCTCTGTTCAGCAGAATCTCTACTTTTGGTTCGTATATCCTGTAAAGCGATGACCACTGATGAAGGTAAATCTATAAACGCTGTATAAGCTCCTTGCTGCTCCGCCCATCTCATCGCTTGATATTCGGGGGAATATACCGCAAGCGGCCATAGTGCTGTACGGACAGGAACTTCCTCCGTAAAAGCTAGAATGGCTATAGGAGGTTTGGTTGTCGTGTTGAGGATATGGCGAATTTCAGTAGTAGCATCTACTGGCCCCTCAATCAAAACAGCTGTCGGCTTTATCTCATCAAGGTAGCTTACTAGATGCTGAGCACCACCAGGAGACAAATGCCGCACGCCAAAAAAATGTACGCCTGCTCCAGTAGTTTCGCTCTCCACTAGTTCATCTCCTTACAAGCCGTATATAACCCCCGCCATTCTGTGCCACGTTTCTTCATAATATTATCGAGATACTCTCTCCAGACAAGCTGGTCCTTATCATCATCTTTCACAATAGCACCTTGCAGACCTGCGGCCAGATCCTCGTCCGTCAGTTCTCCGTTCCCGAAGCTTGCGGCCAGCGCCATACTATTCGTTAAGAGGGAGATCGCTTCAGCGGTGGAAATCACCCCAGCAGGAGACTTCACCTTCTCTTTCTTGTCCAATGTCATCCCGCTGCGCAGCTCACGGAAGATGGTTACGACCTTATGTAAAGCTTCATCTGCAGGAAGAGCAGCTTGCAAATCGTAGGACGAGGCAATTTCACGAACCCGTTTCTTCACAATCTCAACTTCTGTATATAAATCCGCAGGTGCTGGAAGGACGATAATATTAAAACGTCTCTTCAAGGCAGTAGACATGTCATTGACACCACGATCTCTCGTATTAGCTGTTGCAATGATCGAGAATCCTTTGCGCGCGCTCATTTCCTTACCTAGCTCTGGAACCGATATCGTCTTCTCCGATAAAATGGAGATCAACGCGTCCTGTACCTCCGATGCACAGCGAGAAATCTCCTCAAAACGCGCGATGCCCCCATCCTCCATTGCTCGCATGATGGGACTTTTCACTAACGCTTCCGGAGTTGGGCCTTGTGCAAGCAGCATCGCGTAGTTCCACGAATAACGGACCTGCTCTTCACTCGTACCTGCAGTACCTTGTACGACAAGTCCTGACTGCCCATATATAGCAGCTGATAAGTTCTCAGATAACCATGACTTCGCTGTACCCGGCTCACCAATTAATAGCAGAGCACGATCGGTTACCAGCGTGGCTATCGCCATCTCTATTAGTCTTTTGTTACCAATGTACTTAGGTGTAATCTCGGTACTCCCTGCTTTACCGCCAACGATAAACTTCAGTACTGATTGGGGTGACAACTGCCATCCGGCTGGAACCTTACCAGTGTCCGCTTTGCGAAGTGCTACCAACTCATGCTGATACAATCTTTCTGCGGGAAGTCTCATAATATCTTGTAATAGTTCTTGACTCATCGTTAGTTACACCTCTTCTATTGGGTTTGATGGTCCTTGCATGAGGCGAATGACATACTCAAGTTGTTCTTCTGCAACCTCACTGAATCGAGGTAGAACAGTTATTATTCGACTCGCAAAGCTTGTTGGAAGCTGACATAGCTGCTCAAACGTATACGGTTCTATTAATCGACATTCTGTATTTCTATCATCTTCCAAAGCCGCTAGGAGAGCTTCTTGCAAGCGTTGTTTACTTATCCCTGTACGTGCTAAGCCCATCAAGAGTATATTGGCAAACCGATTACGAAATTCAGGATTATCGGTCAATTTACGAAGCAAATACTGCATTGCTTTGGCATGTCCCGGCCGTGCAAAGGCACTTACCAGTTCGTATTGATCCAGCTCTACAAAAGCATCAAGCCAGCGTGAATCCCATTGAATAGCCAGTACCTCAGGCGGCTGCATTTCGACCTTATACATATATTGGATCTGGTCTACAGGTGAATTCCAAACTGCATCATAAGTTCCATGATATCGTTGGACCACAACTTCAGATATTGTACGTAGCAGTTGCTGCGCCATTGAAGAGGCATGGTTAGTTGAAGAAGGAGCATAATGCTTTAGAACTTCTACGTATTGTTCATACACTCTTTCAGGCGAAAAGAAAAGATATGCGTCTTTGAAAACATCATTAACGTATCGTCTATTGTTTCTATAGTAAACAAGATCCAGCTCAAGTGTTTGTTGTAATACATGCTTGGCTTCCATAGAGTCTATCTGTCTTAAATAGGATGTCGCTTCTTCGATCAATGAATTCCACTTTAGCTGATTCATATATAATGGATAGTGCTCGAGAACATTTAAATATAGTTTTTCTAGTTCAGGACTGCGTTTGTAAGATACAACCTGAAGATACTGGACTACCCTGTTCCATAATCCGTCTTTTTTCTTCGTATCGTCCATAATCTCCGATACAGATTGAAGCATATCAGAGAGCTCTTCAACAAGTCGTTGCGTGAGCTCATGGGCTTGACACTGTCTTAGTGCAGGTACTATCAGGTCACTGTCTTTACCAGTAAATGCTTGATGCAGCCGATTCACCGCATTTACCGAGTCGCTTTTAGCCAGTGCATTATAAGCAGCTTCGCGTATCTTTTTCTTCTTATCTGTACTCCAAGCAAGTAATTCAACTTCATATTGTCCCTGTCCTGCGAGCAGAGAAATAGCCATGGCCCGAACATCTTCTGATCCTGAATCTGCAGCTTCATAGATCAGATCCTGAACGCTATCACCACCTAATGCTGCGATCACGTACAGCTTTCTCGTCTCCACTATTCCTCCATTAGGATCAAATTGATCGATAAGGATTGGAGTAATCTGAGGGCCATAGGCTGGCAGTATCTGCTTCATCACAAGCTCAGCGATATCAACATATGGATCGTGAAGGGCAGCTAACGCGGAATGAATCATTCGAAGATCTTGGAACAATCCTGCCTCAAAAGCTTCTTTGATAATCTCGTAACGCCCTCCCCCTCGAGTCTTTAACGCCATCTGTACCGCTGACAGTTTACGATATGAGAACTGAGTAGGCAATTTTAACGGATGGACTTGCACCTCAAGCAGATCGCCATCAGGCGAAGTTGCTCCCTGTGTAAATAGTACCGAGCTAAGCAGCACATTCAGCTCCTGTAGGCTCTGAGCAGATGAAGATCCCTCGGAAGGATCCGGTTCAATGACCGCAACGATTCCCTCTCCTAATCTTTTGAATATGGGAGCACGTTCACCTAGCTGTTGAAACTGAGGCAATAGCCGCTTTAAGCGGAAATCCTCAGCAGCGAGCTCACTTCCAGCTATATACAGCCGTTTTACTTCTTGATGAAGCTCTTGTAGTAATGCTGTACTCATGGATATTCCTCCCCCCCAATATGTATAGCGCAAACCCTTATTTTTTTAATATAAGAGTCGAATCATTTCCTTCCCTTTGATAAGGGTTAAAGGTTGTGCTTTCAATCGTCCTGTATCCAGTTGGTGTTCAAACATAAGTAACATCGTCGAATCCGATAATTGATCGAATGAAAAGTATTGTAACAGCGACAGTGTATCCTGTTCGAGTGCTGCTACTTGATCTAACACTAGATGTTGGCCCGCTTCGTCCGTAATGACGAACTGATCTTGCTGAGACTTGCTAATCTTATTCACATGCAGCAACATCACAGGATTCTTGTCTGCTAGGGGATTCTTTAATTGATTTTTTATCTGCTTGAAGCTTTCGGAAAAAGAATGAGATGCTGTAGCAACAATCCACTCCATATCCTGATCGGTTAGCGGGCGCGTTGACATATTCTCAAATCGGACCCGTCGATTCCGGTCACCAGGGTAACGATATAAGGAAGGAATGACTGCAACTTCGGTAAAACTATCTTCTTCATGAATATACTTAGCTGCTTTATAAGGGCGATATTGGAGTGTGCGATGTATATCACCTGTAGACTTTTCTATCCAGTAGCCCAGGTCTACATATTCCTGTCTGGCCGCATCATCATAGCTGAGGAATGAAAGCTGGATCAGCTCTACATCCGAGCTCATCAGACCACATTCCTTAAGATCCGTTAGCTGCCAAGCATGACCAAGCCATTCTTCTATCGTAGATTCATGATTCAAAGACATATCCGGATCTTCCAGCTTCATTGTTAGATGAGCGCGCCCTTTCTTGATGAACGCATGAATTCGGGTTAGCTGCTCTATTGCTAATGAATAAGTCTTCTCACGATGGTCAGAAGAGGAGAGCAATAAAGCAAATCGCCTTAATTCAATTTGTGCACCAGTTAAGTAATAATTGCCCATCATCTTCACGTGCACCTGAATATCCTTTACACCCTTGGCATCTATTGTTCCAAGACCTGCACGTATAAGCGATTGGGTCAGTTTCTCCAGTACAGCCAAGCCCTCCAGTTGAGCGCCAATCTTTTTCTTAAGTGCAGACTTGTTCACTTTCTTGGGCTTTACATTAGCCCCCTCCGCAGCAAGCTCAGACTTTCGTTCTTCACGCTTACTCATCTTCTCTCGTTTAGCAGCAAGATCTTCAGGGATCGTTGCAGGTACGAAAGTCTCCTTGCCTACATAGGCATAGAGCAATCCGAGGACATGCTTGCAAGGAAGCTGCCTACTTGGACAAGTACAACGCATCACCGGCTTGTCAGAAACAACAAAATCAGCAGAAGGATAGTAGTTGCTACTACCGCTACCACCGCATTCACCAAATAGAACCACGCCGTCTTCCGACTGATTATATTGGACGAATCGTCTCTTCTTAACTAGTCCTTGCCCGTTCTTAATTGCTGCACTGTTCGGTGCTAGAGTATCTATGAAGACTTCTGTGATATCTATCAACCCATATCCTCCCTACCTATTATGCTTTTTAATATCTATGATAATATTAGCCCTGAATGAAAATTATTCTAAAAATAGAGCTGTAAAGAAGCGATACACTTTTCTATCCTTTAGTATAGAGTTTTTGTCGATTCAGCCGTGAATGGAATGATTTCATCTAAATCTCCACTCTGAACTTTGGCAGGCCAAGCAGGATCGCTAATCAAAGCTCTTCCAACCGCAACCAGATCAAACTCCTCACGTTCCATTCTTTCCAGTAATTCATCTATGTTATCTTCTGTCTTCTGAGCTGAGTCTTCTGCAAAAAAGTCACTGTGCAGACCGATCGAACCCACCGTAATACATGGTTTTCCCGTGATCTTCTTTGTCCAGCCTGCAAGATTAAGGTCAGATCCTGCAAATTCAGGCTGGCTGAAGCGACGAGTGGAGCAGTGGAAGATATCTACGCCAGCTTCGCTGAGTGGAGTAAGGAAGCTTTCAAGTTCACTAGCGTTCTTCGCCAACTTCTCATCATAAGCTCCTAATTTCCACTGAGAGAAGCGCAGCACGATCGGAAAATCTGGTCCAACCGCTTTGCGGCACGCTTCAATAACCTCTACTGCAAATGTAGTTCTACTCACTAAATCGCCACCGTAACGATCGGTACGTTTGTTCGTTCTTTCCCAGAAGAACTGGTCAATCAGATAACCATGTGCGCCGTGAATCTCGATACCATCAAAACCCACTTTTTTCGCATTCGCGGCCGCTTGAGCAAATGCTGAGACTAAGCTCTCAACTTCAGCTGTAGACAGTGGCTCTGTCACAGGTTCTCCTGCTAAATTCAGACCAGAAGGGCCAATAGGAAGGGCTTCAACATTAGGTCCTTCCCCTTTAGTGCGCGCCATTCCCACATGCCATAATTGCGGGATGATCTTACCGCCAGCCGAGTGAACCTCTTCTACAACCTGCATCCAGCCCTCTAATGCTGCATCTTCATGTATATTGGGAATATTGGCGTGGCTGACTGCCGAAGGATGGTTAATGGCTGTACCCTCGGTAACGATCAATCCTACCCCACCCTCTGCCCGTCTACGGTAATATGCGGCAACATTGCTTCCTGGTACACCATCCGGCGAGTACACCCGTGTCATCGGTGCCATGACGATTCGGTTCGTCAGTGAAAGATTCCCCACTTGAAAAGGTGAAAATAATAGCTCTGTATTCATACATTTTACCTCCAATAGATTATTTGATTACTTTAAGTAAGGCTTAATTATCTACCCAGAAGATGGAAAATGCAACTTACTGGTTATCACAATAATCAAAAAAAACACGCCTGACGTCGTCCTTTGAGGTAGAGTTACAAGCTGAGTACATCCGTAATTCCATACTCGTATCCATATACACCTTCGTAGTAAAGTTCCGCTTACGGACCGTATGGCCTTTATTCCGATGAAATGAGCACATATATTACGGACAGATCGTATTCCTCTTATTCCCTAATAACAAGCCCATTCCGAGTGATTCAGGGCGGATAACGGCGCTAGCTCGTTTACGTTATCGGCGGCACATTGTATTCGGTTTTTCGCATTCATTTGGCATGTTTACATTACCATCGGCACATTGTATTCGGTTTTTCGCATATATTCGGCGCGTTTACGTTACCGTCGGCACATTGTATTCGGTTTTTCGCATACATTTGGCTCGTTTACGTTGCCGGCGGCACATTGTATTCGGTTTTTCGCATACATTCGGCTCGTTTACGTTATCCACGGCACAATGTGTTCGGTTTTTCGCATACATTTGGCTCATTTACGTTACCGGCGGCACATTGTATTCGGTTTTTCGCGTACATTTGTCCGTAAGCTCGACTAAACTACGAAGTCCCTATAACAGCTGAAGACCGTGCATTTCCATGAATCCATGAAAGTGATCTTTTAGAATTTGACAGATGACTCCTCGTTTTTTCCATGTTTCCTGCTTCTTCACCCTCTGTCTTCGGAGTTATCCACATTTTTTTGTATTGTATAATTTCCTAAACAACAAAAAAAACCGGACCTCGCAAAATCTGCGAATGCCCGGTTTTTATCACATTAACAATTTCTTAAACTTCAAGAATCCCAGCTTTAGGTGTTACTCCGAACGCTTTTGCTAAATCCGACAGCTGCTGATCCGTAATCTTTTGTTTAATTTCTCTTCCACCGATGAGGTTGTAGATCGTAGCAGCCTTTTCTACAGTCTCAACTAGACCAAAGGTAGCATCCATGGTGGAGCCTGTGCCGAAAATCCCGTGCTGCGGCCAGATCACTAGGCGGTGATCCTTCATTTTCTTAGCGGTTTCGCGGCCAATTTCACTGCTGCCAGGAACAATCCAAGGAATGACACTAACGCCATCCGGGAAAACAACAAGGCATTCTGTGCACATTTCCCAAAGTGTCTTCGTAAACTTCAATTCGTCCAGATCATGCGTGAAGGTCATCGCGATAACATTCGTAGCATGTGTATGCAGCACGATACGGTGCGTAGGGTCCACCTTTAAACGCTCAATATGGCTCATGAAATGGGAAGCCAATTCACTTGTAGGTACAGCGCCGTTCCGCAATCCCCATAACACTTCTACGCTTTCACCATTGTCACTAACACGAAGCACACCGAGGTTGGCTTCTGGGTCTTTGATCACATTTCTGAAATACTTGCCAGAACCTGTTACGATGAAATATTTGCCGGCTAATTCTTTTACAGGGAAGGTAAGTTTAATGGTACGTAGTGGTTCCAGAACGTTAATATATTTAGCAACCTCATTCTCATCCAGCAGATAGCTGACATTACCGCCATTCAGCTCATCCCAGCCAAGCTCCCACATATGACGAGTAATCTCCGACATTTCCTGAATAAATGGAGCCTCACTACTAGCAATATACCCTTTGGATTCTAATACAGATGTACTCATTGTCAATCTCTCCTTTGTATATGTTTCTCTCCACATCCACTCTCTATCTTGCAGACAGAACTTCCTTTTCATATTGCTTCACGTCAGCTAACCATTGCTCACGAACAGGAGTATCTTGTGAAGCACAGTAATAATCCCAGATTGCTCCAAATGGATACGATTTGAATTCCTCCACCAACGCTAAGCGTGTGGTGTAATCTCCAGATCCTTCGATTCGTTTAAGCTCTTCAATCGGCTCCAGCATCGCCCGTAGCAGTGCCTTTATGGTATTGCGTGTACCTATCACCCATGCGGCGATATGATTAATACTGCCATCGAAGAAGTCCAGTCCAATATTCGTACGGGAGAGCAGATCCCCACGGACCAATTCACGTGCGATTTCCAGCAGCTCATCGTCCATTGTTACAACGTGATCACTGTCCCAACGGACAGGTCTACTTACATGTAGTAACAGTTGCTCACTAAACATAAGAATCGAAGATAGCTTATTCGAGATTACTTCAGTAGGATGGAAATGTCCGGCATCCAAACAGATGGTTTTGCCGCGAGTTAAGCCATAGCCCATATAGAACTCATGAGATCCAACCACATAACTCTCAGAACCGATTCCGAACAATTTACTTTCTACAGCATCAATATTATAAAGAGGGTCAATTTCCTCACTAAAAATTTCATCCAGCGACTCCATTAACCGCACTCTTGGAGCTAAACGATCAACTGGTGTATCTTTATATCCGTCTGGTACCCAAAAGTTAGTTACGCAAGGTTGACCCAGCTCCTTACCAAAATGTTCGGCAATGGTGCGTGAGGCCTTACAGTGCTTAATCCAGAAATTACGAATCTCCTCGTCCGAATGACTGAGCGTAAAACCGTCTGCTGCTTTAGGATGCGAGAAACACGTTGGATTAAAATCAA
This sequence comes from Paenibacillus sp. FSL R10-2734, assembly GCF_037963865.1. Lineage (NCBI taxonomy): Bacteria > Bacillati > Bacillota > Bacilli > Caryophanales > Paenibacillaceae > Paenibacillus > Paenibacillus sp. FSL R10-2734. The sequence goes on along the minus strand of NZ_CP150170.1, from coordinate 3,741,496 downwards.
GACCCAGTCCCTGCTCATTCGCCCAGTCTACCCAAGATTGAAAGTGGCGTGGCTCTAATTCATCTAAGTCTACTTCTTCATCTGTATCTGCATAGATAGCATGTAAATTAACCTTGTGCTTGCCAGGAATAAGGGACAATGCCTTTTCTAAATCCTGACGCAATTGATCTGGCGTGCCAGCTCGGCCGGGATAACTTCCCGTTACCGCTATTCCTCCACTTAATTCTTTATCTTTAAAAAGAAACCCCTGTACATCATCCCCCTGCCAGCAATGAAGAGAAATTTTAATTTGTGCGAGTTGCTCCAGTACTTTCTCTACATCAATTCCGTGAGTTGCGTATAGTTTTTTGGCTTCGTTATAGCTATTGATAATACTTTGATCCATGCTGTTTATCCTCCTAAAATAAGGCAACGTCTATTTCGCTTAGATAAGCTCTTTTACTTGGACACTTAAAGATCTTTCCAGCGACTTAGAATGTTGTCAAAATGCGTGATCGTCTGCGGAAAATAGGATGTAATCTCAAAAGATTGTTCGATAATGGCTCTTGCCTCAATTATGTCTGCAATGGAACCTGTGCTAATCATCTGCACCACTATATTTCCAAGAGCAGTCGCTTCCGTTGGGCCAGCCTTCACTTCTCTGCCAATCGCGTTAGCTGTTAGTTGGCATAAAAGGCGATTGTTCGCGCCTCCGCCGACAATTTGCAGTCCCTCGATCTGACTTTCTGTCAGCTCCTCCAGCTCTTGCAAGTAAGTAAGATATGATAACGCCAAGCTGTCAAAAATACAGCGTGCGAGCTGTCCAGGTGTCTCAGGAATGGGCTGCCCACTCTCTGCACAGGCATTGCGAATTTCATCGATCATATTTGTCGGATTGAGGAATCTTGGAGCATTGCAAGGGATCAGGCTGCGGAATCCTTCTTCAACCTGTGCAAGCTCAGCTAGCTCCGCAAAGCTATAACGATCGTTCAGTAATCTGCGAACCTCTTGGATGAGCCAAAGACCCATTACATTTTTAAGAAATCTATAGGTGCCGTATGCGCCCCACTCATTGGTGTAGTTAGCCTGCATAGCTTTCATTGTATTTAGAGGCTCTGTTCTTTCGACACCGAGTAAAGACCAAGTACCACTACTGATATAAGCTGAACCTTCTTTGAGAGGAGCGCCCAGCACTGCAGAAGCCGTATCATGTGTTGCTACACAGATCAGTTGGCATTCGGGAAGATCATATTGCTGTAATAGTGATTTATCGAGGGTACCAAGGACGGTTCCCGGTTCAGTCAATGTAGCAAACTGTTCTCTCTTAATATTCAAAAAAGATAACAAGTCAGCATCGAATTCCTGAGTGTCAAGATTCAACAGTTGTGTTGTAGATGCGTTAGTAACCTCATTGATTGTGTGGCCAGTCAATCTATAATACAGATAATCGGGTACGAGTAGGATTTGATCCGCTTTGGCTAATTCCTCGTCACTATGAGCATATAATTGATACAAAGTATTGAAGGATAACTGCTGAATGCCTGTCTTTTCATAAATCGATTGTGGTGAAAATTGCTTAGCTACCTCTTCCATCAATAGATCGGTTCTACGATCACGATAAGCGTAAACTTCCTGGATACGATGCCCTTCAGCATCCAAGAGTACATAATCTACAGCCCATGTATCTATACCTAATGTACATGCTGGAATTCCTAGAGCCTTGGCTTTTTGAAGCCCAATAATAATCTGTTCGAATAAATAATCGATGTCCCAGAAACAGGAACCCTCTTGTTCTGAAAAACTATTGTTAAACCGATGAAGCTCCTCTAAGGAAAGAATGCCTTCTTGCAGTGTTCCGCGCACCAGCCGCCCACTTGAGGCACCGATGTCAACGGCGATGTGATTATTCATAGAGAATCTCCTAAGGTGAGGGATGATTTATAGTATTTTTTTGAATAATGTAATGACTTCTTCTTTAGTTGGAATAAACGGATTACCTGGTGCGCAAGCGTCCTTCATTGAATTCTCTGCTAAGAGATCAAGATCGACCTCATCTACTCCTAGCTCGGATAATTTAGCTGGAATTCCTACTTCTTTAGACAACGCCTTGATTGACTCGATTACGAAGTCTGCGCATTGCTTATCCGTTTGGTTATCTACATTCAGTCCAATAGCTTTGGCAATAGCTCTGAATTTCTCAGGCACATATTTAGCATTCTCTTCTTCCACATAAGGTAGCAACATTGCATTACATACGCCGTGCGGCAGATCATATACACCACCAAGCTGATGCGCCATCGCATGCACGTATCCAAGCCCAGCATTATTAAAGGCCAATCCACCTAGGAATATCGCATACACCATTTGCTCACGAGCCTCAATATCATGACCATTCTTTACGGTACGAGCCAAGTTAGCAAAAATAATCTCCACTGCGGCTAGCGCGGTAGCATCGGTTACCGGATAAGCTCCCGGAGTCACCAGTGCTTCAATTGCATGAGTCAGCGCATCCATTCCTGTCGCTGCCGTAAGCGCAGCAGGTTTATCTATCATTAGCTCTGGATCATTAACTGAGATCGTAGCAATGCTGTTCTTGTCCACCATTACCATCTTCACTTTGCGTTCTTCGTCTGTGATTACATAGTTAATAGTTACTTCAGCTGAAGTACCAGCGGTGGTATTCACAGCGACGATCGGCAGCGCTTTATGCTGCGATTTGTGTACACCTTCATACTCTTTGATATGTCCGCCGTTCGTAGCGATGATACCAATGGCTTTAGCTGTATCCTGTGGAGAACCGCCCCCGATGGAAATCAGATAGTCGCAATTCTGTGCTTTGAGGTAATCCACGCCATCATGAACATTTTTACAGGTCGGATTGGGTTTCACTTCATCATAGATCGCATATTCAATGCCCGCTTCGTCCAATACCGCCAGCAATTTACCAGCAATCCCACTTTTCATAAGGAATTTGTCTGTGACTACAAGAGCTTTCTTTAAATTCAGTTCTTGAATATATGGACCAATTTCTTTCAAGCATCCTTTGCCCATAATATTGGTCGACGGTACGTAATACACATGTGTGCTCATTTCTTGACCAGCCTCCTAATAAGTTCATTAATTAAAACCATAATCAATTACTTTTCTCTGAAAGCTAAAGCGTTGTATTCCGTCTGCAGCGCCTCAGGCTGGCCTCTGAATAGCAGCTGGGCCGGCTCTGGCATCTCCCTAAAATGACTAATCGCTAAGGGTTTTCTTTCCTCCTTCATCGTATGCCTTCAAATCTTTGTTGTCAACAATTTAAATATTATTTATGTTGTTTTTGTTTGTTTTATATCTGTTTTGTGAATATTATTGGGAAATACAGATGTTTTCACGTTGTTTTTATTGCAAAACACAGATATTTAGCGCTATGATTGTAAAATATAGCTTCGGAAAGGTGATTCCTATGCTTGCAGCCGAAAGACGCAAAAAAATAATAGATCTTGTACATCAGGATAAACGAGTACTGGTCTCTGACCTAAGTAAAATGTTTGAAGTTACCGAAGAAACAATACGTAGAGATTTGGAGAAACTGGAGAAGGACGGCATTCTAAGTCGCACCTATGGTGGTGCTATGCTGAATCGTCACACGAATGAGGATTTACCCTTTGTTACACGTAATGCACTGAATACAGATATTAAACGGGGGATCGCCCTGAAGGCGCTCGATTTAATCAGTGACGGAGATACATTAATGGTAGATCCAAGCTCTACTGCTTTTGAATTTTTAAAACTGCTTGGCAACAAAAACAATCTGACGATTATTACGAACTCCATTAATATTTTGCATGAGTTCTCGAATTCGGGGATGGATATCATCTCAACAGGTGGTTCGCTACGTTACCGCTCCATGTCACTCGTTGGGCCTGTAGCTCATGACACCATACAAAGATACAATGTGGACACTGCTGTAATCAGTTGTAAAGGGATTGATATGGAGCGGGGCATTACAGATTCCAACGAACCGGAGTGTGAGCTTAAGAAATACATGCTGCGTCAAGCGAATAAGGTCGTGCTTCTAGCGGATCACACTAAATTCGATAAGACAGCATTTACGAAGCTGATAGAGCTTGGCCATATCGACTTTTTGATCACAGACCGTCAGCCTTCTGAAGCTTGGCTGAAACGTCTGAACAAAGAGAATATTGAAGTTATCTATTAACAGAGGGTAAGAACACAATGAATAATAAAAAATGCCGTTCCCCAGCGAGCTATGGGTGACGGCATTTGTTCAAGTCGTCTGTATCACTTATCTACAACAGGCAAAAACCCTGAGAGATCCGAGACTCTCATTCTCGTTGTTTCAAGGTATTTGGGCGTTCAATCAGTGATTTTATCTTAGCTGGTAATATCCACTCTATCGACTGTAACGAATGTTGCTGATGAGCTCGCATTCTTCGTACCGGTTACCCGCACCTTTAACGTATGCGTCCCATTGGCTAAGGTTGGGCTCGTGTACAATAGTACATTGTCAGCTCGACTAGCAGCATAGGTATCAATCAGCGTCTCCGTACCACCATCGATTGAAACTGCTGCGATGCCAACATTCGGTGCTTTAGCACCATACCATTGAATCTTGGTACCCGAAAATTTAACTTCGAAATAGTTGTTCGTCGTATTGGAATAGTGATTATCAGCCTGGAATGCTCCGGATTGACTGGCGTAATACCCCCAACTGTCTACATAGTTAAACTGATTGTTACTTATACCCGTTGTATTGTCGTTGATTGGTGTTACAGTTGGAGCTATTGGGTTATAAGAAATGCTGTAATTATCATTGTCTGTCAATCTCATTTTCACCGTATTGCTGTATCCCGATGGTATAGTAATGGAGGTTGTGTAGTTACCCCAATCCAGATCATTATAGCCCCATTGATTATTCATCATCATCGCAATACTATTGCTTGCTCCACCTACTGGTGCAAACGCATCTACGACTACATATCCACTCTTCACAACGACTTTAATCGTGTGTGAACCATTCGACAGTCCTGAGATGTTATATAGTACTTGTTGATGGCTTTTACTAGCGGCATAAAGATCGATATTGGATTGATTCAGCGTTCCGTCGATATACACATCAATCGTTCCCAAGTTATTATTCTTCGGTCCGATAAAGCTGACCCCTGTTCCTGTAAAAGTATATTGTGCATAGGCGCCTACTACATTGCTGTATTTCTCAGTACCACTATAATCCCCTGGATCATTATAATTGGTCCATGATCCGCTGTAGGTAATGGCGGAATCGCGTTCATCGATCCAATGCTTATTGATTTCCATTCTAACTGCGGCTGTACCATCTGATTCCGCTCGCAAACGATTATCCGAACCGGACATGATAGCTGAAGCAAAATGGATATATTCCTTCTGGCTCCTGAAATCATTTGTGCCGCGACCGCCAAAGTCATTACTCCCATACAAGAAGAAATTCTTCTCATCTTGAGACCATGACCATGTTGGCTTCACACGATAGGTATCTTGATTGCCATTCGTCTTATTCGCAACTCCTGTATTTCTTCCAATATCATCAGATGGATAGACGGACCATAAGCCTTTTCGATCCCAGCTCAATTTGTCGATAGCGCCCGAAACATCATAGATGACACCCGTCTCTTTCGCACCGGGGATCGGGTTCGTGATCGTATAACCGGTCGTTACAAGTCCTGCACCATCAATATTTACCGTAAAGGTTGCACCCATCGTGCCATACGAGCCAGCAATATTAATCACTGCCTGATTCCCTTGCACTGACTGACTAATACTCGACAACGTCCAAGCCGGTAGTGATACAGGAGCTAAATTAATTCTTGGACCACCAACGATAATCGTACTATCGTTATATGTTCCGCTTGTTATTTGGCCCGTTGTCTTGTCAAATACAATACTGAAGTTCGTGCCTGTGATCGTAATCGTCGATGCTGCTTCAGCCACCGTAGGAGCTGGACCTTGAACTGAAGGGAATGACTTTATCGGAATACCCACTGGCAAATTAAACTCATCAATATATTTGGAGCCTACGTGAGCTTGAATATTCACAATGTCCCCATACTGCCAATTTCGTGCTGGAATAACAAGTGTACCATTACTGTGCGGAGCGATATTCAAGTTCGTTATCGCACCTGAATCCGTTCCTACATACCATGTAAATGTCACTTCAGTGAAGTTGGTATGATCGAACCAGTTTTTGATAGGAATATTCAGCGGATTTCCACTGCCTGGATTTGCGACAGGTACATCGTTGATCCGAACTGGCGAATATGCCTTTTTCGTTAACCAAAACTCTGGCTTATCTCTACGCCAGCCATCAATTAGTCCCCAGTCTCCATACCCTCCAACCCAATTGTTTACAGGTGATTGGAAGACTTCATCCGGTGACGCCCATATCGCACCCCCAAGGGATCCGTTCGTGTTGAACATGTTCTCCCAGAACCTCTTGATACTCTCTCCCCAGAAGTTTCTGATGTTAGGATCTCGTTTCTGTGAATCTATATTATAGGCATTTACATGGGTAACTTCATCTGCAAGTGTAGGCTGCGTGGAGGATGGCGCCATATTGGCGTTATATGCAGGATAATGGATACTATTTATATCTGATGCAGTATTGGCCCAACTTACGATTGTAAGGCGCGTAGGATCTTCCTCTTTTACATAATCAAGCTCTTTCTGAAAATTAATTCCCCAAGCAGTTTCATTCCCTAATGACCACATTATAATGGAGGGATGGGATAAATCCTTCTCGATCATCTCGGCAAACTGATTCATGTAATTAGCCGTATAGTTAGCGTCAGCAACAGAATTGGGATTGACATTCCACTCCCCGCCTTGCCATACAACAGCTGTTTCTTCCTCGACATAAATACCGTATTTATCAGTGGCATCCAGGAAGGCATCAGATCGTGGGTAATGCGAGGTTCGGATAAAATTAATGTTACCCTCCGCAAATTTTGCCACAGTGGTATCATCCAGCTCATCTGTCGTTGCACGCCCAAGAAGAGGTTCAACATCATGGACATTAACGCCTCTAAGCTTAATTTCATTCCCGTTCACGAACACCTTATTTCCACTCTTCACTACTTTTCTGAACCCAATGTTCTTCGAAATCGTCTGTACTGTAGAACCTCCGACATTTAAATTAGCTGTTAACGTGTAGAGATTCGGGTGTTCTGCATCCCATTTCTGTGGTGCAGCGATAGGAATGCTCACTTCGCCCTCTAATGTAGAAGTGGACAGTTGAATAGTATTAGGACTCATCGCAACATCGTTTCCTTGCGGATCCTTCAAATAAAGTTGAAGTGTTGCGTCTGTCGCATCGGCCAAGTACACCGCACCAGTCACATTTAATGTAGCATTAGTATATGTTGCATCAAAATCTGTCGTTGCATGAACTCTAGTAACATAGCTTTCAGGTAAAGCGATCAGCTTGACGTTCCTTAGAATGCCACCAATGTTATGCTTCGCATATTGATTTTCATTGGAAATATCATCGGATTTACTCGTCACACCAACCGTGATCCATGCTGGCTGTCCCGGCGTAACATAAGGCGTAATATCAGCGTCCCAAGCTGTAAATCCCCCTGTATGATCTCGAACATAATTCCCATTTACCCAGACCCGCGCATAGCTATAAACGCCTTCGAATTTCAGGATGACTTTTTTCCCACTAAAATCTGCTGGTATATCCACCTGCTTCTTGTACGGGTATTCCACATCCTGCGCGATATTAAAATTTTGCATAAAAGCCTCACCAGGTACTTGAATATCACTCCATGAGGAAGGATCAACGGAGTCCTGCCAGAAATCTGCTGGTGTCGTCATATTAAATTTCCATGTCCCATTTAAGCTGATTACAGGATTAGCTACATTAGTTACCGAGGTCGGTATCGGGACAATCTCTGGTCTTGACCAGCCAGCATTTGCTTCAGCCGATGGAGTTGAGAGCTGCATAAGATATGTAAACAGTAACGTAGCAACTAAACCAATACTCATTATTTTCTTCGTCTTCATTAACATCCTCCCTTATATTTAGTGAAAAAACTTAACTTCAACCTCAAATCTCGCGGTTCGCATCAAATAAAATCAAAATACAAGTTATCACCTCCCATAAGAATGATGAGGTTCATAGATGCCTGCTATAAACAAAGAATTTAATATGACTACATAGGTGAGTAATATTTCGAGGAGATCAAACAGTTGAAGTGATCCATTTAAAGAAAAAAAGGGGAAACCCCCTTTCGCTCTAACCTTTTATACCAGAAGATAAAATCCCCTCAATAATGTACCGTTGCAGAGCGAAGAACAAGATGACAACTGGTAGGATGGCGATAACAGAACCTGCCATTACCATTTGGAATTCCGCAGAATGTTCGCTCATAAAGCTAACAATCCCAAGTTGCAGCACCCACAGCTCTTTATCGTTAGTGACAATCAATGGCCAGACATAATTGTTCCAGTTCCAGATGAATACGAGAATCCCTACCGTTGTAAAGATCGGTTTCGAGGTCGGGATAATAAGTCTAAAAAAAATGCTAGTATACCCGAGTCCATCAATACGCCCCGCTTCTTCTAACTCTTTCGGGAAATTCATATAGAATTGTCGGAGTAAGAAGATAGAGAACGGATGCGCAATAGCGATAACAATAATCCCCCACAGATTGTTGATTAGTCCAAGCTGACGAATAATCATAAACAATGGAATCATGAAGGTAGCGAATGGAATCATCATCGAGCCGAGAACGAACAGGAATACCACATTGCGGCCTGGAAACTTCAATCTTGAGAGCGCATAGGCTGCCATAGAATTGACGAGTAGCGATAACACAACAATCATGATCGTAACAAACGTCGTATTGCGCAAATAAATTTCAAAGTGGAATGTTTTAAACAAGGCCGTAAAGTTCTCGAAGTGGAATGTCTCAGGAATAAATCTTGGTGGATACTGATTGAAATCATCTAATGACTTTAATGAACCGGATACCATCCATAACAAGGGAATGAGCGAAACAATCGTATACACAAGAGCAGTTATATGCATGAAGGGATGTCTTTTTTTCATCATTATCACCTATTGATTCACAGATTGATTGACTCGGAATACTTTGACCTGAACAATCGTCAGCACGAAGACTAGCAGGAATAATAGGAACGATATTGCCGATGAATACCCAAGTCGAAGCTCGCCAAAACCAAGATTATATATATACAACACAGTGATTTCAGTCGCTCGGGCAGGGCCACCTTTGGTCATAATGAGGAATAAGTCAAAAAATTGGAAGGCATTGATCACATTTACAATAAACACAAATACCATCGTGTTCTTCATTTGCGGTACCGTAATACGCCAGAAGGCCACCCACCGATTCGCACCGTCGATCTCAGCTGCCTCATAATAATCCCCAGGAATATCGAGTAAACCTGATAGCATAATGAGCATATAGAAACCTATTGAAGTCCAGAAGAACACGTTGATCAATCCAAACCATGAACCGCCCGTTGTTCCAAGCCATGATACCGAGTCAAAGCCAAAGAACGAAATGATATAGTTCATTAATCCCGAAGGAGCTGAATCAAGAATAAACCGAAAAATAAGTACACAGATTACCGTTGAGATCAAATTCGGGAAAAAGAATAGCGTCCGGTAGAGATTGCTCCATCTACCAAGATGTCGCACTATTAATGCGAGACCTAAGGATACACAAAACACTAAAGGGACAGCGATTCCTGCATAGAAGATAGAGCGGCGAAGAGAGCTCCAGAAATAATCATCTTTCAGAATATGAATATAGTTATCAATACCTATGAATTTCCGCCCACCTAACATATTCCAATCATGTAAGCTGACAAAAAACGCATATATTGATGGAAAAAATACGAATGCAGCTAGTAGAAGTATGGCAGGAGAGAGAAAAAAATAAGCCGTCCATTGCTCCTTACCCATTTTTTTCATGTGATCCCTCTATTCTAGTTACGAGCAAGGTTCGGTGTGATATCGCCCCCCGCTCGCACATGTACTCATTATTTATTCAAAGCTTCTTGCAATCTCTTCTCTGCATCTTTTACAATCTTATCGATATCATCCGTTGTAAACAGCGCCTGTTGTACAGCATCATTCGTTGCAGTTACCACTTCAGGTGGCAATGACAAGTCTTTGCGACCTAACGGCACAACCGTATCTACCCAATCCTTATAAAGCGGTTTGCTGTAGATATCCTTCTTCGCTTCCAATACAGATTTACGTGGAGCTAAGTGGAAGCCACCAATCGTATTTATTTGACCCATACGATCTGTACCGTCTAACCAGAACCATTTAATGACTTCTTTCGCTTCCGCTACATGGCCTTTAGAATTCACAATTGCGCTCCAGCCACCTAGTGTAGCTGTCTGTTTACCGGATGCATCAACAGCTGGATATGGAAGCAAGCCGATATTTTTACCTGATTTCTCGATGGTTGGCGTAGCCCAGATCCCGCTCAGCTGCATGGCTGTTTTACCGCTCAACAAGTAGTTGATATCCCAGCTGTCGGTTTGCAAGGTTTTTGCAATCGAACCATCCTGTGATAGGTCACGATACAACTGAAGTGCTTTGCGCGTTGCGTCACTATCGAATGTCGACTTCGTACCGCTATCATCGAGCACGTTACCCCCTGCAGCCCATAAGAATGGCCAGAATTCATAGTTCTGATATCCGCCGCGAATTGGACTGACAACCAAGCCATTACGATCAACTGTCGTTAATTGCTTCGCAGCTGCACGAAACTCATCCCATGTTTTGGGTGGTTCAACACCTGCAGCAGACAGCACATCTTTATCGTAATACAATCCAATCGCATCGATAATAAATGGAACCGCATACAATTTTCCATCCCGCGAATTTCCTTGCAAGGAGTTCTCACTGAAATCAGCACGGATATTACCAGAGATCAGATCATCAAGTGGCGCTGCAATCCCTGATGTAATGTACTTGGAGAAATCTGAAGCATCCATTTCGAAAAGATCCGGTCCTGCTCCACTCGCGAATGCTGTACTAAGCTTGGAATAATAATCTTGCGTACCACCAGCAACGATGGTCGTCTTCAATTTAATTTTATCTTGGCTTTTATTAAATTCATCGGTCCAAGTGTTAAGGAAATCGACCGCTTCTTTCTCACCATATTGGTGGTACCATGCTTCGACAACTACCGGATTACTTTCCGCTTTTTCTTTCGGTGCATTTGTTGTTGTCGATGCGTTACCTGATGTATTTCCTTCTGTCGATTTGGTATTCGAGTTGCCACCACATCCACTCACAACAAGCATCGAACCTAGAATGACTGCAAGACTTCCGTTTGCCCATTTTCTAGATATCATACAACTGTCACTCCCCCTCATATCGTTGACTTCATCCACTGGCTTGGATTGTATATTCGTGAATCTGAGCCAAATGTAAGCCTATACATATCGTAATATGGATGCCAAAGACCAACAAGCTACGTAATTATTTGAAAAGATCCCTACATTTACGTTCTTTCATCTTTTCGGATCATATCCATTCGCATAATACTGAGATTTTTATCACACCTACATACTAGAAGTGTTACAATGTAACTGCTTACATATTAGATGTGAGGCGGAGATTACGAGATGAATAGACACTTTAAATCAGGGTTACCTTGGATGCATTTGAGGCATCAGCTTTCCTTAGCCGGTATTGCATTAGTACTCGTATCATTGATCATCATGACCTACGCCACTATCGAGCAATCTTCACGAACGATTGAACATAACACTTACCGTTATATTAATCTGGCACTGGAACAGGCCAACCGGAACCTTAGGAGCTTTCTCCAACTTGCTCATGATACGACGAATAATGCCATCTCGAATAAAACACTACAAAAATCATTAATAGAAGCGAAAAAAAATGGTAGTCTAAATCCTCAGTCCTTCAGCTCGATCCGCGATTCACTTAACATTGCATTTGTGGATACGAATGTTGTCTCTTATATGGAGTTACATACTCTTCAACTAGACTCAACTATATCCTCCGGGATATGCTTTCAGGAAATTATGTCTGATACGATGCAACATGCTGCAAAGACTCTTGAAGGTGCATCCTATTGGTCCATTACAGAGGAACCCTTGTGTCAGATCAGCACACCGTACACGTTGACAGGGACGAGAGAAGTCGTCAATATACAGAATCCTAGCGAAATTATTGGCTATCTCTCCTACACGATTAATTTAAATAAATTTAATGATATATTTCAGGGAGATAATAATTCTCCACTTACTTCGATGATGATAATCAATGAAAAGGGAGAACCGATTCTCAACCATTTAAGCGATGACAAAAGCAACCTTATAAAACAATTATTTATAGAGCGTCCTACCGCATATGAGGAACTCCGCAAAAACCACAGTTTAATAAGTGAGAATTACTTGCTCACTTCCTATGAAGATGACAGAACGCACTGGCTCCTTGTAGCCATCACACCGAAGAAAGAAATTACGCAAGGATTAAATCAAATCTATTACACCAGTCTTTGGGTGGGACTTGGGCTTATTCTATTAACTATTATTAGTTCGACACTATTCGCATCGTTCTTAACCCGCCCGATTCGCGATATTATTAGTAAAATGAAAACGGTCGCCTTTGGTAATTTCAAAGTAAAAGTCGCACAGAAACGTTTCTTCAATCTGGAGAGCGAGCAATTAGCACTGCATTTCACATATATGGTCGAGAACTTCCGGTATTTAGTACAAGAGGTCTACGAGAAACAGGACTTAGAACGTAAAGCAACACTAAAAGCGCTGCAAGCTCAAGTAAACCCACATTTTTTATATAACACTTTGGATAATATCTTCTGGGGGTTAGAATCCGAGGGTGGCTCCAAGACATCACAGGTCATTCTAGATCTCTCACAAATGCTACGTTATGCCCTGAATCCCAATAACCCCATGACTACGTTAGAAGATGAACTATTGCATATCAAAAGATACATATCCATCATTCAATATCGTTATCCAGGACGATTTGAAACTTATATTCAAGTACCTGATGACATTCTTGCCTGCAGCATCCCACGTCTTTTGATTCAACCTATTATCGAGAATGCTATAACTTACGGGATTGAGCCGAAGAAGTTAGCTAAAGAGCTAACCATTGTGGCTACACGTGATCAGGAAGTGGTGACACTCGTGATCTCTGATGATGGTGCTGGAATTACAGAAGAGAAATTGAAGCTTCTTCTAAAAAAGAAACGTTCGCCAGCTGAACAAAATGGTGACAAAGGCCTTGGATTACTTAATGTACATGATCGTCTTCGTCTGCACTACGGTGAGCTATTTGGAGTACAAATACAAAGTGAGCTTGGAATTGGCACGCAAATCACGATGACATTTCCCATCCAATATGGAAAGGACCATTAAATTTGATGAATACAGTGAAAATCGTCCTCATTGATGACGAGATTAATATCCGCGAAGGTTTGCGTCGCATTATTAACCGTGCCCCAGCCTTTCAAGTGGTCGCCGATTTCTCAGACGGTCGAGAAGCATTAACATGGCTTGAGGGCAATAGGACGGATATTGTTCTGTCCGATATCCGTATGCCGGAGATGGATGGCATTGAGTTATGCAAAATCATCTCGCGTAAATGGTCACAAATTAAGGTCATTCTACTCACTGGACATGCAGAATTCAACTATGCTCATGCTGCAATTAAAGCAGGTGTCGTCGACTATATTCTCAAACCATGTGCTCCTGCGATCATTCTTGAGACCTTACATCGGGCTGCCAAAACAGTAGCTATCCCAACAGAGGCAATCCATACGCTTCAAACGGATGGTGAAAATGGCGACAATGCGAGGAACTTCACCTTAGGGATTCAAACGGATAATCCATGGATCAGAACGGCACTCTCTTATGTTGCAACGAACTATGACAAGGACCTCTCCGTCCGTGATATTGCAGACCATGTTCATTTAAGCACCTCGTATTTCAGTACGTTATTCAAAGAGGAAACGGGACATAATGTAAGTCATTTCATTCATATCGTACGTATCGAACGAAGTAAGGTATTACTCACGAACCTACAATACAAAAGTTATGAAGTAGCTGGACAGGTGGGTTATAAGACGTTTCGCCATTTCAACGAAATCTTCAAGCTGATCACAGGTCAGACACCATCAGAGTATCGTCGGTCCATCGGATAGCATATTACTTTTTGCTGAAATATTGATTTCACGTTGTCAATCAAAACAACAAAAACGCGATACGGTAAACCAACCGATCGCGTTTTTGTTGTTTTGATCGTATTCAATGTTAATTGCAAAATGTGTATTCAAGCGCAACGGGCAAATGTATCATTTAGCTTGCAAGGATTAATGCTATTTGGATTCCACAGCATGTCCACCAAACTCATTTCGTAGCGCAGCCACTACTTTGCCAGTGAATGTGTCGGTCTCGAGTGAACGGTAGCGCATCAATAACGCCATCGCAATAACTGGAGTTGCAGCTTGCAGATCGAATGCGGTTTCGAGCGTCCATCTGCCTTCACCGGAGGAATGCATAATCCCTTTGATCTCGTCCAGTTTAGCGTCTTTCGAGAACGCACGTTCAACCAGTTCCATCAACCAAGAACGAATGACCGAGCCATGATTCCACACTCGAGCGACTTCCTCAAAGTTGAAATCAAACTCACTCTTTTCCAGCACCTCAAAGCCTTCACCGATGGCAGCCATCATACCGTATTCAATACCGTTATGCACCATTTTCAGAAAATGGCCACTACCTGCTTTGCCGGCATATAAAAAGCCGCTTTCCACAGCCGTATCACGGAAGATTGGCTCTACAACCTCCCAAGCTTCAGGGTCTCCACCAACCATGTAACAAGCGCCGTTACGCGCTCCTTCCATTCCTCCAGACGTACCTGCATCCATGAAGCTGATTCCGTGTTCCTTCAATTGCTCATATCGGCGAATAGATTCCTTATAATGCGAATTACCCGCTTCAATGACGATATCTCCTTTAGATAACAAAGGTGTAAGCTCAGCAATGACAGAGTCCACAACCTGATGCGGAACCATGATCCATAAAATTCTAGGCGTCTCCAGTTGTTGTACAAGTTCCGTAAGTGTTACCGCTCCATTAGCGCCCTTTGCTTTCATTTCCTCCACAGCAGGTGCGTTCAGATCAAATGCAACAACCTCATGTCCATGATCGAGCAAATTCCGACCTAGATTAAAGCCCATTTTTCCTAACCCAACTAATCCTACTTTCATGTAATTCCCCTCCGATATATAGATTCTTGTGATGTAATTTCTCCAAAATTGCTAAAAAAAACAGGCAGGGGCTTACGCCCCTGGCCGTATAGATTCCTGCGTTGCTGCAACTTCAGCCTGAGCACCGAGAACTTCTGTCTCTTGATCTGCCTCATCGAACCACCAGCGATCTTCACCCAATAGCTCCATCGCCGCATCTGGACCATATGAACCCGATGCATACGTGTGAAGTGGCATAAGACCCTCTTCCATCGCTTCCTGGATAGGTGTAACCCACTGCCAAGACAATTCAACTTCTTTCCAATGAGCAAAGAAAGTAGCATCTCCACGTAGCGCATCAAAGATTAGATTCTCGTATGCTTCCGGAACATCTGAAGCACCAGCTTCATAAGTAGCGCGGACAGGCTCAAGCTTACCTTTTTGCAGCTGATCTTTCGTGTTGAGCTGCAGTGTAATTGCTTCATTCGGACCTATCTCGATAATCAAAAGATTCGGAACATCGTTTCCTTTATTCAAGTTATTACTATCATTAAACGGTTCTTTAAACTCAATTACAATACGTGTGGATTTCTCCTTCATTCTCTTACCGGTACGAACATAGAAAGGTACATCATTCCAAAGCGGATCGTCTATAAATAAACGCGCTGCGATAAACGTCTCATTTAGCGAGGATTGTTTAATTCCCGGCTCATCCAAGTAACCTGCAACAGAATTTCCTTTAATCTCACCCTCTGCATATTGTCCGCGGACAACATGTTTATTGACCTCGTCTTTGCTTAGTGGAATGAGGCGCTCCATAACATATCTTTTCTTACCACGAATCTCTTCAGGTGTACTGCCTTTAGGAAGCTGCATTGCCATCATCATCATCAATTGCAGCATATGGTTCTGGAACATATCACGAAGTGCACCAGCTTTATCGTAATAGCCTGCCCGTTCTTCGACACCGACAGTCTCACTCGCCGTAATTTGAACATTCGCGATATAACGATTTTTCCACAATGCTCTTAGCACAGGATTAGAATACTTTAGGACTTCCAAGTTTTGCACCATCGGTTTACCGAGGAAATGGTCAATCCGGAAGATTTCTTCTTCAGTAAATACAGCATTCAAGCTATCATTCAGCTCTCTTGCTGATTTCAAATCTGTGCCAAAAGGCTTCTCAATAATCAGACGCTTCCAGCCCTTCGTGGAACCCAGTCCGCTGGAGTGAATATTAGCTGCGATTTCCTTGAAGAACTCAGGACCTACCGATAAATAAAACATCCGATTCTCCGGAATATTGAACAACTGCTCGCGGCATTTAACATGCTCCAGCAGCTTCAAGTAATCTTCTGTATTCCCAACGTCCAACACACTATATTCAAAAGCTTCCAAGAACACCTGCAATTGCGGAGAATCAACCGCTGGTTGTCTAGAAAAAGTCTGCAAGGATTGTAGCACTTGCTTACGGAAGGCTTCGTTCGAAACTTCTCTTCTTCCTAATCCAATCACGGAAAGAGGACCTGAAATTTGACCATCTAAAAAGAGGTTATATAGTGCAGGATAGATTTTACGTTTTGCCAAATCGCCTGTAGCGCCAAAAAGCACAAATGTTGATGATTCCACTTTCATTCCTCCTGTTGTTATATATTATTTATATACTTACTTTTAATTACTAACATACTCAGTAGAGTCAATCATACGACTGATATTTTCATTCGTCAACCTCATTTTGACATTTACGAAAAGTTATTATTTTCACAAAGCTTTGAATTGGTAATTATGATTAATGTCACAAAGATACTGCCAGCAATTTATTTGAAATTGGTAAGTGAAAGTTGGTAGGTTATACAATAAAAAACCCACGCCTAGCGTGGGTTTTAGTTCAACTATGCTCAATTCATGTGCCAGAATACCTAGCGTAAATTCATTTGTAAAAATGGAAATAAAAACGAATCCCTCCCTCTGACCTCACTTCGATAATAATACAAGTAAATCTGAGGGAATTGAGATTTGGGTCTAGCGAATTTGATCGGGAGGATTTCATTTCTCGTATCGGTGGATCGGACTGAGGAGTTCATATTTTGAGGATTCATAGCTTCAAAAATGAGAATAGTTGCAATACAGTCCGCCGCAAGTATAAGGTTTAAAGTAATATGATTTTTTGCTTTTGAGCTAAGTGTACTCATTGCTGTTTGATTGGATTAATCGACTAAGCTTTTGCTGAAATATCGTTGCGTAGTTCCTGAGCTCTGGATGTGTTTTGGATGTGCTGACCCTTAGCCCTGCTCCAAACATAACTGGAACAACTTTCGTATTTCAGCAGACATCCTTTTGTTTACTGGATAGATTTGTTCCAAATAATTCAATATATAGATTGAAGATTCTGGGACTTTGTTATAGCCCTGCATCATTTCACCAAGCTTTATCGCAAACTGAGGAAATCTTGCCTCAAACCTTCTATCGTTTCCAAAAATGTCGGGAAAACCATCCACCTCTGATTCGAGTAAATGCATTACCGACAATAATCTATCTACGGCATGCCCCTCAACAAACCTTGCAGCAGATAACTTTTCTCCCCTGGCATATCTGCCAAGTCCCACATATAAATTGGTTAACGCCTCATTTACTTCACGTTCAAACGTTTCTGCTCTTAAGCTAGGAGCTTGCTTCATCGGCTTCACAATACTTTCATTCTTAAAAAATGATTTCTTCCAGACTATTCTTCCTTCGGAATAAATACACCCCTCTATCTCTTGCTCTTCAAAAACTGCATATTCTCCGTAAATGCCATCCTCGAACAGAATCTTACAACCAAAATCACTGTTCTTAAAAGAATAAGCTAAAGGGTAAGTATCTTCTAGCCAGTCGAGTTGATCGATAAATCGCGGTCCATAGCCTGAGGAAACGATCACAAAAAAGTCCAAATCAGAAAAATCATCGATTCGATCCGTTTCAAGCCCTACTGAACCAAGTCCCAATAAAGCTAATGCTCCCTCTTTCTTCTCAAGCGTTTCCCCTATTTCATCAAGTCTTAATAGTAACCGTTCTTTGTACGTCATAATCAGACCTCCATTTTTGTTATCTTGCGTTGTAGCGATTTTCTCAGGTACGCAAAAAAAGGGTTCATCCACGTATATTTACGAGGTTGAACCCTTCGGTTACATTGCCTTTTAGTTGTATTTTAAAACATCAGTTGATGACCATAATTTAGCACTTGTTAAACTTTGCAGTCAAGAAATATTTTACAAATATAAGCTACTACGATTTACTACAGTGCCAACGCCCTCCACCTAAATTAATTAATAGTCAATCTTGCTGTTGATTAGCCTATCACTACAAGCAAAAATGCAATTAAAGCTGGCAGTCCTTGCATAAACAAAATAGATTTTTTTACCGTCAGACCACCAAAAAATTGAGTCCAATTGACTGGTCAGCCAGTAGATTCTTTACTATAATTAAATGAACGAGACGAAGAACGTCCCGATCCATTCCTTTTTGAATGGATCGGGACGTTCTTTTTTTTTAATAAGAAGGGATGATTAAAATGAACTTCGAAACGGCGCATGTTGCATTTATTCAATACCATTTACAGAAAAGATCAGGGGAACGCAAAGGTCGTTTAGAACGAGGACACAGAGAAGCTGAAAAACTATTTTGCCGTAACGTTTGGTGGCCTCTACGATTGAATTTTGACGATTTGCATCCAGAATTCGAAGTACTCGATTGGCGGGGTCTGTCCTATTTCTGTGACTTTGCTTTCATAACTCGGTATGTGAAATTAGTAATCGAAATCAAAGGATTTGGCCCGCATGTTCGAGATATGGACAGACATAAATACTGCAACGAACTGAACAGAGAAACCTTCTTATCTGCAATGGGATTTCAAGTCATTTCATTTGCATATGACGACGTCGCTAGTCGTCCCGAACTTTGCATAACGCTATTGCGAATGCTCCTTAGTCGCTATCAGCCAGAATCTTCCCCAGTTAGCGTGGAGATCGTGGCGGAACGGGAAATTATCCGACTTGCCTATATGCTTGTACGCCCGTTACGCCCCATCGATGTAGAGATTCATTTAAGCATAAATCATCGTTCGGCCGTTCGAATGCTACATTCGCTCAGCACTAAAGGGGTTCTCTCACCTGTAACTGGACCCGAAGGCAAACATATTGTGAAATATGAACTCCAACACAACGCGATGCAACGATTGTAGAATACCTGCTATTTTACATCTTTTAGATACTCTACTCATACACCGAGGATCTTTCCTGCAATAATACAGTTTTTCGCCTTCTACACGCTAACTGTGGTTGTTTTAGAGTCATATTCCTGAATAATCGCAGGAATATCCTCTAATAACACCTCATTTGACGGAAATAACTGCACTTTGGCAGTTTTACATGTCGATTGAGGCTTCTAAATAAACTAGGTGACTTGTTCCCCACTAGAATACTAGGAGCAAGTCGCCGCTTGATCTATTTGTTACTGACTACTTGGCGAGGCTACGACCATCGATCAATGGATGTAGATCCTTAACTTAGATAAGACTACAACGCTTTATATTCGAAATAGTCAAAATAAGCCTGCTTCGCTTGCTGATCCAGATCTTGAGCACATACGCCAACATAAGAGCCTGTAAATCCGAGCTTACCACCATACTCGTCTGAAAGCGTGCCAAAGTCGAGAGGGGTGCATACCGCTGTCCATTTCACGCCATCTGGCGAGGCATAGAACAAGAGATCCCGTCCATGAATTTCTGCCTTCATATAATATCGATCCCAATTCTTCACTGAAATTTGCATGGAGGAAATCTCATCATATTTGCCCGCTTTGCAGAACACGACACCCAAACTAATGCCTCGAATCTCATCAGCAGTCACACGCAAATAATAGTAATCAGTGTCATCATAATAGAGCACCAGTCCAGCCATTTGCATGAAGCTGTCCGGTTTGAATTCTAGACAAGTGGATGCCGAGCATTCAAAATGCTGAATCGGCCGTGCCACTAAACTCTGATCATGCAACGAAGCTAAAGACTCCCTACCTCGCAAACGAAGAAATCCTGGACGCTCCTTCAAACTCACCCAAGATTCTTCAAAGGGAACACGCAAGCTCTGATAAGGGAAGCCCAATGCTTCCCCATCAAAATCATCCCGCTCAGGTAATTCTTCAAAAGTGTGCAACGGGAGTCCCGGAGCCTCCGTCTCCAGTGCAGGAAGCTTCCCCCCATGAGCCAGACGAAGCCAGCCGTCCTCTGTCCATTCACAGCGCTGAATAGCTGTTTCCCTTCCCAGCGGATTCATAGTGGACGTACCTGGAATCGGACGCGTGCATAAATGAGCCATATACCATTCGCCATTCTGTGTCTCCACAAGCGATCCATGTCCAGCCTGCTGAAATGGATAGGTCAAATCATGCGCCGTTGTCATAATCGGGAAATCAGGATCGGTCTCATAAGGACCCGTTAAATTTCGACTTCTGGCCAAAGTGACCATATGATTGATGCCTGTCCCCCCCTCGGCGGTGAGGAGATAATAATAACCATCCTTTTGATACAACTGCGGACCTTCGGTTACTCCGATTGATGTACCTTTATATATTTCGTGGATCGGTCCAGTCAGTTTGCCGGTCTCCAGATCATATTCCTGCATGATGATGCCAGAGAAGTTACTGTGATTCTTGCGAAAATCCCAGCGCATGTTAAGCAGCCATTTCGTATCGTCCGTATCATGGAACAAAAAGGGATCAAATCCGCTCCCGTTTAGTCTTACAGGCTCACTCCACGGACCTCTAATATCTGTAGCCGTAATCAGGTAATTATGTAGATCCTTATATACACTTTTGCGGGATTTCACATCTGTATAAAGTAGGTAGAACACGCCTTGATCATACGAAAGCGCTGGCGCCCAAATGGAGCCAGAGCTTACATTACCACGCAGGTCCACTTGAGATGCCTCAGTCAGAACTCGAGTAATGGAATGCCAATGTACAAGATCTCTAGAATGATGGATTTCCACTCCTGGAAACCATTCAAAGGTAGATGTAGCAATATAATAATCATCACCCACTCTTATAAAAGATGGATCGGGATGAAAGCCAGTCAACACTGGATTAATAATCATTTGAGTCATAGGGTAACCCTCCACTAGCGAATTTTCATAATTTAACGATTATATTGTATCGCTTTCATTTCAATTAAAGTTATAATGTGATATAAGAAAATGTTTGTATTTTGTCATCATGGAGGGCCTATGAAACAGCTGTTCGAGCCTGTTGTTTTTGAAGAACATAAAACTTTGACTTGGGATTACAAAATATATGAAGACCGCTATTACAAAGGCTACTACCACTGGCATCAATGCTGTGAAATCATGTTCGTTCATCGCGGTCAGGGAAATGTTGTCGTCAATCAGCAAATGTATGATATCCGCCGGGGAATGTTATTCTTTTTCCAACCCTATCAATTGCATCGGATCTATTCTGAGGTCTCTCCTGAATGTCCATTTGAACGATCCATCTTCTACATTGATCCCCATGTTGCAGAAAATCTGCTGGAGGGCTTCTCGAAAAGAAAGACTCTATTTACAGCACTATGGCAAGGGGGGAATTCGCATTGCGCCTTTGATCTTAATGAACGCGTTGAGGTTGTGGAGTGGATTTTGGATCATTATGATTACAACAATAAGGGCAATTTGATAGAGGATACCGAAGATATTTCTATGCTCTTGCTTCAGCTGCTAAGCAGTATCGGGACCGAAGAGCATCATATGCTCCAAACCGGAGAAAGACGAACCCTGCGCTATTCTGAGAAAATCATGGCCTTCATCGAGGAGCATTATCATGAGGAGATTAATCTGGATCATTTGGCTGAAGAGATTCATTTGTCTAAGTCCTATGTCTCCAGAATCTTTCATCAAGAGACCGGTGGACGGCTCGTTGATTATCTGACTGCCCGGCGAATCAAACAGGCCTGCCGCTTGTTAGGGACGACAGACCTGCCAGTAGAGCAAATTGGGATAACTGTTGGTTTCCCAAATGCCTCTTATTTTAATCAATTGTTCAAAAAAGTCCTTGGGACCACTCCGCTAAAATACAGAAAGTATAATTAGTACCTAGGTTATTCAACTATAGTTTCTTCAATGACAAACACGATATTTTTCGCAAAAGGATTAATTGCCATATGCTCTGCTCGGGGGGCGTTAATTAGTTCACCGTTAACCCTTAAATTGATGAAGGTCACATCTTCAACTGCTCTTTCTTCATCAAATCCATAAATTCGTGAAGGGTTGGCCTCCCCGCTGTAGCTGATATCGCGGAATGTAATATTTCGAATGCTTGTGCCAGGCTCTGGATTATAATCCTGGTTATAGACAACGCGCACATCAATTAATTGCCCCTGCTCAATACGCTCAACACGTATATTATCATAGAGAACGTTACTTACCTTATTTCGATCCCCAGCATTAATGGCCAGTGCACCCCAATAATTCTCTTGCGGCTCGTGGTGATTCAAGATATCAATATTGGTAAAAATAATATTCTCAATTACGTCACCGTTCCGCTTATGGTCACCATGAGTACCGATCATCAGTGGATGAGCAACATCCGCCCACAAGATGGAGTCACTTACGCTGATGTTACGTGTGTCCCCATAAAAATCCCATCTCGATCCATAGATTGCGATACAATCATCGGAATTCCGCATAAAAACATCCTGAATAGTAACATCAGAGCTAGACATGATATCTATACCATCAGACCAACCGCGAGTGCTAAACGATTTGAAATTCTCTATTTCAATCCCCTCAGACTGCCCGATGAAAATACTATAATGCGGTGGGTCAATAACAGTGATGCCTTCCACTTTAACAGATTGCGAGAAAGCGATTCTTACCCCACGAAATGCTGAGTATCGATGGAAATCCGCAAGATAGATCACTCCACGACCACGAATGTTTACATTACGAACACCCTCGCACACCAAAGATCCTATAAGCGCAGATCCCCCGGCAAGATATACCGTTGTATCCGACGGAATAGGAAGTACAGTTTCTTCAATATAATGCGTGCCTGGAGCGAAATAGAGTGTTTTTAGTGTCTCACTAGAAGAACCGTCGACTGGATTTCTTAGTAATCGTAGAAGATCTGGTTTCCGATGAATACCCGGTTGCAATACTAGAACATTAGGATCTTCTGGTTGAGGGGCGTCCACTTCTTTAGGATTCGCAAACAGATGTAGATTCCTGAAAATATCACCGTTGATTTCGATGGAAAGCTTCTGCGGACCAATGAGGTTAAATTTGATCGTTCTCCCCCGACTTTCGAAGGAGATATTACGTGAAGATGGTGCGATGTTCACACTCTCAACTTCTGTATAAAGGCAAGTGATTTCCACCTCTGCTACACCCTCTAGGTCAAAACAAGCCATAGAAGCTGAACGAACCTCGTGCATATCTACCTTAACCTCGTAAATAAACAAGTTATGCCATTCTCCTTCAGGCTGTCGTACCCTAACCTTATAATCCTCACGTCCCGGTATATTTTTGGGTGCTTCATACACTTGTAAGTAGTTCATAGTAAAGTCCTCCCGCTACTGGTTTGATTAGCCCTATGATTTCATTGTTATTTACTCATATTGTATCTCTCCTTGATCTCAGAAAGTTTTAATGTGTTATTCAGAAATGTTTATATTTTGTCTGATAAAGTTAAAAACAAAGCTACACGATGACAATATTCAAACATTTCCTTATATCAAATCACAACTTTTTTGAACCGTAGAAAGCTATACTCAAAATATCCCAACAACACTGGAGGCAACAATGATGACTTTACCTTATTGGCAGGAAATTATGAGCAGACTCGATACAAAAGTTGAGCGTATGGTAGAACAGATCGGTAACAAATGTCCACACTTTGCCGGGGAAGATGGCAAATTTGATGATATCGGCTCAGACTGGTGGACTACAGGCTTCTGGCCTGGCATCCTCTGGATCATGCATGATATGACCGGAAAAGATTTATACAAAGATGCCGCTTGGCATTGGGATGGTACTTTAGAGGAATGGTTCATTAAGCCGACGGTTGAGATGCATCACGATGTTGGATTTCAATTTCTTCCGACTGCGGTTATTAAAAATACAATCACTGGTGATGAGGATGCGCTTCGCAGAGGGATTGAAGCTGCGAACTTCCTCGCTGCTCGCTATAATCCTGTAGGCAAATTTATTCGTGCGTGGAATGAAGATAAATACGGCTGGGTGATCATCGATTGTATGCTGAACATCTCCCTCTTGTTCTGGGCCAGCAAAGTAACCGGAGATCCACGCTACAAACATATCGCGATTAATCATGCCGAAACGACTATGCAATACGGCATTCGTGAGGACGGATCCACCAAACACATTCTCTCTTTTGATGCAGAGACCGGAGCATATATTGAGAATTTTGGCGGTCAAGGTTACTCCCCTGAATCCTCTTGGAGCCGTGGAACGGCTTGGGGCTTGTATGGCTTCATCAATACTTACCGCCACACTGGTGATAAACGTTTCCTGGATACGGCTAAGCGGATCGCACATTACTTCATCTCGGCTTTACCTGAAGATCACGTACCTTACTGGGATTTCCGTCTAGCGGATGACGAGCGTATGTTCAGAGACAGCTCAGCGGCCTCTATCGCCGCTTCAGGTTTGCTTGAACTAGCAGATGTCGTACCATTAGGAGAAAAAAGTCTTTATGCTAATGCAGCAGAGCGGATTCTGCGTTCACTGTCCGAAAACTATGCGACTTGGGATCAGCCAGAGCATGAAGCGATTTTGCTACACGGGACTGGTAGTGGTACTTCCTTTATTGATGTATCGCTAATCTATGGGGATTACTATTACATTGAGGCAATCGCTAAATTGAATGGCTGGAAACATCGGATATTCTAGATGTAAGTATATGCTATAATCGTTACGAGATGGTTTGGGAGAGATAAGTATGAGCATAACAACTAAAGAAAATGGACCTATATTAGAAGGATAGCGCCTAATCGTCCATAAACCGCGTGTTTCCTTCACAAGTGAGGATACATCTAAAAATGACAAATTATAATGTAAGTCCGATGATGGATTATTCAAAGGAACAAATTTCCGAGATTGAATTACTAGAAGAGCATTGTAAGCAATACGAACAGATTAACTTAAGGGTTGGCATTGAGCATCTTGCAAAAGATCACGCCTACCTATGCCACCATAATGAAAGGTTAATTGGTCTTCTCAGTTGGTATACTTCTGACGGAATCGAAGCGAATATTAACGGAATGGTACATCCTGACTATCGCCGCCAAGGGGTATTTCACGGCTTACTCTACCGCGCACAACAAGATATGTCGTCACAAAGTATACGCTCGCTGCGTTATCGGGTCGTTACAGGCTCCAGTTCCGGAGAGGGTTTTGTACAGCATATCGAAGCATCCCATAGTAGTTCTGAGTACTCTATGACGTTCTTGAAATCACCGGACAGGGAAGAACAGAGCCCTAGAATTATTCTGCGTCCTGAAGAAGCGACGGACTTTGAATTTGTGAGTATCTGCTTCTCCGCTGCTTTTAACGAAACTACGGAATGGACACAAGAATATCTCGCCCACACACAGGAGCTAAGCCGCGTCACCTATCTTGCTTTTAGAGATAACGTACCTGTAGGCCTAATTCGAACGAATGATTTAGGAAATGGTACGGCTGTTATACATGATTTTTGTGTACTTCCTTCCTTACAAGGGCAAGGCTTAGGACGGGCAATTCTAGTACATGCAGTAGATCTTCTGCTTTCGATTCCTTTTACACACATCCGCTTAGGCGTAGTCACAAATAATGAACATGCTCTAAATTTATATCTCAGCGTTGGCTTTGAAATCACAGCTGAATTTCATTATTACGTTGTCGGGATTAGATACACGAATAGAAGGGTGTCCCATTTTGGGCACCCTTCTTTTTTGCTTACGGCTATCTTCCACTTAATTCAATCTATGAACCCATATCAAAAACAGCTTACACAGGTCTATCGTAAATTGCTGTTCAGAATATATAATAGATACTATATGGAATAGAAAGGAAGTTGATTTTTTTATGAAATTTGATGATTACCGCTACGAGCGACCAGATGTAGAGAAATTCAAGCAAGACTTTAATACCCTGCTGAAAGATCTCAACGACACATCACCTTTAGAGGTACAAAAAGCTTCTATTACCGCCATCAACAAGCTTCGCAATGAGTTTGATACTATGCAGACATTGGTTAGCGTTCGCCATTCAATCAATACTACGGATGAATTTTACAAAGCGGAACAGGATTTCATGGACGAAATCGGACCTGTCGTTCAGGAATACATAACCGACTACTACAAGGCACTCGTACATTCCAAATATAGAGCCGAGTTTGAAAAGGAATGGGGTGCGCAGTTACTCCAGCTTGCTGAAGTTTCGCTGCGGACATTTAGTCCGGAAATCATTGAAGATTTACAATTGGAGAACAAACTTTCAACAGAATACTCCCAGCTTATTGCATCCGCCAAGATTCTTTTTGAAGGTGAAGAGCGTACACTGCCTCAACTCGCACCTTTCGAATTGTCTACAGACCGCGATATGCGTAAAAGTGCTTCAGAAGCTCGTTTTGGTTTTATGTCCGAACATGAGGCTGAGTTTGACCGCATCTATGACGAGCTAGTCAAGGTCCGTGACCGCATAGCTAAAAAGCTTGGATACAGCGACTTTGTTCAGCTTGGTTATGACCGAATGATGCGTA
Source organism: Paenibacillus sp. FSL R10-2734 (assembly GCF_037963865.1). Lineage (NCBI taxonomy): Bacteria > Bacillati > Bacillota > Bacilli > Caryophanales > Paenibacillaceae > Paenibacillus > Paenibacillus sp. FSL R10-2734. Next base: position 3,714,452 of record NZ_CP150170.1, on the reverse strand, counting down.
CCGACTATAACGCTGAAATGGTTGCTAATTTCCGCAAACAAGTACTGGAATATATCGTACCTGTATCCCAGCAGCTTAAGAACCGTCAAACTGAGCGCCTGGGTCTCGATGAATTGAAATATTATGACGAGAACTTTAGCTTTAAGACCGGGAACGCTACCCCTAAAGGAGATCCAGACTGGATTGTAGCTAACGGTAAGAAGATGTACAAAGAACTCTCCCCTGAAACGGATGAATTCTTTAACTTTATGTTGGACAATAATCTGGTGGATTTAGTAAGCAAAAAAGGTAAACAAGGCGGCGGATATTGCACCTATTTCAGCCAATACCAAGCCCCTTTTATTTTCTCGAATTTCAACGGAACCTCTGGGGATATCGATGTCCTAACTCACGAAGTAGGCCATGCGTTTCAGGTTTATGAAAGCCGCAATATTAATGTGCCAGAATATGCTTTTCCAACCTATGAAGCATGTGAGATTCATTCCATGAGTATGGAATTTTTCGCTTGGCCGTGGATGGACTTGTTCTTTGAGGAAGATGCCGACAAATACCGCTTCAATCACTTGTCTGATAGTCTTCAGTTTATTCCTTACGGTGTTTCTGTCGATGAATTCCAACATTTTGTTTATAGCAACCCTGAAGCAACTCCTGCTGAACGCAAGCAGGCTTGGAGAGACATAGAGAAGAAATACTTACCGCACCGTAATTATGAAGGCAACACTTATCTGGAACAAGGTGGTTTCTGGCATAAACAAGGCCATATCTTCGCCTCGCCGTTCTACTACATTGACTACACACTAGCACAGCTATGTGCCTTCCAGTTCTGGAAACGTTCGAACGAAGATTTCAAAACCGCTTGGAGCGATTATTTGGAGCTATGCCAAGCTGGAGGAAGCAAGTCTTTTATCAAGCTGGTTGAGCTAGCTGGGCTGACTTCACCTTTTGAAGATGGCTGTATTAGCTCCGTTATTGGGGATATTGAAGGCTGGCTGAACAGCATTAATGATAAAGAGCTTTAATCCATTCTCTGATAAGCTCATCACAAAAAAGCAATCCTTGCCTCATGGCTTGGACTGCTTTTTTTAAGTTACTTGCGCTTATTTTCTGCTTTTTGGATATTCTCAGCCACTCTATACTTCACGATCTTACTAATTAATTCATAGGGCATCGGTTGATTAATAGGGAATTGAATGGACCCTTTGGCTCCTTTATAGCCTGACAATTCTTCCTTAAAAGCATCAATTCCATTAGGCGTTGGATAAAATCCAATATGGTTTTTGAAAGCAGCAAAATGCACCAGATTTCCGTGCAACTCAAATGTAGGCATCTGATAACTAATTTTTTCCTTTGCTTCTGGTGCCGCTTCTTTTATAACTTTTCTTATTGTACTAAGAATCTCCTGAATCTCAGGTGGAAACTTGGAGATATAGTCATCGATCGATTCATACGTAGTTTTGCCTTCCACGATAAGTCCCCTCTCAGTTTCAAATGCACTGTTAACTTTGATGAAGTGCTGTCAAAGCCTCGTCTTCTGTACGCTTGAACAATATTTTATCACCTTGATTACATTCGTAAATAAAATCATTCAGACTTTTACTATTATAGCCAGTAAAATCCCCTACAATAGCAACTCGCATCTGATAGGTTGTATATTTCTGAAGAATCTCTCCAGCAATTCCCGACTTTAACTCAAAAAAATCATCCGTGATTTGTTCTTTTCTTAGAATCATTTTATCGCATTCTTGGTATTTCACGTTTGCCAATAGATCCAATGCATCATTTACATTATGGATTACGACACCCTCACTAGAGATCAAAGTAACTGCTGAATTATCTTTACGGTTTATTGTGATTTGCATACTAAATTGCTCCTTTTTCAATAAGAAATTCCTTAACCTTATGGTTTCCTTGTTGGATGGCTACAGCTAATACTGATTCACTGTCTTCAATTTTTGCATGGATGTCAGCTCCATGTTCGATTAACAAACGGATCAACTCTACATTATCAGCATGAAAAGCTGCCGAATGCAACGCAGTATGTCCATCACTGTCAAAAATATTAGTGTGAGCTCCCTTTTTCAATAATAGTTGGATAAGATTCATATCCCGCTCCCCAGCAATAGCAGCATGAAGTGCAGTATTGGAAGGAATGAAACTAATCTTGGAATGGGATACCGCATCAATGTCAGCTCCGAAGTCTAATAAAACCTGTACCGCCGCCTCTTTACCAAAATGTGCTGCATATCCCAAAGGTGTAAGTCCCTCTTTATTTTCTGTATTTGCTAGAGCCGGATGGAATTCTAGAATTTCTTGCAGCCGTGCAGCATCGCCTTGTTGTGCCGCCTGAAAAACTTCATTAATGCTTTGCCGTAATTCCATTAGATTTCGCCTCTTTTCTATTGATCAAGAAATGATATAGCTTACTTTCTGGATAGTTACACCTATTTCCTGCTATAAAAAGAAAAGAGTATTCATTCAATGATAATCGAATGAATACTCACTTGGTCAACTCATCTGCAGCATTTTAAATTAAATCAGACTTTTGAAGTAGCCGCTTAACGATCGCTGCAACCTCTGCTCTGGTCATATGATCCTTTGGAGCAAGCCCATCACTGCTTCTTCCCATGATAATTCCTGCCTGTAAGCAGTCAATAATTCCGCTAATCGCCCAGTTAGACGCATCAGGAGCATCTGCATATGGGGTTAACAATCCGTCAATGGATTCACCAGAAAGCTTAGATTTCAATTCAGTCACTCTCATCGCTTTGGCAACGATAGCCATCGCTTGTTCACGAGTAATTTCGTCATTTGGACGGAACATACCATCTTCAAATCCATTGATTAATTGATATGCAAATGCCGTGTTGATTGCACCCTTGTACCAATCCGTAGATTTCACATCCGCAAAAGATGTTGCAGCTTGATCCAATTCAAGTCCGAGACCACGTACAACAACTGCCGCAAACTCTGCACGGGTAATGGCTTGGTCAGGAGTAAATTGGCCATTGCCAGTTCCCTCGATGACTAATCGGGAACCCATATCATTCACTGCCTCTTTGGCCCAGTGATCAGTAACATCGCTAAATTCAAGTGGATGCCAGATTACAGAATAAGTACCGCCACTAAGGCTGTTGATGGTAGCAAAGTATTTACCGTCAATAACAACTACTTTAGTAGGTACATGGTGTACTCTTCCATCAGCATCAACGTATACTCCAGTTGTGATCTTGTTCGGATCCATTCCCTCAGGAATAGCAATGGTACGTTTTACATGCGTATTGAATTGAGAAAGCTCAATGCTCTTATCGCCATAAACTCCTCTAGCCGTAAAATTAACGGGTGCGCTAACCAATGAAAATGATCCTTTTTGAGCAGCAGCTTCTAAAGCTTTAACTTCATCGGCTGTAGGTGTACTAATTTCAATCTGTATCTTAATATCTTGTAAAGCAACAGACTTGCCGATCTGCTCGGATAAGGCGTCTAAGTTAATCTGCCCAGCAGGTAGTGTAAATGTCGCACCTCCGGCTTTAATTTCAAGTACTGCTTGATTCCCCTGCATATTTTTAACCATTTCACCGTTTAGTTCGCCAATCATAACATCAGATTGTCGATTGGAAGAGATAGAAACCAGCGCACCTTTACCTTCAGCGGCGAGCTTGTCTTCCAGCTTCTTCTGATCTAAAGCAATAGTGGTTAACGTTTGATCATTTCGTTTACCATTCGCAGCAGTTCCCACGGTTTCAGCTTTACCGTTGATTAGAATGGAAGCCTCATTTACCACTGGTGCCGGCGTTGCTGATGGAGTTGGTTGCGAAGGAACAACGACATCGTTACCAGATGATGCGCTCGGGATGACCGCGTTTGACTCCGCAGATGATACACTGTTGCCAGCCTTATTGATTGCCTGTACCGTGAAGGTATAGCTTGTACCATTCGTCAAACCACTGATAGTAATCGGACTTCCATTACCCGTAACCGTCAACCCTCCCGGGTTAGCCGTTACAATATATCCTGTGATTTCGCTTCCCCCATCGTTCACCGGAGGTGTAAAGGTGATAATCGCTTGACCATTTTCTGCGTTTGGAGTAATGGATGTTGGAGCACCCGGTACTGTAATTGGCTTCACAGGAGCTTTAACATGAACTGTCGTTGAAGCCGTATAACTTCCATCTTTGGTTGTTACAGTGATAATTGCTGTCCCCACACTAATCGGAGTGACCACTCCGTATACCACCTTAGCTACAGTTTCATCGCTGGAACTCCAGTTGACTCCCTTATTCGTCGCATCAGCAGGTGCTACTGTTGCTTGCAGAGTTTCCTTACCTTCTCCCACTGTTAAATCCAGTGTGGTCTGGTCTAATGTTACTCCGGTTACGATAACAATTGGTGGCGTAGGTGCTGCCACATTCACTGTCGTTGAAGTCGTATAACTACCATCCTTAGTCGTAACGGTAATAGTTGCTTTCCCCTCACCAACAGGAGTTACTACACCGTTCACTACTGTCGCGATGGCTTCATCGCTGGAGCTCCAGATCACGTCTGTGTTCGTTGCATTCGCAGGTTCGATCGTCGCGACCAGCAACGCGTCAGCTTCACCAGCAGTTAAATTGAGCGTATCTTGATCAAGCTTCACTCCAGTTACGTTCACAACGGGAGCACTCACAGTAACGGCGGAATTCGCAGTATAACTTCCGTCTGTAGTCGTTGCTGTAATAATGGCATTACCTACGCCAACCGGAGTTACCACTCCATTCACAACTGTCGCCACAGTTTCATCGCTTGAGCTCCAGATCACGGTTTTGTTCGTAGCATTAGCAGGTGCTATTACTGCATTTAGTGTATCTCCTGCTTCTCCCTCTATTAAGCTAAGTGATGTCTTATTCAAAGTCACACCCGATACGAGGACATCTCCGACATCATTTACTTGTACATTGAAGGTGTATGTACTACTTACGGTGCCATCTTTTACAGTAACAGTAATGACACTGCTTCCGAAGGCATTTTTCGCTGGTGTTATTTCTATCGTCCGCGTTTCACCACTTCCACTTACTTTTAGTCCAGTATTCGGAATCAGGTTAGTATTGGAGGAAGTTGCTGATACATTAAGGTCGTCTCCATCCACATCTTTAACCTTAAAGGAGCGAGATACGGATTTATTCTTATCCGTTGTAGTATTTCCCATGAAGCCTGTATCCTGCTTCCAGCTCGCACCAGTAATGGTACCATTCTTCCCTAGACCAGCCGGTGTATTGATAGCTACAATACCATCTGCTTTATTTGCTAATTTATAGTTCAAGGCTAAATTTGGCTCCGAACCCGTCAAGCTGACATTCATTTCGCGAACAATATCACTCTGAGTTTTGGCTTTACTCCAGAACCTCACGTCTCTCATTCCACCGTTATAATCACCGTCCTGAGCCCATGTGCTTTTGCCGAGCCAGTTGTTCGGACGTGGTTTGTTTCCAACCGTGCTTAAATCCATAGCCCCTTCTGCTTTAAGGACACCATCCCAATAAATACGTCCCTTCTTCTGAGTGTGATCATAAACAATCGCGACATGCACCCATTTAGAAATCGGGAAATCCTCAGTAACTTTTATATCTCCTTTATTGGTGTAAGCGATGAAATGCATTTTTGCACCTTCAAAACCAACAAAGAGATTATGGTTCTGCTCACCGATTGAAGATTCGAAAAATCTCATCCATGTATTAAAACCATTTACCTTCAAAGATCCTTCAACTGTAAAAGAATTCCCGTATAGCCCTTGATCCGGGAATGTCACATAATCGTCATTGCCGTCAAAGCTAAGATAATCCCCGCCATTTAATTCTGTCAGATAAGGTACATCGTTCACTGGGGTTACGGTAATTGTGGCAGTGCCTGGATCTTGGTTGAACGCGGCAGCTGTGGTATTCGCATTTTTTTGATAATTTTGATAGCCGCTTGCAGTAGTGTCCCATAGCTTAAATTCAATGGAAGCTGTTCCGTTCCAGTCTTTCGCTGGGACAAAACGTATTTTCTCCGATTTCAGCAGCAGAAAAGCTTTAGTGTTCGACACCGGCTCGATATTATACCAAATATTTCCCTGCGTGTTGTAATATTGCCAGGCCCCATTGGTATTATCAAAATATACAATTGCAACCCCCGTGAATTCTGGATCTAATACTTTTCCTGACAAAAGACTGGACACAACAACGCCTGCGTTGGAAGTATCATCCTCATTAATGGACGTTATCACCGCTGGGATATTCTCGATCCAACCAAAACTCGCTTTCGCACTAACGATTTGAGTCTGGATTGGACCTAGACCCTGCACCACAACTCCTGCGGCTAACGAAATACTAATGCCTATTTTCATAAATGATGGCTTCAAACTCTTTTTCCCCCTCTAGCATAAATCATGTCAACATTTCGACAATAATCGAGAGTATTATACAAAATTAAGATAAACAAAAAATAAACAAAAAAAGAACCCCCGATCGCCATCCATTCGAAGGTTCTTTTACTATATACTAGTTCATCATCTTCATAATCAAAGCTTTGAGCTTAGGATCAGGTGAAGTTCCAAGCTCCTGTTGAAGGGTCTCTTCTAATTGCCCATATCGCCGATAAGCTTCATTCATCCGTCCAAGTTCAATATACAAATGGATGATTTCCTGATGGATATCTTCTCTCAAGGGATCTAATTTCAATATTCTCTCAAAGTAATGCAACGATTGCTGACGCTCGTTCTGCTCCATGTGAGATCTAGCAGCTAGCTCCAGTAGTCCAATAAAATCCTGTTCAAGACGACGTGTCTTCCCACTGGCCCAATCGTACGCTTTTCCTTTGAGAAAGGTCCCCGCATACAAGGTTTCTACTTGATTGAACCATTCTGAATGTCTTTTTAAATCTTGTCTATTTTGCTTCAGTAGTCGCTCAAACTCATACAAATCACAATAAATACTGCGTTCCTCTATACTAATTTCGGTTCTGTTAGCTTTTATAAAGCTAGTACCGAATGCTTTCCGGATATAGTACAGGGTAGAGTTCAGATTCTTCAGTGCTTTTTCAGGTTCCAGTCCGCTCCATAACGTGTCGATAATTTCTTCCCTGCTAACCGTTCCTTTACTAATCAAGAAGGCAAACAATTCCTCAGTCTTTGGGCTTCTTAACTTGATGGGCTCTCTGTCTTGCGTACGGCGGTAAATCTTTAGTCCATTAAATAAGAGAACTTCTATGACAGGCTGAACCGTCACACCTCTGTTCATTTTTTTGATCTTTTCCAAAGTTTTAGTTAAACGCTGTGCAGTTACAGGCTTCAGCAGATAATCCACAGCACTCAATTCGAAGGCTTGCAGTGCGTATTCGTCATACCCTGTAACAAAAACCACATCAATCGATTCATCTAGTTCATGCAAAAGAGCGGAAAGCTTCATTCCATTCGTGTCAGGCATAGAAATGTCCAAAAAAGCTACATCAATCGAATTCCCCTTCACAAATTCATAGGCTTCCGTAGGATCCAGAAAAGTATCGTTTACTTCAATTTCTCCACTCTGAGATAATATCCTTTTTAAGCGCTTTACTGATAATTCTTCATCATCAACGATAATGGCTCGCAGCATACTTCAACCTCCTATCCGCTTCATATGCTGTTTGGGGATGTCAAAAGAAACCCGCGTACCTTTTCCTTCAACACTTTGTATACGAATGTTTTTTCCATAAAGAAGTTTGATGCGCTGACTAATATTCCACAGCCCTACACCTCTTTTATCTACATCTGATTTCATGATTTCCTCCAGCTTGTGTTCACTCATCCCGCATCCATCATCATCTACAACAAAGCTGACCACAGAAGGATCCGACTCTTTCACAGATATAGTTACCTTTCCTCCCCGTAAATTGGACATCAGTCCATGTCTTATAGCATTTTCTACTAATGGTTGTAGGATAAGTGGAGGAATCCGGCTATCCGTATTTGCGGTTATATCATATTCCACTTGTAATCTAGTACCAAAGCGCACTTTTTCAATATTAATATATGCTTTAACCAGCTCTAGCTCACTCTCCAAGGTGGTTAACGAATCCAACTGTTTGAAGTCAAAGCTGCTTCTCAAATACTGCGACAGCTCCAGTGTTAATTCTTCCGCCTGCTCAGGTTCTTCCACACATAATGCAGCAATTGAATTCAAGGCATTGTACAAGAAATGAGGTTTGATCTGGGAACGTAAAAAGGCAATTTCGGCATCTTTAGCTTTCTTCACAGAAGCTCTCAATCGGGTCAGACTTTTCACACGCGCCATTAATTCTTCCGCTTCAAACGGCTTCCCCACATAATCATTTGCCCCATTGTCCATGGACATTTTCATATCGCTAACTCTATTCTTCGCCGTCAGCATTAATACAGGCAGCTCAAAGGGTGTGAATCTCTCTCTAATCTTTTGCAGAACCTCATAGCCAGAAATATCCGGCATAGTAATGTCCAGAACAACGAGGAAGAAGTCTGAATTCTTCGATAACTCATCAAGTGCCAGCTGCCCGCGGTTCACAACAACAATGGAATATCCCTCTAGCTTGAACAAGTTGATCATAGATTGCAGGTTGGCAAAATCATCGTCCACGACCAAAATTGGCTCATTGATTTTACCTTTGATATATATAGGATACTCCTGGCGCGGAAAGAAAACTTCTCTATAAGGAAGAGTCTTTTCCACGATTGGGCCCGTGACTTGATTAGATGTTTGATCCCACCGTGGAAGAGTAAATATAAAGACCGAACCTTTACCTACAACAGAGTCCACTCTAATGTTCCCGCCATGTAACTCCACTAGCTTCTTGGTAATGCTTAGTCCGAGACCTGTTCCACCATGACAATGAATTTCAGCTTCGTCCACCTGCTCAAAGGCCATAAAAATACGTTTCTGCATATCCGGTGCAATTCCGATTCCCGAGTCTGCCACACGAACTTCAACCCATTCATGAGTAACTCTGGCACTAATATTTATTTCACCCTGCTCCGTGAATTTAATCGCATTATCTACGAGGTTGTGCAAAATCTGAATCAAACGGTTGTCATCTGCATGCACTGGAGGGAAATCTGAAGCGACATTGTTTACGAGAAGGATCGACTTTTCTCCGAGCAGGAACGAATGAATGCCGATGACAGAATCAATAACAGCTTTCAGATCTAGGGTGCTTTTATATAACGTGATATCCCCATGTTTCATTTTGGAATAATCTAGTAGTTCGTTTACCATATAAGTTAATCTTCTTCCACTTCCCATTACGATTGCTAGATTCTGCGCTTGCCTTTCGGTAACCGGACCCTCAACCCCATTAAGTAGTGTAGCAGTAATGTTCACTATGGCATTTAGTGGTGTCTTCAGCTCATGAGAGGTATTGGAGAGAAACTCGTCCTTAATTTTGTCCAGACCGATCAGCTGGTTTTTCATTTCATCTATCGTATGATAAGCCTCAAAAAAACGCAGAACAATCAGAACGATCATAATGATATTAAAGGCTACTATGTAAAACTGTCCGAGCCAAAGATTCTCTTTCATCGAAAGTGCAAACAGAATTACATCTATGGAGTACAGATTGATAGCAAGAATCGCTAAGAAAAGCAGCAACGATTTGATCCGGTTTACTTCTGCGCTTCTAATATACAGGATAGCTACTCTATACAACATCCAAATTAACATCAATTCATATACAATAATCACATACGAAGAGAAGAGCGTGTATGTACGAATAGGCAGAATCGCTACCAAAATTATAAAGCTGCCTAGTATAATCGTTACGAGTTGCGTAAGTTTTAAAGAGATTATGCTTTTGTGCATTTGGTAGAAAAATATAGCCAGAACAATAAAACACGATATGGAGCTAATATCCTTCACTTTGTATAACACAATGAACGAAAGATTTGGGAAAAACAGTAACAGTGAACGTTCTCCAATCAAGCCATGATAGATCGCAAGCAGTAAACAAATAATAGCAAACACAAGTAAGGAGTAATCCTTCTTACGGTATAAAGCAGCCGCCACAAAGCAGATGACAAAAATAAGCGATAATGTTCCCAATATTGCAACCGTGCTAAATTCACGGGCCGTACTCTTCTGCTGGTTCTCCAGCATAGCTGCTTCCTCACCAAAAGTAAGAGATACCGGAATACCTGCATTTACATATTCATAGTTAGAAACTTGAATGATGATCTCAACGTCACCTTTTTCAGACGAAAACAGCCCGATCTGCGGGATATTCCCCGACTGGTAATCGGCTGTACTGATTGCAGGCTTTCCATCTTCAATGAGTAGATGTCCCTTCACATATATCGCACTTGAAAAACGGATATTCGTTTTTTTTAAGGCAAACACACCGTTTACAGGTAAGTTTTTCAGCACCATCCGATAAGTAGCAGAACCGAATGCAGGTAATGGTTGTCCATCAATTACTTTGCCATTCCATCGTGAGGGGACCTCCATCCAGGCTGTTGGGGCCGGCTTGACTGTGCTTGATTCTATAAAATGCTCAGGCATTAACAGCTGGTTCCAATAGAATTCCCACTCCCCGTCTAGCTTGATGATCTTTTGTTGTTGGTAATCCCAAGTTGAAAGATCCATGCTTCCCTTCTGAACTTGATGGCGATTTACATGTTGATCGTTGTCTATTAAAAGAGAGAGTGGAATTGTTGATAACGAGAGGAAAGCAATTAAATAAATAAGTAATGTCCTTTTGAGCATCGTAGGCCCCTTTTCTATGGTGAAGTTAAGCTGCAGCATACGCTTGGGGTATCGTGCAACACTTGGATTTAACATAGGATAGCAATACAAACAAGATAGATTATAGATGACGATAAAATAATTCTATAAAATTTTCTATTTTCCTTCATGTTTCGACAAAATAAAAAAAAGGGCATCTCTGCCCATCTGACTGTAATCCATGCTTGACCTTAGGTCAGACCTAAGGTTTATAGTTAAAGTATTCAGCAAATACCCAACAGATAGGAGTACCGCCATTGAATCAGCACATTACGATTGGTGAACTTTCAAAACTTATGAATGTATCTGTGCACCAAATTCGATATTTTGAAGAAAAAGAGATTCTATTTCCAGCCTATACCGATAGCAATCAATACCGGATGTACGGGATTAATGAGATTTATCAGTTGGCCCAAATCTTATTGCTCCGCAAATTGAACATACCAGTCGGCACAATTAACAAAAGTATGAATAGCTTCTCCACAAATGACTATCATCAGCTTATGAAGCAATCTCTAAGTAAAATTAGCTCTGAAATAAACCAGTTAATGTTGTTGCAGCAGTTTTTTCAAAAGATACTTAAGGAACACGAGCACTCCGACATTCTAGAAGACAAATATCACATTAAACAATTGGATACTCGTCATTTAAAAAAGTGGATGGAACTACAGCAAGATGAGTCACTCACCGCTCGAAGTCTGTATGAAAAAAAACCGCAACTGTCTCATTTATTTGAAACAGATCTGCATTATTTATACGATTCTGAACATATCACCTTATGTTATGAAAGCAATCACTCACCAGACATCATTCTAGAAAAAGGTAGTTACCTATATAAATCATTTTTCGTGACGGATGATCAGGATATTGAACGGGAGATTGCTCAACTGGAACACTATTTAACAGAGCATCACTATATAATTCAGGGACAATTGATCCTATTGGAAAAATCATATCTATCCATGTTCAACAATGACAAGCTTCATTATGAAATTCAAATTAAAATCAAGCATGACTCTGACGGTGTAGCATGATAAGTCTGAACAAGATTACAATAACTCGTTACCAAGAACAAGATCATAGAGCAGTGTGCAGTCTTTTAGTGGATGCGTTCCATGGTAAATTCCACTCCCTCATCCCACTGGCGGACGATGATATTACTGAACTACTCCTTGGACTCTGGGAGCATGATCAACACCCGGAATCATCACAACAATTCGTCGCCAAAGAAAATGGAGAAGTTGTCGGTACGCTCAGTTTAAAGTGGAAGAGCGCCCGATCGTCAGACAGAAGTAAAATAAAAACATCTCACCCTAGTCCCATTTCACAATTATTCAAGCAGTTTGGATATCTAAATGTATGCAAGTTAATGGCCGGATTATATTTTTTGAATTATCAACCGCGGGCAAAAGAATGTTATATCGAGCACTTGGCCGTTCGTTCTAGCCACCGCAATAAAGGAATCGGCAAGCAGTTGCTTAGTTGGGCAATAGATTTTGTAAACAGTCATTCCGAAGTGAACAAATTAACGCTACATGTTGCTGAAAATAATAAACGAGCCATTGACATGTACCGACAGATGGACTTTGGTATCAATCAATCTAACTATAGCGGGATTAGACACCTACTATTTAAAGAGGCTAATTGGCATTATATGACGTGGAGTTTACCGCTACACCCTAGGAGTTCAATAAATGAAAACAAACATTAAATTCACCGCATGGATAATCACTGGTTTAATGTTAGCTTCCGTCTTATTCGTATTAAAGCAGCACTCCTATGCAATGGCTGAGCAAAGGATAGAAATTGAAACTGCTCATGGTAAGCTAACAGGAACTTTAATACTGCCAGAAAAATACTCTGGAACCGTTGGGCTAGTAGTATTTGTTCATGGTGATGGTCCCATAAATGACACATACGATGATGGATATAAACCTTTGTGGGAGAAATTCGCATCTGCCGGATATGCTTCGTTGTCTCTTAACAAGCCTGGTATTGATGGCTCATCTGGTAACTGGTTAGAACAAAGTATGGAAGATCGTGCTCAGGAAACGATATCAGCGATTAACTGGGCGAAGTCCTTGCCGATGATTGATACGCAATCTATTGGTTTGTGGGGAGCAAGTCAAGCCGGATGGGTGATTCCCAAGATTGTAAGAGAAGTTCCTGATATCGCGTTCAGTATTCTTGTATCGCCTGCCGTGAACTGGATTTCTCAAGGTAAATACAATACAAGATTAGAAATGAAACAACAAGGCTTCTCAGAATATGAGATCCAAGCGAAAGAACATGATAACGCTCAAGTCTTACAATTACTTAATGAACGAGCATCTTATGAAGATTACTTGCGAATTGCAGATTCCGAGGATTTGATTTCAAGAGAAAGATGGACATTTATCACCAAAAATTATCAGTCTGATGCTACTGAAGAACTTAGTTACTTCAATGCTCCTGTCCATTTAGTACTTGGCGGTCAGGATATCAATGTAGATATTGAGGAAACCGAACGTATTTACCGTGAAAAAATACCTGCCAGCTTACTCTCAGTCTCTTATTTTCCCAACGCTGATCACTCTATGCTGTCAAAGAAGAATGCCGCTTCTCCCTTAAGGGCTTATTTAACCGCTGTTTTCTTTCCTCGACAATTGCTGGACGATCAATATTTAAATAACCTAACCCAATTTATTAAGACTCACTCTTTATAAAAAAAGCCCCTCCCCTCGGTCATCATCACGTTCTAGATGACTTTGGGGATGGTCTTTTTCGAAATCAGCCGTTATTTAGTTATACAAGTTCACTTCACGCACAGACCACCAGCTTGAAGCTGTTCCCGTCTGCACCACTTTGATGTATCTCGCGTTCTGAGCCGCAAACGTTGCCGTTACAACCGGACCACTACCGTTACCACTTGCCACAGCATTGCCCCAATTCGTTCCGTCATTCGAAACGTACACTTCATAAGCACGGGCATAGTCCAGATCGCTACCTGTAGAATCCATCACGATCTGACTAATGGTCTTCACCGCCTTCATGTCTACGGTAAATGATTGCCCTGGCACCATCGCTGTTCCGGTACTCCAGCGGGTACCCATGTTGCCATCTAGCAGATTAGCTGGCACATCTCCACTTGTCGGCGAAGAACTCGCCGTCCAGCCTGATCGATCAAGTGCAACCGCTGTGCCTCCACCTCCTGCCTGAGTTGTAGCGGTAGCCGTGTTGCTCGCTGCTGATACATTTCCGGCTGCATCCTTCGCTTTAACCGTGTAGCTGTAAGCAGTCGCAGCCGTCAATCCAGTGTCGCTGTAAGATGTTGTTACTGTGTTCCCCACTAAACTGCCTCCGCGATAAATCTCATAACCAGTAACACCCACATTGTCGGTCGAAGCAGTCCAGCTCAGGTTGACTCCGCTGCTTGAAACTGCTGTCGCTGTCAAATTCACTGGGGTGCTCGGTGCTTGGGTATCGACAGAGCCGTTACCCGAATATTCAGAAAAGGTCTGTCTCATCGCTTCCGCAGGGGAATTAGCATATACTTTGCCCCCAACATTATTGATGATATGCGTAATTTCGCTACCTACCGTACCGGATAACCAGATCGATGTAGCATGATGGATCTTCACACCGGGAACATTAGGAACCTCAATCGCACTTTCGAGCTTCACTGGTGCATCTCTGAAGAATGAATACACCCCAAGCCCCCATGCCTCATGGCTAGTTACATTGTCCGCCACTTTATAGGAAGCATATCCATTTACCGTACCGTTCTTACTCATCCAGCTCGATTGATTCGGAACATCATATGGAATTTCGGATTGATAGAAATACACTCGGCCTCCGTTACCGTTCCATAAGGTCTGGTATTCATTATGATGTTCATTAAACAAACCATAAATCGTCACATTGTTTCCATTTACAACAAGCCCATTCTTCGAGACATTTGACGTCCAGCCGGCACCCGCACCATGATCCGCACGCCATATCCAGAGCTGATCAGCAATAACATCATTACTGTTGATCTTTAGACTGATATCATTTTTTCCTGAGGATGACCCTCCTGTTCTAAAGGTCAGATCGTGAAGTGATGTTGGATTTGCAGCATGATTCAACACGCTACCGCTGGATCCAACTTCCAGCAGAGTAGGTGAATTTACTGGACCTGCATCAAAAGTAAGACCTGCGATCTTCACTCCGTCTTCATCACCGACTGACATGACCGCTTTACCATTGTCTGGAATCAACGTAGGAATACCAATACCGAGCACGACGGTATTCGCCTTCGTTATCCGGATCGTATCACTTAAATGATAGATTCCTGGTGTGAACAGAAGATGTTTTCCCTGGTTAAGTGCGGAATTAATATCCGCTGCGCTCGATGTATTGGGTTGAGCGATATAAAACTGATCTATAGAAATCGATTGTCCCGGTGTCTGGCCGTTTGCCCAACTGACACCCTGCGTATTGTTTTGTAATGAAGGTACAAACACTTGGTACTGACCTGCACCGTTAATATAAAGATACGGCTTCTCTCGTATGACTGGCGTTCTATCTACAACTGTATACGGTGGATCTGGAAATTGACCTGTCGGCGGATTCGTTACGCCTACAAATACCATATTCCAAACGCCGTTCGACCAGCTTCCCCACTGGCTGTTGCGTGAGAACCACTGCTGCTGTGAAGCAGGAACAACTGCATTGTCTACGATAGAATCGGCAAGAAATCCTCCGCTGGCCCATCCGGCATTCCAATTTGAATCGAAATCAAAAAGATCTAGCTGACCTTTGATGTGTAATCTACGAAGAGGGGCCGCCTGAGAAACAGCGATTTGTGTGGTTCCACTTGAAGGAGTAATCGAGAGGTTCTCAACAGTTCGCCAGAAATTTCGGGTGGCATTCCCATTATCCCAATCAGCATTAATATTCAATCCCCCAGTGATGTTAACATCATTAGGATTTTGGCCGAGACCGGACACTTGTGTATAGAAGCCTACGTTAAAGTTGACGTTGTATACACCCGGCTTAAAAAGAAATGCTTTTCTATCACTACTGAATTCATTGGATTCCAAGGTGTTAAATACGGATGACGTAATATTCTGAATGTCTGTAGTGGACATCGTTGGATCAAATACGTATACATTAGGACCAAAAATAGACGTATTTGCTTCACTAATTGGCGCTGCATCGGTAACGGCAGGGTTAATCGTAGATATACTTACTGCAATAGCAAGTGCGGAGACGGTAGAGACAACTTTTTTTAACATGCAGTTAATTCCTCCTCTTTTTAAGCATAATGGACTTCGTCTCAAACCCTGTGGCAGCCTATTCCGCTAGCAAGTCATTACATATTCTTCAATCCTCCTAAATTCAATTGATAGCGTTTACTTTAAGCTAACTTCTTTACTCTAAATCCGGTTTTCAATCTAGGAAATACCCTAAAATGGTTTAAAATACCAAAATTTTAACTTTTTACGATCTACTTCTGGATCATCCATACTGTAACAGAGGTCCATAGATACCAATATTTAGTGGTGCATACTAATATCCTTGTGAATATGTTTCTAAACGTCCGGAGATATTGCATCCTTATTCAAGCTCAAGTACAATCATTTTCGTAATTATGTATCCGTTTACATTTATAGGAGAGGTACGGTGGTGTGACCAGATGATTGGATAAAGACTGCATTCTCAAATCATGAGGATTATAAGGACAAGAGAATCTCAAGGAGGAATACGAGTGTATAAACGAAGTAAATTCCAACGGATTATAGCTATGATGCTTTGCTCGGTGATGCTTTTCGGCTTTACCGCCTATTTTGCTGCTACTCCTGCACAAGCTGCTGTTTCCGAGCTTCTATCTCTAAGAAAACAAGTCCTTGCCTCATCAACTGAAGGTGATAACTCAACGGAACGGGCCGTAGACGGTAATATTAGTTCACGTTGGGCAAGTGTTTGGCAAATGGACCCACAATGGATCTATGTTGACCTGGGTTCGATTGCGAATATTAATCGTGTTTATTTAAGCTGGGAAGGGGCTTTTGCCAAAGCTTACAAAATTCAAGTATCGAGTGATGCAAACACTTGGACCGATATTTATTCTACTGCTTCAGGTAATGGCGGAATTAATGATCTGACCAATCTTTCAGGTACAGGAAGATATGTACGTGTGTATTGCACACAACGAGCTTTAGCGGATTATGGATATTCATTATACGAATTCCAGGTTTACGGGCAATTTACGACACCACAACCTCCAACACCGGTAAATATTGCTGTGAACAAACCTGTAACTGCTTCTACGTGGGAAGTTCCAAACTGGTCAACAGACCCTGGTATTGTATCTGCAGTAAAAGCGAACGATGGTGATTACACAACCCGCTGGGCGTCAGAGGCCTGGGATCCTCAATCCATAAGCATCGATTTAGGCAGCGTGCACACCATCGGCACCGTTATCCTGAATTGGGAATCAGCCTACGGTAAGTCCTATGACATTCAGGTATCCAATGACGGAAACAACTGGACGACAGTATATCGACAGTTATATGGACGCGGCGGAGTTGAAACGATAAAATTTAAATCTGATGGGCGATATATCAGAATGGACGGTTTTGCAAGAGGATCAGCCTTCGGCTACTCTCTGTATGAATTTGAAGTCTATGATTATGTGAATGGCGATCCTGTCCCGGCGCCTCATATCCCTGATAAACCTGTTCCAGAAATCGTAAATGTAGCTGCCGGAAGCTACAAAACAAATGACATCACCACCTATACCCCTACCTTTCCGGAATACAAAACAGCCAATGTAACAGGACCAATACCTTCGGGCGGATGGTGGCAGTCTATTCTAATCAAACGCTTAAGTGATGGACTAGTAGCTCTACCTCTCCGAACGCAATATACGGATCAAGGTCTGAGTGTCATGAATCCCGGAGCTGGATTTGTGTCTGCGGATGGAAAAACCGTCAGTACTGCCGGCGCACCTGACTTCTATCTTATGGCGAATAATATTAATCCGCTGAACATGTCTTCAAAAGTAGACGGTTATGGGGATTATTCTGTAAGAGCCGTTTTGAGTGACGACAATACATTTAAGATGAAGACTACACTAGTGAAAGGGTCTCCTTATTTTTATAATGAATTTACAGATCCAAACGCTCCCTTCCTAGTATTAAATGGCACTTCCACTCGCTTCTTTGACGATAATAATGCAACGGTTATAGCCGCCGATGGATCTTCTATTACTGCCGATCATATTGGGGTCGAAATCACCAACGTCGACAGTGGAGGCAACAACAAAACAAGATCCTATGGATTGTTTGCTCCAGCAGGCACACTTTTCAAGCGAGAAGCTGGTAAACTTACGATTCATCTAGGCAACAAGGAAAAATACCTCTCCATCGGCACCCTACCTGCAAATGACAAGCTAAACTACTATCATCAGCATGCTTACGCTTTCGTTACGGATACTAAGGCCAGTTACAATGTTCAAGACGAAACCGGTTCAGTCGTGACAACCTATAATTCAGCGGTGCTGCTTAAACGCAGTGGCTTCTCGTCCGACACTTTAATGGCGCTTTTGCCGAACCAATGGAAATCTATTACTTCAGCCACCTCATTGACCGCACTTACTTATCCATCCATCCGAGGAACAATGAAAGTTCATGAAGGGAATACCTTCTTCACCGATAATAAATTCACAGGCATTATCCCTCAATTTGGTGAACCAACAGGTTCCAGTTCTTACAACAGAGCGGTAGCCATCAGTTATCTTAATACCATGAATGAGATGCTTGAGAATAACTACATGTGGGATGACCCTTATTGGGAAGGTAAGAACCTGCAACCTCTCGCCCAAGGGATACTCATTGCAGATCAGCTTGGTGAAACTGCGATCCGCGATAAGTCTTTATCTATTTTGAAAAAAATCTTAACTAACTGGTATACCTACAGCGGCGGATGGCCGGATGACTACCCTTATTACCTTTATTACACATCAGAATGGGGTGCTATGCAGGGAGATGGCGGAGACCACGGGATGGCCAAATGGATGTCCGACCATCATTATGTCTGGGGTTATTACATTTACGCTTCTGCGATTCTAGGCACCTATGACAAAGATTTTGTGAACAACTACGGCGGGATCGTTGAGCATCTGATTCGAGATGTAGGAAATCCTTCACGCACAGATTCCATGTATCCATTCATGCGAGCATTTGATCCTTATGAAGGTGTATCGTGGGCTGGAGGTTATGGTGACAGCTACGACGGCAACAATCAGGAAGCTACGTCTGAAGCCCTGTTCGCGTATGCAGGTGAATATCTATGGGGGGTAATGACAAACAACAAAGCCTTCCGCGATGCCGGAATGTGGGTGTACGCACTCGAAACGAATTCCGTCATGCAATACTGGTTCAATTATGACCAGGATAACTGGCTTCCTGACTATAACCATGGCGTCGTTGGGCAAGTATATGGCAGCAAGAACTACTATGGCACTTATTTTGCTGCCGCTGCTGATAACATTTATGGCATTCAGTTTTTACCAACCGCACCTTACATGTCTTATCTGGGTCTTCGGCCTGATGCGGCAGGCAGAGTCTATAATGCGTTTAAGGCAGATAAAGGCGGCCCAGAAACCGGCTGGTATCATATCATTTGGCCATTCGAGGCACTCAGCAATGCTCAAGATGCACTCTCGAAATGGGATCCCATCAAAATTGCGAACGATGATAATAATGGTAAAAAAGAATGGGCAAACACATACTGGTTCCTCCATGCTATGAATGCTTTTGGTACACGTTCAGCAGATCTTTGGTCCTCTAACTGGTCGACTTACCAAGTATTCAAGAAGAATGGAACCTATACGGCCAACATCTGGAATCCTACAGACGAGACTATTTATGCAGTCTTCCGGGATACAAGCGGTGATGTTGTAGGTACTGTGACCGTTCCTGCCAAGAAAACCGTGGTAGCTAACCCTGCCAACGGCATTCAACCGCCAACTTCTAATGACCAAGCAGCAACACCAAGCTTCAGTCCAGAAGGTGGAACTTATTCGTCGGTTCAATCGGTGGTTATCTCCAGTCCTACAGTTGGGGCAAACATCCGTTATACAACGGACGGAAGTGAACCTACCGCAGCATCACCGAAATATGTTTCTCCTATTTCGGTGACTCATAATATGACGCTCAAGGCTAAAGCATTCAAGGAGCTAATGAAAGAATCTGCAACTGCGAGCGCGACTTACGTAATTAATGTGGCTGCACAAGTCGCTCAACCTGTTATAACACCTGCGACCGGAACTTTTACTGAAGCACAAAACGTGTCAATCACTAGCAGTACAAGAGGTGCAAGCATCCGTTACACCACTGATGGCACGACGCCTTCAGCTAGTAGTGGTACTCTCTATTCTGGTCCATTTAATGTGCCAGTGACAACTACCATAAAAGCTATTGCATCTAAAACAGGTATGACGGATTCTATTATTTCATCGTCCGTAGTCACAATCATTCCGAGTTCATCAAATCTAGCTTTGAACAAATCGGCTGACGCCACCAGCGCTCAAGGCGGAAATACGGCATCGGCAGCGTTTGACGGTGACATATCCACTCGATGGGAATCAGATTTCAGTGATCCGCAATCGATTCGTGTGGATCTCGGGTCGAGCTACAGCATTACAGGTGTTAAGCTTAACTGGGAGACCGCAGCTGGGAAGGACTACAACATTCAAGTATCCTCTGATGGGACGAACTGGATAGATGCCTATACGAAGACCGGAGGAACGGGTGGAATCGAGAACATTACCTTTACAACACCGGTAAACGGACAGTACGTTCGAATGTCCGGCACGGCAAGAACAACAGGTTACGGGTACTCCCTCTGGGAATTCGAAATCTATGGTTCTGAAGCTGTTAATCAAGTAGCCCAGCCTGAATTCAGTCCAGCAAGCGGTGTCTATACTTCAGCGCAGAACGTTACTCTAACATCCGCAACTCCGGGTGCTACGATTAAGTACACCACCGATGACAGCACGCCAGATTCTAACTCTGCGACATACAGTAATCCTTTTTCAGTATCCAGTACTACTGTTGTCAAAGCCATAGCGATCAAATCTGGAATGTCAGACTCCAATGTTGCAAGCAGCATCTTTACGATCAATTTACCTGCTGGAAATGCTATACCAGGTAAGATCGAAGCTGAAAGCTACGTTGCTATGAATGGCATACAAACGGAGGAAAGTTCCGAAGGGACTTTGAATGTAAGCTACACCGATAACGGGGACTGGATGGATTATACGGTAACTGTTGCGACTGCTGGAACTTATACCGTTGATTTTCGATTAGCTAGTCCTTACAACAATACGCAGCTTCAGTTAATGAAGGGTTCGGATGTATTGGCTCTTATAACCGCATCTAATACGGGAAGCTTCCAGACCTGGCAAACGGTATCTGCTACCGTCACATTAAGTGCTGGAACTCAAACCCTTCGTGTTTATGCTTTAACGAATGGATGGAATTTCAACTACATGAACTTCAGATAATACAAAAAGGAGACCGACTTTTGGGTTTAAGCCCAATCGCCGTTCTCCTTTTTTATTGCTATGTATCGAATTCAATTAAGCGTAAACGGAGTGTCATTAACTCATATCCTCCCTCTCATCCCTTGTATACAGCGGTACATGGGGTATTGATTATAGCTGTACTTTTCTGCGATAACGTATAATCTCGGATGATCAGACTTAAACTTTCGTCAAAAATCGGTCAAATAAGGAGAGGTTTTAATCATTGAGAACACATCAACGCTTGTTAGCCATGCTGGTAACCTTCCTACTCTTGGTTTCATCTTTTCCACCATCCATGTTTGCAGAGGAGGTCAATGATCCTTATGATGGGATAATTAACATTCAAAGTGAATGGCCTTGGGCATTTAGCGCCTTCGGTGGAAATACAACGCCAGCTAAGAACCCCGAGCCTGTTGCTCAGGATCAGACCTCGGTAACAATGACTACTTACGGCGGTAAAATCTCCAGCAGCGATGAAGGATTATCTTTTTACTACAAAGAGATCCCTGTTGACGCTAACTTCGAACTAAAAGCAAAAGCTACAGTCACTTCATTTAATAGCAATAGCAGCGTTAGTACGCCTAATCAGAAATCCTTCGGACTTATGTTAAGAGATACCATTGGAATAAACGGCGATTCTAGCACGATAACGTCTAACTACGTAGCGGTTGGTGCGTTAGATCAGGTGATGAAAGGTTTTTATAAAAAAACAACACAAGCAAAGCTCACTCCATTTAGCGTTATCAACGCCCCTGCTGCGGGTGAAGCCTATGATCTCAGCATAAAAAAATCGGGCAATACTTATCTACTTAGTATCGATGACCAAACCGAAATTGTGACCCTGAACGATACGTTCACTGATTCAATCTTTGCAGGGCTTTACGTAGCTAGAGATGCAACCGTAACTTTTAGCGAAGTAGACATCAAGGTCGAGTCCAAAACAGTCTCCAGCTTAGTTGCTGATGCAAGTGCGATGACCAAAACCTCCTATCTGGTCGGTGAACCTCTTGATTTGACTGGACTAGTCGTTAAAGCTATTTTTTCTGATCATAGTGAAGCTGTTTTATCCTCTTCTGATTATATTGTGACTGGCTTTGATAGCAGTAAGGTTGGGGAAAATACAGTAACAATTAATTATAACGGTGCTTCCGCAAAAATAATTCTTCAAATCGTTCCGTTAACTATGACCTCATTAACCGTCAAGTATGATCCAGCAAAAACCATCTATTATCCAGGGGATACGTTTGATCCAGACGGTCTTGTTCTTGCTGCCAATTATAATGATGGTTTCTTAACTAAAGAACTGATTAGTGATCTCTACTCACTCTCTATTAACGAACAACCGGTATCGGATAAAGCACCTTATCTGTTTACACAGTCGGGCTCATATGAGGTAACCATTATTTCAACAGAGGCGCCTGCAGTCACCACTAGTTTTAATGTGGAAGTGAAAGCTGCTACCCTATCCAGTATAGAAATTCAAAATGAGCCTAAGCAAACGGTCTATTACATCGGTGATTCTATCAAACTAGAAGGACTTGTCCTTTATGCTCATTATTCTGATGGCACTCAAATACGACTCATGAAAAATGAATATATCGTCTCTTCGCTCGATACCTTGACTCCGGGAGATAAAAAAATCACTGTAACTCATAAAGGATTAACCGCTTCTTTCCAAGTTGAGGTTAAAATTAAGAAGCTCGTTGGTATCGAAGTAACCAGCTATCCAGCAACGACTTTCTTTTTAAACGATGAATTTGACAGCAACAATTTAATCGTATCTAAGGTCTATGACAACTCGAATAGAGAAGTTCTTAGTAGCTACACCCTCGACTCCTCTCAGTTCGATAACAAAAAGGTAGGAGTTTATGAAATCGGCATAATCCCTGCGGATTCATCCCTTAAGCCGATTACGTATTCTGTCACAGTCAGGGAAAAGATTGTGCCCGTATGGCATAGTATCCAATTCGGTCAATCCACTTCAACCGCTAATAACCAGACCATTCTAAAAGAAGATGGGTCGATAGAGCTCATCGCTCTGGAAGGCGGCGGCAAGGTTACCGAAGACCATGATGGCATCACCTTCTATTACACCGAGCTCGATGCATCAGAGGATAATTTCATTCTGTCAGCAGATATCCAAGTGTTAGCTTTTGCAAAAAACCCCTATGACGGTCAAGAATCATTCGGCATGATGGCACGTGACGCGATTGGTACACCCGGAAATTCTAGTGTATTCGCCTCAAATATTGCTGCTATTGGTGCCTACAGCGGAGGTACAAGAAATGATCTTGGTACTCAGCTGTTTGTTCGATCCGGCGTTGAAAAATCTGATGGCACCGGGAGTAAAGGGATTCAAACGATCATGCTCAAAAAAGAACGTCCTGCACCTAACAACACAGCCCCTGTAGTCCCTTACCGTCTAACGCTTTCTAAGACGAATAGCGGCTTTAAGGGTCTGCTGAATAATGGTCAGGAATCTATAATCTTTACGCCAGATATCCTTAAGGTTCAAGATTCCAAGATGTATGTCGGCTTTTATGCAGCTCGGCTAGCTACGATCAATATCAGTAATATCCAGTTAACGGTGACTTCAGCGGCTACGGACTCACCCAAAGTTGAACCACCATCAGCGCCGGTTACACCAAGCATAAGCATATTATCCCTTAGCAAGACTTCAGCTCCAGCGTATCCAATGATTGTGCGCCCTAATGTCAATGGAACAGTAACTTTGAAGCAAGGATCTACGATCATCGCGCAGGATATTGAAGTTGAAGCCAATAAACTACTCACTATTCCAGCAACGCTTGCGAATTTAGGAGATACGAACTTCAGTATTACTTTTTTACCAGACGATACTCAATATTTGACCTCATATGATAAAATCGTTCATAACTTCACAGTCACAATGAATAGCTACCGTGAGGATGAAGATATTTATGTATCTCCAACCGGAACTAGTACTGGTGATGGAACGATAGATCTCCCGCTTGATATCGACACAGCGATTGATTTCGTCAAGCCAGGTCAACACATTATCGTACTTGATGGTCGTTATGTGCAGAAATCACCACTCCAAATTAAAAAGTACAATGACGGTAAAGCAACCGCAAAGAAATATTTGGAGGCTGCACCAGACGCACGTCCGATAATTGATTTTGACAAAAAAACAGAAGGTGTCCTTCTCAGCGGGAACTATTGGCATGTGAAGGGTCTAGATATCACCCGCTCGGCTGGTAATACAAAGGGCTTTACTGTTGGGGGAAATCATAACATCGTAGAAAATAGTAGATTTTATGCAAATGGTGACACCGGTCTACAAATTAGCCGTACTGATGGAACAGCTCAAGAAATAGCTGAATGGCCATCTTACAACTTAATTCTGAACAGTACATCCTTTGATAACCGCGATCCATCCGACAATAATGCCGATGGTTTCGCAGCGAAATTGACTGCCGGTGTTGGTAATATTTTCAGAGGCTGCCTAGCACATAACAATATCGACGATGGCTGGGACTTGTACACCAAGGCAGGTTCAGGTACGATCGGCCCTGTATTGATTGAGAATAGTGCTGCCTTTAACAACGGATTCTTAACGGATGGAACCGTAGGTGCTGGTGACAAGAATGGATTTAAACTGGGTGGTGAAGGCATTTACGTCACTCATACCATCCGAAATTCTATCGCCTTCGGCAATGGTGCATATGGTTTTACAAGCAACAGTAATCCAGGCGTTATTGCTATTAACAACATTGGGTTCAACAATGCACGTGGAAATCTGAGCTTTACGACTTATGATCATATTACAGCAGACTTTAAGATCGATGGCTTCAAATCCTACCGGACGAACAACATTGCGAAAGACCAGTATCCCTCCTCATTGGCGTCTGACAACAACTTTATGTATGACGGTACAACCTTAGCCAATAAGTCTGGTAAGCAGCTCACGGATTCAAACTTTGTCAGCTTACTACCGGTAAGTACTTATATGCGGGATACGGAGGGTAATGTCATCTGGGGGGACTTCCTGAAATTCATTCCTTTTGATGAGCCGGAGCCAAGCCCAACATCAAGTCCTACTTCTTCACCTAGTCCTACTTCTTCACCTAGTCCTACCAATTCACCGAGTCCGAACGCTACACCAGATCCGAACGCTTCACCAGTCCCGACCACTTCGCCGCGTCCGACTTCTTCATCGAGCTCAGGAAGTTCCGGCTCATCTGTTGGGGATTCAGCCACTACTGTACTCTTGTTGGATGGCAGTGTAAAGGTTGACCTACCTATTTCTATGGAAGCAGGAACCGCTAGCGCAATATTGAATGAATCCTCCTTTCAGAGGATAATTACACTAGCCAAGCCTAATTCAACTGGTAATACTACTGTCCGAATTCAGCTATCAGTTGATCCAGCCTCAGACATAAAGGAATATCAAATAACACTCCCTGCTACTGCATTTCATGCAGGAACTTCTTCCTTACAGCTTGAGATCAATTCATCGTTAGCTACCATCTTGTTAGCAGATAGTATTTTCCCGGCGAATATGATAGACAAAGTGAAGACTGTTACTTTGCTACTGAGAACGGTCGATACCGTAGGGAAAATACAAGAGATGTTAGGAGAAAGTTCTCTCATCGAATATGAGCTTCGCTTGGATGGAATAAAGATTCCTTTGAACACTCTACAATCAGCTATACAGATTGGACTTTCTCATCCAGCAGCAGTACCTGCATCGAACAATGCTTTTATTGTCGTGTGGAACATCGACGTTAACGAAAACATTCATCCATTATTAAATGGAGATTATGATGCAGTAAGGAAGCAGGCTATTTTCTCGACAACAGATTCTTTCGGCCAGTATGCAGCTGTCTACAATCACAAAACATTTAGGGATATCAATGATTCACATTGGGCGAAATTCGTAGTAGAAGTGCTAACATCTAAGGGCGTCATTAACGGCATATCAGACACAGAATTCAAACCTGATCAGGCGATTACTCGCGCAGATTTCGCACTTTTATTAGTTAGAATTTTGGGACTCACTAAAGTAGATGAGATTGGCTTCTCCGATGTGTCACCGAGCGATTACTTTTACGAGGGACTTATGATTGCTCAGAAATCAGGAATCGTTAACGGTCAAACGGATGGACGTTATCAACCGCATGAATCTATCTCTAGACAAGAGATGTTTGTTATGGTGGCTAGAGCACTGAAGGCAGCAGGAAAGTTGAGTTCTACGCCTTCATCATCTACATCACTAGTTGACTTTACTGACCATGACCAAATCTCTCAATATGCAGCAGATGATGTAGCGGTGCTTGTAGCAGCAGGTCTAATTAAAGGGGACGCTCAGCAGCAGCTCATGCCAACTACCCATTCCACACGTGCCGAAGCGGCCATGCTGATTTACAGAATTCTTATACAATAATAAATCCAAAATAGAGCACCTCAAAAATCATATCCATGTGGTTTTTGGGGTTCTTTTTTTGAGTCGTAACCTTGGAGTGGATACAATAGTTTGCTATTGACTTTACCCTAAGGGGAAGGTGCATAGTGGAATTGAACAAACCACCGAAATTCAAAGTTTATATATCATTAAATATCGAAGAAATGGAGATGAGATTGTTGCTGTCCATAGGAGAATTCTCGAAGATATGCGAAGTGTCAACCAAAACGCTGCGGTATTATGATGAAATTGGATTAATTCATCCCGATGAGATTAATCCCGTGAACGGTTATAGGTATTATTCCATCAAACAACTAACAAAAATGCTCTTTATCAACCGTTTGAAATCTTATCATTTCTCACTAGAAGAAATCAAAGATATTCTGGAATGGGAGCAGGATCATTTTGAAGAGAAGCTTAGTACAGCCCTAAATCTCAAAAAAAGAAAACTACAAGAGAAACTACGAACTTACGAATATACGTTAAAGCAAATTAATAGTGATGTTCTAAATTTAGAGAAAGGATTATCTATGATGTCCTACCTAAATAAGATAGAAGTGCAACTTGTTGAAACCAAACCAATGCATATTCTTTTCACGCGTCAAATGTTGAGCAGTGATGATTATGCGCTTGGATATGGTAAGTATTTTAGCAAACTGTATGAAACTATTGCCACTGAAAAGCTGACCTTGCTTGGCACGCCAATAACAATTTATCACAGCCAAGAATATAATCCTGCCGGGAATGATACAGAGTTTGCCCTACCTATTGAGGAGATCGTAAATGGAACGAGAGAATTACGTGAAGGGCTGTGTGCGAAGTCTGTTTATAAGGGCCCATATTCAGAATTAACATCGGTTTATGCGAAGCTCACAGAATGGATAGAAAATGAAGGTTATGAAATGGTGAACTCACCCTATGAAAAATATATAACAGACCCCACGCAAAATACTGATCCTGAGGATCTTGTTACTGAGGTGTATTTTCCAGTTAAGAAAAGATCGTAGCCACACTCATATTCACACCAAAATTTAAATATAAGGAGTTACCTAAATGAATAGAAACTACTGGCCCACGACAGACTGGCAAACGTCAGATCCAGCTACCTTAGGAATGGATGCTGAACAACTTTCAGCACTAGAAGCGAAGATTAAATCCGACTATAGCAATATAAACGGAATTGTAGTAGTGAGAAATGGATATATTGCCTATGAACAATACTTCAATGGCTATAGCCCGGATGATCTGCATCATGTGGCTTCTGAAACGAAAAGCATCTTATCCGCCCTCATTGGTATTGCCATTGATGCCGGATTTATCAAGCATGTTGATCAGAAGGTGCTGGATTTTTTCCCCGACTATGTTCCCGACGATGCTGCTGCTAATCTACAAAAACGAGAAATCACTATACGCCATTTGCTCACTATGACAGCACCCTATGCTTTCGAGGACTGGCACGAACCACTCGACCAACTGTGTAAATCGTCCGACTGGGTCAAATACACACTAGACAGCCTTGGCCACCAAGGGAACGTTGGAGATTTCAAATATTCTACTGCAGGGGCGCACTTGCTGTCAGCTATCATCTCTCGTTCCACAGGAAAAAGTGCCCGTGAGTTTGCTAACGAGCGATTATTCAGATCTATCGGCATGACGGAAATCCCGGATTATGAGATGAAATCATTTGGGTTTGATGATTTATTTGGGGTAAATGTGAAGGGATGGGTGGAAGACCCCAATCGTATCACCACAGGAGGATGGGGACTTACGTTGTCTCCACGCGAAATGGCGCGTTTTGGTTTATTATATTTGAACCGGGGAAAATGGGAGAATAATCAGATTATTTCGGAGACATGGATTGAAGAATCAACAGCGATGAACCCTAATCATTACGGTTATTTGTGGTGGCTACGCGAAGAAGATGAGATTTACACTTACTCAGCGTTAGGGGATGGTGGTAATGTCATTTGTTGCATTCCAGAAAAAAAACTTATCGTAGCCATCGCCTCAGAATTCACACTTCAGCCTCGTGACCGGTGGCCTCTGATTAAGGATTGTATAATTCCGTCTGTAGTATAGTAAAGAAGTTAGAACATGCTGGTTGCCACTTCATTAACATCAAGAAGAGCAACCAGCTGTCTACACTCTAAATCATTTTACTTCAAGGAAAAATAATATCGCCTTCGTTGCTGCTTACATCAAAAAATCCTACTTTGTGTTTTATAGCCAACTCCCGCATCGCCGTGTAAGCTTCGTCAGCTATGGAATACGCGAACGCCGCATAGATGACGGATGTGCCAAGCGAGTAGTCAGTCAACCGGTTATCCGTTCCGGCTTCCTCCATCGCCTCAAAAATCTCATCCTCTACATTCATATTAGGAAATTGCTCGGACAACTCACTATAAAAGCGTTGCAGCGCCTCCGATAAAACTGATGGATCATTATAGGCATGGTCTTCCGACCACTGCACTTGCTGCTCATACCACTTCATAAACGTTGCTCTCTCTTGCGGTGCTTTAGACGTCTCGAACGCCATCAAATCATAACTCATTTTAAATCCTCCTCTATAGCTCTTCTAGCCTCAGCCAACTCTTCTGGTAGGTTAAATATTCATCCCACTAATTCAGGGAGACGGAAGTCATCATTAGACGTATGTTCAATTATTGTACAATTCCCAGTGGACAGAGAGATTCTTCAATCATTCACTTCTAGTGGTAATTTTATGAAATGACTATTGTCTTGATTATATATTAAAAATCATCAGATCAATACTATAGAATCAAGATACTTACTCACCCGTTAACTATCATGTGAGCTCTGGTGTATCGACAAAAGTAACCACTGGCTCCATTACGCCATGTAATTCAAACAAGATTAGTTCGTTCCCGCCTTGACGCAGAAGCGGTGCCGGTATGTAAAGCGTTTTTGTCGGGCCCTTCTCCCAGTAGCGACCTAAATTAATGCCATTTATAAAAGCTTGGCCTTTGCCCCATCCGTCCAGCCGCAAAAAAGTATCCTCAGGCTCACTGACTTGAAAGCATCCCCGGTAGAAAGTAGGCTGCTGACGTTGCTCGCAATCTATTGGTGTGAATGATAATCCCTTAAGATCGGTTAAAGGCAATGAACGAATAGTCCAATCATGCAAGAATTGATAGCCTAGTCTAACGCCACATGTTATGCCTTTCGGATCACGAAGCTGCGGGCCATAATTTACGCGCCCCATGTTCTCCACAAGAATGTCGATTTGCAGTCCCTCCGTTGGAACCTCTAATGGAATCCCTCTCGGATCCCAGCGTCCTACTGTACCGACAAAATTACCATTCGCAAATACAAGCGCTCGATCGCGTACTTCTTGAAGAACAAGCTCCATACCGCTGCGTGGTCCACTGATCTTCGTCGAATACAAGATAAACCCATAATCCTGACCTAGTTTCTCCATTGGCTCGGGACATGCTCTACGTTCAGGGTGAGACAAAACTTCTAACTGAGTGAACAAAGGTGCGGCTTCTATCATTAGCACTTTACCGTAAGCTCGTGACTGAATTACGGGTGGTAATTCCAGTGGCGGCAACGCTACGTATTTCTCAATTATTTTTCGGACGGCGAAGAATTTTGCAGTTGGCTTACCGGATTCGTCCAGTAACGTATCATAATCGTAGCTAGTTACGATGGGCTCATATTTGTCAAAAAGATTTGCCCCATTCATAAATCCAAAATTCGTTCCCCCATGGAACATATAGAAGTTAACAGACGCACCTAAAGCCAGCATCTCCTCCAACGTCTCCGCTACTTCAGACTCGGGGCGTGTATTATGCGGTTTCATCCAGTGGTCAAACCATCCATTCCAGAATTCCATGCACATCAACGGCCCCGTAGGCTGATATTCACGTAGTTTAGCAAAGGCTTCCTTTGCTCGTGAACCGAAATTTACCGTGGCGAACACTCCTTCGATCATACCGCCTTGTAGCATATGATCTTCAGCTCCATCTGAAGTGAACAGCAGAACATCCATGCCGCGGGCGATCATTCCTTCTTTTAGATAATTCAGGTAAGTCTTATCACTTCCAAAGCTTCCATATTCGTTCTCTACTTGAAGGGCAAGCACAGGCCCACCGTTAGTGCTTAACAAAGGGCGCAAACGGGGAAGCAACTCATCGAAGTAGGCATCCAGCTTAGATAAATAAACCTTACTATTACAACGCAGCTGTATGTTATCGTCCGCAAGTAACCAAGCTGGCAATCCTCCGAATTCCCATTCCGCACAAATATAAGGACTTGGTCGTAAAATCACGTGTAAACCGAGCTCTCCAGCAAGTCTAACGAAAGCCTCGATGTCAGCATAGCCTGCGAAATTGAAGCTACCTTCCTCTGGTTCGTGTAAATTCCAAGGAATATAGGTTTCAACTGCATTCAATCCGCAAGCCTTCAGCTTCAACAAACGGTCTTGCCAATATTCCGGAACAATCCGGAAATAATGAAGCGCACCTGAAAGCAACCGGATGGGTTGTTCGTCTAATATAAAATGATCCCCTGATATGGATAACTTCCGCATATAATTCTCCCTCCAACATTGAGATAGACTATTCAATTATAGGTAATAAAAATATCAACCCATATGGACGATTCTAATAAATTATATGGAGAATTCATTGGTTGCTAGAGGCTTTTCTGATGCTATACACTATACTCATAGGGGGTTGTTACGGATGTCAAAAAGAACTCATATTTGGTTAATTACTACAGATCAAATGCGTGCGGATGCACTAGGTATCGAAAACGATTCCGTACTGACACCTGAGCTAGACAAGCTTGCTTCGGAAGGCACACTCTTCACTGGAGCTTACTGCGCTAGTCCCGTTTGCACGCCCTCACGTTCTTCCATTTTTACAGGAAGGCACCCGCATGTTCATGGGGCTTGGAACATCGGTACCACTCTAAAAGAAGATGAACTTACCTTATGCGATCATTTAAAGACAGCGAATTATAAAACCATCGGTATAGGAAAGATGCATTTCCGTCCTCAAATGAAGGGGGACTTTTCACAAGAATATGAAGATCCCGCTTATCGAGATCGCGGAAGAGCTTCCGATGGAACGTACTACGGATTTGATGAACATCACATTACTGAAGACAATTGCATCGGTGAATACATAGAGTGGCTTAGGGAGCGCAACCCTGAAGTAGCTGAGCGTTTCACCAAGGACCGTTACAGAGCCTCTAATGCTCAAAACGACGTATGGGAGAGCGAAATCCCTCCGGAGCTGCATCAGACATACTGGATTGCTGAACGGAGCATCAATGCTATCCTTTCCCACAAAACCGAGCAACCGCTATTCTTATGGTCCAGTTTCGTCGATCCACATCATCCCTTTGACCCACCAAAAGCTTACGCGGATATGTACGCGGACATTGACATTCCATCACCAACCAGAGAAGCTGACGACGTGCATCTTCGTCCTCCACATCTATTGCGTCAGAGTCAGGGAGGGTATTGGCCTGGTGGCGGTGAGGAGCATTTTTTAGATGAAGCGCTTATGAAACGGCTCACTCGAAATTATTATGCGATGATTACCTTCATTGATGAACAAATCGGACGTATTATAAAGGCTTGGCGTCAAAAAGGGGTGTACGATGATGTAGTCATTCTGTTCACCAGCGACCATGGAGAGTTGCTCGGTGACCATGGACTGATTTACAAGGGGCCGTGGTTTTATGAAGGTTTAACGCGGATCCCGATGATCGTACGCGGTCCTGGGATTGCTTCCGGGCAACGCGTCTCTGCCTTGATGGAGCATGTTGATATTGTTCCCACACTACTTGAAGCTGCAGGTCTCAACTGTCCCTACGGAATTCAAGGTGTGTCACAGATGGAGGTGTTAGCCGGAAGGGAGTCCCATGTACGTAATTCTGCACTAACGGCTTATATTGCTCATGATCGAGGCATTAACGCTAAGTGTTTGCGAACATCACGTTATAAGCTAGTTCTCTTTGCAGGAGAGACCTACGGTGAGTTATATGATCTGAAAGAGGATCCTCATGAAAACCACAATCGTTTTGAGGATCCCGATTATAGTGAAATTCGCCGTTCAATGGTAGAATTGCTTGTCCATCGAATGATTCAAGATCAGGACCCTTTGCCAGAGCGCCGGAGTAGCTGGTGAATCAAAACACAAGCTAAACTCCTTAATAATTCCGTAAAAAACTTAGGGCAAGCTGATAGTTCAGCCTGCCCTAAGTTATTATGATTCCCTCAATTCGGACTCTTTAAGAATATTGCAGATGGGTCGCCCGGCAATCAATTCGCCGTTGTTTACAAACCCTTCCTCACGTCCCTCCAGCTCGTGAATAAGACGCTCTCTCCATTCATTTATACGCTCGGATATATCGGTACATCTGATCGCATTAACCTTCTCTGTGGGGTCGGCCACTAGATTAAAGTACTGCTCTTCCCCAGTCTGCGAATACCAAATGAATTTCTCTCTTCCATCCGTTAAGAAGTGGTTGGACTTATCGCCATAGGCATGTTCCCCATGAATATAAGATCGCCACACTGTCAGATCTCCCCTACACAGTGGTAACACACTTTGCCCTTCTACTGTAACTGGTGTTTGGATGCCAGCAGCTTCAAGAAATGTTGGCATAATATCGCGAAGCTCTACAACGGAATCGAGCCGGGAGCCTGCAAGAAGTCCAAGCGTTTCTCCCGGGTCATATACTATGAAGGGAATCTTAGCACTCCCTTCATATGGAAGAGATTTACGAAAGCTATGATGATCACCCATCATCTCACCATGATCAGAAGTAAATAGAATCAAAGTTTCATTTACAACTCCGTATTCCTGCAGCCCATTGATCAACCTCCCAATTTGATCGTCTAGATGCGTAATTAGCGCATAATACGCAGCACGGGCACGATCCAATCTGCGTTTTGGCAAAGAAGTGAACGAAGAAGTTGGATCCTTAACCCTGTTTAATGCCGCATTCTCGTCCACCCAATCACCGACTGGAGGATCCGGAAATTCCAAGTCCTTGTACATATCTAGATAACATTGCGGTGGATCCAATGGGGAATGCGGGCGAACGAAGGAAGACCATAGGAAAAATGGTTTCCCAGGGTCTCTTCTTCGCAAGAAGTCTAGCGACTCGGTTACGCACCAATTCGTTGGATGCATCGCTTCCGGCAAGTGCCATGGTCGGGCAACCGTTGAGGCGTTGCAATCAAGGCCTAAATCAGTGATATCCGAATTGGCATTAGTTTGTCTTCGCAGCCACTGTAAATAATCGTCCACTTGATCATAGTGTTCATCTTGGAACGTTTGGCTCTTGTCCCGATTGTAGTGAAGATATCCATCATGCAGCACCACATTATGGAACCCACATAGATTACGTGCAGGATACACATGCATCTTGCCAACACACTGCGTATGATAACCAGCTTGAGCAAGCTCTCCGGCAATCGTATGTGCGTAATTCCATTCAACCTTATCCTGATAACCAACCCGCCCATGTGATCTCTGGCCCATTCCTGTCATGATAGCAGCCCTTGCGGGAATACAACTCGGGGTAGCTGAGTAAGCGTGTTCAAATAATATTCCTCTTGATGCCAGAGAATCCAGGTTGGGTGTCTCAACGACGGGATGTCCCATGATGCTCAGGCAATCAAAACGCATCTGATCCACTGTGATAAGCAAAAGGTTAGGCCGCTTTGAGCCATTTTGATGGTCCAGCTTAGTGTCAATCATAACCTCACTCCCTTCTTATACTCCTGCGATGACGGAAGGCGTTGCGATCGTGTGCCACAAATTCGCACTTATCGCCCTTGGGCCGTCATCATCAACGAGACCGTCGAACGTTAGCAGCTCCTCTTCTAATTCAGCTATCTGTTCCACTTTCCCTTCGACATAACTATTGATTCGATGAATAGCCGTCCTAATCCTCTGAAGCATTCCTCCCATACGAAGATCAAAAACATCAAGACCAAACACCTTGTTTTCCTGCTCCCATTGCACACGATAGTCATCCATAAATCGCCCTATCAAATCTGATAGTTCTGGCAATGTCACATTAGAAAAATGAGCCAATTCCTCCAAATTCCCACGGCTATACGCATCTCGTATGGAAATCCCTACTTCACTCTTTATCTCGAGTACGCGACACAAGCTCGCCTGTACAGTGAATAAGGATTGCCAAGGCGAATTGCGAGTGATCGCCTGTTCGAACATTTCCGCACTTTGCTGGTAATGCTTCGAATAAGCGTGGGGAACGACATGTCGATCGAACAACCCGTATAAAATATCTTGATAAAGCAAGTATTTAGCCGGATTGACGGAACATCCCCCCGGTGCCGAATTGCCTGGAACCAGATTGGCCGCATCGAGTGCCATAAAGTCATCATAATCGCCTTGCACGCAGCTGCCGAATCTGTCTTTGACATGGCTCTCCACGAAACATCCCGTATAACACAGCTCCGCCCAAAGTTGAAGGGTAGGAAGAACCGAGAAAACGGAAGCCTCCGCCCCATTATCTCCCCATGCAGTAATCAGTACTTCTTGAATTCCATGCTTAACACAGCTATCATGAGCCAACAAACTAACTTGGCGACTGAATTCATTGTTTGGAGCGAATCCCATCCATTTCCAGGCTCCACCTGCAAAACCGATATGATCATTCAGCTGCTTATGTTTGCGTAACATTCCGTCGTATTTCTCCTGCGTTTCCGTATAATAATCCCAGTAGATCAAGGTAACGTCTTCAGGGATCAGCTTTACAATATCGGGGCTAATTGGACTTTCAGCATCGTAATATTCTCCGGAACTTGCTAGACGGAAAAACATGTCGCTCCACATCATCGTACGGAAACCATATTTCCTGGCGATTTCCATAACAGTGCTAAAGTGTTTCAACATTAAGGAGGATCGATCCTGGTACCCATGCTTATCTAGATATTTACCAAGTCCCATCATATGCGCTTCATCCATCCCAATATTTATGCGGCGACTGCTTACATAGGTCGACATGAAAGCGAACATTCGATCAATTAACTCGTAAGTTCTGGGATCATCAATGAGAAGAATATCCTGGAAATCCACTAGCGCTGCATGTGCTTGCCATTTCAATGCTTGGCCCAGATGAGCCAGCGTCTGGATACAAGGAACCAATTCTATACCAAATAGCGCGGCATACTGGTCCATCTCTCGAATTTGATCCCCTGTATATCGTCCTCTTAAATAGCCGAAATAAGGATACCCTTCAAGTTCGTAGGTGTCTTCCGTATACAGTTGAACCGTTGAATATCCCATAAGCGCTAAGCGCCGGATCAATTCCTTATATCCTTCATGGTTAAGAACAGCATTTCGCGAGCAGTCTACCATGAATCCTAGCTGTTCATAAACCGGCAGTTCATTTATTTCAACTCTTTCTCCACGACGTATGTTCTCGAGGAATCGGCTGAGCGCCCGAATCAATTGATGTTCCTGTTCATACGCAATGGTGACCTGAACCTCATCGAAAGCTATTCGAATTCCCTTTCCTTGATTCTTACAATTTACTGGGATCCCTGACCGTTCCATTCGAATGTTCAATATTCCTGCTACTTCTGAAACAGCTGATAGCTGTTTCTCGGTTAACCCTGTCAAGTGAATGCTAAGGTTCATAGACTTTCCCCTCCTAATCTTATAAGTATGCGATCAGTAATGCCGTACATTCTTGGTTCTACTCCAAATAATTAAATGGAAGATCCGGGCTAATTTAGCCCGGATCTTCTCTATCAATCGATTATTCAATACCTTGTTCCTTGGCCTTCGCATTAACTTCCTCTATCATTTTATCAAGGCCTTTAGCCTTATAATCGTTCAAGATATTATTCCAATAACTTTCCACCGGTTCTTTGGAAAGCATGATCTTAAGCAAATCATCATGGTCAAGCACAGTAAATTTATCTTTTGTTGGGGTGGACATATAAGTTAACCGAATGTCGTATTCTGGAACCTTTGTATTGTTCTGAATCCAATCGATATAATCGACAGCATCTTGGCGGATACTTTCGTTAGCGATCGTCGGGTTATCCATGTTATAGCTATCCGAAGTTTCATACGCCACCAAATTCTTTAGAAATCTACTGGCCGGATACTTCTCATTTAACGAACCCTTTTCAATGACAACCTTCTGCCCATTTTCAATCTTGTAATCCACACCCTCGATGCCATAAGTCAACAGATCCTTGCCTTCCGTCGACAACACATAATCATAGAGTGCCATGATGCGATCCATCTTTTTATCGTCAACCTTATTGCTGAAATAGCTTTCCGACCAATATGTTTTAAAGATAGCATGTGAGCGTTCACCATCAGGTCCGATAAGCGGCTTGAGCGCCTTCACGCTCTCAGTCATATCCTTATCCGGATAGGCTGTTTTCCAGCGTTTTTCATACATATCTCCATTTAAATTTATATAACCGCCACCGCTCAGGAGAGCAGCCGCCTTACCTGCCACGAAATTGTCATAGGATTCTGCTGGCTTAACAAGCGCGATGTCTGGATCAATCAATCCTTTTTCGTACATATTCTTCATGTTCTGAAGCGCTGGTAGAGCATTCTTGGAAAATACAGCCGGGATAAACTTTCCGTCCTCTTTTATCCATTTGAAGTCACTGCCGCTTCCATCGCTCGTGGCGACCGGGTTACCATACAACCAGAAGAATCCACCCAGCATCTTGGTAGTTGTTGTCGTAAGACCGGTAATACGTTTGCCTTCTGGATCCGCCTTTACGATTGCATCAAGCATGGCTTCGAACTCTTCCCATGTCTCTGGTTCTTTTGTGATACCAACCTTTTGTGCAAGATCCCATCGATAGAAAACCATACGATCCAGTGCGCTCCAATCGACACTCGGGAACATCCGGCGAGGAACGGTATAATACTTGCCATCTACACCTAAACCTTTAATGTCCGGCGATTCGAAGTATTTTGCAAGGTTAGGATACTTAGAAAGCTCCGGAAGCGCTTTGACAACACCTTGCTCAACCCATTTGCGCTGATATTGTGTGCCGACGGCGTCGATCGCGAAAATGTCAGGCAATTGACCGGAAGCTGCCCACATTTGAATCTTCTGGGTATAGTCATCCCAGGTCATGTTGACAGGTTTTAATGTAATTTTAAATTTTTCCAATACTTGTTTAGCGATCGGATCTTTTTCGATGTTAGCAATTTCAGCATCCGCGTCCCAAAAACCAAGAGTAATGGTCATCGGATCCTTGTAAGGGTTGTCAGTGGAATTAAAAGAGTCGGTAGTCCCTTCACCGTTTGATCCCGACTGCCCTTTGTCGTTATTGCCTCCACCGCAAGCCGTGAGCACCGAAGCTAATAAAGTTATACATAATGCCAGTGTCATCATTTTCTTTCTAAGCATGCTTGAAACCTCCCTTTATACTATTTTAGGATAGAATCAATCTATTTAAAATCTTTCTTATCCTTTTATTGAACCAACCATAATGCCTTTATTAAAGTGCTTCTGAAGGAACGGATACACAACAATAATCGGAATACTCGAAACCACAATCGCCGCCATTTGAAGTGCAGGTGTATAGACCTTACCCGTCTGCTCCTGCTCAGCCAGCGTCTGTGCCATTTGACTTAGCAAAGAATTCGAAGTAATGAGTGTCTCCCGTAAATAAATCTGGAGCGGTGCTTTTGAGGCGTCACTGATGAAGATCAGCGCATACCACCATTCGTTCCATCTTTCCACCGCATAGAACAAAGCAAAAGTCGCCATGAATGGAGCAGAGATCGGAATAATGATTTTATAAAGGATATACAGATCATTCGCCCCATCCAGCTTAGCCGATTCTTCTAAACTCTCAGGGATAGTATTAAAATAGTTTTTCATAATGATTAGGTAAAATGTATTGAGACCGGCGGGTATGATCATGACGAGTAAATTATTTACGAATCCCAGATCCTTAACGACTAGATAAAAGGGGATCAAACCGCCATTGAAAAACATAGTGAACAAGATCAAACTAAGCATTATGTTTCTGCCGGGCATTCCCCGCTTGGATAATGCGTATGCTCCTGCCACAGAGATTGTCATGCTGAACAACACGCCAACCACCGTTACGATGACAGAATTTAAAATCGAAGACCAAAACTTCATATCCTGAAGCAACAGCTTGTAAGCCGACAAGTCAAATGAAAGTGGAAAAATATAAAAGTCGCTTTTACTAATCGCTTCGAACTTTGCAACAGAGATAATAAGAACATTATAGAAGGGAAAAAATGTTACTAGTGCTAGAAGCCCCAGAACCACGAATGCGACGATATCGAAGACACTCCATTTTTTTCTCTTTTTAACCGTTGTGTCGGTCACTTGCTTCTCCCCTTTTCATGCAAATTAATACAGTCCTTCCTCGCCCATCTTCTTAGCAAACGTGTTGGCCGCCCATAAAAGAATTAGGCTGATAATGGACTTGACGACACCCACGGCGGTCGTATATCCAAAGTCGCTTCCAATCGTGAAAGATGTCCGATAAATGTATGTATCGATTGTGTCGGCAACCGAATATACCGGTGAACTATACAGATTGAATATTTGCTCGAAGCTCGAGCCTTGGGTTAGTAGTTGTCCAACTTGAAGGATTAGCAGGACTGCGACTGTACTTTTCAAGCCCGGCCATGCGATGTTAAGCAAACGGCGAAACCGATTCGCTCCATCCACTTCTGCCGCCTCAAACAGCTCAGGATTGATCCCTGCAAGAGCCGCCAGGTAAATGATTGAATCCCAACCGATCTCTCGCCACACATGCGTGATATATAGAACGGGTCTGAATGCACTTTCATCCACCAGAGGAGAATTTGGATCCCCACCAAACAACATGATGATCTGGTTATAAATCCCGTCCTTGCTTAAAATATTGATGATGATCCCCGACAGTACAACCCATGAAATAAAATGTGGGAACGTCAGGATCGTCTGAAAAAATCGCTTCATTTTTGTCCTGGAAAACTCATATAAAACAATCGCCAGGATAATGGGCATTGGAAAATGAGTGATCAACTTCATCAAGCTGATAATGACCGTATTCCAAAATGCTCTGCGAAAATCGGGGTCGGTCAACAGCGTTTGAAAATTCTCCAAGCCAATCCAGGGACTTCCCAGAATCCCTTTACTGTAATTAAAAGATTTGAATGCTAGGGTTACTCCGTACATGGGAGCATAGCTGAAGAGGGCGTACCAGATTAACACTGGTAGAACCATGAGGTAAAAATACTTGTACTGTAAAATCGTTTTTCCTAAGCTCTGCTTAGGTGCAAGAGTTCTTAAGCTTCGCTTAGGCGTACGAGCGGTTACAGAATCAGCCAATCTTCTCCTCACCTTTCTGTATGAGATTGTTTATGCTTGTAAGCGATTTATATGGTAAATTATATCGGGAGTGTAAATTATCGTGTATAGAGAATACAACTCCGATCATGTGGATTTTTCACACCTAAGCGAGTGACCTACCGGTGACGCTTAATATCCGACATAGTGAGCGTAAGATAATCCATACCCCCCTAGGCCCACAATCGCTAGGATGAATCTAAGAGCTCCAAAGAGAAGGGGGATTCACTTATGCGTTCAGTGATTATTGCAGATGATGAGAAGTGGATTGTAGAAGGAATTAAAGCAGGAGTGAATTGGAAAAAATACGGCTTTGAAGTGATCGACGACGCCGAAAACGGGCTAGAAGCCCTTCAATTAATTCAATCGCTTCGCCCCACCCTTGTCCTAACAGATATTAAGATGCCTGTAATGAATGGACTAGAGCTCATACAACGTGGCAAGGCTGTCGCACCTGACACAATCTTTATCGTACTCAGCGGACATGCAGAGTTCGCTTATGCACAAAAAGCGATGAATTATGGTACTTTCGGATACTGCCTGAAACCCTTTGAAATCGAAGAAATTGAAGGAATGCTTAACCGAATAGCGCAGCAACACGAATCGAAGGCGGTTAAAGACAACCCTGTCCACGACTTTGAACTGTATGAAGCAGTTTGTTCCGGAGATCTTGAACGAATTAGCTCATGGTTGAATGAAAAGAGAATACCATTGTCAAGAGATACGCCTCATATCCCCATTGTTATCCAAGGATTAAGTTCACCCGTAAATGTCGGGCAGTTCTCTTCCCTGTTATTCCCGATGAGCCGCCGTCGGTATGGTTACTTATTGGAAGAGTGCCAATACGAAGCCTTCCTCCGGGGTCTTGAACAAACAGAAGTTGTACAAGAGTGTGGGGTTGGGATCGGTCCTCCTATTTCGGATATACACCAATTGGATGCATCTTTAGAATCCGCCTCTCATGCTGCTTTCAGTATGTTCACAACGGGAATGCCTGGATGTTATCGTGTGAATCAGCAACAGGAAATACCGATCGACGAGAAGCTCAAAGAGATTTCCCGGATTCTTCATAGTAAAGACCGGCTCGGTTTTATAGCAGCCATGGAATCAATAAAGAAGTTATTCAAAGAGGGAACCTTCACCATTAAAGAGGCCTATTTGCTCTATACATCGATCCTATACTTATTTCCTCGGGAAGGGACTCGAGTTAATGGTCGTTTTTTTGAAGGGTATGAACAGCTCTATTATCGATACGGCACGGCTGAAGCTATGATCGATGATCTGATTCTTATGACGCTTGATATTTTTATGAACAGAAACGAAACTGATATTTCACGAATTTCAAACAACAAAGTCAAAGAAATCATGTTGTACATTCGCAACCATTTTAACCAAGAGATTTCCATCCAACATTTAGCCAATCAGTTTTTTTTAAGTCCTAATTACTTGTGCCAATTATTCAAAAAAGAAGTTGGCGAGACCATCATCGAACATATCAGTCGTTTACGAATTGAATATGCTTGTAAAATGCTGGTCGAAACCGACCTTTCCATTTACCAAATTGGTGAGAAATGTGGTTTTCAGGATTATTTCTACTTCACGCGAATTTTTAAACGGCATCTCAAAATGACACCAACGCAATATAGGGAACAAAACAATGAAGACATTTAAGAGACTATCCATCCGTACTCAGGTTCTGTTGTTCGGGTTGTTTATTGTAGCCATTATCCCAATCATCGTCTCTAAGGTATATCAACTATCAAGCGAGACCATCATCAATCAGAATACGCAATACAATACGGAACTAGTGTCCCTCCTCAAGCAACGAATTTCTGCCAACTATGCCAACGTTTCATCCATGATGATGAATGTAGGGTACGACTCGACTGTCCAAAAGTTTCTTGTCGAGAATGATAAGCTTCGGGAGTACGACCTTTCTCAAAAGGTAGACGGATTGCTCAGTATCGCCCGAAACATGAATACGGACATCCTGGATATTATTATTATCGGGAGCTCAAACACTCGTATTTCATTAGCAGGAAGAACAAAATATGCTGTAGATCTTATGAAGACGGCCGGGGATGATGGAATCGTTCATTATCGCGGATACAGTCCTCCAGACAAGGTAATCGACAAGAGAAAATTACTTTTCGGGATGAACATCTTTGCTTCAGGTGACACGTCCCTATATGGAGAAAAAATCGGCTATATCGCTGTTATTGTGGATATGAAGGCCATTCAAACTGAAATTTCTGAGTATCCTCGATTGGTCGGAACCAGCTTTTTTATGATGGATGATAAAGGGATGATCTACTCTAATAGCGATGAGCCGGAAGATATGCTCCAGCAGTTTCAAACCCGGGCAACTGGTAGTGATGGAGAGTCAATCGTCGAAACAGTCAACGGAAATAAATATGCTATTCAATCCTTTCGCCTACCTGAGATCTCTGGAAAAATCATAACCGCTGTTCCTGTACATAATTTAATGAAAGAACTGGAGAAATTGAAGAAGGTCAGCTATGCTTTTCTAGCATTAATCTTGTTGGTCGTCTCTATTCCGTACTCAGTACTCATGATGAATCTCTTAAGACCGTTGTCTAGGCTTATGCGCTATATGAATCAATTAAAGGGCGGAAGTCTAGGGATATTGAACAA
This sequence comes from Paenibacillus sp. FSL R10-2734, assembly GCF_037963865.1. Taxonomy (NCBI): domain Bacteria; kingdom Bacillati; phylum Bacillota; class Bacilli; order Caryophanales; family Paenibacillaceae; genus Paenibacillus; species Paenibacillus sp. FSL R10-2734. The sequence goes on along the minus strand of NZ_CP150170.1, from coordinate 3,671,689 downwards.
CAAGGTCGATTTAAAGGGCTACGCTGAGATTGAAATCATCTCTCGACAGTTCAATGATATGACAACAAGGATTCACGATTTGACGGACCAATTAATCGATGCTACAACCCAGCTTTACCAGACTGACCTAGAAAAGCAACGAGCCGAATACTCGTATTTGCAAAGTCAAATTAATCCCCATTTCTTAAGCAATACTTTAGATACCATCAAAGGTGTTGCGATAGTAAAAGGAAACCGAGAAATCTTCGAGATGACTACCGCGTTAAGCACGATGCTCAAGTACAGCATCAAAGGCAAAGAGGAGGTAACTCTTGGAGAGGAACTGAAAATCGCAGAATCTTGTGTGAGGATTTACCAAGGCCGTTTCCCGGACAAATTCACTTACAAGCTGTTCTGTCCAGAGGAATGGTTACACATTCCGGTACCTAAAATGATCCTTCAACCTATTGTCGAAAATGCACTTGGACATGGGCTTGAAACTCAAGGTCAGGGCATCTTGCTGATCACAGTAGAGAAAAGCGAAGCGGGACTCCTTGAAATCGCTGTAGAAGATAATGGTGTAGGCATCGATGCTGAGAGGCTAGAACAACTAACCGAGCTGCTGGCAGGTAAGAATATAGAATCCGGCGATCATATCGGGCTCCTAAACGTCAATAATCGTCTAAATCTTAAGTACGGAGATCCCTGTGGAGTTCTGCTGTACAGTAAGGAAGGTAGCGGGACGAAGACCGTTTTGAGGCTTCCCGGATCTTTAATAGATCCACAAGAAGCCATAGAATAAATATGGAGGTTGCCCATTCAGGGGCAACCTCCATTTCATATGTTTATCGTTCGCAGCATTCACAAGGACAACGCTAAACATCCTGTGAGGATGAGCTCACATACTCTTTCGCATGGTAGGGACCGCCTTCCATTAATACCGTCCATAATGGATCGATATCACAGTCCATGGAGCCCATCATGTTGTCATGCCATTCATTCAACAGATAGACAGCCTCCATACAGATGTCTTTACGCGCTTCGGCGAGATTATGTTGTTCGTAAGGGTCGCGCTTCAAATCAAACAACATTTCTTTCGGAAATCCATGGTGTCCATCATGATAGGTACGTATATATAACCAATCCTCAAATCGGACGCTGCGTTGACATACATGCGCGCATTGTGAAATTACGAGATAATCACGCCCTCCCAAATGTCCCTCCATTATGGCGTCAGCATAACTTTCACCATCCCAAGAAGCAGCCCCATTCAAATTCAAAAGACTTGCTAATGTCGGTCCTAAATCAAGGTGATAATGTAGCCCATCCTCCACCATTCCCTTCTTGCCCCCAGGCCAGCGAACAATCATCGGAATACGGCAAGTTGCCTCGTCTGCCGTACCATGCTCGGAGTAAATTCCTAGCTCGCCCAGACTTTCTCCGTGATCCGCAGAGATCAAGATAGCCGTATCCTCCATCACGCCAAGTTCCCTCAGCTTGGAGAAGATTTGCCCGAGATGCTCGTCCAGATATTTGACTCCGGCATCATAGTTGTCAAAGATAACACGCAGGTCGTCATGATTGGCTATCTCCCGATTATGCCTCAAATGCTGATGATAATGCGATTTAGCGAGTGCATTCATATCTTCGATACTGTGCTGGCCCTTCTTATTTCGGTGAAGCTCAAACACCTCTTCGGTGATCCAATCGGGTAAAGGATCCTTCTCGAACGGATTGCCGTAGCTCTCGGGTGTACGATAAGGCGTATGAGGATCCCAGAAATTCAGGTGCAGAAACCAATTCTCGGACTCCCCATTATCCTCAAGCCATTTAAGCGCTACTGGAAGCACCTGTTCTGCCGTCTCATGCCCTCTTCCACCAACATTGAACACTTCTTGAAACCCAGCATTAAAGGTCCAAGCCGAATGCCGTTCGGCGAAGGTGCTGATCGACGCGGTTTTCATGGCCGCTTGCCTTAATATAGCGGGAAGGCTCTCCATCCCCAGTCGATCATTGAATTCACGTTTCGCCCCTTCTCTACGCATATCAGCAGCAGTTCCGCCATGTCCGACAATCCCATTATGAATGCCAAATCTCCCCGACATTAAAGCAGAACGGGACGGCAGACAAGGAGCATCTGAACAATAGTAGTTGGTAAAGGTGACACCTTCTTTGGCGATTGAATCGATATTCGGGGACGTATTCCGATGATAGCCATAACATCCCAGATGGTCCGGGCGAAGCGAATCCAAATCCAAATATAAGATTCTCATGAGTTTTTCCCTGCCTTTCCTTTTGATCGAAATAGTTACGCATCGATTCGGGCAGCTCAGCATAATCTGCTCATGCTTATAAGTGTAAAGGAATATGGAAAGCTCCACTATGGAGTGGCGATGTTTGTTTTTGTAAATTCGATACTTTTTCGATACTCAGCCGGACCCTTGCCGTATTCGCTACGGAATACCTTGTTGAAGTGCGAAGCATCATAATAGCCACATCTCTGGGAGATATGCTCTATTGAATAATCCGTATATTCTAACATTTGTTTGGCTTGCTGCAGCCGCAATTTTCGAAGCATTTGCATAGGTGTCAGTTTATATATTTTCTGAAATGCCCGGCTAAAATAAACAGGATTCATATGATAGAGCTTGGAAAGCTCCTCTCTACTAATCTCCTGATCAAGTCTCTCCTCCATATATTGCAACGCTTCGTTAAAGCGGTCCGTGATAAAGGGATCTCGTGATGATCGGCGCCCGCCAAGCTTGGTACTCTCCATAATTTCATAAAGGAGAAAAAATGCTAATGAACCGGCCTGAACATTTCTGAAATCATCTTCCTCTTGTAACCATAGGCTTCGCAGCTCGTCAAACCTTCGCTCATACTCGCTTTGATCCCTAATCCGAATTACCTTGCCTAGAGGGAATAACTTAAAGAAGTCATCTCCATCTCTCACCTTAGCGTTAATATTAAACAGATAATGTATGCCATCCGTTTTGGAGATCACATTAAAGGGCTCGTTCGGACGATGGATCATCACGTCACCGGCAGAAGCAACATATTCACCCTCGGAGGAAGTCGTCAATACCTCACCTTTTTGGATATAAGAGACGGTATAACAAGACTGGACGTAATCGAACAGGATCCGCTTCTGATATTGAATTTTTATGACGTCCAGCACGGTGATGTCAAACTGACTATGAATGATAGAGGACAAAGGAGTTCCTCCTTCTAAAGTAATAGTCTTTATGTATTCTCAACTGGTATAATCAGCCGCACATCGAAAGCCAATATTTCCTGCAGAGCTGTCTGGTGTATTTTTGCTTCTGGCCGCCACCCGATAGCGGTTACAATAAGATTTATGGCATAAATACGATCCACCACGCATCGACCTCGCTTCACCACTTACCGGGCCTCTCGGATTCACGGATTCGGAAGATAAATGATACTCCTTAGTAAACCAATCCTCGCACCATTCCCACACGTTTCCTGACATATTATATAGACCATATCCGTTGGGCAGATAGGATTTTACAGGTGCAGTACCTGCATAACCGTCGCTGGCATGATTTTTATCGGGGAACTTTCCTTGCCAAATATTGCATCGATGCTCACCGCCCGGTTTTAATTCATCGCCCCAAGGATATCTTTTCTGAACTAGACCACCTCGTGCTGCATACTCCCACTCCGCTTCCGTCGGTAGACGTTTGCCGGCCCAGCGACAATATGCATCAGCATCATGCCATGATATGTGGATCACCGGATGATCAAGACGTTCATCCACATGTGAATCCGGACCTTCAGGATGAGACCAATCCGCTCCCTCTACAACCCACCACCATGGGGTTTGATTGGCCACTTGGGCCACCTTCTTGCCTGTCTCTTCGGAAACAAAGGAGTGAAACACGTAAGACCAGCCGAAACGTTCAGCGTCTGTAACGTATTTTGTTGCCTCAATAAAAGAAGCGAACTGCTTATTTGTAACCGCCGTTGCATCGATTAAAAAAGTAGATACCGTAACATTCCTAGCGGGTCCTTCCCCATCTGCTGGAAACCCTTCCTTGTCATCCGTCCCCATAAGAAAAGTGCCTTCTGGAATAAGGATCATGTCCGATAAATCTTTATCCCCTTTTAGTCCTTGGACTGTTGTGATCTCCTTACAGACATCGACAGCCCCTTGTTTCTCGACTTGATTTCGACTGGCTGAACAGCAGTCCCGTATATTCTCTGACATGTACTTACCTCCAATCTGGGATCGTCCCGGCTCTGTCTAAAAAAAGGCTACACCAAGAATGCCAGAGGCAACGATAATGGTGAGCGGATGCAGCTTATATTTCATTAAACCATAAAGTGCAGCGAATACAATGATCAACGTGCCAATGGTTTGCCAAGTAACGAAAGCGTGTTCCACGCTATTTAATCCAAACCGAATCGCAGCATAGGCAATCAAACCTGTAATCACTGGTCGCAAACCATAGAATAGTGTTTTAATCCATTGACTGTCTCTCACCCGATAAAAGAAAATGGAAATAACAATGATAATGATTAATGAAGGTAGAACCATGCCTAATGTTGACACAATTGCTCCTTCAATTCCGGCTATACGATATCCAATCAAGGTTGCACTGTTAGTTGCAACTGGGCCAGGTGACATCCCTGCGATGGAAACTACCTCTTGAAATTCCCTTTCGGACAACCAACCACCAGCCATGGCTTCATGCTGAATCATCGGTATGATTGCGTACCCTCCGCCAAAGGAGAGTAGTCCGATTTTTATAAATGTAAAAAATAAATTCCAAATCACATCGCTTCCCCCTAGATGTAATACTCCGGATAATTCGACTCTTCATCAGTATAATTCAAGGACTCCTTCTCGGTCCGAACTTGGAGCCCTAAAAGCTGTTTGATTGGCAAAAATACAAATCCGATAATTAATCCAACTGCGATCACGTAAATGGGATTGATTCCGAAAACTAATAAAACGATCGGTATAACTATCGCTGTAACAGCGGTAGTCTTGTCAAAAATAGCATTCTTAGCCATGCGATACGCAGCTACTAGGATCAGAGCGATTACAGCACCATGAATCCCCTTCATTGCGGCAATAACTTTCGGTTCTTCAGCCAGTTGTGAGTAAACGGCGCTAAGCACACAAACAATCATAAAGGTTGGAATCGTGATCCCTGCGATCGCAGCAATCGCACCCTTCACACCAGCAAGACGATAACCAATGAATGCCGCCGCATTTACACCTACACCACCAGGTGCAGCGCCAGCTAAAGAGAGAATTTCATCCATTTCCTCTTCTCCCAGCCATTTTCGTTTAGCGGAAATTTCCCGTTCGATCATAGGGATCATCGCATAACCTCCCCCGAAAGTTACGGGACCGATTCGAACAAATACCCAAAACAACTGGAACAGTAGACTAAGCTTTAGATTTGTATTCATCATCGAGTTTGTTTTCATTGTTGTTGTTTTCATGACTTCACCCTCAATATGTTCTGTCGTAATTTCATTATATCACTTTTTTCCAAAATGGAATTAAGTTTTTTGAACGGTAAAATACAATCTATGGTTTATGAGTTATACTATATTAATGTTAATTATTACAAACTATATAAGTTGCCATATTCAAAGTTAATCTTATATATAGCTTGGAGGTATATCGTGGAAAAGCGATCAACACACATTCCATCCCCAAAGAAACTCCTATATGACCGAATCGCCGAACAAGGCACTGTTTCCAAGTTGGATCTTCTACAAACATTTTCACTTACCAAAAGCACAATGACCCGATTATTAGATGAAATGACAGAAGAAGGCTTGCTGATAGAATGCGGATTTGGGGAATCTAGCGGAGGCAGAAGACCTATTTTATACCAGATCAATCCTTCCTACGGTTACATCATCGGTTTAGAGATTTCCAGGTTGTATTCTTCCCTTGGATTATTTGATATGCAAATGAACCCAAAATCAATTGTACATTGGCGAATGGATCAGGCATTCACACCAGAAAAATTTATGGATCATATAAGTAATCAAATACGCGCTTTCCTTAGAGACCACCAGCTGAAGGATAGTCAAATCATTGGGATAGGAATAGGGGCCGTGGGACCACTTGACCGAGAAAATGGTTTAATCTTAAAACCGCTCCACTTCCCTTCTTCAGGCTGGAACAATCTCCCTATTTGTAAACTGGTGGAGGAACGGACGGGCTTCAAAGCTTGGTTGGATAACGGTGCCAATTCCGCACTGCTTGGGGAACGCTGGTCCATCCGTCACGCTAACATTCAACATATGCTCTATGTACATGCTGGAGCAGGGCTCCGCTATGCGATGATGTCGCATGGAAGTATTGTTCATGGCACGATGGATATGGAAGATGCCATTGGTCAAATGATCATCCAGACAGACGGACCACGTTTAAATAATAAAGGGAACTACGGTGCTCTGGAAGCATTCGTATCCGTGCAGGCGTTAGAACAAAGTGCACGCTCGGAGGCGAAAATGGACAACGATCTGATCCTCCAAAGATATAAAGTATCGCCAGAGAAACTGACTTATGATGTATTGGTACAAGCCTTTAGAGATGGTAATCCACATGCGCGTGAATTATTTACCCAAGCCGCCATTCACTTCGGTATTGGCCTCGCCAATGTTATCAACCTGTTTCATCCTGAGACCATCATTCTAGGTGGTGCGCTCATTCACTCTCACGAATTGTTCTTCCAAACGGCTGTGGAAGTAGCACAGAGAAACACTTACCGTTATCCTGAATACCAACCTAACTTCTCCCTAGGTATATTAAAAGAAGAAGCTGTGGTGACTGGTGCGGCTATAATGGTTAGGAATCACATGGTTCTTTAGCATAATAAAAAAGTTGTCCCACAACCATTTGCTTGATTGTTGGGACAACCTTATTTAACCTGACCTATAATGACTGGCAGCAATTTTTGAATTTTTTCCCGCTTCCGCAGAGACATGGATCATTTCGACCTGGAAGTGTTTTTGCGCTTTTCCTGTACTCCAGCATCTGCTCCAATCTAAGTCGATTCGCAAGTATCATCATGCGTTCATAGGCATGTGAGTAGAACATTTTATAGCTGTGACAGAAATAATCAGCCTCCGTACGATCGTTAACATCGAGCCAGTTCCGGTTCCGCGGGCATCCCCCATTGCAAAAGCTTAGGTACTCACATTTATGACATGATTCATTCATATTGGGCTTCATTAACAAAAAGTCATCATATACTGGGCTAGTAAGCAACGCTTCCAGGTCGGTTTGGCCGATATTTCCTAGCCTATGCTCTTCATCAATAAAGAAATCGCAAGGGTAGGCATCCCCGTTTGTTTCAAGCACCATCATCTTCGGGCAGCATGAGCTGTGAACGCATAATTCTGCCTCACGATGCATGAATACAAGAAGCATATTCTCAAAAATACGAATGGGAAGCTCTGGGTACCCGTCGTTGTACCACAAATCAAATGTGCGACATAAAAACTCTCCATATTGTTCAGGTGTAATTCGGAAGCTCCCGGGCATATCACTCTTCTGTGAAACAAAATCCATGCAAGGAATGAACTGAATATAAGGGAATTTATGCTCTTGGTAAAATGCCATCAATTCGTCCGGGTTCGCTACGTTATCTTCATGGATCACCGTCAGAATGTTATAATCCACACCCTCATTCTGTAAATGGCGAATCCCACGCATAACTAGATCATAACTACCTTTCCCCGAACCCGTTATTCGATGAGCATCATGAATGGGCTCAGGACCGTCCAGACTAATTCCAACCAAAAAGTTATACCGTTTGAAAAATCGCGCCCATTTCTCATTAATAAGCGTACCATTGGTCTGCAGCACATTACTAATCATAGTATGAGGTGGAGCGTACTTCGCTTGCAGCGATATCACTTGTTCAAAATACGGAAGTCCAGCCAATAACGGCTCCCCTCCCTGCCAAGAGAAAGTCGCTATACCAGATGATCTACCCATGTACTGAGCGATAAACCGCTCCAGAAGATCCAAGTCCATCACTCGGATCGGATGATGAGGATGACCCCCAGCTGTACTGTAATAGCAATAATCACAGGCTAGATTACAGTCCTCAGAGACTGTTTTCCACATGACATGAAGAGTTTCTGGCCTCGAGGTCTGTATGCATGTTGTCATACGATTCTGCCCCTCCTATGTAAATACTATCTTTGCTTTGTGAAAGCTATTTCCTATTTCTTCTATTAAATCATAGGTATATGCTTCGACGATGAGTAAAACATCATAGCTTGTCGAATAACTGGAGATAAAAAAGACTGCAGTCCTCATTGTCCGTTGCGACGAACTAATGAGGGTGCAGTTTCTTTGTGAATGAATAGCAGAATATATTAGATATTATGTCAGGCGAACACTCAAGTTCTCAAACATGTCCTTGGTCATGCCCCCTAAATCGTATACTGGGGAAAACCCCCACTCCTGCATTGCAGCGGTCGTATCGAGCGAATTAGGCCAACTTTCTGCGATCGATTGACGAACCGGATCCACCTCATAGTTCAGTACGAAGTTAGGGATATAACGTCGAATCGACGTTGCAACTGTCTCCGGATCGACGCTCATGGCCGTTACGTTAAAAGCATTGCGGTGAAGCAGACGCACTGGATCCGCCTCCATCAACTTCACGATCGCGTCCAATGCGTCCGGCAAATACATCATATCTAGGAAAGTACCAGCTGCAATATAAGAAGTGTATTGTCCTTTAGCAAGAGCTTCGACATACATATCGACTACATAGTCCGTCGTTCCGCCGCCGGGAGGCGCCATGTACGATATCAATCCGGGAAAACGTAAACTACGCGTATCAATACCATACTTCTGATGATAATAGTCGCATAGGAGTTCACCGGCTACTTTGCTCACGCCGTACATCGTTACCGGTCTCTGAACGGTATCTTGAGGCGTTCCCTTTTTGGGCGTGCCAGGCCCGAACGCTCCGATCGAGCTCGGTGCAAAGAACGAACACCCTAACTCCCGCGAGACTTCTAGAGCATTGGTCAATCCACCCATGTTAAGGTTCCAAGCTAGAAGCGGTTTAGCTTCCGCGGTGGCGGACAGTAAGGCAGCCAGATGCAGGATCGTATCGACTTGATGCGCCTTCGCGATTTCTAGCATCGACGCGCCGTCCATGACATCCAACAGCTCAAAAGGTCCCGAATGAGCAGCGGCATTATCACTTAATCGAATATCCGTTGCCACCACCTGAGTCGCGCCATAAAGTCGACGCAAATGGCACACTAGTTCAGATCCGATTTGCCCGAGGGCACCGGTTACTAGAATCTTTTTCATACTGAATAACTCTCCTTTCCTATTAGTCTTGTTAGATCAAGCTCATCTCGCGTCCCACCCGTTCATATGCAGCTAATGCCTCATTGAGCATATCTGTCGTATGCGCCGCGGTTGGCATATTGCGAATGCGTCCTGTACCTTTCGGTACTGTCGGAAACACGATCGCTTTCGCATAGACGCCTTCCTCCATCAGTCGTCTACTGAATGTTTGGGTCAATGCTTCATCTCCGATGATACACGGGGTGATCGGCGTATCACTCGCTCCGACGTTGTAACCAAGCTTAATAAGCCCTTGCTTCAAATAATCACCGTTTGCCCAAAGACGATCCTGCAACTCCGTACTCTGCTCCAATATATCGATCGCCTCAATGCAAGCCCCTATCGCCGCCGGAGGGAGCGAAGTAGAAAACAGGAACGGCCGGCTTCGTACTTTCAGCCAATCGATCAAATCGCGACACCCTGCCACATAACCGCCAGCCACGCCGATTGCTTTAGACAATGTTCCAATTTGAAAATCGATTCGATCAGACAACCCGAAATGTTTGACCGTCCCAGCTCCCCCTCCCAACACCCCTGAGCCATGAGCATCGTCCACATACGTAATCAAGTCGAATATTTCAGCGATTTCCTGAATTTCAGGCAACTTCGCAATGTCTCCATCCATCGAAAACACGCCATCCGTGATCACCATTATCTTGCCGTATGCGCCGGATCTGGTAGCCTCCTCTGCCTTTGTGCGTAGATCATCCATGTCTGAATGGCGATAACGAATGATTTTCGCTCGGGACAAACGGCATCCATCGATGATGGATGCATGATTAAGCTCATCGGACAAAATCGCATCATGTTCGTCCATGACGGCCGAGATGGCGGCCATGTTACAGTTGAAACCGGATTGGTAAGCAATTGCAGCCTCTGTGTGCTTGAATGCGGCGAGCTTTTCTTCAAGTTGCACATGCAGGTCGAACGTTCCGTTGATGGTTCGAACGGCTCCTGATCCGGCACCATACTTCTCAGTTGCCTTCACGGCAGCGGCAATAAGCCTATCATCCGTTGCAAGGCCAAGATAATTGTTAGAGGATAGGTTGATCCGCTTCACGCCCCTGATCATAATGATTGGACCGTTCGGCCCCTCCAGTGGATCGATTTCGTTATATAAACCCTTACTCTTCAATTCGGATAGACCATTCTGAAGAAACTTTATTAGAATTTTACTGCTCATTCCCATCTCCCCTTTTACTTTTTGTTCAAAATACTTTTTTGTACGGGTGCAAGCAAATTGTGATCGCTTCCGAATAAGACGAGTCCGACCCTTATATTTCGACGATATGGAAAAACGCAATAATAAGCCCTCAAAACACCTGTCAAAACGTGAGAAAAAGATCCCCTTCCCGTGAGGGAGCGGGGATCACTAGTCACATGAGTCATTTGTTTTATTCGGAAGCTGTCTGCGCCCTATGCGCATCGGACAGCTTATCGGCGATCAAATCCATGCTGATGCCCTCGATGCACACGACCGCCATGATCGCAAACATGCCTTAAGCGGAGTCTTTTGCTCATTTAAATTCAGGTAGCCAATTACCGTGCGCTTCGATCAGGTCGTCGCATAAGGAAACGATTTCGTCCATAGACAATTCAGCAGATGTGTGCGGGTCGAGCATTGCTGCGTGATAAATATGTTCTTTCTTGCCCGTCATCGCCGCTTCGATCGTTAGCAATTGCGTATTGATATTCGTGCGGTTCAACGCGGCGCATTGCGGCGGCAAATCCCCGACGAATGTCGGAGTGACTCCGCTCGAGTCGACTATGCACGGCACTTCGACACAGGCTTCCTTAGGCAAGTTCGTGATAAGGCCCGTATTCATAACATTACCCCCGATTTTGATCGGTACGTTCGTCTCCATCGCTTCGAAAATAAAGGAAGCATATTCGGACGTCCGCTTGTGCGTCAGGTTTTTGTTCCCGATCAATTCGTTCCGCATCGTCTTCCAACGCTCAATCTGGTTAACGCACCGACGAGGGTATTCGTCCAGCGGAATATTGAAGCGCTCGATCAGCTCCGGATATTGCCGTTTGATGAAATACGGATGGTATTCAGCGTTATGTTCGGACGATTCCGTGATGTAATATCCGAACTTCTGCATCAGCTCGAACCGCACCATGTCGTCGTGCTTTTCCTTTTGCTTTTCCGCTGCCCGCCGTTTGATTTCCGGATACAAATCGACGCCGTTTTTCGTCACTTCCAGCAACCAGGCCATATGGTTGATGCCCGCGATTTTCCATTGCACACCCTCGTGATCCATCCCCAGATGGTCGAAAATATGAGGGACGCACACTTGAACGCTATGGCACAAGCCTATCGTATTAATTCCACCGTACGTATTCATTACGTTCGTCAGCACAGCCATCGGATTCGTATAGTTCAAGAACAACGCATCAGGACAAACCTCCTTCATGTCTTCGGCGGAATCAAGCATGACCGGAATTGTCCGCAAGTTGCGGAAGATACCGCCGATGCCGATGGTATCGGCAATCGTTTGCCGCAAGCCGTATTTCTTCGAAACCTCGAAATCGGTAATCGTGCACGGATCATATCCGCCGACCTGGATCGCGTTAACTACATACTTGGCACCTTGTAGTGCTTCTTTACGGTTACGATAGGCTTTAACCGAACAATTGCTGCCGAGTGTTTGTTTCAAGTTCAGAATGATGTTCTCCGAATCTTTCAATCGTTCCTCGTCAATATCGAATAACGCTAGCTCGAAATCCTGAAGCGCTGGCGACAACATGCAATCCCCTAAAACGTTTTTGGCAAAAATGGTGCTTCCCGCACCGAGAAAAGTAATTTTGGACATATATTTCCCCTCATCCCTCTATGTTGCAAGTTTATATTTTTACCGTAGCCCGATCGCCCGGGTTCAACTCTATTACCGCCGTGCTCACGAATTCTCCATTTCCGTCGCTTCCGATCGACGCAAGCATGTCGGTTCCGTTTACGTATAGCTTCTGATGGAAGCCGGAGAACCGCGCCTCCCACTGAATCGTGCGTCCCGTCCTATTCGTCAACGACGATTCGCGACCGTTCGTATGAGCAATATCGATTTGTCCGTTCATTACGGGAATATCCTTTGCTTCGATCCAATCGATCGAGTCCGTCAGGCGGGACATGGTGACCAAACTTTGACGATGAGCGTCTGCGGACAAGCCCATCGTACCCGTTAAAATAGCTCCGATGATGCTATAGCTCACTTCGGGATATTCCCGTCTCTTCAGCTGTGGATCCATCATTTCCAGCAAGGATGAATAGGCCTCCCGATTCAAGCCGTGTCTGTAGAAAATCTCGGCCATGTGGGATTTTTCCTCGACATTCGAGCCGCCGTGATGGACAACATCCCTTAAGGCGCGTTGTTTTCTGTCGCCCGGCTCTACCAGATCGAAATAGAATGGCAAGTAAGTAGCCGAGTAGTAGAAACCAGGATACCCCCGGCGATCCTGCATGAGTGCGCCGTTGAATCTGCCATTCTCTTCGTTCCACCAGTCTCGGTTGTACAGCTTCCGGACGTCTTTCGCCTTGTTCTCGTAATGTTCTGCCAGAGCCGCCTGTCCACTTATCGCAAGAAGACGGGAATAGGAGCCAAATGCCGCGTATTGTGCTGCCAGCACATCGCCTCCAAGAAGCGGTTGAAGGCCGTCTTCCACGTAGGAGGCGATACCTCTTCGGCCGTAAGGAGCGTAATGCTCAGGAAACCCATCCTTGTCCTTGTCCCAACGATCGATGTAATCGGTGACGGTCCGCTCGTAGAAATTCCGGAATATCGGATGATCCACGTAATCGCGGTCTCCCGTCCACAGGTATTGCTTATAGCAGCAATCCAGAATGTCGAAGTTCGCAGGAAGGTTATACCAGAAGTCGGAATCGTCCGTATAATCGACCGGAGCTGGCCGATCGTATTTGTCGATCTCCCAGTACGTGCACCAATCCCGAGATTCGGCAATACCCTCCGCGAACTTAAACAGCATGTTTTTTGTATAGTCCTGCAGACCGAGTACGTTAGCCCCGACACTCTGATGGCTCAAGTCGCGCATGCAGAACGCATCCCTGCCCGGCAGCGCGGCTTCGTAAAATTTACCGACCGGCGTTCCGTCCGAGACATAGGCAAGCGCTTGGCTTTTCGCCCAGTCGAAGCCTGCAAATAGTTGCTGGTTCGAAGAGTCAATCGTCACTCGTCCGAGTTGTGGATCATAAATGCTCATTGGTGGATTCATCCTTCCACAAATTTTTGATCACGGTCGGGATTACGCTTCGAATACGGCAATGCCCGCCGGAGGGATCGCGATCGGATGAAGCCCCATCGCGAACACTGATTTATACGTAGCCGTTACCTGGCCTTGGCAATCCCTAACGACGACGTTTCGCTCGCCCATGCTTTCCTCGAGCTCTATCACGATTCTATCGTTAAGCGTGCCATTGACGATGAACCACGTTTTCGGTATCCGGGAGCCCGGATTCGCAACGATATCCGCATACACGGCCGTAATGGCTTCGTCATCGCCGCTGGCAGTCACAAGCGGATAGACCAGCTCCGGATGCTTCGCTGTCAACCGCCCGTCCAGTAGAATAGCTCTCTTCTCGCGCCAGAATGACAGCCAGAACCGTAACATCCGGAGATGGGATTCGGGAAGTTGATCTAGCAAAACTGATACTTGCGGGACGGCAAACAACGTATTCACCAATTGCAGCGCCGCGTTCTCCGTCGGCTCTTCCGGATTCCACATGAGCGGATCGGCATGAACGGCGGTATCTCCCGCGAGCAGTCGAACGTCCAGCGTACGTGAACGATTCTCTAACGCATCGTTCGGACAGTCCATCGCACGGAACATATTGCCGTATTTACGCATGAGCGGTCCGATGTACGATTGGCGGAATTCGATCATAATATCCGGCTTGATCGCCCTTAGCCTAGACATCACGTCGCTCAAGAGACAGTCGACCGCTTCAGGTACCGATTCGTAATCTCTTCCTTCGATGTCGCTGGCTAATGTGAGATTAAAGCTGTCCACGAAATCAAGCTTAAATCCATCCAAATCCCAGTCCCGCAGCGCTTTCTCGTAAGTTCCAATAATATATTCCCTAACGTCCGGGAATCGCGGATCGAGCACACCCGCGCCCAAATCTTCGATTTTTCCGAGCAGTTTATTCTCGAACTGTAGCCAGACGTTGCTGTGCTTCCCGACGAATGGAACGGAATACCATAGCAGAAACTTCATTCCGATCTCGTGAACACGATCGACATGCGCCCTCATATCTGGAATTTTGCCCTCGAACACATCCCAATCACCGCAATAGGCGTACCCGCGCGCATTGTCCGCCGTTTGCCACCCATCGTCAACAATGACGGCTTCGCAGCCCATTGCTTTGGCGATCTCACATTGTCGTTCTACCGATTCTGCCGACAGTTGCTGATGAAAGCTGTACCAGGTCGCGTACATCGGAAGCTTTGCCGTATCAGGAACAGGACTCGGTTCATATCCCGGTAGCGTAGACCACCATCGTTGCACATCCGCAAGGCTTTCTTCATACGGAATGTCACGCGTATCGATATGGAGCGTCGCTTCGTAAGACTGGATCGGCGAGGTCAGATCCTGAAACAGCTTGACAGAACAAAGAAAATTCGATGTTTCTTCGTGAATGCCCGCTTTTAATTCGACCAGATTGAGCGCGTCGGAAAAAGCAAACGTCATCTTGTTGTTTCCTTGGAAGCCGTAAAGGACGCAAACCGGTGCGGACGACGTAGCCTTTGAACGGAATCCACTCTCCCAGTCCACTCGAAGCCTCTTGTTCCGATAAAAGCCCGGATGCCAGCTGGCGAACACGTCGATAATCGGAAGTTGCCAGGTCAACTCCATTGCTCCGGGAATTCTAGGTTCATCGGACTGAAGCTTCATGTTTAAACGAATTATGCCAGTTGCCGATTGTTTCAAGGAGAGCGAAACATCAAAATCTTCTTCTCCTCCCGTCAAGGTAAACGTATAACCGCCTGATGAAATATTTTGCATACCATAACTCCTCTCTATCGCGACTGATTAACCTTTTACCGCGCCTAGCGTAATGCCCCCGACAAAATATTTTTGAAGGAACGGGTAGATAAACACGATCGGTAGCGTCACGACCATCGTAACCGCAGCCCGCAAGGTGACCGGAGACAACGTTCTGAATTTGGATTGCGCGATCTGCTGATTTTTGATCTCTTCGAACGATTCCACTTCGAGTAGCAATTTCCGCAAGTAAACCTGTAGCGTATCCCAATGTCCGTTCGAGTTGTACAAGACGACATCGAACCAAGAATTCCAATGTCCGACCGAACTGAAGACGGCGATCGACGCGAATACCGGCAACGAAATTGGAATGACAATCCGGAAGTATATGCCAAGCTCATTGGCCCCATCGATGCGCGCCGATTCAAATAGCGATTCGGGTAAATTTTGCATATAGGAAGCCATAATGAGCATGTAGTACGCATTCAATAAGCTTGGGATCCAATAAACATGAAATGAATTGATCAATCCCAACTTCACGATCAACATATACGTCGGAATCAATCCACCGCTGATGTACATCGTCATCAAAAACAATAATCTCATTAATCTTCTGCCCGAAAAATGCCGTATCGTGCTTAAATAAGCCAGCAAACCTGTTGCCATCACGCAGGTGGTCGTACCTACAAGCACTCTCAGGATCGAAATGCCGAACCCCGAAAACAATTTATTCTCGTGAAGCATGAAGCTGTATGCATCGAACGAAAACATTCTCGGCCAAAGAAAGATGCCCCCTCTTGCTGCATCCGCGCCGTCGTTTAACGAGAGGGCCAGCAAATTCAGAAAGGGATATATCATGAGCACTGAAAAAAGCAACATAAAGCCAACATTGGCAATATCAAAAATTTTGCTTCCGAGCGACTTCTTTTGAAAAGACGAATTCATCAGGTCGCGCCTCCTGTCATTGACATGTATCGTATTAAATGATCGACGTATCCAGCACTTTTTTCGAGAACCTGTTCGCACCGAACACGAGAGTAACCCCGATAATCGCTTTCAACAGCCCGATGGCTGCACCGTACGAATAGTTCCCTAGCTCGATGCCGTATTTATAGGCATACGTATCGATAACCTCGTAATACTCTCTCGTCTGCGCGTTTCCGATCAACAACTGCTGTTCGAATCCTGCGTTCAAGATGCCGCCGATGCCGAGTATCCAGAGCAGTACGATCGTCGACCGAATGCTTGGAAGCGTAATATGCCAGATCAGTCCGAATCGGTTCAACCCGTCGACTTTGCCGGCATCGTACATTTCCGAATCGACGCCCGCCATCGCGGATAAATAAATAATGGTGGACCAACCGACGTCCTTCCACAAATTCGCTGAAGTGATGATCCCCCAGAAGTATTTTCCTTCGCCCAGATAAGAGATCGGTTGATCAATGATATCCAATCGCATTAACACGTCGTTCAAGATACCCTCGTTGCCTAGGAGGGCGAACAAAATGCTAGCCACGACAACCCATGAAATAAAGTGAGGCAAATAAGAAATCGTCTGAATCGTCTTTTTAAATCGTTTGTTATTCAGCTCGTTCAGCAAGATGGCCAGCACGATCGGCGCGGGAAATCCGAATAAGATACTCAGTCCGCTAATAGCCAACGTATTTCGCAAGACGAGTGGGAAGTCCGGCGAATCAAAGAACATCTTAAAATGGGTAAGCCCTACCCAATCGCTCTGTAGAATCGTATTGCCGGGAATATAGTTGACGAAAGCCATCAAAATACCATACATCGGCATATAGCAGAATATTAGAACCCAAATGATCATAGGGATGCTGATCAGCCATAATTGCCGTTCCCGATACAAACTTCTCATCGCGTTCCGAATTTTCATTTGCGATGGTGCCGCCCGATGTAATTGATTCAATTTGTTCACGCATACGCCTCCAAATCTTTTTTTTTACAAGTGGAAGGGGGAAGCCCCCTTCCTCCCGGGCGTCCTTACTTCCAATCCTTCAATCTTCTTTGGTACTCTTCCGATTTGAATTGTTCGATCTTGTTCAGACCCGCGGCATTCAACTTATCCTGCATCGCTTTGAAATTCGCAACGCTTTCTTCCTCAGTCTTGCTCATGACCGCTTTCGACCATAATGTTTCTAGCAAATCGGTGATTTGTTTATCGGTTACTGCCAACGGATTGTTCGCCAGGATCGGAATGTTGCCGAAAGTATTGTCGTAGATTGTATCCTTCAGATTGTCGTTCAACATTTTCTTCCATTTGGCTTCTTCATTGAAATTTTGATCGTACCAGTAGGTGCTCTTGCCATCGTCCTTCATCGTTCCATCGGGCGAAACCAAATTTAATTGATCCATGCCGATCAGCTCACCGGCGTCATAGTCGAACGTCGAATCGAGAATCGCTTGCTTTGCAGCGTCGACGAAGCTTGGTTGGTCGTTCTCGAATTTCCAAGTGGATTTATCCGTATTCGGAACGCCCCATCCGATTAATCGGGTTCCGATATCAGTCATGGAGAAATCCAACCATTTGACGATGTCTTCAGGGTTTTTCGCTTTGTCCGTAATAATCGTCATATTGCCGCTTCTAGCATTTTTACCGGACATAAACGATTGTTCCGCATTAGGCGCTTTCAGGGCATATTGCATGAAGCGCTTGTCTTCCGTCCATTTCGTATCCGCTTTTTGCCATAATTCATGGCCGGCGTTCCAGCCGATCCACCAAGCGCCTACATAGCCCATGACGCGGTCGGTGGACATTTTCGCTTTCATGTTTTCGTATTTATTAATGAACGAGTCGGGATCAAGCAGGCCGTCCCTAAAAATTTTATTCATGAATTTCGTCAATTCGAGACCTTCCGGCGTATTGACCCAATGCGTCATTACACCTTCCGGCGTTACTTTATAACCTTCTTTTAGGCCCCAAATGCCCGCAAGCGTCGGCACAGTATTGGTCGTAACCGGAGCGTATGCCGAAAGCGCGTACGTTTTTTCTCCCTTATCGTTCTTTGGATGCTTGGCTTGCATTTGCTTCAAAATGTCGTAGAATTGGTCAGGCGTCTCGAATGTCGGGTTGCCCAGCTCGTTCAAATAGTCATAACGCATATGTGCGGCGTAGTCCGGAATCGGCAATAGCCCCCAATAGCTAGGTAGCGCATACAGCTTTCCGTCGGTTAAGTAAGTTTTGTACAGGTCACCAAGCTGTTCTTTGATATGCGGAGCATACTTGTCGATGAATTGACCTAGCTCGATCGCCTTGCCTTGGGCAACCCATTTGGATACGGTTGCTTCGTCCATACCTGCGATAACTTCAGGATAATCATTCGATACGAGCATCAGGTTTTGTCTTTCGTCGCGTTTAACGTCGTAAACGAGCTTGTTGATTTTTACGTTAAATTTATCGAGGATGTACTGCTTCAGTTGCTTGGCGTTTTTCTCCGCTTTATCCGGATTGGCTTGACCCGCATAATAGCTAAATTCGATCGTTTTCTCTGGCAGTTCCCAACCAAACTCATTCGATTTGGCTACTGGATCTGTAGATACAGATTCAGAAACTGCTGGGGTAGCTTGCGCCTCGTTGCTGTCGTTATTCTTTTTCGAGCATGCCGCAAGCGTGGACAGGACCAAGATTAACGCTAGAACGAAAATTAAGGTTTTTTTCAAATAAATCCCTTCTCTCCTTAGAAATGAAGTTAACACCCAATAATGACACCGCTTACAATCTGAATCTTAAAAAAATCGCTCCTCCTTCTTCGCACTGACTTTCCCCTTTTTCGATCTGGATGACAATCTATTATTTAGTAAAACAACAACGATTACGGCTTAATTTTACCTACATTTTAGTAAAAGTCAATACTTTCACTGAAATATTTTACCTATTATGCAGTACAACTTGAACATCGATACTCTTCTGGGTGAATTGAAATTCAACAATAATTTAATTAGGTGCTGGATAAGGGGGGCACGCTCGATTGCCGAAGCCCATTTGGATACGTTTCCTTCGTCACTTCCCACTCAAACTCATTCGATTTAGCCTGCGGATCTGTGGATGCGGATTCATATGGAGCTGGGGTAGCTTGCGCTTCGTTGCCGCCGTTATTCTTTATTGAGCATGTCACAAGTGTGGACAGGACCAATATTAACATTAGAACGACCTTTAGGATTTTTTCACAGAAATCCCTTCTTTCCTTAGAAATAAAGTTGACACCCCAACAATGATACCGCTTACATTTTTGAATAAAAAAAAGAACTTCTCCTTCTTCACGCTCTGACCTTCCCGTTTTTCGTACTTAAAAACAATGTAGAACACACTTATTTAGTAAAACAAACAATAAACACGGCTTTATTTTACCGATATTTCAGTAAAAGTCAATACATCTTCTGAAATATTTTTCCTATTATTCAGTACAACTAAAACATCAATAATATTAGGGGGAAATCATGTGAGGGAGGGAGAAAAAAGTTGCTTCGGGTTTGGAAGTGAGGTTACTTCCTCATGCAAGATCGAGTGAACGATAGCCAATAAAATCAGGTCCGAGTTTGGCTACCGTTTTATCGAAATTCTTTTCAAATGCCGGGCTTAGGAAGCACGTAGCGGTTCTTCCAAACTATGCATTTTATGCATAGCATCACTATTTTTGTGTATCAATACTAGTACTTCCGCTTTCCGATCCGCAGCTATTCCTGATGACAAGATTCGTTGGTATTGTGACATGCAGAGGAATTTCACGCCCATTGAAGCGATCGGCCATTAATTTTACAGCTGTTCTTCCCATCTCTTCAGAAAATATTTTCACAGTTGTCAACGGAGGTGTGACGAAAGAAGCGAACGGAATATCGTCAAAGCTCACGATAGAAATATCTTCAGGGACTTTTAACTTAAACTCGCTCACAGCCTTCAACGCCGCAATCGCCATTGGATCGCTCCCAATCAAGAAAGCTGTAGGTCGATCATCCTGTTCCAATGCTTTTCTCATGAGCGCATACCCTTCCTCTGTTCGCCATTCCCCCACAAAGATGTGCTTCGGATTATAATATCCCGCTTCTTTCATGATCGCTTCATATTCAACTTGACGAATATCCGCAGCATAACATCTACCGCTTATCTTACGGATGTAACTGATTCCGCCGATATAACCTATTTTTCGATGACCAAGCGCGATGAGATGTTGAATGGCCTGTCTAGCCGCCTTCTGCAAATCGAACATAACAGAGTCGAATTTATCATCGATCATGTAGTCAACAGAAACAATTTGATGCATCCGTGTCAGGTGGTTCAATAGCTCGTTGTGTACTTTGCCGATAACAAACAAACCATCCAACTCGTTCGAGTCGATAGCATGTTCAGATTCATCCATGATCCGAAATATCTTGGATACGTTGATGTTTTGTTTAACGCATTCTTGTTCGATTCCTTGTCGAATAGACAAAAAGTAAGGGTCAGAAAACTCCAATTTCTCGGAACATGTAATAAGCAACCCTACGTTTTTCTTCACTATTTCTGAATCAACCGGTCTTTTCGAACGGATTCCTCCCTTTCGGTAACCCAATGCTTTAGCCGCCACAATGATTCTCTGTCTCGTATCTTCTGAAACCTGTAATGTATAGTCTTTGTTCAACACGCGCGAAACCGTAGCACTAGAAACTTCCGCTTTTTTCGCAACATCCTTTATTGTGACCAATTCACCATCACACCCTCGGTTTAATTTACTAAATATTTTACCAACAAGAAATGTAAATAGCAATGAAATTTATTTACTTACTAAATCTAAGCATAGGACTTATGACTGAGTGACGAATTCAACGACGCCCAATTTTTGATTTAATTCTCTAATAACAAATCCCCCCTATACTAGGATAAGGTAACAACACCATCACTTTATATACAGGAAGGATCGACATTTATGGGGATTCACACCTATTTTCAATCGCTCAACGATCTCGAACGTATTATTCGCTGTCCAGGTAAATTCAAATTTGAAGAACATAGTGTATCTGCTCATTCATGGAAAGTTGTGCAATATGCAAAAACATTAGCCGATATTGAGGAAAGTAATGGCGTAACTGTGGATTGGAAAAAGCTTTATGAAATTACAAGTAGCCACGATTACGGTGAAATATTTATTGGAGATATCAAAACTCCCGTGAAACATTATTCTCTCGAACTTCGAGGTATGCTCCAGAAAGTAGAAGAAGGAATGATTGCACATTTCATTGACGAAAATATTCCTGAGGACCTCAAATCGATCTTCCGTAGACAATTACGTGAAGGCAAAGATGATTCTGTAGAAGGGTTAATACTTGAAATGGCTGACAAACTCGATCAAGTATACGAAGCCTTTACTGAACTAAGAAGGGGCAACACGGAGAAAGAATTTATTGTCATGTACCGCGAGGCATTGATTAAAATCAAGAACATCAAACTACATTGTGTAGATTATTTCTTGCGACATATACTTCCTGATCTTGTTGAGGAAAGCTCCAACTGTCCTGTTGATATCAAAAAGATTACAAAAGAAGCATTAGACTTCTAAGTGTCTTTCTAGCTACTAACAGTTTCCGATATTTATGTAATTGAAGAATCAAGCTATATTTTCCACATTGATAGGGCGGTCTCACTGGTTCTATTAATGGATGTTATAGACTTGACTTAGACAACGAGAAAGTGAGCGAGAATTTCTCTCCATAGGAGGGGAATCCTCGCTCTTTATTTGGCATAATGCCATATTGCTGAGTAATCTATTGAATAAAAATATCATCGAAGTAAGTCGTCGTCGTATTTCCAGACCAGGAGTCACCGATAACAATGCGATTAAAGCTTGTTCCGCCCGTCGGTGAAGCAACCAGTACTCCGTCAATATACATATCGACTTTCGTCCCCGAAGTGTAATCCCACTTCAGTTCGTGCCAACCTGTCGTTCTGCTTACAGAAGTTGCAGTATATACTCCGTCCAGACGGACCGAATACTTGGTGGTAGAGGTCGGCGTATTGACAGCGATTCCACGGATTGCCGAACTGTTGTCAACAAAGCCCGCCACTTGCATGCTCGCTGCGTTTGCATCATCATAGAACCACATCGTTACAATTTTATTTTGCAAAGAATGGAACGTCTGTTGGATCGCATCCATATCCTCACTAACAAGGTAGCTGTTAATTCCTGAGTGTGCTTTTGTACTGCTGAGGGATGGCGTACCTTTGCCTGGGACAGAGATCCAGTTTCCTAGGCCGTTTTCGAATCCCTCGAAGCTATACATGGATTGATAATAAGAATCCAATACGAGACCCGCATCATCCACGTATGCTTCCCCCGTTGTGGAAGTCTTTTTCAAAAAGATTTTAGCGCTCGTTTGTGATGGACCTGTCTTAAATTTCACCTTCACAATAGTCCAAGTTGAACTATTTGAAGAAGCGCTGACCTCTGTACCACCGAAGTCCGTCACACCGAGAACCGCGTTTTCGCCCGCGGGTGAACGCAGCCATGCTCCCGCGATATAGTTCGTGTCAGGCTCAAGGCCAGTAACGGTTTGCGTGATCCCGTCCACGCTGCCGCTAAGCTTAACACCATTGAATTGCGATCTCGACATCCCCGCATTAGCTGCTTTGCCCCAATGATTGTCGGCAACAACCGAGGCATTTCCCCCATCCGTTTTCGTCCAATTACTCAGATTTCCCCATTCAAAGCCACCGTTGACCACACGATTCATTTGAGGTGTATCCGGTCTTGTATAGGTCGGACTAAGTGAACTTGCAAAATTGTGACCTGCAATCCAGTCCTCACCCCCATATTCGTAAGCTCCGATGTCCGGAGCACTTCCTGTGTATCCATCAGTAATCCCCGGGATCACCTTGCCTGAATCCTTGGCCGCTGAAGTAGACAACAAACGATAATTGGCGTTCGCTTCATCTACAAATCCCGGTGAACTAGTCAAATTAAACCTATGCTCAGCGTTGGCTGCGGTTACAGTATCCACACCTTTGATGATATTATTGTATATTTTGTCGCCATACATATCTTGAGCAAAAACATCTCCCCACGCTCCGACCGGAGACGTATTGGACCATACGGTATTATTATATATAAGATTGTAATTAGACGGTGTATTCAATCGAATGCCCTCGTTGTTCCACACGACATTATGATGCAAAATAAAATTGTTTGTATAATTATCCAGATATATTCCTGAATTCGCAGCGGCTGCTTTATTATCGTGAATATAGTTGTGATGGATTTCCGTATTTTGACCGTCCGTATTCGGCCCGTAAACCATGCCCAAATCCGTGGTCAGCCAGCCTGCGTTATAAATATTGTTGAATTGGATTACATTAGCAGTCATTCCGCCGCTGAAATAAACCGTCACACGCCCGGCATCCGATACGGTATTATGACTGATCAAGCTGTTCGCTCCCTGCAGGTTGACGAGACCTTCCCAGTTCGGTACATAGCCGCCGTCGTGAATATAACTGTTAATGATATTGTTATTCGTTCCTTTTATCGTAACAAGACTGCCCGAGCTATAAGCAATCTCGCTATCGCGTATCTCGTTATAGCTGCCGTTAAGAATGATTCCGAGATTCGCTTGTTCTCCGGCGCTGGTGTTCAAATTATGGTGTGAAACGTATTTGGCTGCAATCTCCTGCAGCGTAACATGATCGGTAGAGTTATCCGTCACAATCGTGGAAGCCGTAATTTGTATCCCTTTAACGTTGATGTAGGATTTACCGGATAAATCAAAAGCATTGTTTCTCTTTTTGGCTTCAACCATGACGGTAGATGGATTTCCGCCGCCAGGAGCCCACAAATAGAGCTGACCGTTCGCGGAATCATACCACCATTCTTTTGCGGTGTCCAACGCTCCTTTAATACCGCTCAAATAATACCGATTTCCAGATTTAGGATCGTAATAGGTTCCTGTACCCTTTAAAGGCTGTATAGTCAGCTTCTTTAAAATGGAATCGTACCCCGTTACGGTTGAAGTTTGAGCAATCCACGCACTTCCGCTTGTAGTCCAAATCGTCGCACCCTTCCAGAAATTATTCCCACCCGGAAGTGAGGTATCGTAAATATTGGTCGCATTCGTAAATGTACCCGCTGAGGATGTTGTAGGATTCAGTAACGTTCCTGTCTGGTTAGGCCAACGAGCTTCATCCATCAATGCTCCGTTGACGAACACTTGATTTCCCGCCCCTAAATTCCATGACATCGGAGCTTTATAGATGTTTCCACTGTCTTGCGTCCATCCGGTAACGACATCATTGCCAGTGACAATTACTTTCTCATCATTGTAATTTTGGTAAGTAATTTCATTCCCGTTCGTCCCAGAATGTAGCGGGATGACCGTTTCCCTGTATGTTCCTCCACGGATGAGCACCGAATCGCCAGCTGTCGCTGCTTGAGCGGCGCGTCCAATCGTTTGGAACGGCGTACTTAAAGATATCCCGTCATTGACATCACTTCCATTCGTATCTACATAATATGTAGCGCCTGCAGCCATCACAATCGAATGATTCATAATTAATGGAAAAGAGAACGAAGCAATTAATACGACACTTAAACA
This sequence comes from Paenibacillus sp. FSL R10-2734, assembly GCF_037963865.1. NCBI lineage: Bacteria > Bacillati > Bacillota > Bacilli > Caryophanales > Paenibacillaceae > Paenibacillus > Paenibacillus sp. FSL R10-2734. Next base: position 3,646,767 of record NZ_CP150170.1, on the reverse strand, counting down.
GACTTTGTTAAATGGCATCAGCCACTGCCTTATTCCGGTTATCATTGTGTTCACTCCTCGCTAATTTAGTTACAGGCTACTTCCCTGGATTCTCTCCATCTGCATCCACAAAATATCATTGCCCGACTCATCCTTCCAAGGAATAAAGTGAGGCAGCATCGCTTCATGCCAATGGACCGGTGATTGCTGCGTATGAAGAAGTCCATGAGGTTTATGTCCGCTAGTCAGGCTGGGCAACTCATGATACGAAAAGATCAGTGTGCCGAACATTCCAATTATATAAGTTTGATTAAAGCTCGCCGCCGCTTCTTCCTGTTTTTGAAAATGGTAGTAGATATAGCTTGCTGCCATCTCTGGACGTAAACAAGCGACCGAGCCGATACGCTCATCAATGTGACGGTGATCTCTCCAAGATGAACGATCTGACGGCACCCCGTCGTGAAAAACATCGATTAAAGGCACTTCGAAACTCTCCCTGGATCCGGAAGGATGGCCCTTACTTAATGGAACTGACGGCCATGTTACCAAGATCCGGCTATAATGCCGTGGCCAGCGCCACTCTGCGTGTTCTGCTGAAGGGTCTGCTTCCGCGTAAATAAACACAAACTGCTGTAAGATAAAGATGGAAACATCGGATAGTCCCTGAGCTGTCCAATCCTTTCGAAGAGACTCAATATCTGTATTGACCGTTCGGCGAAACTTGCTTTCGGAGTTACTCCGAAGTTGGGAATAATATAACAACCGTTTCATACAAGCAGCTCCCTTTACCAGAACGTGTCTTTGATGCCCCGCAGCTTGCAAATTGCTTCCGCAAAAAAAAAGTCTCCGTATATAATGGGTACGTTCACATGAGTTTTTCGCGGACTATTGGCTGTACCAAACAGCAAAATTGCTTCTTCATGCGGATCATTCCAGGTTGTATATCGTTCATCCAACTTACGAAGCAGCTTCTCAGCCGCATCATGGTACATACGGGATTCACTTGACGGTACCAGCAAACTAAGTTCTAGGATTCCGCTTGCCGCGCATGCGGATGCCGTGGAGTCCATGGCCATTCCTTCTTCCCAAGGCGCCCGGAAATCCCATGGCGGAAGACCGTCATCCGGCAAATTTGCGAGGAAAAAATCGGCCGAACGCTTGGCCGCATCGATATAGCGTTGATCACCGGTATATCTAGCGCTTAAAGCCATCCCGTAAATCGCCCATGCCGTGCCGCGGGACCAGGCTGAATTCGGGTCATAGCCTTGTCCACCAAGCGCTTCCTGACGTTCTCCCGTCTCCGGATCGAAGCAGACGATATGATGAGTCGAACCATCCAGCCTTAGGAACTCACGTAGCGTGGTATCCGCATGCAGCCTCGCGATATGACGGAATCGCGGATCCTTGGTCTCCTCGCTGGCCCAATACAGCAATGGCAAATTCATCATGCAATCGATGATCGCCCAACCGACCCGTTCTGGCTGATTCCAGGCCCGAATGAATTGTCCAGCAGGATTGAAGCGTCCCGCCAGATGACTTGCCGCGGTCATGGCCCGTCGTCTGGAATCTTCATGGCCAAGCAATTTGAACTGCGCCACGGAAGACAAGCTCCACATAAAGCCTACATCGTGATGAAGCGGAAAAAAATCATATAGCACCACATCCATTCTTGCTTCGGTAAGTGCTGCAACTTCTTTCAAACGTTCATCTTTCGTCTCACGATATACAAGCCACAACAGTCCTGGCCAGAAACCGTTGGTCCACCAATCCGCTTGTTCGCGATTATATTTGCCATGATACGAAGCGTATGGAAAATCCGCTCCGATCGAGTCGCACATGTTCTCGACTTTTCCTATAATCTTGCCCCAGGTCGCTTCAAGCCAAAGTTGACTTTCCGAATCAGGATGCGGCTCGATAATCTTCATCTCAATCTCCTTCCGTCCCTGACGGCCTTATTGTTCCAGCGTTAGTGAAAAGCGTAAGGTGATTTCCTGTTTATCTTTTCGCGTCCATTGGGCCAGCTGATAATGACCGTTCCGATTCGGCATTCGCCCGGGCAGCATTTCCAATTCCACGCCATGCTCTGATTCATCCGCCCACACGGTATATTTGGCATGACCGTAATTTACCGTAACCTTGCTTCCTTCAGAGTTGATGGTTGATTGTTCCGTCCCATTCGTCACCAGTAGCGGAACGGTAACCCCAACTGCAGTTATCTCAGCCGCTTCAGCTGAATTCAGCTTCCAGGTAACCGTTGTTCCCTCCATACCGATCTGGTAAATTTCCTCAATACGTTCCGCACTGCCATTTCCCGGTCTGGGGAGAACGTCACTGATCGCACGCTGATATACTTCATTAACGTTAGCACCGGGAGTATTCGGATCCAAAGGATAGGCCTTTGGCTGCGGGCTTGCGATATACGACAGAGAAAAGCTTAAGTCCTCCTCCTGACTTTCCAGCAACGATAGTTCATTTATCCAATGCAGCCTTTCCGCATTTAAAGGTTGCCCCTCCACATCCAAGGCGTGGAACACTTCATGCTGTCTGCGGCCGTAATTGGCCAGTCTGTACCAAGCTCCATGCTCATCTCTCCATGTAGGGCCAATGGCTGCTGGAATCAACGGTGCGGGAATCGTCTGTTTGGGACGATAAAAAATCCACGGAATTTCCCCATCCAAGCCGGCTATTCCCGTTGACAGAGCCGTCTCTTCCGGAATTCCTGACCGATGTAAACGGACAAATCCGGTCGCGTCCTGGCCCATCTGAGCAGCGGTATCCAAACTTATATGATAGCCGCCTTGCTTCGGTCCGGTAGTTGCATAGATGCGATGGATGATGGTAAATGCAGCACAAAGCCTCCGACATCGCATGGTGCAGCCGCTTCTTCAATAGAGTCATCCGCATCCATATAACACGAAACAGCGATCTGAGCGGCATACAAGCTGTACGTGGAATGATAGGCGTAAAATTCGTAACCAACCCGCTCTGATACAGGAAATCGATTTTTAAAAAGGCGAAATTCTTCAGGATCGTCTACCCATCGTAGAATCGATTGATAAGCTAGATGTGCCGCGCGTTTAAACGTTTTTGCCCACAACAAATCTCCGTGTCGAAGGTAATAAGCTGCCTCCCTTTCACAAATATGGGTAAAGGACAGCTCATTCCAAAGCAGCTGGTTGCTGCGGCCTCCGCAGCTTGTAGCTCCGGTAACGGATTGCGTAAACAGCATGGTCTGGGCTCCGCGATGAAGAAGAATCTTCAACAGTTCCGCGGATGCCCCCTGGTATCCGGCTTCCAGCACTCCGTTTAACTGATCTCTGGCTGCCAGATCATAAGCGGCAGGCAAATTTGGATCCCGATATAAGCCCTCTGGCGTGAACCGTGTCAGTTGATACGGTAAGTACTTGTCAATAAAGCTGGTTGTATCGGCTAGACCGGTGCGATACCTCATCATCTCTCCGTGCATTGCATACGTTGCCCAATTGCGTACTTGCCTGATATCAGGGAAGTTCCGCTCGGTTTGCGAATAGGTAAGCTCCGGCTCGAACCGCTGCAAATTGTAACGCCAGCGTTCAACACGGAAAGAATCTGCGAAGTCGGATAACAGCTCATATGCCAGAACCAGCATATGGGATGTGAAATCCGCATGATCGTCTGGAACCTGGTTTTCGCCAAGACAATAGCTGCCCCAGTCCATCGCTTTCAGAATGGTGTCCAGCAATTCCTGACACCGGCCTGAATGAAGAAGTACAGCACCTGCCTTGGCGAAGGATGCCGTTGCATATTCATGTTCTTTTCCGTCCTTCGGATCGAGAACAGCACCTTCCTCAGTAACATAAGGCAGAAAGGCGCGAAGTCTCCCTTCGGCAAAATCCAAATAATACTCTTTATTTATAGTGGTCGTCTGAACTGACATGTGAGGCTGACGAGATATAAAGTCATTCTTCAGACCTGCGTTAGGATCAGCCATTTCAAGTTTATTTAAATAAGAGATATGAGCGTTCATCCTGTACTTCTCACTCCTTGTTAGACTATAGCAATCTGCCCTTAAGCAAGTCTTTTTGTTCTGAATCCAGCCACGGCATATCGTAAGAAGGGGAGCTCACGTATCGATCCATGCTGATTCGAAGAGTCACACTGGTTCCGGGTGCTAAATCTACGGTAAGCCATTTTTGGTGGACTGAAATCGTTTCAGTCACCTCATCTTTATCACCGATAATGGATGCTTCTCTAAATAAGTGCTCCCCAAAAGTGCCGGCTTGAATGATAACAGAGCGATGATCAAACAAACTGATATTCACTATTTCCACTGTCACGGAGTTAGCAGAGAGCTCTTTGACGAGCGCTGCAACGGATTCCGGCAATCCGGGTCTCTTGGCACATACGTCGAAATATCGAACCCGGGCATGCTGCAATCCACCGTGCGAAATATGCATCGGACCGCCTAATGTCAATTGGACAAGACTCTCCATATACACAGGACACATTTCTTGCCAAATATGAATGCTCGAGAAATCATTCTCACTATACTGATTGGACCAGTTGTAAGGGTCTCCGGCTTGTGATCGCAGTTTACTCAATTGCTGTTCAACAAGCTCGAAGTTGGCTTTTAAAGCCTGTATCGGATAATCCGGATGTTTGCCGGAGATAAATTGAAACCATGGCTGTGTATTTCCGATATAATGTTTAGTGTTTCTGCGTGTCTTTTTATCGGTACCGGATAGTTTCGGAATAATAATTTCATTCCAATCATGATCCTTAGGAATGCGCTCAATGCGCACCAGATCTTCATCCGCCATGGACATCGTCCAAAGGTAAATCGCATATTTTGGATCCGCGCCGCGGAAATCCGACCAACCTGAGTCAAACTTTTTATTTGGAACAACCCATTTTCCGTCCTGTTCTTTTCGAAGCGCCCAGTTTGCATCCAATTGCTCCCTGGCCAGGTTCAACTTGCTCATATCCCCTGACAGCAGCACCGCGTTCATACATGCATTCGTTAGCGGTTCAATAATCGTCAAGAACCCGTGCGGCCAGCGCCATCCGTAGTATCCACCCCACCATTTGCCGTCATTGTACTCCCCGATTTTACCGGTCAGACCTACATTATCGGGTATGATCCCACCGTTTTGTTTCGTTCGCTCTTCCCACACGGTCAGGTATTCCAAAACCCACTCACGATACTTTTCTTCTCCGAAATGAAGGAATGCATGAGTTACAAGCCCGGTGGCATTTAAATTCAATGGCACATCACCACGAGTCATCCGCTCGTTCATCATGGCGATAACGCGGGCATAAACCTCATCGTTCGACCATGCGCATGTTCCGCTAGCAAAGTCCACGCCCGGAATATCTTCATAAGGTGCCAAATAATCATCGAGAATGCCGCGGTGTGTGCACCAATCCTCACCAGTAAGTTCAAATCGAGGACCACGGCTTCCCGTAATGGGTGAACGAATCAGCTTTCGTTCTTTATCATAGTTTGGCGCTTCTTTGTCCTCACCCATATACATGGCGGCAAATCGCGCCGCCCGCTGATGATCCTTTAATGTAGCAGGGCCGGCGAGTCCCAGAAAATAGATGTACAAATACCCTTCGCCGTGATGCATCCAGTCGTAATACGCGTCGAATTCGCGATGAATTTGACCATATTCCGTCCACTGCCATGTGATGCCATCCCAAATTTTGCGGGACAGCTCATGAAGTTCAGAACTACCGCCAAGCATATATAGCAGAGCTAAATTCATAAATCCTTCATAGGGATCGTCGGATCCATCCATACCCGGCCAATCCTGTCTCCAGATAAGCGTACCGTCCGGCTGCGTATAGCGTTCAACAAACTCCACTGCCGCCTTGTTCAATTGATCAAATAATTGACGCTGCATGAATGCCCACTGTGGCGGTATTGTTTTCCGCTTTGCGGCAATGACAGGAATCGATTGCGGGTTCTCTGTAATGGCCATCGTGAAACCTCCTGTTTCTCTGTCCCTTTGTACTCTTTTTTTACGATTCGGCTACCATTTTATTGTGATTGACCTCAGTGCGATTGTTCCTGCGAGTCTCATTCTGACTCCTCCTATCCAATATTGTTCTAAAACAATCGCTGTCCAGGGAATAATCCAATCACTTTTTTCATCTCTTCATCAGATAATCCTCTTCCATCGCAATAGCCGGTGTTTAATTCCAGCGACTTCACTGAAGTCGTTCCGACTAATGTAATTGCGATATCTGGGCATGTCAGACTGAATCGAAGCGCGGCCTCAACAAGTCCATTCATTTCACTTTTACGTAAAAAATCCAACTGCGCTATTCTTCGTTCCGCTTCTTCAAGCATCACCTTATTATTCCTTAAAAAAGGCGCCGGTCGGTCCGCTAAAATTCCCATCGCAAGTGGACTGCCATGAATGACGCCGATATTTTTTTCCTTCGCAAGGGGTAATAGCTCATCTTTTGCCGTATAGTCTATTAATGTATATTTTGTATATGTCTGAATGGTATCGACCAGATCTTCGCGCAGGAATGGCATCAACAGCTCAAGATCTCCTGCATTTACACCAATCGCTCTTACTTTCCCTTGCTCTTTCAGCTTGCGGAATGCAGGCAGTGTTTCATTTACGGCCTGTTCATAAGTCGTCTGCTCCAATTCATGCAATTGGATTAAATCAATATAATCCGTGTGTAGTCTGCGTAAGCTATCTTCAACGGACTTGATTGTATTTTCATACGAATAAGGCTCCCCACGCATAATCGCCTTGGAGGCAAGAATGACATTCCCGCGTTTACCTTTCAGGGCTTTCCCGATTCTCCGCTCACTTTCCCCACGTCCGTACAAAGGGGCAGTATCAATAAAGTTAATGCCAAAATCCAAAGCACTATCGATTACATGAGTAACGATTTCATCCGTTGTCTCGCCGAAATCGCCTCCAAGTGGCGCGCCGCCCAAACCGATTTTGGATACTCGAAAACCTGTTTTCCCCAATGTGGCATATTCCACGCTGCTCCGACTCCTTTATTGAAAATTAGGTGCAAGGTGATTCTCTTTGTGAATTTCGAACCTGAATGTCATCTCCATGATTCTTTCAGGGTGCTTGCAGTGTAGAATCATCCGGTAGAATTCCTTTCCCTTTTCGGTATCGGAATCTAGTGTTACTTCCTCCACTTCCACACGCCAGTCGTTCTCTTCATAGAAGAACATCACGCTGTTCAACATGAATTGACCTGGAGCATTTTTTACCGGTTCGGTACTGCTAATAAACACCTCCTGGAAGGAATTCAGCTCGCCCAAAAATGAAACCTGATCTCGGATCAAAAGTTGAGGCGATTCATTCACTGTGCGTTTCCATGCAAAATGTCGAGTAAGACTTTCCAAAGAAGGACAGTCATAGGCTTGAGTCAAATCAAGGGAAAACCCCATCTCTTTATCCGTCTGATGATGTTCGACCAATTCGGCGTAATACTGTTTTCCGAAGCCCTGTCTGCATCCGTCCACAATAGGCACCGAGTGCCCGTGCGAGCCGGCATTCAATTGATTGTAGCGATATTCTGGCTGGAAATACTGTCTGGTATAGATACCCAGCCCCATATCTGCAAGCACGCTTTGACCGTCAACATGCAGGATGAAGTGTCCTAAATCATTATGATTATGAGGTTCTTCGTTATAGCCGCCCTTTGCTGCAAAAGCAACCAAATGTCCCTCCGAATCGATGATCTTTGAAATGGCCCACTGATTTCCTTCGAAAATTCGCTCTTCTATCGACCCTGATTTATGCCATTCCGCTTCCCGGGACTCTGTCTGTTCAGGCGACCACAGCAAAAGTCTTGAGGTCTCAATCCAGCTGCTGGATGTCGGCTGCAGCAAGCTCGATGATTGTGGCATTTGAAGAGATGGTGCGTAGCTTTGCAAGCGGTGAATCAATCCCGGATTCCATTTCACCTGTTCAGGAGAGTCGGAGAAATTGACCACTTTGCCGTCACCCAGCATACAAAATTGCGGAAAGAGTGAAATCTGCTCGATTTTGGAATCTGCTAGAAGGGAAATTCGTCCTTGGGTTCGCTCTTTTAACAATTCCGAGAAAAAGACGAAATGAGAGAAACCATACTGCCAGTATGCCGGTCCTTCGGGAGTAGCTCCTTGTTCATCAAAGCCCGACAGGTAACCGCGCAGAACATTAATCACCCTCCACAGCATTCCGCTTAGCTTTTCACTGTCCTGTTCCATATAAATAGCTGCCGCTCCAATGGAAGAGGCGCAAACGGCAGGCCAATTGTTCGTTTTGAGTTCCCAGTTCTGAGGAACCGGGTCATGAAAGTAAACTTGAAAAAGTCGTCGTTCGATTTCGGCCTTGACCCGTTCCACCACCCATGGATGCAATCGGCTTCCCATGAAGTGGATGATTTCAGCAAGCGTAAACCCGATATGCGCCGATGCCAAATCCACCGTTTCGCGCGGCATGTTCGGTTGGTCCCAAATTCGATGCGGATATTGGTTAATGTAAAGTCCCACATGCGCAGGTAGTACCCAGGTAAATTCATTGCAAATGCTCCAAAGTGCGTTTTCTAGTCCCGCGACCCATTCCGGGTTTTGCTTGTCTGTCATGACCAGCAAGCTGAACGTATGAACGCCTTCAATTAAATGATCTCGCTTATTCTGATAGAAAGAGCGGTCACCGGTAGTGCCGAATAAAATAAACTCCGAGAATTGAGGTGGAAGCGACTGCTCTTTGATCCGTTCTTTTCCGCGCTTCTTCAGTTGCTCCCAAAAAGCTGAATATTTCGAATCTTCGCTAATTCTCCGCCAATGTTCAGAAGAGCTCGCTTCCTCATACAGCTTATATGTTGAATGTGGCGGTTCTTCCAAAGCCTGCTTTAACTGCTTTAATGTCAATTTATTTATCAATTTCGTCACCTCTGTTGTTGAAGACCTAATGAACTAAAAACAAGTGGATGTCCATATGAACAGATACGTACAGCGACTCATGCTACGATCGTCGCTGTACGCATACATATCCATCAATTTATGATTACTTTGTTTGCTTCCAGGCCTTAATCTGCTTCGCCAGTTCATCCATAACCTTATCGGTACCAGCTTGCTTCAGTTTATCTTGGAATTCTTTCAGCTTTTCGTTCGGATCCCATGTACCGGTTTCCAAAGCAGGTAGATACTGATCGATTACTGTAGCCAGGTTTGCGATTTCAGCCATAACAGGTGTACTGTCAAACTTAAAGCCCATTAATGGAGATTTCGTCGCGGATTCATTCGCCTTTTTGGTCTCCTCTAAGACAGCAGGATCGACGCCTTCAACTAAGTAGCCATTAAATGTATTACCGAATACCCATCCTGCATTTGGCGCGTAACCCCCATCTTTGTTTACTTGAATCACGTTGTCGGACACTTTGGTGTAATGTTTTCCTTCCACACCAAAGCTGATGGTGTTATAAAGTTCTTTATCTGTGTTCAACAGGTTTATAAACATCATCGCACGCTCAGGATTTTTAGAGTTCTTATTGATGGCTTGCATGGTAGTAATAACTGTACCTGTAGATGCATAAGGCTCTGTCAATGGAACATAGATAACATCATTTCCACCATTAGCAGCTTTGGCTTCGACTTCTCCGCCCGGTTTAAGAACATTATGAAACTGTACTGCAGCATTGCCTGTTTGGATAATATCGTTTTTATTCTTCAAAGTAGCCGCATTTTCATTGATGTAGCCCTTTGTATACCAATTTCTCATCGTATCCAAATAATGCTTATACTGCTCGGTCTCATACAGATTAATCGGAGTTTCGGGATTCTTCAGATCTACGCCGATTATGTTATTTGCCGTAATCGCTTCCATACCTAGAGATTGGGGCATGATATTGAATCTTCCATACTTGTCATTCAGAAATGGTACAATCTCCGCTGATTCACCTTCTTTAATTTGTTTCAGGAACGGCTCGATGTCTTCAAGCTTCTTGATGGAGCTCACATCTAAACTATATTTGTCCGCGAAACGCTTTTGAATGATGAAGCCTTCTCTTTTTGTTACCGTCTGATAGTTAGGAACGCCATAAACTTTACCTTGAATTTTGGCTGCATCCCACACGAATTCAGGCATCGATTTCAATAAACCTGGCGCGTTGCTATTCAGCAAATCATCGAGTTCAAGGAATGCGCCTTTCGATTGATTTTGCAAATAATCCCAGTTCCAATTCGCCGTCCATGCAATGTCGTAACTCTCACCAGATGCGACGACCGTATTCATTTTTTGATTGTAGTCAGCAAAGGTATGCGCTTTCAGTTTTACGGTTGCGTTGATTTTTCCCTTGGTAATTTTGTTTACGGCTTCCTGTACGGTATCCAGATCTTGCGGAATGGCACTCAGCGGAAAATTCCAAACGAGCTCCACCATCGGAAGCTCTTCTTTCTGTTGTCCTTCCCCAGCTGTCTTTTTCTCTTCCTTGGCACCGCCGCATGCCACCAAAACCATTGACAGACCGAGCACACCTGCAATTACTTTGAACCATTGTTTATTCATCGCATAATTCCCCCTAATTTGATTCTTATATCAACAGTTCGTGATGACGTGAAGTTATTCTTGTAGCCGCACGTTCATCAGAAAACAGTTTGATAATGTCCTTTGATGTTAGCCTTTGACAGAGCCTACCGTTAAGCCGCTAATGAAATATTTTTGGAAAAATGGGAAAACAAGCATCATTGGTCCTGCTGCAAGCACCGCCATGGCCATTCTTGTGGACAAGCTCGGGAATTGTGTCATGTCGATACTTACGTTAACGGATGATAAGTTGTTTGATAAATATTCAATGGTACTCATCACACGATACAGCATCAATTGAAGCGGAATTAAATTTTGGTTGTCGATGAACAGCAAGCCCAGCCACCAGTCGTTCCAATACTGGAAAGAAATAAATAGTCCGATGGTTACCATCGCAGGCAGGGAAAGCGGAATCACCATGGTAAAGAAAATACGCCATTCGCTTGCTCCATCCATCTTTGCAGATTCAATGACCTCCAGGGGTATTTTATCCATAAAGCCTTTCATCACAAGAATGAAAAATGGACTAAGCAGGTAAGGAACAATCAATGCCCCTATTGTGTCTTTCAGATGCAAGTACTGAGTGACCATAATATAGAACGGAACGAGTCCGCCGCTAAATAATGTTGTAAAGAATACAAAAAAAGTCATTATTTTTCGGTACCGATAATCTTTCCTTGAAATCGTGTAGGCGGTCAAACTTGTAAGAAACAAGCCTATAACCGTCCCGATCACCGTCACTAGAATCGTAATGCCATAAGCATTAAGCAAAACGCCTGGCGAATCAAAAATCAAGGAATACGCGGCAAGACTGAACTTTTCCGGAATTAATTGGTATCCGCTTTGCAATAGTGTCTTTTCATCCGTAAATGAAATGGATATAACCAGCAGCAAAGGGATAATAAACAGGATAGATAGCAAACAGAAGAATAGATTAATGATCCGGGAGCTCCATCTGGATTGTTTGCTTTCGATAAAACGATTTGCAGTTTTCTTATTGATCGCGACTTGTGAAGTCGGCATCATACATCTCCTCCTTACCAAAGTGCGTTATCTTCGTTTATTTTTTTAACAATCCAGTTCGCTAACAGGACCAGAACAAATCCGACGACGGACTGGTAAAATCCTATCGCAGTAGACATTCCAATATCCCCGACAACCCGAAGTGAGCGGTATACATAAGTATCGATAACATCTGTCGTGCCGTAGAGAAAACTTGAATCGTTCGGAATAAAGTAGAATAATCCAAAGTCGGCTCGAAATATTTTCCCCACATCCACAATGAACAAGATCACGATCAACGGTGTCAGTAATGGAATCGTAATCTTTCGAACCATCTGCCATTTGTTTGCACCATCAATTTTAGCGGCTTCATAATAACTGGAGTCAATTCCTAGAAGCCCTGCATAGTAAATCAGTGTTGAGAATCCTACCGCTTTCCAAAGCTGAGTAATCACGATGATTACGGGCCAATACTTCGCCTGTTCATACCATTTGATCGCCCCTTCACCGAACATTCCTAACGTAACGTTTATAAATCCGCTTTTATGATCTAGGAATGCCAGTACTACATATCCGACCACTACCCATGATAGGAAGTAAGGTAAAAATAATACCGTTTGATGCAACTTGATCCACTTTCTTGAGACTTCATTCAACAAGATCGCCAATGTAAGCGCTATTACCATTGTGAGCACAATAAAAGAAAGATTGTAAAGAATTGTGTTCCTCGTAACAATGAACGCTGTATCCGAACGGAAGAAAAACTCAAAGTTTTTTAAACCCACCCACTCGCTTCCGAATACGCCAAGATCGTATCGATATTGCTTAAATGCAATGACCAATCCAAGCATAGGTAGATAACTAAGTAACATTTTATACACGATCGCCGGTAATGACATGACAAACAAATCCCGGTTACGCTTGAAGTGCCTCCACTCCCTTTTTATCATTCCTGATCCTCCTTCTCATTGCCTCATGCGACTTCTGTGCCCCTATTATCCAGCGAAAACAAGAATAAAAAATACTGTAATTTTAAAAAAACACTCTACTTTTTGTAGGTAAAATCGCGAAAACACTGTAGTTTTAAGATAAAAACGCAAAACTGCCCAGTAAGCATCGCTTCAGCATTAAACCTTCAAACTGAAACGGCTTATGGGCAGCCAATGAAACTTCCTAGTCCTTAATGACTTTTTTAAAACGATATTCTTTGGGCGTTGTGCCAAACTTTTTCTTGAAGAGCTTGAAGAAATAGCTTTCGTTACTGTAACCCACCATGTCCATAATGCGTGAAATACTGTAATCTTTGTTTTCAAGAAGCGTTAGCGCATTGCACAGACGAACCTCATTAATATATTCGCTGATCGACATCGATTCATGTTGCCTGAACTGCTTGCTGATATGGGCTGATGATAATTTCATCGCGCTCGCTATACTCTGCAGACTTAGATTGGCATCATCATATTGCTCCTCAATCATTTCTTTTACCGTATCAATCAAAATCTGATTGGACTGCATTTTGAAGTCCTGTGAGCGTTGATCTTGAATTTCATGAAATATATTCAAGAAAATGTTGAACATGGCCTCCAGCGATTCCTGTTTGAGCAGCTGCTGGTATTGATATTTGAAGTCCAAATTCACTTGTCTAACGGATCGATTGTTGATATCTCCCACCGCTTGATTAAGAATGGTGAACAGATTAAAAATGGAATACATGATGTTGTTATAATGCAAGCTTTCCAATTGGTGAAACAAAATTTCGAGTTGTTCACGGAATATATTGCTATGTCCGGACTTGATGGATTCCGAAATTTTCTTCTCCACCTCTGCCGGGAATTGAAATGGCCCGTTATTTTCCATATTACGTTTAACATGCTCGGATGTAATAATACAAGATTCCCCATAAATGATGCGGTAGGATGCATTTTCCAAAACCTGTCCATATTGACGTGAAAGCTGGCTGTAATCCTCCATCTCATTCCCGATCGTAATGGAGAAAGAAATTCGGTAATATGCTTTAATGGTTTGCTGAAGCTCTTGTAAGACTCCAATCAGGTCATCCAAGTGCATATTGGAGCCTTCACGGTCTTCCCCTAGCAGCAGGACGAAATGATCGTTCTGCATAGGCACGACTTCACAGTGCAAATCTCTCGCTAAAATTTCCTTAGTAATATTGGCAATTGCAAATTTATAGAGACGCTTATCAGAATCGCTTGATTGTCTTTCAAATGCCTCCAGATCATCGATTAAAAGCACGCAAAGACGCAGCTTGTGATGGAGATCGATATCCCACTGGGTCTCCTTGATCTCCTGCGGTGTTAACAGGCTTGTATCGGAGATCAGTCTTCGGAGTGCGAAGGTTTTTAGCGTATCCCTCTGTGAATATTCTTCCTTTTCCAACTTAACTAATTTTTGCATCGCGTCTTGATATTCGCTTGTAATAAGCTTGAGCTCATCGAGATCCGAACGTTTTTCTGTCCCGCTGAATCGTTTCCCAATTATCTGCTCCAGCATATTTTCAATAGGTCGATAGAGGCGAAAGGCTATAAAAAAGGAGACTACTATAGATAGAATGAGAATTATACTTATAATAATCAAAGAATTCCTTTGCATCTCATGGAGCTCACCGAGAACAACATCATAAGGCTGTAAGCTCGCAATGATCCAATTACTCTGACTCGATGACATAAAGCTAAGTATAAACTTGTTGCTGCCGCTCTCATGGACGAGATAATCCTGATCAACCCCGGCCTCAGCTCGATTACGAATCACCTCACGGTATTCCTCTAAAGGAATCGGAGTGCTCATGTTAGTCTCTAGAAGTGGCGTGCCCGACTTGTCCGTAATAAAAATAGTTCCTTGTTGTTCACTGTTCACATGATTCATATTACTGATATTATCGAAAAGCCAAGACGGCTTTAAGGTCACAATCAGCTTGCTTTCTGTTAGTTTCTCATAGATAAACATCGAGAAAACCGGCGACTTAACATTTTCGCCCGATATGGGAATAAACTCTAGCTTGGGTATTTCTTTTTGAGACTTTATATAGCTGGATATCAAACCGTTCATGCCATCGTCCAAGCAATTTATGCTACTTTTGGTCGAGTAGTAACACTTGGTATTCGCATTATAAATCGTAATGTTTTGTAGGAACATGGATCCAGAAACTGTTTTTTCTAATCTGTTCAGCTTCTGTGCGAGCTCTCCTTTATCCATGACCGACGTATTCAATAAATAAACGACATCCGGATCCATATAAGTGGAAACCGTAATATTTTTGACCGTTTCATTTAAATTATCGACATTATACTTAATTTGTGAAAGCACTTTCAAATCTGCGTGCTGCTGCATGTTGAGCATCTTATTCTCAGAAGTGTAATACAGTAGTGAAGAACTCACCGTCAGAAAAATAACCGTAACGACAGAAATGGAGAGAAGTAGCTGGAACAGATATTTTTTTGACTTATACATGGCTTCCTCCTATTGTAAATCATATATCCTAGCTGCATTACAGCCAAAAATATGACGGATTTCGTCAGCAGACAAGTAAATGGATAACGCCTCCTCGATCATGGACTTCATTTCCTTATAATTGCCAGCCTGCAAACAAATCGGCCAGTCGCTGCCAAACATCAATCTGGAAGAACCGAACACCTGAATAACATGCTGAATAAAAGGCTGTATCACTTGGGCAGGCTTCCTATCTCCAAATCCCCCCTCCGTCATCAATCCAGACACTTTGCAAGAGGTACGTTGAAATTTCGCAATGGAGCGCATTCCGTCCGCCCATAGTTGATAATCCTTCCCGGACAAATCCGGCTTACCCAGATGGTCGACAACAGCTGATAGTTTAGGCACATGCTCCAATAGGTTTGCCATCCCTGCCAAGGCAGGTGGACGAACTAACAATTCAACAGCACAATCATCCTCAGCAAGTATTGATAAATTATGTATGAGCTGCTTGTGATCTCTCCACTCTCCATCTGCTAAATCCGGGAAATTTGGACGAATCCCCACAAAACGCGGATGGCTTCGAAAACGAAGATAATGCTGTTCAAAATTTGAAGCGTTGATATCAAGCCATCCCACTACGCCAATCAAGGTGTCCTCTTTGTCACACAAATCAAGGAGAAATGAAGTCTCCTCCATCGTCGGCGCCGCTTGTACTACAATCGTCCCCTGAACACCGTTATGATGCAATTCATCTTTTAACAGGTCCGGCATATAGTCTTGAAATAGTATGGGACCCGCGGCTGGAGTTAACCAACCATAATCCCCCCGATCCAGTATCCAGTAGTGCTGATGAGCGTCTATTATCATGACATACAACCCCATTCCTGATTTTAGCAGATTTACATCTTTATTGATTACAGTAGTTCGACTTGTGCAATTTTTCAAGATAAAAATATTTCAACCGCTATCCTTATGGTGTGCGAAATATGGATAGGCACAACGGAGAAATGAGGATTATATTCGATTCCACAACAAATATCTACCATAGAAAAGCTAAATAAGCTGCCTCCGTTAGAGTACCGGAAGCAGCTTACAGCCTAGGGTTTTATTTCAGTACGTGCATTTCACAGCCTTGTGAAAACAGAAATAAGTTATCCCCGTTTCAGCTTTAATAAATACATTGGCAAATATGCTGCAATTAACATAGGTATAAACAGCTTTACTTGGAAGATCATGATTAAAAGCAACAAAACTGCCAGCGGCTTCCCGAGTACTGCACTGGTGAGAGATGTAGTGACTATGGCAATAGATGTTACCGGATCTATCAAAAATATCGACGCAATTCCATAGCCTATACTTACCCCTGCAAAAATAATAGGAAAGATATGTCCTCCACGCCAACCAGAAGCTAAACAAAATTCAGTTAAAAATAGCTTTAAAATACCTATTGCCAATAATAAATAAGCTGACATATCGGTCCACTTAGCAGCGATCTCGGTTAACTCATGCTCCCCCGAAAATAAAGTAATAGGGAGAATCGTACCGACTAACCCAAGTACTATCCCACCAATCACTGCTCTAATAACTTTATAATTTTCAAGTGGTTTGAGTACTTTTTGAACACTATGACTAAAAAATTCATATAATCTTGCAAGCAATACTCCTAAAAGGATCAACGGAATTATAGCTAATATTTCATATCCGCCTAATGCTGGTGTACCAAAATCCGCTATAGAAAAATGTCTGTTATCTATTTTGGATAATAGTATAAACACAGAAAAACCTGCGGCAGTAGTTAATGAATATACAACTAGCTTTATTATCTTAATATACCTTGATTCTTTTTTATCTTCAAAGAATGTACTAACACCAAATAGCGGCGCCCTAAAAACCATACCCATTGTTGTCTCAATACTATATTCGATGATGATATCTCCATGTTCATTTAATACAGATTTCTTCTTAACTAATGATTTCAAAACATCTCCTGCCCACGTAGAAAGGCCTCCTACAATCCCGACTAAAGCCGCCTCTGGACCAAGACTGGCTCCAAAAGAAAGTACACAAATTGCAATTATGGCGCCCTTAAATACTGATCTGTAATCAATTCGTTTTGTTTGCTTGAATTCTGCCACTACTTCATCTGTTAATCGCGGATAATTACCAAGGTACTTTTGAGATAAACCTATTAAAATACCGCCAACTACACACACGATTAGTGTCCAATATCCAATATCCATTACATTCGGCAAATCAACCCATAAAAAGCGAGTCGTTACAGAAAGAATAGCGAGAAAGCTCCATACGAAAAGCCCAACAATCCCTCCTGTAACGATGCTATAAAGTATAAAAGTGCCTGCTCCTAATAACTTCATTCTCTTATTGCCCCACCTTTCCAAATAAGCACAGATCCTGATGCATAAATAACTTCTGACGTTGCCACAGGTAGAGCTCGTTAAAGTTTAATTATTTCTTTTCAATACTGAGGTTATACGTCTCAGCGGAGTTATCGTTTCCACATGTGTCGAATGAGAAAACCAGTACGCGTTATATCCCCCGAAATGCTTACTGAATGATTCCTCATCATTAACCTAAGAAGGCAATCGAACGTTTTACTTTTCGTGCAAATGCAACGGGATTATCGATCGACTCCCAGTGAATATACATAAGACGTGGATTCTCAAACAGCCAGTGATTATGGACTGCTGTTACTTTGATCCCGTTCCTACGAAGGTTTGACAGCAATCGATTGACTTGGTTCTGAAAAAGGGCCGTTTCTCCTAAACACAGTGCACGGCCTGAACTGTCCAGTGATTCAAACGAGAACAGTTGATAACGAACCAATGGAGATGTGGTAGCTCTTCCTAAAATTGAGGCGTTTACTTTCCTGTTTCTGGTGACAAAACAAACCGGCCCCTTTGTAATTTCATGCTCGGTTCCACCTAAAATGGTTGAAAATTGGTTACATAGTCTTCTAAAACGGGGACTTGCTTTCACTTGTTCGACCATTTGAAATCATCCTTTCAGAATAAGTTAAGAATACAACTTCATTACTCTACCGCTCTAACCCAAGAACGCAATGGAGTCTTTGGTTTTTCTAGCAAACGTAAGAGGATTGTCAATGGCTTCCCAGTGCATATACATTAAACGAGGGTTTTCTTTTAACCAGTGATTATGAAGCGCAGTCACTTTAATCCCACGTTTACGGAGATTCGACATCAATCGATTCACTTGATTTTGATGTACGGCAGTCTCGCCCAAACAAAGCGCGCGGCCTGACTTATCAAGAGATTCAAACGAAAACATTTGCATTTGCACCAAAGGCGAACGCGTTCTTCTTCCCAGGATCGTCTCCCTTAAGTTCGTCATGCGCATGACAAAACAAACCGGACCTTCATCAACTTCCGATTCACCACCTAGAATTTTTCCGAATTGCATACAAAGTCTTTTGAATTGCGGGCTAACCTTCACTTTTTCTGCCATATAAATCCTCCTTTACTCATTTTCAAATTATCTTATGACCAAAGGAGAAAAGTGTATGGACGAAACATTGAGGAAAAACGAAGCAAATAGGTAATTACGTTGATCATTTATGCACTTACCCCGAAAATCGTAAATTCTTGTCATAAGAAAAACCCGAATGAAAAACAGGATAAATCCCTGAATCTTGTCGGCTTAGGGGGGATATGTATTGCTAGATTGCAATCCTCTGAGACGGTTAATTCATAGTTTCCTTTCCAACTGCGAAAAGGCAGCTTGGTGCCCTGTCTGTAATCATTTAATGTATAATGGGCAATATGATTACTGATTGAAGGAGCACCACTATGCCAAACCGTAAATGGACTTTTACTATTGTCTTTATCATCTTTATGTTCGCGTGGCTGTTGCTGCAATTTACCAGCTCACTACTTAAGATCCATAATCTTGCCGAACCGTTGCAAGCGCATTCGTCATCCGATAAGAATCCGGTTCACATCGTATTGATTTCACAAGAACTCGAGAATTATTCTTGGCGAGCGATTGAGCAAGGGGCACGCAAGGCTGCAACCACTTATGGCATGGAGCTTGAGTATATCGGGCCAGATCGCATTAATCCTGACGAGCAAATCAGATTGCTTGATAAAGCAATCTCTGCCAAAGCCGATGCCATCCTGATTCAAGGGATTAATGATCCAGAATATCGCCGATTAATCAGTAAGGCGACTGCCAAGGGCATCCCCGTTATTGCTGTCGATACGGATGAACCCGGATCAGAACGACTAGCCTATGTTGGTACAGACAATCTGGGAGCTGGCAAACAAATGGGCGAATTAGTAGCAAAAGCCTCCGGGCAGCGTGGCGATATCGGAGTTCTGATCAGCGATGAACATGCCGAAAATCAAAGACTGCGGCTCAAGGGTTTCCGGTCGGTAATTAGCCGATACCCAGGGCTGCAGATTATTGAAGTAGCTTCCTCCAACATTTCCATGCTCCAGGCGGCTCAAGAGGCGCAAAGCATGCTAACCAGGTATCCGCAGATGAAATATATGGTCGGGTTCAGTTCGTCAGACGGCCTCGGTATACTGGAAGCGGCACAAAGGAGTCGACCGGAGGGGCTACATATATTTGCCTTTGACGACAAGACCGAAACGGTTGAAGCCGTCCGGTCAGGTAAAATAGAATTAACGATTGTCCAGGAACCTGTGGAGATGGGCTTTAAAGCGGTCGAACTGCTGCACGGGCACTTACAGGGGACAGCACCTCCGACTGTAACCTTTACAGAGACCTCCGTGCTAACTGCCGGTCCCTCAGATCTTGAAGCGGGGGTGAAACGGCAATGACGATACGCATGAAGCTGTTGATCTTCATCCCTCTTCTTGTTGTTCTTGCCAATTCCGTCGCTTTCTTCGTGTTTCAAAGCGGGAAAATAGTACAGACAAGCTACGACGAAATGATGGAGCGCATCCTTCTGATAGAGCGAACTACCGAATCGACCGACAACAATCTACGACTCCTTTATGCATATCTAGTCAATCCTGCAGATGCTACTGGGATAGATACGGCCGAGAGCCAATTGAAGCAGTTGCATGACCAGATCACGAAGATGCCCAGACTTGACTCCTCCACTCATTCCTTTGACCCGGAGAGCTACAGCAATTTACTTGAAACAATGCTGGAACAGAAGCAATCAGCAATTGCAGCAGCGCAGAATGGGGAGCTTCAATCCGCATTCGAGTATTATGTGGATACCGAGAAAACAACCGGCTTTATTCGCGAGGAAGGCCAGCAATTAATTCATTCGGAGCTCACTTTTTACCGCCCCATCATTGAGAGTATCAGGGCCGAGAATGAGCGCATGAACCAGCGCGGTGCAGCTTTGTTCGGGATGAACACTCTTCTGGGAGTTCTACTTGCGCTTTGGGCTTCGCGCGGAATCACCGGTCCGGTCAGCAGATTGGTCAGGATGGCGAAGCAAATAGCCAAAGGAGATCTCCAGATAACACCAGAACCGCAAAGAGAGGATGAGCTAGGCCTACTTTCGAATGCCATTCAACAAATGTCCGCTGATTTAAGTGTGTTGATCGAAAAGGATAAGAAAAGCTTAGAAATGCAGCGCATCGTGAAGGAGCTGGAGCTTCAGGCATTGCAAAGCCAAATCAATCCTCACTTTTTGTTTAATACTTTAAATGTGCTGTCGAAGCTAGCTTATCTAGAAGGCGCGGAGAAAACAAGCGATCTTACAACCTCTTTGTCTAATTTACTGCGTTACAGTCTACAGAAGCTGGACAAACCGGTCACTTTACAGGATGAGATCAACCATATCAAGGAATATGCCACGATTCAGCAGACCCGGTTTCGCGACCGCATCCGGTTTGAGCTTGATGCCGATCCTTCCGCATTGTACGTGGCGATTCCAGCTCTAACGCTCCAGCCTCTAGTCGAAAATGCTTTTCTTCACGGTGTTGCAGGTATGGAACACGGAGCAATTATTCGTCTAACCATCCAAAGCATCCCTGAGGGAGTGAGCATCTCCATTTCGGATAATGGAGCAGGCATGTCGGAGGAGACCCGGTTGTCTATGCTCCAATTAGAAGCAGAAACAACCAATAAAGGATCCACTGGAATCGGAACCCGCAATGTATTCAGAAGGCTGAATCTGTTCTATGATAGAGAGGATCTTATCGAAATCGAAAGCCAACCCGGAAGAGGTACATCTATCCTCATACGGATTCCCGCCATAGGAAGGAGGTCATCCATATGTACCGATTGTTGATCGCAGATGACGAACCGCTTGAACGCGAAGGTCTGGAGTGTATTGTAGAACGCTCGATGCCGGGCATCTTCCAATTCATTCATGCTTCTAACGGCCGGATGGCAATTGAATATGCAGAGGAAAACCGCCCGCATATCGCCATCATGGATATCAACATGCCAGGCATTGGCGGCCTGGAGGCTTTACGGGAGATGAAACGTAGGCTCCCCGACACCAGGTTCATCGTAGTGACGGCATACGATTATTTCAAATATGCGCACGAAGCACTTTCGTTAGGTGCAAAAGAGTATATTTTAAAGCCCGCGAAACAGGAACAGCTCATCGAAGTTTTTCAACGCCTTGTAAAAGAAATTGATCAGGAAATCCACATAAGAATGCGGGAACTGGAACTACGACAAAAAGTCTCCCAGCTTCTTCCGCTTGCTGAAAATGAACTGGCTTTAATGCTCATGCTTGACCAAACAGTGGATACAAGTGCCGAGCAGCTGTCGGAATGGCTTGACATTCCCCTCAATCACGGATGTGCAGTCGTCGCAGCTTTCAATGGCGAAGTCTATACGCAGAAAAAAAACAAGATCTATGATCAGCTTCGTAGCTTTGTCAAAACCCAAAGTCCTAACTCCATTGTCAGTTCCCTTATCAACCAACATATGGCCATTTTTTTAAGAAAGCCCTCTTCCGTCAGCGAGAACGGTTGGCGTCAGCAAACAAAGCAGCTGGCTGAGCAGCTGTGCAGCGTTACCGAGCAACATTTCGATCTAAAAGTCTCCATTGGAATTGGATCGACACATTGCAGAACGGAGGGATATCGCAAATCGTATTTCGAAGCGATTTTCGCCTCTACGATGCTGGATAAAGAGGATAAGGTATGCCACTTCGATGAGTTGAAGCAACGTGATGTCAACGCCAATTCTTTCGGGACTGACGAAATATCGAACGATGGAACTTTGCAATCCTATGTTTCCTCCGCTTTGCAGCAGATGCGCGAGCAGCGCGAGGAGCAAACGCTGACTGTTCTAGATAGGGCCAAACAATATATCCAAGAAAGGTTTACGGACGATTTATCACTGGAAGATGTAGCTGATTTCGTCCACTTGAACCCTCACTATTTCAGTAAAATTTTTAAACAGCAATGCGGCGAAACCTTTATCGACTATGTTACTCGCCTCCGAATTGAGAAAGCCATCCTATTGATGAACACGAGAAAATTATCCTTAAAGGAAGTCTGTTTCGAAGTGGGTTACAAAGATCCCAACTATTTCAGCCGTGTCTTCAAGAAAATCACTGGCGTTGCACCTACCTGGTACAAGGATGAAAAATAGCAAGACATGGATTTATTTGATATCCCAAGACAAGATAATGCTACTCCAGAGCTCCTCACTCTTCTAACTCCGGCGGAGGTTAAAATAGTGCGGGAATAGCACGAATTAGTGCAGACGAATCCCCATCTCTCGCCAACAAGCGCATGCTATACTTCTTTCTGAAGATCTTATTAGATCTGCATACAGAAGGAGATGGGAAATTATGAGCAAAGTATCTAGTAAGTTTATCTTTTTCTTCGGTTCATTTGCCGGCATCTTATTTGGATATGATATCGGGATTATTGCTGGTGCAGAAGGGCATATCAAAACCGATTTTAATTTAAGTTCCCTATGGATAGGGATTGTTGTATCTTCTTTAATGGGCGGAGCGATCATCGGGTCCATTTTAAGCGGTTTATTAGGGGATAAGTTTGGACGCAGAAAGCTAATCCTCATTTCCTCATTAATTTTCTTTGTCGGTGCAATCGGTTCAGCTGTTGCCCCGAACGAAATCACCTTGACAATTGCGCGTGTCTTCTTGGGGATAGCAGTCGGTACAGCCTCTTCCCTCGTTCCAGCGTACATGTCTGAAATCGCTCCGGCGAATATGCGCGGGAAACTGTCGGGTTTAAACCAATTAATGATTGTAATTGGAATGCTGTTAAGTTATATCGTAGCTTTCATTTTTGAACCGATTCCAAACAGCTGGCGATTAATGCTAGGCAGTGCTTCACTGTTTGCCATCATATTATTCTTGGGAATGCTAAAGCTCCCGGAATCACCTAGATATTTAATTAAAAACGGAATGACCAAAAAAGCACAGGAAGTATTAACTTCTCTGAGAAGCTCAAAAGCTGAAATAGATGCTGAAATTTCTGAGATCGAAAACGTTGCTGATAATAAATCATCGGGCATCTCCCAACTATTCCATAAAAAATTTCGATTGGCTTTAATTATCGGGGTCGGCATGGCGACTTTCCAACAAATCCAAGGAGCAAACTCAATCGTTTATTATGCCACAAGTATTGCGCGTAACGTTGGTTTGTCATCGCAGTTAGCTGCCGGATTTACGGTGATAGTCGGTGTGATCTTCGTTGTAACTACTATAATCTTTTTACAATTTGTCGATAAATTTAACCGTCGTACGATTCTTACGATCGGCAGTGCCGGTATGGCTCTTTCCTTCTTTACACCAGCTATTCTTGGTGCGTTCGGAATCAATGATGGCATGCTGAATTGGGTAACATTAATTGCCCTTTGCGGCTTCATCCTTTGCTACGCTTTTTCTTGGGCGCCGCTTACCTGGATTATCGTCGGGGAAATTTTCCCGCTTTCTGTACGCGGAATCGGAGGAGGAATCTCATCGGCCTTTAACTGGACGGGTTCACTTGCCATTGGGCTTGTATTCCCAATTCTTGCTGATAAGTTCAGCCTTGGAATCATTTTTTCAGCTTTCGGTGTCATTTGTATTCTGGGACTGCTCTTCATACGTTTTGTAGTGGTAGAAACGAAAGGACGCACTTTGGAGCAAATCGAAACAGAAATGGCCGATCGTTCAGAAAAAAAACAACAAAAGCATGTTTTACATGCCCATATATAGATTCGAGCATTAAAAAAGTCTAAATAAGATGTGCCTAAAAAATAAGACGGATTCTCACTCAGAATAGAGTGAAATCCGCCTTATTTTCTATGTTTTCTCATGCACTTTACTTTAATAGCGTCAATATTCTAAACGAGACTATTCATTGGTAAATGTGATTCATAATTAACGGATATATTCCTTATTCGCTGTTTCCAACATTGATTTCCAATCCGTAAACTTCGTCTCTCTAACTACATGACGATCAAAAAGTTCATCAGGTATGTCAGCAACATCTTCTTCTGTCTTTACTTGAAAGTTCCCTTTGATTACAAACTCATCGAAACTCTTGCAATTGGAATACTTACTCATAAACTCTTCATTAAACAACTTCTCGAAAGAGATATGATTGGGATCTTCTTGATTCGTTTTCTGACCTTGCAACTCATTCATCAATTCTTCCATGGTCATTGGTTTTTGTCTTCTCAAATTACCACTCCTAATTTTCCAATATGGTTTCAGACTATCATGTTACTCCACAAATCACACGAATCCTAAGCTTAACATATTTTTCACTTTTTTACCCTAACCCCATGAGGAAATTTCCTAACGGTTATGTCCGATTATCACTATTAAAGTTCAGTCTTTGCAATTCCTTTTAGCATGTCTCGATACATGCCAGGTGTTATGCCTTCTATTTTTTTGAACGTTCTAATAAATGTGTTACTACTGTAGAAACCGACTTCTTCAGCGATTTCTTTGATCGCAAGCTCGTTATGGGAGAGTAATCTTCTCGCTGCCTGTAGTCTTTCCTTATTTATTGCGTCCAGCAAGGTGTCTTTCGTGTGTTCTTTATACACACGGGTCAAATAGACTGGATTCATTCCGAAATGCTCGGCGATCGTTGCTACTCCCAAATTAGAATCCTGATAATTGGCTTGGATGTAAGCCGTCAATTCGTCCACCAGGCCGGAAGGCCGACTCTTCTTCTGTCCTAGCTCATTCGTGATTTGTTTAATGATGTCGATCAGTCCAACCCGAATATCGGTAACACTGTCACATGCCAGCAGCCTCCACAATACCTTCTGATGTGTCGTCATGGAGGACCGGCTGTAATCTGCTTCATAAAGAGCTTTCATAACTGTTCCGCCCATGTCGAAGAGGAAACATCGAACCATCTCGATCGGAAGAAGCCCATGGGATCGCATCTCTTCGAATACCTCTTCGAGAATAAGGAGCGCCAAATCCGTCTCACCGGCTTTAATCGATGTGATTAACCGTTGCTCTTTCTCCCATGTAAACCAATATTCAGGTTCATTGCTTTGCAGCTGTTCATACTGGATAATTTCAGTGCTCCCCAGCAGCATTTTGTACTCCATTGCCTTTAAAGCTTCTTGATAAGCAGAAGGAATACTTCCAATTGACGTATGAACACGACTTATCGAAGTTGTAAAATGAATATTAAACTTACTGTTAATTAATTGCCTTGCTTCTCCAATTAACCGATAAAGTTCTCCCTGTGCCTCTTCATCGGAATCGGCTTGCACATTGACCAGACATGCCAGCATATCGTCTAACTCCGAAATATAAGCGAGATGGCTCTGCCTACACTTCTCCTCTACTATATTGCCTACGATCATATGAACAAACTTTCGATGTCGCTCAACATCCCCATTCTGATGTTTGAACATCTCCGCATAATCCTCAATATATATTAGAACCACAACGAATCGTTCACCGATAAACGAGATGTCATGCGTATCTAATGCTTCGCAGAGCGGAAAATTCGTCTCTAACCTGCCCTTCATCACACGCTCGAAGAAATAGTTGCGCAGTACTTTATTTTGCTGATCCAGCGCATGAAAAATAAGGGAATATTCATTCCTGATTTCAGCCAATGAAAACTGAGCTTGGCTTGACAATGACCGCACCAAATTATGAACCGGATGATAATTACGTCTGGCGAGCCAATAAGCAGCAGCAGCACCTAATAATAAGGCAATCAACAATGCAACGATCATCAAATTGCGAATATAGGATGATTTCTCCATAAATACTTTAACTGGAAGAACTGATATGTACTTTAAGTTCGCACTTTCAGAAGAAATGTAAGATATCGCCATCTCTTCTTCATTCCAGGTTTCATAAACGATACCGCTCTCACCGGATAATTGATCATAAGAAATAGAGGAAGGGAGGCTTTTATCTTTGGTAGATGCCAGTACTTCATTGTTTTCGTTCAAAATAAGGACGGATCCTTGATTGATCCAGTTCACTTTCTGAATCGGTTCTTGAAACCGCTCTAGTTCCAGCACGATAACACTTGTTGCTAACCACTCACCCCGGTCTTCAACCGGAAGGGATCGCATATAAAGAATAGCTTGTTTGGTTTTACCGGTATCGGTCGTGTAAGGGTACACGATCCAATCCCCCATATATTTTTGGTCAAGCAACGCATACCAATCTTTTTTCGTATTTTCATTCGTTTCATGATGCATTTGAAAATAATCATCGGGATCATACAAAGCGCTCTCCGATAAAAGAAAATCCCCTCTCTTATAATACACATAGGAGTCAGTGACCATTTCGTGTGCCATTGTTAATCCTTTAAATTCCTTGAGCGCAAGAGTGATAGAATACCGGTCCTCCTCGGTTAACGGCTGGTCAGCATAAAGAAGTCCCCGGACTTGGGGTAGAAAGGCCGTCTGAACGCTCATTCGGTTGACACTTTCGATTTGCCCATCCAATACTTGCTTAACCTGCTGGAGAAGAGCTGCATTGGCACGGTTAATCTCCGTTTCTACCAATTGACGAACTTGTACGTATACGAACAACCCTATCAGGATCGGAATTAGGAGGATAAGGGAATGTGAGATAAACCATGACCACAATATGCTCCATCGCTTCAATTCGAATTTTCTTTTCAATGTAATCACCGCCGCTTTATCTCATCTTCTCTGACTTAAGCTCTTAATGGAAATGGCTTACACACGTGCGATTACTGAAATTATAGGACCATGATCATGGTCTCTTGTTGTAGCGCTCCACCGCGGCCTGCTGTAACTGGATGGCCTTCTCGATATTCATCATCTTCAGCTGACTGACGAATTGATCATAGTTCTCTATCGGCTCCTCACCCAAAATGAATCTCGTGTACATTTCGTCACTGAACGACCTTACTTCAGCCATTATCTTCGCGAGCTGTTCAGATTCTTCTTTGGTTGCACTTACAAGAGGCAGCATAACATTCTCCACGTTTCCCTCGAATTCCCCCCATATTTGAATGGCTTCCCTTTGCTGCTCGAGCACGTAAAATTGTTCTAGATATCGATCATCATTTACGAACCCAGGAGACGGGTAGTTGGCACGCGTATATTTCGTCATGGCTAGGGAGACTGGCAGTTTATACGGATTTTTCATGATCAGATCCGTATATTTCGGATAACCTTTATCCATCTTATAGCTAACTCCTTCTATTCCAAAATTTTTCAACATATGACCTTCCTCGCTAAAGAAATAATCTAGCCATTTCACAGCCTCTTCCGGGTTCTTGTTTGTTGCAGTAATCGCTGTGCTTCCATGGGTCCGATACTTGTTCGCACTATTGATGAACTGAGGTTCGTCTCCTTTCTTCAGTACGGGGTATTGTGCGGCTCCCAAATTATAAATAGGGTTATATTTCGAGCCATTCTTCATGTAGACACCGATACCACTACCGGCAAAACCGAAAGCAGCACCCGATTTACCCGAAAGCATTTTTGCATCGATCGTCTTCATATCGTTAGCGCCAAAATCGGGATCAATTAAACCCTCTTTGTACCAGCCCCTTAAAAAATTCAAATATTCCTTAAACTTAGGTTCCATCGGACCATATTTAACTTCTCCATCGTCCAAGTAAAAATCTCTTCCTACTCCGAAAGCGCCTACAATGAAGTCATTGAGCTTGCTCGGATCAGTTTTGTCAATATAGGTCGTATATGGTGCCGTTGCACCCTTCTTCTCCTTAAATGACCAGAGAACATGTGTCCATTCCTCCAGTGTTTCCGGAACCGAGAGCCCCAGTTCATCTAGCCAATCTTTGCGAATAATAGGACCGCTAAACGTATTCACTTTGCCGATCCCAATAGATGGGATAACATACATTGTTCCGCTATCCGTCTTGACTTCCTTAGCGATATCCGGATTGTCGTTCAAAAATTGTTTTAGGTTAGGCGCATGCTGATTAATGAGATCATTCAGCTTAATGATTACCCCGTCATTAATGGCCTTCTCTGGTCCCCCCGGGTACGATAACCAATCAAATTCAATCATGTCTGGTAAATCTCTTGATGCAATTAACAGGTTGAACTGTTCTTTTTCATTCCCCTGAGGCGGGTGATTAAATTCGATTGGTATACCCGATCGCTTCTCCATTTCCTTATACATTTCCACCTCACCTAAATGTTGAACGACGGAAGCGGCATTTGGATTAAGTGGTGACCAATATGTAAATTTTATTTTCTCAGAACTATTGGCTGGAGACTTTACGCTTTCTATATATGAATCATTATCCGTGCACCCTGTTATCAAGCCTCCAACCAACATACCTGTAAGCAGCAGACTTGCCAAATGATTTTCGGTGACCGATTTCATAACGAACTTTCCTCCCATTTAAGTATCTAGCGGACTCCGGCTCTAAGCATTTCCAGTAATTGAAATGTCTTTACTTTAGAGGAGAAGAAGCATTCTTGTCAATCAATCCTTGCGATAAGTAGCAAATGGAATATCGAGATTGGATTCTGAGTATGGCAAATGTTGCGTTTGGATGATGGCTGATTCATATGGAGGATTTTCTATTAACAACATGCCAAATATGATGAATTGGTAACGTATACAAATAAAAACAAAATCATTCTAAACTCTAAGGAGGAATAAATGTTATGTTAACCCGCAAACAAAGCAACCTGTCTCGCGGAAAAAGAAAAACCGTATGTGCACTACTCGCTTTTGCCACACTTGCCGGTCTTATTGCCGGCTGTTCTAAGGAAACTACGGCGCCTTCAACGAATGACCATGGAAATGGAACCCAACAAACTAGCAGCTTTTCCTATTGGTCGATCTTGGATGCGAATGCTTCCTCCTCCGTTACTCAGCTTGGCGAAGTCGAGTTTTATAAAGCATTAGAAAAAAAAACCGGAATCAAAATTGATTTCTCCCACCCTCCGGTGGGCAGCGAGGATGAGCAATTCAACTTGCTTATCGCTTCTAGGGATCTGCCGGACATGATGGAATATGGTTGGCTAGTATATCCTGGTGGTCCGGAGAAAGCAATCAAAGACAACGTTATTATCGAACTCAATAATCTGATCGACCAACATGCCCCTAACATTAAGAAGTATCTCGACGAAAATCCTGAGCTCGCCAAACAAGTAAAGACAGATAACGGCGTGTTGTATGTCGTGCCATCCATCGGAACCGGTACTGTAAACACGTTCAGCGGCCCGCTTGTACGTAAAGATTGGCTGGAAGATCTAGGTTTACAGACACCCGAAACCATTGATGAATGGACGACGATGCTGCGCAATTTCAAAGAGAAAAAGGGAGCCACCGCACCATTAACGATGTTACTTAACCGAAAAGAAGATGACATCATTGTCGGAGCATTCGGTGTCAATCGCCAATTCTACTTAGATAATGGACAAGTAAAGTTCGGTCCGATGGAGCCTGCCTTCAAAGATTATCTCAGCTTAATGCACAACTGGTACAAAGAAGGATTACTCGATCCTGACATTGGAGCCAATGACAAGAAAACGCTTGATGCGAAGATGGCCTCGGGTAAATCCGGTGCCGTTTATGGTTTTGCTGGAAGCAGCATAGGCGTTTATATGAATGCTAACAAAGATAAAGATCCGAAATACGATCTGACGGCCGCACAATATCCGGTACTCCAAAAAGGCGACGAGCCTAAATTTGTTAATATAGCCGATCGTTATCGCATGACTGGAAGCGTTGCCATTACAACGAAAAACCCTGATCCGGTAGCCTCGATCAAATGGCTCGACTATTATTTCACCGAAGAAGGCAATATTCTGAAAAACTTTGGCGTCGAAGGGTTGACCTACACAAACGAAAACGGCTATCCAAAATATACGGATTTGATTATGAAAAACCCTGAAAAGCTTTCAATCGCTCAAGCCATGGGCAAATATTTGAGAGCAAATTATCCGTCGCCAGGCTTCGTGAATGACGATCGATATTTGGAACAATATTACCAGCTTCCACAACAGCAAGAGTCCATAAAAATATGGGGCAAATACGAGAATAATACAGTAGGCGTAAAAATGCCTTTAATTAGCGCTACGCCGGAAGAGTCGCAGCAGCTCGCCAAAATTATGGCCGAAGTGAACACGTATGCGGACGAAATGTATATCCGATTCATTCAGGGCCAAGAATCACTCGACAACTTCGACAAATATGTAGAGCAAATGAAAAAAATGAAAATCGAAGAAGCGATCCAATTGCAGCAAGCTGCCGTGGAACGTTTCAACAAAAGATAACAACGAGAGAGGTGAGCAACATGCCGCAGTTACCGTCCAGCCAGACAGCTGCAGCCAAGGTTCAACTAACCGGGGAAGCCCCCGAACCGAACTTCGGCCGCAGATTAATTAGGGATCTTGTCCGCAATAAGGCAATTTACATCATGTTAATTCCTGTCATTGCCTATTATGCAATTTTTCATTATGGGCCGATGTATGGAGCTATTATCGCCTTCAAACAATTCAATATTGCCTCGGGTATCTGGGACAGTCCTTGGGTTGGCTTTCAAAACTTCAAAGATTTTTTTGAGAGCTTTTACTTCTGGCGGGTACTACGCAATACGGTACTAATCAGCGTATATCAACTGCTCTTCGCTTTCCCGGCGCCTATCATCCTTGCGCTGCTATTGAATGAAATTTCAAAAAAATGGTTCAAGAAGATCGTTCAAACGATCTCCTATATGCCGCACTTTATTTCCTTGGTCGTTGTTGGCGGTATGATTACGCAGTTTATGGCGCGCGACGGCTTTATTACGGATATTATCGTTTGGTTCGGCGGTGAGAGAACCGCGCTTCTGGCACATGCAGAAAACTTCCGTACCATCTTCATTTCCTCCGGGATATGGCAACAAATTGGATGGGGTTCAATCATCTATCTCGCTGCATTGTCTGGTATCAATCCCGAACAATACGAAGCGGCTACCGTCGATGGTGCGGGTAGATTAAGAAAGCTATGGAATATCACCTTGCCAGGGATTATGCCTGTCATCGTCATTCTGTTTATAATGCAGGTCGGTCATATGATGGATGTCGGCTTTGAAAAAGTCATCTTGCTTTACAATCCGAATACTTACGAAACCGCCGATGTCATTAATTCTTTTGTTTACCGTAAAGGTTTGGGAGGCAGCTTTGAATACAGCTTCACGACCGCTGTCGGCCTATTCCAATCCATCATAAACTTCACCCTGCTTATTAGCGCGAACTTTATCAGCCGCAAATTAAATGAAACAAGCTTATGGTAGTTTACAGAAAAAAGGCAGGAGGAAATTTTGTGCATAAAAAGTCATTTGGCTCCTTGCTGTTCGATATAGTAAACGTCATGCTCATGTGCTTACTCATCATCATAACAGCATATCCCTTCATTTATGTTATTTTTGCTTCGTTTAGTGATTCCAATATGCTGGTCAGCCACACAGGTTTATTGTTTCAACCGCTCGGATTACAGTTAGATGCTTACAAAATGGTATTTTCTAACCCTAATATTTTATCCGGGTACGGAAACACGCTGCTAATCGTTATCGGCGGCACCGTGATTAACTTGATGTTTACGTCTCTTGGCGCCTACGCTCTATCCCGTAAGGGACTAATGCTGATCCGACCGCTGACGATCGCGATTGTATTTACGATGTTTTTCTCGGGTGGCTTAATCCCTGTATATCTGCTCGTGTACAACGGACTGAACCTCGGAAATACATTGTGGGCGCTCGTTCTGCCAACGGCTATCTCCACCTTTAATCTAATCGTCATGCGTACTTCATTTGCCGCTGTTCCCGATAGTCTGATCGAATCAAGCAGAATCGACGGTGCCGGAGAATTTACGATATTGATTAAAATCGTTCTTCCCCTATCCATGCCAGTCATCGCGGTTATGATCTTATATTACGGTGTTGCACATTGGAACTCTTGGTTCTCTGCGATGATTTATTTACGTGATCGGGAGCTTTATCCACTTCAACTCATTTTGCGTGAAATTCTTATCCAAAACAGTGTAGATTCTATGACCAGCGCAGCCGGAGGATCTGATGACAAATTTTCCATTGGCGAAAGTATTAAATATGCAACCATCGTTATTGCTACAGTACCGATCCTGCTCGTCTATCCGTTTCTGCAGAAATATTTTGCTAAAGGCGTAATGGTCGGTGCCATCAAAGAATAAGTGAGAAAGGAATGATAGAGAATGCCTATACCACATACCGATTTCTTCGGCGTCTGGAATAAAGAGACTAAAGAATGGGCCGAAGCAGGAAAATTGAAGTACGCCGATTACCCGAATTTAAATCTCGTAGAATCCTATGTCAAGCATGGGGATTACGAGAATGCCGAAATTGAGCTCCTTCAATACTTCCAGCAGCGGCAGACGAGAACAGCACCACCTTATGAGAGCAACGCAGCAAACGCCAAACTTGCACCTCTGCTCGAAGACCAAATTATTCCCGTACTGAAAGAAACGTATTTGGATACGTTCTATGTCAACCAAACACCCTCCACCTTTTCATTGGATTTACTCACCAATGTTAAGACAGCGGTGGGCTCCGACAAGATGATCAGCTGCATGCTTATGGGGCGCAATAAGGGGAACGCACCCGCTTATATTTATAGCAACCAACATGACGGAGACTCCCCCGTTCTTATCGTAGAATACATCGTTCATCAAGGGGCATACACTGCCCCTCTCGTCCCTATCATGGATACGTATATTCGTGGTTTCGACAACGGTGATCATAGCCAGGAACCGCTGATCGAGGTGCTGGAGTCCGGCTCTCCTTATGACAAATATACAAGAAAAGCTTATCTGAAATTCGATTTATCCAGCATTCGTGGCGACGTGACATCTGCGACACTGCAATTATCGGGGTACACCGATTCCAAAGAACCCGTTGGCGTCATGGTATTCCAAACCGGTGATACCGCTTGGGATGAACATACGATTACTTATGATACTCACAATGGGAAAACCTTCTCTTGGCAAGGAATTTCAGGTGGCACGGATTGGATCGGACCTCCCGCAACAGTCTCCGACAACCAATATCCGATGCAAATCGGAAACTTTACGTGGCTGAATCCTCTTATCGCCGAATACGCCGCCACGAACAATGAAGCTTACGCGGCCAAATATATCGATTATATGGTCGATTTTATTCAAGATGCCGAGCAATACATCACTCCCGGCGCCATCAATATGGGAGCCGGCACCTTCCCGAAATGCTTCCAAGCATCTTTGCGGGCAGCGAACTGGGTGAAAGCATACCATTTGTTAAGAGATAGCCCCTCCATGAATGCCGAAGATCATACGATGATAATAAAAGCATTGTGGAAAAAAGCGGCGGCATTATCGACGGAAGCCGGTTATGACCCCCGCAACAATCATGGCATCTATGAGACTCAAGGTTTGTATAGCATCGCCGTTTATTTTCCGGAATTCACCGAATCAGATGACTGGATTGTATTGGCCAACAGTCGGCTAGACGCACTAATCACCAAATTGAATTTCAGTGATGGTTCTTATTCCGAATCAAGCTCCAGCTATTCGATCGGCGCCGCGGATGCCTGTATGGCCATTAAGTCTTTAGGCCAGATGAATGGAAAAAGCTTCAGCGAGACCTTTGATATCTATCTGAGAAGGATGGGATATTATATCACCGATCTCGCCTTTCCGAATGGGTATCTTCCACTCTTCGGCGACGGCAGCAGCCTAAACAGCAGAACTACAGTTAAAAGATTGGGCGAGCTCTACGAAGATGAAGCACTACTGTACTTAGGATCGGGAGGGGAGTTAGGAGCTCCGCCTGCGCATACCTCCTCCATCTATCCGATTAGCAAATCGGCTACGATGCGCAGTAGTTGGGGAGCCGATGCTAGATACTTATTCATGAATGTGAAGCAAGAACCCTCTCACAGACATACAGACGACAATAGCATTATTTATTATGCATACGGGAGGCAGCTGCTCGTCGACCCGGGCACCTATTCGTATAGTAACGAACCCATCTCTAACTGGCTGCGGTTTTCTACGGAAGCGCATAACACGGTTGAAATCAATCAGCAGTCCCAAGACCTGACCGAAGGAGCATTACGACATTGGACCGATAATGACATCTTTAATTTTCTAGAGGGCGTTATTTATAATGTGCCTGGTTTCGTCTATTCTCGCGACGTCCTCTTCTTAAAGTCTTCCTATACCATCATATCGGATTACATCCGTGCACCAGAAGGCAAGCATCAGTATCGCCAACATTGGCATTTCCTTCCTACTGCAAATGCTGATCTGGATCCTATCACAAAACAAGTGCGGACGAACTTCCATGATCATCTAGGCGATATTCTCGTTATCCCCGCCAACCCGGAACAATTATCTGATGCGGTTATGAAAGATGGCTATTATTCCAACGCCTTCTATACCGTGTCCAACTCTAAATATGTGGCTTATACGAAAGAGAATGCGCTCGGCAATGTTACGTTTGACACCGTTCTCTATCCAATCGCTGGCGGAGAACGATTGGATATCAAAGTTCAGCGACTTGAGCTTTCACCCGACGTACCAATCACGATTGCCAGCTCTCTTCGAATCACCAATATCTGCGAGAATGGTGGAACAGGATATTACTACTTATCACATGAGGAGAAGCCGCGTGAGCTACGCCGATTCGATGCATTTCATTATGACGGAAAATTGGCTTATCTCGAGACAGACAGAAATGGGGACGTCCGATTAGGCATCGTCAAATCAGGGCAAACACTCATACACAGCTCGATCCCACTAATCTCATCCGCTCAAAACATTAACGACATCGCCGTCGAGTGGAAAGGCTCAATTATGGTTATTTCCGGCTCCAATCTCGCTATTGTTGATCTTCCTGAAGGTAATTCCGCGATTGCAATCTATGCTCCTGAAGTAACGGCAATACGTATAAACGGAGATTGCGTGAAGGAATTTACCGCTTATGATAACTACATTTATGTAAAAGTTAGGAGTTGATTAGACTATGCACACGAATAATGTTACGAAGCCGAATGTCGTGATTATTATGGCGGATCAATTACGAGCTGACATGATCACTCCCATGTTCGCGCCTAATATATACAGCCTGTCGCAGGAAAGCTTCCGGTTCAACCGGGCATACTGTACTTCTCCTTTATGCGTTCCCGCACGCGGATCCTTCTTCACCGGGCTGTATCCAAATCAAACCGGTTGTATTATTAATCCTTGGGAGAAGCGGGATGCCGCTCATGGATTCGTAAGGGAAGGTACTTCAAATCTCTACCAACTGCTTGAAAACGAATGGGACAGTTGGCATACCGGGAAACAACATCTGTTGACCGAAGACCGATTTGATCTTTCCAAAGATTCACTCACTCATTGGTTGCCGCTTGAAGGAAGATATGACCAGCACCTCAAGGAGCAAGGTAAACGCAAACCTGGAGGTGCTCCGTTCCAAGGACTCGTTCCGGAAATGACTGGCGGCACCACTACTCATGTAGCAGGGTACTCCATCCCGACAACAGGTTGTTACGAAGGAGGCTTCGACGCTTTTTTCGACGGTTTCATTGTGAACGATGCGCTTCGGGCATTGCGAGAACGGGACCGGAACAAACCGTTGTTTTTAAGTTCCATGTTCCTTGCCCCCCATCCTCCTCTAGAGATTCCTGAGCCTTGGTATTCCATGTACGCTCAGGCAGACATAACACTTCCCGAAAACGTAGGTGTATGGGCGAGGAATCAATCGCCACTTCAGCTCTACAATTTGACTGGAGCGGTCGGCACCCGCTACTCCAGGGAAGAATGGCATCGGGTATGGGCTGTATATGCAGGGCTTGTCCGGCTTCTGGACAACTGCATAGGTCAAATCATAGAGGAATTGAAGGCGCAAGACATCTATGACGATACGGTTCTGATTTTCACGAGTGATCATGGTGAAATGCTGGGTTCCCACCAGCTCTGGCAAAAAATGTGCATGTATGAGGAATCTGTGAAGACACCTTTGTCTATCAAATTTCCGCTTGGATTCGAGTCCTCAACAAATGAAACGGACGCCCTTGTCAGTGCAATTGATATCGTGCCAACATTATGTGATGTTTTAGGTATTCCAGTGCCTAAAGACGTAACTGGGTTATCGTTAATTCCTCTCATTCAAGGCGAAGGCTTGGAGCGCGAACGTCTCTTTATTCAA
Source organism: Paenibacillus sp. FSL R10-2734 (assembly GCF_037963865.1). NCBI lineage: Bacteria > Bacillati > Bacillota > Bacilli > Caryophanales > Paenibacillaceae > Paenibacillus > Paenibacillus sp. FSL R10-2734. Next base: position 3,610,202 of record NZ_CP150170.1, on the reverse strand, counting down.
TTCGACGGCAACGGTGGCAGAGGTAACTTCCAACGATGCGTTATCGAAGGAAATTACAAGCTGATCGTCGACATGTTCAAGGATGAGTTATACCTTGAGCTGTACGAGACAGCAGCTGATCCACAGGAACTCGTCAATCTCGCGTTTGAAGAGTTGTACAGGGAAAGAATCAACATGATGCTTGGACATTTAAGGAATCATATGTTGACTACCGACGATTTATTGACATTGCCTGGCGATCCATATACCGCATTCATTCAATCTTATTCATAGTCTAAAAATATGTACAGGAGCAAACACCAATGATAATTTTACAAGAGCAAGATCAAATTTGGTTAAACGAAGTTATCGGTAAACTCGCGCACAAGATGAGCTGGGTCAGCGAAAAATCCAAACATAAAATCCCTTACACAACTATCGACGGGACGCATGACAACCGCATAACTGACAATCCAAACGGCACAGTTACGAACGGAATCAACTGGTGGACTAACGGATTCTGGGGTGGCATGATGTGGCTCATGTTTCATGAGACCGGAATTGAATCATATAAGGAAATCGCCAATTTTTCGGAAGACGCGCTAGATGAATGTTTTCGGGAATATTACGGTCTTCATCATGACGTGGGTTTTATGTGGCTTCCGACCAGTGTCGTGAATTATAAAGTATCTGGTAATCCGAAGTCCCGCAAAAGAGCGATGCACGCGGCCAATCTACTGGCCGGACGCTTTAATTTGGCCGGTGGGTTCATCCGAGCCTGGAACGCTGACGAAGCCTCAGATACGAGAGGCTGGGCAATCGTGGATTGCTTGATGAATCTCCCGCTCTTGTACTGGGCGACTGAAGAAAGTGACGATCCGAGGTTTATGCATATCGCCATGAAGCATGCGGACACCGCTCTTGAAGCTTTCATCAGGCCGGACGGATCCGTTCACCATATCGTTGAGTTCGATCCGTTTCATGGCGGGATAGTTAAAACTTACGGTGGCCAAGGCTACGAAGATGGCTCATCTTGGACTCGTGGACAAACCTGGGCTTTGTATGGCTTTATGATTAGCTATTTGCATACGGGAAAAAAGGCGTATTTACACGCAGCTAAGCGTGTAGCGCATTATTTTATGGCCAACATTCCGGACAATGGCATCATTCCGATCGATTTCCGGCAGCCTAAGGAACCAGCCTATGAAGATTCCACGGCAGCAGCGATCGCTGCATGTGGACTTATTGAAATCGCAAAAGTCGTCGACCCGTATGAAAAGGACGTTTACCTTCATACAGCACTTAAGCTGTTGAAAAAACTGGATGAAAACCGCTGTGACTGGACGACAGGCTCCGATTGTATACTTATCAATGGTTCTTCCGCTTATCATAATAACGATAAACATTCAGCTATCATCTACGGGGACTATTATTTTATGGAAGCTGTTTTCAAATTGAAGGGTAACGACTTAAACGTCTGGTAAAATAAATTTATTGAACCAGCGATGTAGCCTAGCCGGTGGTTATCAGCACCATAATGTCCTGCTCTTTACTGATTAACTCAAGTTTAACATTAAAAAACCCTGTAAGCCGAAGCCTACAGGGTTGATTATTGATTACATTGGCAATAAAACTTGGTAATCAAAAACACGGTCAATTGTGCACGAGTAATTTTATCGTTGGGTCTTATGGAGCTATTGTCCAGGAATTCATAACTGAATAAAGTTCAACAATGCTAAAGCACGTTTCAGCATAACCGCTGCTTGAGCGCGGCTTGCTGTTTCCTTCGGCGCAAGCAGCGTTGCCGATTTGCCGCTCATAATTCCCACATCTACTCCCCATTGAACCGCATCACGAGCAAAGCTAGATAACTGCGCCTGATCAGCAAATGCAACTAATGAAGTGCTTAACTGATTACTTCCAGCACCCGCATCACCTTGCATGAGCTGAACGGCCTTCATAATCATGACAGCCATTTGCTCTCTTGTGATGAATGCGTCAGGGTTGAACTTATTGTTCCCTACCCCTTCTACTAAACCGTACTGAGCTGCTGTATTCACATCTGCTGCATACCATTTTTTTGCTGCAACATCGTCAAATACTTGATCAGTATCTTTAATCATTAAACCTAAGCCCCTTACTAGCAGAGAAGCGAATTGCGCACGAGTAACTTCACCTTCAGGATTAAAGGTTCGATCTGTTATTCCGGTAACAATTAGCTTAGATGCAAGTGCTTCTATATCAGCTTTTGCCCAGTGATCTTTCAAATCTTCGAATACTTTTTTACCTTGCACGATGACATAAATTCCATTCGAGTGATCTTTAATCGTAGCGATTGTTTTACCATCTTTAACAGTAAATAGTGCTGGCACGAATCGCATTTCTCCTGTCACTGGGTCGTACTTCACTACGGTTACTTCATTTAGATTGTGAATCACTTGATCTAATACTAATGTCCGTTCCACATAACCTAGAGAATGGATATCGTATGACGCGTCCTTCGTTTTCAGCATTGCTTTGTATTCAATAAGACCGCTTAGACTCTTCATTCCTTTGTCAGAAATCATATCAAGCTTCTGATCGAGTTCGGTACCTACTTTTTGTAGGGTTACAATAAGCATCGCATCAGCAGCTACATTTCCTTTCATTTCCTGCGTATTTAACATAGCAACAGGGAATTTATAGCTTCCCATTTCAGTATGAATTAACAAGATCGTATCCGGCTTAGTCGTAGCTATTTCACGTAAAGCCTCCATTAAAATGCTAATATCATAACGTTCGTAAGCTCCAGCCACTTCAACAGTTAATGTCGACCCTGCTTGTGCAGAATTCGCAAATTCTGCCGCCTTTTTCGCAAACTGATTCCTATCAAGCGAAGCAGTTATACTATTTTGTGCAGTATCAATGGTTAGCTCAGATTTTTTCGGTTCATATACAGCAGGGTTCTCTGTAACAGGGTGCTCTGCAGCAGGCTTAGTAATGACACTGTTGCCACCACTGCCGTTAACACCTCCACCGTTGTTTCCTCCGCTATTGTTGCTTCCGCCGTCATTTCCTCCGCTAGAAGCTTGATTCGTAATGTTTATTTCCTTCATACCTTGAACGTTTGATCCGTCCGTTGCGGTTGCAATTACTTTGACTGTTCCATCCTTCATTGCTGTTAACAATCCATTTTGATCAATCATTGCTTTATCCGTTGCGCTTACACCATCAGCCTCATAAACGGACCATGCAACCATTTTAATAGAAGCATTAGCTGGGAACAGCTCCGCCGTTAATTTCAGACTTCCGCCTTTTACATTAATCGTTGCTGAGTCATTAGCGGCAGCTAAAGTGATAGATTCAACTTTTACGTCACTACCACCGTTCTCGCCTTCGTCAGAAGCTTGATTCGTCATGGTAATTTCTTTCTCACCTTGAACATTTGATCCGTCCGTTGCAGTTGCAATTACTTTGACTGTTCCATCTTTCACTGCTGTTAACAATCCGTTTTGATCAATCATTGCTTTATCCGTTGTGCTCACGCCATCTGTCTCATAGACGGACCATGTAACCGTGTGATTCGTAGCATTAGCAGGGAGCAGCTCTGACGTTAACTGCAGGCTTCCGCCTTTTACATCAATCACTGCTGAGTCATTAGCGCCAGCTATAGTGATAGATTCTACCTTTACATCATTACCACCATTCTCTCCTCCGTCAGAAGTTTGATTCGTCATGGTAATTTCTTTCTCACCTTGAATGTTTGATCCGTCCGTTGCAGTTGCAATTACTTTGACTGTTCCATCCTTCACTGCTGTTAACAATCCGTTTTGATCAATCGTTGCTTTATCCGTTGCGCTCACGCCATCTGCCTCATATACGGACCATTTAACAATGTGACCAGTGGCATTAGCTGGGAGTAACTCCGCGATTAACTGCAGGCTTCCGCCTTTTACATCAATCACTGCTGAGTCATTAGCGGTAGCTAAAGTAATAGATTCTACACTAACAACCGTAGCTTTCCACTTCGCGTACAATATAATATTTTGATCTTCCACATGATTAGATGAAAAATCCCATTTCTCTGTTAATTCCTCATCCTTGTACCAACCAATGAATATATGACCTTCTTTTGTCGGTACTGCTGGCTCTGTAATTGTGGTGCCTGATGTTACAGAAATACTTTCCACTTTGCTACCACCATTGCTGTTAAACGATACAGTAATCTCATTGATTGGAGGTAGTCCCGTATAATACTCAACTTCAGATATATTCCCATAACCACCATTAGGGGATAAATAACGAATATACCGGTATGCTGTCGCCTGATCAGCAATATTCACTTCAGTCCAACCAGGAGAAGGTTTAGACTCAATCGTATACAGATCCTTAAATCCAGCAGATTGAGACGTATTTGAACCTTGGAATTTCCCACCTGTCATTCTCCATTCATTGTCTGGGCGAGAAAAATAGCGGATAACTTGTATATTACTTCCATTTGATTTGCCTAGATCTATGCCAACATACTGTCCGTCTGCATTTTGTGCATCAAAATGGGTACTTGTATCTCCATCCATCGCTTTATCGAATGTACATGAGGAACAATCTTTATATGATGGACCTGTACCGAAGACTTGACCTGATAGCTTATTTAACTGATTGCTAAGTAAAATTATTGCTTCACCCTTAACACTAGACCCGTCATTAGCCGTCGCTACAACTTTGACCTGCCCATTCTTAGCAGCACTCAGTAAACCACTAGCACTTATCGTAGCTTTATCAGTAGCCGTTTCGTCCAAATTAATAACAGACCATGTCACGGATTTATTTTGAGCGTTGTCCGGAGTAAGAGCTGCAGTCATCTGTAATGTCCCTCGGTTCGTATCAATGACGGATTTGTCTCCATGTCCAGTCACTTGAATACCCGATATGGAAGAGTATAGATTTAAGGTAATAGCATTACCGAATACTCGCACTTCCTCCCCAAGCCCCTTGGTAATTTGAACGTCTCTAACCGTTACAATAGCTGATGGTCTATCACTTGATTTCGCTTTTAAATGTAGTGTAAGCGAATCAAACGATTCAGTGATACCTTCAGAATCCCCTTCAATAACGATGCGCATTTGTCCTGGCGCTATAGCATCCGATGATTTAACTGAAAGACCTGAAATTTGCGATTCAGCTGAGACAAACTCAAGTAATTCAGGATCGTAAGCAATAACGACATCTAACTTCTTAATTTTTTCCGTTTCTTTCAATCCGCTGATTACGTATGTCAAGTCGAAAGCTTCTCCTACTTTAACCGATTCACTACCTTTTAACGCGGATGTTAAACCTATAGGTAAAGGTTGTTGGAATAGATCAAGATCTATTCTCCATTTTTGCAGAGGAGAATCATCCCATGCCCCCAAATTTACATGTACTCCTTCCCCAAGCGAGAGCTGGCTTAGCTGGAGTACCGACCCACTTTTCACATTGGTTAGCTTAAAGTAGCCGTCATTTGTTGGCTCGACTTTCCATTTCTGGTGATCGCCACCTGACCAGAGATTCTGCTGTACAATAGTCTGTGCATCGCTCGGTAGGTTCTGAACCTCAAGCACTTTGCCACTATTTATATTGGTAATTTTATAAATATCTTCACTATCTATGGGCTCAAAACCCCATTGTTGATTTACAGCTGCCTTGAAAGAAACGTTATCTTGTACTATAAAAGTTGGATTGTGTTTAACCTTCAACGATAACCCACTACTTTTGCTGATGATCTGTGTGTTCCCACCCCCAGCATCATTCAGCTTCCACATCTGATTGTCCGCATTACTCAACGTTCTTTGACGTATCTCTTTTCCAGTACTGTCGCTAAGAGAAGTTAGGGCTTTTTGGCTCGAACGGTTCACGATGGTGAAGTAGCCATCGGATGCATCCGAAATAGACCATTGTTGATTATTATTTCCATTCTCATCCCATTCGATAATATCTGCACTATCCGAAGATGAGCCCTCAGAAACGTCAATCGCCTTTCCCGAGTTGACGTTGACGATAGAAGAATAGGTACCATCTCGTTTCACTATTTTCCATAATTGAGCCGGATCTATCCCACCTTGTCCTTGTCCAACTTGTGCATCATCCAGCTTCGAAGCGTCATTGACCTGCAAAAACATGTTACTAAACGAATTTGAGAGTGCATAAGATTTGTCGGAATTAAACGTAGGCAAGCTAATTGTCACTGTAACATCTTTACCCGCTACCATTGCTAATGAGCGTGTATCCACTTTCCCTGGTACCGCAGTAATAAGTGCGCCTGTTGCTTCTATCTTTCCGATTCCTTTTTTGCTAGATAGTAATAGATCCTGATTAATATCGGAGTTCAAGACAGCTGTCATCGTCCCTTGACTCATGTCCCATGAAAGATTTTTAATGGTCGTCTGGTTTCTGCTTCTTGTACCTGCAATGCTTCCTTTTTGCCACTGTTCTGGTAACGCAGGAAGAAGTTCTATCGAATTATCATTCGAATATACCAATGCTTCCATAAGGATAGCTGGTATAGTAATCGATGCATCGGTGCAATACACACTTTGCCAATTACTATTATGTGAAGTCATTAAGCTCAAAAAGAAATAATTATCTGTAAAAAGTGGTTTGATTGCATCATAAACACCAGCACCTCGTTTAAGTCTTGCTTCAACTAGAGCATTATGAACAAGTCCGTGTGCGGCATTTTGACCACTTTCTTGGACGCGGTTGTCTAAGGCTTTCATTGATCCCTCGAAAAGAGCAGAATCTCCTTCCTCAATTTCATGTGCTGGCCACGCTGGATACAAATGGCTGATGTGTCGGTGATAATTTTGATCTTCAATTCCTTCCATCGCCCATTCTTTCAAAGAGCCGTCTGTGTTGTATACATAACTTGGGAGTTTGTTCAACAAACCCTCCCACCTTTGAATATCCTCAGAATGCCCACTTGCCTCGGCAACGTCAATCAGCATTTTTAGCGCATCTTTGGTCGATGCAATATCCATTGTTGCATTTGGCTGAAGTGTTGAAGATTTATTTGAGGGATAATTTTCCGGTGAATAAGTAGGAACCAGAATATACTTACCGTATTTATCCATATAATCTTCCATCAAAAGCTGTTCAAAGAAATTACCTACCTTTGTCAAGTTTGTATACAGAATATCAAGTACAGGTGCCTCTCCACCTTTACCATCAGGTATCTGGCGATTACCAAAAGTTAAATAGTACTCATAAAAAGGCATTAGAAGCCAGCTACCTCCTGAAAGCCAATATTGACCCGGAAAAGAATCATTAGTCGTAAAATGCGTTAATGCCCCGCCCTCGCCATCCGTTCTTGGAGGAGCTAAAATCGCATTTTTGAAGCCGAAAATTCGCTCTGCGTTGAGTTCCCAGTCTTCGATTTGATTCATGATGAGGTTAAAGTAACCTTCCATAGCCTCAGGTGTATTTCCAATGTTGCCGCCAGCAATCTGCAGATTAACGTTCGCATCGGTCGTGAAATCGCCCATCCATTGGGGCATAAATTCACCTGTCCATATCCCCATCAGTCGTGGAGGTCCAAAGCCACTTGAAGAGATGTAAGCATATCTACCGCTATCGAACATCTTCTCAACTAAAGCTGTATTTAATTCTTGTTTGTTTTCTCTTTGCTTATCAAGAAGTTGTTCGCTCGTAAGGTAACGATCTGACAAATCCGCATCCAAATCGAGCTTGACTCTATTCATCATCTCACCATGAATTTCAGCATGTGGGGCTAGCATTTTCGAATAATCAAGTTTTCCATTTTTCGTATACTTCTCTAGAACTGTTGAAATATCGGCCAGCAATTTATCTACAAGCTTGTCATCATTAAGCTCGAAATCTTTATCCTGGCGATCAAGGCTTGTTATTAGAGCAATATGCGTTGCGCCCGAAATATTGACACGCTCATCAACAACGCTTTTGATACCGTCTGTAACGATTTGGGTAACGCCTGCATAACCACCACTTTTTAGTGGCGAATTCGCTTGCGATGCGTATTTCCCTTTTAACGATAAATAGTTGCCTTTCGAATCAACCTTTTTATTCAATGAAATCCCGGTGCTAGCGAAATTCGGCATAGACTTAGCATCGATCTCCACCGTAGCGCTAAAGTCATTCGCTTGTGTCGGCTTTTCCATATATGTAACGATGACATTGTCGGTCCGTGACACAAAAGTTTTTCTCAACCAATCACCTTTCGCATCGCTCCATTGTACACCGAGCTCACCCGTTTCATAATTTGTCCAGCGATCATAATTCATTTGCGTGCCGGACGATGTTAGGTTTAACATAGCCTTGTAACCAGGATGAAACGAGTAGGTGTTGACTATATCCCAGTTCGCACTGCTGTCTCCTGAATATTCACGAAGCCAATTCGACGCTGCTTGATTCACCTTACTAGCCGCATCTTTTCCTTTATCGGACATAACAAGATCACGCACTTCCTTCAAGACACCACTAATATCTGGCGCTTCGCGCACACCGTTATTGGGTACATTAAATCTAGTATTGTTAAAAATAAACGTGTCATTGAGAGGATCTCCATAATCCATAACTCCTAGTAAACCATTACCACTAACCATTGCATCCTTCCACCACGTTGCCACTTGTTTGGAATGAATACCTCGCATCTCCGTAGGCTTGATGTCAGTGCTACTCGCACGGACAACCTGAGGAGCTGTTGCGAACAACGACGTGAAAAGAGCCGTTGTAAGTCCCATCGCTATAATTCTTTTCCTCAACATGTTATCTTCACCCATTTCCTACAAATAATATTAAAGCATTTGTTGTTGTAAAAAGGACAACATTGACCAATATAAAAACAATTAGCATCTCATTGTCATCGACCCCATTTTTAATATTTAAAGTTTTGTTGTTACTACTTATTACCAGCAAAATGATAACGCTTTCATTCTAACATCTAAAAAAAATATCTCTATAACAATATTTAGATGATTTGGTTTTTTTATCACCTATTAGAATTCGCCTTCGAATTTTTTAGGTAACATTTTTGGATATTTGTAGTATTTTTGGGTTTGTGTTTGAAATTCATTTTTTGTACTATTAAAACAAAAAGCCTCCCTTATACATATAAGGAAGGCTTCTTAATATCATTTTTTGCTAAGACAATTTCACCAAGCTATAGTTTTTCTTACCCTTACGGATAATAATAAATCGGCCGCCGATAGCTTCGTTAGCTGTAACTTCCATTCCAACATCGCTAACCTTCTCACCGTTCATCGAAATTGCACCTTTGGTGATATCCTCACGTGCTTGACGTTTGGATGGCTCAATTCCTAAATCAACAAGCCATTCCACGATATTTTTGGACTCTAATGTCGTTTCGTACGTTGGCATTTCCTTGAAGCCCTGCTCGATCTCGTCAGCGGTTAGGGATTTAATATCTCCACTGAACAAAGCTGCCGTAATACGTTTAGCCTGCTCCAACAGCTCCTCTCCATGTACGAATCTGGTCATTTCCTCAGCCAGTGTTTTTTGCGCTTCACGCTTATGCGGTTCGGTTTGCACTTTTTCTGCAAGTCCATCAATTTGTTCTTTCGAGAGGAATGTAAAGTACTTCAAGTATTTCACAACATCACGGTCATCTGTATTTGCCCAGAACTGGTAGAACTCAAATGCGGTCGTTTTGTTCGGATCTAGCCAGATTGCTCCACCAGCTGTTTTACCGAATTTCGTGCCATCAGCTTTTAGCATAAGCGGAATAGTAAGTCCGAATGCTACAGCCTCAGATCCTTCTTTTCTACGAATCAGATCAAGGCCGCTTGTAATGTTGCCCCATTGGTCAGAGCCACCAATTTGCAATTGTACATCTTCATGCTGGTACAGATGCAGGTAATCTAGGGATTGCAGGATTTGGTAGGAGAATTCCGTAAAGGAAATACCGCTGTCCAATCTGCTGGCTACTACATCTTTGGCAAGCATCGAATTGATGCTGAAGTTCTTCCCATAGTCACGCAAAAATTCGATAACATTGATTTTATGCGTCCAATCGTAGTTGTTCACCATGCGAATTTGATTGTCGCCATCGGTTATGAACAGCTTTTTCATTTGTGCAGTAAGTGCATCCACGTTGGCTTGGATTTGCTCCAGTGTCTGCAAAGAGCGTTCGGACTGACGTCCACTTGGATCACCAATCGTACCTGTAGCACCACCAATTAGAATTACTGGACGATGTCCTGCAAGCTGGAATCTTTTAAGTACCATGAACGGAATCAAATGGCCGATATGCATACTGTCACCTGTTGGATCTACACCACAGTACAAGGATACCGATTTTTGATTAGTCAGTTCTCTAAGCCCTTCGGCATCGGTTTGTTGATTGATGGCATCGCGCCATTCTAGTTCGTCGATAATATTCATTGCATAACACCCCTTAAATTAGTAGATATCCTATAACGAATCATTAGTCCGCCAAGCGGAAACGGCTTTGCCGTTCTTTTTAGGACGGTACCGTTTCAGCGAGAAATATAAGGATAATTGATGAAGTAAAACATATAAATCCTTATATTTTAAAAAAACAAAAAAAATCGTCCCCTAGTCTATTGTAGACATAGGGACGATTGAATAACCGTGTTACCACCCAGATTGCACCAATGAAACGCTTATGCTCAAGCATAACATGGATACCACTCTTGACGAGATATCGTTCGCCATTCCGCTCGGTGTTAGCCGAGATACTCCAAAGTGTAATTCGTAAGTCTTAGTGTGTACCGGGTTTCATCAACCCCCGGCTTTCTGGAACAGGGACTAAGCTACTACTGGGCTCCTTCAACGTATATCGTTTATAAGATTACAGCCAGTATAGTGAAATAATTCTTTAATGTCAACTATCTTAAGCTCAGAATGCTAAGACACACTTCTGCTGTGATGCACTACTAGGCATTCCCACTTTTTTTCTGTTACAATTACGAAAAAAGAGGTGAAATAATCCACATGCTTGATCCTATCGATAATCATATCTTACAGCGGCTGACCCAAAACAGCAGAATATCCTATACTGATCTAGCTAAAGAAGTTAACTTATCAAGTGTCGCGGTGAAGGATCGCATCGATCGGCTCGTCAATCAAGGCATTATCGAGCAATTCTCTATCGTCATTAGTGCAGAAAAGCTGGGAAAGAAAATTTCCGCGTACCTGGAACTTGAAGTAGAGCCTGCTCATCTAAATCATATTGTCGAGGTATTGAAAGAAAATGAACGCGTAGCCGTACTTTATGAAATGACAGGTCCTTGCATTCTTCATATTCACATTCTAGTTGAGAATCTTGAAGAGATGGAACGCTTTATGCATGAATCGATCTACTGTCTCGATGGACTAGTACGTGTAGAAAACCAGATTTTATTAAAGCGCCACAAGAATCAGGACGGTCTAAATATATAAGAAAAAGAACCGGCAAAAGACGGTTCTTTTCTTATATGGATGCTTATATTATTATTATCTAATAATTGCTAATACGCCCTACTCTGTCTTTGACAGCTTAGATTTATAAAAATTCACGAAGTATTCGCTGGCCTCAACCTTCTCGTCTACAACTCTTATTGGGGCTACAAGCTTCACTGTCTTCCCGTTGTACGTACCTGTTGTCGCTCCGACCTTCATCTCAAGCACATTGTCATTGTAGCTTATTGTAACGATCTGGCTAGCTGTTTTCCAGCTTACTTTCGCTCCAAAGCCTTCAAAGCTGCTGCGTAATCCCACTGCCTTTCTCTCCGATTCGCCGAATTGACCTTTGTCTATCAAGGCATGAACGCCCCAGTTTCCATCCACCACTTGTGTAATTCCAAAATCAGCGGATACAGACATCAGAGAGTAAGCTTCATCTTCGCTCAAATCCATTCCTGCCATTAAAAAATCTTTCGTTTTATGAGCCGCATCCTTCATCGCTTTATCAATGGAAGAGTTATTGAAGATCTCTTTCTGCGCATTCGTTCCAAGCTCTTCCAAATAATTCGCGTAACTGAATCCATGTACAACCCATTCATTCTCATTTTCAAGTAATGGGAAGTTTAAACCTTTCAGTTTGTTGTTTAGTGATGCTTTTTTATGAAGAATAACTTGTATGTCACCTGTTACCGAGGTCTCGATGGCAGTTCCATTAATCTCCGAATCGCCTTGTCCGGCATGCGGATCACCTATCGACAGAAGTGCACCTGGTACGGATACAGGATAATACATGGTTGCACCTTCAGTAATCCGCCAATCATCTACGTTGCCGCCATTGTAAGAAGGTGGAACGGAATCAACAATATCCGCTTCTTTCGGCGCTACGCCCATCGTACCAAAGTGTAGACGTACCGGAATTTTCACGCCTTTCAGCACATCGAAGTTCTTATCAATCGTACTATGGTCTACAATAACACCTGGATAGTCAATTGTCGGGTGCACTTGACCATCCGGATCAGTTTGCACAGTCCATTTATAGTTATAAACTGCTGTTGCATAATCCGTTCCCCCCTCCGTATCCATCTCGTAGATTGTTACCACTTCACGTTTTTTCGGCTCCTCGACCATATCTCCGTATAGATAACCCCAGTTCGCCGCGGCATTCACGCCATATGTTTTGCCAGCGTATTGGTCATTCCCATTTGGTCTCAGCTTCATATCCAAAATCTTCACTTCCAGAACATCTCCTGGTTCAGCACCTTCTACTGCGATAGGCCCCGTCATAATATGTACACCCGGTCCGCGAAGTTCTTCATTCTTCTCCCCTTCAATCCAGTGAAAAATATCTTCGACTCCCGCATCCCCTTTAATCATTCGATCGTAATCATCACCTGAATGATGCGTAATGCCCTCAACCGTTACGATGTCTCCCGAATGTACAGTTAAAGCTGGATTCCCCTTACCAATATTCCCCCATCGAACAGTGTCCGAATTCGCCTTGAGAATATGTGTTTTGGGTTTATACACTCCATCATATGTGTTAGCATACATAACACCAACTGACGAATTCACCACTAAAAACATTGATAACATGACACCAATCTTGCGAAATGTTTGTTTCTCCATACTAAACTCCTCCTCCATCTTTTTGTATGTTAGTTTTTATAACATTTTGTGTTTTTGAGTATAACAGATGAAATACAGATTAACAATATAAATATTTTCTCGTTTTTCGGTTTAAATAATAAATAGCAATGATTAATTTCCTTTGATTATCCAAGTTTACTTCTAATTCCATACTAAAAAACGCCATCACTTATACGCATAGTGTTTGGCGTTTTATCTTTAATTCAAATTCAATTAAGTAATTTCAATGTTGATCAGTGATACTTCTTGTAGCTCGAGTTACAATCCGCTTTGTTTCCTTCGTATCTGAAAGGATCAGCCAGTCGTCACAAATTTGCTGTACCCATGCTGGATTGCTTTTACTAGCATCATTTAACCAATTGCTAACAGAATCCTGAACGTATTTTGCCGGATCAGACTTAAGCGGTTCTAAAAGCGAACGTGCAATCGCCGGATTTTCTTTGAGTGCTGTAATATGCTTCGCCCATACCCCATGTGGACGCGTCAATTCGATCGCAAATCTTCTAATATTCACTTCTTGATCATGAACCCAGTCCTCTAGCCATTCAATGGAATCTTCCAGCTCGGCAATGACTGATTCCCTTAAAGCCATCCATGAAATCTCACGCACCCCAAAATGATCATCCGCTGCAAAAGGACGTATGGCTGTTAGCTTTTGCGATAGACTTAAGGATTGATTTTGACCGACCATATAGGCAGCCCAACATCGGACACTATCGGAACGATGCTGCGCTAAAGCTGTGAATACTCGGGATTGTTCCCCCTCTGATTTGCTGTCCAATGCCTGTCGCCACTCCCGCGCAATAGCGGGTATGAGCTTCATTATTTTCTTTTCCGATAAATCGTTTAGCCTATGTAGGATAGGTTTAGATTCCTGCCCAAAACCAAGCTCTTCAAGCACATTTTCCAGCAGCACAATATGATCCACAGCAAGCCATTCTGTTAAATTCACGGTTTGTAAATACCCCGTATTCAGTAATTCTATAATTTCAACGGGAATGTCACTAACCTTTCGAGCTCCCTTCCTGTGTTCCATGAAAATCGTCCCTTCACCTATGATTTGAAAGCTTATTAAGCTTCATGTCATATCAAGGATACCGTTTTCATAAGAAAAATAGATGTAATCTCATTTACAACTCGAACGCTATGTTAAATTTCTTTCTAATACCTTGTCACGATGAATATGTACGGTTCTGAAACCTGTCTGAATCACCTCAGACTTCACCAATTCTTGTAATGCAACCGTAACCGCTTCTCTGCTCGCACCAATCAAATTAGCGATTTCTTGATGTGACAGTGGAACATTGATTTTATAATAATTGTCCTCATTCTTTATCCCATGTTGATCAGATAGCTTTAAAAGAACGCACAATATTTTATCATGCAGATTTCCGATGGCCAGATTTTGTGTTAACTGACTCATACTTTTTATTCGATCGCTCAATACTTGCATTAGTGACATCAAAAATCTAGGTCTATGAGCTATGAATTCTTCAAATCTTGCAGGATCAATTGTACAGATATGGCACTCTTCCATTGCTTCAATGTAATGATCTCCAGTTCCAAAAGATATCACATCCATTTCACCAAAAACATTACCTTCACTCAAAATATCCGACGTAAACTGCTTCCCATCCGCATTCAATCGATATAAGCGAACCTTCCCTTTTTTCACAAAAAACAATCCTTCAGAAAAGGTGTCCGGTGTTTGAATATATGTTTTTTTCGGGACTACTGTTATTTGAGTTAAATCTTCCATTTCTATTAGATCTTCTAGCGCTAACGATTGAAGCAAATTGAATTGAGATAAATAATGAATATTCTCCATTGCCCCTCCTGTAAATAACGTTATTCGTTACTTTAGTATACCTCACAAAAAAAGCCACGTCCTAAGGACGCAGCTTATTGGCTTAACGATTACTTGCTTCCCAGCGCGCTACTTCTTCTCTAACACGAGGGGCTACTTCCGTTCCCAGCAGTCTAATCGCTTGCATTACATCCTCATGAGGCATTGTACCGTGGGGCATATGTAAAAAGAATCGCGTAATCCCCACATGCTTGCGAAGATGAATGATTTTGTTAGCGACAGTTTCTGGATCACCTACGTATAAAGCACCATCAAAGCTGCACGCGGCATCATAATCGGAACGATGGTATGGAGGCGACCCTTTTTCCTTCGCCCGCACATTGGTCCGAGCAAACGTTGAAGGAAAAAACTTCTCCAGTGCTAACTCATTAGTCTCAGCAATAAATCCGTGAGAGTGTGACGCAATGGGCAAGCTTGAAATATCGTAGCCGGCTTCAGCCGCTTCTTTTTTGTAGAGCTGCACATGTGATGCGTAATCAAGCGGTAGTACATTTCCAATAATGGCCAAAACAAAAGGCAAGCCTAATGCCCCTGTGCGGATCGCTGACTCTGGACTTCCTGCACTCCCAATCCAAATCGGTAAAGGATCTTGAACCGGACGTGGGTAAATACCCAAATTGTCTATGGCCGCTCGATGTTTGCCGCTCCAGGTTACTTTTTCAGACTTCTGAATAGCTAATAACAATTCGAGCTTCTCATTGAACAGCTCTTCATAATCTTTCAGATCATATCCGAATAAAGGAAAAGACTCCGTAAACGAGCCACGGCCGATCATAATCTCCGCACGTCCGTTTGATATACCGTCCAGCGTTGCAAAATCCTGAAACACACGAACCGGATCTGCTGAAGACAGGATCATTACGGCACTGGTCAACCGAATTTTTGTAGTCAAAGCCGCAGCCGCGGCCAATACAACTGCAGGCGAAGACGCCGCATAATCATGACGATGATGCTCGCCCACTCCATATACATCTAGTCCCACCTCTTCGGCGAGTACAATTTCCTCCACCACTTCACGCAGCCGTTCTGCATGACTTATTGTCTCACCTGTTTGGACATCAGGGGTTGTCTCGACAAATGTGCTAATTCCAAGTTCCACTTTTCATTTCCTCCTAATGTCTGCGAGTTGCATTATTCTCTGGATGTAAATGGTTAAATATTCATAATTACATTTAAGCAAGAAACCCATTATAATAGGATTCCCCGATAATTCCAACTATTTCAGCTCCTCACGATTATAAACCGGACTGAGAAGCCCTTATTTTAATGATTTTGGCCATTTTGCTAGATTATCGGACTCAGATGCAACTATTTACTCAAAACTACTCCAAAAAAGTGTGCTTTTATGGAAATAAGAGCTACACAGTCCGAATCTATAGCAAAATGATGCAAAAAGCTCAAATAGCTGCAATACGGTCCGAAACGGCAGGATTACGTGCTATCTGGCTGCAATACAACAATTAAACTGGGACCACGCCGCGAATGCTCCTAGGCCCCCTAATTAAACTGGAGTCTTTACACCCAATAATCTAAACTTAAGTTAAAGGAGTGATCCAGTATGGGAAAAAGGTTGAATAAAGAAACGCAGCTTAACATCGTTAAAGAAGCGTTGGCTGGTATTAAGGTGGGGGTATTGGCTCGCATGTATGACATCCATCCTGAAACCATTCGTAGTTGGATAAGAGATCATCGTGACTTCATCCCTGCTGAAGAGATTCCGTTTGCTGACGAGCACCTCCAGGAGCTACAACGGCTGCAAGAGGTCGAACAGCGGTACGAAAAGGCGGTTAAGGTGCTCGGGGAGAGGGAACTCGAGCTTGAAATCTTACGAGAACTGCTAAAAAAGCAAGCCCCCGCTTATCTGAAAAACTCGAAGTAGCAGAACCATTTATTAAGCGGGGAGAACCAGTAGCAGTGGTTCTGCGCATCTTAGGCATTTCGGAATCCACCTATTATGACCGCAAAAAAAGAGCGAATGTTGCACCATCTGAACGCCCTACAAGAGGCCGACGTGGCCGTCCAGTGCCCGGATACTCTTATACGTATGAGGGCGAACGCATATGCGACGAACAGATAAATCAATGGCTTCTTGAACTGATTGAAGGTGAAGAGTATGTTTACGGCTACAAACTTCTCGCAAAATGTATTCAGGATAAATACAACGTGAAACTAAATAAAAAGAAGTCTTACCGGTTATGTGACGAGCTAGGCATTCTTCAAAAACCACGCCAGCGAGTCCAGTCACATCCGCGTAGACTGCCGAGAAACCGTATCGTTACAAGCTCTAATCAACTCTGGCAAATGGATATTAAGTACGGCTACGTCAGTGGTTTGGAGCGTTTCTTTTTTGTGCTCAGTATCATT
The DNA here is from genome assembly GCF_037963865.1 of Paenibacillus sp. FSL R10-2734. Lineage (NCBI taxonomy): Bacteria > Bacillati > Bacillota > Bacilli > Caryophanales > Paenibacillaceae > Paenibacillus > Paenibacillus sp. FSL R10-2734. The sequence goes on along the minus strand of NZ_CP150170.1, from coordinate 3,592,930 downwards.
GATGTGTTTGATCGCGTTGTTGTCAAACAGTACAGAGGGCCCGCTTGTGAAGCTAAGCACGCCGTTCAGACGCTTTGTTACGCCCTTCAGAGTCGGATAACAGCAGGTGAAGAGATACCTACGATTCGTACAGATAACGGCCCTCAATTCACCAGTAAACTATTTGGAGATATGTGCGAGAGCCTAGATATTATCCATGAGCGCATACCCCCAAGGACACCAAATATGAATGCCTACATTGAGTCTTTCCATAGTTTGATGGAACGCGATCTGTTCCGTATAAGGGACTTTAGGACATTTGAAGAGGCCTATGAATCGCTTGACCAGTACATGGATTTCTACAATAACCGAAAAATGCACGGTAGTTTAAAATCGAAACCTCCAGCCGTGTTTTCAGCGTGGGTTAAAACACTAGAGGATTCTTCAGCATTTCATAGAGCGATGTAATTGCTCGAAAGAAAGAGTAATTCTACGTCTGCAGTATTTTTGGTGGACAGGACTCCGGATTAAGGGGGTCTAGCCGAATGTGCGAGAGTTTAGCTAATGCAAGCGATGACGAAGTTGGTTTAATTGTATTTTGTGCAACTATATACGCTTTGAAGGTAGTTTACTGGGATTTAGTTGCACTCTATACACTTAAAAATGAACATTTACCTCCATATAGCGAAATTCTCGGAAAATAGTTGTACAGTATGCAATTAAACTGGAACTAAGCAGCAAACGAAAAAGCGCAATTGTACTTTTTACAACTATTTAGCCTTTTTAATGAGGATTGAGTGGGTGTAACTAGTGCGATGTAATGGCGATTTACCAAGAGAATATTAAAAGACCACTAATCACCTGAAAAACGGAAGGTTAGTGGTCAATTTTTAGCTAGTTTATGTTCCCAATGCTCGAGTTTATGGGCTTATCCAGCGGTTTCGGCGGTGTTCTCTGATTAATTCCAATCCCGATTCGACCGAATACAAAGGCTCCCCCTGGAATACGATTCGCAAGGTTCATGATGATTGCCGAACCCACTACACACCCGACAAATTGTAGCAGAACACTGAATAGTCCAAGATTTTGCAACCCGAATGAAGAAGGAAGTTTGACAAACAAAGCCAATAGCAACGGGTGAAGCAAGTATATGCCAAAGGAGTATTTACTGCTCCACTCCAGCACACGCGGCACTTTCTTTAATGAAGAAGCAACTGTGAACAGTAGAAAAGTCATGCTCATAGCGAAAAGTAACATATCCACTCTCTTAGAACTATGTGCCGTAATCCAGCCTTGCCCATTCACGAACAGCACTAGCGCCCCAGTTACAACCGGAAGCATGTAGACGGCTAATCGGAACTGTTTTAATTTTGCCCGGAACCAAGTCTCATTTCGCCCCAAGTAATAAGCCACAGTAAAGTAGAAAATCCACCCAGGTGAGAAAACCCAATACAGTTTATCCCAGATATAATGAGCAGCTACCGTATCCACGGGCTTGGTGAAGTTAAAGAACGCTAAGTACACTACGTTTAATACGAACGATGCAATCAGCAATGAGCGGGGTGTGAATTTTTTGGCATGCTTTTGAAACAAGATGAACAGGCCATAAAACTGAAAGATAATGAGGATAAAGTAGCCATGAAAATCTCCAAGTAATATATGGCGCCAGAGGTAATACCAAAAGGCCTGAAGTAGTGGAATGCCCTCACTGCTCGACATATCCAAACCTTTTAAACCTGCGTACAAAGCACCGAAAAAAAAGTAGGGAAGTAAAATATACTTGATTCGTTTCTCCCAAAATCTCGCGGGAATTCCATCTGGGTAAGCAAACGATAATACAAATTGGGAGATAAATATAAACACTGGCGTGCCAAATGTAAGCAATAGACCCACCGACTCTACCCAAGTCGTATTTCCGTCATCATAGACTCGATATAAAGCATGCAGCAGCGCTATACTTAAACAGGCTATACTACGCAGAACAAACATTTCCGAATTCAATTTTCGTTCCATGGGGATGACCCCTTTCGATATTTGCGATTAGTAATTCACAGCACTTCCTACAGTCAATCGGGCTGCAATCGTCTTCTCAAGTCCCTCGTGAAGAGCATGGTTAGGAGACCAGAACATCAATTCCCATGCTTTCTTATTGTTTAAATAGCTGTGAATAATATCGCCCGGTCGAGCCTGTTCATAGGTTGTATGAGAAACTCTACCCGTTATGTCACCCATCATCTCCACCATTGTATTAATCGAGGTAGCTACTCCGCAGCTAATATTCAGGATCTGATTATCCACTCTGTCAACCGTAAGAGCCGCATCTACAAACGCCTGTGCCACATCCTCAACATAGACAAAATCTCTGGTCTGTTCTCCATCCCCGTAGATCACCAAGTCCTTGCCTTGCTTCATACGATCCAGAAAAATCGAAACAACGCCAGCTTCACCATGCGAGCTTTGCCGTGGTCCATATACGTTAGCCAGACGGAGAACCGTATACTTCAGGCCGTGCATGCTGGCAAACATCCGAATGTAGGACTCAGGAACACTTTTGGATACGCCATAGCAAGACTCTGGATTTAAGGGATGTTTCTCATCAATGCTTAAATATTCAGGGTTACCATATACAGCAGCTGATGAGGCGTAAACAATCTTTTCAACATGATGAGCCTCGCACATACGAAGGACGTTTAGTGTTCCAACAATATTCACGTTCGCATCAAACAACGGATTTCGCTGTGATTCTCTTACGTCGATCTGTGCAGCCAGATGAATGACCACGTTCGGCTTCTCACGGCTAAAGACCTCGCTCAGTGTCTCATCCCGAATATCGTACGGATATAGAAGTGCGGAAGGATTTCTATAGAATGAGCCGGAGGCACCCGATACATTATCTACAATTACAGTTTCATTGCCTTCTCTTATGAGCCTATCAACAACATGGGACCCAATAAACCCAAGCCCCCCAGTTACCAATACTTTCAAATAAAAAACTCCTTTCGCCCTATATGAGTGTTCTTTGTACAGGCATCTATAGAAAAGTTCACATAAAATACTAAATCAAAGAATAAAGGAGTGAAGTATATGGCAACTGCCCCTATTCCAGATAATTCTGTAACAACGTCCGTTATTGTGGACGGCGCGGTCACTTCAATTAAATTAGACCCAGAGACTAACGGTTACGTGAATGTTCGATCATACGGAGCCACTGGGAATGGTGTTAAAGACGACACCGTTGCGATTCAAAATGCAATCAATGCTGGAAACGCTAAACGCAAAGTTGTTATTTTCCCGCCTGGTGTATACAAAGTCTCATCCGGCCGCATGCGTAATCCTTCCATCCTTGAATGGTGGTGTCTTCGTATTCCAGCTGGAACCAACCTAAGTTTTGAACCCGGCTCCAAATTAGTCCTAGCCCCAAACCCACCATCAGACACTAGAGTACTCGTCATCTTAAATGCCTCAAATATCGCGATCACTGGCGCTCTCGAAATTGATGGAAGTGCTTCAACTGTGAAAACAAACGTCAACGATCAGCTTCACGGCTTGTTCATTTCTTCTTCGCAAAATATATCCATCGAATCGGTGTACTCCCATGATTGCTACGGTGATAATATTTTTATTGGAGGCACGGAAGAAATTCCATCCGTTAATGTGCAGATCGGGTATGCCCGTTGTGAAACTGCTGGACGAAAGAACTTCGTCATTCATTTTGTAGATCAGCTTCATGTTAACAGCGCGGTTCTAAACAATAGCCGCGGTGGTGCACCTAGCTTCAATGGGGCTAACTCGCTAGACTTAGAACCCGACGAGTTTAAAGGAACTCGCAGCTTTTATCAACGCTTCGACTCCTTGACTACTACTGGTTTCGGCAATGATCTGTCGGCAGGGCTTACAGATGAAATCGCTAAACTCTGGACCCTCGACATCGGTTCGCTTGATATGCGTGTTGCTGGAACCGTAAGTCCAGCATTACTGTCTTATGGATTGACTATGAAAATTAGTCATTTATCTATTCGTTCCACAGATCATAAAGCTAGCTACGGTTTGCAGACGATATACTCACAATTTATCGATATCGCGAGTGCTAAGTTCGATGGCATAGGAGGTCCTGCCATCTATGCTGCGTTCAATGCTTCCGGAGGTAAACCAAGACTGCATATCGGATCGTTAGGAGTGTACAGCTCAGGCTCCAGCTTAGCTAGCGGAGTCCGAATCGACGGAGGAGATCTTTATGTGGGGACAATGGATGTACAGGATCTAACAGGTAATGCTTTATACTTGTTCGCTACGCAATCAGACACGATGGTTACTGTTGACAATATGATCGTTCGTAACAGCGGGACCAATCAGGTAGTTCTAGTCTCTTCTTATGGTTCATCTAAGCCATTCTTGCATTTGAACAATGTAGCGGTGTTTGATACTCGTTCTGTAAAGGTAAAACGCATTCTAGAATTTGAAACGTTGGTTGCCATGCAGGGTACGTCTCTTGGCACTTTGTATAATCCGTATGCAATAACTGAATGGTTCTCAACCTATGGCAACTTCAAACGGGCGATGCGACTCGTTGGGGGAACATTACTTCCCGCAGTATTCATCGTGGAAGGTTCACCCGAGGGAAGCTTAACCGCTCCGGTTGGCAGTCTAGCTATGCGAACAGACGGTGTAGCTAAAGCTACTTTTTATGTGAAGGAAAGCGGAACCGGTGCTAACGGTTGGATTGCCAAGTAATCATTTAGCGCTTCTGAATGCATGTCTCTATTGCATCCAATACACGTACCAGATCATCATCCGATAAGGAGCTTCCAGAGGGTAGGCATACACCTTTTGTAAACAACTGATCAGATACACTATGTCCCTCCATGTAAGGATAATAGAAGGCATTCTCGAATAGCGGTTGTAGATGCAGCGGTTTCCATACAGGTCTCGCTTCTATATTGTTAAATTCCAGGCACTTCAAGAGTTGATTTGCGGAGAATCCAGCAATCTCTTCATCAATTGTTAGCGCACTTAACCAGCGTGTACTGCGACAATTAGGCGCTTCCGGCATGAAATGAAGACCTGGAACAGAACCCAGTCGCTCTAAGTACGTCTGACAAATATGTCTGCGCCGTTCTACTCTTTCCTCAAGCAGTTCCAATTGACCGCGGCCTATGGCTGCCAATAGGTTACTGAGCCTATAGTTATAACCCATTTCGGAATGCTGATAATGTGGTGCAGTGTCACGTGCTTGCGTAGACCAGAAACGCGCCTGCTCCAATGCATCGGTATCATCCGACACAAGCATCCCTCCACCTGAGGTTGTAATGATCTTATTCCCGTTGAAAGAATAGATTCCAAAGCGGCCCCAAGTACCACTAGCCTTTCCGTGATAAAAAGCACCTAGTGATTCAGCAGCATCTTCTATCAAAGTAATACCGTAACGATTCGCAATTTCTACAATAGGCTCCATATCTGCGCTCTGACCGTACAAATTGACAACAACGGCTGCTTTAGGAAGTAGCCCTCTATCATTCAAATCCTGGCAGGCCCGCTGAAAGGCTAGTGGACACATATTCCATGTCTCTGGCTCTGAGTCTACGAATACAGGTGTAGCCCCCAAATATAGAATAGGATTGGCACTAGCTACGAACGTGAGCGTCGAACAAATCACGTAATCTCCTTGAGAGACGCCAGCAAGACGTAGAGCGAGATGAATTGCCGCTGTACCTGAGCTTAACGCAAGTGCACCCTTTGAGCCTGTATAGTCGGCCATCTCCCGCTCGAAAGCATCGACTTGTGGTCCAATGGGAGCGATCCAGCCAGAATGAATTGCATCCTCCAAATAAGCCTGTTCACGTCCACTGACATGCGGCGGGGACAACAAGATTCGTGGTAGAATGCTTGGTTGACGAATACTCATGCCTTGCTCCTTTCTCCATTTGGATGCTTTAATCCAGATGGATTACATATCTTATTGTCTTACTTCAGAGCGTGGTCCAATATATTTTGATTGAAAATAGACGGATGCCGATAGATTGGAAAGTAATTTCCCGCAATTTCCGTGTCGCAGAATGATACAATACGTTCATACACCTCAGGAAAAAATATTCGTTTACCTAAGTAATAGTCCAGTGGCTCTAGTTGAGTAGCGAATCTTAGCTTAAACTGAAACAGTTCGTCGTTGCCCTTATATCCCCCACCGAGATGGAATTTTTCGTATCCATTCTCCATCCCCCACACGGCTGCTGAGTGGATGAGAAATTTGGTTGGTGACCACTGCAGATAAGCCCGATCCCAACCGCATAAGTGATAATGCATCCATGGTCGATCAAGAAGTACAATACAGGCCGCTACCGTCTTCTCCCCATCCACCGCCTCGAATAGCTCTACCTGCCCTTCTGGCAAAAGGCTTGTATCTTCTATAAATTTTTGAGGGAAATAATAAAAGGGATCTGCTTGTAAATCATTTAACGTACCGTAATATAATTCGGTGAAAGACTCGATCCGATCCTTAAGATCCGACTTTCGAATGGTAAATGGAGCTGACTTTAATTTGCGAATATTTCTTTTATGATTGCTGCCATAATTCTGGATAAGCGCTGACTCCGAACCAACCGTCAAATCCATATAAGCTGTATTCCGGTTCAACTCCGTAGTAAGCCCTTTTTGGTATTCGGTGGCATTGCCTATTAAAGGATGAAACCTTACAAACTCGGTCATAATCCTTTTCTCTCTGCAGTAATCTGTGAACGTTTCACTGAATTGTCGATACAGCTCTGTTCGTTCAGCTCCTGTAGGAACATTAGATATCGGTCCCCCGTATCCATAAGGTGTACTAATGTCGTACCATTCCCCTTCAAGACCCAGTTGGATGACTGCGGGAAGATGGCTTATCGATCGAAGTAAGTAAGGATAAATGATGAGCTGTTCACCCTGCTTAAATACAAACAGCTCTGCCTGTTGATGATCTTCATCCTCGAACAGTCGAAAAAAATCTACAGAGAAATAGATATCCTTTCGATCCATCTGATTCAAATAAGCATCCCATTCTTCAGAATGCGAGCTATTAAGGACAATGAAGTTACTCATATGTCGCCTCCTGATAATCCAATATCTTAATCATTCGTATACTTTCAGTGCTTAAGCTAAGCGCAGGGTCTCTCTCTCGTAAAAATGCATCGGATGAAAGTAACAACAACTTTCTCTCCCGGTCTAGGTCGAGTAACACATCAGTTAGTGGGTACCCACCATCCCACTCCCCAATTTGCAGCTGGATGCGAAAATACTGCTCGCCGAGTCGACCCACAACTGAAGTCTTCTGATTTGTTCTAATCCTAAAAGAAGAGAATCCGTATTTTAGATGATGTGCCTCTGCCATTGGGTAATCATCAATGATGTAAGCCACTTCTTCATCATCTATATGCGCGCTAGCAGCAATAACATCTGCATTAGCCACTAATGAACGTTCCAAATCTCTCACGTACCAATAAGTACGTCCTTCTTCCGCAAAGCCTAGGCGAAGATACCAAGCATGAGCCTGTTCATTCCATGAGAACACATCAAGTACCAGCTTCTTAATGCCCTCTCTCTTGGCTAATTTCTCTCCGTAAGCCATGAGCATGCCGCCAATGCCATCCTTGCGATACACCGCATCCACATTCAAGTTATTTAGAACTAACATCTGTTCCATTCGACGCCATTCAGCGAACCCAATGAGCAGATCTCCAATATAGGCTCCAATTAACAATGTGGCTGAATGGGCGCCACACTTACAAGCTGCTTGTAGATATGCTGGATAACCAGCACAAGCAAATATCGTTTGATTGTAAACATGCTCCGGTAAGTTGCTCTTCAAGAGCCGGCATGCATGATTTATATCTTCTTCATGCAGCGGTCTAAACTGCACATTCATGCCTGCCCCTCCTTTTTATTCAGCCTATACTCATCCAGAGGTAGGCTATGCCGACCTGGATTGGCTACAACGTCATCTTGGCGAATCACCTTCAATACGGTTTTACATAAAATCAGCGCATCAAGTCTTAAGCTTAGATTCTCGACATAGGTGACATCATACGAAAGACGGTCTTTCCACGACGAAGTATTGCGTCCTGACACCTGTGCTAATCCCGTAATTCCTGGTCTTACAGAGAATCGCAATCTCTCCCGTTCGGAGTAGTGCGGGCTGTAACGCATGAGTAAGGGTCTTGGGCCAATTAGGCTCATTTCTCCCTTCACAACATTCACCAATTGCGGCAGCTCATCCAGACTTAGCTTGCGGATGATTCCACCAAACTTGATATATCGTCGCTCATCCGGTAATAGCTGTCCCTGCGTATCATAAAGTTCAGCCATGGTTCGAAATTTGTAGATGAAGAAGGGTTTCTCTCCCCGTCCTGGTCGCTGCTGCTTGAACAAGATTGGGCTTCCAAGCTTCATTCGAATCAACAACGCCACCACAGCCAGAACTGGACTAAATATACATAACATAACGATCGCTCCCACTAGATCGAAGCTTCGTTTCATATAGCGATACATGTTAGTCTCCTCCCGTCTTTCTCTTAATCCGTAAAAAGACGTTCCTTAAGTGAGTTCACCTGCTTTAAATCAGCACTCCAGTAGTACACCTTAGTTCCGACTAATGGATCAGGTGCAAAGCTGTTTTTACCCGGAATCTGCTCGTATTTGAAATCTGCGGAAGCTATCCCCTTGAACAACCAAGCCAAGCTGAGCAAATCACTGTCGCTGAAGCTTGTATCGATAATGTCTTTCTTTTCATGAAGTAATAATCCCGCCAGATCTGGAAGATGCTCAGGGCTTAATAGCTTATTGGCCACTGCTCTAACGATATTAAATTGTTCCTCTTGGCGACTAAAGTCACCATCCGGAGTCGAATATCGCTCCCTCGCTAGGTATAGTGCGTGCACGCCATCCAGATGCTGCTCACCTTTCTTGATGGTGATCTCTGGGGTTATGGTCACATCCTGATCGATTACCATATCGATCCCGCCAATCGAATCGATGAAATCACGAACACCGGAGAAGTTCGTCTTGATGTAATGATGAATGGGGATATTCATAAAGTCGCTGACTGCTTGAATGAGCGTCAGCGTTCCCTGCTGATTCCCGCCTTTTGACTCCCCAACTATATGAGCATGATTAATCTTGGTATATCCAACATTTTGCACATAAACTTTTGTGTCTCGCGGTACTGAGACAATATTCACTTTTCGCTGATCCGGCATCACATGTGCAACCATAATGGTGTCAGCGCGCGAGATTTCCCCGCCCCAGGTATCTGTTCCAATTAACACCACATTGAAAGATGAAGTTTTTTTATCGGCTGCAGCAGGTGTCGCTGTTGGTTCAGACGATGGTAGTACTAGGTCATCCGTAATTGCTGAGCTATTCAGAATCCCATTTGACTGTGAGCTTGCTGCAGGTTCCACAGAAATTTTAGAGCTAGGTATCGTCAATGGATTAAGGACAGCCTTTTGAAATCGCTGCTCAGGATTTAACACCCCTTTAATCCAGATCCCACCAACGACAATCACAATAAAAAAAGCAATCAGGGCGAATCTTCCAATTCGCCTCAAGACTATACGCTTTCCTGTGATTTCCTTGTCCCGCTTGCCCCGCAATCTTTTTTTCCAGGCGCTCATAAACGACTTCATCACTCAGATCCCCGCATGAACTTCGGATTTGATCCGTTCAAGCTCATGAGTAGCCACCTGAGGTTCTTCTTGAAAGCCCGAATAACTCGGAATAAGCTGCTTTAACAATTTCTTAATCTGATAGCTGCTTGGCACAAATTCGTAACGTTTGCACAAATTCTCCAGAACACCAAGGACCAAATTCAGTTCGGATCTGGAAACACTTTGCGGACGACTGATCATGATGCGATAATTATTGGTGACTTGAAGGCCTTCCTCTTCCGTCAGGAGCTCCTCATATAATTTCTCTCCAGGACGAATCCCCGTGATCACAATCGGGATATCTTTATCGGGTTCTAGGCCTGACAAACGTATTAAATCTCTCGCAAGATCATATATACGAACCGGCTTACCCATATCAAGCACGAACACCTCGCCCCCTTGCGCCAGTACACTTGCCTGGATTACCAACTGCACTGCTTCAGGGATCGTCATGAAATACCGCACCATATCCATATGGGTAACCGTAACCGGGCCACCGCTCTCGATTTGTCTTTTGAATAACGGGATAACGCTCCCCCGACTACCAAGCACATTACCGAAACGTACAGCGGCAAAAACTGTCTTGCTGGATGAATTCTGATCATTAATAATCATTTCTGCAGCCCGCTTCGTAGCTCCCATAACACTGGTTGGATTAACTGCTTTGTCGGAAGAAATTAGTATGAACCGCTTAACGCCATATTTGGCACTCGCCTCCGCTACATTCCTTGTTCCGATAACGTTGTTCTTAACTGCCTCCACCGGATTCATCTCCATGAGGGGAACATGCTTGTGCGCGGCGGCGTGATACACGATCGAAGGTCGGAAATTCTGGAAAACACTTTCGATCCGAGAAACATCCTGAATATCAGCAATGATGGGCTGAATCTTCTGCTCAGGGTATAGCTTGCGTAGCTCTTGTTCAATCAGGTAAATACTGTTCTCCCCGTGTCCAAGAAGCAGCATCTCCTTCGGACGATAGGCAGCGAGCTGTCGGCACAGTTCCGACCCAATGGAGCCTCCTGCACCCGTGATGAGGATACACTCACTCCCCAAATTCTCGCGAATCTCTTCCGTGTTAATTTCTACTGGAGTTCTACCTAGCAAATCATTTACGGACACTTCACGGATCCGATTGATTGCCATTTTCCCGTCCAAAATTTCTGTCATGCTCGGCATTAGCTTAATCTGTGCTTTTGTTGATTTACAGATCTCGATGATCTCCATTAAGTCGTTATGCGGAGCCGTCGGAAGCGCAATAATAATGAAAGAAATATCCAACTGCTTCACTGCCTCGGGAATGAATTTTCGGTTACCCACAATCGGCAGCCCCATAACCTCCAGCTTTTGTTTGAATGTATCATCATCAATGAAGGCGACCGGATTCATAAATTTAAACTTTGAATGCTTGATATCTTTAGTAACGAGGATTCCTGCCTTACCAGCTCCTACGATTAGAAGATTTCCTTCGAAGGAATCCTTCGCACCCGCTGTCTCAAACCCATCATTTAGAAGACGTTTTACCATTCGTAATCCGACAATGCCGAGAAACACATAACCCGCTGCAAAATAAATAGAAATTGGTAGTCGATAGGAAGGGACCACTGCATGCGTGGATACATTGACAACAATCACTCCAACGAGTGTTAATGCACTCACTTTTAGAAGCTGGAGTAACTCTCTCATTCCCGTGTATCGCCAAATGTTGTTATACACTTTGAATCCGAATGAGAAGGCCGCATACACCGCAATGTGAATGAATATTGCCCACGGAAGCATCCATACGTACATCTCAGGGATTTGAAAATCAAACCGAAGTAAAAACACAAGCCACACTGAAGCTGCAATAATCCCCGCATCCAACATGACCAAACGGACGATCCGCATTCTCATCACTTCTTTCTCCCTAATTAACTAAAAGTTCATTTACTCGCCTTTTATAGGTGCGTGAATGATCAATCTCCCGACAGACTCGCATGCATTTCAGACGGAAGCCTCAATGTTTCCCCCTTATTCAGCGCTTCAACATAGATCGAGTCCATTGCACGAAGCACCGCAGGCAGACCATAGCGAATGATCCTCTCCTTGTTCGCTTCCCCCATCGCCTTGGTTAATGCAGGATCATCACGTAGTTGAATTAATGCCTTAGCGGTAACGGTAATATCATCAACTGGAACCAACATGCCCGTTGACTCATGTTCGATCAAATCGCGAATTCCCCGAATATGCGTACCGATCACAGGTTTTCCTACTGCCATCGCCTCCATAATCGCCCGAGGTAATCCCTCGCGATAGGATACTAGAGCAGCTACATCACACGCTCTAAGTAGATCCGGAATATCCTTACGGTACCCAAGCAGATGCACCTGATCGTTAACTCCTAGCCGATTAGCAAGTTCCGTTAGTGTGTGATCGAACGGCCCCGTACCTGCAAAAGCCAGATGGATATTACCTGCTAGAACGCCCAACTGTCCCAGTGCTTCGATCAGCTGCTTCTGGTTCTTGTTAGCGTTCAGTTCAGCAACGCATAGGACGACGAAAGGAAGTTCATCATTGTCACTCTTCCGCAGATTAAATAGTTGGCGTCGCCTTTCTGCCTTTTCCTTCGCAGCTTCACAATGCTCCTGTTCACTACCGTAAACCTGGAGATCAAGTCCGACACCACTTACATAGGTCACTTTTTTTCGAACAGAAAATTTCTGGGCACGTTCATGATCTTCACTATTTATGGTAATCAACACATCTGTCCAACGAGCCATCAGCCGTTCTAACGGATAATAAAGCATCCAGTTCAGCAGAGGGGCTCCCTTGAAGAAATGAAAGCCGTGAGCTGTATACAATGTGCAAGGTACACCTGCTCTATGGGCCGCAATCCGTCCGAGAATCGAGGCGACTGGCGTATGTACATGGACGAACTGGAACCCCTCCTTCTTGAAGCTTTCCGTTAATATCCCTAGAGCGGCCCAGTTCCGCATCTGCAAAGGGCTGCGCTGAATGGGCACATCATGGCACACGATCCCCTTCTCTTCTAAGCGTAATCTCGCTTCCCCTGGCTGCGCGTAAGCATGAACTTCACAACCCTTTTGCTGTAATAACTCCATGTAAGGTAGATGAAAACTCACGAAATGCCCATAAATGGAGGCTACAAAAGCAACTCTTACTGGCCTAGAGTCTTCAGCAGGTATGCTCCCGAATCTCTTGTTAATGCGCTTGTTGCGCCTGTTCGGTTGGTTGTCGTAGCTTACCCCCGGTTGGCCTTTCAATGCCTTTGGTTCGATACCGCCTCACTCCTTTCCACCCCGTATTCGTTAATCGGATGCAAGCTGCGTTCATAGCCATCATGAACCACCAGTACCGCTGGAATAAGGCTTCTATTCCCATCGAAAGTCCAATCATCGCTGCGTGAGACAGCAGTAATGCCATAATGATCGGTCTGTTCACCTTGTCAGCCGCGCGATAAGAACGGATCCCAACGATGAAGAACCAGAGCATGAATCCGCCATACACGATCAGGCCCAGTAAGCCAAATTCCGTCATAAACCAGATCGGAGTATTATGGATAATAATGCGCAGTTCATAGTTATAAGTACCGAGTCCAATCCCTAACAATGGACTTTGTGCGATCCAATCCACCGCCTTCCCAATGATGTCAAGACGTGACTGAATCTGCGAAGGTCTACTGGCCATATTCCCAAGCACATCCAGATAAGCTGTGCCTTTATACAACAGCAATGCTACAAACGCGACGCTAAACCCCATGCCGATCTTGAGAAGATGAGAAGGATTAGTCAGCAGAAGTGTAAGAAGAACAAGGAAAAGGCCAATCCATGACGATCGTGAAAAGGTCATCATAATGCCCCCGGCTAAGGTTATCGTCGCTAACGTACTCACCCATCCCGGAAGAAGCTTCACCCCATCACCGCTCGTCATAATATGAATGGCGAAAGCCGTTACTAATAATCCGCCGTATGCATTCGGATCAATTAGCATCCCGGACAGTCGACCGTCTTGCACCATAAACGGCACTTTGACTCCGCTAAAAAAATCGAACAAAGCGACGCCATTGAAAATCAGCACACTGATCAGAAAGGCTTGTAGCATTTTATATAACCGATCCCAGCTGTCTACAGCCTGGATAAGCATGATATAAGTCAGCAGTAGGAGAATGAAGCCAACATCCTTTTGCAATAGCGCGTATTGCGTAATGAATCCATTGCGCCAAATGGATACAAATGAAGCGAGGACGAAGATAAACAACATCCCCCAATGCCATGAACTGAATTGCCTCGGGTCCACTTTGAGGTGTAAACCTGCTGCAAACAAACCTAGCATTAAGAAGAGATCAGAGGGTGCGATTCGAAAGGCGCCGCCGATATCAATTTGAGCTGGAAGGCAGATGATGTAACCCATAACCGCAAACAGAAATAAATTACGCATGGTGTAGGGTTTCCCTACAACGGGTACAGATGTCATACAAGCCCCTACTTTCCTATGAGAAATTGCCTCTATGCGGCCAATTCCCGTTGTACCTGATTCCTTGCCTGACGGATGACCAAGAAAAGTACGATCACACTGCCAATCATCTGAACGAATAATGCCAAACTAGCGCCCATCGCAGCACCTAACACCCCGTAAATAGGCACGAATATTAGACAAGAAAGCCCATTAGTGATCACCGAACACAGAAACAATGGAATCTGCGCTTTGTACTTCCCGGTAGCCGTTATGGCATACCACAAGTAAGACGAAACAAATACCAATACGGTAGAAATGAGCAACCAATGAAATAAACCTATCTCTGCAGCCACATCTGGACTGAATAGTAATGTTAGTAGCTGATGACCAAACATCCATCCGATCAAACAAGCGATCGCACTAATTCCTACGCCCATTGCAATCATTCGACTGAGTAAAGAGACAAACTCCTTATGTCGTCCGGCAGCGTGCCAGCGGGCAAGACGTGGTGTTATCGCTTCACCGAGTGCAGTAACAACAACATTGCAGGCAACGATCATGTATGAGAGCGTAGCGTATACACCTAAGTCATGTTCACCTTTAAAGTATGAAATCGCGTATAGTGGGATATTCGTATTTAGCGACATCAACGCCAGCACAACACCAAGGGGTGAACTTACGATTAGTAAGCCCCATATACGTCTTTTGTTAAAAAGAGGTCTGAGCGACGTATGTGCTCTCGCTTTGCGTGCATCATATCCAATGGTTATCGCTAACCACCCGATAATCATGACTAATAACGCTAGAATGAGACTCTGTGTAGGGATAAATACGAGGGCGAAGACAAGTATGGAGAACAATCCTTTAGCAGCTCTCGAGAAAGAGATTTGATCTAGCCGTTCCTGCTTCTGAACGATACCCAATAAAATATCGCTGACCGACTCAACAATTCTATACAATCCGATGAAAAATATGACTAAAGCTGTATTCCAATCAAAACCACTGATTATGCAACAGCCTGCTGTAATCGTGAACGCCACTGCGGTTGTCACGAGGCGAAGTCCAAAAAAATCTCCAAAAAGATATTTCCCCGATGTGTCAACGATCAAGACTGAACGCAGATGCAGATGCGACAGCATGAAGATGGGAGCAGTCACCGCAAGCCCTAACGAATATTGTCCAACGATTTCGGTTGAGCCAAATTTATTAAGCAATATTACTATCACGAATTGAGCGCCTGCGTATGTGATATTCCCGAATAAATAACGAAGAGAAGCAAGTGTCATAATCCGTTAGACCAGTCCTGAAGATGAGGCCCAATCGGCAAAATCTTCACTGCGAATTTTGTAACGTTTTCTACCTTTTCGATAATTCAAAACCGCTCCCAAAATATGTGCCCCTTGCTGCTCAAGTATCTGTTTCGCAGAGTTGGTATGCTTCAAGAGCACTTTCCCGGATTTTACAACTAACAGTACCCCCTCGGTCATCTTCGCCAAGATAAGGGCATCCGAAAAAGGCATTAACACAGAAGAAGAATCGATGACAATCGTATCAAATTTCTCACTAAGCTCTGCGAATAACCTTTTCATTCCTGTTGATCCTAGTAAATCAGCCGGATTGGGGGAGATCGGACCCGATGTCAGTACAAAAAGTCCTTCTGAATCCTCAATAGGAATAATACAATCCTCCACACGGGTTTGATCCACTAGGATACTACTTAATCCGACCCAATTGGGTAGATCGAATGCCTTATGCACAGTTGGCGTGCGCAAATCTCCATCTATCAGCAGCACGGTTCTACC
This sequence comes from Paenibacillus sp. FSL R10-2734, assembly GCF_037963865.1. Lineage (NCBI taxonomy): Bacteria > Bacillati > Bacillota > Bacilli > Caryophanales > Paenibacillaceae > Paenibacillus > Paenibacillus sp. FSL R10-2734. The sequence goes on along the minus strand of NZ_CP150170.1, from coordinate 3,577,020 downwards.
CGTTTCCACCATGGCTATGGCCAAGTTCATTGCCACTGTCGACTTGCCTTCATCTGGAAGTGAGCTTGTGACCAATAAAGATCGGATTTCTCCACCTACTCGGGTATAGCGAATATTGGAGCGTATCGTTCGGAATTGATCTCCATTAGATGATTTCGGTTGTTCCAGGCAATACAAGCTTGGCGTTTTCTTCTTCATGTCCACTAGCTCCTTCTACTGAATTGGATTTCGTCTTCGCCCGCCGTTTCCGTGGCTTCAATTTCCCCACCGTTCCCAGAAGAGGAAGCTGCAAATCCAACTGAATGTTCTTGGCGCTTCTCACGGGCTTCTCCGCCAATTCCCGTAGAATGGAAATTGCGATCCCAGCAATCAATGCTAATCCGAAAGCAACGACCATATTGAAGACCGGCTTGGGAGAGATCGCCTCAGAAGGAACCTTGGCTCGATCAAGAAACACCACATTTTCCACCCCCATAATCGCTTGGATGTTCCCGTTGAAGGCCTCTCCAAAGCCATTCGCGATATCCGTTGCCCGCTGAGCATTAGAATCCGTCACAATTACCGTCGTCACGAGTGATTCACTACTTGTTCTTGTCTTAACTTTTTCTAATAGTTTTTCAGGGCTCACGTTTAATTCCAACTTTCTAACAACCTCTTCAGCGATTCTACTGCTTCGGATAATTTCTCCGTAAGTGGTTACTAGTTTTTGCCCAGCCATAATGTCATTGATTGCTTTCTGTTGCCTATCCCCTTGAATAAGAATTGAAGCAGTCGCCTCGTATTTCGGTTTCAAGACATAGTAGCTTACGAAGCTAGCAATGCCGACCGCAACAATACATAATACAATGATGAACAGCAGCCTACGTTTCACTAGTTTCAAAATGCTGCCTAGTTCGAATTCCATCGTTCATTTCTCCTAACCGTTAATGTATTTTCGTCTTCTTCAACAAGTGCTTTATTGTATATTGATATTCTCGTTAACCCAATATATGTCCAAAAAAAGTTGGGAATTTATAATCCTGCTTTTAAAGAAAACCACCCGACTCTCTATTAAATCCCAACAGAAATAGGCCGTTTACTAGTATGATCTACTGGTAGACTGCCTTATATTTTTACTGCTTTGCTCTTTGAAATTCATTTAAAAACTATAAAATTATTTTTTCATCGATTAAATCTTTACAAGATAGATTTATTACCATATCAATAAGGATGAATGTGAAATCACTGTACTAGAGGATTCGACAAAAGACGAAATCGACACTTCGTTACATAATAATACGTCGTGCTGATTGGCGCGCAAACGTAGCAACTTTTTGATCACCTTTCTATAATCAAATTATATGGATTATCTTCGTATTGAATCTTAATGAAATCTTAACGAATACATAAATTTTCAATGAAAACTTACAACGCTTGTTTAGTGAGAACACCCCTGACACGATGTGCCCCCTTCAAATGAAAAGCCGACGACCTAGATTGAATAGGGTCATCGGCTCTGAGAAAAAACAAGACACTTGGCGGTTTATCTACTCTTGAATAATCTTCAATGAAAGTTATTCGTCATATCATTAAGTACTACGCCGTAGTTCATAAAAATACTGCACAATGGGATGCTTTAGCTTCATCTTCTCCGACATGTTTAAAATTCGCTTTTTCCCAACTCGTCTGTCCACTAAAGCTAGAATGTTCAATAAGATATCATTGCTCTCTAGGCATTCTTCTATAGAAGTAGATAAAAACTTATTAGCTACAACGATAAAATTGGATTTATTTAATGACGCCTGGACTGTCAAAAGCTCCTTAGCAAGTACTGATATTTTCCTGCTTCTTGCAATTATTATTAAACGATCCTCCGGAACCGTTCCCTTCGTATCTTTTCTGACCGCTTCAATTTCTTCATTGCTAATAGGGATTTGGAGATCTGAATCATTTTTAATTTCCTGTTCCGTCTGATACCATCTGATCGAGTTATTTATATCACTCATATTGAGTACGTTCTTTTTATCTACGGCAATATAACAAATCCCTGATTTATCAAGTAAATAACGATAACTGGTTGCGCGGTATTCGACCCTTCCATATAACGCAGGACAGAGAAAACTCTCCAGTTGTTGCTTCAATTTGCTCCAGGACATATTTCCTCCTATTTATTAAATCACTTTGTATCTTTCATTCATTGGTGTGGGTTTATCCCTTTCTCCATTCAGCCCATCCCCGATTCTATCACAACTTTATTCACTTTTCAGCACGGCCTGACTGTCGACAGTACCTTTGACAAGAATAAGACGCTATCATCGAATAATCCATAAATAGCGTCTTTTTTAAATTTATTTGCAGGACATATAAATTTTATTATGCATTCAAATCCGTCATTGCTGGAATATGGATTTCTTTGACACAAGATGCTCTAGAGAGGTTAACCACACATTTCACAATGGAGACAATGTCCTGAACAGGAATTCTAGTGCCGTTATATTCTGCAATTGCTTTTTCCGCGCCATCCTCATAAGGAATTTCTGCTGCTAGCTCACCCGGATTCACACATGTAACTGCAATATCATCCTTACGAACATGCTCTCGTAATGCGTGAGTAATGCCACGCAGACCGAACTTGGAAGCTACAAATGATACCTGGTCGTTATTGGTATGGTCCAGTCCTGCAGTGGAACCAATTAGAATAATTTTTCCTGCCTCCGATTGGCGAAGATTAGGTAGCACAGCCTGTATGCAGGTAATTGTTGATGTTATATTCACATTAATAATGTTGGCAATGTCAGTCACTTCATCATTGTCAAACGTATAGTGGGCCTCAAAACCTTCTTTCTCCCAAATGCCCACGTTATAAACTAGAACATCGATCTTCTCTGATTGAACGCCCTTAGATAAGACTTTCGCGGCATCTGGCTGCGATAGATCTACTGCAATCCAGATTCGTTTTATGCCATCATTAAGATCTAGACTGCCCGGCTTGCTTCTGGAAACGATCCAAACTTGATCGCCAGGCTCAGGTAACCCTTTCACAAATGCATCTCCCAGACCTTTACTTGCCCCCACAATTAGATAGTTTCTCATACTGTCGCCCTTTCCATGTGCATCATTCTATTTTTTATATCATATTACCATTGAAGCAGATGAAGTAGTAGGATTTAGAAGTTGAAATTAGGCAAATAACTTTTAAAAAAGCCACTATCTATGGATTACTCCATGATAGTGGCTTTTGTTAAATTATGTTCTGCGCATATAAGCACGAACTGTAATTGGTGCAAAAATTGCAACGATGACAGCTGCTCCGATCAAAGAGATTACGAAATCCCAACCTACGGTTCCATTGTTAGTAAGCTCCCGGACGGCGGACACCAAATGTGAGATCGGATTGACTTTGACAAACCATTGTAACCAGGTAGGCATCGTATCAACAGGCACGAAGGCGTTTGACAAGAATGTGAGTGGGAACAGCACAATCATCGAGATCCCTTGTACACTTGAAGCTGTTCTTGCAATGACACCAAAGAAGGCAAAGATCCAGCTAATCGACCAAGCACAGACGATAACAAGAAGTGCCGCGATAGCGACATGCCCCAGCCCTCCCTCAGGCCGTAATCCCATAATATAGCCCATGGTGAAAGTGAGCACAGTCGCTATGGTATACCGAATCGTATCTGCTAATAGAGCACCTGCTAACGGAGCTATCCTTGCAATTGGCAGTGATTTAAATCGATCAAACACACCTTTATCCATATCCTCACGTAATTGAACTCCAGTAACGATCGAAGTAGTAATTACGGTCTGAACGAGAATACCGGGAATGATAACAGGCAAATAGCTAGCAATGTCACCCGAGATTGCTCCACCAAAGATATAGGTGAACATCAGAGTAAAAATAATAGGCTGAAGCGTAACGTCGAACAATTGCTCAGGTGTACGCCGTATTTTAAGTATACCTCTATACGCCATTGTCAATGAATTTCGTATGCTCTGTCTGAGGCTCGTATGGTTTTTCAATTGTCTTGTAGTTCCTGAGTTTATTGCAGAAGTTCTCGTACTCATACTCTTACTGCCTCCTTCTTGGTTGACTGCCCAGACGTATTAGAAGCGTCATCTGATACACCTTGACCCGTGATTGTTAAGAATACTTCATCAAGTGTTGGTTTCTGTACACTCACCTCTGCGAGTGGAATGCCTGCTTCGCGAAGAGCAATAAGTAGGTCAGTCACTAGATCCGCGTTCGCCATCGGTGCAGAAATCTGCCCTTCCTCCAAAGAAGACACATTGGATTGGACATGCAGAACATGTTCTACAAGCTGACGAGCTTGCTTGATATCCTTTAGTTCTCGGACCTTCAATAGTAAGGATGTGGTACCCACGGATGATTTCAGCTCATCCACAGTGCCCTCGGCGACGACTTGCCCACGATCAATAACGGCCACCCGGTCTGCTAGTTGATCTGCTTCTTCAAGGTACTGCGTCGTTAAAAGAACTGTTGACCCTGTTCTCACCAATCGGCGAATCGTATCCCACATCTGTGAGCGTGTACGCGGGTCAAGCCCTGTAGTTGGTTCATCCAAGAAGATCAACGGGGGTTGAGCAATGAGGCTTGCCGCCAGATCCAGACGACGACGCATACCACCAGAGAAATTTCTTAATGGACGCTTAGCCGCCTCTGTCAACCCAAACTCTTCAAGCAGTTCAGCAGCTTTTTGTCGTGATTCCGCGCGGCCTAGTCCTAACAAACGCGAGAAGATGACCAAATTTTCCGTAGCACTTAGTGACTCATCGACTGAGGCGTATTGTCCTGTCACACCAATTAATTGCCGGACAATCTGCGATTCCTTCACTACATCATGTCCGAAGATTCGCGCTGAACCTGCATCAGGGCGAAGTAAGGTCGCCAGCATCCGAATGACGGTAGTTTTCCCGGCTCCATTTGGACCAAGAACTCCATAGATCGTACCTGCTTTTACGTTTAAATTCACACCATCCACCGCGCGATTGTCACCAAATGTTTTGACCAATCCTTTTGCTTCGACTGCCCATTCATCTTGACCTGGTGTGATTATTTTTTTCTGCTCAAGTACCATTGTATTTCCTCCAACGTTTCAGTTTGTATTGTGATAGTAAACCCCATTTATAAACTGAATTTAAACGAAGGTTTAAACTGAGTTTATAATTGAGATTAGCTTTCCGTTGAAAGATATCCTGTAAATGCAGAAAAAACGGTGTAGCTCAATGCTACGCCGTTTTTTCTTTTGAAAAGTCTTCTCCCTTGTCCTTATGTTCATCTATTACCTGACCAGCAATGCGTTCGGACACCAGAACCCTTATTACCAACAATTGCGCTGTTCTGGAATGCTAACGGACTCCAGGGACTTTATCGGACTGAAAATACACAATATCGCCCCTGATTATGATGATTAACGTCTCTCGAGTCCGCAACTCGCCCAAAAAGCCTCAAAATGAGCAAATAACTGCATCTGAGTCCGAAACGAAATGCTCCGCCTCCAGATCAGTAGGTTCACTAGGTTCGTAGTTCGCTGGGACTGTACAATCCGAATTCGCACCTTGCTAGTCCAGCTCATTATAATTGCTGACTGACTAAGTAATAATACAGGCCTTTTGCCTGTAAAAGTTCTTCATGGGTTCCGCTTTCTACCACTACCCCTTGGTCGAGCACGATAATACGTATTATATGCATCAACTTGGATTCAATTAGCTTCTCACGAACGCACTCTCCTAAATCATCGAGTGTCATTCTGTTACGCTGAAGCCACTCCGTAGCCGCTGCAACTTGCAAAAGACCATTCTTTCTGCGGAAATCATCGATTCCTTGTTGCAACTCCTTTACGCTGACCTGAATGCCTTGGGATTCTGCATAACGTAAAAACTTCATTTAGGCTAATAGACTTCCCGTCTACCGTTAGTGCGACGATCGTTTCTAAAGACATAACTATAACCTCATTTGGATTTAATCTATCGAGAAGAGATACTTCGAAGAAAAAATCCCCCCTTAAAGAGCATCACGGGGTGATTGTAATTATAAGCTGAATTTGATTGAACAAATCTATCCACTGAAGATTGTTTTTCCATTTTTGAAGTCGCTTGGATTTGTAGATATCAAAGGGGCTCTATTCTTTCCTGCTCCACCAGAGACTTGCTTCATTTCTGCGTCACTAAGAGGTTTGACTTCTTCCTGCAATTCTTCCAGACGCAGCTTTTCTTCTGGTTGAGTGCTTTCTTGATTAAGCTTTTCTGACATTAAATTCACCTCCAATAATTACCTTTTAGGATAAAGGCAATTCTGAGGTTAAACAAGCAACTAAAGTTGTGTTGTCTTTTTTGCAGTTTAAAAAACCGGGAAGCGCAATAAATACGCCTCCCGGTTTTTATCACTCATCGCTATGATCTGACTCAACATATTCTTTGAGCGCACATAATTTGTTGGCCCAGTATTGTTCGAAAAAGGTGAGCCAATCCTGTAGCTCCAGTAAAGGCTCTGGCTGAAGCTTGTATCGAGTCTCCCGACCGACTTTCTGACTGCTAACAAGCTGCGCATCGAACAGAACCTGTAGATGCTTATTCACAGCGGTTCGACTGATCGGGTAGCATTCCGTAATGGATGCTATGGACATTTCCTTATTGGCAAGCAGCTTTAGCAAACTGCGGCGGGTAGGATCTGCTATGGCTTGAAATACATCATGTCCAGATTCAGCGACAGGCATATTAAGCCTCTATATAAGCAGTAAGATTTTCTTGGACGATTTTCTCCCAGCCGCTGTTCATAAAGCCACGAACAATTGGATGCGGTTGACCAAATTCAGTAACCTTTTCAGGGTCCCATCCAGAATGAATCACGGTAAACTCCGTTTTTCCATCGATTTCTTTCAATTCAAAAGCAAGATGCCAATCCTTCCCCCAATTAAAACCGACACGGTTCGGCGGATCAATCTCAGTTACTTTACAAGGGGAATCCCCGAATTGCCCAGCATGCAGGATAAACTCATGACCTACCACTGGCTCGAATGTACTTGGCATCCACCAGGCAGCTATTCCTTCAGCTGTGGCAACAGCTTTCCATACTTTTTCAATTGGCGCGTTGAGTGTAATCGTTTGACGAATGTCTTGTAGTGGTCCTTGAGTTTGCATAAATGGCCTCCAAAATTAATTTTTAAATGTAACACCTTTTGGTTTCGTTTTTATTATAACACCATTTGGTGTTATGTCAATTTAACAGATTTCCCTAATGGGTTATTTTCCGTTCTCTCCGCTGCTTTTGATTAAAAAGTTACTAAAATAACTATTCAAAAAGCACAAAACAGTGATTTCCCAAAACCAGAGAATCGCTGTTTATCTTTTTTACATCAAAAGTGAATAACACTGATCAGTTCATAGAGTTCAATTCTTTATATTTGGATCGCAATTTGAATAACGTACTTATCTGGATCCCCAACTGCTAAGTAACTAAGCAATTCATACTCATAGGCGTTTCCGGTTATAAGAAAATCATTTTCAGCAATATATGACTTTAGCTTCTCATAGGACGCAGGTAAGCTTTCGTACGAACCCTTGTGATTCATGATCAAATATTTACCCTTTGGCTTGATATAGAGTAACTCCCCTTCATGCTTATCATTGATTTTATTACAATAATAATCCGGGTCATAGACGCCTTCCTCCACACTGCTTTTACATATAATCGAACCTATAGGGAAGTCATATTCAAGATGATGTTCATCGCAATAATCGAAGATTCGATATACTTTTCGAACATGGTCCTTCTCACCTTTCTCCTTCGAAAGTCTCACCGCAATAAAATACTCTTCATCACACTCCTCGACCCAGGGTTCTCCACAATTAACATGGAGCGCGCGATTTGTATTATCTATAGCCCCTTGTAAAAGCCTCTGCATTCGCTCTAGCTTTCTTTGTTCTTCAACCAACTGCAGCTGTTTTTGCTTAAGCATGGATAAAAAATGCAATGTATTTTGATCTTTTATATATTCTTTGATCTCATTTAACGACGTTCCTGTTCCCTTCAATACAGCAATAATATCGAAGGTATAAAACTGCTTATAGGAATAATAACGATATCCGTTTTCCTTAACGATCTCCGGTTTTAAAATACCAATGTCATCATAATGGAATAACGTATGCTTCGTTACCCCGCAGACCTTAGCGAACTCACTCGTTGTAAAGTATTGATCATAATCAATAGACATTCAAATCACTCCTCTTGACTATCGGGTAACCCTATACTTCAAAGTACAATAACGGAACAACATTACCTTGTCAAGGTAACGTTATTAGCTACTATCAACTTAGGAGGATTACCCATGGTTTCATCAAATCTATCTAAACTTCAACGCTGGATCGTGCTGGCGATTGTGTCAAGCGCATTATTTATGATTGTCATCGACATGACCGTACTGTATTCGGTTCTACCACGACTAACCCATGATCTTGCTGCATCTGCTTCAGAAAAACTATGGATCGTAAATATTTATCCACTCGTAATGGCAGGATTATTACTCGGTCTAGGAACACTAGGCGATCGTCTTGGGCATAAAAAACTTTTCGTTATGGGCCTTGCCGTCTTTGGGATCGCTTCACTGATCGCTGCCTACGCGCCGACACCTCTCGTGCTTATTGCTGCGCGTACGCTACTTGCTATTGGAGCAGCCATGATGATGCCTGCAACACTCTCCATTATTCGAACTACCTTTTCGGATGAGCGTGAGCGTTCATTGGCCGTCGGTATTTGGGCATCCGTCTCTTCTGTCGGCGCAGGAATGGGTCCACTCATTGGCGGCTTATTATTGGAGCATTTCTGGTGGGGATCGGTGTTCCTCATCAATATTCCTATAGTTATTCTCGCGCTAATCTTGGCTATCTTTCTGATCCCAAATCTTAAAGGAAATAGGAATAAAAAATGGGATTTCATTGGTTCCGTTCAAATTATGATTGGTTTAGTTGGCCTTGTTTATGCCATTAAGGAGATCAGCAGACGTGAAGGCTCTTATACTATCGCTTTGTTATCTGCCATGATTGGTGTCGTAGCTATAATCTTATTAATGCTCCATCAACGTAAGAGCCAGAATCCATTAATCGATTTCGCATTATTTAAAGACTCACACTTTACAACGGGAGTGGCCACCGCTCTATTGTCTTGTTTCGCGCTTATTGGAATGGAACTGATTGTCACCCAGCGCCTCCAACTTGTTCTTGGGTATTCACCATTAGAAGCAGGCTTGTACGTTGTATTTACTTCGATAGCCTCCTTCATCTCAGGTATACTCATCGGATCCGTGTTGCATCGTGTTGATAAGGTAAAAGTACAGTGGGTCTGTCTGTTAGTGTCTGGTGTAGGAATGGGCACCCTTCTACTCTTTCATGACGGGAATATATTCTTACAGTTTGCAGCCTTAATGATTCTTGGTGCAGGGCTTGGGGGAGCGATGACTGCCGCCTCAAATTCAATCATGCTAAATGTCCCCGTCGAAAAAGCTGGCATGGCTGCATCTATAGAGGAAGTATCGTTCGAACTCGGCAGCACCCTAAGTATTACGCTTTTGGGCAGTCTTGCGTCATTCATCTATACTGCATCATTAGTTCTCCCTGATGGATTAGCAGTTCCGCCGATTGTTCGAGACAGCATTGACGAAGCTCTTCTAGCCGCAGAAAATATACCCGCCGCAGCTGGCTCCACGCTCATTGAAGCCGCACAATCAGCTTTTGATAAGTCGTTTATAGTTGTCCTTGCTACTGCAACAGTCATTCTTTTAGCTTCTGCTTTTATAATCCGTTATGTGTCAAAGCGTAAAGCCCCAATCATAGAACACTAATGTTAGAACAACGAAGCTACTGCTTCACCAATAAGGGTGCCTCAACAGCTATGCGATAGCTGCTGGGACACCCTTATTTATACCAAGCCTATATTATGTTCCTTTTCGTTCCCTTGTTGAATGTTTCCTTATCCAGCTCCATTCAAATCTGTGTGTATACGCTAGGATCACTAAGTTCCCAAACCAAACCCACAAGATAGGCGCAGACCATTTACTGATGCACAAATAGACAGAAAGCAGCAGCATTCCGCTAACCACTTGCACACCATCCGATACAGGAGATTTGCCTCTGCTTTTGTACCAGCCACTTAGCAATTTCAGTACTGCTAAAATCACTGCTAACGCTAAAGAAGCTTTGAATCCTGTCAACGCACTCCATACCCCAAAGGTTACGGCAATTGCCTTCCCACCTTTTCCTTTAAGGAAGGGAGAAAAGGCATGACCCACAATGGGTGCTAAGGCTAACAGAATAATAAGATACCCCTGACTATAATGACTTCCCATTATCCATAGAAGAGGTAGGTACCCTTTTAGAAAATCCAATACAATTCCTAAAATGCCAAATTTATAGCCTGACGACTTCCATAGATTCAAAGCCCCCGGATTACCGTCGCCAATGTTTTTCAAATTCTTTTTACGCGCCAGACCAAGCCAATAGGAAAACATAAGAGATCCCGACAGAAATAAACCCGCGACCCACAATATGATCATTAGTCCCTATGGCCTCCTACCTGGATATGCCTTCCTTTCCAGCTTACATGCCTCAGAAAAACGACCTGATACATTGAATAGAGCATGATCAAGATAAAGAAAAGGGTAGCCACCACATGAAATACAGGAATGACGATGCCAAAAATCCCTACATATTTAATAAAATAAAAGAGCTGGAACATATAAAGGAGATAACCAATAAATAATGGCAGCCCCCATGAAGTATTCGCAAATATAAACACGGTTTCTGATACGATAAGCCCGACTACCCAAAGCGCAATTGGAATAATTGTCCCCGGACTTATCGTTGAGGTGCTTAAAACAGCTCCTTTACTAAAGCCTTCAATTTCACTTTTCAATCCCTTCGGATACATGCGAAACGATACTAAGCCATACCCGATATAATTGGTGATCGGAACACCCGCCGCAATAAACTTTTCTCCTAAAGATAAATCATCCAACACTTCGGATTTAATGCTTTGATGGCCATTAACTTTCTCATAATCCTGTCTTAAAGCCAAAATACAAGAACCGTATAGCCCTTTTTTGCGGTTATTCCTTTCAAAGATCGAGGTGAACGTGAAGATCCCCAGCATATTCATGATTAAGGCCAGTTTCTCAAACAGCTTTTCTGTATGATGAAAAGGAACTACCGAAATGACACCTTTCGATAGCTCCCTCGCGTTTAATAATGAGGCCAAAGCGTTAGGCTTTAATCGGATATCCGCATCCAGAAAAGCAAAAATATCACCCGTGGCCTGTAAATATCCATTCCAGACTGCCCAGCTCTTACCTGTCCAACCTTCTGGGAGACTGCTGTTCGCAATAACTTTAACTCCATAGCTTTCGGCAATTTCTTTGGTCCGATCCTCTGAGAAGTCATCCACCACAATAATTTCATAGGGTGTGATGGTTTGAGACTGAAGCGAATCGAGCAGATAACGCAAATTATATTCTTCATTCCTTGCAGGAATGATGATGGACAATTTCTCCATTCCTTGAATAGGCTCGTAATAAGTAGTCAACGTATTCTTTCTGAACAGAATAAAACCGGAGAGACATCCAACGCCTATAACCATTAACAACCACATTTACGGTTCCCCCCTTCTATATCTATATATATGAAGGGGGAAACCGTAATATATTCATTTCAAATTCAACCTACATTTACTTTAGCTGAGTATTGATTAAGCTTTTCTGTGCATAAGAGCATGACGATAGCGAAAATAACGATCATCGCAGGGAAAATACCCAGCGTAAAATTTGAGGCCAGTAAGCCGATAAAAGGCGGCACCAGAGTGGTACCGGTATAAGCCGTTGCCATCTGAAAGCCCATAATTGACTGGGCATGCTTTTTCCCGAAACGTACAGGAGTTTCATGTAGCATACATGGGAAAATGGGAGCTAACCCCAGACCGATAATCATAAATCCTACTAGTGAAACAATAGTTGGAAATGGTAATACTAGCAGCACTGTACCCATTAAAGCAATGAGTTGACCATATCGAATTAGCTTTTTATTACTCATTCTAAACGTAATGAACCCTGTCACCATTCTACCGAAGGTAATCCCTAGATAAAAAACCGACACCCATGTCGCTGCAGTGGATGCAGGGATGTCTTTGATATTTACTAGAAAGCTACTCCCCCATAACCCCATACTCGTTTCGATGGCAGAATAAAATAAGAAGGTTAACATCGCAAGCTTAACCCCTCTTAATTTCCAAGGTTTTGTGTTCTCAGCGGCTTGCTCTAGCTCCGGATGATTGAACTCTTGATCGCTTTCAGTATTCGGGTTGCTGTTGCTTCCAGCCACTCTATCCCACAAAGGCAATGTAACGAATAGAATAACAACTAAGCTCAATTGAATGTAAGCAACCGTAAGATACCCTTGACGCCATAGACCCTCACCAGAGATAAAAGATCCCATAATAATTGGACCGAGCGTAGCGCCTACTCCCCAGAAACAATGTAACCAACTCATATGATGGGCTTTATAGTGCGTAGCCACATAACTGTTTAATCCGGCATCTACAGATCCCGCACCTAAACCGAGTGGAATCGCAGCAATAATTAGCCATACTAACGAAGGTGACCATGCAAAACCAAGTAAAGCTACAGCCGTCATAATACAGCTTACAAGGGTCACTTTCCCCGTACCAAAACGTTTAAGGATTGTACCACTCATCAAACTGGAGACAATTGTGCCTATTGCAATAACCATCGAAAGGATTCCAGCAGTACCTAATGAAGCATTTAAGTCAATTCTCATCACCGGCCATGCGGACCCAAGCAATGAATCTGGCAGTCCTAAACTAATAAATGCTAAATAAATAATAATAAGAAAAAAAGTTGCCATTGTTATCTCCTTAACTGTTCTAATCTATTTGTTGTGAAACTAATAAACCTAATCCAAGACTTTGTAATCCATTCAGATAATCATGCTTCAAGTCACTTACCGCTAACTCTGGAAGATGTTCCTTAGGAACGTATGTAGCAGTTCGATCAGCGATTAGATTAAGCATAGCTGGAGCTAATTCATCCTCACAAAAAATAATATAATGCGGATTCAAAATAGAGGTAACTGTAGCCACTAACCGACTAATTGCATCCACTCTATGATCCAACTGCATAGTTGAACCAACCTGATCTCCAGTTAATGCTTCTATGAAATTTCTATTTTCATACTGGGGTATAAATTGAACTTCTCCTGAAAAAAAGCTCTTTCCTCGAACAATTTCACCATTAACTGCTATCCCAGCTCCCGGACCATTTTTCCCTAAATACAAATACATCAGAGAAATATTCTCCTTCAAATTTCTTTGCGTCATATAGCCGATTACAGCAGCATTCATATCGTTTTCCACGATTGTCGGAATAGAGAGCTGATCTTCTATACATCTTTTCAAATCTAAATTTTGATATTTCGGATACCCTGGGATCAGAAATATCTTCCCATGTTTCACTGCACCTGGAACACCAATAGCAATAGAATGAATCTTTGGATTGGTCTTTTTTTCACCTTCAATAAGTGAGACTAGTGTACTTACATCTTCCTCAAGAATACTGGGCAAGGTTCCTTCTTTTATTACCTCACCAATGCAATTATAGATGGTATAGTTCGTTTCATTTTTTTCCAAAAAAATAGCCATCCCTAATCGATAATTCGGATTATAGGCGTATCTTATTGCCCTTCTTCCACCACTTGACTCATCAAGGCCGATGATCGTTACTTCTCCGGTCTCTTCCATCAGCATTAGAAATTTACTGATCGTTGGAAAACTGTACTGTAATCTTTGACTTAACTCCGCCTTCGTAGCTCTTCCTAATTCTAATAATGCTGTTCGAATATTTCGTATAATTTCAGATTTCATTTGCTGTGAAGGAACTCGTTTATCACTTGCCATGGCTCTCCCACCTATAGTCATACTGACTTATTAAACGCATTTAATAAGTCAGTATGACTATAGCAGGAATACTTCCTAACGACAACATAAATTAAGAAAAAATAATATAAGTACGGAATCACAGAAATATCGTATAACCGTCGACATAACAAAAAGAGGGAATAGCCCCCTCTTTAGTACTTGTATATTTCATCTTTTGCAACGCTATGTATGAACTGCTATCCCAATTTAAACTGATTTACTAAAGCTCGCATCTCATCCGAACCCTCTTTCAGCTTGCGAGCAGATGCCGCAATTTCCTCCATAGAGGAAAGCTGTTCCTCTACGGCAGCAGAGACGGTTTGTGCGGCGGACGCAGAGTGTAGTGAAACTTGTTCTACTTCCATCACCGCAGCAGATATTTGTTCGGAGCCGGTGTACATCTGCTGTGCAGCGGTTGAGGATTGTTCCACCTGATCAACGATGGCCCGGGTAGCCTGCAAAATGCGTTCAAATGCTTTACCCATATCATCAATCGCTTGAACCCCTGCTGCGACTTCATTTTGACCTTTACTCATGGAATGATGGGCATGACCTATACTCGTAATAATTTCTTCGACCATGACTGAAACCTGCTCAGCAGCTTCACTTGTTTGTCCTGCCAGTTTACGAACTTCACTAGCTACCACTGCAAATCCTCTACCTTGTTCTCCTGATCGAGCAGCTTCAATTGCTGCATTAAGCGCCAACAAGTTCGTTTGCTCGGATATTCCTTTAATGGTGCTAACAATCGTGCCTATTTGTTGAGACTGCTCATTTAAACTAGTAACAGTGATTCCTAAATTATGGACAGTATTTCTTACTGCGTTCATTTGCTCGGAAGAGTTAATGATAAGGCTATTTCCTTTATCAGCCTCTTCCAGTGTTTGCATGGACAGCTGATAAGCATGCGTAGAAGCTTCGGCTACTCGCTGAATCTCTTGAACCATCTCTTCCATCGATTGAGAAGTCTCTTGCGTTGAAGTTGCTTGTTTCTCACTGTTATTCGCCACTTCAGTCATTGATGATGAAGTCTGAACAAGTGCTTCTGTGGTTTCACCTAACGTTGAAGACAACTGTTTGGATGAAGAAGCTAGCAACTCTGAGCTTACCGTTAAATTCCCAACTAATTGTCGAATATTACCAGATAATTGATTGAAGCTGATTCCTAATTGACCAATTTCATCGCGGTTACGTACAGTAAGTTCTTCCCCACTAAGGTCACCTTGAGCGATCCGTTCAGCTTCACGAGCTATACGGATAATTGGCCTTGAAATATGTTGTGCAAATATGTATATTACAGCGATTCCGATGATAACGCATACAATCAATGTGATAATAATTCCCTTAAGAATAGTTTGTTGACCAGTATTATAGTCTCGCATATAGGAGCCTGCTGCTACGACCCAGCCCCAAGAGGACGAGAGTTTAGCGTACGATATCTTAAGCGCTTCTTCTCCTACAGCGTTTCCTGTACCATCCGATTTAGGCAATGGCCATTTATAGTAGGTAGCTCCACCACCGTTCTGCGCTGCTTTAATCAAATCCTGTATGTAATAAGTGCCGTTAGAAGTTTGTTTATCCCATATGTTGTCTCCCTCTAGTTTGGGATGAGCGAGTAACTCTCCTTTATTATCTAAGATAAAGAAGTATCCGTTTGGACCCAGATCAATCGATTGATTAATGGGTCTAGTTCCGTCCTCATTTTTGTTTCCAAGAAGTAAGGTCCGAACCTGCTCCTGTGCTTCCTCTTCAGTCAACAATCCCGATTGGACGGAAACTTCCAAATTCTCAATCAAGGCTACAGCCAGATTTACGCTTGAACTCAGTTTACTCTCAATTAGCTGATTTGTTTCTTTGACCGAGATCTGATAAATCACTGCTCCTAAGATCCCGATGGGGAGAATTAGTAGAGTGAGTGACATCAGCAGTAGTTTTTTCCGAATCGTTAATCGTAACCTAGTCCGTGTAACTTTAAGCATATACTCCACTCCGCATCCTATTAGAATTTATTACAAATTAATACTATAGTACTAGTTTTGGGAATATAAATCAAAAAAAGATATAAATAATTTTATTAAAAAAGACAAACGGTTCCCCACATAGGAGACTCGTTTGCCCTTTATTCCATTAAGCTCTAAATTCCTATTTCTCCTCAAGCCATAATATCGCCGTTACTCCACGAGGATAGTACTTACTACCCGTGATTTCACCAGAAATAATCTGGTCACTCCAGCTCCAAATTGAAAGCTCCGGATGGGTAAGCCAAGCGACGTGAGCGCGATCTGCCGCCGCTCCGCGTTCATTCCACTCTAAGCCAAGAATATGGCGGGCGATGAACTGAGAGAGGTAGATTTTACTCAGCCAGCTGTTGTTGCTGGTCGAAGAAATTTTCCAACCGCCGTCTTCGAATAAGCAGACACCCGGCTGTAAGACAGCATGTAGATGCTTATCGAGAGCGCCGATATAGGCAGCGAACCTACCTTCTCTATCTAGCGCTTCCTTGCACCCAGTAAAGTATGGGAATACAAGCCCTTCGATAGCCGGAATGATCTTGGAGTCATTTCCTTCTCCAATGACAGCTGGAATATACCCATCTGCAGTAACACTTGCTACCATCGTTGCAGAGCATTTCTCTGCTTGAACACCTGCTGTTTTGGACAGCTCTGCACGCCCGTACTCTGCAAATATTTTTTCCATGGCCAAGTAAGCCGCCCAGCATTTTCCTGCCAGATAAATATTGTTACGTGCCTGACCTAAGGAGACATCCAGACTGTCATACGTAGTAATCTCTGCTCCGCCCATCGTGCGTGAGCTATCAAGCCCCATGACACCGTTTCTTTGCTCAGGATCTGGGTGATCCCGATTTAACATACTATCCAGACACTTCTCCATGATAGTCAGATTACGTTCCATCCAGCGCAGGTCGCCCGTATGCTCAAGATAAGTTGCCGCACTCAGCACCCAGTTTACCAATTGCTCATGTGTCATATGCGAGAAGCAACCATCAATGCCATATAACTCATAAGCGGAAAAGCCCGGACGTGAAACTACATTAGCTACCCCCATATCATGTGTGAAACTAATTCCACCTGGATACTCTGTATCATCACCAGGGAAACGCACGGTATCTTCATAGCTGAATCTTTCTACGAACATATCCAGCTCATTACGTACGGTCCAAGCATTCATACGCAGTTCGTAGAACAGCTGATCGACGGTTAGATCGAAAGTATTCATCATCCGGTATTCGCCTTCATTGACAATCCAGAACGGCTTATCCTTATAATCAAGCAATTGAGTAGAACCGTAATAGCTACGAATCGCATGCACTAGCATGAAGGTTTGATCTTCAGATAGGTCAGCATGAGCAAACATCTCGTTAGCTTTATTCGCTTCTTGATTAAGAACATCGAATTTAGCTAATGCATACTCTGCCACTGCCTCAATATTGTTGAAATAGCGATTATAGTAATATGAAGCATCCATACCGGAGGTAACATAACCAGAACGGTGAAAACATACAGCAAAGCGATACGTCTTTTTTACTCCCGCTGGCACATCCATGATCAAAGCCCCAACTTGACCTAACCCAAACGTCCAATTCTCCTGCAAATCAGCCGTTAAAATATCCTCCATTGTGAAATGCAGAGCAGACTTCGCCGTTCCCTTCTCCGCAGCAATTGCGATAAATCTTCCTTGTCCAACCCCTGTAACCTCAGATGACACATCATCCAGCCTTCTCATTCCACTATAAGCATCTGTTCCCTGGAAGCCGAAGAACGCACGACGACCTGTTAAGGATGAAGTATTATCCACTTCAATTTCAACCAAGACTGCAGGCAACAGCACATCCTTCAATTCCTCTGCGGAAGCAGTTTCAGGATCTGGCACAGAACGAACCGGGGACAGAATCCTGAATGTTAAATCTCCTGCATTCCAGCTATCCGTAGCTACATGGAAATCTCTTGTAATCTCATCCTCTGGGAAAGGAAATAGAATATTAGGCTTGTCTGGATTGGGATCAGGATTCTCAATATCGTAGCGTTTGCTCTCGTCCTCTCCCCCATTCTCGTGAAATGGCAGGGTGTCATAACCCTTACCATCTGCACGTTCTAATCCTATAAATATATTCTGTCTAGGGGGTTTCCCAATTTCCAGATCGAAACCTCCGCTAGCTCCTTTAAACCCTAAGGTGAAGCTTGCAAAAGCACCGATCGGTGAATGATGAGCATTAAAAAATTTATTATGTTGCGACATAAGTGAATGCACTCCCTCCGCTTAATACCGGTTCCAACCGGGCTATAGCTACATGTTAGCGATATTCCTAGAAGTGCAACAGGGTTAAAGCAGTCTATTATTTGGGCAAATCAAACATCGACAAAAACCTATGTTATAATGAAGCCAAACTTTACAGTAAAAGAGGATTGTAATGATCTCAAATGATCCCGCCTTTCATAATTCTATAGACGGTCAAATGTCTCCAGACATTCAAGCAGCCTTTCATATTTTCGCCGCGCATTGGCGAAAAGTGAATTCGGATTGGCGATATCCGGTTCATACCCATCCGATGTTTGAGATAAACGTAGTACTTCAGGGTGAGCAGCATATGATGGTCGGCAATAAGTCTTTTGTACAACAAAGCGGCGATATTTTGTTCATTCGCCCTGGCGTTGAACATAGCAGTCTTGGTTCAAATGCCAGCTATGACATGTCTTATTACTGCCTGCATTTTGATATCGACGATCTAATTTTACGGCGCGCCTTACTCACAGCAGATGCTGTTAGCCTGAGCGGGAACACCCCTGAGCTGCTGGCCATCCGTTCCGCTCTAGACGTAATCATTAATTCTTCCATCTTGTCAGAGTCAAAGGACACACATAGAAATCGCCTGATTACACTGCATGCTTCCCTGCAGCTTCTGACCGCGCTCAGCGGTTGGGTGCTTTCGGAAATGCCTCTCCCAGCCGATACAAAAGCTACAGAAAATACTGTTGCTCTTGCTAACGCTATTGAGGAGTTGCTGCAAGAATCAGTCACTACGGCGGTGGTCACAGGCGAAAGAGGCGGCGGAATTGAGAACATTGCTGCCAAGCTCGGATATAGCACTACTCACTGTAATCGTGCTTTTCACCAAATCTATGGCATGTCGCCAAGACAATATTTGTCCCGCTTGATCATTCGTCACGCCAAACTGCTGCTTATGGACAATAATCTATCCGTTGAATCCGTTGCCTATCGACTTGGGTACCGTGATGTCTCTCATTTCAGCAAGCAATTTAAGCGCTGGACAGGGCTTCCACCGATGGGCTACCGACGCTTAACAGCAAATCCAAGCACGCTTTAACGATCATTTTTTGTATACAAAAAGGGATGTATCCCGCTGCCCACTTAGGGGTACAGGATACATCCCTTTATACATACTCCAATCCTACCTCTGCACAGAACTACCCTTTCGTCGCCCCTGATGCAATTCCCTTAACAAAATACTTCTGCAAGGCAATAAATACAATCAACACAGGCACAACCGACATCGCAGTTCCCGCAAAAATCATATCCCAACGTGAAGAGAATTCTCCAATGTAACGATAAATTTCAACGACCATAGTCTTAGCCTGTCCTGAAGGCAATACCAACATCGGCATCAGGAAATCATTCCAGATTCCAAGTCCGTTCAAGACGACCATACTCGCTGTAACAGGCCCTAGCAGTGGGAAGACAATTCTCCAGAATATCCCGTACCTCGAGCAGCCATCAATCTCAGCCGCCTCTTCAATTTCTCTAGGTATTCCTTTTACAAAGCTGGTATAAAGCAGACATCCGAAGCCAACCGCACCGGCCACGTAAATAAGAATCGGCCCTGCAAGGCTGCCGTACAATCCAAGCATTCTAAGCTCTTTGAACAAAGGTATCATGTATGCCTGAAAGGGAATCATCATTCCAGCCAAAAAGTATACGAACATGAAGCGAGTCCATCTAGCATTTCTACGCTCAATAGCATAACCTGCCATCGGAATGATCAAGACCTGTGCGGCAATGGACACCGCTGTCAAAATCAGACTATTCAGAATCGCTCGTGGAAACTCTGTTTCAGTCAACAGGTATTTAAAGCTGTCCAAATAAAGTGTTTTCGGAAACGCAATAGCATCCTTCATAATCTCTGCATTACTCTTAAAGGCCGACATCAAATTAAAGAAAATAGGAAAGAAAAATATAATGGCCACTACTAATGTAACAATAAAAAGTGCGATTTGCCCAACTCTTCTGCGTGTCTGCATAGTCATCTTAGAGCTGCACCTCCCGCTTCTGGAGAACCTTCACTTGGAAGACTGTAATAATCAATATGATTAAGAATAAGACCATCGCTAGCGCAGTACCAAAGCCTTGCCTTAATTCACCAAACCCTACTTTATAAATAATATAAGTTAATGTCTCCGTCTCAAATCCCGGGCCACCATCTGTCATCACCGCTATCTGATCAAAAATCTTCAGTGCACTGATCATAGAAAGTACCATACACACTGTCATTGACCCAGCAAGTAGTGGAAATGTGATGTGCCGGAACTGTTGCCATCCACCTGCTCCATCTATGCTGGCCGCTTCATTCAATTCCTGCGGTATCCCCTGCAATCCGGCGAGATAGATGATCATATAATAGCCCGCACTTTTCCAAACGGTAGACAAAACAATCGATAGCATCGCGTATTTAGGGTTGCCCAGCCAATCCACAATCCAGCTTCCGAGACCGACAGACTCCAGAATCTGATTAAATACACCAAAATTGTAATTCAGAATCATCGCCCAAACAAAGCCCATTACGATCCCACTAAGGAGCGTAGGAAAATAAAATACACTTCTGAATAAATTCCGGAACCAGCGCACCTTGTCGACCATCATTGCCATTGCAATGGCTGCAATATTCTCGAGTACAACAAGTGAAATAGTCATGACCATCGTATTTTTCAGCGCATTATGCACCCTTGGACTATTCCATATTTCCACGAAGTTAGCAAAGCCGATATATCTCACATCGTTACTTATGCCATCCCACGAGGTAAAGCTTAAATAGACACTCCCCACCGTAGGGACGATGACGAACATTGTGTACAAAATAAATGATGGTAATATGAACAGCAGTGCGTAAGACTGCCACTTTTTCTTTTTCTTTTTCTGGTTCACAGTGGTTATCAATGACTTGTCAGCATTTACTGCGGATGTAGCCATAGCTCTTCTCCCTCCTTTAAGACGCGCTTATTATAAAGAGAACCTCTGCAGCAGCAGAGGCTCTCTAACAGGCGCTGCTCTTACATCTGATTAGCTTTCACTTGGTTGTCATATTCTGTATCCGCATCCTGCATATATTTAGTTACTTCTCCATCCTTCACAACAAGATCCTGTAGCAACTTGTAATACCAGTTACGGAACTGTGGAGGGATCAAGTTATCTCCCCACCAGTTGTTGATCGCTAAGGATTTAACAACATTCGGGTCTGAAATAAGATCCAAAGCGACTTGCATTTGTTCGCTTGTATCATAAGTTACTTTCTCTTTAGTGGATGGAATCGCGTTAATCGTTGCTAAATAACTCGAATACTGTTCTGGCGCAAAGAAGAACCGGATGAATTGTTTGATCGCTTCTGTTTTATCAGCATCTTTAGCGGCTTCAGTGGATAAGGACCAGCCTGCTGGCGACGGAAGACCAATCACATTGATTTTCCCTTCACGGTCAGGAAGACCATAGAATCCGAATTCGAAGCTCGGGTCAGCTTCTGCGATTTGTGTAAACATCCATGTACCGGAGTACAACTGTGCTGCCTTACCTGAAACGAGAATCGAAGCCGTTTGGTTATCGCCCGTGCTCAGCCAGCCTTTATCGACATAATTTTTAAACAAATCTTTAAAATCCGTCATGGCTTGAACTACATTTGCATCCGTGAAGCTGACGGTTTTGGCCGTACGTTTGGAGTTCCAATCTGGATCCTTAGTGTACACATCATCAATCAAAAATTTGTTAACCCAGAAGCCCATGTGGAAAATATCTTTTCCGCCTACTACAATCGGAGTAATGCCCGATGTTTTCAATTTTTCTTGAATGGCGATGAATTCGTCATACGTTTTGGGAAGCTCTGTGATCCCTGCGTCCGCATATGCTTTTTTACTGTAGATGATTCCTTGAGGTGCATTCACTTGCAGCGGAGCATTCCACACCTTTCCATCCACTTGAGGTGGAGCTTCGAACAAATCTAGCAAATCTGAAGGCAATTCCACGATTTTCCCTGCATCGGCAAAGACTTCAGTATCACGCATTTCCACCAGGTCTGGGAATTCACCCACCGCATCTTTTGTTTTGAGCCAGTCGAGATAGGCAGCGGATGAAGTTTCGCTTAAATCTTTGATGGTGACGTTCGGATTAGCTTCGGTGAACTTTTTGACTGTATCAGCAATAGCCTTTTTAGTTGCCGGGTCCCCAGATGCGTATCCAATCGTAAAGCTAACCTCTTTCTTCGTCTCTTGTGTCGTATTTGCAGGTGTTTCAGATGCTGGTTTATTTCCAGCACTATTGCTGGCATTATTATTATTTCCACCGCAAGCAGTGAGAACTGTCGTTGTAGCGAGTAACATTACGGATAATTTCATCATTGTTTTTTTATACATAACTTAGTAGCCTCCCCTTTTGTATACACTGTGGAAACTGAAGCAAGATGTGCGCATCATCTCTCGAAAGCGTTTCCGTTGCTAATAGAATAGCATTCATTATAGATCGGTTGAATGAACTTTTTTAAGCAGGATGTGTAGTGAATTTAAGAAGTATTCAGGATATTTCAAAAAAAAGAACGAAAGACCGCAGCCTTCCGCTCATCGCATATCCCTTTATTCGTTCTCCCCATCTACAAATTTATACGGGTTCTCTACAATCGGAAACAACAACAGAATGGATGTCCCAATATGCTCCCGACTGCTGATGGACAACCCGTATTCCACACCATACACTGTACGAATCCGTTCTTGCACATTTTTTAAGCCGACATTTTTGCTGGGCGAACTAGGCTCCTCTAAGGTTTCAGATAGCTGCTGCACCTTTTCCTTGTTCATTCCAATTCCATCGTCATAGATCGTAACCAGCAGCATTTCATCCTTCTTTTCAATCGTCAGCCCAACTGTCCCTCTTCCCTGACTGCGCAAGCCATGCTGTATAGCATTTTCAACAATCGGCTGTAGAGACAATTTCAGAATGTACCAGTTCAAATCCACTTCAGGAGAAAGATCAACAACAAGCTCAAATTTATTCTCATATCGAACAGAAATAATGTAGAAATAATCCCGTAAATGCTCGAGCTCCTGACGGAGGCTTACCTTATCCTCTCCATAGTCAATTACATATTTCAGCTGGTTGGAGAGCGATAATATCATATCTGCGACCTCGTCATTATCTTTATCCACCGCATTCATTCGAATGACTTCCAATGTGTTGTATAAATAATGAGGACGAATCTGGCTTTTCAATGCATTTAACTCGGTTTGCTTCTGCTTGATCTGGGCAACGTAGGCTTCATCAATATAGGCTTGCAGTCGTTCAACCATTCGATTGAAACCATGACTGAGTCTTCCCATCTCGTCATTGCTATTTACGATCATCTGGGTATCTAAATTACCGGATTCTACGATGGCCATTTGCTTAATTAAGTTCCGAATCGGGGCAGCCAGACGCCTAGAGAACCAGACTCCCATGATGATCATTACAATCGCACAAATAAACATCGCTATAAACACGGTCGTTCGGGCGGAAAAAAGCTGGTCAAACAAATCGGACTTATGTATTCTTGCAGTCACAGTACCATTAAGGAAGGGAATGTCCTCACTGAGAACGATCATTTTCTCATCTTTCTTGGCTTGCTGCTCCTCACCGTTCTCTGATAGGTTCTCATTCGTGAAATATACATTTCCATCGCCATCTAGCAGAAACAGATCATCCTGTTCACCGAGATTTAGCTCCCTAAAGAACTGGTTAAATAGTGATGTATCCACGTCCATAAATAAGGTCCCTACGACCTTAGGTTCTTTGGTAACACGCCCGGAAATATCAATCAGCGTACGACCAATCGTGAATACATTACGTTTTGAGCCTATGAAATAATCCTCGGAATGAGTTGGGAATATGGCTACTTTAGAAGGATTCGGGGCCATTTCTGTTAACCACTCTTTATAGGGCAACAGATCGAAGTTGATCCCTTTGTTTTCTTTTTCCTGATAATATAGCTTATCATCCGACTTCCTATGAAAATAAACACTGGTGATATAAGGGTCGCTGTAGAGCACCGTTTTTAGAAAAGATTCAATAGGGATCGTGTTAATCTGCTCCAGCTCATTTACATTATAGGCCTGATTCTGCGAGTAACTCTCGATAAAGCCTTCATAACGCCCCGTATACATCAGTTTGGAGACCTCATTGTACTGATTAAAAGCAGAATTCAAGTTATAACTCATATATAGCACCATTTGCTGCAAGTTACTTGTAGTGTAACGCTCGACATATCCTGAGAATGTCTGTACTGAAATATAGCTGAGCGCAATTAACGGAATCAGGCCGACTAGTAAAAATGAAGCTGAGAATTTAACAAATATGCTTTTGGATCTTCGTCCCCAGATATGCATGAATGAAGGTATCCCCTTTGTTATCCATCTGTCTATTGGCTTTTTAAGGATTGCTTATACTCTTGAGGCAGTTTGCCAAATTTCTTCTTAAACATATCGCTAAAATGCCGAGCGTTGTTATATCCTACACTGTCGGCAATTTCATAAACCATCATATCGCTTTGCAGCAAAAGGCGGAGTGCGTGATTCATTCTGACCTCGGTTACATAGTTCTTAAAGTTCTGTCCCGTATGCTTTTTAAAAAAGCTGCTGAAATAATAGGAATTCATAAACATCATCCCTGCCATAGACTCCAGCGTAATATTTTCTGGATAATGCTCATCAATATAAGCCTTCACCTGAGAAAGCTGCTTCAGCTCCTTGCTGCCCATACGACTGCCGATTTGCTCTGACAGCTTACATAGAATCATACGGAATTCTTCCTCCACTTCTTGGAACGTAGAAAGACTAGTCATTCGCTCTAGAATCGGGCTGGAATCCTGAACTGAAGGAGCTGCCTCCACTCCAAAATGAATAAGCTCCTGCTCAAGCTGAATGATCGTATTATAAACGGTGGACACCGCTTGGTTTCTATTCCCGTCTGCCATGATCCGAATCTTCTGAAATAATCGTATGCTTTCTTGCGCGATTTGCTCTCTGTTCTGAGATTTCAAGGCGATGCTTAGTGCGGATTGGATTTCATACAAAGGAGTTACGATCAATGATTCGTTTTCGAACTCCTTCTTTCTATATGGGATGACACGATTTAACCCAGCGAAATACTTACATTGTAGCGCTTTCAAAGCATTACGATAAGAATCATCCGCATCGTCCATTCCGTCAACGGTGTTGCCCACACCAATAGAAACCTTTAATTTTAGAAAATCATTTATTTTCCCGTGCAGATCCTCTGCCAGTCTCTCTGGTTCTTTCGAATCTTCATGTTGAAGAAGAATGCAAAAACGTTCACCTTTGCGGAACATATAACTATTCTCTCTTTGCTCTACGGTTTCTTTAATAATATTAGAGAGCGCAAAGTCAATCAGCTTACGTTCACGTTCCTCCCATCTTGAGGGCTGCCCTGAAGCCTCGTCTGTCTCTACTAAACAAATACTAACGTACCGACTGAGCGCAATAATCCCCATATCAAGCAGGGTATCCGCTGTCCCTTTGTTACCGTCCGTCAGCTTGTCGAGCATTTCTTCGATGGTTAATCTGTGATTTCTCTGTTCGTAATGGTTCAGCTTCTCTTTGTTACGTTCTCCTTCAGTCTCCTGACGAATAAGAGAAACAGCTTTGCTTACAACCTGCTCCAACTGGTTCTTATTCACTGGTTTCACCAAGTAATCTAGCGCACCATACTGCAATGCCTGACGGGCATAAGTAAACTCCTGATAAGCGCTTATAAAAATAACCTTTACCGACCTGCCAGCTTCATGAATCTCTCGAATGATATCTATTCCTGTATAACCAGGCATGCTTATATCACTAATGATCAGGTCAGGATTGTGTTCTTCAATCTGTTGTTTCAGCTCTATTCCATCACTGGCTTCTCCAACGATCCTAGTTCCAAGCTTCTCCCACGAGATCAGTTTTTTTAAGCCACGTAATATCACCGGTTCATCATCAGCGAGCAGTACTCGAATTGTCTTCATGCTGCAGTCCTCCTACCTAAAAAAATCATCACACAGCATTACAATAAACTTATTCTAATGATAACAGACAAACAATCTTTGGTGTCTCTACAGGGATGAACTTTCTTAAGGAGAAAGTGCAGTTTTTTAAGAATCTTATTTAAAGAAAATATTATACGGTGGCGGTCGTAACTGCGGGGAATGTTTGGACTTCCGGCCGCTGTTGTCTTCAGATTTTTCTAATCTCCATTATTTCGAATACCTCAATGATACAACGTAATTGATCCCGATTTTCTTTGCACGTTTAATTGGTATTTGCTTGCGTTTGTATTCTTCAAAACCTAATTTATTATAGAGTTTCATGGCTGGAATATTGCTATCTGCGACTTCTTCAATTAAATAAACGTCATATGGTGTATACTCAAGAATTTGACGAATCAGTTGCGAAGCTACGCCTTGCCCCCTAAATTCGGCGGCCGTTCCTACAAATTCAATGGAGCCTACACCAGGTGATGGTTGAACGAAGGTAGTTTCAAATTCTTTTTTCAAGAAAATACTGGCCATAGTACCTCTATAAAACCCCAAATGTTTACAAAGCTCCTTTTTATCCAGTTTAACTGAAGGTGAAGTTCCATCCGTACATGCAGCCATTCCGACCACTTGCCCCTTGTATAAAGCCACATAAAATTGGTTCAAAACGAATATATGGGCGAAAGCAGCAGCAATCCTTTTCGGATCCTTAGAGAAATACCCTAGCCACTGTGTGAATCCCTCAGCGAATATTTCAGATATTCCTCGCCTCACATCAGGTCCAGCTTGATCGGCTCTAACCACGTTAATCATGACAGGGTCACTTCCTTTCCTTCAATAGAAATGCGGTGAGGATAGATGGCGAGGGCATAGTAAAGTTGCTCTTTAGTAATACTTTCATCTGTGCCAAGCCTTGAATCGATGCATAAAAAAGGACAGCCATTTCCTGTGCATCACCCGAGTGAAATTCCCCAAGCTGCTGACCCTTGCGAATGAGCTGTGCTGTAGAATCAAGCAGTCTGGCATTTACATGGAGGATCTCTTCATAATGTTTTGAGCCTGTAACAGTTCCAGCTAATAGTGATTGATTAATAAGGATCAGCAGATTGGCTAGTTCCTCCCCATTAATCATGTCAGTGTAGACTTCGTCGACAAACTGTGCCAATAACTTTTTAGGGGAATCATCGGATTCAAAAAAAGTAATATTACGTTTCAATCCTTCAACAGCGTAGGCAACCAATTCGTTAAATAACTGATCCTTCGTTTTGTAATGACGATACAGCAGCCCAATACTAATGCCAGCTGTATCCGCGATTTCTTGAACATTCGTAGAGCCGAAACCTTGATGAACAAATAACTTCATCGCAGCTGAATGAATTTTTTCCCTAGTGGCATTGCGCATTTCTTCAAACTGTTCCTTGCTACGTGGCAAACAATCCGCTCCCTTTTAATGAATGAGTTTTTACTCATTATATAATATTGAGAGTGCAATAACAATATTCAACTCCAGTTAGTAAATCTGCTCGTGAGCTGAACAGGCAGCGGATGACCTCGGCTGCCTGTTGTCATGGTACTATCTTTTTCCGTAAGCTCAATCGCCTAACTATTTCCTTCTTGCAGCATTTTAATATAGCTCTTTGCTTCGGCAAGGGTTACATGTATAGATCTAATTGAGACATCTAATTCTTCTTTAGATGTCCCATTCAACTATCGTTCTCCGTTAGTTCAACCACGTATTCATTTTCATTGATTTTGCTAACTCGACCATTTCCTCTTTAGTCAAATCTCCGCTGTCGATTTCAATGAAAGTACCATTTTGTACCCAACGTAAGTATCCTCCTGGTGTATGATTTGCCCATGCTTCAAACCGTCCTTCGATTCCATTTATGTTAATTTTCTCTCCACGTTCATTAAATTTAAAATCCTCCACTATAGTTCTTGTTGTACTTATTTGGTTACGAACATCGATGTTCGTGACAACTCGGTTTATTTTATGACCAACCGCCTTATGTTCTTCAATTCCAAACAAATATGTCTGTCCTGATTCATCAAAAAAATAAAGTATAACTTTCGAAACGGATTGACTAAGAACAAGCGGATATGGTTCCTTAATTTCTAACTTATAGCTTTGTACCGAGTATGACGGCACTAGTAGTTTGAAATCCGAAACATTTTTCAGCTTGTCCAATTCCACATTTGAAAAAGCTAGCGTAGTTTTAGTTGATGCGAAGAGTAGTTCATTGTTGATTCCGATAGACAGTGTAAAGATAAAAATCAATGAAATAATCCATTTAAACATGGGTAATTCCTCCAAATTTTCGGTACAATTATGCCCTTGTTTAATTCAAGTATCCTGCCCTTTAATTAGCAAACAAAAAACGGCTGCCTTAGCAACCGTTAATCCACTATCGTTCTCCGTTAGTTAAACTGGATTCTATCATTATCCCGCTTGACCAAAGAAATAAAAGAAACCGATCAATGCGATGGATAATATAATCCAACCAAAGATGACAATTGTCGAAGGTTTCGGGTCTTCTCGAAGAACTTTGATCCCTAAAGGTAAAAGTGCCACACAAAGCCCCAAAGTCGCAATGAATGAAAATGGTGTGCTACCTTTCAAGACGCCTAATGGAAGTGACGCCATAAGGGCTAATGCAACACACTGATAGATTTTCAATGTTGCAGCCCGGTATGCACCAATTGCGAGGACGATCCAACCCAACATAATGGCAAGATTGAAAGTTTTAAAAATATGAAACGAACCGTATGAATTAGCAATCACCTTGGTAGCCAAATCCACATTTTCTTCCCGCACCAGTTGGAAGGCAAGATGGTCAATACCAGCATGAAATGTACGAGCAAACAAACCAAAGATTGCGAATGTTCCTCCCCAAAAGGCCCAGCCTGGTCTTTTGGCGCTTATCATCTTTGCTAACATAATGATGGCTGGCCACATCAAAACATTTCCTGCGGCGAATGTGCTGTAAGATGCAATCAATAAAGTAGGGTGTTCATGAAATGCCGTAAGTTGGGTCCGGAAAGAAAAAGTTAAAATTATATCGCAGAGTCACACCAACAAAGAGAAGCAGGGGACCAAAGATTTACGTAACCCCGCTGAGATACCGTTCCGGGAAATCAATTGTAATTGTAGATCTTTCCTCAACCATATTTTCGCTCCATTTCTTGCTCTTGTTGAGTAGTTCAATAGCAATGAATTACAACTCGTTATTTCTCCCAAAGCTCGACCAGTCGACCTTCAGGATCTTCAATCCAAATGAATTCCCCTAATTCACTAGCCTCTTTTTCCTTTGCAAGTGGTACACCAATTTGTTCAAGATGCTTAATGATCATCGCATCTAACTCCTGTCTGTCATCAAATTTTCAGCTATCAATTTACATTAGATATTCGAGATTTAAATTCAAGTTCCTTTTTTAACTATCCTTCCCATTCATTGAACAAATAAAAAAACGGCTGCCGAAGCAACCGCTATTTCACTATAGTTCTCCGTTAGCTTAATTTCAAAATAGGTGAACTCCACCTCTACCGGAAATTTTCTACATACTCATGCAGGAAGGCGTCTAATGTGCGTGGCTCTCTGCCAAGCAAGCGCTTTACAGTGTCATTTGGACTTTCTGGTACAACCGTAGACATGGTTTGAATTTCCACAACGTGGTTCGCGAGCCAAGAAGGCATATGCCCGTGTTCGATAAGATTACGGAGTAGTACTTGGGGCTCCATGTTGATGTAACTTATCGGCCGATTAAGCAGGGCAGATATTTGATTCGCGATCTGGGGATAACTGAAAATCTCCGAACCAGTAAGCGTATATATTTGACCGGATACCTCGCGGTTGGTCAGAACTTCTGCGGCAACATCTGCGATATCGCGACAGTCAATGAAATTACATGGTGAATCGCCCATGGAGCCGAAGAAAACATTTTGGGTTCTGATCGTTGGCGCAAGGCGCATTAAGTTTTGCATGAATGCATAAGGACGCAATACGGTGTGGATGAGACCCGATTCCCTCAGCGTTTTCTCAATTTCTTGATGCCAGCCCGCCACTGCCACTGGAGAGCTTTGCTCAAAGGCAGGGCTGGATATTTTTACGATGTGTCTGATTCCAGATTCGGCGGCAATCTGAATGATCGAAGTTTCCAATTCGATTTGTCTTGGACTGTTGGACATGGCAAGGAAGAGCTGACTAGCATCTGTAAACGCGCGGCGCAGCGATTCGGGGTCGGAAGCATCCACAAAAGCGACCTCGATAGTCGATCG
Organism: Paenibacillus sp. FSL R10-2734; assembly: GCF_037963865.1. Classification (NCBI taxonomy): domain Bacteria; kingdom Bacillati; phylum Bacillota; class Bacilli; order Caryophanales; family Paenibacillaceae; genus Paenibacillus; species Paenibacillus sp. FSL R10-2734. The sequence goes on along the minus strand of NZ_CP150170.1, from coordinate 3,546,477 downwards.
ACCTTTTTCTCCTATCTGATCAAGCAATTTCTCAGGCTCTCTGCTCAGCGCCTTAATAGGTATGCCAAGATCAACCAAACGTTCCAAAAGCGCACTACCTATCGTACCTGTTGCTCCCATAATAACTATCATTATTTTTTTCTCCTTTTGGATGAATAATTAGTTGTAACGGCAAAGCGCCACCGCCATGTAACAATCGTGCTTGCTATGAATCCAGACAATGGGAAATCAATCCAGACACGACCGACCCAAGCTAAGTGATTACTCGGAATCATAATTTCAATTACAACAGATGTTACCCATGCGGCATATAGTCCAAACGAGGCCCCGACTAATGCGAACCCTCCTACTACAACCAAGTGAGGTGCACCGATGACCCATCGCATATGGCCCACTCTGCTGCGCAACAAGAGGCCAATCATCAAGGCCATCAAGGCCGATGCACCGCCAATTGTGGTCAATGCTCCTAGTAGAAGCCCCCTATCAGCAGTAACCAATCCCCCGATACCTGCCATAATGGCAGGAGCAGCATAGGCCATTACAACTTCACGCCACAGTACAAAAGTCTTTTTCTTGGAACCAGCAGCCTTGATGCCGTAAACATCATCTGTCTGATTCGAGTATTTCATCTGGTTCATTTAGTTGCTCCTTTCTTCTTTGAAGTAGCTCAACGATTGCTTTCAGCGAGATATAATTAGGTGCCTAACTATATAAGAGTAAAAATGGGCTAGCTTCACTAGCCCATTCTACTCATTACTGATGTTTCCCTTTGGTTTCGAGCCTAGCTCGCCCGTAAGTGCTGAGATGCCTTGTGTAACTCGGTCTAGCAAGTCGAGAAATACGCTTCGCTCATCGATATTGAGTAAGCCCACCATCGCTTCCAGCCGAGCGAAATGCTCTGGAGCCATTTCACGGAGCTTCTTCGCTCCTTCTTCCGTCAAAATGACCGTTCTCTGACGGCCATCTTCTGAGCTTGCTCGCCGAGATACTAGGCCATCTCGTTCAAGAATGTCGATAAGACCAGTCACTGTAGCACGTGTAACACCTAGATGCTCCGCTAATTGCGAAGGCAACTCTTCTCCTTCGTTATCTTCAAGATCTGCCAATAAACGATATCGCCCTGTTGATAAACCGAATCTAGAGAAATGAATCTCCGAGGCATGTCCAAGCTTGGCTCCCGCTGCCATTAGCCTAGACGCGACGAGTATAGCCTGTGCGTCTATGTCTAGGTTATAGCGATCAATCTGACGCTTGGATTGTACAAGCGAGGGAATAGCTTCAATGTCATTTATTTTTTTATTATTGTTGTTGTTCATAAATATAGTATGGTCCCTAATTACTTTTGTGTCAACATATTCTTCTAACACAACTCGTTATTTCTCCCAAAGTTCGACCAGTCTACCTTCAGGATCTTCAATCCAAATAAACTTTCCAAATTCACTAATCTCTTTTTTCTTTGCAAGTGGTACAGCAATTTGTTCAAGATGCTTAATAGTCTCGTCTATATTGTGTACTTGGAAATTTAACATCACTTGTTGTTCTGTAGGAAAATAACTATCATCTTCGGTAAAGAACGAAAAGATCGTCTCATTTCCTAATTGGGGTTTTATCACAGTCCCATTCCAATTATCTATTTCAATCTTCAACACCTCACTGTACCATTTTTTTATAACCTCAAGATTCTTAGTTCTCCAAAATATTCCTCCAAAACCTTTTATCATCGTATCTAACTCCTGTCTGTCATCAAATTTTCACCTATCAATTTACATTAGATATTCGAGATTTAAATTTAAGTTCCTTTTTCAACTATCTTTCCCATTAATTGAACAAATAAAAACTGCTGCCGAAGTAGCCACTATTTCACTATCTTTTCCCGTTAGCGCAGTGAGTTCTGCTAGATTAAATGGATGTTTAATGGAATATTTTAGGTGGATTGGTTCATAGAAAAATGGTACATTATTTTGGGGTCGGGATATAAGTTTAGACTCATATTTTAATATTGGGGGATGGTACCGGCATGGACAAAAATTCTGGTTATAGAACAAACGTTATAGGCGCTGGTGAAGTTGGCGTCGCTTTCTCGGTCGACATGGACAAGAAAGTTATTCATGAAACAAACAGCTTATTTTGGGATACAAAAGGAAATGATGTTTTAGGAGCAACCGCACTTCCTTTATATGGAGCATTTGTATCAGAAGAACAATGCCAACTTTTTGGTGATGTTTCAGGAAAAAAGATGTTGGAGATAGGCTGTGGTAGCGGTCAATCTTTGCAATATCACGGGGAACGTAAAGCATCTGAACTATGGGGTATGGACCTATCAGAAAACCAAATCGAAAAGACAAGGCAATATTTGACGGCGTGTAGTCTTTCAGCAAAATTAATCTGTTCTCCCATGGAAGAAAAATGTGGCATACCAGAGGATTATTTCGACTTTGTTTATTCGATTTATGCAATAGGCTGGACCACCGACCTCGAGGGTACTTTTTGCAGGATTGCTTCTTACCTAAAAAAAGACGGCGTATTTATTTTCAGTTGGTCTCACCCTATACATAAATGTGTTGTTGCAGAAAATGATATGCTTGTATTTAAAAAATGTTATTTCGATGAATCTTGGTATTCGGTATCTCTTGACGAAAGTACGCTAACACTATCGGACCGTAAACTATCAACTTATGTGAATGCGCTCTCAAGAGCGGGTTTTGTCATTGAAGAAATGATTGAGCAATCTGAAGATGAAATTATGCAATTGCGGGACGATAACGACGATTTTGCAAAAAAAGCAAAGATGCTTCCTGTAACTTTTGTAATCAAGGCAAGAAAACTATAGTTAATAGTTAAAGACAACTGCCCGTTAGTTGAATAAAGGCAGCCGATACGTTGAGTAACCAGCTGCCTTATCGTGTTTATAGAGATAACGTTACCCATTAGATCAAAAAAACCTACTCTAAAGTCCACTCTTTTCCACATTCACGAATGAATTTAACTGAAACCTTTGTGTTCTCCATATGCTTCAATAGCTTGTGAATTTGGTGACTATCTGGCTTTAATTCTCGTCGTACTGTATCTCCCGAACGATAAGCGTTAGAGACATTCTATACTACCCGTTAGTTTAACGACCTCTTCAAGTCAATTCTTGAATAAGTTTTCTCATAAGTAGTCCCGTCATCATTGTAGAAAATAGCAGTTTTAATATATGGTTCGGAAATAGCCTCGTACCCGTGTTTTGTAATGAGCTTTATCATCTTTGGATTTTCTATTGGGTCAACACTAACGATTAAATCAGAATATCCAAGACTTTTTGCAATTTCCTCGCGATATCTTATTAAATCTGTACCGACTCCTTTGCCACGATAAATATCCTTTACATAAAGGTCACTTAATTTGGGTAATAAACTCCCCTTTAGTTTTAGAACACCAAAACCTAGAATTGTATTGTCTTCCGCGGCTACCGCCAAATATACTTCCTTACTTTTATGTTGTTTCAAATACTTAACAAACAAGTCCTTATTATTTCTAATATTACATAAGCCATTAATATCTTCTTCATCCGCCGCTCTTATACTGTATTCCATTTTCCGCCTCCTACATCGGTTTCGTACATTATGTAATTAGCCCTTAAGCTTAACGACAGAAGGAGCAGCTTCCGTGGAGGTAACTGCTCCCAAGGTAATTAGTCTAACGTTCTCCGTTAGTTGAAAACCGAATCTAATTCCATAAATTAGGACGCAGATAGCAAGTGAATGTTGCGCTATCTTGCCCATTAGCTTAATAAAAAGAGCAGAATACCGAAGCACCTGCTCATCAATGTGTATTATTCAACTATCGTGTCCCGTGAGTTACTTGTCTTCTAAGCTTTATGTTCACCTCTAAAACAAGCAATTAATGAAACTATCAAACCTAAAAATGAAACACCAAGTCCCAATGCAGTTGCTGAACCACTTGAGGTTAATATAAGTGCTATTCCAAAAAGTGATATTGAAATACCTAAAAGTGATAAACGCATAATTACATTACCCCCAAACTTTCAAATTTTCATAAGAAAACTGTACCATTTTCTTTTCAACTATCCTGCCTGTTTGTTGAACAAAGGGCTACCTCACGGCAGCCCTCTCATTTTTGAACTAAAGTGTCCCGTTACCTTAATCAAAAAGCAGGACGACTGCGCGCCGTTCAATTCACGTGGCCATCTGATGGCGAATCTGATGCATGGTAACAACCTGGCTAAACTTGTGAATTTATGTTATGCCTTCAACAGCTTGCGGCAATACCTCTTCGTATTTCCTATATAGCACATAACGGTGGACGCCTCTGGAAGAGTTTAGTGCTTCCCTAGCATACTGAGTGGCGGCTTCATAGCGGCCAGCATTAATTTCTATTTCCACAAGCAGCGTTAATCTCATCCAGTGTTTCTTGATTGACCGAAGGGTTTCTCTCGCTTGATCGCTCTCCCCGTTTTCTATTAGCAAAAACGTTTCGTAATACGTGCGATAATCGGATTTACGCATATGAGGCACAGCTTCCCGAACAGTAGCCATATCCTTCTGATAAACACCGAAAGCCGCTTTGAACTGTGCCTGTGTCTCTGCCTTCTTATATTTACTCATAAGCTGATCTATAATCAATCTTGCTTCACCCTCTAGCCTGTTCGCTAAGACATAGTTAATATAAATCGTAGGCGTTTTTTTCTGTTTGCGCAAAAAGGACTCCAAGCGGTCTATGCGCTTTTCAAATATCAATGGATAATAAAAGAACAGTAGAAACGCTAATAAGGCTGCAACGATAACAACCCCGACTGTCAGGAGTGGGGGATAATCATTGATTGTCATGAATAACGCAAATACGAAAACAACAAAATAAAATAAATTTTTCCACCATGAGGACCCCATAATTATTCTCCCTCGTACAGATTAATCAAATGCAAATGTCTATCATATAAAAAATATATATGTAATATAAAATGTGTGTTTATTAATTCCCTCTAACTATTCCACTATCCCGCTCTTTCGTTCAAAACAACACAACAGCAGCTAATTACTTACCGGCTGATTAACAACAAATTAATGAATATCACAACTGTTTAAAAAAGTTCTTTGTCCCATTCCTCAAGTTTTTCTTGAGTCTCTGAGTAAATGTATGGTGCCACATGCATTGAAAGAAATATCTTTCTTTACAATTTCATGTCCCCTTCAAATTTGAAGATATCATACGCGTTAGTTGAACCAATTCTGCGGGGCGCGGGGCGACAGATTAATGAAGGGCTCTAAGGCTACTTCCATTTAACAACAAACTCTTCCCGACACAATGGTCAATTATCACTAACTTTACTACGCTAAACTGCCCATAGTTGAATAAAGGCAGTCGATAACGTTGACCTAAATTATACTCTTTCAAAACTCCAACCGGTATAGGTCCCGTATTTTTTGCCATACATACTCATGAGATGCGTTTGAGAATCAATAAGCGCCAGGGCTTGCGTCTTGCTAGCTATAAACGAGACTTGATTACCCACTATTGAGTTTCGTCGAATATCGAACGACGTGAATGAAATTTCATTTTCAAACTTATCGGCGTTAACTGAAGGAATCTCAAAAAAATGCGATATGAGACAAGTATTCACACATCTAAGATTGATTCCGGAAGGAGAAACTTTACTGTCATCAAGTTGCCATCGATTCTTTCGTTCTTCCTCTGTTTCAGTGATGCCAGCGAGTCCTTCTCCGATAAGGTTGTCAATTTGGTAACGGTTATAGTCCAAGATCCATTTTCTATGCTGGTGGTAGAGAGATAGAAGTTTGCCTTTGTCGGAACTGAAAACATCACAGCCACGATCGTCATACATGTGAAACAAAATACCCTTTGTTTTGTTGTAGAGGTAAATTTGACCGTCGGAGTTCGGTTTACGCATGAAATCGGCGTTTTCAATGGATTCGAGTACGTACGATATTCGGATTTCTTTTGCTTTAATCTCAACGGACCATTCTTTCGTGTAAAGTTCGTCATCAGATTCATCTAACTCATACGGCAAAGTGCTCAATAGCATTTGTTTCAATTGTGTTTTGAAAAAACGCTTTAATCGTATTTTTCCGACTCGTTTTTCATTGGTACCATAGCTGGTGCGATGCATAAAAATCACATCATCTTCAGGATCGAATATGGAACGCCAAATGGCACTCGCACGACGAAGACCTTCGTTTCTATACGCTTCATCCATCAAATTTTCGAGTCCTAGTTCAAAACGAATATAAGGACCATGCGCCATGAATTCTTTTACAATATTCAATGCAATTATCCCCTTCGACTTAATATATAGGAGGATCTTATCATAATAATGTTCCACGCTAAACTGCCCTTTTGCTAATAAAAACAAGGAACAGCTGCCGAAGCAAATTGTTCCTTGTTCCGTTCAACTATAGTGTCCCGTTAGCGTAATCACCTTAAGGGACAAGGTCATCTTACCGTCTGGTAAACGAGACCTATGGCTCCAGAATCAAAGGTCTTGTTTTCTATTAGCTTAAGATTGATCTTCTCCTTGAGACCTTGGAATAACGGCAATCCCTTACCGATCAGGACGGGAGAAACCGTAATTTTATACTCATCAATTAAATCAAGCTGCATAAGGTGGTGTGCGAACCTAGGACTGCCGAGGATGACCATATCCTTGCCTGGCTGCTGTTTGAGGTTATTGATCTCTTCCACGACATCTTCTTTCACGAGTCTGGAATTATTCCATTCGACTTTCTCCAGCGTCGTGGAAAAAACGATTTTGGCTGTCTTTTCGATCCACTCGGCATGATTCCGTTCATGCTGCGAAGCTGATGGGTTCGAAGGCACAGATGGCCAGTAACTGTGCATCATCTGATAAGTCCCACGTCCCCAAATGACAGTGTCGGAAGTACTCAGAATTTCTTTCGCATGATTCTCCAAATCAGCATCGTAGGAAACCCAGCCTATGTCCATTTCACCATTCGGCCCTTCTACAAAACCGTCAAGCGATGCGTGAAGAAATAGAACGAGTTTTCTCATTTTCAGTTCTCCTTTGTTCATGAAGGATATCTACATTATACATTAACTACATTTTAGCAGAATTCAACTTGGGTTGTTTCTTATGGATTGCTAATCCCAAAACCTGCCCGTTAGCTTAATCACTAATCGGATTCATTTACTTTAAAAGAAGTGATTCAATAAATAACTCTATGTCAAATGGTTCAGTCGTAGTTTCATATCTACCATATATATGGCCGTTTCGATCGATTAAAAACTTTGAGAAATTCCACTTGATCCCGTCACCGACATATATGTCCGGATACTTTTCCTCCAGAAAATCCTGCATCCATTGACCACCTGATGTCTCAGTATCGAATCCTTGAAATGGTGCTTGCTGTGTTAAATATTTAAATAACGGATGAGCAGACGGTCCCCTAACCTCAACTTTCTCGAATAAAGGAAACTTAACTCCAAAGTTGCTCTCACAATATTCATGTACTTCCGAGTTGCTCTCTGGCTCTTTCTCGTTGAATTGGTTACAAGGAAAACCTAGTATTTCAAACCCTTGCTCATGGTGAATTTCGTAAAGCCTTTGAAGATCAGGTAATTGGCGAGAATAGCTGCATCTACTGGCAGTGTTCAGAATAAGTAGAACTTTTCCACGATAAATTGACAATTCAACAGGCTCACCATTAATTGACTTCGCTTGAAAATCATAAATAGACATCAGACCATTCCTCCGCATTATTATTATAAATAACATAATATCGCTACAGGCTTTTATTGGTCTAATATATAAAAGAAATAATCTTTATAGAATTAACCTATAATCCAATATTACCTTAGTATATTGCCCGTTTAATTTACTAGAAAAGAGGAGCTACCATATAGGAAGCTCCTCTACTTATATCCCCCCAACAAAATCCGTTTTTATATATTATGTCGATGGTTTTATTCTCACTATCCTTAACAATCCCTTTTGTGTAATTATATCTGTTAATATCCTCTACATGGTTATAGTGATGGATTTCAAGTTTAAACTTTCCGGACTTTGAATGAATAATTTCAGTTTCCTCAGGGTTGTAAAATTAATCATGAAAATAGTACATCATCTCAGCTCTGGGGCTTATCCTAACTCGCTGGAGAACTTTTTTTTGTTGCCTATAGCCAATTGAACGATAATCTGAAGCACGATGATTACAGCCAAACCATAGAATGCTTGGACGAAGCTGCCCGTTGCATCATGGAGCCAGCCAATGGCTAGCGGCCCAAGCGCTCCGAGAATGTAGCCACCAGATTGGGTCATTGCGGACCAGCTACTGGCTTCCTGAGCATTGCTTGTTTCATCAATGGGCAACATCAGTGCAATCGGGAACAGTCCACCTGCTCCAATTCCGAGTGGAATCGCCGCGAGCCAGGGGCTAACGGATATGTTCAGCATCAGGACACCCGTCAACTCTAATAACGCACACCCGACAAGCCAGAATACACGTCTTTGGTAACGGTGTACAAGCATGGGAATGAACAACGTAGAGGGCAGAGATATCAATGTAAATAAGGTTTGGATGTTGCCGGCCGTCTCTTGACTATACCCCTGGCTTTGGATTGCTGGCGCAAGCCAAGCGGTCAACGAGTAGAAGATCGCTGCCATCAGCCCGAAGAATAATGTCAACATCCAGGCACGCTTGTTGTTCACCGGAAGTGGTGAATTAAGTACACTCGAGATTTTACCGGATTGTCGATCTATGCGCGCAGACCAGGCTAATCTCAACCAGATCGGCAATGCAATGGCTGCGAGAAATGCCCATACAGCCAACGAGCCCCTCCACGAACCACCCAGCGTATGCTGAAGCGGAACCGATAATCCCACACTAATGCTGGCCCCCATCACCATCGCTGTAGAGTAGATACCCACCATAGCTGCCACTCGGTCAGGGAAGTACTGCTTAATGAAGCTGGATAATAGCGGCCCTGCCAATGCTATTCCTACACCGGACAGAAAAGAAGTGAACATCATCAATGGAGTTGTACCAACAAACCATCGTAATCCCGTACCTAACCCAATGAGGATTAAAGCCAGAGCAATTGCGCCCTCATTTCCCCACTTTCTGCTTAATCTTACGGAGAACGGAGCAAATATGCCCATGCATAATACCGGAAGTGTGGTTAACAGACTGGCGGTAATCCCGCTTATACTCAGATCATTCTGCACGGTGCTCATTAGAGGTGAAATGGAAGTAATGGGTGGTCGTAAATTCAGTGAAGCCAGGATAAGCGCCAGGACGATATAAAAAAGTTTCATTATGAATCACCTCATGGTAGTAGTATCGTTACATTCACCCAACATCCTATTTGTTAACGACAGATCGTTGGGTGGTGCACGATTAAGTATAGAATCATTAGAATGATTGAACAATACTATAGTTTCTATTAAAATGATTACTAAAACCAATGATTAGAGGTAATTCATATGGAGATTCGTCAGATGGAAAACTTCATTGCGGTGTGTGAAGAGCTTCATTTTACACGAGCAGCTGAGAAACTCGGCATATCTCAACCTACGTTAAGCCAACAAATACGTGCGTTGGAGGATGAACTCGGTGTTCCCTTATTTGACCGAGTCGGCAAAAAGATTGTGATGACCCAGGCAGGAAATCTGTTTCTGGAGCACTGTGTACAGATGATTCGGCATTTACAGAATACCCAGGATGCGTTAACTGAATTCCGCAATGATCAACGAGGTCGGTTGGTAATTGGTGTTCTCCCTTCCGATCTGGACTATCGGCTCACCCCATTGCTCGTGAATTTTCATCAACGATTCCCCAAGGTACAACTGAAGGTTATCTCTTCGATCTATGTCTTGAATCAAGTGCTGGATAATGAAGTAGACATCGGCATCGAGATCACGTCTGCTCCTGATGATCGGCTTATACGCATTCCTTTGTGCAGTGAAGAATATGTACTCGTCGTTTCCGAGAATCATGATTGGGCTGAACGTAGTACGATTGGAATCCAGGAACTGCGAAATATCCAAACTGTGATGTTCCCCGAAGGATTTACAGGCAGAGAACTGGTTGATGGCTATTGCCGTAAATATGGATTCAGTTTAAATACGATCATGGAGACCAGTTCGGCTACTTCCATTATTAGCTTGGTTAAAGCCAACATCGGAGGAACATTGCTGCCTTATCGTTTGATCCAAATGATGAATGAACCAACACTACACTGCATCCGAATTACAGACGATCCGCCATACCGTCATTTTGAGATCATTCATAGGTCCGACCGTTTTCTGACAAAATCGGCCAAGGCATTTATTGAGAAAACTATCGAGTATTTCAATTAAGAGTGAGTTGCGATATAGAGAAGAGAAGTTACTAAGGAAACCGCATAATGCATGACAGAAATGTCATTGCGGATTCTTTTGTAAGATTCGCTTCTGCTGCCAGAATTAGAGTGTAGTAGGAGTTGTTAGAAATATATTCCAGGAGGCTTTAGCCATGCCACAGGAGATCTGGATTAACCTGCCGGTCAAAGATGTTGAGAGGTCAACTGCCTTTTTCAATGAGATTGGATTCCATGCAGTTAGCGTTGGTAACGAGAGAGCCAAGCTTGACATAGGCCAAACAACGATTCTGCTGTTCCCGGATGCGGCGTTTGAGAAATTCACAGGTTCTAAAACCGCAGATACTTCCCATAGCGCAGAAGTAATATTCTCCATTGGCGCTGAAAGCAGAGAAGAAGTAGATGCCTTTATTCAAAAAGCAGAGTCTGCCGGAGGAAACATCTTTGGCAAGCCGAGTGAAATTGACGGCTGGATGTACGGCGCAGGATTTGCCGACCTGGACGGTCACCGCTGGAACCTGCTGTACATGGATGAGAGAAAAATGCCTAAAAGCTAATACGAAAACGCCGGTCACATGCTTAAGGTGACAAGCGTTTTTTTTCACCCACTATAATCTCATACAAAATCGTTGCTTAGAAGGAAAATTCGAGGGTGAAACTTAAACAAATCACCTGGGTTAGCCTATCGTTTCCCATTCCTTCAATAAGGATGTGCTTTAAAAGTAATCGGGGATATCAAATCCTATGGAGTCGATATCATTTTCTTTTGAGTAATACATACAAACACTGTCTTTATATTTTTGAAACTCATTAGGTAGTACAATAAAACCTAATTCTTTGTAAAATTCTATTCCAATATCACTATAAAGGAAAAAGTTGTTACACTTTTCTTCCTGTTCAAGTTTATTTATCGTTTCTTTGACTAATAAAGAAGCATATCCTTTTTTTCTTAAATATAAAGGGGTAGCAATTGAACCAATGCCTTTTACAATTTGGTCATCAGAAAGATTTAGTTCATATACGATGAGGGAGCTTAATAGTTCCTTTGTATCTGTTGCTTCAAGAACGTACCACTTTCCCTTTTTATACTTTTTAGAAGCCTGGCACATAGTTATATATTCTTCATATAGCAAATTATCTCCCCAAACATCATAGCCCATCTTATAAATTTCTAACATTTCCTCTTTTGTTGCTTCCCTAATTTTTTTCAAAGTAACTCTCCTTCTGTTTTATGCGCTTATAGATTCTTTTCGACTTTAAGCTTATCATGATCTCTATTCTTCTGAAGCAAAAATGCCCGTTAGCTTAAACCTAAATCGAACTGAATGCAAACATTATTTCAGATTCGCATACCAATTCATTATTTACCGTGGCGAGTCCCTTTCCTTTGACGATTTGTCCCTTGATTCGAATTACATCAAATACAAGAAGGAGTTGGTCTCCTGGTTTTACTTTGTCGTTTGAAACGACAACTATCAATACCAGTCAGTTGTTCATGAAACACAAAATTACTTGAAATCAAATCTGCGTGAATTATCCCCCAATTGCCAGGTGTTCTTTCTATGTCGTTAATCATTAAAATTGTACACTCTCCTGCCAATTGCAGAATTTCCACATCATTTTTATTGAGCTCACCACCGTTAGCAAGCAGTTTTAGCTTTTCTAATGATTGTGAAATTCTAGAATTATCAAATGACGGTCGAGTAAATGATGACGGAATTTCCCAAAAAGATGAATGTTTATGAAGCTTTCCGATCAATTCGCATACACACTCGGCATCATTGACTGTTGGAACAAATTGTTTTTGTTCACCATCTACCCATGTAATTAGATAACAAGTTAATGCTTCTATAGCAATATCCTGAGTATTTAGCACGGTATCTTCCCTCCCCTTGAAACAACCGAATCAGGACTTCGCACCATAATATTTTCCAATAGTTTGAGAGAGAACTTATATTTATATTTTATCCATCACTTAGTTTATTAAGGTAACCTGCTTATCAATATGTATTATTCAACTATCGTGTCCCGTGAGTTTAACGACATGACGCGAGGGTCCGTCGGACTTCGCCATGCTGAATTGTCTACCTGATTGCTCTTCCTAGAAATGCTTCGGACAAAATCAAGGAGTGAATGCGACTCAGCAGGAAAATGGTGTTACAGGATGTCAACGCCTTCTTAGAGTTACTACTTTATAAATCACAATAATAAAGTATCAATAATTTGATGAAATTTCATTCTATTCTCGTCTAATTCAGATAATCCATATCCTATCATAAATTCATATAACATAAAAAGAAAATACACTAACAGATTCTATCTGTAAATAACTCTCACTTAACCTGCCGTTAGTTGAATGATGAATTATTAGTTTTTAATGAGTTTCTGTCGATTTCTGCAATTACGTCGATCTTTGATATACCATCGCCGTTTCCTCCAACAACTTGAGGAAGCGTTCACGTTGACTTTTAATGCTCGCGAGTTCTTTATCAACGACAGACTCGATGGAGCAGGCCGACAAACTCTCCGCTTTAAGACATTGATTTTTTTTCCAAAATAGGTTATTTTATAGAAAGCTTAGCGATAAGCAAGTTCCTGACACGAAGGGAGATGTGTTTTAATGGCAACTACTTATATGGTGGTTTGGTCTTAAAACTGAATAGTAGGCATACGTGAAAAAAGCGGGGAAACGCCCCTATTATTTGGTATGCCATCCGAAGTAACCTTTCGTGAATATTGCTGTTTGCAAGATACGATGAAGGTCGTGTCTTTTTTGCGTCCTGATGCCGCGTGACAGCAGCTTCTTTAGAGGCTGCTTGTCCGTGGCATTTTTGCGTCCAAAAACAACATTAAAGGAGCTAACAAAAAAACTATGATAAATCTGAAAACCTATGGCTATACAGAAATAGAAGCAATTCCCGACGGATTATTGCCCGGCAGGGTGACAGAGCTTCGGCGCGAGCGCTTCACGGTCATGACCGAGCGCGACGAAGTAACGGCGGTGCTCAAAGGAGCATTCTATCACAGCGTGGAAACACGCGTAGATTTTCCATGCGTCGGGGATTTCGTCTTGCTGCGCTACAACGAGAGCGGAGATTCGTTCATCGTTACGGTACTGCCCCGCCGTTCCAAGTTCTCACGCGCAGATTACTCAGGGCATGCCGTAGGCTACGCCAAAACCGTGCGGGAACAGGTCGTTGCAACCAACTTTGACTATGTGTTCATTCTTTCTTCTTTGAATTGGGATTTCAACATTACCCGCCTCATGCGGTACCTGACACAAGTCAGACAGAGCGGCAGTCAGCCAGTCGTCATTCTGACCAAGGCTGATCTCGTTGAAGATTATAGTCTCCCGCTCGCAGAAGTTACTCAAAGCATCCCTGATGTGCCAGTTCATGCGATCTGCAGTCATACCGGCCTGGGGCTGAACCAACTCGCTACCTACTTGATGCCTGGTAAAACAGTCGTCTTTCTCGGCATGTCCGGCGTCGGTAAATCATCTCTGCTCAATGCATTGATAGAACAGGACGTAATGAGGGTTCAGGCGATCCGAGAGGTTGATAGCCGGGGGCGGCATACGACAACGCATCGTCAACTGTTCATGCTCCCCTCCGGTACGATGGTCATCGATACGCCGGGAATGCGTGAGCTCGGGCTTTTTGATGCCGGCGAAGGCATACGTGCAAGCTTTACCGATGTGGAGGAATGGTTCCCGCAATGCCGGTTTGCAGATTGCCGCCATCAGGACGAGCCGGGCTGTGCCGTTCTCGCCGCGCTTGCCGACGGTTCGTTGCCGCGTGAACGGTGGGAGCATTATGTTGCCCAGCAGCATGAGCACAAGTATGTCCAAGATAAAACAAGCTACCTCATCGATAAGAGGGCTCGAAACAAAACGATAGCTATGTCAAGCAAGCAAACGAAGAAAAACGGAGGATGGAAGAAATGAATATTAAATTTGAAACGCTGATCTATGCCTTAAGCCGACAGTTCAAGAAGGATATTATCTCGGCTGACTGCCAAACCATGCCGTTACAGGGTGGAACTGTGGGAAATGTGCACCTGGTAAACGGGATCGCCGAAACCGCGGATGGTGAAAAAATGCCGTACCGTATCGTGCTGAAAATTCAAAAGAAATGGGAACGTTACAACGATCCAGATTCCTGGCGCCGGGAATATGATCTCTATATGTCTGACTTGGGAACGACGTTCTCGGATACCTTCCGCTGGCCAACATGTTACCATGCGGAGATGAATGCCGAAGAAAATGAATTCCGGCTGTGGCTGGAATATATCGATGGCGTAACCGGTTTAGACTTAACCGGTGACATGTATGAACAGGCGGCGCTGGAGTTAGGACGCTATCAAGGCAAGCTGTATGCGGAGAAGCCCGCTGTGCTGCAGAGCCTGACAAACCTGAGCCATGCGGATCTCATGAAGAATACGTATCTGCATTACCGGTCGTGGCCAGTCGTCTACAATTATATACGCTCGGAGGACTGTGAATTCCCGCAACACATGCGGCAATTGCTCATCGACATCGATGAGCACGCAGATGAGATACTCGCCCGCATCGTGCAATTGCCCCTAGTGCTATGCCACCGGGACTTCTGGGTGACCAACCTGATCTATGCCGACGGAAAAATCGCACTCATTGACTGGGATACATGCGGTTGGGGCTACATGGGCGAGGATCTCGCAAGCTTGATCGCGGATGAAGCGGATATCGATCACATGGTCGAATACTACCACCGATGTGTCCCTGCGTATTACAAAGGTTTTTCGGAGTATGCAGATGCATCCCCTATCGCCGATAATTGCGTCTTCGAAATGATCCTTCTCATATTCGGGTACAGGCTTGTAGAGTGGTATCTCCACACAGAGAGCGATGACGAGAAAACAAAGTGTCTTCATACGCTCCAAAAAATCCATGAAATGAAGACCAGCCCTGCGCAGGGTTGACTCTAAAAAAAGAACTCCGAAACCCCTTGAATATAATGGTTTTTCGGAGTTTCTTTCATTACTCCCATTCGGTGAATCGACAATGGAAATAAAGTCCTAGACTGTCACTACTCCACATAACTAACGTGTTCTATATTCCAGAACTGTAATTTCAACGATTCACTTAGATCGTCATGAAATTTTATCGTATCCCCATCTTCTGATAAGTGCTCATAGTGATTAGTCGTAGCATTGAAGAGAAACATAACGAAAATAACCTTGTTTCCATCAGGGTAGGTGTATTCCATCCTAGGTCCGCTATATACTGCGTAAAACTCACAATCCTTAACAGATAATCCTGTTTCCTCAACTACTTCTCGAATCATAGTCTCTTGAAGAGTCTCACTTGGATTCATACCTCCGCCTGTTACAACAATCCTCATTTTCAGTAACTCCCAACACGGTTAGTTATAGCAAGTTATGTATTCTTAGTTTCAAGCAAAGATCCTCTAGGGATTGGTGATATTCGCTTATCCTGCCTGTTAGCTTAATAAAAAAGAACAGACTACGTAGCTCCTGCTCATCATTGTGTGTTATTCAACTATCGTTCTTCGTTAGCTTAATTCCGAAATCTTGTGGGCAGACCGAGGAGGCAATAGCCCCAATGCTTGAATATGTTGTTATCTGATGGATTTGCCTACTATGAAACACTAATCTCTCTTTTACTTAATTTCTTAAATGCAGAGTAACCCTGATCGGACTTAATAAAACTTAATATTTTATCGGCACATTCGGTTGGACTCAACTTTTCCGTATTTACTTCAAGATCATATTCATTATAGGAATATACTCTGTCGAACTGGGAATGTGCTAGTCCAATTAATCGATCTCCCCTACTCTGCTCTCTTCTTGTGAGTTCTTCTTTCGAGCATCGTACGCCTACAAACAATATAGGATAATCAACAAGTAAATCATAAAAATCATTAAACGACTTGTCATTTGTGATTATGGTATCTACTATTACATTAAAACCTAGTTCTGATAACAATTTAATTGTCGAATGGTACACTGAGAATATGGAATCATCAACTATTTGTGAGACAACTTGATGATCTATTCCTCTTGGAGGTTCATCTGGAAATTTATTATTAACAAAATCATTGTAATTATTAAAAAAATCATCAATTGATAAATGATAAAAAGGAATCTCTTTCTGATTTATCAGTTCAGTCGATATGGAGGTCTTTCCAGAACTTGACGTTCCGTTCAAAAACACAATGAGTCCTTGCTTCACATGAATCACCCTTATCTATAAGATTTGCGTTTCATTCAGACAACCTTATTTCAACAAATTTCATTAGATTATCCAACTGATAAAATATTCGAGGAACGTTTCAACTATCCTGCCAGTT
The DNA here is from genome assembly GCF_037963865.1 of Paenibacillus sp. FSL R10-2734. Classification (NCBI taxonomy): domain Bacteria; kingdom Bacillati; phylum Bacillota; class Bacilli; order Caryophanales; family Paenibacillaceae; genus Paenibacillus; species Paenibacillus sp. FSL R10-2734. Next base: position 3,529,795 of record NZ_CP150170.1, on the reverse strand, counting down.
AGCTTAATGCCCTGGTTTACTTTCTGATACGGTTTGATACGCTGTCTGTAACATGCTGCCATCCTTTGCTGATGGCAGCACGTTACGTCAGTTGCATATAAATGGTCTCCATTGCTCCCCAAGGTGCTTCTTTCTCATCTATCTTCACGAAGCCATATTTTTCGTACAAATTAACATGGTCACTGACAAGGTATACTTTATCAAAACCCAGTCCCTTCGCGTATGCCGAGGCAGATAAAATCAACTTTTCGCTTAATCGATTGCCTCTATACTGCTCTCCCACAAAAATAAATCCTATATAAGGTGTATAGGGAATATCAGGTATGCAGTCAGTTTTTGCTAAAGCGCAATAACCAGCAATGTGATCACCATCAAGTGCCACAAAAATTCTTTCCCAGTCTGAAAAATGGCATTCTTTCATTTGTTTCGCTAAAGTGGTTCCTGCTCTCCAAGAACATTCCTGCGCATACTCAGCAACGATTTCCCACAACTTATTGCTATAAATAATCGATTCTATTTGCACAGATACTTCCTTTCTTAAAGGTAGCCATTCGCTGGATACCCTTTGTTTATTATTTTACTAATTGCTTTCCGTTAACAAAACAGTGTTCAACTCTCCTCCTATTCATAACATAACAATACAACACTTGGTATGAACTAACATGGTAAAAAAGGATTATACGAAAACATCACCACCGACAGCAGCGTGACGAACGTCTCGACGACCATAGTGCATCTCCATCTCATACAAGGTTTATCACTATATTAGTTATCACTAAATATTTACCTTCCATAATGACCTTGAAATCCCATTAAACTGCCCGTTTGATTAACATAAGCAGCCGATCACGTTGAGATCGGCTGTCTTCTTGTTTTTATTGAGCTAACGTTCCCCGATAGCTTAATGGCGTGCTTATTTCTGATGATTGTTGTTCTCATCGCATATAGAATCACTCCAAATATCGATTTCTTTTCTATCTATACGATTCGGCAACATGCTCAACGATCCTGCCCCTTACTTCAATGAACAAGAGGAACTGTATCGCTGCAACCTACTCCACTATCGTTTCCCGTTAGTTGAATAGTCTCGATAAAGACATTACAAAATGCTTATTTAGCATTATCCCCCTTTCCTTTATTGCTTTTCTCGCTTCTATTTTCTTCTTATTTATCTTCTTTTGGCATTGGCAATGGTACTTTCCAATCCAGGTCATAGCTCTTTTTTGCCAATTCTGAAGTAAGACTGAGCTTTTGAGGGAGTTCTTTCATTTCATCACTTTGCAATTTTATTCGGATATGGTTTCTGCCTTGTTCATCCTTTCCTATCATTTTAAAATCTCCACCTGTTACATTGTATATTTTGCCCTTTTCATCCTTTATAGTCCAACCAAAACGATTAATAATGTTATCTGTGTCATCATCCATTAAAATCGTATCTGCTAGATTAATATATGATATATCCTTTAAATAAGCCTCTAGTAAAATAGTAGCGTGCTTCTCATTCTTTGGAGACGCTTCATTTAATGGTTCGTCAAAGGTTACTGACATGATCTCAATCGTTTTGCCATTCTCATCTACTCTTACAGGTTTTTCGGCAAGCTGTTTTGGCTCAAATGATACGCCTAGCTCATACGGCTCTGTTTTTTCTAAAGAATCCAATACTAGTGTATATTGATGATCAGGAGACAGGGGAGCAAATCCATACTTTCGATTAGAATGACCGTATTCTCCCACGGCCTTGCGCGGAGTATCAAGTGCCCTAGTTAAATCTTTTACTTTCTCTCCTTTTTCATTTTCAACATGAAAATTCAGTTTATAATCATCATAGCGAACATAAGGATCAACTGAATCTAGTTTTCCTTTCACTTGTTTTTCCTGAACTAATTCTATTAAAGAAGCCACTCCATTTATCGGAATGGCTTCGTGTTTATATGCTAATGTAAATCAATGTTGAAACAAATGACATCCTCTTAGCATAACAAATAAGTTAGAAGGTCGGCCGGTTTAACTATAGTATTCTAGGTCATTATTTGGCTAAAGCTATGATAACAACGACAATAACCACAGCTATTACAAGTTGAATAATAAAACTTTTCAAGGTAAATTTCATTTATATGACCTCATATTCTATTTTTTTATATTACTTATCAAAGCTCCGCTTGCCATAGACGATGACTGCGATGACGAGAGAACCAATCGCCCAGAGAAGCATATTAAGGAGATGCCATTTGATCTCTGAGAAACCGCCATTTTGCTCCAGGCTGGTGAGTGCTGCTGAGAAGCTCTCGGTAGGAAGATAGCTAATGAATGTTTTGATGACAGGGTTATCCAGCATTGTGCTTATTAACGATCCGTAGGTAAAGATCACGAGAAGAGGCAGACCCACAATGGAGGTTTCCATAACTGTACGAGAGACAAGTCCAATAATGGTGCCAAATGAGATGAATATAATTAAGGAAAGCAGAATCATAATGCTGAAATAAAAAAAACCAGGTACCTGCATTTTGCTTAAAAAGATCGAACCAATAACGACCAAAATTGTAATTAGAGAAGATAGGAAACTCTTCCCTAACATAATTTCCATTCTTGTAGCTGGAGATAGCAATAAGGCGCGTAAGGTGTTTTTCTCCTTTTCTTCCGCCATCATAGTAGCTTGAACAAAGGCACCTGTTATAACAAGTGCCAGATTAATCGGAGTACCTAGCAGACTGGCGTCGTCCGAGTCCGAACGAGATAACATAGCTGCCAATCCCAATGGCAAAAATATAGTGATTAAAATAATATAAGAGTTCTTCAGCAGATCCTTTACATCTTTTACAACGATGGCAGATACTCTTCGAATTGAAAATGTCATTGCAAAGACCTCCCAGTGAGTTGAATGAATATTTCTCCTAAAGTTGGTTCATTCGAGTGAATGGATATCAACTCCCCTTTGGTTATATATTGGGCAACCGATTGTGCTCCAGCTTCATTTTGTTCGATTTGAATACGACTACCGTTTCTTAGTACGAGGTTAATTGCAGAATCCCCATATTTCACTCGAAGATTGTGTGGATTGTCGAGCTCTACAATTCTCCCATTATCGAGGAAAGCGAGACGCTGACAGAGATCCTCTGCTTCTTGCATGTCATGGGTGCTTAAAAAAATGGTTGTACCTGACTCATTCAACTTACGCAGGCTTGCATGAATTTGTTGCTTGTTGGTTGGGTCTAATGCAGAAGTAGGTTCATCTAGAAACAAAAGATCAGGTTTATGCAATAAGGACCTCATTAATGTGACTCTCTGCTTCATTCCTTTGGAGAGCTTTCTTACTATGGTTTTCTTGTCTTGAATAAGTTTAACTTCCTCCAGCACTTCATCAATGCGCTTTACATCTACATCATATAGCTTACAAAAGAGTTCCAGATTCTCATACACAGTCAGTCGATCGTATAAACTACTGTTGTCAGTAAGAATACCTATCCGTTTCAATTGCGATGAATCACGTAGCTTGTTTACATCTTTACCGAACACTTGCACGGACCCTGATGTATACCGGAGTTGTGAGGTCAGAATTTTCACCATCGTTGTTTTACCGGAACCACTAGGTCCTAACAATCCGAAAATCTCCCCTTTTTGAATATGGAAGTCAACGCCATTCAGAGCCGACTTTTTTCCAAAAAATTTTACCAACTGCCTTATTACAATCTCATGTCCCATCCTGTTAGCTCCTTTATCGGTTGATCTTGCTATGCAAAACCAATTGTAAGGAAAACCGCATAACTGCGCAGCATTTACAGGATAAAAAGAGTAAACGAGGGGTCGAATGCTGCATTTTGGAGGAGGAATGGAGTGTCTGTTCTATTAAAAAAAGGCACCTTTAGATGCCCAAGGTCCCCTTTAATTCATCATATTTTCCTTTGGAAAGTGGAATGGAGCTTTTCTTGTCATCATCCAATATGAGACTAAAACTATTACGTGTCCATGAAATGACTTCACGCACTTTTTGTAGATTTACAATATAGGAACGATGACACCGAAAGAAACCAAGCGGGGTTAGCTTTATCTCAAGATCACTTAAAGTGAACACACAAGGGAAAGTGGCCCCCTTAACATGAAGTAAGGATGTCCCATCACTGCTTTCAATGAAATTGATTTCTGTTGGATCGAACAAGATGATCTTATCGTCCACCTTAGCGGGAATTTTCTCCACCCGAACAGGTCGAACTTCGATGGTTGCGAGTGGAAGTATTGCAGTTTGTGATGGATGTTTCGAAGTGGGAGCAGTAACGTCCGTTTGAGCATCAGTTCCCGAATCATCGATAACATCTAATTTTTTAAACTCATGCTCATTCAGTCTGTATACCTCATTGGTGATGGAAATGGCATCGGCAAGGTAGGATGTTGTGATCAGAATGGCCTTTCCTTCGTTCAGAAGTTCAGAAAGTAATGCTCGAATAATGATATGGCTTTCAATATCCACGTTCTGCTCGGGTTCTTCCCAAATGAGTAATACAGGGTTATGTATAATCGTTCTTCCTAGATGTAATCGTTTTTGCTCGGAGAAGGTTAATGAAGAAACTTTGTTGTTTTTTTTGTCCGTTAATCCGATTTTGTGCAATACCTCATCGATGGAGATGGTTGCCTGGTATATGTTCTTATAAAAAGTGAGCGAATCTTTTACTTTAAGCCGCCCGTAAATTCCATCATTCAGAAGAGAAACGCCTATTTTGTGTGCCTTTTTCTTAAAGGTCTGAGGTAGATTTGTGCCTTCGATTAACACATGGCCACCAGATGCCGGAATATCGCCTAGAAGCAATTGGATTAGTAGTTGGCCTAGTTCATTGTTACATTGTATAACGACACATTGACCGCTCGTGATCTGCAGGTTGATCTCTGGTAATAGTAGTGCATTTCCTTGTCTCTTTATTAAATGATCAATCGAAAGTACAGCCATAAAGTTCCCCTCGCTATTCGAAAATAATTCCCCATGAGCATATTTTCAATATTATTTTATTCCTATAAGAGTGTAACGTTGGCGTTGGGCGGACTAAGTAGTCGCGATTAAGGAGCTTCATGCAACTTAGTGAATAGATGAAAATGGTCTCTTATTCGGACGATTATACTACAATATTCCATGTGAAAGCCATGTTTCGTTCTTATCGGATGCTCTCGAGAATGTCAGGCCAATTCTGGACATTAGTTAATTCCAGATACAGTTAATTGCATTTTATTATTTATTCCTGTACAGAATTAATATATGACGGTTCCAACTATCGCAAACCATTACTGTAAACCCAGGAATAAAACTGTTCCTTTTCAGGCTTAATATACTCATAATCTAATAATGTCGTACCACTATCAATAAGTTCGACCGCCTCTTGCAAGACTTGTTTGGGTGTTTTATCTTTAACATCAATTTCATATTCATTTATGAGTAATTTTCTTGATGGAATTTTTAAATACATTTTTTCAAGTAATTCAGTATCAACCAGACCTCCCGCCTCACGATTAACCATTTGATTTAAATTCTGCTCGTAATTACTACAGATAAGTTTAATAGTTATATAGTTATATCCTCTAAAGACTTCTGGAATATCTCTTGTTCTTAAATCGTCAAAGTCTAATCCAATAACATTCTTATACCCTAGCTTATTAAAATTTTTGAGAAGAACAACTGTATTTGACCAACAGGTTTCTTCTTCAAACTCTCCAGTAATCTCAGCCTTTCCATCAAGAGTTAGAAACTCAGGAATCATGCTTTGTTCTATATAAACACTCTTGTAATATTCAAAGACTTGTTTAGCTAATGTTGTCTTGCCAACACCACTAGGACCTATGATAAAAATAAAATCTTTCATTTGTCTACTTCCACCTTTATTAAGCGTTCATTTCCTGATAACTTTAACAAAATATTTCATTTTCTTATAGTTAAATTGAAGCTAGCTTTGATTCATGAACATGATTGTGGAAATGCCATTTTTACGATGCAGATCAGGCACTTTTAACATGCCGCTGTCGACTAAATGTTTGAGTACAAAGGCAAGTATGGTTCCCGACGCCATGCAATTCTGTGACCAGTAACGCACATATTTATGTGCATGATCTGGTTGTCCATCGAGTTTCACTTGATAAACAGCTTGATCCAATTTCTTGGCAGCTTCTTTGATTCGTTCGGACGGTTGTGGAATCGCCGCATGCAGACGTTCTCCTGTTTGCTTATCCTTGCAATAAACAATGTTAACTTCAAGGTCAGATTCAGTTCGCAGCAAATATTGTTTGTCGAAAAGACGGCGATAGGCGTCAATGTTCACATCGTTTTGCGGTAAATTCCCATTGATCACATGCATCAGGCTGATGAAATCCGAACTTAGATTGTCTCGCCAACTGTCCTGTCTACCACACCACCACGTATCGACCTGCCTTGCTTTTAATGCAAACTCATCGGAATCCCGATTCATATCGCCACTATAATAATATTGTTTATAATCAAAACTGACGTCAAACTCTCTGTGGATCGTTGCATGAGCGGCGTAATGTCCTCCATCTTTGCGGCTGACGGAAACCTCTTCATGGCTAACCCTATTGAGTTCTTTGAAACTCAATTGATTACCAGCATACGGAATGAGGCTCCACATCAGTAGATTGACATCACCGTCTGGAATGTAGACACCCGTCTCTTGGAACACTTCACCCATCGAGAAAAATGTCTTGAAATAATGTTCGACCGCAATCTCCGCATATTCTTTGAACAATGAGTACAATACCTCGCTTTTCATAGGGGACGGATCTTCAATATACATATTGGTACGATACTTTCTACCCGGTAATTTATCCATGAAACCGTATTCTTCCAGAAGTTCGATTTCATCCTCGATAAATACAGGTGAAATGCCCAATTCTTCGGCAATTTCATTAACCGTGAGCGGCTTGTGATAAGCTGAGAAAGCGATGTTTTGTTTGATCGCCGTAGCTAAAAAGTCAGCGGTGTCACCTTTGTTTCCTGGGGATCCGTTATGCCCAAAACCTGTCATACGAATCGGTTTGATACCGAGATTACCCATCGATCGAATTGTGTTCATCTTGTGTTTCAGCTCCTTTTTTGCTTCGAATAAGTGCCATTTAATTGTGCCGATAGAAAGACCCATCTCAGTCGCGATTTCGCTAATTTTCATTCCATCGTAATAGTACTTGACTACGATTCCCCGTTGCTGGTGAGATAAAAAAGCTATTTCCCGCCGCAATGCGCCAGCCGTTTCTTGACGGATGATCTCTTCGAAGCCCTCGTCTTTGGACATTACCTCATTGTCATCAATCCGCATTTGGTTAGAAGCTTTCACTTTCTCGCCTACGAATCTCACCCACACATAATGAGCAATCTTAAAGACGTAGCTGTTCAGATCCAGTAACTCTGACTTCTTGAGAAGCGCTTGATATACTTCCAGCGTAATTCTACCCGCCAGCTCCTCGGCTTCGGCGATCTTTCCCGTTTTGTTCAAAGCAAAACCATATAGCGGCTTGATGTAATCCTTGATGACAAGGTCAGCATCTTCTTTATTCATGTTCTAAAAGCTCCTTCTTATCGGGTAGCACTCAAATATATACTGCAGCGAAAACGAAAAAGGTTGGGTAGTTTAGATTTCTCATCAAATAAAAAAAAGACCGTTTCGGTCTTTAGTGCAACTAAGAACACCCAATCTCATGTTACAATACAACCTGAACTCATTTTTTACGAAGGCGGTTGATACTGTTGATTTACATCATCAAATTTGTATACAGCTTTGTGCTTCCTCCAGGTCTATTTATCATTCTTCTGCTCGGTCTTGTCATTTGGTTATGGAAAAAGAATCGTCGTCCAGCTCTAGTACTGCTTGGCGTTACTCTGCTTATGTATTTCTCCATGACTCCTTTAGTCAGCGATGCATTAATCGGAGGTTTGGAACGAAAATATCCACAGCCGGATACATTGCAGGGAGATGTCATTGTCGTGCTTGGTGGAGGCGCCAGCTCTGGCACACCAGATATTGATGGCGAGGGTAATCTATATGGCTCAGCGGCGAATCGTCTGATTACCGCGGTCCGTCTTCATCGCCAAAGTGGTCTACCTATCCTATTCTCTGGTGGCCAAGTATTCTCTGACAGCGGTAACGAAGCCGACATCGCCAAAAGACAACTACTTGGTCTCGGTGTCCCCGAAGAGGATATCCTGACCGACAATCAATCTCTTAACACGGAGCAGAATGCTGTAAATACCGCCGCAATCCTACAAGAGAAGGGACTTAAGCGTCCTGTACTAGTCACATCAGGGTTTCATATGCCCCGCTCGATGCAGCACTTCAAGAATGCAGGGCTAACAGCTCAAGCTTATCCTACAGATTATATCGCCAGCGCTGAATTTTCACTGCAACCCTCGAAGTTCACTCCTTCGCCAGGAGCAATCTCCACTACAGGCTCTGCCTTGAAGGAGTATTTAGGTCTACTTGCTGCTCATCTATTTAATTAGTTCTGTGAATTTTGCATTTATTACCCCAGCAAGAAGCTGCGGTGATACGTCCATTTGCTGGCCAATCTTTCCAGCACTAACGGCTATCGTTTCCTGACTTTCTGCGCTGATGTCAATGAACGTTGGGTATAGCTTTTTCATTCCGACCGGAGAACATCCACCACGGATATAACCTGTCCACTTCTGCAAATCCTTTACTGGCAGCATCTCAATCTTTTTCTCTCCGGCGGCCTTGGCCGCCTTTTTTAGATCGAGCTCTTCGGCAACCGGTATAACAAACACATAAAGATTTGCTCCGCTATGAGCGACCAAAGTTTTAAAAACCATCTCTGCCGCCTTCCCAATCTTCTCGGCTACAGCCGTACCATGGATTTGTCCATCCTCATTGTCATAAACAAACACTTCATATCCGATCTTTTTCGCATCCAGAATTCGCATCGCGTTGGTTTTGGTTACTGCCATATCTGATCTACCTCTCTTTAATCTAGTCGATACTTTATGGTCAAAGAGGCCCCAAAGCCAACATGGCTCACAGGACCTCTTATTGCTGCGTTCCCATTAATCTCTGGGATAATTAACTTGCATAATATCCATAAACGGAACTTTTTCGATACCTTGGTTATTACTGATGTGTACTTTTCCAGTCCGCGAGTCCATTTCAACAATTGTTCCGCGTACCTGTTCTTCTTTTCCCCATACAGTCAATAAAATCTCAGAACTTTCTTGCTTGGCTTCAACTAACTGATTGCCTAGCTCCTCAAGTACAAATTCATCTCTTGTGGGCCGCTTAGCCACTTTTGCTTTTGCCATTCTACTCCTCCAATAAGCGATTACAGGTATTAAGTATACAAGCATAAACGCCTTCGGTGTCCTTATAAGGACGCTAAGCGTATATGCGAGAAATATAAGACATAAAGTATTGCGTGAAACTTATACGTTCTTATATTTTAAAATACTAGGTATGAATGCTCTCGTTTATTATACCATGTTTCAGTTTAAGGCTCGAACCCCTTCTGGCTCAAGAACAGCTCATCTTCATAAAAAACATTCCGGAGTCCATCGTACACCTTACGATACGCAGATGGATCGTACCAATCTTCCAGTTTCAGCTCTTCATAAAGGGAATAAATACCTAATCTCCGTGTACGTTTGCCCCCACTGCCATCTCCCATAAAATAATCATCAATACAAACTCTATCTACCAAACCCCTTAGAATCTCTGGAAAGGACGGGCTGCTCGGTAATACCGGAGCGATGGTAGCCTGAACAGGAATGCCTGCTTTACGCAGTAATTGCAGTGTCTTTAATCTTGCAGAAATGGGTGGAGCACTTGGTGTGAATTTTTTTCGAATATCTTCCAGATCCGTCTCTACCGTCATACTTACGCGAACCTTATCCTCTAAGCGTAATAGTAAATCCATATCTCTACGTACGAGCGGACTACGCGTCTGCACGAACAAAAAATCGGGCGGATTCTCTACCATAACCTCCAGCAAAGCTCTTGTTACCTGCTCCTTGTGCTCAATCGGTTGGTAAGGATCTGTGCTAGAGGACATAAAGATGGAGACCGGTCCTTTGGACTTTGCTTTCTGGAGTTCTTTGCGTAAAATAGCTGCTGCCTCTTGTTTGACATCTACCCACGTTCCCCACTCCTCTGTGCGGAACAGCGATACTGGCATTTGACGTACATAACAATAGGAACAACCATAGGTACAGCCGGTATACGGATTTAAGGAATGGCTATAACCAGACAAGTAGCCTGTCCCTTTATTCAGAAGAGTCTTCGGGGATGTGTAACGGGATTCAATTTTCATAGCTCCCTTACACTCCCTCCTTTTTCCAAGTTAAGCAGGTTTGTCTTCATCTCTAGACCGCCCCGGTATCCAGTTAGTGTTCCATTCTTGCCAATCACTCGGTGGCAGGGCACCGTAATTAGTATCGGATTCGCACCAATGGCCGTCCCTACCGCACGTACAGCAGCTGGCTTTTGAATATGTGTGGCAATGTCCGAATAAGACCACGTTTGTCCATATGGAATTTCACATAACGCTTTCCACACCGCAAGTTGAAATGGAGTCCCACGGTAATCAAAAGGAAAGCTAAACGTTTGACGGTTCCCTTGCAAATATTCGATCAGTTCCTTTGCATATGGCTCCATTTTCTCTTCGTCCTGCACCAGTTCACTTCCAGGAAACCGACGCGTAACCCACTCACTCATTTCATCGAATGGCTTCTGCTGCGATCCCACATAACTTAACCCTTTCTCCGATGCTGCGATATAGAAACTCCATTCCTTATAAGTTAGCAAGGTCCAGTATAGTGTTGTATTTGTTCTATTCTCCATGTTTCTGTTCCTCCACAATAAGTTCAGAATGATTCGTTGCTTCTATTTTGTTCAGCTGACGGAACTGCGTTGGGGTGCAGCCCGTTTTTTTCTTAAACAAGGTTATAAAATACGACGTATTAGGCAGACCCACGTGTAACCCGATATCAGCTACTGCCCGCTCCGTGGTAACCAAATATTCTGATGCCTTCTCGATTCTCTTTTGCTGGATATAATCCACTGGAGTGATTCCCGTTACTTTCTTGAAGGTTCGATGTAAATGATAGGGACTTCCATGACAGACTTCAGCCAGCGTTTCAAGTGTGAGGGGTTCAATATAATGTTTGTCGATATATTCAGTCATTACAGCTACCCATTCCTTATCAGGCAGCCGCTCACCTGTCGGTTTGCATCTTTTACAGGGACGAAATCCGGATTCTAGCGCTTGTTCTGCATTTTGAAAGATGCACGCATTCTCTCGATTAGGTGCTTTGGACTTACAGGAAGGTCGGCAAAAAACCCCCGTAGTCTTCACAGCATAAAAGAATTTATCGTTATAGGCTGCATCATTTTGCAAAATAGCCTGCCATTGTTCCTCAGTCATTTTTTCCTCTTCTCCGCTCATTTCCATACGCTTCACCTCTAAACCAAGTATACCCTGCTTCTGGGTCATCTGTACTCAATCTGGAATGTAAAAGCAAGATAGTGAAATACAAGAATGGTGAGATTGCTCGTATTTCCACTTTGTTTATCGAATCCGCACTTCCTTTGTCAACCGTGCAGGGAGCAGCAATTGTTGGGCGAATTACTCATAACATGACTACCTGAACTGGAGGAATCAAAATGGAAATTCTGAAAACAAAGGATGCCGCAGAGCTGTTGTCTGTTAGCCAAACAACGATCAAACGTTGGGCTGCTATGTTCCCTGATTTTTTTCCAAAGGACCGATTTGGCCACTATACATTCTCAGAGCAGCAAATCAGCTTGCTTAGTCATATTAAAGACTGCATTAATCACGGAGAACCCCTAGAGAGCATTCAATTATCTATCCCTAATGAAAATCAGATGTCCAAGTCACTACAAGATCCAATTCATCACACAGATGCTGAGCCTATGCAGGATATATTGTCCCGGATTCATTATATTGAACGTACACTCGATCAAAAGGCTGACGAAGTAGTCATGATACAGCTGCTCCAGCAGCGTGAGGAGCTTGAGGATCTACGTATGATGATCAAAGAAATAGCGGCATCTCTAGAACCAACGCAAGTTTCAAAAGGGAACTACTATCCCCCTAATGAAGCTTCCCCTCCCGTTACCACTACAAGGTTACCCTCTCCGCCAAGGAAACGTGGCTTATTGCGCTCTTTCTTTTTCCTGTAAGTCTGAAACGCAAAAGAACCTACTTCTAACCATCGTGAAGTAGGTTCTTTTAAAAGACTAGTAAATTGAAATCTCTCCTTCCACTCAAAACGTTAAGCGGGGATACTACTCTACTCTTTATGCAATAAACTAGCTCCTGCAATCCCCGGATGCGTCATTTCATAAGGGTCCAGAATCAGATTCAACTCTTCTTCGGATAGCACATTATACTTAATGCACAATTCCCGTACAGACTCCCCCGTCAAAATCGCTTCACGAGCAATACGCGATACCACTTCATAACCCAGATGCGGGTTGACTGCGGTAATGATTCCGACACTCCGTTCCACATCCCGCTCTAGCTTCTCTTTATTGGCTTCAATTCCAGCCAGACAGAAGTCTGTGAAGACTTGGAATGAATTGTTCATGATACTGATGGACTGAATGAGATTGAACACAAGCACAGGCTCCATAACATTTAGCTCCAGCTGACCTGCTTGGGAAGCCAAACAGATCGTATGGTCATTCCCTATGACTTGAAAAGCCACCTGATTGATGACCTCAGCCATAACCGGATTGACTTTACCTGGCATAATGGAGGAACCAGGCTGGCGAGCAGGCAGTGAAATCTCATTAAACCCTGTCCGCGGGCCGGAGGCCATGAGCCGAAGATCATTAGCGATCTTAGACATGTTCATCATGCAGACTTTTAGGGCAGCAGATACTTCTGTGTATGCGTCCGTATTTTGCGTGGCATCCACAAGATGATCTGCCGTAACTAGCGGCAGTCCACTTATATCAGCCAAATACTCTACAACCACTTCGATATAACGAGGGTCAGCGTTTAATCCAGTTCCTACAGCGGTTGCGCCCATATTTACTTCATACAAATGATGGCGTGTATGTTCGATACGTTTGATATCTCTCTCAAGTACTCTGCGATAAGCCTCGAACTCTTGGCCCAGACGAATCGGCACTGCATCTTGTAGATGCGTGCGTCCCATTTTTATAACTGGATCGAATTCCTTGGCTTTAACTGCAAACACCTCATGCATTCTTCGCATCGTCACAAGCAGTTGTTCCAAAAGAGAAAGCGTGGCAATATGAATGGCCGTCGGGAATGCATCATTTGTAGACTGCGCCATATTCACATGAGAGTTGGGACTCAAATGGCGATAGTCGCCTTTCTCATGACCAAGCAGTTCTAGTGCTCGGTTAGCAATGACTTCATTCGCATTCATATTTAACGAGGTACCTGCACCACCCTGAATAGGGTCAACAATAAATTGCTCGTGCCATTGGCCTTCGATGATCTCATCTGCTGCTTTAACAACAACTTCACCAAGCCCACGATAGAGCCTGCCAATTTCCATATTTGCAAGCGCAGCGGCTTTCTTTACGATCCCCATCGCTTTGATTAACTCATTGTGTACTCTATAACCCGTAATTGGAAAATTCTCTACTGCGCGTAATGTCTGAATCCCATAGTATGCGTTCTTATCTACTTGTTTGCTACCTAGAAAATCATTTTCTACACGAAATTCAGTTCCTGTCACAGTAAATCCCTCGCATTCTTTGAGTTAGGTTTGGTTGTATTTAAGAAAGCGCATTCATTCATTTGTCTCACTTAGATATTAACCTTTATTGTGATAAATGTCTCTCAGAAAATTAGGGATTAATGTAATTAATTACTAATGACTTCGCGAAAGCCTTGCCCTTAAAGGAAACCTGATTATTATTAGGAGCGAATTTCCAAATGAAGCTGTAGCATAGTATCCGTACTAATCAGATTCTATTGCATTTCATACAATCAAATTTGGTGTAATAACCTCAATTTATAGTTCTATTGCACTCAGTGCATTAGAATCTTATTGATCGGCCTATATGACACATAAATGCTCGATTCTGTTGTACAAAATACACTGGATTGCTTTTGTGAGGAAATTCCGCTTAATTCTATTGCAGTAAATACATTAGAATGTCATCGGATCATAAAGCATATTTACATATAAAAAAAGCCGACCTTAGAGATCGACTCTTTCCTAACCTTACTCACAACTATTATGCGTTCCCATTAAACCGTATAATTCTCCAAGGAAATCTTCACACCATTCAGCAGGGCTTGCGGCAGCGCTGACTCACTCTTCTTACTTAAATGCAATCTATCGCCATCACTAGTGATATAATGTGCCGCTAATCCGTCCACTATCTCGAACTGTGGTTCATTATGGGCCATAGCTATTACGAATGCATCCAGTCCGATTATGCCACGCTCAGCTGACTCCTTAACGCCGATCGCCTCAACGATTACCCCACCCGGCATTCCCGTAGCTGATACCTCAATGTATCCCGGACGTTCCTGCAGTTGATATGGATGAGATAGATAGATTGCGAAATAGACATCGCCAACCTGACCGAACAGTGCATTCGGGTCTTGCATCCATTCACCATGGGGGAGAACACCGATGATCGTATCCTTTTCATCCTGAGGAATAGGAAATAAAGAAATAATGGCATTCTTATGATAGAGGACCTCCATATAACGACTCTGATGGCGAGGATCACCTTCGTTGTATCCTTGACCTGGGTGGAAGAAGTACAGCTGATTGGCTCCTCCCTCTCCGTTCACAGGTAGGGAAAATGCCCAACGGAGCTGTTCATTATCGAACTCCTCTACTCGCTCCCACATCCCACCTGCTGCAAAATGCTCTGTAATATAAGCATAGGAATGAAGAAGTGGTTGAGCGTTCGGATCTGCTGGGACTACCTTCTGTGTAATCTTGGTAGCTTCCACTGGCGTCTGTCGATTCATTGCAGCTATTAATACCTCATCAGGTGCTTTATAGAACAGGAATCCAGCATACTCCGTACGCGGCATTGCCTCTGGGAGTTTGAAGTCCCCAAATTGAATATAGTCATGAAGCACATTTGCGTCTCCTGGTACATCATGCGGCCATCCTCTAGAATGTGCACCCACCCAAGCTCCCTGAAGATAAAACTCTGCTCGCACCTTCCAAAGATGGTCAAGCATTTCTTTAAGGGTAGTGATTAGATCTGTATCCTCTGCTGGGACTAGCTCCAAAGCGCAGGTAAATGCCTGAACCCAATGCCAGAACCACGGGAGACTGCCGTATTCTGGCATTCCCTTAGAGCGGATATATGCGAGTGTATCCTTCAGACTTTGCCGACCATCCTCAACGAGCACATCATCTGCGAACATAGTGCCAAAAATCAGCTTTGCTGCTGTATATTTCGCTTCATGATGTCCAAAAGTTAGAACTGGTTTACGGAAGAAATCACTCCGATAAATGTGCCCAAATGCTGTATTCAGGACAATACGAAGTTGAGCGTTTAGTGCTCCACCATATCTTTTGCAAAAGTAGGCCATCAAACTGCCCATTATTTCCACAGGCAACTCATGAGGTGACGCTTCTCGTGGAACCGGATTCAAGCCGAGTGGCCAATGACCATATAGCTCCGAGCCGGGTTGCCGATTCTGCAGCATTACTGTCTCTAGCAGCACATCCTGTGCCTTCTGCTTCGCTTGTTCACGATCAAAAGGTAGCGCGAGCGAATCATCTACTGCAGCTGCAAAAAGATATGAGGCATAATAAAAGTTATTTCGCACATCATCATGGAACCAGAGTCCACTCTCAAGCAGAGGCCGTCTCTGTGCTTCCAGCGCAATTCTTACAATGATTTCTTGTTGACGGTCCTGATAAGTACTCTGAATACCATTCGACTCCAACATTCAAGTTCAACCTCCCACATCTCAATTTTTAATAGTATGATTACAATCCAATAAATGAGAACTAAGCATTTCAGCTCTATTGTGCACACTTTTCGTTCATTTTGCAATTGTCAAAACAATAAAATAAACTAAAATGAACCATTAAATAAAAATAAACACTTGTAAAATGAACATATATGGAGTAAATTGTACCTATACGAACCAAAAATATGCTTGTTAAGGAGATTGAATATTCCATGGAAAGACGTTTCGCTTCCCACCCTAATGAAGTTAAGCAGTTTGACACTGAACGCCTCCGTAAGGAATTCCACATTCCTGTCATTTTTGCACCAGATGAGTTAAAGCTTGTCCTTACCCATGAGGATCGCATGATCGTTGGTGGCGCTAATCCTGTTAAGGAAGAAGTTGTACTTACAACAGACCTTAAAGAGCTTGGGGTTACTTACTTCTTGGAACGCCGTGAGCTGGGAATCATCAATGTTGGCGGTAAAGGATCGGTTGTTGTGGATGGTACAGAATATGAAGTAGATTTTAAAGAATGTCTTTATGTAGGCCAAGGCTCTAAGGATGTAATCTTCAAAAGTGCAGACGCTTCCAAGCCCGCCAAATTCTATTTGAATTCTGCGCCTGCTCACCAGTCCTATCCAACTACCAAAACCACATTGGCTGAATCCGAATCCGGTGCGATGGGCGGTTTGGAGAACTCCAACGAGCGTACAATTCACCGCTTCATTCACACCAATGGTGTACAAAGTGCTCAGCTAGTTATGGGAATGACCCAACTGAAGCCAGGTAGCATGTGGAATACGATGCCGGCTCATACCCATCCACGCCGGATGGAAGCCTATTTCTATTTTGATCTTCCGGACGATTCCGTTGTATTCCATTTGATGGGCGAACCTAATGAAACTCGTCATATCGTAATGCATAACGATCAAGCAGTTATTTCTCCAAGCTGGTCCATCCACAGTGGTGTTGGCACTCATAACTATACTTTTATCTGGAGTATGGCTGGCGATAATAAAAGATATGATGATATGGACCCCGTATCCATGAAAGAACTACAATAGAGATAAATCAATTACGGAAAGCTGAGGCAAGCGGATGAACCCGATACGACGACACGAGATGATTATGGAAGTTATGCTGAACCAAAAAGATGTAACGGTGAATGAACTGAGCGATAAGCTACAGGTCACAGGAAAAACGATTCGAGAGGATTTAAGCAAGCTGGAGGAGCAAGGCCTAATCGTACGTGTACATGGCGGAGCTGTGCTGGCACAAAGCGACCAATTTGGTATTTTGCCCTCAAAGGATCCCCTGGATAAGTATTCCGACGAGAAAACGGAGATCGCCTTGCGCGCGCTTGCTCATATTGAACAGGATGATATTATAGCTCTTGACGGCGGGAGTACGACGCTTGAAATTGCTCGACGCCTGGACAATATGCCTCTAACGGTAGTCACCAATGATGTATACATCATCAGCGAACTGGTTACGAAAGATAACATTCGTCTGGTCGTTCCCGGGGGTTACCGTGTCCGCAATATGTTGGCCGGTCCTGAAGCTGTCTCCTATGTACAACAACTTAATATTCAAAAAGCATTTCTGTCCTCGACAGCTGTTCATATTGAACATGGACTTTCCATTTATACAGGAGATTTAATAGAGTTCAAGCAAGCCCTTGTATCTACAGCCCGTAAGGTGTTCGCGGTTGTGGATCATCATAAATTCGGCCAAACTGCACTGCGTACATTCGCATCACTACAGGAGGTAGACGTTATCTTGACAGATAAAGGACTCTCTCCAGATACAGTCGAGCAATTCCGCAGTGCAGGCGTGGCTATTGAATGCGAATAAATCTAGAATATGAATCTACCTAATAAAGGGGCGTAATTTATATGTCATCATCATTATTCAGCTTGGCAGGTAAAACAGCACTCGTAACCGGTGCAGCTCAAGGTCTTGGACAAGGGATTGCCCTTGCCTTCGCAGAAGCAGGTGCAGATATCGCATCTGTATCTCTTAATACAAGTGAAGAAACTGTAAACGCAGCAAAAGCTTTTGGCGTAAAAGCGGTTAGCATCGAATCAGATTTAAGTGACCATAGCAACCTGCAAAATACATTTGATCAAGCACTTCAACTAACTGGTCATGTCGACATTCTCGTAAACTGTGCAGGGATGATCCGCCGTACTCCGGCGAAAGACCATAGCGAAAAAGACTGGTTCGATGTAATCAACCTGAACCTGAACACCGTGTTCCTTCTGTCTCAAATCGCTGGTCGCCACTTCCTCGAAAGAGGATCCGGCAAAATCATTAACATCGCCTCCATGCTCTCCTATCAAGGCGGAATCAATGTCCCTGGCTACACCGCGAGTAAGCACGGGGTTGCAGGTCTTACTAAAGCTTTTGCCAATGAATGGGCAGGCTCCGGTCTGAACATCAATGCGATTGCACCAGGCTACATGGCTACTGAAAATACAGCTCCGATCCGTGCCGACCAAAGTCGTTCGGACGCTATCCTAGATCGTATTCCAGCTGCACGTTGGGGAACACCTGAAGATCTTAAGGGCCCTGCTGTATTCTTGGCTTCCGCAGCTTCCGACTATCTAAATGGTCATATTCTTAATGTTGACGGCGGATGGTTGGCTAGATAATCTTCATTGATATACTAAACCCGCTGCCAGCAGGCAGCGGGTTATTTGTTGAACGAATCGAAGTCACTATTGACCCAAAGCAGAATAATCAATTTTACGATCCTTAAAATAATACTCTTTATCATGATCAGAAACTTCTCGGAGAACCTTGCATGGATTCCCAACAGCGATTACGTTAGACGGAATGTCTTTTGTTACAATGCTTCCTGCTCCGATAACGGTATTATCGCCAATCATAACACCTGGAAGCAAAATAGCACCCGCGCCAATCCAGCAATTCCTCCCAATTGTAACAGGAGCATTATATTGATATGCCTTTTCTCGTAGTTCTGGTACAATCGGATGCCCTGCTGTTGCCACGGTAACATTCGGTCCAAACATGGTGTAATCTCCAACAAAGATATGCGTATCATCAACTAACGTCAAATTAAAGTTCGCATAAATGTTTTTACCAAAATGTACGTGCTTACCGCCCCAATTGGAATGTATCGGTGGCTCAATGTAGCATCCCTCTCCAATCTCCGCAAACATTTCCTTCAATAATGCAAATCTTTTTTCATGATCCATTGGACGTGTCTGATTGTAATCATATTGTCGATTAAGGCAAATCGTTTGCTCTTGAACCAGTTGCTCATCTCCAGGCAAATACAAGCTGCCATTATGTAGCTGCTCTCTGATGTTCATTTATACACCTCATAAATTAGTTTGATTAAGATATTAGAATCGTATCATGTCCATAACCACTTTACAAAATAATAAACCTGCTGCTTGATATGCAGCAGGTTATTTGTTGAACATTTTTGCAATGAACTCCGAATCAAACTTACTAGTAATTTTAAAACCGCCAGAGTGGTATTTACTCTTACTATCCAGATCTGTGATATGCAAGTAATTCGTGTCAGTGAGGCTCATTCCAAACCGCAGACCTTTATTAACAAATATACTGATCCAATAGGTCTTCGCAGGTTTATCTGAGGCATTAGTTCTTCTTAATTTCACATCAGCAAATTCATGTATGATTTTCTCAATTTCTGCCGGATCATCAATCTTTATTTCTTCTTCATTGGAAGATTTAAGAATTTGGATGGACGTGATTTCTGTTGTATTGATTCGATCCAGAATAATATTTTCGAATGAATTATAACTGTGATATAACGTAATACTCCAATAGCCAATAATGAATACTGCAAGAAACACGAAGTATGGATTAGGTTTTTTCATTAAGATGAGCCCTCTATCTCCACAAATTCTCCCGGATGTGACCGAATATACTCACCAATCAACCTGTGGCTATCTGCAGCAATGTTCTGAAATCGTTCAAATAAACCACTCATCTCACTAAACAACTCAGGGTCATGATCGAGATCCGTGATGGCAGCATCCCCCCACTCTTTTCCCAATCTATCGTTTCTTTCTTCGAGAAATGACTTTGTTTCCTGAAGCAAAAAGAACATTTCCTCATCGCCAAAAAATCGTATCCCTCCCATCACTCCTGTCCAATAACCCGGCAGGTCTTGCAAGTAGGAAATCCAAGCATAATACTCCCCTTCAGAATTACAGCTGTGGTCATACATCACCCTGAACATACATAATGCCCTCTGTCCATCTGTGAGCTTTGAGATCACCTCGGATTTAATCGATGGAGATTTTCCGCGAATCAGTTGAAAGGTAGGCTCCGTACAGGCCCATCCTAATCTTTCATCACTTAAAGTGTCCAAGTCTTTCTGCTTCATAGCCACTAAATCCATTTAACTCCTCCTTTGATTAACATCCAAAAATATACATATCATTCTTGCTAATGTCAATAAGAACCATCTAACATTTAGGGCAATTCCAACGTTTTTATGATAGGCTTTAGGCAGAAGAAATCATCACAAAGGAGCTTTCCTATGCATAATGAGATACTTACCATATTTGATGAGGCAGGCAACCGAACGGGTACGGCTCCACGTGAAGTAGTACACCGGCTAGGACATTGGCATGAAACTTTCCACTGCTGGTTCATAAGCAAAGATCAGGAAACCCTCTATATCTATTTACAGCTTCGCAGTGAACAGAAACAAGATTATGCGGGACTACTGGATATCACGGCCGCCGGACATTTGCTAGCACACGAAACTGTAGAGGATGGGATACGTGAGGTTCAAGAGGAACTGGGACTGGAGCTTTCTTTTGAAGACCTGATCCCACTGGGAACAATACCTTACAGTATGAGAAAAGATACCCTTATCGATAATGAGCGAGCGCATGTCTTTGTTTATCACAATCCTTATCAGCTAGAAGATTTTCAGTTACAAAAAGAAGAGGTCGCAGGAATCGTTAAAGTTAAGTTTGTTGATTTCCGCAGATTTTGGCAGGGAGAAATACATAGTCTACAAGTCAACGGTTTCCAAGTTGATCCGCACGGGCATAGAATTACCATTCAGCAGGATGTAGATATGACGCATTTTGTGCCCCATGATGCGGATTATTATACTCGTATTATTAATGGTGTCGAAGCTATCCTTCTCACCTCATCAATAGGAGCGGAAGGCATATGATCGTTAATCAGCGAACATTTGTAGTGAATGGAATCGAATACACCCTTAGATCAGCAATCCCTACGGATGCCAAGTCACTGTCTGAATTAAGAATACAGATCGATGGCGAGACCGAGAATTTAGACAGAGAACCAGGTGAGACTTTTATAGACGAAATAGGGTTTCAACAGCTTATTCAAACTGATTCGGATAAACCAAGAAACTTATTTCTAGTCGCAGTAGTTGATGATCTAATCGTTGGGTTCTCTAGATGCGAAGGCCTTACTTTAAAAAGATTCGCTCATAAAGTAGAGTTTGGAGTATGTGTGTTACAGGATTATTGGGGGTATGGAATCGGAAAGAATCTTCTAGCAGAATCGATTGCTTGGTCCGACGCTAACGGAATTCTAAAGATCACTTTGAGTGTCCTAGAAACGAATGACAAGGCTATTAAACTTTATCAAAAGCTCGGCTTTGAGATTGAGGGAATATTAAAGAATGACAAGATTCTTTCTGACGGTAAATTCTATAACACCATTATGATGGGACGACATATAAACTCTTATATTTCGTAAAAAAGGCAGAACCTGAACATCTCAGGTCCTGCCTTCTTTTTATACCAACGATTTACGTTTCAACATTGCGAGATCATTCACTGCTAGATTCAATACTGCCGGTGCAGCAGCACCTGACTTCAGATCTGTGTATTCTTTTCCATCTAATTCGACGCTTTGCGGACTGCCACTGAAGTTCTGCACAAAAATATAATCGCTCTCTCCATCCGTCCGAATCTGCGCGGTCACACCTACAGGAAGCTCACTATCAAGCGCACGAGTAATCCCTGCTTTAGAAGTGATTGCAGCATACAACTCAACGTAGAATGATGCGTCTTTGACACGAGTAGCTAGATGGTACGCATTTCCTTTGCCAAAACGATTTATAGTAAGCGCTGGACGTCCAGCATAGAAATCACTGCGATAATTGCCCAGAGCCTCGGCGCCCTCCAGATGGATCAACTCAGCAATTTCATGTGCATCATAATCTCCACTAAGATTAAGTGCATTGCTCGCCTGCATAACAACACCATTCAAATCACGGCTATGCAGTCCTTCTGTCTCCTCTGCCCAAATGCCGAGTGTTCTGCGTAGTGGACCAGGGAATCCTCCTAGATGACATAAATCAGTTTCATTCACTACACCAGACCAATAGGTCGCTAGGAATGTACCGCCCTGCTCAACATACTTCTCAATTCGCTTCCCATTCTCTTCGCTGATCAGATATAACATCGGAGCGATAACTAGCTTGTAAGCTGATAAATCGTCACCCGAGCCGATGATGTCCACAGGGACACCTAGCTGCCAAAGGGCTTGATAATGCTGTTGTACGGTTTCTTCATAACGCAATCCAGAATTGCGAATCCCTTGCGCATCCTTTATTGCCCAGCGGTTGTCCCAATCGAAAATAATCGCTGTTTGTGCTGGAGTTGACGTACCCACTACTTCAGTCATTTCCGCTAGTGTCTTCCCTACCTCTGTTACATCCTGAAACACGCGTGTCTCAGAGTGACCGCTATGATCAACTACCGCTCCATGGAATTTCTCACTGGAGCCTCTGCTTTTACGCCACTGAAAATACTGTACAGAATCCGAACCATGCGCTACCGCTTGAAGGGATGACAGCTTATGCATTCCTGGACGTTTCAGCTTACTAACCGATTGCCAGTTCGTAAGTGAAGGCGTACTCTCCATGAGCAGGAATGGCTTATTTTTAAATGAACGCATGAGATCGTAGTGCATCGCTGTTGAGGCCGCTAGTCTAACATCGTCCCCATCTTCAGTGTAATGCCAGTCTGGATAAGCATCCCAAGAGACAACATCCAGCATTTTAGCCATTTTGCGATAATCGATCCCATCGATCATATGCATATTCGTCGTTATTGGCAGCGCTGGATTGTAAGGGCGAACCGTATTGCTCTCATGCTGACAGAAATCAATCGTCTGTTCACTCACAAATCGTCTCCAGTCGAGATTCAAGCCGTGAACCTGTGTCTCACCATGTGGGGCAGGTGATTCAATCTGTGTCCATGAAGTGTACGTATGACTCCAGAACGTAGCCCACCAAGCATGGTTTACCTCATCAAGACTATTATTATATTTCACCTTTAGCCAATCTCTAAAAGCATTCTGACAAAGATCACAATGACACTCGCCACCGAATTCATTTGAAATATGCCAACCGATCACAGCAGGATGCTGACTATAACGTTCCGCTAGCTTCGTATTTAAGATCGCTGTTTTCTCACGGTAGACAGGAGAAGTAAAGCAGTGATTGTGACGGAAGCCATGCAAATTATGAACACGATTACGTTCTACTCTTAGAACCTCTGGGTACTTATCAGACATCCAAGCTGGGCGAGCTCCACTAGGCGTTGCCAAGAAAGCGTAAATTCCATTCTCAGCAAAAGAATCAAGCACACCATCCAGCCAATCGAATGTGAACACACCCTCTTCAGGCTCTAGGGATACCCAAGAAAAAATTCCGACGGACATCACATTGCAGTTCGCAAGCTTCATCAGACGAATATCCTCGCGCAAAATTTCTGGATATTTCAGCCATTGTTCAGGATTATAATCAGCACCGTGCAGCATCACTGGAGCTTTGCTACTAATCGGGGAATGTTTTTTACTCATTGTGTAAGATCATCCTCTCAGTTCAGCCCATATATTGAATGGGACTATTCTCTGATGAAACGCTAGATGCTTAAGCTATCTATATCACGAATCATCATTTATACTATTCATAATAGTAGAAAATTCATATCTATCGTTAGGAATATAGTCTCAAGGTGATAGCACAAAATGAATATGAGGTGAATTATACTGCTTCCTTTTTCTCTAGTAGAACTGCCGCGCGACACTGGGACGCTTCCCTTATATCCCTACTCCGTAGGTCGTCATATACAATTTTATCATGTGCGCCCTACTGGATTCCCTGTACACCAGATCTTTCTGATCCGCACCGGAACTGGTTTATTTCGTGATCTGGAGAGCGGCAATGAAATAATTCTAGAGCCTGGAATGGCATTCGCCTTCCCCCCAGATCGCGGACATGAATATTTCCCTACTTCTCTTGAACCATGGCATGTGGGTTTCATCGGAATCGAAGGGAGTCAGTCGCAAGGAATGCTGGAGAGCATCGGGCTCCTCCCTTCTGTACCCTATCGTCTTGCACGTTTTGATCAATGTTGGGAGGAAATCGCTCAGATCTGGCATACGGTTAACGCTCAGACGGCTATTCGACAAGATGACCACGGGATGGAGGATCTATCCATTACCTTGTATCGATTACTTTTAATGCTACGTCGTAACGAAACTACTCACACCATAGGGAGCCGCTTGGAGCTTGAATCTGTTCGTAATGAAGCGTTGACTAAAGCCGTTGAACTTATTAACGAGCATTATACTGAGCCACTACTTATCTCCAATCTCGCTACTGCTGTGGGTTATTCCGTGCAGCATTTTCAGCGTCTGTTCGTACAGGAATATGCCGTAACTCCACATAAGTATCTGCAGAATTTGCGGCTAGAGCGTGCGATACAGTTAATGACGGAGAATGATGATATTCTCGTTCAGGATATTGCGCTTCAGCTTGGTATGGAGACGAATTATTTTATAAGAATTTTCCGAAATACTTATGGCTGTACGCCTGGGGTTATGAAGATGCGACTTTTAGAAGGCACGCAAGGAAAATAACAGTATTAGAAAACCTCGTAACAGAGTAAATAATTCTAGTTTGCTTCTGGTGGGAGGTTTTAGACTTAGAATCTACACACTTTGCGGATTAGGGAAATCCTCCCTAATATATACGAAGATACCCTCTTTATGAATGAATTGCCTCGATAATGAGGGAGATTTTCCCTAATTATCACTTGGAGCACGATAAATCTCACATTATTAGGGAAACTTTCCCAATAATTATTCCTTAGTTCAAAAACCAAGTAGCTTATAAATAAGAGGCACCTTAATATCCTCCGCATAGTAGCAATTTTCGAATTTCTCTTTAAGCAATAGACTTCGGCAGGCAGCTCCTGATTCTTCATATATATCCGTATTTACATTTAATTCAATGTTTCGATATTCATTATATTTTGGAGTTTCATTTTTTATAGAAAGGATATCAGAAGATTTCCAAGATAACGAAAAATCATCTTTATGTTCACTTGAATATACCTTTATCTTATCACCAGTCTGAATTTGTTCAACCTCGACAATATAAAGCACCCCACCTGCTGCACCACCATAATTTAAATAATACGCGCTAGCGTTCAGTTCATAGCACAAAGAGACCCTCAGCAGTGTGCTGATGGGTCTAAGTTTTGGTTATTCTAACGGCTGACTAACCAGCATGTAATAAAGTCCTTTATTCACCATTTGCTCATGAGTACCTGACTCTGCAATAACACCTTGTTCAAGTACGAGAATACGGTCAGCCTGACGAATCGTGCCCAGTCGGTTAGCAATGATGAGTGTCGTTCGATCTTTGAGTATCGTGCTCATATTTCGCTGAATCGTCTTCTCGGATTCGTTATCGAGCGCACTTGTCGCTTCGTCGAAGATTAGAATACGCGGATTGCCGATCAGCGCCCTCGCTATGACAATACGCTGATGCTGCCATTTTCATGTGTACTTAATAATTCATCCCACTCATTTTTCTTAAAAAAAGCGACTCCATCATAATCAGCAGGATGTTCCAGATCCTCTTCTAAAAACAGCTGGGATGGAATGTTCATTTCAGTAAGAATTTCATGAACGAGTTGGGCAGTTGTTGTTTTTCCGGATCCTGGCAATCCCTCAATCAAGACTAACTTCGATCTCATAATAAATGCATCTCTATTGATTAGATTAACAATAAGAATAGGGAAATTCAATAAAGAATTTTTAAACAAATCTGCACTTTCGTAAAATACTAATTCCCCATTATATACAAAGAAAAATCTTTTTGAGCTCGGGTAATTTCTTCTATAAATTCTGGTCACAGAGTCATTTTTTCCACAAAAGAACAACACCTTCATGTGCTGGTAGTGCAACTTCTCCAAAACCGTTAACTTCAATTTCTTCGCCCGTCCATAAATCCAAATACGTACCCGATTCCGCTTGCAAACGTATTAATTTACCTTTTCTTTCAAGTAAATCACTGGAAAAGATCGCTGTAAGCTCTCCGTTCTCAACTTGAACTGGAATAATATAAGTTGGGTACTCATTTGGAATCGGTCTTATATTGTGGATAATTGATGTTGCTGCTCGGTTAAAAATGTATTTTGCTATATTCGATGATTCTTGATTGTAAATTAAGGATGGTCCTAACAGTCCGTTAACAAAGATGATTTTACCAAGCCCATAAGGTCTGTCCCATATACAGGGCTCGTCATCCATTTCAAAACGAAGTTCTCTCCATGGTTTCCATCCCATGCCTTCGACAAATAGGGGCCTGTTTCGTACGGCAATCCATGTTCCAAGCTCCACCTGTCCTTCGAACAATACTTTATAACCCGAAGGTATTGTATGCAAATCCATTGCTCGCATTCCTATTTGTTCTGACAAACCGCCAGGCCATGGGCGTTGTAATCTAGCATCGTGATCTTTCCTACCTGTTGTAGCATCGAAGATAAGTGTCCCGCCAGTCTGGACAAAGTCCAGAAGCCGATCAGCTTGCTCCTGTTCAAGTGCTACGACATGAGAAAGTACAATTAATCCTCCTTCCTTGCCCTCCAAAGGGAGATCCTCAATTCGCGACATAATGGTGTCAACGCCGCATTCCATCAATTGGGCCGTCAAAAGTGCCGAGCCATGTGCGTTATCATTACTCGATCTTCCTGGAACCTTCGGCATAAATAAACTTTCAGTCCATTCAATCGCCTGTGAATACGCAGAATATCCAACCCAAGCACGCGGCTGCGAGCCCTGCCATGCACCTGTGTGGGAGAATGAATACGCCAATCGGTCGCGGACTTTGCATAACATTTCACTTCGCGGGGATTGTTGATCGATATCATCTAACAAACCCCAATCCCCAGCCTCAAAATCACAGCTCCTCGTATTCAAAAGCCAGCCTGTTACGGTTTCCGCTCCTGCAGCCAAATTGGCTAAAAAATATCGGGCAATCTCGCCAGCAGATGCTTCACAAGGACGGTTCGATGATACTAACGTATTGCCGGTCTGTACCTCGGTTACCTCCACCCTTTGCACATGTAAAGTCGCAGCTTGCTTGCGCACCCCAATTGACATCAGTGCTGGAAAATGTGCCCTGTTCGCGAATGTAAAGTTCCATGCTGGGTGATAGCTGGCACCAACCACGTCTACAATTTGGGCCATCTTATCCAATTGAATGCCCCCAGCAGCTTGATTGTCCATTAATGGAATTGGATTCATGCAAGTTTCTGTTTTTTTATCTAATTCACGAATAACATCACAAATCCATTGCAGTTCGCTCTGTAGCCAAGACGCCCTGCTTTGCCAATCCAATAACCACGGTCCGTAACTGTTCCAGGCTTGATTTTTATGATCTGGATGCAAAATATCCTCTGGAAAAGGAACATCATTGAATGATGAATATCCTGTTCGCCAACGTTTATTTAGTTTATGAATATCACGATTATAGTACAGGCTTAACCAGGCTTGCCAATGCTGTAACGCTTCTTCCGTTCGATCATTGCCTGAAGTCGGCTCGTTCCATACGATCCATTGACCAAGAGCAGGGTGATCCTTATATCGGCTGATACACTGAACAATATAATTTCGCATAGGGACTCTCTGCTCTGGTGATAAAAATCCCGTATGCGAATGAAGAAGAGAAGGCGTACCGATATGCCAAGGGCCGGAATTTGCGGTTAATGTTGCTTTGATCCGTAACCCATACTTGTTAGCTGCATCGAATACATAATCGAACAAATCAAAGTTCCACATACCAGGCACTTCTTCTATCCACGGCCACATCAAAAAAATACGAACCCAGCCAATCCCACTCTTCTGTGCCTCTTGAAATAAAGCTTCTACGCGCTCTCTTGTTTCATCGGGCTCGATCCAGATTTGGCATCCGATACAATCAGTTGCCTTCTTCATCCAATGTTCATTCATTTAGCACAACTCCCATGTTCAACTGGCTAAAGATAAGACAAAAATTTCAATTTGAATCTAAATTGTGCATCTTCTTCGTACCATGCGCGGAAATTGGTTCCCCATATATTGTTATGCAAATTCATATGCATTCCGCCCTCAAGTGACGAAAATGTATGGTCAAATTGTAATAATTTGCGCTCTCCCGGGCATACCAATGTCGCATCCAACGTTTCTATTGAAACTTCTCCATCCGCACCTTGGTAGAACATGCCTTCGTTAACCGCATGCATATTTCGATTGCCACCTTTAACTACCTCAAGTGGAGACAGAAGCTGTCCTAATTTGTCTAGCTTCCACTGATTCGGATTATCTACAGCAGGATTGATCGTAAACTAAGAAGCTTCAGGCAGACGGTGTGCATCCTTATCAAACCCTTTCAAATTTACTTCTATCGTATTGGAGTCCGTATAGAAGAGATATTCAAGGTTAAGTTCTCTTGGTGCTCCCATCTCCACGACTACTTTCTTCGGCATCTTCAGCTTCAGGTATACAATATCGCCTACATCTGTATGCCGATGGAAGATAGATACTAGTCTGGGTGTAATCGACTGATGGGTAATCCACTCTGATGTCAGCTCCATGCCGGGTTTGCCAAAATCTCCAACTGCCCAAAAATGCGTCTGTTCCATCGAACATGATATTCACGGAACCAACGATCATAGTCTTCCTGCGAGAAGGTTTCAGAGGTGAACAGCCCGATCGGATTTGCAGTGCCTGCCCATTCTCTCCCCGTGGGATCTTTAAGACCACTTATTGAACCTTCAATTGTAAAAACAACCTGGAATTTACCAAGCTGATAAGGTTCATCGGCGAATAATTCCGTTGTTCCAGTGAATTCTGATGAACGAATAGGTTTGATCTGCCTTATAACAGCTTCCGCTTCAAGTTTCCGCTCCGGATGGAGTGCGGATATCGCCTGCTGCAAGTATTCTCTTTGTTCATTCCAGGAACGCTCCATTAAGCTATACGAACGTGAAGTATACTTCGCTTCTGCTGTTTCATGAAACATGTCTATAATTTCAGTATTCACATATTGTTCCTGATATTGATACTCCATCGGATTCAATGTAGTATCCACCTTATCTAGGTTACGGGCAGCTTGGAAATCCTTTTTCTCAAAATGAGCATAGTCAGATAAATAACGTTTTATATCTATGCCCCAAGTATGCTCAGGGATCATGATAAGCCCATCGCAGAATGCTTTATACACTTCATCCCCAATCGTCCATGTACCATCTGACAGCCATTTGTTTCGGAGTCGCAGCAGTTCTCGATAACAAGCGATTTTGTAAGGATCAGAGGCTACGCCATGAATTCAACTGTCCCCAATTTCCTGTTCCACTACGGGGAGAGAACTCCGATGTTCCCATATTTTTTCGGCATAACGATCCAAAGTCGATGCTTCAATAACCGCATTGGGATAGATTGCTCTGAGCTCCTTGAATTGCTGCTCAATTTGGTCAACGGATGAAGGCCCATGATTATCATGAGTATGTGCAAAATATAATACATCTTTCAGTCCATCTATCTGGAAGGAAGAACCATAATCTTTACTATACTGAACAACGATTTCAGAACCATCCGTATTTCTCCATAAGAATACTTCTGGTATTTGTTCTGCTTATGAGCAAAAACTCATTTTATGAAATTATACTTGCCCTTGGAATTGTAAGCGGTTAACTTTATCACGTTAAGGATAATATTCCGGAGTATCAGGGAAGTTTCTTGCGGTACTAGATCATAAAAGAAAGGGGGTTCTATGAAGCAATATCCAACCTGCTTATCGTAAAGACGAATCTACAGGTATCCTTACTTAGACGAAACTTACTATTCATAAATGAGTAATATTCCTGCACATTCGCAGGTTTTGTGCCACTTCCTCAGCAGATTAATATGCGCTTGATGATAGCGACTATGGTCAGCCATATGCCATAATCCCCAGCGAATAGTTGCTTGTTTTTCATTTTCATGGCCGAAATTCACAACTTTATCTAGATCAGCATCCTTCAATTGTGTGCATGTATCTTTCACGATTATCAACACACTTTCATAGTCAGACATTAGTGTATTCAAAGACTTACCTTTGACCATCGGAGCCTATTATTTTGGACTCTTGTAATCTACTTCTACTTACGTCATGCTATCAGTGATTAATTGTAGTCTTTGGCTATTTTCTTACACAGCGGAATATAACATTCCCACAATTGGTGACATATTTGCTTCACCTTGTAAATCGTAAAGCATCCTAGTTAATCCTCCTTCAATTTTGGTTCTATTGATCATACTGCCCAGCTCTCGCTTTAATTGAGAAAAGGCAGCCGATCTCGTTGATTGATCTGCTGCCTTTTCGTGTTTATTGAGCTATCGTTTCACGTTAGCGTAATTACTCAAATATAATCAACGAATTCATTAGTTTTGGTATATCCATAAATTTTGATGGAGTCGGTAATTATTTCACCTGGCACATGTATTTTTTTCAGAATTTGAATTAAATCAGTTTTTATCGAGTCATCTTCAGCATGAATTTCTAACCACTCGATAACTTTGTAGCCACCTTCTGAAAAATGGTAATACCAATCTCCATCCCAAAAGCTGATATAGCCAGTAACAATGTCTTTAGTCCTCCATTTGGTTGGAATGGCATAGTTGTACAAAACTGCCCTTTAGTTGAACAAAGGCCGCCGATCAAGTTACCTGTTGCCTTCTTGTCTTCTATTGAACAAACGTGTCTCGTTAGCTTAAATGATTGGTGTTCCTTGATGGAATACCATTTTCCATTTTAAATCTTCATATTTCCAAATCGAACTACGTAGCGTATGTTGCTTTATTTCTTCATTAAATAGTTTGTATGTAGCTAAAACTATATTTTCGGTTAAGGTAACTAATTATTTTGTCGTTTGTTAACTTCAATCGTAATAAACTGCGGTAAATAGCTGGGAGTACATCCTTTTGCTACTATTTCATCTTTGTAAAGACCCGTTTTCTCACCAAGTTTAATACAACGTGCACGATTCTTTTCATCATAAACGCCTATCCAGCCTGCGGTGAAATTCATAACCCATTGAACTTCTGGTTCTTCCTGCGTAATATTAGCTTCTAATGTAGATAGTAAGTCTGCGGTGTTATCAGGCGGTGTTTGTCCAGTCCATCTCAATCGCGCTTGATAATACCAGAAAGCTCGCCTTTGAAGAGCAGAAGGGCTATTTTCCCATGACTCCATCAATGAAATTGTCTTTTTGTCTTTGGTGAGCTGATTAGCCATTAACCAATCCATTAAGTTATTTCGCTCATCAAAAGTGTAAGTCTGCATATCCTTATCAAGCTTATTTAGCACTTCTTGTGAAAGAAGTTTTTTATCCATAATTAAGATTGCCAATAGTCTGGGCAAAAACTCTTCGGTTGACCAAAGTTCCATAGCTAGTTCGTGATCTTTTTTAATGTCCTTTGCGATTTTTCGTAAGTCGCCTAGCTTAGTTTTACTATTGATCTGAGGTAAAATCTTTTCTGCTTTTGAAGAACGCTTTATTTCTGTACCTTTATTTTCATTCAATTTATACAACTCCTTTATTAAAGCACTGTTTCATAATATGTCCTTAATGGGATATATCAAGAACTTAATTTCGTTATAAGTCTTATTGCAGTGGTGTGCCTCCAAAGTTTACCTTTTTAATATTGTAACATCATTAAAGCTAAGACCTAATCTCTAAATTTATTATTGAATAGTGTTAACGGGAACTCTTTTTCAGAGATAAGATTTTCAACTATTTGTTTAATAACTTCTTTATCACGTAACTCAATTAATTCTGGAATTAGCAAATCCCGCAGTGATGACCACTTAGAATCAATTATCTCTCTTGTATCCAGAAGAAGGGAGCCCCCAATAATTTCACCAATAAAATGAAATAAAATAACCTGGTCATTTGAACTGCTAATGAAATTATAAATGCCTGTTGTGCTTGTAAGTCTCACATCATAACCGGTTTCTTCTTTTGCTTCTCTACGCGCTGCATCTAGAATATCTTCGCCACACTCGATTCTGCCGGACGGGAAGTTCCACTTATTCTTAACAGATGCTTTGTTTTCTTTGATCATCAATACCTTTTCTTCACGTATAATCGAAACACTTGCAACCAACACAATTCCGTTTTGAGTCATGTCAGGCCCTCCTACTCTCATCAATAACAATTCCGTTAGAAGTTAATCCCTCAGCAATTCGTCCCTCACTTCGGTCAGCACGAATCCAAGTAGGTTCCTCCCCCGCCATTTTACGGGATTCTCCGCATCCGGATTGGACTGGCTCATGCCTATTCCCCAAATACGATCCTGTGGGCTAGCTTCGACGAGAATACGGTTTTTCGTTGACTTGAGATATTCGCCAAGCTGCGGATTCTGCGAAAATTTGGCTATATTTCCTCTTTTGACAATGTCATAGCATTCTTTATCCCAAATGTCATTATCGAAGTTTCTTACTGCACGCCCGTAGGCTTTCATCTCCTTGGGATGCTTAGCTTTAAGGATCGCGTCCAACATTTCGTCATCTCCAAATAGTCTGGCTTTCTCGGCCATCATAAACTGCTCGACACAGGAATACTCGATCCCCTCTACCACGAAAGGACTCATCCACCATTGGCTGAAGCAGCTTTTGTCGACGCCGTTGTGCTTTGGCGGTGTATGGCCCCAGAAGAACACAAACTTGAACGTTTTGCCCGCGATATAAGCTTTTCTTAACTGCTCGATATTGTATATCATCGATATTCCTCCATATTTCTCCGATACAAGCGTGAAGGACGGTGTCCCGCATTTTCAGTATAATGATCGGTCTCCGCTACGAGATCCGCTACTTTACGCCGGAATGCGGCTTTCAGCAGCTCTTTGTCCATTATCACCTCGTAAACCTGCTGCAGATCCGTCAAAGTGAAGAAAGGCGGCATCAAGTGTAGCGCAATATCGGTGTAATTCACTTTTCCCCGCAGTCTCTCAATAGCGTAAGCGATAATCTTCGCATGATCAAAAGCCAATCCATCATTTGATACGATGGAGTATGTGGTTGACGAAGAGGCCGATTTTGACGTCATCGTCCGCCCCACAACTGCCGTAAACTCTTCTTCAACGCTGCTTAGCTTGAGCTCGTATTCCTTCGTTTTCACATACCCATCCTCAATAAGCTCTTTACTCTCGCGCAGAAGCCGATAGGATACCTTGAACCAGGCAGCTAGGTCAGCGTCATCTCCTGCTTTCAGCTGTACCTGATCACTGTTGATTAAGGCCATGTAGCTGCAGCTTATCACCCAGGTACGAGGGTCCCTTCCAACATCGCTGAAGGTGTACAACTGCTCCAAATATACGTCATCCACGCCGGTTTCCTCACGCAGCTCCCTCACAGCCGCTTGCTCCGTTGTCTCGTCCGGCCTAACGAAACCGCCCGGAAGCGCCCAATTGCCCAGGAATGGGTGACCTCCCCGCCGAATGAGCAGAATTCGCAGCTCTTTTTCCGGAAGCTTGCGGTAGCTGTCCGCCTCCGTGTTCGTAACAGTGAAAATGACCATGTCCGCCGCCACCGAAGGCCGCTCGAAATCCCCCGCACGGTACTGCTCTAAAAATTGACGTTCCGTAAGTCCATCACGATCCAATAAATTCATGTGTTCTTGCCTCCTTTGTTCTTTATTCTAGCCATGCAACGCTCCAAAAAAGTTCCGGTAGGGCTCGAACTTTGCCAAGACCTCGCTTACTTTGTGCATTCGTTCCTCCAGGTTTCCTCGCAACGTGATATAGGGAATCCGCCGCTCTTTCAAATCCGCAATAATTTGCTTATGAAAAATATGCCGCTTCTGATCCCCGCTACGGTCCCATGTATCCTCGTAAGCAATATCATCGTCACATAGGAAAAATAGATCGTAACGCTGCGCGTTTTCTAATGCGATCCGAGCTAAGCACTCAGGAGCCCGACCGTGGTAATCCAAGGCAAACATATATGTGGTAATGGCATTGGTATCGACAAAGAGATAACGGTTAGCTTCCAGAAGCGCCTGCTCCTCACGTTCGATATGGCCCAAAGCGATCTCATCGAACGCTTCAATGCTGATTCTACGATCTACTTGATGCTCGGTCCAGTAATCACGCCCATATTCGCTCGCAAAGGTTGTGCGATATCGCCGCGCCAGCGCTTCGGTGATTGTAGATTTTCCAGTCGACATTGCTCCCACAAAAACCACTTTCGTGATTAAATCCCTATACACAACATCACTTACAAATTCGCGGTATTTATAAGGGTCGGCACGTACCATCGTGGCCGAAATCGGCACCCGCTCACGTGCTTCATCCACCCGCCGGTTCGCCGCGCCTAAAGCGACACTCATATGCACGCCGTAAAACTCACTGGAGTAAAAATGCGTCACTTGCTCGCCCTTCAGCAGCCCCAGAATATACTGCTCCTCTCGAATCTCATGCTCCCGATCATTCGAATACCCGTCTGGACCGTCCCAAGCTTCGATTACCCGGACCGTCGGATAGAGCTTGCGGATCCAGTTCGCTCGGATATGAAGCGGAATTGGGGACACCGTCGTTTCGTAGATTACCACAATCAATTCGTCGACCTCTTGCAACGCCGTCTCGATCATGAATTGATGTCCTTTATGCAACGGGGCAAACTTCCCCAGCGTTAATCCAAGCGTCTTCATGCCGACACCTCCTTAGCCCCTTTATTCCAATTGTAATAGCCGTATGCCGCGTTAACCAGATAAGCACTCCACATGACGATCATCAGCAAACCCTCGCCACTGCCTTCCAGCATTCGAATTACCCACAACAGCACCGTAAACATATTCAAAACAATATAGACCAGCCATTGTTCCTTGAATCTTCTGACCATTAAAAAGGTAGCCACGATGGATAATACCGTCGTAATAGCATCGATATAAGGCGAGTTCTGCCCTGGGATGAACGATAGCCCGATCCCCAGTAGCAGGCAGCCTATTACGCAGACCACTCCGACAAGGAACAGCCACTTAAGATTCATCTGTCGCATGGATAGTTTGCCGTCTTGGCGGTTGTTTTTCCACATATAGAAGCCAACGACATTCATAGGAACAAAGAATAACAAATTCAGCATGACCTCTCCAAACAAACCGTTAATGTAAGCCAAGTACGCGTAACCAATGGTATTGTACATTCCGAAAACATAACTCATCAGGTTTCCTTTCGCCGCGAGCACCACACACAGCACCCCGGTGATAAAGACCGTAAAACCGAATAAGGAATCTTTAGAAATAACCGTAAACGCAACAGCAATAGAGGTAAACAAAACTAGCCAGACGATTTCAAACAGATTCCAGCCACCCCATGTTTTTTCCACTTTCATCGCCTCCCTTTCATTACATTTCCGAACCTTCACCATTCAGTTCGTTGTTAGTAACATTTTGATATTAACATTTTGTTAATATCAAATATAACAAAAAAACGAAGGAGATGCAATTAAAAAGTGAAAATAATTTCCAACTTAAGTCAGGCCCCAGCCGTTTGGCTCATGTTGGTGTTTAACATTCGAGAATCGGCAATCGGTACATATTCTTGACAATGAGTTCTGACAAGAATATACGCTGACAAAGGAAAAAACCCGCGATTTACGCGGGTAGGAGTTCAAACATATTCACTTTGCCTCCTCGCCCTTCTGCATCCGGAAAACATAGGCGATCGGCGCCTGTCCGATCAGTTCAGAGTCCGGAAGAGTGATCGAGACTCCTTCCGGCGTACGCTCAACCTGCAGCAAAACGTCGCTTCCGACAAGCTCGATGCTTGAAACGGGTTCCTGATAAGGAATATGAACGAGCTTGGAGACAGCTTCATTTGCGCTTTCATACATGTACGTGCAGTATACGGTATCTCCTTTCGAGGTGAACGCACAGGAACCAGAAAAATACGGTTCGCACACGCGTGTACCGTATACCGCTTCTCCGTAAACCTTCATCCATTCGCCCAACTCCTTGATGCTCTTGACCGCACCAGTCGGCAATCGTCCGTCAGGCTGAGGACCTACGTTAAGCGCTAAATTGCCGCCTTTTGATACGACTTCCATCAGAATACGAACGAGCTCTCTCCCCGATTTATACTGGTCATCGTATTTAAAAGCCCACTGTGTGCCGATCGTAATGCAGCTTTCCCACGGTACATTCAGCGGACGTTCCGGAATCGTTTGCTCCGGCGTTACGTAATTTTCGTAAGGCCCTCCAACTGTACGGTCCGCGGATAGCAGCCACGGCTGCGTTTGACGGGCGCGCTCAACGACCTCGCCCAACCGAATGTCCTGCTTTACCTGTTCACTTTCTTTTACCCAGCCCGCATCCAGCCACAAAATATCGATCCGGCCGTAACGGCTCATCAGCTCCATGATTTGCTCATGGGTGAAAGCGACGAATTGCTCCCACAGCCACGGATATTCCTCGGGGGAGTAAGAAGGTC
This sequence comes from Paenibacillus sp. FSL R10-2734, assembly GCF_037963865.1. Classification (NCBI taxonomy): domain Bacteria; kingdom Bacillati; phylum Bacillota; class Bacilli; order Caryophanales; family Paenibacillaceae; genus Paenibacillus; species Paenibacillus sp. FSL R10-2734. The sequence continues at coordinate 3,493,069 of NZ_CP150170.1, read as the reverse complement.
CTCTCCATGTATTTCTGCCCCGCTCCATTCCTGGTGCCCAGTAATACGGCGATTGCCAATCGGCCTTCGAGAAATATGCGGCGATCGCAAGCCCCTTGCTGCGGAAAGCGTCAAACACATGCTTACAAACGTCGGCATAGCGATGCGCATGAAACGGAGTTTCGGAGCCAGTTATTCGGTAATTCGTCGTATGTGTGTCCCACATGCAATATCCATCATGATGTTTTGTCGTAAAAATCAAATATTTGAACCCGCCTTCGACAGCGATATCTGCCCAGATCTCAGGCTGAAAGCGAAAAGGATTAAACGTGCGGTTGAGTCCAAAATATTCACGCTTCATCTCTAAGTAGTCGCTCGTCCAGTCGACATCTTTACGAGCCCAATCACCGTCTTCGTCGCTGAGAATCCAGGACTCGGCCTCGATCTGCGAATAAGGTCCCCAATGCATCATTAGGGCCAATTTCTGATCCTTGAACCATTCTAATCTTTCCAGCGTAATTGGATTTTCCGGTTTCACCCAATTCGTCTCGCTGCTGTAACCGTGGACGCCTTCTATCAGTTCCGGCGCATCTTCTTGCTGAAGCTCCTTGATTTCCATATCGTTCATCGGGTTACCTCCTTCGGTTCATTACTTGTAAACCCCCAACTAGAAACTGGGGGTTTACGCGATTACCCGGTTACTGTATTACTCTATTGAGCATAGCTGCTGCTTCTGCGCGGGAAGTGATCCCGCTCGGAACGAATTTATTTGCTTCTCGACCATTAATCAAATGAAGTGCTGCCGCCGCTCTTACGGACTCAAGCGCCCAGGTTGCCACAGTAGATTCGTCAGTAAAGGAAGAAGCCGTATTTTCATTCAACTTGACATCATTCAAGATAACATACGCCCGCATCATCATCGTGACCATTTCTTCGCGTGTGATTCTAACATCAGGATTGAAAGTCGTGTTGCTAGTTCCTTTAATAATGCCTGCTTTGACCGCTATGGAGACAGCTTCCTCGTACCAGGCATCCTTCGATACATCCGTGAATATCGATTCGCCAACTGAACTCAGGTTCAACACTTTGACAAGCATCGTCGTAAATTCGGCCCGCGTTATAGAACGCTCTGGTTCGAACATGGCTGCACTAGTGCCTTCAATAAATTGCTTCGCCGCTAGCTGTTCGATGTCATTGGCCGCCCAGTGAGTGGTCTTAACATCGGTAAATAATTTCTTGAATTCGAGCACCGCATATTTGCTGAAATGGTGAATATCTGCCACCCATTCTCCGTTAATAAACATGCCACGCACATACTCCAGCGTACCGTTGTCTGCCAAATAATAAATCCCAGTCAACTTCGGATTAAAGGAAGATTCCGCTTTGAATCGAATCGTTATCGGTTTATCGAAGCTGTTCAAGCTTGTTACTTTACCATCCTTCCCGACAATGGATAGACTAAAATTGATCACATGACCGGAAATTTTAATTTGTGCATTCGCGGAAGACTGCTTTATCGCAAGTAGGTTGTTAGCATCGGATTCGGTTAAGGGAGTCATGATCAACTCAATAATACTGTTTCTTTGATCTTCTGCGGACCATTTATCCGAGAGCTGTTTAAGTAATTCAGCGGGCACCTCTAACGAGAATGGACCCGTTTGAATGACTAATGGATGTTGTCCAAGTAGTTCGGCTGCATTGGCAGGAAGTACAATTTTCTCCTTATCTTTGGCAACGATCCTCACGACTCCGTCGGAGGCTGGAGTAGTTAGGTCTTCCGATTTCACTACAAGTGTATGAATATCGGTATTCCCATTGACTGGACCACCGATTGTAGGGATACCGCTATACCCACCACCCGTCGGAGGGTTACTACTCTCGCCACCTGTCACCGTTTGCTTGAACGTAACATTGATCGTATGGTCGGCAGTTATGTTAGCAACCGTATATACGTTTCCGGTCACTGTCACGGCGTTACCATCTACCAACACCTTGCCGATTTCGTATCCATCGTTCGGATGGAATGTAAAGGTTTGATCTTCACCCTCATTAACTACAACCGCGCCGTTCGGACTGATCGCTCCATTTTCCCCCGCGCTAGAAGTAATCGTCTTAGTGTTCTCGCCACCTGTCACCGTTTTCTTAAATGTAACATTGATTATATGATCGGCAGTTATGTTAGTAACCGTGTACACATTTTCAGTCACCGTCACGGCGGTACCGTCTAACGACACCTCATCGACCTCGTATCCATTGTTCGGATGGAATGTAAAGGTTTGATCTTCACCCTCATTAACTACTACGGCGCCGTTCGGACTGATCGTTCCGTTGTCCCCCGCGCTCGCCGTGATTGTGTTGCTGTTCTCGCCACCTGTCATCTTTTGCTTGAACGTAACATTAATCGTATGGTCACCAGTTATGTTAGTAACCGTATACACGTTTTCGGTCACCGTCACAGCGGTACCGTCTACCAACACCTCATCGACTTCGTATCCATTGTTCGGTTGGAATGTGAAGGTTTGATCTTCACCCTCATTGACTTCAACCACGCCTTTCGGGCTAATTGTTCCGTTGTCCCCCGCGCTAGCCGTAATCGTATTACTGTTCTCACCAATTTCTCCGTTCTCTGCGAGATTATAGAGCTCAAGCTCATACACAGCATACATGCCCCATGTCGCATAGTTCGCATCGTTGATCAGAATTCTCAGCTTCGTTGCATCTTTAACTGCAGGAATATTTGCAAAAGTGTACTCCATTATGCCGTCATCTACGTTGCTTTTCCATTGGAACGGCACCCCTTCTGCTATGGTTTCAAAGTTTACTCCGTCAGTAGAAGCCTCAACATTAATATTAGTAATTCCCTGAATTAGTCCAGACGTTGTGGCCATGACAATCGTGTTAAAGGTTTGAGGTTGTTCCCAAGTAAGGTTGATTTCATGTGGGAGCGGATGGTTGTTTACATACCCACTAGCACTAGCAAACATTGTATAGAAAATACCGTCAACCATTTTCGAAACACCATAGCCGGTACTTTCATCTCTGGCAGCTGTTGCTGTAATTTCAGAATAGCTACTAGCAATATTGATGCCTAGCCCATCCTCATTTCCTTTGATAAAATTCAATGTGTAGAGCTTTGTTGTGGTCCCGTCGCTTGCAGTAGATCTGATATGAATTACGCTTTTCCCAATTGGAATGTCAAAAGTCTGTGCTGTGTTATTGGCTACAGTCTTTCCGTTGATCTGCAAGGTACCCGCTCCGTCCGAAAGTGTTGGCGTAATCTCGATGGCGTTTACATCATTCGGGATCATTACGGAGTATGTCGTCGTACTATTGTCAAACGTAAAAGAAGGAACATTAGGGATGGTTAAATTACTAAGCGTTCCGTCTGCTGTAGGGTGAATCTCACCGTTGTCTGGAAGTTTATAAAGCTCAAGCTCATATAAAGCGTATATGCCCCAATACGTATTGTTAGCATCATTGACCCGTAACCTCAGCTTCAGCGCGTCAGTAACGGTAGGGATATTCGCATATGTGTATTCCATTTTGTTATCGTCTGTGCTGCTTGACCATTCAATCGGAACCCTCTTGGCAATGGTGGTCCAATTCGTTCCATCTGAAGTAGCCTCAACATCAATATCTGTTATCCCCTGTAATAACCCTGATGGCGTGGCCATGACAATCGTATTAAAGGTCTTCTGTTGATTCCAAGTCAGATTGATCTCATGTGGGAACGGAACGGTGTTCGTATACCCGCTAATGCTAGCGAACATGGAACCGTAACTGCCGTCAACCATATTAGCCACACCATAGCCACTACTGACTCCCCTGTCAGCTGTTGCTGTAATTGCTGAATAACTTCTCGCAATATTGGTGATCGGTTGATTTATATTGCCTTTGAGAAAGTTCAACGTATAAAGTCTCGAGGTTTCCCCATCACTTGCGGTAGAGCGAATAAGGATCTTACTTTTGCCTGTAGGGATGTTGAATGTAAGCCTCTCACCGCTTCGATAAGGTAACCCGTTGATATCAAGGGTGCCATTTGCATCCGTAAGTGTTGGCGTAATCGTTATCACATCTACGTCGCTCGGAATAATGGCCTGGTAATTGATATTGTTCTTATTAAAAACAACCGAAGGCACGTTAGTCAGTTCCAAACTTTGCAGCGTTCCGTCATAGATCTCCTGTCCTTCAAACATGCTTACTCTGAAGCCGTCAACGAATAAGTTTTTGTTCTCCAGGTTCACTACCTTGATCGTATGCTTGCCTGCTGACAGATTATGATTGCTGTAGACCGATATCGAATCGAGTTGAACTTTCTCATATAGGTCTATAATCACCGGAGCAGAATCGTCGATGGATACAGCGATTTTGCCGGAGCCTTCATTTTTCTCAGCAATAAGATCGATACCGGATCCTGTAAAAGTATAGGTCAATTCATCATCTGCTTTTAACGTGCCTTGAACACCGCCCATATAAGCATACTTCCGGCTTTTTGCAAACCATTCACCGCCAAATATGATCTCCCCAGTCGCGTTATCGGTCATATAGGTCATGGGTACATCCTGCCCATCGTAGGGACTACTTGGCACAGGAATATCACCCATAGTTTCTCCGGCTGCTGCTTTAACCAGATAATCATGAAGCTTGCTGATATATTTAGGATCAAGGGTATATTTTCTCGGATCAGAAGGGTTAACCGCGCTGTCGGCTATACGTTTAGCAAGTCCTGGATTGGTTTGCTTGAGCTGGTGCATCAATTCGTATTCCTCAAGTCCGTCTCTTTGGGCCTCGTAACGAAGTGAGCTCTTAACTGTCATATGTTCCTTATCCGGATATACGATCGTAGAATCGCCATAATGTGGGACGTACCATACGTTCCATCCCCAATGTAAGTGTCCTTGTACACCTTCCTGACTAAGATTCCAGAATAACAGTCTGCCAGTCAATATGGGCTGCGTCCAGAATCTGTTCAACCACGGAGCCGGATTGGCATCGCAAGTATACACCCATAAGTCTTTGCCTGCCGCCTGCTCCGCTTTATAGAGATTTTTCTTGTCCTGGAAAACCGGTGTTAACGGGACCCACACATCCACATAGGGTTTGATGGTTTCGTTCATTAGAGTACCGCCCGCATCAGCATCCAAAGTCTTGAAATCCGGAACGATCTCTTTTATTTTTCTAGCAATATACGTCATATAGTTTGTAATGCTAGCTCCATTCGGTTCGTCCTTAGTATGCTGATACCAAGTGAAACCATTAAGCCAACCTTTTTCCTCTAAATGATCGTGCAATGCTGTCAAGTAGTTCGTAAGATAAGCGTCTGTAACAGGTAGTGAATCGAATTCAGGTACTGACGTTTTCCACGGATCTTGTGGATTATTATTGTTTGGTCTCTCACTTTGTGGCATTTGTTCTAACGCATGGATCAAGTGAATGTTCGCAAAATGAGTAATTCCTCTATCCATAAAGGTTTGAACATATCGATCGAACAAAGACCAGTCGATATTTTCCGGTATCCCGTCTTTAAAAGATACCATTTTAGTACCCTTTTCGTTTAATAATAAGTCTGTACGAACCCAAATCATATTCTGGCGATAATCGGTCATTGTCTTGGCGAAATTATCCATAAGCTCAAACCACTTATCGCTATACGTCTCCACTCCATAATAGTTCTCGCCAACGTCATAACTAGACTGAGTTAAAGGATCATCTACAATCTCAGGTGGATTACCTCCAATCATAAAACCATTCGTCATCGACCATTGATAATTAACGAAATTAGCTTCAGAGGTTTGAGGGATTTCAGCGTTAGCTACTTCAACGTTATTAGGTACTTGATAATCGCCCAAAGTCGTTTTCACCGTAACTATACCGTTATAGAAGCCAGGAACAGCATCGGCTGGGACATAATTCGTTATTAAGATGGGCTGAGTTGAGTTTGCCGCCACATTTATAGAGGTATCGTTCGAAAGCGGGTCGGGAATTTCGGATAAGGGGTAGATTTCCGTGCCTACCAAATCCGGTCGGTATTGATTGGGTTTCACGGTATCCTCAAGCACGTATTCTTCAAAATGATAGCTTAAGTTGCTGTTTGAGATCGTATTGCCAGGTGATTCTAGATCGGAAAATTCAATTCCCGTAATCTCAAAATCGCTTGCGCCTCTTACAACAATTTGCTCACTTTCGTATTCGTTTTTGGCTGAAACAAGATCAATGGTGGTTCCAGCATTTGCGGGAATCGTGCTGGTCCTATATACGGCTTTTAATGCATTTTCCACCCACACGTCCAGGTTGTTACTGTCAGCATGGACACTAGGTGCATTACCTTGGAAAAATGTACTTACTAGAATCATGAAACAGATACTTGTATACATTGCTCGTTTGAACATAGTCAGCCATCCTCTCATTCTTTATTGAATACCAGAACACAATTAAAGCGCTCTCATTATGCATTATAATCTCGATTGAAATCCTACTAAATAAAAGTATTATTTGAAATCTAACAGATTTCGATTATTAACAAAAAAAGGGCCATGCTTTTATATAAGCATCGACCCTTTTGCGATCATAAATCTTCGTCACTTATGTGACGATACTGCGGTATGCGTACGATAACGGAAGTGCCAATCCCAGGTTGACTATTAATATTGATCCCGTACTGGGATCCAAATAAGAGCTGTAATCTTTCTTGCACATTTTTAATCCCATAGCCGGAACTTTCATGTTCAAGAATACGCGCAATCATATACGGTTCCATACCGACGCCATTATCCTCCACGACAAAAACAATATCCTCACCGTCGAGACTTGCCCGCAGGATGAGTTTACCTCGCCCCTCCCGCTTCAGATCGATGCCATGCATAATCGCATTTTCAACAATCGGCTGTAAAATCAAATGAATCATTTCAAATTCAAATACCTTGTTGTCCGCATCGAATTCTACGTCAAATCTTGAATTGTGCATAGCTAATTGAATATGTATGTATGCTTGAACGTTAGTCCATTCATCTTGAATCGCTATAATCTGCTTCCCTTTATTTAAAGTCGTTCTGTAATAACTAGAAAGGTTATTTACCAAGTCACTAATTTCTTGAGCATCGATTCGCAGCGCTTTGGAATTAATTAAAGATAAAGAATTATATAGAAAGTGGGGATTGATCTGAGCTTGCAGCGCTTTGAGTTCGGCCGACTTTTGCGTGACTTTTGTTTGATATACTTCCGAAATGAGTTGATTAATTTGTTTAAGCATAGAACCGAAACGATCGGTAAGCTGACCGATTTCATCTTTGGAATTCGTGGATACTACAACCGTAAGATCACCATTTTCCACCATTTTCATTTTGGTGTTAAGTTTCTCGATTCCTCTTAATAGCGTTTCTGAGAACAAGAAGATAATGATACTAAGGAAAACCATACAGATGAGCACAATGATACCCGTGGCGCTTAATATATTACGAATTCCTGTATTGTATTGATCATCGGAAACTAAATAATGCAAGACCCAATCGGTTTGAGGAATATCTTTGTTTATAACTAGGTAGGATTCGCCGCCTAAGCTTACTTTTGAAGTGCCACTCCTTGAAAGGGATTGAAGCTGAACATCATTCATTTGCTCCACATGCTCTGTTAGCACGGGCTGATTCTTTTGATCGGTAATAATGATGCCCTTCCCTTCATTCATCTTACCAATGAAATCGCCAAAAATTTTATTGTAATCAAACCGGACATAAAGTTCAGCGCTCACGATTTGTAGATCGATATTGCGAATGACTCGTGTGGCAAACAATTCTCCATCTTCGAACCACCATTTGGTGGTCTCGCTACCCTTTGTCGCTACATACCAATCCTTATCCTTAACTGCTGAAGAAGGCGAAATGAAGTTTCCTAATTCAGATTGCCGATTCTCGGAATACAACATAATCTCAGTCATATCCCCAACCATATACATCAAGTTAAAAAAAATAGGTTCAATCTTATCATTCAACGTCTTAAATTGAGCATACAAATCCTGATCAGGATTACTCATTAAATCAAGAAGCGCAGGATGGAATACAATCGATTTCATAGATACATCCTGTCTCTGAAGACGGTAACTGATCTCTAGTGCAAGCCTCCTCGCCTCGTTGTCCGCGCTTTGTTGAACCTGGTTTTTCAATGAAGTTTTGGAACTTTGGTAGGCATACAAACCCAGTACAATCGTTGGCAAGAAGATGACAATCACATAAGAAAGCAATAATTTCTGACGCAGGCGGATATTACGAATAAATTTGAGCAGACTCATCTCCTGCCGCCACCCTCCCGATATTGAATAGGAGTCAGGCCGTTATGTTGCTTAAACATTAAATTAAAATAGGAAGTATTCGCAAATCCAACTATACTGGCAATATCAACAACTTTAATCGTTGACTCTCGCAGCAGCTCCTTCGCTCGCTCCATACGTACAGCGGTAATATATTTGATTAGGCTTTGACCTGTACTTTTTTTAAACAGAAAACTTAAATAACTTGGCGATAAAAAGACGCGATTCGCTAAATAGTCAACTCCAATATCACTTCCGTACTCCATCTGGATGAGAGTCTGTACATCTTCAATCACTTTGCGGCTTTGATCATCTGGCGCAGTTTCAATTCGCAGCAAATACTCCTGAAAAACGGATAAAATAACTTGCCTGAGCTCAGCAATTGAATTGCAAAGTGCGATTCGCTCCAAGCCGTCCTTTAGTAAACTGCTGTTTTTTTTGCCTTGAGGCTCTACTATTTTTTTGAATATTTCTGTAAATAATAGTTTGGCATACATAGAACTAAAACGCTTACTATTGCGCATACTCCCAATGAGAAACTCTATTTGATACTCGAGTGTATGATATTCTTTACGTGTTATGGTAGTATAAATTTCCTTAAGCATAAGATCTAATGATTCGTCATCTATATGGTCATGAATGCTTTCGTCATCTTTGGAACAAACGACACTTCTATCCATAAAAAATCGAAAATTCATTAACTCTTCCATTTGGATGAACTCGTCATGAAGCCCCTCTAGCTTATCTACCGGACTACCCACAATAATGAAGCTTCGCCGGTCGAAGCGGGTCTCCAGCCATTCTTTAACCTCTTCCCCATAACTCATAAGCTCATGCTGGTTATCGTTGTTCTTTGAAGCGGGATCAATAACGACGAGCATGACGCTTTGGTACTCATTCATGTTTAATAACAACATCTCATGTTTACAAGTCGATTGAAGGAATTCAGTCGCTTCTGTATGATGTTGATCGAAAAAATGATTTTGCAATCCCATCATAATCATATACAACCGCTTATTTGCCAGATCATTTAAGCCCGCAAAAGCTGCCCTTTCCTCATAATCGGCATCACTTTCACGACCTTGAAGGAGATCAAAAAGGAGCTTCTCTTTCTCATACGCCACTCCTTTATGAAAGCCTTTGATCAGTAGCTCGACTTTCTCTTTCTGAAGTCGTTCGTCCTCTAGTATAACGATTATAGATTGGAAGGTTTTGAGGAATTCCTTCACATCGAGCGGCTTCAACATATAACTAACCGTACCCAGTTGAATCGCTTTTTGTGCATATTCAAATTCCCCATAAGCACTATAAATAAGCACCTTAAGGTCCGGAATGACTAGCTTTGCCTGCTTGATTAACTCTAGACCGTCCATGAATGGCATGCGAATATCCGTGAATAACAGATCTACTTGATGGCCCCTTATATATTCCAGCGCTGCTTCCCCATCGTTGGCCTGAGCAACAGAAAAGGGTAGAGCATGCTTTTGAATAAGCCATTCAATCGCATCGATTTCAGCTTGTTGATCATCGACTACTAGAATATGATACATATTTTCCTCCTATCCGTTCATCGGGCGGTATTACTCGCTTCCAGAGGATACTCACTACAAACCAAAGCATAGCACACTAGGCATTCCAATTCCTACCATGTTACATTAACCACATGATTTGGAATCTATTGTTAGATGGATTCTGTTAGATTTCACAAAAATCTGTTATTTCGATGGAAATGGTATTTACATTACAATGATAACTATACCGCAAATCAAATTCACTAAATTTGGGAGGTCTTTGTATGAAGAGAACGTGGATAGTTCCCTCTACCGCCTTACTCGCCTTGTCAATCCTCATAACAGGCTGCAGTTCCAACAGTTCAAACAACAGCAGCACAAAGGAAAGTACAACACCAAATGATACAACGGCAGCGCCGAAAGAATCAAAGGCTCCCGAACCGGTAAAAAAAGTGAAGGTCAGATTATCGTATTGGAATAAAGAAGACAGTGTAAAGACACTTCTGCAATTATTCAAAGATAAACTTCCCGATATAGATGTGGAGTATCAGTTCATCGATAACAAGACTTACGTAGATGTCATCAAGACACAACTTGCAGCAGGCGAAGGTCCTGACATTATCGGTGGAGTAATCGACGCAAATACCGTCAAGACAGGGTATTTCGAAGATTTAACAGAACGTTATGCTAGCAAGTATTATGAAACCGGCACGTCCACCGCAACATTTGATAATAAACTGTATGGGTTACCGCAAGCTAGTTGGTTTAACGGGGTTTACTATAATGTTGATCTATTTGCCAAATATGACCTAAAAGTACCAACAACGCTTGATGAGTACTTCCAAGTAGCGGAGGTGCTGAAGAAAAATGGAATTAAACCCCAAGCTATTGGTCTAAAAAATCCTAACGTAGCAGGTCAGTCCTTCCTTGGTTTGGCACTCAATGATTTTATCGGCACAACAGAAGGAAAACAATGGAACGATGATTTTGGTAAAGGAAACTCAAAGATGGTCGATGCGCTGGAGCCTGCTTTGACGACATGGACCGAATACTTGAAACGCGGTGTCTTTACCAAGGAAATGCTTGGGCTTGAGGAAGAACAAGCGATTGACGAATTTACAAGTGGCAAGGCCGCTATGTTCCAAGCAGGACCTTGGTATATGGAAACCTTTAAGCAAAAGGCGCCTGACATGAAGATTGATATGTTCCCGAACTTAGGTACAAAAGGCGGCCCGGGTTGGATGGTCGGTGGTCCAGGGGTATCGTTTGGTTTGAATGCGAAGTCCAAAGTCAAGGATGCTGCGTACAAGGTGCTTGATCTGTTATCCACACCAGAAGGTCAGAATGCTTACTGGGTCGATAATAAGGGAGGTTCATCTTTCTTGAAAGGGGTTACTTTTGAAATGCCAGCAGAGTACAACGGCGCTCAAGAAGCTTTCAAAGCAGGTAATGTCATGTACCCTGTTAATAATTGGGGCGTTGCTGGTCCTGCTTTCTCAGATCTAGGAAAAGGTATTCAAGAAATCATAGCAGGTACTAAAACGCCTCGTCAAGTGCTTGAAGCGGTAGACAAGAAAGCAGTTGAACTGCTGGAGAAATCTAAATAGTTCGTATACATTACAAGGGGCAAAGCGATTTGCCCCTTGTACATCCTATAAGCTAAAGGTTGTTGCGCATGAACAAACCAAACATTTTCAAACGAGAAATCAATTATGTTCTGCTTCTGCTTCCTGCCTTACTTATTTATTGTACCTTTTTCATATATCCGACGATAAAGACCGCTATATACAGCTTTACAAATTGGTCGGACGTGCATCCCGTTGTTGTTAAGTTTGTTGGTTTAAACAATTATATCGCTCTATTTAAAGATTCAATCTATTTAACAGGTATTAGCAACACTTTAATCTATGCAGTACTCGCGATGCTCGGACAGAATTTGCTAGCCATTCCATTAGCGGTATTTCTCAATAAAAAATTAAAAACAAAAAATCTGCTGCGGGCGGCGTTCTTCCTTCCTGCGGTGTTCAGCGTATTGGTTATCGGTTTTCTCTGGAATTTCATGTACTCACCTTCCGACTTCGGCTTAATTAATCAACTTGTAGTTTCTCTTGGCTTTGAACGCATCAATTTTCTCGGAGATCCGCGTCTTGCACTCTACTCAGTCATCATCGCCTCCGTATGGCAGTGGGTGGGTTACACAATGGTTATTTATTTGGCCAACTTGCAGAGCATCTCAACAGATTATTATGAGGCGGCGAAGATAGACAGAGCGAACGGGTGGCAATTGTTCTGTTATATCACGCTTCCTCTACTGCTTCCAGCGATCACTTTCAATACGGTTATGGGGATGATAAACGGTATGAAGGTATTTGATATTGTTTATGCCTTGACTGGAGGTGGCCCGGGGTATTCTACGGAAACGATCGTATCACTCATGATCAAAAAAGGGCTCAGTGAAGGTTTCTATAGTTACGGAGCCGCATTCGGTATCGTCTTCGTGATCCTAGTTGGCTTCATTACCTTTCTTCACTTTACACTAATCAAAATGTGGGAGCGGCGGTAATCATGAATCGATATACAAAAGGGTCTGCCGTTACGGAAATTCTCTTGATCGTTTTAGCTGCGATTTTTTTGATCCCTATTTACTATTTGATCATCACGACTTTTAAGACCCCAGCTGATGCAGTCTCTCATCCGATGGGCCTTCCAGTTAACATCACGTTTGACAACTACGTTCGCGCTTTCAAGGCAATGAATTACTTTCATGTGTTGGGAAACAACCTTCTCATTACGATTTTCTCCGTTGCGGGTATTGTCATGTTTTCTGCGATGGCTGCATACAGCTTGGTACGACGCACGAACCACTTCAATCGCCTCGTGTTCCTTTTATTCATGGTTGGAATGATGGTACCGTACCAAATGGGGATCTTGGCACTTTATAAACAGGTATCCCAGCTTGGGCTTATGAATTCCCACACAGGCGTTATTCTAATAGAAATTTGTTACAACCTCCCGCTCTCTATCTTTTTAATTAAAAGCTTTATCGGCGCTACCGTTCCATTGGAACTGGAAGAAGCAGCAAAAGTAGACGGCTGTGGGGTTTGGAGAACATTCTTGCAGATTGTGTTCCCGCTGCTTATGCCGGTGATTGCCACTGTAGCGATTGTGAATACGCTTGGTGTGTGGAATGATTTCATGACGCCCTTGTTGTTCTTACAATCTCGCTCAAAGGGGGTATTACTCTTAGAAGTGTTCCGCAATATTGGGCAATTCTCAACCGACTGGACGAATTTCTTCCCGATGATGCTCCTAGCGGTTGCACCACTCATTCTGTTCTACATTTTCATGCAAAAATATATCATTAACGGCATCACGTCCGGCTCACTGAAGGGATAGGAGCTTAAAGACAAACCATTGGCAGCGTAAATTGGTCCATGATATGTCAACTGTACAAAGCGTTCAATTGAAGAAATAAAAGGGGACTGCATCTCCTGTAGCCGGCTTCTTGAGCCGGTATCGTGACTCGCAAATTTCGCCCTACTTATGATACGGTTCTCCGCGCTGTCTGGAACGGCAAGTTAAGTACAACTTCTCTTCACTTTACTTGAATTTGATGTCAATAACTTTGCCTCTTCCTACAAAACCAATATTTTGGTAAACCTTATTCGAATCTGGGTTCTTCAAATCGGCATACAACATCGGTTCTAAACACTCCGATTCAAGGAGCGAACATAATTCTGCTACAATTGCACTTGCATAACCTTTCTTACGAAAAATAGCCGGAGTATACACTGCATTGATTCTAGCATGTCTAGGAGAACGATGTGCAATGTTAGCCATTGAAACAGGGGGACTATCGACAAACCAGAGATATAAATTACCTGTTTCAATGATTGCCTCTGCCGCTAAAATTTGACTAGCCGGATCAACCGTAGCACCATAAGCCCCCTCTGAGAATCCAGCCAAGAACTCCGCAACGGTCTCCACACTATGTCTCGTAGCTCGATTCATTGACCTCTTTAACTCTGAACAAGAATACGATTCCATGATCATATGAGGGAATTATTGAAGATCATTCGCCTCGGAATACACATGTGCAGAGCGTTCTACCATCATCGGATTCTTTCGGATGATTTCCAAACGGCGATTGAAAGTGAGTATATACAGTTGCTGTATAAAATATTCAACGCCATATCACTCTACTATACGATAAGATCGTTCTCTTTCCAGACTGGACAGGTGCTAAACGAAGCCAATGGATTGATTTTATGAGTACTGGTGTTTTTGAGATTTGGGGGATGTGGATAAAAAATGGTCAAAAAGAACCTTTAGAGGAAATCTCGGCAATGATTCGATTTTTTCATAAATAATATGCATAAAGAAAAGCTCAAGCATAGTTATCCGCTTGATCTTTTTAAAAACTGGCTACTGAACTCAACACTCATACGACTTTTTCATAAATAAATCTTCACCGAATCTGGGTTCATGACAAAAGATCTTTCTCAACCAATATAAAAAAACTCACCCGCATTTCTACGAATGAGCAATGAACATTATTTTTTCTTAACTGTAATCGTCCAAGAAGCTTCGCCTAATTGTTCATACGTAACTACTTCGTGACCTTCTTCAACTGCCCAGCGAGGAATTGATTCTGTCCCTTGTGTACAATCGAATTGTACTTCTAACTCATCACCGGAGTTTAATTGTTTTATGGCTTCTTTTGCTTCGATTAATGGGAATGGGCATACCATACCCAATACTTCTATTGTCTTTTTCATGATAAAATCTCCTTTTTATGCATTTACAGCTGTTGATGCTGCTGCGCGCTGTTTTCCTGGACGAACAAACACAAAGTATGATGCTGTCCAAGTACCTAAAATCATAAACACTAATGCGATCCAACCTGACCATGTCATCATCGCTGTCATAACTAGTCCATTACCGATTGAGCATCCGCCCGCTAAGCTTGCACCGAAGCCCATTAATAAACCACCTAAGGCACTACGTACGCTCGTTTTTGCATCAGGCACACGTACACGGAATTCGCCGCTCATTTTTGCACCAAATAATGAACCTAAGAAAATACCAAGTACTAAAAATACACCCCAATTGATCAAATCAACATTCCCTGATACTAAGTACTGTAGAATGTTCGCCGACGGTGTTGTGATCCCTAAACCAAATATACGGCCAGAAGCTGCACTTAACGGCCAAGCTAACGTAGCAATTAAACCGATTAGAAGCGCTGTAACAAATGGGTTCCAACGTTTTTCAAATAAAATATGCGCTAATCCTGTTTTCTTTGGTTTTAATTGTGGGATTTTCACTTTTGGTTTTTTCAGCTCACGGTAAATAATAAACGCCACTAGCGCAACAAATGGAATCACTATAAACCAAACGTTAATGCCGAATGTATCCGCTATGGAATCCGTTCCAACGACTGGCTTACGCACTGCTGTTGTAAAGCTAGCTAAGGGACCTGATTTCATGATAGCTGCCATTAACATATACATAGCTAACGCGATCCAACTTCCGATTAACCCTTCACCTGCACGATACCAAGTTCCGGTCGCACAGCCGCCCGCTAAAATAATTCCAATTCCGAAAATAAACGCACCAATGATAACAGAAAATAATGGCAATTGACTTGCCGAATATTCAAATGCACCAGCACCAATTAATGCAAATACGCCAACACTCTGCACGGCAATTGCAATAAGAAGAGCATAAAATATGCGATTATCTTTCGCTAGATACATATCTCGGAATCCGCCAGTTAAGCAGAAACGACCACGCTGCATCACAAATCCGAGTAAGGCACCACAGATAATACCTGTAATAGTCATTTGTAACAAAATCTATCCCACCTTTAATTCCTAGTTTTTCGATATGAATATAATACAACGATACTTTCCATTATTCAACACTATTCTATTATTTTCTTCTCCCTATATATAACAAATGAGAGGATAAACATCACTGAAAATATGATTAGTATGAAATATCATACTAATATGTAGATTACTTATTAAAGGAGAGATTTAAGATGCATCATAAAAAGGAAAATAGTCATGGATTTGGGCATGGTAAAGTGCTAGGAACAACATCAATGGGTGAGAGAGGTCAAATTGTTATTCCTAGAGAAGCAAGGGAAGAACTTGATATCAAGCCAGGTGAGAAATTTATAGTTTTCGGGAATAAGCGCAAGGGTGCTGTAATTCTAGTCAAAGCAGAAATGTTCAACAAATTTGCGGATTTCTTTATGGGTGCTTCGAAAAAGTTTGAAAGTATGGCCCAAGCGATCTTTGATAAAAACACTACTATTTCTGAAGATGACGATAATTATAATGAACCTGAGGTCGATGATAAAGGTCCTGCGGTAGATGAAAAAGAATGAGTGAATTTTTAAAATTGATGAAGGATTCCCGATTCAGAAGAACCATGCGAATGATTTTTAAGTTTGCTTGGGATTTCTGGTGGCTGGGCAAGCAAAAGCATTTTATTTCAGGGCGGCGCTTTGAAGCGAAAACAAAAGCATTATATCGAAAACAGGCTACGTATTTTACGAATACCGCTATGGATATGGGTGGATTAATTATCAAGCTTGGGCAGCATGTTAGTGCGCAAGTAGATATTTTGCCGAAGGAAATTATTGATGAATTGTCAAAGCTGCAGGATTCAGTAGATTCAGTAGATTTTTCCGAGATAAAGCAAAAGGTAGAGAAAGAACTTAGTGTATCCATTAGCGAGATTTTTGCTGAATTTAGCACAACCCCTATCGCAGCGGCTTCCTTAGGACAGGTACATCGGGCGACATTACGAACAGGTGAAGAAGTCGCAGTCAAAGTTATGCGTCCTGGGGTCGAGGATATTATCGCCATTGATTCTAAATCCATACAAATTGCTATTCGATTATTAAAACGCCGCACAAAGATTGCAGACTTCATGGACCTCGATGCTGTGTATGATGAGTTTCACGATACCGTTATGGACGAGCTCGATTATCAAAAAGAGGGGCGAAATGCCGAACAATTTCAAATGCAGTTTATCCATCGGGATGATATCGTTGTTCCAGGCATTCATTGGTCATATACAACTTCAAAAGTGTTAACCATGGAGTTTTTGGAAGGTGTAAAAATTAACGATTTTGCCCAGCTTGATGCTTGGGGTGTAAATCGGACTAAATTAGCGCAGTCATTGCTGGAAATTTTCGTAGAACAGATTCTAGTAGAAGGCTTCTTTCACGCAGACCCACACCCAGGAAATGTTCTCGTGCAGCCTGATGGCACCATAGCATTAATCGATTATGGAATGGTCGGACGAATTGCTGATGATATGAAGGCGCAAATGGTAGCACTTTTAATGGCAGTGTATTTAAAAGATGCTCACGGCGCCATCGACGCCCTTACTCGTTTGAGATTTTTAAGACGAAATGCAGATTTAGAGGTGTTCTCAAGGAATCTTACGTTATTATTTGCACAAATCAACGGTGATAAGTTTGACCTTAGTTTCGTGACCTCAGGTGACAATGCTGAAGAGTTACGTGATTTTCTCTATTCTCAGCCCTTTCAGTTACCGGCAAATACAACATTTTTGGGAAAAGCAATGGTCACGGTGTATGGACTTTGTTTAGGACTGGACCCTAAGCTTGATTTGATTGGGATCGCTAAGCCTTACATCCAAGAGGTTGTGCTTGACGATCTAAGCGGAACTGTCTTTTCCACTGTTGTAGATGAAGGCAAGAATCTTCTCAAAGAAATCCTTCCTACGACAAAGAAGTTTATTTCTGCAGTAGATAAAATGGACAGCGGAAATTTACGGGTAAAGTTATCGAGCTCCTTTGAGCAAAAATTGATAGATACGCAAAATAAGAATACAAAGCGAATTATTGCCACAATCATTGGAGCGGTATCTTTTCTGACTGCTGCAAACATGTGGAATGAAGCGAATCATATGGTTTCTTATGTGCTAGGCACCTTGGGGTTGCTCATTATGTTGAGCCAACTCAAAACGAGAGAACGTCGGCGTAATGTAAGACATGCAAGGCAGATGAGAGCGATGCGTGAACATAAGGGATTGGAAAAGTCGAAGTTTAAACGGCCAAACGAGTAGTAAGGGGCTAATCGCCCCCTCCTACTCGTTTTTTTTAATAAATCTTATTAAACTTGTCAATTGTGAGACGTATATGTCAAGCTTTCTTCTTCCTAGAATAAAAACGATTTCAGCTGAATGATTTTCTCGTTGTCGATGAATAGGATCTTGGTCGTGATCTGCTCCAGTTCGGATAAAATATGGCTTGAAAGCACGATTGTAGTATTACGTTCGCGATTAATCTCCAATAAAGTTCCCCGCGTTTCTTCAATCCCCACAGGGTCGAGTCCATTCGTCGGTTAATCCAGAATCCAAATATCCGGATCTGTTTCATTGTCTTTATGAATCTTGAATCGTCGACTCCGTTATAAGCTTCTTTACTTTGGATGCAAATGCATTCCAGTTCGTGTCAAATCCTTTATCAAACGTCCACCCGTTAGAGCGCAGCTTCTCGCCTAAAAAGATGTAATTGGTACGTTGCTCATCGTTTAGTCTAACATCCAAAATTTCGTCACCAACCTTGAATTTATTAATGTAATCAAGCAAACTCCAAAGGAGAGCGTCCTTATCATCATCTTTTTCCGTTCCTATGTTTAGGAGAACTGATTCAATGGCATCATCTAGTTTCTGGATGACAAGAGTTTCACTTTTCCAATTGTTATCTATTTGATACTGTATAGTTGCTTCAAGCTGAGCTAGATCTCGGTAAATATAAGTTTTCAAATATTTTTTTTCTAAATCTTGATGTCTGTTCGTACGTTGATTATTCATAAGTAAGGTGAAATTCCCCAATAGGGACACTATCAAAAGTACTTTAATCCAGTCATTTTTCTTCATATTTCCTCCAATCACTACTAAATATCGATAACTTCTTTAATTGTAATTCGGCAATCAGTTTATACTCTCCTGTGAGTTAGTTAAATCACCCCGTAATCGAATAATATGCAGAGGGCTTCTACGGTAATACGAGCACAGCAATAACTGTGGGTTTTCTATTCTTCAAAGAAATCCATTTTTGCATCCATGAGGTGGATATGCCGTTACTCTATCCTAACTTGGACATATCGTATTATTATACTTTTCCCAAAAAACGCATATGGGGGTTGGTTAAATGAACGGTGTTTCCATTATCACCTGTACGAATCGTCAAAATTATTTAAACAACCTACTTCAGAATTACAGCAGACAACGATATGCCCAAAAAGAGCTCATCATCGTTATCAATAATAATACAATCCCACTACTCCCCTACCAACACTTAGCTAAAAAACACAAAAATATAAAGATATTTCGCAAACCTGAACATCAAACTCTGGGTTCATGCTTAAACTTTGCCGTTACGAAATGCAAATACCCTACAATCGCCAAATTCGATGACGATGATTATTATGCCCCTCATTATTTGACAGAAAGTCTCCAGACATTAAATAGAACGAATGCTGATATTCTTGGAAAACGGGCTCATTATATGTATTTAAGTGGTTCTAAGACTTTGATTCTTCGGTTCCCACATGATGAACATCAAACGGTTACTCATCTCCCTGGCGCTACACTCGTCTTCAAACGCAGAGTATTCGAACAAGTAAAATTCCCTAATAAAAACGTGGGTGAGGATGATCTTTTTTGCAGCAGAAGTAGAAAGAAAGGTTATAAGGTTTACTCTGCGAGTAAGAATAACTTCGTCGCTATTCGTAGAAAGAACTCTTCAAAGCACACTTGGATCATCAGTGATAAAACTTTAATAGCAAACCATAAAATCATCCGCAATATTAAAAATTACAAGGCATTTGTTGGACGCAGTCCAAAGATCAAGGTATGAAAAGGGCAGCTGAATCCACCCCATCTGGTATATCTATACTAACTTGTACGAAACGAGCTGACTGTATAAATACACTGTTTGATAACTATCGACGACAAAATTTCAAGCTTAAAGAGCTTATCGTGATCATAAATAATGATAGCTTGAAGATAGATGACTATACAGCTGCTGCAAAAAAACATAAGAATGTGTGGGTTTTTAAAGTACCGGAACATCATTCCCTCGGTTATTGTTTGAATTTTGGTGTACAACTAGCGAATTATAGTTATATTGCTAAATTTGATGATGACGACTACTACGCTACCAATTACTTAACTGATAGTATGCAAATACTCCATAAGACTAAAGCAGATATCGTTGGAAAACGGGCTCACTATATGTATTTGAATGATAAGAAGTTACTTTTGCTTCGTTACCTCCGTATGGAGAATAAATATGTAACCAATGTTCAAGGTGCGACCTTACTCGTTAAACGCAAGGTGTTCGATCAAATTTCTTTTCCAGATCGGAACAGAGGTGAATGCGTTAAATTTTGTGCTGATTGCGCAGCTCATGGCTTTAAAATTTACGCAGGAAATAAGTATAACTTCGCTGCAATTCGCAGAAAAAACTCTAAAGATCACACCTGGATCGTTAGCGACAAGAAGCTTTTAGCCAAAAATGTCAAAGTTATTAAAGTGAAAAACTTCAAAAAATACGTCACTCGAATGTGATACCTGCCATTTTGGCGATATTAACCAAATAAAAAAGACTGGAAAGCAACATAGCTATGTGGCTATCAGCATCCAGTCTTTCTTTTTTTAAAAGGTATAATCATAAAATTCCTCTGCATTTCTAAGGCTAGGCCATATATCTGAGCTTTCCCCACCTATATACCAATAAGCAACCCCAGCTAGATTGTTCTTAACGGTCAAGTCATATTTAGCTATTAATGAACGCCCATCTTCAATCCAGATCGTATGCTTTATAGACTGCTTCCAATAGTTAGCAACATATTGTCCTAAAGATTCATTCCATACGGGCTTCGTTGCGTAGTTACTAATAATCTGATTTTGCTCCGAGAGCGAGATATACTTTGAAGATGAAACCGTACTATTCGGGTTCAACGTCCAATCACGATTATATAAAGGCAGTGCCAATATAACCTTCTGGCTAGGTACGACTTTTAGTACTGTACTCACAGCATGTTGATCATAAGGAATCGAAGCATTAGGCCCCGGAAGCTTACTTCCATCATAATGCTCATCATAACCCATCATCACCAAATAATTCACTTGCTTCCCTAGTGCAGCGTAGTCAAAAGCTTCCGTCCAATCCGTTCCTAGATCGGGAGATACGTCTATCGACAGCGTAGCGTTAAGGGCATGCATTTTCGCAGCTAATAGTGTAATGAACGAGGTCAAATACTCACGGTCATTAGGCGCTACATTTTCAAAATCAATATTTAGTCCATTTAATCCATACTTGCTCACTACAGCTGCTAGTTGATTTACTGCTGTATTCCTTGTGGTTGTACTCGACAACATTTGATGAGTCGCTTCTTGATCCGAACGATTGCCAACCATCGCCCATATTTTTTTGTTATTTTTCTTTGCCCATGTTATAAGAGAGGCGTCCGTCGAATCTGTTACTGCACCTTTTGCTCCTACATAGTACCACCGTGGCGATAACGTGTTGACGTTGGATTTCAGAACAGTGTTCTCGTATTGTGCCCTCGTTTGACCATATTGCCAGCCTATAACGATGTGATTCTCCGGCTCGTCTTCAAGCTCTGCTGCCCAGCCATCATGCTGCAGCACCCGGTCAATGAGGACCGCTGTTTCCTGTCTAGTTATAGGATCGGATGGGCGAAAATTTTTACTATTATCCCCCTTCATTAAACCTAGATCATTTACAGTAGCAACAGCTGATCTTGCCCAACTAGCAATTTCATTTCGATCATTGAACGAGGTTAGAGCGGCAATATGGCTAGTTTGCTTTAAAGCCTTAGTCATCCAGATGGCCGCTTCCTGCCTAGTAACAGCTTTTGCTGGGGCAAAGGTAGTTGCCGACGTGCCGTTAGCCAGTTCAAGCTGAACAGCCGCCTGTATCCAGCCGTAGTACCAAGCACTCTTAGCTACGTCGGTATATGGAGAGACTGGACTAACTGCCGGATCAAGCTTTAGCAGACGGTCAAGTACCGTAATGAATTCCGCTCTAGTAATCGATTGAGTAGGTGAAAAGCTTGTCGACGTTGTGCCAGTTAATATGTTCCTGTGATATAAATCTATGATTTCTTTTTTAGCATAACTAGTCTTTATATCCTTAAAAGGCGCCTCGTCATCGGCCGATATATGCTGAATAAATATTCCAGCTACAAGCACTATAACGATTATTATGACTGCAAACCTACCAAATCTATTGTTCACGAGATGATCCTCCTCGGATATAATCTTCGAATTATACCAAGGATAGAATCAATAAACATTGCCAAAATATTGGTAGAATGATATAAGATTAACTTTCTGAAGCCCATTCATATTCGAAATTATCAGTTACAACGTTTCTTTACTGTGCGTTAATCTCATGCTCTAAAAAAGATTTAATGTATTGATTGCTTTCCTCACTTAAAGTTGGCATAAATGCCATATAGCGACATTTTTGATAATGCTCATTATCCATAAAAAAATCATATCCCATAACACACTTGGGGTTGCAATCATTTGAATTTATTAACCGCTTACACACGGACGATTTTTTTATCTCCTTTTTTATCTCATTGGGTAAAGCACACAAAAATTCGGTATATTGGCTGATATGTTCGGGGTAAATGCGCAGTTTCATTCCGCTTTTCCTTGACACAAATGTTGCTATTGTTCTTTTATTTTTTTGTAACTCATTCGATCCCTCCTTTTCTTATCAAGAATAACAGGGTACCTTACTACAGGTCGTGTTTATCATTCATTTCACTTTCTTTACCGGTATCCATACTTCAAATTTCGCATTCTGCGGGTCAGGACTTATATAAACTTCAATATCTGGTCCGTTATCATATTCATATCCGGAAGTGGGAAGCCATTCGGTCACAATTCGTTTTTCTAACTCCTGTATAGCTTGCGGAGCCTTGCCTTCTCCGGGGAATATCGCCCATGTAAAAGACGGGACAATATATTCTTCCAGTGTGTTATCTATCGTCTTTGTACTGGCAACAGCGATGAAGTGCCGCCAATCCTCAAAATCATTGCAAAGACTTACCCCTAACACCCCCATAGGTGAGCTGTCCATCATGGATACTAATTTTTCGATAGTTCCATTCATAGCGGCCTTTTCCCACATTTGCGGCACGATTTCAAAATTCTTCTCGATCTCTTTATGAAGCGGTTCTGCTACTCCAACAATGCGAAAGGATTCTTTCTGTTCAATTCGATAATTCATTTCATCCACTCCTTTAATTGTAATTTTGAAGCTGATAGGCGGAAATGCCCTTAATGAAACGCCTTCATCTTTTACAACGGATGGGGCAACGCCATGTATACTTTGAAACGCCCGATTGAATGCAGTCGGGGAAGTATAACCATATTTAAGAGCTACATCGATGATTTTTTTCTTACCATCCTGCAAATCGACGGCTGCCAATGATATACGTCTGCGGCGAATATATTCGGAAAGAGGAACATTTACCATATACGCAAACATTCTTTGAAAATGATAAGTCGAGCAACACGCTACTTTTGCAACTTGTTCGTAATCAATCTCCTCCGTGATGTGTTCTTCTATGTAGTTAATAGCCTTATTTAGCCTTTCAATCCATTCCATAAAATCAGCTCCTTAAAATAAGTATATTTTTTGCGGAATAGTTTGTCCTCTCTTTTCATGCACAAATCTGCGAGTTGTGGGGCAGATTTAGATTAATATCTGCTACCTCCACTTTACCAAAACGGGCGATTTTTTGTTTTTTTAGATTGAAGAGACTATTTCCTCCTAAACAGTGGAGAGAACGGACTGATTGTGGAAAAGCGGAGCGTGTTACTCAGCGGCGACGTTAATTCTAGTTAAAAACAAAGCTGTCCCAAGTAGCCATCTCTATGGCTTTTGGGACAGCTTAGCTATTTATAGAGCCCGAAACAAAAGCTCCCCTTTGGATTGAATATATCGATAAATCGCACTACACACCACTAATATCAACACTCCAATACCTAACAATACGAGATTACCATTTAGATCGGCTAGAAGTAGACTCAAACCAAATGGAATTAATAAGCTTATAAAGCCTAACAATATCGTCACTAAAACAGATGCGCTTTGCTTGACTACCGTTACTTCATTTGTCCACTCTAGTTTAGGCAGTTTTAAGTTAACGATCACACCTATCATGGCTGTAAGACAAGCATATAGGACGGGAATAACCAGTAATAGCAAGCTTTCCATCCATCCCGTACCTAGGGAAATCATGAGGAGCACACTGCTGACAACCACAATCGGGACAGTAATCGTAAGATTCACTGCTATTTTACTTAACAATATCGTTAATGTCGGCACAGGTGCGCTTTTTAAAATCCAAATATTATTACCTTCAAGCGAAATAGAACTTGATGTCGTACAGCTTATAGCTACAAAAAAGGAAACAAACAGTGGAGCCAGTCGATTCAGATAATTTGAAAGCTCTGGGATCTCAACAAGTTGTCCTAGTTGCTCTGCACTAACGAACAGCAAGGCGACCGCCATCACAAGTAACATCACCATACCAATACTCGTGTTAAGCACATATAAAGAAGAACTGAAATAGCGACGCAGCTCTTTTTTATACAATGTGTACAGTGGTGATGATACTTCAAGCGACTTCATTTGATACTTATTGCTGGAAAAAGAGGTCGTTAGACCTGTGTGTATCGCTTTATATTTGCTGCCTAATACCACGGTAAACAGCATAAAAGAAATCAGCGAAAGCCCAATAAACAGTATTAAGGCGTCCAGCTGATACGAGCAAACCGCATTTACATACATAAGCGTCAAAGGATATAAGCTGTATATCTGATCAGCAATTTGTGTGCTCAAATCCACAAGTAATTGTGGATTATTTCCATTTATTTGACCTGATCCAACAATCATACCGATAATCACAACAAATGTTAGGATGAGGGTTATTATGCGACTTCCTTTAAATCGTGAGGAAATCCAGCTGATCAATGCCCCTATAATCGTTGCAGCAATGATCGGTACTAACGGAATAAATAACAGAGTAAACATGAAATACAAATAATATAATACACCGGGATTCACCTTTATAGCATATACAACGCCTGCAGGTACCATCACCATCAAAGAGAAGAATAGGTTTAACACATAGAGCTGAGCCACTCGGCTTGCTACTATATGGCTCGTTTTGATAGGCAAAGACATAATGAGATCGTAATCTTTGGAGCCAAATAATACACCACTCGCCTTATAGATCGTTGTAAAAAAACCAATTAGGCTAGTAACAGCCATCATAATCGCAAGCAGCAGCTCTGGCCGGCCGATCTGTTCAAGGGTCATCGCGATCATGAAGCTATATCCAAATGAAGCCACTGCCATCACAACAATACCAATTAGAATACCGATGCGAAGCAAAAGCATTTTGCGTTTTTCTTTAACATCACGCGTATGCAAAGCTTTGTTTAATCCAAAGGATGAGATCAGCTGTATCTTAGTTAATCTCCATATATTAATCATGCTTAATCAACTCCAAGAATACATCTTCAAGACTGCTATCTCCCTTTACCTCTTCTGTCTTGCCGTGGGTGACCAGCTCTCCCGCTTTAATAATGGCAATCTTATTGCAGAGCTTTTCGGCCACATCCAGTACATGCGTCGAAAAAAAGATCGCACTGCCCTGACTGCAAATCTCCGTCATGATTCTTTTAAGCGTGTGTGCGGCTTTTGGATCAAGTCCAACAAAGGGTTCATCCAGAACTAACAACTTAGGTTGGTGGATAAGCGCAGAGATGATAGCGAGCTTCTGCTTCATACCATGCGAATACGAGGAGATCAAATCCCCCAAATGCGATGTAATCTCAAATTCATCACCGTATTTCTTAATTAATAACTCCCGATCCGCTTTCGATACACTAAAGAGGTCACCAATAAAATTCAAATACTGGATACCCGTAAGATGATCATACAGATCCGGATTATCCGGAATATACGCAGTAATCGCTTTGCAGGCTAAAGGATCTTTTTTTATGGAGAACCCACCTATTTCAATATCCCCCTCCTCAAAGTCAAGAACACCTACAACTGCCCGGATAGTCGTTGTTTTCCCTGCGCCGTTATGACCAATGAAGCCATAAATATCGCCCTTCTCAACTACTAAATTCAAATCATTCACTGCTTTCTTACCGCCCTTATAGCTCTTGGTAAAATGTTTTATAGTCAACATCTTGGTACTCCCTTTCCGTTCTTCATAATAGAAGCTTGTGGTTTTCCGTGAAAGTTTACCTATAATACGCTTAACCTGTCCATAACGTTCATTTTCTCAAATAAATAATTTTCTCTTATAAAAAAACAAAAAAAAGAGGGGTGAGTCCCTCTTTTACAGTAATGTAACTCTATTCGTTTATACGTACTTACGAATCGTTTCGAGTAGTTGATCTGCAACATAGCCAGCTCCGTCAGCAAGCTGATTGTGATCGAATCGTATTTTCATAAAACTCTCATCTGTATCAAGCGCATCGGCGAACAAACCAGCTAAACCACGTGCCTTGCGATCGATCTGCAAAAGCAATTCAATGCCATCCTCATCTGGAAAGAAAACGATTTCTAATTCGTCTAGTTGATTTCGGAACTGTGAGGGAGGAACAAATTCAAATTCTTGAACGAAATCTAAGCCATTGATCCTGCCATAACGAGGTGCATATTCACAAGTCACTTCACGAATACGGAACCCAAGCTGATTCATCGCATCCAGAATAATAGCGGAATATGGATGAGGGCCTACTTGAAGATAATCCTGATCCTTTGGATCAATTGCCTCTTTAATATCAAGTCCGGTTTGAATCCAAACCGGCGATCTACCTAAGGTCACTGGCGTTATCGCCGGAAGCTGGAATGAGACGGGAAATTCATAGACCTGCTCCGCCACTACTTTAAATTTACTTGCTAACAGGAATTTGGATACCGTCGCTTCCACTTCCATCTTCTTATCGTTCAGCTCTTTCAAGTAACGCGTCTTAACGAATGCGTAGACGTCATCGACCTGCTGATCCACTCGGCCACCTTGAATTCGGACGACACCACTGATCGTATCACCTGCGTTCACGAAATCTTGATGGAGCATGAGATCTACCTTAGCCGCTCCAATTCCGGCACTCGCGAGCATTCGTTTAAACATTGACATTGTAATGAATTCCCTCCCTAATATTTGCATATTTAAGGATACGAAGGGAACCACC
This sequence comes from Paenibacillus sp. FSL R10-2734, assembly GCF_037963865.1. NCBI lineage: Bacteria > Bacillati > Bacillota > Bacilli > Caryophanales > Paenibacillaceae > Paenibacillus > Paenibacillus sp. FSL R10-2734. The sequence continues at coordinate 3,465,961 of NZ_CP150170.1, read as the reverse complement.
TAAGGTTTCATTTTCGGGACAGTAAATGCCATGACAACTAAAAAAGAAGCACTCGCCCCTAATACTAGGTTTGAATACTTCTTATTTTATAATCCTAGGTCTACGCTGTCGCAAACTGACTATTATATAATCTGGCGTAATATCCACCGCCGGCTAGTAGCCCCTCATGGGTACCACTCTCCACAATATCTCCATCCTTCATGAAAAGAATGAGATCCGACTCTCGAATCGTTGACAATCGATGGGCAATCACAAAGCTGGTTCGACCAGCGATCATAGTCAGAAAAGCTTTCTGAATCCGCACTTCAGTTAACGTATCAATACTACTAGTAGCTTCATCTAAGATAAGCATCGGCGGATCTACGAGCATTACTCGTGCTATTGTAAGCAGCTGCTTCTGTCCTTGTGATAGGTTATCCCCTGAGCCACTGATCTTCGTGTCATACCCCTCAGGCAGGCGTTTAATAAAGCCATGGGCATTCGCAGCTTTAGCGGCGGCGATGACCTCTTCCTCTGTAGCCTCAGGTTTACCGTAAGCGATATTTTCCCTGATCGTGCCTCCAAAAAGCCAAGTATCCTGCAGCACCATCCCAAAATTACGTCGTAGACTGTCACGGGTAATCAACTTGATATCCACACCATCAATCTTGATTGAACCTTGGTCCACATCATAGAAACGCATGAGCAGATTTACCAGCGTCGTCTTACCGGCACCAGTCTGTCCTACAATCGCGACTCGGGTACCTGGTTTCACTTCTAGACTGAAATCGTTAATCAAAGGACGTTCTGGACTATAAGCAAAGGATACCTTTTCAAACGTGATGGTACCTTGGCTTGTATGCATAACCTTCGCGTCTGTATTATCGGGTTGTTCTGGCGTTAGATCAAGAATGGCGAAGATCCGCTGCGCAGAGGCAGTTGCCGATTGAAGCTGTGTAATCACACCTGTAATTTCATTAAACGGCTTAGCGAACAAGTTGGAAAAGATCAAGAAACTGGACAGATCCCCTACCGTAAAATGACCCCGAATTACCATAATACTTCCGATCATTGCAATAACAGAGAATGTAACATTATTGACCAGACGTGTTGTCGGATTGGACAAGGAACCGTAAAATTGTGACTTCACCCCAGTCTGATACAACGTCTCGTTACGTTCTTCAAACTGAGACATTGCACGTTCTTCATAATGATAAGCGGTGACCACTTTTTGTCCGCCGATCATCTCCTCCACATATCCGTTGAGACCACCCAGAATCTTGGCTTGCTCTTTAAACATCTTCTGAGAGCGCATCGTAATAAATCTTGCCACAAAAAATGTAGCAGGTGCTGACAGGAGAACTACCAAGGTCATCAGAGGACTAATGTACAGCATTAGCACAATTGCCCCAACAATGGTGATTATCCCCGTAAGGAGTGTGGAGAAGCCCTGCAGCAGACCGTCAGAGACCGCATCCATGTCATTCACAAACCGGCTGATGCTGTCCCCTTGCGGGTGATTGTCGTGAAATTTTAACGGTAGAACATTTAATTTATCAAAAAGCTCCCGACGTAAGTCATAAACAGTCCGGTATGCAATTCGATTCGTTAAATAAGTAAGGAGCCATCCAAAAAAGCTGCCGACGATATACACTACTGCCAGAATTAAAAGCAGTCTAAGAACAGCGTTAAAATCTACCTGTCCCGGTCCTATCATAAAATCGACAGCTCTACCGATGAGCAGCGGCCCGATCAGACTCGCAATCACACTTAGAAAAACGCATATAACCGCACCTATAGCTATTTTTCTATAATGTCCTGTGTATACAAATAGTCTTTTCCAAATATTGTTGTTCATTGGCCCGACTCCTCACTAGATAGCTGGGACAGGCAAATTTCTTTATACTCTACACAACCACGCATCAGCTCCTCATGGGTTCCGACACCGGCGATCCGCCCATCCTCAAATACCATAATTTTATCCGCTTGCCTTACAGTGCTAACCCTCTGCGAGACGACGAGTACAGTCATTTCCTGGCTGCTCTCTTTGAGTGCCTTGCGTAGTGCCGCATCAGTAGCGAAATCCAGCGCACTTGAGGAGTCATCCAGAATTAGTATTGAAGGCTTACCTACCACTGCACGAGCAATGGTCAAGCGTTGCTTTTGTCCCCCGGATAAATTCAGTCCACCACGAGATACCTGCGTATTTAAGCCCTCGGGTAATTTACGTATGAACTCTTCCGCCTGCGCAACTGAGGCTGCCTGCATGATTTCTTCCTCGGTTGCATCTTCCTTGCCCCAACGAATATTTTCAGCGATTGTTCCTGTAAACAACACTGCCTTTTGCGGCACAATCCCTATTTTCTCGCGAAGCTGATGCAGCTTATAATCTCTGACATTCACTCCATCCACCTTAACTTCACCTAGAAGCGCATCATAAAAACGTGGAATCAGATTTACAAAAGTAGATTTACCAGAACCCGTACTGCCAATCAGCCCCACAGTCTCTCCGCGGTTAATGACTACCGATATATTCTCTAATGCTGATTCGCCTGTCGTATTATATCCAAACGATACATGATCGAATGATATGACAGGAACAGTATGATCGGGTTCAGCAATCACAGCATTTCCTTCCTCGGACACGGATACCTGCACACTCAGCACTTCATTCACACGATTGGCAGAAGATGATGCTTTTGTAAAAATAATGACCAAGTTGGAGACCACTATAAGTGCAAGCAAAATTTGAGTGATGTAATTGATGAAGGCAATGATCTCCCCCTGAGACAATCGACCACCATCGATATGAATTCCGCCTACCCATAAAATAGCTATGATCGCGGCGTTGACTACAAGTGTCGTCATAGGCCCAAGCAAAGCGGATATCCGCGAGACCCGGATCGCTGTTAACGTCAAATCATCAGATGAGACATCAAAGCGTTCTTTTTCCGTACGTCTTTTGGCAAAGGCACGAATAACGCGAATCCCCGACAAATTCTCACTAAGCACGAGCGCAAGTGCATCCAGCTTCTGTTGATACAATCGGTACAGAGGCGCACTACGAGTAATAATAAAATATAAAATAATCCCAAAAATCGGCGTTGCTGCTATTAGAATTAGCGATAACCTGAAATCCAAGATCATGGACATTAAGATAGCTCCGATGCAGATAAACGGCGCACGAACAACCAAACGAATCAGCATGGCAACTGCAATCTGCAGCTGATTTACGTCATTAGTAATCCGATTAATCAGCGTAGGCGTACCAAAAGTGTCCAGCTCTGCGAACGATAAGGATGTAATATGTTGGAACATCTTATTACGAAGTGTCGTTCCAAACCCCTGAGATGCTCGGGCCGCATAGTATTGGCATACCATGGAGCAACCGAAGCCAAGGAGTGACATCAGCACCATAAGGCCACCCATGCGGTAAACATAAGCACTGTCATGATTTCCAACACCGTTGTTGATGATTAACGCAACAATGGTAGGTAGAATCAGCTCCAGTATCGCTTCCATTAGTTTAAAGATCGGACCGATAATTGCTTCTTTTTTGTATGGTTTTAAATAAACTGCAATTTTGAACAACGTCATCCACACCCAACATAAGAAATATTTAACCACTTGAAATATGTATAAGAACAGTTATGATTATGGCATATGTACTCGCATATTAATAATATTGGATTCGTATCGCTCCCATACGATTAACATATCTCAATTTCGGAGGATTATTTAATGGATATTAGACAGCTTAAATATTTTATGGCCATTGCTGAGGAAGGACAGATCACTTCTGCAGCTCGAAAGCTGCAAATGGCTCAGCCTCCGCTCAGCCAGCAGCTGAAGCTACTAGAAGAAGAGCTTGGCGTAAAGCTAGTAGAACGAGGTCCGCGCAGTGTGCAGCTTACCGAAGCTGGAGCCATTCTACGCGACAGAGCACAGCAAATTCTGGAGCTGGCAGACTCCACCGCCCGTGAACTCAATGATTATGTCAAAGGCTTAAAAGGCACTCTCGCCATTGGCACCGTTTCTTCCTCCGGAGCTACCCTGCTCCAAGATCGACTATGTGAGTTCCACAAAACATATCAAGGTGTTAAGTTTGAGATTCATGAAGGGAATACCTTCAGAATCATCGACCTATTGAACAAGGGAATTGTTGAAGTCGGTATCGTCCGTACTCCCTTTAACGCAACAAATTTAGAATGCCTTTACACTCAAGCTGAGCCAATGATTGCCGTAATGACACCAGACTATGATTGGAATACGGATGAAACCTTTGTTGAAATCGGTGAGTTAAAAGATAAACCACTAATAATCTACCGCCGATTCGAACAGCTCATCCGAGAGACATGTCTTGAGAATGGCTTTGATCCACTAATCTTTTGTATGAACGATGATGCAAGAACAACTTTGCTCTGGGCTAATGCTGGCCTTGGCATCGGAATCATCCCCAAATCTGCTTTCGAATTAACTAGTAATAGTAATTTGATCTATAAAGAAATCAGTAGTGAGTCACTGCGCACTCGGGTGGCCGCTGTCTGGATTAAGGATAAATACCTGTCATCACTAGCCTCCAAGTTTATTGAGAGCTTTAGGAATGGTTAATCAACAGGCATGTTACTATATATCCCTATCATTATTTTACTCATTCCTTCAAATATTCACGAAAGAATCTAGCGTGAGTACGGAAGAAGAGAATGAACAGCTACGACATTTAAATCGTGCTAAGCGCTATGTTGAAGATAATATGATGTCACCGATCCGATCGATCAAATTGCACTTGAGATGAATCTATCCACTCGTCACTTGTCCCGGATCTTTCAAGCGCAGCTCGGACAGACTGTTATTCATTATATTCAGGAACGACGTGTTCAACTAGCCAAAGACTTACTCCTGCATAGTATTTATACAATTAAAGACATTGTTAATCGTACTGGATTCGATACAGTGCATTACTTTACACGTGTATTCACCAAATTATTAGGCGTATCCCCTGCGGAGTTCCGTAAATCCCAATTCAGTAATGGACGGGAAAAGGTAGATTAATTTATTGTGCATGTCCGATTTGTGCAAAAATGAGGGGGCTTTTTCTAAAGAAATCCCATGGATTAATCCTTACAATGAATATAATTCATATGTATAGGAGTGACCCATTCATGTTCGAGAAACGTCCTACAAATCCCGTTCGCTTCCATTCATATTTTGACCCAGGTACCGCTGCTCCATTCACGCAACCAGGTATTCAAATAGGGTACGAAGCGATTATTCCCCCTCTTCTTCAATACGTAAATCACAATCCTCAAGCTATCATTCGTGTTGCGTTAGACGGTGCGCACGGTGCTCATTTTGCAGATCTTGTGGATAGACTACAGCAAGAACTTGAACAGCATGATCACCAGGTGGTGATCATCCCTACCCGTCAATATTTGAAATCCGATGCAGAATTACGAACCTTCTTTGATCGAAATATTACCGATAATCGTGCGTTTGGATATTTTACCGATGCAACCATCACCGATTATTTCTCCCCTGATGCTCAAGATCAGGCCTCACAATACGTGGATCAAATCACAATCGCTGAAGATCGTACAACCGTCATTCTAACCTACGGGCCTGGTGCATTCTGGCTTGGTAATCATGCCTATGATGTCAGCTATTTTCTTGATGTATCTCGTGAATATCAACAAGCTGAGCATAAATCTCATCTGTTGAACTTCGGACTCGCTTCTAATTTGGATGAGGTCGAGAAATATAAGATTTGTCTGTTCGTTGAATGGCCGATTCTAGAAACCTACCGGAAGCAAGTACTAGACTCCATCCATTTTTATATCGATATGAATAACCACGACGAACCGAAGCTAACAACAACTTGGACGCTTCGACTTATAATCGCTGACATTGCTCAAGCGCCTATGCGCGTGAAGCCTTTCTTCGCTCCCGGAATGTGGGGTGGACAGTTACTCAAGAAGCTAGCAGATCTACCACAGGACTGGGTGAACTGTGCCTGGAGCTTCGAACCGATCGCACCTGAGAACTCTATCATTCTGGAATATCAAGGTGAGCACATCGAAATCCCTTTCCTTACTGTGATGCATTATGAGCATCTCGCCATTCTCGGCGAACGCAACGTTCAATTATTCGGAGATTACTTCCCGATTCGCTTCGACTACTTGGATACGATCGAGGGTGGCAATTTATCTTGCCAAGTCCATCCTAAGCAATCGTATATTCGAAGTGAATTTAATGAATTTATGGAGCAACAAGAATCCTATTACATCATGGAGAAGCAAGGAACATCCCATGTCTATCTGGGATTAACGGATACTTGCACCGAAGAAAATTTCTATCAAGCGGTGAAGACAGCGCAGGAAACGGCTATTCCAATCCCATTAACAGACTATGTAAATGAGTTTGAAGCTGAAAAAGGCGACCTATTCCTCATTCCAACAGGTACGGTGCATGCATCAGGAAAAAATAATCTTGTACTCGAGATTTCGTCAACAACATGGTGGTTTACGTTTAAAATCTATGATTTCTTGCGTAAAGGAATGGATGGTAAACCTCGTCCGATTAATATTGATCACGCCTTTCCGAATATCGATTTCTATAAGAAAACATCATGGGTGCAGGAGAATTTAATCGCTAAGCCCGTCCTATTACAATCCCAAGGTCGCAACGAAATGGTGGAGCTCGGTCAACGGGAGGATCTACTTTTCTATGTACACCGATTACATTTAACCGATATATGGGAAGATCATACGGATCACGAAATGGTCATGTTCAATCTCGTAGAAGGCGAAAAGGTTCGTATTGTATCTTGTGACAATGAATCCGTCTCAGTCGAATTTCGGTATGCGGAGTCCTATATCCTGCCTGCTGCATTCGGTGCCTATCGAGTTGAGAATTTAGGTAGCCAGCCTTGTACGCTCATTAAATCCGGGGTATCCAAAGCTTGGGATGTGAGCTTCCTTGGAGACTAAATTCGTTATCGCACTCGATGTTGGCGGTACCTTTATCAAGTCCAGTCTCGTCATGAACGGCTGCTCCATTCAGGCTTCTCAATTCCAAGTCCCTTCACTTGCAGCTGAAGATGCCAGCACTACGCTCCAGCAATTCATGACGATCATGCAATACCAATATATGTTTGGTACAACTTTGTTGAACGATCTTTCTGCTGCAGAGTGGCACATCGGAATTGCATTTCCCGGGCCATTTGATTATGAGCAAGGAATCTCCTATATTCAAGGCTTATGCAAGTTTGAATCGCTTTACGGCATGAATCTCAAGAAGGTTTTTCGTAGCTTGTTGGAAGCAAATAATGATAAGTCATGGGCAGCAGCACTCGTTCATGCACCTATTCGTTTCGAGAATGATGCTAAGCTTTTCGCGCTAGGGGTTAGTACATTATTTCCACAAGAACGTTTTATCTCTTTAACACTTGGTACAGGGCTGGGGTCCGCTTTCATTGATCAAGGAAAAATTCGAATTGAGGGTGAGGGAGTTCCTCGTAATGGAGAGCTCTATGATAAGCCTTATCGCCATACAATGATCGATGAAGTGTTCTCCCGTCGTGGTATTCTACATGCCGCACAGGAACGTGGATTATTAATAGAAGGCATGGAAGTGAAAGAGCTCGCTGATCTGGCAAGACAGGGAAATCTCGCCTATCAACAAGTATTCGAACAATTTGGTTCATGTCTAGCTGAGATGCTTGATCCCTATATCGTGGGCTTTGGAGCACAGCGACTCGTGCTTGGCGGACAAATCGCGAAAAGTTTTGATGTATTTGGACCTGCGCTCGAACAGGGACTACTACCACATCATCTATCTATATATACATCTGAACATGTTATAGAGAATACGTTCAAAGGTATTGATCAATTATTCTCATAAAAGACAGAAGGTCGGCTACCCATTATTTGAGTAGCCGACCTTTCACACCTCCATACGCTATTTACCGTACTCTATAATCATTTGAGGATTATTAGTCATTCTGATCGTAGTCATTTGCGAATAACCTGATTCAATACGGATCGGTTCTCCGCAATAATTCCCCCAGCCTAACGCTGGGTAGTACCAGGCTTGATTGATAATAAGCTGTGCTTTGATTTTTGCAGGAATGGTATCATTCAGAATTTCGAATGCCTCGATGACAACTTCCGCTCCCTCGTAATCGACGGGGACTTCAATGGTAATCTTATGGTGAGCCAGTGGAAGTTCTCTGCAAGTAAATCGTTGTTGGTACAGTGGCATACCAATATCACTATGTGTACCAATGATGTGCTTGGGCTGATCATCTACGTGAACATGCATCGTTCCACCGGTTTTATGTTTCTTATACATGAACTGAACGCCTGTACCGTAAAATGAGAATTCAATGGTAGATCCCGGAGTATTCGAATGCCACACCGTACCTTTGATACCTTTTGAATCTTGTAGGTGCTGCCATTCGCCCGTATAGGTTAATGAATCGGTATCCGCATCGCTAACTAGTGTAGGCGGTTGATACATATAAGCTATTCGAGCAGCCTCGTTTCCGTTGGATTCTACGCGTAGAGTGGCGTCCGTATCTGCTAGACCAACACCATAGAAGTGAATATACTCTCGCATCGTTTGGAAATCATTAGTAACTAATCCTTTAGTAGAATCGTCTTTAAGTTCCAAGTAATAGTTGCGCATATCGTCCTTCCATTCCCACGCAGGTTGCTCTCCGTAAATGTCTGGTTGTTCATCACTAGCTTCACGAACCCGGTTGGCACGGCCGGTAAGTCTCCCTATATGATGCTCAGGATAAACACTGAATCGTCCTGATTTTTGCCATTCCACATAATCGATGTGCTCAGGCATATCAAATGCAACGCCAAGTTCTTGCATTTCAAGCTCACGTTCAACATTGTCCAGCGTATAGCGAATTTCAACTTTACCACTTGCGAACAGCTTCTGAACAAATAAAACTTTTATGCCTAGTGTGTATTGACCAGTAGTTGTGACTACAATCTGCTGGTCATTCTCGCAAGTTTCTACATGAATGGAACCTGGAATCCAATGACCAAGATCGACACCGGTCAAATTCAAATGCGGTCCACCTGTAAGTATAACTCGGTTTTGGAAAGTTGCTTGAGTGAGCATCGCTGATTCTTTGCAATATGTGAAAGAAACCATGTTGTTACGAATGAGATATTGCTCATCCGTTTCTTCGACCTTTAATGCTTCATACTCGGTATCACAGAATATGAACTGTCTTGTTGCAATTGGGAGCAGATATTCATCTACGACAATGCCATCCGATGTTTGGAACTGTAAATGTATGCGCTCTCGATCGCTCCAATCTCGTGCTGGGAGTTCGAGTTGCCCACTTGAGTATGGCTTAATATCAGGTCCATAGAAAGACGGTTGGGCAATAATTTGCCCATCCACGTGAATGCTGTAGCCAATGTTCACTTCATTCAGGTTAGTGTGATTGAACCAGTTACTAATTGAGATGATGAGTGGGGCATATCCTGGATTCCCAACGGTGCCTTCCTTAATCCGAATTGGGGAGTAGGCTTTCTTAGTCATCCAATATTCAGGCTTATGTCTGCGCCAGACATCACTCATATTACCCCATTCTCCGTATCCTGCGGCAGTACCAATTGAATGCTGTTGATGTCGTTCGGGGACACCATCAGGCAGGAAGAATATATCATCAATATTAGCCCACAATGCACCACCAAGCGCACCATGTGTATTGACAATCTTCTCCCATATCTTATATACACTCTCTCCCCAGAAGTTGCGTACGTTATTGTCTCGTTCAAGTTCCTCGATGTTATAGCAAGCGATATGTGCATATTCATCGTGAATAACAGGGGAAGAATAGTTAATGACGATATCTTTCTCAGACACCCCATAAGTAACTAAGTGGTAATCCATATCATTTGTATAATCAATATAATGTGCGCTATAAATATCGGTTGTACTGCCATCCTCAACTAAGAACGGATAACTGAATTTAGTTGGCCGAGTCGTCTCCTCTTGCTGAACGTACTGCAGCTGTCTTCTAAATTTATCCCCTTCCTCATTTGCGCGCCAGCCACTCTCATTAGCTAAGGACCATATAATAACGCTAGGATGAGAACGATCACGTTCTATCATTTCTGCTAATTGATTCATATACCATGGTTCGTCATCTCGCCATGGTCCAGGTCCATTTGCATACTGGAAATTAACAGCTGTTTCTTCCTCTACATACATACCAAGCGCATCGCATGCCGCAAGAAACTCCTCCGACGGTGGATAGTGAGAGGTTCGTACGTAGTTAACATTTTGCTCTCGTAGCAATATGACATCCTGTATATCCATTTCTGGTGTTGTTGTTCTACCGAGCTTTGGATGAATACTATGGCGGCATGTGCCCCTTAATTTAATTCGTTCTCCATTAATGTAGACTTCTTTCGGATCCGTCCCGTTCTTTCCTGCGAAGCTGATTTGTCTGAATCCAACTTGTACTTCAGCTTGCTCGATCAATTGAAGCTCATCGTCAAATAACTTGGCTTGTAGGGTGTATAGATAGGGCTGCTCAGCATTCCATTTCTTTGGTTGTTGAATGTTGAACGATATATCGAGGTGCTGTTGCTCAGGCTCAAAAACGATAGAATGCTCTTCAAGTGGTACGAGGGCTTGTTGTTGGTCTGTTAGCTCAAGTTGAACATAAACAGCTTTAGCTTGATGGAGTGCGGCACCTAGTGATACCTGCAAAAACGCATTATTGTAAGCGGTGTCAAATTCAATGTCATAATGAAATCTAGTAAGATGCGTCTTAGGTACTGCAATAAGCTCTATCGATCTTAGAATCCCACCAATATTATGATGAGCGTATTTGCTACCAATTGAAGGGTCCCATATGTCATCGATGAATTCAACGACGATAGTAGTAGCTTGCCCAGCGCGGATCTGATCCGTAATATCACAATCCCATGTCGTAAATCCACCCTGATGATCACGGTTATACAACCCGTTTATCCATACCTTAGCTTTGGAATATATACCATGGAACCTTAGTATTACATGCTTTCCATCATAATCTTCTGGAATCATAAAAGAAGTTGTGTAGTAGTATGGTGTGTCATTTTCGATATTATAGCCTTGCATTGCAACTTCACCAGGAACAATGATTTCATGCCAATCATAAGAATCGAGGTTTTGTGCCTCAATATGTTCAGTTGAGAGTGGATTCATACTGAAATACCATGGATTCTCAAGACATGTATTGAGACATATCACAGGATCTTTCGTGCCCGAAGTATAGGTAGGCTTCGTAATTATTGTAGGTCTTTTCCATGCTGTCGAATTGTTTAGTACTGATGTTGCCATGATCATGCTAATTCAACCTCCGAACATAGATTGATGGATGCCTAGCGTCAATATCATTCCAAAATGGACATAGGAAGAGAACGAACCGCCGTCGTCTTCCTATGTCGTTCAGATGCAGGATTCGTCCAATTTTGACTATACAGTCTTAATCTTGATCGTTTTTATTTCATAAGGTGTAAAGGTCAGTTGCCAGCTGTCCATTAACATGACTTCTTCTTCCAAGGCATTCGATACATACACCGCTTGATGTGGATACGGCCACTTCAGCTCGATCGTCTCACGACCTCCAGCGGATTCATACATACGAAGAATGATGCCATCGCCATCCTCAGCCCATTTGACCGTCTCCAAGACAACATGCTCACTTATAAATGGAAGCAACGAACAACATAGATCCCATACATTCGTGCTCGGTAGCTCTGTAGCATCTACGGTGGATACTGCAATATAAGCAGGTGGATGATTCAGCTCTGCTGCTGCTCGAAGTGTGTGTCCTTGGCGCCAATCACCGGCATGTGGATACAGTGCATAGGTGAACTCATGATATCCCTGATCTGCCGTTATATCCGGCCATCTTGGCGCACGTAGCAAGGAAAGACGAATCGTGCTTCCTTGGGTATCATAACCATACTTACAGTCATTCAGCACACTGACACCATAGCTATGCTCAGACACATCAGCGAAGCGATGACCACACACTTCATATTGTGCTTGATCCCAGCTTGTATTGCGATGTGTATTCCGCTCTAATGCGCCGAACGGTATTTCATAAGTGGCTCGACTTGTTACAACATCGAGTGGGAAGCCCACCTTCAGCAGCTTATGGGTTTCCTGCCAATCCACCTTTGTTCTAAACTCAATGCGAGCATGATGATGATATAGAACCATCTCCTGCTCAATCGTGGATTGTCCTAGGCGCCAACAAAAGCCTATGACATCGGTAACAGCTCCTGAGCTGATGAGCTTCTTCTCTAACAGAACTGCCTCTCCAGCAGACTGCTCTTCATAGCGCGGATCAATGTCCCATGCATCCCATAGCGTCGGACGATCATGGAAGAAATGTAACTGATTCGCCCGCTCTCCCGCCTTCACGATTTCACGATTCGCTTGTTTATCGTATAAGCTTAATATTTCTCCTTGTTCATTGAAGCGTATACGATAATAGGCTGTCTCCCACTCATCAAGCAGCTCTGGTAATACTTTCGGCGTTTCTGGCACTGCAGCTACTACATTTTCACGTACTAGAATCGTATTGTAGCCCATTGCCGGAACATTCGGTACGCGAATTCGAAGGATCTTGGTCGTTCCATAGGTACTAACTTCATAATCCAATGATTCGCCATCCGTAGTCACGATCGTTAAGCGATCCCATTCAATATTCGTAACACCTTGATCGATAAGATCCTGGGTAGTCAGCTCTAACACACAATCACGGCTCCAGCCCAAACTATTCAATACAAGGAACGGTGTTCCTTCCATCGTCCCTTCGATCTGAATATGTGCTGCAATGGCTGCCATCCCGGTCTGTAAGCTTGCTGTCCCACGCTCGAATACTTCCACATACTCTTTCATCGATGTCTCATACGTTTCTGTAATGGCAGAACCCGGAATAATATCATGGAACTGATTTAATAAAATCAATTTCCATCCCTCATGTAAATCATGCTGTAACGTCGTTGCTTGTTCTGAGCTCAGCGATGATCGGGCCAACGTAGACCATAACTCTGCTTCACGATACAGAACCTCAGCCTTCCGATTATTACGTTTGTTACGCCCATGTGTCGTATACGTACCTCGATGTAATTCAAGATACAGGTCACCGTGCCAGCTCGGTAAATTTGGATTTGCTTCGGAAATATCCGTGAAGAATGCCTCCGCGCTACTAAATTGAGAGGAGGGCTGACCGATCATGAGATCCGAGCGATGAATGTATTCGAGCATTTCACGCGTGACACCGCCACCGCCATCCCCATGCCCGTACAATAACATTTGTTCCGGATGCTTAGCTTTCTCCCGATAAGATTGCCAATGCTCATGAACATCCTTCGGCTGCGTATCTTCGTTCACCCCATGGTTGCAATACGATAGCAGCGGTGTTCCGTCAATTCCTACCCAATAAAACAAGTCATACGGGAATTGGTTCGTATCATTCCAATTCAGCTTCGTCGTCATGAAGTAACGCATGCCACCATGCTTCAAAATTTGCGGTAATGAGGCACAGTAGCCAAAGGTATCCGGTAACCATTCTATAAAGGATCGCTTGCCAAATTCCTGTTGATAAAATCGTTGGCCGTAGAGCATTTGCCGCATCAACGATTCACCACTTGGTATATTGAGATCCGGCTCCACCCACATGCCACCAACAAGCTCCCAGCGGCCTTCACGAATTCGTTCTTTTACACGCTCATATAACGCTGGATCATTCATCTTTAAATATTCGAAGAGTAACGGCTGACTTTGTGCATACCGATATTCAGGAAATTCATCCATTAAAGCATTTACAGTTGAGAACGTCCGGCTCGTCTTGCGAACCGTCTCACGACATGGCCACAGCCATGCAATATCAATATGAGATTGTCCTACCATATGGATGACACCTTCGCTATTGCCACCGATCTGTCTTATTTGTTCGACAAGCTGGTGTTCAATTGAAGCTGCGGCACCGCCTGCAATCTTCTCCGGTAATAACAGAGTAAATGCATCCATCGCTGTATATAAAGCTTCCATCATGCGAGTACGACGAAAATCTGACGTGGGTAGCAATTCGGCAGCCTTCATAATGACGCTTACAGAATACATCAGTGACTGCACTGTTGTGTTCACATAGACTAGCGTGCTATGAATCTTACGAATAGGAGCATGAATGGTCGCTTGCTGGTTTAACGGATCTACAGGCTCCGGCACAGCATCAAACAATTCAATTTCCACTTCGATTTGTTTGCCTACCTGATCTGGTAATTTAACAAATGGATGATTTCGATCTAACCCTTGAAAGGACTGCCCGTTGATACGAAGCAGCCCTTCCCCACCTGATCCGGAGGTAAAATATAAACCTACTGCGTCATCAGCCCATTCGTTCGGAATGGATAACGTCGTACGCAGCATATACGTTGTACCTTGTTTGCTTGGAAATAAATCAAAAGCATCGCTTCCGACAAAGGGACGTTCCTCGGTATATTTACCAGGTAATATATATTCCGTTGCTTGTACGTCCCAGTCCTTAATGGGAATCGATTCGAGCCACTGTCGTTCAGATAACTCTCGAATGAATCGTTGTATTCTAATCATTAGTAATCCTCCTGATCGTTCGTCGGCTTCATCGCACTCATTGTACAACCTGTAAATCGATGGACAATGTTTGCTCTACATTCGAACCGGTGTGAATTTCGAATCGACCAGGCTCGACGATCCATGTTAAATCTGCTGAGACAAATTGCAGCTCCTGTGACGTAATTGTAAAGTGAACCGTACGCTTCTCCCCAGGCTCCAAAACTATTTTACAGAAGCCCTTCAGCTCCTTCTCTGGGCGTGATATCGTACTGACACAGTCCTTGATGTACAGCTGAACGACCTCTTGTCCAGCCACATCTCCCGTATTCGTCACATCCACCGAAACCGTACAAGTACCACCAACGGAAATACTCGACTGATCCAATTGGATACTATCGTAGTGAAAGCTCGTGTAGCTCAGCCCATATCCAAATACATATTGCGGCTGGAAATCCGTCTCTAAATATCGATGCCCACGCGAACGCTTCTTATTATAGTACACAGGCAATTGTCCCAGATGCTTCGGAATGGATAATGTTAATCGACCTGATGGGTTGTAGTCACCGAACAGGATATCCGCAATCGCATGACCTCCTTCTTGTCCTGGATACCATGCCTCCACAATCGCATCAGCATGCTCATCAATCCATGGCTCAACAATTGGGCGACCATTGATATACACAACAATCAGCTTCTTGCCTAAACTGTGAAGCTCCTGCAACAGCTCGAGCTGTACTCCACATAAATTCAGCTGGGCACGATCAAACCCTTCTCCACAATCCATATCACTTAGCATAAACGTATCGGTAATGACCGCAGCCCCAGTCTTCAAATCAATCGTACCTTCGCCAAAATCACGTGCACTCGATCCGCCTACAACAGCAATAATTGTATCCGCTGTAGCGGCAGCTGCAATCGCTGACTCAAACCCTTCTCTCGACGGATCCTTGACTCGACAGCCTGGTGCATACACAACCTCACTAAAGCCTGAACACTTCGCGCGAACGCCATCCAATACGGTAACAATCTGCTCCCGCTCCTGCGGTGACGTATAATCGCCTAACTGGTTATACATATTGTTCGCGTTCGGTCCAATCACGGCGATCTTGCCACGGGATGGAGATAACGGTAATGCCTGTTCCTTATTCTTCAGTAACACAATGCCTTCGCGTGCAGCTTGCCGAGCCAGCTCTCGATGAGACGATTGACCAATAACTTGCTCTGCCAACGCTGGATTCACATACGGGTGTTCGAACAATCCTAATTCAAATTTCAAGCGCAAGATTCGCTCCACCGCAAGATCTAGATCTGACACTGCGATCAATTGCTGATCCAGCGCAGTTTGTAAATATTGCCCGAAGGTTTCACCGGACATCTCCATATCTACGCCCGCTTTCAGCGATAGACTGGCCGCTTCTTCTTCCGTCTCACAAATTTGATGACCGTGTCTGAGTTGACTCATCGCTCCACAATCCGTGATGACGAATCCGTCAAAGCCCCATGTGTCACGTAAAATATGCGTCAACAGCTCTTTACTAGACGTACAAGGTACGCCATCAATTTCGTTGTAAGCTGTCATTATGGATTTGGCACCTGCTGCAACCGCACGCTGGAAAGGAAGTAAATCCTTCTCCATCAGCTCACGCATGCCCATACGTACGGTATCCGCATTACGCCCACCATCTGGACTACCATAAGCTACAAAATGCTTCAAGGTTGCAAGAATGGTATGATCCGTATTTAACGAATCCCCTTGCAACCCTTTCACCGCAGCTATTGCCATTTCACTAATCAAATAAGGATCTTCACCAAAGCATTCCTCTGTCCGCCCCCATCGCGGATCACGTGTCACGTCCAATACAGGAGAATAGGTAGCTGCTCCCCCTTGTGCACGAGTCTCTACCGCTACAGCTTGACAAACCTGTCGGAACAACTCTGTATTCCAGCTACTTCCTATGGTCAGTGGTACAGGGAACACCGTGTTCCCTATGGCCATATGTCCATGGGAGCATTCCTCACCAAATAGAATTGGAATGCCTAGTCGCGTATGCTCCATTGCATATCGCTGAATAAGATTAGTAACCTCGGCCCCTTCACGCAGGGACAAGCCTGTTTCAAGTGTAACCTCTGTCCATGGATCTGCTCGAAGCACACCATATAGTGAACCGACTCCACCATTCGCAATTGCGTCTTTAAATGTATCCGTGAGCTGAACATCTCCGTCGCCTTTTACATATGTCTTCCAGCCAAAAGGCTGGAGAAGCTGTCCAAGCTTCTCCTCCAGCGTCATTTCGGCCAACAAATCTGCAACACGCTCAGCAATAGATAACGAAGGGTTTTTATATTTCATTCGATATATACCTCCAGTTTTGTTGAGCTAGTGTTGGCGCCAAGCTAGAATGCCAGCATTCATTCCACGGCATGCATCCATGGAAGCATCCGGTTTGCTATAGTTCTCGCCCCAAGTGATGAAATATCTAAATTCATAGAAACCACCCAATGTCGCAGAGAAATTAGTTTCCCAATAGTTATTCATCACCCAAGCGTACAAATGAGCTGGATCCTGCTCTAGCTTCTCATCACCGTTAAGCAGTCGATACCCATGTTCTAGCGAACCTAGCTGAATTAATGGAGTGTCTGGCATCGCGATCACAACGCCTTGCGATTCGGAAACATATACAGCTCCTTCTCCAACCGCTGTGTAATCTGCTAAGCTGCCTGGTAATTGATCCTTCCGCATCCGTGTCAACGCATCCATCTTATCCACCCATAAGTCATACTTATCCGTTGATAATGAGCCACCAAAAGGAAGTGAAACATATAAGTTTTCAGGCTTCCATACGCTCTCTTTATGCATACGTACGGCCACATCCACACGTGGACGATCCGCGTATACTGTTAAGAACAAGGAATAATGCTCACAGCCATCCACCTTATAGGTCAATTGAATAATGCCATACACCGGACCTTGCGTAATGAGCTCCGCACTAATTAACTCGCCCGTTGAAACGATCGCATCCGGTCCCTTCCGATTACGGCCCATCAGACGACGCACCTCGGTCATTTCTCCAACCTTCGTTGCAGGTGTAACATCATAGACTGGCGTAAAAGCTGCGTGCTGGCGATCAGCTCGAAGTAGCTCTTTTCCTGTCGTTTTATCGACCCACGAGGTGATCCCTTCGCCCTTTTTCCACGTGATGTGTACAAATGGAGTTTCTACATAGGAAGATGTCATGCGGAAATTCTTCACATCATGCGTAACATCCAGATCCATCACGCGATCGGATGCTAAATAATCGTTCATAAAAGCGGTTCCGATACTTGGTTTCACGGCGAAGATCTGAAGTACTCTCTCTTCACTTGGCTGCAATGTTACCGGAATCGTTACGATCACACCTCGAGATGCCAGACGAAGCTGTGCTGGAATGACCTCATTCGTCGTAATATCACGCACCTCGAAGCCATTCTTGATCTCATCGTGATACCATCCTTCGAGAATGAGATGCGCATAATCTTCTTGTACGAAATGATATGGATTATGAATTTTAAACTTCATAGGGCGCCCAGGAGCAAGTAATGCATCGCCCTTCGCCTCAAGAATGTCATACAACGCACGATGCGCAATCGTACTTGCATTGGCAGCAAAGGCTTCCTTCCGCAAGCCTAATTCCTGAACGAACGGATTCCAAGGCTCGGAAATGGATGAATGATAGCCCCATGTATGCTCAGCAAACATCGTTAACTGATATTCCATCTCCTTCATCGTCTCCGATGTAACGATTTCACAGTTCGGATCCAGCCTTCTAACCTTTTGATATACACGTTGTGCTTCACGGAATACTTGTACATGCTTCGGTGTTGAACCTACGCCATCCGTCCACCAGTCTGGCCAATCTCCACGATACACAGGAATATCTTCCGCATGCTGCTGTGCATGAGCACGAACTTCATCGAAGAAATCATCTAAAGTTGCCATCTGAATCTCAATATTTTCGCCGTGCTTCGCATTCCATTGACGAATGAAGGTCATCGTCTCCGCATTCGGTGGATTGTTATCCGTTGGTAGCCCTGAGAACATAGCCGGGAAGAAGTTAAAGGCATAGCCATCCTCTTGCAAACGCTCAATGTAGCGAAGTATACGCTGTTCAGCAATCTCGAATGTAGCGCCATGACTCATATCAAATTCATCTTTGATCGTATATTTCCCGCCCATACCAGGTACAAGCCCCAGATCATTACCGAATACATAATGCTCCCCACTCCAGGTCAGCAAGCGATCACCGGAAGGCATTTCCCACCAGAAAGGCTGCTGCTTCTTCCAGCAAGGAAACATTCCGTGATGGGTATGAATGCAGGTAGATAAATTATGAATACCGGCATCTAACAATGCCTGACCATACCCCCAGCTGAAGCCGTTAATGTCTGCAGTCATCGCTGATGTAATTGGAGCTTCAATGGAATATCCAAAATCTCGTACACGGGCAATCATCGATGTGAACAAATCTTTGCCGATTAATTCCGTCATATTCAAGTACGTACCGGACAAGCCGATATCACCACGCTTAACTCCGGCTACGAACTCTTCCTTTTCTTGCTCCGTTGCCCGACTCAGGAAGGTTTCGATAGGCCAGAATGTTTCACATACCCACTTAAACCCCTCCCATTCAGGTCGACGACCGGATTGAATTTCACGCAAAATGTGAAGCACCTGCCGGATAAAGTCTACATGATATTGTTGGATCTTCTCCTGACGCTCTGTGTAGCCGATATCGGTATGGGAATGATGAATTGCATAAATTTTCCAAGGTTTTGTGTTAGTCATCTTTTATTCTCCTCTACTTGGTGCTCATATCGATTTATTAAGAACAACAGTTACGATCTCGGCCGCCTTTACTTCAAGCTGGATGACAGCGTTTGAATCGGCCGTAAGCGCTTCCTCATGTGATTCGAGTATATTACTTTTATACGCCTGACTATAGTTCATACGAGGTTCGAAGGCTAAAGTCGTTGGTGAAGTGGTCATGTTGAACCAACGAATCGCAAGATCACCCGTTGCTTCAGCTACCTTCACGGAAGAGAGCTGCATGTCATTTCCACTCGCCTGCAACCATTGATGTTTCGGCTGAAGACTACCATTATGAATATCTGTCGATACAGTCATCCATGGTATTTGATATTGATAGGCAAGCGCATACGCTTCTTCAGCTACCGCAGAACCATGTGGAATAATCATGAGCTCCGCCTGAGCAGGACCTAGACATTGTGCTTCTGGTGTGTAGAAGACGCCCCAATCTCCAAGCTCACCTGTGCAGCGTAGCAATGTAACGGCAATCGTATTCCGTCCATCACGTAACACTTCGTATTCATTTAACCCTTTATTAGCGATGGTTAAGCCCGTCACGTCGTCCTTCACACTAACGAACGCTTGCTGATGTTGACTATTGTCTGGGTTCGTCCACTCACTCGAAGGTTCTGTGCTTCGTGTTGCGATCTCAAACATCGAATCCGCCTGATGCACATCGCTGACGAGATCCGTTGGGAACAGCATTCTGATGCGATGATCCTTCGCTTGATTATCGAAGGAGCTCTTCACTTGAAGTCCCTTACTATATTTCTCAAGCGTTACAGTCGTTGTTATATGGAGCTTCACGGTTTCGGTTGAACGTCCAGCCTGACGACTCGGGAACCACACGATGCCTTGCTGCTCTGCTGCGAGCAATTCATCCGCACTTACTGGAATGTCCCAATCATGAACGATTTGTACCGTACATGCGTATGGCTGATCGGATACGATAGAAATATCAGCTATAAGCGCTTCTGTCGTCAATACGTTCGTATTCTTCGGCTGACAATACATGTATTCATTTCCGATATCGCCGCTATTCTCATAAATACCGAGACCGCGATATACTTTACCATTTGCCTTATCCGTTAATGTGATCGAGCCATTATCTTCAATCCGTGCAGCAATAAACTCATTCTCTAGCGTCCGTTCATGAAGTAGCGAGCTTTCCTTTATTTCAGAATGTGGTCTCTCTACTACATCCTCCATCCAGGCATAAACTTGATGACCATTTGCAGGAACTGCTTCGACATGAAGCTCTAATCGAACACGGCGTGAGAAATACGGCTGACGAAATTTATCATCAGGCAAGTCATAACCAAAGTGGAGCCCCAGATCGGTTAGCTGATATTCTAGCTGACGCCCACCATGATCAATCACGCGATGAGGATGAATCTCGTGCGATGTCATCTGATTACGCATCTTCTCGATCGTTTCGCCTTCCCGGAAATAGATACGAGCAATATCCAGCTCCACCGTAACTACCCCACTGCGGTCATGGCCTGTCGTATTAAACACAATGAATGGACATGCGTGATCCCCGTATTCGGCGAAGCATGATGTATCCACATGATTTGCGATCGTCTCCATACTGTTCTGTACAATAGATTCTGTAACGTGACGGCTCTTGTCGAATCGCGTTACCATCTCACGATGTACCTCATCCACACTACAGCCACAAATACTATCATGCGGATGATTCTGCATGAGCGTCTTCCATGCATAAGTGAATAAGTGATGTGGATACGCATGTCCCAACTGATGAGCATAAGCAGATAACGGCTCAGCAACCTTCTCGAGCAATGTCTGACCCTGCTGGTTCATTTGCTTCAAATACACACGAGAGGAGGCCGTATTCACTAACGTTCCCCATCCATCTGTACGCTGACTTCGAAGCTCACCTTGGACGGTTGATAATTCACAATCAAGTGAACGATGCAGTGCATTCAGATAATCATTGAAATTGGAGTGAATAAACTCCGTGTCTGGATAGAGTTCACTAGCTGTCCGAATGGCTTCCGGCAAGTCCAGCTGAGCTGGCTGGTGATCACAGCCGTTCATATATAGTAGCTCGCTCGTCGATGCATATTTTTCCGCATCCGCTAGCTTCCGATCCCAATATGCCTTGGCTTCTACCGGATCTACTGGGACTTCATTTCCATTCGAGTACCAATTCGCAAATAGAATACCGAGTACCTTGGAGCCATCTGGGCCTTCCCAGATCAATTCGGAGTAAGACGATTCATAATCTCCATCCGATACCTCATTGTTGAAGCCCGTCGGCTTCACACCACGTCCGAAGAAGGCGTTCTGAATACCTGACTGCTGCATCAGCTGTGGTGTCTGTCCACACAACCCGAAGGTATCAGGAAAGTATCCAATTTTGGATACTTCCCCATACTTCAGTGCATCTTGATGACCGATCTGCATATTTCTTACATTGGCTTCACTACTGGTGAGGAACGCATCCTGCAATATATACCATGGACCAATAAGGATTCGACCATTTTGAATATGACGCAACAGCCGCTCCTTCTGATCCGGTCTAACTTGAAGATAATCCTCGAGAATGATCGTCTGCCCATCCATGAAAAAGCTACGAAATTCTGACTCCTCGTCCAACCGATCTAGCAAACTATCTACCAATTGAACGAGACGAACATGATGCTTCTCATAGGGTAAATACCATTCACGATCCCAGTGCGAATGGGAAACGATATGTGCCGTTCTTTTCTTCGTCATGCCATTGCTCCCCCTCTCACTACAAGATACCTTCCTGCATCGCCTTGTACACGAGTTGAGAGAACAAGCTATTCGACCAAGCAAACCATTTTCTTGTGAAAATCGTTGGATCGTCAGAATGGAATCCTTCATGCATATAGCCTGTATCCGCATCCGTCTTCTCCAGTAACTCGATCATCGCTAGCTTCTCTTCTGCTGTCGTTGCTGTGAGCCCTTGCATAGATAGTGACAAATGCCAAACATAACCTGCCGGTGTATGTGGACTACCAATACCTTTTGCTACTTTACCTTCAAAGTAATAAGGGTTTTCCTTGGATAACACAAATCTTCTCGTGTTCTGATAGATTTCATCCTCAGTTGTGCAATAGCCCAAGTAAGGAATCGAAATCAATCCCGGTGTTCCCGCATCATCCATGAGACAGTGGTTACCATAGCCATCCGTCTCAAAAGCATAAATCGGTCCGAATTGCGGATGACGATAAATACCGTATGTTTTGATCCCATGATCGATATCTGCTTCTAAATCCTTCAACTCTTGCAAAAATTCCATATCACGGAATACCCACTCCGCAAATTCCTGCATTTGGCGAAGTGTAACCACCGCGAACATATTTCCTGGAATGTTGTAGTGGAATTCGCATACATCATCGCTTGAGCGGAAGCCTGACCACACCATTCCTGTATAGTTGACAGGCATTCCAAGACCTTTATTTCGTAAGGAATCCTCAGGAATACCGTTATTTCGAGTGAAGCGATATGGCGATTCTTCAAAGTGACGCTGTTCTGTGATGAACAAGTTATACATAATACGCATAGCCGATTTGAACCCAGCATCGAATATATCTGTAATCCCTGTTTCCTTCCATAGCGCATAAGCAAGCCGCATCGAGAAACATAAGGAGTCAATTTCAAATTTACGCTCCCATACCCAAGGGGACATGTCTGTTATATCCGTCGTATTCCAATGCCAATCATTCGCAGATTCATTAAATGCATTCGCGTATGGATCAATATGAATGTACTGTATATGACGCTTTACTAAGCCTTTAAGAATGCGTTGAAGAGCTTCGTCCTCTTTGGCAAACGGTACATAATGAATGACCTGCTCTACCGAATCCCGTAACCAACAAGCTGGAATGTCTCCTGTGATGACAAAAGTCGTTCCATCCTCTTTTAATTTCGTCGTCGTTTCCAAAGTATTCGGGAAGCAGTTCTTAAATAGCTGAAGTAGCTTCGGTCGATGCGCAAGCTTCTCTTCTGCTTCTTGTAGAACTTCTTGAATCGATTGTGGCAAGGTTAAGGATGGCATCGTAATTTTGGGTAATCTAAACTGTTCCATTGATAAGCTCCTCTACAATTGAAATTCTGTCATTGCATCTGATGATGTCGTTACAGCGGATACTTATCCATATAGTCCAGCAGCTCATCCACTGTTGTAAATGCCACGCCTGTTACGGTATCGGCACAACCATAGTAAATGGCAATGCGACCTGTCTCGCTATCTGACAATGCGGCACAAGGGAAAGTGACATTCGGTACATCTCCTACACACTCATACAATGTTTCTGGTCCAAGAATGTAATTCCGTGATCGTGCGAGCACCTTCCATGGTTCGTGTAGATCTAATAATGCCGCGCCCATACGATATACGAACCCGTTACATGTATTAATGACACCATGATAGATCAACAACCAACCACGATCGGTTTCAATCGGAACCGGCCCTGGACCAATTTTCTTCGATTGCCATGCGGATGCATCTGAATTAATCGTCCCCATCACATAACGATGTTTACCCCAATACGTTAGATCTGGACTCTCACTAAAGAAAATATCTCCAAATGGCGTATGGCCTGTATCACTTGGACGGCTTATCATGGCATACTTGCCATTTATTAAGCGTGGGAAGAGCACTCCATTACGGTTATATGGCAAGAAAGCGTTTTCCAATTGATGAAATGTTTTGAAATCATACGTATAAGCAAGACCAATCGTTGGTCCATGATACCCGTTACACCATGAAATATAATATTTATCCTCGATTTTGCACACGCGCGGATCGTAGCGATATTCCCGCTTCGTTACATATTCGTCACCTTCGAATTGGAGCGGTTGCTCATTAATTTCCCAATGTAGCCCGTCCTGACTAAAGCCAGCGAATATATCCATACTTACGGATCTAGAGTCACAGCGGAACACCCCTGCAAATCCACCTTCGAACGGAATCACCGCAGAATTAAAAATACTGTTCGAGTTCACCTGTGCATCACGCTGAATAATCGGATTTTGAGTATACCGCCACACTGGGGCATTATAGCCACTCGGCTTATCCTGCCACGGCATATTTGGTAGTGCCTCACCAATAATTTTGCTCATTTCCTAAACTCCTCCCACGTCTTTGAATGTAGTCTACGGCCTGTCCTCAACGATTGAGTCCAACCTTTCCCCCATACTGTAAATGATAATAAAGCGCATTAAAAGTCTATTTATTCGTAATCTAACGTTTGTTGACTAGGAAATCATGTTTGTTAACTAATTGAATGGGGCGCATCATTTCAGTCTCTCGATAGGCCTGCATACATCGCATCGAGCAGTGTATGTGTCTTGTCGCAGCTGTACTCCCAGAACATCGCACCCGCAAGCTTTTCACGTTGGACATATTCACATTTATGTGTGATCGATTCCACGTCATCATAGGAAATAAACGTATCTCCATTAAATAAATGTGGCGCTTTGGCCTCATCATCCCAATGACGTGTGAACCCATTCTTGTCGATATAATAGGCTAGAAGTTCTGTATATTCCGGACCATAACCTCCTGTTGTACCCGCCATTTGTAGAAATCCATCATTCCTGTTCGGCACCTGCTTCCACATCCGGGAATAGAATGCTACGCCAATGACGATTTTCTCTCGGGGTACACCTGCCTGCATGAACATATTGACGGATGCTTCTGTACTAATTCGGAACAAATCTCCCGTTGAATTGTACAGATTGGTGTGATGTCCCGTTAGAATCTGGAATCCTCCACGCATATCGTAGGTCATCAATTGAACAAAATCTAAATATTGTTGTACTTGATCCATCTCTGTACCATCGATATAATATTGATCTGCTCCTGCAGCGATCGTAAGCAAGTAATGCCTGCCCTCAGCTGCACCTTTCATATCTAACGCTTCTCGAATGGTCTTCAACAGCAGCGTAAAATGACGTTTATCATCCGGTGACGAGGCAATATTGGCTTCACTGTAGCAGGGATATTCCCAGTCCAGATCGACACCATCGAATGGAAGTTCTGTTACTACTCGTACAGCCGAAGCTGCGAATTTCTGACGTCCTTCTTCGGTAGATGCCGCCTCGGAGAAGCCCCCATTTCCCCATCCGCCAACAGAGAGCAGCAGCTGTATGTTCGGATTCATCGCTTTAATCTCGTGCAACTGGTTCGTATATTGCAAATGTGCCGTTGTAATCTGATCATCCAACACATAACCGAAGGCAACGTTCATATGCGTCAGCTTCATCACGTGGTCGCGCGTTAGCTCAGGTAATTTGGAATCACTCACGTAGCCTGCTACAATCATTTGTTGATCCATCCTTTCACATCCTCGATAAAATTTGCATCGCTTCCTTACTGGCTGCAATCTTATATCCCGAAGACATATAACGAATCTGATCATCACGATCTAGAATCATCAGATGTGGGAAGCCCGCTTCACTCGATTGGGCCACTGTAAACAATTCAGGTAATAGATGATACGTTGAATCACGTACAAATAATGTCCTTGCTGGAAGATTCGGATAATCGGCTGGTTGAAATGAAGTTGTCCATTGCTTGTCACCCACCACAAGAATGATAGGAGCATCTATCATATCGAACTCATGCTTCAACTCCGACAGCTCGCGAAGCAGGTGCTTCGAAGGCTCCCGTTCCGGTTCCAGCCATGCGACATAGGCGCCTTGACTGCCCAGAAACTCAGCGAAGATCTGCTCCGATCCATCCCATGTAGCTAGCTTCTCGAATCGATCTACCTTGCCATACACGGGAATGTCCTGCGTAGCTTGACGATACTTCATAACCAGCTTCGTCTCTTCGACTTCTGTCATTTCAAAATAGGTGAGCTTGGTCAGCACGGTTCCATCCTTCAAGCGAATCCCCGTCGTCAGACGATATGCTCCCTGCTCCATCTCAAGGGGCGTATCATACAGGTTATTGGCGCCGTGCGGGTAGCTTAACGTTTTATAAAAACCTTTCTCCAGACGAGCGATCGTAAAATTCTCATAGTATGCAGCCGCTGGCTGGTCTGACGCTGCATCCTGATCACGAAGAATAATTAGAGTTCCGTTCGCTACTGCTGCCTCATTTCCAACTATACCTTTCGTAAATGGGGCATCCACAAAATGACCATTCACCATAAATTGCGGCTTAGCTTCAATGGGATGCAGTCGCGCTGGAATGCCTAGGCTACGACATATGGATACGAACATAATATCGAGAGAGCTACGATCTCCTACACGCAGTTCGAAAGTTCCAACAGCCGTACCCTTCCCTTGCAAATTCGGTAGATCATTCCATATATCCCACGCTTCATCGATGAATTGTACAAGCTTCGTTGGGTCCTGACGGAACAATCCCACTTCTTCTGAAGTGAAGGCTTGTTGGAAAAATGTACGGTACGGTGTAATCATCTCGTAATGAACGCGAGGACACAAAATGTAGGGAATGAAGACGTCCTCCGTGAGCTCACCACGTACCGCCAGTGCGCCAGCCACATGATCTGTAAGGGTTGGAAGGAATGTATCGATGAGATCCTTGTCATGAACACATTCCAATAACCGTAATGCCCAATCTCCATATACGGGTGTTGCTTCGCTTAGAAATGCTACGATCTCCGCACTATTACCGCGTGCTTTCTGAAGTACAGCCCATACTCGATCCGCTGGTAGACTAACGGATACCCCGAGCTCCCTAGCTGCTTCTTCTGTCACGAACGTCGCTTCATACTTCGTACGAATCGCGATTCCTTCCTCCAAACGCTTATTGTGTCGCTCTATCCGTGCCTCGGACAAGTCCTCCATGACCTCGCCTTCACGCGCTGGTGGTGGAACCATATCATAGTCAACGATCGTTCCTACAAGTGGCTGATCCTCTTGATTCAATACAAGCTCAATGTGCTCACAATCAGCCATCGATATTTTCATTTCTCCCCAAATGCCGTCCTTCGCTGCACGAATGATGAGGTCACCAAGACCTGTCTTGAACGAAGCTTCCCCCTGTGCATTAGACGGAATGCTGGCAATTGGGTAAAATTCCGCCATGTTATATAACTGGAATTGCACCTCTGCAGCGTGTACGGGCTGTCCGCATGCATCTTTTACATGTACCGTAATTGTCTTCGTAGGCGCATAATTTTCTAGTACATTAATTTCAGTAAACCATTCATCTGCGAGTGTAATATCTTCGGGTCCTTCATAATTAGCGAAAATACGTGTGTTAATGAGCATGGCTCGGCGCACTGGTGGGCCAAACCATCCTTGATTATGACGCGCTTCCGGCTCACAAGCCCCAATGAAATACCATTCACCATCAGCCCATGCCTCCACCCATGCGTGGTTATCGTCACAATGCGCCCAACGCGGGGTATACACTTGACGTGTAGGGATCCCGATACTACGAAGCGCTGCTACAGCTAGCGTAGATTCTTCCCCACAACGACCGCGTGCATTTCGCATCATCGTTAATGGTGAAATCGTCCGCAGATCGCTCCCAATGTACGTCGCCACTTCGTGGCACCAGTAATTGGCCTCTAGAATCGCTTCCTTCATGGGAAGATTACGTGTTCTTTCCGCCAACTGTTCGTGAAGAATTTGCCGATGTTCTTCAATGTTCTCGGTATTCACACGATATGGTAGCACGAAATGTACAAATAAATGATCAGGTACTTGCCACGGCATATCGCGGCGAATCTGCAGCATCGTTCTTACATGATTGAGGAAGATCTCTCCGTTATAATCCGCCAAGTCATTGGCTGGCATATATGCGAAGAGAAGCTTTAATGCCCAATGTTCTTCTTCCGTTAGCTCGTACTCGAATACATGGAATAGCTGCTGCTCACGTGATCTGGCGAGCTGCTTCTTCGCCTGGAACTTCTGTTCAATGAACGCTAAGGTTTCCTGCGACAATGAAAATACAGAGGTAGGGATCGACATGGTCATGAATGATTACTCCTTCCACAGTAAGCCGTCTTCGCGAATATATAAGCGAGCGGTTTCATCGGTAGTTGAGGCTGAAATATGGAATGATTTACTCGTTATCTCCATGTGAGGCTCAATACTCCAATCATCTTCACCCCGCAGCAGCTCGAACGTTGCTGCATAGTGTCCATGCGCTTCAAAATAATTACGTTCACGATAATACAGCTTACGGAGCTGCCATTTCACCAGTTCATCCGCAGGCATGTCGAATGGCTGCGGGCCATCAACATCTACGAACATCACATAACCCCATAGCTCTGGATAATGCATATTGATAATTCCCTGAGGTGACCATACCCAGTTGTCTTCCGGATAAGGATTTCCAGTATCCGGGTTCATAACCTTGCGGTACTGACCGTCCACAACCTCAGTCCGCCATTCAACACGAGAGAAATTAACACGCCAAAATTGTCCAGCATGCGGTGGTTGTCCATTTGCAGCACATTCTTTCAAGCTACGCCATGGCATGGCAACTTCAATCGTCCATTTCCGATTATCAGCATGCGGGTTATTTAACTCCCCCTCGATATGAACAGCTGTTTTCAGACCTTGGATATCCCATCCGTTGACCGGAGGGCCTCCGTCACGATAAGGTTTCACAAGTAATAAGTCCCACACCGTGTTCAAAGCGTTGATCTCAAACTCGTAATATTGATGTGAGTCCCCTGTTGAATCGATAAAAATCTCAAAGTCATTATCATAAAAAATAACGGAATCACGTTCTGTCAGCGTGCCCCAAATCTGATCTTCCATTAGCTCTGCACCAAAGTAAAAATATTCATCATCCCATAGCATCTTTACACGTGTCTGCTTTGCAGGTAGCGGACGCAGATCCCCTTCAATATTTACGAAATCATCCGTCCATGCTGCTCGATCCCAGAATGGTTTATCTAGCTTCCCATCCAAATGAAGCGACTCCGTCGCTCGTCTGCATAAATAATGCTTAGGCGCATATGTCACAACTTGCGGTTCTGGTACTCCGCTTCGGTTCATCATCGTTGACCTCTCCCTACGTTCTGCAATTAGTTATGTGTAACAACAGCCCCTGCACCGCCATACATACGAACCTCTTCATCAAACTCCAGCTTAAGCACGCTTACCTGTTCATGCATATCCTCTGGTGTCATATGAATCCATGTCGTTCCCGGAATATCGAACCAGGGTACACCGCCATGAATTTCATGAGTGAGTTCTTTGCCCGAGTGTAGTACCGTAATTTTCTTGATCGGATTGCATAGTCCCTTGAGACAGATATTCTCCTTCGGCGCATCGTAGACGAATAAATATAAGGTCTTCTTGTCCGCGGATAAGGTACTCCCACCCAGATAATAGCGTGTCATAATTCCATCCTGCGTACCGTAGATTGCCTTCTCGTGTGCACGAATCCAGTCACCTAGTCCCAGAAGAATGTCCTCCTGTCTTGGATCAATGGTGCCATCCTCCATCGGTCCAATATCCAGCAACATATTTCCGCCCATACTGATGCAATCGCAGAACATGCGGATAATTTGGTTCAAGGATTTATACTTGTCGTCTGTATGCACATAACCCCATGAGGTATTGATGGTCGTACAGAATTCCCAAGCGCCTTCTGGGCGAGTAATGGGAATGCCTTGCTCTGGTGTCTTATAATCGCCATGCCCTTGCAAGCGTGAATTGATAATCACATTCGGAGACAAGGATCTCAAATATTCCTTGAATGCTGGCAGCCCCCACTGTTCTGCACTACGCTCCCAGTCACCATCGAACCATAATAAATCGACAGTACCGTAATTCGTCATGATTTCACGTAGCTGATTATTGTTAAACGTGAGGAATTTCTGCCATGTCTCTTCATCCTGTATGCCATCTACCGGACTTGAGAAACGATTCACCTGACTCAAATCAGCCGGTACGATACCACTCTCGAATACGGAAGGATAATCGGGATGAGACCAGTCAATTAAGGAATAATACATGCCTACATGCAGACCACGTTCACGGATCGCATTGGACCATTCTTTTACAATATCCCGCTTGGCTGGTGTCGCCTTCATGACGCTCAAATCACTGTACTGCGTATCGAACAACGCAACACCATCATGATGCTTGGTTGTAAGCACTGCATATTTTGCACCTGACCTCGCAATGATATCTGCCCAATGCTTCGCATCGAATTTGGACGCTGTAAAACCATCCAACTGCTTCATATACTCCTCATGTGACATTTTCCCGTTATAAAACGACCATGATTCCGCTACACCTTGCACCGCATAAATCCCATAGTGAATGAAAATTCCTAGCTTTGCGTCCGTAAACCATTGTTGCATCTGCTCTTCCTCCCATAGTTCAACTCGTTATTTTATGCGAAATACATGTGCAATTGGGGCAACTCCCGTAAGCTCGCTCTCTGGTAAATGAACGATCAATCCCGTTGTTGTTCGTTCGAATGTTAGATTTTCTTGTCCGCCAACAAGATCCATTTGCGTTACAGCCTGCTCGAGTGGAATACAAATTACTTTGCTCACCGTTTCCTGCTCTTTCGGGTACAAATGAATGGCATAGGTGATATCGCCTTTTTTCGTGAAATGTGTATTTCCAGCAGAGTATGGCGCGCATACGCGCGTTCCATAGATCGCCTCCCCATGAACGTTGAGCCAAGCGCCCATTCCTTTCATCCGATCCATCGCTGCTCTTGACAAGCGGCCATCTGGTTGTGGAGCGACATTAAGTGCTAGGTTTCCGCCTTTGGCTACAACTTCAACGAGCAAATGGATTAATTGACGTGTCGTCTTGTAGTGATCCTCGTACCGATAAGAGAACGCTGTCCCCATCGTAATACAGCTCTCCCATGGAATATGCAGGGGATGCTCGGGCAACGTTTGCTCAGGTGTAACGACATTCTCATACGGGCCGCCAACGGTACGGTCTGCACTTAGTAGCCATGGCTGATGCTGACGTGCCTTCTCCACCACTTCACCCAACCGAATATCCTGTGGATTATTCTTATTCTGTGGACATACCCACCCCGCATCCAACCAGAGCATTTCAATCCGACCATATTTCGTCATCAATTCCATGATCTGATCATGTGTGAACTGTACGAATTGCTCCCATAGCCATGGATAATCTTGTGTTGGATACGAAGGACCTCGATTCATGAACGTCCCCGTCTCCATACCTGGGGCCCAGTATGTTGGTGTGTGCCAATCGGCTTTGGAGAAGTAGGCGGAGATCCCAAGTCCCTTGGCCCGAAAAGCATCAAATACGTTCTTAGAAATATCCGCGTACTTATGTGCATGGAAAGGACAATCCTTGCCCGTAATGCGATAGTCTGTTGTCTGCGTGTCCCACATACAGAAGCCATCGTGATGCTTCGTCGTAAAGTTCAAATATTTAAAGCCACCCTCTGCCGCAACCTCTGCCCACTTCTCAGGTTCGAAACGGAGCGGATTAAAGGTTTTATTCAGCCCGAAGTATTGCCGCTTCAATTCCGCCGAATCAACTCCCCAATCAATATCATCTCGTGACCAATCTCCATCCTTATCACTAAGCGCCCACGATTCAACAAGTCCAAGCTGCGAATAAGGTCCCCAATGCATCATCAAGCCCAGCTTCTGATCCTTGAACCATTCCAGCTGATCTAATAGCTGCGAATCCTCCGGCTTAACGTACTCCGCCTCTGTGCTGTAATTATGTACTCCTTCAACAACAATTTGCTCTTCTTCAACATTGATATCACTCATTTGCACAACCTCCATGCAGCTCTTTTGAGCCTGCGATTCTATTGATTTAGTACGATCTATTTCCCCGAAAAAATATTTGACATAAAAGTAAAGATCAGCTATAAACATCCTATTATGGAAAATAAATAAGCATTCAAGCGCCGATCTGTATCTTGCTATATTTATAGCTTGATAGTAACATCTCCATGTATATGCCATGAAAAGGGGGAAAACACTTTGAACTATAACTATTTCAAATCGAAATTATTTCTGAAATTCACCGGTTCGTATCTGCTTATCCTTCTTATTCCACTCATATTTGTAATCGTTTTCATTTACCGAAATGCTACCGACAATTTACAAAAGGAGATTGAAAACGCTCACTTTAATCAGCTCACCCAAATTAAAACGGTGGTGGATGGACGCATGAATGATTTAAGAGATATGGCGTCGCGGATGTCATACGACGATCGTCTCGCTCATTATCGCATACTGGATCCTTATGAGAGCCGTGACGCGATAGCGGCACTAGATAGCTACAAATCTTCCAATTCCATTGTGGAGGATATATTTCTGTACTATCATCATGACCCTAATATTTATTCCAACCATGGCATGTATAGCCTAGATGTATTTCGTAGCTCCTATCAGTTTGGAAGCTGGAAGAATGATGAACTTGTGACTGCTTTAAACACGTCCAAATTCCCATCCATTCGACTTACGAACATGCTGAATCAAAATTCACCACTAGAGCAATCTGTATTAACCTATATCCTGCCGATCATTCCCAACACCTCTGATCCATATGCTTCGGTCATGTACCTCATTAAAGAGAAAGAGTTGGCATATCTGATCGATTCCGTCCTCGGTAACTATCGAGGATTAACGTATATTTTTGATAATCATGGACGTGTTTTATCCTATAGTGGCCATGGAGATACAGCTAGCCAACAGGATATCCAACGGTTATCAGAGCTTCCACCCGGCATACATAATCTATCGATAAACAACGAAGATCATTCGGTTATTTCCGTCACATCGGATGTCAATGGCTGGTCATATGTGACTTTAATGGCGAGTAATCAATTTTTCAGCAGCGTGCTTAATGTTCGGAGCTTCATCATTATTTTATTCATTGTGATCGCCATTGTAGGAACGGCCATCGCTCTATTATTCGCTCGGATGCAATATCTTCCGATTGCAGAGCTGGTTCGCTTCACGAACAAAAAAACAGATACACCGGCCTCCGGAAATGAGCTCGAGTATATACGAACAACATTGCAGCAGTATAGCTCCAAGGTTGATCTACAAGAACCCTATGCACGCAACCATGTTCTATCCATGCTATTAAAGCACGGGAATGCACAACTGATGACGCCTGAAATATTCGAAGCCTTTCATCTGCATTTCGACCAAAGTCATCATTTTGTAATGGTGATGGGCTGGGATGAATTAGAACAGCAACAACACCTGCAGTCGAGACAAGAAGCATATCGCAAGCTTGCGCACATCGAATTCACATCGCTTACTGCACAAGTATACGGTGTAGAACTCCCACAGTTAGATCAGCTCGCACTCATTGTAAGCATGCAGCTCGCCGATGATGAAGAACATACTACACAGATCGTTCACATCGTGGATGCGATCCGTGACTATACGCTTGGCATGATTGATATCCACCCGATGATCGGTGTAGGTAAATGTTACGAGAGCCCTCAGCAGCTCAATCTATCCTTTATCGAGGCTTGCTCCGCCTTTGAATTGCGTAAATCGACCGAGCATGGAACCACCGTGTATTTTGAAAAGCTATCCAGTGCCCATGACCAAACGGTGTTACTTCCCAATAGCGAACAATTGAAGTTTGCACAAAGCTTGAAGCAGGGCAACTACGAAGTCGCCAAACAAATTATTCACACAGCCATCCATGGGCTTGATAATAAACAACGATCTACCCTGCTGATGCGATGCGTATTGTTCGACCTGCTGAATACCATGCTCAAAGCTGCCGCTGATCTACATATCGATAACATGATGCAACATGCTCCACCCCATTTCATGAATGGTCCCGTAAACCTTATAGAGCAAAATTTTTGTCGATTAGCCGCACAGATTTGTACTCAGGTGGAGCAGACGCATAAAAAAGAAGAACATTCACTCATGGATCATATCGTTGCTTTTATTGACCAGCACTATATTGATCATTCGCTTAGCCTTGAATCTGTATCTGCTGCGTTTACGATTTCACCTTCCCATCTCAGTCGTTCATTCAAGGATAAGGTCGGCATCAACTTCGTCCAATATATTTGGCAAAAACGATTAGATAAGGTCAAGGAACAGCTCGTAATAACAAGTGATCCGTTAAAAGATATTATCCAGCGCGTCGGCTACCTCGACACACCAAACTTTATTCGAAAATTCAAAAAAGAAACCGGTTATACCCCGGGCCAGTATCGACAGATGCATAGTAATCATCCCAATACTGAGCCTAACGATACCGTATAATCCTTCATCGCTTAGGGTTCATCATAACTTCCCGGTCGTGCCTAGCATGACCGGGAAGTTTTTCAATATGGAATAACTTACTTGGAAGCAGCCCAAGTATCGTATGCTTGTTGGTACGTCGATACGAGCTTCTCATACCCCATTTTTTTCATTTGTGCGATATATTTATCCCAATTGGATAATGGCTCTGCACCTGTAACGAATTTCGCTTCCATTTCCTTCACGTATTTATCCAAATCGGAACGGAGTGTTTTGATTTCAGTCTGTTGGTCTACCGTCAGGAATACCGATGGGAAGGGAACTTTCGCAATAGGTGTAAGCTTTGTAGCTGTTTCTTTGTCAATCCAGTCATCAAAGCTAGTACGAAGTCCTAGCACATAGCTGTTCTCGTATGCGCCTGGTGTATTAATACCATAGTTTGGCGTGATGGTACCGCGGTATTCTTCACGATCCTTGCCATCTGGAACAGGCAGCCATTCTTTTTCACCCGTTGCTTTATCCTTGTATTTGAACATCGTTCCTTCAGGTCCATACGCCCAGAAGGAATACCCTTCTTCGCTAAATTGGTAATCAATCCAACGCATACTTGCCTCAGGATTCGGATTCGTATTTGAAATCGCGAAACCGCCGATTGTATTAATACCAGGATGCTTGCCATATACAGGTGTTCCAGCAATATCACTAGATACAGGCTGCATCATCGGGTTATCTTCACTCGGTTCACCACCAAGCGTGAAGTATGGGAAATAATCGGAGAATAAGGCCACTTGATTATTTTTACCTTTCGCTACCTTCTGATCATTGGTTTGTGAGAATGTCTCATGATCCAGTAACTTCTCGTTCCACAAGCGATTCAAGAAAGTTAAGTATTCTTTGTAGCCTGGTTCAGCTTGTGGAAAGTGTACTTTATTATCCTTATCTGTGTAGATATCCTCATTGTACATGCCCCAAAATCCGAAGAAGAACATCCGTAAATCATCTAATTTCACAGAGGCTAGAGGGATCTCATCATCTTTACCGTTACCGTTCGCATCTTCCTCTTTTACCTTCTTCAAATAGGTGTATAGCTCTTCTGTTGTCTGTGGCAATTTGTTCTCCATACCGAATTTCTTCAAGAACTTGCCGTTATACCACATCGGTCCACGGTACCATACTGCAGATGGTTGAATATTACGTAATGCATAGATATGTCCATCCGGTGTTGTCATTGATTTGCGAATATCCGGATTAGCATCAAGAATTTTTTTCAAATTTGGTGCATAGCCCTCATCAATGTATTTTTCTAAAGGCAGCAACAATCCTTGACTTCCGTAAGTAACTTGATCCGATCCTTTTAGATCCGCCGCATAGAAAATATCGGGAAGCGTACCGCTTGCAAATACTAAATTCTTTTTCGTCTCAAAGCTGTCTTGTGGGGCGTTTTGAAGCTTTAACTTGATATTCGTCATCTTCTCGTATTCCTGAATAACAGGCATCTTGTTCCAATCCTGACGTCCTACATCCGGTGCCATAATGGATAGCTCAATCGGTTTATCCACGATAGGAAAGCCAGTCTTATGAACCTCTGTGGCTGTGTCTGAGCCTTCTGTGCCTTCTGTGCTTGCTGTCCCCTTATCGCTACTTGATCCACATGCAGTAAGAATAGACATTGACATGGAAAGAACTAACAACATAAGTCCAGCTTTACGATAAATCGTCATACAAAAACCTCCCCTTTGTTATTTGTATCTTAAGATCAACCCTTAACAGAGCCAATCATGACACCTTGCACGAAATAACGTTGTAAGAATGGATAGACAACAATAATCGGAAGCGTAGATACGATAATGACCCCATACTTGACAAGTGAAGCAATTTCCGCCTTGTTGTTCTGGGCTGCAGCAGCTGTCGCATCGATAATGCCACCTACTTGCGATTGCATTTCCTGAAGCACGAGAATCTGACGAAGCACAAGCTGCAATGGATACTTCGCATCATCATTCAAGTAGATCATGGCGCCGAAATAGCTGTTCCAATGCCCTACCCCGTAGAATAAGGCCATAACTGCGATAATTGGCATCGATAACGGGAGAACAATCCGCAGGAACAAGCGAATATTCGTCGCACCATCGATTTGAGCCGCATCTTGAAGCTCAGCTGGAATGGAGTTCGCGAAGAAGGTACGAGAGACAATAATATTCCAGATTGACGCTGCGCCAGGAAGTACTAGTGCCCACATCGTGTTGACCATGCCTAGCCCTTTTACCAACATGTATGTAGGGACGAGACCCCCTCCAATGAACATCGTTACCATGAACATCCCCATGAAAAACCCACGGCCTACAAAGTCCTTACGACTGAGTGCATATGCCGCTGGCATCGTAACGACCAAGTTAATCGTTGTGCCTAGCAATGTATACAAAATCGTATTTCCATACCCCGTCCAAATCTTCGAGTTCTGAAATACAATTTCATACCCCTTAAAGGTAATACCTTTTGGAAGAAGCCACATTTCACCGGAAGCAACCATCTTCGGATCACTGATGGATGCGCTAATAATATATAAGATGGGATATGCGACTAACAACAATGCAATTGTCACATACGTATAGGTGCAAATTAGAAATATTCGATCTCGCTTAGATAGCTTTATACCTGATACCATAAATTCCAACCTCCTTCTACCATAGACTGTTCTCGCTTGTACGGCGGACAATTTGATTCACCGTAATAAGCAGGATGCAATTCACAATGGAGTTAAATAAACCAACAGCTGTTGAGAAGCTATATTGCGCATCGACAAGACCAGATCGATAGACAAAGGTTGAAATCACGTCAGAGCTTGACATATTCAATGAATTTTGCAGAAGTAATATTTTCTCAAAACCTACACTTAACAAGCCACCCATATTCAGAATTAATAGAATAGTCATGGTCGGTATAAGCGTTGGAATATTGA
The DNA here is from genome assembly GCF_037963865.1 of Paenibacillus sp. FSL R10-2734. Taxonomy (NCBI): domain Bacteria; kingdom Bacillati; phylum Bacillota; class Bacilli; order Caryophanales; family Paenibacillaceae; genus Paenibacillus; species Paenibacillus sp. FSL R10-2734. The sequence goes on along the minus strand of NZ_CP150170.1, from coordinate 3,428,373 downwards.
TGTGGCGAACACGCTGGAAGCGAGAGGCCCCGTCAATAATTGCCGCTTCATGCAAGCCTGGGTCTACACCTGAAAGTGCCGCCAAATAAATAATCGTCCCCCATCCCGCACTCTGCCACACGCCTGAGAATACATACATCGTCTTAAACCAACCAGGGCTTGTCAGAAACTGCGGTGCATTAAAGCCTAAGCCTTCAATGGCATGAATAATCATTCCGTTCGATGGAGACAAGAAGGTAATAATCATCCCCGCCATAACAACGACAGAAATGAAATGAGGAGCATAAGTAACGGTCTGAACAAGTCGCTTGAAGAAGCCATCCTTCACTTCGTTAAACGCAAGCGCCAGAATAATTGGGATTGGGAATCCAATGGCTAATTCATACAAGCTAATACTGAGCGTGTTCCACAGCAAATCCCAGAAATAATACGAGTTAAAAAATCGAGTGAAATGATCAAAGCCTACCCACTCACTGCCAAAATAGCCTTTTGACGGTATGTAATTCTTAAAAGCAATCTGAATCCCATACATCGGTCCATAGCTGAAAATGAGGAAGTAAAAGAATGCGGGTGCGATAAAAATGTAAAGCTCCCAATTCTGCCAAATCTTCTTCCATGTCTCGTTTCTGCCCTTACGCTTTTCTTTCGGTTCTGAATTCACAGTTCGCATGTGTACGCTTTCCGTTTCATGCATCGCGACATCCCCTCCTTGTAGGTAATGATGAGAACACTCAGATCATCGAGTGAGCATCATTATCTGTTGCATTGTTATCTATTGCATTGTTGTTAGCGCTTACATTTACAATATAAACAATTGACCCAATCGTAAATATGTCATTCTCGCTTGTCAAAAATTACGTGTTGTAGTGCGGGAATAACCGCTTCACAACGCTATGTGGGCATCATAACAGTATGTCATTCTTGTGCTTTCTCGTTGATCATTTCGTTGTATTACAATGCTCACCGCTGCACACAGGGCAATGTATGTAAATCTCCGCAGCATGTGTTTTTTTTGCGTAGTACAAGTCAATTCACACATAATCTAACGTTTGTTGACTAATAAATCATGTTTGTTATCTGGATGATAATCGCATTGCTCTTATACAATGAACTTGCGTAAAGCGGTTTCAAGAGCGTGTGAATTTACAAATGACTTACATGAAGGAGTGAACGAGATGAGCGCAAAACCTGAACAACTGAAGCGTAGAAAGCGCTTTACTTGGAGGAAACAAGATTTTGAATTAACACTATTAGCCATTCCCACAACGATTTGGTACATTCTGTTCTGTTACTTACCCATGTTCGGCATTATCATCGCTTTCAAGCAGTTCAAAATTTCTGGGGGCTTTATTAGCAATGTAGTAAATAGTCCTTGGGTCGGTTTTAAAAACTTCGAATTTTTATTTAAATCCAATGATGCCTGGATTATTATCCGCAATACGATTGGGTATAACATCATTTTTATTATTACGGGCATCGTACTCCCAGTGTTGTTCGCGATCATGATTGGATTACTCCATAATCGCAAAGCCAGCAAAGTGTATCAAACGATGATGTTCCTCCCTTATTTCCTCTCTTGGGTCGTCATCTCTGCAGTCGGTTGGGCATTCTTCAGCTTTGACAAAGGGATTCTGAATCAATTTCTCGGCAACATCGGACATGATCCCGTGAATTGGTACATGCAGCCTGAGTATTGGCCTTACATTCTCGTTCTATTAAATATATGGAAAGGTATCGGCTATGGCATGATTATCTATCTCGCTACCATTACAGCGATCGATAGTTCGTATTATGAAGCCGCTGTCATTGATGGCGCCTCAATTTGGCAACAGACTCGCTTCATCACACTACCTTTACTCAAACTGGTGATCGTGATGATGTTCATCCTGTCGGTCGGACGGATATTCTATACCGACTTCGGTCTCTTCTTCCAGGTCACGCGTGATTCTAACTCCTTATATAATGTGGCCACGACCGTTGATGTCCTCGTCTATAAGCAACTGAAAAGCGCAACGATCGGTATGGCATCTGCTGCTGCATTTGTTCAATCCGTCTTGGGATGTATTACAATTCTGTCCGCCAACTGGATTGTTAAGAAGATTGATCCAGATAGCGCAATGATTTAGGAGGTAAGAACATGGCAACAAAAACCTATGAATCCGGGCTTGATAAGTTTAATCGAACAAGTAAAGGAATTAACATCCTATTTAACACCATTTTTCTGGTCATCGCACTTGCCTGTGTTGTGCCCGTTATCGTCGTATTATCGATTTCATTAACCAATGAATCTTATATCCGAGACGTTGGTTACAGTATCTTTCCAGCCGATTTTTCTTTTGAAGCTTACAGTTTTATTGCCAAGCAAGGAACGATGATTCTACGTGCTCTAGGCACCTCGACCCTTGTCACTGTAGTAGGTACTGTACTTGGCGTCCTTCTTACAACATCGATGGGTTATGTTATTTCACGCCCGTCATACAAGTTAAAAAGCTTTCTGACTTGGATCGTATTCATTCCGATGGTTTTCAATGGTGGTCTCGTATCCAGTTATTTCATCAATGCAAACTTACTAGGGTTGAAGGATAGTTTCTGGGCTCTGATCTTACCGCTTGCGGTCTCATCCTTTAACGTCATTATTTGTAAAACCTTTTTCACAAGCACGATTCCAGATGGTGTAATCGAATCGGCCGAAATTGATGGTGCTAATCAAATTAGGATCTTCTTCTCGATCATATTGCCTATATCGCTACCTGTTCTTGCAACGATAGGATTGTTCCTATGCTTCAGCTATTGGAACGACTGGTTCCAATCCATGCTGTATATTGATAACCCGAATCTCTACTCGTTACAGGCGTTGCTTAACAATCTAATGACTAATGCCGATGCACTTGCCAGAAATGCTCAAAGTATGGGCGTTAGTTCTGCAGAGCTCATCGCGAAAATGCCTAAAGAGTCCGCACGTATGGCGGTCGCCATCCTCATCATCTTGCCTGTTGCTTGTGCATATCCATTCTTCCAGAGATATTTCATTTCTGGTCTGACAGTCGGCGCCGTCAAAGGCTAAATTACGAAGTAAGCCAAATTTATACTGGTTTATGATATAGCAAACAAACAATCCATAGGGGGAGTTAAAATGAAGAAAATCTTCAAGATTGCCTCAACACTCTGTATTCTGTCATTAATGGGATCCGCCTTAGCAGCATGCGGTAGTTCCAACAACTCGGCTTCATCGACGAATGAACCATCAAACAACTCTACATCAACAGAAGCAGCAGGTAAAAAGGACATTCCGACCCTGGTATGGTGGCAAATCGGTAATACGCCACTTCCTGCGAACTACAGTAAAGCCATTGACAAGATGAATGAATATACTGCGGAGAAAATCGGGGTAAAAGTCGATCTTCGTGTGGCCAGCTGGGGCGAATGGGATACGAAGATGAACACCATTGTGAACACAGGTGAGCCGTTCGACATGATGTTCACGAATAACACGAAGTACAGTAAACAAGTCGCGATGGGAGCTCTTACGGACATCACGGATTTAGTCCAAAGCGAAGCCCCTGATCTGTACAAAACCATTCCATCCGAAGTATGGGATGGCACAAAAGTTGGCGGGAAATACTACGCAGTTCCAACCTATAAAGACTCATCTGTCTCTCAATATTGGAGCTATGATGACAAGCTCGTACAGAAATACAACATCGATTACCAGAACATTACATCGATGCAAGATTTAGACAAACCACTTCATGATATAAAAGCTGGTGAAGGCAAAAGCTTCTACCCAGTACGACTTATTCAAAGTGAAGCCTTCTCGGGAATGTTCAATAACTATGATGATTTAACGCTAGGCTTCTTCCCTGTTGGTGTAAAAGTAGATGATCCTTCTCGCAAGGTGATCTCTGTTTTCGAACAGCCTGATGTCATGGCAAATTTGAAATTGCTTCATAAATGGTATCAAGATGGAATCATCAATCCAGATGCTCCAACCAAAACAGAAAAAGAAAAATATAACCCATTTGGTACACAACAAGCCTTCCCAGGTGCTGAGATCGCGATGCAAATCAATGCGGGCGTAGAAAAATTTGTTATGAACAAAACATTTGGTCCACTTTATACGACAAGTACAATTCAAGGCTCCTTAAATGCAATCTCTGCGAATTCCAAGTACAAAAATGAAGCTTTGAAATATCTGCAATTAGTAAACACAGATTCAAAGCTCCGTAATATGCTAGCATTTGGTGAAGAAGGCGTTGATTTCAAATATGTAGATGGTAAAGATAACGTTATCGAGCGCACAACGGATACTTGGCCGCTCGCTGCTTACTCACAAGGTACCTTCTTCAATATGGCTATAACCAAAGGCGCACCTGAAGATCAATGGGAACAAGTGAAGAAATTAAATGAACAAGCTGTAGCCTCCACTGTTCTGGGCTTCGCACTCGATGTCAGTGAAATTCAGACAGAAGTTGCGAACGCACAGTCTACATTTGATAAATATAAATACGAATTGCTAACAGGTGCTTCTGACCCAGAGAAGATTGTACCAAAAATGTTAGCCGAATTAAAAAAAGCCGGACTGGATAAAATAATACAAAAAGCGCAGGAAGAAATCGATAATTATTTCAAGTAAGCCATACACCAATACGACACATGGTATAGTTTTACAACTATACCATGTGCTTTTGTTGTAGAATAGGCAAGTTGTAATTGATTATATAGATCCTTTTATACTATATTCAATTACAACCAACATGTATTGAGGTGCCACATGAATACGTTTCTACGCATTAAAATTTATCGTAGTAAATTTTGGACCTATGTGATATTCATTCTGTTAATCGGACTGACGTTAGGGGCACTGACCAGTGCCATCGTCATCAATCAGTCCGTTGGTAATGCCCGCATCGAGGCTGCAAATGCCTTTTCTCGCACAGAGAACAACTTACAGAATGACGCAGATCGTATTGAAGCTTATATGCAGCGTATTTATTCAAATCAAGATTTGATGAACGATGCTAGCTATTTTCTGAGTCCAACCATTGATGAGTATCTTACTAAACGATTAAAGAACAGTACATTCAATCAACGACCGCTTATCTCTTTTCCTGAAGATGTGAAAACTTATCTGTACAATTGGGCGCAAGGAGATATTACACAAATTAGTGTTCATACAGTGAAGCAAGGCAATGTTATAGACTTTAATAGTAATGGCATTCCCCACTTCCAGTTTGGTCTATCCAATGATGATCTTATGTTTACTGAGAATATTCAACGGGGGTTTGTATATCGCAAAAAATTGCTTCAGCTTGCGGAGGGTTCCGCCGAAATTCGCTTTCAAATTAGCAGTGAGCGAATTTTTAGCATCGTTAATAATTATCAGCTTGGCCATGCAGCAGCGATTAATGAATCAGGAGAAGTGTATCTAATCGGCAACGACAATCCAATGTCTGAGCAGCTCATTCAGCAGGCCATTGCCAATAAAAATACGCATGGTGTAATACTAAAAAACTGGATGTCTCCCATTTTCTATGTCACTTTTCCATCTACCAAATTTAATTATAAGTTTGTTAGCACCATTGAATTAAAGGTATTGGTTCAGCAGCATGCGTCTACGCTTATTTTATTATTTCTAGTTATTTTAACAGCCATGATCTGTGTTCTTTTACTCGTTGTCTATAACCTGCGAGATGACGCACGATTCCTGCACCGTATTATTCAGTCTATAAAACGCGTGAAGACAGCGAACTTCACTCCAAACAAACCTGCACGCTATCGTCGAAATGAATATGGTATGATTGCACGTGAAGTGGATGACATGATTCACAAGTTAGATAAACATATTCGTAATGAATATTTGCTAAAATTGAAACAGCAAGAAGCCGAAATGAAAGCGCTACAGCATCAAATTAACCCTCATTTTCTATATAACACCTTGGAGGTCATTCGCTCTACCGCATTAGTCAATCAAGATGCACATACAGCCGATGCGATTGCTACCTTAGGTGCCCTTTATCGTGAAATGGTAAAAAAAGAGAACATTATCTCTATTGGAAGCGAGTTAGAGCTACTCGAAAAATATTTAAAAATTATGGAGTTCAAGTATCCTGACCACTTTTATTACCAGATTGATATGGAAGATTCGTTACTTAATGTACCCACCATTAAGTTTTGGATGCAGCCTTTGGCGGAGAACTTCTTCATTCATGGCTTTGACAAAGAGAAAGAATTTAATTTGTTTGTCGTCAAGGGTAGCGAAGATGAGCATTACTACAGATTGGAATTTATAGATAATGGAGTGTGGATTGAGGAAGATCGCTTAGCCGATATACGACGAATACTATCTAGTAAACATGAAATGTCGACCAAGAGCATTGGTTTATATAATGTTTATGCAAGATTGAAATTTTACTATGATAAGGGTTTTTCAATACAAATTGAGAACAATGATGAAGCAGGCGTAAGGATTTCTGTACAGATTTCTAAAGAGGTGACTAGAGATGTACAAACTTTTAATCGTTGATGATGAGCCCCAAATTTTAGAAGGCATGAAACGAATTCTAGATTGGAAGAACTATGGATTTGATTATGTCGAAACCTGTGATTCTACGGATGCTGCTGTATCCAGAGCTGTGCAATTAATTCCTGATATCGCTATTTTTGATGTATGTATTGGTAAAAATCTTGGTTATGATGCCATTCGACAGCTCAATGAAGTTCAACTTCCTACGAAATATATAATTATGAGCGGATATAGTGATTTTAAATACGCTCAACAAGCTATCCGCTGTGGCGTTAAAGATTATTTATTAAAGCCATTAGAGAAAGATAAGCTCCAGCAGGTTATTGAGAAAATAATTGTTGACGATCTTCATGGTGTCATTGGAGATCCGCAGAGTAGCACTGCCCACTTGGATCCAGTCATGGGTGTTCCTTACGATTCGTTATCGAAGCTAGTAAATCGCATTTTGCTCATGGTTAGAGAAGATTTCAATCAGAATATTACCTTAAAATCTGTCGCCGATCGTTTTCAAATGAATAGCACCTATCTTGGGCAATTGTTCATTAAAGAAACGAACATGAAGCTTTCCGAATATTTAATGCTGTATCGCATGCAACGTGCTAAAGAGCTTATCCAGACCACGAATGAGAAAATCCATTGGATCGCATGTTCAGTTGGATATAATAACATGAATTATTTCTACACACATTTCCATAGCTATTACGGAAAATCTCCTTCCGATCTGCGCTAAAGAAGTTAGACAACGATTTGCTACCAAGAACGAGTCAAGGAGATGCATGTCATGTATAAACGTTGGTTTATTTTTGGCCTTTTTCTGTTACTCATCATTCAATTAATCGGCTGCACCAAACATACAGAGGTTCCAATTTCTAATAATGAAACGCCCGTTAACCTTATTTATTATACGATCGGCGAGCCGGACAAAGATCTACGTAAGGTGAATGACAAAATAAATGAGGTCCTTATGCGTAAAATCGGCATTACGATCACCTATAACAAACTTGGCTGGCAAGAATACGGTAGCCGATTAAATACAATTATTTCATCCGATACCCCCTATGATATTGCCTTTGCACCGGACTACTCTACGTATGCAAAACAGGGAAAGTGGTTGAAGCTGGATGACTATTTAATGAATCAAGGCGAGGATATGTATAATGCAATTGATCCAATCTTTTGGAAAGGTGCCCGTTTACCTGATGGCAGCATTTACGGCATACCGACGAATAAAGAATTAGCCGTAGTTGAGCATTGGATGTATCCTGCTGATCTTGTTAAGAAATATCATATTGATATTACGAAATACAACACGCTAGAATCGCTAGAGCCACTGTTACGAATGATTCAAATGAATGAGCCCGATTACTTACCCATGGAATTGAACCGAGATGCGCATAATTTTTTTGCGATGATTGGATATGAATATATAGCGTACTATAAAATACCATTAATGATTCAATCGACACATTCGAATGCTTCGATCGTCAATATTTTCGAAACGGATGAAGCCAAACAGATTTTAAAGACCGTTCGACGATACTATCAACTTGGCTTCATTAATAAAGATGCTGCCTTACGTGAACCAAGTTCACTTCAGCGCGGTTTGAAGGTTTTCTGGAAATCCGCAAGCGGAGGCCCGCTATCCGAGAGTGTTTGGAGTAAGGATCTGGGGTATCAAGTGGTCGCTCATCCGGTAACGCCAGAAGTGGCAACGACTGAATCCGTTCTTGGCGGTATGATGACTGTAAATGCAAATACGAAGCATCCCGAGGAAAGTATTAAATTTCTAAATTTATTAAATACCGATCCCGAGTTACGTAATTTATTCAACTATGGGATCGAAGGAGTCCATTACAATTTAAATAAAGAGGGCCAGGTTATCTTCGTTTCACCAAATTATACCGGGATACAATATACACAAGGCAATTGGTTTATCTTAAAAACACTTGGCGGAAAATATCCTGATCCGCCGGATAAATGGGAACAATACCGAGCGTATAATGCAAAAGTGGTGGAATCTAAAGTACTCGGCTTTAATCCAGACCTTTCCTCGCTATCTGAGCAAGTCGATGAGATCGAAATCGTCTGGAATAAATATTATCCGATTCTCATGACCGGCAGCGTCGATGTAGATACCTTTCTGCCCAAGTTCAATCAAGAGTTGCACGAAGCAGGTATTGACGACGTACGCAAAGCCATTCAAGCGCAGTTAAATACTTGGCAGAAGCATCAATCCAAGTAAGTTTTATCCTTTCATAGATTTAGGTAAAAACCCCATGAAATGCGTCATGGGGTTTTTACACATCCATATTCATCAAATACTCTACGGATACAGAACCATTCCACCATCAGCAAATATCGTAACTCCCGTCACATAGCTTGCTTCTTGAGACAATAGCCAAGCTACAGGAGCAGCAATTTGTTCTGGTGTTCCAATTTGACGTGAAGGAATTTTGTTCAATATTTGCGCCGTAATCTGTGGATCACTGAGTAATTTACCGTTCATAGGCGTATCAATTGCTCCAGGAGCAACGGCATTAATCCGAATTCCTCGATCGGCATATTCACGTGCTAATGATTCCGTTAATAGCTTTAATCCACCTTTGGACGAAGCATAATGTACATATTGAGGCTTAGGAATCTGTTGATGCACACTAGATACATTCACAATACTTCCCTGCATATCTTTCTTCAGGAGGTATTTGATCGTTTCTTGGCACCCTAGGAATGTTCCGCGTAAATTCACATCCATGATCCGATTCCACTCATCTACAGGCAATTTCTCCGATGGATACTCAGACTGTACCCCTGCATTATTAACAATTCCATGTAATGTACCGAAATGACCTACCGCCACATCAACTAATTTTTTGGCGGTATCCACTTGTCCTACATCACCTTGGCACGCAACAGCTTGCCCGCCTGAGGCTTCAATAAGCGCACTCGCTTCTTCGGCTAAAACTTTACTTCGATCACTAGCAAAATTAATAACGACTTTGCATTTTTCCTGGCCTAAGCGAAGCGCGATCCCTCTACCAATGCCTTGCGCTGCACCTGTGACAATAAACACCTTTCCTAGTAAATCGTCAAACATAGGAACATCTCCTTACACTAACTCGTATGACTTCCAATCATCGAGCTACTCCATGATAATGTCAATGCAAATGTCTTTGTCTGCTGCGCCTTGATCTCAATCGCTTCACCACGTTGGATCGATTCCTGCAACCCCGCTTCATGTGAAGCGGAATTCGGTTCTACGCCCATGACATAACAGGCCCCATAGAATGGATAGTTTTGAAGACCGTTAAATTCTTGCCACAACCACAGGTTTGGCATCATGTCTACATCCCATTCTACACGTACACGTAAATCTATTTTATCATTTATTATCGTATAGCATCCCATCGTCAACTCTTTTAGAATCGCAAAATCTGTGGCTTTACCTGAAGGAACTTGACCAAGATCACAAGCAAGATCTTCGATCGGCCATGAAAATACACCTTTTTTCAAACGAGATAATTCAATATCCCGCTCATACGATTCAACCGATCTTGCAGGTACTTCAAGCCGTGTTCCAGGTCCAACGAATGGCGCACCGAACGCGATATGCTGTCCCCATTCGGCATACAAATCTTGCTGCCCCTGATTCGTAACGGATTCCTTCAACTCAATGCACTGCTCTACTTCGTCTATCGTTACAATTCGCTCCATCGCATAGGGTGATTTATAGAGTCGTGTGGAAAATATGATCTGAACCTTTGTATCCGTTACTTTTACGTGCTTATATGCCCAGGGTACCTGACAAGCCTCTCCGTGGAAATTATGCATAACTCCATAGTTATAGCTCTCTTCTCCTGCATTGGGGAATAAAATTTGCCAACCACCAGGATAGCCTTGTAACCAGCGCTCCTTGGACGTATGACAGAAATCGATGCGATTCCCTAGCTTTGAGATTCCCCAAGGGCTTTCCCATAATATATTCGTATGATCAATACAAATTTTATAGATATCTCCGCCTTTCTCTGGCAGAAACTCTACGATCAATCCGTCACCCACGACTTGTAACACGTCCATCTGACCAGGGTTTGAAAGGGTTCGAACATCCATATTACAGGATCCCGAACTTCTCAAATACCTCGGATACTTTCATCCCCTTCAAAATATGCTCACGAACCATATTCTCCCCGTTCACCTTCTCGAATGCTTTTGCAATCACTTCATCCTCGACTTCCTTCGGAACGACAACAATGCCATCTATATCTCCGAAAATAAGATCACCTGGCTGAATCTGTACGTCACCAATTTTGATCGGCACATCATAATCAATCACCTCATTGCGGGCATAAGAATCGGTTGGACGCGTCCCTTTTACAAATACGGGGAACCCTAATTGTTTGATTTTCTTTACATCACGACACAAGCCATCAATAACAGCGCCTCTCCCGCCAGCGACCTTCGTAGCAGTGGACATTAACTCACCGAAGAAGGCCGATCGCTCGGAACCCCCGACATCACCAACAAAAACTTCACCAGGCTGTATACCATCTAGCACTTCAATTTGCTTTTTATAGGCTTGAGCCGGTTTACGAGAGACGTCTGCTACTTGGACCGTTTTGGCGTAACCGCATACAACCATATCCGGGTCTAGGGGACGAATATGCTGTGGTAGTGCCTGATTTCGTAGCTCTAGACTATCCAAAATATCAGATATGACGGCAGAATATAGCTTTTCTTGCAATTGATCTAAATAGGCTTGATTGTTCATAAGATTCATCCCTTTTCTATAATATTTATGCTCTTATTCTTGTTCAACTTGACGCATAATGGCACGCATATAACCTAACGCATACGCCATCCCCGCATGCCAAGGCGCATCACAAGTCATTAATGGCGTATGATCGGGTATGAGTACACCTTTAAACCGATGCTTCTTCAATACACGTAATGCTTTCAACATATCAATATCACCTTCATCGACAAAAACCTCTGTGTAATGAGGCACCTTCCCCTTTACATTACGGAAATGAACATATGAAATTTTATCCTGTGAGGCATATTGGTCAATCGCTTCATACACATCTCCGCTCACCATTTCTTGAATAGAGCCCATACAGAACTCAATTGAATTACTTTGGCTAGGAACAAGGTCTATCATTTTCTGATATTTATCAGGCTCATTCACTAATCGTGCATGCTGACGGATTTGAGGCATCGGTGGATCATCTGGATGTAATGCTAATTTGACCCCAGCTTCTTCTGCAACAGGTAGAACACGTTCTAGAAAATAGGCCAAACGATCCCATATTTCTTGCTCCGAGGTTGGTGGGAGATATCCCTTATCTAACAAATTCGCGTCATATGTCATATTCCACACCTGACCCAGTGGGATTGGATTATTTAACTCATTGCTGTGGGGATGAAACGTGGATGTTAGCGCTCCTCCTCGTGCAGATGGCTTTTGAATATGTCCCCACACACCAGCAATACTGAAGTTATATCCAATTACAGGAATTCCTGCTCGACCTACATTCCGTATGATCTGCTTAATATGTTCAATTTGTTCGTCTCGTTTGGGGCCAGCAAGTAACACATCATACCAATCCGCTGGATTAAAATTTTCAATCGCTGCGAACTCAAGTCCTTCTTGATTAAGCTCTTCTTTTAATTTCACCAGATTCTCATATTCCCAGATCGGGTCATTTAAGCGTGCTACACCATAATTTTGTTGCCCATCCGTTGAAGGAAGTCCCTCATCATCAATATCTCCATAATAATTTACGAGATGGACAACAACCGCCTCACAGCCTGCCTGTTTCGCAAATCGATAATAATCTGTACGTAACATATGACGATATAAACCAATCCCTAATCGCATGTTTTCTGCTCCTTTGCATTCACTTCGTTAGATCATCTAAACTGGAATCTGAAATATCAGTTAAAGCAAGAAAACCTCACCTACGGCTCGGTCCTTTAAAGATCTGGAGCAAATCCGTCACACTGCAGGGGTGGAGGACGGATATGGATTCCAATCGCTGTTGAAGTTCTTGTTTCCTTTATTATTTTTGTGTTTCCATTCCATATCCGTCCCCTTCTATTCTACTTGGGTGCTTTCTTCTACTTTTCTAATGCCAAGTAAATCTTAATTCTAATAAGCCTATTCCGGGTGATTTAGGGTCGGATAACAGCGCTGGCTCGTTTACATTACCGGCGGCACATTGTATTCGGTTTTTCGCATACATTTGGCTCGTTTACGTTACCCGTGGCACATTGTATTCGGTTTTTCACATACATTTGGCTCGTTTACGTTACTGGTAGCACATTGTATCCTATTTCTCCGCAGTCTAGAAATTTTATACTTTCTAGTATGTCATACATAAACGACTACGTCGTCCTTTAAGGGCGAATGTGCGTGAAATTGGTAATGGGATTCCACCCGATCTTAGATAGCGCCACCATTCTCTTCTATTAGAACCATCATATGTTGCTTACTCTTCTCCAAGTGCGACACGAGTAAAAAAGTCGCTTGTTCCAGACGATCATACTTTATTTCTTCAATAATCTGTTCATGCTCTTGTAAACCTTCATTAGATCGATCGAAGTTCTGAAAATGAAATATTCGTGAAATATACAGAAAGCTATTTAAGAGCTCATATTGATTTAGAATTAACTGATTATGGCTCATCATCACAATTGCTTTATGAAACAGAACATCTGCCTCTAGAAATTGATGATACAAAAATTGGGAACTATTCAAATGGGTTCTGGCACGCTCCACAAACTCTGTCAATTGCGTAACAAGCTGCTCACGATCTTCCTGCGATAGGTGTTCCATGCACCATTTCTCAATCATGATGCGAGCATCCATCACTTCAGCGATTCGCCCACTCGTTAATTGACTCACATAGGTACCTGAACGTGATACGACTTCAATAAGTCCATCATTCGCCAAACGATGAATCGCAAGCTTCACAGGAGTTTTACTAACCCCCATCTTCTCGCTTAAATCATTGAGATCCAGTCGTGCACCACCTTTATATTCCCTCGAAAGGATTTGATTCTTCAAAATTTGGTACACTTGCTCATTTAAATCTAGTCGTTCAATCTTTACATTCATAGGACAACTCCATTAGATTCAAGTTTAAACTGAAATATCAGATTTTAGATTCGAGTTCATTATAAGATGCATCTTACAGAAATTCAATACTTAATTGCAGACTGTCGAATGTGTACGCCATGCCTTCGGCGTTACACCAATTAATTTCTTGAAGACCGTCGCGAAATGTTGGCTCGTCTTAAACCCAAGCTCCATGGCAATGTCCGTTATGCTCAGCTTCGATTCCTCTAACATACGACAAGCACAGTCCATTCGAATCCGATCCATAAACGCTGTAGGTGATTGTCCATTCGTTTCACGAAATACACGATAAAAGTGCGACTCACTTAAACCAAACTCCGACGCAAGCTGTCCTATCGTAAAGCGTTCAGATGGATTCTGTTCCAGTCTTGTCTTAAGCTCCAGCGTATACGCGTGCATATCATGCGATAGCGTATTGAGCGGTGTGTGATGCAAAATGCGTTGTAAAATTTCTAGAACTCCATGACGGATCTGAAATTCCACAAGCTCTGTATCCTGCTGGTTAATTAACTGCTTGACCCTTTTGAAATAGTCTACGATTTCCTTGCTAACCAACTGAATACGAGGACAGCGTTGCATCCATTGTGCAAATATTTGGCGTTCAGCATCACCCAGTCCGAACCAATTCGCATGCTGCAGCGGATCACGAACGTTGATCCACCAGATCGTACATGGCCCAATATAATCAAAGCTAGCACGGTGACGTTCACCAGGTCGTGTATGAATGATATGCTGTGCGCTTGTTGGATAAAATTGTCCATTTACTTCCCACACTGCGGTTCCTTGCTCTATAAATACAAATTCATAGGCTTCTTCGTGCACGTGACTTGTTAAAGGCATGGCTCTACTGAAATGGTCGTATCCCAGAAGGACCAGATCTTTAACATGGGCTGCAGGACCCTCTTCCCAATCGATAAAATATACCCAGCGTTCACTCTTTATAGCGTCTGTCATCGTAAACACGCTGCCTCTCTTGTGATCATATTAGCTCATTTTAAATCGTATATTTGTTCATTTATGTTTCTGATCCTATTAGATACAAATTGAAAAGTCAAATGAGATAAATTGTTTTAAACTGAAGCCGTAAACCTGAATAAGGAGTGATAAACATGCCACACAATGCACCACAGATCCATGTTGTATTCAAGACACATTTAGATATCGGTTATACCGATCTCGCGAAACATGTTACTGATCGTTATATGAAACTATTTTTCCCGAGTGCGATCACAACAGCACAGTACTTTGATGAACATCCTGATCAAGGTTCTTTTATTTGGACAACGGGTTCTTGGTTAATTCATCACTTACTCAAACATGGCACAACCGAGGAGAAACAGCAGGTAGAGGAAGCTATTGCAAAAGGCTATTTAAGATGGCATGGCCTCCCTTTCACGACCTATACCGAGTTATACGATGCCGAGCTATTAGATTACGGTATTCAAATGGCTACACGTCTTGACCAACGCTTTGGTATCCACACCATTGCAGCCAAAATGACGGATGTACCTGGTCATACACGTGCGCTGATTACACATATGGCCAAGGCGGGTATGAAGTATCTTCATTTAGGTGTAAACCCCTCAAGCCATGTTCCTCATGTACCGGAGATGTTTTTGTGGAGAAATCCAGATGGTTCTGAGATCGTCGTTCAATATAGTAAAGATTATGGAACGACCTTCGAAACAGAAGGCTTGAATGATGTTTTATACTTCGCCCATACGCATGATAATCACGGTCCTTCCACTGTTGAACAAATTAAAGCAGAATTCGCTCAACTACGTGAGGCCTATCCACATGCGAATATCAGAGCGTCCACGTTGGATCAATATGCGGAGAAGGTATGGGCCATTCGTGATACGTTACCGATCGTCGAAGAAGAGATTGGGGACAGCTGGATCCATGGATCTTCGACAGATCCCTACAAATTAGCTTGTTATCGTGAATTACTTCGCTTAAAGAGCAAGTGGCTACTAGAAGGTTCTCTTGCTACAACCGACGAGGAATATCACAACTTTTGCGATGAATTAATTATGATTCCTGAGCATACTTGGGGTGTAGATATTAAGCGTTATCTGGCAGATTACATTCATTATGATAAGGAAGATTTCCAGCAAGCACGAGCGCGAGACAAGGTTGATGTGAACTTAAACCCACTTGAATATCGTTTTTACGAAAAAAATTCACGTGCTGAAATGGTTGAGATGTTCGGCGTGGAAGCCGTGGAGAAGCTTAATGCCCGCTCCTTTAGTCTCATGGAGCAGTCTTGGCAAGAGCAACGAGAATATTTAGAAAGTGCCGTATCTGCTCTAGGCGCAGAACGTCAGATCGAAGCACGAGCTGCGCTAGCCTCATTACGACCGGTTCATCCACAGATTGCTGCTGCGGATGCGACAATTCTGCACACGGATCAATCCTATACTTTAGGAGACTTTGAGGTTGTGTTTGAGGATAACGGTTCTATTATCAGTTTACTAGACCAACGTAATCGAAACTGGGCTGGGCCGAACAACCCGCTCGGATTATTCTCTTATGAGACTTTCTCCCAAGCGGATTATGATCGTTGGTATCGTGAATATCACGTACGATGGAAAAATACGCATGTATGGGCAACCGGAGATTTCGGGAAACCAGGTATGGATCTGACCAAAGAATGGATAACACATACCGTGACGAAGCCCAAACTGTTATCCTTGCAAGCGGTATATGGGGAAGAACAGGATGTTGTCCTTGCTACGTTAAAGATGCCTAAAGCAGCTAGTGAAGGAATGGGTGCTCCACGAGAATTAACCATCGAATATATATTTAAAAAGCACACTGCTACCGTAGAATGTAAGCTTCAATGGTTCCATAAGGATGCCTATCGCCTCCCAGAAGCAGCATGGATGAGCTTCAATCCGCTCGTCAATAATCCAAATCAATGGAAGCTAGATAAAATCGGACAACTCACTTCCCCACTAGACGTTGTAAAAGGGGGAAATCGCAATATGCATGCGGTAGATCAGGGCATGTATTATGCGGCAGCGGACGGTCAAGTGGATATCACGACATTAGATGCCGCGCTCGTATCTCCTGGAGAACCACGGCTTGTACAATTTGATCATACGTTTGCTTCACTTACTGGAGGGATGCATGTCAATTTACACAATAATGTCTGGGGGACAAATTTCCAGGCTTGGTACGAAGAAGATGCGTTATTCCGCTTCAAGCTGAAATTCCAATCTCATCTTTAATCATTAAATACCTGAGAGGAGCTTTACAATGACCACCCACAAACCATGGAAAATTTACGTCATTCAACATTCTCATACGGATGTTGGCTACACAGAACGTCAGGAGAAAATCCGCCAATATCATGTCAATTACATTCGCCAAGCGTTACAAATTGTACGTGAAATCGAAAGCGGTGCTCGCCTGGATTGGAAGGGCTACAAATGGGTATGCGAAACGTTCTGGCCCGTTGAATCCTTCCTCTTAAAAGCGACACAAACAGAAAAAGAAGAATTCGCGCAAGCGGTACAAAAAGGTTATATCGGTCTATCTGGAACCTATCTCAATTTCGGTGAGCAATTAAATCAAGAGATGCTCTCCGTCATGATTCAGCGGATTACCAACTATGGTCAATCGATTCAGTTCCCGGTACGTTCTGCAATGACTGCGGACATCACTGGCTTTGGCTGGGGATATAGTCAAGTCTTGGCCGATGCTGGTATCGAGAATTTAATAACCTGTATTCATACACATCACTCTATGTTTCCGCTATGGAAGAAGCAAATTCCATTCTGGTGGGAAACACCAAAAGGTGATCGGATTCTAACGTGGAGTGGCGAGCATTATATGTTCGGAAATGACCTCGGCTTGATTCCTGGTATCGGAGGTTCCTATACAATTCGTGATGATCATGATGTGCGAAAAGGCGTGTCCTTGGAAGTCGCTGAAGCGCGATTTGATCGATATTTAGAGCAATTGGTTGAAGATGGCTATACCTTCCCGTTAGTACCTGTCATGGTATCTGGGCTCCCTACAGATAATGGCTCACCGAATGCCGCATTAATGGATTTTGTAAACCAATGGAATGCGTTGCATGGTGACCGGATCTTGATTCAACCAGCGACACTGGATGATTTCTTTACAGATTTAAGAGCCTATGCGAACGAGCATCCGGATGAGATCGAGACCTTCCGAGGAGATTGGCCGGATTGGTGGACAGATGGCTCAGCGACTACCCCAATGCATGTTCAGATCTTCCGTGAGGCACAACGCGTGTACACGAAGGTGAAGCAGTTAGATCCTGCCCATGAGATTGTTTCCCAAGAGCGACTCGAAGCGATTGAATATGAGTTGGCTTTATTCGCTGAACATACATGGGGATACCATTCCTCTGTGACAGAACCTTGGAACCCGTTCGTACAAGAGCTTGGCTGTCGAAAAGAAGCTTATGCCGCCAATGCGAGTGCACTTGCGCATACCGCATTATACGATATTCTTGAGGCACAAGGAGATGCACTATTAGGACCAGATCGTCCTATGAAATTTGAATTGCATAACCCAAATGACTTTGTACAAACGGATTATGCCCAATTAATTATGGAGGGCTGGTACATTACAGAGCTGAACAATGGCTTTGAAGTACTCGATGAAGTGACTGGAACCGTCTACGATGCTCAAATGGTGACGGCACATCGCGGGGTAATCATTACAATTCCAGTAACCTTGCAGCCGAATCAAAAGGTACAATTGACGATTAAGGCAAGCGAAGCGCGTCCGCCCGTGACAGCTTATCGAACCGATTATATTGGATCCGATCGCATGCTGGATATTATTCCACCGGTTCCACCGAAGCTGCATGTGACACCGAAATTTATAGAGTCTCCTTTCGTTCGGATCGAATGGGAACTTGGGGCAGGGATTACGAAGTGGTTCGACAAGAGCAGTCAACAAGATTTACTACGATCTGACCGGAATCATAATGCATTCTCCCCTGTCTACAACGTAACACAAGCACCTAATGAATTTGGCATGTATGATGTACGCCGTAAGATGGGACGAAATCGCCGAGGCGCTGATGCGATAACCTCTGTCGGAACATTAGTTGATGTCAATATCGTTGAAAAGGGTGCCCTTTATGGAAAAGTTCAATTAACCTATCGCGTGAATGGTTGCAGTCACTATTCCTTACTCGTCACCGTATACGGTGATCGCGCACGTGCTGATGTAGCCGTACGCATGCATAAGGAAAGTGTATGGGATCCAGAAAATGTGTACATTTCACTTCCGTTTGGAAGTGCTCCCGTTACTGGGCAGGATGCGCTCTGGATAGAAAAGACAGGCGCAGCCTTACGTCCACGAATGGATCAATTACCTGGATCCTTAGCAGATTTCTATTGTGTCGATGAAGGTGTAGCTTATGTCCGTGACACTCGTGGTGTTGCCATTGCGATGCCAGATACACCGCTCATCCAGCTCGGTTCCTTAGACTATGAAGATCGACTACTGAGCGGACACCCTGGACTCGCGAATGATCCAGCCCATCTCTATTCATGGCCCATGAATAATTATTGGGAAACGAACTTTAAGGCGACACTAGGTGGATTCTATGAAATCCGTTATTATATCGCTTGGGGAGATGAGCTTAATACGCCAGAAGTCGCATTAGAGACTTGTAAGAGTATGAACGCGGGTATCCTTGCATGGAGAACTAGTAAGTAAGCGAATAATCACTTTATCAGAGGTCGCCTCTTTCTGTTTCAGAGTCATTTGATGGTACAAATGATTCTACAAAAAGAGGCGTCCTTTTTGCTATGTTGTGATGTATTTTATTGGTTAATCAGCAGGCGTCTTGCGTACACAGTCCAATCCTTACTATCAGTGTTTATTTCTATTGTGGGTAGGATAGATAAAGCTGATTGTTTTCGAAGCTCTGATTGGGTGTGCATAAATTCATCGGCTGATTTTCTGATTTCTTCTTTTGTTTTGTTCTTCCATTCGTGAGGTGATCTACTTTTCATTCTTTGCTCTATAATCTCAGATGAAACTGTTAATAATACACATTTAGCCCCAAGAAGGAGTAATTCCTTTTCAATTTCTTCAATTTAAGCTTTTTAACATGTTAACTCGTTCTTTCAATACTTGAAGATGTTCATCACGATTTAAACGTTGAAATTCTCCATGATCATTGTTTAATATTTGGGAATAATGTTCGCTAAGAACAATAATACTACGCTCGGATGATTCATCTTGTGCTTGAAGTAGCTTCAGCGCTTTTAAAACGGATGTCTTTCCTGCATGTGAATAACCCTCTATGATAATTCCTCTTATATGGCTCATTCAAGACCTCCAACTAGCAATATTTGAAAATGCCTTATTCGTATTCTCATAACCAGTTTCAATAGACACTCGCCAGTTCATCAAAGATTTTGGCGTATCCTCGTTTTAACTAGAAAAATTCAACATAATTTTTTGTACCCATTCCGGTATGTTAAAATATGGTTTTCTCTTATCAATGGATGCTATTTTAGCCATATCCTCTTTTGATAATTCAAAGTCAAAGATCGCAAAATTGCTTCTAATATGCTCTGGATTGCTTGACTTTGGGAAAACAATATTCCCAATCTGGATGTGCCAATGCAGTATAATCTGAACATTGCTTTTGCCATATTTTTTAGCCAGCTCTGTTATTACAGGATTTGATAACAGTTTCTTATTCCCATGTCCCAACGGATACCATGCTTCCATAAGAATGTCGTTCTTCTCCAAAAAAGTTCTTAGCTCTTTCTGTTGTTCATAAGGATGACATTCCACCTGGTTTACAACCGGTTTAATTTTTGCAACATCCAGAATTTTTTGTACGCGGCTGATATTAAAGTTACTGATGCCGATAGATCTGATTTTCCCTTCACCCACCTCTTCTTCCATCGTTTTCCATGCGCCGATATAATCTTCATATGGACGGTGTAACAGCATCAAATCAATATAATCGACCTGCAATGCATCTAGAGAATTCTGTATCGCTTTCTTTGCTTTATCATAGCCAAAGTTTGTTGGCCAAAGTTTTGTTGTCAAAAAAATATCCTCTCTAGGTATTCTAGACTCCTTAATAGCTTCTCCAACTGCTTTTTCATTTTTATAAACCTGGGCAGTATCAATATGGCGGTAGCCTATTTTCAATGCATTCAGTACGCTTTGTTTGCATTCTTCATGATCCTTGATCATAAATACGCCAATACCCATCTGTGGTATTTCATAACCATTGCTTAATTTCAAATTCCTCATATCGGAAATACCTCCTTGTGACATGCTTGCCCTTTTTTTCGCATAAAAATATCCCCTCCAAGTGCCACTCGAACCTACAAGATAACATGTTGGTTTTTTCGAGTATCTACTTGAAGAGGATAATACCCAATCGTAATACCATTGGATGATCTTTTCGCTAAAATTATTTCATGATTTTGCAAATATCATTCGTGAATTGAACAGGATCACTTACTTGCAATCCTTCGATCAGCAGAGCTTGGTTGTATAGCAGGTTCGTGTATAAGCCGAGCTTTTCTTTATCGTTCTCAGAAGCAGCTTTCAAGGACTGGAATACTTCGTGATGAATGTTGATTTCGAGTACCTTATCCGCTTGAACCTCTTGGCCATTCGGCATCGATTTCAGGATTTTTTCCATCTCGATTGTCAATTCACCTTCTGCAGAGAGACAAACTGGATGAGTCTTCAAACGCTTGGAAGCTTTAACATTCTTAACTTTGCCGGACAGGATGTCCTTCATCGCTTCAAAAAGCTCCTTGTTCTCGTTCTCTTCCGCTTCCGTTGGCTTGTCCGCTTCGTCGGCTTCGATCCCTAGATCTCCGCTGGATACGGATTTGAATTCTTTTTCCTTATAAGACATGATCATCTTGATCGCGAACTCATCAATATCATCAGTGAAGTAGAGAATTTCATAGCCTTTATCCGATACAAGCTCGGTTTGTGGAAGCTTCTCGATTCTGTCGATCGACTCACCGGAAGCGTAATAGATATACTTCTGATCTTCTGGCATTCTTGATACGTATTCATCCAGCGTTACCAGCTTCTTCTCCTTGGAGGAGTAGAACATCAGCAAATCTTGAAGGGTGTCTTTGTGCATACCATAATCATTGTACACACCGAACTTAAGCTGTCTACCAAAAGCATTATAGAACTGCTCGTATTTCTCTCTTTCATCCTTCAACAGGCTTTGCAGTTGGCTCTTCACCTTATTCTTAATGTTCTTAGCGATCAAGGTCAACTGACGGTCATGTTGGAGCATCTCTCTGGAGATGTTCAGTGAAAGATCCTCTGAATCCACCATACCTTTTACAAAGCTGAAGTAATCAGGCAGCAGATCCGCACATTTGTTCATAATGAGTACACCATTGGAATAGAGCTCAAGACCTTTTTCATATTCCTTCGTGTAATAATCAAATGGCGTATTCTCTGGGATGAACAAGATTGCATTGTATACTACAGCACCATCGGCACTGATATGGATATGTTTAAGCGGTTTGTCGAAGCCATAACGTTTCTCTGCATAGAAATTATCATAATCTTCAGTAGTCAGCTCATTTTTGTTCTTCCGCCAGATTGGCACCATGCTGTTCACGGTTTGCTCTTGAACAACTTCCTCGAACTCATTTTCTGTGCCTTCTTTTGGCTTTTGCTCCTTCACATCCATTTTGATTGGGAAACGGATAAAGTCAGAGTATTTCTTGATGATGGTTTTCAGGCGATATTCTTCCAAATATTCATCATATTGATCTTCTTCGGTATTCTCTTTAATTTTCAAAATCACTTCAGTACCTACAGAATCCTTCTCGACAGGCTCGATGGTATAGCCATCAGCGCCCTTAGACTCCCATTTAAAGGCCTCGTCGCTACCAAGCGCCTTACTGATCACTATAACATCATCAGCCACCATAAACGCAGCGTAGAAGCCAACACCGAACTGTCCGATGATATTGTGGCCATCTTTAGCTTCATTCTCTTTCTTAAAAGCAAGAGATCCGCTCTTCGCGATCGTTCCTAAGTTGCTCTCCAGCTCCTCTTGTGTCATCCCGATACCAGTATCGGAAATCGTCAAGGTTCTGTTCGCCTTATCGGCAGTCACTTTAATATAATAATCTTCTTTATTGAAGACCAGGCTTTCATCGGCTAATGCTTTGTAATAGATCTTATCAATCGCATCACTTGCATTGGAAATCAGCTCGCGCAGGAAAATTTCCCGTTGTGTATAAATGGAGTTAATCATCATTTCCAGCAATCTTTTCGATTCGGCTTTAAACTCTTTTTTGGCCATGAATAAGTAGATCTCCTTTCAAAATAAACATTTTGTCCAACACAGTATGGTTAGCACTCAAATGTGTTGAGTGCTAATTCTTCTTTTTATATAACATAAACTGATTTTGAATGTCAATATTTACAGCGATTTTCGTTAAATAATGCTATGTTTTGCATATAAATTTAGGAAATAACTAATGATTCTCAAGTAACATTTGGGTTAGAAATTGCAACGGCTGCGACTTCCATTTTTTAGGATGCATCAGAAGCTGCAGATCAAAATGAATTTCTGGATGTACAAAGGACAGCTCGGCCAGGTTCCCCCGCTCAATTTCTTCCTCTGCAACAATTTTCGGTAACAAAGCAATTCCAAGACCATTCATAACACAACGTTTGATCGCCTCCAAATTCGAAAGCTCAAAACCTATGCGGAATATGATCCCGTGCTCTTTTAACAAGTTCTCGAACAGACTCCGATAAATACAGCTCTCTTCAGAGACAATTAATTCGCAGTTATTTAGATCCTGTAGAGTTACCTTATCTATTTGGGCAAGTGGATGATTAATGGGGGCTATCAATACAAGCGGTTCGTCTCTAACGATCGTACGCTCAAGCAGAGAATCTGTCGTGGTACGGTCGAGCATTAAGCCGATATCTACTTCCCCATCTTTTATTTTAGCCACAAGATTAGCTTCCTGCATCGTTTGCAGATGAATATCCAGCTTCGGGAATTTCGTCCTCAACTGCTGTAGATAAGGTGGTAAATAAAATGCAGCTAATGAATCAATCGTACCAATCGTTAGCGTGCCCCCTATTTGCTGGGCGATAGTTTCTTTAGAACGATCATACAGATCCAAAATCTCCACAAACAGCTTCAAAAGCTCTTCTCCAGGCGGAGTAAGACGCAGTTGTCGGCCATGCCTTTCTATTAAAGGCACACCGTATTCCTTCTCTATTTTCTGTATTTGCATCGTAACACTCGACTGCGCGTAACCTAGCTCTTCCGCAGCCCGTGTAAAGCTCTGACGTTTAGCCACCTCGCGAAAGGTTCGTAAATAGGTTAAATCCATTACCTCACCCTAACATCAATATTTTTGATGATACACATCATTTATTATAGCTAACGACGATGCAACATTCCATGGTAAAGTGTATGTAGAGGAATTAAAATAATTTGGAGGCCGATAATTTATGCTTACAGAACAACAGGTTTATGGAATTTATGTCCCCGTGGTCACCCCGTTCAATGCTGCTGGTGAAGTTGATTTGGATTCGTATCAGCGTTATGTAAAGAACATTATTAACAACAGCATACAAGGTCTGGTCGTTAATGGAACCACCGGTGAATCGCCAACTGTAACCGTAAATGAAATGCAGCTTCTAGTAAACACTTCTCGTGAGCTTTTACAATCTACATCGATCCCTTTAGTAGTCGGCACAGGAACCAATGACACTGCTTCCACGGTAGCACGCACTGAGATCGCAGCTAACCTTGGAGCTGATTGCGCACTAGTAGTCGTCCCTTATTATAGTCGTCCATCGCAAGAGGGCATTATTGCCCATTTCCGCAAAGCAGCAGAAGTAGGCATTCCGATCATGGCTTATGACATTCCAAGTCGTACGGGTACCGCTATGACCGTTGATACTGCACGCACGATCCTAGAAATGAATAATGTTGTCGGTTTAAAAGACTGCTCAGGCAGCACTAAAATGGTTACCGAGTTAGTCCGTACGGGTTCCAAGCCTGTGCTTGGTGGCGATGACTCCCTCTTTTACGAAATGCTTAGCTGCGGGGCAGCTGGAGGTATGCTTGCTACTGCGAACGTTTATCCTGCAGAATGCATCCGCATCTTCGAAGCCTTCAAATCGGGTCAATTAGACTTGGCAAAAGAAAACTTTGAACAGCTACTGCCGATCATCCATCTCTTGTTCAAGGAATCGAATCCCGCTCCTATCAAATGGATGCTTAGCCAGAATGGCTTAATCGATTCGGATACGCTTCGCCTCCCTATGACATCTATCAGCACAGTGCTTCAGCAAGAGCTCAGTTCTTATGTTCAGGACAGCGTGATTGAAGCGACCGTATAAGAGAACATACAACAGCCGTTATACAGTGAAGAACTGTTTAGCGGCTTTTTTTGTATTCCTTCAAACTTTCTTAATGCTTACATTTATCAAACACACTTTCAAACAAAAAAACCATCAGTATTACTCTGACGGTTTTGAGATCTTACTATATAGAACGTTCAGCACTTAAAGAAAGCTTATCTGCTGGTCGTTTTTTGTTTTCCCTTTGTGAACCATTCAGACTTTGGCTTGAGTGGAGGGTTAGACTTAGGCTTTGCTTTAGCAGGTTTAGCTGCCACTGATTTAGATGACGCTGGTTTAGCTGCCGCTGGCTTAGCTGTTGCTGGTTTGGAAAATGATGATTTAGCAGATGCTGATTTCGAACCTGACGGTTTCGAAGAGCGTTCTGTCTTCATTTGCGTTTTACGAGACATAGGATACGGATGATCCTTCACTTCTGGAATCGATTTTCCGATCAATTTCTCGATATCTTTAAGGAATGGAAGCTCTTCAGATTCGCAAAAAGAAATTGCCGTTCCGCTTAATCCAGCTCTACCGGTACGACCGATTCGGTGCACATAGGTTTCTGGAATATTCGGCAGGTTGAAGTTGATTACGTGAGACAGCTCATCAATATCAATGCCTCGAGCAGCGATATCCGTAGCTACAAGAACCCGGGTTGCCCCACTTTTAAAATTCCGTAATGCATTCTGACGATCATTCTGCGATTTATTACCGTGAATGGCTTGAGCAGCAATGTTCACTTTCGCTAGATCGCGTGTAACACGGTCCGCTCCACGTTTTGTACGAGTAAATACCAACGCTGAAACGATGGATTTATCCTGTAACAGAAGATTCAATTGATTTTGCTTATTTCCGTTCTCTAATAAATAGATCGATTGGTTGATTCTCTCCGCAGTAGATGACACAGGTGTGATTTCTACTTTCACTGGATTCACAAGCAAGGTTTTGATCAATTTAGAAATTTCAGTAGGCATCGTTGCCGAGAAGAACAGCGTTTGTTTCTTCGTAGGCATTTTGGCGATAATTCTCTTCACATCATGGATAAAGCCCATATCAAGCATCCGGTCAGCTTCATCCAAGACAAGTATTTGAACATACTGTAGATCTACACGTTTTTGATTGATTAAGTCGATGAGTCTACCTGGTGTAGCAATAAGAATATCAGCACCTTGATTCAGGGCACGCTCCTGCACTTTCTGTGATACACCGCCAACTATGGCAGCAGAGCGGATATCTGTGTATTGACTATACGCTTTTATGTTATCAGCAATTTGAATCGCTAGTTCTCTTGTCGGTGTTAAGATTAATGAGCGAATGCGTCGCACATTGCTTGATTTGGTTGGGCTTATTTGTTCGCTTAATAATTGAATAATTGGCACGGAAAATGCAGCTGTCTTTCCTGTTCCCGTTTGTGCACATCCAAGTAAATCTCTACCCGCTAATACAGCTGGAATCGACTGCTCCTGTATCGGTGTAGGTGATGTATAGTTTTCTTTGCTTAAAGCCTTTAATATCGCAGGCATAATATTCAGTTCGTTAAATGTCATTGGGTCTCCTTAATTTCTAATACATATATTCTTAACAAAAAATCCTTTTGTCACGTCATAAACAATAATCATAACACAATTAGTCACATAATAATAGATTTTCTTTATCATCACATTATTTTTCATTAAAAATCCATTTCAGGATACGATCCACTATGCTCTTGCAATAGCAATTTACTTCTACCAGTTTATCTGAGCCACCTTTTTGTGGAACGATCGGACTCAGACGTCCTTATTTTGAAGATTCGTGGCATTTTACGGCGCTATCGGACTCAGATGCAGCTATTCACGTAATTGAAGCTCAAATCAATACAAATATAAGGCAATAAGAGCTATGCAGTCCGATATCTTAACAAAACACGTCAAAAAACTGATATAGCTGCAATACAGTCCGATACATTTAACCGGTTAGCTCTGAGACACAACGTTTCCCAGCACACAACAAAAAAAGCGGAGGAATTCTCCCCCGCTTCTCATCATTCGTATTAAGATTAGTCTACGATTTCAGCAGTATCGCCATTGTTGGCACCAGCAGCATTAGCTTCGTCGGTGTCAATGTGCATATCAAGCTTGAAGCTGTCGGATACACGAGCAATTACGTTCTCCAATACGAGACCGCGGTCGCCACCGAGACGAACTTTAAGCAATTGCTTATCAGCAATGCCCCAAGCTTCAGCTTCGGAAGTGTGGAAGTGAATGTGACGAGCAGCGATAATAACGCCTTGTTCTAGTTCAACTTCACCAGCAGGTCCTTTAAGCGTAATGCCAGGTGTTCCTTCAATATTTCCAGATTCGCGAACTGGAGCTTTCACGCCAAGTGCGAAGGAGTCAGTACGGGAAATTTCCAATTGGGAAGCCGGACGAGCAGGTCCCAAAATTCTTACCTTGTCAAATTTACCTTTGCTACCGATAACTGCTACTTGTTCGTTTGCTGCAAATTGTCCTGGTTGGGAGAGTGGTTTGAACTCAGTCAATTGATATCCTGGGCCAAACAGAGCCTCCACGTGCTCTTGCGTAAGGTGAATATGTCTAGCCGACACACCTACGGGTACAGTCTTACTCATAGTAAAGTCACTCCTTGTATTTTCTCTAGTATCTGTACAAGCCATTAATCATTATACATCTTCTTACCCAAAAATAAAAAGGCCTGCATCATAACGAAGGCCCTTTTTCCGATATTTTATGGTTTTTGAACAAGATTGTCATGGTTTAGACACCTGAGAGGGCAAGTTTGTGCTTAAAAAAGAGGTCGCATTCTCATACATCCAGCCTTTCACAGTATCCTCCGGATAATATCGAAGTAGCTGCTCTATAAGATCAGGGTATTTTCCCGGATGCTCCAACTTCTCTACCCATGTATCAATGCCGTCAAAATCAGAACCAAACATCATAAGCTTCTCTCCACCAAGACTACACACATGTTCAATATGCTTTAACAAATCATCCATTCGAGCCTTCCCATCATCACATACAAACCACGGGTAAAAGGTCAGTCCCATTCTTCCGTCCATTGCAATTAGCGCTTTTATCTGTTCATCATTTAAATTTCTAACGTGACCACAAATGGCTGCAGCATTCGAATGAGAGGCTATAAATGGCCGAGAGCTTAGATCTGCTAGCTCCCAGAATCCTGCTTGTGACAAATGAGAGACATCCAGCAGCATTCCACTGTGGTTGCACCACTCTATCAGCTTTCTCCCTTTCTCCGTAAATCCACCATTACGCTTCTCGAGCACACCGTCTGCTGCCCAATTCGCATAATTCCAAGTCACACCAAGAAACCGTACTCCGAGTTCGAAACAGAGCTGCGCATAAAACAAGTTCCCTTCTAAGCCGTCTACGCCCTCCAGAGAGAGCATTGCTTGAGGAGGTGCTCCAACTAATCGATTCCCCACTTCCTCCCTCCACCGTAACCACTGAAGCCCATCTGTGTTTATTATCTTTTGCCTAAAGAGATCAATTTGTCCTAGAACATGTTCAAAGCTAGGTTTACCTCTGGCAGCTGAAAGGTATATCGCAAAACATTGCAGCTCCACTCCACCAGACGCCAGCCGGTCTGCAGTAACATCTAGCCGAGGATCGTTGTCAAAATTAATATCCGGAAAAGTCTGCATTTTGCTCAGCACATCACAATGAAAATCCGCTACCTTAAGCTTTTTAGCCCTCATTCTGCAACCCCACTTTCTCGCAGTTCCAGCATCACAATTCATTTCCAAGTGCCTATTTCAGATACTATGCATCAAAACTCCAGACTATAAATCAAAAGCAAAAAACCTGTTTACAAAAGTAAACAGGTTCAATCATTCTATAGGTCTATTATCTGGGTTCAACAATCAGTTTAATCGCGGTTCGATCTTCTCCATCAATCACTATGTCTGTGAACGCAGGAATGCAGATTAAATCAACTCCGCTTGGTGCTACAAATCCCCGGGCAATGGCAACTGCTTTGACTGCTTGATTCAGTGCTCCAGCTCCAATAGCTTGTAATTCGGCCGATCCACGTTCACGAAGAACACCTGCTAATGCGCCGGCGACGGAATTCGGATTGGATTTAGCTGATACTTTTAATACATCCATAGTAAGTACCTCCCCTGGGAAAATAATGGTGTTCTTCCACTACTTTAGATGTTATTCGCGAGAGAAGAAATAATTCCTTCTTTTTACGGACCACGTCTTCCAAAAATGGTATAGAAGATACTCTTTTTCGATATAAAAAATATCACACTTTTCCCTACACGGCGAAATTACCCGGATTAAACTAAACTTTATTCTTCTCTTAGCTCATAATCCATTCATCTTCACGAAGCCGTATCTTCTCCAGACGAGTTGCCGCGCCAGTATTTTCATCTAATTCTGCAAATAAACCATGAAGCTGCCACTTGCCTTCATCGACAACAAAACGTGCTGGAAGCTGTGTAGTGAACTTATAAAGTACTGCATCTCTTTCCATACCCAGAATTCCTTCGCTTGAACCAACCATTCCCGCATCGGTCAAATACGCAGTTCCTCCTGGCAAGATCACATCATCATTCGTTTGAACGTGAGTATGAGTTCCCACTACAATCGAAGCGCGACCATCCATGAAATACCCCATGGCGATTTTCTCAGAGGTTACCTCTGCATGGAAATCGACAAGAATACATTTATGATCTCTACGAAGCTCTTCAACAATTTCTTCACCGACACGGAAAGGACAGTCAATAGCGGGTAAAAACGTCCGGCCTTGCAAATTTACTAAGGCCAGTTCTTTACCGTTCCCTTTAACAACTGTATAGCCTCTTCCCGGTGTTCCTGGAGGAAAATTGGCGGGACGAATAATCCGAGCCTCGTCGTCGATGAACTCAAAAATATCCTTGTTGTCCCATGTGTGATTCCCCATAGTTATACCGTGAACGCCCCAGTTAAAAAATTCATTAGCGATCGCTTTTGTGATCCCTCTACCAGCAGCGGAATTTTCACCATTAACAATAATAATATGTGGCTGATATTTACTTTTTAGTGAGGGTAACATCTCACGAAGAGCCTTTCTGCCAACATTTCCAACGATATCTCCAATAAATAGTACTTTAATGATTCTCTCCCCCTAATCTTAACCGCTATATCTAATGGATAAGACCTCATATTGAAAGAAAAAAGGCCCCGCTTAGGGGCCAATTTTCATCAAATATAAGAAAGTATAAGTTACATCTTATCCCTTAACCTTATATTCCACCTATTTAGCGTATTCAACAGCCCGTGTCTCACGAATAACGGTAACTTTGATATGTCCTGGATAATCCAGTTCACTTTCAATCATTTTCGTAATATCGCGAGCAAGACGGAATGCCTCTGCATCGTCAATCTTCTCTGGCTGTACCATCACGCGTACCTCACGGCCCGCCTGAATAGCAAATGATTTCTCAACGCCTTCGAACGACTCTGAGATTTCTTCCAGTTTTTCTAGACGTTTAATATACGTTTCCAGTGTTTCACGGCGAGCGCCAGGTCTTGCTGCCGACAATGCATCAGCTGCACCAACCAACATAGCAATAACCGAGGTAGCTTCGCAATCTCCATGATGAGACGCGATACTGTTGATAACAACCGGATGTTCCTTATATTTCTTCGCTAGTTCAACGCCGATCTCAACATGCGAACCTTCTACTTCATGATCCAGCGCTTTGCCGATATCATGGAGCAATCCTGCACGTTTTGCAAGCACGATGTCTTCCCCAAGCTCACCGGCCATCAGTCCAGTTAAATAAGCAACCTCCATGGAGTGCTTCAATACATTTTGACCATAGCTTGTACGGAATTTCAGACGACCCAGAATTTTGATCAAATCTGGATGCAATCCGTGAACACCCACTTCGAAGGTAGCTTGTTCACCATATTCGCGAATCCGTTCGTCCACTTCTTTGCGGGATTTCTCCACCATCTCTTCAATACGAGCTGGATGAATGCGTCCATCAGCCACTAGCTTCTCAAGTGCCGTACGGGCCACTTCACGACGGATTGGATCAAATCCCGACAAAATAACTGCTTCCGGCGTATCATCAATAATGAGGTCGATACCTGTAAGAGTTTCCAATGCGCGAATGTTACGGCCTTCACGACCGATAATCCGACCCTTCATCTCTTCGTTCGGCAGGGTAACAACTGAAACCGTTGTCTCCGCTACGTGATCAGCTGCACAGCGTTGGATAGCGAGTGTGATGATTTCGCGGGATTTCTTATCCGCTTCCTCTTTCGCCTGCTGTTCAATTTCTTTGATCATTTGAGCCGTTTCATGGCGAACTTCTTGCTCAACATTGCTAAGAATAATACTTCTTGCATCTTCGATGCTTAAATTGGAGATACGCTCCAATTCAGTAACTTGGTTTTTGTAAATAACATCAATTTGCTGTTGGGTTTCATCAATTCGTTTCTCTTTGTTAGCTACTTGTTCTTCTTTTCTTTCAAGCGATTCCATTTTTTTATCCAGAGATTCTTCCTTTTGCAGCAAACGTCTCTCTTGCCGTTGGATTTCATTCCGACGTTCACGAGTTTCTTTCTCAGCTTCAGTACGGATTCTATGGACTTCGTCCTTAGCTTCCAATACTGTTTCTTTCTTCAGCGCTTCAGCGTCCTTCTTCGCATTTTCTACGATGACAACAGCTTCTCTTTCTGCGCTTTGAATTTTAGCTTCTGCAAGGGATTTACGAATAAAATAACCGAACCCAAAGAATAATGCAGCTACAACGAGAACGATAATGACCCAGATCCATGCTTGCATCTGTTCACCTCCTCGTTGGTTCCTCTCCAAGGTATATCCCTGGGAATTGTGCAGTTGTTAAACTATCCGTTCATCACCATACAAAAAACCGGTAAATAACCGATTGCCATACTGCACATGCTGCACATGCACACTGCCCGCCTTATCCGGCGATTACATTTCATATGAGTTTGTACGCGAACCGTTTAAAAAGTCTCCTTTTTGGGAAGGAAAAAGGATTCTTACTTTATGCCGATTCATGTTATATTTTATTATTTATAAAAAGACATTGTCAAGAGAGTCGATATACGCATTAATGTCAAGAGAATCAGTGAGTCTAGTAAAATTCCTCATCTTCACCCTCATAATTGTCTTCTTCAAGTAAAGTATTGATCACTTGTCGTACCATATCACCCGAGAATCCACGCCGCATTAAGAAGGCTCCAGTCTTTCTTCGCTTATCCGCAGCTTCTCCTCGAATGAGATTCCATTTCTTACGTCCGGTCTGAAGCGCACTCTCTAGTTCTTGTTCAGGACTGATATTCTCTAAGGCTTCCGAGATCAAGGATTTGTCGATTCCTTTCTCACGTAGCTCTTGTCGAATCCACATTTTCCCCTTTCGCTGGTTCGTAATGCGTTGCTCCGCCCATTGCTTGGCATACAAGGGGTCATCAAGAAGTCTTTCCTGCTGTAGCCGTTGCACCACTTCCGCAATAATAGTCTCCCCTATTTCCTTCTGCCGTAAACGGCGAGTCATTTCCATAGCGGTTCGTGGCTTTCGCTCTAGATAACGAAGCCCCTCTACATAGGCTCGTTGACGCTCATCAGCTACAACAATTTCCTCCAAATCGGCTTTCATAAAAGAATTTCCAGTAATCATCCGATATTTAATCATGACGTCTTCGTGTACAGTCATGTTATAGGCTCCGAAATGTATAATATAACGGTGGTCCGATTTCTTCTGACGTTCCACCTTAGTAATTTCTAAAAGTTCACCCTCAGGAAAATCAGCTAGGACCTGTTCGCCCTGCTCGTCCGATTCAAAATCCATATCCAGCTGTATTACCATAGTTGCTTGTCACCTCATAGCAATAAAATATTCCCACAAAGTGGCGCTTAACTTCGATGTGCACTTAGGTACTTTGCGGGGGGCCCAAATATATATTTTCTAATGCGTTAAGAAAAGACACCCTGCAACAATGAATCACAGGGCGTCCTATTCCTTAATAAATTATTCTATTGTTCGATTTCGAGAAGCAGCTTTTCTTCTTCCTCTTGCTCTGCAATGATTTCTGCTTCATTTGGTGCAGCAACAATAGTGGACAGGTTACTTGCTTCACGGATCTTGTTCTCAATGATAAGTGCAATATCTTGGTGTTCTTTCAAGAACTGTTTGGCATTCTCACGGCCTTGGCCCAAACGTTCGCCCTCATAGGAATACCATGCACCGCTCTTATTCACGATATCCATTTCAGTACCGATATCTACAAGGCTTCCTTCTCTGGAAATCCCTTCACCGTACATGATATCAACATCAGCTTGCTTAAATGGAGGTGCTACCTTATTCTTCACAATCTTGATCTTTGTGCGGTTACCTACGACATCGTTACCCATCTTGATACTTTCGACACGACGAACATCCAACCGTACGGAAGAGTAGAACTTCAGCGCCCGACCACCCGGAGTTGTCTCTGGATTACCGAACATAACACCAATTTTCTCACGAAGCTGGTTAATAAAGATAGCAATTGTATTTGATTTGCTAATGGCACCTGATAGCTTCCGAAGCGCCTGAGACATCAAACGAGCCTGTAGACCGACGTGAGAATCACCCATGTCGCCTTCAATTTCTGCTTTAGGAACCAAAGCGGCTACGGAGTCAACGACAATAATGTCTACTGCGCCACTACGAACAAGTGCTTCAGCAATCTCAAGTGCCTGCTCACCTGTATCTGGCTGAGATAGCAACAATTCATCAATGTTTACGCCCAAGTTACGAGCATATTTCGGATCGAGCGCATGCTCAGCATCGATAAATGCAGCTTGTCCTCCTTGTTTTTGCACTTCTGCAATAGCATGAAGAGCAACAGTCGTTTTACCGGAGGATTCAGGTCCGTATACTTCAATAATACGTCCCTTTGGAAGTCCGCCTATACCTAACGCAATATCAAGAGCCAAAGATCCGCTAGGTACAACTTCCACTTGCATATGAGTGGATTCTCCCAGTTTCATGATCGAACCTTTACCAAATTGTTTTTCTATTTGACGAAGCGCCATATCAAGCGCTGCACGACGATCTGACAATCAGACCACTTCCTTCACTGTTTATAATAATATAATAACGTGTTTTTGAGGTCTTGCCAAGCTTTTTTTCGAACATACATTCGTTTTTTTTGTCTCAAGCGATATTTATCCCTTTTATTGTAAGCCTCCCTCCGGACATAGAAGTTAACTCTTTTCTCTACTTCACCGGACATCAACGACTTATGATCAAAACCGAAAACTGTGATCAAAATCTCTGCAGATATACAAAAAACCGCAGCAAAGAAATCTCAGTGCCACGGTTCTTCCGTATAGTGCAATTATAACTGGGCTAATCTCCCATTACAAGTCTGAGCCTTCAAGAGGTGTCTCCACCTTCCGTTCCTCAAGTCTGCGCCATAGTCGATACAGCAGAGCTTTAACAGTTCGCAGTCGTATATTTTCACGTGTACCTTTAAGATTAAGCTCATATACCTCTGTCTTACGCCCGCGTTCAGCTAAACCAATAAAAACAAGTCCAACTGGCTTACGTTCAGAATAGCCTGGTCCTGCTACACCAGTAACAGATAAGCCGAAATCACTGTCCGCGATCATTCTCACCTGATCAGCTAACACCTCGGCAACTTCACGACTAACTGCCCCTGGCGCATCTGCCCCCTCCAAATAAG
Organism: Paenibacillus sp. FSL R10-2734; assembly: GCF_037963865.1. Classification (NCBI taxonomy): domain Bacteria; kingdom Bacillati; phylum Bacillota; class Bacilli; order Caryophanales; family Paenibacillaceae; genus Paenibacillus; species Paenibacillus sp. FSL R10-2734. The sequence goes on along the minus strand of NZ_CP150170.1, from coordinate 3,393,617 downwards.
CACTCGGTACATTCAGAAGTTTTTTCTTTAGGTCGTTGGAATAACAGACGATTCCTCCCGCAAACATCGAAGCACTGCCTGGAATGTTGGTTATACTCTCCATTAGTAAACCTCCGGTACAACTCTCCGCCGCACTTAAAGTCAGACCTGCATCCGCCATCCAATCCACAATCAATTGCTCCAGTGGCACGTCAATATTCGCATATAAATGCTCTGGTAAAATCTCTTTGATCTGTTTCTCCAAAATGTCCAGCTTCTTGAAAGCTTCATGCTCGGAAGGCGCCTTTGTCGAAATGCGGACAGTTACTTCTCCTTCTTTAGCGTATGGAGCTATCGTTGGATCAGTCTGGCTGTGAATAAGATCAATGAGCTTATCCTCAAGCAAGGATTCTCCGATACCGGCAAATTTAAGCATTTTAGAATAAAGTGGCATTTCTGACGTCAGAGCATGCTGCTGAAGCCACGGTACAGCCTTATCTACAAACATCGGTTTCATCTCGCGAGGCGGACCAGGAAGCACAATATAATATTTCTTTTCATGCTCAAAAGCAATACCAACAGCAAGACCAATCTCATTTGGCAAAGGTGTGGTTCCTTCAATTATAAGTGCCTGTTTACGATTATTCTCTGTCATTACGATCTTTCGATCGTCAAAGAAACGTTGTACATGATCCATTGCCAAACGATCTATATGGAGTGTACGACCTAAAGCTGCAGCCAGTGCGTCCTTCGTAAGATCATCTTCTGTCGGGCCAATGCCACCCGTAAATATGATAACATCAGCTCTACTTTGAGCGATCTCAATGGCTTGCTGCAAGCGACTGCTATTATCGCCAACTACAGTTTGAAAATATACATCGATCCCAATAGCAGCTAGCTCTATAGACAAAAACTGGGCATTACTATTCACGATTTGACCGAGCAAAAGCTCCGTGCCTACTGCAATAATCTCCGCTTTCATACCTGGCTTTCGCCTCCTCGTTATAATGTAGACGCACTGCTTTTAGGGTTTAAAAAAGGTAATAGGTGCTTTACCTATTACCTTTTCTATAAATAGCTACTTAAAATGCTTAAGCATTATGCAGCTGTAACAGATCCTTATTCTTTACAAAATAATCAATCCCAGAGTAAATAGTGATCAAGGCTGCAGCCCAAATGGCAATATCGTCTACAGGAATGCTGACGAATTGAAATGGGAAATTGTTCAACAACAGCAGTGAGATCGCTACAATTTGTACAACCGTCTTTATCTTACCCCATTTGCTGGCGGCAACCACTTTTCCCTCTAATAGTGCTATCTGGCGAAGCCCGGTTACTGCGAACTCACGGCTAATGATAACAATTGCGATCCATGAGTCACATCTGCCCAGTTCCACGAGTGAAATCAGTACTGCGGAAACTAACAGCTTGTCCGCTAGTGGATCAAGGAGTTTTCCGAGATTGGTGACCATATTATATTTCCTAGCTATGTATCCGTCTATTCCATCTGTGCTGGCTGCAAGTAAAAAGATTACAGCTGCTACCAAATGATTAACAGATAGCTGAAAAGAGCCCCAATGTATCGGTTCTGGATAGAAACTGAAATCCACCAGTAAAAAAAACATCATAATCGGGATCAGGCAAATACGTGCTAGCGTGATGCGGTTGGGCAAATTCACTGAAGTTCCTCCCCTAAATCGTTCATACAAATTGCCTGAGTCAGGCTCATCTTTTCTACTTAAGCAAGTATATTATAGCTATAAATAGGTGTCAAAAAAAATACAAAGCACCCCGCATAATGGTGCTGATGTGCACTGCGGGGTTCAAAATTCTATTTTAAGTTGTTGAACTGCAGGTCCAGCGGCAAATCAGCTTTACGCAAAATCTGGATAATTTGCTGCAAATCGTCGCGACTCTTACCGGTTACGCGGATCTGATCTCCTTGGATCTGGCTCTTCACCTTCAATTTCGAATCACGAATCAGAATATTAATCTTTTTCGCGTTCTCCTGATCAATCCCTTGCTTAAGGCCTAAGCGCTGACGAACACTTCCTAGTGAAGCAGGCTCTACTTTGCCGAAATCCAGGTTCTTCAGTGTGATGCCTCTCTTCACCATCTTCGATTGTAAAATATCAATAACAGCGTTTAGCTTATATTCGTCCTCAGAGGCGATTATAAGTGCGTCTTTCTCCAGCTTCAGACTGCTTTTACTGTTCTTAAAGTCAAAGCGGTTGTCAATCTCTTTCTCCGTTTGGTGGATAGCATTGGTTAATTCCTGCATATCCATTTTAGATACGATATCAAATGAACATTCTGAACTCATAACTCCACGTCCTTTGTACTTTTTAGTCTGCTACTATTATAAAAGAATGGTACTCTTAAGTCTAATTTTGGATAATATGTACCTCACCCGACACAGAAAACAGCCCCACAAAGTGGAGCTTTTCCTTCGAAATGAGCTCTGTTCAATCGGTAGAAATACGTCTCCTCCGGAAGTATACCCTCGGAGACGCTCATTTCTAAGCTCTCTATCTGCTTCGGAGCGGGCTTCGAAACATATCCAGAATTCCAAGCACAATATGTGCAAGACCGAAACCGAGAATTCCATAACCCCAAGCACTTGGTGTCATATAGTAACCGATGAGACTGACAATAACCCCAAGTCCAGCTACAATCCAGCTAACGACCATAAGAATGTACACCTCACTTTGGCTAAGAACTGGAAACAGTCTTATGTTCCCCGCAAAGCTAAGTTCTATGCATCGTACTTCTTATTGACCTGTGTCATTAGTCTGGCCGGTAGTATCTGTGGTTCCTTCATTCTGGGTGGCTTCACTTCCAGTGCCTTCATCCAGCTTAAGTAGCAGTCGGGATGAAGTCTTTTCATCTGTAATTACTTGTCCATTGACAGTAATCTCAGTAGCTGGTGAATAACCAGATTTAATATAGATTCCTTCACTTCCAAGAACAAAGCTCATCCGATCTCCTGCCGCTGTATTGCCAAATGAGAGTTTCTCACCTTTAGAGTTCTCACCTTTATATACCTCAAGCCAGCTTACCCCAGTAGCAGAAATCTCAACCTTAACTTCACTTCCAGCCGGAGCTGAAACCTTGAATTTTGTTGTTTTACCTGACTTCCCATCCGGAGTAACCGCAAAGGATTGCGGAGAAGGCGTTGGTGTTGGTACTGGCGTAGGCTCTGCTGTAGGCGCAGTTGTTGCTTCAGTACCTGCTGATGCAGTTGGCGCCACAACACCTCCTCCTGAAGCCGGTGGAGATGTTTGTGCAGTCGTAGGATCCTGCTGTTCATTCGTCAGATTTGTCTGATCAATCTGAGCAGGGTCCGCTTTGTTCAAACTAGAAGCATAAATGTAAATCACAACAATAATTAATATTGGGAATGTCCACATTAGCACTGTTGGCAGCCATTTTGCATTCCGTTCTGTTTCTGGTCTACGGCTGCGTTTTTGAATCACCGTTTCCATGGCCGTGTCTTCGGGAGGGGCAGGTACATTTCCATGCTCCTCGAGCAGTTCGTCAGGACTCATACCTACTGCCTCTGCGTACGTTTTGATAAACGCCCTCACATAAAAACTTCCTGGAAGCACCTTATAGTCTCCAGACTCGATGGCTTCCAAATACTTTTTGCGAATTTTCGTTACTTCCTGGACATCGTCAAGACTCATCCCTTTTTGCAGACGTGCCTCTTTCAATTGCCGGCCCAGTTCCGACATACCATCACCTCCTGTAAGTTTCAATGAATCATCATTGGTGTTCTATAGATCATCACTGTAGCTCGTCGTGAACGACTCGTACAATATTTCTTCATTTGGATTATTGCGAAGCTCGATAATAATATCAAAATCATCAAAAGTGTACTCAGATTCCCGCACGAAAATATCTGGATGCTCAATCACTTTCGTACTTGGCATGCTCATAACATTTTGTAATAAATTATAATGCTTCTCATTAGAGCGGATCGTACTAACAATACCATCAATAATAAATACATTATGTGGGTTCAACTCATCTTCTGCCAATTGACTTCGCACCGTCTGACGTAAAAGTGTCGAAGAGACAAATGTCCACCGCTTCATCGCGCAGACACTGCCAGCAATGATCGATTCCGTCTTTCCTACACGGGGCATACCTCGAAGTCCTATTACCTGATTCCCATCTTTTTTAAACAGTTCCCCGAGAAAATCGACCAATAAACCAAGCTCATCCCGAGTAAAACGAAACGTCTTCCGATCATCTGAATCCCGTTCAATATATCGCCCATGGCGCACAGCCAGCTTATCTACGAGTCTTGGAGACCGCAGAGCTGAAACTGTAATATTATCAACTTTCTTGAGCATTTCGCCCATCAGCATTATTTTGTCATCGTCATTGGTCTCCAGCAACATTCCGCGAGTTTTTCCTTCAACGCCATTAATCGTCAGAATGTTGACTTCTAGCATCCCTAACATTGAAGCGATATCACCAAGCAGACCGGGTCTGTTCTTGTGAATCTTGTATTCCATATACCATTGTTTATATTCCACTTGTACACCTCATAGATTCCTTTTCCCTGCACTTTGATAACATCAAAAAAATGCCGTCCAGACAAAGCGGTCTGAAACACGGGTCATGTTAATGATATATAAAATAAAAATGAAAGGCAAGGTCAGTACTGTAATAATTGCAGAAAAGCTCCCACGAGGGGAGCTTTTCCGCAAGCTTAGGCGTTGTTTTTCGCCAGCTTGACCATGAGTTTAGCAATCGTCTGCTTTTCTTCATCGTTGCCGACATCCCATAGCTCTTTGATCGCCCGGTTTGAAGAGTTTGCTGGATCAACTTTTTGGTCGAGAAATTCCCCGATTTCAAAAGCCAGCTTTGAGATTGTGTCTTCACTCATCCCAAGTTTCTCCGCCTGTACGACCCGATTTCCTAGAAACTTCTTCCAGGTGTCGAAATTTTTGAGTACGTTTGCGTCTGGTGTCATCTTAAATCCTCCTTCATGTTTACGGTCAAACACCTGCATACAGGCTGTAAGCCGCCTTACGTGAGATTTAAAAACAACACTTATAATATGTCTCAGACGCTGCGTTCTTATGCAGAAGCTTTTCCCCTACAAGATCAAGTAATCCATCCACCATTCGGACTAATAATCTGGCCAGTAATATACCCAGACTCAGGCAAAGCCAAAAAATAAATTAGCGAAGAAATCTCATTAGGAGTAGCCAAACGTCCTACCGGAATTTCTTCCTCCAGCATACGGACTTCATCCTCCTGTAGATTGGACAACATATTCGTATTAACCGCTCCTGGAGCTACCGCGTTTACAGTTACGCCAGATGGAGCCAACTCTTTGGCCAAAGCCTTTGTAAAGGCATTCACTCCACCTTTACTAGCTGAATAAGCGACCTCACAAGAGGCTCCCGAAATTCCCCATACGGAAGAAACATTGATGATTCGACCATAACGCTGGGACACCATGTACGGCATGAAAATCTGGCTGCACAGAAAGGTTCCCTTTAAGTTAATGGACATAATATCATCCCATTCCTCTTCGGTCACATCAGCTAGCATTCCGTAATGCGATTTACCTGCATTATTGACGAGGATATCCGGCTGCATCCCATTACTCTCAAGCTTTTCAGCCATACGTACAATCTGGCTACGATCCTTCATATCAGCATTTACTGTCATTACCTTTGCTCCAAGGGCCATACAACGCCGAGCGACATCATTAGCAGCTTCATGTGAGTGCTTGTAGTGAATAACAATATTCATGCCTACAGAGGCAAACCGCTCTGCAATGGCGCCGCCAATTCCCCCGCTGCCCCCTGTTACAAGAACCGTCATTTCACCTAATGGTTTGCTACTCTCTCCCAAAAGTGCCACCTATGGACTCACCACCAATGATACGGCAAGCTGTTCCCAGTTCACATGGGCTTGCAAACGCTCATTAACTTCTGCCAAAGTAATCGATTCGTAGATAGGCAGAACTTCAAACAAGTCACCACCGCGGAACTGGTAACGTGTAAATTCATGTGCGATACTTTCAGGGGAGTTCAGCATACGCAAATATCCGCCTATTTTCTTTTTCCGTGCACGCTCGAAATCCTTCTCAGCAAAGCCAGACTTTAAGATTAGATCCACTTCTTCTTTAATTCGTTTCAAAAGCAAATCCGGGTCCTTTGTATCCCCACCCATTGCAGAAAAAGCATACTGGGGAGAGCTATTAAATTCATGTCCAAAACTGTCCGAGATCAATTCCTCATCATATAGCTTTTGATACAATGCTGTGCTACTACCTACCAACAAATCAAGCATTAGCTTGGTTGTTAGGTCACGTTTCAAAGAAGCTTCACCCGCTAGACCATCTACCTTTTCTTTGAAGCCAAACATGATTTTTGGCATCGAGACGGCAAGCTTGCTTTCTAGTCGTTTTGTAGCAACTTGTTCGGGTTCATCTTCAAAAATACGCTTGATTTCACCCTGCTTACCGTAGGTTTTACCCTTCTGGTTACTGCGAATCAAAGAAAATACTTTCTCCGGATCCACACCTCCAACCACGAACAACAGCATATTGCTAGGATGATAAAAAGCGTTATAACAAGTGTACAGTGTTTCTTTCGTGATCGTACTAATCGATTCTACCGTACCGGCAATGTCAATCCGAACCGGATGCTTCGAATACATCGCTTCAATAAGGCCAAAATACACGCGCCAGTCCGGATTATCTGCATACATATTGATTTCTTGACCAATAATCCCTTTTTCCTTTTCTACATTCTCATCTGTAAAATAAGGTCGCTGAACAAAATCAACGAGTGTACTAAGGTTGGTCTCTATATTCTCTGTTGCTGAGAAAAGATAAACCGTCTGGTCAAAGCTTGTAAAGGCATTGGCCGAGGCTCCATTTGAAGCGAAAGTAGCAAAAATATCGCCTTCAGGCTCTTCGAACATCTTGTGCTCTAAAAAGTGAGCTATACCATCAGGAACTGTGGTCTCTTCTCCACCTGCTACATGAAAATGATTGTCAACAGAACCGTATTTAGTAGCAAATGTGGCATAGGTTTTTTTGAATGTTGGTTTCGGCAGCACATAAACCTGAAGTCCGTTATCCATAACCTCATGATAAATGGTCTCTTGAAGTCTGTCGTAATGAATTTGCTCCATTGTTATTCCTCCTTCCCTGTCAAGAAATAAATCGTATCTAGCTGAAAGGCTTCGGCGGCGGCTTTTACATCTTCCGCACCGATTTGTTCCACCTGTTGCAATAGCTGATCTGCTGTCCGTTCTTTTCCTGACAACTGGCGGTTGAAGTCGTAAGAGATCATTTCAAAAGCAGAATCCGGAATTTCGGAAAGCTGGTTGCGAATCATGGCTTTGGTCTGACTTAGCTCCAAGTCACTGATATTGCCAGCTTTCATCTCTTCCAGTTGCTGCTCTATAATTTCCACGGCTTTGCCGTAATTTTGCGTTTCGATGCCTGATTGAATCGTTCCAATGCCCTTGTGGCCGTCATAACGAGACGAAGCATAATAGGCAAGACTTGCCTTTTCACGTACGTTAACGAAGAGTTTAGAGTGTGGATATCCCCCTAATATTCCGTTGTACATAAGCGCGGACGCATATGTATCGTCCTTGTAAGTAATAGAGGTGCGCAGCCCCAGGTTCAACTTGCCCTGATTGACATCCAGCTTCTCCTCTACTGTCCGCACCTCATTAACGGATACAGGTACAAACTTAGAGCTATATAAGCCCACCTCAGACTGAACTCGGCCGAAATGACGCTGAACTAGCTTTTCTACTTCCTCAGCTGTTGTGTCTCCTACTACATAAAGATCAAGGATGGCCTCATCCAGCCAAGAATTATAGGATTCATACAAACTTTTCGGGGTGATGTGATCAAGATCTGCTCTTTGCCCCAGAGGGTGAAGACGATATGGCTCGTTGCGGCACATTTCCTCAATACAGCGTTCAGCAGCGTAACGTATCTTGTCATTTACAATGGACTCCAGCTTTTTGCGAACGGTTTCGCGCTCCGTTGCAACATACGAAGGTCGGAAGCTACCGTCTTCAACCAATGGACGAGTCAGTACTTCTCCTAAGAAAGCAAAGGATTCTTCAAGCAAGCTCTCCTGGCTTTGTACGAAAGAATCATTAATGGTATCCATGCGGAACTGAACAATCTGATAATCGCCTCTTTTATAAATATCAAACCCGAATCCAGCGCCATACAGTTCCTCCAAACGCTCGCGGAATTGCGTAGTCTCCGGATAAGTCGCGGTACCTCTGCGAAGCACGAATGGTGCAAGTGCTGTAGAAGTCACTGTATTCTCGTCAAGAGGGATACCCGCATAAAGTGAGATCGCGTAGGTCTTGAACGCCTTAGTAGGCATTACATGAATACGCAAGCCTCCAACGGTGCCATGCTGAAATACATTATTAGTCAAGTCCAAAACTCCTTTACGGCGTGTATAGTTGCTCTATATCATGTTTATGAATTAATAACCATTCTAAACCATTCCAAAGTAAGGAAGCAACCGGAAGCCTCATCCCGGTTGCTCTCTGAATTCTCTATACTTCTTCACTACATACAGAAAATATGCTGACCTATCGTCTTGACCTGAGGACGGGTCCAAATCCATTTAGAGGTCGCTGTTTTAGGATTGAAGTAATACAAACATCCTCCAGTTGGGTCCCAACCACTGAGTGCTTGCTGTACTGCCTTACGAGCTTGCTCATTCGGCTCCAGATAGATCTGACCATCGGCCACAGCTGTAAATGCTCTCGGTTGAAAAATAACGCCAGACGGTGTATTCGGGAAGCTAGGTGAATTCACGCGGTTTAAAATGACAGCAGCAACAGCAACTTGACCTTCGAAAGGCTCACCTCTGGCTTCACCATAAACGGCATTAGCCATGATCTTCAGATCATTCTCCGACAAGCCCAACGTATTACCTGAAGACAATCCTGCAGAATTCTCCTTATTGGTCGTATTTGTTTTATTGCCAGTGTTATTCTGTGCTGTCTTATTTCCCGTTCCCGTAGAAGGCTCAGTCGGTTTCCAATTCTTAGTTGCGTTATATAGCTTTAGCTTAGTTTTGGCACCTACAATGCCATCAGACTTCATTCCGAATTTCCATTGAAACCAGGTTACCGCATTCTTTGTTTTCGGCCCAAATTGACTGTCTATTTTTCCGGCATAATAACCTAAATGCTTTAAACGACCTTGCAATTCATAGACATCCTGACCCTTGGACCCGAGTTTTATAGTTGTTGTACTGAAAGCCGGCAAGACTTCCTCGTCAGGATTATTTAACTCGTGGACAAATGACGCAGCAGCACTTTGCTTGGTCTCAACAATGCTATTCCCCTTGAAAAACGTTCCTGCAAACGGCGCGGCAGCAAGTGCAAGAGTTAAAGCAGCAAATATCCACATCTTTTGTTTCTTCATAGGGTTCGCTCTACCTTTCTTTTGTAAGTTCTGCATGGATGGCTAAAGTTATTATGACGACTGTCAGTGCATCCTATGCATTACTAAAAAAGAAGAAATAGCATTTCATTATAATTGAGAATTATTATCAACTACGAGCCATCTGTTATATGCAAACTTTTATAAAGATACCTACTCTCTTGAAAAATTAGCTGAGGCTGTAAACAGCAGCCCTAGAACATTATCCTGACTATTATTTGAAAAATACAACTTCAGACCAGCCTACTCAGTTGGATTATATTGATGAGCTTTGCTTGCTGCTCCTAGAGTCAAATAATTAGGGAAAAACTCCCTGAAAATAGTCGTTATTCCCTAAGAATGAATGAAATCAGGGAATTCCTCCCTAAAAATCAGGTCAATTCCTTTATTTCTCACCAAACTAGACGAATTATAGGGAGCTTTTCCCTGCTATGAACGAATTAGTCAATACCCCTGTTTTCCCCTTTAAACCAAAGGGTTTTCAATTCCTTGGGCACAGAGACAAAATGCGAGTCGTCGGCTGGCAATCTGCTATCCGTGGGTTGGTTACCACATATTATGCCTACGTCGAAGGAGCTTCCGCAAACTAATTTCGCACGTCAGATCTGGGATCCTGTGCATAGGGAATTCACGGATTCTCCTCGTACCTTTCTCTTTGTCTCCATGCCCCAAGAATTCAAATCTTTTGGGTATACTTTTTGTGTTTTTTTCATTTCACCTACGCCATTTTCCGTTCTGCATCTACCGCTATTGACCAGATGAATCCAACTAACTCACGACCTACCGCAGCCATAGTTAAATTTCGGTGTTTCCCACGTCTGACTAACTTTAAATACTTGCTGTGTAACCGTTCTTGGGCTTTCCACGACGTTTCATGGACATGAGCACTCTGACCCTCTAAGCGCACTGCTAAATCTCCTTTAACTGCAGGACGGTGACGGTAACTCCATGCGGACTCCACCAGTGCACGTCGCACACCGGAATTTCCGGTTTTTGTAAGACTTCCTCTTTTGGTACTTGCTCCCGATGAATACTCCCGTGGCACTAGTCCCAGGTAACTCATGAGCTGAGCCGGTGAACGAAAACGCTCAAAATTTCCAATCTCGACAACTAAAGTCATAGCCGTCAGCAGGGCAATTCCCCGCAGACCTTGCAACGCTTGAATGACAGGTGCGTATGGACAGATCTGTGCTTCTTCTCGCATTGCGGCTTCAAGTCGCTTGATTCGCTCCTCCACTTCCCGGAGCTGTTGCAGGGATTCCGCGAAAACTTTTTCTTGAGCTACATTATTAAACTTCAACATAGACAGCCATTCCCGGTACCTTTTGGTCCAACGTTTTTTCATGCCTTCTGGCTTGTGAATTTGGTGACGCAACAGAAAATGAATGAGCCGTTGCCGAACCCGATGTAAGTCCTGCCTAGCATCTTCTCGTGCACGAATGAGATCTCTTAAGGCTTCGAGTTCAGGAGTCGGCACATGGATCGCAGTCAATTCTCCTGCGCGGTGCAGTTGAGCCAGTTTTTCAGCATCCCGTCGATCGGTTTTTATAGCATCGCCGGGACGCTGTGGCATACGCGAAGGTGCGATTACCACGCAGGAAATCCCCATTTTCGTCAGCCAGCGATATAAGTCGTACCCCGTAGGCCCGGCTTCATAGCAGACCTCCAGTGTAATCCCTGTACCTTTGATTTTCCGAATCATTCGAGCCACAGCATCTGGGGTATGAGATATGGCTCCATAATATCGTGCGGGTTCTCGACCCTCATCTGCAATCGCCACCGCAATTTTTTCTTTTGATACATCCAAACCTACGTATTTTATGGTATTCTTCATATTAACAGCTCCTTTCGCATGTAGCTCTGAAATGGTTGTCCTTCAACTTCCATTTTAACCTACGGTGTGCGAACAGGGGCTGCCTTTCGTTCATCATAACTAATTGTAAGTCTGAGGACCAATAATCTCAGAATTTCAGGAGGAATCCCCTAATTATTCTATTGGAGCAATAATTTTTTCCAGATAAAAAGGACCGCACTTAAGTAGCTGATACCTACTTTTGGTACGGTCCTTATTACTGTCTATTAAATGCTTGAACTGACTTGTCCAGCTTAAGAACTGAGCTTGTTATGCTGATACTGCTCTAGAGACACAAGCACCTCACGCGGCTTGCTACCCTCGTACGGCCCAATGACCCCACGTGCCTCCATAGAGTCAATCAAACGGGCAGCACGGGTGTAACCAACCCTCATCCGGCGCTGTAGAAGCGAGACCGAAGCCTGCTTCGCTTCAAGCACGATCGTTACGGCCTGCTCATATAATTCATCTTGCGGTTCTTGGTCATCAGCGATTGAGTCATCGACCTCTGGAACAATGGACTCGTCATATTCTGCCTCACCTTGACTGCTGACATATTGAACGATCGTCTCAACCTCCTGATCGCTCATAAAAGCACCCTGCACACGTATCGGTTTAGAAGCTCCCATCGGTAAGAACAGCATGTCCCCTCGACCTAACAGCTTCTCCGCACCTGGCATATCCAGAATGGTGCGTGAGTCTACATTGGACGATACGCCGAAAGCGATACGAGATGGAATGTTAGCCTTAATTAAACCTGTAATAACATCTACAGAAGGACGCTGAGTAGCGATAATTAGATGAATACCTGCTGCACGCGCCATCTGAGCGAGACGACAGATGGCATCCTCAACATCGTTAGCGGCAACCATCATCAAATCCGCAAGCTCGTCCACAATAACAACGATATACGGAAGGATAGCAGCTGGGTTCTCTGCCATCAGCTTATTATAGCCTTCCATGTTGCGCGTTCCCGATTTGGAGAAGAGTTCATACCTTTTCTCCATTTCCACAACGATCTTCTTCAAGGCTAAGCTTGCCCGCTTCGGATCGGTAACGACTGGAGCTAGAAGATGGGGAATTCCGTTATAAACATTCAGTTCTACCATCTTAGGATCGACCATGAGGAATTTGACCTCATCAGGTTTCGCTTTGTATAAAATACTCGTAATAATCCCGTTAATACATACGGATTTACCAGAACCTGTTGCACCAGCCACCAATAGATGGGGCATCTTCGCTAAATTACCGATAATCGTCTGACCCGAAATATCACGTCCAAAAGCAATAGATAATCTGGATTCAGCTTCCTGAAAGATCTGTGTTTCCATAACTTCACGCATGGTAACAATAGACACTTCGGAATTTGGTACCTCTATCCCAATGGCTGATTTACCCGGAATTGGCGCTTCCATACGAATATCTTTGGCTGCAAGAGCAAGTGCAATGTCATCCGTCAGATTAACAATGCGGCTAACCTTGACACCAATATCCGGCTGAATCTCATACCGGGTAACTGCTGGGCCTCTAACTACTTCAAGAACCTTTGCCCTTACACCAAAGCTCTCCAGTGTAGCTTCTAGCTTACGGGCGGTCTGCATATAATCATTCTGATCTCCCGCTTTGCCACTGTTGTTAGGCTTGGCTAGAAGACGGAAAGATGGCAGCTTATAAGGCTTTGGTGGAGGTGGTGCCGGTGGAGCAGGGATGATCTCACCATCAGGAGTAGCACTTAGCAATCCATCCAAGTCTATGGTCACGTTCTCCTCAGGCTCATTTGAAGGCTGTTGACTAACTGAAGAATTCCCCCCAGTGACAGGAGCTTTGCCGGTAACGCCACGAGCCGCAGGAGAGAATTCACTCCATTCCTCCCGATCTTCCTCATTCAGCCCTTCTGAGCGGATATGCTCAAAGAAGTCACGAATAATTGGAGTCACAGGTTCCATATCCATTTCAGCATCATCAAAATCATGATGAATACCTTCAAATGGGGCCACACGACTGTCTGTTGAAAGTCCCGAAATGATCGGACCCTGCGAAGCACTTGTCACAATTGGACCCTCATCATCCTCAGGATCTGCTTCCACCGCTGAACGTGTGGAGCCTGAGAACCAGCCCGATATTTTTTTCAATAGGACCGGTTGCTTGCGATTAGGCAAAAACCGCTCATCATCTTCCTCTTCGTCATCCTCGTCATAGGCAGGCTGCTTCACCTGCCGAGCCTTAGCTGGTGCGGCAACTTTGGAAGGTCTCGCCGCTACTGGGACTGCCTTCGGACGGTTTGCCGCATGGAGACGAATCCCCTCCACAAACTTAACCGTACGAACTCGCAAAAGAGTAATAATCTCTACATAGGAAAGGTTTGTAATTAACATAAAGCTGATGGCAAGCATGACGATCATGAGCAGCTTAGCACCTAGACTACCAAAGAGCCACAGCAGCGCAGCATACTCCAATCCGCCGATATATCCACCGCTAATATCCTTGCCCAGCATATAGACATTACTATTGTTATCACCAGGTGAAAGAGATCCTGAAAGATCATTATGTATTTGTGTCATCACGTTGCCTGGATGGAGCAAGGACAACGGGCCAAGCTTCTGCTCCATTGCAGAAATAGTGCTCATAAGGCACATAGACAGCAGAAGCAGAAGCACGCCTGTATGTCGACTGTTCCAAGAAGAAGGCCATCTTCGATGGATCATAACCATAAGACCATAAAAAATGCCGATAAGCGGCAACACAAAATAAAATCTCCCTAATAAATAACCCGCCATACTCGAAAGTGACCGGCCTACAGCCGCTTCACCGGATAGAGCAATAACTGAGATCGTTATTAGTAAAATTCCGTAAATTTCATATTTTAAAACGCTGCCGAGCAGCGCTTTTTTCTTTTTCTTTTTTCGTTTAGCCACGCCAGCCACCCCCGGAACAACATTATACCATATAATGGCGTGGCGTACCTATGTTCTCTTTTGTCAGAAAATGAATCTTTATGTTAACGTAATTATCGCTCCAGGAGAGTACGACGGATCCAAATATCGCTGCAAAGGACAATCCAGTAATCTTACTATACGAGCGCGTCCTTCCTCCATCGGTTCAACCTGCATGAGCATCCCTTGAACACTTACTTCTCGCGTTGTAGCGTAATTGTTAAATGCCCCCTCCCACACCTGTTCCATCGACATTACTGTATAAAGTGTCATTGGGTAAGCCCTCCCGAAATCGCTGCTGTAGGTGCTGCAGAGAAATCTCCACCGATCATGCGGTTAAGATGCGCTAAGGCCGTTCCTATGCCGCCCACCTCATCCATGAGACCAAATTTAACGGCATCGAGTCCCCCGACGGCTGTTCCAATATCACGATTGAGTTCACCTGTCTTAAACATGAGGTCCCGGAATTGATCTTCAGAAATACGCGAATGAGTAGTAACGAATTTAACTACGCGTTCCTGCATTTTCTCCATATATTCGAACGTCTGCGGCACTCCGATTACTAAGCCATTCATACGAATTGGATGAATCGTCATCGTTGCACTTTCCGCTATAATCGAATACGTAGAGGATACTGCGATCGGCACACCAATACTATGACCACCCCCAATAACCACCGTTACCGTTGGTTTAGAAAGTGAAGAAATCATTTCGGCAATCGCAAGACCAGCCTCTACATCTCCACCTACAGTATTTAAAATAATTAGCAGACCCTTGATATTCTTATTCTGTTCAGCTGCCACTAGCTGCGGAATGATATGCTCGTATTTTGTTGTTTTGTTCTGAGGAGGCATTACAATGTGCCCTTCAATTTGACCGATGATCGTTATGCAAAAGATATCTGGTTCTCCACTAGGAACCGTTGTTTGTCCAAGCTCCTTCAATGCCCCCATAGTAGTGGGCGGCATATTCTCATTTGTACTCGGATTTACCTCTCCAGGGACAACTTCCTCATTCTTTGGTCCATTTGATCCATTCATGTAGTTCATCTTCGCAGCTCCCCTTTTCATATGCAGTTCTAGACTGCAATAACCTTACTAACTTTCATTAGTATGACATCTCAGGGCCCCGCATTATGCAACCACTCCTCATGATGTGAATATAAACAATACAAAAACCCCTTTTCCCGTAGAAACCGTCCAATATTTCCGGGGAAAAGGGGCCAATGCCCAAGCTATATATTTTTTGAAGGAGAATTCTCCTTACACTTCCATGATAATTGGCAAAATCATCGGTCTACGACGCGTTTGCTCATATAAGAAACGTCCGAGCGAATCTTTCACGCTTGTTTTAAGCGAAGCCCACTCATTTACTTTCTCACTCATCAGGCGTTGCAGTGTACTGGAAACAATTCGGTTCGCTTCGTCGAGCAGTCCTTCGGACTCACGAACGTATACGAAACCACGGGAAATGATGTCAGGTCCGGAGACAATCGCACCATTCTGCTTGCTTAGTGTAACCACGACAACCAAAATACCATCTTGCGACAGCAGCTTACGGTCACGCAACACAATATTACCTACATCACCTACACCTAGACCGTCAATCAAAACGTTACCAGCCGTTACTTTACCAGCTTTACGAGCGGCACCACCTTGAATTTCCACAATCTCACCGATTTCAGTGATGAAAATATTCTGCGAGTCTACGCCAACGGATTCTGCCAAAAGTGCATGTTTGCGCTGCATACGGTATTCACCGTGAATTGGAATGAAATATTTCGGTTTCATCAGGTTGAGCATAAGCTTAAGCTCTTCCTGGCTACCGTGACCGGATACGTGAACGCCGGAATTGGAACCGCTATAAATTACGTTAGCGCCAAGACGGAACAATTCATCAATGGTACGGCCTACATATTTCTCGTTACCAGGTACAGGTGTTGCCGCAATAATAACAGTATCACCTGGCAAGATATCTACTTTACGGTGACTGGAACGTGCCATACGGGTCAATGCGGACATTGGCTCGCCTTGGCTACCTGTGCAAAGAACAACGACACGGTTCGCTGCCATTCTGTTCATTTCTTCAGGCTCGATCAGCATACCGTCTGGTACGTTCAGATATCCTAGCTCAGAAGCGATGGATACAACGTTTACCATACTACGGCCAATTACTGTAATCTTACGACCTGTAGATTCTGCTGCATTGACCACTTGCTGAATACGGTGCACATTAGAAGCAAAAGTTGCTACAACGACACGTTGCTCAGCCTTGCGGAAAATATCTTCCAGAACGATACCGACATTCTTCTCAGAAGGCGTAAAGCCTGGCTTCTCAGCATTCGTACTATCCGACAAAAGGGCAAGTACACCCTTCTGACCAATTTCAGCCATCCGATGCAGATTTGCAAATTGACCGTTGACTGGAGTGTGGTCAAATTTGAAATCGCCCGTATGAACTACGTTACCTTCCGGTGTTTCAATGCACACACCGACTGAATCAGGAATACTGTGGTTTGTTCTGAAGAAAGTAGCTTTGAGCGAGTTGCCCAGTTGAATTTCTGAATCTTCATGGATCAGAATTCGTTTGGTGTCACCCAGCAGGTTTGCTTCCTTCAGTTTGTTCTCTACAAGGCCTAATGTAAGTCTTGTTCCGTAAACTGGAACATTCAAGTTCTTCAGGACATATGGGAGACCACCGATGTGATCCTCGTGTCCATGGGTAAGTACAATCCCTCTTACCTTGTCACGGTTCTCTGTCAAATAAGAGATATCAGGAATAACAATATCAATACCGAGCATATCTTCTTCTGGGAACTTCAGTCCCGAATCCACGACTACAATGTCAGCTCCATATTGAATGACATACATGTTTTTCCCGATTTCTCCGACTCCGCCCAATGCGAAAATCATCAATTTATCGTTGTTGTTTTTTTTGGACAAATGAATCTAACCCTCCTATGATGTTGGACGTCATACTTTTATTGGTAAATATTGAACTTCGATTATTTCAGCGGCGCTGAACACATTCTTCAAACAGCTGATAGCTTCCTTAATCAACAAGGATATTCCTGAAATCTGTAAAATGCGCAATGCGAAAGCTCCCGATTCCGGGCAGTAAAGTTCATATTGAAGCGGACAAATGCCGTCAAAATTCACCGTCGCGCCCCTCGCGCGAAGACTTGTCAATCATTTACACAGACTCATCTTGGGACCTATCCTGTCTACAATGTATACCATTGACGGAAGATTACCGCATATTTAATTTTAACCGCACCCAGTCACTTAAGATCATTATACATGATTTTTTTGGCAAAAGACAAGTCACCCTGTCGCGTATCCAAATTCTTTCCTTAAATATGATCCAATATTTTAGCAAAATATTATAAATACAAAAACCGGCTCTCCAAAGGAGAAGCCGGTTTGAAACGTAGCATATCACTGACCAGCACTTAGTGAAATAGTGCCTCAATAAAGGCCGCCTCGGCTTCCGTAGGTGAAATAAGCGGCAATCTGACGCCTCCAACAGGCAGCCCCTTCAGACCTAAAGCATATTTAACCGCGGAAGGATTCGGCAGAGGTTGTGGACATTCGAACAATCCCTTGAAAATTGGGAACAATTGTCGATGGATCTCTCCCGCTCGCTGAACGTTTCCTGACGTGTATGCATAGATCATTTCTGACATCTGCGCACCAACCACGTGGCTGGCTACACTGATAATTCCGTATCCTCCAACGGCTAGACTAGCTAACCCCGCTGAATCATCACCAGTATAGACACGGAAGTCATCTGAACATGCTGAAGCAATAAGCGTAACTTGATCGACAGATGCACATTCTTTTGTCGCAACGATATTCGAAATTTCAGCAAGACGAAGGGTTGTCGCCACGCTCATACTAACACCTGTACGACCTGGAACATTATACAGCATCACCGGTAATGAAGTCTCCGCAGCAATCGCGGAGAAATGCTGATAAAGCCCTTCCTGATTAGGCTTATTGTAATACGGAACGACCAAAAGCACGCCATCCACACCTATTTTCTCAGCTTCCTTCGTGAGGTGAATAGAATGTTTCGTGTTATTACTGCCAGTTCCAGCGATGATTTTGCAGCGTCCATTTGCCTTCTCTAGTACAAAAGAAAACAGCTGTAGTTTCTCCTCATCACTTAACGTAGGAGACTCACCAGTCGTGCCACAGACAATCAATGTCTCTGATTTCTGTTCCTCAATTAAATAATCGACAAGCTGTGAAGTTACATCCCAGTTGATTTCTCCATCCCCGTCAAAGGGGGTTACCATGGCTGTTATTAATCTTCCGAAATCCACTTTGAATTCCTCCTTGTCAGCGGTGCAATTCAAACATAGCGTGCAGCGAACGCAGAGACTGCACCATATCTTCTTTCTTCACCAGCACCCAAATCGTTGTATTTGAATCTGCGGATTGGAGAATCTGAATATTTTGTGTGCTAAGCGCCTCAACGATCCGAGCCATAATACCAGGCACACCGTTTATTCCGCCCCCAATAACGGAAACTTTTGCGCAACCAGATAAACTTTTAGGACGCAAGCCTAATTGCTGGAGAGCAGAAATGGCCTTTTCTGATTTGTCATCGAACACAGTATAAATAGCTTCTGTAGGTGTAACATTAATAAAATCAACGCTTATTCCGTTGTCGGCCATGCTTTTGAAAATTTGCAGTTGAACGCCCGTACCATTTCCGTCTGGGCACTCCACAGAAATCTGTGTGACGTTGCTGACATAAGCAATTCCTGTCACGAAGCGATCTACGATGCCACCAGCCTGAATATCGTTGAATCCTTCGGGATTCGTAACCAGCGTACCTTCATTCTCAGAAAATGTTGAACGAACGCGTACTGGAATTTGTGCCTGCATAGCAATCTCAACCGCACGTGGATGAATCACTTTTGCTCCTTGATGAGCCATATTACAAATTTCTGTATAACTAACATAAGTTAGCGGTTTAGCATCTTCAACGATCCGCGGATCTGCTGTAAGAATCCCGTTAACATCTGTATAGATATCTACCATATCTGCATGAAGAGCAGCACCCAGTGCAGTTGCAGAGGTGTCACTTCCGCCCCGACCCAAAGTCGTCAAATCACCGGCTTCAGTCTGTCCCTGGAATCCCGTCACTATAACCACTTTATCTTCACGCAGTTCGCGGAGAATACGTTCAGGACGAACATCTAGAATTCTTGCATTGCCATAGTTATTATCTGTCATGAAACCAGCCTGAGCTCCCGTTAATACCGTAGAAGCAATGCCTTCATTCTCCAGCAGCCCACAAAGTGTAGTAGCAGAGATAATTTCACCACAGCACATCAAAAGATCCTTCTCACGGTCTGGGAGTGAATCCCCATTCTGCACGGCCCAATCCAGCAGAGTATCTGTTGCATAAGGCTCTCCGCGTCGGCCCATAGCCGAAACAACAATGACCAAACTATAGCCGCTTGCGAGCTCCCGTTTGACATTACGAATTACGTGTTCTCTAGCTTGTGGTGTTGAGAGTGATGTTCCTCCGAATTTTTGTACCAGAATACCCATGAATAATTCCTCCATTATTGTCAAAGCAAACACACTAATCATTCGTAATCAGAATTCATTAAGTTTCTAAATGAGACATTCCATTACAGTACGTAAGCTTATTTCTTAAGTAATTTTCTTGAATTTTGAAAAATGGTTGTACCGCCCTCGAAATGAGGACGGTAGCAGTAGTACTTATATTTTTTGGTAACAATGATTCCAGCAAATCTCCCCTTTTATTGTACACAACTTGATCCGCCGATTTCGCCTTCTAGACGGAATGAAACTTTTCGACAATCATCGGCTGTAGTTGTTTACCTTGCAAAGCGGAATAGCAAGCTTCTGGGATAAGATCCATACGCGCTACTAACGAGTTTGGTTTGCCCTCAGGATTATCCTGTCCGAATGGCACAAAGTAAATATGTTTGGCCACTAGAAGCTTTGCAATATTTGCGGCGTTAAGACCCAAACCGTCATTGGTTGAAATCGCCAGAACAAGCGGTCGTCCATTGCGCATCTGCGATTTTGCAGCCATGAGCACTGGGCTATCAGTCATGGCATTTGCCAATTTACTTGTTGTATTTCCAGTACAAGGTGCTATCGTAAGCACATCCAGCAGCTTGGAAGGACCCAGAGGCTCCGCTTCAACAATTGTAGAAATGATATCATTACCTGTTATATCTTTCAACTGTTTTAGCCAATTTTGCGATGTTCCAAAGCGGGTGTCGGTCCCTAGTACAGATGCCGAAACTATGGGTACTACGTTTGCTCCTCCATCTACAAAGCGTTGAATTTGCGGCATTACCTCCGCAAATGTGCAGTGAGATCCGGTAATCGCATACCCTACTGTTTTTCCGTGCCAATCCATTTTATTCGTCCCCCTTGATTAAAGCCTCGTCCGATATCGACTGAACCAGCGCATTTGCCATAATAATCCCAGCGCTTTTAGGAGCTACAATGCCAGGGAGTCCAGGTGCCAGCATCGCCTTAATTCCTCTTTTCTCTGCATAACGAAAGTCACATCCACCTGGAGCGGAAGCCAGATCGACAATTAAGCAATGCGGTGAGATTCGCGAGAGTACTTGTGCGGTGATGATCATACTTGGAATCGTATTAAATATCAGATCAACATCCGGCACATGAAGTAACAGTTCACTGGTCATAAAAGGCTTCCAGCCCATTTCCTCAGCACGTGCATAATGTTCCTGTTTTCTAACTCCTGCTTTTACAGTAGCACCCAGTCCTTGAAGACTTCTTGCCATTGTAAAACCCGTTCTACCCAAGCCCAGTACCATCGATTTGGAACTGTGAATAGTAAAATCCGTGTTCTGAATAGCCATAACCAGTGCTCCTTCCGCTGTTGGGATGGAGTTGTAGATGGCTACATCGTCACGATTAAGCAATTCAATTAACTTTAATGAATGCTTGGCACACATTCCGCGCAGGTAGCTTTTGGCCATACCGCTATACACCAAACAATCGGGGGGCAGAGCAGCAAAATGTTCCTCCAAGAGCATTATGCGTTCAGAAGAAAATAGAGCACTGATATTCCCTTCATCATCACAACCAACCGTAGGCAACACTAGCACATCTGCATTACTAAGCAGTTCTACCGACATCTGTTCAAGGTTCACCCCTGGGCAAGGGGTATCCCACTTATCGAACCCGGCAGCGCTTACCGTCGCATCCAATTCCACACATTTCCGAATCACTTCAAGCTGTCTCGCGTCCCCGCCCAGGAACACGATCCTGACGCCAGTAAGCATAGGGATGACGCTCCTTTCAACATACACTATCGACTATAGAGCATCTTATGCTGGGCATTCTTAATGGGTGAAACGCGGAGAAGAATTAGTATGAAGCCTTTAATGTAATCCTTATATTTTTTATGATTGAACAAAAAAAAGCTCACGAATCACGCCTATTAGGCATAAATTCGCAAGCTTCATTCTAACAATTCGTATTATTTCCCAGTATGACCAAAGCCTCCGGCACCACGCTCTGTTTCGGACAACGCTTCAACTTCAACCAAAGTTACAACGGGGACCGCTTGAAATACCATTTGGGCAATACGCTCATTACGAGCGATAGCAAATGGCTCTTGCCCTAGATTAATCAACAACACCTTGATCTCTCCACGATAATCAGCATCAATCGTTCCAGGTGTGTTCAAACAAGTAATCCCATGCTTCAAGGCCAGTCCACTTCGTGGACGAATCTGAGCTTCTAATCCGTCTGGCATAGCTAGCGATATTCCTGTTGGAATTAATGCACGCTCTCCTGGAGCAAGCACAACTTCGCTTTCAACAGCGGCATAAAGATCATAGCCGGAAGCCTGCTCTGACATTTTACAAGGAAGATTAACATCCTCGTTTCCAGCTAGCTTATTGATTTGTACGTAATAAGACAAGATCATCTCTCCTAACATTTGCAATAGCTTTATCTGTTGAACCTACCATCGCTAAAGAAAGCGGCTCAGCAAACATATTATCAAGCACACTGTTAATATTGTCCATCGTTACTAACTGAATTTTTGCGATCATATCATCTAGTGTATTATGTCTTCCGAGCATAAGTTCATTTTTTCCGATACGATTCATACGGCTGCTAGTACTCTCCAGACTAAGGATAAGGCTACCTTTAAGCTGCTCCTTGCCTTTTCTCAGTTCATCTTCACTGAGGCCCTTAGTAGCAAGTTCGTACATCATTTCCTTAATTAGCTCCATTACATCCTTGGTTTGCTTCGGTGCTGTTCCAGCATAGACCGTAAACAAACCAGAATCCGCTTGAGAACTGTGGTATGAATATACAGAATAGGCCAGGCCACGTTTTTCACGAATCTCTTGGAACATCCGTGAGCTCATTCCACCACCAATGGCATTATTAATAAGTACCATAGCATATTGCAATGGATCGCCGGAACGGACACCTGGTAAGGAAAGACAGATGTGATTCTGTTCTGTTTTCTTGCGGTGAAACAACAATTCCCCATAATAATCCGGTGGAGTCAGCGGCGCAGAGGTGCCATGATTAGCAAAAGAACCAAAATGCTGCTCCAGCAGTTCAATTAGTCCATCGCTAATGTTACCAGCTACACTAATTACTGTGTTCTCAATCGTATATTGCTCCTTCATATAGGCACGAAGATCATCTGGCTTCATCTCCATCAGCCGTTCCTTTAAGCCAAGGATAGAATAAGCAAGTGGATGATCCTTATAGGCAGCAGCACACATCAAATCATGCACAAGATCGTCAGGCGTATCCTCGCACATAGAAATTTCCTCAAGGATGACGTTCTTTTCTTTCTCCAGCTCTTCAGCATCCATCCGTGAACGGAAGAACATATCCGCTAATACATCTATTGCGATGGGCAGATGCTCATCCAGTACTTTTGCATAATAGCATGTATATTCCTTAGAGGTAAAAGCATTTACATTGCCGCCAATAGCATCAAACTGCTCGGCAATATCCTTAGCACTATATCGATCGGTACCTTTAAAAAGCATATGCTCTACAAAATGAGAGATCCCGTTATTTCCAGGGTTTTCATTCCGCGAACCTGTCTTTACCCAGATTCCGAAAGAAACGGACCGACCGGTCGGAATTTTCTCCATAACTACTCGTAATCCATTGGATAATACTATTTTTTCCACTTGAAGTCCTCCTGGCAATAGCCCTCTTCTATCTAAATTAATACACGTGCCTATAATCCTACCAGAAATAGATCTCTCACTCAACATCAGAGGGGATTAGACGCTCCGCTGACAGCGTTTGGCTAACTGTACCTAGCTGTAACCCTTTTGCCTTAATCCCCCGTATCATGGCCTTCAGTGCCTTGGAAGATGAGGCAGTAGGATGCATTAGAACAAGTGTGCCGGGTTCAGCTTTGCTTGTGATTTTGGCAACTATAGATTCAGGAGAAGGATTGCGCCAATCCACCGTATCCACAGTCCAGAGTACAGTCTTTAATCCTAAGCTGCTAGCGATCTCTACTGTCTCCTGATCGAAATCACCTGATGGCGGGGCGAACCATGTATTAGTGACCCCAAGTGACTCCTTTAATAGCTTTTGCGTCTTTTCAATTTCAACGGTAGCCCGTGCACGACTTAAAGTACTCATATTGGGGTGGGTATAGGCGTGATTCTCCATCTCATGTCCACGTTTTAGCATTTCTTTGGCAACCTCTGGATTCTTACTAAGCCAGCTCCCATCCAAAAAAAATGTAACCTTCACATTCTCCTCATCCAGAGTATCCAGCATAGGCCCAATATACTGATTCCCCCACGCCACATTTATCATCAACGAAACCATAGGTTTCGCCGGATTTCCTCGATATATGGGCTCAGCTCCCAGTTCATTCAGGGATATCTGTGGTTCGATCTGCCGATACACAAATTTTATGGGCTCTTTTGGTGCCAATAGAGCATTCCGATAGGTACTCTCTACATCAACCTCAAGCCCGTTATAGCCCGGAATCGCCTTCCATACCCGATCAACCACAGCATTCACTGGAGGCGCATTGAGCTTAGCCGCGGCGGTCTCAATCCGCAAACGAAGATCATTGTTCTCCGCCTTAGGAATATCCATCCACACAGCCAGGTCATCCTGCGGTTTCAATTGCATGAGCATGTCCTTTAGGGGCCCCTGAGTACTACCGATTCCTATCACGATGGCTACACAAGCAACCACTAATGCCACTTTTTCCGTCTTCATGACGACTTCCTCCCCGGTAGAAACGACTTTTAGGTTCGTTCCACACGATTACAAAGACACTTTGTCCCAATCTATGAGACAAGGGAGAAATTTATGTCATAAGAACAGATACAAGACTAATGACTATAGGAATGCTTGTTCCGGGTTTTTAATCTCGTTCATATAAAAAAAGAGCCAGAGCGAAAATCGCTTCTGTCTCTTTTTTTATATGAAATTCGAACCCTTTAGTAAAGGTATTACTAAGATCAAACTTACGCTTTAGCGCCAGTTTCCGAAGTCAACACCGCTTTACGAGACAGGTTAACCCGGCCTTGTGGATCGATCTCGGTAACTTTAACGGTAATGGTGTCACCAATAGCAACAACATCTTCTACCTTAGCTACACGTTCAGTGGACAATTGAGAAATGTGGACCAATCCGTCTTTGCCCGGAATAAGTTCAACGAATGCACCAAATTTCTCAATACGTCTAACAGTACCCACATAGATTTCTCCGACTTGTACTTCACGCACAAGACCTTCGATAATCGAACGAGCCTTTTGGATCATTTCTTCATCTGAAGAACCGATAAAGACACGGCCATCTTGTTCGATGTCGATTTTTACGCCGGTTTCTTCAATAATTTTATTGATAATCTTACCACCAGCACCGATAACATCCCGGATTTTGTCCGGATTGATGTTGATAATAATGATTTTTGGAGCATATTTGGACAGATTAGGTCTTGGCGCAGAGATCGCTTCATTCATTTTGTCCAAGATGAACAGACGGCCTTCTTTAGCCTGCTGAAGTGCATCCTGAAGAATGTTGCGGTCGATACCGGCAATCTTAATGTCCATTTGAATAGCTGTAACACCTTCTGCTGTACCAGCTACCTTAAAGTCCATATCACCAAGATGATCTTCCATCCCTTGAATATCAGTCAAGATAGACACATGGTCTCCATCCTTGATCAGACCCATTGCTACTCCGGCTACCGGTGCTTTGATTGGCACACCAGCATCCATCATAGCCAGAATGCTGGCACAGATACTTGCCTGGGAAGTAGAACCGTTAGATTCAATCGCTTCTGATACTAGACGAATCGTGTACGGGAATTCAGTTTCACTAGGAATAACCTTGGATAATGCACGTTCTCCAAGTGCTCCGTGACCGATTTCACGGCGTCCTGGTGCTCTAAGCGGACGAGCTTCCCCTACGCTAAACGGCGGGAAGTTGTAATGGTGCATGAAACGTTTCGTTTCAGTAGGATCGATTCCGTCGAGAATTTGAACATCACCTAGTGCTCCAAGGGTACAAACGCTAAGGATTTGTGTTTGTCCACGTGTAAACAGACCGGAACCGTGCGTACGCGGCAACAGGCTTGTATCACATTCAATCGGACGGATTTCATCAAGTTTACGTCCATCTGGGCGAACCTTATCATGCGTGATTAGACGTCTTACTTCATCCTTCACGATATCATGTAGGACTTCTTTAACATCTTTCAGAAGCTCAGGTGCTTCTATGTACTTCTCTGCGAAATACGCAACCGCTTCATCATTAACGACATCAATCGCTTCCTGACGCGCATGTTTTTCAGCAATTTTAACGGCTTCTACCAGACGAGCCTCAGCAAATGCACGAACCTCAGTATTCACGTCAGCATTCACTGCATGCAGCTTCACAGCCATTTTTTCTTTACCAGCCACTTTGACCAGTTCTTCAATGGTTGCAACGATCTTGCGGATTTCATCATGACCGAACATAATCGCTTCGAGCATCACATCTTCCGTTACTTCGTTTGCTTCTGCTTCAACCATCATGATTGCGTCCTTCGTTCCAGCAACCACTACATAAACATCACTGATTGCTTGCTGAGACATATCCGGATTAATCACAAACTCTCCATTAATCCGACCTACAGCAACGCCGCCGATTGGTCCATCAAAAGGAACATCGGAAATACTAAGTGCAGCTGAAGTACCGATCATAGCAGCAATATCTGGTGCGCAGTCCTGATCCACACTCATTACCATGTTCAATACTTGAACATCGTTACGAAATCCTTCAGGGAACAGTGGTCTGATTGGACGGTCTGTCAAACGGCTTGACAGAATCGCTTTCTCACTCGGTCTACCTTCCCGTTTAATAAATCCGCCAGGAATTTTACCTACCGCATATAATCTTTCCTCATAGTTAACTGTAAGCGGGAAAAAATCCAGATCCTTAGGCTCTTTCGAAGCCGTAACGGTACATAATACCGAAGTGTCCCCATAACGCACCATAACGGCTGCGTTTGCTTGTTTAGCTAGACGGCCCGTTTCCAGCACAAGGCGTCTTCCGCCTAGCTGCATTTCTACACGTTTTTCCATAAATACCTCCTTGAATAGTAGTAGACCCGCAGTCAAATATAGCAGGTTCACATATCGATCTAATGAATCGGAAAGGCTTGTCCCAATGGTATGTAGCCTGTTCTGTATGCATATAAGAAGAAACGGCTAAGTCTTACAGATATTGTAAAGTAGCCGTTTTTACGAATAATCTCATCAGTCTTGCTATAAAGTTTTCCCTAAATTTTCAAAAAGCAACCCGGCTGTCCCGCTGTCGCTCCGAGAAGGACATACGGTATACAACCAGGCTGCTTTAAGGGTTATCTTATGGAAAATTAACGACGCAATCCCAGTCTTTCGATCAGGGCGCTGTAACGTCTGATGTCTTTGTTTTTCAAATACGCCAGAAGTTTACGACGTTGTCCAACCATTTTCAACAATCCACGACGGGAGTGATGATCTTTCTTGTGCGTACGCAAGTGGTCAGTCAAATTAACGATGTTCTCCGTTAGGATAGCAACTTGCACCTCAGGGGATCCAGTATCGGATTCGTGAGTTTTGTGCTCGTCGATCAATTGATGTTTACGTTCTTGAGTTAATGCCATCCTGTTCACCTCCTTCAATATAATCGCCACTAGCCTCGTCACCGTCGGTGAGAACGTGCAACCAAGCTAAGGTTATGATGCTGTTAGCCAGCAACGTTTATTAGTATAGCATCTCCAATAACAAAAGTAAACGGCTTGTCCGAGATGACTATAGATTGTACCCCAAAATCTTCTTCGCGGTTTCTGCATCCTCACCGATCTGGGTGATCAATGCACCTATGGACTCGAATTTCCGTTCCGGACGAATGTAAGATTCTAATTCTACCTTGAGTTCTTGATCATACAAATCACCGTCGAAATCAAAAAGATGAACTTCAAAACTTGGAGTCAAAACCCCTTCATGAAAAGTAGGCTTTACGCCCACATTCATAACTCCATACAGAACTTTATCCTTATAAAAGACTCGGACCGCATATACACCCTTAGTAGGAATGACAAAATGATCACTAAGCTTCAAATTGGCTGTTGGAAATCCAATCGTACGCCCTCTCTTCTCACCATGTCCCACTGTTCCACGCAGATGATAGCTACGACCGAACCACGAGTTGGCTAGTCCTAAATCCCCGTTCTGGAGACTTTTACGAATACCAGAGCTGCTGACCTTCTCACCTTCAAGAAGAAAAGGAGGTGCAACTTCTACATTCATAACACCTTCACCTAGCTTGCGAAGCATCTCAACATCGCCTTCACCTTGATAACCAAAACGAAAGTCAAAGCCAACAACTGCAGTTACAATATGTAGCGGCAAAAGCATAACAGAGACAAAATTCTGTGGACTTACCCGGGAAAGCTGCTCATTAAATTCAATAACATATAAGATATCGACACCCATACTGGCAAGAATCTCTTGTTTTTCCAAGGGTGGCGTCAAATACCCTTCATAATCCCCCTTGCCCATAACATCTTTAGGGTGGGGATGAAATGTAAGGACTGCAGCCGGCACGCCTTGTTTACGGGCTAGGGCCACAGCGGATGTAATGACGCTGGCATGTCCACGATGCAATCCGTCAAACTGCCCTAGAGCCGCCACTTGAGGCTGAGCCCACTTAGCAGCAGTCTCCGGAGACATCGGATAAGTTAACGTTACGGTTCTCACGCTGTTTCTCACCTACAATTCACTTGGTAAAATTGATTTAAGCTTGTGCAAACACCTTCACTGGAGCAATTGCACCTGTATCTTCCAGTTCATAAATGCCAAGAAATTCACCTTGAAGATCGTATAGCCGAAATTGACCGTTCAACTTCACTTCTGGAGCGATAAATCGTGAGGACAAACGCTGACCCTGCAGCGCTGCCTTCTTTTTCTCATCCATTACAGTGTGCTTAGGCATATGAGAAATAGCCTCGTCTGCAGCGATTAAATGATCTTCCAATGTTCCGGCTTCCTTGTGTGCCGCAATATCCTCTAGAGAAAGGCAATGACTAGCTGAAATCCCTGCCGACATCGTTCTCTCTAGCTTTACCATCACACCCGGCAGTCCAAGTGCTCGGCCGATATCGACACAAAGGGTACGGATGTATGTCCCCTTAGAGCAAAGAACACGGAATGTGATATCGGGATGATTACCTTCCCAAGTCATATCCGTCATTTCAATTTCATAAATCTCTACTTCACGGCTTTTACGTTCAACGGTTTTACCTTCTCTGGCCAACTCATAAAGACGTTTGCCGTCAACTTTCACCGCAGAATACATCGGTGGAACCTGAGAAATAACACCTTTAAATGAAGTAAGCACGGATAGAATTTCTTCTTCAGTTACATGAACCTCATCTACAGTTTCTGTAATGGTCCCCGTTAAATCTTCGGTATCACTAGACATTCCCAGTCTCAGTGTTGCCACATATTCTTTAGGTAACTCCTGAATATATTCTACAACACGAGTAGCACGCCCCAGACAGAGCGGTAATACACCTGTCACCTGTGGATCAAGTGTCCCCGTATGTCCAATGCGTTTCATGCCAAGAATACGACGCGCCTTGGCCACAACATCATGTGAAGTGAAGCCTGCCGGCTTGTAAACCGCCAGTACACCTTCTAATTCACTCATAAATGACGTCTTACCTCCTCAAGCACCCGGTCGATTGCCTCTTCGAGTGTAGCTTCTATACGCGCACCTGCAGCGCGGGTATGACCGCCGCCTCCAAATGTTTGCGCTAGGTCAGCCACGTCGACCTTACCAGCAGATCGCAAACTAACTTTAACCGCATGTTCATGAATGACTTTGAACAGAATCCCTACTTCTACACCACGAATATTGCGGGGGTAGTTCACGATTCCTTCCAAATCTTCATTAGCAGCAGCACATTCGATCATATCCTCCGGTGTAACATAGAGCCAGGCAATATCCCCATCGGGTGATAATTGAAGAGTATTTAACGCTTTATTTAAAATTTTGACCTGTGGCAATGTCATTTCTTCAAGCAATGTCTCAGCTAGTTCAGGACCGTTAACACCATAGGATAGCAGTTCAGATACGGCTGCCATTACTTTTGGTGATGTGTTGGTATAACGAAAGCCACCCGTATCCGTCAAAAGACCTGTGTATATAGCTGTGGCAATATCGATGTCCCATTCAATCTCGAACGTCTTCAGCAGATCGAACAAAATTTCCGCAGTCGCAGCAGCATCCGGCTTGATTAGATTCACAAGTCCATAACCATTGTTTGTTGGGTGATGGTCAATGTTCAGGATGAGAGCATCGTTCGCAAAATAGCGATGGGTCAGTCCTACACGTTGAAAATCAGCACAATCCACACAGATCACATTGCTGTATTGACGGGGCGGCTCACTAGAGGCCATATTGATGATTTCATCCGAATGCCATAAATATTCCATCCGCTTCGGTATCGGTCCTTCATTCAGCATAGTGTATTTTTTGCCCAGACATGAGAGAAGCCAGCCCACCACTAGGGTGGAGCTGACTGCATCTCCGTCCGGCTGAACATGCGACACTACAAGGTAATCGTCGTGTTCCAGCAGAAACTCACGGGTCTGCTGGAGACTTTGTTCATAGCTCTGCATTCGCCGTCTCCTTTATAAAAGTTGTTCAAACTAGCATTAAGCTATTTTGAACAACTTTTAGTACCTATTTCTAATCGTTCTTATGAAGCTCTCCGAGAAGTTTCTCGATGTGACTGCCGTAAGCGACAGATTCATCGATTTTGAAGATCAGTTCCGGTGTATGCCGGAGGCGAATCGCCTTGCCAAGCTCTGAGCGAAGAAAACCATTTGCTTTCTCAATCGCTTTAAGGGAGCCTGACTTCTGTTCTTCATCCCCGAACACGCTTAGGTATACTTTCGCTTGCGACAGATCGTTAGTCACGTCTACGCCAGTTACAGTTACAAAACCGATTCGTGGGTCTTTCAGTCCACTTTGGATTAGTTGGCTAAGCTCTTTCTTGATCTGCTCGCCCACTCGTCCTGCTCTAATTTTAGACATCTATATTCACCTCTTCGCTTAGCGCTCTACAGTTTCCATAAGAAACGCTTCGATAATGTCGCCCTCTTGGACGTCATTATAGCGTTCCAAAGTTATGCCGCATTCATAACCTTGCGCCACTTCTTTGGCATCATCTTTAAAGCGTTTCAAGGTATCAACTTTACCTGTAAACACAACGATTCCGCTGCGGATCAAGCGCATTTCAGCATTACGGGTAATCTTACCATCAATAACCATACAACCTGCAATGGTACCCACTTTACTGATTTTGAAGACGCTACGTACTTCGGCGTGACCGATAACGATCTCTTTATAGATAGGATCAAGCATACCCTTCATTGCACTTTCGATTTCCTCAATTACATTGTAGATGATGTTATGAAGACGAACATCTACTTTTTCTTGTTCAGCAGCTGCCTTGGTTTGAGCGTCCGGACGAACGTTAAAGCCAATAACAATAGCGTTGGATGCTGCTGCAAGTGTAATATCGGATTCCGTAATGGCACCGGCACCGCTGTGAATGATCTTCACGCGTACGCCTTCCACTTCGATCTTAGCCAAGGAACCTTTAAGCGCCTCGACTGAACCTTGTACGTCAGCTTTAATAATAACGTTAAGGTCTTTGATCTCGCCATCTTTGATGTGCTGGAACAAATCATCCAATGTTACACGGGTGTTTGTATTCAGCTCGGATTGACGTTGGGATGTAGAACGTCTATCAGCAATCGCACGGGCTTTACGCTCGTCTTCGAAAGCCATAAACGGATCGCCAGCTTGTGGTACCTCAGTCAAACCAGTAATTTCTACTGGAGTAGATGGACCAGCTTCTTTAATCTTACGTCCTTTATCATTGACCATCGCACGTACACGTCCGAAGCAGTTACCTGCTACAAAAGCATCGCCGACTTTCAATGTACCGTTCTGTACCAGAACACGTGCAACTGGTCCACGGTTCTTATCAAGCTCAGCTTCTATAACCGTACCGCGTGCCCGTTTGTCAGGGTTCGCTTTGTACTCATTTACTTCA
Organism: Paenibacillus sp. FSL R10-2734; assembly: GCF_037963865.1. NCBI lineage: Bacteria > Bacillati > Bacillota > Bacilli > Caryophanales > Paenibacillaceae > Paenibacillus > Paenibacillus sp. FSL R10-2734. The sequence goes on along the minus strand of NZ_CP150170.1, from coordinate 3,361,741 downwards.
GCAACGAGCAAGATCATTTCCAGCAGTTCTTCCAAGTTAATACGTTGTTTCGCAGAAAGGTTAACGAAGATGGTATCTCCGCCCCACTCTTCAGGAACGAGTTCATAGCTTGTAAGCTCTTGCTTCACTTTGTCAGGATCTGCACCCGGCTTGTCGATTTTATTAACAGCGACAATAATCGGAAGTCCAGCAGCCTTAGCATGTGCAATAGCTTCAACGGTCTGAGGCATAACACCGTCATCAGCAGCAACTACGATAATAGTCATATCTGTTACCTGTGCACCACGAGCACGCATAGCAGTAAACGCTTCGTGACCAGGTGTATCTAGGAACGTGATTTTCTTCTGGTTGATTTCAACTTGATAAGCACCGATATGCTGTGTGATTCCGCCTGCTTCGCCTAGAGATACACTCGTCGAACGAATGGCATCCAGCAAAGTAGTTTTACCGTGGTCAACGTGACCCATGATTGTAACTACAGGAGGACGTGACTGAAGTTCTTCTTCAGCATCATTCTCTTCCACAGTTTCAAAGCTATCCTCATCAACAGGAATCTTCACTTCTACTTCTACGCCGAATTCAGCAGCGAGTAGCAGGATGGTGTCGATATCCAGCTCTTGGTTGATGGTTGCCATAACCCCCATAGAGATCAGCTTCTTAATTACTTCAGAAGCGTCTTTGTGAAGCAATTTCGCTGTTTCACCAACGGTCATGCTGCCACGAACGATAATCTTCTTAGGTGTGTTATCGATCTTCTCACGGTGAACCATTGGCTGATTCTTGCCGCGGCCATTCTTACCACCACGACCGCGGTAGTTACCGCCTTTGCCATCATCAAACCGTCTATTGTTCGTATTTGGTCTACCACCAGTTGTGTTCTTCTTAGGACCTCTGTCGTCACCGCGTGTGAAACCACCGCCAGTGCTAGATTGACCTTGTGGGCGGCTGTCAGTGCGAGGTGCACTGCTTTGTCCTTGCGGACGGCTGCCAGTATTACTTCCTTGTGGACGGCTGCCACCGGTATTGCTACCTTGCGGACGGCTGCCACCTGTGTTGCTACCTTGCGGACGGCTGCCACCAGTATTACTACCTTGTGGACGGCTGCCAGTGTTACTTCCTTGCGGACGGCTACCACTGGTATTGCTACCTTGTGGACGATTGCCGCCTGTGCTATTTCCTTGCGGACGGCTTCCGCTAGTACTGTTTGTACGTGGAGCTCCGCTTTGTTGCGGACGTGCGTTCTGCGTTGAACCTGTTTGTGTTCTGCGGGAATCTTGTCCGCTTTGGGGCCTTGGGGACGTCGTCGATTGGTTGTTGTTTTGGTTACTGTTCATACCTACCTGCTTTTCCTGTTGATTTTTGTTGGCATTCTGAGCACTTTGGGGTTCGGCAGTTACCGCACCGGTTGTCACCGGACGGCTACTGGAGCTGGTATCCCGTTTGGCTGCAGCGTTCGACTTGATATCCTTGAAGAATTGCTCTACTTTGTTCACGGAACCGTTCTCCATGACACTCATATGATTATTCACAGGGACATTCAAACGCTTCAGAATTGTAATAATTTCTTTACTACTCATGTTTAGTGACTTGGCGTATTCGTACACGCGCAATTTATCTTTGTTCTCTTCTTTAGTCAATAAATCCACCTCCGACAGTATCTCCTAGTTGCTTGGAGATCATTTCCGCGAATCCTTTATCCGTAATGGCCAGTACTACACGCTGGTCTTTACCAATACTTGCACCGAGGCTGTCTCGGTGAAATGCGATTACTAGTGGAATATCGTAGGTTCCGCATTTATCACGGAACTTTTTTTGGGTATTATCTGAAGCGTCACCTGCCAGAACGACCAGCTTCGCTTCTGAAGACCGTACAGCTTTGAGTACAGCCTCATCGCCGGTGACTATCTTGCCTGCTCTCATGGCAAGCCCTAAATAAGAAAGTGCCTTACTCATTATTCTCACTATCCTTTGCTGCTAGAAACTGCTCTTCCACAGAAGTAAACTCCCGGGCAAGCTGGGCATAGATTTCAGGACTCACTTGACATTTCAAAGCGCGATCAAGTGCTTTATTCTTCTGTGCCAGCTTAAAGCATTCAAGCTTGCCGCATATGTAAGCACCACGGCCTGACTTCTTACCTGTCAGATCAATCAGCACTTCGCCCTCGGGCGTTCTAACCACTCGAATCAGCTCTTTCTTCGGCATCATCTCTTGGGTAACAACGCATTTGCGCAGCGGCACCTTTCTTTGTTTCATAACATACGCCTCCCGTCAAGCAGGTTAATTAATCAATGGAGACGGAATCCTGATGCATTTCATCAATTGAAGATTTTGGTCTACCGTATTCCTGCTCCGCTTGAGTTTCACTCTTGATATCAATTTTCCAGCCGGTAAGCTTAGCAGCAAGACGTGCATTTTGCCCTTTAATACCGATAGCCAGTGATAATTGATAGTCAGGAACGATTACTCGTGCCATTTTCTCCGCTTCAAAGACTTGAACTTCAAGAACCTTGGAAGGGCTGAGTGCATTAGCCACATACTCCTGCACTAGATCTGAGTAACGGACGATATCGATCTTCTCGCCACGAAGCTCAGTAACGATGGTCTGAACGCGTGTTCCTCTTGGACCTACGCAAGAACCAACTGGATCCACTTCCGGATTGCGGGAATACACAGCAATCTTCGAACGGAAGCCAGCTTCACGAGCCACGGAACGAATTTCAACTACACCGTCAAATATTTCCGGAACTTCTAGCTCGAACAGACGCTTCAGTAATCCGGGATGACTGCGGGACAGCATAATTTGCGGCCCTTTAGTGGTGTTCTCAACTTTAGTGATATAAGCCTTGATACGCTCGCTCTGCTTAAACTTCTCACCTGGCATCAATTCGCTAAGCGGCAAGACCGCTTCGATTTTACCAAGATCAATGTAAATGTTCCGCATATCTTGACGTTGAACAAGTCCTGTAACGATATCATCTTCTTTGTCGATAAAAGCATTATAGATGAGTCCACGCTCTGCTTCGCGAATCCGTTGAGTTACAACCTGCTTTGCAGTCTGTGCAGCAATGCGCCCGAAATCACGTGGTGTCACTTCAAGCTCAGCAATATCTTCAAGCTGGAAATGCGGGTTAATTTCTCTGGCTGCCGGTAATGAGATTTCAGTCCTTGTATCCAGGACCTCATCAACAATTAGCTTGCGGGCAAACACTTTAATGACACCGTTGTTGCGGTTCATATCAACACGCACGTTCTGTGCCGCATTGAAATTACGTTTATAACTAGAGATCAGCGCCGCTTCGATGGCTTCAAACAGCACATCCTTACTGATGCCTCTCTCCCTTTCCAGCTCATTCATTGCTTCAATAAACTCCATACTCATGAATTTCCGGCCCCCCTTTCAAGACGTTAAAAAATAATGGCCAATCTCGCGCTTGCGACTTTGGCGTACGGTACTACATGTTCTTTTTTGCCCGCGGAGATGAGCAGTTCCTCGTTCTCGAACGAGAGCAAACGACCTTCAAATTCTTTGAGCCCTTGAATCGGCTCATAAACAGTCACATACACGTCCTTACCTACCGCTTTCGCTACATCCGCAGCTTTTTTGAGAGGACGCTCTGCTCCCGGCGAGGATACCTCAAGGAAATAAGCCTCAGGGATAGGATCATTCTCATCCAATTGCTGACTGAAATATTCGCTAATGCTTCCGCAGTCATCAATATCAATGCCGCCTTCTTTATCTACGAATATACGCAGAAACCAATTGGAGCCTTCCTTCACGTATTCAACGTCCACCAGTTCGAAACCATTGTCGTCGAGATAGGGCCCGAGCATCTGCTCTACCGTTTGTTTAATTTTAGATTTGGGTGTGCTCAAAAGAAAATTACCTCCACGAACTTGTCTTTTGCTATATACCAAAGATAAAGAGTGGGTTTCCCCACTCTTTACACAACGGACTTATCTCATTATTACCAAAGAAATTATACCATAGTGAGTCTGGACTGACAAGTGCTAGCCCTTGACTCCCCCTTTGGTGAGCTCTTTTCTAGAAATACAAGAAAGTATAAGTTTCACGTCATCCTATACGTTTTGTATTTTTCGCAGAAACGGGTACCGTCCCAAAAAGGACGGCAAAGCCGTTTCTGCTTACCATGAAATAAGTGTTGTTAAAGCCTTTAAAATAGGGAAAGTTGATTGCTCTCCGGTAAGCCGCGGAAGCAGCCCATGCCCGTCAGCAATTCAATAACTGTCTTACTCGCCTTTGATTTCTGCTGGAAATCCTCAATAGAAAGGAACTCTCCAGCATCCTTCGCAGCAGCTATGTTGATCGCAGCATTCTCACCGATTCCAGCTAATGAAGAAAACGGTGGAATCAAACTTTTCCCATCAACAATAAACTTATTCGCTCCGGAACGGTAAAGATCTATATTTTTGAATGTGAAACCACGTGCCGTCATCTCCAAAGCCATCTCAAGGACAGGTAACATCGCCTTTTCTTTAGGCAAAGCTTGGAATCCTTTTTGCTCAATTTCTACGATCTGACGGTTGATGGCTTCATATCCCTTACAGCACAATTCAATGTCAAAATCTGCTGCCCGTACAGAGAAATAGGTCGCATAATATTCAATAGGATAATACAGCTTGAAGTAGGCGGTACGTACTGCAGAGATAACGTATGCAGCAGCATGCGCCTTCGGGAACATGTATTGAATCTTCAGACAAGAATCAATATACCATTGCGGAACCTTGCAATTCTTCATTTCCTCGATCCATTCGGCAGACAACCCTTTACCCTTACGAACACTCTCGGTAATCTTAAAGGCCAAGCCCGCATCCATTCCCGCTTTATAAATCAGGAAGAGCATGATATCATCCCGGCAACCAATAACGGTCTTAATGTTACAGGTGTTATTCTTTATAAGCTCTTGCGCATTACCAAGCCAAACCCCAGTACCATGAGACAAGCCTGATATTTGCAGTAAGTCAGCAAAGCTGGACGGCTTCGATTCAATAAGCATTTGCCGTACGAACTTGGTGCCCATTTCGGGCACTCCATAGGTTGCAACCGGTGATCTGATCTCGTCAGGTCTTACACCAAGAGCATCAGTAGAGTTAAACATGCTCATTACTTTCGGATCATTCATCGGTATAGTGGTTGGATCAACACCTGTTAAATCCTGCAGCATCCGCATCATCGTCGGATCATCATGACCCAGAATATCAAGCTTCAGCAGATTGGCGTCAAAAGCGTGATAATCAAAGTGTGTTGTCTTCCACTCGGCATTGACATCATCCGCCGGGAATTGCACTGGCGTAATATCTTCTACCTCCATATAGTCTGGAACAACGACTATACCACCGGGATGCTGCCCCGTACTACGTTTAACGCCTGTACAGCCAGCCGCCAGACGGCCGACCTCAGCTCCACGCCAACGTTTCTGGTGCAATTCTTCGTATTTTTTTGCAAAACCGAAGGCTGTCTTCTCAGCTACCGTACCGATGGTTCCGGCACGGAACACATTTTTCTCACCAAACATTTCTTTGGTAAAGTTATGTGCATTCGGCTGATATTCCCCTGAGAAGTTCAAATCGATATCGGGAACCTTATCCCCCTTAAATCCAAGAAAAGTCTCAAACGGAATATCCTGACCTTCACCTTTGAGCTTCTCCCCGCAATCTGGGCAAACCTTGTCTGGTAAATCGAATCCACTCCGCACACTGCCGTCCAGGAACCATTCACTATGGCGACACTCAGGATTAAGGCAAATATAATGAGCTGGCAAAGGATTAACTTCTGAAATTCCCAGAAATGTCGCTACAACAGAAGAGCCTACAGAACCCCGCGATCCTACGAGATACCCATCCTGATTTGATTTTTTAACAAGACGTTCAGAAATCAAATAGTTGGCAGAGAAACCGTATTTGATAATTGGAGCAAGCTCTTTCTCCAACCGAGCTATAACTACCTCAGGTAATTCTTCACCATAAATAGATTTAGCAGTGTTGTAACAGGTTTCGCGAATTTCTTCGTCTGCTCCGTCAATAATTGGTGTAAATAGCTTATCTGGAAAAAGCTCCAGCTCTTCAAAACGTTCAGCCAGCTCAACTGTATTCGTAACCACGACCTCCATCGCTTTTTCAGCACCGAGGAATTCGAATTCAGCCAGCATTTCATCCGTTGTTCGGAAATGAGCATCCGGTTTGCGTTGGTCTTTAAGAGGACTAAAGCCTGTAATCCCGTTAATCGTAATATCACGATACAGCTTGTCCCTCGGTTCGAGATAATGTACATTTCCCGTTGCTATAACAGGTTTATTCAGCTGTTCCCCTATTTCACAAACCTTACGGACTACATCGCGAAGCTCGTCTGGACCTGCTACAAAACCCTTGTCCACCAAATGCATGTACATGGTCAATGGCTGAATCTCCAGCACATCGTAAAAATGAGCAACCTCCATGGCTTCTTCAGTCGTTTTATTGAGTACTGCTTCAAAAAACTCGCCACGTTCACAACCGGATATTACGAGCAGTCCATCTCGATGCTCTTCCAGCTTGGATTTAGGAATACAAGGTACACGTTTGAAATATTCCGTATGCGACATGGAAATGAGTTTATAGAGATTTTTTTTGCCCACCTGATTAAGCGCGTAAATATTACAGTGAAACGGTCTTGTATTCGAAAGGTCATTACCCACATAATCATTTAGTCGATCAAGGCGAGTCATGCCCTTCATCTTTTCAGCATCCGCGAGCAAGCCTGTTAAAATCCCGCCAAGTGCTATGGTATCGTCTATCGCACGGTGATGACTTTCCAAAAGAACTTTATATTTATCGGCTAATGTATTCAGCCTGTGATTCTTCATTGACGGATATAGTAAACGTGCGAGTTCCAGGGTATCGAGTGATGGATTCTGCAGTGTAGGCAGACCCAGTTTAACTAACGATGCCTGAATAAAACCCATATCAAATCTGGCGTTATGAGCAACAAGGATACTGTCACCTACAAATTCAACAAACTTATGCAGTACTGGTTCAAGATCAGGAGCATCCTTAACCATTTCATCCGTAATATTGGTCAATTGCTGAATATGATAAGGGATCTTCTCATGCGGATTAACAAAAGTAGAATAACGGTCTACTTCTTTGCCTTCGCACATTTTAATGGCCGCCAGCTCCGTAATATTATTGCGGGTAATCGATAACCCCGTGGTTTCTATATCAAACACTACATAGGTAGCTGTCTTCAAGTCCAAAGGCTGAGCATTCTCCACAATATTCACAGAGTCATTCACGACATTGGCTTCCACACCATAAATCATTTTTATTTTATGCTTATGAGCTGCATGGTTCGCATCAGGAAAAGCCTGAACTCCGCCATGATCAGAAATAGCGATTGCTGGATGCCCCCACTGGGCAGCTGTTTTGACATAGGTAGTGATCGGTGTGACCGCATCCATCGTACTCATCGTAGTGTGAAGGTGGAACTCCACGCGTTTCTTAGGAGCTGTATCTTTACGCGCAGGCGGTGCCTTAACTTCTGTTAAGTCCGAAGGGATCATCACTAGCTCCGGAATCTGCATGAAACGGTCATATTCTACTTTTCCGCGTGCTTTCACCCATTTACCGTTAGCAAGCTGACCCATAACCTTCAGATCCTCTTTGGTCTTAGCAAACATCTTCATTTGTAAAGAATCTGTAAAGTCAGTGAGCGTAAAGGTGAATAAGGTATTTCCGTTGCGAAGCTCTTTTCGATCCAGACCAAAAATGGTACCTTGAACTGTAATTTTCTTCTCTTCATCTTGAATTTCAAGCATCGGCACAGCCTGTTCCTTAATTTCATATCCCACTTGAAGCTTGATCACTTCATTCGGATCACTATCATCAACAGGCTCTTCGGCTTCTACTGCAGACATCATCTGTTCAACGATCTCTCGTTGTTCCTGCTGAAGCTTTTGCTGAAATTCTTCGTATGCTTCAACATTATTATTTTCGTTCTCCGCCATTAGCAACTTAACTTTTAAAGTGAGTCCGAAATACTTATCATAAAATTTAATAATTGCCCCATCGATGCCCTTTTTACGAGCCAGCTCCATAGAAGTGGAGTCACTCATCGTCAACATTAAGGTGTCATCTTTTAGCTCTTGGCTAGAGCGTGTCAGCCAGCCGTTAACCGAAGGGATCTCGCGGGTCACCCACTCCAGAAACAATCCCCAATATTCTTGGATTAGCTCTGCTCTACTAACTTTTTCATCATATACGAACAAAAAGCTTACCTTGGCTATATGCTGCAGCTTCTCACGCATTCTGAGGCAAAATGTCCGGTATACCTGCGCTGGAACCAGACTTTCTTTCGCAATGACAATTTGCCAGTCTCGGTTACCGCGGCTGATCTCTACACGTTCTATATATCCATCTAAAAAGTAGGGATCCATGATTGCAGGTGGAATTTCACCTTGCTTCATCAAGAGCTCGAATCTTTTTCTTCTCTCCTGGTTTTGTTCCATGCTTTCCTCCCACCTTTGATAACTCCGTAAAACACATCCAATGATATTCAGTGAACGTACAATATGATAAGAAGAAACGACGTTGTCGTCTTTTAAAGACGATAACCGTTTCTCGTAAAAATAGAAGGATAATTTTTTGCGTAAGCCTATATATCCTTATATTTTAAAAAGCTTCTGGATTCAAAAAGCATTGGGTTCTTTAGGCCCGCTGACTCCTCTCTCCAGAAGCTAGATTAAAATACTACAAAACTGTTGATCGGTGCCAAAAGATTAATATGCCTTTGCAAAAACCACAGTGTGCTCAGCTGGTTTACCACAGCAAATGCAGACTTCCTTCTTCTCCGCCGGATCGAAAGGAATGTTACGGCTGCCCGCACCTGTCTCTTCCTTAACTTTGGACTCGCATTCTTCGGAACCACACCAGCCAGCCAGTGCAAAGCCGCGTTTTTCTTCCATCGAAGCTTTCATTTCTTCTAAGGAATCTACAGAATAGAAATGATCCTCACGGAATTTCAGGGCACGTTCGAACATTTCATTGTGAACCTGTTCTAACATTGCTTGAACCTCTTCGACAAGGTTCTCCTGTTGAATAACCTTCTTCTCACCTGTGACACGTGAGACGATCACGCAGACGCCATTCTCCATGTCGCGTGGTCCAAGCTCTAAGCGCACTGGTACACCACGCATTTCATATTCATTGAACTTCCAACCTGGAGTTACATCGGAGCGGTCGTCCACACGTACGCGAACGCCAGCGTTCTTCAGCTCCTTGAACAGCTCGTCCGTCCGTCCAATCACAGCTTCGCGAGTCTTAGGTGGTCCGATAGGAATCATAATCACTTGAGTTGGCGCTACTTTAGGTGGCAGAACAAGACCACGGTCATCACCATGCACCATAATCAGCGAACCAATCAAGCGTGTAGTGGATCCCCATGAAGTAGTGTGCACATATTCCAAATTATTGTCACGGCTCAAATACTGGATCTCAAAAGCTGTTGCGAACTTGGTACCCAAGTAATGTGAGGTTGCAGCCTGCACAGCCTTTCCATCTTTCATCATCGCTTCAATAGAATAAGTATCTACTGCACCAGCAAAACGCTCGGAAGGTGTCTTCTGTCCAGTGATTACCGGAATGGCAAGGAAAGTTTCTGCAAAATCACGGTAGTTGTCTAGCATCTTCATTGTTTCTTCGCGAGCTTCAGCTTCATTCTCATGCGCGGTATGCCCTTCTTGCCAGAGAAACTCAGTGGTTCGAATAAATGGTAATGTACGCTTCTCCCAGCGCACCACATTCGCCCACTGATTGATAAGAACAGGAAGGTCACGATAGGACTGAATCCATTTGGAATACATATGGCCGAACATGGTCTCAGAGGTAGGACGGACTGCCAGACGTTCCTCAAGCACGTCACCACCTGCCTCAGTTACCCATGGCAGTTCGGGATTAAAGCCTTCAATATGATCCTTTTCCTTTTGAAAGAAGCTTTCTGGAATGAACACCGGGAAATAAGCATTACGATGCCCAGTTTCCTTGAGGCGACGGTTCATCTCCGCCTGAATATGCTCCCATATTTCATAGCCTTCTGGCTTAAATACGATACAGCCTCGAACAGGAGAGTAATCCATCAAGTCTCCTTTTTTAATAACATCAATATACCAGCGTGAGAAATCCTCGCTCTGCGGCGTGATTTCCGTAACGAATTGCTTATCTTTTGCCATGTAATGGAATGCCTCCCGAAGAAAATTAGCCGCTGATCAAACGTAAAATATCATTATACGTAACAGCAATCATTAATAAAAATAGCAGTGCAAATCCAACAAAGTGAACCATACCCTCACGACTCGGATCTACAGGTTTACCACGTAATGCTTCCACACCTAGGAACGCCAGTCGGCTTCCATCTAGTGCTGGAATCGGTAGTAGATTAAAGATCCCTAAATACAGACTTAGGATAGCGGCCCAGTAAGTAAGATACTGGATACCTTGTTGGGCAATTTGACCGGTTACCTCAAAGGTACGAACCGGGCCTCCAATATCATCCATATTGAATTTATTGATCAATTGCTTAAAGCCCAGAAAGATAGCTTCGGTCGTATCGACCATAGCTTTACCTGAACCTGTCAACGTCTCGCCAATCCCTGCTTTGCGGGTAGGCAGTTCAGGTGTAATCCCAATTTTACCGCCTTCTTGTCCCTCCATGCTACGAGGAACGAGAGTCACGTTAAGGGTCTCATCACCACGTTGCAGCGTCCATTTCATTTCTTTCCCTTTGGACTCTGAGGTTAAGTCAATCATTTTTTTGTAATCGGAACCGATCTTCTCACCGTTTATGGAGACAATAATGTCACCCTTTTGCAATCCTGCCTCTTGCGCCGGCATTCCTTCAGAGATGTCGCCAATCTTAACATAAGTAGGATTCTCGACCGGAATACCAACCATCTGCAAATGGATGGCAAACAGTACAAAGGCTAAAAGGAAGTTCATTACAGGACCCGCAACAATAGCCAGTGCACGTTGACCTACGGTCTTGCTACCAAATTGACGATCTTTGGGCGCAATTTGAGTCTGCTGAGTCCCTCTGATCATCATAGCTTGCGGATGGACTTCATAAGTAGTAACTTCGCCATCCACATCCAAGCGGATTTGCAAATCATTTTCCAGATCGGTGTGTAAAGCCTCACCACGGATGACATTTTTACGTGTATCCAGTGCGTCCAAATAAATATTCTTCACTTTGTTATCCTGGCCGAGTCTTACCGCAATGGTCTGTCCTGAGCCAATTTCAATAATCTCTGGATCTTCACCAGCCATCCGAGCATAACCGCCAAAAGGCAGTAAACGCAGAGTGAATTGTGTCTCATTCCGTTTATAAGAAAACAGTTTCGGACCGAAACCGATAGCAAATTCCCTCACGAGTATACCGGCGCGTTTGGCAAAATAATAGTGACCCCATTCATGAACAGTCACCAGAACAAAAAACATGAGCACCGTTAATAAAACGACTTGAACCATTTCCAAACGTATCATCCCCCTTTAGGTGTAAGACCGAAGTATGTCCTCTTAATTTATCATTATTCTCCGATCAGGCACAAGAGAATCAACTGACCCAACCTATTTTAGGGCAAAGTAAGTATTTCCAGCCAAGCAATAACGCCTTCGGCTCTTTCTACGTTCTACAGCGTTGCTGCCAGCTCACGAACTCGAATGTCGCAGGATTCAATCTGCTCCAGATTTGGATTATCCTCGTTAACATGACGATGTAACACTTCTCCGATGATCTCCTCAATGCGCAAGAATGGAATCTCACGACTCAAGAAACGAGCTACAGCGATTTCATTTGCAGCATTAAAAGCAGTAGTAGCTGTCCCTCCAGCTTTTCCACATTCCATGGCTAGCTTCAGCGCAGGGAATCGTTCATAATCCATTTCTCGGAAAGTCAAACGTCCAATTTCAGCTAACGATAAACGCTGTGCCGGTGACTCCCAGCGATCGGGATATGTGAGCGCATATTGAATAGGGACACGCATATCGGGAGTACCAAGCTGAGCAATAATGCTGCTATCGCGGAACTCAACATAAGAGTGAATGATACTCTCTGGATGCAATAGCACATTCACTTGTTCATAAGGAAGGCCAAATAACCAATGCGCTTCAATAACCTCAAGACCTTTATTCACCATTGTAGCAGAATCAATCGTTATTTTCGCGCCCATGCTCCAATTCGGATGACGAAGTGCATCTTCTACCGTTACATTGCTGAGTTGATCACGAGTGAAATCTCGGAAAGATCCACCAGAAGCTGTTAAAGTAATACAAGCAACATCAGCAAGATTCTCACCATTTAAGCATTGAAAAATAGCAGAGTGCTCGCTATCAATAGGTAACAGCTTAACGCCCTTACGATTAGCGAGTTCAGTGACGAGATGTCCTGCTGTTACCAAAGTCTCTTTATTGGCTAGTCCAATATGTTTGCCTGCTTCGATTGCAGCTAACGTGGATTGGAGGCCTACGCTACCCATAACAGCCGTTACGACCATTTCGGCATCTCCACCAGCTGCCACCTCAACAAGACCTTCATTTCCGCTGTATAGCTGTGTGCCAGAAGGCAGACTGGATCTAATCTCATCAGCCAGTTCCTTTGTCGCAACAGAAACACGACGTGGGTTAAACCGGCGAACTTGTTCCAGCAATAATGCTGTATTCGTTCCAGCCGCCAAGCCATCAACTTGAAAAGAGTCTGGGTGCATAGCGATGACATCTAGAGTCTGAGTGCCTATCGAACCTGTGGAACCAAGAACACTTATTTTTTTCATAGTTATACCCTCTCCTTCCGTTAATAGTAAGGCATAAGCGTTACGATATGTACGAATGGAAATACGATAATCCAGCTATCACATCGATCAAGAATACCACCGTGCCCTGGCAGAAGCGTGCCTGAATCTTTGATACCATACGCACGTTTATAAGCAGATTGCACAAGATCACCAAGCTGACCCAATACCGCACAAGAAAGCCCTATAAGGATCGCTCGTCCTATCGCTAATTGTTCAGGAGCAACTATTGCAAAAACGATAGCTATTAGCATCGAGATCACTACTCCACCAACCGCACCTTCCACCGTTTTGTTAGGACTAATGGCAGGCCAAAGCTTGTTCTTCCCCATGCTTTTTCCAACAAAGTAGGCTCCGGCATCACTGCCCCAAATGCAGAAAAGGAGCAAGAACGTCCATAACAAACCATGTCCGTCATCCGATGCACGAGCCATGGCCATATAGGAAAAACCCATTCCAATGTATACTATACCAGTAAACAGCAAGGCTGTTACTCGAATATCCAATTTATTTTTAGTAAAAACTGTAACTAAAAGGAACAACAGCAGCAGAATCCAAATTCCTTGTTCCCACGAAAAGGGTGCAGAGATCCCAAGCAAATTCCAAGGGATCATGAAACTTAGAATGGCTGCATAACCAAGAACGGTAGAACCGGAAAGCGCAGGTATCCCTATCATTTTCACAAATTCATAAAACCCGATAAAAGCCATGGCAGTGAGTAACAACTGATATGGCCAGTTCCCCAACACGCATAAGCCTAAAAATAGTGCTCCGGCAACAATTCCGGTAATCAATCGCTGCTTCAAAGGTTTCCATCTCCTAACAAGCTACTTCAGTCCACCATAGCGACGTGTACGGCGTTGATATTCAGCAACTGCTTGATGCAAATGCTCTTTGTTAAACTCAGGCCAATACACATCAGTAAACCACAGCTCACTATAAGCAAGCTGCCATAGCATGAAATTGCTAAGTCGCATTTCTCCGCTTGTACGTATAAGCAAATCCGGATCTGGTAATCCACCTGATAACATTCGGCTATCGATTAGATCAGTGGTAATATCGTCCGGTGATAACGCCCCCGATTGGATGTCCTTACCAATGCTGCGCATGCAGTCCTCAATTTCTTTGCGTCCCCCATAATTAAGAGCAAAATTCAATATAAGTCCTGTATTGCCCTGTGTCCGGGAAACCGCTTCTTCCATAGCCTTGCGTGTAAATGAAGGTAATGCATCAGTATCACCCATCATTCGTACTTGGACATTCTTCTCAATCAGTTCATCAAGCTCAATGGCTAGAAACTCCACTGGCAAGCGCATCAGATAATCGACTTCTTCCTTTGGTCGTTTCCAATTTTCTGTCGAGAACGCATACATCGTTAAAAACTCGATACCCAGTTCGTCTGCAGCGATTGTAGCACGTTTGACAGCCTTCATGCCATTCTGATGACCCACAACGCGCGGCAACCCGCGTCGTTTGGCCCAACGCCCATTGCCGTCCATAATAACAGCCACATGCCGGGGAATGTTATCCGGTGAAATCTCGACTGGCTGTTGCCTGTCTTTACGGCTCAGCCACGCTTGAACCCGTTTGATCATTTCCGTTTCCTCCAAGCTCTTATCAGAAAGAGACAAACCCCACCATTAACGGAGGGGCCTTAAGTCTCTAGAATATCTTTATACTTCCATAATCTCTTTTTCTTTGGATACAAGCACTTTATCGACTTCGGCTATGAATTTATCCGTAGTCTTTTGAATGTCCTCTTGATGTCCACGGGACTCATCTTCCGAGATACCGTTTTTCTCCATCTTCTTAATATCATCGTTGGCATCGCGGCGAATGTTGCGGATCGCTACTTTCGCTTCTTCACCAAATTTCTTCGTCAGCTTCACCAAATCCGTCCGACGTTCTTCAGTCAGCGGAGGGATAGAAAGACGAATAATTGTGCCGTCATTCGCAGGCGTTAAACCGATATCCGATTTCATGATCGCCCGTTCAATGTCAGACATCGATGTTTTGTCCCACGGCTGGATTAACAGCGTCCGGGAATCCGGAGTACTGATGTTCGCCAGCTGATTGATTGGAGTAGGGGAACCGTAATATTCAACTTGAATGCGATCTAGCAGAGATGTTGTTGCACGCCCTGCCCGCAATGTTGCCAAGTCACGTTTCAGCGATGAAATCGCTTTGTCCATACGCTCTTCGGCATTTTTTTTGACCGATTGTGGCATTAATCTACACTCCCTTTAACAATCGTTCCGATCTTCTCACCGAGAACGACACGTTTGATATTGCCTTGTTCAGTAATGGCAAATACAATGAGCGGTATATTATTATCCATACATAGAGATGAAGCTGTTGAATCCATAACACCAAGGTTTTTGTTCAGAACATCCATGTAAGTGAGCTGTTCAAACTTCTCGGCTGTGCTGTCTTTAAACGGATCTGCTGAATATACACCATCAACCTTATTCTTCGCCATCAGAATAACTTCTGCTTCGATCTCTGCCGCTCTAAGAGCTGCAGTAGTATCTGTTGAGAAGAATGGGTTACCTGTGCCTGCTGCAAAAATAACAACGCGGCCCTTCTCCAAGTGGCGAATCGCACGACGACGAATGTACGGTTCAGCAATTTGCTGCATCGAGATCGAAGTCTGCACTCTTGTTGGCACATCGATTTGCTCTAATGCATCCTGCAGTGCAAGTGAATTCATTACTGTTGCCAGCATGCCCATATAATCTGCAGTAGCACGATCGATGCCGCTTGCGCTGCCAGCGATCCCGCGCCAAATGTTACCTCCGCCACAAACAATCGCAACCTGAACGCCAAGCTCTACAACTTCCTTGATCTGTTCAGCGATGGAAATAATCATGTCGGCATCAATACCATATCCGTTTTGTCCTGCCAAAGACTCTCCACTTACCTTAAGGACTACTCTCTTAAATACCGGCTGTTCCAAATGTATACCCTCACTTTCTACAAAAGACGGAACACTACGTGTACGTGTTCCGCTCTTCTGATGCTTGCCTTTATTCAATTCTTCACATTTATGATGAAGCTATTATTATTGATTAACTTGTGCCATAACTTCTTCTACAAAGTTATCCACTTTCTTTTCCAAACCTTCGCCTAGTTCAAAACGAGCAAAACGACGGATCGAGATGTTTTCTCCGATTGTGCTGATTTTTTCGTTCAACAATTGGGAGATCGTTTTGTCAGGGTCTTTAACGAAGGATTGCTCAAGCAAGCAATATTCTTCGTAATATTTACCAATACGTCCTTCAACCATTTTTTCAATGATTTTCTCAGGCT
This sequence comes from Paenibacillus sp. FSL R10-2734, assembly GCF_037963865.1. NCBI lineage: Bacteria > Bacillati > Bacillota > Bacilli > Caryophanales > Paenibacillaceae > Paenibacillus > Paenibacillus sp. FSL R10-2734. Next base: position 3,345,598 of record NZ_CP150170.1, on the reverse strand, counting down.
TACCTTCGTTCAAAGCTTGAGCTTTCAGGATTTCTTTTTCTTTTTCTACATCTTCTTGTGGAACTTCTTCACGACGTACATAACGTGGGTTTGCCGCAGCGATTTGCATAGCGATATCGCGAGCAAAGTCCTTGAAGGAATCTGTTTTACCAACAAAGTCAGTTTCGCAGTTGATTTCTACAAGTACACCAATACGGCCGCCAGCGTGGATGTAAGATTCTACAACGCCTTCAGTAGCAATACGTCCTGCTTTGTTTGCTGCTGCGGACAGACCTTTTTCACGAAGCAATTCTGCTGCTTTAGTGATATCGTTATTAGCTTCTTCAAGCGCTTTTTTACAATCAAGCATACCAGCGCCTGTTCTTTCACGAAGTTCTTTTACTGCTTTTGCATCAACTGCCATTGTTTATTCCCTCCAGGTAATTGTCGTTTTAATACATTATTCAAGGCCTTTATCCTAAAAAAAGGGCAGTGAGAGGTTATCCACCTGCCAACCACCCTTTTCATTTAAGTTCTTGTATGTGTTAATCGCTACTTAAGCAGTAGTTGTGTCTTCGCCTTGGTGAGCTTCAACAACAGCGTCTGCCATTTTACCAGTCAACAATTTCACGGCGCGGATAGCGTCGTCGTTACCTGGAATTACGTAGTCGATTTCGTCCGGATCACAGTTAGTATCAACGATAGCTACGATTGGAATACCCAATTTGCGAGCTTCTGCAACTGCGATACGCTCTTTACGCGGGTCAATGATGAACAACGCGCTTGGTAGACCTTTCATGTTCTTGATACCGCCCAAGAATTTCTCAAGACGATCTTTCTCTTTGCGAAGAAGGATAACTTCTTTCTTAGGTAGAACTTCGAAAGTGCCGTCCTCTTCCCAAGATTCCAATTTCTTCAAACGATCAATACGTTTTTGGATAGTTTGGAAGTTAGTAAGAGTTCCGCCCAACCAACGTTGGTTAATGAAGAACATACCTGAACGTTCTGCTTCTTCTTTTACGGAATCTTGTGCTTGTTTCTTTGTTCCTACGAATAGGATTGTGCCGTTGTCACCAGCGACGCTTTTTACAAAGTTGTAAGCTTCTTCTACCTTCTTGACTGTTTTTTGCAAGTCAATAATGTAAATTCCGTTTCTTTCAGTGAAGATATAACGATCCATCTTTGGGTTCCAACGACGAGTCTGGTGACCGAAGTGTACCCCAGCTTCTAGAAGCTGTTTCATGGAGATTACTGCCATCTTCACACACCTCCTAAGTTTGGTTTATTGTGTGTCTCCTCCGCCGTGTGTCATCTTTCAGCAAGACTTTCTTCAGAAGAAAGCACCCCTTGTCGAAATCAACCGGCGTGTGTTTTAACACCGTCAATTACTATACCATATTTTATTAGTGTATGCAACGATCATTGAAAACTTATTAATTTTTCTAATATAGAATCTAGGCTCTCGCCTTTATTAAAGTTGTAAGAACCGGATTGTATTTTTTTGTTGATTTCACGTTTATTGGCAGCTTGAAGGAAACTAGCCTTATCTTTAATGACCGCAGCCTTCTCCAAAATATCTGCTGTTTCTGTCAATGTGGTACCTGAAGGTATACGAACGAAAATCTCGGCATTCGCAGTGACTTTTGGTGTAACAGGAGCAACAGCGCTTGGTGCAGTAGTGACCTCTGGCTTCTTAACCGTGCCTTCTTTAGGCGTAGAGGGCTCTTTAGGTAGATTTACCTTACTTGGGTCACCAGATACTGTAGGAGATTCTACAGGAGCGGGAGAAGCTGCTACTGTAGGCTCAGAAGGCGCCACATTCTCGTGACTTCCATCCGTTAGTCCGTCAGTCTTTTGATCTTGAGCAGCGTCATCCAAAGCAGTCTCATCCGAAGGGGATTCAGTAGATTCGTCGATGACCTTCAAGTTCAATTTCTCAGCACCTTGTAAAACTTGTTCCTTCGTGAGTGGAGCTGCTCCACCGGATATCATTAATTGAAGTAGTAATGCACCCGCTATTAATCCAGTGCCAAGTCCGAACAAAAAAGAACGGTTCTTCATCATACCGATTCCTCCTGTTTGGCGAGTTGCAGAATCAGTTGCACTTCTCCCCGCTGAAGTCCAGCCGTCTTGGCAATGGAGTCTATCGATTTGCCCTGCTCATGCAGTTCAAACAATCTTGGATATCGCAATTTAATAGAACTGATAGGTTTAGCTTTGACTTCTGGTTGTATTGAATTCATCTCAGATCCGGCAGACGTGTCTTCGATCGCCGGAACTTTAACATACGAACCCTTCTCAACTGAAACTACCAACTCTCTTAAACGCTTTTCTTCGTCAGTTACTCGGCCCTCAAGTAATAAAGAGCTTTTCTGTAATTCTGATAATTGACCCTGCAATCCGCTAATCTGATCTTGCATTATATTATGATTAGTTTGTGATTGCTGCTTAATACTGCTGACTAACTGTACTAGTTCTTCGTTCTCGCGCTCTATGTCAGCCATATATAGCTCAAGCGCAGCCTCCGTTTCTTTGAGGCTTTGCTGCTTTGCTTTTCCTTCCTTCACACGTGCCGGAAGTAGAAGGGCATAAAGAATAGCGGCGACACCTACTAGCACAATATACACCCATGGTTGCAAGTGCCTTATCTCCTTTTACATATCAAATATTATTACTTATTAAAGGCTCAGATCTATACGTTGTCCTTTGTAAGGATGTTCCGCATCACGAGTGCCTGACTTCGAACGTTTCTCCGAAGAAGGATTGCCTCCCGAATGCTGATTGTCTTTACCTCCACCATCGCGCAAAGCAGATTCAGAAGACTCATCCACTTCTGTGCTTCGCATGGACAATTCTTGGCTTTGTTTCACATTTTGCCCGGCCAGTTGATGCTGATCAATAGCGGGGCGTTGCTGAGATTCATTCTGAATCTTACCCGCCTCCGTGGTCCGAGGTAGAGCAATTTGCAGTTCCACTGGTTTTAGGCTCATCATAACCCTCTTCTCATAAGAAGAAACGATGTTGTCGTCTTCTTAAGACGATAACCGTTTCTCGTAAAATATAAGGATAATGTATAACGTGAAACTTATACTTTCTTATATTTCAAGAATGGCCGGCCGCTAATGCTGCCCGCCCGATTAATTGTATGGCGTTAAGGATATATCACCTTCACTATAAACAAACACAACTCGTTCTGTAGGGTCCTTCACAAATCGCGTATATCTCCCGATCATAATTTTGGATCCACCATAGATCGTTTTGATCACTTCTACTCTAGCTCTGCCTGTATCTTCTAGCATTCTTTCAATCTCTAGCACGCGTTCTTTAATTCTTTTTTCCTCACGTTGATGAGATTGTTTGGTAGCATTCAATTTAACGCGAAGCGCCACTTTATCCGCAGGTAGTTGACCGTTGGTTGCCAATTGATTTAAGAGGTACAAGGCTTTAGAGGTTTTATCCTCATTTTCAAGCAATTGACGCAGTGATTGACGTAGCTCGTTAATCTCATTTCTGAGCTCAGGAACTACTCCTACCTCAATTGAAGTCGATGTGGACATGGTATTGCCTATTGTACGTGCTACGACTCTTTCCCCGGACTGAACAGTTCCGCCAACAATCAATCCCTTTGCTCCGTTACAAAGAACATCTCTACCCGCACGAATATTGGAATGCATAATGCTCTGGGATACAATGACATCTTCACCGGCTGTAACATTACCATCTTGAATGAATGAGACCTTAACATTTTTTCCAGCGGTTACATGTCCTTTGTTATAGCCGATAATTCCACCCGTAATTTCGATGGATCCACCAGAGATTAATTCTGCTCCTTCAACTCCACCAACTACACGAATATCACCAGCGGACTTTACAGAGAATCCTGACAGTACGTTTCCCCGAATAACAACTGTACCTACAAAATCAATATTCCCCGTGCTGTAATCCACATCACCATTCACTTCATACACAGGGAACACATTGATTTTTCCGCTATCGGTTAAAGTAACTAGACCATCAATCGCGGCATACATCGAAGTTCCATTGTTATCAACGAGTACGTTCTTTCCGATTTTAAAATGAGCTTCCTTCCCAACTCTGAAAGCAAGCTCATCACCAGTTACAGTCTTTCCATGCTTACCAGGCTGAGCAGGGATAATTCTAGCTATCAACTTTCCTTTGAGAACATTACGAAGCCGAACCAAATCCTTATAATCTACCTTACCATCTGCTTTTTCAATCGGCTTGCGATCCTCTTCCAAATCAACAGTGAGCATGATTCGGCCATCGATGCCATTCACAGCAGCTTCGCCTATAGCAATAGTGACTTTACTCCAAAAAAATTCCTCCGGATGACTACAAATACGTTCAACAACATCACGCTGGATACCGAAGCGAATATTGTGACTGTGTAAGAAGGCTTCCAATTCTTGAGGTGAGGTAGAAAAATTCTCATCCTTTTTGGAAAACTGCAAATACGCGATCCCTTTGTCCTCCGAAAAAGTAATACTCAAGTACTGATTCAAAGCATTTTGACCGATCAAATTTTGCTCCCCCTTGTCACCGCTAACGGTTAATCGTTCTGCATTAGTAGATCGCGATTCTTCTCAAGCGTTCCTCTCAGCCGCAAAATGGCTTTGGAATGAAGCTGCGAAATCCGTGAAGGAGATAAGGACATAACCTCTGCGATTTCGCTCAATGATAAATCTTCATAATATAAAAGGGACACAACGGTCCGTTCTTTCACCGTTAATTTCTCTATACCTTTGGTGAGCGCTTCACGTAAGTAGAACTCATTTACCTTGCTATCCGGATTTTTAGCTTTATCGTCCACCAGTATGGACATCCGGGTCTCTGATTCCTCTTCACGAATTGGATCTTCCAGTGAACATAGTGACATTACAGCCACATCCTGCAACATATTTTGAAATTCTGTTACACTGATATTTAGATATAGACTCATTTCCTCATCACTAACGGATCTTAGGTACTTCTGTTCCAGCTGCTGATAGGCATCCTCGATTTTTTTAGCTTTTTCTCGCACTGATCTAGGTACCCAATCACTTTGGCGTAATGAATCTAATATTGCACCGCGTACACGCCAGGACGCATAAGTCTGAAACTGCAATCCTCGTTTGTAGTCGAATTTCTCAATCGCATCAATCAATCCCATTACTCCATTACTAGCTAAATCATCTTTAGATACATTCTTGGGCAACCCCACAGCCAAACGGCTGGATACATAATCTACAATATGGAGATAACTCTCTATCAGCTTCTTCTTAGCTTCAGGGTCACCGTGTTCTTTCCACTGTTCCCATAGCTCGTCAGTTTCCAATTGAGAAGCTTTACGCTCGTTCAATAGCTTTCACCCTTCCCAAAGTTTAGTCAGAGAGCTTGTCGCGGCGAAACCTGCCTAGTCACAAGCATAAACGCCTTCGGCGTCCTTATAAGGACGGTAGCGTTTAAGCGAGAAATATAAGGATCATGTATACCGTGAAACTTATACATTCTTATATTTTAAGATAATCGATTTCGCCACAGCGCTCGCTTATTCTTCTTTCAGGTGACGAACGGCCTTGGCCAATTCTTCTGGATCTTTCATAGAAACTAGTTTAGGAGGTGTAAGAGGCTTGAACCCCTCACTGTTCCCGCTTCCTTGTCCTGGCTTCGGTTTAAGCAGGTTGATTAACTCTTCATCCTCATCAGGGGTACTGATGTCTAGCTTCGCACCTAATTCCTCTCCACTTATATCCTGTTCATCCGGAGGCGATGATTGATACACAATAAAACCCAATACCCATCTTAGAAGGAATGCAAGCAGAAACCAGATGATAAAACCTAATAGACTTCGTAATAAACTAGTACCGAGAACATTATTACTGTAGGTTATAAAAAAAGTGAAAACAAAACCTACCAAACCAAACAGCAAGTTTACCCAAATGTTTCCAATCATCTTCATAATTATATTTCCTTAGCGCCTTTTTGCACACTGCGGATGAACAATACGCCAGTGTTGCAGGCAATTTCTATCGTACGGCCATAATTACCGCCTGTGTCTTCCGCGACTAACGGAATTCTTAAATGCTCAAGAGCAAGTTTACAAGATTCAACATTACGAGGCCCGATCCTCATGGTGTCGCTCCCCCCGGCAAAGGCAAACATTTGTGATCCTCCTGCCATCTTGGCTACGATCCGACTACGAACCGCCCCAAGCTCCAGCAAACGGGATAAGAGCTCCGGCACTGCAGTATCTGCAAACTTTGCGATGTTTAACTGTCCTTCCCTAGCAATCTCAGAAGTTGGGAGCATCACATGCGCCATTCCCGCGAGTTTTTTTCCAGGGTCAAACAATGTCAATCCCACGCAGGAGCCAAGACCCGTTGTACGAATCAAACTATCCTGGCTTCCAATGTTAAGATCGGCCATCCCTACTTTAATAATGCTTTGTTCTTCAATCATTTTCAAAAGGAACTCCTAGCGATTTGAAGATTTTTGGGAATGATTCCGGGTCGGGAATTAGGAAAAATTGCCCTTCAATTTCGTTTTTCCCCTCAAAAAAGGTAGTATCAATCAACAATGCATCGTCGCCCATTTGCCCAAATTGCAGCAAGCCGTAGCTTAGGATGGCTCCAGCCATATCCATGGCAAGCGCAGGAACTGTTGGATACATAGAAAGTGAGGTGAAGTCTGCAAGAGAAGATAGGTACGACCCCGCCAAAATATTTCCAATTTCACTTAGCGCGGAAAGTTCCATTTCTCCAAGTTCTTGGTTACTCAAAATCTCGATGCCTGCGATACGACTAAGTAAGTTTAAAGCTGCTTCCGGTGAAAGAATGAAAAACAGATTACCTGGAGCTTCACCCTCCACACGTAAGAAAACTGCATATACTAATTCTTCCGCTCCACCAACTTTGTCCGTAATCTCTTCAAAGTTGAGAAGCTGTACCTTGGGAACAGCCATATCAATTGGCTTATTTAAGAGCTGTGATAATGCGGTAGCTGCATTTCCAGCTCCAATATTCCCGACTTCCTTAAGCACGTCCATTTTGAAATCCTTATAGTGCTTAAATAATTCCACAGGTTAGCCCTCCAGGCTTTCTAATTGAACGATTTCGGCTTTGTTAAGCACTTCTGACAAATTAAGCATAATGAGCAAGCGCTCTTCACCTATCTTGGCCACCCCATCTAAATACTTCGCCTTGATGCCGCCAACAACATCTGGAGGTGTATCGATAGAATCTCTGTTCAAATCTATTACATCATTTGCTGAATCTACTATGAAACCTACTTCCATTTCATTAACAGATACGATAATTACACGAGTCTGATCCGTGTGTTCAGCCTCTTCGATCCCAAAGCGGCCTCGAAGATCAATTACAGGAATAACAACACCACGTAAATTAATAACACCTTTGATAAAAGAATAAGTTTTAGGTACACGGGTAATTGGCATCATGCGCTCAATCGTTTGTACCTTCTCAACTTCGATACCGTATTCCTCTGAGCCTAATTTGAACACTATCACTTTAATATCTTCAGCCATGGAATGAACCTCCCTGTTCTATCCTAGTTATTTAATAAACGCATTCGGATCAATAATAAGTGCTACTTGGCCATCCCCAAGTATGGTTGCGCCAGATATCCCTTGAATATCAGGTAAATATTTACCTAGATTCTTGATAACGATCTCGTTCTGACCAATAAAATCCTGTACAGCTAAAGCGACAAGACGTTCTCCCTTGCGAACAACTACGATTTCTGTCTCTTCTTCAGTACTCTCATCATAATCAGGCACCGAAAAGATACGACTAAGAGAAACTAATGGAATATGAGAATTCCGGAATTCCAACATTTTGTTACCATGAATCGTACGGATTTGAGTGTTCTTCACGATACCAGTTTCCACAATAGAGGATAATGGAATAGCATACTTCTCAGAGCCCAATCGAATAAGCATTGCTGCAATAATAGATAGTGTAAGTGGCAGCTGCACTGAGAAATTCGTACCTTTGCCTGGTGAAGAATATATCGTTACATGACCACCCAAGGAAGAAATCTTAGCTTTTACAACATCCAGCCCTACACCACGACCTGAAACATCAGAAATAACCTCTGCCGTACTGAAACCTGGTGCAAATAGCAATTGATACGCGGCCTCATCCGACATATTGGCTGCCTGTTCTTGCGTAATCACGCCTTTTTTCACAGCAGACTTCAGAACCTTCTCAGGATAAATACCTGTACCATCTTCTTCGATTTCAATAAAGACATGATTTCCACTGTGGAAAGCTCGTAGATGGACCGTTCCAGTCTCTGGTTTACCAGCAGCAACGCGGTCAGCAATGGATTCAATACCGTGATCTACCGCATTACGTAATAAATGTACTAGCGGATCACCGATTTCATCGATTACCGTCCGGTCAAGCTCCGTTTCGGCTCCAGTTATAATTAGATCTACTTTCTTGTCAAGCGACTTTGCTAGATCGCGAATCATGCGTGGAAACCGGTTAAATACGGTATCTACAGGAACCATTCGAAGCTTCATAACAATATTCTGGAGATCTCCACTTACACGGCCCATATGCTCGACGGTTTCCGTAAGATCACCATTCTGAACCTCTGAAGCTAGCTGCTCCAAACGAACTCGGTCAATCAGAAGCTCACTAAATAAATTCATGAGCACGTCTAAACGTTCGATATCTACACGAATCGTACGTGAAGGTGCACCACCTGCTTTGGCTGTTCCCGGCTTATTACCTTCATCTTTGGTAGGCATTGGCTTAGCAGATGCTACTGGAGCGGGCGCAGATGCAGGTTTTGTCTCAACAGCTGTAGCAGCTACCTCAGAAACGGCTGCTGCCGATTCCTGACCAAGCATTTTTAAGGATTCTTGATCTAGTGCTACTGCCGTTACTTTATCAATTTCAGACAAATTCATAATCATGGCCTGAATTTGATCAGCGGTTTTTTGGGTTATGTAATAGAGTGAAAAGCTTTGGTCAAATTTCTCTTGTTCTATATCTTGAACGGATGGGAAGGATTTAACCACTTCGCCTGAGCGTTCGAGAAGATCGAACACCATATATGCACGCACAGCTTTAAGTTGACAATCCTTGCGGATAGTTACATCCACATACAATACTTGATGCCCTTCTTGAATCGATTGTTCTAGAACAGAAAATTGGAACTCATCCAAATGAATTGGTGTTTCAGCTGCTTGTGCAGCAGGTGTAGCAGCACCAGCTCCTGCGCCGCCCGCAGCAGGAACCTCTCCCCGGACTATAGCCTGTAGGGATGAGACAATGGCCGATACATCTGCCTTACCTTCGCCGCCCCTAGTAATATCTTCTACCATAGACTCTAAGGCATCCAAACTTTTGAATAACGTATCAAAAATGAAATCCTGCATGCGCAGCTTGTTATTACGTACAAGATCTAACACATTTTCCATTTGGTGTGTAAGTGAAGCCAAATCTTCAAAGCCCATAGTCGCTGCCATACCTTTTAAAGTGTGCGCAGAGCGGAATATTACCTGTACGATACTAAGATCCTCAGGATTCGCTTCCAGCCCCATCATGCTCTCGTTTAATGACTGCAGATGATCATTCGACTCATCAATAAACATGGATAAATATTGGTTCATGTCCATAGTTGAGCACCTCCCCTTCGAGTTCGCTTGTCCGTTATTTAACGGCTTGCACTAGCCTTGGAGCAATTTCTTGCAAAGGCAGTACATATTTGACGCACTGCAATTCCACCGCGGATCGCGGCATCCCGTAAACGACACAGGTCTCTTCACTTTCAGCAAAAGTTGAAGTTACCCCTGAGTCATAGAGAGATTTCATCATCCTTGCACCATCACTACCCATCCCTGTCATCAGCAACACGTGCCTTTCTAGCGATGTGAGTGGGAGCAACGATTCGAATAAAACATCCACTGAAGGTCGGTGGCCATTACGTGGCTCTTCCTTCGTGAGTACAACTGCATATTGCCCTCTAGTTGATGGGGTAACTTGTAAATGATAGCCTCCAGGTGCAATGTAAGCAGCTCCTTTTCGTAATATCATCCCCTGCTCTGCTTCTAACACTTCTAGCGGACTGAATGTATTCAGTCGCTGGGCTAGTGATTTCGTGAAGTTAGGTGGCATATGCTGCACAATGACAATAGGAGCCGGAAAATCCGCAGGGATTTTCTCCAACAATACCTTTAGTGCACGTGGTCCGCCTGTAGAACAGCCGACAGCAACTAATTTGTGCAAGTCCTTACTACCAGATATTCGATCCGAAAAAAGTACAGGAGGTTCAGAGGATACCTCCACTACAGAATTCAGCACCGGCTTGGGCGGGATCGTTTTTTTCTCTACTTTAGACCTAGGTTTAGTCTTATCAGAGATTGGTGTTCGAGTAGAGATTAAAGGTTTAGTTACTTTTGGGGGTATAGTACTATCTATTGGCTGCTTTCCCCTAGGTTTTCTTATCAATTCATTTTTAAGAGAAGATTTAATCTCTACCTTAGGTTTGTCAGGTATCAATCTCGGTGCTGTTGTCTCTAAAGGCACATTAACAGGCGTCTTAAAAGCAGATGCTCGCGCTTCACGCTGCTCCCGAGCCAGCATAGCTTCTTTCATTTGTTCTCTTAGGGATTCCCCTACACCCGTTATATCCTGAGAGTTAGATATCGAAGGTTTACGAATGAAATCAAATGCGCCCCATTCCAGTGCAAGAATGGTTTCCTTCATGCCCTCTTCATTAATGCCTGACAGCATAATCACTGGCAGCGGATATGACGCCATTATTATTTTCAGCGCTTCCAGGCCGTTCATCTCTGGCATTTCCACATCCATGGTAACTAGATCTGGACGAAGCTCGTTTATTTTCTCGATAGCTTCTCGACCATTAGTGGCTGTTGACGTTACCTGAAAGTCAGCGTCCTTTTCAATTAAATCGGAAATGATCTTGCGCATAAATGCAGAATCATCAACAACCAAAACTTTATATGGCTTCATATCATTTCCACCTCTGTTCCAGATTCAGAACAATTATTTGCTTCGCTTTAACCATTTATGGATAAAGCCTTTAATCCCTTGAACTTTTGTAGCTTTTTTACCATCTATGGTCAAATAACTAAGGGCTAGCCGATGTATATCTTTTGCAGCAACACTGTTTGGAAAAGCCAATGAAAATGGTGTTTGCCTTTTGACAGCCTGCACTACATGGGCATCTGAGCTTATATGACCAAGATAGGAAACATCTAGTTGCAAAAAACGACTGGCGGCCATACGAATCTTATCACTCGTAACTGTCGCTTCTCTCTCATCACCCGCTTGATTCACGATCAGTTTAAAAGAAATTTCCGGATACGTCCGATTTACAACCTTCATTAATGCGTAAGCGTCTGTAATAGCAGTTGGCTCTGGCGTTGTAACTACTAGACAATCGTCCGCAGAGGTTATAAATTTCATCGTTTCCTTAGATAATCCAGCACCTGTATCGAACAAAATATAATCCATACTGTCCGCAATAAGGGCTATCTGGGCACTGAAATAATTAAGATCCGATTCCGAAAGGGAGAACAACTCATCCATACCCGATCCACCGGCTATAAAAGGGAGAGAATTCGGCCCTAACTGAATAATCTGCGCAATATCCGCTTCTCTTTTTAACAGATGATATAGGTTATACTTTGCCGAAACGCCCATCAACACGTCTATGTTAGCCATGCCAATATCTGCGTCGAACAACAATACTCGCTTTCCCATTGCCTTTAAAGTTAAAGCGAAGTTAAGTGTGAAATTCGATTTTCCTACGCCACCTTTCCCACTACACACGGTAATGATACGGGCAGATGTTTCCCCTTTTACAGCTAGTTTAGGATCCTGACTGGATACAAGCTGTCTTAAGGATTGTGCCTGATCCATCATGATTCACCTGTTCCAAGAAGCATCTCACTGAGTTGTTCTTTAGAAGCCATCAATAAATCGTCGGGTACATTTTGACCATTGGTCATATAAGATAATGTGAGAGGGAAATCATTCAGGACGTTAAAGAGTGGCCCATAACTTCCCGTCTCATCTAGCTTGGTAAAAATAACTTTATCCAGCTTATACCTGCCGAAATGCTCTGCAATCAATTTCATGTCACGGCTTTTCGAAGTCAAACTAAGCACAAGATAGGTCTCACTTCTTAATTCCTTTGCTAGCAAGCTTTGCAATTCTGCCACGAGCATATCATTGCGATAATTTCGTCCAGCTGTATCCATAATTACAAGATCACAACTCTCCAACCGAAAAAGCGCTCTTTGTAAATCTCCTGGTGATTGCACAACCTCTAGCGGAACATTTAGGATGGCTGCGTATGTACGCAATTGCTCCACAGCTGAAATCCGATACGTATCGGAAGTGATAAAACCAACCTTGCGTCCGTATTTGAATAGCTGTTCAGCCGCAAGCTTGGCTATTGTAGTAGTTTTCCCTACACCTGTGGGTCCTGCAATATATACGATTTGGGTGTCCTGTGAAATCCCATCAGCAATTCGACCTGACAGGAATCCATCGAGTTGTTCTTTCAAGGACTCCTGAAATTTCTCAGGTCCCCAAGTACGCCCTTCATCTGCCCATCTTTCTGAGATATTACTTATCCACTCTTCAACAAGTACGGCATCCATCTCTTGCTCAATCAAAAGATCTCTAAGCTGCTGAAGACTGTCTGGCAACTCTCTCGCCCCTGAAGATTGTCTAGCGATTCGCTCCATCCATAGCTTCATATCTCTAATCTCTCGAAGAACATCATTTTCAGTCGTTGAAGCATCTGCTGATGTTAATTCCAGACCAAGTGACTCATAATGAGCTGGTACAGAGGTCACTTCGTCCGGAATTGTTTCAGTCGCTTTAAGATGATCCTTGCTTACATTCCTAATTTCTTGTAAAGACTCTGGATCCTTTATGGTCGACTGCTCTAGATCAATAGCTTCGGACAAGGCTGCGGCGATTTCCGCAAAGGACCGAGGCTCTTCGGACTTTTCCAACGTGACAGTTGGTGTAGATGATGCAGATGAAGCTTTTTGGTACGCTTGTGGGACAGCGCTGCGCGGAATGTTCATGGCAGGCTTAGAAGGCTTTTCAGGAACACTTCCCTTCTGAGCTGTCTCAACGGCCGCTACAACCTCTATTTTTTTCTTCTTAAATAACCCTAAAACCCCGCCAATCTTGATTTCTTTTGTACTTAAAATGACGGCCTCGCTTCCAAGCTCGCTGCGAATGGAATGCATGGCGTCAGGCATCGTATCAACCACATAACGCTTCACTCTCATAAATTCACCACTCCGACGCTTTGTATTTCAATGTTAGGCTCTAGCTCGCTATAAGACAGTACAGGAATGTCCTGCATCGTCCGTTCAATCACCTGTCGCAAATACATACGAATGGTTGGTGATGTGAGTACAATGGGTTGCTGTCCTGACTGCAGCAGTCGATTGATCTGTTCACTAAGCCGCTGATAGATCGTTTGAGTCGATGCTGGATCCAATGCCAAATAACTGCCCTGTTCTGATTGCTGTACACTCTCCGAAATTTTCTTCTCCAGGTTAGGTCCTACCGTAATTACCTTCAGAGTCTCTCCTACTTGCGAGAATTGCTGAGTAATCTGTCTGGACAACGACTGACGAACATATTCGGTAAGAATATCAGGATCTTTGGTATAGGTCCCATAGTCCGCCAACGTCTCGAAGATAGTAACCAAATCTCTAATCGATATTTTTTCGCGTAACAATTTGCCAAGTACCTTCTGCACATCCCCAATCGCCAATACGGAAGGAATAAGATCATCGACAAGCACTGGATAATGCTCTCTAAGGTTATCCACCAACATCTTAGTTTCCTGTCGACCTAACAGCTCATGTCCATACCGCTTGATGAGCTCTGTCAAATGTGTAGCAACAACGGATGGAGGATCAACCACGGTATAACCAGACAATTCAGCCCGCTCTTTTACAGATTCGTCAATCCACAGCGCAGGAAGCCCAAAGGAAGGCTCAATGGTCTCAATACCATTTATTGATTCATCATCATATCCTGGACTCATAGCAAGGTAGTGATTAAGTAATAATTCACCGCCGCCGACAGTATTTCCTTTAATTTTTATGACATATTCATTCGGTTTTAGTTGAATATTGTCGCGAATGCGTATAACAGGTACTACAAGACCCATTTCTAATGCACATTGCCGTCGAATCATGATGATACGATCTAGTAAATCTCCACCCTGACCCGTATCAGCCAAAGGTATAAGACCATAGCCGAACTCAAATTCAATAGGATCTACATTGAGTAAATTGATGACACTCTCTGGACTTCGTACCTCTTCAATTTGCTTCTCTTCAACAAGCTGCTCTTCGGCAATCTGTTTTCGATTTAAATTTTGTCCCATACTGTAGGCTGCAAAAGCCAGCAAACCAGCCAGCGGGAGCGTAGTGATCATATGTATAGGTGTGAAGAGCCCTAAAAAAGCAACAGTCACTGCGACAATGTACAACAATTTTGGATAAGACAATAATTGCCCTGTCAAATCTTCTGCCAGATTACCTTCCGATGAAGCTCTTGTAACGATTAGACCCGCCGCAGTCGAAATGAGCAAAGCAGGAATTTGGCTAACTAGACCGTCACCGATCGTCAATACGGAGTAAGTTGATAACGCAGTGGAAAAATCCATTCCGTGGACAACCATACCAATAATAAATCCACCAATAAGATTGATCAACAGGATAATGATACTCGCAATCGCATCACCTTTAACGAATTTACTCGCACCATCCATGGCTCCGAAAAAATCCGCTTCCCGCTCAACATTGCGGCGTCGCTCACGTGCCTGGACTTCATTAATCATGCCTGCATTAAGATCAGCATCAATACTCATCTGCTTACCAGGCATCGCATCCAAGGTAAATCTTGCTCCAACCTCAGCTACGCGCTCTGAACCTTTGGTAATAACGATAAACTGAACCACTACCAAAATCAGAAACACGATAAACCCGACGGCAATTTGTCCACCTGCGATCCAGCTACCAAAAGTTGCTACTACTGAACCAGCTTCACCATAAGTCAAGATTAGTTTAGTTGTTGAAATGTTAAGTGCTAGACGAAACAATGTCGTAATCAGCAACAATGAAGGAAAAATCGAAAATTCGAGCGAATTTTTCGTATTCATTGCAACCAAAATGATAATTAATGCGATAGAAATATTGATAACAAGCAAAACGTCCAAAAGCCAGGACGGGATAGGCAGAATCATCATAAGCACGATACCGATGATGCCTAGCAAAACTGTTAAATCTTTAGCTTTCAATGTCCTAACCCCCCGTCTTATTTCCTCTTACCTTTAAGCTTATATACATATGCCAGCACTTCAGCTACAGCCTGAAACAGATCATTTGGAACGACATCTCCAATTTCTGCTCTTTGGAATAATGCCCGTGCCAGCGGTTTGTTTTCCATAGTCACGACGCCATGTTCTTTAGCCAGCTCCCGAATACGAAGTGCTACATAATCCTGCCCTTTTGCTATAATCTGAGGCGCTTCCATTTTGGAACCGTCATATTTTAGCGCAACCGCAAAGTGCGTTGGATTTGTAATAATTACATCCGCGTTAGGAACTTCCTGCATCATACGCTGCATGGCCATTCTGCGTTGGCGTTCCCTGATCTTACCTTTGATTAGAGGGTCACCCTCCATTTTTTTGTATTCATCTTTGATATCCTGCTTAGACATTTTCAGACTTTTTTCGTGCTCGTACTTCTGATATAAAAAGTCAAGGAAAGCCATAACTAGCAAGGCAACCCCGATTTTCAAACCAAGACTCATCGTCAGCTTGGCCGCAAATTTAAAAATCCCCTCCGCACTGATATGCGATAGGGATGCAAAATTCTTCTTTTCTCCCCATAATGTGCTATATACCAGATAAGAAATAATTAGAAGCTTCAATATTGATTTCAGGAATTCTACAAATGAACGCATGGAGAAAATATTTTTGAAGCCTTTTATGGGATCAATCTTACTAAATTTAGGGGTAATCCCTTCTCCTGTGGCCATAAAGCCTACCTGAGCCAAATTGGATACAAGTGCCATAACAAATGTAATTCCAAGTAATGGAGCTAGCAAAATCAATATTTGCAATCCATACTGATTAAAAAGCTGTGTAATATTCTCAGGAGTAACATCCAGCATCATTCGATTCTGAAATACATCCATGTATAGCTTCATGAAGCGTTCCTTCATAAAGTTACCAAACATCATCAAGCTAGCTACCGCAGCTAGCAATACAGCTGCACCAGACAGCTCAGCACTTTTGGCTACTTGACCCTTTTTACGAGCATCCTGCCGTTTCTTCGGGGTTGCTTTTTCCGTCTTTTCACCGGCGAAGAGTTGAAGATCAAGTCTATAACGCTTCGTCTTAGGCATAATACTCTCCCCTTACGGTCACCTACGGCTTCTTCCCCATGAGACCCAGTAAATTCTCCATGGATTCAAACATGATTTCGAAGAGATTCTGAAACAGCACAGCCAGACCTGGCATCAGCACAAGAAGAAGTGCAATACCTATAATGATTTTGAGCGGAACCCCTATAACGAATACATTATATTGAGGAGCCGTTCTCGCCAAAAAGGCAAGACCCACATCTGTCAGAAACAATGCAGTTACTAAAGGAGCCGACATTTGAAAAGCTAGTACAAACGACTGCGCAAATGTTCGGACCAGAAACTCTGACAAACTACCATCTACCATGCGTAAAAATAAATCATTATTCATAGGAATCCATTTATAGCTGTACACAATGGCATCAAGCAGATGGTGATGTCCATTCATACTCAGAAACATTAGCAGCGCTATCATATATTTGAAGTTACCGAGAATAGGCGCTGACGTTCCAGTCATAGGATCAATGACGTTGGCAATACCGAAGCCAATCTGAATATCAATGAAAGAACCTGCAGTCTGAATCGCCATAAACATCAAATATCCAATGAAACCTAGTAATAAACCTATTAATACCTCTCGCATAATCAGCAAAATATAACTAAAATCCTGCGGAATCGTAAGCCCTGTTCCATTAGCACTAAAGACTACCAAGGCTACAAAAAAAGAAATACCTATCTTAAAGGTTGTCGGTACCCCTTGAGAAGAAAACACAGGAACGACAACAAAAAAGGCTGTTATTCGACAAAAAATAAGCAAAAAGACGGGTAAACTTTGCAGTAGGGTATCCATGTTCATGGGTTAACCAATATACATATAAAGATTCCCTAAAATTTGGCTAGTAAAGTCAATCAGCTTCGTGATAATCCACGGACCAAATAGCAATAAAGCCAGCAGCACTGCGACGATTTTGGGAACAAACGCTAGCGTCTGTTCCTGAATCTGTGTCGTAGCTTGAAAAATACTGATTATTAGCCCTACCACCAGACCAAGAATCAGCATGGGAGCGCTGACTTCCAGCACTAAATATACGGCTTGGCTTGCTAGACCGATTATAAACTCCGTACTCATTCCTCATGCCTCCTCTTTAGGTCAGGTGTTAAAACTAAGAAGTAGTGATTTAATGACTAAGTACCAGCCGTCTACCAGTACAAAGAGCATAATTTTAAACGGTAATGATATCATAACCGGGGGAAGCATCATCATCCCCATGGCCATCAGCGTACTCGCCACAACGATATCTATTATCAGAAATGGAATGAAAATTAAGAAGCCCATTGTAAAAGCTTTTTTCAATTCACCAATTGCGAAAGCAGGCACCATTACTGTCAGTGGAATATCACTGTATGTAGCCGGTTTAGCCGATCCCGTATAACCGGTATATTTCATAAATAACAGAAGGTCTTTGGAATTGGTTTGTTTAAACATAAACTCTTTCATTGGATCTGCAGCTTTATCAAAAGCCTCCGTCTGCGTAATCGTCCCCTTCATATACGGCTGTAATGCCGTTTCATTCACTTGCGCCAAAGTTGGCGACATAATGAACAGGGTCAGAAATAGAGCAAGCCCTACGAGCACCTGATTCGGAGGCATAGACTGAGTACCAAGTGATGTTCTAACAAAACCGAGCACGATTACAATTCTAGTAAAGCTAGTCATAAGAACTAGAAACGCAGGAGCAATACTCAGAACCGTAACGAGAAGAAGAATTGATATGGAACTGGTACCACCGCTTGAACCATCTTCATTACCGACCTGAATATTAACATTAGGTATAGGATCAGCATGTATCGGCCGCATCATAACTATACTAATGAACCCGAACAGCAGAATAGCAAGAATTAGCTTCTTTTTCATAAATTCCTCGACTCATCCTTAGTAGCATCATCCCGGAACAGCTCTTCCATTTTCTCTTTGCGCTCTGGTGCAGAACGAAGTTTGGATTGCAGTGTCTCGTAAAAAGATGATGTATCACTAAGCTCGATTTCCTCAGATGAAACCTCCCCACGCAGCTTAACCTTAACCTTGGCGATAAGCGGTGCGAGAAAATTATTCTGGTTAGAGGCTTGATCCTCAAACGCTGCAATGATCAAAGCCACCTCATCTGGATCAGTGACTTTATCCAAGATGGATATGTTCTCACCAATCCCGATTAAGTAAAGACTGCTTCCCAGCTCAATAACCTGCATCGACTTGTTAGGTCCCAGCCCTACAGCACCAAGCGTCCGTATGGAGCGCCCGCTCATAAAGGTCTGATTACGACGTCCAAGAAAACGGATCAGCAGCACAATAAGTACAATGATTACCGCAAGGACAATAATAACGTTAAGTAAATTCAGCAGGGTGTTATTGCTCCCGAGCGGTTCTGTATTGACGGGCATGTCTCTTTCCTACGCACCCAACGTTTTGTTGATAGCTTCGATAACACGGTCAGCTTGGAAAGGCTTCACAATAAAGTCTTTCGCTCCAGCTTGAATTGCATCGATTACCATAGCCTGCTGGCCCATGGCTGAACACATGATGACCTTTGCAGCCGGATCTACTTTCTTGATTTCTTTCAGGGCGGCGATTCCGTCCATCTCAGGCATAGTAATATCCATCGTGATAAGGTCCGGACGCAGTTCTTTAAATTTCTCTATCGCTTGAGAACCGTCCTGAGCTTCGCCCACTACTTCAAATCCATTTTTCGACAAAATGTCACGGATCATCATTCTCATAAATGCTGCATCGTCCACGATTAGAATTCGGTTAGCCATTTTTACAAAATCCTCCCTAAGTATGCTTATTGTAGTTTCTGAATTCGGTCCCACTGGCTGACGATATCCGTAACGCGTACGCCGAAGTTTTCGTCGATAACAACGACTTCGCCTTTGGCAATAAGCTTGTTGTTAACCAAAATATCTACAGGCTCACCGGCGAGCTTGTCCAGCTCAATGATCGAGCCTTGTGACATTTCCAAAATATCTTTAATCTGCTTCTGGGTCCTCCCTAATTCTACGGTTACTCTAAGCGGTATGTCCATCAATAAATTTAAATTATTTTCATCAATATGACCAAAAGCTCCACCGTTAAGGTTAGCAAATTGTACAGGCTGCACATTTACATTGCGATTTGCTTCAGGACTAAGCGGTGGTGTCTGTCCATAAGGCATGCCTTGTGGTGGCATTCCATATGGTGGCATCCCCGGCATGCCATACGCTGGCATTCCTGCTGGAGGATAATAATATCCGCCTTCGGGCATCCCTGGATAAGCAGGCATCCCCTGTGGTGGATATGGCGGAGGTGTTACTCCTGTAGGCTGCGGAGGCGTCTGTTGCACTGGTGGTGCTACAGGAGGTGTCTCCACATGAGCTGGTTTATCAGGAGCCTCTGTTGACGCAACTGCAGCTTCCTGCGCCGCGGGGCTGACATCACCTAGAAGCATCGTTACCATATCCTTAGCAAACTGGACAGGCAAGAGCTGCATAATAGTAGAGTCTATTAAATCTCCTATTTTAAGTCGAAACGAAATACGGATTAAGGTTTCGTCATTCGGCAGGTTGCCTACGCCTTCACCGCTGGACATATTAAGAATGTCGATACCCGGAGGCGAAATATTAACAAACCGATTAAAAATAGTAGACATCGATGTAGCAGAAGAACCCATCATTTGGTTCATAGCTTCCTGCACAGCACTAATGTGAATTTCATTCAATTCTTCATCCTTAGGTTCACCTTCACCACCAAGCATTAAATCGGCGATAACCTGTGCATCCCTAATCTTAATAACTAATGAATTAATGCCTTGAAATCCATCCACATACTCTACATGTACTGCTACATGCGGTTTAGGAAAAGCTACTTCAAATTCCCCACGTGTAATGATAGAAACTTGAGGGGTTGTAATATCAACCTTTTTCCCCAGTAAAGTCGAAAGAGCTGTCGCTGCACTACCAAATGTTATATTACCGATTTCACCCAAAGCATCCTGTTCAAACGGTGTTAAATAGTCATTTACCGTTTTCTCTGAAGGAGCTAATGAGCCTTCCGCAGATTGTCTCAGAAGGGCGTCGATTTCTTCTTGGGATAAATAATCTTTACTCGTCAAATTCTTCAACTCCTTCACTGACAATCTCGTCTATTTGCACGGCTACCCGGTCTTTCACCATTCCGGGACTTCCGATGAACTTAAGCTTCTCCCCTACCTTAATCGAGAGTCCGGAATCTACATTCCTGTTGAGTGAGATCACGTCACCGATGCTAAGTCCAAGAAACTCAGATATAGATAGGCGCGATTCTCCAAGTTCAGCGACAATCGGTAGTTTCGCCTTATGAACTCTAGCTTTGATCGTTTCGAGTTCTAATGCATCCCTCGTCTTCTTTTCTGAAACAAACCATTGGTGAACAGATAGTCTAGACATTATAGGTTCCAGAACAACGTGTGGGATACAAAGATTGATCATACCTGTTGTATCTCCAATTTTGGTGCTTAACGAGATTAATGCAATCGTCTCATTGGGCGATACAATTTGCATGAACTGCGGATTCGTTTCGAGCGCTTCCATACGTGGATTAATATCCAGTACAGTCTTCCAAGCTTCTTGTAAGCTCTCAAAACACCCGCTAAAGATACGCTCCATGATTGTTGTTTCGATCTCAGTCAAAGCATTAATCTTAGAAGGAGCAATTCCAAAGCCCCCCAGCAATCTATCCAGCATAGCAAAAGCGATGTTTGGATTAACTTCCATTACCATTCGACCTTCTAAGGGTTCAGCTTCAAAAATGTTAAGTATCGTCATTTTCGGAATGGAACGAATAAATTCATCATAAGGGAGCTGCTCTACTTGAACGACGCTAATCTGCACGAAGGTGCGTAATTGGGCTGAAAAGTACGTTGTAAGATAACGGGCGAAATTGTCATGTATCCTTGTAAGACTACGGATATGATCTTTGGAAAAGCGAACGGCCCGTTTAAAGTCATAAGCTCGAATCTTCTTCTGAGTTTCTTCCTTTTTAAGTTCATCGGCATCCATCTCACCTGAAGAAAGTGCAGCAAGTAGAGCATCTATTTCGTTTTGTGAAAGTACATCAACCACTTCAATCACCCCCCCATCAAAGAATTATCAGACTTGAAGCTACATAGAAGCCAATAGGAATTTGGTGACTTCGATCTGTGTGATTTTGCCTTCGGTCAATGTCTTATTGATCAGATTAACAAGTTTGCTGCTAAGCTGATCTTTGCCATTTGCTCCGTTAAGCTCCTCAGGTTTGGTATCTGCAAGCGTCTTGATAATTATCGGCTTGATTTTGATCTCTTTTATTTTTTCGAATGCTTCCTTTGATTTCGCAGAATTCAGTTGGAAGGCGAAATCTATTTGAACGATATAATCGGGATCAGCAAGATTTGTTTTGATCTCAGTGATCTCTGCCGTTAATTCGACGATTTCATCTGCAGTTAAATACTTCGTCTCCACACTTTGAACCGCAGCATTTACATCATTCGCATCTTTCGGAAAGATCTTGTCCATTAATAAAAATGCGGCTATCACGATAAGTGTAATCGCAAGTAAAATCGTTAGTAGCCACGGCAGCATCTTCTTCATGTTAGCTCCTCCATTGACTGGACTTTAATGGTGGCAGCATATGTGCCTATGTCCCTGTTATAATCCCGGATTTTCGTAATAACTTCTTCAGCTTTTTCAAGCACGATCAGTCTTTTTCCGGTTACGAGCGTAATATATGTATCCGGGCTTTCTTCTACCATTTCTACCAGTAGGGCATTGATCCACATCGGTGTTCCATTTAATCTCGTTACCGATATCATAACAGGCCTCCTAACAAAAATTGGGGGAGGAGTATCTCCCCCACGACTCCGCGTTAACCTTTAAATAAAATATTTAATTATTGATAAAATTAACGCTTCAGGTTAACTACTTCCTGCAGCACTTCATCTGAAGTCGTAATGATACGAGAGTTCGCCTGGAAACCACGTTGCGATACAATCATTTCTGTAAATTCATTAGTCAGATCTACGTTGGACATTTCGAGTTGACCAGAAATGATCGACCCTGTACCATCTTCTGTATTATTCGCTGTAGTCGGAACAAGTTCACCTTCTGCATTCGCATTAAGTGTCATACGGTAGAGATTACCACCGATTTTCTCTAGACCAGACGGGTTAGTAACCTTTGCCACTCCAATCTGTACACCTGCTTCAGTCGTTCCATCTGCCATGGTCTGAACAATCGTTCCATCATTGGAAATGGAGAATGCTGTTACATCATCACCCAATTGAATCAGTCCACCTCCGGAATCTAGCACATGTAGTCCGTCAGAAGTAACAAGATTACGCGCAGCATCTATGTGGAAATCACCTGCACGAGTCAAGAAAGGGGTTTCTTGGTCTTCTGAAAGCTTTACTAGGAAAAACCCATCTCCGTCAATACGTAAATCTGTCGGGTTATTAGTAGTTTGAGCACTACCAGCCAAATGGAGTGTATCAATAGAACCGATGCTTACACCCAGTCCGACTTGTTTAGCATTCACTCCACCCGCGCCATCGTCGCTTGGAGCTGTTACTCCAGAAACGGTTTGACTCATAATGTCCTTGAACATAACGCGTCCGGATTTAAAACCGATTGTATTAACGTTGGCAATGTTATTACCGATTACATCGAGTTTAGTTTGAAAGCCTCTCATCCCCGAAACTCCTGAATACATTGATCTTAACATGTTTTGTTGTCCTCCCAGATTATAGAGTCCTAATAACTTACTAAGTGAATTGGGCCCGCATCAGTCGGTCAGCGGTCGCCTCGGCTTTCCGTTAGGACCAGCCGGTTATGAAATCACAATTGCACTGTCTATTTGCGTAAACACATTATCTTTTATCGAATTCCCATCCATAGCTGTTACAACCGTACGATTGGGAACACTTACGATGAATGCTAAGTCCTTCATTAATATCAAGGATTCTTTACTTCCTTTGGCTGCAGCTTTATCCACAGCAGAAGAAATTTGATCCAGTTGTCTGCTTCCAAGCTCTATTCCTCTTTGTTCAAGACGCTTAGCCGCATGATTGCTGAATTTTAGTAATTTCTGTTGCAGTACACTCTCAAATGACGATTCCCCAGTTAGAGGCTGTTTCGTTATCGAAGATCGCTGTAACGTTGAAGAATGTAGGGACGCAGGATACAATTGGCCAATAGTTAGCCTGTCACTCATACTGTCTCCCCGCTTCCTCCGCCATTCTCCGGAGTATTACTATCTGTGCCAGAACCATTTTCTGTAGATGGATTCTGAATTTGTGTAATATCGGTTAAAGCGATTCTGTCTTTCCCCACAACCGCATATTGAATCCCCTTGCTGACAACGATTGATTCAACATTCCCTGTCTTAGGTAGATCTGTGGCAGTATCCGTCCATGTGATATCTTTACCAATCAAGCCAGATACTGAGCCAAGTGACTGATTCATTGATGTAAGCTGTGTAGAGATATTCATCAGCTGCTCTACAGATGTAAACTGTGCCATTTGCGCTATAAATTCTTTATCCTGCATCGGTTGCATCGGATCCTGATTCTGCAGCTGGGTAATCAATATTTTCAAAAATTGATCCTTACCCAAGACAGAATTCCCTGTTGTTTTAGTCGATTCAGGAGTTGTATAATTCCACTGATCTTTCGTTGAAACAGGGGGTGTTGTTGTCGTCATAACCGTTCACCTCTCTTTCCATAGATTAGAAGTTTAAGCTTTAGCAGAAAAAGAGCCACCTTGAGCCTGATCTTCTTGCCCTGCATTTGCAACCCAATCATTCCATTCACCATTTAGCTCTGCGGCTAGAACAGCATCATTAGCTTCCTCGCGACTTTCTTTGGAGCGTCTTCCCTGCTGACCACTTCCAGAACCAGGTTGGCGTCCTTCTTGACCCCATTGTGAATTGAGGGGGGTATTATTTTGTGTGACTTCCAATTTTTCTACTTGGAGGCCTTGAGACTGTAATGCAGCTCGAAGTTGGTTCATCTGCTGTTCCAGCATATCTTTAGCTCCAGCATGTTCAGTCATAAACTGTGCAACCAGATGGCCGTTTTGCATGGTAATCTTAACATCAACTTGTCCGAGATTTTCTGGAAAGAGTGATATCGTAGCCTCAGCTACTCCGCCTTTTTGCACAATCTCCAATTTGCCTGTAATGAAACCGCTCATTTCCTGAGCAAACTGCTGAACCGGTACAGGAGCTACTGGAACCTCAGCCTTCAAAGGTGCCGTAATTCCACCCCGTAGAGATAGTTGACCCGCGGTAACAACCTCATGATCTCCTTCTATGCTCACAGTCCCTGATGTGGAGTCTTGTGAAGATTCTGCCAGCTTCGTTTCACCAGTAATACCGGTCTTTACCAAAGGTGTGTTCGTAGTCTCTGCTTCAGCATCTTGAACAGTCCCTGAGGTCACAGTTGAAGTTAAGACTGCTTCATTCTTAATTGCAGCAGCTTCTCCAGCACGATTACTAAGGTTGTGAATGATCTTGTCCGTCGTATTGCCGTTGCTTTCAGTCACTATTGGTTGTTGTACAGATACACCAGAGCTATCATTCACGCTGGAGTTCTGTCCCTTCCCCTTGTTAAGGTTAACGGAAGACTGTTCTAGTAGGGCCGTAAAATTATTTAACAAACTTATTCCCTTACTAGCAGCTTCTTCGTTCCCATTCACTGTAGCTTCCTGAATCAGAGTAACTAAACTATGCAAATCATCTTGAACAGCAAAACGCAGCGTATCCGCATTCTGTGCTAAAGGCGATAAGCCTCCTGCCGATTCCGCTTCAGATGTTGCATCACCTTCAGTGGCTTGACTCCCTGATAGAAGTGCAGAGACCTGAAGAAGCCAAGCTTGCAAAGCTACCAGCATAGCAGGATCATTATTGATGCTTTCATCCAGATTTTCAAGATCAGCAGTGAGTTTCTCAAGGAGATCTGAATGCTGTGTGTCTTGTCCCCCCTGCTCATCTCCAGTCGTCTGCACTTCCTTTAAAAGACCTTGCAATAAAGAAGCTAGATTTCCCAGTATCGGATCAGTCGGTACCGATGTGGTATTAGCTGTGTTTCCTCCCATAGTTTGCACTAATGTCTGAGCAAAAGGTACAGCTGCTGTTGTGCCAGTAGAAGTTGACGAGCTACCACTTGTGGCTGTTGTATTAGCACTCACAAGTGATTGAACAACTAAACTCATATTCATTTCACCTCCCTTCAATCTTTATTTAGCGCCCATCAAACGATTAACAATCTTCGCAGTTTGTGCGCTGTCTTTTTTGGTCATTTCCCCCAAAATAGAAGAGCGAACACTATCACTAACGGTGTTCATAATCGTTACTACTTTATCAGGGCTAATCTTGTACATTTCTCCTAGTAGAGAAGCTGCATTAGCAGGAGTCATTGAACTAAAGGTTTGGTTCAACTTTTCCTTATCTAGATTTGTACTAGTTTTAGTCGTTTGTGTGGTGCCTGCTTCTTTCTTCAATCTAGATTGAAGAGCTGCAATAGCCATATCACTTGAAGAGGTAGTTTCTTTCAACTTAATGGTGACATCTGCCGCTTTTTGCGGATCCATTTTTTCCAGAATGGCAGTTTTACTCGCTTTATTCATTACGCTGAATATCTGCACCATTTCTTCCGTAGTTAAATTCTCCATAATCGGAGCAGCTTTAGAAGCTTTCATGCCCGCATACAGCTTTGCCAGATCAGCAACCTGCTTCTGATAAGGGTCTTCTGTTTCATCCGTGCTTACCTCAATTGCGGCAGCAGCTTCCTTCTTCATTCCCTCAATCTGCGATTCTAGCGCCTGAACCTTGGTATCCTGGGCTGTTTTTTCGTCCATAACTTTTTTCAAGTTCTCTTCCTGCTGCGCGAGCTTAGCTTTGAGTTCCTTGATCGTTGTATCCGAGCTCACTTCCTGTTTCTTGCTCTGCTGCTTCGGATCAGAAGGATCTGCGGGTGGATCTGGAACCCACTTTTCCAGCACAGGAATTTTATTCGCAATCTGAAACACGTTATTACGAATGTCCATATTAAAAAGCGTCAACAGTACTCCAAGCAGTACTAGCGTGAAGATAATCGGTATCATTAAAAATAAGAACCGTTCAAATTTCCCCGCTGACCCTTCATTTTCAAGTTCTATATCATTGTTAGCCACTAGCGGAAACCTCCCGGGTTAGAGGGATTTCATCGCGAAGCGGACGGTTGCCATCTCATCCAGTTCGTTTTGTTCCCGTAAAATCATACTTTGCTGAAACACAGTCTCAGCCTTATCTTTTGCCTTTAACCATACTTTTTCGTCTAATACCTTTGTACTTAACTGATCTTGCTTCTTCAGAACTTCCTGATGTGCACTTCTTATATCCGCATGCTTACGGGAAATGCATTTATCCAGGTATTCTACATATTCTTGCATTTCACGAATCTTCGCCATAGGTGTCTTTTGTTCTGCGGCATTTTGTAAGGATAGCATGATAGCGCTCCGCTGAAAGGTGAGTTCATCCAGGCTTCTTTCCTGTGCCTGCAATTCTCCAAGCGCGCTTGAGAGCATCCATTCTGCCTGTGTCTTCTCATTGCCCTTCAAGTCAACGACTTTTTGAAAAGTATAATGAAATCTCATGATACTGAATCAACTCCTTGAGAAGTGTGAAATTAAAGACTGTTGAACTTCAGCCAGCGTAACTTTCTCATTCACCCTTTGTTTGGTGAATTCCCATATACTGTCTATGTACTCCATCGACTCATCAATCTGAGCATTGGAGCCTCTCTGATAAGCTCCGATATTAATTAAATCTTCTGAATCCTTGTAAACGGCCATTAGTCGCTTCACATTCTCTGCTGCGGCGATCTGCTCTTCTGGAGCAATATCCTTCATTACACGGCTAATGCTGGACAGCACATCTATTGCTGGGAAATGTCCTTTATTCGCAATACTTCGATTGAGTACGATATGTCCGTCGAGTATTCCTCTAACTGCATCAGCGATGGGCTCATTCATGTCATCACCGTCAACCAACACAGTGTAAAAGGCCGTTATGGAGCCCGTAGGACCAGTTCCGGCGCGTTCTAGCAGCTTGGGTAAGCTTGCAAACACCGAAGGTGTATAACCCCTCATAGCAGGCGGTTCGCCGACTGCAAGTCCAACTTCACGTTGAGCCATAGCATAACGAGTGACCGAATCCATCATGAGCATCACATTTAATCCACGGTCACGAAAGTACTCAGCAATTGTTGTAGCAATAAGTGCTCCCTTAATACGAATTAATGCGGGCTGATCAGATGTAGCAACAATTACGACCGACCTCTGCAAACCCTCAGGTCCCAAATCGCGTTCAATGAAGTCAAGCACTTCCCTGCCACGTTCTCCAATCAGAGCGATAACATTAACATCAGCTGATGTATTACGTGCAATCATTCCCATCAGCGTGCTTTTACCGACCCCCGAACCAGCGAAAATCCCCACCCGCTGACCTTTACCGATCGTAAGCAAGCCATCAATCGCTCTTACTCCGATGCTGATGGGTTCTTGCACGCGTGGTCTATTGAGTGGATTGGACGGAATATTAAAGGTCGAACTATGTGGCATTCGAGCTGGGATAAGTGAACCATCCAGCGGTTGTCCTAGACCATCCAGTATTTTACCCAGTAATTCTGAACCCACCTGTACACTTAGAGGCTTACCTGTACCCACAACATCACAACCTGGTCCAATAGCCTGCAGTTCTCCAAGCGGCATTAATAGTACCTTGTTGTCACGGAAACCAACGACCTCAGCTTGCAGCGGCTTATTTCCTTTGGAAGGGTAGATGTAGCATACATCTCCTATGCTAGCATCAGGACCTTCCGATTCAACCATAAGACCGATAACCTGCGTCACTTTCCCATTGATCCTCACCGGATCGAGATTACGAAGCTGCTCCTTATAACGGTTACTATCAAGCATCTTCTTCCCCATTTCTCTGCTCATCGGTGTCCAGCGCGATTCTAACCAGCTCTTTCTTGATTTCTGCAAGCTGAGTATCAATTCGGGCATCTATGCTGCCAAAGGAGGAGCGGATTACACAACCTTGATCTTTCACAGTCGAGTCAGGCAAGATCTGTAGTTCAGCCTGCGAGTCAACCGCTAATGACAATTCTTCCCTCGCTGCGTTCACAAAAGCGAATTGCGCAGGGGATACACACAGTGAGATCAGCCCCTGCTCTCGTTTGCGAGCTAGATTCTTCCGAATCAGGTCCATTGCAAACTGTGGCTCTACCGTTAATTGTTTATCCACAATTTTCTCTGCAATATCACAGCTTAGCTCTACTAAAAAAGGTTCTGCTTCCTGAATAATGACATCTCTTGCCTTATATGCCTCGGTTAAAACAGCACGCGCTTCATCCATCATCGCTGCAACTTTGAGCTTCATCTCTTGTTCAGCTTGAGAAACACCTTCCTGATACCCTTGCTGATAAGCTTCGGATTTGACGGCCTCGACCATATGCTCATCCTGCTCACGGCGTTGTTTCCACCACTCTTCAGCCTCTGCTTTTGAAGATTCAACAATCTGTTCCGCTTCTAGAGAGGCATTCCGAACCTGCTCTTCAGCAAATTCCTGGGCGTCCTTAAGCATTTGCTTACGTGCCACTTCTGCCTCTTCACGTGCGGGATCATGATAGTTTGTTTCGCTTGCAGTCTCCTCAGGAACGGGCTCCTCAGTAAGGCCCGCATAATGCCGGGCCTGCTCCAATCTTTTCAGAACATCAACTGGAACATACTGAGAGTGCTTAATCAGCTTAGACAATGATGTCATCTCCTCCGCCACGAGCGATGATAATTTCCCCAGACTCTTCGAGTCTGCGGATCGTGCCTACAATACGTGTTTGTGCCTCTTCTACATCACGCAGCCGGACTGGACCCATGTATTCCATTTCTTCTCGGAATGTTTCTGCCATACGTTTGGACATATTCCGGAAAATGACATCCCGTACCTCTTCGCTTGCAACCTTAAGGGCAAGCTGCAGATCCGCATTATCAATATCACGAATAATGCGCTGAATCGAACGATTGTCCACATTGACAATATCCTCGAATACAAACATCCGCTTCTTAATCTCTTCGGCAAGTTCTGGATCTTGAATTTCGAGGGAATCAAGAATCGTGCGCTCTGTCCCCCGGTCAACCCCATTCAAGATTTGTACAATCGATTCGATACCGCCTGCATTTGTATAATCTTGAGTTACCGTAGCTGAAAGCTTCTGCTCCAGTACTCTTTCAATTTGTGTAATAACCTCTGGAGAGGTGCTGTCCATTACAGCAATTCTTCTAGCCACCTCCGCCTGCTTCTCTTGAGGTAGCGAGGAGAGAATAGCTGCGGCTTGTTCGAATTGTAAATAAGACAATACAAGCGCGATAGTCTGAACATTCTCATTCTGGATAAAGTTCAATATCTGATTAGGATCAGCCTTGCGCGCAAAATCGAAGGGTCTTACCTGCAATGTTGCGGTCAGACGGTTAATGACCTCCATAGCTTTTGCTGAACCAAGCGCTTTCTCCAGAATTTCCTTGGCGTAGTTAATACCACCTTGTGAAATATATTCCTGGGCGAGGCATATCTGATGGAACTCAGACATGATCGACTCTTTTTCACTGCTGTCCACTTTACGGACATTGGCAATTTCAAGAGTCAGTTGTTCAATCTCCTCGTCTCTTAAATGTTTAAATATTTGCGCCGATACCTCGGGCCCTAGAGTGATAAGCAGGATCGCGGCCTTTTGACGACCACTAAGCCCCTGCTGACTTGCCTTTGCCATTAGTTCACCTCTGTTCGTCTGCAAGCCATGTACGCAGCAGATTTACGAATTCGTCTGGCTTCTTCTTTGCCAAACTTTCCAATTGCTTACGAACTTGACTGTCATTCGTCACACTCTCCAAATTAATAGATGGAAACTCGGTAGGAACCTGCAATGGAATGTCTTCATCTTCCTCTTCCACAGTCTTCTTACGACTCCGGTAGATTAGATATCCTCCACCTGCTCCAACCAGCAATGCAGCTGCTCCGATAGCCCATAGCATCCATGTGGCGAGACCACCTGATGCGGTATTAGCAGCATTACCGCCAAATTGTTGAGAATACACCGAAACCTTTTTAGTTAAATCAGCGTCTGTATATGTAGCACCTGAATCTGCAAGAGAAGCACGAACAATATTTACCAAAATATTTTGAATTGCCGCTGATGTTGCATCGTCCAAAGTATTTTGTCCTGTAGGTGGTTCAACCGCAACATTTATGGTTAAATCTTTAACAGTAAAAGGACTAGCGATGACATCCTTTGTGATTCGGTTGACTTCATAGTTCCTCGTTTCAGAAGATTCCTCCGAGGTTGAAGTGTCCGAACCCGCATCAGAAGGATAGCCCGCTACATCTTGTGAGCCAGTGCCTGCTACTCCGCCAGTTGTATTACCTTGACCAGAATAAGAATTACTGATGATTTGTGAACTGATCTCAATCCCCTTCATGTTCTCTGTGTCCACAGGGGTTACGAGATCCTCCTTCCGGTTTTCCTTATCAAAGTTCAGCTTCGAGAATACGAGAACATCAACTTTATCGGGGCCCGTAAGAGTGCTAAGGAATTGTTTCACATCTTTCTTTACTTGTTCTTCAAATTTCTTCTGAAGAGCGAAGTTCTCTTCGACTTGGTTAGAAACTCCAGCTTGTCCACCTTTAGCCGTTGGCATTAACTCGACTTCATTATTAGCAATCGTAATGTTATCGATTGGTAGATTAGGAACAGCTGTCTTCACAAGGTTAAAATACCCATCGATATTATCTTGACTAGGTCTAAAGCCTGGATTAAATGAAAGCACAACGGATGCTGATGCTTGCTCCTGGTCAGCCTGAGAAGCAAAAACTGTCTCTTTAGGAAGATTAATTAGTACTTTTGCATCCTTAATTCCTTGCATACGTCTCATTAACTGTTCTACTTCGCCGTTTAATGCATTATTATACTTCACATTAAACTCACTATCTGTCGTTCCTATCATTGACGAATTATCATTAAAGACTTTATAACCGATAGAGCCCCCCTGAACAATCCCCTGAGAACCGATATCCACCTTAATTCGAGCCGCTTCTGTGCTTGGCACTGAGATGCTCTTTCCATCTTGGCTTAATCGGTATGACACACCTGCTGAATCCAAGTAGTTCATTACTCCAGCTGAATCTGTGCTGTCCAAATCTTGAAATGCTACTTCATATTCTGTCTTTGAAAGCTGCATGGTTAAAACTACGATTATTATTAGAATGATAAACAATGTAGAAAAGAATAAAATCTTCTGTTTACCACTAAATCTGTTCCAATACAGGGTAAGCTTCTCCCGATATTGGGCAAATCTTTCATTCACAGTGTCACCCCATCCGGAACTAAGCTAGGATTTAATTAAATCTGAGTTCTCATAATTTCTTGATAGGCTTCTATCACTTTGTTCCGGACTTGTGTAGTCAACTGCAAACTCAGTAAAGCCTGTTGGGAAGAAATCATTACTTCGTCAATATTCACTTCTCCCAAAATAAATTTATTACTCATATCCTTAGCTTGTTGTTCCTGGTCTGCCACTTGATTGAGTGCATTCTCAAGATAAGAGCCAAAGCTCTCCATGGAATTAGCAGGAGTGGATGAACTTTCGGCAGATGTTGGTTTCATGGCAAGCTGCTGTACAGCTTGAACCCCATTAGTGATATTCTGTATCAACTGTTTCCCTCCTAAAAGTTTTATAAGCACATGCTTCCTAGATTTACTTCGTACAGAACACTTCGGAAGCGTTACTTGTGTTAATTACTTTTAACGACCAATTTCAAGTGCTTTACTTGCCATAGCTTTAGATGCATTCAGCATCGTTACATTGGCTTCATAAGAACGTGATGCAGATAACATATCTACCATTTCTTTAGTTACATCTACATTTGGCATATAGACATAACCTTCGGCATCTGCATCAGGATGGCTTGGATTGTATACTGGTTTTAACGGTGAAGTATCTTCTATGATCGACTGCACCTTTACGCCTTCACTACTTCCACCGTTCATTTTCGAATTTAGAATATTCGAGAACTTATTACTATCCGTGGCTTCCATAACAACAAGCTTTCGCCGGTAAGGAACGGCTTTGCCATCAACCACCGAAGCTCTTGTAGTTTCCGCATTGGCCACGTTCGAGGAAATCACGTCCATCCGCAATCGTTGAGCTGTTAATGCTGATGCACTTATTCCAAAGCTACTCCCAAAGTTCATGCAATCTTATCCTCCTTGAATTACAGCTCGCATCATCGAAATCTGACTGTTTATCTGCTCGACATAAGAACTATATCTGAGTTGGTTCTCAGCGCTTAACGCCATTTCTCGTTCTACATCCACATTGTTTTCGTTATTATTCATAGAGGTCGTTTCATCCGTACTAGCGACAGCAGCTGGTACAATTCTGTTGGTACCAAATTGAAAATGTCGGGAGTCCGTTACCTTCGCGTTAAGTGTAGGTTTTATACCACTTTCCTGTTGCTGAAGGAAACTTTCGAATGAAACATCAGAACGTTTGAAATTTGGCGTATCTTCGTTAGCCACGTTATTTGCTAGAACACTTTGTCGTTTGTAGGCGGCATCAATGCCTCCCTGCAATCGTTGAAAACTGACATTATTCAGCAATCCCAAGATAATTCCTCCTTTCAAAGCTATCATAATGAAAAGAATTCCACAACTTTCCTTAAAAAACTCGCTTGATTTCGACAAATAAAGTATGAAAATCCTCTATTTATCAATATTCACGTCGAACCTTGTCGTAAAGAATAACTTATTAGTTTTTCACATACATTGATTTTCATTTAATTTGTATATTATTACAATAAGAAATAAGCCCTATCTTTTTAAAAAAGACAGGGCTTTAAGCACTTTTTTGCTATTTTATTCCTATTTTAACTCGAAAATATCTTTTAAATTGCATTTTTTTACATTTATTTACCTTTTAATGACACATAATTGTAATTTTCTAATTCGTTGTGCCCAAATTCAAATGAAAAAGAATTGTCGCATTAGAGAATATATTGGCTCAAGTCACGATCCTGCGCAATACTTGCCAATTTCTCACGCACATACTCCGGTGTAATCACCATAGTGTCCAAAGTCAGTTCAGGAGCTTCAAAGGATAGATCCTCTAACAGCTTCTCCAAAATGGTATGAAGACGCCGAGCACCTATGTTCTCCATATTTTGATTCACTGAAGCCGCTATTTTGGCGATTTCATGAATAGCTTCCTTCTGGAACTCCACTTCAATATTCTCGGTCTTTAATAGATTAACGTATTGTTTCGTCAAAGCGTTCTCTGGCTCTGTTAAAATGGATACAAAATCCTCCAGCGTCAGACTGCTCAGCTCTACGCGAATCGGAAACCGCCCCTGAAGCTCAGGAATAAGATCAGATGGTTTGGCAATATGAAAAGCCCCGGCAGCCATGAAGAGCACATAATCCGTCTTCACAGGTCCGTACTTCGTCATAATTGTAGATCCTTCTACTATTGGAAGGATATCTCTCTGCACACCTTCACGTGATACATCAGGACCAGAGCCCTTTCCTTGACTCGCAACCTTATCGATCTCATCGATAAAAATAATACCTGATTGCTCTGCACGCGTCACAGATTCCTGAATGACATCGTCCATATCAATCAGTTTGGCCGCTTCATCCTGAATCAGCACTTTACGAGCCTCACGGATAGGAAGCTTACGCTTCTTCGTCCGTTTCGGAAGTAAACTACCAAACATCTCCTGCATATTCATCCCCATCTGGTCGTTCCCTTGCCCTGCGAACATATCCAGCATAGATGGCGCTGTATCCTCAACATCTATTTCAATGATATCGTCTTCCAATTGACCAGCGAGCAACTTAAATTTAACCCCACGACGGCGTTCACTTAGGCTTCCGTCTGGCTCAGAATCCTCTTTAGAATCCTCTTGTGAAGAGTTCCCGCCAAAAATCATCTCAAAAGGATTCTTCTGAGATTTATTTTTTGAAGTCGAAGGCACTAAAATTGAGACAATCCGTTCGTTAGCCAATTCTTCTGCACGGTCCTTTACCTTTTCCGTACGTTCAAGCTTCACCATACGAATAGAGGTTTCTACCAGATCACGCACCATAGACTCCACATCTCGCCCTACATAACCCACCTCAGTGAATTTGGTTGCCTCCACTTTGATGAACGGAGCATTAACAAGCTTTGCTAGACGTCGGGCAATCTCTGTTTTCCCTACACCAGTCGGCCCGATCATCAAGATGTTCTTAGGAACGACTTCATCACGCAGTTCCTCAGCAAGCAGACTGCGCCGATAACGATTACGAAGCGCAACAGCTACCGATTTCTTAGCTTGTTTCTGACCTACAATATATTTATCCAATTCGGCTACGATTTGACGGGGTGTTAGCGATTGATTCACCATCGTGAATTCCTCCTTGTCTCTATGGCACTGAGCCTATAATTGCTCAACAATAATATTGGAGTTAGTATACACACATATTTCAGATGCAATCTGAAGAGCCTCTCTAGCTATATCCGCAGCAGCAAGATTAGGAGCATGACGTTTGAGCGCGCGGCCGGAAGCAAGTGCAAAATTACCACCGGAACCAATAGCAAGCACATCATCATCTGGCTCGATAATTTCACCATTTCCGGAGATCAAGAGCATTCCTTCCTTATCCATAACAATCATTAATGCCTCAAGTTTACGAAGGATACGATCTTGACGCCAGTCTTTAGCTAGTTCTACGGCTGCGCGCTGCAGGTTACCATGATGCTCCTCCAGCTTGCCTTCGAATTTTTCGAACAAGGTGATAGCATCCGCCACAGATCCTGCAAACCCTGCTATTACTTGTCCTCTGTATAAACGACGAACTTTTCTGGCCGTCGTCTTCATAATTACACTCTCTCCGAATGTAACCTGACCATCACCTGCTATTGCTGCCTGTCCGTTATGTCTTACAGCACAAATTGTAGTCGCATGAAAGCTGGGTACCATGATTGTAGTTACCTCCTTAAGATGGGCTTTGTTCAAATATAAGAAAGTATAAACGCCGAGGGCGTTTATGCTTCGTTATCGACAGCCTCCGGCTCTAAATAAGCGAGGCCCGTACGATTGGCGTACTCGGCTAGACTGTCTAATGCGCGATGCGCTAACATCTCATTCTTTTCTTTCTTATTACGGATTTTCTTCTCCACCTTCGGTAAAAGACCGAAATTGGCATTCATAGGCTGAAAATGCTCCGGATCGGCTGATGTGATATAAGCAGGCATACTGCCAAGCACCGTATCTTGTGGGAAGATTAGACCTTCTTGACCTAGTGCGGCTCTAGCAGCGTTAATACCGGCAATCAGACCTGAGGCCGCTGATTCCACATAACCTTCTACGCCAGTCATCTGTCCAGCAAAGTAGAGCCTTTCTTTGCCTTTCATCTGATAAGTAGGATGCAAAAGTTTAGGGGAATTAATAAAGGTATTTCTATGCATAACACCATACCGAACGTATTCAGCGTTCTCAAGACCTGGAATGAGCGAGAATACACGCTTCTGCTCGCCCCATTTCAAATGCGTTTGAAAGCCAACAAGATTGTAAAGTGTTCCAGCAGCGTTATCCTGGCGAAGCTGTACTACCGCATAAGGAAGCTTACCTGTGTGCGGATTAATAAGACCTACAGGCTTCATCGGACCAAACAATGCTGTTTGCTTGCCGCGCTTCATCATGATTTCGATAGGCATACAGCCCTCAAAGTATATCTCTTTCTCAAAATCCTTGAGTGCCGCCGTCTCTGCAGAAATCAGCGCATCATAAAATACGTCAAACTCCTCTTCAGTCATTGGACAGTTCAGATATGCCGCTTCTCCTTTATCATAACGGGAAGCCAGATACACTTTATTCATATCAATACTGTCCTTCTCAACGATCGGTGCTGCAGCATCATAAAAATAGAAATACTCTTCACCTAATAGACCCTTAATTTCAGCAGATAATGCCGGGGAAGTAAGTGGACCTGTTGCAATAACAACAATCCCTTCCTCCGGTATATGCGTAAGTTCTTCATTTATGACTTCTACGAGCGGGTGATTATGCAATGTACTCGTAATCTCTCCAGAGAAACCATCCCGATCCACGGCAAGTGCGCCTCCAGCAGGTACTGCGTGGCGATCAGCTGCACCTAGTACAAGAGAGTTTAAACGGCGCATTTCTTCCTTTAATACACCAACAGCATTGCCTAAACCATTTGCACGCAAGGAGTTGCTGCATACTAATTCTGCAAATTGATTGGTGTGATGTGCTGGCGTCTTCACCACTGGTCTCATTTCATACAATCTTACTGGAACTCCAAGTGATGCTATTTGCCAGGCCGCTTCACTTCCTGCGAGACCTGCTCCAATTACTGTTACTTTTGCTGTATCTGTCACTGTCTTCTTTCCTCCTGTGGAGACTATTAGTCTGCTAACTCTTCTTCGTTGTCTAGAACTGCCTCTGTATGGTCACAAGACGTACATTGTAGCTTAGTGCCTTGTTTATTGCGTTTCTCAATCATCCAAGCCCCGCATGAAGGACATGGCTTAGTCGAAGGTCTATCCCATGAGACGAAATCACAGCCTGGATACTGATCGCAGCCATAAAAAACACGCCCTTTTTTGCTACGTCGCTCCACAACTTTACCTTCGTTACACTTAGGGCAAGTTACACCAATATCTTTAATGATCGGCTTCGTGTTTCGGCAATCCGGAAAGCCAGAGCATGCTAGAAACTTCCCAAAACGCCCTAATTTATATACAAGTGGTTTACCACATTTCTCGCAGATCTCATCTGAGACTTCGTCTTCAATCTCAATTTCTTTCATTTCTTCTTCGGCAAACACTAAGCGTTTCTCAAAAGACTCGTAAAATTCGGCGAGAACCTTCACCCAATCTTCTGAGCCTTCTTCCACATGGTCAAGATCCCCTTCCATATTAGCCGTAAACTCAACGTTTAATATTTCCGGAAAAAATTGTTCCATCTGCTCGATGATTAGTTCTCCAAGCTCAGTAGGCATGAATTTTTTCTCTTCAATAGCTACATAACCACGCTTCTGAATCGTTTCAAGCGTTGGCGCATACGTACTTGGACGTCCTATCCCTAATTCCTCAAGTGTCTTTACAAGCCTTGCTTCTGTATATCGTGGTGGCGGCTGTGTAAAATGCTGCTTAGGCTCGATTTCTTGCTTATTCAAAGCATCTCCCGCTTGAAGAGGCGGTAAATACTTATCTTCATCTGTTGTCCCATCATCATTACCTTCCACATAAACCTTCATGAACCCGGGGAATGAAACCTTCGAACCAACAGCTCTGAATGTGGCGGAACCTGCATCTATATCGACCGAGAGCGTATCCAGCAGGGCAGAAGCCATTTGACTTGATACGAACCGCTCCCATACCAGCTTGTAGAGGCGGAATTGATCTCGACTCATGAACTCTTTGACCATTTCCGGCTCACGAAGTGCTGAGGTTGGTCGAATCGCTTCATGCGCTTCTTGTGCTCCAGCCGCCTTCTTCGAATACTGGCGAGGTGCTTCAGGCACGAACTTTTCACCATACTTAGCAGTAATCAGCTCTTTAGCTTCATCCTGCGCAGTGACAGATATTCGTGTCGAGTCCGTACGCATATAGGTGATCAAACCTACAGTTCCCTCTTTGCCTAGCTCCACACCTTCATATAGTTGCTGTGCAACAGACATCGTCTTAGCCGCACGGAATCCAAGCTTACGGGCTGCTTCCTGTTGTAGGGAGCTTGTTGTAAAAGGGGCCGAAGGATGCCGTTGTCTTTCCTTCTCCTTAACATTGCTTACCTTGAAAGCAGCATTCTTGATCGCTTCAAGAACCTCTTGAACATCGCTCTCTTGATTTAGTTCTTTCTTCACACCATTCAGCTTATGAAACTTAGCTTCGAAGACGGAATCTCGAATCCCTAGCTTGGCCGTAATGCTCCAATATTCAGTAGGTACAAAAGCGGAGATTTCATTCTCACGATCCATAATGATCTTTACAGCAACGGATTGTACACGTCCTGCAGATAAACCTTTTTTGACTTTCTTCCATAATAGGGGGCTAATCTTGTAACCTACTAGCCGATCCAGTATCCGTCTTGCCTGCTGTGCATTCACAAGATCCATGTTAATCTTGCGTGGTGTCTTAAAAGCATCCTTCACCGCTTGTTTGGTGATCTCATTAAATACAACTCGGCATTCCTGTGTATTATCTAAATCCAGTGCATGCGCCAAGTGCCAAGCAATCGCTTCTCCCTCGCGATCGGGGTCAGCTGCGAGATAGACTTTCTTAACTTTTTTACTAGCATCTTTCAATTCCTTCAATATAGAACCTTTACCACGAATCGTAATATATTTCGGATTGAAATCATTCTCTACCTCAACACCAATTTGACTCTTAGGTAAATCTCTGATGTGTCCCATAGATGCCTTTACAATATACTTACTACCTAGATATTTGCCAATTGTCTTCGCTTTTGCGGGCGATTCGACAATAACCAATGCATCTGCCATAGACTCTTCCTCCTCGTTAACACTCGTACCTCTATATTAAATTACCTTATAAATAGCGCCTGGTAATTGTGCTACCGCTTTTTTTATGATTAAAGATAACAGAACTGAATGCAAATGTCCAAAATCCCATCCTGTCTTCACGAGCAGATCATCCAAAATAAAGGGTCCTTGATGCAGTATATGGTATAGGTGTGACTCCTCATTTGTCAATTTCTTTTCAATGAACAAGTCATCAATCCCCTGTTTAGGAGGTTCACTATCACCCGTTTTTGAGAGGTTTGTTGGGAGAAACGAAGTATATTCTTCTAAAATATCTAATGCACTGCTTACCAGCTTTGCCCCCTGCTTGATCAGATCAAGAGCACCTCTACTTTTAGGTGACGTAATAGGCCCAGGAACAGCAAATACATCCCGTCCTGCTTCCAAGGCAGCGTCCGCGGTAATTAGTGAACCACTACGGCTATCCGCTTCTACGACTACTGTCCCAAGTGTAAGCCCTGCAATAATACGATTGCGCTGCGGAAATAATCCTGGATGACTTTTCGTTCCGATGGGATACTCTGTGAGCACCAATCCTTCATGGGAAATCAATTGTTCAAGTTCCCTATTCTCGGGCGGGTAGACGCGATCAAGCCCCGTCGCTACTACCGCTACAGTGCCTCCACCGCTTCTTAGCGCAGCTTCATGACATACGCTATCAATTCCCCTTGCCAGTCCACTAACTACCGTTAGACCCGCTACACTAAGCTCTTTTGCGAGAATCTCCCCTACCTTCCGCCCATAAGCTGTTGGCACACGAGTGCCGACCATCGCCACACTGGGTGTCGATAACAGTTCCAAACGCCCACGATAATATAGGATCCATGGTGGCTGAACCGTCTCTTTCAATAACTTGGGATAGTCTGCATCAAATACCGTGACCATGTTCACGGCACTTTCATTCATTAGTAAGCGACGCTTTGCAATCCACTCCAACGTATATATGGAAGCAAGATGCATCGACATTTTCTCACTCAATCCAACCTTTTCCCAGTCTTCTGCGCTACACAAAAATGCTTTTTCCGACAAAAGACCTGCTCTGCGAATCTTGTCGATACTTTTCCAGCCAATACCCTCCACTTCATTAAAACCGAATAGTAGATCCCGTTCTTCCATATTAGTTTTCTCTCCTTAAATGGAAGGCTTAGCCTTCCCTATTTTGTGTTACGCATCTTAAAAATGCAAGTATTTCTTTTAATTCAATAATTTTCAATTAAAAATAAAAAAAGCAACCTTTTATCCCATAGTTAGGAACAAAAGGTTGCTTACCTCTAAATTGATTATACACGAACGAAGCTCACTACATGGAGCGTTTTTCTTGACTTAATGACAATAAATTAGTGCGTTGTAAATGCATTAAGGATGCCGCGTTCTTCAAGCACACTTACAAGTGTTGAGCCCATTTCAGCTGGCGTAGGAGCTACCTTAATTCCGCAAGCTTCCAGTACGGCGATTTTCTCGCTAGCTGTACCTTTACCTCCAGAAATAATAGCCCCAGCATGCCCCATCCGTTTGCCTGGAGGTGCAGTTGCTCCTCCAATGAAGCCTACAACTGGCTTGGTCATATGCTCACGAATCCACTCTGCCGCTTCTTCCTCTGCTGTTCCACCGATTTCTCCGATCATGATCACTGCCTTCGTGCCCGGATCCTCATTAAACAGCTTCAAAATATCAATAAACTCAGAGCCTTTAACCGGGTCTCCACCAATACCTACAGCGGAAGATTGCCCAATTCCACGCGTAGTCAGCTGATGAACAGCTTCATAGGTAAGAGTTCCGCTTCGAGAAACTACTCCGACATAACCAGGCATATGAATATAACCAGGCATAATTCCAATCTTACACTCTCCAGGAGTGATAACACCCGGACAGTTTGGACCGATCAATACAGTAGAACGGCCTTCCATATAACGTGAGACTTTTACCATATCAAGCACAGGAATACCTTCGGTAATACAGATCACCAAATCCAGCTCTGCATCTACAGCCTCCATGATGGAGTCTGCTGCGAATGCTGGCGGAACATAGATCACACTAGCGGTTGCACCAGTAGCCGCTTTAGCAGCTGCAACAGTATCAAATACCGGAAGACTAACTTCACTGCCATTTTCAAGGGTGATATTAACTGTCGTTCCACCTTTACCTGGCGTTACTCCTCCAACCATCTGTGTCCCATAATCCAGCGCACCCTTAGTATGGAACAAGCCCGTTGCTCCCGTAATACCTTGCGTGATAACTTTCGTATTTTTATCTACAAGAATGCTCATGCCTTAAGTCACATCCCTACTTATATTGTCAAATACGATAACTGGCTCCAACTTCCGAGCCATTATTGCACAAGAGATACAATCTTACGGGCACCGTCCGCCATAGAGTCAGCAGCTACAATGTTAAGTCCCGATCCAGCTAAAATTTGCTTACCCAATCCAACATTTGTTCCTTCAAGACGTACAACAAGCGGTTTGGTCAATCCCAATTGACTGGCCGCCTCCACAACACCGTTAGCAATAACATCACAGCGCATAATACCGCCGAAAATGTTAACGAAAATTCCATTTACCTTTTCATCAGATAGAATGATTTTAAAGGCTTCTGTAACTTTCTCGGTCGTTGCACCGCCCCCTACATCAAGGAAGTTGGCGGGTTCGCCTCCGTAATATTTAATAATATCCATCGTTGCCATCGCTAGGCCTGCACCGTTCACCATACAGCCAATATTGCCATCAAGTGCGATATAGCTTAGGTCATACTTCGAGGCTTCAATTTCTTTCAAGTCCTCTTCATCTAGATCTCTGAGCTCTTGAATATCCTTGTGGCGGAACAAAGCATTGGGATCAAAATTCAATTTAGCATCCAGAGCCATCACATTACCATCCGCAGTAACTACCAATGGGTTAATTTCGGCAATAGAGCAATCTTTATCCACAAATGCTAGATATAGCGCTTGCATGAACTTCACAGTCTTCCCTACCAATTCGTTCGGAATAGAGATACTATAAGCCAGCTTACGAGCTTGGAAGGTCTGCAAACCTACTGCCGGATCAATGATTTCTTTAAAAATCTTCTCCGGATGTGTAGCTGCAACCTCTTCAATCTCTGTGCCACCTTCTTCAGAAGCCATCATGACCACTCGACCCGTTCCTCTATCAACAACGATACCAATGTAATACTCTTTAACAATTTGACAGCCCTCTTCTATGAGAAGCCGCTTCACTACCTTACCTTCCGGTCCAGTCTGGTGAGTAACTAAAGTCTTGCCCAGAATCTCGGTTGCGTAGGTACGCACTTCATCGATATTCTTAGCAACCTTAACTCCTCCAGCTTTACCGCGTCCACCTGCGTGAATCTGAGCTTTAACTACAACAACCGGTGTACTCAGTGACTCTGCGGCTTCTACCGCTTCCTCCACTGTATAAGCTACTTTTCCATTCGGTACGGCTACACCGTACTTCTTAAGCACTTCTTTTCCCTGATACTCGTGGATATTCATAGCGGTAGCCTCCTAAAGTAGCGTGGTGATCTAACAGGCAGCCTGTTGTCATCTCGCTTTCCGTTTTGATTGCCGCGGGGTTAGGGATAGGCTGATGCTAAACATGCAGCACTATTCCGGAACCAACAGAAACTGCTCTACCACTTGCAAGCTAAAACGCCTTCGGCGTCCATTTAAGGACGGTAAGCGTTTATGCGAGAATTATAAGGATAATGTATATCGTGAAACTTATACATTCTTATAATTTTAAAAATGGCCTTGTTTCTGTGAGAGACATTGAGTAAATCTATAAGACTAAGCTTATACTTACCTATATGCCATATAAAGGAACCCAGAATAGTGTAACATGTTTTTAAAACGCTTTCCTTAAATATATTCATGATTTGTACACATTTTTTCGCTTGATTTGATGCCGGAATGCGAACGATCACATTGACTCCTAATCAAACCTATTTTTTATCATCTTGAATATTCGCTTCGTGAACACGATTCAACAAGCTTTTGAACTGCTCAAGCAGTTCTACAGTCTCAACACTTGACATGGTCGTTTCTTCCATCATCTTCCCTGGAATACAAGCTGCATCGCTTTGAAGCGCCCAGCCCTGTTCCGTTAGTGAAATCAAAACTTTTCGTTCGTCCTGAGTCGAGCGTTCACGCACAATCAGCCCAGCAGCTTGCAATCGTTTCAGTAGTGGCGTCAGCGTTCCCGAATCCAAAAATAACGCCTCACCTATTTCTTTAACCGTACATTGCTGCCGTTCCCATAACACAAGCATTACTAGGTATTGCGAGTATGTCAAACCGATCTTATCCAAGTATGGTTGATACAGTTTTGTGATCTCACGTGAGCAAGCATAAATGGTAAAACAGAGTTGATTCTCAATCAGCAACTCAGGTGTAGTTGTCATCTTCTGCATATCTTCTTCACTCATTTTCATATCTTATTCACCTGCCTTATATCTGTATTTTATCATAATTT
Source organism: Paenibacillus sp. FSL R10-2734 (assembly GCF_037963865.1). Taxonomy (NCBI): domain Bacteria; kingdom Bacillati; phylum Bacillota; class Bacilli; order Caryophanales; family Paenibacillaceae; genus Paenibacillus; species Paenibacillus sp. FSL R10-2734. The sequence continues at coordinate 3,302,056 of NZ_CP150170.1, read as the reverse complement.
CCTCATAACATCATGTTAATAGCAAAAAATTAATTTGACATTTATATTAATTGTGATAAATTAGATTGTACACAAACTAATATTGAATTGGAGAGATTATTATGATGACCATCCAGCAAAAAATGTATGAAACCACTGTTAAAGCCGTAGGTGGAAGAAACGGTTATATTGAATCAGAAAGCCCTAAGCTCAACCTTACAATCAGCACACCACGTGAAATGGGAGGTGCCGGTGGTGAAGGTACTAATCCTGAACAATTATTTGCAGCCGGATATTCCGCTTGCTTCGATAGTGCGCTAAACATGGTTGCTCGACTCGGAAAAGTGAAAATTGAAGGTAGCGAAGTAACGGCTACAGTCAGCTTCGGCAAAGTGGAAGATGGAGGTTTTGGCATTGCGGTTAAGCTTGATGTGCTCGTTAAAGGAGTTGACAGAGAAACCGCAACCTCTTTAGTAGAAGCTGCTCATGGCGCTTGCCCGTACTCCCGCGCAACCCGTGGTAATATCGCTGTAGAATTGAATGTTCTTTAAGGGGATTTCAGAGTAATAAATTCGCATACGAAGCCCTATCGGACACAGATGATCTTAAACGCATCAATAGCTCGCTTTTGAATTCCTAACGGATCTCATAGCAGCTATTGATATTAAAAACACTCCATTTGAGCCGTTTCCTAAGGAATAATGTCTCTGGGGTCCGAAACCACGCTCCAAATGCTAAAAGCCCCCATGTAAAGTCGTTCAGGTCCGTAAGGATCCAGGGAGCTTAACAATTTCAGCGGGGTTGAATCAATAACCCAAAATACAGAGCAGTAAATCGCCAATACAGGAATTACTGCTCTATTCTATTTATTCTTCTGTAATCGCCTGCCGGTCTAAATTACGATACTGTACAGCCTCCGCAAGATGGGCGGAAGTAATCTCCTGTGCACCTTCAAGATCAGCTATTGTACGGGATAGCTTAATAATTCGATCATGTGCTCGCATACTTAGGCCTAAATTTTCTAGAATGTCATACAGCAATTGAGAGCCCTCACGGCTAAGACTTGCATATCGCCGAAGGGAAGCGCCGGAAAGTTCACTGTTCCAAGAAATAGGCAAGCGTTTAAACCGTTTAGCTTGTATCGCCTGTGCCGCCATTACCTCCGCATACATCTCAGCAGAGGATAGAACATGTCCCTGCCGATCCCATTCCTTTGGACGAGGAACATCCACCTGTAAATCGATACGGTCCAATAAAGGCCCTGAAATCTTAGCACGATATTGGGCAATTCTAGCGGGACTGCAAGTACAATGTTGCTGAGTAAGCCCACTCCCAAAATAACCACAGCTGCATGGATTCATCGATGCAGCGAGCATGAATGTTGCTGGATAGGTAAAAGAAGCTCGAGCTCGACTTATAGTAACAACCCCGTCTTCGAGCGGCTGGCGCAACACTTCAAGTACATTCCGAGAGAACTCGGGCAACTCATCTAGAAAAAGAATGCCTCGATGCGCGAGGCTAACTTCACCCGGCTTTGGAATACCTCCGCCCCCAATAAGGCCTGCGGCCGATATTGTGTGATGAGGAGAGCGAAATGGGCGACTACGCAGCAAGCCGTTGTGGGCATCTTTTAAATTTCCCGCTGCGCTAAAAATTTTGGTTACCTCAAGTGCCTCACTCTCAGACAATTTCGGAAGAATGCTCGGGAGACGTTTAATCAGCATCGTCTTACCTGTCCCGGGTGGACCGATAAGCAGGATATTATGCATTCCCGCTGCCGCAATGGTTAAGGCTCTTTTCACATGCTGTTGACCCAGCACATCACTATAATCATCCATCATCTCATTCACTTCGAATGAGGATGCCTCAGAAGTACCGTGAGCTGGGGTATATTTAAGGTGTTCCAAAGAAAGCACAAGAACCGGAGGTCGTTCATTTGCATCCATCCCCCTGCTTATAGATACAGGAAAAGGTAGAGATGATAAAGAAGGCATTTCAGCAGAGACTCCCCCAACTTTTAGCTTCTGTTCGTCTTTCCCTTCTATACTCAAAGCAGAATTGGACTGTGCTTCGCCCGAATTTGGTAATGCGCGCAAATGATCGATTGCGTATACATGAATACCACCGATCAAAGCTGCCTCAGTTGCATTGCCTTCCGGAAGCAATACAGCTTTAAAACCATTCCTACGAGCAGCTTCCACCATTGGTAATACGCCCGATACTGGCCTCAGACTGCCATCGAGCGCAAGCTCTCCAATGAAGAGCACCTCTTTAGCAAAGGGCATAATCAATTGACCACTAGTTATCAGTATCCCAAGAGCTATCGCAAGATCAAAGGCTGAGCCTTCTTTTCGTAAGTCGGCTGGTGCTAAATTTATCGTAATACGCTGCTGGGGATACCGGTAACCGCAATTTTTCACGGCTGCTCTTACTCGTTCTACTGCCTCACGAATCGCTGAATCCGGAAGCCCAATAATATTCGTCTGCGGCAATCCATTCGCTAGATCAATTTCAACACCAATCATTACCCCTTCAATTCCATACAGACACGCACTATGCATTTTTCCATACATAAAAACACCTCATCTCTTGAAATACACCCCTGCTTGGGTGTCAAAATCTTCAAGAAAAAAGGTGCTTCCTTATTTTCCGGCAATAATTTAGCTGTTATACCTCATTATATAGAGGGAATCTTATCGTAATCAACCATTATTATATTTTTGTATCGAAGGTCCGCGCATTGCATAAGTACGCATATCAAGGTCTTTAGACCTAATTCACCCTTCTTCACTAACCACAACAGAGTCCCTGATCTGTTCAAAAGTCAAAGGTTTATAATTCCAGTGCTCGACACAAATGTTAAAATGATTGTTCCCTTCATACTTTTGTCCGTGGATATGACCATGCACGTTTACGTAAGGCATATGTTTATTCATATACATAGGCTCATGGGAGAGAAAAAAGAAATCCTTATAAATCAGTGGATATTCACTAACCTCATCAAAGCCCGCTTCAAGCCACCACCCACGGCTGCGGCCGCGATCATGATTCCCGAGAATTAGTATTTTGTATCCATGTAGCCTCTTCACAATAGCATGTGTTGCTTCCTTGTTAAGAAACGAAAAGTCACCCAAATGAAACACTTTATCATCCGGATTCACTACTGAATTCCAACTCTCAATCATAGCTTCATTCATTTGCTCTACATCTATAAAGGGTCTGGATTCAAAATCAATAATCAACTTATGTCCAAAATGATGATCGGATGTAAAAAAAACGTTACTCATATTCACCCTTCTTTCTTTTCTGATCATAGGTTGTATGATTATCTCCAGTCACGCCGCTTCCGTGATCGTTTTTTATTATCGCTCTGGATCAGCTCAGCTAGAGGGGGAGTCTCTTCATTCTCAATGAGCCAGCCACGCATCTCCTTGATTGCTTCCACCTGTCCATTCCCTCTATCACGCCAAGTAAGAAGCTCTATAACTTTAATAACAAGCGCTAAGAGGCTGTTTTTGCAGTTTTGTGACTCCTCAGCACGGATTTTTTGAAATAGCGCCTCATTTTTCCAATCGATTAATATTTCCTCAGCTATAGTGGGCCGCATAACCGTGAAGTTCTTATTGCAATTTGCACAACAGACAACGGATACTGGCTCTGCGGTAAATTTCACTTCAATTTTCTGCTGGCAATATTGGCAAGCAAAACTAACCTGCATTTCAAAAGGTTTATTCTTCACTTAAAACAGCCCTCCTCATGATGACATTAAAAAGTTACTCTAATGTTTACCCATTTCTTTTGAGAAATGACCCACTGTGCGGAGGCTATGTAAAGACTTTTTTCACAAGAATGCCAGTGCCCATAATGAATGGCGTGAGAATATGGGGTGCTGCTTAAAAAGCCTCACGTATATGCCCCAGAGAAGCTATGCTTAAATCATCATTCAATAAAATGCTGATAACGTCAAAAGAAACTCTTTCATCATCATAACCTTTCATATGCATATAAACCTGTGCTGTATTTCGCACTTGATGTATTTTTCGAGCATTTACCGATTCCTCCGGAGTCCCCTGATACAGTTCACCACTACGACTGCGAACTTCAACAAAAATAATACAGCCATCGATTTCCGCAATGATATCAAGTTCTCCGGTTCGACAACGCCAATTTCGTTCTAAGATCTTGTACCCACAAGTAGATAAATACTGCACAGCTCCTTCTTCAGCAGCAGTCCCCTTCTGTTTGCGGTTGTATCGCTCCCTTATGTATGGCTCTTTCATTCCGGTCTCCATTCGCCGGCAGAACGGTCGCTCTGATACACAAAGCTTAAAATTTCAGCCACCAGTTGATAGAGTTCAGAAGGAATCTGTTGATCAAGATCGAGCTTTGATAGAACCTCTACAAGAGCTGCGTCCTCCTGGACAGCAACCCCGCTCTCTTTGGCCTTTTGCAGAATCAGATCAGCAATCGCCCCTTGTCCTTTGGCGACAACGACAGGAGCCTCGTTTTGTCCTGGGCTATATTTGAGAGCGACCGCTTTTTTGAGCCCTTGTGAGATTGGTTGTACAGGCTCATTCTCATTCATATACGGTAATCCACTCCTTTGTAGGCTTCAGGAACATAATCAACAAGCTTACTAGTATGGGCACTCACAAGCTCTGTGGATAGCTTCAGTTCTGGTAAGGGTTCAGTTCTTAAGCCCGACAGCTGATAACCAATAGATTCTACTGCCGTTTTAATGTCATCACGCCGCTGTTCCAGCAGCTCAAGCACCCAAGGATGATCATTATGTAGCTTAAGACTAACGATTCGATCGACAACCTGCACATCTACCAGTGTCTGCCCGATCTGCTTCATATCCAAATCAAACCAGAGCCTGCAGTTGGCAGCATCCAATTCACCCTTGCGTCCCCGACGCGACTGAATATGAACTGACGCTGTCTCCTGCCCATCTGGACCTTGCAGCGGCAAGAACAACGTCACTTGCGCGAAAGGAGCCGTTCGATCTGTATTAAGCAGCAGCTGTTGTCCTGTCAGCTGCTGCACTAATCCGCTCGCGGCTTCTTTTACCGCGGGCGGCACGTCGCTGCTGCTCATCATCTGCAGCAGCACGCCCTTCAGGGTGTCGGTGGCTTGTTCGCCGCCGATGACACCTGCACTGCCAAGCGCGGCCGTTCCCGCCGCCGCGCGGGCCGTCTCAGCGGCGGCTACTGCGCCGCCGCGCACCGCCTGCTGCTCGTGCTCCGCACCGAGCAGCTTCAGCACCCGCCCCACCCACGACTCCGCGTCCGCGGGTGGGGCGGTGTCCGGCTGCATCGGCGAAGCCGTCGCAGCCGGGGTCTCCCCGCGCGGCACAGCTGCCGCGGGGGCAGGGCTTGCTCCCGCCGCGTCAGCGGGCGGGAGGGTAGCGAGCTGCGGCAGGGAACCGCGCAGCTCGGTGAGCACGCCCTGCAGCTTCGCGAGCAGGGCGGCTCCACTAGGTGCAGCGGCCTGAGGCGCTGCACCCGCAGTTCCATCGGCGCTCACACTCGCGCCACCTGTTATTGTCCCGCTCTTATCCATATTGATAGCTCGACTCTTATCTGCATTAATAGCACTATCCAGTGCTCCATCCTTATTCAAATTCAAGGTATTACCTTGAATCTCAACTTCACTAGAACCGATAAGATTACTCGCTGCACCACTAGCTTGAGCGCTTACTGTACTATTTAGAATGGTAGGAGATGTTTTACCAGTCGTAGCCTCCGAAACAATTCCACCCTTCGGGATCTGCGCACCTTCACCTGCCTCATCAAGGACCAATAGCTTGCCAGCTGCAGTACCCGTTTCATTATCGGAAGCTATGTTAAGCGTTCCCTTAACTGACGCACTCTGTTCATCTGTATTCAGAGTAGTCGCAAGGCCAGAAGCACTTTCAGTCGATCCTCCCGAAAGAGAAGTACTTCCATTTGCGACAGTACTACCAGCGGCTTTATTGGCGGCTTGTCCATTTCCTTTAGCTGCCAGCAGCACAGCATCTGCCTCAGCATCGCCACCCACTACAGCTCCCAAGCTATTCCCACTTCCTGAGCCTGCAGTTACAGTAGATTCTAGCTTTGCAGAACTGGTACTCAATCCAGCTTTAGGTTCCGCTGTTGTTTCTTCGCTAGCAATTTGCCCTGCCCATATCGCAACCTGATCTTCTAGAGCTGATAGTAGCTGATGCAGCTGCGGGCCAAATACAGCCTGCTGCAATCCTCTTACGCTCTCAGCTGTAACAGGGAGTCCCCGCTTTACAGATATGACAGCCGCATCAAGCCACTCTGATGTAGGCACACCAGCTGGCTTAGCACTCATTACCGCATCCAGCAAAGCCGCTGTCTCTTTGGTCAGCGGGACGCCTCCTGATTGCATCGCTAGTACGATTTCTCGACCTGCTTTGGAATCGGTCAGCCCTAACGTTTCCAAGGCCTCACCCATGCTTTTGGGGGTGACTAACACTGTTTCACCGAGGGAGACCGGCTTCAATACGGGTAATCCGCCTTCTCCGGGTGGTCCAACCTGTAAGTTCATAGTTTCACCTGGCAGTAGCGGTGTTTCTAATTCTGCGCGAACAGGCGTACCTTGAATTTGCACAACCGCTTCTTTTCCAGAATCCGATACAGAGAGAACAACACCACGAACAACTTGCCCTTCTTTCAACTCTAAAGACTTGGCCGCGCCCGGTTTATGATCTCCAAGCAATCCACGGATCAATGTTCCGATATTCATACCGTTTCTCCTCCCTCCATTTTCTCTCTTCTTACTATATCGGTATTCATTTCACTTTTTTAAGCGATGCTTTTAGAATAACGTTTGCTGCTCCGCGAGAATCCTCCCAATAAAACTCCGTCGATGCATAGGTGTTGGACCTAGAGCCGTAATTTGTTCCCGGTGAAGCTTGGTCGCATAACCTTTATGTATCGCAATCCCATAATCAGGGTATAATTCCTCCCATAAACCTTCACATAATCTGTCTCGTGTAACTTTAGCAATGATCGAAGCTGCCGCGATGGACTGACTATTAGCATCCCCTTTAATAATTGCCCTTTGTGGCAATGGGAGGTCTACCTTTTCAGCATCGATCAGCATATAGTCAGGAATGTGTTCCAGACTCTCTACCGCTTTTTTCATAGCCAGGCGTGAAGCTTGCTTGATGTTAATTTCGTCTATGACATTAGAGTCCACTAACCCCACACCCACCGCCAGCGCTTGCTCCATTATAATCTCGTATAAAGCATCTCTCTTTTTAGCTGTGAGCTTTTTCGAATCATTTACACCATCAATAATAAGCCCCTCCGGCAAAATCACCGCTGCTGCGACGACATCCCCAAACAAGCAGCCTCTACCCACTTCATCTACGCCTGCTATTCTGCAATAAGACTGTTCCCAGCCTTCTTTTTCATAAGCCAACATATCTATCGAACTCACTAATTTGTCACCGCCAATTATGAATTATTCTATGATCTATATAAGTCAGCTTATCATAGTAAAGCTTACATGGTCACCTTATAATAGACGTTCCAATTTGATCCATTCCCCATTAAATATCCCCACAAATGAAGCTTAGCTTCGAGGCGTACTCAGGTACTTTATGGGGGCCCAAAATCTTCCTTTCTGACACATAAAAAAGAGCCTCCGAAATTTCGGATGGCTCTTCAAATACCTAGTCCATTAAACGCAGAATTCACGCCACTTAAGGCGTTTCCAGCGTAAAGCGTCCAAGCTTACCTGCCCGTAGCTCATGCAGCAAGGCCCGCGAAGCTTTTTCCAGATCTACACGTCCACCGCTAATCAGACAACCGCGCTTACGACCCACGGCTTCCATTACAGCTATGATCTCATCTGGATTCTCCAAATCTTCAGGAAGCTTTTCAATACCAAAGCGTTCTTGAAATTTGGATCCGTAATCCTTCACTAAATACTTCACTGCGTAAAAGGCGATGTCCTCAATATTCAGGATTTCTTCCTTTATTGCACCCGTTACAGCTAGTTTATAACCTACTTCTTGGTCCTCAAACTTCGGCCACAGAATACCTGGGGTATCCAGAAGCTCCAAGTTACCGCCTGTCTTAATCCACTGTTGACCCTTAGTAACCCCTGGGCGGTCACCAGTAGCAGCGATACTCTTACCAGCCATCCGGTTAATAAGCGTTGATTTGCCGACGTTAGGAATACCTACGATCAATGCACGCATAGCTCGCGGATTCATTCCCCTTGCGATCTGCCGGTCAATCTTTTCTTTTAGCAGCAGTTTAACCTGCTCTGGAATATCCTTGATACCCGTTCCAGTAGATGCATCAACAGGATAAGCAACATGCCCTTGTTCCTTGAAATACGCCAGCCACTTCCGTGTAATTTCCGGATCTGCCAGATCCGCCTTGTTCAAAATAATCAGTCTTGGCTTGTCCCGCAAAATATCGTCAATCATCGGATTGCGGCTGGAAAGCGGCAGACGGGAATCGAGCAATTCTATTACAACATCAATCAGCTTCAGCTTATCCTCGATTTGCCGCCTAGCCTTCGTCATATGACCAGGAAACCAATGAATGGCCATTGCCGTCACCTCCTTTGACTTCTGTCAACTTAATGGTTAATCAGTGTAATATCCTTCAATGGCCAGAAGATTAAATCTGCACGGCCTACAATATCATCCAGAGGTACATAACCGATCATTCGGCTATCGGTACTATCCGAGCGATTATCCCCCATAACGAACACATGTCCTTCAGGTACAGTACCATCCGGAAATTCTTCATTAGGGAAGTCTTTATTATTATACAGAGCGTTGATACTATGCTTTGCATCAATTGCATCTTGAATGTATGTCTCATTAACAACTTCCCCGTTAACTGTAACTACATCCCCTTCTACTTTCACAGTATCTCCAGCCACACCAATTACACGTTTAATAAAATCTCTACCCTCAGATGGCACGTGGAATACAATAACCTCGCCCCTCTGTGGAGATCTAATATCGTACAAGATCTCATTTACAATAACACGTTCTCCAGTATGGAAGTTAGGCTGCATGGAAGGTCCATCTACAATAAACGGCTTGAACAAAAGCCAGCGAATCAGAAATACCAACACTAAAGCAATCGCAATGGCCTTTACCCATTCCAACACTTCGTTTTTGGGCTTACGTGGGTTCTGCGCGCTTGATTCCAAAGTTTCACTTTGTTCCTGCTGCATAGTTCACCGTCCTCTCTTATTACTACTCTTACTATACAACACAAAATATCCCCACAAAGTGAGGCTTTGCGTTGATGCGTACTCAGGTACTTTGCGGGGGCCCCAAATAAATACTTTCTTATAAGTCAAAAAAACTCCTGCCAAAAACCCCTCCACAGATACTCCTTCAGGAGGCCTTTTCGGAGAAGCTGATCCCCAAGCGAATATGTCGCACGCATTCTATACCAAGCTACAACGCCCTCAGCGTCCTTTAAGGACGGTAAGCGTTTATGCGAGAAATATAAGAATAATTTATAACGTGAAACTTATGCTTTCTTATATTTCCAAAAAATAATAAAACGAAAGGGGCTTGAATTCAAGCCCCTTTCCTTTGTCACTATTCTAGCGACGAATTTCTTTAATTCTCGCTGCTTTACCACGTAGTTCACGAAGGTAATAAAGTTTAGCACGACGCACTTTACCACGACGAGCCACTTCGAGCTTCTCGATTTTAGGCGAGTTGATTGGGAATGTTCTTTCCACACCAACACCGTAAGAAATTTTACGAACCGTAAAAGTCTCACTGATTCCACCGCCACGACGTTTGATTACAACGCCTTCGAACAACTGGATACGCTCACGAGTTCCCTCGATAACTTTTACATGCACCTTCAAAGTGTCACCCGGGCGAAAACTCGGGATATCTTTACGAAGTTGCTCTTGCGTAATAGCTTGTAGGATATTCATTAAGGACTTCCTCCTTCCGTACAGGTGTTCTTGCCTCTTCCGGAGAGATCTTTGCTCTCCCTCATTATCCGCAGCGGACCACCGTATTCCACACAACAGAAATAATAATACCATAAAGGACGGGCTAATACAACTTATTTTTTCTATTTAAAGCGGTAGCATATCTCTTTTTTTTGCCTTTGACTGGCAATCCTTACACAAGCCAACTACAGTTCCATTGTCTTGTGCATAGAAGATTAGCTTTCCATTCTTCTTCTTACAAGCAGAGCAAGGCTGCTCCCCTGAGCTCTGTTTGGCTTTACGATGACTGTCCATAGAGATTACGTTACTACTAGTGGTACGAAAATGATTGCTTGTGGTGTTTATTTTCCGTTTCCAGATTAAAAAATATACAACTGCCAAAACTACTAAGGCAAACAAAATGGCTACATATTTCATCTAGCTCCCTCCACCCTTCAGAATTTATTAAAGAAAGAAAGTAAAAAGACCGCCCTGTTCTGCAAGTGAGGTAACGGTCTATATCTGTATACAATGTAGCCTTAGCACACCTCTACACTTCTATCCGACTAAAGCGATTTCCAGTAGTTGCTGAAGGTTCTATATGAGAGCTTCTGCGCCCTTTTTAGTATGTACCCATACCCTTATTTCATCACCGAGTGATTATGAATTTATTTTAGCACAATTGAAAATCGAAGTGTAGTGAACACTTTTGAGACCTAGTCTTTGGTCCAGTACAAAACCCGCCTTCAGCCGTTTTTACATAAAAATCCCATAAGATATACTTATAGAAGTACATAACGAAGACACATAGGTAAGATCACATACACCCATATATGAGGAGGAGTTCGTTCAATGAGGAAAAGAAATAATAATAGTGTATTGGCAGCAGTAGCCGTACTGTCCATCGTACTTTTGGCAGGTTGCACTGAATTACCAGGAAGGCAATCCGCGAAAAATGAGGTTGACAAGAGTATTACAGAAGAAGCACAGCAGAATATTGGTGAAGCTGTCAAGCAAGAGCTTAGCAAGGCAGCTGCCACTGTGCAGCAAGCCGTTGAGGAAACAGCTACTAAGGTGGTTGACGAAGTTAAAGCAGATAGCATTACCAAAGAGCTTTCTGTATCCCAAGCGATCGGATCAGCATCCGTGCTCAGCATGGACAATGCAGTCGGTGAAGTAGAAGTTACAGCTGTTACTGGAGATCAGATCAATGTAATTGCAACAATCTCAGCCCACAACAGCTCACTCCATAAATCTGACCGTCAAAAGATTATGGATGATGCTGAAGTTTCAATAAAGGTTAGCGGAGATACATTGAAGGTGTACACAAATTCCAAATCAAGCCCAAAGAAAGATTTATGGACATGGGCGCAAGACAAATATGGTTATTCAGATTTTAGCATAAGCTATAATATAGAGCTCCCCACCAGCATTGATGAATATATAATTACAAATAACGTTGGTCAAATTCGTCTTCGCAATCTAGAGGGAAAATATCATATCGTCAGCAACGTTGGAGCGATCAATATTGAAGGGGCTAAAATCACTGGCAAATCCACTGTAGAATCCGATACTGGAAGCATACGTATGGATATAGCAGAAATGAAGAATGACAGCAGTTTAAAAGCCAAAACGAATGTGGGAAGCCTCAGTGCGGTTCTAGCCGATGGCATGAAATGTAGCGTGGAAGCCGAAAGTGATCTCGGCCAGATCAAAGGAGTTGAAGGTGGAAAGACCGATATCAATGGAGGGGGACCATTATTGTCCCTAAGTTCAGATATAGGTGCAATTACAGTGCAGTAATCGGCAACAAACAGACCGTCCGGATAACCGGACGGTCTGTTTGTGATTCCTAGTGACTAGATTAATGCGATAGCCAGCAGAGTGAACAAACTCAAAGTTAAAATCTGATTTCCGGCAAAAGAATTTCCCCAAAAAGCAGAAGTATGCACAGAACCATTGTCAGTTCTTAAGTAAACATTGTTTCTGTCTACATCTGTAATAACGCCTTCGTACTGTCTGCCATCTCTAGTCATAATACGCACCCTTCTATTCTTACAACGCAAACAGTTATAATAAGCTTCCACTAGTGTACTCCTCCTTGTTCGTAATGATATACTCTATGTGTAGGAGTACAGGTCGGTAACGGCGAACTTACATAGGTCAGATATTGAGTCAATATTTACTTTTTTTGATCTCTGTATCTTTCGTACTCCACAAAGGTGATATACAGTAAGACCAATATTCACCTGTAGTTCGTCTTATCCCATCCATTCGAGGAGGCCAATCACATGAATGTTGAAAGAAAACAGTTTATTAAAGAAGGTGTACTGCGTATCACCATTTTCGTTATTTTAGCTTCGCTTACTTACACCGTTCGCAACTATGCATGGGCTGTTACTGTTCTCGTATGTGTTGCGCTGTACTCACTCCTTACAGGAGTACACAAAATCTTACGCAAAGAATAACATGTGCCTCCACGAAATATTATAGTCAAAAAAATAACCACTTTTCGCTGAGATACTAGATCTCATAGGAAAGTGGTTATTTACAGTTTAATCGGAGTAACAGGATGTTATCTCCACCTATTCATTCCTACCTTTCGCTCGACTAGAGAAAGCCTGCTGCAGTACAGTTTTTTGCATTGATATCCTCTCCATTAAGTCCTAAAACTGCAAAAGTACAGGTATATCCTCACTTATGGCTCGAAGGCTTCTCCTGGTGCAAGAATAAGTGCAGATTTGCAGGAATTAATGCTTTAGCCATCCTCTTATCATTAATAAATGTACCTTTGCAGGTTTATTCGCCGGTTATCGTTACTGTTTAGTCAACCATCAGCAGCTTGAGCTACACCGTGCTACATACACCTCGATCAATACTTACATTTACGAAAAAAATAAAACCATTAGCGACAGCGAACCAAAAATTCACTGTGTCTAATGGTTTTATTCAGCCTAACAATCAATTCCTAACGTTGAGTCTTATATGTTCACTCTTTAAATGGCGAATGGGAATTGCGATTTGTATAAAAATCGATAATATCATTCACGGTGCGGAGCGGCTCCGCTTCCTTGTGGACGGTGTCCACGTTAGGCTTGAATTCTTCACGCGTCTTCGTAGTCACTTCAGTTCATTCCCTTCAATAGTTAAGCTTGCTACATCATAAGCTGCATATATTAGTGCGGCACCTCTATTCATTACCCTAAAAAGAAGCTTTCAACGCACATATGCTCGTTTTAATTCAAAAACTATTGATTTATTTGTTTTCAATAGGCATAACAAAAACGCCTCCTTAACGTAAGATACGTTAAAAAGACGTCAGATATGTCTGTTTCATTAAATTATCACTCCGGTTTGTCCGCATTTCTCAGACGTTCCAGTGTCTTCTTGTCTTTCAACGTAAGTTCTGCAGTCTCAAGCAGATCTGGTCTGCGTTCCAATGTGCGCAGCAGAGCCTGCTCTCTCCGCCATATGTCGATGTTTGCATGATGACCGCTCAGTAACATATCTGGTACCTTCCAGCCGCGAAACTCAGCAGGACGTGTGTAGTGTGGATATTCCAGCAGCCCAGTGCTGAAAGAGTCAGATATCGCAGAAGTTTCATTTCCAAGCGCTCCTGGCTGAAGCCGGACTATGGAATCAATAACCGTCAACGCAGGCAACTCTCCACCCGTTAACACGTAATCCCCGATTGAAAGTTCATCGGTTACCAGATGCTCACGAATCCGCTCATCATATCCCTCATAATGTCCACATATGAAGATTAGATGTTCCTCTTGTGCCAGCTCCTCAGCAATCTTCTGATTGTAGGTTTTTCCTTGTGGGCACATAAGGATTATACGTGGTTTCACAGTAACCTCTTCATCTGATCGTTCGTTAGATTCCTCAGTGGGTGTAATACCGAGCACATGCTCGACTGCATTAAAAATCGGATCAGGCTTGAGCACCATGCCCCCGCCACCGCCATACGGTGTATCATCCACACTGTTGTGCTTATTTCCCGAGAAATCACGGAAGTTCACAGCATTTAAAGATACGATTCCCTTTTCACGAGCCTTACCAAGAATACTTGTGCTGAATACGCCTTCGCACATTTCTGGAAACAGCGTAAGCACATCAATTCTCATCATGGCAATAGCCCTTCCATCAAATGAACAGTAATTCGTTTAGCTTCTATGTCCACATTCAGGACTACATCGTTGATAACAGGAATAAGGATGTCTTGTCCTTTTTCAGGTTTAACTACCCACACGTCATTCGCACCTGGCTGTAAGATTTCTGTTATTGTACCGAGTGGTTTGTTTTCATCTTCGTCCGTGTATACCTCACAACCAACGATTTGGTGGAAGTAGTATTCGTTCTCAGGCAGATCAACAAGATCATTACTTGGAACCTTCAGGAGGCTGCCTTTATACTTTTCCACTTCATTGATGTTCGTATACCCTTTGAGCTTAACGATGAACATACCCTTGTGCTCACGAGCGGATTCTACAGTTACTTCGAATTTAGCACTGCCATCTGCAGGGATCACCATCAGCTTCTTACCTGCAGCAAAACGAACATCAGGGAAATCGGTATGGGATAGTACTTTAATTTCCCCGCGAATACCATGTGTATTCACAAGTCTGCCTACGGTTAACTCTTCTGTCATATAACCCTCTCCTTTACAAGCTTCATCTATAATCTATATATTTGAACAAAAAGGAGCCGGGATATACTATCCCTAGCCCCTCATTGTACGCATCATTTAAGATAAAATATCTACAGTTACGCGTTTATCGCTCTTGACTGCTGCAGATGTGACTACTGTACGGAGCGCCTTAGCGATCCTACCTTGCTTGCCAATGACCTTTCCTACATCATCAGGATGTACGGACAGTTCATAAACAATTAGGTGTTCCTTCTCCACCGCTCGTACCGTCACATCTTCTGGATGATCCACTAAAGCCTTAGCAATTACTCCAACTAATTCTTCCATAGAGGACCCTCGCAATCAGTCATTATTTCTGTTGCTTAAGCTCATGAAACTTCTTCATTACGCCTGCTTTGGAAAGCAAGTTGCGTACTGTATCAGATGCTTGCGCACCTGTTTGAAGCCATTTAAGAGCTTTTTCCTCATCGATCTTAACTACTGCCGGTTGTTCAATCGGATTATAATAACCGATTTCCTCGATAAAACGACCGTCACGAGGGGACCGGGAATCGGAAACCACTACACGATAGAAAGGCGCTTTATGCGCTCCCATTCTTTTCAGACGAATACGTACTGCCACGAAAAATCACCTCCTTATAATAGTTTCGAGATATTAAAACAGCAAGATCATTTAAAAGGGAACTTCATCCCTTTTCCACCTAGGCCTTTAAGCTGCTTCATCGCATTTTTCTTAGAGGCTTTACCGCCTCCGCCCATCATACCGGAGAATTGCTTCATCATCTTACGCATCTCATCAAATTGCTTGATGAGGCGGTTGACCTCAGCGACCGAGGTTCCGCTACCGGCAGCAATACGCTTGCGGCGGTTATGGTTGATAATCTCTGGCTGACGCTTCTCCGTCTTAGTCATAGAATGAACTATGGCTTCAACGCGACCCATCTGCTTATCGTCAACTTTCAAGTCCTTAATGCCCTTGGCTTTATTCATACCAGGCAGCATATCAAGTATTTGATCGATCGGGCCAAGCTTCTTCACCTGGTCCATCTGCTCAAGGAAATCATCAAACGTAAATTCCGCATTACGCATCTTACGTTCCATTTCCTTAGCTTTGTCAGTATCAATGTTCGCTTGGGCTTTCTCAATCAGCGACAGCATGTCGCCCATACCCAGAATCCGCGAAGCCATACGTTCCGGATGGAACGGCTCTAGTGCGTCGATCTTCTCACCTAAAGCGGCAAATTTGATCGGGCAACCAGTAACGGCTTTGACAGACAGCGCAGCACCACCACGGCTATCGCCGTCGAGCTTCGTCAATACAACCCCTGTAAGCTCAAGCTGCTTATTAAAGCTCTCAGCTACGTTCACGGCATCTTGACCGGTCATTGCATCTACTACTAACAGAACTTCATCAGGATTTACAACGTTGTGAATCTGCTTAAGTTCTTCCATCAATTCTTCATCGATATGCAGGCGGCCTGCAGTATCAATAATTACATAATCAAGTCCGTTATCCTTCGCATGTTGTACAGCTTGTCTGGCAATCTCTACCGGACTGGTCTGATCACCTAGCGAGAATACTGGAACCTTTATCTGTTCTCCAAGCACCTGAAGCTGTTTGATCGCAGCAGGGCGATAAATATCTCCCGCAACGAGCAAGGGACGATGATTACCCTTCTGTAACAGCTTGGCCAGCTTACCCGAAGTGGTTGTCTTACCAGCACCTTGTAGACCCGTCATCATAATGACGGTTGGTGGCTTGTTCGACTTGGCCAGCTTCGCTTGGCTTCCGCCCATCAGCTCGGTTAGTTCCTTGTTAACGATGTCGATAATGACCATACCAGGTGTAAAGCTGTCCATCACTTCTGTACCAATAGACTTTTCTTTCACCTTAGCTACGAATTCTTTAACTACCTTGAAGTTAACATCGGCTTCCAAAAGGGCCAGCCGTACTTCGCGCATAGCTTCGTTTACGTCATCTTCGGATACTTTACCTTTACCGCGTAGCTTGCTGAACACATTCTGCAATCTTCCGGTTAAACCTTCAAACGCCATATGCAGTTTCTCCCTTCATGCTACTCTAACCTCTGCAAGCGATCCACGATCTCCGCGAACCGAAGTTTATATTGCTCAGGCAGCATCCCATTCTCCGGCAGTCTGCGCAGTTCTTCTAAATATTTGGTACGACTCTCATGCTTCACTAATAAACCAAGTTTTTCTTCATAATTCTCTAATACTTGCTCCGCCCGTTTAATATGTTCATAAACGGCTTGGCGGCTGATTTCAAATTCAGCGGCGATTTCTCCCAGGGAAAAATCATCGTGAAAATAATATTTAAGAAACGTTTGCTGCTTATCTGTAAGCAGTCGTTCATAGAAGGCAAAAAGCAAATTGATACGATTCGTTTTCTCGAGCCTATTCTCCTGACTCATTAAGGGCACTCCCTTCGTCAAGGAAAAACACTTTACACCTTCACAACGTCCCTTATGATACCTAAAAGAAAGAGAGATGTCAAGCATTTTTGCTTGTCATCTCTTTCTTTATTAAAAATCCCTTATTCCTGCAGAAAATCCGCTTGGAATTATTGGATCGGCAGTACATAAATCAACACGGCGAAGAAATGTGTAACACTACCTGCGAGGACAAATACATGCCAGATCGCATGATGATACGGAAATCCTCTCCATACATAGAAAACCGTACCCAATGTATAGAGCACCCCACCAGCCATCAGCAGGATCATCCCACCGTCTGCTACAGCAGCTGAAAGAGGATTCCAGGCGATTACAATCAGCCACCCCATTGCGATGTAGAATATGGTAGACATGAACAGAAACTTTTTAACAAAAAATGCCTTGAAGAAAACGCCAAACACTGCGATCCCCCAAATAACACCGAATAGGCTCCATCCAAGCGTACCCCGAATGGCGACTAACAAAAAGGGTGTATACGTGCCTGCAATAAAAAGATAAATAGCGGAATGATCGAAAAATTCGAACAAATCCTTCGCCTTACCCTCTTTGAGACTATGCACGAGTGTTGAATTAAGATACAGAAGCAGCATTGTCGTTCCATAGATGGAAAAGCTGACCACATGCCACGTCGTTCCTTTCAGACTTGCAAAAACAACGAGCAGGACAAGTGCAGCCACGCTTAATACCGTTCCGATCCCGTGCGTAATCGCATTCGCGACTTCTTCTCTCCGGCTGTAGGTGTGAGTATTTGCCATATCCATATCCTTCCGTCTAAGCTTTCTTTCTATTATACCACGCGTACCTTACTGGATTACAGTTTGTAAATCTCCGTATACTTCGCTTCTAAATAATCAGCTAAGTAATCAGGGCTTAGTGGTTCCCCAGTTACTTGTTCAATGATTTGGGAAGGGGTCAAGCTATTTCCGAATCGATAAATCTTATCCGTTAACCACTCTTTAATAGGTAGTAGGTTCCCCGCAGCAATTAACGCATCAAACTCCGGCAGTTCCTTGCGCAATGTATTCAGAATTTGTGCAGCATACATATTACCTAAGGAGTAGGAAGCAAAATATCCAAAATCCCCACCAGACCAATGTACATCCTGCAATACTCCAAGAGCGTTAGAAGGCGGAGTAATCCCCAAATACTCTTGATATTTAGCGTTCCATACCTGCGGCAGATCCTTTACAGAAAGTCCTTCATTAAAAATTAGCTTTTCGATCTCGTAACGCACAATAATGTGCAGATTATATGTAAGCTCATCTGCTTCGATCCGGATAAATGAATTTTGCACGCTGTTGATCGCCCGGTAGAAATCTTCCAACTCCACATTTGCAAGCTGCTCAGGGAATTGCTGTTGAAGATCACCGTAATAACGTTCCCAGAAAGCACGGCTGCGTCCAATCATATTCTCCCATAGTCTTGACTGAGATTCATGAATTCCCATCGATGCGCCTTGTGCAAGTGGTGTTCCAACAAAGTCCTTGCTGATGTTTTGTTCATAAAGCGCATGTCCACCTTCATGCAGTGAACTAAATATAGCACTAGTCACATTATCAAGCAGGTAATTGGTCGTAATACGAACGTCGCCTGGATTCAGGCCCGTAGCAAAAGGATGCACACTCTCATCTAGACGACCTGCGTCATAATCATAGCCCATTTGCTCTAAAATAAAGTTTCCGAACTTTTCCTGTTGCTCTTTAGGGAAGATCTGCTGTAAGAAACTTGTGTCCGATTTATTAGGAGAAGCAGCAATAGCCTCTACCAATGGAACCAAACGACTGCGCAGGCGGCTGAATACTTCATCCACTTTATCTACAGTAAGATCAGGCTCATACATATCAAGAAGCGTATCATAGCGCGTTCCTTTTACACCCCAATAATCGATAAATTCTTTTTTCAGAGCAACTATTTTGCTTAAGTAAGGTTCAAAAGTGGCAAAATCATCGTTCTCCTTGGCTTCTTCCCAGATGGTTTGGGAATGTGCAGAGAGAACAGCGTACTCCTCAAATCTTTTGGAAGGTATGCTCTTGCTGCGCTCATACTCTTTACGGCAATCAGAAACAATCTTTTTCTGATCTTGAGAGAGTTGAGTAATCACTTCAGGACGGCTAAAATATGCTGTAAATTCTCCCATTTCCTCTGAAATCCCGAGTCTGAACAGCTCTCCACTTAGCATCCCTATCGTACCCGAACGAACCTCTACTCCCTTACGCGGCGCACCGGTGCGCAAATCCCAGTGAAGTAATTCTATGGCCTCTGAATATCCACTTATTTTTGATAATAACTCGCTAAATTTCTCCCACTGTTCCTTCACTAGCTGTTCCATTTTATTACACCTGCTTTCTCTGTTTTGCCGACTCCTCTTGATGATACTTTTTTGAATGAGTATAATCAACTTCAGAGATTACATCTCTAATTTAAATTATTCAATGGGTTACATAAGAAGCAGAGCTTGCTTCGCACAAAATTTGAAGGAGCGTGAACAGGCTATGATGATTCAAGTTACACCTCTCGCAGAAAGGAAGTTGAAGGAAAGGCTTGAAGATCGGCCAGGATTTTTCAAGCTCTTTTATGATACGGAAGGCTGCGGGTGTGACGGAATTAATGTATTACTGATTGTTTCAGAAATAGAGGACAGCGATTCTAGGATTGAAAGTGATTCCCTTCCCTTTATCGTAAGCCGCCAGCAGGAAATCTTTTATGAGGACAAGATGCGTCTGGATGCCGAGGAACGGTTCTCTTCCTTTAAGCTAGACAGTGATTCACAGATTTACGGAAAAAATATCCTGGTAAGAGATTTGCGTAATGTAAGTACATTTCAGTGATTTTAGGGAGGAAGAACAGCCATGAGCCATGTATCCGAAATTATTAATTTTAATAAGAGTTTTGTTGAGAATAAAGAGTATGAAGCGTATTTAACTAGTCGTTATCCAGATAAAAAAATGTTAATTATCACCTGTATGGATACCCGTCTGGTTGAACTATTACCAAAAGCTATGAATTTTAAGAACGGTGATGTCAAAATCATCAAAAACGCCGGGGCGGTTATTTCACAGCCCTTTGGTAGTGTTATGCGTAGTGTCATGGTCGCGCTATATGAACTTGACGCTGAGGAAGTTATCGTTGTTGGACACTATGAATGCGGTATGGCCTCACTTAATGCGGAGCATATGATCAATTCTATTAAAGAGCGTGGAGTATCTGAAGAGGTGCTATCCACACTGGAGAATTCCGGGATCAAGCTTACTAAATGGCTGCGCGGATTTGACAACGTAGAACATGGGGTAATTCAAACGGTGGACCTGATTAAACGTCATCCATTGCTTCCTCCTAATGTACCTGTACACGGCATGATCATCGATCCGGCTACTGGAGCGCTTGAACTTGTCGCTGATGGGTATAAATAACTTAAGTGACGACTCTCTAACTGCTGTTTGCGTGGATCCTAGATCCACGCTTTTTTTTTGTGAATAAAAAGTATAAATTATGATAGATAAAAATTGAAACCTGGTGGGACTAGCTGCGTATTACTGAACATGCACACAAATTCATACTCACAGGAGGGTTTTCGTACTATATGAAACCAATGAAACGCGTAATGATGATTGTAATGGCCTTTACTCTATTTTTCGCCGTAGCTACCCCGAACTTTGTGGATGCGAAGCGAGGTGGTGGCGGATTTAAATCCGGCACTCGTAGCTATTCAACAACTCCAAAAAAATCAACAACCGATAACGTAAGAAAAAGCGATAGCACTAAAAGCTCCACAGCAGGCTCAACTGCGAATACGAAACGTGGATTCTTCAGCGGTGGCGGCTTAATGAAAGGTATGATGATCGGTGGTTTGGCTGGGTTACTATTCGGTGGAATGTTCGCCGGAATGGGTGCCTTTGGTAACATTCTAGGCTTCGCCATTAATATGCTTGCGATCTATGTACTCGTAATGCTCGTAATGTCCTTCTTCCGTCGTAGAAAAGAAAAACGTCGCTTAGAAGAACAAGGTGGGCGTTACTAATGTCAACAATGGTTCTAAGCATGGATGAGATCATCAATGCCTTATGTATACACATGGCTGAACGCAAAGCGGTTCGCCCAGAAGATGTTCAGGTAGAACTTAGCTGGGAAGAAGACACTGGCTACTCTGCGGAGGTTTGGGTACAGGGACGTAGTCAATATCTAGTCGAGTCCAACATGATTGAGGCGATCCTACGTTATATGCTTAGCGAATATGGCATTCGCGCATATCGTGAAGATGTAAGGCTAGACCTGGATGAGGAAATCACCGCTATTGTAAATACACAAAATTAAAAAAAGGGACAGCCCCAAGTGGTTGTCCCTTTTTCGTATACAGCTATTCATAGAAAAATTGCGTTACCGTCCCTACTCCGTCTGTCACATCTACTTCAGCATATGCTCCGTTAATAAGCGTAATTTGCGGTGGAGTATGACCACAATCGATATCATAAACAATAGGCACCTGAAGTTCCTCAGAGAGTTCAGCATAAATATCTTCGGCCGTATAGTTCTCTACTGGTCGATTAGCAGGACTTCTGCCAAACATAATCCCAGAACAATTCTCAAACCAACCTGCCAGCTTCATCTGAACTAGTGACCTACGCAAATCAGTCGTGTTCATTTCGCAATTTTCCAAATACCATAAAATCGGTTCATTATTAATGATTTGTTCTTGAAAATGCTGTAGGTTTCCAAATGGAGTGCCGATTAAGTGCCTGATTATATCAATGCAGCCCCCAAGTAGACGCCCTTTCATAGCTACAGGACCAGATGATACAGTCTTCCAGCGGGTATCTTCTGTCAAGTGAAAGACACAAGGTGAAGGAACATCGTGCTGCCATTCCCCCTGATATTTAAGCGAAGAATGCTGGACGATAGAACCCCCAGCTTTCGTCTCTAGAACCGCTTGCCACATGGCTGTGGTATTATCCGAATATTCTCCCCTAAGATCAACAAGGTTCGTCCCATGAGCCGTGGCAATCCCCGTTCTTAATGTGACTGCAAGCAACAGCACACTAATGTCCGAATAGCCTAAGATCCACTTGTCCTTCATGGCATCAAAATCAATAAATTCAAGTGTCTCAATTAACAGCTCCCCACCCCAAGGTGGAATAAGGATATCGATAGGCTCAGCACTCATCATCTCGTTAAACTCCTGAGCACGCACTTTTGCCGGTGCTGATTTGGCCTTCTCTTGCGTCCATACCGTTTCCCCACAAATCACATTAAATCCTTTAGACTCCAAGCGGCTTGAAGCCAACTTAATTAACTCTGCATTTTGAGCGCCCACTCCAGATGAGGGTGCTGTTACCCCTACTGTCGCATTCTTGTTCAAAATAGGATATCTAATCATATGACACCTCCAGGTTATAGAGCAATTATATCAATTGTAAGCTTCTTTTACACAAAAAAAAAAAGAACATGGCTAGACGCGTCAACATACGATCGCGAATCCAGCACATGCCCTTATACAGAAGTATGCAAGCTTTAGAGTAAAGAAATGGCAAGCAGTTCGAACAACACAAGCGGCAAGATCACATTATTATTGTAAGGAGTACCTGGGTAATGACCTGGGCCTCCTGGGTAATGTCCTTGGCCCGGATGAGGATGATAAGGCTGGTATGGATTATAGTATCCGCGCTGCATTTGTCCATTAACTGCAACGTTCAAATACAAGTGTTTGTTATCTACTCCGGCTAAAGTGCCTTCATGCACTAAGCCATCTATAGTCTGTACATTCACTTTATGGTTTAGGTATGGCTTGCAGGATTGATGTAAAGAATCACGGACACCGTGCAGGTGCCGGATCACAGCAGGATCGGCCTGATAAATCACATTCTGCTCTTGCCCAGTGTTATATGTCGACATGGATGTTCTGACCTCCGTAAATGGATTTGCTCCATTCTATGCAGATGCCTATATCACGGTGCCTATTTCGAGAATTATCCTTATAACGGAAGAACTACTTTCTCAACTTTCACATTTACCGAAACAAGGGACAGGCCCATCATATTTTCCACAGCATTACGAACATTTTTCTGTAACATATAGCAGACCTCTTGAATCACACATCCGTAATTAACAATAACCTTTAGGTCGATGGCTACGTCTACTTCCTTCACTTCTACAGACAATCCTTTTTTCACATTTTTACCGCCCAAGCGTTTGGCCCAGTTGTTCGAAATATTGCTTCCTGACATCCCAGCTATACCTGGCGTTTCCAGAACCACTTGTCCAACGATCGAAGTGACTACATCATCAGAGATATGAATTAGTCCTTGCTCCGTTCCTTCATTCATATAAACAACCTCCATTATATTTGATAATTTTATGAGATATTAAAGACTCTCCTCTACCTCTACCCTGTGGTTCTTAACAAACAAATTGTACGCCTTAGTCAGAACGATTTTCACAATCATATACAGTGGAATAATCAGTAATATCGCAATAATACCACCTATATCTCCACCAACCAACACTAGGATGATCGTAGTCAACGGATGAATATCAAGCTTTTTCCCAAAAATGTAGGGAGCGATCAGATTATCCTGGATTTGCTGAGCTACGAGAACGATGATGATGGACCACACTGCAATGGACGGCGATTGAATGAATCCAATAATAAAAATAGGGATACTGGACAGAATTGCACCAATGAAAGGCACAAAATTCATCACAACGGCGATCACGGTTAACAACAATGCATACTGTAGACCAATAATAAGGAAACCAATATACATCAGAACACCAAGCGCCAAATTGACTAATACCCGCCCAACGATGAATCCACTTAACGCACTGTCAATTTCACTCATCATTGTAGTTCCTTCTCCACGATACTTCTTTGGGAAGAAACTTACAATCTTACGTCCAAATTTCCCACCTTCCTTAAGCATGTAAAACAACATAATAGGAAAGGTAAATAAAATAATCGCGAAATTTGAAACAAAGGAGAATAAACCCGTCACGTAATTCGAAATCAGATTAAATCCTTTATTCAAATATTCGGTCAATTGGGAAGCAAGATCCATATCCGCTGGGATAATAGAAGCCAAAAATCCACTGTCCTCGAGTCTCAATAGCTGCTGATTCACGGCTGCGATCAGATTTGGCATATTATCGACGAAATTAGTTAGCTGTGTTCGAAGTGAAGGCCAAACTCCAATACTAAAAGCAAACAAGAGCAATGCAATGACCACATATACGATGATAATCGCAACAGAGCGATTTAGTTTATATCTCTCCAAAGTATTGATTAGAGGTCGGAGTAGATAATAGAAAAATCCCGCCAACATTAAGGGGACGATAATAACATTGAACAAAGACAAGATCGGTCTGAAAATAAAATTAACTTGTGAGCCTAGAAATACGATACCTAATACTAAAAGGATCGCTATACAAACTCGAATGAATGTGTTCAGTTTAGCCATAGTTCTCTCCCATCTTCTATTTTCGGGTGTCTTTCATCTCGCTATTTGGGAATACGTATGGTGAATACCGTTGGTTCCTTCTTTCGCCGACTGAGATGAAGTGTGCCACCCATTTTCTCTGTGTTTTTCATAGCAATGGATAAACCAAGCCCCGTCCCACCTGTGGTTGACCGCGCTTTATCTCCTCGAACAAACGGATCAAACATTGTTGACCAAAGCTCTTCAGGAATGCCCACTCCAGTATCTGCAATTTCAATGGCAACCTCGTTCTCCATGGGTATAACCTCCACACGTAGATGTGTGCCTGGAGGGTTATAGATCAAAGCATTGGAGATCAGATTATGAACTACACTCGAGAGTAGCTCCGCATCAAAGCTTGCGAATACTTCCTGTTCAGGGACATTCAGCTGTAGGATAAAGTTCTTTTGTTCAATCTCACCGTAGGAGTCTGCGACAATTTCACGAATAAATTCACCCAGTTCATGACGCTCCATACGTAATATAAAATCCGGGGAATCAATTTTAAGCAGCTCTACCATGTTTTGAATCAGCTTCGTTACTTGCGAGGATTTGTTATAGATATAGGTTAAATACCTTTTCTGGCGTTCTTCATCCTCACCACGACCTTCAACCAACGCCTGTGCAAAACCTTGTATACTCGTAATGGGTGTCTTTAGGTCATGGGAAAGATCCACCATCATACGTTGCTTACTTTCCTCTGCTTGGCGTTTTTCTTTGGTCGTCTTCGCAATTACGTCCGCCATATAATTAAAAGTCTCCCCGATTTGAGAAAATTCTTTCTCAGCATATAGCGAAATACGAGTATCATAATTCCCTTCAATCATCTGTTTCAAACCAAGTGTGATGATACGCAGCGGTTTCCTGATTCGTCTCGCCACCCAATAGCTGTACACGATAATAAGCAAGAGAATCATCCCAACTCCCAAAAAGACATAGTATGAAATCGAGTGGTTAAAGTACGCAACAAATGGATCACTATTAATTGAAATGTCGATGACTTCTCTAGGGATTTTCAGAAGCAGCCACTCTGATTCATTCTGATTATTGCGTGAAGCCAACGAGTAGTAGTAAGACTGATCTTCTCCGTTTTCCAAGCTTTTCAAGAGCTGGTTATCGGTATATTGTGTTATTTCGTCTTTCTTCTCTCCTACAATCTCGATGATCTTCTTGTCTTGACCCAAGACCTCGATCCATCCCCCACTACGGAGCAGTCTTTTGGTTTCTACCCCATGCTCCAGATTATCTCGATAGGCACTAGCTTCAACCTTCAAATCAGGGTCAGCAATTTTATTTTTTTCGAACATATGGGTCACATCAAGATTAATGAACAAGTAATAAACAATCACGAGAAAAAACAAAATGCAGATAAACAACAAAAAATCCAGCGTCAGCGATGATTGTAACGGTCGTTGATCTCTATTGCTCCATAGGCGCTTCAATTTTGTATCCCAGCCCTCTAATAGTCTTTAAATATACTGGTTTCTTAGAATCCTGCTCAATCTTTTCCCGAATATTACTGATATGTACCATGATACTATTATCTTCGTACACATAGAAATCTTCCCACACGGCCTCATATATTTTTTTTCGTGTAAAGACCCGACCCGGCTGCTTCATCATTAATTCAAGAATTTTGTACTCGGTAGAGGTAAGAACGACGGGTTCCCCTGAACGATAGATCATACACTGGCTTTGATCCAGTCTTAATTCTCCCAATACAATCTGTTCAGCTGCCTTTTCCTCAACGATTTGTGCATCAAATTGATGTACCCGGCGCAGCAAAGCTCCCGCACGAGCTACAATTTCTAATGGATTAAACGGTTTGGAAATATAATCGTCGGCACCGAGCTCGAGACCCAGAATTTTGTCGTAATGCTCGCTTTTTGCAGATAAAAACAACACCGGAAAATGATGGACCTCACGAATTTTCTTGAGTAATTGTAGTCCATCTAGACCAGGCATCATAATATCAAGAATTGCTAAATCAATTTTATGGTTCTGTACTTGCATTAACGCATCCGTACCACTATTCGCTTCCACAATGTTGTAATCTTTCTCTAAATATAATCTCAATAACTCCACAATTTCTGCTTCATCATCAGCGATTAGAATCGTATACATGATAATCACCCCAACTAACTATATTCTGCGATTATTAAACCCACCTAAATCCAATCTAAAGAATAGCTAAATCTTATAGTTACGAAGGATATCAATTCTCTTATTTAAATAAAAATCGCACACGGGAACTTGTCCCATGTACGATCGTAAATTCCCAGAAATCTGAACATCAACTTAAAAAGCTACTCCAATTCCACCTTCACCAGCATAGGTTCCCATTACAGGCCCCATACTTGAGAGCAAAACCTCTTTGAATGGGTGCTTTTGTAAAATCCGTTCTTTAATCTCAAGCGCCAGCTTCTCACAGTTACTGTGTACTATAGCGATAACAGCCTTCTCGTAGTCATGCTGCTTCTCATCCAAATGCGCAAGCAGACGGTTCAATGCCTTTGGAAGACCCCGGGTCTTCTCGACTACCTCAACAGTACCTTCTTCACTGATCTTCAGCAATAGCTTGATATTTAGCACAGAAGCAACCGCTCCCGATATCCGACTTAGGCGTCCGCCTTTCATCACATTTTCAAGCGTATCCAGTGTAAAATATGCACGAACCTCGTTAATTTGCTGAAGCACCTTTTCCTTCAATTCCTGCAGACTCGTACAAGTCATTGACCACTTCGCCGCGAGGCCCACAATCAGTGACAATCCTCCTGAGAAGGTCTTAGAATCTATAACCTCTATTGCATTGGAGTGACCTTCTTCTTGGTACATTTCCATAGCAATCATAGCAGTCTGATAAGTGCTACTAATATTAGAGGACATACAAATGACCATAATGTCAGTACCTTCCTCTACTCGCCTGAATGCCTCAAGGAATTGGTTTGGACTTGGACTTGCCGTAGTAGGCAGCTCCTTGGATTCAGCCATTTTAGCATAAAAGGTTTTCGTATCCGTATCCTCAGGCATGAGCTCATGCCCAAAATGAACCGGTAGATGGATCACGGAAACATTATACTTCTCCATGTAGTCAAGGGGTAGGTCTGAGCCGCTGTCTGTTATGATCTTGATAGCCATAATATAAGTACTCTCCTTTCAATATCAGTACTATTATAGCCATCACAAAATAAAATCTCCAGTAACCAATATAACTTGAAAAATCCTTTGATTTGTGCTTATGTCTTTCTTCCTTAACTTGTCCTAATATGATATGGTTTATGAATAAGCGTATAGAAATGGAGTGTATGTATGAGTAAGGGAAGAGTATGGAACAGAGGCAAACATGACGGTACAGGACTATCGAGGAAAAAACCTGTGGAACAAGCAGGTTCAGAAGCAACTGAAACAGAACAAGCAGAACCTTCGAATGACCTTTCGAATTCCAGAATTGAAACCGTAAAACCAATGAATCGCACGAACTGGGTAACTCGCCCTAAACGGGTGATTAATAAAGATTCCAAGGATAAACAATAACTTTGAAATGAGAGGTTGTCTCAAAAGTAGTGATTGCTACTTATGGGGCAACTTCGTTTTATAGAAAAATCTATGTAGCAGATTCTCACTTAGCCATTAGACTTTTAAGTTTGGGTCGTTGATTGGCAGTAAGTGATATGCGATGTACAGCGTGGGTCTAAAACCAATTAGGGAAAAGCTCCCTGAAAATAGTCTATATTCGCTTATAATGAATGAAATCAGGGAATTTCTCCCTAAAAATCAGGTTAACCCCTGTGATTCTCACCAAATCAGATAAATTTTAGGGAGGTTTTCCCTAATTATAAGTTTGACGCTAATAACCTCAGAATTTCGGGGAGAAATTCCCTAATTATTCTTTCGGAGCTTGGTCAGGGGCAGCAGTAATCCAAGGAGAACGGAATCTAGGCTTATATTGGTCCTATATTTCTATATAAAAAGAAGGGCCGTACCCAAGTAGCAAAAACTACTTAGGGACGACCCCTTTGCTATTCTTAATATCAAACACGAGTAGAGAGAATGAATCTCTCAAGCGATGCGGTATCAGTAATACTATGATTACAGCCTTCGCTCTCAAGACATACATATTGTCCAATAGAGGAATAATCATCCGGCGAAGATTTCGCAAGCTTGGTTTTGACTGTGAAGAAGGCAAGCTGCTGCTGCCGATTACAGAACAGACAATACCCTTTCTTGTTCATCGGTGTAATTCTACCCTCAATACCGATAAACTGTCCTTCGAACGGATATACAATAAATAATTTGTTGGTAGCAATATCTATCCAGCTCAGATACGTCATATATCGAAAATCGATGGCTTCTAAATTAGGTACCTTCAGCTTCTTATTCTTAGGGAATAGCTTCTGGATCTGCTTCAGCGTAATCTGTGGAAAAGGTTCCAAATAAGGCTCTAGTCCACTTAAATATTTCTGAAAATCGTGTTGCGTCTCAAAGGTAGATATTTGTTGAAGCATTTGCTGCTGATAGTCAGGAAGCGTTAGAAAAGCTTCAACTACGTTCAATGCCGAACGATATCTTACAGTCTCCAACACTCTTCGATCCGCTACAGTTCGCAGTGTCTTTAGAAGAAAATCCGTTTGTTTTTTAATAAAATTATATTGATGGTTTCTAATAAATGGTGTATTCATTGCTCTTCAGCCCCTTATTTGTTATGAAAATTCCATAAGGTGCAAAGCCCATTATTAGAAACGATAATGTTTAGTTTGGGCGATCATCCATCCTATCGCACCTCACGCAAAGTATCGCCCTAATTCTAGGCTTTGCGTGAGGAACTTCTAGCTAATGGGCAAACCAACATTAGCACAGTACCACCTCCAATTACATTCACGAAAAAGTATAACAGGAATGTTCGGAATGGACAATTTGCTGGTTTAACCTATTTTCATTATGCCATATGGCCGATCTCCGCTTCATCTCTGGAGGGAGCTTCGCCAACTAGCTGCTTCAATAGTTTCTTCATCATGACCGATGCTTTCACTTTGGTGTGAAGACACGGGGAAAGCTCAATTTCGTAGTTGCCTTGCTTAATAACTTCTTTCAACTCCTCAACAGTCGAGCAGTTGGTATTCAAACGATTCAGAACGCTCCCGTATTGCAGACATTGATGACTGTCACTACCAGCAATCACAGGTACACCCAGCTTCTCAGCAAATGGCATGATCAGCTTCTTGTAAGTCTCCGCACCCTGCATGTAAATATCTTTAGCGTTAAAATCAAAAGCGTCTAGTCGTTTAAGCAGCTCCGGGTCCAGTTGATGTAATGGCGTAGAAGTTCGGAATGGGTGGGCTCCGATTTTCCAAAGATTATGTTCATCAGCCATGTCCAGCAGTTCCTTGAAAGGAATGAAGTTCCCCTCCACAGTATGCTCATCCAGTAAAGCGCGAACAGCTAGAACATTCTCCTTAAGTCCGATCAGCAGGATATGACCTGTCTCCGCGATATCCACTTCCATACCTGGAAACAGTTTAAGCCCGTTTACATCATAATAATGTCCGTTATATGGGTACATCTGGTCCAGCGCTTCATACATCGCAAAGAAATTAGAAGTGTTAAAGTGCTCGGTCAAAGCTACTGCTTGTAATCCATTCGCTTTCGCCTCGAACATCATTTCAGCAAAATATTCAGGGGAAAAGGTTGATTTTTTGGATAATTTACCGTGGGTGTGCAGATCAATATTCATGTCTAATTCGTCTCCTTTGAGCGCGTAAGTTATGTTAATACACCAGTTTAGGGAAGAGATAACCGATCCAGAATAGCAAGACGACATAAGCTGTAGATCCGGATAAAAAGTACCAGTCGGACCGCTTCATTTTCAAATAAGATAACTTAATCTTCTTCACTTTCTTGTTGTTAAGTCCATAGCTAAATCCCCGAGTCTCAAGTGCCTCGATCGTGGTTCGAGAACGTTTAGCGGTGTTCAGCATGAGCGGGTAAAAGGCCAATATTACAATGCGCAAATAATACGTTGCCGTTCGCCAATACAATAGTCCGTGTTGCAGGGGTCTTTGGCCTCTCAGTCTGAAGGACAATAGAATCTGATGAAATTCCTCCAATAATGTTGGCAAAATACGATAACCATAAGATAAGCTAAACGCAAAAGTATCGGGTATCCCTAAGGATAGCAGGCCGTCACTTAGTCTTTCTGGATCGAGACTGGAGAACACCGTAATACTTGCTAGGGAAATGACTGAGAGCTTAAGTGTCAGTGTCAACATGGGCAGCAATGATTCAATCCCTCCGCCGAAAAAAAGAGACAATATGAACATCCACCCAATCTGGCTGATTAATCCCATACATAAAATAAAAATAATATAAGGACTGACCCGGGAGAGGACGGTCGTTAAGACCATAAGTACGAACATCCCTAACAGGACCGTACGGTTATGTACGAACCAAGGTACGATGGCAAAAAACAAATACCAAAGTAGCAGTGTTCGCGGATCAAGCCTACCTAGAAAAGTACTGCTACTGTTATAAGCAGTCCCAAGTAATTCCAGTTTGATTTGTTCTACTGATATACGGTCAAGTGCCCGTTTAACGGCTTCCATAGCTTGCAGCTACCTCCTTTTGTATCTCCACTAGACCTACAAACTCTTCTAAGCTACTGCAAATGCGGGGCAAGCCAAGCATCCGACTCAGCTCCATCAATTGCGTCTGAGCCAGACCCGCACGCCGTAAAAGTAGTCCGTCAGCGAAAATTTCATCTTTGGTCCCGTCAGCAATAATCCGGCCTTGATGCATAACGATAATCCTACTCGCCCATTCGGACACAAGCTGCATATCATGAGTCGCGATCACTACGGTCTCTACATGACTGCGAAGCGTATCCAGTACGTGAACCATTTCTTGTTTGGTCGAAATATCCAGATTAGCCGTTGGTTCATCAAGCAGCATGACGGCAGGACGAACAGCAGCACCGATGGCCAGTGATACTCGTCGCTGCTGACCACCACTCAAAAGACGAGCGTCACGTTCTGCTAATTCACTGAGACGAAATGCCCTTAGCATTTCTTCTACTCTCTCTTCTGTATCCACTAGCTTCCGGGCCTTCAAATAATACGCAATTTCTTTACGTACTGAATCCTCAATAAACATTTCCTCTGGATTCTGAAATACGTAGGTTACGGTTCCGGAGAGACGTTCGGGTGGCAGACCGTTTACGGTTATCCCCTTCACATGAACTGTTCCAGCTGTAGGCCTGACAATTCCAGCAATCAGCTTCATTAAAGAAGATTTGCCCGCTCCGTTGTTGCCAATAAGAGCTATAGACTCGCCCAGCCGCAGCTCTAACTGTACGCCATTCAGGACAGGATGCATCGTCTTATGAATCGTTCGGTAGGATAGATGAACATTCTCCATCTGAACGACAGTCTTCACTACCTTAGTTGCACGAAGTGGCTGTTCATCCATTCGGTCAGATTGATCATTCCTCACCATTGCAGCCTGGCGTAATATCATGCGGGCACTTCCTTCTTCAGCATTCAAAGGAAGTACTTGAGTTAGAGGTGCATCAGATTGCAACAGCCAAGCTGCCCGGGTCACATCCGGTGGATAAATGCCCAGCTCCAGCAGTTCTTTTACAGATGACAGAGCTTCTCGTACAGGCTTCTGCCAGCGCATTCTGCCTTGATCCATCAGAACGACATTCCTACAATAATCTGCAATAAATTCTGCATGGTGTTCGATCACTACAATGGTCTTTCCATGCTCCTCATTTAAACGACGCAGAATATCATATATATGGCGGGCGTGCTGCGGATCCAGCTGAGCCACCGGCTCATCAATGACCAGAATTTCCGGATCCATAGCTAGTGCTCCGGCTATAGCGAGCAAGTGTTTTTGCCCGCCACTTAATTGCCAGATGAATTCATTTCTTAAATCACTTAGTCCGGTTAGCGCCAGTGCCCGCTCTCCCCGTTCCTTGTAATCAGCAAATCCATAATTGAGCGGTGTAAACGACACATCATCAAGTACCGTCGGACGCACCAATTGATTCTCAAAATCCTGATAGACATACCCTATATGCTTGGAAAGCTCCGCTACACTTTTGCCATCCGCCGGTTGCCCGCAAATCGTTGCTTCTCCAGTAAAATCTCCTGTGTAATAATGAGGAATTAAGCCATTAAAGCATTTACACAGCGTGGATTTCCCCGAACCATTACTACCTATAATGGCAATGAAATCGCCTTCTTCCAGCCGCAAAGACACATCTTGGAGTACAGGTTGTTCCGCACCCGGATAAGTAAAGGTGACTCCATTCAGCTCGAGTATTGATTTACGCATCTATTTGACCCGCTTCCTGTCTTTTTCGTGCTGACCGCCGAATCAAGGCTATAATCGCCGTTGCAGCAATGATTGCTGCTACCAGCATACTCAGCCAAATTAAGCTCTCTTCATTGGACTCTGCCCATGCGAACTCAAAGTCACCGAAGTTCCATCCGGATTCCGACAACAGTTCCGATCCAAGCGCAACCATTACCAGAATCGTTCCAGTTATGACGAGCTTAGGAGATAACCAGGCCCCTGACGCGTATTTCATATTCCGTTCACGCGGCTTCATTCCGAGCAATGGTTCGATCTTTCCATATAGACGCGGAACCAGATACATGGTAGGAATCAGCGCGAACAAGATACCGGAGAAGAGTACATCATTTAGAAAGCCTACTCCCTCAATTACAACGATACTTTCAGCCAGCCCTTTAACAGCTTCAAGCTCTTCTACCCCTACCCATACCTTCACTATATCTACAACGGAGCTAAAGAACTGGTGAATCGCCACGCCGGTAATCGCGGCTACTCCGACTTGTCTACGATTCTTGGGATCGGATACCATACGTCCTGCCGTATACATCGCCAGCGAGAAGGTAATGAACTTCTCTAGCTCTCCCAATCCACCAAATTGACCTAACATTAATTCTCCGAAGATCACTTCCCCAACTGCTGCTCCAAGAGCTGCATACAATGGATGAAACAACATACATAAGGTCAAAGGAATGAAAGCGAAATATTCGATCGATAATTCAATGGGGCCTAGCTTGATCCCAGGCACTAGCTCGGTAAACATATTGGACAAGCCGTAAAGCGACATCGACAGTACAAAAATCATCATTTTTTGTGACTGAGTCAGCGTGTAGCGCGTTTTTATCGTACTCATGAATATTTGGCCTCCCTACAGGAATTTATCTTCATTATAAAAAGGCCATGTCAGCACAACTTTTACCATTTGTTAAATGAGCGTAATATTTTTTTCAATATTTTTAACGCTGTAAAAATATTTACAACATCTTCACACGTTATATTCTATTTATCGCTTCATATTAGGAGGAATGAGAAATTGTATAAAGATTGGAATCGTCGCGCATTCTCACCGAATCAACGGATTATTGCTGACTTTATTCAGAAAAATGAGCAACGTGTGGTCTATATGACAGAACAAGAAATGGCAGATGAGCTTCATTTGAGCATCGCCTCCGTCTCTCGGTTCTGGAAAGCGGCTGGGTATAAGCATGCCAAGGATTTCAAGAATCGACTCCGTTTCCGCTTCGAGTCCACTCCTTCCATAAAAATGCGCGATGCAATGCAGAGATCGGATGATAGTTCGCTACCTCAGCTGCTGCTAGATAATTGCACACATCATCTACAAGAGACCCGCCGCTATTTGAGCGACAAGGCGCTGCAGCGTGCAATAGATACTCTGACAACCGCACGGATTGTTTATGTATATAGTCCCGGTCCCTGTGCCGGACTGGCGGAGCTGATGATCTATCGAATGGTGCGTTTTGGTCTACAGATGAAAAAAATGGCCCCTAGCGGTCATGAGCTGCTAGAGACCTTGATGCATACCGATAAACAAGATGTCTTGCTTGTCTTTGGTTTTGTGCAATTGCTGCCTGAAATAGAGGTAATTCTAGATCATGCACGTGATGCTAAATATCAGGTCATTCTGATCACCGACAGACTCGTGTATCCTCGATCTCAAGATGCAGATATTGTACTGTACGCCGGTAGGGGCGAGGTTTGGGAGTTTCACTCCATGGTCGGTCCCACTTATATTATCGAGAATCTGATTCTCGGAGTAGGTCTAGCAAATAGGGATAGCAGCCTGAGCAAGCTGGACAAGTTGCAGCAGCTAAGGGCACAGTATGGGGGGAAGCTCCCTCGGAACTAGATTGAGTTAGAAGCAAGCAAAATAAACTACGAGGGGCCGTTACCTTACGGCTCCTCTATTTCTATCTATTGGCCACGGAAACCATGAATAATTTACCTTCTTTTACAAACACTACTGAACAAAAGGAGGCTGAAATTACATGTGTCAACGTTTTTCTCTGGCGGCCGAGCTGCAGGAAATAAGGGATCATTTTGAAATTAACCGGGTGATGTACTACTTTAAAGACCGCTATAACATTAGTCCCATGCAGGATATGCCGGTCGTGTTACAGCAGGATGGTGAGCGAGTTCTGGATGAGTTCCGTTGGGGATTCGTTCCTTATTGGGGAAAAGATGCGGTCAATGCGGATCTCCGAAATGTGCATCAGAATCCAACCTACCGCAGGATGGTGGATAAGCAGCGCTGTATTATCCCGTGCAATGGATTTTACTATTGGAGAAAAGAAGGTAAGAAGACTTATCCAGTTCGGGTAGTCATGAATAATCGCAGTATGTTCGGAGTAGCTGGTCTATACGAAATTTGGCGTGATACGCGCGGGGAGCCTCTGCGCACCTGCAGTCTAGTTATGACAGAAGCAAATCCACTAATTAGTGAATTTGAGAGCCGGATGCCGGCGATTTTGTCCCCACAGGATATTACTCGATGGCTTGATGAGGAAACAAATGATCTGGAAGCACTGCATCCGATTCTGCAGCCCTATTCAGCAGATGAAATGCAGGTGTACCCGGTCACACCAATGATTAACAACAACAGGAACGACTCGGCTGAATGTATCCGAGAAATGGATCTGAACGAATCCTGGGTTAAACCCTGAAATAATAGCAAAACGGTATTTGATGCTCTAAAAATGAAGCAGCGGTGCTAGGACTGGAACTAAAGTCTTAGCATACCGCTGCTTTTATTGTTAATACCACTCTTGAATTATCCAAGCATAGCAGCTTGTCGTTTGTATTGATCCTCCAACACTAAACAGGCCATAGCCTCTACAACAGGGACGATTCTCGGACAAATACATGGATCATGTCTACCTTCGGTGCGTATCTCTTGCTCTTCCCCCTTGATGTTAGTCGTTTGCTGAGGAACAGAAATGGACGAGGTCGGCTTTACACTAATCCGAAATACGATTTCTTGTCCGGTGCTAATCCCGCCGATGATTCCTCCGGAATGATTAGTAAGGAAACCATCACTATTCATCGCGTCATTATGCTCACTTCCCAGCATCGTTGCCGCTTCGAAGCCAGCTCCGAATTCTATCCCTTTTACAGCACCAATGGACAGCATAGCTTTCGCCAGTTCTGCATCCAATTTATCAAATACCGGCTCCCCAAGACCCGGAATCACGCCACGAATACGGCACTCCACGATGCCACCACAGCTATCTCCAATCTCAGCTAATCGCTCAATCTTTTTAATCATTTTGTCAGCTGCAATTGGATCACAGGCACGGACAGCATTTTGTTCAATCACACCCTCATCGAAGGATTCACACTTTATGCCACCGATTTCTTGTGTGTACGCTATTACCTCTACACCTCTTCTCTCTAATAGCTTACGAGCTATCGCTCCTCCAGCTACTCTTGCTGCTGTTTCTCTACCTGAAGCACGTCCGCTACCTCGATGATCTCGAATGCCGTATTTCTCTAAATAAGTAAAATCGGCATGACCAGGCCGAAAAGCTTCCTGAATTTCACTGTACGCTTCTGGCCGCATATCGTGGTTTTGAAGAACTACAAAGAGTGGTGTGCCTGTTGTTTTCCCCTCAAATACTCCTGATTGTATGTGGACAATGTCATATTCCTTACGAGGTGTAGTCACCGAAGATTGGCCCGGCTTTCTCCGATCCATCTGCTTCTGAATGTACGCTTCATCAATCTCGACGCCAGGTGTTACTCCATCCACTATGACCCCGACTGACACACCATGTGACTCCCCGAAGGTCGTAATTTTAAACACTTCACCGAATGTATTTCCTGCCATTATATATGCACTCCTTAATTAGTATTGGATCTGTACGCCTAATGCTGACAAACGATCAAAATAATCTGGACATGTCTTGGAGACGCAGCCAGGGTCCATAATCTGAATATTCTCAATCTTCAATCCAATTAAAGAAAGTGCCATAGCCATGCGATGATCGTCATGAGAATCTAGTAAAGCAGGGATTGGCTGACCGGGATATACTGTTAGACCATCCTCAAACTCTTCCACACGTATTCCGAGCTTACTTATTTCTTCACATATAGCAGATATCCGATCACATTCATGATGTCTGATATGCGCGGCATCCTTTAGAGTGATTGGTCCATCGGCAAAAATAGCCATAGCAGCCACAGTTAGTGTTTGGTCCGACCACTTCTTCATACTCACTGTGAATCCACCCTTAAGCTGTGGGACGCCTTGCACTTCAACAAAGTTGTCCCCACGAAGAACTGTACAGCCCATTAACTCCAGAACGTCTAAGAACTCTATGTCAGGTTGACTGGTGTTTCTTGCGTCAATCCCTTCAATTCGTACACGGCCTGCCGTAAGCGCAGCTACCGCCCAAAAGTAACAACATGTGGATATATCCGGCTCTAAATGGATACTTTGTCCTTTATACTTTCCGCTAGGAACTGTTATCGATTGACCGTCCTGAGATGCTTCAGGTGTTACTCCAAAGGAGGCCATCATGGCAAGGGTCATCTCGACATAGTCTCTTTGCACAACTTCTCCATCGATATACACGGTTACCGGCTCTTTAGCGTACGGTGCTGCTAACAGTAATCCACTAATAAATTGACTTGAAGTGGAGCCGGGCAGCGTTGCCTTTCCGCCTTGCAGACCCTGTGCATTTAATGTAAAAGGTAAACAGCGTTCGGCTTGTTTATATTCAAACTGTGTACCAAGATTCGTTAATGCGTCGAGTAATGGAGCTAATGGTCGTTCACACAGTCGTTTACTTCCGTTCATTGTCCAAGTGCCAGTCCCTGCCGCCAGCGCTGCGGGTAAGAATCTTGCTACCGTACCTGCAGCTCCTACATATAGCTCGCCAGTCGGATTCGGCCAGTTACCTCCACAGCCATCCACGATTGCCGTTTCTTCTTGTATTACTACCGGAATTCCCAGTATCTTTAATGATTCAATACACCAGTAGGAGTCATCGCTGAGCAATATTCCTTTAATTTCTGAACGCCCTTCAGCTAAAGCAGCCATCACCAACGCACGATTCGTCAGACTTTTGCTACCCGATATTGTTAACGTCCCATTGATTGCCGTTTTCGCTGGACTAACCTTCACTACCTGTTTATCGCTATTCCGTGACCATGGAGAACGCGCTTCCCAATCCGGTTGATTGGATACCATTTTATCCACCCCTTTGAATTATTCATCTAGCTTGATTATAATGAATGAAATGAAATAAATGAAATTGGATTTTAACCATAATGATATAGAGGTGTTCTATACCACATGTTTAACTTGGAATGGTATCGGATTTTTTTGCAAACAGCACGTCATCGAAATTTAACAAAAGCTGCGGGGGAGCTACATATTACACAGCCCTCTGTGAGTTATGCCATTAAGCAAATGGAAGAAGCTTTGGGACTGAAGCTGTTCCACAGACTATCCAAAGGTGTAGAGCTTACAGAAGAAGGACGAGCCCTTTTCGAATATGTAGAGCAATCCTTTTCCATGCTGGATTCTGCACAGAAGCATCTCAAGAACTTGAAGCAATTAAATGAAGGAGAAATACGGATTGGGGCCAGCGATTATTTGATCAAGCATCTGTTGTTGCCGCAGTTGAATACCTTTCATGGCACATACCCTGGTATACGAATTCGTCTTTCACATGGAAAAACACCAGACATCACTGAGCGTTTAAAAAATGGTGAGATCGACTGCGCCTTCGTCCATATGCCTCTTCACGATCCGCTGCTAAATATACAGACGCTGGCCGTATTGGAGGATTGTTTTGTAGTAGGTGAAGCCTATCAAGAATTAGCGAGTCGTTCACTAACTATGAAAGAGCTGTCGGAGTTGCCTTTGATCTTATTCTCACCCGGAAGCAGCACAAGAGTATTTGTTGAGCAATGGTTTGCCACTAAGGGCTTATCGGTCATCCCAGATATAGAATTGGGGAGTATAGAGCTGCTGGCTGAGTTCGCTAGATTAGGGTATGGGGCGGCTTTTATTAGCCGTTCTTTCGTGCTAGAGGATCTTCAAAGTGGAAAGCTTTATGAGCTGCGCTTGGACGATCCGCTTCTACCTCGCAGTATAGGCTTTGCAGTACGACGGGATAGAAAGCTGTCCGTTGCGGCTGAGCAATTTGTTAAAATGATTGGTGCACGGCTGACGGAGAATAATTAATTCTTTGATTAAAAAAAACAAAAAAAACACCGGAAACCATCCCGATGTTTAATTCATTCTAAAGCTTCTTTAATTTGTGGGATAGTTAAGCCGTTCGCTTTCAGTTCTTTTATCCAAAGAAAACGTGCGACGGTTTCCTCTCTTTTATATCTGCGTGTTAAATTCTCCTCTGCCTGTTCAAAGGGCAGCATACCTTCTTCTGTGTAATGTTTGAGTGTACTATAACGAGAATTTGTGATTCTTACCAATTCTCCAATAGATACATACTCTGACGCCAAAATATTCTCCATGGATCGTTGTCTAGACAATGATAACCAACTCCTTTACAGCGGGTGCTTTGGAACAAGACGCACACCTTGAATTGGCACATTCATTACTACAAAATGCGGCAAAGCATCGTATAATAGATTATCAATTTTAAGGGTCGCAATCGATCCTCTTTTTATCACCTTAACTTCATGTCCATAGGAATTTAATCTAGTAATAACTGCGTCTAGTCTTTTATCAGAATTATCAAACCATGCCTCTGTTTCAATAAAGACAGCTTGTGATCGCTCTAAGGCTGGGAAGAGATAATTGATACTACTACCGATAAATGTCTTCGCAAACTTTGACTTCAACACTAAAAAACGTTTTACGCCTAACTCAATTCCATGGCGAATTTGTGTAGGAAACAACGCCTTTGCCCATAAGTTACTTTGGTATAGATCATGTAATTTGATATTCACTCTTTCTAATTCGTTCAGCGAGAAGAAATCATGCATACATCCACATTCACGGAGTAGCCACAGCATACAAATGACCTCATCCGTTACTGGACCCTCTTCCAAGATTTCTGCCCGAATGTTCTCTGTAATGCTTGTGTACGCCTCTATATTACTGCGATACACTCTAATTTCAACTTCAGCAGATTCAAAAAACATGTCGCTTCCTAACAGACTTGGGATATCATCAAGTAAATTCATTGCCTTAAGATCATCTGAAATCGCAGCTTCAAACTTTTTTAATTGTTTGTTAGACAGCATAGAAGCTTTTTTTAACCACCAATTTAGGTCACCCTTCACCTCAGCACTTTTATGAAGCACGGGTTGTAGAACAGTTTCTCTGTAAAGTGTTGAATGAGATTGCTCAAGAGCTTCCTTGCGCAAGGTTAACTTGTTCTCAGATTGTGTAAAACATCCCTCTAAGTAAAGCTCCAATATAACCGCTGCTGCCATGCAGCGTAAAGACACCCTCTTGACAGTAGTCATATGAAGACTTCTCTGTGCATTTAACGCGATCAATGAAAAACTTGGTGCTAATTTTAAATCCGTCATAACCATCCACCCCCATCCTTAAATTCGTATTTACTGGATGATGTTTATTTCGTGTTACTTACTACTTACTACTTACTACTTACTACTTATATATATGACAATTACATTATATTGTCAAATATTCTTAAAAAACAAAAAAAGCCCCTTCCTCAAACTGATCGAGGAAGGGGCCCTGCTAAATTGTCTCCGAATTCCAACCACGAACAGCGGTACAATTCAGGAAGTTTTATCGAATTAAAATTTAATTATCCCCGAAGTATGAAGCAACACCAAGAACACCAAAATCGGCGCAACATAACGGAGCATAAACAACCAAACGCGGAACCAACCTGCCTTAAGCCCAGCCGCTTCTGCTGCACCTTTCCAGAAATAACCGGCAAAGATAGTAACCAGCAGACCGCCTAATGGCAACATAATGTTAGAAGTTACAAAATCCACCCAATCGAACAGCGCTTTGCCACCAAACGAAAGCTCAGGGAACATTCCCAGCGACATCGCCGAAGGCACACTGAGTAGAAAACATACTAAAGACAAAATCCAAACTGAACGTTTCCGGCTCCAATTCCAGCGCTCCATTGCGAAAGATACAGGCACCTCAAGCAGAGATACGGCAGAGGTTAATGCCGCGATCGCTAGCAAGATAAAGAACAGACCACCGAAAAATGCACCAAAAGGCATCGCTGAGAAAGCCGCTGGCAACGCAATGAAAATTAGCGAAGGCCCTTGATCAGGAGCAATACCAAATGAGAAGGTTGTCGGAAAAATGATCAATCCTGCGATAAATGCATATAACAAATCTCCCGCACCGACTGCCAATGCAGCAGTACCCAGTGATTGTTTTTTATCCACATAAGATCCATAAGTCAGGAGAATCCCCATCCCGAGCGACAATGAAAAGAAGGCATGCCCTAATGCGACTAACGCAGATTCCGCCGTCAGCACCGAAAAGTCAGGTTTAAGGAAAAAGGCTACCCCTTCGTTTGCACCCGGTAAGGTTACTGCGCGGATCATCAATACAAAAAGGAGAACAACCAGACCAGGAATTAAAACTTTATTAAATTTCTCAATCCCGCCTGAAACTCCAAGAATGACAATACCTGCCGTAATTAGGATTGCGATCCCCTGCCAAACAATTGGCATCGGTCCAGATATAAAGGAGCTGAATTCACCTGCATAGTTACTAGAACCGAACAGTTGTCCATTGAAGGCAATCATCGCGTAGTTCAGCGTCCATCCTGCAACAATGATATAAAAGGAGAGAATTAGAAATGGTGCAAGGACTTGTAGAAAGCCGACTGCCATCCAACTCTTCCCGCCTCCAGCCCGTACAAATGCGGTGGCCGCGCTTCCACGTCCGCTGCGGCCGATGGCCAGTTCTGCTAATAGTACGGGTAAACCAATCAATACTAAACATACAATGAAGAGAAGGAAGAAAGCCGCTCCCCCATTTTCCCCAGTTATATAAGGGAATTTCCACATATTCCCCAGTCCTACTGAGCTCCCGATGGCTGCAAAAATAAAGCCGGCAGAAGAGAAACGCTCCTTTTTCTCTGAGAGAAGACTTTTGTCACCTTTTATTTGATTCATTACAATGCCCCGTTTTCTCTTTTTGACCTCATTATAGCTTAAGTAAGCATGAACGTCATATGAAAATTTTCTGAATATTTTTAACTTTTTCAATAATTATCCAATTAGTTATGAGTTTCTTCATAACAAAACAAGGAGCTACAAGGTCTAGTCATGGACTAGAACCGTAGCTCCTTGTTAAAACTCTTTTGCTAAAAAGAGATTATTCTTTTACTGCACCAACTACAATCCCAGTTACAAAGAAACGTTGCAAGAAAGGATAAACTAATAGAATTGGCAACGCGCTTATGAAAATCTGTGAAGCCCGAATGGTACGTTGTGACAAATTAGCAACAGCGGCCGGATCAAGCTTAGACATATCTGCCTGAACGATAATTGTCTGCATAAACGTCGCTAGTGGAAGCTTGTCTGCATCTCTAATATAGATGATACCGTCAAAGTAAGCGTTCCAGTGTCCTACCATAAGGAATAGAGAAATGGTTGCGATGACAGGTAAGGAGACCGGTAAATATATTTTCACAAAGGTCTTGAAGTGCCCTGCTCCATCAATAAAAGCTGCTTCCTCGAGATCCTTAGGTACGGTACGGAAGAAATTAAGAAGCAAAATGATGTTAAATACAGCAACTAATCCAGGAAGAATAAGCGCCATCAATGAATTCATAAGGCCAAGCTTCAGAATTAAGATGTAACCCGGAATTAGACCACCGCTGAACAGCATGGTGACTACAAAATACCAAAGATAGACGTTTCTTGCACGAAACACTCTTGTTTCCTTAGACAGCGCATAAGCTGCAACCGTATTTACTATTAGCGCAAGTGCTGTTCCGAGGATTGTCCGCTGTACAGACACCCACAAGGAGGTAAGGAAATTGACATTATTAAACGTCTTTGCGTAGGCTTCAAGTGTAAAGTCAATCGGCCAGAATGTGACTAATCCAGCATTAGCAGGTGCGGAAGAGCTTAAAGATACCATGAGTAAGTGATACAAAGGTAGCAAGCAGAGCACGGAAAGGATAGTTAGGCACACATTATTGATTATACTGAATATTCGATATGGAATTGTTTTATGGTACATCAGATGTCATCCTTTCTAGAAAATTCTGTACCCTGCAAATCTATAAGCTAGTCGGTAAGAGACAACGATTAAGACTAGGCTGATTACCGATTTGAATAGATTAACTGCGGTCGCGAAGCTGAACTGTCCGCTTAGTAGACCTTCTCTGTATACGAAGGTATCAATGATATCTCCCTGTTGGTAGATCAATGGACTGTACAAGTTAAAGATCTGGTCAAAGTTTGCGTTTAGCACATTACCCAGCGCCAAGGTTGCGATTACGATAGCGATCGGGATTAACGCAGGAATTGTAAGATATATCGTCTGTTTCCAACGGCCCGCCCCATCCACTTCAGCAGCTTCATAGAGTGATGGATTTATACCCGAAAGTGCCGCTAGAAAGATAATCGTATTGAATCCAAACTCTTTCCAGACATCACTAGCAATAATTGTGAACCTGAACCAGTTGCCGTCCCCTAGAAAGAATATTGGCTTGATGCCGAATACGGATGTGAGGAATTGATTGACAATACCTGTCTGAGCAAGGATATCAATGAGAATCCCTGAAAGGGTAACCCAAGACAGAAAGTGCGGGAGATAAACGAGTGTTTGAATGGTTCTTTTAAGCCCCATCCTCCTTACCTCATTGAGCAATAACGCGAAGATGAAAGGAATAATCAAGTTCAAAACAATTTTGGAGCATGCAAAAAACAACGTATTCCATGTGATCTGCAGGAAGTAATCATTCTCCCACATGTACCTGAAATGCTTAAGTCCGACCCACTCGGAATCAAAAAAACCTAGTGCAGGTTTATAGTCTTGAAATGCCATAAGAATTCCGGACATCGGAATATAAGAAAAAATAAAAACCATAATTGCCGCCGGCAACACCATTAAATGGAGAATCCATGGTTGATTAAAGCCTTTTTTTCTTTTTTTACCTGGCTGACTTTCTAGGCTCGCCTGCTGTATCGAGTTAACCTCCATATTAGCCTCCATAGCTCTCTCCTGTTCCCAAAAAAATATTTTGTGTGTGATGGGGATCTCTGCTATAAATAGTATCAGGCGTTTCTTAGGTTTGACTATATAACATTGTTAGGGCTTGATAGGGTTTTATTAGGACATCATTTGGAGGGGCATTTATGAATTTATGGAAGCGCTTTACAAAAGTTAGAGAAAACTTACATTCTCGATTTAGTCTGTTTGCCAAGATAAACAGCTTGATCATAATCTTATTCATTCCCATCATTATCATGTATACCTTCTCAAATAACGTCACTTTCGACGTTGTAGGTAAAGAGCTGCAGATGTCCAACACGAAACAACTCACTTTTTTATCCAACCAGATCGATTCGCGAATTAATCAGATGATGGATTTCACTCTTATTCTTTCCAAAGATCCCAATGTCAGGGCATTCAATG
Organism: Paenibacillus sp. FSL R10-2734; assembly: GCF_037963865.1. Lineage (NCBI taxonomy): Bacteria > Bacillati > Bacillota > Bacilli > Caryophanales > Paenibacillaceae > Paenibacillus > Paenibacillus sp. FSL R10-2734. The sequence continues at coordinate 3,257,605 of NZ_CP150170.1, read as the reverse complement.
GATTAAATGTATGGGAAGATCGATATGATCAAATGCAGACAAGATATATTATTCAGGAAAAGATGGTGCTGCAGGCTGGGGTTACAGATATTTGGCCTACCAGATACGCTGTTCATTCACAGCAGAATAAAGATGTCATTGCCAACTACGACAGACCCACTGGGTATGATGAGGATTATTTAAAAGCAAATATGAGTGGAAAATGGACGTATGGTGATCATGGCGTGGAATCTCAGGGCGATCTAAAATCCTTTTACTGGTTCTTTACGGATTCCTTAGCTCAGCCAGGAACTTTAACGGGAAGTAGCCTAGTCATTGAAGCGAGTTTCAGTTATGAGAACATTCAAAACATGCTAGATTCATATAAAGCAGGTGGGCAAGGTGATCCTTTCTTCTATCACAAAGGGGATAAACCGATCTTGAACCGTAGTGCGGACAAGCAGCTATCAGATGAACTTATTCGTTATTTGGACAACCACTCTCCGGATAATACAACCGAGGATGTAGTGAAACTGAATGGGAAGAACTATTTGGTCAGCTCTGTGAAGTCATCCTCTTTGGACTGGCATTTGATAGATGTTGTCCCGCTTTATCAAATACTCAAACCGATTTCTATTAGTCGGGATTTATTCTATATCACTATGATTTTGCTATTTGTTGTGGGAATTTCCTCTTCAATTCTGCTATATAGAAATGTTCAATATCCAATTAAAAAGCTAGTCAGCGGGTTACGGCGCGTACAGCAGGGAGACTACTCCGTACGTCTTCATAGCAAAGAGCAAAATGAGTTTTCGTTTCTGTTCCACCGTTTTAATGATATGTCCCATCAAATTCAAGACTTGATAGAAAATGTATTTAATGAAAAGATCCGAGCCCGAGAAGCTACCCTGAAGCAGCTCCAAGCGCAAATCAATCCACATTTCCTCTATAACTGCCTTGGTTATATTATCAATATGGCCCAGATGAAAGATGAGGACGCTGTCGTCTCCATGGCGTATAATTTAAGTGCTTACTATCGCTATACCACCCGAATGGAACGAGAGACAGCTTCTTTGGAGGAAGAAATCAAGCTTCTTGTCAACTATTTAGATATCCAGAAGCTGCGCAATGGCAGAATTGAATATCATATTGATATTCCTGAGGATATGCTAAGCCAGTCTGTGCCACGCCTAATGCTTCAACCGATGGTAGAGAATTCTGTGATTCATGGAGTATCGAAGTCTTATACATCAGGTGAAATCAAAATTAGTGGTGAGAAGTCAAACGGTTTCTGCAAAATTTATATTGATGACGATGGTCCCGGCTTGAATCTGGATCAGCTAGAAGCATTAAATCGTAAAATGCAGGAGCCTTTGCAGGAAGAAATGGGTTGTGGTCTTTGGAATACGAATCAGCGGATCATACACCTATTCGGCAATCATTCAAGTCTTACATTCAAGCCATCCCCTCTCGGTGGATTCCGAACAGAGATTATCTGGGAGATCCCAACTGAGGATGAAAGTTATAAATTAAAGAACCATCAAGGAGACTAACAACATGCAGATGATCATAGTAGACGACGAAGCACACTGGGTAGATAATCTTTCCATGACTAAACCCTGGCATACGCTGGGAATTGAACAGGTGCATAAAGCTTATTCAGCACGTGAAGCCTTACAAATTATTGATACGCATCCCATTGATATAGTAATCTCAGATATTCAAATGCCAGAAATGACGGGAATTGAATTGATAGAGCGGATAAGAAAACACAACAAAAAAATAAAATGTATTATATTATCCGGCCATTCAGAATTCGATTATGCCAAAAAAGCACTCCAGAATAAGACCGTGGATTACTTGCTTAAACCGCCTACTGATGATGAATTGCTCGGAGCAGTCAAAAATGCGATCAATCAATTAAATGCAGAATGGGAGCTCATTAGTTCTCTTAAGCGAACCCAGTTTACCCTCCGGGAGAATCTTCCGGTTTTACGGGGGCGATTGTTACTGGATGCCTTACAAGGTCATCGATTTCAAGCCGGAGAATGGGAACGGAAGCTCGTGAGTTACGATCTACCCTTCCAATCCGGAGAATCCGCATTGATGCTTGTACGAATGGAAGAAGAATTCGGAGAATTTGATAATACAGATCAAACCTTGATTGAATATGCGATCATTAATATGGCTGAAGAGATTATGGGTGAATTTATGGAGGTTTGGGGCGTTAAAGAGGAACATGGATATCTTGTGTTTCTGCTCCAGCTTAAAGAACAAGGAACTGATCTTGGAAAAGAATCCATATTAGAAAAGCTTTCTTTACAACTTCAGTACAAGGTTAAACAATTCCTGAAAGGTTCACTTTCCATTGTAATCACGGAGTGGTTCAAGTTTCCTGAGCAGTTGTCAAATCGTTTCCATCAAGCCTCCTCCTCTTTCCGTCAAATTGTCGGAGATGAGCGAGAATTCATTATGCGGGTCAGTGACTTGGAACTTCCTTCAGCGCACGGCCCCTTGGATGCTCTATATACCCCTCCCACTTTGATTCACCTACTGGAGAGTGGACATTGGGATGCGGCCGAAGAGAAATTACTTGCCGTCTGTGCTGAATTGGATGAGAAATGGTCTGAATCCTGGGAACATTGTATGGAGGCTGGCTTTTTAATTACTGCCTCTTTCACGAATCTTGCCCATCGCAATGGTCATACACTGGCAAGCTTAATGGGGACCGACATGGAAGCGTTGCAGAGTGGGGATGCTTTTACCAGCATTAGTAAACTAAGAAAATGGTCACTAAGTGTTCTAGCCAATCTAAAAGAAGGAACATCTAACGAAATCAAAGATATACGTTCCGAGTATGTAAAGAAAATTCAGGATTATACGGATAAGAACTTACATGATGATGTATCATTACGTGTTCTGGCTGATCATGTAAATCTCCATCCGACGCATTTATCAAAAATATATAAGATTGAAACGGGTGAAGGAATTAGCGATTATATCTCGCGTTTACGGATGGATCGTGCCTGTCATAAGCTGAAGACGACTTCTAAAAAAGTCTATGAAATCAGCATGGAGATTGGCTATATGGACCCTGCTTATTTTATTAAAGTATTCAAACGGCAGTTTGGGGTAACGCCGCAGGAATATAGAGACACAAAATAAATAGCATGATAGAGTCCTATCGAAACTAAAAATCTCATATAGATGACATCCCCGACAAGTTGTTAAAGTTACACTTGTAAAGATCATACACAGTAGGGGGAATTGAAGAATGATCAAGTTTAAGAAAATGTGGTCGCTACTCACGGTCACAGCACTTATCACTCTCACAGCATGTGGCAGTAGCGGCACAGCTAATGAGAACGCTAAAAATGGTAACGCAACTGAAAATACCCAATCCGAAGCAGATGCTGCTTTCGCAAAAGGAAAATACGATCCACCGATTGAGTTCAGCTCCGTATTGATGCCTAAGAAGTATGTTCAAGGTGATACCAAAGAAAACAACGTACACGATCGCTGGATGCTTGAAACACTCGGCATGAAGCATAAAGATACTTGGTATCCTGCAAACGACGATCAATACAGACAAAAACTTCAGCTTGCCATTGCTTCTGGCGAGAAGCTGCCTGATTTCGTTTTTGTACCAACTAACGCAGTATTGACCAATCAGCTAATTGATTCTGGTCAGTTTATTGCCATCGATGAATTGTTTGATAAGTATGCCAATAAGATTCTGAAAGACCACGTTACAGCACATCCAGAACTTTGGTACCCATTCACTAAAGACGGTAAGAAATATAATCTGCCGATCCTTGAATATACCGACAATGATGATACGCTTCTGTGGTTGCGTGAAGATTGGATGGAAAAGCTGAATCTTCAGGCTCCTAAGACCATCGCTGATCTTGAGATCATCATGGACAAATTCAAGAACGAAAACCCTGATGGCTTAGCACCTAAAGATGTGTACCCGCTTGCAATTTCTTTGAAAAACAATACAAACACCTGGATGGGCCAACTCGACTGGTTATTCGGGGCATACGGTACGATTGAGGAACAGTGGAACAAAGACAAAGACGGAAATCTAGAATATGGATCAATTAATCCAGGTGCTAAGCAAGCACTCGCAAAGCTTAGTGAATGGATGGACAAAGGTTATATTCATGCGGACTCCGCTCTTTGGGATGAAGGTAAATCTGCTGAAAGCTTCACGAAGGGTGCAGCTGGGATTCTGCCAGGCGCTAACTGGGTTCCAGACTGGCCGGCTCCCGATCTTATGAAGAACGTAGCTGGAGCGAAGATTAAAGGTTATCCAGTTCCAGCAGGACCAGATGGTTTGATTGGAACCAAATGGCAGAATTCTGGTGTGAACGCTAGTATCATGATTAACAAGGATGCTAAGCATCCTGAAGCGATTTTCTTGTACTATAACTACCTGCTTGATAACTTAGCTAACCCTGCTGCAGGCAGCCAATATGAATATGGCTTTGCTAAAGGTTACGATTGGGACATGATTGATGGAAAACCTACAAGTGATAAAGACAAGATTAAAGAATTCTCCAATGAATTCCCATTCTTAACAGGTCCGGCACGTATTCCTGATCTGTTTATGAAGACCTTGGTTAAACTTGCTGATGGCGAGAAAGCTGAAACACCTTATGAAAAACAAATGGCAGAGTTCCGTAAACCAGAAAACTGGGCGGCAGGAAAAGTAGTTATGTCACAAATAGACGTTCGTAAACAAAACTACTTCACTGGTGCTGCTACACCAACGATGGTTTCCAAATGGAACCTGCTTCGTCAGTCCGAAATGGAAACTTTCAACAAAATCATTTATGGTAAACTGCCTGTAGATGCTTTTGACCAATTTGTTGCCAATTGGAAAACCAATGGTGGTGACCAAATCACTAAAGAAGTTAACGAATGGTTCAAATCTGTATCTGCGAAATAAACTTCAACTATATATAGAAACAAGCCGAGGCGTGCAATCGCTTCGGCTTGTTTCTATTTTATGTCATCATCACTACACGATTATGCCAGATCCATTAGCTCATCCTCCAACGACAATTGCTCGAAATCAAATTCAAGGAGAGATGCTAGTCTCCTCTCATAAGGTGGAAAGTCAAGCTCTCTAGTTACTTCATTCGGAACAATAATACAACGAATGCCTGCAGCATTAGCTGCTTTCAAGCCATTGGGTGAATCCTCGAACGCGAGGGTTTCGTTTGGGCTTACGCCTAATTGGTGCATCGCCAGCTTATATAGTTCAGGATCTGGCTTTACACATTTGACATCATCAGATGTAACTACTGCATCGAATAGAGGTAGCAGCTCAAAGTATTGCAAATACTTAAACACCCAGTCGCGAGTAGAGCTTGAAGCAATAGCGAGCCTCATGCCCCGCTGTCGAGCTTGTTGCAGCGCTTCATCTACACCTGGTAGCAATTGTGCATTTTTCATGCGAAGCTCATAGTTATGTTCCAAATCAGACTGAAGTCGTTTCAGGTCAATTGGTTCCCCTACTTGCTGTTCCAAATATTTATAAGGGTGAAACTCTTCAAAGTTAGTGCCCACATTGCCGGCCCAAAGCGACAAAGGTAATTCCAGTCCGTACGCAGAATAAGCTTCTTTGAATACGTAATACCATGGCGTTTCGGTATCGAGCAGTAAACCATCGAAGTCAAATATTACTGCTTTCATATAAGCTCCCCCACTTCATTTATTCGTTTAGAAGCGGCTTTCTTGCTTCGATTCCGATAAACTTAAATAGTCGAAACTCACTGAGCAGCCTTCACCTTGCGGAGATTGCGCGACAACACCTGCTACGCATTCAGCACCTTCATTCATTCCAAAATATCGGATAAGTGTCCAATTCGCGCCGTCCTCCGAATAGGAAAAGGTGACACAATGATTTTGCTTGGTGATACGCAAATAAGGTTTGTCAACGGCAACTTTAACGGAGTTACAATCATCTGACATCCCTTCTCTTGTCACCACAGACACAATTATGGGATGCTGTCCGTCAAATTCAAAGCAAATTTTGCCCCAGTTATGATGATCTATCATAAACATAAGGCATCCTGAATCATATTTATGCTGCATATCGACACTAATTCTGGTTGTCATTTCAAAGGAATCCCCAACAGGTACGGATAAGAATGGTGCTGAGCTTGCGATATGTTTACCTGCTGGGTCTTGGAAAAAGTCTGATTTGGGAGGTGCTAATAAGGTCAGTCCATCTAAATCTGTAAATTCCCAGGTTGCAGGGCGATTCATCCAGCTCAGTTGTTTTCTTGTTTCATTTACGAATAAGTTTACAGTCATTCTTCTTCTCCTATCATCAATGGTTTTTCAACAAGACGCCTTGTCTTTCGCCCCATAGGAAAAGCCAGGGCTATCACGCTGGCATAGCTGATAAAGATGAGAATAAATAACAAAGATGGCTTATAGGCATAAATAAGTCCTGAAATATATCCCCAAGGAATCGCGACAATGGACATGACTACTTGTACAGAAGAGAACATATCTGCTTTTTCATATTTACCTAACCGGTTCATTAGCAGCGCATCTCTGTAAGTAGGAAGCAAGAACATTCCTGCGGCCAATATCGTTGTCACTATACACAACATAACAGTATTTCCACTTGGAATAAACAAGAATAATAATGATCCTATTGCACATAATGCCAAGGACAGCTTGACATAGAATTCATCGCTTTGATTTCTCATTCTAGGCATCACAACACTGTATACAAGAATAGTGGCAATCGCCGTAATGAACGGAATCCACGAAATCATTTGATCCTTGAAGCCAAGCTCCTCTTTCAGATAAATAACCTGGAAAAAGTTCATCTGCAAAATAATATTTGAAATAATTGTAATCAATAAGATGGGCAATATTTGCCGATCACGCAATGATTGTCCGAATAAACGAAAGCTCTGGAGAACACCTCGCAAAATATGGGTATTGCTATTCGCTTCGATCATCACTTTTCCGGCTTCGGTCTCTTTTGTTAAATAGTTTCTTAGAACAAACATGATCGTCATACTAATGCCGCCGGCGAAATAGATGACGCTAAGCGTCGGCATAATTCCATATTTGCTAATAACCCCACCTGCAAGAGGTGCCAGCACCCCAGCAGAAATAATGATAATATTCATCATTGCAAAAACATGCGATCGCTGCTGTTTTTTTACGTCCTCGATAATTAGTAGGTTAAAGGCGACAGTGACAAATTTATTCGTCGCATTCAATAAGTAAGCGATCAAAAAAAGCCAGAAATTATTTGAAAAAGCCCAAATAAACATTGGAACACTCCAAGCTACTAGATCGAAAATAAGAGATGTTCGTTTCCTCCCCCATTTATTTGTGACCGCTCCCGCAAACATCTGAAACACAAACGCAAAATATAAGTTAATTGAATTAATAAGGCCTATCTGAATATCAGAAAGACCTGCCCCTTTCATGTACAAAGGGGCATAAAATAATACAATCGTACCGGGAATTGCCCATAACGGTTCTAGCCAGATCGAATAGCGCGGATTGTCTGGGAGCTCTCTGAACTTTTGGAAAATCATTGATTTCACCCTAACATACTAGAATCGATTTGACTGAGGTCATAGGTAGTGGATCACCAGTACGCATATGATATCCCATAGTTTCGTTAAAAGCTTGCTCATAGTGCTCCAATGCTACTTTAGATGTAATCAAACTTTCAAGCTCTGGAATGCTTTGCGCGAATTCCAACGCCATACCAACGATTTGATGAACGGCAACCTTACCTATAATGTTCACACCATTGTTAATAAAGTCCGTTGGGCGAATGGAAACTTCATATTGATCATTGTAGCCCATCGGAATAATCCGTCCGCCCTTACCAATCAATTCTAGTGCGGTATGCAATTGATTTCCTACACAATCCACAACAATATCGAATTTACGATTATCATTCAAAGCTAGGACCGATTCAATGGACATGTCGGCTGGATCAAATACATGATCGGCAATGTTGCTGGCAAAGTTGCGGCGATAATCGTCTGGCTCCGTTCCTACTGTCAGACGTCCGAGGCGTTTGCTGATAAGCTGGCATAAAGATCCTATAGCTCCAGAACCTAATACAACCACTGAATCACTTGGCTTAATGTCCGCTTTCAGAAACGTATTCAGCACACAACCAAGCGGTTCAATTAGCATTGCCGTTTCCCAGCTCATCGAGCTTGGAATTTTGTACATATACTTTTCTTCACCGACGTAATATTCTGCGAAAGTGCCATGTATGGTCATTCCCACCTGATGGTCCTCAAAATTTTCACAGTAGCAAAATTGACTCTTCCGACAATAATGACATACTCCGCAAGCTTGGGTAGGGTCAACGATAACCCGATCACCAACACTAACGCTACGAACCCGCTTGCCTACTTCTACTACAGTACCTACTCCCTCATGCCCGATCACAGTGCCCTTGTTGGCAAAAATTTTACCTTTAATGACATTCAAGTCGGTCCCACAAATACCCGATCCATAAATCTTAACCTTTACTTGAATATCAGATTGAATATTCGGCTCTTCCATTTCCATTAGTTCAACTGTTTTTGGTGCTGTGTATACAAGTGCTTTCATTTGATATTCCTCCTAATATATTATTTAATTTGTTCTTTGCTAGAAACACTCCAGACTTGCAATGCTGACTGAATGGATTGCTGGATTCGGTCATAATCCGCATCAGTATGACTATCAGAGAACACGAAAAATCCTTTGCTGAAAATGCCGTCTTTCGCCAGCCGTTTCACAAGAAACTCACGGAACGGATCATTATAAAATTGATCGCAGGCATGTTTACGAATACAAAAGCTTGCATATGTGCCTTGCAGCTCTAAATCCTGAATTTCAAGCAGCTCAATCATTTCTTTCAGATCATGGATTAACCGAGTGGTTCTAGCACGCCAACTTGGCCAGACAGGAGCCTGCTGGATTAATTGCTCGCAGGCAATTAGCGCTGCTAAAGCAATCGTCTCACTTGCATGCGCAGCGCTGAACCGAACGTCCGTCAATAACTTCATCCATCGCTCGCCGCCCATAATAACCGCTAAAGGCAATCCGTTAGCCATTCCTTTTGAGAGACATAATATGTCTGGCCAAATATCATATTCACCCGCTGTTGCCTGTTTTCCCATCCGAATGCCTGAAGTGACTTCGTCGAAGATGACGGTTATATTCCTTTGTTTACAGCTGTCGACAACGACACTAAGCTCTTCTTTCTTCCATTCGTTCGGACATAACACAATACAAGCAATATCATCAGCATCGCGCTTAATTAGCTTCAAAGTTTCAAATGCGTCACCGTTCATAAAATATGTAGTGTCTCTAATGAATGGCGGTAATCCAAGGGCTTCCGTATTTTCACCGTAATACCCGTAAGCAGACCAATCATGCCAACCATGATACCCTGTGGCAATCACCTTTGATTTTCCACTATAGGCACGAGATACACGAATAGCCGCACTTACAACATCAGCCCCTCCTTTCGCAAATTTCAACATCTTATAACGTTCGTCAAATCTTTTTAGAATGAGCTTCGCAGCTTCTAGCTCTAAATCCGCCGCAGTTGAGAAGCTGGTCCCTTTTGTTAATTGTTGTATAATCGCATCTGTTACTTCTACTCGTGCATGTCCCCACGGCACAGTTCCCATTGCCATCTCACAATCCAGCCATTCATTACCATCAATATCAGTAAAGTTTGCTCCATTTGCTTCCGCACAGCATAAAGCTGTGAAACCGGGGAAAAGTCTCTCTGGTGTTTTGGCGAGTGTGCTGCATCCACCTGGAATAATTGTGGAAGCTTGCTCTAGCCAATCCAAACTTTTTGTGAAATTATGGTGCTGTTTAGTCGGTTCCATTGGGATCTCCTTCATTCAGCGAACCTTCGTTCCAGGCCAGCAGCTAGCGTATATCTGGTTGATTAAAAGCACATTTCCATATAAATCTACGATAAGATCATCGTGTGAAGCTTTCCGCCGTATTTCAATCCAATATCGGTTGTCGAGTAATCGAGTGAAATTGTCTACCAAGAACAACAACCTTGATGAAGAATGAATAAGCTCTTTGCCAAGAACTTGTGGCAGCCAGATCGCACCATTGGAATTAAAACGATTAGAATAATTTAATATGTCAGTTAAGGTTACGAGCTCTGATTGTTGTAAATGATCCCACAATGAATCTGCATCGCTGCGAACCTCAGCCAAATCGACTCCAATATAAGTTGCTCCATGTTCAAGACGGTGTGTTAAAAGGCGATGTTCAAGATTTAATAAAGTGAAATTCCACGTATCACTGCTTATTTGATTGCCCCACTTCTTCCAAAAACGCGCTAAGTTGTTCTTCCGATTGAAATTCCGATGAATGCCATTGCTTCTTTCCCAATGATAAGCTTGGGTTTTAGGATTGATTACGGTTGTATATCCGGCCTCTTTAGCTCTCATTTGATAATCGAAATCCTCATAGCCATTAAAAAATTTTTCATCCAAATACCCGACTTTTTCGAATACTTCTCGCTTCATGGCAAACATTGCGAAGATAACCATTTGCACCTCAAATATATGCTGTGGAATATCCTCAAGCGTTGCATTCAGAAACAAATGGCGGCCAATGGTATCTGCAAAAGTAATACCGCAATGCTGTATCCCACCCGTCTGCGGGTAGAGGAGCACACCGCCAACCATGCCGATGGAAGGGCTGCTATTCAACGTATCTTCCATTTGCTCTTGCCAATTTGGATTGAGGATGATATCGGAATCTAGCAAATAAATATAATTGCCTTGCACGTTACTTAACGCTTCGTTAATTGATATTGCACAGCCTTTCGGATATTCATGACGTATAATCTCTATCTTTACCTTTGCTGATGCTTCACGCTGTAAGCGCTCCAAATGCTCTTGGACCTTCAGACCAGAGCCATCATTGATGAAAATAATTTCCGTGAAAGGTTCGATGGTCCTCATTAGAGACTCTGTAAATAGAGTCAGGATGTTGTAATCTTGATTAACTGGTACAATGATGGAATGCTTCATGATCATTACCTCCAAAGTTAAAATAAAAAGATTTCAATCCCTTTGATTACAAATTTTCCTTTCTTTGTAATAATGGCAGGTAGGTTTTGTTTTTACAATCTATGATGGAACAATAGTGAAATAATTACATATTTTTCTAAAATTATTACCAATTGAACTTTTTCAAACAGCAAAAAGGGATAACTCCAAGGAGTTACCCCATGATCACTATCAGATTCAATCTACTAATCTTGCTTTACACAATCAATCCTGATCAGGAATAATAAATGACACCGTAGTTCCCACGCCAGGAATACTTTGAATCTTCAAGCCTTGCCCATACAATTGAGTCAATCTTCGATCTGTATTAAGCAGTCCAATCCCTTGATCCTTATAGCCCTTAGGATTTAACAACTTACTGACTTGAGCTTCGTTCATCCCAATCCCCGTATCTGCAATGTTAAAATGGACAGCATCCGCATGTGTCTCAATGTGAATGCGTAGCGTTCCACCTTTAGCCCGACTTAAAACCCCGTGCCGAACGGCATTCTCGACTAGTGGCTGAATCGTAAGCGGAGGGATTAAAAGCTCAAGATCCGCGTCCACTTCCCATTCCACATGCAATCTCTCTTCAAAACGCTGCTGCTGGATATATACATAATTCTCCACTAGCTCAAGTTCCCTCGACAAAGTAACAAGCTTACCAACATTCAAGAAGTCAAAGCTGATGCGCAGATAAGTAGTAAAAGCTTCTGATAGGTCTCTCATCTTTCCAGTATCAAAATCACTCAAGGACATAATCGAATTCAGTGTATTGAAGAGAAAATGTGGATGAATCTGTGCTTGTAAATAAGCCCCCTCCATCCGCAATCGATCATTGACCGCTTGCTTCATAGAAGAGAGAGACCAAGCACGATACTTCAATTCCATTGCATCAACTGGCTTGGTGACATAGTCATTCGCTCCTGCCAAGAAACCTGCATAGATGTCTTGCGGCTCACTTCGAGCGGTCAGTAGAATAATAGGCAGTTCATACATTGTGAATCGCTCACGAATTAATCTTGTTAATTCATAACCAGACATGCCTGGCATCATCACATCAGCGATGACCAAATCAAACCGCTCATGATGTAACTTATCCAGCGCCTCACGTGCAGAAGTCGTTGTCTCAATCCGATAAGCTCCATCTGACAAAATATTTTGCAAAACTTTTAAATTGACCGAATCATCGTCTACCGCCAGAATCCGAATGATGTCAGAACCTGTTTCAAGCTTCGAGAGCGACTCAGCTTCCTTCGTACTGTATGTGGCAGCTTCCATAGCAGATCTCTCTGTGTTTATCCACCTGCTGAATGGTGACATAGCGTCCGTTTCCATTTCTAAATGAACATCAGGAATAGGTAACTGCAAACTCTCATCTGCTACGGGTAACTTGAAGCTGAACTTGCTACCGTGGCCTGGCTGCGATTGCAGAAATAAATCACTGCCGTGCAGTTCAACCAACTCCTTACAGATACTAAGTCCAAGGCCAATACCACCTTCGCTGTGAGCCCCTTGTTCATAGCGCATAAACACACGCTTTTGCAATGCCTCATCCATACCTATTCCAGTATCCGTGACATGTATCCATACATCCTCGCCTACTTGTTCTGCTGCCAGCTCTACCCTTCCCTGTTCGGTGTATTTAAGCGCATTATGAACCAAATTAATCAGAATCTGTACCAATCGCTCCTCATCAGCATAAACACGCGGTAAATCCTCATTTATATTCTGGCGAAGCTCCACCTTCGTCCCGCCAGTGAGGAAGCGTAGCATATCCAGCACACCTTCAGCCAATGACCTTACTTGCACCGCTTTTATATTCAACACGATCCGTTTATCCTGCAATCTCACCACATCAAGCAAATCATTCAGCATAAGCGACATCCGCCGGCTGACCATAATTAGCAGTTCTATGTCATGTTGACTCTCTTTATCCAGCACATTTTTTTTCCTCGTTAACACGCTCTGGGCAATATTCATAATTCCATGCAGTGGGGTGCGCAGCTCGTGTGATGTATTGGCCAGAAAACGATCCTTTAATTTGTTGGCTTCAGCCAATTGAGCATTCAGTAACACATTTTGATGGGATTGATGAAAATATCTCCTAAACCAATAGGCAGAGAAAGCCGCAAGTGCAGCAATCAAATCTACTGGATAAAACATAAATTGTGAGGTTCCTGCGTAATAGACCGCCCCCCACAATATATTATTTATTACAGCTAGTACTGCGCATAGCAAAAATAGAGCACCCTCAGCCCGAATGAATACCATTTTCGCAAAATAATATGCCGTCCAAATTATTGGAACATAGTACAGGATCATGTAGTATCCTTTTTCAATCGAATATAGAACGTTCTCTTCAGGCCCCAGTACAATATATAGGGTGTAACCTAGGAGTATGAGGATGTAGCTATAAAAAGCCTTACCATTACGCTGATTACCCAACAGAACTCTACCCATCAGGAAAAGGAACAAACAGAACCCCATATATGAAAGAGCGTTTAGCTTCAACGTCCATGCAAAATCAACCTGAAGAAACCGGAATAACAAGCCGTTGTGCTTAACCCCAACGGTCATAGCCCCTGCGACCATCATCATAACGAAATTAAATAACTCTGTTTTTCGCACATCCATCAAATAGATAATCAGCAAATAGAACCCGTGAAGCAGAAGAATGACTCCAACGATAAGCTGTAAGCCAATGGAATTCCAGTAGATTGTATCAACCTCATGTTGAATGCCAAACTTCACTGACCGAACAATGCCCCCTTTTAACGGAGACTCATAATTTGACGTTCGAACAAACAGATCCAGTTGGTTCTGATCCGTAGGCGCATAACTGATTAGAAATGACTTCGCGACAGAAACATGGCCTTCCTTATTATCAGATAACACACCAAACCGTGAGAGAACTGTTCCATTAATCTCCACTTCAGAAGCAGTATAGACCGATTGAAACCAAAAGCTAAGCGGCTCAGACAAGGGCTGATCCAGCAGAATACGCAAATGATAAGTTCCGTAACCATATGCCTTCTCATGATCGGCTGGAGGATTGAATTTAGCATTCCAGTTACCCGGTACCTGAAGCCTCTGACCCTTTGACGCATTGTCGATATTGGTGGCATTCACCCATTGTTCAGGATAGAACTCCCATTCTCCATCCAGCGGAAAAGAGCTTAGTGATTCAATGTCTACTCCCCGTAGATCCAGCACACCTTCCTTCACTGTGGGAGGATTGGACGCTGAAAAGTGATTATGCCAGCTCCAGCGCACCACAAGCAGCAGGCAGATGAATACTACTATGTAAAACATATGGCTTAACTTAATCTTATTCTCCGAAGTTCTCATGTACGCCTCATTCTTCGATAAATCTAATAGTGCTATATTCCCATCTTTCACTATTGAACAATATAGTCTGATTATACTATAATATGAGGTCTGTGAACGTAAGTAATCCTAGTTTCAAAGGATAAAAAAGGAAACTCCATTTGAGCGGAGTTTCCTTTTTTCGTCTAACAAAAGTTGCGCATTTCATTTATTTAGCTTGATCTAAGGCTAATTTCACTGCTTCCATCAAGGCTTTGCTAGAATTGGTTGCACCACTGATAGCATCCTGTTCAGTCGATTGTTCGTAAATAATTTTCGGTATTAATTGTTCTTCTACTGTGGTGAAGATCGGGCCAGTTTCAGAAAACTCCTTAACTTCAATGCTATGAAGAAGACCTCCCTTAACTTCTATCTCTACTGTTAAATCACCATTATTACCTTTACCAGAAGCCGTATAAGTGCCATCTTTGTAATTTCCTACTAAACCTTCCTTAACCCCAGTAACTTTTACTTCGGTGTCCTTAGTCCCTTGCTCATTAAGAAGACTTCCATTCTTGATAGCAAGCTCAGACGCTTTGATGCCAGCCTGTCTACCAAATATGATAATATCGGCAACCGCATTACCACCCAACCGGTTAGCACCATGAATACCGCCAGTTGTTTCACCAGCAGCATAAAGCCCCTGGATTGGAGTTCCATCACTCTTACAGACCTCTGCATTTGTATTAATTTTGATTCCACCCATTGTATGGTGTACCCCAGGACCCACTTTAATTGCATAGTAAGGGGCTTTAGTCAGGTCATTATCCATACCTGTATTACGACCAAATTCCTCATCTTTCTTATTTACTACTGACGTATTCCAACGATCTAACGTTGATTTAAGCGTAGATGGATCAATTGCTAGTTTAGTCGCGAGATCTTCAATCGAACTGCCTTCAGTAACGAGACCCTTTTTAATCAATCCCTCAATTGCTTGCATATTATCTCGTAACCGCTGATCAATGATAATATATGTATATTTACCCTCTTGTTCTAATATCTTGGCGGACAACACATCTCGAGTTAACATTTCACTGGTAAAACGTACTCCTCCTTGATTAACAAAAATAGCTCCAAGACCACGAACAGATTCCGATATTACTTCAGCCTTACTTTGTTCTACAGTAGGATTCGTTTGAATTTGATCCATATCTACTAACCCAGCTCCAAGTGGTTCAGACATAATAATGCCATCTCCCGTAGCACCTGCATGATTAGTAGTAATAAATCCTTTCAAATCTTCTCTATACTTTGTATAAAGTGCTTCATTTGCTGCAAATCCGCCGGTTGCTACAATGACTGCATCAGCATTAATTTGGATTTCCTGTTGAGTATCATTATTGATCGCTTTGACACCACCAATTTTACCAGTAGCATCAATAATTTCTGTAACCGTTGTATTAACTATTGTTTCAATATTACGCTCTTTCATGTTCTTGTTTAAAGTTTCAATTAGAACAGCCCCAACATCTTTACCACCCGTTGGACGATGCATTCTAGGATTTGTGGCTCCTGCACCTGGAGCTACATCACCCAAGTCCATACCGATGGAAATCAGCCACTCCACAGCCTCAGCAGAATTATCCGTGAAATATTTCACTAATTGGGGATCGTTTAAATTCTTACCGCCTTCCATTGTATCCTTGTAGAAAGTGTCTATAGAATCATTGATTCCTAATTTCTTTTGCACACTAGTTTCAGCTGCATTTAACCCACCTTTAGAGCGAACAGTGTTCCCCCCAACAAAAGGCATTTTCTCCACCACAATTACTTTCGCACCTGCATCATGAGCTTCTATTGCTGCTGTTAAGCCAGCGCCTCCTCCTCCGACTACTACAACATCTACTTCCTTAGTTTGATTAGTTGATTTGACATCGCTAGAACTGACCTCGGTTGAATTGGCACCGGTCGAACCCCCACCAGAATTACAGCCTGTAATTAAGAAGATACATGAGAATGCAATCATTAAACCTTTTTTCATTTTGAAAGAAGCCTCCTTTTTTCAAAGATCGTAACATAGCTCAGGAAGGATTCTACATAAGTAAAGTTTCTAAAGAGTTTTTCAAATAAAAAAAGTGAGTTCTAGATCACGCACTGATGATAAATATAAATAGGTCTGCCCACAGAACCATATTTCAAATCTTTGGTCAACACATTAATTTCAGTTAGATAATCAAGATAATGTCTTATAGTTACAGTGGAAATAGCCAGATCTTCTGCAAGTTTTCGAACTTCGATCTCATACTCAGCTTTTGTTATATACTCTTTAATCAAAGCTAAAGTATGGCAATGAATCCCTTTAGGTACTTCGGCTTCTGATTTCAATTCAAAGAGGCAATCCAGATTAGCTTGATTTATTTCTTCATGATCATTGAATAATTCATATCTTTTCCGATATTTCTCTAATGAAATTCGGATTCTATCGAACTTAAACGGTTTGATTAAATAATCAACCGCTCCAAGCTTCAAGCCCTGATCAATAATATTTCTTTCCTTGGCAGCTGTAACGAATATAATATCAACTTCACTATAGCTCTTTCGCAATTGCTTGAGTAACTCAAGTCCATCCATCCTTGGCATGAACACATCGAGAATTAATAAATCAATTGACATATTTCCCATTAAATCCAAGGCTTGTTCCCCATCTTCAGACCATCCAACGACCTCAAAACCTTTAACATTTTGAATATATTGTGTATTAATTTCTGCAACCATCGGATCATCTTCGACGATAAGTACTCGAATCAATTGATGTTCCCTCCTTGTTAAAAATAATCGTAAATGTTGTGCCCTTTCCAGGTATGCTCTCTATACCTAGCAGTCCCTGATATTTCTCAACATTCTCTTTCACCAAATATAATCCATAGCCTAAGCCGCTATCTTTGGTTGTATAACCTTTCTGACAAGCCAATGAAATATCAACAATTCCTAGACCATTATCAGAAATCTCCAGCCGGATCAGTGATTCCTCTTCTAATAAAAGAATATCAATGATTTTCTCTTTTTTATCCACTACATTTAAATGTTCCAAAGCATTATCAATCAAGTTGCCTATAATAACAACCAGACTATTAATATCCATGAGAAACTGATTGTCAAAATAACTATCCTCATGTAATCGAACATCAACCTTCAGCTCATGACCACGACTAATTTTGCCAATCAATAAGGAAGCAATCGTAGGCTCTTTAACTAGTTTCAAAATATGACTGACATTATTCTGTATATCATCACTAACTGTTGAGATATAGTTAACAGCCGCTTCAAGCTTATCACATTCAATGTATCCAAGAATCACATGAAGCTTATTCTTAAATTCATGGGTGGTAGCTCGCAGAGAATCGACTATTTTATGTACACCTGTTACTTGTTCAGATAGCCTAATAATTTCGGTTTGATCCCTGAAAGAGGATACACCACCAATTATTTTATCGTCATTGATGATGGGGATATTATTTGAGTTTACGATAATGTCTTTTAACGCATGTTGGTAATCGAAGATCGATTCTTTAGTATCGATCACATCAGGTAGTTTACTTTGTGGAAATACTTTTGTGATATACTCTCCGAGAACATCCTCGTTCCCACATCTAATTAACTCCAGAGCCTGCTTGTTTATTAATGTGATTCTACCCTCTAGATCTATGGCAATGATCCCCTCCCGAATCGTGGCTAATATCCCTTTATTCTCTGAATATAATCTAGCAATATCTTCCGGCTCAAAATTAAGTAGAGAACGCTTAATCGTTCGTGAAACATAAAAAGCACCAATAAGGCCCAGGGTTACACTAAGGGCAATGAATAACAACATGATTAGAATGATTTGTTGCTTTGCCTTTGCCACAGAAGTTAATAGGGAACCTGCCATAACAAATCCTAGAATATCCCCCTCTTTGGTCTTGATGGGCGCAAAAGCCCTCATGGAGTCCCCCAAAGTTCCTGGTCCTGTAGACACGTAAGTTTGACCATATTTTAATGCATTTTCATGATCTTCTGCGGAGAAGAAATCACCTAATCTATCTTCCTTAGTATGTCCATAACGAATTCCTTCTGTATCAGCAACAACCATAATATCAATGTCGGTACTAGCTGCTTGTGTTTTTTCAATGAAATCCTGAATTTTATAACCATTGTCCGAAGGATTCTCCAATCCTTCAATCAGAATAGGCGATAATTTGCTAATATTTACAATATTCAGAACATTCTTCTTAATGTTGTTCGACATATGATAAATACTCCAATAGCCCACCGCAGTAATACTTAAAATTATGGATATAAGAACAATCATAATTACTAATAATGAAATTCTTTGTGCTAGTTTAAGCTTAATTATTCGTCTCATGATATAATTCCAATCTGATTCATTGTTGTGATTCCACTAAAGTGAAAGTACGTTCATTTTATCACAAAGATGTATGTGAGGAGAAAAAAAAGAAACTCCTCTCAATATGGAATTTCCTTTTTAAAAGTTCATATTTTAGCTTAACATTTCTACCATTTCTTGATAGCCCCTATTTTGCGCATGCTGTAAAGGACTAATTCCTTTAGCATCTGCAATATGAATATCAGCACCATGATGAATTAACAGTTGAACAATAGCTTGGTGCTCCTTTCCTCCATCGCCCAATATGATAGCTTCAAGTAATGCAGTCCAACCAAGATTATTGATATGATCAATATTGACGTCAGAGGTTGTAAGAAGCTCTTCCACAATGTCCACATGACCGCGGTCGGCAGCAGGAATAAGTGCAGTTCCACCAAACCTGTTCAGAATAGCTGTATCCGCTCCTGCGGCAACAGAAGCCTTCACAAAATCAAGCATACCTTCAGCTCCAGCATAGAGCAGAGGATTATCTGAACGGTTGTCGCGAATATTGATATTGGCACCTTTTTCAAGCAAAAGCTTAAATATATCGAGTTGATTACTGTGTACAGCGATCATAGCAGACGTTCTACCCTCACTGTCTGTAGCGTCAATATCTGCACCGTCTTCCAATAGTTTTATTATAAGATCCTTATCTCCTTGCTGGGCAGCAGCTAACAGTGCTTGGTTTAACTTTTCCATTTCATTGTTCACCTCCTGAGTTGATTGACATCCTGAAATAAAGAGGATTAGTGTTAACACGAGAAAGCGTATGGCAACCAACCCCTTTCATGTAGATTTGCCTTATTTCGAAGTGAATGCTGCTTGGGAAGTAGCCCATGCGCCTAGTGGTGTTACAGTATATGTTGTCTCTGCGGCCAATTTACCGTTATTCGTAATATCGAATACACCTACGGCACCTTTACGACTGGAGAATTTATACGTTGCAACCAATTTGTCTCCGTTTGGAGCTGTTAGCTGTACACTACGACCCGAAAATAATTCATCGCCAGGGTCTTGCGCCAAGGTTACATTAATTGATGTTTCACTGACAGCTTCTGCACCTGAGATTTGCAATGACGCGATTTCTTTTGCTTCGAATGATGGATTTGCTATATTAGCCCAGTCGGACGTTACAGTATATTTCACGCCCGGTTTCAATACCTGTCCTTCAGGGAGCCGGAATTTCGGCTCAATCCTACCGTCTGTCGATTGGGTGAATGGGACATACTTGGCAACGATGGATTCCCCACCTTCTGGTGTTATGGTTACTTGTCTGCCCTGCATGGAAGGAATGATTTGATACGTTATGCCATTCGCTTTGTTATTCTCATCCAATACAAATGCGTTCGCACCACGACCACCACTGTATGCAGAGATGACATACCCATAGTCAATGACGCCATTTGTTTTCAGTGCTTCAATCTCAAAGGTGTCGTTGGTTACCTGATTAGTTGTTGTCATATCCACCTTAGCTGCGTTTCCTACAAATGATCCTGCTTTCTTACCATTGTACGTTAAGTTATAGGTTGTTCCAGCTTTTTGCACCGATGTAGGAACGATGTACGTTGCGATGGAGCCGGTTTTCAACCGCGGCATATTCGTCAAGGTTAGACCGTCATTGAAAACAAAATCTTCTTTCGCCTTAGCAAACACTTCATTCTCAGCTGTCAAAGGAGCATCCAAGGTTACGATTAAGGTAATTTCATTGATCGATTTTACACTTGTAATTTGAGCTTTATCGGAAGGAATTGCTTTACGCGCTGTATTTAGTAAAGCCGCTGCATCACCTCGTGTTGCGGGTTCAGGAGTGGAATTCAATTTATTAGCCCAGTAGTTCACCGATAAGACATCACGCTTCAACGCCTTTGATACTACTTGAACAAGTTCCGCATCCGTTACCGTTTCGTTAGGGTTGAATTTGCCTTCTTCCGTTTCCATAATTCCTAAACCAACAAGTACTGACGCATATTTGTAATACCATACGTTCGAATTCACATCGGTGAATGGAGTAGCGTTCTCCTCGGCACCTTGTAATTTAAAGGTCAACGCTACCATTTTCGCTAATTCTGCACGATTGATTGGATTGTGTACACCCATCGAACGATCTGCATAACCCTGTAACACACCGAGTCCTGTAAGTACTTCAACTGCTGCTTGAACTTCTTGATCTGATAAGTTAGATGATACTGCAGGTGCTGCTTGTACATTTAACACCGCAAAGGGTAAAGAGGCTGCGCCTAGTGTTGCTGCGACTATCAATGCTGCTGCTTTTTTAGAAATGATTTTCATTGTATTTCCCCCTCAAGAATCATTAAGTTATTTGATGCTCCTGTCTATAACTAAATGATAATGGAAAGAAATAAACTCCCAAGAAACGATTTATTAATAAAGTATTAACTAGAGCTTAAAATTATCAAAAATCGTCAAGAAAACACCATTACACCGTAAACCGGTACCCTGCACCCCATACCGTTTCAATATACTGCGGATTCGAGGGGTCCGCTTCCAGCTTTTCTCGTATTTTGCGAATATGAACCGTGACCGTTGCGATATCCCCACTGGAATCCATCCCCCAGATCCGTTCGAATAGATCATCTTTGCTAAACACCCGATTCGGATGACTCGCTAAAAAGACCAGTACATCGAACTCACGCGCTGTAAACAAAACCTCTTGATTACGCACAAACACCCTGCGAGAATTTTTATCGATATGAACTCCACGGATTTGGATCTCATGCTTTTCCATAGGTTCTAGCTTACTGCGCATGCGTTCATATCTTGTTAGGTGTGTCTTTGCTCTTGCCACTAATTCACTCGGACTAAATGGCTTCGTAATATAATCATCCGCTCCGAGATTAAATGCCCGAAGCTTATCGATCTCCTCTTTCTTCGCAGATACAATAAAGATCGGCACTTCCTTCGCCTCCCTAATACGGCGGCACAATTCAAAACCATCGATGCCAGGTAGCTGCAAATCTACGATAACAAGATTGTAATCCCCTTCAAGAGCACGCCCAAGCCCTTCAGAACCTGTATGACATATATCAACGGCAAAACCGTTCAGCTCAAAATAATCCCTTTGCAATTGCGCAATCGTTGTCTCATCTTCAATAATCAGAATCCGTGTCATGCGAATGAAATCCTCCTTCATCGGTCGTTCGCTTTAACGTAAAGAACAGGCTTGAACCTACACCTTGTTCGCTTTCCATCCATATCGACCCACCATGCCCTTCAATAATCTGTCGAGCGATCGCAAGTCCGAGTCCGCTGCCGCCTGTCGATGAGTTTCGAGAAGGTTCCGCACGATAAAACCGTTCAAAGATATGTGGAAGAGCTTCAGCAGCAATCCCCATTCCATTATCCTTCACTTCTACAGTCACCCATTTACTATCATATTGAAGTGAAAAACGGATTAAAGGATGTGGCTTGTCCATATACTTTAGCGCATTTCCAATTACGTTCAGTAATACGCGTTTTAATTTATCCAAATCTGCAAGCACCTCAATACGCTCTGAGTTGTGCTCGTCCAGCTGAAAAGACACCCCATTATTTTCGTTATTGAAGCGCATCTCTTCGATACAATCGTCAAGGAATGCAATAATATCAACAGCTTCAAACGCAAACGGGACCTGATTCAAATCCAGCTTAGAATATAGGAACAATTCATCAACCAATTTATCCATCCCAATAGTTGTGTTATAAATAATGTCGACGTACATGTCCATCTTCTCTGGTGTATTGGCGACGCCATCTCGTATGCCTTCAATAAACCCTTTAATATTCGTAATCGGAGTACGTAAATCATGTGAAATATTTGAGATTAACTCCTTCCGATTCTCCTCATATTGCAGACGTAGATTCACTGACTCTTGCAGCCTCTGTCTCATCGTCTCGAACGCTTTATTTAATTGCCCGATCTCATCTCTGGATTGCAGGTTAAGCTCAAATTGAAGGTCACCCTCTTGAATTCGTTCTGCGGAATCCCTTAACTTGTTCAGTGGCTTAATAACACTTCGTGTAATCCAGCGATATAATAACACATTCGCAACCACAAGAACGCCAACCAATATCAACGAAAGGATTGGCAACAGCCTCCGTGTGAGTTCCGCAAATGGACTATGTTCTTTTATGACGAAAACACTGCCTTTCGCACCATCCGAATATTTAAAGTCAAATTTGGCATACCCATAAAATCTTTCTTTGATATTAAATGTGTTACGAATCTGATAGTTATTGAGATCGTAAGGAGGCAAAGCATCCTTTAATTCAGGTTGATTGAAGGTGCGTGATTCAAACACAGGGTCATTCACTCGCCTTACAAATAGTCCCGCTTTCTCTGTCTTTAGCTTAAAATCATATTCCAGTAACAAATCCTTGTTCTGTAATTCATCCGGGTCATGCTTGGCTAAATACTTTAATTCTAAAAAAATAGATTCCTCTTGCTCCGACAACGGATTTAATTGATAGTGCACTTTATAAAAATCCCGAAGGCTGTGAACATCTCCTGTAGAAGCAATTGTAAATAAAGCTGCCGTCATTACGATCATAAGTAAACTAACGACTAGCATTCCCGTATAAGATAACAGCAATTTTATCCGAATCGACACGACTCTTCCCCTCTCACTAGCATTAGATCCGCTAAATAGTCATCTCCGTATTTTAGTGAAATACTATCACATGGAGAAAAAGTTTGCTACGAGCGGTTAGATTATTTCAATTCAAAAAAAATCAACCATCCCAAAGAGCAAATGGTTGATTCCTTTATCGTTACTTGTTAATTAACGCAGAATCCATCGCGGCAAACTTACTAGGCATTACACCAACATTTGCTTTGAACGTTCGGCTGAACAAATGAATACTAGAGAATCCCACATCTTCAGCGATCTCCGTCAAATTCTGACTTCCCTGAACAATTCTCAATTTGGCCTGCTCGATACGAACATGCTTTAAGTAATTATGAATGGTGACCCCCAGCTGCGTCTTGAATACATACGACAGATGATTGGAAGTCACACCCACATGCCTACTGATGGATTTATTGCTTAACTCCGGATCTTGGTAGCTTTGATGTATATAATGAATGGCACCTTCAATTAAAGGCCATCCTTTTGTACTCTTCCCTTCCGTACCTTTGGACGGGTTCTGATTCCTAAAGAATAAAAACAACATTTCCAAGCATATAGACTTATTGATTAATATCCCGCCAAACGTTGGATATAGCAATTCTTTTTGCATTTGCATGAATCTTCTCTTCAATTCGATTCTGTCCGGGAGCTGCAAGTGAGATAGCGGATAAATATCGGCAAGCTGCAGCTCTCTAGGCACGATATCCTGTCTCCCGAGCCAAGGTCCATCCGTTTGATTAGAAGAGATTCTATCCTCGTCATAATATAGGTCAAAATGAAAGATATATTGCACTAAGGGTAAGTTCGAGGTGGATCGAATAATATGGGGCATGCATGGATGCATGAGCAGCATATCCCCTTCTCGAGCCAGGAATTTCACACCATTCAAGAAAAACTCCGCTTCTCCTTGATCTATATAGGTGTAGACGTGATCGTAATCCAACCATTCACCTGCTAGTGAGGAGGATTCCATGATTCTTGCTGATCGAACATAGGGAGAAATACTGTTCATCCATGACTGATTCACCTCGAATCTCCTCCTTCATCTGACATTTAAATGATCCTATTTTATATCCTAACCGGAATCTTTAATTGTTCTTCTACAAAATCTCGGCAGATTTCCATGGTATTATAAGGGCTATTGGGCGATTCATCCACTTCGAGTGTCACCCAACCGGAATAATTAATCTCATTCAGCGCTTCAATGGTTCGATGTAGATCAACAGATCCTTTGCCTAACTCGCAAAAATAAGGAAGCTGTGAATCAGGCGTAGCTGCAGACTTATCTGTCAGATCCTTCAAATGAACATAGGCCACTCTGTCCTGATACGTTCGGATGATGGATGCTGGGTCCATGCCCGCTCCTAGCAAATGTGCTGAATCCGGTGCAAGACATACAACCTTCGGATCTGTCAGACTCATCAAAATCTCGATTTCTTTCTCGTCTTGCCATTCCGTCCATAAATGCGGATGAACACAAGCCTTCACCCCTAACGCATAGGTTCTATTAGCCAATTCATTTATTGTAGCTGCGGCTACCTTCAATTCTTCCAACGTTGTTGGTTGATCTCGTGTGCCACCTGGACCTAACACAAGAATATCTGCTCCACATTTCGCTATGATTTTAGCTATCCGCACATTGTAGTCAATGGTACTCGAACGGTCCGCGAGATTGCCGAATCTTTGATGCTGTCCTCCAGGAGTCCCTCCATACAATGCTGTCATCTCTAGACCATACCCAGCCAAGATTTCTTGTAATTGTTCTGGATTGTCTTCATATTGAAGCGCAAAAGACGCCCACGGCTCAATCCCTGTATAACCTAGCTTGGAAACTTCCTCCAATGCCTTAATATGATTTTGTCCCCAAGTGATGGTGTGTGCAGCGATTCTACCTTTGAACGGATTCATCCTTCATTCTCCTTCCTGTGCAGGATTCGATGTGTTTAGATTTCCAGCGATGCGAATACTTTATCGAAACCTGCCTTGGAACGAGCAAATAATTCAGATGAACTTTGCCCGGAAGCTGGTGCTAGAATTTCTTGGGCGATCACGCCGGTATATCCGATCTTTTTCAAGCTTCCCAGGAATCCTGTAAGATCAATAGATCCTTCCCCTGGATACAATCGATCGGAATCTAGCAATTCTTCAATCGGTAGAGGTTTAGCATCATTGATATGGACATACGCGATTTGATGTGGTTGTAATTTCAGCAAATCCTCACTCGTTAATCCATTCGTATGCCAATGGTAGGAATCCAGCAACAACCCTACGTTTCTCACTTGAATCGTTTCCATCCAGCTCAACGTATCTTTCATTGACCAGATCATTGGATTTGCCCATTGTGTGCGTAAGTGATGAGGACCTACGAACTCTAATGCTAATGTAATTCCATAAGCGCCTAATATTTCTGCACATAGTCTTAAACGTCTTGTGGCTGCAATCATGAACGATGCGACCGGAAGATCTGTCGAAGGTAAAATATATGTACAGCATGTGGTGCAATTTAATGCAGCAGCGGCCTCAGCCATCTCGGTAAGCGATTGCAACCCCACTTTGAAGCTGTCCTCAGTCGTACGCCAATCTACCTCTAAACCAAATGATCCTAAGATGATGCCATGGCTTGCAAGCAATTGTACAGCCCCATCCTTGCCATACTGCTGCACCAACTCCAATGGATTCGCATCTATAGACTGGAAGCCAAATTGGCTCGCAAGTCTGATGTATTCTTCTTTTGAACTGAGTTCCCCTAAGCCTGCTGTTGTTAATCCTCTTATCATCTTCATTCTCTCCTTTTATGACCAATCAAACAGTACGCCATTGTACTGATCTTTATTGGTTCTTAATCCCTCATATGCTTCGCTCGCTTGCTCCGGCTTGATGACATGACTAATCAAAGGCTCGATTTGCAGCTTCTGTTGTTGCATAAGATCAAATACAATGCCAGAATTACGAACCAAGGAATGTTTAACAAACTGATTAGGCTCTGTAGGATAACGCCACTCGTGAGCTCCTTTAAATGTAATACATCCCCGATTATACAGATGGCAGTAATTAAGTACATCCGTAATATCTGTATTGTATTCCCCACGCGGACTGCCTAAAAAGATGATTTCTCCTTGTGAGCCGATATATTGAAGACTATCAACTCCAACCTTGGAGATGCCAGTTGCCTCAATATGACTGGAGACACCTTTGCCATTAGTCAACGTCATAATCTGCTCTTGCAACGAGCCTTCACCGCTATCCAAGGTGTAATCCACACCGCACTGACGCGCAGTCCGCAACCGTTCCTTGGACAAATCCATGCCAATCACAGTAGCCCCCTGCAAACGAGCCAATTGAGCAGCAAGATTGCCCACCAAGCCAAGACCTGTCACACTCACTTTGTCTCCCAGTTCGATTTCTGACACACGTATCGATGTAAAAGCTACCGTAGCCATCCGGGTAAACGGTACCCACTTCAAGTCTAACTTATCCGGCACTCGAATGAAAACATCCTTAGCCTCAACAACTTGATATTCGCAATGATTTCCGTAATGAAAAACCACATCACCCGCTTGAAAATCCTGTACCCCTTTGCCACATTCTACGATCCGGCTGACGCTTGAATAGCCTGGACACAGTGGGAGCTTCGCCCAATCCTCTTTGCCAGATAACATCGCCATTTCTGTACCCGGACTAATCAGCGAATAAATCAATTTCACGAGAACTTCATGATCACCTAAGGGCTTTACTGCAAATTCCTCTTCAACCGTTTCCACTTGGAATGGACTTATGAACATTATTTTTCTATTTATCATCGACATTACACTCCCTATAATCATCTAGCGTTCTATTTAAATTTATGCTTTTTTAGGGGTCATGTCTTTGACTGCAAAAATGGTTTTTTGTCTGAAAGTAAGATGGGAGGTAGAGTTTAAGTGAGGAGACGACATGCCCTTCCTTTCATTTTCCTTCAAAGATCCTTATACTTGCTTGGAGAAGCATTTCAAGGGAGAATGAAAAGTATGGACATAAAAAAATTACAATACTTTATTGCTGTAGCAGAGGAACTGCATTTTAACCGTGCTGCAGAGAAGCTAAATATGACGCAGCCTCCCTTAAGCCAGCAAATTCAAGCTCTGGAGAATGAGATGGGTGTGAAACTATTAGAACGGAATAAAAGACAAGTTCGGCTCACGCCAGCGGGGGCAGTATTTCTAGAGGAAGCTAAATCCATTCTATCTCAACTGGAACGCTCTATTAAAACAACACAATTAGTCGATCAAGGAATTATCGGACATTTGAACATTGGATTTATAGATTCTGCATCTGGTGGAGTATTGGTTGATATGTTAAAAATGTTTCGGGAACGTTATCCCCAAGTACAACTCACATTACATGAGATGACGTCTGCTCAGCAGTGGCAGGCTTTACATGAAGGAACGATTCACATTGGATTTGTACGTTATACAGAGTCGGGCAAACATATCGATCATCGTCCCCTAGTCAATGAATCGCTTATTGCCGTTTTGCCAGAGCAGCATCACCTAGCTCATTTACCGGTATTATCCATTCGTTCTTTAGCATTAGAGCCTTTTATATCGTTCCCACGCCATTTAGGAGCTCCTTTTCATGACCTCATTATGAGCTTTTTCGCCCAACACGACATGTATCCGAATGTTGTGCAGGAAGCCATTCAGATGTACACCATTGTAAACTTGGTAGCTGCTAATCTTGGAGTTTCCATTGTGCCCTCTTCAGTCGCTATTTTTCAGCGCGAAGGTGTCGTATTTCGTTCTTTTGAAGAAAGCACACCATCGATTCCCCTTTATGCCGCTTGGAGAACCGATTGCGATCGTGCCTCCTTATCCGCGTTACTAGAGATCATAGGACAAATGAGTTCAGAAGCTATTAATCTTGAATAATATAATATTCAGCCCGTTTTTCTAGGATCACGTTCAACGAGTCCTTCTAGCACCCTATCGATTTGCATCATCACTTCCCTATCCAGACGAATTCCCGCAGCTTTGGCATTTTCTATTACCTGCGCAGGCTTCGATGCCCCAATAATTGCAGATGAGACTTGTGGATTTTGCAACACCCATGCTATAGCCAACTGCGGAAGCGTCAACCCAACTTCGCTGGCGATTGAAGAGAGATTCGAGATCGCCTCAAGCACCTCAGTCCGAAGCCACTGACCCGCCAATTTATTCATAAAAGGTGAGCCCGCAGCTGTTGAAGCACGAGAACCCTCTGGCAATGGTTGCCCTGGCATATATTTGCCTGAAAGAATCCCTTGAGCAAGCGGCGACCAGACCACCTGTCCAATCCCTTCCCGCTCACAAGCTTGAACTACCTCCGCCTCCATTACGCGCCATAACATCGAATATTGAGGTTGACTAGCCACCAACGGCACCTTTAATTCTCTAGCTAAAACAGCACCTTCTGCTATCTGATCCGCCGTCCACTCACTTATCCCGACATAAAGAACTTTACCTTGACGCACCAGATCCGAAAAAGCCAAAAAGGTCTCTTCAAGGGATACTGTTGCATCAAAACGATGCGCATAATAGACATCAATGTAATCGGTCTGTAATCTGTTCAGTGAAGCATGGCACGCCTCCATAATATGCTTGCGAGACAGACCTCTTGCGTTACGTCCCGTCCCTGTGGGATGGCACACTTTAGTACACAATTCGATATCAGCTCTGTGCACTCCTTTTAATGCTTGGCCCAGCACCATCTCAGCTTTCGTATCGGAATATACATCTGCAGTATCAAATGTTGTGATCCCTACATCCAATGCAGCATGAACACAAGCATGGGCAGTATCATTGTCCACTTGAGCACCATGTGTAATCCAATTACCATAAGCAATCTCACTTAGATGTAAGCCACTCGTTCCTAATTTGCGATAGTTCATTTTATACCCTCCTTTAGATAACAATTTGATTGTAACAAAGAGATATTAATACGAGAAATACTCTTTAATATGTGTTTTAATTCAAAAAAGATATTACTGAGAACCTTAAAGATAATAAAAAACGCCCTTTAGGCGTTTTTTTCGGTAAATATTCTGTTTCGAAACTCTAACTTCGCCTATACTCCGGTGAGTATTAACCTACAAGCCTTGTTACCGTACCACAACTAACAGTACAATAATTCCGAGACAAAACAGCCAGCTTACTGGGTGACCGAAATTTAATCCCCAGCCGACTCCGAGCCTTTTCTTGACGATTAGGTTTTGATCTTTGCGATTGAAATAAATCATACCTAATAGCCATTTATCATCATCATGGACAGGTCTGACATTGGAGCTATCGGCAGATCGCTCCAAGCGGCTTTCGCCCTGACCAGCCCAGAACGATAAGACGAAGGCGTATAGGATGATAAGGGCTATTATGATTAGGATAATAGGGATAGCGAAATTCATGTTAAGCAGAGATATCATGTTTAGTTGCACGACGGAAAACAGGATAACTATTAAGAAGCTTGCTGTAATCATAAAATATGACCAAGTACGGCGGAAAGTTACGTCTTGTCTGATGGAACGATTAGGATCAGTGGGTTTAACCTGCTGCTTCACTCTGCGAATACTCCAATTCTCAAATATGAACAAAAGTGTTATGAACACTTGCATTATGGTAGGCATAAACACAATACTATAAGATTTAGCTGCATAACGGTCTACGTTCAAACTGCTGTTGAAATGGATCGGAATCTGATCAGGAATCTGATCGTAGTTGCGTAGCACAGTTACAATACTAACAACAATAAATAAAACATGAATGAGGAACCAAATACTAGACAAGCCAATGTTTCTTTTCCGAAATCCAGTGTCCACTGCCATGATCGATGGTTCCAGAGCAATAGGCAGCATAGGTAGTAAACTTTTCATTTTGAAATGATAGCTAATGTTTATGACTAGGGAGATTACGACCATGGCGAGTGAATAAGTGACAATGATCCAACTTTGTTGCTTGGAATGTTCATCACCGTATATTAGACAGATGATACAAACAATGAATAGGATGGTATGCAAGGTAGCACTAATCCTAGCATATGACTTCCGCATCTGGCGCAGAGGCTCACTATGGAATTGTACAGGGCTGACGGTGACCCCAAAACTAATCGTCTCTCTTGTTAAATAAGGCATGCTTACCATAAGTACAATGGCAGGTACAAATACAAAGATCATTACTATAACAGGCATTATCGTCATATCATTCGCCTCCTCTTATACATAAGTGTGTATTTGAAAACTCAATAACCCTTATAGCATAGGCGATTCATCACTATGCCTTTTTGCGTATGATTATCCTATTAACTTAGGATAAGTAATCGACTTGAACATAAATTTTATTATAATCGATTTTACTGACTATAGGGGTGAAATTAACAATTTATCCAGTTTTTTCGCTACGCAGAGCTACTCATCTGACAACTCAATTATGGCAATTACATCTGTTTGAAATTCTGTGTAGGTAAAGAACAGGATTTCGGATGAAGGGTGGGATAACCAGCAGTAGTAAAATTGTGCGAAATGCTCGCCTCGTATCTGCAATGGTTAAGATATTTCTCTACAATCGCTCGATAAATCGGACGCTTCATTTCATCCACCAGTACCGACCTCGTGTTCTTATCATAATAGTATGGAAACAGTTGCTTTCCGTTTGTCCAAATGCCTTTCTTCGCTCCAGCCTCTTTGTCCTGCTTCATTCTTCGCTTAATCGTTTTGTATTCTATTCTGGCAAAAATGGACATGAAGTCAAAGGATACATTGAGTTAATTCTTGCCTTATCTCTTCATGAATTTGAATTTCTTCTACCTGATGCTCAATGCTTGACTGCTCATTTTCACCTTAAAGCTATTCTGGGATCGTTTGTTCACCTTCCAGTCTAACCTGATTGCTTCCACGGATATTTCTGCTTGAAATCCTATTCTTATTTGCCATAAAATAAACCCAAAAAAAACCGAAGCGTATTTACACCCCGGTTCCTTTACTGACTTATTATATGCCATCGTAAATAGAATCTTTATCACCACTAAATACATCAATCATCATTAATGCTCCTATTTTATAGCCTTGGATAAAAGATAATCTTCGGATAACCTCACTTTGAGCATCTCCAAAAAATTAATGATTTTCTGATTAATCTTCTGCAATTCCGGATCACTTGGCTTAATTAACTCATTCGGATACTCCCGTTACGAGAATGGAAATCTGGATGTTCCGAGCGCCGTTTTAATTACGCTAGCTAATTTCCATAAAGTAAGCATCGACTATATTTTGGGTCAGACAGATAACCCTAAGCGCAATCCCGGCAAAAAATAATAATCCGCAACACAAACAAGCTTCTGTGATATTCACAGGAGCTTGTTCACGTCTAGGCTAAAGCATAAATAATTACTTCAATGCTACAAACAAATCAATCTCATTGTCTAGACTTTCAGGATTATATCTTTCATCCCAAATTTCAAAATCATAATCCTTTGGTTCATTTCCAGTTTCTCTAATCAATTGACCATATACATAGTCATACGAATTACTAAGTTCCGATTCAAGTCCTTTATGTGTGTAAGTAACATACTTACTCTCAGTCACAGCATGACTTATCATATTTAAAGGAACATCGCCTTGTTTGCTTACCTCATAGCAAAGAATATGTGTAAACCTATCCACCTGAGGATTAAAATCGTGCTTAATAGGATAAATCTGCATTAAAATTACATTCTCATTTTTCTTGTTTTGAATTTCGTCTTTTCTTTCAAATAGCGAATGATAAATGTTCTTACCAAGACCAGACTCAAATTCTTTAATATCTGCTTCAATTTTGTAACCTACAACATGAAAAGGGGGTAATGTTATTACTTTAGCTTCCAGAAAATCTCCTCCAATCAAATATAAGGAATACAATTGATTATACTATTAAATGGAAGAATAGTTCGATTTGCTTAAAGTAATTATAAATAAAAAAGCTTCCCCCATACTCTGGCAGAAGCTTCTTATCACAACATTAATCATACAAAACTTCAATCATTTGTCTTGTCTTCGCTAGCTGCTCCAAAGTAAAATCATGCTGAGCAGAAGCATATGCGCTAAAAACAATATCGAGCACAAATAATTGAGCAAATCTAGAGCTTGTTGCCGCACTACGTAGTGTTGCTTCCGGCGCACGTGATGTATATAAAGAAACATCAGCTAGCTGAGAAAGCTTGTTATTTCCAGGACGAGTGAGGCTGATTGTTTTTATCCCCTGTTCCTTAGCTCGTTTTATTAATTGAATAACCTCTCTTGTTTCACCGCTATACGAAATTCCCCAGAAGACGGCATTTTCTGATTTCGTAGCCATGGCCGCTGCTAATAAATGACGATCTGAAATCGCATATACATTTTTTCCAAGCCGAAGCCATTTTTGTGCTGCATCTTCTGCAATAATGAATGAGGCACCAATCCCATAAACATAAATTACTTCTGCCTGTTGCAGCATGTTCACTGCCTGCTCAATAGTTTGCGCATCCAGTTGACTGGCCGTATTCTGAAAGGTCAGTATTGTATTTGACAACATTTTCTCAATGATAGAATTCACCGTTTCATTCGCTTCAACATCAAAGAAGCCAACATGCTGCGTGTTTTCTACTTCCGCTGATAAACGGATTTTCAGAGCGGGAAAACCGTCTATTCCTAACGACCTGCAAAAACGAACAACCGCCGCACTACTTGCCTCCGATTTCGTCGCTAACTCATGTATGGTCATATGCATCACATCTTTAGCATTTGCAAGAATGTACTCAGCAACTTTTTTTTCTGATTCTGGCAGCTCATTTAATACCAGTTCAATCTGAGAAATCATACTCCCTACTACCAAGTCCTTATCTCCTCTGCTTTATCTATTTATCTTATTGTATCAAAATAGTAGGGAGTAATCATTAAGTTGCAGATATGAAGGAAAAACGGCTTCCGCCTTTTCTAACATAGTAGAGCAGAGGAATGTCTTCCTCTATAACATGACCAATCACATTAACACCTTCATGTGCCGGCAGCTCCGTTAACGTAATCTGTAACTCATGTTCATAGCGGCCATACAAATAATTATCAACAGTAATCGTTCCTTTAGGTCGCTTGGTCGTATGCATAGGCGCAATATTTTTGTTCATTATAAAACGGTTATCATCTGTTCGTGCAGTTTCTGAGCGAACCACATCCCGAGCAGCGTCAAGGCGATTCTGATGAACAATATCCCATAATGCATAGGGTAGTTCCTTGGTTACTCGCAAAGGAATAATTCCTTCTTCATACCTTTTAAATTGCTGCTGAGACCATTCTGAAAGTGTTAAATCTCCAACAAAAATTTTGTCCACGGCACAATCCTTCTCTAATTCCAAGTAAGCTAGAAAAGAAGACTGATTCCGATGCTTCTCTAATGTAGGCAAGCTTTCAAATAACGGCTTTCTCTTCAGCCCATCTCCAGGAATGAAAGCCATTGTTGTAATGCCTTCCGCTTGCAGCCATTTATTCTTTTCAATAAACGTCTCTTTATCAAGACCTGTTTCTGGGCGGGGATAATAATTATGCCAAGCTTCAATATTCTCAAGACAAATATGATGATCCTTTAATGTAGCTAAGAACTCTGCTGTTAATGTGCTTGCGTTTAAGGCAATCTTCATTTTTTGCGAGTAGGCAGCAATTTCATGGGCGCCAAATCCAAAATCCATCCGCAAGCCTGTAACACCAGATTCCAATAAAAAGGAAAAAGTGAATTTCTCCAATGCCTTCCCTGAAATATCTGCCACCAAGTCCATTTCTAAGTGTTTGGCAGCGTTTGCAACTTCCATGAATTTCTTCTTCAATAAATCAAAATCATCTTCTGGCATATGAAGTGATGTGAATATTTCTGTACAGCCCGCTTCCTTCATTTCTTTCATATAATTTATGTTTTCTTCTAACGTCCGGTCTGCTACAAAAATTGAAATTCCCAGCAAAGTAATCACCTCAGTATTTCTAGTCAGTTATTCTTGTTCTGCCATAGCCTCTTTTGGTGTACCAAACAAATAAGTGGCTATAAATCCACCAGCATAAGCTGCAATTAACCCAATTACATATTTCAACCATAATCCATTCGCAATCAATGGAATTAACGCGACTCCAGAAGGTCCGATAGCAATCGCTCCAACATTGCCAAACAAACCAATGACCGCACCACCAATACCTCCACCAATACAAGCTGTAATAAATGGACGACCAAGCGGTAAAGTTACCCCATAAATCAATGGCTCTCCGATACCCAGAATACCTACTGGAAGCGCACCTTTAATCATGTTCGTTAATGATTTGTTCTTCTTGCAACGAATCCATAATGCAATGGATGCCCCTACTTGACCCGCACCAGCCATAGCCAGCATAGGAAGTAATAACGTCATACCTGAACTATTGATCATCTCAATGT
Source organism: Paenibacillus sp. FSL R10-2734 (assembly GCF_037963865.1). Classification (NCBI taxonomy): domain Bacteria; kingdom Bacillati; phylum Bacillota; class Bacilli; order Caryophanales; family Paenibacillaceae; genus Paenibacillus; species Paenibacillus sp. FSL R10-2734. The sequence continues at coordinate 3,222,747 of NZ_CP150170.1, read as the reverse complement.
GAATCGGCGTCAATACCTGATGTAGCCCTAACATAACAAGTGGTAAAAATGCTGTTCCTAATACAAAACCTGAGAATGCACCACCTACACCTATCGTCCAGTTAATTGCTCCAATTAGGTTACTAGAAATAAATCCAGCAAATGGCATGATTAGGAATATCGTAGTCAGTCCAACGACTAATAAGGCAATTGTAGGCGTAACGATAATATCAACGGCATCCGGAATCACTTTACGTAAATATTTTTCGACGATTGATAAAATCCACACTGCGATTAGTACGCCAATAACTCCACCTTGCCCTGGTGTTAAAGGAGCTCCCGTAAATATATTATTGATGGTCAGATCAGCGGTAACACCTGTTAATAACGTTACCCCACCGATCACTCCACCAAGTGATGGCGTAGCTCCAAATTCTTTTGCCGCATTAATACCGACATATATGACTAAATAACTAAAGATTGCATTTTTAATTACATTTAAAATCGTTACATACTGCTGCCAAGTTGCAACGTCTAAGTTGCCTGCTGTAATATTGTTAGCGAGAATCGAGCCAATACCTGCGATTAAGCCCGCTCCAACGAATGCAGGAATGAGTGGTATGAAAATATTCCCTATTTTTCGCAAAAAGTTTTTGAATGGTGTATCATTTTTCTTTTTAAGCTGCGCTTTCATTTCTGCGCCTTTTGCTTGCAGTTGTTCAGCAGATGCTGAACTTGTATGCTCTGAGACACTTCCTTCTAATACCTTACCGAATTCATCGGCTACTTTGGTCACGACTCCAGGTCCGAGAATGATTTGATACGTCTCATCGTCCACTACACCTAGAACCCCATCAATCTTCTTCAAATTCACTTCATCGATCAAGCTACGATCAACTACAGTTACACGAAGACGAGTCATGCAATGGGTATATTCGGATACATTTGAACTGCCACCAATAGCACCTAATATTTTGACTGCTAAATCATAATATTTACTCATGTTTATACCCCCTTCTTATTTTCGTATTATTTTATCGCTTGACGTACAAAACCTTGTGATTCTTCCAAACGCTGTACAGCTTCTTCTTTAGAAAGCCCAGCAAGAATCATTACGATTGCAATTTTCGGTTTATGATCTGCCTTTTTTAAATAATCCTCTGCTGTTTCAGCATCACACTCTGTCGCATCCATAACAATACGTTTAGCACGTTCTACAAGTTTTTCATTAGTTAACTGTACATCTACCATTAAATTCCCATATACTTTCCCCGTGCCAATCATCGAAACTGTTGAAAGCATATTGCAAATTAATTTTTGAGAGCTCCCAGCTTTTAAACGAGTTGATCCTGTTAACACTTCCGGTCCGTTTACGACTTCAATCGCAATCTTGGCAACTTTACCAATCGCTGAATCTTTGTTGCAACTCACAGCTACCGTAGGTGTTCCAATAGAATTGGCATATTCTAATCCACCGATCACATAAGGCGTACGTCCGCTAGCGGCAATACCTACGAGAACATCTTTGGCCGTTAGCTTAATATCTTGTAAATCCTGCACCCCTAATTGTTCATTATCCTCTGCACCTTCGACCGCTTTAATAAACGCTCTCTCTCCACCAGCAATTAGTCCAACTACCTCTTCTGGTGCTGTCCCAAAGGTGGGTGGGCATTCAACCGCGTCTAGCAAGCCGATGCGTCCACTCGTTCCAGCCCCCATATAAATTAAGCGTCCACCTTGTTTGATCGCCTTTGTAATCACTTCTACCGCTTTGGCAATTTGCGGAATTTCTTGCTTAACAGCCTTTGCGACCTTTTGATCTTCTTCATTCATCACTTCCAGAAGTTCCAGAGGTGTTAATTCATCCAAGTTCATTGTCTTCTTATTGCGCGTCTCCGTTGTCAAATGCTCTAACATGATTTTCATCATCATCCTTTTCCGTTTATGAAATCGCTTTCTAATTGAAGGATAACATCTTTGAAATATTATTTCAACATTATTTTATTTGTATTGAAATAAAATATCAAAACATTAAAACTATCTCTACTCAAAATAAACGTCTTCAATGCTTGAAAAGTATTCAGCGGCTTCATGGGTATGAAGCGTGGTTTTTTTGCGAAAGAATTAAAGTACTTTATAATGTAGATAAGTGCACCTGTTGGTTCATCAGCCAAAATCAGTGCAGGCTATGTCACGAGCGCTCGAGCCGCTGCGGTTCTTTGCTTTTGACCACCAGAGATTTGGTAAGGATATTTTTCCAGTAAATCTTCTATCCCAAATACTTTAGAGATCTGAGTCACGAGGTGATTAATATTCTTCGCTCGAATTTTAGCAATCGCCAGTGGAAGCAATATGTTCTCCTTTACAGTCAAGGAATCGATTAAATTGTAATCTTGGAAGATGAAACCGAGATGATCACGTCGGAAGTCTGACAAAGCTTCTTCCTTCATATCATGAATACTCTTGTTCTTCATATATATCTTTCCTTCTGTTGGAGAATCTATGCTTGCTAACAAATTTAGCAAGGTTGATTTCCCCGCTCCGGAAGGCCCCATAATCCCAACAAATTCACCGGCCTGAATGTCAAAAGACACGTTTTCTAATGCTGTGTAAGCAGCTCTTAACTTCCTGTACACTTTTTTTATGTTTTCTACTTTTAATAATGGTTCCATTCATTTCACCTCTTAATTTGCTGATACTATATACTATAGGCCTCAACCTTACAGCAAATTCATGCCAACCTTACATTAAGCTTAAATCCACAAAAAGAGGTACCCCCTAGCCATTTAAGACTACGGGGTACCTCTTTGCTATTGAATAGATTTCTTTTTTTCGGTTGTATATAAATCGAAAGCTTCATCAAAGTAAAAGCGGCGTTTTTCATTACCAAACACGACTAATATAACATGGATGAACAATACGATCGTTAAAATTATAGGTCTCGAAGTTGTTTCACCCAAAAATATTCTTTACATCGCAGTTCTGATTTATTTTACTCAAATCATTTCTAGCACAATTTGGTTCAAATTCTTTTCCTTGGGCCCCTTAGAAAAGGTTTGGCGCTTGATGACATATGGAACGAAGCCTGCAATAAAACGATAAAAGTTTCGCTTTCCTCCTGGAATCTGTGGTAAGTGAATCCGTAGAATAGATTCTCACCAGGCCGCTGAAATACTTATCCATCGCAAGCGCCCCGGATACCATATGGCCAAGTTCACATCGGATAAGCTCATCCCATCCGTGATAAACAGGATCACGTTCTTGACCGATTTGTTGGTAGGAGCATCAAGTTATTGGCGTCACTGGCATAGGTCGTTCCGTTGCCTGCTGACAGCAGACTGCAAACCATAACGGTACTGCAAATTGATTGTAAAAAAGGGCACCCTAGGGGCACCCTTTTCATTATTATTGTCTTATTACGAGGATATCTCGAGGCGCTCTACCAGTGCTTTGAATTTGGGAAATTTCGGAGCTTGTAAGGATACGGCCTACCAATATAAACGAAGATGTGACATTGTTAAAGTTAAAATTATTCAAGTTCGCTACGTTTTGGCTGCCACGGAATACACGGAAAGATCCCTGAAAGTTAATTCGTGAAAATAGTACAAGCGTTACTTCAGAGCTCTGCACAACATTTCTGAGACGGAAACTCGAGAGAACGTTGTTAAACCGAAACGCTCCAAGATCACGAACTGCAACTCCTCCACGTCTGAATCGAATCCTGCGATTGGTAAAATTAGTGCCCGACCAAAGAGCAAGACGAATATCACTGTTGGCCAACTAAATCAACTCCTTCTCTAAGATTGATATATTCTATTACCAACTTCAGAGAAGGGTACAAGACAAATACAGTTGTACAAATGTTTGTTTTCCAGATTTCCCTCCGGTGATATGATCCAAAATAGCAGTCGAAGTGATTTTCCAGTTATATGAGTCTAACTACTATATACTTTCTTATACGTTAGGAGCGAATATAAAAAAACAATTCAAGCAGATTAGCTTCACATTTCCTTCTGACCATGAATATTATACAGTTGGCATATCTTGTACGTATAATCAACGTCCACCCTACAGTCACAGTTAAATGGCCATTTTCTGAGCAAACAGGAACAGAAGTCACGCCAATGCGCAATGAACCATGATCTGGTGAAGAGTGAAGCTATCTTTCAGAGGAGTTACCGTAGGACGAATGGACATTTCCAACAATGCTGATGTTCCGCAAACGTGCGGACGACACCGAGCATAGAATCGGCGGGGACAAAGGCCTAAAAAAGGCGTTAACGGATACCTAAGCCCCATAAAAAATGTTTTGTAACTAAAGTGATCACTACAATATGTATGAAAGATCTCAGGTGGAGGACACGGGTCAAAAAAAGAAGAGCCCTTAGGCTCTCCTTCAAACAACGTCTGTCGCTTATATTTAACAGGAAGAAACAGGCGCTATGCGTCTTCATATTGAAGAAGATTGGGACATATCGTAGGACTAGATCGCTTTCATACGGTTGTTTCTTGGATTATGCTCTACTTCCGCAAGACCCAATTCTTCCAGCAATGGTGGGATATACATTCCGAATCGCCCTCGAAGCCCTTTCTTTAATCCATACCAACCACCAACAGGATTTTCAGGTGAACGCCCCCATGCTTCAACTGTACCTTCTTTTGCTGGTTTTTGCTCATCAGCACTTCCTAACTCCATCCAATCACCATTTTGTATAAGCATGGCGTGTAGATCTTCAATACAGCGATAGTCATAATGCAAAACCGTTTTTCCTACAGTGCAAACTATAATCTCTTTACCGTCTTTTTCGGCCTTGTATATTTCATATTCGGATGTTTGCGGTGGTGTCTTTAATTTCCATGGATTTCCCTTGGTTCCTGTACCTATCGACATATCTTCAACTCCCAAAGTTAACTTACAAAATTAATCACCTTACTATACTTCATTCCGATAATCTTTATTCGTCCTAATCATAATCAGTATAAGAGAGCGTTCACCCTTATCCCAAGCTACTCAACTCCACTACATCTCCGCTAGAAGCCTTCACGGCATAGTTACAATCTAGCTTCCCGCACAGCACATACTTGTTCTGCCCATAATCATACACATAGACTGGTGATAATTCGATCCATTCCTTGAGTTTGTCATAGGCTTCGTCATGGCTTACGGCAATTTCCCCTTCGCTCTGGAACTCATCAAACGTATCGAGCATTGGCTTGTTATCCATAACATTTATAACCTTATAAATCTGCGCATCGATGAACAGGAGGAGCTTACGCTGGAATATACGATTGCTTGGCGTTTTCATCCTCAATATTGCTTGAATATATCCTCTTTCTCGATGCAACGTCTTCAGTATCCATTGTCCGGATTCATGTGAATAGAGCTGACTTAAAGCAGTTTCGATTGCGGATATACATTTGGCTTGTTCTACATCAGTGATTGGAAATGAGTCCGGATGCGGCTCACGATCTACTGCCTGTTCGATCGTAACCACTTCGTGCAGGCGCACTTCCCTCTTTTCGAACGGCGCCCTATTCGTGTGCTCCCAATGCATCACTTGATCAATATTCAGTCTCGCTCTTGCACCTGATATCTCAAATGGGATTGTGGTTGTTCCATCATTTGTGATGTAGATTTCTTCTAACCCATAGATAGGCAGGAGATGCTTCATCTCGTACACTGGATATTCTATAAGCTGCAATTGTTTCCTCGCTAGTTGCTCTACGGCTTGAAGCGTGAGGGAATAATTCTCCTCTAGCACCATAGAGTTGGAAGGAAACTGGCCATATATACTGTAAAAGGTGAGCCTACCTTCTGCATCGAAGCGGAGCTCCATCCGCCCACCGGGGGAGACGGGTATACCCTCTATACATTCGGCAAAATGATATTCGCCTAACTGTTCCTTCTCTAGGTAAAATTGTTTACCGTACACAATCCCTACCTCGGTCTCCATCCATTGGATGACGCCATTTAATTCAATATATTGGAACGGTGTCCCATTCGCATAAGATTTCCCACCAACAAAAATTACACTTTTATAGTTACGGGATTGCAGGTCAATCGTGATAACAGCAGTACCTTCTGGATTGTAATCTTCCTCCCATTCCGTTAGATGGGAAGGAAACCATTCCATACTAAGCAAATAGTTGGTTTCTCCCAGCATCGTAACTTCGCGATAAATTTCATGAGCATGTAAGTAGTAGTTGTCTAATCCATAGGTTTGCTGTGTGACATCAAGCAGTTCTTTGATTCGTATATCCATATCAGTGCACCCCGTAAAATTGATGCCTACATCATAACATTACTTAGCAATGATTATGAAGCGCAGCAAATCATCGTTGTTATCTATTCGATTGTAGCTGTTCCAGCTTGTAATGATTGTCAATTCATTCAGTAATCGCGCGCTGCATCGAACCAGCGTTGAGCCATCTCCTCTGTTATAGGCTCGCCAATCAGGTGGTCAGACTTGCTGAGTTGCCATACTGCTTCACTAAGGTCTTCACGCTCAGTAGTTTCGATACCTTTGAGGTTGTTGAAGCGCACGGTGAAAGCGGTAATGGCGGCCTCGGCTTCGGCAAAGCTACGGGCCTCAGACAAAGTTGCCTGTGCAACATTGTAAGCTTCATTAGCTAGCTTGGCCAGACGTTTAGCCCAGGACGAGAACGGGCGGCCGAACTCGGTTGTCCACCACTCAGGCTTTCGTAATTGGCTCACTGAAGCATGGTCGGTCCAAGGGCGGGTTTCAGCGCGAGATTTCATTTGCTTTTTTAGACGCTTGCCAGCGATCTCTTCCACATTGTAGGCGATAAATCTGTCAAGCAACGGCCAAGTGTTCAAGGTAGGAAGATCCCCCAGATCAGGCATGAAACGCAGCTCCAGATTCGTTAACTGGGCATGCTGAGCTAATAAGTCCAGGTCGCAGAAGTTTCCCCACAAACTCAGTGAGTTAAGATTTGGGTACCGGTTTAGACACTCCAGCGAAATGGGCTGTCCCAGCGGCGCGTTCCGTAGCGTCAAGCTCGTTACCTGGTGCAACTCACCCATGTCGGGCAGTAAGAAAGGGCTATCATTCTTGCGTCGTCCGGTGCGCGGCGCTAGTGTCAGAGAAGATGGCATATCGCCTGTGGCCGAGAAGCGTGATAGATCGCCGGACACACTCAGGCGGAAAGGCCGCTTCGGAAGCCTCAGGCTCAGAAGTCCCCCGGAGGAAGGGTCCAACTCGATATGCAAGCCATGCAAATTGGACTGACTGGCGTCCGCCATCGTATCTGCAGATAGGATCGGAGTCCACGTCATCTCTTCAATCGGACGTTTCTGTGCCCAGTCAAAGAAGCCTAGGTCACTGCCTGTATAATGCAGAAATCGTGGCCAGGGAGAGCCAGCCGGCGTGGCAAAGACATCGAATACAGTCCAATCGATATGCACATCAGACGCGACATGAAGATCTGCCTTCTTCCCCAATTGTGGCGGACCAATGGATAGACTGCCCACACCGGGCTTAATGACAAGAGTGTGACTGCGTGGACCTGTCAGGTCGATAGGATAACTACCAGCTTCTCTAATAGAACCAGCTGAAGGACAAGCTTGGTTATCATTTGGCATTTCTATCATCCTTTCTTCTAATACATATCAAGATCTAACTATTCACACCTGTCTCTATCTTCTGAGCAATAAATTGTTTGAATCTTGTAAAATACCGCTCTGATGCCTCCCAGCACCTAAGGTCCACCTTCCCACACATTCACAAAGCATGCGATCGATTTATGTCCGTCCACTTTGAGACTGTATCGTCATCCTGAACTAAAACCACAGCGCTGAGATCACCTTTAACAATCGTTTTCCCATTTTCTTTATTATAGAGCTCTACTCCGCCGCTTCCGTCAACCATACCTGCATAGCCGGAGATTCCGCCCGATTCAAACGTAGGGCGATTTCAGTATTGAGCTCATCCGGCGGCATGACTTCGACAAGGACGCATACTGACTCTCGCAGTTGATTCAAGGCAAACACGCCTTCATCATCGAGCATTTTCATCGCCAGCTCCATAGCCTTCAACCTCAAATCAAACTCGCGATTCCCTTCGTCATTCTCAAGATCCGCAATGATAGGACGCCCGAGAAATCGTTGTTTAACGTTATCGAAGTTCTCATCCCCAAAACAACAATAGGGAGAATCGGCATAGGACCATTTGATGAGTTCCGCTATCGTCGATCCCGGTGTGTCACTTTCATCCCCTTGCCTGGCCGATTCCATCTCCAAAGCTTCCCACGACCAGGCGGAGATGCTTGGCGCATGTCCCTCGCCAGTAGTATATAGCGTACAGTAATAGTAATGTTCGCCATTTTCAAAAAGAGCGCGAAAAGACGTTCTGGCAGCATCGGCGATCTCTATTGCCAGCGTCTCTATTTCTTGCATCGGCTTCATTACAATGGCCCTCCTTTCCGTTAGTGAATCAGTTCAGGTTATATAAGAATGCTCGTCGCTATTCGGCACGAACAAATCCAGTCTGTGGGGAAACCGATCTATCCACCATTCCTTTTCCTACTACAAGGTTGTCAGGGTGAACGTCAGTTGGCTCATTGCACCCAGGTCATCTGTTATTTTCTGAAATCGCTTCGCACCCTTTCGACAAGAGCCACTGCTCCATAACAGCAAACGCCTCTCCCGCATCCTGTTCATAAAAGATGGCCACCTCTTGCTGGTAGGCATAATTCAATCGCACATAGCCGCCCAGCTGCCGGTAGAACAGGAAACAGACATAGGCATTCTCAATGGTCAAATCCGGCTGAAATTCTTTTTTGCACAATTCGGCCAGTTCGGGCAGCGTAAGCTGGTCCTGCCCTTGAGGCAAACGCAAAAAGAGATGGCCCCGAGTGCCCGTCCACGGTTCATAATAGACGGTCTCCTCTTGACTCCTTCCATACACCTGACGATATATTTCGTCCAGCACCAAGGCGTACATCCCTTCGTCTTTTTGCTCCTGTGCTTGCAGGGAAATCGCCCTTACGTGCTCTGCATGCCGAGGTAGCCAGAGCAGCCCAGCTGTCTGGGGATGTACTCCCAGAAAATCACCGTCAACGGTTGTACCTATAACGATACACTCGCTGATCTGTTGCTCAGTAATAGGGCTGTTTTCGTCATGCTCCCATAATCCGTACTCGGCAAATGGTTTAAGCACCTCCGCATCCGGAAACTGGACATTCATCCACCCTCTGTAAGTTCCTTCGCCGAATCGCCGTAAAAACCGGAGGTAGCCCGGTGGATAAACAGTGGCGTCTTCCTTCATAAGTGCTTGGATTTGGCCATCAGACAGCGGTTTTGGCCGAGATACGATGTACATAAATACTCCTCCTGTTTACAGAACGATCCTACCCTTTATTGAAAACCCAATGCCGCTAAAGATTGTTGTATTTCCCGGTCTGTTTTACTTTTGAATGTTGCAAACTCCACTGAAGATAAAGCATTTGGAAGTTTCTGATGGATAAAGGAATCATAATCGATTGCCGTTTTGAGAATACGAAGTGTGTGCAGCAAAGGCAGTTGCTCCATTCCCGTCAAACGGGTTAAGCCTTTACAATTCCTGATAGACAGCTCCTCCAGTGCCTTCATTTCCTGGTCAAAGCTGATTTCCTGCAGCTGGATTTGATCCTCAATAACAAGTCTTTTCAGCGCTTGAAAAGCCGTAATATTGGTCAGGTCATGGAAGCCGCGGACTCTAGTGATCTCCAGGCTCTCGATTGTATTCTCTTCAATTTCCTGAATATGCTCTCGGCCTCCAAGCAGAATGCGAAGGTGCTTCAGCTTCCTAAGCCGGTTAACACAATGTAACGGCAGTTTGCTGATCGAATGCAGCGCGAGATAATTCAAGTCCTTCAAATACCCTATAGCTTCAAGGTTTTTAACCTTTCCCCCTACATGCAACTCTTCAAGAGAAGAGAATTCTTTAAAATATTGCAGGTTGAGGGTCTTTTTATCCGAGATAATGTTTAATTTTTTTAGAGAGCTCAACGTATCAATCCCCAGAATTTCCGAATTCTCCAGCTCGTATATGCCTAAGCTCAAACTGCACAGGTGATCCAGCATGGCCAATGCTTCGGTGTTATGTGCCTGAATGAGACTATCGAGGTGCAGCATTTTGACATTGGGAATCCGCAAGAGAGTATGACAATCAAAAGACAGCGAATAGTGGGCGTAGAAACGTACTCCGAAATCCTCATCCCAGCGCGCGCAAAGCTCATCCACTTCTTCCAATATGGAGCCATAAAAATCCGGGTGAGAGAATTGAATAATCACTTGGTTACCGCCACGCAAATCCAGCTCGATCTGATCCCGGTCCAGCGTAATAGGATTATTGATCAGAATCCTTTTTTTCCATATTTTCCGCATTCATTAATCCTCCTATTTGCCATTGATCACGGTCAATATTTACTGAAACTCATATTTTTCAAAACGTTCTCTGAGAGTTTCTTCGTGCGGGATCCACTCCGAATCACTCCATAAAGACATTCTTACGATTTCTGACAGCTTATCTACGGCTTGCTCCGGTCTCGTAATGCTAATGAAGTCGTCAAAATCCTCATTGCGGATATCCAACACTTTCTGCAGGTAGTCATCATTAAGACGCTCTTCTTTGAGTTGTTCATATTCATCCCTTGTCCACTGTTCACAAAAGATTCTTTCAGCCTCCATGTCACCATTCTCGAACAACGACATCTCGAATATTTCCTCATTCATATATCCGGCGGTCATCACTGGCTCCTCGATAAGCCGGGATAATGTTTTGCCGATCTCCTTCACCGTACCCCATACAAAATAATCGTGGAGCACGCTGATCCAGTTCTCGTTGCTTTTGCTTACGTACATGACAACTTTGATCTCTTGTGCCTCATTATTTGGCTCGCCTAATACTTTGGCATGCCCTTCGCTTAGCTCTCTTAATGCTTTGACAGTCTTCTCAAGGTTATTCGACTTGATATGCAAATTCGCGAATGATCTTCCCACGAGATGGCCTCCTCTAATCGCTTTTTTACTCAGCCTGATTCTTGTTTAAATCCTATGAATTGGTTCTATTTATGTCTCTTATTTCCATTATAGTGATCGCTAGTTCTGAGTCTACCTACTTTTCACCTGAATTTTTGGACACCCTCTGTCGAACTATTCCACATCCCTTCAACACTTTTCAACTTTCCACAACAAAAAAAAGAGCTCATCTTACGATGAACTCTTTTTGTCTTCTTTTGCATTCAATCCTGCCTCTTACCGTAAATTCCGCGAACCTATATCTCCATTCTCACTCAAATGCCTCTAGTTTAGTATTTCGCATGCTTCCTCACGATAGAATCATCGCCCTCCAAGAATGGCCATGCCGGGTACTCGATCGGTATGCGGCTGACCTCATCCAGTCTGGACAATTCATCGCTTGTTAGAATAATCCCGCTTGCCGCGAGGTTATCCTGTAATTGATCGGGTCGCTTTGCGCCAATAACGACACTCGTTACGGCTTTTTGATTCAGCACCCAAGCAAGAGCGATTCTGGCCACCGTCGTCTTGTTTGCAGCCGCAATATCCTGAAGCGTGTCGATAATTGGAAATACTTTATCCTTGTCGACCGGAGGGAACGGAATGTTCGCATGCCGGTCATTGCCATTGCCCGGATTATCCCGCGTGTATTTGCCAGACAGGAAGCCCCCAGAAAGCGGACTCCAGACGATTAAGCCCATATTTTGATCCTGAAGCACTGGAATGATTTCCCGTTCGATCTCGCGCGCGGCGAGAGAGTAGTAAGATTGGCTACTCTTGAAACTGTGAAGTCCGTGAAGCTGCGAGAGACCCCGAGTTTTCATTATGTTCCACCCGGTCATATTAGAATTGCCGATGTAGCGAACTTTCCCGCTCCGAACCAGATCGTCGAGAGCCCGAAGTGTTTCTTCCCAGTCCGTTAATTGATCGGGGTTATGGACTTGATACAGATCGATATAATCCGTTCCGAGCCTCTTCAAGCTTGCTTCGACTTGCCCTATGATATGCAATCGAGATAACCCGAGCTCGTTCGGACCAGATCCCGTGCGTCCTCTGACCTTCGTCGCGATCAGAGCTTGATGCCTTTTGTTCTTCAGGGCTTTGCCGAGAATTTCTTCCGATTGTCCGTCCGAGTATACGTTGGCCGTATCGAAAAAATTCACGCCGGCATCCATCGCTTGATCGATCAGAAAACCCGCTTCCTTTTCGCCCAGACCGCCGAAAACACCCCATTTTTCTCCGCCGCCGAATGTCATTGTTCCCAATCCTATCTCCGATACCAGCACTCCCGTATTGCCAAGCAAGTTGTATTTCATCGTCTTTACGCCCTCCATTATTTGGTTTATATTAATGGAGACGAAGTCAAATCGGAATGGACGCAAATAAGAGAAACTTTTTTCGAATAAATTTTGTGGAGTGAGGGACCGCGCCGATGAATTTAGAGCGATTATGGGATGAATACCATGAGCACGTCAGGAATTTCGTTTTGCATAAAACGAATCATCACACTGATACCGAAGACATTGTTCAGATGACCTTTATGAAAGCTTATGAAGGGATGGCCCGTCTGCAGGATGAGGAAAAGAGACGCGCATGGATTTTTCAAATCGCAAGAAATAGCATCGTTGATCATTTCCGGAAGGAAAAAAAGACGGAGGCACTCCTGGATAATGTGAACATCGTGGAGGAAGAACCAGTCGCAGATTGTAATTCGGAGGCTTCTGAAGGGATGATGAGCATCCTGACTCGCATGCCTGATAAATATCGGGAGGCGCTTGAGCTATCCGAGCTGCAGGGCATGTCGCAAAAGCAGTTAAGCGAACATCTGAATATCTCCTATTCTGGAGCGAAATCCAGAGTACAGCGAGGCCGCGAGCTAATGAAAGAGATGATGACAAGCTGCTGCGCTATCGAAGCGGATCATTACGGGAATATCGTAGGATACTCCGTTATTCATGATGAACCGAAACCAAAGAAGAAGTCCGATTAATATCCAATGCTTATTTCGTATAAGAGTTTTATTTAGGGCATCCCCATATGGGGGTGCCCTATACCTATGGAATGTGATTTTAAAATTACTTTATAGGGTGCTATTTTTCAAAAATGTTTCTCGGGTCAAGTTTAAAAAGGCTTCGATCGCAGGCGAAATCCACTTTTCTTCATGCCAAAACATTTGGGTTGCAAACGATGTGGCAGTCAAATCCCACGGCAACGGAACCAGTTCTCCCCGATTCACTTCTGCTATCACAGCCATTTCAGGCAATATCGCGATGCCCATTCCTATTTTCGCACATTGTTTAATCGCCTCTGCGCTAGTAAACTCCAATTCGGTAATCCCTCCCATGCCCTTCTGTGAAAGACTTCGTTCAAAAAAAGTGCGGTAGGAACATCCCTTCTCCGTCAACAAAAAGGTCTCGCCATGAAAATCTTCAATGGCCAACGCAGTATAAGCAGCTAATGGATGATCGGGCGATACCAATAGATAAAAGGGCTCATCCAGCATTTTTTCTCCGCAAAATCCTGTCTCGCCCTTGTCTTCATCCAGCATAAAAATAATGTCCGCGTCCCCTTCCCGTAAGCTCTGTTTGAGGTTCGGATTCGCTAGCGGTCGAAACATCAGCCGAATCCCCGGGTAGCGCAAGCGGAATCGGCGAAGTACAACCGGCAGCCGGTACGTGCACAACGTTTCATCTGCACTTATGACCACCGTACCCGTCACCTCACCAGATTGTTTGACTGCATGCTGTGCTTCTTCAAGCTCACTCAATATGTTGTCTACATAGCGCAGAAAGCTTCTGCCCGCGTCGGTCAGGATCACTTTTTTACCCAATCTGTCCACCAGCTTGACACCCAGTTCTTCCTCCAATGCTTTCATCTGCATTGTAACCGTTGAAGGGACATAGTTTTGCACTTCTGCGGCGCGGCTAAAGTTGAGTGTGGAAGCAAGCGTATGAAAGGTCTTTAGTTGGCGCAATTCCATGGTACATCCACCCCTTAATTCAAAAAAAGTGAACGTTATGTTCAGAAACGTTTCTTTGACTTAACAATAGCATCGTCGTAGAGTGATGACAAGAAAAGGATTCCATCTATGAAAAGGAGATTTTGAAATGAGAGATTTTGAAATTTATGAACTGGGGGACGTTCTGCTACAATCCGGTGACACCCTGCCACATGCGTTTCTCGCCTACAAAACCTACGGAACGCTAAATGCAGAAAAAAACAATGTCATCCTTTACCCTACCTGGTTTGCAGGCCAGCATACCGATAATGAATGGTTAATTGGACCTGGTAAGGCACTGGACCCGGAAAAATATTTTATCATCATCCCTAATATGTTGGGCAATGGATTATCTTCTTCGCCAAGTAATACGCCCCCGCCCTATCATCAAGCTAATTTTCCACAGGTTTCGATTTATGATAATGTGCGGCTGCAGTATCAACTCGTTACTCAGAAGTTTGGCATTACGAAAATCGCCCTCGTCGTAGGCTGGTCACTTGGAGCCGTACAGACCTTTCAGTGGGGAGCAAGCTATCCCGATATGGTCGAACGAATCACTCCATTCGGAGGAACTGCCAAGACCCGGCCACATGCAAAGGTTGTGTTTGAAGGAATGATCGCTGCCCTTCAGGCTGATTCTGCTTGGAAGAATGGCTTTTACACGCAGCAGCCGAAAGCGGGATTGGCAGCCATGGGTCGGATCTATGCAGCTTGGGGCTTCTCACAGGCTTATTATCTGGAGCAGCTCTATCAGCAAGAGGGCTACCACACACTAGAGGAATATCTTGTAGATTACTGGGATCAAGTGTTTTTGACCTTTGACGCTAATGACCTGATCACCATGCTGCGTACTGGAATCAACGGTGACATTAGCGCAAATCCGGTGTATGACGGCAATTTTGAACTTGCATTAAGCAGGATTACCGCACGGGCACTGGTCATGCCGGGAAGCACGGATCTTTTCTTTCCTCCCCAGGATAACAAATATGAGGCACAACATATGCCTGATGCATTCTTCCTCCCGATTAAATCGAACTGGGGGCATTGCGCAGGCATCGGACAGCATGTACCAGATTCAGAATTTATAGATACAAACCTAAAAAGGTTTTTGCATGAATGAGAACTTCGCTGAAAAAAGTGAAGATACACAACTGATGGAAATACAAATTCCAATTATAAATAGATAATGGGAGTAGGAGCGGATTGAATTGAGGAATAAAAATAACCTGATCATTTATGTCTTGGCACTTACTGTTTTTCTGATCGGGACCATTGAATACATTATTACAGGAGTCATTGAAATGATCGCCATGGACTTGGGAGTATCTACTTCCGAAGCTGGGCTATTAGTAACTGTATTTGCTCTTTCAGCGGCCATTATCGCTCCGCTTCTGATTGCATTAACGATCAATGTGGATCGCAAGAAGCTACTCATGGCTACCCTCAGTGTGTTTATTGCTAGCAACGGACTTATGTTTGTAAAGCTCTCTTACGAAATCGTACTATGGGTACGAATTATTCAAGGGGCTAGTGGAGGAATTGCTACCGTGGTAGCCATGGCAGTGGCGACACGACTCGTTGAAAAAGAAAGAAGGGGCAGTGCCATCGGTATTATTTTGATGGGGCTCAGCAGTTCCCTCGTGCTGGGTGTTCCAATTGGTACCTTTTTTAGTGAGATGTTTGGATGGAGAGTTTTATTTATTTCGATCGGTTTGTTAAGCATTCTTCCAATGCTCATCATCTATAAAAAGGTTCCGGCAATCAAAGAAGAAGAAGAAGTTACCCTCAGGATGCAACTCTCCATTTTAAAAGATCCAAAAATTGTGACTGCCCTGGTTATTACTTTATTTTATATCGGCGGCTACTCTACACTATTCACATATATTACGCCATTCTTGCAAGCCACATCCTCTCTTTCCATAACCGAAATTAGCGGCGTTCTATTCCTGGCGGGAATTTGCAGCTTCGTCGGATCAAGAATGGGCGGACAATTGGCAGATGCAAAGGGATCGAAATTCACAATTACTCTAGGGCTCCTGTTACAAGGAGCAACTCTTCTTTTATTCGCTCTAGCGGGTTTCAATTTCTTTGTTTTGATCTTGATTTTAATGATCTTTATGTTAGCAACTTGGAGTATTTCCCCTGCCCAGCAGCTATATCTGGTTACACTGGTACCACGAAATCCGGACATTGCCCTAAGCGTAAATACTTCCTTCATCCAATTTGGTTTTGCACTGGGATCTGGATTAGGCGGGCTTATCATCAGCCGTACCTCTGTCCTGAATTTGAATTGGGTAGGTTTGTCTGCTGTTAGCATTGCTTTACTTCTTGCCATCTTGCTAATCAAAAAAAAATAATGGCATTACGTTAATAAAAAAAAGGCAGCCAATCCCTTCCGGGCGGCTGCCTTCTGTTATTTGTAGAAGTTGACTTCAATAAAATAATGGAATAAAAGGTGGCTTATGACAACGCCAACATTGCGTTCATATCTTCCTCAGCAGTAGTAATCAGCTTCAATCCAAAAAGCTCCACGAGCACATCCAGCACCCCATCCGAGATGAACTCAGGCGGCTTCGGTCCGATGCGAATGTCCTGAATGCCTAGACTGAACAAGCCCAGCAGAATAGCAACCGCTTTTTGCTCAAACCAAGACAGCACGATGCTGACAGGTAATTCGTTCAAAGTGCATTCAAATGCCTCAGCCAAAGCTAAGGCAATCTTCACCGTAGAACCGGAATTATTACATTGCCCAAGGTCAATATAACGCGGAATGCCCGTATCTCCAACGGTGCCATAATCTACGTCATTAAAGCGGAACTTTCCGCAAGAAGTGGTCAAAATGACGGTATCGTTTGGCAAGGAAGTCGCCAACTCACGGTAGTAGTTCCCACCTGTACCTGGCGCGTCACAGCCTGCAATGACGAAGAACCTGCGGATATGCCCGTCTTTAACAGCTTGAATGATCTCTGGTGCTAGCCCGATTACAGTTTCATGATGGTATCCGGTCGTGAGTACTAAATCTGACTCTACATCGGCCGCAGGTAATGACAACGCGCGATTAATCAGTGGGGAGAAATCATCGCCCGTGATTTTCTCTACACCTTCCAGCCCCGCTACTTCATATGAGAAAAAGCGGTCTGCATATGTACCTTTAATCGGCATCACACAGTTTGTGGTAGCGAGAATCGCACCGGGAAACTGCTCGAACAGTCTACGCTGATCGTACCAGGCTTTTCCGATATTACCTTTCAGATGCTTATACTTCTTGAGCGCCGGATAGCCATGGGCAGGTAACATTTCCGAGTGAGTATAAATGTTGATGCCCTTTCCTTCCGTCTGCTTCAGCAATTCCTCGAGTGCATACAAATTATGTCCTGTCACTACGATACATTGACCTTCAATTTTGTTCTGGCTGACTGTGATCGGTTGCGGGATGCCGAAGCGATCCGTATGTGCGCGATCCAGCAGATCCATGATGCGAACCGCTGCATCTCCGACCTTCATCGCCATCTCCAAATGCTCCTGCGTATTAAAGTTAGAATTAGTCAAGGTCATGTACAAAGCTTCGTGGGTGATACGATCCACTTCGGGATCACTGTATCCTAGCTGCCGGGCATGTGTCGCATAAGCTGCGATTCCTTTTAATGCAAAAATCATTGTGTCCTGCAAACTCGCAATGGTTTCATTTTTGCCACACACCCCAACAACGGTACATCCGCCATTCGGTGTCTGTTCACATTGGTAACAAAACATATCGTTATCCTCCATATCTAGATAATCATTCGCTACTCCCAACGTAACAGAACACGAAACCTTGAAGTGTGATTACAAACACATTTTTTTAAGTCAAGGTGATTTATAAGTCCATTTATTTATGATAACCATCAATATAATAACGCCTATACAAATGAAAATATTAATCTCGAAAACCATTTTGAACGCTTGAAGCTGATTCTCCTGGCCTGCCTCTCCACTCACGATTCCAAGTCCAAACGCTGATCCAAAGACCATACCTGCATTACGTGTTAAGGCAATTATTCCTCCAATCGAGCCTACATGCTCCCGAGGCGTTCGCTGCATAATATAGCTATTATTCGGAGAGGCAATGAGCCCCATCCCAAGACCAATAAGAGATAGAATCGCAGCCATTCCATAAATCGGGATACTCTCTAAATAAACTAGTAACAGGATGAACCCGCTTCCCATACTGCTCAGCCCCATAAGCATCAGCCGATGAGAGCCATAACGATCAGACCAGCAGCCTGCTAGAGGGCCTGCAGACGCCAAAGCAATAGGATAAGCCGCCATGACATAGCCGGTCGTAGCTGAAGAGAAACCAACCACCGTCCCCATCAAATAGAATGGGATAAGGACAAGCAATGTATTTGAAAGAATAAAAGAAGCACAGCTAACGATCAAGCCCCCCGCCACAGCGGGAATTTTCAGCGCCTTAAGGGGTAGAAAAGGTACCTCTTGTCTCCGTTCCCATAATATAAAAGCGCCCAATAGCAGGGCAACCCCCACCAAAAAAGCCATCGTCCGCGCAGAGGTCCACCCCCATTTGCTCCCATTTGTTATCACGAGAAGAAGCAAGGTGATCCATGCCATGAACAAGCTAGCCCCCATGATACTCACAGTTCCGGACTTACGCTCTTGCACGCGGGTGGGAATGTACCGATATGCCATAGCTGTAGCCACAATCGCCACAGGAACATGGATCAAGAATAGCCATTGCCAGCTGAGCCACTCCGCAATCAAACCTCCCGCAATAGGGCCGGTCATCCCCCCCAGCGCGACAGCCGTACTCAGAATTCCAAGTGCACGTCCTCTCTGCTCTTTTGGCATATGAATAGTAATTAGCGCAATATTGGTAGCTTGGAACATCGCTGCACCGATACCCTGCACAACTCTAAGCGTCAGTATACTTAGCAGATTAGGTGAAAAAGCGACCAGGATCGAGCCAACTGTGAAAATCACATATCCGAGATTGTGAATGCGGCGAAAACCATGACGGTCGCCTAGTTTTCCCATAACTGGGAGAAGCGCTGTAATCACTAGCAAATACCCTGTTGTGATCCATAACCCCTGTGCAAGCTCAGTCTGAAAATGATTTATAAAAAAAGGAAGCGATACATTCATAATTCCGGCTGTAAAATGGGAAATAAAAGCCCCCATACAAATAGCCGCCATCATGCCCAACCGCTGCCTGCGCGTGCCTGTTAGCTCCGTTTTTTTTGCAACATTCATGCTGATCCCCGTCCCCACTCATATTTGTCTAAGAATTACTAACAATTATAAGTAGATCCCTCGCAAGGACAATCCCATAAAGATGGGATGGAGAGGTATTCATCGTTTCAACTCGCAGACTTCTTCTTTTCTTGAATCCAGCCTACTAACAGTAGTATTAGAGGAAATATGACTAAGATCGGAATCTGAACATAGTACCGAACGATACGAGATCCCGTGTAGTTAAATTCTACGTTATTGCTTGCCATTGCTAGTGAACAGATGAACATGACCATGCCCACGGGGATAATTAATTTGCGATAGGATGGAATTCCGAACAATGTTGCAGCCCCAATTAATGTCGCATATAAGAATAGACCGATCCGAAAAAAGCCTCCTACAATAGCCGTGACGAGAAATAATGCATCCAAACGTTCCAGAAAAGCCTTCCCCTCAATTAACTGCGAAGTTGTCAGCAAAGGATATTGTGTTCTTGTAAATAAATCCGCACCGAGAACGGACACATTTATCATCATAATAAAAGCGATAAAACATCCGCTGATCAATAACCCAGTAATCACTGTTTTCTTTACTTGTTGCGGCTTATCCACATAGGGAAACAACATCAAGAACACAATAACCTCACCAAAGGGGAAAACAACAGTCCCTGGAATAGATTGCTTCAGGATGGTAAACCATCCCTCTTCCAGTACAGGTCTTAAATTCTGAAGATCCACATTCCCAGACGTAAGAATCAAGGTTAGACCGGTAGTTGAAACAAGAAATAACACAGCAAAAAAAAGCTCCGCAGTTCTCGACAACACTTCAATTCCTTTTCCAATGACATACATAACCGTGACTAGCATCAAAGCAATAATAACGAGAAAGGGGGTCTGCGCAAAAACAAAGGATACGGCCATTGAGGCAAAATCACGGATTACAAAACTCCCATTAAACAAGAAATAGACAACATATAACAAGGCAACGACACGACCCACTACGGGTCCTAATATTTTTTTTGCATATTCAGTAAGTGGAAGATCTGGATAAAATAAAGACAATCGATGATAGAGTAGAAATAAGCAAATTCCCCCGAGCATCCCTATTATTGCAGTAATCCATGCATCTTGTTTGGCTTCCGCACCAAATCCAGAGATAATCGCGCTGACGATTTCAAACATAAACACAAGGATAAGCAATTGACGGGGGCTAATCTTTGCTTTTTCCAAAGTCACTCTTCCTCTCTTATAGAGAACTTATTCATCCGCCAACATCGATGCTTTCCAGTATTGTCCTGTTACGCAATCCGGTATTACGTAAATAAGCTTCCACTTTCACTTTTACTTCAATCTCGGGAAAGGTCACATCATTCCAATCCTGCTTCAACGTTCTCCATTGCTTAGGATGATCACGATGTACCACCTCTCCGAATCCGAAAATGTCCGACTTTTGCTGTTGCATTAATTTAATTGTGGCTAGCGCTTCATCGTGAATAGCTTGTGTGTAAAGTCGCTCAATTTGCAAGAGCACCTTAGGATTAGTTACATCAATTGGCACATCAACCTCTCCAATATTCGCATCCGCACCAATCTTCACTTCAATCATTGGTTTACCAGATTTATTAAAGCTTGAATGAAAGGATGATTTTGTTCGTATATTCTCGATCCCTATCGTATGTGGCTGATCATTCCAATCCAAGGTTAACAATGTTGAACGAACTTTACCTAGAACCCATAAGAGTCCACGACCCTCGCTCCCGTCTAACCACTTCATTAATTTCCCATCTTTAAAAGTAGCGATCCCATTAGCCATGATTTTATCTTCTTTATTTGAATGATCGAGTTGAACGCCCGTAATGGTCGGCTCTTTACCAAATGAGACAATTGCTTGAATCACTTGGTACATTTTCTCATCTATATTTTCACCCCAAGCTTGCTCTGTATCAGATACCATTTTCATGATTTTCATGGCCGGTGAATTATCGATACTTGTTGGTTGTTTAATGATTTCTTCTCCTGTCGCCCCCCTCGCAATGACCATTGTGGCAGAAGAACGAAATTCATTATCCCGCTCAATACCGTCAAAAATCTTCTTGATCCCTTGTGTTGTAGCTAATTCTTCACCCACCAAGAGAACAACCGCATGACCATAATGCAATTGCCTAGAAAGTTTTTTAGAAAGAACGCGAGTGGCTTCAAATACATTATTACCTTCAGCTGAATATGTTGTTGGAGGTAAGGGCGAAGGACTTCTTCCCCCTGGTGAATTTGAAGTATTTGCTGGATTAACGATCTGAACCGTAACCCGAATGTTCTTCTTTTCTCCTTTATCAATCGCCAGCGCAACAACAAAGCCAATATCTGTTAGCTCTCGACTATCCCAACAACCCGTAAGCAAAAAGATCATAGACATCGACAACCAAAATCCTGCCATTCTACGTTCCATCTTGATCACCCACTTGCTCTGTTGTTGGTTTCTTCATTAATTTAGGAACCAAATGTCTCATCCAAATCGGCAAATGATTTTGAACCTGATTATTCCTAACGGGCATTACAGGACTGTATGGAGACATGTAGGGTACACCAAATGAACGTAAACTGCACATATGAGCAATGATCATAATCAAAGTAAGAATCATTCCAAAGAAACCAAACGTTGCTGCACTGATCATAAGGAGAAAACGTAACAATCTCGCTGATACAGCAATTGAGAAAATAGGCGTCGCTAGACTAGAGATAGCCGTCAGTGAAACGACAATAACCATAGCGGTTGACACTAATCCTGCTTGTACAGCTGCTTGTCCAATGACTAGCGCTCCAACTATAGATACTGCTGCTCCTATCGCTTTGGGCATACGAACACCCGCTTCACGCAAAATCTCAAAAATAATTTCCATTAATAATGCCTCAACAAACGCAGTAAATGGCGTTGCTTCTAGCTGTGAAACAAGCGATATCACTAACTGCGTCGGTATCATTTCTTGATGGAAGGTTGTTGCTGCGATATAGAAAGAAGGTCCAATCATCGAAATGATAAACATTACAACTCGTAATAGTCGTAACGCGATACTAATATCATATCGATGATACGAATCTTCTGTAATTTGAAAAAATTGATTAAAGACAGCTGGGATAATTAGCATAAAGGGGGTCCCATCCACCAAAATTGCAATTTTACCTTCTAAGAGATTAGCAGCGACGGTATCTGGACGTTCAGTGGGAAGGATTGTTGGAAACGGCGTGAACTTCTGATCTTCAATCATTTTCTCGATATATCCCGATTCCAGAATGCCATCCAGTTTGATCTTACGGAGACGTCGCTTCGCCTCATCAACAATGGAATTATCCGCGATCCCATTTATGTACATGATCCCTATCCTAGTATGTGTAACTTGTCCTAACGTCATCGATTCCAGCCATAAATTAGGATTTCGAATGCGGCGTCGAACCATCGATATATTCGTCGTTAAGTTTTCAACAAACCCTTCACGTGATCCCCTAATTGAATTATCCGTACCAGGCTCATCTATAGCGCGAACCTCACCACCCGATGTGGCAATCGCTAGGGCCTCATTAGATCCATCAATTAACAGGATAGTCTGCCCCCACAGCAGCGCATCATAGAGTTCATCCCATTGAAAAAGAGTCTTCATGCCGCCGATCGGGACAATTTTATCTGTTATCACTTGGACTAAATCATTTAATGTCCTTTGTTCACTACTCAGCATGACGTTCAATAAGACTTCCATGACAAATTGATTGATGGTTGTATTATTAACGATGCCATCCACATAAATAATTGCGGCTTGAAACTCCTCACCCGAGCCAATCGTAAATTCACGAATAATGATATCTCCACTATTCCCGGTTTTTTGACGAATCTGCTCTAAATTGACTCTTAATTCAGTTGAATCAATTGGAATTGAAGGGACGGTCCATTGTGGATTGCTTTCAGCACTTTTACTACTCTCTTTGCTATCCTTTGCCATACCCCTTCACCTTTCTCTCCATTATTTGCTGCTCTTTGCGTGATTATTCTACCCATTAACAGCAAATATTATTGAAAGGTTAATAATGAAAGCAGGGGAAGGGAATGAAATTAATCTTCGTAACTTTACTATTATTTGTCTCAGTATTAGCACTTATCTTTCTGCTTGACATCATTTCACTCTTTAGCTTACAAGAATCATTTCGAAATCTAATTGCATCAATGCGCGTAATGATTCCCTCAGAACTTATCCTCTTTAATTTCATGATCATAGGCACAATAACTTATTTATTGTGGCCAATGATTCAGAATTGGCTACCGCAGCAGTCGCCATCATCACAGGATCAATCACCCGAGTACGCCGACAACAACCAGAGTAATTAACAAGACCACTCCTTTCACAAAAAAACAAGCCACCCCTTCGCACGAATCTAAGGGGTGGCTTGTTTGCCTGTACATTATTCACTGGTGTTTCGTTATATTCTAGCTGTGCTGACACCGCTCTGTTTAGAGTGCGGCAATCCGCTGCTCGATGCGCGGAAACAGCCTAAAGGCATTCTCGTAAAATACTTTCTCGTGGTGTTGCTCAGGCACAAGTCTGCGGATGAATTCCGCATACAGACCAATGGGTGCGAGCGGCCAATCGGTTCCGAACAACATTTTCTCGTAGTGATCGGAGTAAATAAGCGCCCGACGAAAATGGTCCATGTACAAGGGCTCGTTCATGAAACGTTCGAAATGGGGCCGATCACCGACAACGAGGCCCGACAAATCCGCATAGACATTCGGATTCTTAGCCACCACTTCAGCAGCGTCCATTACCCATGGATCACCTAAGTGGCAGATCATAAAGTTCACGCTCCGCTGCTGGTAGGCTAATTCATCTACGGTAAGAGGATGCGAGTACTTAAGCAATCCATTCATCGAATACGTATCACCAGTATGAATGACCACAGGCACGCCATACTTGGCAGCCAGCTCATAGACTGGTGAATAGATTTTGTCATGGACGTAATGGTGATAGTATCCTGCATACAGCTTAATTCCGGCTACCTCGGGTGCTTGCAGCCGCGCTTCGATTCGGTCCAGCTCCTCGAGGGCTTGTTTCCCAGTAAGCATGTTTGGATTAATGCCAACGCATTCCATTAGGAACGGTGGAACACTTTCTTCCAGGTCAAGGCTCATCGGATTAGGTGAGGTGGAGTCAGGAAAGGCTCCCTTCGTCTGCTCCGTTACCCCCATTCCAATGCCGAGAACGACGTCGTTCTTGTCAAACTCCGCCTTGAGCCCAGCTGCAGTATATTCGACTTTGGAGAGATCTTTAGCTGTTTGATGAAAGCTATCGATGTCCGATAGATGAATGTGAATATCAATAATTGGCATTTGTCGTCTCCTTGCTGTCATTAGTGCTGTTAAAGCTGAGCTTCAATAGGCCATATACATCCTCTGGATTAAAGGCTATCTCCCCAATGATCAGGAAGCTCGGCTGTGTCCAAGCAGTTTCTCCATCCAGCAGCGTAAGGTGTTGATTCACACCGTAATTAAACACCTGATTGTTTACATATGCTGAACCCTTCTGATTGGGATAACTATTCACAATATGCAGCAGATCCTTACGCGAAGCTGCACCCATTCTCATGATCCCCTTAGAATCAAAATGGGCTTCCACCGTTCCAAGCAGGAACTTGCCTTCCTCGGGGAATTCCATCCATCCTTCGGATAATTGTGCCGAAGGCTTGAAGTAACTATCCTCCGAAAGTGAGTAATGCGGCAAGGTCAATCCACTTTCGTTGGTCACCGAATGCATTACACAGAGCACTGGGACGCCGGGGAGCATAAGGTAATGCTGGTTGATAGTGATTCCACGGTTCGCTTCTTGCTTCTCGATGGATGTGGTGATTCTTAGACCTTTCCAGACGTTGCCGTAAACATCCGCTCGCTCTACAAAGTCCGCCGTTCTTGGCTCCAGTAACCGACTGAAGCCTCCCATTCCTGGAATTCCCACACCGAGTCCACCATGCCAAGGATTCCACCAAGAACGCGGAACCGCTACCGGATAGGAGCTATCCAGCCATTCCTCTCCTTGGTGTTTCAGAGAATGCACGAAGCTTCCAAACTCAGGGGCAGCCGCTATGGAGAGAATTCCGTTGCTCACCGTGTATATTGGACCTGCAGGACCTTCTTCCATCTCGCAAGCTATAGTTGTTTCCGTCTGTGGGAACCAAAGACCCGACCGTTCCTGAACGCGATCCTCTCCACGATAGACGACCCGGATTTTCCCACCGGATTCGCTTTGTCCCGACGACTTCTTCTCCTCAGTAGAGATTTCAAAGCCCGCTGAACGTAAATCCTGCTCTCTATGTAACTCCATATCAGCAGCCTTCCGCTCCGCTCCGGTATCGTTTTGAATATACAGTTCGAGGCTTCCAGCAAGTGGAGTCATCTTACGTTCAATAAGTTCTGCATGTAGTTCACCTGATGCAAAAGGATTTCCGCCGCCAAGTGTTAATTCCAGATGATTGTCCAGCAACGGTGCGACTGGATTCTTTTGCTTTCGGGCGAAGGAACGAAAATCCGACCAGCTGACAAAGCTGTTCAGCGCAAAAACAGTCGCCTTTGTCCTTACGACATCTCCAGCGGAAATCCGGCCAAGATTATGCTCTAGCCCAAGTGTGTATTCTGGACGAAGCAGCTTCAGTGAAGGATCCCAGCAGATTCCACATGTAACGTTCTCTTCCTTGCAGAACAGCCAGTTCTCCGTAATTTGGGCACTGTCCCAACGACTTGGATCACCGGAGTAAGCCTCTCCCATGTCTACAAATTGGCCTTGATATGGGAGGATAAGTTGCTTGCCAAAGAAACCGAAATTCGTCAGCACATACATGTTCTCTTCCAGCGTATTGCTGCTGGTGTTACAGATCTCATGATGAAACTCAGCAATTCCGTTTGCGGACAGCTTAACCACCGTTGTTATCTCCAGACCTGGGAATTCTTCCGACTCGTAGAGGGCACTAAGAATCTGACTTTCCCCTTCCGAGTAGATTTTCACTTCTTTGGCTTGCTTCTTGGAAAATTCTTCTGAGAATGGCTTGCCTAGCTTCGGATAGGTCCACCAGAAGTTGTGACTTGAGCCGGGATACTCAATCCACATGGCACTGTCGAGCTTGCCCATATGGAGGGAGTATGCGCCGTTCACAGCGACCCATTGATCCCCATTTTGTCCACCATAGCGGCCATGTGTGCCCTTCATTAGCATGGACAAGTTACTTGTAAAGGAAACGGCCTTCTTCCCAATCGGAATGGCTGTTACCTCAACATCACGTGAATAAAGACCGTATGACCGCAGCGTGAAGGGTACTGGCACAGAGGTTTTACCCTTAGCTGGAATCGAGAAGCGTATCGAACGCTCTGTCCATTCCAAGAATTCATCCTCCGGCAAGTCAAAAGAGAACTCTGCTTCCGAAGCAAAATTATTCTCCACATTCAGGTAAAGTTCGGCTGGAAGACCTAGATAAAGTTCCCTTGTTGGCAGCGCTGCCTTCATTTTGACCGGAAATTTAGGCGCGACCCCCATGCGGAACTCAGCCTTCTTGCCACCGATGATCCATTTGCTTACAACAGCAGGATGGGTCTTCTTATCATTCTGCTCCTCACGAACAGAATCAAGCTCAAAATCCCCTTCTACAATGACCGTTTCCCCTGGGGCGAGCATCGGTGCAGCGACCAAGCCAAACCGAATATTTTTATCATTTTCGCCTTTAATCTCAATCGAAAGCTCAGATGTAGAGCGATTCTTGATGTGGTAGCGAATCTTGTAGGTGGAGCCGAACACAAGATCATGATCTTCGATCTCAGTAGAAATTTCATAATCTGGTGTGTCCAGGGCGGTCAGCCCGCGACCACTCTTCTCGAATTCTGCCCGCAAGGAGAGTTCTCCCTTTTGCCAAGTGTAATCGAAGAAATCAAAACCACGCTCTCGGCGACCATCTGGCTCGATGGGGAGTTCGCGGGTGCTATCTGCGTACCAATCCAGCTCCTCGAAATAAGGAGCAAGCGCTTCTGTTTGCAGAACGGTTGGAATGAAGTTCATCAGATGGACGTAATCCTCATTTTGTTCCCAGAAGAATCCGCATTTCTTATACATCGGGACAGCCTTTGTGTTGCCTGCCCAGGTAAAAAGATCTAGGCGTGGCCAACCTGCTTCGACTGTTTTACGGACGGCGTTCAGAATTAAATTGCGACCGACCTTGTAACCATGATAATCAGGTCGTACATTCAATAACGGTACATACAACGCACCTTCGTCATGACGGTAGTGAGCGAAACTGCAGAACCCAACGACCTCCTTGCCATCAACGGCGAGAAACACATATAGATTGGATGAAATCTCCATCTCTCTGCGCACCATATCCTCTGTTCTCTGGTTGGTGCCGCCACCCCAGCTTTCATTACTGCGGTTCCACATCTCAGCGACCGCTCCAGCGTAAGATGGATCATATTCGATAATGCGGATTTGCTCCGCTTTAGTTATTGCTGTCAATACTCTCAGCTCCTTACTTTCATCTACAAGCATGTATTCTTTATCGTAATAAACAATACTCTTATCATACTATGAAATGGAAGTATTTAACTACATAACAAATACTTATAAATAAAAACTACCAAACAATGGCTACAGTAGTTTTTCGTGCATGTGCAAACAAATAAAAACCCATGTCGATTGACATGAGTTATTATCACCTTTGATGCTGTTAAGTTGCTACTCACAAACCAATAAATTCTTGAACCCATTCGCTGCTATATAAAGCTATTCCAATTTCGGTGAAGCTACTGTTCAGGATGTTAGCACGATGACCAGGACTGTTCATCCATTGATTCATTACTTCCTCCGCGGTCTTCTGGCCCTTCGCGATGTTTTCACCCGCTGAGCTATAGCTAATCCCGAATGCCTTCATCATATCAAACGGAGAACCATAAGTCGGAGACTGATGATCAAAATAATTGTTGTCATGCATATCCTTCGCTTTTGCCATAGCCATTTTTGAGAGCTCGCTATTCAAACTTAGTGACTTCAAGCCTGCGTTCGCTCTTTCTTTATTCACCAATTCCAACACTTTCTGTTCGGCTTGAGACGTATTGGCAGGCTGCTGAGGTTTGGCGGTCATTTGCGGATTCGGATTGGCGGTCATCTGAGGATTGGCGGTCATTTGCGGATTAGCGGATGGCTGCGCAACTCCAGTTTGACCTCCTGAGCCTATTGGTGCATTATTTCTCATGAGCCAATCTAGCCAATTCGAATCGTTAGCAGGTGCTGCTTGTTTAGCCGTAATTCTTGAATTCCCTGCATCCATTGTGGAAATGGAAGAGGCTTGAGTTAAGTTTGACTTGTTTGACTTTGTAGTGACATTACGCGCATGCATTTCATGATTTGTTTGTTTAGCATGCATTTCATTCGTTTGTTTAGCAGTCATTTGCTCGTTTGCCGACTCATTATTCGAACAAGCGGTAACAAGTAAGAATGCTGCTATTACAATAAATGGTTTTATAACAACCCCTCCTGAATTGGCAAAATAGTAACGTTTATCGAATAAAGTTTCTGTAAAGTTCCCTTGATTTATTCCTACCTAATAATAGAAAAAACCACCCTATAAAGGTGGTTATCTTCTTATAACTATGAACTTACCTAGCCCATCTTTAGTTCTAATCCAAATACACAGCCTTACCCGTTTGTGCAGATTCATAAATCGCTTCTAATATCTGCGATACAACATAAGCTTGTTCAGGAGTTACAACAGGGTCTTTATCCTGTTCGATGGCTTCGATCCACTTTCTTAATTCAATATCAGGTGCACTCTCTGCTTTTCCTTCATAGTAGGCTACTCCACCAGCGCCAAGCTCAATTTCATTGGTGTACAGCTTGCTGAATTTCTCTCCATTAATTCTAAGTCCGTCCTTCATATCTGCGCCTGCTTCAGTCCCGCTTAAGCTGCATTTAGCTTCATGTACATCCAGCGAATTGAGAGCCCAGCTCGCTTCCAGCATAATCGTGGCGCCATTCTCCATCACGATCATTCCAAAAGCTGAATCTTCAACGGTAAATTTCTTCGGATCCCACGGTCCCCAAGCATTCGCAGCCTCTTCTTTTTGAGACAGTTCATGATATTTAGTACCCAGCACGACTTTTGGCTTATAGTTATCCATCATCCAAAGGGTTAGATCGAGGGCATGGGTTCCGATATCGATCAGCGGGCCGCCGCCTTGTTTCTCTTCATCGAGGAAAACTCCCCATGTCGGTACAGCTCTCCGTCTAATGGCATGTGCTTTCGCAAAATAAATATGTCCAAGCTCCCCGGACTCACATGCTTTTTTCAAAAATAAGCTGTCTTCTCTATACCGATTGTCATATCCAATGGTTAGCTTTTTGCCTGTACGTTTCGCCGCTTCAACCATGCGTTTGGCATCTGCCGCCGTCTTGGCCATTGGTTTTTCACACATGACGTGTTTCCCTGCTTCAAGAGCAGCGATTGAAATTTCTGCATGAGCATCATTAGGGGTAAGCACATGAATAATATCAATCGAATGATCTTTCAATAATTCTGTATAATCGGTATAGACAATAGCTTCAGCACTTCCATATTTTGCAGCCGCATCAACAGCCCGCTCTTTAACAATGTCACAAAAAGCAACGATCTCTACTTTACTTTGCTTGCTCAAGCTTGGTAGATGCTTGCCATTCGCAATTCCACCACATCCAATAATTCCTACGCGAAAAACTTTACTCATATCATTCACCCTCACTTCAAATTGGTTTGTTTCGCACTTCGATAAGTCGCCGGAGTCATGCCTAAGCGTTTGCGGAATACGATATGCAAATACGTTGCATTCGTAAACCCTTCCGATTTGGCGATTTGTTCTATCGGATAATTACTCTCCTTAAGCTTTCGGCAGACCGCTTGTAATCGAATATCCTCAAGCGATCGACTAAAAGATTTCTCAGCATCTACTTGCTTAAATACTCGTTGCAACTGCCTGGAGCTAATATTCAGCTTTTCTGCAACATTCTCCAAGGTAACGGTTCCTGAATAATTAGCTTCCATATATTGAATGGCATAGTGGTACCGATAAGCTAACATATCTCTAACAGGCGCTTCTGTACGGATTTCACCTGAATCATATGCTCTTACTGCCCTTAATAAAATGCTGATTACGAGATGCTTAATGGAAGTATAGTAACCCGTCAGTTTACCCTCACAAGCTTCATAGGCTTCAAGAAAACACTTCATAGCGCTGTGATAATCTTGTGCTGGAATCAGTGGTAATTGCTTAAGCTTCTGAACACATGTCTCAGCCTCCGCAACCTCCCATGGATCTACATCCTCTCTGATCTTCTCTTTGATGTCCACATGTAGACACAGTTCTTCCATGGATTCTTCTGGATCCGCCTCTTGACGATGCATGACACCCGGTCCGGTTAAATAGAGCATTCCCTCAGATAAGGGGTATTTTAAATCGCCAAGAATAACTTCTCCCTTTCCTCGTGGAATAAAATGAAATTCGAATTCGGAATGATTATGAAAATCTATGACTCTTCCCGGTGGAAAAGAGGTCAAATGAAATCTAAGAACTGTTATCTCGTAATGTCCCCACCCGATCGAAATATCCAATCTCTCGAGCATATCATGCTTCTCAAACATCATCTCATAGGGAAAGTTACTCAATGTTAAATCCTCCTAACAGGTGGAGACCATTAAGCGTCTAGATCTGCTAACCGAATCATACGAGCTTCTTTAGCAGAACGATTTGCCGCTTCCATTAATCTCGTGAGCTCCACAGCGATTTGAACATTCTGGGTAGCGAAGGTATCATTGCGAATATGATTAACCCATTGATGGAATGCGCTTTCGCGATTGGTTTGTAGCGCTACTTCTTTCCAGCCTTCCTCTTGATCAGTGGATTTGTTACTTCTAAGAAGAAGCTTATCCTCTGGTGTTCCGTAAAGCAGTGTTCCCTCTGTTCCGTGTACCTCGATCGTAAACGGCGAATGACTATTCACGAAACCAGCCTCCACCACACCGATAGCGCCAGAATCCGTAAATAGCGTCACCACTGCATTATCTTCTACTTCTTTGCCAGTTACGTAACCAAAGTTAGCACTTACACCGGTCACATCTTGACCTAAGAATAGCTTCGTCAAATACATAGGATGACAGCCAAGATCAATCAAAGCTCCGCCCCCACATTGTTCCAAGCTATAGAAATGTTCTGGAAGCCAGTTTTCCGTTGCCCCATTATGGGATAAGCGAACTCTAACGTACGTAATCTTTCCGAGCAGCCCTTGACTTAGCACTTCTTGAATGGATAATGTATAGCCATCATTTAGACGAGGTAAGGAGACCGTAAACTTCACCTTGCTCTCGCCAATCTCTGAAATAATTTCGTTGACTTCTTTTAACGTTGGGGCAATCACTTTTTCCGTAAAAATATGTTTACCCGCTTGGGCAGCAGCCACCATAACATCTCTATGCACATTGGTTGGCGCATCCACTATAACAGCATCTATATCCTCTTGCGCAAGCAGCTCATCCAGTGATTCGAAAAAAGGAACATTTAAGCTTTCGGCAGCTTTTTTTCCACGCTCTGCATCTTCATCCCCAACGGCAGTCAATATAGTATCCTCATGCTCTTGAGCTTGTTTCGTATAGTCCCAAGCATGCACATGCCAAAAGCTAATTTTACCAATTCTAATCGTCATTTGCTTGTGCCTCCCGTATATATGTTATTCTGACATCTAACTATAAAATA
This sequence comes from Paenibacillus sp. FSL R10-2734, assembly GCF_037963865.1. Classification (NCBI taxonomy): domain Bacteria; kingdom Bacillati; phylum Bacillota; class Bacilli; order Caryophanales; family Paenibacillaceae; genus Paenibacillus; species Paenibacillus sp. FSL R10-2734. Next base: position 3,190,735 of record NZ_CP150170.1, on the reverse strand, counting down.
TCATATAACAAAACCCTTTATTAGTAGCTAAATGCGACATATAGTATATAATATTACGACATAATTATTTTATGCGATATACAATTTCCATTAAATAGCTGAAGATTCACTCATCAAAAAAGAAACCTCTACTATAAAAGCTAAAGGCTTCAATTTTTAAATAGCTATGTTATTTTATTTGACGATGGCAGATACTCACTTGACGTAAATTAATTTCATATATCTCATCTGGATTCACCTTAAACTGTCGATCAATAGTCATTAAACCGTTAATCTCCTGTTGGACATCGGTCAGTTGCGTGTAACAATAGCCGCTACAATAAGGAATCTGTTTAATGGCTGTAGTGATGGCGTCAAAACGTGCGATAAAATCTTTCTCAGAGGTGACCTTGTTACCATATCCCCAGCCATTATCGTCGTTATTAAAAGCAATCCCACCATATTCGCTTATAATAACCGGCTGTCCACGATACCCATAGCCTTCGGCAAAAGCTGATCTGTCCAGGCAGTGATAAAGTCTATTTCCCAGCACTTCGTCTTTATACTCGGTATAACGCTTAAGAAGCTCTTCACCTTTCTCCGTATAATCATGCAATGTAATTATATCGGAGATCGTGTGCTCCCATCCGTCGTTTACAATAACAGGGCGATAAGGATCGAAACTTTTGGTGAGATAATAGACCGCTTCGGTAAATTTTTGTTGTGTTTGGTTGGTCTTGATTTCTCTCACACCCCAAGACTCATTGATTGGAGTCCAGGTAATTATGGAAGGATGATTATAGTTCTGACGAACGACCTCCATCCACTCGGTGATGAATCGTTCCACAGCAAAATCACTATATTGGTAGGCAGCAGCCATCTCACTCCATACGAGCATGCCTTTCACATCGCACCAATAAAGAAATCTTTCATCCTCTATCTTTTGATGCTTTCTCAGACCGTTGTAGCCCAGCCGCTTGATATGGTCGATATCCGCAATTAGCGCATCTTCTGATGGCGGTGTGAGATGACTTTCTTTCCAATATCCTTGATCCAACATCAGTCTTTGATAAATCGGATGACCATTGAGCAGAATGTTCTGACCATCAATTCTAATTTCACGCATACCAAAGTACGACAGTACGACATCTGTTGCTTTTCCATTCTTATTCAGGCGTAGTTCTAAGTCGTATAGCTCTGGATTCTCAGGAGTCCATTTATGTATCCCCCACTCGGTCTCCTGTGGGTTGTATAGGTCGACTGAAAGCGTAATATGTTTTTTTAACACCGACATGCTGCAGCTGTTAATGAAGTTTCCGTTGTAGGTGACAATTGCTTCTATAGTAATGTCTTTTCCATAAATATTGGATTCAACATCACATTCGATTTCAATCTTTGCTTCACTAAGCTTTGGAGTCAGCTTTATAGTTTCTACGCGGGTAATAGGTGCATATTCTAGCCACACGGTTTTCCATATTCCAGTAGTCTGCACATACCAGCACCCAAAATTCTTGTCAATCCATCGCTGCTTGCCGCGAGCTTGTTGTTCATCAGAAAGATCTGTTACCATCACAGTAACCATATTATCTCCTGGCTGTATACTATCAGTAATATCAAAAGAAAACCGTGCATACCCACCCGTGTGGCTACCTTGATAGTCACCATTTACCCATACCTTTGTAACATAGTCACTACCTTCGAAATGTATAAATAGCCGATTGCCATCCAGCTTAGCTGCATCCACACTTATGCTGCGACTATACCATACATGATCATGCTGCTTCTCATCACCAATCCCACTTAATTCAGTTTCATGTGTAAACGGTACCAGAATTTCCGACTGCTTACTCAAGTTCTTATGCCAGCCTTGTTTTATACCTACACCATCATCGTCAAAAGCAAAATCCCAGCTTCCATTCAGGTTTTCCCAGCTGCTAGCATCTCTGACCAGCTGAGGACGAGGGTAATCTTTGATATAGCTCTTCATTCTGAATCTACTTCCTTTCAATTAATATGAAATAAACTATCTATTTGGCATACCAATAAGTAAACACAGCCTCACCTTCGTTAACAAACACTTCGATCGTTTTTGTGTCACGCAGAATCTTAATGGTGTTTATTACTCCATTATATTCCACAGGGAAACTAACATTGCTCGCTTTTATCCAAACTTTATCGTTCTCAACAACGACCAACTCATTAGAGCTGTCAAGAAGATCTTGTGCTTCCACGACAGGATAGGCAAGCAATTTACCATTCTCCATATTCAGCTCGCACGGAATAGTCAATGCACCAGCATAGTCTGCTCCACCATTAAGCTTCTCATCTTTGTTGAACAGCCAACCAATAAGGATTCTGCGACCTTGTTCATCAAGAAAAGTCTGAGGAGCATAATAATGTGGCCCTATCTGTGGCGTGTGTATAGAGAAGTCAGTCAACTTCTTGCCATCAAAGTCACCGTAGGCAAATATCGTCGAACGAGTGTCGCAGCCTATCTGTGAAAACATCAATAGGTATTTTCCAGCAAAGGGGAAGAAGTCTGGGCATTCTAATATACCTCCATATTCGGACCCTTCGAATAGAACCCCTACATAGTCCCAATCTAGCAAATCGAGAGACTTATACAGCAGTATTTTGCCAACATCGTCCTTCCCTGATGCCAATACCATATAATAGATTCCATCTATAAGAGTAACCTTGGGATCGCGGAAATCGAAACTTGCCTCAGAAGGAATCTGTCTGATGACGGGGTTCTCGGAGTACTTTTCAAAGTTTATTCCATCATGACTCATGGCAACCGACTGTGTTTGACCATATTGATCAGACACTGAGGTATAGATAAGATAAAGAATGTCATCCTTAATGACGGCACAGCCTGAGAAGCAACCCCCTTGTTTACTGTCCTCATACTCTTGGTCGGGGTAGAGAGCAATCGGCAGCTCTTCCCAATGAACAAGATCGTCGCTTACCGCATGTCCCCAGTGCATTTGGCCCCAACGAGGCGCAAAAGGATAATGCTGAAAAAAAGCATGATAACGGCCTTGGAAAAATATCAAACCATTTGGATCATTTATCCACCCAGTTTGAGGCTCAAAGTGATACTTCAGTCGTTCAACCATCTTATGCTCATCTCCCGGTCTACTTTTTTATTTTATGCTGCTATTCATTATGACTAGCAATTTAGTGAGAAGTGGCATTTCTATCTTGGCCAGCGTTCTTCGCGTGAATCCATCGCTGGGAATTCGTTATGTGGCTCGGTCTGATACCAGTAAGCAATGGTAGCCACGTCATCTTGCCGCTCAAATAATCCTCGGTGTCCAACGCCAATTTGTTGAAGTGTCACCTTCAAATCACTTGCAAATCGCACGGGATCTGGAAGATGCCAGCGGTAGAATCCCCGCATGGTAGGAGCATCGTCATCATGGCAGGGGTGCGTAACGGTTTGATCCACTTTGGAATGATAGGGATAACCCATATAAGGCGTGCAGTAAGTAATCTCCTCCATTTTCCCATGTTCATCGTAAGTAGCAAAGCTCCATGCGCCCCCAAAGTAATCTTCCGTTCCCGTTCCGCAAATCGTCGGAAACTCGTCGTCTCCGTCAATGAAGAACTTCATCTCACCCTCGCCCCACCAATATCTTTCTAATGTGGTCAATGCAAGGTAGGTTCCGACATAGCGCCCCGCTCCTTTAACTCCGTCCAATACCACAAAGTCTTTAGCCTTTTCAGTTATACGTTGTCTGCGCCATTGCGCATGGAAATAAGCTGAGTTATCTGGGAGTGAGTCATACTTACAGTAATCGATCTGGTAGAAGAATGACGGGATCGCTTCTTCAGACTGATTCTCAATGGTAATTCTCGCATGCTTGCGAAATGGCATCGCCCAGTAGCAGTTCATGCCCCTGTTAGGAATAACTACCACTGGAATGGAGTTAACCTGAGTCCCTTGTGCGAATCCACAGCAGAAGAAGTCGCCTAATGGTGCTTCCACTGAGGGGATTGTCTCGTTGTCCCAATACATTCTTATCACTAGGTCACGCAGTACAAAGGGATTGCGATCGCTGGTCTTGTTAGTGACAGTCATCCAAATATGCTCAATTACTCCAGCTCCAACAATATCTGCAAGCACCGCTGTCTCGCCAGGAGCAATTTGTGGTATGCAGGGTGATCCCTTGCGAGATTGCCCTAGATGACTGCTTGCCATGCCACCCTTACCTTTCTCTCCAGTGGGATTCTCTGCATTAATTGCGCGGCTTTGTCCCTTATCCAAAATAGCCAATCGACCAAGATCTGTGTTCATATATTATCTCTCCTTATCCTTTTAGACCTGTTAAGGCAATACCATCCATAAAGTAACGTTGACCAATAAAGTAGACAATGATGACAGGAAGTATAACTACAGTGGCAGCAGCCATCATCAAATGCCACTCCGCATTATACATGCCCTTGAATTGCTGTAGACCTAGCGCAACAGTGTACTTATCCGGCGAGCTGATATAAACCAACGGAGCCAGAAAATCATTCCACGCACCCATGAAGGAAAAGAGTCCAACCACAATCAAAGCGGACTTTGAAAGAGGAAGAATAATCTTGATAAAGATAGTAAAAGTATTAGCACCGTCTACAATGGCAGCCTCATCCAGCTCCTTTGGAAGTGTCGTATAAAATTGCCGGAGCATAAAAATGTTCGCCATACCGCCTCCAAACCATGCGGGAATAATCAGCGGTGCATAAGTATTATTAAGCTCCAATGCACTCCACCCAATAAAAGTAGGTATAAGAGTAACTGCAAATGGAAGCATCATGCCAGACATTAGAATACCGAAGATGGTGTCGCGTCCCTTCCACTTTAACCTTGCAAAAGCAAAAGCGCTGATCGAGCTGGATAACAATGTGCCCACAACGACACCTACTACAATCACGGTTGTGTTAACAAAGTATCGAGCAAAGGGGACCACTGTCATTGCTTGCACATAGTTATCAAAATGAGCAGGATTGGGAATCCATACAGGCGGCATTTCAAAAATTTGCACCATATCCATTAGCGAACTACGAAACAGCCAGTAAAGAGGTAAAAGTGCGAAGATCGCTCCACCAATCAGCATGATATAGACTAGTGTTTTTGAGACTATTCTTTTATTCCTATAATATTGACTAGATTGTATCTTCATTTCTGACACCTACTTATTCTCATAATAGACCCAAGATCTAGACGACTTAAAAATAAGCATCGTTGCCACCATAATGATAATAAACAGTACCCAGGCTATGGCACTTGAGCTGCCAAGTCTTGAAAATTGAAAAGCCTCACGATACAGATAGAATACATAGAACATACTAGCGTTATTAGGTCCACCATCCGTCATGATGTATGCCTGTGAGAACACCTGGAAAGAGCCAATCAGAGTCATAACTAAATTGTAGAAAATGATTGGCGTCATCGTGGGAAGTGTAATATGACGGAACTTTTGCAAAGCGCTGCCACCATCAATTTCGACGGCCTCGTACATTTGCTTAGATATGTTCTTCAAACTTGCCAAGAAGATGATCGTAGTCCCGCCAGTAGTCCACATACTCATGGCAGCCAATGTCGGAATAACGGTCTCTTCCGCAAATACCCATTGCGAGGTTGGTAGTCCTATCATTCGCAGCAGTTCATTTGCGAGACCCAAATCAGGGTCTAATATCCATAACCAAATCAAGGAAAGAGCAACCGCAGGCACAATGGAGGGAAGATAGAAAATAGTCCTCCATATGGACAATCCACGCACATTCTGGTTAAGCAGGATAGCCAGCAAAAAAGCATAAACAATCTGCATAGGTACGCTTAGTAAAACGTAGTAGAAAGTAACCCACAAAGACTTATAGAAATAAGGATCTGTACCGCTGAATAGGTTCGTAAAGTTACTCAGACCAATATAATCTGCGCCACCAGTTACTGAGTAATCCGTAAAGCTCATCGCTAGACTTGCAATCATCGGACCAATCGTAAAGATTAGAAATCCCAGAATAGCCGGTGCCGCAAACAGGTAGCCGGTAATATTTTTGCGAAAAGCTCTTTTGGAACTTCCCTGCGTTAAAGTCACAGTTTTCGTTGCCACAAAGATTCAGCCTCCTTTCGAAAAATTAACATCCCTCCTCTCTACAGCAGCGGAATTACCCGTCGTTCGTTTCAAGGAGGGATAATCAGGTGGTTAATCAGTCGTTGAAATACCAGCCTTTAATTAATGGCTTGACCTTAGGCAATACACCATCCATAGCCTCTTGAGCAGTTTTCTTGCCTGACCACACCTCATCTAATGCGGCTGTCACAAGCGGATCTATCTCTTGAAAGTTCTTAACCCCTTGCTCGGGAGCTAAGACAGCGTTTTCAAAAGTAGACTTCATAACAGCGTCTTGGAATCCCTCAGGACGACCGGGAAGAGACTCATTCGCCCACTTGTCAATATACTCTGGATCTGTGTAATACTTATCGTATTGAGGTAACCACAAGCCCTGATGTAAAGTCAGAACGCTTTCGGGACTAGTAATCCAGTTGTAAAACTTGAGTGTGGCATCGATATCTTTGGCATTCTTGTATATGATTATCGAGCCTCCATGGAAGAAGGTCTTATAGCTATCCCCCATTTGAGGTAGAACACCGACGCCCCAGTCCATATCCGTTAGAGCTAAATCTGCGTGGGTCCAGCTGCCGTCCACAGTCATGGCAACACGCTTGGATTGTAGTGCAGTAGCGGGAGCCGGAATACTCTTAGCCTGTGATGGCGTTGGATTTACGTGATGTACATTGATCAGGTCGGCAACCTTCTGGATTGCATTCGTGGCTTCTGGTTTGTTCAGTCCGAACTCCGCCCCATCGGCAGATAGATAGTTACCTCCACTTGAAAGAACCAATGGCATATATCCATTCCAGCCTGTATTGAACTTCACACCGAATTGCTTAATGTTTTTTTCGTCAAAGTTAGGATCAAGCGCATTGCGACCTTTGTTGTCTAAAGTCAGCTGCTGGGCTACTTGAACAAACTCATCCCAACTCCAAGCTTCCTCAGCCTTTGTAGGAGGCAATTCCACCCCTAGATCTTTGAAAATCTGTTTATTATACACGAGCGTTGGTGTTACACTTGCTTGAAAAGGACCTGCACTCTTATCGGGAGCCCATTTCCATTCAGCGTACTTGACCAGACCCTCCTGGCTCATTTCTGGATACTTTTTGGCTAACTCGTTGAACTCATAAATAAAACCATCTTCACCAAGCTTGAGCTTCCAAGGCCCAGAATAACTGAGGTCTGGTGCTTCGTTACCTGCAATCATGGCAGTTAGCTTGGTATAAAAATCACCGCCAGGAATGTTTACCCCCTGAATCATAATGTCTGGATTAGCTGTCTCAAAATCGGTGATCGCCTGCTCCACAGCAGCTTTTTCTGCAGGTGAACCCCAGTACATGAATTTGACGATAGACTTTTCCCCAGGCTTTTTGGCAGGAGCAGTTGTGGAAGTTTGGGAATCATTTGATGCCGAAGAATCTGGATTCGCCTTTGGAGCACTGTTGCAACCAGCGACCACAGTAAACAGCATCGTAGCTAACATTGCCGTCAATCCTTTTTTCAACTTGGACATATAACCCTCTCCTATCATTTAGATTACTGAGTGCTAACCAGCATCCTTTGTTGCAACCTAATTATAACCCTGATAAAAATGGCAATTATACAGGGGAAATTTTTGATACTAGGTACAAATTTATGCTCTTGGCATCAGACATCAAAATAAAAAAGGCAGAAGAAAAACTTCTGCCTTTTAAAGCTTCATTCAACTATTCGTTTCATTGATTGGGATAATAATTGTCGTTTTGGTCCCCTTGCCGAGCTGGCTTGTTACCTCAAATTGCACGGATTGACCATAAATTAACTGGAGACGTTGATACACATTTTTGATGCCAATAGTATCATTGATGTTCTCAAAAAAAGTAGTGATTTGCTCTTCGCTCATTCCTTCTCCATTGTCTTCAACCGTAAAGGTCATGCCATTATCTATGAGCTGGCCAGTGATTCTGATGATTCCTCCTGCATCACGATTATTAAAAGCGTGTAAGATACTATTTTCCAGTATCGGTTGGATAAATAGCTTCGGAACCAGTAGATCCATCATCTCCTCATCCATCGTCCAAACAATCTCGAATTCGTCATCATATCTACATTTCATAATGTAAATATATTGGTTCAGCCAGGCCAAATCTTCACGTAATGGCTTCATTTCTTTCCGATTGTCTGCGGTGTAGTTAAGCATTCTGGATAAAGAGACAATCATCTCCCCAGTTTTTTCATATTCACCATTCAAGTTCGCCAATTGGATCACGTTAAGCGTGTTGTACAAAAAATGTGGATTAAGCTGCGTTGTGAGAATGGCAATTTCACTTTCACGCTGTCTAATTTTCGTCAAATAGTTCTCATCAATCAGCTTCTTAATTTGTGCACTCATTTCATTAAAGCTGTCTACCATGTAGTCAAATTCCGGAATATTGGTATACTCAGCCGTTACATTAAAATCACCGTTGCCGACATTTTTAATGGCCTTCAGCACTTGGTTGAGTGAACCGCTAAACTTTCGCGTAAGCATGAGGGAGAGGGAAAGAGCAACGATGAGTGCAATCCCTGAGAACAATAAGATATCATTACTAATCTTACGCAGTACATCCTTTAGTAACGAGCTACGGGGAATAGTGACCATAGTTGTCCACCCTGTAGCGGCAGATGTGTCATAGCTTATAATGGTGTCTTCTCCATCAATCCTAAGATAATCCACACCTGACTCTTGCTCGATGAGCGGATAGATCCATGAGCTGTTATATTTTTGTCCTATTAATGTAGCATTACTATGCGAAACCACATGACCGTTAGCGTCAAGTATCATATATTCTGAACCATCAGGTAAGGCGAGAGTTTGCAGTTCTGAGCGATAGGTAGCGTCGGTAAAGCTGATAACTAGTGTAGGATTAAGTGAAAACCGCTTTAGCTTTTCAGTAGTATATTGCTTGTTTATATAAGTAAAATTGGCTACACGTACGAGTGAGAATATCATTTCTCGCGGGTAGTCAGGTTGATCTAAAGCCTTTTTACCCATAGCTTTATTGTAATTATAGGTTGGTAAATAGAAACTACCCCCTTTCTTCTCCTCCGCTATACGATAGATTTCGCTGTTAAAAAAGGAGTGGTCAAAGGTTATGTCTTCTTGCCAATATCCAAATGAGTGATCCTCAGTTACCAGCACAACAGACGCGATCTGCTTGTAGCTGTAAAAATATTTTTGTAACAGCTCTTTAACCTGCTTATCTGCTTCAATTAAGCCAATGTCATTTTTAAAATCCAGATCCTCAAACAGATTATACAATTCCTTATCTACCAGCAGGTTCAAAGTTGCCTCTCGAATTCCGGAAAAAGACATATCCAGAATCCTATTCTTTGAGGTTATAAGCTGATGTACATTTTCCTGCGCCATTTTAATCATGAATTTTTCTGTAGTGCTGTAGGAACGCCATGCAAACAAACTCAACGCCGTAAGAGCAACTAATATATAGGACAGAATTAATGTTGTCTTAAGGCTGATTTTTCTATGTTTAATCAAATCTTGTAGTTTCGCTTTCGATATTCATCGGGGCTGCAGCCAATCTTCTTTTTAAAAATTTTTCCGAAGTAGGCCGAATCGTTATAACCAACTTTTTGGCTGATCCCTCCGATTTTGTCGTTTGTTTCACGCAAATACATACATGCACGATCCAAACGCAGTGAAGTTAAATAGGGATTGAAATTCTGTCCTGTTTTTTTCTTGAAATATATACTGAAATACGAGGCCGTGAAATAAAATTTTTCTGCCAATTGGCTCAAGCTTATATCCTCAGCAAAATGTTCCTCCAGATAATTCAACGCAAGTGCAATGGCTTCATCAGACTGTTCACTCTGCTTGGAAATGTCATTAAGCATTAGGCAGGATTCCTCAACGGCTAATCGCAAAGAATCCAGGCTTGGAGCCTCCAATATTTTTTGGTTGTAGCTTGCCATTTCCTTCTGATAATCCGCAATAACCTTTTTGCCTTGCAGAAAATAGATCAATCGCAGACTGGTCAGCAAAAACAATTCCTTAAGTCGATTGGGATTGGGTTTATCGTAAGCGCTTACTTTTTTGAACATAACAGATAACACTTCAGTGACCGCCGAATGATCCTCATATTTGATTGCGTTCGAGAGCTGCGCTTCATGGTCATTGAGTATTTTTAACAAACGAATATCATTGTTATCTCGGGCTCTGTATTCCTCACAAATTTCTTGCGAATAAAATGTCATTAGCAATGCTTCGCTGGCTTGGCCATATGCCTGTTCAGAATCAGGATACAAGTTATCAAAATATGAGCTGATCCCTACCTTGAAATCTTTAGGAAGTTCACTTACCAATCTGTTTATTACACGGCTAACTAGTTCGTTAATATCACTTTCGTTTTGTTTACAATCAAGAAGTACCATGCCAACAAGTGAGACGTCACCATCCAAGAGCTGGAATACGTTACAATGTCCAATGGGTTTAAGCGCTTTTTTTATGGCTGACTTGGTAGATTTGCCCCAATCAGAATCTACACTAAGTGTGAGAGATGGAGGAATCTTGATCACAATTATAAAACCTGGAACATTAGTAGGGATAATTCCTTCTAACTGCTGTTTCTCGTGTAGCTCTAGTTTACCTTTAACCAGCTTACCCAATAGCATATCGATCCCAAGAGTTTGGGTGAATTGCTGGACATTCCTTGCCTGTATGCTACTTTCAGCGTTGTCCAGAGCTTGTTGTAGCTCCTTCATATCAATCGGTTTCAATAAAAAATCAAAGGCACCCAAGGATAAAGCACGTTTGGCATAATCAAATTGACCATGACCCGTAATAATAATCACTTTTGCATGGTAGTTGGCTTTATGTAAGTCCTGTAAGAACTCAAGCCCATCTTTGTTTGGCATTCGGATGTCCGTAAGTATGATATCAATATCCGCTGTGTCTAATATCAGTTCGGCCATACTACCATCCTTGGCTTCAAATAAAAAATACTCCGGCTTGATTCTGTTGAGCAATTGAATGACACCTTTCCTATGCGCCGATTCATCATCAACAATCAAAACTCGATACATAGTTTACCTCCTATCTCAGCAGTTGTCTTGGCAAGCAATCACACCAAGTATATAAACAGTGCTATGACTATGCAAGAAGAAAGGCTACATTACACAACCAAACCATGTGAACAGAATCGGGTCCCCAATAATCTTCAACCACCTTATAAGGCTCCCCAAATTTACGCTGCCACCTCGCTTGTGCACGTTTATATCCACTGTCCAAGCAAAATTGCTCGATCCCTTTTTCTTTTAAGAATATCATCAATTCCTTAATTAATGCCGACCCAATCCCTTGGTCCTGATAGCTTGGCAACACGTATAAGCTGCCCAGTTCCCCCAAATGATCCAACTGATGTTCTGCACAAATTTGAATAGCCTCGCCACAGGGGCCATAGGAAATCGTACCCACAACCGTCTCATCCATTTTAGCAATAAGGAAATAAGTATCCGAGTTTGCCAGGTCCAGCGAGGAAAACGCTTTTTGCTTTTTATGATCGATTTCACTTTGGATATCCTCTTGTAAGTGACCTAGCCCCTCTTTGTTAAAGGCATCAGATATTGATTCTTCAAAAACCCGGCATGTAGATTCATAGTCGGCCTCAGTGATTACAGCAATGGTAAAATGATTCGTTTTATTCATGATGTTGATCTCCTCTGCAATAATGTACTATTAACATTTAAGTTAGAAGGTTTATATTCATAAGACAACTTTTACTGGAGGTCATCATGAATATATTTTCCTTTCTGATCTATTGCGTTGTAGCTACATTTACACCCGGGCCTGCCAATATTGTTATTCTTTCTTCCGTACAACATTCCGGGGCAAAAAAATCTATGAACTATGTATATGGAGCCACGATAGCTTTTGGATTATTGCTAATTCTTTCTACCCTGCTGAACCATGTTCTGGTTGAGGTCATCCCTAATATCCTGATCATTATGCAAGTCATTGGGAGTTTATATATGCTCTACCTTGCTTATAAAATCTTTAAGATGGGTGCAATGGAAGACCAGCCTAACCCAAATGCCAATTTTCGCTCGGGTTTACTAATGCAGCTCGTGAATCCTAAGGTGCTTTTATTTACTTTAACAGTCATTCCCAGCTATGTAATGCCATTCTACACTTCATCACTTGCCTTGACCCTATTTGTTATAATTATCACTGTGATCGGTTTTTTTGCATTCACAACATGGGTTGTTTTTGGCTCGATCTTCAGAAGATTTCTGCAAAATCATCAAAAAGTTCTAAATACGCTAATGGCACTTTTTTTAGTATACTCGGCCATTATGATATCAGGAATTTTATAAAGTCGCGGAGGTTAAGAACGTGGAGAAATTCAATTATAAAAAGTCAGCAGAGATCCTGTCCTTATCCGCCAGCCTTACTGATTTCACATATAAAAAGCATTGCCACGAGGAATATGCACTCGGTGTAACTCTCCGTGGCATTCAGCAATATAACCTCGACGGTAGCTTGCAATCTTCTCATAAAAATGGGGTCATGCTTTTTAATAGAGAGCAAACTCATGATGGCAATTCATATGATAGAGCAGGTATTGATTATGTCATGTTATATATCAAGCCAACCTTGATACAAGAGATCCTAGGAAAAAAAGAACTCCGCTTCGCCTCTCCTATCCTATATGATGACAAATTGGCGCAGAGCATATTAGCACTAAGTCATGCCGTCCAGAATGGCAAAGAGGAGTCCTTGTGCAGTGAGCTGTTGTTAAACCTGGTGCATCTAGTATCTAATACTGAAATAGTTACCGAGCACAGGATAAGTAATAAATTTGTCAAAAAAGCAAAGGAAATGATGTACTGCAGTTTAGACCATGTCCTGAAGTTAGACGATCTCTGTAAAGAGTTTGGACTATCCAAATATCAATTTATTCGAGAGTTTAAGACACTTACAGGAATATCACCTTATCAATTTTTCTTAAATTGCAAGGTTGAGCATGCCAAGCAGTCTATTGAGAGAAGCAAAGATATCTATGCCGCTGTAGTAGATTGTGGATTTGTGGATCTGACTCATCTGAACCGGCATTTTAAGAGTGTGTTTGGCATTACCGCACATGAATACAGGTTACAGCTGCACTGAGTTGTAACCTTTTTATATCATGATTTATAAAAGTTGGCCATCCACCATTGTCCAGAGCACTTTAAATTCATCATCCAAGAGGACCAGGTCAGCATCATAGCCAGTTGTTATTGTCCCCTTCCGTTGAAGTTCCAGAATATTGGCCGGCGTAGTTGATGCCATCTGTACAGCATCTATCAAGGGAATTCCAGTTTCGACAGTATAACGTAAGGCTTCATTCATAGTCACTGTGCTTGAAGCTAGCGTTCCATCCTTCAATCTCGCTATCCCCTCGGATACCGTAACATGATGGCCTCCGAACATATAATCCCCATCACCTAATCCCATAGCTTGCAGTGCATCTGTAATCAACACCATTCCTTCTGGTCCTTTCAAGGTATGCATTAATCGAATAATTGCTGGATGCAGATGGACGTTGTCCACAATGGCTTGAAGACTTACATGTTTCTCTTCAAAAGCAGCCACGATTACCCCTGGATCTCGATGATGGATAGGCCGCATGCCATTAAAACAATGTGTAACATGACTTGCCCCTGAGGCAAAGGCTTGTTTAGCTTCCTCATAAGTAGCATCCGAATGAGCGATGGCTATTACAACTTCCCGTTCTTTCAGAAAGGAAATGAGCTCCAGCCCCCCCGGCAGCTCCGGGGCAATTGTAACCATCTTAATGAGTGAACCCGCTTCTTCAAAAATTAGGTTCATTTCCTCTAAGTCGGGATGGCGCAGATACTTTTCGTTCTGCATTCCTTTTCGCTTCGGGTTCAAGTAAGGTCCTTCTAAATGAATACCTGCGATCTTTGCACCCACTTCATGTCCGATCACACGCTTGACACTACGAATCATTTCTAAAAGATCTTCTAGCGTAGAACTCACAGATGTAGCCAGAAATGAGGTGCAACCAGATGCAGCACAAGCCTTTGATACTTCTTGAATACTCTCTTCAGTACCGTCCATCATATCAAATCCATTGGCGCCATGAATATGAACATCTATCATCCCGGGGACTAATAAATGGCCACCACCATATATCCGTTCACCATCTCCCTCTGGAATCGAAAGAGCCTCTGCATCTATCTTTATAATTTCCCCTTCAGAAATCCACACATTGGCGGCTGGAATAATACGATTCTGAAGCGCCACTTGTACATTTTGCAGAATATAAGTCATAAACATCCTCCTCTGTTTCGTTATCAGTCATTCAATAACTGTGATGTTCTTCTGATCTAGAACTTCTCTGATCTGACTAGGGAGTTCTCGATCGGTAATTAAAATATCAACGCAATCAAAGTCTAGACGGAAAAATGATTTGCCAATAAATTTGGTGTGATCAGCCACTAAGATGACTTGATCTGATCTTCGAGCCATTTCTCTCTTCACCCGCACATCTTCTTCATATGGATAATAGAGTCCATCAGCGCTGATCGCCGATGCTCCAATAAAAGCTTTATCTGCACGGATTTCACTAAGTTTATCGATAATAGAAGGGCCATATAACAAGCGGTTTTTCACATTCAAGTAACCACCAAGAACATAAATTTGCAGATCCTCTCGCTTTGACAAGATCCCTACGTTATCAATCGAGTGCGTGACAACCGTAATATCCTTCGCTCTGATCTGTTCTGCTACAAACTGTACAGTGGTGGATACATCTAAAATCACAGTCTCATGATCTTGAATAAGCTGAGCCCCAACCTTCCCTATCCTCTGCTTACTCTCGGATTCATCGATCAATCGATCCTGATAAGATAACAATTCCTTTTGTAGCTCAGGTAACGATACCCCTCCATGCGTACGGATCACAACACCCTCTTGTACTAGTCTAACAATATCCCTACGAGCGGTATCTCTGGATACTTCAAATTCCGTACAGATCTCTTGAACACTCATCGATTGATGTTGTTTCAAGTATTCGAGTATTTTTAACAATCTTTCCTCTTGAAACATCTTGTATGCACCTCCTAAAGTCATCATAAGCCATGAATTAAGTATTTACAAGTAATATATAAAATAACATAAGTAATTATAAGTATTTAAATCAGTCGTATGAAAAAAAGACGTTACACAGATGAATACACATCCGGTAAACGTCTCTCATTTCACTTTACAGTGCGATTCCAACTCTTTTGGATCTTTCGAATAAAAACAATTTGCCCCACGTGATAAGCGTTATGTGTTGTCACATTGCCCATTACTTCCCACCACTGACTGCCTTGGAATTCTTGAATATCGGCATCCAATTGTTCTTTCGTAAGCAGTTCCTGCCAACGTAGAAGAACTTCTAAAAGTTGTTGTTGAAGCTCTTGGAACGTTACTCCTTCTCCAACGACAAAGGTGTTATTGTTATCCACTGAAGGAACTGAATCGACACTCTTTTCTTTATACCTTGTTTGCCAAGTTTCATTCCAGTAGAGCAGATGCTGCACAATCTCAGCAATACTATTGCTTTCTTCTGTTACCTTCCAAAAAGCTTCTTCTTCACTTAAGTCTTGTACGGCTACCTCAAAGGGCACATACCAGCTTGGATCATTTGCATTAGCTAGCAACTGGTTAGCCAGAACATCATATGCATGAAACATCTTCATTCACCCCATTTTTCAGATCATGATCCACAAATCAGGTACCGCAGAAAGTGCGATATGGACGTGTCGATTCCTCAGGGATTGCCGAGTATTCCTCTTGTTCAGGGGAATAGGCGTAAGGATTAGAAAGAGCTTCAAGCAACTGCTCCATCACACCGTAATCTTCCCGCTGTACCGCCGCTTCAAGTGCTTCTTCTACACGGTGGTTCCGTGGAATAATCGCAGGATTACTCTTGCGCATTAGCTCTTGCGAAGCAGCTTTCGACTGCTCCTGTCTACTAAGTCTAGCCTGCCATAACTCATGCCACTTGGTAAATTCCTCTGTGCCAAACAGAGTCGTCTCTTCCAACTTTTCTAAAGTTAAAGCACGGAAGGTATGGGTATAGTCCGCCCGATATTTTTGCATGATATCAAGCAGGTCTTCACTTAGCGTTACATCCTCTAACTCTTCGTTGAAGATACCGAGCTTCGCTCTCATTCCTGTAAGCCAATGACGGTAAGACCGCTCTTTAAAACCTGCAATCTCCTCTTCAGCCAGCTTGATTGCCTGTTCCTGATCCTCATCCAGCAGTGGTAGAAGAGTCTCCGCGAATCTCGTGAGGTTCCAAGAGGCAATACCTGGCTGATTGCCATAGGCATAACGACCCTGCTGGTCAATGGAGCTGAATACCGTCTCCGGATCATACACATCCATGAAGGCGCAAGGACCATAATCAATCGTTTCTCCGCTAAGCGCCATATTGTCGGTGTTCATCACTCCGTGAATAAATCCTACCAGCTGCCATTTGGCGATCAATTGTGCCTGACGTCCAATTACTTCCCGAAGCAGGAAAAGATAACGGTTATCCTCCATAGGAGCATCGGGATAATGTCTTTGTAACGTGTAATCAGCCAGAGTGCGGAGATCCTCCACAGTACCCCATGCTGCAGCATATTGAAAAGTACCCACCCGTAGATGACTGGCAGCAACTCGGGTCAGAATAGCACCCGGCTGCTCTGTCTCCCTAATAATCGCTTCACCCGTTGTTACCACCGCCAAGCTGCGGGTGGTAGGAATACCAAGGCCATGCATGGCTTCGCTGATGATATATTCACGCAGCATTGGACCAAGTCCGGCTCGACCATCGCCACCACGAGAATAGGGTGTTCTTCCCCCGCCCTTAAGCTGAATGTCTACCCGCTCACCTTGGGGAGTGATCTGTTCTCCCAGCAGCACGGCTCGCCCGTCTCCTAACATCGTAAAATGGCCAAATTGATGTCCAGCATAAGCTTGAGCAATTGATACAGTGCCATCAGGAACTTCATTGCCTGCAAGAATCTGGACACCATCCTTACTATGTAATGCTGCACTATTCAACCCTAGCGTAGTAGCCAATGGTTCATTAAAAATTATCAATTCCGGCTTGCGCACAGGCGTTGGCTTGATCCGTGTGAACATGGATTCCGGTAGATGAGCATAACTGTTCTCAAAGTTCCATCCTATATCTATCTTCTCCGTCATAATATCTCCTTTGTTATACCATCAGTCTAATCCTTTATAATCTCAGGATAAATTATGTTAAAATTTAATGCAAATCTTCTCGAAAACATAGTCCTTACCGAATAGTTACAAAGACCGCCCAATCTCCTGCCATTTTGTGCAGATAACTGAGCGGTCTTTAATGATGCTGTCCTATTCTGTTGTTACCTTATTAGGAGGTTACTTCGCTCCGCCTTTGGAGAGCATGATATTCAGAATAGTCTTGTCAGTATCAGCAAGACCTTCTTGAACCAGACGCTCCATGTTGCGGATAGTGTCTTCCACCTCTTCGAAAATAACTCCATCCTTGGTAGTAGGAGCAATATTGTTCATAGCGAGTGTAGCTGCCTGAATCGCTGTATTGGTGGAGGTAGAAATCTTCAATGCACAGGTTGAATTCGCACCGTCGCAGATCATGCCTGACAAAGAAGCTATCGTATTCTGTATCCCATGCTTGATCTGCTCAAGACTGCCGCCCATGAGATAAATGATCCCGCTATTCGCTCCTACTCCGCCTGCAATCCCTGAACCACATAATGGCGACAACCGCCCGATATAATGCTTGATATGCACAGTGACCAGATTGCTCAGTGCAAGCGCCCGCGCTAGTGTCTCTTCATCCTTGCCGAGCAATTCCGCTAGTGATATAACGGGAAGTGTACAGGCGATACCCTGATTGCCGCTCCCTGCTGTTGTCATCACAGGCATTGCGCTGCCATCCATTCGAGCATCTGAAGCCGCGGCCGTGGCTGCTATAATTCTGTTCGCTACATCATTACCGAACAAATTGACAGCAGATTGCTGATTCATCTTTTTCCCTACTTGCAAGCCATAATCGCCTCGGAGTCCCTCATCGGAGATCGCCTTGTTCATCCGAGCGCCTTCCAAGAGGAAGCTAAGGTCTGAAAAGGGAGCCGTACTTATAAACTCAAATATCCGATCTACAGAGCCTTCATAAACTTCATTATCAGAAAGACCAGGCTTGCCACAGTCGGCTTTAGACTTCTTAGGTGTCACTTGCTTCCCGTCCAGAGCCAAATATTCTATATTCGTGTGCTCCTTAGCAAGAATGACAGTCGCTGTATGGTTCTCTGTCTTCACCTGTGCTTCAATATATAACTTTTCAGGAGTGTCCATGATCTCCACTTTTAGCAGCTTTCGATCAAGCAAGTCATTAGCCAACTTTAGCTCATCCTGGGTCAAGCCTGACAGAATTTCCAGCTCCTTATGAGAACGGCCGACCACCGCTCCAAGGGCTGCTGCGATGGGTAAACCTGTCTGGCCTGTTCCAGGGATGCCCACTCCCATCGCATTCTTGATAATATTACCGCTGAGATGCAGCTGAATCCCCGTAATTTCTTCCTCGAGAAGCTCTGCCGCCAAGGAGACGGCATACGCAACAGCGATCGGCTCCGTGCAGCCTTCTGCCGGCACGACTTCCTTGTGTAAAATTTCCAATAAGTTGCCCATGTATGCTTTTCCCCCTACTTTCTCCTCTTGGTGTCATTTCTATATAGTAACTCAGAGTGAAGTTTCAGGGAATCCTTTTTCTAGTCTGGAAGCTTGTCATAGTTTAACATCTTACATGCTTGCGTTTAAAACCAAGCTGAGCTTTGTCGATAGCTTTTTGAATATTTGCGTACGCGTGAATAAATTTACTTTTTGCCTTATCCTTGTTGACTTCAATTGGGCCTACAGTCCTTGCGATCTCACATGCCTTATCATGAAGCGGGGAATAGGATAATGCCACTGTGTATAAAAAATTGTTCATTGAATATTGGGTTCGTTCTGGAGAATCATGAATCGTATTTTCCACCATCTCAAGCATACCGGCAAGCTTGCTTTCGGAAAACTCAACGTCCGGGCGACTGCCAAGCAGCCAGCAGTAACAGCTCCAGCCCGCTGACATCCTTAGATCTTCACCGCTCGCAATCCATTTATCAGCAACTTCTTGTGCAATATCAGCTTCTGCCAAGGTTACTGCCACTACAAAGTCGGACAGCATATAAAAATAAGCCGCATCCATCCATCGGTCATAATCCGCTTCCGTCATTGCATTGGGATCAGCAATGATGCCGGCAAAATACATGGCGTCGTAGTTCCCTGTCGCGTAAAGCTGCTCAGCCAGAGGCTGATTTATTTTGGTTTTCTTAAAGATTGGCTTCATTGCTCCGGTTGCCACGCCAAATAGCGGTTCTTTTGCACCATTGGACATATATATTTTTTTGGTTCGTTCCTTGCCGAGCGCTTCCAGCTCTTGCATAACCATCTCAAAATCCACTATTTAACACTTCCTTTTTCAAAGTTCTTTTTCCAAGTTAACTTAGGCTTGTACTTGTTAAAGAAAGTGTACTGTATGAGTTTCCTTGCCGCAAGTTAATTCAGTTTTCCTTTCATATAAAACGCATATGAGATTCCTCCAAAGAACAATCCAACTGTTAGCCCATTAGTGAAAGAATAAATGAGGTGAAACAAGGTATCATGATAAAATATCAACATTACATTCAGAACATATTTAACAATAAAATTGAGTAGGACAATCATTAATGGGAGATAGCTTTTCTTTTTGAACACAACGGAGTCTCTTCGAACAAAGGATTGAAATTACACCGAGCAGACCCAAAAGACTGCTTAAGGACAATGAATAGATCAAAAAAATAGCAGTAAGCGTAGTGATCCCTATAATGAAAGAAGCACGAGGATACACACGATTCATAAATAGGATAATAAAATAAAGCGGCCATAATAAGGTTGTGTTCGGTACATCAAAAACAAAATGAAGCACTAATATCATCGAAACGATTAAAAAAGAAACTGCATAAAATTTCACTTCAGTCCACCAAGAGCTCTTTGCCCAAACCAACACCATGTATAGCAACAACACGATCAGGCCACCTACAAGATTGATGAAGCCTTGACCGCTATAATCTTGATAAAAGGTTAACGCCAAGAGCATAGTCCCAACAATACGAAGCAGTGTTACAAATATTTTCTCTTCCTTGAAAGCAAACTTCACGAGACCCCTCCAACTATTCTAAAATCAATGTTATTAGTGACGGTTATAGGAATCTCTCCCTCGTCCCCCTAATATAGTTTAGGAAGAAGGGCGGGATGCACATGGGTGCCAAAAATGATCAAGAGCAAAGGGCTATCTTTCTAGCTGCAATCTGCGGACAGACCTATGCGCAGTTCTCAAATAAAGACGGTTCGTTCGTCGTTCCATTAGATTATCAGATCGTGAATACGATTGAAGCAAGATCCATCAGCGAGGTGTGGGAACGCTTTGGATTTATTCTGGAATCACCACAAGAGATTATTATTGCCTTCCGAGGAACCAGCTCCACAACCGATTGGATGTCAAACGTAATGGCTTCACAGGAGAGATTCAATTATATTAAAGAAGATACCCTTACCCACCGCGGTTTCACGAATATCTACTATTCAGCTCGCGATGGGATCATCTCTACACTCGCAAAGTTATCTCCCGATAAGACCTTATACATTACTGGTCATAGCCTTGGTGGAGCACTTGCCACTTTATGTGCTATTGATATTGCGGCCAACACCGCTTACACCTCACCTAACCTGTTCACATATGGTTCCCCACGTGTAGGCGATCCGGACTTCACCAATGCTGCTAAACGATATGTCCGCAAGAGTTACCGTTATGCCAATCTCTTTGATGTTGTTACCTACTTGCCTCCCCATGTATTTAGGCTACCTAAACGGGAAACGAAGTATTATTACAGTCATGTCCACACTTTTTTATCACTGTCATTCCAGAATGGATCGGCAAGTGGTAATCATATGATCAGCTACTATTTCACAGAGCTCTCCAAGCTTCAACCGCAGTACTCCGAGGAACTTTGTTTAACAAACCCTGGATTCTGTCCAGTTGTAAGCAACCCCATCATAAACGCATCAATTCCACCAACTGCACCTCATGTGGAGACAACTTACTAACTAACGAATAGGTGCCCGTTATATCGACTTGTTCAAAGGTCAGTTGCGGGCAGCTTGCTTGCTGCAAATAATCCAGAGTGTCAGCATCTATAGGATGAGGCGCCCCCATTCGTACCCACAAGTCGAAAACACTTCCATTTTCTCTGTTAATCGTATGTCTTTTGAGCGTATACCATCCTGGTTGAAGATCTGTTAGCTCCAATGTCAGCTCTATAGCTTCATCTTCTTCAAATACCTCGTATCTATTCGTGCGGCTAATGAGCGAGGCATCACCTTGTCGGTACAATGAATCGATATGTGCATAAGCATACGTCAACACCTGCAGCCCCATATCACTGCTAGTGATGTAATAACCTTTTCCTTGATTGATGAATTGGCGGCCTAATTTTGCGAGCAGCTTGAACGCGTAAAAGGCTGGCTTCGGAATGCCATTATACGTCATCAGCCCCAAACCTCCATGAAACATCTCAGACGACATTTTGAACTCTTCGAGCAGATCGGTCGCCGTCCAATACCCCAGACTATGAAGACCATCCATATTTTCCAGCACATTTTTCACGATATAAGCCGCCTTAAAGCATGTATCATTCACCAAATCACGGTGAGAGCCAGTGGCATTCCATTCCGTCATATGCAGTTCTGGAACATTGCTCCCGAAAGCTTCACTTACCGTTTCCTTCAATTTAGTAATGACTCGCGATAAATACTCTGTATCCGTTGAAAGCTCAATATTCTGAAACACCATATCCGGATTCTCTTCATAATCCATCTGAATCACTGGAGTTGATCTTAGCGATTCATCATACGGGTAACTATGAAAAGATATAAAATCTGGTTTTGCACCTCGAATGCATACATCATGCACAAAACGTGTCAACCAATCTGACTCCAACAGTGTAAGGGATAAAATACCCGGTCCCCCTACGCGTAGCTCAGGATCTATGGTTTTGATGGTTTGGAATGTGGAGATGAACAGCTCACAGTATGCTTCATAAGTATCTGGCCAAAAAATATGGATTTCCGGCTCGTTCCACACCTCGAAATACCACTGCCTAACTTCATGAATACCATATCTACGAATGTAATGTGTAATAAACTGATGAATTAACTGATCCCACTTGCCGAGGTCCTTCGGACTACCTACCAAACTCTTTTTATAAAAAACAGAAGTAGATCCATCTCCCGCAAGCTGGCGTGGCAAAAAGGAAAGCTCTAAAAACGGTTTCAATCCTGCGCTAAGCAAAAAATCAAATAATGAATCGCTATAAGCAAAGTTTAAGCTCACTTCTCCCCGCTCATTCTCGCCATAAATCATCATCTCATCATCAAAAATACCGTGAAATCGAATATACTGAAACCCAATCTCCTGTTGCAATTGCTTGATATGTCTTTGTACCTCTGCAAACAATACCTCTTTGGCCTTTCCCACTGTCATGAGCTTCTTCCAAGTATGCGCAAGCTCCTTGCTTTGGTTAGACGCTATCGAAATCTTATGGGTCTGCTTATGTAAATGAAGGACAACTGGTAGATTGGATGCTGCTGCTGATTCAGTTTTGTTAGGAAGATATTTGAAAAGCGACTCAAAGGCCTGTGTGGGATTCATGTCAAAGTAGTTAAACTGGGCCACACTGCTTTTACGAAATGAACTTCGTCCGTCCAAAACTGTCTTCCGATATTCTCCAGGTGTCTGTCTATAGAACTCTTTAAATACCGCATTAAAGGATTTCAGATTCGGAAACCCATGATCATGAGCAATCTGTGTAATGGATAAATTGGTAAGCGTCAAATCTTTTACCGCTTTGTCCAAACGCACCGCGTTCACATATTTGGTAAACGAAGTCCCCATATATTCTTTGAAAAACCGCGACAAATACGGAACGGTCAAATACTCTTGAAGGGCCAACTGCTGGATATTTATTGCCCGATTGTAATTATCTTTGACGTAAGAAGTAATACGCAATAGCCGCTCACGATGCTTATCATCCTGCTTCTCAGGACTTTGGCCTTGTGCACAAAATCCTTGCATAAGTAAATACGTTAAATTAAGCAGGCAGGACTGTATACGTAGATGATACCCTTGTGGGCGCTTATTGTGGAGCAGCATCATCTCAGCCAGCAAAGTACGAAGTTCATCGAACTTGGATTGTTCTTCAGCGCTAGAAACAGTCGCAGAGTTACAATCGAATGACATTCTTTCGATCTGCGGTTCAATCTGAAGTAGATAAGAAACTGGAATTTGCAGAGCCAGCACCAAATTATTCTCTTCAGCCTTAATCGCATGAATCTCATTAGCATTAATCAAGAACAAATCCTCTTCATTTAACTCTGTAAATCTGTCTTTTGTGAAAAGTTCAAGTTTCCCCTTGAGCACGAATAATATCTCTATGCTGTCATGCCAATGATTCGGAACCTGATGGGTACTGTGCAAAAACAAGTGGACTGGAAGATGATCGTCCAGCTCAATATTTTCGTAGGTGTAGCTTTGCAACTTGTGCCCTCCTCTCACTTGTTCAGGATAAGTCTTATGTCCTATTATATATAAAAAAAATAAGCGATTGAATAGGACTATCCTATTCAATCGCTTAATCTCTAACCTTTTCGTTTAAAGACGTGTATCCCAATAGCCACAAAACGGATCCACAGGATTAACTCCTTTAAAGGAGGAACGCCCCACAAGCTTCTCAATAAGTGCATCTACCACATAATTACTTGGTGAATAGGCATTAATGAACGTCTGCACGCGTGGTACATCGAGCAAGTGATATGGATTCGCTACAGAAATAAACATCGTTGGTAGTTCCTGAATAAACCATGGCATGTCAGCACCAAATGGAGGCGCCCAATTAATCCGCACAACTGTTTGATTACTATGGGTCTCCAAATTTGAGATGTAGACCGCAGCATCGTAGTGATCCGTTAATGCCTTTACACCACCGAACATTGCACTGAAATCAACTTCACTTTTATTGAATAGCGTTACTTCGAAGCCTTCCTCTTCTAGCTTGGAAATGAAATAGGGAGCAATATCCGCCCCTCCGAACAACCCTTCCTCGCCTCCTAGTGTGAATACCAGTAGACGTTTATGACTCTCGGGACTAATGGGAAGCATCTCCTGTGTATCCTTCACTAGTGTAACTGACTCATCCGCACATTCCTGGGCAAAGCGTACATGCTCTTCGCAGCCAAGGACGGCAAGTGCCTCTTTTTCTGGAACTAAGGTTCCTTGTTGTTTCTTCTTATGAAGTCCCAGCGCAGCTTTTACCGCAAGGATACGAGTCACTGCTTCATTCACACGCTCCTCTGTCAGAATGCCATTCTCAATTCCTTTCATCATATAGGCAAAGTCTTCTTCTAAACTCTTGTTAAAGAGGAACATGTCACAACCCGCAGCTATGGATGACGGAACCGCAAGCTCCCGTTTCATTGCCATCGTGAACCCCGCCATTGGCGTAGCATCTGTAGTGATCAATCCATTAAAGCCGAGCTTATTGCGCAACAAATCATTTAAAAGCTCAGGGGCTAACGTTGCAGGCATGATCTCCAAATCTGTAATCCCCGAGCGTAATTGTTTAGAATAGGCTGGATGAGCGATGTGCCCTACCATAACCGTATGTGCGCCAGCATCGATACAATCCGCGTATACTTTTCCAAATGTAGCATCCCACTCTTCCACTGAAAGTGAGTTAATAGAGGTTAATAAATGCTGATCTCTTTCGTCAACGCCATCTCCAGGGAAGTGCTTAATAGATACGGCCATGCCATGCTCTTGAATCGCTTCGGTATAAGCCTTGCTCATACGAGCTACTCTCTGCGGATCAGAACCGAATGTTCTAACATTGGTTATAGGGTTACGGAAATTATAGTCGATATCGAGAATCGGCGCGAAAGCCCAGTTACAACCTACAGCTCCACCCTCCCGCGCAGCAATGATGCCAAGCTTACGAGCCATTTCTGTATTGTCCGTCGCCGCTACCTGCAGCTGCTTGCCGAAGAATGTCCCCTCTGCAACAGAGCCATTCCCCCCTGCTTCAAGATTTGCTGCTATTAGAAGCGGAATATCCGATGTATCCTGCAAGTAGCGATGTGTTTCTTGCACCATCTCTCCGGGCCCGGGACGGAACATAATCCCACCAATCTTAATCCCTTGTGTCAAAAGTGCAAGCTGCGCCTTATCATCGGTGAATCCGATCGGACAAAACAGTTGCCCGACCTTTCCAGGCAAATCAAGAGAGCCTAAGGTTTGTTCTACCCACTTAATCCCCTCATCATCTAGATGAAAAGGCTTTGCCTTCAAATCAATCATTTATCCCGCCTCACTCTCTCAGGTTTATTTAATAGAATTCAAATGTTTAAGCAGCTCTTCCAGCCCCTGATCTGTCATAGCCCCTTGACTGAACGCAACCATTGCACGGAGCGGCATGTTGCGCATCATCTCGATCATCATATCCGAGCCATCCTGAAGCATGGGCATCATCTCACCACCTTGTGTCATCATGGATTGAATAATAGCAGCAGCCTGTGGATCTCCCATAAGATCACCTACAGTCGAATTACGAGAATAGGATTTAGGAAGGGGTACTGTCGATTCAACAACCACAGATTCAGTAAGTACGATCTCTTGGGATGAGGCACCCACCAAAATTGCGAATTCACCGGTTTCCACATGCCAGTCTTTCAGCTTCGCGTTATAATAAGCAAACGCTCTGCTATCAAGCGTAAAGCTCACCAGCTTCGTTTCCCCAGGCTGCAAATCTACCTTCGCGAAGCCCTTTAACTCTTTCTCTGGCCGCACCACATTACTGAGTATGTCTTTCACATACAGCTGTACTACTTCTTTGCCTTGCAGAGCGCCAGTATTTGTAACCTTCACGCTTACTTGTAGCGTGTCAGTATCTTTCAGACTGTGCGAACTTACTGAAAGATCGGAGTATGCAAATGTTGTATAACTGAGACCATAGCCAAAAGGGAATAAAGGTGAAATTCGCTTAGCATCGTAGTAGCGGTATCCTACAAACAGTCCTTCCTTATATTCAACGGTATCTCCTTCGCCAGGGAAGTTTAAATAGGATGGATTATGTTCCAGTTGCAAAGGGAAGGTCTCTGCCAGCTTGCCTGATGGGCTTACGTTTCCGAATAACAGATCGGAGATAGCACCACCAAGCGCTTGCCCGCCTAGATAGCCCTCAAGCACAGCCTTGACGTTGCTAATCCAAGGCATTTCAATGGCCGATCCGTTACTCAGCACAACGACAGTGTTAGGCTGAGCAGCCGCGACTGCTTCGATAAGGCGGATCTGACTCTCTGGAATACGAAGATGCGTCCGATCGTAGCCTTCAGATTCATAGCGCTCCGGCAATCCAGCGAATATAATCGCAGTGTCCGCTTGCGAAGCGGTTTCTACGGCTTGCTCAATAAGCTCCAGACTCGGCTCATCGCTATCAGAAGTGTAACCTTGAGAATAGGTCAAGTTCGCAGATGAACCCGCTTCTGCTTGGAGACTGTTATATATATCATCCAGCCTCGTTGGCTTGATATGTGAGCTTCCACCACCTTGATACCGTGGATTACGGGCAAAATCACCAATCACCGCATATGAGCCTTCACGTTTCAGAGGAAGCAACCCGCCCTCATTTTTGAGCAGTACCATACTCTCTCTGGCAGCAACTCTAGCTAATTGATGATGTGCCTCAGGATCATAGGAAGTATTTTCTTTGTCATTCTCTACAGCTTTGAAAATAATAGAAAGCAAACGACCAACCGCACGATCCAGTGCTTCTTCAGATAATGTCCCGCTGTGTATAGCATCGATAATCTTCTGATCACCATCGCCATTACTTGACGGCATTTCTAGCTCCAAGCCTGCCGCTAAGCCTTTAGCTCGCTCATTAACCGCACCCCAGTCAGAAACAACGAATCCTTCATGTCCCCATTCTTCTTTTAAAATATCATTGAGTAAATACGGATTCTCTGAAGCATATTCTCCGTTCACCTGATTGTAAGAGCACATAACGGTCCAGGGCTGCGCTTTTTTCACCACACTCTCGAAGCTCGCCAAGTAAATTTCTCTTAGTGTACGCTCATCCACAATCGCATCTACGGACATTCGCCGATGCTCTTGATTGTTTGCAGCAAAGTGTTTTAAAGAAGTCCCTACACCTTGACTTTGAACACCTTCAATATGGCCTATTGCCATCTCGGAGGATAAATACGGATCTTCAGAGAAATATTCAAAATTACGGCCGCATAAAGGTGAACGTTTAATATTAGCTCCAGGGCCTAGCAAAATAGAGACATTTTCTGCTTGACACTCTTCCCCAATGGCTGCCCCTACCTGCTTAATTAGCTCTCGATCCCACGAACAAGCCATTCCAGCTCCCGCTGGGAAACAAGTAGCAGGTACACTATCAAAGATACCCAAATGGTCATTCCCGTCTTTTTGCTTACGCAGACCATGCGGACCATCTGTCATCATGATGGATGGAATACCTAGTCGTTCGACGGCTTTGGTCTGCCAGAAATCTAATCCTGAGCACATACCTGCTTTTTCCTCTATAGTCATTTGTGCAATAAGCTCTTGAATGTTAGGTACCATATTTATTTCACTCCTAATGATTGATTAGTTTATCTACATTGCAATAGAAGCATTGCGACGTTCCTCGAGCTCACGTATCATAACGGGTTGATCCTTATCTAGACGATAGAACAACAGCAGAGTAATCATAATGATTTGGCCAATAATCGGTGCCCATAAATAGTTAAATGAAATCGCGGCTAATGCGGATTCTGACTGCGCCGTGGAATTAGCTACATAACCACCCATCGACAATATCAAGCCACCAAGTGCTCCCCCGAGTCCCATTCCCACCTTAACCCCAAAGCTAGCAGCTGAATAAAGTAGGCCTTGTGCCCGAACGCCTGATTTCCACTCCCCATAATCAACCGTGTCGGCCATCATTGCAAAAATCAGCCCCGCCCCTACTCCCATGCCAAGCCCGCTTATAAGTAGCCCTGCCAACAGCACCGGAACAGAAAGTGCATTTCCCCCAGTAATGGCGATAAGGTAGCCAATGATAGAGACCACTGATCCTATAATAATTGTGTTTCTTTTCCCGATTTTTTTAACTATAAAAGGAGCAATTACCATCGAAAATATCATCAATAATTGCATTGAGTTTACGATAGGAATAAGTTCTGGCTTTTTCATATAATAGGTCATGTAATAAATGCTGGTCTGTCCTTGGATCGAAGTAGTGATCCACAGGAACAAGCTCATCAGAAGCATGATCAACCAAGGAACATTCCCTTTGAGGGCCTTTACACCTTCTCGCATCGGAAGCGGCTTCTCATCAATGGCTTTTACACGTTCTTTAGTGTTGGCAAACATGTTTAGAAAGAGCAGCAGTGCAATGCTTGAGAATAAGATCATGGTGACCAGAAAACCCTTTGCTTGATCCCCACCACCAAAAGCTTTCACAAGCGGCATCGTTCCGGCACTAACTGTAACAACCCCAATCACGGCGAAAATCATGCGAACCGTATTGATCACTGTACGTTCATTAGAATTGCTAGTCAGACTTGGCAGGATCGCTGATAGTGGTAGATTAATACCGGAATACATAATACCGAGCACGGTGTACGAAATGTATGCGTATACAAGTTTACCCGTATCACCAAAATCCGGAGTTAAAAACATAAGTACTGCAGTCAAGCTGAAAGGAACAGCAAGCCAAAGGAAATAGGGTCGGCATTTCCCCCATTTCGTTTGAGTGCGGTCAATCATCACACCAATAAAAGGCTCCGCGATTGCATCTATAACACGTGCAACAAGAAATACTACAGCTACTGCACCAGGGTTTAGACCAAACACATCCGTATAGAAGTACATGAGGTAAAGTGTGGTCATCTGGAAAATCAGATTTGATGCAGTATCGCCAAGTCCGTAACTGATGCGCTCTCTCCATGGCATTTGATTCTCATTCATACTAGCATCTCCCTCACAACTTATTGTTAGCGCTTTCTTAATTGCATTGTACCTTTACCTCATCTTCTAAACTGTCCGTATTTTATCGGAAATAGGGGGTATTTTTATCTTTTAGCAAAACGGATACGTTATGCTGACTGTTAGGGTACAGATCAACCTTAAAGAGCTTACAGACAAGTAGCATACATGTGATCGTGATAAAGGCTCCAAAGAGTACATCCGTCGCAAAATGAGCTCCCATGATCACGCGGCTAGTCGATGTGCAAATCCCCCACGCCACTGCACAGACCAGCATGAAGTTGCGCCATTTGCTTGCGAAAGGCATAAACAGCATCCACAGCATCATGGTCCAGCCATTGGCAGAGTGACCCGAAGGAAAAGACTTATAAGCTTCCGTTGTGACGCCGTTCTCTTGAATGCCTTGGGGGAGAAACCAGCTCGTAAACATTGAATAATCACCTTCCATATTACGAAAACGCATCCTACCCCAAAAGATTTTGAGGACATTTACAAGGAGGATCTCCGCAAATACGATCACAAAGGCTGCCCAAGCAGCACGGTTATACTGGCTTAGCGTTTGAACAGATATACGATTTAATAGCCATTGCGACAAAATTGCGATCAGTACTGCTATAGCTAAGCTGATGAGCATCACATTGTTCCCAGCCAGCCCATACCCACGCATGAGAGCGAGGGATATAATACTAAATCCACTAAGAAGGATGAATAATCCAGATACCAACCGGACCACAACCTTCTTCACTATCCGTTCATTTCTAACCTTACTGAAGAGTATGCTGCTAGCTGCCAATAACACTAGGAAAGCTGGATGTTCTCCATACACCTCAAAAAACCAACCAAACCTAGATTCATGTTCGTTGTACAACGCTTTGGATAGATTCAGATCATTAAACGTAAAGATCGTCATTAACATCACCCATAATATAAGAAATCCCCAGATAAAACGTTTTGTCCCCTTCGTCGTCATCTCCTTATCCCCTTTTTAATCATTTAGAAAACGCTTTCATTGAAGATTATAAAGCTCCCTTAATGGATTCGGATAGGCGAATAATAACTAAAACTAGGGTGGATTTTAACCCTCCTCGCATGTGAAAAAGTAATCAATAAATCAGCAAAAAAATATCTCGTCAGTTCGGTTATCTACAATAAGCAAAAAAGCCTAATCCCTTGTGCACGCTGACAGGAGATTAGGCTTTATGGTTCAATCGATTAGAAAAGAAAATAAACTAACACCACACCTTCGACTAACAAAATCAGTGAAACGATATGTTGTTTCGTATGCTTTAAAAATTTCCAATCAATAAATGAATGAAATCCTAGGGTAATAATTATGAATACAATCCAAAACCACTTCATTCCCATCCCCTGTACGCCATCAGCTATCATTATGACAATTGCCGAAATTAATCCAATAAGTCCGAGTATTAATTTACCTTTTATATTTAGCTCATTACCGTCGTCAGAAAGTTTTTCTTTATCCGGGCCAACAATCCATATCCTTAGAAAAAAACCAGAAAAAGCAAGAATTAATAATAAAAATGGAATGATCATGCTTGTTGACCTCCTTCTAAGAAGTTATTCGTATTTATTTCTTATCATTAGTTCTTTGATTTCTCTTAACTCATTTAATATTTCTTTTGATAATTGCGTACTTCTAGAGTTATCGATACCTAATTTAATCACAAATACTCCAAGCAAAAAATAGATGATTAGCATAACGATGATACTCAACTTATCTCCACTCCCCTCTTTATCGTTTGATTCTTTAAAGATGTAGTTAGTGATAGAGCAATTATCCCTATGATACCATAATAAGGATGTTGGATTAATGTATGAGATCTTGCTAATAACTTGACAAAAGATCTGCGTTTTCGATAATATATATAATATCTCGATAATCAAGATATATGAATTACGAGAGTTTTTGGAACCTGAATAATCTAAGCTGAAAAGAGGAACCACAATGACAGTACTTATTCTATACGCTACAAAATCAGGGGCAACTGAGCAATGCGCAAAGGTATTATCAGAAGAGCTTCCTCATAGTAAGGTCTGTAATATTGAAACAGAGAAGCCAAATCTCGAGGCATTTGATAGCATTATTTTAGGTGCTGGAGTAAGAGATGAGAAAATATATAAAGCGATTCGTGATTTCATCAAAAAGAATAAAGATGAGTTACTAAATAAGAAGATGGGCTACTATATTTGCAACGAGAAACCAAAGACAACTGAGGAATTAATAGAGAAGAATTTTCCGGATGAGCTAAAAAAAGCTGCGATTTGCATCGAATCCTTTGGCGGTTATAAGGCCTATAAGGCACCCAAGGAAGGAACGGATCAGCTCAAAGGGATTTTTGTTGATAAAATAAGAGAATTCTCAAAGAATTTCAAATAAAAAATCCTGTTACCAAGATAAATGATCTGGGTAACAGGATTCTTTTTTTAAAAAAATATAATTGAACTATTTGATTGTCAATTCGAACTTCGCACCCACATCGCTTACAAATACAATTATCCCGTTACTCGGAAGTTTAACTTGCGTAAGACCACTTACAGTTGAGAAATTCACACACATACCATTCTCATCATATACAGCAAAGGAACCTTTAGGTGGTAGTTCTACTGTCAGCAACTTACTTGATGCTGTATCAGGTATTTCATACCATCTTGCATGTCCATCTGCTTGGATAGTTACCAATGATTGCGGTCCAGCATAGATAGGTTTAATGGCATCCTGTGGAATAAACAATTGATTGCCAACCTTTAAATACTCTACACCATCTTTCGTCTCAAAAATAATATCCGAAAGATCGCGCCCACCTAATGTTGGAATCTGCACGGTCATTTCTGCTTTATTTGGCCCAGTTATTTTATTCGAGCCCATATAGCCCGGTGCATCAGGGAACATAGCAATTCCAGCTATTGGCATATTCATGTAATATTGTGAGCTATACTTCTCGCTGACAGAAAAATACAATTTCCCTTGACGCTGCTGCCATGCAGAAGTGACCTCATTGGATAATGAATTCAGTTCAAGCTTCTCAGCTGCATATTGAGTACTGGCAGTTTCACCAAGTCCTGGAATCACCCCGTACCCTTGTGTCCAAAGATAGATACGACCATTGCTCTCCTTCACAAAGCTAACTTTACTAGTACCCTCTGCATCTAAAAATTCACCGTTCGTATTATACGAAAATTTCTGAGCTGGCAACGTGGACGCCATAATCGAAGATATACTCAATTCCCCAGCTTTACTTATCTCTATCTTCAGCAGCTGCGTAGAATCAGCATAGACACCAGCATAGCTTAGCAATTCCTCTGGCATATTCTCTTTGTTTGAGGCTTTAAATGTAGGAGTAGCTTTCAGTTCCTTAACAATTCCCTTTTCTTGTAGTGCACTGAGCAAAATTTCGTTTGCAAGCATCTGATCGGTTGTACTCGCTCCGCCAGAAGATATAACGGCCGCTGCCATCCGCTGTTCGGGCAACACGACAAGTGAAGTATGATACAGAACTGTATCTCCCCCCTTCGTCAAAGCCTTGATATCGTACTGATTAAAAGGATATAAATTCACACTGTCCCAGCCTAAACCATAAGCAAAGGAATTGTCTGTTCCTTTCGGCCACATGCCACGTTTATATTCCTCTTGCTCCATCGCTTGTACAGATTTTTCTGACAGAATCCCATTCGATCCTCCAGTAAAAATTGTTGCAAAACGCACCAAATCTTCAGCGGTGGAATAGATCCCACCTGTTCCAATCACGTTAATCGTCTCTTTTGGTAAAGCCGCTGAGTAAGCTGCATTGTAGACACTTGCCAGTTGGCTAGAATCCACACTATCTACTGGTGTTTTCGTATGCTCAAGCCCTAAAGGACCTGTGAAATTTTGATGAATGAAGGTAGTGAAGTCCATTCCGCTAACCTTCTCAACAATCAACTCCGCCATTGTAAATCCATCATTACAATATACTGAGTAGGCGCCTGGATCTGCCTTTAGACGTTGTGTTGCCAAAGTAGCTAGTAAATTATCTTTGGCGATAGGATCAGAATCATTGAATAAGAAAGCGTTTGATAAGCTCGAGCCACCAAGACCTGATGAATGATTCAGCAGCATGCGTACGGTGATTTGCTTATAACGTGAATCTTCCATCGTAAAATTATTCAGATAAGATACGACAGGTGCATCCAAATCTACCTTTCCTTGATCAACTAGCTTCATAATAGAAGCTGTCGTATACATCTTACTCGTCGAGCCAATTCCATACATCGTTGTATTGCTTGGTGCTGTCTTGCTTTCTACATGGCTGTATCCAGCTTGGCCGCTCACAACGATACTATCTCCATCAATAAGAGCATATTGAAGACTTGTCGTTCCTAGCTTTTCCGTTAAGAATGCTGCCTTCTCCGCCGCCACCTTCTGAGTGTTCACATATGTTTGCGTTTTACTACTATCCGCCGCTAAAGCATTCGTAGGAAAATACACCACGAAAAGTAGAGATACCATCAACAGGGATATTATTTTCTTCTTCATACATACCCTCCCGCTATAAATTTTCCGTTCCTTTAAAGGTTAATTTATCCATATGGGAATGTAAAGGAAGTTTATATCATTATCTATTCCATTAATTCTACTTTGTCTCCGATTCTGATTTCCCCTGTCTTAACTACAGAAGCATACACTCCGAAGTGTAGCTCAAACTCTTGGTTTAGTTTTTTCAATAGTTTAGGGTCTCTTTCAAGGCTATCGGGGTCCATCGTGATGACCATACATCTTTCACAAAAACTATCTACCTGTAGCTGCACATCTCCTATGGAGAGCCGCCGCCCGATCCAATCCCCTTCGAAAAGCGATTCATCGTTCACAGCTACAACGAAATTTCCACGAAACCGCCGCTGATCTAAGGAATGTCCCCAAGCAGCTTCTAGCTTCTTTAGGCTGGCATCTGTAATGAGCAAAATACTAGCGCCATCCACTGATAACAATTGCGGATGCTCCGGCTGTGGATGTGAAGCTTTTACACTAGACATGGAAATTTGCGTTTTAGTTTGGCTTTGGATTTCTTCCAATAAACGGTCATCCCACCCAAAGGTTCGTCCATCCGAAGTCCTTACATGGATTTCTCCATTAATGAATTGCGCTTGATAGGTAAGCATTTTAGGATTATTTCTAGCCGTAAAATAACGCCACCAGCCCTCTTTTGACTCATCATAAAAGGCACAGAAACGATCCCCAAGCATTCCATACGGTTCTATCATACAGGTTTCCAATCGTTCACCTGCAAATGACTTGACTGGATAGCGATTAATTTCTCGGATTTCACCAACGATTGATTGCACGGTACAACGCCTCCACTTTCTATAAATGCACGTATTCACTAATATTACCTGAAATCGTTTGGCACTTGCACCCTTATTTTCACAACAACACATAGCTATTTCGAACGGTTCTTGTTTACATAAAAATTTATATATTTTACTAGAATATATGTTTTATACTATGACTATTACATATAGCGGAAAGAACATGAGAGGTGAAGTGTAGTGCGGCCCAATGAATTCCAAAGTTTTGACTTTACTTTTACACATGCTGTAGTTGGAATGGCTCTTGTTTCGTTTGATGGAACATTCCTGAAATGGAATTCAGCCTTAAGTACCCTCTTGGGGTATGAACATAACGAGTTACAAACTCCCTCTTCAACCGTTCGTACTCTTCTAACTCAGATCCGTGAAATCGCTGAGCTTGGAAGGTCTCTATCCTCCTTGAATATCCATCCGCATCGATTCCAACAGGATTACTACCAACCAACCGGACAACTGTTATCACTAGAGATCTCCATATCTATCATTTCAGATTGCGACGGTGTTCCCCTATATTATTTTACTCAATTCGAGAATAAGACGATCATTAGGCAAATGGAAGCTCAGCTACAGGAAGCGGAAAACAATCTACTAGAGAAAGAAACATCCTTCCTGCAACTACTAGAGGGGTTACCTTTGACCGTTGTTATTACAGCGAATGGGATTATTCAGTACGCGAACTCAGCGGGCTTACAATTAATCCATGCGGAGAGCCTGGATCAAGTTCTTGTTACATCTACAAATGATATTGTAGATCTTTCCAATTATCAAATCGTTCAAGAGCGAAGGGAAAGGTATTACAGCGGTAATACCTTAGGTTCTGTTTGCTACTTAATTAATTGCTTAAATGGTCAACAGAAATATGTGGATGGGTTCACATTACCGATTACATTTAATGGAAACAAAGCATTTATTGGAATATTCAAAGATATCTCTCAGCAAATGCTGGAAGAAGAACGGCTAATTCAATCTGAGAAATTATCCACCGCAGGGCAATTAGCAGCTGGAATCGCTCATGAAATCAGGAATCCGCTTACAGCCATTAACGGCTTTATGAAGCTGCTTCGCTCTTCCGAGCGTATGAATGATAAATATTTTTTCATCATTGAGTCAGAATTGAAACGCATCGAATTTATCGTCAACGAGCTACTTGTCTTATCCAAGCCACAAACGACGCATACCAGTAAACCTGTGGATTTATTATCTTTGCTGGAACAGGTCTCCACACTAATGAATGGACAAGCTGCACTGAAAGACCTTAAGATTCTTCCTGTCTGCGCAGATCAACCCATTTGGATCCATGGAGAGGACTATCAGCTTAAGCAAGTGTTTATTAATTTACTTAAAAATGCGATGGAAGCAATGAATCATGGGGGAAACATATATATTCATGTTCATACAACTGAAACTGAATCTCGAATTAGTGTGCAGGATGAAGGCTGCGGGATGAATGAGGAACAAATCAGAGCACTAGGCAAACCATTTTATACGACAAAAGAAACAGGAACAGGCCTTGGATTTATGATCACACAGAATATTGTACATAATCATGGCGGAGCTATAACTGTAGAAAGTATTCCTGAGCAAGGTACCACCTTTACCGTAACCATTCCAACACTATTAGAGCCAGAGGAAACTGCGATCTAGCATATATTGTACCCCAATCGCAACATCGTGCAAGAATGCTCCTAATTTTAACATTATAATGGGGTTACTTAACTGGAAAAGAAGGTGCAGCAGTGACTCGTGAAGTTCGAACCATCGTCTTCGATAGCGACTTGAATTTTGAAGCCTATCGCTTTGAAGGGATCATGCAGAAATTCCCCAACCATTTCCATGACCATTACGTTATAGGTTTTATTGAACAAGGCAAAAGACTTATGATTTGTAACAATGCAGAGCATATCCTTAACAGCGGAGACGTGATTATCTTTAATCCGCAGGATCCCCACTCCTGTGAACCGCTGGACGGGAATTCCTTTGACTATCGTGCCTTTAATATTCAGCCAGAGATTATGCGTAAGTATGTGCTTGAAATTACCGGCATGGACTACTTGCCTCGGTTCACACATAATGCTCTTTACCAAAGTGAACTGGCGATCTCATTAGATGATCTACATCAAATGATAGTAGAGGATCAAACTGATTTTCAAAAAGAAGAATTGTTTCTGTTTCTCCTGGAGCAGCTTCTGAGAGAATATTCCGATGCAGAGCCCTTCTATTCTTCACAAGACCTTACCTCTGAAATCAAAACGATTTGCGAATACATAGAGAAATATTATGCGCAGAATATTACCCTCAATCAATTAAGTGAATTGACAGGCTTAAGCAAATATCATTTGCTGCGTTTATTTACAAGACAAAAAGGGATATCACCTTATCGATACTTGGAAACCATTCGGATTAACCAGGCTAAACGACTATTAGAACAAGGAATACTCCCCATAGAAGTGGCCTCTCTAACCGGATTCAGTGATCAGAGCCATTTCACAAATTTTTTCAAAAAATTGATTGGCTTAACCCCTAAGCAATATATGCGTATATTTATTCAGCAACCGGGACAAACGCAATCAATAGAACGCACGATATGATGGATCATCGTAAGCCCAATACGGGACATCTGCTGGCTCTAATTACGATTATCATCTGGGGAACAACCTTTATCTCTTCAAAAATACTGTTAACAGACTTTACTCCTGTTGAAATTCTGTTCTTCCGCTTTCTATTGGGTTACTTTGTTTTGTTACTGATCTA
This sequence comes from Paenibacillus sp. FSL R10-2734, assembly GCF_037963865.1. NCBI lineage: Bacteria > Bacillati > Bacillota > Bacilli > Caryophanales > Paenibacillaceae > Paenibacillus > Paenibacillus sp. FSL R10-2734. The sequence goes on along the minus strand of NZ_CP150170.1, from coordinate 3,153,336 downwards.
TTCACGTCCAGTGCGAACGAAGTCGTTTAAGGAAGAATTACTATTTATTGCAGCAGGATTATGTGGAATTACTTTATATTTTCTTCTGGAAAATATTGCTCTAGTCTATACCCTTGCTTCCAACGTAGGCGTGATTGTCTCGATCGCTCCTTTCTTCACAGCGGTTATAGCTCACTTCTTTTTAGAGGAGGAGAAATTTCATCGTCAGTTTGTTATTGGATTTGTAATTGCGCTATCAGGAATTATTTTAATCGGGTTGAATGGGAGTTTTCTACTAAAACTGAACCCGATCGGAGACCTCTTGGCTTTCATAGCCCCTATGGTTTGGGCCATTTACTCTGTATTAATGCGAAAAATAAGCGGCTTACAGGTTCACACGATTGGGGCTACCCGCAAAGTATTTTTTTATGGCATCCTCTTTATGCTGCCAGCTTTGTTTATCTTTGATTTCCATCTGGATCTAGGTAGGTTCAAAGACACCCAAAATATTACCAACATCCTCTTCTTAGGACTGGGAGCTTCAGCTTTATGTTTTGTGACCTGGAATCGGGCTGTAGGAATCTTAGGAGCCGTAAAAACAAGTGTGTATATTTATATCGTCCCTGTAGTTACAGTGATTGCCTCTGCCCTTATCCTGAATGAAAAGATTACCTTGGCAACCATACTGGGAACCTTGTTGACACTAACCGGTTCGTATATTTCTGAACGTAAAGCTAAATAGTCATTCATTTCCTAGGATTAAAGTAAGAAGCTATCCCAATATATGGAGTGGGTCTAAAAACTAATTAGGGAAAACCTCCCTAATTATGTGAGACTTATCGTGCTCCAAGCGACAATTAGGGAAAATCTCCCTAATTATCAGGGTGATTCCTTCGTAAAGCGGGTATTCTCGTATTTATTAGGGAGGATTTCCCTAAAAGTCACACATTGAACCGGTAATTGGCTAATTTCAGGGACAATTTCCCTAATTCATCCTCAACGCGAAAAAAGGGGCGTACCGGAGTAGCTTAATGCTACTTCGGTACGCCCCTTTCATTATGGACGCTGGTAAACGCTGCTGGTCAAAAAAGCGAAACAGGAATGAGCTTTCTTCCTCCCTTGACTAGGGTAGATTCTAGCATATCCCCTTTGACACCTCCGAAATAGAGCTGCCAGTATACTCCAAAACGAACACTGACGTCATTCTTCACTAGCTCCGGTGGTGTAACAATCAGCCACTGAAACTTGAGCGCTTTTGAAATCTCAAATACGGGGTCAAGTACATTATTGGACACCATTTCTCCGAAAGGATTGTCATATAAAAAGACCGTCCACACTTTATTCTCACGATTCACACGTTTATGCGTCATGATCATCATTGCTACTAGCAGCTGTACCGATTGGCGCTGTCCACCACTGCCGACAGCCTCATCCAGCGCACCGCGGTTGATAATCTCCCAGTCGGAATAATGATAGTCTTCCGGCGCGGCGTAGAGGAAGTAGTTTTCCGTTACTGGTTTATATACCTGAAGAATCGGGAAGCGATTCTGAAGCGCCGCATAGACGATTCGTCCGTCATTAATAACCTCTTTGATTATAAGTGTTGGCACTTGTTCAATCTTTGGATATTTTGCGAGCAATTCCTGGATACACCGATTGAAATAATCGCTCACCATCGGCTCTACCTCATCGCTCGCTCTCGGTACATTGATGTTTTTGTAATTCAGACGAACCAGCGGGAAGGCATAATTATTCTCGTTATGAATAATCATCCGTCTTTCCATTCGCTTCATAATATCAATGATTTGTACTACACGATAAGAAGCCCGAGCCACCCACATCTTACGAGACTGATCCATATCCTCCTTATCGTTTTGAATGCTCTCAATCTGATCACGTGAACTACGTAACATCGAATCTAGGACTTGCTGAGCAATAGCGAAGTTATCCCAATGAACCGTATTTAAACGTTCTTGAATCTTGATCTCCAGTTCAGAATTCCGTTCGCTCTTAGCAAGTTTTCCAGTTAATGAATTTTTCTCTTCCTTCACTTTTCTTGCGACCTCGTCCCGACTAACCCAGCTATCCTTAATCTGAAGAAGCCAGTCAGCAACAAGCGACTCGCAGTCTTCTCTTACGCTCAGCATTAATTCTTCTGGCACAGTCCTTAGATTGACCCGATCCTCAATATGTGCGTTCATGATCTTAATTTGATTGGATAACGTCTGAAGGAGCGCATCCATTCGTTCCAAAGATCGTTTACACTGGTTAAGCATGAGCTCATTCTCTTGAAAACGTTCTTGAATGTCTGCCTCTTTTTGCTCAAGCAGCTCATTCCAAATCTCCACGGCACGCTCGTGTTTCTCTTTGATTCCCTTTTCTACCTTGCGCAGTTCCTTCTGCAAATTATCCAATTCGGTCTGGCAGCGGATGAAAGAGTCGTGTACCATCTGATAGTCCTCTTCTAGCGAAGATGTTTCCGACTTTTGACGGTTTCTTGCAGCCATAATGGATTCAGTAGATTCACCAGGTTCTGTCGCCTTCCGCCAATCCACATCCACTTGATTCAGGCTGCCTTCAAGCTCCGTTAGATTCTCGCTTGCCGCTTTGATCTGGGTTGCTCTTGTTCGAATTTCAAGCTCATTCTCCGTCAGCGATTGCTGCAGACTTTCAACAGTACTAAGCTGCTGTAACAGAAGATTCTGCTCAGCTTGATCTATTGGTGTAACTTCCATATCATCCGAAAGCTGATGATATGTCGGAAATACGATCTCAGGAAACCAAATCTGCATTCTAGGAAAAAGAGCATACTTGGCATCTCCCATCCATTTCTCTCGTTCTCCGCCAAGGCTTACCATTTGCGCTTCAAGATGCTCAAGCTGCTGGTCTTTACTCGTTAGCTCCTTGCTCACCAGACTCTTACGATCTGTATACTTTTTCTTCTCCTTTTGATCCTGCTCATGCTTCTTTGTACGTTCAATCCAAGCTTGCAACGCTACAGCTCTCTGCTCATGCTCTGCACTAAGCGCCTTATTCTCGGCGAGTTCCCGACCGATCCGAGTAAGGGTGACCTCGTTCTCATCCATCTCGTTGCTCAGACTGATAATGCTTTGCTGAAGTTCACTCTGTAGTTTCATAAGGGTATTACGTTTGGCTGTAATCGTCACAGTGTTCTCATTTTGATATAACCGATCATATTCCTGACGCACAGATTTCAACTTTGATAAATAAGCCTCCGCGTCCTGAAGCACCTGTTCTTGCTCCTTGAGCTTCGCCTGAATCCCGCTCTTAAAGTTTAAGAAACGATCTGGCTCCAGTACCATTTGTGGTCCTTGATTAGCTAAAAGCTTAAAAGCTACTTGATCTGAAGCTGCCATCTCTTCACGAATAAAGATAGGCACCGCTGATTTCAGCAATGTCCCCTTCAGCAAATCCGGGCTGATTTTATCAGCTTCGCGCCGGGTTACAATCAGACTATAAGGAAGGAGTGGATGGCGCTCTAGTTCTTCCTCACGTTCAATGTAGGGACGATCATTTAAATACGAACTACCTGGTGTGGATTGAATCTTAAGCGCATCGAGTGTATCCTTTACCGTCAGAATATCTGAATTCGGCAGCCAGTAGGATTGGTTCTGAAGTTCCACGTCCATGAGCTGATTATAGTATTCCCGTCTGGAACGTTTCGTCTGCTGCTCCCCTTCATCTAATTTTCGAATAAAGCGTACTTGAATCGCCTCTTGTTCTTCAAAAAGGCCCGTAGCTCCCAATCGATTATGTTCATCAAACATTTCCAGCAGCACAACGATTTGTGACCATAGCTGTGATTCTTTATAGGTCTGTGAATCGAGATGTACCCCAAGCTCGTCTACCTCTCGTTCATAAGAGCGATGTTTCTCGCTGAGCTCGGCATGATTCTTATGCAATGCAAGCTTTCGATTCTCTGCCTCCTTATGCTGTTCCCCTAACGCTTCGATATCCAGCAGTATCGTTTTGGCAGCTGAAATCGTACGTTGCAGCGCCGCCACTGGAGCATGGGCAGCTTCCTGACCCTGCTGGGCTGCGAATGTACCGAGCTCTTCTGTATATTGCCGGATCGATAACGTCAATTCATTCATCTGGATATCCAGACCTGCTAACTCCAGCAGGAAGCTTTCCCGCTCCTTACGCAAACCTTTTTCTTCAGTCGTCAGAGCTCGCTCTGCTGTTCCAAACCCTCTGATCGTTTGTTGCCAGAGGCTAAACACCACATCCCACTGTTTCCGAAGCTTTTCTTTAGCAGCCTGAATGACCTCTTGACGTTCTTTCATCTCCAGAGAACCTTCGATCGCTTGAATTTCCTTTTGCCATTGCTCAATTTGGCGTGTGTGGAGTATTCGTTTAGCCAAGAAATGAGCCACTTCTAGCTTTTTCTCCTGAGCCTTAGAATCATCCAGCCGTCCACGTGCACGTCTCTGATCATCACTGAGCTTGTTGAACTCTTCCTGTTTTAGCTCCGTCTCTTCCTTGCTGCGCAAATACTTGAGATTGTCCGTCTCAAATCGCAGCTGCTTCGCTTCCTGATAACGCCCAGCCAGTTCATTTGCAGCCTTACTTCGCTCTTCTTCCGCATTTCTCTGCTCTTCGTGGATAACCGTATAGATCTGACGTCCAAGCAGTTCTGTTTCCTGAACAGCGCTCTCCGCCTCTACTCCTTGCTTCACCAGCTCGTATAAAGGAGTAGCCATTCCAAGAAACTCTGTGTAGACTTGTTCCCGCTGTTCAAGCATTGGCAGTCGTTGAGCTACTGTTGCCGTATCAATAAACATACGCTGCAGCGTATTGTCGTCTTCTCTTAGCCCCTCATTCAGACTGGAGCCGATTTCAGGAATAATCAGCTTTTCGAACAAGTTATGGTTGGTAAAAGCATCATTCTTTTTAAAATAACCTTTGATACCGCCCTCTTCTCCATTGATCCGCCGCATATTGCGCCACTCGGCGATATGGATATCCCGAGTAGCCAGGAAATCATAATATCTTTTTAAATCCGAGCTATGGCTACCGAAAGGTACAATCTCCCCACGCCTATCTCGTACAAATTGCTGGATCGTTTCAAAACTCGTAGGTTCAGCAGTCTCTTCATCAAAGAGTGGCAACGTCGAAAGGCTAAGTTCAGACGCTTCTCCGTAATCCGTGAGTGCGTATAGTAGGTAATCCACTTTAATGTCTTGCTGATCCAGCGAGTTATGTGCCGTCATAGCAATACCAGTTGTCATATACTCATTACGCTCAATGTTGTCGAGATGCCATTCGATAGCTACATGAAAGGTGTAAGGCTTAAGTTGTTTTTTATGATTATGAAAAAATGCTTCAACTTGGTTCTCACTGTCTTTTCCCCATGGCGTTTTGGGCATTAATAACTGAAATATGGATTGCAGCAGTACGCCCTTCCCGCCACCATTCATAAGCGTAATAAGCGTATTGGCTGGTCCCTCTTCATTGCAGAGGTCCAGAATCATGTCATCATATTTCTTGAGCATTTTCTCGTATTTAAGTCCTGTAATCCGTATGCGTTCAATCCGCGGCATTAATAGCACCGTCTTTCTCAGCTAAAGTTCGTCCGATGAGTTTCTTTAATTCCTGATACCGGTCGACATCATGATATAAATACCGCATTCTCTCATAAAGCTCTTCCCGTGGGAATATCCGCTTCTCTGACTCCGAGATGAACACGAGCTTCTCCTCTTCCAGAAGCTTCATGCCTTCATGAATCAGACCAATTCGTGAGCCTGCGCCTCTTGTCAGAAGATCGCTTTCTTCCTGACTCTTAGTTTGCATATAGAGATTAGTCCACACCTTCGACATCGCTTGGATATCCAAACGCCACTGCTGGCTAAACCGCCCCTCATCATCCATCTGCATCCATGCTTGAAAAAGTGAAGACACCTGATCGGATATCTGTATATAGGACATACTGTCCTGCCCGGACTTAAAGTGAGTCTCGTCCTGATCCATCTCGGCCAGAAAAACAAGGATGATGATATTAATGATATGTAAATGAGTTTTGCGCTCAATTCGTGAATATTTATTCTTCAACTGGGTAAAGTTGGTGGCGAACACTGACCCGAGTGGATTGACCAACAAATGGAGACGGTGTCCGGAATTCATCACTCGGCAGCCTGCCTCCTTAGCAACATATTGAAGCGCATCATATGTTCCTGCATCCTGAAGGCATTCAGCAGCCGCAGGATCATCGAGAGGGATTACCTTTTTACGTAGTAATTCAAAAAATAGCCGTGAAGCTAGCTGTACCTGTTCTAATGTATAACTCATGCTAGTAACCTCTCACCTCTCCACGATCGTAATAGTATATGGACTCATATCCAGACCAGACCAGCGTACTCTTGGGGTTGGTTCTGGAGCAATGCTCGTATGTAGCAGCTTACCGCGCAGGCTATCCAGTTGAGGATCATCCGCAAGTACATACCGGATTAGCAACTGGCATTCATCGGAGCCGTTGCTGCTCTCTGGAGCCTGTTCTTGTACTGTAATCTCTGATTGAAAAAACTGCACCCATAGATCAATAGCATCCGGTGTGCGCGCCCAACGGGTTAATTCCTCTGCGGTAAAAGCTTCAGCAGTAAACGTGAAACTTCCCAGCCGGGCTAGCGCATTGAACACAGGCTTCCACAGTTCAACGACTTCCGCCCATGGGATACTTTTAGGAATATATTGAACGGTCTCAGCATCTATCTCATCATCAAATTCATCCATCACCACATCCGGGATAAAGCCAACCTCTTGCTCCTCCCAAGCCCAGGGAAGTGGATAAACAAAATCCTGATTCGGAGCGAATAATCCGCCGAGTAGCAGTTCAAGGCTGTCGCCGCTTGGGAGACCCTCTTCTTTAACCCATTCCTCCCAGACATGAGTACGAAAGTTAAAGCCGGCGGCTCCCCAGAATAATTCAGGGAAGTTCAATCTCAAATTAGTCTCCACCTCAAAAATGTTCAAGACTACCTCGGCCAGCTCATCGTGTACACGCCTAGAGAGCTCAACTCGTTCAGAAAGAATACGAATCTCATTGAAGTCGATCACATCTTTCTCGTCATTAGCTAACCGGGCCAAAGAACGATGAATATTATCAAAATGTTTGCGTTCTTCATCGAACTGCTGATGAATTTCTTCGAGTCGCTGATGCCGAGCCACTCCAAATTCACTAAAAATATGCTTGGGGTTACGGCGCAATGCATTCCGGTATTCCTGCTGCTCATGGGTCATCTTCCGGACCCGGGAGATAAGCTCATTCACATCCTGAAGCGCCCGAGTTACACGACCATGCTTAATATGCATCTGAATCTCGAGCAGCTTGATGCTGATCTGGAACTCTTCGATAATCTCATGACTCATAAAAATAAGCTCCATAGCATATTCGGAGAGTCGATAAATTGTTCTGCCACTCTCTTCCCAGCTACTGCGGGTCGCATCCTCATCCACCATGAAATACTTATATTTCTGCACAGACATTTGCCGTGCCGCATCATCATAATAATAGGATTCGAAATCTCCACCATTTCCGCTCCAGAGCAGGCCGTCCACTAAACGTTCTACCGATTCGGTAGTCCCGAGATTCGCGATATTAAAGCGTTCGAGTGCAGTCCAAGCCAGCGCTACAATATCTTCCTTGGATCTTCTCTCATTGGATTCTAGCTCTAAATAATAGACTTGCAACAAGATGCTTAAAGACACCATTTCTTTATACGGTTGGATTTCGCCAAGGTTCATCCCAGCCCCCAGATTCCATAGGGGATTCAATCGTTTGTTTCGTTCGCCAAAATCCGACCAATTCATCTTTCTGCCAACCTCGCCATCACTTCATAATTTAAAACTGCTCTCAATCGATCATCCTCACAAAAAAATAAACCCGTATACATCCGTATAGGGTTCTGAAGTACGCGAATATATGTTTCTATTATATCAATCCTTCGAAGGTTATGCTATTTTTTGTTATAGAATCCCAACGTCTTTTATTTATGCGCTATATATCATTTCTACTCAGTAGCATCTGGAGTACATGCCATACAATACTGCTCTAGAGAACTATTTGGTAAAGGGATAACTTTGACCGTGAGGAACTGATAATGCTCGTAGATGGGTAGATTGCTTGGTGTCTGTGTCTCTAATGTGCATAAAGCATTCTTCTCACGGCATTCGGCGAGCAGCGGTTTCATGATCTTGGATACGTATCCTTGTCCACGATAGCGTTCTTGCACTGCAAGCATATCCAAATGCAAATACTTCTGATCACCAAACATCGATAACCATAAGGAACTCATACTGCGTAGAATAGTTAGTCCTCTAATAAATCCTCGCACACCAATGATTCGGCAAATCGGTAAACACTTGAGAATCGCAAGCCCAATCTGTTTCATATAGTTGACGTTCGAAATCCATGTCCCTGTCTGACGCTCCGAATGGAACACCAATGCGACAGCTTCATAATTAGTTGACGTCGTTAGTAAATCCGAATAAGGATACAACATCTCAATATAACGATGAAAAAAAATATTCAATACACGGAGTCTGGTTGTTTCATCAGGCAAAATATGCTGATACAATGGATCATCCTTTGCGAAGGCTTCTGCCAGAACACTGGCGGCTCTCGGAATGTCCTGCCGATGAATTTTAATTAATGTACTACAAATAGTTCCACCTCATTTAATTTACTTTCGCGATAGGCTGGATTAGTGAACAAGCCATCCAAGAATATTATAACTTGTGTAGTCAAGTCCACATAAACACAAAAAAGCCAGCACCTTTAGTACTGGCCTCCGACATTCTATTTTAAAGCCAATACGACTTCTTCCGTGGTCCGAATCTTGCCGATTCTAGGGAAAATGGTTTTACACACATAGTCATGCTCTTCTTTTGTAGAGGCAGTCATTGCATCCTCCACAAAAACTTGGTTGTACCCAAGCTGATAAGCTTCTCTAGCTGTCGTGTCCACACCTATGGATGTAGAAATACCACACAAGACAATTGTATCTATACCACGACGCCGTAGCTGCAAATCAAGATCCGTTCCGAAGAATGCCCCCCACTGACGTTTAGATATCACATATGCGTTTTTGAAGTCAGATAATTCAGGTACCAAGGTATCCCAGCCTTCTGGAATGGATCCTGCATTCATCTTCATATCTGTTTGAGGTCTTAACATATCATGTCCATCTAACGAGGATACTCTCACAAGTACTACAAACGCACCCTTTTCCGTGAAGGCTTGAACTAAACTGCTACCCTTCTGAACCACCTGCTCACCTGTATATGGAGCCTTATTAGGCATGTTAACAATTCCATTTTGCAAGTCGATTACAACCAGTGCCGTTTTCTTTGCATCAAGACATTCAGTTTCTGATCTCTTTAAGTCTCCCATTGTTTTCTCTCCCATTTAAGCTTAGTTTTTTATACACTTTAAAATAAACCCAGCCTGCATTTATCAATAGCAAAACACTCGTAATAAAGAATACATCTCGGATCTCAAACCAGGCTGCCACTTGCCCACCTAGAACCGAACCCGCAAATGTGCCAAGATAACCTGCCGACATGTTAAAGCCAAATACTCTGCCTGTAAGAGCATCTGGTGTTATTTTCTTAACGAGGATATTCACAGAAGGTATTAACCCACCTGCCGCTAATCCTAGTAGAAAACGCAGACCCATTAACTGCCAAGGATTCTGAACAAACGCTTGTGGGATGAATAGAAGTCCTGCCGCTATAAGCGCAACTAGTATAACTTTTTGAGCACCTATTCGGTCAGACAGCTTGCCAAGCCTTGGAGCCGCAATGATATTAGCCAGCCCTGAAGCTGAGAAAGTCATCCCTGCAAGCAGAGCCACATGACTAGCACTCTTGGAGAGCTGAGTAACATATACCGTAATGATCGGTTCTACAGTGTATAAAGCAACAGTTAGAATAAAGAAGGTTACAAACAAGGTTAGCGTTAGGCTTTTCTCTGGAACACTACTCCAGACTTCCTTCATACTAAGCGTCTTTTTATCTTCTCGATGAAAAGATTCCTTCACGAACAAAGCCGTTGTAATGAAGGCAACCAGCATCAGTCCACCCGTAACAAAAAATGAACTTTGTAAACCCATGCTCTCTGCAATGAAACCACCAATCGTTGGGCCAAGCAAAGCTCCAGCAATACTAGCCGTTGAAAGGGTTCCTAAAGCATATCCTGCATGTTCCTTATCCGTCTGAGTTGCGATTAATGTAGTACAAGCTGTACTATAACCCGTAATTGTGCCCTGTAATAATCTTAGTGCAATTAATACATACACATTGGGTGCAAAACCCATACAGCTTATCACAATCGCCATCCCAAGACTTGCCCGCAAAAGCATTGGTTTCCGTCCGAACCTGTCTGCCGCCAGCCCCCAAATAGGTGAAAATATGGCTGAAACGATAAAGGTAATCCCAAAAGCAATGCCCGAAAACTGAGCTACGGAATCGGCGTTGTCCACGCCAAGATGCTTAATGTAGAGTGGCAATACTGGCGCAATCTGGCTCATACCTACACCCGTTACAAACATACCAAACCAGCAAACGATCAAATTCCTTTTCCACATGGACATAAAAAAGCCTTCTTTCTGCTAACAATAACAACCTCATATTAACAGTCAGATTAGCTCTATACCATGCATTATTCTAAACTCCATGGACATTTTTGCTCTGAAATTCAGAAGGGCTGATGCCTGTCATTCTTTTAAAAATTCGGCTGAAATAAAATTCATCCGTAAATCCAATGGCTTGCGCAACCTCTTTGATTTTTATGTCCCCTTCGAGAATTAGCTCTTTCGCTTTATCCATTTTCATTTTATTAAAGAACTCAATGATCGAATAACCTGTAATCTCTTTGAACGCTCTCGACAAATAAGCAGGTGACAGCTGCACCATGTCAGACAATTCACCCAAGGTCACTTTATGGTTTATCTTTTGATGCATATAGTTGATGATTTTTTCCACCTTTAAGGAAGTAGAGTAATTTTGACTTTGTTTTTGTGTATTTTGAGCAATCGCGATGATTAGCTGCTGTAAAAAAGTCTTCGCTACAAACTCATATCCTGGCAGTTTAGTATTCCAGCTCTGAATCATTTTACCGAAGATATCTTCCACCTGATAATAATCCTTCATTTCCGTTACATCTTGAAGATTGAGTGTCTCTACATGACCATTAATTCCCCATTTCTCCTCGTCCATGCTCACCTTCGCATAGTTGAAATGAACGGACAGAAAGCATAAGGGATCTTCAGCATCTATCTCTATTGATTGCTTAACACCTGGAGAAATATAGAATAACATACCCGCTTTAAACGAATATTTTTTTCGCTCAATCATAAAACTGCCCTTCCCACCAGTCACTAAGAGAAGTTCATGATGCTGGAGGGTTCTAACAAGCTTGCTCCAATTTCTCTTGGGGTCATCGAAGTATCTGTAATTACAATACAGAATGTGAAAAAATAGATTATTTATATTCATAAAATCCCCCGTATGTAATCAGTTACATATGGAGGGAACCATAGGTCACGTTACCGTAGAGACCAAAGTTCCCTCCTCAATATTCTATAACTTGTCGAACGAAATGCTTATGGTTTCTGGATAAACAGTTGTGTCCAATAATGTTGATATTGACTATTAGCTGTTCCCCCTACATAACCAACCCCAATATCCGTAAAGCGAGGATCCAAAATATTAGCTCTATGACCAGTGCTATTCATCCAAGTTCTCATTACTGCTTCAGGTGTTGCTTGTCCCGCCGCAATATTTTCTCCATAAGCTCGCCAAGCCACACCATTTTGATCTAGCATTTGAGATGGGGTGCCATAAGTTGGAGAGGTATGGCTAAAATAATTATTATCCCTCATATCTCTTGATTTCAAAATCGCAAGATCATTAAGCTGCGTATTTAGGGTTAAGGCAGCAATTCCTCTACTCGTCCGTTCTTCGTTAACTAATCTAAATACTTGTAATTCAAACGCATTAGCTTGTCTAACATGAATTCTTGACCGCCCTACTCTTTTCGTTGTTTTACTCGAAGTGCGTTTCACCGCTGACCCTTTAGAAATCGAACTCTTTACTCTTCTTATTGATGATATTCTTTTTCTCATAAATTCCCCTCCAGCATTGTATTTATAACAATATATTGTGGAAGAGGTTTTCTCGCTTGTACCAAAGTCTATAATTCTACTATAAATTTTGTTAACCCTATGACCTCAAATAAATTTCCTACTGAATATATTTTAATAGATATTCTATTCGTGAGCTAGCACCAAGGAATGATTAGCTTGATTATTCTGCTTTTACTTGACTTGTATTAGTTACTTTATGTTAATATAAACAAAACCAAAACGTTGATATATCATCTATATTTTATTTAGGAGAGATCATATGGATTCCAAAGACCCGCTAGGTTTAGTTATTCGAGATTTGCATTTAGAAATAGCCAATTATATAACAAAATTGCTTGCCCCTGTTCGACTTGCTCCTGAACAACATTTACTTATGGCTTTGTTGCTTGAGAAAGAAGGTTTATCTCAGAACGACATTGCTAATAAACTTGGGAAGGACAAAGCCAGTGTTGCCCGGATGATCGCTAGCTTAGAGAACAAGGGTTACATTCATAAAGTAAACAGTACGCAGGATCGACGTTCGGTAAATGTTTTTGTCACAGAAGAAGGCAGAAAATTAGAGTCTGCCATCAATGAGGTGACAATTAAATTAAACGAAGTTATTGCAACAGGATTGTCTCCTGTAGATTACTCAACACTAAAGACTCTGTTAACTCGTGTGCAGAATAATGTAAGAGAGGCCTAAATGAATTTCCCCCGCTCTATAGTTGACACATCATCTATTCTACAAAAATAATACGAATCTATTTCTGAAAAGAGGATTATCCCTATCATGGAATCAACAGCAACTGTTCAAGTTAAACGTCCCGCCCTTATGGCCTTCTCGCTTATGTTAGGTGCGTTCGTCGGGCTATTTAGTGAAACTGCCTTAAATATGGCTTTTACCAACTTAATGGATGAATTTTCAATCAACGCCTCCACGGTTCAATGGCTAACCACAGGATATTTACTTGTATTAGGAATCCTCGTTCCTATATCCGCCTTATTAATGCAATGGTTTACCACTAGACAATTATTCACAGCTTCCTTGATATTATCTATCGTTGGAACATTAATCGCTGCCCTCTCGCCTAATTTCACCTCGTTATTAATTGCGCGTATAGTGCAAGCCTTGGGAACTGGATTATTGCTGCCCCTAATGACGAACATTATTCTAATTATTTTCCCTGCACATAAACGTGGAACCGTCATGGGGATGATGGGACTAGTAATTATGTGTGCACCGGCCATCGGGCCAACTTTATCTGGTTTGATCGTAGATCATTTGGGCTGGGCGTTTATCTTTTGGATAAGCTTACCTTTATTATTATTTACATTTGGATTCGGATTAACATTCATCAAAAATGTAGCCAATATCTCAAAACCTAAAATTGATATTCTATCCATCCTACTTTCTACTTTTGGATTTGGTGGCATCGTATTTGGTTTTAGCAACATCGCTGATCATTCTTTAAGTGAAATCATTGTCTATTTACCTCTTATCGTTGGTATCATCAGCTTAATTCTGTTTGTATTACGACAGTTTAAGTTGGAAACGCCAATGCTGAATTTACGAGTGTTTAAGTATCCCATGTTTACAATAGGTCTGATAATGGTCTTTTTAGGAATGATGATCATTTTATCCTCTGCCATTTTATTACCCTTATATTTAAAAGGAGGTTTATTGTTATCAGCCACAGCTGCAGGAATTCTACTCCTTCCAGGCAGTGTGATTAACGGAGCTATGGCTCCAGTTACGGGTAGAATATTCGACAAATTCGGTCCGAGATTATTGCTGCCGCTTGGATTCTCCATCGCAACAATTGCAGGTTTTCTATTTACAAGCAACACTACTGAAACCAGTAACCTGACCTTTATTTTAATACACTGTGCTATGTTTATCGGATTAGCAATGGTCATTATGCCCGCACAAACCAATGGCTTAAATCAGTTACCCGTGAAATACTATCCGGATGGCGCTGCTGTCATGAATACGCTTCAGCAAATAGCAGGTGCTCTTGGTACAACTTTCGCTGTTACGCTAATGTCTAGCGGGCAAACACGATACGCTAACACACATCCAGCCGCTGCACAGCCTGAAATTTTAACCGCTGGAATTACACATGCATACTTATTTATCGCAGCAATTGCAGGTATCGGATTGATTTTATCGTTATTTGTGAAGCGTATTAAAGTTTATTAATTGTAATCAAAAAAAGACAGTGGACATGAGCTGTCCGCTGTCTATGTTTTCGTACATAATTCTAAATTCTTTTCATAAATAGTCCTGATATTCAGTTTGACACCTATAGTTATAAAAATGGATTCACATAGGCTCGTGGCATGTTTTCGCTTAAGTAGGGATGGTGATTAGAAACGTTGTTCCTTTGCCTTTTTCACTATCGACTTCAATAATGCCTTTTACTTTATTGACGGTACTATAGACCATTAGCATCCCAAGTCCTGTGCCCTCTTCTTTTGTAGAATAATACGGCTTACCCAGACGCGTTATTTCTTCCTTTGTCATTCCAATTCCAGTATCTCGAATACTGATGATAATATTTTGCTTTTTTTCCGAAATATCAATGAACAGCGTACCGCCATCCTTATCCTTCATAGCTTCAATTCCGTTTTTATATAGATTAATTAAACATTGCTGAATCTGGTTCCGATCATAACTTTTATTAAGCGAATTATTAAAACTAAATTGCACATCTACTTTATGCATCGTGGCATAAGGCATGATGATATTTTTAGTATATTCTGACTCCGCCCACATGTTAGAATAAACCATATTTTCGGATTGTGGCTTGGCAAATGAGAGATAGTCACTCACGATTTTTTCTGCCCTCTGTAGTTCTAATAAAGATAGCTCTACGTATTGTTTCTCCTCTGGGCTGATCGTCTTGGATTTATTTAGTAGCTGCAAAAAACCGCTGGTTACAGTAAGTGGATTTCTTATTTCATGTGATACGCTAGCCGCTAACTCGCTAACGACATTTAATCTTTCCGATTGCATAATTCGATCGCGATTCTTAATATTGGTGATAATCTTTTCTATTAAAATCATATTGATACTCATCACTCCGACATGCGTCGTAAAGGCATTTAAAGTGAGAAACCAAAATTCCCTATTTAACGTCCCCTGTGTAAAACCTAATGTAACTAGGTAAAGTCCCATCGTCAGAAAAGAAATTATCGTTGCCGCGATGACGCGACCTTTCGAATCTAGTTTTATGAACCTTTTACTATATAGAGGGACCAGGATCAGGATTGATGTAGCAAAAAGAAATGATTGAAACGTACCCTCTCCACCCACATAGAATCGATAGATATTTAAAAGGATATATAGTGGTAGAACGTTCTTATATCCACCAAAAAGAGCCACAATAATAAATGGGACATATCTCAAATCAAAAATAAAGCCAATATCGAGTTTAAACGGTTTAGCTATACATAGACACATAGTCACTGCCGACAGTAGGACTAGTATCTTACTATTGTAGGCAAAAGCTCGATTCTCAAAGAAAATTAGAAACATTAAGATTGGAAATAATATAAACAAAAAATTCAAAAGCAAAGTCTCAAACAAGGGATAACTTCCTTTCAGCCTAGTGTTACTAAATGAACAAATCTAAAGTTTTAATCAAACACTGGAAAAATACGCTAAGTTATTATTATAAGTAAAGTTCATTCTATTAACTATGTATTTCTCAACCATTTTTCAAATAATAACAAAAAAAACGCCTGACGGCGTCCTTGGAGGTAGAGTTACAAGCTGAGTACATCCGTAATTCCATACTCGTATCCATATACACCTTCGTAGTGAGGTTCCGCTTACGGACCGTGTTACACGTATTCCCTAATAACAAGCCCATTTCCGGGTGATTTGGGGTGAATAACAGCGCTGGCTCGTTTACCTTACCTGCAGCACATTGTATTCGGTTTTTCACATACATTTGGCTCGTTTACGTCACCGGCGGCACATTGTATTCGGTTTTTCGTATACATTCGACTCGTTTACGTTACCGGCAGCACATTGTATTCGGTTTTTCGCATACATTCGACTCGTTTACGTTACCGGCAGCACATTGTATTCGGTTTTTCGCATACATTTGGCTCGTTTACGTTACCATCGGCACATTGTATTCGGTTTTTCGAATACATTTGGCTCGTACTCGTAATTTATTTAACGAATTAAAATTGTTTTATCTTTTTTAAACCTCTTATTATGATCGATACAAGCAATACTCCTAAGCATGCCCCTGTAATAGGCGAAACTACTAGAATACCGATTATATTCTTACTCGAGCTTAAAAGTAACTTCATACTCGTTAAAGCTACCGCTACAATAACTACTGATGTCCAGAAAATATTTTTTTGTTTTGTTGATACTGTCGGTATTGTCGTTCCCGTTTCATTGTGTCGATACAAAGAACTAATTATTATCCATGCTAGCATGAGTAATCCGAAAGCCGAAAAAGAATGCTGCAATATTTTGTAAAGAGGGAAATTATTAATCACTATATCCCTTAATAAGGGAACTTGTTCTACAAAGTAACCATTAAAATGTGTAAATCCATCGATGAACACGTGAGTAAAGAAACCAATAACCACAGATATGATGAATACTATCCAGCCCTTAGTGGTCAATCTCCACCTGCTCAAGGTATTGTAAGCTCGTTGATCAATATTATAGTTCGAAGGAAGATGCAATACTAGTATCTCCTTAACTATAGAATGGAAAATTAGTGCAAGGATCACACATAGGGGAATTGCCTGTAGAAATAATCCTG
Organism: Paenibacillus sp. FSL R10-2734; assembly: GCF_037963865.1. Taxonomy (NCBI): domain Bacteria; kingdom Bacillati; phylum Bacillota; class Bacilli; order Caryophanales; family Paenibacillaceae; genus Paenibacillus; species Paenibacillus sp. FSL R10-2734. The sequence goes on along the minus strand of NZ_CP150170.1, from coordinate 3,136,418 downwards.
TTATTGAATGCCCTATACTTTGATAGGGCTCAAGCATAATAAAATATTCAAAATCAGGCGACATGCTTCCTAGAATCAAGCCGGTAGCACTAAAGTATTTTGGTTTCACATATTTAAAAGGAAGTGCAAAAATAGGATGAGCAAAAGTGAAAGGCATAACAATACAATCTCCTAGTGTTTATTATACTTTCTTAGCTACAAAGGTTATACAATCTGTTGTCAGTTTTACGGGTTGTCCTTTTCTATCAATTTCAAATTCTAATTGTTTTACAAATCTTTGTTTAACTTCCCATCCAGTGTACTGATGATCTAATAATTCCATCATTCTTTCTCTAGATATATTCACTTCAAACATCGGGTCTAGTTCTTGTCCATTTTCAAGGTTTACCTCTTGTATGTTCGATCCGATAATAATACAATTGGTCCCATTTGTTTTTGTTCCAGAAATCATTTCACTAAGTTTTTTTTCGAGTGCTTTTTCGGAACTTACATGTTCCAAGGCTGACACTGCTAAGATAATTTCATATTCCCCTTGATCGATAATGAAATGTTCAATGTCAGATAATCTTGTCACAATAAATGGTTCGACTCCAAATTTCCGACTATAACCTTCCAATTTTTCAATCGCCGACTCCAATAAATCAACACAAACTACCTTCCCATTTCTATTTTTCATGGATTCCGCAATGGGTATACTATTCCTACCAATCCCAGCTCCTAAATCTAATACACTTAAGTATTCTTGATCTCTGTATTCTTCTAAAAGATCGATTACCGTCTTTACGGGTCTGTGTAGCCAGGAGCCTGGCTCAAACAAATTGTAACTATCGTAACACATGTCATGATATTTCTTCTCTTCTGTTCTAATATTCGCTATTCTGTCCATACCTCACCTCGAGCTTTCCTTATTACATATTTTCAACTACGCATTGTACTGCGTTCAAATAAAACCTAAAATACTACATATATAAGATTTTTTAATATTACCCACTATGCACTCCCAATGTTAATGAAGGAGATGGTTATCGTAAAGCCTACTCATCTACCACATCATAGCTATATCCACGCGACGGAGCTAGCTATTCAATACATGAAAGACCATCTTGATGAAGAAGTAACTTCAGAGCAACTTGCTCATCGGGTTGGTTACAGTTCCTATCACTTCACTAGAATTTTTAAGCAGGTCACAGGAATTTCACCACGCCAATACTTATCCGCCTTGCGAATGGAATCGGGTAAACAGGCGCTACTGAAACAGCCTTCATTGCTAATGAAGATTATGCTTTCGATAGGCTTCCGAAGTGCCGGCTCCTTCCATCATCGATTCAAGCAATTCGTTGGACTATCACCTAAAAAGTTTGCAGCCACCTCTTCTGAATTAGCCTCCCATATGAATCAGTATGAACACAAACCCTTAACATCTGATACACTGCCATCCTCACCACGAATGTGCATTCATTGTAAGCTAGAGACACCTCCGGATTTTCGCGGTCTATTATTTGTAGGGCTATTTCCACGACCCATTCCTGATCAGAAACCCATCGTCGGCACTGCGCTCAATATGCGCAATCGCGAATGCATATTTACTGATATCTCACCTGGTACGTATTACATACTTGCAGCAGGTATTCCCTGGAGTCGTAATCCTGTTGACTATTTTAAGTTAGATACATGTTTACGAGGAAAATTTGATGAACCTATTGAAGTGAATATTTCAACGAAGTTGCACGTACAGATCCTCTTAAGAGATCCGCTCCCGTATGATCCACCAATCGTCGTTAGTTTGCCGCTACTATTGTTTGAGAAATTTAACCGAAAGAGAGCAAACTAGAAGACTTTATAAGCTGAATAATCCCATATACTTAATCAAATTGACAATAATCTTCCTGATAAGAGGTGATCAGATGAGTCTAGTATCACAAATCGTCGTTAACAGTAATCTAGAATTGGTATGGAAGGCATGGACTGAAGCGGATCGTCTATCGGAATGGTTTGCACCAGAAGTATTAGTCGATTTGAAGGAAGGCGGGAAATACGAACTTTACTTCGATCCAAGCAACAATCAATCGATGAGTACCGCCGGCTGTAAAATAATTCGGATAGAAGCACCGCATACACTCGTCTTTGAATGGAAAGGTCCTGATCCGTTTGCTGAAGTAATGAATAATCCCGCAAATCTAACACAGGTTGAGCTAAATTTGAAAGCTCTTTCCGATGGTACACTTGTTACGATATTTCATTCGGGTTGGACAGAAGCTGAACCGTCACAAACCGCTAAAAGCTGGCATGAGCAAGCTTGGACGCAGATGCTTTCAAGTCTTAAAAGCAAGTTAGAGGCTGGTCAAGGAATGTTGTGCTGTCAATAAATGATCTTATCTCTTGATTGTGCACATATTCTAACCTATTGGAGGTATAATTGTATGCCTAATATCAGCGTTATTTCTATTAACATAGCAGATATGACTGTTGCTATTGATTTTTATTGTAATAAATTAGGATTTGAAATCTCCACCCAATATGATGATTCCCTTGTTAGCTTGAAACATGAACCTATCACGGTTGTGCTCTGTCAAGTGGAGTTCTCTACTAAAGTTCAGTATCCGAGAGAATCACAAGTTGTGATTGGACTCCAAGTCGAGGATCTAGCTGCTTCCATTCAGCAATATAAGCAGCTTGGTATCGAAGTGCTGTACGATGAACCTCGCGAGTGTCCTCCAGGCATCTACAGCGCCATTGTAGATCCATTTGGCAATGTAATAGAGCTGTTAGAATATAGATAACAAGTATAAACCGTTACTTGCATCTTGAAGTAGCGGTTTATCTTTGTTCATTATTCAAGCTCTTTCATTAGCATTACTTCATCATCCATTACATACCCGCTTAGTTCATACACTTTAATGGCTGAGTTGTTATCTCTTCCTGTCAAAATCTTAATTGATTTGACTCCACGTGAATGGAGTTGATTTTCCAGAAAAGAAATCAGAGAAGTAGCAACACCGTTCCTTCGAGCAGATTTTTTAACATACATTTCAGTAATTTCACCGTAAGCTTCATTATAACAAAATGATTTGAAACTTTGAGCACATCCAAAGCCAATCACTTCGTTCATTAAGGTTGCCACTGCAACACATTCATTATTGCTATTTAAGCACTTGATGATTTCTGATACTGGACGCTTGTCTCCACCATTGAACTCAAAATTCAGTTTAGACAACGCCTCTGCATCGCTTATCGTTGCCAACCTTACATTGGGAATCATTCATTTCACTCATTCCAAATAATTATTTATTATTTCCCAAGAAATCCACCCTCAGATTTTATCACTTGACCCGTAATCCACTGTGAATCATCACTCGCTAAGAAACTAATTCCTTTAGCTGCATCTTCTGGCAAGCCGATTCTTCCCATTGGAAACATAGGCAAAAAATGAGTTTTCATCTCATCCGTTATCCAACCAGAATCCGTAGGGCCCGGATCAAAACCATTAACTGTGATATTTAGCGGAGCTAAACCAACCGAAAGAGGTTCGATCAAACCAATTAATGCACCCTTTGTCATTATATACGCCAAGTTATCAGGATCGGGCCCTTTTGACACCATGAAGATAATTCTACCCGCCGTCCCCTTTGAATGATTCTTTTCAAACCTTCTGGCAAACTCAGTGCTGAGTAAAACCGTTCCACGATTGTTCACTACATAGTGTTGATCTAACGAAGTGATACTCAGATTCTGATAATTCGTGGGCACGCAATAAGCCGCATTGTTAATCAAAATCGAAGCATTTCCTAATGACTCTTCTACCTGATCCATAATATTTATCGAGATTTCAGGATTGGCAAAATCCGCTTCCATATGACTTGCCCTGACTCCCATGCTTTTCAGTTCTGCACAAAGTTGCTCTGGCCATTCCTTTTCTCCACCATTCCCTTCTGCTTCATCAAAAGGATGCCAATGCGTAAAGAAAATATCTACCCCCTGGCTTGCAAGAGAACGGCATATTGCTGTACCGATTCCTGTGGATCTGCTGGCACCAGTAACGATTGCTATTTTATTTTTTAATGCGTTCATGTATAGCACCTCCGATCATTAATTAGAAGGATAGACAGGTAGAGATACATAGACATTAGCAGATTCTACAAGCTTAAACTATAAGGAAAATAGTATAAATCCCTTCCTTCAGCTTCGTCCCTCTACAAGATCGAACGCCCTGTTCTTCTCATCAAACTTACTGTTATGCGAAGAAACCTGCGCTCTTGTTGGCGCATCCGGCTTGATATACAGCATTGCACTATTCACGGCTAAAGCCGCGTCCGTAAAAGCTCCAGCAATAAGATACAGCTTGCTGCCGTAATTTGCCGTATCTCCAGCCACGAACACACCCGGAAGATTAGTTGCCAGCTTCTCATCTGCATTAAAATTCCAATCCTCTCTCGCTAATCCCCAATCTATAATAGGACCTAGATCCCCGCGTAGCCCATGATTAATCAAGACGGCGTCCACCGCGATACGCTCCTGTTCTGTCTCGTCCGCCCATTCCCCGTCCGCATTTAATGGAGTGATTGAAACAGCATCAAGGCGACTGCCATTCCCGTATAAATCCGTAATGGCATATGGTGCAAGAACATGAACGCCCGATGCCTTCATCTGCCTCACATTCCGCTCTAGACCATTAAAGTGGTCCCGGCGGTGCACAAGCGTAACCGATGAAGCGATTCCCACTAGTTCATTAGCCCAATCGACAGCTGAATCCCCGCCTCCGGAGATTAACACTCTTTTATCGCGAAAGCCTGCCAATTCCGTAATTGTGTAATGGAGATTTTCCTTTTCGTAATTCTCCGCTCCGGGCAGGTTAAGTTTAGCAAGCTTCAGTGCGCCATGGCCTACGGCTAAAATCAGCGTCCGACTCCAATGCTGCTCTCCGGTTGCAGACGTTATGCGCATCGTGCCATCAGCCAATCTCTCCAACCCGGTAATTTGTTGACCTAGCACAATGGTCGGATCAAAGGTTTGAGCTTGCTGGATCATGAGCTTTGTCAGTTGAGCGGCACGAGCAGGAGCCATGCCCCCGACATCCCAGACGATCTTCTCCGGATACATTAACGTCCTTCCTCCGAGCTCCTCTCTCGCCTCAATCAGCTTCGTCTTCATATCGCGCATTCCACTGTAAAAGGCAGCATACAAGCCCGCAGGCCCTCCACCGATTATGGTTACGTCAAAAAGCTCCAATGCCTGAGTCATTCTTTGCCTCTCTCTGTTCTCAATCCCCTCGAAAGGAGATCTAAATCTTCTTGCGCTTAAACAGCAGATACATGAAAAAAGGAGCTCCAATGCCTGCTGTGAATACGCCTGCCGGAACATCTAGCGGCTGAAAAAGCATTCTTCCTGCCAAATCCGCCAACAGTAGAATGACCGCGCCTATAAACGCGGATACGGGGATGATCAGCTTGTAAGAATTTCCGACAAGCATTCTGGCGATATGCGGTGCCATCAATCCGATGAACGATATCGTCCCGGCTACCCCAACTGCAGCGCCGGCAAGTGCAACGCTATAAAACAAGAGAATCATCCGGCTTAGCTGAAGCCTGCTTCCAAGCCCGCGAGCGACATCCTCACCTAAGGATTGCACATTTAATTCCTTCGCGAGCAGCAGCGATAAAGGAATGAATATCGCTACCCACGGCCACAGCACTTCAATATAACTCCAATTGGTGCCGTAGATGCTTCCCGTCATCCAATTCAGCACTTGAGCGGCCAAATATGCAGGCCCGCTAATTAGCAGGAACGTAGTGAGCGCACCCATAGCGGTAGAAATGCCAATGCCGATCAGCACCAGCCGAAACGGCGATACACCTTTGTTCCAAGCAAATACATAATTAATGGTGGTCGCAACCAAAGCGCCACCGATGGCAATGAACGGTACCCAGTGGATACTGTAACCGGTCACAAAAGTCATAAAGGCAACCACAGCTACCGACGCCCCCCCGGTTACACCCAGAAGATCGGGTGAAGCGAGCGGATTGCGAATGACGCCCTGTAATAGCGCACCGGCTACAGCCAATGCTGCACCAATAAGAATAGCGGCTGTTATTCGAGGTAGACGGAACTGCATGATGATCAGATTGCTGGCTTCCGCGTTTCGCCCGGTAAGTGAAGCAAATACCTCCTTTAACGGAACGCTAACTCCCCCAACTGATAAACTAAGCAGCGACAAGGCAGCAACGACACAAGTTAAACCTATAAACAACAAGATCGTATACTTCGCTCTACGCGGTTTAAGCATGCTGTTTCCTCCTTGCCACATGGATCAGAAAGGGAACTCCAATAATCGCCGTTGCGACGCCAACCGGAACTTCTTTAGCTTCCAGAATAAAACGCGATGCTAAATCCGCAGTCACCAAAAGGATCGCGCCGACTAATGCGGTATAAGGAAGCAGCCATCTGAAATCATGCCCAACGATGTATCTGCATAAGTGAGGGACAATAAGTCCGATGAAAGCAATCGGACCAGCGGCTGCTACCGAGCTTCCCGCTAATAGTACAATTGCCGTAGTCGACAGCACGCGGACCAGCGTCAGACGCTGTCCCAAGCTCTTCGCACTATCGTCTCCAATCGCCATAATATTTAATGAGCCCGAGAGTAGTAGTGAGATCGTCATTCCTATTGCCATGTAAGGTAGTACCATCAGCAAATGCTCCAGATTTCTTCCTTCCACAGAGCCTATCATCCAGAATAGGGCAGATTCCAATGACTGCTTATTTATAAGAATAATGCCGGAAGTAATAGAGGAAGCGAAAGCTGCCATGCAAGCGCCGGCCAAGGTTAGCTTTACCGGCTCGAATCCCCCTCCTTGCAAGCCAAGCATATAGACGACCACCGATGTTGCGACCGCACCTGCGAAAGCAAGCCAGACCATACCGCTCATCGTTAACGAGGAGCCGAATGCAAGTAGCCCGATGACAATAAATAGCACAGCGCCCGCATTTACACCGAAGACAGAGGGCGAAGCCAACGGATTTCTTGTCAGAACCTGCATAATCGCCCCGGCTACAGCTAAACTTGCCCCCACCAGTGCCGCAATCAGGGTTCGGGGAACACGAACCCTCGTCAGAATAAGATGTTCGTTGGAACCGTTGAATTGACTATAAGCCAGCCATAGATCTTTCAACCCGAAGTGATGAAGACCATACAATACACTGCATAACATACTAATTAGTAGCAGAATCGCGCCGACAACTAGGCCGACGAGCTTTCTCTTGCTTAGGAAAGAACCATTCACGTCCGCACCGAGCCTCCTATTCATTGACAGTCCTAGAATCGTCAACAAGCTGACGCGAATACAGCGTCAGCTTGTTGATTCGATACGCCTTTATTATTTCACATCAAAGTATTTAACGAGTTCGTCCAGCAGCAGATTGGCTGCTTCATATCCACCTGCCGAGTTCCAGATCGCTTCATCGACTTGAATCACCTTGTTGTTCTTAACAACGTTCAAATTTTGGAACAAAGGATCTTTTTTCCATTCCTCCACGACCTTCGATGCATCGTCCTTGCCCGGAGTCTCCGACACGAAGTAGAAGAGCACATCGCCGTCCATACTAGGGATCGTCTCTTTGGTCATAACTTCGATAAAGGAGTCTTTATCCTGCGACTCCGGCCGTGCAATTCCTAACTGACTCAAGAGCACGCCGGAGAACGTTTGTTTCTGATAAATGCGCACTTGTTTCGCGGAGAAGCGGACCACAGATACTTTCGTGTCTGCTTTGCTACCGAGCTTCGCTTTGACTTCCGCAACACGTTTATCGAAGTCCGCCATCGCTTGCACTCCTTCGTCCTGCTTGTTCAAAGCTTCGGAGTATAGCTTGAAATTGATTTTCCAATCTCCCGCCAGATCATCGGAGAATATCGTCGGAGCTATCTGCTTTAATTGGTCATAGATTTTCTCTTGTCTGACCTTATTACCGATAATCAGATCCGGCTTGAGGCTCGCGATCAATTCAATATTCGGCTGAAGCTCGTCTCCCACAACAGTGACGCCTTCCATGTCGTTCTTGATATGGTCGTACCAAGGGTCGCCAATCCAAGACTGAACAGCTCCGACCGGTTTGATGCCCAGTGCCAATAGTGCCTCTGTTCCTTCATTGGTCAATATGACAACACGTTCAGGGGTGCCGGAGAGCGTTTCTTCCCCCATCGCATGCTTAATCACTCTTGTGTCATTGCTTACATCTGTCGATGCGCTTGCAGCAGGACTTGCAGAAGTTGCTACATTACTAGTAGACGTACTACTGTTTGTCGGTGTGACATTCGTTCCCCCTGTCGAGCATGCGCTCAGAAAGAGAGCGAAACAAAATAATAAGGTTGCTGCCATTGTTGTTTTTGACTTACGATACATCGGTAATTCCCCTTCTCTTTTATATTGATAATGATTCTCAAACTCATTACCAATATAACGTTGCTGCCTTTTAACAACAATGGGAGATCTGAACACAACGGATGGATTATTTCGACGTTGCTCCTGTTGCAACGCAGCTTCTTTAAAGCTAGTGGGAGAAACACCCTCGTATTTCTTGAAGATACGGCTGAAATAATAGCTATCGGTATAGCCTACACTCTCGGCAATTTCCTTCAGAGTGAAATCTGTAGAAAGAAGCAACTGCTTAGCTTTGCTCATCCGTAATTGAATCAAATAATCGATCGGGCTTGTTCTTACTTGCTTCTTAAAGGCGCGCAGCAGTTGTCTAGAGCTGCAACTAAGGTGTTCAAGCAGTATCTCAAGCGTAATCGGCTCCTGATAGTGCTCATGAATATAACGTACCGCTTGGGCCACCAAATCAGGCTTAACGGCTATGACGTTCTGGCGTTCCATCTGTTCTAGTATTTCATAAACCATTTGATAAAATATCGCTTTAACTTGAAGCTTATCCAATAGATTCGAACGATGCCACTCCTTGCGCATGGAGGTGACATGATGGAAGACGGAGATCGGGTAATGGGGCTTGAACACATATTGCATTTGAAACGGATTGTGTTGCTCCATCAGCTTGATCGTTTCTTGACGGGATGGTAGTGCTAGCACCGCTTTATACAGGATAATATAGTATTCCAGCAGTTCATCTGCCGTAATATCAAGGTAGAAACCCTTACCCCCATGGAGCAATGAAAACCGGCTAACGTGGTGTGCGATGCCGTCCAACTGGAGCTGTGCACTACCTCTAGTCACATATAAGAAGGCGCTTGAGGGCATTCTGTACGCATGCAGCTCCTCGCCTTGTTCCATTCTTGTATGTCGTACATCTATGATTTTGATGAATGCCTGATTCCATAGCAAAGCTTGATCATTCAATGTCACCGTCTTGCTCTCCCCCTTCTCTTTCACTCCATCTGGAGAGATTTATACCTCCATCATATATGATAATGATTATCATTTACAATGATATTAGCATAACTATTTTCTAGCAGTGTTACTGGCAACAGGACATAAAAAAAGACGAGCAACAGTTGATTGGTTCGCTCGTCTTTTCTATCAAATTTATTTCGATAGCTTTGCGAAAATCCCTTACGCCCCCTCCAGCTACTCTCTGGATGACGTAGCTGATGTGTGCTGAAGAATCTTCGACACGCATTCATCTATAGAAAACTTATCTGTCGCCACAATCACATCCGGGTGTATAGGTTCTTCATAAGGAGAGTCAATACCCGTGAAATGCTTGAATTGTCCGGATCTAGCTTGTTTATAGAGTCCTTTCGGATCTCTCTCCTCACACACTACCAAAGGGCATTGAACATATACTTCCATGAACGAATCTCCGATCAAAGTGCGGACTTTGTCACGAGTGGAGCGATATGGAGAGATCGAGGCGACGATCACATTCAGGTTCGCATCAAGCAGTATCTTCCCAATCTCACCAATCCTTCTTCCTACTTCCAATCGATCCTTTTCGCTGAATTGAAGATCCTGATTTATTCCCCTCCTCAGTGTATCTCCGTCCAGAATGTAGCAATTCTCAATGTGATTTTTCAATTCCTCAGCAAGTGTTGATTTACCTGAACCCGATAGCCCAGTTAGCCATATCATTTGATTCATAGAACATACCTCTTCCTGCTAGAATCTATTGTTGAAATTCTTTAGATCGTTATTCTAGCCTAAAAACAATTCCATTGCCTGTCCCATCGTTCTTTAACGGTACACTAAATTCCTTGAACACTAATTTAATGCCGGAGATATCGTCCGGTAGTGGCCGGGATACTACGTAGTTATAAGCTGCATGTCCGGATGAACTTCCGCCATTCGTCATTCGACAGTCATACGATTCCTCTATATGTAGCTCAAAATGATTAGGCTTATTAATATATAGTTCAGTGGTAATATCCCAATCCATACTTAGTGTGATAACACTAGCATTACTGTATTGTCGTATAGAAGTCAGCGTATAGAAGAACTCATCCTTCTCTATGTATTGTAGTACCGCAATATGTTTTCTAAAACCAGTAGGCTCGACCATCGGTTTATAATGCTCTTCACTAAATAAAGTCCCAAATACCGCTTTCAAGAAATCCTCGTACAGTTCAAACTTCGCCGCCCAATCAGAAATATCTTCAAAGGATGGGAATCCCGGATTATTATCTGAGCGTTCTTTGCGTTGTTTATCAATGCACAAATGTAATGAAAGTTATGTGCTTTTGGAACATCCCTTTGCTACCATCACGCCTGCTTATAGCCATCTCGAAAAATTTTTATAGTTTACTTCGATCTGATTTCGTTCTGCCCAAGCTTTTAACTGTTTCATCACTTCATCTTCATCTTTTTGTGTAAGAAAATTAAAACATAAAGTATATGGAACAAATTTATTCACTTTAGGTCTAATCCCAACTACAGGACTAAAATATCCTTTTATATAAATATTATTAATCCGCTTTGCTTCAATTCTTAGATCTTCTATTAATATAGCATCCGGATGAATTTGAATTTCAACCAACCTTTGAATCGTAAATATTCTGTAGATCAATACAATTGCGACAATCAGACAAAGAATAGCCTGACCATAAAGTAAACAAGAAAGCACTAAATCGTCGCTATCTGTATAGCGATAGTTCAGGTTATAAATTTGAAATACTTGAATACCCATTAGCATACTGATACCTACCAGCAGCGGTATTAACGACGGGCGCCTTACTTGATAAACTTCTATTTTATTCCCCCTCCTTTATTGTCACAGCCCCTGATTAGAGCCATCTCAAAAATCTTTTTTGAGACAGTTTAACTTGATTACGTTCAGCCCATGTGGTTAGTTCTTTCATTCCCCTGTATTCTCGGTCAAGAAAACTAAAACATAATCTATAGGGAGCAAATTTATGATCGACAGGTTTAATCCCTATTACGGACTTGAAATAGCCCCTCACATAAATATTTTCAATTCGGTTTGCTTCAATTTCTTTATTTCCAACAATTATTGAGTCCGGAAGAATCTTGATTTCAATGAATCTTCTAATCGTAATGATCCTATAGAGCAATACGATTGCAACAATCAGACAAAAGATTACCCAGGCATATCCAATAAATGAAAGTATTTTGCTGTTAGTATTATTTATGACGCTTGTCAATAGTATGCCACTTGAAAAAATCATGGATAGCAGAAGTGACATTAATGACGGACGACTCACCTCATAAACTCCTATATTATCCATTAGCCCTCCTCCTCCCACACTCTTACAGATTACCATATGTTATAAAAAATGGATATTACATCTCTTTTTAATTAACAGGAATCTCAATCATCTTATTGTATTCCTTCATGTAATGCATTCCTTCTATAAGTAGTGACTCAGGCTTCGTTTGTGTAGCAAATAATAAGGTACGTTCCTTCATCAGTTTGCCGTCCGCTTGCTTTACCTCTTTTTGATTGATCGTTGTTTTTAATGGCGTGCTAACGCCCTTAGCTTCTATAGATACACCGTCCAGCATTACATCATCATCTGTAGCGATCGTTACTTCAATGCCTTGGGAGGTCTTGGATACTTCCTTTATCCATAATTCTTTGTCCCCTAGCGTAAATGGCTTATTACTAATAAAACTCATGGGATACTTTTCTTCGAGCTTTTGATATCCGGCAAACTCTTTGACAACTAACTGGAGTGAGTGTAAATCCTTCGGCAATGTGTCAAAACGAATATCAAATGTTCTCCCACCTACCGAGGTTTGATTACCACTACCCAAGATTTCTACCTGCGCTCCATTCGCCAATAATTGTATGCCATGTAATCCTAAATTCACTCGATCAAAATTATCTACATTTAATTTCCCTCTGATCACAGTCATTGTTGGTGTAGCTGTTATCGATTTGAAGGTAATCGTACCTTTGTCGACTTTAATCTTCTTATTGATCGATTGTTTAATCTGAGTTTGCATGGCCTCATTAGGGTTATAAGGGAACGTAACTGTTCCTTCGCTCATCTGACCATTCTCTTCTAGCTGCTGCCAAAAGTGTAATGTTAATTTTTTTGAAAATGGATTTACGCTGTCAAACGACATCGTTCCTTTAATCTCCGTATGATCTTCATTGATTAATGATGTCCCACTTACTACATTAGAATCAGTTAAAAAACCACTTATTTGGGAGGGTCTAAAAGTGTCCACAGACATGTCATCTAGCCCATTTGGGTTAGCTAAAGTGTAATACATAATGAATTGATTGGCGTCCGCCATAATTCCGTTAATGGTAAGATCCGTCCCGTCTAGTAGCGTAATCTTCTTGTTGACGTTTTGTCCCATACCTTTATTATTTAACTGTTGTAAAGTTGTGCCTTGAAGCAATTCATCAAAGCCAAAAAGCTGCTTGCCATAATAAGCAAAAGCATTGTAGTTTTGTCCAGAAATCACTGTGACCAATAAGACAACCGCTGCGATTTTCCAAATGGGTGCTATTTTTTTCGATCTTTTTGCGGGAGCCGAATTCAAAGCATTTCTTAATCTCATTTCTAATTCTTCAGGTGCGGTAATGGACTCCATGCGCGTCTTCTCATCAGCTAACCGTTGCTCAATGTTATTGTTCATCAACATCACCTCTGTAATGATCTTTTAGCTTTTGCAACCCATGGTATATTCTGGATTTAACAGTTCCGATTGAAACCTCAGTAATGTCAGCTATCGTTTGATAATCAAGATCATGAAAATATTTTAACTGAATCGCCTCTCGTTGATGCTCATTTATGTGTAATAATAAGGCCTTTATATCAATTTGTTGCTCACTTGTGTGGTAAGGATCACTATTCACGGCTTGGCCTAATTCCCTCACTTCAGTTGTACTCCAATCCTCTAACAACACCAGCTTGTTTCGCTTATGAAGTAGCTTTTTACAGCCATTTACCAAAATCGTCTTACTCCAGCTATAAAAAGCCTCTTCCTTCTTAAGCTGATCGATCTTTTCGTATACAGTGACGATCATTTCCTCCATGGCATCCATAGCATCATGAGCATTTCGCATATAGCTGAACGCAAGCCTATAATAAACATCTTTTTCAGACATAATTAATTGAAGCAATGCTTCTTTATTTCCCTTTTTGGCTTTTTTCACCCATCGAGCGACATCCATACCTTCACCTCTCTCCCCTATAAGAGTTAGGAGTACCTTAAAAAGTTCATTTCCCTTAAAAATATTTTTATTTATAATAGGTATGGCTTCATTCACCTAAATGTAATATTAAGGAAAATAAGTCTCTTCCATACCCCAATCTAGTTGATTTTAAACACTTCAATGTAATAGAATGAACTAATCTAAAAGAAAAGGATGGGCATAAGAGATGCCGGTTAAAGAACCTCGTACACTTAGTAAAAGATCGCTATTATTTTTCTCTCTCATTATGCTAGTAAAAAGTTACTTTGCCTGGTATTTTCTATTTGAAGACGGGCCTACGTGGACCACATGGCTTAAAGAAATCCCTTTTGTGCTTCTAGTCTTTTGCTTGATTGAATGGTTCGCAACCAAACAAAAAATTGCCATCTACATGCTAGTCAATGTGTTGATCACTACACTATTTTTCTCACTCATTGTATATCATAATCATTTTGGCATCATTGCTACTTCGCAAGTATTAGATCAGGTTAAACAAGTCGGAGCCGTTAAGAAAAGTATTTTCTCGGTCATGCGTCCGCAATATATGCTTATTTTCGTGGATATCATTGTCATTGGTTTGGTCATGTTTAGAAAACAAAAGGCACTTAATTGGAAAAAAGCCATGTCGCGTAAAAGTAACCGGAAAGCGGTTGCGATCTTGTTCTGTATTTCCATCGTCATTTGCGCAATGAATATTTTTCCTAACCGAGCCAGTATGAACGAAACAGTTAAAGCGGAGCAAATGGGCATTCTTAATTATGAAGCTTACTCTCTGCTAGCTAATCAAGAGGAAGAACAAATTGACGTCTCTGAGATTACCCAATCAGCGATTAATGCAACCAAAGGGATTCAAGCTACCTCTGATCCGGTTTTATTTGGAGCCGCCAAAGGAAAGAATCTGATCATTCTTCAAATGGAATCTTTCCAGAACTTCTTAATCAATCTTAAGATTGATGGAGTAGAAATTACACCGAATATGAACAAGCTTGCGGCTAGCAGCTACTACTTTCCGCGTTTCTACCAGCAAGTTGGACAAGGAAATACTTCTGACGCCGAGTTTATTGTAAATACTTCTTTTTACGTTCCACCTGATGGTCCAGCCACTCAAATGTATGCGCCTAAAGAGCTTCCAAGCTTACCTAAGCTACTCCAAGCACAAGGTTATGATACGGCAACATTCCATACGAATGCAGTCGACTTTTGGAACCGTGGTGAGCTTTATAGTGCTTTAGGATTTAATCGATATTACGATAAGTCTTACTTTAGTGAAGAGGACACTGTATTTTATGGAGCTTCTGATGAAGTATTGTATGAGAAAACAGCTGCAGAACTTGCAAGAATGGATCTGAATAATCAGCCTTTCTACTCACATGTAATTTCGATGTCAGCTCATAATCCGTTCTCGATCCCTGAGGATAAATACAAAATGACCCTTCCAGAACGATTCGAAGGAACGTTAGTCGGAGATTATATTCGTGCTCAGAATTATGCTGACTATGCACTTGGACTGTTTATCGATGAACTCAAACAAAATGGTGTATGGGATAACAGCTTGATAGCGTTGTATGGAGATCACCGCGGACTTCCTATCTTCTCTCTAAAAGAGAATGATCACATCTTATTAAAGGAGATCCTTGGTCATGAATATACGGAGCGCGAATTAATTAATATTCCGTTGATCCTATCCGCGACGGGAATTACAACGCCAAGTGTAAAAGAACAGCTAGGCGGACAAGTGGATATTTTGCCGACAGTATCTAATTTACTTGGAGTATCTCTTGCGGACCATATTCATTTCGGTCAGGATCTATTGAATCAATCAACTTATAACCTGCTCCCTCAGCGTTATTATCTACCGACAGGTTCTTTCGTAAATAACGAAGAGCTCTTCCTATCCGGCAGTGGCTTCGAGGATGGTCAGCATTATACCTTATCTGGTGATGGCAACCACACGCAACATACTACAGAGGATGAGTTCGATCGCGCGTTAGAGCTTCTCCATCTGTCAGATAGTTATGTAACACAGTTACCGGATAGAGTGATTGAAGAAAAATAAGCCTCTATATACCAAAAACACTGCATTCACCAATTTGGCGGATGCAGTGTTTTTCTTTAACCGTTTATTTATTCTTTTACAACCAGTTTAAGTGGTGCAGCAATCAGTTTCTCAACCGTCATCCATAGTTTACCATAAATGCATTATTAATTTCCGAAATTAATTCCAAGAAAAATGATGCCCGACAACTGAATCCCAAGGTTAGTACGAATTGTAAAATATTCCTTTACAAAAGAAGATATATGGTTTATTTTAACATTAAGTATTCATTAAATATTGTTAGTATTGTCCCAACATTTAAATTTTATATCAAGAAATATCGGAGGCCATGATGGAAGATAACATGAAGGATACCTTACTATCGAACATAAAATTTGCGTACAACGAAGCTTTAGAATTCATTGTTTCAATGGGAATGATCGCTTGTGAAGAGCAAATGCTTAAGGTAGCAGAGGACTATAAGTTAGAAATGGACTCTCGAGCGTTGTCTTATCATGAAGATGCACGGTCACAGTTGTCACCTCACACCTACCGAGAGCTTCAGTTTTTTTTCCAGTACAACTTTTTTCATAAAGCGCTCGACTTTGCTTTCTATGAATCCATTTGTACGTGTTCAGAACCACAAACTGCGGAAGCCTGGATCACTCGACTGGAAAAGAGTCCTGCAGAAAAAGTAGTCGCTGAAATGGTATATGGCGTGTATTACGATAAATTAGATGAGCTCCTAAACGGAAACGATTGGGAAATCGTCAAAAAGGATACCCGTTTAATGGCTGAGCTTGTTGGAAGAACAAAACCACAGCTTGAGGTAATTGAAGCGCAGGGGCCATTGCTAGAGTGTCTTGCTTATCCAGAAGAAACCAAGCTACGTTATTTGCAGCTCTTAAACCAGTTCTATAAGGATGTCTTTTCACTTTGGAAAGTGGAGTTAAGAAGAGAGTCTGAACACGCCTCGCAGCGTTATGAAGGACTATTCCTAGCTAATCCTGAAAGATTCATTCGTGATATCAACAAAAATGAACCTGCAGTTTATGATGTTCCCACTACTTTTCATGTCAGCTTCTTCTCACAAGTTGGGAATCATGTTCTTTCCTTATACGCAGGAAGTACTCGTATCGCATGGGTTATATTCGGCATTTTTAATGATCATGTATTTGGACCTGCTGCTGATCGAGAGAAAACCGAACTTTTTTTAAAAGCATTCTCGGATAAACGACGTTTAGACTTCTTGCTGCTCTTAAGGAATCGCCCTCACTATGGACAAGAAATTGCATCAGCACTTGGCATTACGCCCGCGGCAGTAACTTATCATGCCAACTTCTTATTCTTTTTAGACCTTATCGAATTAAAAAGAACGGATCATCGATTATATTACCATCTTCGGATGGATAAATTGAGAGAATTACTTGCCACCACCACAAAAGTCATGTTGGATGAGGAGCCTTCCATCTTTTAAGTGAACCACAGCAAATTCAAACTATAGTGGGGAGGGTCTACATTGAATGGATCTACAAACATAGAAGCAGACTCCATTAAAAAATCCAAAGTAGTTTCTAACACTTTTATGCGTTTAATCAAACTTGGAAAACCCTATTTAGGCTGGTACCTCATATTGTGTCTCTTAGCAGCCGTCGTTTCTCTAGCAACTGTAGGGATAGCCGAATCTTTACGACGTATAATCAACGCTGCTACGAATCAGAACATGTCCTTTTTGATGTCTGGCGCCATCTTTGCACTAGTAATCGTTATTGTAGATGCTTTAGCCAGCTTCTTACTGACTTACTTATCAGGTGTACTTGAGTTCAAGTCGACCTCTAAGCTTCAGGTATCTCTTCTAGGTAGATTATTAAACGTAAAGATGAAAGATTTAGACCGTTATCATTCTGCCGATCTCATTAGTCGTATCAATGATTCTGCCCCTGCAGCTCAGCAAGGCATCAATCAGAAGACTATCGAACTATTCAGTAATTTGATGCAAATAACATTTCTGCTAACTTATCTGCTCTCACTTCAATATGCCTTAACCTTGGGAACTATATTAATTTGCTCGCTAGTTCCACTCGTGATGCTTCCCTTCACTTCCCGCCTACGTTCCAAGCACGAGCAAAGACAGCAAATTGAAACTGCTCAGCAAATGTTTATTCAAGATACAGTACAGGGTTCTGAGGTTGTTCGGGCCTTCTCCCTTGCTCCCAAGCTTCACAATCAATTCACACAGCGTGTTAGGCAATACTTCAACATTCATTTACCTGTCTCACGCTTAGAAGCAGTCGGCTATAATATGCCCTTTGCCGTTATCCTTGGTGGATTGCTGTATGTTCTCTCCTATGGCGGATACCTAGTTATCCAAGGGAGATTGGATGTGGGTGCAGTGGCAGCGTTTCTTATTTGTTTCGAGCAAATTACAAATCCTGTATCAAAGCTAGCTAATCTGTGGACTGAATTACAAGCCTCGCTGGCGCAAGGTAAGCGATTGTTTGAGGTTCTTGATTTACAAGAAGAAGGCGAAAGTCGTGAAATTAACAAAGAAGATTCTCATCAAGTAATGCCGAAGAATATCCACCAAGCAATTAGTGGCTTATCCCCTATCACTTTTAAGAATGTTGGTTTTTTTTATGGTGATGATCAAGTACTAACTAACGTTAATCTAACCATAGAACCAGGTAAGGTAACCGCTTTTGCAGGCCCTAGCGGCAGTGGAAAAAGCACCCTTCTTCAACTAATACTCGCAACCTATGAACCTAATGAAGGTATCATCCAGTCTGGAGAGTTGCCGTTAAGCAGCATACCTCCTCGGACTTGGCGTAATCATTTGGCCTTTGTATCTCAAGAGCCCTATCTTTTCACAGGAACCCTCTTTGAAAATATTGCATGGGGAAGACCTGATGCAACCCACGAAGAAATAATTCGTGCAGCAAAAAGTGCGGGGATACACGAATTTATAATGAGCACCCCACAACAATATCAGACTCCCATCGGAGAACGAGGCCATACATTATCTGGAGGCGAGCGGCAGCGGCTATCCATTGCCAGAGCGTTTGTCCGAGCGCCTAAGCTTCTCCTTCTTGATGAACCAACAGCTGCCCTTGATAGCCATAATGAGGAAATTATCAGGCAAGCCCTGCAAGAACTTATGCATGATCGTACAACGGTTGTTATCGCGCATAGATTATCCACCATCAGAAATGCAGATCACATTTATTACATGGAAGCGGGTTCTATTGTTGAAGCTGGAAATCATTTGGAGTTAATGGCTTTAAAAGGACAGTATTTCAACATGGTTGAGGCATCAATGAAAAAGGTTAATATTTCTACTCTGGTCAAGGAGGAAGAGATATGAATGAGATAGAATCCAAACCACTTAAACTTGGGTATGCTCTGCGTCGTTTGATGTCTTATGCTAGCCCTTATCGAATTGGGTTTATTGTCGCTGTATTCCTGCTCACTGCTAAGCTTGTTATGGACATAGGATTTGCAGCCATCCAGCAAGTATTTATTGATACGATCAACAACGCCAATATGGATGCATTAACTCGTGTAACTGTAATCTGTGCCATTGCTTGTGTCATCATTATCTGCTGTCTTATGCTGCAGCATTACTTCCGCTTCGTCTTACAGAGTCGGATGGCTTGGGATATTCGTGCGAAGCTGTTTGACAAAAGTCACCGAATTCCTTTCCGTTACCTTCAGTCCATGCATTCGGGTGATTTGACTTCGCGTAACACTAAGGATGCAAGCATGGCCATGGGGATGATAAACAGCATTGTATATGATTTAGGCTATAATCTTCTTCTGTGTTTCATTTCCTTTCTATATTTGGCCAAAATGGATGTCTGGATCGCTTTGCTAGCTCTTGGATCAGGCCCTCTTGTTTTTCTTTCTGGACGATTCTTTGATCGCAGATTACGTAAATTATCTACTCAAATAAATGCAAAAGAGGCGGAATTACGAGGAGTTTTACAGGAAACCCTTCAAGGAATGAAGGTCGTCAGAGCCTTTTCCCTTGAAGAAACTCTCTTAAACAAATATGCGTTAGAACGTGAGAAGTTAAGAAGAATGCAGCTGCGAAAATCACTTTTGAATGGTCTCTTATGGCAATCTTCCGCGTTTATCAACAATCTTGTAATGGTGTCATGCGCCGCTTTAATTGCGTTATCAGCGCTAAGTGGCGGAACATCAGCAGGTGAAGTTCTCGCTTTTATTATTCTGATGGGTAGGGTCCAATGGCCCTTTGTCCATATGTCACAAACATGGGGAGGTGTACAGGAAGCTTTAGGTGCGGCTGACCGCGTATTCGAAATACTCGATACACCGGATGAAGGGGCTAATCATCCTTTACCAGAATCCTGCTCTTCACCATTAGCTTTTGTAGAGGTGGCTGCATTACAAATAAAGGATGTCCACTACAACTATTCGAGTAAAAATGATAATACAGCTTCACTATTTAAGGGGCTTAATATTCATATACAACATGGAGAGACTATCGCTGTTGTCGGGCCAAGTGGGTCAGGGAAGACGACGCTCGTTCGATTATGTAATGGACTTTATGAGCCTACTGCAGGAAGCATTTCGGTTTATGGAAAGTCTGTTCATGATCAGCTTGAAGAAGCACGTGCAATGATTACCTATGTTCCCCAAACTCCTTATTTGTTCTCAGGAACTATAAGAGACAATATCGCTTTCAGTTCTAGTACAGCTAGCGAAGAGGATATCCGAGAAGCCGCTCGCCTCGCAGGTGCAGAAGAGTTTATTACGAAGATGCCTAATGGTTATGAAACTGTCCTAGGTGAACATGGATCGACTTTATCTGGTGGACAAAGACAACGCATAGCCATTGCCAGAGCTTTTCTTCGTGATGCTCCACTCCTTCTTCTAGATGAAGCCACTTCCGCACTCGATAACGAATCTGAGCGAATGATTCAGCAATCACTTGATTTGTTAATGAAGAATCGAACTACATTGGTTATTGCACATAGACTATCCACCATACGTGAAGCCTCTAGAATTATCGTATTAGATCAGGGTTCGATTGTTGAGGAAGGCACACATGACTCTTTATTAGAAATGAATGGGCTCTACTCACAATTATATAACATTCAATTTAAATCATCAGAAGCAGCTGACAATAGTGAAAATGAGTTACTTCAATTACATTCACATCTATGATTTCAGTTCAGCTTATACATCATAATTAAGGTGTATGAGCTGGATTGGTGAGTAAATGATTCTCTTCTTTTAATTGTTTCATGACCAGCGTAATAAAGGATTGAATATAGCTTTCCTGAAGTTCCTTCTTTCTATATCCCATCCATATCGAATGCTTTGAAACTACATTTTCTACTTCTACCTTAGCTAAGGTTCCCTGATCAAGATAAGGCTGAGCTAACAAAGCGGATACAAAACTAATCCCATACCCAGCAATCACGGCTTGAATAACCTCATTCACTCCATTAAATTGAAGCTCGATCTTCGGCTGTTGTACCTTTCTTTCTTCACACAATCGAACAAGTCTCTCCCTGGCTGCGCTGCCTTCTTCTCTCATAATAAATGCTTCAGATATAACTTCTTCAAAGCTAACCTGCTGCTGGGCAAAAGAGTGATTAGAAGCAACCACGAACACATACTCGTCCTTGTATAACTCCCGATGATCGAATACTCCTGTATTATGCGAAGGAAACTCCATATCACTGTAAATCGCCACGTCTGCTTCAAAGTTATCTAATTGCTCCAATACTTCGTGAGAATTAGTAGTAGTGATTTGAATTCTAACTTCCGGAAAAGATTGTTTAAATAATGACGCCCACCTGGGAATGAACATACTTGTAGCCAGATAATTACCTGCGATCCGAATATGCCCCTCGGGAAATTTCTGATAATCCTCAATGATTTGCTGTACTTGATCGCCCATAGCAAAAAACTTCTCAAGGGGTTCGATCAGTCTTTTTCCAATCGGTGTGAGCACCATCCTCTTACCTTTAACCTCTAACAATAAAATGTTATTTTCCCGTTCAAACTTACGGATCTGCGCGGAAATAGCGGGTTGACTGATGTGCAAACGTTCAGAGGCTTTAGTTACACTACCTGTTATCGCAACGCAGTAAAATAATTTCAATACATGAAAGTTCATCGTGAAATCTTCCTAACTCTATAAAATAAAATTATTATTCAACGGACCTCGGCTCATTTACTATAACTATACATTATGGATATTAACTATTATATATTGTTTATTTATATTTATTTATCTTATACTTACAACTATTCATAAAGGAGGTTTCGTTAATGAAAGAGACAGTATTATTCTTAACCCGTCATGGGCAGACCGAGTGGAATTTGCAGAAAAGAATGCAAGGACATCAAAACTCAGAGCTAACAGCGTTGGGCGAGCAGCAAGCCGAATGGTTGAGAGAACGTTTGGAAAGCGAACATTTAGGTGCAATCTATTCTAGTACTAGTCCAAGAGCATTGCATACTGCGCAAATTTTACGAGGAAATAGAAGTTTACCCATTCAACAGCAAGCTTCTTTAATGGAAATTAACATGGGCATATGGGAAGGAATGAACACTGTCCAGATCGAACAGGATTACCCTTTACAATACTCTCATTTCTTCACAAGTCCTGATCTATATATTCCTCTACCCTCAGGCGAGACCTATAGTCGGCTTGAACAAAGAGTAATACCGACTATTGAGGGTATCATAAGCGACAACGTAGGGCTTGAGGTGCTTGTTGTCACTCATCGGATGACTCTGAAAGTTATTATGGCTCATTTCCTCGGAAAATCATTGCAGGAATTAGGGGGACTACCGGATATTCTCTCCACAGCTTTATGTAAAGTAACCCTAACGGAAAACCATACAAGCGTCGATCTTTACGGCGATACTTCACATTATCATTAAATCAGTCACAAAAATAAAAAAGGCAACTCCGATATTAACGGGGTTACCTTCTAGATTTCAACATTAAATTTCCACACTTTTGATTGTAAAGCTACGGACCTTCATCCATTTTCCTGAAATGAATTCGTCAATCGTTTTCGTCTTCGGTCTAACGCAAAAACGATGTTTGCTCCCTTTATCAAATCCTACAGCTTCAAAAATCAGACCATCACCTATTTGTTCCTTAAAAAACACTTGCTTCAATCCCAATCTATTTAGCATTTCAAGCTTTACACTCTCAATATACGTTCGTGAATACTCCTTAGACATATGTGTTCCTCCTAGTAGTGGTAGTAATATTATAAGTTCAATATGAATAAAATCAACATAAAAAGAAGCCAACCCATTGTTTATGGATTAGCTTCTATTGTATGAGATGATTACGTAATTACTTAACTTCTGTTGTTCCAGTCACTTTTCCATCAATCTTTGCAGATGCTTTCAGATCCTCGCTTGTGAAGTAAAGATTACCATCAATCGTTGCGGTTTCAGGCAGAGTAAAACCTTTCGCTTCTACATAAACATCGCCTTTAATCGTTCCGCCTTCAACTTTCAAATTCTCACTTTGTACTGTGAACTTGGGTACGGTTAGTGTATAAGTAGCAGTGATCTTGTGATCAGCATCTTGCGAATAAAGGGCAATCTTACGGTAGATGTCGCCATCTGCGGCTCCTTTATTACGGAATTCTCCAGCTACAACAACCTCATCCGGAATTGTTACATCATTTAGAATAGCAACAATCCAGTTTCCATCTTTGCTTACAGCCTTAGTAAATGCATCTGCTTGATTTACGATCGAGGCTGTAGTAACCGCATCTGTCTGCTCAGTAGCCGGAGCAGAAGTTGCCGCCGAATTGTTTGCTTTATCCTCATTTGCACCACAACCAGCCAATACTGCTACCGAAACCCCAGCCACTAAAATCATTTTAAATAGTCTCATTTTCGATTCCCCCTAATTTTGATTATAAATAAATTATATATTAAAAATCTTAATTATTAAGTGAATTATTTCACGAATTTGTGTCAGTATATAAAGCGATTTCACAGCGCTCTTTCTTCTCGTGTAGAATTCGTATCCATGAGTTACACCTCTTCTCGCTGACTAATTTAGCTTCTTAAATCTATTTACCCAAATTATTAAAATGATCACAAGGAATCATTTTCTTCTTGGTATAAAGTCACTCGTTGACTCTTCTCAAGTTTTAGTGATAATATTTGGAAATAAATATCTCAGCAAGGGAGAAGTTTACTGGTGAAAAAGACTACAATGAAGGACATCGCGCTCCGGGCTAATGTCTCTGTTGCAACTGTGAGCTATGTTCTGAACCGCGTCGATAACCAAACCATTCCTGAGAAGACCCGTAATCAAATTTTGTTGCTTGCGGAAGAGCTTCATTACATTCCTAATCTAGCAGCCCGTTCACTTGCCAATAAAAAAACAGGATTGATAGGCATACTTGTCAATAATTCTGCCCATATGCCACCTTGGAAGCTCTATGCCCAGTTCACATTTATCCGTGCTTTGGAACAGCGTTTAACAGATGCCGGATATCATACGCTGTTATACTCTCTTGGTACAGAGCATCCTTCTCTAGATATCATCGTCGAAAGAAAACTCGAAGCCGTCTTTCTGATCGATGTCCGCGATGAAGCCTTCTATTCGATTTCCAAGCATTTTGTAGAAGGAATCCCCTTGATTTTGATCGACAGCATGATTGAAGATAAGCTGTTTAAGCAAGTTCTTTACAATTATCGTTTAGCTCTACAAAAGGTAATGCCGGAGGATCTTTCGCAGGTATGTTTAATTATGGAGTGCTTCAATAACTCCCTGCTCACTCACTTTATCCAAGACAGTCTTCCTTTACCTGAGAAAGCGATATTTAAAGTTCAAAATCTGGAGGAATTGAATACAATCTTATCGGAGGGGAGCTACAAAGAAGCCATCGTTATTAATGAGTTTATCGGAAGTTATGTTGAAAAATCCGAGGTATTCGCACGTCTTTCTGTTCTTTGTACCTGTAATTGCCCAGAAATGCTCGGAGAAGACGTTCAGAAATTCGTATTCACAGGGGATAAAGCAGCTACCGCTTTTGAATTAATGCAAGAGTTATTAAATCGTTCTGACTATTCCAGACAAGAGAATAATCGTTATTTTGTTGATTAATTTTGTTGATTAATTTTTTTTCGATATTCACTTAAGCGTTTAAGTTGAGAGGAGAGTAACCCATGACAGATCCTGTTTTAGCAAAACATGCATCTACCGCCGTTCAATCCTATCCACCCCTTTGGGGAAATCGGAGATTTATGCTACTACTCAGCTCCTATTCTATATCCTTGTTTGGAAATACCTTTCACAGCATTGCTTTAAGTTTATGGGTGCTTCAGACGACTGGAAGCGCTAAAATGATAGCCATTATTACGATAATCAATTTACTGCTTAGTTCTTTGCTCGGATCAATCGGAGGTACAGTTGCAGACAGGATCAATCGCAGAACAATCATGCTGATCACAGATCTGATAAGCTGCGGTCTAGCACTTACGCTTGCTTTAGCTATTTCTATGTCTTCAACATCATTCATTATCGTGGCCATACTGACAGGACTTACGACAGTCTCAGCTTTATTCCAATCCCCTGCGTATCAAGCTTCTATTACGACAGTTGTCGGCAAAGAACATGTGCAAAAGGCGGTCGGGATTCTGAACTTGTCGGAGAACATCTGTCGGACTATCGGATTCTCGGCTGGAGGTATTTTTGTAGCGAGTTTTGGAGCGGCCGATGCTATATTATTTGATGGGGCTACATTTTTTGTTTCCTTTTTACTGGTTCTGGCCGTCCGCTCTCTTCCGCTACCTAACCGAGTGAATTACGCACATAAAGAAAAAAGAAAATTCACGCAAGATCTTGCCGATGGTGTTCGTTATATTTGGAGATATCCCTTTGCACGAGCAATTATCATAATGCTCCCCACACTCACTTTGTTCCTTATGCCTTCACTGATGCTAACGCAAGTTATGGCCGTCAAAGTATGGAATTCTAGTCCCTTTCAGTTTGGCCTCATGGAAGCCTGTATTCCACTAGGTTATGTGATTGGTTCCAGCATGATATTGTTTCTTGGCTCTAAATTAAAGAATCGCGGCTTCCTGATCATGACTGGGCTGCTATGTCTGGGTCCCATGTACCTCCTATTATCGTTCGTTACAACAGCTGCGTTAGCCATTCCCATCATTCTTCTAATTGGCTTCATGTTCTCATTCTGTACATTGCTGATTAATACCATCCTCAGACTGGAAGTTTCGGAGGATATACAAGGTCGAGTCTTCGGTGTACTAGGCTCCATTATGAGTGTAGCACCCTCACTTGGTCTAACAGCCGTTTCATTCCTATCCGATCATTATAGTCCAGCCCCTGTCATGGGTTCCATCGGAGTCTTGCTACTTCTGTTTGCTTTATTAACCTTGACCAAGTTAAAGGTAATTCGTAACTATAAGTAACTTTAGGGCGTACCTAATCGCTTTTATCGCTATCTTTTCCTAATAACGCGTCTGAAATGAAACTCCATCAATAATAAAACAACTATAATGATCAATAAAAAGATTCCCACCACTGAGGTTAGAAACGGAAATATGAGAGGGAAGAATACGCTGGGATAGCCTTTTGTTATATCCGAATAATAGCCCATACTCATACGTGATGTACCAGAGAATTCGATAAGCTTGACGCCTAGATGATTATCACTTCTTTGAGCATAACTTAGCACTTTTTCTTCTACGCTTCCATCATGTAAAATCGTGATTATTTTCCATTTTCTCTTGTCCATTGGTTGACTATCATCGGTAAGTCTTTGGACAATACTTATTTCTTCCTCACCAGTCTTTCGATCCTTAACCGTGAGAATATCTATCCATGAGAAATACCTGCTTCCTCTATCCCGATTAGACAGCCATATTTCATCAGAAGTTGAGACTTTTTGACCATTCAATAGATACTGAATTTTCACAATATCACCAGGTGGGACATTTTCATCCTCATCCCAAAGGGTCAATTCTGCTTTCCTGCCTGTATTTTCTTCTTGGATCTTAATATTCTTATCATCAATCGTTAGTTCTTGAACGTTTAACGTATTGTATCCTTTTTCAGCATGGTCTATCTCATAACGCTGATTGATTTGATCTGAAATAATATACTCTCGGATATAATTGAATAATGGGCTAAAAGAAATCGCTAACAAGAACAATGAAATCGCCGATAAAACAATTATTTTTTTCATAATGAATCCTTGTGAGCGATCGTCAGCTTGAAATTTTGTCTTGAGCCACCTTCGAGGCCATTTGGAACCCCATCCTGCATAGGAACGAAACCAAACTTCTGATAAAATCGTCTAGCAGGTTGACCCTCTGGATGATCCTCACCAAAAGTAGTAACGAGAATCTCTGATGGAGTTTCGATACTTTGGATAATGTGGTTAAGCAGGGCTGTTGCGACTCCTTTATTTCTTTCTTGCTTTGAAACAGATAGCCACCCAATCTTGTAGTTAGGAGCATTGGATGAAGAAAATAACACGCCTCCAAGTAATCGTGAACCTGCCGAACCATTATTCTCTCGTATACAAAAAGCGCTTTGACGAATGATATTTTTTTCTAAGGCTAGCGTGAAGTTCGGATCATCTACCATCGGCCCAAAAAGAGACTCCACTTCTGCCGCCAGCTCAAGCCACCCTCTTATATCCTCCATAGTAGCGTTTACTACATTCATGATAAGTTCTCCTTTACCGGATTAGATAAAATCAACTTAAAGATCACTTAACCATAATAAACACATAGGAATAAAATCATCATAGTCATTTAAAGCTGTTATTGTACTAATTACTTCTAGGGTTCCAAGTTCTCGCTCCGCATCATCCGCACTCTCCTGTCCAAGTGACCGTCTGATATTATAAGCTAACCATTCTAGCTTTCCATGAAAACCATAGTTGAGTACATCGGACCAGTTAGCATAAATCTCGCCACCATGATCTCGGTAGGAACTAATAAGCGTGCAGAAAGCATCATTGCTTATACTTCCCGACTCAAAACCTGACCAATATAGGGCTACATCAATCAGCTCCTGTGTTGGATGGATAGGGCCTGCTGCTTCCCAGTCAATAATTATTGGTACGTGCTGCACATCCCATAATACATTTTTTTGATCTAAATCCCTATGGCTAATAACCCTATAGTTCGATAATTGTTCCGCTGAAGATTTAACAAGTTGTTCCCAATGATTTATTTTACTCAGGTTATCAAATAATAAATTAGACCATTCCAAACCCTCCTCTTTTGCTTGGAGAGCATACTCATTCCAACGAACAGTGGATGCATTTACTGGCTCAAAATTCTCATTAGGATGATGATCAAGAAGTGTAGAGAAATCAATCTTATGAATTTTCGCAAGGATTTCCCCAATCCATTTACAACACTCCATGTCTATTTCTCCTGATGGTAAAGCCTTACCTTCGACCCATGGAAACAATAAATAGAATTGACCCTCAACTTCATGCATAAATCGATCTTTGGATACGATGGCCGGTACTGCATTTATTCCATTTTGATAAGCCATATTCGCAACTTTTTCAGAAAGAGTATAGTTGTACATGGCTGTATCCCGCTGCATGATTTGAGGATTTAGTGCTTTCACTGCATATAGCGCTTTGTCCGTTTGTAGACGATACATTCTGTGCAGAAGACCGCCTGTTACCTGTTCGGGTTCATTTTTTAGATGACCTAACTCGTATTTTGCACATAGCATTTCAAAATTTAAATTATAATTCAGATTTCCCATGTTATGTATCCCTTTCCGGATGAAGTAAAAACATATAGAGTATATCGCTATAGAGCTGAGTCGTAAACTAAAGAAGCAATCGCTTTGATCCGGAGGTCCGGGGTAAGCAATCGCTTAATGGATAAGGCTATATTAGCAATGATCGAGTTGATTTAGTATTTTTTTTAATTGCTTAATGCCTTCGCATTGGTTGTTATAATGGCATACAAAATAGGTTTTAGCTCTGGGCAGATATTGAACTGAAGAACGTTATTTGACATTCGCACAGCGCCCTCGTGATGGGGAATCATCTGCCCTATAAAGGTCTCTGAACTGCTGCACGACAGCGGTACGCTGCTCATCCTTCTAATCATGGTGTTTAGAATAGTATAGTAAGTATTCAGATAAGCTTGTGTCACATTGCTTAGTTTGCAGTTTTTATCCATAAGGTTCATAACTCCTTTCTGGATAGTATATGAGAAGCTTTATGGGTATGATCCTATATGAATCAGGAGTCATTTTTGCGCTTTAGAATATGATAGACATTGCTACAGCCCCCACAAATCGTTCTTCATCCTTCTACTTTGCATCGATATGTGGCTCATTCAGTAGCTTCGTATAAGCTTCTTGGATATTTCCGTAATAGATGAACAAGAACACCGCAGTTGCTGCAATCACCAGAAAGGCAGAGACTCCATAAGCGGCGAAGTCATCGTTGACATACGAAGTTGCGAAGATAAAGGTCGGCGACAGCACACATAAACAGACGCCCACAATCAAAGCAAGGCGATAAGTCGGAGCATAAAGGGCTTGACTGCGCTGAAGTGCCGTTTTGAGCGCATAAGGTAGCTGAAAGCCTTGCTCTAGACTTTCGAAACGCTCGAGTTTCATGTTGCTGTGAATGAACATCCCAACGGCTACAGCGACCAGCACGAACATTCCGACCAGCCCCAGCATCGAACCTTTATCAGCCATATCAGCATTATTTTCAAACAGTGTACTAAGCGTAATTAACAACGCCACCCCGCATGCGCATAGAAAAACACCGAGACCGGTCAATAATCCAGAGCTACGTTTGGCAGCCGCATAAGCATAAACCTCTTCTTCACTCAGCATGGGCACAGTCTTCTCCTGTCCGGCTGGATAGATGCCTAGCTCAGCAGTCAGCTCCTCAATATTGCCGAATTCCGAAATAACGATACCGATCGCCTCATTCTCAGACTTGCCATCTCGCTTCAGCTCCAGGTACTTATCTTCCATCCCGGACAGCAGCTCCTGCTTCATATGCTCCAGTTCCGGAGTCTTCGGCAGACCAGCAAACATATTATCCAGGTATACTATGATCGTCTCCATGCTCTGTCACCACTCTCTGATAAATTGGTTTACAACTTCCTGCGTAACCTTCCATTCCTCGCATTTCTCTTTGTAATAGTCGAGACCAAGCGGGGTAATACGATAATAAGTGCGTCGCTTGCCGAGACTCTCATCCAGGAAAAAGGATTCAATGTACCCGTTCTTCTCCAGCCGGGTAAAGGCGGAATACAACGTTGTCTCCTTCATGACATACTTTTCCTGAGTCAGCTGTCTGATATTCTTGGAAATCTCGTACCCGTAGGATTCCCCATCCAGCAGCATGTAGAGGATCATCGTATCGTTGTAACCACGTATAACATCACTGCTTATCAAAAATGGTATCCCCCTATGATTACTTCATCTGTCGTAGTAGTTGCAGTATAACATAATTACTACGACAGATGAAGTAGTTAACGGAGAAATAGGCAAAAAAATCTGAACAGCATAAAAAAAGAGAGTTGTTCTAAGTGAACAACTCTCCACAAATCAGCTATTCTCTTGAACTCCCAGTATCTGATCAATCTTCTCTTTAGCGCCTTCCCAGGAGGTCAATAATGGAAATCCATATTGTTCACGGGCTCTCAAATTCCATGGATGCGGAATGCAGAGTACTTTCCTTCCATCCTGTAATGCAGGAACCAAGTTGTGAACCCCATCATCGATCAGAAGATCATAATTAATAAGATTCTTTCGCTTGCATGGGAAGAAATTTTCAATAGGAATAAACGGCATATGCTTCTGCAGCCAGTTCCATTTTTCAACAACTGCATTGGGCTGGGCTGCCGTAACGATAATAACATCATACGCGTCATGTAGCTTCTCCATTTCCCCTACAACATGCTCGTCAAACAGCTCAAGCTCCTCATATAGTCCAGGTCGCCCATAGAATACATCTTGTGTACAATCTGGATGACGTAAATGATCCGTATTCCATTCGAGCATCTCCTCGTACTTCAGCAAATGCGTGGGGAAATCGTTGTTGTTATGGTATATAGCTCGTTTGACTAGATGGCATATCGTGTCATCCATATCAACTGCAATTATTGGCTTTCTCATCTTTGTCCCCCAGTTGGTTTGTATACGCCTCTACGCATCTTTGACAGATACAGGCTTTACCTTTTAGTTCTATAGGTACCCTTTCTAGTAGTTCAGTGGGAATTTTCGTGTGAAAACACCAACAGTCACCACTGTCAGCACCACAATGATTTAATTCTTTACATAAGGGACAGTTCCGTTGTTCATCATGTTTGTTCTTCATTTCCAAGCTTCTACTCCCCCAAAGATCACTATCATATTTCACTTCTATCTATTTACTTTCCTTTCTTTTCTTTGAAATTCCTAACCAAATATATTTCCTCCATAACCACTACTGAACATTCCAAGTTTAGCGTAACCAAGTATAGGGCCGTTCAACAATACAAGCACGCCACTTCCCAGTATACAATAAAGTAATTTCACATTCTTCCCCATCGATTCATCCCTCCTATAGATCTCTACAATCCGAACATCTACTCTATTCACCCTTGTGAACACGTTATTCTTGCATTAAGATAGTGAACATTAGGGGTACCTATATGGAACTCAAACAGGAGATTTGAACAGATGAAAATTAAACATCAAGGCTTTCTAGATACCATACATAGTGACCTACTCGCCATCAAGGAACTTGTATACAACCCTTGCAAATTTGATTGCTCTCCACCTATTCTCGAACCACAAAATGATGAATATGGAGCCTATGTATTTAACTTAAACGCGCTCTCTATTAGATTTCGTGTGGCAAAAATCACCCCGACAAAAATCGGGCAGTTTGTGACGTTATGGGAGAGAAGTGAAGAAGGCCCAATCCAACCCTATGACGTATCAGATCAAGTTGATTACTACGTGATAAGTACACGGAAAGAGAATTACTTTGGCCAGTTTATCTTTCCAAAAGCTGTCCTAAGAGATCAGGATGTACTGTCCGATAAAGGTGAAGGTGGAAAAAGAGCTATGCGAGTCTACCCACCTTGGGATTGTCCTACGAGTACACAAGCTCGAAAAACACAAAAATGGCAGTCTGAATACTTTTTAGAGATACCAATAAATAAGCCCGTAGATTTCCTTCGCGCGCAAATGCTTTACGGCTTCCCCCGTTAATCCCCTTTGATCACCGCTTCTGGATATTTAATTATAGGAGCGGCCTGGTAATTCCATTCCTCTTATTTGTAGACCGGAGCGATAAGGCTTCAGTTGAAGAACAGCATTACACTGTTGATTGCACATTATCCACCCAAACCAAAAACTGGTTGACATGCACAGCTACAGGAAATAAAATATAAACAAACATATGAGCAAACATTCATATGTTATGATGAGGAGGAATTTATTATGAGCAATCTAAAGAATATCCTATCCTTGATTTTTTTCTCTATTTTCCTTATTTCTTACGTTTTGAAGCTCGTCATACTATACAAAAAGAACCATATTAAAGGAAACGTATTAGCGAAAGGATCTAAGCTATCTAAGATCCATTATACCGAGCTATTCGTTAAGATTACTACTTTTGTGTGGGGTGCAGCGTGGCTTGCGTTTTCCTTAGCTGAGTCATACCTAGTTACACTAGTAGGTGAACATTTTGATAATCCTGTGATTCACTTTATCGGCGTTGGTGTTGGGGCCCTCGGATGTTTTATTTTCATACAAGCAATGATTGCCATGCGCACCTCATGGAGAGTTGGGATCGATAAGACTACTGTAACAAAACTCATCACGCACGGTATATATAAATATAGTAGAAACGCTGCATTTGTCGGCTTTGATCTCATGTTTCTGGGATTGTATCTTATGTATCCAAATCCATTAACACTTATTATATTCATTCTTAACATTGTCGCCATTCATTTGCTTATTCTACAGGAAGAACAGCATTTAAAGTCCGTGTTCGGAGATGAATATATTAAATATTGTAATAATACACCTAGATATATTTTTGGTTAGTCTTTTCTATTTTCCCTAAATTCGTTAAAAAGAGCAGAAGGAATATATATTCTAATATAGAATATCAACAACGTACAGTTTTCTTGTACATTAGCAAATAGGAATTACATACAGGAGGGATTTTAATGGCCAATTTTTTGGGCGGGTTAATGGGAAACTATTCAGAGGTAACCATTCCAGAATTAAAGAGTCAATACGGAGCTTATCTTATGCCACAGGAAGAAATTCAAATGGGCTTCAAGTTAATCCGTGATGCATTCATTATTACAGATGATAGATTAATTCTTATTGACCACCAAGGGGTTACTGGAAAAAAAACACGTGTAGCTTCGATCCATCTCAGCTCTATTTATGAGGTCACTATGGAGACGGGCGGCACCGGTTTCGATGATTGTGAAGTCACCCTACACTATATTACCTCACCTTTTCACAAATCCAACAACTTACAGACTGCATTTTATAAATTCGAATTCGGGAAGAGATTCAACGTTCAACCGTTGTATACAGCACTATTGAGTATTGCACATGATAATTATAAGCGTATTAATTCCTAAGCTATCCTATAAGCATTAACCAAAGAGAGACCCTCGGGTCTCTTTTCTTATGTCAATGGACCGGACACGCTTATTTTGAGTATCGGCAGCCCGATAAATGCAGCATATCGTTCAGCAGCCTTAAACACCGCATCTATTGCTTCTCCAAGCTCTCCAAATGGATGAATGACAATTTCAATTCCTTTTTTCTTAAATGTACGTTTCCATGTCCCTACTACTTGGCCACCAACGATAATCATCGGCAGGAAAACACCGTTGTTCCCAGGAACAATCAAAGGAGCTGTCTCAGGCTCAAGTACAGCACTCCGGTCTTTATAACCTAAAATGTACTCATCAAAACCCGGTAGTAAATAAACGTTCGAATCTTCCTCCGCTCTAGCTTGTAGTTTTGAAGACGTCCAATACTCACTAGCTTCTATTAATTCAGACTGAAGTTCGCTTTTGGCCGCTTCTAGCCCTCGTCTCGCATCTGTAAGCGTTATGCCAGCCCACCAAGCGAAGTCCTGAACGGTCGCCAATCCACGAGCTGTAAAATACCGCAATGCGAGTTCTTGCAACGATCTTTCGTAAGTTAGCTCTCGGCTATCTGGCACCCATTCCTCTAACAACACAATCGTTTGCTGTTTTCCATTCATCGGCCCGAAACAAATTAATCCTTGGTAAGCACTATTCCAAAGCATGTGATAACCACGTTGATTTCCAGTGTGGATGCCTTCCTCTTCAATTAGCTGTAGCAACGCAGAACGATCCATTTGTTTACCGCCCTTTAAAGCATCCACAATAATTTCTCTACAGCGCTCCAGTATTTGATCATCTAGTCCAAGCTCCGCCATTCTCCGCTTCGTTTGTGATACTAAACGTGGTGCAGATAGCTGAAGCATCCACTTAACATCTTCTGCTGGGACGAAATGAAGCGTACCTCGCAGCGACCAAGTAAGAATAATTTTACGGTCAGCGATAGCACGCTCAATATCAGCTAATTTCGTAGCTGGAGAACGTAATCCGATAGCCCAAACCGCCTGCATATAATCTTGCGCTTGCATAGCGCCTAATTTTTTCACGATCTGCTCTGGTGAGTGATGTAATGGTTCTGCGATCATATGGTTATGTAACCGCATATTAGCAATAAGGTTCTTAGTCACACTTCTCCTCCTTTAAATAAATTTATTAGAATGATGTGTAATCACTATGAATCCTTTCATTATACACTTCATAATTTTGAATAAAAATGTATGATAAATAGCGGACTTTTCATGGGTTTCACTTGCTCCTCTTCTCCATTCCATTGCATATTGTGTACGCCTGTTGATTAACCAAATTATGGTATAATAGAGATTTTTTCGCCAAATAAATCCTCCACTCT
Organism: Paenibacillus sp. FSL R10-2734; assembly: GCF_037963865.1. Taxonomy (NCBI): domain Bacteria; kingdom Bacillati; phylum Bacillota; class Bacilli; order Caryophanales; family Paenibacillaceae; genus Paenibacillus; species Paenibacillus sp. FSL R10-2734. Next base: position 3,101,766 of record NZ_CP150170.1, on the reverse strand, counting down.
GCCTAGCCTTTACTATCACAACACTCACTTTCCCGTTTCCTTGCTTCCGTTCCTAGGATCGACACAATAGCACCTTCTCCGACTGGGTAGTTGCACTTTCTGCAACTATCCTGCTGAGTATGTAATACTCCACCATTTTAATTGCACTCTGTGCAGTTAAAAAACGTTACTAGGAGCTTTCGGCGGATATTTGGCTGATATAAGTGTACAAACTGCAACTATATTGCCAAATCCTTTAAGGAAAGTTAGTTTAAGTGCACGAAATGCAACTATTTGTGTCTGGGATGATGTCAGAGCGATTTAGGTACCAAGCGTCAGAGCAGCTGATACCTGCTTTATGACTTGATTGCATTGTTGTTTGGTAACTTTTCACTATAAAATGTAACGTTCAATTGCACTCTGTACAATTGAATCGACCTGAAACCATCTAATTGTACCGTCTATTGTATTTCGTGCAATAGATTGTCGAGGAATCCACAAAAAAGACGGTGTCAGACTATTTCAATTGTACAAAGTGCAATGAAATGACCATTCTGACTCTTTAATCAACGTTCTATTGCACAAAATACAACCAAACCCCCACGTCCACGTAAGATCTCCCGCAGAGTGAGAACTAGTTAGCTTGGTTTCTTGGTCTGGTATTTACTTAGCCAATACAACGTTTCCCATTTCCAAAAAATCAGCTAATCAACACGCCTGCCTATTGTGCAATAGAAAATCTTCATTGTCCTCAAAATAAAAAATGCAACAGAATTCAGATCCACTTTCGTTCGGATCCATTCTGTTGCACGAAATACAACGACATTCTTTTTAAAAGAAGAACGCTGCTTCTTCCTCTTTCTTCACTTGCTGCATCGCATTCGTGGTGTTCACCAAATCACTCGCTAGTCGATTCAGTCTGAAAATGATGTCATCATCCACAATTACTTTCCGGTCATATTGTTTCTCTTCAATAAAAACATACTTAGGAACCACCACCGCTCTCATATAAGAGAGGATCGGTTTCAGTTGTTGTTCTGCCACTAAGTAATGTTTCGAAGAACCGGCAGTGACCACAATTCCGATAATTTTATCTTTGAACCCATTAACCGGAAGTAAATCGAATAAGTTCTTAAGTGTCCCCGGGATCGAAGCTTGAAAAACAGGGGTTCCGATGATATACGCGTCGGCCGCCATGATTTTCTCCAGAACAACTTTGGTATCGCCTGTGTAATCCATGTAGCTGCGTCCATCACTAAACTCTAGCTTATAATCGCCTAGATCAATTAGTTCAACTTCGAAATCCGGATGCTTTTCAATAGTATTGTTAAGGGCTTGCTGCACGGCTATTCTAGTCTTCGATCCAACAATGGATCCTGAAATCCCAATAATCTTCATAATAATCCTCCTTCTTATTTCTTAGCTGTAGCGCGTCTTACGGCTGGTGCCACTTCTGATGCGAACAAGTCAATAATTTGTTCCACTTGAGCATAAGGTAAGCCTCCGACATCAATCTGTGCAAGAAAACGGTTATGTCCGTACATCTCATGTTGATAGAGGATTTTTTCAATAATTTGTTGTGGACTACCCACGAGCAGAGCATTTCTCACACTCATCGCTTCCGCAAATTGTTCTTTCGGATAATAAGATCCACGAAGCTCTTTCATCAAGTGATTGATATATGGATAATAGTCGCGGAATGCTTTTTGTGAGTCAGCATCAATATACATTAGTGAAGTTGTACTGATAGGAAGCTCCGCTGGATTAAATCCTGATTGCTCAGCAACCATACGATACGCGTCCACAGAACCTTTAAATGCAGATGACGGTCCCCCAAGGGTTGTCAGCATCATTGGAATTCCCATTCTTCCTGCTTTGATTGCACTTGCTGGGGGTCCCCCAACCGCTCGCCAGATAGGTAACTTTCCATTCAAAGGCTTAGGGAAGATTTCCATATCATTTAATGCCGGGCGGAATTTCCCTTCCCACGTAATACGATCGTTCTCATTTATTTTCATGAGCAATTCAATTTTCTCTTCGAACAATTCTTCATAATCTCTTACATCATATCCAAAGAGTTCATAAGCACCGAGACGCGATCCACGTCCAGCAACAATCTCCGCTCTACCGCCAGATAACAAATCCAAAGTCGCAAAGTCTTCATATACACGTACTGGGTCTGCAGTACTTAGCACTGTTGCTGAACTGACAAGCTTTATACGTTCGGTTGCATTCGCAATGGCTCCAAGGACGACCGAGGCTGCAGAGGTAATGAATTTCGGTTGATGACTCTCACCCACTCCAAAAACATCTAATCCAGCATCCTCTGCTAATTTGGCAGCAGCTACGATCTCTTTGATCCGTTGCCGTTCACTGATTGCTTTACCTGTTAAAGCGTCTGTGGTGTGATCACCTAATGTGTACAAACCTAGCTCCAACCCTTTATTCTCATCAATTCTATATTGTTCCATCATGATTATGTCCTCTTTTCATTGTTGTATTTGTATTAGCGATAGGATGAAGCTTCGATTCAATCTCTTCACGGCGTTCTTCCAGAAATGAAGGTAAAGTCAAATTCTCTCCAAGTGCATCAAAGGATTCATCAATCTCAAACCCTGGGCCATCTGTAGCAAGCTCAAAAAGAATATGGTTTGGATCCCGGAAATACAGTGCATGGAAGTAATAACGATCAATGACCCCTGTATTTTTAAACCCTGCAGCAGTGATTTTGGCGGCCCATTCGGTTAATTCTTCAACATCCTTCACTCTTATAGCCACATGATGGATACTCCCTTTACCTGGTCTCTCCCGATCTTTGTCATTTACTTCTTTGACCTGGAGCTCGGTGTATAGGCCACCCTTACCTGTTTCATATATATCCACCATAACCTTCGGATCACCCATGGATGGTACTGTCCGAGCTTGTGTATAGCCTAAAATATCTTCCAACACCGCCTTAGTTCGGCTAGCCTCACGTACAGTCAATTCAACGGGTCCTAACCCAACGATGGCATACTGTGGAGGAATATCTTCTGTAATCCACGGCTCAACTAGCTCGATACCGTTATCTTTTTCAGCTGATACTAGATGTACCATCAATTCATCTCTATCATAAAAAGTAAGCGACTTGCGTTCCCCTATACTCACAATGGCTTCATGAGGAACTTCAAAGGAGTCTAATCGACTGGCCCAATACGACAATGCTTCATCGCTAGGTACTAGCAGAGAGAAAGAACTAATACTGTTCGTCCCTTTGCGAGTCTGACCTGCATTTGGCATTTCAAAGAAAGATACTTCGGTGCCAGGGGCGCCATTACGATTTCCGTAAAAGAGATGGTACATGGATGGATCATCCTGATTGACCGTCTTCTTTACAAGTCTGAGTCCCAATACCTCTGTATATAACCATAAGTTTTGTTTAGCGTCTTTAGTAATCATGGATACATGATGTTGTCCGTTTATTGGTTGTTGTTTCATTATAAAAACCTCCTAAATGAGTTATGTTTATTATTGGATTTGAGTTTACTAGTATACTGATAAGAAAAAAAGTAAGCTTTATTATCAATAAAGCTTTTGTAACACTACTGAACACCTCTAGGGAGACGATTCTCATCTTGACTATGCCGATGAATCTTCTTAAGCATACTGTAGAACACTTTTTTCTCCTCATCAGTCAATGGATCGAATAACGAAGCTTGGAAATCCGATTGCAGGGGCAGTACCTTCTCAATAAGAGTCTGACCCTTTTCCGTTAAAGTAATGTACTTCACTTTCCAATCCTGCTTGCGTTCAATTAACTCTTCCTTCTCTAATCGGCCTAACATATGTGATACTCCGCCTTTAGTTATGGTTAGATGTTCTGCAATTTCCATCTGTGATACAGGCTGATGTATTAATATTTGTACCAATGTATCAAACTGATTGACGCTCAAGTCAAATTGCTTCAAGAACTCATTGGAAAGATCGTTACTATTCTCATATACCCTTACTAACCGCAACCAGATCAATAAGCTTAATTTGTTATCTTCGGTGAATCCATTGCTTCTCATTTGGTCACGTCCATCGTTTGTTTATTTTGTTTGTTATTTGATTTGTTAATATGAGTATACTAGTAAACTGATAAGAAGTCAAGCTTCGTATTAACTTAAGAAATAGAGAACCACCGATAAACCATTACTAATCATATGCGCACCTATAGGTACCAAGATGTTTTTTCTTTTCTCATATAGATAAGCAAGTATTAAACCAGCAGTCATATAAGAGAAGATGTTCCACAATTCGTTATAGTTACTTTGGAACACCACGGCTTTGTAGACATGTTGAAATCCAAATAAAAAGGAGGATACTAGATAAGCCAGAATACGGCTCTTCGTTCGGATCGTTCTAAAGATAGTTCCCCGATATACTAGTTCTTCAATCATTGGGCCGATCCAGATCACATTCACCGTATAAATAAATGGATACGAAGACAACATTGACCGTAGATCCACCTCATTAACAGACTTCGCTACAGGATGAAAGATAGAAATAAGAGTAGGGATAACAATATTCCCTATGACAATAATCAAACAAAGTCCCCAAAACATCCACATCATATTTCGGATCCAGTATCGTCTAAAATCATGTATATCATGTTTATAGAAACCCCAAAAAGCTATAATCACACCTATGTATATAAGGCTATTTAACGATAGCGCTATTCGACTGTTTAGTTCAGGCTGCATAATAAAAATATAATTAAGGATACCCATAACTGGTCTAATCATCAGAAAAGAGAACAGTCCAAAAAAGTACATTACTGCTAATGTAACGCCCATGATGAAATGCTTTTTACCTATGGTATCATTAATCATTATGAACAGATCCCCCAATGCATATTGTTGTGAATAAATTGACTAATAACCATTGTATCATTGGGGAATTTCATACAACTTAACGTAATCTTACACTGACCTTAAATTTGTCCGTTCAGCCAAATCATAATTTCAAACCGATTGTCCTGTGTATTTAGCAGAAAAGTACCTCCATGAGCAGTTATTATTTTCTGAACAATGAGTAATCCTAAACCAGAACCTGCTGGGTTAAGGGGAGAGGATTGACCGCCATTTGTAAAAGTAAGTTTTGCTCCATCACTCACCTTTTCCAGTACAACTTGAAACTTAGAACCTTTCCCCTGATATGAAATTGCATTATAAAGCAGGTTAGAGAATACACGGTTCATTCTTTTTTTATCAAACTGTAAAATGATTTCTTCTGGTTCGATTACAAAATCGGGGATGAGTCCAGCAATCTCAAGCTCGGGTAACATATGTATCAATTCTTCTCTCATGTATTCTGAGAAATCATCCGTTGTAACATCCAATCGAAATTCTGGACTTTCGATTCTTGATAATTCAAACAAATCTTGAATCAATTCATTGGCACGGGTGCTATTTTTGTAAATTATTTTTGCAAACTCTAAATGCTCTATTCTACCGCGTCCCTGTTCTTTTAGTTCAAGTTCTGCATACCCCATAATACTCGTTAATGGATTTTTTAAATCATGCGATATATCTAATATCAGTTTTTGTCGATTGTTTTCGCTCTGTTCTTTTAATGAGGTCTGAATCTGAATCACTTCTGCCATATGATTAAAGGCATGCTCCAGTTGACTGAACTCCTGATTCCCGCCTACCTTCACTCTTGCTGAATAATCTCCGTTTTGTACCTTTTCAACAGCATTGGATAGCTGATCTAATGGTTTAATGAAACTAACTGCGGTAATCTTCGCATAAATCATCGTGCTTAAGATCAGAATCAACAAATAACCTAGCCCAATAAATCCAAGCATTTTTATCGTATTGTCCTGCATCGGTGAATTTGAATTCCAGTGAACAATACCTGTTATTTTCACTTGTATTGGTAAAGAGACAATGAGCCAGAAATGTTCCTTCTCATTATATGAAGCGGTGATCATATCTTTGTTCGAACCAGTATTCATTAAAAAATCCGTAAACTCTTTTACGCTAATCTGATCAGAGACAAAAGGATAATCGCCAATGGCGTATACGACTTCGAAATTGGAATTCACAACTTGTAATCCACCCCCGACATCTTCAACAACACTAGTGTCAATCCTTCGATAATCATTTTGCATGAGCTTGGATGCCGTTAATTGATTATAAATAATATCTTCAGATCCCAATCTATTGATGCATAACAAACCTATAATCACCAATAACGTTATAACCGTTGTTATGAGAAAAATCGCGATATAGTTTTTTAACAATTGATAGGATATATTATGCTTCCTCATGTTAATTACCTGAGCTGTAGAATTTGTAACCAAGTCCACGCACTGTAATGATATATTCGGGATGATGTGGATCCCGTTCGATCTTATTTCTTAATCGGCTGATTGTAACCATAATCGTGTTGTTATCACTATAGAAATCATCTTCCCACACCGCTGCATATAACTTTTTTGGTGTGAAAATCCGGTTCGGACTCTGCATAAGACATTCTAATATCTTATACTCCTTGGCATTTAAAAGAACCTTCCTTTCATTTATGTACAACATACATTCCTTACGATTTAACTTTAAATCTCCATATTGAATTGTTTCTTCATTTACCGTCTGACAAAGATCGTATACGTTTCTTCGTCTTAACTGCGCCTCTACTCTAGCCACAAGCTCCGAAGTACTAAATGGCTTCACTATATAGTCATCCGCTCCAAGCCCTAGACCTACAATCTTATCTATTTCTTCACCTCGTGCAGTTAACAAAATGACTGGAATATGACTAGTCTCTCTAATCTGTCGCAATAAATTAAGTCCGTCGAGTTTAGGCATGATAACATCTAATAAGGCAAGATGAATTTCGTGATTAGCCATAATCTCCAAGGCTGCGACCCCATCCTTCGCCTCAAAGACATGAAATGCTTTTTCTTCTAAACTTATCTTTAGTAGTCTCCTAATATCTGCTTCATCTTCAGCAATGAGTATATTCATTATTCTCAACCTCCAACTGCCTCCATTGAGGAATTTGTTCAATCCTTAGAGTTAGCCATATACCACTTCGGAATATAAAGATCAAAATCATCATACCACTCCAGCACATTCTCGGCGCGTTTCAACATATTAGCAACTTCCTCTTCCCCGAACGAAATCGCCCAATGAATGCTTGATAGCTGGTTGCTAGCAATGTATAAAGCCATCATTTTAAAGAACAAGTCCGGGACATTATTATTAAAATACCCCTGAATTCGTCCCGATGCGAACGCTGGACTCATAAAAGCACACCAAGTAATCCGATTAAACTCCTCCCATGGATCACCATAATCAAACCTATTGAAATCAATAATCCCAAGTTCACCTGACTTCGTAACGATCATATTTCCCACATGATAGTCACCATGCTGAAAGGTTTGCGGACGTTCTTCTAATAAGTATCGATTTCCTTCTATAAAGTGAATGACTTTATCGCTTCCCTTTAGAGCAATGCCGCACGATTTATAGTTGGTGATGTACTTATCGATTTTCCTATTATAATAATCTGCCCATGGTGCTTGATCTTGCCCCGCAGGCATTTGATGTATTGATTTTAAGTACTGTCCCGCTTTTAGACCCCGTTGATATTGCTCTTCAACGCTTAGCGTAGGAATAACATGTTCCGCATCTTCCCCATCAATCCAAGTCAATAAGGAATATACGGTCTGACCACCATTGCACACTCCAAACTGAAGCGGTCTCGACATCAAAATATCTTGATCCTCCAGCAGCAGGATAGCTTCGTATTCCCGTTTCTTCTGATCATATTGGGAGATATCTGATGTTCTCAGCAATAGTTCTTTGCCGTTATGGGCCTTTATGTAGTATTTCATATCCTTTGACCAGCCTTTATGAACCGGTTCAATAGCTTCCCATGTAGAAGCATCTGGTATGTCTGTATAGAATGAATTCATTTTATAACCTCCTTTTTAATTAGATCGATAGTCCAAATAGAAAATTTTTCTTGTTTTTTCAGAAGATTATTTTATTTCAATTGATGCTGTAACAACAATAGTGTATGATACATAGTATAAAACATATACTGTATGACAACCAGCATAGTAATGAGGTGGGTGAATGAGTACTTTATTAAATTCTTTAATCACAGAGCTTAGAAGAGGCACGTTAACGCTAGCTGTATTAAGTCAATTACGAACACCCCAGTATGGATATTCACTCGTTCAATTATTGGAACAATCCAGCATTACGATTGATCAGAGCACTTTATATCCATTGCTTCGCAGATTAGAGAAACAGGAATTAGTAACGAGCAACTGGGATACATCCGAGAGCAGACCCCGTAAGTATTATGTCTTAAGTGACTATGGCGTAGAAATCTTTTTACAGCTGAAAGAGGAATGGCTAAAGAATTCGAAAGAACTCTACGGCCTATTACAAGGGGAGGATGAACATGAATCTAATTGAAATTTACATCCATGAAGTAACTCGGAGGCTACCTGAACAATCTCGGGAGGATATCGCTCTCGAGTTACGATCAACCATTGAGGATATGTTACCGGATGATCATGGCGAAGAAGAGGTGAAGGCTGTACTTGCAAAATTGGGGAATCCCGCAGTACTAGCCAGCGAATATCGCGATCAGCCCATGCACCTCATCGGACCGCGCTATTATGAATTATACATTACGTTATTAAAAATGATTATACCGATTGCTGTAATGGTTGCTTTAATCGCGATGACTGCCGAATATTTGATTGGGTATAGCGGTGATAAATCAGTGGTGAATATTGTTACGACTGTTATAAGCAAGGGAATTGCGAGTATTCTTGAAGTAGGAATCCAAGTGTTTTTTTGGATAACCGTAGTTTTTGCTATTATCGAACGAACTGATAACGGAAAAGATGGTCATCCACTTACTACAAAGTTGAGCAAATGGACACCTAATGATTTGAAGGATATCACTTCAATTCATAAGAAAAAGGCGATTACAAATTTCGATGTTTTCGGAAGCTTAATGTGGATTGCGATCTGGGCGACTTTTTATTTTAATGCTGAACATCTGATCGGAGTCTACAGAGGGGGGGAAGGCGCACTTAACTTCGTAGCCCCGGCTTTTAATCAGGATGTGCTACTTCAGTATTGGCCAATGGTTATAGTAGTGATTGGACTAGACGTCCTATTATCTATTTATAAATTAATCAAGAGACAGTGGACCAAAGGATTGGCACTATATACTACTGCCTTAGAGCTAATTACGATCATTGTTTTCGCTATTATACTAATAAATCCGAATCTATTTAACCAAGATTTCATTACGTACATGTCGGATCTATTTACCATTACGACGAATCAATTTGAAACAGGGTTGGTCGGTGGTGGAATTTCTTTGTTCATTTTAGCTGCGGCTGTAAATATTTACGAAGGCTTCCGCAAGTCTCGCCTCTAGTTTTTGTTTATTTTTTTGCAAACTGGCTGCTATGTGTTTGTAGTCGTTGGTCACCTGCTTCAATAGTATCATCCTTCACTAAGAGTTACGGACCCAGATGACGTTATTTGTGAATTTCCAACCTTTTGAACAGAGTTTCGGACTCCAGTGCAGCTATTCCCTAGAAAGAGGTTCATATATGGTGTTTTTCATACCAATAGTGACTATGCGGTCCGTTAGCATCCCAAAAATGCAAAAATACTACGGTTAGGGTCATCTGTGTCCGATTCAAACGAAAAACAACAGAGTGCCCCAGCAGTCATTCATGACTTATGGGACACTCTGTCTGGTTTAATTAAATAGCTCGAGCTCAATCACCGTATCCATCTCGTCGGGAAGCTTTGCACCTTTTAATGTAATAAATGCTCCACCGTTGACATCCGAATATTCTTCAGCCATCCACGGTACTTCTACCTTCAATTCGGTACCATCTCGCAGTAATCTAGCCTTCTTAATCTTCCCCTTCAAGCCTTGGAAATAGATTGGACCAATTCCACGATCGTAGACATGTGCATACAACTTGTTCCCCTTTTGCGTATAACGACCCCACTCTGGCTTAGCAAGCAAGGAGCTGCCGCAGCCATAAATACTGTCACCATTCAGACGCATCCACTCGCCCACTTCATCTAGAATGACAAGTGATTCTCGCGTCATTTCACCTTTGGCATCTGGACCAATGTTAAGGAGCAGGTTACCGTTTTTGCTGATACATTCGACCATCGAGCGAATGACCTGCTGGGTTGATTTATAATTTTTATCTTCGGAATGGTAACCCCAGTTATCGTTGAGCGTAATGCATGCTTCCCAAGGGATCGATTGACCATTCACGTCAACAATGCCGCCAGGAGGGATGATCTGCTCGGGAGAGAAGAAATCTCCAGCATATTCTTCTGGCTCAGCCGCGCGGATATTGCCGCCCAAACGATTGTCGATAATAATATTCGGCTGGATAGAGCGTATCATTCGGATTAGCTCCGTTGCTTTCCATTTCTCTCCGGTCATATTGTCGTAGGAGAAGTCAAACCACATGATGTCGATTTTGCCGTAATTCGTCATTAGTTCCTTCACTTGCCCATGCATATACTCCAAGTACCGATCAAAATCGATCGGCTTATCTTTAGCCGCTTCATTATCCCGATCCGGATGGGCCTTATCACCATATCCAGGGTAATCATCATGATGCCAATCAATGATAGAGTAGTATAGACCTACAGCAATGCCTTCTGCTCGGAAAGCGTCTACATATTCCCGTACGAGATCACGTCCAGCAGGCGTGTTAGTCGCCTTGAAGTCTGTAAGCTTACTATCGAACAAGCAGAATCCGTCATGGTGCTTAGTCGTAAGAACCGCATACTTCTGCCCCGCTGCTTTTGCTGCCCTGGCCCACTTCTTCGGGTCATATCGAGATGCGTCAAATTCATCGAAATACGTCATATAGTGCTCTCTACTCATCCGCTCGTTCCCACGTATCCACTCACCTCTTGCTGGAATGGAATATAATCCCCAGTGAATGAACATACCGAATCTATCTTGCAAGAACCATCTCGTTCTTTCTTCTCTTGTACCCATCTCTTCAGTCCCTCCGTTTTTGATAGCTTTGATAAATAGTTAACCTAGCCTAGGGCAGTATGAAATAATGCCGCAGCGCCTATAAGTCCTACATCATCCTTGAGACCAGCTGATTCAATAGTATAAGTTCCTTTGTACGGCTTCATGACAAGTTCTTCCGTTTTCTCTCTCAGGGCCGGAAACAGTAGTTCTCCAGCTTTGCTTACGCCTCCACCGATTACAATGCGATCAGGATTAAACGTATGTACCGCATTGGCTAGTCCAATCGCCATATAATGAATCGTCCGATCAATCACCTCGACAGCCACAGGATCTTTAAGTGCCATCGCTTCGAAGACGTGCCGAGACGTAATCTTTTCACCGCTCCTATTAGCCAGTTCCGTAATCATCGACGTTCTACTCTCCATACTTCGCAGCGCCATGTCCCGAATCGCTGTGCCCGAAGCGAAAACTTCCCAGCATCCATATCTACCACAGCTACATTCCGTTCCGTTCGGGTCGATAATATTATGACCAAGCTCTCCAGCAAATGAGTTCGTGCCGAGCAGTAGCTCGCCATCCATGACAATTCCAGCTCCAATACCTGTACTGAAGGTAACATATACCATGTTGTTCGAACCATTGCCAGCTCCTCTTACATACTCGCCCCAAGCCGCTGCGTTCGCATCGTTAACCACTTTCACTTCTACGCCAAGCTCTGATTCCATCCACTGCTTCAGCGGAACATTGTCCCATTCAGGAAGATTGGTCCCGTGAATAACGATTCCATCCTGGCTATTCACTGCTCCGGGAGAAGCAAGTCCGACCCCAATCAGCGGTCGTCCTTCGGATACGGAACGGATCATCCCGATCATTCGCTGTACCACCTCTTCAGCGGTACGCGCGCCGGCTGTCTCCATTAATTCCCGATTCAACACGGTACCCTTTGAATCAAACAACGCCGCGGCAATTTTTGTTCCGCCTAAATCAATTCCAACTACGTAGCTCTCAGCCTTATGCATAACCATTCACCTTTTCACTATCTATTATTAGCCGTTAGAATGAATATCCTCAGCTAACGCCCGCAGGACTACTGGATCGATTGGCGATAAAGCTTCTTTTCCATAACGAACAGCTGATCCAAAATGTACCTCTGTGACTCCAGTCTGTTGAATAAAGGATGTAATACCTTCTGGCTTTAGACCACTTCCGGCCAGTATACTTATCGAACCACCTCTTGATTCCTCTACTAGCTTACGCATAGCGGGAATAGCTTCAGTTGCCGGACCAGGTCCAGCAGAGGTAAGGATACGAGTGATTTGCGGATAATTACAAAGCGTTCGATAACCTACACTTTGGTCCTTCAGCTCGTCAAAAGCACGATGGAAGGTTACTTGTAACCCATTTGTCAAAGGCAATAATGTTTCAAGCGCTCGCTCATCAATCGTTCCTTCTGATGTTAATGCGCCGAGAACGACACCCGACGCACCACTGGCTGCGATCTGTCTGATCTCTGCCGCCATAGTCAAAATATCATACTTGGAATAGTTGAATGATCGACTGTGCGGACGGACCATGACAAAGACAGGAATATTAACCGATTTGGCCACCTGCTCCACCAGCCCTATTCCTGGTGTTAATCCACCTTCCGTAAAGGCAGTAATGAGCTCAAGGCGATCTGCGCCATTCGCCTCAGCCGTCAGTGCATCATCCATACAAGTAGCGATGACTTCCAATCTCATAACTTTCCTCCACTCTTCCAGTTGTTATTGATGTACTTGCTTCATGACATAATCAGCGAGCAGGCGTGCACCATATCCCGTCGCTCCAGCTTCTGAATACCCCACATCCTGTTTGTACTGTACCGTCCCAGCCATATCAATATGCACCCAGCTCATCGATTCTGCTACAAAGCGCCGAATAAATAGGGCTGCTGTTATCGCACCTGCAAAGGGGGAAGTACTAACATTGCGTAAATCAGCGTAATTACTCCGAAGATCTGCTTCATATTCATCCATTAACGGCATGGGCCACAATCGTTCTCCATTACGCACACCGATCTCAACCAGGCTCTGTGTTATATCTGCATCGCCCCATATGCCCGCGATGCCTAATCCGAGCGCCGCACCGACATTTCCAGTTAGGGTAGCGATATCAATAGCTTGGTTCGCTCCGATATTCGAGGCATGAATAAGCGCATCTGCTAGGATAAGTCGACCCTCACCATCCGTATTCGCAACCTGAACAGTTAGCCCGTTAGGGTAGCGGATAACAGATGAAGGCAACATCGCCTCAGCATCTGGCACATTATCAACGACTGGAATAAGTGCGGTCACATTTACATTAGACCGTTTACGAACCAAAATGTCCATAGCCCCAATAACAGCTGCCGCACCGCCCATATCCATGCGTGCATCACTGATATCACTGGCCGTCTTCACATTCATACCACCTAAGTCAAAGGTTACACCCTTACCCACCAGTGCTAACATCGGCATTTCAGGGTTGCTCTCGTAACGGATTTCAACTAGGGCTGGAGCGTGCTTACTTCCTACACCAACTGCGAGCAATCCATTCATCTGAAGATCCACAAGCTCCTGTCCTCGATAAATATGAACTTTCAGTGCAGCATCATCACGGTCGAAAAATTCAGCCATCCATTCCACAAAACGATCAGGGTTAAGTGTCCCAGGCACCTCATTTACAAGATCGCGAGCAACTGCTGCTCCTTCAGCGCGTATCTGTGCAGAAACCCGTACAGCTTCTAATTCAGCCGAGGATAGCTCAGGCCAATCTATCGACTGAAGCTGTAAATCAACAGCCCCTTCAACCTTGGTAGTTCCCCGATAGGTTTGGAAACGATATAAACCGAGCATCCAGCCCTCTATCCAAGCTTGTAATTCATCAGCAGCAGAAATATCACTATTCCTAATTGCAGCATCGGATGCTAAGCGAACAAATGAAGCACTGTTAAGACGTTCCTTCAAGATTGCACGAGCAGCAGCTCCACCTGCTCGGCGAATTTCCTCAAGCGTAATATCCTTGCGCTTTCCCATTCCTACCGCTAACACATCGGACTCTTCCTCAGAGCGAGCATGTAACCAAGTCACACTGCTGCTCTGTTTGTGGGCTGCTCCCAGCCTAAAAGGAAAAGTTTCCTCGTCATAAGCTAAATAGACAAGAGTATCCACCACATTAGCGGAATCGATTAAGATATTCATCGCTGCCCCTTCTTTTCCTTAAAGTTTACTCACCATTTCAGTTATCGCTCTAATTTCAGCATTTCTTCATCAAATAAATGACACGCAACCTCATGACCTGGTTCGACTTCTCGGAATATAGGTACATGCTGCTTACAGATTTCCATACAGGAAGGACATCTTGTATGAAAACGGCAACCCGTCGGTGGATCAACCGGACTTGGAAGATCTCCCTTCAGAATAATGCGCTCTTTCTTTAAAGTAGGATCGGGTACAGGTACAGAAGATAACAGTGCTTGTGTGTATGGATGCATTGGACGATCATACAAAGTATCTTTATCCGCCGTCTCTACGAGGGAACCAAGATACATGACACCGATTCGATCACTAATATGCTCAACAACACTTAGATCATGAGAAATGAATAAATACGTCAGCCCATACTCTTCTTGTAGATCCTGCAATAGATTCAGCACTTGTGACTGAATCGATACATCCAGTGCAGACACGGGCTCATCCGCCACGATCAAGCTTGGACGAACAGATAAGGCTCGAGCGATTCCAATCCGTTGTCGCTGTCCACCGCTGAATTCAAAAGCGTAGCGCTCGGCGTGGATACTATTCAATCCCACTGTCTCTAGTAGCTCGCATGCTAGTTTATCCCGCTCTTTGGACGATAGCTTTGTATGAATGAGCAGAGGTTCAGCGACAAGGTCCTTCACCTTCATCCGTGGATTAAGCGAAGCATAGGGGTCTTGGAACACCATCTGCATATCTTTACGAATAGGCCGCATTTGATTGTCTGAGATATGGCTAATATTTTGACCCTTAAACCACACTTCACCGTTATTCGGCTCCAGCAAGCGAGTCACTAATCTACCCGTAGTAGATTTACCACAGCCACTTTCACCCACAAGGCTGAACGTTTCTCCTTTACGTATAGCGAATGAGATCCCATCAACTGCGTGCAAATATCTAGTAGTTCCGAGAAAGCCCTTCTTCACCGAAAAAAACTTCTTTAGACCTTTTACTTCAATTAGTGGAGTCTCCTTCACAAACGTCCCCCTCCTTCTGTGTTCTCCTGCTGTGTAAGCCAACAGCGACTCTTTCGCTCCAGCCCCTCAATTGGTAGTAACTCCGGCTCCTGCGACAGACAACGTTCTGTGACAAATTCGCAGCGTGGCGCAAACTTACAACCTGCTGGCATTTGTGAAAGATCAGGTACATTCCCTTTAATGGAATCCAAGCGACGTACGTTTTGACGCAGCTTCGGAACGGATTGAATTAGTCCCTTAGTATAAGGATGCTGTGGTCTTGCAAATAGTTCATGAACGGAAGCTTCCTCCACTACACGACCAGCATACATAACCACTACACGGTCGCATAGTTCAGCTACTACACCGAGGTCATGGGTAATGAGCAGCATTCCCATATCTTGTTCTTCTTTCAGATGCTTCATTAGATCAAGGATTTGAGCTTGAATCGTTACATCAAGCGCCGTTGTCGGTTCATCTGCAATCAGAAGTTTCGGGTGGCAAGACATAGCCATCGCAATCATGACACGCTGCCTCATACCGCCTGAGAGTTGATGTGGATATTCATCCACCAATTCTTCCGCACGTGGTATACCAACTAGCCGCAACATATGAATGGCATGTTCACGAGCCTTCTTCCGACCATAACCCAAATGCAGCATTATCGGCTCCATCAATTGCAACCCAATCTTCAGCACAGGATTAAGCGAAGTCATCGGCTCCTGGAAGATCATCGCCATTTCATTTCCCCGTATATGGCGCATCTCTTTGTCCGTAACCTTTGTCAGATCCGTTCCCTCGAAGCGAACAGAACCTCCGGAGATTCTGCCTGGCGTATCCTTAAGAAGCCGCATAATCGACAGTGAGGTTACACTTTTGCCACAGCCGGATTCTCCAACTAGACCCAGCACTTCACCTTTCTTAATCACAAAGTCAACACCCGCAACTGCCGTTATACTTCCATCGCCGCGTTTGAACTCCGTTTTCAGCCCTTGTACTTCCAGCAAATTTTGAGTCATGTCTTGTCCCTCCTTAGTTTTTCATTTTGGGATCAAGAGCATCGCGCAGTCCGTCCCCGACCAGGTTAAATGCAAGTACTGTCAAAAATATAGCTATCCCTGGAAAATAAACGATATGCGGAGCAATACTTAAATAATCGCGCCCCATACTTAACATTGCGCCCCAATCGGGCTCTGTAGGCTTCGCGCCCATTCCAAGAAAGCTCAGTGACGCAGCGGCCAAGATTGCCCCGCCAATTTTCATAGATAGATTAACGATAATACTAGGAACGGTTTCAGGAAAAATATGTCTCCAAATGATTCGACGATTCTTCGCACCCATTGAACGAGCAGCTTCAACAAACAATGTTTCCTTCGCTGACAATGTTACGCTTCGAATAATTCGAGCGAAGGATGGTGTGCCGAAGACTGCAACGGCAATCACAACGTTGGATAATCCAGGCCCGAGTATGGCGACGATCCCAATGGCAAGCAGTAAATCTGGGAATGAGAACAGCACGTCACTCCCCCGCATAATAATCCGATCCAACCAGCCGCCATAATATCCACTAACTAGACCAAGAATGGTTCCAAGTATACCCGCAATAAGTACAGAACTGAGACTGACTGCCAAAGTCAACCGTGTACCATCAATAAGGCGACTTAGAATATCACGACCATATTCATCCGTTCCGGCCCAGTGAGCGGCAGATGGGCCCTGCATTAGTGCATCGTAGTTTGGTTCATCAGGATTATAAGGGGTCAGAAATGGCCCGAAAATGGCAATTAAAAAAAGCAATATGATAAAAAATGCAGCAGCAAGGGGCATCTTTTGTTTACTGAACTTGCGAAAAAAAGCGCCTGCGCGGCCTTTCATTTTCTCCGGGGTTATAACCTCTCCGGGTATAGGAGAATTAGTTCCCATTACCGCCGAATTGTCGCTCATGATATCCCTCCTAATCCTATATTCACCTATAAAACTATCGTATGTCTGTTTCTTAGTCGCATTTCAGCTACTGAGAAAACCTGATTTTCGGATTGAGTACTCCATACAATAAATCTACAATTAAATTAATTAGAATAAATTGTGTTGAAAAGAGTAGCAGCAAAGCTTGAATAACTGTATAATCCCGGAACAAAATGGAATCTACCAGCAGTCTACCAAGACCAGGAATACTGAAAACCGTCTCAACCATTACCGATCCACCAAGCAAGAATCCAAATTGAAGTCCAGCTACAGTAACGACCTGAATAAGTGAATTGCGCAGCGCATGCCTGCTGATAACAACATACTCACGTAAGCCTTTGGCACGTCCAGTACGGATATAATCCTCCCGAAGCGTTTCCAGCATCGAAGACCGTGAATAACGAGCCAACATCGACATAATTCCCATTCCAAGGGTAATGGAAGGAAGAATATAGGACTTCCAGGAATCCACACCACCGGTCGGAAACCAGCCAAGCTCTACCGAGAAAATCTGAATGAGTACCAAACCTAACCAGAATCCAGGCATCGACATCCCCGAAATAGCTGTCAATGTGCCTAAGTGATCAGGCCATCTATTGCGATAAACCGCTGAAATAACACCAATTAGAAGACCAATAACAAGCGCCCAAGCCATGCTGAGAAACGTTAACCACAAGGTAGGCATTATTCTACTTTCCAGCATATCGGTTACTGGAATCCCTGATCGAATCGAATTACCCAGATTACCAGTTAGTAGATCACCCATGTAGTTTATGTATTGTTTCCACAAGGGTAGATTGAGACCAAGTTGCTCTTGAATGCCATGAATCTCTTCAAGCGTGGCGTCTTTACCCGCAATAAGTCGGGCCGGATCGCCCGGAATTAAGTGAATAAACAAAAAGACTAGTACCGATACAATGAACAACAGCGGAATAACCCCGAGGAGTCTTTGTAAAGCATATCTACCCAACTCATAAGCCCCCTTCAGTATCGACAAATGATTTAGTGAGGCCGCTTCCTACCATTCTATAGAAGCGGCCTCGTTCAATTCTTGGGATATTAAATCTTACATTTGTTTTACGTTATTTCACTTCTGCATTGAGGACATTAATGGAACCATCTGGGAAGACCTTTACACCTTCCAGATACGATCTTTTTCCAGAGATGATTTGATCAACGCCCATGAATGCCCACGGAGCATCTTCCCATACTGTTTTTTGAATATTTGCATAGATGGATTTAGCCGCTTCTGGATCAACAGCTTTATTCGCCTCAGCGATCCAATTGTCTACATTCTCATTTTTGTAATAAGCTGTATTCGAGCCAGCAGGTGGGAACATTTCACTACTGAACAAACCTCTAGTAGCGCCATCTGCATCACCTGATGATGGAGACCAGCTGACATACCACATTTGAATTTTTGCTTCTTCAGGCGTTTTAGCGGAGTTAATCTGGTCGGACAATGTACCGCCTTCCATGGACTTCACTTCTACCTTAATACCTACAAGCGCTAGCTGTTGTTGAATAAATTGCATACCTTTCATAGTTTCAGATTCGTTTTCTCCCCAAATTTCGGTTTCGAATCCGTCAGGATATCCTGCTTCAGCAAGTAATTGTTTAGCTTTTTCAATGTCATAGTCATAACCTGTTTGTTGGGAATAGTATTGAGTTTTCGAAGACATTGTGGAATCAAGCTTAGCTCCTAAACCTGATTTCACAACCTTGATATAAGCATCTTTGTTGATAGCATAGTTAATGGCTTGACGTACCTTTACATCATCGAAAGGCTTTTTCATCGTATTCAAAGTTACATATCGAACAATGGTTGAATCGATAGTATCTACAGTAATTCCTTCAAGCCCTTCAACCTCGGATACTTGTTCTGTTGGCATTGGATAAATGAAATCCGCTTCACCAGTTTTTAGCATCGCAATCCGTGATCCGTTCTCTGGTACGGGTCTAAAGGTTATACTATCCACTTTCGGCAAGTCTTTTTGCCAGTAATCCGGATTTTTTTCAACAACTAAGCGATCGCCTTGGACCCACTCTTTGAACTTAAACGGACCCGTTCCAACAGGACTTTTCGAAATATCGGCACCGTTATCTGTTATAGCTTTCGGGCTAATGATCGGCGCCATCGCAACCTTATTTAAAAATGCATTGTATGGCTCGCTAAGTGTAATAACTACCGTTTTGGCATCAGGAGTCTCCACTTTGGCTACCTTTGCGAAGCTTTTGCGCAGTCTAAGATTGTTCTTCTCATCTTGAATACGGGCGATGTTTACTTTAACCGCTTCAGCATTAAAGTCAGTACCGTCTTGGAATTTAACATTCTCTTGCAACGTGAACGTGTAAACCAACCCGTCTTTACTTATGGAATGGCTTGCGGCAAGAACAGGAACTACGTTCATATTCTCATCAAAACCCATTAGACCTTCGTACATCGTTCTGGCAGCGCTAATTGAATGTGTATCGCTTGCGTTATGTGGGTCCAGCGTAATAAAGTTAGAATTGATGGCAATTACAATGTCTTTATCATTTTTTGTAGTTGGGGTGCTAGTTTCAGTTCCACCAGCGGTATTGCCGCCTTGTCCCTCGTTGCTCGCTTTGTTGCCGCACCCTGCAGTCATGACTACTGTAATAAGCAGCAGCATGAACATTGACCATACTTTTCCTTTTGCTTTCATGTTATACACTCCCCTTTAGAAACGATGTATTAGAAAAGCCCCCAGTCCGATTATTCAGACTTGAAGATTATTCTCGATCCTTATATTCAGACTTCCCATTGGAACACAGCGCGGCGTTCGCCTACAATAGTACCGCCATCATTAACAATAGTGTTCGGTACGAGTGCATATAAACGATCAATCGTAGCTTGATTGCTATAGCCTAAACGTTCCAGAATCGATGCAATGATGCACGGCCAGACTTGTTCGGATCCGTCGGATACTTTTAGCGAGATACCGATTCGTTCCTTTCGGAGTCCAATACCATATACACCTTTAGCGCCGCCCTTTGCCGTCAGATTATCATCCTTTAGAAGCTCTGAGCAGACGAATTTCGTATCTGCAATCATCACCGGATTATCGTTCATAAGCTTCGCAGTCACAGCAGCTGCGTTGCGTATTTCTATATCCTCGATCAAATCAGGACAGGCTAGCTTTAAATATGAATAAGCGATTTTGTGAAGTGGTAGTGCGAAGATAGGTAAGCCACAGCCATCAATCCCTTGACGAATGGATTCCTTTGGTACCTCAGCAATATAGGCCATGATCTCTAGGATCTCCTGTTGCACGGGATGGTTAGGCTCATAATAAGTATCTATATCCCAACCCATATATTTGCTAAGGCCCATTAACCCTGCATGCTTACCTGAGCAATTATGAAAGATTTTGCGAGTAGGCTCATTCGCCCGATGACGCTCCGCTTTGGCTCCCTCATTCAGTGGGTATGTAGAACAGCAATGAAGTCCCTCTTCTTGTAATCCCATTTTCTGAAAAAGAGATTCCAGGGCTTCGATGTGGAAGGCTTCTCCTCGGTGTGATGCAGTAAAAAGTGAGGCTTCCTTACTTGTCAATCCATATACCTCGTCGATCCGTCGCTTCATAACCGGCAAAGCTTGGAATGGCTTAGCCGCTGAACGAAGATAGGTCATATGCTCCGGATTACCTGCTTTGTACAAAAGGTTACCTTTCTCATCGACCACGCTAACTGCACCATAATGGACATTCTCCAGTAAGCCACCGCGATATTCTTCTACTAATGTTGTAAACCCCATCTGTACAACCTCCTTCGATGTAATTCTTTTAATCCAATGCGAAAAAACGATTTTGCGATAGTAGTCCAGATCCGATAATTACACCATTCTCGTTCAACATCGAACGATGAATGGAGAAAGATCCACGAAGGGGTTCCCATGTGAAGCGTGAAAGATATAGCTTCTCGACTGCTTCATAAATATCCGGGAATTTGTCTACGAGTTCTCCACTCAAGATCACACTATCGGGGTTATACATGCATACGACATTGTTGATTGTAATCGCCATATACATGAGCGCTCGCTCGATCAAATGAACCGCCCAATGCTCTCCTGCATCCTTTGCTTCAAATAACTCCTCGATCGTGCGAATCGGACGAATCCGATTGGCTTCTGACAACAATGAACTGATATTTATATAGGTCTGTAAGCAACCCGCCTTACCGCACTCGCACATCATTCCGTTAGGATCCACTGTCGTATGCCCTATTTCACCAGCACTGTTCATCACCCCGCGATAGATCTCTCCCTCGAGGATCATCGCCGAGCCAACGCCTTGCCCGAAGCCCAATAGTGCGGTACGGACAGATCCAACAGCAGCACCTTTGAGGTGTTCAGCAAGAGCTCTAACTTTCAACTCATTATCTACAGCAATTTCAAAACCCGTTAATTCCTTTAGCCGTTTAGCTAAGGGAACATTCTTCCATCCAAGCTGAACCGAGAAGACAACAATACCTTCTTCGTTATTCACAATGCCGGGAAGTCCAACGCCAATACCGACGATACGTGTTCTGTCAATCACATGCTGCTGCGTCAGTTGTTCTATCGCTTCATTAATTCGTTCCAGCGTCTTGTCTGGGCTCTCATCTGGTGTACGTGGGTATTGGCTGCTGCAGAGAAGCTTGCCTTGCAAATCTACAATCCCAACAATCATAAGACTGCGATCCAGTTCAACCCCAACTGACAACACAGAAGCGTCAACCATAGCTATCAATGTTGATTTCCGACCTAATCCTGACGATACCTGGTCCGAATCGAGTAGATATCCCTGCTCTGTCAATTCCCCAACAATCCGACTTACAGTGGTAGGACTCATACCCGTTTGTTTGGCGATGGAAGCGCGAGAAATCGGTTGTTGGTTTTTAATGATTTCGAAGACCGTCAATCGATTTTGCCGCTTCATAAAATCCTGATCGTGCTTTTTCACAGGCATTCTCCTAATTATTTTCTTCAGTGCATTAATCAAACTAATAAAACTACAAAAATAAGAAAATATTTGCAAATTAGACTTCGATAATGTATTGTTTGATTTAAATTTTAGTCTAGTTTCTCCAGTGATGGGATTAATAATAAAGGCTCATTGAATGTATGTCAATATAAATGACATATTTTTTTATTCGAAATAAATGAAAGCGTTTAATATGTGATTTTTATAACAAACTTATTAAATACATAACATATACCTAACATTAAAAATCAAAAATTATACCGTAATAGACCAAATGGAAACTATAAATAGAAATAACCTAAATTTAGAGAGGGATATATCTTAGAGCAACGAGAGGTTTAGGATAAAGTGTCGGATCAGAAGGTTTGCGATCCCTGAATATTGCAAAAAAAGGTAGAATCATGCGCGGATTAATAGTGAAATGGAGATTGCACCCGTATCAAAAGTAAGTTCTTTAAAGAAACCAACCCTTGATACGGAGTGTCATGAGAAGTTATTGAGAAGAATTTATTGAAACTCCACTGCCTTAACAGAGGCGTCCTCTTGTATTAGTGATAACAAATTCACAGAATTGAACGATTCAGGAAATTTTACGATAATTTCTAAATTCAATTCGGATGCAACACTATTATTTTCAGCGTGAAAGCTTAGAATGGTAATGTTTTTTTCTTCAAGTAGGCCTTGAATTCGACTCACAGCTCCTTCTGTATTAGATAGACAAATAACAATCTGTTGGGTTTTTGGTGAGGCCAGCCAACTGTATCGGCCATGTAATATCTTTTGGCCAAGTAAGATTATAATCGTTGCTCCTCCGCCAAGAATATAAAGGCCTGATCCAATCGCCAGCCCTAGCCCCGCCGTTGCCAAAATCCCCGCTGCAGTTGTAAGGCCCTTCACGGTATTTTTGTGTATGAAAATCATCCCTGCTCCAAGAAATCCCACTCCACTTACTACCTGGGCAGCTATACGTGCAGGATCGAGTTTAACATTGGACCAAGTAGCTTGATCCTGAAATCCATATTTTGAGATGATCATCATAAGTGCAGCACTTAAGGCTACGATAAAATGCGTCCTAACTCCCGCTTCTTTCATCCTGCTTTTTCTTTCAAATCCAACTAAAACTCCACAAATTCCAGCTCCAACTACACGAAGTAAATATTCAAACTCCATACCTGTCCTTCTCTCCTTATAATATGTATGCCTTACATGCGATGCCCTAAATAAAGAGTTTAGCGTACGCAGGATCATGTTAATATGCTATTTATTGTATCATAAACGGATTTCCATATTTTCTACTCTAATGAGATAGACATGATATTTAACATAGTTTGAGCATGCGCACAGTCATATCTGCAATGATTTTACTGTGATACCTTTATAGCTGTTACTTCGGTAGAGATTTATATCGAACTACAACTAGTGAAAGAGGTGCGTATATGAAACTTCCAACAATCCAATTCGGACATATTAAATCCAAAGTTCCTGTTATTCAAGGTGGAATGGGTGTAGGCATATCCTTAAGTGGATTAGCCGCTGCTGTAGCCAATGCAGGCGGGATCGGCACCATTTCTGGTACAGGAATCACCACTGAAGAACTAAGAATGCATATTCGCAAAACAAGAGAACTCTTAAAAGGGAATGGATATATCGGTGTGAACGTACTATTCGCAATGAAGGATTTTGCCGATAAAATGAAGGTTGCTTTAGAAGAAAAGGTGGATTTTATTATTTCTGGAGCCGGAATTTCCAGAGATATTTATGCTTGGGGTAAAGAATATGGCACCCCTGTGGTGTCTATTGTTTCCTCTGCCAAATTAGCCAGAATATCCGAAAGACTTGGTGCCTCTGCTGTCGTTGTGGAAGGGTTTGAAGCCGGGGGCCATTTAGGTACAGAAAGATCCATGTTTGATATCCTTCCTGAAGTTGTAGAAGCCGTTTCGATTCCGGTTATTGCTGCGGGTGGGATTCTAACAGGAGATGATATTGCAAAAGCCCTTCGGATGGGCGCATCTGGTGTTCAGATGGGTACCCGTTTCGTTGCTAGCCATGAATGTGATGCTCCTATAGACTTCAAGCAAAAGTATGTAGATGCTCAGCAAGGCGATACGATCCTGATCAAGTCTACGGTGGGTCTAGATGGCAGAGCCATTCGCAATGAATTCACAGATCGAATTAGTGATGATGCCAAATTAAAAATAAAAAAATGCTATGATTGTCTAAAGGTTTGTTCACATCGCTTCTGTACCATGGAATCCCTGCTTACTTCCCTTAGGGGAGATGTAAAGAACGGATTAGTGTTTGCCGGGTCAAGGGTTCATGAAATTAAAGAAATATTGTCCGTACAGCAGATTATCGACAATTTAATGAATGAGTATCAAGGGGCTATAAATCCAATAACTTAAGGATCTATTGGGGTACGCAAAAGTGATGATAACAATAAAATAAGAACCCTTTGTTGTATGCAACAAAAGGTTCTTATTAAACGGCGTTGATTACAGCTATTTCTGCATCAATATGGCCTTTACATCATTCCACGAGTATTCGAATTGTCTTCTTCATGACAGCTCTTATACATTTGCTCTAGATCGGAATCACTCATGTTCGGATGTCTTTCTTTCATAAAGGGTAACATCTCTTTAAAAGTGCTCGGAACAAACCCGGCAGCATAAGCTGCTGTTCCAATTCCAAATGACAAAATAACTACACAGATTACTGCAAATACTCCTCTTTTCAAAAAAACCATCTCCTACTTTATAATACGGAAAAAATCAATACGAAAAAAAATTTGCAGAGACCAACATGCACATCAGACCCATTCCCATAACTAGAATGGCTATGATCCAATCCGCTTTTTTCATATCTATCCTCCCGCACCATCGAACACCCTGACTCCCATGAACAGCGGGTTCAATAATATTCATCATTATAGATCAATATTGTGTGGAAACTGTGTGGGTCTAGCTAGGGATTAATTTTTGACAATTCCGTGAAATCATTCACTATAAAGCCATTCGTTCATATTGCGTTCTTATTTGCGTGATATGATTTTGATATAACGATAAATACAAAGGAGTCATGATCATGAAAAAATTGTATTACACGTCTTTTTTCTATGCCGTACTTGGTTTGATAGCAGGTGTTGCATATCGTGAAATCACAAAAATGAATGATTTCGAAGGAAACACCATCTTGGTTGCGCTTCATACCCATATCCTTGTGCTGGGGTTCTTCTTCTTTATAATCACATTGATCCTAGCCAAGTTATTTAAGATCCATGAGGCTAAATCCTTTGGCGCATGGTACATTGTCTATAACATTGGTCTCCTGATCACGATCGGTACTATGGCTACTCGCGGGATGCTGCAAATTAACGGGACTGATATCAGTTTCTTACCTCATATTGCGGGTCTCGGTCATGCCACAGTAGGAGCTGGTATCATATGGCTACTAATTCTGCTCGGCAAACGAATTAAATAATAGGGAAAGAACCACTGGATCACATTCCAGTGGTTCTTTTTGAATGTTGATATAAATGTTCATACCAAATGAGACTATAAGTATATTTGTTTATAAACTGGTAAATGATACAATATGGAAGTCACGAGAAATTTTAATTTTTAACTTTAAGCACCGTTTACAATGCCAACAATACTTTAAAGGAGTGAAGTAAATGTCTATCGATGTTTATCTTAATTTTAACGGGAATTGTCGTCAAGCCGCAGAATTTTACGCAGAGGTGTTTGGAACCGAACCTCCACAAATCATGACCTTTGGAGAAACACCACCCGATCCCAATTTCACTCTTCCTGAAGAAGCTAAAGATTTGGTAATGCATACCCGCTTGAATATTGAAGGCAGCAATGTAATGTTCTCAGATGTTTTCCCAGGCATGCCTTTTGTGGAAGGAAACAATATTAGTCTCGCCGTTGTTAGTAAGGATATGGATAACATTAAGAGCTATTTTCATAAACTTCAAGAAGGTGGTAAAGTAGTGATGGAGTTACAAGAAACCTTCTGGAGCAAGTGTTATGGCAGTTTGAAGGATAAATTCGGAATCGAATGGCAATTCAATTATGATGATGGCCAAATGAACAATATGTAATACCGAATAAGAACGAGACTGGAGCGGCTGTGAATCCTATTAACATGGGTGCAGCCTACTTCCAGCTCGTTGTTTTTTTGTTCAAGTGCTTAGTCCATAATCAAATCGTATACGCTGACCTTCCGAATTCGCCTTGCAACTAGCATAGACACCACATAAGCAACAACTAGGATGACTGCACACAGTAGAAGCACCTGAGGCAAACTTACCGCCAGTTGGACATTATAAATCCCTAGACTTGAGAGCAATAGCACAAACGCTGAATCTGAGTAAAAATAACCCGCTAAACTCCCCAGCAATACTCCAACTACAATCACTGGAAAAAGACTGAACGTAATCTGCGTCATCAAATTAAAGGTGGTATATCCAATACCTTTAAGAATACCGAACTCTCGCTTGCGCTTCATAATCAAAGTCTTAATTACCAAATACAAGATTAGACTGACCACTATAACTGTGACCGCCGTAATGAGTGCTGTCATAGAAGATACTGCTGCAGTGAATGTACTGAGCGTGCTTTCTAACATGTCTAAAATGTTTGTTACGTTCCATTGCCCAGGGAAGCGTTCTTCAATCTTTTGGATAAACGCTTGAGGATCTTCCCCTTCCTTCAAATACACATTAATAGACTGGACTGAATAATTTGGCTGCAATCTCTTCATTCCATCTTCTGTTATGGTAGCGACCATACCCAACTGATTTATCTGCTGACTAAAGCCAGTCACCAAATAATTTTGAGTTACCCCATTAAACGTAACTGGAACCTCGTCCCCAATGGCCTTATTTTTCATTCTCGCAATTACACCGGATATCGCAATTTCATTATCATAAATGGGCTGCCTACCATTGTAGACCGTCTGCGTTTCCAGCTTGGCATAATCATCAGATACACGGAGCATAAAGCTGGAATCATTAATGGAAGCTACTCTACTTTCCAATATGGAGATCTTTTGAACCTCAGACATAGCTTCAACTTCTGCAAATATTTTTGGATCATGGTCAGTATTTTTTAGATCAAGTTGCACATTCGTGCGTTCTAAGCCCACTAAATCTAAAACGGCTGAAGTATCCCCTTTAAAGTTAAAATTAAGGATGGAGCAAAATATACTAGAAAAGGTCAATCCCGCAACGATCAGTACAATCATTAAATTCTGTTTGGTCTGCCTGAATAAAGACTTCAGACTTAAAGTGAATTGCAAATTCAGTGAAGTGGTTGCTAGTGGAAAGTGATTTCTCTTGAAATTATGGGTAAGAAGCCCGCTCTGAAGAGCTACTATAGGGGTAATCGTTCGGATCTTCCTACTAGACAGATAGGCAACACATAGAATCAGTAGCGTAACGATAAGCAAGCTAACTAAAGCACTTAATAATTCAAAGGTTGTCGGCCACAGCAATCCAACTGAAGACGAGATCATATTACCTACTAAGGGCATGACTAGAACGGAAATCAAACTCCCTGGTATGGAAGCCATTATAGACACTGAGACGAACTGTAACAGAAATGAGGATATGATCTGCCTGGACGTATAACCGTTTGCTTTCAAAACACCGATGTTGGTTAGATTATCCTCAATATTCCCGAAGATCTGAAACCTGATCACAATCAACGAGATTACAACCATAATCAGTGCAAATACAATAAGAATGGCGGCTAAAATATTCACAAAAACGCGGTTTCCTTCGAGACCCACTTCTGTTCGCATGACTAAAAATGAACTCGCATTTCCAGAGCCAAAAATCTGTTCACTCAGCTTTTGCTCTAGCTTGACCTCTTTCGCCCGTTCGTTTAGTTGTACAGATAGAAAATTAAATTGCACCTCTTTTCCAAGCTGTGCCTCCAATTGCTTATAACCTTCATCGTTCAAAAACACTTTCAAAGCCCCGTTTGTCAATGTTCCAAAAAGAGGTTCCTCCGTAAATCCACCGATGGTATAAGTGAATTTGTTGTTGCCATATTCAAACGAGATCGTATCCCCAAGGTCATACCCTGAACCCCCGTGGAAAATATATGGCAGATAAATCGTATTCTGATCTTCAAGCTCCAAGCGAGACGTTGTATTAAATAGTCCCATGGACCGCTGGGAATCCTTATTAAGAATCAAGAAGGCAATCGCTGTATTGTTCCCCCCGTAGTTTATCTTTACGTCAGGTAGCAGTAGTGCCGACTCATTCTCCCAAGTTTCAGTATAAGGATAATCATCCACAAGAGATTCATATGACTTCACATTCTCGTTTACAGGAAAATAAGCGGTGATATCTGGAGTATTTAGCTTTGATATTTTTTCTTGCTGAAAAGAATTAAGCTTCAAGCTGACCGTGAGGCCAATGTTCAGTAGCAGCACTGCTATCATAATCAGAATGAAAAGCGTAATCGTTGCACTTTTTCTTTTACGAATATTGGACCAAGCAAGTTTTCCTATTAAGCTTCTCATCCCTACCACCCCAATTCGGTTAGAAAGGACTGTAATTGCTGCTGCCGTTCAGGTCCACTATCTTCGCTATAAGGGGCAAGGCGTAAATCTCCAACGATAACTCCATCCTGCAAATACAATATCCGATTGCCACGTAGCGCGGTTTTGAGATCATGCGTAACCATAATTATGCTTTGCCCCTGTTTATTCACCTCTGTTAGGACACGCAGTACTCCAATTCCAGCTGAGCTATTTAGAGCTCCAGTCGGCTCATCAGCGAACACCGCCTTTGGACTATTGATCAGGGCCCGGATAATTCCGGCACGCTGGGCTTCGCCCCCTGAGATTTGCGCCGGAAACTTACCCCAGATTGAGTCATCCAAACCTACATCCGTAAGCAGCTTTTTTGCTTTTTTCACAGCCCCAACTCTATCCTTTTGTACAAGAAAGGCGCTTGATAATACATTGTCGAGAACACTCATCGTATCGAGTAAATGAATCTGTTGAAAAACAAATCCACAATTCTTCCGCCGGAATACCGCAAGCTGATCATTACTCATTGCTGTAATATCCTGGCCTTCGAACAAAACCTCGCCAAGCGTTGGCTTATCCATCCCCGAAATGGCATATAGCAGTGTTGATTTACCAGATCCTGAGCTGCCCATGATAATTGTGAAATCACCATGATATAAGGTCAAATCTAGATTTTTTAATACGTGCTGCTGAGTTCCCCCATGGGAAAAGGTTTTTCCAAGCTTATGGGTCTGCATCAGTACTTTATGATTCACTTCGCTCATATTGAACACTCCATTTACATTCATGCTCATTAATTGCGCTAATAGAACGTAAGCTCTACGCGAAATAAAATGGCTGCAATTACAAGCTCATTCGCAATTACAACCTTATCGTACGTTAAATGTTCTTAACATGTCTTTGTGCAATCCTTAGCGATTTCTTAATTTTATCCTGCTAATGGAATCAAGAGCTTTACTGTAAATCCATTCTCCCAATTGGAACATACAATGTCGCCATGTATTTTCTGCATCATATAACGGGAAATGTACAGACCTAGACCCGCACCGTTCTGGCTCACAGCCAGACTTCCCCGATAGAATTTATTGAATAATAAAGGCAGCTCCTCCTCAGAAACACCGGGGCCATAGTCCAAAATATCTACCTCCAGGTAATGATCCCTAATCTCGAATTTAATTTCGATGGGTGTACCAGAGTTGGCGTATTTGTAGGAATTGTTCACTACATTATCGATGACCTGCTGTAGCCGCAAGGGGTCCACCGTAATGATACAGTCCGGCACAGCTGCCGCTGAAATCCGTTCGTAGAAATTCACATTATTTATTATTTGAATCAGCAGATGACTATGCTCCTCCGTTAAACTGACTTTAAGCTCATTCAGTTCCTCCAAGGTCGAATGGAACATATCTGTGACCAGACGATCAATCTGATCCGCTTTGGAATATAGGGTGTTCAGCTGTCTGCTTGTCTTCTCATCCTTTGCGCTTAATAACATTAGTTCCGTGATCGCCTTCAGCGAAGCGACAGGTGTCTTAATATCATGACTGAGACTTGCAACCAGCTCTTTCTTACTCTTATTCGCCAAATATTCGCTGTGCCTAGCCGCTGCAAGCTCTTCCCGCATCATATCAAAGCTTTCGGTAAAAGCACCAAACAGATGATTACGATCCATCTCTAGTGGCACCTCAAGATCACCTCTCGCGATATGCTTCGCGAATAGCTGCATTTTGCGAAACGGACGAAGAATGGATCTATTTAGGAACCAAATATAGAGGATGCCCAGAATCGTAAGTAGAAGCAGCATCGCAACAGAAACTTGAATAAATTGTTGTTTCATATGTATAACTATCGTTCGGTAATCATTATTAATAATCGCTTTACCCACTATCTTATCCTGAACAACAACATCGACTACGGTATCCCGATTGTTGATAGCTTCGTTAACGGTGACGGAAATCGCATTCTTCGTCTGATATTGAAGTACACCCGAGTTATCGATAATGGCAAAGTCATAAGGACTCTCCTTGTACAGTTTCGGATCAAGCTTGTCCCAATTCTGCTCCGTCAGCTTAACAATGGTATTGATCGCCACTCGATCCGTCGAAGGCTCCACTTTCAAATTAAAAATCAGGAATAGGAGAGCTATACTTGCAGCGAGGATAGTGAGCAGTAGAGCCAACAGCAGTTTCTTAGTCATGGTTATTTATCCTCAAAAGCATAACCGATGCCCCATACGGTACGGATATACTGAGGATCGTTAGGATTCTGCTCGATCTTCTCACGAAGATGGCGTATATGCACATTTAAGGTGCCGTCTCCCGCAAAAACATCCCCCCATACCCCAGTAAATAGCTCCTCTTTGGGAATGACCCGATTTTTATGCTGAATCAAATAACTGAGTAATTTATACTCCATCGTTTTCAGCTTAAGGGGTACGCCATTTAGACTAGCCCTTCTAAGTTCGGGATCAATCTGGACGGGGCCAGATTCAAGAATAGAGGACTCAGCCACAACTCCGTTATTGTACCGTTTAAGCACCGCCTTAACTTTTGCCAGCAACACTCTCAAGGTATACGGCTTATGAATATAGTCATCTCCCCCAATATCAAGAGCAATCAATACATCATCCTCACTGGAGCGGGCACTAATAAACAGGATGGGAATTCCAGTCGTTTGACGCAACTCTTTGCATAACTGGAAACCGGATTCACCACCTAAATTAATATCAAGGAGTAACATTGACACCGAATGCTCACTTAAAAAGCTCCGACAAGCATCAGCGTTTGTAACAAACGCGGTTTGAACATCAAACAAATTAAAATATTCGCATGTGGTCTCCGCAAGCTCAATTTCATCATCAATAATCAAACAATCATATCTCATGGATTTCTCTCCGCTTCAACAGAATTTATTATTATGTTAGAATATGCCTTTAAGGAGGGGTTACCTGTGGATATACAATTCCAGCGTCTGGAGCAATATTTAGATAAATACGAACAACGCTGGCCATTAAGCGGCACAGTCTTAATAGCTCAGCGTGGTGAAATCAAGCTACATAAAGCGTACGGATATGCAAACCTTGAACATCAGGTCCCGAACACTTTAGATACCAAATTCCGGATCTGGTCACTTACCAAATCATTCACTGGCATGGCCATCCTGATGCTAAAAGAACAAAAACGTCTGAGACTGGAAGATCCAATTCTAAAATATCTTCCTCAGCAGCATGCACTAGAGGGGATTACCATCCTTCACTTGCTAGGACATACCTCTGGTATAGCCAACTACACTTCCATACCCGAATATAATCAAAGATTAAATAAGCTGAAGCTGACTCCACAGGAGATGGTACAGCTATTTGTGAGTCAACCACCTGCGTTTATGCCTGGTACTTCATTTGCCTATAACAACTCAGGTTATTATTTACTAGGGATGATTATTGAGAAGATTACAGGGATGACCTTTGAAGATTATATCACTACTTTTATATTACAGCCTCTGGGTATGGTAAATACAGGAGTTTATAACAATCATCAAATCATTTCAAAATTAGCCTCACCTTATCATTCCTCTTGGGGAGAGTACACTCAGGGGGAATACATCGATATGAGCTCTATCCTGTCCGCTGGTGCGATGTATTCGACAGCTGCTGATCTTTTCTTATGGGATCAAGCTTTGTACTCCGATCAATTAGTATCTCACGACACCCTAGAGATGGCCTTTCATTCAAGTAATCTCAAATATCGATTTGGTTGGTTCTTGGACGAACGTTTTGATCGAAAAAGAATGTATCACGGCGGCGCATATCGCGGCTTCCGAAGTGAACTGCACAGATATCCAGAAGAACAAACGACCGTAATCATGTTGACCAATTATGACTGCGTTCTCGTCACCAAGTTAACGGAATCTCTCGCTGGATTAGTATTTGGAGAACCTGCAAGGGTGCCGATCTCACCGCAAGCCATCCCGCTTGATGACAGTATTTATGCAGAATATATGGGAACCTACGAGGGATTTGGCTGCAAAGCGAGCGTGGAGCGTAGTGGCCAAGAGTATTATTTTATCTGGAATGATGTAGAGGTTACACCGTTTTATCCAATCTCGGAAACAAGTTTCCATCATACCAAGCATGACACAGAATATGAATTTAAACGGAATGGTCAAGGCGAGATTACATTTCTGGGGATGCAAAAAAAGCAAGGCAAGTCTTAAATAGACCTGTCTTGCTTTCTTTTTACACTAGGCCTTGGCTATAATTATAAACTCAGCTAGAAGCACAAGTAACGCAGTAGATACTCCAAGCGAATTAATTACAGTTAAGGCATCTGGGTAGCTTTCCTTCTTAAATTGTGAGAATAAAGATACCATCCATAATACACTGAAAAATAACGCAACCAATCCGGAAATAGCCTCACTATCCACTTTTCTGCTCCGCATAAATAATCCTACAAGGCCAACAACTGTAAAAATCATGTATATAACAAGCTCTATGGATGTGATGACAATCGCCTCGCCTGCAGAGAACAAATGCATTAACATGTATTGAATCCCTAAACAAATAAACACCAGCTGGTTAAAAGAAACTTTGTTCACTCTCATAGCTTCGCTCCTTCAGTCTATAAGTAAACTCCTATAAAAGATAACGCTTACATTATAGCTAGGATTAAAAAAATCTACTGTGACTTTCAATACGTTCCTTTTATCTACGCATGTATATCTCTTTTTCCAAATGAAATATAGGTGACAGACAAACTGATAGCTATGATAATCACAGGGATCAGCACCACTTCCATAAAGCTCTTTGCTCCGGTCAGGACTATATGTTGCGAGTTGACGACATAGATGCCGGAAAATTTCATGATTTGGGTCGTTAAAGCATGGTCTGAAATCCCCCTTAACCATGCAGAGGACACATCACGGAAGTAACCCGATATCATAAAATCACCGAATACAATTAGAAAAGTTACAACCACCGCCGAGGCCGTTCTTTTAATAAAAATGCCTACCATAATGATTAGAGCCGCATAAGCTGATAAATAAAGGACATTTAATCCCAATACACTGGAAACCTGAATCAAGTCAGCAGAGAAATTACGATTACCGATGTCAGTTCCGATTATCAAGGCAGCTATCATATAAGTGAAATAAAATACTACTGTAAATTGTAATACCCACCATATAATAATTTTTAAAGCAGAAAAATATTTCCCCGTGATATAGATAAACCTACTTTGTCCTGAAGCAAGGATAACTTTGATAGATCCATATTCAAATCCTTCGGTTGCAAAAAAACATACATAGATAGGAATAATAAAATAAAAAAATAAAGATAAAGGCGTCACAATCGTTAAGGGTTCCGCAAGATTACCAATTTCAAAACCAGCTTTACTACCAATCCAGAATGCTAATACTAAGCTAGCTATAAGAAACAATAGAGAAATCCCCCTAAACATGGTGTCCCTTTTTATAAAGTAAGACTCAGCTCTCAGAAAATCCCTCATTGCTCATTCTCCTATCAGATTCATATAATAGTGCTCCAGATTTGCAGCGGATAGATTGATTCCTTCGAGTGGAATCCCATGTTTAATTAACGTTGACATCAACTGTTCAAGATCTGTCAAATCCTTGGGAACTAATATTTCTCCGGATCCTGACAATGTGATCGAATGAATATTAAGATCGTTCTTAAGCACGTTTATTGCTGCTTCTACTTCAACGGTCTTAATACAAATTTGCGCTTCAGCTGATTGCAAAAGTTCTTCCGCAGAGACTTCTTTAATGAACTGTCCTTTATGAATAAATCCGAATTTGGTAGCGAGCAATTGGAGTTCACTCAAAATATGGCTGGAAATCAAAATGGTAACCCCTTTTTCATGTGCCAGCTTAGTCAATAATCTTCTCATCTCTACGATTCCTGTAGGATCAAGTCCATTAATCGGCTCGTCCAAAACTAAAAATTCCGGTTCGTTGAGAAGAGAGATCGCCAGCCCTAAGCGTTGACGCATGCCCAGAGAATAGTCTGATGTATTTTTATTTTCAACGTTCGTTAGTCCCACTAGATGCAGTACATCTTTAATTCTATTGAAATCCGAAATCCTATGAATCTTGCAATAAAAGCTTAAATTCTCTTCGGCATTCATATGGGGGTAGAGGGCAGGGAGCTCGATTAAAACTCCCACTTTTTTTCTGATCCGTGCGATGTCCTTCTCACCACTTTTACCCATCAATTGGAAAGTTCCTTTTGTAGGATAAACTAATCCACTAATTATTTTCATGAGTGTGGTTTTACCTGCCCCATTCTCTCCTACAAAGCCATAGATATCTCCCTGTTTTATCTGCATATTTATATTTTGAAGCGCAATTGCCCTGCCATACTGTTTAGTTAATCCCTCAGCTTCAAAGATGGTTGTATTCATATTTCAACTCCCCTAGCCTTTGCTACTACTAATTAATAATAAATTAGCATGTTTACTAGGATTATTTATCACTATAGTAAAAAACACTGGAATAATTGTAACTTTCGCCACTTCCAAGTGATTCCTAATAGGATAACGTTTGATTATACACCCATATAATGTATTATTGCTTTATACACAGGAGGAGAAGTTCGCATGATACATATTGCCATTTGTGATGATGATTTCAAGGCAGCAGAATCTATTGAGAGATTGATTAATAACCATCCAATTCAGCAATCCGTAAAGATAGAAGTATCCATATTCTATTCTGGTGAAAGCTTCGCGAAAGCGATTCAACATGGCTGTCCATTTGATCTTATTTTTATGGATATAGAAATGAACGGAATAAGCGGAATAACAGCGGGTCATATATTACGGAGAGATTGTGATAATGATAGGGTTCGGTTAATTTATGTTTCAAGCCACGAAGAATATCATGTTCAGCTATTTGACGTTCAACCTTCTGGTTTTATAAAGAAGCCTATACATAACGAGTCTTTTGAAAAAAAACTAATCTCCATTATTCAACAAATAATGCTCAAGCGTCAGCAAAACCAACCAAAGTTACTGCCTGTACAACAAAGTGGAACTAAAATACTTGTTCCGATTCGTAATATTATGTACTTGGCAAGTGACCGTCGAAAAATTATTCTGCAAACAACGGAAGATCAAACGGAATATTACAGTACTTTATCTATAGAAGAAGGAAAGCTCCCTTCGAAGCAGTTCGTGCGGATTCATCAATCTTATCTTGTGAATTTCGATTACATACAACAAATTCAGGGCAAAAAAATTGTATTAACGAGTGGGGAAGAACTTCCGATCAGTGATAAGCAGAGCACTGTAGTGAAAAAGAGCTATTTGCAATTCAGGGGGAGTCTACTTGAATAATATTGTTCTAGATGAACTGTTCTATGTCCTTACGCTTGCTGCTCTCCCATTTATCATCCATTATTTCTATAACCATTGTTTTCCACGACTTTGGGAATCCAAAATAATCCTTTATTCCGTATACGCTGCCTATTATGTTTTCGTACTCCTCCTTCACTACAGCCCACTCCCCGGCTTATGGATACTTGGGCTTAATATAGTGGGGATCGTTCTCTTGTCCTTTTTGTACAAAGGAAAAATACAATGGCGTATTGGTGCCGCTTTATTCATAGTTGCACTGATTATTTTATCAGATGCAGCTACCGCACCTGTGTATACGACCAGCGGATACATCTTCACCTTGTTTTTGTCCAAGCTTCTGATGTTTTTACTGGTGAAGATCACGCTTCGTTTTACCAAATCTTTTGGCGAGGGAAATCTAAGCAGTTTGTATTGGATTGGGCTGTTCTGTTTTCCGTTTATAAGCATTCTCAGTATCGCAAAATTATCGAGTGAGCTGTCATTGCGGGAATATCCTGCCTTGTATCCGACCTTGTCCGCGGGAATGCTGTTGATTAACTTCTTGATCATTCTTTTGTGCGATCGCGTACTAACCATACAATCGGCACAGAATAAAAATCACCTATTGGAACAACAAAACAACTATTATATGAACCAGTATCTGCTCACGAAAGAAAGGCAGCAAGAAATGTTTACGTTCCAACATGATTTCAGGAATATCTTGCTAAGCCTGAGGTCACAATTACAAGCTGGGGAGAAAGAAGCAGGACTGAATGATGTAGATAAGTTGCTTGGAGTGATCGAACTCTCTTCAGGCGGATGTAATACCGGCTCGATCCTAATCGACTCTATCATTAATTACAAACAGCAATTTGCCAATAAACTGGGCATTGCCTTTCATTCAGACATTCAAATCCCACCTCAGCTCGACCTAGATGCTTATGCAATTAGTATTATTCTAGGGAACACTCTCGATAATGCTATTGAAGCATGTAAGCATCCAGATTTGACTGAGCCCTATATTAAATTCCAACTTCATTATCATAAGGGTACTTTATTTATCAGAATACAGAATCCATATCAGCATTTAATACGTACTAACCATTTTGGAGAATTAGCTACAACAAAACGAGATAAGCATTTTCATGGTATCGGTCTAAAAAGCGTAAAGAAGGCGGTTGAGGAAACCGGTGGAATTTGGGATATCACCTATGAAAACCAAATTTTCCAAGTTGAAATTTGCCTTTTTAACATAGGGATCTTATCTGTTGCAGAAGCTGGACAAAAATGCACCTCCTAGAATTACATCGGATAAACTCAGCGGTTTTTCCAATGTCTATTCAAAGAGGTGTACTTCAGTCACAAGTATACTTCCATTATTTTATTTACGGTTCGATTGTAAATTCAGACGAAAACGGAATACTGCATCTTCACCGTACCACATAGGGAAATTTGTACCCCAGATATTGTTGTGCAAATTGAAATGCCATCCTTTATCTAGCGAAGCAAAAGAATTATCGAATTGCAGCAGCCTTTTTTGACCCGGTGCAGCCAAAGCAGATTCCCTAGTTTCGATAAAGGCGCTCCCATCCGCACCCTGATAACTAACTCCACGGCCTAATGCATGAAGATTTCGATTCCCGTCCTTCACTACGCGCAAAGGTGAGACAGGCAAGCCCATCTTCTCCATCATCCAAAGATTGGGGTTATCGACATTCAACGCACAACCAAACCAGCTTGCTTCCGGTAGGCGGTTCGCTTCTTTCCCGAACCATTGCAGAGATACGTCGACGGCACATTCCTGCTCAAAGTTGTACAGGTATTCAAGTTCCTTCGGAGCGCCATACAATTCATGAGCTTGAGTTGGCATGCGTAAACGCAGCAAGAATTTGTTGCCGTTTATTCGCTTCATATCAGTCACGATAGGCTCATATAGCTGATGACTAGGCAATGGTCGAACGAATTCAAAGCCAGGCTTGTTAAAGTCGGCATCAGACCAAGGGTGGGTGAAGCCTAGGTTTTGCATATAGGTGCGGAAGTATCTGGCGTAGTCCTCCGTTCCGAAGGTCTCATAGGAATAAACGCCGAAGGGATGGCTTTCGTCAACCCATACTTTTCCATTAGCATCCGATAAATGAACAAGTGAGCCATTCACACCAAAAGCCAGCTTATAACCTTCTACCGCATACATTTCTTGGATACTTGCCTGCTCAGCATCAGCGAAAAAGTCTCCCTTCGCAGGCTCTAACTTACTAAACGCTTCCTTTGCCTCCGCTTGTTTGTCTTCATCCAGGCAGGCGACTGCCTGATCTAGATATCCCCGTTGCTCCGCCCATGAACGTTCGATCATCGAGTAAGTACGGACGCTCTGCTCCGACGCAAATAAGCCACTAGAATGCTTATCAAATTCATCCATAGCAAATGCACCAATATAATTGAATTTCGCGGGGATATCGTCTACATCAATCTCATCTTTGATTCTAGCTGCATTAAAGTCTATTTTCGCATAGTTACGAAAGTCAGGAAGCCATTTCTTTACGTCTAAACCCCATGTATGCTCTACTACCAACAACATAGCATCGCTCATCCCTTTATAGGCATCACTATGCTCGTCTAAGCTTCCTTCGGATAGCCATTTGCTTCTCAAACGCTGTAGCTCGCGAAGCTTGGCGAGCTTCAGTGGATCTGTGCCTGCACCGTGAATCCAAGTATCACCGATTTCTTCACAAACCACAGGAAGCTGCTCGCGAACCTGCATAAGACTTCTGGCGAATGCATCTAGCGAAGAAGCTATAATCTCAGCGTCAGGATATCGTTCTTGGATTTCACGGAATTGCTCTTCGATCTCCTCAGCACTTGGCGGCCCACAATTATCACCTGTATGCGCAAATAGCAATATATCGTCGATCCCTTCGACCTCAACTGGCTCTCCGTAGCTTCCGGCATAGTTCACAATTAATTCGCTACCATCCCCCGCCTGCCATCGAAACAGCTTTGGAACATCAGGACGCATAGAAGCTGGATTAACTCCAAGATGCATATAATGAATACCTGCTTCATGCATGTAAGGAACCATAGACAGTGTGTGTCCAGGCACATCTGTCATTTTCGCGGCTAACGTTTGTTTTCCAAATTGTTGGTCAAGCTCTTGGCTGATCGACAGCCCGTATCGGAAAAGCTCCTTATCCATAAGCTCAGTATGTGTAGTGAATGGTAATCCATGCCACACAATATGCCCCTTACGGATCGCCTTCTCCATCGCTTCTTTTTCCGAAGCAAACGCGTGATCTAAATAATAACGAATGAGCCAAGATCCGGTCGTCCATACAAATTGCGCACGACCACCTTCAGCTTCGAGTGTATCAGCCAAAGCGATCGCTTTCGGAATATACTCTTCCATGTACTGTCTTAGCACATGTGCAGCCATATTCGTGAAACCAATATCCAAATGCGTTTTAAATACAACATGGACCTTCTTAGTGTTATTCATTTTCCCGCTCTGCCTCCGTTAGGTTATCGTTTATTGAGAACTAAAATTTCCAACGATCTATTTTCAGATTAATATATGTCACTGATCTATACAATTAAATCATTAGCTTATAAACATTAGATAAAGTGCTTCTATTATGATTTCTCAATTTATATCACTGATATAAAAAAGCTCTTCCCCTCACCAAAATGGTGAAAGAAAAAGCTTCAAAAGATAATAAATAAGTAGATCATTTAACAGCTTATCACTTTAGTGGTCGAACGGAGCTCCGCTCGACGATGGTGGTATCGATTTTGATCGTTAGCGCCCCTTCACGTGAATGATCCATCCGTTTAATAACTCGCTGTACGGCAGCTTGTCCGAGTTTCTCTGTCGCTTGTCTTGCAGTAGTTAAAGGAACCGGCAGCAAGCTCACCAATTGAATGTCGGTAAATCCTATGATGGACAATTGATCCGGCACCAATATTTGCATTGAGATTGCCGTGTACAGACACGATGTAGCGATATAGTCGTCTACACATACAACTGCCGTCAACGTCGAATGATTACCTAGAAACATTTCCAATTGCTTATTAGGAGCACTCAATTGATGCATATAATCCTCAGTGCAATTCAAGTAAATATTACGGCTGTTGACCGGCAGATCATGATCCAGCATGGCTTGAAGATAACCTCTGTACCGATCTTCCCTGCTCGTCACACCGTCAAATGCCATCGAGATATATCCGATTTCCTCATGACCTTTCTCAATCAAATACTGGGTGGTCTTATAAGCCCCATGGTAATGATCATGATAAACACAGTCAATCTGCACCTCGCGAAAGATACGATCAATAATAACTAGTGGATAGTTAAGTAGACTAAGCTCCATCACTTTCTCGCTGCACTGCGTACTCCCACGCGGATATAAAATAATACCATCCACTTGATCATCATACAGCTCTTGCAAGCATACACTTTCATCTTCCTTATCCGCAGTCATTCGTATAAGTAAATGACAATTCACCTCGCGAGCTTCCCTTTCGACGGAAGCGATGATTCTCCCAATATAATCATCCATGATGGGAATTACCAATGCAATCTTGCACATCGGTTTCTTCGCCTCGATTGCCTTTTCTAGCACCAGCTCCTCAGAATGTGCCTGGTAATCAGCAGATACGAATGTCCCGCGACGGGCATGGCGATAAACGATCCCTTTTTTCTCTAAGATTTGCAGGGCAAGCTTCGCCGTCATACGGCTGACACCATATAACTTGGCGATCTCCCCTTCCGATGGGACGAGATCATGTGGCTGAAGCTTCCTGTTCCGGATTTCCTCCATAACATGATTTGCAGTCTGAATATATAATAACGGTTTCCGCTCTTTTTGTTGATTCTGATTGTCCATACGAGCCTTCATCCTTTACTCTTCTTTGCCGTTAATACTGTAGCTCCTCGTTGAGTTTATCGATTAGTTCGATCAATTCAATCGGTTCGCTGATCGTATAGTCTGGACGTTCGGACTCATCGGCAGGTGTGTGAGGATAACGCGTCGTCCAGCTTTGAAAAATACTCGTAATGCCGAGCGCGTTTGCTCCTTTCATATCTCGACTTAAGTTGTTGCCTACCATGACAGTGCGTGAGAAGTCTGCTTCCGATAAATCAAGGGCACCAATAGCGGCTTTAAACATTCGAGAGCTAGGCTTAACTGCCTTAATATTCTCTGATATAATCATGGCCGTAAAATAATCATGAAGCCCATGCTGATTAAATACGTTCTTGAATGATTGCGTATCGCCGTCTGCGACCAGCGCCAGGGTATAACCGTTCTCATGCAAAGCTCTGATCATGACGTCCGCACCCGGTATAAGATCCGCTGTTAGCACGATCCCGTCCTCGTCCCTGATCTCCGTGGATTCATCCACTAGCGTATCTCCACTATCCAAAAAAACAATGATCTGTTTCTGTTCCATACCTCACATCTCCATTCTTAAACATCTACTGTGCTAATCCTGTATACTCTCGAATCACCAGTCCTGCTGCTAACACTCTAAATTTTTCGAATGGGACATCTTGTTCTCTAAATAGAATGAACAGTGAATTTATTTGAAGCATTTTTAATTAGGAGGTCAACCGTTTGAAAAATAAAGAATCGTTTGTATTCATCACAATCCCAATATCCGAGATCAAGAAATTCATTTTAATTGATTTTGTAGCTGGAACGGTCATTTATTTTGCTATAAAGTTTCCCTTACATTCCTTTTTAGCCGCCTCTGCCGGCAGCATGTTTGGTCCAATACTCATTCGCCAATCCATGAAATTCGTGCAGAATCGCGCTAAGGCTTAAACCATGAGAAGCCTAGGATTCATCTTGCTGTATGTATTTTAAGAAATGCTCAATCTGTTTCTGATGATGCTTATCATGCGGGATAAAACTTCTCAAATACTTGCGAACACTGAACTTCATGCGGTCTCCATCCTTATATTCCTGATCATATTCTTCATCCGTTAATCCAGAGACTGCATCTAAAATTCTTGTTCTGTAGAACACAAATTGTTCAATCAATGTTTGCTTGGATAACAATTTGGCATACTCAATAGCGTTGGCATTAAACTCGTTAAAATCCAGATGTTTTGTTGTTAACGGTTCTTTCAAAATAATCTTCTTTATAGCACCTTCATAGAAATACTTATCCCAGAGCATGAGGTGACAGAGGATATCCTTCACGGTCCATTTACCAGTTGCTAAGGGCTTATTCCAATATTGATCTGGCACCTCTTCTAATGATTCCACGAATGGAATGAGCGACTTAAAATCGAGTAGCATTTGCTCATTTGTTTTTACTGCCATAGAAGCTTACCTCCGTGTAAAAATAAAATAGTCTACCAAAAAAATTATGCGTCATCATCCTTAGATGCGGTTATGAGATCAGCCTCAGTAGATTCTGGATTCAACCAAATCTCGATCATATCATGGGTATGCTTTACATCATTTTCATCGAGTATATAATACCATTGATCCGTATGTTTTCCCTCCCCTTGCAACATATGACTCGTTATTTCAGGGGTTCCCCCTTCAAGGATTACTTTCTTAGCCAAATCTAGAATAAAGTCAGACTTCATATTGGTTTTAAAGTTACTCCCGGCAATTTCAATAATGTTCTGTATATTAAGAATATTATCTAATCTTTTCATTCGTTCAAGCGCTGATTTCAAATAAATCCGTTGCCGTTCTGTTCGCTTAAAATCAGAGTCTTCTCGATATCTTACATACATTAAAGCTTCTTTACCAGAATAGATCGGTTTGTTTGGCTCAATTCTTAGTTTCTCATGAATTGGATTCTTATTCTCTATCACCTTGGTGATTGGAAGCACCACGCCTCCTAGAGCATCCGTAACACCCACAAGCCCATTAAAATTTATAGTGGCATAGTAATCAATTGGCGCGTTCAATAAATTCTTAACGGTATCTACACTCATCTGTGGACCACCGTATGAATGCGCCGCATTAATCTTGGTTTTTGTTCTTGCTCCTTTAATATGTTCCGCTCCAATAATTTCTGTAAATGAATCGCGAGGAATGGAGACGAGCAGTGCCTTATGGTCCAGAGGTCGAATGACGGTATAGATTATGGAGTCAGAAAGTCCATTCTCTTTACCACGCTGGTCGGTGCCTAGCAGAAGGATAGAAAACGGATCGTTTTTATTTTCCGTCGTCGTTGCTTGTGCTCCAGGATCTTCAGTATCTTCTAACGGCACATAGGACTCATTAAGGGTGTGTTCAATAGTTGGGGCTACAACATTATCAAACCCAAAAATCATTAATTCTTTACGGAAAATAAAAGATCCCAGCCCTGCAATAAGTACGATAGCAAGCGAAAAGTACCAGATCTTCATTTTCTTGCTGATTTTATTACTCTTCTTTACCTTCTTTTTCTCGATTCTACTTAAAGTAAATGAAGCCGGTGGATGAGTGCTCTGTTTATTTTTCATTTGGATCAATTACCCTTTCCTGTGGATGTTTTCTATCAGTTGATAATTGGGGATCCTAAAAGTTGTTGCCGAATTTCATGTTACCTAAATATCCCATTATTATAGACGATCATCAGATCGATAAGTTTCTTTTTTTATGAACTATTTGAGGCAAAAAAAAGACCACATCCTATCAAGGATGGGTCCACAAAGCTTTTTGAAGATATATTAGATTTTGTTCAGAATCGCATCGATTTCACTTTTCAGTAAAAGATACCTGACCACACTTCTCATGATTGGGACTTTAGTTAGCTTATGCTTGTCAACATAGCTTTTCATTTGATCTTTAGACAGACCGAGCAAGCTGCCTGCTTCAGACACCGTCAATACTTCCTTGTTGCT
The DNA here is from genome assembly GCF_037963865.1 of Paenibacillus sp. FSL R10-2734. Classification (NCBI taxonomy): domain Bacteria; kingdom Bacillati; phylum Bacillota; class Bacilli; order Caryophanales; family Paenibacillaceae; genus Paenibacillus; species Paenibacillus sp. FSL R10-2734. The sequence continues at coordinate 3,057,840 of NZ_CP150170.1, read as the reverse complement.
TGTAGCGTTAAAGGTTTTTTTCACTTTTAAATTCCAGTCTTCAAACACCTGCATTTACATCCGCCACCTTCCTACAAGCATAAACGCCTTCGACCTCCTTATAAGGACGAAAAGCGTTTAAGCGAGAAATATAAGACATAAGGTATTGTGTGAAACTTATACTTTATTTATATTTTAAAAAAATCCCCAAACGATAAGTTTGGGGATTTTTTTCATAACTCTAGAGTTTAACTACATTCTCAGCTTGTTGACCACGATTGCCTTGAACTACGTTAAATTCTACACGTTGTCCTTCGTCCAAAGACTTGAATCCGTCTCCAGTGATTGCGCTGAAATGTACGAATACATCCTCTCCACCTTCAACCTCGATAAAACCAAAGCCTTTGTCTGCGTTAAACCATTTCACTGTTCCTGTTTGCATAATATAATTACCACCTTTTTTTTATTTACATGTTATTCTTATCCCAAAAAAATCTCTTACAAAATCTCTAAAAAAATAAAAATTCACATATGGTACAAGGTTATTGTCATCTTAAGAATAACCCTCTACGCTATGTGAATTCGCTAGGTAACTACTTTCGATATATTGATTATAGCACATCTAAAGTCATGAAGATACACTTTAGCATAATGTAATAAATGGAAACACCCTGACCCTTTAGAAAAGGACAGGGTTCCCCAACTGTAATCACGACATCACATTCATATTAAATTTTAAAATAAGACAATTTGTCCAGCAAATCTTGTACCATCGAGCTGAGGGACTCCGTCGAGGCAGTAATCTCTTCCATAGAAGCAAGCTGCTCCTCTGAGGCTGCTGCTACACTTTGTGAATCAGCGGATGCTTCCGTTGCAAGTTCGGATAATTGTTTGACACTAGCTGTAATTTGCTCCGTACCAGCGGTCATCTGCTGCGCGGCTGCAGACACTTCCTGAATTTGATCTGTCACCTGTGTCATTTCAGCAAGTATGGATGTAAATAAAAGATCACTATCAGATACACTCTGCACACCAATACGCACCTGCTCATTGCCGACGGCCATAGCCTGTGAGGCTTGATTCGTATCTTGAACCACATGTTCGACTAATTCAGTAACTTGTTCGGCAGCTTTTTTAGTTTGATCCGCCAGCATCCGTATTTCCGAAGCTACTACAGCAAATCCACGACCATGCTCCCCCACTCTGGATGCTTCAATTGCTGCGTTTAATGCCAATAGATTAGTTTGTTTACTAATGTTCGAGATCAGTCCAATAATCCCACTGATCTGAACAGATCTTTCACCTAATCGTTCGATCGCAAGATTCGTCTCGTCCACAGATTGCTTAAGCTCTGTCATCTGGCTCACTGCCATTTGCAGCTGCTCACTGCCTCTCTTTGTTTGATCAGTCACTTCATCAGCAGATGCAGACACCGTTGATGAAGAATCAGCGATACGTTGCACTCCATTGGTAAGATCGCTCATTGCCAGCGAAGATTCTCCAGCATAAGCACTCTGCAGCTGCGATCCCTCGGCTACTCTTCCAATAGATACTGCTATCTGTTCAGCAGCTTTCCCTGTCTGTTCAGCGTTAGCTGTCAACTCTTGAGAAGTAGCTCCCACTGACATCGATAGATCTGAAACAAGTCCAAACATTTCTCGCAGCTTAAACGTCATCTGATTAAAATGCGAAGCCATCTTGCCAAATTCATCATCATTTCGAACCTGTAAGGTTTGAGTTAAATCCCCTTGGGCCATAAGCTGCAATTTCTCAGATAACACTTTAAGTGGTTTGATCACCATTAACCATAATTGAAAGCCTATAACTACGCCTAGAATTGACATCCCAACAAGCATGATGATAAAAGATTCTGTTTTAGCTTGTTCGTAGTCAGCCATGATTGTAGCTTTAGGAATCGCAGTCTGTGTATACCATACCTGATCGCTACTTGGCATTGGAATCGGAACAAAAATCCGCAGTACTTCTTCTCCCTTAGAATTATGGGTATACCCCTGAACCGTCTTCCCATTCTTCACTTGTTTCCACAGTGCAGCTTTCTCTTCCGTATCACCAAAATCTTTGAGTACACTTTCTGGATCATTAGGATTAGCTGCATACATACCATTACCAGTGATTAGAGAAACATAACCTCCCAGAGGTTTATATTTAACGGCTTCTTCCTGTAATTGGGTTAACGATACATCGAACCCCACAGTCCCAAGAAAAACCCCCGTTTTATCTAAAATCGGCAGCATGACCGAAATCATCTCTATAGCCCCACCAGTCGTCTCATAAGAATAGGGTTCAATGTAAATCGGTTTTTTCTCTTTTTTAGGTAAAAGGTAATAATCACCTGCACCTTCTACATCGTAATTCTTTAAGGGTTCAACCGTTATCGCGCCTTGATTTCTAAAAGCATAAGGAATAAAACGCCCCGTACCATCATCATATGGCATCTTATTTATATTAGCCTGATCGTTTTGATCAAAGGCATTGGGTTCCCATAATATGCTCATCGCAAAAATTTCTGGTCTGTTCTCAAGCATAGTTTTCATTGTAGAAATAACATCTTCACGACTTAAGGTTTGATGTTCTCTTGATTCAACCAGTACTTCAGTGAGCGCTTTGCCAGTCGACTGAATGTCTATCAGTCTATTTTGAATGGTTTCCGCATAACTTCTTCCCGAGACTTCTGCCTGAAGTTCACCATTAGAGATGCTCACACTACGCAGATTTAGCAGATTTGCAACTAAACTGAAGAAAAAGATAATGATGATAACTAAACTAACTGCCAGAACAAATTTAACCGTCAAAGAAAGCCTTCGATACAACGCCATCTAAAACAACTCCACTCTAGGATAATATACCATATCTTTAATCGACAAAATGCGACTATCACTGAATAGGTCTTACTTCCTATAATTTAAGTCATTTAAATTTTAGTTGCATATCTTTTCAAAAAGTATGTTTAAATAAAAGTAGCCTAACCAAAAAATTTCAATACAAAGGAGTTCATGCCGATGGAAATATCCTCTTTTTTGTTGCCTAAAGATCAAGTTGCCTATATCACAAATTCACTATCCATGCTGGAAGCCTTAGAACAATTAGAGCAGCACCACTATACGGCTATCCCTATTATTGATAATGAAGGAAAATATGTAGGAACACTTTCGGAAGGTGATCTATTGTGGAAGCTGAAGAACACAGCAGGTTTAACCTTTGACAATATAGGGGAAGTTCTAGTAAGTGATATCCAGAAGCATGTTCATAACGAAAGCGTTCTCATAAATGCCGAAATGGAGGATATGCTGACGCTTGCTGCAGATCAAAATTTCGTTCCTGTGATTGATAATGAGGGCATATTTATTGGAATTATTCGCAGAAAAGATATCATTGAATATTATACTCGCAACATTACTGATTAATTGCGCTACAGCAAAAAGACCTGATCAGCAACATCAAGTGAAGATGCTGCTAATCAGGTCTTTTTTTAAAATTCAAAATTAAAGTTCAGTCAGGATAATGGTCCCTTGTGGGGTTATAGCTAAAGTATGCTCATATTGTGCTGACAGACCGCCGTCGATCGTACGAGCCGTCCAACCATCCGCATCAACCTTTGTTCTGTAGCTGCCTGTATTCAGCATCGGCTCAATCGTAAATACCATTCCCTCTTTAAGACGAGGTCCTTTTCCTGCTGGACCATAATGAGGCACCTCAGGAGCTTCATGCATTTCCGAACCAATTCCGTGACCAATAAAATCACGAACAACAGAAAATCCGTTAGACTCCGCATACACCTGTATGGCATGAGCGACGTCCCCGATCCGGTTGCCTGCAACAGCCTGCTCAATGCCACGGAACAAGGATTCCTTAGTCGTGTCGAGCAATTTACTCGCTTGTTCACTAATATTGCCAATACCGTAAGACCAAGCGGAGTCTGCCAACCAGCCATTTAAATTTACTACCATATCTATAGTTACTATGTCTCCATCTTTCAGCGGTTCTTTCTTCGGAAATCCGTGGCATATCACATCATTTACAGATGCACAGGTTGCGTATGGATACCCATGGTATCCCTTTTGCTCAGGAGTCGCCCCTTGAGAGAGTATAAATTTTTCTGCAAATTCATCGATCTCCCAAGTAGTAATCCCGGGCTTCAAAATTTGCGCAATTTGACGATGACATTCCGCGAGGATTTTCCCCGCCGCACGCATTTTTTCGATCTCTTCCATCGTTTTCATGATAATCATAATATCGCCTCTTCTGTACAGAACGCATCACTCACGGGCAATGGCTCTTCGTTTGTATTTAGTTTCCCCTTTATATTATGAAAGAAAAACACAAGAAATCCAAATCATTAGGCAAAAAAAATATAATTTCCTTTCTAAAACTAATAATATTCCCTCTTTCTGAGGATAAGTGAACTACGCTCGCTACTTATGTCGAGCTGACTATTAACGCGGGCGCTGCTTCCATTCCCACTCGTTTTATCCATTTTTCATTGGTCTACGTAATCTGCTTTTGGCTTGCTTTCTCAGTCTATTACCGGAATTTTTCCACTCCGTTGTTGCTTTCGGACTCAGATGACGCTATTGGAGCGTTTTATACCTTTTTAGGCCACTTTCGGACCTGAGAGACGTTATTCCTCTTACAAAGGCATATTTCCGCCTCTTTTCAGACCAATAAGTGCTCTGTGGTCCGAACGCCTTCCAATTTGGAGAGATTTCAGTATATAAGATCACCTGAGTCCGATATTATCTCGTCTTCTGAACTAATCCGCAATCCGATGCACGTAAACAACTTCGAGTACACAGTGACTGATTCGCCAATGCACAACGCACTGCACCTCATTGCACCTCACTGCACCACACCGACCATGCCAACCCCCAATGACCTCAATAAATCTCACTGACCGCTCACAACTAGCAAAGAGGTGCCCCAGCAGCCATAATCAGGCTCCGGGACACCCCCTTCCAGCTATATTGGATTAATCATGAAAATTAAGACCTGAAGTAACCGCTTTGACATAACCTGCACGAATCACGAAATCTCCAAAATGCTCGCCATGCTCACGTTCTTTTGCATAACGGTGAAGGATTGGCTCGAGCGTCTCTAAGATTTCTTTTTCATCTATATTTTCTTTATACATTTTGTTCAAGCGATCTCCCGTAAAACCTGCTCCCAAGTACATATTATATCTACCTGGACCTTTACCAATAAACGAGATTTCGCCCAGTGCCGGTCTTGCACATCCATTCGGGCAACCGGTCATCCGGATCACAATTTCCTTATCACGTAGGCCAGCTTCATCTATGACAAGCTCTAGCTTATCAATCAACGAAGGCAAATAACGCTCTGCTTCAGCCATTGCAAGTCCGCAGGTTGGTAACGCCACACAGGACATCGAGCTACGTCTTAGTGCAGAAAGATGTGCTCCGTCCGTAAGTCCATGCTGCTTCGCCAGTTCAGCCACTTTTCGTTTTTTGGCAGAGGTTACGTTGGCAATCGTGAGATTCTGATTCGGTGTAAGCCGGAAATCTCCAGTATGAATCTTGGCAATTTCCCGCAATCCGGTCATTAACGTGTACCCTTCCTGATCATGAATCCGTCCGCTTTGGATATAAAGCGTCAAATTCCATTTCCCATTGGTACCCTTCACCCAGCCGTAGCGGTCTCCATTGTGATCGAAATGGTACTCCCTTGCCGCCTCAAGCTGCCATCCGAGTCTTTCATGCAGCTCATCGACGAACCATTCTAGACCATGGCGGTCGATCGTATACTTGAACCGTGCATTTTTGCGGACAGAGCGATTACCATAGTCCCGTTGGATCGTTACCGTCTTCTCTGCTACATCGATCAATTGATCAGGACGGCAAAAACCAATGATACGGCCAAGCTGAGGATACGTGCTGGTATCGCCATGAGTCATGCCCATACCGCCGCCTACTGAAACGTTGAACCCTACCAGCTTATCGTTTTCAAGAATAGCGATTAAGCCCAGATCCTGCGAGAATACATCTATATCATTTGAAGGAGGCACCGCAAGACCAATCTTGAATTTACGTGGTAAATATACAGGACCATAAATCGGCTCAACTTCTGCCCGATCTGTTAAACTATCCACTACCTTTTCACCGTCTAGCCAAATTTCATGGTATGCGGGAGTACGTGGCGATAAGTGATCACTGACTTTACGCGCCCATTCATAGACTTCTGCGTGAACCTCTGATTGATAAGGGTTCGGATTGCTCATTACGTTACGGTTGACATCCCCACAAGCTGCAAGGGTCGTCATTAACGTATCATTAATGCTTCGAATGGTCTTCTTTAGGTTCCATTTGAGAACTCCGTGCATTTGAAACGCTTGTCTAGTGGTTATACGCAAGGTTCCATTACCATATTTATGAGCCAAGTCATCCATCACCAGCCACTGCTCCGGTGTAGCCACACCACCAGGGGCAACTACACGAAGCATGAACTGGAATGCAGGCTCCAGCTTTTGACGTTCACGCTCGTTGCGTAAATCCCGGTCATCCTGCATATAGCTTCCGTGAAATTTGAGCAACCGATTATCGTCTTCTGGCAAGCCTCCAGTTATCGGATTGCTTAGTGTCTCAACTAGCGCCCCCCGCAGATAGTTACTTTCCTGCTTAATATGCTCAACATCGCTTGGAGGCCCGCCGATCGGCTTAACCTTTTCATTGTTTGCCATTGTTGTTATCTCCCCCCGAAGTCATTCGATAACTTCCATCTATCCATTAATAGACATCACGCTGGTAGCTCTGCGCCTGTTGCATTTCGTCCAGATAAGCCGATGCTGCTTCAGGGCTTAGTCCACCCTCATTCTGAATCACAGTAAGCAAAGCAGTATGAACATCATGTGCCATATACTTCTCGTCGCCGCAAACATAGATATGAGCACCGTCTTGCAGCCATTCATAAACCTCACGGCTCTTTTGCAGGATGCGATGCTGTACATATACTTTCTCTTCGGTATCACGTGAGAAGGCTACATCCAGCTTGCTTAGAACGCCATCCTTTAGCATTCTCTGCCAGTCAGTCTGATACAGGAAATCAGTTACGAAATGCCGATCCCCATAGAACAGCCATGATTTCCCTTCCGCTCCCAGCTCTCCACGTTCCTCTAGGAAGGAGCGGAAAGGTGCAACGCCTGTGCCCGGTCCGATCATAATGATCGGTGCATCCGGATTAGCCGGCAGCTTGAAGTTAGGATTATGCTGAATATAAATAGGCAATGTATCTCCAGGCTGTACTCTTTCAGCGCAATGTACCGAGCAGACACCGTAGCGTTCCCGGCCGTGAGCCTCATACTTTACTGCTCTGACCGTTAGATGAACCTCATCCGGGTTAGCCTTATAACTGCTAGCAATTGAATAGAGTCGTGCAGGAAGCTTCCGCAAAATAGTCACAAAGCTACTGGCTGTACCTTCCCACGGTGAGAAGTCCTGAACCAAATCGAGGAGATCTCGGCCTTGAATATATTCCTTTAGCTCTTGCGCACGCTCTGGCGTCAATAAATCACTTAGTTTATTTGAAGAAGATAACTTCGCCGCTTGCTCAAGTAGCGGTTTGGTCAATACAGTGATTTCATAATGGTGGAGAAGTGCTTCACTTAAGGAGCCTTCTTCCCCTTTTTTATTAAACGGGACAATTTCATTTGGACTCCAGCCCATAGTATGAATAATTGCATCTATCAATTCAGGATGATTCTCTGGATAAACACCCAGCGCATCCCCTGGCTCAAATTGAATGTTAGAGCCTTCTAGTGATAGCTCCAAATGACGAGTCTCACGATCCGAACCGCGCCCGTTCAAATTCAGATTCTCCAGCACCTCTGCCTTAAATGGATTATTCCGGGTATATAAAGGCTCTTTCGACTCTGCGTCTTCTGCGGCTTGAACCGCTTTTGCAGCAATGGCTGGAGCATTTAAATTTGCATTTAATGCACCAATCACACCTTTAAACCATTCGGCAACTGAATCGTCATAATCGAGATCACAATCTACGCGTGGACTTAAACGTTGACCGCCAAGTTCCGCTAAGCGCTGATCAAAATCCTTACCGGTTTGACAGAAAAATTCATAGGAGGTATCTCCCAGAGCCAGAACAGAAAACCGCAGGTTCTCTAGTTGAGGAGCTCTTTTACTATAAAGAAATTCATGAAAAATCCGTGCATTATCTGGCGGCTCACCTTCTCCGTGAGTACTCACCAGTAGAAGCAGATTCTCAACCTTTTTAAGCGCAGTAGGTTTGAAGCTGTTCATCGCGGAGAGTGTGACCTGAAAGCCTTGCTCTTCCAGCTTGCGGGATAAGCTACCTGCCAGTCGCTGACAATTCCCAGTTTGCGAACCAAATAATATGGTCACTTCCCGTGATGCTGCTGGTTGACTCGCAGTAGCGGCTCCAACCTCTGTGTTCGATTGCACTTGAAGTTCAGCACCCGCTGGCACTGCTACAGCTGTTCGGCCAATCGCGGACAAATATCCGCTGAGCCATATTTGCTGGGTCTCCGTTAAAGTTGGTAGAAGACGATTGAGAAGCTCGACTTGGTTCTCGTTAAAAGGACTGTTCGTTACCTGTAGTTGCAACAATATCCACCTCTCCTAAACATGAAATCTGGTTATGATCCGTACCTCATTTGAATCTATCTGAGCCTTTTTTAGAACCTCATAAAATCAGGCTATCACAATAATTGTAAACGATCAATGAAGTCTATTTCACCTAAAAACTGTAAATTATTGAAAAAGTATCAATAAAGTACGTAAAAACCGATCAAAACAGTATGATTTACCCTGATTTGATCGGTTTCATTATAAAAAGTAATACTATTTATAAAATATTGTGATAAATAAAAACTATAAATCCTTCTTACTTTGGGGAAATAATACCTCGCCTACCCCCATCTTTATCTTCACAATCTCTTCAAGCGTATTCGATAGCTCGCCAGGCGGATAAGGTTTCGTTAAATACTTCTGAATCACATCATTCAGTTGGTTCTTATCCGATTGATCTAGAGCAGAAGAAATAACTATCGGAATATTCTCTGTTCTCGAATCATTTTTCAGCATTCGGATCAAATCCCAACCGTCCAGTTCATCCCCAAGCATCAAATCAACCACTATCGCAACAAATGTTGTTTTTAAGGCTTGATCAAAGGCTTGCCCCGGATGATAGTGATGGGTAACACGGAAGCCCTTCCCTTTAAGCTCTTCTGATAAAAGTAACGAAAGACTATAATCATCTTCAACGATCATTACATTAGGCTTGAGCTCTTTATCTGCATTCCACTTGTTTAGCTCATCTTGCTGTCTGCTTGTTTCCGAATGGAGGATTGGGAGGTTAAACCAAACGGTCGTCCCTTCTCCCTCTACCGAATTAATACCGATGGTCCCCTTTTGTTTCTCTATAATTTCTTTACAAATGGCAAGACCGAGACCTGTTCCACCAATTCTTTTGGAGGCACTGTTATCGACCCTTCTGAATTTTTGGAATAGCTGTCCTATTTGATCCTTAGGAATGCCAAGACCATTATCCTGAATGCGCACAATTACTTGACCTGGCTCATTATGCAGCAGTACCTTTATTTCACTAGTAACAGGCGAGAACTTAATCGCATTACTTAACAGATTCGTTAGAACTTGGACAATCTTATCCTTGTCCACATCCACTTCTGCATTAAGAGCTTCATCCACCAACAGCACATGATGTATGCTGCTAAGTTTATATTGATCGATCACCCCAAGCACAATTTCACTGAGATTCACATGCTCCGTGATATACTGCTGCTTACCTGATTCCATTCTCTGCAGATCTAGAAAATCATTAATGAGCTCAGTCAATCGCTTCGCTTCCTTATGAATCGTCTCCAGATACTTCAGCTGCTTCTCAGGCTTCATGGTTTTGGTCAATAATAATTCCGTGAATCCTAGTACACTCGACAATGGCGTTCTCAGCTCATGACTTACCGTACTGACAAGATCAGATTTCATAAGATCCAGTTCGTACTCCCTAGTGATATCTCTGTAGACGAACAATGTACCTATTCGGAGCTCACGACGGAAAACAGGAATCGCATAAACATCGATATGCTTCTTTGATTCTGCGCCAATGGAATATTGCATACTGCTGGATTCCAGAGCATTCTCAGCGATTGCTTGCTCAAAAAACAACCGAAGTTCATCGTTCTCGTTCGAGCGTTCGATGAAATAATCCATCCATTCTTTTCTAGGAATCACTGTACCTTCAGTCCAGTCATAGTTAACAATATTACACAGCGCTTTATTCATCTGCAGCATCATGCCTTCAGTATTTACGAACTGAATCCCTTCGTTTACATTATTCACGATATCGCGGTTCAGCTTTCGCCCATGTTCAATCTCTTCATACATGACTAATCGTTCAATCACCAGAGCTACGCGGTTCATCATCCCTTGAACCTCATTAATCTCTTCATTACTGAAAGAATGCCCAATCCGGCTTCCGCAGAATACAGCTAAAATCTCATCTTCAGCATTTACAACAGTAGTATAGAAATCGTAACAGTAGACCTCATTCGCAGAAATTCCCTGTTCCGATTGCGTGGCTAAACGCTTAACCACATATGACTTTTCTGACTTCAAACGATATAACATTTCATTGTTCTCATTATCGATATACCGCTGTACATTTTCCTGAGGAATTCCTTTTACAGCCGCAATCTTATCTTTCACTAGCAGGAAGAAACTCGAATCAAAGGAATACATGCGATGTATAAATTGAATAAACTTATCTGCAAATTCATGTTTATCTAAGGTATAGGTAATGTCATGATTCAGCTGATTATAAAGCTCAAGCATCTTTGTAGTCTGTTCCGTATTCTTCAGCGTTTCCGCCAGCTCCAGCTGTACACTTTTCATGGATGTGATATTATACGCAATGAGAATATACTGATAAATCACTCCATCATTGTTCAGGTATGGTACGATAGTCAGATGCATCCAGATTGGCGATCCGTCTTTCGTCAGAATCTGAAGCTCATTGCTCCATACCCCACCCGTATTTAATTTGTTGAAGATCTTCTGCATTTGTTCTCTAGATATATTATAGAGTTCGAATAATTTGTAGGTAAAACCAATAATTTCAGACTTTTTATAGCCGGTATATCTGCTTAAATTATCATTCGTGTGGGTAAAGACTCCTTTATCTGTAAGAATCCCAACCGCAGACGACTGATCTAGTGCTTTCATCATACTCTCTATTTCACTAAGCGAGCGTTGCAGTCTGTACTGCTGATCCTGAAGTTCGTCCTGCTGCGCATGTAGCTCTTCATTCTGCATCATCAATTCTTCTTCTTTGTCCTGAATACTTCTCGCCATATTTAGAAATGCAGTATAAAGTCGACCGATTTCATCCTGACTCTTAAGATTACCCAGAAGAATTTCCTCACCGGCAGCCAATGAATGAGTTGCACCTTCCAGCTTCAGAATGGGATTAATCAAGTTCCTAAGAATCCGCCAAATCATAAAAGTGAAGAAGAGCAGAATTATTGTGCTGAAAAAAAAGGAGATAAAAGTAAATTCGTTAGCCCGTTTAATATAATCCAGTGCCATATTGTTTAATGCGGTATCTGATCGCAATCTGTACTCTTTCGTATACGCAAGAAAATCATTCACTGATTTAGTACTACCTTCTCCAGCTAAAGCTCTCATAGCTTCGTAATCATCAGCCTCGACAAGCCGAATCGCTTCTGGTAGAGTTTTATTTTTATATTGGTCATAAAATGATTTTAAACCATCCCTAAACAAGGCTTCTTCGGAACTTAAATTAAGATTAGAATACTTATCCAGCACCTGATCAAAGTTAGCGAGGGCTGTGTTTAAGAGCTTTAATTCATTCGCGTCCTTAAGCAAAGTAAATCCCCTAGCTCGAAAAAACACCTCATTTAAAGTGCTCGCCATTTCGCTAATCGTGTCTGCTTTAAACTGTAAAGTTTCACGGTCTCTACTTAACTCATCTTGCTCATAGTTTATGAAAAGAAAGAATACAGTTCCCATAATGACGATTAAAGAGAACACAACAACAATAATGCGTAAATATCTATTTTTTATACTGTGATTAGAACTACTTTTCTTCACCACTTAGGATCCCCTCCACAATCTGCAAGAGTTCCATCGGACTAAATGGTTTCGGCATGAAATAACGCGCTCCAGCATCAACTGCTCGAATTCGATCTACATCTTGAGCCTTGGCTGTTAGCATTAAAATAGCTGTAGCTTTTTTCTTCTCCTCATCCAGCTGCTGGAGCACTTCAATCCCTGTCATTTCCGGCATCATATAATCTAGAATCACTAGATCAAAATGATCCGCGGATAGCTTAGTCAGTGCCTCTAGACCATTATCAGCGGTGTGAATCTCAACATTCTCTAAATCTTCCAATGTATCCTCGATTAACATTCGTAAAACTTCTTCATCATCCACTACCAATATTTTTTGCATATTTGTATAATTCCCTTCGTGTTAGAACAAGAATCTATGAGCCAATCGTTCCATCCGAGACAACAGCTCAGGCATGTGAACTGGTTTTACTACATAATCATCAGCGCCCATCTGCAGGGCATGTATAATATCCGCCTGATTATTTCTTCCTGTCAGCATGATCACTAATATATTCACTTCTGGATATGTCTTGCGAATTCTTTCCAGTACTTCTACTCCATCAAGATCCGGCATCACTCCATCTAGCAGAATAATATATTTCTCATCGACGGAATACCAATCCGATTGCAAGAAATCCAGCCCGTTCGCATAACTGCTGATCTTCACTTCAGTAATATCTTCTGGCTCCCAAGTGGCGAACTGATGAGTCACAATTCTACGAATCAACGCATCATCATCCACAATAATTACATTTAGAACCGAGCGCTTTTTAGTAGACGATAGATTATTCGTGTAGAGCGTCGTCTGATTCCTTCCGGCGTACTTACTGGCATAAAGTGCCTGATCTGCTTCCTCTACAATTTTATCGGCAATATTCTCAGCTTCTGTTACCTCAGATATCCCACTAGAGAAGGTTACTTGAAAGATTTCATTCTTCGCAAAAAAGTCGGTGGCAGCAAATTGCTCCTGAATGCGCTGTATCACTGATAAGGCAGAACTCGCATCCGTATTTGGCAGGAACACAGCAAACTCCTCTCCACCAAAACGGCAAAAGGTATCTTCCATCCGGATTGAGCTCTGTACAAGCTCAGATAAAGTCTGTAATACTTCGTCTCCGATTAGATGACCATATGTATCATTAATCTTTTTGAAATAATCCAGATCAATTAGCGCTAATGTAAATACCCTTTCCGTACGCTTAAAATCGCAAATCAGCTGCTTCATCACTTGATTAAAGTGTTTTCGATTAAACGCACCCGTCAATTCATCCACAATGATAGACTCCTGCCATTCTCTCTTCATCTCAAAGCGGTTTTTGATCAGAGCCAGAAATAAATCAATATCTACAGGCTTCGGTAAAAAATCCATCACACCCAGTCGATAGGCATGCAATTGAGTCGCTTTGGAGTACTCCCCACTTATAATGATGATAGGAATACGTTCTTTTTTGGCTTTGCCGATAATTTGATTTAAGACCTCAATCCCGCTGATATCTGGCAACAGAATATCTAGAAGAATCAGATCCGGTTTGCTTTCATAAAAAATCTTGAGACCTCGTTCAGCGGATAAGGCTATGCTTACATAATAGTTCTGCTTCTCTAATGATTCTTTTAAATAAGCAACTAACTCTACATCGTCATCAATAAGCAAAATATCATTAAGTGGGAGCGCAACATTATTTCTTTTTTTGTCTAACTGCTTAACTGAATCTATAGTAATCGATGAATCTTGGTCAAAAAGTTGAATAAGCGGGTACAAATAGTCCCCCCACTCTTCAGCAGACCAGCTCTTGAAGCTGCTTTCCGTGAAATAGGGCAACGTTGCATCGGCAAATTGTTCAACTTCTTGTAACCCAACAGTTCCAGCCGTGCCTTTCAAATTATGCAAAAAACGATAAATGTCCTTCTCTTTAACTTCCGACAGTTCCGACCATTTCTGGAGGGTTTGTTTGGTTCGCTCTTCAACCATATCTTTATATTTTTGTGTATTCATATTTACTCCTTCAGAGTATCTTATCAACTTATCACTTCATCACATTTTTTATATACTGTCAATTGAATTTTCTTTGATTTCATAGGACTTTTCAAAAAAATAATCAAACTGACAAAAAACCTTTGGTTGAAGCTTGCTTCAGCATTTGCAATAATGATTGGAATGGTTCATTCCGTTTACACGGCTTAATCACCATATACAAAGGGAGGCTGTAATCATGAAGGGAATTATTACTGTATTAGGAAAAGACAAAGTAGGGATTATTGCCAAGGTATGTACATATCTTGCCGAGCACAATTTGAACATTCTGGATATTTCTCAGACGATTGTACAAGATTATTTTAACATGATGATGATTGTAGACATTTCTGCCTCGACTAAAGCTTTTGAGGATATTGTTGAGGATTTGCATTTGCTCGGCGAATCGATCGGCGTGGAAATCAAGCTTCAGCATGAGGATATTTTTAATATTATGCACCGCATTTAGGAGGATGACCATGATATCACTGGTGGAAGTACAAGAAACGAATAAGATGATCCGTGAAATGAATCTGGATGTGCGTACCATAACGATGGGGATCAGCCTCATGGATTGTGCCCATACAGATATGAGAACCTTTAACCAAAATGTATACGACAAGATTACTAGATCCGCCGAGAAGCTTGTCAAAACAGGTGAAGATCTAGAAAGACAATTCGGTGTTCCGATTGTTAATAAACGGATTTCTGTGACTCCTATTGCTATTGCCGCTGGAGCAGTAAAGACGGATACGTATGTACCTGTAGCGGAAATTTTGGACAAGGCTGCCAAAGAAGTTGGTGTTAACTTTATTGGTGGCTTCTCTGCACTTGTGCAAAAAGGCTGCACCAAAGGCGATCGCATTCTAATCGACAGTATCCCAGAAGCGCTGGCAGTCACTGAAAGAGTCTGCTCCTCCGTCAACGTTGGCTCCTCCAGAAGTGGAATCAATATGGATGCTGTCAAATTAATGGGTGACATCATTATTCAAACTGCGGAACGCACTAAAGATCGGGATTCCATCGGCTGTGCAAAGCTGGTTGTCTTCTGTAATGCCGTCGAGGATAATCCTTTTATGGCAGGGGCATTTCACGGTGTTGGTGAACGGGAATGTGTCATCAATGTAGGTGTCAGCGGTCCAGGTGTAATCAAGCGTGCGTTAGAGGAAGTGAAAGGACAGGACTTCGAAACCCTGTGTGAAACGATCAAACGGACTGCGTTTAAAGTTACGCGTGTGGGACAACTAGTTGCACAGGAAGCGTCCAAACGGATGAACGTACCTTTTGGGATTATCGATCTATCTCTGGCTCCAACACCAGAAATTGGCGACTCCATTGCGGAGATCTTTCAAGTCATGGGTCTGGAAGAAGCTGGCGCACCAGGAACAACAGCCGCTCTGGCAATTCTAAATGACAATGTTAAAAAAGGTGGCGTTATGGCTTCCTCCTATGTCGGCGGACTAAGTGGAGCTTTTATTCCGGTCAGTGAAGACCACGGAATGATTCAGGCCGTTCAGCGTGGTGCCCTTACTCTCGAGAAGCTAGAAGCCATGACCTGTGTATGTTCTGTAGGATTGGACATGATTGCTATACCGGGAAGTACCACCAAAGAGACGATCTCTGGCATCATCGCTGATGAAGCTGCGATTGGAATGGTCAATAACAAAACAACTGCTGTTCGCGTCATTCCTGTCATCGGCAAGGATGTTGGCGAAATCGTCGAATTCGGCGGCCTCCTTGGATATGCACCAGTAATGGCTGTTAACGGCTTCAACTGCGCGAACTTCGTTAACCGAGGCGGACGAATTCCCGCTCCAATTCACAGCTTTAAAAATTAATAGAAACATCAAACAGCAAGTCCCTATTTGTACCTAGGAGACTTGCTGTTTTTTTATTATTCAGAGTTTGAATATATTAATGCTATTGGAATTAAGCCCGTTGGATCCCAATATGAGGTGTTCCCCCAGTCAAATCAATAAATAATACATAGTCATTTCCATCCGTGCCCTTCAGCACAAGTCCTGTCTGACCTGCAACTCCCACAGCGAAATATCTGACTTGTTGAAGGCTCGTAGGTGCTGCTACTGGTGTCAAAGCCTGATTCACAGTGATCAAACGGGTTGCAGCTTTTATGGTGCCTGCACCGCTAATTTCACCTGTAACCCCCAAATGACCTGCTATGGATTCACTACCGTTCACATTCAGGCTTCCCATTATAGTCTGACTTCCATTCAAATGTAGATTTGAATCGATAGTCTCATTCCCATAAACATGCAGATCATTTTGAATGGTCTGACTCCCTGTAACTAGAATGCTATCGAAAGTTGGCACAGCAATCATCCCTTTCAAGTTTATAGTATATCTTATGTTAAACAAGCCAACCCTGTCATAGATAGATATACAGCTTTTACTAAATCCGCTTTTTCCTTCGGGATTCATATTAATGGTCTTATACCTAAAGTCAAAAGATCCACCTACACATATACTGATTAGCAAGACTAGGTGCTAGAGCAGACGACTGGCTCCAAAGAATACAGGAGGAATTATGAAGAAGACAGCTAATTTGCTCACTCCTCAAAGGCCCCCAACTCACAAAGTCAGCATCAGCCAAGTTAATCAATCGCAACACCCTAATCTCATTCTTGAGATGAACTCTTATAGAGCGGAGACTATAAAACGGGAGCTTAAGCAATTAAGAGTATTGCTTCTGGTCCCCTCAGGGATAAGCAATAAATTGCTTAATGTACGACTTTTTAAAGATCAGCTAAGACATCTGGTCAAAGAAGTGCTTGCCATTAAGTTTCAGCATAATCTAGAGCAATATTTAGCCCAGTATCAGCCTGATCTGATACTAGCTCTGGGATCCGAGACAATGTTCCCTGAGGAGAATATCCCTGCCCTGAAAGCTTCAAATGTTCCTAAAGCCGTATGGATGGCAGATGCGACCTGTCTTACCCGAACAGAACGTAATCTGGCACTGTTATTCGATTATATTTTCACGCAGAACATAGTTAATCTAATTTATTATCAGGGTTTACAGGGGAAATATTCGAGTTATCTTCCTTATGCTACGGATACGGAGCTCTATTATCCAAGGCGTGTAGAGAACTGTTATCACAGTGATGTACTTATTCTCGGCCATTTTCAAATGAATAGTGTTCTGCACACCCTAGCTTATTCGGAGCTACTTCATGGCCTCAAGGTAATAACCGTCGGCAGCGGTTGGGAGCCCATCAGAAACTTCTTAGACATTAAGCACGATAAAGATATGTCTAACTATTACAATGGAGCGAGGATCGTCATCAATTGCACAGGCTCTGTGCAGCAGATTATGGAGGTCTCTGCTTGCGGCGTATTTCAATTAGTGGAAGATCATCCCCATCTCCAGGGTTCACGAATCGCAGAAGAAGATCTCATTCGTTTCCAAAACTTCAAAGAGCTCACTGAGAGCTTCAAGTACTATATTTCTCATAGTGAAGAAAGAAGAATTTCTGCTTCTCGTGCTCTAAAGAACGTGAAGTACAACCATTCTTATCTTCAGCAAGGAAAGCTGCTGCTCAATAAAATATTCACGGAACCATAGGGGGTGAGCTGACTTGAAATGCATCGCTTTTGTATTACCTCAGTTCCATCAGATCACAGAGAATGACTTCTGGTGGGGGAAGGGTTTTACAGAATGGACAAATGTCAGGAAGGCTGAAGCCCTTTATCCTGGACATGATCAGCCCAAGAAGCCTTTAAATAATAACTACTATGATTTAACGGACCCTAAAGTGAAGCAATGGCAGGCCGAGACAGCAAGGGCTCATGGCATATACGGTTTTTGTTATTATCACTATTGGTTCAATGGCAAGCGACTTCTGGAACAACCGGTTCAACAAATTATTGACAGCAAAGAGCCTGACTTCCCCTTTTGCCTCTCTTGGGCTAACGAACCTTGGACACGAAGCTGGGATGGCACCGAAGAAGATGTCTTGATGCCACAGGAATATGGAGAAGAACGGGATTGGCGAATGCATTTTTATACTTTGTTGGAAGCATTCAGAGATGAACGATATATTTGCGTAGATGGCAAACCAGTATTTATTATCTACAGATCCTCCAGCATCCCTCGCTGTGATGAAATGCTTCAATGTTGGCGTGATTTAGCTCAGCAAAACGGACTAAAAGGGCTTCATCTGGTCAGGACGCTGGGCGGATTCCCTCTTACGTCAGAGCAAGGGTTCGATGCCAGTCTGGAATTTGAGCCTCACTACACATTTGCACATGGCGGCGTTAAACATTTATGGAGCTCCAAGCAGGTTGAGGATCAGAAGCATATCGTTATTGATTATGATGAGTTATGGGAATCCATGTTAGAGCGGACACCCCACAGGGACGGGGAAATTATATATCCGGGAGCATTTGTTAACTGGGATAATACACCACGCAAAGGTGCTGCCGGACAAAGTACTTTAGGTGCAAATCCTCACAAATTCGGTCAATACCTGTCACGACAAATTGAGAGGGCCAAGAACATGTTCAAAAGTGATTTTATTTATATTAACGCTTGGAACGAGTGGGCTGAGGGTGCTTATTTAGAACCGGATGAACATTATCGGTATCAATACTTGCAAGCCGTTAAGAAAGCCCTTCAATATCATCACAAAGAAGATCCTTCCACGCCGTAGCGTCAGAAGGATCTTCTTCTTTATTTCATATTATCTTTCTGAAGTCTGCATTCTTGCGCTTCTTGCACTCAGCATTCTCCACCCCGTTAGCAATGCAGCCACAAAGCATATGGATGCCGAAGTCATGAATACTACATGCATGCCACTGATAAACAACTCTGGTCGACCTGGAACTAGACCTGTTACCCGATAACCTGCTTCACTACTCATCACATGAAAGAGAATGGTCGTAGCAATCGTAATACCGACGACCATGCCCACATTACGAACTAGTGAATTGACGCTGCCCGCAGAACCAAGCTGAGTCCTAGGCACCTTAGACATAACAAGTGAATTATTCGGTGATTGAAACAGACCACTACCTATTCCTAGCATAGCGATCCACACGCCTACTAGCACAACAGAGCTTCCATCATGAAGCTCAGCTAATCCAAACTGAGCAATAACCATGACCACCAGCCCTGCAAAAGTTAGGAACTCAGACCCGATTTTATCTGATAATGCACCGCTTATTGGTGCTACGACTACCATACAGATCGGTAACAGCATCAACAGAAATCCCGCTTCAAAGGGCGATAGATTCAGCATATTCTGTGCATAAAACGGCGCGATAATATTAAAGCAGAAATTCGCTGTAAACACGAGAAAACCACATAAAATACTTAATGAAAACAACGGATTCTTAAATAATGACAATTGCAGAAGCGGTTCTTTTCTACGAAGCTCCGTCCACAAGAAAGCAATGAAGCTGATTCCAGCTACGATTAAAGATGTCACAATTAAGCTGTCGCCATAACCGAGCTGCTGGCCCAATAATAGCCCCGCGAACAAACTTATAATAAAAATAGCGAAGAGCATACTACCTGGTACGTCTATTGTAGATTTCGTCCTAGTTAAATCCTTAGGCAGTACCTTCCAGCCTAACAGGATGACGATCACTCCAATTGGAATGTTCACCCAAAAGATATATTCCCAGCCTAGTGTCGAAACCATAATCCCACCTAAACTAGGGCCTGCTATACTTCCCAGAGACACGAATGTACCTATGAAACCAAGAGCTTTCCCCCGCTCGTTGGCTGGAAAGATATCCGTAACTATTCCCTGACTGTTCGCCATGGTCATCGAAGCTCCTATAGCCTGAATGACGCGCGAAGCAAGTAATGCAGGTAAACTTAAACTGAAGCCACACAGCATAGAACCAATAACAAAAACAATCGTTCCAATCTTAAAGATTCGAATCTTCCCAACAATATCTCCAAGCTTCCCGAAGAAAAGAATCGCTGCACAGATCGCCATCAAATAACCTGTGGTTACCCATTCAATTTGTGCCATAGGTAGCTTTAGCTGTTTCGATAATTCAGGCAGAGCGATGTTGACAATACTACCATCAAGCGTGGACATAAAGGTGAAAATATTCAGGACAATTAATATCATCCAGCGTTTCTTCTGAATTACTTTGTCTTCCTGATAGGATGCACTAATAGAACTCATAAACTAACACCTCATTGAATGTATAATCAGCGTTTAGTTGCGCACGCAACCAAACTTGCTTACCCAGTGTACATCAATTTAGTTGCGTACGCAACGACTTTATTGTACACTTTGTCTGAGAGTAGCAAATACGCGAACTATAAACCCAAAGAGGTGTCTACATCTTGGAAAAAGAACCTATAGGAAAATTGATTTCCTATTTTCATCGTCAAAATCAAAAGCAATTGGTAAAAAAATTCATGCCCTATGGAATAGGTAGCGGTGGGCAGCATAGCTTTCTCAAATTGATTCTTTCCAAACCAGGGATTACACAAGATCAATTAACTTCCGAATTGAAATTCGATAAAGCCACCACCGCACGTTCCGTGAAGCAATTAGAGAATTCGGGATACATTGAACGAAAACCAGATCCTAATGATCGACGCTCTCACCTACTGTATCCAACGCCTAAGGCAATCGATTTCTCGCCTATCCTTCAGTCTATTTTAAGTGATTACAATAAAAATCTCATTGGCAAATTAACTAGTGAGGAAGTAGAGCAGCTTCGTTACTTACTTCAAAAAATCAGTACTGACGAAGAATAGGACAAACAAAGAAACTGTCTCAAAAGTAGTAAAGGCTACTTAAGGGACAGCTTCTTTGTTTGAGAATTATTAGGGAAAAGCTCCCTGAAAATAGCTGGTAAATGTTTTAAATGAATAGAAAGAGGGAAATCCTCCCTAAAAATCAGAGTAATATCGGTATTTGCCAACGAATCAGCAAAATTATAGGGAGGAATTCCCTAATTATCGATCAGTGCTCCCGTTTCCTTGGTGAGGACACTCCACTTTTCCAAAATCAGTCCATTCACTCCGCTACTTTTAGAGAAAAAACCTATATCATCCCGTGCTTACTTCATATTTACAGTTTCAGCAACTTCTTTCGTAATCTCTTCCCCACCTAGGCTCTTCCATTTCTCTACAAAAACATCAAAGTCACTAATCGATGAATCGCCCACAATGATATTCAAAAATGCTTCACTCTCCAAATTCTGAAGTTCCGTCCACTTGCTCTTCATTAGTTTGGTGTTTCCATAAAAGACTCCCCGCACTCCCTCAATAGCCGTTGAGGTTAAGACGGCAACGCCGTATTTATATGCATTCGCTGCTTTCCAGCCTTCTAGATCTTTCTTTGGTTGTTCAGTGTCCTCCACCCATTGATCATAGATGAGACGGGTATCTGGATTTAATGTATCCGGGTCTATTTTGCCATGTAAAGCTTGCTGAATATCTGCATAATGTTTCTCTATTGCATCCGAATAATCAATTAGCAAGTCAAACGGATAATAAGCACGCAGCTGAATTCCTGTTTGCGCAGAGAAATCATCCAACTTCTTAACTTCCTCCGAATTAGGGTCTTGTCTTCGCTCAAGTCTTGTAAACACGTTTAACTGCTTCATAATCGCCTCTGGATGCTCGAAACCTTTACGTACAACAAGGTAACGGTCTGTTACCGGAGCCAAGTGAGCAACAAATTTACCCGAATCATCAAGTGGAGCTGCATACGCTCTCCATTCTGCTTTAGTATCGAGAGCAACCGCCTCTGACAAAGGATAATATGGCATCCACCACGGGCCAAAGAACATCCCTGATTTCCCTGTAATAATAGGCTCCTGAGTTTCTTTATAAAGTGCAAAATTGGGGTCCAGCAACCCTCTTTTATACCAATCAGCCAGCTTGGCCAGCGCTTGTTTGGTCTCAGGTGTAATGGATCCGTATACGATGTTTCCAGCGTTATCTTTAATCCAATTGGTAGGAAAAGCATGCAATGCACTAAACACACCATCCAAACCATTTACTAATGGCTTTGTCCCATAAATGATATTCTTGTAGCCGCTGAGCCCAACAGTATCTCTTTTTCCATTGCCATCGGGGTCTTTCTCAATAAAAGCCTTCGCAATGTTCTTAATATCTTCGAAGGTTCGCGGTGCGTGCAGCTCCAGTTTATCCAGCCAATCCTGACGCACCCAGAGTAGAACAGGCGAATCCGCATCAATTGCTACATTAGGTAATCCGTATAATTTGCCGTATCGAGAAGCATCGGATAATGCCTCCCCTTGAGTAGAATTGTACATATCCTTAATTAACTCAGAGCCATATACTTCGTAGGTCTCTGTAAGGTCTTCTATCATGTCATTATCAATAAGTTTCTTCAATTGATCTCGATCAACAACCATCGCATCCGGCAAATCATTGCTATCGATCGCAAGCTGTGCTTTTTGATAAAAAGCATCTTCACCCTTCGCTTCCCAAGAGTGAACAACCTTGATATTCGTAATGCTCTCCAAATAACGGGTGATCGGATTATTATCGTTGCTGTCACCTGTATTTAGCCTGGAATCGGGAACCTTGAATCCTATTCGGATCACGATCGGATCTTCATATTTGCTATACGTTACAGAAGCATCTTCGACCTCTCCCTGAGGATTTCGAGTAGAATCTACTGTTTTACTCTGGTCACGGCATGATGTAAGTCCGATGATCATTACAAGTAGGAGGAAGTAGCTCCACAATCTCATCATTGACCCTTCCCCTCCGCACGATATTCACGCGGCAGTTGACCAATGCGTTCCCTGAACAGTCTACTGAAATAACGGTCATCTTCAAAGCCAGACCTTGAAGCAATCTCACAAACGGGCAGTGAAGTATCCAGCAATAATGATTTAGCCAACTCAAGCCTCATCCCCCGTAAGCATTCACCGAATGTTTCCCCGGCAAAACGAGCGAAGCATTGACTGAAATAACCACGGCTCATATTAATTTCAGCCGCTACGTCACTCTGATTGATTTTGTCACCTGCATGGCTCTGCATGTAACGAACTGCGCGAATAAGGCAAGACATAACCTCTTTAGTCAATCCTAGCTCGAGCATTCTCCTTCCCACATGATCAGAAAATCGGCGCAGCCAGGTCTTCCAATGGCACCAGTTCAAGTTATACGAAATATCCCGTTCCAGTTGAATAGCATCCTCAGGCTTCAAAATTAAGAAGCTCCAGCTTTGCAAAAGGGAATGTGCGAACGTTAGAAATCTATCCTGCCTTGGCTTCTGCAAGAGGATATTCGCCACAAAATTCTCCCATTCATTTCCATCAATCGTCCACTTGAGATTTTGAGCCTGCACGAATAGGTCAGCTTCATCCGATTTTAAATTGGGAACCACTATTTCCTTCTCTAGTTCCTCATAATTCAGAGAGGTCAGTTCTTCAGAGCTAGAATGATAAAATAGCGTATGCCAAAGCTTCGTGGTGAGCTGCTCCTCCAATTCCTGTAACGACTGATCCCTTAACCCACTGACGAGCGCGGTCTGCCATTTCCCAGAAAGCTGACTCTTAAGCTCACGCCTACCTTCTTCTTCCGAGAAACGGTGAAGCAAGGGCGACATCCACATCTCATGAAAGGTAATCAACGGATTATTCTTCACGAAGGATAGATGAAATAACTCTTTTTCATTACAGTGATCGCTTAATGGCAAATAGAGCAGTGCCTTGTCTGCAGCTATCCTTTTTCCTTCACCATGAACAAGTGCACCCCGTGTATTGTCCTCCCATTTGATACGATCGACTAGACGACGTATAGTCTCATCCGCATTCTCCATCTCTAACAGAGTTTTGACAATATAATCAACGGCTCCTAAACGCATGGCCTCCTGCACATAGTCAAACTCATGATGACAAGTAAGCACAACACAGCGAATACCTGCGAAACTCTGCCTCACTAGTTTAATTAGCTCGAACCCAGAAATACCGGGCATAGTCAAATCTACAAATAGCAGATCCACTTCCTGTTGTTGAAGTAGCTCCAAGGCAGATTTGCCATCTCCCGCCTCACCAACAATAACGACCCCTAAGGATGACCAATCGATTAGAGAAATGAAGCCTTTCCGCACAAGTCTCTCGTCATCTACCACTACAGCCTTAATCATCGAAGTCCTCCTTACCTTTCCTCGGAATCACGATAGATACAACCGTACCTTCCCCTAGCTTGCTGTACATCTCTAGCTTCATTTGTTCTCCATAATAGGTTCTAAGCATCCGGTTCACGTACGAGAATCCGATTCCGAGCCCCCGTTTCTTGGCGCCATCCTCTGACAACAGCTGATCTAACGTATCCGTATCCATTCCAGCCCCGTTATCTTTTACACACAGCTGAACTTCTCCTTCGCCATGCTCTGTAATCAAGACATCCACCCTGCCATTATCACTTAGTCCATGATAAATCGAGTTCTCTACAAGAGGTTGAAGTAAAAATCTGGGGACTGCCACATACAATACATCCTCATCAGCCTCCACATTAAATTCAAATTCATAGTCATAACGGATACGCTGTAGCTCCATATAATTTCGGATCGCTTCAATTTCCTCTCCAATCGTAACAATGATGCTTTGCTTGCCCAAATTATAATGAAGCACCTTTACAAGAAGAGTGACTAGCTTATCAATCTCCTTCTGACCGTTAAGCCTTGCCATCCACTGCACCGTATTTAATGTGTTGTGCAAAAAGTGAGGATTGATCTGGCTGAGCAGCTTCTCAATCTCGAATTGGCTCTTCTGCTTCTCATTATGGGCCACTGCAACAATCAGCTCATTCACCTGTTTCTTCATCTGTTGAAAGTTACTAAGCACGAAATCAAACTCTTCCACATTCGTGTAGGCAACTGGAGATGTGACATTTTCTGCCATTCGATTGATTTCAAGGTTGACCTTGCGCAGGGGACCATAAATCTTTTTCCAAATCATCCAAGCCAGAACTCCGGCAAAGAGTAGTGTCGAGAACGCGAGCAGGATCATTTTATAGAACCAAGAATAAATTTCACTGTTGAATTCGGACTTTTTAACTACTGCAATAAGCTTCCAGCCCTGAGGACTCGCATATCGAAACAGATGATATCCGGTAAGGGTTTCATGTGAGAGATTGGAGCTGCTTCCCGCTGCTCTGATAATCCCTGAGGGCAATTTACCATCAATTACATAAGTGCTAGCTCCCTGTTGATTAACAAGTAGATGGTTTACTTTCATCCCATAAGATTCCTGATTAAATATTTTGCGAAGCAGGCTATAATTCGTCTCTAAATAAATATATAACTTATGCTCACCTGGTACGCGCACAATGCGCTGTTCTGAGAACACGAGATTATCGCCGACGGCATACATCGTGGGATGCGGCCCATAATAATCAGCCCCGTTATATCGCATAAAAGAAGGTAATGTACTGATATCGAAATTTCTACGCGCACTCATATTCGTGAACAGAACCGGATCATCACTGCTTGGCATAATGTAGGCTGTAAGTCCAATGTAGGGATTCGTGAAATTAACGAGGTTGATCTTCTGGTTGATGGAGTTCATCATTTGCGATTTGCGATAAATTTGCTTTTCTTGAATAAAAGAGGACATTTCTTCCACGATCTGACCATCTAGCGCAAACTGTTTAGAGGCAAAATCCATATTGTCGATGGCATTCTCCAAGCTAGAGGCTTCCTGTTTCAGGCTTGCACTTATACCATTGCCAATTTTTCCTGAAAGAATAGAATAAATAGAGGTATAGGTTACGAATCCTACTAAGAGAAGTGGAAGTAGAGTTCCGATAACTAGATAGATGAATAAGGTATTACGTAAGGATTTGACAGCTGGGGGATGATTACGCTTAAGTACTCTTACCATCCGAATGATCCTCTTCCCTCTTCTTGTAAGCGTTCTATATTTTTAATGAGAGAATACCACATTTATCCTTAATTGAATAGAATAGGGCAGAACAGCTTCCGCGCCGCCCTACCCTATTTATATTTTTCTAATCGAAACTTATTTCACACTTTTACGAGCCTCGAACAGTTCCTCTGCCTTTTTAATCGAGAAATCCATAACTTCGGCATAGCCGAGACCATTCACCTTGTCATGCATTTCTTTATTCAATTTGTCATATTCGGCTTGATCTTTAGCAAATACCATTTTCCAAGAAATTTGTTGAATGACCGTACCGATTTGTTTGTTCTTTTGCTCCAGCGTTTTGTCCATCATCAATGGTTCTTTACCAGTGAAGCCTTGTGGCGCGACGGCCAATAAATTATTTTTCTCAAAATACTCCTTAGGCGTCAGAACGCCCATCTTCGCTCTCCAATCACTATCAAGCTTAGACGGATTACGCTCTAGGGTTGTCGTCCATAGATTGTGATCGTATGGCTCTTTGTTGTCTGGATTCACCATCGCCGGAACTACAAAAGAGAAGTTCATTTGATTAGAACCGTAGTAGTAGTCACCACCACCATATTCTGCAGGCACTTGTGTATTCTGTTGATCGGCGTAAGCCTTCCAGCCAAAGTCAGTCACGACAGGTTTACCGCTTGCATCCATATCCCAAGTCAGACCTTTAGGTCCGTTAGGTACCGCTGTTCCGCTTCCTGCAGAGATCATTGCACCTTCCGGAGTGTACATCCAGTTGATGAATTCCATAATTCTTGCAGGTTCTTTAGCTTTTGCACCGATTGCTATAATACCGTTACCACCGTATACATTGAAGCCAGTGGAATACATCAGTTCATCCTTGAACGGAACTAATGCAAACCCTTTACCTTCTGCTGTTCTTTCCGGTGTATTGTAGTTAGCAGCTCCAAGCCATGGGAACCAGGAGAACAACAGACGACCATCTTTAAATTTCGCTACAACATCGTCGAATTTTTGAGTCATAGAATCCGGATCAACCAAGCCCATTTGATTAGCTTCAAAATACAGTTTAAGCGACTTCATGTACCAGCTATCATCGGATAAGAAGTCATAATACTTCTCTTCGTCTGCTTTAACATACACGGCAGTGTCAGGAATTTCGTCATAGCCCATCATGTTGGCGAACTGTTTAGCCAGTGTCATTTTATAGTTGCCATCCCAGTCAGACCACATCGAGAAGGCATAGGTTTTCTTCCCTTGCTCATTCTTTGGCTCAAGCTCTTGCATTTTTTTCAGCACAGGCAGATAATCTTCAATCTTTGAAATTTCAGGTGCTCCGATTTGTTGGTAAAGATCAAAACGCAGGTCTGGCCCCCAAGTCATGTCTTTTCCTTCAGAAGGTCCGGACGGATTTGAAGCTACATTGTTCCCGATGCCAAAAACTGATGATCCGCCGCCAAAAGCAACCTTTGCTTTCTCAATCGCCTTTGGGAATGTACTCCCAATGTCTTTTCCGTATTTATCAAGAAGCCCGTCTTGTGTCCAGTCTAAGAGCAGCTTTCCTTTGATCGCATTTGGATAATGGTTTTTGTCATCGCCGAAAATAATGATATCCCCAAGATCTCCGGAAGCCATCATTGCAGAGATTTTGGTATCTCCACCTGTCAGGTTTGAAGCTACAATATCCATCTCAATATTAAACTTATCTTTGATGATTTTGGCAAACCATCCGGTTTGTGGACCCGCATAGTTAGCTGTTGTAGAGAACACGGTCAGCTTCAGCGGCTTGGAATGATCAAGTGCTCTGTCATCCGGTGCTGCTGTTTCTTCCGCCGGCGCATTCGTGGCAGTGGACGTGGGCTTCTCTGTGCTCGTGTTTTTGCCCGAGTTAGCCGTCGTATTATTCCCCCCGCCACAGGCTGCCAGAACAAAGACCAGGATTACGGATAGCATGACAAGCGATGCTCTTCTTAGTCTCATTGCTTTAAACCTCCCTTTCGTATCTTCACTTATAGTTCAACTCTGCTCGTAGCAGAGGAAAACTTCTATTCGTGACCGATTCGGTAACTCATTAGCCCTTAACCGCACCGATCATAATTCCTTTGACAAAGAAGCGTTGGAAGAACGGATATACGATTAGGATAGGTAATACGACAATCATCGTCACGGTCATCCGTACCGAGGTTGGAGTCTGCATATTCGCTGCACTAGCGGCCATATCAGGTGAATTACGAATTAAAGCTGCGAGCGAGCTGGACTCGTTCAAATAACGCCATAACAAGAACTGGAGCGTGTAGTACTTCGTATCTGTCATCAGAAATGCCGTATCAATGAATGAGTTCCATTGATTCACTGCGGAGAAAATCGTAATCGTAGCTAGAATTGGCGTAGTAAGCGGTACAATAATGCTCCAGAACACTCGCATGTAACCTGCACCATCCATAGATGCTGACTCTTCTAGTGATGGTGGGATAGCCTCCACAAAGGTTTTGACCAGAATGATGTTAAAGGGTGTAATAATTGTTGGCAAAATATAAGCCAGATAATTATTGGTCAGATGCAAATTGTGCATTGTAATATACCAAGGAATCAGACCTGCGCTAAAATACATCGTAACCACGACACTCCGGTACCAAATACTTCGGCCCCACATTTCCTTTTTGGTGAACAAGTATCCTAGAAAAGCTGATGACCCCACAGTAAGCAACGTCCCGACAACCGTTCTATACACAGAGACTGTTGCCGCATGTCCTAGACCGCTAATTCTTAGTACCTTGCTATAGTTATCAAAATGGATCTGTCTTGGATAAAATTTGATATACCCCGCTGCGCTAAGATCATTCGAGCTGATCGTATTGATGAACAAATAATAGAATGGGTAGATGCATGAGAGGGTGAACAATCCAAAGAGCGTATAGATCATAATCTGGAAGATAAGTTCTCCAGCCGTTAGTTTTTTCTTTCTCAAATGGGATCACCCCTGACTTAAATGATAGATTCGTCACGCACCATCTTAGACAACGTGTTCGCTGCGAATAGTAGAATTACACTGACAACCGATTTCAACATGCTGACGGCCGTGGCAAAAGGAAAGTTGTTCGCGAAAGCGATGTTGTAGACATAAAGATCTAGCACTTCAATGGAATCCTTATTCATCGCATTTTGAAAGGAAAAGTACTGCTCCATCCCGTTATTGACTAGATTACCTATAGAGAGCAGCAGCAGGACAAAAAAGGTTGGGATCAAACCAGGAATGGTAATATGCCAGATTTTGCGGAACCGACTTGCACCATCCACTTCAACGGCTTCGTATAATTCCTGATCAATGCCTGCGATTGCAGCAAGATAGAGAATGGCACCCCAGCCTAACGATTTCCACCAGTACCAAACGATCATCGTGACCCAAATATTTGAGCTGGAAGCTAGGAAATTATATCCTTCATCCACTATTCCAAGCTGCACCAGAATGTGAGTGATGACACCGTTATCTACAGAGAACAACGAGAATGCCAATGCGTAAACCAGAATCCAGCTGATAAAGTTCGGAATCGTTGTTAATGTCTGCACCAACTTGCGATACCAGCCTGACTTAATCTCCGTCAACATAATGGCAAAGATCACTGGAAAGATGGATGTAATTAATCCGAGTGAACTCATGGCAAGCGTGTTCTTCAGCACACGCAGAACCTCTGCGGTCTGCGTCGGATTGGATACGATCGTCTTGAACCATTTCAACCCGACGTAAGGCGTGTCTGACAACGGTATACCGGGAATGAAATCATAAAAGGCATAAATCCATCCGCTGATCGGCAGATAATAGAAAATAAAGGTGACCACAAGAAATGGAAAAGCCATGAAGAACAATTTATGTTTGTTCTTCATCTTCCAGCGGGATCGATGAACCGGATCGACGCTGGGAAGTAATTCACCAGAAGGTACCCCCATGTCGGAATCTCCTATACCCAGATTTTGATTACGCTTTCAGATTATCAGAACCTAAGCGTCCACCGAGATAGAGCGCAGAACGACCTCTCAGGAGAACCGTCAGATGCTTGTGAACCAAATTCGCAGCACAATCGACCGTTTTCTACGTCTTCGCTATGGGCCTAGTGATGGAGAACACATATGCCTTTCGGCTTATAAAAAAGCCGTATCTCGGAAGTTCCCGAAATGCGGCTGCTGATGCAGAGTTCAAAAACATTGCTGTTTGTGTGCTACAAACTACTATGTATGCTGCGAGATACTATATAGGCTATGTACTACTATCTGCGCTCGGTCTGCTACAGTGGTCTTTCACGTCTGACAATTGCTGCATCGGACTCAGATGCACCTATTTCGCAGATTTATCACATTTTTTCGTGCTATCGGACTCAGTTGCAGCTATTCTCTCTAATGTAGGCCAAATACGAGCAATTTGATGCCAATAAGAGCCATCCAGTCCGAAACTACTGCAAATTGGCCAAAAAAACGGGAATAGCGACTATACGGTCCGCAACCCTCCATCCACAATATCAACGTTGTCTAATCGGGAAGGCCATATCAACAAAAGAGCAGCCCCCAATAGGAAGCTGCCGCATTACTTTAAATCCTAGTTTGTTAACACCAAATACCACTGTAACCCATACTGTAGTCCGTACTGCAACCCACGATTAATCCACATGACAATCCACGCTTAACCCATACTGCAATCCGTTCCTTCCACAAAATCCTAGTGCCCAGACACCTGAACATCCCCCGCCGCGGAAGCATCCATCTTTTGACGTCCCATAAAGAATGAAGCTAATAATGCTAAAGCTGCAGGAATCACCGCCCAAGCAAAAGTGTTTACAATGGAAGAGGATAACCCCTCAGTAATCTTCCCCAGAATTTCAGGTGGAATGAGCGCCCTAGTCTCCGGTGAGAGCAATGCATGTGGGTCTTTAAAATCCATAGCTCCCGCCGGAACCGCTCCTCCATCACTAGCCGAGAGTAGCTTGGTAAGACTGCCTGAGAAATAGTGACTTTGAATGATACCGAAGGTAGTAATGCCTATGGTCATGCCCAGTGCACGAATGAAATTAAGTGTTGCGCTAGCTGAGCCACGTTGCTGTGCGGTCAATCCGTGAATGGATGCCGTACTTAGCACTGAGAATGAAGCGCCAATCCCTAATCCAATCAAAATCATATACAACGTAACAAGCAGTCGCGAAGCATCTGGCGTGAGTGTCGCTACAAGTCCAGTACCGATCACCAAAAGTGCGAATGTAGGAATCAGCAGGCTGCGGTAACTGGTTTTTGACATTAGAAATCCGCCCATCGTAGCTGTAACCACTGAGCCGACCATCATTGGCAGCAATACAAGTCCTGAATTTGTAGCTGATCCGCCCAATACCCCTTGAATAAAGATCGGAATATACACGGAAGCCACAATAAAAGCTGCCCCGCTAAATAAAGCACAGATAATGCTCACCGCGTATAATCTTTTTTTGAACAAAGCAAAGGAAATAATCGGTTCTTTCGCTCTTGTCTCTACAAAAAGAAACACAGCTGCAAGGATAACAAAGGCCGCAAATAAACCAAGAATCATGGACGAATCCCAAGCATATTCCTTCCCGCCAAGCTCCAGCGCAAACATTAAGCAGATGACTGAACCTAGTAGCGTACCCGCACCCAACCAGTCGATGGGCTGTTTTGAATGCTCATGCGATTCTTTATAAAAGAATACGACCATTGCAAAAGCCAACAGACCCAGCGGCAAGTTAATATAAAATATCCACTGCCAAGCAATATGATCTGTGATATACGCACCTAGCAAAGGACCGAATATACTCGACAAGCCGAATACAGCACCGAATGCCCCGCCCAGCTTACCCCTAGTCTCCAGCGGTACTGCATCGAACATGATGGCAAAAGCGATCGGCACCAGCGCACCACCACCAATTCCCTGAATAGCCCGGTACGCAGCTAACTGCGTAATTGTGTCAGCCGTTCCGCAAAGCGCCGAACCCGCCATAAATACGATAATCCCAAAAATAAAAAACTTCTTGCGACCATACATATCGGACAGCTTGCCGAAAATGGGCATACCCGCCATCTCGGCTACGAGATAGGCTGATGTGACCCAGACAAATTTGTCCATTCCGCCAAGTTCCCCAACGATATTCCCCATTGCAGTAGCAACGATGGTGCTGTCCATAGAGGCCATCAGAATTCCTAGCAAGAGACCTGCGATAACAATGCCCAAATTGGGTGATTTGACAGCACTCATATGTTCCACTCCTCATTATCAAAAAAATCTATAAAGCTGTCTTTATATCTTCACTTTTTGCTTCACAGTTGCATGCTTATGAACTTCTAGGGTATCTCGGAATTCCACCGTTTCTATTTCACAGTCCGGGCCAATGATTACCCGTTCTCCCCTTACCATACTCGCCTTTGTACTGATCAGCTCAATAGCATCGCCTTCGATTAGCCCCGCTTCAAACAGGATTTTCGAAGTCGGCTTCATCATATGCAGCAGCTTTCCAGCTTTACTCTTCTTGACGGTTATGATACTGCCCCCGACCTCCTTCACAGAGCTTGGGCCATAAAGCTTAATCTCCAAATGCTCAGCACTAAGTAATCCAGCTACGCTGAGAGCACCAGAAATTAGCAGCTTTTCACCTTCACAATCACCCTTCACATCCAGATTTCCGTAGATATTAAGCTTATCGATTTTTACAGAGGCTGCTTTTATTTCACCCTGTCCACGTAAGGAATCTCCTTCCAGACTACCTTCGAGCGCAATTTCGCCAGTTATTTTCATTTGCTTCATATGCAGATTACCAACGATATTGGCATTTCCAGTCAGACTCATCTTCTCGCATTTCACATCTCCGGCAAATTTGCATTCTCCAGTGATCTTAACATCTTTAAAAGAACCACCGGCTGAAGACGTTGTTCCAATTATTTTCAGATTATCATTCACCGACCTTCTCCACCTTTCCGACCTTGGCCTCAGGATGCACTGTAATTTGTTCGCGATACTCTACCCGTCCGAGTGTACAGCCTGGTCCAATAATGACAATATTTCCTCTGATGATATCCGCAGTTGTGTATTCTACATCTATAAAATCTCCCTCGATCGTTCGAGCACAGAGCTCCGGTCGAAGTTTAGGGATGATCCCACTAAACATTTTACTCCAAAACCCATTATTCACTTGTCGTATCACGAGGCTCTCCACACCGATTTCATTGGCCTTCCCCTGACTCTGCAGTTTGAAATCCACATGACCGGCACTGAGTAAACCACCAACATCAAAGCTGCCTTCACCTACGAAATCCTCAAGCTCACAATCGCCTTTTACACTCACCATTCCGTTAAGGGTACAGCTTTCACCTCGAAAACTCTTACCTACATTAAGAACCCCATCCACCTTTAGGGTGCCAAAACGCAAATTCCCCATCACTTTGATGACCCCGTTGCATTCAACTTCTTCTGCTGTGAGATCATCATTCAAATTCATATGCCCATTTCCTTTAAACATTCGCGCTACAATCGGACCGACTACTTTACCTACACCATCCATATTTACGTTGTTGTAAGTACCTCCGGCTCCACCACTAACCCCGTTTATAATCAAATCAGGTAGCTGATGTTTGTCCATTACTCTTCCTCCTATTCAACAAGCTTGTAGGCAAGCTTACCTTTCAATTGTTCAATCAAATCTGCATATGCCATTTTACTGACCAATCTAACCCCTTCATCAAACCATAACTCCGCAGGCGCTCGTGCCAGAATGAAAGAGGAAACTCCCATTTTCCGGACAAAAAACAACTCCCAGCTTCCACTCTCGAGCCGCGAAACTTTCTCCTCTAAAGTACGAAACAGAAGCTCTGCCTCCTCCATACTCATCTCCCCAGCACTAAGCAGGCGGTCTACAGCGAATAAATGAACGAGCTGATCAACAGTATATTTACTTTCATCGTCGATACTTTCTCCAAATTTCCTCAATGTTGTCGTCGAAACAATGTTACGTTCTATAATTTCCTTAGTAGTTACACTCACCTTCTCAAAGGATGCCTTATCCGATAGCTTATCAGCCATTTCATCCAAAGAAAGTCCATCTTTCATATTCACAATGTTGTCAATCCGCGACAAGATTTTCTCTTTAGGAAAAAAAGTCTCTTGACCAGTAAAGGTAGATTTACGGATAAACCAATCCTCGGGAATTAACTGCTTCCGCTTCCAGCGGTACAATTGCCCATATGAAATGCCGGTTAAATCCAGCAGCTGCTTCTTCGAAATCAAATCATCATCCATACGTGATCACTCCTTGAGAACATCGTAACATAACACTGTTACGTTGTAAATAAAACACTCCCCCTTAAACCTTCAACTACAACAAATCATTGCATTAAAGTTTCCCTCCAAGATTTTACAACACAGGCAAAGAGTGAACCTCCGTCTAGAGAACGATTTCCGCGCTCAGCACAAAAAAGCAGACAGCTCCTAATGGTAAGGAAACTGTCTGCTCTAATACATCATCTATCGTTAACTATTTACTACGCAATTCCTATTTTATTCCGCTTTGTCATCTCCAGAAGCTTCGGCTGTATCTGGTTCAGCAGCAACATCCTCATCAGACGGTTCCTGTGCTGCCGGTGGTGCAATCCGAACAATCAAAGTATCCTCAGGCGTCAATACTTCCCAGCCCTCATGCTTCGGCAAATCGGATACCAGCAATTGATCTCCAATATCCAGTCCACTGATATCCACCTCAAAAGATGCCGTTAATTTATCTGGAAGTGTGCGAATATCCAGTTCATGCAAATCAATTTGTTGTACGCCACCACTCTTCACACCAACGGGCTCGCCAGTAAAGTGGAAGGCTACTTTCGTGTCCAATTTGGCTTTCATGTCGATCTGTTGAAAATCAATGTGCAGCAGTTGTTTGGATACTGGCTGGCGCTGAATTTCTTGGATGACAACATTCTTTTTACCCGAGTCTGGCAATTCCAGCGTTAGAACTGCCCGAGGGTTATTAGCCAAAATCCCGGTAATTGTCTTAGCATCCGCTGTAAAGGACTGGCTATCTGAACCCGCACCGTACACGACGACCGGTACAAAGCCTTTTCTGCGCTGTGAAGAAGTCGAGCCGGATCTTTCTGTCAAACGTACTGTTGTATTCACGATGATTCCTCCTAAGTAGGGATTTTATACTAGACCGATTAGATATGTACGTCTAACCTAACCACTCTCTATTACCCCATTAACCTGGCTTTGAAACCATTAAGTACTTTATTAATTACAGGTTATAACAGGCTTAAATTGTATTATCCTCCATTTTAACATTAATTATTCATTACTTAGGAAGGAAGAATTGTTCACTAATAAGCACAACTTATCTGGCAGGCTTCTCGCTTTTTGCAAATCGTGGTAGTAAAATATAGGCAATAACCATTTAGGAGTGAAGCCATAAGATGCAAATTCAAAGTGGAACAGGACGTTTTTTTGTTGCGAAGGACGGTAAGGACCTTGCCGAGATCACATACAGTTTGGATAAAGAAATTGGGGAAATGGTCATTGACCACACTCGTGTCTCTGAAGAACTGCGCGGTCAAGGGACCGGTGAAGAACTTGTACGGGCTGTTGTAGATAAGGCTCGAACTGAAAATTTAAAAATTGTTCCTGTGTGCTCCTATGCAGCTCATCAATTCGAGAAGCATCCGGAGTATAAGGACGTGCTGAGCGGAAACACAGGCGGGTGAAGACTGATCTCCGTTCCCGTTTCCGTGAAGCTTTC
The DNA here is from genome assembly GCF_037963865.1 of Paenibacillus sp. FSL R10-2734. NCBI lineage: Bacteria > Bacillati > Bacillota > Bacilli > Caryophanales > Paenibacillaceae > Paenibacillus > Paenibacillus sp. FSL R10-2734. Next base: position 3,022,075 of record NZ_CP150170.1, on the reverse strand, counting down.
TTAACCTATTCGAACTACTCTAGGAGGAAACGGGTTTGACTACTACTGATACTTTAAGAAATATAGAAGAATTACAAGAACGCTGCGAGCAATTTGATGGAATTTCACTGAAATTGAATTGGGATATGCTTCGAGGGCCTTCAAATGTAGGTGATACAGAATGGCTCGTAACATATGAAAACGAACTGTTAGTTGGATTTTTAGGTTTGTATGGATTCGGAAGCGAAATGGAAGTCTGCGGTATGGTTCGACCAGGATACCGTCGACGGGGGATTTTCACCACTCTGTGGAACCGAGCACAGACTATTATCAAAAGGGGTAATGTTGCTACCCTTCTTCTAAATTCTCCAGCTGCCTCATCTTCTGGAGCTGCATTCCTGCAAACACTACCACTTCAGTTCAATCACGCTGAATACCAAATGAAATGGGACGGAGATTCAGTTACTTCTTCTGAAGCAAGCTCAGCTACAGGGACTGTGATCTTACGTCCTGCTCGTGAAGACGAAGCCCCTATTCTCGTCGAGCTAGATTGCGGAGGCTTTGACATGAAGACAGAAGATGCCGCCGAGCTCTATGACCTGCAGAAACAGGAAGACTTACAAGAGCATATTATGATCGAAATGGACGGACAGCCTGTTGGTAAAATGCGGATATGGACCGAAGATAATGAATCCTGGATTTATGGATTTACCGTAAGTAAGAAGCTTCGGGGCCTTGGCATTGGTCGAAGTGCACTTCTTCAAACGATCGAACGGGAACGTAAAAACTATAATGGAATTAATCTGGAGGTTGCTCTGGATAATCCCAATGCGCTTAAGCTATACGAAAGCTGTGGCTTTGTCATTCAGAATAAACAGGATTATTACCGATATATCGGCTAATCCATAGAAATTAAGCCTCCTGTCTATCGGGCGTTCTCGCCTGTAGAACAGGAGGCCTTTTTTTTCTCAGAGTAATCACATGAGTCCAAAGCCCCCAACGTTGGCTTCGGCTCTATCACCTCTACGGTCACTACAGCTTAATGAGCCGTTGGCGAGCATTTCCTGCTCCAGAAATACAGATAGCAAACGCACATAATCCAAAGACTCCTTATGGGGGATCGCATTTCCATTGTAAGAGTATTTACGCCCCTCTAGTAAGGAGTAAATTTCCACGGTCTCCGCAGGTTCACCAAAAGCCGCATAACAGAAGACATTAGTCATATGCAAAAAGCTCGCAATGGTATCTTCATTGCCATTCACCATAAACTTCTGAATGTTCAGACTTCGACCATTAAGCGAAGAATTCCAAGCTAGTTGAGTAATCATCGAAAGCTCCAGGTTTAGTTCCGGGACGGGAACATACCATTGCTCATATAGCATTACTGGAATCTCCTGTAGATGATTGGTCGAAACGATCCGCATAAGTTCATCTGCTATACTCGTCTTGATATCCCAATATTGCAGCAATGAAGGAAAAGCATCCCCTTTAGGTGGCCACCGACGTTCTAACAAAAATTGTATCGGTGTCTGTCTTCGCACTTCGGGCAACAGACTGTAGAAGTCATTCAGTGTATGCCCAACTGCATACTGAACCTGTTGTCGCCAGCGTGGAAGTCCTGTTGCTGGAGCTCCGCTGGATAAATTCTCAGTCCCTCCAAGCATAATGTGCTCCATCCGATAATCATGCAGTCGTTTATAAGGAGGCGTATGTAAATTCTTTGGCTTCTTCATCCAACTTCCCGCTGGCCCGCCCATCCTATGTTACCGCCATACAAGTTTCAATAAATTGACGACCAAATTGACGGCAAGCTTCTTTTTCAGCAGCGTTCGGTCCATATTCAATTTTTAGACTATCCTGCATGATTACGGCACCACGCTCCTTTAACTTCTCCACGAATAAATCCACTGCTCCACAATAAATGGCGTATCCTGTATCTCCACTGCCAAAAACTGCTGACTTCACAGCGGTCAAATCAAGCTCATCCATCTCCTCATAGAAATCAAGAGCTTCATCTGGTAGCTCTCCATCTCCCCAAGTATATGCTCCCAGCAGAACGCCTTCATATGAATTTATCTCAACCGCATTACATTCAGTGACCGATTTCAACACGGCTTCACCGCCTGCTTGGCGTATTCCTTCTACAATCAATTCAGCCATTTCCTCAGTGTTGCCAGTTAAACTAGCATATGCCACAAGCACTTTAGTCATCTTTCTGTTCCTCCCATTACTAAACATAAAATTTAAATTATATGAGCTTCATCCTCATTCTATTTGATAATGATTATCATTGTCAAATGAATATAAATAAAAAAACGCAAACTCCCGGCTATTCACACCGTTACGTTTGCGTTTGATCCTTTTTTTTACTCAAATCTGTATTAATATGCTCCTTCGAGCAGGGTAATATGGTTACCGTCTGGATCACGGAAGTTCATTTCTTTTCCGCCATATTCCATCATAACCGGTGGCTGACAATCCAGACCCTTAGCCTTTAACTGCTCATATGTCTCATCCAGATTATCGCAGCCGAATACTAAATTAACAAAGCCTGTCGTAAGCTTTTCCCATTTCGTCGCATCCCAAATAATGATTCCCGGCTGTTTCTGATCAAATCCAATCTTTGCGCCATCATAGTTGCCATAACCTTCGAACGGGATAGGAATACCTAGCACCTCTGAATAAAATGTTGCCAATGCCGCAGTATCTTTAGTGTAAATGTTAGTGCCTTCAAAAGACGAAATCATAATTTGTCCCCTTCCATTCTCATCATCATAGTTTTCATTTCTTACTTGAGTTTAACAAGGCTAGCAACCTTTGTATTGCAAAATCACGACATTTATCTGCCAGCATAGACTAAAGCTTCAAGTGGCGTTCTTCCAGCATATTTCTTGAAACTATTTATAAAATGTGGCTGATGACTGAATCTATACGTAAAAATAAGATCCTGCATATTCTTCGTCTGCGCAGGCAGATGATACATTTCCCGCCATACATTCTGAAATCGTACAAGATCTGCATTTTTTTTGGGCGATAAACCTATATATTCTTGAAACAGTCTTTCTAGCTGCCGTCTGCTTAGAGTAGAGCTGGCTTCCAAATCCTCAGCTGTTACTACACCCTTTTGTTTAATTATCGTATAAACTGCGTTCATCATCCGATCGTTAGTCCGTCCTCCACGCTCTAGACGCTGAAACAGATAAGCCTCAGCAGCTGCAATCCTTTCCTTCATAGAATTGGCTTGTTCTAGCAGGAGTCCCAGCTCTCTCTTGAAAGTACCAAAGTATTGGTCTACATCCACAAATGCATTCAAGACATCCCGGAGATGGTCATCCGCAAAATAATGAACAGCCCAGAAATGGAATCGAATACCGAAGGTTGAGATCATACCTCCTCTGTCTGAAGGAACTTCAAAAGGAGCATCATTGATGCCGGAAAAAACAGTTGTTGTTAGCCCTGTTGATTCATTCAAATTCCAAATAATATCCATACATGTATCCGGAATAATCGTTTCCATCCGTGGTTCGTAATAAGTCGTCGTATCCTCAACAGCTACTAATGCTTCTGAATGGAGACCTCTTGCAGCGGAGCCCCAAAAACAGCGTATGTACGGCTGCAAAGCTTGGCTAGGTAGAAATTCACTTGTTTGAGCTGGATTCGCAGTAATCGGGAAATATAGAGGTGATAGATTGAACATATGCTGAAGTTCTCCGATCGTAAAAATGGTAAGGACTCTGGTATCTGATCATACACAATCGTTGCTTAAAGTGCCAGAATAATAGCTGCGAGCATGGAAATATTATACACATAATCTTCATTGGTTAAAATAAGTAGAGTGTTAACCTGTGCGTATTTTGTTTGTAGCTATAAGGTGAAATGATGTACAATAAAGGCTAAATGAATTTTTGAAGGATGGATTAAAAAATGTATATAGCTAGCGACTGGAAAGACTATGAAGTAATTGACACTGGCGGTGGAGAGAAGCTTGAACGTTGGGGCGACATCATCCTGCGCCGTCCTGATCCACAAATTATTTGGCCGCTTTCTAACGAGACAGCGAAATGGCGTGATGTACATGGTCACTATCACCGTTCCTCGGCTGGTGGTGGACAATGGGAAATGAAAAAAACGATTCCGGACGATTGGAAGATTAGTTACGGAAAATTAAAATTCCATCTGCGTCCTACGAATTTTAAGCATACAGGGTTATTCCCTGAACAAGCGGCCAACTGGAGCTGGATGATGGACAAGATTGCAGCTGCTAACCGTCCGATCTCAGTACTGAACCTATTTGCTTACACTGGTGGAGCTACTGTAGCCGCAGCGAGTGCTGGCGCTTCTGTAGTTCACGTGGATGCAGCCAAAGGCATGGTGCAATGGGCGAAAGAAAATGTGCAGCTGTCTGGCCTGGGAGAACGTCCAGTTCGTTACATCACGGATGACGTATTCAAATTCGTACAACGCGAACAACGCCGTGGCAGTAAGTATGATGCGATTATTATGGACCCGCCTTCCTATGGAAGAGGACCTGGTGGAGAAATGTGGAAGCTGGAATCAAGCTTATATCCATTCCTAGAGAGCTGTATGCAAATTATGAGCGATAAACCTTTATTCATGCTAATCAACTCATACACCACTGGGATTTCTCCAACCGTACTACGTAATATGCTTTCGATGACCATGGGCAAACGTTATGGTGGGAAACTCACCTCCGGCGAAATCGGTCTTCCGATTACTTCCTCCGGCATGAACCTACCGTGCGGTATTCTGGGACGCTGGGAGGCGTAAGCCATGACACAGCCTGTATCTGGCAGCAACGAGCCACTGGGCGGAGCATCGCAGCGCTTTGAGGTGTTGTACGAAGATAACCATCTACTAGGTATAGTGAAGCCTGTGAATATTCCTGTTCAAGAGGATGCCACTGGAGATCCTGATCTGCTGAACCTACTCAAAGAAGATGTGAAGGAACGGTTTAACAAGCCCGGTAACGTTTATATGGGACTTGTCCACCGCCTGGATCGTCCAGTCGGTGGTGCAATGATCTTTGCCAAGACATCTAAAGCAGCATCAAGACTGTCCGAGTGTGTCCGAACTCACAGCTTTCATAAGGTGTATTTAACTGTCGTGCACGGAAAACCGCCAGCATCTCGCGGCCGTCTTACCGATACACTGCTTAAAGACGCTAAGAGTAACACCGTGACAGTAGTCCGAAAAGGAACCTCCGGTGGTAAAGAGGCCATTCTGGATTACACGGTGCTTGGCAGCGCAGAGGGCTACAGCTTGCTCAAGATCGATTTACTTACCGGTCGTTCACACCAAATTCGAGTACAGCTTAGCTCCATTGGCTGCCCTTTATACGGTGATCAGAAGTATGGGGCTTCAGTGAACAGACCTGGACAGCAAATTGCACTATGGTCAGCACTTGTAGGTTTTCCCCACCCAGTCACTAAAGAAGAGGTAGAACTTATTTCCCTGCCCCCGCAAACTCACCCTTGGGATTTGTGGTCTAAGGAATTACAAAAGAAGGCCGTCCGCTAACGGATGGCCTTCTTTTTTTGCAATAAAGTGTCATTTCGATTATTCATGGTGTAGAACCCTCTGGTGTAGTTGTAACAACCATTTTGCCCATTAAGTAGAGTAGTAGCTGTTGATTATGAGAGGAGATTGGATCAAGCGCTTCTGCAAAAAAATCGCTGCGGATCTTTAAACCACGTGCAGTTTCCTTAATTCCAGTTTCTGTTATACTCACCCATACAATACGGCGGTCCGAAGCATCTCTCTCCCTAACAATTAGCCCATGTTTCTCCATCCGATCAAGTAACATAGTAACCGCTGCAGGACTGGTCGCCAGATGTGGGGCCAGATCAGAAGGCTTCATGGCATCACGTTCCTGAAGCAATTCAAGTACAGTGAGTTGGGCATCCGTTAACGTTGGGGCAAGATTACTGTCCATATGTAATTTATAATCTTTCAAAATTTTATGCCAAATCTTACTGAATTCAGAAGCGTGCACACTTATTCCTTCCTTTCCTTGCGGTTCTATCCGGTATAAGTACATTTTCGCGAAACAAATTCCATTTCCTGCAAAAGAAGAAAAAATAAATCTCTTGCACCAAAAAGCATGAAAATAAAAAAGACGCTTAGTCCCTTCTCAAGAAGAGCTGCCTAAGCGTCTTTATAATAAATCTGTTGTTATTAGCTTGCTTTATTTAACTGCTGGGAATAGATTTGCAATCTCATCTTTTTTCTCTACAGCAACAATCTGTTTGCCCGTAGAACGACGCTCTCCAAGCGGTGCTGATTCAGAAGAGAACGTGTGATGAGCATTCTCCCGTGTAATTGCATTCAATTCTAGCGGTTCTCTGCAATAGAAGGCCCCTGCCAACCTGCTGCCATTTGGTCGTACTCGCTTGCCTTCCTTAAATTCAAAAGTTGGCATCCCTTTTCCCCCACGGCTTTGAGATGGATAATCCACTAGTAATGAACGTTTCGCATATCCGATATCGGAAATGGTGAGGATTTCACCTTCGTCTTCACTGACCCAGAAGCAAGAAATCACCTCATCGCCCTCACGCAGCTGGATTCCTCTTACACCAGACGCAACACGGCCCATTGGATTAACTTCATTCTCACGGAATCTAATACTTATTCCTTCACGAGTCACGAGTACAATGTCCTTGTCATTCGTACTAGTAGCCACTGTGATGATCTCGTCACCTTCAGCTACCTTACAGGCTGCTACGGCTCCAGAACGGCTTGTAGAGTATTCCTTGAGCTCTGTACGTTTAACCTGACCTCTGCGGGTGATAAACACAAGGCTTTGCTGCGGATCATCAAGATTATTGACCGGAATCACGCTAATGATTCCATCCCCTTTAGACAATCCGATAACGTTAACAATCGCCGTACCAGGTTCTTTCCATTTAAACTCCGGAATCTGGTGCACAGGAAGCAAGAAGTACTGTCCCTTGCGCGTAAATACCAGTAGACTGTCACGGGTATTCACATCGAGCAGCTTGACGATATGATCGCCTTCTTTAACCCCTGAAGTTTGACGCTCACCACCAGAACGGGTGAAGGAAAGCATACTAGTGCGCTTAATATAACCATCTGCTGAAAGTGCAACTAATACATCCTCAGCGTTGACTAACGTTTCAAGGCTAACTTTAAGCTCTTCTACTTCACCTTGGATCAAAGAACGACGATCGATCCCATACTTGTCGCGGATCTCCAGCAATTCCTTACGGATTACAGCTACGAGCTTCTTGTCACTTTCCAATATGCCGCGCAGATGTGTAATCTTTGCCATCATTTCATCCAATTCTTTTTGGAGAGAGGTAATCTCCAAATTAGTCAGACGATACAATTGCAAGGTAAGGATGGAATCTGCTTGACGTTCACTGAAGCCGAACATCCACACGAGATTGTTCTGAGCATCCTGACGGTTCTTCGATGCTTTGATCGCAGCGATAACCTCATCTAGAATATTCAGCGCTTTAACCAAGCCCTCTAAGACATGAGCGCGGTCTTCTGCGCGCTCGAGATCAAACTGGGTGCGATGAGTCACTACTTCACGCTGATGCGCGATATAGGCCTCCAGGATGGCTTTAAGACCAAGCTGTTGCGGCGCTTTATTGACGATAGCCACCATATTGAAGTTATAGGTGATTTGGAGATCGGTTTTTTTGAGCAGATACGCCAAAACACCTTGGGCATCAGCTTCTTTTTTGAGTTCAACTACGATTCGAAGTCCTTCTCGTCCACTTTCATCACGAACTTCGGCAATACCATCGATCTTCTTCTCTAGCCGAATGTTCTCCATGGAGGTAACTAGTCGTGATTTTACAATCTGGAAAGGAACTTCAGTAATCACGATTTGTTGCTTTCCGCCACGCATGTTCTCAATCTCAGTCTTGGAGCGCAAGTAAATACGGCCTTTGCCTGTGCGGTAAGCATCCATGATGCCGTCTCCACCCATAATAGTGCCGCCTGTAGGGAAATCCGGACCTTTGATAAAGGTCATAATTTCTTCCAGCTCAATATTTGGCTTTTGCATCACTGCAATACAAGCGTCAATAACCTCACGAAGGTTATGTGGCGGAATTTCAGTAGCAAAACCCGCAGAAATCCCACTCGTGCCATTTACAAGCAAATTCGGATACCGGGAAGGAACCACAACGGGCTCTTTGGCTGTATTGTCAAAGTTATCCTTAAACAGTACTGTCCGCTTCTCGATATCACGCATCATCTCCATTGCAATCGGAGATAACCGTGCTTCCGTATAACGCATTGCCGCAGCTGGATCATCGTCCATAGAGCCCCAGTTGCCGTGACCGTCAACAAGTACATGCCCCATTTTCCATGGCTGCGCCATACGTACCATACCATCATAAATCGAGGAGTCACCGTGTGGATGGTAATTACCCATTACATCCCCGACGGTTTTGGCTGACTTGCGGTATGGCTTGTCAGGCGTATTGCCAGAGTCGTACATCGCATAAAGAATCCGGCGCTGTACAGGCTTAAGTCCATCACGGACATCGGGAATTGCCCGGTCCTGAATAATATATTTGGAATACCGACCAAAGCGGTCACCGACGACCTCTTCCAGAAAAGCCGGCAAAAATTGTTCTGATAAACTACTCACTTTGCTCACCTTCTGTTCCTCAAACTGCCCGTTTTAAAATAGTGTGGTAATTCTCATGAACACTTCAGGGATTTTTGGACTTCCGGCCGCTGTTGTCTCCAGATTTCTTTGATTACACCGCTAATGCGAATAAAATCCGGAGACAAAGGCGGGCGCTATCGCTCCTACAGTTCCAAAATTCCCTTACGTTCCAAGAACCACCAAGCTTTTTGAAAATCGGGATTATCGTCACTTGCATCACTGCTTACTGCAACTACTCTACAATTTCAGTGAAATCGACATTTTCAACAATCCAGCGTTTACGAGGATCGACTTTGTCACCCATTAGTGTAGAAACACGGCGCTCAGCCTTAGCTGCATCCTCAATCTGTACCTGAAGCAGCGTACGCGACTCTGGATTCATCGTCGTTTCCCACAGCTGATCGGGGTTCATCTCACCCAATCCTTTATAACGCTGAAGCTCGAAGTTTTTGCCGAATTCCTTTAAGTAATTTTGCAGCTCTTCATCACTCCATGCATAACGTACGGTCTCCAGCTTGCCCGTCTTACGGGTCAGCTTATAAAGCGGAGGCTGAGCGATAAAGACCTTTCCAGCATCTATTAACGGCTTCATATAACGATAGAAAAATGTCAGCAGCAGCACCTGAATATGCGCTCCATCTGTATCCGCATCGGTCATAATGATAATTTTGGAATAATTGCTGTCTTCGACGGTAAAGTCCGGACCAATTCCTGCACCAATCGTGGAAATGATCGCTTTATATTCATCATTCTTAAGGATGTCCAGCAGCTTGGCTTTTTCCGGATTCATCGGTTTTCCTTTTAGTGGCAAGATCGCCTGAATCTTAGAATCACGGCCTTGCTTGGCTGAGCCACCGGCCGAATCACCTTCTACGATGAACAGCTCAGTTCGTGTAACGTCCTTGGACTGCGCAGGTGACAGCTTGCCGCCAAGATTCGAGCTCTCGCTACGTTTCTTACCTGTTCGGATCTCATCACGGGCTTTGCGAGCCGCTTCACGAGCCTTAGAGGCTTGAATCGACTTTTTCAGAAGACTTTGTGCAACCTGTGGGTTTTCTTCCAGGAAACGAGCCATATTCTCAGATACGATATAGTCTACTGCACTACGGGCAGAAGCACTACCGAGCTGATCCTTCGTCTGTCCAACAAATTCAACCTCGGACATTTTGACACTGATGACAGCCATCATACCTTCGCGCAAATCATTTCCTTCTAAATTCTTATCCTTTTCTTTAAGCAACTGTGTACGGCGGGCATAGTCATTTAACACACGAGTATATGCAGCCTTAAAGCCCGTCTCATGAGTACCACCGCTACGAGTAGGAATAGAGTTAACGAAGGAAGCCAAGGTTTCCGTATAGCCACCATTGTACTGAAGAGCCACTTCCACCTCGATATCGTCTTTTTCTGCGCTAAAATGAATGACATCATGCAGAACATCCTTGCCTTCATTCAGGAATTCTACGAACTGGCTTGCACCACCCTCGTAAAAGAACTCGTCCTGACGATTGCTTCGCTCATCATGCAGTGTAATTCGCAGACCTGAGTTCAAAAAAGCGATCTCCTGAACACGTTCAGCTAGCGTGTCATAATTCAAGGCAATTCCATTTGGAAAGACGCGAATGTCCGGTTTAAAAGTTATTTTCGAACCGGTTTTGTTGGTGTTCCCCAGAATTTCAAGGCCGGTTACAGGTTCACCAACATGCTCTTTCCCCTTCTTGTCCACCCAATATTCAAACCGTTGACGATGGATTTTGCCTTCTCGATAGATCTCTACTTCGAGCCATTCAGACAAAGCATTCGTCACTGAAGCGCCTACGCCATGCAATCCGCCTGATTTCTTGTAGCCAGATCCACCGAATTTACCGCCCGCATGCAGGATTGTAAATACAACCTGCGGCGTAGGCACTCCTGTCTTATGCATTCCAGTAGGAATCCCCCGGCCGTTGTCTGTCACCGTTACTGAGCCATCTTTGCGAAGTATTAAGTCAATCTTCGTACAATACTTGGCTAAATGCTCATCCACAGCATTATCTACAATTTCCCATACTAGATGATGTAGTCCCGAAGAACTTGTACTGCCGATATACATGCCAGGTCGTTTGCGTACTGCAACCAGACCTTCGAGCACTTGAATGTCGTCAGCATCGTATCCAGTACGGCCATTCTCGCCGTTATTAGAAACTTCAGCAAACATATCGATCTGTTCGAGCATTCATGCTCCTCCTTCTTTTCTCTATACTCAAGCATTAACGCTTTCGGTATCCTTTTAGGGACGGTCAGCGTTTAAGCGAGAAATATAAGCTATACAGTATAGGTGCAGTACTTATACTTTCTTATATTTCTTAAAATGCAAACAAACGTTTTCGTCACTTTGTACATTCTAATTCAAAATATCCCTTTTCGTAAAGACGGCGAATGAAATGATCACCGAAGCGGCCCCCCATACAGCTAGCACAGCCATCGAAAATGACAAGGACATCCCCTCTATGGGGGCGGGAGTTCCCGACAAATAACCGGTCAGTCCAAGATTTACCATAAATAAATATTTCGCGGTTGTCCAGGATGCAGCCATGTTGGTCAAAATATTTCCAGCGATCAGCGCTGCCATCATGACCACTATACTAGCAGCCGTGCTTCTTACCAATACCGAGATCATAAAAGCAAGTAGGGCAACTACGACGCTTACGAACCAAATCAATCCACCTTGCATAAGCATATATTTCCACTGTGGTACTGCATGTACAGTAGACATATCTACCGAGTCCCCACTGATCGTAAAGCCTGTAAATACAGGGATATTAAAGCCCTTATATCCAAAAGCCAGACCAGAGATTAGGTAGCTGATCACAAAGGTAGAAAGAACGATAAGTGAAACAAACATAAGTAATGCCGCCATTTTACTAAACAAAACTTTCCAGCGCTTAACTGGCCTTGTCAGCAACATTTTGATCGTCCCTGTAGTTCGCTCCGCAGAGACCAAATCCGAGGCAACCGCCATGATGAGCAGCGGAATAAATAAAGTAACCGAATTATCCATAAACTCACGGGTAAAAGTAACACCGCTTGGCTCATTCGGATTCACATCATGGTGAAGGTAATACTGAAGCTGCTGTACAAATATTCGCCGATAAGTCTTCCATTCCTCTGGAATTCGGTCACTACCCAAAGAATTTTGATTATCAATGATCTGCTGCTGGATCTCCAGGCGCCAATCGGAGTTGAATTTATCTCGGCTACGCTCAGCTGAGCGCATTTGGGCGTAGGTGAACATAGGCACCAGTACAATCAGAATCAGCAGTATAACATAAAACCGTTTCTTTTTTATGATTTTTAAACATTCGTTACGGATTAGCGGAAGCATATTATTCAACGTTCTCACCCTCCGTTAGTTTCAAGAATAGCTGTTCCAGTGTCGGATTGATTTTATGCACAGCTCTAACTTCGATTTCAGCAGCCACCATTACGGCCACAATCTCAGGAATCAAGTCCTGATCCATAATTGTGATTAAAGAATTCGAACCCATACCTGCAATAATAGAATCATCCAAGGTAACGTCTTCCAGCTCTTGAATCTGAATGTCTAGGCGATCAGCCAGCAATGCCCGAGCTTCAGCAAAGGGCTCCAGCTCCCAAAGAACATACGGCGAATTTCGAGCGATTAGCTCTTCCACCGCACCTACTGCTAATACTCGCCCCTTACTTATAATCGCTACACGGTCACAGAGAAGCTGGATTTCGCTAAGCAGATGACTTGACACGAACACGGCTAGTCCCTCATCTGCCAGCTTGCGTATAAATTCTCGCAACTCCTTAATGCCTTTAGGATCAAGGCCATTTGTAGGCTCGTCCAGAATAAGCAGACGCGGACGTCCCAGCAGCGCTTGCGCTATACCTAAACGCTGTCTCATCCCAAGCGAATATGTACTTACCTTATCATGGATTCGTTGATCTAAACGAACGATATCTACCACTTCGCTAATACGTGCATTATCTATGCCAGGCTGCATTCGGGCAAAATGCTGTAAATTCTCCCATCCCGTCAAATAGGTATATACCTCGGGGTTCTCAACGATAGAGCCAACATATTGCAATGCTTTTTCCGGATTTCGGTTCACATTGTAACCACATACCGTAATCTTGCCCTCGCTGGGACGAATCAAATCGACAAGCATTCGAATCGTAGTCGTCTTCCCAGCTCCATTTGGTCCGAGGAAGCCGAAGATTTCTCCTTCTCTCACATCAAAGGTAACATCATCAATAATCCACTTTCGTCCTATTTTTTTCCGTACCCCGTCTACAGACAACACGACCGGGCTGGATTCTCCACTGTTCGCTTTTGTCATATTCTGCTTAGCTCCTTGTTACTGTCATTTCCTCGGCTAGTACTTGCTCAAAGGATATTTAACTAACACAAATCATCTTCCTTAGAAAACTGGTACCCACCTGTGTTCTAGTGTATTGCCTGAATGAATCTCTCTGCGACTCGTTGATATCCATCGCCATTCGGATGAAAATGATCCGTAGATAGGTATTCGGCCAAATGCCTGTTAAACAAATCAAAGGTAGGCACCAAGGTCATATTGCTGTGCTTATTAATAATATCCATTGCCGCATTATTCCACATTGTAACCGCCTGATTGCCTGGAACAAGTAGATCTGGTATATCTCCAAAGGGGTTATATAGCCCCATATAATAAATTTGAGCGTTCGGATTGATCTCCGCGATCTTTTCAAGAATCTTACCCAATCGGCCAGCTGCTTCTGGAAGCGCTGCTAGCAAAGACTCTGGGGTCAGCTCTTGATCGGTTGTGGATTCACTTTGAAGTGCCCCACTATTCTGTAAAATATTTGAGTCCTTGAATAAATCATTCCCTCCGATCGAGAGCAGAATGACATTCGCCATATGCAGCGCGTAATCTACACCATCTTCATCCAGCTTGCTTTGCAGTCCTGCAGTTGTTAAACCATTAATCCCCATATTACCTAGTAAATCGACTTCGACACCTTTAGCGGATAAACCGCTAACCGTACGCTTAACAAATCCTTCTCCGGTGTTATCACCAGTTCCCTTGGTTAGCGAATCTCCGAGCGCAACGACTTTGAGCTTCTTAACAGTCTCCGTCACTGGAGCGGCTGTTTGCTGGGGTAAGTTAGTCACTGACGCTTCTCCAACCGGATAGATGATGTCTCTGACTGCATAAACTAAACCTACAATTAGAATTATTGTTGTTACTATGGAAATCAGGCTGACAGTGCGCCATGTCCACTTTGAATCATTCAAAGCCATCCCTCCGTGTGCCGTTCTATTATGTATTGTTCCACATTTTACAAATATCTTAACTATGTACATAAACATAAATCTTCCCTACCGGTTTTGCAAATGTCTATTATAGAAATAAATCCAACTGCTACAGTAATTCGACCCAGTTTTGGATACGAAAAAATCAAAAAAATTCATTGATAAAAGTTCCTTCACACAAAAAACGTTCCCCGATTTTCATCGGAGAACGTTCGAATCCAATAATATTTATTTACCAACAAACATCTGAACCCAGTAGTTATTGTCATAACCAACACCGATATAATTAAAGTTAGGATTCAAAATATTGGCGCGGTGACCAGGACTATTCATCCAACCTTTCATTACTTCTTCTGGTGTTTTTTGACCCATAGCGATATTCTCGCCTGCTGCTTTATAAGTGACTCCAAAAGATTTCATCATATCAAATGGTGAACCGTACGTAGGTGAAGTGTGTGAAAAATAGTTGTTAGTACGCATATCCGTAGCTTTTGCAGCGGCTACTTTATGAATACTATCCAATCCAGACACGGGCTTCAGACCAGCTGCTGCACGTTCTTTATTTACCAATGTTACGATCTGTTGAACATAAGTTCCTTTATTAGTCGCAGCACCTGTATTTGTTGTAGTATCAGTCGGCTTAGTTACTGGCTTGGTTGCTGGCTTAGTCACAGGCTTAGTTACAGGCTTAGTTACAGTTGTCGTATCCGAAGGCTTTGTAACCGGAGTTCCAGTGGAAGTATCTTTATTCGGTACCGTTCCTGTTTGAGGCTTGGACACCACGATTGTGCTATTAAAAATAGGGAATCCCTGTAGGTTAGCTTGTTTTAAATATTGTAAAACTTGCTCATAGCTAGTACCTGATTTAACTAATGTTACTTCTGCTGAGGCTGCATTCGCTTCGAGTGGAAGAGAAATACTAAGTGCCATAACAGCTGCTACACTACCACCAATAATTGCTCTTAATCTCTTGTTCTTCATTCTGCCATCTCCTCTTTCTTGTGTGTAATATATGTTTCTGCTTAGAGTGACCAGCTACAAATGTTACAAAGTTGTAATTTGTTCCTCAGTCATTGTAGCATAAATCTATCAGCTGTGCGCTTCTAATTTTTAACATTTAATAGTCTTGATTGTAAGTTTTTTAATCTTAAATGCATTCGATATTTGCGAAAAAAAGCATACAAAAGTCGCCATTCTAAAGAGAACGGCAACTTCTGTATGCTTATGGATATCAGGTATCTAGTGAAACGACTGCCAAAATTCTCCCTCAGTAGAGATAAGCCCCATAATTTCTGCGTAAGGAATACGGAAGGTTGGAAAACCCGCAGCATACGGAGCAATCTCATATGGTGCGAAATAAAGATATAACGCCTCATTATCAACAAAGAAAGGCTGATCCGAGGTAATTCCTTTATAGGCATCCGGAAAAACATATGAATACTGGGGATCGTTCTCAATCTGCTTACCCACGATTTTACTAAGCTTCTCTACATATCTACTACCGGGCTTGAACAAATCACCTAGCTTATAGAACCTTCCATTACGTAAATTAGTATGTGTATAGATTTTGGTAGGCATGCCGTGGGCTGCTCCAAAAGGATAACGGTAACCTGTTAGCTCCAGCACTAGGAGGTTTTTGCGGAAGAAGGATACTGAAAAGTCACCATTATAACTAAAGTCCTGAGAAGGCCCGCCGCTACCAGCATCTTCAGCGAGTGACAGCTTGCGCAGTTTATCATTTACCTCTCTCGAAACTTCCGAGCTGGCAATCCCTTCAACGACCGGATAATAGACCAAGTAATCCCTGTTCGGTTTATATTTCTTCTCCACTACAGAATACGGAGGTCTCAGCGGGATGACTCCATTTTGTCTCCAAATTTGCTTGCCTTGACGATCATAATATGATGTGCGTTGATCTACATCTGCTCTAATCAAACGTCCACTAAGCGTAAGTGTTCCCATCCCTGGAATGACAGGAGGCTGAGCGGCTCTTTTTCCAGTTCGATCTATAAAAAAGGTCTCCTTAGCATCATACACAGACGCCAGTCCGTCCTGATAGTTATTCACACCAAGCAACGTATGGTTGCTCAAAATCGCTCCTGTCTCTGCATCAGCGATAATATAGCGTGAGCCACGATAGGGCTGATCAGGGTACACTGGTGTTCCTATGGCTACTCTGCCTTCACCAAGCTGTAGTACTACATAATATTTTGCAGGGATGATCATTCTTCCTTGTTTATCTATCAGCCCGTAGGCGTTACCATAGTTCTCAGCGGTATTTACAACCGCCCGCCCCTCTGAGAAAGGTAAAGCAGAAGTAAATTGCGGCTGAATAGCTACCGTACCATCCGTGTTTAAATAGCCATATTTACCGTTCGCAGTCGCTTGATAAGAGAGCAGCCCATCACCCGGACTCCCTACGAAAGGATAATTGTACGTATGCAGAATTTTCCCTTCAGGGTCAATGAGCGCGTACTCACCTTCCTTAATCTTAACCAAAGCCACACCGTTCATGAAATCATTGGCGTCCTCATAAATGGCAGGCAGTACCTCTTTGCCTTGGGCATCTACATAACCGTAAAGTGACACGCCGCCAGTCGTATTTTGTTTTGAAAATAATGCAAGTCCTTCATGCAATGAGTTCAGATAATCATAACGGGCTGGAGTCACTTCTTTTCCTTTTTCATCGATAAAGGTGTATCCTTTCGCATCAGCTACTACTGCGCGTCCTTCTGAAAAAGGGGCAATAAACGAGTAAATGGGCTTTACCCGCTCCCGTCCAGTTCTGTCGATCAGTCCACTGCTGTTTTTTCGCTGTACAATGGCTAACCCATTCTTCTGAAAATCCTCTGCATATTCGTATCTAGGTTCAATCTGAGCCCGACCTTCATCATTAATGTATCCCCAAAGCGTGCCCTCTTTCAGATTAAAAGGTGCCGGATGTAGACCCGTAGTCCGTAGTTCGTCCTCAACCCACTCCGGCAATAGATACGGCGGCTCGTAAGGCTTATTAGAGTAGTCTACACGATATAATCCCGCTTCTGCTGGAATCGTAACGAATAGCTCCTCTTCTGTGCGTATGAAATCTTCATCTTGCTGTGTAATATATTCGTTCCAGCCAATGCCGTCCCATCTCCATACATCCGCTTGTAACGTGCCATTGTCATTCCCTTTCCCCAGCTCATTCAATCTAATTCTTAACATCCAGTCGCTCCCCTTTAACAAAGGCATTTGCCTATAGAATATGGGAGAATGTTGGTTTATGTGCTTTTTGATCTTGGAGATGTGGTGAGAGGGTTTGTGGTAAGTGGTAGGTGGAGCGGCATGAGGCGAATAGGCTGTGGGGGGCGCGCGAGGGAGGCAGGGGGACGCGGGCTGATGGTAGTGCGGGTGGTGAGGCGGAGCTTGCGGGGGCGGCGCTTGCGGGCGGGGGGACTATGGATGGCGGGACTACGACGGGTCGGGCTGGTGCGGGGAGTAACGTATGATGTGAAGAGTTAGTATTGGGTTGCGTTTGATGATGCGTTATGTGCTGAGTGGTCGATCCGCGAATGGAACGTTGCTCCTATCGCTGTTGTCTCCAAATTTCTTGATTTGTACCGTAGGTTCGGACGAAATTTGGAGACTAAGGCGAACGCTACGCTTGTAGACAATCCTTCCGTTCTCTCCGATGCTATCAGCGTGTTTCGTCAACACTATCTCACTATGTAGCTCGTTTCTACCAATTAAAGGTAGTTATCCTCCTACTCTTCCACTTTAGCTCGTCTCGGCTAATTCTGGAGCATTTATGCCCCTTATTCTTCCATTATGGCTCGTTTCGGCTATTTCTGGAGCATTTATGCCCTTCTTTCTTCCATTATGGCTCGTTTCGGCTATTTCTGGAGCATTTATGCCCTTCATTCTTCCACTATGGCCCGTTTCGGCTATTTCTGGAGCATTTATGCCCCTTATTCTTCCACTATGGCTCGTTTCGGCTATTTCTGGTGCATTTATGCCCCTTATTCTTCCATTATGGCCCGTTTCGGCTAAATCTGGGGCATTTATGCCCTTCTTTCTTCATGCTTCGGCTTCATATAACTTATTTCAGCCGATTCTATGGGATTTATACCGTTCATTTACCACTTGTAACTCAATTCAGCCGATTCTACGGGATTTATACGTTTCATTTACCACTTGTAGCTCAAATCAGCCGAATCTACGGGATTTATACCGTTCATTTACCACTTGCAGCTCAATTCAGTCGATTCTACGGGATTTATACCGTTCATTTACCACTTGTAGCTCAATTCAGCCGAATCTACGGGATTTATACCGTTCATTCACTACTTGCAGCTCGTTTCAGCCGATTCTACGGGATTTATACCGTTGATTCACCACAATAATGAGTGGAAATGTCTACTTGGAATAGAGGATAGACTTGGCCGTGGTTAAGTCAGGTGGGGGTGGGGTTGCGGCTACAGTTGCTGATGGCGTTAGGTATAGCGGCGTTAGCTGTGGCTGTGGCGGTTGAGACGAGTGTTGGCTGTCACGGTTTTACGTAAGGTGTTTAAGACTAATTTAGTTTTTACCAATCCCGTTTCGGAGCGAAGCCATCGAAACAGACAGGCCAAAAAGCGTTTGCGATATATAGCAAACGCTTCATCTGCCCTACACAAGCGAGGTGATGAGGATAACGGAGGGGAATTTTGGAGCTGTAGAAACGAAGTGGTCGCCTTTGTTCTCAGATTCCAACCGCTACTGCGGTATCATTCAAGGAATCTGAGAACAACAGCGATCGTAAGCCCAATATTCCCCGGAGTTAGCTCTTAATCACCACGCTCCCCGGAGTTAGCCCTTACTCACCACGCGTCCACGCTGCTACTTCTTCGAAGAATACTTCCGCATATCAAACGCGACCGCGGCTATAATGATCAAACCTTTGATAATCAATTGATAGTACGGGCTGATGCCGATAAAGGTCAGACCGTAGTTTATCAGGGTAAAGATGATAACCCCTACAAGAACACCCGGTACAGTACCGATACCACCCGTTGTAGATACACCGCCCACTACACAAGCAGCAATGGCATCAAGCTCATACATGTTACCGTAGTTATTTGTTGCTCCACCTGTTCTAGCAGCTTCCAGAACGCCTGCCAGACCATAAAGCGCACCAGCAATGGCATAGATATAAATCAGATTCTTGGAAACATCGATACCGGATACTTTAGCTGCCTGGATGTTACCACCGATAGCGTACATGTTCTTACCCAGCTTGGTTTTATTGAATACCACCCACACTATGGCGGCGACACCCAAGGCTATTAGAACGATATACGGGATTGAATATTGGCCACTACCTATAAAGCCGGATCCAATTTTGGTGAAATCAGGACGCAGACCACCAATTGGCTGGGATTGGTTAGGGTCCATATCGAAGTACAAGGAGTTTAAACCGTAGACGATAACCATCGTGCCTAGTGTCGCGATAAACGGTGGAACGTTAAGCTTAGAAACAATAAAACCATTTACGAGCCCGCAGAGGAGACCCGCAATGATAGCAATAAGAATTGGAAGCCATACTTCCACTTGCGGCAGGTCTGGAAAAAAGCGACGGGAATATTCCGGGATTTGCAGCATGGAAGCGGAAATAACCGCTGTAAAACCTACAACCCGTCCAGCGGACAAGTCAGTACCTGCCGTAATAAGAATAAAAGCAACACCAAGCGCGATAATAATTCGTGTAGATGATTGGATCATAATGTCTCGCAAAGTATTTACAGAGATAAAAGCCGGTTCATATAAGGCTATACCCATAATAAGAAGTACTAAGACAATATAAATAGCATTTTGAGTTATAAAAGATTGGGCTCTTTTAGCGTTCATTAGTAGTGTTCCTCCTTAAAGTTACGCGAAGAGTAACTCTCTTCGTAAACCTAATCTAGTTTCGCCTAGCAAAACTATCATTGTAGTCCTATCCTAATGCTGTGCAGCGAGACGCATAACTTCGGTTTCCGTAGCTTGCTCGCCTTCTAGTATACCTGTGAGTCTACCTTCCGACATGACCATTACGCGGTCAGACATTCCGAGCAGCTCTGGCATTTCAGAGGAGATCATAATGATGCTCTTCCCTTGCTGGGCCAAGTCGGCAATAATAGAGTAAATCTCAAATTTAGCTCCTACGTCGATCCCGCGAGTCGGCTCGTCCAGAAGCAGGATCTCCGGCTCAGTAAGCAGCCATCTGGCGAGCAGCACCTTTTGCTGATTACCACCAGAAAGATTCATGATTAGCGTTTTGGTTGTTGGCGTTTTGGTACGTAATTTTTCAATCATTTTATCGACTTCCACTTTTTTCTTCTTGCCATCCAGTAGGAGGTACGGTTTCTGGTAACGATGTAGATTAGCAATCGCACCATTCTCATGAACAGACAAGACTGGAAAAATACCTGTTACACGCCGCTCTTCAGTAAGTAATGCCATTCCGTGCTTCTTTGCATCCTTCGGAGAATTGATATTAACCTTCTTGCCTTTAATAGAGATCGTTCCAGATTTCAAAGCTCGCAAACCGAACAACGCTTCAATAACCTCAGTTCTCTGGGCACCTACCAGACCACCAATACCAAGGACCTCTCCACGTCTTAAATCAAAAGAAACATCTTTAAAAGATCTTTCCTCTGGGGAAGTTAACCCTTCCACCTTCATGTATACTTCACCTGGTACGTTGAAGCGTTCAGGGAATCGGTTGGTCAAATCGCGGCCCACCATTTTGGAAATGATAAGATCAGTAGTTAATTCCGCCGCTGCCCAGGTTCCTATTTTTTTACCGTCCCGCATAATAGTAACTTCATCAGAGATTTCAAGAATCTCTTCCATTTTGTGAGATATATAGATAATAGCTACGCCTCTACTTCTTAGGTCCCGTATGATCCGGAATAAATGTTCCACTTCCACACTGGTTAGAGAAGAAGTAGGTTCATCCATTACAATAACTCGGGAGTGAAAAGAGACAGCCTTCGCAATTTCAATGGATTGGATTTTGGATACGGACAGCTTACCCACTAAAGTTTCGGGATTCAGATCGATATCCAGATCTTTAAACAAATTTTCCGTGTCAGTGTACATTTTCTTATGGTCGATAAATTGAATCGGTCCGATTCCCTTCGTTGGAAAACGTCCTAGCCAGATATTCTCCATCACACTTCGGAACGGCACAGGATGCAGCTCCTGGTGAATCATTGAGATGCCGCTTTTTAACGCATCATTTGAGCTGCTGATAGAAGCCTTCTCACCATCCAAAAAAATCTCACCGGCATCCGGTGAATAAATACCAAAAAGACATTTCATGAGTGTGGACTTCCCGGCACCATTTTCACCCATAAGTGCATGCACTGAACCCGGTCTGACCTTCAAACTAACATCATCCAGCGCTTTAACGCCGGGGAATTCTTTAGTGATGTTGTTCATTTCCAGCAAAAACTCAGCTTTTTCCATGTTGTTACGCCCCCTACGCTTTTTTTCTTTTTTTGAGAGGCACAGCGGTTCCATCCTGTTCCCTGCCTGAAAGAAATACCGAGGAGCGGATATCCGCTCCCCGTGCCTTCATTTGATCATGAATATATCAGTATCCGTGGGTAATTACTTAGCGTCAGCTACGTTGTCTTTAGTAATCTTCTTATAAGAAATCCAGACATATTGATTGTCAGTAATATCAAAACCAACATTGTCTTTCGAAGGCGTTTCGCCTTTAGCGAGCAGAGCAGCAACCGTGATGGCAGCTTTACCTTGGTTATTCGCATCATTTAGAACCGTACCGAGCATCGTTCCATCTTCCAGCGCTTGAACCGCAGGAGCAGTTGCATCTACACCTACTACCGGCATGAATTTGTCACCCGTGAAGTAGCCAGAAGCTTTCAGAGCTTCAATTGCACCAAGGGCCATATCATCGTTGTTAGCAAGAACAGCTTCGATTTTGTCGCCGTGGGAGCCAAGGAAGGCTGCCATTTTTTCTTGTCCTTTTACGCGATCCCACATTGCTGTATCTTCAGCCAGTTTTTCTACCTTGATTCCTGCATCTTCAATAGCTTGGATAGAGTAAGTAGTACGAAGCTCAGCATCTTGGTGTCCTGGTTCGCCTTTCAGCATTACGTATTGGAGAACACCATCACCGTTCTTATCCGCTTCAGGGTGTGCTTTCCAGTAATCAACAATCAGTTGGCCGGACATTGTGCCGGATTCTTCTGCTTTAGCACCTACGTAATAAACTTTATCCCATTTCTTCATATCTTCAGGAAGCGGTTCGCGGTTAAGGAATACCACTGGAATGTTTGCTGTTTTTGCTTTTTCGATAATGACACCAGCAGCGGTACGGTCAACTGGGTTAATCAGCATCCCGTTATATTTTTTAGTGATGAATAAGTCAACCTTGTCATTTTGTGTGGGTTGTGAATTTTGGCTGTCTACGATATCTACTGTAGCAATACCTTTAGCAGCACTATCGATAGCGTTACGAACACCTGTCATAAAGGTATCGTCAAATTTGTAAATGGCAACCCCGACTTTAGGTGTTTCTGTTTTAGGTGCTTCTGTTGCAGCACCCGAGTTCTCAGTCTTTGGAGCGTTAGTTGCTTTACCATTGTCTGCAGCACTATTTGTAGTATTGTTGTTGCCACCACAGCCTGTCAGAGCAGCACCCAGCAATGCACTAGCTAATAGAACGGAAGTGATTTTTTTCATTATTCATTGACCTCCTATTTATACTTCTTTTTTTGTTTTGCCCCTGATCGTCTCGGGTACATCCATATTATGCCTCACCTGAAAACGGTTGCGAATATAAAATCCTACTCAATACTATAAAAATTCTAATGAACCCAAGAAGAAATATAAGGATATTTTTCATTTAAAAATTTATATTTTCTTATATTCCCAAAAAAAACGAACACCGCCCCATTTCAAGGATGGTATCCGTTTTACGAAATTTATAAGCTTTACATAGCTCCTATCTAACGAACGGAAATAACAGCTTTTGATTCTCAGGCCATAACATATTGTCCAAATCAATTATTTTTGTTCCTGTATCGACACGTTCTGGAACATTGATACCTTCGATCACCTCAACAGCATGTTTTACAGCCAAATACCCGTTGTTAAATGGATTTTGGATGACCGTTGCTTGAACAGCACCATCCTGCAGCAGTTCCATCATGGAAGGGGAGCTGTCAAAGGCAACCATTTTAATATTTTTCAGTCCCCGGCTTTGGATAGCCATTGCCGCCCCCTGTGAAGCCGTCTCATTCAAGCTCGCGATTCCTCGAAGTTTCGGGTGCTTCAGCAGCATTAGCTGGGTAAGTTCTTCTGCTTCCTTAATGCTGGACGTCGTGTAAGAAATCTCAACCACCTGTATATTCGGATAACGAGCAGTATAATTTAAAAATCCCTTTTCCCGCTCCTCCGCATCTCTTGCTCCATACTCAATGCCGTTGGAAGACTCCTGCTTCTCACTCTGAGTGGAGCTGGTGAAGTTAATAATGCCCACCTCGCCGTATCCTTTCAACAGCTTGATCAGTCTTTCTGCAGATTTTTGCCCCGCCTCATAACCGTTCGAGCCAATATATGTCCTTACTCTTGCAGAACCTACTTCCGCATCAACGGATATCACAGGGATTTTGGAATAAGCGGCCTGATCTACCACCTGAGCAAGCCCCATATAACTACTTGCAGCTAAAATAATCACGTCTGCTTTTTCTTTAATGGATTCCTGTACCATTTTCACCTGTTCTGTGATGTCACTCTCAGAGTCCGGAGCCTTAAAGGTTAATTTAACGTTGAACTCCTGCGCTGCAGCCTCTGCCCCCAATTTAACTGTATTCCAGTAATCGCCCCTGTTCATTTTCACAATGAGATGAATATTACGAGTCTTATTTGTATTGATGTAATTGGGCGCTGAATTAAAACAAGAGGTAACCGTAGTCCATAACACCGCACATATTAACAAGGTTAGCCAAAAACGAACGTTTTTCATGCGGATGTCTCATCCTCCTTAAGCCCTTCATTGTCTTCAACTTTTGCAAGTGCCGGGAAGATAAGGGTAACCGTAGTGCCTTCTTCAATTTCACTTTCAAAAGAAAGACCATATTCACGGCCATAGTACAACTCAATACGCTCGTTCACATTTCTTACGCCAACCCCGGAACCATTCATACTCTTACTGCCACCTGTCAAAATCACCTTCATTGTCTCATTGGACATTCCTAGTCCATTATCAATAATCCGTATGATGACAAGATCGTCCTTCAGCTCCGCTCGGATAGAGATAAAGCCTTCATCAGGCATCATTTCTATCCCGTGATACAAAGCGTTCTCTACAATCGGCTGCAAAATAAGTTTAATGGTCTGACACTGAAGTACTTCATCCTGCGCAACGATTTCATAGCGGAACTTATTTTTGAAACGAAAGCTCTGAATGACGAGGTAATGACGAATATGATCGAGCTCTTCCTGTACGGTAATCATATTATTACCTTTGCTTAGGCTAATTCGGAAAAACTTCGATAAGGACTGAATCATCGTGATTACCTCCTCGGTCTTGCCACGTTCAGCGAGTCGGATCACAGAGTTCAAGGTATTGTACAGGAAGTGCGGGTTAATCTGGGATTGCAGCACTTCAAGTTCACCCTTACGTTTGGTCTCTTGTTCATAAATAATTTGATCCATCAATTGACGGATGCGCTGCAGCATGAGGTTAAATCGCTTAGACAACTGCTCAACCTCATACGCGCCACTGACATCAATACGGGTATTGAGATCTCCTTCTCCTACCTGCTGAAGTGTCCGTTCCAGCTTACGGATCGGGCGGGCAATACGCGCAGACAAGAAGACAGATACGATAATGACACATAAAATAACTACCGCTAAGAACCAGGACAAAAAGTTGTTAAGATCACGTTTGGTGGTTACGATCTCATCATAATAAGCAACACCTACTATCTTCCATCCGGTCTGTTCTAGCGTGCGCACTGTGATAAAACGTTTTTCACCTGTAGACTCATCCAAATAGCTGCGATAAGCATATTCCAGTACCGGCTCCACATTCTCATACTTTAAGCCAGCGTAAATTAGCTGCTGCTGTGGATGGTACACGATATTACCTAATTGATCGAGGATGTAAGCGTATCCTCTTTTCCCAAGCTTAACCTGCTTGCTGAGCTCATCTATGGTGCGAAAGTTAAAATCCATCAGCAGGATACCGGTTTTCAATTCTCCATTTTCCTTATATTGAATTAGTTTACTGATAGACACGACCCATATGTATTGACCCTTAAACAAGTTCTGAATATGAGGCGCTGAATAGGAGATCTCAGATGTTTTTTTGGCCGAAGTAAACCAACTCTGTGTTTCTAACTGTGTGTTGCTGCGCAGCTTCTGTCCTGCAGTACCCACGACGTATTTCCCCTGTGGTGTAAAAACCGCTGCAGAAACCAGATCCTCTCTGCTGCCCATTAGCATTGCCATTCGTTCCATCAGTAAAGAGGAGTCCACGGAGGGACTATTCGTAATTTGATCTTCAGCTGTTTCAAAAATATTTCGCATGCCCTTTACGTAAAGCTCCAGATTGTAGTTCACTTGCTCAATAATCTGCTGCATATTCATATTGGCATTCTCTTCTGCTGTTTTTGCAAACTTGTTATACAGCATAAGGCTGACTACGACAGCTACTAGAACGGCAACGGATGTAAAAGTGAGCGTAATCGTCACTTGAATGCTCCGCAGCTTGGAGGACAAGCGACGTTTCCCCCCTTTTGGATGCTGAGGCCGCAGTCGGAAGGAATAGGACTTTTCTTGCCGCATGGCTACCCTCCTCTGGAGCTGTTTTTATACTCTTTAGGAGACTGACCATATTTTTTGCGGAAGCAAAAGCTGAAATAGTTAGGATCAGCAAAGCCAATTTTCTCGGCGATCTCAAAAGCCTTCAGTTCTGTGGACCGCAAAAGCTCCTTAGCTGCCTCTAATCGAATTTGTAAGAGATAACTAACAAATGTCATCTTCATTTCCTTCTTAAAAATACTGCTAAAATACCCCGTACTTATATGTAAATGTTGACACACTTTTCCGATAGAAATATCCGATTCCTCATAGTGGCTGCGAATATATTCTTTGGCTTCATCAATGAGTAGTTTATAGCTGCATTGACGTTCTAAGGCAATGGAATCCATTAGTCGGCTGCAGATCGTAATAATCCATTGCTTGGCTTCGCTCATACTGTTGAATTTATTGATCTCAGTTAATGAGGAAATGCCAGACCCTATGAACTTGGCAGCATCACTCCCCGATTCTTTGGCTACACGCAGGATGGATGTAATAATCTCCAGCAAAAAAATCTGATAATCCTGAGTGGATACCTGCTCAGCATCCAATCCGCCAAATAACTCCTCAACGACCTCTTTTAGCTCCTGTACCGTTCCCATCTTAATCGTTCGAATTAAGGACTGCTGGGTCAGCTCATCATAGGCCAAGAGTGTATTAGAACGTGACTCCACATCCTCGATCCAAATGACTCGGTTATTGCCAAGAATGAGACGATAATCTAACGCTTGCATAGCATCTCCAAAGGAGTTAAATAGCATAGTAGGCGAGTGACATACCGTTCCAGAACCAG
The DNA here is from genome assembly GCF_037963865.1 of Paenibacillus sp. FSL R10-2734. Lineage (NCBI taxonomy): Bacteria > Bacillati > Bacillota > Bacilli > Caryophanales > Paenibacillaceae > Paenibacillus > Paenibacillus sp. FSL R10-2734. The sequence continues at coordinate 2,995,495 of NZ_CP150170.1, read as the reverse complement.
CGGTTACCGTTAGCTTCAGAAACCGCTGCACATTTTGGCGGATTTCTTCTAAAATCTCAAAGGTCTTCCCTGTTATTTCAACTTTTTCACCTGCATCACAAATGGAAAGCAGCACTACCTCATCACGATGGATAAATACCCTGCCAAAACCATGCTTAGTACATAATTCTTCAGCAATATTCAGCACAGCAAATAGCTGTAGATTTCTCTCTCCCGTATCTCGTAAAGAAATTTGCTTACCTGCGGAAATGCCAAACGTTTCCCGCTCTGGACGAATATAATCCACACTGATCACGGAGGCTTGGAACCATTTCCCATGTAGATCTATTCCGTACTCCGAGCTTTTCTCGTTTATTTCATTCATTCGTAATCTGCGTGAAACTAGTGAAGATAAAAATTGTTCACGCAGTACGGGCAGACTTTTTCGATAATGCTCGCTGAGCACAAAAACATTTTCTTTTTCTGCGATTTCAGCCTCTATGGTAGCTCTGACCTTAAGCAGAACATCAATCAATTCCTTCGAAGAGAACGGTTTCAAAATATACTCATCGATTTGCAGTTTAATCGCCTTCTGTGCATATTCAAATTCATCATATCCCGTCAAAATGATGATCTTGGTATTAGGATGCCGCTCGCGAATCCATTCAGCCAGCTGCAGCCCGTTCATAAAAGGCATTTGTATATCGGTCACAACCACATCCGGGAGCAAACGATCAATCGCATCCGCTGCCTCCCGTCCGTTCTCCGCCTGTTCTACAATTTCGAAGCCATAGTGCTCCCAATCAATCTGCCCGATAACCCCTTCTCTAACATCTTCTTCATCTTCAGCAAGAATTAACTTGTACATTTCTCATCCCTCTTTGGAAACGATTTATTTAACTGTCATAAAATTCATTCTATATGATTCAAACTATTCCATCTATGGTTAGTTATTTAAATCAATTCACTAAAAACTAAAAGAGTTAGTGTAAAACTACAAAGTGCGATTTTGAGGGATATGAAATACATGGAGGAATGAAATACATAGAGCAATGAAATACACAGAGTAATGAAATACATAGAGCAATGAAATACATAGAGAAATGAAATACATAGAGTAATGATGAAATACATTAAATTATAATTCGATGCCAGCTTTAGCTAGTGCCATGGATAAAATCAAACCGAGTTGTCTCATTGATGTGAATAACTGGCGAGTTACCTGATTGGATTGAGGTAGTAATGGGTAATGTCAGTTAAGTTTGAGTGTTAGAGGGATGGTGTAAATTAACTTCTCGCGCGATCGTACATAGAGAGTTTGGACTGCCAACTATTGATTATAGGGTTTTTGACCATAAAAGGCAGATTTATAAGGAGAGATTCCCTATAACATCAGCCTAATTTCTAACTATAGTCTGCCAAATCTAGCACATCACAAGGCGACATATTAAAAAACGATCCACTTCAAAGCATTATCCTGCAACAAAAAAAAACCATCCCGCCGTAGCTGGGATGGGGATGATCGGAACCTATAAGTATTATAGCAACGCTTTGTTAAAGCGATAGCCTGCTGTCTTTTCGAAACCCATATGACGATAAAAAGCATGTGCCGGCGCTCGCTCTACGCGGTTGCCACTTCTCAGGAAGAGCTGACAGCAACCTTGCTCACGCGCCCATTCTTCTGCTGCGGCCACAAGTCTTTTGCCGAGTCCGTTTCCTCTAAGTTCTTCTGATACGATAAGTGCAGTAATCTCTGTGATACAATCTGTCTGTTTGTAATACGAGATTACCTGTCTAAGACCGACCATTCCCACAACTTCATTGTTTAGTTCTGCAACAAGCGTGCATTGGAGATGATTGTTCTCCATGCTTTCGAGTCTCTCTTTCATCACGCTAAGCGTTGTTGGATAGCCGAATTCCCGCAGAAGCGCTGTTACTCTCTCCAGATCATTCAAGCCGCATTTGCGAATTTCCAGTACAGGTGCCAGTGTACTACTGTTCATCCTCATTTACCTCCACTTTTAGCATAGACGCTGCCTGCTTGGCTACCGTCCGCGCGATTTCCACATCTTCCGCTGCACTTAACGCTACTGCCATCCGCCGCCCAGGACGAACTTCCGGTTTACCAAACACCCGAACCTGAGTCCTAGGAAGCTCTAAAGCTTCACCAATTCCGGTCACAACAAAAGCTCGTCCTTCTCCTTCAGCCTTCAGCGTAGCTGAGGCACCTGGTGTCAGCAATTGTACTGACTGGACAGGAAAACCAAGAATGGCTCTGACATGTACTGCAAATTGAGATAAATCCTGCGTCGCCATTGTTACCATCCCCGTATCATGAGGTCTAGGTGACACTTCACTAAACAATACGCCTCGATCCGTCAAGAACAGCTCCACTCCAAAAATACCGAAACCTCCGAGCTGATCCGTTACTGCTTTAGCGATAGATTGCGCTTCCTCCAAAAGTTCCGGCTTCATAAAGTGTGGCTGCCATGATTCGACATAATCTCCATCCTTCTGAATATGCCCAATTGGAGGACAAAATATCGTGCCAGACACGGAACGCACCGTTAAGAGTGTAATCTCGCTCTCAAAGGTAACAAAGGCTTCCACGATAACACGAGTCCCTTTGGCTCTCGCTCCATCTAAAGCAGTGTTCCAGCAATCTTCCGCATCCTCCGGTCTTTTGCAAACACTCTGACCTTTGCCGGAAGAACTCATAATCGGCTTGATGACACAAGGAGTGCCAAGTTCCGCAACGGCTTGGCGCAGCTCTTCCAGACTATCTGCAAAACGATAATCCGCTGTTGGCAAACCAAGCTCTTCCGCAGCAAGTCGGCGAATGCCCTCTCTGTCCATGGTCAGACGGGCTGCCCGGGCAGTTGGAACAACGAAGAATCCCTCCTCCTCAAGCTCTTGAAGAGCGTGAGTGGCAATTGCCTCAATTTCTGGAACGATTACATCCGGTTTCTCTGAGCGAATAAGCGCTTTAAGCGCCTCTGCATCCAGCATATCAATAACATATGAACGATGAGCTACACCCATCGCCGGTGCATTGCTATAACGGTCTACAGCTACGGTCTCTACGCCAAGACGTTGAGCTTCGATTATGACTTCCTTACCCAGTTCCCCGCTGCCCAGCAGCAGCAGCTTGCGGCTTTGAGCTGAAAAAGGAGCTCCCCACATTGTCGATTTCAACCTCTTTCGGCAAATTGACTATCTCGTTTCCATAAATTTCTGAAAACGGAACAGTTTCATTGTATATTTTCAGGCTTCTTTATTTTCATCCATCATACGCCAGATTGCAAGTGTTCTTCGACAATTTCCTACAAATTTCAATTATCTTTGTCTAATATATCAACGAAAGAATGTTCCAAGAGGGATAATTGGTGGCCTAACTGACCCCAATGATCTGCGGATTCACCCCCTTTAAGGAGATCTAGCATCGCTTTCTCTTGCTCTGCTAACCCTTCCTGCAAACGCTCTGCAGCAGACTTTAGCTCACTGGCGACACATTCGACATAATGTGCAAGCAATTTTTTCTTCTGCGCTGCTGCCGCAGTATTAACAGCTTCTTTCACAAGAGGCTCCGCTGCACCTTTGACTTGTTCCCGGCCAGCGCCTTCAAAGAAATACCGAGGGGATTTGAAATGTCCCCATAAGGTGGACCATTCCACGGACTGAAGCTGGCACTCCAGCTCAGTAGGGGAAGGCCATGACGCTTCTTCATTCTCCATTAGATGGAGCTCCTGAGTAGAGAAGAGTAGCTCAGTAGCAGCAGCTTCAGCCGCTTCATGAACAAGTCTGCGCCCAGTACTCTCCAGTCGCAGCGTTGTCGCCCACAGCTCTTGCTCCAATTCACGCTGGGTGGTACGCATCAGCTCTGCACCACACGCAGCAAATATAGCCTTTAAATTCCCTGCGTCCTCACGCAATAATGAGGGGTGGAAGGATTCCTGAAAATTTCTGGTGAAAGAGAAGCTAATTCGCTGACAGACATGATAGATCAGCTCTTCGCCTTCATGAACAAGATCTCTGCTAGGGCGATCCTCCATCTCCAAAAGGGATAGCCGTTTCATAGCTAACTGTCGACGTTCTTGCATTTCTTTTAAGCCAGCTTCACGCTCGTTTGCCGCCCTGGAAGCGAGATTTTGCCACTCTTCCGCCCTGCGGCGAACTGATGCGATACTTTCTGCAGCTGCGTTAAGTGAAAGCTGAGGAAGTTCATCTCCCGCAAAGCTGGATAAAGCTTGCTCAAAATGATGGAACCGGGAAGCCTCATAGCGTTCGTAATTATGCTGAGTTTTACCTTCCAGAGCAAGCAAGCTGGAGAGCGCATAAATTCTCGGCGAGCGTAAGCCACCGGCACGTAAATTTTGAGCGACATGCTCTCGTACCTCTTCCAATTCATCTTCTCCTGAAGCAAGATCGGAAGCATTGATAATAAAAAACATTTTATCAAGTGCAAAGCTATCTTTAATTCGGCCCAGCTGAGCAAGCAGACCTCGATCTGCTTTTGAAAAAGCGTGGTTGTAATAGGTAACAAAACATATGGCATCTGCGTTTTTCATGTAATTAAAGGTTACGCCGGTATGACGAGCGTGTAGCGAATCGGCTCCTGGTGTATCCACGAGTACTATCCCACTTTCGGTCAAGGGACAGGCATAATACAAATCAATTCCCTGCACAAAGCAGGCCCGGGTCTCCTCTGCTACAAGGCCTCGGTATTGTTCTAAATCAACGGTTCGCACCGTTCCTAGCAAGGGCTCGGCTTCAGCCCAGCCAGCCGCTGCTGCCCTTAGAAATCCAGCATGCGGCAGCGCAGAGGGATGAATTCCCCTTGCAGGCAAGCTTGCAAGTACTGAAGTCCATGTGTTCTGCTGTGGCTCGCCAAGCTGCAGCACACTGAAGGAATGGCAGATGTCATCCCAGAAATCTGCCATGGTCTTCATCGTTACAACCGCGCTGGCATGGCGGAAGTCTCCTTCCGGCGCCAATATGCGGTTGACCGCAGCCGTGGCGGGATGTGGAGACACGGGCAGCACTTCTTCGCCGAGCAACGCATTGGCGAAGGAGGACTTACCCGCGCTGAACGCACCGAACAGCGCAAGGGTAAAACGGCCGCCGGCGAGATCCTCCGCACGTAGCGCCAGATTCCGCGCCGCCGATGCCATCGCTGGCTCGCGGCGCAGCAGCTCTGCCGCAGCCGCCAGCGCGTCCGCGGCTGCGGATAGCCGGCGGCGTCCGCCCGCCGGCGAAGCCGTGCCCGCCGCCCAGCTTGCGGCGGCGGCACTTCCAGCCGCGGCGCTTTGCGGCGGCTGGGCCTCCCGCGTTGCGGCGCTCTGCGCAGCCGCACGCGGGGTCACCCTCACCTCCGGCAGGATGCCGGGGGTGAGGGCCGGCGCGGCGGCAGCAGCGCCGCGAGCTCGTGCGCGCGGGCGTCTGCCGCGCGGTCCAGGGCGGCTAGCGCGGCTACGGCGCGCGCCTGCCGTGCAAGGGCCTGCTCACGGCGCTGGAGCTCCGCGCGCCGCTCATCAATAAGCGATGGCAGCTTCGCTAGCAGCTCATCGCCAACCAACAACGCCGCACGGCGGAACTGGCTCTTAATATCAGCCGCAAGGGTGCGGCAGAAATTGAGCAGCGCCTCGCCACTAGAGCCCATTCCCGGCTTAACTGCAGCCGCCAGCCACTCCTGGCTCACCGCCGGGAAGCCTTGCTTCAGAGTCGTCTCCGCCTCCTCTTCCCACAGCCCGAGATTCTCCGCCCAATCACGTACCAGCTGAATCAAATACCATTCCAGCTGGGCGGAAACCTCTCGGGCCAACAGTCCTTGCCAGACTGCCAATCGTTTACTTTGTTCCTTCTCCCGCCGCGCAGCCGTAGAGAAAAACCCTAGCTTAAATGTAGGGCTGACGCTCTCCATATAGCTTCCCGAAGCCTCTCTTACATCCGCAGGCATTAGATTAGCATTGTTAAGTAAGGTGTCGAGGCCATTTCGCAAGCTCGCTCGTGACAGCTGAGGCAGATCCTCAAGTCGTGCCTGCTCTTCCTCAAGTGATCTCAGTTCATTCGTCACAGTCTCTGCATTTGATCCTTCCAGCTCTTCAAGGAGAGCTTCTCGTTCCTCCTGCTGGTCTTCACGGAATGCAGTTAAAGAAGAATCTGCTGTATGATGGATGGAACGAGATAGGCTATATTGAAGTAGTTGCTCTCTTTGCTCCAACAAATCGGTTATAAGGCTAAGTAGATTATCCCAATGATTAAGTGGGTGTTCTTTCTTTTTGAGAGAAGTGAACAGAATTCCCGCACAATGAATCCCCCACTGTTCAAAAGCATGTTCTAGTTGACGTTTATATTCCTCAATAGAAATTTCTTGTTCCCTGTGCTTGTCGATCTGATTAACGATCAGATACAACGGTTTACCCCAGTCACTAAGATTTTTGGCAAAAGCCAAATTATTCTCTGACTGTACATGGTTATAGTCCATTACATAGAATACGACATCAGCCAAATGCAGCGCGGAGCGAGTTGCCGCCTGATGGCCATCATCTGTCGAATCTACCCCAGGCGTATCCAATAGTACGCCATGCTTGCTTAGCAGTGGGATCTCATTCCATACTTCAATCGCGGAATAATCTCCACCATTTCGACAGTATTCCTGTAATCTTTCTGGTGTTGTCTCTATAGGAGCAAGTTCATTTTTACTTCCCTCAACCCTAGGATAGATAAGCACTCTTGGAACCCCGCTGCGAATAGAAACAATATTGGCACTAGTCGGCACTGGTCCAGAAGGTAGTACTGAACTGCCGCATAGAAGATTGATCATACTGGATTTCCCCGCCGAAAAATGTCCACAAAAAGCAAGGGTCAGTTCATTCCCACCCTCTTTGTTTTGTAAATCTTCATATATGCGTTCAGATCCCTCATCACCCCAGCGGTGCATTAATGCTCGCAGCTGGAAAAGCAGCGACGCTGTTTCATTTAATGTCTCTTTCTGGATTCTAACCTGTTCCGCTCTCACTGACTCTCCACCTCCATTGTTACCATCTAATCATGCTCTGAACATAACCCATTCATGAATACTAATTCAGACTCTTTTTTAAAATATAAGAAAGTATACGTTTCACAATATACTTTATCCTTATATTTCTCGCTTAAACGCTTACCGTCCTTATAAGGACGCCGAATGCGCTTATGCTTATGCAATGTTTATTAAGATGCAATTTCTGAGATGTAGTGCGAAACTCTTTTTATAAATAATAATTACAGTTTATCACCAGTTTGACACAATTTAAATACACACTACTTACAAAATAACCTATCATCTCCTACGAAATGAGGTTAACCAAACATCTTTCTGCTATTCTCGCTAAAGAAAGTAAGAACAAAAAAAGGAGCCAGCCCCTAGGGCCGACTCCTTTTATCACTCTAATTTATGCAGTTTCCGAAACAGGCAACAGAATTTCGAATACTTTTCCGTGCTGCAGAATAGTCAAACCACGAGATTTATCTCTCATTACGACAACCTCTGGTTTCACGGACATACGCTCAAAATAATGTTCTGGTACGTCACCGGAATGACTGATTGTGATTCCCTCTACTTCTTGCTCTTCGTTCTCTTCGAGTGGGCTTTCCACTACGCGGTCAAAAATATCCGAGAACACTTCAAAATTATCTGTGTATACAGAAATGCATTTCATCTCTATCCCATCCTCTTCTTCAACTCTAACTTTTTGACGTATGATCTTTAGCTTTCCTGACAACAGCTGTTTTCATACGCTTTTTGCCCTCTCGACATACATCAAGGAGCGGACAAACTTGACATTTTGGGTTCTGTGCCTTGCAGTGATAGCGTCCGAAAAAGATAAGCCGGTGATGAGTGATCGTCCATTCGTCACGTGGCACAGCCTTCATCAGCTTCTTTTCCACTTCCAGCACAGAATCTTTCCAGCCTGCTAATGCAAGTCGTTTGGCAACCCTCTCCACATGCGTGTCCACTGCAATGGCAGGAACTCCAAAAGCGTTGGATACTACTACGTTTGCGGTTTTACGACCTACACCGGGCAACGTTACAAGCAAGTCATGAGCCTCAGGGACCTCGCCACCATACTGTTCTATGAGTATAGAGCACAGACTTTGGATATGCTTGGCTTTGTTACGATATAAGCCAATGCGCCGGATATCCCCCTCCAATTCCTCCAACGGTACAGAAATATAATCGATGGGGGCTTTGTACTTTTGGAACAGGTCCTCGGTCACTTTGTTCACCGTTGCATCCGTACATTGGGCTGACAATAGCACCGCTATCGTTAATTCAAAAGCGTTACTGTGATTGAGCTCGCAATGTGCATCAGGGAACAAGTCTCCAATGGTATCCAAAATGTGGCGGACTTCTGCAACTTTCATAGTGTCCCCTCCACGGAGCAATTACGCTCAGCAAAATCTACATGAGCGTGTTCTCTCTAATGTAAAGAAATATAAGCAAAGTCTGTATTATAACGTATGGTTTCATACATTTCAAGAAAATACAATACTAATGTGCTCTTATATTTCAAAAAAAACGTCTTGACGCAGGCAAAGCCCCTGTGTCAAGACGGTGATTCACTCGGAAATCCACCATTGCTACTATTGTTTCACAATTTCAACCACAATATCATTATTGAAATACATTATAATATTATCATTTTCTTTCAGAGATTGCACGGATAATGTCGTATCTCCTTGATGAATATATACATTTGAAGCAAGAGTGAACTGGTATTTATCGTTCAAATTAGCTCTTTTAGTTACCAAGGAATTCGTCGTACTCTCATAGCGAGAGAATGACCGAGTTAATTGAGGTAACACACGAATGACTGTAGCTCCATCCGTATCTTTACGAATCTCCACTCTATCCGCCGTTGTTAAGTTACTAAGAGCAGTTGTTGTCGAGCCATCACGAATAATTCTGACTCCACCGCTTACAGCGAAGTTTTGTGCAGCACCAGCGTACTCTTTCACAACTAGGTTATTCGCTGCAGCATCTACTGAACTAATCTGACCAGTAGTAAGCTTTACTGTCTGAATAGCGAGCGGTGAACTACCATCAAAGGTTACATTGAGAAAATCTCCCGATTTCAAAGCGGTTATCTTAATGCTCTCACCAGCTTCATTTGTTATTGGGAGCGCCGCAGTATTGATCTCACTAGTTCCACCATTCCATTTAACGCTCAAACGGTTGGTTCCGGAATTAACAGTTGCCGCTTCAACTTGTAAAACTGCCTTCACTTTCAATACTGCAATTAGATCCTGGCCAGTTGTCAGTGAGGCTGTCACATTACTGCCAACAGGAATATCGCTTAACGTTGGATTGGTCTTTCCAAAGAGATCAATAAGTTGCGGGTAAGGCATCGTTAAAGTTTGTCCATCATTAAGTTTCAATACAATAGTTTTCGAAGAAGAATTAACCGCAGTCAAGGTTCCTTCGTACTTTGTGACAATTTCCAAAGACAAAGCCCTCTGTCCTATTGCTTTTACATTTACTTTACGGTTCTCAATAAGTTTCGTACCCATATTAGTTAAGTTAGGAAGTGCACCTTCAATCAACAGCTTTGTTTTTTCATCCAACTGAACGACATGGGCCTTTTTATCAGTATCCATAACGGTCAACAGATGAGTTTTAGTATTATAATCAATAACCGTCGCTCCACTATACTGCTCAATTTGACGGCTTAACACTTCAATTTTTGTGACTTGATCACTGCTGTTCAGCGTAAGCTGAATCTTGTCTCCGCCGACTGCATCCGCTATAAGATCATCAGCCACAGCGCTGTTCACGTTTGGAATAACAATCGCTGGCTTAGTACCTAACAGCTTAACTTCACGAGTTCCGTCCGCTTTTTTATAAACTACTGTTGAGCTTGTCAGTTCGTTAAGAACGCCCTGAACGGTCCGTTCAATACCCTCTGTTACTTCTACTGAACGAATCACATTTTCTTTAACCGTATATTTAACAGCAGAACCTATCTTCAACTCTGCAGGCTGCAACACGGATGCTTGGTAAGTAAATAAGGAAGTTCCATCCTCCCATTTAAAGGTTTCCACCGTACCGGCAGCATTTTTAAAGGTAATGCTTTTGCCAGTAAGATCTACACTTTGAATGGTTCCTGTTGTAGTTTTGTTAACAACCCCTGAAGTCACTTGAACCTTAACCACTTTATGTGATCCACTATACGTCTCGCGCTGCAACGTAACTACACTGTCTGCTACCAGAGAAGCAGGTTCAATTGGAGTCCCATTCGCATCTACAAAGGTTGTTGTTTCATCATAGTAATATTCAGTGAACCCAGTAGCTGATTTCAGCCATAGCTTATTACCTGGAGCTACCATTGCAAAGTTTCCGGATAGGCTCTCAATTTGTTGAGTAGGATCCAGCACTTCAACATAGGCTGCATTATCTGCTGCCCCAATAACGGTAACCTTCGTGAAAGGCTGTACATCACTTAAATTAATTCTGCTTTCAGAAGTGTTAGTATAATAAGCGGTGTTAGCACCTAAATTATATGTAGTAGACTTTCCGTTATTAAACACGGTCAGTTTCCCATCTTTCAATTGACTAATTGTTCCTGTGTAAGTGTTATCATATTCAATCGTATTATGGGCTTCCGCCCGACTGAAAAAGGTAGCCAATTGAGCACGGGTCACAGCCCCTTGTGGATCAAAGCGATTACCATCAACACCGTTGGCTAATTTTAGATCAACAGCAACGTTGATGTACCCTCTCTTGTTTGCAGACACTTTAGCATCATCTGCAAAGCCTGTCGGCTCACTAGCTGCAACGGCTGCATCTGCACTTTTGCCTAGTGCACGAATTAACAGTTCAGCAATCCATTCGCGGGATGCTTTACGTTCCCCCCAAGATGTCTTCAGATTATCAGGAGACATTTCCGTAGTTTTATCCAAAAGACCTTGTTGAAACGCTAGAACAACATAATCCTTGTAATAATTTGAAACCTTAAAATCAGTAGGCAAAGCTACAGCAGAAGAATTATCTACTTTATCCTGTAGCTTCATAAACCGTAACGCCATAAGCACAGCTTCCTGTTGTGTTACAGAATCTCCCGGACGGAACAAACCATTATTTCCTACCACAATACCTTGTGATGCTAGTTTATAAATATGCTTTTCAGCCCAAAAGCCTGTCTTCACATCGCTAAAAATCCCTACAGCTTGTGTAGTGGTAGATGTTGCTGCTGCCGGAGCAGCTGTATCTGCAAATACTGCGCTTGCGCCTCCAAAAACCATGACTCCAGCCATAACAGCCGATACTGCCTTAGTAGAATAAGCCTTCAATGGACGTTTTGACCTTTTTTGCGCGGACAATAGATTATTCCCCTCTCTATGACTCAAATAAATAGTATAATTTAAAATTCGTCAGTTAGATCCCTTATTCCTTTGTTGTAATTACATTTGGCTATTATCTCGAGTTATAGGATGCATTAGATCCACATGCCCCATCAAACTTTCAACCTTTTCACCATCTACCAAAACTTCGATACTCTTCACTTCATCAAATTGAAAATAGGTTTTTGCAAGAGAAGTAATCGCTAAGGACTCCCCCCCAGCGCCAAGCTGTGCTTCTTCTGGTTTATGAATATCCATCACGATTTGACCATCTACAAACTTTAACGATTTCAGTTCAATCTTATCCCATAACGGTACAAGCTCAGTCTTCTCGTTACTTTGCAATGTTTTGAACGTCTCTGTATATTTCTCCACATCGTTCGAGAAGCTGATATTAGTCTTAGCAGGAACCAAATCCATAACTTGTGAATTCGTATAATAAGCCTCTATACTTTGACTCTGTTTTTGCTTCTCCTCTGCTACTGGCTTCGCAGTTGCCTGAGTTTCTGTTTTGTTATTATCTACTGCCGGTTGAGGCGTACTAGCCACTTCGTTTCCTGGATCATCGGTTGGAGCCTGTGTACTTTCCCCCGCACCACTTGCAACATTCGAAGTATCTTGCTCCACTCCATTTGCAGGAGCCGCAGTAGGCTTATCTCCACAGCCAGCAATCACTAGCAGAAGCAGTGTGGCAATCCCAATCGTACTCCATTTATGTTTCATCATTAATCAACGCCTCCTATAGATGAATACGGGCAGACAGGTACCGCAAAACCACTTCTTGCCTTTTTAAATAAAAGCAGAAAGCTGACTTTGCGGCGCTCGTCTGCCACTGGTCTGTTATTTTATACCCAAATATTCCTTAATTCCACTCACTATTGAAGCAGCAACTTTATTTTGTGATGCTTCCGAAAAGAGCAGTGCCTCATCTTTCTTGCTGCTAAGGTATCCCACCTCAAGTAATACAGCAGGCATTTTCGTTTCGCGGATAACATGGAAATTCCCGTATCGTACCCCACGATCACTAAGTCCTGTAGCTTGAACAAGATACTTATGCATCACCTTCGCAAGAGACTTACTAGCCTCCCGTTGATAATACGTTTCTGTTCCACTAGCTGATGAGGATGCTGAGCTATTGGCGTGCACTGATATGAATATATCTGCTTTTAAATTATTAGCCATTGCCGCTCTTTCCTTGAGCTCCAAGAAAGTATCATTACTACGTGTTAATACGACGTCGATATTATTTTCTTTTTTCAGCAATTCAGCTGTCTTAAGTACGATGGCCAAATTAAAATTCTTCTCGTATTTACCTGTGACACCCACTGCTCCAGAATCTTTAGCTCCATGCCCTGCATCTAATACTACAAGCTTTCTGCCGTTATTTCCTGGTTGTGTTGCAGTATCATCCGTACTTTCCGCATTTAGATCGATTACAACTAGCTTAGATTCGTCTCCTGTTACGCTAACGTTATAATTCTTCGCATGGTTCAAATCGATTACAAAACGTACTGTATAAGGGTTTGTGCTATAAAGGGAGTATCGTACTCCTGATACATCTGGATAATCTTTCACTTCCAGGCTACCGTTAAGGTCAGGATCAAGGATTTGTCCTGTGCCAAACAGGTCTGAGAAGGTGGCATTCGGTAAATCAACCACTAACCGATCCGGCCCAGTCATCGCCGTCACTTTTGGATCTGAATTACCATCCATGGCGATGATCAAACGATTTTCACTGAAGCTCACACCATTTACCATCGTTAAATTCTTAGAAGGATCTACCGGCGGGACCACAACTTCTGATCCACCATTTCCAGAATCTCCATCGGAACTACCGTTATCATCTGAGATTCCTGGGGTAATAAGATAAACAATCTTCTTCGCATTATCCCACGATACAGTTAGACCAAACTGTTCACTTATGAACCGAATCGGTACAAGTGTCGTATTACTCCGAAGAATTGGGGCCGTGGTAAGCGATACTGTCTTGTCATCAACTGAGGCTGTCTTTTGATTTACAATCAGTTTGATGACCTTTCCTTGCTGTTCAATCGTTACCGTCTTGCTCTTCTGATCCCAGCCCACGCTATATCCAAGGCTTTCGGAGATCAATCTTAACGGTACCATGATCGTGTCATTCACATTCTCAACCGGGACACTTTGCCCTGCGGTCAGCTCTTTACCGTCCAGATAAATCTTGCTATTCCCGGCAGCAGCATGTCCGTTCTCAGGAAAAACCAATACAAAGAGTAACAAAAACAACATCAAACTGAATTTCTTCATTCTTCACCTCTAAATCTAGTATTCGCCTGTGAATGGCGATCGTGATGGCCTGTCTACGGGAAAGTCAGACCTCTATTAGACGCTAATAATCTATAAAGGTTGCGAATATATTCCATAAAAAATGAGAAATCTCACCAACATCATGCATTAAAGTCCTAGGTATTCCTTAATACCAGCTACAATTTCCCTCGCTAATTGGTCTTGAAGCAGCTCACTATACATTGCTGATTCATTCCCTGTGTTTGTAAGATATCCTGCTTCTAGAAGTACTGCCGGCATACTGGTTTCTCGTGTAACATGCAGACTTTTCGCTCTTACTCCGTTGTCCTTGAACCCAGTACCTGCTACCAGATGTTTGTGCATAATCTGAGCAAATGGCAGACTCTCACTCCGCGAATAGTAGGTTTCACTGCCATTTATTTTCTCTCTATTCGGATAACCCAGCTCCAGCGAATTCCCATGCACTGAAATAAATAGATTAGCCTTTGCCGCTTCTGCGATTTTCACTCGATCTTGAAGGCCAAGTGTAATATCTTCAGTTCTAGTAAACACGACATCAACCAAATCTTCCTGCATTAGGAGTGTTTGTACTTTACGGATAACAGCTAGATTGAAGTCTTTTTCCAGCTTGCCCGTGAGGCTGACTGCCCCAGACTGTGTCCCTCCATGACCTGCGTCGAGAGCCACAATTGGCTTCCCAGTCATTCCGTTACCACCTGTGGTATTCCCTTCACTACTTGTAACGTTCAAATCAAGTGTCACCAGTCCAGTGCTTTCATCAATAATTAGTTGATAGGGTTGACTTCCGAGCGTTTGAATCACGATCCTAACCGTGGAAGGGCTTACACTGAACAATGCATAGCGAATCTCAGAAACTAGTGGGTAACCTGAAACATCCAGCTTCCCTTGCGGACTTCCATTTGCGGTAATACTCGGTAGGCCTCCAACGAAATTAGGAGCAAACGCCGCGCCAGGAAAATCCATAACGATTCGATCTGGATTGCTCATTTTTGTGATGCTTGGTTTAGTACCCCCAGAAACAGCGACGATTAATCGATTCTCAGTGAAGGCTACCCCGTTTACTAAAGGTCCTGCTGCATTCACACCTGTGCTTCCCGGTACTGTGGATGTTTGTGGTGTAGGTGTTGGACTAGGTGAAGGTATAATACTTCCAGCGGTTGTGCCGTTATCGATTCCTGGTGTAGTAATCTGAGATGGAGAAGGAGTATTGGTTGCAGTTGGGCCTGTAACAGTTCCCCCAGGTGTAGCCACCGAAGCTTGTCCACCCGTCAAATAGACTGTTTTATCACTGTTATCCCAGCCAACCTTCAGACCGAACTGTTCACTTACGAAACGAATTGGAACGAGAACTGTACCACCACTTTGCTTAGGTGCTGCGTTTAAATCAAACGTTACCCCATCAGCATCAGCTGTTTTCCGTCCTACAGCCAGCTCAATGCTTTTACCATCTTGGTGAACAGTTACTTTGCGGGCCTGCTGCTCCCATAACACCTCAAACCCGAGATTCTCCACTACCACTCTGACAGGTATCATAACGCTACCATTGACATTCTCAAGTTTAATTCCTTTCGGTAAAGCAAGCTCTTGATTGTCCATAATGATTCTGCCTGAGCTACTACCAGCTGCGGCAGCTTCATGTCCAGTAAATGATAGTAATAATAATGGCAGCAACAATAGCAGCAACGTACGATACCCAACTCTTCTCATTTTCCCGCTCCTTCTGCAAGTAATAGATCTAGATAAGTAGTTAGACGACAGAAAACACCAAATGTTTCCTTTATCACCAATGAATATTTCGATTATAGCAAAAAAACTTCTATTTCCGACACCCGGAAATAGAAGTTTTGCGTAATTTTTGTAAAGGTTAAGAATGAAACCAGTAATATCCTATTATTAAGAGAATAACTTGGCCGCATGACGCTCTTCATAAGCAGCAATTTCATCTGCGTGCTGAAGGGTCAACCCGATATCATCCAAACCTTGCAGCAAGAACTGACGGCGGTGCTCATCCAAATCAAAGTTGATACTCAATCCAAATTCATCATGAAGTGTATTGCTCTCAAGATCCACTGTCAGCTGGTAGCCTTCATGCTTAGCTGTCCGATTAAACAGCTCATCAACTTGCTCTTCCGAAAGCTTAATCGGCAGAATGCCATTCTTAAAGCAGTTGTTGTAGAAGATATCTGCATAAGAAGGTGCAATGACAACTCTGAACCCATAATCCATAATCGCCCAAGGTGCATGTTCCCGTGAGGAACCACAGCCAAAGTTAGCACGCGAGATCAAGACAGAAGCACCTTTATAGCGTGGTTTATTCATTTCAAAAGCAGCGTTATCGTTACCAGCTTCATCAAAACGCCATTCGAAGAACAAAAATTGTCCAAATCCCGTCCGTTCAATCCGTTTCAAGAACTGCTTTGGGATAATCGCATCCGTATCTACATTCACCCGATCTACTGGTGCAACAATTCCTGTTAATTTTTTAAAAGCATCCATAGTTTTATCCTCCCGTGTTCTCTCTAGTTCTATGAGCTGACGGCTTCCGTCTTATAGTTCCAATCACGTACATCAGTGAAACGACCTTTTATTGCAGCTGCAGCAGCCATAGCTGGGGATACCAGATGCGTGCGTCCACCGCGTCCTTGACGTCCTTCAAAGTTACGGTTCGAGGTAGATGCGCAGCGCTGCCCAGGTTGCAGTACATCAGGGTTCATCGCAAGGCACATGCTGCATCCCGCTTCGCGCCATTCAAAGCCCGCATCCGTAAAGACTTTATCAAGCCCTTCCTTCTCAGCCTGCATTTTAACACGACCAGAACCTGGTACAACAATTGCTGTAACCTTATCAGATACCTTATGACCTTTTGCAACCACGGCTGCGGCTCTCAAATCTTCGATCCGTCCGTTCGTACAAGAACCGATAAATACATAGTCAATCGGAATTTCAGAAATTGGCGTACCCGGAGTCAAATCCATATATTCAAGTGCTTTTTCAGCAGCTTTACGTTCATTTTCTGTGGTGAAATCAGCCGGATTCGGTACACTTGAGTTGATGTCCGTTCCCATACCCGGGCTAGTTCCCCAGGTTACTTGAGGAATCAAAGACTCCACATCGAAATCAACAACCGTATCGTACTGAGCTCCCTCGTCGCTTACAAGCCCCTTCCATGTTTCAACAGCAGCGTCATAAGCTTCGCCTTGCGGCACATACTGACGTCCACGCAGATAGTCAAATGTAGTTTCATCTGGAGCGATCAAGCCGGCTCTTGCTCCACCTTCGATCGACATGTTGCAGACTGTCATACGTTCTTCCATCGACAGCTCACGAATAGCCTCGCCTGTATACTCAATAACATAACCTGTTGCAAAATCAGTTCCGTATTTAGCAATAACACCTAGAATCATATCTTTTGCTGTTACACCAGGGTTGCGTTTACCCGTAAAGCGAACTTCCATAGTCTTAGCTTTCGATTGTTGCAAACATTGGGTAGCCATTACATGTTCAACTTCGCTAGTTCCGATACCAAAGGCCAGCGCACCGAAAGCTCCATGTGTGGAGGTGTGGCTGTCACCACAAACAATAGTTTTGCCCGGGTGAGTCAAGCCGATTTCAGGACCCATTACGTGTACAACGCCTTGATCAATATCATTCAAGTCGAACAATCTCACACCAAAATCAGCACAGTTCTTAGAAAGCGTATCAATTTGTTGCTTAGAAATTGGATCCTTAATGTTAAAACGATCCTTGGTAGGCACGTTGTGGTCCATCGTAGCGAACGTTAGTTCAGGACGGCGAACCTTACGGTTACTGAGGCGAAGTCCTTCGAAAGCTTGTGGGGAAGTTACTTCATGAACCAAATGCAGATCGATATAAATAATGCTAGGCTTACCTTCCTCTTGATGAATAACATGATTATCCCAAATTTTCTCAAACATTGTCTTGTTGCTCATAATTTCACCTCATTAATAGAATCGTTCATTGGAAGAGAGCGTGGAGTCTCTCTTGAATGATCTAAATATAACATCACCTTCTTTATAATTCCAAGATATGATATCTATAAAAGTGATAGGTTTAAACTATAAGATAGATTAGGGGAGTTTTGCTACTCGTTTGTTTATATGGATCCTCTTTATTGTTCATAAAGGCGTATTATCATTCTATCCCACCATTGACCTCTGGAAAGTTTCACTCCGCGTCAGCCCATTCCATAGACCAATGCCCTTCATACTATATTACGTGCTAGTAGCTCAGAAGGAGTTGGAACAAGTGAAGTCAGGAACGAGACTTACCGGGCGAATTATTTTCAAAGGTGATCAAGGGTATGACGCGGCACGAAAAAATTGGGATCCGCATACCGACAAATTCCCGAAAGTGTTTGTCTTCGCACAAAAAACACAAGATGTTGCGAACGCCATAAAATGGGCTAATGAGAATAAAATCCCCATCCGAGCAAGAAGCGGTAGACATTCTCTGGAGGTTAATCTTTCACAGATCACCGGAGGAATTGTCATCGATGTAAGTGAAATGAAGAAAATCAAACTAAATAAAAAATCAGGAACTGTTGTTGTGGGTACTGGAAATACAGTGGGGAGAATTGCACACACGCTTGCTGGGCAAGGATATATGGCTCCCTTTGGTGATAGCCCTACGGTTGGAATCGGAGGCATCACCCTAGGCGGGGGAATCGGGCCGCTCCAACGAACCGTGGGCCTTGTTAGTGATAATCTTATCGAACTCGAAATGGTTGATGCCAAAGGGAGAATTATTCGTGCCAATAAGAATAGTAACGCTGATCTCCTCTGGGCTTCCCGCGGAGGTGGCGGGGGTAATTTCGGAGTTTACACCAGTTACAAATTCAAAGTACGTCCTGCTCCAGCTTCGGCTACCGTATTTCGCATCACCTGGCCCTGGGATCAGTTCGAGAAGGTATTCAAAGCTTGGCAGTTATGGGCTCCTTCCGTTAATACCAAACTGGGCAGTGAATTATCCATTGGTCCGAAAAAAGGTGGTAATGTCACTATGTTGGGGCTCTTCCTCGGATCAAAAGCAGAGGCTAGCCGCCTCTTAAAGCCAGTTACGAGCATTGGAACGCCTACGAATCAAATCATCCGCTCTTTGCCCTATACAAAAGTAGTGAGTTTTATGTTAGCTCCCGATCCAGTGCTAACTCAAAGAGTCAGCAACCAGTTCTCCAGCGGTTTCGTAAGAAAACCCTTCCCGGACAAGGCAATTAAGTCCATGCGTGAATTCTTAGAGAAAGTGGAGGGAGAGTTCGCAGGTTTCTTTTTCCTCAACTGGGGTGGAGCTGTAAGCCGTAAGTCACTTAAATCTACAGCCTTCTACTGGCGTAAAGCGAAATTCTATGTAGAGTGGAATAGCTCATGGATCAAGAAATCGGACGCTGCTAGAAATATATTCGTAGTACGAAATACACGTCGAAAGCTGCAACCTTTTATCGTGGGGAGCTACATCAACGTCCCAGACCAAGGAATTAAAAATTCCGGACCGGTATATTATGGAGCGAACTATCCTAGATTACGGAGAGTCAAAGCTAAATATGACCCGGGAAATATATTCAACAACCCTCAAAGCATCTCTCCGGCCCGCAAAGTGTAATAAAATCCCAATGCTCCCGCTGATTGGCAGCATTGGGATCAGGAGCAATTCAATTATTGGGCTGAATTCGCCAGGAATTCGTTTATCTATCGCTGAACCTCTGTGAGTATGAGTTCACATAAGCACCTATACAACACTTCGTATTTATAGGTTATACTTATAAGTAAATCAATTTACCAAGGAGCTCATACATGGAACTGAGACAACTGCAATATGTGCTGCAAATCGCAGCCGAAAAAAACTTCTCTCGTGCAGCGGACAAGCTGCACATTGCCCAGCCATCACTCAGTCAGCAGCTTTCCAAACTGGAAAAAGAGCTCGGCGTACTGCTGTTTCATCGTAATACCAGCTCCGTTGAACTGACCTATGCCGGTTCGAAATTCGTGGAGCAAGCCCAAAACATTATTGATGGTGTAGAACTGCTGCGACAAGAAATGTCTGATATTTCTGAACTGCGTACCGGGCGTGTTGTCGTTGGCAGTATGCCCATTACAGGTGCACATTTACTACCGCATGTGCTTCCGGTTTTTAAACAGAATTATCCTGAAGTAGAAATCACACTACTGGAAGACTCCTCTATGAATCTAGAGAAGCTCACTGCGAGTGGTCAGACCGATCTAAGCCTGCTCTCATTACCGCTCGAAATTCCGGCTCTAGCTTACGAAGAGCTTGGTGAGGAAAGGATTGATCTAGCAGTCCCACCCGAACATCCACTCGCTAAACGAAGCTTAGATGGAACAAGAACTTCTCTGGAAGAGCTGAAGAACGAGCCCTTTATCGTACTTAAGGAAGGTCAAGGTTTCCGTAAAATGACTGTAGAGCTGTGCCGGAAAGCCGGATTTGAGCCACGAATCGTCTTTGAGAGTAATAACATGGAGACGGTACAGTCTCTAGTTGCTACTGGTATGGGAGTCACTCTTGTACCTCATTTTATTGCTCGTGCACCGCGGAGTGAATTCGTTCCAGTTTACTTACCGCTCGCTGATCCTGCACCTAGCCGTACGCTAGTCGTGGCTTATCGACGTGGACGTTATTTATCCAAGGCCGCAAAGGCATTTGTAGAAACATTTAAATCAACAGTATCTGAATTAACCGAAGAGTAGACGCTTAGGTTCTCCTAATCTTATCTACAGCAATATTAAGTGCCCCAGTAACCATCTTCATGGTAGTGGGGCACTTTTTGCAAGTTTTTCTTTTAAAATCCCGAGTTTATTTACGCATATTCCGCTGTGTAATCAGGCGGTTCTGATCATCCGACACCCGAGCTGTACTTTCATTAACCGAACCATTATCGTTAGGTGTCCCAGTGTGATTTTCCACAAACTCACGAGTGACATTATTCTGCAGCTCTGTCAATTCACTCTGATCTTGATTCTGTTCCTGCTTGGCATTGTTGTCTCTAGTCAATTTAATCCACCTCCTGTAACAGATTATAAGTACTTTACCCTTTCGCTTAGAGGTTAAACATAATATTTAAAGCTCTCTGATACGAGAAATATCCTTCGTTTTTCCTTTGCAATGCGACGATCTCCATGGTATTCTATTGAAAATAAGTGAAACGTGCAGACGGGACCAGTAAGAATGAGTCTAACCGCGCCTAGAGAGTAAATTCCGACAGGCTGAAAGAATTTACCGCGGTTTTCGTTCCGAATCCTACCCCCGAGCGGCCTGTGCTAAACAGGACGGATCCTCCCGTTACGAGAATGAAGTCGGATGATCCCTCATCAATGAAGGTGGTACCGCGGAAGTTTACAAGCTTTCGTCCTTTGCTAAGTCTAAGGATGGGGGCTTTTTGTCGTTTTCAGGATCTATTAATTAAGAGGAAGTGAACAGAAATGACGACACGAATCGTAGTCAAAATAGGTAGCAGCTCGCTGACTGGAACTGAGGGCGGATTAAATCACGAAGCAGTCTCCTTCTTTGCTTCAGAGATTGCCGAATTAAAGAAAAACGGCTGCGAGGTGTTATTGGTAACCTCCGGTGCTGTAGCCGCAGGCTTTCGCAGTATCGGTTATCCTACACGGCCAAAACTTCTACACGAGAAGCAGGCCGCAGCAGCCGTAGGTCAAGTACTGCTCATGCAGGCATATCAAGAAGCCTTTGCCAAGCTTGGAATTACAACTGCCCAAATATTATTAACCCGTACCGATTTCTGCAGTCGAAAAGCAATGAATAATGCGATGATGACCGTAGAGGAGTTGTTACGGCAAGGGGCGGTGCCAGTATTTAACGAGAATGACACAGTGTCTGTGGATGAGCTTAAATTTGGTGATAACGATACTCTGTCAGCACTAGTCGCTAACCTATTGAAAGCCTCTAGACTACTGGTCTTAACCGACATGGATGGCTTATACAGTGGAGACCCTCGGAAGCATCCAGATGCTGTACGCTATCAGTTCGTTGATGATATTACACCGGAGATTTATGCTATTGCCGGCGGAGCTGGCTCTAGTGTAGGAACGGGGGGTATGCGCTCAAAAATTGATGCTGCCAAGATCGCTACACGAGGCGGTGTGCCTGTCTTTGTTGGTAGAGCTACCGAACCAGGTGATTTACAACTCGCAGCCGCGGGGACTGGTAGAGGCACCTATTTTGCAACCAAGCTATCGTCTCTCCCCGTCAAAAAGCAATGGCTAGGCTTTATGTCCACCCCACTCGGCTCGTTATACGTGGATGAGGGGGCCGTAGAAGCTCTACTCCATGGCGGTCACAGTCTGCTACCTGTCGGCGTCAAACAGATAGAAGGCAACTTTCACGCAGGTGATGTTGTAGAGGTCCTTGGACCTGATTCCAAGCTGCTGGGACGCGGGATTGTGAATTATGATGACTCGCAGCTACGCAGTATTCAAGGTTTACCAAGTCGTGAGATTGTACCAAAGCTGGGAGAAGTGCACCGGCTAGAGGTCATACACCGTGACGAATGGATTACACTGAGGTAAAAGATCTTTTCCATACAAAAATTTAGGGAGGAATCGTCATGAGTGAAGTTATTAATAAAGCAAAATTAGCCAAAGAAACCACAGCAGTATTAGCTAACTTAACAACAGGCCAAAAAAATGAAGCACTGCTCGTTATGGCCGATGCACTTCGCCGCGAAGCCCCAGCGATTATCGCCGCTAATACAGAGGATCTTGAACGAGGACGTCTTTCTGGCACACCTGAGTCCATGCTCGACCGACTTGCATTAGATGTGGACCGAATCAACAGCATTGCCGAAGGACTTCAACAAATTGCCGTATTACCAGACCCTATCGGTGATACGCTAGAAAGCATTGAACGCCCGAATGGTCTCAACATCCAGAAGCTCCGTGTTCCGCTTGGTGTGATCGGTATCATCTACGAAGCGCGTCCAAATGTGACAGTAGATGCTGCTGGACTATGTCTCAAGACTGGCAACGCCGTTGTACTGCGTGGTGGTTCCTCTGCGCTGTCCTCCAACCGTAAAATTGTCGAGGTTCTACACAGTGCTCTCGCAGGAACTTCTATGCCACAGAACGCGCTACAGCTGATTGAAGATCCCAATCGTTCCTCTGTAGACGAAATGCTAAAGCTGAACGGACTCCTGGATGTGATTATCCCACGTGGAGGTAGTTCTCTTATTCAAAATGTGGTGCTTAACGCAACTGTTCCTGTAATTGAAACGGGAGCCGGCATCTGCCATACTTATCTCGACGCAAGCGCGTTGCCTGAAATGGCTCAAAATATTAGCATAAATGCCAAAGCACAGCGCCCTTCTGTCTGTAACGCCATGGAAACTTTACTTATTCATAAGGCATACGCAAGTGAACATCTGCTTTCTTTAGCCGAAGCCTTCCGTGATGCTAAAGTAGAATTACGAGGCTGTCAAGAAACGGTATCCCTCGTTCCATGGGCATTACCTGCAACTCTAGAGGACTATGCTACAGAATATAACGATTATATCCTGAACATCAAAATCGTTAGTGATTTGGACGAAGCCTTACTGCATATTGCCCAGTATGGTACAAAGCATTCAGAATGTATCGTAACAGAAGATCAGAATAATGCCTCACGCTTTTTGCAAGAGGTTGATGCTGCTGCTGTTTATCACAATGCCTCTACCCGTTTCACAGATGGCTTTGAATTTGGATTCGGTGCAGAGATTGGCATTAGTACGCAGAAACTCCACGCTCGGGGTCCGATGGGTCTGCCGGCCCTTACTTCAACCAAATATAAGATCTACGGAACGGGTCAAATTCGGGGTTAGTATCCACATATCCACTTATCTATTTCCAATTACACAACCTTTAGGAGGACTTTAGCCATGTGTCAGCAACCTTCCATTCCACTTATGAATCATAATATTGTTTTTCATGGTGCAGGCTCAATGGCAGAAGCCATCGTTCGCGGGATGATTAGCCGCAATATTGTGAAATCCGACAATGTTATTATGCTTAATCGCAGCAGTAGTGAACGTCTGGCTGAACTAAGAAGCCGATATGGCGTTATTGGAACAAATGATCCTGAGCAAAAAACAGAGTATCTACGGAACTCACCAGTAATCGTGCTAGCGATGAAACCAAAAGACGCTGCAGAAGCGTTACGAGCACTCGGCCCACTTCTTTCTCCAGATCAGATCATTGTCTCTGTCATCGCTGGACTGTCTATTCGAACGATGCAGGGTCTGCTCGACAAAGAGCAACCTATCGTACGTACTATGCCAAATACCTCTAGTTCAATTGGTCTTGGTGCCACCGGCATAGCCTTCTCCAAAGAAGTCGATGAGAAAGGCCGACGCCTAGCACTTAACATCTTTGAAGCTGTTGGACTTACAACAGTTATTGATGAAGAACGCATGGAAACCTTGACGGGTATTTCCGGCAGTGGACCTGCTTACATTTATTACATGATGGAAGCCATGATCGCTGCTGGTATCCGGGGTGGACTGCCGCTTGATCAAAGTACGCAGCTAACCGTTCAAACGGTTCTAGGCGCTGCCCGAATGGTGCAGCAGACGGGTGAGGATCCAGCTGCTCTACGTAAGAAGGTTACTTCCCCGAATGGCTCCACACAAGCTGCGATAGAAGTGCTTGAGCAAGGGGACTTCTTTGAAACAGTCATTTCGGCAGTAAATCGATGTGCTGAGCGTTCCCGTGAAATGGGAGCTACTCTTGCGAAAGAGCTGCATCCATAACCAAAAAAGATCGCTTCCTAACCGATAAGGGTATGGGAAGCGATCTTTTTTATATTTTGATAATAAGGCTGAGATTAGCTCTTTACTACATTCCCATAAGTATCTCGAACGATCACTTTTACATTAGCCGGAGCCCCAACAGTCACGTCCAGTGCATTCCTGGAGTTATCAAATAGCAGATCTCTAGGCATTTTCCCTAAGATAATGTATAGCGTGTTCCCAACATGCTTAGTTTGAAGCAGCTGTTGCTCTTGAGCTTCTTGTAGCTTCCCTTTATTTGAGAAATAACTTCCAAATACATTCAGCTCGCTCCCACCCGTTTGATCAACTTTAATCCCATAAGGCTCGGCAGCTTGGATAATGATGGTACTAACGCCTTCTGGAACAGCTCCCTTCCAATCTGGTAATGCATAACTTTCTTCCGCCGCTGAGACGGTACGACGGAATTCTTGCGTTAATCCTAAGGAACTAAATCCCGCAAAAATCAGACAACACACAGCGATAAACCCTACGAACAGAACGCTTAGCACGTCATAATACATTTTTCCTTTTCCACGAAACCATAAAGTATATATCACAATTTCTAAACCTAGTAAGATAAAAATAATCGGCCACCAAGCAAGCTTCGTCTCAAACACTTCCGCGCCCCTCCACTGCGAGACCATAATTAATGCTCCTAGAAATAAAAGACTCAGTCCCATCGACAACGTCCCTACACGCCAGCGTCTTGACTTTTCTTCAGTTACAGGATGCTCACTTGGAACAATGACTCCCGGCTGCACTTCTATTGGATTATTCAAGAATGACCACCCGTCCCTTTTCTGCCTTTATTATTCTTATTTCCAACTAACAACTTCAAACCACCGCCGATCAAGAGTACAGATACGATAATGGTCCTGAAGTACTCATTGACTCTGTATCCCAGACGCCATTCAGGAAATCTAATATCCAGTGCGGGAACTGCGACATTCACTACAATGTAATACAGCCCTAGACACATCAGTGCAGCTCCGAGCCACCCTTGATGATTCATGAATCCTTCGATGACTGGCTTATCCTGCAAGGGCTCACGTCCATATCGGCTGACCAGCTGTAAACCATCGAACAAACTGTAAAACCAAATGACAGGGATCAAGAAGAAAAGCAAAGTTAATCGCAGCAAGTCCATGACATAAATACTTCCCAAGAAAAGTAGCATGAGCTGTAATCCTCTTTTTTGCAGTCCCAAATACATTTGTCCGGCACCCGGAAAAGCAGAAAGCAGTGTTGCCAATACTTTGCTACGGCGCCCCTCCTCACGACCAGCCTCCATCTCTTCGAATAAAGTGCGGTCTAGCAGCTCTTCTCCAGCTTGCTTGCGATGGATTAACTGAACCGCATCAAACATACAATATAACCAGATTACTGGTAATACACCAAATAGGAGTAAAAAAGCATCACTTGACGTTATACCTGTCAGGAATAACATTACGGTCATGAAACCGAAAAATGAAATGAGGAAGGACAAACCTCGCTGCATCAGTCCCATGTGAAAATGACCCAATCCAGGAATGAACGATAATAAGATTACATGTACACGCTCATTGTCCTCTGTTTTAACGGGCACAAAAGAACTGTATTCTAGCTTTGTTCCATCCGGTGCTAAAATAGGCGCAGGCATCTGCAGCATTTTAACCACCAGATGAATCATCGAAAGGGTCCCTATGATAAAGAAGCCTACAGCACCCATCGCTAGAAACTCTTCGTCACCTTCAGCCACTGCTATTAAGAATGACATAAATAAGATGCCAAAGCTTAACAGAAGATAAACAATTCCCTGTGGGCGTTTCCCCATATAATAATGACCTGCTCCAGGAATCAAATTCAGAAAAAAAGCTTTTAATCTACTACGCTGCTGTTGCATGTTTCATTTCTCCTCTCATAACTATCTGCTGCCCATTAACTGATCTAACCATCCGCTAGTGGCCTGTATGACTTGCT
This sequence comes from Paenibacillus sp. FSL R10-2734, assembly GCF_037963865.1. Lineage (NCBI taxonomy): Bacteria > Bacillati > Bacillota > Bacilli > Caryophanales > Paenibacillaceae > Paenibacillus > Paenibacillus sp. FSL R10-2734. Next base: position 2,969,085 of record NZ_CP150170.1, on the reverse strand, counting down.
CGCTAAATGATGGTGAATTATCTTTTTTAGGGACAATGAGCTCCATTTGACCCGTTAGCAGCTTATCAAACATACCGGAAGACATTATCAACAGCGTAAGTGACGCGGCAACCGCATAATGAAAGATTGTCTTTTCATACCAGCGATATATTCGTCCCCCTTCTTCAACCGCTACTTGTTCCAATGCTGCTGAAGATTCCGTCATTTTAGCCCAATCTCCCATAACTCTTTCTGTAAAAGCAGACGAATTCTCCAATGAAGGCAGATCCTCCTGTAGCTCATCCAGCATTCCCACGTAGGAATTAAACGTTTCTTCATCTTCCAGCAGCAATCGTTCCCATTCTTCTCTGATCGCCTCGTCCATTTGACCTTCAATATAAGCATTTGCTTGTTCACGATGGATTGGATCGTCTCCACGCTTCATCATAGCCATTCGTCCTCCTTCCAATGATTTCGAATCCATTGTCTCGCCCTATATAATCTGGACTCTACCGTCTTCAGGGAAATCCCCTGCTCTGCAGCAATCTGATCATATTTTTTATGCTCCAGATAATAAGCCACCATAATTGCACGATGAGTTTCTGGTAGGTTATTGATTTCACAGAGCAGCCGATCCATTCGATCACGGCGTACAACTCCTGACAACACATCCTCCTCGTTGGAAGCCGTCTGGCTCAGTACAAGCTCATAGTCAACGGATAGTTCTCTAAGTCGATCACGTTTACGTTTGGCATCGATTGCCTTATTTAAGGCGATCCGAGTAATCCATGATTTCAAACCTTGATAACGGTAGTCAGGGAGAGATTTGTACATTTGTAAAAAAGCTTCCTGGGCAGCATCTTCGGCCATCTTGACATCGCGTAATACAGAATAAGTAATTTTGTATATTTGCTGACTGTATGTATTTACAAATTGCCGGAACGCATCTTCGTCTCCTTGGCAAATCCGCTTGATTAACACCTCTTCTTCAATGACTCTCCCCTCCTTCCCACAGCAATAGACGCACTCGATTTCAACTACCCCTGCACTTTTTTAAAAAAGATTCCAAAAAACTTTCATGAGCCCTCGGCTCACATCCCACTTTGAAAATGTTATTCCCTCTTATCCATCCGTACCTTTCGCTGGACTAATGAAACCTGCATGAGTACAGTTTTTTGAGCAGATATTCTCTTCATTAAATCCTAAAACTGCAAATGTACAGGTATATTCTCACTTATAGCTCGAAGACTTCATTTGAAGTAAGAATAACTGCAGATTTGCAGGAATTATCGCTTTAGCCCTCAGCGTATCATTAAAAAATGTACTTTTGCAGGTTTATTCATCGGTAATCGTTACAGTTTTGTCAAACCATCAGCATCTTTGAGCTACACTGTGCTGCTTATACCCTTGATCGTTCCTTATATTACGTAAAAAAAGAACCGCACTGGCTTTAGCGAGAGGCTAAAGCAATGCGGTTCTCTCCTGAACGATCTATCTTCCACCATTGCGGAATTTTTGTGTATAGTTCTTAACATCCTGAGCGTTCTTGACCCGGTTACGGGCCCATTCCAGCAATATTCGATCGATATAACGGAAATGAACCTTACCTGCAAATACAGATTCCTTCAGCGCTAACAGAATTAGCTCTTCAGGGTACCGGTCTTGATCCACCCAGCTAGATATCGTCTCACACTCCATTGGAGATAGCGGACGCCCGAATTCCTTCTCGAAAATACTGAACAGATTTCGGCTTTCCTCTTCAGCTCCAAGTTGAGAAGGAGATGAGGGGGGCTTTCCGCCGAATCCGCCCCCTGAAGTAGACCGCGGTGCCGAAGTTGTATTGGTCCCCACGTGCTTATCTTGCTCATGCTCTTGCACAACCGTCGCTAGATAAGCACCTAGCTTTCCGTATAACCCTGAGAAGTTGTAGCGTTCATAATGGATGTCTCTTAGCTCATCGTTGTCGCCATCGATGCTAATAAAACCTTCCTTCATGAGCTTCTGCAATTCTCCTGCTAGTACAGATATGCTACGGCCTGTTACGACCTGAAGCTCCTCAAGAGAAGGGAATTCAATCCCTTCCACCTGCCTGAAAGAAAGCAGATGTATGAGCAGCATGGCTTCACTTCCGCTTAAATTCAGCTTCCGGTAATACTTCAGTAATGCGTAAGGTATGACGGCCATTCCGTTCTCCAGACCGAAGGAGACGCCTTCGCCCCAGGTACTCCATCCTTTGCCGTCCATGAACGTCCCCCTTCAAATATAAGAACTTATGGGTAGAGACGATACAGTGTACGTGGGAACGGAATGGTTTCACGTACATGGTCAAGACCACAGATCCAAGCTACAGTACGCTCAAGCCCAAGTCCAAAACCAGAGTGAGGTACAGATCCGTAAGTACGCAGATCCATGTACCATTTGTAAGCATCCATCGAAAGATTGTGCTCTTTGTAACGCTCTTCAAGCAGTGCAGGATCATCGATCCGCTGTGAACCACCAATAATCTCTCCATAGCCTTCTGGAGCGATCATATCCGCACACAGTACAACCTCCGGACGATTTGGATCTGGCTTCATGTAGAACGCTTTGAAAGAAGCAGGGTAATGAGTAATAAATACAGGTTTATCGTATGCTTCTGCGATAGCTGTTTCATGAGGTGCACCGAAATCATCACCCCAAGCAATATCCTCAAAGCCTTTATCGTTTAAGAACTTGATCGCCTCGTCATAAGTAATACGCGGGAATGGTGCTTTGATATTCTCCAGCTTGGAAATATCGCGTCCTACCGCTTCCAGCTCAGCACGGCAATTCTTCAATACGGATTGCACTACGAAGCTAATAAACTCTTCCTGAACCTTCAAGCTTTCTTCGTGATCTGTAAAGGCCATTTCTGGCTCGATCATCCAGAACTCGATTAAGTGGCGACGAGTCTTCGATTTCTCTGCACGGAAAGTTGGTCCAAAGGAATACACACGGCCAAGTGCCATTGCCGCAGCTTCCATGTACAACTGTCCACTTTGTGTCAAATAGGCGTCCTCATCGAAGTACTTAGTGTGGAACAAGTTAGTAGTTCCTTCTGCTGACGTTGGCGTCAGAATCGGAGGATCCACCTTTGTAAATCCACTCTCGTTGAAGAACTGTTGGATTGCACGAATAATTTCTGCACGAATTACCAGAACAGCCCGTTGCTTCGAGGCACGTAGCCAGAGGTGACGGTGATCCATCAAGAAATCTACGCCATGCTCTTTCGGAGTAATCGGATAATTCTCTGTAAGATGCAGAACTTCAATTCCAGTTACAGTCATTTCAAAACCAGATTGACTGCGAGGTTCCTCGCGAATAATTCCGGTCACATACAAAGAGCTTTCCTGTGTGAGGCTCTTAGCTGCATCCCATACCTCTTCAGGCACTTCTGATTTCACTACAACTCCCTGAATATAACCTGTACCATCGCGAAGCTGCAGGAACTGAATTTTACCACTGGAGCGCTTGTTGTTTACCCAACAGCCAATAACAACACTCTCTCCAACATGTTCATTCACGTTCTTAATTACACTCTTGTTAGCCATGCCTTCAATCTCTCCTCTAATTTAGCAGTTAATTCCTTGCACAATACGGTGTGTATCACGTGCAATGACAAGTTCTTCGTTTGTCGGAACTACTAGCACTTGTACCTTGGAATCTACCGTAGAGATACGACGTGGATCGCCGGAACGAACTTTGTTAGCTTCAGCATCCAACTCAATACCCAAGAAAGTAAGGTTATTTAGCAGTTTCTCACGAAGTAATGAAGCATTTTCACCAACACCGGCAGTAAATACGATCGCATCTACACCGTTCATGGCAGCTGTATATGAACCGATATACTTGCGCAAGCGGTACTCATACATTTCAAAAGCTAGCGTGGAATTAGGCTCACCTTTTTCCATACCATCAATAATATCACGCATGTCACTGCTTACGCCCGAAATTGCTAAGAGACCACTATGTTTATTCAACATGGAGTTAACTTCGCCTACGGACAATTCTTCCTTGTTCATTACATAAGGGACAATCGCTGGGTCGAGATCACCACTACGAGTACCCATCATCAATCCTTCCAGAGGGGTCATACCCATGGAAGTATCCACGGATACTCCACCTTGAACTGCTGTTACACTACCACCGTTACCGATATGGCAAGTAATGATCCTCAGGTCTTCCAGCGGACGCTCCAAGTACTCCGCAGCAGCCTTGCTTACGAAGTCATGTGATGTACCATGTGCGCCATAACGACGAACTTTATATTTATTGTACAGCACTCTAGGAATAGCGTACATATAAGCTTTTTCAGGCATTGTTTGGTGGAATGCAGTATCGAATACAACAACCTGCGGTACACCTGGCATATTTACTTCGGTTGCATTAATCCCCATCATTGCTGCTGGGTTATGCAGTGGTGCAAGGTCAATCAATTGACGAATTTTAGTCTTTGCATCAGCGTCAACAAGCGCGGAAGCGTTGAAGAACTCACCACCATGCACTACACGGTGACCTACAGCGTTAATTTCATTAATGGATTCAATCACACCATGCTCTTTGTCTGTAAGACAAGCAAGGACTTTACGGATCGCTGTATTATGTTCCAGAATTTCGCTTACTTCTGTCACTTCTGCTTTACCAGTCGGTTTATGATTCAGAATGGAGGAATCCATTCCAATACGTTCTACCAAACCTTTAGCCAAAACCGATTCATCGTCCATATTGTACAGCTGATATTTCAAAGAAGAACTACCTGAGTTAATAACTAGAATATTCATACACGGTCACCATCCTTGTCGTACTTGAAGAAGCCTTCTCCTGATTTCATACCCAGTTGTCCTGCACGTACCATCTTCTTGAGAATTGTAGAAGGGCGGTACTTCAGTTCGCCATATTCACGGAACATATTTTCAAGCGCTGCAAGAACCGAATCCAAGCCGAATCTGTCAGCCATTTCAAGCGGTCCGTATTGGAATTGATATCCGATACGCATAGCGTCATCAATATCCTGTGCAGAGGCAACACCCTCTTGCAGCACATGCATAGCTTCATTGATAAGCAAGCAAATGAGGCGTGAAGTCACAAATCCTGGGGATTCGTAAATCATTACACCTTTTTTCTCAACAATTTCATCCACAAAGGACTTTGTATCTTCAAAAGTAGCGTCTGAAGTTTTCAGACCACGTACGATTTCTACAAGATCCACTTTAGCTACAGGATATATGAAATGCATACCGATCACGCGTTCCGGATACATTGTAGAACTAGCAAGCTCAGTCAAGCTGAGTGTCGACGTGTTACTAGCAAGAATAATGTTGTTTGGACATACTTGATCCAATTGATTTAAAATCTTTTTCTTTTCTTCCAAATCCTCAACAATAGTTTCGATGACCATGTCACAAGAGCTGAGCTCCGCGAAATGTGTCACTTTTTGAATGCGGCTAAGAATTAGCTTCTTCTCTGCTTGAGTAATTGCCCACTTCTCCAGCTGCTTATCTAGACTTGTCTCGATCATTTCGTAAGAGTAGTCCAGTTTCTCTGCGGTTTTCTCCACCAGTAATACATCCAGACCTTTGGCAGCTAGCATTTCAGCAATACCTTGTCCCATTGTGCCACCGCCGATGACACCTATTTTTTTGAAATTCATAAAAAAGTCTCCATCCTTTCAGGTATCTATACTTTTGTATTGTACCTTGTCTGTCGCAAATATTTATAAAGCCCGACATATAATGATATCTTAGCATGCCTGAAAAGTAAAAAAAAATAACCAGCATAAATATTTATGCTGGTAAAAGGACGCTGTCACGAAATTGACATCGAAATTGCTCTCCAGAGAGCACTTCTTCCTTCATTAAAATGTCAAGAGAGTAATCAAATACATTTCGTTGCTTTTCAAGATGCTCATGTGTGCGAGTCATCAACTCATCCAATATCTTACTATTTTCCTTCATAAGCTCTTCAGTGGTAACCATTTCCAGCTTAGCAATACCAAGTGAGGTTAGACCCGATTTCATCATCGTTTCCACAATATTCAGTGCCTGATCGAAGTCCCCGCGTGAACCAGTGCTTCGTCCGCCATAATACATTTCTTCAGCCGCCGCTCCGCCAAGAGCGATCATAATCTGATCTTCCAAATAATCTTTGGTGTACAAATACTGCTCTTGTTGAGGATTATGACGCACATATCCAAGGGCTTGTCCACGCGGGGTCAGTGTAACCTGACTTACGCTTCCGGGACGAAGGAGCTCTGCCATAATGGCATGTCCCAATTCATGAATAGCGACCCTCTTTTTCTCTTCGTGATTTGTTTCTCTATCTGTTTTCTCACCCATCATTACCTTGTCAATTGCCATCGACAGATGCCGCTGCTCAACTTCCGTCAAGTCCTCACGCATCATATAAATCGCAGCCTCATTCATGACACTTTCGAGCTGAGCACCGGAAAATCCATAGGCTTCTTCCGCGATTTTGTCTAGGCTCACATCAGCATGAAGTGGTTTATTTTTAGCATGCAATTCGAGAATCGATTTACGGCCCTTTTTATCAGGCATGTCCACCTGAATATGACGATCAAACCGTCCAGGACGTAGCAATGCCGAATCAAGCATTTCTTTTCGGTTTGTTGCAGCTACCAGTAAAATACGCGGTGTTTCGTTATTATAAATGCCGTCCATCTCAGTCAACAGCTGATTCAAGGTCTGATCATATTCACGCTGCTGTCCGCCTTCACGCTTACCGCCAATTACATCAATTTCATCAATGAAAATAATAGCGCTTTGTTTGTTCTCCTTAACAGCACGGTTACGAGCATCCTTGAACAAATCGCGAATTCGACCGGCCCCGACACCTACATACATTTCTACAAACTCACTACCTGATGCAGCAACAAATACGGAGTTTGTGTAATGAGCTGCAGCCCGTGCCATAAGTGTCTTACCTGTTCCTGGAGGACCCGTAAGCAGGATCCCCTTCAGAGGCCGAATCCCAAATTTACTAATCTCCTCATGCCGGATCAAAAAATCGAGTGCTTCACGAAGCTCTTGCTTCGCATTGTCTTGCCCACCAATTTCTTCGAAAGTGAGCTTTGAAGGTCCTACCTTTTTGCGTTTCTTATCTGCACCAGCGTTCACGGTAAGCCCACCACGTAAATGAGCAATTATAAGTAATGCAGTAAGCATTCCAGCTGCTATAACAATCGGGAATATATTAATACCTAGATATGCCATGAAAATAAACAGTACAGGAATAAATCCGAGTAAAATTTCTTTAAGGTACTTAGGCATTATTCCATACCCCCAAGGTCGCAGGTTTTCGCGGCAAAATAATAAATTTACTTTCTTTCCCATTACTCAAGCTTACGTACACATTGTTGTCGTCGATTTCAGTAGATGCTATCACATTTTTATATTCCGAATTTTGCTCTTTCAATCTATCAAGTTCAGTAGGTATAATCGTATATTTACGGCTCTCCATGGCTTCAGCTACAGAGAACATCGCTTTATCCCAGTAATCATCCAGTAGTTCACTTGAATTTTGCTCCACATCCAGTTTAAGCTTACGTCCATCAATCACGGATTTCCCTTCTTTGGAAACATACGTTACCAGATCGCGTAAATTCGTGCCTGGCTGCAAATCAAGTTTCAATGTGACCTCATCGCGGTTAATACTAATATGTGAATCATTTACTCCATCATATCCGGATACAATCTTTTGAAGTGGTTCCTGTAAAGCAAACTGACGATATAAAAAGAATCCTCCAAACAATACAGTAGCCGACAGTAGAGACGTTATCAGTACAGGTACTAGACGTAGTTTCAAGAAACGTCCTCCTCTCAAAGATGACAAAATGTAAACAGAATGATCAATAATCATAGCTAGTTCAGAGCTCATCAGAGCCTAATGTTCTGTTAATGCCTTTCTAATTACAAACAGTAGTATATCATAGGTGTATATACGAAATTGAAAAAAAGTGTGAAGATATTTAAAATTTTATTTTTTAATTGTTTCCATTTCATAAAATATATTGATTTATTTCGACAAAAAAGGGCCGTTATTCATCATTAACAGGCCTACTTTTTCATGTATTTTTAAATCATAATATTAAAACCCGCCCTTATAGTATAACACATTCTATACACTATAAGTATATCATTCAGTATGCCGTTGGAACGAAAAAAAGCGAACCATAAATAGTCCGCTTGTTCTCCTAAAGTACTTTTCTCACTCTTAGCGGCTAGGCAAACTGTATCCTTCACCCAATCGTGCCCCATCTGAGAAGCGATAAAATTGATAATAATACCGACCGCTTTGTTTATAAAAAAGCTGCCAAGCATATTCTCCGTTATATACCCCCGGCAACAATCGCTCAATGGTAATGTCCGGAAGATCGGCTTTTATAATGCTTCGCATCTTCGCTTCAGAGGTCCCTTTACTCAGTTCCTCAGCATAAACTGCATCGGCACCCTCAGCAAACTTCCCATCTACAGTAAAGCGTACCCATACCATCAACTCGGTCCCGGCTTCATTCTTCCCTGTTAAGACCCAGTACACCCCATTTTCATCCCACACGGATTTCTGTGCTTTAGTTACCTCTGTCAGACCAGCACTGGTTTTGGCGACACCCTTAGCGATATCTCGCTCGTTCCATTGATCTTTCATAATATAAGCATAGAACTGGATAAGTCCAAACAGAAGGAGCAGAATCAGAACTGATCCCAGGAGGATCCATTTTTTCCTTTTCTTCAAGGTGCAGCTCCCTTTCTAGTAATATATCTTTTTTGATTATATAACACACCCGTATGTTTATCCAAAGTTTCATATCCATCCAACATTATCTAGTCATAAATTCCTATATTTACACAAAAGGCCGTAACTTTTGCAAACGCAGAAGTCACAGCCTTTCAGTTATTCACTATTATTATAGACTAGCGCTTGAGCAGACCATCAAAGGATTCTTGTGCCTTACGACGGATAGCTTCCTCATCTAGCGTTACGCATTGTCCCTGTTTCACTACTTGTTTACCGTTCACCCATACATGCTCAACATCCTTGGCACTGGCAGAGTATACAGCATGAGACAACAGATCTGTGTGTGGCAGCAAATGCGGCTGGTCTATATCAATGGCGATAAAGTCAGCTTTCATGCCTACAGCGAGTCTACCCACATCATTTAAAAAGATAGACTTTGCGCCATACTCCGTAGCCATACGCAGCGCTTCAGGAGCTGGAACAGCCGTAGGATCACCGCTTACACCTTTATGGATGAGCGCTGCAAGACGCATTTCTTCAAACATATCCAAGTTGTTATTACTTGCCGCGCCATCTGTACCCAGAGACACCTTCACTCCAGCTTTTAGAAGATCCGGCACTCTAGCCACTCCACTGGCCAGTTTAAGGTTACTCCCTGGGTTATGTGACACACCTACATTATGACGAGCCAGAATCTCGATCTCTTCATCATTCAAATGAACGCCATGAGCAACAATAGACGGCCGTGTGAACATTCCAAGCTTCTCAAGATGCGCTACAGGACGCAGTCCATAATCCACCACATTCTGCTCCACTTCACGTTTCGTTTCGGACATATGGGTATGCATCGGTAAATCCAAATCATGTGCCGCCTGTACAAACTTAACAAAAAAGTCCGGTGGGCAGGTATATGGGGCGTGTGGTGAGATCATCGTCGTAATTCTGCCGTCAGCCTTCCCATGCCAGTTACGTGCAAAAGAAATCGCTTCCGCAAGCTTATGATTCTGTACTTCCTCTGGACATAGGCCTATTACGCCGCGCATCAGTACGGAACGGATACCTGACAATTCGACTACCTCAGCTACTCGGTCCATATGATCATACATATCCAAGAAGGTTGTAGTCCCACCCTTTAGCATTTCTAGTACAGACAAGGAGGTTCCCCAGTATACATCTTCTCCGGTGAACTTTTCCTCCATCGGCCACATCTTCTCCTGAAGCCACACCTGAAGTGCTAAATCGTCTCCATAACCACGTAGTAACGACATTGCGGCATGGCCGTGTGTGTTTACAAGACCTGGCATGAACAGTAGACGACTGCCATCAACCACTTGCACACCATCTTCAATCAAAGGCTCTTCTTTTCCTATGTAAGTGATCAAATCATCTTCAATAGTCATATATCCGCTCAGAACCGGCTCATCCGTTCCCGGAATTAGAAAACGCCCGCCCTTGATTATAGTTTTATTGCTCTTCATTTCTACTTTCTTCCTTTCCGTCTTTCAGGTAATAAGCAAGGCTTTGCAAATCCGTTGTAAAATCGGCCGCATGAACCCGGATATTCGGTGGTGTTTTTAGAATCACTGGCGCAAAATTCAAAATCGCCTCAATTCCTGCTTCAATGAGAATATCCGCAACATTCTGCGCTTCTGAATTAGGCACTGTAATAATCCCAATTCGAATACCTTGCTCGCGGACCGTCTTTGCCAGCTCCTCCATTGGTTGCACAGTCAGTGAGTTGATTTTCCGCCCAACCTTAGGGGCATAGGAGTCAAATATAGCAGTAATCTTCATGGTATCCTTCAAATATGCGTTGTAATTAGACAAGGCATGACCAAGATTACCTGCTCCTACCAAAGCCACATTCAGCTGTTGATCAAGCTTCAAGATATGACGAATTTTTTCTATAAGATAAGCAACATCATAACCAATACCTTTTCTTCCGAAATCACCGAAATAAGCCAAATCTTTACGGATTTGAGCGGGATTTAGATCAAGCTTTTGACCAAGCTCCTGAGAGGAAACGGTTAATATTTCACGATTCTGAAGATCATTTAAAAAACGCAAGTACACAGGAAGTCTGCGAACGACAGCTTCTGATATTTTATCCGATTTCATAATATGCCTCCTAAATTAGTTATTACTTTTTTTCAAATCCTAACAAAAATTCCGTACCTCGTCTCAATGAAGAGCGGTATTCTTAATTCTTATACCGCCCTTCATTTGTAGAGTGATCACAAACTGAAGTTATACGTTTCGGGAAACGCCTCCGTCCTCCAACCACTCTGCTATACGAGGAACCATTTGATCCGTTAGCATATGCTCCATTTTCGGGCCAGGCAGTGAATAAAGGAAATACTTCCCATAGTGAGATTCTATAACCCTTGTGTCATAAACAATAACAATACCCCGATCCTGCGCTGTCCGTACCAGTCTTCCGAATCCTTGCTTAAAGCGAATAACTGCCTGAGGAACAGACAACTTCATGAACGGATTCTTTTTCTGGGCTTGCAATAACTCCGACTTCGCTTCCGCTAGTGGATGATTCGGCGGTTGGAATGGGAGCCTCACGATGGCCAAACAGGTTAGCGCTTCACCCGGAATATCTACACCCTCCCAGAAGCTGCTTGTTCCTAGCAGAACTGAGGCTGCACTGTCCTGAAAACGGCGGATAAGCTTGCTGCGGCTGCCCCCTTCCACACCTTGACCTAGCACCGTAATCTCCTGTGAGGCTAGAGCCTCTTTCAGAGGATCATAAACCTGGCGCAGCATCTTGTAAGAGGTAAACAGGACAAGCATCCGCCCGCGGGTTGTTACCGCCGTTTCCGCTAGCGACTGAACGAGTGTATCCACAAAACGTGCATCTCCCACACTACCCTTCACACTAGGAAAATCACGCGGAATAACCAGCAGTGCCTGTTCCCGATATTTAAATGGTGAAGGTAGTAGCGATGTCATCAGTCGCCCTTCTTCGGCAGCCTCATTTAATCCTAGATTATCAATCATAAACTGAAAAGATTTATCGACTGAGAGCGTCGCTGAGGTTAACACGATACTTTTCTTCTTATCGAAGAAGAGATCCTTAAGCTGGGTACTTACATCAACAGGGACGGCATACATCTGTAGCGATTTGCTGCGATAATTTCCATTCGCCTCCAGCCAATATACTACATTCTCGTCGTTTAATCCCATAAAAAACCGTATTTGCTCACGTATAGAAGCTAAATCCTTGAATAAGCCGCTAATATCGGTAACTAGACTGTCTGATGATGATTGGCCTTCTTGATCGCGCATCTCATTAAGCATTTTATCACCCTTACGGATAATTTCACTTAATGTCAGATTTATAGTATTCTCTAAAGCAACCAATTCATCCCAATCTTTCGGTTTCCGAGCAGGAAGTAAACGCATAACTAATTGTCCAGCTTCTCCCGCCGCTGCATCACTGCGTTCCGGCAAAAGGCTGAACAGTTTGTCACTAAGTAGATCCCAGGTTTCTTTTATGGTAAGCAGATCTGGATAGATTCTATCAATGACTCCGCTCCATTCAGAAGCTTCCTCGCTGCCTGATGACTGAAGCATTTGGCGAAGAGTAGGAAGCTGGCCGTTTCGACTATCTTTGTAAAGACGCGATAGCGTATGCGCCACCGTGAAATGCTTCATATGCATACCTAAATGCTTGCCAGCTACATCCTCCAGATGATGGGCCTCATCAATCACAAGATGCTCATAAGCTGGGAGCAACTGATGACCCGCCTTAACATCCGCGAACAGCTTAGAATGGTTCGTAATGACCACGTCAGCAATACCCGCTTCGTGCTTAGCCCGGTGATAATAACATTTGCGGAACCATGGACACGAACGGCCTAGACAGGAATCGGTATCACTTGCAACCGTCTCCCAGAAATCACCGCCTCGACCGCTTAAATTGAGCTCTTCATCATCTCCAGATTCACTTTGAGTCAGCCATACGATCATCTGAGCCGCAGTAAGCGCGTCTTCCCTTGGGCTTATAAAGTCCTTTTTGTTAATTTTATGTTCAAACTTACGCAGACACAAATAATGTCCTCTACCTTTAAAAATCGCAGCTTTAAATGGAAAAGGAACTACCTGCGTTAACAAAGGAATATCTCGCTCCCGTAATTGGTCCTGCAAATTAATGGTATGAGTGCTGACCATGACCTTTTGATCGGTGCGAACGCTTTGATAAATAGCAGGCAACAAATAACCAAGCGATTTGCCGGTTCCTGTTCCTGCTTCGATCAGAAGATGTTTGTCTTCAGCAAGTGCCGTCATCACATCATTGATCATAATATCCTGAGCTTCTCGGCTTTCATACTGCGGTAAAGTGTCTTTAAGCCGTTTAGTTACTTCATCCATATAATCTGTAAAAGATAAATTCTCTAACGGATTCTCACCATGCCCATCCCTAGGAGAAGCTAACTCATTCCAGTCTCCCACAGCAAGCGCTAATTGACGATAGAAAGTCAGATCACCTTCGGGCTGAAGCGTCTCCGCTTCCCGTTCACGCAGTAGACCATCAAAATACCAACCTAAATCACTATCCTCTTCGGTAAACAGCTCACAAAGTCTCTGGATGATCAGCAGAGGCAAATCGTAGAGCTCCTCCAGACATTTCAGCAATACAAGAGCAGTTGCAAGTGCATCACTGTCTGCCTGATGTGGGCGATCATGTGTCACTCCAAAATGGGAACTGACCGATCCTAGTTGATAGGATGTGAGAGAAGGAAAGCAGATTTTCAGAAAATCAATCGTATCCAAAATCCGTCCTTGAAATGGCAGATATCCACATCGATCTAAAGCATTTTGCAAAAAATGGAAATCGAATGCGACATTATGCCCTACAAGCACAACATCATCCAACAGCGGAACAAGCTCCATCATCATCTCATCCAGCTCAGGCGCATCCTTTACATCATCGTCGGTAATCCCCGTCAGACCAGTTATAAAAGGAGGTATCGGCGTTCCGGGCTTGACGTAGGAACCATATACCCGGGAGATGGACCGGTCTTCTTCTATAATTGCAAGGCCAACCTGGATAATTTCACCCACGGATTGGGTTCCCGTTGTTTCAAAATCAAGCACGGCAAATTTCATTATAATTCTATTCCCTTTCAATTGAGACTCTTAATCAGCATAACAGAAGTTGCGAAAAAAGGCGATGCACACCACTGGTTTAGGGGATGCATCGCTTGAATGAAAGTGCGGAATTAAAAAATATTTTACAACAAAGAAACGAGCTGATTTCCGAAATGAAGCTTTCCTCCTCGGCGGCGGCAAACCTCCAAATTAACGGTTGGCTCAGGAAGTGCCGGGTCAAGCTGCAAAGAAAGGCCGAACAGCTCCTGCGCTTCATTGAAACGTTCCTGAGATGCTCGTATGCAGCCTAAAGCATTGTAAACCATTGCTTTCAGCTTATTTTCCCGTATCAAACTAAGCATATGGTTCAGATGACCCCAAGCTGTTTCCCCATCCCCTTCCTGTAGGTAAGAAATGGCTAAATATAATCGGGCGGCCAAACTATCCGGATATTGCAGGATAACTTCCTTAAACTGTTCAATACATTTTCCATACATCAAGAGCTTATAATAACCCTGACCTCTTACAAAAGTATCCATACACAGCTCGGGTGCTTCCTGCTCTGGCAATTCCTCTTCGACCACCGACGTAAAATCCACACTCTCGCGAAAGTGACTAAGCTTCTCAGCAAAAGCCAGCCATTCGTCCATCACTTTATCGCTTAGTCTATGCAGCATATTATAATTGCATAAAAGCTCATTCCGGCGGGCACCCTCCGCTGTAGGGTAATCTGTAACGATTTCCTGAAGCACCTTGTTCATTTCAGCAAACAAATGTTGAAACATGGGCTATCCCCCTCTTACTGAAGATGAAATCAGTTCAGCTTGCCTGACTTCATTTTCTGCGAGATCGGGGACTTTCATCCCTGCCATTCATTACATGGCGTATGTTCATTATATTTAAGCGATTGTAGCATGCAATTCATGATCTGCCAGCTTCACGGGTTTGTTATTTTCATCCACGAATACCACTGTTGGCTTATGGGACTTCAGTTCTTCAGAGGACAACATCGCATACGAAATGATAATGACTGTATCTCCTGGATGAACAAGACGAGCGGCCGCACCATTTAGACAGATCACTCCACTACCGCGAGGCCCAGGAATGACATAGGTTTCTAACCGTGAACCATTATTGTTATCCACGATCTGCACTTTTTCATTCTCAAGAATATCTGCCGCTTCCATTAAATTCTCATCAATGGTAATACTACCCACATAATTCAAATTCGCTTCTGTCACCGTCGCGCGGTGAATTTTGGATTTCATCATATGTCTAAACAAGAGCGGCAACCTCCTTTGGAATAAATACATTATTGTCAATTAAGCGTGTTCTGCCAAACTTCACGGCAAGCGCTATAATAATTTCCCCATTCACTTCCGATAAAACAACCTCATCGTTCAACCCTTCAAGATCAGGGAACGTTAGGATCTCCGCATAATCGATCACCGCTAAAGGTGAGCTGGAAATAACCGTGTTTAAGATTTCCCGCACTTCAGCAGCCGTTCTTACCTTACCTTCTTCGATGGACTGACGCGCTTCTCGAAGAGAACGGGATAACACCAAAGCCTGACTGCGCTCCTCTGAAGATAAGAAAACATTACGTGAGCTGAGTGCCAGCCCATCCGCTTCGCGAACGATAGGACAAGGTACAATTTCAACATGCATATTCAGATCGGACACCATTCGGCGGAGCACAGCGACCTGTTGAGCATCCTTTAGCCCAAAGAAGGCATAATCCGGCTGTACGATATTGAAGAACTTATTAACCACTGTTGTTACACCATCAAAATGCCCTGGTCGAGAAGCCCCACAGAGCCGAGTGGTAAGCTCCGATACCGAGACAGTAGTTCGGGTAGGCTGTGGATACATTTCTTCCACACTGGGGATAAATACAATATCCACTCCCTCGCGTTCTGCCAGCTCCAAATCACGCTTTTCGTCACGCGGATAGGAATCATAATCCTCATTGGGTCCGAACTGCAGCGGGTTCACAAATATGCTCATAACCACCGTGTTGCTCATTTCTCCAGCCCGACGAAGCAGACTGGCATGTCCTTCATGCAGGTAGCCCATCGTTGGAACAAACCCAATCGGGGTATGCCCGCCTTGTCTCATATATTCCAAAGCTTCGCGCAGCTGCTCAATGCTTCTAACAACTCTCATCTTATTCCCCTTCCTTTCCGGCACCGCCGTATAAAGATTCCAGAACGGTTTCATCAGCATTAAAAACATGACCTTCATCCGGGAACGAGCGGTCTTTCACTTCCTGCACATATTGGCTGATGCCCTCACGTATCATATTACCCACATCCACATATGTTTTGACAAAACGTTTCTCGCGGTATGGTGAGGCATAACGCAGCAAGTCATGGAAAACCAATACCTGTCCGTCACAATAACGTCCTGCACCTATCCCAATGGTCGGAATGCTCAGCGCCTCTGAAATCGCTTGTGCTACTTCTTCTGTCACCAGCTCCAGTACCACTGCATAAGCACCGGCTGCTTCAAGGGCCTTAGCCTCATCCATCAGGCGTTTTGCATCCTTCGCATCTTTTCCTTGAATGCGGTAACCACCAATCATATTTACCGATTGAGGCGTTAGCCCAATATGACCCAGAACAGGAACTCCTGCAGCTACAACCGCAGTAACTGTCTCACAAATTTCGAGACCGCCTTCCATTTTGACAGCATGAGCCCGCCCTTCCTGCATCAATCTGCGCACACCTCGCAAGGTCTCATCAATACTTCCGTGATAGGTCATAAATGGCATGTCTGCCACGATGAACGTTTTTTGTGCTCCCCGGGTTACTGAGCGCGTGTGGTAGACCATATCGTCAATCGTAACTGGTAAAGTTGTATCATACCCAAGTACCACATTTCCCAAGGAGTCACCCACTAGGATAAGGTCGATACCTGCTTCTTCAGCTAATAAAGCCGATGGGTAATCATAAGCGGTCAGCATACTCAACGGCACACCTTCTGCTTTCATTTTTTTCATTTTTACAATATTAAGCGCTTGTTTGTTCGCCATTTTTCTCTTCGTCCTCCTTTTTGAAATTACATCCCCGTAAAAATCGCAACAAAAAAACCTTTTAGCAATGATTTGCTAAAAAGGTCCGAAGGGCAAAAAAGAGTCACTCGCGATCGTCCCTTCTGTCTCGGTCCTTACGGCTCAGAGCAGAATCCAACGTAACCGTCTAACGCAGTTATGAAGGTGATTCCAGTAATAAAAATATTATTAATTACATCAGATCAAGAGTACAGTTCGCAAAACGATACCGCCTCCGATCCATAGTATATCAAAAAGAATGTGGAATTACACGAAAAAAATATGACAAGGAATGACACCCCTGTCATATAGAAAAGGCCTATAAAAGTTCAATTTCCCCTGAGCATACGTTAGAGATCTTCCCTGAGCTATTCTTAAGCAGCAATCCACCCAGGTCATCCAGACCTACTACAACTCCTTCCGAACGCCCCTGAGGGCTATTCAGAGCGATCTGGCGACCCAAGGTGACTGACATCGACTCCCACAGCTCTTTTATAGGCATAAAACCTTGTTTCATGTATAGATTGTAGTGCATCTCAAGTTCATCCAATACAGCTCTTACCAGCTCCGAACGGTCAATAGGAACACCACCCCGCTGAATCTGAAGTGAAGTAGCTACTTCCTTCAGATGATCGGGATAATCATCTTCAGTCATGTTCGCAGAAATTCCAATCCCAGCGATACAATAATGAAGCTCCCCTTCACTTAGAGAAGATTCGAGCAAAATTCCACATATCTTACGACCACCCGCAAGCAAATCATTCGGCCATTTAATGCCGGCATCTACTCCGGTTACTTGGCGAATCGCTTTACAGACGGCAACCCCAGCCAGCAGTGTTAATTGAGGCGTCTGTAACAAAGGTAAATTTGGTCGCAATACTATACTCATCCAAATGCCTTTGCCACGAGGAGAAAACCATTTCCTCCCCATTCGCCCCCTAGCACCGATTTGTTCTTCAGCGATTACAGTTGTACCCTCTGGTGCACCGCTTTCTGCCAATCTTTTGGCTTCCTCCTGAGTGGACACGACAGATTCCAGGAGCTGAACTCTGTCTATCCAATTCGAATTGGAAGCTTTTTGCTTCAATTCGGTTAGCGACAGCGCTTTATCATAGCTCATGACCATCCATCCTTTTTGCTTCAAGCAGCAATACTTGTTTATTGTTTAGAAGATCACCAGATGCAGTCGCTTGCAGAAGTGCGTTCAGCATATTTCCGAGCCAAGGACCCGGACGCTTCTCAAGCGCTTCCGCCACCTCATTACCTGTAACTGCAAGCTCTGAGAGGCGTTTGAGCGGCATCTGAGCGATCCACTCCGCTGGGACGGTGACAGCGGGCGAGACTTCTGAGTCCGCTGAGGTGTTGACAGCGGGCGAGACTTCCGAGACCGCTGAGGTGCTGACAGCGGGTGAGTTCTTTGAGTCCGCTGGCGGGTTCGCAGCGGGATGAGCGGCTGCTGGCAAGATAGCCAGCAGCGAGAGCCACCCTTCGGCGGCTTCCACGCCGAAGGACAGCACTGCGGCGATCCAGCGCCGCCGCAGTAGATCTGTGCCGCCTGGTTCCCCCGGCGGCACCGCCTTCAGGGCAGCGGTCCAAGCTTCGCGGACCCGCAGCACCTGGACGACGCTGGTCCGCGTCGTCCCCGAGAACGTCCATGCCCGCAGCAGCTCATCGGCCTCCTGGGCCGACTGCTTCAGGGCATGTAGGAGAAGCGCCCACCGCAGGTGGGCGCTTTCCAGTTCCCCTATCCCGGCCGTTAAGGCGGCAGCAGCCGCCAGATCGGTTCCGGTCCAGGGGAACGGGGCTTTGCCGCGCGCGAGCAGCTCGCAGCGCGCCAGCATAGCGAGGCCGCGCCGAGGATGCGGCCCCTCTACGATGCGTTCCAGCTCCGCGCGGACACGCTCCACAGCAATATGCGCTAGTCTTTCTCGCTGGCGCAATAGCCCCCTCCACGTATTCTTGGCGATGGAGAAATCTAACACCGATGCGAAACGAACGCAGCGAAGCATGCGAAGTGCATCCTCATCGAACCGCTCCTCCGCATCCCCCACACAGCGGATCACACGAAGAGCTAGATCCTTCTCACCACCGAAGGGATCAATCAGATCTCCACCCAGCCCGCAGCATATAGCGTTAATCGTAAAATCACGACGACGAAGATCTTCCTTCACATCGCTTACGAATTCAACATGGTCCGGACGACGATGATCGACATAACCACTTTCTGTTCGGTATGTAGTCACTTCAAACCCATGTCCATCCTGAAGCACAGTGACAGTCCCATGTGCTAATCCTGTCGGAACACTGCGTGCGAAGATAGCTATCACTTCCTCCGGCAATGCTGAAGTTGTAATATCCATATCATGCACTGGCCTGCCCAATAGCTCATCGCGAATGCATCCTCCGACCCAAAAAGCCTCATGGCCGTTTTGAGTTAGCTCAGAAATTACATTTTCCGCGGCAAGAGCCATAGCGGATGGCGCCATTTTCCATTCCATTACGAACTCCTTACCCCCTGACTGTATCCAGTCTAGGCACCTTGCGCCCCAGCACACGGTAATATATATCTTCATACTGACTTGTAATCGAATCTTTACAGAAATCTTTGCAGGCCGTTTCCAGACAAGCTTGGCTGAACTGCTGCACCATACGATCATCCGATAGGAGTTTGATTGCATAGTTCGCCATAGTTTCTGTATCACCAACCGGGGCAATGAATCCTGTCTTTCCATGTTCTATAAGCTCCGGGATACCTCCGGTTTGAGAACCTATAGTCGGTACGCCACATGCCATCGCTTCCAGCGCAACCAGACCAAAGCTTTCCTTCTCTGAAGGCAACAGGAGCAGATCAGCCAACGAAATCACTTGAGCGATCTCATCCTGTCTACCTAAAAAGCGCACTTTATCTTCTAGACCCATTTCACTGATCTTGGCTTGAATCTTAGGAAGATCTGGCCCTTCGCCAACAAGCAGCAGACGTGAAGGTATTTCAAGATTCACTTTAGCAAATATATCCACCACATCACTCACCCTTTTGACTGGGCGGAAATTACTGATGTGCATTAGGATCTTCTCATCAGAAGAAGCAAAATCTCCCCGTAGGTTCGTTACATCCCGTGGATAATAGACACGATGATCTACAAAGTTATAAGTGAGATCGATCTCGCGTGTGATATCCAGGACATCTCGTGTTTCTCTAATGAGATCCTTCGATACAGCTGTTACTGCGTCACTTTCATTAATTCCAAGACGGATTAGATCTTTTAGTGATTCATCCTGTCCAAGTACCGTAATATCAGTGCCATGCAAGGTCGTTACAACTTTTATATCATTACCTAGCATCTGCTTCGCAAGGAAAGCACACACAGCGTGCGGAACGGCATAATGAACATGGAACAGATCCAGATTCTGCATTTTGGCAACTTGGGCCATCTTAGTAGCAAGTGCTAAATCATAAGGAGGATATTTGAATACATAATAATCGTTAACCTCTACCTCATGGTAAAAGATGTTCTTCTGAAACTTCCCTAGCCGGAACGGGATACTATGTGTAATAAAATGAACTTCATGTCCCTTTTCGGCTAAGAGTTTTCCTAATTCAGTCGCTACTACGCCTGAGCCGCCAAGAGACGGATAACAGGTAATACCTATTTTCAAACGATCCATACTCCGTCCCCTTCTATACTTTATTAAGTATGATCCCCCGCAGTAAACAGATCTACTGCATAAGGCACTTTTGTTGCAAACCCTTCTGCATAGGGAATGAGTCTCCGCTGTCCAAGCAACATGTCTCTGGAGCGAACACGTTCAATGTAGCCTTCCGTTAATGGTGTAGATACAGCATCGGCACCTAGCGGCTTTGTAAACTGGGAGCGATAGCAGGACAATGCCTGCTCCTTCACCCCATATTGTTTAGTAACATCTACAATAAGATCCGTACGTCCTAAATCATTTATAAAATAAAAAAACAACTGTGGAGCTGGAATTGCTGGCTTGTCCGGCATATATTTACGTAGCTTGGCATTAAAGACAGCCTCTTCTACCAGCTTACTGCATGCAATATGATCAGGATGACGATCTTCCCAATAAGGAGCAAAAACAATCGCAGGAGCAAACCGGCGAATTTCTGCTGTCACAGCTGCCACATGTTCTTCCGTAATAAAAAGTCCTCTGTCAGATAGACCTAAATTCGTCCGCACCGATACGCCAAGCAGATCAGCAGCTTGCTGCGCCTCTTCCTTACGTAGCTCTACAGTACCGTTCGAGGACATTTCCGCTGCTGTTAAATCACACAGACCCACTTGAAGTCCTGCAGCGGTATGTTTTGCAATCGTTCCTGCCATACCGATCTCCGCATCATCCGCATGAGCTCCAAATACAAGAATGTCTAGCTTCATTCATCAACACCTGGTTTGTACTTATGAACTAGTTCACGCCAGGCAAAATCACCGCGATCAATCGCCTTCACAAGCACCTCAGCTGTAGCGATATTCGTAGCTACAGGTATACCGTAAACGTCGCATAGACGAAGTAAAGCTGTAATATCTGGCTCATGTGGCTGTGCCATTAATGGGTCACGCAAGAAAATAATAAGATCCAATTCATCCTGTGCTACCATCGCGCCAATTTGCTGGTCTCCACCTAATGGTCCTGACATATAGCGATGAATTTTCAAGTTAGTCACATCCATGATCCGTTGGCCCGTAGTTCCCGTAGAAAACAGTTCGTGACCTACAAATACATGCTCATAAGCCAATACAAAATTTACCATTTCATCTTTTTTGCGATCATGTGCAATAAACGCGATCTTTAACATGGTGTTCTCTCCTGTCTATTCTATAAAGTGCTCAAATCCATAGATCAAGCCGGTATATCCCATTACCTTCTGAATCCCCATCTTAACGCCTGGCATATATCCTGCTCGCTCATAAGAATCATGCCGGATTTTTAATGATTGTCCGAACCCACCAAAAATCACTTCTTCTTGAGCAAACACGCCAGGAAGACGGACACTATGTATCCGGAATCCATTGTAATAACCTCCACGGGCACCTTCAATGGTTTCTTCTTCATTAGGGTTGCCTTGACGAAGTTCTTCCCGTACTTCTGAAATCATCTCTGCCGTTTTGATTGCAGTTCCGGATGGAGCATCCAATTTCTGGTCACCATGATATTCGATAATTTCCAGATGCGGGAAGTACTTTGAAGCTTGGGCCGCAAATTTCATCAAAAGAATAGCCCCAATGGAGAAATTCGGAGCAATGAGTCCGCCTATCCCCTGCTCTTGACACTGCTTGTCCAGTTCCACAATTTGCTCCGGTGTGAATCCGGTTGTACCGATAACCGGACGCACTCCATATTTAATGGCTAGCGCTGTATTCGTATAAGCCGATTGCGGTATAGTGAAATCGACCATAACATCTCCATTGCTTCCCGCGAGGGCAGCCTCAAGATCTGAAGTTACAATAACGCCTGAGTCTTCTAGACCTACCAGACGGCCTGCGTCAATATCCATCGTTGAACGATCTACCGCAGCTGCTAGCTCCAACTCTTCGTCCTGCAGTACAAGTTTAACAACCTCTTTACCCATTCTCCCGCCTGCGCCGGATACGATAACTCTGATCTTGTTGCTCATATCTTTTCTTCCTCGCTCTCACTGGTTATATAGTTGCTACTGCATATACGATTGTATGGATTTCTGAAGGTCTACCATCAATTCTCGCAAGCCAGAATCATCCGGATGTAAAGAAATCACTTCTTTCAAGGCAGCCATTGCCTGCATATGTTCATTCACCCGACTATACGCGATGGCAAGCCATACATAAGCATCCCCATATAAAGGATCAAGGGTAATAGCCTCTTTCAGCAGCGTGATCGGATGATACGGGTTACGAGTTTTGTTATCTTCATCTTCTATCAACCGTTTAGCTTCCTGAACATGCATCATAGCCTGCAAATGCTGTAGATGTAGACTATACTCAGGTTTGCTGCCATCTAACTTCATAGCGGCCTGAGCATGAACTAAAGCTTTATCTAGCATACCACTGCGGGCATACGTTATGGAACAACGATATCTGACTTCAGCATCAGCCGGACTTGCTGCAATCGCGGCTTCGAAGCAAACAATAGCTTCCGCAAAGTCACTTCTCAATATAGAGCGATAGGCTTCTCTTACATAATCTCTTTGATCCATATACGCACCATCCTCACGGCTAAATCCCGTTCGTTTGGTACAGCATATGTTATGACGGCCTAATCGGTGTCTTTTGGCGTCCAACGTCCCGCATCTCGGGTATTAAACTTATGCATAACCTTATTATGCGCTTCTGTCAGATCAATCCCAAGAGAATTTGCAAAACAAACGGTTATAAACAGAATATCTCCCAGTTCAAGCTCAATAGAATTCTCGGCTTCATCAGACTTCTTCGGCTTCTCACCAAATTCATGATTGACTTCACGGGCCAACTCTCCGACTTCCTCGGACATGCGGGCCAACATAGACAGCGGACTGAAGTAGCCTTCTTTGAACTGCGATATATAAGCGTCTACTTCCCGCTGAATGTCACTAAGACTTTTGTCCATAAAATGTATCTTTGCCCCCTCTGAATATCTTGCCTTCTGTTTGCCCCTATGTTATCGTAAAGACGTTTTGAAGACAAATCTTTTTTGAATATTTTAACACCCGCAAGAAAAGGTATACTTATTATAGGAAAAGAAAAACTGCCTTTAACAAGGCCTAACGAGGGATACCATGAATTCAAACAAGGTAATTACAATTAGCAAAACAGTTGCTCCCATCATGCTCGGAACCGCAATATATGCATTCGGACTACTGTATTTCATTATTCCCAGTCAACTAATGGAAGGCGGCGTAACAGGAATCACACTACTCCTTAATTATGCCTTTGACATTCCAATCTTTTTAACAACGCTACTGATCAATCTCCCATTGTTTCTCCTGGGTTGGAAAGTCTTAGGTGGCCGCCAAATTGTGTACACAGGTGTAGGGATCGGGTCTTTGTCGCTTTTCTTGTGGATCTTCGAAAGATTGATCTCTGCTGGATGGATTGTACCATTCAGTACCGAACATGACTTTATTCTTGCTGCGCTGTACGCAGGAGTAACGCTCGGAACAGGGCTTGGGATTGTATTCCGTTTTGGCGGCACTACAGGTGGCGTAGACATTGTTGCAAGAATTCTTGGACGGAATTTCGGCTGGAGCATGGGGCAGATTATTCTGGCTATCGATATCTTCATTATCGGCT
Organism: Paenibacillus sp. FSL R10-2734; assembly: GCF_037963865.1. Classification (NCBI taxonomy): domain Bacteria; kingdom Bacillati; phylum Bacillota; class Bacilli; order Caryophanales; family Paenibacillaceae; genus Paenibacillus; species Paenibacillus sp. FSL R10-2734. The sequence continues at coordinate 2,944,920 of NZ_CP150170.1, read as the reverse complement.
CTTCCATCTTCTATATTCCCAAAGAAAAAATACTATACACACTCGTTGCAGTATTTATCGCCTCACGTGTCATCGATTTTATTCAGGAAGGCGCCTATGCCGCAAAAGCTTTTACAATCATTAGTGATGAGGCACCCCAAATCGCCGATCTAATTACAGCAGAACTAGAACGAGGGGTAACGCTCATCCCCGCGATCGGTGCGTATTCCAAGCAAGCCAAGCATATGGTGTACTGCGTGGTTTCTAGGCAGGAAATTCGCCGGCTTAGTCTACTGGTCAAATCCATTGATCCGCATGCATTCGTTATTATCAGTGATGTGCACGACGTACAGGGCGAAGGATTTAGAGAAACATAAAATATCCCCAAAAAGTGTTGCTTTGCTTCGATGCGTACTCTGGTACATTGCGGGGGCCCCAAATTCGTTACCAAAAAGGAGCGGGAAAGAATCCCGCTCCTTTTTATTATTTATCCAAGTATTTCACTACACTGGCTTGAAGTTCTGATTCTCTCCACGGTACTTACGGTAGCCCGCATACGCTAATACAGCAATAATAAAGCTTGCGGCTAACCCTCCCCAAATCCCGAATTCTTGCGATGCCAGCGGCAACGACAAAGCTGGTTCATCCTTCTCTTTTCCGAACATCACCCGTACCGCGTCCTGACCGTAAGACACAATTTCAAGCAACCGGGTCCGTTCGATTTTATGTGAGGAAGAAGGAATACCCGCTACATATGAGAGCCAAGAATCAAAGGCATTTACTACTTCTGGTTGCCGGGAAACGATCACCGCAGGCCGGATATTTTCGTACCTACCCTGTAGCCTCTCTACAGCCGTTCTCCATCCTACCAGATCATTTGCAGCACCACTTTGCTCCATCGCATTTAAATCCTCACGAATTAGCTTATAATACTGAAGCCAAATGGGCTGCCGAGGTTGATTCAGACTGTTGGCGGCTAACCGCAACCTGGTGGCTGTTGCCTCCAATTGCTGCTGCGATACTTTTGCGCTTGCCATAGCAGCCTTCAGGTCCATAATGACCCCAGACAACGCATTAATGCCCTCCACAGAGGTCATTCCTTCAAAGGAAGAGGACACAAAGATCCTGGAGATCTCTTCAGTCTCTTGACGTAACTTCATCAAATCCCCTTCCAAGACATACCCATACAATGCCTCAGCGGCTTGTTCTAGCTGCTGTGCTCCAGTCTTTCCACTCATCACTGTCAAACCGATGCCCGAACTAACGTCGGCGCTTTGCTTCGAAACATTTTCAGAACCTTCACCAGCATCCCCTTGCGCTGCTGAAGCTTTTACAACACTCACGCTGGTCATTAGCCAGCAGAATACTAAAACAACCAATACATAATATCTCCCGCGGAGCATGAGACATCCCCCTCCTACCTAAGAAGAAACGACGTTGTCGTCTTTTTAAAGACGATATTCGTTTCTCGTAAAATTATAAGGATAACGTATAGTATAAAACTTATACTTCTTATAATTCTAAATGTATGGCAGGAGGACAAGGGTTAGAACTGCTTACTATCGTCTATTCTTAAACTGATAGATTGACTCTTCTGGTCTTTGTCTTCTACTAAACAACCAAGCAGCAACAACACTAAATACTGTAAGTGCCATTGTGAAGTATTGCACCTGGGTGACATCATCATTCAGTACAGAAGGTAACCATGGGTATATTCCGTACGAATAGTCCAGCATATCGTTAGCCAGGGTCCAGAAGAGTGCTAGCGGAATCATTTTACGGAAAGAAAAGAATCGTGCATAGATCAAGGCTTCTACCGCCATGCCCAAATGGGAGACAACCAACATCCAGTCTTTCCAAACTAGAACATCTCCTTGATACCCTCCAGCAAAAATGATACTTACTGCCCATAACCCATACTTCACAGAAGTCACCACTGCTAAAGCTTCAATAAGCTCTCTTACGTTGTTTCCCGTATAGCTTTTAGGAGGAAATAGCATTAGTAACAGCGCCAAGGTAAAGAACAAGCTCGCGGTTGGACTATCTGGAACAAACGGGAGCAACCAAAGAGGATAGTTAGCCGCCGTGAACTCCAATTGATTGCCATACCATATGTAGCCATAAATTGTACCGAGAAGATTCACAATAAATAACAACCATATGATTCCTCGGTGCTTAAACAGTTTATCAAACCAATGAACTGACATACAGATTATTAACCTCCCAAGTAGTGGCAACTTTACATTTAGACATACAAAAACCTGACCGCAGTTTCGATCAGGTTTTGCGTTATTATTATTTTACTGTTCGCTTTTTTGTTTGGCAAGCCAGTCTGCCAAGGCATCAATGTCTTGATCCGAAAGCCCCGCTCCCAGAGCAGTATCATACATCTTCGGCATCTGCCCTTGACCCTCTTTTATAATAGTAAGGATTGCTTCTTTGTCATGGGTGTCCCCAACGCCGCGAAGTGAAGGTCCACCAGCCCCTTTCAAATCCGCTGCATGACAGGAGATACATGTGGCTTGTTTATACAGTGCCATAGCTGGATCATCCTTATCCACAATCGCTATTTCCTTTGCCTTAACAGCACTCGAGGTCGGAAGACCCTTCGCCCTATTCTCCGCTGCCTTTTCTTCCCGTTGAATATCTTCAGGAATTTGACCGGTTTCAGCCATTTCATGTTTGTATTCAGTCCAAGCCGTGTTCGTTAAGTACACAATCGCCGCAAGTGACAAGAACATTAACGAGGAAGCGATCGGTCTACGATAGAAGCGACGCTCTCTACCCGTATCTAGAAAAGGAGCCAACAGCAGCGAACCAAAAGCTACACCAGTTACTCCTAATGTACCAAGCACGATATAATCACCAGAAGCATATGGAAGCTTCAAATACTGATAGAGAAACAAGAAATACCAGTCAGGAATTGGGATAACTGTAGCACTCGCATTCGCTGGAAACCCTAGCGGCGCTGGCTCAGAAATAGTAAGCACTAATATTCCTACAAGTACAACGACGCCAACCATCCATTCTTTCAGTAGAAAGTTAGGGATAAAGGCTTCCGATTTACCAGGATAGGCTGAATAGTCTGGAGGTGTAACAAAGCCGTTCCCTCTGCGAACCCTGGAATCACCGACGTATACAACCTTTTCCTTAGAATTGTTTCCATGTGCCATCCGTATTCCTCCTCTCTGAGTTTAACTTACAACGGTCCAGAAATCCCTTGTCTGCGGATCATAATAAAGTGTCCTACGAGCAGACTAAGAAGCACCGCTGGGAGGAAGAATACATGTAGTGCGAAAAACCGAGTCAACGTTTCTGCACCAACAATCGTACCGCCTTGCATAAGTTCTTTCAGTACGGGTCCCATCACTGGAACAGAGTTGGCAATTTCGAGTGTTACCTTTGTTGCAAAGTAAGCTTTATTGTCCCAAGGCAATAAGTAACCCGTTAAACCGAGCCCGAGCATTACGAAGAAAATGAGCATTCCAACCACCCAGTTCATCTCACGTGGAGCTTTGTAAGAGCCTGTAAAGAAGACACGCATCGTATGAAGGAACATCATGACAATTACTAGACTGGCACCCCAGTGATGCATTCCACGGACAATTTGTCCAAAAGCAACACTAGATTGTAAATATTCAACACTAGCATAAGCATTGATAATGTCTGGTACATAATACATCGTTAAGAACATACCCGATAAGATCTGAATCACTGTAATAAAAAAGGTCAGTCCGCCAAAACAATACACAAACGCAGAGAAGTGATGGGCCGGGTTAACATGCTCAGGAACCTCGTGATCGGCCACGTCCCTCCAAATTGGCGTAACATCCAAACGTTCGTCAATCCAGTTATAGACATTTTTAAACATCAGAACCTACGCCTCCTCACTAGCTACTGTATTAGGCACAATATCACCCAAAAGAACCCACCCGTTATCAAATTTCGTTTTATACTGGTCAAGCGGTTTTGGAGCTACTTCGAGATTTTTGCCGAGTTTGGTATAACGCGCACCGTGGCAAGGGCAGTGATACTCGTCCGGATGTGCCTTATCATTGTTCCATCCGACCGTACAGCCTAAATGTTTACAAATGGGTGAAAGCGCATAAATATCACCCTGTGCGTCTTTACGGATCCACGCAGTCAATGATGCTGTGCTGTCGTACCATCCGTCCTTCTGTTTCAATTCAAACGTAAACTCTTGGGGCTCTTCGGTGATTTTGCTTATTTCAGCAACCTTTATAAATTCTCCTGCGCCCTTCTTATGTAATATTGGGTCCACGACAAAACGGACCATTGGGAGAATTGCACCTGCCCCCATAAAAGCAGTAGCGCCACCTAACGTGTAGGTCAAAAATTGCCTGCGCGACATCTCTTTACGGCTGGGTGGTTGTTCTTGTTCAGGCCAAATATCCTGTTGATCATTATGGCTGCTCATACTGTTATATAACCCCCTTCTCAAGATATAAGAAAGTATCTAGTGGTGTCCGATCAGAGATGCCTTACTATAAATAATCCGTTTTCAAATCTTTTCAATGAAATACATCACATACCATTTCGATTCAACCTAATAATAGCTTAGGCTCCAAAACCCGTCAAGAATATTGTCTAATTTGTGACAGGCCAAAAAGTGAATTTATCTTATAATTGTTGATTTTCTGTCACATTTGAAAGACGATCACCGTCGCCACATCTCTTGAATTTTCAACCCAATATTACTGTTTATCTTACCTTCCTGAGAGGCCTCAATGATAGGCAGAGAGAGTACTAAATCGCTTTCAACAATTTCTATCTCCTGAAGTGCTATATCCGCTGTTAACACAACAGCATACTGGAAACCACTGGATTTGACTTTTCGGCAAACCTCATTGATTAAATCGACATATCCTCCCCCTCCATACTGAATTGCTGGATAAGTTACAATACGTCCCTTAAACGGTATTTCCACTAAATCCATGAAATCACGCAATCTCTCTAATGCTTGAACCGTCTCAGGAGGGCTCTCGGACCCACTTAATCCTGTAAAAGGTATGAGACATGTATCATAGAATTTTCGATTCTCTTCCCATTGCTCCACTTCGAAATCACTGAATTTCATTTATGTCCATCTCCCTTTATACGATCCTTCGCCGCTTCCACTTTTCACAAATTTTGCCCGAAGTTATAAATCCCATTATATTGAAAGAGAAGGACACACGTCTAGATTTAGATTTTCACTCGTCTTCCTTCACGCTCAAATGATACAGAAAGCTTCATTACTCCATTAGAAAAATTACAACGAATAAACAAGAAAAACGCCTGACCGCGTCCTTGGAGGTAGAGTTGCAAGCTGAGTACTCCGTAATTCCGTAATTCCGTGATTCCGTAATTCCATACTCGTATCCATATACACCTTCGTAGTGAGGTTCCGCTTTCGGACCGTATGGCCTTTATTTCGATTAAATGAGCACATATATTAGGGGCGGACCGTATTGAACTTATTCCCTAATAACAGCCCATTTCCGGGTAATTTGGGGTGAATAACAGTGCTGGCTTGTTTACGTTACCGGCGGCACATTGTGTTCGTTTTTTCGCATACATTTGGCTCGTTACGTTACCGATGGCACATTGTATTTTCTTTTTCGCATACATTTGGCTTGTTTACGTTACCAGCGGCACATTGTATTCGCTTTTTCGCATACATTTAGCTCGTTTACGTTATCGGCGGCACATTGTGTTCGTTTTTTCGCATACATTTGGCTCGGTTACGTTACCGATGGCACATTGTATTCGCTTTTTCGCATACATTGGCTTGTTTACGTTACCGGCGGCACATTATATTCGCTTTTTCGCATTCATTTGGCTCGTATGCGTTACCGACGGCACATTGTATTCGGTTTTTCGCATACATTTGGCTCGTTTACGTTACTGGCGGCACATTGTATTCGCTTTTTCGCATACATTCGGCTCGTTGACGTTACCGGCGGCACATTGTATTCGCTTTTTCGCATACATTTGGCTCGGTTACGTTACCGATGGCACATTGTATTCGCTTTTTCGCATACATTTGGCTTGTTTACGTTACCGGCGGCACATTGTATTCGGCTTTTCACATACATTTGGCTTGTTTACGTTATCGGCGGCACATTGTATTCGGTTTTTCGCATACATTTGGCTCGTTTACGTTACTGGCGGCACATTGTATTCGGCTTTTCACATACATTGGCTCGTTTACGTTACCAGCGGCACATTGTATTCGATTTTTCGCATACATTTGGCTCGGTTACGTTAATGCGGCACATTGTATTCGCTTTTTCGCATACATTTGGCTCGTTTACGTTACCGGCGGCACATTGTATTCGCTTTTTCGCATACATTTGGCTCGGTTACGTTACTGGCGGCACATTGTATTCGGTTTTTCGCATACATTTATCCGTAAGCTCGACTAAAACATGCATTTCGGAGGATATAAGGCCCGTTCGGTTTTTAGAATCTGACGTGCGACTCTCGTTTTTTCCATGTCTCCTGCTTCTTCACGTTCATTCCCGCCCTCCTCTTTCTTCGGATAATTTCCTAAACAATAAAAAAAAGAAATGCGCTAAGCGCATTTCTTTATGCCAAACTTTTAAGTTCTTCTGTAAGATTTCGAAAAGCCAACTTATCTCCTGTAGCCAGAGCCGTGTCGATCTCACGGTGCAAGATGTCGGAGCGACGCTTTCGCAGCGCTTCATCCCACACCATTTCTGCCGCAAGTCCTAGCATCACTTCATACGTAGCCTTCATTTTGTCCATTCGATACACCTCCGCTATTTAAGAGATCCTTATCTCTTCGATATTTTGATATCCATCCAGATGATTATGTTTTCGGTTTCAAAAGAGGCGTCACCTACTAAATCATATTCAACAATCCTGTCTACGTTCTACATATTTGCCCAATCTACTCAATACTCCTCTATTGTGCCCATCTGCAACCTAACGAAGACTTCATATGCGTATGTAATCCCCATAAGCATTTACTTGTATGCCTCATCACTACTATAGATGCTTAGGCACGGCTATCTCCATCCCCCACGGCGTCATCATCACAGCAAGTCCAGCAGAGGTCTCGCCTAATTTAAGCATCCCAAGGTGCACCATCATCCGAATAATACGTTGCTCCAGAATCGAAGCAGCATTATCATAATAGAACGGTTTAATTAGCCACCCCACACCATCCACTAATGAAGGTACGCTCACCCAATTCCCTGCACCGATGCTTACCCAATACACAAGTGAAGGTAGGTTTGGCACAGCCCCTTTATATAGCTTTAACCAAAAAGAGAATATCTGCATCAATGAATCGCATTTCCCATCGGTCAAGACAGCCTCACCCGTCGCTGTAAGCCTTAGCTGAAAGCCTTCTTCAGTGATCCAGCGGCGGTGACGAACATAATCATACAGGAGTGCTAATCTTGGTGGATAATGCTCACATGCCCTACCATAACCAAACCTCCAGCCTCCCTTGCTAAGAAGCTCCTCCGGAATATGAAGTGCATTCATCACGCCTTGCTGATACCGCTTATACATTGCCCCTTCCTGATTTAGCTCTGGCTCATTTTCTTTAATATATCTCAGAAGCATAACCAGATCGCTTGTCAACAATTCCCCTTCATTTCGATACACGGCTGGTTCAGAGCTAATCGTGATCTTATCTTTGATATTTGCGCTCATTGTCTCACGAAAGCGCTCTTTCAAATCTTTGGGCACTTGGAACAAGTATCTGGTTTGCTGGGAGGAGCCACTAAAGAGCCAGCCTCCACTTTTGAAACGAGAAACCATCTCCCGGAAGCCTCCGCTCTTTCCTTCAGGAGCATCAAAAGAAGCCTGCCTAGCTACAGCCAACAAATCTTCTAGACTAAAGTGACTGCGTTCATCAAAAAGTAATGTATTCAGAAACCGCAGATCCTCCGGAGCACATTCCCGGATATGAGACTCCATAAAACTTCTACTTCCAAGCATAATCAAAATACTCTGGATCAAGTCATGTTTGGAATTCTGCTTGCATTCACACCGGTAGCGTCCCGCTATGGCGGTCAGCTGTCCAATATCTGCATAAGTGAGCATATCCGCCAGATTCATATTTTATCGCCTCACCGTTTTACTACCATTATGGGAATTACAGCCCATTTTATTCCCCTTGGCGCAAAAAAAATAACCCGATGCACGGGTTAATGCTGATTTTGCAGGATATGGCGAGTACAATTATATAAAATAGGGTTCCAATCCCGTTCATTCTTCTCCAAAATTGTTAGGGATAGATTGCCAATTCGCTCAGAATACTTATCCTTGTAAAGTGCAGTATACAGTTGAGCAAGGAAGCCCCCATGAGAAATGACTAGAATGTTCCGATTGGGATGCTTCGCAGAAATATCTTCCATAAAAGCAAGTGCACGAGCCTGAAGCTGTTCATCGGTTTCTTGACCAAGTGAGAGCTGACTCCATTCCTTCCCCCACTTCTCTTCACGCTCAGCAGCAGTAAGCCCCTCTACTTGTCCGTAGGCACGCTCCCGGATACGATTATCAGGATCTAGCAGCGGTATACTTAACTTATCAGCGATAATTTTGCCTGTCTCAGCGGCGCGGGAAAGGTTACTTGTAATGCAGTAATCCCAGCGATACGGTTCTTGTAATAAGCGGTCAGCAAGCATCGCAGCTTGCATTCGTCCTTCATCATTAAGCGGAATATCACTTTGCCCCTGTATCTTACCAATTGCATTCCAGTCCGTCAGTCCATGGCGTATCAAGCCGATTAGCATATTGCCTCCCCCTTTTCTCTCAAGTATTTGTTTCTTAATGTAACATGGATGAAAATAAAAGTCTTCTTTTTATATGTATTAGAATGCAAAAAAGCCCCTAATAACTTTACTTAAAGGGACTTCTACAACGTTCTTAACACTATTATATACTGCAACAGCTAAGTCATACGTCAATACGTCTTTATGATCTGCGAAAGCGATTCAGCCGGGTTAGTGAAAATACTGCAAAGCCCACGCCAAGCATGGATAACATCATCCAATATTGTGGGTGAGTAGGTCCCATATTCACTACAAGCGGTTCAATAATCCCGCCTTCAGAGCCTAAAATGGGATAAGTGGATGTCCATTCCATAGAACCGGCAATACCAGTCTCTACAATTCCACTTTGAGCCACCGTGATATTAGCAGGTGTTCTAAACATAGTAAAATAAAGAACACTGGACAGAAATACCGCCAGAAAGCACGCGATCCAGAGACTAAGCCGATGGCGAACAATGGCAGATGTCCCTGCAGATTTTCCATCCCCTGGCATCAACCAAGGACTCTCTAGATAAATCCGCTCCATAACTTTAACGTTTATGACCTCTGCACGTTCTTCACTAATCTCTGCCTTCAAATCTTGCATAAGCTGACTACTCTCTTGCCACAAAGACCATTCAGCAGCGCAGTAAGGACAAGTTACAATATGTCTTTCAAGCAAAATCCGCCTAGGATGTGTGGGGGGAGCGTCCCACAAGAGCGGAATACATTCTTGCGCTTCCCTGCAATTCATTCGCCTTACACCCTCTCAACCTGCTCTTCAACTTCAGGCTCATTGAAATAGGATTCGAGTTGAAGCTTCACACTACTCCTGGCACGAAACAACAATGATTTCACGGAGCTTACACTCTGATCCAAAATTTCTGCAATTTCTTGATAGTCCATTTGATCGTACTCACGCAGGATTAGCGCAGAGCGTTGTTTCTCCGGAAGATTATTAATTGCCTCACGGACCAAGTTCATCCGCTCTTTACGCAATGCAGCCTGCTCAGGTGCTACTTCAAGCGGTGCCACAGGAGTATATCCACTCTCTTCTAGGGATACATTTCCAGCACGATTCTTACGCAGCTCACTTAGCACAGTATTACGAGCAATAGTATACAACCATGTTGAAAAGGACGCATCTACCTCTCGAAAGGAATGCAAGCTACGGAATGCCTTGTAGAAAGTCTCCGAACAAAGGTCCTCTGCAATTAGCTCCATTTGTGAGTTTCTAAGCATATGGTATACAAATGCCAATATTTTCCGCTGATAACGACGCATTAATTCTGAATATAATTCTGTGTTTCCTTGTTTGATTTGCTGGATCAACTGGGAATCCGTCATGGTGAGATTGGCCCTCCTCGCCCTTGCACGTCTTTTCCCGTCCGGTCCGTACTTATTATTACCGGGTTGGGCTTTAAAAGTTGCGGTGTTTACTGCAAATTTTTAGTTTTTTATGAAATACACCTATGTATATTCAAGCACCTTATAAATAAGGCGTAACGATTGTGATGAATATAAAAAGAAAAGAGGCATACTTCTATGCGTGCATAAAATTAGAAACGAATCTAGAAATATACCTGCTCTATTGTATCACAGATTCTCATAGGATGACATTAATAGACTTCAGAGCAGTAATCTCGTCAGCAAGACCTGACAACAGATTATAAACGAATATTAGCTCCAACAATAAGACTTTGATCACTTTAATATGACTTTAATCTCTTTTTAATAAACTATTGACAAAATGTAAACGGATACATATAATAAAAGTACAGTATGGTTTCTCTCCACTCCTATCCAAATACTACACGGTTCCAATTTATTGTGAACTGTAGCCGCTTACTTTGTAAGCGGTCTTTTTTTTGCCTTGTAAGCGCTATATTCCCCATAGTCATTAATACCCCCTTCTGCATCCACTTGAAGCAGTAGCTGTTCTCAGCGTTGTGCTTTTTTTCAAATCCCATAACAAAAAAGCCCCTCCGTATTGGAAGGGCTGCTTACTATACATAAACCGTATAATCGTGCTCCTGCAGCAGAATTTTGGCTCGCTCCATATCGTTCTCCTGCCGGAACGAGAGACGCATAATACCCGGCACATCTTCACGGCTCTCGATAATTTGTACGTTGCTAAGGTTAATTCCTTGATCCCCCAGCTCTGTTGCAATACGACCGATAATACCCGGATGATCCGGCACATCAATATGTAGATCAAATAAAGGCGCTATCATACCTTTACGCCGTTCAGGTAACTGACTGCGGAAACCATTCGCTTGTTGGAAGGCTTCTTCAATCCCTACACCATCTTCATTTTCCAGTAAGTGAACAAAAGAAGATACTTCTTCATTCCAATCCTTCAATAAACGAAGCATCACTGAACGATTATTCAGTAGGATGTCACGCCAAATAATAGGATCGCTTGACGCTATCCGAGTGATATCCCGAAATCCTCCAGCGGCTAGCGTACTGTACAAGGAGTCGTTATCATCATAGGCGCGAATCTGATTTACCAGAGCAACAGCAATAATATGTGGCAAATGACTAATGGCACCTACAATCTCATCATGACGTTCTGGATTAAGGCGTACAATCTGCGCTCTTGTATGGTGTAGTAAGGACTCCAGTGCATGATAGGCCTCGTCTGGCACTCCAGGAGGAGGCGTTAACACGTAATACGCATTTTCAAACAGTAGGGATGAAGCTGCCTCAACACCTGACCGCTCTGAGCCTGCCATTGGGTGTCCGCCGATAAAATGTACTCCAGGAATATCTAAAGAGACCGCACATGCGGCAATGCTAGCTTTCGTACTTCCCACATCTGTAATAATGCAGCCGGGTTTTAGGGGCAAATTGCTTAACTGCTGCAGATAATCCTCTAACATCCCTACCGGTACACACAAAAAAATGAAATCAGCATCAAGTGCTGCTTCTTCAACAGAAAGCGTGGCATGATCTACCACACCTCTGCTTATATATTTATTCGCGGATTCAGGACGGTGGGCATGTCCTACGACGGTCAGGCCCTCCTTGCCTTTAAAGCAAAGGGCCAGTGAGCCTCCGATCAGACCGACACCGAATATAGCTATTTTTGTCGTCATGTTCTTTGAACTACCTGCCTTTTTTAGTCTAGTCTTGCTGTTTATTACCTAAGCGCGCACACCATACTCTATAAGCGTTTGTTCCAAAGCGGTTATAAAAGCTGAGTTCTGCTCTGCTGATCCTACAGTGGCACGAATATAAGTTGGGTAAATACGGTGGCCAGCTCGCACAATGATTCCTTTACGCATCAAAGCATCGAAGACCTCAGTTGCAGGCTTACGAACATCTACCATAATGAAGTTCCCGTGTGCAGGGAAAGATTCTAGGCCCAGACGTTTGAATTCACCTTGCAATTGAAGAATACCCGCGCTATTAAGACGACGGCATTCCTGCACATAGTCTTGGTCATTCAAGGCAGCAAGAGCCGCCGCTTGAGCAAGGCGTGAGGTATTGAAAGGCTCACGTACCTTGTTGATCAATGAAATAATCTCAGGACTCGCAACGCCGTAACCAATACGCAGTGCAGCCAAGCCATAAATTTTGGAGAATGTGCGAAGCACAACCAGATTCGTATAACGATTCAATAATTCGATGCCGTTTGAGTAAGAAAGATCGGTTACGTATTCACAGTATGCTTCATCAAGGACAACCATCACATTCGAAGGTACAGCATCTAGGAAAGAAACCAAAGCTTCCTCCGGTACAATCGTACCTGTTGGATTATTCGGATTACAGATCCAGATCACCTTAGTGCGATCCGTTATACGGGCCAACATCCCATCCAAATCATGTGTACCATTTACAAGTGGTACCTCAATAGATACAGCACTCTCGATATCTGCGTTACTCTTATACACAGAGAAGGTCTGGTCAGCCATGATTGTCTCATCACCTGGCAAGAAGAAGGCGCGAGCAATAAGTGCAATAATCTCATCAGAGCCACAGCCAAAAATAATATTGTCGCTATTCACACCAAGACGACTGGCAAGTGCTGCCGTTAACTCAACAGCCGAGCCGTCTGGATAAAGATACAGATTCTCAAGCTCTGCTAGAATAGCTTCTTTAGCGCTCGGAGAAGCTCCATACGGGTTCTCATTGGATGCAAGCTTAATAACCTCACTTAAGCCAAGCTCCTTCTTGACTTCGTCTATAGGTTTCCCTGGTTTGTAGACAGGGAGATTAACTATATTCGGTTTTGGATTCATGAATAGTCCTCGCTCTCCATAGTTGATTACTCCACTATACACAGGTCAGAATGACACTGTTATGGTCTTTTTAATTGTGCCACAAATTCTCGAATTTGCAACAGTCCCTCATTCCGCGTGGCAGGATGATCGAGCAGCGGAATTACATCTTCTATTTTGCGAACAATGGCACTGCCTACTACAACACCATCGCAAATCTGAGCAAAGCGGGCAACCTGTTCGCCAGTTGAAATACCAAATCCAACCGCTACTGGTAGATCAGTTGCTTGACGTACAGAATTAATAAACGCTTCTACATCAGCATGAAAAGTGGATCGTTCTCCTGTCACACCTAATGAGGATACACAATAGATAAACCCACTAGCACCTGAGACAATCTTCGCAATACGTTCGCTTGAGGTCGGAGCAACTAATGGGATGAGGTTAACTCCAACTTCACTGCTGCGTCGACGCATTTCCTCTGATTCCTCGACAGGGAGATCTGGTATAATAAGTCCACTAATCTCATGAGCGTTCAGTTCAGCGAAGAATGTGTCGAGCCCCATTTGCAGGATAGGATTGTAATAGGAAAATAAAATAAATGGCATACTGCTTCCGGCTTGACGAGCTTTTAACGCGGTCTCCATGCAGGTACGCAGGTGAACTTCACCTCGTAGTGCCCGTGCAGACGCTCGCTGAATTACAGGGCCATCAGCAAGAGGATCGGAATAAGGAACCCCTAGCTCGAGAATATCTGCGCCAGCAATTTCTAGTTCGGCGATGATGGCAAGAGTAGTCTCCAGATCTGGATCTCCGACCGTCAGAAAAGGAATCAATGCCGTCCGTTCTTCCGCTTTAAGCTTCCGGAATACCAAATCCATCCGGTTTGTAGTTTCGGTTGTCATTCGTTTCCCTTCCCTTCTGTGTACGCCATGATGGATTCCACATCTTTGTCTCCCCGGCCTGACAGGCAGATAACAACAACATCATCTTTGGTAAGGGTCGGACCCAGCTTCACTACATGGGCTATCGCATGTGCCGACTCTAGCGCTGGAATAATGCCTTCCGTTACACAAAGTAGCTTCAGTGCATCTAGCGCCTCTGCATCTGTAATTGGGACATATTTTGCGCGTTCGATATCTTTTAGATAGGAGTGTTCAGGACCAACACCAGGATAATCCAAACCTGCGGAAATGGAGTGTGCCTCTGTTACTTGGCCATGCTCATCCTGCAGTAGATAGCTCATCGAGCCCTGGAATACGCCATGAGTCCCCTTACTCATCGTCGCCGCATGAAAAGGTGTGTCTATACCTTTGCCTGCTGCCTCAACACCAATCATACCGACATTCTCATCCTCCACGAACGGGTAGAACATGCCGATAGCATTACTACCGCCACCTACAGCAGCTACAAGCAGATCCGGCAGTCTTCCTTCAGCTTCCAGAATCTGGCGCCGCGTTTCATCACCAATCACCCGCTGGAAGTTACGAACCATCATCGGATAAGGATGTGGGCCTACGGCTGAACCGAGGATATAGAAAGTGTCCTCTACATTGCTAACCCAGTAGCGAAGTGCTTCGTTACCGGCATCTTTAAGGGTGCGCGATCCGGATGTAACAGGAATCACCTCTGCACCAAGCAGCTTCATACGGAATACGTTGAGGGCCTGGCGACGAGTATCCTCTTCTCCCATAAACACCTTACATTCCATCCCAAGTAGAGCTGCAACCGTAGCAGTAGCTACGCCATGCTGTCCAGCTCCAGTTTCAGCGATCACCTTGGTTTTACCCATCATTTTGGCCAGAATCCCCTGACCAATCGCATTGTTAATCTTATGAGCACCTGTATGATTCAAATCTTCACGCTTCAAATATATTTTAGCTTCTCCCAGATGCTTGCTTAGACGTTCCGCATAATACAGCGGGGTCTCACGTCCGGAATATTGCTTTAATAGATAATCTATTTCTTCTTGAAAAGCCGGGTCCGCCGAATACTTTCGATAGGCTTCCTCCAGCTCAATCAATGCAGTCATCAAAGTTTCGGGCACGAAGCGCCCTCCGAATGAACCGAAACGTCCATGCTGGTCCGGTACTTGTGTCATGATTGCTTCACCCTTTCCACAAAAGCTGTCATTTTAATAATATCTTTAATGCCTTCACTCTCTACCCCACTAGATACGTCTACTCCGTACGGAGCATAGGTATCTAGCAATTCTCCTACATTATTAGGATGAAGTCCTCCAGCCACAAACAACGGCAAACCAATTCGTAGCGCAATTTCCTGATAATCAGGCAATCTTTCCCAAGCAAATGTGCGCCCAGAGCCACCGCTCTGCTGAGGATCATAAGTATCTAATAAAACCGCATCCACGGAGCCTGCATATTGTTCCAATGAATATTCGTTATCTGCGTCATCACGCTCTTTATCAGCAATAGACAATGCCTTCCAAACCTGAACTTGTGGAAAAGCTTGCCGAACCGTCTGACAAAAGGCTGGACTTTCCTGCCCATGTAGCTGAATGACATCTAGTGGCGCTACGGAAAGTAGTTCTCTCAGCTCATCCAGCTCAGGATTAACAAAAACCCCGGCAGCTTTAGGCTTTTCACTAGTCTTCCATTGTGGAAGCTCAGCAATCAGTTCGGCAGCACGCTCCAGAGTGACCCTGCGACGACTAGGCGCAAATACAAATCCAATATAATCTAGTGGTAAGTGTACCATAGATTTTAGCACTTCAACGTCCTGAAGTCCACAGATTTTTACCAATGTCTCAGCCATGCTGGACACGGTCCTTTCCATTTGGAAGGACGCCTAGCAAGTTGTTTACCGCATCTTCCACGTCAGCCTGGCGCATGAGATACTCCCCTACAAGTACTCCATGAGCACCTGTCGTTCTTAGGTAGTCAATATCACTTGGCCCTGCGATTCCACTTTCACTGATCACGGGAACGCCTTGAGGTACGAGGGCTGCCAGCTCTGCTGTTGTTTCCAAGGATGTCTCAAAGGTACGAAGATTACGATTATTAATTCCTAGCAGTACATTAGAATGATTGATCTTGTCTGTGCTTAATACAACCGCAAGCTCATTTCGGTCATGAACTTCAATCAACACATCCATTCCAAGCTCTGTAGCTATTTCTATAAAATAAGACAGTTTATCCGGCGTTAATATAGCTACGATCAACAACACCGCATCTGCTCCGAGAAGACGAGCTTCGTAGATCTGTTTCTCATCGATAATAAAATCTTTGCGAAGCAGCGGTAGATTTACGGCTTCCTTCACTTGCTGCAGGTAAGCAGCGCTGCCTTGGAAATAATCCTTATCTGTTAGAACTGATAAACAGTCAGCGCCTCCCGCTTCATAACCTTTTGCAATGGAAACAGGATCAAAATCTTCACGGATCAACCCTTTAGAAGGGGAAGCCTTCTTCACCTCAGCGATCAAGCCCATATCCCTGTTCTTCCCTTGGGTCAGAGCTTTACGAAAACCTCTAGTCTGTGGGAGTGCTGCTATATCACGTTCAGCTTGGGCCAGAGAAAAGCTATCACTGAGCGCCTCCACCTCTTTAATCTTGGTAGCTATAATTTTATCAAGATACATAATTAAGCTCCTCCGTCATCACAACAAGCTGTTCTAGCTTGGATAATGCCTTGCCTGAATCCACTACTTCTTTAGCTTTCTCGACGCCACCAGCCAAGGTATCTGCCAGACCTGCAACATATACACATGCTCCTGCATTAGCTAAAACGATATCCCGATAAGGAGTGATCTCACCTTGGAGCACAGAGGTAATAATTGCTGCATTCTCAGCTGCATCTCCACCAAGAACAGCTTCAAGCGGGTGTCTGTTAAGACCCAATCTCTCCGGAGTGATTTCATAAGTGGTCACAATACCCTCTTTTAACTCCGACACTAATGTAGGGGCTGAGATGCTGATTTCGTCAAGGCCATCATAACTGCTTACAACCATTGCGCGTTTGGAACCCAGCTCCTTCAGTACATTCGCCACTGTCTCCGTCTTATTCCGGTCATAAATCCCTAGCAATTGACGATCCGCTCCTGCTGGATTCGTAAGCGGGCCTAGCATATTGAAAACTGTACGCACACCAAGCTCTTTACGAGGAGCTGCAGCATGCCGCATCGAGGGATGATAAATTTGTGCGAATAAAAAACAAATTCCGATACGATCCAGACATTCCCGGGCCTGCTCAGCATTCAGATGAATGTTAACGCCTAGGGCTTCAAGAACATCAGCACTTCCCGCTCTACCGGAAGCAGAGCGGTTGCCATGCTTTGCAACTCTTACTGAAGCCGCTGAGGAAATAATCGCTGAGGCGGTTGAAATATTAAATTTATGGATGCCGGAACCGCCAGTACCAGCGGTATCTAACAAACGTGCGCGGTCAGTGAGTACGGATGTGCCGAAACCTCTCATGGCTTCCGCAAAACCCGTAATCTCCTCCACGGTTTCTCCCTTAATCCGTAAAGCAGTCAGCAATGAACCGATTTGCGCATGTGAAGCATCTCCAAGCATTATAGCACCCATTATATCCCGTGCTTCAGTACGTGTCAGATTCTTGCCTTCGATCAGTCCGGCGATTCCTGATTGTATCAATTTCGCTCTATCCATAATATTCTTCCTCCCAGCCTTAATGAGTTACTATATAAATCAAACCACTTGTTCAGGGGTATATTCGTACATATAATCTTGGTTGATGACTTGTTTCTCTTTCACTTCGGATGGAAACATAGCTTCTGCCATACGAATGGCCTTCAGCATGCCCTTCGCTTTATTCACGGTCTCCTCGTATTCTTTCTCAGGAACCGAGTCCCAAACGATCCCTGCCCCGGCCTGCACGTACGCACGACCTTTTCGAAAGATAATGGTACGAATGGTGATACAAGAATCCATGTTTCCTGAGAACCCTAGGTATCCAATCGCTCCGGCATAAGCTCCCCGAGCTTCTCGTTCTAGCTCAGCTATTATCTCCATGGCCCGTAGCTTCGGAGCCCCAGAAACAGTTCCGGCTGGCAGACAGGAGAGAAATGCATCAAAGAAATCTTTATCCTCACTGAGCGTGCCCGACACATTCGATACCATGTGCATGACATGCGAGTATCTTTCAATCTCCATAAAGGAATCACACTTCACAGTTCCAAATTTGGAGACTCTCCCTAGATCATTACGACCTAGATCAACAAGCATCAGGTGCTCCGCCCGTTCTTTTTCATCTTCCAGGAGCTCCGCAGCAAACGCACGATCCGCAGCCTCACTTTCACCTCTTGGTCTTGTTCCAGCAATCGGCCGTGTCTCCACACGATTTCCATCCACCTTCACGAGCGCTTCCGGTGAGGTACCAACAATAATCTCCTCATCCATTTTTAAATAGTACATGTATGGTGACGGATTAAGCGTTCTAAGCATCCGGTATACATGCAATGGAGAAACTTCTGTTTCAATATGCAGACGCTGCGAAAGCACCACTTGAAAGATATCCCCGGAGCGAATGTATTCCTTCGCCTGTTCTACATTGTTGATGTACTGCTCTTTGGTTAGATTAGAATGAATCTCACCTAGTTCGATATCCTGCGGAATGCTGCGACGATTCACATTTTCCTTAGGACCTTCTTTTTGCAGATCCTCAGCCATCTCCTCCAGCTTACGACTCAAGCTTTCATAATTGGATCTGATGTCTGAATCTGTATCTCCATCTTTTACATGCAGGTTGCCAACAAGAAGAATCTGCTGCTTCACATGATCAAAAACAATGATGCGATCACAAAACATAAATCTTATATCATCCATTTTGAGATCATCCACAGGGTGCTGAGGTAGCTTCTCATAATATTGCAGTAGATCATATCCAAAAAATCCGATAGCCCCACCTGTAAATGGAGGCATCTCCTCCAGCTTAGGACTACGGTAGGAGCGTAATAACGCCTTAAGCTCCTCAATTGGCTTTCCGTGCAATTGCTTCTTCTCACCGCCGACTTCAACGTTAATTGCACCCTTTTTACCTGATATCATCAAAAAGGGATCGCTACCGATGAACGAATACCGGGCCCATTGTTTGCCACCCTCTACACTTTCAAGTAAGAACGCACGGTCACGTTCAGCGAAACGTTGGAATAACCGGATAGGTGTCTCCATATCAGCGAGCAGTCGCTTCACAACAGGAATCAGATTAAAATCCCGCGACAGCTTTACCACTTCTTGAACACTCGGATTCGTCATTTTTAGATGCCCCCTTAAATATATGAATGGTTCCGAAACACAGAAAAACCCTCTACCGAAGTAGAGGGTTTGTGTAAGTTAGTATATGTTTTTGAGCATTGATCAGCATAATTATGTAGTGTTAACAGACTTATCCTTAAATAAGATACATAACTGATGCCAAATAGCACTTCAGTCCATATCACAATAAAGACTCTGCTTACACAATACCTGCTAATCCAAGCATAAACGTCTTCGGCGTCCTTATAAGGACGGTAAAGCGTATATGCGAGAAATATAAGAATGTATAGAACATAACGTATACTTTCTTATATTTGCAAAAAATTCTGCACTCTGCTCAACTATACTCATCTCAACTAAACTAAACTCTTCTATACTCGGCTAATTACACTATACATGATGACAAGGGTCATTGACAACCCACAACTATAATTTAAGACTTGTTCTCTGATAAATCTGGACGCAGCTTCTGAGCCTCATTCAGATAAACATGGCGAATCTCACGTTGCGATTTATCCGTATTAATCTGTACCATCAACCGGATACACTTCGGTAAGCTACCTTTAACCGGGATCTCTGTTGAACACATGAGTGGAACCATTTCCCAGCCCTCAATCTCACGTATCGCTCTTGCAGGAAAAGTAGCATCCAGATCATTGGTCATCGTAATCCATACATTGCTTATATTCTCAGCTATAACATCATTGCGTTCTACGATTTCCCGTAGCAGTATAACGGTCTCGCGTAAAATCTCTGCCTCTTCGTTCTTAGTCACGGTTGTTGCTCCGCGAATCCCCCGGTTTACCACGGTCTTTCCTCCCTCTTTAGCTCCGCGAGAACCTCTCGCACAAGCGACTCCGGCACATCGTTCACAATGCTTACAGAGCCTATAGAATCAGGCACGATAAATGTCATCTTACCTTCTTTAAATTTCTTATCATGCATCATAGCTTCCATCAACTCATCCTCATCATATTCGGATGGGAGTCGTATCGGTAGTGATAGTGCGGACAACATAGTTACTGTATCTTCATAGATAGATGGATCCCGACCAAGCTTTGCAGCCAAAAGCGCAGAACCTGCCATGCCAATAGCAATCGCTTCTCCGTGTAAAAACACGCCGTACCCACCAACGGCTTCAATGGCATGTCCAATGGTATGTCCGAGATTGAGTATGGCCCGAAGTCCATGTTCACGCTCATCATTCGCCACTACCTCTGCCTTGATCGCACAGCCGCGTTCTAGTGCATAACCCAAAGCTTCGACATTCAAGCCTAGCAGTTCTTCGGCATGATCTCTACACCAATAGGCGAACTCTTTGTCGACTAGAAGACCGTGCTTTACTACTTCGGCCAGACCAGAAGTTACTTGACGCGGCGGAAGCGTGCGAAGGGTATCCAAATCATAGAGTACCATCGAAGGCTGATAGAAAGCCCCAATCATATTTTTGGCTAATGGATGATTCACCGCCACTTTACCACCTACACTACTATCGTGAGCTAGAATCGTCGTCGGAATTTGTAGAAATCCGATTCCGCGCATATAGGTTGCTGCTACAAATCCAGCTAAATCACCAACCACGCCGCCACCTAAAGCCAAAACTGCTGAATTACGGTCTAACCCTGCTTGAATCGCGGTAGTCATGACCTCTTCATACACAGTTAATGATTTAGAAGCTTCACCTGCCGGCATAATGTGACTGACCACAGTATAGCCATGTGAACGCAGAGCTTCCTCAAGAGCCGGCAAATACCGTGGTGCTACTTCACTATCACTCACAACTAACAGTGGACTACGATCCGAAAATCCCGCCTCAGCACAATAATGGGCAATGTCCTTAAGTAATCCACTT
Organism: Paenibacillus sp. FSL R10-2734; assembly: GCF_037963865.1. Taxonomy (NCBI): domain Bacteria; kingdom Bacillati; phylum Bacillota; class Bacilli; order Caryophanales; family Paenibacillaceae; genus Paenibacillus; species Paenibacillus sp. FSL R10-2734. Next base: position 2,923,838 of record NZ_CP150170.1, on the reverse strand, counting down.
CCGATAAGGATAGGATACGAGCGGTCACCCAAATCTACATTAATCGTACGCATAATTAGTAGCTCTCCAGTTGAGATAGGTAGTTCTCATAGTTCGCTTTAATTTCTTCCAGTGAATCGCCACCGAATTTATCAAGAAAAGCTTTTGCAATTTCCCATGCCACTACGTTTTCCAGAACCACACATGCCGCAGGGACTGCACAAGCGTCCGAACGTTCTACTTGTGCTGTAAATGGTTCTTTCGTGTCGATATCCACACTTTGAAGCGGCTTATAGAGGGTAGGGATCGGCTTCATGACACCGCGAACTACAACAGGCATTCCGTTAGTCATACCACCTTCAAAACCACCTAAGCGGTTGCTTGCACGGTAGTAGCCTTGAGAAGCCTCGTACATAATCTCATCATGCACTTGCGATCCACGCAATTTGCCTGCCTCAAACCCAATCCCGATTTCAACACCCTTGAATGCATTAATCGACATTACCGCCCCAGCAATTGCCCCGTCAAGCTTCCGATCGGACTGTACATAGCTGCCAAGTCCAATTGGCAGTCCTTCGACGATACATTCAACGATTCCACCGATGGAGTCGCCTTCTTCCTTGATCTGATCTATGTAAGCCTCCATCTTCTGCTCCGTTTCTTTATCGACAACTCTGACAGAGGACTGTTCTGTCCGTTCAATCAGCTCATCGATAGGCAGATCGTTAGCAGGGGCTTCAATTTCACCGATGCGGATGACTTGTCCTGCTACTTTCACGCCAAAAGCTGCGAGCAGCTGTCTGGCTACAGCGCCACATGCAACTCTAGCTGCCGTTTCACGAGCACTGGAGCGCTCCAGAACGTTACGAAGATCCGTATGATTATACTTCAATCCGCCATTCAGGTCTGCATGGCCAGGACGTGGCCGATTTACCCGGCGTTTTTCTTCGTCACTGCCAGGAATAGGCTCGATGTTCATAATGTTCTTCCAGTGGGTCCAGTCTTTGTTCTCTACTACCAATGCTACCGGAGCACCTGTAGTATAGCCGTGACGCACTCCACCTACAATTTGCGCCGTATCTTTCTCAATCTGCATGCGACGTCCACGTCCATACCCTTTTTGGCGACGCTGCAATTGAAAATTAAGCTCTTCAAAATCCAATGTCAAATTACTTGGCAATCCCTCAATAATGGCCGTAAGCTGGGGCCCGTGCGTTTCCCCCGCTGTTAAATAGCGCAAACTCATGCTGCGTTCCCCCTTTTATACTTTTAAACTGTAAACCGCTAAAATCCGTATGATCTTTGCTCATTATAGTATAGGCAATCCTCTTTGACAAGAAAGGGATCTTCATAAAATGACTCCATTCGCAACAAAATGAACCGACTTTTTTTAAGAAAAATCTCACTTACGGCTCGATCCTTTAAAGATCCGGAGTAAATTCAACCGCTTCAGTGCGGGAAGGGGACGGATATGTTTTTCCACTCATATCCGTCCCCTTTTCTATTCTACTTGAGAGCTTTCTTCCACCTCAGGCATGTTCCAACGCGATCTTCAATTCGGCAGGTATATCCATGTATTCGATCATTGTGCTCAGGCTACATTACGTTGTCATCTTTTAAAGACGATAACCGTCCGACACACTCACACCTTCAACGATTAAATAGTTGCATTTTCTGCATCTATTGTAGCTGAATTTATTACGTCTCTTCTTTTAATTGCACTCTCTGCAGTTAAAAAACGATTTTTAGAGCTTTCGGAGCATGTTAGGTTGATGTAATTGCACAAACTGCAACTAAAGCGCCATATTCCCTAAAACTAATTAGTTTAAATGCACAAACTGCAACTATTCTCGTCTGAGCAATCCTTTAAATAAAAAAAATAATATAATTTTATTGCGACCAAATTTGCGTTCGGACACCAGTGCCCTTATCTGTAATAATTACGCTGTTTTGGGATACTAACGGACTCCAGTGCAGTTATATGACTGAAATGACATGATATTCCCCCTATTTATGATGAATAACGTCTCTCCAGTCCATAACTCGCTCCAAAAGGCTTAAAATGCGCATATAACTGCGTCTGAGTCCGTACCACACAAGCAAATAACCCATGGATTGTATACATTACGGAAATCTCTCTGAATTCTGGAGATTACTGCTCATCAGACTAATAATCAAGAAATTTCTCCATGTAACTCACCTAATGCAGCGATAAATCTGGTGCATTTCTATACCTCATTCTACTCATTTTAACTTTGTCCTCATGGGAAATTGAAATTGGTAAAATTTTCATTAAATTAAGGATTGCCATATCGTATAAGTTGTAATGACACCGACAAAAGGAAAAATTCCGCTGACAATCACCTTTTAAAAAGAAAAAGAAGCCATCCCTCAGTAAAAAATCTACTTTTGGGACAGCCCCTCCTCGGTTCGGTCCGGCGCTTATTAGCTGCCGATCCGCTGGCTTGTTGAAGGAAATGTAGACTTACGCTCTTCCAATTGCAGAAGGCGCTTCAATTGCATTTCTTCCACACCGAGAATTTGCCCGCACTCAACAACGGTGATAAAGCCTCGTTTGTACGCGGCAATGACCTTGCTTTTGTCCATCGGTTTAACGATCCTTTCGCTTAGCTTACAGATTCTACTAACCAGTATCACTAACTATAGCGAAAGTATACGTTAAAAAGTACTTTGATGAAGGAGCAAGAAGTAATTATTTTTTGCGATAGAAAAAGGTCTCCGTCGATTCAAAGCCAAATTGCGCTGGTGTAAAGATTTGCTCCGTGCTGCCCACAAACAAATATCCTCCAGGACGTAAACTAGCCGAGAACTTATGGTAAAGTTTATTCTTCGCTTCTTCAGTGAAATAGATCATTACATTACGGCAAATGATAAGATCATAGCCCTCGTCGAACTTGTCCAGCAGTAGATTCTGTTTGCGGAAATCTATGTTTTTCTTAAGCGTGTCACTAACTTTGAATAATGGACCTTCGGGTTTGAAATAACGAGCAGCAACATCCTTAGGCACATCCTTTAAAGAACGTTCCAGATACAGGCCTTGCTTCGCTTTGGAAAGAGCACCGTCGTCAATATCCGTAGCCAGAATGCCTGTCTGTCCCAATACATTCTTATCCGATAAAATCATAGCTAGTGTATAGGGTTCTTCTCCAGTGGAACATGCAGCGCTCCACAGCTTTAATCTGCGCCCAGATTGTTGTAAGTCAGGAAGAATGATATCTCGCAATACTTCCCACCGATTCGGATTCCGCCAGAACTCCGAGACATTAATCGTCATTCGGTCCAAAAACTCATAAAATAAATCCTTGTCCTTCATCATTGCTGCAAAAAAATCACTAAAGGTTTGATATCCATTCTTCACACGAAGAGTTGTTAAACGCCGCTTCATCTGCGCTTCCTTATATTGAGCCAGATCAATTCCGGTGCTTTGCTTAACATGATGAATAAACCCTATGTAATCTTGATCTACTGTTAATGCTGTGACATTACGATCAGACATGTTAATCCCCTACCTCCCGTCTGGCTCCTACATCCAGACTGCGATGTCTTTGTTATACAGATTCAGTTCATCTGGAGTAAAGAAATTAGCAATTTCTCGTTCAGCATTTTCAGGCGAGTCTGATCCATGAATCAAATTAAGTGGTGTATGGCTAGCAAAATCGCCTCGAATCGTACCCGGCAGGGCCTCTCCGACCTTCGTCTTACCAATAAGTGTACGGGATAAAGCCACAACATCATCACCTTCCCATACCATTGCAAACACCGGACCTGATGTTATGAAAGCGACCAACTCTGAAAAAAAGTCCTTACCAGCATGCTCCGCATAATGTCTTTTAGCTTGGTCTTCACTTACTGTAATCAGCTTTGCAGCGACCAGCTTAAAACCCTTATCTTCAAAGCGTGAAACAATACGCCCGATTAGTCCACGTTGTACTCCATCCGGTTTGACCATCAAATACGTCTTTTCCATAGAGGCACTCTCCAATTTCCCATTAGTTGGGTTGTTTTGACGCTATCTTAACAGAAACCGCGCTATCTGGAAACGTTTAATTTCATATTACCGCCAAATCTCTAATAAGCTCTTCCTGTTACAAAAAAGGCAATATCACGCAGATTACGCTTTGTCTTGTTGTTAGGCAGCTGATCTAGTGCCGCAAGTGCCTTCGCAATATAACGAGAAGCCAGCTCTTCGGAACGGGCAATACCGTCTCCAGAAAGAATAAGATCAATGGCACGTCCTACTGTACTGTGACCCTCGCGAATAGACTTCAACTCCTCAAGGAGTGACGCCCGCAATCTTTCATCTTCCAGACTATAAATGACTGGTAGTGTGATATTTCCCTGTCGCATATCGCTGCCTGGGGGTTTGCCAATTTGTTTCTCAGTGCCTGAAAGATCGAGTAAATCATCTCTAATCTGGAACGCCATACCGACGTTATAACCATAATTATAAAGTAGACGAGCTACCTCTGGATCTGCTTCAGCAGCAAGAGCCCCAAGCTGGCAGCTAACGGCAATCAGCAGCGCTGTTTTGCGGCGGATCCGCCGCAGGTAATGACGCACACTCTGCTCACTGTTGAAGAAGTCACGAATCTGCTCCATCTCACCTAACGACATTTCAATCATGGCCTTGGACAAAATCTGATGAATTCGCGGATTCTTCAGCTCGGTCGTCATCACCAGCGCTTTTGCATATATGTAGTCACCGGTGTACATGGCAATTTTATCGCCCCATTTGGCTTTTACAGTGAGTTCACCTCGGCGCAGTTCTGCATCGTCGATCACATCATCATGAACTAGTGATGCACTATGAATCAGTTCTAGCGGTATCGCCACACGCTTCAGTTTCTCTAGATCATACTTTCCAAATTTCCCACCCATCAAGACAAAAACGGGTCGCAATCTTTTGCCGCCAGCTTTTAATAAATGCAAGGAGGTCTCGGTTAGTAAATCGTCATCACCCTGAACGCTACGATACAACTCTTTTTCAATCTGATCCATGTCTCTATTCAGTAATCCGAATATTTGCAGTCGTTTCATTCCTTCACCCGTGTCAACAGTTTATGACTCCAAATCTCCATCTTCACTGCCTGCGGCAGCAGGCCCATCTCATAGGCATAGCGGAAATAGAGGTTCAGACCTTTCTGCTGCCTTTCTCCAAAATCATAGCATAAATTGCGGAAGTACCCTTCCCAATAAGACTTATTTCCTCCAATGGTTGTACAGGCTGCTAATACTATAGGATCTAAATCACTTAATCCCCGCAGTTTACTCTCAGCAAAAGCTTCGGCAATCTCCGCAATAGCTTCTGGTTTGTCCTCCGCAGCCTTTCGATTCACAGCCCAGACCGCAAAGGTCATCCCTAAACCCGTCCAGTCTTTCCAAAGCTCCGCCAGGTCCGTTACGATATAACCTTGATCCTGCCAAGAGGCCTTAATAGCATTGTCACCAATGAGTAAGCAGGCATCTGCTTGATGCATCATGGCATCCAAATCAGGGTTAGCGCTAATATATTCTGGTTGATTGCCAAAAGCTTTTTCCATTAAAATTTTCAGCAAGTTCACCGATGTTGCAGAAGTGTTCGTAACTGCTATCGTACCCGTACCTATCTGAGCAAGAGGCACCCGAGAAAAAAGAAATATTGACCTCACGGGACCGTCCGCACTTACCGATAAATCAGGCAACAGCAATAACTTATCATTAGCTTCAGCATATGCAAAAGAGGATAACGCACCCACATGAATACTTCCACGACTCATCCCCTGATTAAGAATGGCAGGTACTTCACTCACCATCTCTGCAGGATACTTCAGTGCAGAGGGATGAAAATTGTGAAATACCGGCCATGAGTTGGTATAGCTGATTTTACCGATGATGGTGTGGCTGTTATTGTCCATCCTTTCAATCCCCCCATCTGCGAAATAATTGATGTTCTATATTGAAGCTGTCAAGCACTTTGCCCACCATGAAATTAATCAGATCATCCATACTTTGTGGTCCAAAGTAAAAAGCCGGCATTGCCGGAATGATCCGAACCCCCAGACGGGACAGCTTCAACATATTCTCAAGATGAATAGCATGCAGAGGTGTCTCACGAGGAACAAGGACCAGTGGACGTCCTTCCTTAAGCATAACATCAGCAGCACGAGTCATCAGATTATCGGAGGTTCCATTAGCAACCGCAGACAACGTTCCCATGGAACAAGGCATAATAATCATCCCTTCCACACGAAAGGAACCACTTGCGATCGTTGCACCGATATCAGCAACAGGATGATAAATCAGAGAACCGGGATAGCCCTTGAACTTCTCGTTCAAAAAGCCTTCCCGGTCTGTTGCGATATAACCCAGCTCTTCTTTAAATACGCGCCAGCCCGCATTACTTACTACCAGATGCACGGAGTAGCCTAGCGATAGTAACGTTTCGATCAGACGGATACCATAGATAGCACCGCTTGCTCCTGTAATGCCCACCACAAAGTTTTTCGGTTTAGTAAGCGTCATTAGTTGAAGTGCACCACCAAGTCAATCAAAGTGAAAGAGAACACCACGATGCTCAGCACGCCGTTCATAGTGAAAAAAGCTGTCTGCAAACGACTAAGGTCACTCGGAGATACAATATAATGCTCATAAAAAAGAATAATATAAGCGAGAATCATACCTGCTACATACCACCAGCTTAAATCCGTCAAAAACAGCAGCGATACGAATCCAATCGCCGTAAGAATGTGAAATACGCGGGCAATAACGAGCGCGCCTTGGACCCCAAATCGCACTGGAATGGACTTTAGGCCCTCTTTAAGATCAAACTCAACATCCTGACAAGAATATATAACATCAAAACCAGCAGTCCAAAACACAATTGTGAAGTAAAATACCATAGAAGTCCAATTTACACTTCCGGTCACAGCTACCCAGCCGCCCAGAGGTGCGAGCGCAATGGTGAGGCCGAGGATAAGATGGCATGCCCATGTAAAGCGCTTAGTGAATGAATAAATAACAAGAAGAAATACAGCGATAGGTAAAAGCTTAGCGGACAAAGGATTCAATTTAAAGGCTGCCCAAAAGAGTAAGAAAAACGAAATGCCGATAAAAATGACAACTTCACCGATCTTGAGTAACCCTGCAGGAATCGCTCTTCCGGCTGTGCGTGGATTCTTAGCATCACTAATCCGATCTATCAGTCGATTCAATCCCATAGCAGCACTTCGTGCTCCAAACATGGCGATTACAATCCAGCCAATTTGACTCCAGGATGGAAGACTATCATTCATGACAACTGAACCGAGTAAAGCACCCATAAAGGCAAAGGGTAAAGCAAATACCGTATGTTCAAACTTAATCATTTGCAAAAAGATACCGATTTTCTTAAACATTCCCGTTCTCCTTGAGCCCAATATGTAATGCCGCGATGCCTCCGGTCAAGGGGAAGGATTCCACTTTTTGAAGTCCGGTTTCACGGAAAATAGTGACTAGCTGCTCCCGGTCAGGGAACAATGCCAGTGATTCTGGCAGCCATTTGTATTGCTCGTACCTTTTCGCGAACAGCTTACCCAGCAGTGGAAGTACACGCTGGAAATAGAAGAAATACACACCTTTAAACGGCTGTTTCATCGGCTTGGATAGCTCCAAGCATACAACCATCCCACCAGGCTTTACTACCCGCTTCATTTCGTTAAGCACTTGAACCGGATCTGGTACGTTGCGTAGTCCGAATCCAATCGTTGCATAATCGAACGCATTGTCTTCAAAAGGCAGCTCCATAGCATTGCCTTGCACGAGCGAAATACGGTCCTGAAGCTTTCGCTCTTCAACCTTGCGGCGTCCTACCTCGAGCATACCCCTACTAAAATCCAGTCCGATCACATTACCCGTCTGTGAGGCTTCCGCCAAGGCAATGCTCCAATCACAGGTCCCACAGCATAGGTCTACAGCTGAATCTCCGTGCTTCATACCCATCTTCTTCATTGTGAATTTTCGCCAAGCCTTATGACGGCGAAAGCTTAGAATGTCATTCATCAAATCGTATTTTCCAGCAATACTCTCAAACACGGAATGCACAAACTGCTCTTTCGGTTTGCTGTTGTCACCCACAGCAGTTGTCGTCTTTTCCATAGTCATCCATTAACCCTCCACGGCTGCTTGTCCTGATACCTTCATCTGCAGGAGAAGACGATCCAGCGCAATCTCTAGCTCTCTAAGCAAACTCTCGTCTTTAACGCTTTGCAATAGTCCCTGAATAGACTTAAGCGATTGATGAAGCTTGTCCGTCAGTTGAGAATCACACTTGTATTTCATCTTCAGCATCTTCCATTCCTTCTGATCAAGGTTCTGGTCTTGAAGCTGCCTGCGTTCATCCTCAGACGCAGTCTCCATCATCTTCCAATAGCAATAGCTATTCTCTGCATTCGCGGGATCATCACTACGGAGAAGCTCAAGAGCAACGGTCTCACACTGACTGAATTCAACCAGCAACTTCTCCCATAGCTCCACTAAGGAGTCCTCTATCATAGGCGTAAATGAATGGAACAGCCGCATATTCAGCTGTACCATGTGCCGCAAGTATTGTTCAGCCGAGAGGCGTATTCCTCTCATCTTCACGTAGAGATTCGCTTTCAAGACATTGAAATCTGCAATTGCCTTACTCAAGATTCCAACCATCTCAATCTGATCACTCTTTGCAAGCAGATGGTAAAACCAGCTACTGAAGTAATCACCAGCCAGTACCTTCAATTGACGGGAACGCATAGGGTCTCCCCCCCGTCTATCATTCGAACGGTCAATTACCTCGTGAGTGTCCAGACCCAGTTGTACAAGCGTGGTCACAAGCGTGTACAACTCTCCGGAACTTCCTTTTGCAGAAGAAGCGTGATTCAGAAAAATATATAACAAATGACCCCGGCCATCAGAAAACGGCGGCAAATCCGTATGCTTCTGAATCATGTCGTAGTCGGTGTAGGGTTTAGCCAGTTGCGGTATGCAGTACGGTTTCATTTCAGCCTCCGAAGCCATTGACATTATAATAATTCGTTTGTTCACAATCTTGTCTATTATATCACATGTTTTTTTGTCACGCACTGTGGTACGCCTGAGTTTCTTTTAATCCATTCAAGGATAAATGAACTGTTTCTTCCAGAGCTCAGTTTCACTAATGCGGAAGCCTGTTTTGAGACGCTCCGATATAGGAAGATTACCAGCAGACTGAAGTTCATCTTGCAACGCATAAGACCACTCAGAACGTCTGATATCCCCAGATAACAGCAATCGGCGGCTACCAACCCATTTATCTTCAACCACAATGCGAAGTAGAAGCTGATTCACATTCGAGGTTTCTTGAATAGCAAAGAAAATGGCCTGGGCCATATTTTGATAGAGTTCCTCAGGTTCATGATCGTTCCCGCTCACTTTCAGATCCAGTGACAGAACATGATCTTCCCAGCCTACGCTATCTATGGATAAGGTTAACGGAAGGGTACCCAGAACATCAACAAGATTGTCATTGTTAAGCACTGTGTTATGGCTGCCCGTAAAAGTCTCCACTATCCCATTCCTCTGCTGTACAGTTGAGTCTAAGTCTGCCAGTTTCGGCAAAATAACAGCGGAGGTTGCGGTCAAGAGTAATACGGCTCCGATCAACCAGGCTTTGTTCATGGACAGGCCCCCTTATCCATAGTACCCACTTTTTTGTGGATGCGATCATTCACCCTTACTATATTTTGAAAAAAAGCAGGCTATGCCTGCTTTTCAGCTTTCACTTTCCAATTGTCCATGTTTCGTAAATATTTCAGCTTTACCGCGGATTTTCATAGCTGAGGTATGATCGGTAAATTGGGCAATCAATACCTCACCCTTATCTAGCTTTTCTGTATGATGAAAGCGTGTATCCGTACCTCTAGTTAAACCAATGACTTGAACGCCATTTTCTTTGGCCTTAACCACAATATAGTCGCTACCTGTCGGAAGCGGATTTTCGCTCGTATTTTTATCCGTCATCGCTGATCCTCCTCTAAAACTAATGTACAGCCCATGCTATTCCAAAAAACAAATGCCGCCTTGGAGGGCGGCATAGTTGTTACTTAAAAAGACTATGGGATTGATATGTAGAAATCTTTATTTGATTCCGTCTTTCAGCGCCTTACCGGGTTTGAATGCCGGTACCTTGCTTGCAGGAATTTCGATTTCTTCACCAGTTTGTGGGTTACGGCCTTTACGTGCGGAACGTTCGCGCACTTCAAAGTTTCCGAATCCAACCAGTTGTACTTTGTCACCGCTTTGCAGTGCTTCTGTAATTGCTTCGAAAACCGCATCTACAGCTTTAGTAGCATCCTTCTTGGGAAGTTCAGTTGCTTCTGTAACTACATTGATCAAATCAGATTTATTCATGTTTTCTCACCTCCCTGGGTAAATTTCCGGTATCATACACTGTTTCCGTTTAAACGTAAAATATACGTGATAATCCCGTTTATTACTGAACACTGGCGCCCATAGACCTTGAAGCGCAACAAACTTATAGTAATACAGCCCATCCATAAATTCAAGCTGTTAGTCAAAAAAGGAGCAGAATTTATCATAAATGCTTGCATAATCATCTATTTTTCCTCAAATTTTTTAGACCTATTAGACCAGTATAACTCTTTCATTTCATAAGAAAAATTGAGTCAGATTCACCGTTATTGTAGGAAATAAGAATCAAGTTTCATTATTTTTGCACATAAAAAGAGTGGGATTTCTCCCACTCTTCGAATCACTCAAATTTAGCTTAAAGAATAATTGCAATTAATCCGCCTGAGCCTTCATTTATGATCCGACCAAGCGTTTCTTGTAATTTGTAGCGGGCATTATCCGGCATCATCGCAATCTTGCCTTGAATACCTTCCCTCACAATGGAGTGCAAGGAGCGCCCAAAAATATCGGATTCCCAAATCTTAATCGGGTCATTCTCGAAGTCCTGCATCAGATAGCGAACCAACTCTTCACTTTGCTTCTCTGTACCAATGATTGGTGAGAATTCAGATTCAACATCAACACGAATCATATGAATAGATGGTGCGGTAGCCTTTAAGCGAACTCCGAAGCGAGAGCCTTGACGAATAAGTTCTGGTTCATCTAGAGCCATTTCAGCTAACGAAGGAGCAGCAATACCATAACCAGTTGTCTTGACCATTTCTAAAGCTTCCGAGAAACGGTCGTACTCCCTTTTCGCATGTGAGAATTCCTGCATCAGCTGGAGCAAATGATCCTTGCCGCGGATCTCAACCCCTACTACCTCCATCAGAACCTGATCATACAGCTCTTCTGGGGCATAAAGATCAATCTCTGCTACTCCCTGACCCATGTTCATCCCACTTAGGCCAGCTTTATCGATAAAATCATACTCTGTAAACTGTGATACGAGCCGGTCAACATCCCGTAAGCGGCGAATGTCCTTTACCGTATCGCGGACGGAGTTCTCATAGCTACTACGCAGCCAGTGATTCTCTCCAAGCACCATGACCCAGCTTGGCAAGTTCACATTCACTTCATGTACAGGGAATTCGTACAATACCTCACGCAGTACACCGGTAACATCTTCTTCAGTCATGTTTGCCGCGCTAAGCGTCATAACAGGGATATCGTATTTGACGGCTAGCTCGTTGCGGAGCTGCTGCGCTTCCTCACTGCGTGGCCGAGTGGAGTTAATGACCAGTACAAATGGCTTACCCACTTCCTTCAGCTCCGCAATGACACGCTCTTCAGAATCCACGTACGAGTTCCGCGGAATTTCTGCAATCGTTCCATCTGTTGTTACCACAACACCAAGCGTTGAATGCTCCTGGATGACCTTACGTGTCCCGATCTCTGCCGCTTCCTGAAAAGGAATTGGCTCCTCAAACCAAGGCGTAGAGATCATTCGTGGTCCATTCTCATCCTCGTAGCCTTTAGCGCCTTCTACAGCGTAACCCACACAGTCTACCAGTCGAACATTAACTTCAAGCCCTTCCGCAACCTTGATTTGGACTGCGTTGTTAGGCACGAACTTAGGTTCAGTGGTCATAATTGTTTTGCCTGCTGCGCTTTGCGGAAGCTCATCCACAGCTCTTACCCGATCTGCCTCATTCGTGATGTTAGGCAGGACAATTGTTTCCATGAAGCGTTTAATGAATGTCGATTTCCCCGTGCGAACCGCGCCGACGACGCCAAGATAAATGTCTCCGCCGGTACGCTCGGCAATGTCCTTGAAAATATCCACTTTTTCCAAAAGAGATCCCCTCCTCATATTACTCCGAAGAAAAAATGCCTGAAGAGCATCGACTTCGCGTTCCGCCGGTAATCTGACCCTTGCAGGACATCAACCGGACTTATCGTATGCCCGCCCGAAGCCTAGCTGCTTTCGACCGGGACGTACTTGCCCCGCGCTAAACTCCGAATGCTCGGACATGCATTTGGACTAGTATCATCATATGTATCCGGAACGAATTTATGACCCGTATTCGCGCATTTTGCAATGTAATTTCTAAAAATTAGTTGTGCGCGCCGCAAGGCGTCTGACGCCCGGAAGCTTTCTCATCCATCATATGTGGTAGGATTCATTGATAGAACAGCTAATGTATCAAAAAAGAACTGCCCCGCTCGGCTTGAAACCGATGTTCGGGCAGTTCTACTTTTGAATAACATTTCTATATGTACTGTTAACTAGGAGGTTGGGGAACCGGCTGATTGTTAATCCATAGATACGGCAATGACTTCACTGGCACATAATAGGAGGCTTCCTCCAAATCCAGTCGTAAATCCTTTTTCTCGTCATGTTCTCCACCCTTCTTATCGATGGCAGCCATAATATCAAAGACATAATCTACGTAGACAATTCCAGCCTTATCCATGATGAAATCAAGAATCTGACCAGAATAGACGCTAGTTAATGATATGGAGCTTGTACCTGCTTTCTTATGATCAATGGTGTACAATCCAGGATATAGCTCATCAAGCACGGGCAGAGCGCCGTCATGAGCTGATTTATAACGATTAATCTGACGCTGTACATCATTCACCTTCTGAACTGTAACAAGGTCCATTACCTTAACAACTGGATCACTTTCCTCATTCAAAATAAGAAAATAAGCACTTCCCCCCTGTTCAAAAGCCGTATCAGGAATATCGTCTAAATATCCCTTATTGTTCAGCTTACCCAGGTCTATACGGAACTTCTCATATCTTGGAGTTGTTTGATCCGCATTAAGAATCGGAAGCACACCTTCCTCTTGTTGATAATCATCAACAGCTGCTTGTATCCGCTTAACACTTTCTCGATAATTAACGCTAGCCCGCTTCTCTTCTCCAGGATACAGACAACCCGAAAGAGTAAGAGCGATCGACACCACTACTAGACAAAGTCTTGCTCCTGCCTTCAGCTTCTTCTTTCTTCTTATAAACTCCAACCGAGTCCCTCCCACGGTGACAATCTTACTCTACCACAGCTCATCTTCTTCCCCACGCCGCGCAGCTTCAAGCTTACGGCGCACAGCAGCCTTAAGTGGATCTTCTGGTACCTGAACGGTCACATCGCTCCACACGGCAGCCTGACAGGCCAGACGCATCCCTTCTTCTAACGCAGTTCCAAGCTTACGCCGTTCAATATCACCTGGAGGTCTCACCGCATTAGCCTCTTCATTCGCAATTTTTACCTTGCACATCAGACAGCCAGCTTTGCCACCACAGCGTGTGGTTATCGTGACTCCGGCTTTTCGAGCTGCCTCCAGTAACGATATGCCGCGGTTAACGACAGCTTTTCGACCTTCAGGTTGAAATACAACGGTGACGCCATTTTGCAATTTCATGATGTTACTTCCTTCCTTAACGCTGTGTAACTGCTTACATAATCGAAACGACTCCGCCCAAAAGACCAACTAACATGATGACAAACGCTATGATAGATAGCAGTGCCTTGAGCAATCCTTTTGTTTTGCTCCGAGCAAACGTTATTAGAAACACAGACAATCCCATAACCAGCATTGCAATCAGGGACAACCACATTTTTGTCATCGGATCCATGCTCAAAGCCCCCATTCACCTGTAATATATTAGGGACTATTATATCACGACCTTATCCTATTCTGTAAAAAAACATCTTTTTTTATATATTATTATTAAGATAATTCATCTTGTAAGAGTTTTTCAAGTCATACAAAAAAGAGCAAAAGATAACAGAATCTGTTTGGATTCTGAATCTTTTGCTCACCCAACCTGAAGCTATTTTTTAAGCATCATTTTCATTAAAGACTCCATTGTGCTGGAACCTGCGCCGCCTTTTTTGACGGCATTGATAATTTCCTGCACTGTAGCTTCACTGACCGGCACTTTCGCCATCGATGACACCTGCTTAATTAACTGGCGGAGCTGGGCTTCGTTCTGCGTAGTTCCTGGCTTGACCGTACTGGCTAGCTTTTTGACGGCACTTTCCGTAATGTTCTTGCCCGCCTTTTTGTTAATGGCGTTCAATGCATCCTTGGAAAAATCTCTGCTCACTTTTCATCCCTCCTCCGTCAATCCCCAATACAACATATGAGAATTGGCGGAAAAAGGTGAACAGGATCAGGAATGCCACTGCTCCCAAGTTTCCTGAGATATCGTCTCAAGCTCAGGCTTACGATCACGGCCCATCAAAGCTTCAACAGCATTACGTGGGCTTCTACCTTGAAAAAGAACATGATAAATTTGATCCGTAATGGGCATCTGGACATCTAGCTTGATGGAAATGGCATACGCTGCTTCCGTAGTACGAATACCTTCGACAACCATTCCCATCGACTCCAGCACCTCATCCAGTGGTTTCCCTTGCCCGAGCATAAAGCCTGCGCGCCAGTTACGGCTGTGCTTGCTTGTAGCAGTCACTACTAGATCGCCAATTCCTGCAAGCCCTGCAAAGGTCAAAGGATTCGCTCCAAGCTCAACTCCCACCCGAGAAATCTCGGCCAGTCCACGTGTCAGAAGCGCCGCTTTAGCGTTATCCCCAAATCCAAGACCATCGGATAGACCTGCGCCGAGTGCAATAATATTCTTTAGTGCACCAGCAAGCTCAACTCCTACCTGATCTCGGTTCGTATATACACGGAAATCGTTGTTAATGAACAATTCCTGCGCTTCTGCAGTACGTTTATCATCAGGTGAAGCCACAACAACTGTGGTAGGACACAAGCGCACTACTTCCTCTGCATGGCTCGGTCCGGAGAGTACGACAATCTGCCCTTCGTCACAGCCGAGTTCCTCAGCAATTACGACTGACATCCGCTTTTTGCTTTCTGTCTCAAAGCCCTTCGTAGCATGAACGACTAGCATATCAGGCTTCCAGAATGACTTCAGACTACGAGCAACCTGCCGCATACCTGAAGACGGCGCCACAATAACAACCGCTTTAGAACCGGAGACTGCTGTCTCCATATCCGTGGTTGCAATGATGTTAACAGGAAGCGAGATCCCGGGTAAATACTTATTATTCATATGAGAACCATTGATCTCGGCAGCTTGATCAGAGTTACGTGTCCACAGATAAACTTCCGAGTGGTTAGCAGCCAGCACACTTGCCAGCGCAGTTCCCCAGCTCCCCGCTACTAGTACGGTAACTTTATCAGACAACACGATTCCCTCCTTTAACTTTAGAGCCTATCTTGTTCTCACGGCCCTCTGCAATCTTCACAATATTCGTCCGGTGCCGCCAGAAGGCAAAGACTGCAATAATAAGACTAGTCCAGAGAACAGGTTGAGTAAATCCTGTTAACAATAGAAACACAGGTGTCAGCGCAACAAATATTAACGAGCCAAGTGACACGTAACGAGTGATAAAGATAGACCCTATAGCGATGATACCGGCGAGCAGCGCTGGCCACAAACAAAGTGTGACCATAACGCCAATCGTAGTAGCGATGCCTTTCCCTCCACGGAAGCGAAAGTAGAGCGGCCAATTATGTCCGACAATGGCAGCGATCCCGCAAAGAGCAGGAACCCAGGTTCCCCAGCCACCTACCCAGGTTCCTAACCAAACTGCGGCCACGCCCTTCAGAACATCCAGCACCAACACTACTATTGCAGGACCTTTTCCCAGTACACGAAGTGTATTGGTAGCCCCTGCATTACCGCTTCCATATTGACGGATATCAATTCCCTTTAGGAGCTTGGCGAACAGCACACTAAAGCTGACCGAACCAAGCAAATAGCTTACAACGATAACCAGAAGTTCAAGCGCCACACTTCTTCTCCCCTAACCTTCGTTCTCGGATTTGCGCCGTGTAAAGAGACGGATTGGCGTTCCCTCGAAGTTAAACGCCGCGCGGATTTTATTCTCCAGGTAACGTTCATAGGAGAAGTGCATCAGCGATGGATCATTCACGAACACCACGATCGTCGGCGGCTTCACAGCAACCTGTGTTACGTAGTTAATACGTAAGCGACGGCCTTTGTCAGTTGGTGGAGGGTTAATCGCAATGGCATCAGATACAACGTCGTTCACTAGATGCGTAGTAATGCGTAGTGCGTGCTGTTGTGATACATGCTGCACCACAGGTAGGAGCTTTTGCAGGCGCTGCTTAGTTAAAGCCGACAAAAAGACAACCGGTGCGTAACTCATAAACAAGAAATGGTCACGAATCTTAGTCTCGAAGTTCTGCATAGTCTTGTCGTCCTTCTCAATGGCATCCCATTTGTTCACAACAAAAATAGATGCCTTACCTGCTTCATGTGCATAACCAGCAATATGCTTGTCCTGATCGATGATGCCCTCTTCGCCGTTAATTACAACGAGAACCACATCAGCCCGTTCAATCGCACGCATTGCACGCATAACACTGTATTTCTCAATGTTCTCATATACTTTACCTTTTTTGCGCATACCCGCAGTATCGATAAGCACATAACGTTGTCCATCACGTTCAAAGGGGGTATCAATAGCATCTCGTGTAGTACCTGCAATATCACTTACGATAACGCGTTCTTCACCTAGAATCGCGTTAACCAAAGAGGATTTACCTACATTCGGACGGCCAATCAAAGCTACGCGAATGACATCGTCATCATATTCATCATCTATTTTCTCTGGCAGTCGTTCTACTACAGCGTCGAGCAAATCTCCGAGTCCAGTACCATGACTACCGGAAATTCCGATTGGATCTCCAAAGCCCAAGCTATAGAACTCATAAATATCATCTGCACGCTTCATATTATCCACTTTATTGATGGCAAGCACGATTGGTTTACCTGAACGGAACAGAATTTGAGCTACCTCTTCATCTGAATTCGTTACTCCACTCTTCGCCTCACACATAAATACAATAACATCCGCTTCTTCGATCGCCAGCTCCGCCTGAACGCGGATTGATTTCAGAATCGTGTCATCTCCATCAATTTCAATACCTCCGGTATCAATCACACTGAACGACTTACCGTTCCAATCTGAAATACCATAAATCCGGTCACGTGTAATCCCCGGCTTATCTTCTACAATGGCCAATCTATCGCCAATCAGCCGATTAAAAATCGTCGATTTCCCGACGTTAGGCCTCCCAACGATTGCCACAACGGGTCTTGCCATATTCATTCCTCCTGTCATCCTTACGATACTCATCATAGCAAAAAACATTAAAATTGGCTAACACTCATGTTAACTTCGATAAATCTTTCTGTTGCCGAAAAAAGAGAATCGGCGAACCCCCGTATCGAGGGCTCGCCGATTACTTTACCCGTATATTCAAAAATCAGGATTAGTTATTACCTTTGAATTTGTCCAACTTGTCACCGAAACGTTCAGCAAGCGTAAAGCTAAGGCCTTCGTTGCTAAGAGAAACGTTAGGGTTGTTCAATACTTCTTTAGGAGCTCTGTCTCTGCTGTTGCTGCGTTCAGGTCTAGTAGTTGGTGCTGGAGCTTCTTCTGTTTCTTTGATGCTCAGGCTAACACGTTTCTCGGATGGATTGAAGTCCAGAACTTTCACTTGAACCTCTTGTCCTTCTTTCAAAACTTCGTGTGGAGTTGCAATGTGTTTGTGGGAGATTTGCGAAATGTGCACAAGACCTTCCACCCCTGGAAGCAATTCTACGAATGCTCCGAAGTTCACAAGACGTTTCACAACACCTGTTACAACATCACCGATGTTGATTTCGCCGCCAGCAGAGTCCCAAGGACCTGGAGCAGCAGCTTTGATGCTCAGGCTGATTTTTCCTTTTTCAGGATCAACCTTAAGTACTTTAACACGTACTTTATCACCTTCGGATACTACATCAGATGGCTTCTCTACGTGATTCCAAGCGATTTCGGATACGTGTACAAGACCATCAACTCCGCCAACATCAACAAATGCGCCGAATTGAGTTAGACGTTGTACAGTACCTTCGATGATTTGACCTTCAGACAGTTCAGCCATAATTTTGAGCTTGTTAGCTTCGAACTCTTCTTCAAGTACTTCTTTAGCAGACAGAATTACTTTGCTGTTCTCACGGTCAAGTTCTTTCACTTTAACGCGCAAGGTACGGCCTTTGTAATCGCTGAAATCTTCAACGAAGTGACGCTCAACCATGGAAGCTGGGATAAATCCACGAGCTCCAACATCAGCTACTAGACCGCCTTTAACAACGTCAGCCACAGTAACTTCGAAAGCTTCTTGGGAAGCAAAGTACTTCTCAAGATCTTCCCATGATTTTTCGCTATCAACAGCACGTTTGGAAAGAACAAGGCTTTCCTTGTTGTCGTTGATGCTAACCACTTTACATTCTACTTCCTGTCCAACTTCTACCGCTGCAGCAGCGTTGTCCAGTTGTACTGCGGACAATTCGCGAATCGGAATCACACCGTCGTATTTATATCCAATGCTTACATAAGCTTGGTTATCTTCGATTTTGACGATTGTTCCTTTCACGGTATCGCCTTTTTTCAAAGAAATGATTTCCAAGTCAGCTTGGTTAGTCACTTCTTCTTCGTTAACGGCAGCAACTTCTTCTACAGCTCCGTTATTTTCTGTCACAGCGGATTCCACCGCTTCTACGGTTTCATTATTCTCCGTAGCTTCCTGATTTTTAATTTCTTCAGACATGTGATTAGCCTCCTCGATTCAAAACCCCATTTATTTAAACCTGCGTATAGCAGAGTTCAAAACAAGCACTGCTTGGCATTACAATTTACACTTGAAGATAGTATGTTCCAAAAAATAGCGACTATGCCGTTATTTAATCATAGCACTGAACGAAATTTAATATTTCGCTTATCCCTTAACTAGCGCTAGGTATACCCGTCTTCCTCATCTCATGGATGCGTTCCATAATGACATCGGTAACAGCCTCGAGAGATTCACTTCCTGCATCGGCAAATTGACTGAGATCTATAGGAGCTCCATAGACAACAACCATCCGTCGAAAGGGTTTGTACTCACCGACAATAGCGGCTGGAACAACTGCCGCGCCACTTCGAAGTGCGAAGCTTGCAGCACCTTTCTTAGCAACTCCGGCATCAGAGTTACGTGTACCCTCCGGGAAGATACCCATGACATTACCACTACGAAGTGTGTTAAGGGCCGTTTTAATGGATTCTTTGCTTACACCACCACGTTTGACCGGAAAAGCACCCAATTTATTAATGAGCCAGCCAAGCACAGGAACCTCAAAAAGTTCCGCCTTAGCCATATACTTTACCTGACGGTCTAGCTTAATCCCAATAGTCATCGGATCCAGCAAACTAATATGGTTGGCACAGAGCAGCACCCCGCCCTCCTTTGGCACATTCTCTTCCCCCACAATCTTAAGCGGGAAAATAATTGCGTAAACCAAGCGAAGCAATCTAACACAAATTGCATAAATCATAAATGATTTCTCTCCCCGTCAACATGAGATCTACAATGGGATACAATGGCCTCCACGGCTTGATCGATATCCATAAAGGTCGTGTCCAGAAGAATTGCATCTTCCGCACGGCGCAGCGGTGAAATTTCCCGTCCTTCGTCCAGACGATCCCGCTGAGCAATATCATGTTCAAGCTGCTGAAGTGTCACCGATTCCGCGTCTCTCAATTCCTTATAACGACGGAGAGCTCTTTCTTCCACACTTGCCGTCATAAAAATTTTCACTTCGGCATCGGGCAGTACGGTCGTACCGATATCGCGGCCATCCATTACAACGCCTTTGCGAAGCGCCATCTGACGCTGCAAATGACTAAGTCTGGATCTTACACCTTCGATCTTCGAATACTGCGACACAAGGCCGCTGACCTGAAGACTCCGAATATGCGGCGTTACGTCTTCCCCATTAATCAGCACCTTCTGGATGTCTTTTTCCGGAATAAGCTCAATAACCATGTCGCGAACTTTCTGGTTCACTTGATTCTGATCTTCCGGTTCTATGCCTTCCCGGATCATATACCAGGTGATCGCCCGGTACATTGCACCTGTATCGACATAAATATAAGACAACTTCTGGGCTACCAATCGGGCTACAGTACTCTTGCCTGCCCCGGCAGGTCCGTCGATGGCGACGTTAATTCTGTCGTAAGTATGTGTACCCTGCCTATCCAACGGGGCATTCCTCCTCAAACACTCTTTCATAAGAAAAGCATCTAGCGATGTCAAGTTCGTTCCTGCAATATCAAAGAGCACATACAATTGATATGCTTGATGATATTATCAAGAAAAAAGCAGGCATTGCCTGCGACTTATAAAATTATACCACAGTTTATACTTCAGTGCAAAATCAGACCGCTTAATAGAGCTAAGAAAAATGTCTATCGGTTGCGGAAATCAAACTGACGTTCGAAGCAGTAACGTATTACTTTCTGGCGCTCATTATCCGTAATACTTACGAATTTCAGCATGGCTAATTGGCGCCCATTCTCAAGACTTTTAATCCGAACCACTTCACCTTCAAAGTCCACATGCTCAATACTACCGTTTCGATAAGGCACTAGAACCCAGCAGGACAATTTCCCTCCCACTTCGATCTTTACCTGGTTATCCACCAGAAAAGAGGTCCCTCCGCCACCGATATCATCTGTACGTACAAGAAACCTATTACCAGCGCTATCCTTCACAGCTAACTCAAGATCTGCATTGACTCGAAAAAAGCTTCGTCTCTGAATTTTAAAAATCGAATCCATCGCTGGTTTTTGAATCCGGACCATACGAATTACATCTTCTTTAAAACCGAGAACATGTGTATTAAAGTAATTTTTAATACCACCCTCAGTTATAAAATAAACCGAAAGCTCGTCCCCCATAAAAAGCTTTTTCAAATGACCATTACTCTCTTGCATAGGAATTTCAATCAGGAACGCGTTGTCTTCTGTCTCTGCAATTCTCGATCTATATTCAACTTCTGCTTCAGAAGCGTCACTAGAAGCAACCTGTATGTATAGATATTCATTAATTTTAGGATACAAAGATGTCACCGCCAGATCAGTTTAGTAATAAATACTAACAATGATTATAGCATGGGAATATCACCCAATGAGAGATATATTATTCGAATATGAAAAATAAAAGAAGGCACACCCAAATAAATGGATGCGCCTTATAACTTTATTTTTTTTCCAATCCCGAAGAAGCCCTGATTTCTTCTACAGACTCCTCGATGCCATCATCCGCATTAAGATAAATACGATACTGTGTACCATTTACCTCTCCGCCAAACTCGTATGTTAATACTTCTACTGAGTCATCATTTTTAATCCAAGCCTTGCGATGGTAAATCTCTTTGAAATCCGAATTCAGAAATTTCTTTGCTTCCGCAAGAGTGAGCTTCGGCTTTGGAATCTTACGATTGTCCTTATGTTCATTAACATATTCGCTAGCCTCAAATCCTATTGTTGATCCAGTATCAAGTCCTATACGAATCGTCATTTTTTCAGGATAAATCAACACATCATTCTGTTTGGTCACAAAAGTTAAATTCCCCATGTTATCGTAACGGTCAGCATTGACTGCCGTCATATGAGGATATCCCTTTTTTTCAAGAAACTTCTCCGCCTTGGTAACTGCTTCTTCTAAAGATACCTTAGCAGGACCAACCTCACGGTTATCATAATAGGAAATCAGCAAACCACCATTTTTGGTGAAGTCCATACTGACAATCTGCTTATTATTCGAACCACTGACCGTAGCCGTATAGGAAGGCCACTCCGTATTTTTTCCGTTTTCTTTAACATCTACCTTAGCGTTGGATCCTGCATCAGCAAACTTAATGGCCTTCCGTTTGATATCTTCAACTGAAACAGGGGTACCTCCGAGCATTTTTACGGAACGTTTATCGTAGATACTTGCAACAGAAGGCCCCCAATCCAGTTCAGGGTAACCCTCAACACGTTTATCCACCGACTTGAAGCCGTCAATAATTGAATTGTCCTCTGCCTTATTCTCAGTAGCCAGTGCGGTTTCAACATCCATCCAGCGCAAGCGGCTGCCAATCACTTTATTCTGAACCTCTTGCAAATCTTTAGAGATTTCTCCTGAGCTCTTGTATAATGCTTTTAAATTACTCAATTCACCATCTGTTAAAGGTTTCTTAGTGAAGTCACGAATCCCAGCTTTGTATGAAAAGTTGGAGATTTTGGACAGAAACTCCTCCGTTTTGACAAATGGCAGTAAGGTGAGTGGCAGCTGATTGATCTCGTTTTGCGCCTCA
Organism: Paenibacillus sp. FSL R10-2734; assembly: GCF_037963865.1. Lineage (NCBI taxonomy): Bacteria > Bacillati > Bacillota > Bacilli > Caryophanales > Paenibacillaceae > Paenibacillus > Paenibacillus sp. FSL R10-2734. The sequence continues at coordinate 2,901,221 of NZ_CP150170.1, read as the reverse complement.
CTTGTCATCCGCCAGACATTAACAAGTCCTTTGCGGTGCATCCCGTTAGAAGCGGAGTTAACAGCTAGGGTGTTCCCTAGCTCTCCATGAAGACGTTCCACATGGTAAGACAAATCATGAAAGGCACGCTGATATTGGTTCTCCGCCTTAATTAGAATCGCATTCTTCTCCTGGTTCTCCTGATAACCCCACACAAGCGCTCCAATTAACAGCAGCGCAGTCAGCGGGAACATAACAGCACTTAATCTTTTGTACATAGGGCTGCAAGACTCCTTTCGATAGCTTATTGGCGTTAGTTTGACAATAAACTAGGAGTCTTATGCACCCGTCTGTAACACAATGTGACTAAATCATTTGAATAGAGCATTTTACTCCAAAATTACATAGCAACGCTCTTACGCTCTCTCTTCGATCTCAAAGCCACTACTATTACTGCAAAGGCATTGCTTAAAGCCGGTTTGAATAACACCCTGCTCTCTTATCCCTCTTAATATGTAGGTCTCACCGCACCGTTTGCAAAGTATACGGACTTTTATACGCAAAAAAAGACACCTCTCTCCTCTCTGGAATTCCCCGCTAAGGAACTATCCTTTGAGTATAAGTGTGTCCATCTCGATTATAGGTTAACCTCTTCTTCTCGTTTCAGAAAGCGGAAAGGGGACCGGCTATTAGCTCTATCCACCTTCCCCATCGTTCCATACCATAGAATAGCCATCAAAGGTACAATAAACCATATCCAGTAGGCTGTCGTACTCAAAATAAAGTCATAAATCCCGTGCCACAACCACGGCAACAAGATAGAGATCAACAGAATCCCTTTTGTTTTAGCCCCTTTTGAGAACTTGGCTCTTCCTAAATGATAGCCCATGATTACACCAAACATAGCGTGTCCGGAAACCGGAAGCAGTGCTCTCAGAAACATGGAACCGATTGAAGCATTGCTATACCAAGCGTACATTACATTTTCTATTGTTGCGAAGCCGAGCGAAATCGCTACGGCGTATAGTATCCCATCATATGGCTCGTCAAATTCGGTGTGATTGTAAATCATATGGTAAAGCACAAACCATTTTAGACATTCTTCCACGCCAGCGGATATGAGAAACGACTCCACATAAGGACCGCCATTTAGTCCTAGCATCAGCCCTCTCTGAATGATCATAACAGGAAATACAATCAGGAGGCCTAGAAGGAACACCTTAATGACGATATGAAGCGGTTCTTGATCATACTTGTCTTTCAGATAAAAAAAGGTCAGCAGAGCAAGTCCCGGCGCTACTGCCGACGAAATAACCGATAACACGAGCACCGAATAACCTCCCTATACCCCTAAGCGCCTATTTCTGCTGATTTACAGCAAGGCAGATAACAGTTTTAATTCAAGAATGACCGCCATACCACTAAGAACAAGCTAGGGCTAATCAGGCAAAATGATGCTTAATCAGCCCCATCCTGTTAATTAATCCTGACGCTTAAAATGAGTGCACAATAACTGGACTGCATTCTCCGGCATTACTGTCTTCCCATATTCATCGAGAACAGCTTCTGTAACCGGTGAGGAATCTCCAAACTCAGCTAATACGCCAACAAGGCCTGACAATGCTGTTTCTTCAAATTCCTTAGGATCGAAGTACAGATACCATTTATTGTTATAAGAATACAGTTTCCCCTGAGAAGTAATATTACCAATGAGCACATGAGCCGCTTCAACAAGAACCTCGAAATCGCGGAATGCATATACAATGGAGTCGCTTTGTTCAAGAGTAACTTCCATTTCATAAATCTCTTCTGGCAATTCTTCTTCCCCGGACGCACCGTACTGATGGTGATCATATTTTCCTCGGGTCACTATAACGACCATGCCTTGCGCGGGCAATGCGAAAACTTCTACGGCAAGCGGACCGGTAGCATCAAAACCTAGTTCACTATATGCTTGATCCATCATCTCCGTAAACAGGTCATGAACCTTGGGAACTTCCTGCCACATGTCTTCCTTCTGGATGCCCCGCTCGCTCAGGTCGTCAAAAGTGAGGAAAATCCGTATCTTATCTTGACTTAATCGCTCTATTCTCATGACAGGATCCTCCTTTTGCAAGCTCATTTATTATAATGTATGATGAGTCCCGAGTAATGAGCCAAAAATGGTTACTATGTATGTATGTTATCATTTTGCAGAGATAAATGCACGTAAATAAATATATAAAATCCTCTTAAAGCGTTGCCACTACTGAAGAGCTTATTCTACTACATAAACCATTTTCATGGGCTTGAAAATAAAAAAGAATCATTCTGTGGAATATTTCATCCCCAAAATGATTCTGAAGGAGTTCTTTACGGTTACAATCCCGGTATGGCTGTATGCGTTTCTTTAAGAATCTGTTCCACTTCACTCTTCACTTCAGGATTGTTGCGAATGAAGTCCTTCAGTAATTTAAGATTAGATTCTTTCGATTTTGCCGGCGATTCCGTCTTATGCTCAGAGGTTGCGCTGTTCGAGCCATTACTTTGAGTATTGCTGCTTGAAGCAGCAGTGTTTCCAAACCCTGTCGTAGCCATACCAATTATTTTTTCTTTTGCTTTATCTGCGGCTCCGCTCATGGAACCACCCGATTGCCCCAGCGAAGACATTAATGAATTCCGCTTTTTGGACATAATCATACTAGCTGCGGCGCCCATCAGCACCCCACATAAAAATGACGAAGTATTCATATTCCCAGCCTCCTTGTATGGTAAAATCATGTTTAGTGTTCGCGGAAAGATTCCAGCTCATACAACCTAATAACAAGAAAGCGAGTTGAAAAAAGTGGGTAAAATGACATCAGTGCTCTTACTGGCTACCTTACTGCTAACAGCCTGTGGCAACAGCGGAGGAAACGGTAATACAGCTAAGGAAACAAACACTACAAATAATCAGCCCACAGCGGCAGCTACTCAGAGCGTAGAAACCGAGACACCAACAACTGAAATTACGGCCAGTCCTACACCTCAAACAACTGTGGGTGGAGAAGCCGCCTCTAGTAATACTGCCACTGGGGATAAGTCCTCAGCTGAAGTTCCACTTCTGTACCATATGAACAAAAATTATGATATTGTCCCCAACGAAGAAACAACAAATAAAAAAGTTGTTTTACTTACGTTTGACGATGGCCCCAAAGATGCGGCTATGATTAATCCATTAATGGATATTCTGGACAAGCATCAGGCCAAAGCCATTTTCTTCGTGAACGGGTACCGTGTCAAAGCGCATCCCGAGCTTCTAGAGTTAATTCATAACCGCGGAGGAATTATCGGCAACCATAGCTGGGATCATATTATTCTCAAGGACAAGTCTTACACAGAGGTTAAGAAGCAAATCGAAGACGTTCAGAGCTCTGTCAAGGAGATCATCGGTGAAGCACCTAACTTCTTCCGACCTCCACATGGTGCTGGCGGAGATGTCGGTAAAAAGATTGCCGCTGAGAATGGAATGTTATATATGACCTGGTCCAACGGATCTCTGGATTGGGAGATGAAAGAGAAAGAAACTGGGAAAACGGATAAATTAATCAAAAATGTGACGGACCAGTTGCATTCAGGCAGTAATATTCTGATGCATGAGCTGCCTTGGACCGTCGAAGCATTGGATAAGCTGCTTACTACTCTTGAGGGCAAGGGCTACAGCTTCGTAGATCCTCGCAGCATTGAGCTTAAGATGCGCTAATTCTTAAATAGGACAAATAAAAACAGGTAATCACCTTATTCGAAAGGTGGTTACCTGTTTTTGTCTACCAGTTCAGCTGTACATTGACTTCTTCCTAATGTTGCTCTTTACGAAGGGTTAGTACATGCATTTCAGCAGGACTTCTCCAGCGGATCGGCAGGTGAGAGGTTCCAAACCCTCTGCTGATCAACAGCTTTGCATCCCTTCCGGTCCCATCCCTCCTGGGCCATTGAAACATTCCCGCGTCATATTTATGATAGAAGGTTTCTACATGCCTTTGACCTAAAAAAGGAAGAATAACCTGTCCTCCATGCGTGTGACCTGCCAATATCAGATCAGCCGGCACACTTTTTTGTTTGGACAACCATAATGGATCATGCACAAGAATGATACGACAAGTATCATTAATAGAAGCATGTGTCGTTAATCGTGGTAACAGACGATAAGAAGCGTTGCCACCCTTTTTCGGAAAATCCACTCCAGTTAACCAAAGAGAAACACCCTCACGTTCAAAGCTCACATTTTCATCCAATAATAGCTTTGCACCACTGCCGCGAATAATCTGATCAACCAATGATATATTGGCTCGGTAATCATGATTCCCATGCACAACATAGGTAGGAGCAATAGAGGTGACCAGACTCATATTATCGACCAGTCGATTCAGAGGGCTGTTTTTTTCCGTTAGATCACCGCCTAACAAAACAGCATCTACACTTCCCTTTAACGGAGTCAATAGCGCTGATGGAAGGCGACGGCGATGAATGTCGGTTATAAACAAGATACGAAATCCATCAAACACATCAGGGAGCGACTTCAAAATTATTTCCTCGGTAATAATTTTGTTTTTAAAGGCGTTACTTACCATAATCACTGCAACTATTACCGCGATCAAAACCGCAGCCACGACCAATCCCCATATCCAAAAAATCACCATAATGTTCTCAAAGGCGGCGCCCCTTCAATTCCCCACCAGAGGAGCGCTATCAGCAATATCACAAAAATGAAGATCAGAGAATTCACAAACATTTTGCTAAGACGAACACGTTCTGAAGAATACGTATTCGAACGTGACGGAATAGATTCTTCTTGCTCATTGTTCCCACTGGTAGATCCCTTTACAGAAGCTGCCGTCCGGCGCGCTTTTCTTGATAAAGTTGTTGCTGTTGTCCGTGAATGACTGCTCTTCCTAGGAGTTCCCTCCGATCGCGGATTCACTTTTTTACTTTTGCCAGAAGGTTTGCCTTCGCTACTACGTTTTTTCTGGCGAGACTTCAACCGGCTCAATTCCTCACTCATGATTCCCTCCTGTAGCGGATCACCAGACCAGAGAATAGGTCGATGAAGAAATGACATAGTATAGGTGCCCAAAGGCTTCCTGAATGAATGTATATATATCCAAGACCATAGCTGCTTAAGAATACCCATCCGGTAGGGACGAAATGACGTAAATAACGAACATGAATAAGAGCAAATAAAATACTCGTCCAATAAGGGCCAATGGAATGTTGAATAGCTCCTCTGAACAGAAGCTCTTCACAAATCGATACCATTGCAGCAATTACAACAATATGCCATATGGGCCGATTTCGAAATAAAAGGTCGTTTATTCCCCCGTCATCCATACTTTCTTCAGGTACAATATGAGTCAGTAAATAATCTACTACCAGCATTACAGCGGCCAGTCCAAGGCCCCATGCCACAAAATGTACGCTTTCTGGAAAAATTAATAGCTGAAAAGGGTTTCTTTTCTGAAATAATATCCATATCAAACCGATAATTAATGTAAGCCCCTGAGTAATGTAGAGATTGAGGAGCAGAAGACGGTCTGTTAACTGGCCTGGTTCTACTTTTTTTATCTTAATCTCGCCAAATTTGAATTTTTTCATCGTGACCTGCCTGTTCTTTAATTTTTTCGGGCAGCTCCGAAAGAGAAACCGTCCATAAGGTTGCTATCAATACATAATACATAGGATAATTCCCCCAGAAAAAGGAGCACTTATTATGAGCAAACGTAATTCCCGTACTCAAATGTTATACACACTATTCTTTTTGTTTTTCCTAATTTGCGCCTTCGCCGCATTTTTCACAGGCGTGAAGGTTGGCGCAGATAAAACTGAAGCTAAATATGAAAAACAAAAGAGCAGCAATGGATTTGGATTAGAAGAATTCACAGGCTCTTATCAACAAAAGGATCTTGTTACCTTCTATCATAACGTATTTTTGCCTTATCGGGAATTCAAGCAGAATTGGAACACACAAGTAGACAAGCTAGCACGCAGCACAGATGCCCGTGTGAACGCAGCAGCCATAAAGAATCTTAGCATTCTAGCAGATAAACAATATGAGAGAGTTAACCAGGACTCTATCTTTTCTAACTCTCCTTTGTTACATCAATCACAGCTCAATATACTAAAGAGCCTAACTCTATTCTCCAAAGCTTCTGGTGAAATATCTGCAAGTGCATCTGGTGCAGAAACGGCAAAATTGCTGAAAAATGATCCTTTTACAGTCGGTGCTGTTAAGTTTGGATTGTTAGGACAAAAGAACTTTTATGATTCTATGCTAAAATGGGGCTCTAAGACAAACCAGAAAATCCCTTCTGATGCTGGTGAACTTAAGACCATGTCTTTTGTTCAGTGGAAAAAAATGCCTCTCCTGCAAAAGAACGCATCTATTGCGGATATGATGTTGAATCGCGGAATTTTTTCAGCTTACGATCCTCAGGACATTACAGCAAAAATAGATGATTTGATACATTCTGGTACTGCCAGCTCATTGAATCTTACCGATGTTCAATCCTCAGTAACCCTGCTTATTTCCACAGGTGCTATACAGGTAGAGGATTTTATGAAGTGGCGCGAACAGTACTATAGCAAGGAGACGATTCCACAGCTCCCGTTTTTTTACGAATAGAACCAGTCATTGAATCATAACGAAAAATGAAGTTCACTTCAAGAAAGCCTACTTTCAAAGCCTATTGACACATCTAGATTACCGTGTTACATTATGAAAAAATTAATCAATCAAAAACGATGATGGAACAAAGATTCTGAAAGTCTTCAGAGAGCCGGTGGTTGGTGCAAACCGGTGACAAACAGATGTCTTTAGCGCTCCTGAGATATTGTATCGAACCTTAAAGTAGGTGCAATCGGATCAACTCCGTTACCAGTGTGGCCTTTACAGGCCAATGAGGCTGCTTCTTCCAAGTTGCAGTGAATTAGGGTGGTACCACGAAGATAACTCTCGTCCCTTACTACGGCAGTAGTATGGGGGTCGGGAGTTTTTTTAATTCCTAAATAACCTTTTAATACTATCCTTTTGCCCAAAGTTACCGATTCCGCGGCACTCCTGCAAGCTCCTTCTTTTATGCGACACCGCGTTGATCTACTATTATCACATGTTTTTTCTCTACTAGTTCGTGAATCTTCAGGTATTGTGGATTGCCCAAAAAGGCGTCCTCGACATATAAAGCTTTTCAACTTTAAGGGGGATAAGAAACCATGTTTAAAGTATTAGTATCGGATCCAATCAGTGATTTGGGCATTCAAAAATTGATGGACGCAGAAGATGTAGTTGTTGACAAAAAAACAGGCCTCAGCGAAGACGAACTCATTGCAATTATCGGTGAATACGATGGTTTACTTGTCCGCAGTCAAACTACCGTAACAGACAAAATCATCGAAGCAGGAAAAAACCTAAAAGTAATTGGTCGTGCAGGTGTTGGTGTAGATAATATCAAACTGGATGCTGCAACAAAGCGTGGTATTGTTGTAATCAATGCTCCGGATGGAAATACGATTACGACTTGTGAGCATGCTTTCGCAATGATGATGGCACTGGCCCGTCACATTCCACAAGCTTATGCAAAAACAATCGGTGGAACCTGGGATAGAAAAACATTCGTAGGTGTAGAGCTTCGTGGCAAAACTTTAGGTGTACTGGGAATGGGCAGAATCGGTAGCGAAGTGGCTAAACGTGCCAAAGCTTTCGGTATGGAAATTCTTGCTTTTGATCCTTTCCTAACAGCTGAACGTGCTGAAAAGATGGAAGTTAAATTGGCTTCCGTAGACGATGTTGTTCGCGGAGCAGACTTCATTACTGTGCACACTCCACTTACTCCGGAAACACGCCATATGATTTCTCGCCCGCAATTCGAGGTGATGAAAAAGGGAATGCGCATCATCAACTGTGCCCGTGGTGGTGTAATTGATGAAATGGCATTAGTAGAAGCTATAGATAGCGGTATTGTTGCTGGCGCTGCATTCGACGTATTCGAGAAAGAGCCGCCTCAAGCAGATCATCCTTTCCTGTCTCATCCAAAAATCATCGTGACTCCTCACCTTGGTGCTTCTACAATTGAAGCTCAAGAGAATGTGGCGATCGATGTTTCGGAGCAAGTGCTGCATATTCTGCGTAATGAACCGTTCATTAACGCGGTCAACATTCCTCCAGTGGCTCCAAGTGTAATGAATAAGCTTCAACCTTACTTCACACTTGGAGAAAAGCTGGGCAGCTTTGTTACCCAAATTACGGCTGCAGCTATCCGTGAGATCCATGTTGAGTATGCTGGGGATCTTTCAGATGTCGATACCCAGCCATTAACTCGCTACATCGTAAAGGGTGTGCTCTCCCGCCACTTTGCGGAGGATGTTAATATCGTAAACTCCATGCATTTGGCGAAGACACGTGACGTGAATGTAGTAGTAACTAAAGCTTCCAAAACTAAGGGCTTTACCAACCTGATTACTGTTACACTAAAAGCCGATCGTGACCAAGAGTATCTTGTTGCTGGCACACTGCTACAAGGATATGGAGAACGGATTGTTCAAGTGAATAAGTTCCCAGTTGATATTGCTCCTGAAGGTCATCAAATCTACGTATCCCATAACGACAAGGTAGGGATAATCGGACTTGTAGGTACACTTCTGGGCGAGAACGATGTCAATATCGCTTCCATGCAAGTGGGACGTAAAATTGTTGGGGGCGCTGCAATTATGCTGCTGACCGTTGACAAAGCTGTTCCTAAGCAAGTTCTTGTGAAGCTTGCTGGTATACCAGAGATTAACACTGCTGAAGAAATCATCCTACTTTAGTCTATAATATAGAAGGGCCATTCCAGAATGTACTGGGATGGCCTTTCTTTTATTTATCAATCCTTATTCTTCCTACACTGTGAACGCAGGGATTACCCTTCCATCAAAATCGGTAAATCCATACTTTTCAGCTAACTTTCCAACCAACTGCGGCTCACCGGACATGGACATAATATCCGGATCAGCGGCAAGTGCAGCTACAGCTCGACCAATATATGTCGTCGATTCACTCATTTTCAGCTCCTCGACTTCTTGCCAATGCTCCTCATCTGTATTCATCGCTTCTAGAACCGCTTCTGTTCTCATCCATCCAGGCGAAAGTGGAATAACAGCAATCCCGTCATCCTTCAGCTCCTTCGACAGACCAAAGGCCATACGTAAAAGTGTGTTTTTAGAAAGATCATAATAAAAGTTACCTAAATATTTATATTGATCCCAAAAGGTTGTATGAATAATTAGTCCGCCAGTATTTGCCTTGCGCATTAAGGGAATTGCGTAATAATTTGTGATCAACTGTGCTCTCACACCCGCATCAAACATATTCTCCCAATGCGCTGTAGGTAGCTCCCAAAAAGGCTTCTGCTCGATAGCTAAATCATTGCCTCCCCATACGTTATTAACTAGGATATCGAGTCGCCCCTGCTCTTCAGCGATCTGACGGATCACTGCTTCTGTATCCTGATCCTTCGTATGGTCACATCGTATTACCGCACCAGCTCCTCCACTCTCTTTTATCTCCCTAAGTACGCTATTTATGCTCCCTTTAATATGTTCAGTGGCAGATACATCTGTGGTTCTCCCAGTAATATAGACAAAAGCGCCTCTTCTTGCTAACTCTAAAGCGATCCCTCTGCCAGCACCTCTGCTGCTCCCAGTAACTAGTGCGACTTTCCCTTTCAATGTCATATCCCTCAATCCTTTCAACATGATTTCAGATTTCAGTATTCTGTGATCATTCCCTATAATTTATAATTATAGCTCTTATATATGACATCAACTGACATATATAATATAATTGTGATTTAGAAATAATTAACGGAGATCGACTTAGATTAATACGAGGAGGAATAGAAGACTAATGAGAGCTGACCGTTTGTTATCCATATTGCTTCTGTTGCAAAAGCGTGGAAAAATGACTTCTCGAGAACTAGCTCAAACACTCGAAGTGTCAGAAAGAACTGTGTTTAGAGATATGGAGGCATTGAGTGCATCAGGGATTCCTATTTTATCTGAACGAGGTCGTGAAGGAGGTTGGATGCTTACAGAAGGGTACCGGACCTCCCTAACGGGTATGAAGCCACAAGAGATTGGTTCGCTGCTTCTGTCCGCTGATGCATCAATAATGAAGGATCTGGGGATACAGGATGACTTCTCTTCAGCGGTTCTCAAACTGGAGGCTGCTTCCTCACATCGAACTAGTACCCCCGCAAATTTCTTAAGCCAGCGTATCCATATTGACGGTGCCAGTTGGCATCCTTCTGATGAGACTTATCCGTTCCTTTCTGTACTTCAGGGAGCTTTATGGGAGGACCGTAAAGTAAAAATCACTTATCTCAGAAATGACGAGACTAAGATCCGTTTCATTGAACCTCTTGGACTAGTCGCAAAACGTGGAGTATGGTATGTCGTAGCCAGAAGCGAGGGTGAGCTGCGAACCTTTCGTGTGTCCAGATTAGTTAACGTTGAGGAGACTCAAGAGTGGTTTAATAGACCTGACGATTTTGATTTAAAACAATACTGGGAAGAGTCCACTACTGCCTTTAAAGCAGCGCTGCCAAAGTATCCGGTAAAATTGAGGGTTAAAGCATCTGTCTTAAAAGAATTGCAGCGTGAAAGATTCGTCTCTATCCTTTGGATAGAACCATCTAGCAACAATGAGTGGGTGAACGTAAATGCCGAATTTAATACTATCGAATCTGCCTGCAGGATAATACTCTCCTTTAGCCCCTCAGTTATTGTTCTTGCTCCACAAGAGCTGTTAGAGATGGTAAAGTCTTCTATCGCAACAATTTCCGCTATATACGAGGATTTTTTGACATGAATTTAAAAAAACTCTTTTTAAATGAAGATTTATGTCAGTTCTTACTATAGACCAATGACCTTTAAATCCCATATAATAGCACCAATACATAATATTAATAAGGGGGACATTATACCAATGAACTGGATGCATAAACTTCCGTTAAAACAAAGAATTGTTGCCGGATGTTACCTAGTTGCCGCACTATTTGCCATTCCTGTTTTAGTTACTTTTTTGATCTTAGGCAACATTATTTTGGGTATTGTTCTAGTAGCTGTACTTGCAGCCTTAACTTTACCTGTTGCCCGCTTCATCGAGAGAACGCTTACATCTTCATTTGATGACATCGCGAATGTATCTCATAGTATTTCAAAAGGGGATTTTACTAGTAGAGCCGATGAGAACGGGTCTATGGGGGACGTAAGTCGTTCCTTTAATACTATGATTGACAAACTCAAGAAGATTTTGACAGAAGCTTCGCAAATCACTCGCCAAGTTATGGATGCAAGCCGCGGAATTGAGGATAAGAATCAGAATTTGAAAATAGTCATGGCACAGGTAGCCTCTTCCTCTAACGAGCTAGCGCTTGGTGCAAATGAAATATCTACGGATATCGCTGAGATGACAGAATCTATTAAAGATATTGAGAATAAAGTATCCAATTACACGAACTCAACGAAAGAAATGAACAAACGTTCAATACATACGCTAGAACTAGTTGAACAAGGACGCCAATCCGTTGATACTCAAGCTGAAGGCATGCGTAAAAACATCCAAGCTACTCAAAAAGTAGCTGATACTATCGAGGCCCTTTCTCATAATGCTCGCGGAATTACGATGATCACCAAGACCATCACAGAGATCGCTGAGCAGACCAACCTCTTATCGCTTAATGCGTCCATCGAAGCAGCTCGTGCCGGTGAACATGGTCGAGGATTTGCTGTTGTCGCACAGGAGGTTCGTAAGCTCGCTGAGGAATCCACGGCTTCAACGAAGGAAGTCTTCGGCTTGGTTCGGAGCATCGAAACTGATATTAAACAAGCAATTGACAATATCGCTATCAACGAAGAAGTCGTACAGGTACAGAATGAAATGATCACTCAATCCGCTCATATCTTTGCGCAAATTGTGCAAAGTGTACAGTATATTACCGAGCAGATTTCTTCCTTCTCTGCAGAAAGTGATCTTATGTTGGAAAGTGCCTTGAAAATCTCAAGTGCAATAGAGAATATCTCTGCGATCACTCAGCAAACCGCTGCGGGCACAGAAGAAGTATCAGCCGCTATGAATGAACAGATTAATGCCCTGCAGTCCGTCGCAGAAGAAACCGAGAAAATGACAACGGCGGTATTTAATTTACAGAAGACAATCCATATCTTCAAATTTTAAATAACTGACTATCCTTATCAACATACCCTTTAACTGCCCCTAAGTTTGACTTAGGTGGCGGTTTTTTTCTGTCCATTATTTCAAATGTTAGACAAGATTTTCGTCAAAATTCGAGTTAATTTGCGAGTATATATTGACAAAGGATCTCGAGGAATATATTGTAAAGGAAAATTCTTCTTATAAATTTTAAATTAATATTGGCAAAATCTTCGAAAGAGGATGACGCAAAGCCATGGATCTACAGCCTCATTTTTAATTTGAGGCCATGACTGCCAGGTTGCTGAAAACCAAGACGACTGGACTATTGTTCGGTCTCTATGGCGATTCATGCTTCCAACCTGTGCCCTATTTTTGAGCACAGGTTTTCTATTGTTTTTTATTCAAATAATAATCAACTTGTGAGGTGTACTTTTTGAAGACAGTCGCAGATTACATGTCGGAAGCACTAAGGAAACTTGGTGTTACCCATTCCTTTGGTATTATTGGTAAATCTATTTGTCCAATCGTTCTTAAAATGGTAGATTACGGTATTGAATTTATTCCTGGGCGACACGAAACAAGCTCAGGATTCGAAGCAGCTGGGTATGCGCTAAAAACTGGAAATATAGGTGTAGCTTTTGGTACTTCCGGTCCTGGTGGAACAAACCTGCTTACAGCAGCGGCACATGCGAAGGCTAACAACTTACCTGTCCTATTTATTACCGGACACCAATCCATTAAAGAGCTTGGTATTCCACAATGTCAGGACTCTTCCTCTTATCTAGCTGATTTAGCAGATATGTTTAGACCTGCTACCTTGTTTAGCAAGCTTATTGAACGTGGAGATCACTTTAGCACGATTTTTAATCATGCGATATCCATTGCTCTGAGCGGCAATCGCGGTCCAGTTCATCTTTGTATCCCTTTTGATGTTCAAACAGAATTGCTGGAGGAGTGTAATATTGTGATCCCTGAGCGGGAATCACTGGTTAGCTTCGCGAATATCGACCGGTTCCTTGAAGCTATTAACAACTCAAAGAATCCATTAATTATCGCCGGTAAAGGAGTTAACCGCTCAGGAGCACATAGTGAGCTGATTCAATTAGCGGAAACATTTAATATTCCTGTAGTTACATCTCCAGGTGGTAAAGGGGCTATAGCTTGGGATCATCCACTCTATCACGGTCCAATTGGAGTAGGCGGTTGTACCCATGGGGATGACTTGCTGAATCAAAGTGATCTATTTATCGTTCTCGGCTCACGCCTAAGTGATATGACTATTTGTAATCTTAAACGGGAAAATCATCCGAAAACACTAATTCAATTTGATAGCGATCCGACCTTTGTCGGCAAAATATTGTTCTCTAACACGATCCCAGTCACTGGAGATCTACGTGATAATCTGGTTTGCTATCTCAATCATATCGACACGAACAACATCACAAAACGCGAAGTTGCCACAAATGTCGATTATTCCGAAGAGCTTCCGATTTTACCAGGCCTTTCACTTGCATCGGTCTTGAGTACGATGAGTGATTTGATTCCCTATAACAGTACCGTCTTTGTTGATGATGGAAGCCACGGTTTCCATGCCGCGAAATGGTTCAAGGTTAAGAAACCGGGCAGTTTTGTTTTCGATGCTTACTTTGCTTGTATGGGTAATTCCATCGGTATGGCTATCGGCGCAAAAGTTGCTGCTCCAGAAGAAACTATCTTCTGCATTGCAGGTGATGGTTGCTTTATGATGCTTGGCGCGGAGATTAATACTGCTGTCTGTAAAGATATTCCTGTCATATTCATTGTTGTAAATAATAAGCAGCTAGATATGGCTCTAAAAGGAATGGAAAAAACTACAGGCCGTATTGACGGAACTATCTACGAAGTCCCTATGGACACCGTGAAATTTGCAGAATCACTAGGAGCAACGGGCTACAAGTGTGAGTCAGCAGAAGAATTCGAAACTGCCATCAAGGATGCCGTAGCAATCAACCGTGTTGCCGTCATTGAACTGCTAACAAACCGTGATGAAGTCCCACCGACTGCTCACCGTACTTTGAATCTAAATTAGGAGGTTACTATGAAAGACAATGTTAACAGTGGTCTGAACCACTTCACGAATCTCTCAGGAGACTATGGCGCTAAAGCATTGGCCCCGATTAAAGAACATTTTCCAGACTTGGCTGAATTTATTATGGGTAATGCCTACGGCGATATTTTTCAACGTAATACCATTGAAGCTGATTGGAAGGAAATTGCGGTTATCTCTGCTCTGATTGCGATGGGCCAGTTCGATCAGTTGGGAGTTCATTATGTTATGGCTCTTAGTGTGGGTGTTACTGTAGAACAACTCAAAGGGATTCTATTACACTTAGTACCCGCTATAGGGGCACCTAGAATCATCACGGCTTTTAATATCCTTCTCGAAACGATTGATGAAATAAAATAATTATTCGTTCGACACATTTCGACTTTATTATTGCAAATTCGATATGTATATGCCTATAATAGAGTTAAAATATTCCAATATATACTGTCCATTGTCGAAACATGACTAAATAAACAATTTATATGGATATTCACACGGCTGTAAATTACAGCCAAACTATGATTAGAACAAATCAAACAATGGGAGAGATGTAACGTGGGACAATTTATTTTGAAGACGGACACTACTAAAAAAGTGATCAATATTGAGCTGGAAGGAACATTTTCTGAAGAAGATGGTCTGAAATCCATCCAAGCTTATCAACAAACTATTAATCCTATCAATCCAGTAGACTATGAATTGCAAATCGACTGCAGAAAGCTAAACGTAACTGCACCTGATGTTGTACCTCTTTTGGAAGGTTGCTTCGTAATGTTTAAGAATGATGGGTTTGTAAAAGTAAATCTAACCCTTGAGAATAACCCAATCCTTAAAATGCAGCTAGCTCGTCTTGGACGTAAAGCTGGACTTGATAACATCGAGATCATTTCTAGCGTTACTGCTTAAGTTCTTCAATTATCTTGAATTAAAAAATATACTATAGAGTCTTTCAGGAGGAGTCATATGACCGGAATTCGTATTCAAGACATTGATATCTATCATCCTAGCAATAAAGTTGGTAATGACTTTTTCATTAAGCATTTTGACGAAAAGGGTATCGATATCCGAGGTCTGCTGACCGTATTAGGCCGTGATACACGCTACAGTATTAAGAACGAGGAAGAAAATTCCCTTACGATGGCTTTCGAGGCTGCCAGTAATGTGTTGGAGAAAAACGGTCTCACTGGAGCCGATATCGATCTTATTGCCTATGCGAGTCAAACTCCTGAATATATCTTTCCTACTAACTCTTTAATGATTCACCGTTTAATCAACGGCGCATCCCATACGATCTGCATTGACAGCAATGCTAACTGTGCGGGTATGACTGCTTCGGTTGAACAGGTAAGCCGTCAAATGCAAGCGAATCCTAGAATTAAACGTGCTTTGGTCATCGGGTCCGATCATGTGGCACCACATGCTGACAAGAATGATCCGGTCTACTACGCTAACTTCGGTGATGCAGCTGCGGCTGTCCTTCTTGAGCGTGATGAAAATGCAGTAGGCTTCATTGATTCTATCTATCAAACAGACACATGTGTTTACGGCAACTCCATGTTCCCGGCTGAAGGCTTGGCCAATCTGGGTAGAAAAGGCGTCGCGGCTGGAGAATTCAATGTGAAGTTCATTCCATTTGATGATTCCATTTGTGTAGATGCTGCTTCTGAAGCGATCCGCACCCTTCTATCTGATAACAACATAGCGCCTGAAGCTATTAAAGCAGCCTGTTTCTCACAGCTTTCACTGCCTAATATCGTTGGTGTTTGTGAGAAAGTTGGTATTGATCGTGATGTGGCAGTGTACATAGGGGATGAATTCGGATATACCTCAACTAGCAGCCCATTTATTGCTCTACACAAAGCTATAACTACTGGAAAAATCGAACGCGGTGATAAAGTTCTGTTCTGGACAGTGGGCGCCGGATGGCAAAATGTAGCATTTGTTATTGAATATTAAGAGTTGCAATACAAAAAGCGGCAGGCCAAGGATATTCCTTAGCTTGCCGCTTTTTATTATAGAAATGAAAGCTAGATCAAGATTTACCCGCGAAGGTTAGACCCTTCTCCGCGAGTGCGCTTCGTAATTGAACGATCGTCTTTGGACCCAGTCCATGTAGCTTCAGAAGCTCTGACTCAGTAAGCTTAGTAAATTGTTGAAGCTGTACATAACCAGCACCCTGAAGCGCTCGAAGTGCCGGGTTAGATAGACCACTTGGTAGATCAGATTCTGTTCCGTTAAACATAGACATGTGCATCCCCCTGATCACTGATATCTTTCATGTTTCTCCCAGCCCATCGTTCGCGCTACAGCGTCTTTCCAGACGTTGTAGCGACGTTCACGTTCTTCTATATCCATTACAGGTGAAAAGACCCTCTCCGCTTTGTTGAAGCTTTCTAGCTCTTCTCTCGTCCAGATCCCAGAGGTCAATCCAGCGAGTAGTGCTGCTCCCAGCGCAGTCGTCTCCGCATATGTAGTTCGTGTAACCTCACTACCGAGAATATCAGATTGGAACTGCATCAGCAAATCGTTGCGCACAGCTCCACCATCTACACGCAATCCAGTCAACGGCATGCCTGCGTCTTTTTCCATAGCGCCGATTACGTCTCTAGACTGAAATGCTAATGACTCTAAAGTTGCTCGTACCAAATGTCCCGAGGTCGTGCCTCTAGTCAGACCGAATACTGCACCACGAGCGTACATATCCCAATAGGGTGCACCCAGTCCAGTAAAAGCAGGTACAACGACAACCCCCTCACTGTCCTCAACTTCCCGTGCTTTGTCTTCTGAGCTTGCTGGCTCCTCTATAAGGCCAAGACCCTCCTGAAGCCATTGTACAGCCGCACCTGCTACAAATACGCTACCCTCGAGCGCATAATAGAGTTCATCTCCCATTCCCCAAGCCACAGTGGTCAACAACCCATGACTGGAGACTACGGCTTCCGTGCCTGTATTCATTAGAATAAAGCAGCCAGTTCCATATGTGTTTTTGGCACTGCCGGGTTCAAGACAAGTATGTCCAAACAAAGCAGCCTGTTGATCTCCCAATACAGAGTGAATAGGAATTTCTACTCCGAACCACTCTGCATCTGCAGCTCCAAATTCACCGCCAGACATTCTCACTTCTGGCAGGATGGAACGCGGTACACGAAGCTCTTCCATTAGCTCATCGTCCCAGCAACGCTCATGGAGATTATATAACATCGTACGCGATGCATTGGTTACATCAGTGGCATGTACAGCCCCACCAGTAAGCTTCCAGATTAACCAGCTGTCTACCGTCCCAGCTAGTAGCTCGCCATTATTCGCCCGCTCTCGAGCACCGTACACATGATCAAGTATCCAGGAAATTTTAGTAGCAGAAAAATAAGCATCCACAACGAGTCCCGTCTTGCTTGCAATTAATCGCTCTAGTCCCTTACTCTTGATCTCTTCACACAGCTCCGCAGTACGTCTGTCCTGCCACACAATCGCAGGATAAATCGGCTTACCTGTTGCTTTATCCCAGATCAGGGCCGTTTCCCTCTGATTCGTAATTCCGATGGAAGAGATCTCCTGAGCGGTTATCCCGCCCTGAGTAATTGCATCTCTTGCAGCTGCAAGCTGTGAAGCCCAGATTTGCCCTGGGTCATGCTCCACCCAGCCAGGGTGTGGGAATGATTGTTTAACCTCATATTGCCCTTGTGAGACCATTCTAGCGTCCTTATCGAACAATATGGCTCGTGAACTGGTAGTACCTTGGTCTAAAGATAAAATCATTTAATGGCCTCCCAAGCATAAACAATGAGATATGTTCCACGATGAACAAGATTAATGTGTTTGTTTCAACAAAAAGCACCTCTGCTATCAGAGGCGCTATCACACATTGTGTTTGGAATTACTGTTTTTCGACAGGAAGTCTTAGCGTAAAGGTCGTACTTTCTCCAAGCTTACTGGAAGCGGAAATGTACCCGTGATGCGCTTCTACAATATTTTTGACAATTGCTAGCCCCAGTCCGGTTCCACCTGATTCTCCCCGTACACGAGCCTTATCGGCTTTGTAGAAACGATCAAATATATACGGCAGATCTTCCTGTGGTATGCCGACTCCTTCATCCCGAATTTTAATTTCAAGATAGCGGCGTCCTTCTAAGACACAAGTTCCTGTATGAACGGTGATCTTCTTTCCACCCTGTGTATGACGAAAAGCATTATCGAGTAGATTGGTTAAGACTTGCTCCAGCTTATCTTCATCCGCCGCCTTAAGAATAGGGACATCACTTTCTTTGTTTAGCTGAAGATGAATATCGCGTTCTTTAGCACGTACGGAAAATTTACGATAAACTCGTTCCAGCAGTTCATTCGCATCTACCTCTGCCTTCAGCATATCTGTATGCCCAGCTTCCATCCGCGCAAGGTCGAGCAAATCCTTAACGAGACGTCCCATCCGTAGTGATTCGTCATGAATGACCTGAATCAGTTCACTACTTTCCTCGGGTGAAGAAGCCATCCCATCAATTAGTGCTTCACTATAACCTTGCATCATCGATAACGGAGTCCGAATCTCATGGGAGACGTTAGCCACGAAGTCACGGCGCATTTTTTCGAGTCGCACCTCTTCAGTCACATCACGCAGAACAGCAACCACTCCACGAATGTTACCCTCAGAATTTAAAGGTGCCATATGGACAGACCATACACCCTGCCGGACATGCACATTAGAGCGCTCATCGCCGCCTTGTTTCAACGTACTCAAAAATAAAGGACGCAGGGGAGGTGGAACATTACTTCCCGCCGTTTCCGAATGAAGCTGAATGTCACTATCTTGTTCCCACTCTAAATCGCTCCAGCTCTCAAGCAACGACTGACCATGCGGATTGGTCAGAATAATCTGGCCTTCGATGTCAAAAGTGATTACAGCATCACTCATGCTGCGCAATACACTGGATAGATGACCTTTCTCATGGTGCAGACTGCGAATATTCTCTTCCAGCTCCTCAGCCATATGATTGAATGAAGTCGCCAATTGGCCGATTTCGTCGCTTGTGACAAGCGTCAGCCTTGTTCCGTATTCACCACGTCGAATGTTGTTTGCAGCCTCGATGACACGTTGCATCGGTTGAGTAATCTTGGTAAACAAGAACAACGCGAAGAATGTCGTCAAAGAAAATCCGATCATGCACGTATACATAAATAAACGTTTGATATCGCCGGAATTGGCAAAGTTACTGTCGATATAGGGCAGCAGGAACAACCCCAGTGTAATAAGCACGACAGCGACCAGGCAGATGATCGTGACCCACAGCTTGCCGACAAGACTTCTCCAGAAGTTCACTTATTTAGGTACCTCAAGTTTGTAGCCTACACCCCATACAGTTGTAATCATCGCCGCGGATTCCGGTGATACCTTATTTAGTTTTTCACGAAGACGCTTAACATGGGTATCGACTGTACGCAAATCTCCAAAAAACTCATAATTCCAAACATCCTTAAGCAGTTCTTCACGAGAGAACACTTTATCCGGCGAAATCGCCAAATAATGCAGCAGTTCATATTCTTTCGGTGTCAGACTCACTTCTTCACCGCCTGCAGTAACTCGGTGCGCGTCATGCTCAATAATAAGATGAGTAAATACAATGTTATTACTGGAGTTGCTCTCTTTCGACAAAAATGCTGTTGCCGATGATCGGCGCATAATTGCCTTCACGCGATAAATCACTTCTCGAGGGCTAAAAGGCTTCACGACATAATCATCAGCGCCCATCTCAAAGCCCTGCACACGATTAATCTCTTCACCTTTAGCTGTAAGCATTAAGACTGGTGTTGACTTGACCCCTCTGAGTCTGGTCAGCACTTCCATTCCATCAATGCCAGGCAGCATAACATCCAGCAAAATTAGACCATAGTCATTTGCCGTTGCTTTACGAAGAGCGATTTCGCCGTCTTCTGCTTCGTCGATTTCATAGCCTTCTTTTTCAAGATACATCTTAAGCAAGCGGCGAATGCGTTCCTCATCATCCACTACCAGAATTCTGTTTAAATGATCTGCCATTTCACAACAACCCCTTCATCAAATACAGTAGAACGTAACCTTAAATCCATTGTGCTGTGTTAGCAGGTAAACTATGCTCAGTCCGTCCCCGCATAAGAATGAAGTCCGGCGATGACTAGATTAACGCCAACCAAGGTAAACATTACGACCAAAAAGCCTAGAACGGCAAGCCAGGCAGATTTTCGCCCTTGCCATCCTCGAGCCAATCGTAAATGAAGATAAGCACTGTAGAAAAGCCAAGTAACGAGTGCCCAGACTTCTTTGGGGTCCCATCCCCAGAATCTTCCCCAGGCTATTTGCGCCCATATCATTGCAAAAATCAAAGCGCCTAATGTGAAAATAGGAAAGCCAATCGCTATCGCCCTATACGTAATCTCATCTAGATCGCCTTCATCAATTCCATCCATCACTGGGTGAATCGCTGCGCCCAATGGCTTGCGTATGATTAAGCGAAGAATTCCGTAAAGGATTAATCCAGAGAGAATCGACCAGATTACAGTATTAAACTTCCGGCCAGCATTCACACCATTCATCCAAGAAGGAGCTTCAAAGAGAGGTTCTTTCATGCCAAGAAACGACTGGAAGCTTTCTATTTCGCTATTGTGAGGAGCCACAATCGGCGGCATTCGATAACTCACTTTCTCTATTGTACTATTTTCCTGCCCTGCGCTGTCAATCGTAACGTTGGGACGGACAAAAACAGTCTCATAACCTGCTCCGCGGAAAGCAAAAACTGAACCCAGAAAACCAATTATAACAATGATTGAAAAGAGAGTAAATTCAATCATCTTCTGCTGCTTACGATCCGCCTTCTCTTTACTGGCAAAATTCACAGTCCGCAGCAGATACATCAGCCCTGCCGCAAATCCTACTGCGAAGAAGGATTCACCTAGTGCAGCCAGTGTTACGTGAATCTTAAGATAGTTCGATTGTAGGGATGGAATCAGCGGCTGAACCTCCTGTGGAAATACAGCTGCATATGCCATCACAATAATGCTAATTGGCACTGCAAACAGACCGAGAATCACCTTTCGATAGATCGCGAACATCACTGTAAAGGCTACCATAACCATCATAGATAAGAAAGTCATGAACTCATACATATTGCTGACTGGAATATGTCCTGAACCAGACCAGCGTGTAAAGAAATATATGAGATGAAAGATAAGTCCTATTGAAGAAACAATAAAAGCTATTTTCCCCCAGCGAGCAGTATGTTCCTCTGGCTTACGGCCCGACCACTTGCGACCCATGATAGCGATAGTGAATAACATAAACGAACCGCTGTATAATAAGAATGCGGCAATAAAGACAGCGCTGCTGATATCGAGCAAGCTCATGTAAGGCCTCCTCCATTATCTATTGATTTTTCATCGACTACCATATCTACTTTTTCTAAAATAGAAACGATTTCACGGCGGAAGCCGAACCAGTTCTTGTTCGTATGTCCTCCGAGTATTAGCTCTCCGTTAGTAACGGTAAGCCAGATGCGTCTATGCTGCCAGTAAAATCCAAGGACTAATCCTAGCATCACGATTGCTGCACCTAACCATACAAAAGGCATTGCACGATCAATACGTATGTTCAAGTATGTGGTCGATTCCGAAAAATCAACATCGCTCATGTTGTCCACTTCAAGCTCAAGAAATCTACTGCTGCCACCAAGCTTATCGTTAATCGCTACCTGCTGAAACTGTGCCTTATCTACCTGCTTAGGAAAATAGAAATACTGCTGCCCTTCCTCAGGCAAATTCGGACCTTGAATCAAGAACAAAAATGCAGGTGCATTCGGATAAGGTGACTTGGATATCGGCTGCCCTTCCTCATTGAGACCAAAATCCATATACTTCTCTTTTAAAGTCAACGAATAAGGTCCCGCTGTAATCGCACGCTGCGGATTCTTCATGTCCAGTTTAAATTTACCGTATGCCTCTCCAGTGTCGGAATTCTTAAGTACAGGCTGTACGGAACGGAGCACAGGCGTTAAATCATAATCAAACTGATACGCTTTCAATCCTTTATAATCCAAAGGTGAGTTAACTTGGATATTATGAGTTGTCACCTCGGTAAGCTGCGGTTCCTTAGTAGGATCTCCACAATCCGCGGTACATTGATATAGCACTGCTTTGGTTTGGAATAATTTCGGAAGGATTTTTTTGCCGCGAAACTCCTCAGGCATCTCTTCATCTGTATAAAACTCTACGGTGAATTTCTCATTTTTTAAATAGTAGGTAGTATCCGGAATCTGTGTAATCTCCCCTTGCGGGAAGGCAAGATGCTGATCCATATTGAGTCCCGGCAATCCTCTTGCCAGTACAGCAAGTAAAAAAATAATCAAACCAATATGTATTACGTAAGGTCCCCAGCGGCTGAAGCGGTGTTTCTCTGCTAGCAGAGCTCCTCCTTCTGTCTTGACTCGGTAGCCCTTTTTACGCATAGGTTGAACCACCCGAGCAACCCATGCTTCTGGTTCTTCTTGCACTTCAGTGACTAGCACGGCCTTTTGCCGGGTTAAGAACTGACGATGTTTCCGAATCTTCTGCCTAGTTAATGCCTTGTATAGGGGAAGGACTCGGTCCAAACTACAAATGACCAGTGAAGCGCCAATCATTACAAGTAGAGTTACAAACCACCAGGATTCGTATGTATGTGAAAGTCCAAGCTTATAGTAGATGTCCCCAGCTGTTCCATACTCCTGCTTATAATAACTCGATGCGTCAATATTAAGGAAAGTACTCTCCTGAGGGAAAATTGTTCCCAGCATAGAGCCTAACAGTGTCAAAACGATTAGATAAATTGCTATTTTGACGGATGAAAAGAAGTTCCAAACTCGATCAATAATGCCTGGATTAACGCGCTGCGAACGGCGGGCTACACCATCATAACGCATTTCCAGATTCTCGCCCCAGTCCGATTCTTTGCCAAGCGGCTTTCCACATGCTTCACAGAGAACAGTGCCTACAGGGTTCTGGTGGCCACATTCACATTTAGTATTGGTGATAAAAGCCTCGCGTTTACTCATCAATCCACCAGCTTCCCAATTTGATCATCTAGTGAATCTAAATCAAGCTGGCCTATATGGATGCTGTCAATTTTACCCTTTGCATTAATAAAAAAAGTAGTTGGGAGTGGAGAAATACCATAGCTTCGCACAGCGTCTCGTCCCGTGTCCATCAAAATCGGAAAATCAATGTCGACTTGCTTCACAAAATTCTCGACAGTCATCTGATCTTCACCTACATTGATTCCAACAACGACTACATCCTTGTCCTTCCATTTCTCCCACTGTGCTTGGAGAGCCGGCATTTCTTTTACACAAGGTGCGCACCATGTGCCCCAGAAATTCAGCACAATAGCCTTACCTTTATACTCGTCTAACGTATGCCCAAGGCCATCCAGCCCAAGCAAATCAATGGCAGGCGCTTTACTACCTTCCTCTGGCTTTCCGTTTCCTCCAAATACAGAGGAACCAATAGCATAACCACCCACTAGAACGATTAGAAACAGAATTACGATTTGAATTGGTTTTCTCGCTTTACCCACATGTAAAGCCCCCTTCTGTGACGCAACTCATACTTATGTTGTAAGGTGTGAACATCCTATGAACATTATAGCGAATTTCGTCATATCATTAGGGGGCCTAATTGTGAATATTGTGTGTCTTTATGACTCTTTACGTGGAGTTCTTTCTTTGAGCAACCCTGCTTTAGCAATTTGCTGCAGATGGTTAATTTCATCTTTAGTTAAATGACGGTATGAGCCACGTTTGAGATTTTGCAGCATAATATCCCCGAAAGAAATCCGCTTCAAACGGAGTACGGGGTGTGAGATCGCATCAAACATGCGTCGTACCTGACGGTTACGTCCCTCGTGAATCGTAATACTGATTACCGCTTCTTTATTCACTTCATCAATATCCTTATACTCCACTTCCGCAGGCGCTGTCATGCCATCCTCCAGCTTGATCCCGGCCTTTAGCTTGTCCAGTGCAGTACCGTGCGGTATACCCTTGACCGTAGCATGATACGTCTTAGGGACATGATGCTTAGGATGGGTAAGCAGATTCGCAAAATCGCCATCATTTGTCAGCAGCAGCAATCCTTCCGTATCATAATCCAGACGGCCTACAGGGTAAACCCGTTCAGTAATCCCTTTAAGGTAGTCCGTTACAACCTTGCGACCCTTTGGATCGGAAGCGCTTGTAATTACTCCTTTTGGTTTATTGAACATAATATAAATTTTGTTCTCGCCTCTAATCAGTCGACCGGAGACTTTAATAATATCTGTTGCGGGGTCTACCTTCGTGCCAAGCGTAGTTACGAGTTCCCCGTTGACTTCCACTTTACCGGCCAAAATCATTTCTTCACACTTGCGTCTAGACGCTACACCTGCTTGCGCCAAAATTTTCTGTAATCTTTCCATTTTCGACTAGTCACCTCAGGTTAATGATAACCATCAGAGGGATAAATCACAAGTTCATTCCATGGAAAAAATGCTCCTGGGCAGTAATTATTGTGGGGTTCTATGATTAATGGGGAAATTTGATAGCGATCTACCAGTTCTAACAAAAGTTTAACCGTTGCAAAAAGCTGATTACGCCTTCCAGATAATTGAGGTTGGTTGTCTTCTTTGCTGAAATCCCCTTCCAGGCAAATGTGAATATACTCCGGATCGGTCAACAGTGGCGCAGCATAGATTCCTCCATCCATACCAACCCAGAAATCAAAGCCTTTACCGTTAATAGATGGGCAGCGAGACTGATGCAGTATAAAGCCTTTATAGTTCATAACGGGTTGCCTCCCTCCACATTGCTGCAATAGCATATGTCGAGGAGGGAAATGGGGTGACGTCTCCTACCCAAAAAGTAGTAGACAGATCGCGATAGCAGCGACGAAGCCTACGACATCGGAGAAAAGTCCTACCTTAAGTGCATAACGGCCGTTACGCACACCTACAGCTCCAAAATAAACCGTTAACACATAGAGTGTAGTGTCCGTACTCCCCTGTATAGTGGAGGCGATCATGCCGATTAGAGAATCTGGGCCATGAACGCGAATCAGATCCGTGGTATAAGCAAGCGACCCTGTGCCTGTGAGGGGCCGCAGAAGGCCGAGTGGCAATACTTCTGCAGGTACGCCAAGCCCCTGCAGGGCAGGGGCTATGAACCCCATTAGGAAGTCGAGTGCGCCCGATGCGCGAAAGACACTGATCGCTACAAGCATCCCCACAAGATGAGGAATAATCGCTATTGCCGTACCAAATCCATCCTTCGCTCCTTCAACAAATGACTCATACACTGGGACTTTACGTGTAAAAGCATAGAGCGGGATGAACGTAATCATGACCGGAATCGCCCATGCCGATATGAGACTGATTAACTGGTACAAGTCATGCTCACCCTTTCAAGGAAGAATTAGGCAGCGGCGTCTTCGCCAATGGGGCAGAACCAGACTTTACTGATGGCGGCTTTGGAGGTTTACGCAGCAAAGACATCCTTCGGAAAAATCGGTCAGCCGCAATCGCAGCAAGGGTAGCCACAGCCGTTGCTGCAAGGGTTGTCCCCACTATACCCGCTGGATCTGTCGAATTGTAATTTAACCGTATCGCAATTAGAGTGGCGGGGATAAGCGTAATACTTGCTGTGTTAAGCGCCAGCAAGGTACACATGGCAGGCGTAGCCATGTCTTTATCTGGGTTGAGCTTCTGCAGCTCTTGCATCGCCTTGATGCCCATTGGGGTTGCCGCATTGCCTAGTCCGAGCAGATTAGCGCTCATGTTGGAGAGAATATATCCGATCGCAGGATGGCCCTTCGGCACATCTGGAAATAGAAAGGATACGATCGGACCGAGTATTTTGGCTATTTTTTTAAGTAAACCAGCATCCTCAGCGATCCGCATGATCCCTAACCAGAATACAAGTACACTTATTAAGCCGAAACTTACTGTAACCCCATTCTTGGCTCCGTCGAATACGGCGGCTGTAAATTCATCCATTCTGCCGTTAACGGCGGCGAACAGAAAACCGATGATGATCATTCCTAGCCAAATCCCGTTAATCATGGATACGCCTCCCTCTTCATTATTCAGCCTATCTGCTTACTTGGAACTTTCACCCAGTTTAAATAACGCCTTCAGTGCACTCCCTAAAGCCTGAAACCAATTATCGGCAGGATAGGAGTGTGCTTGTGTTGTGCTATATTTTTTAGAATAAGCGGATTCCTCAGGCGGTAAAGACTCTCGTGTATACAACGGTACCCGACCTATCTCTTTGCCACCTAGATCTAGAACGAGGACCCCTTGCAGTCCAAAGTTTGATCTTGCAGCTTTGGCTGACGCCGCAGGCATCTGATTTAATACAAGCTTAGTGGTCACTCTATTCTGCTCGCCTTGTCCGAGAGGATAGGCAAATTTTTTGGCTGTCACAAAGTCATAACCGCTCACGGGGTCCCCACGTTCGATTAATGTTTTAAGGGGATAGTGATTAAACCCGAAGTTTAGTAGTGAAGCATGATCATTCCAGTCATCACCATCATTGATGGTCACTGCGACAAGCTGCTGGCCGTTTCTGGTCGCCGAGCTAACAAGGCAGCGTAGCGCTTTTTTGGTATAACCTGTCTTTACACCGTCCGCACCCTCATATAAGTACAGCATTTTATTCTTATTTCTCCACTTGTAATCCCATTTCTCATTTGGATTGTCCGCAGTTTTCTCCTGCGTCTTCACAATTTGCTTAAATACAGGATTATGAAGAGCATAAGCCGTCAGTACAGCTAAGTCGTTAGCACTCGAATAATGGCCTTCAGCATCTAGACCATGCGGATTAGCAAAATGGGTATTCTTAAGCCCCAGCTCCTCAGCCTTAGTGTTCATCAGGTATACAAAGCCTTCCTCAGATCCGCCGATATGCTCAGCGATCGCTGTCGCCGCATCATTCCCTGAGCGCAGCATTAGACCATATAGCATATTTTCCAGTGTCATCTCTTCACCCTGCTGCAAATAAATAGAGGAGCCTTCTTTAGCGAAGGCATTTTTTCCAACTTTGACTTTCGATGCTAAATCACCATTCTCAATAGCTACAAGGGCGGTCATTATTTTTGTCAGGCTGGCAATAAGCATAGGCTCATCCCCTCGAGTACTATACAAAATACGCCCGGATTCCACATCAATCAACGCCGCTGCCCTTGCATGCGTAGATATGGAGCTATTCTCCGCATGAATTAAGGTTAGCGGTGTCAGAAACACCAGCAAAATGCACAGTAATAAAGCGATTGGAAATTTTAGAGTTATTGTCTTCATTTTTATCCTCCGGATTCTTATCGGTTCTTAAGTAAAGTGATTCATTTCATGCTTATGTTGTACAAGTGTATGCGGACCAGCCTTAGGGTATGTCCTCTCCACACAAAAAGGGACACCGCCTGATGTAAGGCGATATCCCCGAGGCTATTTGAAGAATTATGTGTACCTAATGTGTTGAAGTTTGAGATGTACTTGGATCGGGTTTAGCAGGTGCTTGTGCAGCTTGAGCAGTGGGTGTTGTCCCAGCTTGAGCTGAAGAACTACTGCTTTGAAACATAGTCTGGATTTTGTCGATGAGCCCTGGTGTGGCATCGATGATTTTCTCGAACAAATGCGTTTGATTGTCGAGTGGCACAATGTTTACTCCATCCTTACCAACCACTAGAAAAGCGATCGGTCTGATGGAGACACCGCCCCCACTACCACCACCAAAAGGAAGCATTTTGACACCGCCTTGGGAGCTTGATCCGCTTATAGAATCTTCTACTCGATAATCACTACCCCCTGCAGCAAACCCAAAAGCCACTTTACTAATCGGCAGAATAATACTACCGTCAGGTGTTTGTACTGGGTCTCCAACAATCGTATTCACATCTACCATACCCTTGATATTTTCCATCGCTGTTTGCATTAGGCCCTGAATAGGATGGTCGCTCATATTGTTTCCTCCTTTGATTGAGTACGATTTCTCTTGCTTCTACAGCGCTTATCATCCCCACATCCACACATTTGTATGTAACTTTCATTCTAAACTTTGCCCACGAGGCTCACTTCGCATCCGTTTTAGTAACTTTCTCCACTTACCGATCCCTCCTGTCTCTCTCAAGACACGAAGAAGAAGCTGAAATGATGCGTATACAGCATAGGAAACTGACATTTTACCTTCACATACTAGCTCCATTGAAAAACAATGCTCATCCTGAAAAACAGGCTTCACAAACACTCGTGGATTGTGTTTCAATTTGACCCACTGCGAAATAAATCCAACGATGCTCCATTTCAGTCCCCAAACGGCTCCTGATGCTATGGCAGTATCTGCTGCATCACCTAGTGAGAAATCAGTGGACCAGTCAAGCTTTGATATTTTGACATGAGATAAGACGTCCCTGAACCATTCCTTCAATCCACGTGTGGATTTCATTGCTAACTGTAAATTGTCCCTCCAACGCTCTAATCTTTCTTTATCGAATTGCTCTTCTTTTACCGTATCTACACCTATTGTTGCAGTACCTGTCTCTTTGAACTTCCCAATCACCCCTTGCTCCAATCCCTTAAAGACCAATCGGGGCAGTTCATAGTGGAGTTTAATTAGACCAAAAAGAGTGGTAACATCTAACTCCAGCAGGTCATTTTTTCCATGTTTATAGCACCGAATGCGGAAATCGATAGATGAAGACAGAACCAAGATCATTGCCAGTACTAGCAAACCGAGGGGAATTACAAGCCATAACGTCACGTATTTACCTCCAAGAAACCTTAATAATGGGAACCTTTGGTTTAGTATGGCATTATAAGCTGGAAAAAATTCGGGGTTTGGTTAAAAAATGTGGCTCTTCAAAAAAAAAGAAACTGCCCCAACACCAGATAAATGGTTTTGGGGCAGTTCCATTAATAAAAAAATAATTGCGGAATAACAAAAATTCTAAGGTTTCTCAATATCCTCGAACGTCATTTGAGTATCCAGTTTATTGAACAGTAGCTGTGTCTCTTCTTCCAAATTATCAGTGGATTCGAAGTTGGATGGTTCAGGCAGCTCATTCAGACTTGCAAGGCCAAAGCTCTCCAAGAATGATTTAGTCGTCCCATACAAGATTGGACGCCCTACGGCCTCCGCACGACCTACCTCATGGATCAAATCCTTGTTATTCAGCGTATGAATTGCACGTTCGGATTTCACGCCTCGAATCTCTTCGATCTCCACCCGTGTAATTGGCTGACGATATGCCACGATTGCCAATGTCTCTAATGCAGCCTGAGACAAGGTTGATCTGGATGGGGAATAAGCCAAGCGCTCAAAATAATGGGCATGATCAGGCAATGTAGCCAGCCGATAATTCCCAGCAATTTGGACTACCTGCAAACCCCGCTCCTGTGCAACATAATCCTCTTTCAGTTCTTCTAATGCTCCAGCCGCAAGCTCTGGCCGCTGCTCCGTAATCTCGGCGACTTGCCGCACGGAGATCCCTTCATCACCTGATAGAAACAACAGGCCCTCAATAATCGATTTCAGCGTTTTGTAATCCATTGAAGTGTTCTCCTCCTCTCCACTCCATTACGATGTCTTCAAACAATTTCTCTTGATAGCAAAAAATCGCCTTCATTTTCATCAGTTCCAGAATCGCAAGAAAAGTAACTACGATTTCGTGTCGCGCCATTTCATCGTGAAGCAGTGCTGAGAAATGGAGCCTTCCGCCCTTTCCTCTGCGCTGCAGCGCATCCGATACATCACGTATACGATCTTTTACCGATATTTCGTCCCGGGTGATCCGCTGGTAAGAAGACCTTCTTGCCGCCTTACTTAGTGCTTTACGGAAAGCAGCTATAAGGTCGGAAGTATGTAGTCCTTTTAGCGTATGGTCAATCTCTTCAGGCACGAATGGACCCAGATCCTCCGGTTC
This sequence comes from Paenibacillus sp. FSL R10-2734, assembly GCF_037963865.1. Taxonomy (NCBI): domain Bacteria; kingdom Bacillati; phylum Bacillota; class Bacilli; order Caryophanales; family Paenibacillaceae; genus Paenibacillus; species Paenibacillus sp. FSL R10-2734. The sequence goes on along the minus strand of NZ_CP150170.1, from coordinate 2,871,009 downwards.
CTTCGTAAAAATCAAGCTCCGCTCGCTCTCCATATCCATTAAATGAACAGCAATACTCTTGAATTTACGATACTCAATCAGTCGCTGAACGAGTTCAGCTCGTGGATCAAATTCATCATCTTCGTAATATTCAAAATCATCGATCTCAATGACCGGTGGTTTGGGCAGCAATAGCTTGCTCTTTATAGATAATAGGGTTGCGGCCATCACGAGAAATTCACTCGTAATATCCAGTTCAAGCTCCTGCATACTTCGCAGGTATTCCATATACTGTTCGGTGATCTCGGCGACCGGAATGTCCTGGATGTCGATTTCCGCCTTATCAATTAAATGCAAAAGCAGATCCAGCGGACCTTCAAACGTTTCCAGCTTGTACAATACAGTCACGAAGCATCCTCCCGCCAAAAAAAGTAAAGTGCAGCGCCCAAAAGGACGCTACACAAGTAGAAAGGGCTCTATAATCCATGCTTTCTTCTTATACTATAAATAAGCACGAATTCAACTGATTCGTCAATAGCTGTCTTACTTAAACAGTTTGTTAAGATTCGCCATTTCAATCGCAGCAGTCGCAGCATCCCAGCCTTTATTCCCTGCTTTGGTTCCTGAACGCTCAATGGCTTGTTCAATATTCTCAGTTGTTACTACCCCAAAAATCGTCGGAACGCCTGTTTTAAGGTTGATCGCTGCAACCCCTTTAGCGACTTCATTACATACATAATCATAGTGTGTTGTAGAACCACGAATAACTGTTCCTAAAGTAATTACAGCGTCATATTTGCCGCTTTCAGCCATTTTTTGAGCGATCAACGGAATTTCAAACACACCTGGAACCCAAGCTACATCCACCTCATCATCACCAACGCCATGGCGTTTAAAAGCATCCAGTGCACCGGATAACAGCTTGCTAGTAATAAATTCATTAAAACGTCCTACTACAACCCCGTATTTTAATCCCTCAGAAACTAAATGTCCTTCTAAATATTTCGGCATATCATTCATCTACCCTTCGTTTTTTATTGTGTATGGTTATACTTTTGAATCTTCATTTTGTTCGATATCGTCAAAAGAAAGTAAATGCCCAAGCTTCGCCTGTTTCGTATGGAGATAATTGGTATTATCCTTATTCTCCGGCATTTGTATTGGCACGCGTTCAACAACTTCCAATCCATAGCCTTCCAGCCCTTTGATCTTTCGAGGGTTGTTAGTTAAGAGGCGAATTTGGCGTACACCTAAATCCTTCAGAATCTGTGCACCGATCCCGTAATCACGCAAATCTGCTGGGAAACCAAGCTTTAGATTCGCATCTACGGTGTCGAGGCCTTCCTCTTGAAGCTTGTAGGCGCGGAGCTTATTGATGAGACCAATGCCTCTGCCTTCTTGGCGCATATAGAGCAACACGCCTCTACCTGCAGCTTCGATCTGCCGAAGCGCCGCTTCAAATTGTGGGCCGCAATCGCAGCGATGGGAGTGGAAGACGTCCCCCGTCAAACATTCGGAATGCACACGTACTAACACTGGTTCATCACCAGAAATATCACCTTTCACCAAAGCTACATGTTCTTTATCATCCACTTCATTCGTATAGGCAATCGTCTGAAACTCACCGAAGTCAGTTGGCAGACGCACAGATACTTCACGATTAACGAGTTGTTCCTTTTCGTTCCGATAGTGGATTAGATCCTTGATGCTGATCAACTTAAGATCATGCTTCTTTGCAAGCTCAACCAGATCAGGCAGCCGGGCCATCGTACCATCTTCCTTGATAACTTCACAGATCACACTGGCTGGATAAGAACCACACATACGGGCTAAATCAACAGCAGCCTCAGTATGTCCGGAACGACGCAATACGCCGCCTTTTTTCGCAATCAGCGGGAACATATGGCCAGGTCTACGAAAATCAGAGGGCTTTGCTTTTGGATCAATCAAGGCCTTAACGGTCAAGGATCTCTCCCCCGCAGATATACCAGTAGTTGTATCTACATGGTCAACGGATACAGTAAAAGCTGTACCGTGATTATCCGTATTGTGGCTGACCATGGCCTGAAGTTCAAGCTCTTCTGCTCGCTCTGCAGTAATTGGCAGACAGACCAAACCACGTCCCTCAGTGATCATGAAATTTATGACTTCTGGTGTTGCCCGTTCAGCAAGTGCTATAAAATCCCCTTCATTCTCACGGTCTTCATCATCCACCACGATGATAACTTTGCCGCGCATTAAATCATATATAGCTTCTTCAATCGGGTCCAAGACACTTTCCTTTTTCGATTGTTCGCTCATGATTTTATCCTCCTATATAGCTTTACGAAGCACTACATCCTTCGTAAGCATCCTCTTATAATTAAACAAATCCATTCGACGCCAAGAAATCACGACTGATCCCGGAACTGCTATCAGATTCTTCATCCTGTGCTGCTGAGCCATAATGAAGAAGATGATCTACATATTTACCCAGAACATCAGACTCTATATTTACACTGTCCCCAGCCCGCTTGTAGGTTAGCACGGTTTCCCCTAACGTATGCGGAATAATAGATACTGTAAGCGATGAAGCCGTAGTCTTTACTACTGTTAAGCTAATACCATCGATCGTGACCGACCCTTTAGGAATGATGTATTTGAACAGCGATTTGCGATCTGGCGCAATCTCATAGACGACTGCATTCTGATCACGTTTTACGCTTTTGATAACACCTGTACCGTCCACATGCCCCTGAACAATATGTCCTCCAAATCGACCACCAGCTGCCATGGCTCGCTCCAGATTCATCCGACTGCCAGGACGTAGCTCCTTCAAGTTACTATTTCGATAGGTCTGAGGCATGACATCCACTGTAAAAAAGTTCTCGCCTAAAGTTGTCGCTGTAAGACAGACGCCATTAACCGACACGCTATCACCAATTTTCAGATCATCCATGATGACCGAAGCTGTAATGTTCAGCACCATCATTTCGCCACCGGTAGAGACACTTCTCAAAGTGCCAACTTCCTCAACTAATCCAGTGAACATGCTTTCCCTCCTAAAAGTTTTGTAAGCATACGCTTTAGCGCACCGGAGTACCGCTGATACATACATTATCCCCGAGCACTTTTACTTCCAATCCCTCCAGAGAAATCGCATCCTTCATCAGCTCTACACCTGGGAATACGAAGGTCCCTTTCGCTTCAGCACCGCCGCCGACAATCTTTGGAGCGAAAAAGAGGATCACTCGATCTACTAACCCACTCTCCAGCATCGCACCATTTAACGTGCCTCCGCCTTCGAGTAAAATCGATCCAATTTCCATCTCGCCGAGCGTTACCATAGCAGCCTTCAAATCCACACGTGGTCCTGCTCCGCTTACAACGATTTGAACACCTGCCTCTAGCAGAGCCGCTTTCTTCGCAACGTCTGCGGCTTCTGTAGTCACGATAATAGTAGGCGCTAGACCGTCACTTACAACTGCCGAATCCAAAGGAATACGCAGTCCAGAATCAATCACGATCCGTACCGGATTAATACCCGGAACTTCCGTTCTTGTCGTCAGTGAAGGATTATCTGCAATCACTGTGTTCACACCGACCATAATTCCTTGATGCCGATGCCGCAGCGTATGTACGATCTCCCGCGCTTCTCCATTCGAAATCCATTTACTGTCACCAGATTTGGTAGCTAGGTTGCCATCAAGCGTACTGGCACTCTTGAGTGTAACAAAAGGCTGTTTGGTCAAAATATATTTGATAAACCGCTCATTCAGCCGCAGCGCACGATCACGCAGCAGCCCTACCTCGACTTCAATGCCATGCTCACGCAGCATTTGAACCCCGCGACCCGCCACCTGTGGATTAGGGTCTTCACAAGCAACTACAACTCTGGCTACTCCCTCGTCGATCAGCCTTTGGCTGCAGGGGGGAGTCTTACCATAATGGCTGCACGGTTCCAGTGTGACATAGGCTGTACTGCCCTGAGCTTGACCGGCCGCCATATTCAAGGCATGCACCTCAGCATGACCTGTTCCGCGCTGCAAATGAGTTCCAAGTCCAATCATAGCTCCATTCTTTACAACAACGCAGCCAACAACAGGGTTTATTCCCGTCTGTCCTTGGGCCCGTTCCGCCATATCCAGCGCTAGCGACATATAGAACTCGTCATTCATGTTGTCCATCTCGTCCTCCTATCCATTTACTGTCTATCTGATACTTAAAAACAGAAAAACCCATCTCATTCTCCAGGAGGAGCTCAAGATGGGTTATGCGAGAGTTTATCGGCAGTCCAAATAAAAGTGTGCGTAAATAACCGTCCAACGACGGCAATTGTGAAATATCGCACATAATAAATGAAAACACTGCAGTCCACTTGTCTATTGCAGACAAGCGGTTAACCTCTCCTTCTTCCATCCAGACTATACTGTCGGTCCCGGAATTTCACCGGGTCCACCGTTCGCGTCAACAACGCGAGCCGGGTAGCGGACTAAGTGTAGTAGATAAACTTAATAAATAAGCATTCTACAACAGCATCACCGCCGGTAGGGAATTACACCCTGCCCTGAAGGATTGATCCTTTATTAAATTGAGATTCAAGTTTTCCTTACTAACAAAATTATCACTTACACCATCGAAATGCAAGTGCGTTTAATATATTTACTTAAAATTTGTAACTTAATTCTAAGATGTATGGTGATTACAAGTAGATACGAGGTTGTCATTATGGAAAAGAAGATAGTCGTTTCTCTTAGAGTTAGTAGAATTATTTTCAGCGTAAAACTTATACTTTTATATAAAATCTTCAAGAACCCTTGAGCTAACATCACACAGTGAAAAGTTACTCCCTCTTTCTGCTTCTTCGGCGTAATTATGCTATTTCTACGGGATTTATACCGTTCTTTCCACCTCTAGCACCCAATTCAGTCATTTCTACGGGATTTATACCGTTCTTTCCCCCTCTAGCGCCCAATTCCGTCAATTCTACGGGATTTATACCGTTCTTTCCCGCTCTAGCTCCTAGGCCCCCTAATAAAACTGGAGTACTATCACTACTGACTAGTCAACCATCGGCATTTTTGAGTTACACTGTGCTGCTTATACCCTTCATCAATCCTTTTATTTACGTAAAAAAAAGAAACCAAAAAGCGCCGGAACAAGTATCTCCCAGCGCTTCTTGATTGTATTTTCACGATTACAAACCACGTTCTTGTTGTTTTAACAAATCACGAATTTCAGTAAGCAGCACGATATCCTCTGATGGTGCAGGAGTCTCCACCACTTCAACTTTAACCGCTTCTTTACGTTGAAATTTATTTGCCAGCTTGATCACCATAAAGATTGAGAAGGAAATAATAAAGAAATCAACTACCGACTGTAAAAACAGACCGTACGGGATAGATAATTTATTATCCATAACCATGACATTCAGAGCTCGCTCCTTGAGATCTATCCCCCCTGTTAACAAACCGACGATCGGCATTATAATGTCAGCTACTAATGATGTCACGATCTTACCAAAAGCTGCTCCAATTACGACAGCAATCGCTAAATCAAGTACATTTCCTTTCAGGGCAAAGGCTTTAAACTCTTTCCACATCTTTCAATTCTCCTCCAACATATTGAATTTGAAATTATTATAGCATAGTAGTCTCCCAAATCTTAAGACATGTTATGAATTCTCTTGATAAATTAAGATTAATGGCTACTAGAAAGGATTACCGAGTTTCAATTCGTTTGCGTTCTAAGTGAATAGATTTAATTACTGTTCACGCTTTTATTTCACGTTAACACAAATGGTTCCCGGGTCCGCCTTGCATCGCCCACTGGTCCGAATTTTCTTTATCAACCTTTTCTGAGCATTGAAAATATGAACACGATAACAATTAGCGCCAAAAGCACCCGACATTATCTCGACGGGTGCTTTCTCATTACAATTTCGAAGCATACTTGATCAGTTCACTTACTCTATGTTTCCCCTCCGCCGGAATACACGGTTCAGAATAAAGCCTATTGCTATTAATCCTATACCTGTCATGTAGAGTGGCACAGGGCTACTCTCCCCCGTCTTCGGAAGCTGAGGATGAGCAGCACCTGAGGTGCTGTTGTTCACAGTACCCTTAGGTACTTCCTCATCAGCGATGTCGACTTCTCCCAAAGGAACATCTTCATCTGTAATAACTAGATCTGGAGTTTCCTCCTCTACTGATGTCGCGGACTCCAGACCAGTCGTATTCCCAGGGCCAGCAGGTACTGCCGGATCATTGATGATTACTCCAGGCACCAACGAACTCGTAGGCGTAGGTACAACCGGACCCCCAGGGGTTCCTGATGTTGGTGTAGGTGCTACCGTCGATTCCGGTGTTGTTGTGGCAGTCGGCGTTGTTGACGGAGTAACGGTGGGTTCCGACGAAGCTGATGGTGTTGGAGTTACAGTTGATTCTGGCGTTGCAGTAGGCGTAGGCTCCACTGCTTTTTGGTTCGTAATCACGAGTTGTTTCGCTGACGAAGAATGAATAGACACTGGGTGTTCTGTAGGATCAAGTACATAGCCACTTGGAGCTGCTGTCTCAATCAATACATAGTTGCCCATCCATATTTTATTAAATGTGGCTGTTCCAGCGGAATCTGTGGTCAAGCTATTAATAAATACTCGGTCAGCGCCATTTAGTCGATAAAGTGCAAAAGTCGCATCACTAAGCAATTTCAAGTGGTCCTCTGCATCCACCTTTTTGATCGTCAATATGCCTTTAACCCCGCTACCTGATCCCGATCCACTCGAGACACCGACGATAATTTCTTTGGAAGAATCTTCACTTATTTCAATAACATTGTAACCACTGAAACGAACGGTATTAATAACTTTATCTCCTGTATTAGCCATAATCAGAGATTGATAATCAAGAATATAAGCTTTACTAATCTCCTTAGCGAAGCTTAAATCAAAAGACTGTTTACCATCAACATCCGTTTTTATTTCAACGCTATAATCGGTACCCTGAACCAGTTCAGGTCCGCTTTTGGTTACATCCCCATTTACAGCCACTGCAGTAGGATAGAGGTGGAATGAATCCTGTAACAAAATTTGATTTGCGCTAGGAGTATCTTGGATTAAAGCATTCTTCACAGTAGACTGACCACGATTAATTAGAATACTCCAATCTATTTTATCTCCGTTCTGGGCACCATTCTTTAAGAGATATTCGTCTCCATAAGGAATCGTTACCGATGCCTTCAAATCCTTGGAGATCTTTTTTGTCCCGTCATAAAGATTGGCCTTGTTATCAATAGAAGTGCCGATGACTTGGCCTTCAAGACTTGTATGAAAGTCGATATAATATGCGGAATGAATAGCGTCATTAAAAGAGACCTTTATCTCGTTATTACCACTAACACTATAAGTGTATTTGCTACTATTCACCTCAACACCTTTAGTTGGATCACCATTCTTTGCAACATTCATGGTGTACACTTTCAGCGATCCAGGAACCAAGCTTTGGCCAGATTGCAATATATCCACGACCTCTGGCTCTGTAATCGTTTTGCCATTATAGTTGACCCCTATTGTCCAAGCTAATTCTTTAGTCGAAGCATTATAGGAACCAAATTTCAAACCATTACTCTTCGCTTCAGTTCTTGGGATAAATAAACCTTCTGCTACTGTTGTGCGAGGAATTTCGGACGTGTCTAACCAGTCCATCCTAACCTTGTTATTGAAATTTTCAGTATTTGACCAAATCCAATCTTTATTAAACTCTGTAGTATAGCTGATTGTATAAGTTTCAGAAATCGGCGATTTGAAGACAACCTTGAAGCCTTTATTAGACTGAACAGGTGTATTGTATACTAAATTATAATTTGCTGGATTCAATACATTGCCCTTCAGATTTCTAATCACAATTGAATTCGGAATGAATTTCAGTCCTCCAAAGGGGAACGATTCCGTAATCTCAACATGACTCATTGGATAGTTGTCACTGTTCAATGTGACTTTCCATCCCACCGTTTTATTCTGGTAATCCACGTCTGATAAGTTCTTATACAGAATGGCTGACCGTATTAAGCGAGTAGCTTCTTCAGTGTAAGTACTATCCGTAACTGTATTAGTGATTGTAGTATCTGCAAATACACGTTTTACAGCTTTGGTTTTATATTCGATTCGATAGGGGGAGGATACATCATGTTTAAATTGCAAGGTAAACCCAGTCTTATTCACGTCTGACGCTGCAGCTACTGTGTAATCAAGATCCTTTGCCAAAAGATTGCCTATCGTTGCCGCACCCGCTGAATCCAGTTGCACCGTGTACACTTTTAACGAATCCACAACTAGCTCTTGTGAATCATTAAACAAATCCGTTATTACAGCTTTTCCTTGCGGAATCGTTTTTTTATTATAGTTATATTCGATTGCCCAGGAAATGATTTGTTTGCTCCAGTCATACCCGCTAGAGTACTTGTTCAAGCTTCCTCCTCGTTCTACTTGGACAGTAGCAGAGGAACTAGCAGGAACTTGCCCATCTCCTGTAAAGGTCGCTGTATTGGTGAAATTCAGCTGATGCTCGTCAGTAATAGCTGTGGTGTATTCAATACGGTAAGCACTAGTGATCACTGGATCAGTGAAACGAACAATTAGTGATCCTCCAATAAACTCTGTAGAATATTTGCTAGTATCGAGTAGTGCACCTTGCGTTACCGAACCGTCCAGCTGGATACTTAGTTGATACACGCTTACAGTAACCGGAGTGCTCAATGACAAACCTGTCGGTATAGGGTCTGTTACGACTGCATTTCCAACGGTTTTTAACGATTTATTAACGTCAACAGACCACAAAATACGATCTGCATTGAAGCCTTGAGCGATCCCCCTCTTCTCAATGGTCGATCCGACACTCGGCTTAAAATTTACCGATATTGTCTGAACACCACCACTCACAGGAAATAAAATTTGTTGAATAGTACTTCCTGAGATTTTTTGTTTATCAAATTTAGTATTTATCCGAAGCGTTCCTTGCACGTCATCATGCGTTTCTATGTAGTCATTAAAGGTCATAATCACTTGGTGAGAACTCTGCTCCACAGCGAAAGTTCCCACATCTCCATCCTCTGAGACCAACAATCCGTTAAAATCATTATAAAGCTGAAACTGCTCTGGAAGCTGAAAGGTAAAAGTGTCACCTTGCTTGTACTGATGATCTTTAGGAAGAGACCACGTATAGTCCAATGTAACATTAGCATCTTGCTCATAGACGCTATCCGTGACGGTCTGCCCGTCTGCACCGTACACAGCCATTGAGACACTGGTGATGATGTTCCGCTCTTGATCGATCGCTGCTGCTTTTACTTGTGGAGCGAATCCGATGCCATAAGCATATTGCGATACCAGCATCAGAATAACGATCATCATACTTATTCTTTTCTTTAACATGATCCAAAAGCCCCCAATTCCTTTTCCAATTTGTTTTTTCTGTGTTTGAATCCTCTCTTGAAGCGTAATCTCTGCCACTCTTCATGCTTGAATGCTTCTTATGTAATTCCGCTTCCATCGCCCCATCTTATGTTAAAATAATGAAAAGACTTCCCTTATGTAGCGGAGTCGACAGATTGCATACATATTTAACCATTTCATGGATTCCAGAAACAATAAATATAAAAATTTTACATAATTTATTATTGGAGTATGTTTTATGTTCAAAGGAGGTTCGTTCATGCAACTTTCATCATATTTTGATCGACAGCGCATAGAGGATTTCATTATGTTCTCCCCTTCACATTGGATCGCTCTGTCCATCATCGCATTGGTGTGTCTACTGCTTTACGGCTTCAGGTTCGAAATTCGCACCGATGTAAAACTTCGGCAAAGTGTTCGCTTGCTGCTGATTATGATCCTTGTATCCTCAGAAGCGGGACTTCAAATATGGTACATCTCTCAGAACGTATGGCGATCCAGTACCTCACTACCGCTCGAACTATGCGGGATCACTTTACTACTATCCGTTATCATGCTGATTACACGCAGCCGAACACTATATTCCTTTCTCTATTTTGCTGGAATTGGTGGAGCATTCATTGCGTTACTTACACCTAATCTGGTCTATCCGTTCCCACATTTCCGATTTCTTCTGTTCTTCATAGCTCATGGTGGTATCATTCTCGCTTCTCTTTATATGACCTGGATTGAGGGCTATAAACCGACTTGGAAGTCACTCTTGTTCACCATGCTTGGCCTAAACATTGTGGCCGCTTGTGTCTGGATCGCCAATTACATCCTTGGATCTAACTACATGTTCCTGTCTTACAAGCCCAGCACTTATTCCGTATTAGATTATTTCGGACCTTATCCTTACTACCTGCTTATTGAAGAGTTGTTTGCCTTCATTCTGTTTCTGCTCATGTATTTGATATTCTTCTGGGTGCCAGAGCGGCGTAATTCGAGGCGCAAGCGAGTAAGCCAAAAAAAGGCCAGCCTCCGATAATTCGGAGACTAGCCTTTTTAAATTTCTAAATCTTACGCTTCGATAATTTCTACCGAAGTCATTTTGTCGCGTCCTTTGAAAGTATCAACAAGCTCCATACCTTCCACTACTTTACCGAATACAGTGTGTACTCCATCCAAGTGTGGTTGCGGTGCGTAGCAGATGTAGAACTGGCTTCCGCCTGTGTTCTTACCCGCATGAGCCATTGCAAGTGTTCCGCGCTCGTGTTTGTTTGGGTTGATCTCGCAGTTGATTGTGTACCCAGGACCGCCAGATCCAGTTCCGTTAGGACATCCGCCTTGAGCTACAAAACCAGGGATAACACGGTGGAATGTCAATCCATTGTAGAAACCATCTTTTGCTAGCTTTTCAAAGTTAGCTACAGTGTTTGGTGCGTCTTGATCGAACAAGTCAATCAGCACAACGCCGCCATTTTCAAGAGTAATTTTCGCTTGCTTTGCCATATGTAAATGACCCCTTTCAAAATAAACAAAATTAGAATACCTCAATTATATTACTATGAAACCACGCACAAAGCAAAGCAAGTAGGAGTAATTCCTACTTGCTCTTTATGCCTCACTAATATTCCCTACTTACAGTAGCGATTGTTACTTGGCAACAGCGGCTTGTTTAGCGATACGCTCAGGAACAATATCGTTGGCAATAAGATCATTGTAGCTTTCACGACGCACTACAAGATCGCTTTGTCCGTTCTGAACGAACACTAAAGCTGGACGACGAAGCCGGTTATAGTTGCTCGCCATGGAGTAATTGTAAGCACCTGTGCAAGCTACAGCCAACAGATCGCCGCTTTCAGCCTGTGGCAGCTCTACATCCCAGATCAACATGTCTCCGCTCTCGCAGCATTTACCAGCGATGGAGACGGTCTCTGTAGCTTCTTCATTCGCACGATTAGCAAGTACTGCCTCATATTTAGACTGGTACAATGCAGGGCGTGGATTATCGGTCATTCCGCCATCTACCGCAACGTACTTACGCACGCCTGGAATATCCTTGTTAGTACCTACTGTATAAAGTGTAGTACCTGCATCTCCAACAATGCTACGGCCCGGTTCTACCCAAATTTCAGGCAAAGCATTATAAATTCCAGCAAAATGAGTCTTCACTGCATCCGTAATCGCCGCAACATATTCAGAAACATGTAACGGAGTATCTCCCTCAACATAACGAATGCCGAAACCTCCACCTAGGTTTACTACACGGAAGTCCACATCCAAGCCTTCTTTAACACTACGAGCAAAACTCGCTACACGTTCAACAGCAAGCTGGAATCCATCTGTTTCAAAAATTTGAGAACCGATATGGGAATGTAGGCCAAGCAGCGTTAAGTTCTTTTTGCTAGCTGCCGCTTTAACTGCTTCATAAGCCGATCCATTACCGATATCAAAACCGAATTTGGAATCAGTCTGACCTGTTGTAATGTACTCATGCGTATGTGCTTCAACACCTGGTGTCACACGTAGTAAGATGTTAACCGTAACTTCCTTGCGTGCAGCAATCGACTGCAAAAGGTTAAGCTCTACCAGATTATCGACTACAAAGCAGCCAATCCCGGCATCAATCGCCATTTCGATCTCTTCGGACGTCTTATTGTTGCCATGAAAATGTATACGTTCAGCAGGAAAGCCAGCTTGCAAAGCTGTATAAAGCTCGCCATCAGATACAACATCAAGCGACAAGCCTTCCTCATCAGCCAAACGTACCATTGCCATCACTGAAAACGCCTTGCTTGCGTAAGCTACTTGGAAACCAAGTCCAGAGGCTTTAAAAGCATCCATATATTCCCGGCAACGTTGTCTAACCAATTGCTCGTCCAATATATATAGCGGGGTTCCATATTCCGCTTTCAATTCAGTTACATCACATCCGCCGATCTCCAGATGCCCAGCATCATTAATTCGGCTAGTACCGTGTAGAAACATTCTTTAGTCCTCCAATTTCTGTGGAATATCAAGGTTCCACCCTGTCTTAGTGTATTCAGTATAACAGACAGTGGGAACTCCATTGAATGGACTAATTTGCAGTAGTTTTGTATTTTCCTGCGACTGTTAATCATTCTTTTGAGAAGGCGGCATTCTGGTATTGTCTCTAGTTTTGTTAAAAGACGGCCTTGTCTTCGAACTTAAGACCGGCTTACGCAATAGAATTTCACTCATTGCCTTTGCATTAAAAGGTATAAACGGCCACATATATGAGGAGTTATAGGAACGATGGGTCGTCAGGAAAATCGTAAGTAGCGTCGTTCCAATCATAAATCCTGGCACCTGGAATGCCGCAACGGCTACTAATAACACAAGCCTGACTATTCGATTGGCCAGACCCAGCTCATAACTCGGAGTTGCAAACATACCGATAGAAGCTACAGCCATATACAGAACTACCTCGTTTACAAACAAACCGCTCTGTACCGCTATATCACCAATCAATATGGCTGCAATCAGGCCCATCGCTGAGCCTAAAGGTGTTGGTGTGTGTACTGCAGCCATCCGCAGTAAATCAACCCCAAGCTCAACAATAAGAAACTGGGCGAGTAAAGGAATTCTAGCGGTCTTTTGAGGCCCAATAAAATCCAGCACAGCTGGCTTTAGTTCAGGATGAATGACAAGCAGCATCCATAGCGGCAGCAGGAACATCGACGCAAAAATACCGATGAAACGAACCCATCGCAAGTACGTTCCCATAAAAGGAGTCTGGCGATTCTCCTCTGCATGCTGACAAAGATCAAAAAACGTAGTCGGAAGAACTATAACAATGGGTGAGGTATCTACAAACACTACTACACGTCCCTCCAACAAATTGGAGGCAACAACGTCAGGGCGTTCAGAATAACGCACCATAGGATATGGATTCCATCCACCACCGATAATCGCTTCCTCTAATTGCTTATCTGCCAGAGGAATGCCATCGATATCAATGCTATTGATTTTGTCGATCACTGATTTAACCTGTGTTTTATCAACAATATCATCAATATAAGCCACGCAGACATCCGTCTGTGTCCGTCGTCCAACCCGAAACAACTCATATTTCAGTCCCGGATCACGAACCCGTCTTCTGACAAGCGAGATATTGCTCAGTAGAGTCTCTGTAAAACCGTCGCGCGCACCGCGCACCACTCGATCAATCGAAGGCTCGGCAGGACTTCGACTAGGGTAAGCACGAGTATCCATTATGATAACCTTGTTTTCACCCTCGACGAATAGTACGCTCAAACCTTCTAGTACCTTTTCGATGCTTTCACTTAATGAATTGCCCTCTTCCACCTGTATGTGAGGGACATATTCATTCATAAAGCTAGACAGCACACCCGTAGACAGATTCTCAGATGTGAGATAGGTCAAACGTTTGAGTATATCATCGGTTACATCTGTGTTGGTAAATCCACTTAAACAGAGTAGAGCTGTCTTATGTCCACCAAAGGACATCTGTCTAAATGTGACATCAAAGCTTGTTCCCAGCCCCATTACCTCAGTAAGTGTTTGTTTCGTATCTTGCAGGGAAGGTGAGATTTCATCAGTTCCTTGCCAGTAAATGACGGATTCCTTTAAAGAATTGGAGCGCTCGCTATCGCGTTTCTTTTGCAGCTTACTGGTTCCCTTTTGCTCAGTGCTCTCTTGTGACGCTTGCTTCTTAGATGGTTTGGACTTTCGCGTCGCTTGGGATTCTTCCACAGACCCCGTTGCTGCCTCTGATCCATCTGCTTGCTGGGCATTCTGATCTTGCGTCTCACCTTCGGATTCCGAGTCTGAATCTAAGCCGAATAACCTGGCAAAAAAACCTTTGCTAGGCTCGTTCTGCTCCTGATTACCGAGCTCATCTGACGCCTCTGCATCCTGTTGACCTGAATCCGGTTGGGCCGATGCCTCAGTGCTTTGCTCTTCGGTCCCTAGCTCCGCAGATGCCTCTGCATCCTGCTGACCTGAATCCGGCTGAACTGATGCCTCAGTGCTTTGCTCTTCGGTCCCTAGCTCCGCAGACGTCTCTGCATCCTGCTGACCTAGACTCGATTCATCTACTACAGCATTTTCCGCAGAATCTGCACTTTCACTGGTCATAGAAGCTACATCAGCATCTGTGTGATCTGCAACTAGATCCGCTGCAGTATTCTTCATTGCTGCGGCAGCCGCAGCGTTATCTTCCTGATGGTCCTCCTCCGGCGCAGAATCACCGCTGTGAATATATTTACTCATATACTTAACCCCTCCGTTTACTGTCGGTATACAAACCAGTCGAACAATGAACCCGCGACCTTCCCGCTCACCATCGCCATTAACAGCCCGAACAGATAATGTGTCATATTCAAGCGTTTCGCTAGTATTGGCAGCACATTTAATACCTCGGTCAATGCTGCAGCGAGCATCCCGACAAAAATCCCGTCAAAAAGTCCTATACCAAGTTCAACCAAAGGACCTGAGGATATTTTCCAATTCCAAAAATCACTTACGGTACCTACCAATGATCCGCAAACCATCGCACCTTCGTACCAGTGAACTTTATCGTAGGAAGAGGTTAATTGAGCCAGACGAGGCACCATATCGAGCACAACAAATAATGCGATCACCCCGCCGCCAACTGCGATTCCTCCCGCAATCCCCAGCAATAAATTCAGTCCCAGAGATAAAGGTGCTGTCATCTTCAGTCCTCCATATTCTCCGGTTGTTTTTCTCCACGGCGCCTCATTTTGCTGTATTCCTCATTGACGACGTAATGATCGATATTTTTCTGATACAGGTACATTTCCACTTCTAACGGTGTAGGCTCCTCATTCCACTTCTTCTTAAATAAATGGTTGAAAAAAATGACCATTCCAAAACCGATTCCAACAGAATAAGCAATCTGAAATACAATCGGATGCTCATCACGATGTCCGGTTATCATCTCCACAATTCGGATTTGTACCTCCAGCATGTTTACATCTGCATGGAAATTCATGATTGTCAGCGCAGATCCAAAGAATAACAGCAGCCACACTAATACAAACATCGCTACTGAAGGCTTCCTTCTCTCCATCGGCCCCTCAATCTGCACAATCGTCCTTCCTTCACCGATCGGCTCTATCACTGCATCCGGCAGAAGCTCATGGATGAGCGGAATAACCATCAGCAGATCGATCAAAATCAGGTTACCGTCACTTTGCTCCGGCTCTTTTAGCAGAATAGATTCCAACGACTCCTTCAGCTCTGGCTCAGCAATCAAGAAAGCAATATCACCCAGTGTGATATTTTTACCTTTGGGCACCGACACACGGTTCTTAAGCTGTATATAGATGGCGGGAGCAGAATGTTGTTTCATCCGCAGTCCTCCTAAAGGTTGTGGTGAAGTAGCTCCGGTGCAAGATAACGGTAGTATGGGAGTAAAGCCTTATTTTTACTCTTGAAGCTCTGAATCAATTTCCAAAGATGTTGAAATGTTGAATTTTTATTGGTATCGGGAATGCTTACCCCACCTTACAATTTTGTTATAAAAGACGAAGGGAGGAGTTTTATGTAAGCGGATACAAACATCTCTTCTTAATGGGCATTGTTGTTTAAATCCTAATCTGCGGAGGCTGCTGTGGGAAAACTTGGAGCGAGGTCGCGGAAGAGGTAATTTTCAACCATTCTCAGTAAGCGGCAATCCATAAGACGTTTTTCCTGCTGAATGACGACTTTAAGAAGAACCCAAGTCCAGGCGTTTGTCATCTACTATCTTCCATCATGTATGTGATGCTTAACGAACAAGGCATTGAGTCGGAGCTTTGCATCGGAGAAGTTCAGCGACCGGATGAACCGTATTTCGATCATTCCTGGATCAAGATTGATGGAAAGGCATTTGACCTTTCAATCCAGCAGTCGTAACCCAAAGGACCTGATGCTTAAATTGGTCGCTTGGGTTGTTCCTTTATAAGGATAAACTAGACATGCGCCAACTATATAATAAGAATAAATCAGTGATTTTAATTTAGAATCGTTCTCAAATATTTGTGATTTATAGATAACAAAGTATTTTCATCATTAGATTGTGTTTTGGTGGACACGTTTTTTTGAGGCGCAAACGGCGCTTTATTTAGCTGAGGAGCAAGATGTGACCATTGCTATATATAAACAGGACAAATCTTCCTGTGGAAATCTGCTTAACTATGATGGGTCATTTACGAATAGAGAAATGTCTGGCAAAGAACTGCAACGGAGTTTTTGCGGCAGCACGTTACAAAAGTGTTCAGCGAAGGCCATCGGATGAAGTTGAGAGAGCTTGCTCCCTCATGATTCACTCCAATGCAGCAGAGTTGTTTAAGAACATGTTCACGTCAGCAGATATTTGCTTATATTGGGTCCAATGCAGATAATGATGCCCTTTTATGATGATGAGCTGATGCTGATCCAGCTTACGGAGCTGATCCTCATAGAAGGTTAAATTAGATTTCCCATCGGCATTCACTTTATCACTTGGGGGCGTAAAGATCATTACAGGCAGACTTGGCGGAAAGACCATATCCTTTGTAGCAGCAATATTGTTCTTTATTTCCCTTGCTTCATTCACTACATTCTTATTATAGGCTTTCCATGCGGTAATGATTTGGGTCATCTTTAGATTTTCAAGAGTATAAGTACCTTCATCGGCCTGTGGTAAAACAATGCCCGGACTGATATAGGATGCAAGTCTTGCCAACCCGCTCGGCACGACCAAGCTCATATATTTGGGCATAGTGGGAACGGGTTCCTTAAAATAGTCCACGGCTTGCGGTAAGGTGATATCGATTCCAACGATAGCTTTGATTTCGTCGGGATATTTATTGGCGTAATACATACTATAAATTCCGGAAATAGAATGAGGCATTAGGATATAGGGACCATCTATCTTTGCTTTTTGCAACACGCTCCTAAGTTCCCCTACGATGTTCTCCACCGTTCGTTCTTTATCGGTCATATCACTCCAACCATATCCAAAAGGTTCTACAACGACTACTTTGTGATGGTTGGCCAACTCGTTAATTAAGGGTTCGAAGTCCAATACAGGTGAAATCGTTCCCAGTCCGCTTAACAAAACAATGGCGCTACCCTCCGTCCCCTTTGTATACACATGCATTTTCTTTCCATCTACTTCAACATATTGACCCCATGCAGGGTATTTCTTGTGTTCGTACCTTGAAAGTACTTGATTCACTAACACAACTATTAGCATAATTGTGGTTAAACCCAGCACAATGTTTCGAATCATCCTTGTAAATCTAAACGTTCTCTTCGTCTTCATTTTAGCGTTGCTCCCTTTACAAAAGATTGGATAAGTAGACATCCTTGTCACTCATCTTCATATTAATTGTAGAAGACAAAGGTTAAAATGAGGTTCTTTGATTGTTTAAATTCTGGTTAAAAAATCGACGCAAAAGCTGTCATTACTCACCAGACAGTCAGATAGACCAGAAAGAGCGCCCTTTGGGGACACTCTCTTTCCGTGTATTTCCCGATTTGAATAACATAAAATGGACATTTAGTATTCATTCGTATAAATTCATTTACGCAATATCCCACTAATCATCTGCCTAATTGATTTGTAAATGAGACCTTCAGCAGCTAAAGCCTTTCTTACGGATATTATTAGCAAAACTAAATCGGTAAGCGGCGGCAAAGGGCTTGGCGTGTTCTATTGGGAGCCGGAGAGTTACGGGACATGGTACGCTTACACGAAGGGCGCCTTTGATTCTTCTGGAAAACCAACGTTAGCATTGGATGCCTTTTTGAATTAAAAAAAGAAGACAGCCATGGCTAAACCATAGGCTGTCTTCTTGTTCTATCCCAGAGATTCTTAAAAATGGAGCGAATCCAGTTTCTTACCTTCAAAATCAAACATGGCTAAATTGGACCAACCATTCTCATGGCCAACAGACCATTCCTTTTGCGAAGGAATCCAAGCAGGTTCCCAGTAATAAAAGCCGATGCCCTTTCCGTTAGGTGTATTCTCAATTACGTTTATAAAATCCTTCATATACTTAGCCTGACCCTCTACTGTGGCGGGATAACCTTTATGCAGCTGGGCTTCCTCATTAACAATTATGGAAAAGCCTTCAGGTGCATTCAGCGTCCATGGATAGGCTGTTTCCACCACAACGATATCCTTGTTATAACGCAGCGCTAATTCGTTCAGGTTATGCTGCAAGTCGTCCAAAGTACCATGCCACCAAGAATAGAAAGATAATCCGATCACATCAAAATGGACACCATGTTCTAAGAACCGATCATAAAATTCACGACTTGCCGGATGATCCGCCCCGCGGTCAATATGGATCATGATGGACAAGTCAGCATCGACGGATTTCGCACCCGCTATACCTGCTTTAACTAGCGTAGTGAACTGCTCCCATTGTTCCGGAGTATCACACTCTCCATCCACCTTGCCTTCACCCCATAACATGCCCGGCGTAATCTCATTTCCGATCTGCACCATATCAGGCAGCGTGCCTTGGGACTGTAAAGCCCCAAGAACCTCGCGAGTATATTCATACACGGCAGATGTCAAACCACTTAAATCAAGTGCCACCCAAGCTTTTGGCTTCCATTGGTTAGCTGGATCGGCCCATTTATCTGAATAATGAAAATCTAGTAGAAAGTTAAGGCCTGCTTCCTTAATTCGCTTTGCCATAAACAGCGTACGTTCTAAATTGCAGAAGCCACCTGGAGGGTCATTCCAAATTCGCAGTCGTATGGCATTTACTCCACTGTCCTTAAGGAGATGAATCAGATCCTCACCCTCCTCAGCTGCCTGAACAGAGCTACAATGAAACTTGCCTCCACCCTGTTCAATTTCATCCAGAAACGAGATGTCCATTCCATTGATAAATGTGCTGATCATCATTTCTACTCCTTTACAGAACCAAGTGTCATTCCTTTAACAAAATACTTTTGCAGGAAAGGATATACGATCAGGATTGGAGCGGCCCCGATAAATATTTGCGCGGCTCTAACCGTGGTCTGCGAGATCAATTCCATCTCCTTCGGATTAATGCTCATAGAGCTCATATCCCGTTGAATAATAACAGTCTGCAGGAAGGTTGCCAGCGGAAACTGCTTGGAATTGTTCAAATACAAGAGTCCATCGAACCAGGAGTTCCAATGGAACACCATACTAAACAGTGCAATCGTCGCAATAGACGGTAATGAAATTGGCAAGTAAATGCTGAACAAGGTACGGAAATGTCCTGCTCCGTCGATTAACGAAGCCTCTTCCAGATCTTTAGGTATACCTCGGAAGAAGTTCAACATCAGGATTACCAAGAACGTATTTACTGCACCTGGTAGAACTAGTACCCAGAAGGAATCCATTAGGCCAATCTTTTGAATCACAATGTAGAATGGAATCAATCCACCGTTGAACACCATACTGAAGACGAATAACCAAGAGTACACATTCCGGCCCTTGAAGGCCGAATTTTCTTTTGACAAAGGATAAGCTGCCAGAAAAGTAATTAAAAGTGTTAGTCCAGTTCCGAGTATAGTTCTTTGTACGGATACCCATATGGAGTGTAGGAATATCGGGTTATTCATTGTCTTTTTATAAGCTTCCAGAGAGAACTGCTTTGGCCACAAGCCCACCAGGTTGGCATCTGCCGCAGACTTGGCACTGAAAGATACAGCTAATACGTGAATCAGAGGAACAATACACATGAGTGCTAGTATGATCAGAAAACAAGTATTGAATATGTTGAAAATACGATAACCTTTAGTTTTGTAATACATAGGTTTCCCTCTTCCCTTGGTAGTTTAGAAAATGCGATATCCTGCCCATTTTTTAGCCAGACTGTACGAAACGAGGATCAGGACCATACTAATGGCTGACTTGAACAGTCCGATCGCCGTACCAAAGCCCATCTCACCATTCAAAATAGCTGTACGGTACACGAAGGTGTCGATAATATCGCCTTTCTGATAGACCAGCGGATTGTAGAGGTTAAAGATCTGGTCAAACCCTGCGTTCAATACGTTTCCTAGAGCCAAAGTACCTACAACAACAACCATTGGCAGTAGAGAAGGCATTGTGATATAACGTGTCTGTTTCCAGCGAGTAGCGCCATCTATTTCAGCAGCTTCATATAATGAAGGGTTGATACCCGCTAGAGCGGCTAGGAAGACAATCGTGTTATAACCGAATTCCTTCCATACATCTGTGAGGATGACCGTGAACCTGAACCAGTTATTATCACCTAAGAAAAAGATGGGTTTAATCCCCATGCTGCCGAGGATCTGATTGACAAAACCATCTGTAGCTAGTAAGTCTAGCAAGATCCCACCGAGGATGACCCAAGACAAGAAGTGAGGTAAATAAACCAACGTCTGAATTGTACGCTGTATGTAAACCTTACGAATCTCATTTAATAGTATGGCGAACACAAACGGCACAGCCAGATTGAAGATCATCTTCAGAACGGCAATAATCAATGTATTCCAAATGACCTGCATACTGTCATTACGTTCAAATAGATAGCGGAAATTGTCTAGTCCAACCCACGCTGATCCGGAAATCTTTAGCCATGGCTTATAATCCTGAAATGCCATCACAATTCCGCCCATCGGAATAAAGCTGAAGATGATCAGGAATATCATCGCCGGAAGCAACATCAAGTGAAAAGGCCATGTTTTTTTAAGTGTTTTCATCCTTGGTCCCCCATATCGTGTCAAGTTCTTCTGTAACCATACTCAAATTATAACAACGACAGGATTCGCCAAACAGCGAGCAAAACCAATATATATGGTACAAAACCAATCTCTTTACCACATAGAAATAGATGTTTATGTAAACGCATTCCGGTAACCCAAAACGCAAGCAAGGACCGTCCCTACAGCTGAATATACAGCTAAGGAAACGGTCCCGTATTGTGTTACTTATACACTTAACAAAGCATTATTTTACGCTGTCGTACCATTCATTTACTTCGTTAGTGATTTGATCGCCGCCGCCTGATTTCCAGGACGCCACGAAGGTATCAAAAGAATCCAGTGGTTTGTTGCCATAGATGATCTCATTGAACGTTTGGTTCTCGATCTTGTTCAGGTAATCCATCTTCGATTTCATGGTTTGAGTTGTAGGACCTGTGAACATATTTTTGAAGGATTTATCCTCTTGCGCCAGCAGGACTTTCGCAGCTGCAGGAGTATCCTTACCATAGTTTACGGCTACATCCTTCTCCAGACGTGTTGTTGGTTCAGCACCATCTGCCAGGTTAAGAAGTGCTTTCATTTGGGCATCCGGAATCCGCGCACCATCACGAACTAGCATATAACGAACACTATTCACATAACCGCCAGCAATTTGATCATTAGGTAACATCTTACCAGCCGCATCTAGTTCATAGTCATATCCTGCGAAGAGACCATTATCTAGCTCACTACCAGGCTTTGGATCAGCGAAGTTATCGAACAGATAGTTTTGATAAGTGAAGAATGCTTCTGGATTTTTCATTTTAGTGCTGATCAGAGTTACACCATTGGTGAACTGTGTACCGTGACGCATAACTTTACCATCTGGACCCTCAGGAATTTCAATTGGAGCCCATACGGCATCCGGAGCGTTCTTCACGGTATCCTGAAGCGGCCAACCACTCATCCAATAAGGTCCTGGGAGAATACCTGCTGTACCTGCCACTGCAGGCTCAGCTGTTTTGTTCTCATCCCAAAGCGCTGCTTCTTGAGGAATATAACCTTTTGCGAGCCATTCCTTCATTTTTTCCAGCCCTTGCTTCATACCTGCATTCACAGAGCCGTATTCCAATTTACCATCAGCATCTAGATTCCATTGCTGTGGAAGGGTTCCGTAAGCACCGAAGATCCAAGAAGGATCGCCCATCCAAGTGTTCATTGATGTCTTAAAGCCGATACTAAGTGGAGTTACTTTATCTGGTGCCAAGCCATCAGGGTTCTGATTCTTGAACGCATCCATAACTTTTTCCAGCTCATCGATCGTTTTAGGAGCTTGCATATTTAGTTTATCCAGCCAATCTTGGCGGATCCAAAGCACGTAATCATGGTTGTACGCGTAATCGAGTACAGGAAGACCCATTTTTTTGCCATCGCGGCTGTATTGGTTCCATACGTTAGGATCCTGTGCCATCGCTTCTTTCCAAGTATCTGAAGCATATTTATCGAACATTTCTCCCACTTCAGCATACATACCGGAATCGATCAAATCCTGAGCAATCGTGCTATCTCCCGTACCGATGGTTACAACATCAGGCATTTCCTGACCAGATGACATCGATAGGCGTAGCTTAGTTCCAAATGCACCATTCGTATCTGTGATGGACCATAGTGACTTAATGTTGATGCCGAATTTTTCTTTTGCCCACTTCGTAGCTACGTTATTCTCAATGCTTTCCCCGTTCTTGAATTTAAGCTCAGGGTCAACGCCCCATACGGTTGTAATAGTCACCTCAGGATCGTATTTATCCTTGTAGGCGTTTTCAGAATTAGTCGCTGTATTTGTAGTCGTTTCACCAGCTGTATTTTTTCCATCAGCAGCGTTATTGCCTGAACAACCTGCGATGCTACCTACCATAAGCATACTCATACACAGGAGCGGCAGCCATTTCTTTCTCTTCATCGCGCTCATTTTGTTCCCCCTTAGATTCCTTAAGTGTTGGTTATAGCTTAATTATAGGGAACGAAGATGATGTCGAATACGTCATTTAAACAAGGTTTCTGCACCTTTCTCAACCTCTCTATCCATCCCGAAATTCATTTGGTGTCATATTGTAATGTTTTTTGAACATTTTGCTGAAATATTGCGGATTCTGATATCCTAGCTCGGAAGTGATTTCATAGATTTTTTTGTTGGTGTTCTTAAGCAGATAAAGTGCGCGTTCCATCCGCATGCGGATAATATAGTCTCCAAGCCCTTCTCCTGTCTCAGCTTTATATATTTTAGATAAGTATACGGGGTGCAGATACACATGATCCGCTATCGTCTTAACCGACAGATCATGCCCAGAATGGTTTCCCACCAGCTCATGTACCTGCTTTATAATATAACTTTTCGTGTTCTGGTCACTTTCCGAGAGCTCCTTCTGAAGCTTGTCTAGCATATCAAACGCCCAGTCCTTCAGCTTGTCAAACGAAACAATTATACTCTGCGTCAACATCGGATCAAACGCATATTGGTCGATTTGCGAGATGAACTGCCCCCCTTTGTGAGCAATGTACATGAACGCATTAGTAATTGACAGAAAGACCTCATAAAGATGCTCACTTGAAAAGCGTGCATTCTCCATATCTCGGAACACATCCGCAATCTTCTGGCGGGCTATATCCCATTGCTTAGATTCCAGCAAATGAATGAGCGTTGGCGGACGATAAAGACTTTCGAGCGATTTGATGCTCATCATCTCCTGATGATGTCGATCCCCCAGATAAAGTACCGAGCCGGTTTCATTATGTGCTGCTAAATACATAGAACTTAGGCCACTCCGATATGCAGCCGTCATCCCTTCAGGGAATGCGAACCACTCCGTTACGATAAGCGATATCTGGCCCTTGAGGTAATTGCTCACACTAATTCGGAAATTAGCTATCGCTGACTTAAGGATTTGCTGTCTCGCAGCTTCGTAATTATCCGACTTCTCCAACTCTCGCTGAACTACTGGCTTCAGTTCTACAAGCAGAATTAAACAATCATGCGGTGCTTTGCAGAACCAGACATGGAACTGCTCCTTGAAGAGTTCCTCGGCAATATTGCCGATAGCATATTCCATTAAGGAAACCGAATGATGATCCATTGCGGCATAATGCTTACCCAGTTGAATCAATAACATCGACGCTTCAACATCCGATTCGAAAGAGATTTCATATTCCTTAAGCTTTAGTGCAAGCGTCCGCTCAGACAGCACCCTGCCAAGAAGTAATTCATGCATCAAATTCGCCCGCAAGACACTGTAATCGGCTTTCCGATTATAGAGA
The DNA here is from genome assembly GCF_037963865.1 of Paenibacillus sp. FSL R10-2734. Lineage (NCBI taxonomy): Bacteria > Bacillati > Bacillota > Bacilli > Caryophanales > Paenibacillaceae > Paenibacillus > Paenibacillus sp. FSL R10-2734. The sequence continues at coordinate 2,846,636 of NZ_CP150170.1, read as the reverse complement.
AGCAAATGATATTTATCATGTGCCTCCCATTCGTCTTTCAGAGATTCGATAGCACCGGATACACTGTTGATAAACTCCTCATCACTTACTGGCTTCAAAATATAATCAAATGCCTGCAGCTGAATAGCCTTCTTCGCGTACTCAAAATCAGAATAACCTGTCAGTAGAATCGACCGAATATCCGGCCATCTCTCACTTACCATTTCAATTAATTGCAACCCGGACATCCCAGGCATAGAAATATCAGTAACCATGATATCAATGTCCTGCTCTTCCAGTATTTGTAGTGCCTCGGCACCTGATGCCGCCTGATGCACCTGCTTTACTCCAATCTCGTCCCACGGAATGGTGCGGGCCAGACTTTCCGTTACATAAGGCTCGTCATCGACTAACAATATCTCTATCATCATATTCCCTCCTAGATGTCATCCGTATCATTGTCAGTTAGTGGTATTAACCACTGCAGTGTAACCTGTAATCCCCCGAGTGGTGATGGTGAAATCGTCAATCCTGCTTCCTCACCAAAACGCAGCCGCATTCTCTGATGTACATTCCAAAGCCCACAGCCCATTTCTTCATCCATCGCCTTGCCTAGTTTATTTTCCAATTCGATAATACCCTCTCGGCTCATGCCTTGTCCGTCATCCTCAACCGATAATGTCATGACTCTACCGTTGCATGAACCGGTAATTCGCACCAGCCCCTCTTTAGAGACGGGCTCAATCCCGTGGATAACCGCATTCTCAACCAAAGGTTGAAGAACTAGCGGTGGAAGATCTCTTTTACGCATTTGCGGCGGGATATTCACCTCATACTGAAGTCTGCTCATCCTCATTTTTTGGATTTCCAAATAGTGAGTCACGAATTCTGTCTCTTCGGATAAAGCGACTAGATCACGTTCTTGGCGGGTTGTATATCTGTAATATCGAGATAAATTATGCGACATACCGACGACAGCACCCATATTATCGAGCTTCGCCATGCTCGTAATAAATGAGAAGCAATTATAGAAGAAATGCGGATTGATCTGGGATTGAAGCTGCTTTAATCTAGCTTCGCGAACATGGATTTTCTCCATTAACACATTCTCTATCAGCTGCTGGATCTGTTCTACCATGCTGTTAAACCGTCCGGACAGAAAGCTGAACTCATTCCTACCTTTGATCTCCACCCGTGTAGAGTAGTCCCCTTGCTTCAGCCTCTGGAAACCTCCAACCAATAATCTAACGGGCACTTGCACCTGAACATATAATAAATAGGCTACGAGACAGCTCATTAATAACAATGCACTAACAGCAAAATAAAATAAGCGGTTGGAGGTTAGGATCGGATGCAGTATTTCTGACAGCGGCATATAGTCGATTAAATACCAGCCCATTTTGTCCGAATAGACTATATTTACACTGTATGACTCGCCTTCAATTTTCACAGTACGATTCTCGCTCTGATTCAGCTGCTCTTGCTCCAGCCTTTCTACTAGTTCTTTGGCTAGCAGCTTGTCGGCACTGCGGTTAAAGATAAGTCCAGTACCTTGCTTATAATAAAAAGGATCTCTTCTACCATCACTTTTGAATTTATCCAGCATATCTTCAATGTTTCGGCTGTCGAACTCTACCTTCATAACCGTATTGACCTTTTCCGGAGAGAACTCTGACATAAAGGGTGTAAAAGAAAACCATGAGAACAAGAAGCGGTCGCCATCCTGTTCCTTGATCTTTTCTACATGCCAGCCTGACTTTACTTCCCGCTTCAAATCCTCATCCGCATACGGTATAGCGTCACTTTCTGACACCATTCGATGGATGGACGGGGAGTATAGATACAACTTGCTCTTCCAGTTGGAGGAGCTTTCTTGGATACTAATTTTGGTCTGAATCCGCTTGACCAGGTTGATCGCATCCAGATTCAAATGTGTACCCTTCAAATAAGTGTCCTTTAAGCTCAAAATATCAGGATCATGAATCAGCAAGATCGGCCACGATGATAATAGCTCCATATTACTCTCTACCTGATTCTGAAAAAAACTGAGCTGATTGCTGTTCGAAGTATTTAACTCCGTGCGCAGCACATCCGTAGTCGTTTTGTTGGAATAGAAGTAGAGGATCGTAATCGGGATCAGCATAATGACCATGATACTCACGATTTTGGTAAATAAATTATATCTATACACTTTCCTTCACACCCCGACTCAAATGTCATAGCCCCTATTGTACAAATAATCTTCGCTGACGCATAGAACAAATATCCCTGCAAAATGAAGTAGATTGGCATTTCCCTGTTCAAGCGCTGTTATCGCCACTCTTATTGTAAAGGCTTAAATTAGTCTGCTATATGTTACGTACGAAACATTTCTGCAGTTTTTGCAGTCGAATGAACGAGAAAATAGTGTAGAGACATAAAAAAGGGATGATCCGAAGGCCTCTAGGCATTTCAGTCATCCCTTTATATAGTCGAATCTATTCAATGAGAGTCTACTCAGAGCGTTTGTGGTTTGGACTGTTGGCTCGATATAAAGAATAAAGCGGTCCAGATCAAAGCAAATCCGATAATTTGCGGAAGAGTAACAAGCTGCTGGAATACGATCCAGTTAATAATGACTCCCGTCATAGGAAAGCTTAGTTCAGCCAATGTGGCGAAGGAAGCTTTAGTAGTGCTAAGTCCTTTGTAATACAGAAGCATACTGAGTAATCCTGGCAGCAAAGCTTGCAGCAACAAATTAATGGCTATGGCAGCAGATGCACCAAATCCGCCATGACTCTGCCATGGTGCACCTTCTAATGTAGTGATAACGAAGAGCAAGGGTAGCGCCAAAATAAATCGTAGGGAAGTCACTGTCTCATATTTCATAGACCCAAGCAGATAACGACCCATTACTGTCGATCCACCCCACAGTGCGGCTGCTCCTAAGGCCATCAGACTGCTAACACCGATAAAGTTATTCACATGTCCAAAAGGAATACTCCAACCAAAGGTCAACAGATAGGTTCCTACCAGTGCCAGAACAATGAGAATTCCGAAATTTTTGGGCAGACGTTCTTTAAGAATTAAAGCCGCCAGACCGATCGCGAATATTGGCTGCAGCTTCTGCAGCAATAGCACTGCATTCAAATCCCCACTGGAAAGTGCCATCGTGAATAGGATTGTTGCCCCGGCGGAGCCTCCCCATGAAACAATTAACAGCGCACCTATTTGGCGTAGTCCGACGCCTTTAAGCTCGGCACGGTGACGCCAAAGAACCGGTGAAGCCGCAAAGAAAAGCACAACATGCTCCAACAGGACAATTTGCGACGAGGTTAACGACTTTAAGAGGATAATACGAAAGAGCGGATCAACGCCCCATAGTGCTGCACCGATCACAACGAGCCAAAACCCACTGCGTAGCGGAGACGTGCTGCTTACCTTAGTTGATGATGAAACTGTTACATTACTCATAATTCCATTCTCCTTGTCGATACAAACCCTCGATAAGAGACCAAAAACCCCCGAATTACCATAATAGGTAGACTCGGGGGCATTATCAATAAAGACGTACAGGATAGACTCCTAGCGCCTTTATCTTATGATCCTCTCCCATCCGGACTTTACCGTCGGCTCTGGAGTTACACCAGATCAGTCACTTCTCTGCAAGCAGAACAAGTGAGTCGCGGGCTCAGTTCGCTTTGAACATTACCGCCGGTTGGGAATTTCACCCTACCCCGAGAATCTTGTATTCCGTTGTTTTTTTCACAATCTCAGAATAAACCTCTTCTTGTAATTAGTCCAGCACTTTATGAAAATATACATAAAATTTTCATGTGTCACAGCTTTTTATTACATATTTTTTCGATAATATTCTACAGATTCATCCTAAAAGCTACTGTATAATGAAATTAAGTTTTTCCATACTTTAACAATAAATACAAGGAGGTTATAATGAAGGAATCATTCTGGACGAAGTTATTGTTCTCCTTTTTTGCCGTAGGCGGAATAGCTTTCTTAGGAGTCATAGGTTTTATATTTACTGCAATTTCCGGGGGACTTATGTTTTATACGCCACTTGTAGTGGTTTTATCTGTTGTAATCGCCATTTATGTTGTACTCCTTATATTTAATATTTTGTCACGAAAAATAAGCCGTATTGTGCTGTTATCCATCGTCGGTCTTAGCCTGCTGGCTACCGCTGGATATGAGATTAAAGCTGCTTATGTCAGCAGACTTGCCACAGTTGATGATCGGGAGGTCAATCTAACGCTGTATGAGCCTTTTGTCGAGAATTCCAAAGTAGTAAATCTGGATGAACCAGCAGATTTTCATATCGACAGTAATGCTCCTAGATTAGATGGTGCAACTGCACTCTACCCCCTGTATTCAGCTTTCGTGCAATCCGTCTATCCTGTTGGCAAATATGATCCATATGACTATAGAAACAGTCAAGTGCTTTGTACTAGTACACCAGAGGCCTACAAAAGACTAATTGAAGGTGAGACCGATATTATTTTTGTGGCTGCTCCTTCCCTCGCACAGCAGAAACATGCGAAGCGAAAAGGCGTTGAGCTGAAGCTTACACCCATCGGCCGCGAGGCTTTCGTATTTTTTGTGAATAAACGAAATTCCGTAACCGGACTAGCCGCTGATCAACTTAAAGATATCTACGCAGGTAAGATCACAAATTGGAAGACTGTTGGTGGTCCTAGTAACCGGATACGTGCTTTTCAACGGCCAGAAGATAGCGGAAGTCAGACAATGCTTCAAAAGTTTATGGGGGATACTCCACTCATGACACCACCTCAAGAAGATATAGCTGATGTTATGAGCGGAATCATTCAACAAACCTCCAGCTATCGCAATTATAAGAATGCACTCGGTTACAGCTTCTTATTTTATGCCTCAGAAATGAATCAAAGTGGAGAAATCACACTCCTATCTATCGATGGTGTAAAGCCCGACAAGAAGAGTATTCGTAGTGGACAGTACCCATTAGCCACCGAATTTTATGCTGTAACCACTCGAAATGACAATCCAAATATCCAGCCGTTCCTAGATTGGCTTCAATCCTCACAGGGGCAGGAATTGGTAGAGAAAACTGGTTATACTTCTTTGAAATAAAATCGATTGAACTTAAAGGGTCAGCAGCGCTCCTAGAATCTAGGAGTGCTGCTGACCCTCTTCACTTTATCTAGAGAAATTTTTCCTTTTTTCTCTCTTGCAAAGCGCAACTTTTGGAAACTATTGTCGTTTAAGATTTATATAAGCCGAAACTGCCTCAAAGGAAAAAAAAGTAAGTTTGCTAGAGACCAAGAAACGGGGATGGTAGGGATTGCAGATGAAGAAGTTTGGTTTTTTGGCGTTACTGCTGCTGTTGTTGGTACTGGTTCACCCAGGAACTGGTTATGCCGGCTCTGCAGAAACACACATCAATCTAGACGGCAATGATCTTAAGATTTCAAAAGAAGCACAGGTTCAAATTGTAAATGGAAGCGTGATGGTTCCACTTCGCGTCGTTGCGGAGCAGCTTGGTTATACCGTGAAATGGGATAATGTGACTAAGACTGCACTCATTGAGCAAAAGGGAACGATATTAAAGTTAATCTTGAATAATGAGATGGCAGAGGCTTCAGGGAAACAGGTTAAACTGGACAACCCTCCGTTTCTCAGTGGTACCACGACTCTCGTCCCTTTAAGATTTGTTGGAGAACATACAGGAACTTCTGTCGGTTGGGATAATGTGACCAAAACAGTATACTTAACTTCTCCAGCACCAGAGATTGGCGTAAGCGATCCAGAAATTAAAGTTCCAGACACGTCTGTAACTACACCCTCCGATAACGGATCAAATGGCAACACAGCAACCGGTGGAAACGCCTCGGTGTCTGCAGCCACAAATCTTAGCTTCGTAGATAACAAGCTGATCATAGCGGTGAACGGCAGTGTAACACCCAATGTATTCACTATGACAGATAAAGACCGAATTGTCGTAGACTTACCGAACACCAGCTTTGGAGACAGCTTCCATCAGAACCTTTCTACCGGAAAGAACCAAAACGGGCAATTAACAATTACCGATAATCCTAATGTCTCTGCAGTTCGTTATTCATTATTCAGTAGTTCCCCATCAACAATTCGGATTGTCATTGATCTTAACAGCGCTAGTAACTATAGTGTGACCAATGCTAACGATGGACTTATTATAGTGGATCTAAATGGGACAAGCACCACGCCTCCTGCAACCACTGCACCTGAAGTACCAGTCACAACACCACCACCTGTAACAAACGATACTGGCAAGAAGATTATCGTCATTGATGCAGGACACGGCGGGAAAGATTCAGGGGGCGTAAGTGTAAATAAGCTCTATGAGAAGGATTTCACGTTGCCAACTGCGCTGAAAATTGCAGAATTGTTAAAGAACGATCCAAATATTCAGGTTGTGCTGACCCGAAGTGATGATACATATCCCACTCTACAGGAAAGAGCTAAGCTAGCTAACAACCTTAAAGCTGATCTGTTCATCTCTATTCATGCGAATAGTATTCCGGAGGGCAGCAAGAGTAATCCAAGTGGCACAGAGACCTATTACACTCGTAAAGAAAGTTTACAATTTGCTCAAACTGTTCATAAGTATCTCGTAGCCGCTACGGGTCTTTCAGACCGTGGGGTTCGCCAAAGTAGTCTCCATGTCACACGAGAGACCACAATGCCTGCTATTTTACTTGAGTGCGGTTATTTAAGTAACACCAAGGATGAAGCACTACTCTTCAGTGCAGACTTTCAGGATAAAGTAGCTAATGCAGTCGTTTTAGGAATTAAAGAACAATTAGGTCGTTAACAAACTTATATAGGGAAAATCTCCCTATAAGAGCCTAAAAACGACTAAAAATGGGCGCTCCATTAGCCATATTGGCTGTGAGAGCGCCCATTTTCTATTTTATCGCGTTATTCCAAACGCTCATTCGTTCTTTTAGATTAGAGGTATGCAGCTCTAGCTGGATCCCGTCTGGGTCGAGAAAATTGACCGTCCAGCCTAATCCCCGTTTAACTGGTCCCCTAATTATTCGTACTTCGTGGGATTGGAGTACTTGGACAGCCTCCTCGAAATGCTCTTCCGCTATACTAAAGGCAATGTGGTCTACCCCAATTACATTACCCTTGGATTCGGTGTACTCAGGCTGTTCAATGAGACAAATCCAAGCACTTCCCCATTCCAGATAAACATCTGTATTCCCTTTGTGAATAAGCTGAAGGCCTAAAATACCAGTATAGAAATTCAATGAACGCGATAAATTACTCACATTCACCGTCACATGATTAAAGCCTTGGACCTTCATCTATGTTCATCCCCTCATCATTCTCCAACCAGAATAGAGATGATTCTCTTGCGTTTCTCCGACTCAGGATCATGAGCTACGTACATCTCTTCATCAAAGATCAGCGTTGCACGTTCTTCCAGAGTGTAATTGGGCCATAACATCTCGGATGTGATAGGATCTCCTCTATGCGCGAAGGCAATCCATGCATCATGCATACTATCAGACAGCTTCTGCATCGCCGGTGTAATTTCCGCACCAAGACGAGATATATGAGACAGATTATTAAAGGCAAAAGCAATTTCTGCGCCATGCACAGCTTTGTTTAACAGCGGATGACCAGGGACCGTTCCATCAAAACGGTACATCCAAACAGGCGCATAAGCCAATTGACTCTCTGCAAAGAATATAGAAGTCCCCCAGAAATAAAGATCCGTTAGAATCTCCGCCTGTCCTTCCCAGGTAGAAGAATAGTGGCCGGCAATGTCCGCTAGACTTCCAGTCCCCATCATCTGCTCCAGCGCCTTGAGCGATTCCTCAAAGTCTGCACCAGGCATTTCTCCCCTGAAAAACAAGTTACCCTCATCGCGATTGGTTCCGATCAACAATGGGATACCCTCAGCCGATCCTGATGCCACTGCCTGTGCAGGCTCTACAGGAAGCGTATTCTCATCAATGACAGGTTGAAACAACATCGCTAATGATCCACCCGTTAATTTAATGGTCATTCTTGTGGCGGCTTCAACAATTTGTTCCGCTGAAAATGAACTAATCAGGCTAGTATCCCCATCAGGCGAAATGCCTAATTCAGAAAGTAAAGCTACTGCAATATCTTTCCCCTGCTGATTTGGCAGCGTCTGGGCAGCTCCACTTTGCATGATCGCTCCAGCAAATAATCCCTTTGCAGCAGGCATTGCCAAGAGTGCTGCAATGCTCATACTGCCAGCTGACTCTCCGAATACCGTGACTCGCTGCGGGTCGCCTCCAAAGGCGGAAATATTAAGCTTCACCCATTCCAGCGCGGCGATTTGATCCAGTAAGCCTTGATTAGACGCAAATCCGTCACCTAGCGAAGACAGATGCAAAAAGCCAAACGGCCCCAGTCGATAATTAACCGTCACCAAAACTACCTTACCCTGCTCCGCGAAGCTAGTGCCATCAAACTGTGGCTGACTTCCCGCACCAGTCACAAATGTGCCCCCATGAATCCAGACCATTACAGGAAGCGCCTCGCCCGGGGCAGCAGGTGACCATACATTTAAGTACAAACAATCCTCAGAATGACGAGGTGCTATGCCACCAAAACGAGTACCTCTCGTATCCGCCGGTTGATGGCAAACTGGACCAAATTCAGAAGCATCTCTAATTCCGCTCCAAGCTTCTGGTGGCTGCGGCGCACGAAATCGAAGCTCCCCAACTGGCGGAGCTGCAAAAGGGATTCCACGCCAAACATACACGCCACCCTCCTCTCGTCCTTGAAGCTTACCATAAGAGGTTACTGCTATCGGTCCACCCATTACATTTCACCCTTCCACATTATTCCTTATTCTCTTCAACCTGCTTATATAATCCGGACTGGAACCGGAACCATTGAAAAATATGTGTAAATACAACCTTTAGTACTGCGTAACCAGGAACTGCAAGGATAATCCCGAGAACGCCGAACATTTTTCCGGCAAAAATAATCACAAAAATGATAGTGATCGGATGAATCTTCAGCGACTTGCCCATAATTTGTGGAGAAATAAACTTCCCTTCAATTAACTGTACAGCCGTCCAGACGATGATCATCTTCAGCAGCATAAATGGAGAAGTGACCATGGCCACAACTAAGGCTGGTGTAATAGCAATTGCTGGACCTAAATATGGAACCACTGCTGTACAAGCAGCGGCGATGGCAAGAACGAGTGAATACTCCAGCCCAATAATCAAATAGCCAACATATAGCAGCGCACCAATACAGCAGCTTACTATAATTTGCCCTCGTATATAGGAAGATATCTGAGCGTTCATTTCCGACATTACCATCCGAGTCTGCGGCTGCAGCGAGGTAGGAACGAATTTTAGAATATAATCCGGCAATCTTTTTCCATCACGAAGCAAGTAGAATAGAATAAACGGTGTCGTTACTACCGCCAGCACTATCTCCGTAACTGCGCCGACGAAGCTCCCTACGCCGTTTAGAGCATTATTCAGAAAAGAAGTGCCCCAAGCCGTAATCTTGCTGGTTATCTCACTTAAATTGGTTCCTATACTATCTTGAATTTGACCAAAAAATTCACTACCCGTTAGATTCATAAATCGTTCCTGGATCAAGTCACTATACCTTGGAAATTCATCGATCAAACCAGATAATTGCGTACGAAGAATTGGAATCACCATTACCAGAATCAATGTGATGATACCCGCAATTAACAGGTAAAGAATGATGATCGCATACACACGTTTTATTCTGTATCTTTTTTCCATTCGGTCTACTAACGGATTCAGTAAGTAATAAGCGATACCCGATAGTAACAATGGTGCAGCCACCGTGTGTAGCAATACAGATATAGGCGTAAAAATAAACGGTATCTTTGAGAACACCAGGATCGTTATCCCAGTTAACAATAAAATAAGTAAGGTCACCACAAATTTATTGTTCAGAAAAAACTTTTTAAACTTCTCTGGCCACACCTGCAGCCTCTCCATCGTACCCTCTCCCCCATGCGCCCACCATATATGAAGTGTTATTTATTCACTTTTTAATAGCATAGTCAACGTTAGGGGCGCAAGTCAAATTTGATATCCGCGATTCTGCCCGTCTGCTCATTCAGTTTCTCATCGAGAACGCAAGTCGGTGGTGCAGTATATTGAAGCTGACTAAGAAAAAGAGCTCAAATGAACGCGACATCGTGAGTCGCGTTCATTTGAGCTCTTCCTCTTTCAACACATTATTTAAGGAGAAAACTCGCCACAGCCGGACAGACCCCATCCGAATACCGGTGCATACTCGGGGCTTATTCCGTGATTTAACGACTCTTCACGTGTTCCCTCACCGACTTCATCATATCCGCAATATGCGCCTTCATGAGCTCTCTCGCCTGCTCGGCTTGACGTTCCAACATGGCTATGGCAATTAGATTATGATAACTCATCGCCTTGCCTCTCATATTCGGAAGCTTGTTCGTCTCCCGCCTTCCGGCCGCAGACAAATCTGTGACAGCTGCCAACATTTGGGCAAGAACCGGGTTGTCCGCACCTTCGGCAATCAATTGATGAAATTGCAGATCGGTTGTAAAGAAGTCGCCTCCTTCTCTCATTTGCGCTTCCATGGTCTCGGCAAGCTCCTTTAGCTGCTTCACCTGCGAAGGAGTTGCCCGCTGCGCGCAGAAGTAAGCGAGATCGGGCTCCAGTACAATTCTCGCTTCAAGCAGCTGGAGCAACGAGCTGTTCCCCATCTCGCGCAGCTTATGTCCTGCATCCTCGAGCAGCCCCGGTTCGTTACTGACGAATAAGCCCCTTCCATGTTCGATGCTAATAATTCTCTGGCTCTCAAGGATACGAAGGGCTTCCCTCACAGCCGTCACACTAAGCGAAAATTCTTCGGCGAGCTCCTTCAGGGTCGGCAAACGTGTACCAGGTTTCCAGACTCCCGATTCGATACGAGCTTTCATCTGCTCGAGAATAGATTCATGTGCAAGTTTCTTCACAGTGACACTCTTCTCCTCATTCATCTTGACTTTGTCCTCATCATACCGTAAGGGCAGCAGTAAGATCAATGCATCCAAGAGTCCTTGTCTACTCTAAATCGTCCAGTAGGCTCCAAATTCGTCCAAAAAGCTCTCAATTTGTTCAAGCTCCTGCTGGTCCATGCCATATGCCGGTGTTCTGCAGTAGTCGGACGCGATTAGCCCTCGTCTATACAAAATAATTTTCTCCGCTTTAATAATTAATTCTACCCCTTGCATCCAGTACGAAATGTACGGTAGCAATCGATGGAACAAGCTCAAGTACGCCTTATGATCTACTTGACTCAGTCGGAGCAGCTCCACATACACTTCAGAGAACGAACACCCGGGTTGGATGCCGCTTGCCCCTCGCATAAGCACATCAGGCATTTGTACGCCAGCGTATCCGACCAAAGCGCCAAGCTTTCCATTCGAGCTGTCCAGCAATTGCCCTACGTAACGGCCCGGAGGTTGCGTTTCGACTTTTATGGCCTGCAAATTGTCGTGCTGCTCCTTTAGCCGAACGAACACATCGGGCGACAGCCTTACGCCGGTCTGACTTGGCGCGTATTGAACGACAACTGGAATCGAAACGGCGCTGACGACTCGACGAATATGCTCCATGATTGCATGCTCTGATGGTTGGAGGAAAAACGGCGGCAGCAGCATGAGCGCGTCCGCCCCCTGATGCTCGGCTAGCTTCGCTCTGTGTTCCGCCACTTCAGCGGAGTGATCCGTCACGGAGATCATGCTAGCCACTGTCGGATGCGCGGACGTTTCCGCCAGTAGAATCCGCTGCATCGTTTTTTTCTCTTCATCGGTCAGCTTATAAAATTCCGTTGCCAAGCCGAACAAAGTCAATCCGGAAATGCCGGTACCAAGCAAATGCTGCACCAGATGCTGAAAGCTGTCCTCATCCAGTAGACCGGTGTTCGTAAAGGTCGCGGCAACGATAGGTACAATGCCCGAAATCGATTTTCCCATTGCTAATTTTTCCTCCTACAATGTTTAATCCTGCAACAGCGCCGTGCGGCCGCCATCCACTACATAAGTCGTGCCGGAGGCAAATGCCGCATAAGAACTAGCAAGGAACGCGCAGAAGGCGCCGATCTCCTCGGTCGTTCCGAGACGTCCGACAGGATGCCTTCGCTCCGTCTCCTCCCGTTCCGCTTGCGGATCGGGAAAGGATTGGAACCAGGAATCGTTGCCAGGCGTATCAATAAACCCGGGGGCGAGGCCAACGGTCCGAATGGAAGGTCCCCATTCGATGGCAAGGCTGCGAACGAGCCCAGTAAGCGCCGTTTTGGCGACATTGTAAGGGAAGCAGCCAGCTATCGTCGAAATGGCATGATTCGACGTCATAATAACGATCACACCGTTCTTGCTTTGCTCCAGATCCGCTTTGCAGCATTGGCTGATAAACCAATGGGATCTCAAATTGAGATCCATATTATGCTGCCATAGATCCGCATCGCAGTCCGTCGCGCCAGCAAACACATTAGCACCAGCGTTCGAAACGAGAATATCAATACCTCCGAGCACCGTAGCTGTCTGCCTCACGAAATGACGAACCGCCTCGTCGTCGGTAATGTCTACCTCCACAAATAGGCTTTGCTTCCCCAATTCCTGCTGTTCCTTTTGGAAGTGCTCCCATGCCGGGCTGCTGTTGCGAGCGCAACCTGCGATTGTTGCCCCTGCCTGCGCCAGCACGCGTGACACACCTAGCCCGATGCCTCCGGATGCACCTGTCACGATAGCGACTTGGCCACTCAGATCAATATTAAGTGTCATTTGGTAATCTCCTTATCTTCTTGCTTTTTGAATAAGCTGCGTGAACGTTCTTGCCAACTCTCTCACCTCTTCGAAGCACCCGGCCTCAATGGCAGCCTTATTCACTAAATTACCGCCAATTCCAACGGCAACGGCCCCGTTCCGTATGAACTGTGCCACATTATCCAGCGTCACACCCCCGGTCGGCATCATTGGGATATGTCCCAATGGCCCTTGAAGCTCTTTGATATAATCGACCCCAAGTGCATTTCCGGGAAACACTTTAATCAAGTCTGCACCCGCCCTGTAGGCTGTTACAATTTCGGTTGGGGTCATCACTCCTGGGATCGAGATCTTCCCATATTCGTTGGTTACCCGGATTGTGTCAATATCCAAGATGGGGGAGAATATGAAATCTGATCCAGCCTGAATTGCCTGTTTCGCTGTATCCGCGTCTAATACAGTGCCAGCCCCCACTAAAACACGCTCACCAAATGTCTCCTTCAAAAGGGTAATCAAATCAAAAGCACCTGTTGAATCAACTGTTATTTCTAACGCGCCTACACCCCCTTCAACCAATGCATGCGCGATATGCAGCACATCTTGAAGTCTAGGTCGGCGGATAACGGCAACCACTCCTGAATCTTGGAGTTTCTGCAATTGTATCGATTTCATCATTGCAACACCTCGCTTCCTATCTGATTACATCTCGCTCGGATTGACTACTATCCATATAACGCTCGACTTCCTCATTCTTTGGCAATCCTTCGCTATCTCCATGCACGCCGACAACCATCGCACCGATGGCATTAGCCCGCCTGACGACCATCGATAATGGCTCGTTACGAAGAAGTCCGCTTATGACACCTGCGCTAAAGCCATCTCCTGCCCCTACGGGATCAACGACTTCCTTCACTGGAAAGGCCGGCACGATCCCGGACTCATTCATATTTAGATAAAATGCACCAGATTTGCCCAGCTTTACAATCACCGTCTTATCTCTTTGCGCTAACTTAGCCGCTATGGCTTCACAAGTATGCTCACCGGTCAAGAACTCGCCTTCATCCATGCCCGGGAGGATGACATCACATTTATCAGCGAGATCAGTCAACACCTGTCGTGCTTCCTCCCCGTTCCAGAGCTTCAGCCTCAAGTTAGGATCGAACACGACTTTTACGCCGTGAGCGCTGGCGATTTCGATAGCAGCAAATACCATTTCTCTACATGACTTGCTCAACGCAGGCGTAATCCCCGTGATATGTAAATATTTAGCGGATTTCAAATAGTCCTCATCCAAATCTTCGGGTCTCATCAGGCTTGCGGCGGAATTACGGCGATAATAATAGATTCTTACATCTCCCGAGTTGCGTTTTTCCTTGAAAAACAGTCCAGTCGGTGCTTCTTCGGTAAAACTGCAGCGAGACACGTCAACGCCCTCACCTTTCATTGATTTATAGATAAATTCGCCGAATGGATCCTGACCTAGCTTGCTGAACCAGCCTACGGAATGACCGAGTCTGCTCATGCCTATGGCTACGTTGGATTCCGCACCTGCCATTTGCCTAAAGTACTGATTCTCGTATTCTAGTGGCAATGTTCTAGCTGATGTAAATAATGCCATCGACTCGCCGAATGTAATGAGGTCTATTGATTTCATAAGTCAGATCTCCCTTTACACATAGAATCCTGGTCTAGCTTCCCGAACCCCCGGATGCGCTTTCATTACTTCCTCGACCAAATCGACACCAAGTCCCGGACGCCCTGATAACACGAGCTGTCCTTGTCTTACTTCGATTGGATGATCGATCACTTCGTCTCTCCACGGAACATCATTGAACATAAATTCCTGTCTAAAGAAGTTCGGAACCGAAGCGCAGACATGAGCGCTAGCCAACGTGGAGAGCGGCCCGTTAGGGTTATGCGGTGCTAACTGTACATTGTAAGCTTCCGCCATCGTCGCCATTCGTTTCATCTCGGACGGGCCGCCACAACGTGTAATGTCCGGCATTATGATATCGACCAATTGCTTCTCAAGAATCGGGCGGATTCCATATCTGGTATAGTGGCGTTCACCAACACAAATCGATACCTTTGGGTTTAGCCTTTCACGTATGGCCTTTAATGTCTCTGCACTTTCAGGTCCTACAGGCTCCTCGTACCACGTAATATCTAGTTCTGCAAGCCTATCTGCCATTGTGATTGCCGTTTTGAAATTCAGCATAGCATGTGTTTCGATCATCATATCCATTTCGTATCCTACCGCTTCACGTACAGCCTTCGTGACATCATATGCTCTCTGCTGAAGCTCTGGCGTCAAAGAAAGATTGCTGGACAAATCCTCCCCGTATAAATAGTTGGTGTGAGCGAACGGATCGAACTTCAATCCTCCAAAGCCGGCTTCTTTCACTTTAAGTGCTTGCGCCGCGTAATCCTCCGCATTATGACCGCCGCCCGTAAACCAGTAATTCGCATAAAGCGGAATCTCCGTGCGGAACGCTCCGCCGAGCAGCTCGTAACAAGGAACGCCAAGCACTTTTCCTTTCAAATCAAGCAGCGCCATGTCAATTCCGCTTATCGCGCACAGGCTTGCTCCGTATGGTCCTACCCAGTTCAAATCGCGATACAATTTAGTCCAAATAAAATCTGTTTTCATCGGATCAAGACCGATGATCCGTTCGCCCACATGCCTGGCGGCAGCTTCGACAATCGGACTTCCCGGCCAGTTCGTCGCTTCCCCGACCCCTGTGTGGCCTTCATCGGTATAAATTTTGATCATCGTCCAATTATATTTGACGCCTTCAACCAACCATACCTTCACGTCCGTAATTTTCACGCCGAAAACCTCCATGTATTTAATGATCATATCTTTATGTTGATATGATATGATGTATTTATCGCGAAGTCAATCCTATATTTTTTTGTAGTAGAAAACCTTACGACTTCAATAGCAGCGCTTACATAGAATGCACAAAAAGACTGAAAAACAGCGATAAAAACTGTCTTCCAGCCTCTTAGTATTAGTTATAAATCAGGGAATGAACAATAAACGCATCCACTTGCACGCCATTTTTAGCATCCGGACCTGGCTTCACTTTAGATATTTTGATCGTATGTTCCCCGTCTGTTAAATCTAGTTTCTCAAACACATAAAATGGCCAGATCCCTTCGCCGCGCAAAGAAAGATTCTCTTCAACGACTATGCCATCAATTTCAACACGTACCTGGCCCATATCGCTACCGCGAGAGGATACAAACTCAATACCGGTTCCCTCAAAACTAAATTCTACTGAAAAATCATCTGTACTATTGGGATCCGCATAGGTTACCGTTCCATTTAAATGTTTATCTTCATTCCAGTTGTTCCAATTTCCGCTGAACTTAACTCTTGGATCTCGATCATCAACAATTTCTGTTGTAGGTTCTGGTTCTGATGTTCCTATTTGGGTATAAACGACAAATCCATCCACTTGCACGCCATTTTTAGCATCCAGACCTGGGTTAACTTTAGATATCTTGATCGTATGTTCCCCTTCTGATAAATCTAGCTTCTTATACACATAAAATGGCCAAATCCCTTCGCCGCGCAAAGAAAGATTCTGTTCGACGACTGCGCCATCAATTTCAATGTGGACCTGACCCATATCGCTGCCGCGAGAGGATACAAACTCAATGCCGGTCCCATTAAATGTAAATTCCACTGAATAATCCCCTGTGTTACTTACATCAGCATAGGTAACCGTTCCATTCAAGTGTTTGCCCTCATTCCATTGTTTCCACGCACCGGTGTACTTAACTCTTGGATCTCGATCATCAACGATCTCTTGAGAAAGTCCAGGAATTTTTATACTGATTTCTAAATTCGCAGAAACACTTGGCATTCCTCGAAGAGATACTGTAACAAGAATCTGACCGGTTTTTTTAGCCGTCAGAAGCCCGTTCTGATCAATGGTAGCGGCATCTGTTGCATTCCCATTAAGAGCAGATACTTTCCACACATATTGTGTATCCGGTACGTTGGATCCCCCTATCAACTGCAAGGTTTCATCTTCTTCTGTAAGTTCTGTTTGATCGTTATCTGTTGTGAGTGAGACCATAGCACCGATTTCAACAGAAACCAGATGGAATATAGCTGTAGAAATGGTATTGTAATCATTGCTTACAAGCACATCCCGCAAAGCATCTTTTGAGAAATTGGTATATGGACCCTCCAACTTTTCGTTTGCTTCAGCAATCAATTTGTCTAATGTCGTTGTTTCGAGTTTCAGCTCAAACCGCGAGTCAGTGCTTAGATCAATTGCCTGCCCTTTATAACGCACGAATGGAGTAGCTCCAGTAGGAGAATGAATAACAGCTTTCGTTAGTTCTCCGTTTTCCCATGAAATTGACAGCTCATAGCCACCGCGTGCACGTATTCCGCTAACTTGCCCCGTCTTCCACTCACTTGGTAAAGCTGGCATAATATTCAATTCATCAAAGCGACTGTCAAGAATCGTTTCGGCAATAGATGCCCCTGCAATCGGTCCCCAATACGCCACATCAGAGCTGTTATATCCTGAGCTAAGTATACCGTGAAGCGTTTTATTATAACCCCATGTAGGAATACCCGCGTGGACTGATAAAGTGATATCGTCAGGATGATAGCCTCCGCCCAAACCGGTTAAACGAATCAACTCTTTTTTCTCTGCTTCGAATACAGCAGGATTCATTCTCTCGTTAATATCCAAATAACCTAGGAATAAGCCTAGTAAATGAGACGCATGACGATGATTCGCTTGCCCCCATGTATACTCGTTATACCATTCCTTTAAGCGACCATCTTCGGTAATATACTTCTCTAGAGGTACCATTTTAGCGTTTGCATTATTCACCTGATTGACGAAATCCAAGTCTACTTCATAACCGGATTTCTGCAATTGTTTGGACGCTCTTGCCACGATATTAAACAAATTTTTGTAAATTTGAATATCGCCTGCAGAACTGATATCGACTCCGCTTACCTTGCTTCCGTTCGCCGTGAACCAGTGCTCGGCAGATGCGGATGGAGCAATGACTAGATAGTTTTTAAGCTCGCCTTTCACACCTTCTACTTCCATTAAGGTACCTAGCGCAAAACGAGCCGCTCTCTCAATAATCGGGTACATTTCCTTCAAATATTCGATGTCCTGATTGAACTCGAATAGATTATAAATATCATTCATCAGCCAGAGTCCGCCGCTCGTCCAGTTGGCCCAATCCGTATCCAAACCATATAAATCCGTTTTACCCCAGATGTCCGTAGAATGGGCTACCATCCAAGCTTGATCAATTCCAAAGCTTTCTTTTGCGGTTTTTTGACCGTTAATTGCTAGGCCCTTCGTCCATTGCCACAGCGGTTCTGCAGTATCCGCTATGTTAGCCGGCCCTAAAAGTGCATGGAATTTTTGAATATTTTCGTTTAGAAAGTAAGCGCTCTGATTTTCAGGGTACCACTTATAGTTCCACATTCCCTGTAAATTGTTTGGAATAGGGTCCGTATTTTCTCGTTCCACTGAGATCATTAGATAACGGCTATACTGATAATGTCTTGCATATTCATAAGGTGTAATCGAAGCATTATTTTTTGCTTTAATCGAATCACCTTCCAGGTTAATCCATAGTCTTCTAAAAATCGATCTGAAATCGTCTTGATGACTTTGCAATAACGCATCATAGGTTTGGGCAGCCGCGCCATCAATATTGCTGCGTACAATACCGGAGACGTCAATTCCGCTATTCGATGGATCCGTAAACATATCCTTGAAACTCGTTTCACTAGAATAGATGAGAATAATCTCTGAAGCTCCTGAAACAACTAATGATTTCCCATCGCGGGCTTCCACAGTTCCACCGGAGGGAATAACCTTAACGCGAGATTCAAAGGTGATGCCTCTATTCGGATCCCAAATATTTTGGCTACCGGATACAGGAGCTCTGCCCGTCATTACCACTTCATTGTTGGCGATGTCAGCGCTTACTTTATTATCTGCAATTTTACCCACCATATTGTTGTGTAGTTCCATCATGACATTCATATTCATAGGCTCATTATTATCATTGCTAATCTTCACAACCATTACATTATCAGGGTAGCTAGTGAAAGCTTGACGGGTGTATGTTGTGCCATTTTTTACGAACGAAACGTTCGAAGTTGCGCCGTCCATATCTAGGTATCTATTATAACCCGTCACCTCATTATCCTTTAAATCCGGAAATTGAAGCTTCATTTTACCTAATGGCAAATGCGTGCTTAGATAAGAGGAGCTCCACATTTTTTGGGCTTCGGAATCACCTTCCTTCATTTTGGTTAATCGAGCTTCGCTTGTTATTCCTTCTGAATACGCTTCTGCAAGAAGTTCTCTAGTCTTATTAAAAGCATCAAGTCGTCCCTCTGGTGTCGTGCCATGGCTGCCAGTGCCACCTGCCTGGAGATCATCAATCGTGGCTGGATCCCCTGACCAGAAGCCTTTGTCACTTAGCTGGAAAATATCCTCTGATACTCCGCCTAATTGCTTGGCTCCAAAGCTACCATTTCCCATCGGTATTCCAAAAGCTGACCCTTCCCCGCTCGTAATGGCAGGCGAATTATAGGATAATTTCATGTTACTCCAATCATGTTCTTCCGTTGGCTCCGGTGTTGCTGTTGGTTCTGGTGTTGCTGTTGGTTCTGGTGTTGCTGTTGGCTCTGGTGTTGCTGTTGGTTCTGGTGTTGCTGTTGGCTCTGGTGTTGCTATTGGCTCCGGTGTTGCCGTTGGCTCCGGCGTTGCCGTTGACCCCGAATCCGTTGGTGTTCCACCAGTATAAATCATGCTGTCTGCCCCTAATCCGTTTATTTGATTTGGCAAGCGCTCAAAAGTTGACCCCTTTCCGCCTTTTTGAACGTTCGCACTCTCAATTTTTCCTTGTCCAGTTAATTTAACTAGTGCATCTACGATTAATTGGATTATTGTTGAACTGGCATTTAAATTAATTTGAGCTCCTTTTGCATCCGAACTCACATTTAATTGTTTGATGCTACCTTGCACGATATTAACAATACTATTAGAAGCTTGAACATCTACTTTTTCAAATGCACCGAGCAATACAACAATTGAATTTTCGGGCAAATCTTTTGATAGAACGATGTCTGTGATGCCCGCACCCTTTATTTCAGATTCTTCAATCTTAGCCCCCGATAGCAATATGATTTGAACAATAGTTGACAAACCCTTTGCGACTAAGTGAACATCTCCTTCCATCTTATTGACTATGACAAGTCCCAATGTAGAATCTATAAAGTAGATGGAGTTGGCTCCACCGCCCAGAATCGTCGTATCTCCCTCTACTTTTACATGGTCAATCGTGAAATCGCCATTTCCTACTTGTTTGTTTACAATTAGATTTCCCTTAATGACCAGATTCTGAAGCGTAATACCTGGCGCATTAATAATTACATTGCCTTCAACTACCTCCGCACCAGCTTCCGGACCATAAACTCCTGCCTGATTATAGGTTTTGTTACCAAACTTCATTTTCCAATTCATCGCTCTAGTTATGGCTACAACTGATTGCGCTCGCGTGATGTTACTTCTGGGTTGGAATAATCCATTTGGATAACCATTCATGATTCCATTCTCAACAAGATTACTCACAGCTGCTTGACTCCAGCTTGCAATGCTGGATGCATCGGTAAAACGAGATAGATTCTCTTGCTTGGACTCCAATCGCAGTGTAGCAGCCAACATGACAGCGGCCTCTTGCCTGGTCAAAGCTTTATTCGGACGAATGGTTTGGTCCTCATAACCTTTGATATAACCTGCTTTGACGGCAATGGCCATCTGCTCATATGCCCAAGTACCGGCATCCAAATCTTTATAGCTTATATTATCCTTGTCAGTAAAGCCCATTGCTCTATTGATTAATGTTGCAAATTCCGCCCTTGTGATGATGTTATTTGGTCTCATGGTTCCGTCGTTATAGCCGTTTAACCATCCTTTTTCAGCCCATTCTTTAAATACAGGTGCCGCCCATGAATCATTGATGTCTGTAGTTGGCTCAGCGGCGTTTACCACGCTAAAGGCTGAAAATATCATACAAATCGCCATTAACAAGGACACCAACTTTTGATAACGCTTACAACTATTCATTTTAAACCTCCCTAAATTTGATTTGCCTCCCCGCCCTACTGGAGAAAAAACTGCTAATTAACGGATGCGCTAACTTTAGAAGGGTTTAGCATTTTCATTGTAGTTCACTGGAAGATGAATCAATATAGTACGAATTAGACATTTACCATGAGGAATACGACGTCATTGTCGGACAGCCCTATACCGGCGCTCCCGCCCCATCAGAATGTCCATAATGCCATAATGTGAATGAAAACACAGCCTTATTCAATTTGAATGTTCTGGCATGACAATTGTAGAAGAATAGAAAAGGGTGCAATACAGTATGAACTAGCTATTTACCATGTTAAAATAGTGAAGATTAATCAATGGTATTCACCTATAGCGGGTTATCTTTTACAATAGACAGATTACCGAGTTAAATATGCCAGGTGGTCATCTTTAGGGCCAGGCCAGATACTTCAATTTGTAATCGCTTTCGAAATGTGACAATCCCCTTGAAGGTGGTTATTCTCCATGGCCAAACTATTCAAAAAAAATAGTCTCTTCACCAAAATCTCTATTTACTACGCTGTTATACTTTTATGCTCATCCATGGTTATAATTTATTTCACGACGAAACAAGTGTCCAAAGAGGTTACGGGACTAAATATTTCTCTGCAGAACAATATTTTGGATCAAGTCTCAGAAAGTCTTGACGATCTATACGATGACTTGAACAATTTAACCAAGGTATTAGCTTACGAGGGCAATCTTGAAAACCCATTCTATAGTTTCCTGAATACAACCAACGAGACGGACAAGGCTTTGCAAATGAATTATGATTTTTCAAGATTTTTTCTAAATTTCAATAGCTCTAGATATCAAATTTCATCGATTTTACTCCTCAATAATGTGTCTGATACCCCCTACTTCTGGGGAGCAAATAATATTGGACGTGTAAATGGCTACCACTTTGCCGACCAGAATTGGTATAAAGCGATTAAGCAAAATGAGCGACAAATTACCATTATGGATACGAACATTCCCGATTATTTAGACAATTTCAATACCAACAAATATATGATCACTTTTGCCCGCAATATTTATGATATTCAGAAGATTCGTGATCTTCGCGACATCGGGACGATTATTGTAAACCTACAAACGGAAACGTTCCAACATATTTTCGAGAGTTATACGAAGGATTTTAAAGGAGATTTCTACATATTTGGTGAAGATGGCTCGATCATATACGATTACAAGAATAGATACACAGGCCAGAAGCCTGATTCATTTACAGACTTAGCGAATACGCTCACACAAGAGCGTGGTCATCAATTCGTAAATTGGGAACGAGGCAAATATATCAGTTATACCACGGTACCATCTTTTAAGTGGAAGCTTGTCACAGTCATTCCGCACTCTCAGCTAACCAATGGAATTTCCAAAATTAATCTCACCATTATAATAACTGTCATGATCGCGATTGTTTGTTTGATGCTGACACTGTTATTGATTTCAAGAGGCTTTTTCAAACGATTGAATCTAGTGCTAAAAGCAATTCACCGCATCGAAGAAGGTAATTTCATCCCTGTCATTCCGTTTAAACAACAGGATGAGATTGGACAGCTAGCTTCAAGCATAGACATCATGCGTCTGCGGCTGAAGGATTTCATTGATACCTCCTATATCAGCAGCATACGCCGTCAGGAAGCAGAGTTAAAGGCGTTACAGATGCAGGTTAATCCGCATTTTCTGTATAACACGCTTGAGAGTATTCGGATGAAAGCCGCTCTGAATCAGGATACGGACGTAGCGCACATGATTAAGATATTGGCCGACTTATTCCGCTGGAATGTGAAGGAGATGAATGCAGTCATATCGCTGGAAGAAGAGATTGAGTTTATCAGTACCTATCTCGACATTCAAAAGATTCGCTTTGGACAACAGCTGACCTACACCATCGACATACCGCCGGACATATTATCGTTCGGTATCCTTAAGCTTATGCTGCAGCCTATTGTGGAAAATTCTTTTATTCATGGTTTCAGGAATAGCTCCGGTTCTTGCAGCATTCACATACAAGCAGAACGTATGGAGGACTGTCTGCTCATTCGCATAAGCGATAATGGCTCAGGCATGCCGCCTGACCAGATCGCGCTCCTTAATCACCAGCTTCGCAGGCAGAGCAATCTCGAACGAGAGCCAAGCAATGCGGTCGGTATATCCAATGTACATGAACGAATTTGTTTATTATTCGGATTTGACAGCATCTATGGATTACAGATTTCGAGTAATGCTCATGGCGGTATTACGGTTGCTGCTTGTTTCCCTGCCAAACATATACTGGAGATGAGACAATATGTTAAAAACGATCATAGTCGATGATGAATCGATCATACGGCAAGGCATCAAGCAGTTAATCCCGTGGGAAGAGCTAGGCTATTGCATTGTGGATGAAGCTTCGGATGGAGAAACGGCATTAACTAAGCTTAAATCTGCTTATTTCCATGTAATGATTACGGATATATCGATGCCAAATATGAACGGTCTCGAGTTAATACAGGAAATCAGAACCTTTAATCCCGAGCTAAAAATTATTGTTCTAAGCGGATACAATGAATTTGAATACGTGAAGGAAGCCATGAAATATCAAGTGGATAATTATTTGCTGAAGCCTATCTCCGAACAGGAATTAATCGAAACTTTGCTAAATGTGAAACACGCCATTAGCACGAAGATCGAGCATCAGTATTTGGGTAGCGAGCATTCACAAATCTTAACCAATCATCTAATGAACAGAATGATTCAACATAAGATCTCCATGATTGAATTTCGTAACCGGGCAAATTTCCTGCAAATCGAAATTCCAAGTGCACCTTATCGCAAGGCGATTATTGAGTTGGAATGTTTGGCAGCGAAATACGATGAAGAACTAGACAGCATGGAGTACGCCACACTCTATGCATGCCTTAACGTTGTGAAAGAGATATTCCGAAATGATGGATTAGCCTCTGTTGTATTCGAGGATAGTCAGCACCGGATCGTATGTCTTTTTGAGGATATGAATACAGCTGAAACGCCAGAGCAAAAAATGGAAGGTATTCTTCATGCAATACGCATCTACGTTAAGACAACCGTAACGATCGTACTTAGCGATCAAGCGTATTCGTTATCGGGTCTTCATCAAGCCTATTCGGAAGCGATCAAGTTGCTTGAATATACATTTTTTCTCGGGTATAACCTGGTCATTACCAGCAGCTCGATTCCCGTTAGCTCTCATGTATCGATTAACGAGGAAGAATGGCTCTCAAGTTATGAAAGATCCATCCGTAGCTGCAGCCTGGAGACCACCAAACAGATAATAATGGAATTGTTCACAAAGAAACTTCAAGAAGCGGTCCCCCCCAGAACCTATATTGAATACATGGCCATGAAATTTATCTTTAATAGTGTCGAGGTATTGAAAGAATATAACGGCAATCTCTCCTTCTTATATGACGGTCAAACCAGTCTGTATCAGCGGCTTACTTCCTTGAATTCGATCGATGCGATCGCCGAGCATTTAATTCTTATCTCCTCCGAGGTCATCGCTAATATTCAGCGTTTGCAGCAATCCCGGCCGAGCAAGATTATCGAAGCGGTCTGCAGCTACATCGATGAGCATTATGCGGAGGATATTAAGCTTAAGGACCTTGGCGAAATTTACTATATGAATTCAAGCTATTTGGGCAAGTTATTCCGCAAGGATAAAGGCGAATCCTATAACGATTATTTGAATAAAGTAAGATTGACACAAGCGAAGCATTTATTAAAGTCGACGAATCAACGAATCTATCAAATTGCGGAGTCGGTAGGCTACAAAGACTACAACTATTTTTGTAGAATTTTTAAACAGCAATTCGGTGTGCTGCCTAGCAACGTAAAGTAATCAGCGAATCCGTAACTATGAAAAATGAGCCTTCAGATTAGAACTGAGGCTCATTTTTCATTGTAGGAAACTGGATATAAATTAGCAATGCATCAGAAATTAACGATTATGATCTGTAAAGCGTAGCGTGACCTGATTCTCGTAACCGTCTGATATTTTAATGACTGGTCCCAAGTAGTTACCCCAGCTTAATCCAGAGTATCTCCACTCATTATTTACGATCAGTTTTGCTTCAATTTCTGTAATTGTAGTAGAATCAATAATTTCGAAGGCATCGATCGAAACCATTCTTCCCTCGTTATCTTCAGGCACTTCAATCGTTATCGTGTGCTGCCCGTACATAAGATCCTTAATTTCGTATATTTGCTGATAAAGAGGCGTACCAATATCACTAAATGTATCAATTCGCTCAGGATGCTGCTGATCAATGCTTACTAGCATTTTCCCATTTGTCCGTTGCTTCTTATACAATACTCTAATTCCGGTACCCTGGAAGGAGAATTCCGCTTTCGCGCCAGGCTGATTGGAGAAGGTCTCTGTTCCTAAAAGACATTTCGGATCTGAGCCATCTTGCCAATTACCAGTATAACTTATTTGTTCCAGATCCCTATCTTGAATTACAGGACGCTTGGTATATCCATAATGAATCCGCGCCGCATCAGTCCCTGGCGATTCTACCCTTATTCGAGCATCTGTATGTTCGAATAAAACGGAGTAATACTTAATATGCTCTCTCATACTATTAAAATCTCTTGTAACGAGCCCTTTTGTCCGGTCCGAGCGATCTTCGAGGTAAAAATTACGCATATCATCTTTCCAATTCCAGCTTGGAGCGATGCGATAACGATCCGGTTCGCTTTCTGCGTCTTGGCGAATACGATCCGCATGACCAAACGATCTACCGATATGATGTTCAGGATAAACCGAATGAGCTCCTTCCTTCCTCCATTCCACCCCTGTTACACCTTGATGAAGATCGAACACTAACCCGAGCTCATTTAATTTCGCATCCCACTGATCATCTTGCGATTGATGAAGCTCGAACATGACTCCGTAATCACTTTGTTCATAATTTATTTTACAATCTAATAATCGATAGCTTGTTGTAAATTTACCAGTATTTTCGATCGTTTGTAGAAATTGCACCTTCAAGCCATTGCTATATTCACCAATGATTAAGAGTTCTACAAGCTGCTCTGTCGAGCGTGGAATGCTCATACTCTCAGCATTCCACTCACCAAGTTCCTCTCCTGTCAGATGAAGACGAGGACCTCCTGTCATGAGCAGCTGCCCTTGATAAGTAGCTGTCACAATCTGAGCGGTCTGCTTGGAGTACACAATTTCAAGTGCTTCACTACAAATCGAAAGCTGATCGTCAGATTCCTCAACGCTTAAACTTCCTAATCGTTCTTCCTCAAATGTAAAGATTGCTGCTGCTAGAGGCAAGTCATACTCATCTACAGTTATTCCGTCAGTTGTAATAAACTTCACATATACATGCTCGGCTTCTCTCCAAGCTCGCTTAGGAAATACGAGTACTCCTTGCTGATACGGTTTTACATCTGGCCCCATCATTTGCCCTTGCTCTACGATATGATCGTCTACAGTAATACTCCATAGCACTTGAACCTCAAGCAAATTCGTATGATTAAACCAATTGAAGATAGGAATTCGTAGCTCCGCATGCCCAGGGTTACCTAGCGGCTTATCCTCGATCCGAATAGGAGAGTAGGCTTTCTTCGTAAGCCAATATTCTGGTTTCTCTCGTCGCCACTGATCGCACATATTTCCCCATTCACCATAACCTGCAGCCGTGCCACTGGAATGCAGCTGATGTCTTTCGCGAACTCCCTCTGGCAGTTGAAAAACATCATCAATATTAGCCCATAAAGCTCCACCTAATGCACCTTCTGTAAGTACTATCTGTTGCCAAAATTTAGTTAAGCTCTCACCCCAGAAATTCCGAACATTATTATCACGCTCTAATTCATTCAAATTATAGCAAGCAATATGCGCATATTCATCGTGAATGACAGGCCCATTATACTCGATAACTAGCTCTTCCGATCCTTCACCATTGGTGTATCCAGCTCGAAGATAAACTGGACTATCCGTATACTTTGCATAATGCACGCTATAGATATCCATCACGGTGCCGTCTTCAATATTAAATGGATAGCTGAATTTAGCCGGTCGACTCCTATCGACTTGTTTAATATATTGATATTGCTTCCTGAATTTATCCCCTTCGACGCCTGCGCGCCAGCCTGATTCATTGCCAAGGGACCAAATAAGGACACATGGATGGCTTTTGTCTCGCTCTACCATTTCCGAGAATTGATCCATAAACCAGCTTTCATCATCTCTCCAGGGACCCGGTCCGTTTGCATATTGAAAGTTAACCGCGGTCTCTTCTTCAACGTACATCCCTAGCTCATCGCAAGCATCCAAAAATTCTTGTGTCGGTGGATAATGCGTGGTTCGCACATAATTAACGTTTTGCCCTTTCAAAAGCACAACGTCCTCGCGATCCATCTCTGGCGTTACTGTACGGCCTAATGTCGGGTGGACATGATGTCTACATGTGCCTCTGAGCTTAACACGTTGTCCATTAACGTAAATTTCCCGTTTATCTGTACCATCCTTGCCACCGTAAGTAATCTTGCGAAACCCTACTTTTACTTGGCAAGCCTGTAGCAGTTGGGTTTGCAAGGATTCGTTATAAAGCTTGGCTTGCAATGTATACAGATTAGGATGCTCAGCATCCCATTTTACAGGATTAGCAATATGGAAAATGACTTCTTTTACCTGAGATTCCGCCTGAAACTCGATGAATGAATGATCGAGCTGAATAACGTTGTTATGAGAATCGAGAAGCTCCAATTGAACAAACGAGGCCGCAGCATACCCTAATGAAACACCTAGCGTAACCGTCAACTCCGCATCATGAAAAGTTTTATCAAAATCAACCGTATAATGCATTTTAGTTATATGTGTTTGAGGTACTGCTAACAGCTCTACGCTATTAATAATGCCTCCCATATTGTGATGGGCATAAATACTACCGATCGATGGATCCCAAATATCATCTATGAATTCAACAATGACTGTCGCCTCAGAACCTGGAACGACTTGATGGGTGATGTCACAATCCCAAGTCGTAAAACCGCCTCTATGCTCTCGGATATATTCGTTATTTACCCACACCTTAGCTTTTGAATATACGCCGTTAAATCGCAAAAAAATCTTATTTTCAGTATAATTAGAAGGTATCATGAATTTCGTTTTATAATAATACGGGACATCATTCTCAAGATCATGACCCTGCATGGCTGGTTCACCAGGGACCAGAATATCACTCCATGTCACCAAACCTCTGTCCGAATGAATAATATCGTCGAAGGATCTAGCGCCATTTCCGAACTGCCAATGAAAGCCTGCGTCACTGTTCAAGCTTAGAACAGGTGATGGAATGTCGAGGCAATAATTAGGTTTCGGGATAATAACAGGTTCTTCCCATACCAGTATATTTCCAGATGTCATTTCTTCATGCCGCATATACAATTCCTCCAAGCATCTTCAAATTTGACATTGCTACTTGCTAGCCTTTAACCGCACCGGTTGTAATTCCGCTAATAAATTGCTTCTGCATTAGCATAAACAAGAGCATCGCAGGAAGTGAAGTAATAATCATACCTGCAAAAGCATGATTCCATGACGTATTGTATTGGCTTATAAATGCGTAGAATGCCAATGTAATCGTCTCGCCCTTTTGAGCTCCTAAAAATATGAACGGATTAATAAAGTCATTCCACGTCCACATCGATACAAAGATAATGACAGTAGACGTTGCAGGCTTCAATAATGGAAATACAATTTGCCAATACATACGAATCGTTCCGCAACCGTCCATAGTTGCTGATTCATCAAGTTCACGAGGGACACTTTTCATGAAGCCGGTAAACAAAAATATACAGAAAGGCATGTATAAACCAATATAGAACAATAGCAATCCTCCAAAGCTTTGCATAAGTCCCAGTGTTTTTAGCAGCTTAATCATAGGGATATACAGCGTTTGTGGCGGAATCATCATACCGGCTAAGAATAAGAGATAAATAGCTCCCGTCCAGCGATTAGCCTTACGCTGTATCGTAAAAGCAGCCATAGAGCTCGTAACGACCATTAGAATTAACGTCGCCGCTGTAATGATAAAGCTGTTTTTGAATATAGCCCACATATCTATGGTCTGAAATACTTCCAAATAATTTTTTAAATAAAAGGATGTTGGGAATGCAAATGGATTTAATCCAGTTTCCTGAGCAGGCTTAAAGGCATTAACTATAGCAATGTAAGCTGGAACAAGCATCAAGATTCCAATCAAAACCATTAGAAGTTCGAGACCAAGATTAATTAATTTATTCTTTTTCTCCATTATGCTTCAACCTCCCGCTTGCGTAGATACAGTACTTGGACCAGTGATAGCAGCGCTATGAAGACAAACAACAACATGGCCAGTGCCGAAGCGTATCCTTGCTTGTTCGAGACAAAGGCTTGCGAGATGATATTAAAGGCAATAGTTTCGGTTGTGAAACCGGGGCCTCCATCTGTCATAACCTTTACGACATCATAGGTCTTAAGACCGCTAATAAAGCAAAGAATCCAGTTAATAGTAAATGAAGAGGATAATAATGGGAAAATAACGGTTTTGAATTTTTGAAATCTTCCTGCCCCATCAATGGTAGCAGCCTCTAATACATCTGAAGGGACCGTTTGCAGTGCCGCCAAATAAATAACGGTATAGAAGCCTATCGATTGCCAAATGATGACAAAAGTAATGGAGAACAGAACAATGCTTTGGTCTCCCAACCAATCCATCATCAGACCATCTAGTGCAAATAGCTGCAATACATAATTCAGAACACCTGAATTGTAATTGTAAATGTAAGCCCACACAAATCCTACGACAACAAAGCTTAATATTTGTGGATAAAAGACCAAGAACCGGAACAGCCCTTTACCTCTTCTAATCATGTTCAGCAGCATTGCCAGCAGAAGAGCAAGTATGTTAATGATGCAACAGCTGATGACGGTTATGATCAGCGTTACTTTGACCGAGTAAAAAAAACGATCATCCTGGAATGCAGTAACGTAATTGTCGAAACCAATAAAATCATAAACCGACTTAACCCCGTCGAAATTAGTGAAGCTGAAATAAAAGCTCATAAAAATGGGTACGATCGCAAAAATGAGATATCCGATTAAGGCAGGTGCTAATAATATGATATAGGGCAGTATTTTTTTGTTCATCTCGCACTCACTCTCCTTGATAAGAAGGAACGGTATTGTCGACATTAAAGACGGTAACCGTTTCTTGTGAAAATTTTCGTAAAGCTTTTAATAAGAAGGCGCAAAGGTAAGATCTTTGCGCCTTTTGTAGCTACTAATTTTTCAAACGCTTCCATTCAGCGTCAGCACCAGCTATTTCTTTGGCGATATCACTTCCACTGATTACGTTTTGCAATGATTTAAACAGATAGGAGTCCATTCCAGATACCCATGCTGTCTCACCTAATCCAAAGCCAGGCAGTGGATACGGTGTTAAGCCTTTAATTCCATCTAGCACAGCTTGACCATATTCGTTGATTGGATATTCCACGGGTTCTGCAGTTGTAGAGAAAGCAGATTCTGTTTCTAGCAAGCTAGCATATACTTCCTTATCTTCAAACAGGAACTTCACAAATTTCAAAGCTGCTTCCGGATGTTTTGAGGTTGCGGACACGCTCCATCCTTCGGAGCCTTTGCTTAAGTATCCTTTGACACCGCTTTCAGAAGGAAGTGGGAAGAATCCAACATCAAAACCAGGCTTTAAGCTAGGCAAGTCAGCACCGGCGATCCATGATCCCATCAGGTACATCGCAGCCTTTCCTGAAGTGAATTGCTCCGTCGCTTGCTGATAGTTGATACCTAAAACACCTTTACCGAATGCCCCCATTTTATTCAGCTCATCAAACTTCTTCATCGCATTCTCAAATACAGGATCTGCAAATGTAGCTTGATCTTGGGCACGAAGCTTAGGATAGTCAGGATTGGATTCAAGGGCTTCCGTACCAATTAACGGCCATAAACCACTCATTCCAAGGACCCAGCTATCTTTTCCTGAGATCGACATTGGAATAACTTTGCTAGCTTTCAGTTTATCAATGGCAGCTACTAGCTCAGACCATTTCGTAGGGATTGCGATGCCTTGCTCTTGGAACATATTTTTATTGTAAAAAACACCAACTACATCTGTTTTGTACGGCATGGTATAAAGCTTTCCATTCGTTCTTCCAAACTGCGGGTCTGCAAGTAGACTAGAAACATCGTCTGGAATTTCAAGCAAAGCGTTTGCCCCAACGAATTCGTCGGCGGACTGTACCGTCATCACGTCCGGCATATCTCCGGAAGTAAGCGATGTTTTCAAAAATTCCGTTGCTGTTAAATTTGAATTGTTAGCGATACCAGTTACTTTAATGTCCGGATTTAATTCATGGAATTTGTCCTCAATTTTCTTGAAGAACTCCTTATTTCTCGCAGCGCCAACCTCTTGTCTAAACCATTTGATCTCAATCGTTTCCTTTGGCTTGCTCGAATCATCCGTACTTGGTGCTGTTGTAGCGGTATTAGTAGTAGTAGAATTTTGTGCATCCGTATTCCCTTTATTACCTTCAGCTGCATTATTCCCTGAACATCCTGCCAAACTAAGTACTGTCACAGAAGCAACAAATGCTAACAATCCTTTCTTCATCGTACCCCTCCTTGAATACTTGTGATCTTTCTGCCTTAATAATAAAACAATTCCTAAAGACTAGAAACGTAACAAATCCGCCATTTATCATGAATAAATAGAGCTCTTGTATCGCGAATGAGCGAACGATCAGTTTTAAAATTCTTGAATGAGATGATCATAAAAAGGCTCCTAATAACTCACAGATTATTCTATCGACGAATACTATATTAATAGTTCATAGAAAGGAGAATGCCTTTTGAAAAAGAGCGTTAAACGAAAAGCACAGTTAAAAAAAATCATTCAACGTTCAACATCTGCCACTCAGGTCAAGTATGATTATCTCCTCGGGGTTAATCGAAGTCGAAATGGTAACTGGCAATCAAGATGTGGTTGTACATTATTCGACTGCAGCACCAATAATAATGGACAAAATTATTTGACCATCCGTAATACAACGAATAAAGAAATCAGAGTCTTTATTAATGACTTTGGAGAAGAACAAGCCTTCAACCGTCAATGGGATAGCTTCATTGCTCGGACCGATTATCGTCTTTTTGATTCAGGTATAATTCCACCTAATTCAACTCGCGGTTCTTATTTCTATAACAATACAGGTGGAAAAAGAGGCGGAAATAGGCGGAATGTATTTCCCGGTACGGGTACAATAGGGCTTCAAGTTTTGGACCCATCTACTCATAGGATGACCTTTTGGGGTTTATGGTTTTCAGCTCCTGGGGTAGGTAAAGAGTGGTTACTATGCGGTTACGGCTATACCTTTAGGGTTGAAGAGGAGGTAACGTTAATTCAGACTGACAATTTACAAGTTAAGCGCCCTAAAAGGTTGAAAAATACTAAATAAAAAGGCAAAACCAACTCACCGGTTTGGCCTCTTTACTCTCATTGATGCATTGTCTTAGTTCACTGGGGTAGTGCCATTTTTATCAGCGGTGAACTATTTTTTCTTCTTCCCTTTAGCTCCCTTGTCATTTGCTGCAATCAACAGCCCATCATACGTATAAAGCACGTTGTCATCAAGCTTCTCGCCCTGTAAATGTTTCCGTACCAGCGACTTCGCTAATTTGGGCGTGATCTCTTTATACCACACCCCTTCAGGGTATGCGATCACAACGCAGGAATCTGAACATCTCCCATTACAACGAGTTACCGTTGTATGTATTAGACTCTGCGCACCTTGCTTTTCAATCTCATCTTCTATCGCTTCAGCTACCTCTTCACCTTTGTGTTTCTTGCAGCTGCTTCCATTACATATCAACAAATGACTTACAGTTCCTTGTAAATTCCAAGTTGTCATGAAATCCCATTCCTTTCATGCCTAAGATATCCCCACAAAGTGGGGCTTTGCTTCGATGCGTACTCAGGTACTTTGCGGGGGCCCCAAATATATACTTCCTGATTCGTTCACAATATTCCGTTAGTGGATTATTCTAAACACTATCATAAGAGTCATTATAGTCAATAGAAAGAATGACTGGTATACTATAGTGAGAATGATTATCACTGAAAAAGGGAGCGAGTACTTACATGTCCATCCAATCCGGCAGGATGCCACATCATTCCCATCCATTTTATATGCCTGTTAAGATCACTAGCCTAACCGGTCTTTCCCACTACACAACTGAAAATATCCCAGCGACTAACTCTAGCATTTTGATTGTATGGGGAGGCATTGGTCAGCTTAAGCTAGATGGTGAGCTTCACAGCGTCAAGGCCGGAAGTATCCTGACCTTTGATGTATTATCCGAATTGAATCCGGAATCCGAGCTACAGTTACAGGGGGTATGGATAGAATACTTCTGTATGACAAATCGAAAGCAAGAGAACTCTTTTTCAAATGAAATCTCTCAATTACACCACGCCTCAACTAGTTTGATGACGCTTGCAGGTGAACTTTACAGTGCCTGGATAGAACCAGATGAGCACAAACCGTTTAGGGTCCAGCAACTGTTCACCCAATTCATCGTGGAGCTTCATCATGAACAGTCTGCAAGAAAGAAGACGTCAGGAAGCTGGCTTGAACAAGTGTTTGAATATATAGAAGCACACTACAACGAAGATATCACCCGGGAGCAGATGGCTTCGTTAGCTGGGGTAAGTCCTGAGCACTTCTCACGTACCTTTCGAAAATTCATGGGCCAAACTTTCAGCGCTTATATTACACTGTTAAGAATCCGCAGAGCACAGCAACGAATCCTCACCAGTTCCCCAAATCTAACCACGCTGGCGCATGAGGTTGGTTATGAAGAAGGGACTTATCTAAGTCGTAAATTCAAGCAGCTTGTCGGCCTTTCACCTACGGCCTATCAGAACAAGAATAAAAGAATTGTAGCTCTGAACTACAATCACACAGCTATCCTACGTGTATTGGAAATTATGCCTCAACTCGGTGTGTATTCCGATTGGCAGCGAAGCTTGGAGCAGGTGCCCGCCTCTAAACAACTTACTATGTGCGAAGGTAATTCCTCTCTCCTCTTTGATTCGGTAGCTTCCGCAGAGCCAGATGTCATTATCAGCTATACTCTTCCTGAGAATAAGATCCTGACTCCTGTTGCTCCGGTCATTGAGCTACCCTTTATGCAAATGAGCTGGCGAGAGCAATTTGGGTTGATCGCCGATGTGGTCAATCGGAGACAGCGAGCAGAAGCATGGTTAAGTCATTATGACGGGCTATGCCATGCTGCCAATAAGAAACTGAACCATTCGTTAGGATCGGAAAGAGGAACGGCAATCGTATGGGAGATCAGTTCCCGAGCAGCGTATTGCTTCAGTAGCAGTTACGGCAGGGGCTGCCAGATTTTGTACGGCGATCTTGAATTCAAGCCACCATCCATCATTATGGAGAACGGAATAATGGATTCCGGGTATCTAGTGTCATCTATTGAGGAGATTGGGTCCTATTCTGCAGATTATATTATTATTACCAGCATCCCATCATCATCCGAGGGGAGAAAACGTCTCACTCGCCTTTTTCATTCCCATGATTGGAATCAATTAGATGCAGTCCGTAACAAACGGGTATATATTCTGAACAAGGCCGATATGTTTTATGGATTTGATCCACTATCTTCTCAAGCACAACTTCAAGAATTGCTACATGTGATGACATCATAAATATGCACAAACAAAGATCATATTCGTCCATAGTAAATACCCAGAGAAGATTGTAAAGTTCTTATTGAGAATGATAATCAATATACATAGGAGGAACAACAAATTGCATAATCAACAAAAGAGTATCAATAAACAAACCCATTGGCTTCTATTTCCCCTCATGCTGACATTAATTCTAGTCATTTCAGCTTGTGGAAATTCCAATACTACGGTGGAAAATACAGGTGGTACCAATAACACTAGCCAAACAGCAGCGCCAACCTATGCACCTGCTGAAAATAGTCAACAAGCGGAAAACACCGAAGCCCCTACTCTAAAAACAGTCAGCACCATAAATGGTGATATTGAAATTCCTGTTCATCCAAAACGAATTGTCGCTGAGGAATACTTGGGAAGTCTAATAGCACTTGATACCATCCCTGTCGGTGCGCCCGGATTGACCCTAGAGAATATGTATTACAAAGAAGCGCTAACCGGTGTTACAGATACAGGGACGTACGGCAAAATGTCACCTGAGAAAATCATCGCGCTGAATCCAGACTTAATTATTTCGGGACAAGCCGAAAGCTATGAAGCTCTCAGTAAAATTGCTCCTACTATCATTGTTCCTTATGGAGATCTGAAAGACGCGCATAAAGAATTGACCTATTTCGGTGAACTCCTTGGCAAGGAAGAAGAAGCAAAAAATTGGCTTGCAGATTATGACAAACGGATAGCCGATGCTAAAGCAAAAGTGGATAAGGCTATCCCAGCTGATGCAACCTTCTCTATCCTGGAAGACGGTGGGAAATCCATCTGGGCCTATGGCGACAATTTTGGGCGGGGTGGACAGCCTGTCTATCAGGCGCTAGGACGCAAGCCTCCTACAGCTGTAGCGGCGGAGATTATGGAGAAGCAGTGGGCGGAAATATCTAAAGAGGCGCTCGCTAAGTACGCAGGGGATTATATTATTCTAACCTCCAACAACCTTACAGAAGTTGATTACAAGGCCGATCCATTCTGGAGCAATCTTCCTGCTGTCAAAAATGGACATCTCTATGTATGGAAAGAAGAACGTTCTTGGTATTATGACCCTATCGCAGTATTATCACAGACCGAAGAGCTGGCCGCTTGGCTTACGAAATAAATGCAACGAGTTCTCAAAGCTAATTAACAATGACACCCTACTACCTTCAACAATGTTGGAGTGGTGGGGTTTTGTCATTCTGCCTTAATGACTACGAATTTCCGCAAGAGGTAATAATACTGTTTATCCACACTACAATGGTATCATTCTTATTTTACCAAAAGGAGTTGATAAATATGAAGTTATTATCCTTGTATTTCATGCTTGCATTTATGAGCTTGCTTATGGCTGTAATCATTGATCTTCTATCGGGAAGAACGCTTTCTGATTCAATGCGGTCGATCCATGCCTCCTTTGCTGTTACAAGCTTACAAGAATCTATGGTTATGTTTGTCTTTTTCTCCATTCCGTTTGTGAATGCCATTACAGCCTACATCCGAAAACGAAAACATAAATCCATCAAATAAACTAATGTACACTCCCAAATTTTCTGCGGAAGTAATGAACGATGAATAATAGAATTGGAACTGCAGCACAGAAATAAGGCAATACATATCTCAAAAAGACTTCTCCCTCATCTAAGTGTATCGTATAATTGGACGAACTAATTAATGAGCCGAACAGAACAACAACACCAACAGGAGCTACAAGCTTTCTACTGTCCTTGACCTTAAATAAATCGGCAGTGATCACCATTGCAGCGTAACAATACACTGACAATTTAAAGAATACACCAATGATCATTGTTAAGATAACCAGTGCGTCCATGCGTTGAATGAAATTAGCTAAGTTAACCAAAGTAATCGTAGTAAACATCGGAAAGGTTGTTCTGTCATAGATATCTGCACCTAAAACGGATATTTCAATAGCATGTATAAAGCTGAGTAATAATCCGCTTAATACGATTGTAATGATCCCTGTTCTCTTGGCCACTTTTGGTTTAATGATATGAGGTAAAATCGTAGTGAAGCAAATCATCTCCCCGAACGGAAACAGCCAAATGTTCAGGTAGGCCGATTTCAATGCATTCTTCCAGTCTGAGCCGTGGATTGGAAACAAGTTGTCCAGCTTTATAAGACCGGCAGCTACAACTAAAAAACAACAGACTACACCCATCAATATAATGAATAGCATATATATTTCTGCAGCCCGTGCAAACACTACAATGCCCTTACTCAAAATGTAGATAACGGCAACAATCATCATCGCATTAATAATGATCATTGGTGTTTTGTCATAAGATGCGGCTATTAATAAATCGCCTACTTCATGTAGATTTCTAGAGGCATTGAAGAGGAGAATTGGAATGAACGTTAAGCTTACCGGCCAACCTATAACATTGCCAAGTATCTTCCTTGTATACCCGCTAATAATCATGTCAGGATATTGACGGTATAAATATACATAGAGCATATACAGTAGAAGGCCACCGGGCAACGCTAACAAAATGGCAATCCATACTGCATGTCCACTTTCAAGTCCAATCGGTACCACAAGTGCGGTTCCCAATTCAAACAAAAGAATTAGGGCAAATAATTGATTCGCGCTGATAGTTTCTTTTCTCATAGGCTCCCCCTCCTTCTACCTTTCCTCTAGAACTCTGTCATTTCTTTTTAAACAATTGCGGATTTAACCTCATTCCTATACTGCGTATATATGCCTTAACAGAAACATCCAATTCCGCCTTCGCAAACACAGACTCCCAATCATCCTTTACCAAGTCCCATGCCTTCGGATTTGTACGTTTGAGTTCATTTGCAAAATTAAAAATATCACATTTCATTTCTTGAGCAGCCTGTAATGCTTGAATGATCTCACGTTTGGTCTCTTGGGCCAATTCGACTTCCAAATTTTCAATTTCCTCTTTCTTGCTCATATCAATGTAGCTCTGTGCTTCATTTATTCCTCCTTCTTCCACAACATCAACATGAAGGATCGCTTGCTTATCATGGAGTTCAATTTTAATTTTCGTTTTAGATTGGTTTATGTTTACGGCTATAGAATCCTTAATATCACGCGAATCTACATTGATACTGGTTTCATTAATCTCGTTTTGAACCCAAAGTGCTCCCCTAGCCACCGAATCATCCAGCCAGCCTTGCAAAATCCCATTTTTAAATACCCCAATCCCACTCATTGTAACAAGTGCTTTAACTATGGTTTGTTCCATTCCTGATTTCTTCGCACCATCTTCAGGATTTCCGATGATCTTTGCACCGGAGATGACCACTTCCCCTTCACCACCCATTCCATTGACCAGCTCAAATACATTAATATCTCTACTCTCTCCCCATATTCTAGCGGTATTCTTACTCTTCTTAACGATCCCCACAGCAGGGAGATTCTCTATGGGCTGCAGAAGCTTCAGGATTGAGATCGCATCTGTATCTCTCGCTACAATGACTTCCGTGTTAAGCCGCAGCTCATGGGATCTCTCAAAGATGTCGAAAATACCTTCAATGCCACTCTTAGCAGTTGATTCCCCTATAACGAACAGCTGCGTGTGTGCAAAAAACAATTGTCTAGCCGCAATTTTTGAAGTTTTGCGAAAAGCACCGAATATTGTCCGATCCTTAGCAGAATAAATAGTAATCGTGGGCTTTCCAGTACTTGCCCCTGCACTTGTTGCTGTAGAGGATGGAATTACAACCTGGAAAGTAACCTGATATTCCTCTTTATCTGGTACTTTATCCACACCCATTCCGCTTACTATACCCAGATTGTTTAATTCACGACTGTTCCAGCAGCTAGTTAATAGCAGTAGGCAGCCCATATAAACAAATGAACGCACAATCCATCCAAAATTCATTTCGCTCCCCCCGGCTTTCTCTCATTCGTTTTGAGTCGGGTATGATTCTTTTGGTATAATAGACGAGGTCTGGTCTTCATATATTTCAGCGGCACTCGCATGATGGTATCTTTCTGGTTATCTGCGATAAAAGGAGCAAATGGCGACATATAGGGAAATCCCAACGAGTTCAAGCTACACATATGAGCAATTAAAATAAAGAGAAAGATCGCCATTCCGTAAAGCCCCATAAAGGCAGCAATAAACATTATGATGAAACGCAGTATGCGTATGGATAGAGCCATATTAAAGGCTGGAGTAGCAAAGCTGGATATTCCTGTGAGGGAAACTACAATAACCATCGCAGGAGAGACAATACCTGCTTGTACCGCAGCCTGTCCTAAGACTAAGCCCCCAATGATCGATACTGTTTGGCCTATAGGTGAGGGCATACGAATTCCTGCTTCGCGTATAATCTCAAAGGTAATCTCCATTAAAATCGCTTCAATAAAAGCCGGGAACGGTACTCCCTCTCTTTGTGAAGCTAAATTTATGAGCAAAGGTGTAGGAATCATCTCTTGGTGAAAGTTTAGAATCGCAACAAATAGTGCGGGTCCAAATAATGAAATTGCCAAACAAATAAATCTTAATATGCGGATCAAGGTCGTAATGTCAAACCGCTGGTAATAATCTTCTACTGCATGAAAAAACATAAAAAAAGTGGTTGGAGC
This sequence comes from Paenibacillus sp. FSL R10-2734, assembly GCF_037963865.1. NCBI lineage: Bacteria > Bacillati > Bacillota > Bacilli > Caryophanales > Paenibacillaceae > Paenibacillus > Paenibacillus sp. FSL R10-2734. The sequence goes on along the minus strand of NZ_CP150170.1, from coordinate 2,807,357 downwards.
AATCAGTACAAATGGGGTGCCATCTACAAAAATAGCCACTCGCCCTTCAAGGAGATTTCCAGCAACACTGTCAGGGCGCTCAGTATTATATAATGTTGGAAAAGGCGTAAAAGGAGTATCTTCAATAAGTTGCTCAATATACCCAGATTCCAGAATGCCATCTATAGTAATACTTTTGAGTTTTTTTCTAAGCTCATCCAAGATTGAATCATTGACGATTCCATGGATATACATAAGTGATACATTCGTTTGCGTGACCTTACCTATCTTCATAGACTCAATCCATAGATCAGGGCTCTGTATTTTTCTGCGCACCAATGAAATATTAGTCCCCATAGACTCTGTGAAAGCTTCCTTAGAGCCGCGAATGGCTACTTGGGTTGTCGCCTCCGAAACCGCTCTAACCTCACCACCGCTCGTATTCCCTCTTATAGCGTCCTTAACACCGTCAACCCATAGAATGGTATCTCCGGAGAATAAAGCCTCATATAGCCCATCCCAGTCACTAGTGGTTTGTTCTTCTCCGATCCCTCTTGCTACCTCTTTCATATAGTTAAAAATATCCTCGGCAGATGTTAACTCAAGGTTTACTTCACTGAGCTTATCAAAAGACATTGCATGCTCTACAAACTCATTGACCATCAACTTTTCTACTAAGCCATCAATATATATCGCAGCCACTTCAACCTGTGTCGTAATGGATTTAAGCCTACGAATAACAATATCAGGACTATTCCCAAGCCTGCCTTGAAGCTCTTCAAGATTATCTGCCAAAATAGTAGAGTTAAAGGGGTCCATCCTCAACACCTCCTGCCTATACTATTTGTTCTGTATCTTTTTTTTATACAACTATTGGAATTTAGAGCATTACTCGGATTAGAACAATTAAACACAAAAAAACCGATCAGCCACGATGGGCCAATCGGCATATATTCTTATTAATGACCATCAACGACGCCAAGCGCCTTATTCTTCTCCGCGAACCGCTCATTGTGAGAAGAAACGTAAGCAACTTTGTCCGCAGATGGATCTATGTACAGCTTGGCACTATTAAGCGCCAAAACCGCATCCGTGAAAGCACCTGCAATTAAACGAACCTTGCTCGTATAATCCACAAAGTCACCAGCAGCAAATATCCCAGGGAGATTGGTTTCCAGCTTATCGGTTACATTCGCACACCAATCGCCCATATCAAGCCCCCATTCTTTTAACGGTCCAAAATCACTCTTCAGACCATGGTTTACGATGACTGCATCCACTTCGAATTTCTCTGTTTCTCCCGTGTCTATGTGGTTGATCGTAACCTGATCTATCGTTTCACCGTTACTGCTGTGTAATTGGCTTACTGCATATGGCACGCGGACATTGACTGAAGATTCCTTCATCCGCACAATATTTTTCTCATGACCACCAAACTTTTCACGACGATGTACAATCGTTACACTTGCTGCGATGGACTCCAGTTCATTCGCCCAGTCTACTGCGGAGTCGCCTCCACCTGAGATTAGCACTCTTTTGCCACGGAATGGCTCCAGCTCCTGAACGGTATAATGAAGATTCGTCACCTCATAGCGATCCGCACCTTCAATTTCGAGCTTAGCCATCTGTAGAATTCCGTAGCCAATAGTTAAAATAACTGTTTTTGTCCAATGCTGTTCTCCGGTGGACGAGGTTAAAATATACGTCCCGTCTTCTTGTCTCTCCTGTTTCATGATTAGCTGCCCCAACACAATGGTTGGTTCAAAGGTCTGAGCTTGCTCCTTGAGCTGACCGATTAGCTGGTGACAGAGAGTGGGAGTTAAGCCCCCTACGTCCCAGATCATTTTTTCAGGATAAATAAGCATTCTTCCTCCGAGCTCATCCTTCGCTTCAATTAACTTGGTCTTCAAGTCTCTCATCCCGCTATAAAAAGCTGTATACATCCCAGCAGGTCCGCCGCCAATAATAGTTACATCGTATAATTCCAGTTGATTGTTCATTGTGTCCCTCCAAAAGTATATTCTTTTGATGTTCTTAGCCGATTACGCCCCAAATTGTGCCTCATGCAGTCGACTGTAAATTCCGGCAGTCTGTAACAGTTCTTCATGTTTACCTTGTTCTGAGATACCACCTTCCGCAACGACAACGATGCGGTCGGCATTCTTGATCGTTGCAAGACGGTGAGCAATAACAAGCGTTGTACGACCTTGAGACAACTCAGCGAGCGCCTCCTGAATCGCGGACTCCGTCTCGGTATCCAGCGCCGATGTGGCTTCATCCAGAATGAGAATCGTCGGATTCTTCAGGAACATCCGGGCGATGGATAACCTCTGCTTCTGGCCTCCGGACAGCTTAACGCCCCGCTCCCCGATCATAGTGTCCAGCCCAGTAGGCTGAGATTTGATCAGTTCTTCCAGTTGAGCACGCCGTGCTGCCTCCCAGATCTCCTCGTCGGAAGCACCCAATCTACCGTAAGCGATATTCTCACGGATAGTTCCGTCAAACAGGAATACATCTTGTTGTACAATCCCGATATGGGAACGAAGAGATTCAAGTGTGATCGAGCGAATATCAATTCCATCAATGGTTATGTTACCTCCGCTAACATCGTAGAAGCGAGGCAGTAGACTACATAGCGTTGTCTTACCCGCACCGGAAGGTCCAACCAGAGCGACGGTCTCTCCTGCAGTAATCGATAGATTCACATTTTGAAGCACCTTATCTTTATCGCTGTAGGCGAAAGCTACATCATTGAAGGTGATATCCCCCTTAAGACCATGTACTGGCTTGGCGTCTTTGGCATCAGCAACATCTGGCTCAGTCTCCAGTAGTTCGAGATAACGCTTGAAACCAGCGATGCCTTTCGGATACGTCTCAATGACCGAGTTAATCTGTTGTAATGGGCCTAAGAAAACATTGGACAACATCACAAAGGCAATGAATTCACCGTAAGTCATTTGCTTCTGAATCACAAAATATGTTCCGCACAGTAGAACAAATAAAGAGACTAATTTCATTAAGATAAAGCTAAAGGATGAGTTCCAAGCCATAATTCGATAGGTTAGCAGCTTCGTAATCCGAAAGCGCTCGTTATTCACCGCAAAGCGGGAAATTTCATAATTCTCGTTAGCAAAAGCCTGCACGACACGGATTCCACTCACATTGTTCTCTACGCGTGCATTGTAATCTGCGATGTCCGCAAACATGATCTTGAAGGCTTTGGACATCTTTCGACTGAAGTACATCGATAAATAAATCATAAGTGGAACGATAACAAACGTCAGAATAGCTAATTGCCAATTGATACTGAGCATGATACCGAATACGCCGAGCAGCGTCATCACCGCTATAAACAAATCCTCCGGACCATGGTGGGCAATCTCACCGATATCCATCAGATCATTTGTCATCCGAGAGACCAAATGACCCGTCTTATTATTGTCAAAGAAATTGAAAGACAGCTTCTGTACACGGTCAAATAGTTTCTTTCTCATATCTGATTCGATATTAATCCCCAGCTTATGCCCCCAGTAAGTGACGACAAAATGCATGAAGGAACTGACGATATAAATTCCTAGCAAGCCAAGGCAAGAATAGAGTATCCACTTCCAGTTTCCAGTTGGCAATAGATCGTCAACTACCCGGTTAACAGCCAGAGGAAAGACCAATTCCAGCAGTGCAGCAGCAATAGCACAGGAAAAATCAAGAATAAACAATCCCTTATAAGGCCTATAGTAAGCAAAAAAACGACGCAACATGGTAAGAATTCGCTCCTTCTGGTGAGTAATCAGCCTACTTTCATCAAGATTTCGTACGGGCTAACAAATACAAAAAGTATGGTGCTCCAATTACAGCAACAACGATGCCCGTAGGAATCTCAGACGGCTGTAGAATCCAGCGCCCGATAGTATCCGCTGTAATCACGAGCAGTGCCCCGAGCAGTGCCGAGGTTGGAAGCATGAGTTGATGCTTCGGCCCGACTAGCCGTCTAGCCAAATGTGGCCCGACCAATCCTACAAAGCCAATGCCACCGCTAACAGCGACACTCGCCGCCGCTAACCCTACTGCAGCCGCAAGAAGACGGAATTGTTCCTTCGTAACTGCGGCCCCAAGTCCCACGGCTGTCTGCTCACCTAAATTTAGTACGTTCATCACCCTTGCCTTATAGATGACATAAGGCACCAAAATAAGAATCCACGGTAGGAGAGAGAGGACAAACTTCCAGCTTGTTCCCCAAATGCTACCCGCCAGCCAGGTAGCGACAAATTGATACTTCTCAGGATCCAAGCGGAGCGTCAGCACGATCATAGCTGCACTCATCCCTGCTGCTACAGCTACACCAGTCAGCAGCAGCCGCATAGGGGATATTCCCTGATGCCGCTTATAAGCTAGGGCGTAGATTAAGGCAGCAGTAACTCCCGCGCCAACAAACGCTACCATTGGCAGCAAATACACTGGAGCCGCGGTTGCCGTCGGGTAAAAAGAAATTAACAGCATAACCATAATTCCCGCGCCGGCGTTAATACCAAGAATACCGGGATCCGCAAGGGCATTCCGAAAGACCCCTTGCATGACAGCTCCAGATACAGCCAGACCTGCTCCGATCAGAACAGAAATCACAATACGCGGTAACCGAAATTGAAATAAAATAAGTTCCTGTTTATCTGTACCTTTACCGAATATCGTATTTAGCAGCTCCATAGGAGTCAAACGTATGTATCCTGTATTCATACTAATAATAAAAGCAATAACAATCAGTACAGCCAACGAAATCATTGTAATAAAACCCCGTTTATTCTTAGAGGCTTCGAAGGTAGAGAACGTGGTCTTCTCCATCATTACAGCTCCCTCCTTTCTTTACGCGCAAGATAAAGGAAGAAAGGCACACCGATCAGTGCAATAATCGCCCCAAGCGGCGTTTCATTAGGAGGGTTAATCATCCGTGCCGTTAAATCTGCAAACACTGCGAGTAGACTGCCAAGTATAGCTGAACAAGGAATGATCCACCTGTAATCGACACCCACAAAAAAACGTGTTAAATGCGGAATTATAAGTCCAATGAAACCAACGGCACCAACTACGGCAACCGATGATCCGGCCAGAACCAATACGATTAAAGCCCCTGCCAACTTCACAAGCCCTGTACGCTGACCTAGCCCTTTAGCCACATCATCACCTAAACTGAGCATCGTGATCGATCGGGAGATTACCATTGCACCAAGTAAAGCAGCCCCTATCCAAGGGAACATGATTTTGAGTTGAATCCATTTCGTCCCAGCCACGCCTCCCGCATACCAGAAAGCCAAATCTTGACCGATGTGAAAATATAAAGCTACCCCTTCACTAAGCGCCGACAAAAGTGCACTAAAAGCAGCACCCGCCAGCACCAATCGAGCAGGAGTTAATCCTCCTTTGGCAAGTGATCCAATCCCGTATACAACGCCCGCACCTACTCCGGCACCCAGGAAAGAATATAGAATCAAATACATAAACGATAAATTTGGAAAAAAAGCAAAACAAAGCGCGAGCGCAAATCCTGCGCCTGAGTTGATACCCATCAGACCTGAATCTGCCAGTGGATTTCGCGTCATCCCCTGCATAATGGCGCCAGCAACTGCAAAGCTGGCCCCTATCATTGCCCCGCCAAGTACACGGGGTAATCTTAATTCTCTAATAATCTGATGATCCATGATCTCCGGATTAAAGTTAAATACAGCTGACCACACCACAGACAGCTTAATATCTGCTGCACCGAAAGAGACGGAGACAGCGATACCTAATACTAATAGCGCCAGACCGCCAACCAAGATTAAGGTTGCAGCCCAAGGACGTGAACGAAAATCTCGTTTTACTACTCCCTTATCGGCTCCTATCCTGGTAGTTATCTGTTGATTCATGAATGCCACCCTATTTCTATGAAATTGATTCTCATTATCACCTGTCTATTGTAATTTAGACTTCTTGGATTTGGCAATAGATAGATTTAATTGGTGAAATTTAAATTATTGCATTGACACGAATTCTAGGATTTGATATGGTTCAAAATAATAATAATAATGATAATGATTCTCATTATTATTAATTAGCACGTATACTTAGGGAGGTTTACCATGTTTAAAAGAAAGACCCTCTTCCCCATCCTGGCACTCACAATGTTATTGTCCGTATTTGTGACCGCCTGCGGGGGGAACAACAATGCTTCATCTAATACACCATCAGCTACATCCGAAGCAAAAACGGCACCAAGTGCCGAGGCAACGGCAGCTACAGAAGCTCCTGCCGCTGAAACGCGTAGCTATGAAACTAGTAAAGGTACTGTGCAAATTCCAGTTAAACCTCAGCGTATCGTTACCGATTATTATGGCGGGGAATTGCTTTCCGTTGGAGCAAATGTGGTCGGTGTTGAACCTAGTACCTTTGACAACCCCTTCTTGAAAGATTTACTCAAAAATACACAAGATGTAGGTGCTCCAGTCAATGCTGAGAAAGCTTTAGAACTTACACCAGATTTAATTGTCGTTATGTACGATGATAACTACGATGCTTTATCCAAAATTGCGCCAACGGTTCATATTCCTTACGGGACTGCAACGAATATCTATGAGACAGTAGAACTGTTCGGTGATATTGTAGGTGCACCTGACAAAGCCAAACAATTCATCGCTGACTTTGAGAAAAAGGCTGCGGAAGGCCGCGAGAAGCTTAAAGATGTCGTAAATGAAAATGATACTTTTGGCATCTATGAGCTTACTGACAAAGGCGAGCTATGGACCTTCGGGAACAATGCTGGCCGTGGTGGACAAGCCCTCTATAACGCGCTTAAGCTGAAAATGCCTGCAAAGAACAGCAACGACAACCAAACGCTACAGCTGTCTATGGAGCTATTGCCAGAATATGCAGCTGACTACATGTTCCTAACTACTTATGATCCTGATAAAAAAGGCGATAAACTGAAAGAGCTGAAGGAATCTCCAGTTTGGAATGGACTTGATGCTGCGAAGAACGACCATCTGTTCTACAACGATTTTGATACCTTCTACCGCTATGATCCTATTGCAATTACCGCACAGATCGATCTGTTCGTGGAAATGATTCTTGAGCGAAACGGTAAGAAATAAGCATAACAAACAAAGAAACACCCCACTTAAGGCGATGCCTAAAGTGGGGTGTTTTGGTATTAAATGAATGTTATCTAGTATATTCTTCATACTGATCGGACTTATTTAATTTTTTGTACATATACTCATCATTCTTAAGCTTGTATAGCTGCCCCATCCCCGCAAAAACAAAAAACAGTACCAAAATTAATAAGTACGCATAAGTGAATTCACCAATATAAAAGCAAGTGACAATAGCAACTAGAGTCAAGATCAACAATGCCACTGCAATTCTGGATAAGATCTTCTTCAAACGGAATCCCCCTACGTTTTTTGTTTGTTAATATTATCATATTTGGAATTATATTGGTATCATTTTTGTTCTGCTAAGGGAATTTCAAGTAATTGGATATGAGACAGCATCTTGCGAGTATATATTTTGGTATATACATTATAAAAGAGGACTTGAAATACAAGATACGCCCCTCCTATTAACAAACAAAACCAAAACGGAGCCAGACCTATGGACATTTCTATCCTGGTAGAACTTACTACAAAAAAAGTAGCCAGCATCGCACCTAATACATAAGGGAGAAAAAATAGTACTTTAAAGGGTTTACCTATGATTTGGGCCACTTCCTTAGAAGTAATTCCAATCTTGTTCAGCTTCCTGAATTTTATCTTCTCTCGCTCTAGATCCGTAAGAATACTGAAATGCAGAACCACACCAGAAGCAATAAAGAATAATAGGCCTACAAACGTAAATACGAAAATTCCGAATCGGCCCGACTCCTGTAACTGTGAATATTCATTAATTCTAGACTTGGTGGAGAATGCGCTGGCATCATGCCGATCATCTCCATACCAAGACTCCGTGTTGTCCTTGTTATAATTGGCTAATGCCGCATTTATCTTAGCATCTATTTCAGCAGTCTTCTTCCAATCCTTGAAGTTAAGCAGCTGAAGATTCCCGAGTGAGTTCGTATGCTCCGCCTTCAGAGCCGCATAATCTTCTTCATTCACAATGATATGAAGTCCATTCATTAGAATCGGCACAGGATTGAATAGCATTTTTAAAATGAGACCTTGTGAGTGCAGCGTTTGGTTGCCGGAGGAAAGCTTCATTTCGAAGGATGGCATTTCCGGTCTTTGATTCTTAAGCTCGTCACCTTGAGCAACTAAAGCAAGATTAAGAAAGTGACCTTTCTCTACATGATAATCACTGCCAGCTAATGAGTTTATACTCTGGACAGAGAATATTTTGAAAGCGAATAAATCTATATATGGAAGCTCTTGATGTGAAATCAGCGGTGTAGCGCCATGATCTGTGATCTCGCTAAGTGTCTCTGGTGAAATGCTATTTTTCCCGAATACTTCTGTATAGGCGATATGATACGGGTTATTCTTAACCGCAATCGCTTGAGAATCCCAGGTGATAAAAAATATAATACTGCTCAGAGAAATAGTAATGAAGGCGAGGAAGGTGATAAGAGCAATTACTATTCGTGACCGTCCAAGGGTATGGCTCAGATCGGACATAAACAGAAGGTGCTTGTGATTAGAGCGTGTTACACGCAATAAGAAGAACTCCATCCACCCCCCAAGTCCTGACATCAAAAAATAGACTCCCACTATACATATTCCGATACTTCTTAGCATCACATTGCCGTTAGTGTAACTGTAATGACTGAGCATATCATAAACTGCGATTCCCAAAAGTACGACTCCAACGAACCCGGTAATTTTCCCGTGAAGAAGGCTGCGTTCTGCAGTTCTGGATTCTTTTAAAAGGCGCACCATGTTATATCTCAGGGTTAACAATAGATTGACCGCTATCACTACAATGTAAATAACCACGAAGAATATAGTAGTATGAAAATAACTATCCAACGTCAGTGTAAAAGCACTGTCCCCAATATCAACAAACTTCGATACGATGAAGAAAAATATTCCCGCAAAAACCGTCCCTGAACCTAAACCAGTGAGAATCGAAGCTAAAGCGATCATGCTATTCTCGAAAAAAATTATTTTGCGGATATTGTGATACGTCATTCCTAGGACCATTAACAGCCCGAAGTCGCTTTTTCTAAATTTCACAAAGGCCATTTGTGCGTACAAAATAAATAGAACAGCAAACACTCGTATAACCAAAAAAGGAGCATATAAATTACCGGATACCATCCCATTCACTTGATAAGGGTTATTGAAATCAGGGTTCGTATAAAGCGAATAGAATGTGAAGAAGACCATGATCGTAAAACTGCTGCACAGGAAAAATAACAAATACCTTCTAAGGTTCGCCTTAAAGATCTGATAAGCCATTCTCCTAAAGGTCATCTTCTCCCCCTCCAATGAAGGCCAGGTTCTCCAGAATCATATCGAAAAATGCTCTGCGCTCTTTATTATCTCTAGCAATCTCTAATAACGCCTTCCCATCCTTGATAAAAAGCACTCGATTACAATAGCTGGCTGCAAAAGGATCATGCGTCACCATTACAATCGTCGCTCCTTTCAGAGCATTCAGTTTAGCAAAGGTTCTCATCACTGTACTCGATGATTTGGAATCCAAATTCCCCGTAGGCTCGTCCGCAAAAATCACAGCCGGATTATTAATAATCGCTCTGCTGATCGCCGCTCGCTGCTGCTGCCCTCCTGAAACCATATACGGATACTTGTCCTTCACCTCACCTAGATCAAATAGAGATACCGTCTCATCAGTCTTGGCATTGATGTCTTCTACCTCTTGTTCATCCAGCACCATAGGCACCATGATATTTTCCCGAAGGGTCAAACTATCCAGCAAATTGTAATCCTGAAAAACGAACCCCATTCGCTGCCGGCGAAAAAGTGCAAGCTCGTTCTTGGACATCTCACTTATGCTTGTCTCTGCAATCCGTACTACCCCACTATACTCCGTGTCGATTCCGCTAAGGATATTCAGCAGCGTCGTTTTCCCGCTCCCCGAAGGTCCCATTATCGCTACAAACTCACCGTTATCCACACTCAGGCTTATCCCGTTTAGCGCCTGAAATACATTCATTTTGCCTTTGCCTCTATATTGTTTAGAGAGATTCTCTACTTCTAGAATCGACATGCTGGCACCTTCCCCTTCATAGCTCGGAATGAATTAACATTAAATGGAATCACATTATTCCTGCTAATACTATAAAGGTACGCGGAGCGTTCGGTTGTTAGATTGCTCACAGAGGTTTAATTGTTTCGAGCGTGCAAATGTACAAAAAGAGCCTCCTAAAGGAGACTCTTTCCATTCTTACCTACCGTCGCAACTCCCCCGTAACCTCCATAATCTTCGAGGCTAACAAATGCGAAGGAACCTCATAATCCACACACCCAAGCGCCACCGCTGCTCCGGGCATTTCATTTACAATAGAAGTCTCATGCGATTCAACAATCGTTGATTGAGTTCCTGCTTGTTTAGCAAGTAGCATTCCTCTCGCCCCATCGTTTCCCATTCCGGTCATTAAGATCAAATGCTGCTTCAGGCTCTTTAATCCAGAGATGGAATCGAACAGCACATCAATAGATGGACGGTGCGCATTCACCGGAAGCTTCTGATGAAGTTTGATTCTATATTCTTGCTGTTTCTGGATTACGGTCATATGACGATCACCAGGTGCGATATATACCGTTCCGCCGAGCACCAACTGATCATCCTTCGCCTCAACCACCCGTACATTTGAGAACCGATTCAATCGTTCTGCCAATACTTTTGTGTACTTGGGCGGCATATGCTGAGCGATTAGTAAGGGGTATGGGAAGTTCGCTGGGAGCGAGCTGATTACGATTTCAAGCGCCTTCGGGCCACCTACTCCACATCCTATTGCCACAATTTGATCCAATGCTTCCTTACAACCGGACTTAGAATTTTCTTCTGCCTGTAATCCTGAAATCACTTTGGAAACGGTAATGTTATTAAGGATGAGGGTTCTCAATGGGATTTGGGCAGCTTGTTTTATTTTGAATAGCAGCTCATCTTTTATGTCAGATAGATCAAATCCATTGGATTTGGTTGGTTTAGATATGAAATCCACTGCACCGTTTTGTAGCCCTGTGATGGTCGCTGTTATTCCATCCTTAGTTCTTGAACCCAGAATAAGAATTGGCGTTGGACGCTGTGACATAATGCTTGAGAGTGCTACCAAACTATTTAATTCCGGTATTTCTATATCTATAGTTACGACATCGGGTCTGAGTTCTTGTACTTTGCTAACCGCTTCGGATGCATTTCGAGCTGCTCCAATGACCTCGATAGTTGAATCCTCCGCAATTAGGATCGAGATCTGTTTACGCATGGTTACTGAAGTAGCTACTACGAGCACCTTTAACTTTTGCACTACTTCTCCTCTCCTATCAATGATAATACCCATGACACTGTTTATTTAACTTTAAAAAATGATACGAGAGCATTTAATTCCTCCGCAAGCTGTGCTAATGCATTAGCCGTCGTTGCCGTTTCACTGCTGCTGGCCGCCATTTCTTCTGTTGCTGCTGATATACTCTCAATGGAGTACAGGACTTCTGATGATTGTGCAGCCTGTTCTTCACTCGCGGCTGCGATTTCTGTTACTTTATGTGCGGTATCGTTAACCATAGAAATAATATAATCAAAGGCTTCCCCATTTTTTTGTGAGAAAGCTACACCTTCTACGACAGCCTTCACGCTATGCTGCGTATTCTTCTGCATGTCTTTAATAATGTCCGTAACTTGCTTCGTAGCTTCACTGCTCCGCTCTGCTAGCTTTCTTACCTCATCTGCCACAACTGCAAATCCTCTGCCCTGTTCTCCAGCACGAGCCGCTTCGATTGCTGCGTTTAAGGCCAGCAGATTTGTCTGTTTTGCAATATCATCAATAACCGCAATAATCTGCCCAATTTTATCAGAGCCTTCTTCTAAACTAGACATTTGATTATTTAGCAGCCTCATCCCTTGTATGGAGTCCGTAACTACAGCACCTCCATCCTGAGCGATACGCATCGTCTGATCTGACAGCTCTGAGGCATGCTCTGCACTTTGAGCTACTGAATTAATCGCTTCAGATAATTCTCGGAATAGTTCATTCATCGTTTGCGCTGCAGTGGCTTGACTCATACTACCGCTAGCTACTTCCTCAGTACTTGCAGAGATTTGCTGCGCAGCAGCTGAGACACTTTCCGCCGAGGACAATATACCTCCCACGGTACGCCTTAAGTTCATAACCATGGCATTAACTGAATGGGCCAGCTTTCCGATCTCGTCCTTGGATTCCAGATTTGATGTTTCGCTTAAGTCTCCACTGGCTACTTTACCCAGCAGGCGCATCACTTGATTTAGAGGTCGTGCGATAATTTGAGAGATTAAATAACCAAAACTCACACTGATCAGCAGTGCAACAATAGTAACACTGAAGGTAATCAAACGAGAGGATTGATATAGCTTATTTGCGTATTCACTGGATCCCTGTGCCTGCTTCATGTTGATGTCAATTAGACCTTGCAGGAAATCCGTCATCTCCGTAGTAGCCAACTGTAAATCTCCTGTTAGCAAATAATTTGTATATTCTTCATTACTGATGATCTTCATATCCAATTCAATCGCATGATCCACGCTGGTGATGTATCGTTGCCAAATCTCAGGAAAAGTCTTCATCTTCTCTGATTCTTCTTCTCTCAATTTAGTCTTACTATATTTACTCATGATATCTTCAATGCTTTGGACATTCTTATGTAATTTATCTCGATACTCTTTTTTCTTCACCTCGGTTTTGGCCATCGTATTTATATCTCGAATGTTTATTCTATTCGTTAAAAAAAGCTCATTCGCTTCACCGAGATAGGCAATCGGTGTTAAGCGATTCTTATACATATCCTCGATGGACTCATCCATCTTACTTAAATTGCTTATTCCATAGAATCCTACGAAGCATAATATGGCCGATACCAACACAAATGCTGAGATTAACTTTACTGCTGTTCTTAAATTATAAAACCATTTCACCCTTCTGCACCTCATTACGCTAGTAAATTTTTGAAATTCTTAGGAACTATTTCATCATAAACTGTAAGCAGAATATGGTAACCGAAAAAAAATGGCGTGATCGCGCAAAATTATTGCGTCCCCCCGCAAAGATGCGCATAACAAAAAATCCCGCCTCACTAACCAGTGAACGGGATTTCAATCTATGTGATTATTACGTATTTTCACAATGAATTAGTAAAATCTGATTCCTTTAATATTCCCAGCCTTTTAGCTGTGATAGCCGCTTCAATTCTTGATTTCACATTTAGCTTTTGGAATAAATTAGTTAAACTATATTCAAGAGACCGCTGACTCATAAGCACTATCTCTGCTATTTCCTTGTTACTTTTTCCTTTTGCAATTTCTGTTAGCATTTCATGTTCCCTTTTGCTAATCATGGAGGTTGCTTGTTCATCAGTGATTTCTAATCCTTTAGGTGGTACTTTTCTTAACTGCTTGACTAAAGTCTGCGGTAGAATGACTTCCCCTCTTAATGCACAACGTACTGCTGTAATCAACTGCTCTCTATTGGTCGTTTTTGAGATAAATCCAAATATTCCTGATTCGATCATCAAATTAAATTTGTTGTTAAATTCGTATCCGGTATAGATTAAAATGATCGCATCCGCGTTCATTGTTAATACTTGTTTCGCCAAATCAATTCCATTCACATCGGCGATATGAAGATCAAATAACATTACGTCAAAAGAATGACTACTCACCATTTCAAGCACCTCATGGGCAGAATTGGCTAGAGTAACCTTCATATCTCCCTCTTGTTCTAATATCATTCTAGTCCCTTCCATTACAGATGGATGGTCATCCACTAACAAAATTTGAATCATGCCTACTACTACACCTCTATCCAATTGTTATGCCGCATGATTAATCTGCAGGTATAGATATATTGACCGCTAATCCCTTATTCTCTGGCGAGTGGAATACTATCGTCCCCTCCATACTCCGAACCCTTTCTTTCATACTGTATATCCCCATACTTTTTAGCGAATCCTCTCCAAGTAAACTCATTCCAATTCCATTATCTTGATAATTCAAATGAATCTGCTCAGCTACACTAGCTAAGGTAATGTGGACTTCTGTCGCAAAGGAGTGCTTCGCTGCATTAGCTAAAAGCTCTTGCACAATCCGGTACAATCCTATAAGCATTTCATCATCTAGCTTATGTGTGAATGCTTCTGACTGGAAATAAATCTGATAATTGGTACGCAGCTGAGTGAATTCAAACAACGTCTCCAGCGAAGAGGTAAGGCCCTCATTAATTAGTGCAGGGGGGCGGAGCTCGTTACAAATAATCCGCAGTTGATAGATGACATCTAGTAAGCCTTCTGTGATCTGTTCTAGTTGTCCTCTAAATTCCCCACTAATGGACTTATCCCCTAGGAGAAGATCCAGCTTACGATACCAGATAATTTGTTCTTGAAGGGCGGAGTCGTGTAAATCCTGAGCAAGTCGTTTTCGTTCATTCTCGGATAAATTAAACATAAAGCGGAGAAGCCATGTAGGAGCTACTTGCTTGGAAGCCGCTTGCTCAAGATCCTTAGTTAAGTCTTCAATCAGCAAAAAATGATCAAAGAGAACACTAACATAACGGGTGATCGTCTCAAGCCAGACTCGAATAGAACTGATTTCTAATAAACGGGTCTTCTCGTTAATCGATAGTAAATAACTTGTTCCGCGGAACTCCCCGATCTTGAGTGAATACCCTTGCTCCGTTTCGATAATTTCGCATAATTTATCATGATTATGTTCAACATCGATTAGACTAATATTTGATACCTGCAGGATATCTCTGACTTCTTTGAGCAACCGCTGTTCCATATGGCTAATCTTCATTACACCAAAAAGATCCTGTGAGAACTGGTCCAGACTCATCTGCAAACGAAAATACCTTTCCTCGCTTTCACGAATCATTTGGGAGGCATGTTGTCTGTCCTCTTCTGTTTTTTTTCGATCACTTATATCCCTAAATATAGAGATGCATGCAATTTTCCCTTTGTACAAAATGGAGCTAGCTGTTACCTCTACATCGATAATCGTTCCATCCGAACGTACGACCTTTTGTTCAATTGGAACTAAGATCTTATAGGGCTCCTTATAGATTTCAAGCATGCGTTCTTTCGCCAGCGACAAATAGTCCGGATGCGCCCAATTAAAAATCGTTTTACCGATCAACTGACTCTCATCGCAAACTCCAAATAAACCACGACAGGCGAAATTCACATAAACAAACTTATACTCGCTATGAAGAACGACCGCTTCAGGTGATAGCTTGATCAACTGCTGATTGAACTCCTCGCTTTCCCTTAATTCTTTTTCCATTTGCACTCTCTTGGTAATATCTCTTGCTACAATTACAATACTCATTACTTCTCCATCCTCACCTAGAACGGGAGTAGCAAGACATTCTAAATTTAAGATATAACCTTTTGAATGAATAAAACGATTGTAAAACATCATGCTTGCTTTTGTCCTAAAAATATTTGATATCTGTTCACGCAAGCTTTCTTGCTCATCTGGATCGATATATTTTAGTATAGTAGTGTCTTTGATTAAGCCTACAGGAATACCGATTAGGGTCTCACAGGAGGGGGAAGCTACAATGAAATTCCCTTTCTGATCTAGAACACCCATCATATCCTTCATGTTATTAATAATAAGTCTGTATTCTGCTTCACGTTGCACCAGCTTGTGCTCTACTTCTACTGTTGATGTTATATCTTTAGCGACCACAAAAGCACCAACAATACGACTATTCACATATACCGGGACATTTTTCATAGACCAGTGACTCACTTTTCCATCCTTGCGGGAAGATGTCACAACATAATGCTGAGCAGATCCTCGTACTGTTCTTTCAAAATAATCCGCCATCCTTGGTATATTCTCTGCTCCAAATAGATTCATAATGGACAATTTCTCTCCGACCATACTTAAAGATTCTCCAGTAATTTGCTCTGCCGCAGAATTAATTGCTAAAATATTCCCTTGCAGATCCAGTTCACATACGACGTCTGAGTTATAATCAAATAAAGATTTATAACGTTGTTCACTTTTGAAGAAAGCCTCTTTCATACACTTTTTTTCAGTGATATCTGCCAATATCCCATCAAGCCGAACCACCGCTTGGGATTCATCTAGACTGGGTATGATCCTGACCTGTAACCATCGAGGCTCACCATTTGCGTGGATGATCCGATATTCAGTAAGCATTGGAATCCCCTGCAGAGCCGTTGACATGATCTCCTGATCCAAAGGATTTTCTTCCTTATGCGCAATACGGAGCCAAAAGTCATCCTCCTTCGCCTCTTCAACTGAATAACCGGTGATATTGAAAATGGCATCCGATATAAATAGCACTTTCTTAGATACGTAATCGAAAGACCAAATTGCCACATCAAGCTTGGAGAGCATTTGTTGATACAAAGAAAATGTGCTTTCTAATTGAATTTGCGCCTTTTTTTGTTCAGTAATGTCCAGCATAACTCCATCTATTCGGCAGACCTTATTATCCTCATTTAGAATTGGCGTACCAATACTTTGAACCCACTTAAGTTCTTCAGTAGATCGTTGCATCCGATACTCAAGACTACTGATAAGACCAGCATTCAATCTTTCCATGTAGGTATCATATTGATCAAGATCCACTACATACACAAATTCCCGCAGAAAATTAGGGCTATGCGAAATAGCCTTACTTGTGACACCTACCCATTTCTCTAAACCATTCGACATCGTCAGCAGATTTTCTTCCATATCTATAGACCATGTGATCACATTCTCGTCGCCGAGTGCATGCATATTGAGATCACCTCCACATAAAAAGCCCCCCCTTTTCGGGGCGGCTTTTTCTTCCAATTCGCTATTTTACAAGCGTCATTACATGATTAGCTTTATCCTACTGAGCAATCTGCTCACGGATATTTTGCAATATTTTCTTCTCCAGCCGGGATACCTGCACTTGAGAAATCCCTAGACGACTGGCGACCTCCGACTGCGTTTGGTCACGATAGTATCGAAGATAGACGATCAGACGTTCACGTTCGCTAAGGCCTCCGATAGCTTCATTTAATGCCAGCTTATCGAACCAACGCTCCTGTGATTCGTCAGCGATTTGATCAATCAGCGTGATCGGATCGCCATCATTCTCGAACACCGTCTCATGAATAGAGGTCGGCGGCTTATTGGCTTCCTGAGCGAATACCACTTCTTCGGGAGTAACCCCGAGTGCTTCCGCAACTTCACCAATCGTAGGCAGACGATCAAGCGTTTTAGACATTTCATCCTTCATCTTGCGAACCTTGTTAGCCATTTCCTTAAGGGAACGACTGACTTTTAAGGTACCATCGTCACGAAGGAAACGCTGAATCTCACCGATAATCATCGGCACCGCATAGGTGGAGAACTTGACCTCATAGCTGAGATCAAATTTATCAACGGACTTCAAGAGTCCGATGCAACCGATCTGGAACAAATCGTCAGGCTCATACCCGCGATTCATAAACCGCTGTACTACCGACCAGACCAGTCGGATATTACAGCTTACAAGCGTGTCTCGGGCAAGACTATCTCCGGCCTGACTGAGTGCGATAAGACGTTTGACCTCCGCATCGTCCAAATAGGTCGGCGGAGCTTTTTTTGACTCTGCATCCATGGCTCCAACCCCTAATTGTATAAAGCTTTTTTCGAGACGATGGTTTTCTTCATTGAGATAGAAGTACCGTGTCCCGGTTCACTAGTGACTTCAAATTCATCCATGAAATTCTCCATAATAGTAAAGCCCATGCCCGACCGCTCCAGTTCTGGCTTAGAGGTGTACAGCGGCTGTTGCGCCAGCTCTAAATCCTCAATGCCCCGTCCCTGATCCTCAATGGTTAAATGTACCGTTTCGTTGTCCAGTGATGCCGAGATGGTCACAATACCTTCCGGATCACTATCATACCCATGAATAATACAGTTGGTGACCGCTTCCGACACGACTGTCTTCAGATCATTCAGCTCGTCCATCGTAGGATCAAGCCGGGAAACAAATGCCGCTACGACTACACGCGCGAACGATTCGTTCTCCGAGCGTGCAGCGAACTGCACATTCATGAAGTTACCAGCCTTACTATTTGTCATAACGCAACCTCCAAATCCGAGAGTGCAGTGCTCTCGTCGTCATATAGGGGCATGATTTTGAAGAGGCCTGACATTTCCAGAAGCCGCTTCACTGGTGCCGTTGCATCACACACAGCCATTTTTCCACCTTTACTGTGGATCAGTTTATACCTGCCCAGAATCACACCTAGGCCTGAACTGTCCATAAACTGCAGATGCTTAAGACTAAGAACCAAATGCGATACCTGACTACGCATAATCGCTTCATCCATATCCATTCTTACAAAATCGGCTGCGTGATGATCCAGCTCCCCTGATAAACGGACAATCAACACACCCCTGTGATGCTCCATCTCCACATGAGAATTCATGTTTGCCACTCTCCTCTTCGTTGCTTTGAAAACTGACCTTGAAAGACTGTACCTATTCCCTACAAGGACAAGGTTTTCTACGCGGCAAATCAGGAATCCTGCCTCACGACAAAACTAGAAGAAAACCCCTATGAATCTACAGAGTACATGGGGGCAATCTACAAAAAAACTGTTTTTAATCCACGCCGAACATCGAGCCTGTTGTGCGCTTAAAGAGCTTCCACCAGCTTGCTTTCGGCACAGCTTCCCCTGCTTTTAATTCATATTCCTTAATCACATTGGTTCCTTGGTAGACAACCAGCTTGCCCACGGATTGACCTTCAGCCACTGGAGCCTTCACGCTTTCCGGCAGCACTAGCTCGTGGCGAATGCCTTCTTGGGTCCCACCTTTTTTCAAAAGAACACTGTACGTCTCTTTCGCCGTAATCAGCAGCTCGGACTTTACGCCCTTCTCAATCTTTAGGGTGCCAATCGCATCCCCTTCTTTGTGGATCGTGTGTACTTTATATTGCGAGAACAGGTAATCGAACATGCCTGACACTTCACTGTTGCGTGTCTTCGTGTTCGGCTCGCCTAGCACAACAGCGACAGCACGCAGGCCATCTCTTGCAGCTGTAGCGGACAGACAGAATTTAGCCTCGGCTGTATAACCTGTCTTCAGTCCATCAGCACCAGTGTAGAAACGCACCAGCTTGTTCGTGTTCACCAACCAGAACGGTTTGGTTGAATCCTTACGTAAGTAATCCTGATAGGAACCGGTATATTTGATAATTTGATCATGCTTCAAAAGTTCCCGACTAATGACCGCAATATCATAAGCTGAGGAATAGTGATTGGCGGCCGGAAGACCGTTGCAGTTGGCAAAATGGGTATCTTTTAGACCCAGCTCCTCTGCACGTTTATTCATCAGATCGACAAAAGCGCTCTCCGAACCAGCTATTTTCTCTGCCATCGCCACAGATGCATCATTACCGGAGGCCATAGCGATGCCTTTCAGCATCTCGTCCACCGTCATTTCTTCACCAGGCTCCAGGAAAATTTGCGATCCGCCCATCGATGCGGCATATTCACTCGTGCGCACCTTGTCCGTCAGTTGCAGCCTTCCTTCATCCAGCGCTTCCACCGTAAGCAGCATCGTCATAATCTTCGTAATACTTGCGGGAGGCAGCTTATCATGGCTGTTCTTTTCATAAATAATAGTGCCGGTGCCTGCATCCATTAGAATCGCGGAACGCGCACCAGGCGCAAGATCTACAGCGGCAGTCTTACTGCCAGCATTCTTGCTTTTTTCCTCAGCATAAGCACCTGACACCGGTCCTAAAACCGACACAACGATACAGAGCACAAGCACAGCAAAACGCATTTTTCTCACAATGGTTCCCCTCCTGAACGTTAACCTTCATATCACAGGTACTGTGTTTCAGTTTCGTCAGAAAGGGTGAAAATTATTCCATTATTAAGCAAATAACCACAATTATTTATCACGAGTATAAACACCTTCAACGTCCTATTATGGACAGCAAGCGTTTGAGCGAGAAATATAAGGATTATGTAAATTGTGTAAGAGTATTTTTTATTATAGGGGAGATCAAATGATATTTCAAATTTAAAGTATTTCCATTTTTCAAGTTCTCATTTCAGTCCTTATAAAGGTAAATCGTTGTCTTTCACGAATGCTATCTAAGAACCTATACTGTTTTATAGAGGAGTGAGAATACGAATGAACCCACTTGAAGGTTATATTGAGACAGAAGCTTTACAGAACAATTTCTCTGGCGTAGTACAAGTAAAACAACATGATAAAGAAATCACCAGCAGCTGTTACAGTTATGCCAATAAGTCAGATGAGCGAGCAAACAATATTCATACTCGATTCGGCATCGCTTCCGGTTGTAAAATATTCACAGCCCTCGCCGTCTGCCAACTGGTTGAACAGGAATTGATTTCTTTCGAAAGTAGATTATCAGACTTTCTGAAGAAGGTAGAGTTCCCTCTCTTTAGTTCTGAAATCACCATACATCAGCTGCTTACGCATTGCTCTGGGATTCCTGATTATTTTGATGAAACGATCATGGATGATTTCGAAGAACTGTGGAAGACACGACCCATGTACACTTTAAGGCAGCTTGAAGACTTTGTACCGATGTTTCGAAACCTTCCTATGATGTGGCCCCCTGGTGAACGATTCCATTACAATAATACCGGATATATCGTACTGGGGTTACTGGTCGAGGAATTGAGCGGAATGTCCTTTTCCGATTATGTGGAGCTTCGTATCTTTAAGCCTTGCGGAATGGAGCAATCCGGTTACTTTTCGTTAGATGCCCTGCCTCCCAACTGTGCAACGGGATACATAGAGAACGAGGATGGTAGCTGGAGAACAAATATCTATTCAATCCCTGTAAAAGGTGGCTCTGACGGTGGCGCATTCGTAACGGCTCCCGACATGCAACTTTTCTGGAGCGGGCTAATGAACCATATACTACTGAGTCCTGTACTAACTTCACTACTGCTTACTCCCCACGTACATGTAGATGGCGAAGGATATTATGGTTATGGAGTTTGGATCACTCTCCGAGAAGGAAAAGTGTTTAAGTTTCACATTATGGGCTACGATCCCGGTGTTTCCTTCCGGTCAGCTATCTATCCAGCTAGTGGTGAGACTGTAGTCGTAATGTGTAATGTGGGTAGCGGGGCTTCTAAGATTTTCAATGTTATCGATAAACATTTATAGACTCCGCCAAAAACGTAAAACTGCGATCCTCCTATTACAGGAGGATCGCTGTTTTACTGTCTATTTACAGCCTTTGTCATGACAATAATTACATTACTTTGGCTAGTACCGTGTTACTCCATCCTTCGTAACAAGCGCAAATACCAGGGGTAGCGGAGGAACCGATTCAGAAGTGATACGGTAAGCTTCTAATATCTTACCTTCAGCTTCCTTTACTTTCTGCTCACTAGCATCGTTAATATGCAATACGGCGAGTGTCTCATCGATCTCGACAGCATCTCCAACTTTTTTAGCGAGTTGAATACCAACTGCCAAATCAATCACAGATTCCTTGGTTTCACGTCCTGCACCAAGCAGCATAGCAGCAATACCGATTTCTTCTGCTTGAATACCCTCAATGAATCCCTTAGTTTTCGCTTTCACTTCAATGAATCGCTTAGCAGTAGGGAGTTTCTCCGGATCATCGATTTGTGATACATCTCCACCTTGCGCCTTCACGATCTGTTTGAATTTCTCCAGCGCTGTGCCATCTTCAATATGTGTCATAAGAATCGAGCGAGCCTCTGCTTCGTCCTTGGCTTTACCACCAAGAACAAGCATCTGGCTGCCCAGAATAAGACAGACCTCCTGCAAATCCTTCGGACCGTGCCCCTTCAAGGTCTCGATTCCTTCCTTAATTTCGAGCGCATTGCCAATTCCGTATCCAAGTGGCTGGTCCATATCACTAATGATCGCAACGGTATTGCGACCCAAATGTGTGCCAATGTCAACCATCGCCTGTGCAAGCGCAATAGAATCATCGAGTGTCTTCATGAAAGCCCCGCTACCAGTCTTGACATCCAGTACGATGGCATCTGCACCTGCCGCAATCTTCTTGCTCATCACAGAGCTTGCGATTAGTGGAATGGACTCTACTGTCGCTGTTACATCACGCAGTGCATACAGTTTTTTGTCTGCAGGTGTAATGTTGCCCGACTGACCAATAACAGCCGCTCCAATTTCTCCTACTTGATCAAAGAAACGCTCGCGATCCATCTCTACAGAGAAGCCACTGATCGACTCCAGCTTATCTAGTGTGCCTCCGGTATGACCAAGTCCACGGCCGGACATTTTCGCTACTGGTACTCCAGCAGAGGCTACCAACGGTGCAAGCACCACGGTTGTTTTATCTCCAACACCGCCTGTGGAGTGTTTATCGACCTTAATCCCTGCGATTGGGCTTAGATCTACTTGATCACCAGACATCGCCATTTCCATCGTTAGATCGCCGGTCTCCCGAGCGTTCATGCCTTGAAAATAAACAGCCATTGCCCAAGCGGAAAGTTGATAATCAGGAACCTCACCTTTACTGAAGCCCTGAATTAGGAAGGATATTTCCTCACGACTCAGCTCTCCGCCATCTCTTTTTTTCTGAATAATATCGACAGCTCTCATCTTACATATGACCTCCCAGTAACTTAAAATGCAGTACCCGAAATTACATTTTCGGAATAAAGCCCAAGACCAGCTTCAGGAAACGCTCACGCACACGGTCAGCAGTTTCCATCACCTCTTCATGATTGAGAGGTTGATCTAGGATTCCCGCTGCCATATTAGTAATACAGGAGATACCCAATACCTCGATACCTGCGTGACGGGCAACAATGGTCTCCGATACAGTAGACATGCCCACAGCATCAGCACCTAGAAGACGTAGCATTACGATTTCAGCAGGCGTTTCGTAGCAAGGTCCAAGTAGACCAGCATAAACGCCTTCTTTGAACTCGAAATTCTGCTGAGCTGCCGTTTCCTTCGCTACCTGGATTAGGCGGCGACTATAGGCAGACGACATATCTGGGAATCGGACTCCAAGTGCAGGATCATTAGGTCCTATTAACGGGTTCCGTCCAGTCAGATTAAGATGATCTGTAATGAGCATCAGATCACCCGGCGTGAAATCTGTGTTCACTCCACCAGCAGCATTAGTTACTAGTAGGCTGGCTATACCAAGCTCTTTCATCACCCGTACAGGGAATGCCGTTACCTCAGGTCCGTAACCTTCATACATATGAA
Source organism: Paenibacillus sp. FSL R10-2734 (assembly GCF_037963865.1). Classification (NCBI taxonomy): domain Bacteria; kingdom Bacillati; phylum Bacillota; class Bacilli; order Caryophanales; family Paenibacillaceae; genus Paenibacillus; species Paenibacillus sp. FSL R10-2734. The sequence continues at coordinate 2,783,990 of NZ_CP150170.1, read as the reverse complement.
AGCGGCCCTTCATCATCACTACTCGGCGTCCTTCGATCATACCGATCAATAGTTCGCCCTCATGTCCTTCTACAGTGGACACAGGGAAGTGAGGAATCTCATCATATGGAATGCTGATTCCATCAGTGATAAGATCTGCTAACACACCGAGACCTGACCCAAGGATCAATCCAATTTCCGGAGCCACCGGAAATTTGTCTTTTATATAAATGGCTGCTTCTTGAATTTCTTGTTGAGTTAATGCGCTCATGGATGATCCTCCTGAATTGATGTATTGGAGAAACCCTACATACCTTTATTGCAGTTTCGCTAAGAAGCTTGTCCCATACTGCGGTGCTTTCGCTCCAAAGTTATCGGAAATGGTTGCGGCAACATCAGAGAAGGTCTCACGAATACCCAAGCTTTCCGGTTGTTTAAACCGTGGGCTATAAATTAAGAGAGGCACATATTCACGGGTATGATCAGTTCCACTATGGATTGGATCGTTGCCATGGTCTGCAGAAATGATCAACAGGTCATCTTCACCAAGTGTGGATAGAATTTCAGGCAAAGCCTGATCGAATACTTCCAGTGCACGGCCATAACCCTCCGGATCACGACGGTGTCCATACAGGGAATCAAAATCCACCAGATTTGTGAACAGGAAGCCATCAAACGGTTGACGAAGCTGCTCAATGGTAACTTCGATTCCGTGTTCATTACTCTTCGTAGGATAAGAAGCCGTAACGCCTTCTCCTGTAAAGATATCGTTGATCTTACCTACCGCAATAACATCTTTCCCGATATCAGCCAGCGCATTCATTACCGTTGGTTCTGGCGGCTTCACAGCATAGTCATGCCGATTTGGCGTCCGAACGAAATGCCCCGGTTCTCCAACATAAGGACGAGCAATGACGCGACCTACAGAGAATTCAGGAGCCATTGTTAATTCACGGGCTATTTTGCACGCGCTGTACAGCTCTTCGAGTGGAATGATATCTTCATGTGCTGCAAGCTGGAATACACTGTCCGCGGAGGTATAGACAATCCAAGCCCCTGTTTTCATTTGCTCTTCGCCATATTCAACTAGAATCTCCGTACCAGATGCCGGTTTATTACCGATCACCTTACGTCCAGTTGCCGCTTCGAACTTCTCAATCAATTCTGTTGGAAAGCCATCAGGATACGTATTGAAAGGAACTTCAATCTTTAGCCCCATTAGCTCCCAGTGTCCTGTCATCGTATCCTTACCTACTGATACTTCCTGCATTTTGCCGTAGTACCCTGTTGGAGAAGTTACAGGTTCAAGTGGCGGCAGCGGAGCAATGTTAGCTAACCCGAGCTGTTGTAGATTAGGCAGCTTCAATCCAGGAACACGATCCAATATATGACCAAGCGTATGCGACCCAGCATCACCGAAATTTGCAGCATCTGGCGCTTCACCGATACCAACACTATCTAGAACAATAAAACCAATTCGTTTAAATGAGGACATTGTTGTCTTCACTCCTTTTTTTAATATAAATTATACTTTCGTACCAACAAGAAGAAACGGCTGTACCGTCTCCAGAAGACATACGCTTCCGAAGCTAGCGATACAATGTACCGCTTATCAGGTATCCGTTTCTGCTAAAGGATAACCTGCGGAGTATTCCCCAGTCTATCCTTTCAGTATGATTCCATCATAACCATCTTACTCACAAAAAGCATCTTTGAAGCAGAATTAGCGAGCCCTAGGATGGTGACTCTCATATACTTCCTTCATATTCTTACGGGCGATACCGTTGTAAATCTGAGTCGTCGAAATATCGGCATGGCCCAGCATTTGTTGCACGGAACGCAAATCTGCTCCGCCTTCCAGTAGATGGGCTGCGAAGGAATGCCTAAGTGTATGTGGTGTAATATCCTGCTCAATGTTTGCTTCCCGCGCGTATTTTTTTATGATTTTCCAAAAGCCTTGCCGAGTTAATCTCCCGCCTAGACTATTCAGGAACATGGCTGGCTCCTCCTGATGATCACGAAGCAGCTTGTCCCGCATAAGTGAAGTGTAAGCCGCTACACTCTCAGCAGCAATGGTTCCAATGGGAACCACCCGTTCCTTGCCAGAATTTCCTGTACAACGTGCAAATTTCATATCCGTATGCACATCGTCCACGTTAAGCGAGATTAATTCAGAGACCTTAATGCCTGTTGCATAGAGCAATTCCAGCATCGCCTTGTCACGTACCCCTTGTGGCGTACTCACATCCGGCGCAGCCAACAACTGCTCAATTTCCGAAATGGTAAGCACCATAGGAGGTTTCTTATCAGGCTTCATGGTCTCCATATCCAGTGTTGGATCCTGCTCAATCAAACGTTCCTTCAGCAAATAATGGAAAAAAGCACGGAGAGATACTGCGTTCCTGTTCAACGTTGCCGTTGCTCGTCCCGCTCCGCGTAATGAGCCAAGATATAACATCACATGAGATCTTCGGATCTCATCAGGCTGCCTAGCCCCCCGCTCATCAGCAAACTCTAGAAACTGCGATACATCCCTACCGTAAGATTCCAGTGTATTCGGGGACAAACCTTTATCTCCGGACAAATAATGTAAAAACGGCTGCAAGTGTGACTTCATTATTTCACGCTCCTGTCCTGGCGCAGCTACTCATAGTGACTTCCTGCAGCACATTCAGCAAGAGGTTTCTGCAGATGTGTACAATTAGTATACGCTGCATGAATCCACTCTAGCTTTCTTCGACATTCTTCTCGCTTTTTCCTGCTTCCCATAGAGCTTTCATTCTCCGTACCAGTAATAGAAACGCAAGCGCTGCCTTGTATCCAAACCATCATCACCACGATCGGCATGATCAAATGCCCGAACGGCAGTGCCTTCAGGAATTCCATAATTCTCTATCGGACTAATCCATTCACCTAGCCAGCTCATAGCATAGTAGAGTAAATAGCTTAGAGCCACAAACATGATCATAAAATACAGCTTTCGAACTGTTTTGGGCACAGAAACGATCATATGGACGCCTCCCTCTAACGAACAGTTAAGATCTGCTCGTCCTTCACTTTATGCACCAAAATGGACTGATATGTATTTCTCCTATGGACCACTCATTTAAAAAGCTCCCTCCGGTAAAAAAACCGGAAAGAGCTTATGAATTGAATTTCATTATAAGATAACTTAGGACGGATTTCCGTTTGTATTATTCTTATCGCTACACCGATAGCATATCCCATGAAAATCAAGTCTATGATCAAGCACTGTGAAATTAAATTCTTTCTCCAGTCGCTCTTCTAACGGACCTAGCCAATCTTCGCGGATCTCATCCATACTACCACATTGCACACAAATCAAATGATGATGATGGTGCTTCGAAGTATCTGTTCGCAGATCATAACGGGCGACACCGTCACCGAAGTTAATCTTTTCTACGACATGAAGCTCGCTAAGCAGTTCCAGGGTACGATATACAGTCGCAAGACCGATCTCGGGAGCTTTCTCTTTCACAAGCATAAATACATCTTCTGCACTAAGATGATCTTCCTCATTCTCCAGCAGCACTCTTAAGGTCGCTTCCCGTTGGGGTGTAAGCTTGTATCCTTGGGATTGTAACTGTTGCTTAATCTTGTCTATCCGGGCTTCCATTGTCTCCCTCCCCCTTGGAAAATTACCTCACCGGTCTTCAAACCACTTCTTCCATTATAGGGGGTGTCGCTTTGAGAAGTCAAACGCTTTTACTGCAAGCCCAAGGTCGTCACCGCTTGTACAAGTGAGGGCGTAACCCAGCGCATCATGATCGGCGTGACATAGGTCTCAAAACTAGAAATGCCCAAAATCAACAGTGCCATCACAAGTGACAATATCGTGTACATTGTAAAAGGTCGGGTCACCGGCGTCCGGCGTTGTCCTAACACTCGGCTACGAATCATCTGCAAGGAAAAGGCGATCGCCGCCGCACTACTTACTAACAGCACAGGGATCAGCACCAGATTGTGCGGAGCCACAGAGACTAGTGCGAACAGCATCCCATGCCATGAATATTGACTCACTAGACAACCGACCGTAAAGCCGATCAATACCCCTTTAAGAAAATCAAGAATCAAGATTCCCGGCAGCCCAATGACTGATAACCCAAGGATCCAGATCAGCCCGATCCATTTCAGATTTAAGGCCGCTATACTCCAGTAAGAATCAGGTGCTGCTGGTAGACCCTGCTGATCAACCGTTACAAAGAAATTCCCCAGATAATCCCCCAGCTCCTGTTGCTGATCCATCGTAAGCGCACTAACGATAAGAGCCCCAAATACAACACCCACCAGAAATAACACGCCGACAAAAATATACAGAGGCGTCTGTTCCTTCATCATCAGCCTTAAATTACGCATCGAGACGTTCCCCTTTCCGGTTACATGTTACACCATATGAGAAAACGCCCTGCGATATGACTTGTCCTTCACGTAATAACGCTACTTTCTGGGCTGTACGACTTTACCGTACGTCCCTCCTCCGCCTGCTGATAGTTCCAATACGCCTGAGCGAGCCTGAACGATCATAGCCGCCAAATCCGCTCCTACCACACTAGCAATTTCAGCTTCACCACAACCATGTAAAATGTTCATCTCGGTGCCAAAAGCTTGCAGCAAAGCATTCATCTTAGCCTTCCCAAGGCCCGGTATAAATTCAAGCGGAACCTGATAATGATATGGCGGGCGGTTTGCAGGTACTACAGGTGTCTTGCGATCAGCGATATCAAGAATCCGGTCGAATACACCCCGCACCAATTTAAGACTGCCACAATACTGGCAGCGCTCCGATGTGACATAAGCTTCGTCAATAATACTGCCACAGCCTCCACAGTAGGTCCGGTGGTATTTGCCAAGTCGGGGGTTAAGTCCGAAATTGGCAGTTACCTTCCGTCCTTCCCTACGTTCAAGTGCTAGCCGCAGTTCAGCAAACGAAGGTCGTGCCAAATCCATTACATTATACTCGCGCCCTAGTTTGCCTAGTGAATGCGCATCAGAGTTCGTTAGGAAGGTGAAGTCATCCAGCTCAGAGAGGTAACCAGCCATTTCCGAATCTGCACTCAGCCCAAGCTCAACTGCAGCTATACGATCCAGATCAAAGATGTCCGCCATCCGTTCCGCAGTGCACCCGTACAAGCCCTTGTGAGGCGTAAAAATATGTGCAGGGATTAGAATGCCCCCACGGCCATAAATCTCATCCTGAAGCTCCCTAGCGGGTGCATAGAGGCGCTGGGAACTAAGATTCACATTCCGCATATGACGGCTCATCCAAGCACTAAAGTCTGACATACGGTCCACGTCCGGCATGAAGGCGAGTACATGGCACTCTTTTCGCCCAGGTTCACGGATTTCAATCTCTGCTCCCAGAATGATCGTGGTCCCCCGGTAAGTGATCCCTCCACCTTCAGCTATCGTCATCTCTCCTGATTCCAAGGAACGCTCCATATCACGCAATACGCCAGGTGAATGACTATCAATAATGCCGATCATCTCAAGTCCCTTGCGTTCTGCGGCTTCTTTAGCGATTCCAGCAAAGGTGAGCTCATGGCTGCCGCTAATTTTGACCGCTTGTCCTTCCGACGTTCGTCCAATATGAACATGCAGATCGCAATAGAAGCTCTTCAGTTCAGGTGTTAATTCCATTGGCCTGTCAGCGTATATAAATGCCAAGCGTACACCGCCATCATCGTCTTCGCGTCCGCGATGCGTCCGTCCGCTATATATTGATAGGCTTCCTCCAAAGTAAGCTCCGAGACCTCTAAGAATTCATCCTCGTCAAGCGACATGTCCCCCGATTGAGCGTTAGTAGTCACGTACAAATGTATAATTTCATCGGCAAAGCCGGGGGAAGTATAGAACGATTTAAGTAGCTTCAAATCTCCGCTATGAAAACCTGTCTCTTCCTGTAACTCACGACCAGCCGCAACTAATGGATCTTCACCTTTATCCAGCTTACCGGCTGGAATCTCCACCTCTGTGCGGTGCATAGGCTGACGGTATTGCTCCACAACAAGCATTTTGTTGTTATTCAGAGCCAGTACTGCTACAGCGCCGGGATGCTTCACAACTTCACGTGTTGCGGTATTACCGTCGGGCAGTCTCACAGTGTCCACTTGCAAAGATATAATTTTCCCATCAAATACAGGCTGTGTAGACAGCGTTATTTCGTCAAGCTCTGGTTTACTGTATAAATGTTGGTTTCCCATAAAATTTCTGGTCTCCTTTATCTCTGTTCTGCATACGGTGTATTATAGCAAACTTAAAGGGAAAGAAGGAATTTCAAATGAACGAAATCTTCAGCCGTACAAGCTCATCTGCAGTCACAATGGTAGGTAAACCGGAGGAAATCAAGGCCATCTTAACTAGGTGGATAGAGCAGTATGGACGCGATATGCCGCTATCGTACATTCTATCCCTAAAGGATCAATCCAAGATCATCCCCACCAAAGCAGGATGAATTCATTCTTTCCATAAGGATTTAATCATACATGCAAATCCAAATATAGGGGTGTCCTAAAAGCCTTAAAATGGCTGCTGGGGCCCCCCTTAAATTTGGGCTTCTCACTGCTGAATCAGAATACTAATCTTCGTTCCATTTGATTACGAGTGTATGGACCATGCTGCTATCGGACATAGTTCGTTTAGATCGCGAGGTTGCGCTCGTTGCAGTCTTCGGACACAGATGACCTTATATGCGAATTTTTCGCAATTTTAGGATGCTAACGGACCATATGGAGTTAGAATTAAAAGTGGACACCAGTTAACAGACTGACCGATAATGAGTCCACGGAGGTGTGTTCACATGGGAGAACATCGACAACGGTATAACGAAGAATTCAAGAAACAGACGGTGCAATTCATTCAAGATCAAACGAAGACGGTAGGTGACTTGGCCGAAGAGCTCAACATCCCTAAAAGTACTCTTCATCAATGGATGAGCCAATACCGAGAACTGAAGAATGAACCGGTAGCCAGCAGGGATCGAGTACGAGAACTTGAGGCGCAGTTGAAAGAAATGAGTCGCCAACTTCAAGAAAAAGATAATAAGATCGCTGATGTGGAAGAAGAATTAGCGATCGTAAAAAAAGCAGTGCACATCTTCAGCAAACCAAGGAACTAAGATTCCAGTTTATTGAAAAGCATCGCTCCGAGTTCCACTTGGAGAAGATGTGCATGTCTCTACAGGTGTCAAGGAGCGGATACTACAAGTGGCGGTTAGAAAAAACCAATACACAAAAGCTTCGTAGGACTGCCATAATGAAGCGAATTCAGTATCATTTTGCGGATCATCATAAGCGGTATGGGAGTCCGAAGATCACCGTCCTGTTACATCAAGAAGGCTACACCATTACCGAGCGTACTGTAAGCGTGTATATGCGACAAATGAAGCTTCGTTCCGTTGTGTGTAAAACGTATCGCGTGCAAACTACCGACTCCAATCATGACCACCCGATCGCTCCGAACACTTTAAACCAACAATTTAAGATCCTTAAACCCAACAAAGTATGGGTCACGGATATTACCTATATTCCTTGCCGAGGTGGACGCTTGTATCTAGCCAGTGTAATGGATCTTTGTACGCGTGAAATTGTAGGGTGGCGTCTGGAGAACCATATGGAAACTAGCCTGGTTTTGGGTGCCTTGCAAGATGCTTACGCAGCCAAACGACCCAAAAAGGGCCTATTGCATCACTCCGACCGAGGTTCTCAATATACTTCTCATGAATACGCTAAGCAATTGAAGGAATACGGCATGGAATCCAGCATGAGCCGCAGAGGCAACTGTTACGATAACGCCTGTATCGAGTCATGGCACAGCATTTTGAAGAAGGAACTTATCTATTGCAATCCACGCTTCAAAACCAAGGAGCAAGCCTACCAGGCGCTTTTTCAATACATTGAGTTTTACTATAACCGCAAGCGAATGCATGGTGCGCTGGGGTATCTTTCCCCCGTTCGTTTTGCTGAGCAATTTACTGGAAAATCTGTTTCGTGACTGTCCACTTTCTTGACAGAGGTCCAATAGCGGCGTTATTGGCATAAAAATCCCCATTAAACAAGCTTTTCATGGGCCATAGCTGCACTGGAGTCCGAAAATTCTGCTCAAAAGACGTTTTTTTTGCTAATAACGTCATTTGGGTCCGATATCCTCAGCGCTAGATTATGATTCAAGGCTATCGGACACAGATGACCTTATATGCGGCTTTTTCGCGCTCCCCTTACCCTGTAAAGCAAACTTGTTCATAAAAAAACAAACAGCAATCCTCTAGTGAGGATCGCTGTTCTGCTGTCTTATGCGAAGGTTAGCCCTTTACGCTCTCTTTAACAATATTCACTACAAGCTCAGCCACCTTAACGATGTCTTCGGCTTTAATCCGTTCCTTAGTGGTATGGATATGTTCGTAACCTACAGCAAGGTTAATGGTCGGAACATCCAGGCCATTGAAGACGTTAGCGTCACTTCCTCCACCAGAGTGGAACAGACGCGGCGTAAGACCCATAGAAGTGATAGCCCGTTGTGCAAGCTGTACCACTGGATCATTTTCATTAAAGCTGAAAGCTGGATAAATAATTTCACTGCGGAATTCGCATTCTGCACCGTATTCGCGGACAGTGGTCTCCAGTGCTTCACGCATCGAAGCGATTTGATCGCCCACCTTCTCCTGCACGATACTACGTGCTTCTGCATCCAGTTGAACGTGATCGCACACCACATTCGTAGGGCCGCCTCCAGCGAATTTACCGATATTCGCAGTCGTTTCGTTGTCGATCCGACCAAGCTTCATAGCAGCAATCGCTTTGCTGGCTACTTGAATCGCACTGATGCCGTCTTCTGGATTAACACCTGCATGAGCAGATTTTCCGAAGATTTGCATCGTAATTTTAGCTTGTGTAGGTGCCGCAACTGCGATCGCTCCGACTTCACCATTAGAATCAAGTGCGAAACCGAAATCTGCATCCAAGTTACTCGGATCCATCGAACGTGCACCTAGCAATCCAGATTCTTCACCCGCAGTAATTACGAACTGAATCTGACCATGCGGCAGCTTTTGCTCCTGGATTACTCGAATCGCTTCGAACAGTGCAGCGAGCCCTGCTTTGTCATCAGCTCCGAGAATCGTAGTTCCGTCACTTGTAATCCATCCATCCGCGCCAAGTGTAGGCTTGATATTTTGTCCAGGAACAACCGTATCCATGTGGCAAGTGAACAGCAGCTTTGGTGCTGCTCCACCGTTCTCAGCTGGCCATTTAATGAATAGATTACCTGCGCCATGTCCGGTTCTTTCCTGGGAATCATCTTCGGTAACTTCTAATCCTAGAGCGTTAAACTTGCTCTTAAGCACATCGGCAATCTGCCGTTCATTTCTTGTTTCGCTATCAACTTGGACAAGTTCCATAAATTCTTTAATCAATCTGTCTTGTGAAATCACTGGACTTCCCTCTCTTTCGTGAATACGTTACAATGGTTGTACAGCAAGACCATCTTTATGATATTAACTTAAACTAAATCTAAAGGAGTTACTCATGCAACGTAATAAGTGGTTCAAAATCTTCATCTACGTCATGTTGTTCGCCATGATTGCCTCTACGCTCTTTATGGTTATCGAGCCTTTCCTTGCGGGTTAAACACTGCACAAGGAACATTGATAATAGCGGCTAGGGATTCCCTTGCCGCTATTTGGCTTGTCTGTTTGTTGATTAATCAGCCACAGCCATATCGCTGAAGGACTCACCCTGCTCCTCATATGGGAAGTGTCTTAGAAAATATGGAACCAATTCTTTGGCCACATCTTGAAGCTCAAATCGACGACCTGCACATTCTTCTAGTGAGGTTACTCCAAATTCGGTAATACCGCATGGAATAATTCCTTGAAAGCCGTGTCCAGAGATCCCTTCAGTAATGTTAAAAGCAAACCCATGGCTGGTAACGAACCCTTTTCGGAATTTGCTTTTGTTAAACTTGACGCCAATAGCACAGATTTTCTCGTCACCAACCCATACCCCTGTATATTCCGGCTTCCGTTCCCCTACAATTCCGTAGGATGCCAAATAATCAATAATCACTGCTTCCAGACTGCGCAAGTACCCGCGTAAATCCACCTTACCTTCTTCACCGAGCATAAGGATCGGATAACCTACAAGCTGACCCGGTCCGTGATATGTAATATCTCCTCCCCGGTCGATTTCAAACAGCGCAATTCCTTTTTCTTTGAGCTGCTCTTCATCTAGAAGAAGATGTTCGGGATGATTCTGTGAACCAATAGTATAGGTAGGCGGATGCTGCAAAAGAATCAATCGTTCCGGTTGCTCACCAGCATCAATGGCGTGCACACTTTCCTTTTGCAGATCCCAAGCCTCCCCATACTCCATAATAGGGTCATATGAAATCTGCAGCTTACGAATATCCGAATTATTCATACCGTCAGGTCCCCTTTTTCAGTCTCATGCCTGCACAGTTTGGCTCGTTATTATTTTTTAGTAAAGTTTCGTATCTGGGGTATATCCTTCAATGTTATCCTTGACGCGTTGCAAGAAACGACCGCAAATCACTCCGTCCAGAATCCGATGATCCAGCGACAGACAAATATTAGCCATTGATCTTACACCTATCATATCGTTAATGACCACAGGTCTTTTTACAATCGATTCAAACGTTAAAATCGCTGCCTGTGGATAGTTAATGATTGGATAAGAAAGAATGGAGCCAAATGAGCCGGTATTATTTACAGTGAAAGTCCCTCCCTGCAAATCTTCCAGACTCAGTTTGCCTTCGCGGGTTTTTTGTGCCAATTCATCAATCTCACGTGCCAGCCCGGCAACGTTTTTCTGATCAGCCTTCTTAATTACAGGAGTGATAACCGAATCTTCAGTACCTACCGCTAACGAGATATTGATATCACGTTTGACAATAATTTTGTCTACAGCCCAGACAGAGTTCATAATCGGGTAATCCTTAATCGCACTCACAACAGCCTTCATCATGAAAGCCAGATAGGTTAGATTGATACCTTCTTTACGCTTGAACTCATCCTTATGTTTATTGCGCAGTGCGACCAGATTAGTCACATCTACCTCAATCATTGTCCAAGCATGCGGAATCTCCGAGACACTTTGGCGCATTCTTGTAGCGATTGTATTCCGGATTGGTGTTACATCAATCAGGTATTCCGAACTGCTGCCTCGTCCACCCTCGACTTCAATTGTTGGAATACGAGGAGATTCGCTCAAATGTAGACCCGAATGGCGAAGAGGCTCTTCCGCCTTCTTCTCTTGGGCTTGAACGAACTGTGGAGCAGGCGGTTGTGACACCACTGGGGTTGGTTGACTAGCAGAAATCGAAGCTGGAGATGTAGCTCCGCCACTTTCGATGAAGGCCAGCACATCCTTACGGGTAATTCGGCCACCCATACCAGTACCCATAACTAAAGTCAGGTCGATGTTATGCTCAGCCGCCAAAGTCTGTACCGCAGGAGAGTAGCGTGCACGCATCGTATCGTTAGCAGTTGAAGTCGCATTTTGTTCTGCAACATTATTAGAGGAATTAGCTGCAACTGTGTTAGTGTTAGTCACGTTTGCAGCAGCAGATGCAGTCACAGGCACGGCAATACGACAAATGACTTCGCCGACATTGACAACCTGACCTTCTTCCGCTAATAGTTCACCCATAACTCCATCTATCGTTGAAGGCAATTCAGCATTTACCTTATCTGTAATAAGCTCACATATTGGTTCGTATTGCTCTACCGGATCGCCCGGTTTCTTCAGCCATTTGCCGATCGTCGCCGATACTAGCGATTCCGCCAGCTGCGGCATGATCACGTCAGTCAACTTTTGGTTGTCAGACATCTTTTCACTCCTTAAAAGTTTTACGAAGCTTCGCTTCTTAGAGATACTCCGCAGTAAAACTTGCTTCGTAAGCTTAATCTTAAGTTTTACGAAGCTTCGCTTCTTAGTAATACTCCGCAGTAAAACTTGCCTTCGTAAGCATAATCTTTAAGTTTCACGAAGCTTCGCGTCCACTCAACTATTTTAATATTGCGCCAGTCGAAGCATTTCCGCCTTCACTTTTTCTTTGCTAAGCATGAAGAACTTCTCCATTGGTGGGCTGATTGGCATAGCCGGAACATCAGGACCACATAGACGGAAGATCGGCGCGTCTAGTTCGAACAGACAATGCTCAGCGATAATCGCCGCCACCTCGCCGCCAATACCGCCTGTCTTATTGTCCTCGTGCACAATCAATACCTTCCCGGTCTGACGAGCAGCTGTTATGATCGCATCACGATCTAGAGGCTGCAAGGTCCGTAGATCCAGAATATGCGCTGTAATGCCTTCTTCGCGCTCCAATTCCTCTGCAGCTTGCATCGCAAAATGCAATGGCAAACTATAGCCAATAACCGTAATATCCGTCCCCTGCCGCAGCAAATTGGCTTCGCCAATAGGAACCGTATAATCGCCTTCTGGCACTTCTTCCTTGATCAGCTTGTAGCACTTCTTATTCTCGAAGAATAGCACCGGATCAGGATCACGTACGGCTGCTTTCAGTAATCCTTTAGCATCGTAAGCAGAGTATGGTGCGACAATCTTCAATCCAGGTGTACCGAAGAAAATCGATTCCGGACACTGCGAATGATACAGACCGCCGAACACACCGCCGCCGATAGGCGCACGAATGACAACCGGACAATTCCAATCGTTATTTGAACGATAGCGGATTTTAGCCGCTTCACTAATAATTTGATTCGTTGCTGGAAGCATGAAGTCGGAATACTGCATTTCAGCAATCGGCTTCATACCATACATGGCCGCACCGATCGCCACACCAGCTATAGCTGATTCCGCAAGCGGTGTATCCAGTACACGCTCTTCCCCAAACTGCTCTTGCAGACCTTTCGTTGTGGTAAATACGCCGCCTTTTAGACCCACATCTTCACCAAGCACGAACACGGATTCATCGCGTTCCATTTCTTCCTTCATCGCAAGCCGAATAGCATCGATATATTCCATTATAGCCATGGTTTATACGCCTCCTTTCAGGTCGGAATCACTGTATACATGCAGCAGTGTATCTTCCGGTTTCGGGAACGGAGCGTTGTCAGCATATTCGATAGCCGCTTTAAGCTCAAGATTGCACTCAGCAATAAGATCTTGTTCTTGCTCGTCACTCCAAAGTCCCAGACCAATCAGGTAATTTCGGAATCCTGCTACGCCGTCCTTCTTCCAGTTCTCATCAACCTCTTCTTTGGTCCGATAAGCCAAATCATTATCCGAGGTGGAGTGTGGAGACAGACGGTACATCATCGCTTCGATTAGCGTAGGACCTTCACCCGCAAGTGCTCTTTCCCGAGCTTCTTTAACGACACGATAAACTTCCAGCGGGTCATTGCCATCTACACGCACCCCTGGAAATCCATAGCCCAGTGCACGGTCGCTGATCTTGCCGCCAAGCTGCTTGTGAGCAGGAATAGAGATGGCGTACTGATTATTCTGACACATAATAATAACCGGCAGTTTATTCACTCCGGCAAAGTTACAAGCTTCATGAAAATCGCCTTGGTTGCTTGAACCTTCCCCGAAGGTTACAAATGAGACGAATTTCTTTTTCTGCATTTTGGCTGCCAATGCAAAACCAACCGCATGAGGGACCTGCGTGGTTACAGGACTTGAGCCTGTCACAATACGCAGACGCTTACTACCAAAGTGGCCTGGCATTTGCCGTCCACCACTGTTCGGATCTTCTGCCTTCGCGAACACAGACAGCATCAGTTCACGAGTAGTCATACCCACGGAGAGTACGAAAGCATAATCACGATAATAAGGTAAAAAATAATCATTCTGCCGGTCCAGCGCGAATGCTGCTGCCACCTGACCCGCCTCCTGGCCAATACCGGAGACATGAAAGTTAATCTTGCCAGCACGCTGAAGCAGCAGACTGCGCTCGTCGTATTTACGTGCGAGCAGCATATATCTGTACATATCGATGACCTGGCCGTCACTTAATCCAAGCTGCTTATGTCTGTTAATCGTTTCTACAGTACCTTGGGGTTCCATAAAGAGATACCTCCTTATTCATAAAGCCTGAAGTCTTACAGGATTTAAGACCAATTGTATCCTGATCTTAAAACCTGGTACTAAGACTTGGCTTGAGTTTATTATAATCCCTTTCCACCCAAAAAGAAAAGCTAAATCCCTATAGATTTTCCATCTACAGCTAACATTGCTTCTCCGATGATCTCCGAAAGTGTAGGGTGAGCATGAATGGCTTCACCAATCTCCCAAGGTGTTGCATCCAGCAGTTGAGCCAGTGCTGCTTCCCCAATTAGATCCGTAACATGTGGCCCAATCATTTGCACACCAAGAATATCTCCACTGCTCCGATCCGCTACAACTTTAACAAACCCGTCCTTCTGGCCGTATACAATCGCCTTGCCAATGGCCGAGAAGGGGTATTTGCCAGTCACAACATCATGTCCCGATGCTTTAGCTTCCTTCTCAGTGTGACCCACACTCGCTACTTCTGGACGTGTATAGACACAACGCGGTACAAGATGTGTATGATAAGGATGAAGCTTCTCCCCGGAAAGATGATTAACCGCCCTAATGCCTTCATGACTGGCCGCATGAGCTAGTTGAAGTCCACCGATACAGTCGCCAATCGCATAAATATGTGGCTCAGCCGTCTGCATATTAGCATTTACAGAAATAATTCCTTTATCAAAGCGAATATCTGTGTTTTCCAGACCAATATTCTCGATATTGGCTACTCTACCTACGGAGATAAGCAGCTTTTCTGCGGATAGGCTTTGAGTCTGCTCTCCCTTACGGGCATCGATTGAAATTCCATCCTCCGTTACCTTGCAGCTTGCAGCTTCCACTGTAGTTTCAGTCAATACTTTAACGCCACGTTTTTTCAATAAGCGTTGCAGTTCTTTAGCTACCTCTTCATCCTCTTGTGGCAGCAACTGACCTGCAGCTTCCACCACCGTAACCTGGACTCCGAAATCAGCCAGCATAGAGGCCCATTCCACACCAATTACTCCGCCACCAACAATAATGATGGAAGAGGGTAACTCTTCAAGCGTGAGTGCTTCATCACTGCTAAGAATAGCTTTCCCGTCTGGCACCAAACCAGGTAATACACGAGGACGAGATCCAGTAGCAATAATAAGATGGCTAGAGACTACTGTTTCCATTTCACCATCTTCTAGTTCAACAGCTACAGCACCACTGCGCGGGGAAAAAATAGAAGGACCAGTCACGCGTCCCTTCCCTTTTATAACTTGTATTTTATTTTTGCGCATCAAATATTGTACGCCCTGATGAAGTTGTTCAACTACCGCTTCCTTGCGCTTTTGTACTTTTGGGAATACAAGTTGTACACCGCTTGTCTCAATGCCATAGCTCTCGCTCTCATTGATTTCAGCATATACCTCAGCGCTTCGGAGTAGCGATTTGCTTGGAATGCAGCCACGGTGCAGGCAGGTTCCTCCCAGTTTGTCCATCTCGATGACGACGACGGACTTTCCAAGCTGTGCAGCGCGAATGGCCGCCACATATCCCCCGGTTCCTCCGCCAAGTATGGCCACGTCACATGAAATTGTCATGATATGTATCCTCCAGTCATTACACGTAAGTTCATTTTACAATGTATATTGTACTCTCTTTTCAGAGTATTACAAAACTTATAAACGTCATATCCAAATGGACTTTTTCTTACTAAAGCGTTATCATATGGATGAATCCAATGGGTTAAGAGGGGTAGGAGACACTTATGAAACTGTTAATTTCACGCTTCATTGCCATCCTTATTCTTGTGTTTCCTGGTTTAATTGCAATGAAGGGCTTCTTAATGATGAAAGACGATATTTTTAATTACATATCCATGCATGGCGACGACACCGTCGTGCCGGATTTCGCTTGGCTGCATTTCGGTGGTGGACTGTTACTTTTTGCAGCTGGTATGACCTTCCTTGGCGGATGGATTCTAACAAGAGATCGCAAACGCAATTATGTTGGCCCTCGGTTCAAGGAGAAGCAAAAAGCGAAACAAGCTGCAGCGCAGGAAACGATCTCCTAAGCTGCTAAATCACCCCCTCATTGTACTTTGTACAATGGAATTCAGCTCATAAAAGGTTAAATCGAAATCTAATACCCACACAATACATAAAGGCGAGAGTTTTCAGAGACGCAACTTGCGACTCCGTGAAAACTCTCGCCTTTTTATGCACAGCTTAATGGTCAGCTTTATCAAGCGCCGCTCTCCGGCCACCCTGCACCAACTCGCTGTACAGGCCTCCTTGCTTCAACAACGCCTCATGAGAGCCCTGCTGCAATAATCTGCCCCCTTGAAGAACAAGAATTCGGTCAGCTGCGCGGATAGTACCTAATCTATGGGCAATTACGAAGCTGGTCCGTCCCTTCATCAGCGCCTGAAGTCCCTCCTGGATCTTGATTTCAGTCACTGTATCGATACTGCTAGTCGCTTCATCAAGGACAAGCATGGAAGGGTTGGCAAGAATGGCCCTTGCAATGGATAGCAATTGCTTCTGTCCTTGGCTTATGCCGCTTCCATCTGCTGAGAGCATCCGATCATATCCCTCAGGCATGCGGATAATAAAAGAATGAGCGTTAGCCAGCTTGGCCGCCGCTTCGACCTCTTCATCGGTAGCATCCAGTCTCCCGTAACGAATATTATCGCGGATGCTGCCCTTGAACAAAAAAGAATCCTGCAATACAAACGCCATATGGCTCCTCAGGCTTTCACGCCGAATCGAAGTGACATCTAAGCCATCCAGCGTAATCTTACCCTGATTAGGATCATAGAAACGGGATAACAGCCCGATAAGTGTTGTTTTGCCGGCACCGGTAGGTCCCACTAAGGCGATCATTTCGCCAGGCTTCGCTTCAAAGCTAATATCATGCAGCGTGTTAGATCCTCCGTCGTATGAAAAAGATACATTTTCGAACTTCACCGCACCCTCAACTTTATCAAGCGAAGTGGCTGCACCTTCATCTTTCGCTTCCGTCTCTTCGTCCAGCACTTCAAATACTCTTTCCGCTCCCGCAACCGCCGACAGCAGCGTATTCCACTGATTCGCTAAATCATTAAGCGGACGAGTAAATTGACGCGTGTATTCAACAAATACGATAATCACTCCGACCGTAATCGCCCCGCGAATCGCTAGCAAACCACCGACTCCAGCAACAATAGCAAAGCTCAGATTATTAAGTCCATTCATCAGCTTAGGAATGAAGCCAGAAATCGACTGTGCCCAATATCCAGAGAGCATAATTCGCTCGTTGCGCTCATGAAAGCCAGTGATGACCCGCTCCTCTTGTGAAAAAGCCTTAATAATCCGTTGTCCGGATAACGTCTCTTCAATATAACCGTTTAACTCACCTACATTGCGTTGACGTTCTTTAAAAAGCGGACCCGTACGCCGAGTAATCCAGCGCATACCAAATAACATTAAGGGCACTACCATGAACGTGAGCAGTGTCAGAAGAGGACTGAGCCACAGCATTACACCAACCGTTCCGAGCAACGTCAAAACACTGGAAAAGATCTGAATGGCAGAGCTATTCAGCGTAGAGCTAACGTTCTCAATATCATTGGTAAGCCGACTCATTATTTCGCCCTGCTGTCTCCGGTTAAAAAATGAGATAGGCAAACGATGCAGATGGGAAAACAACTCTGTGCGCATCCGAAACACGGTCTCCTGAGCGATTTCGATCATCCATATATTTTGCAGCCAAGAAGTTAAAGAATAGAAGATATACACACTAGCTAGGCTGATCAGAAAAATCGTCCACGATCGTCCGCCTGTGCCTTCCAGATAATCATCCACGGCTTTACCAATCATATAAGGTCCGAGCAGTGCTAAAGCCGAGCTGAAGACTACCATTAACAGAACGAGAAATAGCTTAGCTTTACGCTCGGCAAGATAGCTCCATATCCGCATCAGTGTGCCAGCCCAGTCCTTCGCCTTTGCTTTTGGCTTCCCTCCAGCAGCTGAACCAAGGCTTCTTCCTGCTCCAAGCTCAATTACGGGTTTAGGGTGACGAAAGGGTTCAAGTAATGCTTTGAACATGCTGCTTCGCCTCCTCTACCTGTGATTCATAAATTGTTCGATACAGCTCAGAGCTTGCCATTAGCTCCTTATGTGAGCCTTTGCCGATTAAGCGCCCTTCGTCCAGCAGCAGGATCAGATCGGCAGATGCCGTTGAACTGATTTTTTGGGTAATCAGGAAGGTTGTGCAGGATATGTCTTTCAGTGCCTCCAGCAAGCGCCCTTCCGTAACCGCATCAAGCGCACTGGTGCTGTCATCAAGGATCAAAATTGCTGGCTTTCTTACAAGTGCCCGAGCAATCGTTAATCGTTGCTTTTGACCACCAGACAGATTAACCCCTCGCTGACCCAGCATCGTGTCATAACCTTTGGGCAAATCCATCACTGTTGTGTGAATTTGTGCGGCAGCTGCCGCTTGCTCGATTTGTTCCAGTGTGGCGTGTTCATTGCCCCATGTGATATTATCGCGAATAGATCCGCTGAAGAGCTGCAATTCCTGAGGCACATAACCAATCGCTCGTCGCAGTCTGGAAATATCGATATCGGTACTCTTTTCACCGTCAATAAAAATACTGCCATCTGTCTCTTCATATAAACGCGGGATTAGACCGACAAGAGAAGACTTCCCTGATCCGGTTGCTCCCATAATCGCTACTCGTTCACCAGCAGAAACTTCAAAAGTAATGTCCTCCAGGACAGAGATATCACTGTTAGGGTACTTGAAGCAAACGCCTTCAAATTTAACTTTGCCTTGAATAGGCTCACCTTGTAAAGTCCCTCCTTCACGAATCCCAGCTCCAGCTTCCATCACTTCTGTAATACGCTGAGATGAGGCACGTGCACGGGAAAAGGTTACAACAAGGCCAGATATAGCAGACAACGCTCCAATGGTCCGTAAAGAGTAATTAATAACTGCAACGGTTTCACCTAAAGTGGCATCCCCGTTTGCAATCTCAATCCGTCCAAACCATAGGATCGACATAATCGCTGCATTCACAATAAGCATTACAAAAGGCATCGTCGTCTCCGTCAAACGTAGCGCAGATACCGTAGATCTCATCAAATTCCCGCTAAATACCGTGAAGCGCCCAATCTCATGTCCCATACGCACGAACACTCGGATTAAGCGAATGCCCGTAAGATTCTCCTGAATTACACCATTCACACCGTCGAGCCGATTTTGTACCTTGCGAAATAACAAAGATGCTTTTCTCATGATGAAATAGAGGAAGAGAATTAGTAAAGGTAGGGCTACAGTTAAAAATAATCCCAGCTTCACATGAACGACCAATGCCATAATCACACTGCCCACCACAACTAGCGGTACTCGTGTCATAAAGCGAAGGCTCATAAATATAGTGTCCTGCAGCTGCGACACATCGCCGGTCAGACGCGTGATCAGCGATGAAGTAGCAAACCGATTAAACACCTCATAGGTAAAGGATTGTACCTTTGCATATAATTTGTCCCTTAGATCGAACGCAAAGCTTTGACTTGCATGGGCAGCAAAAAAAGAACTTAGTACCCCGGCTATAAACGCGACTACCGCACTGCCGATCAATACACCGCCCCAGAGCCAAACCACAGAGGAATTTTGTTCTTTAATGCCTTGATCAATAATTTTGGAAATGAGTAAAGGCTGTGACAATTCCACCGTTAGTTCAATAAACATCATCACTAGGGCAGCAATTGCCGCGACCTTATATTTTTTGAGAAAAGAGAAAATCAAACTCATTTGCATACCCTCTTTTTCTATTCGTACAGTGCATCCCTTAAACGAGTCGACATCGTGGAGGCCTGCCCAGTTTTCATAATCGCCCGCCGCAGCGCTTTATTGCTTCGATTCAATTCCACCAAATCTGCCATCATCTCTTCCAGCAAAGTCTCAGCCTCGCTAGACAGATTTTCATTCTGCTGAATCAGGGCTATCCGTTCCTTGTATTCTTCTATTTTTTCAGTCACACTAATTACTTCCTTTCCAATCACTTGATTCCTTTTATCATACCACATTCAATTCTATCGCAATGTTTTCACTGGATACAGATGTCACGAATATGATACTCTAATAAGGTCGCATTTTTACGATCAGATTATTGGCTTAACGAAAGGATAGATGGAAGTGGCACAATTGTTTTTCAAATACGGAGCAATGAACAGCGGTAAATCTATTGAGATACTCAAGGTTGCGCATAATTATGAAGAGCAAGGGAAATCGGTGCTCATTTTCACTCCATCCATAGACAATCGGGACGAAGTTGGTTTTATATCCTCCCGCATCGGGCTGCGAAAACAAGCAATACCCGTTGACGAGAATACAGATATTTATAACATCGTCAGCAGCAATAAGCCCAAACCACACTGTGTACTTATTGATGAATGTCAATTTCTAAGCAAGGACTGCATTCTCCAGCTCGTACGGATCGTTGATGAACTGGGCATTCCAGTTATGGCGTTTGGACTTAAAAATGATTTTCAGAACCAGCTATTTGAAGGCAGCAAATATATGCTGATTTACGCTGATAAAATTGAGGAAATGAAGACGATCTGCTGGTTCTGCGAGCGCAAAGCTACGATGGCTCTACGAGTAGAGAATGGTAAGCCTGTATACAGCGGCAAGCAAATCCAAATCGGCGGCAACGAAGCCTACTATCCGGTGTGCCGTAAATGTCACAAGAATCCTCCGCTATAAAAATATCTCCACAAAGTGAAGCTTTGCTTAGATGCGTACTCAGGTACTTTGCGGGGGGCCCCAAATATATATTTTAAGTTAAAAAAGCATTCCGAAGCCGCGTTGGCCTCTGGAATGCTTTTTTATACACTAATAGAAATGTTACTCGCTTAAACAAGGTATCTTTCTTTAAGAATATTCAAATGATGAAGATCATGCCCAATCATTACGCAGGCCACTGCTCTCGCGGAGATGGTTCCTTCGTTAACAATCCCCCTACGAGTCCATGCTTCTTGCGGCAGCGTATCCAAAAGGGCTTGCGTTGACTCTCGGACAAGCTTGTAATGAGCCAGTAGCTTTTCTAAAGTTTGCGCTTTGAAATTCGCGGTAAGTACATAGTCCTTTTCCTCAAAGCCCGCCAGCGGGGTCGTATCTCCTCTTGCGACGCGCAGCAAACGATAAGACATAATCCTTCCAGTATCCGCTAGATGGCCTACCATTTCCTTAATACTCCATTTTTCAGGAGCGTAACGATGGTCCCCTTGTTCTTCCGTAAGGTTCGCAATAAAAGTACAAATTTCAGCCGTCTGCTCTCTAAAAATAGTACTAATGTCCCCTTCTGTCGGAACTAAAGAGATATACTTTGACAGCTCATTCAAATACTCATCACTCTTTGGACGTTGATCCATACAGAAACACCTCACATATTGAATTATTTTTGAAAAATATGGGGGAAAATCACGTGCTGGTAGTTGTATTTTAGTTAATAATGTATGATACTTGCAATATTAAGATTTGTTAAACTAGTCATCGGGAGTGTCGGCATGCTAGATTTTATTTTCTTCATGGTTTTTTCAGGACTAGAAACCTATGCCATTTTCTTTTTAGCTTTTAAAATCTTCAAAATTGATCTCTATCATAAGGAGATGGTGTTCGGAAGTTTTGTAATGGGTTTTTTCTCCTATTCACTTCGAACTAACTACCACCTATTTCAATTAGATATTCTCTCACAGTATGCACTAATGTTTCTCTTAATGTGGCTGTTATTCCGAATTCATCCCTTTTATGCTTCCATACTGACGGGGATGGCTTATCAAGCATACTCGGTGATTCAAACCAGTCTTTATTATTTATTAAAATTTATTGCCAAGTTGCCTTTAACCTTACTGGACTATATTTCAATCAATGTTTTTATACTTCAACTTTTATCAGCTTTAACAGTAATTTGCATTGGTATGTATGTGAGCCATAAACGTATTGGATTTGACTTTGTACCTGATAAACCCGATGTAAAAATCAAAACAACGACCAACGAAAAAATAATGTTCATTCTTAATCTTCCTGCATTAATGATTATTACTTCTCTTTCCTACTTTGTTGAATCCTTTTTCTTTTTCTTGATCCCAATTTTCTATGGAATAATATTATGGGGATATCTTTATTTCTCCTACAAAAAGGATCGAAATAACTATGAATCTTTTAGCACTTAGAATTGTTGAGGTCATTAAGAAAAATAATCCAGAGCAAACGCATTCCATTGAAATAATGCATTATGCCCTTAGTATTATTCTGAATACTTTATTAATTATTGTAACCTCGTTATGCATTGGCGGGCTCACTGGACAGCTAAAGGAAACATTCTTCGCCTTATTCAGCTTCATACTCCTTAGAATGTCTTCTGGTGGTGTGCATTTAAAATCCGCAAGGTCCTGCAATATTGTATCTATATTTATATGTTCACTGATCCCTCATATAACTTATCTAATAGATAACCATTTAGTTTGGATTAATCTCTTTTCTTTGCTTGTAATGATCTTATTTGCTCCAAATCCTGATGCTAATGCGCAAATTCCTAAAGAATGGAATCTGGGCTTGAAAGTAATTTCCATAACTCTGGTGGCTTTGAATTTCTGGATCTATTCTTCTGTTATTGGCTTAGCATTTTTATTTCAATCCTTTACAGTTATTATTCCATTGCAAAGGAGGTCACTTAGATGAAGAAAAATCTAGCTCGTTATGCTTCTAATGTACTAGCTACTTCTGCTGTAGTTTTTGCAGCAATTTTAAAACCATTACTTCACAGCCCAGAAATTCCAAAAGAATTGCGTAAGTAATTAAACAAGGATGGGGAAAAGATGCGTGTCTTACAGAAAGACGGTTCCTCTTGTGATATTCTAGAGGAAGAAATATTGTATTTCTCGAATTATAAGAATACAATATTCGTCCATACGAAAGAAGGCGAATTTGTTCTCCCCACCACTCTTTCCGATCTTTTCACAGCGTATGAGGGTATGGGATTTAAACGCCTTGACCGCAGCAATGTCGTCAACATAAACAACATCGAAGGCTATGATTCCGAACGAAAAATCGTTTGTTTTAATCATGGCGAGCAATTCGCAACTGTTTCGGAGTCCAATGAACCTCGCCTAAAAAAGTACTTATCTTCTCTTAAGAAAGACTCCGATTAGAAAGATCCTGGCATGTACTCACATGTCGGGATCTTTTTTTACTTGTTAAAATTCAAAGTAATCTATCCTATAATCACACAAAAATAGCCATTATCCCATAATAATCCTAAGTTGTAAAGATAAATTCGTAGGATGAATGACAGGAGACGGATTCTATTCCAAATGATACCATATACATAAACGTATAATAAAACATAAATGATGGAGGAACATAATGAATTACTATTTTCATCCCTCTCCGCGCCCCTCATCGCTGGAAACGATATCTGACGAGGATTTACTAAAAATCTATGAGTTAGCGATTGAATCTCACGCTTTACCCGATTTCATTGATATTGTTAAAGATGTCTTGAGAAGTAGAAATCTCATTGGTTCAGACAACGTATAAAATCCCCATACACTAATAAAATCATGTCGACATAAGATAAATTTTTCACTAGCTACTACTTTAAAGTCCTTTGCTACTCTACATGTTAACTGCATAAACATAAAGAAGGTAGGGCCGTTAGGAGGCCCTACCTTCTTTATATGAAACGTATGATGTTCAATCTCGGATAAAAGTAATGCTCTATTCTGTAATTTCTGTTTTGAATACATTCTCCAATTTCCCGCCAAGTCTTTTCTTCAGGGGAACTTTAATATCTCTACCCAATTCTTTAAAGAAAGTCTCAACATCACATTTCACATTTTGTGCAGTCGCGATTACAGCGCCATCACCAACAATATTTTGATTCTCTTCAAGAGGAACATCAACTTCGATATCATACTTTTTGGACAATGTCTTGATGTATCGTGCGAAGATCTCCAGCAATTCCTCGTTATTAAAATTCTCTATAGCGACTTTTCCCTTGCTGGTAAACTTCATGTTAATTTTCATTATTAATATCCCCTTTTCTGTCAAACCATTTTTAGTTGTTAGTTTATGGATCAAGATGAATAGATGGCTGCAAGAAAGGGCAACATTATTCATTTTTGAGATCATTTATGAAAGAAATACATTATTTATAAGCACCCTTTATTTGTTGCACTTTAAACTGAGTAAATTCTTTGAGCGCTTGTATGACCTGATCCTGTTCTTCTTCCTTCAGCTCATAAACGCACTCCCGTAACCACTCGCCAAATAGAAAGGCCTGACGCCCTTTCCGAGGGCTCTTTCTTAAGGAGTCGAGGCAACCCTCAAACTTATCGTTCAGGACATCGGTAAGATTGTATTTCTCAATCTTTTCTATTACCATTCCTGCCCCATATTCGGTTTCATAAACTATGACTTCATTAGAATCGAAGGAAACGTAAGATGTTTCTTTACCTTCCTTTGCTCTGAATTCCTTAAGCTTGTTAAAGGCTGTCTCATAAATATAGTCTTGAGACTGTTTAAGCTGTGGCAGCTCATAGCCATGCTTCAAGGTCTTGATATATTCAATATCTGGCATATAGTCTGCCAAATGATACATCCGATTCTTCAGATCTGTTCCAAGCGCTTCAATAATCTTGTCCAGATTGTCTTTAAGCGGAATGCTCTCTCCACGTTCGATCTTGCTAAGCTGTGAATAACTTATGCCGCTCTTTTCTTCCAGTCCTCTTAAGGTTAACCCTCTCGTCTTTCTGATGTGCCGAATGAAATTACCCAGCTCATCGGGATAGTTCTCAAAATCATTCATGGGAGTCACCTCCCTACTATCATAACACAACATAACAATTTGTGTTGGCTTATAACAATTAATCCTAAGAATAAGTTAGTTATGAATGATTTTCCCAAGTTATTTTGCTCTAATATAACCCTTAGTATCCAAATGATAACAAAAAGCATAATACTTATACCAAGCCTACCCTATATACTATGAGCCTGATACGACCACAAATTACTTTCTCAAGCATCTTCCATCATTGAAATGTTGAAGCCAAGCAAAAAAACCATCAAGCAACCAGTGCTTGATGGTTTAAAACTGTAGATATTTATTTCACTCCCACGTTCTCTGTTCATTGATTTCCAGCTTACGTTTAAAAGCCTCATTCAGATCAATACCCAATTTATTGGCCAGATCGAAGATATTCCACACCACGTCGTACATCTCGTATCCCAAGTTTTCTTTCTTCTCCGCATCAGGGTCAAAGGATACGGAAAGTACCTCTTTGGATAACTCACCCACTTCAGTCATTAAGTACAACATTCTCTGCTCAATGCTACTGGTGTCAAAACCTTTGGTTTCACTGAACCTCTTCACATACTGTTGAAACTCTGATGCATTCATTTCGTTACGCCTCGCTTTTTGGGTATAAAGTTATGTAATTTATAAAAACTATGTCATATGATTCTCCTTGCTCATTCCTTAATTATCATCCATTTGTTTGAAGAAAACAAACTGTTCAATCAAGATTACAAAGAAGCGATTCTTCAGATCATTGAAGAATCGCTAAGAAAAGCTATTTATTTTGTTACTGTTTCAGCCACTCTACGATTCTGGAAATGACGGACATCTGGACGTTCCAAACCTAGATGTTCACGAAGGGTACTGCCTGTATACTCCGTACGGAACAATCCACGTGCTTGTAAGATAGGCACAACATGATCTACGAATTCATCCAAGTTGCCTGGCAGTACCGGTGGCATAATATTAAATCCATCGCAGCCATACTCTTCGAACCATAATTGCATAAGGTCAGCCAATTGTTCGTAGGTTCCAACAAATTGCATATGTCCCCGTGCACCAAGCAAACGGCGTCCTAATTCTAGAATGGATAATTTGTCCTTACGAGCCATATCCATAATTAGCTGAACCCGACTCTTCATTCCATTCGATGCTTCTACTGGATCAGGAATTTCAGGCAACTGGCCATCCACTGGATATTCGGACAGGTCAAATTTCAACATCCCAGACAACATACCAACAACCGCAGCAGGAGGAATCAGTTCCTGCAATTCCTTATATTTACGCTGCGCTTCCTCTTCGGTCGCTCCGATGATCGGAGATAAGCCTGGCATAATTTTCAAGCTACCACGCTCACGGCCGTAATTTTCCAGTTTGGAATTGACACTTTCATAGAAGGTCTTTGCTGCTTCAAGCGACTGCTGTGCCGTAAAGATCACCTCACCAAAACTAGCTGCGAAATCTTGGCCTGGACCAGAAGAACCAGCTTGAATAAGTACGGGATACCCTTGAGGTGAACGGGGAACATTGAGTGTTCCTTTCGTAGAATACCACTCCCCCTTGTATTCCACTTCTTTAATCTTCGTAGCATCAGCAAATTGCCCCTCCTCGCGGTTAACGATCAGAGAGTCATCCTCCCAACTATCCCAGAGAAGCGTTGCAACCTCAACAAATTCCCGTGCCATTCGATAACGAAGTCCATGCTCTGGATGCTCCGGCTTCCCATAGTTATAAGCTTCCACATCGAGCTGGGAGGTGACAATATTCCAGCCTGCTCGACCTTCACTAATATGATCTAATGATGCAAATTTGCGAGCCACATTATAGGGTTCGTTATATGTGGTCGATACGGTAGCCGTTAATCCTAGTTTTTCTGTATCTGTCGAAAGGGCTGACAACAGTGTCAGTGGGTCCAGCATACCTGAAGCTGCTTGATCCGCACCCATCACATACAACAAATCCGCCAAAAACATCATATCAAATTTCCCACGCTCAGCAGTCTGTGCCAATTCGCGATAAAATTTATAATTGAAGATTTTATCTGCTCCTGATTCTGGATGACGCCAGCCATAGTGATGATGACCTGTATAATAAATAAATGCGCCTAAATGTAGCTGATCTTGTCTGGTTCCCATAATGACCCTGCCTTTCGTATTCTAGAGTTCGTTATCCTTTGAATGTATCACGCCAATGAAGCCATCTTCTCTCCAGCAGGCGAATGGCTGAATCCGAGAGTTTTCCTATCACAGCAAAAATTGAAATACCAACGAATACGATATCTGTTTGCGAATAAGCTCTCGCATCCTGAATCATATATCCTATCCCCGCACTTGTTCCCATCATCTCCGCAACGACAAGTACAAGCCAGGCTACACCAAGTGACAACCGAATACCAAGCAGAATGTTAGGTAATGCGGCCGGAATAATCATTCTGCTAAGCAGCTGCCACCTTGAATATTGGAAAATACGGGATACTTCAACCAGCTTAATATCAACATTGCGTATTCCTAGGAAGGTGTTTAAGTAAACTGGAAAAAAAGCGCCTAATGAGATCATTAATATTTTGGAAAACTCACCAACACCAAACCACAAGATAAATAACGGAATAAGGGCAAGTAGAGGAATCGTTCGAAGCATTTGCAAAGACGGATCTAGTGTACGTTCTACTAATTTTCCAAGTCCTGTAGATAAACCAAGCAGAAGACCCGTCGCAGATCCCAATAGGAACCCTAATCCTGCACGATAGGCGCTAATCCCCAGATGTCGAAATAATTCACCGCTTGCAATTAATGAAAAGAACTGGGCAATGATGGTTGAAGGAGCCGGCAGTGTCGTTGCAGAGACTAGATGGAGCGCTGCTGCGGCTTCCCAAATCACCACTAGCGCTAGAGGTACGAGCCAGCCAAGCAGTTTTTTCGGAATCCATTTTAACGCATCGCCTTGCCGCTCTATTTTAGTGCTGGATGTATGTTCGCTCATGATCCTTTAACTCCTTTATAACTGTCCTGCCATCTCAGCAATCTAGATTCCAACAGCTTAACCAGTGAGTCTGACAGCTTACCTACTATGGCGAATACGATGATCCCAACGAATACCACTGTAGTCAAAGAGAACGATCGCGCGTCATTGATAAGATAGCCAACACCTGAGCTAGAGCCCATCATTTCCGCTACAACAAGACCAAGCCAAGCGATTCCCACAGACAAGCGAATACCTAAAAAGATGTTCGGCAGTGAAGCTGGAATAATTAGCTTGGTAACCATCTGCCATTTACTGAATTGCAGTACTCTCCCAACATCAAACAACTTGTCATCCACCGAGCGGATTCCTAGAAATGTGTTCACATATAATGGGAAAAATGAACCTTTGGCAATCAACAATATTTTTGAGGTTTCACCGAATCCGAACCACAAAATAAATAGCGGAGCAATTGCCAAATGGGGCAATGTGCGGAGCATTTGCAGCGACGGATCCAGCAAACGTTCTGTTTTGTATGAGAAGCCTACCCACAGTCCAGCTGCTAAGCCAAGCCCTCCCCCAAGCAGGAAACCAAGCAATGCTCGCCAAGCAGATATCCCCAAGTGTCTTGCCAGTTCACCGGAAGCGGTCAGGCTGACCAGCTCCAGCCAAATTTCACTTGGCCTTGGCAGCAATATGGGATTCAGCTTTCCCATCGCTCCGGCGATCTCCCAAATAAGGAGAATAGCAACCGGCAAGATCAGCCCAAGCAATAGATTCGTCGTTTGGATGGAAAGACGGCGTCTCTTTGCCGGATTCTTTTTTTGTATTAGCGGTGAGATCACAGCTTTTTCAGCACTGAATTGCATGTAAACAACCTCTTTTCTACATCTGTGGTTTCATCCCTTATTTCAAAGGTTCCTTCAGTGCTGCTTCGATATACTGATTATCTGTTATTTTGGAAACTTCAATCTCTTTACGGATGTTCTTGATTTTAAATTGAAAATCGGCTGTCTTCTGCATTTCTTCGACAATGGCATCACTTGTTGCGATGTTAATCATTTGCGCACGTTCAAACGTTCCTTCTATAACCGCCGCCGGAATGTTCCGTTCAGCAGCATATCTTTCCGTCGCTTCTGCGCGGTTGTCTTTTTCCCAGGCAATGACTTTGTTTGTGACCTTTAAATATAGAGTAACTAGTTCTGGATATTTCTCTGCAAACGCTGAACGGGATATTACAAAAGAAGGAGATAAAACGCCCAGTTGCTTTCCGTCAGTCAATACTTTCCCTTTACCGGTCAATGCATTTAAAGTAATATATGGATCCCATGTAGCCCATGCATCCACGCCACCTGATTCAAACGCGGGTTGTGCTTCATCAGGCTGCAGCTGAATAACTTCAAAATCTGAATCTTTAAGTCCTGATTCCTCAATACCGCGATAAAGGAAGTTGTATGCATTGCTACCTTTTGTAACAGCTATCTTCTTACCTTTCAAATCCTCCAGTTTCTGAGCAGTGCTACTACCAGGCACAAGAAGAGCAACGTTATTTGTTCCTTCTAATACCTGTGAGATAATCTTGATGGGAATACCCGCGGCTTGCGCTGCGATGATCGGCATGTTGCCAAGGGTCGCTATGTCCAATTTATTAGAAGCGATTGCTTCAGTCATTGGGGGTCCACTCTGGAACTCTGTCCATTCTACTTTGACGCCCAGCTTATCAAATTCTTGCTCAAACCATTTTTCCTCACGGGCTTTGCCAAACATTCCCCCGCTTCCCTGCACGCCAATCTTAATACTTACACCCTCATATTTGTTAGAGTCGTCATTACCCTCACTCTTCTCATTCGATGCGCAACCCGTTGCAAATACAGACAAGACAAGCATAACAAGTAATAAATTGCGAAATAGTTTCATGGATCATTTCTCCCCTTTTTATAAAAAAATGGACTCTCTTTATCTAGATACCAGCTCCAACATCGATTGCCGGCTCCTCTACTTTCTCAAACTCACTCAGAACTAGTCGACGCAGCTCTTGGAATGAAGTACTGGATCTTTTTCTCGGAAATGGTAAATCGATAGGGAGAATATTGCGAATATGCCCAGGTCGAGGATTCATAATGACTACCCGCTCTGCCAGGAATACGGCTTCATCCAGATCATGCGTTACAAATAACATCGTCGTCTTATTGCTCTGCCAAATATCAAGTAGCACCTCTTGCAGATGTGATCTAGTAAAAGCGTCTAGTGCCCCAAAGGGTTCATCGAGCAGTAATACATCCGGATTACGGAGCAACGCCCTAGCAATAGACACCCGTTGTGCCATCCCACCTGATAGCTCACGCGGATAGGATTTCTCAAAACCCTTTAAGCGTACAAGCTCAATCAGTTCATCCACCTTTCGGCGAACCTCAGGGTTCTTAAGCGATAGATTCGCTGCAATATTATGCTCCACTGTCAACCACGGAAAGAGTCTTGGCTCTTGAAAAATAAATCCCTTCTCAATACTCGGGCCGTCGATCTGCTTTCCATTCAGTAGAACCGTACCGCTATAACTTGTATCCAGCCCTGCCACAATTTTCAGCAAAGTGCTTTTTCCACAGCCGCTGGGACCTATAATCGTAATCAATTCGCCTTTGTTCACCTTCAGCTGAATATTGCTTAAAGCGATAACATCGCCAGCAGGCGCGGGGAATATTTTATTCAAATGTTCGACAACCAGTGTTTCATTAGACACTCCATTCACCCTTTCCGACTTATGAATTATAATTATGCATATGCGTTTAATTGGTATTGAGGGTAAAAAAAGAGTAAGATCCTTGGAGATCCTTGAAGATTCTAAAAGATTACTTATCCGATTATTCTGCTCGGTTTAATTTATTTTATATTAGCAGTGATATTCCTCACGTGTCAAACATTATTTTCCAAAAAGATGTGCATTTTGTGCGGCGAGTTCTACCGAGGATTTAACTGTGTCTATCGTACATTCGAGTAAGGAGCGTACTTTCATATAATGTAGACTCCTCTACGCAAAAAGAGCCGCACCAGTAATGGCGAGACTCTTCGTAATAATTCATTTGTTATTCGCCGAGCTGGGTCTTGAGCTGCGCTATTAGTGTTTCCGTGAACTCAACACGTTTATTCAACTCAGCGATATAGTTTCTTCGAGCCTCTTGATCTGCTGCACTTGTTAGGTCGGCCGCAGTAGTTTCCGCCAGTTGGATCGCTTCTTTGAGAACTTGAACACTAGATTCTGATACTGCTAATCTTTCCCGGAGCTTAGCCGCTTCAATACTTGCCTTTAGCGCTGGCTTCTCCGTTTCCTTACTCTCCAATATTATCGTCTTCCCTTGTACCGTCAACCCTGTTCCGGTCGCTTCGGACATCGTACGCACAGGTACGTAGGCCGAGTTATTTACTACGATCGCATCTGCAATCTTCTCTCCGTTTTGCTTTATTGAATACAGTCCGGAAACTTTAGCGCCAATTAACGACGAGCTCGCTGCAAATCCTATTGAACCACCAAGTAACAATGCCCCTGCTACTATCCCTACTATTTTCTTCTTCATATCTACGAGCCTCCTGAGTTTATCTTTATTCCAATTATACCCAGTTGATTCGTAACATGAAAGATAAATTAAGAGACTCCGTACGTACCGACGCCCTTGACGAAAATGTCCATCCCCCGCAATTTCCCTAACCCTTTCAACTAACCTTATGCTCAATGCTCAATTGTCGGCTACCATGGCAATAAATTCCGAGTTAGTAGGGATTTTGTACACAACCTTAAAGCGTATAAACTCAAAAAAAAATTTGGTAATTTCAATAATTAAGCAAATAAAATGGTATCAGGAGAAAAACTGCTTCCTCGCTGTAGTGAATACCTGATGTCTGTTTAATAGAGACAGTGTCGTTACTGTCGATCTCAGAATTAGCAGAAATGGATCTAACGTGAGCCTAGTCTCTGAGACTAAGAATATTCTGATTTCATTGCACTTTGTACACTAGAATCAGGGATGTTTAACTCCATTTCGCATTCTAATGCAATTTGTACATTAGAATTTCAGCTACATTTCCCCCAGAGGTCATTATGCCGATTTCTGTTGTATAAAGTACATTAGATTTGTTTATGAAGGCTCGATCTCTTAATTCTACTGTACAAAGTGCAGTCAGAGCTACAAAATCTAGAGCGATGAGCCCAATTTCTCGACTTTTCTAGTAATTTCACCTTTCTTACATCGCACTTTGAGTGAGGACTAAATATGTACTTTATGAGTTGTTCAAGCAACTGTTTCATTTACTTCTGTCAGATGCAATCGAGCTATAAGACGCCATCTGAGCAGGCGTGATCATATTGTTCTATCTTGTATTTTTCAATTTCACGAACAATTTTAATGTGGAATGATTGATGTTAGTTGTAAACAGTGTTACTCTATCAACGGTAAACTTATAATCTATGTTTTTCAATACATCCAAATAATAGTCACTAATTTAGTTATAAAGAAAGGTAATACTATGATAAAAATTGATAACTTATCCTTCGCATTTCCGCAAAAAGAACTATATAAAAACATTTCATTTACGCTCGAAGAGGCACAACATTGCGCTTTTATAGGAACGAGTGGTAGTGGGAAAAGTACATTGATAGATATACTGATGGATCCAGAAAGATATCTGTTCGAGGGTATTTTAGAAATGGACCCGACTTGCACCATCGGGTATGTTAGCCAGTTTTCGCAACTGGACAACACTAAAGAAACAACCGTTTTTGAATATATCGGAGAAGAATTTATTAAAATACAAAATGAAATAAATGCTATTTTAACTGAAATGGAAACATCCTCGGATATTGAACCGTTGCTGGAAAAGTATCAATTAGCTTTGGACGCCTTTGATGCAATGGACGGGAATGATTTTGAAAGCAACATTAATAAGCAACTGAATCTGGCAAACCTCATGAAGCTAAAAGATCTTAGGGTATCCGATCTGAGTGGTGGTGAATTCAAGCTTATTCAAGTGATGAAGGAAATGCTTAATAGTCCAGACTTATTGATTATGGATGAACCAGATGTGTTTTTGGATTTCGAAAACCTAAATGCGCTTAAAAATCTTATAAATTCTCACAAAGGCATTCTGCTCGTCGTTACGCATAACCGTTATCTATTAAATCATTGTTTCAACAAAATAGTACACCTTGAAAATATGGAGATCCAAGAGTTTGATGGGCGATATATTGAGTATAATTTCTCATTACTTCAAACAAAAATAGAGTTGCAAGAAATCGCAGTCGCTGAAAAAGAAGAAATTGAGAGATACAATGACATTATTGATAATCTTAGAGCTATCGCAACTTATAATTCAGAAGCATCTAGAGGTAGAGCGTTAAAAGCTAGAGTTAAGTTTCAAGAGAGATTGGAATCACGTAGAATTAAAGCGCCATTCGTAGATATTAAGCAACCGGTTATCAGTTTCGGAATTGATAATGAAATCGAGGACAATATTGTTATCAATGTCAATGATTACAGTGTATCCTTTGATGAGCTGTTGTTAGAGAATGTAAGCTTTGAGATAAAATCTACGGATAAGGTAGCCATTATCGGTGCAAATGGTACCGGGAAAACGACTTTACTCCGAGATATCTTTATCAATAATCATAATGCAATTGAAATAAATGCTGATGTTAAAGTAGCTTATTTATCTCAGCTTCAAGGAGAAGTGCTTAAGGATTCTAATACAATTCTTGAGGAATTCATTGATGCTGGGTTTAAAACTTATGATGAGATTAGATCGTATATTGCAAACTATGGTTTTGAAGGAGAAATTCTTAATCAGAAGATAGAATCTTTATCTGGTGGAGAAAAAAATATACTTCAATTGGCTAAAGTTTCTGCCAGTAATGCAAACGTATTGCTTCTAGATGAACCGACAAGTCATTTAGACACCTATACACAAATAGCACTTGAGAAAGCGATTGAAGATTACAAAGGCGCAATTCTTATGATTTCTCATGATTTCTATTCTGTGGTAAATGGTATGGACTATGTGTTAATAATTGAAGATAAGACGATTAGAAAAATGAAAATGAAAAAATTTAAACAGATGATTTATGCTAGTCATTTTGATAAAGACTATTTGGAAGCTGAACAAAATAAAAAAGCAGTTGAAATGAAAATAGAATTGGCTTTAAAAGATACTAATTTTGAACTTGCAAAAGTATTGGTTGAAGAGCTAGAAGAACTGATTAAGTTGATGTAAATCATAACTCTCTGATTGAAATGATTACAAGAATCATTTATTGTACAAAAGACACTGATGATTAGGATCTCAGTGTCTTTTTACTGTGGTAACTTCATACAAATCCTCCGTCTCTTTATCTACAAAAACAAAATCACCCTCGCGGTTGAATAAGCTTCTGTTAACTTAACATTGGAGTGTACGAGGCAATCATTTGGTGTACGGGACTTATACCGTTCTTTCAGTCCAAAGAACCAAATTGACGGAAAGAGGTGTAAAAATGCCCCTCATTTAGTCCGAATAGCCAAATAAACAGAAAAGAAGGACAAAAATGCACCTCATTTACCCCAAATAGCCAAATGAACAGAAAAGAAGGACAAAAACACCCCTCATTTACCCCAAATTGCCAAATAAACAGAAAAGAAGGACAAAAATGCCCCTCATTTACCCCAAATTGCCAGATAAACAGAAAAGAAGGACAAAAACACCCCTCATTTACCCCAAATTGCCAAATAAACAGAAAAGAAGGACAAAAATGCCCCACATATAACCCGCATTTAGCTCATTTCAGCCAATTGTACGGGATTTATACTGTTCTTTCGGCGCATATAGCTTATTTCAGCCAATTGTACGGGATTTTTACCGTTCTTTCAGCGCATATAGCTCATTTCAGCCAAATGTACGGGATTTTTACCGTTCTTTCAGCGCATATAGCTCATTTCAGCCAAATGTACGGGATTTTTACCGTTCTTTCGGCGCGTATAGCTCATTTCAGCCAAATGTACAGGATTCATACCGTTCTTTCGGCGCATATAGCTCATTTCACTCGAATGTACGGGATTTTTACCGTTCTTTCGGCGCATATAGCTCGTTTCAGTCAATTGTACGGGATTTATACCGTTCTTTCGGCGCGTATAGCTCATTTCAGCCAATTGTACGGGATTTGCAATTTTCTTGGTTAGAAGAGCTTAGTAGTATAAAAAATTCTATTTCAACAGCTTTTCTTTAACACGTGAAGCAGATGAATACTGGGGGAGTTATCCACATTTTTTTGCATAGTATAATTTCCTATACAAAAACAAAACCCAATAAACCAAAAAGGTTTATCGGGTGAGATGGGAAAAATTTATCGGCTTCAAAACAAGTTTATCGGCTTATATATATTGGCTGTAAGTCACTACCAGCAATTCACAATCACTTACCCCGCACTACCCCTAACCCTTTCAACTAACCTTATGCTCAATCCGTAGCTTGTCGGCTACCATGGCAATAAATTCCGAGTTAGTAGGCTTAGATTTGGAGATATTAATCGTATAACCGAATAGATGGCTGATGGAGTCAATATTGCCACGGGTCCAAGCCACTTCAATCGCATGGCGAATCGCGCGTTCTACGCGTGAAGGAGTGGTCTTGAATTTCTCTGCAATGGCTGGATAGAGCGTTTTTGTAATTGCACCAAGGATCTCGATATTGTTATATACCATGGTGATCGCTTCGCGCAGGTACTGATAGCCCTTGATATGTGCTGGAACACCGATTTCATGGATAATCGAAGTGATGTTAGCATCAAGGTTCTTGCCCTTCGTAAGCGGCACTACATTCGATCTGGACGTCGACGAATAGTTGTACATGTTAGAGGATGAGCTCATGCTGCCTTGGACCCCTACAAGCTGACGTACACGATTTGCCAGGACCTCCATATCGAACGGTTTCAAAATATAATAGGATGCACCAAGCTGTACAGCTCTTTGAGTGATGTTCTCCTGACCGAAAGCGGTCAGCATGATGATCTTCGGTTGAGGATTCAGATCCATATCACGCAGACGTTCCAAGACACCTAGACCGTCTAAATGTGGCATGATGATATCAAGAATAAGGACATCGGGAACTTTACGCGCTTCGCTAAGCATTTGAAGCACTTCTTCACCATTATAGGCGATACCCGTTACGGTCATATCTTCTTGTTCAGAAATGTATTCGGAAAGCAAATTCGTAAATTCCCTGTTATCATCGGCCAACAACACTTCAATATTCTGCACTGGCTACTTCCTCCTTAATTATATCTGCTATTCGAAAATAACATTTTTTTCTTGTCTTATAACATTTTCGACATGGACATCGAATTCCCTTCTGTCGAAAATTATTTTTCTTTATTTTTTTTCGAGCATGGATTATAATTAAATATTTTGTTTCAAAGTTCGATGATCTTCGTAATCCTTCGACAAAAAAATCTTAAGGCTAAACCGCCTTAAGATTTAATGGATACCTATTCTCCTGTAGAGTTGCGCCAGAGTCCTTAAGCATCCATTCGATGAAGCAACCGTAACCGGACTTAGGATCATTTACAAATACATGAGTGACTGCGCCGATGAGTCGTCCATCCTGAACGATAGGACTTCCGCTCATCCCTTGAACGATACCACCTGTCTTATCGATCAGACGTGGATCAGTAATACGTATTACCATTCCCTTAGTAGCTGGCGTCTGCTGATGAGCCACATGAATGATCTCAACCTTAAATCGCTCCACCTGCTGCCCATCTACAACCGTAAGAATCTCAGCAGGTCCTTCCTTGACTTGATCGCTCATCGCCACAGGAATGGGTTCTTTATAAAGACTGTGCTCGGGATTACGGTTCATTTTGCCGAAGATACCAAAGTCTGTGTTGCTCTCCACATTTCCAAGCACTTGGCTTTCCTTTAAGAAATGAGCTCGTTTCTCACCCGGATCGCCATCCTGGCTTTTAGAAATCGAAGTTACACTGGACTGAACAATCTGCCCGCTACCGACAACAATTGGTGTTCCTGTATTCATGTCCGTAATCACATGTCCCAAAGCTCCATAAACACCCTGTTTCGGGGCATAAAAAGTTAACGTGCCGACACCCGCTGCAGAATCTCGAATGTACAGGCCTAACCTCCAAACTTTGTCATTAATATCATACGCGGGTTTTAGCTTGGCTGTATGCTCTTTCCCAGCGCGTTTAAAGACAATCGTCAGGGGATTATTCGCTTTTCCAGCACGATCCACAAGCTTGGCCACCTTAGACAACTCGTCCAACTTCTCTCCATCAATGGAGATCATCAAATCACCTGGCACCAAACCGCTGATTTCTCCTGGGGAAAGCTTTGATTTCTCGGATACTTCAATCAGATGATGTCCTACAACCAGAACACCTGCTGATTTCACTTTCACTCCGATCGTTTGACCTCCCGGGATCACCTTCAGTTCCGGTTTCATGCCTAGCGCAGTCACCTTCGCAGGTTCACTGTTGAGTGGTGCGGCAAAACTTTGGTGGGTTCCCGTTATGCCCGATAAACTAAGAAAGAAGGCAATTAAAAGGCCTGGCATTAACTTCCTGAGGTTAGGCTTCAATGGCTGTCACGCTCCCTTTTGCTTCTTTCGCTTGACGAAAAAGGTGGTCGCCAATTGCGTACCTATAAGATAACCTTGCCCCCAGGCTTTTATTACTGTCAATCATTGTTCCGCTTAGCTTGTTGCAGCCTTACTGGCCTCGGCTAGATTGAGCATTTCCTGCGAATGGTGCAATGTTTTTTCGGTAATTTCCACCCCACCCAACATTCGGGCGAGCTCCATTACACGTCCATCATTCGAGAGCGATTCCACTTCAGTCATCGTTCTTCCGTCCTCAACCTTTTTGCGGATTAAGTACTGATGGTCAGCCATACAAGCCACCTGTGGTAAGTGCGTAATGGAGAACACCTGACATGTTGAGGACAGCTTATACAGCTTATCAGCGATGGATTGCGCAGCCCGACCACTCACACCTGTATCCACCTCATCAAAGATTAGAACCGGAATCGCATCATGGCGCGCAAAAATACTCTTCATTGCCAGCATGATCCGCGACAATTCACCACCTGAGGCGATTTTGCCAAGCGGTCTCAGCGGTTCACCAGGGTTAGGGGAAATCATAAATTCCGCACTGTCTATCCCTTGTCTTGTGAGGCGAATACGACGATCATTGTACTCGACTCCACGAGGGTCCTCCAGCGTGTCTAATTTAACCTGTAACGAGGTTCTTTCCATTTGAAGGTCCTTAAGCTCACCCTCCACTTGCGTAGCTAAATCAGCCGCACAAAGCTTCCGTGCTTCACTTAATTCAGCTGCTGCGTCCATCAATACAGATAATAATGCATCGCGTTTGGTCGTCAGTTTCTCCAGATATTCATCCTTATTCTCAAGCAGATCGGTTTCCCGATGAATTTGTTCATAATAAGCCAGAATCTGTTCTACACTATCTCCGTATTTACGGCGGAGTCCGGTAATTAAATCTAAACGATTCTCAATTTCTTCGAGTCGCTGTGGATTGAACTCAATTTCTTCTCGGTAATCACGAAGCTGAAATGCAGCATCCTCCAGCTGATAATAAGAGGACTGAAGCTGCTCAAGCACGGATTTAAGACCCTTTTCATCGTAACGAACCGCATCCTCGAGTCTGGAAATAACATTACCAATGGATTCCAAGCCTTGTCTATCGTATAGGAGTTCATATGCACCGGATACGGAATCCATCATTTTCTCACTGTGGGATAGTTTGACCCGTTCTTCGGCAAGTAATTCATCTTCTCCCGGTTTTAATGCGGCAGATGAAATTTCTTCTAACTGAAAACGGTATAAATCAAGCATTTGGTAAGCCTTTTGGCTGGATTCCTGCAGTTCGCGGAGCTCTTTCTCGACTTTCGCAAAGGCTGAATACTTTTCCTGATATACCGCTTTAAGCGGTCCGATAATAGGTTCTCCGTATGTATCCAGCAGTCCCAAATGTCGTTCTGCTTTCAATAAATTTTGGTGTTCATGCTGTCCATGAATATTAACCAGCTGCTCGCCAATTTCACGAAGCATAGTCAGGTTGACCATCTGTCCATTTACACGTGATGTACTTTTCCCCTGAGAGTTAAGCTCTCGACGTATAATAAGATGCTCCTCACGCTGGGCCTGGATGCCAAGACGCTCCAAAGTATCCCAAACGGGATGACCGCTGGGAAGACTGAAGAGCGCTTCCATCTCTGCTTTATCACAGCCATAACGAATAGAATCCGCGGAGCCGCGGCCTCCGGCAATCAGTCCAAGCGCATCAATAATAATGGATTTACCTGCCCCAGTCTCCCCTGTAAGCACATGGAAGCCAGGATAAAAATGCACATCTACCGCCTCAACGACGGCTAGATTGCGGATTGACAAGGTTTCTAACACTAATAGAACACCTCCGAGAAGATGATAAGGAAAATTTAAGAAATGTAACCCATGATTTGTGAAATTACGTTTTTACTGTCCTCAGGCTGGCGGCAAATAATAAGAATGGTATCATCGCCAGAGATGGTGCCCATAATTTGTGGCCAATCAATATTATCAATCAGAGCTGCAACTGAATTAGCCGTCCCCGGTAAGCATTTCATCACCACAAGATTAGCCGATGAATCGATCTGCACAAAATTATCCACCAGAACGCGCTTCAGCTTCTGTATTGGATTGTACCGCTGATCGGTTGGAAGCGAATATTTGTATCTTCCATCATCCATGGGAACCTTGATGAGCAATAGCTCTTTAATATCTCGAGACACTGTAGCTTGAGTAACCTGGAAACCGGATTGACGTAAGGCTTCCACTAGCTCGTCCTGTGTCTCGATATCTTTTTGCGTAATAATCTCGCGTATCTTAATATGTCGTTGTCCCTTCATTGTTGCCTCCTGTTAAATATGAACTTAATTAGATTCTCCGTCATCTCTGCCAAGCTTAATCACTTGAATAGACCTCGCTGCAGTATTAACATACAAAACTCCGCTACATTCCGGATAAATCAGTAAGTACGGAAGCAAGGTATCTCGTAAGCCACTGCCTGTGAAATCCAAAGGTTTACGCGGTCTGGAAAGGATGACCAAATATATCGACCCTTCCTCCTTAGTCGCCAAATAATCTATAAATAACCGGCTATACATCTGCGCCCCGTTTACGTTGAAGGACAACGGGATTTTCAACTTCCCTCCAACAACCTCATACCCCTCATCCTCCAGTATGTCTATAGAAGGGTGGGGAATAATCACTTTATTAAACGGGATCTGATCTTTCATAAAAGAACGCGGAGAACTTTGCAGCCATATATATATCCGATATATTATAAAAATCGATAATGCTACTCCAATAAACGCCATAACGACCTTGTCAGAGCTACCCGCCACTATCAATCACCTCGGTGATTTATTCGCGTGAAGCCATGCTAAATCCTTCTTCTGAGCAGTCTTTTTAGGAGGTTTCCGCATAATTGATATTATTAACCATATGGAAAAAGAAACTCACCGGCGCGATGAGTTTCCATGAGTTGAATTTACATTAAAGGTACCCGTAGCTTGCTTAATCACTTCATCCGCTAAGGATGGGAAATCCTCCACTGGTATAACAGAGGAAGCTGCATCTGACGACTGTAATAACGCTTCTTCATCTTCCGCCACTTCCGGCGTTAATCTCCAGTGAGCAAGAAACTCAATATTGCCTTCTCCACCTGTAATCGGTGAAAAGGTTAATCCCTGAAGCTGGTAGCCCAGCCCTGCAGCCATGGTCAATACATTAATCAATACCTCTTTATGGACAGCAGAATCACGAATCACACCTGATTTACCAACCTTCTCGCGTCCTGCCTCAAACTGTGGCTTGATCAGCGCAGCAATATCTGCCGGACGCTTGAGCAAAGCTTTGAGCGGGGGGAGAATTATTTTTAAAGATATGAATGATACATCAATACTCGCGAAGTCTGGAACAGGACCCTCCAAATCTGGAGGCGTCATATATCGAAAATTCGTTCTTTCCATGACACTAACGCGTTCATCATTGCGCAGCGACCAATCCAGCTGATTATAGCCAACATCAATCGCATACACATGACTTACTCCATTCTGAAGTGCACAATCCGTGAAGCCTCCAGTAGAAGCACCGATGTCCAGCATGGTCCGTCCCGTAAGATCAATATTAAATTGGCGAAGAGCCTTCTCCAGCTTTAGGCCCCCACGACTGACATATGGATGAACAGAGCCTTTAACCTTAAGGGTAGCCTCCCGTGACACCTTCATGCCAGCCTTTTCAATGCGTTCCTCATCCGCGAGCACCAGCCCTGCCATAATGGCTGCTTTAGCCTTCTCACGGCTTTCATAAAATCCTTGCTCAACAAGCAGTACATCTATCCGTTCTTTACGGTGTTCCATGGTCATCTCCCGATCGTTCAAAGGGTTACTAATTTCCGACTTCCACTTTAGGAAGACGAAGTCGTCTTGTAGCTATAAGCACTTAAAGCCTTCATGGATTTGATACGCGCACATAGTGCTTCTACAGTAAGGCCCGTTTCCTGACGTTGTTCCTTAATGGAGCCGTGCTCCACAAAGATGTCAGGTACACCCATCAGATGTACACGCGCGTCATAAAGCTCATTCTCTGCGAAGAATTCCAATACCGCACTGCCGAGACTTCCCGCTTGGCAAGCCTCTTCAATAACAACCATATTGGTTCCAGCGTGAGCCAAATCAAGCAGCATAGAGTTATCTAGTGGCTTCAGGAAACGTGCATTTACAACGCCCACCTGAATACCTTCCCGTTTCAGCAGATCAGCAGCTTCTTCAGCCACTTGAACCATAGGTCCGCAGGCCAACACAGCATAACCTTCACCTGTACGCAGCCGCTCCCACGAACCAATTGGAATGGTACGCAGCTCAGCATCCATTGCCACACCCGTTCCGTTAATACGTGGATAGCGGTAAGCAATCGGGCCATCATTATATTCAAGCGCCGTCTTCATCATATGACGCAGCTCATTCTCGTCTTTTGGCATCATCATCACCATATTAGGAATATGACGCATAAAAGCAACATCATACACACCCTGATGGGTCTCACCATCGGCACCCACAAATCCAGCACGATCAATGGCGAACATGACATTCGCGTTATGACGGCAAATATCATGGACAATCTGATCATAAGCACGCTGCATGAAGGTAGAATACACCGCATACACCGGCTTCATACCTTCCATAGCCAAGGCTGCGCACAGCGTAGCTGCATGCTGCTCAGCAATCCCGACATCAATCATACGATCCGGAAATTCCTTAGCAAAAGGAAATAATCCCGAGCCTCCTGGCATCGCAGGGGTAACAGCAATGAGTCGTTTGTCATCACGTCCCAGTTCGATCAGCGTCTCGCCGAACACTTCTGTGTACATCGGTGGACCCACAG
This sequence comes from Paenibacillus sp. FSL R10-2734, assembly GCF_037963865.1. NCBI lineage: Bacteria > Bacillati > Bacillota > Bacilli > Caryophanales > Paenibacillaceae > Paenibacillus > Paenibacillus sp. FSL R10-2734. The sequence continues at coordinate 2,741,711 of NZ_CP150170.1, read as the reverse complement.
CTTTAAGCGCTTGGCCCGACTCGATTTTGTAAGGGGAAATGGCATGCGATTTATAAAAATCGGTTTCAGCCGGTTTGTAGCCCTTACCTTTAGTTGTTAGTACATGCACCAACACAGGCCCAGCCACGTTATCTGCTTGGTGGAAGGTGTCAATCATCTTCTCCAGATCATGCCCATCTACTGGACCTAGATAAGTAAAGCCGAGTTCCTCGAAAAGAACACCAGGTACCATCATATATTTCAGGCTGTTCTTTAACTGTTCAGCAGTCTTCGCTAGACGCCCTCCGATGGCCGGGATCTTCTTAAGGAGCCCTTCAACCTCGTCTTTGGCGCGCAAATAGTGGCGATCTGAACGAATTTTGCTTAGATAATTGTGCATCGCGCCTACATTAGGAGCAATCGACATTTCATTATCATTCAAAATAACCATCAGCTTACGCTTCTCATGGCCAATATGGTTAAGTGCTTCAAACGCCATTCCGCCAGTAAGAGCCCCGTCACCAATCACGGCAATCACTTTGTTGTCTTCACCCTTGAGATCGCGGGCCATAGCCATCCCCATAGCTGCTGATAAAGAGGTGCTGCTATGTCCAGCTTCCCAGACATCATGCTCACTTTCGGAGCGTTTGACGAAGCCGCACAAGCCCTGATATTTACGCAGGGTATCGAAGCGGTCTTGACGACCGGTCAATATCTTGTGGACATAGGCCTGGTGCCCAACGTCGTAAATCATTTTGTCCCGAGGACTGTTATAGCAATAATGTAAAGCCAAAGTGAGCTCCACGACACCCAAATTGGATCCGAGATGCCCACCAGTTGCTGTAAGCTTCTCAATTAGAAATCGACGGATTTCCTCCGCTAGGGTAGTTAATTCATCGATTGACAGTGATTTCAGTTGCTCAGGATCATTTATTTGTGGAAGCAGCACGTATAGTTCCCCGCTTTCCTAGATGTTGTAAATTTTATAAAACCCATTATAACACAAACGAAACGGCTGTCGAAATACAGCCGTTTCGAAAGTACATAATTAGTGATCACGTGCCATTAAATAGTCTGCGATTTCCAGCAGGCGCTGGTTGTCGTGAAAGCCGCCGTTCAGTACAGCATTATGCGCTGTTTCTGTAAGCTGCTTTACCTCTTCACGCGATGCTTCGAGGCCAATAAAATAAGGATAGGTTACTTTTTGCTGTTTGACATCACTGCCTGTTTTTTTACCTAGTTTGCCTTCGTCCCCAACCAAATCTAGAATATCATCCTGGATTTGAAAAGCGAGTCCAATGGCTGTTCCAAATTCATGTAAAGCCTCAAGTTGCTGCTCGTTAGCACCTGCAATACGGCCGCCAGCTAAAAGCGAAAAGATAATCAAATCCCCTGTCTTATGCAGATGGATGTACTTCAGCTGTACATGATCGGTTAGACCCTGCTCGCCTTCCATATCTGCAATCTGACCGCCAACCATGCCGCGTGGACCTGCCATTTCCGCCAGATCCTCTACGATGGATAGTGCACTTTCTGCTGGAACACCAAATTTACGCGAGGCTTGTACCACACTGTAAAATGCATGGGTTAACAGCGCATCACCCGCTAGGATCGCTGTCGCTTCCCCAAACACTTTATGATTGGTCAGCTTTCCACGCCGATAATCATCATTATCCATGGCAGGTAAATCATCATGAATTAACGAGTAGGTATGTACCATCTCAACTGCAGCAGCGACAGGCAAAGCAGCCTCTCGACTACCTCCGAGTGCTTCACAAGCGGCTATCACTAGCAGTGGACGGAGGCGTTTGCCCCCAGCCATTAGTGAATACATCATCGATTGCTGCAAATTCTCCGGAACCTTCCATTGCGTAGGGAGAGTAGCCTCTAGTTCATGTGTGACTAGATCACCAATGAACGCGATGTAATCCTCCAGCGGCTGCCGCTGTGTTTCTCCTGCGGAGCTTTTTTCAAGATCATGCTCAAAGCGAGTCATCGGAATCCCCTTCCAGACGTGCACCAAACGGCTTCTTACGCAGTTCTCCGTCCTCTAGGGTAATCATTTCGATCTTACGCTCCACCTGCTCAAGCTTGCTGCCGCAAAGCTGAGATAACTTCATGCCTTGCTGAAATAAATCGATGGCCTTCTCCAGGGGAACGTCGCCGTGTTCAAGCTCACGAACGATTTCCTCCAGCCGGTCCATGGCGCCTTCAAAATCAAGTTCCGCTTCCTTCGTCATCGTCTTTGCCATCCTCCTTCATTCCCCATACCTGGCAGTTCAGCTGTCCGTCATTCATCTTTATCACTACAAGATCGCCAAGCTGCACTTCGGTCAGCGATTTGATTAAATGTTCTTCTGCCTCGTCATAGACTAAGCTGTAGCCTCTCGACATTACCTTAAGAGGGCTCAGCGCATCCAGTTGACGAATCTCCGCTACATAGCGAGATCGCTTCTCCTGCAGGCGAGCCTGCATGGCGCCCATCAGCTCTCGGCGCATGCTCTCGGTGCGCTGACGTGCTGCGGCAACGCTGCCATGCGGATGGAACCGCTGCAGACTATGATGCAGCACAGCTTTGCGCTCGCGGGAACGGCTGAGCCGTGCATCCACAGAGCGCTGGAGCCGCTCACGCAGCTGGTCCAGCCGCTGCGTGTGCTGCATCAGCGAGCGGCGCGGGCCTGCCAGCGCCAGCGAGCGTTCCAGCCCCGCGTGACGCTCGCGTCCGCGCTGGGCGCGTCTTTGCAGCGCTTGGCGCAGCCGCTGCTGCTGTTGGCGAAGCTGCGCAGCAAGCTCGCCGGCGTGTGGCACGGCCAGCTCAGCGGCCGCTGTAGGCGTAGCCGCTCGGAGGTCGGCGGCGAAATCGGCAATCGTGAAGTCGGTCTCGTGGCCAACGGCCGAGATGACCGGAATCCTTGATGCCGATATCGCACGCGCGACTTCCTCCTCGTTGAACGCCCACAGCTCCTCAAGCGAACCGCCGCCACGGCCGACGATAAGCACGTCGGCCTCACCCATGGCGTTAAGCGCTCCAATCGCCTTCACGATGGAAGGCGCGGCACCTTTGCCTTGCACCAGCACAGGATAGATTACAATGGCCACCTGCGGAAACCGCCGCTGGAGTGTAATCACAATATCCCGTACAGCTGCACCCGTTGGCGAAGTAATCACGCCGATACACTTCGGAAAGCGGGGCAAAGGGCGTTTACGCGCTTCTGCAAACAGCCCCTCTTTCTCAAGCTTACTCTTCAGCTGCTCATAGGCTAAATATAGACTACCAATTCCATCAGGCTGCATATGTGTGGCATAGAACTGGTACTGCCCATCACGTTCATATACGGTCACATTACCTCTAGCAATTACCCGAGCACCTTCCTTCGGAATAAAGGGTAAGCGCTGGTTATGGGAAGCGAACATAATCGCCTTGATTCGGCTGCTCTCATCCTTAAGCGTAAAATACATATGACCGCTACCGTGATGCGTAAAGTTAGAAATCTCTCCGCGAATCCATACATCCGAAAGTAAAGTATCAGAGTCTAGCTTCATGCGGATATAACGGTTGAGTTCTTTTATCGAATAGACCTGCCGCTCTGCCGCCATGAATCCTACCCCTATTCCAAGCCGTGACGGCGTTTAGCCGCAATCAGCGTGTTGCTCATCAGCATTGTAATGGTCATCGGTCCAACCCCACCCGGAACAGGTGTGATATATCCGGCAACTTCTTTTGCACTATCATAATCAACGTCACCCGCGAGCTTACCGTTATCCAAACGGTTCATACCCACATCGATGACTACAGCACCCGGCTTCACATACGAAGCGTCAATGAAATTCGCGCGTCCGATCGCAACAACTAGAATATCCGCTTGACGGCTAATTTCTTGCATATTAGCTGTACGGGAGTGGCACATCGTAACCGTAGCATTCTCACGTTGCAGTAGCAAAGATACTGGCTTACCTACAATATTACTGCGGCCAATGACCACAGCATGTTTACCAGCCATACCTGTTCCTGTACGTTTGATTAGTTCAATTACACCTGCAGGTGTACAAGGAAGTAGACTGTCAGCACCAATCACTAGGTTACCTACATTTACAGGATGGAAGCCGTCAACGTCTTTCTCCACAGAGATTGCATCAATGACAGCTTTTTCCTCAATATGCTTAGGCAACGGAAGCTGAACCAGAATACCATCAATATCATCGCGTCCATTAAGCTGCGCTACGAGAGCCAGCAATTCTTCCTGAGAAGTAGACTCATCCAGTTTATGCACTTCCGAATGGAAACCAAGGCTGATACAGGATTTCTCCTTGTTGCGAACATAAACTTGTGATCCTGGATCTTCACCTACTAGAATTACTGCCAGACCGGGCTTCACACCACGTTTAGCCAGTTCAGCAACCTCTTGGGCAATACCAATACGAATTTCCTCAGATACTTGTTTACCACTGATGATTGCTGCTGTCATGATAGTCTCTCCCCTTTTATATACTTTACTATTACTATTGTACAAGCATAAACGCCTTCGGCGTCCTTACGTGGACGGTAAGCGTTTATGCGAGAAATATAAAACATAAAGAATAGGTGAATAACGGTGAATAACTTATACTTGCTTATATTTTATAAAATTAAGAATGGTCAGCTTTAATGGTATCAATCTCTTGGATCATCTTGCCAAGAACTCCATTTACAAACTTACCAGAATCATCTGTTCCAAAATGCTTAGCCAAATCTATAGCCTCATTCACAGCAACCTTCGCAGGAACATCATTCGCGAACACCATTTCATACGCCGCAAGACGTAAAATCTGACGATCCACACGTGACAGACGGCTCATTTGCCAGCCCTTCAAGTAATGCTCAAGCATATCGTCAATAGCAACCTTGTGCTCCCATACACCGTTTACATGCTCTACCACATAGTGCTTGAGCTGAATCTCGTCCGTAATTACACGTTCGGTTTCATTCTCCTCTGAAGCTTCCTCCAACAGCATTTCTACGGCTTCGGCGCTTTCTACATCGTTCATTTCCATCTGATACAGGCTTTGGACAATAATCTCTCTCGCTATACGTCTTTTCATGTGTTCCTCCTAAAATCTATATCGCATTAACTTGTTTACTCAAACTTCTACAACACGAACATCCATAGGTATAGCTTCACACCTAAGTATGATAATCATTCATTTCACAAAACTTTTATGAGACCCCGATTCACATCACACAATGAAAATGTTTTGCCTTTATTCACCCATACCTTAAGCTGGACTAGAGAAGCCTGCAAATATGCAGCTTTTTGCACAGATATCCTTTTCATTAGAGCCAAAAACTGCAAATCTACAGGTATATCCTCACATATGACTCGGAGACCTCTTTTGGAGCAAGAATAACTGCAGATTTGCAGGAATTAACGCTTTAGCCATCCTCGGATCATTTAAAACTGTATTTTTGCAGGTTTATTCGTCAAGGTGCCGGGGTGCCAAGGTGTCGGGTTATAGTTACTGGTTAGCTAACTTAGATTTACGTAAAAAAACCGCAAAGCCTTTCTTCCAGGGGCATTGGACAACACAAACTTACGGTTTCCTACTCCGGGAAAAAGACTATCGCGGTTCACTTGAAGGGACGCCAGCGTCCGGACAGACGCGTAATCAGCTCCTGCCACTGAAACAGGGGAGCCTCTGCGTTATCCTTTCTCTTGCCGAGCGTATATCCGATGAACACTACCAGTGCAAAGAACAGCATATCCCAAAAACCGCAAATTAAATATATCAAACCTAGACCAATGCCGAAAGTCACTCCGGCGATTCTACCCCCGTGACTTTCCCATACTTCTTTCCAAGACATAAGGGAAATTCACCTCTATTCCACTCGACTTTTGAAGCTTGGAGACTGTGTGAGGTTAGCAATATATACAGACACATCAGCAACCGGAATACCGGTTGTCTCCTGCACAAAATCATGCACCTGACGCTGCACTTCTGTGGTAAGTAGCGGCAATGAATGCTCACCATCCACTACTGCACGAATTGTAATTTCAAGGCCAGCCTGAGAAACGCGAATACGCGATTTAAGATCTCTGATTCCCTTCACTTTACCGGCAGCCTTCAAACTCAAATTCTCAATGGTCTCCACTGAAATTTGGATATCCCCATACTCAGTACGCTGATCAACAGAAGGCAAAGTAGCGCGATCACGACGCAAAGAGATGTAGAAAAATCGGATGCTCAGAAGGAACAAGACAACTGCTACTATAATTGCAGTAATGTAAGCTGCTGGTCCATTCTCAATTTCCAAAGTTTTAGGAATCGCACCGCTCAAGAGGAGGATGGCAATAACAGATAGTATTCCGATACTTAAGCTGTAGACAAACAGCAAAAGTCTGTCCAAAATTTTTGCCACGAGTCTCATAACCTCCTTAAATTAGAGTAAACCCTCGACTTTGCTGTCGGGGGTTTATGGAAGAACGACGACTGTTATTTCACGCGAAGAACCGTTTCAGCTTCCTCGTTCTTGTCTACAGTATTGTTGTTCTTGAATTGTACATCATGAATATGCACATTCACTTCCACAACTGTCAGACCAGTCATAGTCTCGATGGAACGCTTAACGTTGCGCTGAATTTCAGCAGCTACTTCAGGAAGACGGTTACCATATTCAATGATTACAGAAACATCCACCGCAGCTTCACGTTGTCCAACCTCTACTTTAACTCCTTTGGACAAGTTCTTACGTCCGAGAAGCTCAACAATACCACCGGCGAAACCGCCGCTCATGCCAGCTACACCTTTAACCTCAACGGTCGCTAAACCTGCAATCACCTCGATCACTTCAGGAGCGATCTGGATCTCACCGATTTCTGTCCGTTCGTATTCTGTCGGCAATGTACTCATTTTAGACTTCACACCTTTCAACAAAGATTCTCATAAATTCAAGCGTAAAGCACGTCTCTTATTAAACATACTATATCATTTGACGAACTTTATGACAAACAAAGCGAAGTCGTCCTAAATTTCATACTCTTCCAGAAACTTGATGTCAAAATTACCATCCAGAAAGACAGGATGCTCCAACAGTTTCTGATGGAAAGGGATTGTAGTATGTATTCCCTCCACGGCAAATTCGGCTAAGGCGCGCTTCATCTTCGCAACCGCTTCCTGACGTGTAGGTGCCCATACAATCAGCTTTGCAATCATAGAATCATAGAAAGGAGAAATCGTATAACCAGGGTACGCTGCACTGTCTACACGAACACCGAGACCTCCAGGCGGCAAATAAAAGCCAATCTTACCTGGTGAAGGCATAAAATTACGTTCTGGATCTTCCGCATTGATACGGCATTCAATCGCCCAGCCATGAATCACGATATCTTCCTGTGTAAATGACAAAGGATTTCCTTCCGCAACTGAGATCATTTCCTTAATCAAATCCACACCCGTAACCATTTCTGTTACCGGATGCTCCACCTGAATACGAGTATTCATCTCCATGAAGTAGAACTGTCCATCCGGTCCAAGGAGGAATTCAAGCGTACCTGCTCCCGAATAATTTACGGCAAGCGCTGCTCGAACTGCAGCGTTACCCATCGCTTCACGGATGTCCGATGTGAGCACAGAACAAGGAGCCTCTTCAAGCAGCTTCTGGCGACGGCGCTGCACGGAGCAATCACGTTCACCTAAATGCACTACATTACCATGCTTATCTGCAATGATCTGAATTTCTACGTGCTTCATGCCTGTTAGGTACTTTTCCAGATATACACCAGCGTTACCGAACGCCTTCTGTGCTTCCTGTTGTGCAGCAGTGATCTGCTTCACCAATGACTCCTCGTCCTCAGCAATCCGAATGCCCTTGCCCCCGCCACCTGCTGTAGCCTTAATGATAATCGGGTATCCGATATCGCGGCCCAGCATGACGGCTTCTTCAACATCACCTACAAGGCCATCTGAGCCAGGGATGATCGGAACTCCAGCCAGCTTCATGGTTTCCTTCGCCACAGCTTTATCACCCATACGGTTGATTGCATCTGGAGATGGCCCAATGAAGATAATATTGCAAGATTCACAAATCTCTGCAAAATCTGCATTTTCAGCTAAAAATCCATAACCAGGATGGATGGCATCACATTCTGTTAAGGTGGCCACACTCATAATATTTGTAAAGTTCAGATAGCTGTCCTTGGACGGCATCGGACCGATGCAGTAAGCTTCATCAGCCAACCGGACATGCAGTGAATCACGGTCGGGTTCCGAATAGACTGCGACGGTGGAAATGCCCAGTTCTCGGCAGGCCCTAATAATGCGGACCGCGATTTCGCCGCGGTTGGCAATCAACACTTTTTGAATGTTCATGCGTTTCCTCCCAAAGTTTTGCGAAGCTTCCGCTCCATAAGTAATCTGCGGTATTTATTCCGGTTTAACAAGGAATAGCGGCTGACCGTATTCAACAAGCTGACCATTCTCGGCCAGTACAGACACGATTTCACCTTTAATCTCCGCTTCCAGCTCATTCATCAGCTTCATCGCTTCGATAATGCATACCGTTGTTTTCTCACTGACACGGTCACCAACATTAACGAACGATGGCAATTCCGGAGAAGCGGCACTATAAAAAGTCCCCACCATTGGAGATACAATTTTATGTAGTTTGCCTTCTGCGGCTGCTTGTGGCTGCGCTGTAGGAACATCGCTGATTACTGGATAGGGCACTTGCTGCACGCTCTGCGGCTGCGGGGCAGGCGTAAAGGGATAGCCATTATAAGGAGTCGCCTGTACTGCTGTTCCATCAGCTTCAGGGCGATCCGGTTTGCGAATTGCAAGCTTCATTCCTTCGCTTTCGATCTCCAACTCATGTACAGAGGAGGTCTGGTCCAGCAATTTAATTAATTCCTTAATTTCGCTCAACTTGAACATACATCAGTTCACTCCTTCAGCTTTCTCTCGAAGCCACTTCTTAAGCGGACAAGATAACTTTATGTATTATATCACAAACGCTAGAAATGGAAAGAGCCCGGGAGAACCCGAGCTCTTTCGTCATTTTTCCTATAATTTCACTGCTTATTTTTTCTCAGAAACGTATTGAACACTAACTTTATCCTGAGACACGCTCAGTTCTTTCATCACGAGATCAACGATACTAACCGCTTGCTTCACATCCAACTTGTCACTCAGTACGACGACTTTATAGCTGTCTCCAGCTTCTTCCTTCACGATGGCTTCACCATATTTTTGTTGAAGCTGTTCTTCGATACCCGTAATTTTGGATTCTTTTTCTTCAAGATTAAGGAGCTGCTCTTGAGCAACAGCATTATCAGCAGGCGTCTTCTCCATATTATTAATCAAAGCGAGTAAGTCTTGTTGGCTCTTTAGATTCTTTTGTTCACGTTCATACAGGTAGTTAGTGAACATGCTGCTCGCCGATACACTTTGTGAAGCTACTTCATCCAGAATTTCTTTATCATTCTTAGCAGGGGTCTTGGTTGTTGTATTGGCAGCTGCTGTATCTGTAGCAGTTGTATCTTTAGCCGCTTTATCTGTAGTACCTTTATCTGTAGTAGCTGTATCCTTGGCTGCTGTATCAGAAGTTTTACTGGAGTCTTTTGCAGCAGTGTCAGTCGTAGCTTTCTCTGAGTTACTACTGTTTGCTTCAGCTTTACTGCTGTCCTCCTTAACCGCTGTAGTTGCACTGTCATCAGTAGTTGCGGTAGCTGCACTATCATCAGTAGCAGTGGTGCCGCTAGCGCTATCTACGACGCCTTTATCCGCAACAACCTCTCCTTGATTGACCACTTCGTTCACAACGATACCTTTGTCGCCAACCGTTGGTAATGCTGCGTTCGCTGTGTCTTTTTTCAAGGAATCCACCTGCATTGTTCCTGCTGTGTCTTTCGGAATCGAGGCACCTGAGTCTTCAGTGAATAAATAGTATGCAGAGAGGACCACCATCAAGCTGAGCATAGAAACCAACCATATCGTTTGTCTTTTGCCGTTCATTGCTTATTCCTCCTAAAATTTAATCTAGTGGCTGCTTCGGAAGCACTCACTTATTGACTTTCTCCTGCTACTCTTGTTTGCGTGGTACTACTGAAATGCGCTGAATCGGAACATACAAGCCTTTTTCGATAGCCTGCTCTATGAGTCCACGGACAACCTTGTTCTCTGCCCCTTTGGCAACTACCAGTACACCACGAACCTGAGGCTTAATCCGCTTCGTCACAATAGGTGTCTCATCGCCCGATTGCGAGTAAGTTACGATTTCGCCATCCCTTGTATATTGTGTCGTGTGACGTTTACCACCACTGGCATCCGTCTCTTCACTAAGCTGCTGGGAGTCATTCATATTGCGCACCACGACAATTTCTTCTGTTGACTCCACGGTAACCATGATATCGACGGTACCGACGCCAACGATTTTCTCCAAAATCTCCTTCATTCGGTTCTCCATTGCCAGTTCAATGCTGTCGAACGAATTGGTTGCTCCTGGATCACTCTGCACCAGCGCCGTTTGGGAGGACTGATTCAGCGGAGGTTCACGCCCCGTATTCTCGTTATCAATCTTCTTCACATTAACAAAGGAATTGAACAGCATGATCGCTGCACCCAGCAAACCTAGAATGATCAGCCAGCGAAAAGTATGGCTTCTCTTCGGACTGCCAGCCCCGCCACCAGCCCATTGCTCCAGCTTTTTCATCCAATTGCCCATCCTATCCCTCCTAAAATTGTTAGTTTAGAAGCTGCAAACTTATAATTTAACGTTATTGTCATCGTTGCCATCTACATGGATTACATTGGGATCCAAATCCCATTTTTGTTCCAGCAGCTTTACGATGGATTCCGATTCACTAGAAGAAGTGTTGTCTTCTGTTACCTCTCCGTTTACTGCTTTGGGTTCATCTGCAGATACCGATCCATTCTCTGGATTCGCATCGATTTTAACTTCTACAGGCTCTACAGGAGTGATAGTAATCGGCGGAGCAGCAGCTGCGCTAGAAGTTCCGGGAGCTCCTATGGTACTAGCTGTTGCTGGGGACATTGAAACCCTCACTGCGGAGATGACAGGGATGTCTTCGTTACCAGTGCCTCCGGATTTTCCCATGCCGAGCGTTACGGTGACATTAACCCCGCGTTTGCCGGTCTCGCTGATGATTTGCTCTCTCATCTGTTCAGCGACCTCTTCTGCCGCCAGCTTTAGACTTTGATCCTGACGCCCTTGTGCAAGCTTTTGCCCATCTGCCAAAATCTGTTCCAAAGAGGTATCCCCATTTCCCCCTCCTGTGAACAGGCCGCCTTCTTTCTCCTGTCGCTCCATGGCTATACTCAGCTCGGATATGGCATCACCTTTAAGGAGAGAAACGATTGGGCTAAGCATGGTAAGCAGGATCAGGAGGCTCAGCACCAGCCTCGCATAACGCTCCATGGATTTACTCGGTAGGAGTAACTCAACGAACGATGCTAGTAGCACGACAAGTATGATCTCTCGTAGCCAATCGCCCAACCAGCTCATTGTTTCCCCCTCCTAGAAGTTTTTCAAGTTCACCTCATCATGACGGTTAAATTGCCAGCGGTCAGCATGATCGTGACGGCCATAAAAAACATTAAGGATACAGCTGCCAAGGCTGCAAATACGTACACCATGCTTTTTCCAATCGTCTGTAGGCAGACTACAATCGGTGTCTCTCCTAACGGCTGCATCACAGCAGCAGCTACATTGTAGATCAGAGCAAGCACCAGAATTTTGATCGCTGGAAAAGCACAAAGGAATAAAATTATAATGACACCGGATAGCCCAATGGCGTTCTTCACCAGAAGGGAGGCTGAGATCACTGTATCTGTAGCATCCGCGAACATTTTCCCAATAACTGGAACAAAGTTGCCTGTGATATATTTAGCAGCCCGAATCGTAACACCATCCGTCACTGAACTCGTGATCCCCCTGACTGAAATCACTCCGAGGAACACAGTTAGCAGTACTCCTAGCAGTCCGGCACCGATATTTCTTAGTAGATTCGCCAGCTGAGTCAGCTTGTATTTCTCCGACAACGCACTTACGATATGCAGTACCGCCGAGAAGAAAAGAAGTGGAAATACAATGGTGTGGATCAAGGTGCCAACCGTATGAATCATAAAAACAATTAGCGGATGTGTGACCGAGACGGTAAAGACATTTCCCATGGAAGCCAGTAACGCGAATAGCAACGGAATCATGGCCATCATAAAATCAATCATTCGGTCGATAGCATCCTTCGCATAACCAATTGCAATATTGAAGCTGTTGACCGCAATCACCAGCACCACCATATAACAGAGCGTATAAGCCACTTTACTGACCGTTTTTCGCTCAAAAGCGGTTTGCAGCGTCTCCAGTATCATGCTGAGCACACTGACCATGACAATCGTGACCAGCAGCCTTCCGTTGTACAGCACTTCATGCCACATAAAGCCTAGAAGACCTGACAACACACTTTGCAAGCTAAGCCCCTTATCCCCGGGAAGCAGCATGTCCATAAGCGATGGTGTAGCCCCGTCTGGAAAAAAACCTCCGTAATCCTTCATCAGTTGATCCCAGTACGACTCCACCTTATCTGTAGGCAGATTGTTCACCTGACCCTTGACCCACTGATCTATTGGGGTGGGACTGCTAGACCCTGATGTTGGAGAAGCTGTAGCCAGCTGAGTTGTACCTGCAAACCATAGAATGAAGAAGCATGGGATCAGCAGCAGTATTATTTTTAATTTTGGAGGACGAAAAACACTGCGCTCCTGCATAACTTCTCCTCCCTAATCTTTGCTTAGCTTCCTTCGATTGCTTCAAGTTGGTAGCAGCTTCATGACCGTTTCAATAATGATGCTGATAATGGGTACAGCTAGTACCATAATCAGTACTTTTCCGGCAAGCTCTATCTTGGAAGCAATCGATTCCTGTCCTGCATCACGCACGATCTGTGCTCCAAATTCTGCGATATATGAAATTCCTATGATTTTGAACACGGTTTTCAAATAGATCATTTCCATCCCCGATGACTCAGCCACCCGCTCCAGTGTAGAGAGAATCATGCCAATCTTACCGATTAGAAACAGAAAGATCATAATTCCTGTTGCAGTAGCGAGGAGAAAGGCGAACATCGGTTTTTGTTCCTTCAACACGAGAATCAATATGGTCGCTATCAGCCCGATTCCAACAACCTGAATAATTTCCATAGCACGCCTACTGAAAAAGAAAGATCGTTTTTATTTCCTGCAGCAGTCCGTCCAGCATTCGAATAACCATAAACAGCACGACGACGAACCCGATCACGGTAACCCAATGTGCAAAATCTTCTTTTCCCATCTGTTTTAGCACCGTGTGTATCATGGCGATAATTATGCCAATGCCGGCAATTTGAAAAATCGCATTGACTTCAATATTCATTCCTGGCACCTCGCTAAAAGATCAAAATGACGATCAATGCTCCAAGCAGCAGACCCAGGCTTTTACTCAATTTTTCATATTTGCCTTGATCCTCTCTGGCCACCGACTCCTCCTGCTTCAATTGCTGCAACGCTAACGAGATATGAGTACTCTGATTCGACCTATCGCTTGTGCCGAGAGTACAACTGAGCTGGCGGAGAATCTCTTTTTCTGTCCCCTTCATTGCGGTGGACCTCCAATGCGCCTCCATAGCCCTCTGGATGGCATCCTGTGCGCTTCGGTCATGGGGAGGGCTCATCTCCTCAGCTGTTTTAACAAACAACGATTTGAGCGGTTCCTTAGACTGCATTCCAATTCGCCGCATAGCTTCCGGCAATGGGGTAAAGCCGTACATTATCTCTGTTTCCAGCCGCTGTAACGCTGCTATTAAGCCTCTGATGTGTCTTGGCCTGTCTGCATATTGTCTTGCAAATTGAAGTCCTGCCAAAGTGCCAGCCAGCACAATCAGCACGGCACCGAATAGCTTAAGCATGTAAATCACCGCCTAATCGATCCCCGGGAGAGATAAGTAGTAATCCGCGTTTCTGTCCATCCAGAATACGGAAGGAGAGCCCCGCTTCAGAGCGGTGCAGAATGACGTATCTCTCGAACATCTTCTGTTCCAATAGCCCGCCAAGCCCCGGCCTACGAGCCAGTTCTATTACCTCTTTACCGTGAGCCGAAGCAACGACTGATATTCCAGCATGCAGCGCTTCGGTGACCGCATCGGCGTCTTCTGGACGACCAATCTCATCAGCGATCAATACATCAGGTGACAAGGAGCGAATCATCATCATCATGCCTTCTGCTTTGGGACAACCATCGAGGATGTCCGTACGCGGGCCGACATCAAAGGCGGGAATCCCGCGCCTGCTTCCGGCAATCTCTGAACGTTCATCGACAATCCCTACCTTTAAGCCGGGCCTATTGCCTTCACGCTTGCCCAAATCCCCTAAGGAGATTTGTCTTGCGATATCGCGAAGAAGTGTAGTCTTACCGTGCTGTGGGGGCGAGAGGATCAAGGTGTGCATCATTCGCTGCCTCCCCTTGTCCAGCAGATAAGGCAGCACCTTGTCTGCGACACCGGGGACCTCACGGGCTATACGGACATTGAAGCTTGTTATGTCGCGTAGATGCTCCACACCTCCACCACTCAGCACCGTCCGACCAGCAAGTCCTATTCGATGGCCGCCGGGAATCGTTATAAATCCCTTTCTCAGCTCTTCTTCCATCGTATATAGTGAATGGTTGCTGATCAGATCTAGCAGTCTATGACTGTCTTCCCGATCCGGCCTATAGGCTTCTTCCGGCTTCTGTGTTAAGCTGCCATTTGCTCTAAGGAAGTGATATTTACCTGAATAGTTAATCTCCAGCGGACGACCTTCACGGACCCGAATCTCTTCCACCATTCCAAGTAGCGGAAGGGGAAGGCACTTTAATAGTGCTCTTACTTTTTCAGGAAACAATTGTAGCCAATCATCTGCCATACAAAGTACCCCCAAGTTGTCCTCTATCTTTTTGCTTTATTCCATATTTATGCTTGTACGCGCCCAATATGCCTATCATCTATCATTTTTTTAGAATCCCAATTAAGAGAAAGGCTACACCACAACCGACCCAGCCCAGTTTGCTCCAAGACAACTGCTGAGCCATCCCTGATAGGCCGATCGCTGTCGTCAATATCAAGATGGTCGGGCCTACCAAAGCCAGCCCAGAATTAACTGCGAGCGCCTTATCCACCTGATTCAACCGCAGCATAATAAGCGCAGCTGTAATCTCCGCACTGCCCGAGAGCAACCGTAGAATCGCCATCCAGCTTACATACTTGTCCAATCTACTCAACTCCTAACTTTTACTAATTCACACCACTAGGGCTTGTTTGTCCTTCTCTTATCCATGGATATGCGATAATTACTCACTTTAGACAAGAAGAAATGACAGAATTGCAAGACCCGCTATGAAAGAGTTCATAGTGCTCCCCTATATAAATAAATATAATCAGTACGATAAATTAATTTTTTACGAATACTTCCATCTATGGTATCCTTGTTAATTGGAAATATAGTGGGTTTATATTTTCAAAAAGAGCAGACTATAAAGACATATGAAAAAGAGGGGATTTGTGTCATGCAAGTTCGAAGTTACGGGTTACCGACCAACATGCGGACCGTAGTAAAACCACTTAAGGAAGTAGCTATCATTATTTTTTCAGCTTTATTAATTGCAAGTGGGATGCGATTGTTTCTAATCCCTCATCAGCTTCTGAGTGGTGGGGTAGCAGGGGTAGCTTCCGTCATCGGTTATATAACGGATCCGAAGTACATCTCCAAGCTTTATTTTGTGATAAATCTTCCTTTAATTGTATGGGGATTTATTGCGGTGGGAAAAAAATACATTTTTCTAAGCATGCTTTCGGTAGTAGCCACCACCTGGTTCATGACTATTATTCCTGAGGTGCAAGTGACCAAGGACCCGATTCTGGCAAGTATTTTCGGCGGGGTAATTATTGCTGGCGGCGTTGGTTTTTCTCTCCGTACAGGGGGCTCTTCCGGGGGATTTGATATATTAGGCTCGATTATTTCACGTAAACGCGATATTGCAATGGGGAATGTAATGTTCTTATTGGATGGTATGGTTATTCTAAGCTTAGGCTTCTTTAAAAGCTGGGACTCCGCCTTGTACGCTATGCTCTGTATTTTTGTAAAGAGTAGAGTAGTGGATATGATTCATATCCGCCATGTGAAGCTGACCTGCTTCATTGTTACGAAAGAAAGAGAAAAGATGCTTAATCGACTTACACAGCTGCCACACGGTATCACAGTCGTCAATGCAGAGGGTGGCTACAGTCATGAGGGAAATACCATGCTAATGACGGTAACGACCCGTTATGAGCTTGCAAATCTACGAAAGACTATTCTTGAGGCGGACCCAAGCTCCTTCGTCAATGTTGTAGAGACTGTAGAGATTCAGGGCCGGTTCAAACGATTGGGTTAATACGAGGGTCTAATATCTTAACACGCAAAAAGGAACGCTGCATCGAATCTGCAGCGTTTCTTTTCATTTATAGGTGATATTTATTTTCCTCTTATTTTTTACTAGCAGAAATATACCAGTCATTAACTTCCTTAGTAATTTGATCTCCGCCTGATTTCTTCCAGTTGGCCACCATCGTGTCGAACTCTTCGATAGGAGATTGACCATAAATGATCTTGGAGTACGTTTGGAGTACCAGTTTCTTCAATAACTCATTTTTGGATTTCATGGTTTCGGTCAGGGGTCCTTGGAAGTAATTTTTCATCCGGATATCCTTCTGTTCCATGACGATCTTCATCGCTTCGATGTTCTCCGGTTTACGAACCGCAGCCGTTGCAATTTCATACGGTGTTTCCGGTGTACCCCCGTCTGCCAGCTTGCTCATCGTATCTGCATACAATCCTGGCTCACGAGCACCATCAAAAGTAAGGGAGTAGTAGATAGGTTCAACCAAATGTGTACGGTCGCCATAGCCCGGGAATAGATCTGGGTATTTCGCTGGATCCTTAACTACAGTACCATCTGCTTGCTTGGCATAGTCATAACCTTCAGCAAAGCCATTTTCGAATATGCCACCCTTTTGCGGGTTCGCCCAGTTATCGAATAAGAAGTTATAATAACGCAGCAGCGCTTCTGGATGCTTCGAATCCTTATTGATGAGCATCCAACCGTTGACTGAAGGATTACCACTTTGTGTACCTATTTTGCCATCAGGACCGGCAGGAATAGCATAAGCTTTGTATTTTGAACCAGGAACGTTGTTCAGCAGATCGCCAAACGGCCAGTCAGGAAGCCAGTTACGGCCCACAATTGCACCCGCTTGACCTTTAGTGAATTGCTCGTAACCACCATTTTCATCGACAAGACCTGCATCTTTGGTGATATAGCCTTTTTCCATCCATGTCTTCAGTGTAGATAGTGCTTGCTTAGCACCTGGATCGATCGAACCGTAGCTGAGCTGCCCATCTGCACCTTTATTCCATTGTTCCGGC
This sequence comes from Paenibacillus sp. FSL R10-2734, assembly GCF_037963865.1. Classification (NCBI taxonomy): domain Bacteria; kingdom Bacillati; phylum Bacillota; class Bacilli; order Caryophanales; family Paenibacillaceae; genus Paenibacillus; species Paenibacillus sp. FSL R10-2734. Next base: position 2,724,269 of record NZ_CP150170.1, on the reverse strand, counting down.
AGTGTGCCGAAATCACCAAACAACCAACTGATATCAGCAATCCAGTTCAAGTAGGTATTTTTGAAACCCGTTGCCAGACCAAGTGTATCTTTCTTGCCGTTGCCATCAGGATCTTGGTTTACAAAAGCGTCCATGATGCTCTCGAAATCGGCTAGTGTCTTAGGAGCCTGCAGCCCCAGCTTATCCATCCAGTCTTGACGCAGCCAGAGTACCATGTCGTCATTATATGCGTAATCTAGAACTGGAAGCGCCATAACCTTGCCATCGCGTGTTACTGGCAGCAACGTATCCGGATTGAGCTCCATCCCCTTCTTGTATACATCTCCAGCATACTTGTCGATCAAACTACCCACATCCATGAACTGGCCGGAATCAATCAGCATATTGACCGTTTCCATATCTCCGCGGTAGGTGATCACGTCCGGCATTTTATCACCAGAAGACAACATTAGTCGAATCTTCGTCTGATAGGCTTGGTTAGTGTCAGTGACAACCCAATCATATTTCACATCAATGCCTAGATTATCTTTCATGTAAGTGTTGAGGACGTTGTTCTCCATACTCTCGCCAGTTTTATAGTAATAGTTGTTACCAATAGCCTTAACCGTTGTAAGTGTGATTGGCTCTGCATACTTACTGCCATCCCAACCGGTTTCGTCAACATTACTTTTTGGCTGTACTGCATTATCAGTAGTGCTGTTCCCGTTCTTTGCTGCATCTTTGGTTGCATTCGAACTGTTGTCATTATTGCCCGAGCAAGCCGCCAGACTTAGCGCCATTACCGTAGCCAGCAATAAGTTGCTTATTCTTTTGTATTGCATTTTCTTCTTTTCCCCCTAGATCGTATTGAGAGCGCTTACCCTTGCTCTACATATCAAACTATAATTCTCGATACAAAATTAAGAAATACCCGATATTTGGTGCAGATGCTAATTTTTTTATCTTTTTACTATTACTCTTTAATCGCTCCTAATACAATCCCCTTTACAAAAAACCGCTGCAGAAATGGATAAATCAGTAGTACTGGCAGCATGCCTATGAAAATCTGTGCAGCTTTCACTGTCCGCTGAGAAATATTCAGCAAATCACGAGGATTCGCAGTCAGCTTACTAAAGTCCTGCGATACAATAACCGTCTGTAGGAAAGTGGCAAGCGGATAATTACGATAATTATTGATATATAGTAAACCATCAAACCATGCATTCCAGCTGCCGACAACCGAGAATAACGACAGTGTGGCAATGGAGGCCATAGCCAATGGGAGATATACACGGAACAGCACGGTAAAGTGTCCCGCACCATCAATCAATGCAGCCTCCTCCAGCTCTTTTGGTGTGGCTTTGAAGAAGTTCATGAGCAGGATCATATTAAATACTTGCACTGCACCCGGTAGCACAAGCGCCCAGATCGTATCCATCAAGTGCAAATTCCGCACAACCATATACAAAGGGATCATACCGCCTGTGAATAGCATTGTGAAGACAAAATACCAAGCATAGATGTTACGACTTTTGAGAACTGACGAATCCTTCGATAATGAATAAGCGGCTAGGGTAATCACACTCATGGTCATGAATGTGCCAAGAACCGTCCGACCCACTGAAATAAAGAATGCCCGCAAGAAATTGGGATTGTTCAAGGTTTTGGTGTAGGATTCGATATTAAAATCGACTGGCCAAAGTCCGACGAGATGAGCATTAGCCGGTGCGCTTGCACTGAAACTAATCGCCAAAATATGAATGATTGGTAGGATACAGAGCAGTCCAGCAATGACAAGTATGCAATAGTTAAGTATAGTGAACAACTGGTATCCTCTTGTTTTGTAATACATCCCTGAACCTCCTAGAATATTTTATAGTCCGCCAATTTATAAGCCACTCTGTAACCAACCACTATGAGTAAAAAGCCAACCAATGATTTAAACACACCAACAGCAGTAGCGAAGCTGTACTGGCCATTTAATATACCGGTTCGATACACAAACGTATCAATAATATCGCCTTTATCATATACAAGCGGATTATACATATTAAAGATTTGATCAAATCCTGCATTAAGGATATTACCGATAGCCAAAGTAGCAACGACGATGATTATAGGCACCAACGATGGAATCGTTACGCTTAACGTCTGTCTCCAGCGGTTCGCACCATCAACCTCCGCCGCTTCATACAGTGATGGATTTACTCCAGCTAGCGCTGCCAAATAGACGATCGTACCATACCCAAATTGCTGCCACACATCGGTCACCACCACGATAAAGCGGAACCAGTTGCCACTGGCTAAAAATAGGATAGGCTCGATGCCAAACCAATTCTGTAATACGGAATTAATCATCCCGTCGGCGGATAGCATATCCGTCAAGATGCCGCCGAGAAATACCCAAGAGATGAAATAAGGTAAGTATACAAGCGTTTGCACGGTTCTTTTGACCGAATTTCGCCGGACTTCATTCAACAGAAGCGCAAATGTAAACGGCACAATGACATTCAATATAATTTTCAAACCGGCGATCAGAACGGTATTAACAATAACTTTCTTACTGTCCGGGTATTCAAACATAAAGCGAAAATGTTCAAGTCCAACCCATTTGGATCCCCATATCCCGTCATAAGGCTTGAAGTCTTTGAAAGCGATCACAAGTCCTCCAAGCGGCAAATAACCGAAGATGAACTGTAGCACAACAGCAGGTATCAACATTACATGCAGTGGCCATGTTCGTTTTAGGAATCCTTTCAGCCAGGGCCGTGAGACCAGTGTGCCTTTTACATTCATCTTTTTTGCTGTTTCCATCCCCATAATCCTCTCTACCATCATTTTTTAGGATTGACATCTGTAACATCATCCTGCAATAGTAAGTATACAATCGCCATCTAAGGTCGTCTGCGCCGATAATTTTAGAATAATGCCTCATTTTTTGTTTCCTTACTTTCATGAAGCGAAGGAGTCGCAAGCATGAACACACGCTTTAATACATTTACAAAAATCATCTCTTTGGTCCTGATTCTACTAATTCCTCTTGTAGGACTATATTGGTTCTCCAACCAGACAAGTCTTCGCGTAGTCTCAGATGAAATTGAGAAATCGATGTACAAGGATCTTACATACTTTGCCGTGCAGACTGACAATGTTGCTGCGCAGCTCTCTAAAGGCGGACTCATCCTCAGCGAAGATATCAACGTACGCGCTCTCGAATTCATCGAGATTATGACACTGTATGAGCAGACGAATGAAAAGCTCAAAATTGATGACAAGCTGAAACTTGTAATCGCTTCCTCAACATGGGATACAACACTTAGCATCTATGCCCCCGACACCCGAACTTTTGTTTCCTCCAATGTGTCTAACGTGTTTGACAACAACCAGCTTCGGCGCAATTTCTCTCGGACTTGGAAAGTAACGAACGATGTCCCCTCCTTCTATCGCGGGCAGCTGCGCTTTGTTCGTCATATTACCGAGCCATTTAATTCCTCCTTGGAACAGGCCAAACTGATTGTAGAAATGAGCTTTCCTGCTACGGATTTGATCAAGGCACTTGATCGTTTCAAGAAAGGGGGGAAAGGCGATCCTTTCTTTATTTCAGACGATCATAGTGTGATACAAGCCATAGACGCTGATCATAAGCTACAGAAAGAGCTGATTGAAAAGATCGATCTTAAGGTTCTCGCTAAACACCCATTCACACGTCTTACACTATCTGGAAGCGAATACGCCGTCAGTGGTGTCTGGATGCCAGAGCTCAGACAGTATCTAGTAGATTATTTGCCGATTCAGGATGTAGTGCGGCCGATTACAACAAACAGCTATTTGTTTTACAGCTCGATTTTCTTCCTGCTCGTAGGTAGTACTATCGCTGCGTACTTCCTGTACAACACAGTTCAGGTGCCGATTCGCGAACTAATTCGTGGTGTCCGAAGGGTTAAACGGGGAGATTACACAACGATCAATGTCTTGCATCCAAATAACGAATTTCACTTTCTGCTGGTCAGCTTTAATGATATGGCCACACAAATTGAACAGCTTATACAAAATGTTTACTTGGAGCAGATTGCTTCAAGAGACGCTAACCTGAAGCAACTGCAATCACAGATTAATCCGCATTTTCTATACAATTGCTTCACACTCATTCGCAGTCTGACGCGTCTAGGTGAGAAAGAAACGGTTATGCAGCTAACGATGCACCTCAGTAAATATTACCGTTACACGACCTATTCCGAGCGGCAGACCGCCGAGCTGAAAGAGGAAATCGATTTGGTTCAAAGCTACTTAGCCATTCAGGCGATCAAGGTTCAGGATTTAAAATATGAGATTGATATACCCACTGCCTTCGCAGGGCTTAAGCTACCGCGTCTTATCCTCCAGCCGCTGGTAGAGAATGCAGTACTGCACGGCATAGAACCGGTAGGCTGCGGAAGTATTCATATCAGTGCCTATGTCTCCGAAGAGTATAATATTATTGCAGTGCAGGATGACGGTATTGGTCTTACGGAAGAAAAGCTTATCTCATTGCAGCGGCAGATTGCGTTTCCACCTGTCGAAGATAAGGGCTGTGCCTTGTGGAATACGCGGCAGCGGATACAGCTGCAGTTCGGGAAAGAGGCCGGGCTGCGTATTATAAGGCGGGAGGAAGGCGGAGTTGAGACCCAGCTGTACTGGCCTAATCAGTCAGATTACGATAGTGCCTCATAACTGGCTTACATCAAGGAGGAACCTGAAATGCACCAACTGTTAATCATAGATGATCAGACAGCACTTGTAGATGATTTGGCTGATATGCTTCCATGGCACGAAATAGGCGTCGACATTGTTCATAAAGCCTACTCAGGACGTGAAGCGCTAGAGCTACTCTATGAACATTCGATCGACGTCGTTGTGACTGATATCTGCATGCCTGGCATGTCAGGGCTCGAGCTCATTGCCGAAATCAAACGTAACTGGAAACATACCAAATGCATTTTGCTCACAGGCTTTGCCGATTTTGAATATACCAAACAAGCTTTGAAGCTGAGATCGAGTGATTATCTACTTAAACCTGTTGAGGACGAAGAATTAATGGACGCCGTCCGAAAAGCAATGGACGAGCTTGAACAGGAATGGCAGGAGATTATTTCGATCCAAAAAATTAATTATACGCTCAGAGAGCAGCTACCTAAGCTGCGAGAATACCTACTGCGGGATCTGATTACCGGTAAGCAGGACCCAGCCATCGGTCCACTTTCCAAAAAGCTTCAAATGTATGAAGTACCCATTGCCAGAAACGCTTCTTACAGCATAATGCTGCTAAGGATTGATACGACTGAAGGCGAGTACGATCAGAGTGATGAAACACTTATTGAATACGCACTAACTAACATTGCAGCCGAACTGTTTGGCACTCGTATGGAGATATGGCATTGTACAGATATGCATGGAATTATCGTCTGCTTGCTGTCAGACAAGTCTCACCCAAATACGATGGAACCAACAAAGATAAGCGAAGAAGAGGAGCTCGATGTCTGGATTGAAACACAGGCCTTTCAGCTCCAGCGTGCGGCCAAATCCTATTTAAAGGTAGGTATATCCGTTCTAACGAGCAAACGAGGTCAATTCCCGCAAAATATCCGGACCATGTATCAGTCCTCACTGGCCAGCTTCAGGCATTTCATCGGTAGGGATACCGAATTGTTCATCTCACTGGCTAAGGAACCTAACCGTGGAGAACTGCAGCAGCTGAGTGAGCTCTACCTTACGCCGTCGCTTGGCTTACTGCTTGAGATGGGCCAATGGGAAGCAGCCAATGAAAAGCTCGCAGCAATTCTACAGGAGCTAGAAGAAGAATGGAGAGACTCGCAGGAGCATATCCTTGAAACCTATTTCACCATAGCCTCGTCTATCTCTTCTCTTATTCACCGTACGAAGAAATGGATGGCTGACACAATAGGTGAAGATTTCTACACTGTAACTAGCGGGCAACCTATGCAAACCGTAGATGAACTGCGTAACTGGAGTGAGCGTGTCATCGCCAGCTACCGTCGCTCGGTCAGCAGCGTGGAGAAAGATTCCCGGAACTCCATCATCCGCAAGGTTCAGGAATACATAGCGCAGAATCCAGGTACAGCTTCACTGCAAACGATCTCCTCGAGTGTGTATCTGAATCCTTCATATCTCTCTAAGATTTACAAACTTGAGACCGGTGAAGGAATCAGTGAATATACGCTTCGTGTTCGTATGGAGAAAGCAATCGTTCTACTAGAGCAATCTCCTGAAAAAATCTATGAAATTTCAACCTTGCTTGGCTATCAGAAACCAAGCTATTTCATTCATCTATTCAAGAAGCATTATGGCATAACACCGCAGGAATACCGCAACAAACTCGGTTTGTAAGTCTAAACAAGAAAAACGCCTGAAGGCGTCCTTGGAGGTAGAGTTCCAAGCTGAGTACATCCATAATTCCATACTCGTATCCATATCACCTTCGTAATGAGGTTCCGCTTACGAACCGAATGGCTTTATTTCGATGAAATGAGCACATATATTAGGGACGGACCGTATTGCACTTATTCCCTAATAACAAGCCCCTTCCTGGGTGATCTGAGGCGAATAACAGCGCTGGCTCGTTTACGTTACCGGCGGCACATTGTATTCGATTTTTCGCATACATTTGGCTCGTTTATGTTACCGTCGGCACATTGTATTCGATTTTTCGCATACATTTGGCTCATTTACGTTACCGGCGGCACATTGTGTTCGATTTTTCGCATACATTTGGCTCATTTACGTTACCGGCGGCACATTGTATTCGCTTTTTCGCATACATTTGGCTCATTTACGTTACCGGCGGCACATTGTATTCGCTTTTTCGCATACATTTGGCTCGTTTACGTTACCGGCGGCACATTGTGTTCGATTTTTCGCATATATTTGGCTCGTTTACGTTACCGGCGGCACATTGTGTTCGATTTTTCGCATACATTTGGCTCGTTTATGTTACCGTCGGCACATTATTCGATTTTTCGCATACATTTGGCTCGTTTACGTTACCGGCGGCACATTGTGTTCGATTTTTCGCATACATTTGGCTCGTTTACGTTACTGGCGGCACATTGTGTTCGATTTTTCGCATACATTTGGCTCGTTTACGTTGTGTCACCTGCTTCTTCACGTCCCCCCCTCCTTCCTCTTTCTTCGAAGTTATCCACATTTTTTTGTATTGTATAATTTTCTAAACAATAAAAAAAGATGCGTACAGCCATTTAGCTGTAAGCATCCCTTTTTATTTCCCCAACAGGCCTTATCGGCGATCCTTAGGACCTCCAACGAAAGCCTGCTCTGTTGTATCGAGATTGTAGGCGGTATGAAGCGCCTGAATGATTGATGGCAAATTGCCAGATTCGATTACGCAAGAGACCTTAATCTCTGATGTGCTGACCATCTTGATGCTTACGCCCTCTTGGGAGAGTACATCAAACATTTGAGCCGCAACACCTGGATGGCTGACCATACCCGCGCCAACGATGGATATCTTCACCAGGTTATCCTCGGACGTAACTTCACGGTAAGGCAAAGTTTTATGAATTTGTTTAATGACTTCTTTCGCACGATCCAGCTCATCCAAAGAAACTGTAAATGAGAAGTCAGCCTGCTCATTCTGTACACCACTTTGTACAATGATATCTACGTTAACGCCTTCTTCAGCCAGTTTGCCGAAAACCTGAGCAAGTACACCTGGTACATCAGGAACTCCTAGAATACTGACACGTGCTACATTCTTGTCATATGCAATACCACTAACTACGACTCCCTGCTCCATGCTTGCTTCCTCCTTCACAACGGTACCTTCATTATGATTAAAGCTCGATCTAACGACCAGCTTAACTTGATGACGCTTAGCGTACTCCACGGCACGTGGATGTAGTACAGCTGCTCCCAGATTGGCAAGCTCTAGCATTTCATCGTATGAGATTTCCTTCAGCTTACGTGCTGTCTTCACGATACGTGGATCTGTGGAATAGATACCATCTACATCGGTATAGATCTCGCATACGTCTGCTTGAATAGCAGCAGCCAATGCTACGGCTGTAGTGTCCGAACCTCCGCGGCCTAATGTAGTGATTTCACCGTCCACAGTCATTCCCTGAAAGCCTGCAACGATCACGATCTGTTCACGTTCCAAAGACGCTATTACACGACGTGGGTCAATTTCATTAATACGAGCTCTGCCGTGAGTTTCGTCCGTTCGGAATCCAGCCTGCCAACCTGTATAAGAAACTGCATTCCGCCCGATCCCATGCAGGGCAATGGACAATAGAGCGACGGAGATTTGTTCACCTGTCGTCATCAACATATCCATTTCACGTGCGGGCGGCTGCCCGTTTAATTGCTTCGCCGTATCGATCAAATCATCTGTTGTATCTCCCATTGCAGATACAACCACAACGCAGCGATGTCCCTCATCTTGCTTGTCTGCGATGCGCTTGGCGACGCGTTTCATACGTTCAGTGTCGCCGACGGAGCTGCCTCCGAATTTCATAACATAAAGTGACAAAGTCCCATTCACTCCCCATATCGGTCTATGTAGTTGCTTCTAATCGGTTTCCCGCTTTAAATCAGTATAATACGAAAACAGTGCCTTGCGTTAATGGTTTCATAAAAAAATTATTAAAATTCCCAGCTGGATACAAAAAGATTAGGGCAGTCTCAACACTTCATCTGACCTTATCTTACTCATCTTCCAGTTTTTTAATGTGTTCCATTCCTGTTCACATACCAAAAAAACCCCTCCGTAAAAACGGGGAGGCTGTTCTGGTGAAATCTAGGTTTGTATTCTATTGCCTACGCGCGGGAGATATATTTACCTTCGCGGGTATCGATGAGCAAGACGTCTTCTTCGTTGATGAACAATGGAACCTGAACACTATGACCGGTTTCAAGCTTGGCCGATTTCGTAGCACCTTGAGCTGTATTTCCTTTAACGCCAGGCTCAGTTTCAACAACCTTCAACTCTACGCTGGTAGGAAGATTGATTCCGAGAATTTCACCTTTGTAACTAACAATGTTTACAGTCATATTCTCTTTAAGGAAATTCAATTCCCATTCCAGTTGTTTTTCGGACAATTCGAATTGGTCATAAGTTTCATTGTCCATGAATACATGGTCAGATCCACTTGCATACAGATATTGTACACCGCGGTTCTCGATAATCGCACGGCCAATTGTTTCACCTGCACGGAATGTACGCTCTACTGTGTTACCGTTACGCAAGTTCTTAAGCTTGGAACGAACAAATGCTGCACCTTTACCTGGCTTAACGTGTTGGAAATCAATAACGGTAAAAATATCGCCTTCTACCTCTACGGTCAAACCTGTTTTAAAATCATTTACTGAAATCACTAAAAATCCCTCCAAAATTCATAATTAATCTAATCCATCACGCTTACTTACAGTACTGTATATTCTTTGGACGAATGGGTCAGCAGCGATATTCCGCTCTCCGTGATCACAATGTCGTCTTCAATACGTACTCCGCCAATTCCTGGTAAATAGATACCAGGCTCCACAGTTACGACCATACCCGGCTGCATAATTTCATCACTAAGTTTGGACAAACGCGGCCACTCATGAACTTCCATTCCCAGTCCATGACCTGTGCTGTGTCCAAATTGTTCACCATATCCGTAGCTAGCAATGATATCACGCGCTAAGGCATCACATTCCCGTCCTGTCATACCTGGTTTGATATGTGCTAACGTATGTAGCTGAGCTTCCAGCACAATATCATAGATCTCTTTCAGCTTCGGATTCGGTGCTCCGAGTGCAATGGTTCTTGTCAAATCTGAGCAATAGCCATCCAGTAGTGCACCGAAATCAAAGGTAATGAATTCATTGCCTTGAATTACACGGCCGCTTGCTACTCCATGTGGCATGGACGAACGTTCGCCTGAAGCAACAATCGTATCAAACGATGAAGAGGTTGCACCATGGGTACGCATATAAAATTCCATTTCCAGATCAACATCGCGCTCAGTCATGCCCGGCTTGATCACCTTCAGAATATGACTGAACGTAGCATCAGCCAAATCTGCTGCACGTTGCATAACAGCAAGCTCTTCCTCATCCTTAAACTTACGAAGGTCTTCCACGGCTTTGGAAATTGGAACTAACACTGCCGGCTTAAGTGCTTCTGCATATGAGGTGTACGCGCTGAATGAAACAACATCCTGTTCGAAACCGACACGTACCTCTTTGCCAGAAGGCAGAAGCTCGCGTACTGTATCAATGAACTGAGTTGCGTGTTCTACAACTTTAACCCCCACTGCTTGGTCCGCAGCCTGTGTCATATACCTGAAGTCAGTCAGCAGATAACAATCATCACTTGTCACCAATACATAACCGGACGATCCGGTAAATCCACTTAAATAGCGGCGGTTATAACCGCTGGTTATCAACATTGCGTCCAATCCTTGATCCTGCAAAACCTTACGTAGCTTGGAGACACGCTTGTTACCCATTTTCATTCTCCTCTCGAAATAGCCACATTGTATTTTAACATAGGGTTATCCCCTTGAGAAGTTTTTTCGAGCCGTTAGGCAAGCGCTGTGCTTTGCTCACGCTTTCGTTCGTCGGTATACTCGATCGCCGCTGTGTATCCAATGAACATTCCCCAGAGTAAAAAAATACAGAACTCACTAATGACCGTGTTCCACGGCAGTGTGAAAGGAGGCTGCATAAGAAACAATTGAGAGCCAGGAATAAATATAACCGACCACCATAAGACGCCATAGACCAGCCCTGGCCAGGGCCCCTTCAGCTTGCGTAAAATTAGTACATACAGCAAGGAAGCTATCACTGAAAATACAATAAAAATCAAATAGCCCACGAAATGCCCTAACGCTGTTGTCAAAAATTCATGTTTGAAAAAAGGCTCTGCGATAAAGGCAGGGCTGACTTTGGTAAAACTGAGCCAATAGGTTAGCCAATGCAACCCACCCCAAATCAATCCTGCAAAAAAACCCAATTCGAGTGCAAAAAGCCAAATATTTGTATGCCCCGATTGTTGTTGATGAGATTTGCTCATAAAATTGCCTCGCTTTCTTTATTTTCAATGCTGATTTATCTCTCGCTCGCTCTAGAAGATAGTATGTACAGCAAAAGGCGATCCAACTAGTAATGTCTTCAAAAATTAGTTACAATGTAGAATATAAATCATATTAAATACGAGAAGGTGAATTGGTTGTCCCAGGAAACTCCCAGTTACGGCGGCCAAGCCGTCATTGAAGGTGTCATGTTCGGCGGCAAGCATATCAATGTAACAGCCGTACGACGAAAGAATCAGGAAATCACATTTTTAGAGGTACCCAAAAGAGATAAGAGCTGGGTCACGAAACTGCGCAAGATTCCGCTGCTTCGCGGCCTTGTCAGTATTATAGATGCCAGCGCTAAAGGCTCTAAGCACTTGAATTATTCAGCTGAATCCTATGCTGAAGATGAATTGGAACCGGAAGAACTGGAGAAGGAAAAAGCGAAGCCGAAGAAAAAGGATGAAGGCTGGAGCCTAGGAATGATTTTTGGTGTTGCTGTAATGGGTATTCTCTCCTTTTTGTTCGGTAAACTCATATTTACGCTTGTTCCGGTTTTTGTAGAGGATTTTTTATTTAAGGATGTATTTGATAACTACGTACTGCACAACCTCATAGAAGGCGGCATCAAAATGATTCTCTTGCTGGTCTATTTATGGGCGATTTCTCAAACCCCTGTAATCAAGCGACTGTTCCAATACCACGGTGCCGAACATAAAGTCATCAGCGCCTTTGAAGCAGGCGAAGAGCTGACCGTTCAGAACGTACAGAAATACAGCCGTCTGCATTACCGTTGCGGAAGCAGCTTTATGATGCTGACGATTATCCTCGGGGTGATCATTTATTCCGTAGTACCATGGGATAATCTTTGGGAACGTGTGATCCAGCGGATTATTTTGTTGCCAGTCGTGATTGGCGTATCGTTTGAAGTTCTGAAGGCAACCAATGCTGTAAGAGAAGTTCCAGGCCTTAAATATCTAGGTTACCCTGGATTGTGGCTGCAACTCCTTACGACCAAAGAGCCAAAAGACGATCAGGTAGAAGTATCTATTGCCTCTTTCAACCGTATGCGTGAGCTTGATGCTGCGATTGAAGCAAGAGGATATACGGAGGCAAGTGTGTCCAGCGGTATATTGGATCCTGCGAAAGGATGAGTGATCTATGATCAGGCATGCTTTAATTTTTTGGATTGCGGTTACGCTTGCGATTTTCGGTTTTGTGATTGGAGTCTTGACTGCACCCTTCTATACGCTGTCGAAGCTGATTCTCCCCTTAGTATTGTTCGCAATCATTTATTATGCTTACAAAAAAATGGGGCCAGGAAAATATGCTCGCAGCAGTAATGGATCTAAGGTTAAAGTGAAGCCTTCCCAGAAAACCATGTCAAAGGTAGCAGGAATTCGCAAGACTCAAGCTGCTCCAGGCAAACGCAAAAGCTATCCGTTCCAAGTGATTGAAGGAAGTAAAGGGAAAAATGACGATCAGCTTCCGAAGTATCACTAACTTCACAAAAACTCCAAAAAGCATCTCCACGTTTTAAGTAACGTGCGGGATGCTTTTTTCTGATATGATGATGCCCCGCTAGTTATCGTGGCCGCCACTCCTTAAAGAATACTTCCCCAGCCTTTAGTCCAGCAGCATACAATTCATCACTTTGCGCTTTTGTAATTTCAAACTGAGTCGTCCCAATACCTAGGGTAGGAATTTTCACCGTGCGGACTAATTTATCCCCTTCGATATATCGCTCATCATGAGCAGAGAGCATAGTAGTTACCATAGCCTGCAGCATACTGAATGGTCCTCTAATTCTATGCGGCTGTGGATCGGTCTTACCTACCGTTTGATAACCGACCGTAGGAATTTTACCCCCCAGTTGTTTACTCCCATTATTCTTACCGTCAAATAGCCACAATGGGAAATTACTCAAAAGTCCACCATCCACAACATACACAAACTGCTCTGTAAAGGATTTCCCTCTAGCTGCTTGCCCATTTAGTCTTAGCATGACTGGATCAAAAAAATAAGGAATGCTACAGCTCATTCGTACTGCCTTGGCCACTTCAAAATGCTCTGGAGAGATCCCATACTGCTCCAAGCCATCGGGCAATACCAATATCCTTCCATTTGTGATATCAGATGCGATGATAGATAATTTACCAGAAGGCAGATCACGGAAGGTAACGATTCCCTTTTTCAGCAATAATGTTCTTACCCAGGATTCCAATGCTTCTCCGGAATATAATCCCTTCTTTAACATTACACGCAGCGCAGGACCTACAATGGCAGTGTTATAAATGGGAGCCCGCTTCAGAAACGATGAAAAGGACGTCCCTTGAATCATCCGACTCATTTCCTCACCATCATAGCCCGCTGCTAGTAAAGTGGCTATAATCGCACCTGAGGAGGTTCCTGCTACACTTTTAAAAGTCCAGCCCGCCCTTTCTGTAGCTTCAACTGCTCCCGCGAGAGAAATCCCCTTTACGCCTCCTCCTTCGAATACAGCGTTAATCTCCATACGCAAAAATCCCCCGTTTCCCATAGATTCTATTGCTTATCTATGAGCACGGGGGATCATTCATGACTCCTTATGAATAACAGCTAATCTAATTGGATTGAAAATAAAAGGTCAATAAACTCGACAACCCAAACGGATTGCGGACTACGACGTCATTCGCTCTGAACATGATACTACCTGCAACCTCTTCATATTTCTCATTATATTTGAGCTGATTAATTATTTGATCTCCACTTTGCCATTCTGCCTTTTGATCACTTGCTCCGACCTTATACGCACCTAGCCCGATGTAGAGCTTAACATTCGTATTCTCGACTTCTTTTACCCACCAATCCACCAACTTGTCATAACGGGCTGTGCTAAAGGACAGACTCCAATAAATTTGCGGAGCGACATAATCAATCCAGCCCTGCTTAATCCATGTCCGAACATCCGCATACATGCTGTCATAAGCAGTTACTCCTGCACTGGTGTCTGACCCCGTACTATCACTTTTAATATTGCGCCATACTCCAAAAGGGCTGATCCCATAAGAAACCTTCGGCTTCACCTTATGAATCTGTTCTCCCAACTGACGGACAAATTCATTAATATTATCCCGGCGCCAATCGGCCTTAGTAGATAGGTTTTTCGTATTGTAGGTCTTAAATGCAGCATCATCGGCAAAAGAAACATTTGAAGGATAGAAGTAATCATCCAAATGGACGCCATCAATATCGTAACCTTTAACGACTTCCATCACTGTGTCGATAATATGTTGGCGGGCTTCAGGAATACCCGGATTAATATATTTTTTACCACCTGCATCCACTATCCATTCTGGATGTGCCTTTACCACATGGTTACTGGCTAATACTGATGTGGAAGCATCTGTCGTTGCACGGAACGGGTTGAACCAAGCATGAAACTGCATGCCGCGTGAATGAGCAGCACTGACCATATAGCTTAGAGGATCATATCCCGGATTCTTCCCCTGTGTACCCGTCAATACCTTAGACCAAGGGACTAATGTCGAAGGATATAGACTGTCTGCCGAAGGTCTAACCTGAACAAATACAGCATTAAAACCAACCGCCTTTAGCTTGTCTAACAGATTATCAAACTCTTGCTTTTGTTTTGCTTCATTACCCGCAGAAGACACTGAAGGCCAGTCCAAATTGAACACCGTGGAGATCCAGGCCCCCTTCATCTCCTTACTAGTCGATCCACCAGGGGTAGTAGGTATTGTTGGCACCGTTGGTACTGTTGGTACTGTTGGCGTCGTTGGTTTTTCTGGATCGACAGATTGTGGCGGTTCAGTGTTGGAGAACAAGGAAATATGCTTGTTGACCTGATCCCATAACACTTGCAGTCCCAATTGCTCACTTACAAACCGAATCGGTACCATTACCCGTCCCTGCTTAATCTGCACAGAGGTATCAAGGCCTACAGAAGCATTGTTAACTAATGCATTTTTTTGACCACTAGTCAGCTTTATCTCTGTATCTCCTTGGGTGATGGTTACTGTCTTACTACTTTGATTCCATACTACACCGGCATTTAATCCTTTACTGATCACACTAATTGGCACCATTGTTACATTGGAAGCTGTGATATACGGAGGCACATCACTAGCCAGCGCCTCTCCATCCAGTTCAATGGTAATCTGCACCGCTGCCGCGCGTGCACCAGGAGACCATAAAGGCAGAAACAACATGAGTACTAACAAGCTCAACATCCATTTACGATAATTCATAATTCCTCCCCAAATCTAAAAAATATGTATCCAAAAAATAAGAAAAAACGGATAAATCCTTCATGCAGATAAGAGAATGCCTCCTTCTAAAAAGGCGGTATCTGTCTCTGCAAAAAATATAAGAAGTATTGAATAAAACTCATACTCTCTTATATTTTAAAAAGGACTGTATCCGTTTTGACGCTAAAAACTGGGAAAGGTTGCACTAAACAAAATAGAAACGGCTATACTATCCGCTGATTATGCTCACGAAAGCCTTGCTACGCATAACTTTTAGGACAGTATCCGTTTCGGGAAAAAACATTTTTAAGAATCGCTTGTCAGTTCATTGTGGATCGCATATAAAGTCTGTAGACGCTCTTCGTCACGGCGGAAATATTCTACCAACGTTTCAATCCGCGTAATCGAATCCCAGCTTAAGTGATGCTCGATCCCTTCAACATCATTATAAATATATTCCTGCTGTACTCCGATCAATCCGAGGAATTCCTCCAATAGTTGATGTCGATCAACAAGACGTTTCCCTACTTTTTTCCCTTTGTTGGTTAGGACAAGCCCACGATATTTCTCATAGATGAGATATTCGTCCTTATCCAGTTTTTGGATCATCTTGGTCACAGAGGAGGGGTGTACTTCCAGTCCCTCGGCAATATCCGAGACCCGCGCATAACCTTTCTCATCTATGAGCTTGTATATGCGCTCCAAATAATCCTCCATGCTGGGTGTTGGCATTAAACTTTACCTCTTTTCTATAATGAGCATGGCGCCGGGCCAAACCTTGCTCTAACAATGATACATGTTTCTAACGCACCTTGGCAAGTCCTTCAAAGGAAGTTGAAGATGCGTTGCACATGTTTGCCATGCTTTTATTGGGACTGAGTTAGACATAATAAACATACTCGTCATTCAAAAGGAGTGTGAATATATGACTATTGTGACGCCGGAGCCTTCTACGATAAAAAGATCCAGAAAACCTACCGCACTTTTTCTTCCAGAGCTTGTTTTCTTCGAACCAAATGCTTTAAATTACCCTAAAGGTGTAAGCATTATGGAGTGGGTAAAAGCTAACGATATCCCCTATCGTATGACCACATCACATAATCGAATTATGAATTTCCCCGGTGAAACAGAGGTTGAGCAATATAAAATTGCCAAAAGAACGCTCGTTGTCGGCTTACGTAAAACCTTAAAGTTTGACCAATCCAAACCTTCCGCAGATTACGCGATTCCAATCGCAACTGGTTGCATGGGGCACTGTCATTATTGCTATTTGCAGACTACCTTAGGTGCAAAGCCTTATATTCGTGTATATGTGAACACAGAAGACATTATTGATGTCTCCAAAAAATATATCGTGGAGCGTAGTCCCGAAATCACGACCTTTGAAGCTGCATGTACGTCAGATCCATTAGGACTGGAGCATATTACCGGTTCTCTTACTGAGTTAATTAACTTCATGGCTGACGAGCCACTCGGCCGACTTCGTTTTGTAACCAAATTTCAGCATGTTGAACCTTTACTTGCATTAAAACATAACGGACATACCAGAGTTCGCTTCAGCGTGAACGCAGATTATGTAATCAAGAATTTCGAGCCTGCCACCTCCCGCTTTGAGGAGCGTATTGAAGCCGCTGGCAAGGTAGCAAGGGCGGGTTATCCACTTGGCTTTATCATAGCTCCAATTATATGGTATGACGGCTGGCAAGAAGGCTACGCAGAGCTACTGACCAAATTAGCCCAGACCCTCCCCCCTGAAGTTGGAAAAGGCTTAACCTTCGAAATGATTCAGCATCGATTCACTAAAACCGCTAAGACGGTAATAGAGAAGCGCTACCCCAAATCCAAGCTAGAGATGGATATGGAGAAGCGCAAGAAGAAGTGGGGTCGCTGGGGACAAAATAAATATGTTTATCCCGATGAACAACAAAACGCCCTGCGAGAGTTTATCACAGAGCGGATATTCGAGCATTTTCCAGAGGCAGGGATTGATTATTTCACCTAAACGTGTTTGCGTGATATTTTAAAAAATTAGCCAATCAGGCGTGATTCCCTGTAGCCACACTGTGATCCGAAACATTTGATCTGTAAAGAGCAGAACGCCCATGAATACCATGAGAACGCCACCAATCTTCATCAACACATTTGAATACTTTAGAATTCGTCTGGCTCCACCAAGGAAGAAGGCTAAAACAAAAAATGGCAATGCGAACCCGATGCTATAAGCCGTAATCAATGTGAACCACGTGCCAGGTTCACTTGCGGAAAGTGCGATAATCGCGGTTAGAATCGGGCCTATACATGGAGACCAGCCTGCAGAAAAACCGATCCCAAATATAAACGACCCCAAATAACCCGCCGGCTTCCATTTTAAATCAAGCTTACGTTCGCGAAGCAGAAACTGCGGTTGAAAGATCCCAAGCAGAAATAATCCCATCACAATAATCAGAATCGCCGACAATTGCCGGATCAGATCACGCTGCTCATTAAAGAATTGTCCAAATAACCCTGCACCAAACCCTAGTGTGTAAAAAACCGCTGAAAAGCCTAAAATAAATGCCAAAGTATGGGTTATTGTACGTATACGAATCTCTTTGGTATTGCTTCCCGACTTCAATTGTTGAACCGATAATCCGGTAATATACGATAAATAAGAGGGATAAAGCGGCAAACAGCAAGGTGATATAAACGATGCTACCCCTGCTGCTAAGGCTATTCCTGCATTGATATTAGACAAAGTAGCGGCTCTCCTTCCACATTCGAGTCACTTCATGTAAATATTTGATATCGTATATTTTATTCGCTGTTTATGCTGGTAAACCCTTTTTGCCAATCAAAGTCAACACTAATAGTGATATGAGTAAAAGCACAATGGTAGCACCAGGCGCCAAATTCCAAACTCCTGCTACTACTAGTCCGCCTACAACAGCAATTTCCGAAATGATGACCGATAGGATAACCGAAGATTTAAAGCTTCGAGACAGCAATAAGCTGATTGCCACTGGAATGGTCAGCAGTGCAGATACTAGCAACGAACCTACAATTTTGATCGCTGTGCTGATTACAAGCGCCGTCAGAACGGTAATTAGCATGTTAAGCAGCTTCACGGGCAATCCACTTACACTTGCCGCATCCTCTTCAAAGCTAAGCAAAAAGAACTCCTTAAAGAACATCGTCACAACTACTACAACTGCTATCGTTACGATCCCTACTACGATTAAATCGGTATTATCAAGCGTATAAATGCTACCGAACAAGTAACTCATAACGTCCGCATTATAACCTTTTCCTAAGGTGAAAAAGAGTGAGGCTAAAGCTACCCCGCCCGACATAATGATGGCAATTGAGAGCTCTGCATAACTCTTATAAGCCTTGCGTAGCTTCTCTATCGCGAAGGAAGCCACCACTGCAAAAACAAGACCTGCTCCCAGCGGGTAGAGTCCTGTTAAAAAGCCAAGTGCCACACCGGCGATGGTAACATGAGCCAGCGTGTCCCCAATCATAGATAAACGTCTAAGCACAAGAAAAACGCCTATAAGCGGCGCTGTAATGCCAATCAGCAGACCGCCTGCAAGCGCCCGCTGAAAAAAATCGCTAAATAGAATTTCCAACTTTAACTCTCCTCCGTAGAACAATTGAAACATTTTTAATTATTAAAACCTTTTTTCGATCCCTCCCAAACCCTCCCTTCCAAGGGAGGGCCCCAAGGGCTCTGCCCTCTGGAAACCCGTCAAGTGCAACTGGCGTAGGAGGTGGGGTTACTGAACTTAGATAGGTCGAGGTAAGATCGCTTTCGCCCCTTACGGGGCACGCTTACAGCGTCACGTTATTTAGATACGGAAAGAATTAGAACTCCCTGACTTTCGCGCTCACTCTATGTATAACTCTAACCACAGAGAAAACTGCGCCTAGAGTTTGACCAAGACCTAAGAGAGCGTGTGCTGCAGGTTCTCTTCCGTACAATTCTGCAAATCATGAGAATGTCGGGAGAAAAAGTTAATCTTACCGTTCGTTTGCACAGGTTCATTACCTAAGTAATTCTTAATCATGTCGATATCATGCGACACCATCAGGAATGTCATATGATGATGGGCATGCATATGTGTAATTAACTCAAAGAATCCTGCTTGTGATTCAGCATCAATACCGACCGTAGGCTCATCCAAAATCAGCAAATCTGGATGGTTAATCAGCGCACGCGCGAGAAATACACGCTGCTGCTGTCCACCTGACAGCTGACCTACTCTTTTCTCCGCAATATCCTGTATCCGCATCACTTCCAGCGCATCTTCACACTGACCATGCTGTGCCTTGGATACTCTCCGAATAAGGTTCTTGTTGTTGTACAAACCAGACAACACTACTTCACGGACAGTTGCTGGGAATAACGGGTTGAAGGCGTTCTTTTGCGGAACATAACCAATCCGTTCCCAGTCTTTAAACTTGCGGACAGGTGTTCCAAATAATTTGATTTCACCACTACTTGCCGGAAGCAAACCGACGATCATCTTCATCAGGGTTGTTTTGCCAGCACCATTAGAACCAATGATACCTAGGAAGTCTCGTTCTCTTACACTATAGTTTAGATTCGAGATCACCTTCTGTTCGCCATATGAAAAAGAAAGATCCTGTATATCGATGATATGCTGATGGCAGTCCAAGGATACCGATTGCAAGCTTAAGCACCGCCTTTTCCTTATACTTTCCTTATTATTGTAAAGCCATAATCAGATTTTGCAAATTTTTCTCCATCAGAGTGAAGTAGTTATCGCCATTCCTTTCTTGCTCCGCAGTAAGACCCTCTACCGGATTAAGAACCATAGTGGACACACCGGCTTCAGCGGCTAACGTCTTTGCCAGTTTATCGGAGACAAGCTCTTCAAAAAAGATATACTTGATGCCTTCATCTTTGACCAACTTCGCTAGGTTCACTAAATCCTGTCCTCTTGGCTCTGCGTCAGGTGATAATCCCATAATCGCATGCTGTTCAAGACCATAATCACGAGCAAGGTATGAGAATGCTTGGTGTGAAACTACGATTTCGTGATTAGGCAGCTTTGTAAGCTCCTGTTCAAATTTACTATCCAAAGCCTCTAAACGTTCAGCAAGCTTATTGTAACGCTCTTCATAACCATCTTTATGCTCCGGGTCCACGGACTGAAGGCTTTCTTTGATATTGCGGGCCATGATGATCGCTGATTTCGGGCTTACCCATGTATGTGGGTCTGTATGAAGGCTGTCCCCAGAAGAATGGTTAGCATGATCAGCATCTTCCTCATGATGATCCTCTTCACTGCTTCCCCCGTGATCATGCCCGTCATCTTCATCGGTCATTATTAAATCGACACCTTTACTTACTTCAACGGCTTCCACCTTACTGCTACTATCAAGTCCCTTTAGAAAATTAGGAACCCAACCTTCAAGTCCTGCTCCATTGTACAGGAACAATTGTGCTTTAGAGGTGTTGACAATGTCCTGACTACGTGGTGTCCAATCATGCGGCTCTACACCTACTGGAAGCAGGTTAATAGCATTTATATCGTCTCCACCAATTTCCTTAGTAAACTCATAAATGGGATAAAAAGTAGTCACCACATTTACTTTCCCTTCAACTATACTTCCACTGCTCTTAGGTCCACATGCAGTAAGTGTAAATACCAGTATTAGTGCAAGTGTGAGCAAACTTATTCGTGACTTCATGGCAACCATTAAATTGATCTCCCTCTCAAATCGTAATCTTTACTATTAGAAGTATAATAGTAATCATTACGATAAGTCAACAATAAATCCTGGTAAGATGACTCAGAACCTTTTCCCTGCGTATACTTTGAAAAAAGGAATGTTCCCCAGCCTATCCGGCTGAAGGAGCATTCCCTTTCATTTAACACATTTTCTTATATTTCTAAATAACAAGTCTTACTTCACAATAGCTCCATTTGGCATGCTGTCTGGTACCGTGGCAATGGTTAGCTGATCACCTTTAGAAGCCGCTAGAATCATCCCTTGTGACAGCTCCCCACGCAGCTTCACTGGCTTCAGGTTCACAATACAAATCACTTTGCGTCCCACCAGCTCTTCAGGTGTATAAAACTTCGCGATACCAGAAACGACTTGACGCTGCTCATAACCTAGATCTAGTTGCAGCTTCAGCAGCTTGTCGGCTTTCTTTACGGGCTCACATGCAATGACCTGAGCTACGCGAAGCTCAGCTTTGGCGAAATCGTCGATGCCGATTTCTTCTTTATGCTCTTCCTCAGGCTCTGATACCTCAGGAGCAGCAGGTGCTGCTTCGGCCGCTTCAGCAGCCGGCTTACCAGCGCCCATCGCTTCTGCGATATAAGCAACCTCTTGCTCTACATCCAGACGTGGGAAGATTGGATTGCCTTTCACCAGCTTTGTTCCTGCCGGAATCAGACCGAAAGTCTTACCGCTGTCCCAAGTTGTCAGCTCACCTGGTGCGATTCCAAGCTGTTCCCAAATCTTCGCTGGCGTTTGCGTCAAGAACGGTTGTAGCAGAATGGAAGCCGTACGAAGACCTTCTACGAGATGTCTCATCACTGAAGCCAACTCGGCTGTTCTGCTCTCATCCTTAGCAAGCACCCATGGCTGTGTCTCATCTATATATTTATTGGTGCGGCTGATTAAGGTCCCAATAGCTGTCAGTGCTACGGAGAACTCCATTTTTTCCATCGCTTCTTCTACTTTGGCATAAGTGTTCTCTGCCGCAGCTTGAAGCTCACCATCAAATGCTGTTACATTTCCTTCATACGCCGGAAGCTCTCCACCGAAATACTTCTCCACCATCGCGCCTGTACGGTTCAACAGGTTACCAAGGTCGTTAGCAAGATCATAGTTGACCCGATCGACAAAGCTTTCAGGTGTGAACGTGCCATCCGAACCAAACGGCACTTCCCGTAGCAAGTAATAACGTAGTGCATCCAGACCGTAACGATCAATCAATGTAACAGGATCTACTACGTTACCTTTGGATTTCGACATTTTGCCATCCTTCATGAGCAGCCAGCCATGTGCAAACACCTTTTTCGGAAGAGGCTCACCCAGCGCCATCAGAATGATCGGCCAGTAAATGGTATGGAAACGGACGATTTCTTTGCCGACAATGTGTACATCTGCAGGCCAGAAGTTGTCGTACAGACTCCGATCCTCAGAACCGTAACCCAGAGCAGTAATGTAGTTCGTCAACGCATCAATCCATACGTACACTACATGCTTTTCGTCACCTTTAACTTTAACACCCCAATCGAAAGTCGTACGGGAAACCGCAAGATCCTCCAGACCCGGCTTAATAAAGTTATTAATCATTTCGTTCTTACGGGATTCCGGCAAAATAAACTCCGGATTCTCCTCATAAAATTGTAGCAATCGATCTGCATATTTACTCATCCGGAAGAAATAGCTTGCTTCCTTCACCAGTTCAACGGGATGACCGCTATCAGGGCTTTTTGCACCAATGATTACGCCATTGTCATCTCGCACGATATCAACCAATTGCGTTTCTGTATAAAAGGTTTCATCCGGAATACTATACCAGCCTTCGTATTCGCCTTTATAGATATCGCCTTGCTTGAGCAGTCGATCAAAAATATCCTGAACAACCTTTTTATGACGTTCTTCCGTAGTACGGATAAAGTCGTCATTGGAGATGTCTAGCTTGCGCCAAAGTTCCTTAATGCCAACAACGATGTCATCTACGAACTGCTGAGGGGTTTTACCTGCTTCCTCTGCCTTCCGTTCAATCTTTTGACCATGCTCATCAGTACCTGTAAGATACCTTACATCATAGCCGCGTAGACGTTTGTAGCGGGCCATTGCATCTCCAGCTACGGTAGAATACGCATGTCCGATATGCAGCTTATCACTCGGATAGTAGATAGGTGTAGTTAAGTAAAAAGTTTTCTTCTCGCTCATTGATTAATCATCCTTTCTTTCATAAAAAGACAAAAAACTCCCGCCCCTATAATGGGGCGAGAGTATAACTCACGCGATACCACCCAAATTTCCTGTCTCTTCACAGAGAACAGGCTTCGCCAGTTCCCATCTGGGAACTGTCCATTAACGCTGGAACACGCCGTTATCTTACGTGAACCTCAATTACAGTTCCCGCTCGAACACAGTTCCTCCCGGACCATATTCAATCTAACGCTCCATACCGGCTTTCAGCTAACTCCGGCTCTCTGTAATGGACGTACCGATTTACTTATCCGTTCCTCGGAATTCATACTATTACCTGTGAATATACCCAATGGTAGGGCCTCGTGTCAAGTCGCACGAGCGGAATCCTTCTTCGAAGGGTGTTCTTCTAGAGGCGGAACCGGATCAAGTCCCCCTGGATGGAAGGGATGGCATCTAGCAATCCGCTTGGCAGCAAGCCATGAGCCCTTAAGTGGCCCATGGACTTCAATGGCCTCCAGTGCATAGGCAGAGCAGGTTGGATAGAAGCGACAGGTTGCAGGCTTAATCGGGGAAATGTACTTGCGGTACACCCGAATTGGTGCCTGAATCGTTCTACGTAGGGTCGCCATTGCTAGACCCCTTTTTTGTTATCTGCCGCTGCGACTAGTTCTTCTTCCCGGTTCTCTTCACATTCTTTGCAATAACCGAACACCTCAAATTTATGCTTGACTACCCGGAATTGATCAGGTGTATCCGTTAAATTCATCGGGCAAAAATTAATCGGGTAGGTTTTCTGGCATTGAAGGCAGATCATATGATGATGGTGATCCTGATGATTACAGCTTCCCTTGAATTTCACTCCGTCTTCAAAGACGATTTGTTCAAGTACACCAAGCTCTTCCATTACACGCAGATTGCGGTACACGGTATCAAAGCTAAGTCCGCTATACTTGCGGCCCATATACTCATAGACATCCTTCGCTGACAAGTATCCCTTATTCTCGCCGAATAACTTGGCAAGCGTTTTGCGTTGGTCGGTGATTCGCAGTCCTTGCCCCGACATGACTTCTAATATTTGTTCTGTCGACAGCATACGCTCATCTCCCATAACATTTCAGTTCATTTCTATTTCACTCTCTTAATAATGCCCCAAAATAAATGCCCCGTCAATGAAGCAACCGTGCGTTTGAGTGTTCATCTGAGTAAATTATGCAATTAAAATACAAAAGTCCGGCTGTGTATTCCTTTGCGGAATATTCAGCCGGACTATTAATTCAGGTGATTCCCAATTAGTGCTTAAGGAATGTACCTATTCTATTATTTCTTCGCTGGTAGCGGTGTAACCAAGAAATTCACCGGTAAGTTACTACCAGAAGCTGCATTAAACAAAATTTCTACTGCACCGCCATAATCGCCAGTACGATAAATCACACTGTTCATGTCAGCACTTGAAAGACTTCCCGATGTTGGCATGTGTACGATTTGACCGTTAACCATGACAGGCCCCATATAATTACCGCCACGTGGATTAAACGTAATCAAGGAATTAGGTGCAACATTTTCGAATTTGATTTTGTATAACACACCGAAATTACCGGCATTGGATGCTTCAGTACCATTCATTGGGTCGACACCGATCAAATTCAAATCACTCGAATTGTCACCAATTAGAAGTCTTACAGGACTTTTTCCTACTTCATCGGTAACCGTCATGATGCGTGTAGAATCAGCATAAGTTCCTCGGTTATGCACCCCATCACGATCCAAGATCGGAAGTGTAGGAAGTGTAGTCAGTGGATCTTTATTCGCATCGATCATCATGACATTATATTCAATAGGATAATCACTAAATAAGTCCGCTTGAAGTGACACAATTTCGCCTGGTTTCATCGCAATTTTGTTTAGTTCTGTAAGAATCGAGACGCTTTCCCCTGGTTGTAGGACTGTTGTCTTATAATCTTTTCTGGTCTGCATAGATTCCCAGTACCTCTGCACAGACATTTTGCCAGTACCTTCAGGATAAGAGTTTGGACCTCCAAATCCTACATACTCAGTTGTAATTGTCGTAGGGTACAGATTGTTATTCTTAGCAATCACATACACCTTCGTTTTAATATTCATATTATTCTTGTGGTGAACCAAGAAGCGAGTTCCGCCGAATGATGTTTCTTTGTAAGTAATCCCTTCCGTATTCACTGTTTCTGGACTGTTACTGCGGATAAGGGTGTACGGCTCGGAAGAAAGATTATAGGCTACCTTCTGCCAAGTTGGAACCATCGATCCATCGATGTTAAATACACTACCCGGAGAAGCAAATAATCTGTAGAAATCTTCTTTACTGTACAAGACTTCATCCGAAATATTAATGGTCTTCTCAAAAGTGCTGATTGCGCCATGAGAATCTTCTACTTTAATGGCAACTGTTGCTGGACCTGGAGTGAAGAAAGCTTCTGCTTTATTCGTCCAAGTCACTTTAATTTGATCACCGTCTGGGTCGCTGCTCAGGTCCGAATAAGTGATCATTTCACCCATCTTGTAGGAATCCTTGTCAGTCGTGAAATTAGCGACTGGCGGTGTATTAGGTTTAAGTACATTGATGGTCACGGAGTAAGGATCGCTCCACTGTCCATTCGCATCCATAACAGAATAGGATACTACATAAACCCCTGGTGTATCATAGACATCCTGCTTATTTCCATCCCAACGTTCATCGACAATGGCTGAACCATTTGGTGAAGAGCTGGAAGTCACGAAATTCACAGGTTCACCAGCATAAATTTCAGTTGGCACTGTAAAAGAAGCTTTAGGCTTCGTGTTTAGTGTAAGAATCACTCGTTTTTGCACATTATCAACGGTATAAGGAATGCCTAACGCCCCAGTGATGGACGTCAAAGGAACCATAAATGTACCTTTGAATTGGTAAGCTGGACCTTTCATCGTTACATTTTTACCATTAACGGAATAGATCTTACTGTCCGTCTTAAAGCGCATTACGTCGCTTCCTTTGGTAACAATGGTCTCTTTCGTTTTATAATCGTAAATGTATTTCACACCTACGCGTTCTACCATAGCTCGGATCGAAACGTATGAGACACCATTCTTCACAGCCATAGGTTGATTAGCCAAATATTCAACGCCGTTTTGGTACATTTTGTTGCTGTTCATCATAAGTACAAGCTGATTACTAGCTGCTGCACGAACACCATCTGTTGGTGTAGGCTGTGTAGTGGCTTCAGGTGTAGCAGTAGGGATCGGTGTAGCCGTTGGTTCCGTTGTTGAAACAGGTTCGGTTGTTGTCGTAGGCTCAGTTGTTCCTCCAGTAATTGGAGTTGGGGTTGGAGTTGGTGTAGGTGATACTACTCCCCCTGGTACCTCAGTTTGTAATGGTGGCAATGGGTCAGTAGCTTCTGGCATTACATCCGTCACAGATGTAGCAGCTGCACCTACTGCATTGGTATTACTGGAGGTATTATTGACAGCTTCGGCAAAAGCCGGCACTGCCGAGGCGGCCTGAGATATGGCCAAAACAGCAACTAACGTTAATTTCTTTAAATCCATGATATGACTCCTCTGCTCCTATTTGTAAATATAAGTAGGTCTCTGTCTTTTTCATACTCCTCTTATATTCCCCGCAAAAACGCAACCGCCCTCAGCAGAGCGGAAGAATTGCTTTTTGCCACGTTCGTTATAACAAAACATAGTATTAGACGCATACGACGGCAAAAAGTTTCATTTTTAAGTAAAGAAAGATTAACTCCGTATTAAAAAAAGCAACATCAACCTCTTGTCTCCCCTCTTTTACTGATCCGCTATACCTTTAGATTTGCTAAGAATTTCAGTAGAAAATCTATAGTGAATTGACCGAGCCCATGTAAAAAAACATCCAAATATTAGAAACGCTGAGAAAGATCATAAAAAAGAGATAATTATCTTTAAGAATTAAGATAATCATCTCTTCTATTTAGAATCTGTTAATTAATTCCAATCACAATCTATATTACTATGTATTTCCATCACTGTCGCAGGCTGGTCGATATGCCTTTGTACTTTATCACAGCCACAGGCTGGTCGATAATACCTCATTTTCCCAAGGAGTCCCCACATCCATAGAGAGTGGGACGACTCCTTACCCACAACAAAGTGTGGTGAGGGAGAAGGAACGGAGAGGAAGTTTGGAACTGTAGGAGCGTAGCGTTCGCCTTTATCCTCGGATTTCAACCGCAAGCAGCGGTTTCTAATCAAGAAATCTGAGGATAACAGCGACCGGAAGTCCAAACATTCCGCGCAGTGACGCTTAACCTCACCACACAGACGCCAGCCTTACTGTGCCTCGGCCCGGCATCGGTCGCGATACTCCTTAGGAGACATTCCTGTCTGCTTCTGAAATACCTTCGTGAAATAACGTCGTTCCTGATAACCCACTCCGGAACCAATCACCGTAATACTCTTATCGCTATTAGTAAGCATAAACTTGGCAGCTTCAATTCGCTGTAATGTTACGTATTCCACGAAGGTCATTGCAAAATGATTCTTAAACAAGAGACAGAAGTAGCTACCGCTAATGCTGATCTTATTCGCCACTTCCTCAATCCCGATATCTGAGTGAAGATGTTCAGTGATGTATTGGGCGGCTAAATTCATTAGCTGATCCGGTGTTTTTTTAACAGAATCATTATCTGCTTCAGGGATCTCCTGAAATAACGGTATGCTGTTATACAGTTTATTTTTAAACTGTTTACTACGGATATTAGCTCCAATCTCCCGCACTTTATTGCCGAGTTCTTCATAATGAATCGGCTTACAAATGTACTCTTTGACCCCTAACCGGATCGCTTCCCGTGCGTAGTCAAACTCCTGATACCCGGTAAGCAGCAGTACCTCACTATCCAATCCCAATTCCCGCAGTTTTCCTATAAAAGTTAACCCATCCATCACTGGCATGCGAATGTCACTTAACACAAGATCGGGCTGTTCCTCTTCAGCAATGCGCAAGGCGTCCATACCGCTTCGCGCCATACCGACGACCTCCATCCCCATCTCCTGCCATGGCAACACTCTGTTTAGATTATTTAGAATTGGGGCTTCGTCATCTACCAATAATACTTTTAGCATAATGATCTTCCCCCTGCTCGTATTTAGGTATGACACATTGAATAATAGTACCATAGCCTGGACTGGAACAGATAAATATTCCGTACCTGTCACCGTATTCAATGCGGATGCGATCCGCTACACTGCGAATGCCAAGACCTCTACGTTCAAGATTCATCCGATTTTCCCGTTCAACCTTAACCTCTTGCTCCACAGGATCATTTACAATATATTGGAAAATGGACAACTGAGACGGTGTAATACCAATACCGTTGTCTTCAATCCGTAAAATTAAGTCCCCTTGCTTCTCCCAAACTTTCACTGAAACTTGACCTTTATAATCAATACCTTCAAATCCATGCTGAATGCTATTCTCTACCAGCGGTTGCAAAGTAAGCTTTAGAATGCCGCAACGCATCAATTCTTGTGGGATATCAATATCATATTCAAATAAATCCTCAAACCTGAATTTTTGAATATCCAAATAATTACGCAGATGTTTGATTTCTTCATCCAGTGTAATTTCTTCCCTATCCTGAATGCTGATACGTAAAATACTAGCCAGTCTGTAAACCATCTCACTAACTTTTTTGCCTTCATTCTGTATGGCCAGAACATTAATCGACTCTAACGTATTGAATAAAAAATGGGGTTTAATCTGCGCCTGTAGAACACGCATCTCCGCTTGATTCTTGCGACGCTGTTCCACATGGATTCTGTTAAACAACCTATTAATTTTATCCATAAGATCATTAAAGCCTTTAGCGAGAAGCGTTAACTCATCATTCCCCTTTACTTCTACCCGCGTAGTCAGATCTCCATCCTCAACACGTCGCATAAAACGAACAATGACGGCTATTGCTCCAGTAATCCGGTTCATAAAGAATAAATTGAAGATCACAGCTGCCAAAAAGCAAAGGAAGATCACCCCGACAAACCATCGTGCAAATACTGTAACTTCACGAGACAAAGTGTTCCATGAAGTTACAGACACTAGACTCCAAGGATAATCCTTCAAATGATACATGGAGAGGATACTTTTCTCCCCGTTATAATCCGTTTTGAAACTCTGAAACCCTTTTTTAAAGGTAATCTCTTTATTCGCGAATGACTGAATATCCTGTCCATCCAGCTTTTGATCTGGGTCGAATAGAATCATTCCTTTATCATTTACAAGCATAAACGAAACATCCTGATTGCTATCCCCAATTTTTAAATTGCGAAATATTGATTCGAACTCCCAATTTTTGATCTGTACAACAAGGATACCTATGTTCTGAAAGAAGCTCAATTCCTTTACGAGTCGAATTTGTGTAAACACAGGTTCAGTTCCCGTAAGTTCGGGATACTCATGAGGAGCCAGCCATTTCGGCACGCCATTCAAATCCATTACTTCCTGGTACAAATCACTTTTTTTGAACGTATCATAGGGTAATGTTCGGAAATTTTCCTTATTAAAAAGCGACACGATTTCAGAGTTACCTCTACCGTTAAAATTGTACAAAAAAGCATAGCTGATCGATGGATGGTTAAACAACAGACTACGGAAATTGCGCTGGCTAGCATTCAAATTGAGTTGCTCAGCATCAGTCAAATCCTGATTATTAGGATCTTCTGCGCTAAGGGCCATATGAAAAACCGAGGTAGCAATTCCGTTGTCTGTAACGTTATCCATATCCTTTAATACATTTGAAATACTGTAGCTAATTGCTTTGAGTGAGTATTCCGACTGCTGGCTGTACTTCTTCTCAATAGAGTTATAAGTCACGAAAAACATAAGCATGCCTAGAATAAATAAGGGAATGATAATCAGGCCCAAAAATGCCGTAAATAATTTATAGCGCAAATTCATCGGCTGGTGCTCCTGACTGAGAAAAAAAGTTATCCTTTAACGCCGCCTGCTGTTACACCTTCAATAATTTTCTCCTGTAAAATCGCATAAATGACAATTACCGGAAGTACGCTGAAGACGATACCCGCTGACATTTGTGCATAGTTCATCTGGTATTGATCGCGGAATTGAACCATACCTACAGGGAGCGTACGAAGCTCGTCATTCGATAGGAAGTAGTTCGCCAGCAAGAATTCGTTCCAATTTCCCAGGAAATTAACAATGAATACAGTAACCATGGCAGGTACGGTTAGAGGTACAATAATTTTAGCAAAGATACCCGGTGCCTTCAACCCATCCATGACCGCCGCCTCTTCAATTTCTCTAGGCAACGAACGCATAAATGCAGCCAATATTATTATCGTAAATGGAATTGCATTCGCGATATAAGGGATGATCAACGCCCAGTGCGTGTTCAGAATCCCCATCTTACGTACAATCGTATAAATAGGAAGCATTAATGCGTTGTTTGGAATCAGCATTCCTACCATAACTATCGAGAACAAAATCATGTTCCATTTGCCTTGGCGCATGCGTGTAACTGCAAAGGCAAACATAGACGCTAGAATTATAGATACTACAGATGCCAATATGGAAATGTACAAGCTGTTAAAAAAGTAAGTGCTGATCTTGGCATTTACCCAAGCTTCAACATAGTTATTGAAGACAAACTCCTTTGGAATCCCAAAAGGGTTAAGCGCTATTGCATTGTTATCCTTTTTCACAGATGAGAATAACACGAACAGGAAAGGAAATAGAATAACTAGTAGATAGGACAAAAGTGCGACATGGGGCAGACTTTTTTTCAGGGCGCGTGGCATCAGTATTCAATCCTTTCTGTGCGTCGGGCTATCAGCAGCTGATAAATGGCTGTAACCACCAGTGTAAATACAAAGATCAGGACTGCAATGGCATTACCGTACCCGTACTTAAAGTTAGTGATAGCATATTTAATCATGTAAGTTGCCATTACATCGGTTGAACCAGCAGGTCCACCCTTAGTCATAACAATGACGATATCCGCCGCTTTCATTGCTCCAGCAATGGACAACATGATCACAACAGAGATGATCGGAACGATTAGCGGAAGCGTGATGCGTGTAGCACGTTGGAATCCAGTTGCACCATCAATGGCTGCAGCTTCGTCCAATTCGCCTGGGATCGACAGGATAGCTGCCAGTACCATTACAATATAGAATCCGGTCCACTGCCAAGCATTCGTGATCAGAATGGACACCATTGCGAATCTCTCATCCGACAGCCAGTAAATTGGATCAATACCAACTAAGCCAAGAACCTTATTTAAAAGTCCAATGTTGGGCTCATAAATGAAGCCCCATAGAATACCGATAACTGCTGTAGACATAATGGAAGGCATGAAGACTGCTGTCTTATATAAGCCTTTTAGCTTCTTTACATTTGATATCAATAATGAGAAGAATATGATTAACGGTACCTGTACAAAACAGGAGAAAAGAATGAAGAAGCCGTTATTTTTGACAGATATCCAGAATCGTTCATCTCCTAATGCCTTTTCAAAATTACTGATTCCGGCAGACTTGACTGTGTCAGATACACCATTCCAGCTAGTAAAGCTATAATAGATTGAACTAAAGATGGGATAGATGAAGAACATCGTGAACAAGATCAGTGCTGGAAGAATAAAAAGGAAAAATACCAATGGATTTCTTAGTGCTTTATTCATGACTACCTCCGGTTGCTTTGACATCTGGCGAACATTGAATGTTGTAGATCTTTGCAAACACATAAATTCATTAAGTTTAAAAATGTACCCTGGTTCTGGCACCAGGGTACATTCAATTTGCAGCTACTTATTCAACTGCTGCGTTTGCTTCTTCTTGTACCTTTTGTAGAACTTCGCCCATTTTCTCTGGAGTCGTCTGACCACCAATTAGCTTTTGAATTTGAATGTTACTGATTTCTGTAGTTACATCAGCTTGAACAAGAGAGTCAAATGCTGGGAACGAAGATTGTGAGTTATTAAGTACACCTACGATTTCGCTCATCAGATCATCAGTAATATTTTCATTCAGTACATTCTGGTCGATTTTCATTGCTGGCAATACGCCATCTTCAACAAGTCCACGTAATTGCATTTCTTCGTTAAACAAGTTCTTGATAAAAGACTTCACAGCAGCCAATTGACGTGGATCTTTTTCAGCAGAAGCAGAGAAGCCGTAGCCGTTGTTTACATCGCGCATCAATGCAGTTTGGTCGCCTACTCCACCATCAACTGGAGGAATATTGAAGAATCCAACTTTACCGATCAAACCTTCGCCGGATTGTCCAGTTTTAAATACGGAGGATTTCCAAGTACCATCATACAGCAGGATTGCTTCACTACTAGTGAATTGTGTTGTGTATTCAGCATACTCGAAACCAAGCTCGCCTTTTTTGAAGTATCCTTTGTCAACCCATTCTTTGTACTTCGCAAAGCCTTTTACAACGTTTGGATCAGTCCATTTAGCTTCGCCTGTTGCGAATTTAGCGGTTACATCTGGGCCTGCATAACGTGACCACAAGTGGTTAGCTAGCATAAGTGGTACCCAACCAGCCTTAGATGCACCAGCCAAAGGTACTTTTCCGTCAGCCTTGATGTCAGCCAATTGTTGTTCCAATTCAGCAAATGTTGTTGGAGCTTTCCAACCCTTGCTATTGTAGTATTCTTTGTTGTAGAAGAATCCTTCACCAGATCCACCGATCGGCAATCCGTAAATTTTTCCTTCATAAGTGAAAGGATCAAGATTTGAGAATTTATCCTTAATTCCAAGTTCCTCAAGGATTGGAGTCAGGTCAAGTAATTTACCTTCTTTAGCATAGATCTTAGAGTCAGGGCTACCAAACAGATCGAAGATCTCTGGTGGATTACCTGCAGCCATTTCACCACGCAATTTTTCTTTACGGTTTACATCTGAATCTACTCCATCAAGTTTAAAGGTTAGGCCCGGTACATCCCCTTCTACCTTTTTCACTACTTCTTGCAGAATAGCTAGACGTTTCTGTTTGTCTGCACCGATTTGAGTGTGACGAATCGTCATTTCGAACGGTTCGCTGCTTACCGGTTCTTCTGTAGCTGGAGCATTTGTAGCATCCGCTGCATTCGTCGCGGTAGCGTTTCCATCTCCTTTGTTAGAAGATGCATTATTGCTGCTTCCGCAACCTGCCAGTAAAGCTGATGATACAAAAATCAGGGACAATAGCAAAGTCATTCCTTTTTTCATTTCTTGTGACCCCCCATATAATGTTGTGCTTTACACTTCTTATTATAGAAAATAGACTCCATTCTCGTAAGGTTAAGATTCATCCACTATAGGGATAAAAATCTCTAATGAAAGCGGAATCAACTACACATCATGTTATGTAATATAACTTTATAATAGTAATAATTACAATTAATCGCTTATCATGTTATTTTAACGAACATAAATTTAGATAAAAATAATCACAATTGTAAATATTGATATAATATCTATCACTATGTAATTTTAATCTCCTTATTTATCAGCTGTAAATATATCATGTTTTAAACAGGATAAAGACAAAATTCCCCCTTTTTAAAGACGCCACACACGCCCTTTACATAACAAAAAGCCATTCCTTCAGAAGTACTTCACTGAGGAACGGCTTTACTTAATGTAGCTATCAATTATACCAGCGCTGTCTGCTTGCGACCTTCTTCAACCAGGCGGTATGCCCGCTGAACTTCTTCATCCGAAGGGGAAGGCACTCCTTCCAATTCATACGGCTTGCCGAGCATTTCCCATTTATAGATACCCATTTGATGATAAGGTAATATTTCGAACTTCTCAACGCCATTTAAGGTTCCAATAAAACGACCTAAATTAATAAGGTCCTCTTCACGATTATGAATGCCTGGAACGTAAACATGTCTAATCCACATCTTACGATTATGATCCGACAGCCAGCGTGCAAGCTTTAAGGTACGCTCATTAGATTTACCAGTTAACTTAATGTGTGCTTCATCATCAATATGCTTCAAGTCAAGCATAACCAAATCAGTAACATCCAATAAGTCAGTAATCTTGTCACCTTCGTTATAACCGTTGCTATCTAGTGTGGTGTGCAAATTCCAACGTTTCTTAACTTCCGTAAATAACTGTTTTACAAATTGTGCCTGCAAGGTTGGTTCTCCACCGGATACTGTCAATCCACCACCGGATGAACGATAGTAGTTTAAATATGGCTCGATCTCCGAAAGTACTTCTTCCAAACTCATTTCTTTGCCTTCATCTAAAGCCCAAGTATCAGGATTATGACAATATTGGCATTTCAGTAAGCAGCCCTGCATAAATAAGACAAAACGAATACCAGGTCCGTCAACGGTTCCAAAGGTTTCCAAGGAGTGTATGCGACCTTTAATCATAGGATGTCATCCTTTCGCCACGATAGACTAACAGTCCCTCTTTCACGAAGAAGCTCCCTGTCCTTGAGACTGTCATTTCCCTTAATCGCGGCCGTGAAATTTAAAATTTTAACAATTCTCAAACAAGATATTACCGCCCTTGAGACAAGGGCGGTATCTTCCTTGCAATTATTTCAATTTATAACTTAATTACATCGAACCATGGAACGTACGGTTAACTACATCCATTTGTTGTTCGCGAGTCAGCTTGATGAAATTAACAGCATAGCCGGATACGCGGATAGTCAATTGTGGATAGTTCTCTGGATGATCCATAGCGTCCAGCAGCTGTTCACGGTTAAATACGTTAACATTCAAATGCTGAGCGTTGTTATGGAAGTATCCGTCCATCATGTGTACCAGGTTAGACTTACAGGATTCATCGTCTTTACCCAGTGCCTTAGGTACGATGGAGAACGTATTGGAGATACCATCTTGTGCATCGGAGTAAGGCAGTTTGGCTACAGAGTTCAGTGAAGCCAGGGCACCTTTCTTGTCGCGTCCGTGCATTGGGTTAGCACCTGGTGCGAATGGTTCGCCTTTCTTACGTCCGTCAGGTGTTGTACCTGTCTTCTTACCGTACACTACATTCGAAGTAATGGTCAATACCGATTGAGTCGGAACAGCATCACGATATGTTTTGTGTTTACGAATCATAGACATGAATGTTTCAACCAATTCTACTGCGATGTTATCTACAGCATCATCATTGTTACCGTAGCAAGGGAATTCACCTTCGGTTTCGAAGTCAATTGCAATACCTTCTTCGTTACGAATTGGTTTAACCTTCGCGTATTTAATAGCACTCAGTGAGTCAGCTGCAACGGACAGACCAGCGATACCGCAAGCCATCGTACGCAGAATGTCGCGATCATGCAGTGCCATTTCAATACGTTCGTAAGAATATTTGTCATGCATATAGTGAATGATGTTCAAAGTGTTAACATAAGTCTTAGCTAACCACTCCATCATCGGTTTGAAGCGTTTCATTACTTCGTCATAATCTAGATATTCAGAAGTGATTGCTGGGAATTCCGGTCCAACTTGTGCTCCGGACTTTTCGTCTTTACCACCATTAATAGCATACAGCAAAGCTTTTGCCAGGTTGGCACGAGCGCCAAAGAACTGCATTTGTTTACCGATACGCATTGGAGATACGCAACAAGCAATAGCATAATCGTCACCCCAGTATGGACGCATTAGATCGTCATTTTCATACTGAATTGCACTAGTTTCGATAGAAACCTTAGCACAATATTTTTTAAAGCCTTCAGGCAATCTTTCGGACCACAGAACAGTTAAGTTTGGTTCCGGAGCTGGACCCAAGTTATACAGAGTGTTCAGGAACCGGAAGCTGTTCTTGGTAACACGAGTTGTTCCGTCTTCTGCCATACCACCAATGGATTCAGTTACCCAAGTAGGGTCACCGGAGAACAGATCGTTATAGTCCGGTGTCCGCAAGAATTTCACAATACGCAGTTTCATTACGAAATGGTCGACAATTTCTTGGACTTGCTCTTCAGTCAAAGTACCTTCTTCAATATCGCGTTCTGCATAGATGTCTAGGAAGGAAGATACACGTCCTAGGGACATCGCCGCACCATTTTGCTCTTTAACTGCTGCCAGATATCCGAAGTATACCCATTGAGTAGCTTCTTTAAAGTTGGTCGCTGGTTTGGAAATATCCATACCGTGAGCAGCTGCCATTTGTTTCAATTCGCCCAGTGCACGAATTTGCTCAGACAGCTCTTCACGCAAACGAATTACTTCTTCAGTCATGGAATCAACTTCAAGCTCAGTTAGTTGTTGTTTTTTGTCTTTAATCAGGAAATCAATACCGTATAGAGCGATGCGGCGGTAGTCGCCGATGATGCGTCCGCGGCCGTAAGCATCAGGAAGACCTGTGATAACGCCGGATTTACGCACTGCTCTCATATCTGGTGTATATGCATCAAATACGCCTTGGTTATGCGTTTTGCGAATGTTCGTGAACATGTCAACGATGTTTTGTGGAAGCTCGAAGCCATAAGCCTTCGTAGCATCAACCATCATCTTGATTCCGCCGAAAGGCTGAATGGAACGTCTGAAAGGGGCGTCAGTCTGCACGCCTACAATTTGTTCCTTGTCCTTATCAATGTAGCCTGGAGCATGTGAAGTGATTGTGGAGACAGTATCTAGGGAAACATCCCATACGCCGCCTCTTTCTCTTTCTTCTTTGCTCAGTTGAGAAATAATCTTCCACAATTCAGTTGTGTTACTAGTAGGTCCTACAAGGAATTCTTCGTTTCCTTCATAAGGTTTAATGTTACTAGCAATAAAGTTGTTAACGTCTACTTTCTTGGACCATTTACCTTTTGTGAAACTTCTCCAACCGGATTTCACTTCATTTACATCTTTTTCAATCACCGACATGCTAAATCCCTCCATCTATATTTATTATATTTGTAGAGATCGCGGGCTTGAAGGTTGATCCCGTGTCTCGTGATCCCAAAAAGATGTGGTTGTTCTAAAATTCACAATCAACATTTCATATGTGGGACCGTTGTTTATATAAACATTCTAGTTTATTTTCTATAAAAATACTGTGACAAATATCACCTTTCCAGTGATATTTGTCACTTTATTTATAATCCACAACTATCCTATTCTCTATTTAACCAATTATTAATTATCGAATCTTCCGTAGAATGCATTACGGTATACATCAGCTAGTTCAGATACCAATGGCAGCTTAGGATTGGCAGTTGTACATTGATCTTCAAATGCACGGTCAGCCAAGTAGTCTACACGGGATTCGAAATCCTTAGGATCAAAGCCCAGTTGTTGGAACGACTCTTCGATACCCAATTTTTTGTTCATATCGCGAATAGCATTGATCAGGCTAGTTACGCCTTCTTCAGTTGTGCGAGCTGGCAATCCCAGAATGCGGGCAATTTCAGCGTAACGCTCGTCAGCTATGAAGTGTGAATATTTAGGGAACGAAGCGAACTTCGTAGGTTTCTTAGCATTGTAGCGGATAACGTGTGGCATAAGGATCGCATTAGTACGACCATGTGCGGTGTGATACTGTCCGCCCCATTTATGAGCCAAACTGTGGTTAATACCCAAGAACGCATTCGCGAAAGCCATACCAGCCAATGTCGATGCATTGTGCATTTTCTCACGGGCAAGCTTGTCACCTTGTAGTGCAGATCTTTCCAGGTATTGGAACACCAGTTGGATTGCTTTGATAGCAAGACCATCCGTGTAGTCACTCGCCATAACAGATACATAAGCTTCGATAGCATGTGTCAATACGTCCATACCTGTATCAGCAACAGCCGTTTTTGGCAAGCTGTAAACAAACTCAGGATCGATGATAGCTACGTCTGGTGTCAGCTCATAGTCAGCCAAAGGATATTTAGTATGATTTTCTGTTGTTTTATCTGTAATAACTGCGAAAGATGTAACTTCCGAACCTGTACCCGAAGTTGTTGGAATCGCAACGAATTTCGCTTTATTTCCAAGTTTAGGGAATTTGTAAACCCGTTTACGGATATCCATGAATTTCTGTTTCAGACCGTTAAAGTCTGCATCTGGATGTTCATAGAATAACCACATTCCTTTTGCAGCATCCATCGGGGAACCACCACCAAGTGCGATGATGCAGTCCGGTTGGAATCTGTTCATCATTGCAGTACCTTTTTCAACAGTTGTTGTCGATGGATCTGGTTCTACTTCAGAGAACACTTCGATAGCCACTGGTGTTTGACGTTGACGCAGGTAATGTTCCAATCTTTCAACATATCCAAGTTTAACCATCATAGGGTCAGTGATAATTGCTACACGTGTGATATCAGGCATTTTGGCAAGGTACTGAGTTGCACCTTTTTCGAAGTAAATCTTGTCAGGTACTTTAAACCATTGCATATTCACGGTACGACGATTCACCCTTTTCACGTTGATCAAATTGATAGCTGTAACGTTTTGCGATACGGAGTTGCGACCATAAGATCCGCAGCCCAGAGTCAGCGAAGGGATATTGGTGTTATAGATATCGCCGATTGCGCCATGTGTTGAAGGCGAGTTGACGAGAATACGTCCTGTTTGCAGACGGTTAGAGAACTTCATGATCACTTCTTCGTTGTTGGAGTGAATAGCCGAGCTATGACCCATACCGCCAAATTCAACGATTTCAGCTGCGCGTTCGATACCTTGATCAGCATTCTTAACTTTGTAGCAAGCAAGAACCGGACTCAATTTTTCAGCAGACAGTGGGTATTTAGTGCCTACGCCTTCGAGTTCTGCTACGAGAATCTTTGTACCGGCAGGAACTTGAATGCCACACATTTCAGCAATTTTCACTGCGGATTGACCAACGATTGCTGGGTTAACCGCACATTTGTCAACGTTCATTGCACCGCTAGTCAGCTTGCCAGCTTCTTCTTTATTAACAAAGTAGCAGCCATTAGCGATCATTTTCTTCTTCACTTGGTCGAAGATTGGTTCTTCAATAATAATTGCTTGCTCGGAAGCACAGATCATACCATTATCGAATGTTTTAGAAAGAATGATATCCGTTACCGCTTGATCGATATCCGCACTCTTCTCGATGAAGGCAGGTACGTTACCAGGGCCTACGCCAAGAGCAGGTTTACCACAGCTATAAGCCGCTTTTACCATTGCAGATCCGCCAGTTGCCAAGATAAGTGCAACGTCTGGGTTGTTCATCAATGCGTTTGTCTTGTCCATTGTTGGCATTTCAATCCATTGGATACAGTTCTCAGGTGCGCCAGCTTTCACGGCAGCATCATGAAGAATTTTAGCAGCTGCAGCACTACACTCTTGCGCAGATGGGTGGAAACCGAATATAATAGGGTTCCGTGTCTTAATCGAAATCAACGCTTTAAACATCGTGGTGGATGTAGGGTTGGTTACTGGTGTGATACCCATAACGATTCCGACTGGTTCAGCAATTTTTTGGAAGTTCTCATATTCATTATCTTCAATAACGCCTACTGTTTTATCATATTTAATTCCGTGCCAGATATATTCTGTCGAGAAGATGTTCTTCGTAATTTTGTCTTCATATACACCGCGTCCTGTTTCTTCTACGGCCAATTTTGCTAGGTACATATGTTTGTCGAGTCCAGCCAACGCCATTGCATGAACGATTGTGTTAACTTGCTCTTGGTCTAGCGCCATAAATGCCTTATGCGCTTTTTTTGCTTTATCCACTAAACTCTGAATATACTCTTCAGCGGTAACTTGCTTAACTTGGGCGGCGACCTCGTTCTTAACTGCCATCTCCCTCGTCCTCCTGTCAATTTTTAGTTGTTTTTCTCTACACATTTATCTTAACACATCATTTCCACCTTGTATAGTGAAATCTTTCACAAAGTATAAAGTTTTTTTGATTTGTTTTCAAAGCGCTTTCATTCGATCATATTATAGATTTTTTACCTTATTTTATGCTAAAAAACCCTTAAAATCTTAAAATTATACTTTAATAAGCAAACTTCGCGGCCCATTTTCTTCCTTAATGCTGTGCACAGCACTCATAGTAGTTTGCCCTTCTGAACAGAAATTCACGGTTTTCCTACTTCAAAATAATTTCCAGTTAATTATCACTATTTCTCTGGATTTATAAAATTATAAATATCAAAAACTAAAAAACCGGCCCCAAAGGGGCCGATCTTTATTTTCCTATTCTGCTTTAATCGTATCAAAGAATTTCTCTTGTACTGTTTTGGCTGCAGCTTCAAGCTGGCTCTTGGAATCCGTTCCTTTTTTGGAGAACAGCTCTTGAATGACATTGGACATTGTTGCGTAGTAGTCCTGTGTATTGTATTGGGCTTCAGGTTTACCATCCAAAAGTCCCATAATGTCAGGGCTATATTGGTATACATTTGTGTACTTGTCATAAACAGCTTTGGTCTTCTTACCGAAGTCAGAATCTGCTGAGTAGTAGTCTAAGAGCGGCGGGATAAAGTATTTGCCATCTGTTGTACGTTGTTGAAGAATTGCATCAAGTGCTTCCAAACCTTTGTCAGAGAAATAGTCAAATGTAATATAGCGGAATGCCATTTCTTGTTCATCTGGCGTAGCATTTGGATTGATTACAAGATAGTCACCACCAAGTACCCCGGTATGCTTGCCGCCTTTTTCCATAGCAGGCATAGGATACGTGAGCACATCCTCAGGCTTCAGTCCACCTTGGTTCAACGCTTGCTCAATAACGCCATCAGATCCGGCCATTACCATTGCGGTACGACTTTGTTGGAATGCACCTACAGCGTCGCCCCAGCCAAGTGCCCAGTCCTGAGGAATTGCATTAGCTTCCCATCTAAGCTTCTTGTAGAAATCTAGTGCTTTCACACCAGCATCGGAATTAAATGTAGCTACAACCTTACCGCCTTCAATCTTTTGAATCTCTCCACCAGCTTCGAACAGGAAGTTGGTCCAGTTCCAGCCTGCTTCGTTACCCTTACCCATTGGAGCAATACCGGAAATACCTTTTTTGGCATCAGCTACGCCCTTAGCCGTATTCAGCATATCATCCCAAGTCCAATCCATAGGTGGAACGGCTACGCCTTTTTCATCTAGCATTTTTTTGTTGATCATTGTGGTTGTTACATAACCTTTTTGTGTTACTCCGAAAACTTTACCATCGATGATAAATTGATTTTGCAGCACTGGGTTAATTTGATCTTTAAATTCATATTTGTTCCACAGCTCCGTAATGTCAGCAACCCAGCCCTTTTCAACCAGGAATTTAGCTTCTGTAGCGTAAGTATTAAAGAAGGTTGGCGCTTCATTCGCAGCCATTTTGATTCCGATTTCACTTACATTGTACTGCCAGTCATCTTTAACGATTTCTACGTTCGGATATTCCGCTTGGAAACGTTTGATTTTGTCATCTTCCTGTGCTCTTATTTCAGTTAGGTCAGGTGTTGGATAGTGAATCTTGATCGTCACTTTTCTTTGAGTAATGTCATCGACTGGCGCATCAGTAGCGGTTGCTGTATTATCCGTCACCGCATTTGTTGGCGCAGTAGTTGCTTCCCTACCTTTGTTCCCCGCTGTGTTTCCGTTATTGTTGCCGCTGCAAGCTGATAGCAGCGATCCAGCAACAAGGACGCTTAGTAGCACGCTAGAGTACTTACGCATTGAAACTCCCCTTTTCAATTCATAGTTATCTTACATATCGATCATAAAATAGAAACCGTTTACAAACGAGGTGCATTTATATTCCTTTCATGTGCATGTTTACGATCCGTGGTTAAAATCGTCGATATTTGCTTACCC
The DNA here is from genome assembly GCF_037963865.1 of Paenibacillus sp. FSL R10-2734. NCBI lineage: Bacteria > Bacillati > Bacillota > Bacilli > Caryophanales > Paenibacillaceae > Paenibacillus > Paenibacillus sp. FSL R10-2734. Next base: position 2,682,341 of record NZ_CP150170.1, on the reverse strand, counting down.
CTTCACTGCAGACAAAGCAACTCCACGCATAATGAATTTCTGAAAAATCAAGAAGACAACGATTGGAGGCAAGGATACTATAAACAGGATTGCAAATTTAATATTAGTATTGAGTGCCTTCACATTAATAACGTATTTATAAATGGCTGTCGCAAGCGTATATTTTTCTTCACTGTGCATAACGAGTGATGGCCAGAACCAGTCATTCCATGCGGTAGAAAAGATAAAGATCGCTAATGTAGCAAAAATCGGAATCGATAGTGGCACTGCAATGGAGAAAAAGCTTTTTGGCTCAGAAGCCCCGTCAATTCGTGCTGCTTCAAAGATTTCTGGATGAATCCCATCAAAAAAGTTCTTTAACAATAGAAAGTAAAATGTATTCGCTCCCGCTGGCAGCCAGAAAGCCGCGTACTGATTCAGCAATCCGAGTTCCTTCAAATTGACAAAGTTCGGGATCATATAGCTAGTAGCCGGAATAAACAATGTCATTAGGAAGAAGAAATAAATCGCTTTTTTGTATGGAACATTCATACGGGAGATACTAAAAGCTGACATTCCCAATACAACTAGGGTGACGGCCATATTCCCTAAAAAGATATAAATAGTGTTTCTAAGGAACATCGGAAGATCAATATAATTCATCGCGTCCTTAAGGTTGCTGAAGTGCCATTCCTGAGGGAAAAAATGCGGTGGGAATGAATTTACCTCTTGATTTGACTTCAACCCATTGAATAACGTCATACAGATCGGGTACAGCATGCTAAAAACCATAATTAATATGACCACGCACATCAAGCCATAAACGATCTTATTACTCGTTTTTTTCAAATCGTGTTCTGAAAGAATCCCTCTATCTGCGCTTTTCATCTTAGTAGTCCTCCTTGTTAAGCTTGAACTGTAAAATGCCCAAACCACCTAGGACTATGAACATTAACATGCCAAGCGCAGTAGCTGTACCATAATCGAGTCTTGTAAATGCATATTTTACGATCAACAGCGCATAGGTAAGCGTAGTATTATTCGGCCCACCATCAAGCAGCGCCATCTGTGACTGATACCCTTGTGAAGTACCAATAATTTGTAGTATTAGCATCAAAAAGATTAAATTACGCAGTGAAGGCAATGTGATGTACTTTATACGCGCCCACACACCAGCCCCATCAATCTCAGCAGCTTCATACCAATCTCGCGGAATGCTGAGTACAGCAGCCAAGTATATTAACATCCCTGATCCAAACTGCTGCCACGTCTCCATAAACACAAGAGAAATCATCGACCACCTTGTATCTGTTAAGAAGGCAACCTGGTCCACACCCATCGAAGTTAATAACGCATTGATTGGACCTACCGGATCATATAGCCATCTCCACAGTCCATAGAGAACCACACCAGGCATTACGAAAGGAAGATAAGCCGCTACACGTACAAAGCCCCCAAACCTTCTCAGCTCCGAGATCATGATGGCAAAAGCAATCGGAACCCAGAATCCAATAATAAGACATAAAAACATGTAATACCCAGTGTTCTTCAATGCGGTCAAAACATCTGGATCACTAATTGCTCTACTGTAGTTTTCAAAGCCTACAAAGCTGTTCCCTTTAACAAAATCAACATGGTAGAAGCTGTACAGTAAGCCTTTAAAAATTGGAACCCACATGAACATAATAAAAATAATAAGAGCAGGTACGAGGAACATATATCCCCAAAAGTTTTTCTTCCAGCGGTTTTGCTTGTACGGTGTCCCCTTCAGCGTCGCCGGGTTTTCGGTTACTACTGCGGTTTGATTCATCAGGCTCCCTCATTCCATTGTTCTTTCAGCATTTTTCGCAAAATGCTTCCTACCTTAAATTGTAGGAAATGAGGGTTGTACTGAACATGTCTATATCTACCGAAGTAGTGAGTGTTTTTACTTCTTCAATTCGCTGGGGCTGATCCCGTAATACTTTTTGAAAATTTTACTAAAATGCTCCGGCGATTCATAACCCACACGTTCCGCAATTTCGTATCTGCGAAGATCGGTATTCAAAATCATCTCCCGACTTTCTTCCATCCGGAGCTTGATTACATATTCCCACAGGTTATAGCCTGTATTTTTCTTAAATAGGTAACTCAAATAATTGGGACTAACATGATTCTTCTTAGCAACATCGTGTATAGTCAGTCCTTTTTGCGCATAGTTCTCGTCAATGTATTCTTTCGCTTTTTGTACGATCAGATTGCTATGGGTATGAAGTTCTTCTACAGAAGGATCACTCGTGTAACTGTTCCAGTTGAAATCCCCATAATAGAACACATAGTGATCACTGTGCTCATTGTTCCAGAGAATTGCATTAGAGGCCTGACGGTTCAAAACGGCCATAAACGAAAGCCCCTTTAAAATCTGGCTAATGCCAATGATCACGTTCAGATGTAAATATTTATGAATATTAAATTGCAGACTACGGCCAAGAATATCTAGCCTATTGATTTGGCCGGCAGAAGAATCTTCATAGCTTTTTTCATCCCATTGAATAATGATCGTAATTTCTTCATCCGGTGCATAAAAGGCTAATGAGTTCCATTCCTGATCCATTAATTCTTTGGCAATATTCAGTGCAGCATAACAAAGTAACCGTCTATCCTGCATAGTATACTGCTTCTCCTGGTTCACTCCAGACAGAGGTACCTTGATTTTTAAGACGGAAAAATACGGCCCTTGTAGCTTCAGGTTATCCAGCTTCTGCAAGTTATCTGCCTCAGCTAGCACAACCCCAGGGTCGATGAGCAGTTCGTTTAAAAGCTTGCTGTATTCCGGAAGTGGCTCTTCCAGTCGAAAGCTATCGTTAATCCCAGACATGAAGACATCTAGTTCTGGTGAGGGCTTACCCATCTTAAGCAGCACATTTCGGACCGAATCCAAAAATTGCTCACTATTCAAAGGCTTGATTAAATAATCCTTAGCTCCGAGTCGAACGGCCATTTGAGCATATTGAAACGTCTCATGCGCAGAAATCACGATGGTCTGTACCCATGGTTTTGCCAGTTTCGCATGCTGCATCAGATCAATTCCGCTCATCGCTCCCATCTGAATATCCGTAACGAGCAGATCAATTTCCTCCATACGAATACAGTCTAGCGCTTCAAATCCGCTATTAGCGGTATAGATATTAGAAATATCCAGCCCAGATGAAGCTAATAAATTGCTCAACCCTTTACAAATCAATGGTTCGTCATCCACTACCAATATATTGAACATATCTATATACTCCCCTTCCTTAGTCCTGATTCTCCGATTTCGGAAGCCTAACAGTTACTAGCGTTCCGCCTTCTCTACGAGGGGTATAGCTGATGCCATAATCAGAGCCGAAATGTAAATGAATACGCTGATTAATGTTGCGGATACCGTAACCGCTGACGGGATTTGGGCTGTTATCATTCAGTACAGCTTCAATCGCCTCATAGTCAACAGACTTATAGCCATTATCTTCAATAGAGATCATAACGATTTCGTTCACGCAAACAGCGCTGATAGTGATCTCTCCATCCTCGCCCATATTTTTAACACCATGAATAATAGCATTCTCTATTAGCGGCTGCAGTGTGATTTTAGGTATTAGATTGCTTTTCGTATCAGGATGAATATCCATTACTACACGAAATACATAATCATATCGGTGCTGCTGCAGCTTGATATAGGCCGTTGCATGCTCCAGCTCTTCTTCAAGGCTAATCAGCTCTCTTCCCCGACTAAGACTGATCTTCATTAGTTTGGACAATTCCTTGATCATCTCGGCGGATTCGACATTTCCTTCTAACGAGCTTTTCCAATAAATACTCTCGAGTGTGTTATAGAGCAAATGCGGATTAATTTGTTGATATAGCAATTGAAGCTGCGATTCCTTCTGTTTGAGCTCCATTTGGTATTTGTATGTGATTAGTCCGTTAAGCCTGCGGGCCATATCATAGGTAGAAGCAATCAGCACACTAACCTCATCGTTACTCCCCCTCCGCGGCGTCTCTGGAACACGATTGCCCGGCTCATATTTTCGTACGAAAAAAGCCAGCTTTTGCAACGGAGTCATTAATGATCGCCAGAAGTACGTAATCATGATCAGTCCAAATACTGCGTAAGCCACGGTGATATATTGAATAACACTTTTCATTTCGTTCTGTTGCTGCAGCAGCGCCTTTACCGGAACTTTGTAGACTAGTTTTTGTCCTAATGCATGATTATTGTTAACCACATAGATAAAATCGGAGGTAATGACATCTACGGTACCTTCCAAATCCTCGGCAACAACCGTCTCCGGCAACGCAATCACTTCTCCAGTATTATTCGTAGTCGAGGCGAGAACACGATTATTCAGGTCTGTTAAGTAAATTTCGCCGTCAGGCAAAGATATGGACTTGAGCGATTCTCCAATTTTAGAGTCCATTTTGGTAATGACCAAAACTCCAATGGTCTCCGCTTTTCTGGAAATGTTATTTACGGCTCTCATGTATGTAAGTGTCTTTAAATCTTCCGCCTGTGCACTTAGCCTCTCCGTGAACTTCAGCGCTCCGCGTCCTTTCTTCTGCACAACCTCCTCAAACCAGTAAGGCTCCTCGACTTTGGAAAAGAAATAAACTCCAGCCTTCTTAACCTGCGGGAAGTTGGGGGCGAAAAAATAATAATCATCCGGATCGTATATATAGAGGGAATAATAGATGCCGTCACCACGTTCAGCGCCCTGAGAGTAACTGACCAACAGCTTCTCTATCGTCTCATATCGCTTGACTCGCTCTAATATGGAATCCGAACCTGTCATATTAATTTGCTGAATCAGGGGATTCTGGATCACGGTGGTAGTGATTTTATTTACCGTGTCGATATCTCGATTTATGATGGTGAAGTTCTGCTTGTTCAATTCTACATATGCATTCGTAACATGACGCTTCAGTATTTGCTCCGCCTTCATATTCCCATATATGTTCAGAAAGAGAATGGGAGAAATCATAATTAGAAATAGCAGGATGAGCTGCTGCTTGACGTTCAGCTTTCGAATCAACCTAATCAACCTAGACAACATCGAGACGCACCTCCGGGTTCAATAACTATATCAAAGGGAAAAACGCTTACATATGTTCATTTTAAAGTTTTTTATGTTCATTTGTATGTAGTTTTTTTCTGTTGTTCGGATTATAAGAGCACGGTGATAGAGACGTCACTGCGTGGAGCGTTTGGGTTTACGATCGCTGTTATCCTCAGATTTCCTGATTTTATACCGCTAAGCGGTAGAAATCCGAGGATAAAGGCGACCACTGGCGTTTCTCCAGCTCCAAACCTCCACTCCGCAACTTCATCACCGGAATTCTTAAAAACCGAAAACACAAAAATGCGGGGGGGGCGAGTAGGTGTCATTGCGTGGAAACTTTGGACTTACGGCCGCTGTTGTCTCCAGATTTTCTGATTTATGCCGCTCCTAGCGAATAAAATCCGGAGACAAAAGGCTGACGCTCTCGCTCCTCCAGATCCAAATTCCCTCTCCATGACCCTCTTCCCTCTCAAAAAAACCAAAAACAGAAAAAAGAGGGTGGGCAGGGGTCACTGCGTGGGGCTATGGGACATTGCTCTCCTCTGCTCTACACAATTGTCGGCTTCACATATGTTGAGCTTTTGGATTACTCAATAAGCAACATTGCTACTTAATGTGCGGATTGTTGCTTGTTGTGCGTTTGGTTTACTTGGTGTGTGACTGCTACTTGTTGTGCGTTTGGTTTACTTGGTGTGTGACTGCTACTTGTTGTGCGTTTGGCTTGCTTGGTGTGTGGCTGCTACTTGTTGTGCGTTTGGTTTACTTGGTGTGTGACTGCTACTTGTTGTGCGTTTGGTTTACTTGGTGTGTGACTGCTACTTGTTGTGCGTTTGGTTTACTTGGTGTGTGACTGCTACTTGTTGTGCGTTTGGATTGCTGCATGTGTGATTTTCTACTTGTCGAGTGCTTTGATTACTCAATGTGCATATTGTTACTGGTTATGCGCTCGCACTCTCGTAAAGTCTCATCACAATGAGCCATCGGACCCAGATGCAGCTATTTGAACTAATTTTGGCTTTTTCGTCGAGTTTCGGACCCCAGTGACGTTATTCGCATCAAAGATGCGCAATATGAGGTCTTTTCGGGCAAATAGCGACTTTGGAGTCCGATAGGTTCTCAAATGGGCGGAATTATTGCTTATAACGACTGTGGGGTCCGATAGACTACCTGAGCTTTTAACTAACCTTTTGAGTCGCTTTCTGAGCCCGACCACACGTTGAGCATCGGACACAGTTGCAGCTATTTGATCAAATTTTGGCTTTTTCGTCGAGTTTTGGACTCCAGTGACGTTATTCGTATCAAAGTTGCGCATTATTAGGTCTTTTCGGGCAAATAGCGACTATGGGGTCCGATAGACTGCCTGAGCTTTTAACTAACCTTCTGAGTCGCTTTCTGAGCCCGACCACACGATGAGCATCGGACCCAGATGCAGCTATTCGGTCAAATTCCGGCTTTTTCGTCGAGTTTTGGACTCCAGTGACGTTATTCATACCAAACATGCGCAATATGAGGTCTTTTCGGGCAAATAGCGACTTGGGAGTCCGATATGTTCTCAAATGAAGTGAGTGCAGGGATTAAGAACAAAAAAGGACCGCCCCTACAGTAGCGTCAACTACTTTGGAGTCGGTCCCATGTTCTTTTTGATCCTTAGTCCGTCAGCAATTCATACAATCCTTTTACCACAAGATCAGCTTCCTTCAGCACTTCTGGATTACCTATACCTACTACCTTCATACCAGCAGCCTTACCTGCTTGAACGCCCGCTTCCGCATCCTCGAACACGACGCAATCGTCAGGCTGTAAGCCCAGCTCTTGACCAGCTATCAAGAATACCTCCGGGTCTGGCTTCGCACGAGATACTTTGTTACCATCAACAACAGCATCGAACAGATCCGTAATGTTCAGCTTATTCAAAATAAATTCCGCATTCTTACTGGCTGAGCCTAACGCAATTCCGATCCCGCGCGTTCTAAGTCCAGTTAAGTATTCTTTGACTCCGGGAAGTAGCTCCGACTCCTCAAGCTTTGAGATGTATTCAACATACAGGCGATTTTTCTTCTCCGCCATCGCTAGCTTCTGCGCTTCGTCAAATTGTAGCCCGCCGATTTCCAGAAGAATATCGAGCGATCTCATCCGGCTCACACCCTTAAGACGTTCGTTATCCTCCTCTGTAAATGTAAAGCCAAGCTCATCAGCAAGACTAGCCCAAGCCAAATAATGATATTTGGCCGTGTCTACTATAACACCATCCAGATCGAAAATGGCGCCTTTCATATTTTGCAACATAGATTTACTTCCTCTCCGTTGTTCATTAATATCTATACTGTTGTTTCGGCTATGACTAGCCGCAAGCTCTCACCTGCTGAACATACCTTTCCTTCTCGCCCTTGCACCGAGAATACCAAGGTTCCACTGTAATCGGCTGCTGTAGTAACAGTAACTTCATCCTTGCTGATCCGCAGCTTAAAGGTATCCCCTCGAAGCGTAACCGGAAGCTCAACAGACTGCCAATGTTTAGGCAGTGAAGGATTGATGTGGACAGTCGCCCCATCATAATTCAACCCTGCAAAACCAAGAACCGCAGCCATCCATGCGCCACCATTCGCGGCTGGGTGGGTACCACCAATATAGAGATCCCCTACATACTGCTTAGATTCTCCCGTAAGATCGACAGTAGCCGTACGCATAAAATATGGATATCCCCAATCTGGCGAACCAATATCAGCAGCTACCAAAGCATAAATACAAGGACTAAGACTTGACCCATGCTCGGTACGCGGTTCGTAGAATTCCCAGTTCGCTTGTTTAACTTCCTTGTTGAAGGAATGCTTGAACAGATTCAGCATCAACACGACGTCCGCTTGCTTCAGTATTGTTGTAGTGGTAGCTAAGCCATTGCCGCCACCCAAATACTCATTTTTGTTAAGTACACGAGATTTCAATTCTGACAGCCGAACATCCTCCAACGTGAAGTAACGGTCGAATTGTTCGATGATAAGACTGGCAGGGTCAGGCTGCGGAACATAAAAGCTATCCAGCATAGCTTTGAACTCGGTTAGAAACGGACCCTCACTAAACTCCATAGACAGTTGGTTATATACTTCCGGGTACTTATTTTGCAGCAATTCTGCCGTGCGCAAGGCAATCTCCAGCGTTTCCTTAACTAATGCATTCGTAAAAGCATTATTATTCACACGTTCATGATATTCATCTGGACCTGTAACATCTAGAATCTCGAAGCGTTCTTTTACCGAATTATAGTAGGCATAAGAGTAGAAGAACCGGGCACATTCCCAGATCACTTCCGCTCCTCCACTAGTTAGCAGACTTTCGTCCCCTGTAAATTGAACGTATTTCCAAATCCCGTGTACAACATCCCCACTGATATGAACCTGCTTATCGCGAAAATAAGTCCGCATCGGTCGTCCAGTAAATACATCATTCACATTAAAAAGAGTACAAGCATCGTCTCCTGTATCCTGACTTTCCCAGGCATAGAATGCTCCCAAAAAACCATATTCCGCGGCCTTACGACGAGCTCCGTCCAAGGTATGAATCCGGTACATCATTAGGTTGCGAGCAACCTTCGGATCGGTATGCAGGAAGAAAGGCAGCATAAACATCTCCGTATCCCAAAATACCGCCCCTTTATAGACCTGACCCGATAAACCGCGAGCTGGGATAGAAACCTTCTCCGAAACTGTTGGTACAATAATTAACAGCTGATAAATACTGTATCGCAGAGCAAACTGAGCATCCTCGTCGCCTTCGATAATGACATCGCTAAGTGACCATCTCTGTTCCCATTGCTGACAGTGAGCTTTTAATAACTCGTCATAGCCCAGCGCCTCAGCAGCATGGACAGACTTGACAGCTTCTGACTCCGGTCCACTGACATCAAGTCCAGTATATACCGCAACGTACTTAAACCATTCATAGGTCTCACCCGCACGCGCATCAAAAGAAATCCGGCGTACAGCAACTCCTTCAGCCATTTGCTGATCTCCGAAATTAAATACCGCTCTCTCCGCCACCACTACCGGAATGTTCAATTCTCCACTCGTGGAGGAAGAGACTAGCACCTCACCCTGCGACTGCACCTTTTGATCTAAGAGGTGGGGGCCATTGATATCCCACACATCTACGTCAATCCCCGTCTCAATCACAATTTGGCAGTCCTGTGTACTGTGGATAGAGCATTTACTAACGAGCAGATGAAGATTGTCCTGACTTACGAAACGATCTGCTGTAAATGTCAACGTCCCACCGTCGGATATACTAAAGTCAGTACTCCGATGATGAATGGCACTACGGATATTCAGCTCCTGAACGTGAGAGCTCGGTTCATGCTCAAGCACACTTAAGGGCTGTCCGTTGCAGACAATCTTGGTCCATAATCCATTCGGAGCATTGACAGGTTCTCTCCACTTGTCTCCCGCTTTGTCATACAGACCAGCTAAAGTAACGGCAACTAGCTCACTTTTACTGAATTCCTCCAGTGTACCGCGATATCCCATATAGGCATTGCCTAACATATATTTGTTCCCGTTCGTCGTCACAAGTTTCTTATCAAAACAGCTATCCCTTACCGCCCAGCTCATCGAGCCAACATCCCTTCACCTAGCGGAAGCGTCGTCCCGGATGCATCCACCTTAATGGACTGACCGTACACTATTATTTCAGTGCTCCCACCATGAATTGCTGTAAGCGTTACGGAAGTCTTGTTAACTAAAATACGGAGCAATACCCCTTCATACAACACTTGGAAGCAATACTCGTTCCAGCGTTCCGGCAATGAAGGTTGGAAGGACAGACGCGCCCCATCTGAACGCATACCACCAAAGCCATACACAATATTCATCCAAGCGGCTGCAATCGATGTAGTGTGAAGACCCTCACGTGTATTACGGTTGTAATTGTCTAAGTCCAGTCTTGTCGCAAATTCAAAGAACGAATAGGCTTCTTCTGGCTTGCCGATTTCGCTTGCCAGTATGGAATGGATCGAAGGAGAAAGTGAAGATTCATGAATACATCTAGATTCGTAATATTCATAGTTGGCCAGCTTCGCTTCTTTAGAAAATTGTCCATTATATAAGAACATAAACATGAGGACATCCGGTTGTTTAATCATGTCATATCGGTACAAACGATCATACGACCAGTTCGAGTAGAGCGGAAATTCTGTTACCGGGATGGAATGAATATCAATATGTGGCATATCGAAGAATCCATCATGCTCCTCAAATACTCCTGTTGCTTCGTCAACTGGAATCTTCATATGCTCCGCTTTATCTTTCCAATCGGTGAGTTCCTCTTCACGGAGTCCCGTTTCTTCAACAACCTTTGCAAAAGCTACTGGGACCTGTTCTTTCATTTCCCGCAGGGTATCCAGGGTGTACTCAAATGATTTTTGGGCCATCAGATTAATGTAGCAGTTATTATTCACCATCAATTGGAACTCATCAGGACCCATTACGCCAAAATATCCATATTCCCCACTCCGTTGACCCCATTGACCGCGCGTAGCATAAAATCTACTGATCTGGATCAGCATCTCAGCACCTTTACTGTACAGGAATTCTTTATCACCGGTATTTTTGACATAATGCCAGATGCCATAGGAAATAGCAGTCCCTACATGAAGCTGAAGATTCGAATGCTGCCAGAGATCACAGCTTTCTGTTCCATCTATAGTAGCAATAGGGTAGCAAGCTCCCTCGCAATCAACATCTTTAGCACGTTGCATAGCCTGAGGTAATGTCTTATATCTAAAGTCCAGCAAGCTCCGTGCGGCCTTAGGATTATTAAACATATAGAATGGTAAGCAATACGACTCTGTATCCCAGAACGCCAAACCACGATACACTTCTCCCGTCAATCCTTTAGCGCCGATGTTGAACCCTGGATGATCACCATGATAAGTCTGATAAAGCTGGAAAATGCAAAAACGGATGCCCTGCTGATTCTCAGGATCGCCCTCGATCCGAATATCACTTGTCTCCCAGATACCATTCCAATATGCCGTCTGATCCGCGAATATTTGGGTATCGCTCAGTTGGCTTGCACTTTCAGCAAGAGCTAGCCCTTTGCTCCACAGCTCTTCAGCTGTATGGGCAGATTCACTATCCGAACAGTTGATAACCAGCTTTGTAAAATGGGTCGCTTCTCCCTGAGCAAGCTCCATAGTAAATCTTTGCCCAATAAATTTATCATGTTCAATTCGAGTAAGCTGAAGCTGCTGCGAAGATTGTAACGAAAAGCTAGAGAATAGCTTGTTAGCTGTATTCACTGTTCTCGCCATAATAGCAGTGGCAGCCCCTTGTTCTCCACTGCGGAGACTACTCCACATACATTCGCCACGTTCCTCATGGATAATGCTGAAATCCAGCCCAGCACAAATGTCCACACTGCCTGAGAAATTAAGCGGCTCAAATTCTACCCGTTGTAGTCCCAGATGAGACATCGTCATACTGACCAAGCGAGTAAAGACAACTTTCAACCTTTTGCCATCATCTAGATGCCAGATCAGCTCCCGCCGATAGATTCCACTACGAAGATCCAGTTTGCGCACATAATCCGATACTTTACTTTTTGCCAGATCAAGCTGTTCACCATCCACAGAGATCCGCGTATACAGCCAGTCCACCGCATTCACCATATATCTAAGCGAGCGAATAATTCCTTTATAATGATTGCCAATGTCCAATTGTTCATTTAGTCCGTTGAAATAGCTTCCTTGCAAGGAATCTCCAGAGTAGCCTTCCTCAGCATACCCCCGAACGCCCATATACTCATTCCCAAGTGAAAAAATAGATTCTGAAGTCCGATTTCGTTCTGGATCAAAGCCCTCTTCAATAATTGCCCAAGGATCTACCTTAAAATATTTGTCTGCCACTTTAGCCATGTATGATTTCCCCTTCTCCTGGTTTTTGCTCCAATCTCAGGATATCGTTACACGCTAAATGCGCCAATGTCTGACCATAATGAAGATGTGTGTATTTATACGGAGTTGAAATCGAACGGATTTCTAAATCATGAATTTTTGCAGTATAATATGAAGAATCTAATAGGGATGAAATTTATAATGCTTATATTTGCAAAAAACACATCAAAAGTTTCATTTTTGAGAATAATGGATTACCGCTGTGATATATAATAAACGTATACTTCTTACTCTTTTTTGGTTGAAAATCATATTACATCTAGCACTTTAGAAGTGAAAATAATCACAATGTTGAAAATTCGACACTTTTAAATGGTTTTTTTTAACCATATCAAGGAATATTCAGAGTATAATTAATTTAAAATTTACTGAAAAAATGAGGGAATAAAGGGGATGTCGATTATGCTAAAAGAACATTACAATGTTATCGAAGCCCACGGAAATACAAACTGTTTCTCCGAACAGAATTTCAACAGACTTCTAGTTACAATGAAAGAGCGCGTTGTTCCAGAGGGTTCACATCTATTCTGGGAAGGCGACTACTCGGATAAATTGTTTTATATCAAACGTGGACGTGTGAAATTAACTAAATCTACTGATGAAGGTAAAGAACTCATTCTCTATATGTATCAAGCTGGCGATATGGTAGGGCAAGCAGATCCATTCTTCAGTACCAAACACAGCTTTACTGCTGAAGTGATTGAAGATAGTGAAGTTGGCGTTATCGAGCAGAAGGATTTAGAAATTCTCATTTGCCAACATTGTGATTTTGCCATCGACTTTATGAAATGGATGGGTATTCATCACCGTCTAACCCAAACGAAATTCCGCGATCTGATGATGTACGGCAAACCAGGTGCGCTTTGCTCCACTCTCATTCGTCTTGGCAACACCTACGGTGAGAAGAGCAGTGATGGTGAGAACATCCTCATCAACAAAAAAATTACGCATACAGATCTGTCCAACATGATCGGCGCCACTCGTGAGAGTGTTAACCGGATGCTGAGCGACTTGCGTAAAAAGGACGCGGTTGAGTACGAGAACGGCATGATTGTCATCAAGAATCTTGGTATGCTGCAGGAAATTTGCCACTGCGAAATGTGTCCAAACGAGATCTGCCGTATTTAATTCCATTGTAATATACCCTCTATTCTCCTCAATGAAACATATATGACCCAATTATTCTGCACATTACAATAGAGTGGTCCAAGGCGCCTAACAGAGGCGTCTTTTTTATAACCTAAAAAAAGAGCTGAACCCGAAATCGGGTCAGCCCTAATGCTTAATTCCAATAATAAATATACGTTTAACGCTTGCTCTGAGTACCACGCACTGGGGAGATCATCCAATAGGCCATGCCCACGAATACGCCACCACCAATTATATTTCCTAAAGTAACGGGTATCATATTGTGTATCCATCCGGCAATTGTAATGGTCTCCGGGTGATTCGGGAGCAACACAGCAACGCTCAGCAGCGTCATATTAGCCACACTGTGCTCATAACCACTCGCAATAAAGGCAAATAAACACCACCAGATTAAAACTAGCTTGGCAGTCTCACTTTTAGCGCGTGAAGACATCCACAGTGCTAGACAGACGAGCCAGTTACATAGGATTCCACGGAAAAATAACTCCGAAAACGGAAGGCTCATTTTCTTGGCCGCTGCTGCGAAGATCAAATGCTCAGGGGGAGCCGCACTGAATAGTCCAGTTCCCCGAATCAAAAGCGATAAAATCACTGCACCTACCACATTCCCTACAAACACAAGCACCCAGTTCTTCACGGTATCCCAGATGCTTGTTCGACCAGCTAATGTACTTACAGTAAAGAACATGTTATTTCCGGTAAACAGCTCTGAGCCTGCAAACACAACAAGAGTCAGGGCAATTCCGAAGGATACACCCATAATGAGGGGTTGGAAAGGAGACTTTGCCGCCGCTAACGGCGCTCCCAGCGAGAAAATAAGAATAATCCCAATACCCACATATGCTCCTGCCAAGAGAGCCGCTAGAAAATATCTTGGCAAGTTTTTATTCATCTGGTCACGCTTGCTGACTGCCGTCTCGACGATACTCTCCACACTTTGTGTAAACATAATACTCCACCCCACCGTTTTCTATTAAAGCATTAATTACAACCTTCGGTGTCTACACGCTCACCGTCAAACTGTCCTCATCAAGCGTGACTGGATAAGTCACTACTCTGCCCTCGTCTGGAGCCTGGACTTCGCCAGTGCGAAGATCAATTTTCCAGTCGTACAGTGGATCATAAAGAAAGTGACCCGAAACAATCCCTTCGGCAAGCGGTCCCCCTTTGGGATGAGGACTGCGATTCTCAAGCGCATAGATTCCTCCGTCAGAGGTACGAAATACAGCTAACTCCACATTTCCAGCAACAACTACCCGACCAATCTGCATCAGAAAATCCTGTACTGATCCTATTGCATACATTTGTGTTGTCTTATTCATTGGTTTGCTATCTCCCCTTCTGTGTTCGTTATCTATCCCTTAAACTCTTGCATCTTCAAAAAGTGCAGTACGTGTACTGTTATCATTCAGAATTTTTTTCCAAGGATCAGTGACTTGAGTTAGGGCAAAGTCAATGCGAGCTGCTAGCTCTTTACGATTCTCTTCATTATTCAAAATGACCATTTGAATCTGCTCAAGTCCCATACGCTCTACCCACTCGGAGGTTCTCTCCAAATAATTTCCCGTCTCACGGTAGTATTGCATCACAGCCGAGCACACTTCGATTAACTCTTCATCAGTCTTCACCTTACAGAAGGCGTCTGCTATCCGCGGTTTAATACCGCCGTTACCACCGATAAATATTTCCCAGCCACCATCGTTGCCGACGATACCGATATCCTTCGTGCAAGATTCTGCACAGTTACGAGGACAACCGTTGACAGCCATTTTGAACTTGGCCGGAAAATCAAGACGCTCATACTTACGCTCCATAAGTGCGCCCATTCCCATCGAATCTTGTGTGCCAAAACGGCAGAACTGCGAGCCCACACAAGTCTTAACCGTACGAAGAGATTTGGCATAACCGTAACCTGAAGGCATATCTAGCTCTTCCCATACCTTAGGTAAATCTTCCTTCTTCACACCAATCAGATCCAGTCGTTGCCCACCAGTTACCTTCACAACCTTCACATCATATTTAAGAGAGACATCGGCGATTTTCTTCAAATCCTCCGGCGTCGTTACTCCGCCATACATGCGTGGGATAACGGTATAGGTTCCATCTTTTTGAATATTGGCGCCCATACGTTCATTAACAAACCGTGATTCCTTCTCGTCTTGATGGGTATCAGGGTTCATCATTCCTAGATAATAGTTAATCGCCGGACGACACTTGGAGCAGCCCTCCTCTTGTTTCCAACCAAGTACATTCATGACCTCTTTAGTGGTTTTAAGACCTTTAGCTGTGATCTCAGCAACAATTTCATCACGGCTAAGCGTTGTACAGCCACAAATACCTTGTTTGGCAGCCTGCTGAAAGCTATCTCC
This sequence comes from Paenibacillus sp. FSL R10-2734, assembly GCF_037963865.1. Classification (NCBI taxonomy): domain Bacteria; kingdom Bacillati; phylum Bacillota; class Bacilli; order Caryophanales; family Paenibacillaceae; genus Paenibacillus; species Paenibacillus sp. FSL R10-2734. The sequence goes on along the minus strand of NZ_CP150170.1, from coordinate 2,666,826 downwards.
CAAAACAAATTGCAGGATCTGCTCTACTACTGGTTTGCAACCCCCACAAGAGCGAGTAGCGCCAGTACATGCTTTGATCTCATCTACAGTAGTGAAGCCATTCTCGGTGACAGCGTCAATAATCGCTTTTTTGGTTACTCCGTTACAGCCGCAGACAATTTCCTCATCTGCCATAGCTTCTACAGATGTACCCTTCTTGTTTCCACCACCGCAGCATCCAGTTCCCATGAGCTCCGAATAAATCTCATCGGTCATAACCGCACCTTGTTTTACTAATTTCTGCAGATTGGCGGACTCCGTCACATCGCCGAACAATACCGCACCAACAATCACATTATTTTTGAGCAGGATTTTCTTATATGTTTTTTTCCATTCATCTTTACTCGAAATTACAGTAAGTTCAGGGGCATCCATAAACTCACCCGCAGAAAATACATCTACACCAGATATTTTAAGCTTAGTGGAAACAACAGAACCTTCATACGGTTTAGTATCACTACCACATAAATGTTTAGCCAGAACCATGCCTTGCTCAAACAGTGGAGCCACTAATCCGTAACACACCCCGCGATGCTCGGCACACTCGCCGATGGAATATACATTCTGCATTGAAGTCTGCAAATAATCGTCCACCACGATCCCGCGATTAACGGAGACTCCGCTTTCTTTTGCCAAAGTAATGTTCGGTTTGATTCCAACAGCCATCACTACAAAATCTGCCTCAAGCGTACTGCCATCACTGAATCGCAAACCACTTACCCGTTGTTCCCCTGTCAATTCTACCGTTTGTTTGCCCATAGCAAATTTAACACCTTGACGCTCTAGCTCAGCTTGCAGCATCGAAGAGGCATTACGATCAAGCTGACGCTCCATCAGGTCTTCCATCAAATGAACTACAGTAACATCCATGCCAAGGTTCACAAGACCCTTCGCCGCTTCAAGACCAAGCAACCCCCCGCCAATCACAGCCGCCTTACTGTATTGTTGTGCCGCTTCCAGCATCGCATCACAGTCTGAAATATCTCGGAACCCAACCACGCCTTCTTTATCACTACCAGGCACAGGTAAAATGAAAGAATTCGAGCCAGTGGCAATAATCACTTTGTCGTAAGGTACTGCCATGCCGTTTTCTGTAATCACTTGCTTCGAGCCTTCATCAATTCGTGTCACTGTTGTTCCCGTGTGTAAAGTAATATTATTTTCTTCATACCAACTCCAGTCGTTTAGGATAATGTCATTAATCGTCTTGCTGCCTTCGAGAACATAGGACAACATGATCCGATTGTAATTGGGATGGGGTTCACTTCCAAAGACCGTGATATCATAAGCTCCACCCAGCTTCAAAATCTGCTCGATCGTACCAATACCTGCCATACCGTTGCCTACTAATACTAATTTTTCTCTTTTCTCTGCCATGGTTAGGTGCCTCCTCAAAGCATATGAGTTCTTAAATCTACCTCTACATATTGGAATTATACGGTTCAAATTCAAGTCAACAATGTGATTGCAGTCACTTTAATTGTGAATACTTTCACATTAAAGTTTGATGATAATTCTTAATATTATCTTCCAATTAAAAAAGCCAAATCTCAGGTTCTGAACAACCGTTGATCTGGCTTTGAGGTACTTTATTTAGCGTAAATTCAATAAAATCTCTAATACATCTTGAGACTTAAACTTCATATCCATTCCACTATCAAGCAGTTGCTTTCCATTTACCTTCAGCTTCCATTCTTCATTACTAAGAGGGGTATAATCGTCGACTGAAAGTACCTCTCTATTGTTTTCGGACAACTGCACCGCACTGCTACTCTTTAGCAAATCACTAACACTGAAATCCTCTTTATATAACATAATATACGAATGATGTAAGTCTACTTCTACACTTCCACCGTTCAAAGTCAGCATTACAGTTTGAAGTGGCTCTTGATGGTTCTTCAACTTCGCGGTGAAGACTAGCTGTGAATCATACCTTACAGTATTATTCCAATCCGCATTCCCAATGATTAGTCCGTCCATCTGAAGCTCCCAAGTCATCCCCGATTCTAGTGAAAAATTATTTACCGAAAGAATGCTAGAGTTATCCTCGGCAAACGTGGCAATATCACTACCTTTCAACAGCTCCAAGATCGTTATTCCAGTTCTGTAGCTTCCACTAAGTGTCCTGTCCGATGGGCTGGTAAGCAGTTCGTTATCACCAACTCTTATAGATATCGTCGGTCCCTCTGATCCTGCCGCAACATTATTAGCATCACTATTGTCGTCAGTAAGTGAGGAGCATCCAACTATTATAAATACAAAGACTAATCCTTGCATCAACCTCCACAGATTTTGTCTGGGCATCCTGGCACCGCCTTGTCTCACCTAATGACCAAATAGCGTCTCAGGCTTGTAAAGTTATATATACTGTCTATTTAAGGATAACTTAACCAAGCCCTGTTCTCAAATAAAAAAAGTCCCAAAAGGGACTTTTTTTAAAACTCTATTGATCCTTACTGAAATCTAGGGAACAATATATTATTCTCCAGATGTACATGCTCAAAAGTCATACTCTCCAGCTCTTCCAGCCGGGCATAGGTCAATCGATAGGTCGTGCACGCATGAGCCGGTGGAGTGAAATCATCTGTAATACTACGTATTTTTCTCAAAATATCGCCCGCACCATCATGTTCGCTCTCCAGCTCAGTCAATGACTTACGGATCGCTGTCAAGCCTTCTTCACTTGGATTAGCAGCATATGCTAACAGCTTAGGAAATTCATCTGCTTCTTCCTTAGCTGTGTGCTCAAGCAATTCCTCCCTAAGTGTATTGAACAAGCTGTGTAACTCCGCCAAATGAGGGGAATCTTCGCCATGCACTCGATACACCTTGGTTACATTTTGACTAATGAGAGGCAGCTCTTCACGAAGATAACGGTGATGTTTGTTAATGATAAGGTCAATTAACTCATCTGAAGGTGCGGTATTCCAAGCGATTTCCTCCTGAGGTACCGGATATTCTTCGAACAGCTTGTTTAGATCACTGATGATTAGCTCTTGATCCAGACCACGCTCGGCAGCTACTTCAGCAAGAGGCTTAGCTCCACCGCAACAGAAATCAATCCGCTTTGCTTTGAAATAATCCGCAGCTTTAGGAAACTGCAATACAATATCTCTCACCAATGCATCTGGGGTAAACCCAGCCTGCACCGAGTCTGCTTGATGTGAATCCGAAATTCTATCATTAGGTTGTTTAGTCACCATTATAATTCCTCCTTGGGATTTGGGATCAGGTTTTGTTTAAATCGTTTCTACCTTCTCACCTTAACCCTAAAAGGAACTTTAACCAGTGATTGTACTCACGGAATTTATATCTTTTTATTGAACAAAAGCCTCCATATACGTCCGTTGTCCCTTCGAATCCTTCAAATAAGGTCCTAGACCGGCAAAGCGGGAGTGATCCATATAAACACCGGTCATCCATCTGCCTTCTGTCAGGCCACCATTCCACTTGAGGACAAGATCTGGTGCAGAGATCCATTCCTGGAAGACACGTATGTTCTGATCTTTGTATTCTTTGCATGGCTTAGACCGCTCAATAAGGTGAAATTCATTAAGATACGTTGGAACGAAATAAGAGGATATCGTATTCAAATCATCATCATCAAAAAAAGGCTCATCGCCTAAAAAAGGTTTGAACAATACGATATTCTCGTACATGGACCAAATTAAGGCTTGAAGCACCATACTCTGACGAATGCCGTTATGAAACTTATATTGTCGCCCATTATTCACCGCGTTCACATCTTGAAGAGATTCCGTCGACTCGAGACAGTGCCGCTCACAGCCAATACATTTCCAGCCAGCCGGACTTTGAATCCATTTTTGAAAAATAGTCCCGCTATCATTGTTCCCTTTGTAGAGTGAAGAGATAATGCTGTAAGGCACGCCAATCCACGCATCCCATAAAGACTCTGGAAGATGGCTATGCAGCATGAACAACGTCTTGTCATAGATAAGCTGTACTTTGATCGATGCGATCTCTAGCTCAGCAACATCCTTTTTTCCATACGTTATTTCCCGGGAAAACAGGGTCTTCTTCGTCTCCATCTCCCTCGCCTCCTAATAGTTTTGCTATGCCTGTACTCCAGCTGAGTAGATTTGAGCAAAAACCAATACGCGAGTGCTACCATTCAAGGACCATATAATGTTTTTCTATTATATTACATTTATTTTTAAACTGTGCAAGTTTTTTTCAGGCATAAAGCATAGGTATAGAACTTATACTTTAATATTTCATGAAAATTGAAAAACCCCTTTCCCGCTATTTCTGGAAAAAGGGCCACAACATTACTGTGAATTTTAGTCTACCCAGCTCTCAGCCCAGGACTGAATCTGCTGCATAACAGGCTGCAAGGCACGGCCTTTGTCTGTTAATTCATACTCAATACGCACGGGTGTTTCCGGGTATACATGTCTAACCAGAATACCCTCGCCTTCCAAATCCTTCATCCGCTCGGATAGCATCTTATCGCTCATTGAAGGAATGAGGCCGGAGATATCTTTAAATCGCTTCGGTCCACTCATCAATGTCTGAATAATAAGTCCATTCCAACGTTTGCCTAAGAAAGAGAAGGCTGTCTCAAATCTGGGACACATCGAAAACTGATGTTCTTCCATTGTTCTCACCTCTCACTAGCAAAACTTACTATTAGTTAGTATATATAATATTAACACATTTTAACCATGATGAACATCGTTTACCAAAAAAAGTTCATCACACTTTATTATTATATCCCCACTGTCAATCCCCTGCGCGCTCTTTAGATACCCTTTGGGTAATCGCTTCTGTCACGATTTGAGCCAAGTCATCATTCCCAAATAAAGAAAGTACGCCTAGAACAGTGTCATCAGAAATATCCCCCGCTTCCTCCGCGGAAACCGTAAGGGCAAGCGCCTTACGCAAGGCCTCATTCCCTTCTTGCTGCGGATAGGCCTGCAAATATAGGGCATGTGGATCGAGTCCATTATTTACACACCACTGGGCGAATACAAGAATCATCATCTCTTCTTCACGCTTATAGCTTTCGATAATCTGTTCTTCTACTGATTTACGGTTATCCTCCATATATTCTTCTCCTTTCTTGGAGACCTCATTCAGCAAGCTCTGCCGCCAGCGTATGACTAGGCAGTACCGCTGAAGCAGCAATGCTGCATTGCTCCGGTGTATTTATGTTGTTTAAAAAATAGCTCACCACTCCACTAAAACCTCTTCTATCCAGCACAGTATCCCAGCTTCCAAAGCTTTGAATATTCGGCAAGACATCCTTTTCGTAAAGTACAGCCTTGTCCAGGTCCACTACTTCCACCGATCTGCCATTTCCGTGTAGCTCAAGCTTCTCCAAATCCACACCAGCTTCACGAACCATGCTGTACATTCCTACTGCGTCATGCTTCCAGCCGAGCATTCCAGATGCCTGAATCAGACGACCATCTGTACTAGATTGAAGATGACTACGAAGCAGATCATAATCATCTCCGCACAACCACAACAATAAATCAAGCATATGGATCAGATCATCATGCACGGTTTCGCGGCTACTGCCTGTCTGTAGCTTCGTTCGATGTTTAATCGCACTGCAATGACTAATTCCACCGGCTTCCTCAAGCCATTGCTTGGCCATGACATACATAGGAGCAAAACGACGATTAAAGCCCACTCCTAACAGAAGTCCTTTATCTTGTGCTAGCTCTGCCATCCTTCTGGACGCTTCAAGATCATAGGAAAGTGGCTTATCTACATATACCGAAATCCCACGTTCGAGACATTTTGTTACTATATCATAATGAGTAGTCGTTGGGCTATGTACAAATACTGCATCCAGATCCCATGATATTAGCTCTTCCAAATTCGTCGTACCTTTAGGAAAACGGTAGGTATGAACGGCCTGCTCCACCGTTGTCGGCGAATGACTGAGAACTCCAACTACCTCCGCATGATCATGCTGAGAGAGCAGTGGCAAATATACTTTGCGCGCAATATTGCCAATTCCGACAATAGCGACTCTTTTACGTTCAGGTGTAATCACTGATCTATCCCCCTCTTGACTTCAAGAACTCTTTCTTTTTCATTGTTCTCTACAAATGCTATTATACCTGCTTCTCATTCCCTGACCAATTGATCTCCACTTCAATATTTACTTCTTATCCCGTATGATGAGATGAATGAGTGGAAGAAGGGGCATATTATCTATGAAAAAATGGTTCTCGATTATTCTTTATGTTTCGGGCACAACCCTTGCGTTTATCTACAGATATGACATCCTTAGCTGGATGAAAGAGGATCATAATTTTTTCAGTTCCATAGGGATTGCAACTTTACTGGCCTTGTTTCCAGTTGTACCTTACAAGGCTGTCATCGGATTCTTCGGTTATGCATACGGAAGTCTAATGGGGGCTTTGATCTGCTGGCTAGCTACAAATCTTGCTGCCGCAATCCTTTTTGGTGTTGTGAAGTTCTTATTTCAAAGACAAGCGAGAGCTTATTTAGCCTCCATTCCCGCGCTCGAAAAGTTCACAGCAGGCATAGAGCGACGACCTTTCGCTTCAATTGTCCTAGCACGTCTGGTGCCGATCATTCCTCAAACAGCGGTTAACATCTACGCTGGTGCCGCTGGCCTACCTTTTTGGAGCTATATTGCAGCTACAGGGATAGGAAAAATACCAGGGATTGCCTTATACGCCTTCCTCGGGGATCAACTGCTGCAGAATCCCGGAAGCGCAATTACGGCCATCATCGTCTATGCCGTTGTACTAATTATTGCTGGATTAAGCTTGCGTCCTCGCTCACAAGAAGCGAAGAATTGAAGATAGCGAAAGAACTTATTTGGCGCAAGCTGGCAGGCGGTTGATATTTACTTTATAATTGAATTGTGATCTATTTAATTGCATTATGTGAATGGAGGGATATTATTGAGTGAACATCAGACTAACCATATAAATACCAAGACAGAAAAAGCAACCTTTGCAGGTGGATGCTTTTGGTGCATGGTCTCGCCGTTCGAGGAACTGCCAGGTATCATTAGTGTCATCTCCGGCTATACCGGCGGACATACAGTAAACCCGACCTATGAAGAGGTTTGCTCTGAAACTACAGGACATGTTGAAGCCGTACAAATTACGTTCAACCCAGATATTTTCCCATACAGCAAGCTGCTTGAGCTGTTCTGGCAGCAAATCGACCCTACCGATGCAGGTGGACAATTCCATGATCGCGGGACTTCCTATGGAACAGCGATCTTTACCCATTCGGAGGAACAAAAACAACAAGCAGAAGCTTCCAAGGCAGCTCTGCAAGAAAGCGGCAGATTCTCTAGCCCGATTGTAACCCCAATCCTCCCGGCAGTTACCTTCTATCCTGCCGAAGAATATCATCAGGGCTACCATCGTAAGAATCCAGGCCACTACAAACGTTACCGTAAAGGTTCTGGTCGAGAGGATTTTATCGAAACCCACTGGACACATAAAGAGGACAAACAAAGCTTAAAAGAACGTCTAACGCCACTTCAATATGAAGTTACTCAGAATAGTGCTACAGAATCTCCTTTCCGGAATGATTTCTGGGATCACCACGGAGAAGGAATCTATGTTGACATCGTATCTGGCGAGCCTTTATTCAGCTCGCAGGATAAATACGACTCCGGTTGCGGCTGGCCAAGCTTTACTCGTCCAATCCAGGACTACGCTGTAAAGGAAAAGACAGACCTCAGCCATTTGATGGTCCGCACAGAAGTGCGCAGCAAAGTTGCAGATTCCCATCTAGGCCATGTCTTCGACGATGGTCCAGGGGAAAACGGTTTACGCTATTGCATAAATTCAGCGGCGCTAAGATTTATTCCGAAAGAGGATTTGGAGAAGGAAGGATACGGGGAGTATCGCGTACTCTTCCAGTCTGCCTAATCAACAATCATCTGCACACAAGAAGAAACGGTTGTCGTCCTTTAAGGATGACAACCGTTTCTTCTTGTAGGGCTATTCTTTCTTCGAGTCCTCTGAATCCTCACTAGCCTTCTGATCATCCTCTAAAATTATCTCCTTAGGCTCTGTTGCCATAGGGATAACTTGCTCTCTCTTAAGTTCCTTATTTCCTTGACGAATCCGCTGTGTCTGCTGCTCCCGCCGCTCACGTATATTTTTGCGGGAAACTAAAACAATGGCTAAAATAATGGCTGCCCCTATTAATATTGGTAATGCTCCTGCAAGGATAACGACAATCCACTGAAACATAACCGATAACGCATTCAAGCTTCCATTTAGAGCATCAGAAGCACGTTCCAGTAACGGTCCTTGCTTCTCCTTCTCTTTGACAGCCATGCTTTCATCTGTCTGATACACCCTCAGCTCTACCGTAGAGAAGGATACATTCTGATTTATATAGCGCATTCTACCTTTAATCTGCTCAATAGTTTCCTGTATGGAACCAAGCTCGTTCGCGAAGGCGACCAGATCAGTGGATTTCGTTGCTTTTTTCATAAACTCTGTATATTGAGCTTCCATTAGTTGCTTTGCCTTCAGACGCGACTCCAGATCAACATACTCTTCAGAAACATCCTGACCTTGGATACTTCGCTGTAGGGATTCATGTTTTACTTTCTCCAGATTATTCAGAAAAGGTGAGAACCCGGAGGCAGGCACCTTAAGGATAAACGTTCCACCCTGCTCGTATTGCGACATATTTTCATTAAACTCAATAATATATCCATTGGCCATCGTTACCATATTACGAATTTCAGTCTGAGCTTTTCCGTAGTCTTCTACTTCCATGATAAGATTGGCTTTATAGATCAGCTTCTTATTCAAACCCGCTACTACATCACTACCAGTAAATCCTGCACTTGCTTGATTCGTATTCTCTGATGTCGAGCCCTTTACTGCTGAGTCTTCATTGCCGCCTGCTTCTGTTGCAGGTGCCGCCGAGGTACTCTGATTCGCGGTTGAGGCCATCGCGCTTTCAGTTTCTGTCTTTGCTGCTGCATCATTACTCATACTACTATTTTGCTTCGCCAAACTATCCGCCGCCGAATTGCTATCATCCGCTGAGCCACAACCCGCCAAGACCACCGCAAGAATTAATAAACATAAGTAATGCAGACCCCATTTGCGCATTCTCATTCCTCCAAAAAATGTAGTAGATACCGTTTACACGGATCATAATATCGTTACGGAATGTCTTGTTCTAAGCAGATCTCTTCCGTACTCTTTACTATGACGTTCCAAAACTTGGAAGGTTGCACTGGAAAATGGAATCAAAAGCAATTCCCCTTAATTTTATGCTCTCTAAACAGAAAAAGAGCCGCATTTCTGCGACTTGTGAACATTGGCATAGGTCCACTCCGTAATTACACCAAATGAGTTATTCATAATTATTTGCATAATTTTGTCACTTTTATTGTTATTAAATAACCGTTTGCTTACATGCTCTTTATTTGATACAATTACCTCGTCTAATTATACAGAAAACACCAAATACCCTCTATTCATAATGAATGAGGGCGCGGTACGATTCTGTTCGGACAAGCTCCACCTTGCTGAACAGAGCAGTTCATTAAATGATGCTGTCTATCACTACAAGGGGAGGTGAACCCTCATGGCAAAAGACGTAATTTGTGAAGTTAACTCCTGCACCCACTGGGCAGAAGAGAACAAATGCAGTGCTGATTCTATCTTCGTAGCTTTCCACAGCTCCCAAGAACCTACACGTGCAGAAGAAACAGACTGCAAAACTTTCGAAAGCAAATAAGGTGATGACTTGAAGGGACCCTCCACGGTTCCTTCTTTTCTTTTTTCATTCTATCAAGAATGAGAATTATTATCAAGTGGCTGAAATAAAAAGCCAGGGAGAAATTCCCCGACTTCGATTTATGATTACTTATTTCGCCTATTTGGAGGCAATAACTCCTACATTCTCCCTTGCAATAGCGGCAGCTCTTACCATGTTACGGAGCGCATCTTCTGTCTCCTGCCAGCCACGTGTCTTAAGACCGCAATCCGGGTTAATCCAGAACTGTTCAGGATCCAGCACCCGAAGCGCACGATCAATATTAGCTGTCATTTCTTCTACAGCAGGAACCCGTGGACTATGGATATCATATACACCAAGACCGATTCCTTTATCGTATTCCTGCTCTTCAAAGCTGACGATCAGTTCCCCATGGCTACGGGAAGTCTCAATAGAGATGACATCCGCATCCATCGCTGAAATGGAGTCTATCATGTCATTGAACTCACTATAGCACATGTGGGTATGAATTTGAGTCGTAGCCTTCACATGATTCGTCGCGATGCGGAACGACTTCACCGCCCAATTCAAATATTCCTCACGATCTTCAGCCTTCAAAGGAAGTCCTTCGCGGATAGCGGGTTCATCTACTTGAATCATCTCTATGCCTGCATCTTCCAAAGCTTTAACTTCATGTCGGAGCGCCAAGGCAATTTGATTCGCCACTTCTTCCCGACTAAGATCATCACGCACGAAAGACCAATTGAGAATCGTAACGGGTCCCGTCAACATGCCTTTAACAGGAAGCTGCGTCAACGACTGAGCATAGACACTTTCTTTTACAGTCATAGGCGCGATAAAAGCTATATCCGCATAAATTACTGGTGGCTTAACGCAGCGGGAACCGTAGGATTGAACCCAGCCATTACTTGTAAATAAGTAACCAGCCAGCTTCTCCCCGAAAAACTCTACCATATCCGTCCTTTCGAACTCACCATGCACGAGAACATCCAGACCCAGTTTTTCTTGGAAGGTGATTGCATCCGCGATCTGCTCGCGAACGAACCCCTCGTACCGCTCCTGATTCCATACGCCTTTGCGCCATTTCAGCCTTGCCTGACGCACTTCTACCGTCTGCGGAAAGCTTCCGATCGTTGTCGTTGGTAGAAGTGGAAGCTGCCATTTCTCCTGCTGTACCTTTAAGCGCTCAGCAAAAGGCAAGCTGCGTTGGTCCGGCAAATCTTCAAGTCTGAGAACTTCCTCTGCTACATCCTTACGCCCACGCTCAGGAAGTGCTCGGAAAGATGCAAGGGCCTCACGACTAGCTGCAAGTGCAGCAGCAGAAGCTTCCCTGTTATCTCCTAAAGCAGCGCCAATCAGACTAAGCTCTGTCAGTTTCTCATTAGCGAAAGCTAAAGCAGCCTTGACGGTTGTCTTCAGCTTCACCTCACCCTGAACAGTAACCGGAACATGCAGCAAACTGCAAGAAGGCTGTAGAATAAGACGTTCAAGCGGTACATGTACACTCAGCTTCTCTAGCAGCTGCAGCTTAGCGTCCAGATCCGAGCGCCAAATGTTGCGTCCGTCAATAATACCCGCTCCCAGCCACTTATCCTCTGGCCAGCCAAGCCGTTCAATAGAAGCGAGATTCGCTCCACCATCATGCACAAAATCAAGACCCAAGCCTTGTACTGGCAGCTCTAGCAGCGCCTCCAACGGTTCAGCCGCTTCAAAGTAAGTTTGCAGAATAATATTCAAGCCCGGCACTGAGTTAGAAATTTCTGTATATATCGAATTAAGCAGTGTTAATTCTGCTTTATTTATTCCTGTAACAATCGCGGGCTCATCGATTTGTACCCAGCTTACCCCTTCTTGCTTCAGCTCTTGCAACAGTTGAACGTAGACTGGAAGAAACCGAGCGGCGATCTTCGCAATATCTGCGGATGCAAAACCTTTTGACAGCTTAAGGAAGGTATACAGGCCTAAGATCACAGGTTTCCCCTCAATCCCCGCCTGAGATTTGGCAAAGCGATAAGCAGCCAGTGGTTTATTCTCGGTCAGACGCGGCGTTTGGGCACCGATCTCTGGAACAATATAGTGATAGTTCGTATTGAACCATTTAGTCATCTCGCAGGCTGTAGCCTCAGCATTCCCTCTAGCCATCGCAAAATAAAGATCAAGCCCAATGTCGCCACCATCATATACATAACGTGGAGGTACGATCCCGAACATTACAGCTGTATCCAACACATGATCGTAAAATGTAAAATCATTTACCGGAATGAGCTCAATACCTGCCTCCTGCTGAGTTTTTAAATGCTGAAGCTGAATTTCTGCCATTTCAGTGCGGAACTCTTCCTCATTTAATTTCCCTGCCCAAAAAGCTTCTAACGTTTTTTTCCACTCGCGATTTTTCCCGATTCTTGGATATCCAAGATTGCTTACTTTTACTTTGTTCGTCATTTCGTAGCTCCCCTTCACCATTTTCTAATTTTTGACCCGATACCTGATGCTTCCCTATAAAAAAGAGCGCCCTTCCCTAAAAAAGTCAAAGGGAAAGACGCCCATAATATACCTATGGCTAACGTCTAACACCTTCCTATCTTCCGTAGGTGAAGCAGTGCTGTTGAAACAGGCAGGTCTCCTGGCTAGCGGTGTCAACATCCTTAGCAGTCTTCCCAGCAGTAGTAAATTGCCAGTGACATATGTTGCTATGGACTCTTCCGTTACAGTGGCGGGACCGCATCGGCTTCGAACCGAATTTCCCTATTAAGCCTACCGGACTACTAATTTCCGGCAAGCACCTGTCTCCTTATAATTAATAAAGTGTGTGTCTTAATCTGATGCCATCATACGTGAAAGCCCCCGTAATCTGCAATAGATTACGGGGGCTTCTGTTATATCGATTCCTTATAACGGATTTAGAAAAACACGAAATATACTACTGCAGCAAGTATTATCCGGTATATAGCAAACGGTAAAAGCTTAATCCGGTTGATCAACTTCAGGAAGAAACGCATCGATAACAGCGCAAACACAAAGGCACTGATAAAGCCTGCGATGAAGAACGGTAGGGCATCCATGGTGAAATATTGCCAATTCTTCATCAGTGAGAGTAAGCTGGCCCCTGCCATAATCGGAACAGCCATAATAAATGTGAAATCAGCAGCGGCGCGATGACTCATACCAAGGAGGACACCACCAGAAATCGTCGACCCGGAACGTGAAAATCCCGGCCATAACGAGAAGCATTGGACCAGACCAACACCTAGTGCCTGCTTGTATGTAATCTGATCGACACTCTCCGTTTGGATCTTTTTTGGTCCAAATAGATCTGCAATAATCATCAATACAGCACCAACTACTAGACCGATTAACACGGTGGATGTAGAGAATAAATGCTCGTCAATATAATCGTTAAACAGAACGCCCAGCATACCTGCTGGCACTAATCCTACAAGCACCTGTGCAAGCTTAAGGTGTCCACCCTTCTCGAGCTGTGGCTGCTCCTCGGTTACAGGGTCCAACTGCTTGCGACTGAAACGCTTTAACCCCAGCAGTTCAATGAACCTATTTCTAAAAATAACAACAACCGCTAAGATAGAACCCAATTGTATAACCACTTTGAAAGTATTAGCCGTATATTGCCCAAATAACTCTGTCGATTTTAACCACATATCATCAACAATAATCATATGACCTGTGGAGGATACCGGAGCAAATTCAGTCAAACCTTCAACAATTCCCAAAATAATAGCTTTAATAATCGTTAATAGCTCCATTTGTTCTCCTCCTTTTTAATCATAACTTTTATCTATAGTTCCTTCTCGGCTCAACCTTCGGTGTTCATTTTCCGTCTGCGCTTACGGAAGAACAGATACCCAAGGATCACTACTCCCCCTGCAAGAAGTACGTACACTACGTTCGAGTACATATCCATATACATGGCGATGTCTTCCCAGGACTCACCCAATGCAGCGCCAATAAGCACAAGCAGCAGATTCCAACCTAGCGTACCAATCGTTGTGAAGATCATAAACACTCCGAATTTCATGCCCGACATCCCCGCTGGGATCGAAATCAAACTACGAACCAGTGGAACCATCCGACAAAATAATACGGTCCAATAGCCATATTTGTCAAACCAAGCGTCAGCCTTGTGGATATCCTTTTTGCTGATTCGGAGTATGCCGCCCCAACGCTCAACGATTCGTTCTAATCGACTTACATCCAACAAACGGCCGATATAATAGAGAATAACCGCACCCAGCAATGAGCCAAGCGTAGCCGCAATGATTACACCAGGAATGGTCAAATTTGTTGTGGTCGTCATGAATCCGCCAAATGGGAGGATCACTTCGGAAGGAATTGGTGGAAATATATTTTCAACAGCGAGCATCAGGAAAATACCGAAATAACCAAACTGCTCCATAAAATCTGTAATCCATGCTTGCATTTCGTAACCCCCATTTTTTAAATCAAGTTCTTCTTCAAGTTGCGCAAATAGCGGCTGCGAATAAAAAAGAAGTATAGTCCCTGAACAGCCAAATATCCTAGTAGCACCGCCCCGGTCTCCACAGCAATAGATAAATAGAACAACCGCTGAAGCGCAATAAAGGCAAACACACTATGCAGAATGGCCACTCCAACCGGCACAAAAAAAAGCAAAGACAATTGTATCGTTACAATTCGGTTTAGCTCTTGATCTGTAAGTCCCATCTTGGACAAAGTAGAATATTGATGCCGCTCATGATCTAGATCTGTATACAGCCGGAAGTAAAGGAAGCTGCCTGCTGCAATGAAAAAGACAGTACCTACTAGCAAAGAAGCGAATAGCATCGTGTTGTACAGTGTTTTTTGTATTTCAAACAGCGTGCCGCTAACAACAATCGCATATGGTGAGTCACTTTCATAGGATAGTTTGCCTTTATGCGCAAGATCAGCCGCTATACCTACTGTTCGTGGGAAATCATCGATATAAAATCCTGTATACAAATCGGTCTGCAAGGGTTCAATGGCATTGTATAGCTCGTCGCTAATCACGACACCACTGAAATCTCCACCATCTCTTCCATCCAGCTCCGGCAACAAATATTCGGCAATCGGAACATGCTGGGTATACCCCGTTTCTCGAATGGAAAGACCTTGCTTCAAGGTGTACACCGGCTTTACTCTACCCGCTGTTAGACTCCGATCTCGTTGCGAACCGATCATCACCAGTCCTTCATCTCCACTAAGAGGGCGCTCATCCGTCGTAAACCCTGCACGAAGCAGAGCAAGCTTATAATCACTATAACCAATCAAGGGAAGCCTTAACGTGCGGTCTGGCCCAGTCTGAGATTCCACTTCAGCGTATTTGATCGGAATACTAAGCGTCTCATAGGGTAAACCGAGCGTGGTAAGCTCTTCCTTGATTTCGTCCAAATGCTGATCAAAAGGTACGTGCGACTGATTACCTTTGGCTACATAACCAACAGCTGCTGGATAATCCAATTTCAGCTCTCTGGAAAGTGTATGGATCGATGCGAATACCCCCACTGAGGTAAAGGATACTGCGGATACAATCGTCACCATAAAGAACATTCGGGCATTCTCTTTCCATCGATAGGACAAACCCGATAAGGTAATGATATTCGTGTGGTTCCAATACAAGCGCCGGATCTTCTTAAGTAGTTTAACCATGTAAATACTAAGCTGGGTATAAAAGAAATACGTACCCGCAACCGTAATCACGACGACGGGAAACATCACCTTTTCAACCGAAGCCGCTTGTGCTGTAGCTGCCATATAATAGCCCGTTAGCAGCAATAAAGCAGACAAAATTGATAACGCCAAGGAAACTTTAGGCTCCTCTTCTGCTTTTCGTTCTCCCTGAAACAGTCGCATCAGCGATTCATTCCCAATAAAGACGAACGTGCTCAGCGAGATTAGAATAAATAACAGAGCAAAGCTGCATATCGTAAGTACAAGCGCCTGCCATGGAAGATGAAACGTTAACAGAGGTATCCCTAGAAAAGTAGATCCGATCATCAAAAACAACTTACCCAGAATTAACCCTAATAAGGTACCTGTCAGGATGGCAGAGGTGCCGATCATCATATTTTCCAAAAACACCATCGTGTTGAGCTGTCGCTTCGTCATTCCATGCATCAATAAAATTCCAAATTCCATCTTCCGTGACTGCAGGAATGAACCGACCGATACTAGAACGAACAAGGAGCAAAACACATAAATAATGGCTTCTGCCGCCATCATCGTGTGAGCTGCCGTACTATAAACGAGGCTATTAGAAATATCCGGATGATAAATAAACAAAGCGCACACAAAAAAGATCATCACTGAAAAAGCACTGACGACAAAATAAGCCGCATATTTACGCTTGTTACGTGTAACATTCCTATAAGCGAATTGCCGAAAGGTCATGGCTAGTTCCCCCAAGCAGTGACAACATGTCAATAATACTTTGGAAGAATGCGCCTCTACTGCTCCCCCTGTACATTTCACTATAGAAACGTCCGTCTTTAATAAAGATGACTCGGTTACAAAAGCTTGCGGCCACTGCGTCATGTGTGACCATCAGCACGGTTGCTCCTTCTTCCTGATTCACCTCTGTCAGCATATTCATGACTTCACCTGAAGCTTTGGAATCCAGATTCCCTGTAGGCTCATCTGCTAAAATTAGTGCAGGACGATGTATCATCGCCCGGGCAATGGCGGTCCGCTGCATTTGTCCACCTGAAATCTCGTATGTCCGTTTCTGCAGCAAATGCTCAATGTCCAGCATACCTGCTACTTCTTTCAATCTGCTCTCCATTTCCGGTACACCGGTACCAGCAAGTGTGAGCGGCAGCACAATATTTTCCTCTACAGTGAGCGTATCCAGTAGATTAAAATGCTGAAAGACGAAGCCGAGCTCATGGCGGCGAAAAAGTGCCTTTTCTTTTCTGCTAAGCAGATTAGGATCTCGGCCGTTAATCAGAATCTGACCGGAGGTCGGCTGATCGATGGTGGCGATCGTGTTGAGCAGTGTTGTTTTTCCACTCCCCGAAGGTCCCATTATGCCAACGAACTCCCCTTTTTCGACAGAAAAGCGGATATGATTCAACGCCTGAGTGGACACTTTACCCTCATATATTTTTGATAAATTATGAACATCTAGAATGGGCAAGTGTTACCTCTCCTTCTTTCGACTGGATTGCCTTCATTATACAAAGTGTACACAAGGGCTGCTATTTCTGAAACTTACAATAACCTTACACATTTGTAAGGTAATGCTCCTTAAACACAATCCGCACGGCCGTGCCCTTACCTTCTTCAGAGCTAATGCTCACCTCGTGACCAAGCTTACCGCAGATTTGTTTCACAAGGTATAGTCCCATCCCCGTGGATTCTTGGAAGGTTCGTCCATTCACACCGGTAAAATAAGCATCAAATACACGCGGCAGATCACCTGCTGGGATGCCAACGCCTTCATCTCGTATCTCCAGTACTGCTCTCTTGTCCTCTTGTATGTATCCATGAAAATAAACATGTTTGCCGACCTCAGTCGTATAACGGATTGCATTCGTAATGAGCTGCGTAAGCACAAAGCTTAGCCATTTCTCATCTGTGGTTACAGCAATTCGCTCATCTATTTTGATACTAGGAAATATACGATTACGTATGAAAAGACGCTTCTGCTCTGAGGTCACCCCACGTACGAGGGTTTCCAAATCCAAACGTTCAACATAAAAATCATGCTCAAAAGTATCTAACCGAGCCGTATAAAGTACGGTATCCAGTCCTTTTTTCAGACGATCCAATTCATCTCCTATCGCCGTAAAAGGCGGTCCGTCCTTATCTTGAATCATCAAATGGATGACAGATAATGGTGTCTTCATCCCATGCACCCACTGATTAATAAAGTGAATATGTTCTTCCAGCTTGTGGCGGTAGCTGTGTAAATCATTTTTGTAAAGGCGGAATTGTGACCCCAGTAGTCCTCGCAAACTCACGGCAAGCGGAGAATCCTGTGAAGGGCCACCTGCTTCATCTAAAGAGGAAGGTAAAGTCTCCAGACGTTCATAGAATGTACGATTGCTGATATACCGGTAAGCGAGGTAGCCAAGCAGCAGACAAGTGCTGAGAAGAGCTGCATATAGACTTACGCTCACACCACTGCCCCCATCCAGCCGATACACTAGTGTGATCAAGATGAGCTGCGCTAGATAGACTACAATTAAAGGGATCTGTTCCCGTAAAAATAACTTCAATCCTCATCCCCCCAATTCGGTATCAAGCGATAGCCTTGACCTCGAACGGTTTGTAGACCGTCCGTAACCTCAAGAGCGGCAAGCTTTTTGCGTACACGGGTGACATAGACATTGAGTGTATTCTCATCCACGAAGGCTTGATCATCCCAGATTTTTTCTAGCAGCCTGTCCCGGGTAACGATGGTTCCGGATTTTTGCATCAGCTCATCCAAGATCTTCGCTTCCGTGTGGCTTAAGTCCACCTTAGCTTCACCTCGTGAAAGAACTAGTCGTTCCACATCCAGCATTATTCCGGCAACGGTCAGGGTACGTTCATTGTTGCTTCCCGCATAGGTGCCATAGGCGCGTCGAAGCTGGCTTTTGATTTTGGCCATCGCAATTTCGTAATCAAAAGGCTTCGTGATGTAATCGTCGGCTCCGTTCTCCAGCGCCATCACCTGATCCATTTTGCCGTCACGGGCAGATATAAAGAGGATGGGACAGGTAGAAATTCCACGAATCTGGCGGCACCAGTAATAACCATCGTATTTAGGCAAATTAACATCTAGGAGTACCAGGTGTGGAGCGAACGCCTCAAACTGAGCGCGGACCCGCTCGAAATCATTCACAGCCTGTGTCTCATATCCAAACTTATGTAAATAATCCTGTAGCAGAGCCACCAGACCACGATCATCTTCTATAATGAATATTTTGAACATTTCATGCCTCCGGTCACAACCTTAACAATATAGTGAGTGTTCAAAAAGTACGGTTTTCAGCACCGAGAAGATTGGATGAAGGTAGAAACTGAGGAGCGGAGCGTAGTGGAAGCTACGTGAGCACCGGAAGTTTCGCCTGAATTCAATATTCGATGTCGAATAATCTTCTTGGAATACTTCGTGATCAAAAGCGGACTTTTTGAACAACCTCTTATAAGGGCTTTGCCAAATAATATATACATGGTGGATAGGGTTAGTCAAATCGTCAGTTTAGTACGTCTGGATTGAATTCTGACCTTTCATCGCTGGCATAATGAAAATGCACCCCCTAGAATCGGATTAACCAGATGGTTTTTCCAATGTCTATTCTAGGGGGCGCACTTCACTTTACGATTAAGTTACTATTTTTTTCGCGATTTCGGCAAGGTCGGAGATGTCGATTACATCGTCGTCATTCATATCCAGAACCTTGATACGATTCCAATCAGAGCTTTGCGAAGTTTTACCGTAGTTCGCCGCTGCGATCGCCAAATCACCGATGCTTAACTTACCATCATTATTGGCGTCGCCCGGAATGCCCGCAGGTTCAACCGTTACTTTAACATTGAAGGCCGAAGCTTCCGCTTTCGATTCGTTCCCCTCGTCGTCTCCAAGCGTTGCATCCGTTACTGTGATTGTCCCTACCGTTTCCTGCGAAACGGATTTGGCCTCGAAGGTTAGCTCTGCAACGTCCTTCTTTCCTGTTATCCCATGACCTTCACCAATGCTTGCGATAATGAGACGTAGCGTACCATCGCTATTCTTCTTATCCACAATTTCCAGCCCATCCTGCCCCGATTGAGCCGACATAAATTTCATCGCATTCGCATTGTAGCTTAACAGAATATCTTGAGCGTATGCCTCCTCCGCGATGTTCTTTAATCCGAGCTTAACCGTAAACGTCTTGCCCGCCTCGACAGTAGCCGGACCGCTTAGTGTAGTGGACGGCGGCTCTACCGGCACGACTTCTGCAATGCTCACATCATCGATGTAGCTCTTCTTCGCTGAACCCGTATCCTTCCAGAGGTACATGGTTACGCCCGACGTTTGGCTTCCCGTCGTAAACTCCAAGTCGTACAAGGCATATTCCATCGACTCTACAGGAATTTGCATAGTTTTCGCACCGGTTACTGAATCTGTCCATTTCACTCCCAAATATAACTTTTGATCTGATCCACCCGATTTGGCATATGCGCTGATACGATATGTCGTATCAGGGCTCACGGCAATCTGCTGTTCAATCGAACCGCCGCCAGCAACTTCCTTAATATAGCCGGCATAGCTCCCTCCACGCGCATTACCATCATTCACAATGCCTGCATTCCACTGCCACTGCCACGGATTGCCATTCGCATGCTGCGTTGTATTCTCAAAATTCCCATTTCTGATTTCGGCTTGCGGTTTCGGTATGACGGGCTCGAACGGATCAACATGTGGATACTGCACCGCTTCGTATTCATGTACGCCAACGTCTGGCATACCGTTATAGATCGGATTGCCGAAGTCATCTCGTGTGCCCGGGTTATGCGTCACGCCGATGAAGCGACCCGCGTTTATCAGTGGAGAGTCAGCGGACAATTTATATCCGTTCAACTCGGCCCAACTGACTTGCCCAGGGACGATAACGCCAAGATTATTCAATACGGTGCCAGCTTGACCTGGATTGACCAGTTTAGGATCTCCCGTCAACATAAACGGATCTGGAATTCGGTCCTTAGATGGCACATTATTTCCTACGAACGCATTATTATGATATTTCCAAGTTGGCTTCGCGGTGTAATTCCCCGTGCCGTTGTTAATAAATAGATTGTTATACAACGAAACTTGCACGCCGCCACCCTGGCTAACGAGCATATTTGTATTCATCCCTTGTTTCACATAGAAGACGTTGTTGTAGATTTGAATATTCTCAACATTGCTACCTCCGCAGATCGTGAACGTTTGGTACTTATCATTCTGGCTAATGTTATAACGATATATTCCTCCGTTCACCTTACCTCCTCTACCGTCTGCGCAGAGTAATAATGTGCCTCCATCGTTGTTGTAAGTATAGTTATATTGATAAATAATACCTTGTGTAGCATGATCAAAATCGAACGGCTGTCCGTCTCTTGTCGAATATCCACCGGTTACTTCATTGAACTGATACAAAGTATTGTCGCCGTCCCATGTCCACATTCCAGCGTTATACCCTGCTGATGTACGGTTATATCCGTCCAGGAAGTTGTATTCGACCAAAGCACCATCGGTCATATGCGGCACAATACCGTCTCCGCCGATGTTGTACAGCTTGTTGCCTTGAATAACTACATTCGTGACCGGTGTCCAAGGTGTGAGCGAACTTTCCCCATAATCCAAGCCGTCCCCAAGCAACGCTCTGTTCTTCCAATCGTTCCAGATCATAATGCCTGAGCGTGAGACGTTTCTTACCTCATTGTTAATAATTCGAACATCATCGAACGTCGTACGCTGATGGACCGAACCCGCTGTCGGGATACCATTGACAAGGCCAGGAATTCTGACACTTACCTGAATGCCCGAGCTTCCATTTACATCTTTTTTATCCTCACCATTTACGTCATGGACGTACAGATCATGAATATAGATACCGCGTAGCGTTTTCGTAACTGTGATATTCGTTACGCTACCTTTCTCAAAGTCTTCTCCCGAAACGAGCACACCTCGCCGAGGTGACGTGGCAGCTGCAGTGCCTTTATTCGTAACTTCCAAATGGCCGATTTCCCAATATTGCTGGTTGTATAGAAAAACGGCGTTCTCCACTAAGCCTTTTCCTTCAATTAATGGTCTTACGCCTTCGCCGTATTTGCCGATGACGATATTTTTGCCTTCTGTTCCTGAGCCTTTAGGACTGAGCGATCCCGTCCATTTCCCTCCTGCCTTGAACAAAATTCGCTCTCCCGGCAGAAATGTTGTCGCATTCACTTTATCGAGTGACTTCCATGCGTGGTCTTCGCTCTGACCGTCATTCGTATCTGAGCCGTTCAAATCATCGATGTAGTAGGTTATCGTACTAGCTTCGGCATCTGCAGAGGCAATTGGAATACCAGTCAGTAGTAACAGTAAAATGAGGCCCAGCATCATCACTTGGTTTCTTAACTTGTTTATTAGCAAGAATATTTCCTCCTCGTGTGTCGATTAACTGATGCATATACGCCAGTCGTCGCGCCCGATTACCTGAAGCAAACCGACTGGCGATACACTATCAGATGCTTACTGGCTTATAGAATAATTTTGTTTGCAATCATAACGAGATCGTCAAGATCGATCGCATTGTCTTTATCCAAATCAAGGCGTTTGATTGAGTTCCAATCTGGATGACTACTATTTTTGCCGTAATGTGCCGCAATCATCGCAAGGTCGCCAATGCTCACTTTGCCGTCCCCGTTGACATCACCGGAGGTAACAGGCACATCCGTCTGAACTTCAATCGAATGGCTGATTCCTTCTACGGATGACTCCGTTCCCTCGCCATCTGCCACCGTCATGCTAGTAACCGCCACAACCGTCTGAGTCGTTTCCCCTATTGCTTTTGATTTGAAAGTCAATTCGAGGAATTCAGAATCGTTTGAGATCGCATTTGCCTCACCATTGCTTGCAAAGATCAAGCGAATTTTGCCATTGCCGACATCCTTGGCCTGAAGCAAGCTGATACCATCATTTAGCGATATAGCTTTTTTAAATTCCAATATCGCTGGGTCATACGTCACATCTACAACGCCTGCATAAACGTCGTTTTTCACATCCTTCAACCCGAGGTTCAACTTAAATTCTGTTTCAGCCAAAACTGTATTCGCTCCAGTCAGCAAAGCAGACTGCTCCCCGGAACTCACGGTTGGCACATGATACACATTGATTTCCAATGCGGACGCGAAATTTCCAACTGCCTCAACAGCTTCCAGCTTCACATAAGACGCCTTTGTTTTCGGGAAGATCACGCTTTTCTCCTGATTGTTCCTCGCCCAGCTTCCGTTAGCAGCAAGCGTAAAGTTTACTCCGTCCGTGCTGACGTACACATTATATTTCGTAATCGTACCGTTAGCCGCATCCGTACGAGGCAAATATTTCAGCTCATTAATATCGTAGCTGCCGCCCAATTGAATGGTGATGGATTCTGGAAGATGCGGCGGTGACCAAGCTGTATGCCATGCCGTTGCCGGATTTCCATCTAGCACATTGGCCCCTTCATCGCCTGGTTGGGCACTCGTAGTCGTAGCTGTCATTCCGGACTGCGGAATATGCACATTCGCTTCATTCACCGTAACTTGGGCCGTTGCAGTCAGTTTGCTGCCATCGGTTGATGTAACTGTAATGGTCGCCGTTCCTGATGCCAGTGCTGTGATTCGGCCATTTTGATCCACCGATACGATGGTTGGCTGATTCGAAGCCCATTTGAGTGTTTTATTCGATGCGTTAGCTGGCGCCACGTTCGCCACCAATGTTGTATTATTACCAATTGGAAGGACGATGTTTGTCTCTGCCAATCCGAGGTTGTTTACCAAGATGCCTTCTCCCGGATTGATTGAACCCTCGTCATCAACGCGAATATCATCAATCAATAGTGTACCAGTCAATTCAGCTTGATCGTTGTCCTTGTTCTTAATAATAGCGAGATAAGCGTTCTCTGTACCATCGGTTTGGAACGGAAGATCAATATCGATTGTGCTAAGGTTAAGTGTCTTGGAAGCTAAGTCACGAACCGTGCCATTCTCCTTTGTGCGCAGAGCGACCGTATACATGCCCTCCGTATCCGTCTTCACTTTCATCGTAAGCCGGAATTTGTGGTCTTTCTCAAGACGAAGTGTCTGCGGTAGTGTACGGAGCCATTCGCCCGTCCCGCTTTCATTCGATTTGAGTGAATACTTCCCGTCAAGCACGTAATTCATGATCTGACCTTCTCTTTTATCAGAGATATGCGTCCGGACATATCCGCTTTTGCTATACACAAATGGTCCCCAGCCCTCGTCTACATTCTCGAAATCTTCGTACAGTACAGAGTCTCCCGGATCCGTAGATGTTGGATTCTCCCATACGCGGACGTCGTCCAGATTCACCGTTGCATTACCAGTAGCAACGTTGATAGATAGCTCAGCCGTTTCGGCTTGCGCTGTAAACGTCACTTTAACGCGTTGAGTATTGGTGTTGAGGTACTTGTGCTGCTGCGCATAATACGGTACAGGGATATCTTCCATGTAGTTGCTGACTTCCTCATCGCCTTGCTTCACACCGATAGTTACCTTACGCTTGCCGTCAATATTAGCCCATATGGATGCGGTATACGCATTGCCAGGCTTGAGTCCAGTAATCGTCTGCGTAAGCGTCGCGTCGGATGGTCCTTTCACCTGCACCATGTCATCTGCGTTATTTGATTTCACGAATTGGATGTGATCCGTATTTGCTCCCGTAGAGGATTTGCTCCAACTTCCGAAGCTTTGACTGTCGAAGCCATTATCCTTAATGAGGCCGCCCTCCCCCCACTCCATGTCTTCTTGCTCTTCAGCTAAATCTTTGTACAAGACATATCCAGTTCCACGGGTTGCTGTGAGCGTTACTTCGCCGTTCACAACATTCACAGGACCGACAAGCTCACGACCTAGATCCGTCAACTTATACAATTGTGCTGTCTGTACATTGCTCCAGGATGCTGGCACCTTCCAAGTCGTCGTCCCACCTGCTGGATTCCAGTGATAGATTTTTGTTTCTTGAATGGGATCCCATGGGATAAAGACAGTGCTATCTGTAACATTCGAGCTATCCGTCATGATAGCTACGTTGTTACCGTCTTTTCTTAAATGAATTTTGCCATCTGCTTCACGCTCGACGGATACATCTCCCTCAAAGTCGATACGATCATTCGTCATTTTCATAATTGGGAAGTACTGCATATATTTAGTCGGAAGATTATGATTAAAAAATGCCTTAGTCGTTTCGTTGTAGCTGTAGAACTCTGCTTTAGGCTGCCAATATCCAACACCTACCTGTTGGTTGCCCTTCAAGAGTGGTGTCGTCATGAAGCCATCAAGCACTTGGTTGCGCACGAATCTTACAATCGGACTATTGTCACCTTGGTTTGGATAACCTGGGTCCGTACCCCAATGCACCCATGCCGCTGGTTCAAATAATGGGCCTGCGAACTCTGTGCCTAACATCCATCCATTACCGTTAATGTATTCTCCCAATTTCATTGCATTAAAATCGTTATTGTAATAGACGTCGACGTATATAAATGACAAATTATCACCCGTGTCCGCCTTCAGCATATCCAGCCTACGTTTTAATTCTCCGGATTGCACATCCTTGGACTGATCGACGAAATAGGCTTGATCCAACCAGCCCCATCCCTTAGACAGCGGTTGTACCAAATTCTCCAACTTGGTCCCGACTGCATCCAGCATGTATTCTGTCGCATTGATATGCACGCCGCCCTTGATGTTATACTTCTTGCCCTCGCTCAATACGAAATTAAAATCTTCCTTACCGCCTTGACGAATACCGATATTACCACCATAGTCCGGATGAGAATCATCATGGCCTTCTCCTTGGTAACCCTTAAATAAGACTAGCTGGCCGAAACCATCGGTCAGATTTGAAATTTTCTTCGCGTTATCGAACGCCCGCAGAAACGGAGACGTCGTCGTTGAGCCTAAATTCATGCTGATATAAGAGATATTGTCGCGAATCATTTGACTACCATAAGGTATTGGTGCATTCTCACGATACGCAATAGCACCATCCTGCCAGTCTACGGTGTTATCTTCGTTAGCGTCTGGTGTGATGACAACTTTCGAGGTGGGAAGCGACTGCGTTGGCATCGTATCGCTACCGCGGTAAATAAATGTACCATTCCAAATCGATGCTTGTTTATCACCACTTCCATTGTTTGCGATGCGAAGACGCGTCTTATCGGATCCATTTATGGCATTATTCATAATCGTTCCTGCTAATTTATCGTTGTTCAGGAATACGTAATACCGTGATCCACTCGCATTCGTAGCCCCCGCTTTCAGATCCTTGTATTCATCACTAATCGAGCCCGTGATGGATACACCAGTCTCCTTTGCAACAGGCTCCGAAGAGAGAATACTAACGAGATCATGATTAGGGAACTCAATCGTCTTGACTTTCTCGGCACCGCTCTCGGTGATGCGCGTAATGTTGAAGTTCATTACATTATCTTTCACTTCCAGTTCAGCACCGAGCTCTACATTAATCTCTGGAAATTGAAGCGTGTAACTGGCTCGCTCGCCGCGATCCCCAGAAGCAGCTGTTTTGTGGTATTCCACTGCGAGTGGGTAGTGTGACTTACCGTTAATTTTTATTTCGTTGATTCCAATAAGTTGACCGTTCATTTCTGCGCCGCTCTCGTTCCACGTATATTTCTGCACCCGTGGAAACTCCTTATCGATGACAACCGTCATATCGGCGGACTGCAGTGTATCCGTCACCGTTATGGGCTGCTGCACCGGTCTATCCACCTTTACTTCGGTAAGCTTTACATCGTCAATATGAATTACTTTATTATTAAACCAACTTCGAATACCAATTTTTCCAGCATTCACTGGAACATTGGGTGTACTTGCACTGAATAGCTGTTGACCGTCGATCCATACGGTCATTTGGTCATTCACATATTCCAGCTTAAATGTATATTCACGGTTCGCTTGAAATGTATAGTTGCTATTATCGATACTACCATACGCCTCTCCCCCGTCCTTCACCGCATACCAGCCAAAGTTGCTAGTGTCATAATAAATGGCACTGAAATTTGCTTCATCTGCATGACGGATCACGAAGCCGAAGCGACCAGGAACCGTGTCAAATTTCATTTTCAACTCATAGATGCCATCGGTAATAACAGGAGAATACACATCGTAGGTAACTACAGGCCCCGTTGTCGTTGCCTTAAGCGACCCATTGTCAGCGGCGAACGTCGCTGTGCCTGAGCCTGCCCCTTTTTTCCAACCGCTAACGTTACCGTCATTAAAATCCTTGATGTATACGCTTCCACTTTCCTGTGCGGCAACCTGCGCAGCTGCTTGCGCTGATCCATCCACAAATGCGGATGTAATCGGTGATACTAATGCAAGGGATAACAATAATCTCGTGCCAATCTTCAACTTTGATAAGTTAGATTGCATAGAATACCTCCTATTTTGGCTTATTAATTCGTTAACAACCGCTTAAGCACGACGGCGGATTCCGCACGAGTAGTATTTCCTTTCGGCGCAAGTAATTTTGCTGATCGACCTTTCATTAGTTTCGATTCTACAGCTACGGCTAAAGAAGTTCTTGCCCATTCACTAATGGAGCTATCGTCGGTATACACAGGTAGCTTTCCTGCCTTCAAAGTATCTGGCTTCACGCCAAGACCATGTGCTTTCGCACGAACGAGCATGACCGCCATTTCCTCACGAGTGATCTCCTTCTCCGGTTGAAATTTATCCGCAGAAATGCCAGTCACGATACCCGCAGCATAGGCTCTCTTCACGGCTTCTTCATACCACGACCCTTGCTTCACGTCCTTGAAAGGGTTGCTTGCACCTTCCTTGATCTTCAATCCATCCGCGATCATCTTCGCGAATTGTGCTCTCGTCAGCTTATTGTTCGGTGCGAAGATGTCAACATTCATCCCGGAAATGACGCCACGGTCCACCATTTCCATAATGTCTGTCTTCGCCCAGTGACCCTTAATATCAGTAAACAATTTCGTATAACCTACTGTTAGATTTGGGGAAAGCATCTGACTTTTCAAATTCTGATCAACGATTTTCATTCCTGTCCATTTCAACTCAGAAGTACCCGCTTTCTTCGTCTTAAACGTCAGCGTCGTAATATCCAGATTTCCTTTCTCACCCTTGACCTTTCCGATCTTGGTGTGCGCGAAGGTAATCTCTCCATTGTTCACAATTGGTGACACGGAGAAGCCCTCTATGTCGGTCTTCGCCTTAACTAATTCAAGTCGTTCAGGGTCGAAGCTCAGCTTCGTCTCATATGCGTATAAATCCTCTATTTTTTCTCCGGACAACGTGATCGTAAATTGAGTATCCGTCGATTCCTTTATGGATGTCTTAAGTTTAAAATCTGAAGCACTTTGCGCAGAGGCTGGAGTAAGCCACAACATCGAGCAGATAGTAACCGCCAATCCGTAGATCATATATTTTCGATTCATCTACATCTTCCTTTTCGAATTAGTCCATTCATCGGCCTGTTCCACGTTACTCTCTCAAAATTTTCATTGTTCACCACTGTAACCCCTAGATTCCGTTCAAACTTATGAGAGAGCTCTACAATCGATCTACGACATTTAACTCTTTTTTCGCTTCAAATTTAGCTAACCTTATGTCGATAACTGCAGCTAAATGGTTCCTCCTTTCTAATCAAGTCAAAATACCTCTCATTCAGACGAAAGATATCCTGAACATTTTGTCATTATTTGGCGTTAATTAATGTAAATAAAGCTAAATATTGGCTCTGCTTTATACTAGATCATACTCCCTAATGATTCAATGGACGTAACTTATATGAAATACTGTATTGTGTGAAGCATATATTTTATTATTTCCATAAAATCGTCCTCCCCTTCGCATACATAGAGGAGAACGATCCTCTCGAAGCACAAGCCTACTAACTAAGACATGCTCCGAGCTTGCTAGATTCTCGTTATAAGCAGCTAGAATGGATAGAAAAAATGCCCGCCTATATCCTCAGATATTGGCGGGCATTATTAGTATGCTAATTCTAATTTATTTCAATTGTAACCATTTGAGTAGCTTCGACTCTTAATATAGTGCTACAACTGTGTCACTAATAACATTTCTTCAGTTTGGACTTGCTTATAATGTACATTGTTACGCCAAAGAGTATCCCTCCGCATAGCCAGATGATAAAATTTCTCCAGGTTAGTTCAATGCGACCACTTGCGAGATAAGGTAGTATGTATGCATTTAGTATAAACATTAACAATCCCCAATAAAGACCTGCCTGAAATCCACCTTTACGCAGCTTCTTGATCTTCACCCTGTACTCCTCTTCACTGGCACATTCTAGTGAATCCAGCTCTTTTTTGCGAATCCGGAAAAACACTTTGCTAGCGTAAATCATATTCACAATTAAGAGGCCTATTGTCCCGACGCTAAGTGTGTTCTTAATCGTATCAATTAGAAAACATATGAACATAAGAGGCATAGAAAGGTAGAACATTAATGCCCCCGAAAATGCCAGCTCTTTATAGATTTCTTGCAGTTGATACTCATCACGGTCATCTGTTACACCTAACAGACGATTCAAAATTTTGTTCTTCATTGCTCTTCCTCCCAGAATAATGTGTTCAGGTCTGTGTGTAGGATCTTAGCAAGCGCAATACATAAGGATAATGATGGATTATATTTATCGTTCTCAATAAGATTTACAGTCTGGCGGGCGATGCCAACACGAGTTGCTAGCTCCATTTGCGTCAGTTGGGCAATCTGCCTATATTCTTTAACTTTGTTCATACAAGCCCCCCTCGTGTACAATATATATGACACATTGGCGAAATGTCAAATATATATGACACACTTGGAACAAAAAAAGGTCAACCAGAATTTCTGGCTGACCTTAATCGAAGTATCCCCGAAAATGCTATTTATACCAGTTTTCTTCATATTACGGTTCCATATCTCTTGTCTATACTTTATAATATGGTACAATACTTTTTATACTTAATTGTTTATTTAGTAATCTAATTCTAATGATAAAGGTGAAAAAGAATGAACCCACAATCGGAATATGCGATTCTGCTTTACTATAAGTTTGTAAAATTGCCAGAAGCAGAACTATTCGCCCAAGAGCATTTAGCTTACTGCAAAGAACTTGACGTAAAAGGTCGGATTCTCATCTCAGATGAGGGCATTAACGGGACTCTCTCCGGCACAATTGCCCAAACCGAGCAATACATGAAGGATCTGCGCGCAAACCCGCTGTTTAGCGATATCGTCTTCAAGATCGATGAGGCTGAGGGTCATGCCTTCAAAAAGCTTTTCGTGCGTTATAAAAAGGAACTTGTAACTTTCCGGGTCGAGGAGGAATTGGACCCTAACGTGATCACTGGAGAGCATCTGGCGCCTAAAGATTTCTATGACATGATGCAGCGCGATGATGTGGTGATTCTAGATGGCCGTACCGGCTACGAATACGATCTTGGTCATTTCCGCGGCTCCATTCGCCCTGAAGTGGACAGCTTCAAAGAATTCCCGGATTGGATTCGTGAGAATATGAGCGATCTAAAGGACAAGCCAATTCTGACCTACTGTACAGGTGGAATCCGCTGTGAGTTATTAAGCGGGTTTATGATGAAGGAAGGCTTTGGGCAGGTGTACCAACTGGATGGCGGCATTGTATCCTATGGTAAAGACCCTGAGGTACAGGGCCGGCTGTTTGATGGAAAATGTTATGTGTTCGATGAGCGGACCTCCGTGCAGATTAACCATACCGACGAGGATATCATTGTCGGAAGTTGTCATCACTGCGGTCAGCCAACTGACGTATACATCAACTGCGCGAACGATGCTTGCCATCTTCAGCATCTTTGCTGTGAGGACTGCGAACAAGAGCATAGTGGTCATTGCTCGGACGAATGCGAAGCGATCACGAATGCAGCTAGTTAAATAAAAGTGGCGCACAGGATTTTCACTGTGCGCCACTTTTATTATTCTACCAACGAGCTTTCTTCTACCTCAGGTATGTCCATACATTTTTTTCATGCGTTCAGAATTTTTACGGACACCAGAGACCTTATTGGGAACAATTGAGCGTTTATGAGCTGCTTGCGGACTCCAGTGCACTTATTTAATTAAAATGGCGTGATATTCTCCCTAGTTATGACAAATAAGCTCTTCCCTGTCCGTAACTACCTCCAAAAGGGCTAAAACGCACAAATAAGTGCATCTGAGTCCGTAAACACCCGTGTTCACCGCACAGTATAGTACAAACGGATAACAAATGAATATTCCTACTATAATACATCATTTTTATTGATACGAGGAGAGAGAGAATATTATTGCCTTAATTTCACTACAAAATCACCACACAAAGTAGGTCTTTAACTTCGATGCTCATTCAGGTACTTAGTGCGAGCCCCGAAAACATAAAAAAAGTCAACCAGAAATTCTGGCTGACCTTATTATTAGTATATCCCCGAATAAGCTGTTTATACCAGCCTTCTTCACATTACCGCACCATCATGGGGTTTACGCAGCGTAGACTGAATCTTTGGCGCCTTCACTCTCTTCGGTTTGCCTAAAGAGGTTGTAAAAGTGATCACATAGCCAGCTACGACTACCGCCATCACCGTATACATTGTTTCTTTAACAGGCATATAGAAAAGTGATAGTGCCAGAACGATTACATCCATCATGATGAATACTGTACCTACTTTGATACCCTTCCATTCACTGATCAGCAGCGACAAAATATCGTCTCCACCACTTGCGCCGCCGCTTCGCAGAATAATTCCCGCACCTAAACCTGTCAGTACGCCAGACAAAAGGGCTGCTAATGCCAAGTTGCCCTGCAAATTGATGACCAAACCGGAATATCGTTCCATTAGTCCGTAAAAGATTGTAAAGGCTCCTACAGAAACAAAGGTGTTGCACACGAACGCTTTCCCTTTGAACATCCATGCAATCAAGAGTACTGGAACGTCTAGAAGCAGAGTTGAAATTGAAGGTGAAATACCTAATACGTATTTGCCGAGCAGCGATAATCCTACGAATCCGCCCTCAGACAAATGGTTCTGAAAATTAATGTGATAATAAGTAAATGCAAGCAAAAATGTACCGAACAAAATGACTGTCAATCGGAGCAGTATATTCACTCCGTTATTGTGGTTCCTCATACAGGTCTCCCCTTATCGTATATGGCGGCTAAACGTCCCACCAACCTCTACGACGGGTAAAACCGGAGGTGTTGCTCCTTCGCATATATATACTCCTTCCCCTCGCAGAGGCGGTTCGTCGAATAACAACGGTTCACGCACCTTCTACAGGGAAGCTAAGTATAAGACAGATCATAACGTTTCCAAATCGTCCTTTGGGGAATCGTCCTTCGGGGACACATGGTATCCTGATCCTTTCTCTAATTTAATAAGTTCTGAATACATTATACCACGGAGATCACCCACTCTAAACACCTTGCTATAAAAAAGCAGGAATCACTCCACGGTACGCAGCAAACGATTGACTGTTTCGCGTCTCACGCCGATCAATTGTCCAATTTCTTCCTGTGTCAACAGCTCTGTTAGCGCTTCGCCATGAGAGTAATCATTGAACCAGCGGGTTAACAGTTCCAAACGTTCTGCAGGTGTACCAACGGTAAGATGATCTAGCCTTGTCTGCATGAACCGTACTTTCTCCTGCAGCAGTCTGGCGATTTCCATCGCTTGACCGGGCTCATCTCGCACCTGTTGATACCATTCCGCTGAAGGCACTGCTTCCACTTCGCTCTTCATCATCGCAACCGCTGTTCCATGCGCCTCCTTTGGCGAAATGAGTGAATGATGGGGAACCATCTCACCGGGATACAAGATGTTAAATAGCACCATGTTCCCATTCTCATGAAGCCTTGTTACCTTGAACAGCCCACTTTTTACCTTATATAAGAATTCGCAGCTGTCCCCTTGACGGAACAAAACCTCCCCCTTATGCAGTATCATCTCGCTCTCTCCTTTGCACTCTGATTATATATATTTTAAATTATACAAAAATAAACCTCAAACAAGGAGATTATTCTCGCAGGGGTTGAGGGGAATATGTGGTCAATGTTCAGGTAAGAAAAACTGCTGGGCACCAGAATAAGCGTCTGGCACTCAGCAATTCAAATGAACTTATTTTATTACTTTGCCACTAGCGGTTTCTTCCATAATCCGAGCATTAAGCCAGATATGACTGCTCCGATGAGAACGGCTAACAGGAATAGCAGCGCATGGCTCGAAAGCGCAGCCACAAAGATCCCGCCATGCGGCGCTGGAACGTTGATATTCCACAGCTGTGTAAGACCACCAGCCACGGCTGAACCTAGGATACAGGAGGTCAGAACACGTAGTGGATCGGCAGCGGCGAATGGAATCGCACCTTCTGTAATGAACGACAAGCCCAGTACATAATTCGTTAAGCCTGATTTTCGTTCTGCTTCCGTGAATTTATTCTTGAAGAAAGTAGTAGCTAGTGCTATTGCAAGTGGAGGCACCATCCCGCCTGCCATTACTGCCGCCATCATAAAGCCGTTGGTATTACCACTAGTAGTAAATACACCGATGGCAAAAGTGTAGGCCGCTTTATTAAAAGGTCCTCCCATATCAATGGCCATCATTCCACCGAGAACAAGACCTAGAATCACTGCATTTACGGTTCCAAGGTCGTTAAGCCAATCAATGAGTCCTACGTTGATCCAGCTAAACACCGGATCAAACAGGTAATACATCAACCCACCGGTAATCAGGAGGCCGAATACCGGATATAACAGAATCGGCTTTAGTCCGTCGAGGGTTTTTGGCAAACCTGCAAATACTTTGCGCAGGCCAATAACTACATAACCAGCCAAGAAACCTGCGGCCAGACCGCCAAGGAATCCAGCGTTTGAATTCAAGGCCATGTAACCGCCAACCATACCTGGCATCAGTGCTGGACGATCACCAATGCTAATCGCTATAAATCCAGCAAGGACTGGAATTAAGAAATGGAAGGCACCATCCCCGCCACCGATCGTCTGCAGCAACTGGAACAGAGGATGTTCCGCTCCACCTACCTGCTCAATCAGGAAGGAGATCGCCAGCAGAATACCACCGCCGACTACAAACGGCAGCATGTGGGAGATACCGTTCATCAAATCTTTATATATTTTACTGCCGATACTGCCAGATTTCTCTTTTGACGCATCGTCATTGCCGCTACGACCTTCATTATGGTAGATCGGTGCATCGCCATTCATAGCTTTCCGAATCAGCTCTTCTGATTTACGGATACCATCACTAACCGGTCTTTGCAGCACTGGTTTACCATCGAAACGAGCCATTTCCACTTGTTTATCCGCTGCGACAATTACACCACTTGCACGCCGAATCTCATCAGGTGTTAATACGTTTTTGGCACCCTCAGAACCATTTGTCTCTACACGGATATTGACTCCCATTTCCAGAGCCTTCTTTTTGAGCGCATCCTCAGCCATAAAGGTATGTGCAATTCCGGTAGGACAAGCGGTTACAGCTACGACAAATGCTTGGGAATCTGGGTTGCCGACGATTAGCTTTTCAGGTTCTGACGTTGTAACACTGTCCTTGGTTTCGTTCTCTTTCTCCTTAGCTTCCCCTTCCGCCTGCTTGGCATCGAACAAGGCGGATACCTCATCAGTCGTTCGGGTATTCATCAGCTGTTCGATGAATTCGCTATCGATCAATAGTCTGGACAGCGAGGCCAATGTACGAAGATGCATATTGCCCGCTCCTTCTGGGGCGGCAATCATAAAGAAAATTCGAGCCGGTTCATCATCTAGCGATTCGAACTCCACGCCCGTCGCGCTCTTGGCAAACACAACCGTCGCTTCATTCACCGCTTTAGTCTTAGCATGTGGCATTGCAATACCACCGCCAATTCCAGTACTGGACTGCTCTTCACGCTTTAGAATCATCTCTTTAAATAGAACAGGATCATTGATTCGACCACTAGCGGCAAGACTAGCGATCAATTCATCAATTGCGCCTTCTTTAGTGGTTGCTTTTAAATTCATAATCATTGTATCTTTTATCATCAAATCCGTAATTTTCATGTCTTCCAACTCCCTTGAGTACTTATAATGCTGTTTGCTTACACTTCTGAGATGTTGATCAGCGGTCTAAGTTGCTCGATGAATTCTCTATTTGCCAGGTCATCAGAGAACGCGGTTGCGCTTCCTGAGGCAACTCCTGCACGAAAAGCCTCCATTAAATCTCCAGTCAAGGCTAGTGTGCCAACGAATCCAGCGATCATGGAATCCCCTGCACCTACAGAATTCTTTACCTGTCCTTTTGGCGCATTGGCGTGATATACCCCCTGTTCCGTAATGAACAAGGCTCCTTCACCAGCCATTGAAACCAGCACATGCTTTGCGCCAGCTTCGAGCAGCTTGCGTCCGTAGATAATAATCTCTTCCCTCGTGTGAATCGTAACACCGAATAGCTCTGCGAGCTCATGATGATTAGGCTTAACGAGCAAGGGCTGATGAGGAAGTGCCTTGTTCAGCGCTGTACCCGTTGTATCAATGACGAATTCGGCCCCGCTCTGCTTACATACAGAAATCAACTTATCATAGAAATCAGCACCAAGCGATGGAGGCACACTTCCCGACAAAATCACAACATCATCCTCATTCAGAGCGGCCAGCTTCTGCAACAGCTCATCGGCCTCCGTATCACTGATGATGGGTCCTGCACCGTTAATCTCCGTCTCCTCTCCATGCTTGAGCTTGATATTAATTCGGGTATCATCAGAAACAAATACGAAATCACTTGAAATCGATTCTTTCAGCAACCAATCCTCAATATATCGTCCAGTGAATCCACCAAGGAAACCTATAGCCTTATTCTGAACTTCAAGCTGATTTAACACGCGTGATACGTTAATCCCTTTACCTCCGGGAAGCTTCAAATCACGTTTCATCCGGTTCAAGTCACCTAGTCTCAAATCTTCAACTTCCACGATGTAATCAATGGAAGGATTAAGCGTTACTGTATAGATCATAATTATCCCTCAATTATTTTGGTTTTCTAAGTCATAGATATCGCCTAAACATGCGGCAGATGTAATTTCTCCAAACGATCAAACGATGATTCTTTACAATTCAAATTCAGATGTTTCTATTCATAGAACATCTTCTACCTAGGTCACACGAGAGAGAAATCAACACCCATTTGCGTGATCTCACGGATAAACTTGTCAGACGCACCAGAATCAATGATGCAGTGATCCATTTCCATCACATCGGCAACCTTACAGAAGGATACCTGACCTAGTTTGCTATGATCGGCCAGCAGAATAACTTGCTTCGCAACTGAGATCATCTTGCGCTTAGTGGCAGCTTCAAGCATATTCGGTGTCGTAATGCCTTCACGTAAGTCTAATCCGTTGGTTGCAAGAAAGGTTTTATCTACTCGAACCATCTCTAGAGAACGTTCTGTCATCGGTCCTACAAAAGCCATCGTATCAGGTCGCAACATACCGCCTGTAATCGAAACCTCTATATTTCGGCAATCCTTCAGCTCATTAAGTGCCATGATTGAGTTCGTAATAACCTTGATATTTGAAAAGTTCTTCAGCTCTTTGGCGATCTGTAGCGTTGTTGTTCCAGCATCCAGCAGAATAGCGTCGCCTTCCTGAATCATCTCTACAGCCTTGCGCGCAATTCTCTGCTTCTCATCCAACAAGCGATCTTCCTTATCTGGATAGGTCGCCTCAAAGTTAACACTCTGCAGAGATACTGCCCCGCCATGCGTTCGTTTCAACAGCTTGGCTTCTTCAAGCTCTTTCAGGTCACGGCGCACAGTAGACTCGGATACGCCCATTTCCTGACTAAGCTCCTGCACTGAAGCTCTTGAATTCTTTTCCACAAAAAGCACGATTCTTTGTTTTCTCTCTTCCTCAAACAACATCGTGGTTCGCTCCTTTAAGTTAAAGCGCTAATTCATCTATTAAATGCGCTTATCTTTGGAATTTCATGACCATTAATTGAATATCCGTGACTGTTATTGATCATTTGTGCTCATTTATGATTTTAACAGCGTTTTCATCATCTGTAAAGCGCTTTAACATTAAAAATGGCCCTTCAGCAGGATGAAATAATTGGAATGATCCCAGCTTACCTTAACAGCTAAACAGTCCTTTAGAAAATTAGATACCAATTGCCTATCTCCTCAACCGTGTTTAAAACATATTAATACTACATATAGGAAAAAGCGGGTGATCAGAAATGGCCAACAGAAGAACTAACAACAAAATGGGCGGTAATGGAAATCCGAATAGTAATGGAAACAGTAATGGAAATTACAACGGGAACGGAACTGGCCGTGAAGAAGCTGCAGAATTAAGCGCTGAAGATTATGAGATCATTGCTGCCGCACTGGCCACTTTAGGGGAATTTTTTGCTTTTATGTCTCTCGTCAAGGCAAGACAAGTTACGAAGGAAACCGGAGGCGAGGTTATAGTACCAGAAATATTCACCCTATCCACAAAAAAAACTTCCAAACGGAAGTCAAGATAATCCATGAAGCCCCGGAATGGTAATGATGATGTTATGGTTATGTGATGTGATGTGATGTGAACAGCTTACTTGGCGTAGCCTTAGTCATATGGTCATCCTCCACGGATATGCCAACAACTACCTATAGGGAAGTAATCCACTCATTTGAATCAAGACATGTGAATTAGGGTTATTAAACTACATAGATTGTTATTTTGAAATTGGGGGATGTTCCTATTGCAACAACAGAAGTATTTTCGGACAAGTCTTACTATCATCGCTTTTTTACTTATTTTGTACTTAGGCTCCAAAGTAATGTTTCTATTCGCACCTTTGGCTGCCATTTTCAGATTATTACTTATTCCCATGCTGCTATCAGGCTTCATGTACTACCTGTTACGTCCGTTAGTACGCGTCCTTGAAAAAAGAAAATTGAATCGAACGCTCTCCATCCTGCTTATTTATTTCCTGTTTGCGGGATTGTTCATTCTCTTCTGGATTCTAGTCTGGCCGACGCTACAAGAACAAATTCAGAACTTTATCGATAATACCCCTTATCTCGTTCAGGGATTACAGGATCAGTTCAATGCCTTAAGGGACGATCCGACACTGTCGCGCTTTTTCCAAGGGGACTCCGACATAGCTGCCCGTATATCAGAATATCTTAGCGATGCAATTACTTGGGTCACCAATTCGATGTCCAATTTGATCGGTGTAGTTTCCAGCATTGTAGTATTAATCGCTACCTTGCCCATCATTCTGTACTACATGCTGAAAGATGACTATAAGCTGTCACCTAAATTACAGGGTCTACTCCCGAAAAAATACCGCAAGCAAGGACAAGAGATGTTTGGAGATATCGACAGTGCGCTCAGCAGTTTCATTGTCACACGTGTGGTGCTAAACGTCGTACTCGGTATTATGTTATATATCGGTTTCCTTATCATCGGGCTCCCTTACTCACTACTGCTCGCAGTAATTTCTGTACCGCTCAATTTCATCCCTTATGTAGGTTCTTTCCTTGCAGCAATACCGGTAATTATAGTAGGCTTCATTGAGTCACCTACGATGGCCATATGGTCCTTGGTGATCATATTCATTGCACAGCAAATTCAAGATAATGTGCTCTCACCGATCATTTACGGAAAATCATTAGATGTTCATCCACTGACCACTGTCCTTCTTGTTCTTATAGGTGGAGATTTCTACGGTATTATTGGCGTGCTTATTGCGCTTCCCGTCTATATGATTGCAAAAATTATTTTTCTGCGAGTGTACGAGATTATTGTTACCGATCGAGAGGAAGAGACGGAGCCTCTCAAGAATGAGAAGCTATAAGACTTACTAAGCGTTATGCAAACTAACTGAAGTTCTGTAAATAACAAATGGTACATCTCCAATGGAAGATGTACCATTTATTCTTCTTTATAGGGTTACTGAAATTACCCCCGCAAAGAACGTACTACAAATATGTGATTCCCCTTCATGAGGTTCTGTCCATCCTGTAGTGTAACTGAACCTTTCGTATGTGAAACAATGGTCGTATTCAGAGCAATCAGCCGATCCTCTTTCCAAACGCTTACCGCCGATTTAAAATATATTGCATTATCAAATTGCTGCCGCTCCCTCATTACATAACCCACAGAATGCAAGACTGGAGGCAGTGCTCTTTCTCTAGGAGCCAAAGCCTTGATGACCACAATATCCCGAAATGGCACGGCAATTTCCTGATGACCGATTACGGCCACAGAAGCGGAAAGATCCCATTTGCGCAAAATGCCTTTCATAATCGTGTAAGGTTCGTCGCCGCAGTACATAATAACTGGTTTACCAACCCAATGCTTCATAGCTCCCTCCCCCTTCCCAACATCCGATTAGCTATAAGTCCGAAATGGACCAATCGATCCCTATCATTCCATTCGACTCCAAAAACCGGTTGACCTTCGAAAAAGGACGACTACCAAAGAATCCACGATACGACGAGAGCGGACTCGGATGTGGAGCCTGAATAACCTCATGTCGGCTTTGGTCTATGAAGGCGCCTTTCTTTTGGGAATGACTTCCCCATAAAATAAAAACCATTAGCGTAGTTCTTTCATTTAGCTTCTTCATAATGGTGTCTGTGAATGTCTCCCAGCCTAAACCTTTATGAGAATTCGGCTCTCCCTCTCGTACCGTTAGAACCGAGTTGAGCATAAGCACTCCCTGTTCTGCCCATTGCAGTAAAGAACCGTGATTAGGAATCGGTACCCCGATATCCTCCATTAGCTCCGTATAAATATTTCGCAGTGAAGGCGGTATACGCACCCCCGGATTTACAGAAAAGCTTAACCCGTGAGCTTGTCCCGCACCATGGTATGGATCCTGACCCAAAATAACAACCCGAGTTCCACTATAAGGCGTAAGCTTTAATGCCGTGAACAGTAATTCTTTTGGCGGATAGACTGTATGTTCCTTATATTCACTTTCCAGATTAGCCATTAGCTCCAGAAAATAGGGCTTTTGCATTTCATCCTGTAATATCTCATCCCAATCGTTGCCGAACATCCCCAATTCTCCTCCTCATGCCGAAATCAAAAGCCTAGCCGCATTTATTTCCGACCATAATCCGCTTTGATCTCGCCCCACTCTTTGGTCTGCCACTTAAGCACCTTATTGTCATAGGTATTGGTCTGCAGCCAACGCTCTGCCCGATTAATTAGCACCCATATTTCCTCTGTCGAAGCGTCGCGTGGCAAGGTTGTAGCAACCTTTTTCTGCTTTACCCACTTCATAGCATTCACAGAGTCACTGTAGACCGTTTTATTGCTTCCCTCTTTCTTCAGCAGCGCTAAGGCATGCACAATCGCTAAAAATTCCCCTAGATTATTAGTGCCCTTCTTGATCGGCCCACAAGAGAAGATGATATCTCCGGTTTGTGTATCCACGCCTTTATATTCGACTGGACCCGGATTGCCACGCGTACCTACATCCACAGAGATACTGTCGTAATCGATCTCCTCTGAAGTCTCTACTGTAGCGCTTCGTTTAAAAGAACTTGTCCCCTTAGACTTAGCTGCACCGGACGCCCCAGTTCCCCAATTGCCTTTCCAGCCTGCTTTGTAAGCCGCATCTGCCGCCGCTTTAGATTCATAAGATTTATATTTGGCTCCGGTATAGTGATCCGTCTGCGCCTGGCATTCCGCCCAAGTGCTGTAGACTCCCGGCTGCTTACCTTCCCATACTACATAATATTTCTGTTTAGCCATTGGTACAGCTCCTTTTTTCACCTTAACTTATTGTAATCCAAAATGCTTCTTCATCAAAAGAAGAATGTTATTTTTCGTGAAATTCTTCGCATAAATCATATTTTCCAGGTCATACTATACGCCAGAGATGTCCAGGCCTATATTACCATTTGTAGAATGATCGGTAAATATTATTGTGTCCACAAGCAGAAGCACCTTCAGCGTCCCTAAGGACGGTAAGCGTTTGTGCTTACACCACATTAATACTAACTAATCAGTCTATATTAAGCTCGAAGGATATCAGTACAATTACTCAGGGAGGTTATTCAGATGAGAAAGATAGCAAGCGTAGCCACAGTATTTGCAATTGTGCTATTGGTTGGTTGCGGAAATTCAGCAAATAACAATGCAAACGTCACCCCCACCGCCACTACGGGCACTACCAATAACGCAGGTACCACTAATACACCAAATAACACCACAGATGCTGTTACATCTGCTTCCGTAGTGGATAATGAAGAGGCTTTTAAAAAGGCTATCAGCGCAGATGGTACTTGGATCGCCGCTACACTAAAAGACTTGACCTTCACCGAGGATCTCGTGCTGGATGGACAATTCACGAATAAAGATGAACCCGCCCGCAAAATTGCTCTCTATACACAAGATGCGGAGCACAATATCACCAACTCCTATAAACTAACTGCACCGAAAATTACGATCAAAAGTAAAAACGCTCGTATTCAAGGCGGCACATTTGTTGGTGATGTATACGTAGAAGCGGAAGGCTTCAGCTTAGTAAATGCAACAGTTGAGGGAAATGTTTACTTCTCAGATGCTAAGTATCAATCCACATTTGATACATCGGATCAAGGAAAAGTAACTGGTGTTACTGAAGTGAAAAAATAAGCAGAAAGGTGCTCTCAAGTCGATACGACCTGAGAGCACCTTTTTTTTCATGACTCCGTTATTCTTGGTAAAATCCATTTTTGAAAAAGTTATACCATCCATCAACTTTTTCTAAGGGCATAACATCTAACTTCTTCAAGATTTCCTTTGTAAATTCCAATGAAGCCGTACCATTAGCAGTAATGATATCGTCACTCGAAACGGTCTGTTTTTCTATAAAGTTTACATGTCCTTTATAATTAGGAGCGTACTCCTTTAAGTAATCTAATGAATTTCCAGTGTGAGGAATGTGGTCTAAATAGCCATGTTCTGCTAAGAAGGTTGCTGCATCACATATAGCGGCTATAGGTATCTTATCCTGTATACATTTCTCAATAACTGGAGTAATCGCTGAATTATCTTTCCAACTTGTGCCCCCAATTAAAATTAACATTTCAAATTGGGCGGGGATATTATCAATATTATAGTCAGGAATAACAGTAAATCCGCCCATAGATTGTACGTTGTCGCTAGTTAAAGACACGGTTCTAACTTTGTACTCACTTTCTGGCTTGTTGAGTTCGGCACTTATATATCCACTTTCCCAATCCGCGTAGCCATTAGAAATAAAAATCAAAACTTCTTTTTTCATGTACTAACACTCCTCACTCATCCGCTTCAAGTTTCAATACTGTATCTGCAACTTCCCGCCCGTTAACCAACAATACAATCCGGTGTTCCCCTCGGTAATGACGCCGAGTGGTTAAATTAGCCCAGCGATGCGTCCGTTTGCCTGACAGAATTGTACCTCCAGGTACTGTTTTATCCGATAGTAGAAAAGATTTACGAGAGGTTCTACCTGTAGCCTTCACGAAGTAGATTCCATATTCTATTCGAATACGGGCTGGCGTTCCTTCGCGAACTTGAAGCTCGTATTGCAATTCAGAGCTTTCGCCAATCCGCAGGATGGAAGGATCAATCACTATGGAAGCACTCGTTATTAATGGTGTTGCTTCGTCTGCTTGCTCCGCATAACCGAATAAAGCCATAATCTCCGGATTAGCTTTACGGATTAAAGAACGACAACCATGCCGCACAATCCAGTCTGTGAGGGGATCTGAACCTATCCAACGGCGTGCTGTTTCGAGCACAATCTCCGGGTGATCCTTAGCAATATCGTTCAAATTGTTAGCCACGCTCTTGCGCACATATAGAGACGAATCCGCTTTAAGCTGCTCAAGTACTGGTAACACTGGTGCTGGATCTAGCTTAAACATTGGGAGAGCCTGTCCCCACGGTAGACGAGGACGACAACCCTCACTTGCTAACCGGCGTACATGCTCATCGGGATGCAAAGACCATACTAGCATCTGCTCCATCATCCGCTCCGGTTCACGCAAGAGAAACGGCCTTACTGCAAATTCTGCTGATGATTTCAGTGTGAATCTCTCCAGCGCTTGCATGGACAGCTCCCAATGCTCCGCCCCCTGACCAAATACCTCAACAAAGTCTGGAAAGATCAAGTATGGAAATCCCACACAATCTTCAGTAATGGCGAACAAAATCGCTAGCGCCTCCTCATAAGGAAGGTGCAGGTGGCTTCCAAGTGTCTCCGTTATCCGCCGCATTCTCGCCTTAAGTTCGAGAGCGTCCCAAGGCTCTGCCATCGCTGAAATTACAAACGCCTCCGTGTCGAAGACACCGTGTACGTTACGAATCTTTTCGCCGAAATCATGCAGAAACTGTTTATTGTACATCGCTTTTAAAGGTTCCGCCATTGTATATCCCTCATCTTCTTGTTTAGATCATCAGAGTTAATCTGTTAAGAAATCGTAACACACCCAATTTGACAACAGTATGTCAACTTCGGTCACTCCCTAATCTAGAACATCAACCTGCCTTATCTCGAGATTAATAATGCCCACCCCTATCGGATATGGTCAAAAGAATCCTGTTCCTTCAGTTCTTAATTAATTAGCACCTTCACCTGCTCCAAACTTTGCTCTGCACGGCTGTTCAATGCTCTTTTATCTTTAAGACCAAGCTCCTTAAGCTCATGTCCAGGGTCAATGACCAGCGGCTGTGAGATTACATTTTCAAGGATTTGCACAGCAACTTTACAGGCTCCAAATAACAGCTCTTTGGTGATCAGTTGTTTATGAGAACGAATAATTTCAACCAGTTTCTCTGCATAGATCAACTTAACTAAACTATCCGCACTCATAATATTACGCGAGGCAAAAGAGGCGACTTTTTCCACAATCCAGCTATCCTGATAATTTTGGGAGATAGACTCCAGCATCGTCATCGCTTCCCAATCCCGTATCGACAACTGCCCGGCATACTCCAAGGCCATTTCGTTCAGCCATTCTAATTCTTGTTCTCTAGGAATTTCAAAACTCTTATACTCTTTAAGGAAACCTTCCTTATGCATATTTAAAAAATGGCCCAGAAATCGTGTGTATAACGCCTTGGCTCTTTGTGTTTGTTCTGTCATTTGGCGATCATCCTTTCACTACACAAATCATATCCGTCCGCAGGATTCTTTTCAAACCAGAATTAACAAAAGGACAGACAGCGAAATAATTTCGCTACCTGCCCTCGGATAATCTTCGGAGAATAAATACAATTACAACCAAATTTCTCATATTTTCGAACAAAATCAAGTAATTCCTCCTCAAAATCATCCGTAAAACGTGGTAAAATAGTTCCTTAGGATTATATATATTCATGTTGAAGATATCACCGGAGGGAATACCATGCCACATACACTTAATAAAAATATTGATTTTTTTATAGCCGCTTTATCCCAAACTTATATTTCTGCCCTACAGCTTGACCCTGATGGAATGTATTCAGAGGTAGCCTCAGGAATTGTTGAACAGTTCTCCGATGAACAGGTACGCCTGAGAAGATATGACGGCTCTGTATCTCACTATGCTAGGGACAATACAAAATTCCAGCGCAATAAAGGATAGCTTTCATGCATGCCAAAAAGACGTGACTGGAGAAATCATCTACAATGATCTGTTCTCTAGTTCACGTCTATGGCCACTCTATATTCTGTTAGTTAAGGATCATCCATTCCCCTTCGGCATCCGCTGACTTTACTTCCGCCTCTACGATTTC
This sequence comes from Paenibacillus sp. FSL R10-2734, assembly GCF_037963865.1. Classification (NCBI taxonomy): domain Bacteria; kingdom Bacillati; phylum Bacillota; class Bacilli; order Caryophanales; family Paenibacillaceae; genus Paenibacillus; species Paenibacillus sp. FSL R10-2734. The sequence goes on along the minus strand of NZ_CP150170.1, from coordinate 2,622,579 downwards.
CAAAGAATCCGCTGCACTCTCCGGCGTACAAATGACGATGGGCTTATCGTGAATAATTGCATCCAGGAAATAAACCAGCTCTCTGTAGTACCCCGCATCTGGGGAAAGCTCCACTATAAAGCCTTCACCATCATTCGGATTCACCTTAACCTGACTTCCGTCAAATACAACATTTCCTCGCTCGAAGTTAACTCTGTACCCCATGTAGAAACCAAAGTCGCCCTCCAGCGTCCAGTCCACCTGAGCATTGATCACCTTTGCATCCTTATAAAAATAGTGTGTAGAAGCTATATCGTATCCGCTTCCCGGCAGAACGTTACGTCCCAAAGTCGATACTTTAGCCGGTCTGCCGAACAAATAGTTAATCATATCTGTATCGTGAATATGCATATCCGTGATACATCCACCGCTTAGCTTCTCATCCAGAAACCAATCTTTAGGAGCTCCTGAACCACGGTAGAAATAGCCTTCCATCACTTTACCAAATTGCTCAGTTTCCACAACTTCTTTCAAATATTCATACCCCGGCCAAAAGCGAAGGCACTGTCCGATCATCAGTTTCTTACCACTGCGCTCCGCTGTTTCTACCATTTTTTGCGCTTCTACTGAAGTTCTAGCCATCGGCTTCTCACAGAAGACATGATATCCTCGCTCCAGTAGCGAACAAGTCATTTCAGCATGCAGGTAAGTAGGAACCGCAATATCGATCATATCCAATTCTTCGCTCGCTATCATTTTCTCCAGATCATCGTAGAGATTGTAAGCTGTCAAATCATAAACTTCCTGAGCAGTGCTCATATTACCATCCGCTTTACCGTCTTTCAATTCCTCAATTCGCAAATCACAGATAGCTTTAAGGACGATTGGATGCCCCTCTTCTGTTAAGCGAACATAATTATCAAAATGCATCCGGCCCATAAATCCAAAGCCAATCAAACCGATTTTCAACATAATGAAGCCTCCCGTTAAATGAATAATACTTTATCAAAGTTCATTCGGCCCATAAATCCAAAGCCTACTAGTCCGACTCTGAGCACTGCCTTCCCCGCTTACTTTAAGCTTTAAAAGTGGTGCGTCCGAGAATGGCATCCATAGCTGCGGAAGTATTAAAAATAATTTGCTCTGTATAATGTGTGTATGATGGTATCATTTCACCGGTAACATAATTGTCGTATCCAATTTCATCGAGCGCTTTCATAACTGCTGGATAATCCACATCCCCAGCGAGCAGATCAACAAATCCGTGAAGCCCACCAGCCGTCCGGCGGTAATCCTTGAAGTGCACCTTCTTAATTCTATTCCCTAAAATCCGTATCCACTGCTCTGGATAACCTGAATGTACGATATTCCCAACATCAAGATAGGAGCCTACATAGCTGGAACCCACCGTATCAATAAAAGTACGTAATTCGAGTGGAGACAGCAAGAATTTATTCCACACATTCTCGAGACCAATGGAAACACCTGCTTGCTCAGCATCCTTAGCTAACTGACTAATTGCTTCCAGCGCTCTATCATAAGCTTTTTCATAATCTACAACCTCACAGCCCTCGATAAAATCCACACCAACAGCGCCAGGGATGACAAGAATCGTATCTACACCAAGCGCAGCCGCCAGCTCCAGTTGCTTTTTGCATACGTCGATTGCCTTGGTTCGATTAGCTTCAGATTCACTAGTCATCGCATATGACCAATACAGACCTGTCGCCAACCCAGCGATCTCTAGACCCGTTTCATTAATAGAATCACGTAATGTACGCGCCTCCTTCTCAGTGGTTTGTAGACCAAGTTCCCCCGACTCGTTTAAAGACAGCTCGATACCATCAAATCCAGCCGCCTTGGCTAGACGTACACATTCTTTAATTTCTGTTCCTTCGCGAAACGACCAGATGTTTATTCCCTTTTTCATTTGAACCCTCCTCATATTTGTTTTTTTCCGTTTTCAATGAGATTGATTTAGAAATGCTTATATCCTTTATATATTTATATTATAATAGACTTAGAGTTAGAATTATTTAGGTGAAGTAGAGAATTGTTGCACGATTCCGGTCTAAATTAATAATAAATTCTAAACTGCTGCGGAGGCATGTACATGAGTGAAAAAGAACCCCATTATCCCCTGAAAAAGCACGTACCTTCTCGTGATTGGTCACCCGGAATTCACTATGCACAATTGCAGACCCTTCCCCCTTGCACCTTTCCGAGAAGAAGGTTATATGACTTTGAGCTTCTATACGTTCGCCAAGGAAAATTATCAACTAAGATGGACACGGAGGAGTTTATACTAAATTCTGGACAGCTAATTTTTCTCTCTTCTGGGGTATATCATCAGAATGCTATCCTGTCAGAAACAGATACCAAGCTTATTGGCATCCACTTTGATTTCTTTGGGGAATCGGTAATTACACATGAGGAAGATATGGTAGTTAATGAGGATGAAGTAATAGGTGAGAAATTCGCCTATGAAGCCGTAACCGCTCCTTTCATGCCATTGTCTCAAGAACCGATTTATTCCCCTTCACCTGAATGCGTTCATTCCATGGAGCAGCTTGTTCATGAATTTACTATGAGGCCTGCCGGCTATGAATGGGTCTGTCGGGGACTTCTGCTTGGCATTCTGACTTCGCTGCTTCGAACGCAAAGCTCTCGAAATGCAGCTAAATCTTCAGTCCACACTGAGCGTATCAGGGTATTAATAGAAGATTTAGAAGAGAGATCGGCAGAACGCTGGACGAACAAATCCATGGCCGCAGTCATGAATATGCATGAGGACCATTTTGCCAAGCTATTTCGTGAGGTGGCGGGGATGCCCCCAGGGGAATATCTTCGTTCGATCCGCCATAGGGAGGCGCGTAAGCTGCTGCGGGAAACAGATTGGCCCATCGAAACGGTAGGCGATCAAGTCGGCTATCCCGATATACATTATTTCAGTAGAGTATTCACGGCGAATGAGGGGATTTCTCCGCGGGCGTATCGTAAGTTGTCTCGGATTCTATAGATTGGGCATGATCAGATTCAATCTCTTCAAGTGCAACTAGCACGATGTCGCTCCAAGATGCTGATGGTTGACTAACCATTATCTATAAAACAGCGAATAAACCTGCAAAAGTACATTTTTTAAGGATACGAGGAGGGTTAAACTATTGATTCCTGCAAATCTGCAGTTATTCTCGCTCCAGAAGAAGCCTTCGAGCCATAAGTGAGGATATACCTGCACATTCGCAGGTTTTGGACTTCATGCAGAGAATACCTGTGTAAAAAGCTGTATTTTAGCAGGTTTCCTCTAATCCAGCTAATCGTTTGGATGAATAAGCAAGATTAAGTTCAAGATATAAACCATTTTTATATTAGATATCATAAACATTAATTTCACTTATATCGCTTAAAAAGGTATAGTAATATAGGGATTATAACCATTACTTATATATAGAGTAGACCCTTACAAGAGGAGAGATCATATTGGAAAGAGTAGTAGGAACAGTGGTACGTGGACTCCGCGGGCCCATCATTAACAATGGCGATAACATAGAAGAAATTGTAGTTCAGACCGTATTGAATGCAGCAAAAGTCGAAGGTTTCTCGATCGAGGATCGTGACATTGTAACCGTAACTGAATCCATTGTTGCTCGGGCACAAGGAAACTATGCGACAATTGATAATATTGCTACTGATATTAAAGCGAAATTCGGCGAGGAAACCGTGGGTGTTATTTTCCCAATCCTTAGCCGTAACCGATTTGCTAACTGCTTGCGCGGTATTGCCAAAGGGGCAAAAAAAGTAGTCTTAATGTTAAGCTACCCTTCTGATGAGGTGGGCAACCATCTTGTAGACATTGACGAACTTGATGCAAAAGGAATCAATCCTTGGACGGATGTATTAACAGAAGCTCAATTCCGTGAGTTTTTCGGCTATATCAAGCACCCATTCACAGGTGTTGATTATATTGAATACTATAAAGGTTTGATTGAAGCTGAAGGTGTAACCTGTGAAGTGATCTTCTCCAACAATCCGAAAACCATTTTAAACTATACAAAAAATGTATTAACTTGTGATATTCACACTCGCTTCAGAACCAAACGTATTCTCACAAACAATGGTGCGGAAAAAGTATTTGGTCTGGATGATATTCTTACACAATCCATTGATGGCAGCGGCTTTAACGAAGCTTATGGTCTACTTGGATCCAATAAAGCAACAGAAGAAAGTGTAAAGCTATTTCCAAATAACTGCCAACCTATCGTGGATGGTATCCAAGCAAAAATCAAAGAAATTACAGGTAAAACTGTAGAAGTTATGATTTATGGCGATGGTGCATTCAAAGATCCGGTCGGCAAAATTTGGGAGCTGGCAGACCCAGTTGTATCCCCTGCTTACACAATAGGCCTTGATGGAACACCAAATGAAGTGAAATTGAAATACTTGGCTGATAACAACTTCTCTCATCTTCGTGGCGAAGAGCTGAAGCAAGCCATTTCTAAATACATCCAGAATAAAAATGATGATCTAGTCGGTGCGATGGAAGCACAAGGGACTACTCCTCGTAGATTAACGGACCTTATTGGATCTCTATCCGATTTGACTTCAGGTAGTGGAGATAAAGGAACACCAATGATTTATATTCAAGGTTATTTCGATAACTATACAAAATAAGATTAGTACAAACAGGGAGTCTCCTAAACGAGGCTCTCTTTTTGCTTTCTGGGGTATAATAGAGCAAATAGCGGCAGCGGAGGATAATATGAACATAAGAAAGATTAAATATTTTATTGATCTCGTTGAATGCAGAAATTTTACCGAAACAGCCAAAAAGAACTACGTATCGCAGACTACGATTAGCCAACAAATTGCCGCGCTTGAAGAGGAATTCAACATTCAATTAATTGATAGAAAGCAGATTCCCATCGAGCCAACTAAAGCCGGATGGCTATTTTATGGCGAAGCCCTCATTCTCTGGAAGCAATACAATCATATGAAGATAAGTATGGATAATTTTCAAAAGTATAACACGCAATTTTTGAGTATCGAATATGCGGCGATGACAGATATCCAAAGTTTATTGAAATTGATACCCTCGTTTCAGGATCATCATCCGAATATTAAGCTTGAACTGAATAAAGTATTGCTAAAAGATATCGCAGAATACTTGCAAAAAGGGATTTATGACGTGGCGATTGCCTTTGACTCCGAGTTTCAGGGAAAAGAGGACATTGTAACCTATCCCTTATATAAGGGGCGTTATTGTGCGGCTGTGAGTCATCACCATCCTCTTTTCCATCATGAATCGATCACCAAAGAGGAATTATACGAACATCCGCTTGTCATGCTGAATCCAACGGTTATTGGAAACTCCTATCATCTAATGATCCAGCACGCAATTGAAGACGGCTATCAGCCGAACATCCTTCGAACCGCAGACGATGTGGAAACAGAGTTGTTTTATATTATAACAGAGAACCTAATCGGTTTTTTCCCGGATAACTATCAACTCGCCTATCTTCAAGATGAAGTTCGTCTAATCCCATTAGAAGATTCACATCACACCTTTGCAATCGAAGCAGGTTATCTCAAAAATAATACAAACTCAGCCTTGCCCTCCTTCCTTCAGCAAATCCAAATTGGATTTAGCAATCGACCATAAGTTTTATGTGTTAGACTATGTTCATTTTTTCACATACTATGAGGATATAATTCATTTCAACAAGGAGTGACGATGATCATGGGTAAATTATTATTGACTGGTGTCGATGGAAATCTAGGGAAGCAAGCTGCGGAATATTTATTGAAGCTGGTGGATAAAGACCAAATCATTTTTTGCGCCTACGATCCTGCATGTTTGAAAGAATATGCGGAACAAGGAATTGAAACGCATGTAACCAACTTTAATAAAAAGGACGGCCTTGCCGAAGCTTTTGCTCATGCCGATAAACTTGCTCTAATCTCCATGCCTTTTGTTGGGGAGAAACGCCAAAACGCACATAAAAATGTGGTAGATGCTGCCAAAGAAGCTGGAGTCAAACAGATCATTTATACTTCACTGGTAAACGCGGCCGATGAAACCAATCCAAGCGTTGAAAAAATTGACCATGTATATACCGAACATTATGTTCAAAGCGTTGGGTTAGATTATATTTTCCTTCGTAATTCCCAATATGCGGAAGCCATGATTACCAATTACTTCACGTATGTGAAAGGTGACGGGGTATTAACAAACAATCAAGGTGACGGCAAAATGGCCTATATCTCACGGAAGGATTGTGCAAAAGCCGTTGCTCATGCCCTAGCCTCCAACTCTTATCATGAAGCGATTCTAGATATCAATGGGCTAGAATTGATGACGATTACCGACTTCATTAAGATCGGTAATGAAGTCACGGGTAATCAGATTACCTACAAAGAAAACACGGATGAAGAGAATTATACCGTATTCGAAGCAATGGGCGTGCCTAGAACCACCGATGGTGTATTTAAAGAAGATTCCGAGGCACCCTTCTCTTCTGAAGGTATGGTTACTTTCGGACAAGCTATTCGTGAAGGGAAAATGGATATTTTTACGGACGACTTTAAAAAATTGACGGGACAAGACCCTATGACCGTGAAATATATGTTTGAACACGCCGATGAATTCCAGGTTGGCGAAAGACACTCTAAAGACAATTAAAAAGTGACACTTATTGTTCCTTAGGGTAAATCCCTGACTCATCTGCCCCGTACAGCTCAATCATATGCTCGTCCTGGAGATAATTAGGGAATTCCTCCCTAATATTCAGAGGATTCTGGTTTCAGACTAATAATTCGGGAATTCTTCCCTGAAATTCAACTGATTTGATGATAAATTTAGATACTCCCCCGATTTTTAGGGAGGATTTCCCTGATTCTATTCATCAAAAGCAATTATCGGCTTTTATTAGGGAGCTTTTCCCTGATTACTCTCAAGCCACTCGTATAGACGGAGCTAAACTGTTTATTGGTGTATTCGCTTAATAGCAAAATACACCTTTAGCCAAGCGGATGAACATCCGAAAGGCTAAGGGTGTATTTTCTATTTTAAACTTACAATTAATTCCAGATCTCTTCAGCAATCTCTTTAATATAAGCAAGCTTACGCCATTGCTGCTCCTCTGTCAGGTGATTGCCTTCTTCCGTGGAAGCGAAGCCGCATTGCGGGCTCAAGCAAATCCGGTTTAGATCGACATATTGCTTCGCTTCCTCAATACGTTTCAGAATATCTTCCTTGCTCTCCAGCTCACCAAATTTGGATGAGAACAGGCCAAGCACGACCTGCTGATTATCTTTTAGGAAGCGTAATGGTTTGAAATCGCCGGCACGTTCAGTATCAAACTCCAGATAGTAACCGGAGTAATTATTGATGTTCAGAAGCGTTTGCGCGATAGGTTCATAGCCTCCACCCACTCCAGCATAAGTAGAAACATAATTGCCTCGGCATACATGTGTCGTTACAACGAGATCTTCCGGCAGACCGGATACCACTTCCTCGTTCAATTTCGCAAGCTCGTTCGCATATTCAGCTACATCCACGCCAACCTGATTCATAAATGCTATAAACTGTTCGTCGCACAGTGCTCCCCACGTGCAATCGTCGATTTGAATGCTGCGGCAACCCGCTGCATAAAAGGCAAGGATCGATGCTTTGTACGCTTTAGCAATATCCGAAATAAGCTCTTCCCGATTCGGGTATATTGCCTTAGTGCTTTCCTGATTTTCTGCCCGGTCCAGCTCAAACAGGAACTGCGTAGCCGCAGGAATCGATTGACGCGCAACAACGTCATCACCTGCAGCGCCTTTTAAAAATTCATAATGCGATACAAATGGATGGCTGCTATAACTTATTTTTCCGGTCAGTCGGGCTGTTTCTGGTCTGGACTGTGCACCGTTAAATTGATAGCCTTGATCAATAATGGTCCGCTCTACACCATCAAAGCCCCAGAAGAAGTCGAGATGCCACCAAGAGCGGCGGAATTCGCCGTCAGTTACAGCTTGAAGGCCAACCTCTTTTTGTTTCTGCACGAGCTTAACGATTTCGTCGTTCTCCACTTCCTTCAGCTGCTCGGCGGTAATTTCGCCGTTTTTGAATTTTAATCTAGCCTCTTTCAACGCTTGAGGGCGCAGGAAGCTTCCAACAATATCATATCGAAATGGAGTAACGGTTCGCTTTTTAAGTTCGGTTTGAGTGCTCATAGATTAATCTCCTCGTAAAAAATTATTAAAATTAATATAGCACATCCGACTGACAATACCGTTACACCAATGAGCTATGGCAGGTTATAATTATTAGCTATAGCTAAATTCTTAGATAATTGTAGGGAGACAAGACAAATAGAAGACGGTTTCCCCTCTCCTTCTTTGCTACCTCATTGTTCGGTCATAAAAGCTGGCTGCCTGTCTTTACTCGGATTGATTCCAAAGTGTTTTTTGTACAATTTGCTAAAATAAAAAACATCTGAGATCCCCACTAGATCAATGATTTCCGAAATCGGATGTTTGGTAGTCCGAAGAAGTAACCTTGCCTGCTTCAGCCTATAGGACTCCATATACTCCATGACAGTTATACCCTGTTGTTCCTTAAAAAGCTTAGACAGATGCGATCGGCTTAGATTCACATGAGCACAAACATCCTCTAGAGATACCTTGGTGGCATAACGGTCATGAATGAAAGTTAAAGCCTTAGAAATCTCTTTACGATGTCTACTATTCCAATCCAGCTCTCCAAGCCACTCTGTAAAGACAACCTTATAATCCGTGAGCCGGAAAGCAAGAAGCTGGTCGATATCCGACTTCAATGACGCAGGGACGGCAAACCCGCTTTTCTCAATAAACTGAATCAGCGTCTTTAAGTCTCCCTTGACCGATACAGATGGACGGCATAAATGGCGGAGCAGCTCGAAATAGGCCTCGATCACGCCAGGTAAAGCCGCAACCTGAAGCCTTTCATTGCCACTTCCCTCCACGGATTGAAAGAAAGAATACAAATCCAAGTCTGCAACCGGCGCTGGCACATGCTTAGTATTAACGATACAAGCATTTTTCTCATAGAAGAAATGAACCAATTGCTGACGGGATTCTAACACCTTCTGAAAAAAATCGTCCATATCGCTAAAGTCGCAGTTAATCAAGAAGGAGGCCTCAAGCCCCAGATACTGCTTAGTGATGGCCGAAATATTCTCAATCTTCAAGGCGTGACGGTCATCGTCAGATTCTCCTAGATCAAGGACAACAAAGCGATTATCCCCCAAATGAAATAACTCATTTCCCTTATTCCATTGCTTAATGATTTCACGCACTACATTAATCAGAGCATAAACGGCTAGATCGGCCCGGCCCCTATATTTGTTTCCTGTCCAATCTACGAATCTTTCAATTTCCATTATTGCAAATTTCGAAGGAGTATCGAATGCCTCCAGGAACACGGAAACAGCCAAACGCTCGGCTCTCCGAAGAAGCTCTGCATTGTGGATATGCCCATTTAGTCGTTCGTAGAACAAAGAATTCTGCACCATCAATCTTTCGTTGGGTTCGAACTTAGCTTCTTTTTCCACAGTTTTATCCAGAAAAAGAATCGCTCTATTGATTTCCTCAACCACGCTAGCTTTAGTAATCGTTGCTTTCAAAAGATATTTTCGTGCCCCATACTCCAACGCCTTCTGCGCCAGCTCAAATTCGGCGAAGTTGCTCAGAACGATGAACCATAAGTCAGGATACCTCATCCGACACTGTCGAATCAATTCCATTCCATCCATGACTGGCATCCGAATGTCAGTCAGCACGATATTCGGGAGTGTCCGTTCCATTTGCTGCAGCGCATCCTCACCGTTCACTGCCTCCATGACGCATAGACCATCCATGCCGCGAAGCATGGCCACCAGGTGAGTGCGAATGCCGTATTCATCGTCCACGATCATAATATTCATATAATAGTTTCACCCTTCAACTCCGGAATCGTTAAGGAGATAATGGCTCCATTTGGCTGCCCGCTGGTTATCTCTAATACTGATCGTTCTCCATAATGCAAACGCAATCGCTCACGAACATTATTCAGCCCAATAGAATTACGTGAAGTTGATGCGGACGGAACCATAGAACTAACACCGACACCATCATCAGAAACGGTGATTCGGACACCGTCACCCCAACTTTCGGCTTGAATGAGAATCCAGCCCTTTATTCTCCCACTGAAGCCATGTTCAAAGCTATTCTCCACAAGAGGCTGTAATAACATTCTTAAAATTGGCAAGGGAGTCAACTCCTTAGAGAAGTCTACCGTCACAACAATGTTTTCGCCGAATCTAGCCCGTTGGATCTCCACATATTTCAGAAGATATTCCTTCTCTTCTCCCAAGGTCCAATATCGTTCGTTGCGATATAATTGTTGCTGTAAAAGATAGGATAGCGACAGCACGAGTGAGCCTATCTTATCCTGAGAGGATTGTTCTGCGAGAAAACGGATCGTATTCAATGAGTTCAACAGAAAGTGAGGATTCATTTGCTCCTGCAGTATTTTCATTTCCAGATTCCTCTTCTCTGTAGCAGCCCATTCCAAATTGTTGCGGGAGATCTGGAGGTTATGAGTTAACTGTTGCAGTAACTCTGATAATTCAGCTAAATGATAATCAGAGTGCACAGCGTTGGATAGATTAAGCGAAGGATTAATCAAACGTTTGGATAATAACCGTATTTGATGAAGCACCTGGCTGATCGTCTTCAGTACGAAGGTCGATGTCGTGATGAAAATGACTAATATAATTAGAATCGTTGCTATGACCGTAAGTTGAAAATAGCGTAATTCTTTCTGAATAACGGCCGTGGAGTCCGTCTGGACCATCGTCCATGGAGTAGGCAGCAATAGGATCTCCGAATCTGCAGTAGCTCCGTCTTTCCTTGGTTGCTCCGGTCGAGTGGCGAAGATCAGATTATTACTGTTGTCCCAAATGGCATATGACCCCGTATCGTTACCCAATATTGCTTTCAAATTCTCTAAAGGAGTAACTACAGAAACGATCCCTTTTTTGCTCGCAGTAACCGGACTAAATATCCACCGACTAAGTACGATCAGAGGCTCACTTCCCTCTTGGTGCTTAAGCAATCCCCATTGGTAGCTATTGAAAAAATCGTACCCGTTCCACTGAACCGTATTGAGGATTCCCGCTTGCAGTTCTCCTTTTTGTAAACCAAATCTAGATGGATTAGACTCAAACATATTCCCGAAGTTGTCTTGTATGACGACCGCATACTTTTCGTTTAAGAAGAAGGTGTATTGAAGCCGTTCAATGGCCTCAAGATAGGTCGAGTTTTTCTGGATGCTCAGCGGATCCTGCTCTTGTAGCGCTTGGATAAATGCTTTGTCGTAGATAAAGTTATTGGTCGACATGAAAGCCCGTTGAAACAGGTCCTTTACCCGGGAGGCAGTCTGCTCTACTTTAATTCGATTAATCTCCGCTACTTTATTCACCATTGTACGTTCGAAATAATGATAGGCAGCAAATAGAATGATGATCAATGGAATGAAAATGGCGACAAGTAAAATGATAATTCTCCGCTGTACGGATCTCGCTCCTTGATACCACTTTCTTCCCCATCTCATGACATATCCCCTTAGTAACAACGAGCTAAGCCCACCACAAATGATGGGCTTAGCCGCTGGGCCTAATTATTTTTTTGTTCTTTGATCGCTATATCTACCTTCTCTTTCACTTCATTCAACACCTGATCAACCGTCTTCGAGCCGGTATAGTATTGGCTGACGAGATCGAGAAATGTTGATTCGTATTCTTGCGGTGCACCCAATATTGGCTTTTCTTCTACGTTGATCACATTAGGATCACCGCCGAACAAGTGGGTCACTTGCTCAAGTGTAATATCGTCATCCTTCAAAGCATTGGCTAAGTCTTCAAAATACTTGTCTTTATTTACCTTAGTATACATTGGAAGCGTACCCGTACTCAATGTGTAATCTGTAATATATTCTTTCGCAAGAATAAGCGCTTCTTTTGCATTCTTCGAGTTCTTCGGTATACCTAAAGAATCGATACTGGACCAGTTCATGTGCTTACCAGCCATTTCCGTTGGAACCGGCATTGGGGCGATACCCGCTTTCCAGTCACGTGGGAATTGATCCTTCTTCGTCGCCGCAAGTTGGGCATACCACTGTGCTCCTACAACCATTCCGTAATTCCCGTTCCAATAGGAAAGGAAATCCGTATTATTCTGGATAAACTCCGCAATCGGTATGGCTGCCTTCTTGACGTTCATGACATCATTCATCCATTCCAAGCTACGTTTAAATTCCGGGGCATTGATATTGACATTGCCATCCTCTGTATAGAACTTTCCGTTATTCAACTGGCTGCCGTAACCATAGAAATACATTCCCCAGTTGTTATAGAACATGCCATATACCTTTTCCTTGCCGCTCAGGTTCGTAAGCTTCTGTGCTACAACAGCCATCTCATCCCATGTCATCGGCACCTTTGCATCTGGGTAAGGCACTTTGGCATCATCGAATACTTTTTTGTTGTAATACAGCATCCAGTTGTTTTGTTGAATCGGGAAACGATAATATTTACCGTCTTTATCCGGCTTAAAGTCACCGAAATCTTTAGCCATATCGACATCAACTTCTTTGGCGACATCGTCAAGCGGCATTAGGAAGCCTTTATTAATAGCATCGAATTGTTCTACACCATTGCCCCAGATCAGATCGACTTGTTCACCACTAGCCAGCATAATATTGCGCTTGTTAATGTATTGCTCATGAGGTACAGAAATTGGATCGACCTTGATGTTCGGATATTTCGTTTGGAAACGTTCTAAGAACGCCTTGAATTCCGTGGAATCCATATACTCCGAAATATTTAAGAACTTAAGCGTTACTTCCTTGTCCGAACCACTATTGGTTCCTTTACTGCCACATGCAGAGAGTGCGAATAATAAAACAAATGCTGTTAAAATCAATACAGTCTTTTTAATCATTTTTTTAACCTCCCCTTATTTATCTTGGTCTTGCTTTCATTATGAACCGGAATCGGAATCTCTCAAATGTAATAAATGCTTTTCTATTTGTATAATTATACGGTCTTATCCTTTTAACCCTGAAGACATTATACTCGCGATAAATTGCTTCTGAAGGGCTAGGAACACGCCGAGCACCGGGATAATTGCTAAGCAGGCTAATGCCATTTGCATCGCGTACTGCTTACCGAATTGCGTCTGGAAGCTTTGAAGACCCATCGGAATTGTATACATCTCTTTGGAATGTAAGAAGATAAGCGGCTGATAATACTGATCCCAGATCATAAAAAAACTAAGGAGTCCCAGCGTTAACAACGGTGTTTTAGCTAGCGGAAGTGCAATTTTTATAAAGGAACGAAAAATACCAGATCCCTCAATATACGCTGCTTGGACTAATTCTTTCGGAAAGGTGAGGAAAAATTGTCGCATCAGAAAAATAGACAGAATGTCGACGATGTTCGGAATAATTAACGCCCAATGTGTATCTAACAAACCAATAAATCGAAAGAATATAAATTGAGGAAGCAATGTTAACTGATAGGGAATAAACATCGTCGTGAGAAACAAGAAAAATATGATTTCCGAATAACGGAACTTCAGATAGCCGAAAGCATATCCTGCCAAAGTTGATAGCAGAAGTCTGAACACCACGGAGATAACTACGACAAACAAGGAATTCCACATCCAGGTGGGAAATGCGGTTTCCGTCAAAATATGCTTGTAATTATCCAAGTTGATCTGATCCCAATGAATAAAAACAAACGGCCGTTCAAATACTTGGCTCTCATATTTGAAAGAAGTAGAAAACATCCACAATAGCGGCGTGATAAAGATAAGACCTATCAGCAAGTAAACAATAGAGCGAACTGTGTATCTTACTTTGTGACTTAATAACACTTTCAAAACCTCCCCCCGTGATGAATTATTGATAGAAAACCCACTTTTTCTGCGCAAACCAATTGATTAATATAAACACCAAAGTAAGTAAGAATAAGAACATGCCTACTGCCGAGGCGTAAGAGAAATTGTAATATTCGAACGCTGAACGATAAATATGGTAAGTCAGCGTGGTCGTGCTGAAGGCGGGTCCGCCTTTAGTCAGAAGCGCCATTTGATTGAAGGCTTGCAGACTTCCGATAATCGTAATTAATAACAGAAAAAATGAGGTTGGAGAAATAAGAGGAAACGTGATGTGCTTAAACCTTTTTAACCCATTAGCTCCATCAATAGAAGACGCCTCATAATAATCTTTCGACACGGACTGTAGAGCAGCCAAGAACAATATGCAATGATAGCCTACGTCTTTCCATGAGCCAATAATGGCTAGAATGGGAAGCGCCCAATCTACATCAACCATGTACTGGGGGGGATTATTTATTCCCAAACTCATGAGCAAGCTGTTCAACGGGCCTTCCGTCGGGTGAAGGAATACGTTCCATACGACAAGTGTTGCAACGTACGTAGTGATGTAGGGAATAATAAAGAAGGTTCTAACGATACCTCTTCCCCGCATTTTACTATTCAAGATGAGCGCCATTCCAAGACCCATCGCTAACGTTAGAGGAACATATATGACCATATAGACCAAGCTATTCCTGACGCTTTTCCAAAAGTCCGCGTCGTGGATCATTTTTTCATAGTAGGTAAATGACTTGAACTCGAACGAATTAGTCATCAAATCAACCTTGAAAATACTCAGCAAGAAAACACAAATCATGGGGATCAACACAAACAATAAAAAACCAATAAGTGCCGGAGTGGCAAACAATAAGCCAGCTCGCTGTTCTAATTTCTCCAATGAGTACGATCTTATTTTTTTCCTTTTGGGTTCGTTTTTCAATACGATCTCCATCATGCTTCCTCCTATATCCTTTGCTTCTTGTCATTATTATGACTTAATCAACGCTAGGTAAGGAATGAAACAATGACCGCACTTATTTGTAATATCGTCCGTTTCAGCTTACATGGAATAAGTCCTGATCCTTCGCATAAAAAAATCCCCCCAAATTGGGAGGATAAGAGGCGAGAATATCGTGCTCTTCTATTAGTTCAAATACTAGAAATGAAAGATGCATTAGTAGTCTTAAATTTCTTTGATACCTCTTTGCTCGAATACATTCATGACTTGTACCATAGCACTGCATGCTTTTGGAAAGCCAACATAACCGGCACAATGAATAACGAGTTCAACAATTTCTTTCGGACTCATCCCCACATTGAGCGCGGCATTAAGATGAAAACCCATTTGCTCAAAAGCTCCCTGTGTTATCAACGCTGTCAGCGTGATTGTTTCTCGTTGTTTATAATCCAATGCTTCTCTGGCATATAATTCTCCAAAACCAAATGAAACTAGCATATCTGCAAAATCTGGATAGAATTTATGTAATGATTCGATCGCTAGTAAACCTGGTGCTCCAACCATCTCATTTAGAACTTCCATTCCCTTGTTATAATGCTCTGAATCTCTACTCACATTTATCCTCTTCTCGTTGTTGGTGGAATTTCGAATGGATCAATCATAGCTTCAATAACAACCGTTGTATTTGCAAGTTTGGCCTTTTCTATCGCATCTTCCAGCTCCTTAGCATCGAAACATTTGAAAGAAAGAGCCCCCATGGATTCTGCAAACTTTTGAACATCTAACATCGTTGTATAAACAGTACCTACAGCTTTTCCTAAGTGCAATGTCATTCCCGTATCAACCATATCGAGTTTTCCATTATTGAAGACGATAAAAATGACATTAGCTCCGTAGTTTACAGCCGTAGAAATCTCTGTTCCATGCATAAACGTGCAGCCGTCCCCGGTTAAGCAAACAACCTTAGCTTTGGGATTTGCAAGCTTGGCTCCAATAGAATACCCTATCGCATGGCCCATTGTACCGAACACATCATCAAAATAAAAAGTGCCGGGGATCTTAACGTCGAAATATTTTATACCATAAAAAGTATGACTCCCATCATCGCCAAAAATGATCGTATCTTCATCTAATGTTGCGCTCATCACTTTAACAGCTTCGACTGCTGACATTGGAGATTTACTTTCCTGGGAGGGTTCCTTCATTTTATAATCATCCATATGAAAAGGCATTTTCGTTATTTCCTTGGAATGAAGTTGATTAAATAACGCATTTAGATTTGTTGCAATATCACCGATAATGGGTAATGTTTCTGCCTGAATCGTTTTACCTATAAATGTTTGGTCAATATCAAAATGGATGACGTTTTTCGGGAAATTACAAGGTTTTAGGCTGGCAACAGACATATCGGAAAGCTTCGTCCCAATGACGATCATCAAATCTAAACCAGATTCAATGTATGCGCTAGACTCCTCCGTCCCCCCAAGACCGAAAGCTCCCAATGACAAGTGGTGATTACTCTCAAATACGCCCTTACCTCCTGGCGTGGTGATGACTGGAATATTGAAAATCTCGGCTAACATTTTCACTTCCCGATATGCCCTGCTCGAATGAACACCTTTACCTAAGAAGATAACTTTTTTACCAGGACGGTTCATTAAATCCATACACTTATCTAAGTTTGGAGCAATAGGATAAATAACCTCCGGCAAGTCCATTTCAAATTCAGCTACACTTTCAGCTAAAACGTCGGCCGATATGGATAGATGAACGGGGCCTTTGACTCCTGAGTAGGCTTTTTCTATGGCATGCTGAAAATAAAACTTAAACGTATCCGCACTTTCCACTCTTGCGCTAAACTTTGTCACAGGTTCAAACATTTTAACGAGATCCGTTCCAAACACACTTGAGTCTTGGCCTAAAGCTTTACCTGAATCTTTGGTAGAAGGATGTCCGGTAATAAATAAAACAGGAAGATGATATGCTTTTGCTTGACCGGCAGATGTTAAAAGATTTGTACCACCTGGACCCGATGTTCCTATAGCTACGGCCAATGTATTATTCATTAGTGCATAACCAGCTGCTTCGTATCCAGCCCCCGACTCATGTTTGGACAATACGAAATGAATTCCGTTATTACTTAAATCTAGAATGAGTGAAGTGACTGGTTTGCCTGGAATGCCAAATACGTGGTTGATCCCCCACTTTTTGAAGTGATGTGCTAATATTTCTGATATTTTTTTCATTTTAACCATCCGTTTCGCTTGAGTAATTGAGCTTTATATCGTCATTTAGTTGATAAAACGACTTTTCAAAATCACTGACAGAAAGAGGTTTACTAAAAAAGTATCCTTGAATCGTATCGCATTTTTTCATTTGTAAAAAATTCAGTTGCTCTTTTGTTTCTACACCCTCTGCTACAACGTCTAAATTTAGATTGTGTGCCATCGAAATAATTGTGCTAACAATACTTGCATCATTTTTATCTAGCATGATATCTCTGACAAAGGATTTGTCGATCTTCAAAGAATGAATAGGGAACTTCTTCAAATAACTCAACGAGCTATAACCGGTACCAAAATCATCAATACTAATCCTTACTCCTAAAGTGTTTAGTTGACCTAAAACATTTATCGCACGATCAACGTCCATGGTCATCGTTTCCGTAATCTCTAACTCCAAAGAAGTAGGATCTATACCCGTTTCAATTAATGTGTTGGAAATGACTTCAACTAAGTTATCCTTTAAAAATTGCTGCGAAGAAAGGTTAACCGCTATTCTAAATATAGGAAACCCCTTTTCAACCCACCGCTTTCTTTGATCACATGCTTCACGTAAGACCCATTCACCAACTTGAGAGATTAATCCGATCTCCTCTAAAATGGGGATAAATACATCCGGCATCACAATTCCATATTCCGGACTATACCATCTAAGTAGCGCTTCTGCTCCTATGATTTTCTTATTCATCAAGTCAACTTGTGGTTGATAGTACACGATAAATTCTTTATTTTCTAGTGCCTTTCTTAATGAAACTTCCATAGATAGTTTATCTTTCTCATTAGAATTAGACCTCATATTTGAATTGAATAGGGTATAATTATTTCTTCCCTTTGATTTCGACTTATACATGGCATTATCTGCGCTTACCATAAAGGCTTCCGCATCAGTCCCATCATTAGGATAGATAGCTATACCGATACTCGCAGTTACATAGAAATTGGAATCACTAATCGTGAAGGGAGTTTCAAATAATTCTATAATTTTCTTGCCTGTATGAGTAACTTCATCTTGCCCATGAAGGTTATGAAATAGGAAAATGAATTCGTCTCCGCCCATTCTAAATACTTTTCCAGTATCACCCAAAAAGTTTAGTATTCTATCGGAAACCTGCTTTAGTAATATATCACCATTGGAATGTCCAAAAGCATCATTAATCGTTTTAAAATGATCTAAATCCAAGAACATAAGTACCAAATCAATATTTCTACCTGAAGTTAGAGATGAAGAAGTATGATAATTTAGTGTTTCTCGAAGCGAGCGTCTATTGGGTAATGATGTTAATTCATCATGATAGGCCAAATAGTTATGCCGTTCTTCATTTAAATAACGTTCTGTAATATCTCTAAGCTGAGAGTATGAACCAATAAAATTATTTGTCTCATCATAGAGGGGTTGAGCATCGAATAAACAAACTACTTTTTGATGATCTACCGTTTCTAAAATCATTTGCACATTATAAAAGCTCTGTTTATCTTGTATTACTTTCTTCATATGACTACTTACTAGACATTCTGGGTTTTGTTCACTTCGATCAACAATATTGGTATCTTTGTGAATATGGAATGTTTGGACTACAAAATCATTCACTGAATTAATGATGCCATCAGCATTTGTGATGATAATGCCATTTCTATTGGTATTAACCATAATCTGATTTAACATATCTAGCTTTCTATTCTGTTTCCTGAGTAAAAGCTCTCTCTCAATAGAGTCAACAACTGTAGATAACATCGTTAAAAAAAATGGATTATGCAATTCAGTTGCAGTCATAATACAGATACTTCCGAGTAAATCGTTGATATCTGTGTAATGAAAGGCCACTCCATAACACGCTGAGCCATGAAGGATCGTATGAAAATGATCTGAACCTACGATTTGAATCGGTTGTCTTTGTTGAAGAGATAAGCTCACGACATTCGTACCCATATCCTCTTGAGTAAATTGTGCGCCTACTTGTATACCTAATTGTTGAATTGTCATTCTTATAGTTTCATCACCAACCATATGCAGCAAATAGCCATCTTCGTCAGATGTAACAATGAGTACAGGTGTGCCGCTTAACGAGTCTAAAATCTTTTGTGAGAAAAAATTAACAACGGATAAAATTTCACTGTATGTGGTTCTTTTTTTTGACAATTCTTGTTCTGACATATAATGTTTCGGTTTTCTAATTTCATTCGGATCCATTCCTGCTTCGATACATTTACGCTTAGACTCAACAATATAGTCCTGTTCATGATCCGATTGGACCATTTTAATCACCGTCCATTAACTGTAGCTTTTATATTTATATTGATCAATTTCATAACTCATTGACATTGATTCATTCCTATTCATATTATTTTCCATTTAATTCTATCTTCTTTCATAAATATAATTCGACAAAAAAAGACATTACCCTGCAATAATAAGTGGTCAATTTTAGGCCCATCGTGCTCCTTGATATTGTAGTTAAGGTGGCCTCACTATTTTATACCCATGATGTTGGTGAAAGTATCGTTAAGCATGAATTGTAACTAGTGAGCTTCAGTCAAAAAAAGGGGGAAAGAGGCTAAAAGTGGTAGTGTGAAGGATGGCATAGAGGCCCAATTAGCTTGTTATGGGTGTTGAAGGCTATTGATCATCAGGAATAGAGGTAACATTGAGGATTAGGGATCGGCACAGTACACATCCATCTCGTGAAGCACTATTATTTTTTGATGTTTTTCATTTCTATTGTATAAGCAACAACTTGAATAATAAACGCAATGATAATTATAATAAACATTACTCCAACTACAGGCAATCTACTATTTAAATAGTTGATTCCCGATGTAACAATACATAGAATAGATAATAGTAGAGAAACTCTAAAAATTTTAATTTTTTTCTCCATAATCTTCATTACCTCCTATAAAATAAAGTTCCAAAACCCTTCCAGCATGACCTCCGTTTACTCTACTGTAAAAAACCTTTATTGGGGTATGATGGAAGTTGCTAATAGGCGTATTTTCATATTAATTCTCTTGTCTATTTTTCATAGAAATTCATTGAGCTTTTTTATGCTGGTAGCATCGCTAACGGCGAAACTAAAGGACACCCGATTGGGTGCCCTAATCATTAGTAATCTTCACTCATATACAACCTAACGGATAAACGATTTTGTACGCTAGTATTGCCCCAAAAGTCCTTTCTTCATGGCTATTTTCTCGCAGCGATCAAACACAAAGAGCCCTAAAATCAAATAAATCAACGAATTTAATATTAATACGCCATAGTCAGACAAAGGCAGCTCAGTTAACGTCAAATTCTCTAGCATCACTGTTCTTACCATATTTACTCCCTTGACGAAAGGAGCGAAAGCTAAAAACGGCGCTACAGTTATTGGAACAAATACAAGCCCCATTAAAACAAATTGAAAAATCTGTAAAAATGCTTGGATTTGCTTCACGATAATAGCTAAACCAGCAATCATAAAACTAACCCCTACCATACTTATCATAGTAACAATAATGATCGGGATCGTTGTCATGGGATTAAGACTCAACCACTGTCCCGAGGTAAGCATCGCACCAAACAGCAGGAGGATCATAATAACAGACTGTAAGCCCAATTGACTTACGATCCGCGTGAGCATGATTTTCCACACCCCCATGGGAGACATATATAGCTGTTCTAACGTTCCACGCGTCGCTTCTGTTATCACTGAATACCCAATAAAATTCATCGTCATCATCGTTAAGCTCCAAAAAACCACACTTACAATTGAATATTGTACATTCGTATCAAAGCTAGCTGGATCTCCTATGAACATAATTCCAAAAAATGCACCTAGAAATATAATATAAAAAGTGACTACTAACGCAATAGTGTTCGGTAGATAACGTTTCATCTCAATATATTCTTTTCGAAAATTAGCATTGAACAAATGGAGCCATTTCATGGGGCTTCCCTCCCTTCACAATCTGAATAAACACTTGTTCAAAATCAATGGTTATACGATCAATACTTTCCACCATGGTCCCTTCCTCTTTCAGAAGATCAAACAACTCGTAGATATCCTGACCATGCTCTAAATTCACTTCCACGATCGTTTCATGAGAGCTTGCTTTATAAGTACTTAATGGGAATATACTAAGCAGTTTATTCTCCTGTTTTAGGCTTAATTGCTCACCCAATTTAATGGAATACGCCCTTGTTTCAAATAACTTAAGTAAATTCTCCACCTTGTCATCAATCACAACTTCTCCTTTGTTAATGATAATGGCACGGTCACACAGCTCCTGAACGACGGGCATATCATGTGAGCTAATAATGATCGTGCGTTTTTCTTCTCTCACTATCGTTTTCAGAATATTTCGTAATTCATAACTAACCTCAACATCCAAACCGAGCGTTGGCTCATCCAGCAAAATGACATCCGTATTAGCTAATAGCGCTACAGCGATTGCCAGCTTTTGCTGCATCCCCCGAGATAGTCCATTGACCAGCTCATTCTCCTTTTCTTTAAGGCCGAATTGCTCTAATAATTTATCCGCTTGATCAGCAACCTGCTTCCGAGAGTAACCCCGATTACCTGCAAAATATTCTAAATTTTCCCGAACAGTAAGACGCCAATATAAATTTCGGTTCCCCTCTAATACAGCACTAATATGCTCTAACGCTTTGAGTCTCTTCTTGCAAATATCTAAGCCATTAATAGATATAGAACCCCCATCCGATTCTAACAAACCACAGAGCATCTTTATCGTTGATGTTTTTCCAGCGCCATTTGGCCCTAATAAACCCAGAACCTCACCACGATTCACATGAAAAGAAACATCACGAACGGCATGGATCTTCTCTTTCGTCTTTCTTTTCTCGTACACCTTGCTAATACCCCGTACTTCAATAATTTTATCCACCTAATAACCATCCTCTCCCGTACGATTAAAAAAAGTGATTCCATTGTTAAATTTATTTTATTTTAGTCCCTTGATTTAGATAACTGGCTTCAGATGGATACTTTCTCCGTCTGAGGAATGAGATTTGTCTATGGGTGTGTTTATACAAGTACGACGAAAAGACACATCTCAAGAGATGTGTCTTTTCGTCGTACTTGCTGGACATTCAAACGTTATTATCCAAAAACGCGTTTTATTCCTTTAGCTATTTCGTTCATACAATCCTCCGCTTGTGGGTAAATGCCGATTTTATCCATAAACGCGTGGTCCATTCCATTATAACGGATATACTGTGTATTAACGCCTGCACGTTGTAGTTTTCTTGCATAGGCTTCGCACTCCAGTGTTAAATAATCATACTGTGCGGTAATAATTAACGTGTCAGGCATAGCGCTTAAATCGTCTACTAATAAGGGAGAAGTATAAGCGCTTGTCGCTGGCACCTTGCCTTGTAAGTAAATATTGTCCAGCATAGCCGTCATATCAGCCATACCCATTAATAGTCCCTTGATCAGCTCATGATGAGTGTTAATCGTGTACTCTTCGATATTCCATTCGAAGTCATCCGTTGCTGCCCCAGCCATGTTCACCGTCGGATAAAGCAATGCTTGGAATTTAATCATACCTGTTCCTAGATCTCTATCCTTCATCGCGCATACCGTTGATAAGTTCCCACCTGCGCTATCGCCACATACTGCAATTTGATTCGGATTCACATTCAGTTCTGCTGCATGCTCATATACCCAGCGAACAGCATCGAAGCAATCGTTTAATCCTGCAGGGAACGGATGCTCAGGTGCAAGGCGGTAATCCACCGAAACAACAACTGCATTTGCTTTCTCAGCAATTGCTTTACAAGGATTCTCCACTACATCCAAGGTACCTCCCAGGAAACCACCACCATGGAAAAAGACAACCGCTGGAACATTCGAGCCTACCGCCGGAGAATAAATCCGAACTGGGATAGAGCCCTCTGAACCTTCAATATCTCTCGATTCTGTACGAATATCCGTTGTTGTTACATCTGTATTCGGCCAGCCCATCATTGCACGCATCCCCTGAACCATTGCCATTAAATCGAGCTCTCCCTCAGGTGGCTTGCCCATCGCAGCCATCTTTTCAGCACTTTCGATGGTTGTCTGCAAAACGCGAGCGTCCATTTCTCCCTCAGTATCTGAATCTGGAAGCTTTTTAATCATCATATCTAGACCTTTAACGTTCTTAACCTCTGTCCGTCTCTCTAGTTCCGCCAGCAGATTCCCATATACATTTTTATCCATCATATTCTTCATCTCCCCAGTTAAATTCTTAGGTGTTATCAATGATTAGTAATATATCAATTACAATTTACTCTCCCAATAGTTACAGAATGGATCAACTGGATTTACCCCTATGAAAGGTGAGCGTCCTAACAACTTCTCCACCAATGCTTCATATACATACTCACTTGAGGAGTACGTATTAATAAATGTTTTCACCTGTGGTACATCCTGTAGATGGTAAGGACTTGCTGTGGAAATGAACAAGGTAGGTAATTCTTGCAGGAACCACGGCATATCAGCACCCATAGGCGGTGCCCAGTTAATTCGCACGACGGTTTGATTACTCATCGTTACGATATTGGCACAATAAATAGCTAAATCATATTTATCCGTTAAGCTTTCAATAGAAGTCATCATCCAACTAAAGTCCAAATTTTCTCTATTAAAGATATCAACTACAAATCCCTCACGCTCTAGCTGCTCCACCAAAGTACGATAGGATACTTCACTGCTATAATTCCCAACCTCATCGCCTAGTGTGAAAAATAAAATACGCTTATGACGTTCTGGACTAATGGGTAGTAGAGACTGTGTATCTTTCACTAGTGTAATAGCTTGGTCTGCACACTTCTGTGCCCACTTCTCATGCTCTTCACATTTCATCACTGATAATGCATCCGGCCCTGGAACAAGCTTACCTTCTTGTTGCTTACGATGTAAGCCAAGAGAAGCTTTAAGTGCTAGAATACGTGTAACTGCTTCATCAACCCGCTCCATTGTCAAAAT
The DNA here is from genome assembly GCF_037963865.1 of Paenibacillus sp. FSL R10-2734. NCBI lineage: Bacteria > Bacillati > Bacillota > Bacilli > Caryophanales > Paenibacillaceae > Paenibacillus > Paenibacillus sp. FSL R10-2734. The sequence continues at coordinate 2,598,445 of NZ_CP150170.1, read as the reverse complement.
TCCATTCTCGATTCCTTGCTTCATATACTTATAATCTTCAGGCATGTTGCGATTAAAGAGAAACATATCACAACCTGCAGCAATCGATTTAGGAACTGCGATTTCACGTTTCATCGCCATCGTGAATCCTGCCATTACAGTTGCATCCGTCACGATCATCCCATTGAAACCTAACTTGTCACGCAGTAATCCATTCAACAATTCAGGTGACAGCGTTGCGGGCATTAATTCTTCATCACGAATGTCAGGTGAGAGTGCTTGTGAATAAGCTGGCAACATAATGTGACCAATCATCACCGTCATTGCCCCTTCATCGATCAATCCCTTATACACCATGCCATATGTGTGATCCCAATCCTCTACTGAAAGCGAATTGATTGAAATGTGTAAATGTTGATCCCTATCATCCACACCATCCCCAGGGAAATGCTTGATGGATGCAGCAACGCCATTCTCTTGCACTCCTTTAACATAAGCCTTGCCCATACGTAAGACCCTCTCAGGATCAGAGCCATAGGTACGTATATTTGTAATCGGATTTCTAAAATTCATATCGATGTCTACAACGGGTGCGAATGCCCAGTTGCAACCTACTGCTTTTCCTTCCCGTGCTGCAATCTGACCAAGGCGGTATCCCATCTCTTCGTTGTCTGTTGCTGCAACTTGCATTTGCTTACCAAAGTAGGTACCTTCAGAAGCGATCCCGTTACCTCCAGCTTCCAAATTCGCCGATACAAGCAAGGGGATTCGAGAATTGTTTTGCAGATAACGATGAGTGGCTTGAACACCTACACCCTCCCCAGGACGATACATAATACCACCTGGTTGATAGTTCTCTAGCATATCTTGTAATTCAGTTTGATTCTCACTCATCCCTAGGGGGCAGAATAGCTGCCCCACCTTAGCATCCAAATTCATCGAAGCTAGTGTGTTCTTAACCCACTGGATATCCTCATCTTGTAAGTAAAATGGCTTTGCCTTCAAATCCATTATGAAATCCCCTCCACTTTAGTAATTTATATAATTCTTATTTAGGCTCCAATCCCCGTTGTGCCTCTACGAGCTTTCAAGTCACTAATCATTTGGGGCTCATCTTTATCTAGCTTATAGAACAGGAATAATAGAATAACAATGGCATTCGCAATTAATGGTAACCATACAAAATTGAATTCAATTGCTAGCAAAGCCGATGGCGCTTGCGCTTGATTCGGGGCATATTTCCCTAACGCTAGAACCCAAGCTGCAATCGCACCCCCGAGCCCCATTCCGAACTTAGCACCAAAACTGCTTGCGGCAGATAGTAAGCCTGGTGCCCTTACGCCTGATTTCCATTCTCCATAATCAATCGTGTCAGCGATCATCGCGAACAGTAGACCAAATGCAAAGCCCCCACCAAAATTACTGATTATGACACCCGTTAATGCAAGCGGAACAGACATCATCTGTGCACCTAGATAGATAATGACTTGCCCCACAATACCAATGATCATCCCCGTAAAGACCACATTGCGTTTACCTAATTTCTTACTAAAATAAGGAACTAGTATAATCGCAAGCAACATTAGAACGTTAAGGCCATTAACAAGCGGAATTAAGTCTTCTCTACCTAGGTTATATTTAAAGTAATAAATAGTAGCAGGACCCTTTGCTGTAACTCCGATAAATACGAACAGTCCAGTAGCCAAAAGGATCCACCAAGGTGTGTTCCCTTTAATTGCCTTTACTCCTTCTTTAAAAGGGACTGGAGCATTGCCGTCAACTTGAACACGTTCCCTTACATTTTTAAATGTAATCAGGAAAAATACGACCGCTACACCAGCATAGATCATCATCGTTAACATAAAACCCTGTTTTTGATCGCCTTTTCCTAACGCATCAACAAGAGGTAGTGTCGCAATACTGACAAATATAGCTCCTACTTGCGCAAGAATCATACGAACCGATGACACTACCGTTCTTTCCTGTGAATCACTTGACATGCTTGGCAAAATCGAAGTAAGTGGCAAGTTAATCCCTGCGTATAAAATATTCAGTAGAATATAGGTAATATACGCGTAAGTCAATTTTCCTGTATCCCCGAAATCCGGCGACATGAACGCAAGAATTGCAATTGCCGCGAACGGAATCGATAACCAAAGGAACCAGGGTCTGGATTTCCCATATTTCGAAGTCGTGCGGTCAATCAAAACTCCAAATATCGGTCCGTCGAACGCATCAATAATTCTCGCTAAAAGGAATAAGGTTCCTACAGCTGCGACATTCAACCCATATACATCCGTATAGTAAAACATTAAATACAAGGTAACCGTCTGGAAAATAAGATTAGAAGCCGTATCTCCTAGACCATAACTAATTCTTTCTTTCCATGAAACTTGTTTATTCATACATATACCCCCTGTAAATATCATAGTAAGGAAGCTTTGCTGAACCGTAATGTAATCCCTTACATTTTTGATTATAGACAATTTACATCCATTCAACTTTCCGTTTCTTATTCAAAAGTAGACCAAATTTCATGATTTTTATCATCCGTAAATTAAGCGCTTTCAATAAAATCATAAAAAAGGGAAGTCCCAAAAGCCATGAAATGGCTGCTTGGATCAGCTCCTGTTGTTTTCGAGTGAAATACACGTAAGAATTAGTGGTCAAAAAACGCAAATCAGCGCTTCTCCTCTAACGGGAGAAGCGCTGATTTACTTACTTTTGTGTTTTTTTGGTACCTATTGAATTACATTTAAAAGCACTATGCATCATACACAGGCCATAGTTCATATAAACGAACTTCATGAGGATGTAATTCACATTTAATATCAAGCGAACTTTGGACATCAATCGTCTTCCTCACTTGATTGGGCACAGCTTTACGATTCAAATAGGCCACATCATCTGCATCAAGTGAACTTGGGGCACCCATCTCAAGCCATGTATCATAGGCGCTGCCATGATCCCGATTTATCGTAGTTTGACGAAGCTTGTATACACCACTTGGTATTCCTTGGATCGCAAAACTCATCTCTAAATTATTCGTGTCTTTGAAGACATGATATCGATTCAAGGCGTCAATGCCTAATGAATCAGACGTACCATACAATCGATCAAAATGACAATAATGGTAGACCATCAATTGATAGCCTTGCGACGATTTTGTAAGACAATATCCAGCGCCAAGCTCCATTAGGCGATCACCAAGCTTGCCTAACAACTCATAAGCATAATAACCTGGCTTTTGGATACCATTACTCGTTATTAAGCCCAATCCACCATGAAAGGGTTCCTCTGCTGGTGGCAGCTCCTCCAGTAAGTCCGTCAAGGACCAGTAAGCTAAGCTCTGCAATTCATCTAGATTCTCTAGTACATTCTTCACAATATAGGCTGCTTTATAACAGGTATCGTTCGTTAAATCACGATGAAATGGTGTTGAATTCCATTCCGTTACCTGAACATCAGGCAGTTGTGAGAGCCTTGCTTTCAGTTTATCTTTTAATAATTGAATCGTCTCATTCAAATAATTATCATTACTTAAATGTATCCAAGATATTGGTTTATCTATTAGTGGCTGCTCAATAGCTCGTACTGGATAACTGTGAAACGAAATAAAGTCGGGAATACAGTGATTTGTGATACAAAAATCTAAATACTGATCTAACCAAGGCTCTTGATATACCGTTTCTGAAAAAAGATCTGGACCCCCCATTTGGAATTTAGGGCAGCTCGCTTTAACCGCTTGATAAGTCTGAATATACATTTCGCCATAATCTTCGAACGTATCCGACCAAAAAACTTGCAAATCAGGTTCATTCCAGCAAGCAAAATACCAAATCTTCATCTCTTCTTCGCCATAACGGTTTTTGCAGAACAAGAGAAATTGCTCCACGAGCTTTCTCCACTTCCCTAGATCTTTGGGCTTGCTCAGATTACTCTTCTTATAGAAGAAAGAAAACTCACTACTCGCTAAATCTTTAGGCATGAACCCAAACTCAATATAAGGGCGAAGTCCAATGCTTCGTATGAAATCTATCAATTGTCCGACATAGAAGAAATTAAATATCGGATTCCCTTGTGCATCCTCACGATAGACCATCATCTCATCATCAAATATCCCATGAAACCTTATATGGCTAAACTGGATCTTTTCCTGAATCAACTTTAAATGCGATTGCACTTCACTCTGTAAAACTTCCTTCGCCTTGCTTATCGTACATATTTTTCGCCAATAAGGTTTAATCACCTTACTCTTACCGGAGAGCTGCACCCTAATTTCTTTTGTGACTACACCTTTATCAAGCGTCTTATCGGAGGTTGGCTGATCAGATGAAGGCAAATACTTGAACAAAGCCTCATACGCATTCTTACGATCAAAGTCCAAGTATGTCGCATAATCATTTGAAGGCAGGTTCTCATGCTCTTCATGCCTTTGTAAATCCTTACGGTATTGAATCGGTGTTGTTTTATAAACCTCCTTAAACACCTTGTGAAATGACTTTAAACTCGGAAAGCCATGGTCCATAGCTATTTGAGTAATGGAATGATCCGTGTAAGTAATATCTCTGACAGCATGCTTCAATCGAAGCTGATTGACATACTGACTAAAGGACTTCCCCATACTTTTCTGAAAAAAACTAGATAAATACGGAACCGATAAGTGTTCCTGCTCCGCAATATCGAGCAAGCTAAGTGATTTCATATAGTTGCCTTGGATGTAGTTCACAATGCTTAACATACGCTCTGTGTACTTGGACCCAATTCGACTACTCTTATCTTCGCTACTCTCTCTGAATTTCCAAAGCAGTACGTAAATTAGCTGAAATAGTAACGACTTTATTTTAAGCTCATAGCTATAATTTTCTTTGTTATATACCCACATCATTTCGGCTAATAAAGAGCGAATTTCATTAAATTTCTCTTGCTCTTCCTCTCCATATAGAAAGGATTTGCATAGGAACCTAACTTGATCAATATCTGCAAATTGGGTTTTAAGGAACGAAATAGGAATTTGCAAGGCAAGCAGCAAGTTATTCTCTTGGGATTGAATGGAATGAATTTCATTGCTGTTGATGATCAAGACATCCTCTTCTTGTAGGGTAAATCTTTTCTTTTCAATATAGACATCGACTTTCCCTTTGAGAACGAACAGTAACTCAATGCTGTCATGCCAGTGGTCCTCCACAAATTGCGCATTATGAAGAAATATATTAATTGGCAAATCATTGTTCATTTGAATGCTTTCATAAATGTAATCCAAAGCCACCGTTCTCCTCTTTTCATCCGTTTCTTATGAGACTATCTTTATTTAGCTTACGTCTATACGCAAGTTATATTATATGCAGAAATAATCCAAACCACAAAGAAACGCTAAATAGTATTAATACTCCGCAAATTCATTTTTATATACTAGCTTTTTTTAATTTGGATATATAAGTACATCTCACATTCAAACGAAACACGAGAAAATAAGCCTTAATTTTGCTTAACAAATGGATATTTAGAATTTGAGCCCCTCGATATAATTACAATGTTAACGCTTTCAAAATATATAGTAAAGGGGATATGTATATGCACAAGAGTTTATCTAAGTTATTTACTGTCATGATGGCTTTCTTCGTTCTAAGTTCATTTAGTGTAGGAAATGTTGGTGCAAGTGCAGATAATACCGCTAAAAAAGAAGATCAAGGGATTACTTTCTATCTGGTACGACATGGAGAAACGATATTCAATGTACAAGAGCGTATGCAAGGGTTCTCCGACTCTCCTCTAACAGAGAAAGGGATTGAAGTAGCCGAGAACCTGGGCAGAGGCTTGAAAAGCATTCCGTTCGTTGCCGCGTACAGCAGTACGAGCGAACGGGCAAGCGACACGGCCGATATCGTTCTGGAAGGCCGCAATCTCAAGCTGATCAAAGACAAGCGTTTGAAAGAAATCAATTTCGGTGACTTGGAAGGCGCTTATCAAGCAGATGTTATGAAGCATACAAACGTTGCTTCGTTCCAGAAACTCGATTACACCTCGGTGAACGGCGAGAATATGCAAGGCGTGTTCGAGCGGGCTAAAGCATCGCTGGATCAAATTGTTGAAGCAAACAAAACAAAAGGCGGGAATGTACTTGTCGTTTCGCATGGCATCACCATTCTCGATTTGGTGATGGGTCTCGACCCGAAAGCCTGGGATCTGAGCAAGGGCGGCTTGCCAAATTCGAGCGTAACGAAGATTCAGTGGAAAGACGGCAAATATACAGTGCAAAAAGTCGGCGATCAGAGCTATGCGGAAAACGGCCAAAACAAGCTCACGTTCTACTTCGTTCGTCACGGCGAAACACTGTTTAACGTGCAAAAACGGATGCAGGGCTTCTCGGATGCTCCGCTCACGGAAGAAGGCATCGAGGTTGCCGAGGATCTGGAACGAGGCTTGCATGACATTCCGTTCAGCGCAGCATACAGCAGCTCGAGCGGACGTGCGGTAGGTACGGCCGATACCATTTTGGAAGGCCGAAACATGATTCTGAAAACGGATAAGCGCTTGAGAGAAATGAACTTCGGTGACTTGGAAGGCGCTTATCAAGCAGATATTATGAAGCATGCAAACGTTGCTTCGTTCCAGAAACTCGATTACACCTCGGTGAACGGAGAAAACATGGCTCAGGTTTTTGCCCGGACGAAAGCGGCAGTAGACCAGATCGTTGCCGATAACCAAGGGTCGAAAAAGAATATCATTGTCGTTTCCCACGGCATCACCATTTTGGATTTGGTCATGGGGCTTGACCCTAAAGCTTGGGATATGAGCAAAGGTGGTTTGCCAAATTCCAGCGTGACGATCGTGGAATGGGAGAACGGCAAGTTTACGGTAGGAAAAGTAGGCGACACCAGCTATTTGGAAAAGGGCAAGGCACTTTCACATTAAGAAGTAGAACTGGTGCACACCTGTCTGCATAAGACAGGTGTGCACCAAATTAAGCCCCCTCACTACTATTCAATAATGATATTATTGGTACAGCTTAATTCATTTGAGAATTAAAATAAGGTAAGTGTTCCTTTGATAGGGCTTTTTCGATTAGCTCTTTATCGTAGCCATATTTTTGTAATGCAATGATAATGGCTTGTGTCCTGTCTGATCGTTTTCGTCTTAAATTAGATTCCAACTGTATCTCAAGTGGAACCGTAGGAATAGTGTACTGTCCGATTGTCACGTTCTTAAAATGGTTCCAAATATATTGTCCGCCTTCCCATATCCCATCCCCCTCCATAGAATCAGGAATTCCCGCTGAATTGGATATATGAACGACTTCCACTTTAAATCCATCGATGATCCAACTTCCTTTTGTCCAAGTAAAGCCCGAAGGAAAGGTTTGAGTGTATGTAGGTTCTTCTAAAGAAGATAACCAGTTGTCTCCATGAGGGAATTCACATTTATCCAAAAGAGAAAATCCCTTAAAAAGTTCAGCCAATTGTTCAATGCCTTCTATATTTTTTGTATAAATATCTACGTCTCCTGGCGTCATTTCGCAGCCTTGTAAAACTGAACCAACCGAGCCTACCAAGATCCATTCAAAATTCGATTTGATTTTGGATGAAAAATAAAGTTCACATACCTTTGACAAAGCTTGTTCCCAGCTACTCATAACTTCACCCCAAATTGATTTGATATCGATCCGAAATATTCAACAACCACCTCACGGAATTCCGAAGCAGCTCGTGAAATATATCGACTCTTATGCCATATTAAGGCTATCTCCCGTACCAATTTATGATTCTCTATTTGAAGATATTTGATGTCTTCTCGTGAGTTCCTTGCCGTACTTGGTATGAAGGCTAGGCCAATCTCGGCTTCCACAAGAGTGATTAATCTTGCAGGTTCATCCCCCTCATATACATATTTAGGCGTGAATCCAACCGATTGACACACAGAATCTATTAAATCGCGAGTTCCATACCCACTCTTTACACCGACAAACCATTCATCCCTTAGCTCTGCCAAAGATACACTGCTTCGATCAGCCAACCGATGCCCCTTTGGAACAGCCACGAGAATGGGGTCAACCAACACGATTTGGCATTCGATATCTTCCCCTTCAATAGGCGGTGAGGACAAGCAAAAATCCACCTCTCCTCTATCCAGAAGTGTAACCATCTCTTGCGTGGTCAGCATTTGCACATGAAATTGAATATCGGGTCTCTTTTTCCGAAACTCGCGAAGAATATTGGGCAATGTACTTGCGGTGGTCACCGCTAATTCGAGTGTGCTATGCTCCGGGTCGGATAAATCGTTAAGCTCCTGCTTCCCCTGCTCCAATTCAAACAGAGCCCTTTCTGCACGGCGGAGGAATCTGCTTCCGAACTCATTCAATCGCAGATTCCTCCCTACTCGATCGAATAAAGGGACCCCTAGATCCTCCTCCAAGCGCTGAATTGTTTTGCTTAGTGACGATTGCGTAACGTGCAGATTTCGTGCCGCTTCGGTCATATGTTCCAAACGAGCTACCGCGAGAAAATATTGCAGCTGAAGAAGTTCCATTTTGCACCCCTATTCATTCCTTCAAGTCAATGAGAATATAACATAAAATGCGTTGGAATGAATAACAAAATTCAAGTACGATGATATTAATAAGCTTTAGGGGGATTCAAAATGAGTGTTCGCAGTAGATGGTTAATGATTTCAGTGGGTCTAGGGATACTATTGAACCCTTTAAATTCTTCGATGGTTTCTGTTGCTATTCCAAGATTGCAAAATGTATTTCAACTTGACTATACAGATGTTTCTTGGATTATTTTTTCTTTCTACATTGCAAGTAGCATCGCTCAACCCGTCATGGGAAAGGCCAGCGATTTATTGGGTCGCAGAAAGATATTCCTTACCGGGCTTGTTGTAGCCTTCATTGCCTCATTGTTAGCTCCATTCGCACCAAGCTTCGCGTGGCTTATTGTGATCCGCATTGTGCAAGCCATTGGAACAAGTATGATGGTTGCCGTTGGAATGGCCATTGTGCGAATTCATATTACGGAAAAACAAGCGACAGCGCTGGCTGTTTTGTCCATCTTCCTATCCGGAGCGGCAGCCATCGGACCCTTTATTGGCGGGGTCATCATACACTGGTGGGGCTGGCCTGCTATCTTTTTCATCAATATTCCTTTCGTAGTAGTGAGCTTTATATTATCTTGGAGGAATATTCCTAACGAGGAGCCGTCACTAGCCGTTACACCGGGCATGTCCCCTCGCAAATGGTTGGATTGGATGGATGCCTCAGGAATCCTACTCTTCACATTAGGTCTGGTTGCCCTGCTCGTTGGATTACTCTCAGCAAAATCATCTGGGCATATCTCTTTAGGAAATGTTATTGTTTCGCTGATAGGCCTCGCTCTGCTGGGATTATTCGTACGACATGAATTAAAAGTATCCTCACCCTTTATTCCTTTACGCACATTCGCCAAATATCCTGCGATGACTTGGGTTAATGTGGAATTCATGCTCGTTAACGTACTTTATTACTCGCTCTTTTTCGGGATTCCATCCTACTTGCAAATGGTGCGTCATGTCAGCGAATTCCAAACAGGAATACTTATGCTAACCTTAGGTCTCTGCTCGCTTGTCACTTCACCAATAGCAGGACGATGGATCGATAAATCAGGACCAAGACCAGCATTGCTAGTGTCTGCAATTCTGATGACCTTGGGGTCGGTTTGGCTCGTGACATTGAACCAAACTTCACCGGTTATCAGCGTGTGTTTGGCTTTGGCTGCATTCGGGATTAGTAACGGGTTAAACAATGTAGGTATGCAAGCAGCGTTATTCCAAAGTGCGCCAAAAGAAATTATTGGTGTAGCATCCGGATTATTTAATACATCAAGATATCTGGGAACCATACTCTCTTCTTTGTTGATAGGGATCGTAATGGGAGGTAAGTTCAGCTTCGAGGGATTTCGAGTACTTGGGATTATATTAGCGGTTATTGCATTGGCTTTGGTATTCATGAATCAGCGGCGCCGGGAGCCAGGGCAATTACTTTGAGATTCTAGGATACATTTGTAAGATTCCCGGTCACTTTTTTTCTGTGAATAAATAATCGGGCTGGTGATAGTAAGTAAACAACACTAATCAATCCAAATAAACAGGCACTGACTTGAAAGGGCAACAATTCATTGCCCCAGCTTCCCAGCCAGCCTCCAATGAGAGGACCAATAACCACCCCTAAACCTTCAATAGAGAATAGTAGTCCCCAGCTTATACCCACGGAATCTTCAGGAATATAACTAGCCATTAAGGCATTCCAAGAGGGTAGCAAGGCCGCATACGCGCAACCGAGCAGAAGCGAGAGCCAGATGGCGCCGGAGAAGGAGCTAATAGAAGTTAAGCCGAACAGGGCAATCGCAAACACGCCGAACCCAAGCACTAGGAACCATTTCCCTCCGACTTGATCAAACCATTTTCCCATAGGAACAAGAAGAAGAACTACGCCTACTCCTCCCATAAATAACACGATAGACAGCTGAGAATGTGACAGACCCAAATGCGAAATAGCAAAGCTCGTTAGAAACGGAACTAGTATCCCGCCCGCTGTGGTCTGCAATAGCATACCTGGAACCAGAAACCCTCCCTTCTTCACTTTGTTCCATAGCGATACAAACTGTTGACCTACTGATATTTTTACGCTCCCTACCGACACCTTGTTAAGCTTTACAAGACCTACCATGATCCAGCCAGCAACGAAAAATAATCCTATCACGCCTAGGGACAGCGACAAGCCAGCACCAATTAACAGATTCATAGTCACAGGTCCCAGGCCTAAACCAGCCATCCAATAAACGTATAAGGTTCCCATCTGCTGTGCTCGTTGTTCCTCTGAAACCTGGCTCATACATAGAATCCAGATCGGAGAGAACCCAGCTCCCAAACAAGCAGAAGCTACAATAAGTATCCAAGGACTATGGGTGGTTACCATCAATAAAAGCCCAACAAACCCCAGGAAGAACCCACAATGAAGTACGATGCGACCGGAATATCTATCCAAAAGATAGCCAATGAAGCTTTTGATCAAGCTGTCCGTCAAATAGTGCGCGGAGACCGCAAGGCCTACTACTGAAGTTGTAAGCCCCCAGCTCGTTAATACATAAGTTGGTAAGAAAGCAATCAGGACAGCCCCTCTAATCCACTCTATAAAAAAAAGAATCATCGCGAGTCGGGCGAACGTTTGCTGTGGTCTTTCTACCTTGTTAGTAGTATCCATGAACCGTCTTCGCCTGCCCTTCAACAACCATAGATTTTACTGAGGTAACAGAAGGCTGTCGCATTTTAATAGCCTCTAAAGCTTCGGTAACGATAGCATTCGAGGCTGATTTTCGTGAAAAATCCTTCATATGCTGTTCCTTTCCTTCTCTGTACGCCGTATGCTCCAATCGATGAAGCTGCTCTATGAGCTGCTGTTCATTCCAAGCGATCTCTATCAGATTATGTTTAGACAACCATTCTGCATTGCCAGCCTCCTGACCAGGCAGCGGACGATAGACAATAACCGGAAGTGCTTGAGCCATCGCCTCAGTCAAGGTAATTCCGCCCGCTTTGGTCAACAGACAGGAGGATATGCACATGAGCTCCTGCATTTCTTCCGTATAACCCAAAATGTGAACTCGAGGGTTCCCTTGAAAAATCTCTTCTGTAGCTGCTCGAAGTTTATGATTATTTCCGCATATTACGATTAAATCGATGCTTGATTGAAGTAGCACGCGCTTGATTAAATTGCTGATGTCACTCAATACGCCATAAGCTCCTGCCGCAAGTAATAGATAGCGTCGATTTCCATCTAGCCCATGCTTGCGCATAAGCGCTTCACGATCCTGAGTCTGTTCAAAAGCTTCTCGAATTGGAATCCCACTGACAACAAGCTTCTCTTCTGCGATACCTGCAGATAACAGCGCTGCTCTCATGCTTTCTGTAGCGATAGAATACTTCGTGGTTTGTGGATGGAGCCATCTGCCATGAACAACATAATCTGTCATGACGGTGAATAGGGGGATACGGCTTCTTGTTTCTGTTGCAAGCTCAGCGGCGGCCAAATAGGGAAACGTATGAATAATAATATCCGGCCGAATCTCGTCGATAATCCTCTGCACTTTTCGTTTACCCAAAGAATGAATCAGTCTGCCCATGATGTGGTCTGGTTTCATCTTGCTCGTCATTGTGTACACTAGCCCATAAAATTCCTGAGTGTAACCCGTGCTGTTCAAATAGAATCTTCGGGACAGCTCATTCAGGCTTGGGTGAACTTCTGCGAAAAGATCCAAGGTGATGATCCGTTTTATTCCTCTGCGTCTAAATGAATGTTCAATCGCCTCAGCCACTTTCATATGCCCGTCTCCAAATGCCGAAGTTACAATGAGTACTTTAGGATTTGTGTTCATGAGAAAGCTCCTTTTTCTCTTGGCCTTCTCTAACTCTAACTCTGAAGCGTAAACGGATCGTGAAGGGATTCTTAACTGAATATTAACTTCTTCAATTTTTTCTAAAGATGATCTCATCGTAGCCAGTCTAGCTCACCTAAAAAAGCGATGACCTATGGCGAAAAAGCCAATAGTCATCGCTTATATAAGCTGATATTGATTCAATTATTGTTCTAGCTCTCGTGCACAATAACCCCTTTAGAAACACGCAGTTTCGTGTACTCTTCCATAACTGCCGGAATTTCTTTCAACGAAAACCGATGGCTAATCAATGGCTCAATCTGAACGATTCCCTTCTCAATTAGCGCAATAGATTCCTCATGGGTATATGGATTAATGAAAGAGCCCATGATTCGCAGCTCTTTTGTAAAAATTTCGAATGGAGAGACTTGAATCAACGTGTCCGGGGAAGCAACACCAAACATTAATACTTGTCCACCCTTACGTGATGCCTTTACCGCTAGCTCCATGGAATCCGCACGGCCTACACATTCGATGACAATATCAAATTGATGTTGGAGAGCTTCCATCACGCCTGCTGCTGTAGGAGATACAGCTTCATCCGCACCTAACTCGACTAATCGGTCATGTTTGAACACTTCCGGCTCACTGACAATGATTCCTTTAACACCTGCAGCTTTAACGAGCTGCAAGAACAATTGACCAATAAAACCACCACCGATAATTAGGACTTGATGTGTCGAACGAATATCCAGCTTCTTATAACCATGAAGCACACACCCTAAAGGTTCAATCATTGCCCCTTCGATCCAGCTCATTTCATCAGGCAACAAATAACAGTTCGCCACAGGAACAACGCAATACTCGCCCATGCCTCCATCACGAGTCACTCCAACAGCCTGCAAGTCATCACATAAATGCACTTTTCCATTCCGGCAGAAATAACAGTTCCCACAATAAATATTCGGATCTACCGATACACGGTCCCCCACCTGCAGCGTTGTAACCTCATCCCCCACAGCAACCACTTCGCCTGCAAGCTCATGTCCTAATACAATCGGAGCTGTCACCTCTGCAGACCCAGGGAATCCATGATAAATATGCTGATCAGTCCCGCAAATCCCGCAGCATTTCACACGAAGTTTAACTTCTTTGGAGCCAACAGCCGGAGCTTCCCAGTCCGTAAATTCAATGTGCTTTTTTCCTTGAAATACAGCCGCCTTCATATTAGCTCATCTCCTTAGTTCCAAGCTTCTGTAAACCCGCATCATTCATCGCTGTTACACGTAAGGTCTCCCAAGGCAGATCCCCGGCATCCTCATGATGTACCCGAACAATCTTCTCCTCACCCGGGATCAGATCAAAGAAATTATCATCCATGATTACCCAAGGAGCATCCAGTTCGATCATCACCATCCGTGCAACACGATCCGAGATCAAGCGGATCTGTCCATTCGCTTCATCCACGGAGATCTCAAGTTGTGCGGGTTGATAATCCATATCCTTATAATCTCTTAAATAGAGGACATACTCTTCTGTCACGTGCTTCTTCGAACGAAGTACGGCCACAACCTCGTGTGGACGATGCTGTTGTAATACCTCAGCCTCAGGCAATTTAGCAAAATTAACCCTACTGTTCGCTTCAACGGTCACATCGAAAGCACGCTGATATACAATCGTACCGTCCATCCGATAGAGCGTTAATTCCGCTTCATCCTGATAAGCCTCGCGCCGATCATTGATAGCCCATAGCTGCAGCGGCCCGTTCGGGTCATGATCGATACATAAGAGTATCGGTGCAAAGAATTTACGCGCATAGTGGTAGCTAGCCTTCGGCAAGCCATAGTAGTCAATGACAGACCAGCTTGTTCCCGGCCAGCAATCATTAAACTGCCAGAACAAAGCCCCACTCGTGTCCGGCTTATTACGGCGGTAATGCTCAATGCCATACCTTAAACCCTCTGCCTGAGTCAGCATCGAGAATTGAATATATTCATTGATACCCTTCGGGATCCCTGTAAAACCTTCCATGAGCATAATACCCTTTGGATAATGGACGTCTTTATTCCGGTACTTCATTTCATCGCTATCAAAGTGGAATTGATCGTCCGGCATGTTCTTCGCTAAGGTATAACGATTGGAAGAGGCATGCAGACCGAATTCACTAGCGAATTTCGTGAAGTCTGACTTGAATCGTTTGAACGATATCCCTTCAACACTATAATCCTGTGTCTGCAGTTCTCCAAACTGACGAGGCTCATTATTTCCATGCCAGACTTGCCAGTTATGGGTATCGCCCACATCACGCGAATTGTGATCATTTCCACCAAAAGGCGAGCTAGGCCAAAACGTTCGGGTTGGATCGAGTTGCTCCAATACCGCGGGCATGAGCTCATGATATATTTTTTCTCCATAAAAGGGATGTGTGATCTCACCGTTAGAGGACAGCGCCTCATACAACCAATCATTCTCGTTATTCCCGCACCATAGGGCAAGGCTCGTACGACTGCGAAGACGTTTTACGACCTGCTCAATTTCACGGTGAACATTATTCATGAAATTACGATTATAATCCGGATACAATGCACAAGCGAACATAAAGTCCTGCCAAATTAAGATACCTAACCGATCACATTCATCAAAGAAAATATCCCGCTCGTAAATGCCTCCACCCCAAGCACGAATCATATTCATATTGGCATCCTTAGCCATTTGAAGGAGATGCGTATAGCGGCTATTCGGCACGGTCGCAATAAAGCTATCAATAGGGATCCAATTTGCACCTTTGGCAAAAACTTTTACGCCGTTCAATACAAATGTGAAGGCATGATGCCCCTCTTCATCAAGCTGCATTAATTCGATCTTGCGTATTCCAAATGGCTGCTCATAGGTATCTATTTGCTCCCCATCGGCAAATATAGTAACACGTAATTGATATAAGAAAGGCGTTCCTAAATCATGGGTCCACCATAGCTTCGGGTCCATCACTTGCAAGGAAACTGAATGTTGAAGCGTGCGAGCTGTAATAGCCCCGTCAACCACAATACCTGAAACCTTGTCCAAAGAGACATCCGCTTCTGCAACAATCTTTGTACCCTCTAACAGTTCTACGCGCGCCGAATACGAACACTCACGATCAAAGGCATGTGCGCATAAATCCACATCGACGATACCCACTTGATCCTGGATCGAGGTTGTTCGAGCAAACACATTATCTAAATGTGCATGACGCCGTTTGATTAAATGCACCTCTTTCCATATGCCTGCACAGACAAGACGTGGACCCCAGTCCCAGCCAAAATGACTCTGCGCTTTGCGTGTCCATATCCGTTTCTTGCTAAAGCCCGACCAATAATATTGGATTTTATCGCCTGCGTGCACATGAACAGGATCAAATTTTACGGCAAGCGTATTTTTCCCCTTATTTAATTCACGGGTTACATCAAAAGAATGGCTGATGAACATATTATCTGTTGATCCAAGCTCCACACCGTTGAGATAAACGGTCGCATAGGTATCTAACCCTTCGAACAATAGCTCCATCTTCTCACCAAGTGCAGGTTCATCATCGTAGGAGAAAACCGTACGATACCACCACACCTTTTCTTCAACCCAACGACATTTCTGATCCTGGTGACCAAAGAATGGATCATCAATAATACCTTTCTCCCGAAGCGTTGTGTGGATATCACCAGGCACTGTGGTTGTCATCCAGAAATAATCAATGAACTCAGGTGAAGCAACTTCAAGATCCCGGGCTTCCCCAACACGAAAATCACGCAGCTTCCAATTATCAGTTAATTTGATGTTCATTCTCTTCATCATCTCTCCCAAATTAAAACGCCAAAACCACTTCGGTTTTGACGTTTTATTGTTATACGTATACCAAGCTATCTAAGATTTCTTGTACACTAAGTTCTGCACAAGCCATTGATGTATCCGCGACACCGTAATACATTTTGAGAACATCGCCTTCTACGAGTGCACCGCAAGAGAATACAACATCGCCGAAGAATCCGTTCTTCTCATAATCTGCTTCCGGTTCCATGATAGGAGCATCAGAACGTGCAATTACCTTTGATGGATCATTTAAATCAAGCAGGACTGCACCCATGCAATAACGATGTTCCAGCGTTGCCCCATGATACAGCTCCAGCCAGCCTTTATCGGTCTTGAATGGAACCGCACCGCCGCCAATCCGGCCGCTGTCCCACATGCCGTCACGTAAACCGATCAGATGCTTATGGTTGCCCCAATATAATAAGTTGTCCGATTCAGCGATCCATATTTCCGGATCTCCAGTGCTCTTCGTCGTTGGGCGGTGCAAGGCATAATATTTTCCGTTAATTTTCTCTGGGAAAATCAATACGTCTTTATTATCTGGTCCAAAGATCATGCCGTGATGTGTTACATTCACGAAATCTTTAGTTGATACCAGTGATTCTCCAACGCCTACCGGGGAGACTGCCGAGAAATAAATATAGTAGGTATCCCCAATTTGGGTTACACGAGGATCTTCCACTCCGAAGGTTTCCAGTGAATTGGAAGGGTATACGAATGGTTTCTCATCTATCGTAAAATGATGTCCATCCTTACTGCGGGCAATTCGGATGTAGGACAGTGAAGTCAAATACTGGAATGTAGCACTTTTGGATTGATTCTTGATCACTCGCGGATCAGAGAAGTCGAAACGCTCATCATCCGTATTCAGATCAATAATGTCCAATTCATTGGTCTCCGGATTATAAATCGGAGCTTTCACAATTTTCGGATTCTTGCTGATTGGACGCTCAGCTACACGAAGAAACATTAATACTTCACCATTATAGCTAGCGATACCAGCATTAAATGCACCAATCACTTCAAAGTCATCATGATATGGCTTGACATCGGCTGGTGTAATAAGTGGGTTTTGTTCATAACGATAGATTTTCATGTTGTAATAACTCCCTTAACCAAGTTGATTTCATGCTTATAAAGTTTCAAATTGAACAAATGGATCAGGGATTGTCGCACGTTGTGCTTCCGCATCGCTGATACCTGCATATAAATGAGCTGTACCGTCACTTTGGCGAACAAGCCCTCCGCTGAATACGACATCCTCTAAATCTGGCCGTTTGGTTGCACCCGGCAAGAACTGGTTGCGTACAGCAATTATTTGAATATCCGAGTATTCACCTGTTGCCGGATTAATAGCGAATACCATCGGGTAATAGTGACGATTGCCCGCATCATCAAAAGATGCGATATGCCCAAGGACACCGAGAAGTCCGTTCTTCAGCAAGTGTGCTTCATTCGCACCGCCCCACTCTTCATCAATGAACTGTCCTTCCAATAGCGGCGTTTCCTCGATCAATGGAATGGATAACTCGTCCAACGATGAAATTCGGGTAAAGCCGATTTTACCGCGGCCTCCTTTATCTCCTTGTGGGCGGGTCAGGACGCCGATACTATCTTTTAGGTCAACAAGACGTAAATCCTTCATGCCATCCGGACCTTTAAAGAATAATTCCAAGTTCGCGATGTTCTTCCCGCGGTAGAATACTGTACGCCACATTAAAGCATCAGCCTTTACTGGATGCGGATAAATTTGAACGCCTCCAACAATCAGCTCACCATTAATTCTGGTAAAGAGCGGATCTTGAAGTTCTAGGACTGGTGCTCCTTCACGCGGAACCCATTCACCATCACGCTCAACGAAAAAAACGACATCCGAATGCTCACTATCACGAGATTCAACTCGTCCTGCAATCACCCATTCATTCTCATCTTCAAAAGGTGCTGTAATGTTGTAGACATCTTTGTGGCCTACACCTGTGAATTTTAATTTCTTGATATCTGTTACTGCAGCGTTATTCATCGCAAATTCCTTGAGCAGTTGTTCACATGTTTTCACAGCAGTCTTGTGCAGTTTCATAATAATAATAACCCTCTCTATTTAAATAATAGCGGCTCATGCATCCATATTGCGGCTTCATTCGGCATCAGAGTTACTGAGTCTGAGCCGCTCACTTTATCTCGGCGACTTGATAAAACAAAAGTTGCTTTCCCATCCAGTAACGCTCTAGGAGCAATCTGCACGCTCTGGTTGTCATAGTTCAAGGCCACGAGCGCTTTGGTATTACTTTCTTTCAATGTCCTTACGTATAATATAAGATTGCCTCTGCGTTCCAGCACATCATAATCCCCGAACTGAAATACGTTCTGTGTATTGCGCAAATGGAGAAGCTTTTTATAATAATGAAGCAGTGAATTCGGTTGATTCCATTCGGATTCCACGTTTAATTGCTCATAATTCGGACCCATGCCAATCCATGGTGTTCCTGATGTAAATCCGCCATATGAGCCTGCATTCCATTGCATTGGAGAACGGGACGCATCCCTTCCCTTCGCATTCGCAATTTTTAAGGCTTCCGATGGGGTAGCCCCCCGCTGTAGTGCGATTTCATATGCATTCAAACCTTGGATATCTCGCATGTCCTCCAGCTTATGGGCTACGAAATTCCGCATTCCAATTTCTTCGCCGAAATATAGGAAAGGTACACCTTTAGCGGTCAAGGCCAGTGTTGCCATAAGGCGGGCCCGTTCTTCCTCAATCTCCGCATCCCCGTCACTAAAGCGCGAAATAACGCGGTCCATATCATGGCTGCCGAAGAATAACGTAGGCATCTGATCCGCACCGTGTACCTTCTCCATCGTCTTAAGCTCGGCGAATAAGTTCTCTGGACTAAATTCCTTCTGACTGCCCAGATTGAAATTAAAGACCACATCAAACTTACCCGTTCCGCTGTAACGCTTCAGCATGTCCATATCTTCGGAGCCAACCTCACCCACCATGAACATTCCACTATGAGCATGAACAAATTCACTAATTTCCTGGATGACTTCCAAAATTCCATCTTGATCCTGGTCATGCACATGCTTCTGTTCACCTGTTGCTTCATCCATCGGATTATCTGGGAATTGATCGGAAACCGATAAGAAGTTGATAACATCCAACCGAAACCCGCTTACGCCTTTGCCCAGCCAATAAGCCATAACATCCTTCATCGCTTCTTTTACTTCAGGATTCGCCCAGTTTAAATCGACCTGTTCTTTCGCAAACCCATGATAGTAATACTGTTCCGTGGCAGCATCCCATTCCCACGCAGTTCCGCCGAAAAAAGACTCCCAGTTATTCGGAGCTCCGCCGTTCACAGCGTCCTTCCAAATGTACCAATCCCGCTTCGGGTTCGTCTTTGAGGATCGGGATTCTTTGAACCACGCATGCTCTGAAGACGTATGGTTTAAGACAAGATCGGCAATCACTCTGATCCCACGAGTCTTCGCTTCCTGGATAAATCGTTCGAAGTCCTCCATCGTTCCAAAATCCGGATCAATTTGGCAATAATCTGCAATATCATACCCGTTATCTACTTTAGGGGACGTATAGAACGGTGTTAGCCAAATGCCCCCAATTCCAAGATCCCGCAAATAATCCAGCTTGGAAGTAAGACCTTTGAAATCACCAATCCCATCCCCGTTGCTATCACAGAAGCTTGGCATATACACTTCATAGAATACCGTCCTTTTCCACCACGGCTTTTCCAATCGATTACCCCTCCTGTGCTGAACTATTTCAAGTTAAATTGCATACCTTCCTGGAACTTCTTGCCGAAAATGATGAACAAAATAATAATTGGTAAGGTGAGCATCACTGCACCGGCATACATTGGACCCGGATATGCTTGATACGGACCGAACATCTGAGATAATAAAACGTTCAAAGTTAACATTCCGTCACTTCGAACGACGATCATATCCCAGAGGAGCTCTGTCCAACGTTCCATTAGTAGGAATAAGAATACAACAGTCGTAATGGACTTCGACATCGGCATCATAATCTTATACAGGATTTTGAAATCGGATGCCCCATCCAGCTTAGCAGCTTCAATGAAGGCGTCGGGAACCGCCTTAAAGAAGTTGGTATACATGAAGATCCCCCATAAACTCATCGCCTTCGGAATAATGAGCGCCCAATACGTATCGAACAGTCCTACCTTTTGAATAATCAAAAAGTTAGGAATGATCAGGATGATCGCCGGGAAGAACATGTGAAACAATACAAAGTTGTTAATAGAGTCTCTTCCACGGAATTTCAGCTTCGCCAACGCATAAGCGACCATAATCGCGAACAGCATCATTAATGCTGTAGATATCAAAGAAACGAACACACTGTTAAAGAAGGCGTGAATCCATGGTCTTGTAATCCCAGTCTCACCGCCTGTAAAGAGCCATTGATACGAGCGTAGCGTTAATTTCGTCGGTATAAGCTTCCGGTCTACCTGTGACCAATCCGCAAGTGAGTTCAATACCATATATAAATAGGGGAATACCATAATCACGAGCAGAACGATCGCAATCAGATAGCGGACCGACAGCCGGAGCTTGGTGTTTGAATTAGACCCAACCATTGCGCTTACCCCACATTTCCAGAATTTTTCGAATCACGTAGATGGACACAAATGTCGCAACCGCAGCCATAATCGCAATAGCTGATGCGTAACCTGCTTGCAGGTTCTTAAATGCTTGGCTGTATATTTCCATTTGCCATGTATTCGTTGCGTAGTTAGGTCCGCCACCTGTTAATTGATAGACCTCAGTAAAGATTCCGAATGTTGCACCAAAGGATAAGATTAAGGTTGTATAAATCGCAGGGTAAACCAAAGGCAACGTAATTTTCCAGAACCTTTGACTGTCCTTCACGCCATCAATCGCCGCTGCTTCATATACTTCTTGATCAATACTTTCTAAACCTGAAGTAAGGATTAACGCATAGTAACCAGTAAATTTCCAGGCCATAATCATCGCTACGACGAACAATGCCGAGAAAGATCCCCCGAGCCAGTCAATATCAAGACCTAACCGGTCACGCAAGAATGTTTGAACAGGACTTGTATGTGACAAAAACCCTTTAACAATAAGGGATGCAACAACCCCTGAGGATAGGTAAGGCAAGAAGAACCCAATAAGAAATACAGATTTAAATTTAGGTAAGCCTTTTACAATCACCGCTACAAAAAGCGACATGGCTGTAACAATCGGTACAAACACGATCATAAATTTGTACGTTACCCAAAATGCCGATCTTACTCCTGGTGTGCCTAAAGCTTTGATAAAGTTCTTAAATCCTACAAAATCATAAGTTGGTGAAATCAAGTCCCAGTTAGTAAAAGACAAATAAAGAGACCAGATAAGCGGCCCTAAGAAAAATACTGTCGAAAAAATAAGGTAAGGGCTGGCAAAAAGCCAGCCTAACCGATTATTATTTTTTTCAATCATTATTGAAGTTCCCCTTCAATCGCCTTCTTCATATTGTCCCAACCTGTTTTTGGATCAATCTCTCCACGAACGATTTTATTAAAGGCCTCTTGACCAATAAAGGTTTGCAATTCGTTGAATTTCGGATTGTCCATGGATGGTACAGCATTCGGAATTGCTTTAGCATACTCTTGCAATACAGGCGTTTTTTCAAATACTGGTTTAAACACTTCATTTGTACCTACATCATCACGTGCTGGAGGCAAGTTGGTTTCTTGGAAAAAGGCAACATCGTTCTTGTCATCCGAGTACACCCACTTGATGAATTCTATTGCAGCAGCTTGTTGCTCTGGACTTGCCGATGCATAGATAACAATTCCTTTTGCATCCGCAAATGTTTTTGCATTCGCTGGATCCATACCGTCCGGAACAGGAGGCAATGTTACTTCAAAGTTCTTCTTGTACTGAAGCTCTGGGTATTTCTCAGCCCATGTGCTGAATGTCCAAGGCCCTACATCCGTAAATACGCCCACACCATTTTCGAAAGGTTCTGTTACATTCTGAGACAACAGCCCTTTTTCCTTACGAAGATTGTCCACGAAAGTAAGAACGTCTACACCAGCTTTTTCATCGCCTACAAAATTGCTACCTTCAATGAACTTGTTACCGTCTGAAGCTGCATTGTACAACATGAAGAAGTCGAACCATCTTTTCCAAGATGTAGGGTCAGCTAAGTCAGGTTTCGCCCAAAGATATTTATCTGGGTATTTTGCTTTTAATTTTTTCGTTGCGTCAAGCACTTCGCTGTATGTTCTCGGAACTTCGTTCACACCAGCTTCTTTCAAGATATCCGTTCTCCATCCGAACAACATCGCATTCGAGTAGATTGGAAGAACATATTGATGGCCATCCGCAAATTCCCAAGGTTCAATCGTTTTGGTCATATTACGTTTTGTCACAATATCATTGAAGCCATCTATCGTATCCAATGGAACCAACGCTTTACTGTTCGCAAGCTGTGCTGCAAAACCACGGCTAATATTCTCAGTCATCGTCGGTGCGCTTCCACCTGCAATTGCAGCTTGGATACTCGCCTCAGAAGTTGGGGACTCCTTGATCGCACTTACATTAATTTTCACCTTAGGGTTCACAGTCTCATACTCTTTGGCGATTCTCTGCCAATATGCTTGTTGAGTCGGGTTAGGTGCTGCCCAGAACTCAATAGTTGTTACTCCATCTGCTGAAGTGCCTGTATTACTGCTCTTCGATCCACAACCGGCTAGAATCGTGAATACAAGCGTAAGTGCAAGCATTACTGAAAGCTTCTTCTTCATAATAATAAACCCTCCCTAAGTATCGATGCACATCAGTGCAGCATTTTGTAATTCTTAATACTATTTTTTGTAACGTTACAAAATTACTGAATACATGCTTGTAAGTGGTTTTGTAAGCGTTACAATTGCTATTATTATAGTTTTTAGCGAAATTGTCAACCTATTTCTCGATTGTTTATACAAAAGACACAATTACAGACATAGTACATAAGCTTTACTAAATTAGTTTGTAATGTTAAAATAATTTAGTATTGTAATGTGGTTTTGCAGTATAATCTTTAGTATTATGAGAGAAAGTATAGAATAATATTCGTAGCATTTTTATTTAAGAAAGGACGTATCTTCGCATGAAAGTGAAGGTAACAATGCAAGATATCGCCGATCGATTAAATATATCTAAGAACTCTGTTTCTCAGGCTCTGTCAGGTAAAGACGGTGTTAGTGAAGAAACGAGGCAATTAATTATCGATGCAGCGAATGAGATGGGTTACATCTATTCGCGAGGGCGCAAAAGCACTGAAGAGGAAGTTGGGACCTTTGTCATTTTGGCATCAGAATTCGCATTTTCCAAACGTAACTTTTTCGGAGAAATTTATTTGAGCATTGAGAAGGAAGCTGCAAAGCGAAATAAGCGCATGGTTATTCAATCTATTGATAAGCATGCTTCCGAAAATCTGATCCTGCCTTCGATATTATTGGATGATTCCGTAGAAGGAATCTTAATTTTGTCCCATATTACGAACCCTTATATCCAAGCAGTGACCGACACAGGGATTCCCACCGTGTTAATTGATCACCACCATCCTGATCTTATGGCCGACAGTATTCTCACCAATAATCGCTATGCAGCTTATACAGCGGTGCAGCATTTAATTGAATTGGGACATACCCATATTGGCTTTATCGGCAATATTCAGTTCTCTCCAAGCTATTACGAGCGCCTGGAAGGTTATCGCCTGGCTCTATACCAAGCTGGAATTAAATTCAACCCGATATGGGTGGTCGATCATGTACTTGAAGAAATGGATGACGTATTCACCGCAGTTCAAGGGTTGGATAAGCAGCCCACGGCTTGGTTCTGTGTCAATGACGGATTTGGGTTCTTGATCAATTCTGTTATATACAAGCTTGGGTATCAAATCCCCCAAGATGTATCCATTGTCAGCTTCGATAATGGACAATTGTCACGAATCACGACACCTTTGACTACAACAATGGATGTAGATTTGACTTACTTTGGACGTAAAGCCGTAGAACAGCTTATTTGGCGTATTGATCATCCTGAGGATCCTTTTATAGAAGTTCTTCTTCCATCCAATCTGATCATTCGGGAATCCACACAACATTTAAATACATAAACCCAGTAAATCCACGCATAACACAAAAACCTCACCCAATCAAATGGGTGAGGTTTTTGTGTCGATGCTTTGAACTCCTACTACCAATATCCTCGGATTCCGGTCTGCATGCGGATCAGCGCTTCTAGATAATAATAGTCTCCCCAAATCATATGACCATCAGGCACGCGTCCACCTCTGACATGATAGGAGCCATGCTTCAGCAGTCCTTCCGCCTCTGGATTTCCAGACGTCGCATAATGTTCCACCAGCGATTTCATGCTGCGAAGTAGGGCTGCTTCATAAATAACACGGTCGGGATCATCTGCTTCCAAGAGATCCAGCAGTTCCAAGAGACCGGAAGCCGCAATCGCCGAAGCCGAGCTGTCGCGAGGTGTATCAGTTTCCACTGGCACATCGAAATCCCAATAAGCAACACTGTCCTCAGGTAGATGGTTAATGAAATAATGGGCCAGACTTTTGGAGGTGTTAAGAAAATCTTCATCCCGTGTATAGCGATAAGCTAGAGCAAATCCGTATATTCCCCACGCCTGACCACGTGTCCAAGTCGATCCGTCCTCATAGCCTTGATGGGTTCCTCCACGGATTGCATTTCCGGTAACCGGATCAAAATAAAACGTATGGTAAGAGGAAGCATCGCCGCGAACAAGATATTTACGACTCTTTAGTGCATGCTGGAGAGCTATATCATAATAGCGACTGTCCCCCGTTTCCTCCGCAGCCCAAAACAACAGTGGCAAATTCAACAAGCAGTCAATAATAATGCGCCCCGCGTTCTCGGGATCACTCTCTAGTCCCCAGGCCTGAAGAATCCCTGCTGTTTCACGCCAGCGCTTGCACAGCGTATCCGCAGCTTGAAGTCCGACAGCCCGTGCTTCAACGCTTCCTGTTATTTTCCACTCTGCTACCGCAGTCAATGAATACAAGAAACCTATATCATGATGGTCAAGGGCGATGTGATGATCTAGACGATGTTTGAAGTTCCCCAACCAAGAGGCTGCCGCCTCCTTATAGAATGAATCTTTTCCATACTCGTAGGCAAGCCACATCATGCCCACATAAAATCCCTCTATCCAATCGTCATTGTCGCCCCATTCGTACTGCTGCCCCTCCGTGATATGAGGCAGTTTGCCCGGATGACTGGTGACATTGCTCCCGACCTTGCGAATTGCTTCCTCAATTGCCGTTTTCCACATCTTTGTTTCTCCTTTCCGATAAATCAACAGTATGCAGCAGTGCACCGTTACGGGGATCGTATACAGCAATACTTCCATCCGACTGCTTAATAAGCGGCGGGGTAGCCAGACTTAACTGGTTCTCTGGCGTATTCGTCGCTCCAAAGATAGCAGAGATCAGTACCTGATTTCTCGGTTCCAGTCTGGAGCACAAGCTTGGAAGAAGCGTCCGTGGCTTCAGCAGATTGGTATTGGGTTCGGGTTGTACACACTCTCCCCGGTCAAAGCCGCTTAGCGTATGTATCGCACTGATTCCCCAGGGCAATTGCACCGAGACAGCAGTGTTAGATACTTGGATCGTTTCCCGTTCACTTCGGGAGAAGCCTGCAGACTGACCAATCGCAAATCCCCCCTCCGCAACGTCGAGCTTCCGCGCACTATGAATGCTGTGAATACGGACATGCCACAGACCTGCCGGAATTATCCATGTCTCCACATGAACATCGCTCCATGGATGCCAGAGGGAATATACAAAACTCTCTCCAATTTCCCACTGCTCACAAAATCTGCGAACTCGGTAGTGTTCATCGCATTCGCACAACGCTAGTGTAGAGTCGTAAGCGCCTTGACTCAACCCGTATCCTGATTTCGGCACACTGAAGCCGAATAACGTAGAGTATGCAAACTTCGAATATTTGGCCGCGCTATGTGCCATATCAAAGTTAGCCATCTGACCTGAGGTATAGGCGATGACATGCCTATTTCCTTCTGGACGACTCACAAGCATACGTGCCTCTTGGAGAGGCAGTAGATCATTCAATACAGGCAGTGGCTCTTCCTCCGCCTGCCAAAAAGGATGATCATCCGGCAATGCGAGAATAAGCATAGCTTTAAAGGCCCAATACGGTGATCCGGGGGCGTTGTAGTTCTCTGTCATTACCAGATTCGGGTAAGCATATCCGATGCTAAGCAGTCCGTCTATTCCGATAATAGGTTTATCAAACCACCAACGAAAATGACGCATTATAATTCCCTTGAGAACGCCATATGAAAAAGGAAGTACCTCGGCATACACCAGCGCACTCCAGAAGGAGACCTGCGCAAAACGATAGGTCAGACTACGTCCGAAAGGAATGGCACTTCCGTCCTCAGCAAACCAATAAATAAAGTCTTGGGCAAATTGCGCGGATCTTTCCCGGTAAGCTGCAGCCCTCTGAGGATCATCATCCGCCATCAATTTAGCGTATATTAACGTGTAATAGTGCATAGCAAAAGCAATATAATAATCTCTCTGATCGGTCAGCCCGTCGGAATACCAGCCATCACCCAGGTAGTAGGTATCAATTTTCTCCAAATAATCATTCATTATCTCTTGATCGTAGGGCAATCCGATTTTCTTAAAGCCCACATTCACAAGAACTGTGAACATCAGCCAGTTATTCGGGTTAGAACGATCTACATGATTGATCTGGTTCAACCAGTTATATACATGTCGTTTCTGGGTATCACTCAGTGGCCCCCACATCTTATGCGGCGCAAGAGCAAGACCCAGTCCCAGCACGGCTTGTTCTACCATACGCTGGTCTTTGGTCGAGAATTCACCCCAATATTCTTCATGCTCTGGGTCTGTCCCGTTGATGATCCCCTCGAGGAACATTGGCCAGAGCGCACTTTCTCCTCCGCCGCTGGCATGGGGAACAAGCCCCCATAATGGACGAGCGAAGGCTTCCATAAGTGCGGTAGCTTCATTGTATATTGATCCTGTAGCTCCCATATCGATGCCTGCACGACCAGCAGTAAATTGACTCTCCAGCGGAGCATATAGTTCATTTAAGAACATTTGTAATTCATTTTTAGCACCCTTCATTTCCACAGCATGGTTCCCTCCAATTCAAACTCAATGCCAAGCTGCATATTCACTGGGCCTCATGCCCATTTCTCGTTTAAACAGCTTGATAAAATAACTTTTGTTGGCATATCCCAGATACTCGGAGATCTCTTCCACAGTCTTTCCAGACTGATTAAGCAGCTCCTTTGCCTTCTGAAGCTTAAGCATATTTACATATTCAATGAAATTCTGATTTGTTTCTCGTTTGAACAAACGGCTGAAATAGCTGGCATTCAAATTAAGGCGTCCGGCCATGTCCTCCAGCGTTATTTTTTCCGTTACATGACTAATTACGAACTGCTGGGCTTTGATGACTTCACTCCGTTTGGACTTGATGGAGAATAAACTTATTTTCCGCGCTAACTCCTCCAAGTACTGAACCAGCCAATCTTCCAAATGCTCCAGGGTTTCAATGTCACCCACCAAGCTAAACAGCTTCTCTTCGACCATAGGCAATGGAGACTGCAGCAGTTGTTTTGTCTTCAATTGCAAGTCCATCAGCAACCTAAGAACACATTCCTTAACTTCATTTGGATGGAACTTCTGCGATGCTACCCATTCTCTCCATTCCTTAACATGAACGCGAAGCTCCGTTTCCCTGTTCAGGGCAATATCATCATTGATAACAGCGTACAAGCTTCCATATTCGGCATAAATATCTTCTCCAGAAAAGCATATCTCTTCAAAACGGTGGATTCCCGCCGCCGGGAGATAAAACCGCTGAACCTTCTCCCTTAGCATCCGCTGAAGTGTTCCGCGAATCTCCTCAGGACTGCGCGCCTCAGCGCCAAATAGACAGGAGACGGACAGCTTGAGATATTTCTGTACGGCAGAGGCTGCATTTTGAATGGAATGATAGATCGCTTGTTGGTCTCTGGAAGCCTGATCGCTGCAAAAGAGAATGACAATCTCCTTGTGACTGTATCTCGAAATAAACAGACTGTGATCAGCCTCAAGCACTTCATGCATAATATTCTCGACTGCAAAAGAAATCGTATATTCACTCATACGGCGCACCCGTGAGGCTTCCTCTGGACGGTCAATCACTATAAGCATCGGAATATAGGTCTTGGCATGGATCATAATTCCGTTTGACCGGGCTTGCTCGATCCAAGCCACCTTGTCCCAAGATTGGTACAATGTATCTTTAAGAAACTTTTCTTTTAGCGCGGCGCGGTTCTGTGATTGCTTTTGCTTATATACCAGCATCTCGGTATGCTGCTGCCTGTTCAGACCCACTTCCTTCACAAGTGTTCTGAGTGCATGTCCCAGCTGCTCGATATCCAGTGATTCCTTTAAAATATATTCCCCCACGTTTAGCTTAAGTGCCTGCTGAGCGTACTTAAATTCGTTGTGGCAGGAGAGAATGATCGCACGGATTCCCGGCTTCACCGCTCTGAATTTCTCAAGCATCTCCAATCCGTTCATCTTGGGCATGCCAATATCAGTAATAATCAGATCTGGTGGATTCTCCGATGCTTTCTCCCAAGCCTCCAGACCACTGTAGAAGCATCCGATGAGTTCAATACCGAGTTCACTCCAAGGCACGGCCTGCGACAAATAACGGATAACCGGATAGTCATCATCCACCAATATTGCCGTCAGCATTCTCCACACCTACCTTTCCATAATCCAGTGGAAACTCCAAACAAATCTCCGTACCCACATCAGGTTCGCTAGATATATTCAGCTTAAAATAAGCACCATAAATCATGCTGAGGCGTTGGGCCACATTACGCAGACCTATGCCTGAGAACCCTTTTCTGTCTTCCTCTGCAATTTGCTCGCTGCTGTATGCGGTTTCACGAAGTCTTGTTAAAGTATCCGATGACATTCCCACCCCATTATCCTTAATCGTGATAACCAAGGTTCCCGTACTTGCAACAATACGAGCTTCAATAAAGATCTCGCCACCAAACTGCTCAAAGCCATGGATTATGGCATTCTCGATCATAGGCTGAATCATAAACCGGGGCACCAGTGCTTCAGCAGTTCCGTCTGCTAAATTCATTTCCAGCCTGACCTGATTGGCATGGCGGAAATTCATCAAAGTCACATAATGGGAAATCGTATCAGTCTCCTCACGAAGCGGGATAAACTCATTGTCTCTGTTAAAGGTCATGCGGAGCAAAGACGACAGCGAACCAATCAACTCTGCGTTCTCCTTGTCTCCTTGCATCAGAATATTTAAGCGAATCGAATTCAACAGATTAAACATAAAGTGCGGATTGATCTGCGCCTGCAGCATTTCCAGTTCGGCCTTTCTTTTTCCCGTTTGCTCATAAGTGATTTGTTCAATCATAGACTCGATACGATCCAGCATCTGGTCAATGGTACGGGCAAGCTGTGCCGCCTCATTATCTCCTCGAATGAACGAACGTTCATCCAATTGACCACGACCTATTCGCTTTACAAAAGCACTCAATTTTACGATAGGCTGAGTAATCTTTGAGATTAGAACGGTTAAGAGAACGGAAAACAACGTAAAGAAAAGAATCTGTACGGCTAAGCTGATAAATAAAATCTGTTTATTCTTTGACAATGCCGCCTTCATTGGGATAATGCTTACCATCTGCCAATTGTTGCTGCTCAATTCCTGATCTACATACAAGAATTTCTCCCCACTGATATCAACAGTATCTAGCTTGCCATCCTTTTTCCACCACGTCATTGTTTCACCAATTCGGGCCGGATCGGCATGCGAGACTACAGTTCCCTTATCATCCAAAAGCATCATCTCTTTACCATTATCATTATTCAGATAAGGGTGGAGTTTACGCTCATTGATGTTTATAATCAAATATCCGATCGTGCTGCTGGAGGTCGATTGGATAGGTCTCGCAATGGTTACCCAATTGGCTGAACCCTTATCAGAATAGTTGTAGTAAGTGTCGTGCTCCGCTCTCCAGAAAGTCGAAATCGGCTGAGTTTGTTTCAGTAGCGACATCCAATGCTCGTTGTAAAAGGTTCTCGGATCAAAGTCGCTATAAGGATAACTGGTATAAATAAATCCATTTTTTCCGATTAGCGTCACTTTCAAATACTCTGATAGAACGAACATATCATCCAGCATCCGCGACATACGGTTATACTGGATGATCTCCTTCGCTGAATGGAGCGTCTTGGGATCAGCAGACATCATCTGCCTAATTTCGCTGTTCTGAAGCACAAAATTGGACTGCTCCAGCGTCTGTTCAAAAATGGCATTCATATTGGCACTGGACGCATTGAGAGATTCTCTTGCGCTGCCAACGGCCTTCTCCAGAATCAGATCCCGGGTTAAATAATCTGTAACCATGTAAATGCAGACTAGCGGGATCAGTACGCAGATCATTGAAGACCAGACAAGTTTCATTCGAAGTGATTGATGCTTTTTAAACACGGATGACAGGCCCCATATCTGTTTGAATTTGGAGCAGGAGGCAGAAATGCTATCCTGCCCCCACATTATAAGCCCCCTTAAGGAAGGGTACAATCAGCCTCCGTCTACTTTCCGCTATTGTTCTGAACGACTTCCGAAATTTTCTTATCAATATTGGCAACTGTGACATCTAGATCCTGCTGGCCAAGGAGATACATCTCCGCTTCAGGAATAACGTTGTTCTTAGCTTCATCCGCATATTTAGCCGGAACTTGCGTCGCACCTGGTGTCGAGTTCTCCATCGTATATTTCAGGGAATCTACATCAATCATAGATGGATCCTTAGAACCATTCACAATCGTATCCACCAATTTGTTCGTATCCGATTTCGCCCAGCCGGAGAATACACGTCCGCCGATTTCCAGTCCTTCTGAGGTATACCAGCGTACAAAGGTGTAAGCCGCTTCCTTATTCTTAGATTTAGCAGCTATCCCCATATAGGTTGGCTGAACAGGTGAATAATGTTTACTCTCACTATCCAATCGAGGGATTGGGGCAAATGCTGTAACGAAAATTGCCGGAATGGCCTCCGTACCGCCCGATTCCGCAACCATCCAGTCTCCCATTGGAAGCATCGCTGCTAAACCATTGAAATACTGATTCCGGTAGGCAAGTTTCTGCGAAATAATATCCTCATAAGGAGTGGCACTCTTATCTTCGTACATCATTTTCTTCATCATCTGCAGATTAGCCTTAAACTGCGGGTCCAGCGCATTGGAGGTTCCGTCAGCTTTTAGAAATGTATTATCCGCAGGTTTACTCATTAGCTGGAGCTGGAAATAATCCGGCCAATTATGCAGATATGCACCGAAACGCTTCGTTGCACCTTCACCCTTGGTCAATTTTTTCGCATACTCTTCGAAATCCGCCCAGGTCCAGTCGGTCGGAACAGGCAGACCCGCCTCATCTAACATTTCTTTGTTAAGGAGCACGAACCAGCGTTGCATGGAAGACGGTAGCGCATAGATTTTACCATTGACTGTAGTGTCCACCAGGTATTCATCTGTGAGCTTATACCCTTCTTTCTCAATATATTCGTCCATCGGTGCTAACACACCGATATCTGCACGCTGTGAATAATTCGTATAAGGCAGTTCGACAATATCCAGTGGGTCACTTGCTGCCGCCATCAAATCGAGCTTCTGCATGGAGGCGACAGAATCACCTTTTTCATTCAGTAAATCTACTTCCACATGAATATCAGGATGCGTCTTCTCAAACTCGGCGATAATTGTACTCCACTTCGCTTTGGCTTCCGTCTGCCAGGTACTCAGCTTCAGCGTAACCTTCTCCGCTGCTGCAGGCTCTTTATTTCCACTAGTATCAGGGGAATTAGTCGCTCCTGCATTATTTGTTTTCGCATTTCCGCCGCAAGCGGCCAATGACAACGCCATCGATGAGATGATAAACACGGATAATAATTTCTTTTTCATATAGACCCTCCTAAAAATGTGTTGGGTATACCTCGCTTTACAGCTAGTGCTATGTAACTGCTTACAAGAACATCCTAACATGCAGGATAGACGAGGAAAGTTCTCATATTCTACCGAAGAGAAACTATTTTGACTTTTATTATCCTTTCACGCCTCCGAGAGCAATTCCCTCAATAACCTGCTTCTGACCAAGAGCAAAAATAATCAACAATGGCAGAATTGCGGAGACTGCACCAGCCATCATGAGCGAATATACATCCCCGTATTGGTCCCCAAACAACCGGATTCCTAACTGAATGGTAAACAGCTCTTTAGACTTCAAAAAAATGAGCGGATACTGATAGTCGTTCCAAGTCCAGATAAATCGAAGAATAGCATAAGTAGCTACAGCAGGACGAATCAGCGGAAATGCAATTTGTAGAAAAGAACGAAAATGACCTGCTCCATCCATCCGCGCGGATTCAAGATACTCATTGTTTACCCCCATAAAAAACTGTTTGAGCATAAACGCACCGATAATACTAAAGCTGTTAATTAAGATCAAGCCTATATGCGTATCGATCAGATTCAGCCAATTAAACAGTAGAAACTGTGGAACCAGCGAAGCCTGCGGAGGAACCATGTAAAGTGCCAATACAACTACAAACATCGCATCTCTTCCCGGAAAACGCAGCTTGGAGAACCCATAAGCAGCCAGTGCACATATCAGCACATTAATTATAGTCGTAGTCAGTGTAATATAAATGGAATTTCCGTAATAACGAGCGAAGTCGCCTGACCAAACCTGTTTGTAATTCTCAATGAGGTTCCACTGCTGCGGCAGCCATTGAATCGGAAAATTAAACACATCTTTCTCCAGTTTAAAGGAAGTGGATAACATCCATAGAAACGGTAAAAGAAATACGATACCTAGCAGTCCCATTGCGATAGTCCAGAAGGTCCTGGATAAAAGCTCTTTTCTCACTGTAATTTCTCCTTTCTGCCTTTAATAATTGACCCATTTTTTTTGCGCTAACATCTGCAGGGCTGTAATGATCAGGCAGATGAGGAACAGGACAAGTGCCATGCTAGAGGCATAACCGGTCTTCAATTGATTGAAGGCAGTGTCATAGAGCTCATAAACGATAACGGTCGTGGAGTTGGCTGGTCCCCCCTGTGTCAGCACTTGGATCAGATCAAAGATCTTAAATGAGCCGATGACACCTGTAACTAGCAGGAAAAAGGTAGTTGGCGAAATGCAGGGCACCGTGATATTGCGGAATTTCCGCCAGACGTTGGCCCCATCAATATCGGCCGCTTCATAAAGATCCTTAGGAATACTCTGTAACCCAGCGATAAAAATAATAATGTTGTACCCGAGCAGAATCCATATCTGGATTAACATAAGTGACGGCAAAGCATAATGAATATCAGCCAGCCATTTGGGTGGATTAGCCCAACCCAGTGACATCAAGAATTGATTGACAGGTCCGAGCGAGGGATGGAACATAACCTGCCAGACCATGGCGATGGCAACTATACTGGAGATGTAAGGAAGGAAATAAATCACTTTAAACAAGTCCTTCAAGAAAACCTGTTTATCAATCAAGATAGCTAACAGCAAAGCAATGATGATCGTAACCGGCACCGTGATAATAAAGAGCAGATTATTCAGCAAGCTTTTCATAAAAGCATCGTCATGAAACAGTCTTATGAAATTATCCACACCAGCGAACCGAATCCCTCCTAAACCAGCCACAAAGTTCCAGTCCGTAAAGCTTAACAGCAGTGAACCCAACACCGGGATCAACGTCAAGATGATCAGCCCCAGCATAAGTGGAGCGACGAATAAATACCCAGCGATCGCTTCGCGCGTATCCATTTTAAGTTGAAATTTTCGTATCATAGTTCTCCTCCTTTACTTATCCATAATTGTAGAAAAAGTAGGCGGTGATCATAAGAACTATAATTGTTCATTTTGGAACTAATTTTACCGATCCTTCAGTTACGCAACCTTCAAGGTAACGCAAAAAAGCGCGAGCCAAGCTCCCGCCATCCACTACATTTCTATGTTTTACGTTAAGCAGAGATCATTTTACACTGACGCTACCTCTACATTCCCTTTTAGGGCTTCACCTGTACTTTTCAGCTTTTTACTAAAAATAATAAACAAAACGACGCCCATCAAGCTCGTTATAACTTCTGTTATGGTCATTGACCAGATCACGCCGTGCAATCCGAAAATTGAATGCAGGATGATAATCATTGGGATAAACAAAACGCCTTGTGTAATGGCCATAATGTTGGTTGGTACTCCCTGTCCGGTAGCTTGAAAAATACTCATGAATAAACCCGTAAAGCCATTAAATAAAGCAGAGATCAGCATGGCTACCAGTATATAAGTTCCCATACTTAACACCGAAGGGTCATTAGAGAAGATGTGCAGGATCGTTCCTCTAAACAGAAATACTAGACCCACAAATACAATCGCAATACCTCCGATATATACAAAAGCATGTTTAATTGTTGATTTAAGTCTCGCCATATTTTGACTAGCAAAGGTAAACGCAAATAGTGGAATCAAGCCTAAAAATAAGCCCATTGATAAAAACTCCGGAACTTGCACAATTCTTAACGCCACACCGAATCCAGCTACCACATTCTCTCCATAGTGAATAGCGTAGTTATTTAACAAAAGCGTGCTCACAATCATAAAGCTAAATTGCAATAACTCAGATACACCTATTTTGTACACTTCTAATTGATCTCGAATGGATATCTTGAAATGCTTCAAGAATCCTCTTAAATGCTCACTTTTCGTTTCTAAAAAATAGACATAATAAATTGCGGAGCCCACATTCGCTAAAACCATCACCAACGCAGCACCTGCCACATGCCAGTGCAGCACTAGAATAAAGAGCGGATCAAAAATTAAACTTAAAGCCGTACTGATGAAGATGCCATACATCGATTCTTTGGAGGCACCTTCCGAACGCACTAGCTGTTCCAAGGCTAAATTAAGTACTATCGCAAAGCCACCAGCAAAAAGAGTCAGCGCATACGTTTTGGTATAATCAAAGGTGGCTGCATCAGCACCCAGCAATCGCGTAATGGGATCAATCGCTAACATCGCTAATAGAGCAATAAGAATCCCGACCATAATACTTCCATAAAAAGTGTAGCCGGCGACCTTCTTTCCCTTCTCCGTATCTTTTTGCCCCGCTAACCGTGTAATAAATGTTCCTCCACCTACTCCAAGCATATTCCCAAAGGCCATTAAGACTGTGAAAATGGGTAGACCGAGCGTAATGGCAGTCAGCATACTTGTATTGTGAAGTAAACCAATGAAATAAGCATTGATTACATTATAGATGGTACCAACAGACATCCCGATCATCATCGGAATCGATAAATGGGCAATAGCTTTCTTAATCGGTGCTTTTTCTAAATAATATTGATTTGAAACTTCTGTTTCCATGTTCAATCCTCCGAACTTTTATAAGCTTGAGCTCACTTTTTGTAATAATGATTTCAGAGTTTCCGCTTCTTCGGGAGTGAGTGCTTTGGTGAGGTTATCTTCTACATCTAAGAAAACCTGATTAAACTCTTCCACCAAAAGAGCTCCCTTTTCCAAAACGAAAATCCTTTTTTGTCTTTCATCATTCTCAGGCGTAACACGCTTGATATAACCTTTCTTCTCTAACCCCTGAAGCATACTGGTGATACTAGCCCCTCTTCTGTTAAATACTTCGGCTAAGTCCTTCTGAATAACACCTGTTTCTTGATTTCCATAAATATAACCGATCATCCGACCTTGTTGAGAATTTAAACCTAGCTCATTTAGCCTGGCATCAGCTGTACTTTTTAGTTTCATCCCGATCTCACGGATTAAATTAGAAAATGGTGTGTCTATAACTTGCCTCTTCATTATGATCTCCCCTTACTCAAATTAGTTAGAACTCTAAGTAACACCATCATCATAATAGTTAGAACTCTAACTGTCAAGGATCTAACTAAATTGAAAAAGCTCCTTTTCAGCACTTGTCGTTTAGACAGGACTGAGAAGGAGTTTTTATATAGACTGCATGTTTCTATGATGGGCAAAACATATAAGTTACTCCGCAGTTGGTTTGGATATTAATTCTCCCCTGAGCATTGCTTACCATATCCACGTTACCCTCTTTTGTTTCCACTGTTAATGGGATAGCCGAGACCACTTGGCATTCAGTGCCATGATTGGAAAGAATATGAGCGTACTCAAGCTGATGATTCTTCCAGCTAATTTCAACTTCAAAGCCTCCGCGGGCTCTAAGTCCCTTCACAGTTCCTGACTCCCATGCTTCTGGCAACGCCGGCAGCAAGTGAAGGACTCCGTTATGGGACTGCAGCAGCATTTCCGCAACACCTGCAGTAAATCCGAAATTTCCGTCAATCTGGAATGGCGGATGTGCTCCAAAAAGATTAGGATAAACGCCGCCGCCAGTTACACTTCCTTTGTCTGTATGCACAAGATTAAAGACCTTTTCAATCAGCTTATGTGCACGGTTCCCCTCACCAAAACGGGCCCATAGATTCATCTTCCATACCAAACTCCAACCTGTTCCACTATCCGTACGTCGTTCAAGGGACTGTCTAGCAGCTGCGAATAGTGCCGGCGTCTCTTCCGCCGTTAGTTGGTTGCCTGGATAAACACCGTATAAATGGGAGACATGCCGATGCTGCACATCCTGATCTTCAAAATCCTCAAACCACTCTTGAAGCTGACCGTACTTACCAATCTTCAAGGGAAAAAGCTTTTCAATTGCGGTTGCGAGTTCCTCCCGGAGTTGCCCATCGATATCGAGCACTTCCCCAGCAGTTATACAATGGGTGAATAACTCCCAGATCAAGGAATGATCCATTGCTGTTCCCTTGCTAACCCCGGACAACTCACCGTCCTCGGTATAGAACATATGCTCGGGAGATGTGGATGGAGACGTAATCAAACTTCCATCCGGCTCCTCCTGCAGCCAATCGAGGCAGAAGAGTGCCGCCTCTTTCATAATCGGATAAGCCACTTCCCGCAGATAAGACAGATCGCGACTAAATTGGAAATGCTCCCACAGATGCTGGCACAGCCACGGACTGGCCATTGACCAGCTGGCCCATACCGGATCACCATGACCATAATCACCCACCGGAGCGGACTGGCACCATATATCGCTATTATGATGAGCGGTCCAGCCTCTCGTGCCATAGTTCACTTCTGCCGTGCGGGCACCTGTCTGTGCCAGATTTGCAGTGAGATCCAGCAGCGGCTGGTGGCATTCGGACAAATTACAGGTTTCGGCCAGCCAGTAATTCATCTCGGCATTAATATTCAAAGTATAATTGCTGCTCCAGGGTGGCCGTATTTCTTTATTCCAGATGCCTTGGAGATTAGCCGCCTGCGTACCTGGACGGGAACTGGAAATGAGCAAATAGCGGCCGTATTGGAACAGCAGCTCCACCAGCTTGCTGTCCTTGCCGCCATATTCAGCTACGCGGGTATCTGTCGGCAGGTCTGCAGGATACTCAGAGGGTCCCAAATCAAGCGATACTCTGGCGAATAATGCAGTGTAGTCGGATTGATGGCGTTTCCACAACTCCTTATAGGATTTGCTAAGAGCCGCTGCCAGTAACTCTTCGGCAATGCTTGACGGCTCACGTCCTTCCGTTGCCGGATTACGATCATATCCGTTAAAGCTGGTCGCTGCACTAAATATCAGGATGGCAGAATTTGCTGATTCCACATGTAGACCATCAGCATCCGTGTAGCTGCGGCCTTCCTCGATATGTACACCGATCCGCCCATCGAACCTTGTTCCGCCCTCGCCATAAACAACGGGATTATCCGTATCGTAATAGTTCGGATCGACATTCACCGGGGCTTTGCCTTTCATGATGTAGCGTCCCGTGTCCGCATGGGTCTGATGGCGGAGCGGGCTTCGCAGTCTGGCTGTAAAATTCAGCCTTCCCGGCTGATCTGCCTCCAGCTTCATAACAAGCACTTGATCTGGATGGGATACGAAACAACTACGTTTATAGGTTACTCCGCCAATTCGGTAACATACCGAAGCCGCCCCTGATTCCAAGTCCAGTTCACGTTCGTAATAAGTCGCCAACCCTCCATGATAATGATGGATGCTAAGGTCGCCCAGCGGTAAATAGGACTGAGTATAGGGTCCCATGGCTTGTTTGCAGAGGTCATCCGCTTCAACATATTTCCCTTCATCAATTAAACGGCGGACTTCCGTCATCACCTTAAGAGACTGAGGATTGTTTCCGTCCTTCGGCTCACCCGACCAGAGGGTATCCTCGTTCAATTGAAGCAGTTCATCTTCAATCCCCCCAAACAGCATAGCTCCGAGTCTACCATTTCCGAGAGGAAGGGCTTCGGTCCATTTTGACGCAGGTTCCTGGTAAGTTAGTTTCATCGTTCTACTCCTTTTCTTCATATGCAGCGCTTCCATCCTTGGCAAATGAAAACTGGCTGTTTTGATTTAATTTTCCTGTCAAATCCAAATATACCGTATATTCTTCTTCCTCAATCTCGAATAGCGGTATGAATTTCACTTGATTACCCAGTACATCATTCACCACAAATTCCAATGTCTCCTTCTTCAGTCTGGTGAATTTGTCATTGATATTAAGGTTAGAAATGTCCTGCAAAAGCGCAGATTGACCAAGCTGAGCAAGCAATATGCTGCCAAACATAACTGCCGACTGATTTTCAGAACCTTTAAGCGGAACTAAATGCAGGGTAGCTTCAATTTCAATTTCGACTGTGTCTTGATCATTAAAAACACGCTCTATAACGATATATCCGTTTTCCTTCTTATAAGTAAAGGGGGCGGAATTGATTGTCACGGCTTTGACTGTTTTTTCCTTGAGCATTATCTTGAACTCCACAGGCTCGGTAGCTTCAATCACAAGCGTGGATGTTAACCCGTCAGGAAATGCTGTAAGCTGATTGATTGTAGCGTTCATTTCCTTCCAGATCACTGTTGAAGAAATAAAAGTATTTAGAAGCAATGTATCACCGCTTTTAAACCAGATGTTCCTTTGAAGCTCACTCATAGCCTCTATACCAGATGCGGTACAGCACCAAAAGGAATCGTAAGGACTGCTGAAATTTTTGAAAGCTGAGCTTCCCATAGGCTGATGGTACTGGGAAAGACCCGTTTTTCCGCTTGCACTGTTTAAGATGGCGTTATATTTCAGTGATTCCATATGATCCAGATATTTGGTTGATCCTGACCATTCCAATAATCGCTCAAGGATCCTTTCTGTATTGTGTGCACAGCAGCTCTCGCTTTCACCGCCTGTCAGTGCATCTTCCAGCTTGCCATAAGCTCCCCAGTGTTCTGATTTTTCAGATACTTTATCTTTGATAAAGGCTGTTGCCTTCGAGCTGTTATTTCCGTTTGCAAACGTTCTTCCCCGCAAGTAATTATAGAAATTTACAGAAGCTGTCTTATACTTTTCCTCCCCACTAATGTTATAACGATGCATCGCAGCAATAATCATGGGCAGGTGAGTATTGGCGTGCAGATTCTCAAGCACATCTTCTTCGGCTGCCAGATGATCAATGAAATAATCACGGTCGAAAATATGGGCCAGATCAAGAATTTGGAGTTCTCCTGTTATGTCATACAGTGTGTATAACGCGTCCCCTATGCCCCCGAACTCATTCACCGGGTTAACCTTCGTACAACGTAGAATGCCGTCAATTTTCCAGAAGGATAAATTCTCAAAGCGTCTTTGGATATAGCGCGCCAGATTTAAAGCCAGAGACAAGGATTTGGAGCTATTCAGATAAACATGGCAATCAACCGACCCCTGTATTATTTTGTGTAGCGTATAATATGGCGCCCATACATTCCTATTTTCTTCAAGCTCCAGAATATCAAGCTTGTCTTCTTCGAAAGCACTCACATATCCATTTGGCTTGGCACATAATTCCATAATGTCAATAATCTCATTTGCTTTAGCTTTCAAATTTTCATCCTGGTCGCCAAATCCGAATTTAGCACAAGCCGAAAGATAATGTCCTACAAAATGACCTCTAAGACCGCCATCTTCAGCTTCCCAACCACCCAAAGGCTCTACTGATGACTCCATTCCAGCATTGATTTTAAACGTATGCATAAGCCTGTCAGTGTCAAACTCAGTGATGTACTTTTTAACAAGTGCTCTTCGAACTGCAAACTTTTTATCGCTCAGCCTTACTTCATTAAGTCCAAAGTTGGTAAACAAATCGGACACCTCAGTTTCAATAAAATGATATTGCAGTGGAGATTATCCACATCCATATTTTATATTACAGGCATCCTATTTTTGAATTCATCCACTTTGGTAAACATATATTATTTTTGGGTTTTGTATCTTATGGACAAGACTCGCGAACAAATCTACAATTAATCTATATTCTTTTTATAAAGGAGACTTTAACTTGTACAATAACGTATTGTTACATTTTGATAGAGTAGTAGAGATACATGATTTGGGTTTTTATACGACTAAAAATTTATATACGCATCCGATTCGAACGCTGGATTGGAATGTTTTCCTATACGTAGCCGATGGTCAAATGGAGGTCTGGGAAGCAGATACTGAATATGTGATCAGCAAGGGAGAATTTCTATTCTTAAAAAGCAATCTGCAGCACTGGGGAGAGCCTAAAACGCCTGCAGGAACTTCGTGGTACTGGATTCATTTCATCAGTAATTCCGATGCTGAAGCGGAACAGGAATGGAATAAACCATATAAAGAATACCGTAAGTTCATTGTGCTTCCCAAGCAGGGAAAGATTTCACAGCCTGAGAAGCTTGAGAAACAGCTTGATTCTTTGATTCAATTATATAATTCAACCGATCCGCTTCGAGCCATCACGCTCAGTCTGCAAACCATGGAGCTTTTTATTACTCTCTTCAGAGAAGCTCTCCATCAAGCACCGCTGACCAAATCAGACCGGACGGTACGCAGAATCATTGAGTTTCTTGAACATAAAGAATACTATGAACTTCACTCACAGGAGCTTTCTGCTTCACTTGACATGAATTATAGTTACTTATGTGAAATATTTAAATTAAAGACAGGTCTCACCATTCAAATGTATAACTCCCAGATCTTCATGGAAAAAGCAGCTGGAATGATGCGCAATTCGAATATGAACATATCTGAAATCAGCGAGGTGCTAGGTTTTAAAAATCCTTTTTACTTCAGCAGGGTATTTCGCAAGGTAAAAGGCTGTTCACCGTCAGAATATATAAGTAGGATTTATTAAATAATTTTATTTCCACCCTGTTCCCGAAAGCTGCCCGGCGTCTGGCCTTCATATTGCTTGAATACCTTATAGAAATGGCGGGGATTATCATAACCGACGCTTCTGGCTACCTGGTCCATCGGGACATCTCGTGCCTTCAGCAATATTTCCTTTGCTTGGTCCATTCGTATAGAGCGCAAATAGTACAGAAACGTCATACCGGTCTCCCGTTTAAGCAAACTGCAGACATAGTTTGGATGCAGTCCCAAATACGAAGCAACTTCTTCAAGTGACAAATCACGCATAAAATTAGCTTGGACGAATGCTTTGAATTTTTTTATACTGGCAAGATGTTCCCCCGGAGCTGCGTTCTCAGCATCGTCATCTCTCCCAGCTACCTCCTCGCGTTCTTTCATAATTTCAATGGCCGTGCGAGTAAGCAGAATTGCCAAGTCCTTCTGATGGATGGGCTTAAGCAAATAATCCGTAACCTTAAGTCGTAAGGCTTGACGCGCATATTCAAAATGATCATAACCGGATAAAATAACGAAGCGCTTCACCTGCTTATGCTGTGCTTCCCTGATAAGCTCTAATCCATCCATTTCCGGCATTTGAATATCTGTAATCAGCAAATCAGGATGGAACTCATCCATCAGCTTCAGCGCCTCAATACCGTCGGTTGCAGTTATGATCTCGGTGAACAGTGTGTTCTCACTGTGAATCATATACTGTAAACCATTACGGATAACAGGTTCGTCGTCAACGATCATTAATTTCAGCATTAGAGTACCTCCCTTCTTTTATCCAGACGCATAATGAAAATGGTCTTCTTTCCTCCTTCACTTTCAATGGTTATTCCCGAGGACCCGCCGTAAAATGCTTTGATTCGTTCATTAACGTTAAGAAGTCCTATCCCTCCTGAAGAAGAAATCTCCTCTTGTGAGTTAACTCCATCAAGTATAGAGCGAATCTGCGATAATTTTTCTTGGGAAATTCCTGCACCATTATCACTAATCCGAATGATGACAAAGTCGGGCATTTCATTGATAGTCAGGTTGATGACACCTTTCCCCCTGATTTTTCCAAGTCCATGAAGAATGCTGTTCTCGACTATCGGCTGCAAAATGAACCTAGGACAAGTAAGATCCAGAGCATTTCCATGAATTTCTAGCTCGAAATGAAGGCGTTCTCCCATTCGAACTTTATGAATAGCAATATAGTTGCGGACATTCTCCATCTCATCAAAAAGCGTAGACTCATCCTTATCTTTAGTGAGACTATACCGCAGCAAATTACCGAGAGTGAATGCGACTTCAGCCAACTCCTGATCATTTTTCATAAGTGCCATCATTCGCATCGTTTCCAGCGTGTTGTACAGAAAATGTGGTTTGATTTGTGCCTGCAGCATTTTGATCTCGGCTTCCTTCTTCATCAACTCCACCCGATGCACAGTCTGACCAAGCATATCCATACGATAGATCATCTTGTTATAAGACATAATCAGAAAACCAACTTCATCCGTTCCGGGTGCTCCCGGGTAAAGCGCCAGCCGGGGATCGTCTACACGCTTCATATGCCGTGAGAGCTTTAAAATACGGGAAGTGATCGACGTAGCGACAGCAAAATAAAACAAGGAGAGCACGCCTAGCGAAATAAGTCCGACTATGATTGTACTAGCCTGCTTTGCCCTTAAATCGAGTATAGGGCCAACTTTGCTGATTTCCATCATCGTCAGTCCTAATTTTTGTACATGGGTAGCATTCAAAAGATACTTGTGATCGTCGACGTAATAGCTTTGTACACCTGAATTCCTAAGGCCCTTTAATATGGAGGTCATCTCCTCGTCACTCCAGACAAGCGGCCGCTGCGAATAAACGACCTGCTGATTACTGTCGGAAACCATGCTCCACACTTCGTCTTCTGTTTGAAGCGTTTGAAAAAAACGGTCGATCAGTTCTTCATTCACTGTTATTTGGAGTAGACCAAGATCACGGCTGTAGGAATCGTTATATAGCTTATGGGTGTAGGATATAATGGGCAGGTCGCCATTTTTCCCCACATCATATGTCCATAGGCCCCTATTGGGCGGGAGCGCCAGAATCGCCTCCGCATGTCGTGGATCGTCGAAAGCACGAAAATCCATAATATCAGGAGGAAGCTCTAATACTGACTCGTTACGCTTAAATATTCTAATTTCTTTCACAACAGGATTACCCGACAGCACAAAAGAAAAGGTTGGGCCTATCTCTTTCCGATAGTTATAGACCATCTCCCAGTCTGCTTCATATGTCCCATTTAAGTAGTCAGTTAGATTGGCGTTGTTTTGAAATAACGAATAATTAGATTCGATTTTGGACAGCTCAATTTCCAAATTTCCATATACCTGCTCCATCAGTTGCTGTCTTCCGGCCAAATACTGATCTAGAAGGTTATCAATCATTTGCCGGTAAAAGAGATAACCGAACAACGCAAAAGGGAGGCAGATCAAAAGAAAATATCCGACAATCAGCTTCTGGACAATGCGCATTTGGCGAATTTTCATTATAATTTTGTAAAACAACCCCATCTAATCCACCACTTTCACTCACTTATGTCTTTTAACCGACAGCCAGACATTTCGCATAAAAGGAGAAGAGCGGCTGGGCATCGCTCCGCCGCCTCTGCCTTATTAAGGATTACTGGTTGAAATTCCCTTTCACTTCAGCATACTTGGTATTGGCCCATGTCTCAAGATTTTCCAGTCCCATTTTATCAGCCTGCTGCGCCATATTAGCAAATGCTTTTTTAGCCTCTTCCTCGGATGTCGCCAAATAAATTTTGGCTTCTTCCGTTTGCATCATAGTGGCAATATTATTCTTAATAACTTCTTCCTGAGAATCGGCAGCCGGCTGAACTAATCCTACCTCTGGTTTAAAGGTTATCAGCTCACTAAGTTGTTGACTAGCTTTCGTAGTCTCTGTACCAGGAACATAATTGCCGAGTGCTTCATTAACCGCGCTGCCAGCCAGCAGCCCCCACCAATAGATTCCTTTTTCATTCTTCACTTCATCGCTGGAACGATCATATGTGAAGACCGGATAACCTCCATCATCACTCATCTTGTAATCTTGGCCTTCAATTCCCCACAAAGCCAATCGTTGTCCTTCTTCGGACATTAGGAATTGCATCAGTTTAATGGAGGCCTCTGGATTTTTATTGTTTTTGCTGATAAATACGCC
The DNA here is from genome assembly GCF_037963865.1 of Paenibacillus sp. FSL R10-2734. NCBI lineage: Bacteria > Bacillati > Bacillota > Bacilli > Caryophanales > Paenibacillaceae > Paenibacillus > Paenibacillus sp. FSL R10-2734. Next base: position 2,553,670 of record NZ_CP150170.1, on the reverse strand, counting down.
CTGCCAACCGCTGCCGTAATTTTCGACTTTGAACGTATCGCTAATCTTAACCGGTAGCTGCACCCATTTATACCCAGACGCCTTAGTTTCAGATGTCAACCGGTCAGCACCTTCAATCGTCCAAGCGTAAGCGAATCCTTTACCACTAGTCATGATCTGCTTTGCTTGATCTTCATTTTTGTAGGCGAAATTCTCCGCTTTAACATAGCCGCTGCGGTAAAGCTCATTCATGTATAGGTACATCTTTTCCAGCTCTGGCGTTCGAAGAGTATGAACTAGTTGTCCTTCCTTATCGCCAAATCCTTCTTTTTCTGCGCCAAATTGGGTAGCAAAATATCCTTTTGCCCAAGCAGGGTTCGGGTTCAGAACAAGCGGTACCATTTCTGGATGCTTGTCTTTGACCTTAGCAAACAGATTATTTAAATCGCTCAAGGTTTCAACCTTTGGGTTTCCTAACTCTTCCATAATATCGGAACGGACAGAGATACCAGCACCGGTATTCAGTGCATATTTTTCATTCGCCTTCCACTCTGCACTAGTGGAGAAATTGTTGCGGATCGTGTAATAGCTGCCATCATCCGCCGTATTCACCGCAATGTACTGAGGATCTATTTTGAAATCAGGTGCATATTTATCGATTAACTCCTGCCAGCTGTAGCTCAAACTAGGATCAGCCAGGCGCTTAAGCTGTGCATTCGTACCGGTAACCACTAAATCCGGAAGATCTCCGGATGCGATCATCAGTGGAAGCTGTTTCTCGTCCGTTGCCACCGTAATGTTCAGTTTCACACCAGTTTGCTTCGTAATTTCTTCCGGAATGCTTCCCGACCAATCCTTGAGCGGCCACCATGGCTGGTCGACAAAGAGTTTAAGCTCCACGATCTTTCCGGTGCTGCTTGTATTATTTTCAGTTTCACTTGTTCCCGAGGCAGAAGTACTTGTTGAAGAATTTTCACTATTGTTACCGCTGCAGCCTGTGATTAATCCAGCCAGGATTGTAACCGCTAACAAAATCATCGCCGGTTTTCTAGCTGTTTTATTGTTTCCCATGATATTTTATCCCCTTTGTACTTATTATAATGGCATAGAGCAGAGCAGAACGGAATAGGTAAACTGTTCCGTATCCACACCATTGATTACTTGTTTATCCTTTCACAGAGCCCAGCATCATGCCTTGCACAAAATATTTTTGTAAAAATGGATAGACACACATAATTGGGAAAATAGAGATTACCATAGCCGTTACTTGTACGGAAAATTGGGTTACTTGTAGCTGTGCCGTAAACTGTGCCGCATTTGCGCTTGTATTGGCTGAAATCATAGTTTGATTAATGACTTCCATCATCCGGTATGTGATCGTCCGCAGTGAATCATTCTGAACGAAATAAGCCGAATCTAACCAAGCATTCCATTGCTGGGACCCTAAGAACAAACCCATGGTTGCCAGCAGCGGCAGAGAAACCGGAAGTACGATGCTTCCAAAAATGCGAAGCTCACTCGCTCCATCGATACGCGCCGATTCTCCAAGTTCAGGTGGTATCTCCTGAAAGAATGAAATCGCGATCAGCAGAAAAAATAAGCTCAGCATGCTAGGAATGACATAGACACCAAATGTATTCAATAATCCAAGACTTTTCAGCACGACATAATAGGCAATTAATCCACCAGAAACATTCATCGCCACTATAGCAACAAGGAAGTAAACCTTCCGAAAAATCAAATCCTTCCTTGCTAGACCATACGCCACGAGGCTGGTAAACAGGACTGACAAAGTTGTGCCGATTAGAGTCCGCAATACAGTTACACCGAAAGCCTTAATCCACTTCGGATCCTGAAAGAAATATGAATAGTTATCCAATGTAAACTCTCTGGGCAGTAGATACAATCCGCCTCTTGCTGTATCAGCACCCTCATTAAATGAAGCAATCAACACATAATAGAATGGATACAAGGTGAGAAACGCAATGATGGAGAGCAGCACATAATTGACAGTATCCACAACACGGTCCTCCACCGTTCTTCTCCCGTTCATAAAAGGTTTCCCCTTTCTTTCATCTAATTAATAGAGGCTAGAGCCTGAGAAGCGTTTGGCGATGGCGTTACTTGATACGATCAGAATGACAGAGATGAAGGATTGCACCAGATCGATAGCAGTTGCAAAAGCAAATCTACCTTGAGCAAGTCCAGCATTGAAAGCGTACGTTTGAATGATTTGCGATGTTTCCGAGTTCAATACGTTACCAAACAGCATCACCTGTTCAAAGTTCGAACCTACCAATCCACCCCCTAGAATACTGCCGATGGATAAAATAAGTACGACGATTATGGAGCCTTTCATATTCGGTAAAGTTACATGCATAATACGCTTCAGTCTGCCAGCGCCGTCCATTTGAGCCGCCTCGTACTGACTGGGATCAATACCAGCAATGGCAGCGAGGAAAATAATCGTCCACCAGCCCGCCTCTTTCCAGATTGCCGTACTAACTGCCAGCCCCCAGAATGAATTTGGATTCGTCAGAATATCAAGCGGTTGATCAATCAGACCTAGCGACATCAATGCATTATTGATCAGCCCCGTTTCGGTAGAGAAGAATGCAAAACCAATTCCCGACACGACAACCCATGAAATGAAATGTGGCAAATAGCTGGCTGTCTGGACAAATCGTTTCACAAATGAACTTCGAACCTCTGTCAGCATGATCGCAAGTATAATGGGTACCGGAAATGAAAATACCAGCTTGAGTATGCTGAGCACTAAAGTATTGCGGACCAGGTTTGGAAAATTGTAATCATTCACTAATTCCTTAAAGTATCGGAGTCCTACCCAATCACTTGTGAAAATCCCGGCTATACCAGAGGTGATCTTATAGTCCTTAAAGGCCATTAGAATTCCAAACATGGGTAAATAAGAAAACACCAGCAAAAACAGTAGTCCAAGCCACACGAAAATTTGTACTGTGATTTGCTTGCGAAACCGCTTTGTGAACGTGTCCTCTTGTTGAGATGTATTCTCTAGGTATGAGGGTGTAAGCGTTCTCGTTTTCAACATGTTGTCAACCTCCCTTCTGACCCTATTATATAATCGCTTACATTTACAAAATACGGATCATTAATAAGCACTAAGTATCCGATATTAAGGTTGATTGAACAAACAAATAAATAAATAATCTCACTTGAAATAGAAATAGCGACCTCTCCGGTTAATACCGGACGAGGTCGCTATAATATGGTAACAGAACTTCTTGTTTAGTCTTTGACATTAATCATTTAGTTCAAGCAATGCCTTGATCACTTTGGACTCAGGCTTTAGCCAGCTATCAAAGACATTAATCATGTCGCTGAAAGCTGAGCGGTGCGTAATATAGCGATCGATGTCAACATAACCAGCGGAGATCGCCCTCAGCACGTAGTCGAAATCCTCCATCGTTGCGTTGCGACTACCCATCAGGGTCATCTCATGACTGTGGAAATTCGGGTCATTAAAGGTAATATCGCTTTTTACAAGTCCGACATAAACCAAAGATCCACCATGCGCAACAAGATCAAATGCCCCTGTCATGGATGATGCATTACCGGTAGCATCAATGACGACAGTAGCAGCCTCACTGCCCGTAATAGCTGCAAGCTGTTCCTTGGGCTGCTGAAGTGCACTAACTGTATGCTCCACTTTAGCCCAAGAACCACAAAAGGCAAGCCGTTCATCATTGACATCCATCGCGATAACCTTGGCACCTGCATATCTGGCAAGCGCCATTATGCCAAGTCCGATGGGGCCCGCTCCGATAACTAGCACGGTATCACCAGCAGCTAGCCCAGAACGCCTTATTGCATGTGCACCGATCGCAAGCGGCTCCAGCATGGCGGATTGATCCAAGGTTAGCCCTTCTGTCTTGATTAGATGGCCAATGGGAATGGATACCCGTTCCCGCATCCCACCGTCAATATGAACACCGAACACCTTCATGTTCTTGCAGCAGTTCGTTTTGCCGCTGTGGCAAGCGGAACACTCGCCACAGTGCATATAAGGAACGATGCTGACTTGATCACCGCTGTTTAGGCCTGCATCATTAGTCCCAACTGCCACGATGATCCCCGACAGCTCATGCCCCAGAATACGAGGATAGCTGAAATAAGGCTGATTCCCTTGGTAGGCATGTAAGTCCGTTCCGCAGATGCCGATCCGGCGGATTCGGACAATCGCCTGTCCTTCTTCAAGTACAGGCTCCTCCAAATCATTCCGGAAGGTAAATTTGCCTATTTCTTCGCAGACAATGCCTTTCATTATAGGATACCACTCCCTTCACTTTGGGTAAGATGTCCATTGTATTCCATCCGTCCGCTCACCCAAGTATCGTTATGGATCGGCTCCAGAATTGTTAGTACTTCCTTAAGAAATCCTCTATCCAGCGGCTCGTCGGTCCAAGCGGCATTCTTAATGATATTATCTGGATTGGCCGTACTAACCAGTGTAGTTGGAATCCCCTCATGTTCAGTTGAATATTGAACAGCCAGTTTCGCGATGTCAGCACCTTGAGATGCACAGTACTCTGCGGCCTTCCGGCAAGCCGCTTTCAGTTCACTGCTTGCAGGATGCCAATCGGCTGTCTCGTGGGTACTTAGCAGTCCCATGGACAGCGGCGAAGCATTGACCAGCCCCACACCTCTTTGATTCAGCAGCGGCAGGAGATCAAGCAAAGAAGTATCGTTAAGGGAGTAATGACAGTAGGAGAGAATTGCATCAACCTCAATCTGCGGAAGGAGCGTTTCGAAGAGCTGCAGCGGTAGACCGCTGATACCACAGAAGCGGATCTTACCTTGTTCTTTCAGCTTATGCAGCGCAGGCACAGCCTCTTCAAGAATAATTTTAGCCGGCACGAATTCAATATCATGCAGGAACAAAATATCCAAATAATCTGTGTTCAACCGCGATAGGCTCTCCTCCACACTGCTAAAGATGCGTTTTGCAGTAAAATCGAAGGTGTTCTCACCGTAACGACCAGCCTTAGACGACAAAAGAAATTTGTCGCGCGGTAGCTGCTGTACTGCCTTACCAAGTACTGTCTCCGCTTTGGTCAGACCATAATAAGGCGATACGTCGATATAATTAATGCCTGCATCAATGGCTGCATGTACAGTGCAGATACTCTCATTGTCATCCGTCTGACGGAACACTGAGCCAATTGACGATGCGCCAAAGCTTAGTGCGGAAACCTCCAGCCCTGTATTTCCTAATTTACGATACTTCATTTCAGAATCACCCCATCCTTAAAGTCGCTTCAAAGTTTGTAGAACTCCTTAGCATTACCTCCAAATAAACGTTCACGTTCATGTTCACCCCAAGTTTCCGGAAGAGCATGAAGCAGTATATCCATGACTTCATCATATTCAGCGGCAAGCAAGCATACCGGCCAGTCGCTGCCAAACATTACCCGCTCCGGTCCGAACAGCTCCAGTACCCCACGGATGTATGGAACGAAGTCTTCCTTCTTCCACCCGTCTTGACCAGCTTCCGTGACCATCCCGGATAATTTGCAATAGATGCCAGGGAACGCCGATATTCCCGCTAAATAGTGGTACCAAGGCTCAAGCTCGCCGCTATGGATTGGAGGTTTGGCGAGATGGTCAATAACACCGCGCAGATCCGGCACCTGCCGCAGCAGCTCCAACACCGGCTCCATTTGCTGTGACGTCAGCAACAGATCCACCGGCACTCCCTCCGCCGCATAGCCGCGAAGTGCATTCACAAATGCTGGCTCTAAGATACGGGTAGCATCCGGCATGTCCTGGATCATAATCCGGAACCCCTTGAACTTAGGATGAAGACGTAATTCATTATAATGCCGCCGGTGATCAGCGCTGAATAAATCCAGCCAGCCGACGACACCGAGTACAGTGGATGATTCGTCTGCAAGCGTCAAGATATAATTAGTTTCCTCAACCGTTGGTGCAGCTTGGACAATGATACTCCCGTCCATATGGTGCTTATTGAGCAGCGGCTCTAGGTCAAGCGGGAGGAAATCCCGGTATAATACAGGCAGCTCTGGCGTAATCCAGCCGTAGTCACCGCGGTCAATTTTCCAATAATGTTGATGAGCATCAATACGCATCCGCTAGTTACACCTCTTCCGAGAAAATCAATTTAAGTGATGAACTAAGATATGAACTCATTGTATATCAGATGCAAATAGTAATGTAATCGCTATATCTTGCATTTTTATAACATTATTTGATATTGTGCAATTGAGCGCTTATCCATGTTAAGGAGGAACCCGTAGTGAAACCTTTCCGCAAGCCTTTTTTCGGAGACCCGCTGTTTCCGTTTGAAATTAATCATAAAAATATAAAAAAACAGGATAATGAGCTTCCGGACCATCTGCATGACCGATATGAACTCGTCTATGTATATCAGGGGAAAGGGACTTTCTTTATCGACAATACATGGTATGAGAAAAAAAGTGGGGATTTATTTATCATTCCAGGTAACACAATCCACCATTCCCTGCCTGACAACGATGATCCTATTGTCTCTTCAGCGCTGTACTTTGCTCCTACTCTCCTCACCACGGAACCTCTGGATGATTCTTACTCCAGCCTGCTATGTTATGATTTTGCCCGCAAAAAAAAGTCCTACAGACTGGAGCTGCAGGACCCTTTGAAATCTATCACAGAAGCAGCTCTGGAAGATATGGTAAAGGAAATAGAAGAGCGCAGAACTGGCTATCATGAAGCCATTCGGCTAATAACATGCCAGCTATTGCTACAGATCAATCGGCTCATTCTGACTGAAAATGGAAATCCGAACAAGAGTCTTAGGATGGCCCCTTCCTGGATGATGGAGGCTTTAGAGCAGATTGATGAACATCCGGAGCTTGATTTCAGCCTCTCTAATCTCGCAGAACACGCCAATGTCTCTGCTTCGCATTTCTCTCGAGTCTTTAGACAGTTAACCACAATGAATGTGAGTAACTATATAAACGCCAAACGAATGATTAGAGCCAAAGAAATGCTTCTTCAAACCGAGGACAACATTAATGTTATTGCAGAACATTGTGGATATGATACCCCCACTCATTTTTACCGCGTATTTAAATCATTAACCGGTGTTACTCCTAGTGTGTATAGGAAGAATGCCTTTTGATATAAGAAAAACGCCTGCCGGCATCCTTGGAGGTCGAGATACAAGCTGAGGTACATTCGTAATTCCATACTCGTATCCATATACACCATCGTAGTGAGGTTCCGAGGGACTGACCGTATTGCATTTATTCCCTAATAACAAGCCCATTCCCGGGTGATTTGGGGCGGATAACGGCGCTGGCTCGTTTACGTTACTGGCGACACTTTGTATTCGGTTTTTCGCATACATTTGGCTCGATTACGTTTCTGGCGGCACATTGTATTTGGTTTTTCGCATACATTTGGCTCGTTTACGTTACAGTCGGCACATTGTGTTCAGTTTTTCGCATACATTCGGCTCATTTACGTTACCGCCGGCACATTGTATTCGGTTTTTCGCATACATTTGGCTCTTTTACGTTGCCGCCGGCACATTGTGTTCAGTTTTTCGCATACATTTGTCCGTAAGTTCGACTAAAACATGCATTTCGGAGGATATAAGGTCCGCTCGGTCCGTCCCAAAGAGGCATGTGCTTAATTAAAAACAGGGCTCCCATGGCCACCAGCAGAATATTGACCCCTGTCCTTTAAAGATCTTGAATAAAACCAACACTTCAGCAGGGTTCCTGCAGATTTGCAAGAATTCTTGCTTTAGCCATCCTTCCGCCTTTTGCAGGTTTCTTCTCCGGAGGATGATTGCTGGTTAGTCAAATTAAAAAAGACTACAGGACCAAGAAAATTTCTTGGCCTATAGTCCATTCGTAACTCTGTTACTTCACAAGCTCCTCTAAACTTCCGAATATTCCTTGTGCCGATTTCAGCTTGGACGCATTGCCGACTACAGTAAAGTAATTCTGTTCCGTCACAGTCTTAAGCAAATCGGCGTACTGTCTAATGTCATCCGGTGTGGTCGACAGAATTTCATCCCGTTCCTGCTGTAGCTCGGCTCCGGTCACCTGTTCAAAATAATGCCGGTCGGCCCGCCGTCCCTGTGCGCTGGGACTCAGCGGCTGGTCCAGCATGGACAAGGTGCCGATGATCGCTTTGGTCATCTCGCCTTGATCTGCTTCATACCCCTCAGCAAAACGATACGCCTGATCATAAACCTCCAGCGTCTCTTGCAAATTCGGGTCACGGTAGGAGGTGAACAGCATCATCCCATCTCTGCGCAGAATCAGGTTTCCGCCATACGCACCGCCCTTCACACGTACGGCATTCCACAGATAGGTGAGGCTCAGGATTTTTTTGAGCACCTGCATTTTGCCAGAATACGTGAATCCTAGCTTAGTGAAGTCGTATCCCTTGACCACATATTGCACCTGGCTGGAAGACATGAATCCTTCATTATCCGCAAGTCCTTGCGCCGTAATCTTAGACATATTCACCACTGGCCGATCTTGGATATCCAGCTTCGCTACATTAAGGGCGAATTCTTCATACAAATCAGGCGTTCCGGTCACGCTGATGATTAAATTCTTTTTATTAAATAAAACCGCACAGATGTCCTTCAGCGTGTCTGCCACCTGGGCTCCCTGCTGATCGAACGTCTTGGCAAGCTCGCGGATAAAACGATAATAGGCGACCCCGCCCTGTTGTTCCTGATACGCCCCCATGTCCGAGAAATAAGATATCAGGCGGCTGGCGGCAATGTCATTCCCTCTTTGATTCAGAATCGATTCCATCTGCGAGGCTTCCCGGCGGACGATTTCATGCAGCTTGGTCAGGTTGTCGAGCGCACTAGTGTAGAGCATCTCCCGCAATAGATCCAGCGATTCGCCAATATGCCCCGCCATCACCTTCACCTGCGCAGTGAATTTAGGCTGATAATTCGTCCCGGTATCTTTTGCAGCGCCAAAGATCTCATTCCTAAAATAAATGCCCCCGGTTTTGATTCCAATTTCGCTGGTAAGCTCTTCAATGCTAAAGGAGGCCGTTTCCATTTGGCCCAACACCTCTGCTAGTAGTACTAAATATGGTATTCGCTCAGGAGCTACAACCCCCGTATCCCAAAAAAGCTTGCAATAGGCAATCTTGTGGGTAGATACCTCATGGTGGATCAGCTTAATGCCCTCATAGGTATGTTCATAGGTCGGCACCTGTGGTTCAGCGCTGCGGTTAATGTCCTGTAGGGACAAGCTCGGAAGCTTCTGCAAATCTTCAGCTGCATCCGCACGACTCTGCCGCGCGAGAAGATGCTGTGTGCTCTGAACAAGCTGCTCCAGCTGGTCTGGTTGCAGTGAGGCTTTGTATTCACTCAATTGACGCTGAGTGGATGCTTCCTTTTCGGCTGCAATCGTCTTGGACGGATTTAACACCACCACACTACAATGATCACTGTTCAACAAATAGACCTCAATCAGCTTCTCAAAATAACGGTCCGCTAGCTTTTCTCGAATGGCAGTGAACACCTCTTCATAGACCATATGGGTGGACGGCTGACCATCATAGAGCCAGGATTTCATTATTTCGATATTGTAAGTTAGACCCTTCGGATACCGGCTAAAGTCAGCTTCCCGCAGTTCAAACTCCTTGCTGTTGACCGCTGCCAGCACCAGCTTCTCATCTAATCCGTCCTGGGCCAAACGTTTTAATGTAGTCTTCACCAGCTCCTCGAAGGCATCTTTGGAGGAGGCATTGGAATGCGTTAGTGTAATGCCAAGCAGTGGCTGAAGCATACTGTCGGAATAAAAAGAAAACGCGTCTTTGCCCAGACCGCTTTCGAGCAAGGCTTGCTTGAGCGGAGCTGCGTTGCTGTCCATCAGCATGCTTTTTAAAATATCAAAAGCTAGGTTCAGTTCCCGATCTGTAGAGGTTCCAATCACATAATTCAGACTCAAATACGTCTTATCGGCGGCTGTCTCTGCTTCCAGAATCGGATAATCCGCTACCAGCTCCGTCATGCCGGTTGGCTGTTGTAGGGGAATGGAAGTATCAAAGCTGTTTCGTTCATAAGACCCAAGATATTCCTGATCTATAAATTGCAGCTTCTCTTCAATATTGACGTCTCCGTAGAGATAAAAATAACTGTTGGACGGATGATAATAATTGCTGTGCGCCTTAAGAAACTGCTCATACGTAAGCGCAGGAATCTCCTGTGGATCTCCACCTGAAGAATGGCGATAGATCGTGTCCGGATACAATGACTTTTTGATTCTGTCCATCAATACCGTTGTCGGTGAGGAATAAGAACCCTTCATCTCGTTGTAGACCACGCCTTTATAGATAAGCTCATCTTCGGGATGCTGAAGCTCGTAATGCCAGCCCTCTTGCTCAAAGATTTCTTGCTGCTTATAAATATTCGGCTGAAGGACACTATCCAGATATACCTCCATCAAATTGGAGAAGTCCTGATCGTTTCGGCTGGCCACCGGATACATCGTCTTATCCCCAAATGTAAATGCGTTCAGGAACGTCTGCATCGAACCCTTGAGCAATTCAACAAAAGGTTCCTTGACCGGATATTTCTCTGAACCACATAATACGGAATGCTCCAAAATATGAAAGACCCCTGTACTGTCCTCCGGTGGGGTTCTGAAGCTTACGCTGAACACCTTGTTGTCATCCTGATTCTGCACGAACAGCAGCCTAGCGCCGCTCTTCAGATGTTCCATCGTGAATACGGTGGATTCGATCTCCCGGATAAATTCCTCATTAATGACCTGAAATCCATAATAAATGTTCCCTGTGATCAAACGGCTCATAGATTTCCCTCCTCTGTTTAGGGATAAGATAACTCTACCCTGAAGCTTATCATATTCCTGGGCGATTATTCCATCAGTAGAAGGATTCCGGATTAATTTCTGATTCACATAAACAAGGCTACACCAGTATAATCACTGACGAAGCCTTGTTTTATTTTAAGGTATCTTTTAATATTGCTCCGAGTTCAGTGGTGTATTTAGTCAACCTTAAGCTTATCTCTGTACGCATAACATCTCGAGTTAGTCCAAAGCGCTCCTGATAGCCTCGGCAAAAGATTTTGTAATACACCAAGAATTCCTCCTGTTCATCTGCCAGCACCCTGATATTCCGCTGTTTCAGCTCTTTTTGCAACTGATAGGTATCCTGCATAATCCGGCGTTGAATGGCTTTACCAGCCATCAAATAGGCGCGTTTAAGAATGTTGCTGGAGTGCTCGATCTCTTTCAGGCTCTTACTAACCATGGTATCTATATAAGGAAGCAAAATGAGGTCACGAACCATCGTACGTTCCTCAATAGTTATCATTTTATCTGTGTTCTGATGCTGTTGATCCTCGTACTGCTCAACATGCTCGGTCATGATCATTTTCGTTTTCCAGCGTTCATTACCCTCTAGTTTACTCATTTATAGTGACCTCCAATCTGTTCAGCTCTTTCTAGGGCAACACCGGATTCAAGCATAGATGAAGCTCTGATTAGAGCTTTACTGCCATAACGAGCCTTTATTTGATCGATTGCACGTTCTTTGTTGTAAGCCCGAATCCTGTCATCAAAGAGTGTAAGTTGGATGACGTTATCATCAGATAGGTTAGACAAGGAAATTGCTAATCGCCCTATGGGAAGGCCAGACCAGTTGTCTGCAAATAATTTTTGCGCAGCAGCAGCTACTTCGTGTGTTAGTGATGTTGGTTCAGGCAATGTCATCTGACGCTCGTAAGAGTTTGAACGGTCTCCGTCCGTCTCCAAAACTGAAATAGATACCACTGATCCCATATAACGATACCGCCGGGCTCGCTGGCATACTTCTATGACGAGCTCAAGCAAAACAACCTCAATATCCGTATGCCGGGTGTATAAATTCCAGCGCAGAGCCTTGCCATGCCCTACTGATTTGATCTGATGTCGCATACCTGTGACCACTGGACTAGGATCTAGCCCGCGCGCAGTTTGCCAGTAATACTCCGCTTGGATATCGCTCTGCTTACCCATGGTGGTTCGCATTCGTTGCTTAAACTCTGGCAGCTCCATCCGCGCAATATCTCCAATCGTAGATATGCCCATACGCCAAAAATTCTTGGTCATTCTAGCTGCCACCATAAACATATCCTGTACAGGAAGTCTCCAGAGGGTCGACTCTAATTGGTCAAAAGTTAGTTCGTAAATCCCATCCTTCATTTTTTTGGCGTAGTTATCTGTCGCCATCTTTGCCATAACCTTAGTAGATCCAATGCCTACCCGAGTCCAGACTCCCGTCGAAAGTAACACATGATGCTGAATTTTATGAATCATATCCTGCAGCGATCCTCCGAAATACGCAAGAGATCCTGTGACATCCAGGAACTGCTCATCGATACTGTAGGGTTCTACCAGGTCGGTATAGGTTCGGTAAATCTCTGATATCAAGAGAGATACTTTAATGTAAGTCCCCATTCGTGGGCGTATTACGATTAGCTCTGGGCATTTTGCTAAAGCTTCACCTACACGCGAAGCCGTGGTTACACCCTTTGCTTTTGCAAGCGGACAGGCCGCCAACACAATACCGTTCATTCTTGTCGGATCCCCTACTGCAACAGGTTTATCTCGATATTCAGGATGGGCAGCTTTCTCCACAGAGGCGTAAAATGCCTGGCAGTCTGACAGTAGTATGACACGATCCTTAGGCATGGCGTTTTTCCTGTACTGGTTGCCATGATAGAATATTCGCCGCTAAGAACATGCGAGGAGTTCCTGTAGTTAGACAGTTTGCTCGTATGCGGCCGTCTCGGATGCTGTGTATTTCGATTTTCCGCTGGCTGATATTTCTCGATTTATCCTGATATATAATCTCAATTATTTGGCCGATGCTTATTTGCATGCGATCGCCTCCATAAAAATAAGAACACTTGTTTGTATTATATGCGCATTCGGGAAATTTAAGCAACAAAAAAGGTGAGGTAATTTCCCCCACCACTACCTGTAGCTACTATGAAAAATGAGTATTCAGTATTTCATATTCAACAGAGATTGAACAGATAACGAAAAAAGTTTACACTTTGATAAAGCAAACAACAGTAGTAATTCATTGATCTATACTCAAAAGTATTTCAAGAAAGGAAATCTGCTAATGTTCCGTTCCTCCTACACCTTTCGCTCGGAAGAAGATGCTTCCATGCTTCTGTTTGATTCTACCGGCTGGGAACAAGTCGATTCACCTGCCTATTCATTCAACGGCCAGAACCGAACGGAGAGAAGTTGTGTTATTTTTCAGTACACCTTATCAGGCGAGGGTAGAATTGAAATAGATGGGGTTGTTCATCGATTAACGAAGGGCAAAGCTTTTCTAGTAACTGTCCCCAGTATACACAGGTACTATTATCCGGAAGAAGGCACCGAGCCTTGGGAAGTTTTATGGCTCAATCTACGGGGGCCTTTAGCGATTTCACTTTGGAACCAACTTGCTGCTCATTGTGGTCCAATTATAGAACTCCCTCAGGAATCAGTTTCGATTGATTTATTGTGGAGTATATTCAAGGACATACAGGTTCATGAAGAAAGAGATTTGCATCTTTTAACGGGAAAAGTCTTTCAGTGGATCTTATCCATGGAGAAATACCTTAAGAAACCAAATTCGTTAACCACCTATATCAAAAATGACAAGCTTCACGCCGCTATTCAATTTATGAAGGAGGATCTGCATAATAATAATCTAAGCTTAGACGATGTCGCTGCTCATGTTGGCGTTTCCAAACATCATCTTTGCAGACTGTTTCAAAAAAACATCAACCTTTCACCCTTTGAGTATTTAAAAAGACGGCGGATCGAATTGGCTGCTTCTAAACTAAAAACAACAGACTTGAGCATCAACCAGATCGCCAATGAAACCGGATTTGACAATGCCAGCTACTTCGGAAAGGTTTTCCGTTCCTATTTTGGGGTCAATCCTTCGACGTACCGCGAACAGGATCTAGAGTTCCTGACGAAACATGTGTTTTTCGAAAATTGATTCAGCGTGAGATGAAAATGCCGCGTTTAGAGGTATCTGGGTCCGATAGAGTCGGCTGGGTTAGCATGTTGCACGGCGCTCCCGTTCAGCTCCGGTAGTCTCTGTTAGGTATGCATCTTGCTAGACGCACCATTCAGTTCCGGTAGTCTCTGCTAGGTATGCATCTTGCTAGACGCACCATCCGGTTCCGGTAATATCCGCTAGGTATGCATCTTGCTAGACGCACCATCCGGTTCCGGTAATATCCGCTAGGTATGCATCTTGCTAGACGCACCATCCGGTTCCGGTAATATCCGCTAGGTATGCATCTTGCTAGACGCACCATCCGGTTCCGGTAATATCCGCTAGGTATGCATCTTGCTAGACGCACCATCCGGTTCCGGTAATATCCGCTAGGTATGCATCTTGCTAGACGCACCATCCGGTTTCTTCCCCTCACCCGCTACTTCCGACTCATAACCCTCCCCTCTGACTTCGGACCATGATGACGCTATTTGCCAATTTCTCGCCTTTTTGGCTTAGTTTCGGACTCCAGTGCAGCTATTCCCTCGAAAGTGACTCATATTGGGTACTTTTCGTGCCAATAGCGACTATACGGTCCGATAAAACTCCAAATGTGTGAAAATGCCGCGTTTAAGGTCATCTGAGTCCGATAGCGTTGGCTGAGTTAGCATGTTGCACGGCGTCTTGTACGGCGTCCCATTCAGCTTCCATCCTGTTGTCTCCGATTCATAAACATTCCCCAGCTACTTCCGACTCATAACCAACCCCTCTGGCCTTCGGACCCACATGACGCTATTTGCCAATTTTCCCGCCTTTTGAGCATAGTTTCGGACTCCAGTGCAGCTATTCCCTCGAAAGTGACTCATATTGGGTACTTTTCGTGCCAATAGCGACTATACAGTCCGATAAAACTCCAAATGTGTGAAAATGCCGCGTTTAGGGGCTTCTGAGTCCGATAGCGTCGGCTGAGTTAGTATGTTGCACGGCGCTCCCATTCAGCTCCGGTAGTCTCTGCTAGGTATGCATCTTGCTAGACGCACCATCCGGTTTCATCCCCTCACCCGCTACTTCCGAGTCATAACCAACCCCTCTGGACTTCGGACTCACATGACGCTATTGGCCAGTTTTTCGCCTTTTGAGCATAGTTTCGGACTCCAGTGCAGCTATTCCCGAAAGTGACTCATATTGGGTGGTTTTCGTGCCAATAGCGACTATACGGTCCGATAAAACTCCAAATGTGTGAAAATGTCGCGTTTAGGGGCATCTGAGTCCGATAGCGTCGGCTGAGTTAGCATCTTGTATGACGCACCTATTAAGCTCCGGTAATCTCCGCTAGGTATGCATCTTGCTAGACGCACCATCCGGTTTCATCCCCTCACCCGCTACTTCCGACTCATAACCATCCCCGCTGGCTTTCGGACCCAGATGACGCTATTGGCCAGTTTTTCGCCTTTTGAGCATAGTTTCGGACTCCAGTGCAGCTATTCCCTCGAAAGTGACTCATATTGGGTGGTTTTCGTGCCAATAGCGACTATACGGTCCGATAAAACTCCAAATGTGTGAAAATGCCGCGTTTAGGGGCATCTGAGTCCGATAGCGTCGGCTAAGTTAGCATGTTGCACGGCATCTTGCACGACGCACCTATTAAGCTCCCATTCAGCTCCTATCCCCCTGTTGTCTCCGATTCATAACCATTCCCCAGCTACTTCCGACTCATAACCCTCCCCTCTGGCTTTCGGACTCAAATGACGCTATTTGCCAATTTTTTTCCCATTTGAGCTTAGTTTCGGACTCCAGTGCAGCTATTCCCTCGAAAGTGACTCATTTTGGGTGGTTTTCGTGCCAATAGCGACTATGCGGTCCGATAAAACTCCAAATGTGTGAAAATGCCGCGTTTAGAGTCTTCTGGGTCCGATAGCGTCGGCTGAGTTAGTATGTTGCACGGCGCTCCCATTCAGCTCCGGTAGTCTCTGCTAGGTATGCAACTTGCTAGACGCACCATCCAGTTCCGGTAGTCTCCGCTAGGTATACATCTTGCTAGACGCACCATTCAGCTCTTCTCCTTCACCCGCTACTTCCGACTCATAACCCTCCCCTCTGGCTTTCGGACTCAAATGACGCTATTTGCCAGTTTTTCGCCATTTGAGCTTAGTTTCGGACTCTAGTGCAGCTATTCCCTCGAAAGTGACTCATTTTGGGTGGTTTTCGTGCCAATAGCGACTATGCGGTCCGATAAAACTCCAAATGTGTGAAAATGCCGCGTTTAGGGGCATCTGAGTCCGATAACGTCGGTTGGGTTAGCATGTTGCACAGCGAACGCACCCATTCAGCGCCGCTATCTATCTCCCGCAGGGCATGCCTTTTACTAGGCACCCTATCCGATAGCGGCTTCGGACGCGCAACGAAAATTCAAAAAAAGGGAGGGTATCCCAAAGCCAATGGCTTGTGGAATACCCTCCCTTTTTTTATTAAACCTCTTTAAGTACGAAGAGTAAGCTTTTGAAATCGCCCTCAAGCTGTGGAAGAGAGAGTCCGAAGTTCATCAGTTCATCCCCTTTGTATACTTCACCGTTAAGCTCAAGTCTGTAGTTTTTAGCCGGGTCGAGTCCTTTCAACCGCAATCTGCGGAGAGGTGCATTAGGCTCGGCCAGAACTCTGAAGTACGTGGCAAAAGCTTCTTTTTTATCATCCGAAACAAACATCCACGCAGTACGATTACCCTCAAATGGGCTAAGCAGTCGATAGAAATCACCGAACTGAATCAGCATTCTCAGTTCCTTGTACTCTGAAACCTGCTTCCGGATATCTTCGCGTTCAGCCTCAGAGAGTTTGGTCATATCTAGTTCGTAGCCGAAGCTACCAGACATCGCGACATGACCACGTGTTTCCAAAGGTGTTATACGGTGCACCTGATGGTTAGGAACAGCCGAGACGTGAGCACACATAGAACTTGAAGGATACACAATACTTGTTCCATATTGGATCTTCAATCTTTCAACTGCATCTGTATCATCGCTGGTCCAGGTCTGTGGCATATAGTACAGCATTCCTGGATCAAATCGTCCACCACCGCCGGAGCAGCTCTCGAACAGAATATGAGGGAAACGGGTAACGATACGTTCCAGCACATCATAAAGTCCAAGAATATAACGGTGAGCCGTTTCGCGTTGACGTTCTGCTGGAAGTAGAGCAGATCCAATCTCCGTCATATTCCGGTTCATATCCCACTTCACATAAGTGATCGGAGCCGATGACAGCACGGAGCTAACCGATTCCACAATATAATCACATACATCCTTACGGGATAAATCCAGAACAAGCTGCTGGCGAGCTAACGTTCTTTTGTGACCTGGTACATGAAGACACCAATCCGGATGCTCACGATAAAGATCACTTTCTGGCGATACCATTTCCGGTTCAAACCATAATCCGAACTCCATGCCCATCGCTGTGATATCTTCTCCAAGTTTTCCGAGACCTTCAGGAAGCTTGCGGCGATCCTCTACCCAATCTCCGAGTGAGCTATCATCATTGTCTCGCTTTCCAAACCAGCCGTCATCCAGAACAAACAATTCAAGGCCGAGGTCTTTGCCTGCTTGAGCGATTTCTTTGATTTTATCAGCGTTGAAATTAAAATAAGTGGCTTCCCAGTTGTTGATAAGAATAGGACGCTTACGATCACGGAATTCGCCTCTGCATAGCCGTGTCCGATACAGACGGTGATAAGTTCTTGATAATCCACCAAGTCCTTGACTGGATCTTACCAGCACAGCTTCAGGGGCTTGGAAAGATTCGCCCGGTTCAAGCAGCCATTGAAAATTAAACGGTTGAATGCCGATACCCACTCTGGAAATTCCGTATTGATCCACTTCCGCTTGCGCAAGAAAGCTTCCGCTATACACAAGACTGAACCCGTATACTTCTCCGTGATCCTCTGTTGCATCTTTTGCAAGCAAGGCCATAAAAGGATTCTGCTGGGAGCTACTAGCGCCGCGCTTACTGTCAATTCGGTGGATACCAGGTACGAGTGGTCTTTTATAGATATGGCGTTCTCTCGTCCAAGTACCAGATAATTGCAGCATGTCATAATCAGAATCATGGAAGTCAACATTCGCGCTTAATACACGTTTCAGCACCACATTGTCCTTACCCTGATTCTCAATTCGAACGGAACGTGTGATCACGTCCTGATTATTAAACACGGTGTAGCTCAATACAGCAACCAGTCCGGATTTGTCATCCTGAAGAAAGAGCTCCAATGTTTCTGCTTCTTCTTCACTTTCAACGTAGGTGGAAGGCAGACCCAGTAGTGCAGGCTTTCCTTTATTAATCTTATAGCTCTTATAGAGGAAATCCGTAACGGTCGTACCATCTACCAAATGAACTTCTAGCGCTGGTTCCCGGAAATCGCCATTCCCATAAGACGGAAATTCGCTTGGAATGGTGTCGAGGGAGATTCTTTTGTCTTCCATCGTGTAGGTCGGACTAAAAGAGCAACGTTCCACTAAACTCAGCGGCTGCGCTATTCCTTCTAATTTAGGACCCCAATAGACATGCGCTGGAAGCTCACCTCTAACGACTTCAATAATGTAGCTGGATTGCTCAGACTGTAAATGAAACACCTTGCGGCTGTCATCATAATAAATACTCATAATATCCTCCCACTCTTCTTATCAGATCTTGTTGTAATATAATTGGCTTGATTTATCTCGTTGTTTGAGTCTATTTTAAAGATAAATGGAAGGGTATACAATCTGAATATCTATACCTTCACTAGTAAAATATTGATCTAAAATCATCTCAGTATGAAACTGTTAAAATAGAGAGGGTTAATCGTTCATTTAAAGGCGGAATAAGGGCGTATTAACATTCATCAATCGACTGTGTTCACTTCGGTGTAGTGGTAATTTCTAAACTCTTGTGGTGTGCAGCCAACGATCTTCTTAAAAAGGTAGGTGAAATAGGCTGAGGTCTGAATGCCCACTTGTTCGGCTACTTCATAGATCTTGATTCCCGGGTCCTGAAGCAGCTGTCGAGCCAGCTTGATTCGAGTCTCTTGGACATAGTCAGAGATCGTGATGCCCATCTCCTTCTTGAACAATACACTCAAATAACTAGCGTTGAGATTAAACTGTTCGGACAGCTGCTTAACGGTCCAATTCTCATGAATTCGTTCCTTAATAAAATTTGCTACTTTACGAATCAGATTGCGTTGCTGGTTGATATGTTCATCCTTGTCTGTATGCATATAACGGTCTACATATTCAACTAGAACATCAATAATTTTGGCTGTGCTGCCGCAATCCAGTAGTTGACGCCACATGAGGATATTATTCTCTTCATCCGGCTTACCTCCCCACTTAAGCGCACGTATTAGTTCACTCAAGAAGCTCATACCAAAGGCCTGCACGTAAGAAAAAGAGACTGGCTCTTTAGAGAGAAGAAGATCACACATATGTTTCATACGCTGACCCACTCCAACTGCGTCGCCAGCTTCCATAAGCTTGATCATCTCTGGCATCAATTCTTCACGCAGCCGGTAATCCTTGAATTCGATTGTATCAAGCTGCTCAAAACGAGCAATCTGCCCGTCTTCGATTAAACGCGATTGCGCCATCGTGAACCGCACCTCCTTATAGAGAAGCGGAACCTCCTGCCAGCTAGTGCTTATCCGACTGCAGCCGATGGTTACAGTAGATTCGAATTGTTCCATGACCATTTCCTGAATGAAGCGAATTTTTTTCTCTATTAAGGCTTTATCCTCAGCAGTATGATTCAGTTCAAGCACCACGATCTCGTCCGCTTCCGTCTGCACAGAAAATAAATTGGACGCCATATGATCAGAAAGGCCGATATCGATCGTCTTCCGAAACAGTCCCCCTAGCATTACTCTCTCCTTCGCTTCTTTCCCCGAGGACAGAAAATGATCCAGACCAAACACAATAATGCGCAAACCTTGCTCTAACGTTGGAAGCTTCAATAGCTGATACCAAGATAGTAGCATTTCATCTGCCTGAGCAATACCGGCGATCAGGTCACTGACAAATCGCTCCTTCGTCAGCTTCATGCTCTCGGACACTTTTTTCTCAAGTTCACGGGTCTGCTCATTAATTGCGCTCATCTTCTCCAACGTACCCCTCAGCATGGATAGACGGCTTGAAACCTCCGCCAGCTTAAGTGGTTTCATAACGTAAGCTTGTGCACCGACATCAATGGCATCGCGTACAAATTCGAATTCATTGTAGCCACTGATCATTAGAACCTGTAGATGTGGATGGATCCTCTTAGCTTTGGCTACGAGTTCTATCCCGGTCATCCCGGGCATGGAAACATCACTGATTAGCACATCAAACTTTGTCTCGCCCAATGCCTCTAGTGCTTCTTCACCGGACTCGAAGGTCACCGGATTCTCATAACCCAGATTCCTCCATTCGATATATCGGACAAGGCCTTGAATATTAGATGGTTCATCATCCACGATCAATACGCTCAGCATGCTGCACTTCCCTTCCAAGACTCATTGGTTCTGAACAGGCAGGAAATTTTATAGTTATAAGCGTCCATCCACCCTCTTCACTCTCCACATTGAACATTGCCTTCTCTCCAAAATAAAGCCCTAAACGCTCCTTAATATTAGCCGTGCCGAACCCGTTGCCTTTGCTTTTACTTTTACTCACATAACTTGCTTCTTTCATTTCTCTAACGGTTTCTGGTGGAATACCCTTACCATTGTCATACACAGAAATAATGATATTGCCCTCTTTATACCGTACGGAAATGACAATTAAAGCCTCCTTCTTCCGTGTGATAGTCCCGTGTAAATAACAGTTCTCCACGATGGGTTGCAGGATGGTTTTGATCGTATAGTAATTCAGAGCCTCATCGTCTATCTCCCATTGCACATTGACCCGTTCCGGGTAACGTAACTGCTGGATCTCCATATAGGCTTTGACATGCTCCAATTCCTCCCTAATCGGCACCACGCTAATCTTGTTATTCAGTGTCAGCCGGTAAAATATGGTTAGTGCATCGATGATTCTAATCTGCTCATCATCCTGCATATCCAGTGCTCGCCAACGGATTAAACCTAGGGAGTTATAGATAAAATGTGGGTTAATCTGAGCTTGCAAGGCTTTGAAGGCCTGCTCTCTCTCCATCAGTCCGGCCTTACGGATATCTTCGACCAATTGACCGAGTTGGCCAGACATGGAATTAAAGACATTTTCTAACTCTCCGAGCTCGTCATGACCAGAACTACGCACCATCACTTCAAAGTCCCCACGTGACAGATCGCTCATGCGATTACCTAACTTGCGAATACGCAGAACAATATTTTTGATGATGGTGAGCATCAGAAAGATCGACAATAGAAGAAAAAAGGCCGTGATCCCGACCACGAGAACAAGTACCGTCCAATACTGACCATCCATGAATTTGGTGTGGATCACTGCGACAACACTCCAACCCGAAGACAAAGGCTTGCGGATGACCAGTGCATTGTCTCCCTGAGGATCATAAGTATCGGCAGCTTTTCCAAAGCCAGATCCACTTAGCTCCGTATCCCCAGCTGATAGCATAAACCTCCTGATCCTCTCCCTCTCTGTAGCGGCAAGAATCTGCTGGTTCTGATCCACGATATACAGGCTGCCACTCTCATTAAAAGGCTCTCCCAAAAGCTCACCAAATACGGCATCGTAGTTCAGTAAGATATACACGGCTCCCAGAACATTTCCGTTTGGGCTAATGATTTTGCGGGAGAGAATGATTTGGTCCGAATTTCCAGGAATACTACTCCAGCTCAATGCCACCGGTGCGTGGATCACCTTCTCAAACCATTCGCTTTCATTCATTCCAGAGAGCAATCGCTCCTCAGGCCGCCACAATAATTGCCCATCTTGCACCAGCGTATCGTTCGTATGATAAATTCGGAAATCGGCGATACCCGGTAAATATTTGCTCGTAATCAGGAAGGTTCGGTCCACATAATTTACCGTATCTACAATCTCGGCCCGATCGGTATATTCCCTCCCCAGTCGAGCTACCAATTCACCGTCTGTGGTCTTCCGGACTGCCAGAAGCTCATAGCTTTGCTTGCCAAAATCAACATTACGCGCCGTCTGCCGCACCGCTTCATTCATAGTGACCAGATAACTGTGGTGAAAACTCCGGATGACCAAATAAATCGCGCAGCTACCAAGAATCAGAGTAGGAATTAGCAGAATGACGATGTACATACTTAAAATTTTTCCACGCAAACTCATACTTTGGGTGAATCCAATGATGGTCCGCTCCAGCCATAATCGCAAGGGACATTCTCCTTTCAAGATCACACTATGACGTGGACCCCATAACGCAGGAATAAACAGGAAGCCTTCTCTTTTTATAAAAAGAAGGTCCCCGTTTTTCCTAATTCATCATGAATTGTATGCCCTAATGTTCTAACCTTTGTCCGGGTTCTGCAGCTGTTCGTGCCATTCTTTCTTCAACTCACTCCAATGTGCCCGTTTCTCTAGTGCACCTTGGAACTCTGTCCAAGTCTGTTCAAACAACGCATCATCCTTGGCCATCATCAGCTTGGCCTTATATTCCTTGTTCACGTTCTCAAGTTCTGGTAAGTATTTTTCCCAAAGTCCACCTGGCTTAGCTTTGACCATGTCATAATCCTCAGCAACCCGTGTGCCGCCCATTTTACCAATCGTCTCCGTAAATTCAATGGTCTTGAATCTGCCCTTCGGATCGGTTACACCGTAGTTCCACCACGGGTACCATTCGTTGCTGTAGGAAGAAGTAGCATAGAGTCCAGGGTTTGTACTTGCTACCTTGGCTTGGTCACCGGAATCATGCAGCTCTTTGTATTTTTCATCCGTGAACACCCATTTTCCAAGTGGTTGATCCACCCAATCCCAGAATACGCCGGCTGGCCCTTCGTTCACTACCTGCTGCTGCTCAGGCTTTTGCTGCAAGGTATAGTCAAAGAAGGTTAGAATCGCTTCGAGGTTCTTCGTATCCTTGTTGATGTAAATATCATTTGCAGGATAAGGATTGACGATCTGGTTGGCTCCCACCTTGTCAACACCGGTAATCTGCGGATACGGAATGACGTCATAGTACCATGAAGGCTCAGTAGGTCCGTCCAACACTTCCCACAGGGAAGCATCCATGTTAAAGAAACCACCTACGTTCATAGCCACACGACCCGATTTATTCTTTTCCTTGTATCGTTCTTTCTTATCTGTAATAGATTCCGGGTCGACAAGTCCTTCCCTATACATCTTGTTCATCCATTGGTAAGCAGCTTTATACTGCGGATTGTCATAGATGAATTGGTAATCATCACCTTTTTTCTTCACCGGAATAACGCCGCCAGCAGAACTAACAGTCACGCCGAAGGTACTAAGAATAACATTTTCATCGTTCGCATCTGACAGGAAGCTGAGTGGTAACAAGTTTTTACCGGACGCATCCTTCTGTCCTGCTGCGAGCTTCAAATATTTCTCTATACCATCTAAGGTCTTAAGGTCATCCTTTGTCATCCCAACTTTTTCAAGAACATCACTGCGAACAAACCAGCCGTAGGAGGCCCAGCCGGGCCAAGGATCCTCGGGGTTTTGATCAAACCAACTTGGTATCGACCAGATATGACCGGAAGAATCCTTCATTTTATCCAAATATAGCTTAGGTATAGCGGCAAGGCTCGGATACTTATCTGGCATATCGAAATATTGCTCCAACGGAAGGATACTGTTCGAACGAATCATTGCATTATTTACCACAGCACCTCGAGAAAAGATTGCCGCATCATCAAAGCCACCTGTATTAAGCTTCAAATTTAGTTCAGTCATAGCGTCACCTTGAGTAGCCTCAATCTGGACATTGATACCCGGTTCCTTATCTCTCCAATAGGTCTGCACCATGCTGTCATTGTTTACGGTCGCTGACCATCCCAGCCACAGCTTGAACGTTTTGGAAACATTGGCACCTTCACCTGTAGTTTTATCAGCATTGCCCGAGCAGGCTGTCAGTCCCGAGACTAGCATAGCAACGCTCAGAATCGCCGCCCCTTTGTTTCTCCATTTACTTACGTTCACGACTTGTCCCCCTCTTTATTACAGATTGGTATTTGTTATTTCCTTATACCCACTGTGCTTTGACTGCCGCTTAACCTTTAACAGAGCCGATCAGCACTCCTTTAACAAAATATTTCTGTAGAAATGGATATACGCAGAGGATCGGAAGCGCACTGACCATAACCGTAGCCATCTTGATCGACATCAGGGTCACATTGGACAGCATCGTCCCACGTGCCAACGCTTCCTGATTATTGTTGGACCCAAGAACCGTTGAGATATCCTGAGCGGATAGGAGTTGCTGCAAGAAGGTCTGCACCGGAATAAGGTTCTGGTCACTGACATAAAAGGCTCCAGCAAACCAGTCGTTCCAGTGACCCACCGCCGTGAACAGACCGATGGCGGCAAGCATAGGCTTGGAGAGCGGTAACACAACAACAATCAGAATCCGCAGTGGATTCGCGCCGTCAATTTCAGCCGACTCAATCAGCGCTTCAGGAATACCTTGAATGAACTTCATCATGACGAACATATTCCATGCCGAGAAGGCGGAAGGAATAATATATACCCAGAACGAGTTAAGTAGGGATAGGTTGTTAAGCTGAATATAGAGAGGGATGAGTCCTCCGCTGAATAGCATCGTAATTAGCACATAAGCAAGAATCTGCTTACGAAATGGGAGCTGCCGATAGGATAACCCATAAGCTACTAGCAAGGTGACGAGCAGTCCGATGAAGGTTCCAATCAATGTCCGTCCAATGGTGATCAGGTAGGCATGGCGGATCACGGCATTTCCCAGCACGATCTCATAGTTGTATAGAGTGAATTCCCTCGGCCATAGATACACTCCGCCTTTGGCGGCATCACTACCTACATTCAGAGAGACCGCCAGCATGTACATGAAGGGGTAGATCACTGAAACACATAGGAGTGACAGCAGAATAATAATGATTACCTGGGCCGTCTTGTCTCTTAAAGAAGTCTTCATCGCCTACCATAGCCCCTCTCCGTTGAATTTTCTGGCTAGCTGATTCGTTATAAGGACCAGAATTAGGCTGATTACCGAAGACAGCAGACCAACCGCCGTCGCCATTCCAAAATACCCCTGCTGCAGTCCACTACGCAGAATGTATGTATCTAGGACATCCGCCACAGGCTGATTGGCTGGATTCATAAGTGGATAAATCTGATCCATACCAACCGTAATAAGACTCGGCATACTTAAAATCAATACGATGGCTATGGTTGGCATCATGCCAGGCAGTGTAATATGACGTATTTGTGCCATTCTACCGGCGCCTTCTACCTTAGCTGCTTCATAGAGCTGCGGATCAATCGTTGTAATCGCCGCCAAGTAAAGAATCGTATTCCAGCCCACTTCCTTCCACAACCCGCTGGCAACAATCATCGGGCGGAACCATTGTGTAGAACCCATGAAGAAGACCGGATCGCCGCCCATATTGACGATTAACTGATTAACCAAACCACCATCAAGGGTAAGCAGGGATTGGAGAATATAAGCTACAACGATCCATGAGAAAAAGTGGGGCAGGTAACTGACGGACTGGACAAACCGCTTAAAGGTGTTATTTCTGACCTCATTAATGAGCAGGGCCAGCATAATCGGTGCAGGAAATCCGAATACAAATTTGAGGAGGGCAATCCAGATTGTATTTTTCACCACAACCCAGAACTGGTCATCCTGCAAAAAAGAAAAGTTCTCTAGCCCTATCCATTCGCTGTTCCAGATCGTCCCTCCAATATGAAAATCCTTGAAGGCAACTTGAATGCCAGCCATTGGAATGTAGCTGAATAAGAACAACAGCACAACGGCTGGCAGAATCATCAGGTATTGCCATCGGTATTTAGAGAGTCTTGCTAGCATTTCATCACCTCTTTCAGCAAGTTAATCATCTTGTATTGTCATTATAGTCGGCGTCTGAAAGCGTAACCATATAACAACGATTGGATTTTTGTCGTTTTCATTGGAAGTTACTTTAATTGAACCGATTATGGTGGAACGCGCTATCATTCATACCTTTCGCTAGACTAGAAAAAGCCTGCAAAGGTACAGTTTTTGTACTGATGTTCTCTTCATTAAAGTCCAAAAACTGCTGACGTGCACGTATATCCTCACTTATGGATCGAAGACTTCTTCTGGCGCAAGAATAACTGCAGTTTCGCAGAAATCAATGCTTTAGCCCTCCTCATATCACTAAAAGATGTACTTTCGCAGGTTTATTGGCCGGTTATCGTTACTGATAACGATTAAGTCTGATTAGTAGTCTCATTAAGTCTGATTAGTCACCCATCAGCGTTTTAAAGCTACTCTGTGCTGCTACACCCCTGATCAATCCTTACATTCACGTAAAAAAAGAGCCCCCATATTAGAGGCACTCTTTTTGCAATTCTTCCTATTTAAATATCAAAGACAGAGCGTACAGTAAGCTGTGCACGCAGTTCTTCCACTGTAGCCGGCTTGTCGAGATCTTTTTTAGCGATTGTAATGGTTTTTGTTGTGCCACCCGACATGTCGAAATAGTTGTCGCTAAAGATCGCATCTCTTTCCTTGAAGTCTAGACCGACAAAACGAGCATACGCCTTGGCCTTCACAGTAATGACGAATCTATCTTCTTCCTCTGTGAGTACGGCTTCAAGCTCAGGGTCAACGAAGTTAAAATGCTTCGGCTTCACAAATAGGACCGTTCCACCGCTCTTCGTCTCGCCATCTACCTCAAAAGAATATTCTAGATAAGTCTCACGTTTCTTCCCTTTCGTATCCAGAATGTGGGCGAAATCAAGCTGCTCGAACTCAGCAGTACTTAACGCGGCAAGCTCTACTGGCTTCGTGCCTTCCAGCAAGACCTCCGATGCCCGAGTGAGCAGTCTCCAGCTCAATTCACCAACAACTTGCTCTCTGCTTTCATTGGAGACATGAAGGGAGACCTTCGTCCCTTCGTCATGGGCAGAAGCAAGAATCGGCGCGAAGAAATGTTTAGCCGCATAATGCATAGCCTTCCACCGGCCATAATAGTCGATGCTGGACCAAGAAGCTACCGGCCAGCAGTCGTTCAACTGCCAATACAACGCACCCATACAGCGACCTCTATGTCTGCGCCAGTGCTCAACGCCGCAACGCATACCTTCTGCTTGGATCAACTGCGAGGCATACAAGACAGACTCGAAATCCTTCGGATATTTGTAGGTCTCTCCGATATAGTAGAGAATTTTCTCATTCCCGGTATTGTTCTTCTGATGGGACTCCATGACATATGAGAAGATATTACGGTCCTCCGGCAGCGTGAACGATTCGATGGTCTTCATGCCCGGAAAGGACTGTAGTCCGAATTCAGACATATAGCGCGGATAAAGCTTCCGGTAATCGGTAAACGGTTCTTTCCCATGCCAGACTCCCCAGTAATGCATATCTCCGTAATTCTCGTCATTTGGCTTGTCAAAGCTACCCTTGGAGGAGGGTGAAGCACGCCAGTAGAAGGTGTTCGGATCAATTTCTTTAGCGATTGCCGGTAGAAGCACCTCATAATGCTTAATATAATCTGCCTTTAGCTGCAAAGAGTAATGCTTCTCCCAGTCCCATTCGTCCCAGGCCAGCTCCTGCTCGTTGTTGCCGCACCACAAGCCTAGCGAAGCATGATGGCGAAGACGTTTCATGTTGTCGATGGTCTCGTGCGTGATGTTCTCCTCGAAAGCTTCTGTCAGGGCATAGATGCCACATGCATACAGATGATCCTGCCAGACGATAAGACCATATTCATCGCAGAGATCATAGAAATAATCATCTGGATAATAACCGCCGCCCCATACGCGGATTGTATTGAAATTGGCAGCCACGCAGCTTTGGAGCAAGCGATCCGTACGCTCCCTAGTCACGCGAGGTAGTAGATTGTCTTCCAGAATATAGTCGGCACCCGTCGAGAAAATAAGCACACCGTTGACTTCAAAGGCAAACGATTCTCCCCACTGATCTTCTTCCTGCTTCACAGTAATCGTTCTGAGTCCAATCCTCAGCTCTCTACGATTTAGCTCCTGCGCTTTCTGCACAAGTACAACCTCTACGTTATACAGTGGCTGAGCACCGAGATTATTTGGCCACCACAGCTCTGGCTCCGTAATTTCCAGTGCAATATGATGATCTGTTCCAATACTTTCAGATACCCTACGCTCAATGCTCAAACCCGCTGGTGTATGAACTTTGACCACAATTTCTCGATCAGCCTCCTGCCAGCTCTCTGTTCTTACTCGAACATCCAGCGTGACCTTATCCTTCTCGTGGAATTGTGTAATATAAACATCGTCAAGACGGGCACTGTTATAACCCTGAATGGAGAGACTGCGCCAGATTCCTAGATCGGGTAGCTTCGGACCCCAGTCCCAACCGAACATAGAGTGCGCTTTGCGCAGATGAGAAATCCCTTCTACTGCATCAGCACAGCCACTAAGCGGCAGTTCCGCTTGCTTCCTTAAAGTGAATTCTACTGGGGAGCGAAAAATGGCGTGAATCGTATTGTCTCCTGCCTTCAATACGGACTTGATATCCACTTCATACGTCCTGTGCATATTGTCACTGTTCAGAATGTTAGTTTCATTCAGATATAGCTCACATAGCGTATCCAGCCCTTCACACAGCAGAAATACTCGGTCATGCTCCAGCACTCCCGCCTCCACCTGAAAGCTACGTTTATATTCGTAATCGTAATTGGATAGTTCCAGGACCTCATACTCCTGCTCACGGTAGAACGGATCCGGCATTTCTCCAGCATTCAGCAAGTCATGGTATACAGAGCCAGGCACGCTAGCTTCTAGCCATTTTGGCTCCTGAAGTCGTTTCATTTTCCATTTCCCGTTTAGATCGATTAGTTGCATTTCTACGCCTCCATAGATGTGCTATTTTGACTTCTTGTATAAAAATCTTAACAATAATATCTATACTTTTCTTCCATTGTGTTCGCAGATATAGTGTGCTATTTTAACATCATCAAAACCTGGAGGAAAAACATGATCAAATACACCGAGGCAAGCCATATCAATCCCGAATTGCTGGCTGATCCCTTCTGGGTCGAGTCCCTGAGTCAGGTATCCCCAGAACATACGCATGACTTCTATGAATTCTTCATACTTACTGAAGGCCGATGCCAGCATATCGTCAACGAAGCAACACAGCTTCTCCAATCTGGCTGCCTTGTCTTTATCCGGCCCGATGATATTCATCGGTATGAAGCGGACGGAGATAGCGATTGCCGCTTTCTAAACATTCCCTGCCGAAAAAGCCTCATTAACGATGCTTTTGCTTATCTAAATGAAGAAGAGTTCCTACATGGACTATTGAATACTCCGCTTCCTAGAATCGCCATGCTATCTCAACTGGAGATGGATGATTTCGTTCGTTCTTTCGAACGCATTCGAATGCTCTCTACCTTAGACAAGGTGAAGTCCAGGATTTATCTAAAAGGAATACTCGTAAACACGCTCACCCAGCATTTTTTCTCCCCGGAAACCGTTGAACAGCCGGAATTCCCGTTGTGGTTAGAGCATGCCGTTTCCAAGATGCATCTGAAAGAAAATTTAAACCGAGGCCTTCATGCCCTGTACGAGCTATCGGGCAGAAGCGCCGGTCATGTTAACCGGGCCTTCCGCCAATATCTGAACCAGACGCCGACAGAATATATCAACCAGCTGAGGCTCAACGTGGCACGCAATCTGCTGCTTACTACTGAACTGCGCGTGCTCGAGATCGCCCTGGAATCCGGTTTTGAGAACGTCAGCCATTTCTATCATCAATTCAAAAAGTACTATCACCAGGCCCCACTAGATTTCCGCAAGAATGCGCTTGTTAATAGACTAGTTTAACTGCTATTGAATATAGCAAAAGGCTCCCCCTCTGCCTGAATGCAGAGAGGAAGCCCTTACAATAATTATTTTGAGTTCCACAGCTCCATACGTTCTGCGTACTTCTGGTTAATGATTTCTTCTACTTTCTCATCCCCAGCCTTTTTCATATCCGCAAGCATCTTGTCGAATACGGAGTTGGCTTCTGCTTCCGTTGGAGCAATGATCACTCTCGTAATGCTCTGATCCATAATATCTTTTACCTTCTGCGCAGTCAGTGCTTCAGGTGTTCCGCCGTCAGGACTCAGGTTGTCATATGCCGCTGTATCCCATACGGAATCGCCAAGGCTCTTGATCGCCATTTGATCTACTTCACTGCGTTGGTATTTAACTGCCATATCGTAAGGCTGTTCATTTGCATCTAGACCATTCTTAATAAACCACAACCATTTGCGAACACCGCTCTTCTTCACTGTGTCGTCCCAGTTTTCCTGGAAGCTAGCCAAGAATGCAGGGTCCGGTTGTCTTTTGCCATCTACCATGGTGTATTGAACGCCCTCTTGGCCCCACAGCAGCAAATGCTGTCCTTCATCACTTGCCAAGAAATTAAACAGCTTCATTGTTTCTTCAGGGTGCTTGTTATTCTTAGTAATAGCGATGGCATCCCATCCAAGTGAACTTCTTGGTCCAAATGTCGTTTGGGCAGGGTCTACGCCAGGAGCAACAACCTTGTATGGGAAGAGCTGATTATCTTCTCCGCCATCCTTCTTCAAAGTTCCATTCCCGTTACCTGGATCCCAGTATGCGCCTGGTGTGGAGAATACTGCCCCAGTAGCTATCTTTTGAACCCAAGTTTGTGTTTTGCTAATAGCAAATTCCTTCTCAATCAGACCTTCTCTATATAATTTATTCACATACAGCAGCATTTCACGATACTTTGGATCCTTAACATCATATTGCAATGTTCCATTATTATCGTAGTAGGTTTTCAGACCCCACATGCCTTTGAATGATCCAAGGTTGGCGCCCATATTCTCGCCGTTCATGGTCATTGGAATGGATTCTTTTCCATCAATCGTCTTATTTTTCGCTTTAAAATCCTTCAGAATGGCTTCTAGTTCATCTGTAGTAAGCGGTGTTGAACCATCTGCTTTGTCCGGAGCCAGATCTGTAAGCAGGTTTTTTCTCATCAGCATCCCGAAGACTGGATCACTGTCTAGTCCATACCAGTTTGCCAAGTAATAGTTCTTTCCGTCTTTATAACGAGTCTTGGTCAATGTATCCCCATACATTTCCTTGATATCAGGGCCACTCTTCTCAATCAGCTCATCGAGTGGAATGAACGCGCCGCTTGTAATGTACTTATCGAGGGAAGCATCCCCACGGCTCATCACGACCACATCCGGATAGTCACCGCTGGCAAGCATCAAGCTTAGCTTCTCTGTCGGATTTCCTGTTGGCTGCTGAATAGAGATCTCAATACCCGTCTTTTTAGTGATTTCTTGGGCGACAGCATCGGTAAAAGGCTCTCCCTTAGTATTCGAATCAAACCATGTAAGTGTAATCGGCTCTTGTTTTGTATTCTCTCCAGCCGCTTTATTTGTATTGTCTGTTCCATCATTAGAACCACAGCCCGCTAATAGTGAAGCGGATAATGCAGCAGTAATACTTACGCTCAACAATTTGTTTTTCTTTATCATAGACACCCTAATTCCTCCCATTAATTAAGATACTTCACAAGTCTAGCAAGCAACCAAGCAAGTCTGTCCGCTCACCCCCCTTCAGGGCCGCCAGCTGGACAACTCCTCTCCGGCTGGCGTTCGGTATTTAATCATATTAACTCTTAACAGCTCCCAAAGTCATACCTTTAACAAAATACTTTTGCAGGAACGGATATACTAGAACGATTGGCAATGTTGCAACCATGGTCGCCGCCATCCGAATCGTATCGCTTGAAACGGCATTTCGCTTGGCCGAGTTGGCCAGCATTTGTGATTGCGATACCATACCTCCGGTCTGGAATTGACTCAGTATTTTGACAAGGACAGCTTGCAAGGTCTTCAGGTCTGAGCTGTAAGTAAACGCATAGGAGTCAAACCACGAGTTCCAATGCGATATTGCCTGAAATAGACCCACTGTCGCGAGTACTGGTGTTGTCAACGGCAGCACAATCCGGAAGAAAATCATCAAATCGTTCGCACCATCTACTTTCGCCGACTCCTCAATCTCACCAGGCAATCCCTCCATAAAGGTTCGAACAATAATCATATAGAAGACATTCATCAAGCTTGGCAGAATAAAGACGGAGAAGGTGTCGATCATATTCAGGGCTTTAAGCACCATGTAATAAGGAATCAGCCCGCCTCCGAAATACATCGTAAAGACAAAGTAAAGGTTCCAGCCCTTGCGTCCCATCAAATTCCGTCGACTTAGCGGATACGCAAGCATCGTAATCACAAGAACCGACAGTGGAGCACCAATTACGGTCCGTTTAACCG
The DNA here is from genome assembly GCF_037963865.1 of Paenibacillus sp. FSL R10-2734. Lineage (NCBI taxonomy): Bacteria > Bacillati > Bacillota > Bacilli > Caryophanales > Paenibacillaceae > Paenibacillus > Paenibacillus sp. FSL R10-2734. The sequence continues at coordinate 2,521,236 of NZ_CP150170.1, read as the reverse complement.
TTACCCATATCCCATTCATAATTTCGGTATCTTTCAAAATTTGGTTGTAGCTATCAAAGGTGATATCTCTTGGCCAAAAGTAGACGCCACCTCGAACAGTATCCTCAGCAGAGTTTAATGAAAGAACGAGAATATTCCAAAAAGGTAAGAAGGTTACTAGCAACACAAGGGTAAGAATCAAATATACAAAACACTTAAAAATATGATCTCCGTATCTGTTCAAAAACATCTCAAGCGCTCCTCTCCATTTTGTTATTTAGAACAACGCTTGGTCGTTCACTTTTCTAGAAATTCGATTCACGATTACAACAAGAATGAAGGCAATAACGGATTTGAATACCCCCACGGCAGCCCCGTAAGAGAACATGCTGTTTTGTAACCCGTATTTGTATGCATAAATATCGATAACTTCCGAGTACTCAAGCACAGTGTTATTTTGCAACAGATATTGTTGTTCAAAGCCGGCATTCAAAATACCACCGACTGCAAGAATGGCCAATATCACGATAGTTGGACGTAAAGCAGGGAGCGTAATATTCCACATTTGCTTGAATCGGCTAGCTCCATCTACTCTTGCGGCTTCGTAAAGCTCCGGATTAATCGCAGATATTGCAGCTAGGTACATAATGGCGCTAAAGCCCATTTCCTTCCACATATTAGACAAGGCGATAATCCACCAGAATAAAGGTCCGTTTTGTAGAAAAGCTACCGGTTCGTCAACAATGCCGAGCGTTACTAGAAGATTGTTGAACATCCCATCAGAAGCTAGTAGCGTAATTACAATGTTAGCGGCGATAACCCATGAGATAAAATGCGGTAGATAAGAAACCGTCTGCGTAAAGCGTTTGAAAAATCCCTGTTTTGCTTCATTCAGCACAAGCGCGAGTATGATCGGCGCAGGAAAACCGAATAACAAGGTCAAGAGGCTTGTCGCAAGCGTATTGCGCATTACACGGTAGAAGTCTCCTGTAGTAAAGAAATATTCAAACCACTTAAAGCCCACAAACTCAGCATGGAAAAATTGTTGAAAAAATGTTCCTCCACCCGGCTGATAGTTTGTAAAGGCCATATACATACCAAACATAGGTCCATAGGAAAATAGCAATGTCGCAATTAAGGCAGGGAGCATCAGCAAAAATAACCATTTCTGCTCTTTTAATCTGTACCAAAAATTATTGCCCCTGACTGTTTTGATAGCGCTTGCTTTATGCATCAAATACCCTCCCTTTTTATTTAGTGCAGCATGCCCTGCTACATCTCGATTCAACTTCTCTCCTATTTATCTTAAGTCTGCGATGGATTCCTTTCTATACTTCAATCCTCCGAATGATAGCGCTTTTTAAAGGAGTTTCTGAACATTCGAGCATTGGATTTCGATATTCAGTCTGATATGATAAACTTGGCTTTCCGTGAATTTACAGTAAAGAAGGGACTTCTACGATGCGTCATTTTTACAAAAAGTATATTTATATGCCTTTTATTGACCTTAGCTTTCGCTCCAAGCTATTCCTTGTGTTCGTACTGGTCACCATTATTCCAATGATGCTATTTGTCTATTTTTCTTTTGAACTCACAAAATCAAAGCTAACCGATCAAATTTACATCAATATGATGAATTCGACGGCCCAGATCAACAAGAACCTGGAGAACAAGCTGGACAGCTATGAGCATATTTCCGCTTCTATTTACTTGGATAATAGACTGGCCACTTATCTCACAAGCGAATACCAGGATGATCCATCTTATCTGGACGTCTATCAATATATTGGCAATCGTATAGATACGGTTATGGCTGCTTATCCAGATTTTGATAGCGTTTTCATGTATTCCGACAATCCATCACTGCCCAAAGATAATTACTATATCAAGCCGGTTACACCCGAAGTGAAAGAGACAGAGCTGTACAAGCAGTTGCAGCAGTCTCACGGAAACATTATTCATCTGACCTCACCGCAATCACAGGATAGTCCCGCAATGTTTACACTGGCTAGGTTACTCAACAATAATCGCAACCAATATCCCTACGGCATTCTGGTCTTCGAAATTTCCGAATCGGCGATCTATTCTTTAATGGAGAAAGAGACGGGTGGGAAAGATAGTTTTATTATTAATGACAAGGGCCTAATTTTATCAGCCGCCGACAAACAATTATTAAATACAAGTCTGCCAGAATTGCTTAATCAGAACTTTGAGGAATTACCTTCTGGTAGATTTGATACTACATACAAAGGGGTAAAGGCATTCGCCGTCTATAACACGCTCAAAAATGGATGGAAAACCGTCTCTATATTCCCTTATGACAGTATCATTCAGGATGCTAAATCACTGTCCGAGCTCATTATCAAAATTTCTCTGGCCTTTATAGGCGTAGCACTATTGCTTATTTATATAACTGCTTCGCTGTTCAGCAAGCGTATTCGAACGTTAATCCGGATGATTCGGCGACTTGAACGCGGTGATTTCAATCCTACGAATGATGAATATTTGGGCAATGATGAGATTGGTCAGCTTCATTTCGCCTTCAAACAAATGACCACACGCTTAAAAAGTCTAATTACCGAAGTGTATCAGAAGGAGCTCCAGAATAAGGAGGCAGAGCTTGACCTGCTTCAAGCCCAGATTAACCCCCATTTTCTGTACAATACACTAGGCTCTATCTCTACTCTCGCCCTAAGGCATCAAGATACTCGTATTCAGGATTTGGTGCTTCATCTCGCCAAGTTTTATCGAATTTCCCTGAATAAAGGGAAGAGCATTTTGACCATTAATGAGGAATTGAAGCTGACGCAAAGCTACAATGCTATTCAGCTCATCCGCTTCAAAGGGCAACTGAACATCACCTACAATGTGGATGAAGCGATCTTACCTTACTCTACAGTCAAGCTAGCCTTGCAGCCCTTTGTAGAAAATGCGGTGCTTCATGCGGTGTGGAATCAGGAAAGCCCGCTAAATATCCATATCAAGGGAGTAATAGAAGATAGTGATATTCTTCTATCCGTGATTGATGATGGCATGGGGATGAGTCGTGAGACACTTCACGCTTTGCTTGAGGATAAACCCGGACGAGGTTATGGGATTTCAAACGTAGACCGGCGAATAAAGCTGAGATTTGGTGAGAACTACGGTATTACGGTGTTTAGCAGGCTTGGAATAGGTACCACTGTGCAAATTCGCTTGCCACAAAAAGAAGTGTAAGGGAAGCATGCTGAGATCGGATGAAGCTTTAACAACATCGAACATGTCCCATCTGTTTCGGACCGAGGAGCTCTTATTTCGATAATTTAGGGCATTTCGCCGGGCTATCGGACTCAGAGGCAACTATCCGCTCATTTGCACTCCAAAACTGTGCATTTGTATGGAGATAAGAGCCATACAGTCCGAAGTCATAGTAAAACAAGCTAAATATCCGAAATAGCTGCAATACGGTCCGAAAGTTGCAATCGACAGCATGATTCTAATCACCAAATTAATAGAGCGCTTCTCTGTTATCAGAGAAGCGCTTCTTCATGCTACCTGGGCAACGATGGATCACGCCTTCTAGTCCCAACTTAGATGTTCCTCAGGTGCGAATCAAAACTAAAGAGGCTGTCTCAAAAGTAGCATCCACCACTTTTGAGACAGCCTTAATTAGCACTACTTCATAATCAAGTTATAAATCACTTGGGTCGCTTCTGCTCTCGAAGCGATCCCTTTTGGTGCAAACAGACCCTGACTTTGTCCTTGAACTAGTCCTAGGCTGGCTGCTCCCTTTACAGAAGCAGCTGCCCAAGAGGAGACCTGCTTCATATCGGAGAACGCCACGTCAGCCGAAGCAATGGTTACTTTGCCATTCTTCAGTTCATAAGCTTTCATTAACATTACCGTGATTTCTTCACGGGTAATCTGTGCTGCTGGCTCGAACTTAGTCGCACTTCTGCCGCTCACGATGCCCGCCTTGTAAGCGATAGAAATGGAATCCGCATACCAAGCAGACGGTGCCACATCAGCAAAGCTGACAGCTCCCCTTGTGGTCAACCCAAGGGAATGAACGAGCATAGAGGTGAACTCGGCACGTGTAATTGCCCGATTTGGTTCAAACTTGTCTTTGCTAGTACCTTGAACAAACAGCTTCGCTGCCAGCTCTTGGATTGCAGGACTAGCCCAGTGATTGGCTGGCACATCAACAAAGGTCCGTTTGAGCTCCAACACAGCATATTTACTGAAGTGGTTAACTTGTGCGGTCAATACACCACCAGCATAAGTCGCAGGGACATATTCCAGCTTGCCGTTATCCGCAATATAGTAGATGCCTCCACGTTTGGAATCAAAACCTTCTCCCACTGTCAGGCTTAGCGTAATGGGCTGATCGAACGTAGAGAGCGTTTCTGTTGTGCCAGTTTTCGTAGTCACCGACAGACTGAACTCATAAATATCCCCCATGAGTTTAACATTTGCGTGAGTAGTTCCCTCCGCAGCAGCAATGATCTCATTAACCGTGCTGCTCTGTGGTACTAATTTCAGGGTTATCGTGCTATCATCCCGCTGGCCTTCCGGTAGCTTATTCTGCAGCTGTCGGAGCAGATCCGCAGGCACCTTCATAGAGAACTTACCGGACTTCAGAACCAGCGTGTGATTCGCCAACTGGCGAACTACATCAGGGGATAATTGTATTTGCTGTATGTCTCCCTTAATTTCCACGACCACTTCACCAGACGCACCATCCACTTTCAGCATCTCCGGCGTGAGGAGTAAGGTTCCTGCGGCATTATTGGGACCTGTATTGCTGCCAGGGGTACCGCTGTTGTTACCCGGATTCGCAGGAACTTCAGGATTTCCCGGTTCTCCTGTAGAGGCTGCTTTGACTGTAACCTCTACCGTAGCTTTGAATCCACCGTCTACTGTTTCCACAGTAATTGTGGTTTTTCCAGCGTCTACAGCTGTTACCGTTCCGTAGACTACAGTGGCTACAGACGTATCGCTCGAAGTCCAGCTTACCGCTTTATTCGCCGCCTCCTCCGGAGACAGGGTAGCCGTCAACTTTCCGGTATCACCAGCGGTCAACGTAAGCTCTGCCTTATCTAGTGTTACACCTGTTACTTTCTTAGGCACAGCTGTCAATTTAACCAATTTCGATTCAGTCGCCTGCAAGGACAATGCGAGTGTTCCTGAGATAGTCGAAACCTCTCCGGTCCATAAGTCTTGCATCGTGTACGATTCCGCTACATCCAGCCCGGCGCGACTAAGATTCACTGTTTTGTCTGCCGAGGCATTGGCGCTGTAGTTGAATACAGCCAGATAATAATCGTTGCCGTCCTTCATAACAAAAGTATCGGCTGCATTCGCATTCGTATTTCCTTCAAGTGGCTTGAACACTTTTCCTTTTAACGCTAATTCGAGAACCTCCTTGTTGTTAAACAAGGCAGTCATATACTCCTGTGCCTTTGGATCGTTAACATCATCAGAACCGAAAAGCACTGTACCGGCGATGACGGCAGAGTTCATGCGGCTACGAGCTTCAGTCAAGCTGGAAGCTCGGGCCAATGCCAAATGATCGGGATCCGTATAGGTGTAGATCGTGCCATTTTGCCAGAAGCCATACGTTAACGAATTCAGCATGTATTCCGTTTCATTGATCTTGCCGTAGGTGTCGCAGGAAATGCGTCTGCTGTGTGCATATTGGCTTGGAAAGATTGGCGCAATAGATGCGCTAATGAACATTTTTCCGTCCAAACGCTCTTTCACATAACGCATTCCTTCATTATAAGCTTGAATTCCTGTTGTTACGGTTGGATCGATATGTTGTCCCTCAAGCGAGCCGTGAGTCAAGAAATCCAATTTGATGAAGGTGAAGCCCAGATTCTTAAATTTGTCCAAGAAATAATTCATGCGCTGCTTAGCACCTGGATGAGTCACATCCAAAGGAAAAGCCCCATCCAGCGTAGGCAGCGGGGTACCCGCGGCATCTTTTAGGACAATATCACCGTACGTATACTTATTGTCGGTGCCCTCTACCGGCTGGCTCATATTGTTGCCCCAATATACAAATGGAGCCCAATAGATACCTGCATGTTGACCATTGCCCTTAATTACTGATACAGCGTCAGCAAGCTGCTCATCATTCAAATTATCCCAATAGGAATCCATATTGATAAATACATTGCCGTTGTTGTTGAAATTGTTCAGGTGCTCCTTATAGTAATTGGAGACATCCACGACATCTTGGTATGAAAGCGAGCTTTCATACGCTCCCCAGCTGTTAAAGCCAACCGGCACACCTTGAGGCAGCTCCGGATTCAGCTCCAGTGGAGGCGTGATGATCGCATTGGCTTTTCCGTATTCCTCAAGTCCTGTGCGGTAATCACTGAATGCTCCTACCATAATCGTCGGTGAAGACAATTCCGTACTAGTAAGAATGCCATGAGGCTGGGTATCCCGTGTAACATCGCTGGCTGCGCCGCCATAAACCACTAGCTCATTCAACCGATTAGAAGAGCCTTTCCAGTCGATCCCGGTCTTCCACGTATCATGGGTTACAGACCCGAGCACAAGACCGCTCCGTGTCGAGTTATTGAATATTGTCGTCATTTCATAGCTGGTATCCGCACGATTCATAGATTGAGATTTGTAACGAATCCAAGCATCGTTGTCAAAAGGAACCGTCAGCACACGGTTATCTGCACTGGCACCGATATCCACGCCACCCGTACGCTTTACGGTAATAGGTGACATATAATTGGTCTGAAGCGCCGTATCACTAACTGCATCCAGACGTGTTAAGAAATACTTCTGATCGTCGTAAAACTTGTAAACCTGCTTGAGCGTCGGCTGTCCAGCCGAGGTGTGAACAAATGTAAGCTCCACGCCTGTGCCGAAGCCATCCTGAATTTCTACTGGAGCACCAGCACTTGCATGATTCTCATAGCTTGAAGTCTCAATGAGAGTATCACCGAGTTTGATGCTGCTATAGATACCTTGCAGCTTCTGACCATCCGTCCATTTGTAGCTTGCATATCCGGACTTGGTATTATAAGCCACTTCATATTGACCATTCGATACGAGCGTTCCATAAGTATATTTGGTAACGGTGATGGCCCCGTAGTTATTCGAAGCCCCTGGTGTTCCCAAATCTCCATCCTCTTCTACTGGAGGATTAGGATCTGTACCCATAGCAGGTTCAATAATGATTCGATCCAGATCTGGTGCGTACCAGTTGCCGTCTGAGAATTTGATTGTATTCTCACCTTCGTTCAGCGGCAGGGTTAGATCATATGTGCCAACCGTATCCCAGTCTGGCGTCTTAGGCAGCTCATAATACTGTTCTGTACCGCCATTGGCGCTAACATAGAAACTGCGCGGGTCGCCTGAAAGATAGGCTACTGTGATTCGATAATCACCTGTCATAGGAGCTGTAATCTTGTTGAAGGTTATAGAACTACCTCCATTCAGGTACCCTACCTTCTGACCGCCGGAAGCATTCGGGCTATCGCCAACTCGCGCCTCTCCAGTCAAATTATTGATCGAAGACTCTGCTTCATAGCTAATCGTGTAAGGAATGACCTCTATCCGATCGAAATCTGGAGAGTACCAGTCATGATCCGAGAAGGTGATCGTATTCAAACCTTCCTGCAGAGAGGCTTCCACATCATAAGTTGCTACCGTATCCCAGCTTGCCGTCTTTGGTAGATCAATCAGTTCATCCGGCCCAGCATTCACCTGCATATAGACAGGACGCGGGTCACCGGAAATATAAGAAATACGGATCAAATACGTTCCCGCTGCTGGCACAGTGACATTTGTGAACTGTAAAGTACTGTTTTTATTCATATCCTTTACAATTTTGCCACCGGAGCCAACGCTGCTGTCCGCTATCTTGGCATTGCCTGTAATTATATTTTCAGGCGCTTCGGCTTCGATGACTGCACCATGCAGATTCTTCTTCCAGTCGCTGCCTTCGCCTTCGCCCGAATCGTCATCGTCCAGTCCGCGGATTACGATCTTGTCGATGTCTGGAGAATACCAGTTGTTGTCATCGATCAGGATGTTATTCGCTCCAGCATTCAGCGGAAGTCTCACATCATAAGTTCCCACCGTATCCCAGTCCACTGTCTTGGGTGGTTCTTCAAACTGCTTATCGCCGCCGTTGGCACTGATATTAAATGGCCGCGAATCGCCAGAGATATAGTACACTGTAATTTTATAATTCCCGGCCTCACTTACAGTCACATTATTGAACTGCAAAGCACTTCCTTGATACATACCTCCGACTTTCTTTCCCCCGGAAGCCGCTGGGTGGTCAGAAATAGAAGCATTGCCACTCAGAGCATTTCCATCAGCTTCAGCTTCATAGGTATTCACCGTATCATCGGCATAGACCCTGCTGGCAAACTGGCCACCACTGCCCATTACTAAGCAGATAATGACAAAGAACAAGAACCCTCTTTTCATTGCTTTCCCAAACATTTAATCCCTCCGTTTGTAGGTCTCCTTGCACTTTTGTGATATTCGGGCCATAACCGTCCATCAAGTCATCAAAGGAGTTGAATAAGAAGCATCTTGAAAGCGCTACCGATTTTCGATGAACTAAAGCTCCTTTAATTGCCTTGATGAATGTTGCCCCTCACATGTGCTGAGTTATATTACATGCCTAATTGTAAAAAGCAGAGGGGCGAATATCCATATCGCAAGTTTACTATTCGTAAGGGAAAGTGACTTTTATTTCCTATTTGCCGAACTGAAGTGCTGGCACATTCATAGATTCTTCCTATACTCGTTAGGCGTAACCCCTTGGTTCTTCAAAAATAGGGAAATAAAATAAGACGTGCTTTCGTAGCCGACTCTCTGGGCGATATCCTGAATTTTGAGCGAGCCGTCTGCTAGCAATTCTGTGGCCTTATCGAGCCGAATACGTGTTAAATAATCATGAATCGTGATACCGGTCTTGTCCTTAAAAATGGAGCGCAAATAGTTGGGCGACAAATAAACCTGATCAGATAAGCTATTAATCGTAATTGGCTGATCAAAATTCTGGTCGATCATACTGCGAACCTTGTGAACTAGCTTCGTATTTTTGTCCATAAGACGCTCACCCAGCATGCTCATGGCATTGCCTGCAGTACCAAGGATCAAATCCTCAATCTCATTTAAAGTCAGTGCATTATAGATGGAATGATATAACTCTGCCCGCTTAAACCCCTCGGGAACAGGCTGATGCAGTTGCTCCAGCAGCTCGTCGACAAGATCAATCGCCCAGTCGCAGATATTTTTTTTCTTGATTCTCAGTGTGGCAAGTCCCTCGAAATATTGATGCAGCTTCTGTGCAGCTTGCTCGAAATCTAGCTGATTGATGGCTTCAAACCACTCTTTTTTATTAAAAGGTGGCACATGTTCGCTATCGAAGGGGTTCGAAATCGCCAAGGCATGGATAATGGAACCCGTACCTTTATAGAAACGCTCGTTCAGGATTTCGCGCGTCTGCTTATACAGACAATGAACCTCCGTTAATTCCGTTTCCTGCGCACCGACTGCTGCCGTCACCGTGAAATCCAATCCACTTCGGATAGCCGCAGCCAAATCCTCCCACGCATAATACCCAGGCTGTTGGCGCGCATCCATAAACACACCGATCTCCCCATCTTTGTAAGGAACAAAAACCGTCTCTATATTCTTCGACTTGAAGAAGTGGTCCAGAAAAGCTACTAACCGGTTCTTACAATCCTCCAGGCTCTGCTGTTCACCCTCTGCCTCAATGGGATCGATACTGAACAGTGCCATTGCGTAGCGATTCTTCTCAGGCTGACGGGTAAGCTTGCAATAGTTGATCGCCAGATCAGCGGCGTGTTCCGCATTTTTTTCATAGGAAAGCTCCTTAAGAAGGTTCGTTTTAGCCGCCTCCATAGACCGTTTCTTCATTTGGACTTCCTCACAGCGCTGCTTCACTTTTGCGATAACGCTTCCAATTTCGCTCAAATCGAGCGGCTTCAATAAATATCCGACAGCACCTACATTTAGGGCCGATTTTACATAGTTGAATTCATCATGTCCAGTCAGGAACATTAACTGCATCCAGTCATAGCATTCATGTATTTTTTTAGCCATTTCAATACCGTTCATGATCGGCATCTGGATATCTGTAAGAACAATATCAGGTCTAATGGCCTCTATCTTCTCTAAAGCCTCTCTACCATTACTCGCAGTTCCGACGACATAGATCCCCATTTCTTCCCAGCGGATATAGTCTCTCATCATCTCAAGGCCCATTTCTTCATCATCAACTAGAAAAATACTGTACACAGATGTCCCCTCCTCTTTGTTGTCTACTTCTTCTATTATATTCTTTTCCCCTAAAGCGACTATGGTCCAAATAAATGAAAGTTATTTTCAGGCATAAATCGTTAATTTACAGTTATCGGCAAAAGGGCTATCCGGTCCATAGCAGACCGGATAGCCCTTCAATCATGCACTAATAACCCAGCATAATTAAAGCGGGGGTTCAAATCACCCCCGCCGAATCATTATACCAACTCCAACTGGTTGTTGAAATAGTAGCTTCCGCCTATTTCTCCTTGGACAGTAGTTCTTCTATCTCCAAATCGAAGTGTCACAGTTCCAGGTGAATAGGTACGAATCGTAGCTTCCACCAACTGACCATTATCCCAAGCTATATCAACCTCAGCATTCCCTTTGACCCGCAGTCCAGATACCGATCCTGTACCCCATGCTTTTGGAAGCGCCGGCAGCAGATGAATCTCACCCTCATGGCTTTGCAGCAGCATCTCTGCAATGACAGCCGTCCCCCCGAAATTCCCGTCGATTACAAAAATATTGCACTCTGCTCCTCCAATGCCTGATTTGGAAAAGCTCAATAAATTATCGAAGCTGAGTCCACCAATCAAATGAGAAATATGGTTAAAAGCCTTCTCCCCATCATGCAGTCTGGCAAAGCTGAGACCGAACAATGCGGCGGTAAATTCCACATCCTCTAGTTCTTCTTGAACCATCCGGTTCTCAAGCGTTACTCTCGCTGCAGCGCTAAGTTCAGGTGTCTTATCCGGTGTGATCTGGTTACTTGGATATACCGCGTACAAATGAGCCAAATGCCGATGCTCCGGCTGCGCTTCCTCATAGTCTTCCAGCCACTCTTGCAGTTGCCCTTTCTTGCCGATCTGAAGTGGTGGTAGCTTGGATATCGCTTCCTTCAGCTGCTCCTGTAGTTCCACGTCCGTATTCAGTAGCTTCGCAGACTTCAAGCAGAACTCGAAAAGGTCTTTCACTAGCATCTGATCCATGGTGGTGCCCATAGACAACTGTTGTACCCCCTCGCTGCTGTCCATAGGATAGAAATGATTCTCTGGCGAGTTCGAAGGTCCGGTCACCAGCCAACCGTATTTGGGATGAATGATCATATAATCCAGGAAAAATGCTGCTGCTTCTTTTAGCACTGGATATGCTTGTTGCTCCAGAAATACACGGTCCTGACTGTATTCATAATGTTCAATCAGATGTGTCGCAATCCATAGTCCGCCTGTAACGTTAAGCCCCCAGGATGTCTCCCAGCCTGGAGCCGTGAAACCCCAGACATTCGAGAATACATGCGCTACCCAGCCTTTGCTACCATAGAAATCGCGGGCGGTTGATCTTCCTGCTTGAGACAAATCCTCAATATAACGCATTAATGGTAAATGACTATCCCCGAGATTTACGACCTCCGTCGGATAATAATTCATTTGGGTATTGATGTCCAAATGATAATCACAGCTCCAACCCATACGGCAAGCCTCACCATCATTCCAGATCCCTTGTAAATTCAGCGGTAATGGGGAGTCCTCACGCGATCCAGCAATGGTCAAATAACGTCCATACTGCAGAAACAACGCGAACAGCTGTGAATCCTTCTCCTGGCCCTGTGCCAGTAATCGAATGCGCTGGTCAGTAGGTAGATCCACCTTACCAGTGGTACCTAATTGGATATCCACCTTCCCATATTCTTGTTGGTAATCAGCGATATGATCCTCTTTTAACTGCACATATCCTTTGATCAAAGCCTGCTGTACTGTGCTGCTGCTCTCCATTTCCCACTCCGAGTTACTACGGTGGTAATCGGTACTGACTGCAAAATAAATTCGAGCCTCATTGGCTCCGGCAATTCTCAATTGGCCGTTCCCTCTGTATATCGTACCGCCGGAAATGCTCACTTTAATTTGTCCCTTTGCCCATACCCCGCAAGTGCCGTTACTATGCACATCCTCCGTGGCTTGTCCTTTGAATTCAATGGTGTCGGCATTCACGACTTCAGCCGTAAACGACTCTGAACCACCCTTCAGACCGATCGTAAAGGATACCCCCCCTGGTTCATCACTCCAAATTTTTGAGACCACCAAATCATCAGCATGGGAGGCGAAGATCTCACGATGCAGCGTTGACTCTTTACTTTGAACCACTGTCCGAGCCACCGCACAGGTCAGATCCAGCTCTCGCTCGATCGCCTCTTTTGCCCCGGAATCCACGTCCTGCTCCGCAAAATCAATGACAACCTCACATAAACTAAGATTCGTACCGAAATTCCGCTTCTTCGGCTGCAGATGTTGTTTGGCTAGACGGTCACCTTCGTTATAATCGCCAGCAAAGAAATGATTTCGCATCTCTTCCAGCGTAGCTGTACCTCCCATAGGAGCAGGCTCCGATTCAGCTTGACCCGACCAGTAGGTGACCTCGGTCATGTTCCATACCTCACGATACGGAGCAGCTATCACTACTGCACCTATTCTTCCGTTGCCCAGAGGCAATCCTTGTGACCAATCTGTTGCAGGGGTAGAATACCATAATTTAAAATCGCTCATTTTATCTTCTCCTGTCTAAAGTAGAATCTGTCCAATCGAGATAAACCCTTCTGAAGATGTTGTTAATTAATCCGCTATTCATTTTAAACCACTAATAATTACCTCTCTCTAGAAACGAATCACACTTTCTTTAACCTATCCAACCTATTGCGGATTCATTGCGTTTATCGTATCATTTGGACTATTAACTGTCTTTGTTGACCTGTTCGATTATTTGACGATTTGTACGGTAGTCCAAGGAAAGAGGAGACCGCATGCACAAACTATCTGAAATTACGCCGTATGTAGGAGCAATCATGCCATATGTGTACGACGGCAGCAGCAATGAACATCTGAGAGTTGGCAATGTATACGCGTTCCATTTGTTTACCGATGGCCCAGGCGAGATGGAGATCGATGGAATACGTTATCCGATTGAGCGGAGAACGCTTGTTTTTCTCCGTCCCGGCCAGCCCCATGCTTTTCATATCACGCCTTCTCATCCACTGTCGTCCTACAACGTCTATTTTGATTTATGGGACAACCGCTCTCCAATATCCAATAATCTTTTATTTATCCATGCGCCTGAAGACTTACAATTTGAAAAAAAAGCCATCGAAAGAGCCTGTGCCGAGCTGGAAGAGTTACCTTGTGTATTCCCACTAGCCAAATATCCCCTGCTATACGATAGCCTGGTGATGATTGCCAAGACTTACAATGACGCGCTGTTCTACCGCAATGAGGCGGTCAATAGTTATCTGTACGGCTGGATCTTGAGCTGGTATAATGCCCTTCATCAGCATCAGCCAAGTGATTATCGTATTGTCCGCTTACTGGAATATTTGAACACCCACCCCGAACGTGGTAAATCTATCGAAGATTGGGCTCAGCTATGCGGGCTCAAACGAACATATTTCCATGAGCTGTTTCTACGAGAAACCGGAATGACGCCACGCGTCTATCATCATAATCTAGTCATGAAGCGGGCGGCAGGTCTGCTTCTGGAGAGCGAGCTTAGTGTGACTGCGATTGCCGAGAAGCTGGGCTATCCTTCGATTCATCCCTTCTCCAGACATTTCAGTGCCTACTATGGCATTAATCCAACGCAGTACCGCCTGAATCCGCAAAGCCGACTACGAATGTAAGCCTCCAACAAAAAGAATACGCGCTATCCGCGAGAAGCGGTTGCGCGTATTCTTTTTTCAATGTGTATAATCAGTTGGCTTTTGCCGTTAATTTGAAGATTTTGGATTCTGCCGGTTCGAGCGTAACTACAAGCTCTCCCGCTGTTTCCCCTTGCGTACCTTCCCATAAGTCAAACAGTTGGTAATCGGCTTGAGCATTCAGCCCTGCACGTGCAAGAGAGATAGATTTATGAGCCGGGTTCGCAGCATCATAGTTGAAAACAGCAAGATAGAATACATTGTCTTCTGCATCTTCAAGTACGAAAGCATCGGAAGCTTGCTTGCCAAGATCCCCTTCGACAGGCTGGAAGGTCTTCCCTAGGCGGGCGACATCCATAATCTCTTTATTACCCAGCCACGCTCTGGCCCGATCGGCTGCTTCCTCTTTTCGGAAATCATCGCCTAACAGCAGCACCGTTCCAGCAATGACCGAAGCAGTCAGTCGACTCCGACCTTCATGCCAGCCAGTGGCATCTTGGTTGTGGCTCTTGTACAGCACGGAATGATCCGGGTCATTGTAATGGTACAAGGTATGGCTCATCCACCAGCCGTGTGTCAACGAGTTCAGCAGATATTCTGTATCGTGTAGCGTGCCGAAGACATCACAGGATACCCGGCGGCTATGCGCAAATGCATAAGGGAACAATGGAGCGATGGACAGATTGATAAAGAACGGCCGGCCAATCACCTCTGGTGAGAGCTTTCTCTGTAAATAGGTCATCCCGTAGTGGTAAGCTGCAATCCCGGTCGTAATCTCAGGATCGTAATGCTGCCCTTCCAGCGCGCCATGCGCCAAGAAGTCTAGCTTGACATACTCGAAGCCTTCCGAGATGAATTTGTTCGTGTACCAATCTATTCTTTGCAGGTTACCTGGATGTGTCGGGTCAATGGCCAGTCCCCCATCAACGTCCGGCAGAATCTCTCCTTCGCTGTCCCGTAGCAAGATATCACCATAGGTATACTTCCCGTTTGTACCCTCCACCTTATCTCCGAACTGAGCTGGACTTCCCCAGAAGGCGAAAGGCGTCCAGTAAGTTCCCGGTCTGTGACCGTTCTGGCGTACTAGATCCAGTGCATTTTTCATCTCTTCGGGTGTGAAATTGTCCCAGAAAGCGTCAAAGTTGATGTACAGCGTGTCCTCATTCTGGAATCCTAACGGCTGCACTTCCTTTTTCAAAAAATTACTGGTGGACGTATACAGATCGTAATCAAGCTCAGCCATTGCCGCAGACCAGCTGTTCCAGCCGATAGGAACGCCGCCATCCCATGGCAGAGGAGCCTCAATCCAGGTATTAGCCTTACCGAACGCTTCAAGACCTTTTCTATAATCATCATAGAATCCTACGAAAACGAGCGGCGACTCTACTCTTGTTCCTTTCACATAACCATGTGGCTGGAAATCACGAGTCATTTCACTTACAGCTCCGCCGTAAAGATCCAGTTCCTCGATCTCTCCGCTCCGCTCGCTTTTGATACGAATACCTGTCTTCCATACCTTGTGCGTAATGGAACCCATAATAATTCCCTGCCGACTTTCCGGCGCGAACAATGCGGTTACCTCATAGCTTTCCGTATCCATCGGCGGCTTCACTACTGTATATCTGACCCATTTGTCGTTGTCATACGGCACACGCAGAATACTTGGTTCTTCTGGTTGACCTGATTCCCCGCCAAGTGCCACCGATTTGGTCTGAATAACCGCCATGCGATTCGCCTTGATCTCCTCGTCACTTGCAATTACGATTTGCATCAACACAAATGATGAGGATTCATAGATATAGAAATGCTGCTCCAGCTGAGGCAGCAGGGATGTTTCGTGCAAAATTACTAAATGAACACCTTTTCCAAAGCCTTCACGAACTACCACTTCCTGAGACTTCAGTGTGTGGCTCTGATAATGTTCAGTGTTGTATTCTCGGCCCTGCCAGCGGAATGCGCTGCGAATCCCTTTTACATAAGAAGTATTTCCGCCGATAACGGATGCTTCACCCGTCCCGAGATCAATCTCCAGATTCACCTCATCATTGGTTACACGGATAAGAGATGCTGTGTCCGTATTCACTTTTACCGTTGTAGCACTATCAGTTAGCATGATTTGCCTCCTTGTTACTGCGTTTTGGACCTTGAAGGCGGTAGGCTCTGTACCTGTGTCCCCCAAGTATGCCCTCATTATAAAGATCAGATAAAGCGTTTTCTATACAACGATCTTCCGATCCATACCGCGATCTAACACATCTAGCACAAACCCAAATCCCCTTAGTATTCATGTCGATGACAAGAAGAAGAGGCTGTACATAAAATACTGCTCATACTCAACAATTTCGAATCCACACTCCGTTTTCACCTTACTCACAGTGTTTTCAGTTGTCGTACATGACAGCTCCACGTATTTACGTTGCTGCTGTAGGTCCATGAATCCTCGGGCAGCTAGAAGAGATAGATTAGGGAAAACCTCCCTAAAAAAAGCCAGAAAACACTATATTCCAATGTAATTAGTTATGATGAACGAAAGGCAGCCCCTGTTCGCACACCGTAGGTTAAAATGGAAGTTGAAGGACAACCATTTCAGAGCTACATGCGAAAGGAGCTGTTAATATGAAGAATACCATAAAATACGTAGGTTTGGATGTATCAAAAGAAAAAATTGCGGTGGCGATTGCAGATGAGGGTCGAGAACCCGCACGATATTATGGAGCCATATCTCATACCCCAGATGCTGTGGCTCGAATGATTCGGAAAATCAAAGGTACAGGGATTACACTGGAGGTCTGCTATGAAGCCGGGCCTACGGGGTACGACTTATATCGCTGGCTGACGAAAATGGGGATTTCCTGCGTGGTAATCGCACCTTCGCGTATGCCACAGCGTCCCGGCGATGCTATAAAAACCGATCGACGGGATGCTGAAAAACTGGCTCAACTGCACCGCGCAGGAGAATTGACTGCGATCCATGTGCCGACTCCTGAACTCGAAGCCTTAAGAGATCTCATTCGTGCACGAGAAGATGCTAGGCAGGACTTACATCGGGTTCGGCAACGGCTCATTCATTTTCTGTTGCGTCACCAAATTCACAAGCCAGAAGGCATGAAAAAACGTTGGACCAAAAGGTACCGGGAATGGCTGTCTATGTTGAAGTTTAATAATGTAGCTCAAGAAAAAGTTTTCGCGGAATCCCTGCAACAGCTCCGGGAAGTGGAGGAGCGAATCAAGCGACTTGAAGCCGCAATGCGAGAAGAAGCACAGATCTGTCCATACGCACCTGTCATTCAAGCGTTGCAAGGTCTGCGGGGAATTGCCCTGCTGACGGCTATGACTTTAGTTGTCGAGATTGGAAATTTTGAGCGTTTTCGTTCACCGGCTCAGCTCATGAGTTACCTGGGACTAGTGCCACGGGAGTATTCATCGGGAGCAAGTACCAAAAGAGGAAGTCTTACAAAAACCGGAAATTCCGGTGTGCGACGTGCACTGGTGGAGTCCGCATGGAGTTACCGTCACCGTCCTGCAGTTAAAGGAGATTTAGCAGTGCGCTTAGAGGGTCAGAGTGCTCATGTCCATGAAACGTCGTGGAAAGCCCAAGAACGGTTACACAGCAAGTATTTAAAGTTAGTCAGACGTGGGAAACACCGAAATTTAACTATGGCTGCGGTAGGTCGTGAGTTAGTTGGATTCATCTGGTCAATAGCGGTAGATGCAGAACGGAAAATGGCGTAGGTGAAATGAAAAAAACACAAAAAGTATACCCAAAAGATTTGAATTCTTGGGGCATGGAGACAAAGAGAAAGGTACGAGGAGAATCCGTGAATTCCCTATGCACAGGATCCCAGATCTGACGTGCGAAATTAGTTTGCGGAAGCTCCTTCGACGTAGGCATAATATGTGGTAACCAACCCACGGATAGCAGATTGCCAGCCGACGACTCGCATTTTGTCTCTGTGCCCAAGGAATTGAAAACCCTTTGGTTTAAAGGGGAAAACAGGGGTATTGACTAATTCGTTCATAGCAGGGAATTCCTCCCTAAAAAACTGAGTGAATTCCAAATTCACCACCAGATCGGATGAATTTCAGGGAGAAATTCCCTGATTGTTAGTCTTGTGAGCAAAAATCTCCGAATTTCAGGGAGTTTTCCCCTAATTGTTGATCTGCATTATATTCGTACAAAAAAACAGCAGCAGAGCCTGTCATTCAGGTCCCTGCTGCTGTCCATATTCGTATAAAACTGACTATTACTGCTCACCTATCACAAGCTTGTAGGTTTGGCCAACAGTAGTAGGAAAGCTCACCCTTCCATCTACGGAACGGTCATATTGCATCTCGTTGTCACCATTACTCACCATAAGCGAAGCATCTGTGCGGATCACACAATCATTACCTAGTAAAGAGGTAATCTGCGCTTCTACGAGCTGGCCTTTATCCCACTGAATGCTAACCTCAAAGCCGCCACGGGCACGCAAGCCCGTAACACTTCCTTGCTGCCATTCATCTGGCAGTGCGGGCAGCAGTTCAAGATAGCTGCGGTGAGATTGCAGTAGCATCTCGGCAATTCCTGCAGTAGCGGCGAAGTTACCGTCAATCTGGAACGGTGGATGTGCGCCAAGCAGATTGGCATAAACGCCGCCGTGACTATACTGTTCTGACTCCCCATCCTTCACCAGCCGCAGCATGTTTGAGAGCAGACGTAGGGAGCGGTTCCCAGCCCGGAAGCGACTCCATAGGGCAACTCGCCAGCCCAGACTCCAGCCTGTGCTCTCGTCCCCGCGCCGTTCAAGCGAGGTTCTGGCCGCAGTGAACAGCTCAGGGGTCTCTTCTTCAGACAATTGTCGGCCCGGATAGATACCGACCAGATGTGAGGTATGTCTGTGATGCATATCCTCATCTTCAAAGTCTATAGACCATTCCTGCAATTGTCCGTACTTACCAACCTGCAGTGGCAATAGACGTTCTCGAGCACTCACCAATTCTGCGCGCAAATCCTCATCCGTTCCAAGTGTTACCGAAGCCGCGATACAATTCGTAAACAGCTCCCAAATGAGCGAAATATCCATTGTGGCACCTGAGCTGACTGCAGCTAAGCCCTCCGCTGTCTGGAATTTATGCTCCGGTGAAGTGGAAGGAGAGGTCACAAGCCTTCCGTTGCCATCGTCTATAAGCCAGTCCAGTGCGAACAGAGCCGCCTCCTTCATCACAGGATAAGCTGAAGTCCGCAAATATTCCTCGTCTCCGCCAAAAGCATAATGCTCCCAGAGATGCTGTGTCAGCCAAATGCCACTCGTCGGCCAGTAGGCCCAGCTTGGATCTCCGTCACCATAATCACCCACTGGTGCTGTTTGTGCCCAAAGATCCGTGTTATGATGAGCCACCCAGCCTCGGGTGCCATAGTTGACCTGAGCAGTCTCCGCACCCTTCTTCGCTAGGTTGCCGATCATATCCAGCAGTGGCTCATGACATTCTGCCAGATTACAAATTTCAGCTGGCCAATAGTTCATCTCTGTATTGATGTTCAGTGTATAGTTGCTGCTCCACGGCGGACGGGTAACCGCATTCCATATTCCCTGCAGATTAGTGGCTTGCGTTCCGGGGCGCGAGCTTGCGATCATCAAATAGCGCCCATATTGAAAGAGTAGCTCGACAAGACCAGGATCCTGTGCCGCATATGTCGTAATCCGCTGCTCCGTGGACATCGCCTCCGGGGCCAGCGTCTTGCCCAGCTGGAGCTTCACCCGGTCGAAAAGCGATTGGTAATCGGTGATATGCGATTGACGCAGGCTGTCGTAAGACCTGCCGTTCACATCTGCCAAATAAGAAGCTGCAATAGCGGAAGCGTCTTTTCCCTCAGCTCCCGGGATTTTGTCATACCCGTTAAAGCCTGTAGCCGCGCTGAAATAAAAGGTTGCTGCCGTCCCTCCCAGCAAATGAATTCCACTGCCGTCAACGGTAACTTCGCCGTCGTCCGCCGTTACGGAGAGTTGTCCTTCGAAGGCCATTCCCTTGCTGTTGCCAGGTTCTCCGTATCTGATGGGATCGTCACTCCCGAAATAACTCGGATCTACATGCTCAGGTGCGATTCCCGACAGTACAAAGCTATCGCCCTGCGCGCGGAGACTGTGCCGAAGTAAACTGTCCAGCGTAGCATGTACATTCAGAGCTCCCGGCGCACTTGCGGTCAGACGCAGTACGAGCAACTGATCCGGATGTGAAGCGAACATCTCGCGGGTATAAGTAACATTACCAATCCGATATTCAATCCGATGAACTGCATTTTCAATATCTAATGTCCGCTGATAAGATTGATAAACACCACCATGCTCAAAGCGAAGTAGTAGATCTCCAAAAGGCAAATACGATTGGGTGTACGGACCTAGCATTTCTCTAGTCATGGTGTCCGCCTCTGTATATCGGCCCTCCTGAATCAGCTTTCGAACCTTTGGTAGAGCATCCTTAGCACCGGGATTGTTCCCATCCTTCGGGAATCCCGACCATAGTGTATCCTCGTTCAGACTGACTTTCTCTTGTTCCACACCACCAAAGATCATACCACCCAGACGGCCATTCCCAATCGGAAGCCCTTCGGTCCATACATTTGCTGGCTTGTCATATTGAAGTTTCATTGGTTCTCTCCCTCACTATCTGTCATAAATTAAATAATAAATCCCCCAAGTATGCCCTCATTATAAAGATCAGATAAAGCGTTTTCTATACATCGATCTAACAATCCATATCGCGATCTAACGCAACCTACTCTAACTCATTTAATAAATTATCCTGAATGTCTACCTCACTGCAGGCGGTTAAACGTATCGCATCCGCAAGACTGGAATGACAGCCTATGCTCTCCCCACCGGTGACAATTTCGTTAGAACGGAAGACTAGTCCGCGAGTACTCTTAACACTAAGGACCAACGCTTCGCTAGTCTCAATCCTGTTGTTCTTAATGACAATTCCCTGATGAACTGGAGCGCTCTCCTCAACCTCTGTGTTCTCTGGCGAAATGAAGATCACCGGATGCTCGATGCCCCCACATTCGATAAAATGGTTCTCAGCGATCGTCACATCCTCTACCTTCCCGGACTCAAACCAAGAATCTGCATCTAAAGCAATCAGGATGGCGCTCATTTGCATCCGTTCAAAAACATTATCCCTAATTTCCACTTTGCGCCGTGTAGTCACAAGAACACCACGGCTTGGGACTCTAGCGAAGTGATTATTGACAACCTCAACCTCCGGTGTCCAGGTTACATTCTCGATCACATCATGGCTACCCATGCCTTCTGGAGCCGGATGGGCCAAGGTTAATACGAGTTCCCGGGGATTTACAAGCTTCACCTCGACCACTTCATTAGTCGCATAGGTAATCAACGAGCCGGAACGAACAAATTCGATTTCATCTCCCGGATGAAAAGCCAAAAACCCATACGTCTGGTGATGCATGAACCGAACCTTCACCGTATTTGCCGACAGCTGCTCCACGATCCGTAGATAGGTACCATGGACATTAACGACATCATCATGTGAACCGGCAAAACGGCTGTCCGCAACTTTCAACTTACCTCGGCAGCTGGACATATGAATGAAATCCGCAAAGCCTGTAACCGTCCGCCCCGTTTCCGAACGCGGTGAGATATCCATGCGTTGAAAGGTGAGGTTGTCGCTGAACTGTCCCACAACACCAAGCCCGTGTAGGAAGTGTAGCCCAACCTCTGTAAAGGTGATGTTCGAACTTTCCACAATGAAGACGCCCACCTGATCGCGGATACCATCACGGCTTTGCAGGACATGCCCAGGAACAACCTCGGGCTGATGATCAAAATGCAAACGAAGCTTCATTGGCTCCAGCTCTTCAACAGACTCAGCCAGCTCCGACCAGTTGTCCATCCGCCAAGTCGTATTGCGCAGTGGATCATAGGTCTGCATCGGTCCTTCCGAGAAGCTCCAACCCTCACCGATCCAGAACAGCTTGCCGTCCCTGATCTCATAATGCGAATCGGGGTGAGCCTGGACATCGAAATAATGAGTACCGCTTTCAGTAATCGTCATCTCTGTCACAGTCGGCCGAGCATAGTCGGTATGTAAATTGCGAATCTCCACATTCTTGCAATTATCCAGCAGGAGCATAGTCTGCTTGCCATGGAAGATAAATAGGGAGTCATTGCCCTCCAGCGTTAAATTGTGCAGACTCTTCAGCAGAATTCCGATAGTCTTGGTGACATCAGGATTTTCCACCTCACTGGTAGTGTTGGAGATGTAATAGGGTTCCCGGACCGCCTCTTCCGGATAGAAATGATAGCAGCCTTTCGGACAATCCAGCAGGACCGGCCCAGCTATTTCGGAGGCAGCCTGAATGGCTTTCGTCATGGCCGGCTGAGCATCCAAGCCGGAATCCGGTAGGATACCATAATCAGTCAGGCGAATTACTGTAGTAGAAGACTCGAAGGTGTGTTCTGCAAAAGACATGATTAACACCAACTTTCTTTGTATTGTAAACGCTTAATATGAGGCAGTATAATCCCCTTCGCTAAAATAATCAATTGTACAGCAGCTTCAAAATACGCAGACTAGTGCCTTTACTCTGTTCATCCTTTTCCCCTGTAATTCTCACGGTTACTTGCAATTCCTGACGTTGTTTCTGGACTCCGAACATGGCAATAATAGGCCGAAACGCAAGCGGACACCATTCATCGAACAAGTTAACAGCACTAAAGGGACCGCCATTGAATGAATATTCGAATATCCCACTATCCGGGCCGTAGAGCAGCAGCAGACCCACGTTTTGTCCGGTCACTGTGAAAGAAAAAACTGCCTCTCTACTATCTGTAAATAAGTGCTCCGTTCCAAATCGCCAATTCATCAGCGGATCTTGAGGGGTAAGCTCGCATAGCTCGAACCCATCTGCATGATCAGCGCCTCTGAAGTCCAGTAAGTTACCATATTCATAATTTTGCTCCTCCAGAGGGGAAATACTTAAAGCGCTTTCGCAAATTAAATGTGTGTTGTCAGGAACAAGGGCTGTCTCCAAATACTCCCGTAAAAAAGAAGCATACAGCGCATGACCATCATCATTGGGATGATATCCATCCGGTGCCAGCTCGGTCCACTCCATTTGTCCCGCCTGGGTCTGCGCATAAACTCTAGCAGCAAAATTAACAGATGGAAGCTCATAATGCTCTGCCACTTCTTCGTGGACGGCAATGTTAAAGGGGTTGCTCCCTGACAGATTTTTCTCTGCCGCCGTATACAAGAAGCAAATGTCAGTGCTCGGTGACAATCGTCTGCACTGGCGCACAATTCCTTCCATGCCTCTAATCGATTCTTCCCGGTCACTGTCGTCATTGACGCTAAATTCAACGAATAGCAAATCAATCCTACCCTGCCCCAGAACATGTGCCTGTAATCGATGGGCGCCCAGCGTGGAGTTTGTTCCACCTACTCCCGCATTGATAAAGCGGAATTTCTGATCCACAAATCGCTCCTGCAGGTACTTACCAGTCAGCGCTCTCCAGCTATACGTATCCGCTTCGGAAGCACCTGCCCCCTCTGTAATGGACCCGCCCAAAAAGGCGACGGTCACCGGCTCCTTACCCGCAAGTCTTACGCTTGTACTCGGTAGTCCTCGTCTTGAAACCACAAAATGATGATTGCAATGTTTCTCTTCTGACATGGCTGATCCTCCGTAAATAAACATGGATATTTTTCCTTGAAATCAAGAAATCAGGTGCTGGGTATATCTTACAGCACCTGATTCTGATTTCAATATTTTATTTTTTAGAAGTTTCGTAAGCCTTTTGTAAGATCTCGAGATAACGATCTACCTTCAAGTCTTTCAGACCTTTTATATAAGCATCCCAATCCTTATTAAGATCCTTGTTGCCCGTGATGAATTGAAGCTGATTTTGCTCAATGTAATTCTTCAGGTTGGTTTGTAGTAAGCTCGCTTCATCGATTTCGCTTGGATCAATCCAGATCGACCAGATCGGGAATAGTTCTTTAGGCTCGTGCCCTGCATACAGCAGAGTCGCATCATACAATCTGCGTTCATAACCGCTGGAAGCGTAGATGTCAGTGGCTTGAACGAAGGTGTCACGGTACTCTTTTGGCATATAGAAGTGAGCCATACCGCTCCAGCCCGCATTGCGCGGCGCTTCGCCTTCAGCCATAGGAAGGGTTTTGATGACTGGTTTAACATCTTTGTCCAGTGCCACATCGCCTTCTACTGGATCAGACCAGTCAATGCCCTTCATGCCACTTCCACCATTGGTCTGTCCTTCTGAAGTAAACATGTAGTCTACCATTTTAATTAAAGCCACCTGTGCTTCCTCACTAGCTTTGTTGGTGATTACAAATTTTGCTCCCGGGGATACACCACCTGCATCATGAGTCGCATAGGAGATACCTTCCGGTCCGGCAATCGGTGGTACAGGGTTGTAGTGTGCCGAGCTTCTATTGCCTGGATCAATATTGACGAAGATCGCAGGGTGCATGCCAGCGCCGGCGCCCAGAATTTCCGCATCGGCATTTTCACCGATTTTTTTGAAGGCTTCCGCGTTTTGTGTGAATGCACCTGGATCAATTAGACCAGCGTCAAACAGGGATTTGATATAGGTCAAGCCTTCCTTCCACTCCGGTGTGGTCGCTGCCGATAGAACTTTTCCATCCACCATATTCAGATAATTGCGATCATCATCGTAGACAAATGCGTTCATCAGGAATGGAACAATCCGTACACCAAACTCCTCAATAGAGCCGCTCAGTGGCACTTCATCCGCTTTGCCATTCCCGTTCGGATCTTGTGTTTTGAAAGCTTCCAGCACTTTTTTGAACTCTTCGGTTGTCTTCGGCATTTCCAGATTCAGCTTCTTAAGCCACTCGGTATTGAGCCACATTTTGCTCGGATAGGAGCAGTGAAAGCACTCTGTGTAAGCGACAAGTCCGTAGATATTACCATCAGGCGCTGTGTTAAGCGTTCTCAAATTATCGTTTTTTTCCATCGCCGCTTTAATATTAGGAGCATATTTATCAATTAGATCGTTCAGAGGAATCAGCACACCCTGTTTGCCATACTTCAAAAGGTCTGCCTGTGAGAACTGATCAATATAGTGAGTGAGCAGGTAAGCATCAGGGTAATCACCACTCGCCAGTGAGATTTGGCGCTTTTCCTTGGCTCCGTCTGAAGGGTTGATCTCCCAATTAAATTTAATATTGAATTTGTCTTCCACAAATTTCGTGAATTTATTGGTAGGAACATCGATCCCGGATTCCTGAACCGAGAACACGCTGATTTCAACCGGTTTGCTTGCGGATTCCGAGTTACCCGATTCTGCAGGTGCGGTGGATGTGTTATCTGTATTTTTATTAGCACATCCGCTTAACACCACCGTAAGAATTAATACCAGCACCAAAGACAAAGTCATCATACTTTTCTTCAATTCCGATCACTCCCTTTTATTATTTAGACAGGTACGATATCTTTCTGGCATTTTACTGCGTGCCTCTCCCCCTCTCTAGATCCTGAAAGCTGTGAATTAGCCTTTGACAGAACCGACCAGCATTCCTTGGACAAAATAACGCTGAACAAACGGATAAATTACAAGTACAGGCAGAGTGGCGATAACGATAAGCGCGTATTTGAGTAGCTCAGCAAGCTGCTGCCGCTCCACCATTTTCATCGCATCCATAGTGCCTGCGCTGTTGTTCTGGATGATGATGCTTCGTAAGACAAGCTGAAGTGGGAACAAATCTGCTGATTTCAAATAAATCAAAGCGTCAAAGTATGCATTCCACTGACCCACCGCATACATAAGGACTAACACTGCGATAATGGGCTTCGATAACGGAATGACAACACTCCAGACAAACCGCATATCACTGCACCCATCGATTTCACTGGCTTCCAGCAGTTCCTCCGGAATAGAGGATTGAAAGAATGACCGGGCTATAATGACCTGCCATACCCAAATCGCGTTTGGGATCAGCAGTGCCCAGCGTGTATCAATCAAATGGAGCTCCTTCACAACCATGTAGGTCGGAATCAGTCCGCCGCTGAAAATCATCGTAAAGGTGATGATCATCATCAAAGTATTGCGTCCGAAGAAACCCCTGCGTGATAAAGGGTACGCGATCATGATCGTCAGCACAACACTGATGAATGTCCCTGCGGCTGTATAAAAAATGGAGTTGCCATAGCCTGTAATAATTTCAGGTGTATTTAACAGAACCTTAAAGCCTTTGAAGGAAATATCTACAGGCCATAGCCAGACTCGACCGGAGGTAACGGCAGCTGGACTGCTGATCGAACTGCTGATGATAAAAATCAGCGGATAAATCACCGCGATGACCACGAGGCTGAGTATGGCATAAATAGTGATCAGAAATAGCTTATCACCGGTTGATTCTTTAATTTTTTGTTGAGCTGCTGCCATGTGGTTGCTCCTTTCTACCAGATGCTGTTGTTTGTGATGCGTTTAGCCAAGCCATTCACCGTTAGCAACAAAATAAGGTTGATCACCGAGTTGAATAGACCAACCGCAGTTGCAAAGCTATAATTGGCATTCAGCAAACCGACCCGGTAGACATAAGTGGCAATGATCTCGGAGTTCGCCAGATTGAGCGGGTTCTGCAGCAGATAGACCTTCTCAAAACCAATAGCCATGACATTCCCAACATTCAAAATCAGGATGATGACGATGGTAGGCACAATACCTGGCAGATCAATATAACGGATTTTTTGAAAACGCGAAGCGCCATCGACTTTGGCTGCCTCGTAAAGCGTCGGATCTATACCGGCAAGCGCTGCTAAATAGATAACGGCGCTGTAGCCCGCGGTCTGCCAAATATCGGACCAGACATAAATTGAACGAAACATTCCCGGTTCTCCAAGGAAATTGATCGACTCTAGACCGAAGAAATTGAGCGCAATGTTCGCAAACCCAAGGCGAGGTGCCATAAATAGCATGATAATGGACACCATGACTACCGTCGAGATGAAATAAGGCGCAAAAGATACGAGCTGGACGAACTTTTTGAATCTTCCGCCGCGCAACTCATTAATCATGAGAGCAAGGATAATCGGGATTGGGAATCCTGCCAGCAGCAGGTAACCACTAAGCATGATGGTGTTCTTGAGCAGTGTCCAAAATTGCGGATTTTCAAAAAATAAGCGGAAATTATGAAATCCAACCCAGGGACTTCCCCATATTCCTTTAATCACGTTGTAGTCCTTGAAGGCTAGAACCGCGTTTAGCATTGGATAATACTTAAAAATGAGGAAAAATAGTAGAGGTGGAATCACGAGCAAATGTAGCTGCCAGTGCTTTTTCATACTTCTGCGAGCATTTTGTAAAAATACAGAGCCCCTACGCTTCGGTAACGACTTGTGGTGTAATACTATTTCTTTCTCCAGAACAATCCCCCCTAAGCAACCGCCAGTAGTTTGTGATAGCGCTTTCTACGGATTGATCATAGTTGACTTTTAGCCCCAAAGAAAAGGTACACTTGGGCATTTCAGCGTACAAATAACCCTAATCCGGGAGCGCAAAATAGCTGTAGAACGGCCATTTTTCCGCAATTAGGGTTAATACTCATTAAAAAAGCTGCATCGCCCTGAGGGAGGACAATGCAGCCACATGCTATGGCACTGTTTATTCATCGATAGACTGTCTATAAGCACTTGGTGAAACGCCGATTAACCTCTTGAATGCCCGTCTAAAAGAGTGTGAGCTGTTGTAACCGACCCGCACGGCAATCTCGTCAACGGTATACCGACTATCTTTGAGTAGGATCACAGCCTGATCCATTCTGACTTTTATCAAATGGTCGGAGAAATTGACACCGGTAACCTCTTTAAACAATTGAGAAATATATTTTTCAGGCCGTTCCACCTGTTCAGCTACCCGGTACAGACTCAGCTCTGTATCCGAATAATTCTCTACGGTATATTCCTTGATCTGCTTAATAATCTGAATATGAATATCCTTCTTTTTATTCGCAATAAGTCCACACAGCTCTTCCATAATGACAAAAAATTCGGTCTGAATCATTTCGAGCCGTTCCGACGAACCAATGTCTATGACCCGCCGCTTCACACTTTCGATGTCCGAGTATTCTGTAAATGCCTTTTGATCCAGAAGCTTAAGAAAGGTCCCCTTTATTTCACCGACAAGCTGTTGCTTCATTTCCATGGATAATTCCCGCTGTTCCATGTTCTGGGCAACGATCGCACGGACAATCCGTTTAGCCTCCTCAAGCTCTCCGGCCCGAATGGTGCTGATCAGCCGCTGCTCTGTATCCAGTGGATAATAGTAGGTCGTATTCTCATTTTGGGCTTCACTGCTCCATACAATTCCTTTTTTATTCATGTACACGGCATATTCCAGCGCTTGCTTGGCTTGGTCAAAGGAAAGGCTAACCTCCGTTATTTCTGTAAAAAGCTCACCGAAGCCAGCCTGAGTAGTAATGCGGTACTCATTAAAAACGTATTGCGCTAGATTCTCTAGAATGTGAGTGATATTCTCTGCCTCATACGCTTTGTCAGTCTCTTCTTCCTTGGAGAAAAACAGAGTTACCACTTTATCGGAACCCATATCCGTCATTAATACATCCACGCCGAGATCCGACAGGGACTGCTTCAGCAGCAAACGGGAAGCATTCAGCTCATTGAGAATTTCCACGCTGTCCATACCTGCATAGCCGTTAATCTGAACAATTCCTACATACCCAGAATTCTGTTTTAAGCTTATCCCTGCTTGCTCGGCGGCAGTAAGAATTTCATCATGTGTTTTGAATTCACCTGCTAGCAACCGCTTCAGGAATGCATCCCTGACCAACGGAAGCTGACGATTAAGTTCGGTTTCCAGCAGCTTGTTCTTGGTGATCATATTGGCGATATTTCCGCTTAAAAAGTCGAATTCATTCTTCGTGGAGACCTCTTCCTTGCCAAATTGCTCCTTCATGACGCTGAGCATGCGGTTGATTGGGGCGCTGTTTCGGTAAGCTAGCACAAGTCCGACAATTAGGCCGATGAATAAGGTACCACCCGTAATTTGCATGGACATTTTCTTGATCATGTTAGCATTCTCCATCAAAGTATGCCGAGGAATCCCTGTCTGGTATATCCAGCCGTTCGAATCGGAGCGAGTCGTGATCACTAGCTCGTCTTCATAAAACTGACTGACCTTGTTCTTGTCAAACTCCGAATCGGCGGCCATATGAACCATTTTCTGCTCATCACTTCCCTGCAGGACAATCGTATTTCCTTCAGCATCACTGATATGAACCCAACCTCCGTATCGCTCGGTTAGACCAGATAACAGACTAGATATGGTTTTCTCGTCTATGATCACTACTGCGACAGCTGGTGAGGAATCGTTGAAACTATCCAGAGGGAGTGACTGCATATAGGTAATAACGGAGGTTTGCATCCCCCTACTAACAAAATCACTGAGTGGCTTGATTTCACTACGGTGGGTTTTCTCAAGCACTTCTTTGGTCCAATCCTGTAGCGAAAGATCTTTATAATTGAAATTAGCGTAGTAATGTTCCGGACGATAGGAAGAGCCTGGGGTCAGAATAAGATTGTAATTCGCGAGGTAAATATAATAATTTTGCAAAAAATCATTGGTCTGACCGAATGTCAGAACATTACGCATCGTTCTCCAAATGCCGTATACATTCGTCTCGTTGTCTCTTTCATTCATCAGAACGTTTAACTCCTGGTTGACCGCCAATTGCCTGGTAAACCCCTCTACTTCCGCCATGCGGCGCTCCAATATTTCCTGACTCTTCTGTAGCTGAGTGACCCCATTCTCAATAGAGATAGACTCCGTCACAGAAATCGAAGTCAGATAGGACATATATCCGCCAATGCTGGGAATGACCAAAATGACCACATAGGAGATTAAAAATTTTCGAAAGATATTGGAATATTTAAGCGTAGTGACCCCTCCCCTAATACCATTTCGATAGCGCTATCATTACCATAGATTAAAACAATTTACTTAATAGTCAAGAGCCTAGGCCCATTTCCCATCTCTTTAAACCTTCAGAAATGGATAAAAAACAGCGATATATGCCGTTATCACTGCTTTTTATCATCAATCCCGATTCTTTATCCTTATGACGCATTAATTCTTCTAATTCCATCTAATCGCATGACTTGTGGAGCGTGACGGCGTAAAACCGAATTCCTCTTCGAAACGGTCCATAGCATACAAAGCCTTATTTTCTTGACCCGGAAAATAATAATAATCCAAATTATAGCCTTTCCCCACCAACGGGGTAAGGAGCTCTGCTACCGGCAGATTGCTGCTAGCATCTGGTCCTACCAGATTGAGGGTTCTTACCCCCGGCTTAAGTGGCGCCTCTAGTGCCGCAGTAATTCCCTCTACCACATCCGCAGCATGAACATGCCCAAGTGTGATGAACGGGAGCGTCGGCTTAGATCCAGCTTCCAAGACAGGAGGGGTCCAGTCTGGGGAGGCTACGGCCCCAAAGCGAAGATTAATGAAGTCGGTATCTTTATGATTGCGGTGAAAATACCGGGTCAACTCCTCGACCATAGATTTGCTCAGCCCATAGGCATCCGCTGCCAAGCAGGGATGATCATCTGGGATAGGCAGCTCCAGCGGAATAAAATCCTCAGTGAGTCCACCCACCACAGCAATAGAGCTCGCTGTGATGAACTTTCGGCATCCACGGTCTAGCAGATACCGGTACAATCTCCTTGTTCCCAGCACATTAACAGCAAGGCTTTCCTCCTCAGTAGAGCCACCAGTAACAGCGGCGAGATGAATCATCGCATGAATCTCATACTTGTCCAGTCCGCTCAAATCCTCCATCGAATCAAAAGAACCCTGAACATACATAAAGGTCCCTTCTAGAGCTTGGCGTGACAGACAAATCACTGTATGCTTATCCGCCAAATACTTGACCAGAGCAGTTCCAATAAATCCGCTTGCTCCGGTAATTAGAATATTCATGCTGATCTTCCCCTCTTTTTTTGGTGTCTTATAATTCAGAAAAAAGGGGCCAAGAAGGCCCCTCCATTCATTCTTCGTCCAATTATTCCGTCCACTGTTCTCCGCCTTGTGTACTAGGCTTCGAGACATGGTCGGTCGAAGCTTCCTCAATATCTCCGAAAGCCCAGTGTGAGACTGGAACATCGTTCCACCCTGGCTGTGTAACACCAATTAGCGGGCCTCTACCCAACACTCTGTTGATAGCTGTAACGGCTTCCGCACGAGTAAGCTTGGAATTAGGGCGGAAAGTTCCGTCACTATAGCCATTCATTATGCCTATATCTTGGGCTTTCAGAATCGCCGCCTGTGCCCAGTGGCCTGTGATGTCAGAGAAGCCGCGGCCCGATGGTGTAGAATTCGGACTCAGTATGGCCGCCAAACTGGCCATTTCTGCACGCGTCAATGGTTGATTAGGCTTAAAAGTACCATCCATATAACCATTCATTAGTCCCATTTTAGCTACTTTGGCAATGGCATCTGCTCCCCAATAGCTGGATGGTACATCGCTGAATATTCCCCCTGCTCCAGTGGCCTCTTTCTCAGCAACCTTCGCTAAGATAGCTGCCATCTCAGCTCGGGTTATGGGAGCGTCAGGTTTAAAGAAGCCACCCGGATATCCATTGATATACGCCAAATGTCGCATCGTCTCGGCATCGTCCTTCCCATCAGTTCCAGGTGTCGGAGTTGGCGTCGGAGTCAGGGTAGGTGTGGATGAAGGCTGAACTGGAATGGATGAACCTCCTCCATCAGTTGCTGTCGGTGTTGCTGTCGGCGTTGGTGTTGGAGGTTCAGTAGGATTCGTTGTTCCACCATCACTGGTTGGGACTGTGAATTTCAATTGATCCGTCAGCATGAGATTACCGGATTTCTTCACAGCCTTAAGCGTGTGAACGCCACTTGCCAATCCAGAAACACTGTAAATCTCCTGATGAGTCAATCGACTCTGACTATGAGCATTCACGGTCTGGATCCATTGTCCGTCCACATAAATATCCACATCACCTTGATCTGGCCCCGTAGGTGTAATCAGGCGAATTCCAGTACCCTTGAAGGTATATTCAAAGGAATCACCATCCACTGTCGTTGAATGCACATCATTGAGATAATCGCCACCAATAGTAAAGCTAAGGTTCAATGTTCCCACAGGTTGTGCTGTGAGATAGGATTTGTTCAGGGTAACGCGGTTACCAGATATCGTATAATCGGTCCCAGGAACCAGATGATATGATCCGTTAGTAATACCTATAAAGCTTTCTGGCTGCTGCAACAGCGTAACCTCAATGTCTTCCTGAGCAGTAGGCGACTTATCAAAGGTCGCAGCTATCGGATTAATCATATTAGGAATCTCTACCTTGAGCATATCAAGCAGCATAAATCTGCCTGATTTCTTCACAGCCTTGAGTGTGTGCTGTCCATCTGTAAGACCCGAGATACTGTACAGAATCTGCTGTGACAATCGCCCGTTTCGATAAGCGCTTACCGTTCCCTTAAATTGATCGTCTACATAGATATCCATATCCCCTTGTGATTCGTCCACCTCTGTGAACAGCTGAATCCCTGTTCCTCTAAAGGTATATTCAAAAGAATCACCGTTCTGCTCTGCATACTGTACATCGTCATTGTAATCGCCCATTCCTCTTCCACTACTGCGAGACCAATTGCCGTTATATTTGATTGCCGAATCGTCGTTATTAATCATCACATAACGGATGCCTGTGGAGTCGCTAATTTGTACCACTAGCGTCTGTGGATCACCAGCGTTAAAGATGATGTTCAGACTTGCCAGGCCAGCAGGCTGCTGCGCAAGATATTCCTTCTTGATGATCAATTTGTCATTAGTCACGGTATAGTCATCTTCACTGAGTGCCATTCCATTATTTTCAATACCACTCAGCGTATTACCATGCAGATTAAGCGTGACTGTGACATCCTTCTGTTGTTCCGTTGCTTTATCAAAACCGGTCGATGTCGGAGTAATAGTGCTGTTCTGACCTCCTGCCGGAGTTTCTGTTGTCACCTTTAGCGCGTCAAGCAGCATGAAACCACCCGAGCTTTTGACCACTTTAAGCGTATGAGCGCCGTTAGTCAGTCCCGAGATACTATAAAGAGCCTGCTGCACCTCTCTTGGTCCACTCGTATACGCATTTACTGTCTGTGCAGCCCCATCGTCCAATGTAACAACCATGTCTCCTTGAGATTCATGCTTTTCCGTCAGCAGGTCAATGCCCGTGCCCGTAAAGGTGTACTCAAAAGAATCACCGTCATTCTCGGTATAATGTACATCGCCATTATAATCTCCATGTTCTCTAGCTGAGCTTACCTGCCATGTGCCGTTGTATTTAATGCCGCTGTCATTATCATTAATGTAAACCACATCCGTAACGGTGGCATTGCTTGCCGAAGCTGAATCCGCAGCAGGGTCAGCCACAGAGTTCAGAGCATCCTCTTGAGGAGTGCTTGTAGCAGCAGGTGAGGAATCCTTAATTATAATACTCAGATCCTGCTTCCCCTCTAACAGCTCCTTACCGCCATTTCGCTTCCAATCTCCACTGTAGCG
This sequence comes from Paenibacillus sp. FSL R10-2734, assembly GCF_037963865.1. Lineage (NCBI taxonomy): Bacteria > Bacillati > Bacillota > Bacilli > Caryophanales > Paenibacillaceae > Paenibacillus > Paenibacillus sp. FSL R10-2734. The sequence continues at coordinate 2,487,698 of NZ_CP150170.1, read as the reverse complement.
CATGCCTGTATCATCGTTATTAACAGCAGAAGTGCCGCTTAACGCTGTTACTTTAAGCATGCGGGAAGCATGGGGTTCAAGGATACCGCCGCTGAATTCCTTCTCAAAGATTCCCAGCTCGGAATGACTCCATAGGTCGCGCACAGAAGCCGGACCTTCAAGGCCGAGATCACTCCATTTGACTTTAACCTCCGCACTCCGACTACCCAGATTGAACAGGGCTACGCTGTAAGTACCATCTCCATTATTGGCATACCAGACCTGCTGCTGGGTATCCATGGATACTGGATGACCAGGACGTCCGGCCTGATTTACGGCAATTACCTCATCATTGGTAAGCAGCTCTAATCCATAACTGTCCAGCCGTGTCATATCATTCCCTGTATAGAGTGGCACGGAAGAAATAGACCAGAATGTCATCGCAGTCTTCCGCTCATCCTTGGTCAGACCATCCATAGCGCCGTTACCAACATTCAGAGAATCGAAGTCGTTCCAGCCGCCAGGGCCTGCGTCCCGCCACCATAGTGCAGCTTTGGGGAATAAGCGAGAAATACTTGGCCATGCTGTCAACCCACTGCCGTCGTAAGCTTCTACATCCCAATCAATTCGCCAACCGTTAGCATACTTTTTCCAAAATTCCACGTAATTGTGGTCGAGCGCCCAGGACAGCTCAAACCAGATGTTATTTCTATCCAAAGCCTTGGACCATGCTTCAACATCTCCGCGCGCATCACGGCTCAAGTTGTCTATCCCAGACCCAGGGGTCACGCTGTCGAATTTGACGAAATCGATCCCCCACTCACCAAGCATATCTGCAATGGAATCTACATATTTCTGGGCACATGGATTCGTGAAATCAATTTTATAAGTGTAAGAATTCCAATAATCCATAATGGTAAGCGGCTTGGCCGTAATATCCTGAATACGACATTCGCCGCCTGTCCCATACACCTCAAGATTTCGGTTATACGCATCGATAGATACCCCCGGGATCAGATAGATCCCAATCTTCTGTCCATTATTATGAACATAGTCGATGACCTCCTGAAATCCGTTCGGATATAGAGTTTCACTAGGAATAGGTCTCCCGTATTCATCCATATCGCCATTCCAGCCCGCATCAATATTAATATATTCATATCCATGGGCTTGCAGCTTCTCATGCATCGCGTCCGATTGCTTCTTGATACTCTCCGCCGATGTCCAGTTACCTGCCCCATCATACACTTGCATACTGTAACTGCTCCAGCCCATATATGGCTTTTGGGCCATACTCTTCTCCGCCGCTTGCGCTACATTACCTTTCGTCCCTGTAAAACCGAACTGCGCTGCTGCAATAATGAATACTAGCAGACTCATACCCAATCTTTTTCCCATTCGCTTCAAATCATCCTTACCCCCTCATGAAATGTGGTCAAAATTGCTTTGATAGCGCTTTCTTTCGGGATGATCATAATTGAATATCGATTTCCAAGATAGGTACATTTCGGTATTTTACGTACAAATAACCCAAAAACATAGGGGGCAAATAAACAGCGCAACAAACATAATTCCCTCGATTCTAAGAAACTTAGTGAGAACACTGTACCTTGGTTATATTTGGACAATCACAAAACAAACGCTTGTTTTCTCGTTCCAGTGATGAAAACCACTTACTATATTGGAAAAATAAAGAATAATCCAGGTATACAAACGACGTCGCAATAACCGATGAATGCTATGCTGAAGAAAGGATGATCGCATTGAAATTGGATTTGGATGGATTAAATGCTGACTCCTTAACGTGTATGCTTAAAGCATCTTTTTCATTGGAAAATTGGGATACTATGATTGATATTGCAGACAAGCTAATTACACAGATTGCAGTCATATATGAGACAAGCAGTAACACGATGAGAGAACAAAACCTGAAGCGGAGTATTCTCTATTATTTTGGATTTGGCTTATGTTCAAAAGGAATCGCACTGCAAAAGCTCGGTAAGTATCCAGAAGCTAGAATGTGTATCTTAGAATATTCTAAATCTATTACCGCAATACTGCAAAAGCCAATGCCTACGTGCTCGACCTACTAGAAGGCAAGACAGAGATCCTAGAGGAGTATGTTGAATTTATTAGTAATAGTGCTGAGGAAGAATTACTACCAGGACTTATTACCATCTTGGAATCCTCATTAAAATATAATTATTCCGTAGATTGGATTCTGAGTGATCTTAAAAACAACGTAAATGACATAGAAGAGTATGTGACTAATGTGGATATAAGATATTACGAGGAATACATTTATTTGCTGGTGATGTATTACTACGAACAAGAGAATATGTACGAAGCCATCAACACTATTCTAGAAACTCTGATTTTTAGTATCAAAATAGAAAACGATACAAACCTCAAGAAATCAGTAGCACTCTTTGAGCTCCTAAGAGAACATGCTCATCAATCACAACTTCAAATGTTTCACAACATAATGGAAAATATAATAGTAAAAGAGTTTACTAATGAAAAAGAAAATGTTCTTGCTTACAGTCGTAGTCTTAATTAGTTCCAGCTTGATGGTCACCTCTGCAAGTGCTTCTGCTTCGGGTTCCCCCCTACTTACACTGTTAACAATCACGGAATGGAGCATTGATTGAAGTTTAATAAAGCGGATTAATACAAAGGAGTGATTCTTCAGTTATGAGAGAGTCGCTCCTTTGTTCGTAAATGCAAAAGATAGCTTAGCATAAACAGCAAATAAACTGTCATGAACCCTCGACTCACATCCTACGACGAGAATATTGTCTCTCTTATCCTTCCTACCTTTCGCAAGACTAGAGAAAAGCTGCTAAAATACATCCTTGTGTTCAGATATCCTCTTCACTTTGTCCAAAACCTGCGAAAGTGCAGGTATATCTAGACTTATAGCTCGTGAGCTTCTTCTGGAGCATAGATAACTGCAGATTTGCTGGAATCCTTACATTTGCCCTCCTCGTTTCATTAAAAGATGTACTTTTGCAGGTATATTTCCTTGATCGATCCTTGCATTCACGAAAAAAAAGACCCTCAGCAGGTCATGAATTTCATAGGTTCGTTTCATCTACAAACATAGTTAGCCGGTTGTTCCGGCTGATGCTGAGCCATTAAAGCCGACTGGTCCTCTCAAAGTGGTGCTTCCCGAAGAGACAATGAATAACGTATATCTAATCTGACCTGCGTTCACGGCAGCAGCTAATGGGAAATCACCTGTGGTTATACTTAAAGGACTAAATGAAGCTAACCCATTCGTATTAAAAACCTCAGTATAAATCAAAGTGCCTGAACCCGCTGTCCCTGTACCGTTTCTTTCAATGGTCAAAGTGATTGTGGCAAAAAGACCCGTGTCTCCCGTAACATTCACCGTTCCGCTAAGCGCTACTCTTACATTCCCTGCATTAGTAGTATTAGCTACAACACCCGTCTGAAGACCAATATCACCAATTAATAACGGTGTCGAAGACAATAAAACACTCCCGTTACTATTGTTTGAATTTATAGATATACGCTCGTCTACAAAAACAATTGGCATGACTTCACCTCCTTAATAACTATCTTATGCATCATAGTTCTTTGTGAAATAGATATAGTCACTAAGGTAAATCGCCTTTTATCCTCCTCTTCTCATTCCAGCTTCTTTTTCAGCCGATATTCCTTGGGCGTAACTCCGAAGGATTTTTTGAACAATTTGAAAAAAGTACTCTCATTCACGTATCCGACATGCTCCATGATTTGCTTGATGCTGATATTCTTCATTTCCAGATAAGCCTGCGCATGCTGCAGACGGACGGTATTCAGGTACTCGCTTACCGATGCATATTCGCTCAGCTTGAACATTCTTCCAATATATGCGGGAGTCATATTCAGCATCGATGCTATTCCTTGCAGACTGAGACTGGGCTGCTTGTAGTTGTCTTCGATAATTTCCTTAATAGCATCCATCAAAGCCTTGTTCCTACCGTTGCCAGGCTGATCCAACTTATGATGAATTTCCTCGCACAATTGATCAAACAACCGACCGACATCCGTCAGCGTCTCCTTCTCCATAACCTGATGGTTTAGGGAACTCAAATCCACATCCAGCGGGACAATTCGGTTCTTATTGATATCCTTTACCGCTAATTTAAAAATGTCCACGAGATTCAGAATTCCTTGAAGGATGTGATCGTACTGGCAGTGGGATAAGTAGCTAATTATGGGGGCGAGTGCACTTTGCATGGCAGGCAGATTATTGGCACGCAGGCTCTCGCCAAGTTTTTTCTCTGCCTCTTCGGGGAATCTGTACTCCGGATGGCGGAGAATTCGATTGATCCGCTTTTTCGTAATAATTGCTTGAGGTCCAATCACTAGCCTATAACTTGAGTATTGAATGGCTGCTGTATATTGTTCGGTAATCTTTTTGTAGCTATCGCAAGGTTCACTCACTGTCAGGGTTAACGACAACTTATAAAAGCTGTATATGACCTCCTGAATGTTCTGCAGCAGCGGCTCAAGCTCTACCTCATCTACGTCTCCGCCTGCGGAACTGATGAGCAACGCAAGCTGATCGCTTCTCATTTCCGCCATTTCACAAAGATACTTGCTGGGTCGCATGATCTCCTCCGCTATATTAGAGATAGCAAAATAAAAGAGCTGCCGTTCCGTATGATTGGTACGACGGACAAATTCTAGATAATCGTCCACCTTGATCAGGATAAGCCGGAAAGGACCGGAAGGGTCAATTTGCAGGCCATTTAACTTGATATTTTCCTCAAATTCAGTTGCAGACCAGGATGTGCTGTTCGAGATAAGCGTGCGCAGATAGTAGCTCTTAATAATATGCCTTTGTTTGTCCTGCTCAGTAGAAGCACGGCGCAGCTCCTGGACCATCAAGCTGAACACGCCCGCCACCGCCGACAATTCGTCCTTCCTGGCTGACCCGTAACTGCCCCCCTCTTCTGGCTTGATTCCGATCGCGCCAATCATCCGTTCAATCGGCTTATAGAGCTTGTGCGCCACAATGGCCGATAAGCCTAACGCAAGCAGAAGGATGCCTATAATGACACTGATGAAGGTATCACGCATCTCGCGGATGTGCCCAAGGACGGCTTCATAGGGCTGAACACTAACTATTTTCCAATTCGTATCCTTCATATTCAGGTAAGTCACAATGAACTCCGTATCGCCTCCTAGTTTGCCTGAATAGGTGCCAATGGCTTCCGTACCGGCAGCCGTTTTCGCCATTAGCACCCTCTTCATTTCCGACTGCCTGGGCAGCGGTTGCTGATTGCTAGAGAGTAGTACATCTCCATGTTCATCCAGAATATAGAGCCCAGACTGATCTGGCCGAGCAAAATCGCTAAAGGAGCGCAGGTTCTCCTCAAGCCATTCAGGCTTGATGTTTACAACAAGTGCACTTTCGTTTCCAGTATTGACGGTATTAAAATTCTGGTACATCACGAGGGAAAAGAAATCGACCGACTGGGCCTTCCCGCTGAAGTTCATGGGGATCAGCCGCATTCTGGGCAGCTGTTCCCCGTTCTTCAACAACAGAAGCAGCTGTCCGTTCATGGCTGAATCCGACTTGTTCAGACCCAGCTTTCCAACCTCATAAGTACGGTCGTCAAATCCATTGTATATAAGAATAGAATGCAGAAACGACGAAGACAGATAGGCCTGCTTGAGTGAATTCATAGAGCGGATCATAAGCATCTCATCAGGGGAACGCAGGTTAAGCAAAGGAACGATATTGGGGTCCATATAAAAAGAAATCGCCAAATTGTTGAATACACCTGATAAATAGCCCAGGTTGATACGGATTTGGCCCATCAACTTGCGATTGGCCTCCTGCTGCATCCTTATGGCGTTTCTTTCAGCATTATATTGCAGAGCAAGGGACGCAGCGGCTAGAACCGTGATAAGGAGGAAAGTCATAACCACTGTTATGCGCAGCAGGTACCGCCTCGACCTGTAAGCTTGCCACATTCTCATAACGAATGTTCCCCCTCCAGAAAGATACGTTTTGACTGCCTGCTGTCAGCATCGCATAAATCGACGGTAGCCTCTACTGTACAATGTTTGAATTACTGGCTAATCTATGAGTCGGTAGATAGTGGGTCTTTATGAGAGGGGCAATGGAACCTTAAGGACTTCTCCCGGTCTGATTCGAACGCGCAACCAATCTGTTGAAGCACATTGTCCCAGCGGATTGGCTGCTTCTGTTGACAATTCCATGAATAATTTAACGGAAGCGGGATAACTTGTAGGATTAAAAATTGTCAGGTACTTCCTACCCCGCTCCTCGTGAAAGGAGCATTCCACATGGTCGGCCACCCACAGTAATCCGGTATCCGGTTGCACATAAATGCCTGGCACCTCTACATATGTCAGCATATTGGAGACCTCGCACCAGCAGGACAGCGGCAGCACTTCGCCGACGAGATCTCCCCCTTCCCAATCGCTCATATTGACCCGTTCGCTCATATAACCGTGAGGCAAATCCTCCCCATTCCAACCCCGGATGGGTCTGTCCTCCCGTGATAAATATTGAGGGAGCTGATGGGCCGTTTCTCTAAGCTGCTGCAGATACAGCGGATTGCCGCTGGCACGGAACAGCTTGAATAGCGAGTCCCCTGAAAGGGTGCAGATACCGGGTGCGCTGTGCTTGTTCTGTACATTGGCAATCACCGAGCCTGCTGTTTGTATGTCAAGACGCCCGAAAGTGGAGTTTTCCGAAAAAATAAAATGATAGGACACACACCAGGAAATGGCCTGCTGTGCCGCTTCCTCTGCACGCCGCAGCCATTTCTGCTCACCTGTCGTTTCGTACAGCACCATATACGATTCCAGCAGTGCAAATGCCGACTCGCTGTCTGGGCACTGCAGAATTTCCCCGGGACCTCCGGTGGTGATCCCTTTCTGTGTGTACTTGCGATAATAATACTCCCCCGCCTCGCATGCGGTTGCAAGGTATGTCTGCTCTTTCAGATACCAGCCATACAGCGCTAGTCCGCCGATCGCCATCGCCCCTCCGGCAGAGCCGCCGACCAGCATTTCTCCGGTTTCGGCATGGAGCCATTGCCCAAATTGTCCATAGCTGTTCCAGAGACGAAGGAATCCGTCCGCAAGCTTCTTAGTGCCGACAAGCCAGCGCTCCGGCAGCGGCGCATCCGGCTGGCGCTTATTCAACGCGAGGAAATGCTTCACCAGGAAGTACAGTGCATCTGCACTCTTGCGTACAATATGCCATTGCTCCGGTGCATCCCGGCCCGGATCCTCGCTGAATTCATCGCCATACCAGTGTCCGTTGTAGAATACGCCGGGAAAGAACCCGGCGTCCGTCTGGCCGCTGAAGATGAAATCAACGGTATGCTGGGCGCGAGACAATGATTCCCCGTTGCCCTCCAGAAGCAGGGCGTAGCTGGACATACCACCGCCGACCCAGCCAAGCTGCCAGTCCTGATGCTTCATGTCCACCGTGCCTACGGAATAATAGCCATATACCCCATTCCAGTTCAGCTTATTGTATTTCTCCTCCTGAATTGCCCACGCCGCAGAAAAAGGCAGAATCTCGCGAAGCTCAGGGATTCCCGTCAGTGACTGGCGCACTTCCGCAAACACACGGAATAATCCACTAACACTGAGGCAGGGAAAGACGAATACCTGAAAATGAAATCTGACCCTGTCTCCTTCCCTGAAGTCGGCCCCCCTGTCGGGGGAAGGCGCCTCCGTAGTACACATGTCGTATTTAGTGCCAGCCCGCATGCCCGGCGCACGAAAGGATACGACAGCAGATTTCCTGTCCACCGTCTCCTCTACATGGATGGAAGTATCACCGAATTCGGTCTGCTGCCGAGTAAGGATCAGGAATCCCAAACTGCGTTCTGGGTCATACTGCCCGACAGCAGGCGTCGCTGCATCGCCGGTGAGCAGCTGAATGACTGAGGGGCCCTGACTTGAAGACGAAAGCCGAGGCACATCGGTAATCAGTGCCGGAGTATCCGGGCCGCGCTCGGACAGTTTGCTCCAGCAAGGGGGATAGCTTAACTCGCGCGCTTCAAAGCGGTTGCCCCCGTACACCGCACCGGGCACAAGCACATATGTAGAAGGCGTCCAGTGTGCGAATTCCAAACGTACTTCTACCGCTGTTTGCTGGGAATAACCGCTGTGTTGCCACTCCACTTCAATATCCGCTGCGTGGTACGGACTGCTCAGTTCCGCACTGTCAACAGAAATCCGCCACTCCCCGTTTTCCCCAGAGGCAAGAATCGTGTCCTTCATCACTACACTCCAAGCGGCACGGGATTCCAGAAGGGGTGCGGCGTTCATAAACTTGTGCGACGAGAAGGCTAGCTTCACTCCGGCAATCTCCAATAAGGTCTCAAGCTTCATCTTCGTCCCTCTTTTCACAGGTATAAGAACCGCTGTGTCTTTCGGGTTCATCTCCTCTTGCCTCTTCAACTTCAAAGTCATTTCTTGGCCCAATCAGTGTGAAGTCGATATCTTTCCAGCCTAGCTTATAAGCAGGGGAAGATGGGAACAGCCGATAATCCCCCGCTGGACCATCCACGAAGCCGGGCGGGCTAAAGACCGTGTCGGCATCATATTTACCTTCAAGTATGGAACGCCATGCCTCCCACTCGTATTCATTCCCCCATACCTCATTGCTCCCAATCGGCTCCGCCGGAAGTTCGCCCGTCACTCTACAAGCCTCCTCACCTCTCCAGAAAAGATTACGGTCCGCCGAACGAAAGCGCTCTGCGCTCCAATTCACGAAGCAGTACAGGTGTCCTGAATCGGCGATGATGTTGTTCTCCACGGTGATATCCCGGTTAGCCTCCCCGACCATTTCCTGTGAACCTATGGCGTTAACCGCGAGCGGATTATCCACCATCAGATTGTTTCGAATCACATTGCCTATTCCCTTGGAGAAAATCGTCATCCAGAGCTTTCCCTCTCCTGTGCTATACAGATGATCGAGTACATTGTGCGTCACTTCAACATCATCCGAGGCATCGTCGAGGTAGATGCCGAAGCCAAAAGAGAAGTGGATGCCACTATGATGCAGCCGGTTGCCATGGATAACGTTCCCACGGCCAATTCCCCAAGACTCAATCAGCCCACCGTCTTGACTGTCGGTCATTACCTCTGAGATGTCGTTGTATCTGATCCGGTTGTTTCTGGTGAACAGGAAGTCCCAGTGGTTCTCCCAGGTGAGTGCTTTTCCCCAGAGGAAAGACGGCATTATTTGATGCCGCTGCCCTTTCAGCGATATCCCGTAACGGGGCATATTTGAGATCCTGTTATGCGCAACTTCGCATTCCCCGCACTGATAAAGCACGATACCGCTGCCGTGGCCGACCAGTTCGCCGCCATATCGAATCCGATTACTCGTGATCAGATGCCCTTTATTCTGATTGGCAGCTTCTACTCCGGTAAAGCCACCCTCTCCAGGGGCATAACCCGAGGCATATACACCTGTGTGTCCGAACACTTCAATTCGGTTCGCGGCCAGGGTGATCCTTTGGGCAGAGCGGTCAAGAAAGATACCGCAGGTGCCTGACTCCCGAATGATGCAAGTGGAGATCTCAATATCAGAGGCTTCGCGGATATATATCAGCCCGTTTCTATGCTCGTCGGGCTCTACGTTGTCCATCCCCGGCTCACTGCGCATCATCCGGTAATCCTCATAGAAATCGGAGCAAGACAGTGTGAGTCCCTGGAAGGATAGGCCGGACACCTGCCGGGACTCTGTTTCTCCGCAGATTTCAATCAGCCGATGGACAGCAGGGGCAATTACTTTCTGTTCCATAGGAGTCCCCTGCTTTGGACGGTAATACAACATTCCTGCCTCCTCATCCAGATGGAATTGACCAGGCTCACGCAGAAATCGGAGCGAACCTTGCAGGAAATAACGTGAGCCTTCACCAATCCCCCAAGTGCTGGATCGATGCAATTCGATCCATCGGGCAGTCGTGTCAATCCGCTGCACCGGAATTGTCTCTGAGCCCCAGTTCCACTCGCCTTTCCCGGGCCAGATGAACATTTGTAGGCCATCTGTGTCAAGCAATTCTGGAACATCACCTTCCCGGAAGACTATGCCTTCGCGTTCTCTACCTTCCGGCGCGGCCAGAGATTCTAAATACCCAGAGGCAGGCAATCGGGCTTTGTGCACCCGCTCTCCATCAGCATACAAGGTCTGGAAACGTGTTCCCAGCGGTAGTACAGTTCGCCAGATTCCGTCCCGCCAGGTCTCCCAGCCGGATAGAACCGTGCCTCCCAGGAGAACAGGATGCTCCCCTTCCGCATTGCGGTAAGTGACCCGGCAACGCTTTCCTCCAGCGTCCCCGCAGCCGAATCTCAGCGGCTCGTTCAGCTCATAAGTACCACCGCCGATGAAAACCGTAATTCCGCCCGTTTGCCCGCTGCGCAGGCAGTCGCGTACCGCCTCCTGCGCAGCCGGAATCGTTCGGAAGGGGGATGCCAGGCTCCCGTTGCCGGCGTCATCCCCCCGGTCAGAGTGTACATGAAATTGTAATTCACTATTCATGGCTGACCTCCTTGGGATGTTGTGTTGAATTCGAAAGAACCACAGCGAGCAATTTCTGCTTGTGGGCTGGCGGGATACGGATTTCCCTCCCCCCGCTATCCCTTAATTTTCAGCATGGAGATTACATTCCGCAATTTCTACTGTTCAATGTGGCAATTACTCGCAATCCGGCTGTACTTTTTATGAATTACTGTGTTATTCCGTAAGAAAAACAAGCCCATTCGGGGTGATTTGGGGCGAATAACGGCGCCGCCTCAATTACGTTACTGGTGGCACATTGTATTCGATTTTTCGCATACATTTGCATCGTTTACGTTACCGCCAGCACATTGTATTCGGTTTTTCGCATACATTTGACTCGTTTACGTTACCGGCAGCACATTGTATTCGGTTTTTCGCATACATTTGCATCGTTTACGTTACCGGCAGCACATTGTATTCGGTTTTTCGCATACATTTGCTCGTTTACGTTACCAGAAGCACATTGTATTCGGTTTTTCGCATACATTTGTCCGTAAACCTGACTAAAACATGCATCATTTTGGAGGAGGTCCGCTCGGTCCGTTATACATTACAAAGAGGCGTGTGCTTAATTAAAAATAGGGCTCCCCATGGCCACCAATTGAATATAAGCCCATCACTTGAATTCGTTTCACATTTCTTCGCAATCTCGAAATTTAAAGCTAAGAATCCTGTACTAAATACAACTTTCCCCTTATTAAATCGACCCTAATCGAAAATTGTTGTACAAAAGGTATCATTCCACCTCCATCATACCGCTTAGCGGGAAAGGTCTTGTATTTCATACAACAATCCTTTCGAACACCTTGATTACTTTGATTCAAAGTTGTAGAACTTACAACATTTATATCATTGCAGAGTGAACATAAGATTTAAAGAAAGAGGCCTCGCCGGCCATAAGCCCTGCGAAAGCCTCCTTCAGCCTCTCATCTATATCCTATTCTTACTGAATCGGTACTAGATTGGCGCCACCTATAATGACAAATGCTGAACCCCCCCCCGGAGTAATCCAGCCAACGGACAGAGAATCATCCCCCTGATCCTCTTTATGGAGCGCCTCCACGTAGTAGCGTTGTCCTGCCGTCAGCGTAATTTGACCAGACTTCTGGGAGGGCTGATAATTCCAGTTTCCAGCGGGTGTCCAGCCGGACACGCTAGCGATTCGGACTTTATTCGCCGCATTGTCCGTCGTACTGAGCCACAGTTCGCTGTCATTGTCTCCGGCAATCGCGAACTGATAGACACCTGTTACCGTTGGCACGATATATCCTCTAACACGCTCCCCATAGCTGTTGGCCCAATTGGAGGGCGTCTCGAAGCTGGCCAATGCCGTAACCCCAGTTGGCGTCGTACTCACCGGAATGGCTGAAACCGAGCTTCCGGTAACATTGGTCCAGTATTCACGAGTAATCGTCCCGACCTGAGTCAGGCCACCTGGTGTTGGTGTTGGTGTTGGTGTTGGTGTTGGTGTTGGTGTCGGTGTCGGTGTCGGTGTCGGTGTCGGTGTCGGTGTCGGTGTCGGTGTCGGTGTCGGTGTCGGTGTCGGTGTCGGATTACCGCCTCCACCTAGGTTCACATCACAGGTCTTGTAGAAGCCATAAGCCGGATCAGTACCAAAGCCATTGGTTGAGCACATGACCGTCGACGTAAATGTTCCGTAAGCATAGCTATTGTTCGCCCCGAAGCGCACCTGCTTCGTGCCCGTAAAATCACACGGATTATTTTCTCCTGCGCAGTGGACCCAATTGGCCGAAGATACCAGGGTTGTCACACTCAGGGTATTACTCGCCGCCGACAAGTTGCCTGCAGCATCCTTCGCCTTGACAGTGAAACTATAGGCAGTACTTGCGCTCAAGCCGGTAATATCTAAGCTCAGCGCTCCTGTCGTAGAACCGGCAAGCACGCCGTCTTTGTAGACGTTGTAGCCCGTAACGTAGATGTTGTCGGTCGATCCGCTCCAAGACAGGCTGACGGTTGTGTCCGTTTTGGCCGGTGAGGTCAGATTGGACGGAGCACTCGGTGCTGACGTATCCGGGCCGTTTGTGGTCACACTTAGTGCACTGCTGGCCGCCGACAGGTTGCCTGCGGCATCAATAGCCTTGATGGTAAAGCTGTAAGCCGTATTGGCCGTCAGTCCTGTTATGGTATAAGTCGTTGCATTTGCACCTACCGTAGATCCGGCAAGTACACCATCCTTGTAAATATTGTATCCGTAGACAGCGACGTTATCAGTCGCTGCCGTCCATGCCAGATTTGCGCTGCTGTCCGTCTTCGCAGGCGAGGTTACTCCCGATGGTGCCGAAGGGGCTGTTGTATCTGGAGGACCAGCATTAACCGTGATCGTCTGCTCTTTCACACTAGCACGGCCTCCGTTATCCCATACACCAAGGATGACATGGTAAGTACCCGCCTTCTGGTACGTATAAGTCGGACTGACTGTGGTCACCGGAATCCCTTCACCCAGATCCCACAGGTTCTCGGAGATCGTTCCGTTATCCGTCGAAGTGTTCGTAAACGTGACGGACTGGCCGAGCTGAACCGTTAACGGCGCGGTGAAATTGGCTACCGGCTTCGGGTCGCTGAAGCCGCGGCTGGCAAGCTGCGTGTTATTGCCATTGCCGCTGACCGAATTACCGCTCCACTCCAGATCGGCGGCCGAGGCTGGATACTGATCAATGGACGGGCCGTTGTTGCCCGTAATCGTATTATTGATGAAGCTGAGACGGTCCACGCCGGATGCTGTGGTAATCTCAATCGCTTTTCTTCCATTATTAAGAATCTGGTTACTGTCAAAAACAATGTTTTTCGAATCTCCATGGATGCGAACCGCATTGCCGTCATAACCTGGATAAGCGGCCGCCGGATTGCCGACCGGGCCGTTTTTCCAAATATTTTTATAGAAATACTGGTACTGCTCGGTTTGACCCGTTCCGGCACCCTGGAGCTGCATACCCCACATGACGATGTTCTGTACGGTATTGTAATTCCACAGCTGATAGCCTGTACCCGGCGACTGCTGCATGCCCACCTGTTGTCCCCCGTCTACGAGATTTCCTGAAGTTACGCCGTGGTCAACCATCACCTCTAATCCCATGTGACCAACGGAGCCATCTGTCGCCTTGACTGTATTATTCCGCACCGCGATATACTTTGAGCGCACGGCGCTGATCCAATGATCGACATTGTTGTTCTCAATTAGAGAGTAGTCGACGTTCGTATGCAGCTCGATGCCGAGGCCTTCCATCTTTTTGCCGGTGCCTGTAATGGTATTGCCGCGGACGATAGCGTAAGGGCTGTCGTCATTGACGAAGATGCCGCCCCGGCCTGTATCTGCGATGATATTATTCTCAATCAGCGCATAGCTGGAACCCCAGCCGGCCCGCACCCCGCCCCCCCAATCGGAATTGACGCCGCTGTTGGTAACGATATTGCCTGAAATTTCAATATGGGTGGAGTTGATCGCATACAGCGCAAAAGGACCAAAGCCACTTGATGCTACGAAATCCTTGACCCGCAAATTGCGCATTTTGCTGCCTACGCTGTCTTCAGACGTGACTGCCGACTGCGCTGATGAATTGTTGCCGCCATCAAGTGTCATATCCGATACTTCGGCGTTCAGTGCATTATGCAGATAGAAGAAGGTTGCAGCCGAGGCACCGGGAGTGAACTTAATGATTGTGGTATCTCTGTTGGCTCCAGCGATTTTAACGCCGGATTTCCCGTTGACCGTACCGGACAAATAATAAGTACCTGCCGGAATCACCACGGTGTCCCCGCTGACAGCTGCATTTACAGCACTTTGAATCGCTGCTTTATCATCGACCGTGTCTCCGCCGTTCGCTCCATAAGCGGTTACATCAAGCGTCGCAGCGAAGACTGAAGGTGCCGGCACAGCCGGAAGAGCAATAGACAAAGCACCTATAACGCACAGCACCCGCATTTTCAATTTTGAGACCTGTTTGAGCTTGCTTGTCATCTTCTTAAATCCCTCCTCTTCATTTCTGATGAATCGGCTGCAGCAGGATTTCAAAACTCTACCGTTAAGATGTTCCCGGTCAAGCTATCTGATCGCTCGACAAGGACATCTCCCCCTATATTCTGCCATGGAATGTTTAAATGGAGATACTGTTCAATTTATCAAAAGGGATGTTAAATAGACTATACAATAACGCAAAAGCTTTATTTTTAAAGAATTTCTCCCACCAATCCTACAAAGCTCTTGCGCGCCTATCCATTTTTGTTTACAACTATAGAGAAGCTTCTTCAATGATCCCGCTTCAGTCCGCCAGAGGGGGCTACATTTATGAAACCGTTCACATTTTATAAATCAAAAAAGTATTTCCAGACCGTCATGTTCTCCATCATGCTGGCCATGGCCCTCATTCTGACTGGATTGTCGGTTGTAAATACTTATGTCCTTGAGCGTTCGATTAAAAAAGTGCAGGAAAATTCCAATTTGAAAGTACTGACACAAACGCAATATAATCTCTCCAATATGAATGAAATCATCACCCATCTCTCCACGTTCGCTTACAATGACAATCTGCTGATTCCGCTTCTGTTCACCAAGACGCTGCCCCAAATGGACTATATCCGCGGCTATCGAGAGATGTCCAATCTGATGAAAAGCTCCTCGTTCCTGCACTCCATCGCCGTCTATAATGCTTCGAGCGGCGAACTCTACGGCTCCACCAGCGACTTTCTGGTAGATGGCGGCATCACGAAGGCGAAGATGATGCAGTGGCTGCTGCATCCGCCGCTGCCGCATCCAACCTCCCGGCTTGTTCCCGTCAGCCTCAAGGCGAGCGGCCAGACCGATGCCTTCGCTTTCATCGTCACGGATGCTTTTATGCCCTTTTCCGGTGACCGTTCCGCGCTCATTCTTTATATCGAATCAAGCTGGGTCTTTGACTCCCTGAGCAAAATGAATGATATCGGAAGCCAAGCCCAAGGGCAGGTCTATATCCAGACCTCGGACGGAAGGTTATTATCCAGCAAGGACCGGGAACAGACGGACAGTCTGGATCAAGCGGCAATTACTCAGCTACTAGAGCGAGACAAGAAATCCCTCAGCCGAACCTCCGGCTCTGTCATAGGTAATACAGGAAGAGAGAAAAGCATCATAACGTATATGGCTGGAATCGGAGACTGGACGATTCTTTATATTCAGCCGTACGACTTATTGATGAAGGAAGCCCGCGAAGCACGCACGAAATCGTTGCTAATTACGGGAGCATTCCTCCTGCTCTCCATCGCGGTCTCCGTTTGGCTGTCCTACAAGCTGTACGACCCGATTGAAAATATGCTGCGGCGAATTCGCCCGAATGCCGCAGTTGAACGGCAGACCCAGTCGCAAGGCGGAAACGAGCTGGATTTCATGAGTGAGCATTATCTGCGCATGTCCGAGAAGCTGCAGGAAATCAGCTCCGAACAAATCGTGAACAAATACTACATTCGTAAATTCCTCACTGACAGCCGGATGTTTACCCAAAATGACATGCAGCTTCTGATTGCAAAGCACGGCCTTCATATCTCGGTATCTGATCCGCTCCTGGTATGCGTGCTGCGGATCGAGCGTTTCGCTAACTATGATCTCGGCACTCCAGGCGCTTCCAAGAAGCTCTACAGCTTCGCCATCGTCAATATCGCCCAAGAGATCCTCTCCCGCGCCTATCCCTGCGAGTCTGTAGAACTTCAGAGCGATCATTTTGTTCTCATCCTCTCAGCTGCCAAAGGCTCCAGCGATTTCGGCAATGCTTTTACATTGATCAGAGAATTTCAGCACACGATCAAGCAGTATTACAACCTATCGCTGTCATGTGGAGTGAGCAGTGTCATTTCCCAGCTCCCTCAGCTCTCCACTGCCTATCATCAGGCCTATCAATTATCTCTGTATACCTTTGTAGCTGGCTATCAATCCATCGTTAAACCCGAAGATGTAAGGGAAAACCTGACCAATACACGCAAGACACTACCGCCCGACATTGAGCGCAAACTTTCGGAGGCCTTGAAGAAGGGTCAGCTGACCACAGCAGGAAGCGAGCTGGAGAAGGCCTTCTCTCTGCTTGCGAGCTTTCAATATGAAGAGATGCGACGAGTGGTCGCCGACCTTGCCTGGGTAGTGCAGAATACAGCCGCGGAGATTATGAACAACCGGGCCCGAACCCTGGCTGTGGATGTTGAGCAGATTCACCGAATTCCGCAGGAATATGAAACGCTGGATGAAATCTATGTGGCTCTCCTATCTCTCTGCGCCAAAATATGTGAAGGGCAGCAGCCCAGCGCTCCCGAACGCAATGAACTCCTTATCGGAACCGTTAAGGAAGTCATCGAACAGAAATTCGCCGATCTGAATTTAAGCCAGCAGTCCATTGCATCGAACGTGAAGCTCACCTCCGCGTATGTCGGCAAGCTTTTCAAGGACAGCTGCGGTGTTTCCATAACGGAATACATCAATGAGATCCGGCTGCGGCATGCACAGGACCTTCTGCTGAAGAGCGATTATACGATAGCGGAAATTATGGACAGATGCGGTTATGCCAACCAAAGCTATTTTTTTCGGCTCTTCAAAGGCAAGTTCGGCACAACGCCTAAGGATTATCGGATCAAGAAAATGCTGTCCTGACCGCTCATATTCAAGGAAAACACATCAATTCTCATTTTTTACACCTGTTCCGCACAGCTTTTCGATTATGTAATTGTAGCTCCCTTCTCGAGTCCATGGCATGATGGTCTCAGAACAAGAATGGAGGAGATGAAGATGGGAAAGCCTGAGCCGACCAAGCTAAGCGCCATGCAAAAGAACACTGGCTTTAGGCGGCAGCCCGCTGTTCTGAGATGGATTACAAGCGAATTCAGACATTTGCGCAAGAACCGTGAACTACTGCTGCTCGCCTTGCCCGGTATTTTGTTCAAGCTTGTCATTGCCTACTTTCCAATGGTGGGACTGATTCTTGCTTTTAAGTATTTCAGGTATGATCAGGGGATCTTCGGAAGCAAATGGGTTGGACTGCAGAATTTCGAGTTTCTCTTCAAGGCGCAGGACGCCTTTCGCATTATCCGCAATACGCTACTTTACAACTTTTCCTACATTATTCTGGGGACAGTGGCCGCGTTGCTTATGGCGCTGCTGCTTGGTGAATTGTCAGGACGGCTAATCAAGGTCTACCAGACGAGCATGTTTCTGCCTTTCTTTATTTCGATGGTCATCGTAGGTTATGTTGGAAACGCTTTCCTAGACTTCCAGAACGGATATTTGAACACATTCTTGACCTATCTGGGCCTCGATCCGCACAACTGGTACTTGGAGACCACTCCCTGGATATTCATCCTGCCGCTAGTTTCACTCTGGAAGGGCATAGGATTCTCGACCCTCATCTATTATGCAGGGATTACTGGCATTAACACCGATTACTATGAAGCAGCCACACTCGATGGCGCAACGCGCGTCCAAATGATGAGAAGAATTACGCTGCCTCTGCTCAAGCCGCTGATCATTATTTTATTCATCTTGGGGCTAGGCAACATTATCCGTGGTGATTTCGGGCTGCACTACTTTCTTCCGAACAACGTAGGGCCGAACTTTCCGACCACAGACATTATTGATACGTACGTGTACCGTGCACTGACCAAGCTGGGGGATATTAACTCTGCGGCAGCCGTAGGTTTTCTGCAATCGGTGGTCGGTCTAGTTACTGTCGTGACAGCCAACTATGTAGTACGTCGGATTGACAACGACAACGCACTTTTTTGAACAGGAGGCAGTATAAGATGAATAACAAAAAAATCACCCCGTCCAGCATCGGAATCAATGTCTTCTTCATCATCGTCTGCCTACTGATCGCGTTGCCTTTCGTGCTCGTGATCTCCATCTCGCTGTCCTCGGAGGACGCACTCAGCCAGTTTGGTTATCACTTTATTCCCAAGGAATGGAGCTTCGAGGCTTACCGGATTGTCTTTGAGAAACCGGCTACGCTACTGCGTGGATACGGAGTAACGATCCTGATCACCGTGATCGGCACGATCCTTTCCTTGCTCCTGACTGCAATGATGGCTTATCCGCTCTCTCGCAGAGATTTCCGCTACAACCGTCAACTCACCTTCTTTGTCTTTTTCACCATGCTATTCAACGGTGGTCTGATCCCTTTCTACATTCTTATGACCCAATATCTGCACCTGAAGAACACTCTGGCGGCCCTAATTATTCCGGCTCTATTAAGTCCATTCAATATTATGATCATGAAAGGCTTCCTGGACAAAATCTCCAAGGAGATTATCGAATCCGCTAAAGTAGATGGAGCCCGGGAGTTTCGCATTTTCTTCCGGATTATTCTGCCACTGTCCACGCCTGCGCTCGCCACTCTGGGTCTCTTGATTTCCTTCAGCTACTGGAACGAATGGTTTAATGCGCTGCTATTTATCGACAACGATAAGTTTATCCCTCTGCAGCTCCTGCTCGTACGCATTCTGTCACAGGCTGATTTCCTAGCCAACTCGCCGATGGCGGAGGTCTCAGATAAGCTGAAATATGCGAGTTTCCCCACCTTGTCGGTACGAATGGCCATGGCGATTGTCGCAAGCGGCCCGATGCTGCTGATCTTCCCCTTCTTTCAGAAGTATTTTGTCAAAGGCATAACGGTAGGCTCCTTGAAGGAGTAGCTTGGATTAATTAGATAATGGAGGGTTCATAAATGAACAAATCTACCAAAGCCGTCGCCCTGAAGCTCTGTGTATTTCTGCTGTGTCTGGCCGTCCTCGCCGCTTGTTCGAATAACGGGAATAACAGTTCGGCCCCTTCGGGCAATACCACAAACGAACCTGCGGCTAGCGCCGATCCTGCCACTTCCCCTTCACCCACTGGGCTGCCTGAAGTGAAGCTAACCTTCATCTATCCGGTAGCTGCTGACCCAGGTCCCGACCAGAAGCTGGTCAACGATGAAATCAATAAATACCTTAAAGAGAAAATCAACGCCACGGTCGAACTCAAGCCACTGACCTTTGATGAATATGAACCGAAGCTGAATGCGATGCTTGCGGCGCAGGAAAACTTCGATATCGCCTTTAGCTCAAAGGGTTGGCTCGGCAACTACCAGCCTTACATCGATAGGGGCGCTTACCTAGAAATCACGGAGGATATGATTAACCAGTATGCGCCTGAAGCACGCGCCAATATTCCCGACAAGTTCTGGCCGGATATGAAAGCAGCAGATGGCAAAATCTACGGATTTCCTGTGTATCAAATCGCCGCCAAGCAGAAGAGTCTCATCATTCAAAAGCGATTTATAGACAAATACAATCTCGATGTCTCTACCATTCAATCCTACAAAGACATCGAGCCTTTCCTCAAAACACTTAAAGACAATGAAAAAGGCATTATTCCGCTCGGTCTCGCCCAGAACTCTAACGGAATTTATATTGACCGCACCGAGGTCGGCTCCGACGGTTCTTCGGTATTCTACAAGAAAGATGATCCCGACATGAAGTCGATTTCCAAGATCACGCAGCTGGAAAACAAAAAAGAATACTTCGATACGATGCACAGTTGGTTCAAAGCCGGTTATATTAACCAGGATGCTCCCGTGCTGCAGAATATCAATGATCTGAAGAGTAAAGGAAATGTGGCCGTAGCAATCGAATTCACCTCGAAGCCAGGCGGCGAGATCGGTGAAAAAGCGATCAATGGCGGCAACGACGTCGTCTACGCTCCGATCTCCGACAGCTATTTCACCGGCATTGCCAGTGCGATTCAGGTCATCAACAAGAACTCCAAAAACCCTGAGCGCGCACTTATGCTGATCAATCTGCTCAATACCGATAAGTATCTATATAACCTGATTTGCAACGGCATTGAAGGCAAGCATTACACCAAAACCGACGAGCAGTATATCGCCCCAATTGAAAAATCCGGGTACGCTCCGAATGCCGACTGGGTCTTTGGCGATCAGTTCAACGCCTACCTGAAGCCTGGCCAAGACGCTAATACGTGGGAGAAAACGATCGAACTGAACAATAATGCAATTGTGCCGGCAAGCAGCGGCTTTCAGTATAGTGAGGACAACGTCAAAGCGGAGGTCGCGAACATTAATGCTGTCAAAAATGAATTTGAGGCCGCACTCGAGACCGGAGCTGTCGACCCGAACAAAGTGCTTGGTGATTATATCGCGAAGCTGAAAGCCTCAGGGATAGAAAAGTTAGAAGCAGAAATCACCACACAGTGGGAGGCCTTCCTGAAGAACAAGCAATAAGCTTATGAAAATAGGAGCCGCCTGTACCTTGGCGGCTCCTTCTTTTTAATTTCTCCCGTACGGCTCACCACACAGCGGGGCAGGGGATAGCAAATACGAAGGAACTACCCTGTTCGCTTGTATCCTTAAGCCAGACTTCTCCATTCATTAATTCTGCTAGTTGCTTACAGATGGAGAGCCCAAGTCCCGCACCGCTATACTTCCCTGGTGAGTGTCTTTCATGAATTTGTGAAAAGGAGCGGAACAGGCTATCCTTCTGTTCTATAGGAAGTCCAATGCCGGTATCCCTTACCTCGACGGAGAAGGTGACCTTGTCTTCCAAATCGGCATTATTTTGAACAAATAAGCAGACCTCTCCGTGTTCGGTAAATTTAAGCGCGTTTCCCACTAGATTAGTTAGAATTTGACAAATTTTATTACTATCCCCCAGAAGAGCAGGCTCTGCTTCACTTCCGAAAATTGCATGCAGCTTTAACCCTTTCTTCTCGGCCTCGGCAGAGAACAACTGCAATACATGCGAGATAATATCACGGATTTGGAATGGGCTATTCTCCAGCGTTATCGTCCCGGCCTCCATTTTAGAGTAATCAAGGATGTGATCCATCATCGCCAGCAGATTGCTACCGCTCTTCTCAATCACATCCACATAAAGCGTTTGCTCGTCAGACAGCTCGGTCGTCTGCAGTAGACTCGTCATGCCAATCACCCCATTCATCGGTGTACGGATTTCATGACTGAGTACGGCCAGTAGATTATTTTTTTCTTCAAGCATACGAGTTGCCTGTTCTTCTATGGCTTTAAATTGAATAAAAGTAGACTCCATATCCAGCAGGTTCGTGTAAAAAGCCGACAAGGCAATCAGAAGCTCTACATCCCGCTTTTGGTACTGATAGAAATTATGATCGAATGAACACAGAGAACCGTAGAATTCCCCTTTTTCATTACGAATCGGCACTCCAATAAACGAACATCCTCCAACAAACTGCGTCGCATCCATATCTTTGGTCAGCGGATGAGTCAGATTATTATCTATAAAAAGCGGACCTTGCGCATGTTCGGTAACCAGAGCACAATACGACTCCTCATTGTCCACCACCAGTCCTTCAACCAGCATAACCTTCTCTCGGTTATACGATTTAAGAACCTTAGTGGACAGGCTGTCCAGGTTGGCAATGCAGAACGTATTAGCCGGGATTAGCTTGCTCGCAGTTTCCATAACATCCGTTGCCGAAGTATATAATTTATGGGAAATAACTGACAAGACCTCTATAAATTCCGTTTTCAACATTATCCCGATCGTCCCTTCTACTAACTTATTGTAAGAGTTCTACTCATTATACCTCATACAATGCTTAACCTCGAAGGACTTTCTGGAGCGCGTGCCGAATGGGGAATTTTATAGCTGCTTATAAGAAAAACCTCACCTACGGCTCGGTCCTTTAAAGATCTGAAGTAAATCCAACGCTTCATTCTATTTCTTCAATGCCAGTACATCCGTAATTCCGAACACTATCCATGTACACTCTTTTAGTGAGGTTCCACATACGGACCGTATGGCCCTTATTTCCGGTAAATGAGTACATACACCAGGGTTAACGGACAGTATTGCACTTATTCCCTTATAACAAGCCCATTCCCTGGTGATTTGGGGCGAATAACGGTGCTGGCTCGTTTACGTTACCGGCGGCACATTGTGTTCGGTTTTTCGCATACATTTGGCTCGTTAGTTAGACTAAAACATGCATTTAGGTGGATATAAGATCTACTCAGTCCGTTAAACATCCCAAAGTGGTGGGAGATCATTAAAAATAGGATTTCCCAATGCCACAAGTTGAAGTTGAATATATGCACATCCCGTCAATTCGTTTCGCATTCGTTGTAAGATGTTCGGCTCCATGCCTTAACTTTTGCAGAAAATGAAAACGAGGCGATAGGATATCATTCACCGCAAAATGTTATAAATTCTAGTATGCCAAAAAATCTGATAAGCCCTCGACTCACATCCAGAATGAAATTGTTAACCCCTTATTCATCCATACCTTTCGTTATATAGACCGACCTAATGACATTAACTTAAAGCTCAGTAGTCACTGCGGTGAATCATTGGACTTCCGGCCGCTGTTGTTTGCAGATTTCTTGATTGTATTCCGCTGTTAGCGGCGGAAATCTGCAAACAAAGGCGGCCGCTAGCGCTCCTCCAGTTCCCGTACCTTCTCGCTATTTGATATATTCTTATTTTCAGCTTATATAGATTAGAGAAATCCTGCAAATATACAGCTTTTTGTGCAGATATTTTCTTCCTTAAGCCCAAAAGCTGCAAATATACAGGAATATCCTCATTTATGGCTCGAGGGCTTCTTCTGAAGCAAGAATTCCTGCAGATTTGCAGGAATTCTTGCTTCAGTCACCCTTCTATCATAAAAAGATGTACTTTTGCAGGTTTCTTCGTCAGGATTTGGTTACTGGTTAGTCAAACTTACACTTACTAAAAAAAGAAAGAGCATATCACTAAGAATATGCTCCTTCTTATATACTGCCAAGGGCGGGGGCCGAACCCAACGCAGTTCACTCATCCGATCGCGTTATTATTATTTCAGCAGTTTTAGTGAAGCTCATGCTCCTTCAATATATCCGCCACACGAACTGGCAATCCTGTCTCCATGCTTCGTTCCATCGCTGCCATAACCGCTAGCGTCCGAATGCCCTCATGTAGATCAGGCTTAGGTGTCTCTCCTTGATCCAGACATGTCGCGAAATATTCGATATAGTTCTGGTACTCACCTGCATGATGGCTCTCGCCTTCAAAACGGAAGTAATACGGTCGCTTGTCCTGATAGGAATGAACCGCCGACTTTTCCCCTTGAAACTTTGTGTAGTATTCCAGCTTGGAATAGACGGCGCGGCTGGTGCCATTCGTACCACGCAGTGTACAGCTAATTCCCGGATCAATACCGCGTAAGGCTGGTGTTGTATAGGAGCCACTCACTTGGGCAATGCGCCCTTCGGCATCTTTCATCAGGAAGCGCATCGTATCCGGTACAGTCAGTCCGTGAGCACTGTTGGTGCTGCTTGAACGTCCATATCCGAATACCTCTTCAATGCTCGGCAAGTACCAAGCTGCGAGGTCTACAGCATGGATCATGAAATTGTACATCCAGCTGAAGCCGGATTGCTTGCTCCAGCTACGCTCAAGAAACCAGCGTGAGTCCGAAATATAATAGGTTTCAATCGCTTCGAGGTCACCATGCTTGCCCGCAAGGTAATCTTCGCGTTGATGCAGCATCGGTTCAAAGAAGCGACTGCTCTGTCCAACGAACAGCTGCTTGCCAGATGCTCTTGATGCTGCGAGTAGCTCATGAACACCTTCCAAATTAACAAGCATTGGTTTCGTGACGATGACATGTTTACCTGCTTCGAACGCTTGTTTAATATGCCGTGCATGTAGCTGATCCGGGGTATAAATCGCGATAACATCGATGTCTGGATCATTCAGCATGTCATCATAGTTGAGTGTATAGCGAGTTAAGCCGAACTCCTCCGCTCGTTCCTTACACATCTCTTCATTCAGATCACACATGTTCGCTATCTCAAAGCGATCACTCTGCTGTGCCGCCGAGAGAATACTTCTTCCTTCCCCAAGCCCGATAACACCCAACCGATATGTTTGTTTCTCCATGGTCAGTTCAACTCCATTCGAAGTAATCGGCTTACTCAGCCGTATAGCCAATCCAGTGAGCGGGAGCTTTCACTGAACGGTGATACGTCTCGCTCCTTCAACTGCTGATCTCCTGCTATAACGCCGAGCACTGCATAAGCTCCTACCCCAAGGTTCAGCACATGACGTCCAGCTTCATATAAAAACGCGTGAACATTTACACTAGGGTAGAATGGGATCTTGATCCCTTTTCGCAAAATGGGAGACAAGCCTCCTCGTTCATCGGCATGTGTATTCTCATCTAATGTCGGCACTTGAAGCCATTGTGAATCAGCTGAATTGAAGTACCCAACAAGTACATGAATCGACGTATCCGTCTCGAACTCAACGGAAACCCCTTGATTTACTGCCTCTTCACGGCTAAAGCGAACCCCAATTAAACCTTCAAGTTCTTCTGCATAGCTCTGAACATAGACTTCTCCGTCCGTGAATAGACAGCTGTCCTTCTCTAGCTTGTAGAGCTCCGCATGGTTTGAGATTAACCGGAAGTTAGCTGGTTGGTAGGAATCGAATCGTTCTTCACCACTTACCTGTGCTGGCAGGCTACCCGACTTTAGGTTGTTCACACTGAATTCGAAGTTCCTCAGCTCCTCTTCATAGACGGGAAGACAGTCTTTCCAATGTTTATATTTCCTTCCGTCAGGGATCGGAATCTTGCGATGAGGCGTGAGCATGCTATTAGCACATAAATAGGTATGTTCCGTCAACTCTGTCAGCTTGCGGTACCAATCCAGACTCTCCCGAAGATATGGAACAGCCTCCTCCAATAAATCCACTCGGTCCAAATAGTTGCCGTTCACCTGATGTTTATACAGCAACACCTTGACGGCAGCCCGTACCTTGGCACCATAGAACTTCACCATATAACGAATCGCTTCGATATCTGTAGCAATTCGATCGAATTCTTCTCGATTGTGCGTGACATGTGCGCTGGCACGCTGAATGGCTGCCCACGCTTGATCCGCGAACATCTCACTCGATTCAACCACGTCGAATGGCGTCTCACCGATATGCGGCTCGCCAGCAGCTTCGCGTTCAGCGAATAATTCCAGCCTCTCTCCCTGCGGTGCATGATCTTCCCACAACGCCCGGTAAGGTGAATAACGGTCTGGATTCGTCAACTGACTCATCTTCATCCCTAGCGATAATGTCTGCCTGTTACCTTCTGTAATTCCGAAGCGTCGTAGTAGGCGTGGTGCACATTCACCAAAGTTATCGTACGCTTCAAGGAGTGATATGCCCGCTTCTCGCGAGCCGAACCTTGCAGATAATTGTTCGATCCAATAGTACGCTTCCGTTTCTGAGTCCCGGTCTGGATTCCAAGCATACCGAGCCCATGCAGCAAACCAGATCCAATCGCGTTCCATCTGCTTCAATCTAGGCTCCACCTTATCACTACTATAAGGCCAATCCCAAAAGAACAGTGGATAGACATGGAGTCCGTTCGCATTCTGCCGATGCTTCGCAGCCTGCATACTCTTCTGAATAAAAGCAGGTGACCCGTAACGGAACGGCTCCAAATTCGCAAGAACGTGGACGTTCACAATATGAACCGACTGCATACCACTTAAATTAAGATGCGTCTGCACCCAACCGCCTCTTGGGGTCCAGGTCGTAAGCGATTCACCATTGTACTTAGCTTCAGTATACAGATTGGGATAGAGTGGAGTGGCCTTCTCCACGATCGGCTCGGCCTTCAACGCATGTGCACGCAGAATAATCGGCGGATATTCCTTCACCTTGAGATCATGAAGGCCCTCATTTACACCTGCAATAATCGTATCTGTAAACCATTCCGCCCCATAAGTGCCTCCTTGCAGCGCTTCACCTAGACATAGCATAAGTCCAACACTCGGATAAGACCTAACAAATTCCGCAATGGCCTTACGTGTATAATCTGCAGTAATCGGTAATGGCTTCGGTTGATGAAGCGCGAGACCATGCTTCTCTGCAAATGGTAGTGGAATATGAATGTTATAGAAATTCAGTACTACCCAAATGCCTCGTTTATCTGCTTCTTCTGTTAACCAACCGAAGGTCTCCAAATTGAGCTGATATTCCTCTTCCGTTACTTCTAATGCCTCTGGATATTCTTTCAACTTTACTAGTGAACCAAACGGATGCCCCGTCCAGATGTAAACGACGTTGCTGCGCTGCTGACATAACATATCCAAATAATCAAGCCACATCGTTTTATCATAAAACCAAGGAAACCGATCTGGTGTGATCGGATATTCATATGTGCGTCTTGGTGGCTCAATTTCTGTCTTCTGCAAACCAAGAACAGGTCCGCGTAAAACAAAGACTGGTGTTTCCCCATGTGCTAGGAGATTAGGCACTTTTCCTGCCGAGCGAACCTTCGCAGCTAGTTCCATGGCTCCATACAAGGCCCCTGTGTCATTTCCACCAGATACAACGATCAGGTTCCCCGGTAGTGTAGCGATATAAAAGCCTTCCTTGCCTGGTGTCTGCGAATGATAGAGCAGCACCTCCTGCTGCTCGAACGAACGAATAAATTCAGATTCTTCTCGATTTCCAATATAAACTTTCATTTCCGGAGAAGCTCTGTAAGTAAGTGCGTTCCATTCTTGATTCGTCTCACTAGTTTCATAGCCGCATTCCTGCAGGGCTCTAGTCAACAACTCCAAGCCGTAATGCATTCGTCTCGTTGCACCCTCTTGAATGCCTAGCGATATTCTATTCATTCCGCTTTCGCCTCCTCTATCATATTCAGATCATTACCTGGGTAATGGCTAATCCCTGATCGCCAGATCGAGCGTAGCCAAGGATATATTTCGCGTCCATTCACCTCGTGCACACCTGGGAAAATATCGTATTGGAGCATGTCTTCTGCTTGTTCCTGGCAATAGATGCCCTGCAGAATCTCAATCGCTTCTTGCAAGGATGAAGCAGGGAATATAGGGTCATTCTCTCCCGATTCAATGAATAGAGGACGCGGAGCGATTAATCCAATGAGGTCCGGAAGCTCAGCATAATCCAGCACGCCAGGTACAAAATTATCGATACAATGATTGATAGATAAGATGCTACCTTTAAATGTATTGGTAAAGGCACATAATACGGTAGCTTTAATCCGCTCATCCAACGCCGAAGCATATGCAGCGACCGTACCACCACCAGAAAAGCCCATACATCCAATCTGGTCGGCAGCGACCTCTGTCCGCGTGACAAAATAATCGAGCGCCCTAAGCGCTTCGAATACGCGCAGTCCACCGAGGGACATGCCATACATCAGCAATTGACCGGTTAAAGAAATACAGGAGCTTCGTTCTTTGCCCGGAATCGTATCACGAAGCAGCCTGCGATCACCAAGGCCGATCATCTCCGGGGCTACGACAATATGCCCCTGTCTCATGAGCTCCATCGCAAAGCTGTTGTGCCCCCCCTTTTTCGTCAGCATCGTACCGTCAGAGGCTAGACCAATAACCTCACGGCTACCGTAACCATGACCATGCAATGCCAACATTCCAGGAAGCTGCCCAGACTGCACCACTCTAACTTCTGTCTTGGGAATGAGAATGTATATCGGCATTCGAAGTCCTATGACCGTTCCGATTTCGATACGTTCTCGAATGTAATCTTCATACTCTATTCGTTCCAATAAAATTGGATTAAGCGGCGCGCGCATATCTTCGTAAGATCCTAATGAAGATTGTAATCGTTCCTTTAATAGGGCTTTCCGTTCCGAGTTACTTCGACTGGATAGCCCCTTCCTTGCCGTTACGGATTGTTCATACAGCATTTCCATAAAGCCATCAGGATTCCACATCTCGTAAACACCTTTCTATAAACGGATAATTACAGTGATCTGTCAGTTACACACCTGTCTCAGCGTTTATCACGGATATCTCTCCCGGATTCCATCCGTCATCTCCTGAGAGTACGCTGCTTATCGTTAATGTCGCTACCGCCTTTTCCGTTAACATTTTCGCCCATCCCACACGATCCGCTTGTTCTGCTCCCGGACCCGTGCTTCCATATTCCGCAAATCGCGATGTGATCTCCTTATTCGGGTCACGCCAATTATCCCAACCACCTCGGCGGATGTGACGATCCATCCATGTATTTACGAAAATCGAGCTACCATAAGGCTTCCATGGTCGGCCGAGACTCACGGTCTCAGCAGATGCGGAGGTCGTTAGCCTGCAGTTCAGAAATACATAACCATATGTCTGTGCATTTCCCGTTGAAGGCGCTGTCACATAGCCATTATGACGATCAATGCTATGTAGCTCACATTCATTAAATACGGCTGTCGCAGATCCGAATACGAAGTCTACGGTTCCCTCGATGTAACAGTGGTCATACAATTGTCTGCCATAACCAGATGTATAGAGCGTATCTTGATGACCAAGAATGGAGACATTCCGAAAAATAGCCCGATCTCCTCTCGCTTCAATCGCGAGTGCCTGCCCGCGCGGTTCCACTCTACTCGCTGCATTTGCAAAGGTTATATTCTCCGCATAGAAATCATCTGCAAGAATCGTGAAGGTCGGTGTTTCGTACATCGTCATTTTCTCGCCATTGGGCTTTATTGTTGAGAATGAATCGTCATAGATGATGATTGCTCCATCTCGGGTTTCGCCAATCATACATAAGTTTCTTTTGTTCTCTGGAACGGTAATTTTCTCTCGATATTCACCATTTTTAAGTACAATACATGTCCGTTCAATTGCATGATCTGGGGCAGCCTGAATTGCCTCCGTCACTGTAAGGTAATCGCCATTTCCATTCTGATCCACGATAATTGTTCGCATATCCTGACCTCCTAGCTCACTTTGATCGGTAATAGCTTACGATATATTTGCTCGAGCTCCGCGAGAGAAAACTGCTTCGGATTATTATCCATCAGACGTGTCACCTGTGACGCTCCCTCTGCTAGGAAAGGAATATCCTGCTCCTTGACACCGTAAGCCTCTAAATTTTGCGGGATGCCAACGCGATTCGTCCATTCGGTAATCTGCTCAAGTGCCCATGCCGCCTCATGCTCATTGCTAGCCAATCTGCTATTTATGTCCAACCCTTGGCGCATGACACCTGCAGCCAAGGCGAGTCGATTTGTAATCTCATCAAGCTGCGCTTCCATGACATGAGGCAGCAGCATGGCATTGGCAACACCATGAGGAATACTAAAAGTGCCGCCTAACGGATAGGCCATCGCATGAACAGCAGCTGTTCCTGAGGCCGCAAGCGCCATACCACCATAAGCGGAGCCGAACAACATCGCTGAACGAGCAGCAATGGAGCTACCGTTTTCATACGCTTCAACAATGCTTCTACTTATAAGCCGCATCGATTCCAATGCGAACATATCGCTAATCCTATTCGCTTTCTTACCTATGAATGATTCCAGTGCATGCGTAAAGGCGTCCATACCTGTTGCCGCTGTCACTTCCTTCGGAAGTGAGACCGTGAGCTCTGGGTCTAGTACGGCGAGCTTTGGATACAATCGACGACTAACGACACCAATTTTCAATTGTCGCTCAGGAAATGTAACGATCGCATTCGGCGTAACCTCTGAACCTGTTCCTGAGGTTGTCGGAATTAATACAGTTGGAATACCATCCTGCTTAATATTGTCCGTCCCTAGCATTTCCTCAATGGATGTATGGTTTGTCGTTAAGACAGAGAACAGCTTCGTTGCGTCAAGTACGCTCCCACCGCCAATGCCAATATAAACGTCGTATGGTTCATTTTTAAATTTCGAATGAACCTCTTTGATATGATCTGCAGTAGGTTCAGGTAAGATTTCATCGTCTAGTACATCAGACTCGATACGGAATGTACGAAGCTGCTGCTGGAGCATATCCGCAATGCCATTCTTTTTCATATTTGAAATCGTAATGATCAGCGCTCGCTTAACAGGTCCAAGCTGCTTCTGAATTTGCTCTGCAACGGAATGGAATGTGCCTACGCCAGCTAATATAGATTCTGATGTTTGAAATAGGATAGACAAGACTTACACCTCCTTCACAAGACAAGCTGCACGCATCCCTTGCGCAATCGCATTACGCGTCACTTCGTCAACCGGCTGTACGGGTAGTCGCGGTGAACCCACTTCAAGTCCGAGCTGATTTAGAATTTCTTTCAGACCAGCTGGAATGGAACCGTATTGCATTAGCTTTCGAATAGCCGCGATATCCGCTTGCGCTTTGTTGGCATCTTCAAGTCGTCCTGCCTGCCAATGATCATAGATCGAGACAACCGTTGCAGGTACAACATTCGCCGATGCCGCGATAGCACCGCTTCCCCCTGCCTGTAGCGCCGATAATATTAACGAATCTGTGCCAGCAAGAACCGAGAAGTTTGTATCACTCTGTTGAATGAGCTGTAGCACATGCTCGAAGTTACCGCTCGAATCCTTCACACCAACGATGTTAGAAATTTGTGATAGCGTGGCTACTGTCCGCGCTTCCAGCATAATGCCTGTACGGGCAGGAATATTATAGAGTACAATTGGCAGGGCCGTAGACCTTGCAACAGTTTCAAAGTGCTTGTGCAGCTCGGACTGATTCAATGGAACAAAATAAGGGGTGATCACAGATAAAATATCTGCGCCTGCTTCCTCTAACCTACACGATAAACGGACGGTATCCGATGTCGTGATAGCACCCGAGCCAGCATAGAGCGGAACGCTTCCACCGATTTCATCCGCAGCAATACGAACAAGCTCGACCTTCTCATCCTCCGACATAGCGAAAAATTCACCATTCGTCCCGAGTA
Source organism: Paenibacillus sp. FSL R10-2734 (assembly GCF_037963865.1). Taxonomy (NCBI): domain Bacteria; kingdom Bacillati; phylum Bacillota; class Bacilli; order Caryophanales; family Paenibacillaceae; genus Paenibacillus; species Paenibacillus sp. FSL R10-2734. The sequence goes on along the minus strand of NZ_CP150170.1, from coordinate 2,456,437 downwards.
CAAAGATTCCGTGTACCCCTGCAGCAATTTGGCGCCGAATCATCTGGCGAACGACAGCTTCATTCAGTCGATTATTATGATCAAATGGTGTTACCATAGCGGGTATAATACCTTGAGGTTTTATCATCATGAACTCTCCCTTCAACTATGTGGAACTAGAGCAGCAGCCTGACGAATCGCTTCGATTAAGCTGGATTCATCTGCAATGCCGGTACCAGCGATATCGAATGCCGTACCATGATCTACACTTGTTCGTACGAGAGGCATACCAACGGATATATTTACGCCTTCTTCCATGCCGAGTACTTTAATTGGGATATGTCCTTGGTCATGATACATCGCAACAACACAATCGAAATCCCCACGAACCGCGCGGAAAAAGACTGTATCAGCTGGATAAGGACCGGTCGCATTGATTCCAGCTGCAACGGCTTCCTGTATCGCTGGTACGATTTTCTCGCCCTCTTCTCCGTTACCAAATAACCCGTTCTCACCGGCATGCGGATTAATACCACAAACCGCAATGCGCGGTGAAGTGATGCCACTCTTCCGTAGCAGATCATCCGCCAATTGAATCACGCGAAGAATTCGCTGCGGGCTTAGTCGATCAATAGCGTCCTTTAACCCCACATGTGTCGTCGCGTGAATAACTCTAAGCTTCGGTGCTGCAAGCATCATGGCATAATCTTTGACATCCATTAGATGAGCAAGCAGCTCAGTATGCCCCGGATATAAGTGACCACCCAGGTGTAGCGCTTCTTTATTCAATGGTGCAGTACAAATGGCTCCGATTTTGCCAGCAAGACCTAACTCTACAGCTTTCTTCACACAACGATACGCAGCATCACCCGCTTCAGCGGATAATTGCCCGAATTCTGGAGGTGCCATAGGATAACTCACATCAACTAATGAGATAGTTCCTGCTTGACCCGCTTCAGTCCAATCACTAGACTCGTTCAGGACTTCTAATGCTAGCTCGCTCTTCACCAGGGGCATGGCTCGTTCTAGCACTTTTTTCTCCCCAATGACCACAGGTTGGCACCAATCATATATCTTTGAGTGTGCCAGCGCTTTCACGATAATCTCAGGGCCGACGCCTGCAGCATCGCCCATCGTAATTCCGATTACAGGCTTACTCTTATTCACGCTTCATCCTCCTATTCGATGCTTCTCCAAGATGCGGACAAGTGTGTTGGGATCTCCGAATGCTCCCGATTTCGTAATGATTTTATAGGCTCTCGGAAGCACGGCGACGCTTTCGATAATTCCTGGTTCGAATTCGTGTTCAAGAAAAATGGTGTTAATCGTTAATTCTTTTAACATCGAACGCGCCGTCTCACCCCCGATTAGCACCAGTAAGGAGACATTTTTACATGTATCCAGCTTACTGCGGACGCGCCTCACGAATGATCCTAACAAGATCGAGCTCATCTCACGGATGCTAATCCCTCGTTGGTTCGCTTCGAAAAACAGCAGGCCCTCCGCTTCCTCACGAGCTGTTGCGAATATTGCATCTTGTACCAGAGGACCATCGCTAACCAAGTCATCCCTACTCCAGTCGTTCTCCGTATTAGCAAAGGTGTTAGATTCACGAAGTAAGGACTCCGCCGTATATTGGCAGTTGATACGACATCGAGGAGAGAACTCATTCAACTGACGTTCCGTAACTAATGTCTGGCTGCCGCTAATGAACCATGCCGCGCCTTGATCAGGCTGCATCTTCAAAAGGTTATCGCTATCGCAATTAACTTCCTTAGGTATGTCTAAGGTTCTTGCTAATGCCTGTGCGAGTCCTGCTGTACCCGCCCACACAATACGCAACCCACTGTATAACCCCGCCGCTACAATTAGATCTAAATCTGCATCTTCTACCGCATCGCAAATGACATAACGCATGCCATGCTCGAACAAATGACACATGTGATAAGCTGCGCTTGTAAGTTGATCTAGTCCAATCCGTGCGATGCCCTGGTTTGTTGAATGTCGGAGGATCGTCGCAATGTGTGATGTATGTACTGGATTCATCGGATCTCTGCCCATTTCGGTCTCGTGGACAGGAATACCGTTAACCAGCTGCTCACCATGCAAAGTTGTCCTCCCAAGCTTCGGGACAGCAGGACATACAATACATAGATCCGCTCGAAAAGCTTCAATTACAGCGTCACATTCGTTCGAAATATTACCTCTTAATGCCGAATCCAGCTTCTTGTATACGAAACGTGGATTTCCTGATAACGCAGTAATAACCGCATTATAAGTAGCTTTATATGCTTCTGCTTGTGACATCCCTCTTGTCGCAGCATCAATAGCCCATACATCACATGTCGGAACAGCTAATAGCTCTCCATTGTCAAACAGGGAGAGCGCTATACGGCGGCGTCCATCAATGAACGCCGCCGCTGTATCCGCGGCTCCTGTAAGATCATCAGCGAGAACTAATGCTTCCATGACTCTTTTCTTCCTCCTTCATACATGCCGTACGGAAACGGAGGGCATGATGCAACACTTCAGAAATAATCCATGATGGATTCCATGTGTTGGAACGACCACGTCCCTGGAAATTAGATTGAAAGAAGCCTTCCGCTTGTTCACCAACTACGGTAAAACCCCACTCGCCTGCCTTCGTACAAATGCCTTGACCCAGTGCATCAAAGATCATCCGCGCCAAGCGGACATACGTCCCGTTACCAATAAGTAGACCAAACTGCCACAATTCATACGTAGGAAAAAAAACATCGAGATGATGATTCTGAACACTCACTCCAGGCCACCCTACCGCATTAAAGTTTTGCTCCTTAAATGCTGTCCCTGGATCATAAGCAGGATTCCACAGATATACATAGGTAAGAATCCAATCTGCCGCAATTTCAGCCCATACTCGATAGTCAGATTCACCCGTTAGTCGGAACAGCTCGTATGCCGCAATGAAGAAGAACATGCCAGCTTCCTTATCCTCACACTGGGCATCCAGTGTTGATCGAGCGAATGGCCGTTCGAAGGTCTCCGCATGCAACTCGTAATAACGTTTCATACTAGCCGTTGCAACATCTAGATACACCTGCTCACCTGTTACCTGATACGACTTTAACAATGAGATCAGACACGGAATACCCGCAGCAGTAATCTCCGTCTCCGCTGCATTGCCATCTAATCGCCAAGTGGCTGGGAAGATTCCTGAAGGTAATCGTGCACACATTAGAAAATTCGCTGACAGCCTGAGCTCAACGAGCCATGCATCCGGGACGATTTCGCCATGACTCTTGAACAATTGAATGATATCGGCCAAGTCGCTCACCGTTTCACCAAAAGCGCGACTTGAAATAACAGGCTGCTGCTGTCGATTGAAATTTTCCCATCGACCATCTTGCAGGTGATACGCGCTACTTCGCAGACCTGGTACTGCTGTATTGCTACCGGCAAGGTAGAAATCAACAGCTTTCCTACAACGCTCGACACCGTCCATTTCATTCGAATTGAATCCGATTTGTGCATCGCACCAAGCCAGCTTCAAGCATTGTCCTGTCCAGCCATACATATAATGCAGCCCATGTTTCGATGCGAGACCAAAGGAGTTGCGGTCATTAAATTTTACATAGCCGGCAGATTGTGCCGTCTCTCGCCAACGATCATTCATCGCCTTGGTCTTCAAAGTAATGAGCTCCTCAAGTGAATGCGGTGCAGCCCCATCGGGATCATATAATTGAATGGCACGATGAACGACTTGCGAGAAAGCACGACCCGGCTCCTGAACCGTTCCCCATTCCAAGGCGTAGCTTTTTACAAGTGAAAATCCTGGTGCAAAATCGAGATATCCACCCGCATAGGTATCGGTTAAGCTTTTACTGACATAGACAATATCCTTCTCCCCACCAAACATTAACACACCGCTCATCGCTGCAATGGATATGCGGTCATCCCGTTTATAAGCGCCGAGTGATCCATATTGAACCGTGCCATTTTCCTGAAGGACGTAAGATGGCAACGAGAATAAGGTAACGAACCGTTGTTGAGCGCTGTCATCTTTCCACTCGACATTTACACATGGAATCGGAAGTCGATGCTCCTCGCAAATAAACCCTTTGTCCTCTCCAAGGCCAAGTCGCGGTACCTTTCTTGCTGGGTCAGCTGACGGATTGTTATTGTAAATCATATGAGGAATGGTCACATTCTCCTTACCATGAACGGCAAGCTCCCACTCAAGACCAACTGCAACATCCTTCAGAATCCGATCACTTCGGTTATGCCATACCGTACTCATCTGAAGCAGTCCTTCTGCATCGAACTGGAGCTCTAGAACCAATAACAGCTCCCCGCAATCCGCCTCAATTCGTAACAGGCCATCCTGCTCCTCAATTCGTGAGGACTGCAATGGAATTCTATCTGCACGCCATGGACGTCCCTGTGAGTATACCGCCATATGCATAAGTGAATTGCTGAAGTATGGTTTGGTGGCTCCTTCACAAGATAATTGAACATAGACATCCTGATCCGACTGCCAAACGTCCACGATTCGCTGTTCAACCAGACTCGTTAATCGGTACGTTTTCATTCCAATGACCTCCTCCCCATTCGATTCTCCCCACTGCAAGGGGTCAATCTCCGTCATCTACCGCAAGCACAGGCACCCTTTCCTCTTCATTAGTGCTAGCGATCACTTCAGCATCATTAGTTTTCTGCAAGCGAAGAGCGTAATAAAGTTCACCAGGCAGCATAATCTCAAATCTGTCCTGATACGTTTGATCCAGCCTATCTATCGTCATATTCCATGTATCAATAAGATCGACGGAAAATTCACCGCTTGGTACCGCGAACATGCGCGACGTACAACGATGCCCTCCGAAATACGGTAAGTAATACTCCCCCTGCCGTTCGATGGTGGACACATCATGCCGCATTCGGTTATACGTCAGGAAGCCCGGCGCATCCGCAAGCAGATTGCGCATGAACATAATTCGCTGTACACTCTCCCCTAGCAGTTCGCCTCCGTGAATGGACCAGCATGTATGTTGAGGAGTGTAAAGATATTCGCCATGCGTCACGTATCCGCCACGCGTCATCCCTTCCCAGATCCGCCGCAGCAATTCTTCGGCTGTTAATGCATTTTCCCGCTCCGGTCCATTTCCTTCACGACCACCATGATCGATGATAACTGGCTTCTCATACTGCAGTATGATACTAGAGCAAATGGTCGGCTCCTCATGTCGAAGACTAATATGAGTCAGCCATGGTGCCCCACAATTATAGGACGATGGCGTACCATGAATCGTGCATAGATGATGTCCATAATCACATTCGCGAAGTGTTCGGAAAGCTTGACGATAGTCATGATCCGGACGCTGTGAGCCATCGCCCACATCTGCCATAGACCACCACACATTTCGATAGGCAGCAAAACGTGAAACAACATACCGAATATATCGTTCTTCCTGCTCTGAAGTGAGTTGAAACGTCACTTCTCCCGTGCTGTTCCCTGGAAAAAGAATGAGCTCCGCCTCCACACCAAGCTGGTCTAGATCCGTCACACTCTCCTCCAGCCTTGCGAAATAAGCTGGATTATAGCAATCATAGTCTGGCTGCCCATCCGTACTCGTTGCGAAAGGCGACGCGCTAATCTCATCCACTGCCTTGTATTCAGACATAGGAAGCAAACTCATACGAGCTTTATTGAATGGCGATGCCTGTAGCGTTTGAAGTGTTCTTGTACGTAGCTCACTCTCTTGCATATGCCATGCTAAAAGCTGCGTACCGAATGGCGTAAAGGACGTACCATCTGCATAAACGAAATGCGTCGTGCCTGCTACGTGCACAGGTCCGTGATTATCAGTCTTTGCCGCTAAGCATTGAAATTGACCTGTATATCCACCCATTGGTGCCTCGGACCCGCTGAGCGTGAAGGACCATTCCCCCTCTTCATCCGGCATGAACCGGATGCATAACCATCCGTTCCCATCATAAAAACCAAAGGATTCACATTGCCGTTCCCCTATGTTAAATAAGGCGTGCAATTCTGCATCCGCGAACAGCCTATCATCATCGCGACTCTTCAACCGCAGTTCAAATATTCCCCAACGCTCTACTGTATCATTGTATTGCACCACTTGATTCTCTCCTTTCAAACTGCTACTACACGCAAAGCTGTATACGGCTCAGCTGGTAATGTCACATCGCTCTGCCCTGCGTACGTGCCGTCTAACGAATATACCGACATGTTCCAAATATCAATAAGCTCGATCTGATACTGTCGATCAGCGGACATCGGCAGCTTGTAGGAGGAATAGCGATATTTGCCTAAATAAAGCAGCGCATAGGAGCCTTCCTCACGAGCTGCCATCCAATCCGCTGGACCTTCTTCCATCAGCTTGCGTAAGAATCGTATCCGTTCAGGACTTTCCCCGTACAGTCGACCACCCCCAGAGATCCAGGCTCCAGTTGGTTTATTCACAAAGCATTCGCCATGAGCAATAAAGCCACCCCTCGTCAGTCCAGTCCAATAACGATCCATCAGTTCAAGACCCGTGATGTTTCCCCAACGCTTTGCGACATTCCCCTCATAAGAGATTTCATCGATAACGACTGGTTTTCGCGCCGCTGCTCTTAATGCTGTAGTTGCCTCAGCATCCCAATGCTGAATGCTCTGATGTGTAAGCCATGACTTCGTGGCATCAAATTCGGATGTATGCTCATACATTTTGGTACCGTTATGAATGGAACTAAGATGCTGGTATGCATCTTTTCGCTGTACAAATTGCAATAGTCGATCCCAGTCCTCCACCGTCTTCATCGTATTAAAGTCATACTCGTTCGATAACGACCACCATACATTACGGAACGCCGAGAAACGGGCGATAATATAGCGTAAGTAGAATAAATCTTGTTCACGTGTCAAGCCATTAAAGCCCCATCCCCCTTGTTTGTCGTAAGGGTGGAATAGAATGAGGTCGGCTTCAATACCCAGCTTCATTAAATCGCTTAGGCACTGCTCTACATGAGCAAAGAAATCTGTATTAAAGCGAGTGAGGTCCACATCCTCCGGACACGTACCCTCGTACACAACCTGATCTGGACGCATGTCTTTCGTTGGCAGCAGACACATTCGAACCTTATTAAATGGAGATTTATCAAGCTCCTCTAAGGTTAACTGCTCGTGTGCTCTATCCCCTTTATGCGTCCAGTGATAGCAAGTTGTACCGAATGGTAAGTAAGGAGTTCCATCCTCGTAAGCGAACAGGTATCCATCTTTAACTCTTACAGGTCCGTGATTACCTGGCGATGGGGGCGTACATACGAAGCTTCCTACCATATCGTCTAGCTCAGGCGTAACGCTCTTCGTAATGAACCGCCATGCGCCCTCGCGATCTGGCATAAACCGAATACGATAAACGCCAGCTCCATCATAGAATCCATCTACTTCAATCCGATCATTGTGATACTCAAATACGGCCGAAAGAGCAACCTCCTGAAATGGATTGCCTGTCGAAGGTCCGGTCATTACGATCTCAAACGTCCCCCAACGTTCTACTTCTTGAATCTTCATACGCTTCTGCTCCCCCTTTATGTTATTGCTATTCTACAAGTCCTGTCCGTTCTACCCCTTCTACGAACCAGCGCTGCGTAAAGATATACAGGACAAGCGGCGGCATCACCGATAGAAATGACTTCGCCATTTCAATCGACTGTGCGAATATCTGCCCATCCTCCGTTGTTGCAGCTGCCGTTGCCTTAACCAACGCCACAGAAAGTGGAACATCCTGCAGTTTAAACAAGAACATCATCGGGGAATAGCTATCGTTCCAGTTCCATACAAAGGAGAACAGGAATACGACAACTATAGCTGGCTTCGCGATCGGTAACATGACTTTGAAGAAAACTCGGTACATACTCGCGCCATCCATCTTCGCAGCTTCTTCAAGCTCTTTCGGAAGAACAGAGAAGAACTGGCGATAAATGATGACATAAAGCGCACCTTTCAAACCATGCCCGAACAAGGTTGGTATAATCATTGGAAGGTAGGTGTCTACCCAGCCTACTTCACGATACATGAGAATTAATGGCAGTACGGTAACCTGTGGCGGAATAATAAACGTGAAAATTAGACATGCCAACCAAAATTTCTTAAACGGAAAATTCAGTTTAGCAAACGCATAACCAGCCATCGCACAGGCAATCAGTTGTAATAGTGATGCGCCGATCGACAGTGCAGCGCTGATGCTAAACGATACTGGGTAGTTCAACGAAGTCCAAGCTTCTTTCAGATGACCCCAATAGATCGTCTTCGGAATCCAGTTTACCGTTGGGTCTAGTAAGTCAGGTAATCCTTTTACCATAGTAGACATCATATAAAAGATAGGGTTTAAATATAGATAGGCCGTTTCAATCAGCAGGACGTAAATGAATAAGCGGAAAATCAAGCCTTTGTCGGCTTCGCGCCCTAACAGCAGTAATCGTAGCCGCTCGCCAAGTCCGTTAAATCCCGAACGCGAATGCCGCTGTCGTATGACATTTAATATTTTCTCCATCTCGGTCTCCTCCTACCTCTTGTACGTAGTGCCCCGCGCTGCTCTTCCAAGTAGAAGGAACGCAAGCCCCAGGGTCAGCAATATGATCAAGAAATACACCCATATCAACGCACTTGTAGGACCGTACTGTGTTGGGTTGACACTCGCGATAATTGGATTTCCAGGAAAAGTAAACAAGTCTACGACCGTATACACAGTGTTCAAAAGAACAAATGGCATCATCGCTGGTAGAGTTATTTTCCAGAATACTTCCCATGGATTTGCTCCATCAATACGAGCCGCCTCGTAAACGGAGGATGAAATGGTCTGTCTTCCTGCCAGGAATAGCAGAATCTGCACCCCGGAGTACCATAGAATTAGAACGAATGAGTTTAATACAGCAACAATCGGCGTAGACCATGAATTTGGCAAGTATTCCGAAAGTGTGGTTGAAATAGAGTACTGCTCTAGAAATCCAAGCTGCCCCTTACCTTGACTCAAGAACCGTTGAATGACGTTCCCTGAAGAGAAGATAACCGGTAAAAAGAACACAGCTCGGAAGAGACCTCTACCAAAAAACTTTTGATTCAACATGATGGCAATCATAAACGAGAAAATAACGATGATTGGGATCATGAATAATATTTGTCGTAGAAATGGAAGCAATTGATCATAGAACACGCCTCCATCTTGGAACAAAATATTAGAGTAATACTTCCAGCCAACAAATTCATGGAGAATTCCATTCCCCGTAATTCGGACACTGTGAAAGCTCATGTATAATGAATAGAAGAGAGGGAACGAAACGAATAACAGGAAGCCAATAATCCAAGGCAAAATGAGCATTATGCCTTCATAGCGCTGCGTAAACGTATTCCTCATTCGGATCCAGCTGCTCATTGTGCCACGCTCCCTTTTACAACGATGAAATCATTTCCCGGGACATGATAGCCATCCACGCTTATCTGCTCGTTATTATAGTTCACGATAATTTTCTGACCATTTTCATATACCGTTTCCTTCACATTCCGAGCGATGGTGCGATTACTCCTGATAAACTGATCTTGAACGTCGCCTAGCGCTTCACTAAAACGTTGGTACTCCTTCAAGAGCGAAGCTTCCCATTCATCAAAATTCAAACTATATTGCCAGACGGAGTACGCTTTCTTCATCTCCTCAGTCTTCGCATAGATCACGCCAAAGGTGGGGGCTGCTCCGTATTCAATGCTGCGCAAGAAATCTTTCTGGTACTCATCTCTTGAATTTCCCCAATTAAGGGTGTAGGGGATGATACCATGCAGCGCTATTTGAGAGAAAGGTACCGCTTCATCCAAGAACAAATCGTATGAATAATCTCCAGGAATACGCCGTATAGAAGATGTATTGGACAATGCATACGCATTACCATTGCCGATCGAAACCGTTGGTAGATTGGTTTGAATGGTATTCATAAATTCCTTCTGTATTTCCTTAACCTTTGTTCGGTTAGCATGATATCGGCGATTGTAATCACTATCTAAATAATCACCGAGCCCCATCACGGACAATCCATCAATTCCTAGAGCCTTGAATTTACTAATATTGCTCTTCATCCGATCAAGTGAAATCTGTGGACTAACCTGTGCAACCTCATCATTCGATTGACGACGTTTGAACTTGAGGATCGTCCCCGCTTGGTCCTGCAACGCTTCACTTTTCGGATTAAAGTTTTTTCCATCTGTGTTTAATTGGTAGTTAACCTCTAGAAGAACCTTATCTCCCTTAGACTTCGCATATTCCGCAAAGCTTTTCATCCCTGCATTCCCGCCTAAGCGCTTATCAACCTGAGCGCCAAACCCATACGTGCTTACGCCCCCATGCTGCCATCCCTGATACGTAACAACGACTTGCGGAATACCTTGCGCATGGAGCCGCTCAAGAATCAACTTTGCTTGATCTGTTGTTGTCCCGGTAATGAATTTGTTCTGAAGGAAACCTTTCTGTGAGTCGCCACCGATAATATCCAGATACAATGGCATCGAGGAATTGCCCGTAGTTAGCTGCTTCAAGCCTTCGACTTCCATCAGATATTGGCGATATTTCGCTGCCATACCGGAATAATCGCTCGAAGCTTTCGGAAGCAGATAATAACGAACAGAACGATTCTCACCAAATTTGACTTTACTGTAGGTCGTAAATCCTGTCTTTCCATCATTCGATGTCGGCTGGTAATAAGGAAGTCGATACGCCTGTTCAATCGTCGCCCAAGCGTATTTGCTATACACACCGGATGGTGCCGCATAAATATAGCCATATTCATCCCCTTGGTCCGCTACAGCTAGAATTCCGTTGTCTTTAGCTTTGATGCCATAAATTGGCATTGTAACGGTCCTGCGATTCGTAAGAGCTGAAGTGAACGCCATATCCCCGCCATAGATCGGCTCCTTATATACACTACGTTCGTTTGTCATATTATCTTTGATGTTATAAATGGCACCTGAACCATCTGGCAGCAAGATATACCCCTCTTGCCCATCAGGCTGTGCAGCCCCCATGAACGGATAGACCTTTAAGCTAAGCAGCGAATCCTTTCCCGCTTCTACAATGCCTGTATCAATGATCTTTGTCTCAACGTAGTCATCCTGAATACGAACTTCAACAGGAATGATCATGTTCGTTGTTGGTAGCACGAACGTGACCGCGAAGCCATTATCGATCTGCTTCCAGCTCGTGATGCCACCTTTTTGAGACAATAGGCTACTGACCATCACTTCTAACTTCTTGCTGGTATCAATCGTCTCCATCATAATTGGGGAGAGTAAGTGACTGCGCCATGTACCACTAATCTTTTCCTTCTGCCAATCTGTCGGATTCGGATAGGAAGTGATCTCATGCCCATCTCGTTTATCATCTACCTTGAAATGTCCTGAGTTCTTATCTGCGTAAAGAACAAGCGTATCGTTCTCAGCGACCTTTACGAAATCCGCATCATGAGGTAACTCCCCATTAGTACTTGCGGCAAGCTTTAAATTGGCAGGCATGACAGACTTCACTGCTTGCGCTGTATCCGTTGTTGAGCTACTCGAATGCGTCCATAAATAAATCCCGATAGTAGCAACAATGATGACAGTAACCACCCAAGGGAGCAGCTTTAACGGCTTGATATCTTGTAATCTTAATCCTGTCACCGCACTGACACCTCCTGAACGATGGAATAGACGAAGCTGCGAAGCTCAGTAGTTAGACCGAACAGAATGAAACATAACACCCCGATAATGAGCATCGTACCGGCTGTATACAGCAAATTAATGGCTGTCTCGCCTACGGTGTAATTTTGAACCGTCATAACCTTCCAAATTAGCAGTAGGAATACCCAAACATACATGCCTGAATGTATAAATTGGTAAATCGAATCTTCCGTTAACGACAGCCCATGTGAGATAAGCGTTAGTGGAAGACCGACGACAATAAACGGTGCAAGTGCGTAGGCACTGCCAACAAATACATCTGTAAAGCGTCCTTCCCCACGCATAATACTGCTGACAAGATAATTCGAAATGACCCAAGCGATCCATACAATGATGAATTGAAGAAATACAGTAACCGCACTTAGTGATTTAATCGCTTCCATGTTAAACGAAAAGCTCGTATATGCTCGAGATATCGCATAGGAAGCATAGGCTAGAATCAGAATCACAAACGCACTCAAGTAGCTACCTTTATACTCATGTCGAAGCATGTAGAAGCCATCAACCGGATGTCGTAGAACATACAGTGAATGTTTCAATTGCCCTAAGAAACGAGATCGTATATGTAAGCTAGACCGTCGAATCTTCTGAAAAGCTCCATATCGTTTTACTGCAAGCCTATAAGTCAGGTATAGAATAACGAGTATAATGAAGATGTTCATGAACAATCCAAAGCGATCTTGCAACCATTTCAGGCGAATTTGCCAAAATGAATTTGAATATCCTTTTTGAACGCCTGCATCATAATACATCTTCTTCGCTTCCACATAATCTCCACGAGAATAAGCAGCTTGCGCGAGTCCTAGCATAGCTGGCGTATAGAAAGCGTTCAGATGCAATACCTCACGCCAAATGGGTTCTGCATCCTTATATTTACCGTCAATCGTCAAGTTGTTCGCTTTGTAGACAAGTGCTCCGAACTCCGTTTGACGGAATTGCTGAATCAAATTCGCATTGTTATCCAAAATATAAATTTCATTCGTAGAGTTAATATCAATGGCTGCCGGGCTCTTTACAATTCCCAGCTGCGTTGTATTCGGACTAGCATCCCCAGACCAGAAAAATAGCAGATTACCGAATGCATCATATTGACTGACAACCTTCGAATCACTGTCAATAACCGAAAAGTTACCTGAGCTGTCGACTGCGATATCTTTCAGATTCGGTACCTGAATTACATTTCGAAAACGAATTTCGCCAAATGAATTATTTGCTTCACCGTTCGTTGTATCCGTTCCCAGGAAATTCTGACCTGCAGAGTTGAGCTTCTTGACCTGTTCCTCTTTCATTTCCAGCCCATAAGATACGGTATACACAAAACCGCGCTTGTCGATATTGACGTTATTAATGGCTGGTGGAAGCTTGGCATTCTGCTTCTCATACATCGCTTGCGAATAAATCTTGCGCTTCATGGAATCTAGTAACGTGAATGGCGCTTCATTGGCAGCAAAGAATCTTACGAAATTGCCATCTGGATCAAGCTGAAGCAGACCGTTATAGCTTCCTAGCGATACGATATATAGATATCCTCGCTTATCTACAGCCACTTTAATGGGTTCAAAACGATAGCTGTCGGAGATAAATCTGGATTTTGGAAGCTTATATTCCTTTAACATATTTCCTTGCTGATCCAGCATAACAACCCTTGCATTACCGGTATCAGCGACGTAGAGATCACCTTTATCGCTTACATATATCCCTTGTGGACTAGATAATGGTGTTCCCTCCAATGCAGGCAAGACATGATCGAACTTACCATCTGGGCTAAATACAACAATTCGACTATTTCCTGTATCCGCAACATACATTCGGTCTTGTGAGTCTATGAATAGATCGCTAGGCTGCATGAGTGGTGATAGGACCTTCTTCGTAGCATCCTTCGGATCAGGCACAAAAATATCTCGGCCGAGTACCTGCTCCGGTGCAAATGCGGCTTGTGTCCATACAAGAGACCCCTTATCACTACGGTAATTGGTTGAATAAGGATAGTCGGCGGATGCAACCGCCGGATAACCGACCCATACGAGGCACACGGCCAGAAAGCCCCACAGGAGACGAAATAGTTTTAATTTTACCGGCTTCATAATTTCTCCTCCCGCGGAATCATTTAATGCCGGAATGGGCCATCGTGGCGATAACCTTGCTTTGGAATACAAGGAAAATCACCAAGTTTGGTATAAACATAAACAGTGCAGCGGCGGCAACCGCTCCCTGTCTTGCAACACTATTGGCCATATTCGCTGTCAGTGTTTGGACAAAGTAAGGAAATGTCTTCATCTGTTCGCTCTGCATAAATAATGTGGATGACTCGACATTACCCCATGCGGTCTGGAACGAGATAATACCAATGGTCGCAACGGCTGGAATAATAACGGGTACAACAATACGTAAGAACACAACAAATTCCTTCGCACCATCCAGTCGTGCGGAATCAAGCAACTCATCTGGAATTTGATCAACAAACTGCTTCATTAGGAAAACGGCAACAGGAACGGCAACCATGGGCATGATATGTCCCCAGTACGTATTCATAATGCCTAAATTGCTAACGACGAGATAACGTGGAATAGTAACTGTTTCTGGTGCAAATAACATGGTCAGCATAATTGTTGCGAATACAAGCTGGTGACCCGGGAATTTATGTTTCGATAGTGGGTAAGCGCATAATGCACTGACCAGGGTCACGACAATAACGCTTAGTACAGCTACGGCCAAGCTATTAAAGATATAGCGCGTAACGGGTACAACTGATCCGGACGTGATGTTGAATAATTCAATAAAGTTCTGCCAAGAAGGTTGGCGCGCCCATATGGTAGGCGGATACACGAACAACTCATCATACGGCTTAAACGCATGATTAAAGATATAAACGAGTGGCAATAACATAAATGCACTAAGAACAATAAGCAGCAATGCTATCCCTTTTTCGAAGCGACTTAATCGGAACAATTTGGATCGTCTGCTGAATTTGAGCAGCTTGCCTTTAGACGCGACTTGCATCGTTATTCATCCCCCTTCGAACCGAACAAACGCCAGCAAAACTTATTGGATAAATACATAAGCAACAGCAGGAACACAGATAAGGCACTCGCGTAACCAAGCTCGAAGCGAATAAATCCATAATCGTCGATCTGGTTAATAATTAAATGTCCCGAATACTGCGGCGTTGGATTCATACCCGAGAGCTGAGTGCCGATCCCACCTGCTTTAAAGGTCCCAACAATCGCCATAATCGCACCGAAGAGCATCTGCGGCTTCATGGACGGAATCGTAATATACCAAATTTCTTCCAACCTCGATCTTATTCCGTCGAGCTTACCCGCTTCATACAACTCTGGATTTACATTCAGAATCCCTGCCATCATCGCCAGAAATCCAATCCCCATACTGGACCACAATGTGACGACAATCATGGATGACATTAAATGATCCTTGCTCGTTACCCACAGCACAGGCTCCTTAATAAATCCCCAATCAAGTAAGAAGCTGTTCAAATAACCAATTCGGTCACCGCTGAGGAGCGGGAGCCAGACAATCGTCATGGCAATCCCGCCCATGAGTGAAGGTGAATACATGGCTAATGCAAACCATTTGCGCCATTTTCCTGGCAGTAGGGTTATCAACCATGCCAGCATGAACGATGCCACATACCCTAGTGGTCCTGCAATAATCGCGAACTTGAACGTATTCGGCAATGCATGTTGTAAGAACAACAGATCGCCCGATATCATGTATCGAAAATTGTCCCAGCCTATAAATTTCGGTGACTCGAGCGAGTTATATGACGTAAAGCTAAGGGCAACCGCTGCTACAACGGGAATGAGTATAAAAAGTATGAAACAGATCATAAATGGTGCGATGAATAGGTAAGATAGCCGATACCGCCAAATTTCTTTTAACAATAGAGAGAACTTTCCTTTCGGGCGAACTGCGGTACTGGGGATGTAATTTTTATTTAAGATTTCCGCATTACTTTTCGACATATTTGTCCACCCCTTCCCACGGTTTATTCACGACAGGTAGTTCTTGCTTCCGAAGGATATTACCGTTCGCATCCACGGTTCCGAACTCCACCATCTTCCTACGCATCTCAACATCGATCGCATCAATAGCTGTTTCAAGTGAACTACGATAATTGATCCCATCAACTACGGTACGGTTCCATGCATTCTGTATCTCGCGGTCTAGGAAGTAACTGCCCGGTACATTCGGAATTTCCTTATACCAACGCCATTGTTCCAGAATACTGTTCAAATCTTCCTGCTTCCAAGGTAGATGAACAAATGCTTCCACGTTAGACGTATTCCAGCGGAATGATGTACCATTGATCGTCTCCAGATCCGAACCATACTTTTCTTGTATATCCGCTGAAGTCCACCATTTCAGGAACTCCCAGCTCTGCTCTGCTTTCTTCGTTCGTTTGAAGATAACACCCGCTTGCTCTGTACCACCCATCCATCTGGCGATTTGACCATCTGCTTGCTTCACTCCTGGGATCGGAGCAATCCCCCAATATCCATTCAGTTCAGGAGCTGCAACCATAAGTTGGATATACATACTAAAGTCTGAGATCCCAATGGGTATGGTGCCACTACGAAACGACTGATAAAAGCTCGCGACTTGTTGATCAACGGCGTAAACATTGTTAAGATCTGTCCACTCTTTAAACGCCTGGTACCCTGCTTCTGTACCTAATCCTGTCTTCATTCCGTCTGGAGTGAAATACTCGACTCCATTCTGATAGAAAAACGGAGTATGCTGCGTCGGCATCATATTCATGTTATTCTGTTGCAGAATTGGCAACATGTTGTAGACATCTTCCCATGTATTCGGAACTTTGAGTCCGAGCCTATCAAGAATATCCTTGCGGTAGTACAGCATTGAGAAGCTTTGAGTCTCAGGAATACCATAGTATCCTTTGTTGTAATAGAACGGCAGCCATGTCCCTGGTGAGAAGCGCTGAAAGACCGAATCGAAATCGGAAAACTGTGTTAAATCTAACAAGCCATTCCGAATCGCATAGTCAAATGGCAATGTTTGCGGTAACCCAAGTGCGATATCTGGCGCCATACCAGCAGCATTCATCAGCACGAGCAGGTTCGTGTCAGGCAACAAGTTAACCTTTACCTTTATGCCTGTTTGCGTCGTGAATTCCTCATCCGCCAGTTCTTGTAGCTGATTAATATAATCCCGACCGCGTAGTACCCAAACATTCAACACGGATTCATCCATATCCCCGAGATCTTCCTTCGCTTGGAAGGAGTAGAAAAAATTAATAAAGGAGCCCTTCACTTTTTGGAAGGCGGTTGCTATCATCTTCGGAAACGGTTGATCGGATGGAACGATGTAAATCCGGTCTAATCCAAGCGGTTGATTTTTGAGCTGCTGCATGTAATCAGCTACTTTACCTTGCATGGTCACAAAGTTATCGATGTTATAAGGAATATTGCTAGGGCTTGCTAGCATCGATTCTATATCCTTCAACGTTGTGTATAAGCCTTGTGTGACACCATCTTTTCGCCCATTTACTTCAACCAATCGCTTCTGTACACTCCCCAGTTTCTCTGAGATAGCTTGAAGGCTCGTCGTGAAGCCAGGTAAGTCTTGATCCATCTTCCATGTTCTATTCGTATCCTCAGAACCACCGGTCAACGCCTTTAAATCTTCACCAAGCGACATGAGCTTACTCACGATCTCCTCAAGCTCAGTCATCAGCTCTTTCACGGGTGCCTGAGTTACCTGCATGGAAATGGTGTTCGTCCCTTTTTCTAAATAGAACAAGTAAGGCTGATCGTTGTCATCGGTGATCGGAATACCTTGCCAACCTGACCCATAAGGAAACTGATAAGCCATCATTTCGGAGAACGGAATTTCCCCGTTAATGCGAATCGTTCTAAAGGTCGATCGATTGGAAGAGAAGTTTTGCATGACGCGAAGTCCAATTTTATAGTAACCGCTTTCAGATACATCGAATGACCAGCTGATCTCACCATTTCCTGATGACCAGCGTGATCCGTCAACCGAATTGTATCGGATCTTCCCGCCTATATAAGGTGTAGATTCAGTATCGTTATCATATTTAAGTCCAACGGAGGAAGCACTTTTCCAATCGGACTTCTCTGCCTCAAGCACAATCGGTGCTATGTTTGCACTTGCTGCGTTCACTTTCGGCCTGGACTTACTTACCGTCTGAAAATCTAATATTTTCTCTGGAGCAGTTAACTCAATAGTGGATAAGGTCATCGGCTCATTACTCGTAAAACGAAGAGTATGCTTCCCAGGCGTCAAATACCATTCCAATGGTTCAACATATGCGCCTCCTGAGTCACGAAGCGATGTTGTCATCCAGCCGCTGATATCTACTGACATTGGACGGACTTGGTCACCGTTAGCATCAAGATTCAGCTTATCCGGGTCCTTCCAATGGCGATCCAGCGAAATCGACTTGGATTCAAGGAAGTCGTTTTTACCATCCATTGTAGTATTCAATAGAATAGCTCTCTTGTGAGTATTATCCGTTACCGGACGGTAGGTTAGATTCATTTGATACAGCCCAGCTTGGGTAACGTTGAACTCATATTCGATCCACTCATTATTCTGAATACTCCAGTTCAGAACATTGGATTTGCCATCAACATCACTTACTTGAACATGTGCTCCATCTGAAGTGCGGACATAATCTGTTGCTGATATGATCAACTTGCCATCATGATCGCTTGTTGCGCCGGATTTCTTCCATTCCGCCAGCTTATCAAGAAAATAGGGTTCGTTCGTGTTATCTGAATTAGTCTTATGCTGCTCCTGGTCTTTCGCAACTGATGCTTCTTGCTGTTGGTCAGAGGACTGTACTGTGCTATTCTCAGCGTATCCTGAAGCCGATGATAGCAACAGAACGAGAACGAGAGCCAGAGTCAGACCGATACTTGCGCGCCATCTCCTAAGTGCCCTTAACATCCATCTCTCCCCTTCTCATAGTTCATTCGTACATTAAGTTTTCCGTAGTATCCTTGTCAAAATAAAGCGCTTTCGACATATTGAGAGCGACAGTGATCGGTTCGTCCTCGTTGTAGTCAATGCCAGTAAATGTACGGACAACTAATGATGCATCCGTCCCAATGTTAAGATACAAATAGGTATCAGCACCCATGAGTTCTGACAGCTTAAGTGTTCCTGTGATTTGGGATTGTGGATGACGGTCCACCAATTCCGGATCTACGTATACATTTTCACAACGAAAACCTAGTACGACTCGTTTGTTTACTTTTCCGTGCTTCCGCAGCAGTGGTATATGCTCGTCTGCTATCATTAAGTAGTTACGCTTAGTCTTTAAGTGAAGCTTCCCACCTTCTGCCTCTTCAACCTTTCCTTCAATAAAATTGATCGGCGGTGTACCGATAAAGCCTGCGACAAACATATTCTTCGGATTGTTATAAATTACACGCGGCGCATCCACCTGTTGTATGAGACCATCCTTCATTACAACAATTCGATTTCCCATCGTCATTGCTTCAACCTGATCATGCGTTACATATACCGTTGTTACACCGAGCTGTTTATGGAGTCGAATAATTTCGGTACGCATATGTACACGAAGTTTGGCATCTAAGTTCGATAATGGCTCATCCATCAGGAATACACTTGGCTTGCGTACAATAGCTCGGCCAAGAGCAACACGCTGACGTTGACCCCCTGATAACGCTTTTGGCTTACGATCTAAATATTGTTCTATCTCAAGAACACGTGAGGTGGATTTCACCGACTGATCAATCTCATGCTTCGACTCCTTGCGCAATCGCAGACCGAATGCAATATTCTCATACACGTTCATATTCGGATACAGTGCATAGTTCTGAAACACCATCGCGATATCTCGGTCCTTGGGCGGTAGATTATTCACAAGCTTATCGCCTATATACAGCTCCCCGGAAGTGATATCCTCTAGTCCTGCAATCATCCGAAGTGTTGTTGATTTACCACAGCCTGATTGCCCAACCATCACAAGAAACTCACCGTCTTCAATTTCCAGATTGAAGTCTTTGACAGCATATAGCTTGTCTTTTCCATACCGTTTCTCCACATTCTTAAGTACAATGCGCCCCATGGCGGCACCTCCGAATAATAAGGTTATGATTGCAAGCCAATCCTGAATGGATCGCTATGTACTACAACGTCGAATCCGCAATGCTAAATATGGCTTACTAGGAAGCTGAATCGTACAATCCCCTGTAAACCTCCCTTCAATTCGTTCGATTGTCATGCTCCAAGTGTTGATTATTTCTGCTTCATATTCATTCCCTTCCGGCAATTGAACCGGTCGAAGAGCTGGACGATGAATCCCGAAATACAACAAATAGTATTCACCTTCTACGCCTAAAGTCGGTACGTCCTTGATCGAATCAATAACTTTGAGTTGTCGTGGCGCTTCTTCAAAGATCTGGCGAAGAAATCCGATTCGCTCCGAGCTTGTTCCATGCAGCTTGCCACCATGCGACCACCAAATGATGTTATCTTCGTGCATATACGTCTCTCCATGACCAACGTAAGTGCCACGAACCATTCCTTCCCAAAAACGATGCGTCATCTCTTCTCCCGTAATGTTGCCCCAGCGGCGAGGAATATCTCCTTCATAGCAGCACTCGTCAACAACAACGGGCTTCCCATATTGCTTTCGGATCGTATCTGTTGCCATTAGATCCCAGTGCTGAAGGCTCACATGATCAACCCATGACTTAGCGTGATCATACAGATGAAGCGATGATGGATCATACATTTTCGTCCCGTTATGAATGGAGCGTAGATGCTGGTAAGGATCATATTGCTGAACGAGTTGAAACAATCGATCCCAATCCTCAGGCTGCTTCTCCGTCATGAAATCATATTCATTTGCGAGCGACCACCATACGTTACGATAGGCAGACAATCGTGCAATCACATAGCGGAGATACGATTCATCCTGCTCTCCACTCATTCGGTCGAAGCCCCAATGACCTTTGTCATAGGGGTGAAATAAGATAATATCCGCTTCTATACCAAGCTCACCGAGCTGCCTAATCCGATAATCAAGCTGCTGGAAGAAGCGAGGCTCAAACCGTTCAAGATCAAAGCCATGCTCCTTCGATCCCCGAAATGGAAAGAGCTCCGGCTCAACCATATTAAACGCATACCTTTTCGGAAATATGCACATGCGAATTTTATTAAAAGGTGAATGTTCAAGCTCCTGAAGCGTAGCTTCTTGTAAGGATTCATGCTGATGAATCCAGGCGTAGCAAGTAGTTCCGAATGGCATATAGGATGTGCCATCTGCATATTCGAACCCGTACTGGGATCCAACTCGGACCATACCATGATTAGAGCTGCTGGCCTCTACACATTCAAATTGTCCATGTATAGCATTCAGCGACGGAGCATTGCTTCTGGTTGAGAACAACCATGTGCCAACGCTATCTGGCATGAACCTGATGAGGAATACATTCTCTCCATCATAGAATCCATCTACCTTGACCTCTCGGTCCCCGATCTGGAATGTGGCCTCCAGCCGGACGTCGCGAAATGGTTTCTCTGGTATTTCGCTGGATTGTAAAGCGGTTTCAAAAAGAGCCCAGCGTTCTACCTTCGTATCTTGTTTCAAGCCTCGTCTCTCCTCCTAGCTGACCGGTGGACCCCTTAAGAGCACTACCGACTGTAAATTTACTACATTATACAATGTGAATTTTTCTATTTTATAGGTGATTAAAGTCGTTTCTATAGGGTGATGCAAGCGCTCACAATAACCTCAGCTCAGATGACCTATATAATAAGAAAAACCTCATCTACCGCTCGGTCCTTTAAAGATCTGGAGTAAATTCAGGCACTTCAGCATGGGTAGCCCTTTCTATTCTACCTTGGAGCTTTCTTCTACTTTTTCAATGCCAAGTACATCTGTAATCTTGAACGCTATCCATCTACTCCTACGTAGAGAGGGACGGACCATATTGCACTTATTTTCTAATAACAAGCCCATTCCAGGGTGATTTGAGGCGAATAACGGCGAAGTCTCGTTTACGTTACCGTCGGCACATTGTGTTCGGTTTTTCGCATACATTTGGCTCGTTTACGTTACTGGCGGCACATTGTGTTCAGTTTTCCGCATACATTTGGCTCGTTTACGTTACCCGCGGCACATTGTGTTCGGTTTTTCGCATACATTCGGCTCGTTTACGTTACCGTCGGCACATTGTGTTCAGTTTTTCGCATACATTTGACTCGTTTACGTTACCGTCGGCACATTGTATTCGGTTTTTCGCATACATTTGTCCGTAAGCTCGACTAAAACATGCATTTTGGAGGAGGTCCGCCCGGTCCGTTATACATCCCAAAGAGGCGTGTGCTTAATTAAAAGCAGGGCTCACTATGACCTCTCTCATCAAAACGCATTCGTCTTAAAATATTTGGCTCCATTTCAAAAAAAGCAAAAAAGATCGTCCCCCTTTTTCGAATAAAAGGGAGAACGATCTTTTTCTAATCTTTGCTATATCGGCTTAGTGCCGCTCTTTATTCTGACGAAGCCAACGGAAACTCTAGATCCTGCGTGCTCTTCCGATACTGCCTCGGCGTTACACCCGTCTTTTTACGAAATAACGCATGAAAAAACTTCATATCCTGATATCCAACCTGATTCGCGGCCTCCTGAATCGAAATCTCGGTTGATTTCAATAGCTCGCAGCAGCGTTGTATACGGATATTTTGCAAATACTGCATAAACGTAACACCTGTTGTTTTCTTGAATAGTCGTTGAAAATGACTAGCACTCATAAATGAACGCTCCGCTACTTGTTGAACTGTTATATTCATTGCAAAATGCTCGTTGATATATTGGATGGCGTTATCCATGTTAGTTACGGGCGTCGAAACCAAGCTATCATCACATTCGTAGCGCTGTAGCATGGCAAGTGCCTGAATCAATTGACCCATGATTAGAATCTCATAACGATGACCTTTATTAATAAATTCCCTATGCATACTGTGCAATAAGTTTAAGAACTTATCAAACTTATCTTGGTAATACAGCCTCTTTAATGAAGAAGGCGGTGATTCGTACAAAAATTTGTACAGCATCGAGGATTCACAGACGGAGGATCGCAATTGCTCTAGCAAGCTAACGCGAAAAATACAATTATAGATCACAAGCTGCTTATCCCGAGAGGAGGGCCGAAAAACATGAGATGTTCCAATCGGGATGACGAACAAATCACCGCGTTTAATTTGGATCATTTCATCCTCAATGTAATGATAGCCAGTCCCTTCCTCTACATAGCTAATTTCAATAAAATCATGAGTATGCTGTGAAAGCGAAAAAGACTCCATTTCTCGATTAACGAAAATATCAAATTTAGAATGAAAGAACTTTTCTCCACGCAATTCTATTACACGCCAATCCATATTTATCACCTCAATCGTTGTGTAGGTGAATCTCATGAATATATACAGTAACTATAGCAAATTATTACAATTAAAGCGATTACAAAAGATCTTCTTCCTCAAGAACCACTAAACTAGCATCCTTCCGACCCTTGATCCAATCCTCTGTGAATTGTACGTACTTAATCGCTTTCCGCAAGAAAGAATACGCCGTATGAATGATACCATCCTTCGTTTGTATTATACATGGATAAGAATAGCCAATCTGGAATTCTCGATATTCCGCATCAGAGATCTGAATATTTCTAATATAGGGCCATGTTGCTCCACCGTCTTCCGACACTGCGATAGTCAGTGGTGTGCGTAGCGGCTTTTTACGCCATTCTCCTTTTCTTTGTACCCAGCGATGTTGATCTCTTTCCATGGTGGAATCATTATAGATAAGAACTAAATCCCCGTTCGTAAGCTGTGTCATCTGGACAGAGGAGTTGTTGTTCGGTAGTGCAGTTTTGATAGGCTGGCTCCAGGTTCTACCAAAATCGGTTGAGGTGCTGCTATAAATGCGATCCGCTTGACGACTACGGAAAACAGCAAATAATGTCCCAGGATGACGTTCCACAACACTCATCTGAACGCGATGCTGAGCGCCCTCAACCTCGTATTCCTTCCACGTTGCACCCTGGTCACTTGATATCAGCACAACACTATAATGTCCTCCATCCTTACAATAATAACAGGGAAGTAGCCATTCTCCGTTGCTCATGGCCAGGATTGGACTGCGAAGGAATAGGCCAGGTCCTTCATGCAGAACACAACGTTCGCCCCACGTACGACCACGGTCTTCCGAGATACGGAATATAATACGGGATGTGCGCTGATTATGCGGTTCGGTTGACGTATGAAGAAGCCAGATTCCGCCGTCTGGTGCTTGGAAAACAACTGGATTCTGCTCCGAGCGCTCGAGGTCAGATGCAACTTCGATAGGCTCCTCCCACCGATTGCTACCTGCCGGTAGTCTCGACAGCAGTACATTCGTATCTGGATTGCCTTCACCACTTCCTGAGAACCATACGCATAACAAATCCCCATTATCTAGTTCTAGCATATTGGCAGAATGACTATCTGGCTCATACCTGATCGGTAGCAGTGCTTCCGTTAATTGTGAATCCTGCTCCGATTGCCGTAGAATCCCATCGTATCGGTCTGTTAGTTGCATCGCTCTAACTCCTTTACATGATTATTTATTCCATGTCAGTGGTAGCTTGACAGCTCTTAACTGCTCTTCCTTATTAATGAGTTGACCATTGAGATAGATTCTGTAGCCGACTTCAATACCTTCTGGATAGCTACTTAGACCCGGTTTGCCGTATGTAATCCGAATGTCTTGACCAGCTACCTTCACCTGATCAAGTTCGAAATAATCTAGCCCAATATCAAGCGGATCCAACTGAATACCATCAGCAGTAATAGATAGCCCTGCCACATGGCTAATAATTAAATCAATATAGTACGAATGATTATATTCTTGTTCATCACTAAGCGGCTCGCCTGTTTCACTGTTATAATGCTCAACAAGACACGGCTGGGTTAAATCGCGATTCTGGAAATGCAGGAAAGAATATTCCCTCAAATCCTTCGCAAATGCCTCATCATACTTGTGATTATTCCGCTTACTCTCCCTCGCTAGCGCATCGAGTATAACAGAGTTGGTATAAGGCCAGGTCGGTCCGTTCCACATACAGCCATTGCGACCTTTTACAAAATGACCGAACCATCCACCTTCCTTCGAATAAGCGATACTGTCAGCGGCAACCGTAGGATATCGACAGCCTGTAGCGAATTCTTTCGGATTCAACAAATGCTGCAAAAGTCCATCGTGTCGATCATCCAGCATCCCTGCCCATGCAGGGTAGAAGCCGACAATATTTTTAACGAGTGCCTTCTCATCCGTCTCATAGTGTAAATCGTAGAAGAAATCCGTTGTATCATCCCACATTTTCTCCAACACATCGTTCTTAATTCGATCTGCAAGCTGTAAATATACTTCTGCTTCCTGATCCCCAACCAACTCGCAGAGTCGTGCCACGCCGGTGGCATTCAAGTAATGATAGACCGTCCGGTCGACTCGCTTCACATGCGTATACGTCTCCGGATCCTTTGGATTACGAGGGTAGTTATGGAAGTACCAGTAACTCGGCTGATATTCCTTCCCCGTGCGAGTATGTCGGTATTCTGTCATCAAATCATCATGTTCGTTACCATACACCTCTTGCCAGCTGGTGAGCTGCGCCTTCAGACCTGGAAGCGCATTCAAAATTACTGTTTTATCTCGGTGTATAAGAAACAAATTGTAGGCTGCCCACCCAATATAATTGGCAAAGGAGTGCATTTGTTCATCCACTGTTAAGCAGGTGTACATTCCATTCTCGGCAGGAGTCTCCTGCATGTTATGTAGCGCACCAATACTTGCAGTAGGATCATGATGCCATTTAGCATCGGTCAAATGCAGTGGAACAGATAAGTTAATTAGCTTACTGAACTCCCAGCCACCTTTTGTAAAAGGTTTTTTCGTCTTCTTATGAGAACGTCCTTCGTAAAATAAAGGATGCTGGAGCAAGCCATATTTCGGATCTGCCATGTTGTGACGGAGTAAAAACCATCGATACAACCAAGTTTTATTCAATAATGGATCATTGGAGTTAAATTTCGGTGCGCCCTCGAACCATTGTTTATAAACTGTCCGCTGTTCTAATGATGCTTGATCAAGGTTAGCCGTAAACTGTCTAATCGCTAGCGATGCACGGTTCAACAGTGTCTCCTTCTTATCTTGTGAGCGAATTCCTAAAGCTGTTACAATGATAAAATCCTTCGTCTCACCAGGAGCGAGTCTTAATCCTTCGAGTAACAATGAGGTGTCACTTAATGCGATGCTCGCATCTATATCGAAGGTGTAGAAGGGAATATCATATCCGCCTTGCAGAGCGGTGTCCCCATACATAACAAACTCAGGGGGCGCTTTCAACTGTAGCAACAGCTCTCGATCCGACCGGTTCGTCCAGGATTGGCAAGATATAGCGCAATCTTCCCACGTAATAAACTTCACTTCCGCATACTGAA
This sequence comes from Paenibacillus sp. FSL R10-2734, assembly GCF_037963865.1. NCBI lineage: Bacteria > Bacillati > Bacillota > Bacilli > Caryophanales > Paenibacillaceae > Paenibacillus > Paenibacillus sp. FSL R10-2734. The sequence continues at coordinate 2,430,201 of NZ_CP150170.1, read as the reverse complement.
GCGAATCATCCTTATAGGTCATTTGAAGCTGGCTTGGATACCAATCAGTTGATGCCGTATCCATGTTGAATGTTTGCCCATTCACTAGAATAGTAAATAAAAGTGGAATATTAACTTTGTGAATGAAGTCAAATCGTCCGACAAATCCAGGAGCTGCCTCCACATAATCTGCCCATAAACGTGCGCCAGTAGAACCTAGCAGAAGACTACCAGGAACGGTACGTAGTGACTTCCTTCCAGCCTTCAGCTCTTCATCAATCATGCGAGAGTATCTCCTTCCATCGCTTCCTATTCAATAGTATATCGATAGATGATTTACTCTACCTCGGGCTTAACGGGGGAATTTATAGGGCAATCGAATCATCTAACCTAACTACAGACAATTATTACAGAAATAAGAAAATCGCCCCCTAATTGACTTACAATAGAGGGCGATTGGTTGTATTTTGCCTTGCCTAAGCCTATTATTGTTGAGCGATTTGCTCTTGAATTAGCTTGTTGCCATTTTCCTCAGCTTGTCGCAAGGCGGTATTCACATCCATTTTACCTTTTACAATCTCAGGGATAACACCACCTGTGTACATCGCTTGTTCAAGTACGATTTCATCATATTCTGTCATGGTACGTTGCGGCGCAGGCTTGCCGTGGTACAATGCTTGAATATTTTTTGTTTTTGCGAACTCGTAATCAGCAAATGCAACATCACGTACCGCTTGTGTAGTTAAAGGTGTAATGTAACCTCTTTTAGACATAATGGTCTGATACTCTTCTGAAACTAAATATTTTGCAATTTCCGCAGCAACTTCCTGATGTTTGGAGGTGGATGTAATACCCACATAGGTTGCATAAGGCTGCGTATTCAGACCAGGGTATTCCTTGAATTCTGGGACAGATGCAATGTCCCAATCCATCGCAAGCGAGCTGTTGGCACTGTTCATCCAACCCGATGTAAAGACATACATGCCGACTAGGAATTCCTTATTAAAGTCATCATGTCCGTAAAACTTTTCGGAAGCACGTTGCTGTACACCTGGATCACGAGATAGCTTATAGAAGATATTATCATAGATAAATTTCCACTGATCATTATTAACGGTTGCCTTATTCGTAGCAGGGTCAACGAATCCAGCAGAGTTTTGAGTAACACGAAGGTAATGCTTAGGCGATAACCAAAGACCTAAATATTGCTTGCCATCTTCATTACGTGTAATTTTCTTACCAAGATCAATCGCTTCATCCCATGTCATCCCATCATGAGGATATTCAACACCGAAACGATCGAAGATGCTTTTATTATAATACATGACAAATTTATTATCGCTGAGTGGTAGCAAATAGGTTTTGCCATCGATCGTCACCGCATCCATATAGGCAGGTTCGATCGTATCCAATGGAATATTATGCGATGAGATTAGCGGGGTAAGATCCTGCGCCAAATTTGCAGGAATCCAGTCTTCACGCAACTCACCCGCTGTGGCTAGATATATATCGATGTCTGTACCTGAAGCAATAACTTGCTCCATTTTGCGTTCTTCAGTCTGGTTGATGTACGTTATATTAACATTAGGGAATTTTTTCTTAATATACTGGCCGTAACGATCCTCAAATTCTTTTGGTTGTGCAAGACCGAACCAATTCAGATCAGCTTTAATATCTTCAGGATTGGTGCTGCTTGCTGTCTCGGTTGCATTCGGAGCATTGGATTGTGATGTTTGCGAATCATCGACTTCCTTCGTACCTCCACATGCTGCCAATACAGATAACAGCATCACAGAGGTTAACACTTTCGTCATCACCTTTCGTACCATTAGAATATTCCTCCCTTTTAATTTGACCCATTTTTAACACTTGTAAGCGCTCTCTATTCTGTTTGATGTGACATTGCTCTATTTCCTCGACTCATCGAAACAGATGATATGAACTGCTTCAAGTAAGACTTATTATAGATGGGAATGCCTGCGCTTTCTTAGGCTGATGCAACTAAATTATAGGGGGATTCGGTAGATGTAATAATTAATTCACTGGTGCTACAGCGGCTGTTTCAAACAGCCAATCCAGCAGCATATTACCGTTATTTCTCTGATCGAACTCACGATCCGACAGCATCTGATTCGGCTCGATTACACCTACAATTAGAAATGCTCCCTTCCCGTAACAAACCGAGTGACGTCCCGCTTCATAGGACAACGCATGGATATTAATAGATGGATAGGCGAACACCCTAATACCTTTCTGTAATACGGGATCAAGTCTGGAATAGCCCCGCTGATCAGAATCATAGGCAATCGGTTGCAGCCACTGTTCATCTTGGGAATGAAATAACCCTACCAGAATAATAGACGGTGACTTTAACTCTATCTCTAGAATCATCTCTTCGTGAGTCGCTTGACGCTGACTAAACCGAATACCCGTCAATCCAGACAGCTCTTCCGCACAACCAATAATCGGGATATCACCATCCGTAAACACACGAGCCCCTTTCTCAATTTGGAACAGCTCCGCATGTTCACTTTCCAACGTAAAGTCGGCTTGACGGTATCGTTGATAGTGATTCGAACTTGACTCCTGCATAAGAAAATCTGGTAAAGCGCCTATTCGCAAGTCACTTATTCGTTGACGAAACACAGCCAGCTCTTGTTCATACATGGGTAAGCAATCTGACCAGTGGCTATAAGCTTTCCCGTCACGAAATGGTACCTTGCGCAGTCTCGTTTGCATGCCGCCAGCGAACCAGTATTGTTGTGCTGTAACCTCCGTGAGCCTTCGGTATTCTGTTACACTCTTTTCCACCCATTCTGCCGCTTCTTCCAGCAACTCTAGCCTCATCGAGTAGTTCCCTCCAACCATATGCTTATACATATATACAAGCATGGCTGCCCTTACCTTACATGTGTACACGCCCGTCATGATGCGGATTGCATCCATATCCGTCACGATACGTTCAAACTCAGCCTTATTCTTATGTACGTAGTTTCTTGCCTGCTGCACCGCTTTGAACGCTTCCTCGGAAGAATGCTCTGTCTCCTTGATAATATCAAGGGGCGTCTCTCCCCTATGCGGAAGTCCTGTTAATTCCTTAAGCACATATTGCTCCAATCGTTCTCCAGGTGGCGCATGCGATTTCCATAGCTCAGGCCATGGAACGTACCGTTCTGGATTCGTCAGTTGGCTCATCGTCATGCCCAGACTCATCGTCTGACGATTGCCCTGCGTGATGCCAAAACGGCGAAGCAGCAATGGAGCACAGCGACCTGAAGATTCGTAGGCACGAAGAATAAGCTCGCCCGCCTCTTTACTGCCAAACTTATGCTCCAGTCGCGAAATCCAATGCTGGCGCTCTGTTATAGCGTCCCGATCCGGATTCCACGCATATCGTAGCCAAGCCTCAAACCAGATCCAATCCCGATCTACCTGCTTGATACGAATATCCGCCTTGTCCGGTGAATATGGCCAGTTCCAGTACGATAAAGGATAAAATTGTAGCGCCGTGGCCTTTAATCGATAGTGGATGGATTGTACGCAACGTTGAATAAACGAGGGCGCTCCCCAGCGAAACGGCTCCAAATTCGTTACCATATGAACCGTTGCTACATGGACGCTGTCATGCGAACCAAGCTTCTGATGCAATTGCTGCGCATTCCCTCTAGGAACCCAGGTTGTAAGTGATTCTCCATTGAATTTCATTTCGGAATGAAGATTCGGATACAGTGAACTCGCAGCACTCATCACATCCTCAATCTCAATACCGTGTGAACGCACAATGACCGGCGGTGGCTCTACCGCGGAAGATTGACGCAATCCCTCATGAATACCGGGTAAAATAGTCTCACACAGCCACTCTACTCCGTACATTTGCCCCTTCAGCTGTTCCCCAAGACAGATCATCAAACCTACCTTCGGGAATGTACAAACAAAAGTAGATAATAATTTACGGTAGAACTCGCTTGTTATAGGAGTCGGTTGGTGATGTCGATAGGGTAATCCGTACTTGTTGGCAAAGCCATGGGGAATATGGATACTGTAGAAGGATAAAATTAATTGAATCCCTCGTTTGTCTGCCTCTGCGGTTAGCCAGTTCAGTAGGTTCGCGTTTCTTTCCAGCTGTGTTGTAGTTACCTCGCGCGCCTCCGGTTCATCAGGCAAATCGATCAACGAGGAGAACGGGTTAGCATTCCACAAATACAAGACATTGCCCCGATGTTCGAGCAGCATATCCAAATAGTCCAGCCACATCACTTTATCATACAGCCATGGAAACCGATCAGGTGTCCATGGATATTCAAATGCTTGTCGACCAAGCTCAATCTCCTGCTTCTGTATACCAATCGCAGGCCCACGCCACGTTAATCGCGGTGCATCTCCGAATGATAATTCGTGCGGTAGTTCTCCTTGTTCTCGAATATGTCTCGATAGCTCTTGACAGCCATATAATACACCGCTATCATCCCCACCACTGACCACGATCAGCCTCCCCGGGCACAGGGACAGATAAAACCCTTCTCGGTTTGGTTCATTCGTATGGTACAGCAGCAGATCATGGTCTTCTAAACCAACAATCAGATCGGATTGGAGACGGCACCCGACGTATATTTTTGGTACATCAGATTCTCTGTAACGATCCCATGACCAGCCACCAGGCTTCTCTTCGACATGATACCCGCTTGTTTCGAGCGCTTTTTTCAACATCACGACGCCATGCATAATCCGAGGTGATGCATCCAAATCGTATCCAATTACGATCAACTCCAGCATACGACTCCTCCCATTCCGATGGTGTATAGATTAATTCACGATGGTAACCCCTTCAACCTTATCCATGGTAAAAGGCTCCCCTTCTTCAGGTAGTATCGTTGTGCTTCGGAACACAATATTCTCTGCATTTGTGCAGGTAACACCTTTTCGGGCTGTCAACATTACACGCTCGAAGACGATATTGCAGATTGGCATTTCTGGTAGACCTTTTATCAATAAAGCCATCTGTGCACCAATACAGGTTGTATCGCGAATATAGAAATCCCGAAATACGGGTGTTTCCTCCGAGACTGGGACGGTATCTTCTGTATTGTTCTTGCCTGAATAATATGAGCTAAATATAATTGCTTCCTTCGCAATATCCTTCATCCGCACATTTTGAATATAAATATGCTCCACAGTGCCACCTCGGCCTCTTGTACTCTTGAAACGAAGACCCGCATCCGTCCCAATAAATACACAGTCTGTTACCAAGATGTTACGGACATCTCCAGACATTTCACTTCCAATCACAAACCCTCCATGACCATGGAACACTTGGCAATTGCGAATAATAACGTACTCCGTAGGAGCAGCGAGTGAGCGGCCGTCGGCATCCTTACCTGATTTGATACAAATGGCATCATCGCCGACATCGAAAAGTGTGTCATGAATATTAGCATATCGACAAGAGTCTAAATCTAAGCCATCGCCATTCTGCGAATGCCACTGATTACGAATCGAAACATTTCGAATCGTTACATGCTCACATAACCACGGATGCACATTCCAAGCAGCGGAATTCCGAAAGGTTGGGCCGTCGAGCAATACCTTACGGCATCTGTCCAACTGTACAAGCGTTGGCCGTAAATGATCGCGGGCAGGTAGGAACGCCGAAGGCTCTTGCACGTTCTGTGCAATTAGCTGTTTCGCGAGGATATGGCCTTTCAGCGATTGCTCAGTCGGCCACCAACAATCTCCTTCCACATACCCACCGGATTGCAGTAGCTTCTTCCACTGACCTTCCGTCATTTTCATCCGCTTTACTGGTCGCCAAATCTCGCCTGAGCCGTCAAAAATACCCTGTCCTGTAATCGCGACGTTCTCCAAATCCACGCCATAAATGGCGGAGATACAACGAACCGTACGAAGCCCTTCATAGCTTGTTGATATAAGCGGATAATCATTACGATTCTTACTAAATATGATAAGTGCCCCTGATTCGGTATGTAGACAGACCCGACTTCGCAATCGGATTGGCCCCGTAATCCAGGTGCCCGCCGGGATAATAACTGTTCCACCCCCTTGTGAGGCACAGGCTACCATCGCACTCTCGATGGCCTCCGTATTCATGAATTGTCCGTCGCCGATCGCACCGAAATCCGTAATATTGAATGTATTGTCGGGAATAACAGGAAGTTCTACCTCCGGCATGTCGAATGGCAAGGCTTCAGTATTTGCCAGCTTCATCACTGTCATGTGTTCGCAACTCCTTTTAAGGGATTCATCTTAACTTCGTTAATGTAATAAACTGCGGCTTTCACAGGCTCGTCGGGATCTACAAGATCATCTGTAATCAGCGGTGTCTCCACATGCGGCTCCCCTCGGATCGGACCAGTTCGCAATGTGAGTCTTTCAAGTGTATACGCAGGCATAGAGAAGTGATACGACTTCGGAGCGTCCTGCCCATTTACCTGAACGGTAAACTGTTGATTAGCGGTATCGAAACGAATGATCAGGTCATACCAGCGATCTGCATCATATTGTTGAAGCGCCGTCCAAGTACCAGCTTGAAGCACTCGCAGCATCCCACCCGCTTCAAAACAAAGTCGTACAGGGATAGAGCTCTTCGCATCGCATAGCTCGATGTACAACTGCCCCTCGTCTACCTGTTTCGCCATAAGTCGAATCCGTACCTCACCAGCCGAGCACGAAGGAAATACTCGCTCAGCTTTGGCATAATCATAAGGATCTGCATCGCGAAGCTCTAAGCTTCGATCACTTTCGGAGGGAATAGCAGCTACAGCAACACTGGCCCAAAGTGGACTATAAATATTCCAATTAGGAACCCGGTCCGCTTCATCCAGACCGTTGAACGAATCATGTACAGGCTCATTGACTTGGTAGCTTATCGGTATAGGTATTTCACTTACCCAAATATCCTCTTTGTTCGCACTGTAGGTTACCCACATGCTACCATCTGGTGGAGCATCTCCTGCTTCAATTCCACGGATGTAGCTCAACCCATAATTTTTATGATTTCCGAAAAAGCGCCGCGGTGGAACATCCCCATTCACGACAAGCATATCGTCAAAAGAAAGTCCATCATCGCTTGTAACTATCGCGAGTGGCCATCGATGATTACCAATCGGTGATGGGTTATATAGAAGTGCATAACGAGAATCCGAGGTTCTTTCCCCCCATGATTTGCCGCCTGCCGTAATCATCGACTTAGCTTGCTTCTGCTGCGACCAAGAGTGGCCCTTATCCTCAGATATCGCATAGACCGAATGCTTCCATAGCCCTACAATTCGACCATCCGGCAACGGATACGAATTGAAAGCGGTTCCGCCTTTTACGGCGTAGAAGTCATCGGGACTACGATCCTCCTCCCACCACTGTAGCGTCACTAAGCGATCCGATAACAGCTCCTCACATGCTTCGAGGAAGCCTTGATCCTCAGTTGTGGTATACATCGGGTAATGCACATTCTGCTCATGCCAACCGGCATGTCGGTTCAACCGAATGAAGTAGATCGGTCCGAAGCTTCCATCTTCCATAATCTCCCTTACTACACGGCCGATTCCTTTTCCATTGTTCGGACTAATACTTGGCAATGGGCAAAATCCATAAAAAGCTACTGCGAGTAGACGTCCACTCGATGCCGTGTAGAAGCCCATTCGTTGGTGCATCACGCTATACGTTCCAGCTGCAAGCTGTTCACCATTCGAATAAGTATGCGCATTGTCAAGTTGATAGGGCGGGAACAATACAACGGGCGTGGACCAGTTCCAGCCGTCCTTTGAAGTCGTTAGCAGTGTCTGGCCCGGTGGTACATGTTCGTGCACAGGGCAGCTTAAATATTCTAGATAGAAGCTACCTTTCCAGTAAGCTAGCATAGGTGCATGATTATAGGTCCAGCCTGTTCCGTCGGACAGCTCAGGATGAGAACGATTAGCTCGGAGTACCTGTCTGCTCCGAACACCAATGACCGGACGAAGCTGCCCATGATGATAATCCAAATTGGCGGTTTGGCCGCCGATATATCGAATATGGTTATCTAAAGGATCCATTTGTGTTCTCCTTTACATAGGTTTGATACTAACTTTACACGGGATCTGACTTCTATTTATAGGCTTAAACCGCTGTATTTATAGGGGGAATTGTAGTATTAAGGGGATGCTTGAGTTATTAACTGTTTAACTGCACAAGAAAAACGGCTGACGGCATCTTTGGAGGTAGAGTTACAAGCTGAGTACATCCGTAATTCCATACTCGTATCCATATACACCTTCGTAGTGAGGTTCCGCTTACGGACAACCGTATTGCACTTATTCGTTAATAACAAGCCCATTTCCGGGTGATTTGGGGCGAATAACGGCGCTGGCTCGTTTACGTTACCGTCGGCACATTGTATTCGGTTTTCCGCATACATTTGGCTCGTTTACGTTACTGGCGGCACATTGTATTCGATTTTCCGCATACATTTGGCTCGTTTACGTTACCGGCGGCACATTGTATTCGATTTTTCGCATACATTTGGCTCGTTTACGTTACTGGCGGCACATTGTATGCGATTTTTCGCATACATTTGGCTCGTTTACGTTACAGCGGCACATTGTGTTCGATTTTTCGCATACATTTGGCTCGTTTACGTTACCGGCGGCACATTGTATTCGATTTTTCGCATACATTTGGCTCGTTTACGTTACCGGCGGCACATTGTATTCAGTTTTTCGCATACATTTGGCTCGTTTACGTTACCGGCAGCACATTGTGTTCGATTTTTCGCATACATTTGGCTCGTTTACGTTACTGGCAGCACATTGTATTCGGTTTTTCGCATACATTTGGCTCGTTTATGTTACCGGCGGCACATTGTATTCGGTTTTTCGCATACATTTGTCCGTAACCTCGACTAAAACATGCATTTCGGTGGATATAAGGTCCGCTCGGTCCGTCCCAAAGAGGCGTGTGCTTAATTAAAAACAGGGCTCCCCATGGCCACCATTGAATATAGGACCATCCCTAATTCTTTTCACATTTCTCCGCAGTCTCGAAATTTAATAAATTCTAGTAGAGCAAGAAGAAACGGCAATGCCGTCCTTTTAGGGACAGTATCCGTTTCTTCAAGAAATATAAGATATATAGGATAACTTGTAATATGTCTATAACTTCGTCCCAGAGAAAACCTCGGTCTTGAGGATCTGTCCCGTTGCATCTCCCTTATAGAAACGAATTTCATGATCGCCGAAGCGTAATCGCCAGCTGTCATGACCTCCTAGATATGGAGCGACTGTTTCGCGAGCTGTGTCACTCAAGAAGTCGTTAATCACAACCCAGGCTCCCCCGTTCGGGTAACGTCTGCTTTCTTTCCAAGCCTTTGGCACCAGCCATGCGGCAACGAGAACGACGGAACCTTCTTCCGCTCGACGTCGGATCGCCGCTAACGTCTCCTCGGACAGTCGTGAGCCGGCCGCGAGTATTAGCTTAGGCTGTCCAAGCTGTTCGTAACGTACCTGGTCATCGTATACAATGACGTTATTTAATGGATTGAACAGCGTATGCGTAGCAGTCTGCGGCAGATCAGGACAGCCGAAAGGAAGTGGATAGCGATCTAATGCAACTCGCTGCTTCAACTTATGCCTAGGAAAGTCATAGCCTGGGATATGCATACAGCTACCGTGGGATGGAATCGTCCCATGACTGAGCAAATTCCAAGCTTCGAATACACTATTCGTCGTTTCCTCCACAGCATCCGTCCGGTTGCCGAATAATCTAGCATTCTGTCCGTAATTACTATCATCCGCATGGATCAAGACGATGTCTGGATTGATATCGGTATGCGACCAATGTAGTGGCTGCCCTGGAACATAGTCATGAATGAACTGCAACCAGACCTCCCCAAATTCCGTTCGCTCGAAGCGGTTGTCCTTATAGCGTAGAAGTGCATCCACATTCTCCGTAAACAGATGTGTCGGTGCCATTAAATAAGCCATTCGAAGTGCGGATGCGAACTCCTCAGGTGAATGCCCCGGAAATCCCGACAGTCGGGTAAACCAATGACCGATGTCTGGTCCCCACAGATCAGCGCAAATCCAAAGCGGACGTCCGTATTGCTTCGCAGCTCCGAGCGCTGTACTAAGCTGCAGCGCCTGAAACGATTCCTTCATTATTTTCGGGCATACAGCCATCCCCGCACGAGCATGAACATGAAACATAACTGGGAAGACATGCTCGGCAATCAGAGGTACATCTATTCCAGTTCTACCGTTCTTCTCTACCAGTGCTTTAACATGAACATTTCGCTCGGTGACTGTATTCACAACTACATCGTTTGCTTCCTGAAGGCTAAGCCCGTCCGTGCCTCCCCAGTGTGGATACCACCCATCCTTCCGATACTGCGCAGCATTAATCTGCAGGTGCTCCGGTTCATCATACAACAACCCCATACATCTTCCGCTCTCTATTGCCTCTGTAATGGCAACATCAGGCACATCCCAGCGATTCGTACCTTCGACCCAAGGTCCATTAATATTGCCATATTCATTCCCAATGCAGAAGTTCATTCCGTACCGTTCCATGTCCCGTAGCATATCCTGAAAGCCTTCCATGCCTGGTAGCATGTGATGCACATAAAAATCCGCACCCATGTCTTGCAGTACCGAAATGAATGACACTGGAGAAGGCGTCTCGTCCTGAGATATATGAATCGCTCCCGTTCCCGTTCGCATTACGAGATCTGATGCTTCACTTGCCCATGGGTCCTGCCATGCTACCACGGGGCCTTGAATGCCAAATTTCACGCTTGCTGTTGATGATTTATTCATTCGCAGCCGTACCTCCGGTTCCACTATTCTCAAGAACGACTTTTTCTCCTGCACGAAGCTGTAATATAATCAGTTCCTCCTCCGACCGGATCACAGCGCCAGCTTTATGAATCGCTACTCTTCCACCAAACGGATTGACGAGTCGGATCACTTCATCTCGTTCGCTATACACAATAACGGACTGCACCTGACCACCAGTCTTAACGCCTGAGATCAGAACCGCCCCCTCCGCTCGAATGCCAGAGAACGAAGCCTCCTTAAAGCGCTTGGATAATCCTTGGAAGACTCGAATGGTTCCTCTAACACATTGCACATACATTTCTAGCACAGCGGCAGCAGCGGCGATTGACGCCTCTACTTGCATCGTATCTCCGCCAGTAAATTCACTAAAGCCTTTATAATTCGCATTATGTCTGCTTGCATAGCTAGGCATCATGAAGACTTCCTTCAGCAATGTAAGTGATAGCAAGGCCATATCCGCAGAGCCTAACCGATTGTGCAAAATCGATGCCCAAGGCATAGACCAGCCTGCCCACCGCCCCATCCCTTGATCAACCCATGATCTATAGGCATTCATGACTACCTCTTTCTGCGCAGGGTCCTCCATATTCATAGTGTCAAACGGAAAAATCCCTGCTAGATGTGAGTGATGACGGTGGGATTCAGACAACGGCTGGCCTTCCCACAAATACAGCTCAAGTCCTGGCTTGGTACTAAACTCTTGGAACTGTCTTGGTCCTGCGGTGTAGGGTGGCAGCTTGTTATAGATGTCCCTAGCGATCGCCGCCGTAGCTTCATCAATTCCGTACGTTTCATCGAGCTCCAATAGCTTTTCACACAAGAAACGAACATTAACAAGAAAGAACGTTGAATTCCGGGCAAGCCCTTTCGGTGACGAACCGCCGAATTCAGGAGACACGGACACTGGTAGAACGTATCCATCTCCCTCACACTCCATCATTGCCCGGAATACATGAAGTGACTTCACCATAAACGGATACACCTCATGAAGTAGATATTCCTCATCCCCTGCATATCGAGCATACTGCCACATCATTTGAGCAATCCACGAGGTGTTCGCTTGATCAATCGTTCCGGTCCACATACCACCGACAGGATGGCCCCGATCGTCAACCGAATGACCTAGCATATACCCATCCTCGAGCCCCACGAACCGTTTAGCATTCTGTGCTAATATCGGCTTCCAGCTGTCGATCATCGTGAACAATGGCTGTAAGCAGTCCAATAGATTGGAACCATAAGCTGGCCATAGGCACTGTTGCACATTAATATTAAAATGATAATCACAGCTCCACGGCGGATTCCGGTATTCCTCCGCCCACGGACCTTGCAGTGTCGGTGCAATTTTTCCTATCATAGAGCAGCCAATCATCCGATAAATCCCTAAATAATACATCCGTTCAATTTCAGGATCAGGTAAAGAGACATCCGCAGCTTTACGCCATATGGATCGCCAATGCTCCTGTGTTGAAGCTATAACTTCCGCATAAAGATCTGCACCAGAGATATCTACCACTGCATTGTAAGCCATACCCGGTGAGCATGTATCCAAAATCGTATTAGCCGAATGTATCGCCTCATCGGAGTTCATGCCATAGGCTGCGACAATTCCAAGCATTCCTTCATATCGTCTCATTAGCACTGCACATGATGGATCCTGGGGTAGATTTTGTACCCACCCATCCGCTAGTAGCATAGGCGGAGGTATGTCAAAATCATCAAAGTACGCTTTAGTCTTCGCAAATGAATATGCCGGAATGGCCTCCACATCGTGTATGAGCCCAGCATGATCCGACAACAGCAGAAGAGGTGCGTCAATTGCAATAGAAAGACGTAATGTATGCTCGCTTCCCTCAAAGCGGCAGACTATGACAGCCTCGCCTCGATCCAGTTGAAGTGAAGCGGAGAGGATATGAGCACCCTCTCTTAGCTTCAGTTCGAATCTACCCATCGCTAGTCTCGTTGGCCGTTTCTCCTTGCCATTCATCATCGTGGTGGGGAAGAGCCCCCGAGCCTCTTCAAAATCACCGGTGGTCAACAGCTTCTTCAGATGCTCATACGTACAATCGTCCCGCCAAATCGTGCCTCCGCGATGATCCCAATAATCGGCACGGTTTACCGTCAGCATGATATGCTCATCTTGGAACCAGACCAATGTACCGAACACACCATTCGACAGAGGTATCCCATCATGACAGTACCCTGTATCTAATGTCCAGGACACTTCATAGTTTGGTTGAATCTCAATTGCCTTCACAAGCCTCACCTCATTATGGCATCAATTGTTAGGCAAAAGCCCCAGGTCTCAGGAACAGCTCAATCACCGGTACCGTAACATTCGGCTTCTTCACGGGAATGCTGATGGATACCGTCTCCGCATCGCGCCCTTCAGTAAATGCACCTACAGCCATTGAGCTTTCCCGTGCACCTTCCTTCACCTTAATTTCGGATGCATCGTTCAACAATTGTGCGTATTCAATCTTGCCAGCTAATCCTTTGATATGAATGGATTTGAACGAATAGCTGAAGATGTGCAGATATAAACGATTTGTCTGTGGATTGTAAGTAAATCGGCAATCATCAGGCGCCTGCACACCTTCAGGTGCTGCAGTACAGCCGTAGATCGAACGATCATGCCGTTTCATCCATTCGCCGATGCCTTGCAGACGTTCCAGTGCGCGCTCGTCGATCTCTCCGCGTCCCGTCGGTCCAATGTTCAGCAATAAGTTCCCGCCTTTGCCAACTGCATCAACTAGCATTTTGATCAGCATATCAACGCTCTTCCAGGAATCCTCGTCCCGATGATAGCCCCATGAGCCACTAAATGTGTGGCAGGCTTCCCATACAACAGGGCGTCCACCTACCTTCACCCATTCCTTCGGCATATACTGCTCAGGCGTAGTAATATCCCCCGGAACCTCTAAGCGGTCATTGAGCAGAATATTCGGCTGCAGCTCGCGAACCATTTTCACAAACTCTTCACTCTGCCACTCGTTTTTTCCTTTGCCCGCGAATCCTTCTTCCGCTTGGATCGAGAAATCAAGGAATAATAGATCAACCGGACCGTACCCTGTTAGGAGTTCCTTCGTTTGACCAAACATATAATCCACATACCGGCTGAGCTGACGCTGTTTGTCCTGTTCAACAAATTCTTTGTTATAACGCAAGGGATGCTTAACGTCGACGGTATAGTCCGGATGATGCCAATCGATTAATGAATAGTACAGACCTGTCTTCATATCATATTTGCGGAAAGCATCCACCATAGGGCGAAGCAGATCTCGTCCTGCTGGTGAATGGATCGCCGTATAATCCGTCAGCTTGGAATCCCATAGACAAAAGCCTTCATGGTGCTTCGTTGTGATAACGAAATATTTCATTCCGGCATCCGATGCTGCCTTCGCCCATACCTCAGGATCGTATAAATCAGGATCAAATCGCTTGAAATACTTATTGTATTGTTCCGTTGTCATATGTTCACGTGATTTAAGCCATTCGTGACGAGCTCCCATTGTATAAAGTCCCCAGTGTATAAATAAGCCAAACCGATCGTGTGTAAACCAATCTGTTTTCTGCGATGAACTCGGTGAATTCGTCAAATCATTTGTCGACATTGCTTTTCCCCTTTTCAAATAAAATGTCTGTAGAGCATGCTTACAAAATGGATCTACCCCTCTGCAGTAGCTGGGTTAGCAAATGATCCAATGGCGGATTACAGCCCACTCTTCCCTCAAGTCGCAACCCCATAAGGATGATTTCGCCCATACCTAACGGAACCGTACCTACGACTGGCAATCTGCGTTTGCGCGCTCCTGCGGATAAGGAATCGGAGGTAGGCTTGGCATAGGTATATAACAACGGAATCAATGAATCTGAATACCAGCCACTAGCCGTTAGCGCTTCCATACGATCGACTGTACGATTGTAGAAAAATTGGAAATCATACGCGTTATATGGTTCAAATTGCGGATCATCTTCATCAAAACCGATCGTGTACAAGTTGCTAACCTTCTTCTGTTGAACAATGAGTTCAGCCATGCGCCACTCCGCTTCCCTACTAGCGGCATCTGGTAGCAGGATTGCCGTCGCTCCCCGCTTAATGGCTGCCGCAATCTCCACCTCGTATGGAGCATAATCTTCAATAGAAGACAGCACGATAAGATCAAATGATCGACCCGCTTCATGCTTGCGACTATGTATTCCCATAGAAGTAATCAAAGCTCCCGCCGCCTCACCAAGCGTGACAATATACCGTCCAGTTGTAGCATCACGAAAGTCAACAGGCTTGCCGTACACCTCAATATCAAAGCGTTCACTGTTCAGCAGTTCTCCATCTTGGCTGTACAGCGAAATGTCAGCGTGTAGCGTCTGCCGTCCTTCTATCTGCGGCATCAGAAGTGGTACCGTGCCGACGTACGCCGAATAGACTGCTGCAATGTCCGCTTCTAGCTCATAAGATACATAATCACACGTATCATCCCGCAAGGTAACACCCACACGTAATTCCTTATAGTCAACCGCTGTATCGTTCAGTAACCATGCCTCTAACTCGATTGCCTCACCTGCATAGGCTCGCCAACCATCTCCTCGCAAGTGTGCACGTAGCGGAGTTAATGAGTCACGATAGGTGAAGTAAGCCGGCTTAGGGATCCGATCTACACCAACAAGCGTTTTCATCCAACCTGATGGCCATGCGTCAATGAGCAGATGGATCGCAGACTGTACAATAAGATCCGAACGGCGTCGAATAGCATCAGTCATAAGTCGGGTGACGAACACTTGATACTTCTGGCTCCGCTCAATCCAATCCTCGATTCGCTCGACTTCGGGATACCAATCCCCATGAAGCGAGTAGGTCTGACTCCCAACAATGGCATCTGGCATCCATGGATCCTCCAGACGTTCAGGCAGCCATTTCTTCGGATAGCGCTCCTGCATCAGCGCTAGATGATCCAAGGCTTCCGATCCGTATTCCCCGTACCCCGTCTTCCACCCCTTCTTAATCGGCGGAATCCCACCCTTGTAAAACTCACCGAATGAAATCATATGATTCGTATACCACATCGTATAGCAATGAAAATCAGATAAACCCATCTCCGTCGGCGGGTCATAATCCCCTTCAACATTCTTCACAACACGATCAGGATTCTCGATATAGATCGCCTGTCGAGCGGATAGAAAGAGCGCTTCCAACTCATCCCGGTGCAAATGACGATGCCCCTTCCCACGCTTCGATGCACGCGATGGTTCATTGATCAGTGACACCATAATGACACTTGGATGGCTGCGGACAAGTCGTTCCATCTCGCCTGCCTGACGTACAGCTTCATTGAACTTACTTCGACGAATATAGCTAAACGCAGGTAGGTCACATTGATTCATCATGCCAAGACGATCCATCATGTCATAGATTTCTTCCTGTACCGGACGCTGGGTGATCCGATAGTAGTTCATATTCGCC
The DNA here is from genome assembly GCF_037963865.1 of Paenibacillus sp. FSL R10-2734. Lineage (NCBI taxonomy): Bacteria > Bacillati > Bacillota > Bacilli > Caryophanales > Paenibacillaceae > Paenibacillus > Paenibacillus sp. FSL R10-2734. Next base: position 2,413,938 of record NZ_CP150170.1, on the reverse strand, counting down.
AGCTTCGCGATCAGAATATCATCGATCAGTTGCTCTTCATTTCCTTGCATCACACATTGTTGAAGATGTCCCATCTCATTCGCGCCTCGCAGGATGATCGGACGATTATTCAGATAGAGAGAGCCTTTAGGTTCGGTAGATTCGTCCATACGGAAGGATCTCATACCGAAGCATCGGTCCTTCACATCCAAGACTTCACCCTCGTGCCATAGACTCACTCGAACCCGATACATGCATGGATCCTCGGGCTCCCATAAGCGGGCAGCAGCGAAATCAATGTTATATCGATAGTTATTGCTACCAGGACCTGCATACTGAATGGGGAAATGGATATCTGGCAGCCCCTCCCCATCGAAGTTTTCCACGAACACGTCAACCTTCAACTCTAGCTCTTCAATTAACTCCGCCTTTGTATTCGTCACATCGACCCACAGTTCAAACGCACCTGCATCAAGGTTCGGTTTCACGAAGATATCATCGACGAATAGTTCGGCTCTTTCCTCCAGGAATACTCGGTTGTAAATCCCCGCGCCGGGGGGACAATGATGCCATCCGTACTCCGGATCGTCCCACCCAGGGCCCGTAGCCGCGTACATCTTGTCCCCATCTAGCCGTGTCCCGTTGACCCCCATCATCGGATAATCGTTCTTCACCTCAACGACCAGCACATTCGTCTCCTCGAGCATTGAAGTAATATCGAATTCGAAGGGTGCAAACATTCCTTCATGCATACCTACACATTTACCATTCATATATACTGCCGCTTCGTAGTCGACTCCCTTAAACATAAGGTACACTTTGCGACCTATTGATGGCTTTGAATAGCTAAAAGTTGTTCGGTAGTAACCCGTCCATCGGCCATCCTCCTTCGTCGGCCCACGGAAGTCGGGAACGGTTATCTGTTCCCACTCTCCTTCCCCCTGTAGCACGCGAGAGAATTCACCACTACGTTCCTCCGCATAACGAAAATCAAAGCTAGACAATTCAAGTCGTTGACGTCGAAAAGCAGGTGGCGGTGACAGCGACCGAAGATAGGGACGATATTGCTCACGAAGCTTGGCTAGCTCAAGCCTGAACCATTCCATTCGTTCATCGAAGCTTGGTTCGATTGCACACTCGACTGAGGAATCACTCTGACGAAATAACTTCTGCTCCCATTCTCGTGGATGGATTTCTATCATGCCGTCTTTCGCAATAGGATGCTCGCGAAACGCAATTTCGGCGAAAGGATTTCTCCCCTGTGAGCTCTCCATTGTAGTTCGTATCGATGACATGCATCATACCTCCTTGTCTTACACAACACTCTAAGCCTACGTTTATCGTAGCACTGCACTCTTTAAGCAAACAATTCATCAATCCTGCACTTCATAGGGCATTTGGACCTTACATCCTTCGATAAGTTCTTGATTGTTTCAACACATGAAACGCAAACTATCAATTATCAAAACTGCTTCTATAAAGGTAATAAAAACTCTGATGACCCTCGGCTCACATCCCAGAATGAAAATGTTATCCCCTTACCCCCTCGCTAGACTAGAGAAATCCTGCAGATATACATCTTTTTGTACAGATATCATCTTCCTTAAGTCCAAAAGCTGCAAATGCGTAGGAATATCCTCACTTTTGGCTCGAAAGCTACTCTTGGAGCAAGAATTTCTGCAGATTTGCAGGAATTCATCATTCAGCCATCCTTCTATCAATAAAAGATGTACTTTTGCAGGTTTCCATGCTGCTCATAGTTTATTTATGTCTGTTCACTCACTCCCTCTGTCTTGAATTTTTGTAATTCTAGCTCATGCTAAAAACTCCTTTCCAGAACTTGTGATTAGACAAGCACTGAAAAGGAGTATCTATTTCTATTATTATTCCCGTTTCTTAATTAAGATTTGCTTTGTTAATTATGTAGGTACTCAGTATCTCTATCTCCTCTACCTGCTTGCCTATTTCCGTATCATACAATTTCTTGATTGCAAACTCACCGAACAGATTTTATTATCTTTTCAATCGTTTAGCCGCTGTTGATCGTCAATGTAACCCTTTTTCTTTCCTACAATTTGCAGTCCCGGATGTTTCGCGATTACATCTTCAAACCCGCGAACCCTGGTTCTCCTGATCTAAGTTAAGAACACTTAAGACGATACTACCCTGACCACCAAGCAGCTTAATCATGAGATTCCCCATATTGAGTCCTGCTTTATAAGCATCGGTACCAATAAATGCAATTCGTCCACTGAACACTAGATATATATCCACGGTAATCGTTCTAATTCCCATTTCACTGTATTTTTGCAATACCTAATGAAGACAAGCCTTACGTACGCTAGATACTTCTCCATGTCAGCCGCTTTCAATTCCAATTCGCATTCATCACCTTATACAAAAAAGGACCACGGAAATTAACCCGAGATCCTTTGTTTTATTCTTTATTCAATCATTGAATGAATCCTATGTTAATTTACTAGGCTTTTGCCGTATAGATCAATTCGGATTCTTTAACGTTTGTTTTTCCAGCCGACTTAATGGAATCATATTGGTACATATTCGTGACGATGACGGGAGTAATCGTATCATATCCAGCCTTTTCGATCTCGACACGATCAAATTCCATCAGCAGATCCCCTACAGACACTTTGGTGCCAGCTTGTACTTTTGGCGAAAAGAATTGTCCTTTCAGCTTCACAGTATCGATCCCGATATGAATCAACATTTCCGCACCAGCATCACTTACCAGCCCGATCGCATGACCGCTCTTAGAGAGTGAAAAGACTGTTCCATTGATCGGAGACACTACCCGACCTTCAGTAGGTTGAATAGCAAACCCTTTGCCCATAATTTCTTCTGCAAAAGCTGGATCATTGACTTCACTGAGCAGCTTTACTTCACCAGTAATCGGGCTAAAAACTTCCTGATCTTGCGGTTTTGCTTCTTCATTCGCTTCATTAGCTTTATTCACCTGTGCCGCTGGAACCTGTTGCACTTGAGTTGTTTGAGGTGTTTGTGCTGTTTTAACTGCTGTTTCAACTGCTGCTGCAGACCCTTCTTCAAAACCCAAAATGTAAGTTAATCCTGCTGCTACCGCAATTGCAATAACGAATCCGATAAAGGCATATACAGCGGTTCCGCCCAATATCATAGGAATTCCGGGAATTCCAGCCAGACCACCCATAACATAAGCTTTCGTGTGGAACAAGCTCATAAACGCACCGCCGACACCACTACCGATCAGAGCAGCGATAAATGGTTTTTTGTAACGCATATTTACCCCATACATCGCTGGCTCAGTAATCCCCATAAAAGCGGTTATACTGGTAGACATAGCTAAGGATTTAGTTTGTTTCACTTTAGATCTGAGGGATACACCTAGTGCACTCCCCGCTTGGGCAAAGTTCGCAACCATCATCATTGGAATAAGATAGTCATAACCGAGTGTAGCCATCGAGCCGATCATAACTGGTACGAGTGCATAGTGCATACCCGTAATAATGAGCAACGAGAATGTACCACCGATGATGAGTCCTGCAAACAGACCTGTATTATCAAATAACCATGAGAAGCCATCAGTCAAGGCGTTACCAAGAATTACTCCAAGTGGTCCAACTGCAATAAGCGTCAACGGTACGATAACGAGCAAAGTAACCGTTGGTACAACAATCAATTTCAAAGAAGCATGAGTAATCTTGTCGACCGCTTTTTCTACGTATGAAGCGAGCCATACTGCAATCAAGATCGGAATAACCGAGGATGCATAAGTTGCGGCTATAACCGGAAGACCCGCAAAGGTAACCTTATCCCCTGTTCCAAGAAGCGTGGTAATTGTCGGATGAAGTATCGCGGCACCAATGGCTGCACCGATAAACATATTGCTTCCTAGCTTGCGTGCTGTACTGATCGCTAGTATAATCGGCAGGAAGTAAAACGCCCCATCACCAATTGCAGATAAAATTTGATAACTAGAACCTTTATCACTCATCCAGCCCAGCGTTACCAACAGAGCAATAATCCCTTTGATCATTCCCGCTCCAGTAATCGCTGGAAGGATCGGTGTAAATACCCCGGAGATGAAATCGAACAATGCACTCAGTGGGTTTTTCTTTTCTTTAGCTACTTCGGACTTGGTAGTACCTCCATCCGGAGATTTGCTCATATTGCCTACTAGCGCATTGTATACTTTAGGTACATCATTCCCGATGATGACTTGGAACTGTCCGCCGTTAATCGTGACACCCATAACACCCGGTGTATTTTGCAGTGTTTTTTTATCAGCTTTATTGTTATCGTTCAGGTTAAATCTAAGTCTTGTCATACAGTGGGTTACTTGGTCAATGTTCTCCTCGCCCCCAACCAGCTTTAGTATATCTTTGGACAATTGTTGTTGATCCATGATGGTTCACTCCTTCTTCGGTGTTATCAAAAGAAACAAAAAACCTAAACACTGAATCATGACAAAGCAAAGAGCTTATCATCATGATTCAATGTTTAGGTTTTGCCTAATATAGTAACAATCCTAAACTATTCAACTGTTTGTTCGTTTCTCACGATCCGTTCAATGTGAATCGTTAAATATAGCAGTTCTTCCTTGGATAAGATTCTTCCATAAATTTTGCGCGTATAGTCACTAATCTTCATTACACAAGCACTAGCATTAAGATATTGCTTAGCTACCAAATCATAAAGGGAATTATCTTCCTCTTTGCCTTTAATCTCCGTGCCTTGCACCACACGCTGAGCAAAATACTTGAGATGTGTCAAAAATCTGTAGTAGCTTAATGAATCCTCATCTAGCTCGATTACAAAGCTTCGACGTACAATGTTTAAGATATCCTTAACAATATTGGTAATACTAACGGTCTCTCTCATCTCACCATTCATTCGTGCGTTTACGATATGCATTGTAATGAATGCGCATTCGTCTTCTGGCAAAAGAACACCTAGCGTTTCTTCAATAATGGACAGTGCTTTGATGCCGATCGCATATTCTTTTCGGTACATGCGTTTAATTTCCCACAGCAGCGCATTTCTCAGCTGCATGCCTTGCCGGTGCCGATCTATAGCGAAATGAATATGATCCGTTAGCGAAATGTATATGCTTTCATGAAGCTTCTCACTTAGCATGGTTTCTGCATAGCGTATGATTTCATCCGAGCATTCTACATATTCAACCGGGATATCCGATAGGAGCATCTTCAGCTTTTGCGACACTTCCTTACTTTCAAGCGAAAACACTTTTTCAATCAAGCTATCATCAATTAAATCGCCCGAATGTTTCTTGAAAGCTATTCCTCGTCCCATGACGACCCGTTCGTCTCCTCCTGGATCAATCACGGTAACTACATTATTGTTCAGCACCTTCTCAATTTTCATGTCATCACATCACCTTAGCATGGCATATAAAATAGAAAGGCAAAACCAAAGCAGGATTAAACCCCGCTTCTGGTTTTGCCTGATTTAACAGTAACAATCCAGTACTAATTAGCTATGGGTCAATTATACCACACAGGTATCCGTATGACAACGATTTAGTGAAAGCGCTTTACCGATTGCTGGATTACACTATTTTTCAGGAATTCGACTCTGTGAGACTTGTTCCGTTTGTTGCGATAACCTCTTTGTACCATTCAAATGATTTTTTCTTATAACGCTCAAGACTTCCTGTTCCATCATTATTGCGGTCTACGTAAATAAATCCGTAACGTTTTTTCATCTCCGCCGTCGATGCACTAACAAGATCAATGCAGCCCCAGGCTGTAAAACCCATCACTTCAACACCATCTTCGATAGCTTTCCCTATCTCAACCAAATGATCATTCAGATATTGTATCCGGTAATCATCGATGACGGTTTTATTCCCATTCTCGTCTGTAACGAGCTCATCCAATGCACCCAGACCATTTTCAACGATAAAGAGTGGTTTTTGATAACGATCATAGTACTTGTTAAGCGTCACACGAAGTCCTTGAGGATCGATCTGCCAGCCCCATTCGCTTGCTTTAAGATAAGGATTTTCTACACCGGCAAATAAGTTTCCTTTTCCTTTGCTGCCTTTGTTTGGATCTGCCGTCTCACAAATACTTACATAGTAACTAAACGAGATAAAGTCTACTGTATGCTTCAATATTTCAGCATCGCCATCTGCAAAGTGAATGTTGATATTGTTCGCTTTGAAGTAGCGATCCATATATTTCGGATAGTATCCGCGGGCATGAATATCAGCGAACAAATCATTGCGCTGTTCAGCATGCATCGCTTTTACTATATCGTCGGGATTTGGTGTGAGCGGGTACGTTGGCATACTAAGCACCATACAGCCAATTTTCGCTTCTGGCATAATTTCGTGGCCAAGCTTCACAGCAAGTGCACTTGCAACCAATTCATGGTGAATGGCTTGGTAAAGATCCTGCTTTGAAAGCTCATTTTTTGGCGTAAAGATCCCACCGCTCATAAAAGGCTCTTCTAAAATAGAGTTAATCTCGTTAAACGTAAGCCAGTACTTTACTTTCCCTTTATAACGATTGAACAATGTTCTCACATACTGTTCGTAGAAACCGATCATTTTACGATTCACCCAGCCGTTATAGGTCTTGGACAAATGCAGTGGAGTCTCATAATGAGAGATGGTTACCAGTGGTTCTATCCCGTACTTATGGCATTCATCAAAAAGATCATCATAGAACTGTAAACCCTTTTCGTTCGGTTCCAGTTCATCCCCCTTAGGGAAAATGCGAGACCAAGCGATGGACGTACGGAATACTTTAAAGCCCATTTCAGCAAACAGCTTAACGTCTTCCTTGTAACGATTGTAAAAATCAATCCCTACGAGCTTCAGGTTATCTGGTGTAGGCCCGTCCGTTCTAGGACTTGTAATCCCATGTGGCAAAACATCTTGTACGGATAGTCCCTTCCCATCCGCATTGTATGCACCTTCAAGCTGGTTGGCAGCTACAGCGCCACCCCATAAGAAATCCTGTGGAAATGGTTTATTCATTGTTGTTCATCCTCTCACGATGTAGTTATCATTTGCGTTTCACGGACTTACAATACTTCTCCATTAGAAGCAATGACCTGCTTGAACCATTCGAAGGAATCCTTTTTGGAGCGAGCCAGGGTTCCGTTCCCTTCATCGTCCAGATCCACATATATGAAGCCGTAGCGTTTTGACATTTCTGATGTAGACATACTGACAAGATCGATTGGACCCCAACTGGTGAATCCGATCAAATCCACACCATCTTTAATCGCTTCCTTCATCTGTTCGATATGTTTACTCAAATAGTCAATCCGGTAGGAGTCATGGATAGATCCATCTTCTTCCACCTTATCGTATGCGCCCAGACCATTTTCAACGATGAATAGCGGTTTATTGTAACGATCCCAGAAGTTGTTCAACGTTACACGCAGACCGATCGGGTCAATCTCCCAGCCCCAGTCAGATGCCTCAAGATAAGGATTTTTAACCCCTCCAGTAAGGTTTCCTGCTGTTGTCTCCAGATCTGCGGAAGCTGACTTGGTTACGGTCATGTAATAGCTGAAAGAAATAAAATCAACCGTGTTATTCAGCAAAATCTCATCATCGCCTACTTCTTTTTGCAGAACGATGTTGTTCTCTTCAAAGTAACGAGCCATGTAATTTGGATATTCACCACGCGCATGTATATCCGTAAAGTACAGGTTAATCTGATTCTCGAATTGCGCCAAGCGAACATCCTCTGGATTGCAGCTGTTAGGATACGTTTCCATACGAGCCAGCATACAACCCACCTGGGAGCCTGGGATAATCTCATGGGCAAGTTTTGTCACAATCGCACTGGCCACAAATTGATGATGCAGCGCCTGATATACCGTTTGAAGTTTGTTCTCTACCTTATCGATCAGAATACCGCCACCGGTGTATGGGCTAAACAGCATGACATTAATTTCGTTAAACGTCAGCCAGTACTTAACTTTATCTTTATAACGATTGAACACCGTTTCCGCATACTTCACATAATGCCCAATCACTTCGCGGCTTGCCCAACCATTATATTTTTGAGTAAGAGCAAGTGGCGTTTCATAGTGTGACAGCGTCACTAACGGCTCAATTCCGTATTTACGAAGCTCATCGAATACTTCATCGTAGAATTTCAAACCTTCTTCATTCGGTGTCTCATCATAGCCATTCGGGAAGATACGAGCCCAGTGGATGGACATCCGGAATACTTTGAAGCCCATTTCTGCAAACAGCGCGATATCTTCTTTAAAACGATGGTAGAAGTCAACGCCGAATCGCTTAGGAAAGAGCTTTTCAATTGCCCCAGACAAAATCTCTTCAATGCGCTCTGAGGTGATCTCCATCGCATGTCCACCTTTACGAAGCTCCTTTGGCACATGAGCAATCATGTCTGCTGTTGAAAGGCCTTTACCACCAAGATTGTATCCTCCCTCAAGCTGATTTGCAGCTGTCGCTCCTCCCCATAAGAAGTTTTCGGGGAAACCTTTTTTTGCTGTTGTCATATATTTCCTTCCTCTCTTTCATAAATTGAGAATGATATAGTTGTTGAATATAGGTCAGATAACAAAAAAAACCTAAACTCAAGGTAAAGCAAACTCCACAGGAGTCTGTCATTTTACCATCAGTTTAGGTTTTGCCTGTTTACACAGTAACAATCCAATAAACGAATGTCCATTGATATGTGGTTGTCAGTAACGAGAGCATAACATAGAGCAAAAATAAAATCAACTTCCTCTCCTTGAGACATTCCACGGAATAAACACTTTTATCATTAGCGATGTTCTGGCGTAAGTACCCTGGCATAACTTCATTTATTTTTCAAAAGATCATGGTAGCTTGCATCCAAATGAACATGTCACATCTAATGACCCGCAATACCTTAAGTTAAGCCAAAAAACATCTGAAAGCATAAAAATTTGGAAGGAGCGACTATCCGAGGAAGAGTTCGACGAGTTGGAAGCGTTATTAGACTTATATGCTCAGACTCATGGCATGGAGTTAACAACTATTTTCAAGTATGGATTTCGCTTAGGTGCTGGCGTCATGATCGAGGTCTTAACCGGGGAAGAGGAACTTGCCAGTAAGTTGAGTACTTTCATGACAACCCCCCGTAATTAACCGAGTAATTCCTGTGTGTTTATACTAAGGGACTCTATTATCTATAGCTCGTCAAACACTAACACTCTTGTCTCACAACAATTCTAAACATATGAAAATACTTGAATAATTATCTAGGAAGGGGGAATTGTAACAGAAAATATATGGACGGAGGAATTTAAAAATGTATGATTACCAAAAGGCTTTTATTGGGGTTTATGAATACTTTGAGAAAAACAAGTCATCAGATTTTTTAGTTGCAATTCCCATAATTGAAGACTCTTTGGAGGGTATTAAAACAAGAGTTTTAAAAATCAAAACTGATGGTGCTGAAATAATTTCCCACGAAGGTTTAAATACCGACCTCTCGTCACCGCAACTAGCATTTCGAAATGTAATAGATATTTTCAGCCAAAAAAATTTACAAGGATATGGAGCTATTCCAATTTTCGGCCTCGATCCTTCCATGTATAATAAATACATCCAATTTAAATGTACGGTTCAAATGCTTAAAGTTGGAGATTTAGTTGGGAATTTAAATAGTCCCGACATCGAAAATCCCCTAGTATGGTATAAAGCTATAGATACATACGCACGTGAAAAAGGATTTAGCGGTGGAATTCCTGTGCTAATTAATGAAGGAGATATAACTATTTATTTATTTTCTCCAGATCAAGCAGAACCGGATATTTTTAACAATTATGAAATCAATCATTATACGAACATAAGCTATAAGGTATCAATTGATCAACAGAAACTATTAATGCAGGCTCATGAACTTATATTATCAAAAAGTAGTTCCTGTAATTCACACCCAGAAATACTTTTAGCAGTTAAAGGAGTATATGGTCAAACTCAATTCACTTATCATGATATAAATGATAAGTGTCCATGTGGGACAGAAAATGTTTTAGGCTGTGCTAGATTAGGAGGGCATGATATCTGGATAAATTTTCAGGATCACGATACCATTGAAATGTTAGCAGAGACTGTTATTCATGAACAAATGCACATCTATGGCTATGATCATCCTGACCAGCCTGAAAATGAAGATCTCAGCGATCCCTTTTATTCAAGTATTCCAGCTTTAGCTGAAATTTGTATTAGGGGAACAAGCGGTTTGGGCACTTATATTCGTTAATTAGTTCTAATTTAATTAAATGAAAAAATATCCGATTACAGGACCAATAAAAATAGCCAAATATATAAGTGTAATCCATGGCTGATAATGAATATAGAATTCTTTGAAAGAAAGACTCCAAGGGTGTTTAATGATCACCCAGCCCAAAACATCAAATATAATGCAAATTCCGGCCCATATTGCCCCCGTAATAAGAGCTTCTTCAAGGTTGGGTACAGATAATCCCCGCATATATAGCCAACCAAATATAGAAAACAGAATGACATTATAAAGAGGATGCCAAGGCTTTGTTTTTTCATATCCCTCCCCCATACCTTTTTCGTCCATTGGACTCATTTTTAACACATAAATATTAAATACGGTATGTAAAACTCCAATAATAGTCACTATAAAATAGCAAATCCAAAGCCATAACATCGACATTGCAAAATCCTGCATAACTACCTCCTTTTATTCAATGAGACATCTTCTAAACTACTCATCACAGTTTGCACCACCCGCATCGCCCTCATCTACCCTGGTAACCCTTATAAATATGCTCTTGCATTGGATCTGATGAATTCAAATCTTTGTACACACCATACTTGTACTCCTAAGCTTTAAACAAAAAAAGCACTCTCCCGAGTGCTCCCCTACAGCCATTATTTTCCCGGCACATACCTTTTCAATGAACCACAGATTTCATCACATGCTTAATTCGATTCATTAATTAAATTATCCTTTTCTAACTTACGTGCAGAGAAAAGGCGCATTCACTTGAATGCGCCTTTCACTGTTACTATTGATGCCGAGGACGGGGGTCGAACCCGTACGGTACTCACGTACCGCAGGATTTTAAGTCCTGTGCGTCTGCCTGTTCCGCCACCCCGGCATATTATGTGTTGAAGCTTCATACGTTGTTTACGTATAACGCGACAAGAAATATAATATCATGAATATCGACAACGCGCAATCCTTTTTCGAAAAATAATTTATCACATTAAAAATAACCCGTTTCAGCGTATGCCGACACGGGTTATATGCATGTCGATTATCTGCGTTCGTCACTTCTGCTTCTCATTCCGACAAGACCCAAGAGTCCAAACAATCCGAGCCAGCCCCAGTTAGAACCTCTGCTCGTTGTCGCAGTATTCGTAGTTGTACTGGTTGCCCGATATCTGCCGTCCGTTGTAGTGTTGGATAGTGGAGATACGGTATTTCTGTTGTAGTTATCCCGAGTATAGTTTCCTTGGTTGTTCCCTTGATTGTAGTTATTGGTGTTGTAGGTGTTAGGCCTGTAATTATCCCCCGTGCGAATCTTATCTTTCATAATGCTCTCATTTTTATTCATCGTTCCCGTTGTGCCGTTCATTAGATTGCCTTCCGTATTCATCATCCGAGTGTTATTCACGGTACCATCCATGCCAGTATTCGCGTTTGGAATACCACCCAAAGCTGCTGACCCAGTTGGACTAGATGCGTAACTAGCTCCCATTACACTCATTGATAGTACAGTGCAGCATGCAAGGCTTGTTATCAGCTTGTTCACAGCGTTATGCCTCCCTTTATAGTTAGTTATCACTGATAATTTCCCCTTGGATGGCACTGTCTATACATAATTCCCTTACTCTTTTACTACATTTACAGTCTTGCTCGCAGCATCATACGTAACCTTTGCTCCAAGCGCCTCAGCCAGAATCCGCACGGGTACATATGTTATGCCGGTATCAAGCACGCCCTCAGTAAGTTTACTGCCGTTTAAGGTTATCGTTACTTTAACGTCTTTATTCACCTGGTCATCCTCCCCGTTAATCTTTTTTAAAGCTTCATTGACCTGATCCGTCGTAGGGCGCTTGCCTGCCCGAAGTTGTTTTGTGGTTAAGCCAAAGGCCATCTGCAGATGGGAATAATCTTTAAAGGAAGTCCAGTCCCCTCCCCATTCTAATCCGAGCCGCTTTGCCACCTGAGCAACCTCTTGCCAGTCCGCTGTCTTATCCTTATCACCATCACGATTCATATCCCAGGAAAGACTATTTCCGTCCGGCAGCAAAAGCGCAAAGTCAAACGCTAGCCCATAATTATGATAGCTGGTCCCCCCTTTGGCGTTGGTAACTATAGGTCCTGGCTTACTTCTCCCCTGCGCATACAAGGCATTTTGTTCAGTAATCGACCGCAACCCCTGGGTAATAACGATGGGCACTCCTCTGGCATAGCTTTGCTGAATCAAAGCATTCGCCCCTGCGGTCAAGACAGGATGAAGCCCGACAAGACGCGCCGCCGATTTACTCCTCACTTGATCCAAAGTCAGCATAGAATCACCCCTTGGTATAATCAATGATCTCGTGTCCCCATTTGCTTGTACTAATACCCCCGCCTGCATCTGCACATAAAAAAAGACCCCGGAACCCCTCCGAGATCTGACCTGAAAGTCCCCTTCACAGTTTCCCCACCTTGGATCATTTCCACAAAAAAAGGACAAAATATTAACGAAAGGTGGAGATCATATGGACATTCATAGCGATAGCTATAAAGTTGCAGCACTGAGCGAGCAGGATGAAGCACTCGAAATTATTCGGAATGCCGAAGCTACTATTGCACATCTGACTGGCAACCCAACCGTGACCCTAATTGCTTATGAAAAAAGTGAAGGCAGCGCTTCTCAGCACTAGACGATGTAAACCTCAACAATGTCATCCACATTGATCCACTTCCATTCCTCCGCCCACTGCAGCTTAAACTCACGCGAGTGGGTGTGAATGGAAGTCACAAAACCCCTTAATGTCGTATTCTCAAAGGGATCAAACAGCACAACAGTCACGCGCACATGACTCCGTAACGACAAGGCTAATGTACATTCGATCTCTTCCAGCTTCTGATCATCCAAAATGGGCTTGATGCGCCGCAGCGTCTCCCGTTCATCCCTAATAATTCTTATCTTGTGCTCCGGCAGCATCATGCGACTGCTTTCCCACAGTCCGTTTTTCTCCAGCTTTTTGCCCATGGTAACCCCTCCCTAATTTCTATACTATTCCTCTATATACGAACGCATGTTTGTATTATATCCACACCTTCGCTGATTAATCAATAATCAGGAAGAAGATACCATTTTTCAACACTCCTCTTTATCCCAAAAGTTGTATAATAATGTATATCTGATCGAGAGGAGCTTTCCACTTGAAAAAGTGTTTATCCCCCCTTGTATATCAAAGCAGTACACTCTCAGACCTTACAAAAGGTATCGTAGCCGGCTTATTTATAGGATTGGCAGTATTACCTCTGCTTAGGTTAAAAATCGCAGCAAAAAGACGCTGACAGTTGAACTGTGCAGCGCCTAAATTCCGATCTATTCTTGAACGTTCCCTGTCTCAGCGATGGTCTGACCATCAGCATCTATGAGTCCAGTAGCTTCCCTTGCCTCATTGAGCTTGGAAATGCCGTACAGCATCGCTAGGTCAGCGTTCTGATTCAATTCCTCGAACTGCTCAGCAGTAACATCTGCGGAATCAGCACCTTGAGAGGCTTGTTCTTTTAAAGAATAAGCACTTTGAAAAGCGATTTTAGACTCATCAAGCAGCTTACGAATGTCTTCGGGCAAGCTAGATGAAATCTTCACCTTCTCAGCCTGATCGGATAGGTCTGTTGAAGTCTTCTGGAATTCGTTAATCGTCTTCTCCAGCTGCCTGTCCGAAAGATCTCCTGCTGAATAAGCAGCGATGGCTTCGTTGAACTCCGCTAAAGATGATTTTCCTAATTCCTCAAGTTTGGACATTTCATTGTAGAAGTTCTGCACGATCTCCTGCACTTCTTCTTCTGAGGCAGGTGCTGATGAAGTTGAATTATTATTGCTGCAGGCGCTAAGGATGACAGTCAACATTAGCGTTCCTATTAGTAACACTTTTTTCATTATTTATCCCTCCACTTAACAGAATAATGTCGGTTTGTGTAAAGCGCAAATGAAATTTATGTAAAATGACTATTATGTTATAATTATTTCAATTGTAATCGGGAAAGGAGAGTATTTATGCCTTATTGCACAGCCTGCGGATCAGAATATAAGCAGGGCGCTAAATTTTGTGGAGAATGTGGATCTAGCATTGACGGCGCCGCTCCAGTAACCACCCATCGTTCATCAGCAAATCATAAAACTACTCAGGAAGTCGTACTCTGGAAAGGCAAACCTGCTAGCATCTCGGACCGTCTCAAAGGAATCATACGCCTCAACACGACTACATACACCATTACAAGCCAGCGCATTATGGTAAAGACCGGACTTATCGGTAAAAATGTTGAAGAAATCGAATTACTTCGTGTACGCGATTTATCCGTAGAACAATCTATCATGGACCGGATGCTCGGCATTGGTTCATTAACTGTATTCTCTGATGACGCCTCAGCGCCTCAGCTTCTTTTTCGAAAAATCCATGATGCCCCAACAGTCAAAGATGTTCTGCGCAAAGCCGTGCGTGACGAGAAGATAGCCAATAATATTAGCTACCGTGAACAAATCTAAGACGATTTCCACATTTAAAAAAGCCCCAAAATCCGGGGCTTTTTTGCTTGCGCTTCGACGCTCGATACAGATATTCTTACGGAAGATTGAACGCCCCTGCTGGAATAACTCCCTTTGGCTGGCTTGGACTTTCCCACTGCAAAACAATCCGCGCATCGCCGTTATTCTCATAATACTCCACCTTAATTTCTTGCAGCTTGCCGGCAATCAGATTCACGTTTCCCTTTCGCTCCTGTCCGCTCTGATTCACCCAACTGTCAATGATCAGCGCCCCATCAATCCACACTCGCACCCCGTCGTCAGAGGAGGAATAGATGATATAGGTCTCACTATAAGCTGCAGTCAGCTTGCCACTCCACCGTACAGAGAAAGCATCGGCGCGGATGGCTGGATCGGGTGAGCCCTGTTTCCACGAAAATTGGATATTAGCATCGGTTCGCGTCAGTGCAGGTGCGCCGCTAAGAGTCATGTTATTGTAATATTGCCCCCATAGACCACTCTGCAGCACACTATCTCCTTTAGACACAGTCGCCGCCTCAGTAGCATACTCCTCCCGTGTGTATACAAAGCTGTCGTTCATAAAAGCTCTAATCACCGCATCGGTGTTCTTCTCATAAAGAAGCTTGCCCCAAGTCATTTGATAAGACCATTTGGGCTGTGATTTCAGTAACGCTGGGGACGGAAGCTCTCCATTTTCTCCAATGGCAATTAGCTTTCCTCGGCCTAGATCCCATAGACTATCATAGTGACTTCCCTTGAAATCTCCGTCATAGATGTCTAGCGCCAGCACATCTACTTTGTCACCGCTCGGGTAGTAGTCCGCGGGGTCATCACACCACTGATTTTTGGCATTCGGACTCCATACCCACAATAAATTATGCAGCTTATGATAGCTGGTAAAGCGCTCAAACATAAGGTTCCACAGTCCCAAGTAGTTGCTCTTCTTCCCCCACCAGAACCATCCACCATTCATTTCATGATACGGCCGCCAGAGCACAGGAACGCCTGCTTCATTAAGCTTTTTCAAAGATAGGGCTATCTTATCCAGATCAGCGATCAGTGCGTTATACTGGGTGGTACCCGGAGTTATATATTTGTCAAAATCAGCGTTGCTTATGCTCGTGGACACGTTAGCCCAAGCTGGCGCTGTCCCTGGCAAATGAGCGTGATAACTAAGCGTTACGATCCCACCGGCTTTATACCAGCGAATAGCACTGCTAACGACCCAATCCCGCTGATTGTCTATTAGAGCCGCCGACTGATTATTGATTGCTCCCAGCTCATAGCCGTGAAGGGCAGCGTATTGCCCGCTTGTATTTCTCAGCTTCCCATTGAACTCATCCGCGCTCTCCAAATAATCATGTTGTCCGCTAATCATCCCTTTTCCTTGTAGAAAATAAAGGGTATTCAACAATTTCTGAGCAGAGGACGCCAGATCCGGATCTGTTGGAGCCATTTGCAATTTACGGAACGCTATTTGCCACTGAACATCGCTTACAAACCTCGATGCCGAATCAATCATATTTCGAAGGTTGCGCTGTTCCATCCTCTCACATCCTTTTAACCTTTTTAAGTTATAGTATGGAGATGCTTGGGACAGGAACTCAGCGAACGGACAAGAATTTGTAAATTAATTTAGGATTGTATAAGGAACCTCTGAACACGCTCACGACTCAGCAAAAAAAGGAGCCTAGCGGCTCCTGACTATATCGCCAAATTATCTCGTATATCTCAGCGGTAGTAATTCAGTAATTTCATATTTAGCTAACCGGCCATCCTCGGATACAATAACCTTGCAGTCCTTCCCGTAATCAGCAATTAACTCACGGCACATCCCGCAGGGTGAGACTACTTTAATCTCTCTTTCCTCGCTGTCCGGATCAGAATGCCTTACCGCAACAATCGACTCAAATTCCTTGTAGCCTTCAGATATCGCTTTTCCAATAACCATCGCTTCTGCACAGACTGTAATTCGTCCCATACTAGCTTCGACATGTACCGCTGTAAAAATCTCCCCAGTCTTAGTACGGAGCGCCGCCCCTACATGGTGTCTTTCCCATTCATAACGTTTAGTAATAATATCTTCAGCAGAGGCTATAAGCGTCTGATCCTCAATGGTAATCAAATACTCCATATCTAATTCCGTCCTCCTCTTATTTTTCCTAAGTATATTAAATCGCACTGCATTCTGATATAAGATATACTATTTTAAGTTCCAAAAAGGAGGAGCAGATTTGAAAATACAGAAACTTATCACCAGTCTCATCATTGTTGTGTTACTTGCTTTAGGCGGTTACTGGTTTGAACAGAACGGAGACCCGGCAGCCCCCTCGTCTACATCCGATTCAGAAGTTGTTCAGTTGATCTTCCCATCGGATCGTTATCCTGAGACGGCCAAGCATATTCAGGACGCGATTGCCAAAGGGGAATCCGCTACGTGCACCATTAACCGTGAGCAGGCTGAAGAGAACCGCAAAGAATCCTTAAAAGGGATCCCCACCAAAAAAGGGTACGACCGCGATGAATGGCCAATGGCCATGTGTGATGAAGGCGGCGAAGGGGCCGACATTGAATACATAACGCCAAAAGATAACCGCGGCGCAGGAAGCTGGGTTGGCAATCAGCTAGAAGATTATGCGGATGGAACCCGCGTAGAATTTATGTTCAAATAATACCTGGCTGATAAACAAAACGATTCAAAAAAAGCCCCATCCGGCGTGTGCCGGATGGGGCTACATTGTGCATCAGCTAGCTTAGAATAAGCAAGCTTTAGTGATGATAACCAGCAAGATGAAGAGTACCAGAATAGCTCCTGTTGAAGTAAAAGGACTACACACCGGACCTACATTTACTGGGCTTACTACAGGACCTACGTTACAACCACAATGTTCCATTCCCATAATTAATTCCTCCTAATGATTAATGACTACAGCACAAGATATGTAAAAAGGAGATAAGCTGTTTGGGCGAATTGGCAAACAAATGCTATTCACCTAATGAATTAGGTAGGCACAGTCGATAAACAGGATATACACGAAGGAGGTGCAATATGGATATAGCCGCATTATCAATGGCAATGAGTCAAGCATCCCTGGCTCAAAATGTGGGGATACAGGTCATGAGTATTGCCAAAAATCAGGCTGAAACCCAGAGTCAAATAATGGTGGAAATGCTGGGCAAAAGCGTTGCTCCCAATTTAGGAAAAACACTTGATATTAGTGTATAATTGCTTTATGCTAAGGACACAAGAACACTCGTTCTCATGTGTCCTTATATCTTTTTTTTGCTTTACATAGCCCTTCGGGCTTTTCTTTTGTCTTATTATACGAACATACGATCCTATAATTGATTTTGAATGAGGTGAATGATGTGAATAACATGAAATCCTATTATCAAATGACTGCGCTGGAGAAGTGGACGGAAGATTTATACAAGCGTCTGAACCTTAAGCAGCCTTCACAAATTTCGATTGCTTATATTGCAGAACGACTTAATATTTGGGTTCATTATTTGGATGTAAGAAGCAAGAGCATCGAAGCATCAGCGGGGA
The DNA here is from genome assembly GCF_037963865.1 of Paenibacillus sp. FSL R10-2734. Lineage (NCBI taxonomy): Bacteria > Bacillati > Bacillota > Bacilli > Caryophanales > Paenibacillaceae > Paenibacillus > Paenibacillus sp. FSL R10-2734. Next base: position 2,395,676 of record NZ_CP150170.1, on the reverse strand, counting down.
TGTACAGCATGTTTATCGATAACCGTCTTCCAGCCAGTCTTCAGCGGCTTGAGTTTCTCCATGAGCTTTGTCACCTGCTCCGCCATGGTACTAATCAGATATTGATGCCAGAGCATTTTACGCGGGCACAGGAGGATGAATCCGAGCGTTTTATTCTTTATGCAGCTATGCCTTACTCCATGATCTCCCGCATGGCATTGCCCGAACAACGGGAAGAAGCCATCACTTATCTTGCAGCAGAATTTCAAGTTCCTAGCGAGCTGGCTTTACAGCGGATTGATCAAATCCAAAGACGTGTTTTTCAGGGGCAATTATTGGCCGTAATGGGAAGAAACGAAGAGCGCTTAACACATATTCAATAATAACTGCGGAGATAATAAGCTTAGTCGCAATGAAGGACCATTAATAATTATGGTGGAATTTCTCGTAAGGGGGAACGATATGGAAGCCATTAAAGTAATTGAATTATTGATGACTCATCCAGATTATAATGTAGATGCAGTACACCCCGAAATTCCGGATTTTGTTGGGATTGAGTCGATTGAAGTGGATCATGAAACGGGGACCTTCTCCATTTTATTGCAAGAACCCAAAGACTAAAGAAGATGATTTGTGCAAATTCATAATAAAAAGGCAGCAAGTACAGGTATAATATACCCAGACAAATCTTCGCCTATGTTGGGTTTAACTATCGGTAGGAAATTTGCTGCCTTATTTGTAATAATAAACTCTATTATGCGGATACAAACTGAATCACACCAATAAGAGTAAGAATAAGGAATACACCTACAACCCCCCAAATAATAAACCATAAGATTCTCTGACCCGGTAGCTTCGGACTAGATTGATTCCCTAGTACCTTAATTCGCTGCTCCAACTCCTGTATTTTCTCTTCATGTTGAGTCATATACTTCCCTCCCAATTTGTATATTACAAGATACAATATGAATGACATCCCAGTCTCAGTATATTATCTTATAATATATACATTTTATCTAAATGGAGGGAATTAATGAAGAAAAGAACAAAAATAATTCTTGTTACTCTCATTATTATATATGGAGTTGCTTCCTTAGCTCTTCACTCCTTCCGAAATCACATGAACAATGAGGTCATTCAGTATCTGATAAATACGAGAGATTATAGAAATGAAGATTTTTATAAAGTATACACCCAGATTAGTAAGGCTCCCGTAGTAAGTACAACGGTGATTTTTGCAGATGAACCCTATGCTAGATACTTTTATCGAAAAGAAAAGGATCGGATTTATCAATATAGCATGGCCCCTGTTAAAGGCACTGATCCTAACTATACATATAAACATATTGAGGAGAGTCTGCCTTAAGAGGGGGAACTTCTACTATAAAGACGCGATTGTCTCAGCAGTCATGATTATGGCTGTTGGAGCAATCGCGTTTTTTTAGATTCTAAAGATTGAAACAGTAAAAATATCATTTGAGTTAGATACTATTTGCGCGTACTTAGTAGCTATCGGACACAGCTGACCTTATACGCGGCATAATCCCCTTTTTTGCGTGCTATCGGACCTCATAGCCGCTATTAACATTAAAAACACCAAATATATGCCATTTGAGATGGAATAGGTGCACTGGGGTCCGAAACCCTGCTCCAAAAGCAATAAATTTGCAAATAACGTCATCTGAGTCCGAAAGGATCTGAAGATAATTAATGAATAGGCGGTTTTATCCTAAAAACGCAAACAAATTTCCTCAGGAACAAAATGTGACCAAATACCGTCCTAAATGGTGTTATAGGTAAAGGGGGCATAGAATCATGCAACGATCCATGACCCGGCCGGGAAATCATGTGATAAAGAGTTACGAAATCTACGCAGATATGCTGTTCCGGATTGCCTTGGTCCATTTAGGCAGCCGCCAAGATGCCGAAGAAGCCACTCAGGATACCTTCATCAAGCTGATAGAAAAAGCGCCAAAGTTCAAAGACGCTGAACATCAGAAAGCGTGGCTGATCCGGGTAATCACCAATCACTGTAAAACACTACTGGGTAGAGGCTGGCGCAAGCGCGAGGTTAAGCTGGAAAGTGCTGAGCCGATTGCGGTAGACAGCCCGGAAGATTTGGCTCTACTACAGCTAGTTATGGCGATGCCCATGAAGTATAAAACCGTAATCCATCTTTATTATTACGAGGACTATCCCATCCAGGAAATCAGCAAGATTCTGCAGATTAGTCAGTCTGCCGTGAAGATGAGACTTCAACGGGGACGGCAACTGTTAAAACTGGAGCTGGAAGGAGTGGAATCACATTGAAGGAAGATCAGTTTCGAACATTATACAAGAAAGCGGTGGATTCTATGAAACCGGATGAAGATATGAAAAAAGAATTGATCAACAAACTGGAACAACGGCAAGAGCGGAAGCGTCCGCGTAAATCAGTTTATATCGCGGCAAGTATCGTGATCGCTGCCGGAATTGGCTTGGCTGCGCCTAATATATTGCAGCAGTTAAACAGCGGCCAGAGTACCCAAGGACAGATTACCCAGGTAACTCCGAGCCCAAGCGAACCTGGCAACGCTGGCACAAATGCGTCCGGAAGCATTGTCATTCCTAAGCTGGAACTACCGGATATGAAGTCTGGCGTTATGGCAGATATGATCGCCTTGGTCGTGTATAAAGACAATATTTATACACAGTCTGCGACTCGCATCGATGCTGCTGACGCTGCCGCCCTACGCGGTGACAAGCTAGGTCGGACTACAGGTGGTATCGATGAATGGAGCGGTAAAGACAAGTATACCGAATTAGCCTCCAACATCGGCGAGACGGATATCTATTCCGTGAAGGGATATGATGCCAGCTTCCTGATTATGTCCTATTCGGAAATTAACGGCGAGGTATTCGCCGAACTGTATGAACACACGAACGGCATCACCATAAATAGCGGTGCCGATCTGTTTGGCAAGCTAAATCTTGAAGGCCGAATTACTTCAGCTCAGTGGGAAAGCTTCGACAGCTGGAACAACGGACTGCAGCAGTCCACACCGCTTGCTGACGGCGAGTCGCTAAGCGGTTTCCTTACGGCACTCCAAGCAGCCAAACCGCTGGCTGCAGAGCCTCTTATCGAGCAAGGCATCTACGACAGCGAAGACCGCAAGATCCTCTATCTCCAGTTGGAAGACAACGCTCGGGTAGAGCTGACCCTGTTCGGTCAAGGGCTTGTACGCTACGGCCAAGCGCCGGTATTCTTCGAGGTCGAATCTGTGTCATTCCAGAAGCTATGGGACAGTATGAAGCTATAAGAATGCAGCTTGGGAACTAGCTTACTTCTTCTGGAGGAGCTACTAGATGAAGGAAGCCTTCCTACCTCCTCTCCAGCTAGGGAAGTGAGCCGTGATGCTCCGGCCAACGAGCAAACAAGGCAGGTAGCCTCAACCATAGCCAATATAAAAAGCACTCTCGCATAATAGAGAGTGCTTTTTATGATCTATCTTTATCGTGGACCTCTGTCAAGAAAGTAGACATTTACGCAGTTCTTTTCCCAGTAATTTGTTTAGCAAAGCGGGGGAGAAAGATACCTCAGTGCCTTTCTTTATCGAAGCTGAAAAATCGAATTTTATTTATTATCAAAATAACTGTTTTTTAATTTTTCACTTAAATTTAATGATGAGGATCGATCCACAGAAGGAATACTTATAATTAAGTCTTCTGTATATCCATGTCCTGTTAGTTTGGAATACAAAGGACTGTCTGTAATAATTAATGTTATTTCATCGAATTTATTATTTGAATAAGACATTCCAAAAAATTGAAGTGAACTGTCAGGAGAATCACATAAGAATCCCGAAGAGGGGCCTATTCGACAGTTATTGTAATCCACACTATTTATAGATACATTACCTCTAAACTCTTTGGCCTTTCTATCAAAGTCTCCCTTTAGTTTTACGTTAATACTGGTTGAGTACTCGGGAGTATTCTCTTGATATGCAGCACCGCTATATCTAATATCTATTTTGTAAGATAAAGGTGGTAATAAAAAGAATAACACTACAATAATTACCGACAAAGAAAAAATAATAAATACAACTTTTTTTATAGTGTCGCTCTCCCTTCAAAAATAAACATGTGAGAGTAGTAAAAGCATCTCACATGTTTATTTTATAGGATTTATTCCTTGGAATAATATGATTTTATTACTTAGTATTGGTATCAATGCAAAAATCGGAGCTGAACGTCTTGGATATACCAGCGTCCAGATCTATCTTGATGTTATTCACATCTGCTCACCGATATGCAACGAGATGCGGCAGACTTGATTGATTCGAAGATGCAAATGACCCAAATATCTATGACCGAACAAACGCCGTGACCAGAATGTGACCATTTGCTCTTTCCCCGAATTCCTAAGGTGACCTCATCCAGCTTTTTATAGACTCTTAGACAGCAAAAAACCCTTACAAAGTAAGGGTTTGCTCTAAGTGGGCCCTGAGGGACTCGAACCCCCGACCAATCGGTTATGAGCCGACCGCTCTAACCAACTGAGCTAAGGGCCCGGATCTAAAAATATCCGAATGTACAATTGCTGTTGTAAATAAATTGGTTGCGGGGGCAGGATTTGAACCTGCGGCCTTCGGGTTATGAGCCCGACGAGCTACCGGGCTGCTCCACCCCGCGTCAGAAAAAATATTCAAACAGCGACAATAAATAATATACATTACAAATTGGGTCTACGTCAAGGATGAATTTATAAAAGTTCTTAAGGCAGAAATCTAACCCCGTATCTTCCTTTGCGCGATCGATAAATTTCTACAAAACGCGGGTCATGATAGCCGTATATCCAGCCGTCTTGCTCCAATCTTTTTGCCAAACAACCTGCTTGAAATCTGGTTCTGAACAGTTTCGCGAAGTATATCCAATTCATGATGCCCTCTTCTCCTTTTCGCAAATTAATGATACACCGCTCTGAACTTATCATGCCCAAGTTCCACAAAATAAGCCACCGGAAAACCGGTGGCTAGGATCACATTCTAGAGTCAATCACCGATCGAGTCGAAATAGACTGTGGGATCTTTTTCAAGTGTATCCAGCATCGTGTTCCCTTGCTTCTCCCAAGCTTTGAGCGCATTCTCGACCGTTCTCTTGCCCTGATAGACATCAATGAACAGTTGCCGCCCAACATCGCTAATTCGGCTAATCCCAGGCTTCTGCATCTGTATACTGCTCAATAAAGGATCTGTTGCAGGTAAAGGCTTGAGCGTATAAAAAGCTTCCAAATTTACCGAAGGGGTCTGAGCAGTAATATAATCCTTGCGGGAAGTCAGCTCACTCCGGTTATGCGCTTTAATTTTGGCAACCTCATTACTGTTGACGAATTTAATCAAATCCCAAGCATCTTCCTTATTAGTAGCCGTAGAATTAATAGCCATCATATTACCAAGCCATGTTCCAACAGCGACATCAGGTTTCTCCTGAAAGGTGGGTACAGTAACCACGCCCCATTTGATGGGTTTGTAATTTTTGATCTTAGCAGCATTACGCTCTACTCCCGCCAGTTCATTGAGATAACCGTATTCCCCAACAACCATTGCCGCTTTTCCTGTGAGGAACAGATCACCTTGGATTGGGCTGTAGGCATTCCCTTCTGTTCCTGCAAAATCCAACCCATTTAACCCAGGCACAGTTTGTTTCTTAACCAATTGGCTGTAAGTGGTCCAAGCCTGAGTCCACGGTGTAGTATTTACAGTCATACTCTGACCCTTGTTATCGTACATCGTAAGCTCTAAAGGTGAGACATAGGTCTGCATATCCCAGAAAGGATCGCTTAAGTAACGGTTCATCGAGAAGCCGTATATCCGAGTTTCTTTATTTGTTGATTTCTTCGTCACCTTATCTGCCAACGCAAACAATTCATCCCAAGTCATCCCGTCCGTAGGGTAGCCCACACCAGCAGCATCAAAGATTCCCTTGTTATAAAAAAGCGCACTAGACGAGAAGGTCGGTGCCAACGCAAAAAGACTTCCTCTACCCAGCTCACGGACTCCATTCAGCACCGTAGGCGCCATATTGCTCAAATCATACTGATCACGCGCTATAAGCGGCTCCAGCGATTGGACAAGATTTTGATCCACCAGTCCCTTCACTAATGCGCTATCACCGACGATCACATCAACAGGCTTATCCCCGCCCATAATCGCTCGTACATTCTCCAAATTGTCAGAGCTTGCGTCTGAGGAGGTGTTATTGTACCGAAGTTCATTCGTATCTATAGCTGGAATAATCTCCAATTTGATTTCAGGATGCTGCAATTCATACATATCCGTAAACTGCTGACGAAATAACGAGTCGTCCTCCCCAGACCATAGACTCCCTATACGCAATACACGCTGCTCCACTGGAGCCTTAGAAGGCTCTGCCCAAACCGTATTCCACCCATCTGAGATTAGTGGTAGTATCAGCGCAGTGCATACCCCCAAGCTTAACCAGCGACGCCACAGCCGTTTACTGTTATTTATATGATTCATTATTGTATCCTCCCATAAAATACTTGATTCTTCTACATCTTTGGATAAATAATCCATGATCCTAGTAAAAGTATACAGCTTTAATCGGGAGGGGAAGTTACAGGTCGTTTAAAGATATACTACGATTTCTTCATATTATTCTCATGAAAATGTTACTAGGAGCTTTCAAAGCGTACGTTATCGAGTAGAAAAGCATAGAGCAACAGCCTACAGCGTAACAGAGCTGCGGCCTCGACTTCCCACTCGCCTGCTACCTTTCCTATGACAAACACAATCGTACCTTCTGCGATTGGATAGTTGCACTTTCTGCAACTATTATAGCTGAGTATGTTATGTTCCTCCTTTTAATTGCACTCTGTGCAGTTAAAAACCGTTACTAGGAGCTTTTAGCGGATACTAGGCTGATTATAATTGCACAAAGTACAACTAAAGTGCCATTTCCTCTAAGAAAAGTTAGTTTAAGTGTACGAAATACAACTATTCGTGTCTTGGATGACAGTTGAGTCTGTTGTGTCACTCTTTTAATCGCACTCTATCCAGAAAAAATAAAAGCCCCCCACTAAAAAGTGAGAGGCTCGCCTAAACTAGGCTCTTTATTTAAGATTAAACTCCAAACGATGACGGATCTTTTCTCCAAGACTTCAGTAATTCTACGTCTGTCGATTCAATTTTCCCTTGTGCAAGAGCCACATCAATTAATGTGCTGTAGTTGGACAAGCTTTGCAATGGCATTTCAGCTGCGGCAAAAGCATCCACTGCACGATCCAGCTCATAGCTGAAGATTGCCAGTACAGCCAGTACTTCTGCGCCAGCTTCTTGCACGGCCTGAGCGGCTTTGATGGAGCTTCCACCTGTGGAGATCAAATCTTCAATAACGACAACCTTTTGCCCCGGTTTAATCAGTCCTTCGATCTGATTCTGCTTGCCGTGGCCTTTAGCTTTATCACGGATATAAGCCATTGGCAGATTAAGCTTATCCGCTACCCAAGCCGCGTGAGGAATACCAGCGGTTGCTGTACCCGCGATCACTTCAGCGTCCGGATACTGGCTCTTAATTAGCTGAGCGAAGGCATCTGCAATATAGCTGCGAACTTCAGGATAAGCCATAGTCAGACGGTTGTCACAATAGATCGGCGATTTAATACCAGAGGTCCATGTAAAAGGCTCCTGTGGACGCAGTGCTACCGCTCCAATCTCCAAAAGATAACTTGCAACTTGTTCACTTCTATTTAATGAGCTCATGCTTGGATCATCTCCTCAATAATATTTAGTGCTGCCTGACGTGGATCTGGTGAAGCTGTAATCGGCCGTCCTACAACAAGATAGTGACTACCCTGACGAATAGCTTTTCCAGGTGTCATAACCCGGGACTGGTCGTCTAAGGAAGCACCTGCTGGCCGGATACCCGGTGTAACCGTGCAAAATGCTGGACCGCAAGCTTCTGCGATCGCTGAGGACTCTTGCGGCGAAGCCACTACACCATCTAGACCTGCACCGGCTGCCAGCTTGGCGTATTTTACAACAGTATCCGCTACGTCACCAGCGATCCCAATTTCGTTATTCATCACTTCTTGACTCGTACTCGTTAGCTGAGTAACTGCAATAATCAAAGGCATTTTAAGGGCAGCATTAGCACTAATTGCTGAAGCTGCTCCTTCGCGAGCTGCAGCCATCATCGCTGAGCCTCCTGCCGCATGTACGTTAAACATATCCGCGCCAAGATTAGTGAGACTTTGTGCGCCACCTTTTACTGTGTTAGGAATATCATGCATTTTTACATCTACGAACACAGAATAGCCACGAGATTTCAGCTCTTTAATGAATTCTGGTCCTGCTGTATAGAACAGTTGCATGCCCACCTTCATATAGCAAGGAATCCCTTCCAGCTTGTCGATTAAGGCTCTTGCCCCAGCAACATCAGGATAATCCAAGGCGATCATCAGTCGGTTCGCCATTTCTTTCCACTCTGCTTCTCCATACCCCATAACCATGCTCCTATCCAGTGCAGACTAAATCCACACCCTTTATTTATTAGACCCTAGGCATAGCGGAACGGTCTGCGTAAACGCAAACCGCCCTATGCATCTTTATGAGATTAGTTCAATTGTCCGACAAAAGCAGGCATAGACTGTGACGAGAAGTTAATCGTCTGCAGCATTCTGAGCAGAGCAGTCACCGTATCAAGTGAAGTCATACATACGACGCCATTCTCAACCGCTTCGCGGCGAATACGGAATCCGTCACGTTCTGGTGTTTTACCTTTAGTCAGTGTATTAAAGACGAAGTTAGCTTGCCCACCACGAATCAAGTCGAGAATGTTCGGCGCACCTTCATCCAGCTTGTTTACATTCATTACGTTGAGGCCTGCTTCTTCAAGCGCTTGTGCCGTGCCTCCAGTAGCAATGATTTTGTAACCCATGGAGTGGAAGCCCTTCATAAGTTCTACAGCTTCTGCTTTATCTTTATCTGCCACCGTAACGATGATAGCGCCTGTAGCTGGAATTTTCATTCCTGCTCCAATTAGACCTTTATACAAAGCTTTAGCGTACAATTTATCACGGCCCATAACTTCACCAGTGGATTTCATTTCAGGTCCAAGTGTTGGTTCTACTCTACGTAGTTTGGCAAATGAGAACACCGGCACTTTAACTGATACATAATCGCTTTCCGGCCACAGACCTTCTGTATAACCGTCATCCTTCAGCTTACTGCCGAGAATGATTTTGGTTGCCAGATGCGCCATTGGAATTCCTGTCACCTTGCTCAGGAAAGGAACCGTACGCGAGGAGCGTGGATTTACTTCGATTACGTACACTTCGTTCTGATAGATAACGAACTGGATGTTGACCAGTCCAATCGTCTTCAGTTCCTTAGCGATCTTGATAGTGATCTCAGCGATTTTTGCTTTCAGACCTTCATCCAGATATTGCGGAGGATATACAGCGATGGAGTCACCAGAGTGAACACCTGCGCGCTCGACATGTTCCATGATGCCCGGAATAACTACCGTCTCACCATCACAAATCGCGTCTACCTCAACCTCTTTACCCAGCATGTAACGGTCAATCAATACCGGATGCTCCGGATTCACTTTAACCGCTTCTACCATGTAGCTGAGCAGCTCAGTATCGTTGTATACAATTTCCATTGCACGTCCACCTAGTACGTATGATGGACGAACCAGCACCGGATATCCAAGAGATTGTGCAGTTTCTACTGCTTGATCCACATTGGTAACCGTCTTACCTTTTGGTTGAGCGATATCAAGGCGTGCTAGCAAAGCTTCGAATTTCTTGCGGTTCTCAGCTTCATCAATGCTGTCAAGGCTAGTTCCGAGAATCTTCACACCAGCAGCACTTAGTGGTGCCGCAAGGTTAATTGCTGTCTGACCTCCGAACTGAACGATAACCCCAATCGGATTCTCTTGCGCAATTACATTCATGACATCTTCGAAGAATAGGGGTTCAAAATACAACCGGTCCGAAGTATTGAAATCTGTGGATACTGTCTCAGGGTTATTGTTGATGATAACCGCTTCATATCCAGCCTTCTGAATAGCCCACACCGCATGCACAGTGGAGTAATCGAACTCAATCCCTTGACCGATCCGGATTGGACCAGAGCCCAGCACGATTACTTTCTGCTTATCGGATTGAATGACCTCATTCTCAGTCTCATAAGTTGAGTAGTAGTACGGTGTAGTAGCTTCGAACTCAGCCGCACAGGTATCTACCATTTTGAATACAGGCGTTAATCCTTGCTCCAAACGTAGTGCGCGCACATCAGCTTCTTTAGTATATTTGCCGTCAGCTTTACCTTCTGCACGAATTTCAGCAATTGCACGGTCTGTAAAGCCTTTGCGTTTTGCTTGATAAAGAGTTTCCGCAGACAAACTTTCTTCGCCGCGAATAACTTCTTCAAAGTTTATCAATCCTTCAATTTTGGAGAGGAACCACCAGTCTACATTCGTGATATCCTGGACCTCTTGCAAGCCGTAGCCACGGCGGAAAGCTTCAGCAATCAGGAACAGACGCTCATCGTCAGGTTTTGCGAGACGTTCACGTAGCACGCTCTCTTCCAGTGTCTCAGCACCTGGCAGACGGAAACGATGAACACCAATTTCCAAGGAACGAATCGCTTTATGAATCGACTCTTCAAAAGTACGGCCGATCGCCATTACTTCGCCTGTCGCTTTCATTTGCGTACCGAGCTTACGGTTCGCATGAATGAACTTATCGAACGGCCAGCGTGGAATTTTACTTACAATATAGTCAAGTGTAGGCTCGAAGCATGCATAAGTCTGTCCGGTAACCGGATTGATGATCTCATCAAGCGTATAACCCATCGCGATTTTGGCAGCCATTTTAGCAATTGGATATCCAGTTGCTTTGGAAGCCAAAGCCGAGGAACGGCTGACACGCGGGTTAACTTCGATTACATAATATTGATAACTTTGCGGATCAAGTGCGAACTGCACGTTACATCCACCCTCAATATTCAGAGCGCGAATGATTTTGAGTGAAGCAGTACGAAGCATTTGGTACTCACGATCTGACAACGTCTGGCTAGGTGCCACAACAATACTGTCACCTGTATGTACGCCTACAGGATCAAAGTTTTCCATGTTGCAGACAACGATACAGTTGTCATTGGCATCACGCATAACCTCGTATTCAACTTCCTTCATGCCGGCAATACTCTTCTCAACCAGACATTGTCCGATCGGGCTATAACGAATACCTGCTTTGACGGTTTCACGTAGTTCTTCTGCATTATCACAGATCCCGCCGCCAGTACCGCCAAGTGTATAGGCTGGGCGTACAATCAGTGGGAAACCAATTTCCTCAGCGAAATTCATCGCTTCATCTACAGTAGTGATAATGGTGCTATCCGGTACAGGTTGATCTAATTCACGCATTAGATCACGGAACAAATCGCGATCTTCCGCTTTCTCGATGGAATCAAGCTGTGTACCGAGAAGCTTAACATTCTCTTGCTCAAGTACGCCTGCACGAGCCAATTCTACAGCCATATTCAGGCCGGTCTGACCGCCCAGCGTTGGAAGCAATCCATCTGGACGCTCCTGGCGAATAATCGCAGTCACGAATTCAAGCGTAATAGGCTCGATGTACACTTTATCTGCAATATTTGTATCTGTCATAATTGTTGCTGGATTGCTGTTAATCAGTACGACTTCCACGCCTTCTTCTTTAAGGGCTTGGCAAGCCTGAGTTCCTGCGTAGTCAAACTCTGCTGCTTGACCGATGACGATCGGTCCGGAACCGATCACTAGTATTTTTTTAAGCTTATCGTTCTTTGGCATGTTATAGAGCTCCTTTCACGGCTTCAAGCTGTAAGTTAGTTTTTGGCGCCGTGATTCTGGCGTTTGCCGCAAGTTGTGCCTGACGTGAAACAACCGGTGTCTTTGCTTTATGATCTGCAATCATTTGCAGGAAGCGATCGAACAAGTAGCTGCTGTCATGTGGTCCTGGCGCCGCTTCCGGATGATATTGCACCGAAAATGCTGGGTAACGAGTATGTTTAATTCCTTCAACAGTCTTATCATTATTATTAATGTGAGTAACTTCTAGTTCAGTGTTCTTCACAGATTCCTCATTCACGGTATAACCATGGTTCTGGGAAGTAATGAAGCAGCGTCCGCTTTCCAGTTCCTTAACAGGGTGATTTCCTCCGCGGTGACCAAATTTCAGCTTCTCTGTATCTGCTCCACAAGCCAGTGCAAACAACTGATGACCTAGGCAGATTCCGAAGATCGGATATTCGCCAAGCAATTCGGAAATCGTCTTGACAGCGTGTGGCACATCTTTCGGGTCCCCAGGGCCATTGGAAAGTAGGATACCATCTGGGTTCAGACGGCGAACTTCTTCCGCTTTAACATCATGTGGCACAACAACAACGTCACAACCACGATCGTTAAGCTCACGTAGGATACCAGCCTTCGCACCATAGTCCACAAGCACAATGCGTTCCTTGTTGCCTGGGCTGCTATACGAACTTGCAGTGGATGTACGGGCTACCTGATTGCGCAATTCCTCAATCGTAGTATTTCCCATCATTTCCATCAGTTCCTCTACACGTTTGTTAGAGGTGGTCAGGATCGCTTTCATTGTTCCGTAGTGGCGAATAATTCGAGTCAACATCCGAGTATCAATTTCGCTGATCCCTGGAATATCGTATTCTTTCAACAAGTCGTCCACACTATATTCAGCACGCCAGTTACTAGGTACTTCTTCATGACGACGCACTACAAATCCGTGTACGAAAGGTCTAACAGATTCAAAGTCATCCCGTGTAATCCCGTAGTTCCCGATCAATGGGTAAGTCATTGTAACGATTTGTCCGCAGTATGAAGGGTCAGACAGCACCTCTTGATATCCTGTAATTCCTGTATTAAAAACAACCTCGCCTGTTTTTTCGCCCTCAGCGCCAAATGCGGTACCTGTAAATAAAGTTCCGTCTTGCAGCAGTAATCTCGCCTGCATTCCCTTCCACTCCTTCATGTTTCTGTAGTCTAATGCTTATGCCTTACAAGCCTTCCGGAGTGAACGTGTACTCAATCGCTTTATCCGTAAAGATCAGCAACTCCGCCCCACCAGTTCGCTAGTTTTTCTCAGTCCATACGGCTTTGCCGTCTACCCATGTCATTACTGGCCAGCCCTTAAGCTTCCAGCCACCAAAAGGAGTATTCCGTCCTTTACTTGCAAAGGAACCTGGGTCTACTTCTTTCTCTTGCTCCAGATCGATCAGTGTCAAATCTGCAGGAGCTCCGATATCCATCACACCGGTGTTCAGTCTGAATACCCGTGCAGGATCAGCAGTCATTCTTTGAACTAGTAAGGATAAATCCCATTTACCAGTTGCTACAAACGCCGTATACAATAGTGGGAAAGCTGTCTCGAACCCAACGATACCAAATGGTGCAAGCTGCATTCCTTTAGCCTTTTCATCCTCACTATGTGGCGCGTGATCCGTAACAATCATATCTAGTGTGCCGTCAAGCAAACCTTCGATGCATGCCTCAACATCGCGGCGGGAGCGTAGCGGCGGGTTCATTTTCCAATTCGCGTCAAGGCCTGGAATGTCTTCTTCTGATAGCAGCAAGTGATGCGGACATACCTCAGCAGTTACTTTAATGCCGATCTCTTTCGCTTGGCGAATCAACCGCACCGATTGTTCAGTACTTACATGGCATACATGGTAATGAACGCCTGTCGCTTCAGCTAGCAAAATATCGCGTCCAACATGGATAGCTTCCGACTCATTCGGAATTCCTTTCAGCCCGTGCTTCCTTGCGAACTCACCTTCGGCTACACAGCAGCCTTCAACCAGTGAGTTATCCTCGCAGTGAGCGATGACTGGCATATCCAGCGATGCTGCGATGCTCATTGCATCTTTCATCATTTGAGCGCTTTGTACACCCACGCCGTCGTCGGTATAACCAATTGCTCCAGCTTCTTTAAGCGCCGCAAAATCAGTCAGCTCACGTCCGAGCTCATTTTTCGTAATGGCTGCATAAGGAAGTACTTTAACTAGTCCTGCTTCACGCGCTTTGTCTTTCACAAATTGTACGACTTCCGGAGTATCTGTTACCGGACGGGTATTAGGCATACAAGCGATAGTTGTAAATCCGCCTTTGGCAGCCGAGCGACTTCCGGTTTCCACTGTTTCCTTGTGTTCGAATCCCGGTTCACGTAAGTGCACATGCATATCAATGAGTCCTGGAATGAGCAGCTTGCCTTCAGCATCAATGATCTCTCCAGCTTCTGGAGCAGCTTCATTTCCATCGATTAAGGCCGATATCACACCTTCTTCAAGTACAATATGTTTCCGCTCTAACAAGCCTTCCTTATTCAATACGCTGGCGTTTCTAATAATCACTGTCATGATTCTACCTTTACCCTCAGATCCCGGCTGTGGGCCCTCTCATTATTATATAATAAAAATTCATGTTTGTGTATATTTATTAGTCCCTATACATTATCATTTTATAAGCTTTATAGTAAAGCTCTTTCGAGAACTGCCATCCGAACCGGCACCCCATTAGACATTTGCGGGAAAATTCTTGATTGACTGCACTCTACAACTGCATCATCAATCTCGACATTCCGGTTAACCGGTGCTGGATGCATAATGATTGTATCTTTTGCGAGCTTAGCTGCTCGCTCTTCCGTTAAACCGTATTGTCTGCGGTAATCTTCCGCAGAAAGCACGATGCCAGAAGCATGGCGTTCAAGCTGCACACGAAGCATCATTACCACATCTGCTTTAAGTGCTTCCTCTATGGTTACATAAGGTGCATATTCCATAAGCTCCGGAGCCTTCATATTCTCGGGTGCGCAGAATTGTACCTTGGCCCCCATCTTCGTAAGAGCCCACAGATTGGAACGTGCTACTCGGCTATGCATGATGTCCCCGATAATAGAAACTGTAAGACCTTTTAATTCCCCAAAAGTTTTGGTCATGGTGTAAAGATCAAGCAGCGCTTGCGTAGGATGCTCATTGTTGCCATCCCCCGCATTGATGAGAGGTATAGATACTTTCTCCGCAAGCTGCTGCAGTACACCTGCAGGCTTCAAACGCACAACTCCAGCATCGATCCCCATCGATTCCAGTGTTCGCACTGTATCGTAGATCGACTCCCCTTTTTCTACACTAGAAGCTGCAGCCGTAAAATTCAGGACTTGAGCGCCCAGTCGTTTCTCTGCCATCTCGAATGAGAAGCGAGTGCGAGTGCTATTCTCAAAAAACATGTTGGAAATAAAACGCGAGTTCAAAACGGGTGTTAGCTTCTCACTTTGATTGTCCCAAAACGCTGTTCTGTTCAATAGTTGGCTGATTTCCGACCGGTCAAGCTCTTTAAGTCCTAGCAGACTACGTTCCTTCACCTTGGTTAGTGTCATGATGTTATCGTTCCTCCCGGTTTGAAATAATGTAGACCTCGTCTTTGCCGTCGTATTCCTTCAGCGCCACTTCAATTTGCTCATGCTTTGAGGTAGGTACATTCTTACCGATGTAGTCCGGCCGGATCGGCAGCTCGCGGTGTCCACGGTCAGCCAGTACTGCCAGTTGAATCATTCGTGGGCGTCCGCAATCCATCAAAGCGTCCATCGCCGCGCGGATGGTGCGTCCGGTGTAAAGCACATCGTCGAACAAAATGACCTTCTTATCATGGATGCCATCACTTCCGGAAGTAATAATGACGTTGCTCTTCACTACCGCTTCACTACCTTCTACTTCACGGTCATCCCGGTAATGTGTGATGTCGAGTTCGCCGTAAGGAATCTCGACGCCTTCAATCTCCTTAATACGCTCAGCGATGCGCTGTGCCAGGTATACGCCTCTTGTCCGGATGCCGACCAGCAAACAATTCTCAATTCCTTTGTTCTTCTCCAAAATCTCATGAGCAATACGGGATAATGCCCGGCGGATCGCCGTTTCGTCCATAATTACATTTTTCTCAGTAACCATAATCTTGTCACCCTCCAGCTTGTTCGCCTGTTCAAGTTCCTGGAAATCAAAAAACTCCTTGCCTATAACAGGCAAGGAGTGAAATCCGCAGAAGAAGATGATGGCCGCGCGCATAAAAAGACAGTCCGGTGTAGTACACACGGATACCCTTCTAAGAGTCGCGAACCTCGATTCACGTTACCTTGCCAGCCTCACAGGACTGAATTAAAGGCGCTATTCATTTAATGAGAATTATGACAGAACAAACCCTGCATGTCAACTTTATCTGCCTAAACTGCAGCACTTTCAATGCCTGCTTCTATTAACAACTATAGGAGGGCGGTATACTGTATGTTTTAATATTAACCACCTGCTAAAGCGAGACCTAAGTCCTAGAATTTTGTCTTTTTGGGGGTTGGGGTTGGGGTTGGGGTTGGGGTTGGGGTTGGGGTTGGGGTTGGGGTTGGGGTTGGGGTTGGGGTTGGGGTTGGGGTTGGGGTTGGTATATGTTCTGCTATAGGGAAAACCTCCCTATAATCCTGCTCATAATTGCTATACCGGTTCGCTTATATGGAATTCCTCCCTATAAACTGAAGGATTTCCTAATAAAACAACGAAATCAGCTACATTATACGGAGGAATTCCCTATAATACAGCTGAACCATAAAGAAAAGCCGCCCGAGGTTCACTCAGGCAGCTCCACTAGCTTCATCTTTTTAGCTTCACACTTCATACTTCACACTTCAACTAAAAACCATAATTAAAATTCAAATTCCACATCGCTGAGGCGTCTTTGGATTTCAGAGATTACACGTCTTTCTTCCTCTTCACCCTTAGCAATAAAGGTAACGGAGAAACGGACAAACGGACCTGCATCATCCCAAGGCACGGTGGAGATTAGCTTCTCACGAATTAGGAATTGGGAGAAATCCTCACCAGATTCAAAACGACGACCGCCTTTGACACCCTTAGGTGCAGCTACATAAAGGAAGAAGGAACCCTTTGGTTTCTCAGCTTTAAAGCCAAGGCTATTCAGTGCATCAACCAACAGATTGTGACGACGTGAATACTTAGCAGCAATCGCTTCAGTAATCTCTGGATGAGCAAGGCCATAAGCTGCAGCTTTTTGAATCGCGATAAATTGTCCGGAATCGTTATTGTCCTTCACATCACTGAAGGCTTTAACAACTAAAGGATTCCCAGCAACAAAGCCGATTCTCCAGCCTGTCATATTGTAGGACTTGGAAAGGGAATGCAGTTCCACACCAACATCCTTAGCACCCGGCACAGAAAGGAAACTCAGTGGCTTCAAACCATCATAAGTCAGGGCAGCGTATGGTGCATCGTGGATAACGACTACATCGTATTTTTTAGCCCATGCAACGACCTCAGCAAAAAACTCAGGAGTCGCACTAGCACCCGTTGGATTGTTTGGATAGTTCAAGTAAAGAAGCTTAGCTTTATGAGCAACTTCTTCTGGAATTTCGTTCAGATCTGGAAGGAAGTTATTCTCCTTCTTCAGCTCTACTGTAAACACTTGTCCACCCAAGTATTTAGTATGTGTACCCAGCACTGGATAACCCGGCACCGTCATGATCGTAATATCACCAGGATTGATGAAGCAAGAAGGCAGCATTGCCAGCGCAGGCTTAGATCCGATAGAGTGAACAACCTCTGAAACTGGATCGATGCCTTCAACACGGAATACTTCCCGTAAATATTCAGCAGCAGCCGTCTTAAACTCAGCAATTCCATTATCCGCATAACCACGGTTCTCTTCTTTAGCTGCTTCTTCAGCAAGCTTAGCTACGATACCTGCATCAGCCATTTCATCTGGCTCGCCTACGCCCATATCGATCAGTTCAATATCTGGAAAATCCAGCTTTGCGGATGCTTTGGCACGTTTGATTTTCTCGAATTTATAAATCGAGGTGTCCTTGCCATAGTTCGCACCACCGATGCGGTCTGCAAAATTAGTCTGAATGAAGCTATCTTGGTATTGTTCAATACTCATACTGTCATCTCATCTCCTGGCTATCTATTCTTATTAGAAGAAACGGCTTCGCCGTCCCTTGGATGGCGTATGTTTCTAGAGATCCGTTTCTGTGATAAAAAATAAGGATAAAGAATAAGGCATGACCCTCTCTTTATCCTTATGTTATTAAATATGATGGAAAGCAGTGTTCAATACCATAGACTAATTATCACTTCATTTGTACTTATCTGCTGCGCAATGTGAACAGAACTTCTTCCATGTCTTCCGGAATAGGTCTGCTGAATTCTTTATATTCACCCGTAGAAGGATGTATAAATCCAAGCGCTGCTGCATGCAACGCCTGTCCATTCATTGTCGTTCCCTTGCTGCGTCCGTAAATCGGATCGCCAACAAGTGGATGACCTATGAATTTCATATGCACCCTTATCTGATGTGTACGCCCGGTCTCCAGCTGCAGTTCCAGCAGTGTACTGTCACCGAAACGTTCCATCACCGTAAAATGGGTCACAGATTTCTTGCTATTCTTTTCCGTTACAGTGTATAGCTTGCGATCATGTGGATCTCTACCGATCGGAGCATCTACCGTTCCCTTATCATGCGATAGATTGCCGTGTACCACTGCTATATAGCGGCGTGTTACACTGTGCTCTTTAAGCTGTGCTGCGAGCGATGCGTGACTGGCATCATTCTTAGCCACCATAATAAGACCCGAGGTATCCTTATCAATACGGTGTACAATACCTGGACGAATCTCACCGTTAATGCCGGACAGATCCTTGCAGTGATACATCAGTGCATTCACCAAGGTGCCTGACGGATGCCCAGCTGCTGGGTGCACAACCATACCACGTGGCTTATTAATCACAATGACATCGCTGTCCTCATAGACAACTTCAAGGGGGATATTCTCCGGAATCAAATCCGTCACTTCTGCTTCAGGGACGATAACGGAAACTACATCGCCTTCCGAGAGCTTATAGTTGGCTTTTACTGGTGCTCCATTTACCTTAACATGGCCACCACTGATCCACAGTTGCACCTGAGAACGAGAAATATCCCCTTCCCAAGATTCCGTAATATATTTATCGATTCGCTCCCGCGCATTTTCCGCCGAAACGGTCCACTCTGTGACGTCCCTCTCTTCTTCGCTCGTAGATGCCGCTTCGTGATTGACGTCTTTATTCAAATCATTCATTCCCTTCTTTTACTTCCTTTGTTTCTTTTACTTCTTTGATTTCCGTGATTTCTTCACCCTTCCTAAGGTCACGAAATGAGTCCAAAAGAATCAGCCCCACCCCAATAACAATAGAAGAGTCCGCTACGTTAAAAATCGGGAAGCTATAGCTTCCAAAATTAAACAAAAGGAAATCAACGACCTCACCACTGATCATCCGGTCCAGGAAGTTACCAAACGCTCCACCCAGAACAAGCCCAAGAGCAATAGACAGCATCTTCTGCGAATGTCTAGTCTTGTTCAAGTACCAAACGATACCTGCAACTACAATAACGGTAACCAGAATGAAGAACCATTGCTGCCCCTGTAGAATCCCAAAAGCAGCCCCGCGATTACGATGTGAGGTAATTAGGAAAAAATTTCCGATAACCGGAATCTGATCCCCAATCTCCATACGTGTGGCAATGAGATATTTCGTTCCTTGATCCAGCAAAAATACAATAAGAGCAATCAAATAGTACACCACAGAAGTTGTCACTCCGTTCTTATTTTTCCCGCTAAATGCGGTACGAATACTGTTATAAGACTTGTATATTGTAGCACAGCCCTTAGAAGATCGTCCATTGCGTGACATCGCTCAGGCGCTTATTCTTGGGGACTATTTTCCATCGCTAAAATAACGCCTCTCAGGTCAACCTAACAAAGAACCATCCGGTGCAAATCGGTAAGTCGGAAGGATCTTAAAAAAAGTACAGAAAGGAGCTTAATCATCATGACGCACCTGACAGTACAGCAGCTCTCAGAGCTGCGCGCCCGATTAGAAAAAGATCGCGATACTATTCAGCACAGGCTAAAGAATAATGAAAATTACGGCTTACAGGAATCCATGCGGGATGGCACCGGAGAGCTCTCCGAGAATGACAATCATCCGGGGGATGCAGCCACCGATCTGTATAATCGCTCCATGGATATTTCACTGTTAGAG
Source organism: Paenibacillus sp. FSL R10-2734 (assembly GCF_037963865.1). Taxonomy (NCBI): domain Bacteria; kingdom Bacillati; phylum Bacillota; class Bacilli; order Caryophanales; family Paenibacillaceae; genus Paenibacillus; species Paenibacillus sp. FSL R10-2734. The sequence goes on along the minus strand of NZ_CP150170.1, from coordinate 2,375,556 downwards.
CGGGACGAGCATGAGCTAGATGATATTGAAGCTGCTCTCTCCGCAATGGATGAAGGCACTTATGGGATATGTAAGGCTAGCGGGAAACCGATCCCTTTTGAGCGCTTATCCGCCATTCCCTCCACACTTTTCTGTAAGGAGCATGCCCCACGTCAAAATGCACCTTTTACTCGGCCAATAGAAGAAGAATTTTTGTCTCCCCCATTTGGACGTACTAGTCTCGATGAACGAGAGGATCAAAACGGGTTTGACGGTGAGGATGCCTGGCAGATTGTAGAAAGCTATGGTAACTCCGATTCCCCCGCGATGGCGGAAGGCAACAATATTAGCTCATATAATGATATGGAGATTGAAGCTGATGAGCTGGAAGGCTGCGTGGAGCCTTGGGAGAATTTTATCGCCACCGATATTACAGGCAATCATTTAATTGTAGTGCCGGGACGAAGTTACGAGCGTTATAAGGATAGCGACGAGGGAAGTTACATGCTTGATCCGCTCGAAGGCGAGGAGTAAAAATAATTTCCCCACAAGAAATATTTAACGGCGTGCTGTTCCAGCTTCATTGTGGAATGGCCCGCTGTTTTTTTGTTTTCTTCTGCTCTACGTCATTTTGAAAGGCTATTTGAATTCGAGCTGACGCTGAACAATTCGTACAATATCCGCAATATAATCTCCGATGATCGGTAGATTCAAGGCTCCAAGAACCTGAAGAACATAGATGATCGTTGCCGCAAAAAAAGTAAAGCCTAGCGCGATCCCTACTCCACGAGCCGCTCCATATAAAATATTTTTCCAAATTAGAGTCCAAGGTGAATATAACAGCTCCGTATACTGATAAATTCGTGATTTTTCTAAGATATGGGCCCATTCAAAGGTTAGTCGATACATCGTATTCATTTTTTCTTCCAGTGGAATATCTTCTGGATTACGTTGATCTGCTGTTAAACGCTCAGGGTTTGCTTCAGGAATAACCTTTTTCTCCGCATCCTTATCTGGGCTGTTCTTGTTGTCAGATGTCTTGATGGAGATTCTGCTCTTCTGCTCCTTCACAGCCACGGCTCCTCTCATACGTCTATACTGGTCACAAAGTAAACGAGCCCGGTCAAAGAGAAAAAATCTCCTTGAGCTCGAGGCTCGTTATTTTTGCGACGAAATATAAGAACTATATTCCACGCATAAACAGAGTTCTCCGTTTACACTTGTGCCGCTAGTATATGCTGTTTTGGGACAGGTAATGCAGATTTACGCTCCAATATGGATACCGATGGATTTACCACCGACATCTACCGTTTCAAAAGCATGCTCTCCGCCAAAATCAACCGTAGTCACAAGTACATTGTCGCGCAATACATTCTCAAATGCTGTTACTGCTGCTTTAAGCTCATCATCTAAGTTCAGCGTGAGTGCGATCCGTTTCTCGATCGGCAGATCCAGACGTTTACGGTAATCCTGAACCGCACGAATGATCTCACGAACCCAGCCTTCTTGTTCAAGCTCAGGCGTGATTTCGGTGTTGAGCGCAACTGTAATTCCATATCCGGAAGCTGCGGCGAAGCCTGCTTTGGCTTGTTTTTCAACGAGCAGCTCTTCGGAAGTGATCACCAGCTCTTCTCCCTCTGGCGTCGCAATCGTGATTGAGCCGTCTTGCACCGCTTTGCGGGTAGAGTCACTAGCCAGAGCTTTCAGGAAACCTTGTAGGAAGCCGACGTTTTTACCGTATTTTTTACCGGCAACCTTAAGATTCAGCTTGAGTGTGAAATCAACAAATCCACTGTCGCTAGTCTCTAGCACGATGTTCTTGATGTTGATCTCATCTTTGATGATTTCTTCATACTCAGCCAAGTGGAAGTCGCGGTTCATCGAAACGATCAGCTCGGACAGCGGTTGACGATTCTTAATCCCTGTTTCGTTACGCACGTTACGTGCCAGCTCAACGATTTGTCTTGCACTTTCCATATCCTCTTCCAGCTCTTTATCGATCAAGCTCTCATCAGCAACCGGATAATCTGCTAAATGCACACTTTCTCCGCCGCCAAGGTTCGTGAAGATATCTTCGGACAACATCGGTGTAAATGGAGCCATCACAGCCGCTGTTTTCAAAAGTACATGGGTCAGTGTACGGTAAGCATCCAGCTTATCCTCACCTAAGCCACTACCCCAGAAACGGTCACGGGAACGACGGATATACCAGTTACTCAGCTCATCTACAAAGTTCTCAATGGCTTTGGACGTATTCACGAAGTCATTCACCGCAAGCCCTTTATCTACCAGAAGAATCAAGCTGTTCAGACGGGACAGAATCCAGCGGTCCAGCTTATGCTCCGATACTTTGAATGGGTGATCTGTTGGATCGTAACCATCGATGCCTGCATAAAGCGTCAAGAACGCATGCGTATTCACCAGTGTATCGACAACTTTGGATTTGGTTTCCCCTACAAGACCACGGGAGAACCGTTTATTGTTCCACGGTGCACTGTCGGACAGAATCGCCCAACGGAAAGCATCCGTTCCGTATTCATTCATGATTTCCCAAGGATCAATGACATTACCTTTGGATTTAGACATTTTTTGACCGTTCTCATCGAGAATATGGCCTGTAGCGATTACCGCTTTATAAGGAGCTTTACCTTTAAACAAGGTAGATACTGCAAGCAAGCTGTAGAACCATCCACGGGTCTGGTCGATTCCTTCACAGATCATATCGGCTGGATATTGGTCATTCAGTTTATCCTCGTTCTCAAATGGATAATGACTTTGCGCAAAAGGCATCGAACCGCTATCGAACCATACGTCGATAACTTCTGGTGTACGAACCATTTCTGCACCTTCGCTAAAAGGACTGCGCAGCTTGATGTTATCTACATAAGGCTTATGCAATTCGATATCTTCCGGCACGTCGCCGATAGCCATTGCTCTCAGCTCTTCAATGCTGTGTGGAGCGAACTCTTTGCCCGTTTCTTGACATACCCAAACGTTAAGCGGTGTACCCCAGTAACGATTACGGCTGATATTCCAGTCCACCAGTTCATCCAAGAACTTGCCGAAACGGCCTTCGCGTACATGCTCAGGGTACCAATTCACACTGTTGTTGTTAGCAATCAGCTGATCTTTGATGGCGGTAGTGTTGATGAACCAGCTGTCTGTTGCGTAATACAAGAGCGGCGTATCGCAGCGCCAGCAGAATGGGTAGCTGTGCTCGTATTTTTCTTTGCCGTAAAGTGTTCCTTGTTCAGACAAAACTTTTATGATATCCAAATCGCAGTCTTTCACGAAGCGTCCAGCAAAATCAGAAACTACATCCGTATACTTACCAGAGTTATCAACCACGTTCACGAAGCTGATGCCATTCTCGCGGCAAGTCTTGTAGTCATCTTCTCCATGCGCTGGTGCCATGTGTACGATCCCTGTACCACTGGAATCTGTAACGAAGGAAGCACCTACGATGACATTGCTTTTCTCAGCTTTGATGTATCCGAATGGAGGCGTATAGCTCTTTCCGATGAACTCAGAGCCTTTATGCGTAGAAAGGACTGTATGCTCGCCTTTCATTACTTCTTCCACCAAATTTTTGGCAACGATGTACACGCCGTCTTCTTGTTGTACACGTACATAATCCATATCTGGGTTCATAGCCAGCGCCATATGTGCTGGCAGTGTCCAAGGTGTAGTCGTCCAAGCCAATACGTAGTCTCCACTGTCATCCAGTTTGAATTTTGCAGTCGCACTGAGATCTTTGACTGTTTTGTAGCCTTGAGCTACTTCATGGGAGCTTAGGGTAGTCTGGCAGCTTGGGCAGTATGGGCTAACACGGTGTCCGCGGTAGAGCAGCCCTTTGTCATGCACTGTAGCCAAGATGTTCCACACGCTCTCGATATATGTGTTATCCAAGGTAACGTAAGGATTATCTAGATCTGTCCAGTATCCGATGCCCTCTGTAAACTCGCGCCATTGCTTCTCGTAGCCGAAGACGCTGTCTTTACATTCTTGAATGAATTTCTCTACGCCATATTCTTCGATCTCTTGTTTCCCGGAGATACCAAGCTTCTTTTGAACGCCTAGTTCTACTGGCAGGCCGTGTGTATCCCAGCCTGCTTTACGTACAACGCGATAGCCTTTCATCGTCTGGTAACGACCGATGAAATCCTTGATTACGCGTCCAAGCACGTGCCCGATATGCGGGGCACCGTTTGCTGTAGGAGGACCTTCGTAAAATACATAGTTCGGACGTCCTTCACGGTTCTCCATGGATTTGCGGAACGTATTTTCGTCGCTCCATTTCTTCAGTATGCGGACATCTCTTGCCCGCGCTTTTTCTCTGACATCTACTTTTTGCATGTGATGGTCAATCCTTTCATGGTTTATTCTTAAACCTGCTTCGATCCCCTCCCTGCTAAGGAGGGGATCTCGAGGGCACCCGAGCCGCGATCCCGCAGGGCAGCACTGCCTCGGGGCGCCTTGGGCGACCTTGCGCAGCTGGTCGCCTACGCTGTTGCCTTTGGCTCCCGAGCCGCGATCCCGCAGGGCAGCACTGGCTCGGGACGCCTCGGGCGACCTCGCGCAGCTGGTCGCCTTCGCTGTTGCCTTTGGCTCCCGAGCCGCGATCCCGCAGGGCAGCACTGGCTCGGGGGGCCACATAGGCCGGCGAGTGAAACGCCGGCCTGCCCTAAAAGTGCAGGCCCCGCAGGCGAACCCGCCAGGGGAGCCTAAGAAGGGCCGCTCCTCCGCCGACATGAGTCCGTTCACTTCCAGCACCATACCTGTTTGCGCGAGGCTTTACTTTGCGGGTGTCCAGAGGGCAGCAGCCCTTGGGGTCCCCCTTAGAAAGGGGGATTTAGGGGGATGGCCCGCCCCGGAACAACAAAATAAGCGTCATCCCACCCCCAAAGGGGCGAGACGACGCTCGCGATACCACCCTAATTCTGCGCATGAGCACATCCTTAAGGGGAGTGTATTCAGCACAATCTCAGTCCTGCGCGTAAATCTTGTGCACAGGTCCGGTGTAACGTCCGGCAGACGGCTAAGCTTACGCACGATCAACGCTTCAGCTTAACTTCTAGGGGAAGATCTTCCGGCAGGGTTCGAACAATCGGCTCTCAGCAATCGCCGACTCTCTGGAGAACGTTACCTTGTCGTACTTGTCCCGTCATCGAATACATATAAACATTATACAGATATGTTCTATTTATAGACTTTTTAAGTCTAAATGTCAACAACCGCTAGCCAAATCCGCAATTGGAGGTGTACCTGCATAAGCGGAAGATACTTATTATGATCGATTTTAGCGGAAAATAAAAAATAGAGGGAATAACTCCCTCTATTTAGCCGATTTTAGCATGAAATTATAAATCAGAGGGAATTTCTCCCTATAAATTCAAGTAATTTCCCTATTTCAGAGCAAATCAAGGTTATTAAAGGGAGAAATTCCCCTTAACCTAATTTATTGACCCAAAAACCCAAAAATAACAGGAGAAATTCCCTCTAATCTGATCGAGGACCACAAAGCCCCAGATCCTTCCTAATCACAAACCACATCAGCATTCATTCATCATAATGCATTAGATACGATGTAGAACATCATCCTTAAAAGTAACGCTCTCGCTCGCCTCACGACTCTCTAAGGCGTTCCAGTCATCCTGTGACAACAGCTCGAGCTGAGCTTCCACCAATGTACGGAAACGAGTGCGATAGATCGAAGCTTGCTTGCGCAATTCTTCAGTCTCAATAGCAACCTTACGGGATTTGGATAACGCTTCGTTAATAATCCGATCTGCGTTCTTTTCCGCTTCCTTGATAATAAGCTGCGATTCCTTCTTGGAGTTGTTCTTCACATCATCCGCCGCTTCCTGAGCGACTAAGATCGTCTTCGATAAACTCTCTTCAATATTCACAAAATGATCCAGACGCTCTTGAATGGTCAAAAGCTGATTCTGCAGCTCCTTGTTCTCACGGATGACGCTTTCGTAATCCTTGATCACTTGATCCAAAAATTCGTTGACCTCGTCCTCATCATAACCGCGAAGTCTCCGAGAGAACTCCTTGTTATGTATATCGAGCGGTGTTAATGGCATGCTGTGCACCTCCTAGAAATTTCGGACCTTCTAAGTCTCTGAACCGTATCTGTGCAGTAGACAAAGAAGAAAGACTGTACTTCGAGTAAAGGCAGAGGATGTACCTGCGTTCCGCCTGTCATTCATGGTCCGCCTCTTCTATAAAGTATCGGCGTCCTGCTTTAAAAATGTTTGATTCCCTCGAAATAATCAATTTCGACAAGTAAAGCCGGATTCCTGCAAGGGATTCACACAAATTTACCAACCTGAACACGGTATCGGCCTTTTTTCGTCAAACTACCGACCTCTAAAACCTTGAATCGACCGAATCCTTGAATAGATACCATGTCACCATCTTTAAGCCCGCAGGAAGGGTCTTCCTCCACTTTCCAGTTTACCCGAACGCGTCCGGCCTTGATGGGAGCAAGAATCTTGCTTCGACTAAGCCGTGTTACATCTGCGGCAATGCCATCCAATCGCAGGGACGCTACTGTCAAATCCATCATTTCCAGCTTCACCTCACTATTACGTAAGGCAGAAAGTGGCAATACCTCCGTACTCACCTGTATCCGGTGCACTCCAGTTAAGTTCATGGATAAATAATCTGCAATATCTGCAGCTACTACTACATGACAACCATCGTCCAAAACATGAATATCACCGATTTTGCCACGTTTTACTCCAAGACCGAGAATAGAACCCATGTAGTCCCCATGCTCGAGCGCCAGAAACTTTTGTTCACCGGAGGTTATGGCAAGAACCCTCAGCTCCATATCCTCATGATCCAGGTCACGATAATCGGGAGCAACGAGTGCTCGCTTCCGCTCTGCCTCTGGATGGCCGCCTTCCCATCTGACGATAACATCAGGATGACGGTTAACTAAAGTTTGCAGAATAAACCCTTGACGCGGATCTAGAAATTCGGTCAGTTTCGTCTCATGATATTCCCCAGCATGGGTAACCCATTCCCAAGCCTTGTCCACAAATTGTCTTTCATCGGGATGAAAATGCCCGTAAACTTCTGTCTTCATCACTTCTGCCTAAAAAATTAAGTGCAAAATGGATTTGAGTCCACCTGCCGCAAATTCCAAGACAAGTAATGCAACGATCGGGGAAATATCAAGCGTACCGAAAAGTGGCGGAATAAACCGACGGAACGGCGTCAAGTACGGCTCAACAAGCTTACTTAGCAGTTCTCCGATAAAGTTATCACGAACATTTGGTAACCAAGACATCAGTACATAGAAAATAATCATGTAAAAATAAATATTAAACAGCATATCGATAATGTAATCAATTTGGAGCAAAGCTCATTCACCTCATTCTGTTATAGTCTGGATCGTCACCTAGGATTTCCGTAATAGCACCTTGAATTTCAACGGTATCTGGCGTGCACATAAATATATTGCCCCCAATTTTAGAGATTCCTCCACCAAGGGCATAAACGGTTCCACTTAAAAAATCAATAATTCTCATCGCTTGATCATTACGGACGCGCTGAAGATTGATTACTACCGTCCGGTGCGAACGGAGATGGTCAGCAATTTCCTGAGCCTCATCGTACGAACGTGGCTCATAAAGTACAACTTTTACATTCTTTTGCGAATGGATACTGACAACGTTGCCCCTTTGATTTTTGCGGGTTTCGACAGGGGCTGGCTCATACTCATCCTCTTCATGGGAAATCTGCTCCCGCTCCACAATTTCCTCTTCCTCCTGCAAGCCCAAAAAACTCATAAATCGGTTCATAACGCTCATCACGATCCCTCCTAATGGCCTACTAACACCGTACCCAGGCGTACCCAGGTGGCTCCTTCCTGTATCGCTACCTCAAAATCATTCGACATTCCCATCGATAATTCCGTAATCGGCTCAGGTGTCAAAGCAAGTTGATTGAGCTCATCGCGCAGCTCACGAAGTCCGCGAAATACAGGACGGGTAAGCTCCGGATCACCTTCTAAAGGTGCCATCGTCATTAGTCCAATTACTTTTACACGGTCGAAACTAGCAATTTCACGTAAAAATCCAGGTACCGCCTCAGGCGACAGACCAAACTTCGTATCTTCTCCAGAGATGTTTACTTGAAGAAAGACTTTCACTTCTTGATCTGCGGCAGTCGCCTTCTTCTGTAATTCTTGCGCTAGGGATATCCGGTCTAAAGAGTGTATATATTGAAACTTTCCAATAACGTCTTTAACCTTATTGGTCTGCAAATGCCCGATAAAATGCCATGTCCCTTGGTCCCCTAAAACCTTCCATTTGTGCTCAGCATCCTGCCAGCGACTCTCGGCAATATGCTCTAGGCCTGCCTCCAACACGGAGGACACCATTTCCAGAGAAACATATTTCGTCACTGCAATTACCTTGACGTCATTTCGATCCCGGCCACTTGCCTCGCAGGCACGTGTTACACGTTCCTCTACCTCAGCAATTCTCTCCTGCAGTGTTAAAGCCAACTTTCAACTCTCCTTTATTCCGATCCAGCTCGTCATCCTGCCTGTAACCCCATTTTCTTTGCGATAAGAAAAGAATAAATCTTGATTACAGCTTGTACACCAAGATGTACATTCGATATGAGTCGGCAATATTCCTGCTTTAATCATAATGCGTCGATTCATTTCTTTCAAGTTTAGCATGTATTTGTTCTCATCTGTGTCAGATACTCTGTATAGCCCAACAGAATCAGCTGTTTCTATCGACTTGTTCAGATCACCCTCCAAATGGCGGACATGCTCCATCACATAATCATCCACCTCATAACAGCAGTCACCAATAGATGGACCGATCGCTGCAAAAATATCCTGCGGATGACTGCCGTAAGTGTTCTCCATTTTATTCACCATTGCGGCTGCAATCTGGGCTACAGTTCCCTTCCAACCAGCATGCGCAAGTCCTACAACCTGGTGCACTGGATCATAAAAATAAAGGGGCACACAATCCGCATAAAAAGAAGTCAGCAAGACTCCCGGCACATCGGTAAGCAAACCATCCGTTGTCTGAAATGCCGAAGCTCTATCCTTTTGACCCCGGCCACGATCTGCTTCTCTTACTACTGCTATTTCTGCCCCATGGGTTTGTTCTCCACAGGTCCAAGCTTCCGGCTTAAAATCAAGAGCTTCAGTAAGTGCCACACGATTTCTTAAGACATCTTCTGGAGCATCCCCAACATGAAACGCACAATTCAGGCTGTCATAAGGCTCTTTACTAGCCCCTCCCTGTCTACCGGTAAAACCTGCTGTAATTTCTTTATACACCTCACGCCAAGGCTCCAGATGGAGTAGCATAAGTGTTTCTTTTCCCTGCACAAACGGTTCCATATCCTCACCTCCGCCTTAGTGTACCACATGTAAATACCCTCACAAAATGCCGCTTAAGCTAGAACGCTCAATTTAGTAACTTTTTAAGCTATGCAATTTCGTATCTTTAAAAAAAAGACAAAAAACGCACCTAATTAATAAGTGCGCCGTTCGCTTCGGTCCCCTCGTTCCAAATACATCGTTTCTCGCTCGTCCTGCCCTTGAGGCATTCTTGATTCTTCAATCTTCACAAGCACTACATCAGACCCGATTTTGACAATATTTCGCCATGGAATAATCAGATCCGTTCCTCCTCCGAACAATCCCATAAACCGAGTGTATCCGGGAATTACGATGGCATCGATAACACCTCTGCGTAAATCAAGTTCTAAGTCACTGATTTGGCCCAGCCGCTTGCCGTCCACTATATTAATAACGTCCTTCGTCTGAAAATCAGAGATTTTCATTTTTTTGGCTGAACCTACATAATCCTCGTTCATCTCACCACCCCTGTACAATCAGACCTATAGTCCAATATATGTTATGAAAGCTTGGCCACATGCATGAAATATCCCCACAAAGTGAGGTTATGCTTCGATGCTTACTCAGGTACTTTGCGGGGCCCCAGTTTATACTTCCTGAAACATTAAAAAGAGGAGATATCCAAAATCCGTATTACGGATTTTAGATATCTCCTCATCTCTAACTATTTAAGACTTTACATGCTTCTGCATTTGCTGGATCGCAGATTTCTCCAGGCGTGAAACCTGTGCCTGCGAAATGCCAATCTCATCTGCGACTTCCATCTGAGTTTTCCCTTCGAAAAACCGCATGGATAATATTCGTTTTTCCCGCTGACCTAGTTTTCGCATCGCTTCACGTAAGGCGATTTCTTCGATCCACGACACATCCTTATTCTTATCATCGCTAATCTGGTCCATTACATAAATAGGATCGCCACCGTCATGATAGATCGGTTCGAATAAGGACACTGGATCCTGAATAGCATCAAGGGCAAATACTACATCTTCCTTCGGGACACCAAGCGCTTCAGAAATTTCGAATATTGTCGGTTCCCGCGAATTCTGATTGGTCAGACTATCGCGTACCTGCAGCGCCTTGTAAGCAATATCTCTTAGTGAACGCGATACCCGAATCGGGTTATTATCACGCAAGTAACGGCGGATCTCACCAATGATCATCGGAACCGCGTATGTGGAGAACTTAACGTTTTGTGATAAATCGAAATTATCGATGGCTTTCATCAAACCGATGCAACCCACCTGGAACAAATCGTCAACGAATTCTCCCCTATTATTGAACCTCTGGATAACACTTAGAACGAGCCTAAGATTACCGTTTACCAATTTCTCTCTGGCGGATCGCTCGCCCTGCTGCTGCAGCGAAGTGAACAGTTGCCGCATTTCCACATTCGTTAGAACAGGCAGCTTAGCAGTATCCACACCGCAAATCTCGACTTTATTTCGGGTCATGATGATTTACCTCCCAAGGAGAAACATTACTGTACATTATCTCCCGGGTTGGCCATTTTATTCCTCGCTAATTTCACCTTACACCATCTTGTTAAACTCCTTACGTAGCCGCTTAATAATTCGTTTCTCTAGTCGCGAAATATAAGATTGGGAGATTCCAAGCAGATCCGCCACATCTTTTTGTGTCTTTTCTTCGCCTCCACGCAGTCCGAATCGCAGCTCCATAATGAGTCTTTCCCGTTCGCTAAGCTTCTCCAGCGCCTTTTGCAGCAGCTTGCGATCGACCTGTTCTTCAATGTTCCGATAAATGGTATCATTTTCTGTCCCTAATACATCTGAGAGCAGCAACTCATTGCCATCCCAATCAATATTAAGGGGTTCATCAAAAGAAACCTCACTACGTGTCTTACTATTGCGCCGCAGATACATCAAAATTTCATTCTCTATGCAACGTGATGCATAAGTTGCTAGTTTTATTTTTTTCTCGGGATCAAATGTGTTAACCGCCTTGATTAATCCGATAGCCCCTATCGAAACCAAGTCTTCAATATTGATTCCGGTATTCTCAAATTTACGAGCGATATATACTACGAGGCGCAGGTTACGCTCAATCAGCATCGCACGAACAGCTGCATCGCCGCTGGATAGCCGTTGAAGCAGGTACTCTTCTTCTTCACGTGTCAGCGGTGGGGGAAGAGCCTCACTCCCGCCAATATAATAGATTTCCTGACTCTTCAGCCCTAGTAGAAACAGCATGCGGTAATATTGCAGCTGCAGAGCAATTTTCCATTTGACCATTATTGTTCCTCCTCCAAGAAGTGCACGGTTCGCGTATGAAGCTTTCAATTCCCGCTTTTAGCCATCAGAAGTTTGGTTCAGCTAGCTTTTAAGATTAGGAAGGTAGTGCTGCATCAGCAGCGCTCTCTCTTTGAGTTAAATCCGGATGTATAACTGCCCGATAGGCTCCATCCCCTGACAATGTCCCGCCATCCAGCCCAATTAAGACTCTTTTACTATAAAAGGTATCTTCACCAAGCTTTATCGTCACAAGGTCCGGCTTCAGTGCGAGCATAAATGATGACCCTCGGTTAATCCCCCTATAAGGTACTAGTCGCATCCTGTCCTGCCAAGCAAACGACTGCCCGTCCGTTTCTAGCAAAAGTCTGTCCGCACCATCCTGAGTGAGTCTCCCTTTCCAAGCAGCAGGCAGATGCCCCTCCCAGAGCGTCGATTCCATTACCATCACTGGTATGCGGGTCAAAGGATCACAAAGTCGGTTACCTGTGTCTAACAGCCCAGAACACGAAACACTTACCCCCTCAATTTCAACAACCACCTCACCGATATAGGTTTCAAGCTGCTCCCTTCTGATTCGTGAAGAATGCACTGCCTTGAAGCAGATTAATACCAGGGGAAATACTGCAATGACAAACCAAAAGCCGATCTTTAAGCCATAGGCATGCCCTCCTGAAGCAGTGAACATAATACCATTCCAAATATCACTGGAGCTCTGCAGCAAATAGTGAATACCAACAATCCCACCTGCGGCTGCAAAATTGATAATATAGAAAGCTCCCATAGTGCGAAGGTAGCTTTGCAGACTCCCAAAACCAAAGGCAATCCATAGCATAACCACCGACAGTCCAAACTTAATGAGGAAGGTATACATGAAAGACAACTCCGGTACAAACATCATCACCACATACAGCGCGCCAACGAGAGCTGAGAGGATTAAGCGCCACCACGATATTCTCAGCTTAACCATCCAGCCTGTCAGCCACAAAAGAATTCCGTCGATCACTAGATTGGCGGCGAATATCAAGTCAATATAAACAACCAGTGCATTCACCTGCTTAATGGCGGAATCTATCCTGTAGCCAAAATGGATCAGGCTCTGTTTTTTGGACGATATGATTAGTATAGAAAGTCTCGCATTCAAAGTCTGTCTAAACTTGGGGGGCATTCTTGCGGTTTTTTTGTCGAGTTATAGCGCTGGAGGTTTTATTCCTTCTTCATCGAATTATTTAGATCTTTTATTTCAAAAACTTTCATGAGCCCTCGGTTCACTTCCACAATGAAAAATTTTTCCGCTTATTCATCCATTCCCTTCACTGCATCGTTCGCTGGAATAGAAAAGCCTGCATAGATACAGACTTTTGTGTAAATATCCGCTTCATGAAGTCCAAAAACTGCTTGCATACAGGTTTCTCCTCACTTCTGGCTAGAAATCTTGTTCTGTCGCAGGAACAACTGCAGATTCGCAGGAATTAATACTTTAGCCAGCTATGTATTATTAAAAACTGCATTTTTGCAGGTTTATCCGGCGGTTGGCGGGTGACGGGTGCTGGTTAGCGGGTGGCGGGTGGCGGTTGACGGGTGCTGGTTGGCGGGTGCCGGTTGACGGCTGACGGGTGCCGGGTGGCGGGTGCTGGTTGGCGGTTGGCGGCTATCGTTATTGCTACCATCAGCATCTGTGAGCCACACCGTGCTGTTGACCCCTTGATCAATCCTTACATTTACGTAAAAAAACACCGTACCGCCATAGCTAATCAGCTAAGCGATACGGTGTTCTCATATAATCTTGGTTCTCTTTAATTAGTCGTTATTGCCCCGAGTACGATTACGCAGGAACGTCGGAATATCAAGCTGATCTGATGAGTTCTGATTACCAAAAGGACGCAGATTAGCAGTGTTCTTATCAGGTGCAGCGGCAGGCTCATTGTTCGTCGTAACTGGACGACGTCCTGGTGGTGCTGGCTCAGGCTTATGTTCAAAGCCAGTCGCAATCACCGTTACTTTGATATCATCCTTCAATCCCTCATCAATAATCGCACCAAAGATCATGTTTACTTCAGGATCAGAAGCTGAAGTCACAATCTCAGCCGCTTCATTGACTTCATACAGGGAGAGATTAGATCCTCCCGTAATATTCATGATTACGCCGCGAGCGCCTTCAATAGACGTCTCCAAGAGCGGGCTCATGATGGCTTTACGTGCTGCTTCTGATGCACGGTTCTCACCATTCGCAATACCGATACCCATAAGCGCTGAACCGCGCTCTGTCATGATCGTCTTTACATCCGCAAAGTCAAGGTTAATCAGACCAGGAACCTTAATTAGGTCAGAGATACCTTGAACAGCCTGCCGGAGAACATTATCTGCTTCACGGAAAGCTTCTAGCATCGGAGTTTTCTTATCAACGATCTCAAGCAAACGGTCATTTGGAATGACGATTAGCGTATCGACTTTTTCTTTCAAAGCTTCGATTCCAAGCATTGCCTGGTTATAACGTTTTCTTCCTTCAAAAGTGAACGGGCGAGTAACTACACCCACAGTCAAGGCTCCGCACTCTCTAGCAATCTCAGCTATAACTGGTGCTGCACCCGTTCCTGTCCCGCCACCCATTCCTGCAGTAACAAATACCATGTCTGCCCCTTTAAGGGTATTAGAAATCAGATCACGGGATTCCTCCGCTGCCTTCTTACCGACTTCAGGGTTGGCACCTGCCCCCAAACCACGGGTCAGCTTGTCCCCGATTTGTAGCTTGTGCTCCGATTTGGCCATATGCAACGCTTGGGCGTCTGTATTAACCGTTATAAATTCTACACCCTGAACGCCATTTTCAATCATTCGGTTGACAGCATTACTACCGCCGCCGCCCACGCCGATGACTTTTATTTGCGCCAAGCTATCCATCTCAAAATCAAATTCTAACATATTGTTCCATCTCCCCCTCAATGTGCTTGGATGGCCGGTCCAAGTATATCTGGACTTACACTTATATAAATTCGCTAAACATGTTCTTTAGACGCTCGACAAACCCGGTCTTCTGAACAGTTTCCTGATTTGGAGTGGCGTTCTGCTTACTCCGATTGACCGTCTTTTTATTGCTGCTTCCACCACTGCTTCTTCCACGGAAGCTACGAACAACATTATGCAGGATACCAACACCACCGGTAAACCCAGGGTCCCGTACACCGATATAATCCGGTACAGCGATGCGTACAGATGCAGCAAGCTCAGTCTGAGCCGCTTTTAATACGCCAGGCATCGAGACAGTTCCACCCGTTAGTATATAACCTCCAGGTAGTTCACTGTAACCAAGCCGTTTCACTTCCTGTTTAATTAGATGGAAGATTTCTTGCACCCTTGGTTCGATAATTGCCGCCAAATCCTCTTGGTTAAATTCCTTCTCCACGTTACTGCCAATACGCAGCACCTTGAAGACAACGTCAGAGGCTGCATCATCAATCCACGCGCAACCATACTTCAGCTTTACTTTCTCCGCTTGATCAGTAAGTGTACGTAGTCCGTATGCAATATCATTCGTTACAAATTCTCCTCCGATCGGAATCGTGGAGGTTGCACAAAGGGAACTTTCTTCGTATATGGCTATCGTTGTCGACCCGGCACCGATATCTACCAGAACAGATCCCATCGATTTCTCGTCCTTGGATAGCGCCAATCCACCAGCACCAAGAGACATCAGCACAAGATCCTTCACTTTTAGCCCTGATTTCTCAACACAGCGTAGTAGATTATGTATTGGCGTCTTAGCACCCGTTACGATGGTTGCGTCAACTTCTAGACGAACACCAATCATCCCGCGCGGGTCCTGAATACCTTCGAGACCATCGACGATAAATTGTTTAGGAACAACATCAATCACTTCTCGCTCCGGAGGCATAGCGATGACTTCCGCAGCTTTAATAACGCGATCGATATCATCCTCACCGATTTCACGATCCTCATTCTGAACGGCCACGACACCGTGACTGGATTGCAGGCCAATATGATTACCGGAAATGCCTACATAAACCTCTGATATTTGAATACCCACCATTTGCTCTGCATGATCTATAGCACTTTTGATCGATTGCACAGTTTGGTCGATATCTACAATCGCGCCTTTACGTATACCTTCCGAATCAGCAGATCCAACGCCAATAATATTAAAGGTTCCATTGGTAACTTCCCCAATTATTGCCCGAACTTTGGATGTACCGATGTCCAAACTAACAATGATGTCATTGTTGCTCAAGTCCTATGGCACCTCCTGTTATAATCTTAATAAATTTCATTACCTTATCCTTGTCTCGGGAAACTTCTCTGTACATATTCAACATACCTAATCCTTTCCCTCTTTTTTCTACAAATTTTTTGAACGGAATAATATTCCAACATCCCTAAATGTGAATAGTTACTCATAAATTTTATAAAGAATGATAATTATCACAAGAAATATAAGCCATTTTTGGTTATAAAGAACCAAATGAAGGATTATATTTCAAAAAAATCGAAGAAAAAAGAGGGATTTAGCTTCTTGCCCGTAACTCCGATTGTAGCATTTTTTCAACTCTATTAGTAGGGACTATTGACCTCTACTCTACTCTTGCACATCTTTTGTCTCGTCTTTTTGATCATCACTCTCGACCTGGAAAGGAACATACGAGTCAGCCTCAAGCATCGTAATGAGTCCTGGCTCTTTAGTCTCTATTACCTGATTCAAATAAGCAACCTTGCTCTTCAATAAAGAGATGGATGTAATCACCTCAAAACGAGATCTAGTATAGAGCTTAATACGGTCTGGAAAAGACAACGTTGGCGAGGGAACTATCTCAGAGATATCACTTGTCAATTCATTAGAAATGCTTCCTAGCGTTTGACATAAGATAGCCTTATTAGGATCGCCTGCATCCCAGTTGGTTAATATAGGTTTCTCTACGGCAATACCAGCCTCATTCACGGACACAGCTGCTCCACTCGACAGAATCGCCTTTAAGATGCCTCCCTGTTCCAGTTCATAGGCCACCGCAGGGAATTCTTCAATCTTCACTGTGATTACGCCGGGAAAATCCTTCTTCACGGTCGCATTCTTAACCGTCTTAAGCTCCAGCAGAGATTGTTCCACAGACTTCGTAGAAACGGCAAAGAATTGTCCACCTATATGAATTCCACTCTGCGAGAGCAATTCGTCGCTAGTAGAATACTTGCTTCCCTGAAAATCTATCACTGTAATGCGGCTAATAGACGATCTGAAAAAAATCACAGCAAGAAGCGCAGTGAACAATAGCAGCAGGATCGCTGTAATCTTACGGCTCATTTTTTTCTTAGGCTTGTCCTCTTTAAGAAGAGGTAATCGGGTTGTTGTCATTCTCATATCTCCGTAATAAGGCCCTGTCTCCTCCTTGGAATGAACTGAAGGAGACAGGGAGCTTTAATTGGCCAAATCAAGTGGATCCGGTACGGGTACCTTGCGGCTAATGCGCGCGCCAAGCTTCTGAAACAGCTTCTCTATTCCATCATACCCACGGTCAATGTGGTGTGCCTGCTCAACGACTGTAGTCCCTTGTGCAGCGAGTCCAGCAATGACCAGTGCTGCACCAGCTCGCAAATCAGTAGCTTCCACAGTAGCACCATACAATCTCTGAACGCCGCGAATATACGCACGATTCAAATCGATAGAAATATCAGCGCCCATCCGAGCCATTTCTTCCACATGCTTGAATCGTCCCTCAAACACCGTCTCCTTGATTACACTGAAGCCATCGGCGAGAGACAATAGCACCATGACCTGAGATTGTAGATCCGTTGGGAAAGAGGGATAAGGTGAAGTCACAATTCGCTCAACAGCACGCGGACGGCCCATACAACTGATATTAATTATATCATTGCACACTGTGATTTGAACACCAGCCCGCTTGAGCACATGAATAAGCGAAGTCAGATGACCCGCGTTGGCATGTGTCAAAGTCACATTCCCTCGTGTAGCTGCCGCAGCAATCATTACGGTTCCAGCCACTATCCGATCAGGTATCACCTCGTAAGTACAGGGATATAGGTTTTTGACCCCTTGAATCGTGATGGTGTCCGTACCTGCGCCGATAATCTGGGCACCCATACTATTCAAAAATTGCTGCAGATCCTGTATCTCTGGCTCTCTTGCTGCCCCCGATATCGTTGTTGTTCCCTCTGCCTTTGCGGCAGCCATCATAATATTCTCCGTTGCGCCTACACTCGGATAGTCGAGATGAATATCACTCCCTATAAGCTTAGAACCCCGGCAGAATATTCGTCCGTTGCTCTCCTCGATCTCCGCACCAAGCGCCTTAAGCCCTTGTAGATGAAGATCGATTTTACGCTCTCCGATCGCACAGCCCCCAGGCTGATAGATCGTTACCTCGCCAAATCTGGATAACAGCGGTCCCATTAGAAAAATAGAAGATCTCATTTGCCGCATTAAATCCTCTGGAATATGAGATGTCCCGACGGCAGACGTATCTATCGTCACCGTATCCTCTTGATGCACGCACCTGCAGCCCAGCCGATCTAGGATGTCTAGCATAGTCTCGATGTCCAGCAGCTTCGGCACATTATGCAGTGAGTGAACTCCTTCGGCCAGCAGGCTTGCCGCTAGAATCGGCAGCGCCGCATTTTTTGCTCCATGGATACGAATGGTGCCTGACAGGGGACTTCCACCCTCAATCACCAATTTGTCCAATGTATCACCTCCGAGATTACCGCTCACCCACCACAAACACTTCCGTTACAAGATCATATGAAATGTACAAGAATATCCTGCACTACATCTCAGGTTTGGAAGTGTCCTGGGTGATTGTCACGATTATAGGATTATCCTATGTTCGTTCCTCCAAGTGTGTGACAGAGAGCTGCCAATAAGGAAAACCCATACGGAAAAAGAAGAAATCTTAAGACTTCTTACCAGCAAGTCTTCGGAGCTCGCTTGTAACTACTGCGGCAGAATCTCTTTTGCCCAGGCGCTTGGAAGCCTCAGACATCTGCTCACGCACGGTCTCAGCTCCGATGATTTTTTGAACCGACTCATAAAGCGCTGCGCCGTTTAAATCTTTCTCAAGCAGCACCACAGCAGCACCTTCGCGTTCCAGCTGTCTTGCATTCGCTTCCTGATGGTTGTTCGTCACATTAGGAGAGGGAATGAGTACTGAGGGAATACCCAGCGCTGTAATCTCAGCGAGAAAGGAGGCTCCCGCCCGATTTACGATCAAGGAGGTACAAGCCAAAACCTCTGGCATATTGTGTACATATGGAAGGACATGCAACCAGTTTGGTAAGCTACCCAGCTTTTGACGTAATTCAGCCCGGGTCTCTTCAAAATACGGTTCACCTGTAACGTACACATAATGAACTCCATTACCCTTACCCACTAATGGGGCCATTTCAATCATGGCTTTATTAATAGCCTTAGCTCCCTGGCTGCCACCAACCACCAAAACCACAGTACTGCCATCCGAAATACCGAGCGATGCGAATCCACGTTGTGGACTTGCTGTAGTAACTGTTGTAGCACGCGGATTACCAGTATAGATCACATGTTTACTCCCCGGAAAAGAGGACTCTGTGCCTTCAAAGCTTACGGCAACCGTGCTCGCGTACCGACTCAGAAAACGATTTGTAAGACCTGGTATAGCATTTTGTTCATGAATCAAAGTAGGGATACCCAACCGGGATGCAGCATAAACGACCGGACCACACACATAACCGCCTGTTCCAATCACAACATCTGGCTTGAACTCTCTTAACATTTCTTTGGAAGCTTTAACGCCCTTCAAGAAACGCATCACGGTCTTGACGTTGTCCAAGGACAGCTTGCGCCTAAAACCAGTGATGTCGATAGATTTGAAAGGGATATTCTCTTGGGGAACAAGCTTGCTCTCTAAGCCACGCGTTCCACCAATATACAGGAAGGTAGAATTGCTATCTTCCAACTCCAGTTGCCTAGCAACAGCGACCGCAGGATAGATATGTCCACCCGTGCCTCCGCCGCTTAATACGATACGCATCTCTTTCACCTCGCAAAACGGGATAAGTTCAATAGAATGCCAAGGGATGTTAGCATCAGTGTAAGTGAAGATCCGCCATAGCTAATCAGAGGAAGCGTGATGCCCGTTACAGGCATTAGACCGATAACAACACCAATATTAATAATGACTTGCACAGCCACCATACAGACGATGCCAACGGCCAGATAGCTTCCAAAACGGTCAGGTAGACTCATCGCCACCTTCATTCCGCGCCAAATTAGAATAAGAAATAGGATCAACACAGCCAAACCACCGATGAACCCCAGCTCCTCGGCCAATATAGAAAAAATAAAATCAGTTTGCGGCTCAGGTACATAACTGTACTTCTGCCGACTCATTCCTAATCCAAGACCACCGAGCCCCCCAGGACCGATCGCATATAGCGACTGAATAATCTGGTAGCCTGCCCCGAGCGGATCGGACCATGGATCAAGAAAAGCGGTAATCCGCTGCAGCCGATAAGGCGCTGCTACAATCAAAGCAACAAACCCTGCCGCTCCAGCCACACCAAGTAAAAGTAAATGCTTCATCCTAGCCCCTGCTGTGAAGACCATCATCAAGGCTGCACCAAACATTACGGTACCTGTACCCAAATCCGGTTGGAGCATAATCAGCGCGAAGGCTGACCCAATGAGCGCAAGCGGTGGAAGCAAGCCTCGTGTGAAGGAAGTGATGTCGTACTCCTCTTTCCCCAGCCAATTAGCTAAGAATAGAATCATCCCCATCTTCATGAACTCGGAAGGCTGAATCCCGAAGGAGCTAATTCCTAACCAGCTTCGCGCTCCCCCACGTACTACTCCAATACCAGGGATAAGCACAATGACAAGTAGGAAAAAACAGATCAGAAGTGCCGGCTTAGCCAGCTTTTTCAGCACCCTGTAATCGGTATTCGCGGTAACGAACATTGCGACTAGTCCTAGTCCTGCAAACAAAAGCTGTCTTTTTACAAAGTAAAACGAATCTCCATAATTGCGGAAGCCCAGAACGGACCCGGCGCTGTATACCATCACCATGCCGATCACCAGCAAAGATAGAATAGGAATCAGCAACCAAATATCGGGAGCATGACGAGTTTTGTTCATCAGGAGCACACCTCTTGCATCCGTAGTAGGGATGGGGCTTATCCACCCCCCTACTTAAAGGTTATGCACCGCCTCTTTAAAAATACGCCCGCGATCTTCATAGGATGTAAACATATCCCAACTTGCACAGGCAGGAGACAATAGAACGATATCTCCTTCTTCCGCCAAAGCGGAAGCTTCCTGCACAGCTTGCTCAAGCACGGCGGCGGCACTCTCCCCATTATCGACGGAGATAATATGCTTTAATCCTGCCAGCTGCGCTACATTCATTAGCTTGTCCTTAGTTTCCCCTAACGCCACCAGCGCTTTGACACGACCGCTCAGGACAGGCAGCAGCTCCATATAATCAGAGCCCCGGTCTAATCCACCAGCAATCAACACTACGGGGCGCTGGAAAGATGTTAGTGCCATAATCGTCGCTTTGGAGTTCGTTGCTTTGGAGTTATTATAATAAGTGGCTCCAGCCTTATCCGCTACATACTCCAGCCTGTGCTCCACACCGCGAAACGAAGCAAGTACTTCGCCTAATAAAGAGGGATCTGCTCCAGCAGCAATGGCAATTCCACAGGCAGCCAGTGCATTTTCCACATTGAAACGTCCCGGAAGGCCAATGGAGTCTACATCAGCAATAATTATTTCTCGGTCTGCAGATTCGCGATAAATAATGCGGCGCTTCAGATCATCCTCTTGGCCCGTAATATAGGATGGGCTAACAAACACACCAAAAGAGAGTTCCTCAGACAGTGAGAACGGAAGAATCGAAGCCTTCATATACGGCACAAGTTCTCGACAGTAAGGATCGCCCCAGTTCAGCACAGCCGTATCCGTCGCTACTTGATTGGCGAACAGCTTTGCTTTGGAATCGACATAATCCTTCATGCTCCCATGGTAATCCAGGTGGGTTTCCGCAATATTCAACAAACAACCTATTTTGGGGCGGAAAGTCTCCGTACCTTTGAGCTGGAAGCTGCTGAGTTCGACCACCATCCAGTTATCCTCTGTAGCCTCTTGCGCAGCCTCACAGAGAGGTGTGCCAATGTTACCTGCAACAATCGGATTCATGCCTGCAGCATCCAGCATTCGGCCTACCCAGGTCGTCGTTGTCGTCTTGCCATTGGAACCCGTGATGCCAATCATCGGCGCTGTACAAAGTCGGTAAGCAACCTCTACCTCTGTAACAACTTCAATGCCAAGCTCTAGGGCCTTTTGCACAGGAGGCGCGGAATAAGGAATGCCTGGATTCTTAATGACCAGACTTACACCTTCATGGATTAGTCCATCCGGATGTCCACCGCATATAACACAAATTCCCAAAGATTCCAATTCGGAAGCTTCGGGACTTTGGTCTCTTTCCTTTTTATCGTTGACCGTAACTACAGCGCCGCGATCATGCAGCACTTTAGCAACCTGGACACCGCTTTTAGCGAGCCCAAGAACCACTACTTCTTCACCACGGTACATATCTGGATGTTTCATTTGCTACAACCCCTTGCTAATAAATAGTCCAATAGCGGCCAATACCAAACTTACCGCCCAGAAAGAAATTACCACTCGCCATTCCGACCAGCCACCAAGCTCAAAATGATGGTGAATCGGGCTCATTCTGAATACACGTTTGCCACGGGTTTTGAAAGAGACCACCTGTATCACGACAGATAACATTTCCACGACAAACACACCGCCAATAATAAGAAACAGCAGTTCGCTCTTCGTAACAATAGCAATTGCACCTATTGCGCCACCAATACCAAACGAACCGGTATCTCCCATGAACACCTTAGCAGGATGGGCGTTAAAGACCAGAAACCCGAGGACAGCTCCGATCATTGCCGCCGCGCACACTCCAGCAGCAATAGAGGTAGACTGCATTGCTACAACTGCATAAGCTGCCAAAGCAATGGCACTTACACCAGACAGCAATCCATCTACTCCATCGGTAAAGTTAACGGCATTCGTTACTGCCATCATCATAATAATTACGAACGGATAGTAGAAAAAGCCGCCCCAGTCAAAGCTGAAATCAGTCCCCGGAACGCTGATACTTGTGCTATGTCCAGCAGAAATCAGCAGACCGCACATCACAGCACCTACCAGCAGCTGACCGAACAGCTTTTGACGCGCCGTAAGACCCAAAGAACGCTTGAATACGATTTTGATATAATCATCCAAAAATCCGATCAGTCCAAAACCAAGCGTAGCCACAAGTAGTACGTAAAAATCGCTATTCACCACGGAAAATTTCAGATACGCCAATGTAAAGGCAACGATGATCACGATACCGCCCATCGTCGGCGTTCCCGCTTTCTTTAGATGGGTTTGCGGTCCGTCATCTCGCACCTGCTGTCCGAATTTCATCCTGCGCAGTAGCGGAATGAAGAGCGGAGCGGCAATGACCGCAAGGATAAAGGAAACTGCAATAGTCAATAACAATAGTTGATAATCCATGGGTGCACCCCCTCCATTTATTTAGGTCTGTTTGATCTCTTTATTAAGGCTCTGAAGCACTTCCTCAAGCCTCATCCCTCTGGATCCTTTGAACAGTACAATATCCTTAGAACTGCATTTCTCGATAAGGACGGCTGTTAATTCTGACTTATCCGTAAAAGCCAGCACACGCTCGTTTCCGAATCTTTCCTTTGCAGCTTCTGCAATATGAACTGACAATGGACCATAGGTATATACAAAATCAGTCACTGCGGGGTCAAGGTAATAGCCAATTTCTTTATGAAACTGTATTTCATCCGGCCCAAGTTCCAGCATGTCCCCCAGTACTGCGATTTTTTTGCCACTGCATTTCATCGTTTGAAGCACATCAATAGCCGCCTTCATAGAAGTCGGACTAGCATTATAAGCATCATTCAAAAGTGTAAGCCCAGAAGAAGTCTGGATCACTTCAATCCGCATGCCCGTCAGCTTAAGCTTACTTAATCCATTCTCTACATTTTGTTCCGTAACCCCAAAATGGCGAGCAACCGCTAGTGCAGCCAACGCGTTAACAACGTTATGCTGGCCTGGCAGCGGTAATGTAAAAGCATGTTCCTTATGAAGGCTTGACGTAAACGTCATACCACCACTATGGGACATCATCCCCGTCGGATAATCATCATTATCCCCGTTCAAGCCGAAACGGAAGGATACCATCCCCTCCGTAGCCTCGAAAGTGGACTCTTGCATTACCTCAGTCAGCAGCGGTTCATCACCGTTATAGATCAACAGACCACCTGGCTTCAGCCCTTCGACGATTTCCAGCTTAGCGCGAGCAATTTCCTTGCGAGAGCCCAGTTGTAGCAGGTGCGACTCGCCTACATTAGTAATTACTGCAACATCTGGTGCAGCCAAAGAAGCCAGCAGAGCAATTTCTCCCCGCGAGCTCATACCCATTTCAAGAACAGCAATCTCTGTATCCTCAGCCATGGATAGAATCGTGAGCGGAAGACCAATATGGTTATTGAAGTTCCCCTCTGTCTTATGCACCTTGTATTGCATTTCGAGCAAGGCCATAATGATATCTTTCGTCGTTGTTTTTCCGTTGCTGCCCGTAACAGCGACAACCTTCGGAGCGACCTCATTCAAATACGCAGCGGATAGCTTCTGAAGAGCCTCTAGCGTATCTTCAACAATAATGACTCCGCCACCCTCGGGTGCAGGACCTTTATCACGCTGCCACAAGGTCCCTGCAGCACCAGCAGCAAGAGCTTTAGCAGCGTAATGATGACCATCGAATTTGTCTCCCGTTAGAGGGACAAACAGGCAGCCTGTTGTTATCTTACGGGAGTCGGTAACGACGCCCGTAAGGGGTATATTTACAGCTTCGGCAGCAGGAAGTTCACCTGCGCACATCACAGCAATTTGTCCCAATGTTCTTCTAATCAATAGATTCGACCCCTTATAACTTCTTTAGCGACGATGCGGTCATCGAAATCGTGTACCACTCCGCCAATCAGTTGATAGGTCTCATGACCTTTCCCCGCAATCAATACTACATCGCCAGAGCTTGCCATTTCAATAGCCTTCCCAATCGCTTCTCGGCGATCAACTATCATATGATATCGATCAGAGGTGACTCCGTCCTCAACTAGTCCTGCTTCTATATCCTTCAAGATTAATTGAGGGTCCTCTGTCCGAGGGTTGTCAGAGGTTACGAATACCAGGTCGCTATATTTTGCAGCTATCTTACCCATTAAAGGACGTTTCGTGCGGTCTCTGTCTCCTCCGCAGCCAAACACAGTAAACACTTTACCAGTAGCAAATTCGCAGACCGTTCTTAATACATTTTCCAGCCCGTCTGGTGTATGTGCATAGTCAACGATAACGGCATATTCTTGCCCCTCATCCACTGATTCCACCCGTCCAGGTACACCATCTATGGTCTCAAGACTCGTCTTGATATCTGACAGGGACACACCCTCCAACAGCGCAGCCGTTATCGCTGCAAGTGCATTGTAGACATTGAACTTGCCAACCATACGAAGCGAAATGTCCGTCTCACCCTTAAACGTATCCACATGGAAAAAAGTTCCTTTTGCAGTGATCGAAATTTGCGAAGCTCGGACATTAGCGTTGTTATCAATGCCATATGTAATCACTTCCGCCGCAGTTTGAGCTGCAAAATATTGACTGGCTTCATCATCAGCGTTAAGCACCGCATATTTACGTTCTTCTTTCCAAGGAGAAATTACATTTCCAAGTCTAGAAAAGAAAAGACCTTTAGCTGCCCGATACTCCTCCATTGTATGATGATAATCCAGATGATCCTGGGTTAAGTTCGTAAATATTGCCGTACGGAAATCCGCACCCTTCACACGTCCTTGCTGAAGTGCATGAGAGGATACTTCCATTACGCAACACTCCACGCCTTTAGATGCCATATCATGAAGCGACCGCTGCAGTTCTAACGATTCTGGAGTGGTGCCTGACATCGGGTAGCTATTGCCGTCATAGCGCATCTGAATCGTTCCGATCAGACCTGTCTTCATATTTTGGTCCTGCATAATCCGCTCAATAAGATAAGTCGTTGTTGTCTTGCCGTTGGTACCTGTAACCCCAATCATTCTCATTCGACTGCTAGGTGAAGCAAAAAATGCATTCGACATAACAGACATCGCAAACCGGCAGTCATCCACAACGATCTGCGGAATATCAAGCTCCAGCTTACGCTCACATACGATAGCGGATGCTCCCGCGGCTACAGCTTGCGGCGCATACTTGTGTCCGTCTACGGTGTGACCCGGCAAACAGATAAACAGATCTCCGGGACTTACAAGGCGGGAATCCGTTTGAAGATCAGTAATCTCCACCTCCCCATCCCCATATAAACGCGAAGTAGCAAGACAAGCAGATAATTCATTAACTTTCATAGTAATCCCTCACTCTACATTTTCGGATACGAACTGAAACCTTATACCTTTATCATTATTCACTAGAAGCTCCCATATAAATCCTGATGGTTGAGCCCTGCTCTACTCTAGCTCCAGCTTTTGGAGCTTGATTGATGACCGTATTACCGGAGCCTGAACGCGCCAGATTAAAATTCATATTTAAATCCTCATAGATATCCTGTACTGTTGCTCCTGTAAGGTCAGGCACGGTCACAATCGGGGTTTCCCCATACTTATAAGTTTTGGGAAGCTGGTCGCTGCGTTCTGGGACTTTCAAATAGTGAAGCGAGTCCTCCAAAATATTCTGCACAATTGGAGCTGCAACAACACCTCCAAATTGAATCCCCTTCGGATTGTCGACCGCAGTATACACAACAATTTGTGGATCATCCGCAGGTGCAAAGCCTATAAAAGAAACAATGTGCTCCGTTGGAGAATAACGTCCGTTAATTACCTTCTGTGCAGTACCTGTCTTACCACCCACACGGTAGCCGTCTATGAAAGCCGGTCGTCCCGTGCCTTTGGCAACTACGCTCTCAAGTGCTGCCCGCACCTTCTTAGACGTTTCCTCCGAAATGACTTGCCGTACAAGCTCTGGCTTTATCTCCGATACGGTTTCTCCAGTTTCCGGATTAACCCATGCTTTCGATACATGTGGTTTATAGAGATTACCACCATTGATAGCAGCGGATACCGCAGCAATCTGCTGAATAGGCGTAACCGAAACCCCTTGGCCGAAGGCCGTAGTCGAAAGCTCTACCGGACCTACTTGACTGAGCTTGAACAGAATACCATTCGATTCCCCGTTCAGATCAATTCCTGTTTTGCTGCCGAAGCCAAAATCACGAATATATTTGAAGAGTGATTCTTTTCCCAACCGCTGCCCTAGAGCCACAAACCCAGGGTTACAGGAGTTCTCAACCACCTGCAGAAAGGTTTGACTGCCATGACCGCCTTTTTTCCAACAGCGCAGCTTCGCACCCGCCACCTCGATAAAACCAGGATCATAGAAATGTTCATTTTGCAGGTCCACCTTGCCTTCCTGCAGAGCTGCAGCGAGTGTTATGATTTTGAACGTCGAACCAGGTTCGTAGGTCATCCAAATGGGCAAATTCCGATTGTAGATTTGCGGATCATACTCCTTATATAGACCCGGTTCATAGCCCGGTCTACTAGCCATGGCCAGAATCTCACCATTCTTCGGATTCATAGCTATTGCCCAAGCACCCTGCGCCTGATATTTTACCATAGCCTGATCAAGCTCACGTTCCATAATGGATTGAACCTGTTTATCAATCGTCAATTGCAGATTAAGTCCATCCTGAGGGGCAGAATACTTCTCAGATGATCCAGGCATAAGTCTGCCACCTGCATCTGATAAATAAGAAATATTGCCGGCTATGCCTTTGAGCAGATTATCGTATATATTCTCGACTCCTGTAATGCCTTGATTATCAATACCTGTAAAACCTAGAATGTGCGCGGCTAGATCGCCGTAAGGATAATATCTTTTGCTATCCTCAGCGACAACGATGCCCGGCAGCTGCAAATCACGGATGCTCGCGGCAAGTTCCATCGTAATTTTGCGGCCGCCGGGCTGTAGTTTCACCGACATTGATTTTTTTGACAGCAAACTCACCAGCTTCTCCTCGGTCATCCCAAGCAGTGGAGCCAGTTGCTGCGCTGTCTTTTGCTTCTCCTTCACCTGCACGGGCACCGCATAAACCGTAGGCGTACTGATATTATAGGCCAGCGGTATTCCTTCACGATCCAAAATTTCACCACGCTTGGCGGTAAAAGGAATATTGCGGCGCAAGGAATCTTCAACCTTGTCACTTAATTTCTCGCCTTGGGATAATTGTACATATGCAAGACGCACGACCAGCGAACCGAATAACACTGCCAGTCCCAGCAGCGTCCACAGCATTCTCCGCCGTGTTATGACTTTCGAAACCTTCATTCCGTTCTCCCCCGCTTTCACCTATAGACATGAGCTCTTATCTTCATGACTATTCGGGACAAACAGGGGTTAGAACAAGCCTATGGTCCACTCTCCGATTCTGTACCCTCATCCGCAGGCAAGGATGAGGGATTATCTTCACTCTCATCATTTAATGGTTTCAGCTTCAATGTAATCAATGTCTTACCATTCTTTGTTCCTTCAATCTGCTCGGAGACATATCCTTCGCCATCTACCGCAATCTCCACTTTTAAAAGTGTTAAAATCTCGAGTGCATCACGCAGCGACTCTCCTTGCAAATTTGGAATGGTGGGTTTGTCCCCCTGCTTGCTTAATAAATAAATACGCTGACCTGAAGCAAGCTTCGTCCCACCCTCTGGATATTGGCTTTCCACAGAAGCTCCTTCACCGACAACTTCAAAGTCAAACCCTTGATCCAAAAGATATTCTCTAGCTTCCTTCATCGTTTTGCCCGTTAAATCAGGTGCGGTCCGAAGCGCAGGCGCTTCTGTTTTGACCGTTTTTTCATTCTTCTTATCTTTAGTTGTTTCACTCGCTAATTTAGGAACCCCCATGTATTGCAGAGACTGGGATACAATCTCCTTAAATACAGGAGCAGCAGCCTTACCTCCGCCAACCTCAACGTTTGGTTCATCAATAATAACAATAACAGCGATTTTTGGATCATTCACAGGCGCATAACCAATAAAGGAGACCAGTACTTTGGATTTTACATAATCCTTACCTTCAACCTTGATCGCCGTCCCTGTCTTTCCTGCCACACGGTAACCATCTATATGAGCGTGGCGTCCTGTTCCTTTGACTTGGTCGGCAACTACCTGTTCCAAGTATTCACCCGTTTGCTTGGCACTTGCCTCATCAATCACCTGACGCACTACTTTAGGCTGAGTAACCTTTGTCTCCCCTGTATTCGGGTCCGTAATCTCCTTAACCACATATGGAGTCATCAGCTTACCACCATTAGCGATAGCCGATACGGCAACCAACTGCTGAAGCGGAGTCACTAGCACTTTACCATGCCCGTAAGCAAGTGTCGCAATTTCTATCGGACGAGAAAGATTCGGGTTAACAACCCCACTTGCTTCGCCTGGAAGGTCGATGCCCGTCTTCTCATTGAACCCAAAATCATTAATATACTGTAAAAGTCTATCTTGTCCGAGCATTTCATAAAGCTTGACGAAAAGAACGTTACTAGAACGCTTCACACCTTCTAGGAAACTGATTTGCCCCCATCCGGCACGATTAATATCATGCAATGCCTTACTATATCCCTTTATCCGGATTGACCCCGACAAAAATGTCGCAACTGGATCAAAAAGCTTCTCCTCCACGGCTGCCGCTAATGTGACAATTTTGAAGGTAGAACCAGGTTCATACGTTGATTTAATAGCATGATTATAAAAGCCTGCGCCTTCTGCTCCTGTTTTCCAAAATTCATTTGGATTAAAGGTGGGCATATTCGCTAGCCCCAAAATTTCCATTGTATTCGGATCAGCAGCAATTACGCTCATACTTTTCGGCTTATATTGCGCATAAGCCTTTTGCATAGCTTCATCAATATAATGCTGGATCGTACTGTCGATTGTAAGTTTGAAGTTACTACCATTTACTACAGGTTGATAAGTATCTTGTGAATTCGGCAGCTTGACCCCTTGTCCGTCACTTTGATAGAGCAGCTTGCCATCGACACCTTTAAGCTCTTTATCTAAGGAT
The DNA here is from genome assembly GCF_037963865.1 of Paenibacillus sp. FSL R10-2734. Lineage (NCBI taxonomy): Bacteria > Bacillati > Bacillota > Bacilli > Caryophanales > Paenibacillaceae > Paenibacillus > Paenibacillus sp. FSL R10-2734. The sequence goes on along the minus strand of NZ_CP150170.1, from coordinate 2,345,723 downwards.
TTTTCCAGCCCCATGATCGCCTTGCCGTCTCGATCTGTATAGCCTAAGATATGCGCAGCAAGCGAATCCTTAGGATAATATCGTTTTTGCTCTCTAACAAGACCAATGCCAGTCTCTTGAATTTTATGTTCTTTTCCTAATGCCACATAAAATTCTTTCACCTTATCGGCAAGCTCCTGGTCAATTTTCCAGCCTTCGTTACGAATTTCACGATTCTTGAGGTAGTTGCCATCCTCGTCTTTAGCTTCAATCAGCTTTTTCAGCTCATCTTCTGGCTTGCCGAGTAGCTCATGCAATCCCTTAACGACCTCATCACCAATTCCCTTTTCAGCAATGACTGCCGGATTTACAACCACTGTATAAGCAGGGACATCACTCGCGAGCACACTCCCATTACGGTCAGAAATCGTTCCTCGCTCTGCTTTGATAGTCGAGGTGTGCGCCCAAAGTGTAGCGGCCTTTTCTTGCCATTCCGCACCCTCCACAACTTGAATCCAGAACACTCTAGCCATCAAAACAAGAAAAAAGAGGGTAATACACCCTCCTATAAACAGCGTGCGAAGTTTTATTCTCTTTACCATAAGCGAACCTCACATTTTTTTATTGCGATCTTGCCAATCGCTCACTAATTATCGCCCTCAGTCGATAGCGGACTCGCCGGAATAAAGATAGTTGCATCTTCATCCGGTGATACGTAGCCAAGATCTCTTGCCTTTTGGGCAACCTTTTGCTCCAGATTCTGCTTCTCCATCTGATACGTAGAAATCTGCTTTTTAGCAGTCGCAATATCCTTGTCTAATTTCTGGGCCTGCAAGTTCAAATCATAAATGTGAACGTAACGTGAAATCAGTGTGATAGCCACCAAAACGCATACTCCTAGCGTCAGCATATACAAAAGTTTCTCTTGCAGCGGAAGTACTCTTCGTTTGGTAACTACTTTTGTCTTCTCGCGGTAAAGGGGGTTTACCTCTTCTTTTCTTTTGGGCTGAACTGCTAAATTGCCGCGGGTATAGGCCATCTCTGACTCTCCTTTATCGTCAATTACAATTTTTCTGCAATGCGCAGCTTAGCTGAACGGGCTCGAGTATTAAGCTCCAGCTCTTCTTCAGAAGGCACAAGCGGTTTGCGGTTGATTAACTTAAGCGTGCCTTTCGCGCCGCATACACAAAACGGAAAGTCAGGCGGGCATGTACATCTGCTTAAATAGCTGCTTAGTATTTGCTTGCAAATTCGGTCCTCTAGCGAATGAAAGGTGATAACGGATACTCTACCTTCTGGTGCAAGGCAACGTACTGCGCTATGTAATCCTTCTTCAAAAGCACCCAACTCGTCGTTAACAGCAATCCGTAAACCTTGAAAGCTACGTTTAGCGGGATGCCCTCCCGTTCTTCGTGCTGCCGCCGGAATACCTTCCTTGATAAGCTCTGCTAATTCTCCTGTGGTCTTAACAGGACTTTCTTCTCTTCTGTCAACAATCTTCTTAGCGATTCTCCGCGAGAACTTCTCTTCTCCATATTGGAAAAGCACACGGGCAATCTCCTGCTCGGACCACGTATTCACAATATCAGCAGCCGTAAGAAGCGCTGTCTGATCCATCCGCATGTCCAGCGGAGCATCATGATTGTAACTAAATCCGCGCTCCCCCTCATCAAACTGGGGAGAGGATACGCCAAGATCAAAGAGCACTCCATCAACTTGGGGAATGCCATCTTTTTGTGGTACAAAGGGCACATCCTTAAGTACACTCTCCAGATCACGGAAATTGGTCTTAATGAGAACAACCTTATCTCCGTATTCGGCTAGCCTCTCTTTTGCGTTCTCCAGAGCCCAATCGTCTTGATCCAAACAGATTAATCGGCCTTCGCCGCTAAGCTTGGAAGCAATTAGTGAACTGTGACCTGCTCCACCGAGAGTGCAATCTACATAGATTCCGTCTTTTTTGATGTGCAGCCCTTCTGTCGCTTCTTCTTTAAGCACCGTGATGTGGTGAAACAAGCTGCATCCCTCCAGGACAGTATTCGATATTGTGTTTTATAGATCAAAATTGAAATCCACCAATTTTTCGGCAATTTCGTTGAACGATTCCTCAGACTGTTCGAAGTACTGCTCCCATAGCTCTTTGTTCCAGATTTCCACCCGGTTCGAAACGCCCAGAATAACACAGTCTTTGTCCAGTTTGGCATACTGCCTTAAATTGGCCGGCAGATTTACCCTTCCCTGCTTATCCCAAACACATTCTGTAGCACCTGAGAAAAAAAAGCGACTGAATGCGCGGGCATCTGATTTCATCAGTGAAAGGCTTTTTAGCTTTTGTTCCATGATAGCCCATTCTTCCATGGGATAAACAAATAGGCAGGAGTCTAGGCCGCGGGTCGTCACGAAAGAGGTTCCAAGCAATTCACGGAGTTTAGCCGGAATAATGATTCGGCCTTTGTCGTCAATGCTGTGTTGATACTCTCCCATGAACATCCTTTTTCCCACCCCTAATCCCCGAATCCCCACTTTGCCCCACTTTTCACCACTTAAGCATAATAGATTCGCCATTAAAAATCAAAAACCTTTTTCTGGCGGAAGGAAATTTTTGCTAATTTAGATGGATCGTTACCCAAAAAACATTTTGCCACAGAAAAAAGCCATACAATCGGAATCTTGTCCGCTGCATGGCTTTGTTAAATATCCCCACAAAGTGGGGCTTTGCTTCGATGCGAACTCAGGTACTTTGCGGGAGGCCCTAAATAAAAAAAAGTTGCTTCAGTTCAAGGTACACTTGGTTAATATACTTTATTGTTGTGCGTTCCGTAATTAATCGTTCAGATTCCAGCTGTCCAAATAATCCACTTGTGCTGGAGTCAGACTATCGATGTTAATGCCCAAACTTTCCAGCTTATAGCGTGCTACCTGCTCATCCAGCTCATAAGGAACATTTTCAACTTTTACGCCAATGCTCTTATAATTATCATTTACATATTTCAGCGACAGCGCCTGCAGCGCAAAGGTCGTATCCATAATTTCGGCAGGGTGTCCATCAGCAGCACCCAGATTTACAAGTCGGCCTTCTGCAAGCAGATATAGTTTACGGCCGTCGCGAAGTTGGTACTCTTCGATATTTTTGCGAACCGTACGCTGGGATACAGATCTTTCAGACAATTCAGGCTTATTCACTTCAACGTCGAAATGACCTGCGTTGCACATGATTGCTCCATCCTTCATGACATCATAATGTTCCCCGCGAATGACATAACGGTTACCAGTGACTGTAACGAAGAAATTACCGACCTTAGCTGCTTCCAGCATTGGCATTACTTCGAAACCGTCCATATGTGCTTCAACGGCTTTAATAGCGTCCACTTCTGTGACAACCACTTTTGCGCCCAAGCCTTTAGCACGCATGGCAACACCTTTACCACACCAGCCGTATCCAACTACAACTACGGTTTTGCCCGCGACGATTAGGTTAGTTGTCCGAATAATGCCATCCCATGCGGATTGGCCTGTGCCATAACGGTTATCAAACAAATATTTGCAATAAGCATCATTTACTGCGACCATTGGGAACTTCAGCACACCCTGCTTTTGAAGAGCTTTTAGACGAATAATGCCGGTAGTTGTTTCTTCTGCTCCCCCGCGAATATTCTCCATCAGATCAGGACGCTCCGAATGCAGCAATGTTGCAAAATCCCCACCGTCATCAATGATCAAATCAGGTTTGCTTTCCAGCGCCTTAATGTTAAGAGCTTTAAACTCTTCGGGAGACGGGTTGTACTTAGCGAATACTGTGATTCCATCCTCCACAAGTGCCGCACATACATCATCCTGTGTAGAAAGTGGATTCGATCCGGTAATCGTTACTTCTGCACCGCCTGCCTTGACAACCTTCGCTAGATAAGCGGTTTTAGCTTCCAAGTGAAGTGTGATTGAAACCTTTAGGCCTTTGAAAGGCTGTTCAGCTTCGAACTGCTCACGAATACGGTTCAATACCGGCATATGTTGACGAACCCAGTCAATTTTCAGGTGTCCTTCGGGTGCAAGTGACATATCAGCCACGATACTATTTTGTTTAGATGAACTCATAATGAAACCTCCTAAAAGTTTTTTGAAGCTATACTTCTATGTTTTACTTCGCAATAAAACTCGCTTCGTAAGCATAATCCAAGTTTTGTGGAGCTATACTTTTCTACATATAAATGATACGATGCGTCCCACTATAATCCGGTTCAATAGCCATCAGCTCATCTAACCATGGAAGTCCGTAGCGGTTCAAGTAATACATGATATTGTACACTCTTTCTTGCAGTTTACCCAGTGGCATTAACGACAGCTCGATTCGCTCCCATTGACGGATTGCAGCTTCATTCTGTTTTGCCATAGCATCTTGGGCTTTCGCTTGTAAAAAAGTAATCTGATCTACAATCTTCTCTTTATTGTTACTTCCTAATTTAAGGAGACCTGCCTGTATGGAACCAAGCTGCTCGATTAGCGGTTCGTACATGGCTATGAAGGAAGCTTTAGTTTCCTCAAAACGACGTTCGATCCCCAGTTCATCCTGTGCGGCCAACCATTCATGTCTTTTACGATCTAGTCCCTGCCTTACATCCTCAAAGCTCAGCTGATATTTATCCATGTGTTTGTGCAGCGTACCTTCTACCACTGTGAAAGACATTCTAGGGATAATCAAAGGCATTTGTCCCCCACTGGTCTCAAACGCACGATGTGGAATGGCCCAATAAGCAATCTCACCTTGACCTAGCACTGTCGCTAGAACTGGCAACACATAATCCTGTATAAGCGGGCGTGTCAGTACGTTATTGCTGAAGCGTTCCGGATGTGCCTTCACTTCCTCAAGTAATTCATCACGAGTGAACGATACCTGGCCCTTGCGATCGGCAAAGCTGCCATCCTTCTTGTGAAGCAATAACCGTACACCTTCATGAATATAAAAGAGGTTGGCATTGCCAGCCGTAACGTCAGCTTGAAGCTCATACCCAGCATTTACGATATCAGAAGCAGAATTCATATACGCTGTTTCCAGTGCATCATTCTGCATAATTAACGAAGTAAAAAATGGCTCTTCTAACTTACGTAGATTAGGATCAGCAGAATCAAGCAGGATCAGACCATATTTACCAAATAATGAACCCATCAGCTTGGCAAAAGCGTCCGTCATACTATCTGCTCTAAACGAAGAAGATCGAATAAATTCCATAATCTGCGGTTTGAAGTCACTGTCTTGAAGTAGGCTATCCAACTGTTCAACCACTTGCTGCCAGCTTTCCTCTTCTACACGAATATTACTTACCGAGGAGCGCTTCTCCTCTGCTTTCTCGATCTTAACCTTCGTAATCTCTTGCGTACGATTCAATACATACGTATGATTCACTTCATCCCAGTCATGATCCTCACCTGCAATCCAGAATAATGGGACTACAGGTCGACCGAGCTGTTCAGCAGCTTCTTTTGCCGCCATAATGGTTGTCATTGCTTTATATACTACAAGTAGTGGTCCTGTAAATAATCCGCTTTGCTGCCCACCAGTAACAACTAAAGTTTCCGGCTGTTCCAAAAGCGCCAGTGAAGCCATCACCGCATCATGTGAATTATGCTTTTCATTATATTGTCTTAGACATTCAGCAATTTGTGTCCGGTTGGCACGGAGACTCTCGTTACGATCCAACCATTCTGCACGAATGCTTCTACTCTCTTTACTTCGGAAATCCCCACCATACAAATGACTAACCTTCTCGAAATTTTCTATATAGTCGCGCGCGAGTGCAGATCCACCCGGCAGCGGTTCCTTAACAATATTCATTTGCTAGTGCCTCCAGTTCTACTGAGCAGTTATATGTAAATCCAAGTTCGTAAACTCTATATGATTGTATCCAATGTCAGGGGCCGCGTCAAAAGAATTACATACCTGCAAAAAAGCAATGCAAGAGCAGCCGTTTTATTTTCTTATCCTATAAAATGATTATTAAATATCCCCACTACACACAAGAGGCGAGAGCATAATGCTCCCGCCTGTCTAATACTCGCTATGGATTTAAGCAAATTTTTTGCTTACCCAGTGACCTTTTGATACTTCTACTAATTCAAAATCACTATCATTGCTCTTATCGTTAGCAGAATAAATAGGGCTACCAAGCTCATCATGCAAGTGAATACGTTTCTTGTTCACTTCAATTTCCGGATCCGGAATTGGAATAGCTGACAAGAGAGATTTGGTATAAGGGTGGATAGGATTTGCATACAGCTCTTCACTTTCCGCCAACTCAACCATTTTACCCAAGTACATTACAGCTACGCGATCACTGATATGTTTAACCATGGACAGATCATGCGCGATGAAAAGATAAGTCAATCCCAGACGATCTTGCAATTCTTTAAGCAAGTTTACGACCTGGGCCTGAATGGATACATCCAGCGCGGAAATCGGCTCATCACAAACGATGAATTTAGGATTTACCGCTAACGAACGGGCAATCCCAATACGTTGACGTTGTCCACCAGAGAATTCATGCGGATAACGAGTAGCGTGATCGTGGTTAAGACCAACCATATCCAGCAGCTCTTCGATCCGTTTCTTGCGCTCTGCACGGCTACCAGCCATTCCGTGAATGTCCAGTGCCTCGCCGATAATATCAGAAACCGTAAAACGCGGGTTAAGCGATGCGTACGGATCTTGGAAAATCATCTGCATGTCACGGCGCATAGCTTTCATTTTGTTTGAAGGCAATTTATAAATGTCCGTACCATTGTATTTCACACTTCCGGCAGTTGGCTCATACAAGCGAAGAATTGTACGTCCAGCAGTAGTCTTACCACAACCGGATTCTCCTACCATACCAAGTGTCTCGCCCTCACGGATCGTGAAGTTAATATTATCAACAGCCTTAAGAACCTTGCCTTTACCTACATTGAAATATTTCTTAAGACCTTCTACCTCTATTAGGTTCTTACTCAAGAGTACTGCACCTCCTTGGCCATCGAATGCAGATTCCAGCAACGCGCCATATGCGTTTCGCTGAATTCTGTGGCGCCGGGATCGATTTGTTCGCAAACATGCATTGCTTCGTTGCAACGCGCGGTGAACGGACATCCGATCGGCGGCTTGATCAGATCTGGCGGTGTGCCGATGATCGGAATAAGCGGCTCGCCTTTCTTTTGGTCCAGACGCGGCATCGAGCGCAGCAGACCTTTGGTATATGGATGCTGTGGATTCTTAAAGATTTCCCATCTTGTTCCGGTCTCCACAACTTCACCTGCATACATTACGATAACCCGATCACACATACCGGCAACTACACCAAGATCATGGGTAATCAAAATGATGGAGGTACCTAGTTTTTGCTGCATCTCTCTCATAACTTCCATGATCTGCGCCTGAATGGTTACGTCAAGAGCCGTTGTAGGCTCATCCGCTATGAGCAAAGCCGGACGGCAGGCTAGCGCGATTGCAATCATCACACGCTGACGCATACCGCCTGAGAATTCGTGGGGATATTGGTTAAAGCGAGCCTCAGCATTTTTGATACCAACTAAATTAAGCATCTCAATACCTTGCTTTTTCGCTTCGGCCGCTGACATTTTCTGATGTTTAATCAAAACTTCAGTGATCTGTTTGCCCACTTTGATGGTTGGGTTCAAAGATGTCATCGGGTCTTGAAAAATCATGCCAATATCTTTACCGCGAATGGATTCCATTTCTTTTATGCTTTTATCTAGCAGATTTTGTCCTTGGAAAATAATTTCTCCCTTTTTCACTTTAGAGGGTGGGGAAGGGATCAAACGCATAATCGATTGTGCAGTTACACTCTTACCGCTGCCGGACTCGCCGACGATAGCAACCGTTTCACCTTTGCCAATTTCAAAATTCATACCACGGACAGCTTGCACTTCTCCCCCTTTAACAAAAAAGGAAACATGCAAATCTTTGACTTGTAAAATAGGTTCCATCCATAACCCTCCTATTTCTTAAGCTTAGGATCAAGCGCGTCACGAAGACCATCACCGAAAATGTTGAAAGAAAGCATGGTTAAACTGATCAGAATGGCAGGGAACAGGAAACGCCATGGATAGTACAACCAACCGGTGAGTGAATCGTTAATCATAGATCCAAGAGAAGCGATAGGAGCTTGTACACCAAGACCCAAGAAGCTTAGGAAGGCCTCAGCAAAAATTGCATTTGGTACAGAAAGTGTAATGGTTACGATAATCGGACCCACTGCATTCGGCAGAAGGTGCTTGAACAACAGTCTCGCAGAACCTGCACCCATGGAACGGGAAGCTAATACGAACTCACGATTCTTGAGCTGCATAATTTCTCCGCGTACAATCCACGACATCGTAATCCAGCCTGTAATGGTTAAGGCCAGGATGATTGTGCCTAAGCTTGGTTCAAGCACGACCAAAAGCAAAATTACAACTAGCAAATAAGGGATGGAATACAAAATTTCAGAGAATTTGTTCATGATATTATCTACACGGCCGCCGAAGAAGCCCATAATACCTCCGTAGATAACTCCGATGAACAAGTCGATGGCTGCCGCAGCTAGACCAACGATCAGAGAGATCCGTGCACCGTACCAAGTACGAACAAAGATATCACGTCCTAGATCATCCGTTCCAAACCAGTGATCGGAGGAAGGGGGCTTATTGGTGTTCATCAAGTCATTGGAGTAATAGTTATATTTCGAGAATAAGGGTGCGATGATCGCTGCAAGAACAATCAAACCTAGGATACCGAGCGCAGTCATCGCCATTTTATTTTGACGCAACCGTTGCCAAGCATCTTTCCAAGCAGAGAGACTCTCACGCTGGATAACCTCAGCTTCTTTTTCATCTACACCGACTTTTTGAAAATCTTCCGGTTTTAGATTTAGCAAGTTATTATCAGTAGCCACTCATTAGCCCTCCTTTCCTCCACTTAATTTCATACGTGGGTCTATCAGTACATAAGCGATATCAGTAATGAAACGTGCAACCATGAGTAGTACACCATAGAAAATGGTTATACCCATAATAACGGTATAGTCACGGACACCAATTGCTTCCACGAACTGTTTACCAATACCCCCAACACCAAAGATCTGTTCGATAACAACCGAACCAGTTACGATGTTAGCTGTCATAGGTCCCATGTAAGTAACAACAGGCAGGATACCATTACGAAGTACATGGCGGCTCAGAATAGCCATCCAGCTTAATCCCTTAGCCTTAGCTGTTTTGATATAATCCGCATTCAGAACTTCAAGCATACTTGAACGGGTCAAGCGAGCTATAAATGCTATTGGCTGTGCCGAGAGTGCTGCTACAGGTAGGAAATAATATATTGGTCCTTTAAAACCTGAAACCGGTACCCAACCCAATTTGAAAGCGAACACATACTGTAATAATGACGCGACTACAAAGCTCGGAACCGCAATCCCCAGAACTGCCAACACCATCGCGGCGCTGTCAAGAAACTTTCTGTGATAGAGTGCCGCTAACATGCCGAGAAGAACCCCAACAATAACCGCCACAACAATTGCGACGAGTCCCAGCTTCAGCGACGCTGAAAACGTTTGACCGATCAAATCTGTTACATCTTGATTCAGGCGTTTCATGGATACACCCAAATCACCTTGGACAATATCACCTAAATACTTAAAATACTGATGAGAGAGCGGCTTGTCCAGACCATATTGCTCCATCAAACGTGCTTTAATTTCTGGCGGTACTTTTTTCTCAGAAGTAAACGGATCCCCTGGAATAGCTTTCATCAAGAAAAAAGTTGCTGAAATCAGTACAAATAATGAAACCAACATATAGAAGAATTTATTTGCGACATAACGAACCATCCCCATCACACCTCCTCCGACAATTTTTTGAGAGCATTATATTGATTTTATGAAAAAAACGGATTTTTGTCCATTTTCTAAATATGCTATTAATAACAAAAAATAACAAAAATACGTGAATACAAAAAAAAGGGATATATATGGAGTTCCACATATATATCCCGAAGTATTGTGTTACTTCAGTCAACTAACTATTCTGTTTAAATTACTAGAGCAAAATCTTAGTGCTCAAGCAAGTATCCACGAGTCAAGTCAATTGCACCACTGAAGTCAAGAGTAACACCTTTAAGGTACTCTTTAGTCAGGGAGTTGTTAGTGTAGTAGTACAATGGAATCAATACTTGATCTTGCTCGATGAGCAATTTCTCAGCTGCAGCAAACTTGTCTTGACGCAATTTCAAGTCAGAACTTGCTTTAGCTTCAGCAATCAATTTGTCGTACTCAGGGTTAGCGTAACCAGTATCATTGTTACCGCCACCTGTTACCCACATATCAAGGAAAGTCATTGGATCATTGTAATCCGCAGTCCAACCAGCACGTGCAACTTGGTAGTTCAGGTTTTGACGGTTTTCAATAAATACAGCCCACTCTTGGTTAACGGTTTGTACGTCAACACCAAGATTGTTTTTCCACATATCAGCAATCGCCAAAGCGATTTTCTTGTGGCCTTCACTTGTGTTGTAAGTCAAGGAGAATGTAGGCAGTTTAGTAAGACCTTCTTCTTTCAGACCTTCAGCAAGCAATGTTTTAGCTTGTTCTACATCTTCAGTGAAGTAGCTATCTTTAACTGCTGTACGGTATTCACCATCAGCACCTGCGATACCTGGAGGTACATAACCAAATGCTGGGAATTGTCCGCCTTGTACAACATTGTCAATCAAAGCTTGACGGTTAATCGACATTGCAAGAGCTTTACGGATTTTAGCGTTAGTGAAAGGTTTTTCAGTGATATTGAATTCGTAGTAGTATACGGAAGCAATACCTTTACGGCTGAATTCATTAGGAAGTTCTTTTTCTACGATTGGAATTTGTTCTGATGGAATTTCACCAGTTGGTCCACCTGCACGATCGTATTCACCGTTCTTGTAGCTGAGTAGTTCAGTTGCACCACTGTTTACAAGAGAGAAGTCGATAGCGCTAAGTTTAACAGCATCTTTATCCCAGTATTTATCATTTTTAGTTACAACAAGAGTTTGTCCAGTAGTCCACTCAGTAAGAGTGAAAGCACCGTTAACGATCATAGATTCTTTTTTAGTTGCCCATTTAGGATTACCCTCAATGGATTTGTGTACTGGGTAATAAGTATAGAAGGAAAGCAATCCAAGGAAGTAAGGAGTTGGCGCTTCAAGAGTAACTTCTAGAGTTTTCTCATCAACCGCTTTGATACCAACTTGACTGAAATCGGTAATTTCCTTGTTGAAAAACTTTTCTGCGTTTTTGATGTAATACAATTGATAAGCGTAAGGTGCAGCGGATGCAGCAGCAGGATCGAGCACGCGTTTCCAAGCGCGAACGAAGTCTTCTGTTGTTACAGGATCGCCGTTGCTCCATTGTGAGTCACGGAGTTTGAAAGTATATACCAGACCGTCAGCGGAAATATCCCAGCTTTCAGCAACACCTGGTTCAGCTTGACCAGTTTCATCATTCATGCGAGTCAAACCTTCATACATAGTCTTCAGGACTGTGTTAGCTTGGCTATCTTGTGCCAATCCTGGGTCAAACGTAGGAGGCTCAGCACTTAGGTTGATTCTCAAAGTTTGGTCTGCAGCCAATTTCTCTTCTGTAGCCGCATTACCAGTTGCCGTGTTACCAGTGTTACCTTTATTGCTGCTGTTTGCATTGTTTCCGCCGCAGCCAGCAAGCACTGTGCCGATAACAAGTACTAATGCAATCATTAGCAATAGACTTTTATTCTTTTTCATCTAGCAGTTCCCCCTAAATAGAATGTGGTATATGGTTTATGATTATACAACCAGTGGTCAAAAAAATCTAGTGGTATGTTTTCAGAAAAATCTTTTTTTATTAAAACTTTAAACTTTTGTGACATTGCCGCTTTACCGGAGCAATGGAACATTACATCGCTTGTGATATGTACTTAATTAGCCCTACAAACATAAATAATAAATATCCGACGCTCATAAAAAAGAAGGAAAGTCTCCAAACTGCCCGAAATAACCGCTTCCCATCTACTTTTCCTTTCAGTCGATTCTGAGCGCCGCCAATCAATCCAGTGGATATTAATACAATAAGTAGTATAAGATAAAACCCAAAACCGTTATTAAACAAGTTATTAAACAATGCGGAAACCGATAATAATAAAAAAAATGTGGTCACGTCCATAGCGAGCATAAAAGTTTTCTTTTTATCTTTTTTTAAGCCTCTTCCAATGAAATAAACAATTAAAAACGGTATTATTGGAATCAAGCTTAAAGCACCGACCGAATCCATCAGCAATCCCATAGCTTCACCTCTCCTCCGAGATCATACCTTTATTCCCTCTACTATTTGGCAGATCCAGCGATGTAAAGGAACCAATGTTCCAGTTCGTTCTGCCATTTCTACAAGACTTCCATTGATCCAGCGAATTTCTGTGGTTCTCGAAGCAAGAACATCCGCCAGCATTGATGAAATATTACCAGCCGTCAGCCTACACACTTCAAGGATATTGTCCCATGCATCATCATCATAAGTAACTCCGCAGGCATCATAGACCATAGTAGCTTCTCTAAATAGTTCTTTCATTAACTGCAGACGCTCTTCCGATGCAAGCAGTTCACCATTTGGAATGCGCCAAATCGCCGTTAGAGGATTAATAACGGCATTGATTAAGAGCTTCCGGTAAATCATGGTATCCACTTCATTCGACAAAAAGGCAGAGAATCCTGCCATATTGAGGACTTCTATTAAATAATTCGCTTGTAAATCGGTATGTATGATAGGAGCTTGTCCATCCCTTAAGCTCCATTCCCCTATCCACACCTCACCCGCACCTGCATGAATGACCTCGGTTAAAGATTTGCGCTTCGCAGCTTCTGTTGTTACGGCAGCATATAAATTAGCTTTCGGCAACAAGCCCTTGAGCATCTCCATATGCCCTATTCCATTCTGAAAACAAATGATGTGTACCTGTTCTTTCTTAAGGGAGGATAGAAATTCAGGCAAAACATTATGTAGTATATCTTGCTTAACCGTCACTATTATCCAATCACTTGGCTCATGAAGATAAGCAACTGCAAACCCCTCTATTGCTGCGGACGCAAATCGATCCCCCGAAATCGAAATCGAATCGCGGCCATCATCATAGCTTACAGTTAAGCCCTCATCCTCTAATTGCCGACACTGCTCTATCCCTCGACACCATAATCTCACTTCATTCCCGGACGCAATTAGCCTTCCAGCCAAAAGCAGACCAAGTGAACCTGCACCGATTATATCGATTTTCATCTGATCCTCCTGTTGATCTCAAGCACTATTTTTCTAAGTATAGCCTTAATATACCAAGAAGAGACGCTGTTGTCCTCCTCTATGAATGACAAAGCAACAGCAAAACGCCCGCAAATGGCGCTGAAAAAGCGAACCACTTACGGGTGTTTTAGTTTGCCAATCTTTTATTCAATGCGTTCCAAATTTCCATTACCATCCATTTTGAAGCGAGTCTTCATTTCTTCTTCTTCTTCGTTTAAGAAAGCGAGCCTACGCGCACGATCCATAATCTGAATTAAAGCTTTGTAATCATCGTTGACTACCCGGTAGTCACTTTGAGCAAGATTAACCTCTTTTGACAACCGCTCATTCTCAGATCTTAATTCTGTTAATTCATCTTCCTTCTCGCGCAAATCTCTCTCCAGCATTTTCAGCTGGCGTCCTGCCTCATGGATTGTACCTTTCCATTGTCTCAGGAAACGTATAACCGCATCGATGGATAATGTGTTCTCACTCAATCCTTCGCCTCGTCCGAATTCCTCGTCGGTATCCCCGAGAATTAGACCCGCTACCTGTGCTCCTCTTACTGACGGTTGCTTTTTTAGGTAACTTCGCTTCTGACGTTGGCCTTTAGCGATTCCGATTGCGCCTTCATAGCTTTTTCGAACACAGCTGTTCCAGCGGAATCCGCAAGCAGCCGATGTTCTGCCGATTTTCTCACCCACTTCTTCGAAAGCAGCAAGTTGTGTACTGCCCTCTCGAATGTGGCGCAAAGTTACTTCTGCCAGTATTAGATCATCTTCTGCACTCCAAGCATCCTGTCTAACGGCTGTCATCCAACCAAACCTCCTAACAACATCTTGAAATAACCATCTCCATAACCGGCAGCTCTGCCGGGTAGTGAATAGGGATAAAAGCTGCTTACTCCATTTCTATGCTTCTCATAGAGTTCATAGAATCTATTTGATACTAAATTGTATTTCCATTATCTGCCCACATCATACGCTTTAAGTTATAAATTCTCTTTTTTCAAGCTTTAATCAGTTAAGTCAGTTATAAAAATCACATTTTTTTAAGAATAGTGTATTTTTTTCAATGAATTCGTTTACACATTTTTACTGAACGGGTATAATAAGTCGAAGGAATATTCGTGAGATACATACTGGAAGGGGGACTCTCTCTTGGACCGCATGTTTCGGGTATTAGGTTTTTTCACATTGGCTATTGGATTGATGGCTTTCGCCGGAGGTCTGACAGAAATGGCCTTGCTTTTCTTTTTACAAACAGCTTTTTTCGTAATACTTGGTTATTTGAAGTTTACTGAAAAAACCTATGTCCTACTTTTCTGGGCATACATGATTTTGACTTTCACCGGTTTCAGTTATTGGACGATCTTTCAAATGGGTCTTCCACTATAAATTGAAGTACTCTCTTGAAGCGGATGGGGTCCTTATCTAATAAGGATCACTTCCGTTTTTTTGTTTATCAGTTAGTATATATATGGGGTCCCTACAAAGTACCTGAGTACTCATCGAAGGATAGCCTCACTTTGTGGGGATATTTTTGTTTGTATGCTATTTTAGAAGGGTTAAACATATTATTAGTACATACATATATCATTTCAAGAAAAAATCTCATATTTCAAAAAAAGGTGGTGGTGTGGTGCGCTCCCGTAATTCCCAAAGCCGCATGATGGCAACCATACTAATTCTCTTCTGCTGTACATTGTTCCCGTTACAATCTACGGTGTACCTGTCTGCCGATCCTAGTGGTTCTTTTTTCGATTCTTCTATACCAAATAATGAAGAAACCCGTAAATTGCTGGAACAAACCTTGTCTTCCGCAGAAATCGAACGTGAAATCATCAAGATTACAGCCGATCAAAAAGAGCTTGAACAAAAGGTAGAATACCTCGAAGAACAGGCATCCCAGAAGCAATCAGCCATTGCGGACCAACAAGAGCGTGCAGGTGCAATCGTGCGTTCTTATTATATGGGTGATAGAGATGGTCTCTTGTCCGCGTTTCTTTCCGCGAAAAGCATTAGCAGGTTCATGGCTCTATTCGATTATTATGAGATTATTATCGGAAATGACCGCAAAATTCTCACGCAATACGAAGAACAGTATAGTGATCTAAAAAAGACCCTCCAAGCTGCACAGCGCAGCTCGAAGGATCTTGCACAGCTGCGAACCGCTCTGGAGGAACAGAAAATTCGGGTAGCCGCGCTCAACAAAGAAATTGAAGGTGGGATTAAAGACAGTAGTGATCCTGATAATATGAGTGCTCTACTTCAAGAATTCACATTATATTGGGAGAATATTGGCTTGCGCGAGGTTAAGACCTACTTCAAGGCGTTATCTTCTGCAATGAATAAATTACCTCAGTTTGTTCAGAATCGAGAGGGAGTGCTTACTCGCAAGGGGGTGACTTATGTCTTGAATCTGAAGGAAGAGGATCTAAACGAATTTCTTCAGTCCCAGAATACGCTATTTAACGATTTCGCTTTTCATTTCAATGACGGAACAATTACTGCCACTGGAAAAAGCGGGGCTCTAGCCCTTTCACTAACCGGTCATTATATAATTCAGCAAGAACCAATCAATGGACTTATATTCCAAGTAGATCAAGTTGTATTTAATGGTCTCGAATTACCTGACACTACTAGAAAGACACTTGAGGAAGAATTCGATTTAGGCTTTTATCCTGGAAAAATCGTTTCTTTCCTACGTGCCACAGAAGTAGATAGTAAAGAGGGCATCCTGCAAGTTAAACTTTCTATCTCATTCTAAGCCTTCTTTTATGAAGTCTTTGTACCCTACCGCATCAATTTTTCCTGTAAGTAGTAAGGATACCGCTTCAACAATCTTACTCCAGCCGCCTTGGGATTCAACCCCCGGGGCGGTTTCTTCTGTCAGCAATAGTTCGACTTCGAAAGGAAGCTTATATTTGAAGTCATGCTCCGAACGATAGAGGATATCCAGTGCAGGCAAGCTCTCCGTATTCTCCAGCCAATCCATCTGAGAATCCTCAGAGGTGATAAACGTCAACCAATTCACGGCTTCCTTTGGACTTTGGGATTGAGCCGGAAGTGCAAAAGAACGGCTGTAATAGGATTCAAGGCCTCTCCCGTTATTTGCAGTCAGTGGCGCTTCAGCCACTAAAGTTGAATTTCCATGTTTCTGCCACTCTGATAGTGGTAGGGCAGCAACAGCAACGCTTCCTCCCTGAATCATATCCCAGACATCCTTATTATATCGACTGGTAAGGTAAAAATAACTACGCGCATTCTGAGTCCAATTCATCACTTCTTCATTATCAGATAGCAAGCTGCTGTTCATACTCTCCATTACCGCCGACAATCCATATGGATTACGGGTATCCATCGCCAGTAAATATTCCCCTTGCTCCTTTAGCACATTTTGAAGCAGTGTGTTCCACTGTTCCAGACTTCTTGGCAAGGTGTTGAACCCCAGCTCCGCAAGTCGCTGTGGTGAATAAACAAGTACATAAGGGTCTATATCCAGCGGCACTCCCCAATTATATCCGTTCCATTGCATCCATGGGATCAGCTGAGTTAACGGCGCACTCCCTGGAATACTCTGATAAACATCCACCGGCAATAAATATCCACGTGTAGCCCAGTCGAGAATACTTCGTCCATCCGCCATGACAATATCTGGGCTGTCCCCGATGGTTAGATCATGCTTCAAAACTTCATCTGCATCCTCGCTATCAATATTTCTTAAAATTACCTTCACTCCGCTTTCTAGGGTATAACGATCGCTTAAAAGCTCCAGCTCACTGAATTCCTCACTGTTTAGTGATACCGTTATGTGCAGGCTATCTATAGTTCCCTCTTCCCCTGAAGAAGGATTTGTCGACTGACTTTGCGGCTTTTTCATAGGATGTGGGTCGTTATTGGTACTCAATTCCATACTGGGCGACAAGCTTGTCAGCGATAGTAGTAAAATTGCAAAAAGCAGCCAATAATTTTTGCGTTTCAGCACGATTTCCCACCTTCCCCATGATTCCTATCCCCTATTTTACCAAACCCACTGCCGCTTGTCTTTAGAATGTGAAAACGTTCTCTTTCTATTATATGGGGAAACGAACGGAGGAGTTTATTCGTGCATGGTTCTTTGAGTGCGAAGGACGCTCCAAGTCCGGTGATTCAGCCGCCATTACAAGAAAGCTTTGGACTTCCGATCGCTGTTATCCTCAGATTTCCTGATTTAATTACCGCATATTGCGGTTGAAAACCGAGGATAAAGGCGAACGCTTCGCTTCTACAGTTCCAAACATTCTTTCCATGGCTCTAATCACCGCAACCAACCTACTAAATTCCTCCGCCGTTTCTGGGGCGGGCAGGAAAAAGCCGGGAGGTTATGCTTCTCTCGGCTGAGATTGAAAGTTGGTCAGAGTAGGTCCATAGCCAAGTTCGGTGATCCATTCGCCATTACCAGAAAGCTTTGGACTTCCGATCGCTGTTATCCTCAGATTTCCTGATTTAATTACCGCATATTGCGGTTGAAATCCGAGGATAAGCATTTGCTTTCGATGCTAGCTTTCCTACGGAAAGCTTTCGGGCGAACGCTCCGCTTCTACAGTTCCAAACTTTCTTACCATGGCTTTAATCACCACCGCCACCATTAATTCCTCTGCATCTGAGTCCGATAATAAGCCGAAAACCCAATATTAGCACAAATAAGAGCCATACGGTCCGCACCCATTGGTAGTAGTTTGTTTTCGGACCGAAATGCACCTATTATGGTTATTTGGTGCGTTTTCCCCGAGTTCCGGACTGCATTGCTCTTATTGATCGAAAACTGTGCCTTAATGATGTGTTTTTGAGCCAATAACTGTATCTGAGTCCGATAATGAGCCAAAAACCCGATATTTGCACAAATAAGAGCCATACGGTCCGAACCCATTGGTGGTAGTTTGTTTTCGGACCGAAATGCACCTATTATGGTTATTTGGCGCGTTTTCTTTGCAAAATTACTGAGACGGGCAGGAAAAAGCCGGGAGTTATGCTTCTCCCGGCTGACATTGAAAGTTGGTTAGAGTAGGTCCGCGGCCAGTTGGGCCAGACGGGAACGCTCACCTTTTTCCAAAGTAATATGTCCGCTAATCCCTTGCTGCTTAAACTTCTCGACGATATAACTAAGTCCATTGCTCGCAGCATCCAGATATGGATGATCGATTTGCTCCGGATCGCCCATAAGAATAACCTTACTTCCTTCACCCGCTCTGGAGACGATAGTCTTCACCTCATGACGGGAAAGGTTCTGAGCCTCATCAATAATAATGAACTGTGAAGGGATTGAACGTCCACGAATATAAGTTAAGGCTTCTACCTGTATACTGCCTAGGCCCATTAATATTTTATCAATATCTCCAGCTTTTTTGGTATCGAACAGAAACTCCAGATTATCATAAATAGGCTGCATCCAGGGTCTGAGCTTCTCATCCTTTTCTCCGGGCAAATAACCGATATCCTTACCCATAGGCACCACCGGACGGGCAATAAGCAATTTCTTGTATTTATGTTCATCCTCAACTTTGAATAGTCCGGCGGCAAGCGCCAATAACGTCTTTCCGGTTCCTGCCTTACCTGTAATCGTCACAAGTGGGATCTCATCATTTAGAAGTAGCTCCAATGCCATTCGTTGTTGAGCATTTCGGGCGCTGATCCCCCAAACCGAATCATTGCCCAAATAGAGCGGCTCCAGACGGGTTGCATCACTATTTACTTTGAGAAGAGCCGATTTGCCGCTGCCAATCTCATCCTTTAGAATTACAAATTCATGAGGATAGAGCGGATACGACAACGCGAGCTGTTTAACCGTTAAAGAACGGTGACTGTAATATTCATCAATCAATGCCGGATGAACCTGCAGAGATTGGTAACCAGTGTATAATTCATTTAAATCTCCAGTACGATCTGACAAATAATCCTCTGGCGTAATTCCTAGCACATCCGCTTTAATACGTACCAGCACATCCTTACTCACAAGCACTACGGGACGCGGATCAGGCTTCTCTTTCTCTTCAATTAAATAATTGAGAGCTACAGCCAAAATCCGATTGTCGTTAGATACCTCGCCAAACATTTCCTGTACCTTCACAAAACTGCGATGGTTAAGTTCTACCTTCAGCTTGCCTCCATGCTCCAGTTCCACACCACTATGCAAATGACCTAGTTCACGAAGTCCATCAAGCAATCGGGAAACCGTGCGGGCATTCCGACCGATTTCGTCAGCATTGCGCTTCTTGGAGTCGATTTCTTCCAGCACAACCGCCGGAATAACCACCTCATGCTCCTTGAAAGAGAAAATCGAATTGGGGTCGTGCAAAAGCACGTTGGTATCTAGCACAAATATTTTGTTCATATTATCCCCTCCACAGCGCCTGGTTTGATTGATCATACATAACTCTTTCCGCCAAGGGAAAAGATAAGATACAGAAACGATCTTTGGCTGAAAGGAGTAAGCACATATGAGAAAATCAATATGTCTGTTGCTGGTACTGCTGCTACTGACAAGCTGCGGTATCGCTAATAAAAAGACATCACCCTCTCCTCAGAATAAACAATCTGCGAATGCTGTAAAGGATACGGGGAACCATGAGGTTCGGCAATTGTCCAATGATGGTGCGACTAATCCTAAAGCCACCTCAAAAGCTGGTCAAGCCGTCAGTGTTAAGGGTGAAAGTGAAATTGCACTTAAAGACCATTTTGAACAGTTGGCCAAAAGAGTTCCCGGTGTGAATGGCGCACATTGTGTAGTTATGAACAAGGTTGCCATTGTAGGTCTTGACGTAGAAGGTTCTCTAGGTCGGTCACGTGTAGGAAGCATTAAATATTCAGTGGCAGAAGCGATCCGCAAAGATCCAAGAAGTGTACGGGCCTTGGTCACAGCCGATATGGATCTCTCAAGCAGATTAGCGGAAATGAGCCGCCATATCTCTGAGGGACATCCGATTTCCGGATTCTCATCCGAACTGGCTGATATCATCGGACGAATCATGCCGCAGTTGCCAGAGGATACTAAGCCGATTAAAAATGCTCAGTAGAGGACAAAAAAAGCCCAGTGATATTCTCACTAGGCTTTTTTCATGGCAGCAAATACTTGTCCGTCCAGCTTCTCAGCGGCACGTCCATCATAAACCTTTGCATATCTTGGGGCGGATTCAAGCTGCGCGCCGTAAAAAAGCGCGTTACGCACCGCCATTATTTCAACATCAAAACAGCACATCTTGAAAGGCACATCCTGAAGTGGATCCTGCCTAACAACGGCACTGCCGTTAACGGCATGGACAGTACCCTCACCAAACACAGTAATGGTCACTAACGGGTTAAGCTTCATGTTGTTCACGAGTCTGGAACGATGATCTACAGCCAGACGCACAGTACTAGGACTAACTGCATAAATCCACGAAATAGCCGTGGACGTAGGACCTCCTGATTCCGCATCAACTGTGTTGAGAAGAACAAAAGTTTCCGATTGCAGCATCGATAGCAAGGTTTCATTTAGCTGAGCAACGGCTTCGGACATAAGTACTGGCCCCCTATGCGGCGTAAATTCATTCGATTTATTATATTATAGCACAGGCTGAAACTTGCATTCAATTTTAGAAGAAGTGTTATTAAGGTCTTTAAGGCGTCTCATTGGATTCCGAAGCGGAGGTAGCAGAAACTCCTGCTAACCGATCCTGTAGGCTTTTCTTGGCAGCGTCAAGTTCCTCATTATTAATATATACATACGGACTTCGCCACGTTCCAGTCACGGGCTTGAATTCGATATTCTCTTTGGAAATCTTCCAATAAGTCGCAATCATGTCTTTAATTTGCGAATTCTCGATATCAGTCTTCATGTTATTGCCCACTGCGTCAAGCACCTTACCAATTTTTAATACGCCACCAAGCGATTGCATCTGATCTACCAGAGAATGAAGGACCTCATTCTGGCGTTTGTTCCGATCAAAATCATCAGAGCCCTTAGTCTTAGGCTTACAATTAGACTTACGGTATCGCACATAATCTAGCGCCTTATCTCCATCAAGCTCTGCTGGACCTTTTTTCAGATTGATATTCGTACCGTCTACGGTGTCTGTATAACACATATTTTCGCTAATGTTAACTTTGACTCCGCCAAGCTCGTCTACCACATCACGGAAGCCTTGAAAATCCAGAATCGTTGTATAATTTACGTCAATGTCTAGATATTTACTCATCATCGTCTTCATCTCATCTTCTGCCAAAATGCCAGAGGATTTCTCCTTACCCTTGAAGCGAGCATAGAATTCGTTAATCTTCGTTTTCTTGTATCCATTGAGCTCAACTAAGGTATCGCGTGGAAGGGAGACAATGGTTGCTGATTTTGTCTTAGGATTAAGTGTTGCAACCATAATAACGTCTGTCAATCTAGATTCATGCTTAGGTCTATTATCCGTACCCAGTATAAGCATCGTCAGTGGCTTTTCTGTAGCTGAATGTCCTGGGGCAACCGTTCCTTTAACACCTGCATTAAAAACACCATTCTCAAGCTTCCAATACAGATAGCCCCCATAGCCCAATACGCCAAGAATCGCAACAATGAGCAAGGTCAATAAGATTCTAACTAATCTGCCAAAAAAGCCTCTCTTTTGCGGTTTCTTCTTTTTTTTCTTAGGAGCACCCTTTACAGGCTGTTTTCTATTATTAGGTTGTTGACCACTTGCTCTTGGAGGTAAACTGCTGTTTCGTGTACTCATAGTAGAATAAAGTCCTCTTCATTTCATTTGGAATTATAATGGCTACTCTTAAATAGACGTTCCATAAGCAGTAAAAGTTTCGTTTACTGTCTTTTTGCTGCAGCTGCAGCCTTTCTCTTCTGTCGGGCTTCTACGATATAACGTATCCTTACCATCAGCATTAATCCGACAGCAACAAGCAGGCATTGGATAATCGGAAGTTTATCGTGCTGGAAAATAAGGAGCATTCCGGAGCCAATCGCCATCATTATGTACAACATGATCTCTTTGCCAATCGATAATTTTTGATTCACACGAAATACCTGGTTGTAAACAAACGTAAGCAATATAAAAATAACAATATAAGCGATAATTGGATGATCAGCAAACCAGACCTGCATAGCTAATAACACTCCTCCCAAATTTAAGATACGTTTACATTATATCATCAGTAAGGGAAGTTTTTGTTATAAAAAAAACCGCCGAAAGTTAAACCTCCGACGGCTCTTTACTATGCTATGTTGATCTTACGCGTTTGCTTGTGCCATTTTACGCTGCTTCTCCACACGTTCGCGTTCGCCTTTGTTCAGAATCTTTTTGCGCAGACGAATGGATTTAGGTGTGATTTCACAGTATTCATCATCATTCAAATATTCAAGTGCGCCTTCCAAAGAGAAGGTACGTGGTGTCTTCATTTTTACAGTATCATCCTTACCGGAGGTACGCATGTTGGTAAGTGCTTTTTCTCTACAGATGTTAACGATAATATCGTTATCACGGGTATGCTCGCCTACGATCATACCTTCATAAATTTCTGTACCTGCATCCAAGAAGAGAATACCACGATCCTCAACGCCAACTATTCCATATTGTGTTGTTGATCCAGTCTCACTTGCTACAAGCACACCTTGATGACGTCCGCCAACTTGACCAGCAACCAGTGGAGCGTAGCTGTCAAAAGCATGGTTCATAACGCCGTAACCGCGTGTCAAAGTCAAGAAGTACGTGTTGTAACCAATCAAACCACGTGCAGGAATCAGGAACTCCAGACGTACTTGACCCGTACCGTTGTTAATCATGTTGACCATTTCGGCTTTGCGAGTGCCCAGACTTTCCATAACAGAGCCCATGCTTTCTTCTGGAATGTCAATCATAAGACGCTCAAGTGGCTCCGATTTAACACCATCGATTTCTTTAATGATTACTTGTGGTTTAGAAACTTGCATTTCATAACCTTCACGACGCATATTCTCGATCAGAATACCAAGGTGAAGCTCACCGCGTCCAGAAACGATAAATGCATCAGGACTATCAGTTTCTTCCACACGCAAACTCACATCTGTCTCAAGTTCTTTAAAGAGACGCTCACGAAGCTTACGGGAAGTTACCCATTTACCTTCTTTACCAGCAAAAGGACTGTTATTTACAAGGAAAGTCATTTGCATAGTTGGCTCGTCGATCTTAAGAACTGGCAGCGCTTCTGGATTCGCTGGATCAGCAATGGTCTCACCAATGTTGATGTCCTTGATCCCTGCGATAGCAACGATATCCCCTGCGCCCGCTTCTTCTGTTTCAATACGTTTCAAACCTTGGAAGCCGAACAATTTCTCAATACGTGCGGTTTTACTCTTACCGTCACGCATAATTACAGTTACAGATTGACCTTGTTTGATCACACCGCGGTTTACACGGCCAATAGCAATACGACCCAAGTATTCGTTATAATCCATCAACGTTACGAGGAATTGAAGCGGCTCTTCTACACTTTCAGTTGGAGCTGGGATATGCTCAACGATTGTTTCGTAAAGTGAAAGCATTGTCTCATCTTGCTTCTCAGGAACCATGCTTGATGTTCCGTTAAGAGCAGATGCATAAACAACCGGGAATTCCAATTGTTCGTCACTTGCTTCAAGCTCGATGAACAAATCAAGTACTTCATCAATTACTTCCTTCGGACGAGCAGCTGGACGGTCAATCTTGTTTACTACAACGATTGGAGTCAGCTTTTGTTCCAATGCCTTACGAAGTACGAACTTCGTTTGTGGCATACAACCTTCATAAGCATCAACAACAAGCAGAACGCCGTCAACCATCTTCATAATCCGTTCTACTTCGCCACCGAAGTCAGCATGGCCAGGAGTATCTACAATGTTGATAAGGAAATCTTTATAGGTAATTGCTGTATTTTTAGCTAGGATTGTAATTCCGCGTTCCCGCTCGATATCGTTAGAGTCCATGGCACGTTCTTGTAGGTGCTCGTGTGCGCTGAAGATCCCCGATTGCTGAAGAAGCTGATCGACGAGTGTTGTTTTGCCATGGTCAACGTGGGCAATGATCGCAATGTTGCGAATATCTTTTCTTGAATGCATGATTTGTATCCAAATCCTCTCATTTATCAAATTAAAACTGTTAAAATTCATAGCATGTCACGGCAGTCTCACAAAAGAAGCGCCCGGCATAAAGCCGACGCTTCAACATAACATTAATATTATAGTGAAAGCACTATGAAAAGCAAGTCTTTTTATGAAAAAACAGTTTCCAATTTTCGTTTTTTTTTTAGGATGAAACATGAACTAGCTTCGATTCCATCTATTCCTGCCACGTGTTCTGCCCCGTCCAGTAATCAGCCAAATCCCTGCAGCGATGAATACAATACCAATTAGATAGATCACACCCGTACCCATGAGACTGAAAATACAAAACGCTATGCTTAGAACGCCTAATATAACAGCAATCGCAGACAGTCCCCCTGTCCGTCTTGGAGAATTGATGGAATATTCATACAGACCTACGGCAATGCCGAGCAGAAGCACAGGCCATAAATATTTCATAAGACCCCATCCCCATATATTGCAAAGACCAAACAATAAACCATATACCGTTAATATCCCCCCGGGAATCAATACCGTCGCCGAAGCGCGGCGGCTAAAAAATAACATATGTAGAGCCAATCCTAGAAGTAAAATCACTAGAGGCCAAAGGGCACGTCCCAAAAATCCGAAGACCCCCAGCTTACCGAATAAAATCACGATGCCAGCAGCTACAATGAATATTCCTAGTTTTATGTCATTCTTGGAAGACATCCTTCACCCATCCCTTCAAATTCACGTCTACCTCACTACCTTGTCATCTCATACAACTAAAAACGACAGGATTCTTAGTTCATATATTATCTGAAATATACAAAAAACGCCATCACTGTACAAATCAAAAAACGAACAATTCCAATTTATGGAGATGTCCGTTTAGTATTGCCTTTTATTGCAATTTATTAACCTACAGATGTTGTTCTGCGTTTAACGGCGCCCGTAACAACCACTAATATTCCTAAAGCAATCGGCAGTATGGAATGCGTGGATGGGAGCAAAAAGGATAACATTGTCCCTAGTTTTGCATCCTGAAGCATCATATCACCAGCTGTAAAGGCCAAAATATACGCACCGATAAATACGAGCAACGGAAATCTATGCAGCCAGCCTACAATGAGGCTACTTCCCCATACTACAATCGGAATGCTGAGTGCGATCCCGATTACAATTAATGACAAGTCTCCTTTGGCTATACCGGCAATTGCCAGTACATTGTCCATACTCATAATAAAATCAGCCACGAGAATCGTTCGGATAGCCTTCCATACAGAAGAAGATTCCGTAACCCTGAGATCCTCCTCTTCTTCAAGCAGCAGCTTGAAGGCAATCCACAATAGCAGAATCCCTCCTCCAGCTTGAATGTAAGGGATTTTCAAAAGTAATACAGCTACAAAAGTAAGCGCGCAGCGCAGAATAACAGCTCCCGCAGCTCCCCACCATACCGCAGTCCTCCGGTGCTTCTCCGGAAGGTCCTTACTGGCCATTGCGATGATCATTGCATTATCTCCACTTAGTACAAGATTGATCATCAATATTTCACCAAGGAGCAATAATGATTCCATTCTCTTATACCTCCCCGAATCACATGTAACTACATGTATGTTCGGAAGTGACAAGCTATGCTTCCTGTCCAACTTTTTTTTGAGAATGAAAGCATGTATGCTCCTTTTTTTGCGTATACAAAACTAAGCACATCTTACTTTGTGCTAATCTGAACAAACTTTAGGGGTGACTACGCTTGAATACAACCATCTGGGAGTTTGTATTATCGCTGCTTAATATTATCTTTCTAGATCTCATTCTTGCCGGAGACAATGCTATAGTTATCGGACTTGCAGCGCGTAATTTACCAACCAGTACCCAAAAAAAAGCTATCGTGCTCGGGACAGCAGGTGCCGTAGTATTACGGATTATCGCAACGATTCTGGTCGTATGGCTTTTGAAAATCCCCTGGTTACTGCTAGCAGGTGGAATTTTACTTATTCTGATTGCCTATAAGCTGTTAACAGATGAGAACAATTCAGCGAATATCAAGGCTGGGCAAAACCTCTGGTCTGCTGTGGGTACGATCATTCTAGCCGATGCTGCAATGGGACTGGATAATGTCATCGCCATTGCGGGAGTTGCTAAACACAATATCTCTCTAGTTGTCATAGGACTGCTGATCAGCGTTCCGATCGTGGTCTGGGGAAGTACTCTTTTTATAAAAATAATCAACAAATATCCATGGATCATTTATATTGGTTCAGCAGTCTTAGGGTTTACAGCGTCAAGCATGATTACAGATGAACAGCAGCTAGCACCTTTCTTTAACCAACACCCACTATTGAAAGCTCTGTTTATATTCGTGATCATCGTTGCCATCTTAATGGGGGGACATTGGAGACGCCAATCAGGCCATAAAAAGTCAAAAAAGCTGCCTCAACCGTAGGATATTGCTACGAATGAGACAGCTTTTTTTGTCTATAATATTAGAACCATTCTTCCTGTAATCCAGCCTGAGCACTTACTCCATCTCTAGGCTTCTCATCTCCATACGGAGTGATCAAGACAGTCTCAGTGGCTTCAATCGCTGCGTCCAGCAATTCAGAATATCCAGGCAGCGTAGCTTCAATCTTATCTACAATCCGTAAATTCGGGTTCGTTGTAGGTGATTTCGGTACAAATAAAGTACAGCAATCCTCATAAGGAAGGATAGATAACTCATAGGTGCCGATATTCTTAGACAGCTCCACGATATCACTTTTGTCCATCATTACCAGCGGACGCAAAAGAGGAAGTGATGTAGCCCGTCCGATCACATTCATGCTTGGTAACGTCTGACTAGCTACCTGCCCTAGACTTTCACCGGTTACGATCGCAAGGGCCCCCTCACGTTCAGCAAGCTGTGTAGTAATCCTCAGCATCGCTCTCCGCATCAGCGTAATAATCAGATTATCCTGACCTATCCCAGTAAACGACGTCTGCACCTCTGTAAAGGGTACTAAATGCAGCTTGATGACTCCCGCATATCGTGACAATACCCGTGTAAGATCAACCACTTTTTGCCGAGCGAGCTCACTCGTATAAGGATAACTATAGAAGTGTACGCACTCCACCTCGAGTCCACGACGCATGGATGACCAACCAGCTACAGGGCTATCAATGCCTCCAGACAGCAATAACATCGCTTTTCCATTCGTGCCTAGCGGAAATCCGCCAACACCAGCAATATTTTCGCAGAATATATAAGTATGACCTTGACGAATTTCGACCTTCAGCTCCAGTTGAGGTGACTTTACATCCACAATAAGTCCGGAATAGCCTTGCAGTAGCGGTGTCGAGACTAGCTTATTCATCTCCATGGAGCCATAGGGGAATCCCTTCCATACCCGCCTTGCATTTACCTTAAATGTAGTACCCGGTGCAGGAGCGATGATCTCCAAAAAATGACGGCTGACTGCCACAATATCTTCAAGCTCTGACTTAGCCACCTTCACCGGACTGACAGAAGCAATACCGAATACGTTCTTGAGTGCTTCTACCAAACTGGCAGCAGGTTCTCCATTCAGCTCCACATAAATTCTTCCGAATTCCTTGGCTAGAACCACCTTTGGATAAGGCTTAATCATTTCTTGCACATGACGTAATACCGTTTTCTCAAATCGGGCGCGATTCTTTCCCTTTAAAGTAAACTCCCCGAAACGCAAGAGCAGCATATCGGCGTAATTTATACTATTGGCACTGCCTTTAGCAGATTCCTGATTCATCACATTCATTAGTTACTTCAATCCTCCTTCAGCAATCTTTAAAGCTCGTACCGCAGCAGTTAGTGCTTTCTCAAGTGCCGCGACATCTTCTTCGGTGTGACTATCACCAAAACTGATTCGGATGCCACCTGAAGCTATAGAGACATCTTTACCCATAGACAATAGAACACGACTAGGTTCAGCCAGTCGAGAGGAGCAGGCCGATCGGGTAGAAACAGCCATCCCCAGTTCCTCCAGTTTACGAGCAAACACTTCCCCCTTCATACCAGGGTATGAGAAATGCACAATATGAGGGGCTCCATCCTCCCTGCTGTTTATAACAAATTCAGGAACACTGTGCAAGAAGCTTAACAGTCGATCTCGAAGTGGAAGCACTCGGGCACAGAAGGCTTCACGCTGCTCACCACTCATCCGCACAGCTTTAGAAGACGCGACAATCGCAGGTACATTCTCGGTTCCAGCACGTTGACTATCTTCGTGAGAACCGCCAGTAAGTAGTGGGAAAAGCTGGATTCCTTCTTTAATATAGAGAAGCCCCGCTCCACGTGGGCCTCGAATTTTGTGAGGAGACAAGCTGTAGAGATCCACTTTCCATTCTTTAAGATCAACAGCAAGCTTGCCATATCCCTGAACACCGTCTACATGAAACAGAGCTCGTGGGTTTACGGATTTAATCAGCCTGCCAATCTCCAGCAGTGGCTGCACCGTTCCAATCTCATTATTCACATGCATCACGCTTACGAGAACTGTATCACGCCGCACTGCAGCAGCTACTCGCTCAGGATCAATCATTCCAGTACTATCTGGCGCTATAAAAGTAATCTCCCAGCCATTTCGCTGCAGCTGCAGACAACTTTCATACACAGAGGGATGCTCTATTTCCGTAGTTATCAGATGACGTCCTCTTGACTGATACTGCAGAGCAGCGCCTTTAATTGCTAAATTATTGCTCTCCGTAGCCCCAGAAGTAAATAGTATCTCCTGTGGCTGTACAGATAACGCGGCTGCGCATACTTCTCGTGAGCGCCTGATCAGCTTAGCCGCTTCGCTGCCGGCACGGTGCAAGGAGGACGGGTTAGCATAGTGCAGCTTCATAATTTGTTCCATCGTCTTCACCACATCTTCATAGGGTGGCGTAGCAGCGGCATAATCCCAGTAAAGCATATATCGATGGTCTCCTTTACTTCGTTAAAATGCAAAAAATTCACTTTCTTATATTTCGAAAAAGGATCAAACGGTGATCCCATATCCCAGCCATGTGGTTTAAGGGTTTCCCATTTGATCCTTTATATTATACAGCGTATTGCGCGCGAGCGCGTTCTATTTTAGAGAGATAAGACTGCGTCTCTTTTGGAAGCAGTGTAAGCTTCTCCAATAATTCCTGATCATTGCTTACCCCAAGCTTATTTACCCGTCCTGGGCCAGCGTTATATGCTGCTAATGCCATCTGTTCCTGTCCACCATAACGCTTTAGTTGATAAGATAAGTAGCGTACGCCACCATCAATATTTTGGGCCGGGTCGAACGAATTTGAAACCCCTAAACCGTTCGCTGTTCCATCCATTAGCTGCATTAATCCTTTAGCGCCTGCCGATGAGACAACGTTTGGATTAAATGAAGATTCCGTATCAATTACAGCTTTTATCAAATCAACAGGCACTCCATATTTAGCACTCGCCGTTTGAATCAAATCCTCATAGCTTGTTGGTTTAGTATCCGTTATTTCCCCGGAAATTACGCTATCGTTACTTTCAGCTGTCCCGCCTATCTGCTGCCATAACAGGCTACTAACAGATGACGCATCCGGAAGTGAGGTCAAGAAGCTTGTATCCCCGCTATTAGAGGAGTTAGAAGACAAAGCTTGGAGCATTGTTGCAAATTGAGAGGCTGACGCTCCCGACCTTTTAGCTTCATTCGCTGAGCTGCTCTTGTCGGTTGCACTCTTTAAGCTTATCCATTTAAGCTGCCCTAACCCATTGGTTACAGCGGGATTGATCTCCATACCGGCGCACTCCTTTTATCCTGTTGAATCATATATTTTGTCTAGCATTAGATTTCGATGAATTACGGCTTAATATTACATTTTATCCGGAATTATTGCTATATGCTGGAATGAAAAAACAGACTTCAGACCCTAATATTTAGGTCTAAAAGCCTGTTATAGTTCAAACTTTTCAGTTCGTTGTTAGCGAGCAAAGGGAATCATCACAAAGTAACTAAGTGTAGATACAATGCCTAGCCCCATTGCCCATGCCCCAAGCGTTTTTTGCTCTTTGGCATATGCATAATAACCAACTATAACTGATAAAGGTCCAAGAAAGATGGACCAAAGAAACAAAGAGGCAATGCCGATAGCAAGCCCAGTATAACCCACCACTTGGCTTCCACTATATTCCTCTTCGTTCTCCTTAGTTTCACTCACACGTGGTGTTGTATCCCGGACCTGCATCGGAACCGGATTCACCTCTGCGGCATACTCCTCTTGATGTTCTCTGTCCCGGCGAGGATAGTCCACTCTGCGCGGACGCAAAATGATTTTTCTCGGTCCGGATTGTCCATTGGATGAACTTGATTCATGATCCTTTTCTCTGTCCATTAGGGCGGCCTCCTAAGAGTTCGGCTTAAATGTTAAACAGCATGTTGCAGACGATGTTGCGACGTGATCGTGGTGACCTTCATTCGTCATTTCTTCAGCATATTCTTCTTTAAATCCACTACCCGCATGCTTGTCGATCTCAATAATAATTTCTTCAGCCCGGCATAAATTATGCTCGCCCCAATAATGACAATTGCTCACACTACATTTAACTAATGGCTTTACACTTGACATATCTATTCACCTCGGCTTCATTATGTCCGCTCGATTCCCCACCTATTCGACAGGCAGGTTTCCAGTTGATGTAACGCAAAAAAGGACCAGCCCTTGTCATTGTAGAGTGACAAAGTGCTGATCCTTCACACGAGCAAGTTAACTGTTAAACCTGATTTTGCATACGCTTCTCAGTCAAATAGTCGTTCTCATAATAAGTAAGATCATCGCGTAGCTCTTCATAAGTCTTGGTAATTTCTAGAATGATATCACGCGCCGGACGAACTGGCTTTTTACGGAAACGGATAGCATCCTGTCCAGTATAAGCATAACGTCCATCTTCAGAATAGCTTTCATTCTTTGGATAGAAGAAGTTATTCACGCCATAGTGATATACATTATAAAGCGCTTTCTGCGCAAAAGATTCATCAAATGTTGCACGACGCAACGCAACTCCCAGCTTCTCATAAGACATTTCCGAGAACACTAACAGATGACGAACATCGGACAGAAATCCTTGATAAAATTGTACGGTTTCTTCATCACCTTCAGTTACAAGCTGAGGCAAAGCATGCTCGTTCAAGAAAATTTCCATCTTTTCGATTACATCTTTAAGTTTGTCTCTCGTCGATTCACATAATTTCTGCACATTGGCTGCTGACATGGCGGTTGCTCCCCCTTATTATTCCCTGCTCTTGTAGTCAATAAAGTAAATCCTATGAAGAAATAGTCTCTAGACGTATCTCTTTATTCTTGCAATATCAGGATGCGAACACAGAGAAGTCTAACCTTCTGAAAATTAAAGAATATCTAATGACGTATCTCCTGCAAATCAGGATGCGAACTCGAGATGCTTATTCCCTTTGATATTATCATAAAAAACGTTAGGAAGGTATCCTTTTCTAAGATGCATAAAACATACACTCTCTTCTAAACCTATAGACATTACAATGCGTAGAGGAGCGGAAATCATGTCACGAAAAAATCTAACGGTTGCAGGTCTGGTAACAGCTGCGTTCACGGTTCTATTACTTACCTTTGCGCTGCGTCCTGCCGCTAATGGGACGACCAGAGAAGTCGCTAATGTCGCTGGACCAAAGCCTGCTCCAACTTCAGCTCTACATTCAGCACCAAATCTAACACAGGAAAAATCATTAAAAAAAAGCTCCTTATCTCAAGATGTTGATGCGACGGATCACCTAAATAGAGTGGATGTCAGCAAACATTTGACTAAGCTCCTCTCTGAAACGGATGGAATTGCTTCGCTTCATGATAAATCAGTGTATGCGAAACGTTTGCAGCAGAACCACGGATTTATCACCATGCTGATGTGGATCGATTTTCGCAACCATAAATCCGACACCTTTAAGTCTTCCTCATTTCCTCAAGGAACCGAACAGGAGAATCAACAGCTGCTGAAATATCTTAAGACGGCGAAATCAGCCATCCGTGGTCATCAATCCTATGAATCTCCAACGTTTACAATCGGTAAAGAGAAATATTACTTTATCGCTCAGCGGAACAAAGAAAAAAATGTAGGCATCATCGCACTTATTAACCAAAAGGTGCTTGGGCGTGTGGCGGATCATCAGCTGAAGAATCTGCGTCTCATTCCTTATCCAAAGGAAGGTAAATACCGCGTAGAATCGGTGCATACCGACAATTTAAAGGATATCACCGTCAAGACAGGTCATGATAACGAAAATGCCAGCCATTTTTATGAGAATGAAATTGTCGTCCGCTTCCGCAACAACTCACCTACCCCGGCGCAGCTTCAGACGATAACCGCAGACATCAGTGGTAAGCAGCCACGTAAGCTTGGGTATGCCTATATCTTTCGTTCAGAGAAGCTGACTTATTATCAGCTCAAAGACTATTTCACCAATAAATGGCATCCCGCATATACAGAGCCTCACTATATGTATTTAACCAATGATGCCATAACTAAAAACGCAGAGGGAACTGTTACTCCAAATGACATGTTATTCTCCACTTACCAATGGAATTTGCCGGCGATCGAAACGGAGCTGGGCTGGAATCTTTCCAAGGGAAGTAAAGAAGTGATCGTGGCCGTAGTGGATACCGGAGTTCAGATCAATCATCCGGATCTAAAGGGTAAGCTTATGACCGGGTATAATGCGATTACCAATGGTTCCACACCAGAAGATGATGTAGGACATGGCACACATGTATCTGGAATTATAGGTGCACTGGTCAACAACGGAGAAGGAGTAGCAGGAATCAGCTGGTACAACAAGATACTTCCGGTAAAAGCGCTCGATAATTCAGGAGCAGGTACTACTTATTCCGTAGCAGAAGGAATCATTTGGGCAGCTGACAACGGTGCGAAAGTCATTAACTTAAGTCTAGGTAACTATGCGGATTCCCAGTTTCTTCATGACGCGATCAAATATGCCTACGATCGAGATATCGTCCTCGTATCAGCTGCAGGCAACGATAATACAGAACGCCCAGGATTCCCAGCTGCGTATCCCGAAGTGATTGCAGTAGCTGCAACGAATGCTTCAGGGGAAAAAGCTTCCTTCTCCAATTATGGCGATTATATTGATGTCGCTGCACCCGGAGAAAGCATAGCAAGCACTTACCCTGATAGCCAGTATGCCGCTTTATCCGGTACATCGATGGCCAGTCCTCATGTCGCTGCGCTGGCTGGTCTGGTGCGTTCACTGAATCCGAATTTAACGAATACGGAAGTCATGGAGCTCATGACCAAAAATGCAGTTGATTTAGGCACTGCCGGTCATGACAAATATTTTGGCTGGGGTCAGGTCGATATCTATAAAACACTGCAAGCCGCAAGTGGCAATCAGGTTCCACTACAGCTATGGCCACAGCATGTGCAACAACAACTGAATCAATTGAAACAACGATTAAATAACACCCCTTAACCATTCACCTGCAAAAATCTGCCAAGCAAGCGGAGAAATAGCCGTAACCCTTCCTCCATATCCGTCTCATTCATTTGTGAATAGCACAAACGGATATGCCGGGAAGGGGTCTCCGCGGAGTAACAGACATCACCAGGTAAAAAAGAAATGCTCTCCTGTTCAGCCAGCTCATGCAGTCTTGCGATATCGGGAGAAGCTGGAAGCTCCAGCCAGAGATTAAGACCTCCCTCTGGAAGAATATAGTTTACCCCAGGTGGTGCGTAGAGCTTAAGAAGCCTCGCCGCCTTTTCCATGCGGCCACGGAGTGTAATTCGTAACTGCGCAGCGTACGATTCATACTTGCCGGCGATGAACGGCATTACCGCGCGCTGAGTGAGCAGTGGACTCCCTAGATCACTCGCAGACTTAGCAGCGATGAGTCGAGACAGAATATCCCCTTCAGCGGCTACACAGGCAATTCTGCAGCCGGGAGCTATAACTTTACTGAAGCTCTTCATATAAACTACATGCCCTTCGGAATCCATCGATTTGATCGTCCTAGGCGGGGGCGTGTGGAAATATAAATCACTAAATGGATCATCCTCTACAATAAGACAACGGTAACTCCGAGCGATTTCCAGCAGGCGTTGTCTTCTTGCCATACTCATGGTTACTCCGCTCGGATTCTGATAGGTAGGGATTGTATAAATTAGCTTAGGTGGTCTTTGATCACACATCCTAGTAAGGATGTCCACCCGCATTCCTTCACTGTCTGTAGGTACAAAGATCATCTCTGCACCTCGTCCTGCAAAAACATCAATAGCCCCAGTATAACTGGGAGCCTCAAGATACACCGTGTCTCCAGGGCCGACAAATGTACGTGCCACCAGATCAATACCTTGCTGTGTTCCACTTGTAATCATTAAATCGGAGGAAGTGAGTGTAATTCCACGTGTTTTCAAGTGATCTCTCATGATTCCTCGCAGCTCCAGATCACCCTGAAAGTTCCCATAGGTGGCCATAAGCTCCGGCTGCTGAGTGACTAATGATGCGTAGGAGTCACCGATATTTTTGAGCGGCAGTAGCTCACTGTGAATTGCAGCTATATGAAAGGGATACTTCACTTCAGAGTAATCAAAATTGCGCCACAGCTGAGCTCGAGGCAAATAATCATCATATAAATCCTGCCAGCGGCCATCTACCTGACGTTTAGTGTGCTCAGGGTCAGCTACAAAGCAGCCTTTACCTTGTTTGCAGTAAATAAGTCCCCGTTTCTCAAGCACAGCGTACGCCTTGCTTACCGTAACCTGGCTTACACTTAAAGTTGTAGCCAAACTTCTCACGGAGGGCAGCCGGACACCTTGCTGGAGCAGTCCTGATGAGATCCGCTGACTTAGGGTTTCACTGATTTGATGAGGCAGAGATTTACTGCCGCTGCGAATCAAATCGATATGCATGAACCCTTCACCTCCACTGTTATATTCAACGCTTTACTGTTATACAGCACTCCTATTATGATAGCACCAAATCGAAAGGTGGAGAACTCATTTATGGATATCAAATACTCAACAGCAGCCAATCATCTAGGATCTTCAGCAGTGCGCGAGATTCTAAAAGTTACACAGGGCAATGATATCATTTCACTTGCAGGCGGGCTGCCTGGGGAGGATTTGTTTCCCTTGGAGGCCGTACGGAACGCTTATAACCGTGTGCTCTCCAGCGATCCCTCAGCGCTACAATACGGACTAACCGAGGGCTTTACTCCACTGCGTGACAAAATCGCCGAAAGACTTACTCGGCAAGGAATTCCAGTTACAGCATCTGAGATGGTTCTGACTACAGGTTCCCAGCAAGCCATAGATCTACTATGTAAAGTACTACTTGATCCCGGTGATGCTGTCCTTGTTGAAGCTCCCACTTATCTAGCAGCCTTACAGGTGCTCGGTTCTTACCGAGCTGATATTCATACAATAAATAGCGACGAGCATGGCATTCTGCCCGACCACCTGG
Source organism: Paenibacillus sp. FSL R10-2734 (assembly GCF_037963865.1). Lineage (NCBI taxonomy): Bacteria > Bacillati > Bacillota > Bacilli > Caryophanales > Paenibacillaceae > Paenibacillus > Paenibacillus sp. FSL R10-2734. Next base: position 2,309,908 of record NZ_CP150170.1, on the reverse strand, counting down.
AAGATCAAATTCGGAAGCTCCGACCAAAGCTCCTATATGCAGTTCCGACCTTCAATAATCCTTCAGGTGCAACTTGGAGTAAGGAATGCCGTGAGAAAGTAGTTGAACTCTGCCGCCGTTACAATGTTCTTATCTTGGAGGACAATCCTTACGGAGAAATAACCTTTGATGAAAATAAAGATCTTCATCCAGCCTCACTAGCGTCCATCGACAGAAGCTATGGGGGAGATTACTGTGTCGCCTACACTGGAACCTTCTCCAAAATCGTCGCACCTGCCCTGCGTACCGGCTGGATTATCGGCGATTCAAATCTCATCAAGACCATCGCCAAGGCAAAACAAGCAGCTGATCTACATTCTAGCACCATTGACCAGCGCGCTTTAAATGAACTGCTGCTGCACTTCGATATTGATCAGCATATCCGTAACATCTCACGAGAATATTATTCTCGAATGAAGCGCTTGTCCGCGGAGATCAGATCACATAACTGGGAAGACGCTCATTTTCTGGAGCCACGGGGTGGTATGTTCTTATGGCTGACACTTTCCCAAGAGATCAACACGAAAGAATTACTTCCTCTAGCGGTAGAGAACGGAGTTGCTTTCGTTCCCGGCGAGGTGTTCTATTCAGCTCAGCCCATCAAGAACAAAATGCGTTTGAATTTCACACATACGCCACCAGAGCTCGTACCACTCGCTGTGAAACGTCTGGAGAACGCGCTAGTTCAATGGCGGGAGAGTCAAAGCTCTGTAATGTCGTAATCATAAGAAAAACTTCACCTACGACCTTTAAAAATCTGGAGTAAATCCAACACTTCAGCAGGGATGGGGGGACGGATATGGATTCCAATCGCTGTTGACATCCGTCCCCTTGTATTCTACTTGGGTGCTTTCATTTACCTCAGGCCTGTCCTAACCGATCTTCAATCACTCTGTGCAGCTAAAAACATTTTTTAGAGCTTTCGGCGTATGTTAGGCTAATGTAATTGCGCAAACTTCAACTATTCTCGTCTGTAAACCCTATAGAAAAGAGATAATGCAGTTTTATTGCGACCAAATTTGCGTTCGGACACCAGAGCCCTTATTTGCAACAATTACGCTGTTTTGAAATGCTAACGGACTCTTGGGTCGTTATATGACTGAAATGGCATGATATGCCCCCTAATTATGATAAATAATGTCCCTCCAGTCCGAAACTCCCTCCAAAACGCTTAAAATGCGCATATAGTTGCATCTGAGTCCGTTACCACACGAACAAATAACCATGGATTGTGTACTAAGCAAAAACGATTACTGTCCTTAAAGGACGGTAATCGTTTTTGCGAGAAATATAAGACATAGAGTATTGCGTGAAACTTATACTTTCTGCTATTTAAATAACCCGGCTTCTTCATCCTTTATAGGATGGGAAAGCCGGGTTATTTATTTTCTAATCTACTTCTTAGACACTTCTATACTATCTTTATTGAGCCTAAAATAACCATTTTCAACGAAAGACATGATTCGACTGACACTTACCCCTGTTTGAAGGGATATGTTTAATACCATCGTGTCGGGTGAAGTCTCTACAATACGCCTGATACTCTGATACATCTCATCACAACTACTGCACATCCTCTTATTGTTTCGTTCATATAAATGTCCGCAGAACCCGCAAATCTGATAATTTCCCATGTTACACATGTCCCACTTTCTACATATCTTCTTGCCAGAACAAACAATCTACAACAAAAGCAATGCCCTATCTCATGCATAGTTGGTCATTCGACCAGCCGTTTACGCTACGTAACAATATAGAGAAAATCTCCCTATAATAATCTGATTATCCCTAGAAATTCATGATTATAGGGAATTGCTCCCTATAAATAGGTCAGAAATATGCTCCGGTCAGTAGCTATGGGCAGCTACGGATGTATTTCCTATACAAAAAAGCCTTCCTCGTAATTCCGACGTTGAAACTTATACTCACTTCTATTTTAAAAAAACGACGTACTCCGGTCACCCAGGATACGTCGCTATTTGTGTATACATTGTAATTATAACGTTGCAGTTAGGAAAGTTTGCCGTAAGCCGGGTTCTGTGCTCGTCGTGGTTCGATCGGGAACTACCCTCCCACCATAAGCGACAATCATCTATCTAGGCCGTACATTACTGCACAGCTCCAGCGACCAACCTAGACGCGCCTCAGGCTAAGGCTGCCTATTCCAATAAAGGAATTTGCTGCGTCTCATTAGGTCTTGCTCCAGATGGGGTTTACCAGGAACGAAGTCACCAGCGTTCCTCGGGGTCTCTTACACCTCGGTTCCATCCTTGCCTGTGCCGCCCTAAGGCGGCCATCGGCGGTCCATTTCTGTGGCACTATCCTTCGGCTCGCGCCGACTGGACGTTATCCAGCATCCTGCCTTATGGAGCCCGGACTTTCCTCCCGTGACGTCTTCACGTCACCGGCGATTGTCTGTCAAACTTTCCGAACAACATTATATATTATACAGACATCACATGTCCGGCACAAGCTTTATTCCTTGGTAATTTACAGGAACTGAAATGGCTCCGTATTCACCTGCGAAGCATGTACAGCTGTACCGTACTTATGCTCCACCAGTTTCCTAGTCATCCACTCCGCAACCTTCTCTTTCATAATCTTCTCCGCATTATGTCCCGGATCAATCAGAGTGATACCAGCGAGCACAGCATCCTGTGCTGTATGGTAATCCAGATCGCCCGTAACCAACACATCCGCACCGCGGAAAATAGCACTGTTATAATACTTTCCGCCCGAACCTCCCAAAACTGCGGCTTTACGAATCGGACGATTCAGATCACCCACAACACGCACATGGTCTACCTTCAGGCCTTTTTTTACCGTCTCAACGAATTGCCCAAGTGTTGTAGGCTCTTTGAGCTTTCCAACTCGCCCAAGCCCTAAGCTGCGGCCTTTGAGATCCATCGTGTACAAATCATAGGCAACCTCTTCATAAGGGTGAGCCTTAAGCATAGCCTGTACCACTTTATTGCGAATGGTATGCGGGACGATCGTCTCAATACGAATCTCCTCGGCACGTTCCAGCTTACCTTTTTCCCCGATATAAGGATCTGTGCCTTCTCCCGGAATAAAAGTTCCATATCCCTCGATATTGAAGCTGCAATGACTATAGTTGCCGATTGCCCCTGCTCCAGCGTTCAGGATGGCATCCAGCACCTTCTGATGATGATCCTTAGGCACAAACACAACCAGCTTTGACAATTGCTCTGAGTGAATGTCTTTGATAGGCACTCCGTTCTCTATGCCAAGAGCTTCCGCCATCCAATCATTCATTCCACCTTCGGTTACATCCAGATTAGTGTGACTGATGTATACCGCGATGTCATTTTTGATCAGCTTTTCATACATTCTACCCATCGGTGTATCAGTCTGAATCCCTTGTAGCGGACGGAAAATAATCGCATGGTGGGCAATGATTAGATTACAGCCGAGACTAATTGCCTCTTCGACGACTTCATCATTCACATCGAGAGCAACCAGCACATTAGTTATTTCTTTCTGTAAGGAACCTAGTTGCAGACCGACTTTGTCCCACTCTTCGGCTAAATGCTTCGGAGCCAGCTGCTCCATATATTGAATTACTGTTTGTCCTTTGGCAAGCATTGCAGCACCTCCGTAATCTCCTTGATCTGGTCTCGAATTAATTTCCGTTTATTCTCCGCAGATTCGAGCTCTGAACGTGACAACGATGTCAGAATGCCTTCCAATTTCTGAATCTCTCCCTGCCACTTGGCAAAAAACACATCATTCGATGCTTGGATCAGCCAAGGTCCCATCTGTAGCAAGGTGTCCTGACCACGAACCAAAGCAGAATCGCCTAACGTTACCTCTCGATATACATTAGCATTCGTAATACCAGCGCTAGCATCCTCTGGTACAGCCGTTAACACCTCATACAGCTTGCCGTCTTCTTCAAGAATACTTTCAGCTATAAGAACCCAGTCATTATTTAGCAGCCAGCGGCGCAAAATATCCTCGCCTACATTCGGCTGAAGTACCAGTGTTGTAACATCCTTTAGCTTGCCTTGGCTTTGTCCGCGATCAAGAATTGAAGCAATTAATGCGCCACCCATACCAGCGATCGTGATACAATTAACTTCACCAGGTTCTAGTACCTCAAGGCCATCCCCTCGTCGCACCGAGATCACCTTCCCTAGTCCGGCCTCTGCAACGCCTTTACAAGCAGCATCAAAAGGACCCGGGTTTACCTCACCTGCTACTGCGAATACAGCCTTACCGCTTTCTACAGCAGCTACAGGAAGCAGAGCATGATCAGAGCCGATGTCTGCCAACCTGCTTCCTTGCGGAATTTGCTCCAGCAATTGCTGAAGCCGATCTGATAATTTCACATTGTTCATGTTGCCACCCACATTATCCATTTTTTTCGAAACAAGAACAGCAGGGCTAAGCCTACCGCAATTTTTAAAATTAGCATAAACGAAATCCACTGTGGATAATCCTGTCTCAGTAAAAGAGCATCAAGCTCTGGCATGATCCATAGAGATACTCCCACTGCAAAAAAAACACTAGCGACGCCTTTAACTTTGTGATGCAACAGCCAGCTTAGCCACACCATCATTACACTGAGTGGAAGCCATAAGAGCTCAAGCTCTAGCATCGAAGCCTCAGGGCGCTTTCCACCGAAGAATCCCGCATATAGTAATGCCCAAAAGGCATAACCGCAGTACTGCAGCAAGCCGATCCGGAGTGCAAATCCCAGAATACACCATATCAAGCCGCAGGCACCAATCAGAATCGGTCTCCAGAGCTGAGGATCAAGATCATGCAAAGCAATCATCCATAGCCCAAAACCAAGCGTTAACACACTTCCCAGCCCCGCTAGGATAAGACTAATGACCTGATTTCGGTCCCTGTAAACCGCTGAGTATCCATAACAGATAATTAATACAGATAGTGCTGTTGCAAGTTGCAAAGGCCAGGGAAAAACGCTAAAATAAAGACTAATCAAGAAAATCAAGGAAATAATTCCAAAACCAAACAGCCAAATTTTGATGTTTCCCTGCTGTAGATTCTTCAGCGAAATTGGATTGTTATCCTTAGCCGCAGCTTCATCATCATACAGGTTGGTTAAGAAGTCGCAATACTGCTCTGGCAGCAATCTGTTATTTCTCCAATACTGAATCTCTTTTATAATAATTTCGCGTTTTTCCAAATTCACTGGCTCATCCTTCTTTCCAGATGCACATGGTCAGCACTTTTAGGGTCGTAAATTCAAATAAAAGAACCTCCTGCCACTGAGCAGCAGAAGGTTCAGTTCATGAAATACTATTCGAGGAAATCCTTAAGCCGTTTACTGCGGCTAGGGTGACGAAGCTTACGTAATGCTTTAGCTTCAATCTGGCGAATCCGTTCACGTGTAACACCGAACACTTTACCGACTTCTTCAAGCGTTCTCGTCCGGCCATCATCTAAGCCAAAACGCAGACGAAGTACATTCTCTTCACGCTCCGTGAGCGTGTCCAGTACATCCTCCAGCTGTTCCTTCAGCAGTTCATAAGCAGCTGCATCCGCAGGAGCCAAGGCTTCCTGATCCTCAATGAAATCTCCCAGATGAGAATCGTCTTCTTCACCGATCGGTGTTTCGAGCGATACTGGCTCTTGGGCAATCTTCATGATTTCTCTGACTTTCTCAACCGTCAGCTCCATCTCAGCCGCAATTTCCTCTGGCGAAGGTTCACGTCCCAGTTCTTGCAGCAATTGACGAGAGACACGAATCAGCTTGTTGATCGTCTCAACCATGTGTACAGGAATACGAATCGTACGTGCCTGATCCGCAATCGCGCGGGTAATGGCCTGACGAATCCACCAAGTTGCATACGTACTAAATTTGAACCCTTTATTATGGTCAAATTTCTCTACCGCTTTGATCAGACCCATGTTACCTTCTTGAATCAGATCGAGGAATAACATGCCGCGTCCGACATAACGTTTAGCAATACTTACTACGAGACGTAGATTTGCTTCTGCAAGACGACGTTTTGCTTCTTCGTCTCCATTTTTAATCCGCATAGCTAGTTCAACTTCATCGTCAGCCGACAACAGTGGAACGCGTCCAATTTCTTTCAGATACATACGGACTGGATCATTAATCTTGATCCCAGGTGGAAGTGACAAATCATCATCAAAGCTGAACTCATCGCCCTCTTTGTCCTCATTGTCCTCATTTGGCCGGAGGCTGTTAACCTCTTCATCGTTCTCGTTTACAACTTCAATCCCCAAATCACTGAGTTGTTCATAGAACTCCTCCATTTGCTCGGGGTCTTGATCAAACGGCGATAATTTCTCCATAATATCTTTGTATAGCAATGATGATCTTTTCTTGCCTTGCTCAATAAGCTGATCCTTAACCTGATCCAAAGTAAATTCTGCTTCCAATTCAGTATGCTGATCGTTCGCCATAATTCGACTCCCTCCTCCCTAGGTACATCCTGTCAACATTTCATTGTCTCTCTAGGGCTATAATCTCACTTGCTATTTGTGCCGCACGCAAAAAGTCACCTGACTTCTCCGCCTGAATCATCTCTTCACGCTTCTGATCCATCTTGCGCTGCAGTGGGTATTTCCGTACTTCACGAATACAATCATCCAGCACCTGCATATTCCAGTCTGGAGGTGTATCCATCATGGAAATTGATGTTGCAGTTTTCTCCAGACGATCATCCTGAAGCGATGATAGAAACCGACTAATGCCGGGTGGTTTGCCTTGCGCGTAATAGGCATATAGATAAGCGGCAATTGCCGCATGATCATCGATGTTGAACTCTTCTCCGAGGCGTTCACCCACATACGTAGCGGCTTCTGGGTCCTGAATCATAAAGGACAGTAGACGCCGTTCCGCAACATGATAAGCGGGCAGCAAAGTTGGTGTCTGCACTTGCCCTTTTTTATGCCTACCATTATTCCACCTTTTGTCGTTATTATCCCCTTCAGGGATGTTTTTTTGCATCGATGCCCTAAGTAAATTACAATCCTGCTTCAAACTATCATATGAAAGTTCCAGCTCAGAAGCGATTTCCCTTAGGTAAACCTCTCTCTCGGTCGAGGAATGCAGTGAAGCAATGACCTCCAAAGCTTCTTTAACGTAGGCAATTTTGCCATCTTCCTCTAGGAGTATATGGTTTTTTTTCAGATATATAAGCTTAAATTTTATGGATGAAACCGCAGAATCAATAACCTGATCCATAAACCTTTCTCCACCATGCTTGGAGATAAACTCATCTGGATCGAGCCCGCTTGGCAGTAAGGCAATTTTCACACGCAGGCCACTTCCTTCAAGCATTGGAATGGACTTCATAGCAGCTGCTTGTCCTGCCCGGTCACCGTCATAAGCCAGTACAATTTCATCAGCCAGACTCTTCATCAGCGCTACATGACTTTCAGTCAAAGATGTCCCCATCGTTGCTACACCGTTATGCACACCTGCTTCCCAGGCCGAAATGACATCTCCGTATCCTTCAAAGAGGACGATTTGCCGCGTTTTGCGGATGGATGCTTTGGACTGGTGCAAATTGTATAAAATCCGGCTTTTGTTAAACAATCTACTCTCTGGAGAATTTAAATACTTGGGTTGACCTTCTCCAAGAATTCTTCCAGCAAAAGCAATCACCTTTCCTGTGCGGTTCGCAATCGGAAAAATAATTCGACCACGGAAACGGTCTATATACCCTTTGCCCTCACCTCTGGCAGACAAGAGTCCGCCTTTCTCCATTTCAGCAAGGTCAAAATTCCGTTTCTCCAAAAACTGTAGCAAAGTATCCCAGCGGTCCGGAGCATATCCGATCTGAAACTGGTCAATCATTTTATCGCTGAAGTTCCGGGCTCTTAAATACTCCATTGCGGCTTTGCCGTGTTCCGTATTCTTCAGCAAGTAATGATAAAACTTTGCCGACCATTCATAAGCTTGAATCAACCGATCGCGTTCCGGATCAGGAGGAGACATCAGGCCTCCCTTACCTTCAGGAACGGGAATGTCACTTTCTTCAGCCATTATTCTGACGGCTTCGGGGAAGGTTAATCCTTCGATTTCCATCCTAAATTTGATGGCATTTCCACCCATGCCGCAGCCAAAGCAATGAAACACTCCCCGGTCGGGGGTAACTGTAAAGGAAGGGGTTTTCTCCGAATGGAACGGGCAGAGGCCCCATAAATATTTCCCCTGCTTGGACAAATGGACAACCTTACCGACTGTATCGACAATATCATGACGCGCAAGCACGCTTTCGATAACCTCTTCCGGAATATTCCCGTGTCCGCTAGCCACTTCAACCACCTTCAATTCTTAACAAATAAATATAATTCGCTATTGCTCCACATTCTCCTGCAAAAGTATTAAAAGTTTTGTCATTTTATGTTGAAAATATAATTTTTCTTCTGCCGTTATAGGTTTTGGACCCTTAGAGTAGTGTCCCCGTCTTCGTTCCACGGCCCTGGCATGCCTACCCTCCAACATAAAATCCATTTTGGAATCGTCATATTCCTGGCCACGAAAAGAAAGCACACTGCAACGTTTGCCGAGTGCAAGTGCTGCGAGACCATAGTCCCCAGTCAATACCACATCTCCTGCAGAAATATAATTGGCAATATATAGATCAGCACTCTGATCTCCTCGGTCCACCTGCACAACCGTTACACCCTCTTCAGCTTTCAGTGCATGGTCATAAGAAGATACCATCAGTACCGGCACACCAAAGGTGCGACCTACCTCAGCGATCTCTTTTTTGACCGGACAAGCATCCCCATCCACTACTATGGTCCTAGACCGGGACTTCTCCATGATCATCACCAATTTCCTGTGTAATATATATACGCCCTCACCGCAAGAAATCCTTCTTTCTATGCATAAATACGGAACGGATGTCAAATGACGCATTGGCACCGTTCCGTATATTTATACCCCAAACCAACAATCTATACCATAAGACACAAACTTTTCTTTTAGAGGCTGTTCAAAAAGCTGTCCTTTGATCAAATGTCGAATCTTGAATTCAGCCGGGAACTCCGGTGCTCAGCCTTTTTACCAGACGAGCTTACCAAAATCAGCAAACGCCTTAGAGTCTGCATCAATTCCAGCAAGCAGAGCTAAACGGTTAGCGCGTACCTGCTCATCCTCCGCCATAACCATAACGGAATCGAAAAATGCTGTAACTGCATCTTTTAGACCCGAGAGAATACGAAGTGCTTCTTCAGCATTATTCGCCGACATCGCTTCAAGATACGGTGTGTGTAATTCCTGCCATGTATTGTACAGCTGCAGCTCAGCTTCTTCTTTAAGCAAAGAAGGATCAATCACTTCAGTGGTTGCTTTAGCTGCCAAATTACTGACACGAGTGAGTGAATCTACGGTAATTTTGAAATCTGCTTGGTCTAACACAGCACCCATAAGCGCACGACTTCTGCCCACAACATCTACTACGTCATCAAAGCCAGCTGCTGTTACAGCGTCTACAACATCATAGCGTACATTGTCGGATAAAAGACGTTTTACACGCAGACCGAAGAACTCGTACAGGTTTATACGTAGTTCATCGCCAGAATGTTTCGTATTCCCTGAATTTTCATGAATTTCAATCGCCGCTTCAAAAATTTCGCGCAGCGTAATCGGCAATTTATGCTCAAGCACGATTTGAACAATCCCTGCAGCCTGGCGACGCAGTGCATAAGGATCTTGAGAACCGGTTGGGATAATACCGATAGAGAAGCAGCCTACAATCGTATCGATCTTGTCCGCAATGCTGACGACCGAACCGGCATCTGTCGAAGGTACAGCATCTCCAGCGAATCGTGGCTGATAATGCTCGAAGATCGCTTTTGCCACAGTTTCAGGCTCTCCTGCTTTGCGTGCATAATCTTCGCCCATGGTGCCTTGAAGTTCTGGAAATTCATAAACCATTTGAGTCACAAGATCAAATTTGCAAATATCAGCAGTCCGACTTACTTCAGAAAGGGTTGTATCAGACAATCCCAACTTAACAGCAAGACGATCAGAGATTTGGCGAATACGGCGCACTTTGTCTCCAACACTGCCAAGCTCTTCATGGTAGACGATATTTTCTAGTTTGGCTAGCGCATCGTCAATCTTCATCTTTTGATCTTCTTGATAGAAGAATTTGGCATCTGATAGACGAGCACGAAGCACCTTCTCATTTCCCTTAGCAATAACATCCAAAGATACTGCATTTCCGTTACGCACCGTTACGAAGAAAGGTAGAAGTTTACCCGCTGCATCAAAAACAGGGAAATAACGCTGATGTTCACGCATCGAAGTAATCAGCACATCCTGCGGAATATTCAGGAACGATGGATCGAAGGTTCCAAAAAGCACGGTTGGTGTTTCAACCAGAAACAGTACTTCCTCCAAAAGATCCTCTTTGATTGCAATCGTCCAGCTTTTCTCTTCAGCCAATTGGTTAATTTGCTTCAGAATCAGTTCTTCCCGTTCCTTAACATCTACAAGTACATGCTGCGCACGCAAGCTCTCCACATATTGTGAAGGCTCTAAAATTACAGTCTCTGTTCCGAGAAACCGATGTCCACGGCTCACATTACCTGCTTTTACATCCGTAATTTCCAAATCAATAATATCTTTCCCGAAAAGAGCAACTAACCAGCGGATCGGACGCACGAATTTGAAATCGTAGGCTCCCCAACGCATGTTCTTCGGAAAGGTCATAGCATTTACAATCCCGAGAAGTCCTTCTGAAAGCAACGAAGCTGTCTCTACCCCAGCACTATTTCTAGTAGCATAGATATACTCTACTCCAGCTAGCTCTTTGAACGTAAATTGCTCCGGAGATACACCCTGACTACGGGCAAATCCTAAAGCAGCTTTGCTCCAGTCCCCGTTTGCATCCAGTGCGATTTTGCGTGATGGTCCTTTGACCTCTTCGCTAATATCCTCTTGCTTCTCAGCCGCATCCTTAACTAATACAGCGAGACGACGTGGCGTTGCATAGGCAGTAACTCCAGCATGGGTAATCCGTGCAGAATCCAACCACTTGGATGTTCTATCTTGTAGCTGCTCCATCGCAGCCCGGATAAAACGTGCAGGAATTTCCTCCAGACCGATCTCAAACAGGATATCTTTAGACACGGTCAGCACCTTCTTTCTTCAGCAGCGGGAAGCCAAGCTTCTCGCGTTCCTCAAGATATGTTGCCGCAACAGAGCGGGCAAGATTACGCACTCGGGTAATAAATCCAGTCCGTTCAGTAACACTGATGGCTCCACGTGCATCCAGCAGATTAAAGCTATGTGAGCATTTCAGCACATAATCATAGGCTGGAAATACAAGATGTTTCTCCATCGCTCTACGTGCTTCTTCTTCATACATATTAAACAGCGAGAATAGCATTTTTACATCAGATACTTCAAAGGTGTAAGTAGAATGCTCAAACTCCGGCTGATGAAAAACATCACCATAAGTCATGCCGCTAACCCATTCAAGATCGAATACATTTTCTTTATCTTGAATATAGGATGCTAACCGCTCCATTCCGTAAGTAATTTCTACGGCAACTGGATTGGCTTCGATACCACCCACCTGTTGGAAGTAAGTAAACTGAGTAATTTCCATACCATCCAGCCATACTTCCCATCCTAGACCTGCACAGCCTAGTGAAGGGTTCTCCCAGTTATCCTCGACAAAACGGATATCATGCAAGAGTGGATCAATACCAAGTGCTTTCAAACTATCCAAGTAAATCTCTTGAATGTTATCAGGCGATGGTTTGATAATTACTTGAAATTGATGATGCTGATACAGACGGTTCGGGTTCTCCCCATAACGTCCATCGGATGGACGACGTGAAGGCTCTACGTACGCAACTCTCCATGGCTCAGGACCTAGTGAGCGTAAAAAAGTCATAGGGTTCATCGTGCCGGCGCCTTTTTCAGTGTCATAAGGCTGTACGATAATACAGTTCTGTTCAGCCCAGAACTGCTGCAGCGTCAAAATCATCTGCTGAAAGTTCATAATACCGTCTCCTTCGCTTAACATATTCCCCACAAAGTGAGGTTTTGCTTCGATGCATACTCAGGTACTTTGCGGGGGCCCCAATTATTGCTTTCAGTACATAAAAAAAGCCCCCGCCCCCATGCCTGATTAACAGACATAGGGACGAGAGCTAACTTATTCTCCCGCGGTTCCACCCTACTTGATTCCATACCTTGCATTCAGCAATATCGCTGCCAATAACAAGAACGAAATCCACTTTCATTCGCCATATCCGTACTCCCGGGTGCCATGTTCATGAACATTGTCCCGCCAGGCTCTCACTACCCCCAGCTCGCTGAATCGCAACAATATCGTTCATTACTTTCCCGATCAATGCACGTTCTCCCGAAGTGGAGCAAAACGGCGATCATATCCAATACAATAATTAAACTGTTCCTATAGTAACGGAAAAATCAGATTTCGTCAAATCTTGTACTTGTCGAGTTGATCTAAGAAATTCTGTGATTTCAGCTTTAACCCAAGCTGCACATCCATAAAGGCTCGCATAATTTTTTTAAGCTCATCTCTACTGCTTTCTTTGACATCCACATTCCCTAATCTAGTGAGATCAAGTCTGGCGAATAAGCGTAGCAATTTCAAAGCACGAGCAGAGACCTCCATAGCTGGAGGATCATTATGTTTACAGCTGCGGCACAGTGCTCCACCAAGGCGTGGGCTTATCAGCAGTTGTTCATCAGGCTTTTCAGCTCCACATATAACACAGGTGTCGAACTCTGGACCATAACCTGCTGCTTGCAAAATCTTCATTTCATAAACATTTATGATAACTCCAGGTTCCTTATCTTCTTCAAGTGCGTTCAGGCAGGCCGTAAGCTGGCGAAACCAGAAGCTTCCCGTTTCCTCATCATGCAGAACTTTATCAAGCAGTTCACAAGCGTAAGACGCATAAGCAGCTTTGATCAAATCCTCCCGAAGAGGGTGGTGAGACTTCGTGATTTCGCCGGAATTCAGCGTCCCAAGACCTCCGTTGTTTCTAAAAAAAACAAATTCCCCGACGGTGAACAGCTGGATCAAGGCAGCATGGCGGCTTTTGACCTTCTTAGCACCTCGCACCAGAACACCTACTTTACCGGCGTTCTCGGTGCAAAGCGTAATGATTGCGTTCCCCTCGCCGTAGTCCATGCTGCGAATGACGATCCCTTCCACCCTGTGTAGCATGCCTCTTCCCCCAACCATTCGGCAAGCAACCAGTCCTTATTGCGCTTCTTCATCACAGACCTTCTCTTCCTCCACTAGCTGTAGTCCACTGTCTTCAAGCGGAAGGCCAGCTTCCTTGTATAGCAGGTAAGCATCGACGTCTCCTGTCATTGCAAAATACTTCCACGAAAAGTTTCGCATTCGTATTCATCCTTTCTTGGGAAAGACGATGTCTCTTCAAGAATTAGGATGTGCGATGAGCCAGGTTCTATCCTTGCAATTCCTGCCAAACGAGGAATAACGGAAACAGATCTTAAAGGTCTTTATGGAAGCCCAAATCCCGCAGAACGCGGTCCTGATTACGCCAGTCTTTTTTCACTTTCACCCAAAGCTCCAGAAAAATCTTCGATCCCAAAAGGTTCTCAATGTCTGTCCGAGCACGTCTGCCAACCTCTTTCAGCAGCGCACCTTGCTTGCCGATAATAATCCCCTTCTGAGAATCACGTTCGACAAAAATAACGGCAGACACATGCACCACTCCATTTGGCTCAACTCTCATATCTTCGATAGCTACAGCAATGGAATGCGGTACTTCTTCGCGCGTCAAATGTAGAATCTTCTCACGGATTAGTTCTGCACACACAAATTGCTCTGGGTGATCCGTAATTTGATCTTCTGGGTAATATTGCGGACCTTCCGGCAAGTACTTAGCAACTTGCTCTAACAGCGTGTTAACATTGCTGCCCATCTTAGCAGAAATCGGAATGATTTCAGCAAAATTATGCAGCTTGTTATACTGAGCCATAAGTGGGAGCAAAGCTTCCGGCTCTATTTTATCAATCTTGTTAAGCACAAGAATAACTGGCGTCTTAAGTCCGTTTAATTGCTCAGCAATGTATCGGTCACCACCACCCAAACCGTCTGCAGCGTCCACAAGGAACAACACAGCCTCAACTTCACCTAGCGTACTCATCGCTGTTTGGTTCATGTAGTCGCCTAGCTTGGACTGTCTTTTATGAATACCTGGTGTATCCAGGAACACGATTTGTGAATTATTCGTTGTATAGACCCCGTGGATTTTGTTTCTGGTTGTCTGTGGCTTATCCGACATGATTGCAATCTTCTGTCCAATAACCTGGTTCATGAGTGTCGATTTGCCTACGTTCGGTCTGCCGATAATTGCGACAAAGCCTGATTTGAATTTCATATTATCTTCCTTTCATTTCAGAAACCTTTTGTTCTAAAAGCTTTTTCGATCCCCCTAAATCCCCCTTAGCCAAGGGGGACCCCAAGGGCCCCGGCCCTCTGGACACCCGGAAATGGGCGTACCTGCAACGTTCGACGGGATTAGAGGCATGGTGGTGCACGAGCGCTTTCGTCCCCTACGGGGACACGCTTCACTGCGCTTATTCTCACGGCTCGCAATTAGCTCACCGTGGAGAAGGCTGTGTTACAGTTGCTTTGTGTGCTAGGAATCGCTAGCGGCTACGCCGCGGCGCTTACGGCGAAATGTTACTCCAAAAACATAATTTTCACCATTTTAGCCCGATTTGATGGAATACTCGCACGTTTAGTTGTAGTTTGTGCAATTAATTTAGAGCTTTTTTATGGTTTTGACATTTTAATTGCACTCAGTGCAACTAAATTCTGGATAATGAGCCAAATGTCTATTAAAACGGATATTTAATTGCACAAAGTGCAATTAAAATGTGCTTCCAGCGAAATTGTAATCATTTAGTTGTACAAAGTGCAACTAAATCACATCCACCTATTCATCATCTACTATATCATGCTCGAGGTTTTCAAGTACAAGCCGTTAGAGCGTGAGTTAGTAAGTGTAGTGCCAGAAAGGCATTTGATCAAACACTTGTTATTACTCAGGAGCTTGTCCTTGCTTCAGATCTACGGGACCAAAAGCGCCGGGAAGTAATTCTCCCACCGTGGTCTCAACGATATCGCCCTTCATGTTTCCAAGGATAACCTTCATGTCGGGTGAACACAACTCAATCATTACTTGCCGGCATACGCCGCAAGGTGATACGGGTCCGTCGGAATCGGCAACAACGGCGATTGCCTTGAAAGAACCGATCGCATGACCGTCTGCGATGGCACGGAATAAAGCGGTACGTTCCGCACAATTGGTTGGGCCGAAAGCAGCATTTTCTACATTACATCCGTGATGAATATGACCATCCTGATCGAGGAGGGCGGCGCCTACTCCAAATCGGGAGTAAGGAATATATGCCTTAGCACGTGCTTTAATCGCTTCTTGCATAAGAAGAGCGGAATCCATATTGGGTCCTCCTAAAGTTTTGTATAGCGTTACATCGTGGAACTACTTCGTTACAAAACTCACTTCGTAAGCATCCACTTAGTTTTGTTAGCATCACTTCATGGGATCACTTCGTACAAAACTCACTTCGAAAGCATCCACTTAGTTTTGTTAGCGTTTCATCATGGAATTACTTCGTACAAAACTCGCTTCCTAAACATCCAGTAACCAAAGAGGCGGAATCGCAAAACGCGGGTCCGCCTCTCCCCTGAATTGATTTGTACCCTGATTATGACATAAGTCCGCTAATCCAGTCCATCACAGGGTGGTAAAAAACATAGATCCCAACAAAGACAGCAAACACCGCCGTGAGAAGCACAGCTCCTGCGGCGGTATCTTTCGCTCTCTTAGCCAGTGGATGAATCTCCGGCGAGATCAGGTCAACCGTCGCTTCAATGGCCGTATTGAGCAGCTCAGCGGTTAAGACAAGCGTGATTGAGAAGAGCAGCAACATCCAGCTGGCCAGTGGAAGTCTGAACACGGCAGCAGCAACAAGAACAACCACAGCCAAACAGCAATGCACCTTCATGTTAAGCTCGGATTTGAATGCCGACACGATGCCATGCGATGCAAACCGAAAAGAATGCCAGAACTTCTTGCGTCCTACCGCCGTGTTCTTCACCATTAGCGAGTCAACCCAACCTGATCTAGTACCTTCTCTTGCTTGGACATCATCTCTGCCTCTGAAGCTTCATCCTGATGATCGTATCCTAACAAGTGTAGAAATCCATGCACAAAGAGGAACCCAAGCTCACGCTCCAGAGAATGACCATATTCCAGCGCTTGCTCCTGAGCACGAGTTACGGAAATGATTATATCTCCCAGTACGTCCGGTACATCTTCCAGCACTTCGCCTTCTTCTACTTCGTATATAATGTCCAGCTCGTCCTCTCCGCTTTCATTCATAGCAAAAGACAGTACGTCTGTCGGACGGTCAATTCCCCGATATTCCAAGTTCAACTCATGAATACGAGCGTTATCGACAAAAGTAAGTGCAACCTCACCCTGATCGATTCCTTCCGCTTCACCTGCTTTTTGCAAAATGCTCTCCAGCAGCGCTATGAGATCGTCCTTTATCTCGTATTCTTCTTGCTCGTTATCCCAAACGATCTCTAAACTCATGGGTTAGCTGCCCCTTCCTCTTTTTTCGGCTTACGCACATCTTCTGGGTATTCGATCCGTGAATGGAAAATCCCCATCACCGTTTCTTTCAGAGTCCGTGCTATAATATCCAATTCTTTGATCGTTAAATCGCACTCGTCAAACTGATGATCATCTAGTCGACTTTTAATTATTTTCTCAATCATCGTCTCCACCTGCAGAACAGTTGGTTTGCGCAATGATCGTACCGCGGCTTCAACACTGTCGGCGATTCCGACAACGGCCGATTCCTTCGACTGAGCTTTCGGGCCAGGATAACGGAAATCTTCCTCTGTAAAATCAGGCTCGACACCTTTTTCTTCCGCCAGCTTCAGTGCCTTATGGTAAAAATAATGCAGGAACGTAGTTCCATGATGCTGCTCGGCAATATCACGAATCGGTTTAGGTAGCTTATATTCTCGTTGCATTTCCACCCCATCGCGCGCGTGGGCTACAATGATAGATTTACTAAGCTTCGGTTCAATAGAGTCATGCGGATTTTCCATATTATTCTGATTCTCAATAAAATAAAACGGACGTTTTGTTTTGCCAATATCATGATAATACGATCCTACACGGCACAGTAGTCCGTCTGCTCCAATCGCTTCTGCGGCAGCCTCTGATAAGTTACCTACCATTACACTATGGTGATAGGTTCCCGGGGTTTCCGTAAGAAGCTTGCGCAGCAATGGATGGTTCGGATTAGACAACTCTACCAGCTTCAGCGCTGATAGAATACCAAAAGTAGCTTCAAAGAAAGGCATCAGACCAATCACAAGCACTGCAGTCAAAAGCCCGCTCGCAAAAGCAAAACCAACTGCATATAGCGTGCTTACATCTTTCCATTCTCCACCAGCCAATAGGGTCAGCATAAAGACGGTCACACAACCAAAAAGGGAAACCATAATCCCACCTTTTAATAATGTGGAGCGCTGGCCTGCACGATGAGTGGCAAAAATAGCCACATAACAAACAACGATTGAAAAGAATCCGAAGGTGAAATCAAAAATCGAATTCTGCTGAACATTAAAAATTATACTGGCTAGTATACTGAACAGAATAGAACAGAAATACGCTAATGTCATATCCAGCAGCATTGTGATCAGCATAGCGCCGATGGCTACCGGAGCCAAAAACCCGAGATAGGAACGAACATCCGTCTGCAAAATTGCGGTTAACCGCATGGTGATGATCGTAATAACAAATACAAGCACCAGCATCAATAGCTGGGAATTATTATACTTGAAGCCTGAGGTTCCTCCCGAGTAACGGATGAACACCATTAGACCCGCGGAGAGCATGGTAGCAAGTAACAGTAGACCAACCTGAGGCCAATAGTTGACCTCATTGCTGAGCAGCCCATTCTCATCCAAAAGAGCGTAAAGCTCAGGAGTGATTTTTTGCCCCTTAGCGACAAGAACCTCCCCTTGCTCAATGAATACATCAGGCGTGTTCTCACGAGCCTGGACCTTCGCTTCCTTCGTTGCATCCTCATCATAGAACTTGTTGCTCGTAATAACGAGCCGCACTAATTCCTGCACAACCTCACGTGCCGTACGCTGACTCAGAGTACTGATACTCACCTGCTCCGCCACTTTGGCGCGTGCCGTTTGAGCGTCCGTAATCTGATCGTTCATCAGCCTAGTCACAATATCACGAGCGACAGGCTTCATTTCGATAATGTCCTGAGAGGTCAATCGCGGAATCTTAATGTAAGTTTCATCCGGAATAACATAGGTCTGTTCTTTGATGACAGACTGCATTTCATCCAAAAGATGATCAGAATAAATGGCGCCGCCCCGATTTGAGGCTACGAAATTCAAAATAAAATCACTGGCTCTTTGCGGAATCTCCTTACGATAAATACCCGTTTTATCGCTTTGCGAAATCAGGTCATCCTGATTGAGGCGATCAATCCGATCCAGTAGCGAGGTCACAAGATTATCGGCCCTCATCGGGATAATTTTATACTTAGGAGATACACCTTCAGCCGCTTCTTCAGCCGCCTTTAACGTTGCCTTCTTGTCCAGAATTTGCTTAGGCGCTGTAATCTCCTTGGCGCTGAGCGTATTCTCTTTAATATCATATCGCTTAGGCAGCAGATCAGGCGACAGGCTGAAGTAGAACACAAGTCCGAGTAACAGGAAAAGAGCATAGCGTGTTACCGCGCTATACTTCCACCCGTTGTTCGTATATACAAATCCGCTTAATTTAGATGGTTGCTTTGAAGCCATGAAGACAATCCCCTTTATTGGAGGTTTTCGGCAGAGCGGTCATAGGCAACGATAATTTTCTGCACCAGGGAATGCCGTACTACATCCTGCTCCGCAAAATAGACAAAGCCAAGTTCTTCTATGCCGGATAAAATCGCTTTGGCCTCAATCAAACCGGATTTCTTGCCGCGAGGCAGGTCAATCTGGGTAACGTCACCCGTAATCACCATTTTGGACCCGAAGCCGAGTCGAGTCAAAAACATTTTCATTTGCTCAGGCGTTGTATTCTGTGCTTCATCTAAGATGATAAATGAATCATCCAGCGTACGCCCACGCATATAAGCGAGCGGAGCAATTTCAATTAATCCCCGTTCAAGCGCCTTAGCCACCTGATCGGGCCCCATAACGTCGTATAAGGCGTCATATAACGGACGGAGGTATGGATCTACCTTTTCTTGCAAATCCCCTGGAAGGAACCCTAGACTCTCTCCTGCTTCTACTGCGGGGCGCGTAAGGACGATACGCTTAACAGAACCTTCTTTTAGTGCCGTAACTGCAAGCACTACTGCCAAGTAGGTCTTCCCCGTTCCTGCAGGACCGATTCCGAATACAATATCACGCTTCTTGATCGTTGTCACATAATGCTTCTGGCCAATCGTTTTGACCCGGATAGGCTTTCCACGAAAAGTTGTTGTAATTTCTCCCTTGAACAAATCGAGCAATTGATCGACTCGAAAGTCTTTCGCCAGCTCTACAGCGTACTGCATGTCACGTTCAGTAAGTATGTAACCGCTCCGAATGAGGGACAGCAGCACATTAAACAATTGTCCCAGCATGTCTACTTCCCGCTCCGCACCACGTATCGTTAACTCTGCTTCACGGGAATCAATAATAGCGGGAATTTCACTCTCGATGATTTTTAGGAATCCATCCTGCGGGCCGAACAGCGATTGCGCTTCTCCCGCATTTTGCAAAGTTATACGAATGCTTGCAGTCTGTTCTGACAAGTAGCCTCATTCTCCTCAATTGTTTACTATTGGCAGTTCTTCGGAAATTTTCTCTTCTACTTCAAAGATCACTTTCATATAAACTTTACCATTCTCTTTCTTCTCATGCAAAACTTTTTGACTTTTGATGACGCTATCAACACCATAACGCGCTAAAATATCATTCTTCGCTCGCTCTATTCCTTGTTCAAATCCTGCCTTAGGAGTCAATGTCTCACTCGTTTCACTAACCTCTAATTCTTTCTCAGTCATTATGCCTAGGGGCAACTCTATGGACCGCCAAGACAGCGGATCATGCTCAGTGAGCGTTCTTGAATTCTCGAATGGAGAATCGCCATAACCCCACAGCTGTATGGCCCATTTGCCAAGCACCAGATAGGTTCGATCCTTACGCTCTCCCGTATATGAGCTGTTCGTTGTTGTAAGAGGTACCTCTATATTGTATTCATGCCATACTAGGCCCTTAACCTCACCTTTAGCTACCACGTACTGTACATTCTCTTCGTCGCCAAGAGCACCCGAGATCAGAATATCTCCTTTTTTAACCCGCGAGTTACGAGCTACAACCGGCCTGCCCTGCTCCGCATATATTTCAGTTACCACCGCATCTGTTCTGCTAATCAAATGTCGCTGGCTAAGCAAAGGTTTGATATCCGGCTGTTTAGACTCTACAACCTGGATTTTAATGCTCGTCCCCGTCCGCTGCAGCCCTATCCATGAAACCCCCGGTAAATGGGCCAGGAGCCCCTTAGAGAGCTTGTCCGGCTCATTCAGACGCCATATCCACTGAAAAGGATAAACACCCTCCTGGCGAGCAGCTGCCAATATATCCTCAGAGGCAATCTTGTCATTTCCTTCAACTCTGATGCTCCATACCATAGTAGATAACATAAAGAGCGTAATCCCAAATACCAATATTCCTATGCCAAAAAATTTACGTTTCCACAGCCGCGCCATTAGAAATGGTAATCCACTTCTTCCAGTAACGTGCATACGACAGCCTGTCTTCTTTAAAATCGGACGGAGGACATAAAAATCATTTAGAAGCAGCTTAAGGGAAGCGCCGCCCTCAGCGGGCCTCACATCCCAAATCACTATACCTGCTTCAGAGATGACATTAATGAATCTCTCCACCTGAGGTCCCGTCACATGCAGCGTAACGGATCCCCGCAGTGATGAAAGAGGTGGTTCCTTCATGATTTCCCCTCGCTTTCTTTATAGCTAATATCACTAATAGTGCCTTCTACCGCCAGTTCCTGACCAAGAATATTACGGATGACAAGATTCTCACCTGTGATTTCAAGCGATCCTTTAGCTAACGCGAGCTTAAGCTGGCCTGAGGAAAAATGCAGCAAGCCGCGATGATTCTCGATATACAGTTCCTTATTGCCGATCAGGGTGATCCGGGGCATTTCTTGTAGTAAGTCCTGTGGAAGATCCAACACCCCGTTTGTCCATCCCCGCAGCCTGCGGCCAATACGGGTCATATGTAGACGTTCCCCCTTCCTGCCTTCTTTACACCTTATGCGGCAACGCTTTTGTTTATGAGAAGAAGTGATAAAGGAGAGTTTTTCAGGTATGAAAAATGCAAAAAAAGCCTTGGCCTCCTATCGTAAAGATAGGAAAGCAAAGGCTTTTTCTGGGATTCTAATCAGCATGCACTATCTGCGTGAGGAATGTGGGTTTCGAGAACGGGGAGGACCGAGAATCTCTGCCCATGCTACACCGTTACGCAGGTCATCACGACTGCCAGTTCCATTAGACTGAACTGTCGATCCCGTAGCGGAATTCTTAGTCTTTTTCGTTCTTTTGGAATCTGCACCAGCAATTCCGTCAAAAACAGATTGAAGACGTTCCAGCTCCTCCTGCATTTTTTTCGTGCGCAATTCAACGCCATCATTTTCATCAGGTTGCTCCAAAGACATGCCCTCACCAGATACATAATTCGGAGTTGGAATATATGCTGGCTCTGGAAATGCAGGGGATGCGTCATACTCACGGGAGGTTGTAGCAACAGGGGTAGGAAAACCGCTACCGGACTGCTCTCGTTGTTCACCGTTCGCATCAGTTTCTTTGTTATGACGGAGAGGATTATCTTGTCCTCCACCAAAAGTCGGCATCCCTCCGCGTGGAGCACCTTTAGGTTTGTTCTTCGCGGCCTTATTCACATTGGATACAATCGCGAAAATAATAACCGCAACAATATAGATCCAGCTCATGGAGATTCACATCCCCTTATTTATTATTGTTAGGACGGGTATTGTCATCTTGATCATTCATTTTACCGAGAGAACCCCGCATTTGGGTATCCGCCTCAATGTTCTTGATATTCATATAATCCATAACACCAATTTTCCCAGCCCGTAATGCTTCAGCCATAGCCAGTGGAACCTGTGATTCCGCTTCGACAACAAGCGCCTTCATTTCGACAACGCGCGCTTTCATTTCCTGTTCATGAGCTACAGCCATTGCTCTACGTTCTTCAGCCTTAGCCTGGGCAATTCGTTTATCAGCCTCAGCTTGTTCTGTTTGTAGATAAGCACCGATATTCTTACCAACATCAATATCCGCAATATCAATAGAAAGAATCTCAAAGGCAGTACCGGAATCCAGACCTTTAGACAAGACCATACGTGAGATTGAATCCGGATTCTCCAAAACATCCTTATGCGAATCACTCGAACCTACCGTAGTTACAATCCCTTCACCGACACGAGCAATAATCGTTTCTTCACCCGCACCACCTACGAGACGGTCAATATTAGCACGAACAGTAACCCGTGCTTTTACTTTAACTTCAATACCGTTTTTAGCTACAGCAGCCACAACTGGTGTTTCGATCACACGTGGATTTACACTCATCTGTACGGCCAGAAGCACGTCACGTCCTGCGAGGTCAATTGCTGCTGCGCGAGTAAACTCCAAAGGAATGTCTGCACGCTGAGCTGCTATCAGAGCATTAACTACCCGGTCAACGTTACCCCCTGCGAGATAGTGACTTTCCAGTTGATTAATGTTAAGTCCAAGACCAGCCTTAGTCGCTTTAATCATAGGATTAACAATTCGACTCGGTGTAACACGACGCAATCTCATGGCCACCAGCGTAATGATACTGATTCTAACGCCCGATGCCCAAGCAGAGATCCAGAGCATGACCGGGAAGAAGCTTAAAAAGACACTCAACACGATGATTACGACTACCGCAATCAACAAAAAAGTAATTAAAGATGCTTCCATAACTTTATAACCTCCGTTAAATTATTGTGGAGCTACTATCGATTGTCTATAGCTTTCCTTATTCCTTAACTTCCTTCACCACAATCCGTCCACCCTCAACTTTTATAACAGTGACCGGTGCGTTGACGCTAATAAAGCTACCTTCTGTAACGACATCTACGCGTTCGCCGCCAATCATAACCGTTCCAGAAGGACGAAGCGGAGTAATACTGTTCCCTATAGCTCCAACTAAGCTTATCTTCTCTTCAACGGGTACAAAGCCCTGATCTTTGGTGAGCGTATCCCTCAAAATAAACCTATTCCAAATTCCGCGTTCTTTAAAAGCGACAGCCACAATTACAATGACTACAGTCGCCGCTGCGAATGCGATACCCAGACTAAACAATGCATGCGTAAAGCTGTATGCGGCTCGTACGACACCTGCTACAAGACTCACTGAACCGAGTAACCCCAATATACCAAAGCTCGGCACGAACAGCTCCAGCACAAGCATGACAAGTCCAATTATGAACAACAGCCAAGTTTCTGATCCGGCAAACCCAGCCACTGAGTTTCCGAAAAAATATAAAACGAAAGCTAATGTCCCAATGATCCCAGGTGCGCCAAAGCCCGGAACGAGCAACTCAATCACGACACCGGTGATCCCAATGAACAAGAGAATCGTCATAATAATCGGACTCGTCAGAAATTGCGACATTTTCTCGGCTCCTGTATGCTCCACACGAAATATGTCATCAGTAGTATACCCTAGCCAAGTGATAGCTTCCTCAGGAGTAGCTGTAATTTGATCAGCGTAGCCAGCATTTAATGCTTCGTCACTAGACAAGGCAATAATTTCACCCTGCGCTTTAGATACACCTAGATCTGGCTTATCCACTACCAAATTACTATCGACCATTCCCGCAGCAATATCTGGATCTCGCTCATTCAAAGCAGCGGCTCCAATCATTTTTGATTTCCAGTAGGACACCATCTTCGCGTCATCTACTTTTCGTCCGCTCCCATCTACGAGGGATGCGGAACCGATCATGCTGCCCGGCTTCATGATGATTGCACCTGCGTTAAGTGCTATGTAACTGCCTGCAGAGGCGGCATCACCTTTAATATATGCAGCTGTAGGTATGTCACTATCTCTTACCATAGTCCCAATCTGTTCCGCCGAATTCACCAGTCCGCCTGGTGTATCCACCTCGAGCATAATTAGAACTGCTCCATAATTAGCAGCTTCTGCAAATCCTCTTTCCAAAAAGCTTTGCAGACCTCTTTCAATTTTCTGATCAACCGGAATAATAAACACAGGGCCTTTCTTCAACTCACCATTTGTAGCTCCTTGTGCTTTTGGTGCTGTAACATCAGCGCTTACATTCGGTATAAACGGCGTTAAGAGCAAGAGCAGCAAAACAACGGGAATGCTGGCCAACATTATTTTCCGTAATTTTTTCAATATTTTTACCTCCCTTCTTCAACTTGACCCGGAACACATAAACGTTATTACGCTGCAATTGGAATTACGTTTCAAAACATAGAAAAGCACCCCTTTTGCAAGGGGTGCTAGCGCTATATTATTGCAGAAATTGCAGAACCGCTTGGTTCACGAGTTTACCATCGGCGCGACCTTTGACCTTAGGCATCAGTGCGCTCATGACCTTACCCATTTCACTTTTCGAAGAAGCACCGGTTTCCTGGATGGTCTGCTGTACAATTGCTTTAATTTCTTCTTCGGAAAGTTGCTCGGGAAGATACTTAATAATAATCTCGATTTCTGCCTTCGTACTCGCGGCAAGCTCGTCGCGACCCGCTGATTCAAATTCTTGGAGGGCATCTTTGCGCTGTTTGATTTCACGACTAAGGATATCAAGCACTTCGTTGTCGTCCAATGTTCTCTTCAAATCTATTTCAAGATACTTTATTGTAGAACGAACCATTCGAATCGTGGAGAGCGTGAACTTGTCCTTACTCTTCATCGCTTGCTTCATATCTTCGTTCAATCTCTCGCTAAGATTCATGCGTGGGTAATCCTCCTAAAACTTTCTCTTACGAGCAGCCTCAGACTTCAGCTTTTTCTTAACGCTTGGCTTTTCGTAATGTTTGCGTTTCTTCACCTCAGCCAAGACACCATCTTTTGCGATGGAACGTTTAAAGCGACGAAGTGCAGCATCAATTGTCTCGTTTTTGCGAACTTTCGTTTCAGACACAGTTTCCCCTCCCTCCGACCATACCGTCCAAGAGCATAACACGGTTTATCAAATTACATTATAGGTCAAACGGAAATAAGGTGTCAACCTCCGTGTTATTCTTTTTTTCTGGCAAGTTCTTCAACATTTAATGATTGTACTATGCGTGAGAAGCCGAGATTCCTGTAAGGGCTCCCAGCTTGGCCCCACCAAGCAAGTGATAATGAAGATGAGGCACAGCTTGTCCACTATCAGGACCACAATTATTGATCAAACGATAACCAGACTCGGCAATCCCAAGATCGATAGCGATCTGTTGCGCTACACTGTGAATTTCAGCAATCAGCGGAAGATCCTCAGGTGTGACATCATTCATGGAAGCAATGAACTTCTTAGGAATGATTAACACATGTACCGGTGCAGCCGGCTCGATGTCGTAGAAAGCAAGAATACGCTCGTTCTCAAATACTTTTTTGGAAGGAATAGTACCCTCAATAATTTTGCTAAACACGGTCTCCATAGAGTGCTTGCCTCCTAAAAATTGGTGAAATATTGCTTCATCATAAGCATAAAAGCCTTCAGTGCCCTTACAAGGACGGTCAGCGTAAATGCGAGAAATATAAGACATGAAGTATTACGTGAAACTTATACTTTCTTATATTTTAAGATAATCATACAGGATAATCACCAATTACGAAAGACGCTTGAAGATTCAACGTCTACACCCTAAAACTGTATCTAATACAGAATGAACTCCGTTAACAAATGAAGTAGTGCTATATAAACTCCCGTCGGGGCTAAAAAAGGCAAAAAAAAGAGAAACACCCTTCACAGCTTATAAAGCTGATTCGGCGGCGGACGTATGAAAAGGAGTATATTCCCGGTCATACGTCCGCCGAGGTGTTTCTAAAAGTAATGTCGGCTTAGCTGTATTATAACAGCACGTTGATACTGTATCTGTGATATCAATCACACGCTTAGAATATCCTCACATTTTTTCCAAAAGGATACGAGATCCCCCTCCACCTTGTTCAGCAGGAACTACTACCAGCTTGCGCGGCAACCGTGCACGCAGCTCTGGAACGTGGCTGATAATACCGACTGACAGCTGGTCATTATGCAATCTTTCAAGTGATGTGATTACTGTATCCAGCAGATCAGGGTCGAGCGTACCAAAGCCTTCATCCAGAAAAAAGAACTGCAACTGATATTGTCCCCGAAGCTGGATCTGAGCTGAAAGAGCAAGTGCCAGTGAAAGGGATGTGAGGAAGGTCTCTCCACCAGACAGTGTTGAGACAGGTCTTCTCACCCCACCGTTCCCGTCATCACGGATCACAAAGCCACCACCCGAATCAACCTCTAGCGCATAACGCTGCTTGCTTAGGAAACGAAGCCGCTGGGAAGCGGACTGGCACACCTGCATCAATTGCTCCTCGGCAATATACTCAACAAAGGCATTCCCACGTAAGACCGTCTGCAGCTTGGATAGTTGATCTTGTAGAGAGGCATGTTCAAGCCGCTTGGCCTCGAGCTCCATCCAGCGAATATGCCGATGCCGCAGATCCTCCAAATCACGCTCAGCACGTGCTCTTGCCTGAAGGGCCATTTCATCCTCAGCTTTACTTTCTCTTAAGGTCCCCTGGCTTATTTGCCATTCCTCTTCACTTAAGCTGGCTCCGTCAAGCTTCTCTTCAATGTTACGCAATTGCAAAGAGACCTCAGCTTCTTCAGCACGGTGAGCACGCACCCGGGAAGAGGCTATTTCCCGTTCTTCAGGTGTAAGAGCTGCTCCTTCAACCTCAGCAGCTGAACGAAACGGTGAAGACGCCAAGCTTTGTTCCCACTGGCTGGCTGCAGTTGCATAATGTTCACGCGCTGATTCTGCGGACTGGCGAGCGATAGCTGCCTCTTTAATCTGATACTGGGCCTTTTCCGCCGCGGTAAGATGTAATTGCTTGTTTGTCTCCACAGCAGTCAACAATTCCTGTAGACGGCCTTCACACTCCGCTAGAAGCGTAGCAGCAGCACGACCATTCGTCCACTCAAGTAGACGCTGATCTTTTTCACGCTGCAATTCTTCTTTACCTTCGATCTGTGTGATCCACTGAGCTAGCTCTTTATCCAGCCCTATAATGGTGTCCTGAAGGTTCTGCACAGAAGCGCTTTTCTCCTCCAGAAATTTGACGCTGATATCAAGACGCGATCTAATTTCTTCGGCTTGTGCATCCTTCGCGACCAGCTCACGGTAAGCTTGTTCTACCTCACCCGGTGCCAGGTTAGGGAACTGTTGTACCCAGTTCTCCCGCAGAGCCTTTAGCTGGGCGCTGAGTTCCTCAGCTTTGGCCGTAATTCCTTCTACCCAGCTCCGTTCACCATCGACACCAGCTGCTTCTTTGAGGCATAGCTGCTGAACGTCCTGCATCGATTGCTGCCACTGTACCGCAGTACGGCGCAGTTCACCTGACCGACCTTTTAATGCCAAAAGTTCAGTCTCAAGTGCTGACAAGGCTTCTTCATCCGGAATGATTAAATCGGCGGAAGGGGCAACTGCATCGCTTACTTCTGAACCTGCGGCTGCAGGGTGATTTGCCGCTTCGATGACTTCATTTCCAAATACCTGCTCCAGCCATACTTGATCCTGTTCACGAAGGCCTCGGAACAAATGACGAGCTTCCAAAGCCCGTCTCGACAATGCCCGGACTTGCTGAAGCTTCATTTCCAGTTCCTGTTGCTCTAAGCTATCCTGCAATAATGCTGGAGCAGGATGATGCTCGCTGCCGCATACAGGGCAAGGTTGTCCTTCTTCCAGCTCCTTAGCGAGCGCAAGCGACAGTCTGTGAAGCTCTTGATCCTTCATAGCAGCTTCCAAAGAACTGACATGTTGCTCCAGGCTCTCCGCGGCGGCACGCGCAGCTTCTTCTGTTGCCAGCAGCTCCTCTTGATGCAGCGC
The DNA here is from genome assembly GCF_037963865.1 of Paenibacillus sp. FSL R10-2734. Lineage (NCBI taxonomy): Bacteria > Bacillati > Bacillota > Bacilli > Caryophanales > Paenibacillaceae > Paenibacillus > Paenibacillus sp. FSL R10-2734. The sequence continues at coordinate 2,281,644 of NZ_CP150170.1, read as the reverse complement.
CGCCTCGCGGATCAGTTGCCCGCGAGAAGCTTCCTGCTGCTCGCGACGGCCCTCGGCCTCCGCGAGTCGCGCCTGCGCAGCCGCGAGTGCAGCGGCACGCTCGCGGCGCTCCTTCTCCGCCTTATCCCATTGGGATTCGGCGGAGTGCAGCCCTTGCAGTCTCTGCATCGCTTCTTGCAGAGACTGCCGCTCCTGGGAGCGGACACCGAGCGGCTGCAGGCTCAGCTGCAGCTCTTGCTGGCGCTTTTGGCCCTTGGCCAAAAGCTCACGCTCCCGAGCCATGCCCTCCCGCAGCTCCGCTAGCTTGCGGGAGGCCTCTTCGCGGCGCTCGCGCAGAGCCGCGAGTTCGCGCCGTAGCGCCCCGAGCTCGGACTCGAGCTCGAGCGCGCGGCGGTAGGTGCCGGCCCCCTCCCGGAGGGCCGGCTCTTCCGCCGCAAGCGCGGCCTGCGCAGCAGCCGCGGCGGCAGCGGCACGCGCCGCCTCCTGCTCGGCGGCGGCGGCCAGCACCTCTTGGCCCTCCGCGCGGGCCAATCGGCTCTTAAAGGCTTCTTCCGCGCTGCGCCATGCTTTAAGCGCGGGAAGCCTTGCCTCGGCCTCGTCAGCTTGGCCGAGCTTCTGTTCAAGGAGGAGAATCTCCCCCTCCTTGGAGAGCAGCCCCTGCCGCTGCAGCTCGCGGCGGGTCCGTTCCTCTTGGAGCTCGCGAATACGCGCGAAACGCTCCGAGACCTGCAGCGCCGCCGTAAGCTTCCGGCGGCATTCCGCAGCATAGAGGGTTGCCTGTTCGAGGCGCTCCGCCGCTGCCTTTACATCCTCTTTGCCTGCGCTGCCAAGACCCTGTTGCTCAGCTTCGAGCGCGCGGAGCGCAGCCTCATTCTCCTTCACTCGGCGGCTAAGCTTGATGGCAAGCTGATCGCCATACTGTTCCAGATGGAACAGGCGCTGCAGCATTTGCCGGCGATCTACGCCACGAAGCGATAAGAATTCAGCAAATTTCCCCTGCGGCAATACAACCGCCCGCGTGAAGTCATCCATTTTTAGACCAATATGCTCCTCCACACAGCGCGTAACATCCGCAAGCTTGTCCGCCAGAACGTTATCCCCATCAGGTGTGACTTCAATAAAACGGCTAATCGTGTTACTTACGGTTTGCTCCCCTGTACGCTTAAACTTACGCTCAACACGGTAACGATGTGCCCCAGCAGAGGAAGTAAGCTCAAAGGTGAAAGAGACTTGTAGCGTGTCTTCAGAATGATTCATAATCCCCTGCGTTCCGTTAACGGCACGTTCCACTTTCCCGTACATCGCCAAAGTAATAGCATCTAGCAAACTAGACTTGCCGCTCCCTGTTGGTCCAAAGATTCCAAACAAACCGGTCTCACATAAACTTTCAAAATCTATTTCCTGCATTTCTCTATAACTTTGTAGTCCTGCTACTTTTAATAGAATAGGCTTCACCTTAGTTCTCCTCTCCTTCCTCTGGCTGACGCCGTTCTTCTTCGGTAAGCTGTAAGAACAGCTCTATCAAGCTATCTTCCGGCTCTGCTCCACCCGTCTGACGCTGATAGAATTTACGGAACAATTCTTGCACAGGCATACGTGAACGGGAAACCTGTTCGAGCTCCATCTCCATTTGCGGATAAATTGGACGAATATGAATGATCCCCTCGCGTGATTTGCGCAGGCGCTGAATATCATTCATCGACATAGCTTCACTAAGCCGTATCTCCAAATCTATAAAAGCAGAAGCATCTCTACCTTCATCCAGCCAGTTATACACCTCCTGCAATCCTCCAGTGGAGCTCCATCTTACAAGCGGACGCCCACAACGAAGATAGATTTCTTCAAAGGTTGGCTCTCCACCAGGTGCAACATCAATCAGCGTAACCGATTTGGCCTGTCCTGCTTCAGAAAAGCTGTATGCCAGCGGCGATCCGCTGTAACGAATCATGCCTTCACCTTTTACACGCTGAGCGCGATGAAGATGGCCTAATGCCGTATATTGCGCTCCACAGGCTAAAGCAGAAGGATCTACAGTATAAGCCCCACCCACTTGGATTGGGCGTTCCGAGTCACTTTCCACACCACCAAGTACATAAATATGGCTCATCGCTAAATTAACGGTCTGCGGTGTGAATTCCCGACCCAACAGCTTCATAAGCTTGCCTACGCGTGCGCTATATGCCAGTCGAAGCTCCTCTTCCCCACTATCCCCAGCAAGCAGCTCACCGAGACGAGCCTCGGAGGGATAGGGTAAAGCTGCAATTTTGGCACTCTCACCCGTGCGTACCGCATGAACAGTCACTGGCTCTGAGGTAGGAAGTCCTACCAATGTAATTCCCTGTCTTAGCACAAGCGGGGAGACTGAAGACACTCGCTCCGGTTGGTCATGATTTCCAGCGATCACAACAAGCGGTCTTCCACCTGAAGTCAGCCTGGCAGCAGCCTCATAGAATAATTGCTCCGCAGCCGCTGGTGGATTAACGGAATCGTACACATCTCCCGCCATCATAATCAAATCTACCTTATGAAAATCGGCGATTTCCACCAATTCATCTATGAACTGCTCTTGCTCCTTCTGCCGGCTTCTTCCTTCCAGCGTACGGCCAAGGTGCCAATCCCCCGTATGCAATATCCGCATCTTCATCCTCTTTCCCCGCTCCTATGCGGCAATGAATAGATTTATAATTTCACAGCATGTCCGCCGTCAAAAAAGTACAGCCAAATCTCGCTGATCGGTTCTCCCAAAATATCATGCAATGCCTTGCTGTATAGCTCTAGCTGAAAACGATATTTTTCCTTAAGCGCTTCTAAGCCACCCTGATGTTCCAATACTGAGTCCGTCTTATAGTCTAGCAGAATAATTGGACCCTCTTCACGGAAAAGACAGTCAATGACCCCTTGGATTAGCACCGCCTCACTAAATCCTTCCTTGTCATTCTCGGGAGATAGCGCTGAGACGGCTTTATCCATATAATCGAGTCCACGATAAGCCTCTCCTGCGGGAACCATGTAACTGAACGGCATTTCTCTAAGCTTCCAAGAAGACTTTAATAGTCTTTGTCCAAGTTCATTGCTATAAAAAGCCTCGATCTGATCAGGAGCTACCGCCTCCGCTTGCTCTGCAGTTAGAATAGCTACCCGCTCTAGTCTGGCTAATGTTTGTTCTACGACATCCGGCCCTACAGTACCATCAAGTGGAATATGCTGCATTACCGTATGATAAGCAGTCCCACGTTCCGCTGGGGTTAGGCTGCGTTTTTCCATGAATTTCGGACGCCGCAAATGAAGATTGTCCGCTCCTGCCACATTTGGACGTTTATTGTTTTCGCTTGAGGTGGCTGGATTGTCTCCTTCCTCTAGCAGATCAAAAGAAGGCTGGTCTTGCATCGACAGCAAAGCTTTTAACTCCGTAACAGAGGTTTTGGCCGGAATGCCAGAGGCAGCCGCATACGGATAATTCCATTCCAACCTTCTATCAATTTCAACACTATTCTCTGTTCCATAGATTTTTACAGATTCACCTTTTTGCAGCGCCTCTAGCACAGTCTGACGTTCTTCTGCTTTGTCCTCAGAATTATCCGATGGAAGGAATGCCCCAGAGTTCAGTTCGGAAGCATTTTGCACACTGATGCTCCAGTTGGAGACGTCGCTGTGCAGCACCGTTGAGACGGCGCCTTCTGAACCGCCCAGCTTACGAAGAATAGCTGCAGCCGGATGCCGGATCAATGCTGGTCCAACCCAGTCCAAATAGGTGCGTCCTCGGGCAAGCAGATGGTCAGCAAGCAGCAGCTCTTCCCGATTCTGCACACTGCTCCAGCTAGCAATTTTGCGAGGTAAATCTCTGACAGTACCAACTAGAATCATCTTATCTCTTGGACGCGTTAACGCTACATATAATACACGCATTTCTTCAGCTAATAATTCTAGCCGTGTACGACGATTAATAGCCAGATAAGAAAGGGTTGGATAGCTAACCCGTGTATCCCGCTCCACAAAACGTGGCCCAAAGCCAAGCTCTTTGTGCATCAAGAATGGAGAGTGCAAATCCTGCCGATTAAATTGCTTAGCCATACCCGCTATAAAAACAACAGGGAACTCCAAGCCTTTGGATTTATGGATGGTCATGATTCTGACCCCATTGCCTTCTTCACCGCCACCACCAGCTACGCCGAGATCCCCGCCATTCTCACGTAGCCGTGAAATGAACACCAAAAAACGGAACAATCCACGCGCCGCAGTGTCATTCTCAAATTGAACAGCCCGATCATACAAGGCTTTAAGATTGTTCTGACGCTGTGAGCCTCCAGGCAAGCCTCCAACCCATTCCATATAACCGCTCTCTCCATAGATACGCCAGATCAACTCACTGAGACTGCCTTGTCTAGCCGCATCTCTCCAGCTTTCCAACAGTCCTAGAAAATGTTCAAGTTTACGTTTCAGCTCTGGACTAATTTGCGGCGCAGCCTCACGTTCTGCTTTCACGTCATGAATGCTGGCATCAAAAAGAGCTTCATTTGAGGAAGCATTTCTTTCAGCGGCGCTAGCTGATTCAGTTACATGAGCTGAGAAGAGATCATACTCTTCCTCGGCCTCTCTCACATCCTGCATGTCCGCCGCCATTTGTACGGCACGGTAGAAAGAGCCATGACTGCACATCCGAACCGTAGCCAATTCTTCTTCAGTTAATCCAACCACAGGTGAACGGAGTACGCCAGCGAGTGGTATATCCTGCTGAGGATTATCTACAATTTTCAAGAGTGAAAGTGCAATTTCCACTTCTGTTGCTTCAAAATATCCTTTATTCAGATCTCCATAAGCAGGGATTCCCTCCATCCGAAGCTCTTCGATGATTAGAGGGGTCCATATTCTGGCCGAGCGAAGTAGAATCACGATATCGCCGTAAATAACCGGGCGCATAATTTTGAGTCCTTTATCATAAATAAGCAGCGGCGCTCCACCATTCATGCCGGTCATCTGTGAAATACGCCGGGCAATGGCCCGTGCTTCTAGCTGCGCCGTCTCACTCTCGATGGCCTCACTTTCCTGAAGCGGCGTCTCACCGTCTTCGGAAATCTCTTCGGACTTGCCTGCTGAAGTTCCACGATCGATCAGTAATAACTCAGGTGCAAAAAATGTATCTGGTCCATTTTCTGCTGCTCCTGGGAAATTCGCACCGTAAACAAGCTCGGCGCGTTCATCATAAGTAATCTCCGCTACCGACTCATTCATAATCTGCCGGAAGATCATATTTACGGCATTCACAACCTCCATACGACTGCGGAAATTACGGGCCAAATCGATGACCGAGCCGCCTGACGGTTCATTGGAATTTACAGATGGATCATCGGCATTTTTTGAGCTAAAGCTACGGTATTTTTCCAGGAATAACCCTGGCTCCGCCAGACGGAAACGATAAATACTTTGCTTCATATCTCCAACCATAAACCGGTTGCCAGGTGTTTCGCGGGAGATAAGCCGCACAATCTCTTCTTGCACACTATTCGTATCCTGATATTCATCTAACAGAACCTCATCGAATTGGGCACGGTACTCCATCGCTGCATCAGAAGGCAGGGAATGACCCGGTAGAGATTCTGGATGGCGTAAAATTTGTAGACAATAATGCTCCAAATCACTGAAGTCGACTAAACCCCGTCCCGCTTTTTCGATTCGATAACGTTCACCGAACGCTATTACCGTCTCAGCAAGCTCTGCCATAAGAGGTGCTGCCTCGTTCAGTTCTCTCAAAAAGACATCTGCAGGACGGCCAAACAATGCCTTTTGAAGATCCAAAATACTCTTTTTCACGCTATCGCGCAGCTCTTTAACCATCTCCTGTAATCCAGGATCCGTCGCATCCTTCTTACAGGCCTTTAATTTTCCAAAGTATACTTCCATGAAAACATCATATAATTCTGCCCAAGGCCGTTCATTCACGGCCTCCTGCAATGCATTTACCATCTCAAGATCAGCTGCCAAATTCTCAGCATAAGGTGCCGGTCCGCCAGGCTGTAGCGCAATCTCACGGCCTTGAATAAGCTGACTGGCAGCACCCGCGAGTGTCAGCTTCGCTTCTTCAAGGATACTAAGCACCCATGGTGTTCGACCCAAGCTGTCAGTGTCAGGTAATGAGAAGTCCGCTGCGGTATCACGAAGCCACTGCTCTGGCCAAGGATGGCTGCGGGCATAATCATGCAGTCGCTGTATGAGCGCATGTACCGCATCATCGCTGCGTTCACCACTGAACCAGTCAGCAAGCTGTACAAATATGCTATCCGCGCCATCTTCGCCCACTTCACCATATTTTTCCTCCAGCAGTTCTTGCAGCAGCTCCTGCCGCATCATCTCTGCTTCATGTTCGTTCAGGATACGGAAACCGGGATCAATCGGAATGATCTGATAATAACGCCGGATCACTTCCAGACAGAAGGAGTGTAGTGTTGTAATAGAAGCCTTACCAAGCAGCGACAGCTGACGGCGTAAATGGTCATTCTCCCCATTCTCCTCCAGCTCCCGATCAAGTGCTTCCCTGATCCGCTGCCGCATCTCGGCAGCAGCAGCTTTGGTAAACGTAGCTACCAACAATCTGTCTACGCTAAAGCCGTTCTCTTCCTTGCTAATCTTGCGAATAATCCGTTCTACCAGCACCGCCGTCTTACCGGAGCCTGCTGCCGCGGCAACGAGAATATCATCACCGCTCTCAGCAATGGCGCGCCACTGGTCATCACTCCATATGCTTCCTTCCGGTTTCGCTTCTATTTCAGGTTTAATACTCACGGTGTAGTTCCTCCTTTGCGGGACAGCAGATCCCAAATAACGTCCTTTCCTGGCTTACTCAGATTGTTGTAGCCATTGCCTTCCACGGCTTCATCGAACTGGCAGACAGGTCTAAAAGAACAGAACGTGCAGGCTGTCTCCTGCCCAATCCGGTATGGCTCAATCGCCACATCGCCCTCCGTAATGCGTGTCCCGATATCCGAGATCGTTTCCCGAACGGAAGACAATAAGTGCCCCCATTGCTCTGGTGTAGCTACAGAAGCACTGCTATAAAAGCTGCCATCAGCTTTTACAGCTACAGGCACGATGGAAGAATACCCTTTATCTAAGGTTGTATCCATCAAGGATACAACCTCACGGTCTGCCGTAAGCAGTCCTTTCATCTTGAAGCGTTTCAGCAATTCTTGCTCTGCCTGCTCCTTGTTCATCCCATTGGATGAGGTTAACAGTGGGTCATGCACATGGAAATACAGCATCCCTGCCGGAAGAGCCGGCTGCCCAAGCCATTGCTCCGAGTAAGTAAGCAGCACATCCAGATAAGTGAGCATTTGCAGCGATAATCCATAGTACACCTCATGCAGCTTGAGGTCCTTTTGGCTCGATTTATAATCAATTACTCGCAGAAGAATTCCATTCTCTCCACGAGCCATATCTACGCGGTCAATTCGACCAACAACCTCCATCACACAGCCATTCGGCAAAGTGATTCTTAAAGGCGGCAACTCCTTATCCGGTCCAAAATCCAGCTCCAGCCCTACTGGCTCAAAGCTACCTCTGCGAGCATGTTCGCCCAGAATCACAGAAGCGCGTCCAACAATGTTCTTTAGCTTACGTGAGATGTAGCCGTAACGTTTGGAGCTCATCAGAATTTCACCCTGAAGCATCGGCGATAGACGTTCTACCGTCTCACTGGCCTCACGCCGACATTCCTCTGGGGACAAGCTTCCCCAGCCGCGGCCCTCTCGTTTCAGTCTTACCGCCATGTCACTTAACGCAGCATGGAACAGTTGTCCAATATCAGGTGCTTGCAGCTTATATAGCTGGCGTTCCTTCAGTCTTAGTCCATAGGATGCAAAATGGGAGAAGGAGCAAGCCACAAACTTCTCCATCCGGGATACACTGCCACGCAGAGTCGATCCACCGTACAATCGGAGGCTCGTTCCACCTTTTAGCTTCATTCCCACGTTACGATAGAACAGCGAACTGAGCAGACGTTTCAATTGAGGGTTGCGATCTTTGTGCTCAGCGAACCAGTTATAAGCATCCCACCATAATTCAGGAATTTCCGCCCCCTGACGCCATTGCCGCAGCTGCATAATCAATGCACGAAGACTCTGTTCTGGATGACCAATGAAACCTAGGTGAATGGAATCTCTGACTTCTTCTGGTAGTCCCGCAGGGGGAAGTGCGGACAAGACATGCTCTTTAACCATTGGAAACATTTTATGCAAATGACGAATAACCTCAGAGGGAAGGAGTGCCTTACCTTCATCATCAGCTGTAGCGTAGCTAATCCAGAGCTTTTTGCTTCCTGTCGTTAGCGCATTATAGATCAGAAACCGCTCGTCCAGCAGTTTACGAGAAGCACCAGGAGCAAGCTCCATTCCAGCGTTCTCAAGCACTGAACGCTCGCCTTCCGAGAGTATTCCATCTTCCTTAAACTGCGCAGGTACAACACCTTCATTAAATCCAAGCAAAAAGGCATATTTAACTCCCGTTGGTCGCGTCCGATCCATGTTACCGACCAGCACTTGATCCAGCGCAGGAGGAACTAGTCCCATCTTAAGCTCAGCAAGTCCTGTCTCTAGAACCCCAGTGAACACATCAAACTCAAGTCTCTCGTTGCCCATCATTTCAACGATCTGATCCAGTAGATCAAGTACCGCGCCCCACAGCTGGCTATGTTCCCTAGCCTTCTCTGGTTGTCCCTTCTCCATAGAATCAACGCTAAGCTTCTCCAGCTTTCGTGCAACATCCGTCTCTTCAAGCAGCTTATACACTGCGGTACAAAGTTCAAGGCCACTGCGACTCTTCTGAATTCGTTTCTCAAAAGCAAATAGAGGACCCGTTATACTAGCACGGCATCGCTCCATAGTAGCAAGCAGTTCATCATCCATCGGTCTGCCGCCTTCCAGCGACAAGCTAGGGATACCTTTCCATGAGCGGCCATCCGTCCAGCGATATCCATGAATTCCGCAAGCAAGCACATAATTCTCTAAGGCATCCATATCCTCACGCGTAATACTACCGTCCAGCGGAAGTAAAAGCTCTGTCTTTACGCAGCGAAACACATCCTCATAGCGCCAGCGACGACGCACCAAATCCATTGCGGAACGTAGAAACTCCACTAGCGGATGATGCAGCTCATTTACCTTCTGGTCCAGAAAAAATGGTACCCCGTAATCTTGGAACAATGGTTTAATCAGCTGCTCATAATCTCCAATATTACGCATCAATACAGCCATTTCACCATATTTTGCGCCTTCGTCCCGCGCCAGTCGGGTCATTTCTCGTAGCGCTCCCTCGACCTCTGCTCTATGTGAAACCGCAGCCCCTATAGATATAGCCTCGTTTGCTAAATCATCTGCATCTTTCCAGACCTTACGGCGGTCATATCCTCGTTCAAGGTGTGCAAGAACAGGACTTTCTGCAAAACGTGGCAGAACAGCAGGCTCCAGTAGCTCGTCCCACACATCAATGCCCAGCTCTTCTGCTATTCCACGAAGTTTAATATAAGTTACCGCAGAAGGATGAAACAGCTCCAGCTCATTCAACTGATCTCCATAAGGGTAGGGTCGATCAAGTGTGAGTGAAACGGTCAGCTTCGAAGCCTGCTGCATCAATTCTCGAAGCACTACGAATTCCTGTGGTGTAAAGCCATGGAACCCATCTACCCAAATTTCCGCTCCACGAATATAGGAGGAGTCAGGAATATGCTCAGCTAATTCCGCTAAACGATCCTCTTCATCGATATAGAGACGTGACATCTCCTTCTCTAATTCGCTGAATACTAGCTGTAAATCATCCAGCTTGCCTTCAAGAATCGGACTTCTTGCAATAGCACCTCGCATTACGGTCAACTGCTCCTCTAAATCAGAGGAAGCCAAACAGCAACGCTTCATCTCTGTATGCAGTTGATTTAGCCGTTCCACAAACCCCGGTCTGTCCGCAGAGGCACCGAACAATTTTAGTTCCTCTTTGCGACGACTGATGATTTTGTAAATCAACATCTTCTTACCTTCTTCACTGATAGGCAGACTAGCACTGCCTCCCGTCTCCTGCTTCACCCGATAGGCAAGCCGTGAAAAGCTCAGTGTCTGCGCCCGAATGCTGCCCTTCACATTTCCTACAGTCAGCAGTCCCCGTTCCGCGCCAAATGAGCCCTGCTCCGGTACAAGAATAATAATCGGTGCGCCAAGAGGCTCCTTTTCTAAAGAAGAAGAGATGGACTCCCATATTTTTGTTGTCTTGCCACTGCCTGAGCGGCCTAGTAAAAAGGTTACCGACATAATTGATAGACTCCTTCCGTAGCGGAGAAAATGTATATGATACAAGGTGAAATATCCACCCATTGATTGAATTCAATTGAAAAAGTTCAGTCGTTCCTCGTCCCCTCAGTATAGCATAACCGCACAAATCAGAACATGCGTTTGCTATTATTTTCTATTGATTTACAATGGGAAAATACCCCCTCCATATCTGGTGGCTTGCTGTTTAATATGTTTAGTTTGTTAAATACCCGGTGCGCAATGTGCGATTATTTCTGTTCGGAGCGTGGAGTTAGGTTTCGGGGTTCACCATCGGGGTTCACCATCAAGATTCCGCATTCAACACTCTACATTTTTGGTTTAGCTAGCTACATTAATTACATTTGGACTCAGGAGTCACTATTTGTGAATTTAGTGCTGTTTTGACAACTTTTCGGACTCAGGAGTCGCTATTTGTGAATTTAGTGCTGTTTTGGCAACTTTTCGGACTCCAGTGCAGCTATCCAGCGAATAAGTGTCCCTTTTCGGCTGCTTTGGGGCCGATAGCGTCTGTGGAGTCCGAAACGGTTCAAATATTGGCTTTTTTCGCTGTTTAGTATCATCTGAGTCCGTTAGCAGCTCCTTACCTTAGGCCATCGTTAAATCCATCCTTAAGAACACATTCAAGACCAGCCTCGTTGCCGCTTATTGTCTATATTGTCTAGCTCCCCTACAATAAACCTTTCTGCTGGATTACATTCGGACTCAGGAGTCGCTATTCATGCATTTTAGGCCATTTTCAGAGATTTTCGGACTCCAGTGCACCTATTACTCAAAAAGCGGGTCATTTTCGACCTATTTCACAGCAATAGCGCCTCTGGAGTCCGAAACGGTTCAAATATTGGCTTTTTTCGCTATTTAGTATCATCTGAGTCCGTTAGCAACGCCTTACCTTAGACCATCGTTAAATCCATCCTTAAGAACACATTCAAGACCAGCCTCGTTACCGCCTATTGTCTAGCTCCCCTACAATAAATCTTTCTGCTGGATTACATTCGGACTCAGGAGTCGTTATTCATGAATTTCAAGCCGTTTTCAGACATTTTCGGACTCCAGTGCACCTATTACTCAAAAAACGGGTCATTTTCGACCTATTTCACAGCAATAGCGCCTCTGGAGTCCGAAACGGTTCAAATATTGGCTTTTTTCGCTATTTAGTATCATCTGAGTCCGTTAGCAACGCCTTACCTTAGACCATCGTTAAATCCATCCTTAAGAACACATTCAAGACCAGCCTCGTTACCGCCTATTGTCTAGCTCCCCTACAATAAATCTTTCTGCTGGATTACTTTCGGACTCAGGTGACGTTATTCATGCATTTTAGGCCATTTTCAGAGATTTCCGGACTCCAGTGCACCTATACTCAAAAAACGGGTCATTTTCGACCTATTTCACAGCAATAGCGCCTCTGGGGTCCGAAAGCATTCCAAATTGAGCAAATTTGTACCATTTAATGTCTCCTGAGTCCGATAGCTAATTTACCTCAGCAAAGAACACGCAAAAAATCCGTAAAAAGGGCTCTCGCAAAAGCTCCTCCTTACGGATCATAGGTTTGTGGTTTGTGGTTTGTGGATCATGGTTCTTGTGCTCTTGTGCTCTTGTGCTCTTGTGTCTTGTATCTTGTGTTCTTGTGTTCTTGTGTTCTTGTGCTCTTGTGTTCTTGTGTTCTTGTGTTCTTGTGTTCTTGTGCTCTTGTGTCTTGTATCTTGTGTTCTTGTGTCTTGTGTCTTGTATCTTGCGTTCCTGTGTTCTTGTGTTCGTTCATTCGTTTATTCGTTTATTCGTTTATTCGTTCATGGGTTCATGAGTTCATGGGTTCATGGGTTCATGGGTTCATTTACTCATTATAACGGATGCGCGTTCCAGCTTATTTCTTACTCCGCACTTCAAAAATCGCAAACTTCAGGTAGTGGCCTTCGTTAACACCAAGAATTTGTGGATGGTCTTTGCCTGCGGCCCGCCATTCCACAAGTCTCAATACTTTACCAGCATCTTTAGCTGCGTCTGCAATCGTCTCTAGGAACAGGTCCGGCTGCATGTGATATGAACAGCTTGCTGTAACTAAATAACCGCCTTCGTTCACCAGCTTCATGCCGTGTAGATTGATATCCTTATAACCACGGCAAGCTCCTGCTACTGCACTTTTAGTTTTTGCAAATGCCGGAGGGTCCAGGATAACTACATCCCAAGTTCGTCCGCCGCCGGCTGTCATCGGCTTAGATGTGTCGGTTTTGGTCGCTTTGCCACCAGATTTAGGTTTTGTAGCAGCTACGGCCGAATCTGTTCCGCTTGCAACTGTTGCTCGTTCCGAACGTTCCTCCAGCCCTTTCACCTGATTGCGCAGGTAGGCAAAAGCATCATCCACTACAAATTCCACGCGGTCACTAAAGCCATTCAGCTCCACATTAACCTTGGCACTCTCTATAGCATGAGCAGAAACGTCAAGGCAGGTTACTTTTTTCGCGCCATATTTGCAAGCATGCAGAGTGAAGCTACCCGTATGGGAGAAGCATTCAAGCACTGTCGCACCATCCCAATAAGGGAAGGTTACATGCTTACCACTCTTATTTACCGGCAAAGTCTGTAGCGAACCGTCTTCTGCTTCGATTTCTTGCAGTGTAATTCCGCTTCGTCCACCCCAGCCCTTCATCAGTGGAGCAATAGATGCTCTATTCTCGCGCTGGTCAAAGAAGTAGCCTGTCTTTTGGCCCTCTTCGATATCTACCACTAGCTTCAGACCATTCTCACTTACGGTAACATGTCGTGGGCATTCCCCGTACAACACGCCTGTAGTCTGCTCTAGACCTTCAAGCTCGCGTACACTAACATCACTACGTTCATAGATACCACGCGGTGCCATAACCTGTACAAGCGCTTCAACAATCTCTGCACGCCGCTTGTCCATTCCGAGTGTAAGCAGCTGCACAACTAGAATGTCCCCGAACCGATCCACAATAAGCCCTGGCAGAAAGTCCGCTTCACCATAAACCAAACGGTAAGCATCTGCGCCAGGAAGGAAACGATCTCTATGTTCCAGGCAATTCGCAAAACGTTCTGCGAAAAAGGCTGTGTCCATAATAGCCAAAGGTCCCTGCGATACAATTCTTACCCGAATCTGTGAAGCTGGATTGTAATATCCTACAGCCAGAAACCGGCCTTGATGGTTAAGGACATCTACTAATCCCCCAGCCTCTGGGTTTCCTTCTACCGATGCTACTTCACCTGCGTAAACCCATGGATGACCTTGTTCCAGTCTTTTTTTGCGATTGCGTTCTAAAATAACCGATGCCAATGACTTCAACTCCCTGTTCTTCTAAAAATGATTTTATACATGTCCTACACGTTACTTTCATATATTGGTGTACAACCCTCGTCCAAAGGAGTATGCCCTATGTTCCGTGATCTGTTTTTCCCTATCATATATGGTCTTATCATCTTTCTGGCTGGCATGAAGCTAATGGAAACAGCGTTGTCCAAGCTAGCAGGACCTCTGTTGACAAGAAGCTTGAATAAGGCTACCTCTACACCTATCAAAGGAATGATAGCCAGCAGCTTGCTATCCGCCCTGCTTCAGAGCAGTACGGCTGTAACTGTGTTGACGATCGGCATGGTGAATGCCGGCCTGCTCACCTATGCCCGCACACTTGGCATTATCCTGGGCAGCAATATCGGCACCACATTGACCACCGAACTGATCGGACTTCAGATTAATTCCATGGCCTCGCCATTGCTGGCAGCCTCGCTGAGTCTGTGGGCAGCGGCTGTTATAGCAGGCGAGCTGCCCCATACGTCACGGGCGGCTACACTCTGCCGGAAAATATCCGGGCCGATGCAGTTCATTAGCCTGGCTGTAACAGGATTCGCCCTAATTTTATGGGGAATCTCAGTCATGCAATCCATCGGCGGGACACTTCAAGAGAGTGGACTATTCCTCTGGTTCCTGAATCATGCCGCCACAAGTGCCCTATGGGGACTCGCCGCAGGTGCCTGCTTAACTGCCCTGTTACATAGCAGCGCCGCGGTTATCGCCATGGCTATGGGCATTGCTGCCTCAGGTGCCATGCCACCAGAGCTCGGCATAGCCATCGTGCTCGGTGCCAACGTTGGCACCTGCGTCACGGCAATCATCGCTTCCATCGGCGGCTCGCCTTCTGGCGTCTTCGTCGCTTGGTCGCATGTTGCGCTCAATGTAGGTGGTGCGCTGCTGTTCCTACCTCTTATCGGACCCCTACAAGCAACTGCTGCATGGATTGGCGGAGGACCCGCCTCACAAATCGCCCATGCACAGACTATTTTTAATGTAGTATGCTCGCTAATTGCACTCCCATTATGTTACCTGCCTGTATGGTCAAGACTGGAGAAACGTCTTCAATCGTAACGATATACTGTAATTCCTGTGCCCAAGCTTTCCACAACTGTATTATTATACTTCAATCGAAAATATTATAAAACCGCGATCCATCATAAAACGTTATTACCGTCGAAGATATTGCGATAAGTGCAAATATGATCAAGGCAATATAATCGTTTCTTGAGAACGGACGTCTACTGTACCAAGTCCGTTTGCTCTTAGTTCCGAAACCACGCAGCTCCATAGCAGTACTAATATTCTCAATTCGCTCAATGCTAGTCAGAATCAAGGGCATAAGAATCGAAATGATATTTTTAAGCCGCTTAGGCAGCTTTTCTTTTCGAGAGATATCTATTCCTCGAGCCTGTGCAGAGAACGATATGTTCTCATAATCTCTTTGGATATCCGGAATGTACCGCAGAGCAAGCGATACAGAATATGCAATTTTATAATTCACGCCAATCCGGTTTAAGGACGCTGCGAATTCACTAGGATTTGTCGTAAGAAGGAACAACAGTGCCATAGGGATGACTACTGCATATTTAAGTGCAATATTTAGTTGATAGAATAGCTGCTCCCATGTAACGGTATACCGTCCTACAAGATGCACAATATCATGACGTGAACCGTAGACCTTCACACCTTCCAATGGAGAAAAGATAAAGATAGCTATATGATTAAGCACGAAAAAGATTAAGATGAAATATAGTACGAAGGCATAATCCTGAAATTGAACTTTAGAGATTCTAAAGGCAATCAAACTAAACAGCAACATCACAATTAGACATCTTGTATCATATGTAATCATCCCCGTCACAGACCACACTATAAATAAAATCAGCTTAGTAGCGCCTGTAAGATGGTGAATAGGTGAATCTTGCTTCGTAAAAGTTAACATTGTGGCCTTCATCCGCCCCGGCTCCTCCTATCGTATGCGATAAATCTTCTTATGAACTCCTCGGGCTGATCCAATTGGGCCTTCATGGCCAATGTAAAAAGTGAGGTTTCCTTCAAATTAGCATTTCTCACTACATCTGTATTGGTTAATACTCGCTCAGGGCTGTCATCAGCAAGCTTCACTCCATCAGATAATACTATGGCTCTATCGGCATACTCCAGCATGAGATGCATATCATGTGTGATCATAATGACCGTCATCCCCTGCTCCCGCAGCGTCAGAAGGAATTCCATCATTTCGTTATAATGTCTATAATCCTGAGCCGCGGTCGGTTCATCCAATATAATTACTTCTGGCTCCAGGATCATAATAGAAGCAATAGTAACCCGCTTCTTCTGGCCATAGCTGAGCGCCGAGATCGGCCAGCTACGAAACGCATATAGACCGCATATCTTCAAAACATGATGAACTCGTTCACGGATAAGCTCCTCTGATATCCCCCCTAATTTCAGGCCTAGAGCAACCTCATCATATAAAAGAGTTTTAGAAATCATATGGTTAGGATTCTGCATCACAAAACCGATCCGCTCTGCCCGCTCCTTAATCGTATCCTTGGCAATATCCCTTCCATTCATCAATATCGAACCGAAGGTGGGCTTATAAAATCCACAGATGAGCTTAGATACAGTGGATTTGCCAGCACCGTTTCTCCCAGCTATACAGACCAGCTCTCCTTTATTAATAAGAAGATTAAGCTTATGTAGTACGGGTCGGCTCCTCTCATAACCGAATGAAACCTCTCGCAACTCAAGGATAGGTGGACTCCCAAGCTTATCCTGCCTAGCATTATTGTTATCATACCAAAGCTTAAGTTTACTAGAACAAGCATCCAACTGAATATCGTTCATATCCTGTGGATTCATATCTGCTGTAATTGTACAACCTGCATACTTTAGAGCTGTTAAATAGAGAGGCTCCCGAATGCCTACTTCTGAAAGCAAGCCTGTGCTTAACAGCTCAGCGGCTGGCATATCCGCCGCTACGTATCCGTCATTAATCACAATAATGCGGTCCACAGCACGGTGCAGTACTTCCTCTAATCTGTGCTCAATAATAATTACCGTTTTACCGGTCTCTTTTTGCACTCGGTCAATAAGCTCAATCGCTTTTGTGCCGGTATATGGATCTAAGTTTGCCAAAGGCTCATCAAAGAGCAGGATGTCCACATCACCAACCAGTACACCAGCTAAGGTCGTTTTCTGTTTCTGTCCGCCTGATAATTCCTGAGGTGAAGCTCCCAAATATTCGTGGATATCCACCGCTGTTGCCGCAGCCACTACCCTTTCTATCATCTCAGCCTGCTGAACCGCGTGATTCTCCAGACTGAAGGCGATGTCCTCTCCAACCGTTAATCCAACAAACTGTCCGTCTGGGTCCTGCAGTACAGTCCCCACCTGATCCGACAACGCTGCAATACTTAGTTCTTTCTGCTCCAGACCCATAATGCGCAGGGACCCAGACATCTCTCCTTTATATGCAAAAGGGATGAGTCCGTTTATACAATGAGCCAATGTGCTTTTCCCAGAACCCGAGGGTCCCACGATAAGCACCTTTTCCCCTTCGCTAATTGTCAAGTTGATGCTTGTGAGAGTAGGCTCCTGCTGCGCCCGATACTGAAAACTGAAATCCTTAAATTCGATAACTGCTTTTTTCATACTTAACCTTCCTCTTGGCTTCTTTGAAGAAATTCACATTTCTTATATGTTTTATAGCCATGAAAAAGCCGGTGATCTCCACCGGCTTTTGGTTTGGATTATATGTCATTCATGCTTCTCTGGTCAAGCTTCCTTGCTTCGTTCTTGTCTTAGCATACGCAATAGCTAGCAGGGACCCAATTACTGCCACAGTAACTATATTGGATGCTCCGGCGATAAGTCCTTGTGTGAATACTTTATTCGCTGGCTCTGCATAGATTAGAATGTCCAGTACAGGTGCTACCAGGAACCAAGCGATTGCGTTCGCTACAATCTGTGCGAGATTAAAACGAATCAGTTCCTTTCGTCCGAACTCTCCATCATGAATCCCAATTCTAGCCACTAGCAAACCAACTACCAGCCCAACAATGCCAGAAGCGATTACCCAACTGAACCAAGGGGAACCATAAAAAATTGCATCCTTCAATGTATGTCCGATCAGACCAATTAATAATCCAGCAAATGGACCGTACAACAGTGCGAACAATGCCAGTAAAGCGTATGTAGTCTCAATGTTAGTGTTTGGAATTCCGGATGGAATTGAACCGAACCTGCCCAGTATAACGAATAAAGCAGAGCCGATACCAATAGCTACAATCGTCTTGATCGATAGCACCTTTTGTTTTGCCATGTTTTTCATCTCCCCCAACGTATCTTCTTCATTTTAAGTGATTATACATCGGAATAGTAGGAATTACTATATACTTCATTAAAAAATCTGCAAAGCAACATAACGTTAGCTTTGCAGACCTATAAGTTCATTATGCAAAAGATATGATCTACCTATTTCACAGAAACTGTTACCGTCACTGTCTTGGTGCCGATCTTTCCTTTAATGGATGCCGTTCCTTTGCTCACTGCTACAATTTGACCACTAGCAGATACTCTAGCTACAGAAGGCTTAGAACTGGTCCACGCCGCATTTCCAGTAACAATAGCTGTCTTCCCCGTATCATACTGCGCAATCACAATTACATTCTGAACAGCTCCCGGAGCCATCTTCAGTCTATTTTCGTTGACAGTCAACTTCATTAGCTTAGGAACTACATTAATTTTGACACTAGCAGCGATCCCTTGGTAAGAGCCTGATAACGTTGCTGTTCCTTCTGTTACTGCTTTAACAGATGTACCTTTAACCGTGGCAACTGCCTCATTAGAAGACCCCCAATTCATGCTGCTGGAGATATTCCCAGTCTTACCGTTAGAGTAGTAAGCCGTAACCTTTATGGATTTGGAACCTTTAATGTTCAATTCAATCGCATTTGGCTCTACAACAATCTTAGTAACCTTTTGTTCAATAGTAACTGGGATACTGATGGTCTTATCAGCATAAGTTCCCTTTAATGTAGCAGAACCCTTCACCAATCCTTTGATTACTTTACCGGAAGTTGTTGTTTTGATTATCGCATTCGTACCGGTAAGCTCCCATTCCATCGTTCCAGTAGCATCAAGTTCATTCCCATTTTCCATCACAGCTTTTACTTCTGGAACAGCCTTCTCTTCGCCAGTAACAACCACAAAGTTGTCCTCTGGTCCAAGCAGGATATGAACCTTATCCTTAACTGTAACTTTCACTACAACACTTTTCTCCCGTACAGCCGTTCTGGAGGAGATAGGATTCTCTGATTTTATTTTGCCGATAAGATCAACTGTACCAGCGGACTCAGCAACGAGCTTACCATCTTTGATGATGGCGATCTCATCATTGGTAAAAGTCCACTCGATTTCTTGACTGAGATCCAGCTTCGTTTCATCTAGCTTGGTTCCGTTTACCTTTGGCAAACTTACGGAATCCTCTGTGTAGACTTCCAGTTCTGTTTTATCAGCTTCCAGCGCTGTAATCGTAGGATATACTGTCACCTTGAAGCTTTTACTAATCCCTCTGTACTCTGCTTTAATAACCGAAGTTCCCACTGCTTTTGCAGTGATTGCTGCGGCATCACTGCCTGCAGTAACCGTTGCTGCAAGCTGGTTGTCCGAAGTCCACACTGCGCTGCTTGATACATTCGGAGTGGAATTTGCAGCATCTCGAACCTCTGCTTTAACGTTCAAGCTCTCACCCATAAACAAGAATTGATCGCCTGATGGGGTAAGCAATAACGCCTCATAAGGAGCACGTACATATACATCCACTGTTTGTGTAATCCCCAGATAAGTTACTGTAATTACAGCTTTTCCTGCGGATAACACTTTGATTTCTCCCTTGTCTACAGTAGCAACACTCGTATTGGAAGAAGACCATTCCGCTTTTGCTGAAATATCATTGGCGGTCGTTTTTGTATTCTCTTTGGTAAAAGCGGCTAATTTCACCGGATTATCACCAACGAGCATTTCAATTTCCTTAATAACGATACCCTTATCATTTTTAAGCTCAATTTCAGAATAAGGCAATTTCACTACAGCTTTAAAGGTTGCTGTTATGTCTTTGTATTTGGCAGTAATGGTTGAAGTACCTTCACCTGCCAGAGTGATCTTACCTTCTGCAATCGTCAATACGCTTGTATTGGAGCTGCTCCAAGTTGTATCAGCAGTTACATCCTTAGCAGAAGTCGCTGTTTCGCCTCCAATCGCATTGGCCTTGACCAACAGTTTATCCTCTTCGTCACCCAATTTATAGTTCCCTTCGGAGCTATATTCAAGCTTCAATTCTTTAATCGGATGTGTTACCTCTACTTCAACAGTAGCAAGCGCATGATTATAAGTAGCTGTAATAATAGCCTTTCCGCTATCTATCGGAGTCAGTAAGCCATTTACTACCTTTACAGCGTTAGTGTTAGAAGAATTCCATACCACTGCACCAGTCACATCTCTTTTGGAAGAGGACCCTTCCACATTCGCATATACCTTCAGTTGCTTAGGCGTTTGTCCAACTGTAAGCTGCACTTTGGCTGAGCTTTCGAATTCAATTGAATTGATGTCGCCGGTAGCTGCAAAGACACTTACCGGAAAAACCGCAGTAGCTAACAATATCATGATGAGGAGCATTTTCGTCATTTTCCTGTACACAGTCATTTGTTCTCTCCCTTGGGCTATAATGTCGTTTGGTGGTTTATCCCCACACTCTTTTACTTATATCGACAATTGTACACCAAGTGTTTACCCTATAGCTCCATAAAGCCAAATTCAGGACTTTCAGACTAGATAATCAGGTTAAGGGTTGATCAATATATTAGTAAGTAATATGCTAGCTACTACATTCTTTCTTGAACCAAGGGGGCTACGATGAGTATAGAGAACTTTCAACTAGAGACAATCACTACTCCAAAAGAGGAAGATAGCTTCCTTAAAGGGGTAAAAGATTGCATTCCTACATTACTCGGTTATTTAAGCATTGGACTTGCAGCAGGTGTTGTTCAAAAGACAGCCGGGCTGAGCATTGCTGAGATTGCCTTGATAAGCCTAATGCTTTATGCCGGTTCAGCTCAGTTTATAGCTGCTGGAATGATAGCCGTAAGCAGCTCGCCTGCTGCTATTATCGTTACGATATTTATCGTGAATCTTCGTCACATTTTGCTTAGTGCAGCTCTTTCACCTTATTTCCGACATCTTACCCCACTGAGGAACATGCTGGTTGGAACACTATTGACAGATGAGACCTTTGGAGTTGCTATTAATCAAACGGTGAATAAGCAACGAATCAGTGAAAAATGGATGCATGGACTCAATATCACCGCTTATTTAAATTGGTTTCTTGCGAATATAGCTGGTGCTTTTTTAGCCCAGTGGATTTCTGATCCAGATCAATACGGTCTGCAGTTTGCATTACCCGCCATGTTTATTGGTATCCTTGTCATTTCCATGATTGACCGCAAAAAAATAAAACTTGATTTGGTTGTAGCAATCCTAGCAGTAGTCATCGCTGTAGCTAGCTCCTTCGTATTCTCCGGTAGTGTAGGTGTCATTATTGCTACGGTCATTGCCTCAACAGTAGGGATGGTGCTTGAAAAATGGAAGTGAGATGGGATGTATTTTTGATTATTCTAGGGGCAGCATTGGTAACCTTCATTCCAAGAGTGGTTCCACTAATGATTCTAAGCCGATTTGAATTGCCTGAATGGGGAATGCGCTGGTTAAATTATGTTCCTATCTCTGTTATGGCGGCATTAATAGGCCAGGAGATTCTTTTAAATGATGGAAAATTCTCGTCTATAGCTAATAACGTTGAGCTTTTTGCGGCAATCCCTACTTTTTGGATCGCGGTAAAGACCCGGAGTTTGCTAGGTACTGTGCTGGTGGGTGTTATTTCCCTTATGATCCTGCGGATGTTTTTTTGAGCTTCTTGATGGCTAAGAAATCGCTATCGGACACAGCTGACCTTATTCGCAGTATAATCGCCTTTTTGGAATTCTAACGGACTCCACAGTCGCTATTGGCTTGAAAAAGAGCAAATTTGTACCTCTCGCTAAGGAATAACGCCGCTGGAGTCCGAAACTATGCTCCAAAGGCAAAAAACTTGCAAATAACATCATCTGAGTCCTCAAGTCACATGGAGGATTATGAATTGGCGAGGATGATATAAGTCTGCGATTTAGGCAGACAGTAACTAAAAACACAGAGCAGCCATTCTCCACTAACGGGAAAATGGCTGCTCTGTTGTTTTCCTTACTTATTCAACCTGTTACTTAGCGAACAGCCTGCTTAAGACCAGTCTGACTAACCCCGACCAGTTCGCCTCGGCATTCGTTCACACCAGCTTCAGTGATCTTCACCTGACAAAGCTCACCTTGAAGTGAATCCTCCCCATCGAAGAACACCTGCAAGTAGTTGTCGCTGAACCCATGCTGGATACTGCGGCCCGGAGCACCTTTAGCCGATCTTTCTGGAATCACACTAAGCGTCTGTCCTACAAACTTACGGGCATAAGCTAGCTGCATCTCTTCAGATAGATCAATCAGCTCCTGCACACGTACATTTTTAATTTCCTCGTCAATTTGGTTATCCATCCGCGCAGCAGGTGTACCTGTCCGTTTGGAATATGGGAAGACATGCATTTCCGAGTAATTAATAGCCTTCATGAAATCGTATCCGGCACGGAACATCTCATCTGTCTCGCCCGGGAATCCAACGATAACGTCCGTCGTAATCCCAACATCCGGCATCGCCTGACGGATCAGCTGCATTTTGGCGTAATATTCTTCTGTCGTATATTTACGGCGCATCGCTTTAAGCACATCATTATGTCCGGCTTGCAGTGGAATATGCAAATGACGGCACATTTTGGAGGAACGGTTCAGCACCTCTAGCAGCTTCTCATCGATCTGACTAGCTTCGATAGAGCTGATACGTACCCGCTCCAGTCCATCCACCTTATCTAGATCCCACAGCAAATCGGCTAGACGATAATTATCAAGATCATCACCGTAACCTCCGGTATGAATACCCGTAAGTACAAATTCCTTGTACCCTGCTTCTACCAATTGATGCGCCTGCGCTACAATGCTTTTTGGATCGCGACTGCGGGACAGCCCACGTGACCATGGAATGATGCAGAAGGTGCAGAAGTTGTTGCAGCCATCCTGAATCTTCATAAAAGCACGCGTACGATCCGCAAAGCCTGGCACATCCAGCTCCTCGAACTCACGTGTCTTCATAATATTACGCACAGCGTTGACCGGCTGACGCGAAGCTTCAATATTTTTCACATGCGTCATGATCTGATCGCGGTCCTGGTTACCAATGACAAGATCGACTCCGGGAATGTCCAGAATCTCACCAGGAGAGGTTTGTGCGTAACAGCCTGTTACAGCCACAATGGCCTCAGGATTACGGCGCACGGCACGGCGAATCATTTGACGACTTTTTTTGTCACCTGTATTAGTTACAGTACAAGTATTGATCAGATATACATCGGCGGGACCCTCGAAATCAACCTGCTCGTAACCTTCATTTTTAAATAGCTGCCAAATGGCTTCGGTGTCATAGAAATTCACTTTACAACCTAAAGTATAAAATGCTACGGATGGCATCTCTTAAGCTCCTCCCATTTCTCCAGATTCATATAAAATACAAGCAGCGGCAACCATGCCCGCTGTCTCACAGCGCAGAATACGTCGTCCTAGGCCAACGGATAATGCCCCTGCTTCTTCTGCCTTCTGACATTCTTCCGGGCTAAAGCCCCCTTCAGGTCCTACCACAACCATAACTTTCCCGCTTG
Source organism: Paenibacillus sp. FSL R10-2734 (assembly GCF_037963865.1). NCBI lineage: Bacteria > Bacillati > Bacillota > Bacilli > Caryophanales > Paenibacillaceae > Paenibacillus > Paenibacillus sp. FSL R10-2734. Next base: position 2,258,183 of record NZ_CP150170.1, on the reverse strand, counting down.
ACTGAGGGGAAAGCGATGATAACCATGGAGCAACGCTGCTTCGAAGCTGTAAACCCTCTTCTTTCTCATAGCAGAAATAAACGGCATCATATTCTCCAAAAGTCTGCAGTAGCTGCTTCCACGAAAGAGGTGATCCTACTGCCGGAACGATATTCCGGTGAGCCTGTTCAGCAGCTTCCTTGCAAATTTTACGCCAGCGATCCAGTCGTTTACTTTCCTTACGTTCGTCGTATTGCACTATCGTGCGTTCTGACAAAAAAGGAATAAAGCTTACAGCACCAATCTCTGTACACTTCTGAATAACGGTTTCCATCTTATCGGCCTTAGGCAAGCTCTGAGCCACTGTAATTTTAATTCGAGGTTCATGCGTCATCTCCAGGGTCTCCAGTATGTTCACTGTGACTTCCCCAATTTCAATCTGTGCAATCTCCACTAACGCCTCACGGGAAACACCATCGCTAACAATAAGCTTGTCTCCCGCCTTACCGCGCATCACCTTAGCAATATGACGAGCATCTTCCCCGTCAATTCTTACGGTATCTGCACCAAACTGCTCCGGTGTAACGAAATAACGCTGCATCTCATCATCATCCTGTTCATGAATTCAGTAACAAGTATAAACGCCTTCCGTCCTTATAAGGACGGTAAGCGTTTAATCGAGAAATATAAATATGGATCAGGCGAAAATTACTATCATATTTTTTAACAAATTACATAATACAATGTTTGACAAGGGTTGAACAGCCTTCATTCTCTGCCTTAGCTACCAAAAATTCTTAGAGACAGCTGTACAAATGTTCTCGACATTTCACTAGCCCAGATTGAGAGCGGCTCAATAGTATACGTCCGCAGCCCAGGAATAAACAGAATCAATAAAAAGAGGAATACAGCCCATTGTTCAAATTGTTGTAGTTTGCCACGGATCGAACGTGGGGCGACATCTTCCACAATCCGATAGCCATCCAGTGGTGGCAGCGGAATAAGATTGAACAGAAACAAAAAGAAGTTCCATTGAATAAAGGTACCAAAGAATAAATATACAGCCTCGAGAACACGATCATTCGAGATATTATCTAGAGCTCCAGTTGCCGCGAGTGCACCGTATATTATAGCACCTATAATCCCTAAGAGCAGGTTACTGATTGGACCCGCAGCCGACACGATAACTCCCATGAGGCGAGGCCGACTAAAGTTATCGCGGTTTACTGGAACCGGACGTGCCCAACCGAAGCCAGCAACGAGCAGCAGCAAAATACCAAAGAAATCGAAATGAACAGCTGGGTTAAGTGTCATGCGACCAAGTAATCTTGCGGTCGGGTCACCGAACTTATTTGCGAAATAAGCATGACTGAATTCATGTACTGTAAAAGCAATTAAAATCGTAATGAGCAGAAAAGGAAGCTGATCTAAGTCTACTCGAATGAAGCTTTGCAATATATCCATCTTTACCTCTTTCCGGCTGTAAATGCCACCCAATCTTCTTCACGGGTTATTTCAATAATTTCAAAGCCAGACTCTTTGAGCGCGTTCGCCACAAGTCCTTCTTTATCTTTATATATACCGGAGGTAATATAGAGGCCCCCAGGCTGAAGCGCACGGTATACATCATCCGTAAACAATACGATGATTTCCGCTAAAATATTCGCAACTACAATTTGTACAGGCAGTGTAACGCCAAGGTTACCTTCAGAGTCTTGCTCAGCAGGAACAGCTCCCTCTAGAGAATGACCTGGTCTAGCAGATGGCCACATTTCTCCAGCCGCCGTGTCAGCCACCCCTTCACCACCTAGCAAGGAGAGAAGATCGCTTTCTTTTACCGTAATGTACTGTTCAAGTTTGTTAAGCGCTACATTCTCTCGCGCACTTTCCACAGCCACCGGATCTAAGTCTAATGCTAATACGGATTTTGCACCGAGCAGCATCGCGCCTACAGCCAGAATTCCAGAACCTGTGCCGACATCGATAACCTCTTCACCGCCGCTGATGTTCTTTTCAAGTGCACGCAGGCACAGAGCTGTTGTAGGGTGAGTCCCTGTACCAAATGCCATGCCAGGGTCGAGCTCAATGATAGCTTCATCTGGACTCTCAGGCGTATATTCCTCCCAGGTTGGTTTAATCGTTAGGCGCTTCGATACTCGGAGCGGTTTGAAATATTGCTTCCAAGCATGAGCCCATTCGTCTTCATCCACAGTCTTCCACGAAATCAGTGCTTTGCCGGGATCAATGCCGAACTCGCGCAATTCTGCTACCCGTGGTGTCAGTTCTTCTATAACAGCATCCATATCCGTGGAATCGGCATAATATCCTTTTATGACCGCTTCCCCTTCTGGGATATCATTCAAAGGTTCGTCGTATAATTCACCGTAACGTGTATCCCGTTCTTTGTTCAGTGTTCCGGATTCCTCGATAGAAACGCCACCAGCACCTGCTTCATAGAGAAAATTCGAAATCATTTCCTGTGCTTCTTCTGTTGTATGTATCGTCACTTCATGCCATAACATCTTTATGTGATCCTCCTAAAAGTTTTGTGAGCGTTCGCTTCATTGATTCACTTCGGCAAAACTTGCTTCGAAAGCATACGCTTAGTTTTGTGAGCGTTCGCTTCATTGATAATCTTCGTTCAAAATTGACCTCGAAAGCATTCGCTTCATAGTATAACATTTCTTCTTGGTGTAACGCCAAACTACTGATCAACGATCTGCGGCTTCCTCTTTACTTCTGCAAAAGCAATTAAGCGAATGATCATCCACCATCCCCGATGCCTGCATAAAAGCATAACAAATCGTAGAGCCGACAAACTTCATTCCTTTCTTCTTTAATGCCTTACTTAACTCATCAGACTGAGGTGTTGAAGCAGGTACCTCTGCGCGAGTCTCCCAATGGTTAATCGTAGGCGTCCCCTGGGCAAAGCTCCAAAGATAATCCGAAAAGCTGCCATGATCCTCGCAAATTTGCAAATATACACTAGCATTCCGAATGATTGAATCTATTTTCAAGCGGTTTCTAATAATACCTGGATCACTCATCAGCTCAGCAATTTTGGCTTCATCATAATGGACAATCTTTGCCGGATCAAATCCGTCAAATACTTCTCTGTAATGCGCTCGCTTTTTTAGGACTGTATACCAGCTTAACCCTGCCTGCATACCTTCGAGCATAAGTAATTCAAACAGCTTTCGGTCATCGTATAGAGGCTTGCCCCATTCTTCATCATGGTAGGCGATATATAAAGGATCCTCGTTGACCCAAGCACAGCGTGTGACTTCCATCCATCTTCTCTCCTTATAATTATTCATAGCGGATTCTTTACGACGTCTACTCACTGTATACGAAAAAAAGGGAAGAACACAAGGTTCATCCCTTAAAAAGTTATTCTATTTTCTATACGCTTACGTATTGCCTAACTCTTATGGCTGGATCTGCACTCTTGTTTCTTTATCCGGATCATCAGTCGTATAGTAGAACATATATATAGAAGCTTCTGTACCTTTAAAATCCTTATACACATCAATGGCCTTGTTGTTTCCATCCCCCGCGAAATTGACGGTTACTGGTTTTCCTAGAATGCGCTCTTTATCCAGCCCGATATGAGTCTGGTTAATTCCACCGAAGCGAGCATCTTCACTTCCAGTTTCTACGTAAAGATCGGATCCCTGCATATAATACGTCCACTTCACCGGATACCCGCTGAGTTGCTGGATAATTGTCTGTTTCTTTTGAGAGATGTTCGTTAATTATTTAATAATAAAGGTAAACCACAACTGTACTTTTATATCTCCTATCGTATAAAAAAAGAGAAGGCAGCAAAACACTGGTTTCTCTTTTTTTATAATATATAATCATTTTCTATCCGAGAATTAGAAATTAAAAACCATCTGCCCCTCAGAAACGTTATACGACTTTTTCCTCTTAGTCACTGGTGTTCTCCCTTCAACAAGGAGCTCCAACTTCCATTCACTAGCTCTCTTAACATTTGATTCAACTGGCTTAGTGGTCAATACTAACAACCACCGGCGGAAATCGATATCGTTTAACTGTACCTTACTAGGATCCCATTGCAGTTCATATGGTTCTAGGAAAGATGTTCTTGAAACAGTTATCCCATCGACCCCTAGATCAATGTTATTGGATACATACTCATTTGTTATTCAAACCGCCCATGCATGTATTCTGGAACGATGGAGTGTGCCCAAGATATTAGCGCTTCTTCCACTGTTGTTCCAAAATACGTAGAGAGAATATGAACTTTTTCAATAATAATGTCTTCTTTAATATCTCAGAGATCACGCCCGCTGTAATATGAACAATCATCAAGAAACGTTCAGCACTCAGAAATTAAAACCACTTTCATTTGTATGCATGACGGGCATTTTATACGGATATTAGTTCCTGTTCGCTCTTATGCACACTATATAATTGGTAGTATGGCCCCTTCTGTGCCATCAATTGATCATGAGAGCCCAATTCCACTATTCTTCCTTCGTTCATGACATAAATAATGTCGGAATCGATGATAGTCGATAAACGGTGTGCAATTACTACGCGCGTGCAGCCGTTGCTCTTAAAATAGTGAGAAACTCTTGCTTCATTTATGGAGTCCAACGAACTAGTTGCTTCATCAAGTATAACAACTTTAGGATCGGAAATGATCGCACGGGCCAGTGCAATTCGCTGCCGCTGCCCGCCAGATAAATTCATGCCCATATCGGATATCACCGTATAGTAGCCCATTGGCATGCTCTCAATTTCATCGCGGATCTGTGCGACCTCTGCTGCTCTCTTTACCGCTTCGATATCTACATCGTCTTTGTTCATTCTTATATTTTCCAGTATTGAATTGTTGAACAAGTTAATATCTTGCGGTACAACCCCCATCTGCCTGCGTAGCTTCTGCTTATTGAATTGCTCCAATTCCAGGTCATCATAATAAATTTTCCCTGCGGTTGGCGTATAGATGCCGAGCAGAATTTTACTGAGCGTGCTCTTACCGGAACCAGAAGGACCCACTATGGCGACTTTCTGTCCGCTTTTTATATGAAGGGACAGATTATGGAGTACCTCTTGCGCATGATTGGTATAGGAGAATGAGACTCCTTCAAGCCGTATGTCCCCCTTTATCTGGTGTTCAACCGGAACGTCCGGATTTTTCTCGATCTTAGCATCCGTAATATCGCGTATCCGGTCCAAGTAAGAAGAGGCGAGTACAAAGTTATTATAAGTTTGGAACAACGATACGCTTGTGGCGAAAAAAGTTCCCGACAAGGCATGGAATGCAATAACCTCCCCCAATGTAATAGCGTGCTGCAAATATTGCTGGATACCTATAAGCAGAATGGCAATCGGTGATATAGTTGACATGACTGCCATAATAGTACTATAGATATTGAGAATATTCCCTTTCTTTCTGTACCGGAACAATACATTTTCAAATTTCTTATTCCATCCGCGGTATACCTGATCCTCAATACCTGCCGTTTTTACGCCAAATATGGAGTACATCGCCTCTACCTGCGCAGATTGGAGCTTAGTATTCTCTACGATTTCATGCTGGTTAGCTTCTACAATATAAGGTCGGGAATATAGAATGTAGATTCCAGTAAGGATCACAATAGCAACTGCTACACCCGTTAAAATTAGTGACTTGTAGGACATATATACCAGGATAAAAGCGATTGCTCCGAAGTCTATAAGCCCTTTAGCCAAATGTTCGGAAAGCAGATCACGAATGGCGTGCAGACTGTTAATACGGAACAGTAAATCACCGAACGAACGTGCTTCAAAAAACTTATAGGGGACGTTCAATAAATGAGAGAACGTTTTCGTAGTCATTATTCGATCCAGGATCACTTGGAGATCAATAAGCTTGCGTCCCCTATAAAAATAAATCGAGCAATAAATGAGGATGGCTGCCAGCATAATGCTAATATATAACCCAAACTTGTCTAATCTCTGTTTCACGACAATTTCGTCGATTAGATACTGCACAAGAATCGGAACTGATAGCGTTACTAAATAAGTTATGAGAGACAAGATTACAATTGTAATAAAAAGTCGTTTATTTTGAAAAACTCCTGGAAAAAAATCAAACCAGACACTTTTCTTTTTTTTTCGTGGGGAAAATCTCTCTGAAGGCTCTGCAGTAAGCACGTACTTTGAATACTGTTCCTCCAATTCTTCCAGCTTAATGCACTTCCGCCCGAAAGAAGGGTCCACGATATAAACCTTGCTCCCATTAATTTTTTCCAATACGACAAAATGATCTTCGTTCCAAAATAAAATTGCAGGAACGTGGACCTGTTGCAGTCCCTTCACGTCAGAGTGATATACATGTGTATTAAAACCTAAATTATTTAGCAGTTGATTCAGCTGGCTGATTTTCAACCCGTCCCGCCCAACATCAAGAAATTCACGCAAATCACTAAGCATTTCGTGGCTCTGATAGTATCTTAAAATCATCGCAACGCAGCATAAACCGCACTCCGTCTGCTGCATTTGCTCTACGTAGGGAACGTGCATTCTCGTTTTTCTACTCACTTCAAACCTCCTCTTTCCGCGCTGCTTCCAGCGCTAAAACGGATGGAATACGGGAATCACTCAGGCGCAGCAGCACGTAACCAATGCCCGACAATCCCAGCATAAACCCGGTGATATCCGTAATACATCCCAAACCGTACCGCGCCCCCCTTCTTGCTATCCGTTGGACAGCTGAGCGTGCCTTTTTACTAACCTCCTGCAATAAATGCTGATCTCCGGTCAGCTGCGCAATGTCTAAGGCAATGTCGATATTCCCGAAGATTCCATGGCATAAGCTGTCATCTAGCCTCTCATCAAAGCCGTCCTTCATTAACTTGTCAATTGCTCGTCTAGCATCCCTATGCAATAGTCCCGTTCGGTTTACATCGCTGATGAACGAAGCCATTCTAGCGCGGGATAGGCCGATGCCCGGTGCCCCATGGCACCAATATATCAAGTCTGAATCATACTCTTTCGGACGCATGCTTCTCCAATTGCCGACTACAGGGTCGTAGTTCTTATTCTCTTCCTCAATCAAGGCGAACGCCAGTTCGGTATAAACTGTCTTATTCACTGACTCTCCTAGCAAAGCCAATGCCCATGCATAACCTGCATAGCCGTGGGATAGTCCGCTTAAACGTCCTGATACATTGACTGACAGCCGACGATAAAGTTCCTCTCCCCAACGGCTTGCCACTGCTAGTAAATCTGAGTTACCGTCTGTGCGGTAGATATTAAGGCATACAATAACAGTCCCCGCCATTCCAGAGACTATATCCAGGGATGCATCCTCCTCTATTTCTATTTCCATAATTCTTTGAATTTGTCTGATGAATTTTGCATAGAGGCTATCGCCGCCCCATAAAACCCATAAAGAGTAATAAAGATATAGCAGGGAGCCGAAGCCGTAATAGGCAGAAGACGATAGCACCAACTGCTCAGGATGATACAGATCTTCCATCCCCTCGTAAGCCGCCTTGGCAAGACGATCGTACTTATCCTCCCCTGATAACTTGGCCAGATAAGCCAGAAATAGAATTATTCCCGATCCCTCGTATAATGTGTAATTAGCAGGACCCAGTGACAATTTACGGTCATCAGCAACCAAAAGCGACAGCCAGGAACACCTCATTCCATCACTGCTAGCCAAACTGTTTGACTCCATCCAGTCCCCGATTTCCTTCGCACAGCCAAGCCAATGATCTAGATCCGTAAATCGAAACTCTCCTCCGTCCGGAAGATCTCCGTTTTTCTTATCATCTCCATGTCCCCAGCTTACATTCTTCAATGTACTTAGGGACATTCGGATATAACTCATCTGACGTTTCATATCTTGCTCATCTAATCTTCTAATACGCATAAGCAACTGATCGGACAAGACGGTATCATAATACTGATCAATCTGGTTTTTTTCCCCGGTCATTAAATCATTAGAATTGAATCCAACTGTAAAATAAGGAACATCGTTGAACATCAAGCTCTGTATTTCATATCCGGTTCGCTCCCTGATTTTGACCTGATTCTTCGGCAAATCGCCATAGAGAAGCGAGAATAACTTCTCCCTGTCCTCCCATTTTCTTAAATAATTCGGGTGATTCCCCGCTTCGATGTACCGCGCATAAATATGGGTGGGCCTTAGCACTTGGCGGTACTTCCCCTGAAAGAGGAGACCCTTGCCGATTAGCTGGATCAGCTCCTCCTTATATTCCTCTATCACGCAATAGGCACCCGCAAACCCGGCTTGGATATATAGGCTATATTGGCTTGGATCTATTTTTCCGCCTTCGTATAGCACCCGATTCCGGTTCTCCTCTGTTACGACGAACTGTTTAACAAGTCGGATATCATCAGTCCCAACATTCATCAGCCTATAGGTTTCCAAATAGGAGGAGGTCTCCCCTCCACCGCCGTGCAAACCGCTTAGATCAATATCAAATGTGGATAAACCAAATTTTTGAGGCAGCAGCATCGTGCCTAGGACGGAATTGTCCACTGATTTCAGGAAGTCGGTCAGAAAGGATTCCGCCAGCGGTATCGGATTTTGCTGAGTGAGCAAGGTTTCCAAATCGATCATTCTCGGGAATTCTCCGTCGCTGACCAGATTTTCCAAATGTATGTCTCCACATTTCAGCATATACATCAAAGCAAGGTGAACACCAATCCGATAATAGTATCGCTCCACTTCTTTCAGGCTTGTGCAAGCCCGCTGCTCAACATATTCCTGCCATCCATATTCTCCAGCATCAATAGCATTCGTATTCGCAACTTCCATGGCCAGTTTCTTCTTCCTATTTAACCAGTCCAGTACTTGATTATAGGAGCTCTCGGGCATCAGCGTATGCGGCTTATATACGACCCTTCGTTCCATGTCTCCGAGAGAAAAAATAACGACCGATTTCCCTCCGTTATGGGTATCCCCCGTATTTAGGAGAATATCATTTACTGTATCGAAGGAGAGTAACATCCGTTCTGCCAATGCTGTGTAGTCCTGCTCCAGTCGTTGAAACGCTTCTTGAAGCAGTTCCAGTTTAGAATTGAGCAGTGATTGAATTAAATACGCCATTACCGGATAACGCTGTAACAGATCTCTATGAAATTCATAATTTAAAAATTGGTTATCATACCATTGGTACCTAGACTCCGCATCTTCTCCTTGCAAATCCCCGCTGATCTTCTGCTCATGAAATTCCGAAATGAGTACTTTAATGGAGATAAACATCAAATCATTTTTTAGCGCGATCAGCACGCTGGATATAATTGTTGCCGTACGCAGTTCAAAAGGAGCCGTTATTGCGAACTGCTCCAGAAATGTTTCCACTCGGTTTTCAAAGCTGCTTAGATATGGAGTATAGAAGAAATCAAATATTCCACTCTTATTAGTAGTTTGAGCAACAGTATACTTTCCTGGCTCTCTGAATAATTTAGCGTCTAATAATGATTCTGCGAATATAACTTTTGTTTGAATGGTCATATTTTAAACGCTCCTTCTCTTTGCTTAATGACAATCGCAAATTTCACAGCAAAATTTCCGGTGAGAGACTTGCGTTTGTAATTAAAGATGCTGTAAATCCCCTTGAACTTTAAATCAAGGGGATTTGTAGTCTTTAAAATCCATCTAATAGTGCGATTTCAATCTATTACTTACCGCATTGGGAAGTGCATTTGGTTGTTGGGCATAATGCAACCGTAACTGCAACTATTCCTCCAAATATTGCACATCCCCATGACGTACCTCCCGCAGGATCTTGTACATCGGAAAGCGCACTTAATTCCATTTCTTCAATGAATCCGGTTGGATCTTGATTGAGTTTAAACATGATAGCGTCTTTTTTCATTTCTTCACCCCCTTTCAGGCAGCTATGTTTATGGGTGTTAACGCAAGTCGCGCTTGTTGAGGAACAATAGACCCAACACAAGAAAGAGAACTCCGCCTCCGCTCATACTAATAAATTCTGAGATGTTAAGTGTATGGAACTGAATGACTTCACTTGCCGTGTTGAACGAAATATAAGGCAATACCCCGCGGAATCCCTCTAATTTCTGCGCAACCATTTTGAGCAAAGATGACATTAACCAGAAGGCAACCAGACAGACAATGAGAGTATTGGCCATACTAAAACTAAACACTGTCACCAGAAGGCCGAAACTCCCAACGCAGAACGTATATAGCAAGTAAGCCAAACAAATCCTACCAAGCTCTGACCACGTCGAAAACCAGTCAATTTCTTGCGGCATAATGTAACTCGTGATCAAACCAATTAAACAACTGACAATCGCCAGCGTAAGGCTTAGATAGAGAAGGCTGAGTAATTTGGATACCATCACCTTCGTCCTAGACAGGCCTCTGGTGAACAACGGGATTGTCGTTTTAAACTTAAAATCATCTCCCAGTGACTTGGCAGTATAAATAAAAATTACCAGTTCTGATATATTGGAAAAAAAAGAATATACGTGCCTCATCTGAAAAGATTCTGGGAAATGAATAGCCTGATAGGCACCGCCCACAGAGAAAATCGTAGCTAGCATAATACCGATGTATACACCCGGCCGCATCATAATCTTCATATACTCCAGCCAAGATAGCTTCATAGCTTTACTCAATGTGATTCTCCTCTACCAAACTAAGAAATTGTTGCTCCAAGGTTTGGCTTACTTCATAAAATGCAGTAAGCTGGATATCATGCTTGCCGATCTCTTGAATAATTCCGGTAATCCTCTCTTTATCCAATTTGAGTACAACCCGGTCTATTCTGACCTCTAGGACAACGAATTTGCGATCCTTAAGGAATACAGCAAGCCGGTCTGGTTCGCCAGTCTCCATCGTGTACAGGATCTCCCTTCCCGCCATCTTCTCCTCTTGCAGGTGAATGGTCTGAAGCAGTTGCCCCTTCTGAATAATTTCTGCCCTGTCACATAATTTTTCTATCTCGTCAAGTAAATGGCTGGAGATGAGAATTGAGATGTCCCATTCCTTGGCTAACTTGTGAAGGTATTCACGAATTTCATAAATCCCTTCCGGATCAAGTCCGTTGGTCGGCTCGTCTAACACCAGAAACTCCGGTTTTTGCAATAATGCCAGAGCAATACCTAACCGCTGCTTCATACCCATCGAATAATGCTTAACTTTCTTATTGATTGCTTTGTCCAGTCCCATCAATGATACGACTTCGTGAAGTACCACTTCTGATACGGTGCCTGTTATATCAGCAAAAAATCTCAGATTGCGATACCCGGTCATATAAGGATAGAATCCGGGCTCCTCAATCACGCAGCCGATATGACGTGTTGCACTTGATGTGGTTTGAATATTTTTTCCCTGAATAAGGACATCGCCCTCAAACTGCCGCGTTAAGCCGACAATGATTCGCATTAGCGTCGTCTTGCCGGCCCCATTGGGCCCAACAAGTCCGACTATTTCTCCCGCTGCTATGGAAAATGATAAATTTTGAATCACTTGCGTGCCGCCATAACGCTTGCTGATATTCTCAATTCTGCAAACTTCCTTAATTAGCATGAATACCCTCTTCCTCGATTAGTCAGACTATTAGTCAAACCAAAGTAAATTTGGCACATTATCCGGCGCATATTGTTTAAGAAGCGAATATCCAAAACCAGCGATACCGATAAGAGGGCTCATCGATTCCGTTCCGCGGAATATTCCTTTATTCCACCTAGTGGCTAATACTTGCTCGAACAACTCTTGAAACGTATACAAGCAACGGTTCCCCAATTCAACGTTTTGCATTGTTTGCGCGGCATATTGTAGGATCTGGAGGTTTCCCAGATCACCATGACATAAAGAGGGATTATATCCAAATCCTCTTGCTATGGTCGTATTTATGCCGATATTAATTTCTTCGTCGATCCTTTTATCCTGGTAGCCGGCTTTCTTCATAAGCAGCCTTCCGAGCAGAATACCTGGTGCACCATGGCACCAGCCATAGGATAACCGTTCTTTGGATTCGGTTGAGTACCAGTTGCCATGCTCGGCGGTGTATAGAGAACGTTCATATGCAAGCGTCTGGTGTATCGTCTGTTCGATTCTCTTGTCTCCGGTTATCGCCAGCAGTCTGCTAAGATAAGCTGCAATACCCGCGTTGCCATGGGAATATCCTGTGGAGGGCACGGTCACCTTGGATTCCCAAACGATTCCTTCCTCCCCTCTGGATACACTATGACCCCGCAGATGCTCATAATGGGCAACGGCCAACGATAAGAGCTCATTTCGATAGGGCTCATTCCCTTTCGCTTGCTCGTACAGGGAAAGTATTACGCCTAAACTGCCGGCCGCTCCTCCAATGACGTCATAAACCGTATCATTCGGAATCAGTTCACCAAGTTTATGCATATGTTTGCATACGAATGCTCCTAATTGCAGCTGAGGATACAACCGGTCTAGATGTATCAGGGTGTAGAATGTACCGCTAATGCCGTTATAGGCTCCCACCAAATAGGGATGTCCGGGCTTCAAATGTTCAATTTCATGCATAGGGGAACGCATAGCTTCAAGCGCTGCTTTTGCGTATTCGGATTTACCGGTGATTGCACCTAACTGTGCCAGAAATAGGGAAATTCCGCTATTTCCGCTATACAGGTCATCTCCAACAGGAGCAAACGACCAGTAAATTTCATCCCGTCCCTCCAGCACCGTGCTAATCCATGTTCGGTCCACTTTCCCATTCAGACGGCCGATAATGCTATGCTCTATCACATAATTACCGATGTCCTCTGCCAGCTTTAGCCATTTTTCCGGCTGAAGCAGACGAGTCACATTAACCGGACTGAATTTAATATTTGTAATTTCCTTCTGTGTATCATTTGATTTCGCCAAAAAAGAAATATCAATAAAATGCAGCTGCCTGTGCAAGTCGGTCTCGCTAAAGTCATAAATCTTATTGGTTACGTCAGAAAGGGGAGAGTTGGCAAATAGACCGGCCATCTCGCGTCCGTAGGAATCGTACAGAACGTTCCCTTCGATTGCCGCGTTAAAGTATGGTATATCGCCCATCCGCATATCTTCAATTTCAGAAGCGACAACTTGTCCATGCTCACTAGAATCCTGAATACCAATCCGATGCAGTAACACGTCGCGGTGAATCTGATCACGAAGAAAATCGGGATGAAAGCTCGTTCTAAGTAGTTGGCCGTACATGCTCGTCGGACGAAGGATGCAGCGGATTTTTTTGTCTGCAAACAAGTCTCTGCACTTATTAGAAATTACATTCTTATTAGCCATTATCCAGCGATATACTGTTTCAAAGCCTCGTTTAATCTCATCGATATAATCATCTGCCTTATGAATCTGACCGCCAAGCCGGGGATTATTAATCTGTGGCTTAAGTAGCCCAAGCTCCTTTTCAATTTTCATCTCATCGGAATTTTGATTTTTTATGACAAAGTATTTAAACGGTGCAACTTGGTCGACCTCTGCTCCCATCCCGCTGATATCCATACTAATATCCGCATTATCAACGCGATTAATAATCTGTTGGGGTAAAAGTCCGATGGCATAAACAGAGCTATGGATGATTTTTTGAGCAATCTGCATTGAATTCGAGTGATAGTCATGTTTGACATCCATACGGGGATGGAATATCGACTCCAGGTCAATAGGAACTGGGTACGGGCCACTCGCAATCAAGTTTTCGTGATGGAAATCGTTCGCATTCAATGCATGAAACACTCCCAGGTACTGTCCCATCCTTCTGTAGAACTCGGCAATTTCCTCTTGGTTGGCGCATTCCTGGTATTCAATAAACTCAACCCAACCGTGCTCTACCCCCAAATGCATCTTCATTATCTTAAAATCCAGACATTTCGGTAACTTTTGTTTCTCCATCCACTTTAGTAAATGCTGGAATGCATCCTCGACTTCCAGGCAACGTGGCTTATACACAAGGTTTGTCCCGGATTGGAACTCCATAATGGCGACGCTTTTGCCTCCTCTATGCGAATCACCTGCATCGGCTGTTAGCCTGCTTAGTTTACCAATATCGCAACCCTGACAAAACAGTGCCGATAACTTATCTTTCTCTTGTTCTGTTTCTTTGATAATGTTCAGAAGGAATGTGAAATAATTGTCTATGCGAACGGACAGTAGTTCGATCAATCCGGGGTATTCTCTGTATAAGGAACGCAGATAGTTTGAATCTTTCAACAGCCACTTAAAAAAATGCAAAAGTCGAGCTTCGGGAGTATCCCCCTCAAGTACTTTGTTCATTCTCGCAATGTTGAGTTCGAGAATTAACGTTCGTTGTGCGATGCCTAACAATGAGCCAATAATCGTTCGCAGTGAGGACTCCAGTAGAACATGCGGGTCCTGTACCAGCCCAATTTCTTGTATGCCATCATAGAATGAAGAGGCATACAAATTAATCACCGGCTCTAAGAAATAAAGAAACGGGTACTCCTCTTCCAGCCTTCCATAAATATTTGATATAGATGGGCTAGGGACAACCCGGAAAAACTCATCAAACCGGCCTGCTTGCTTATCTTCTTGTGATTTTGCCAGAGCCTTCTCAAGGTCTCCAAATCCAGTCCCGCGTACTCGCTGCAATATGTCCTGCAGTCCTTCTCTACCATCTACCTCCGGGAAAAGCGTCAACCAATACGCGATGACATCATCAAATTGTATAATTTCGGATGTATCTGTCATGTTCATGTTCTATGCCTCCGGCTAAACATTAGCGTTATTCTATATTTATTATTTAAGAGATTAATGGGAATAGTGACTGCTTTGAAGACAGCCACCATCCGATTTTCTTAGTTACAAGAGGGCATACACTCTTTGGTTAATGTGCAGACATAGCCATGATTGCCGAGATATTTGCTTGCGACAAAGTAAACAATATCGCAGCCAATAGAAGCGACCGAGATCGTTCCCCCCGCTTGCAGGCTCATTTCCTGCTCGCCGATTTCTTCCAGAACGCTACCTGCTGGATTATACATGTTTGAAGCAATTTTGTTTTGAAGTACCGGGTTTCTCAATAATGTGGAATATTTCATTCTTGAATCCTCCTAATAGGTATATTTAAGAGTACGCTTACACTCCAAAAACATTAGACCATTATTTGCTATCAATGGTAATATCATCAACCTTACTAATTTGTAATTCAACTTTCACAGCTGGGATATCAGCTTAACCCCTTAAGGACGTATACTTCACTTGTTTGGTATTATGGAAGTGTCGAGCAACCATGCCAACAAGAAAAGTGCGTACCTTTATTTACAACAACACTCCCTGTCTGACCAATCTCGCTAGGCTCCGCGAATCGTACACACCACCTGCGGTTTGCCCGTGAAGCTATATTTGTCCGAAACTTGAATAAAAAATGGGAATGGCTTACGATTTTGAGTACAGATGTCACACTGGATGCTGCTGAAATCGCACATCGACCTCTCCATCTTACTCATTTCGAGACTCAGTCACTTTCAGGTCTACTATCTAGCTGTCTTCGCTTAACAATTGAAATTACTTTCAGCCGCCCCAGACTCGATATTGTGGCTTGGTTTTAACCTTACCAAGCAGGATTTCCACTGCTAAACTTCACAACCTAAGCTTGGTCGCACCAAAAGTTGAGTTAATAATAAATAAGGGAGGCCACTTAACACTGTGGTCTCCCTTTCTCATATTTTTTTAGTAATTAAAATGCGACTGTGGGTTTACGGGTTTCGATCGCATTCCAAGTGAGGTTTCGTATACGCGGCTAATCCAAAAGCTTCAGAAATCACAAGTCTTTCCACAATCGCAGGAAGATTTAGTGCAACAATCGATTCAAGTAGGATTTATCGATGTCTCCGTGATCGCGAAGGATGCCACTCATGTTGATGCTTGAGATCGTCAACCGAAAAAGAAAAAGACGATACGGAGTAACTGGCAAATGAACTTTCAAAGAAAAAACGTGGCCATAAATTCAAAGGATAACGAGAACAATGGTTAAAGGAACAACTAGAACTAGCAGAGAATCGCCCATAATTCGAAAAGAAGGTAGAAGCACTATTGCCTTACCCGTATGACGAGTTAATGAAAGAACTTCCATTAACTCGCAACTGGGGTGTAAAGAAGAACTCAGAAAGCAAAAATGTGTTCTGGTATGGCTTTATGACACATCTTCTGGTTGATTGCAGGAGCCATTACATCCTTACGGCGTTGCGGATTGGGTCAAGGTAGAGTCGAGAATGTTTGGGATGGCTACTATCATGTCTGCTGTTGCACCCGCACTAGTAACAGCCACTGCCGCAGTTATCAGCATAGTTGCTACAGTTGTTGCTAGATATTTAGTAGGTTCTTCATTCTAAATTAGTAAGGAGACATTTATCTTCAGATGAATGTCTCCTTACTTTTAATAGTCTCAAATAGACCACTATATAACATATTTATTCATATTAGTAAATATTCAGCGGTGGATATTTACTAATATTGTTATAAAGACCAAAATTATATTTGTAACACTTGATGAAGCGCCAGAAAATGCGAGGACTTATTCGGTAGTGCAGTTAACTGAGCTTCACTCGGAGCAGTTTTAGGATCAGTTGCTCCGGGAGTAGGATCGCTTGGTGGAGCAGTAAGCGGTGGTTGTACGATTTTGTAGCGGGTTGGAATGATCAAAAACCGTGTCAGTAACTCTACTCTTTAGCTCCGGTTACGGCTCAAAAAGGAATCGTCGATGATGAACACTCGTATACGCGTAGATGAACTTAGCGTTCGAAACCCTGCACAATCTACTGCAAAAAGCTTCGCTAAGCAAAAAATCTTGATTCAGAAAGCGATAGATAACATCTTTGTCGGGGAAGATCCACTCGACGGTCTTTCCAGAAGACGAAACCAATTCTTCCCTATGAAGAAATCACTAGATACGAATGACTAAAGGATTTAGAAATGCCCCGTTTCGTAGGGCTTTCCCCATGTGGAGAGCGGCAAAAATTTTCGAAAATCGAGATTGGACGAACAGGGAATGTTGTTGTAAATAGAGTTACGCACTTTTCTTGTGATTTGCTTAATATTTTCATAGAACCAACAAGCGAGGTGTTTTATTATACATAAAATGAGATTTTTTTCTTATTGTTGAGAGGTTTACTTTCAATTATCAATGTGGCCAATGGGAGAACAAGTATATATCGTTTATACAATTACTTTCCGCTAAAGTTCTTTCCCTCTTGCTAAGCAACGATTATTCACCGAGACTAACTTCGCATCAGGCTTTCATGGCACGCTGGATACAAGCCTATCATTGAATGGAGGGTTATAATAATTTCATGGTACATACGATTACGCTAGATCACCCATCGATTATTGTTCATATTACAAACCAGCTAAACTTTAACATATTGGGTAGCTATGTTAAGTTGTTAAATAACAAGACCTTCCTATCGCTCAACGAAACTCGGTTGTTGTATTTTTTCTGTACGAATCCTAACCGACGTATTCTTACCTGCAACATAATAGCCTATATGCAAAACTACTCTAATTCCTACTTCACAGAGCAGAACATTTATGTTTATATAAATCGTTTGCGGAAAAAGATTGAGCCTTGTTCGACTCCGGAAATTCTTATTAACATGAGACCTGGTTATATGTTGAATGCCCAACCCTATATACTAGATGATGATGAAAGCGAACTACCATTAGCGTTGTTATAGTAAATAAATACTGATATCACTCATTACTGAACACCGCGTCTATCGTCACCAATAATTTTAACTAAACGGAGGTGAATTATGGACTTTCGTACGCTCTTAGCTGTGTTAATCGTTTTGACCGTATGTATCACGCTTGCAATCAATTCTTCCCGTAAGAAAAAATAACTTATGGTTTAAGTAACTCAATCTAAAAATTAACGGTTGAACTTTTCAAGGCGGCAAACGGAGTCGATTACATTCGATTAAAATGCGAACTTTGAGCACGCATGATTACGTATGAAATAGTTTCGATGCTTGAAAGCCTTGATACGATTATGCTGTCATTCTAAGGTTGCGTTCGTTCAACGACAACGAGAAAGGTAGTTCAAGATCTCATACTGCCCAATCTACGCTGTAGCGGAGAGTAGATAAGTAGGATTTTCAGCTGAGCCTTAATCTTTTCAGGCAGGTTGTCAACAGGTAGATTCAGCAGTCGGTGATGACTTTTTAAGATAACCCTAGCGCTGGTGGACAGGATATGCTGAACCGACTTGCGAACCTACTGATCACTTTCAATGACATAACCGTTAACATGGAATCGATCCGCAATAAGGATATCACACTCGGAACGCATTCGCTGATCCACGTGTGATGTACCAGCGCCAAGTTCATCATAACCGCTTTAGGGGTAAGCATTAGGATGCCTGGTGAGCATTGCGCGCTTGTCTTCGAGCTTAAAGCCAGTAGGTCCAGTATCACCCCGAGCTTACTTCTCTAATCGCTTCACAGGTCTGATTTTCAGCTCCTCACCGATCTTCGTACAACGAGATAGTCATTTCTCGATGCACGTCGGAGTTTAGGGGAGGATTACCGACCTTTAATCCTCAACAGGTACTTCCACTGCCTATTCAGATATAGAGTTAGCCTTTGCAATGAAAGACCCTAAGTTTTATTGCGCATTTCTGCGCAGATTGTCCTTGAACAACGCGCACCGACACTCTTCATATCACCCATATAAAGCGTAGTTCGCACATTCTCGAAGTTCGAGATACTTCTCTTCATTTGGCTCAATCCCAAAGGTTACCGCTTCAGAGCCTTCTGTCATGACATTCAATACATTTCCACTGCCAGCACAAAAGTCAGCAAAAGAAAATGCGGATTTCGGAAATTGAAGAAGAATACGAATACACAGCATATCCTGATCTTTAGTCTCAAAATTGCCTATCCTCACTTTGTTATGAATAACCTGATCAAAATATCTTTCATCTGATTCACTGACATCTATTTGACGCATAACTAATTTGTTATGCGTCTCAGGCTGCAGTATATGTACCCCATTAACCTCAGTATCCTATTCTTAAACAAGTAATAATGAAGCTCCATGTTAAAAAAAAATTTCAATATTTATCATATTTTCATAGAGTTTTTCTTCATACATACGTGATTAAGAATTAGTAGATATATCCCATGAAAAATAATGATCTGCACAACAATTGACGAGATCTTCACGAGTCTTCTCATGAATTTTTAGCAGTTGATTTAATACAAAAATTCGTTGAATATTATCTTCAGCAAACGTGAACAATTGCCTTTTGTATTAATCTATTTGATTTTGTAGTTTCCGCGTTATTACAAATAAACTCAGTAAATTGATGCAGCTTATAAACGTCTTCTTTAATTCATCGCTAAGCACCTCAACGGGTTTCTCATCTCTATTATCCCCACCTCTCATTAATTAAAACGCTCTAAGAGAAAACTACCTAAATAAATACTTGAATGAACCCGAATAAAGGACACCCATCGGGTGCCCTTTATTCGAGTCACTTCTTAAATACATAGCCTAAACTTCTATTCTAGATTATTTCCGGTAAGTACTCATTAAGCTCTATCGGTTTCTTATTTTTCATAAAAATACTAATAGAAACAGAATACCTTTTTCGAGGGTTTCCTCCAATGATAAGTAATATGGGTTCTGGACAGTTCATTGACTTATTATTAGAAATTGAGTTCATTTGCTTGGAATCAATTATGCTCATTTTACTTGATGCAAAAGGATGAAAATGCCACTCCCCCACATAATAGGCCTTGTCTAACTTCCATAAGGCATTAAGCCAATCTTTGAGACCTTGCACTCCTCTATAAAATCTAGTTCTTGTTTGTTTGGAATCGATAGGGGCAGGGCTGCTCTTTATTATAACAGCCCTATTCAACGCATCATCATAGTAGCCAGCCAGAATACCACCTGTTTCTAATTCTCCGCTTAAGGTACATTGAGCTAACATAAATGTTAATACATCGTCACTAAAATCAACCTCAAGATTGCCTTCAATATCTCTGTATCTATGAACAAGCATTAAAACACCTCTCGTTGCTTTAGTAAAACACCTGCGGATAATCCATCTATATGTTGTTGTTCATAAACAGCAAAGATGTTGGGACCAAATGGTTTAAGCCACCATACCTCGATTTCTTTTATTGCTAGACCTGCCATCATCCAAATGTCATCTGCGCGAGCAGGGAATAAAGGATGATAACATCCTATACCATCCCTGGGTAAGATGATGTCTTTATTCTCTTCTCGCTCCAATTCAATCCACGGCTTGAGAAAGTTGTAGAAAGACTGGCGAGGAAAGGGATGCTTATTGGACAAAAAGATAAACATTCTTTTTGCTCCGAATCCTAGTGACACTGAAACAAATCTTTTCGGAAGCGTCCAGTCAAAGGCATATAAATGGTCTATAACTGCATCGCTACCTGTAGTATCTATAATGATATCTTGATTCTCCAATACCTCTACTTCATCGTCGCTCAAATTGGGAAAAGCACTATTGATGGCTGCAGACCAAGTGTGCACATTATTGTAATTGATTCTATATGATAATGCTTCAGCCTTTTTCATGGATAAGTGATTAATACCAAGCGTATGTCGCGATAAATTACCAACTTTTAAAATATCTTTGTCACAAACAATTATTTTAGTAATACCTATACGAGAAAGTAGTTCCCCGATGGCTGAGCCAAGAGCACCCGCACCGATTAAAAATACACTATCATGATGTATTTTTTCATTTATACTTCCTCGGCTAAGCACAGATTCTTTACTCCAGTTCTCTGTACGAACATACCTTAAGCTCTTATCTGGATGTAACAGATTTATGCGATCTCGTTGAAAATAGAAGTCATTGCTCTTCTGAATCCGGTAATCTTGTTTACCTTTTTGGCTAACTTCCCAATTTCTATACTTATCCAATGAACAATTACATTCTCCTCTCCGACTAATAGAGGAATTTGAAATCCAAGCAATAGGTAATTGTGTTGTTCCTGTTCTCTGAAGATATGCATGTGCCTGTATATTTCTCGCCATAAGTCAAAATGATGTTTCTTACAAATAGCTTCTAATTCCTTTATTGTTTTAGGATAATACCAAGGTTCCAATATAGGCTGAAATGGAAATAGCACCCATAGCCCATTATGATGTTTAGATTCTACACCAGCTCGGACAAGTTTTCCCCACTCATATTCATGTATTACATTCGACTTATTATCGAAAAACGCAGACACGAATAAAGTATTTTGATATTCTGATACTTCTTTAAGGGATACCCATCCAGATCTGTTTCTCATTCCATTCCAATAACTAATATTCTTTTGCTCTTCAGCAAAAACGATTAGCAACTCAGTACTAAAGTGTACGTGTGGTAATTCGAAAAAATCTCCTGGTCTTGCTAACGAATGATTTGAGGCATTGAGTAGCCAATTTTTTAATCGCTCTACATGCCACGAAATACGTTGATCTGCATCCATCTGTTCTTCAGTATCTGATAATAATTCAAGTAAACCGTTATCCCAATCAGTACAAATCTTACCTAATCGCCAAGGAATTTCATTTACTTCTTTATTCTCATTCATGTGCTGATAGGTTTGAGTAATACTATTTACTTTGTCGGGATATACACCAATAGATCCTCTCGGATAAAGAGGATCTATTAACATATACCAATTCGTAGTGTGGGGGATAGATTGTCCATCTACCCCTGATACATTTATACTAAACTGGAGAATCCAATTCTTAAAATTTCCATGCCAATAAAGGTCTTGGAGTTGCTGATATCCTTCAACAGTTTCTAATTGGGTACACCCGATTAATATACTTTCAGGTATTGAAGGATTATCCAAACCGTCCACCCACAATATCAGAGCTATTTGGGTTTTCTCTTTTTGAAAAGACTAGAGAACTACTCTGGTTATTAGTTGTTGTAGCCTCAGATGTCGGAAATTTTGAACCAAAGAGTTTATTCCATTCTTCTGCACTTTCTTTAACAGTGGTGGCATCTGAAGCTTTTCTAGCAATTTCTGCAGCTTTTTTAACCAGCTCATAAAACTCTTCGTATTCTTCCTCAGTAACTCTGCCCATTACATCATGTTCCGGTACGCCGTGATCTGACATAACCGGCTTCGTTGAATAGTTATTCACTATGGCCTCCAAAACCTCAGTTACACCTTGACCAACGCTTTGTATTCCATCTGGGCAACATAAACCAATGAGATGCTCTATGAACTGCACCCCGTCAAGTAGACAATACAATAAATAAAAGTAGTTTAAGCGGTCTTAGTCCTAAATTCAATGGGACTGAGGCCGTTTAGTTTTGCCTGTAACCGTTCGTTATTGTAAAAGTGAATGTAGCTATCAATATCTGTTTGGAGTTCTTCAAAGGTCTGGTAGGTATGTAAGTAGAACTTCTCACATTTCAATGTTCCCCAGAAGGATTCCATCGGCCCATTGTCAATGCAACAGCCCACTCGGGACATGCTTTGCTTCAGTTGTGCATCGTCCAGCATCTTCTTGAAATTCAGAGAGGTATACTGGAAACCACGGTCACTATGGAGTAAGGATCGGCTCTCCGGCGCTGCCTGCAAAGCTAATTCCAGCGTGTTAAAAACTAGCGAATTATTATTGGAATGGCCCAGAACGTAAGCAACAATGGACTTGTCATACAGATCTTTTATTGCACTTAAATACGCCTTCTTGCCGTTGCCGTATTTGAATTCTGTTACATCCGTTACCCATTTTTGGTTTGGAGCTTCCGCCTCAAAGTTACGGTTCAGCACATTCTCTGCGACCTGCTGAGGCGTAGAGCCTATGTACTTCTTTCTCTTTCTGCGGATGACAGACTGGATGCCCTGGAGTCTCATAAGGCGGTACACTCGCTTAGCATTAATAGATTTGTCCATTTGTCTGCGCAAATGTAGGGTCAATTGACGATACCCAAAGGTCCGTTCCACCTTCTCATACAAGAGGAGCATAGCCTCTGTCAGTTTCTTGTTGTCGGTTTCTCGGGAACTGGGTTCACGATTCAACCATTTGTAGTAGCTTGACCGCGAAATCCCAGCGATATCACACAAAAGCTGAATGGAGCAAGACTCCTCTTGCTGAACAGCCTGAATCGCCAGGTAGATGTCCTCCTGACGAACGTGACTTAACGTCTCCTCCTTTCGAGTTCCTCTAACTTTTTTAGAAAAGCATTCTCCGCACGCAGGCGTGCATTCTCGTATTCCAGCTTTTGCATCGCGAGTTTGTGGCGATCTGCTTCGGTAAGTTCTTCAGGCGCTTTGGTGCGTCCTCTGCCGTCTCGTAACGCCTCTTCACCACCTGCTTCGTACTTCTTTACCCAGCTATATACTTGTTGGTAAGAAACGTGAAAATGGGTTGCTGTCTTCGTATAGTCTTGTCCATTTGAAAGACAGTACAGCACGATATCCATCCGCTCCTGCCAAGTGGTTGCGCGTCCTTTGGTCATAGCTCTAGTTCCTCCTAAATTAGCAGTTAAGCTGTTGCTATGACCATTATACTTCTTAATCCAATTGGCAAGTTGGGTTGTGCTTGCAATCTTATACTTGTAGATGATTTGGCTTTGCGACAATTTCTCCTCGAGATAATCCCTAACTGCTTGGAGTTTGAGCTCTGGCGAATACTTTTGATTGTGGGATCGCACCTCCAGGCCTTCGTAACCGTACAATTGATAACGTCTTCGCCACTTCACTACAGATGTTTTGGATAAGTCGTATTTTCGAGCCGCAGCTTTTAAACTAATTTGGCCGCATTCAATTTCTTGGAGAATCGTTAATTTTTCAAGTGCCGTAAACTTTTTTGTTCCATAAAAATGCTCCCCATACAGCAACAGGTTTTTATTATTTCGCCTGTCTACTATATGGGGAGCATATCACTAGTGGATATCCTTTTGGATGTTTTGGCACATTGTTTATTCTTCTCCACCACTTTAGAGCCTTAACTACGTTGACGTAATGCCGGTTACATGATTTATTTTTTTCTTGTGTCCATTTAATTTGTGCTAGAGGATCTGTTTGTTTCCATTCCTCAGCGTCCCTATCCGGAATCCAAAGAGGAACTGTTTTCCACTCTGGTTCATTAGCATTCGAATAAGTTTTAAAAATTGAGCTTGCTTCTACTGTTTCACTCAGAACTTCCCATGATCCCTTTAATGACCATGTTTCAATATCTTCTAGTGCAAGCATATCGGTAACACTATTTGACTCCAAAATACCTTCCTCACTCTCGGAGGGTGCAGCTGTTATGACTACATCTAAGTCTACATAACTTAAAGATATTCCAATAGAACGACCTTGAATTTGATATTTTCCTGCGTAATGTTTTTCCATAAATGGTTTTAATACATTGATAGCATCTTCTGGATTACTATATTCTTCCATACTTAATTTAGTCACCACAATTACAGCTACATCCGAACGACTATCTCCCTTTGGACGAACAGCTGTAGATCTCCGATAACTTCCTTGCAGGAACGTACTTACAATAATTTTAGACATATCTTCGTCTTCATTTAATCTTTTTCTTAACGTAGTATGTCCTTTGATTAAATCATTGACTTGATTTTCAGTTAATCGAATTTCTTTAAGAAATCTGGAAAAATAAGTAGGAATATTCATAATAACACCTCCGAGACTGGTAGCATAAGTGAAGGGGAATATGATCCATCCCCAGTGAAGTTATGTTCGTATAAAATGATCTCAGGGATATTTGCAGCCTGTTGAGCAAGAAAGAAAACAAAACCACCTGGAGCAGCAATGAAAAAATGAACCTTACCTTTTCTCTGTTTCGGATTACGTCTATCTAAAGTCCGGATTACCTGTTCTGCTAATAACCAAGCATGTGTACCATCTTGAATTGCCTTAGTCCCTTCTGACGGTAAGTAAAAATGATAAGACGATTTTAGCGTTAATTTATTCTCATCAATGTACCACTCAACATGAGATTTAACATTCCGAGTTATGCTGATAGCAACAACTGTATCACCTTCAATCAGAGAGTTATCTGTGTACTGCTCATTGAACATTGGATAAGTTGGTGTTATTTCACGATGTATGTCCGGAATCCAAGCAATCAATCCATCTCCACGCTGAATAGGAAACGCCTTGACACCTGATTTTGGATTAAGAATTAAACCTGCAGCAAATGTTATAGAAAGATGTGTATTGAATTGAATGAGATATGCATTACCCGCAGAAAAGATTTGTTTTGAGAACTCTACTAATCTACCGTAAATATCCCCATTCCAACTTTTATCTGATTTAAGCAATCGTCCATCGAAATGTTCACTAAGACATAACAGATGGTTTGTTTCTTCCTCCAGAGTTTCCGTATACGAAAGAAAACTGCGAATTCCTACAGGGACATCATCTTTATATAATAGCGGTTGGCCTGTATACAATCGTTCTGTACGACAAAGCCTCAAAAGAGAATCTTTATTAAAGCGCTTACTGCCCTTACTTGCACAACTTACTATCAAATCATTAAACTCCTTGTACTACATTCATGCTTTCACTAAGAACTAAATCAAAATCACCATACATTGGGAAACCATTATTTGATTTATAATTCTGTCCATAGTACGAAGTGAAATTTGATAATGAATCACCGAGCTTATTGTTATTTGACTTTAACAAATCTCCCAATGATTTTTGTTTTACGTCTTGTTTTGAAGCAGGACTTCTAACAGACTCTGTTTGGTTACTTGTATTGTCGGATTCTTGTATTCTGGAATCATCAATAATTCCCGTAGTTTCTGTTACGTTCTCACTCGAATCCTTTGCGATTTTGGATGCAACTTCTTTTTGAGGATCAGAATCGATATTTACGATTTTCCCGAGTATAACTAAAAATAAAATTGTGATCCAGAACCATTTTTTTGTGTAAATAGGTTTTTTCTTTCTGAACATTTAAGTAATATCACCTTTCAAAAGTTCATGTAAATGAACGTAAGTGTCGTATGTTCAATCATACACGATATTTATCTACTCTTGAAAAATAATACGTGTCAATAAAACATCATTTTAGAATAATCTACTCAATAACGTAACGAACGTCAGAAGAAAGTAAAGGATTAGTCAGATTTTGTACCAATCAGATTTACAAAATAAGTATTAACTAGCCCCAATAATAAAGAAAGCGGCAGCCTTGGACGAGAAAATAAAGTCCTAGACTACCGCCACGATATATAAATTGCATAAATTGCTTATATAAGTATCAGGTTACTCCATGATTCACCTTCAATCAGGACCACCCGTCCAACGGGTGGTTTGCTCTTGGGGTATAACCCCTTGTTGCCAAACTGCGCCTAAAGACGCTAGCCTGACAGTAATTCTGTTCAGGCTCAGTGTTATTTGTCATTTTCACTTACCCGTTAAACGGGCTTATTTCTTTTTGTTCCTTTTATCACTAAATGGATCTTCGTATTCTTTTACACTCAATTTATCTATTGCCTGGTCATGTGCTTCTTGTTCATGAATATATTTTGCTACGGTCGCCTCATTCAGACCTACAGTACTTATATAGTACCCTTCTGCCCAAAATTTTCGATTCCCGTATTTATATTTGAGCCCTGCGTGCTTCTCAAATATCATTGGCGAACTTTTCCCCTTTAGATATCCCATGAACGTTGACACCGCTATTTTCGGTGGGATCGCTACCAACATGTGAACATGATCCGGCATCATGTGACCTTCTAGAATTTCAACTCCCTTGTACTTACATAGACGTCTGAAAATTTCGATTAGATCTTTCCTCACTTGATTATAGATTTCTTTGCGTCTATACTTCGGGGTGAATACGATATGGTATTTGCACATCCACTTCGTGTGAGCTAGGCTATAGCTCTTATTTGCCATCTTTGACCATTCCTTTCCTTTGAGCCTGAACATCTCAATTCTATCGGAATGGTCTTAGTGGTCAAACCCTCGGTCCCCCCACCCGCATAGCGGGTGGTTTTTTTGTTTCCCGCGTTTCACGCGCTCAACTGGCTAAAGCCATAATAAAAAAGGCTCGCCTTATTGGCGAACCTTGGTAGCAGGTCGATCCTGCTTCAATTTAGCTATAGCATCGCTGACCATCTTGTCACGTTCGGGATTGGCGCCGGGCATCGATTGCTCAACGTAATGACCGTGTGCATATAGACGAGCAGCATCATCAAGACTCATTTTCTTCTTCATGATCAATCACCTCTTAGGATAATTATAGCATAACCAAGCGTTCTGCGACAGGTTCATCGATAACCATAAGGCCACCGCCAATGTACGATGCTCCAATGACATGCACGTAATATTGCATAAGGCGCTGTTTCTCCTTTGAGTGGAAAGCAACAACACCTTCAAATCCAAGCTCCATGCTTCGCTTGCATGCAAAGGCGATCAGATGCTCACCGATCAAATCGAGCTCCTTGCGCTCGCTTGGGACACTCTCAATAAGATGTACCCAAATATGATCCTCTTTACGCTCAAGAGCTATGGCCCCTTGTATTACATCATTGCCACGTATAACCATCTTATATACTTCGATGCCACGCTGGCCAAAATAAACTGACCAGTCAAAGTTTTCTTCCCAATCATGCATTTGATCCTTTATATCATATGGTTGCAGCGCTAGGAACGAAATAGGGTATGTCTCGCCGCTGCGGATATGTAGTAACACGATTCCACCTCCCGCTATAAGATTACGACAGGAAGTGGGAGCAGGCAATAGCATTACCGATCGGAAACTAGGAAGACTTTCAGAGTTAATCGCATTTCACAGATTTTTTATCATAGGTCTCTCACCCAATAATTGTAACATAATGGGATTATCCTGCCCTCTAGAGATTGATGATGCCACGACAGTCTAATACTTTATTTTCTTCAGACAATTACACTGCCTTCATTTCTTTCTATTATTGGCATGTTATAGTGCCCCGTTAGAGTTTAACAGGTATTGCTTGATGATTGGCAAATCGGGTGGACTGATTTCAGATGGAATTTCCCTAGAATCAAAAAAGCGTAATTCCATCACTTCTTCTCCATCCTTTTCTAAAGTGCCGATATAATCATTGCATAGATAAGCGGTCACAACCTGTCTCCTCAAATAGTTCTCTCTTAGCTACATCTGGGAGGCTCTCTCCTGGTTCTAATGAGCCGCCAGGTAACCCCCACAAACCATTGTTGGTTCTACTTTGTAATAATAAACAATTTTTATCATCGGTTAATAACACACATGCACCAGCCATGATTATGGGGGTGTGCCTATAAGCCGTCTTAATTCCATGATATAACCCAAGATGATTGCTCCTCTGAAAGTGATATGAATCGAATTATTATTTCGTAGTAGAATGTCTAAGTTCCTGTCTTTTCCTAACCGAAGTTATTGCCTTATCCTGCCCGTTCAGTTTAATACCCTCGTCAGTCTAGTGATTTATTTTCTAAGTCTATAAATTTATTTTCAATCTAAATCAATATTTTCTTCTAACAGTCGAAAGCGAATGAAGTGATTTTAAACGGTTATTTTATGCTACCCATTGTATGATTTCATTAAAAAATACTTTTTGATTTCTAACGCATCGAATCTAAATTATTTAGCTAAGATTTAAATGTTTTTTCGCTTCACTTAGTACCTCACTTAGGTAAATGAAATCAGATTCTGTCATGCGCTCATACAGGAGATATGAACGTATAATACTACGGCACTTGTTCTCAAACATGAAGATGATGTTTAGTGGCAGTTCCCTCACCTTTGACATGACACGAACTTCATCAATGATCTTCAGAATTACAACCTTATCAGTTATGAGCCTAGTTCCATCATCTTTTTCACCGTGTTTAATGGTTGCGCTGACCTCGCTCCTAGCTACTGTTAGGACGTTTGGCGACCTAGCAATATCATGTGATAGAACTTTAGTACATTTATCCTGGACAGTCCACATGGTTTCCATAAACTGTTGTCCGATCATAGCTATACTCTCATGTTGATACCCCTCTAGATACATCTTAAGAAGTATATTTTCTCTATGAGAATTTAGTAAGGGCAGATGATTGGCGCGAATACGTTGATATTTCACAGTCGTACTCCCTAAATTCTCTAAGACACCGCACTCATTCAATCGCTCAATAAAATTATAAAGTGTAAAAATGTAGTTCGCGCGCTCATTAGAATTAGATTTTATACGAAGAAACCCGTTTTCCTTAAGTTTCATAAATCTATTTTTAGTATTATCTAACCAAACCTTCGGATCTTTGTTTTTCTGGATGAAGTAATCCCACTGACTAATAATGTCATCAAATACCCATAACTGCCACAATTGCTTTGGGGTCTGAATAAAATCAGAATATCGAACTTCTACATGTAACAACGCGGGGAAATTCTCTGGGCTGATATTGTATTTTTTCGTTAGACGTAGGAATAATGTTTTCTCTTTCTCCGTCATATCCTTTGTGAACGCAATACACTTAGATTGGATGAAGCGGTATTTTGTCATCTTTATTATTGGTGATTTTATAGCTGCCATGCTGAGTCACCTTATATTTAGCTACAAAGGTAATCGGAGTCTCTTTCGTAATTTCAAGGTCAACTGGCCGTTCGAATCGAAGCACTGTCAGCTCCGGCTCACCTTCTGGGGATCTCCATAAATTCCCCTCAAGCGTCTTGCCTGCTACTTCAAGAGCATACTTTTTATAAGGGAAAGTGTTGTCTATATCTTTACTTCTAACTGTGACTCGAATTTGCGTAGGCGACACAACCATATTCTCCAGCGTGTGATCAGTTTCGCCTACCTCGAGCGGCTGATTTAGACTGGTTTTTATCGTCCCGCTCTCCATCTGCTATTTGCTTAATTGAAGATCGAATGCCAGTGGTCCCTCTACATCTTGTTCTTTTTTCATATATTGCAGCTTATAGGTCAGCTTTCCACTGGAAACATCCTCCGCCTTAAAATATTGCTGTGTGGTATATTCCCCCTTCGCTCCCGGTTGACCAAATGTAGAGCCATTTAGCGAATTTATGAGCGTTCCGTTTTTGTAACCTACTATATTTGGATAGGCCCATTCTTTTGCTTCTGGCTGATCAAAAATGATCGCTGAAGAGATTAACATTTTCTCTTGACCTTGGGTAAACGGCTTCACCTCTATGCTGCGCATCCCTTCCTGCCCTATAGGGAAGCTCTGTGTCTCCGTCGAGTGGATATCCAGTGGCAAATCCAATGATTGTACACTATAAGCCTGGATAGTATCCGTAACAAGCTGAACATTCACTGTGCCCTGCTTCGGTGTCCATTCACTTTCGAAATAACCGTTATAAATTTGATTTTTCTCGTCCCAGTTCAGATAGTTGTACGATCCAGAACTGCTCTTCCCCTCAGTACCTTTCAGGGTCATCTCATTCACACGCCAAGTTTCAGAGTCCTGTCGTTGTCCAACATCCAATGTGAATAAGATGATCGTTCGATTCTCATCCACGATGGCTGTATGTAGCTTTAACGTTACTCCGTCCTTCGTCACCGATTGATCTAGTTTTTGTCCGAGGTTTTGCGCCAGTGCGGCTTGAACGCCACCTTTTTCACGGAGCATTGAATCCCAATTATAATGAACTGCCGCATAAACCGGCGCCGCCGCTAAAAGCACTGATACCGAAGCGACAGCAGCTATTTTGCTCCAGTTTCTCCCCCGGTTCTGGCTGCCACTGCTCATCCGAGCGTGAACGGACGCTGTTGTATCATGTTCAATTCTCTCCCACATGCTATCAAAATCAGGATATGGCACACTTTGATCCTTATTCAACCGATGCTCCAGCATATTCTCTAACTTTCTCATAAGCTTCGCCCTCCTTCTGTTCAATTTGAACCCCAGCCTCCAGCAGGATTTTCCGCAATACCTTTAGCCCTTTATGCAGCCTTGATTTGGTCGTCCCGAGCGGAATAGACAGCAGGTCCGAAACCTCAGCCAAACTGAAATCATGCATATATCTGAGTGTAATCACCATCCGAAGCTTGATAGGGAGCTGACTCAAATATTTCGCCCATTCCATGGTCGTCTCTCGCTGCTCAATCAATCGATCTACAGGGACTTCAGGAGATTTCTTAAACAAATAAAGATTGTCTGAGACTTTTTGCTGTAAAGTACGCTTTCGTTTCAAATAATTCAGGCAATGGTTGACCGTTATTTTCATAATCCAAGCCTTCATATGCTCTACGTTCTCACGATTCGTGCGAAATACAGTAATGAACACATCCTGAGTCAAGTCTTCCGCATCCGCCGCGTCATGCACCATATAGTAGCAGGTCCGGTATACATCCTTGTTGTAGGCTTCAAATAACTCCCGGTTAGTCACCAAATCTTGCACCCTCCTTTCTTTTCTGTGATATCTATATGACAACCAGTCTTTGGAAAAGGTTCGTTTTTCTGAGCATAAACTATAGATGCTAGTAATAATAGATGGAAGATACCAATTACACTCGTAACACAAAAAGCCACTCCCCATAATTCTGAGAACTGGCTTTCCTTTATATTCACCGCTAACTGCCTACAAAAATTAAATAATATTCATAACCTCTCGCGCTTGTGTATCTAAGTCCTGGGCTGAGGAAGAAATATTTTTGAAATCATCTAGTGCTATTTGAATCTGCTGTTGGCTATCTACTATATTTTCTTGCACTTGATTTGTCCCTTTGGAGATCTTATCGATTTCCAGCGTAATGGCATCCACACTATCTTTCACTTGAACGATCGAATCCTGTACCATGGAAGAGAGCTTCCTAACTTCTTTTGCAACCACGTCAAAACCTCGCCCAAACTCCCCAGCATGTGCCGCTTCAATCGCTGCATTCAGCGCTAATAGATGCGTTTGCGAAGCAATATTGCGAATGGTTTCTACAATACCCTGAATCGATACCGCTTGGTTCTCCAGATTAGCTAGAGTATATGTATTTTCAATCGATACTTCGGCAATTTTGTCGACGCTCAGTAATAGTTCTTGGCTGCGTTCAATGCCTTTTTCAGCTCTTTGATTTAGGCTGTCCGACATCTCTTGCATCTGCTGCACAAGGACACTCATGTTATTTTGCCGATCTGTAATATTGGTCGCTATTTTGGATACCCCAATGACTTTTTCATTATTTTCATCGAAGACAGGCATGTAGGTAGCTTCCAGCCAGACCACATTTCCTTTTGCATCCATTCGTTCGATTTTATCCTGAAAGCTTTTTCCTGAGAAAAGATCCTGCCAAAACCGCTCATACCCCGGGCTATTTACAAAGTGAGAAAAGCAAAACTCCTTATGGTGCATGCCATACATATCTTCTTTGTTATACCCCATCGAACTAGCAAAAACTTCATTCACATAAGCCACTCGTCGATTAAGATCAAATCTTATAATGGCTAAATTTCTTTCTAAAGATCGGACAACAAGCTCATCGGTAACTCCTTGAGAGTGTACCATTCCCATATTATAATTCCTCCTGAATATCTATAAGTTGTTCGCGTCATCTTGAAGTATATTCGAACAATTATACGCTCTTATTACGCAGAGAGAAACACGTGATTTTTTATTAAAATGAATTTATTCGTAATTAAAAAAGACCCCAGCAACATTCGGCTGAGCCCTGCTTTCATTCGAATGATTATACGGGGAATCTGACGAGGGTGCGAGCAATGGAGAGCGAGTATTACTCTTTCTAATAGATTAATCCCAGAAGTACTCTAAGTGATGATAATTACGGAAAACCTCCCTATTAATTTTGCGAAAATCGTGGATTCATCTCATTTTAGTTATGATGAACGAAAGGCAGCCCCTGTTCGCACACCGTAGGTTAAAATGGAAGTTGAAGGACAACCATTTCAGAGCTACATGCGAAAGGAGCTGTTAATATGAAGAATACCATAAAATACGTAGGTTTGGATGTATCAAAAGAAAAAATTGCGGTGGCGATTGCAGATGAGGGTCGAGAACCCGCACGATATTATGGAGCCATATCTCATACCCCAGATGCTGTGGCTCGAATGATTCGGAAAATCAAAGGTACAGGGATTACACTGGAGGTCTGCTATGAAGCCGGGCCTACGGGGTACGACTTATATCGCTGGCTGACGAAAATGGGGATTTCCTGCGTGGTAATCGCACCTTCGCGTATGCCACAGCGTCCCGGCGATGCTATAAAAACCGATCGACGGGATGCTGAAAAACTGGCTCAACTGCACCGCGCAGGAGAATTGACTGCGATCCATGTGCCGACTCCTGAACTCGAAGCCTTAAGAGATCTCATTCGTGCACGAGAAGATGCTAGGCAGGACTTACATCGGGTTCGGCAACGGCTCATTCATTTTCTGTTGCGTCACCAAATTCACAAGCCAGAAGGCATGAAAAAACGTTGGACCAAAAGGTACCGGGAATGGCTGTCTATGTTGAAGTTTAATAATGTAGCTCAAGAAAAAGTTTTCGCGGAATCCCTGCAACAGCTCCGGGAAGTGGAGGAGCGAATCAAGCGACTTGAAGCCGCAATGCGAGAAGAAGCACAGATCTGTCCATACGCACCTGTCATTCAAGCGTTGCAAGGTCTGCGGGGAATTGCCCTGCTGACGGCTATGACTTTAGTTGTCGAGATTGGAAATTTTGAGCGTTTTCGTTCACCGGCTCAGCTCATGAGTTACCTGGGACTAGTGCCACGGGAGTATTCATCGGGAGCAAGTACCAAAAGAGGAAGTCTTACAAAAACCGGAAATTCCGGTGTGCGACGTGCACTGGTGGAGTCCGCATGGAGTTACCGTCACCGTCCTGCAGTTAAAGGAGATTTAGCAGTGCGCTTAGAGGGTCAGAGTGCTCATGTCCATGAAACGTCGTGGAAAGCCCAAGAACGGTTACACAGCAAGTATTTAAAGTTAGTCAGACGTGGGAAACACCGAAATTTAACTATGGCTGCGGTAGGTCGTGAGTTAGTTGGATTCATCTGGTCAATAGCGGTAGATGCAGAACGGAAAATGGCGTAGGTGAAATGAAAAAAACACAAAAAGTATACCCAAAAGATTTGAATTCTTGGGGCATGGAGACAAAGAGAAAGGTACGAGGAGAATCCGTGAATTCCCTATGCACAGGATCCCAGATCTGACGTGCGAAATTAGTTTGCGGAAGCTCCTTCGACGTAGGCATAATATGTGGTAACCAACCCACGGATAGCAGATTGCCAGCCGACGACTCGCATTTTGTCTCTGTGCCCAAGGAATTGAAAACCCTTTGGTTTAAAGGGGAAAACAGGGGTATTGACTAATTCGTTCATAGCAGGGAATTCCTCCCTATAATTTCGCGAATTAAAGCTTTTTTCTTGATATTTGAGAATTTTCAGGGAGCTTTTCCCTAAAAGCTCTCATTTTCAAGCGTTTGGTGAAGAAAAAGGGGGTTTTTCCCTAATTATCTCAAACAACCTTCAACAATGAAAAAAGATAGCCCGATTCCAACAAAAGACCCCAGCTGCAAATCCCAGCCAGGGTCCGAACCAGTTCCTATAATGCCGACTGAAACGTTTCACGTTCCACTAACCCGCGTATCATAGCCTCTACTTCTTGGACCCGTAATCCCCCATCTTGATGCCCCACACGGAATCCTTCTGATGGGCAGCAGCCTCCTTTATACTTGGAAGTCTTGCATCTTGGGGATTATGCCGTTCCAGGTACATCACAAATGCTTGATGAAGCCCGATTTCAGCATCCAGTTTATTGAGTTCGTTCGGGTGTTTTTCCATTTCCGCTAATTCTACTTCCCAACGGTATAAATCGCTTGCCTCAGACCGTTCCATCCGCACTTTTTCAGTCAGCTCCCGTAGCTCACGGTAGGCCTGTTTTACTTTTGAAGAGTACAGTTGTTTCTGATTCATAAAAGTTAAGAATGCGATAAGTAGCGCTAAACCTATCCATAAAATAATGTTGTCCATATTCTCCCCCTTGCTTGGGCTATTCTCCTAATTATACACACGAGAACGCAAAAATACCCCACAATGTGAGGTATCTGTCCAAGCCTTCAGCTTCTATTCTTTTTTCATAATTTCATGCAGCTGACGTTTGTCTGCTTCTAGAGCCCGAGCCTGTGCTTCGACATCCTCCAGATCGGCCTCCGCTGCCGAAAACTCAACATCCTCTGCTTTCGCCTCGTACAGCATTTTCATCTTCTCGGTTTTCGAGAAAATTTGTGAGTTCTCTCTATCCATAGTATCATTCGTCTCCCTTCTTCTTATTAATGAAGTAATTATTTAAATCATCCCACCTGCTTCTTCAATTAAGCGTAATGCCTGATCATAGGACTCCGAATTCAAAATCACCGTAAGCAAAATATCTCTACCCGTCGGTCCTCCATCTCCGCCATGACTCATCCCGCTGGCACTGGTATCTGCAGCAGCAAGTATGCCCGTGTGTGCACGCTCTGCAGTCATGGAGTCCATTCTGGCAACATTGCCGGTTACTGGGTTTACTCCTGAGCTAAAGCTCGTTCCTCCATATCTACTGAAGCGATCAATGGAAATTTCAATTGCCCTAAGTACACGGAGCTTACGAGCAACACCCTCTGCTTCCTCAGGAGTTTTAAAATAAGCCAAAATAGATCTTTCCGACATTTTATCCCCGCTCTCGCTTGAAGTTCGGATATCTATTGCATTCCTTTATATTGTCTACATTTCGCTTGTTTTATGCCCTTTTTTTCTCATATTCCACTTATTCACTAGGAATTCGACAATTTCTTTAACGATTCTCCCCAATATAGTGCTAAAGTTGCATATTCGTATTGAATTTATAGCTGTAGAATTAATTTAATTTTCATAATTTTTTACAATTCATGCTTAGGGAGGAGGCTTACAAATACAGCTATAACCATAAAAAACGTTTAGGAGGATGACTTATTTGAACCGCACCTTAAAACATTCTTTCCAAAGATTTGGTATTGGGGCAGCCAGCCTCGGACTAGCCTTTTCTGTCCTATTTCCTTCAGCCGTATTTGCGAACTCATCCATTGAATCATCAATTAACGCAGCTAATGAACACTCTCAACATGTGATCCCTCATAACTATGTAGGCGCGCTCAAAGGCTCAGCACCAGTATCCGTAATTGTGGAGCTAGCCAATAAGCCAGTCCATGTATATGAAAGTGAGGCGAAAACTCGTTCATTGCCTTCCTCGGTCTCCTTACAGCGTAGCAAAATCATTTCAGAGCATAAAAGCTTTATAGCCTCTGCAAGGAAAGTAGGAGCCGACATTGGATTTGAATACAGTGATATCTTTAATGGCTACTCCGTTACTCTCCCCGGAAATCAGGTAGAAAAACTGTTAGCGCTTCCAGGTGTAGCGGCTATTTATCCTAACGATGAAGTACACACCCTCAGTTCTGGATCAGCTACAGCATCTGTTACTAGCTCTTACTCAGACAGCGACAATCTTATTGGCGCTGACAAGCTACATAATCAAGGTTACACCGGTGATGGTGTAAAGGTGGCTGTCCTCGATACCGGCATCGACAAGAATCATCCTGTATTTAAAGACCATTATAAGGGTGGTTATGACTTTGTAGATCAGGATAATGATCCGTCCGAAACAGCACCTAACGTTAACTTTCCCCCAAAAGATGGCCGCCCTTACGAGACCTCACACGGCACTCACGTGTCCGGCACCATCCTGGACGTAGCTCCAGAAGTCGATCTATATGCGTATCGTGTGCTCGGTCCTTACGGTTACGGCACCACTGCGAATATTATCGCAGCGATCGAGCAAGCGGTCTCCGACGAAGCGGATATTATCAATCTCTCACTCGGTTCTGACTTCAACCAGAGCTATTCCGCAACTTCGATTGCCATAGACAACGCCGTGAAATCCGGAGTGAACGTTGTTGTGGCAGCCGGTAATGCTGGACCGGATAAAGAAACGCTGGGGGAACCCGCTGGAGCCCAACTCGCACTTTCCGTAGGAGCATCTACCACACCGGTGAATACACCCTTTTTTGATATCGGAGATGTTAAGAAAATCGAAGGCACTCTCGCAACTTATTCCCCAGATTTAGTCAGTAACACTGCCGGTACGAAGATCGTATACGCTGGTGTTGGTAGTCCTACGAATTACATAAATCTGGATGTCAAAGATAAAGTCGTCCTCGTCGATCGAGGAGCCCTTAGTTTTGGTGACAAATCACTACATGCCAAAGCCGCTGGCGCCAAGCTTTTGCTGATCGCCAATAATGAGCCTGAGGTAATTACTCCTACCCTTGGCACACCGGGGAACTATATCCCTACTTATGGAATCACACAGGCAGATGGCAAGAAGATAAAGGATCAGCTGGATGCAGCTATAGATACGATCAGTTACTATTCTGAACTTGAAGTGAATCAGTTAGCCGACTTCAGTTCAATTGGACCAGGTCTACCAGATTATCTGATCAAACCTGATGTTGTAGCACCTGGGGTGAATATTACTTCTACAATCCCTAGCTGGAATGAAGAGTATGATGAGGCTTTTGGCGTAGAGAGCGGTACCAGTATGGCAGCCCCTCATGTCGCAGGTGCAGTGGCTTTATTGCTTAGCGAAAACCCTGATCTAAAACCAAATGAAATGAAATCACTGCTGATGAATAATGCAGATCCTATTTATGCTCGAGACGGCAAACCTTACTCCTTGTATCAGCAAGGTGCAGGGTTAATCAATCTAGAGAAATCAGCAAAGGCTGGATCCATCGCAAAAGTGGGAGAAACCTTCCAAAATGGACAACTAGGTACAGCCGTAATCCCTTATTACACAGGCTCCTTGTCCTTCGGCTTACAGCCAAAGGGTGTTACTGTAACGAAATCAGTCTATGTAGAACCCTTTAAACAACTTGCAGGACAAACCTACACACTATCTACCGAATGGTTAGCGGGAACGGACGTGCCAAATGGCATTAGTATTGATGTTAACCCACCAGCTAGCGTGACCTCAGGCGAGAATCAATCCGCACAAATCACGCTAAATATCTCAGAACATACCGTTGATGGTAGCTACCAAGGCATCCTAAAGCTTAGTTCTGGAACAGAAACACTTCGGTTACCTTATAGCGTTGTTGTAGGCGATAAGTTCAATCTAGCACCTATCGGTCTACTCCAATTGGACAGTCCACAGATTTCACCTAATAACGATGGATGGTCAGACGACACAACGTTTACCTTCTCTGTTAATGAAGATCAACATGGCGTCCGATTCGTAGCTTCCCCATTAGCTGCTCCATCGACAGTATTAGGAGAAGTTTATTCAAGCGATGAAACATTCTATAGCGGCTTGTACGAGATTCCGAATTGGAATGGAACATTAACAGACTTAGAGACCTCCAATAAGTCTACATTACCAGATGGTCATTACTACATCACTCCTGTCCTTCCTGACGGTCAACTGGACAAGAACCAAGCTATTATATTCACCATCGATACTGAGAAACCACTGGTCTCTGGCATTTCATTCGCGGAATATGAACGTGAAGCACCAACCGATCCTGGCGCGGCACAAATTAGTGGTTTCATTGATGATGACCTATTGGCCTATTATATTTCCACCACAAACCCTATTGGAAACTGGTTTACCGTGTACGCCGAAGGTAAACATTATGATGGAAATACGTATCAATTTGGCGGTGTGATTCAGAATGATGGCTCCTTCACCATTGATGTCCCCGTTAACGAAGGTCTAAATGAGTACAAGATTTATGTTTTTGATTATGTAGGTAATGGCGCAGACAGCGAAGATTACGTTCAGCGGTTAATTTACAGTACTGGGGATGGCCCCTTCACTGTGACACCTAAGCTTTCTGCATCAACTATTGATACCAATAAAGAGGTTACCATTGATCTCGATTACTCGGTTACAGACGCTGTTTATGGCGTGTATGGCGCCTCATTCGGTGTCGTTTACGATAATTCACTTCCAGAACCGAAGATCACACCAAGTGTACAACTGGCTACGTATCAAGAAGAAAATTTTCCAGGAACATCACTTACAACGAACTCGCAAACGTATGATCTTGGAGACGGTCATAACCTGACTATGTATAGTGTCAAATTATCAGGCGGTGCTTACCACGGCTCTGGCTCACTAGGCCAGCTAACCTTCAAACCATCTACAGCAGGAAAATACGACTTGGAGCTGTACGATGTGCAGATCTGGAATGATGCCACAAAATCAACAATCCCGTCTGGTTTGAGAACAGTACGTGTAACTGTTAAGACACCTGATACACCGACGCCAACACCTACACCATCAACTGATTCGTATGTACCTACAGCAACCAGTGCTCCCGCTCCTGGAATCGCATTGAAATCTGGGAAGCTAGTAGAGACAGCAGATCCAGCAGGTGGCAAGCCTTCAGCGGTGTTTAACATCTTAGACACTGCATTAACAGCTTCGATCCAGAATGCAAAAGATAAAACTTCTGTGCTTGATCTTAGCGATGTAAACTTCAATAAATATAGCCAAGTTATTATTACTCTTACCCCGGCCCAAGCCGAGCAGTTAAAGAAATCGGAGCATGTACTCAGCTTAAAAGGTAATGGGTTCAATGTACTCATTCCAGCAGCTACCCTACCAGATTTCATCAACAGCAATGGTTTGGCCCTTACGATTAGTCTGACAGACACAGGCGACACAGCAGCCTTAACAGGAAGCTCAGCCGCAATAAATATCGGTTCTTCCATTCTCACCATCAAAAATGGTTGGACAACCGGAAAGCCGATCATCCTTCAGCTTAATCTAAAAGCCAGCAGTCTACTTGATGCTCGAAAGACTGCCGCTTATGTAGAATCAAAAGATCATAAATGGTCCTATTTGCAGCCAGGTTCTATCTCTAAAGAAGGTATTCTACAGTTTAATGTTACTGGTGACGGCTCTTACAGCGCAGCATCCCGAAATGTAAGCTTCAAGGATATTGGCCTACACTGGGCCAACAACGATATCGAGGTCCTTGCTGCCCATGGTATTATTGCCGGCAAAGGAACCGATGGCAGCTTTAAGCCTGCTGACACCTTAAATCAGGCAGAGCTTCTAACGCTCTTCGACCGTCTACTTAGAAAAGGTGACACTTGGAGCACTCGCGTCAAAGAAAGTGGATCTCGTGATGTGCTGACTCGCGAGGAAGCCGCTCTTATCATCGCTAAGGCCCTTGGTGCTGATCTTACAGTAGCCAAGATATCTTTAAGCTTTAAGGATGCCGACAGCATCGCTGCGGAAGCACGCAACGCTGTAGCCTATGCTGTAAGCAATGGATATCTCAAGGGTGTTAGTGCGGATAGCTTCAATCCACAAGGCACTCTGACTCGTGCACAAGCAGCAACAATTCTGAGCCGTGTGCTCGAGGATCTTCGTTCTAAGAACAACATCTAGTTGAAATTTTAAAAGAAAGCCTCAGCGGTCATCTGCTGGGGCTTTTCGTCTTTAGGTCATATTTGCGTTTCCGAGGTAGCCATCGGACACAGTTGCCCCTAAATGCTGGATTATGCGATATTTGGTATGCTAACGGACCCCATAGTCGCTATTGGCATGAAAAACACCAATTATGAGCGTTTTTCTGGGGTATAGCTGCACTGGAGTCCGAAACTTCGCTTCAAAGGCGGTAAAATTACAAATAGCGTCTGCTGAGTCCAAATGCATCGGAGAATCATTTTACTCAGCAGCTATCGTACACAGATGCCCCTAAATGCTGGATTATGCGGCATTTCGAATTCTAACGGACTCCTTAGTCGCTATTGGCGTGAAAAACACCAATTATGAGCGCTTTTTCGGGGAATAGCTGCACTGGAGTCCGAAACTTCGCTTCAAAGGCGGTAAAATTACAAATAGCGTCTGCTGAGTCCGAATGCATCAGAGAATCATTTTACTCAGCAGCTATCGTACACAGATGCCCCTAAATGCTGAATTATGCGATATTTGGTATGCTATCGGACCCCATAGTCGCTATTGGCAGGAAAAACACCAATTATGAGCGTTTTTCTGGGGTATAGCTGCACTGGAGTCCGAAACTTCGCTTCAAAGGCGGTAAAATTACAAATAGCGTCTGCTGAGTCCAAATGCATCGGAGAATCATTTTACTCAGCAGCTATCGGACTCAGTTGCCCCTAAATGCTGGATTATGCGATATTTGGTATGCTAACGGACCCCATAGCCGCTATTGGCATGAAAAACACCAATTATGAGCGTTTTTCTGGGGTATAGCTGCACTGGAGTCCGAAACTTCGCTTCAAAGGCGGTAAATTTGCATATAGCGTCAACTGAGTCCGTAAGCCTAAGCAGATGAATCAAATCAGAATGTGAGTTTGAAAAGCTAGAGACCAGCCACGAATTTCAGGGTTACGGGTTACGGGTTACGGGTTACGGGTTCTGAGTTTCGGCAGTATTGCGGGTTCCAGCAGGTTCTCCATAGCTCTTCAACAGTACTGTATGAGATTGGTTAACTGTCCCTACTCTCAGTCGACATAAGCAAGCTACCTAAACCCAAAAAAGCAGAGGAGCGATCCCCCATTAACGGGAAGATCGCTCCTCTGCTTTTTTAAACCCAGGACTGCCTCATTCATCAAAAATTCCTTATGAAACAGCCCATCTATACATTTAATGTATTAATTAAATTAGTTTAGATTATCAGTCCCCGCGGAACGCACGCTTCACACGATCAAAGAAGGATTGCTCATGCTCATGTGTGTTTTCACCATTCAGAGCGGCGAACTGTCG
Organism: Paenibacillus sp. FSL R10-2734; assembly: GCF_037963865.1. Lineage (NCBI taxonomy): Bacteria > Bacillati > Bacillota > Bacilli > Caryophanales > Paenibacillaceae > Paenibacillus > Paenibacillus sp. FSL R10-2734. The sequence continues at coordinate 2,216,516 of NZ_CP150170.1, read as the reverse complement.
TAACAAATCTTTTTGCTCTTCATTGAGCTTGCTAGGTGTCACAACAATCACTCGTACATGCTGATCGCCTTGACCAGATCCACGTAGGCGCGGAACACCTTTACCTTTGAGGCGGAAGAATGTGCCTGTCTGTGTTCCCGCAGGAATCTTCAGCTTCACTTTTTCCGTTAAGGTTGGAATTTCAATCTCATCACCTAGTGCTGCTTGTGCAAACGTAAGCGGAACCTCGCACATAATATCATCGTTCTCACGCACGAAGAAATCATGCGATTTGACACGGATCACAATGTACAAGTCTCCAGCAGGACCGCCGCGTAAGCCGCCTTCGCCTTCGCCAGTCATGCGCAGCTGTGCACCGTCATCGACACCGGCAGGGATGCGCACATGAATCTTACGCTGCTTCTTAACTTTACCCTGTCCGCTACAAGTCGTACATTTTTCCTTAATAATCTTACCTGTACCACTGCAATGCGAACATGGACGACGATTACGCATCTGTCCAAGAGGTGTATTCTGTACGAATTCCTGCTGACCACTACCATGACAAGTGGAACAAGTCTCTGGTTTAGTACCCGGTTTAGCCCCGGAGCCGTAGCAGGTATCGCAAGTTTCCGTACGTGGAATCGTAATATCGGTTTCTTTACCGAATACCGCTTCCTTGAATTCAATGGTCATCGTATACTGCAAATCGCCACCACGCTGTGGTGCGTTAGGATCACGACGTCCACCGCCACCGAAGAACATATCAAAGATATCGCCTAGTCCTCCGAAGTCGCCGCCACCGCCGCCTCCGAAGCCACCCATACCTTGGTTAGGATCAATATGGCCATATTGGTCATATCTAGCTCGCTGTTGTCCGTCGCTAAGAACATCGTAAGCTTCTTTTACTTCTTTAAACTTAGCTTCAGCATCATCTGCTTTATTCACGTCTGGGTGATATTGGCGCGCCAATTTCCGGTACGCTTTCTTCACCTCGTCGTCTGAAGCATCTCTACTGAGGCCAAGCACTTCATAATAATCGCGTTTATCTGCCACTGCTTTCACCTCCGTACGTTACATACTCAAATTCCTAATTATCTGTCAAAGAAACATTATACGATAAAACCCTAGGATCTGACCATCTAGGTCTAGTAGATGTTTATTCTTACAATATCAGAAGGCGCATTCGCGAAGAGTGTGCAAACTGATATTACAAAAGGAAAGTCAAAACACGGGATGACCCGGTTTTGACCTTCCCTTCTTAACTATATAAGAATTTATCAGCTACGCCCTTTACACTTATCGTTTAAGGTTACCCTTGATTCTTATCTTCGTCAACAACCTCATAGTCAGCGTCAACTACATTGTCTTTCTTAGGAGCGCCTTCAGCAGCTCCAGCGCCACCTTCAGCACCTTGCTCTGCTTGAGCAGCTTGTTCATACAGCTTCATGGACAACTGTTGTACGATTTCAGTCAATGCTTCTGTAGCCGCATTGATTTCTTCCAGGTTGTCAGTTTCTAGTGCTGCTTTTACTTTATCTTTAGCTTCGTTTGCTTTTTCAACATCGGAAGCATCGGCTTTATCACCAAGATCTTTGATTACTTTCTCAGTAGAATACACAAGTTGGTCAGCGTTGTTCTTAGCTTCTACCAATTCTTTACGCTTACGGTCTTCCTCAGCGTGAAGCTCGGCATCCTTCATCATTTGTTCTACTTCAGCATCGCTCAGACCGCTGGAAGAAGTAATTGTAATCTTCTGGCTCTTGTTTGTACCCTTATCTGTAGCAGATACATTCACAATACCGTTGGCATCGATATCGAAAGAAACTTCGATTTGTGGTACACCGCGTGGTGCTGGTGGAATCTCGTTCAACATAAAGCGTCCCAGGGTCTTGTTACCATTTGCCATTTGACGCTCACCTTGCAGCACGTGAATTTCTACGCTAGGTTGGTTGTCAGCAAAGGTCGAGAATACTTGGGATTTACTTGTAGGGATCGTAGTATTACGTTCGATCATCTTCGTAAATACGCCACCTGCAGTTTCGATACCGAGGGAAAGCGGAGTTACGTCGAGCAATACAACGTCCTTAACATCACCAGTCAATACACCCGCTTGAACAGCAGCACCAAGAGCTACCACTTCATCCGGATTCACACCTTTGTGTGGATCTTTACCTGTAAGCTTCTTGATTGCATCTTGTACGGCAGGGATACGTGTAGAACCACCAACTAGAACGATTCTAGTAAGGTCTGCAGGCGTCATACCAGCATCAGACAAAGCTTGACGAGTTGGTCCCAAAGTACGTTCTACCAGACCAGCAGTGAGCTCATCAAATTTCGCACGAGTCAAGTTGATCTCCAAGTGCTGAGGTACTCCGTCAACCACAGTGATGAACGGAAGCGAAATTGTAGTTGTCAGAACGCCTGACAATTCTTTTTTCGCTTTTTCAGCAGCGTCTTTTAAGCGTTGAACAGCAGATTTATCTTTGCTCAAATCAATGCCTTGCTCTTTTTTGAATTCAGAAACCAGGTAGTCCATAACGACTTGGTCAAAGTCATCGCCACCAAGTTTGTTGTCACCGCTTGTAGCTTTAACTTCAAAGAAGCCATCGCCCAATTCCAGGATGGATACGTCGAACGTACCACCACCAAGGTCATATACAAGGATGGTTTGATCTTCGGATTTCTCCAGACCGTATGCCAAAGCTGCAGCTGTTGGCTCGTTCACAATACGCAGAACTTCCAGGCCTGCAATTTTACCTGCATCTTTAGTAGCTTGACGCTGGCTGTCATTGAAATAAGCAGGAACTGTGATAACTGCTTGAGTAACGGTTTGACCAAGATATGCTTCTGCATCGGATTTCAGCTTTTGAAGAATCATTGCCGAAATTTCTTGTGGAGAATAGTCTTTACCATCAATGCTTTCTTTGTAGTTCGTACCCATGTGACGTTTAACAGAGCTGATCGTACGATCAGGGTTGGTAATCGCTTGGCGTTTAGCTGTTTCACCGACGATACGCTCGCCGTCTTTCTTAAAGCCTACAACCGAAGGGGTTGTACGTGCGCCTTCTGGGTTTGGAATTACAACGGCTTCGCCGCCTTCCATTACAGCAACGCAAGAGTTCGTGGTTCCTAAGTCAATACCGATAACTTTACTCATAAAAATTTGCCTCCTCTAAAGTTATATGGAGCTTAAGCTCATTTGGTTTATAAAAAATATCAAAAAATTCGATTGTTAATCGAGTATTTGAGCATCATTATGCAGTTAGATAAAAAGATCAATGTAGTAAACTTCATGGTGGACAGAAACTGCCCGTCCTATATAGACAGACTACATGCTGACTTTGACCATAGCAGGACGAAGGACCTTATCTTTCAGAAGGTATCCCTTTTGGACCTCTTCCGTTACGATACCCTCTTCGTACTCCTCGCTCTCCACCTGCATAATAGCCTGATGGTATTCAGGATTAAAAGGCTGTCCTACTGTTTCCATAGCGGTTAGTCCTTCAGTCTTCAATACCCCATCTAGCTGACGGAAAATCATATTAACACCCTTCACGAAAGCTTCGGATTCAGGATTAGTTGGAGTAGTGACTAACGCACGCTCGAAATTGTCCAGTACTGTAAGCAATTCAGTCACGAGCTTAGAAGTGGCATATTGAGCCAGCTCTTCTTTCTCCTTTTGAGTACGACGACGGAAGTTATCGAAATCAGCCTGCGCACGCAGTGCACGTCCTTGATATTCATCAGCGAGATCCTGCAGACGTTTTACCTCCGCACCTGTGTCTGAAGCACCTTCACTAACTTCTTCTTCTGTAAATGATTGGCCTTCCGAAGCTACATCAGCCTCAGGTTCCTCATTTATCAAATCGTCTTTGAATTCATTAGCATCTTGAACTTGTTTCTTTTTCAAGTTGTCTTCACCTCCTTAAAATCATTCACGTAATCATTGTTGACTCTGTTCACTTATACCAGTGTGCCAGCATCGCTGTCAAATCTCGGGATAAAATGCCCAAGATCCCCATCACTCTTGCGTATTCCATTCGTGTCGGACCAAGGATTCCTATGCTGCCCAGTGCCTGCCCATCAAGAGAATAAGTAGCGGTAATCAGACTGCAGTTGGCGAACGCTTCATGATTGTTCTCCGTTCCTATTCGCACCTGAATACCTGTACCACCTGTTGTAGGGGCCAGCATTTTGAGCAATGTAGGTGTCTCTTCCAGCAGATCAAGAATGCTTTTCACCTTATCAACATCCTTGAATTCAGGCTGTGTAAGCATATTCGTGGCTCCACTGAGATAGATACGCTGCTCTTGATCACTTTCCAGCGCAATGTCCAGCACTTGCATTAATTCTTCATAATGTGAGATGTGACGCTGCATTTCCTCGCCAAGCTCGGAATAGAGTCGAGTCTTCAGCTTATAGAGTGGTACATTGACCAGCTTGCTATTCAGTAGGTTAACCACTTTCTCCATCTCGGAAACGGAAATCTCCGGTGGAATGTTCACCGTACGGTTCTCAACTTGACCCGTACTTGTAACGATAATCGCTACAGCGGTTGTATCATCTAGTGGTAACAACTGAAAATGACGCAGTGATGTATGAAAAACCTCCGGTCCCAGGAGGATGGAAGTGTAATTCGTCATATTGGAAAGAATCATCGCCGCATGTTGGATTACCTGCTCCATCGCATTCAGCTTCTCGGCAAAAAAAGCGCGGATCGTGCCCATCTCTGCCGTTTCGGCGGAATTCCACGGTACTAGATGATCCACATAATATCGGTATCCTTTATGGGAAGGTATTCTCCCTGCCGATGTATGAGGCTGCTCGAGATAACCCAAATCCTCTAGGTCAGCCATTTCATTTCGAATAGTTGCAGGGCTATAGCCTACATCACCCCGTTTAGAAATGCTGCGAGATCCTACTGGTTCTGCCGATGAAATATAATCATCTACAATTGCATTTAGTATCATTCTCTGGCGATCAGTTAACATGTTATCCCCTCCTTGCGGCTGTTTGGCTCCGATTCGTTAGCACTCGACTTAGATGAGTGCTAACCACTAATACAAAAATACCAAACTGACATTGACATTGTCAAGTCAGTTCAGCATCTTAAGTACTGCTATTTCATCGCAGGCATGCTGCTTTTTACAATTCACGCAATCCGTCCATACTTTTTCTGGAAAAATCTCTTTCTCAACGACTTCGAAACGGGCATTTTCATGGGTATTATCAAGGTTCGACCACTAACTACTCACTACATTTGCCTTAATTATATAGCGGCTTTTACCTTGTGTACAGTGGTCGGAAGAAATTTAGAGTTCAGTGGTTTAGATATCTCTCTAGAGTTTACCCGATTCGCCTATATAATGAAGTTAATTTTCAAATACATAAAACCCACATAATCCACGTTAATAATCTGCTATAAGAGCCCCATGATCGACCCTGCAAGAGCAAAAGACCTACAACATGATTGATCATTCTTATGCAAACGAGACTTCAGTGGAAGCCAGAGACGCTGAGACAAACATACTCTGTTACGTTCATTATTTTTTTCAAAAGTTGTGCTTCTGTTCCCTGATAAATGAACAATTCACCCCACTTAAACATAAAAAAAGCCATGGAATGATCCATAGCTTTAAAATACATTGTAGAATTGATTAATTTAACCGATAAACGGAAATTCAAATATACAAAGATAGTTCGTAATTACTTATTTACCATCTGACTTGCTGGACTTGTGCCATATTGCCTTGACCCTTTTCAAATCTGTTGCTTGGTATTTTAGATGTTGTCGTTACATGAACATCACCAGATTTCAAAGCTTCGAATAATTTTCCAAAACTTTTCCTATGTACATATACATACCAACTATCCGATCCATCATCTGGAATAACCCTTGCGCAGAAGTAGCTTGACTCAATACTTGAATCGAAACCATAGTTATAATAATCATCTAGAGAGGCAGTACCTTCTAGGACAAACTCTTTGTCCAAATTATTTACCATATCATACTGGACATCCTTAGCTTTTAGTTGATGATCCTCTTGGTAGGCTTTTTTGTATGAGTACCCCTCAGGTTTATCTTCCGCTGCCTCCAACTTTTTGCTTATTCCATTGGCATAATCGTCCTTCAGATTCTTCTTATTTAACATCCCTTCACCAATAATACTTACAACAGCTTTTCTCGCCTCTTTAAAATTCTCCACTCCATTTTCATACCCATAGTATTCTTCAAACTTCCCAACTACCATATTACGTACATTATTAGTTAGGTCTTGCTCATTCTTATTTTGATCTTTTAAATACTTCAATTTCCCTGCAGTTGACATTAACTCCACTAAATCAATATCACTATCTGTTCCCTTGTACTGATCCGCCATGATCGCATATTGGATACTGTCATCCCATATGTCTAGACTAATATCAGCTGGCTTTTCCTTCATTCTTGATGAGCAACCCGATATAAATACCACGCAAACAATCAAACCAAATATAATTTTTTTCACTTCGACCCCTCCATAATTATTGATATCTATTGAAGAACATAAGCTAAACTGATTATATGTTACAATATTCCTTTTTGTCGAGTTCACCAGACACTTTACCTATTCAATATTTCGGATAATAGGTGTAAAAGGAGTCTTTCCTTTGCCACTTGAAGCTGTTTTCGGAAAAGTTATTAAAAGTATTCGTATTACTAGGAACATTACCCAAGCTCAACTTGCTGTAGATAGCACATTAGAACGCAGCTATATTTCAGAACTTGAAAATGGGAAATACCAACCTACCTTGACTAGCTTGTTTGATATTGCCAGGGGACTAGGTATGAATCCTTCTGACATAGTGAGACTTGTGGAGATAGAATTCGAGAAACAAAATCAATCTAAACGATAATATCAAAGTGGTGTGGAGTTTCCCTATTATAAGGGGCAATTCACCCATTTTTTTTGCATCTGCGCTCGGATGCTGTGCCCTACCTGTATCCCATGAACAAATGCTGTTAAAAAGTTTTAACTATCCCCCCTACTCCAAAATAAAGAGCCTTCTTTATGAAGGCTCTAACACTGGACTCTAAACAATTTGTTCTTTATGTAATTATCATTCAACCAACGTGTCCAATTTATATAGTTTCTAAAATACAAATTCTTTCTCGTTGTTCTCCTCATCAAGATATTTCACCCTACAGGATTCTCTCCAACTTTCCCAATTTATGACGCTGTCAACTTCCACACGGAATAATTCATTGTACGGAACATTCATTGGACTAGAAAAATCATAAAAAACAAGTTCATAAGGGCATGCCCAATAGCATCCATCAATCACTATTAGTTTTTTTTGTTGAAAATTTATTATTTCTCCCCAGCAAAATCCATGACCTTCATATGCCTCTTCGGGAACATAATGTTTGGTTTCTTTATTTGATAAATTAACAATTGAGTATCCCTGATAATCTAACCCACATAACAGATATTCTATGCCATTTATCTCCAACCAACTATACGGAAATGCGCCGTAGTTTCTATATATTATGTCGATAGTTTTATGCTCACTATCCGTAACAATTCCTTTTGTGTAATCATATCTGTAAATATCTTCTTCATGGTTATAGTGATGGATTTCAAGTTTAAACTTCCCTGACGTTGAATGAATAATTTCAGTTTCATCGGGGTTGTAAAATTCATCTTGAAAATAGTACATCATTTTAGCTCTTTCAGTAAGAAAACGAGAATCTTCAACAATATTCCTCAAAGTCTTTCACCTCACTTTTGTATTACAAATTGTACCATAATATTGTGATCCTTTTAGTTAGCTTTATAACTAGTCTAAAACTTTATTTTGCATTTTCGTAGTCGCTTACTCTTCTATAGAACGTATTTGGTTTCATTTCTACTCTTTTCATTGCTTCAACAGCGGTGATCGTTCCACTCTTCCACTCGTTATATACAACTATAAATTCTTCGTTGATCTCTTTCTTTGGTCTTCCAAACTTGACTCCTTGGCTCAAGGCAACTTCTATTCCTTCGGCTTGTCTTTGTTTCGTCTTTTTTCGTTCCTGCTCCGCAACATAGCTGAGTAGGCTCAAAAATTGATCTTCCATTAATCGTCCCAAGTCACCCATGTTCTTAAATTTCCGACTATCAAATAGCGTCTCATTCTCAAGCACCACAATATCCGCATTAACTTCTCTTGTTATATATTTCCATTCACGTATGATTCCTTCATAATCTCTACCAAGCCTATCCAATGCATCTATGTATATTAAGTCACCTTCACGGATCACAAGTCGTAATGCTTGATATTGTGGTCGGTTAAAATCTTTGCCACTCGCCTTGTCTATGAATGTATATCGCTCTTCGATACCTAGTTCCCTCATCTTTTTAATTTGACGCTCGGCATTCTGATCTTTTGTGGAAATACGTACATAAGCAAGTTTCATTTAACCATCCTCCTTGACACATATATTACGTCAATAAGTATATCATGGATATGAAACATTTCAAATGTATTAATTATATGTTTTGAAACACATCTGATGATGGATAATATGTCGGTTCAAAAAGTATGGTTTTTGACATGGTACATTTGTCATTAAATAATCTTGTTTCACTTTTATTCTTACTAATTGTAGGTATAACGTAATAGACTATATACAAAATATGACTTAATATGAAATACAAAGACTAGAGAGGCGGTCTCACCATATGGTAAAAAGGGGCTTAAAGCGAGGTATATTACAAACAAATCCCACTGTCATTTTTACTAACAAACAAAAGAACAAGCCAATCACCAAAGAGGAAAAAATCAGGAGAGCGCGAGCTAATCTAATTGCAAAAATAAATTCCACTCAGTTAAATTCCTTTATTTCACGGGTCGCATATATACTGAACCACTACGAAGAAACTAGGGATAGCGATAAAAAACTTGCATTGCTCTATTGGGAAACATTTCAGAATGATATTTATAAAGGTTTGGCTATTACACCAGAGCAATACTACCATTTGGAGCCTCAAACTTCTATTACAAGAGCAAGAGCGAAAATTCAAAATGAATTTAAGTTATTCGCTCCGAGCGAAAAAACAAAAAGGTATCGAAGAAAAAAAGAAGATGAGTTTAGGGAAGAGCAGATAGCCCTTGTCCCGCCCAAACCTGTGATAACTGTAAGTTGTGATGAATCTAAAGAGAAGTTAGCTTTAGTGGGAAGTGTTTGGAGTTTAGATTCATCTCGTTTCACTCAATTAAGAGATTTAATTATGGCATGGAAAACCGAAAAAGGATTGGCACCATCGTTTGAATTTCATTTTTCACATTCCAAAAGGCAAGAGGTCGACTTGTACAAAGAATTTATTGATCTTTTAGTTAGTCAATCTGATTCAATTAGTTTTAAAGCTGTAGTTACAAATACTGAAACATCTTCGAGAAAAATAGACGAAATTATTACTGATCTCTATACAATGATGCTACTAAGTGGTTTGAAACATGAACTTCAAAGTGGCAGGACAGAACTTCCAAGACTACTAAATGTATTTAAAGATGCAGAAGCTGCAAAAGATAAACTTTACCTTGGCGTTCAACGAGAACATATTAGACAAATAATAAAATCCGAGTATGATGGTCAGGCTAGCCTTGAAATTTTAGAGGGCGTACCTAGTTACACTAGTCCATTTGTTCAGATAGCAGATTTATTTACTGGGTGTTTAGGACGCAAACTAAATGTTAAAGGAGCTAATAATCACAAAGATCAAATTGCAGATTACTTTTTTGAGCAATTTGGGATAGATCCTGAAAAGTGTACCACGGAAAATTCAGATTTTATTAGCATTTCATTTCTATAATATGAGAGAAGGAGCTACATTGAACAATCGTTGGTGGGAGTTTTATCTGGTTCGGTATTTTGTTGGAACCGTTTTCGGTACATTAATCTCTTTATTCCTGTATAGTAAAAAGTTTAGCGGTTTTTACGATTTGAATGTGTCATTAAAGGACTTTTCTAACGCCCACATTATCTTTTTTGGACTAATTGGACTTGCATATTGCTATCTTGCAAGTGCACCGATACTTGTATTACATGCAACAAGATCGAGTTTGTTTAGCAAGAAATCATACTTCTTCCCCGCCTTACTTTCAGGGTTAGCAATAATAGCGGCTTTAATATTCTACTTTACTTTGAGAGAGAAGTTGAATTGGATCGTTCTTGCATTAATCTTCTCTCTACAGATAACAATAATAACACTATCTTTACGAAAGGAAACTTCGAATACAACAACAAGTTCAAATGAAAGCAATTTGTTTGTATTTTATAGAAGCTTGATAGGAACTAGAGCGAACGCTGTCCTTAACACTTCAAATGGATCTCCAACTACTATTGAAGCAGCTAAAATAACTGAATACAAGGAATCATATAAACACTTACGTGAGCATGGGAATGCCTTCACTATTGTTCTGATGGAATTTATTTTAGCCGTAATTCTTTATTATATGGATAATATTCAGCAGGTTGTAATTTCTATGATAGTTTGGGCGATCCCATCATCATTCGTCTGGTTCATAGGGACATATTTGGAGAATAAAATTTCAAAAATCTAATGCATAGATAAAACTTGAATTTTATCTATTCAGGTGAGTCATCCAGTTCCCATATTCTTAGCTGAATCTAAAAATCCTTGGAGAACACAAAATTGCACTCTACCGCTGAATCGTTAACGAGAGAGTGCAAATTTTTTTTGAATTTTCAACATTTTCATTTTTCAAAATAAGAGAGGTTAACGTGGACATATAACATTGTCGCGCGGTTGAACACTACACGATCTAAATGTACCCCAAGCTAATCGTCCTTTTCCAATCCTATTAGCACTGAGATATTAACTATCTCCATCTCTCCTGCCGCTACTCTTTACTCGTCAATGTTCACTTAGTAATTATCGCCAAAGCCACAATCGCACCTAACACCAACAAAATAGGTAACAGAATTGGAAAACTAATCAAGATTGTCAATAAGATCAATAGAATAACTGATACCCACAACCAAGTAATCTTGAATACGATCCCTAAAATCAGTGCACCAAGGATCATAATTAACATAAAGATAGCAAATCCATCTTCGGAGTTGTCTTTGGTTACTACTTCAGTTTTTGGATTGCCATATGTATAGCGATTCTTGCCCTGTGATTTATTTATTTCTTTTACCCAATCACGCCTAGCTGACCTCATCGCATAACGGTACATCTGCCCTTTAGTTGGAAATCGCTTCATAAAAGCCTCCTGTTTTTATATAGAAGAGTTTTTACGTAATACACACAATCTCATTTGCAAATATTCGATATCTAGTCGGAGCAACTGCATGCCTTTTCTTAGTTCATTCTACGCTAATAAGCATAATTTTCTTATCGAATCCTCCACGCTCATCATGTTTCTCTTGACGAATCTTCTCCAATTCATCAATTGTAGCTCCCTTGCTTCTCACGAAACTATAAATTACCTCCACAAGATCAGCCAGTTCCTCTAGTTGATGTTCTTCAGATGCTTCCAAGAACTCTTCTAATTCTTCCTGCATTTTTGTTTTCAAGGCATCTACATAATCAGCATCATTAAGCTGCTTCACAACGCATACCTTACCACTCTCTTCAATAATCTGAGGAATCTTATCTCGTACAAGCTTATTGTATGTCTTCAAAATCCCCAACTCCTTGTTTCAATATATTAGCCTTGACAAGACACCCAAAACTTACGTACAAGATTGTGATCTATAGCCATCTGAAGCTCTGATACATGTTTGTCTAACTTCCCTTGTTGTTCCATCAAAACACACAGTCTCTTATTCCTAGCCTCTAATCGTTGTATCATTTCCTCACTTGGTATTACGTTTGACTTACTACTATTGCATGATTGATGAGCAAAAACCAAATTCCATAAATCATCCGAATATAAATATGACCATGGGATCACATGATCTATTGCTGGAGTTTCGCTATCAATCGACCTTCCACATAAAAAACATTCACAACTTGGATTCTCAGTCTTAATATAGGATGAAAACTTTCCAAGTGGCTTACGTCTAATCTGATCCTCATCAATAATGCGTACTTTTTTAGATAGCCTTGGAGAAGTATTGAAATTCTCCAACATTTGTGTCCAACGATAATTTATTGCATCAAAGACAAGCAGACTATTCTCTTTAAGGACTCGTAAATTAGCTATATCCATAAATAAACTGTCTGCTTTTTTAGCATATTGATAGACACCTTCAACTTCTATACCTTCGACTCGTAAGAAACGGTAACTAACATCAGTCTTCAATGCGGTGACTATAGCGTTAACAGCCTTTTGATATTCTTTTTCGCAGACAGATTCTATATTAGACCTAAACCATTTCACAGGTTTTACGTTCCCTGAATAACCCTGATAATCGCCTATCAACTTCTTAGCTATAGTAACAAGCACTGGAGGCTTCAAGGGGTTAGAGCTTTGCTGAAGATTAAAGAAGATTGTTTGTTCAAAATAGTATCGTAAGACCTTTTTTGCGATATCTCTCAATTGTATTTCAACTTTATTATTATCCGAGTCTAGTAAAGTCTCCTCTTCAAATTCCAAAGCTATCTCCGTCAGCGCCTTACTCCATGACATCTTATATGTATTGTCGTAGCTACAATTTCTGATGATATGTAGCCATTTATCTAGAAAGTTCATATAGTTACCTCGATACGATTAGATTGTTATTCCATAATGCCAACACAACATCCATTTGAGAGTTATGTTGCTTTTTAACACCTTTGATCACTTTTCTCCACAATTCATTCTTATCCTTAGCTAATTCTGGATTTGCTTTCAGTAGCTCTACAGCTTGTATAGCATAGGTCTTGTTCAAACTATCCGATCTATACGTATAATTCCCTTTTGGAACGCCTCTGATTAAGCCCTCTTCACATAAACCAAGGAATGTATTCTTTGGACACCCTTTGCGTTGAGATGATGTTCCTTCACCAAACATGTCCGAAGCAGCCTTATTCCATGCATTGGGTGGTTCCGACAATTCGCCATTCTTCATCAACTCAATAGCCTTAATTGCGACAACACCATACTTATTCATATTCGATTCCCCTCGAATTCTAAAAATATATAAATTCAAAGCATTCCATAAATCTACAATTATAGTTATAATGACCTATACATATGTTACCACAATCCATCCAGTTAGGAGCATCAAAAATTGGCTAGAAGACGCAAAAAAGAACCCTCTTTAGTAGAACTCGCAACACAGTTGATTGTGATTTGTGCCTTTATACTAGCCTTTAATGTCACCTTCAGTAAATATGGAACATCACTAGGTGGTTCATGGCTAAACCCAGTATTAATCATTGTAATCATCGTGTTGACAATTACGATTGCCTTACGTATCGCTTATGTCCAAGAAAAATTAAAGAAGGCTAACATCAATGAAATCGACAAGATGAGCGGCACAATGTTTGAACGTTATTTGGAACAATTTTTCAAACGACAAGGATGGCAAGTAAAACGTACTGGTAGTAAAGGTGATTATGGAGCTGACCTCATCTTGTCATCAGCAAACAAAAAGGTTGTTATCCAAGCTAAACGATGGAAGAAGAATGTAGGCTACGAAGCGATACAACAAGCGTATACCAGCAAGGATGTATATGGATGTACAGAAGCTTGGGTGATAACCAATAGCGGATTTACGGAACAAGCCAAAGATGGTGCCAAACGCTTAGGGATAAAGTTGTGGGATAGAGACGTTTTGATTGAGAAAATGTCGAAGGTTAACGCAGCTCAAACGCTAAAGGTTAATGATCAAGAGTCTATAAGTGGAGATACCATTTCTAATGTTGCCACTCCTATTACTATTGAAGATGACCTCTACATTTGTGCCAGATGCGGTAAACCAGTCACGAATAAAGTTAAAGACTACTGCTTATCGAATCCAAAACGCTTTAATGGCCGAATATACTGCTACGATCATCAACGAAATGAAATCTCCAAAAGTTCAAGAGTTTAGCTTGATTGTGGCATTTTAAGATAAAGTTCAAAAAACATAGCTTGTATATAAAAATGGAGGTTTGAGATTATTGATCGAAAATCCAGTCGATATTTTAAAGCGAGTTAAGAATGATCTGAAAAAGTGTGCCGAGAAATGGGAATATCTAAAGAACATCGACGATACAGAATATGAAAAAGCAAGAATGATAATTTTTAGGATTTGTAACGAAGAAAATATGGATGTCCCTTTGGTTATACAAATATGCTTAGAAATGGAAGAGTTTTTGACATATGTATATAATAGGGTTCCTGATCAAAACGAAACGTTCATAGTTATTCAAGAAACGTTTAACCCCTTTATAGATATCGTGAGACAAAGATCAATTACCGTTCAATTTATTCCAGTTGAATTTAATCCTCCTAGCTTTTTGACGTATGATCACATTAGAGATGAAATCAAGAAATGCGATAAGAAAATTCACGAACATGACTATGCAGGTGCTATCACTAACGCAAGAAGTTTATTAGAGGGTGTATTTAAAGAAATCATATTCACAATAACTGGTGAGCATCCTAACTCAAAAAATGATCTGGTTAAACTATCAAACGACGCTAGAAAAGCACTAAATCTTGACCCATCAAAACAAGAAATAGTTGAACCGTTAAAGCAGGTAATAACAGGACTAGCAAGTACCGTGCAAGGACTAGGAACTATACGGAATGTAGTCAGTGACTCCCATTCAAGAAAATACGAACCAGATGCACATCATGCTATTCTAGTGGTAAATGCATCTAAAACGATAGCTTCTTTTATTTTCGGAACATTTCAATATCAACAAGCAAAGGGCATCTTGAAAAAGGAAACGAAAGTAACTGGGAAAGGTTGATTTTTTAAACATATAATTAACACAGTTAATAGTAACTATTCAAAAATACCATGTGTAACTGTACAGAGCGGAGCGACAGGGTTTAAGGTTTTGAACTACAGAGAGCGTAAGCGAAAATAAACCAACCCCTCCCCGAAGGGGTTTCTAGTAAGTTTTTTTCTTTCTCTTAGTTCTTTTGTTTATACTGTATAGATGGGTGTCAATATTGACCAAAAATTATACTCACCTGAGTATAAAACGAAGTTAAATCTGACATGAAATTATACTTTGAAAAATAAATCCTTGTCAGATTTGACTCAAAATTATACTTAGGTAATCAACAAAACCATTACGCACACAGCACACATCGCATGTGAATTAACAATATAAAGTAGCCAAAACTGCTCTAGTTCTACTATCAGCAAGTTCCATTAGGTTAACTTGCTATTTCATCTTTCCTTAATGAAGATGCTAACTCATACTGTTTCTGTTTCTTTTCTTCTGCTTCCTCGGCTTCTCGATTTGCTTTAGAACGGTTAAACTTTGCAGCATAATCATCATCAGAAATGAAGTCTTCAGGACTAACATAGCATTCACTCATTTCTTCAGCTATCTTAATAGCTGATTTTTCCTTGTCACGTCTCGATTTCTCCTTATTACCTAAGTCGATAAGTTTTTTACGTATTCCTGGCTTTGACTCATCCATTTTGTCTAATCGCTTATTTACATGGTCTAAAGTAACTTTGCATTCTGTAGTCACGAAAACGTACATGTCGTGATCATTTAAGAAAACACTCCTATCAGGGTTGAATAGGTTAGTTTCATGAACGCGTTCATCTGTAACATTTCCCATTGCTTCAACAGAAGACAAGTGACGATTCACTTCTTTAGCCAGAGTTTCTTCCCTCTCACTAGTATTTTCCTCACGCTTTTGTCGCTCTTTTTCGCTCACTACGGAAAACTGATTAGTTTCACGTTTTGGATTTCCGTAGACATCTTGATACATTGCACCACGTTTTATATCCACTAGGTTTAGTTCATCAAGTTCCTTGATCAATTTTACTGCTGTGGCATGAGATATGTTCATTGTCTTTTCCCATTCACCAAGAGAAATACGGTACTTACCTTCATTCTCTTGATCACGAAACATACGCCATTCAGCATAGATCATCGCCCTAAAATGCCTTGAGTTGCCCTTGCAAGCATCAAACATTTCCTGAGTTACTTTCTGATACCCTAGGTGTTTAAAATTGTCGCTATCCACACTATCCATAACAAGTGGACTATTCAAGTCAACCATATAAATAGTAAGTAGTGTATCGTATTCAAACGATTCTTCATCGAAGGTAATCTTAATCCAACCTTTATCATTCAAAATCATCAATAGACGTCTAATCTCTTTCCTGTTATCGCTCTCCTTGGTCTTGATTTGAAATTGCTTACTGAGCGTCACAACTGTTGTTTCAAATCTTCCCCAAGTCCAATAGTTTTGCGACATCTTTCCTAAAATGAAATATAGCATGAAAGCATTCTCATCTTTCTGCACGACAAATAAACCTTCATGTGCGTAGGCGTTCATCTTCATTGGAAACCCTACATATTGTTCTTGCTTTATCTCTGGCCCTTTGTTCATATTAACCACATCTCCTTATAATTTAACACCATTTAATCTAACACTAAGACCACTAGCTATTACTGTTCATTAGCTCCATAATGGCGCTGACTGAACTCCACCAATGCTTTATTCAATTCTTCAGTTCGTTTGAACTGCCAAAATTTCTGCATCGACTTTTCATGAAGCCCAGAACAAATAAAGTTAAATCCTCTATCCATGCGTAGAAACTTGAATAACTTCATGCTATAGCAATAAAAAAACTCATTTTCTGAAAACATATCTTACCTCCTTTCATAAATATCCAAATAAAATAAGCTTCCGTTCACTTCACGGAAACATGTTAGAGTTACTAATATTTCATATTAAACCAACTTACACTATCGATCTAATTATCAAACAGCTTTATCTCTAGAGACGTTTATGTGTTGTGCTAGCATCCTAATGTTATCCTTTTCATAACCAAGTTTAGGATTAATCCTGTCCAATGTTGGGCGATACTTGTACTTATTGTATTTTACATACACATCCGTTTGAGCTATCCATTCACTTCTGAAGAATTCATCATTCCATAATGCTTCTTGAAAATCTCTCACATTATCGAAACTACATCTAACGTGTTCATAGCCTTTTCGTTTATATGTAGCTCCACCTCTTTCATAAGCTGCACGACATGATTCTTTTAGTAAATACGTTGCTGGTTCCTTAGCTTTTAACATTTTTCTTCGTTCTTTTTGATATTCACTTTTACATTTCTTACAGTAGTTTGCTTTCTCATCTTTTGTATTAGATTGGTAATAATAATCACTATGCGGAAGAAGTAGATAGCATCTACCACATTTTTTTGTATTCGCTTCCATTAATATTCTCCTTTATATATTTGATAAATCATCCAAACGTTGCAACAACGCCAATTACGGTAGCTCCTGAGAAATCTACTTTACCTCTAAACAAGGTACTACTATACAAAGCAGCTTCCACAATGATTGAACCTTGTGTAGTCGTGAGAGCTAGATTTCCTGCTGTTTGCTCTAAACTACCTCTCCGTTGATCTTTATAATAAAAATCAACTGATGAGAAGTTTCCACTATCAATTACTACTCCGTTCTTTTCACTCAGCTCATTTCTTGATATTAACCCATTCCCAGATAACTCTAGCCTACTTGTCCCTGAATCCGCTGTTCTAATTATACCGCCAGTTATTATAGAACCATCAATCATGCCCTTAAACGTACCGTCTAATGCAGTTAGTTTTCCATCCATTGTTACTTTGAAGGGCGCATTAGCAAACGATGCATTACCTAAGTAAACTCCATTAGAATCCGCTTTCAAAACTTTATTACCACTACCTATAGCAATGGTTCCTCCGAATATGCTAGGAGATTCAATTGTTGTTTGTGTAATCTTGGTTGCAGATATATAGCTTGGCAAAGTTGGAATATTCGGTTGATTGGTTACTTGCGTCCAACTTATGGTTGCCTCAGGCCCCATTTTCACATTTCTGCCAAGCTGAAGATTATCAATTCCCCTCAATGTTCTGGTATTACGCCCACCGTTATACTCCACATAGGTCGTACCGCTAGAATTACTAGTTATATCTTTTAAATCCATTGGAACATTCATCTTGCACCCTCCAGCATAAATTTATTAGTCCCTACCTCAGATATTACGTGTATGCTAATATCTCCACCCACACTTTGTTCTTGCTCACCTATGATCCTATACGTATCCAGAACGCTCTCTATTGGATTCAGAGGATCGAAATGTTTTGGTAGATAGTTCAATGCTTTATCTTGTCCAACGCCACGTGCAGACATCGCAGATCCGACTACAATGCGAGGATCAAAACCACTTCTATGGCAATATTCGATCATGCCACATTCCCCCTTATCTAAATCATAAAAAGCTAAAACTGTGGCTAAACATGCTCCGTTTGGCACTACATCGTAGTAGGTGGGGAAATCCATAAGGAATTGTTGATGAACTCTCAAGGACTCTCTCTCTACAATTCTCGCAATCTGTTCAATAGACGTTGACTCATTTACTTGCTTCGCTACCAATGAACGTAAAATCTCACAATAATCTTGGACTCCCGAACAAAACATTGATACGTGCTTAGTAAGATTGGTAAGTTTCCGATGTGAATCGCTTACAATTCTACTACCACTGGTGATGCGCCCATCCCCACTAATAATCACGAAATTTCCTGGGTTATTAACCGCAATACATAAACTCATTTCTCATCAACTCTTTTCTCTAGGATATATTTTTTGTACTTTCTTACTTTCTTGTAGTCCATATTTGCTCTACGATTTTCGTAATTACCAATGTGGCATCTTGAGCATTTGATGTATTCGGCTAATTCCGTTAGAGTAATTCGCTTCTTCAGCCGCAGAAGTCTAAACTCTTCCTTTTCAGACACTTTCATTCTCCTTTCAATTTTTAGCAACAGAAATAAGGAGATTAGTTACAATCTCCTCCAATTAAATAAAGAAGCACTCAGACAGAGTGCTCCTCTTCGACTTATAACTACATCATACCATATAACCACTCGGTTGTTAAATATTGTATTTATCAACTACTTATTAGGATTATCATTCTATTGAATTTTTACATTAATTATCTTTCTCGATCCTTCATAGTTCAGTCACATTTTCTGTGTTTCCAAGTGTACTATAAGACTACTCAACATGTTACTAAAAGCTACCGATCAATGATTATGATAGTATCATAACATTTTTTCGGATATTTGTCAAGATAAACCATTGACTTTCATCGAGAAATGTGATTTTTAATAGAGATTAGTGCTCATAATCCTAACTATTTGTTGTATTCTGTCCCTACTCTTTTTGAACTGATTTTAAGAGCATATGAATGACTTCAAGCGTAGCTTCAACAATTTTCGGATGTAACGCCTCATTTAACAATAGCTGCTCGTCCTTAATCAATCTTATAAGATGCTGACAAGTTTTTCGTTGCCATTCTGAATCGTCATGTACATATGATTGACCCGTATCATTTATCATTACGTCTACTCCTTACGATTTTAGCATTCATACTTCATCCTCGCTCAAACGCCTATTTTAGCCATTCTAGCACTACCCATAACCAAACCTTACCAAATCGGGCATAAAGCTTAGATCGCCTTCTAGCTATGTCTAGCGACGCCGTGAGTAAGTTGCATCGCTCAATCTTGCTCGTCACACGTACATTTATTATTTACACCTCAATATTATTCAACGGATTATACTTGTCATTTTGTTCTTTCAAGGCTGTTCCCCATATGCTCAGGTACTTCTGAGTCATGCTCAAGTTGGCGTGTCTGAGCATCTTCTGCAAGCTAAATATATCGCAACCATTCATAAGCATACGATGGGCGAAGGTGTGCCGAAAGGTATGAGCAGACAATCTGACGTTTTTGAAATTCATTGCTTCTTTAAGCCGTCTGAAGAGGGACTTCACGCCATCCACAGTCATTTGCTTGTTTTTGTTCGAACTAACAAATACGTAATCGCTTAGTTTCCCGAAATATTGCTCACAGAACATTCTGTACTCAGCCAATTCCTTAACTAGCTTCTCCGTCACAGGAATGGATGATTGTTCTCTTTTCTTGCCACACACAGTTACGGTGAGATTTACAAAGCTAATATCATCCCATTTCAAGTTTACTAACTCGCCAAGTCTCACGCCTGTACCTAGTAGAAACACAACAAGAATGTAATCACGGTAGGAACGAAATTCTACACTGCGATTTTTAACTCTTCTTAGATAGTTAAGCAACTGATTAATGTTATGGTCTGTGAAGGCTTCGATCTTAACGTCTTCTTTGACATAGGATAATTTACGAACAGGACTAAGCTTAGACTCTATCATTTCCTCATTCTCTAGGTGATTAAAGAAAATCTTGATTCGTCTAAATTTCCCATTACGAGTTGTAGCGTTGTTGTTTTTCTCCTTTAGGCAATGAAACAGGTAAGCTTTAACGATACTTGCTGTGACATCCTCCACATTCAAGATTTCATTTTTTCCACAATACTCTTGAAATTCATTAAGTGTAAATGCATACGTTTTAATGGTTTGCTCAGATAAATTGTTATACTCCTTTTCCTCCAGATAATCCTTAATTGCAAATTTCAGCAACAAAAAAACCACTCTCCCGTCAGACTGTTTAATGTCTTTGTGAGATAGTGGTCGATTCATCAATTAGCGACTTTTAATAAGCCACAATATTAATTACCTTTTCAAAACACCGAAAACCCCCGTGGTTGTACGGTTCTTCCGAAAAAATACCAAACTGACATTGACATTGTCAAGTCAGTTCAGCATCTTAAGTACTGCTATTTCATCGCAGGCATGCTGCTTTTTACAATTCACGCAATCTGTCCATACTTTTTCAGGAAAAATCTCTTTCTCGACGACTTCGAATCCGTTTCTAAGAAAGAAATCTACCGCGTAGGTAAGTGCCATGACCTTGGGGATTTTCTGGTTTCTGGCTTCCTCAACGAGCTTCGCCAAAATCATAGAGCCTACACCTTTTCCCTTACCTTCGTCATTCAGGCCGATCGAGCGAATCTCAACGAGATCACTCCCGAGCCTAAAGAGCGAGCCACAGCCTACGAATCTACCCTCGATTTCCGCAATAACAAATTGATCGATCTGGCGAGTCAGCGCCTGCCTAGAACGGGGCAACATGATACCGCGCTGCGCGTACTCTTCTATCATCAGGTACAACGGTTCAACATCTTCTACCACAGCATTTCTGCAAATCACCTGTGCATCTCCTGTTGGAGACGAATGGCGGATCATTTCCGTCTTGGCAAGCACTTTAATTCACCCCTCTGTTGATAATATGAATAAATATACAACAGAGTGAATTACAATTCAAGGGGTATTTTAAAATTAAACTTCTGTCAGTGCACCTACAAATTCCGCGAAAACATCATTCCCAAAAAGGATTCCTTGCTTGCTGAGACGATAGGTTCCCTCTTCGTGCTCAAGCAGACCCGCATGCAGCATCTTATGCAAGGATTTCGCGAATACATCCTCTATTGAACGCCCAAATTGTGCCTCAAAAGCCTCATTAGAGACTCCTTCATGCATACGTAGGCCAACCATCATAAAGTCTTCCATAGCTTCAGCTTCAGTGATTGGGTATGCGTCCAATCGAGGCAGGCCTTTACGTGTAGCTTCAATATAAGGATTTACGCCCTTAACATTAATATGCCGCTGACGACCCACATATCCATGTGCTCCTGCTCCGAGACCATAATAATCTTCATTGCGCCAGTAGTTGATATTGTGACGGCTCTCCATTCCTGGTTTTGCAAAGTTACTGATTTCGTATTGGTTGTAGCCCGCTTCCTTCATGGATGACATCAACAAGAGGTACATTTCCAGTTCATCTTCTTCATTAGGAAGGGGAAGTTTGTTCTTATTAAATAGGGTGTGAAAAAGAGTGTTCTCCTCCACCTTCAAGCTGTAAATGGAATAGTGGGGCAAATCAAGCTCCAGCGCCTTGCGGATACTTTCGCCCAGCATCTCAACGGTTTGGTTCGGCAAACCAAACATAAGGTCAACCGACAGGTTGTTAAGTCCTACGGTACGGGCATTCTCCAAGCTGCGGTATACATCGTCTACATTATGAATCCGGCCAATGCCGGTGAGCAGCTCGTTCTGAAATGCTTGTACACCAAAGCTCACCCGATTCACACCGCCTTCTTTCATGACCGTCAACTTATCTATATCCGTTGTTCCGGGATTCGCTTCCATAGAGAACTCGATATCTTTATCCCAGTTTGGGAAATGTGTTCGAATAGATTTTAGAAAATAAGCCATCTCATCCGGTTTCAGTACAGTTGGGGTACCACCGCCGACAAAGATCGTTTTGATAACACCTGGTGGGGTGTTCTTGACGGTCTGTTCCATTTCTCGATCCAAGGCATGTAGATAATCCATAACCGGCTGATCCTTGAGAACGTAGGAATTAAAATCACAATAAAAGCACTTATTGGTACAAAAAGGAATATGAATGTATACGGCCTCAGGGGGACGGCCATTAGTATTCGTGGTCATTAGCTGTCTCCTTTATATAAAAATATCGTTTGATTAGTGTAATCTAAAAAACAAGAAAAGGGAAGCCGACGGCTTCCCTTCAAGGGCGTTCATTTAGAAATGACCCTAGATTAAAATACAAGAAAGTATAAGTTTTACCTTATCCTATATATTTTGTATTTCTCGCAGAAAAGGATCCCGTCCCTATAAGGACAGCAATGCCGTTTCTTCTTAATAAATCCGCATTTCCACAAGTTCTGCTCGTTCTCCACCGTTGGTTTCATGAATTAAGATCCGAACAGCTTCCGTAAGAACTGGCTTCTCTAAGCGATGTACGTTCTTCCGGCGATGGTTGTCTTTTACACGGAACATGACTTGCCACGCGCCATCAATGAGCAACTCTACATCGTAAGCCTTTACCAGTTCAGGAATCACTAGAAATGGCGTTTCATGGTGATGTAAGTTGATGAGATCCTCATTCACATCATCGTTAAAGGTGAAATGAATTTCAGACACTCGGGCAGCATCCGGAAGACGTGCCTCAACCCACTCCGATCTACCAGCAGTCATTGGCTCAGAAACCCAGCTATGCGGTCCTGCAAAGGGGCGAACATACCCGTCGGTGACTTTGGATGCAGCATATGCAGATGTTTCTACTGCAAAGCAGAAATGCTTGCGTACAAGTTTATGCATGCTCCATTCCATCACCGGCTGATCTGGCTGATGGTCTTCCAGCGCCGAATCAACAACCGGTTTAGCACCGTGTTCAAATGTAATGACACCTGTGATTGGAGTTTCCGAAATATGCAATTGAATATGCTCATTAGCTCGAACAATAGCAAAGATATTACATGCGCCGATTTGATTGAAATGCGCCTCTTGTACCGGAACGTCAATCCATAACTGCTCTCCAGCTTGTACTGTCACCACATCAACCTGCCTGCACTCCGCTGGCACGTAATTCTCCGCACGCCCAGTCGTCCATAGCTCCATGGTCAACTGCGTCTGAATATTTGCTGACACCAGTAGCTTCAACCCACGGATCTTTCCTTCAACTGGGAACAATATACCTACATCATGTGAAAGCTCATAGGATTCACTTGGACGATCCAGCAGTATACCATTCATCGTACTAGACGCATGGATCTTGCTATTTCTAGCGAGGTCTAGCGAATCTTCGTTACGCAATCCAATCATCGAAGCATCTTGCTTTAACATAATCTGTTGCAATTCATGCATATGCTGTTCGCGAATTTCACGAGGGGTCACACCTTTGATGACAGATAATGCTGCGCCTGTTCCGGCCGCTTCCCCCATAATCGCACAGGTAGCCATGACACGTGTTGTTCCAAAAGCCACATGAGATGCGCTGATGTTTCGACCTGCGAAGAGTAGATTCCGCACATTTTTCGAATATAGCGAACCAAATGGAATATGATAGATACCGTCCGCATGCAGATGCTTCGAGCCGCTCTCCTGCGCATACATCCCTTGCGGTGGATGCAGGTCAATCGACCAACCGCCAAATGCAATACGGTCATCAAACTCACGTTGTGCGATAATATCATTTTGCGTTAGAATCGTGTCGCCGACAAAACGTCTGTATTCACGTTTGCCAGGAATTGAACCAATCCACTCTAGCGTCATATTCTCGGCATCAAAATGGCCTGAATTTTTGATATAATCCCAAATCCCATAAATAACTGAGGAGAGCTCATCGCGAATACGTTCATTCTCATGCACTGTATCGAGCTCACCGCCCCACTCAATCCACCAGTAATGACAGCCAGAATCCCCACTCCGAATGACCCGACGGATCGGTATCGATGTTGTCGTTATATCCTTTGCAAAGGATGGAGCAACATAGCGAACGGGTCTCCCTGCATCCTTCGTATAAAATAATAATGTGCTGCCTAATGTAATGTTATCAGAAACCTCTGGTGCCCAATCCTCATTAAATTCATGGCGTGCTTCACGCCCTAATCGGAAATCCGCCCCTGCTAGGAACCCTACCAATCCATCACCTGTACAATCGAGGAATGCATCGCTCTCGAACGTGATCAATCGCTCAGATCCCATCATCCAGCCGGTCACACTGCGAATTCTACGATCCTCTGCTTCACCATCAGCTTCTACCTCGTGTACGTCGGTATTCAGGAACAAGCTGATATTCGACTCTGCCTTCACAGCTTCGAGCAAGGTTAGATCCCATAAGTACGGATTCCCTTCCGGGTTCCGATATTGATTCTCGATAAACAGCTCGCCCATAATACCTGTCTCACGAGCATAGCGATTTACACCATGTCCTGTCGCACCACATACCCATACCCGAACCTCTGAACTCGAGTTGCCACCAAGCACGGGACGATTCTGTACCAGCGCTACCTGTAGCCCAAGGCGAGCTGCAGCGATCGCCGCATTCATCCCTGCAAGTCCACCACCAACCACTGTCACATCGGATTTAACCGTTTCTCTTCTCATGTCTGTTACCCTCCCATAATCAGCCTTTCACAGCTGAACTCGAAATCCCTTGGATAATATATTTTTGACCCACGAAGAAAATAATGATCATTGGAATGATTGCTGCCGATGAAGCGGCCATCATCCCGTTGTAGTCCACATTGTTCTCAAGTATAAAATTCTGCAATCCGAGCGGAATGGTGTATAGCTTAGGGCTTTGCAAAAATACAAGCGCATTCTCATAATCATTCCATTGCCAGGAGAAATCGAGAATAGCAAACGTAGCTATTGCTGGCTTGGCTAATGGCAGAACTAAGCGGAAAAATATCTTGTAATGCCCTGCCCCATCCAGAAAAGCAGATTCAGTAATTTCCTTAGGAATGCTCATGAAGAACTGCCGAAGCATAAATACACCGAAGATCGAGAACATTGCTGGTAAGATAAGCGCCCAATGCGTATTGTAAATTCCTACCCAGTTAAACATGATAAACTTTGGAACAAAAAGCACCTGAGGCGGAATCATCATCATCGATAGGTAGACGACAAATAGACCATCTCGCCCTTTGAACGAAGTACGTGAAAATCCATAAGCCGCAAGGGCTGATAGAAACACAGCTCCCACTGTTCCAATGATCGAAATTTTAAGTGAATTTAAATAATATGGAACAAAATCATAGCTTCCTGTCCACACCCGAATATGATTGCTCCAATTGAGTGATGAAGGCAGCCAATTCTTAAACACCTCGGTAGGTGTCTGAAAGGATGTGCTAACCATCCATAGGAAAGGCACAATCATAAATAGCCCTAGAACAAACATGATGATCGTTACTGGCAGCTTCACCTTCATGTTTCCTGCTTTTTCATTCATACCGCCTGCTCCTTTAATTTATGGTTTCGGTTGTTTAGTAATGAACCCAGCGCTTTTGGCCGACCCACTGAATGACTGTAATGACGAGAATGACGGCGAACAAGAACCATGAAATGGCTGAAGCGTATCCCATCTCGTAATAACCGAATGCTGTTTTGTAAACGAATAGCGATAAGACCGTCGTACTTCCGCTAGGTCCACCAGCCGTAATCGCTTGAATAATCGAGAACGATTTCATCGTCATAATTAATCCGGTAATCATTAATAGGAAGGTTGTAGGACTAACAAGAGGCCATACAATTTTCCATGTTATTTTGAATGTGCTTGCACCATCGATCCGAGCAGCTTCTAGCTGTTCTGTCGAAATTTCCTGTAGTGCAGCTAAATAAATGATCATATTGTAGCCAAGCATCAGCCAGATTTGTACGATATCAATGGCATACATTGCGGTATCTGTATCCGCAAACCATCCTGGCGGCGATGCAATGCCAATCCAGCGAAGCATTTCATTGATAGGTCCCTGTGAAGGCTGGAATAGCAGCATCCAGACGAATGCAACGGCTACTCCACTAGAGATATACGGTAGGAAGAACATTCCGCGTATTAAACCTTTAAGATATACACTGCGGTTCAGGAATAGCGCCACAATAAAAGCGAGCACCATCGATACTGGAACCGATATTAGGAATATCATCGTATATTTGATCGAGGCATAGAAATTATCGTCATGGAACAACTGTTTGAGATTATCCAGCCCAGTAAATTGCCAATTCGGATTTGAAAATTGATAATTTGTAAACATCAGGACAAAGGAGTAGATTGCAGGAATAACAAAGAATAAGAGAATACCAATCATATTTGGGAGAATAAAGGTCATGCCGATCCAGCCTTGTCTTTCCATCCAGCTTCTCCGCTTCACGGTATCGCCGCCTTTCGTATGCTGAAAAATGGGTACACGAAAGAGAAGAACGAAGAAATCTTCCTCCTTCTCTCTTGTGCTAACTATTGTGTTATTTCAATAACTCTTGCGAACGTGTCTGCATATTTTTCATCGTGGTGTCAATATCTTGCTTATTCAAGAAATACTTCTCATACTCTTCTTTTCGTGCATCAACAGCTTGTTGAGGCACATTTAATTGGAAGGATGGGAACTTACCAAATACAATTTTATTCATTGAATCTGTATCATATTTATCTTCTACGCCTTTTAATAAAAGACTCATCGCTTCCTTGGTATCTACACTCTTCGAGGCTGGAATACGACCACCGCTCGCCATAGGCAGCATACCACCATCCGCATACCATTTAGCGAACTCCCAAGCTGCATCCTGGTTTTCCGACTTCGCATTAACAGCAAGAACGTCACCCACACCGCCTGGGTATTTATAATCCGTTTGATCTTTATTCACTCTTGGAATAGCAGCGAACGCAGTTTTGAAATCATGCGGATAGTCCTTCAGATTGTTCGCATTTCGGAAAATATACTCACCCGCTGCCAGCATTGCAGTTTGTCCTTGCAGGAACATTGTGTCGACTGGCATTTTACTGGTTAGTTGCTCTCCATATTCCGGTGTAGATTTGTCTACGAACATCATGTTGTGCAATATTTCCAGCTGCTGTTTCCAGAGATCATTACCAAAGTTTGAGGTACCATCCGCCTGTTTCACACCCATTCCAGCAAGCGTCCCGTCCATCGTTGTTGTAAACGAGGAATCAGCCTGCAACAGTCCGTACACACCAGACTTCGTTAGCTTCTTCGCATACTCCTGGAGATCCGACCAAGTCCAGTCCACTTCAGGAATTGGTAAGCCAGCTGCATCCAGCATATCTTTGTTTAACCATACAAACGCCATATTTTTCTTAGTCGGCATGCCATAGTACTTATCATTGATTTTCCACAACGCTGCATCCTGGCCCATTTGGCTGTCGATATCATAATCTGTTTTTGCACTTAGTTCCAAAGCAACACCTGCATCCACACGCTTCTGTAAATGGGGAAGATCGTAGTTCATGTAAAGATCTGCGTTTTGATTGGTCATCAACGCTGTGTCCAGCTTTAAATTTCCAGCATCATCATTTACATAACGTACATACTCGACTTGAACATTTGGATTTTCTTTATTCCAGTTATCAACTACAGCTTGAGGTCCAGCTTCTGCAGGAACTGCTCCCCACATGGTAAGCTTTATTTTCTCCTTTGCTGATTGTCCATTTGCACTGCCCTGCGCATCATTACTTCCACTACTACTACAACCAGCGAGCATCGTAGCTGCTAATAAGACTGAAAGCACTGCAGGATACCACTTTTTCTTCATCGTTATCTTCCCCCTTGGAAGGATTATGTGTCGTGCTCTACATCTATAACTTTATCATCAGAGCGGGAAAGGGGGGATGAACTACATTTGGGAACTTATAGAACGTTTTTTGGTTCTTTACGGAATTCATTTGGCGTGACACCACACCACTTTTTGAAAATTTTAATAAAATAATTATCGTTCTCAAAGCCCACCTGCTGGCCAATTTCGCTAATCGTTAGCTTTGTCTCTGCAAGCAGCATTTTCCCAGCCTGAATACGCCGCTCTTGAATAAAATTCGTCAGTGTTTTCCCTGTCTTTTTCTTGAATAAGTCACTTATATAGCTAGCATCCATTCGGATTAACTCTGACATGGATTTGAGCGAGATGTCCTCAGAATAATGCTCTTCAATATAAGCAATAATTTTGTTCATCTCCACATGGTCTGTCGGTCCCGTTTCATGTTTCTCAGGAAACCACTTATCAGCCTTCTTCATCTTCACCATTCGCTCCAGCTCGGCATGCACCTTTCCCATAGTCTGCTTAAGACCTTGGAGATCTAAGGATAGCTTTAAAATGTAGTCCGAAGCCCCAAATACGAGCGCTTGCCGAGCGTATTCAAATTCACTCAATGCTGTCAACATTACAAATCGACAGTCGAAGCCTTCCTCCCGCGCCACTTGAAGAAGCTTTACCCCATCCATCACCGGCATGTTGATATCTGTCACAACCACATCAGGGCGAAGCTCACGAATCATTTGCAAGGCTACTTCTCCATTCTCCGCCTCACCTATAATTTCAAACGGAATTCCAGCCTTTAAGAATAGCTTCCGTATACTTTTAATCGCAGGTTGTTCATCATCCACAATTAATGTTCTCCACATGTGAGATTACCTCCATCGTAAGGTTTTGAGATTAGGAATGGTAAATGGATGATCACTTCAGTCCCTGTGTCTGATGATACGATGTCCATGCCTGTCCATTGATTCTTGAACAACAGTTCCAAGCTCTCTCTAATATTCTGAACACCAATCCCTTTACGTTTCCGTGTAGCCTTATTCAACTGTGCTCTTTCCATCCCCATGCCGTTATCTTTAACGTGCAGGTACAGCTGCTTTCCTACCACCTTAGCTGAAATATCGATTCTCCCCTGTTTTACAGACTGACCGAATCCGTGGATCAAGCTGTTTTCGATTAGGGGTTGTAGACAAAACTTAGGGATTAATGCGTATTGCAACTCCTCGTTAATATCATATTGGATCTCGATCCCATGTCCAAAACGTCGCCGCTGAATCTCCATATAAGATTCAATTAGTACGATTTCATCCTTCAACAGGATCAAATCCACTTCAGTATTTAATGTCGTCTCTAATATTTTCCCCAACGAAACACAAATTTCATAAATTTCATCATCGTCTTTATCTAAAGCTATGCTCTTTATCGTATTCAATGTATTAAGCAAGAAATGCGGGTTCATCTGCGAGAGTAACACTTGAAATCGAACGAATTGCTTCTGTTTTTCTTCAAGCTGTAGACGTTGTAACAACTCATTTAAATCATGGATCATCACATTAAAGCTCTGGGTTAGCGCAAGAATCTCTCCTCGCCCTTGCTCCGGTAATTTCATTTTGAGATTTGTTTTTGCGGTCATCTCCATCTTCTTCTGCAGCTTCTTAAGCGGCACTGTAATCGTCGATGATATGAAATAAGTTAACAAAACGAACAGCAGTAGAATAATTCCAAACACGCTAAAAAATCGTTGTTTCTGCTTATCCACCTCAAGAAATAACTGTGCTAGCTGTACCTTTTTTACGACATAG
Source organism: Paenibacillus sp. FSL R10-2734 (assembly GCF_037963865.1). Classification (NCBI taxonomy): domain Bacteria; kingdom Bacillati; phylum Bacillota; class Bacilli; order Caryophanales; family Paenibacillaceae; genus Paenibacillus; species Paenibacillus sp. FSL R10-2734. The sequence continues at coordinate 2,186,574 of NZ_CP150170.1, read as the reverse complement.
CCATTCAATTCTTCAATGTAGCTGTACGTGTATAAGCTTTTCTCCTTCGGATCAATTAAGGATGCAGCCCGCTCTGTCTGCTGCTGGTTAGTGCTCATGACAATACTTCGTGCAATTTCAGGAGAAAAGGTCTCGTCCTTATCTGGATTAAGCATCACTTTCCCTGAGGCATCGAGCAGAAAAAACGCCCCTTCTTGTTTACTTCCTATCGTTGATCGAGTAAACCATTCCTCGTAATCGATACTCAGTCTTGCATAGGCATAGATTTTCAAACTATTATCACGCATAACCTCATAGAGACTAAGCATTTTCTTACTTGTTGTACTTTCCCGAACCACATTATTCCTGTCATTCGGATTCCACATATATCGATTTGCTCCTTCACGCTTCAATGCTTGAACCCAAGCTTCCGATTGTATTTCGTTGTAGCTCAAGGTATCCTTTGGCATGAAAGAAGTGTATGCGTTTTCATGAAGGTCTATTAATGTATAATACACCGTCGCTCCACTCATGAAGAATGTATTTTCAATTGCTCCAAACTTGCTTTCAACGAGCTTTTTTCTCGTGATTTCGTCATATTGTTCAGGATTTTTTAATACCGCTAAAATTGTCGTGTCTTGTTCGAGTAATAACCCGGTCTTCATAACGAGGCCCATGAGATCGACAAAGCCATTCTTAATGCCAATGAGCTGCTCCATGTTCTTCGTTTCCGCATTCTCCTGCAGCACTTGTTCTGTCTCTTTGAAGTTATACAGAACGAGTACAGCAATTGGTGTTAATACCAACAGCAAGAAAGCTAACAAAATCCGATTCTTAAAGGTACTTGGCGTAAGCTTCAAATATAATCGCTTCAAACGAGGACTCCCCTTATGTTGTATGTGGCTTACATTCTTCCTTCCCCTATTGTAATCTTCTCCTGCTCAAAAAAATAGAGCCGGGATTATCTCCCGGCTCTACCTATTTTTACTCGTCAATCTTAAGAACAGCCATGAACGCTTCTTGTGGTACCTCTACGCTACCGACTTGCTTCATGCGTTTCTTACCTTCTTTTTGTTTCTCGAGCAGCTTCCGCTTACGTGAAATATCGCCGCCGTAACATTTGGCAAGTACGTTCTTGCGCATCGCCTTAACGGTCTCACGCGCAACTACCTTCGTACCCACAGAGGCTTGAATCGGCACTTCGAACATTTGGCGAGGGATAATGCCACGCAGTTTCTCACAAATGATACGTCCGCGGTTGTACGCACGATCACGGTGAACGATAAAGGACAAGGCATCAACCTGCTCATTGTTAAGCAAGATATCCATCTTGACCAGATTCGAACGACGGTACCCGCAAATTTCATAGTCGTAGGATGCGTAACCTTTTGTACCTGATTTCAACTGATCAAAGAAATCATAAACGATTTCAGACAGTGGAATCTCGTAAGTAATCGTTACACGATTCGTATCAAGATACTCCATATTTACGAACTCACCACGTTTGTTCTGGCACAGCTCCATTACGGTACCTACAAAGTCGTTAGGCACAATGATGGCTGCTTTAACATATGGCTCTTCAATGTAGTCAATCGTTCCGATTTCCGGATAATGTGACGGGTTGTCGATTTGAATCATTTCGCCATTCGTCAGCATAATTCGATAAATAACACTCGGTGCTGTTGTGATCAGCGGCAAATTGAACTCGCGCTCAATCCGCTCTTGAATGATCTCCATATGCAAGAGTCCAAGGAATCCGCAACGGAAACCAAATCCTAGCGCGCTTGAGCTTTCCGGCTCAAAGCTTAGCGAAGCATCGTTAAGCTGAAGCTTCTCAAGGGCCTCACGAAGATCGTTATAATCGGAGGTTTCAATCGGATACAAACCACAGTACACCATTGGGTTAATCTTACGATAACCTGGAAGCGGCTCAGCAGTAGGATTCTTTGCGTCAGTGACAGTATCACCGACACGGGTATCTCCAACATGCTTGATCCCAGCTACGATAAAGCCAACATCACCGATATTCAGCTCATCGACAATGGTCATACGCGGCATAAATGCGCCAACTTCAATAACCTCGAAGGTCTTCTCAGTTGCCATCATCTTAATCTTCGATCCCGCACGGATCTTCCCGTCCATTACGCGCACATAGACGATAACGCCTTTGTAAGGATCGTAATGAGAGTCAAAGATCAACGCTTTAAGCGGCTCTTCTGAATTACCGGATGGCGCAGGAACCTGCTTCACCACTTGCTCCAGAATTTCCTTGATCCCAATGCCGGCTTTAGCAGAAGCCATTACCGCTTCACTGGTATCCAGCCCGATAACATCCTCAATCTCCTGCTTTACCCGATCTGGGTCAGCGTTTGGTAGATCAATTTTGTTGAGCACAGGTAGAATCTCCAGGTTGTTATCCAGCGCAAGATACACATTGGCAAGCGTCTGTGCTTCAATCCCTTGTGCCGCATCTACTACGAGCAGCGCACCTTCGCATGCTGCAAGACTGCGGGAGACCTCATAAGTGAAATCGACGTGTCCCGGTGTATCAATCAGGTTGAGATAGTAGTCTACTCCATCGTCTGCACGATAGGTTAGACGCACGGCTTGCAGCTTAATTGTGATACCGCGTTCGCGCTCCAGATCCATCTGATCGAGTACCTGCTCCTGCATTTCACGCGTGGTTAGTGCCCCCGTGTATTCTAAAATGCGGTCAGCTAGTGTCGATTTGCCATGGTCTATATGTGCAATAATCGAGAAATTGCGAATTTGTTGTTGTCTTTTCTGAACGTCAGTCATTCCTTACCCCCACAGACAGCCTCATATTAATCCACTTATTATAACAGTACAAGCTTGCTCCATCAATCCCGCCCTGACGTAAAACAGAAGAAACAGCTATACACGAGCCCGTGAGATAACTGTTTCTTCTACAATCACTGCTATTCTTCGGCTGAATCAAACAACGAAACGACCCAGCGAATGCCCTTCTGTGAAGCCTGCTGCAGCAGGCCCGCCGTCTTATCCGCAATCACATCGACTGTTGGCTTTTGCTCCTCAGGAATCAGAATCTGCTCCGGAGATTTTGTACTATAGTCATCTACCACCTGCTGAGGAAGATCTGTAGTTGGCGCAGGATTGCTATTCTGAGGTAACGGTGAAACAGGCGTATATGCCCCTGTGATAGGATCGATCACCATCGGGACATACACATAAGACTGCCCACCTTGTGTAACCCCATTCTTTATCGGCTGTGATTGCATGCCCGTCACTTGACTGGTTGGGGTAGTCGATAAATCGGTCCAGCCTGGCAGCAGCTTAGAGACGGTTGCCCCTCTGCTGCCACTGAACTGCATACCTAACAGTATGCCGACCCCTGCCCAAATACCGACCATAACCAGTTTTTTACCGAAACGAGACATGTAAGCCACTCCTTTTTTAAATACTTGGTAATAAGTCTGTTACTCTAATTGAATGTCTACAGGCTAGGAAGCTCCGTTCGACTTTTGGGGTGCTGTAGCATTTACCTTCTCCGAGTCATGACTGCTCCAGTACACATCTGCAATAGCATCTGCCAAAATATCAGCCGTACGCTTTAATTCCTCTGCAGTATTATCAATTCCGCCCACTTCAATCAAGACGCTATTGGGTGAGAGGGTTTGGTTGTACTCCCCGTTGTTTCCTTTACCCGCAGCTTTTCCCCATATCCCGCGAGATATTCCTGGGTAACTCTTTTCAATCGTTTGATGAATCTTGTTCGCAAATTCTTCGTTCTTCTTCCAACCTTTATTCGCATGTCCAATGATAAAATACACCTGAGCGTAACTTTTTCCATCAATTACTGCAGTTGTTTTGCCATGACGCTGCGAGTCGCGGTGAATGTCGATAAGTTCACTCATTTCTTGATTTGCACTCATCGCTGATTTAACTAACATGCGAGAGTATTTATAGGAAAAATTCCAGTTATAGTCGGCAATTTTAGTTAAAAAATCTTCTTTAGCATGAACTGTACCAATCCCTCGTTGTTCCAATCTTTTCGTAATATATGATCCTACCAGCATTACATTTTTAGAAGAAACCGCCGAGCTTGGATTTTCGTTCGCTACTCCTAGCAGAGGGTTATAGGCCTCCCGAGGATGTGAATGATAGATAAGGATCCGTTTAACCGAAGTGTCCTTGGTACTATCTGTCTCGTTTTGCGGATCACTCTTATCCGTACCTCCCGCAGCTCCTGATGGCTCAGGAGACGGAGCTATAGTCGCTTCAGGCTGCTGTGTTGGAGTATCTTCAGGCTTGTCCACTTCATTTGGAACAGATGGATCAACCGCTTCCCCTCCACCCTCAGCCAGTTCATCCGTTCCCGGATGATAATCAACAGGTGCTCCGGTAGAGCCGCCTGAGCCTTTTCGCAAAAGAAATGGATCGTCCGCTGCCAAGCCTGGTACTTCACGAGAGACTAGACTCTTCGGATCACTTGGATTCACACTGGTCAGCAATTGAAATACGAAGGATGTTACTTTTTCACCTGAAAAAGCGGAAGGCTCTTTCCCTTGCGGTAAATGGGGGACCTCCATCCCCAACAGCTCCATGAAAAATCCACTCGACAGTGAGGCTGCAAGCCCCTTCATAGATGGAATGGGTGAAGAGTTCAACTTCTGTCCGGCCAATCCACCAGCGCCAAGCAGCATAAAAAATACTAGCGAACCTCCGGCCAACAGCAGCATCGTTCTTCCCAGCGATAAAGCATCCAGCACTCTTCCACGTATACGGCCGATGTTCCAAAGCTGAAACCATTTTTTATTCATTATATTTATGTCCTCCTCCAGCCCTCTGTAATCTCTTATACTCCAAATCTATGAGCGAAAGAGTAATAGTAGAACTGAAAATGAGAGAATAGACATAGAGTCCGCACAGGATACTGTAGATCAGCATCCCGCCGGACTGTGCTAGCTATGATTCAATTAGTGGGTATAAGCGCCAACATTCTCAGGATCGACCGCATCATGTAGAGCCGCATTTAGACCACTGGCTACAATATTGGCGATGCCTTCAATAAATTCATCGATTTCCTTAGGTGTAACGATCAAATCATGTCCAAGTGGCTCAAGCACTTCCTTCACTAGAGACAATCGCTCCTGCTCGGAAATATCGTCCAGCATCCCCATGATTTCCTTAGTGTGACCAGCCCCTTGCCCGAAATGATTCTTCATCATCTCCAGTACATTATTTACAATGGTCGAAGCATAGCAAACTGTAGGAACACCGATGGCCACACAAGGGACACCCAGAATTTCCTGCGTCAATCCGCGCCGCTTATTGCCAATCCCAGATCCAGGATGGATACCGATATCGGCAATTTGAATCGTCGTATTGATCCGTTCCAGCGAACGGGATGCCAGCGCATCAATGGCGATGATGAGATCCGGCTTTGTACGATCTACGATCCCCTGCACAACCTCACTTGACTCGATACCTGTCAATCCTAATACCCCAGGAGCAATAGCACTGACCTTGCGATAGCCTGGAGAGACCTGATCCGGCACGAGCTCATAAAATTGGCGAGTAATGAGCGCATTCTCCACGACTAGCGGACCCAGTGAATCTGGAGTCACATTCCAGTTACCAAGTCCAACGATCAGCACAGATGCATCTTTACCAATCCCAATTCTGGTTAGGAAGTCTTCAAATTCGCGAGCAAAGACTTCAGCTACTTTTTGCTGCAAGCCGGTATCTCCATTGCGCAATGCTGGTACCTCAAGCGTGACATAATTCCCAATCGCGCGGCCTATCGCCTGTGATCCGGCAGCATTAGCTACACCAAGACGGGTAACTTTTATCCCATCTGACTCTTCCACTTCTTCGTTCACACCAGGGATTGGCGTCCTTTGTGGTCCTTGGGCCATTTCCTTTGCCTCTAGCGCCAAGTCCGTTCTCACTGAATATAGCCGCAGATCCGGTTCCATTGTTCCAGCCTCCTAAAAGTTTTGTAAGCATATACTTCTTTGAGTTACTTCGGACAATTGAGTTACTTCGAACAAAACTCAAATTGCAGGCTTCTGCCTATGCTCTTTTGTCGATAGTGTGCGAGAGAAAGCCACTGTTTATGCAGGCTAAGATGGTTTAATTTGAAAGCTTTAAGTATTGCTTTTTGCTACCGGTCATGCTAAACTATTTTAAGTTGTGAATCATTTGATAATGATTTCGAATGTCTTACAGGAGGTGAATGCAATGCCAAATATTAAATCCGCGGTTAAACGCGTAAACACGAACGAAAAACGCCGTGCACTGAACGCTTCCCAAAAATCCGCGCTTCGTACAGCTGTGAAAACTGCTGATGTAGCACTGACAGGTACGGAAGTTGAAACTGCTCAAGCTGCTTTCCAAGCTGCTTCCAAAAAGCTGGACAAGGCCGTAACTAAAGGTCTGGTTCATAAAAATGCGGCTGCCCGCAAAAAATCCCGCTTGGCGAAGAAATTGAACGCTCTTAAGGCTCAAGCCTAGGACGACATTCATAATGAGCAATTGAAGAACCTGACCGCTATGTTTCATACGGTTGGGTTTTTTTGTGTCTTCGAGGTACAAAAAACTTCCATATGCCCACGGCTCACATCCCACCATGTAAAATCCCATCCCCTTCATTCGCCCATACTTTCTGCTGCGTAACTCTCGCTAGACTTGAGAAACCTGCAAATATACAGTTTTTTTAAGCAGGTATCTGCTTCATGAAGTCCAAATCCTGCTTATATGCAGGAATCTCCTTATTTATGACTCGAAAGCTTCTTCCGGAGAAGAAATAACTGCTGATTCGCAGGAATTCATGCTCCAGTCCTCCTCATATCATTAAAAGATGTACTTTTGCAGGTTTAATCATCAGGTATCAACAGTTATCGATATTACATAGTCAACCATCAAACCATTAGCCTCTTTAAGCCACATCGTGCCGCTCACATCTTTGGTCAAGCCTTACTTTTACGTAAAAAAAAGAGAAAATCCAGTGTGATAACCCTGGACTTACTCTTTGTCGCATATATTTATCTATTCATTTGACTTATTATTGCCCTGCATTAAGCCTCTGTATTCATCACATATTTACAATAACGCAATATGATCTGTGCAACTTCCGCGCGTGTTGCCCCTCCAGTAGGATCTAGCAGCCCATTTCCTTTTCCAGAGATTAGCCCTGACTTCACAGCCCAATTCATTGCATCCTGAGCCCATTCAGACACTCTATCACTATCAGAATATGTTAGTTGCACATCACTAGCGCTGGTTGCGGATGCACCTGCATAGCGATAGAGAATAGCAGCTAGCTGCTCACGAGTGATATTGTCATTCGGCGCAAACTTTCCATTACCAGTTCCAGAAACAATTCCATTCTCAGAAGCCCAAGCTACTGCGTCAACGAAGTAGTGTCCAGACATTACATCCGTGAATTGAGCCGACTCCTCTGCTTTACCGTTAGATAATCTCTGGAGCACAGTTACTAACATCCCCCGTGTCATCAGATTGTCGGGATTAAAGGTGGTATCACTTGTTCCCGTAAACAAATCATGACTTGTAGCAAACGCTACTGCTTCTGAATACCAGAGATCATTCTGAATATCCGCAAACGATTGATTGCGATTCACTATTTTAATAGTTACACTTCCATCGACTGGTACATATAGAATGCCATTATTAATTACAGATGTTTTGATTACTTCCTCACTTCCGTCAGCTTTTACTATAACCGCGACTGTTCCAGCTAATGGATTCGTCACCGGAATGGATACAACTGCATGGTTCACTCCAGAAGGAAGTGTGATCTTAGCAGTAACATCAGCTGATGATTTAGGTATATTTACTAGAGTCACCGTGCCGTCTTTACCGGTAATCGTCATCTGGACGTCGCCAGTTTTGTTATCTGTCACCTTATCAACTTTAGCACCATTTCCCAACGTGCTTTTTTCGGTGCTACTCGTCTCTTTTTCACCTTCGGCTTGATTAGAAGTTACGACACTACCTATGGTCGAACTTCCAACGGTAGTTACGCCTCCACCTGTGGATGGATTGCCACCCGGCGTCGTTCCTCCTCCAGTTCCCGGATTCTCGCCTGGCATCGTTCCTCCTCCAGTTCCCGGATTTTCACCCGGCGTTGTTCCTCCTCCAGTTCCCGGATTCTCGCCTGGCGTCGTTCCTCCTCCAGTTCCCGGATTTTCACCTGGCGTTGTTCCTCCTCCGGTTCCCGGATTTTCACCTGGCGTTGTTCCTCCTCCAGTTCCCGGATTTTCACCTGGCGTTGTTCCTCCTCCAGTTCCCGGATTTTCACCTGGCGTTGTTCCTCCAGTATCCTCATTTTCTACAGTAACAAAAATGGATGCTGTTATATTTTTCGGATTAAAAACGTCATTTAGAATCGCAAGCGTCCCAGTAAACAAATATGTCCCCTCAGTAGTGGCGTCATACGTTTCGCTGTTCCAAGTCACCGGTACGTCTATCTGCTCGCCATTACTTAGCTGCACAGATATCGTCTTTGGCAAGTTGATATCTTCTTTAGCCGTTCCATAAGTAGCCTGAATAACTGACAAGCTCTCAACCGACTTTAGTGTCTTCACATGCTCCATTTCAATGGAGAACTGATTTCTGTCTCGATATAATTTGTCTTTATCGCTAGAATACCAATTCACATCGACTTGATTACTGTCATTATGGAAAGTTAACATCATGAGCATGGCATATCCACCATCTGAGGCATCCAGCCCTTGCGCATCTGCCAGCATTTGATTAACAGTATTCCCATTAATACCAGTGTCCGTGCGGTTTACCAAGTCAGGATAGCCAATATGACCAGACAAAACAAGATTGACATTCTTATGTTTGCTCACAACCTCATTCCAGAATACATCAGCATCTTTAGCATCACTAATATATTTAGACGGGTAGTCAGTATACTTATTGGACAATTGTTCACCGTTCCAGTACATATACGAGTGCGTTGTTATAATTACATTCTTCTCTGGATGCGCCGCGATCTGCTTATCAGCCCATTCTAGAATATCAGCCGTCGGCGCAAAGGCCACACTGAATATCATATACTCCCGATCACCAACTGTAACGTAGTAGTACACATTATCCATGTATCCTTCTTTATACGCACCACCGAAGTGGGACAATTGCGAGAACTTGGAGTACGGAAAGTACTTATTGTAGTTCACTGCCGTACGATCCAAATTCATCGACATATCATGATTACCAGGCAGAAGGGTATAGGGAACAAGATTATCTAACACGTTAAAACCATTCTGGGCGACCTGCCATTGCGTCGCACTGCTAGGTGTATTGACAATATCCCCCAAACTCATTACAGCCTGAATATTATACATAGACTTATTTTCTTTAATCCAGTCCATCATCTCGTAGTATTTATTAGCATAAGACTCCGTCAAAAATTGCGTATCAGGCAGAACGACCATGCTGTAATCGCCCTTTGCAAAATTTGGTTCAATCCAATCGGCGAATGTTGATACATCGTTTCCATTTGAGGAGATGTCTGCATAAACACCGTTCGCTACCGCATCCAGTTTCCAACTACCTAATAAAGCCGTTGAATTCGTCGGTTCAACTTCCATATTTGCCGCAATTTCTTCTACAGTACGGACTGTTGACCATAGACGAACATTTGCAATCTCCCCTTTAAAATATTGATTGTTACCGAACCGATAATCGCCACCGATTTTAAGCGGTTGGGCAGGGGTGTCTGGTTGGAACGTATTATTAGGGACAGTCGCTATAAGATTACCATTAATAACAAGCTTAACTTCGTCCTTTAAATCATCGAACGTCATCGCGACATGTACCCATTTATCCTGGCGCAAGTCCACACCAGAAATTACTGTATCTTGAATAACGCCTTTCTTCTTCCAATATAATCTTGGTTCACCTTTTGCAGTAACCTCAAAATTGAAATAAGGCAAATCATAGTCATAATACCCTGCGTTCATATAATTCCCCACAACAACGCCGCCAGCAACCTTTAAATCCTTCGGCAGCTTGACCATGGTTTCAATCGTCCTTGGGACAGCTGGCAATTTATTCTTCATAGCTAGTTGTACATCGCTGCTTGCAAAGCTTACACCAGACGCACTAAATGTGTGCGAGTAATCAACCTCACCTCCAACAATTTTCGCTTCAAATCCCTCTGCTGTAATCTTAATTGGATTGGTATTTACCAGATCACTGAAAATTGTCGAAGGAGAAATGTTGTCACTGTGCAGTCTCCAAGCGTGAGCCAGCCCTTGTTCTGCGCCAGTCAACTTAGTTGATGTATATTGGCTAATTTCTTCCGGCGTGCGAGCAGTGTTCCAAAGACGAATCTCAGAAATTTCTCCATTTAACCACATGCTCTTCCTGTAATCCGTGCCCACATACATAGGTAACGTTGAAGCCGTGTTATCTGGAGCAATATAAGTAACTGCACGTTCAAAAGCTTTTGCCCCATTCTTATAAACTTCAATTTTCTTATTGGCAATGTTTCGTACAACAGAGAGCTGCATCCACTCATCAGTCGCCACATCCACACCCGTTACATATAAATCAGAAATACTTCTTTGCACACCTGACGCATCCTTGTATTGTTCCCAATACCGAAGCCGATTGTCAGCAGTAAGCTCTAACGACCAGCTGTTCTGAGAACCATCTTTATAGTTACCAATAATGACTTGTCTTGTATTTATATTTGGACTCAACTTGACCATTACTTCTGCTGTTGTCGGAATTTTCTCTACTGATTTGTCCATCAAAGCATAGTCGTTTGGTGAAAATGTTAAGCTTGCACGCTCTTCAACAGAGCCAGCAGCCCATACCGTACTTAGTGAAGACAACATGATTAGAAAAATAAACATCGTTGCTACACTTTGTCTCATCACACGTTTTGTTTGCATAATAAACTCCTTTTGGATGGGTTTGAATAACCCTTAATAGGTATCATAGAGATCATTGTGACAGGACACCCCGCACAATAAATTAAAGCTCAAACTGTATAATAAGCTCATCGACATCATCGAAGTACTATGCGCAGTAGCAGCTCCGGAAACTGCGTAATGCTTGTCTCGATCCTTGACAAAACGTATTGCCAGCAGTTGACGACAGTTCTATGACAAGAATTTGATAGCATAATCCTCCTTCCATTTCTTTCTCGGACTCATTCTAACTTGATGCCAAGTCGCAAGGGTCATCGCAATGTAAGCGGAATGTTATTAAATGGTAAGAATTTAGTGACAACAAAAAAAGAGCAAACCCAGCGCGATTTGCTGGATTCACTCTTTTTACTTCTATTCTATTCTTTTAGGCGGCAAGCCGCAGCATAAACAGCTCCAGACCCAGGACTTTATCTATAGCCCCTGTCTTCATCTTATAATCCAGATCAGCCAGCGCACTTAAAATTTGCCGCAGACGTTCACTTGAGAACTTATGGGCCTGTTCCCCTGCAAGCTTAACTGCATAAGGATGCAGTCCGATTTGCGAGGCAATTTGACCTTGCGAATAACTATGAGCTGATAAATCCTTAACCTGCAAAATAATTCGGAATTGCCGCGCAATCAGCGCAGCAATCTTGATGGGTTCTTCCCGCTGTTTCAACAGCTCATATAGCGTATCAAGCGCCTTATCCAGACGCAGATTTGCGATATCTTCCACGAGCGTGAACACATTTTGTTCCGTTCCGCGGTGCACCAGACTCTCTACTGCTTCTGCATTTACGGTTCCGCCCTTACCAGCGAATAAACAAAGCTTGTCCATTTCCGCAGATAAACCCTGCAAACCTGTCCCTGCATTGGTTATAAGAATCTCTGCCGTGCCAGGTGCCATCGCACAACCTCGCTCACGAATTCCTTTCTCCACCCACCGCAGCAACTCTTCTGCTCCGAGCGGGTTGAAGGCTAATACCGTGCCCACTGATTTAACAGTCTTCACAATTTTCTTACGCTCGTCTAGCTTGTCATTATTCACCATAAACACGATCACACTGAAATCTACAGGATGCTGCAAATAATCACTTAAAATATCTATACGATGCTCAAGTTTGGCATTTTCTTTTCCCGCTGTAAATAACGATGCGTCACGCACCAGCAATAATTTACGTTCTACCATAAAGGGTACAGTCTCGGCTTCTTCTACCACAGCCTGCACCGGCGTCTCAGAGAGATCAAAGGGAATAACCGCGAAATCACGATCCTCTTTGGCAATCAGCTGGTCCTCCAGCAATGCCGCAAATTCATTCATTCGAAATTTTTCACTGCCGTACAAAAGATACAGCGGTGAGATTTTCCCTTGTTTGATTTCTTTTATCGCCGTTTTGGCATCCATTCCGCCACTTCCTTTTCCATTCATCTAGCCCAATTTGCCCAGAGTCCTATTGTAGCAAAAAAAACAACAAAAATGCACATGCAAAAACGGAGAAACTCTGGCAGCCATGGCCAAAGCTCCTCCGTTTAAGCGGCGCATCTATATAAACGACGAAGTGAGAAGCCCTAGAAACTTCCCATCCGACGGTCATACCGATGTTCTGTAAATCCTATAATCTCTAGTTCCTGTCCTGTTGCAATAGTATATTCTGAAGCTTCGAAAAATGTTCCAGCCTCATTTTAATTTGTTGATGATGTAGTCGGTGTAATCTCTGGTGTTGCCGAAGGCGAAGCAGCTGGAGCAGAAGAGGTATTCCCTACTTCCTGTACAGTGTACACCTTGGTAATACTAACACCATCTTTCTCAGTCACATAAGTGAACTGCGAGCTGTCCGCCGACCACTCACCAGACACCCAATTTCCTTCTAATGGATAAGAAGTTATTGCCGACCTATTTTCCACTGAGTCTTGTGAGTTCTTATAAATAACAAGCTGCAGCCCAGCAAACTCAACAGCATACTGCCCATCAGGGGAGGTCCAAGTCTGCACATTAGAATCATTTGAAATGTTAAAGCCCATAACTCCTCGTCCGAAATCATTCGAAATCTTTAATGAATCCTCCACAGGTGGAGACGCTGGATCAGCTGAATCCGCTGCGATGCCTTTATCGATCTCTACGGGTTGTTCCTTCTTATCAGCTTTGGACCGATCATTACTGCCGCCACTTGTATCCGGAGTTTGAACTTTCGTTACAGTATCTGGCTTCGGCGTCATAACCTTTTCAGTAGGATTAGGCTTCACACCATTAGATGCTTCTGGTATCGATCGTCCTCCAGATGGAGCATTAGTTTCTGCTGGAGTAGGCATCGACGCAGGGTCTACCGGCCCCATCGCTCTATCTAATGCAGCGTTATCATCACCCGGTGGAGCCGCAAAAGTCCCGGTATCCGTTCCACTATCAGCAGGCGCAGCCTCATCTGAATTAGCAGAAGTAGAAGCTTGAGCTTGCGATTCAATAGCCATATTATTAGCACTATCGCTGGTCGCTTTACTACTATCCTGCAGCATTTGTTCTACCTCTGCCCCAGGCATTTTATCCGGCATATTAAAAATAGCGATCCCTAATATAACAGCAGCTGCAATAGCTCCAATGCCTGTCCGTGTTGCCATAGAGGTTCCCTTGGAAGATTTACCGCGGGAGCTTTCACGTGAGAATGGAACTACAACTGGCTCCTCGGTTCTAACAGCGCTTTGTTCACGACTGCTTCGATCCAATTCTGCAAGCTGAGGTAAAATAGAGTCAACCAGACTAAACGGGGGTTTCACGTCTGGCAACTGCTCCAACTCTTTGGAGAGAAGTGTCAGCCGCTCAAAGACTTCCGCGCAGGAAGGACAATTATCGATATGACGGAACATCTCAACAATCTCATCTTGGCTCAAATCTTGGTCTAAATAGCGGTGCATCCATTCCATCACCTCCGCGCATTTCATCCCGATACACCACCTTTCTGGTACTCCTGAAGTCTATTCTGCAGCTGCTGTCTTGCCCGAAACAGGTAGGATTTCACTGTATTCAAAGGCAAATCTAGGCAGTCTGCAATCTCGTTGTAAGAAAAATCTTGTAAATAGCGCAGGACGATGACTGTCCGATGATGCTCGGGCAATTGATCAATCGCTTCACGTATATCCTCAGCTAAATAAGAGGATAGAACCTCGCGTTCCACATTGTGTTTATCCTGAAACACCATTTCATGTTCATCAATTGAAACTGTAGGTTTAGTTCTTCTGAATTTATCAATGCAAATATTGGTAACGATTCGCTGAACCCACGTTTTGAACTGAGCCTTTTCTTCATATGAACCGATTTTTGTATAAACCCGGATCAAGGCCTCCTGAGATGCATCCAGCGCATCTTGTTCATTATGCAAAATGTAGAAGGCTGTCTTATATACATGCCCTTCAATTTCTCGCAATAGGGTGATTAGAGCGTCGCGATCGCCCGCTTGAGCGGCTCTGATGAGTCCCTGCTCCACCACGAAGGTTCCCCCTCTCTATGCAATCTTACTGACGCGCAAGACTGCGAATTTGTTGCAACCCTGTAATTAATATTTTTAGAATACCAAACTTTTCTTAACACGTCATGTTAACGCATCTGTTACAGAGCGTTATTCCGCATAGCACAGTCTATAATTCCTACTAAGCATACAGGGGAAACATCAATCATTCAAATACTCTTTTGGATAACTTTGTAACAAAAGTGACACAAGTATAAACGCCTTCGCGGCCTTATAAGGACGGTAAGCATTTAAGAGAGAAATATAAGGATAAGTACATAACTCTATTTATATAACACAATTTTGCAGAGCATGAACACGGCGTAGTTATCCCTTGTTTCATCATCCACAACATATGCTTCTCCATTTTCAAAAATATGCGGATTATTGTAATTTCGTTCTAATCTATAGATCTGACCTTCCGTCACCTTGCAACCATGGAATGCCGACTCAATTTCTACGTATTCGGCATCATCTTCATCAGCTGCTTGATACAGCATTTTATCATTATAAGCAGGCATATACTCACTCCCGGTCAGATAATAAACGATTCCAATTCGTTGACGTTTAGTCAAGCATCACGACTCTCCTACTTTATAGTTTATTGTCTTTGTCCACATTCTATACTTTATGAATAACATATAATGTAAGAAAATGTGATTAGCATAAAAAAACATTAAAAAAAGGCTGTATGACTGACATCTGTCAGCTACACAACCTTCAATAATCAATCTATTCGAAATACGAAACGAACAGAATTAAATTCCTTTTACCTCTTTAAACTTCGCCACATACTGTGCCGCAAGATCAGTAATCTGATCGTATCGACCATCCTTCGCCGGTGCAGTCAAATTGCCCCCGATGCCTACAGCTATACAGCCGTTCGCAATCCACTTCTCCATATTATTCAGATCCACGCCGCCTGTCGGCATAATATTCACATGTGGCATAGGTCCCTTAACCGCTTTCACATAATCCGGTCCAAAAGCACTGCCTGGGAACAGCTTAAGTACATCCACACCAAACTTCAGCGCTTCTTTCATTTCGCTCAACGTCATGCAGCCAGGCATGTAAGGAATACCATAAAGATTACACATCTTAGCTGTTTCTACTTCAAAAGATGGACTTACTACAAATTCTGAGCCTGCAAGAATAGCTATTCTGGCCGTTAATGGATCAAGTACAGTCCCTGCTCCTATCACTGCGCGATCTCCGTACTCTACTACCAATCGTTTAATCGCCACATCCGCATCCGGAGTAGTGAAGGTTACCTCAATATTATTCAAGCCGCCTTCGATACAAGCAACGGACATTTTAAAAGCTTCCTCAGCACTATCAGCACGAATAACCGCCACAACCCCAACGGACGCCACATTCTGCAATACTTTCATTTTCTTCATCAGTAGACTCCCTTTCTCTTGGTACGATCATAGATGAATATGAAATACTAATTTAGATAAATTTTTTTATTAAATTTACTAATTTTTATGAATAACCCTATACAGAAATAGTAATAAGATTACGCTTCACAGTCAATACATTTTTATTGAGCTTGAGAAAAAGATACTTAAAAACCTATTAAAAACCCTTATATATAAAGGTTTTATTGAGTTTTATGTTTCTTTTTACAAAAAATAATGTCAGGTTAATAATCATTCCGATATTGTACAAAACCGATTTATGTGATAATTTCAAATTAGCAATCATTATACTGGGATAAATTCATTACCCTAGGAGGAACTAAGAATGAGTAAACAGCTGGATGCCGTCACTTTCGGGGAACCGATGGCGATGTTTTATGCCAATGAAACCGGCCCTCTGCATGAGGTATCTTCATTTTCCAAAGCGTTGGCAGGTGCAGAAAGTAATGTGGCTACAGGCTTGTCGCGCTTGAATCATCCTACTGGCTACGTTACGAAACTTGGCGAAGATAGCTTTGGTCAATTCATTTCTCAAGCTATGAAGCACGAGAACATCGATACCGAGAACATTACTTTTACTAAAGACTATCCAACGGGTATGTTAATCAAATCAAAGGTTGTTACCGGCGACCCTAAAGTCGAATACTTTCGCAAAAATTCCGCGGCCTCCAAGCTTAGTCTGGTTGATTTTGACGAGGCATACTTTAATTCCGCAGGACATTTGCACGTAACAAGCATCTCTGCCGCTTTATCCAAGAGCTGTCATGAGTATTCTATTCACGCGATGGAATTTATGAAGAGACAAGGAAAAACAATCTCGCTTGATCCTAACCTGCGCCCCAGCTTATGGCCGGATACGGAAACGATGGTGAGCACAATAAACGATTTGGCTACATGCTGCGATTGGTTCCTTCCGGGACTCGGTGAAGGCAAAATCCTTACAGGTCTAAGTACGCCTGAAGAGATTGCAGACTTTTATCTGGAACGCGGTGTCTCTCTTGTCGTCATCAAGCTAGGACCTGAAGGCGCTTACTATAAATCTTCTGAAGGAGAAGGTTATGTAGGGGGATTCAAGGTGGAGCAGGTCGTTGACACCGTGGGTGCAGGAGATGGATTTGCCGTTGGTGTAATCAGTGCGATGCTGGAAAAGCTTCCGATTGCTGAGGCCGTCAAACGCGGAAATGCGATCGGTGCGTTAGCCGTCATGTCGCCGGGCGATATGGATGGGCTTCCGACCCGTGAAGAGCTAGCGAAGTTTATGCAGCAGGAAGTGTAGTGCATACAATTTGCGTATCACCATTAAAAAATGCCGTCTCACAATTAAATTGTGAGACGGCATTTTTTACGTAAATATAAGTTGACTAAGCAGTAACTATAACCCGGCAACCCAACCCGACGAATAAACCTGCAAAAGTACAGCTTTAAATGCTCCGAGGATATCTAAAGTGTTAATTCCTGCAAATCTGCAGTAATTCTTGGTCCAGAAGAGGTGTCCGAGTCATAAGTGAGGATATTCCTGTATATTTGCAGCTTTTTGACTTCAAGAAGTGGATATCTGTACAAAAAGCTGTATATTTGCAGCTTTCTCTAGTCCAGCTTAAGGGATGGATGAGACTTCACGGACTGTCCTTGTTGCAAGGTCGGCGGGAACCGATATGTAATAGGGACCGAGGTGCCTTTATCCTCGATACAAGAGAGTATAATCTTAGCGGCTTGCATGCCCATTTCGTAAGCAGGCTGACGAATCGTCGTGATAACCGGATTATAAATTTGTGCGAACTCCGCATCATCTATACCGATGACAGACAATTGTTCCGGAATAGCGATGGCATTTCGATTCGCATATTTTAGGATCTCCGCCAGCGTGATGTCGTTCGTAGCCAGCAGTGCTGTCGGAGGCTCAGGCAACGCTAAAAGGCGTTTCAGTCCTGTAGCTAATTCTTCTTTTGGCACGCTGCAAATATACTCCTCACGTAGAGCTATACCTGCTTCTTCCATCGCCTTTTTGTAACCACTAATCCGCTCTTTACGAGGGGTAATGGCATGTTCACCTAACGGGAGGGACACCAGAGCAATTCGCTCATGTCCTTGCTGTATCAGCTGACCCACACCTATCTTGGCCGCCATTTCATTGTCGAGCAACAAACTCTGCGTGGTGATTCCATCTACCAGACGATCCATAAACACTAGTGGAAAATCGGCCTCTATCAGTCGGCTGTAGGCAGATGGATTGTTCCCCGTCGGAAAAATAATCAAACCGTCCACCTGGCGGGCGACTAAGGTTTCGACGTACTTGCTTTCTTTTTCCGCATTCTCATCGGCATTGCATATGATCACTTGGATCCCGTGTTGCTGCAGCTCGTTCTCAATCGCCCGGATGCACTGAATAGACAGTGAATAATCGATATTGGCAACGATGATCCCGACCATATGCGTCCGATTCTGTTTCAAGCTACGCGCTAAACCGTTAGGCTGATAATTAAGCTCCTCAATCACCGCCTCAATTCGGTTCTTCGTCGCTTCACTCATATATTTAAAACGTTTGTTCAAAAATTGGGAGACCGTACTCTTCGACACTCCCGCTTTTTGAGCCACATCATCAATCGTTAACTTCTTCATCTCTTCGGCTCCACTCTTCTCAAAAGAAAATTACTTTTTGAACCTCTCATCACTAAAGTGACGAGATTCCTAAGTACAGAAGTCTTAGTCCTTCGTTCAGAATATTTTTGCTGGCATTGTCATCTCTATCGTGTGTAGCATGGCATTCTGGACATATCCATTCGCGCAAGTTGAGATTCTTAACGTCTTTGTTCTTGTACCCGCAGCACGAACATCGTTGGCTTGATGCAAACGTCTTAACTACTGCGACGACTTGCTTCTCGTACCACTCTGCTTTGTACTCCAGCATCGTTCTGAATTGCGACCAGGATACTTCACTGATCGCTTTCGCTAATTTGCCATATTGGAGCATCCTCTTCACTTGCAAGTCCTCAATTGCAATGATGTCGTGGTTTTTGACAATATGCGTTGAGACCTTATGTAAATAGTCAGCACTCGCATTGGCCATATGCTCGTGTATTTTGGCAACTTTGATGCGCTCTTTGTTCCAATTGGAACTTCCTTTCGTTCTTCTTGTGAGAATACGCTGCGCCTTGGCAAGCTTCTCTTCCAACGTCCGAAAAAACCTAGGATTTCGGAATACTTCGCCGTTTGAGAGGATCGCAAAGTTTTTCAGACCCATATCGATCCCGACGGATGAATCCGTCTTTGGCAAAGGCTCCACATCTACCTCCGCAAGTATAGACACGAAATACTTGCCCGCTGGATTCCGCCTAAGGGTAGCACTCAGAATCCGTCCTTTTATTTCTCTAGACTTTGCGAATGGAACACATCCAAGCTTAGGAAGCTTGATCTTGTGACCGACAATAGCGATGTTGTTGTTCGTGAAGTGGGTTTGATACGACTGAAGAGGATTCTTTTTGCTCTTGAATTTAGGGGCATCGTTTTGCTTCTGGTAAAATCGGCTGTAAGCATCCACAAGATGCCGCAGTGCGTTTTGAAGTGCAAATTTATCAGGCTCTTGTAGCCATTCCTTCGTTCGTTTGAGTAATGTAAGTTCAGCAGAGCATTTCCCATACGACAACCCTTTTCCTGTATCTTTATAGGCTTCATTCCATCTGTTCAGAAAGTGATTGAACACAAACCGACTACAGCCAATCGTTTTATGGATCAGCAGCTGTTGTTCTGCGTTTGGATATATGCGGAACTTGTACGCTTTATGCGTCAGCATGGCTTCACTTCACTTTCTGATTTTGGATGTACTCTCGTATTTGCGATTCCGTATTTTCGCTAACGGTAGCAATGAAGTATGAGCGGTTCCACAGATTTCCCTCCCATAGCTTCTCTTTAAGATCAGGAAATTCTTTGAATAGCAGTCTGGCAGATACACCTTTAAGTGCTTTGATCATGCTCGGTATAGAATGTTGTGGAGAGCACTCAATCAGCAGATGTACGTGGTCTTCATCGCCTTTCATCTCGCTGATGGAGAAGTTATTATCTAATGCAATTTGACTCCATATTTCTTTTAGTCTTACATCCAATTTGCCCTGAAGCACCTTGTGACGATACTTTACACACCATACAATATGATACTAGATAGAGTAAACATATCCTCGACCACGCTTTACTTCTGACACGTTTCCACCTCTAGATATACAATAACATTTGTAGTTGTAATTATATGATAAAATCACGTCATATTGGTAACTTTATCTCTTGAATATTTTAACATGTGTCGTACAAATAACGTGTCTATAACACGCCTTGTCCGAAGTTTTCTAACTCACGACTAAAGTCATGGGTTTGCGAAACTATTCTATCAAAAAGTATAGCTTTTATCGGGTGAATTATCTACTAGGGAGTCTGACTCATAAATTCCTGATACAGTGCATTTCGTTGCTCTTCTGATAAAAATGCCCAATCTTCATTTATCCACCCTAGCCCACCTTTCACAATAATATCCGCTTTACGTAGTTTCCCGTCCACTTCATAATCCATGGTTAATGTTTCTCCCTCGATCTCTTTAAACCCTTTGGTTGTTGCAGTTGTTCGAATGCTTAAGGTCTCTAGATCATAAAGCACTGTTTTGTCTTGGTATTTCTTATCAACCGGGTATTCTAGGTAACTTATTACGAGATATTCATACTCCTTATCCACAGCGAATAAATACTTGTAGCTTAACAGTGTTTCATCAAAGTTCGTAAGCTCCTTCGGTACCACAGTTTCTCCAGCCACTGCTTTTTTAACATTTAGCATTGAAATTCTACCATTCTCCAATTTGTCTGAACCTAAAGTTCGCGTGGAGGAAGTCAGCAGGATATAATCTCCCGCTCCATAAAATCCATTCAAATATTGATAAGTACTTGCACTTCCAGCATAAAGAGGAAAGGTATATATCCTAGTAGCCGAAGAAGCAGACAGCTCCGCTTGATCTTTTGAACTTAAGTAAAGTGTAAAAGGTTCTGTAGGATGTGTATACTTGGGCTTCTTGTAGTCTACCATCGGAGGTGGCGGCGACCAAAGGATTCCGGATGTTGTTTCAACAGCATAAGCTTTTTCCTTATTCCTATCCAGCGGCAACGGCATGTAATATTTCTTACCGCTGATCTCAAATAGCGCTGAGCCTACTGGCGGATCTAACGCTTTGTCATTAGTATCAGGACTAGAAGTAGGTAGTATACCTCCTGCTTGTGACTGCACCGATGAAGACTGAACTGGACCTTGGCTCTTCCATACGCCCATAGGCAAATTAAGCACAACTATCAACAAAATCATAGCCAGACTAGTCAGTAATACACTTTTATTTATTCGATACCGTTTGTAACCAGGAGTTTTATTCGTAGCAGCCTGTTCGATCCGCATCATCAGCTCAGGAGAAAAGCCATCTTCAATAAAAGGTCTTTTACCTGCTTGCGCATACCAATCCGTCTGTCCGATCATCACTGGATTACTGTCTTCAGCTCTGCCTTTCATTCCCTTTCCTCCTTCTGGATGGCTTGCTTAACCTTCTCTCTCGCCCGCGCGAGACGAGATTTCACAGTCCCCTGAGCCACATTCAACAAATCAGACATTTCGGCAATCGAAAGTCCATGCTGAATATCCAGCACTAATACCTCTCTGTTCTTGTCTGGTAGGGTCATAATAATTTCCCAGATTCGGTTCGCATACTGATTGCCTAACGCTTCACTTTCTGCAGACAAGGTAGTTACAGTGACAGGTTGATCCCCAAATGGTGTGAATCTGCGCCAAAAGCTATTTTTGCTCCAACTGAAGGCTGTATTTCTAGTAATGGTGAGCAGCCAAGTTTTCATCGACGATTGTCCACGGTACTTCCCCACATTCTTGTACGCCTTTAAAAACACTTCTTGGCTAATATCATTCGCTTGCTCACGGCTTCTAGTTAAGAAAAAAGCGTAATTCCACACATCCGATCCATACTCCTCCATCATTTCCCGCAAGGTCATTTCGGACGCGTAGGCTTCTGCATATGGTATCTCTTCGCTTAGCATGTTTCGTCTCACCCCTTACCTAATAAGACTTTCTAAACTTGAAAAAGTTCCCTATAAAATAAATTATTAGGTTGTTCTTTACTTAACAGCATAATCTGTAGATCTGTCTATTAAAAAACACCACCGATGAACGCGTAAACGCCATCGGTGGTGCTCCCGTATCCAATTAGAGGGATCTAAATACTAGTGTTAGCCATCGTTGTAAGTTCATTTCCCGGAAACGGGTGCGGTGCGTAGTTTCTAGATAAATATACTTACATGTGGTTTAAAGTACTGGCATAATGTACAACCCTCTGCTCGGACTCGGGTATACTCGTAAAAAGCTTTCTATTACATTTCGTGCAATAGAAATTGATCTTTCCACTACATAAATAGACTCTGCTGTAATTGAGTGTACAAAGTACAACAGAATGAAGATCCAGCTACTTTAGAGTGCATTCTATTGTATAAAGTGCAATGAGAGGCGTTTAGGGTGTTTTATTGAAACTTTGTACTATGTGAGGAGCAATTATTGTTTTCTGTTGCACCTGGTGCTATGCACATCACTCCCCCACTCCTTCAACACTCTAACACTCCCCCTCCCCTAAGTTACTTCTATCCTTCTTTCTAACCTTCTTTCTATCCTTCTTTCTATCCTTTCTTCTCTCTTTCTATCCTATTTTCTACTCTACCTACCTCTCCCTATCCCTATCTCCTCCTATCTCCTCCTTCCCCTGCCTCCCACAACTTATATCGCACAGCAATTCCCTCCGCCCGCACTCGCATCTGTATCTCCCCCTGCTGATCCGTTCGGAAAATAACTGCACGGCTATCCTGCAAACGCTCCAACACCTCAGCATTCGGGTGACCATACAAATTATTAACACCCGCTGAAATCACCGCTGCTGCAGGCTGCCAGAATTCGAGCCAAGCTTCGCCTGTTGAAGTTTTGCTCCCATGGTGAGCTACCTTCAGTACATCAATGGCAGGCCCAGCGCTGATACCCTTTTGCCGGGCTAGCTGCACAATCTCCTCCTCAGCTTCCAGATCCATATCTCCGGTGAATAGAAAGTCCCTACCGTTCATCTTTAAGCGAAAAGCTACCGAATCGTGGTTCTGCTCTTCCAGTAGAGGGATATCAACCAACGGTGGAGTACCCGCCGCTCCTTCATCCCTTCCCTCCGGCCACAAAAAAGACAGCTCCGTCTCGTCATCCGGGGATAGAGTCATTCCCTGATGCACAGCATACAGCTGAACATCCCTCTCCAGTGCAGTCCTCATCATCTCCATATAAGGCTCACGATCAACAAGCGTCCCATTAAAAAGCAGCGCTGAGACAGGAATCTCCTCCAAAACAGCCTGGAGTCCTCCAGCATGATCCTGATCCCCATGTGTCAAAATAATCGCATCTAAACGGTGGATACCACGTTTTTTCAGCAGAGGCACCAGCACTTTAGCTCCTACCTCGAACGGACTTCGACGAACGCGCCACTCTTCTTTTTGACCAAAGCTTGAGGTTCCTCCACCGTCCACTAAAATATGGGCTCCACTCGGCGTAGTAATGAAGATGCTGTCGCCTTGTCCGATATCCAGATAACTAATCGTACCTCTACCTGTCTGACCATCCGATTGATAACCCCTATACAACAACATCCCCAGTCCAACCACCGATAGTAGAACAATCGTTCCACTCCAGCGTCCAACCATAGAAGTACCAAAAGCAAACTGTGCATTCGCCACTCTCCCAAACCCACCATGCCTGTTCACAGGTAAGCCGACCTCCGCTAATGGCCTCGTCTCGTCCTCCATATACTGCGGTGCAGAATGAGCTTCCTTTCTCACCTTGGCAACATACAACAGACCGTACAACAAAACATAGTACACCCCGATCCACAGTAGTGAAGGCGAGCGCCAAATCAGAACTCCACCAGTAAACCCGTTGATCCACTCTACAGCGTAGAAAGTAAAGTTATTCAGTAGCTCCGTAATATGCGCCAGAACGTTAGCACCACCACCCCACAGTCGTCCAAGCAGCAGCGCAAGCGTCCCTAGCGGCAATACTACAAAGGTTATAACGGGCACAAAGACCAAATTAGCAACTAAAGACAACAGCGAAAATTGATTAAAATAATAAATCGTTAGCGGAAATGAAACCAACTGGGCTACTAGAGTCACAGAGACGGCACTTTTAAGCCAACGAGGCAGTGCGCTCAGCAGAGGATTCATAAGTGGAACGTAAACCATCAGGCCTAATGTCACCAGAAAAGACAGCTGGAAGCTGACACTAAGCAGCATGTAAGGGTTCCAGATCAACATAACCAGAGCCGATGCCGCCAAAATATTCAGCCCATCCTTCAGCATTCCAACTCGCGCAGCGAGCAAAGCAATCATACTCATCAACCCCGCACGTACAATAGACGGACCCGCGCCAGATAAGAGGACGTATACAGGAACGAGCACTAAGGTGACCGTTAACGCGGTCTCTTTTGTCATGCGTAAACGCCTGAACAGAAATAAAAGAACACCTACATACACTGCTACATGCATACCTGAAATGGCGAGAATATGCGTTAAACCGAGCTGCGAGAACTCTTTAAATGTATCCGGATCAAGATCATCCTGCATCCCAATGATTAAGCCCTTCATATACCCTGAGTGACGCTGCTGAAAAAGACGATCTAACTCTGCCCCAAGGACCTTCCGCACACTGTCATTTAAACGCAAGATCGTTAATGAACTCCATGAATCTGGCACGGTTGCCCTCACATTTTCCGCTCCCTGTCCCTTCAAAAGCCAATGAATCTTCTTCGTATGTAAGTAGGTACGATAATCGAAGCCTCCAAAATTACGTGCTACTGCCGGCTCTTCCAGCACACCGCTAAGCAGCAGCTCGTCCCCTCTTCGCCACTCCGCAGCGAGAGCAATTTCTTGTTCAGCCAGTAGTTTGATCTGCACTGCGATTAACTCGCCCTGCACCCTTTTATCCTGTTCATCCATAGGATCAGATGCTTTCTCATCATCCTCTGCAAGGAGATTCATATGTGAGAGCTTCATTATAAAATCAACCCGATCCCCATCCCGTTCCACGACGGAAACGATCGTACCTCTAGCTTCCACAGGGCTCCCATTCAACTCCACGACGGATCTACCTAGGGCGTCAGGAAGTACACTTACGTTGTGAACCTCGTTCCACTCCCAATATCCAGCTGCTAAAGAAATGGACAAGCATAATGCGGCTATGTATTTCCAGCTCATTGTTCCCCACACCATCAGACTCATCAGTAAAAATATTAATCCAGCCCACGCGAGCAGCAGTCCGCTCCCTGAGCATAAGCAAGCCGCCGCGCTTCCAGCTACCCAGCATACCGTAAAGCTTAATAAAGGTCTTATCTTCATTCCCCCATCCTCCCTTCCTTCCGCAAATACTGCGTACTAAAAGCTTTCTTGAGCCTCGACGCACATCCCACAATGCAAATGTTATTCTCTTTCTATCCTCCATACTCTTCACTGCATATTTTTCGCTACTTACCTTCACTGGATTGGAGAAATCCTGCTAAAGTACATCATTTTGTTCAGATATTCCCTTCATTAAGCGGAAAAACTGCTAATATACAGGAATATCCACACTTATGGCTCAATGGCTTCTTCAGGGACATGAAAAACTGCAGATTTGCAGGATTCTATGCTCCAGCCCTCCCCGTATCATTAAATGATGTACTTTTGCAGGTTTATTCGCCGATAATCGCTATACACCGTTTATTGTCACTGCTTAGTCAACCAGCAAACCATTAGCATCTTTGAGCTACATCGTGCCACTCATCCCTTGATCGATCCTTACATTTACGCAAAAAAAGAACCTCTGCATACGCCATAAAAGCGCAAGAGAGGTTCTTCCTCAAGTCATCTTATTAAATTGGTGTTGTTCTGTACCGTTACTCCGACACTTTGATCATCGTTTCACTCGGCGGCTCATAATTCTCCAATTGGCGAAATATGATGCCCTTGGCAGCCATCATTGCTTCTACTTTCTCCATATCCTTGCGATAGGGGCGGAAATACACGATTTCCACAATACCACTGTTCGCCAGCATATTAGCGCAGGTCCAGCAGGGCTCATCCGTCACATATACGGTACTGCCTTCCCGGTCGCTTCTATCTGTAAATAGCAAAAGATTCTGTTCCGCATGAATCGTGCGAATACAGCGCTGTTTCTTCACCATAGTCTCTACACCATCAACGATCTCCATCTCATATTGCTCAGAAAGCATACAACCTGCCTCAGAGCAATCAGGCACGCCCATTGGCGCTCCGTTGTACGCTGTTCCTAGCAACTTCTTGCCTTGTACCAGTACAGCACCCACATGTCGACGATTGCAGCGTGAACGAGTTGAGACCATGCAGGCAATATCCATAAAATAAGTATCCCAGTCTTTGCGATAGGTAGCAGTCATAATCAATCTCCATATCCTTCTAAATAGTTGTTAACTATTGTAGCACATCCCTGCAAGTATTCACTAGGACAACGGTTGTAACACATTCAACAGTACATACAATACCATTTTATCTTCAAAATATTACTAAAGGCTTTAACTTTTCCAGCATTTTGGGCCCGATCCCCTTAACCTTCCCCAAATCTGACAGGCTACGAAAAGCCCCTTCACGGTTGCGGTAATCGATTATAGCCTGAGCCTTCTTCTCTCCGATGTCTGGGAGATCCATCAGCTCCTTAGCACCCGCAGTGTTCACATTTATTTTACCTTCCTGTGAAGCAACTGATGCGGAAACTTCCAGCGCCCCCGCAGCCACAGCTGCTTTATCCCCTGCTGCTGTTTGGCTTTCTACACCTATCGGCGTTTGGCTCCCTACCACGGTTTGCGTTTGGCCTCCAGACTCTATTCCACGCCCCGTAGCATTCTGTCCTGCGACTACCGTCCCTTTTTCAGCTACCGAAGTTTGAACAGCTTGCTGTTCTTGTATAACACCCTTAACCTTCTCACCTTCTTCAGCTTTCCCAGTAGCATCAGTCTTCCCAGCATCTCCATTCTTCTCAGCACCTTCAGCCTGCACTGCAGCTTTCCCCGCACTTTGCTTATGATCCTTCTTATTTCCATCACTACCCTCTGCGGCCAAAGCTTCATCAGGCTCAGCGACTCCAATCGCCTGTTCCATACTTACATTCAAGGTCTCCCATCCGGCAATGCCGGAATCTCCCTTACTCCCTGCAGCCCACAGCAGTCCGCTACCCAGTAGAGCTACAGCCACTCCGAGCACTATACTCCCTTTATTCAAGATGCGCTCCTCCTCACGATAATTCGCAGTATACTTTTTTGTGAATCTTCATACATTCCTTAAATTGGAATTTCCTATAATAATTCATACAAAACCTGTCATTTGTCCAAGGCTATCCTGCATACATATAACGAAGAGAATTCATGTCAGTTAGTAAAAAAGCAATGCTAGAAAGGAGGAACCACAGGTGAAAGTAGGATTTATCGGAACAGGCAGCATGGGCAGCCTGCTGATCGACGCCTTTCTTTCTTCCGGAGCGCTAGATCCGTGTGATGTACTTGCCAGCAACCGCAGTCTGAACAAGCTGCTGGAGCTTGAGAAGCGTCACCCTGGCATCTCCATTTGCGGAAGCAATAGAGATACAGCGTCTGGAAGTGATATCGTTTTTTTATGCGTAAAGCCTCTTGAATTTAAAACATTAACAGATGAAATCGGCTCATGCCTCCGCAGTGAGCAAATCGTCGTATCCATTACAAGTCCCGTTCAATTGCATCATCTGGAATCCGTTTTACCGTCCAAAATTGCCAAGATCATCCCAAGCATTACGCACTGCGTTAAGAGTGGGACTTCACTGTGCATATTTGGCAGTAGGCTTAATAAAAAAGACAGGCTTGAACTGCTGCAGCTATTGTCTTTCATAGGTGTTCCCTTGGAAATCCAAGAAGCACATACCCGAATCGCTTCTGATTTCTCCAGCTGTGGGCCTGCATTCTTAAGCTATTTCATTGAGCGCTGGATTGAAGCTGCAGTGGATGCCACTGGTATTGAAGAGACATTAATCAGCCGACTTGCTGGTGAAATGCTGCTTGGAACAGGTAAACTGCTGACAGAAGGAGATTTCACCCCGCAAGAGCTTCAAGAAAGAGTCGCAGTTCGCGGTGGCATTACCGCAGAAGCGCTAAATCACCTTCGCATCAGTCTAGAAGGTGTATTTGAACGCCTTATCACGACTACGCATGATAAATATGATGAGGATGTCACCAAGCTTGATGAGCTATTCAGACATGACACTATTAATCAAGGTATTAAAGAGCGTTAGAACAACAAAGCCCGCAGCACGGATTACTCCGTTGCTGCGGGCAGAATTGCGTTCTTCGCTTAACCCACTACAATATTTACAAGCTTGCCAGGAACCGCAATAATCTTGCGTACGGTTTTACCTTCTACGGCCGCACTCACATTCGGAAGTGACAGCGCGTGAGCTTGCATTTCTTCCTGACCCATATCCAGCGGAATCAATGCGCGTTGCACGATTTTACCATTCACCTGAATAACGATTTCAACCTCAGCATCTACTGTCCATGCTTCATCATAAGTTGGCCAAGCCACGTAGCTGATACTTCCTTCGTGACCAAGCAGTTGCCACAGCTCTTCGGCAATATGCGGCGCCAGCGGCGACAACATTTGTACAAAGTGTTCTGCAGCTTCATGAGACAACGTCTCTTGCTTGTAGGCATCGTTAATAAAGATCATCAACTGGCTAATCGCAGTATTGAAACGCAGATGCTCGAAATCCTCAGTGACTTTCTTAATCGTTTTGTGCCAAGTACGTTTGAATT
Source organism: Paenibacillus sp. FSL R10-2734 (assembly GCF_037963865.1). Taxonomy (NCBI): domain Bacteria; kingdom Bacillati; phylum Bacillota; class Bacilli; order Caryophanales; family Paenibacillaceae; genus Paenibacillus; species Paenibacillus sp. FSL R10-2734. Next base: position 2,157,848 of record NZ_CP150170.1, on the reverse strand, counting down.
CGTCCGTACCACCATCTGCTGTGATTTTGGAATTGAGCTTACCTTCCTCATTCACGAACAGGCGCCATACACGGGACAAGAAACGGTGAACCCCTTCAACACCTTTTTCATTCCAAGGCTTAGTTGCTTCCAGAGGGCCCATAAACATTTCATACACGCGAAGTGTATCTGCACCGAAAGCTTCAACAATCTCATCAGGGTTGATGACATTTCCGCGTGATTTACTCATTTTTTCATTATTATTTCCAAGAATCATACCTTGGTTAACCAGCTTATGGAAAGGCTCTTTCGTTTCCACTACGCCGATATCATAAAGCACTTTGTGCCAGAAACGCGCATAGAGCAAGTGAAGTACGGCATGCTCCGCTCCACCAATGTACAGATCCACTGGAAGCCATGCTTTTTGCTTCTCTGGGGAGCACAGCTCTTGATCGTTCTTCGGATCAATATAACGCAGGTAATACCAGCAGCTACCCGCCCATTGCGGCATGGTGTTCGTCTCGCGGCGAGCCTTCATACCTGTCTCTGGATCGATTGTTTCTACCCACTCGGTTACATTCGCAAGTGGAGATTCCCCTGTACCCGAAGGTTTGATCGCATCTACATCAGGCAATACCAACGGCAGCTGGTCAACCGGAACGGTCTTCATTGTACCGTCTTCCAGATGCAGAATTGGAATCGGCTCTCCCCAGTAGCGTTGACGACTGAACAACCAATCACGCAGACGATAAGTTACTTTACCTTTACCTACGCCCTTCTCTTCCAGCCAAGCAATCATCTTTGCAATTGCCTCTTCATTCTTAAGTCCATTCAAGAAATCAGAATTGACATGCGGTCCGTCTCCGGAATACGCCTCTTCTTCAACGTTGCCACCTTGTACGACTTCCACGATATTCAGGCCGAATTGTTTAGCAAATTCCCAGTCGCGTGTATCGTGACCTGGAACCGCCATGATCGCACCCGTTCCATATCCAGCAAGTACATAATCCGCAATCCAGATTGGTGCCTTAGCGCCATTCACAGGATTGATTGCATACGCACCCGTGAATACACCGCTCTTCTCTTTAGCCAAATCTGTACGTTCAAGATCGCTCTTATGGGAAGCTTTCACACGATATTCTGCAATCGCTGCACGTTGTTCTTCTGTTGTAATGGCATCAACCAGTTCATGCTCTGGTGCTAATACGCAGTAGCTCGCTCCGAACAACGTATCTGGACGCGTTGTAAACACGGTCAGGCTAGCGTCGTGACCTTCAATTTCAAAGTTCACCTCTGCACCTGTGGATTTGCCGATCCAGTTGCGCTGCATATCCTTGATGCTCTCAGACCAATCCAGCTCTTCCAGATCTTCCAGCAGACGCTCAGCGTATTCAGTAATTCTCAGAATCCACTGACGCATCGGTTTGCGAACGACCGGATGTCCTCCACGCTCACTTTTACCATCAATAACTTCTTCGTTGGCAAGTACTGTACCCAGTGCCTCGCACCAGTTAACAGGTACTTCTGCTACATATGCCAAGCCTTTGTTGTACAACTGGATGAAAATCCACTGCGTCCATTTGTAATAATCTGGATCTGTAGTGCTGATCTCGCGATCCCAGTCGTAGGAGAAACCCAGCGATTTGATCTGACGACGGAAATTATCGATGTTCTTATCTGTAAAATCACGTGGATGCTGACCCGTATCCATCGCATACTGCTCTGCAGGAAGTCCAAAAGCATCCCAGCCCATTGGGTGCAGCACGTTAAAGCCGCGCATCCGTTTGTAGCGGGATACGATATCCGTTGCTGTGTAGCCTTCTGGATGACCTACGTGCAGTCCTGCACCTGAAGGGTACGGGAACATATCGAGTGCATAGAAATTCGGTTTGGTTGGATCTTCACCTGTCTTGAAACTTTTGTTCTCATCCCAGAACTTTTGCCACTTAGGCTCAATAGCCTGCGCCCGGTAACCGCCGGCAGGTATGCTGTTTGTTTGATTGTCGCTCATTGTCTGCTCCTCCTTGGAGTGTAACTACTTAGTTTTCTTAAGCTAGCATAAATGCGTCCGGTGTCCTTATAAGGACACTAAGCGTCGTTTATGCGAGAAATATAAGACATGAAGTATTTCGTGAAACCTATACCCTCTTATATTTACAAAAAAACCTCCCATCCCTAGCGTATTATCGCTAGGGACGAGAGGTTATAATTCCCGTGGTACCACCCTAGTTAGCGGCTGAATATACTTTATTCTGCCACTCACTTTGCACCCTTTAGCGGGGGTGAGGCGACGGCGGTTCACCTTAGGAGATCCGTTAAGTCTAATGGATATCCTGAAACTTGCGCCGTTACTCAGAGGTGAGTTCACTCCGTTCCGTTAACCGGCTCGCACCTTAGTGCCGGCTCTCTGCAATAACGGTATAGAATTAATATTCCTCATCATCGATCAACTATATATACTGATGGTTCATCAGTAATATTCCCCAACATTATATACAAAACTATTGACTATAGTCAATGTTTTACCTTTTTAGACAGGCTTTCTTTTAATTAAATACGTCATAAAGTGTTGAATAACGACTTTTGCAGCCGCGAAGAACGGTACAGCAAGGATAAGTCCTATCATGCCCGCCAATTCCCCGCCAACCAAAAGTGCAAAGATAATGAGCAGCGGATGCAGGTGCAGCTTCCTCCCCACCACCTGTGGAGATATAATATTACTCTCCACAATTTGGCATACAGTGTTCACCACTGCAACCAGTAGCACTAAACGAAACGAGACTGTCGAGGCCATCACAATAGCTGGCGCAGCCCCCAGGAAGGGGCCCATATACGGAACAATATTGAACACTGCCACTACACTAGCGAACAATAAGGCGTAGGGCATTCCGATGATGGCATAACCGATATAGGCAAGCACACCTATGATAATGCAGACCAGAAACTGTCCACGAATGTAGTTGCCAAGTGCATCATCGATATCTTTTAACAAGGTAACAATGGACTTACGGCGTGCGCGGGGCAGACAAGAGACTACCGTCCGCTCAAACACGTCAAAATCCTTCAAAATATAGAACACTAGAAATGGCACGATAAAAGCATTAAATAGCACATTAATCGTTGTCCCTATATTATCGAGAAAATTAGATATCCCTTCTGCGAGACGACTCTCCAGTTGAAAAAACCAATTATTCATCCCCATCTCGACCCCGGGTGGTATGAGTCTTGAATTCATATGTCGCATCAGCCCTTGGGCTTGCAGCGTCATTTCTGGCAAATGTTCATTTAACTCTTCAAGCTGCTCGATAAACATCGGGATAAGGTTAATAGCGATCACTGCAATCGCCGTTAGAAATACTGCATATATAAGCAGAACAGCTACACTACGTGGCATCTTCCGTCCTGCCAGCATACTAACGACGGGATTCAGCACGTAGGAAATAATCATAGCTGCCAGAAATGGAGCGAGGATTGCCTTTAAGAATACAAATATCCCCTGCAGCATCGGACGAAGCAACCAAACAAAATACAAAATGATCAGGGAGAGCAGCACTCCGATCATCCAGCGGAACCATTTACTTTGGGACCATTGCTCCATGAGTGTACCCTCCTGCGGTTATAGCCTGGACTAGCTTCGTAAATAAGTATATGTATGGCCGCAGCAAAATAACCATCAAGCACACAAAATAACCCCAAAAAGTGAGGCCTTTCCTTCGATGCTGATCCAGATACTTTGCGGGGAGCCCCCAAAATAGCCCCACAAAGTGAGGCCTTTGCCTCAAAAAAGCGCCAATAACCCTACAGCTGATTTCAGCTGAAAGGAAATTGACGCTTAAGTACATAGAACAGTCTCTCTTACAAAGCAAGATTCATAGTTATGACGATGCATGAATTTGCGGGAAATCCTGAGTCATATCATCCCCGGAGAACAGATCGTCTAGCGAACTGAGTGTGCCGTCTTCTTCAACCTGATAAACCGACATTTTCTCACCGTTTACCGTCAATTCGATGAAACAGCCCCAGCAATAGAACTGGTGGGAACCGATCTTTCCGATATCTTTAGAGTTGCAGTTTGGACACTTCATATAATACATTCCACCTATCCGTTAACAATATTAATGGCTTTTTGTAGCCGTTCTTCGCTCATCGCAGGAACCATTAAAGCATTCTCACCAATGGACATCTCGTCAGAACAAGGCAGCCATTTGCGGCCTTCGATCAAATCAGTCACAAGCCCGTCACTGATTTCCAGCGCTCCTATTGTGTTTCCCAACTTTTGGTCAAAATAAACATCCGATATTCGTCCAAGTATAGTTCCAGTTGTAGTTAGTACTTTCAAATCCTTAAGTTTGTTCTTTCCTAACAGAAAAGTACAAGGTATATGATCGGCATCTGTCTTATCAATCGACTCTTTACTACGAATCATGACAGCATCCTCGCCGTAGGCAACAATATCTTTCCATGCCACAAATTTCACATGGCCACCAAAAAAAGATTTGCTTTCCAGTTCAATACCCGTAATATTCCAGTTTGAATCGAGTAGGATATCGACAATCTTGCCGATGTCATTCCCCTCTTCAACTTCATATACAGCCAAGCCGATCAGATCTTGAAGTCTCATGGCTGTCTCGATCCCCTCACTTTGAGTGTACTTACGAGTTCGCAGAAAGCCAAAAGCCCGAATCGTCCCGATACAGATCGAAACCTAGAGTAACTAGTCTCATTTACGTAGACGATTCAAAATGGTTTCAACTTTTTGAGCAACGTACTCGATTTCTTCAGTAGTATTACCCAAACCGATACTAAATCGAATCGCAGACTCTAAAAAATTTTGGGGAAGTCCCATTGCCTGCAGAACATGAGATATTTCCAGCGATCCTGACGTGCAGGCTGAACCACTCGCTGCCGCAATTCCCGCCATATCCAGGTTCATCAGCATAACATCTGTTCCAGCCCCAGGAAAGCTCAAATTCAGAATACTAGGTAAAAAATGCTCGGGATTACCGTTAAGCGAATAACTCCCCCGCCCAATCAGGGCATCCAGCTCTTCTAGCAGTCTATTACGCAGGAGCTTCACATTCTGCTGACGCTCTGAAAGGCCCGTAACCGCTATCTCAACAGCTTTGGCAAATCCGGCAGAACCCGCTAGATTCTCTGTTCCAGCACGTCTGCCGCGCTCCTGAAGGCCTCCATGAAGTCTTGGATGCAGCGGGGCTCCGCTTCGAACGTAGAGACCTCCGATCCCACCGGGCCCATTGATCTTGTGAGCGGTAAAGCTCATGTAATCTACGGGAAGCTCCCTTAGTGTAATAGGCAGTGCACCTAGAGCTTGTACAGCATCAACATGGAACAGAATTCCTCGCTCTCTAGCGAGCTGACCAATCTCCTGAATCGGCTGAACGGTTCCTACTTCATTATTGGCATACATTACACTGATTAAGATCGTGTCTTCCTGCAATGCTGCCTCTACGTCTGCAACGGATACTCGGCCTGTAGTATCCACCGGAAGATATGTAACTTTGAACCCTTCCTTCTCTAGCTCTTCGCAGGTATGTAGCACTGCATGATGCTCTATCTGGGTGGTGATAATATGTTTTCCTTTATGGGAAACTGCAGTCGCAGCTCCATAGAGCGCTAAATTGTCACTCTCTGTGCCGCCTCCAGTGAACACCCACTCTTCTGGCGCACAGCCCAAAAAGGCGGCGATATTATCGCGCGCCCCGTTCAATATTCTTTTAGCTGCACGCCCGAACTGATGTACACTAGACGCATTTCCGTATTGTTCTGTCATTATATTCAACATGACCTTAGCCACCTCGGGATGAACCGGGGTTGATGCGGCGTGGTCCAAATAGATGGTTTTCATATTCATTTCTCCGCTTCTAGGGTTTAGGAAACTAGTTCTTTACTATTAAATTATACCGCGCGAGAAGTGAGTTTTCCACAAGCTAAAGAACACAATATTGTAATCTTTTCCCTTTTAAAGCTAAGATAATGCCAGCCAATTCTCTTCGGAGGTTACCTCTATGCCATTTTTTCTAAGTAAAGCTGTAGTAACGCCATTTCCAGCTATTTTCTTCCCTCTGAATTCCCCATTATAAATCATGGTGCTGCCGCAGGAAGGGCTGTTTTCCTTAAGCACTACCATCGTAGCTGAGACTTCTTGGGCTTTTTCAAGCGTAATATAAGCACCCTTTAAATACATATCTGTAACATCTGTACCTGATCGATCCACTACTTTAGCCGTCCCTGCCAGTACATCTTCGCCATCCCCACCAATGATTTCTGCCGGCTCTCTTGGCGTAGAGAATCCCCCTAGTAGCTCCGGACACACTGCAATGGCTTTATTCTCATTCAAAAGCTTCTGGATCGTCTCATCCAAACAATCCGTTCCATTATATCTCACTTTCATACCAGCTAGACAAGAGCTTACGAGAATCATCTATGAGCACCACTTTCGTCATTCATTCTGCTTCGTTTATAATAAGACTCAGGCGATCATTGGTCGTACAAGCTAAGAAATATTTCGAGCATAACATGCTAAATTTAAGCTGTAAACTGAGCGAGCTTCTAATCTACTGACTGGGGAGTGTAAATAATGTGCGGACGCTATACAATAACCGTCACTATGGAAGAGCTGATGGTCAGATATTTTGCGAATGATTCAACCATTGTCCACTATGCTCCTAAATATAATGCAGCACCTATGCAGCAGGTTCCGGCAGTCATTAACACAGGCTCCAGCAATAAGCTTGGAGAACTGCGCTGGGGTCTGGTTCCTTCATGGGCTAAGGATGACAAAATAGGGAGCAAGATGATCAATGCCCGGGCAGAATCACTACTAGAAAAGCCTTCTTTTAAGCGATTAGTAAGCTCACGCCGCTGTATCATCCCTTCTGATGGCTTCTACGAATGGAAGGTGCAGGGCAGCAGCAAACACCCCATGCGGATCGTGATGCGAGATGGGGGTATTTTCTCCATGGCCGGATTGTATGATATTTGGATGGACCCGGAAGGGAATAAACTAAGTACCTGTACGATTATTACGACTACCCCGAACGATCTTATGGCTGAAATCCATAATCGCATGCCGGTTATTTTGAAGCCTGAGGATGAGACAGAGTGGCTGAGCCGGGGCAATCAGGATGCCAATTCACTAATGAAGCTTCTAAAGCCTTATGATCAAAATCAAATGAGAGCCTATCCGGTTTCCACAGCTGTTGGAAATGTTCGGAATGATACGAAGGATTTAATTGAAGAGGTACAAGAAAAATCATCTTAACCCTGCGGGTTACCCGCAGAGTTAAGACTAGCGCCGCTCGATCTTAGACCTACGTCTCATCAATTGATGAGACATACGTAGAAATCTATCAGCATACAGCTCTGAGGATAAGTTATTTCGGATATGCCACTCACCATTCATCCTAATCCTGGTCCGTAGTGCTGGATCATGCATTAAGGATAAAGCAGCATTCACAGCTTCATCCAGCTGCCCTCTGTTGTATATTTTTCCAGTGTGATTATTAATGACAAGTCTCCGAATACCATCTGAATCCGTAGTAAGTACAGGACAACGACACAGCATCGCCTCAGCTACCGCGTACCCAAATCCCTCGAGAATAGAGGTGGAACAGAGCAGACCTCCCGAATCACCAATCATGCTCAAATAATCTGCCATTTGCTCATGAGGAATATTTGAATGGGAAATCAAACGTGAACCAATCCCAGTCTCGGCTACAAAGCGTTCAAAGCTCTCTTTTTGCTCCGGCTCAAACAAAGTATCGTCCTGAAAAATCCATAAATAAAGCTCGGGATGGATCGCCAGCAATCTTTGTCCGATTTGCAGAAATTCTCTCCAATTCTTATTCGTTTGAATTCGTCCCACCCAGCCGAGGATTGGAAAGCTTTTCGTAGGATAATTGGTATATCCAAACTGATTGCAGTCGATCGGATTGTCAAAGCAAAATTGAAGAATGGATGGAAATCCACTTTTAAAAAGTGTCTGCAAATGGCTTGTTTCTGGATAGAGCAATGCATCGGTTAGCTTGTGAATCCGCTCATTAAAATTACTAATGACTTGCTCCGCTTCATCTAATGTCCCTAAGCCCTGCACCTCAAAAACAAGCGGCCCTTTGTAACCAAACTCTCTGAACCTCTCTGCTAAAAAAATATCCGTGCACACTACAATCAAATCAAAGGCTTCCCGAATGAGCAATCCCCTGATCTCGTCATCACTATTGGTAATATGTGTTTGAATGTTAGGGATATTTTGTTGTCCCTTTCCAGGGTGTGTATACAACAAATGGCACTCTACACCGTGTTCATGTAACGCTTGGCAGCGCACTCGGTTCAGGGTTTGCATGCCTCCACTCGGGTTGTAGAAGGTGAACAAAATCTTCATTACGATCACTCATTCGCATATTATTTTAGGAAAAATAGATCTTCAACAGATCATACAAATCTGTACTTCGAAACAGCTCATTGTAGTAGTGAGTTTTAGTCGATGGGACATGTCTGTGCCGAAATCCAATTAAGCTATGATCATCCGTATAATAATTGGAGATCGTGTCCCCACCGGTAGTAATCAAAGCTTCCAGCATGTATTCAATATCGAGGGCTCCAATAAAAATTTTCGGACCTAAAACTAACGTATAGGGAGTGGATAAGTGCTCTAACGCTCCACAAATCGCGTGTGACTCTTTAACTCCAGGCATCCAAGCGAATTCAGTGGCAGGATGAGGTATCGTGCCCAGGAGAGCAGATGGTTGACGCGTAGATGATAAATCCAGCACCCGGCACTCATAATTGCTATACGTCTGCTCATACAGATTCTCTATTCTCGCTATTTCCTCCGCACCAGCATTCACTACAGGAAATAAAACGGTAAGCATAGCAGGAATCCCTCTACGGAATCGCGCCTGATGGCGGGTCAAGTGATAGGTGTATCTCCATCTGCGATGATTTTCAGTGGAATGTAACTGTGCAGATACGCTGAAAGTAGAGTCCACTCGATAATTAACCAGCTCCACGGGGATATAGCGAATCTCACAATGTTCAGCCATTCTCAGCCAATAATCATAATCCTCCACCGGTTCCATTCCGTACCCTCCAACAAGCTTTGCAACCTGTGATTTGTACATAAAAGAAACACCGATAAGCGAGTAATCCAGCAATTTCACTTTTGGCTGTGACTGATAATTACGCTGAGTAGCCAGTTGATGTTCGTTATGAAGTAGGTTTCCCTCATTATCAATACTTTGAAAAGAGCTGTATACGATCCCTAGCTCCTGCGGTCCCTTCACTAGCGTACTTCGAAGGATTTCAAGGAAACGGGGTTCATAAACATTATCGCTGGAGACCCAGCTCAAATACTGAATACTGGGATCGCAAAACAAAAGATCAAATCCCGTATTCAGTGCATGTGCTATACCCCTGTTTTGTACATACGAGATAATAGTCACCCTCGGATCATCGGAAATTATTGATCTCACAAGCGGTTCCATTTCTGGCGCACCATCAATCACAATGACCAGTCGAAATTCGGTGAAGGTTTGGCGCAGAACAGACTCCAGAGCTTGCCGGAGAAATTCCGGCTTTTGGGTATACAAAGGCATAACTACCCCTACATCCGCCATGATTTTTACCTCTCTCTACATTGGAGTATAAGATTAGTATATTTAAATTCCATCTTTGTGCCTGTGTGAATGCCCTAAGAGGATTTATTGCGCCTAAAAAAGCAGCGATCACCCTAGTCCTTCCGGGGATCGCTGCTTAATTTTTTCCATTAATTAATGTTATACAGGTAAAGAAAGTGCGGTAATCTCAGTTAATTCAGATTGAAGTACTCTCTGATCGGTAACAAGATTTCCAAACTCATCCAATCCGTACATAGAGCATACTACATTTGCTAATGGATAAGGGGTACTTATCTGAACCTCGTAAGACACATTCCCCGCAATGAAGAACTCTCTAATATCGGAACTCATTGCTGGAACATAATAACCTGTGACATAAAGCGGGGTAAGTGCAAGCGTTGAATACGGTACGCCAAAGACTTCAACGACCACCATTGCGTTTGCGTTGCTAGTATTACGAACACTAACAGCCACATAACTTGCTGCAGTTCCTGTTGCTCTTGTATTTGTAATAAGACCAGTGGTATAAGGCATTTTCTCACTCCTCCCTTGTTTTCTATCAACTTATTCGAAAGAATGCCGGAAGTTGTGAGGCAAGAGGAAGGGGAAATGCGTGGATTAATAGCTAACTAGACATGTACACAGTTTCTTTTCCGCTAGTTACATATCATAAATCGAAGAATAAAAAGGAGGGGTGACAATGACAAATTTCAATTTCCAGGTTACGACGGGTTTACCACCAAAGTTCGAACCTTATATCGCTGTGAATCTGCTCATTCCCGGAATTATGATCGCAGTAGCTGTCGATACTACGACCGGAGTTCCATTAATAGGAATGTATCGCTCGCTAGATGGCGGTGCAAACTGGTCGCAATCTTTACTGCCTTTGCCGCCAGGATTTACTGGAGCCGAAGCGCCTGCTGTTGCGTATTCCTTTCCCAATACATTTGCCATTTCTGCACATGCATTTCCCGGCGCTTCAGATGGAACGACTATATTCTATATTTCCACCGACAACGGTACTACTTTCAGCAGTCCTGTAATTGTAAGCAGTGGTTATGGCACCTACATTAATAATGACGAAACGAATATCACAATCGACGTTGGACAATCTAGCCCATATTTAGGAAACATCTATGTTTCCTACAATCATCAGTTCAATGTAGCTAATGGAGGTAATTCAACAGCATTCCTTAGTCGGTCCCGAGATGATGGAGCCACATGGGATACCCCAGTTCTACTATCCAGCGAAGCAACTCAAGTAGAACGTCCCGATGTTGCGGTGGATTTGATAGGTACGGTGTATGGCGCTTGGGTTACAACAAACCCTGAATTCCGATTTGTGATCCGAACCTCTTTGGATGGCGGAACGACGTTTGCTGCCCCTGTCCTCGTATCCACGATCGTGCCTGTACCCATAGTTTTACCAGTTCCGGGCTATGCTTTCCGAGTCTTAACATTTGCCAATGTTTCAACTGATCGATCGGTTGGCCCCTTTACTAACCGGGTGTATACCATCTGGCAGGATTTCCGCCAAGGGTATTCTGATATCTTCATGTCCATTTCAAATGACAGGGGCATGACTTGGAGTGCTCCGGTCAGCATTACCGGTGCTCCAGCAGGATCTCAGAACTTCTTCCCAGCGATTGATGTCGATCCTTTGACTGGCGTAGTAAATGTGATCTATTACAGCAACCAAGTTAATGGATTCTTACTAGATGTATACGTAGCACGTTCCATTAACGGTGGTCAGACATTTACGAATACCAGAATAACAAATGTATCCTTTGATCCGAATGCCGGCGGTGTAGGACCTGTAACCTTAATCGGGGATTATATTGATATCACTTCCGTTCCTCCTGGCGGGTACATCGGGGTATGGACGGATACGAGTCCAGGGACGCAGACTATATTTGCAGGGTATTCCGATATAGTTATCACATAAATGGAGATCTTATTATATCTATAAAGCTAGACTTATCATTCAATAAAAAACGCATGGCCATCTGAAATGGCTCTGCGTTTTTTCATGTATAACTTTATAGCTATTTATCCGCCAGTATCGTAAATTCCCAGGGGATATTTTCATTATTCCATCCACGATGTTCATCAAACTTGCGTAGTTCGAACCCTGATGCAACAACCGAATTGATAATGTCGCTCAGAGTGTACAATCGAATGGAGACATCAGGAAAATCGAGCTGTTCCTTTTTGTCAAAGGAACCTTTATACGCCACATCTCCATTTCTTAATTCCGTATCAAAATAGTTTACTTCTCCATGGGTTAAGATACATTTACTTAGGGGATGAAAATCACTTAGAATCATTTTCCCGCCATCCTTCAATAAACCATAAAGAATAGTCATAAACATTTCGAGATCGCCGAAATAATGCAATATCCCTCCTTCTAAATATAGGATGTCAAAATATCCTCCGAACTTCTTCAGATCTATATCATAAATATCAGTGACAATATAATCTATTGTGGTATTTGCGCATTCAGCCAGTTCTAAAGCATACTTTCTATTTTTCTCAGAGATGTCGAATACAGTTACCTCTGCTCCTAATAATGCTAACGGAACAGCTTTTCTACCATTTGATCCACAAAGATTGGCAATCCTTTTCCCTCTGACATGTTCAAAATGGTCTTTATGCTTTTTAAGAGATGCTCTTGGATTTTCTAATATCTGATTTGCTTTTTCCTCAGGAGAACCATCTCGTTTATTCCAAAACTCATACGCTCGATATTCCCATGCCTTTTTATTTTTTCTACCTTGCTCATTCAATTTGGTTTCCCCTCTCTGTTCACGAGTGCTTAAAAAAAGAACGCCCCTCATGGACGTTCCCTAAATATCTTTATATGCCAGCTATGCATTTACACTTTCTGTTTTACGATCCTGCCGTGCATGTAATGTTTTCATTGCAAATCTAGCTATCGGCTGCGCGACCAATAGTTCAATCCAAAATGCTATACCAAAGTTTCTAGGCCAGATGTGAAGGAAGTTTTTTAGTGGATCAAGACTTATATGTTTTGTCCCCACCCATGTACCAATAATCGATAGTAAAATCGACAACACCGAGACATTTAATAATGTGTTCAATAGAACCCTAGCATTAAATCCATCGGTTTGTCCTATGAATTTTGGCATCACTTTCCCTACAATCGGTCCTACAACTAATCTTACGGATAAAATTACGATCATCCACATAAACGGAATAATCTTTAGTGTATCTAGATACACTTCCTTACTGAAGCCGCGTTCCAACCCCACAATAATAGGCGCAATAGTGTTTACTGAAATGATTGAAATAATGAGTAAAAATATTATACCTTCTTTTCCATTTCGGGGCAGTCTTGTGTCTCCATGCATGTTTGTCATCTCCGTGAATAAAATTTCAGATGGCAGACGTATCATGAGACATATATTTTTGGCCCCATAAAAAAGACCAATATCTCTACACACTGATCTAATAATTATAACATTTTCCCCAAATAAATGTCAGACCTTCTACTAGAAAATCAATTAAATATCTACACCTAAGCTTAAAAAAAAAGAAAAAAAGTCCTCCCCAAATTTCTCGAGAAGGACGCGTTAAAGCTATTTGTACAAATAGCTTTAGATATAAAACATATAGTTATCAGCCAAACTATCTTCTTTATAATTTATCAAGTCATGCAGCGTTGTGGAATCCAATACGTCGGCAATGCTGTCGCGAATGCGGAGCCATAAATCCCGTTTTGCCGCATCGTCTTCTTCAGTGAAATCCACAGGAGAAATTGGACCCTCTAGTACACGAATGATGTCACCCGCTGTGATAGCACTGGCCTCACGTGATAGAATGTATCCGCCGTATGCGCCACGAATACTTTTTACAAGTCCTGCGTTACGCAGAGGAGCAATTAGTTGCTCTAGATAATGCTCGGAAAGTCCGTTTTTCTCAGCGATACTCTTAAGTGAGGTTGGTCCTTCACCAAATTTCAGTGCAAGCTCCATCATAATTGTTAGTCCGTAACGTCCTTTGGTTGAAATTTTCAAAGGGGCACCTCTTTCGGTTTAGTTTCTGATTATTGTATACTATTGATTCGGTAAGTCATTCGATTGTCATATCAAGGTATTCCGATAATTACTCTTAGTTTATGTTATCATATTCGAAGTCACAAATGAAATGGCAAACGAAACATTTTGCAAGAATGTTCACCCCTGGTGGACATTTCTCTATTTTCAGCCGCTTATTTTAGGGTTTACAGTAGACAGGTATGGTATAATACATTTTGAGCCGGGTGTTCCATGAATGACCGGTATTTTGGGTACAGAAATGGTGATTACGATGACAAAAGCAAAACAAGACACCCGTGTCGTCGTCGGCATGTCCGGAGGGGTCGATTCCTCCGTCACGGCGCTTCTGCTCAAGCAGCAGGGCTATGACGTCATCGGCATCTTCATGAAAAATTGGGACGATACCGACGAATTCGGAGTATGTACGGCCGAAAGCGACGCAGAGGATGTTCGCCGCGTATGCGAGCAGATTGATATTCCTTACTATACCGTTAATTTCGAGAAGGAATACTTTGACAAAGTATTTTCTTATTTTCTTGATGAATATAAGGCCGGCCGGACGCCAAATCCAGACGTCATGTGCAACCGAGAGATCAAGTTTGGAGAGTTCCTGAACAAAGCCCTTCAGCTTGGTGCCGATTATGTGGCTACTGGACATTATGCACGTGTTATAGAAGAAGATGGTGTGTACAAGCTGCTCCGCGGTGTAGACAACAATAAGGACCAGACCTATTTCTTGAACGCGCTGGGACAGTATCAACTATCTAAAGCGATGTTCCCAATTGGTCATCTACCAAAACCGGAAGTTCGGAGAATTGCCGAAGAAGCTGGTCTCTATACTGCCAAGAAAAAAGACAGCACAGGCGTTTGCTTCATCGGTGAACGTAACTTCCGTGAATTTCTTAGCCAGTATCTGCCAGCACAATCGGGTGATATGGTAGATATAGCAACTGGAGAAATCAAAGGCCGCCACGATGGACTTATGTACTATACATTGGGTCAGCGTCAAGGCCTTGGCATTGGTGGCTCCGGTAACGGCGAACCTTGGTTTGTAGCTGAGAAAGACCTTAGCCGCAACATTCTTTATGTAGTTCAAGGAGACAAGCACCACAGCCTGTACTCCACTAGTCTGATTGCTTCCGGTGTTAACTGGATTAACGGGCAAGAGCTTGGTAAGGAGCCGCTAAAATGCACTGCGAAATTCCGGTATCGCCAGCCTGATCAGGGCGTAACCCTTACCGCACGGGAAGATGGAACGATAAACGTAGACTTTGATGTTCCGCAAAAAGCGATAACGCCAGGCCAAGCCGTTGTCTTCTATCTCGGTGAGCAATGTCTCGGCGGCGGCACGATCGAATACGCTGAAAAGGTTGTTCCTTCAGCACAAGCTTAAGTGTAGCCAGCAACTCACAACATCAACCCTAACTAACATACGAAAATCTATGGAATAGCTGTATTTAATACAGCTATTTCTTGTTTTCAGAATCCCTTTTCGATTTAGTTGTATTCCGTACAGTTGAAATCACCTAATATCTTTAATTGTCTGTACTCTCAGATAAATAGATGTATGAAATACAGTTATATTTCGTTTTAAGCTCTAACCCGAGGTTTTAGTTGTATAAAATACAATTAAAACCTCAATTTAGAGCTAGAAATAATCAATAGAACAATTCAAGAACAAACAAAAACAGCAGTTCAGGGATCTCTCCGTGAACTGCTGTTCTTTTTTCAACTAGTGTATTAATTTAACTCGCTCTATTCCTAACTTACTGAGCTACGACAGATTTTTCTGCAGAAACCGCAATGTCGTTATAGTAAAGTCCAGTTCCATCACCAATTCCATAATTCAGTATACGGTTGTTTACCGGAACTAGGGCCGCACGATAAAGTGTAGGGAATACAGGAATCTCGTTAACCATAAACTGTTGCCATTCTTTATAGATCTCTTTACGTTTATTTACATCGAATGCAGCCTCGGAGACCCCTTCGGCCATCAAACGATCGTTCTCTGCACTGGAGTAACGTGAGAAGTTAAAGATTGCGTCTTTACCATAAAGACCTGTTGGGTCAACATCAATCCCTACAGTCCAAGCACCTTGGTAAACATCCACAGAAGGATCATCCTCACCATTTTGTCCAACACGATCATAGAACGTATTAAATTCTACCATCTCCAAAGTTACATTCAGACCAATTGCTTTCCAGGATTGTACATAATATTGAGCCAATGGTTCAGCAATGTCCGATCCGGTCATCGAGATGAAATTAATCTTCAGCTCACTGCCATCCGGATTCGTTCTAAATTCACCGTTAAGCTTGTAACCAGCGTCATCCAAGATCTTCTTAGCAGCTTCTGGATCAAAAGGTACACCTGGATTAGAAGCATCATGGAATTCCGGATGGGAAGGTGGAATTAAAGTTGTCGCATTCCAGCGAAGACCACTATAGAATTTCTTACCCACTGTATCATTGTCTACAGCAGCCCACATTGCTTTACGCAGGTTCACATCCGCCATTTTAGCTTTAGGATCGGTAGCAACAACTTTTTTCTCTGCATCCCATTTACCTAGCTTAAATCCAATATACGTATATGCACGGTCAACAGCACCGAGATACTCGACATTTGACATTTTTGCATTATCTGGGAATTGATCAATAGGGAAGGCATCCACCAAGTCAACTCCACCAGACTTCAGTTCTTGCACAACAGTCGTTGGGTTGATTACCTTCAAAATTACTTTATCCAGTTTAGGTGCGCCGCGCCAGTAATCTTCATTCTTAACGAATACTACAGACTCACCAGGAACGATGCTTTCCACTTTAAAAGCTCCGAAACCAATTGGCTTTTGACGAACTTCAGGGGATGAGGAGATTTTGGCAACATCCATGCCACCAAAGATATGCTTAGCTAATGGATAAATCCATATGCCACCCGTTAACAGGGAAGGTGAAGATTTAAGATAAGTAATTTGCAGCTTCTTCTCACCCAGTACTTTAATACCAGAAATGGTCTTTGCTTTTCCGGAGTGGTATTCTTCCATACCTTCAATATTCGTAAAGTCAGAGCCGTAACGTGGACCATCATATTTCGGATTACCAATAACCTCATGCGCGAACAGCCAATCTTCTGCTGTCACTGGCTTACCGTCCTGCCAGTTTACATTGTCGCGAATCGTAAAGGTAAAGGTCCGTCCATCTTCTGCTACTTCATAAGTTGCTGCACCATCATTCGTGTATACATAGTCTTTGTCCCAAGTTAACAAGCCCTCATCGAACCAATTCAGCACTTCAGCATCTGGAGCTCCAGAATAGAAGTTCAAGTTCAAGGTACCTTCAAATGGACTGTCGGAAACGAGTCCAAAAGTAATCGTTCCGCCATCAATAGCTTCACCTTGATTAGTCTTAATGTTACTGAAATCTTTAATGTTATAAAGTCCGTCTTCTGCTTCAGGCGCTGCCGTCGCTTCTGCGGTTTCCGCAGGGGCACTGGCACTTGGTGCAGCTGTTGACTCAGCCGCTCCGTTGTTGTTCTTGGAGCCACAGGCTGCAAGGGCGAACAACATTACAAACATTAGTGAAACTAGTAGTGCCTTTGAACGGATGGGTTTTCTCATTTAATCATTTCCTCCCTTATTATCCTTTTCTTTGTCTTGCGTCGGTCGCACGTTTGAGCGCTTGACCCACATTATTTATACTCAACATCAATACTAGGATCAGCAGTGATGCGGGTAACCAGATCCACCATCTGAACTCAAGCGTTTGCGGATTTCTCGCGTAGCTTACTAGAGTACCCAGACTGGGTGTACTTTCTGGAAAACCAAAACCTAGAAAGGATAGGCCTGATTCCAATCCAATATTAGCTGCCAAATTTAAAGTCATCGTGACGATAATGATTGAGCTTAAGTTCGGCAGCACTTGTGTGAACATAATTTTAAGATTGGAGGAGCCTAGGGTCTTAGATGCCTGAACGTAATCCAGTTCCTTCTCTTGTAACGTCTTGGAACGAATTAACCTGGCAATCCCCATCCATAGAAAGGCAGTCATAATAAAGGAGAAGGTTAACGTATTGTATTTAGGAACTGCACTTACGAAAGCTATAACAATCATTATAAAAGGCAAAATCATGAAGAAATCTACAACACGCATCGAAATATTATCTACCGTTCCCCCAAAGTATCCAGAGAACAGGCCAACTAGTATACCGATGATTCCCGTAAAAAAAGTAACCATAAAAGCAATCGACATGGAATTTCGTGTGCCTATAATTAATTGACCGAATACATCTCGTCCTCCATAATCAGTCCCCAGCCAGTGTACAGCCGAAGGCTTCTCATACAGGGCGAACAAGTCAACCGTAACAATTTCTTTTTGATCTAAAAATAAGGAAATTCCATACACAGCGGCAATAATCGCAAATAGGAAAATCAGTGAGACCAAAGCCAGTTTATCCCGCACGATCTCACGCCAAACAATTTTGAAGCCTGATGGACTTTTATCTGTTTCCTGCAGCAGAGCTATCTCTGCGCTTGTCTTTGCCATTTCATTCACCTCAAAGTGTTCATCTTCTTATTTAATCCGGATACGCGGATCTACGATACTTAATATGATGTCTGATAACAACGCACCGACGATGGCAGCAATCCCATACAGAAGAACGAGAGCCGTTACTACGCTGAAATCCCTTATCGTTATCGAGCTGAGAAACAGCATACCCATACCCGGATAGCTAAAGATACTTTCAACGAACACCGTTCCGCCAATCAGTCCAGTAATCTCATACCCGAAAAATGCAGCGATCGGCAATAAGGAATTTCGCAAAATATGGCGGTTGTAGACGCGTGACTCTGAAGCTCCTTTGGCTCTTGCTGTGAGAATAAAGTCCTTTTGCTTTGTATCAATGATCTCATTCCGCAAATATTGTACTGTCCCCACCGTTGCAATGAGCGCCATAGATAACGCAGGCAGAAGCAGATGGTAAATTTTACTCCAGAAGTGACTTAGCGTACCCGGAACTTCTCCAGGACTGACACTACCGCTAGTAGGAAACCAATGAAAGTGAAAACCGAAGACCCAAACCATTAAGAGGGCGAAAATAAACAATGGTGCAGCAAAACCAATATAGGTGTATCCAGTAATTAGCCGGTCCAGCCATGAATCATTGTAACGACCGCTAATAATACCAAGTGGAATAGCAATAAGATATGTAAGGATCAGCGTGACAATCGCCAGCCAAAGGGTATTCATGAGACGTTGACCAATAAGCTCAGAAACAGGCATTTTGAAACGGAAAGACTGACCAAAATCACCTTGTATCGCTTTCGTGATCCAGTCCCAATACTGGATGTACCATGGATCATTTAAGCCAAGCTTTTCTCTCATCGCTTCGATTGCCGCAGGATCAACATTCGGATCAAGCATCCCTGATAACGCATCTCCCGGCATCGCCTTCGCCATAAGAAAAACAAGAATACTTAACAGAAATATTTGAGGAATCATAATAAGAATTCTACGAACGATAATCTTCCACATATTCTCAACCTTTCTCAGGCAAGGCTACCAGATGAGTCTCGGAAATGGATTTCAATGGATAAGGCATGCCTTCTTCATCAAAATAATTCCGGTGCGCTTGTTCATATTCCATACTTACTGATTTCCTAAACTCCGTCTGCTTCTCTCTTTGCTTCGGATCAATATCAGGAATGGCAGCAATAAGACGTTTAGTATAAATATGCCGAGGATTGTCAAAAATATCTTTAGCAGTGCCTTGCTCCACATGACGTCCTTTATACATAATCCCAATGTGATCACACATATGTCTGATGATCCCGAGATCATGACTGATAAACAAAAAAGTAAGATTCAGTTCTTTTTGAATATCCTGCATAAAATTCAGCACCTGTGCCTGTACGGAGACATCCAGCGCAGAGACAGGCTCATCCGCAATAATCAACTTCGGTTTGAGTGCAATCGCTCTTGCAATTCCGATCCGCTGCCGCTGGCCTCCCGAAAATTCATGCGGATATTTAAGGATGTTCTCAGGGCTTAAACCTACCTGCAAAAGTAGTTCCTGCACGCGGCGTTTTTCTTCCCCCGGAGACATTTTTTCGAAATTACGCAAGGGTTCAGCAATAATATCCAGCACACGTTTCTTAGGGTTTAAGGACGAGTATGGATCCTGAAAGATCATCTGAATGTCTTTGCGCACATTTCTTTGCTTACGTACACCTTTTAAAGCTAAATCCTGTCCTTCAAAAATAACACTGCCGCTAGTAATAGAATTGAGTCCGATGATCGCACGGCCTGTAGTCGTCTTACCGGAACCGGATTCACCAACCAAACCATAGGTTTGCCCTGCTTCAATGGAAAAACTAACATTGTCTACAGCTTTGACCTCACCCACTTCTTTTCGGAAGATGCCTCCGTGAATCGGAAAATGAACCTTTAAATCTTTAACCTCAAGAAGTCCCATTGTGGCTTGCCTCCTCGTTAGTATCAGGGAAATGAAAATTGTTATGACAGGTGCAGCGAACGAAATGTCCGGGTGCAACTTCATGCAGCTGTGGATTTTCCTCATGCTCCCATTCAGGAATCCAAGGCGTTCGAGCTGAGAAACGACATCCTTTACGCGGAAGATTCTGTAGTGGTGGGACGATTCCCTGAATCACATGAAGTCTGGATTTCTCTTCTTTAACAGTTGGAATGGAATTCAATAAGGATCTTGTATACGGATGCTTCGGATTAGAGGTTAACGTATAAATATCTGCAATTTCTACAATTTGCCCAGCGTACATGACCGCAACCCGGTCAGCCATTTCGCTCACAACCCCTAGATCATGAGTGATTAGGATAATGCCTGCTTGCATATCGTTTTTTAATCTTTTAATTAGTTCAAGGATTTGTAATTGAATAGTTACATCTAGTGCCGTAGTCGGCTCATCGGCGATCAAGAGCTTGGGGCCATTAGCAATCGCAATCGCGATTACAACCCTCTGCCTCATTCCACCAGATAGTTCGTGGGGGTACTGCTGATATGTATGTTCGGGACGGGAGATTCCAACCTTGGTCAGAAGATCAATGACCTTCTCTTTCCTCTGTTTCTTTGAAAGCTTGGAATCATGCAAAATGAGTACTTCTTCAATCTGTGAACCGATAATCATAAGCGGATTTAAAGCGGATAAAGGATCCTGAAAGATCATCGACATCTCTTGACCTCGCAGTTTGTTTAAAGCGGCCGGGGACATGTTAACGATGTCCTGTCCCTTGTAATTAATATGCCCGTCTATTTTTGCTCTGGTGTGCAATCCCATGATCGAAAAGGCGAGCGCACTTTTTCCAGAACCAGACTCTCCAACAATAGCAAGAATCTCATTTTTACGAACGGACAGGGTTACATCATCTACTGCAGCATAATAATCATCTGCGATCCTGAACGATGTCGATAAATTCTTGATTTCTAGTAGTTCTTCGCTCAAATTAATCCCCCTAACAGCAATAATTTCAAAATTTGCATAGTGAAATATTATGTAAATTTTGATATAAATAATTTTCATTTTCATGAAACATATCAAAACATGAACTGTTAAGATAATTAACACCATTAAGGATACTATAAGTAGTTCCATCGGATTTAAAAATTGTTTTCCCGTAACTTTGTAGTTCATTTTAATTAACTTATGGTAAATTATCAATCTTTTCCTATAAAAAAAATTTCAATCGATGTGATTAAAAGTAACGCAGACAACAAAAAAACGGCTCTAGGCCGCCTTTTTTTGGAATAAATAATTTTGTGAATGTATTAAATTCATTTGCTTTTCAGTATGAAAATGGAAGGTATTACAGTCACTAGCGGGCTATTGTTCCGCCCTAAGCCGTTGATTGTGACGAATCTTAATTTCATTTCCTTGCTCGGTCGCTTGATAAAAGACACGCTGAGAAATCTCCTTAGGCAGATACTCCTGTTTCACATAATGCCCCGGAAAATTGTGCGGATATTGATACCCCTCATGCCCTAGCGCAGCTGCGCCTTTATAATGCGTATCACGTAAATGCAGCGGCACCTCGGCGGATTTAATCTCATCCATACTCGCCATTGCATTTGAAATCGCAGTATAAACCGCATTAGACTTCGGACTCTCTACCGCAAACAGGATCGCTTGGGCAATATTAAGCTTCGCCTCTGGCCAGCCATTATTCCGATAGGCTTCAAGTGCACTCACCGCTTGAACCATAGCCTGGGGGTTCGCCAATCCAATATCCTCGCTGCTGGCCGCAATCAGACGACGAATAAAAGTCATCGGGTCCATCCCAAGCTTCTCAACCGCATATAGAAACCAGAACAACGCGGCGTCACTAGATCCACGAATGCTTTTATGAAAAGCAGACAGTACATCATATTGCGTCGATTCATCAGCCTTCACAATGGGGCGCCGAATCGACTCTTCCGCCACCTCTAGCGTGATATGCACACTTCCATCTATCTGTGGAGCAGTAGTTAACGCAGCAAGCTCCAGGGCATTTAGCGCCCGCCGAATATCTCCATTGGCCATGGTAGCAATATGCTGCAAAGCATCTTCATCGACCTGAAGCTCCATGAATCCAAGCCCTCTATCCTTGTCCGCTAAAGCCCTGCGCATCGCCACCAAACTGTGTTCACTCGTTAGCGCCTCCAGCTGAAACAAGGTAGAACGGCTCATAAGCGCTCCGTTAACGTAATGGAATGGATTCTCCGTAGTTGCGCCAATAAATGTAATGGTTCCTTTTTCTACAGCAGGCAATAGTGCATCCTGACGCGAGCTGTTAAAACGATGTACCTCGTCCAGAAACAGAATGGTCTTGGAGCCATATAGTGTTTTATTATTTTGAGCTCGTTCAATGACTTCCCGAACATCCTTCACGGATGCTTCCACCGCATTCAGGCGCACGAATTCTCCTTGCGTGTGATGAGAAATAATATGAGCCAGTGTTGTTTTGCCACATCCAGGAGGTCCATAGAGCAAAATCGAAGAGACCTGGTCTGCCTCAATCGCTCTTCTTAGCAGCTTTCCCCGACCTATAATATGTTCTTGACCAATATATTCATCCAGATTCTCCGGTCTCATTCGGTCGGCAAGCAGCCGTCCGCCCCCGGTGTCCTCTCCCATAGAAAACAAATCCATAACTCCACTTCCTTGCTATATTCTTGTAAAAGCACATTGTAAAGCTCTCTCTATCATACCATTTTTAAGTACCAACAAGCTAAAACGCCTTCGGCATCCTCTTTAGAAAAACCTCACCTACGGCTCGGTCCTTAATAAATTCAGCCGCTTCATCAGAGGTAAGGGGACGACGGATATGGATCCAATTTGCAATCTCCGATAATCGGACTCAGGCGCCCTTATTTCGAAGATTTAGGGTGTTTTTTCGTGCTATCGGACTCAATTGCAGCTATTCCCATAAATATAACCCAATATCGCGCAAATCCGGTGCAATAAGTGCTATACTGTCCGATACTAGCGCATAATGACCCGAAAATCACAAATAGCTGCATCTGGGTCCGAAATGACCTTTTTACCGTGTCCGCTCTATTGACTTAAGCACATCCAGTCCGGAAACACGAAATAAAAAGAGCATGATCTCGTCTTAGAAAGGCGGGAGCCATGCTCTTTTTTCAAATTATAAGCTAGCAATTTACTGCCAGCCGCATTTTTGATATGATTTTACGAATGCTTTCTTCCGACAGATGATACTTCTTCTGAAGCTCTGCTACGGAATCACCGCTTCGATGACAACTGAAAATTTCCTTATTACGATTCGCTATTTCTTTCCTCGTACCACTATTCTCGCCCCATCGAACTCGCTCTTCCGTCCTCTTTGGGATGTAGAGCAGTTCACCTTGGATGTATCCCTGAAGCTCTTCTAGCAAGCCAGGGGGGAGCACATCCTTCCCATTTACATAACTCAACTTGCATTTCCTCCTTCAACAGGTGTGTCCCTTTGCGTCCGTCAACTACTGACATAGTAATTTCCACGTCACCTGCCTCCTTTCTTCTCCTCATATTTGGAAAATCCGTAATTTCATTATATAAAAACCACTTGATAGCGTCTACATTCCATTTTATATTTCATCATCCTAATGAATGATCGGTACTTATAGCTCTTATGTTTTTGAAATAAGGAGGCCTTACGGCCTCCTCGCTTTAAGCGGGTTTCCGTCTTAGACGGAAACCACCTCGTATACTGAAATCATCTCAATCAGCCTCCTTCCAGAAGTGTTCTTGCCCGGCCGGACACTTATTATTAAGCCATACCTGTAGGGTAGTTACAAGTTCAAGAACAGTTATAATCGTTCTCCACCAGTCTTAATCCCCCTCAGAATCGCTTCCAGCCGTCGATTGCACATAGGAAGGCATTTCCCCATTATGAAGCAACCATAGCTCGTGAAGCGCACGTGTACAGCCGACATACATCAGCTTCGCATCCCAAGCAGTAGCTCCGTAATGGTCTTTATCGGCATCCGCTAAGATTACCGCATCAAACTCCAAACCTTTAGATAAATACACAGGTAGCACCGATAGTCCACCCTGATATTGTGTCATGCTACCGTCAATCAGATGAATATCCTCAAAATGCTGGGCGAGTTCAGCGTACAGCTCTGTGGCTTCACGTAGACTACGTGTTAGTACAGCTACCGTACGATATTCCCCTCCAGACAAGGACTTCAGCGCCGATTGCAGGGTGCTCAAACGAGCATCCCCTTCGCCTTCGCGCTCTCCGACGCCTTCCCCGTAGGCGATCATCCGAACAGGGTCCCCACTACGAAAGACGGGAACAGCTAACAACGAGCTTTCTACACCCGACGATAGAATTCCATTAGCGAAATCTATAATTTCCATGGTAGAACGATAACTACGTGTCAGTGCATGATAAGCCGTGTTCTCAGGGGCAAACAAGGTTTGCATCTCTTCCCATGCGTGTACGCCTTTATAAGCATGTATCCCCTGCGACAGATCGCCTAGAATGGTAAAGGAATGTCCTCGCACGTATAAATCCAGCACAGCAATTTGGAAGGGGGAGAAATCCTGAGCTTCATCAATTACCACATGGTCAAAACGATTGCCGCCTTCGTTCCCATTCAACAGATAATGGATATACAGCAGAGGTGGTAAATCTTCTTCGCGTATGATCCCTTTTTTCAGCTCTTTTACCGTTTCCTTTAGCACTGCTACCGGAATATTCTCTGGTGGATTCACCGGCCAATCCTCTGGGACTTTAGCCGCACGGAAGATTTGCTTGTAGATCGTCAGCGGATCATACTTAGGCCATTTTGCGCTGTATGCCTTCTCTCGCTGCGCACCTTTTTTCTTGCGCTCCTTCATAGCAGCAGCAGAAGGACTCTTCTTCAGTTCCATCTCAATCCAGCGATGAATTCGTGCCATTACACGTTCCTTCCGCTTCGCTGGCGGATAAGGAGCGTACTCCTCATTATGCCAACGCAAGATCATCGAGCGGCGCAGCACAGCGCCTTCCCACGGGATAAAATCCCCCTCAGGGACAGAACTTGTCTCCAGCAGCTTAATGCTAGATTCAATAATACTCATCAGAACCGTTGAGCCCTTGAAACGTCCCGGTGTCTCTTCTGTAATCACTGGCATTCCACCAGGGGTTTCGAACCAGCGGTTAAGCGTCTCTGTTGCATCCTGTTCTGGAAGCTCTAGTCCTAGTACATTTGCCGCCCAATCTGGGAAGGTACTCTGAGCAATATTACCTACCCCGAGTTCAGGCAATACATCCGAGATGTAATCCAGAAACATCCGGTTCGGTGCAAAAATAATCATTTTTTCTGCAGAGACCTGATCCTTGTATTGATACAGCAGAAAAGCAAGTCGATGCAACGCAACGGTTGTTTTACCGCTTCCCGCTACGCCCTGAATGATCAATGCTGTATTTTTAGCCGCACGGATAATCTTGTCCTGCTCCTCTTGAATGGTCGATACGATATCACGGAGACGATTATCTTTGTTCTCTCCGAGTCGATAGACGAGAAACTCGTCTGATACTACGGGTGCATCACTCTCCCGATTATACGTATCCGCAACCCGCTCCAGAATTTGCTTCCGGATCACCACGTTACGCTTGAGGTATACCAGTCCTTCTATCAGTCCCTCAGGAGCTTCATAGGAGGCTGGCTCCGTACCACCGGTAAACGAATAGAACAGGCTTGCTACCGGTGCGCGCCAGTCGATGACAAGCGGACGGTCGCTTACCTGCTCGCGGTCTACGCCGATTTTGCCTATATAGAGTGCCTTCCGCTGCTTCTCATCATTGCCCTGAAAATCAAGCCGTCCGAAATAAGGCTCCTGCCGAAGCTTGGCAAGATCTTTGCGCTTCTGTTCACGGTTCGCTTCTAACACTTGTTCCGTATAATCGTGTCCCGTGTACACCGGGGTCTGGTTAAGCTTCTCCAGTAAGGTGTCGATCTCAGCAAGCGCTTGATTCAGCCTGTCTTCTTCCTCTTGATAGGCACTTTGAAAGTTGTCTTCCAATTTCAGTTACCTCCTAAAAGTTTATCGAGCTCAAATTTTCATTCTCCTCATTCCCTTTTCTCACACAAAAAGGATAACCATTGTAGCACAATCAGCACATAAATACCAAATCTTTCAAGCGAATTAACACTATAGCACAGCTTGCAAAATAAAGTTAGCTACAAACAAGCCCGCAATCCCATACAGCGCAGGAGGTACTTCTTTACCCTTGCCCACCGCAAGCTTCACGATCGGATAAGCGATGAAGCCAAAAGCCATACCGTCTACGATGCTATAGGTGAATGGAATCATAACCATGATCAAGAAAGAAGGGAAAAGCTCAGTCAAATCGCTCAAATCCATCTCACGCACATTCTGTACCATAAGCCCGCCAATTACAATCAAGATCGGTGCGATAGCACTGTCCGGAATGTAAGATAGCAGCGGTAAGAATAAGAATGTCGCGCCGAACAGAAGCCCTGCCACGAGCGAGGTCAGACCCGAACGCCCACCTGCAGCGATTCCTGCATTGGATTCCGCAGCAGCTACTACAGGACTGCTTCCGAAGAGACCTGCAGCGATATTGGCAATAGAGAGCGCTCGTAAGCTACTCTTGAAGCGCTCAGGACGCCCTGCCAGCGTCGTCTGTGAGGCGACAAGACCGATATTTTCAAATACAACGATTAACAATAACAGGAATACAGCGATCCAGAACACAAGGCTCACTATGCCGCTCCAGTCCATTCCGAGAAATAGGCTCCCATAACCCGTAAATACATGGCCTGATGCCTGCTTTTCTGGAACGTGAGCCGCTCCCAGCAAGTAGGCTAGTCCGGTACCAACCAGCATACTGATGAGCAAGCCTCCGTTGGTTCCCCGGATAAACAGCACTAAAGCGAGCAACAAGGTTACACAGGAAGTGATAACTGCAGGATCACTAAAATGTCCTATAGCAACAAAAGTGGTCTGGTGTGCAATCACGATCCCGCTCTTTTGCAGCCCTATAAAGGTCAGAAACAATCCTATCCCGACTGTTATGGCATGCTGCAGGTTCTGAGGAATCGCTTCACTAAGAATACGATAAAGCGAAGTGAAGGACACTATAGCGAACAACACACCCGTTATAACGACAACAGTAAGCGCCTCTCTCCAACCCAAATTCATAGAATGAACAAGTGTGTAGGTGAAAAAGGCGTTGATCCCCATACCTGGCACCACGATAATCGGCGTCTTCCCACCGAAGGCCATCAGTAGACAGCCTGTAACGGCAGTCAATAGTGTAGCCACCATAGCCGGTCTAAGCGGCATCCCCGCGTCATGGAGAATGGCCGCATTCACCATTACAATATATACCGAAGCAAAATACGAGAGGATCCCAGCAGCCCATTCCCGTTTCCATTCATTCTCAGGCGCAAGCCCTACACTATTTCGCCAAAAATTCGATTTCATGTACAAAAACCTCCACTGATATTAAGTTCCGCAGGCGGATATTACCCGGATAATAAATCTTATAATCAGCCGTTCATCCCGGTTCAGCTATTATGCCTATATGTGGTCTGCTTCACGCAAACCCGCCTGATAACCACAACAAAAGGGCGTACGCAACTGGATTTCAGCTGCTCGCCCTTTTGTCCATTTCATAACTAATTATCACTATAATTGAAACAGCTTCAGCTCAGCGATTCACTTACACGCTGACGCCTCCAGCCTCAAGCAAATCACGTACGGCAACGCTGACCATGATCAGGCCGGCTACCGGTGGAACAAATGAATTGCTGGCTGGCGGTTGTTTCGCTTTACGTCGATCCGGCGCATTCTCCGGAACGATCTTATCTGTAACATCCTGACGCGGCTTCATTGGCGGCTCCGTAGAGAAAACCACCTTCACGCCCTTCTTAATGCCTTCCTTACGCAGCTTCTGACGAATGACACGAGCAATCGGGTCATAAGTTGTCTTTGAAATATCCGCTACCTGGAATCGTGTAGGATCCATTTTGTTGGCAGCGCCCATGCTTGAGATCATAGGGATTCCACGGGACAGACATTCTTTGATTAAGTGGACCTTATAAATAATCGTATCCGAAGCATCCAGGACATAATCAGGTTTTAATTTGAACAATTCCTCATAGGTTTCTTCCGTATAGAACATGTTGAGTGCGATCGCTTCGCATTCCGGATTGATCAGCTTCACACGTTCTACCATCAGATCAGCTTTTTTCTGCCCAACCGTAGTTGTAAGAGCATGAATCTGGCGGTTTACATTGGTGATGTCTACGGTATCCTTATCTATGAGAATAAGTCTGCCGATACCGGTACGCGCCAAAGCCTCAACAGCTATACCGCCAACACCGCCGATGCCAAGCACCGCTACCGTGCTGTTCTTCATAATCTCCAGTCCTTCCGGTCCGATCGCCAGTTCCGTACGTGAGAACTGATGCAGCATGAGGTACACCCTCCTTCAAAAGCTTTGGCGAAGCAGAAATCTGCCTCGCCCGCTTCGATTAGTTAGTTATTCTTTTTCTTTCTTCGGTTTTAGAGCCAGCTTAATGTGCAGCTGTTCCAATTGTGAGCCGTCTACTGGCGAAGGTGCATCCATGAGTAGGTCGGTTGCACTTGCTGTTTTCGGGAATGCGATGGTTTCACGCAGATTTGTACGACCGGTCAGTAGCATTACTAAACGATCTAAACCGAAAGCGATACCGCCGTGTGGAGGTGTACCATATTCAAACGCATCCATCAGGTAGCCAAACTTCTCGTAAGCAACCTCTTTCGTAAATCCAAGGGCTTCGAACATTTTCTCCTGTACCTCGCGTTTGTAAATCCGCATGGAGCCTCCGCCTACTTCGTAGCCGTTCAGAACGATGTCATAAGCTTGTGCACGGATCGCACCTGGATCTGTGTCAAACAGGTGCAGATCCTCTTCACGTGGACGAGTGAACGGATGGTGTTCTGCCACATAACGTTTCTGATCTTCGTCATAGCCAAGAAGTGGGAAGTCTGTAACCCAAGCGAACTTGAACACGTTATCGTCGATCAGACCGAGTTGACGTCCAATTTTGACACGTAAGGCGCCTAGAACGTCTGCTACTACCTTTTTATTATCCGCGGAGAAGAGGAGAAGGTCGCCTTCTTCAGCGCCTGTACGTTCCTTCACAGCCGCAATTTCTTCTTCGGAGAAGAATTTCACAATCGGCCCCTTGAATTCGCCGTCTTTCACTTGAATCCATGCCAATCCTTTTGCGCCATAACGAGCGGCATAAGGTCCAAGGTCATCGATTTCTTTACGAGTCCAAGTGCCACAGCCTTTAGCATTTAGACACTTCACTTCTCCGCCTTTTTCGATCACAGAAGCGAATACCTTCACGCCGCTAGTAGCAACAATATCGTTCATTTCTACAAGCTCTAATCCAAAACGTAGATCAGGTTTATCAGAACCGTATTTGCCCATCGCATCAGCATAAGTCAAACGTTGGAACGGAAGCTCGATATCCGCTCCTACAGTTTCCTTGAACAGACGCTGCATCAGCTTCTCCATCATACCAAGCAGTTCATCTTGGGATAGGAATGAAGTCTCAATGTCGACTTGTGTGAATTCAGGCTGACGGTCAGCACGTAAATCTTCATCACGAAAACAACGAGCGATTTGGTAATAGCGCTCAACGCCGCCCACCATCAACAATTGCTTGTAGATTTGTGGAGATTGCGGCAATGCGAAAAATTCGCCTTCATGCACACGGCTTGGCACCAGATAATCACGCGCACCTTCTGGAGAACTCTTCGTTAGAATTGGTGTTTCTACGTCGATAAATCCTTCGCTATCAAGGAAATCGCGGAAAATCTTAGAAGCTTTCGAACGAAGCAGCAAGGTTCTTTGCATTTCCGGACGGCGAAGATCCAAATAACGATATTTCAGACGCAGAGACTCGTCTACTTCCACACCATCTTCGATGAAGAACGGAGGGGTCTTAGCTGCGTTCAGCACTTCAATGTCCGTAATTTGCACTTCAATTTCTCCTGTTGGCAGGTTACGGTTAATGGTTTCCTCATCACGTTTAACAACTTTACCTTTAACAGCCAGGACGTATTCACTACGAACCTTATCAGCAATTTGTAAAGCTTCGCCAGAGTAGTCTGGGTTAAATACAACTTGCACAATACCACTTCTGTCACGCAGATCAATAAATAGTACGCCCCCGAGGTCGCGGCGAGTCTGTACCCATCCGTTTAAGGTTACTGTCTGTCCAATATGTTCTGGTGTTAACTGTCCACACTGATGACTTCTTTGCATAATTTATCATTCCCCTTTATGGTTAAAAATACATTTTTAATCTTTCTCTATACAGTCACCATAAGACGTGTAGTCAGATGGTTTAAACTAGCGCCTGACCCAGCTCTTCCAGCTTCACGGTGCGCTGCTCCCCTGTATTCATCGACTTGAGAGTAATTACACCATTCTTCAGCTCATCTTCGCCAAGAATCGCAGTATAACGTGCCGACATACGGTCTGCCGATTTCATCTGTGCCTTCATCTTCCGGCCTAGGTAGTCACGTTCTGCTGAGAACCCTTGGCTGCGCAGGATGTAAAGCTGCTTAGAGATTTCAATATCAGCTTCTTCGCCGAGGGCTACGAAATACACATCGAGCGGTTTCGCCGTCTCCAGCTCTACCTTCTGATCCTCCAAAATGAGAAGAATTCGTTCCAGTCCGATTCCAAAACCAATACCCGGTTGATCCGGACCACCGATTTCTTCAACCAAACCGTTGTATCGGCCTCCGCCGCCCACGGTATCAATCGAACCAATACCTGCTGCTTTATATTCAAACGCTGTATGCGTGTAATAATCCAATCCTCTTACAAGGCGAGGGTTAATGGTGAATTCTACTCCCATGATGTTAAGGTGCATCTTCACCTTCTCAAAATGAGTTGTGCACTCTTCATCCAGACTATCCAGAATGGAAGGTGCATCCGTAAATTTATCCTGATCTACCTTGCAATCCAGCACGCGCAGCGGATTACGCTCGATACGACGCTGACAGTCACTGCAAAGATTATCCTTCATCGGTCTCAGGAATCCCAGTAGCTTCTCCCGGTAAGCTGCACGGCTAGGTGCGTTACCAACAGAATTGATCTCTACTCTTACATCCTTAAGGCCCAGGTCCTTATAGAATTGATAGCCTAAGGAGACCACCTCTGCATCAATAGCCGGATCTACCGCTCCGAAGGCCTCAATCCCAAACTGATGGAATTGACGATATCTTCCTGCCTGTGGACGCTCATAACGGAACATAGGTCCGATATAATACAGCTTACTTACATCAGGCTCACCATACAGCTTGTTCTGAACATAAGCGCGAACAA
Source organism: Paenibacillus sp. FSL R10-2734 (assembly GCF_037963865.1). Taxonomy (NCBI): domain Bacteria; kingdom Bacillati; phylum Bacillota; class Bacilli; order Caryophanales; family Paenibacillaceae; genus Paenibacillus; species Paenibacillus sp. FSL R10-2734. The sequence continues at coordinate 2,126,317 of NZ_CP150170.1, read as the reverse complement.
CACCCGCTGTTCCCTCTGGACGCAGCGCCAAATCGCGGTCGCCTTTATCCTTGAACGTATACATCTCGCCTTCGACAATATCCGTTGTTTCGCCTACTCCACGCTCGAATAACCCCGTGTGCTCGAACATCGGTGTACGGATTTCTCGGTAATTGAAACGACGGCATAAATCTCTAGCCTTCCCCTCAATATATTGCCATTTCTCCACAGCTCCCGGAAGCACATCCTGTGTTCCTGTAGGTTTCTCGAATCTTTCTTTAGCCACAGTCTATCCCTCCTAAAAAATAACCCCTCTAAATCTGTTCTCTCCATCACTTCATATCGCTAAACAAAACAAAAAATCCCCCGCCCTGTTTATAAAAAAACAGGGACGAGGGATTATCATAACCAATAATACACCCGTGGTACCACCCACATTCCGGATCAGAACCATTCTGAATCCGCTCAAAGCGGTTAACGCCCGCCTACGCGTAAACGGCTACTGATCGCGGCAATATGCATTGCCCACTTTCGCCGTACGTTCTCGGGGAGGTCATTCATTCGCTCATCAACAGAATCCTTGCAGCCAAGCGGAAACGATAAATCATCCATTGTACTGGATATCATCTGAATCTACAGGGGATTCCTCTCTGAAGTTGTGGGTCCTCGAATTACTTGTTCCCGTCATCAAAACCATATGTTAAAATCGTATATTTTTAAATTCTACTGAACTACTGCGCTAAAGTCAAGGCAGGAAATGCAAAGCTGAATAAAAAAATCGACATTTTTCAACTTTTTAGCTTTCACTTCAACCATTACAAAAAAAATGACCTGCGGCCGAATGCTGCAGGTCCATCATCATATATTATTAAAAAGGGGGTCATGCCTTTATTATAAACACGCTATATTAAGGAAACATGTATGTAATATTACGATTATATTACATTCATGAAAGCGGTTTATTTTAATAGATTGATGTTAATCGAATTGTTCAACAAATGCGCCTTTGCCCCGAAGGGTTTCCACAACCTCATTATAATTCTCTTCTGCGACACTAAGCTCCATCACATAACGAAGTTCACTTAAATCCCCATCTTCGAGCTCCCCATCCGCTACATCCGCACTAACCTGATCTTCATCCACACTATAATGGGTTTCAGGTTCAGCGTCGGATGCGGCAACACCAGGAACCAGCATGGCTCCTGCTGCCGGAGTGCTACCTGTTCCAAGTGTCCCTACTGTACCTGCTGCCATAGTTGTATTAGTAAATGGCGCGATTGGAAACAGAATTCTACGATCTTCTCCGATAGGGTCCGTGAGTGGCCAAACCTCCAAGCCATCCACCTTGTAACTAATCAACGCTGTTTTTGCGCCTTCTGCTTCATTTTCCGTTCTGAAATATGCCTGGATTTTTCTGGTCATTGCCATTACCTCCTTGGATTATAAATCTCCATATTATGAATTGTTTATTTCAGGACCTTCAATATTTCACGAACGAAGGCAGGCTCATCTTTCGGTGTACGCGAAGTAATGTAATTACGATCAACTACTACTTCTTCATCTTTGAACTCCGCACCGGCATTCACTACATCATCCTTGAGCGGAGGATAAGAGGTAATGGTACGTCCCTTAAGCAAGTCTGCACTGATCAGAATTTGGGGTCCGTGGCAAATAGAGGCGATAGTCTTACCAGCTTCGTTTGCTTCTTTCACAAACTTCAGAATATCAGCATTTTGCCGTAAATTTTCTGGGGAAGAACCCCCCGGAATTACAATCGCGTCATAATCACCGGCTTGAACGTCAGCTATAGCTTTATCGGCTGCGTAGGAAACCTTTTTCTTTTTCCCCAGTAAGGTCTCCCCCTTCTTTAAACCGATAATGTCAGCTTGATGTCCTGCCTTTATAACTTCATCGTAAGGAACCTTCATTTCAGAATCTTCAAAATCATTAGCTAGTAAAAATGCAACGTTACTCATGTGATAAGTTCTCCTCTCTGTTTGAGCGTAGGAATAGGTATCTTGTTGATCTTTCTTGTCGTCTATTACCCTTATCACGATGATTTCTAAACTCTAATCAGAAAATATACGCTGTGAACAACATCGAAAAAGCCGTCTCTACCAACCATTTCAGGTACGCGGCAAGAGATTACGGCTTCTTCCTTTGATCATTTGGGGTTCAATCTCGTCTTCCGACTTTTTGGCTAACGCACAGGCCTCTATAGGGCTCCCAGTTGCTAGTGCCGGGATACTTCTCCATACCCAAGCCTTCTGTGATTGTCTCATTGCCTAAGCTCCTTGCATCGTGCATGATATCCATCTTCATTTAGTTTATCCAGCACCAAGAGGCTCTATCCTCACAAGATTCTTACTCACAGCTCAATCACAATAAAAAAAGATGTCGAATGTTCGCTCTGATAAGGAGCAATATTCGACATCTTCTTTTCGTTAACTGCGGCTATCCAAAATGAGAGTAACCGGACCCCAATTGGTCAGCGACACATCCATCATCGCTCCAAATACGCCCGTCTCCACCTGAAGTCCTCCAGCTCTAAGCTCTTGGTTAAAATAATCATAAAGTCGCTCGGCCTCCGCAGGAGCTGCTGCTCCCATGAAATTTGGCCGTCTTCCTTTACGGCAATCCCCGTATAAAGTAAACTGGGACACCGAAAGAATAGCTCCCTCAGTTTCTGTTACACTGTAGTTCATTTTACCAGCATCATCTTCAAAAATACGCAAGCCAGCTATTTTATCCGCCAAATGCTTGGCATCCTTCTCTGTATCTTCATGCGTAACGCCAACAAGCAGCATCAAGCCTTTGCCAATCTCACCGGTCACTTTCTCATCTACGGTTACTTTGGCGTCCTTACAACGCTGTACTACAACTCTCATCGCACTACTCCGCTCCTTGCTTTATTGCATGATCCGATTCACTGTATATACATCCTTGACTCGTTTCACTTTATCTACAACGGATTGCAGATGCTCCGTGTTACGAATAAGAATGGTCATATGAATCATTGCCATCTTATTCTTGTCAGAGCGCCCAGTGACCGCAGAAATGTTCGTTTTACTCTCGGATACCGCCTGCAGCACTTCATTGAGTAGTCCATTACGATCATGACCCGTAATCTCAATATCCACACTGTAGTTCGCTTCCATCGTACCTTCCCATTCCACTTCAATCACTCTTGCTGCTTCTTCACCGTTGCCTTCACCCGGAATATTAGGACAATCCTGGCGATGCACAGATACACCCCGGCCCCGTGTAACATACCCTACAATGTCGTCACCCGGCACCGGATTACAACATCGTGCAAAACGGACAAGCAAATTATCAATTCCTTTAACACATACGCCATTGGTCGGTTGATTACGTTTCTCTCCGGAAGACTTGATCTCCTTCATCTCTGAAGTGAGCTCTAAATGATTAGCGGCGTCCTCCTGCTCCTTGCGCAGCTTCTCCGTCAAACGGGAAGCAATCTGCGAAGCGGTAATCCCACCAAACCCAACAGCAGATAACATATCCTCAACATCGTTAAAAGCGAATTTCTTCGCGGCTTCTAATAATTTTTCATCGGAAATCCACTCGGAAACCTCGACATTCAGACGCTTCAGCTCACGTTCAATCGCTTCGCGACCTTTTTCGACATTTTCCTCGCGTTTTTCTTTTTTGAACCATTGCTTAATTTTGCTTCGCGCATGGGAGGATTGGGCAATCTTGAGCCAGTCTCGGCTTGGTCCGTAAGAATGCTTCGACGTCAGAATTTCTACAATATCGCCCGTCTTCAGCTTATGATCCAGCGGCACAATTCGCCCGTTCACCTTAGAACCAATCGTGCGATTACCCACTTCTGTATGAATACGGAAGGCAAAATCGAGCGGTACAGAGCCCGCAGGAAGCTCAATAACCTCGCCTTTAGGCGTAAACACGAATACGAGATCCGAGAAAAAATCCATTTTGAGTGATTTTACGAATTCTTCAGCATCCTTGGCCTCATGCTGCAGCTCCAATATTTCGCGGAAAAAAGGCATCCGATTCTCCGGATTAACATTATTGCTGGTTCCTTCTTTGTATGCCCAATGTGCTGCTATCCCGAATTCAGCCGTACGATGCATTTCCCAAGTGCGAATTTGCACTTCGGTTGGCTCTCCACCAGGACCTACCACTGTAGTATGCAAAGATTGATACATATTGGCTTTGGGCATAGCTATATAATCTTTGAAACGACCCGGCATTGGCTTCCATAGGGTATGAATAATTCCGAGAGTTGCATAACAATCCTTGATATTATCCACAATGATACGGATGGCCAGCAGGTCATAGATCTCATTAAACTGTTTGTTTTTCGTACTCATTTTGTTATAGACACTGTAGATATGCTTCGGACGACCTGAAAGGTCACCTTCAATGCCCATTTCATCCAGCTTGGCTCGAATACGGCCAATTACGCTATCGATAAATTGCTCTCGTTCTGCTCGCTTCTTATGCACCAGATTAGCAATGCGGTAATACTGCTGCGGATTCAAGTAACGAAGCGCAATATCCTCCATCTCCCACTTAATCGCAGAAATCCCCAGCCGATCAGCCACAGGACAGAAAATCTCCAACGTTTCGTAAGAAATACGACGCTGGCTCTCTTCAGATTGGTACTTTAACGTACGCATATTATGCAGACGGTCCGCTAGCTTAATCACAATGACCCGGATATCCTGAGCCATCGCAATAAACATCTTACGATAATTCTCGTTCTGCTGCTCTTCCTTTGAGCGAAAACGGATGCGCTCCAGCTTCGTTAAGCCGTCGACAAGCATCGCGCAGGTATCGCCAAATTTCGCGCGGATTTGTTCCAATGAGACCGTCGTATCTTCCACAACATCATGCAAAAGCGCCGCAATAATAGATATAACATCCATTTGCATATTGACGACAATATCTGCCACCGCCAGCGGATGCAGAATGTATGGCTCCCCCGACTTGCGGATCTGCCCGTGATGAGCCTGATCGGCAAATTCATAAGCTTCCCGGATGCGGAGAAGATCTTTATCTTTTATATAGGCGCCAGCCTTATCCATTAATCGCTCTATGCCCATTCTCGTCGTATCCGTTTCCTTTCTATAATAAAATGAACCCGCAATAGTTCTAGAATCTGCAGGTTCCAATCATTTCGCAAGCAACTTACGCTCTTGTTCAAAGTTGTCTATAATTATGACGCTTACGAAGGATTACGTCAACACTTGCCATCTCATGGTATTCCAGAAGTAAAAGTTATGAAATTCGGACAAATTAATAACACTTATGAAAATGTTGTTGTAAAAATGTCCAGTTCTATTTAATCTAGTAAAGGCGGATTTTCGCTGGACAACATCATATCCAATAAGAAAGAGGAGTGAACTCCATTGCAACGCGAAATTCAAGTTAATCAAAAACTTCCATGGGGCCCCGGTTTTCTATTAAGCCTACAGCATTTGTTCGCCATGTTTGGCAGTACGGTGCTAGTGCCTAACTTGTTCGGGGTTGACCCTGGCATGATTTTGCTGATGAATGGTATCGGCACACTGTTATACATCTGGATTTGCCGTGGTAAGATCCCTGCCTACCTTGGCTCCAGCTTTGCATTTATCGCACCAGTATTGTCAGTGCTTGCAGATCATAAAGATGATCATATGAAAGGGTACTCCCTTGCTTTGGGCGCTTTTATTATCACTGGTATTATCTTTGTACTCGTTGCTTTGATTATCCGTTATGCAGGAACAAAATGGATTGATGTTGTCTTCCCTCCAGCAGTAATGGGTGCAATCGTAGCAACGATCGGACTTGAACTTGTGCCTGTTGCCGCGCGAATGGCAGGACTCATTGCCCCTGAAGGCGTCGCAGTTGCAGACTGGATTCCAGACGGCAAAGCGATCACGCTTTCTATGGTGACATTAGGTGTAACCGTAATTGGAGCTGTACTCTTCCGCGGTTTTCCAAAAATCATTCACATCCTCATCGGTATCGTAACTGGCTATGGCTTAGCTTATATTATGAAAATGGTGGATACCGCCGCAATATCTAATGCAAATTTTTTAGCACACCCTACTATTGTTACTCCATCATTCGATTGGAGTGTCATTCTGACCATCATTCCAGTATCACTCGTTGTTATCGTTGAACATATTGGACACTTACTTGTAACTAGCAATATTGTCGGCAAAGATCTGGCTAAAGATCCTGGACTTGATCGCTCACTGATGGGTAACGGGATATCTACCATTCTGTCCGGTTTTATCGGTTCTACTCCAAATACAACCTACGGTGAGAACATCGGGGTTATGGCTTTAACTAAAGTTTATTCGGTATATGTGATTGGTGGTGCAGCGGTGATCGCCATTGTACTCTCGTTCTCAGGTACTTTCTCCTCTGTTATCGCTAATATCCCAACACCTGTAATGGGTGGTGTATCCCTGCTGTTGTTCGGTGTAATTGCTGCATCCGGTCTACGTATCTTTGTTGAGCAAAAAGTTGATTTTTCCAAGGCTACTAACATGATTATGGCTACCTTGGTGCTCGTTGTCGGAATTAGTGGTGCAACCCTTACTATGGGCCCAATTAAGCTAAGTGGTATGGCGCTAGCTACAATTGTTGGTATCGTTCTTGCCCTTTTCTTCAAACTTATTGAAGTGCTTGGGCTGTCTAATGAAGGTGGAGAAAGCGATAAAGCTGCTCATTAATTTGTTATAAAAATAGTTCAAAAAGCTGCTCCAATGTCCATTTATGATTTATGGACTTGGGCAGCTTTTTTTATTATACGTTGCATCCGCTAAGCAACTTTAAGATCAGAAATGCAAAACAGCAACTCTCCGCTAGTCGTGACAGAGAATTGCTGTTGTTTGCACTTTTCAACATCATTCGATACATAAATCCCCATTTATTTCCCGGGAAAAGACAGGCTTATCGTATTAATCTTCGTAGTTAACCAGCGTAACAACTTCAATTCCTGAAAGCTTATTACGTCCAGCAAGCTCAACCAATTCAATTAAAAAAGCTGCGCCTACCACTTCACCGCCAAGCTGCTCCACAAGACTAACCGAAGTGGCAATCGTTCCACCAGTAGCTAATAGATCATCAGCGATCAATACCTTTTGTCCAGGCTTAATAGCATCTGTGTGAACAGCAAGTGTGTCTTTACCATATTCAAGATCATATCCAACCTCGATAGTCTCATATGGCAATTTCCCGCTCTTACGAATAGGCACAAATCCTACGCCCATCGCATAAGCAAGAGGTGCTCCAACTACAAACCCACGTGCTTCTGGTCCTGCGATTACGTCAATTTCTAAGTGCGATACGAGAGCTTTGAGCGCATCAATCGCTTGGCGATAAGCATCACCGTCTTTAAGCAAAGTAGTGATATCTTTAAAACTGATACCTTCTTTCGGGAAATCAGGAATCACGCGAATACTATCTTTAAAATCCAAATTTTTCATCTCCTAAAAGTTTTGTAAGCGTACACTTCACTGATAAGTCATCGGCAAAACTTGCTTCGTAAGCCACCACATACCTAAATAATTACGATACGCCTAGACGGCGCGATAGCATCCAGTCCTGTAACGCAGACAGGCTACCCTCCATGAAATACTGCTCCATTTCCGCCATCTGCCCCAGTCTGACAAAATGATGCGATGCTGTAAGGCTCTTAGCTACGGGCTGCGTAATAAAGGTCACACTTCCCTGACTTCTTTCGATAAAATCAAGCTCCTCAAACACATCTAGCATTTTACTAAGCATGCGAATACTTAACGAGGATTGTCGGCTTAGCCGCAGCAGCACTTCATTCTCAGGCGTTGCAACAGAAGTGATCGAAGCCAGCAGTTTATAAAGTAGTTTAAAATGATCCCGTGTCGGAATAATAAGTCGTTCTCGGCCATCCTTTATAGAGTGCAATAGCGCAATATTATCAGCATTAGGAAAAGCCTTTAGTAACGCGTCAAGCTGTTCAGGAGTCTCCGGCATATCCAGTAAACATAATAGTGAGACATGCCCTGATTCCTGAATCGAATCATCCTTATTAACGGCGCTAATGCCAGCTTCTTTATCATATGCCCAGAAGGACATTCCTATCAATTCAGTCTGTGGAGACATACGTCCGCTCTGAAACACTGCAGCTGCACGATACGGTCCAGCACCGCTATAAGGAAGCAGCAGCTCTCTAATATGCGCAGCTTGCCGTACAGCGTCAGCAGCGCCACGAAGATCAAACAACTGAGCATCTGGTACAGATAAATCCTGTAGCATCAGCTGTGGCTTCCGTGAGCCATTCCACTCATTGATCGACAGTTCAGCTAGCACATTGATCGTGGTGCCCACAGGGAGCAGCTTAGCCAAGTCCCCTTTACCAAAAGCTAAGGCTTCTATCGTGTTTTTCCCTTGCTGCAATACGATCTTCAAGTGTTTTCCTTCTTGCCCCATTGTTCGTGTCTCTTTTACTGTAGCCCCACGAATGATAAACTTTGGCAATGGATTTGCCATCCCGAAAGGTGCAAGCCTTTCCAATTCAAGCGCTGTCTGAAGGGACAAATCGGCAATCGATGCCTCTGCATCTGCAGTAGTAACAGGAACGAAATGCTCCGGTGTCAACACAGCAGCTGCGTATTCATTTAATGCCGCAGCGAAGGCTTCTAGGCCGTCCCGATGCAGACTCATTCCCGCAGCAGCCGGATGACCACCGAAATGATCCATTAAGTTAGAACAAGAGGATAGCGCCGCATATATATCAAGTCCAGGAATGGAGCGGGCAGAGCCTTTGCACATACCGGTTTCTGGATGAATATCCAGAATGATCACAGGTCGATAGTAACGCTCCAGCAGCTTTGATGCCACAATACCTACCACACCCACATTCCAGCCTTGTTCAGCAAGGACTATAATGTCCGGTATCTCACCGCCACGCGTCATCTGCTCCAGTTTTGCAGTGGCCTCCAATACAATTCTTTCTACGACCAATTGGCGTTCTTTATTAAGCAGATCAAGTTCCCCAGCCAGTTGTTCTGCCTCATCAGCATGCTCGGTTGTAAGCAAGGCCACAGCCCGGCCAGCATGATCCAGACGACCACTGGCATTGATACGAGGCGCCATTCCAAAAGCGATATTTACCGCACTCACAGTACTCATGGTCACACCACTGACCCCAAGTAAAGCACGAATACCAGAGAATCGAGAATTCCGCATACTGGTCAAACCGTTTCGGACAATCTCGCGATTCTCTCCCAGCAGCGGCATTAAATCCGCTACAGTACCGATAGCAGCTATTTCTGCCCATTCTTCCGGAGTTTCCTCCCCTAACATGGCCTGGGCAAGCTTATAAGCTACACCTACGCCCGCCAATCCTTTGAATGGGTAGGGGCAGTCGGGTAACTTAGGATTAATCAGCGCGTAAGCCTCTGGCAGAAGCTCCGGTGGCTCATGGTGATCTGTAACGATCACATCGATCCCTAGTTCATTAGCATAAGCAATCTGATGATAGGCGCTAATGCCAGTATCCACAGTAATGATCAAGGATACACCCTGCTGTAGAGCCCAATCCAAAGCATGATTATGCAGCCCGTAGCCCTCGTTAGAACGGTGCGGGATATAAATATCAAAGGAAGCGCCCAAGTAACGCAGCAAATGAATCATTAACGCTGTACTGGATACACCATCGGCGTCGTAATCGCCGTAAATAAGAATATGTTCTTCTTCTTTTAAAGCCTTTCTAATTCTGGGAACCGCTTCAGCCATTCCTTTTAGAAGGAACGGATCATGCGGAGCTTCCACACCGCCATCCATGAACGATAGAGCCTCATGTGGCGTATTCATTCCTCTTGTCACTAATAGTGAGGATAAGAGCGGAGAAATAGAAAGGCTCCGGGCCATATCCCTTACGATGTCGGGATCGGCTGCCGGAGATTGCCATCTTGTTTTTGAATAAAGCAATAGAGCTCACCTTTCTTTCACCATGCAAACTACTGAAGCAACGTTGGAATATCATTATCCACCAATTCATAATTACTTTTGTATGGATAACCGGGATCATAAGGAACTACGTCCATATGCACCTCGCCAACATGAACAAACCGGTGCTGTAGCAGCTTTCTTGCGCATTCCGAAATATCCTGTGCTTCCATCACTGTAATCCGCGGATTTACACTGATCTTCACTTCCAGATTCACATAATTCCCTTGCTCAAGCGCCTTCAATTGTTCTACACGAATAACTCCATGAACACGTTGTACGGTTTCAATAAAATTAGCTGCCTCCTCAGAAGGTAGCTCCTGAGCATTCTTAGCACTGATAGTATTAGAAATGAGCATATAGCCTTTACGAAGAATTAAGCATCCTGTTAAAAGTGCAGCAATAGGGTCCATATAGAGTAGAGGATGCCAATAAGTACCACCCATTGATAACGATATCCCAACTAATACTGTAATAGAAGTATACAAACTGAAACGATGACTATTGGCATAAGCAGCATGACTGCCATCACCTATTTTTTTAAAGTACCGATATTGATATTGAAATACAGCTTCTTTAAATACAATAGATAGTAAGACAGTTACAAGTGCGAGTTCTCCGTGAGTGGATGACTGGCCCTCCGTTAAGTCACGGATTGCAGAGAAAGCGATCTGCAGTCCCCCCATAAGAATCAAAACCGAAAAAAGTATAGCTAGAAGCGGCTCCTTATTGCCCCGCCGGTCTTCTATCCGTTGCTTGCTCTTTCTACTCTGTTCAGAGCGCCACGGAAGTATATCCGCCAGTTTAGCTGCAGCATCTGCTCCAGAATATAATGCATCGCCCATTAATGCCTTGCTACCTGAAATATAGCCAAAACTCCCCTTAGCTACTGCCAAAGTAACATCGCTGATGATCCCTGTCCAAGCAACCGTCTTGCTTTGCGGTGATCGTTCTTTATTCATACGAGGCCCTCCTTACCACTAGCAAGTAATCTCATGATGATACAAAACACATGACATACAACCCCAAAGATTTCGAAAGCCGCGTCGCATTTGACGCGGCTTTCTTAACATATAAGAAAATTATAAAGTTGATGTTTTTTCATTCAAGTGCAGCCATGTTGATTCTCTTGAGATATTAACCTTTAGCTGGGCTGCTCTTTACCTTTATCTTCTCACGCTTCTTAAGCAGAAGCCAGATCGGACTTGCAATAAAGATAGAGGAGTACGCTCCGAATAGCAATCCGATAACCATCGCAAGCGAGAACATCTTAATGGACTCGCCTCCAAGAATTAACAGGAAGAACGCCGCAATAAATACGGTAAATGCTGTGTAGAGAGAGCGCATCAGAGTCTGAGCCACACTCTTGTTCACAAGCTCTTTCAAATCCTCGTAGGTTTTCTGTTTACCAAAACGTAAATTCTCACGGATACGGTCAAAGATAACGATCGTATCATTGATGGAATAACCGATAATCGTAAGCACCGCTATAATAAACGTCAAATCCACTTCCAAACGGAAGATGGAGAAGATGGCAACGACCATAAAGGCATCATGAATCAGTGAAACAATAGCTGCCAATGCGAACCGCCATTCAAAACGAATACTTACATAAATGATAATCCCTAGACAAGAAATGAGAACTGCATAGATCGCATTGCGTGCAAGTTCTTTAGACATTTCAGTATCCACGGTGTTAATTTCAAACGATGCCTTATCATCAAACTTCAAGATCTGAGCTTTCAGAGCTTCATCTTGTTGCTCATCGAGCACTTGATCATAACGAATGTTGACCCGTTCACTACCTAATGTAACACTTGGATCACTTGGAATCCCAGATTTTTCAATAGCGGAATGTACCTCATCCAGACTCAAATCTTTAGACAATGAGATATCAACATTAGATCCCGCTTTGAAATCAACGCTGTAATTCAATCCAAGGGTTGCTAGGAAAATCAATCCTGCAACTGTCAGTGCGACGGAAAAAATATAGAAAAACTTACTCAAATGTACGAAATCAAGCTCTTTCTTAAAGCGCACGGATATCACTCTCCTTAACACCAAAGCTCTTCGGTTTGTTCAGCTTACCGGCTTTAACAAGCTGGCTAAGCAACCAGTGGGAGAAATAAAGATTCGTGGCGATACTCAATACGATTTCCACGATCAGCACTAATGCAAAGCCTTTAACTGCACCTGTACCGAAGGCGAACATAACACTTGCCACAATAACAGTGGTGACATTGGAGTCCATTACTGTCCGGAAAGAGGATTTATTACCAGCTTTAACGGAGGAAAGTACACTTTTACCGCTGCGCATTTCTTCCCTTATCCGTTCATTAGTTATGATATTGGCATCGACCGCCATCCCGATACCCAGAATAAATGCGGCTATACCAGGCAACGTCAATGTAAAGTCTGCAAAAACAAAGACTACAATTAACAGCCATGTATGCAAGATCAGTGCGAAACTAGCCAAGAGACCTGGCAAGCGGTACATACCGATCATGAAGATCAGGATAATCAAAGAACCTAGAAGACCTGCTTTGATCGTTTGTTCAAGAGACTGTTTACCAAGTGTTGCACCCACACTTTGAGAGTATTTCTCCGTAAGTTTCAGTGGCAACGCACCTAGATTGATAGTGTCTGCAATTTCACGTGCTTCTGTAATGGTATAATTTCCAGAGATCGATGCACTACCATCGGTAAGAATTGCTCTTACTGTGGGAGGAGAGGATAATAAATCCTCATCCAGATAAATAGCCATTTCCTTACCAAGTAACCGCTCGGTAATTTCCGCAAACTTTTTCTTATCTTTGATTTTGATGCTAATCTCAGGCTGATTCAAATTGTTACGTTGAACCTCTGCAGCTCCCTCAACAAAATCACTACCTACAAGTTCTATCTTGCTGTAGGTTCCTTGTGGATCACCCTCAGCAGCACTACGAAATGTCAGAACTGCAGGTTCCTTCATCTTCTTGCGAACCTCGGCTTCATCAGTAACGCCCGCAATTTTCAAACGAATACGATCAGTACCTTCAGTTGTAACCTCTGGTTCACTGGTTCCGAGCGCATTGGCCCGTTTTTCCAAACTTTCTGCTGTTTTCAACAGAGAAGTTCGGGACAAAGCTGCTCCCGCTTCCATAGGCTCTGCATGGTACAAAATCTCAAATCCGCCTTTCAGGTCAAGACCAAGTCTAACCTTGTCCAGCAATCCAGGAGTAGTAAATACCATGACGCCTGTCAAAACGAGCACGGTAATAATAAAGCCCATTAGTCTCTTCATGCTCTAGCTAGTTCCCCTTTCATTAACTCAATATTCCTATTATAGCTACACGTGAAATGACCGTCAATTCACAGTATTTACATAGCTATGCTCACACAAAGAAACGGCCGCCCCTGCTTATATCAGCACGACATCCGTTTATAAAAGGAAATGTGAGGTTATTATTCTCTTACTTTACAGCTTTATGTGCCTATTCGCAAAAAAAAGAAATGGAGTGTTAGTTGTTCAATTTAACCCCCGATAGGCCGCTAAAGTCAAATAAGTCATGTAACTATTGGCTTTTAAGGAATAAATATCATTTACCAGCTTATGCAAGGGGGGCATTCCATCCTTATCATAATTACGACTGATACAATCCCAAATATCCTTGCTGGTTACATACTCATAGCCTAGGAGCTGGAATTCTTCAGCTTTGCTGCGGCACATGGCTTCGATTTCTTCACTATGTTGATCATGATTCCACTGTTCCGATTCCACGTGATGACACCTCCAAAGATCGCTCGTGTTCGTATGCTTTTCATAGGTATTCGACCCAAGTTCTCTGCTTTCCTCCTTCGGTCACAAAAAGTTACAACTACTAAAACAAGGCATGCCGGGATAGGGGTACAGCATATCCATTAGAATAGACAAGTTCGCCAGCGTTTCATTTCATTTCGGGAAGAAGGCGTGACCTTTGAGGAAACAGAGCTTTATACAAGGAACTTTAATCTTGCTTGCCGCCGGCATCATTAATCGAATGCTTGGATTTATACCCCGAATTGCTTTGCCACGCATCATTGGAGCAGAGGGCGTGGGTCTATATCAGCTTGCTTATCCTTTTTTTATCGTGCTGGCTACTGTCATTACTGGTGGGCTTCCACTAGCTATTGCTAAGATGGTAGCGGAAGCAGAGGGAGAGAACCGCCCTGAGAAATCGCGGCAAATTTTACGGACTGGACTTGCCCTTAGTGTCGGATTAGGAGTCTTCTTTACGATTGTTGCTCTGCTCAGCGCTTCATGGGTCTCCAATGTTATCTTAACAGACCGCCGAGTTTATTATACTTTTATCGCCATGATCCCAATGATTGGAATTGTTGCTGTATCTGCAATCTACCGTGGTTATTTTCAGGGTAGGCAGAACATGATTCCTTCCGCGCTTTCTTCGGTTTTCGAGTCCATCATTCGAATATTTTTTATGCTGTGGTTCTCTTGGCTGCTGCTTCCCAAGGGTATTGCTTTAGCTGCTGCAGGGGCAATGCTAGGTGTAACTGTGGGAGAGATTGGCGGAATGTTAGCAATTCTGTGGCAATATTATGTCATCTCGAAAAGGGATAAGAAAACAAATCCCATTCCAGCACAACTAGCGATTGAACAGGAGGTTATCCTTTCTGATCCAAAAGGTGTAAAGTCAAACTCCCCCATATTACGGCGTTTACTAGGTGTATCTATTCCAGTTACGGCAAGTCGACTTGTGGGCTCTTTTTCCTATTTACTGGAATCCATTATTACCGTACGCAGTCTTGCTTTGGCCGGAATCGCTACAGCCGCCGCGACTTCGCAGTATGGGGCATTACAGGGAATGGTTATTCCCCTACTGTTGCTTCCCGGAGCCTTAACCTCCTCTCTCGCGGTGTCTCTGGTCCCCTCATTATCTGAGGCTGCCGCAAGAAAGGACTTGCCTACCATTCACAAACGGATGCATCAAGCCCTTCGACTCGCTCTGGTAACAGGCGCTCCGTTTGCTGTTCTTATGTATGTCTTAGCAGTCCCACTATGCAGCTTGTTATACGGCAATGCGGACATTGCTCCTATGCTAAAGCTAATGGCTCCTTTCGCATTGTTCCTCTATGTTCAGGCTCCCTTACAAGCTGCACTTCAAGCCATGGACAGACCGGGCAGAGCGCTTATCAACACCCTTATTGGGGCAGTAGTTAAGATCATTCTAATTGTTATATTAGCTTCCCAGCCTGAATACGGAATCTACGGTGCCATCATTGCAATTATGGTGAACAGCGTTCTTGTTACTCTACTGCACGGTTACAGTGTGGTCAGTTTAATTTCATTATCCTTACGAATAACCGAAACCATTAAGACCTTATGTGCAATGATCATTATGGGAGCAGGCGTGCATTATGTATACACCTCCATTCCCATTGCAGATGCACAATGGATTCAATTTTTATTTGCCTCTGCAATAGGAATGGCCCTGTATTTGGGTATCAGTCTATTAGCTGGCCTTATCTCACTTCGTGATTTGGACCGAGTACCGTTCATTAAGCGCTGGCTCTAAAAAGGTTATCTGGTGTCCAATCGGTCTACATAAATTCTGCCTTTATGATCTATGGAGCATAGAAAAACATCCCGAAAATCCGATACTCCCTGTTGGCGGATTTGAGTTCTTAGCCAGAATCTGGTTTTTCCTATCATCTCTAAATTTTGATCTTGGACCTTCCCATCCATAATCAGTGGAATAGGAAGTCCTTCATATCTGATTTTGTTCTTTGGCAGCTTAACCGACTGGCTGCTTTCATCTCCATTCTCATCGCTCTTATTATTCTCAGCAGCTAAACTGCTATTGCCTGTTGGATTGGAAGATGAAATTCCTTTGTCTTTCTCGAAAACGGTGAGCTGACCGCTAGGCTCCAGGATCGCAAATTCCACATCAGCAGGGCTAGCGATGTTCTGACCACGCAATTGCTGCAGCAGATCATCAATATTGTACCTCTGCTTACGCATCTCTCCCCGGTGCAGCTTACCGCCAGAAATGAGTATGCTCGGTTTACCGTCCATTAATAGCCGAATCTTTCTACTCTTAAGACTGAGCTGAGCAACCACAACTTGAATGATAACCAATGTTGCCATTGGAACCAGTCCTTCATAAATCGGACGATTAATATCCTCAATCACAAAAACAGCAATCTCAGCAATCATAATTGAGATGGTTAGATCAAATACAGACAGCTTACCGATTTCCCTCTTCCCCATGATACGCATGCACAGGAATATGAAGAAATACATCAGCACGGTCAAGAAAATATGGGTAGTGATATGCTGGGACATATAGCTTCGCTCCCCTCCACTCTCACCCGCAGACTTGTTTCTCGGGCGGATTAATGTAACCCTATTCTGACCGCTCAGCACAGGGAACATTCGGAAGCTCACATATTAATTAATGGTAAAAGGGCTGCAATGCCCATTCTTGTACTATTGGGGCAAGCCTCCCCATACAATGAATAATAACTTATGTAGATTAATTTTTTTAATAAAACTTTAGGAGGTTGTACCATGTATTTAATCCGGCGCCTGTTCTCATGGAGAATAGCCAACCCTGTGTTATCCGGCCTATGTCGATCATTCCTTTGGATGCTGCTCGGCGCGTTTGTCCTCTCTCTTTTATTATGGGGCAGCGGCCTGAAGGAGCAGGATCTCTCAATGTACACTTATATTGTACACGGCATAGCCGCAGCATTCGGAGGACTAACCGCCGGTCGTAGAGCCACTAACAAAGGCTGGTATCAAGGAAGTCTTACAGGAATCTTTTACGGGATTATCGTTCTGTTAATTGGATTTCTAGCACTGGATAGCTCACCTTCTGGTGTTGATCTCCTTTGGGTTCTGGCCGCTGCAGCCATTGGCGCTTTAGGTGGAATGTTTGGTGTTAATTTACAGAAAAGCTAAATTTATTATTTCATTAAATTCGAAACATTCCTTGAAAATATGTTAAACTGTGATCATCTGACTTCATAAAGAGAATCAAGGAGGCTTCGATTGCTTTGTTTTACCAATCAATGAACCATATTGTTTTGTACACAGTTGTATTAGTAGTGATATTAGTATGGGTTGGCGCTCGTCGTAATCCAATCATGGCATTGGTTGAAATCGGGAAAGAAATGCTGAGATCATATAAGTTTTTACTACTGATGGCAGGAATGTTTGGTGTACTAGTCTTGAATAAATATGAACTGCAAATTGAAGAAAAAATGCATCTTACCTCAGATTATACGTCATTTGTATTTGGACTAGAGGGGCATTTTGTCCAAGCTGTTCAGGATATATTCTATAGTCCATGGCTGACACCTATCATAGTCTTCTTTTACATTTTCATGCTTCAATCTGTATTAGCAGCTTCTCTAGGTGTCTATCTGTTAGACAAGAACCGAGTGATGCTATATGCAACCTGCTATGCTATTATCATTAACTATGCCGTAGCGATTCCATTCTATCTTTACTTCCCTGTGAATGAGGTATGGTCCTATCTACCTGCAGGCGTTAAGTTTACTATGCTGGATGTATTTCCGAATTTTGAGCAGGAGTACCGCCCTTTATCCGGTCTCAACAACTGCTTCCCGAGTCTACATACGTCCATATCCGTTACGATGGCACTACTGGCATTCCGTTCAGGAAACCGCCGCTGGATGGTTATTACGAGTATTTCCGCAGTCTTAATCGTCTTTGGTATTTTCTATCTGGGCATTCATTGGCTTACAGATATGATAGGTGGCACTCTATTAGCAGTCTTAGCTTCTTCAGTTGGTGTTCAGCTCGCCAAACTAACCTTACGGGGACGCGAAGAATCACTCACAGTTCGCAACCGAATGACGGATATGCGATAACCAATATGTTTTCAAGTTCCACTTATATAGTCTTATATTTTAACAAAAGCTGCCGCCTGAGTAGATCTACTCAAACGGCAGCTTTTTTATCGCAGCATTACTCATAAATAGCTGTATGCTCCCCGCCTTCACTGCACTCTCTTACATAATAGCTGAGCTCAACCTAACATAGCTGCACTCTATACAACTATTTCGAATCAAATGTGCTTATTCTCAGTTTAAATGCACTCTGTACAATTATATTCAAGCTAAACACTGCCGACAGCCATTTTCCACAGAAATAACTGCACATAATACAATTAAACTCTCAATCGAGAAAGCATAAACTGAAATAGCTGTAGAAAGTACAACTAACTACAAGCATACACACCTTCTACCAGAAAAACGCTTTGGCGCCCTTAAAGACAATAAGTAATTCAAAAAAGCGGTGTCCTCTCTTAACGAGAAGACACCGCTTTTTATGTACTTAAATCAATTCTATACTTTCTCCTCCACGTCCGTCGCAACGGAGTGACTAATGGAACCGCGATCAAAGGTTAGTTTAGTTACATCATTAACCCGTAGAACCACGATATCATCGGAGATTTCCATGATCGTACCGTGAAGACCACCAATTGTGACGATCTTGTCGCCTTTTTTCAGAGACTTCAACATCGCGTTACGAGTTTTGGTCTTCTTCTGTTGCGGACGAATCAGCAAGAAGTAGAATACTACAAACATAAGGACAAAGGGTCCTACCAGACCTAGTATGCTACCCCCACCACCTGCGCCAGCTGCATATTGAAACGATTGAAACATATTTCTCCCCCCTTTCAAAGTACATTAAGGCATTAAATTCAACCTAGAAGCCTTTAAGATTATCATATAATCCGTATTTTGCAAAAAACTCATCGCGAAAATCAAGCAGCCGATCTTCCTTGATGGCTTCGCGCACTTTACGCATCAAATCCAACAAGAAGTGCAAGTTGTGGTATGTCGTCAATCTAAGTCCGAATGTTTCATCGGCTTTGATTAGATGGCGCAAATAAGCGCGGGAATAATTCCGGCATGTATAGCAATTGCACTCCGGATCAAGCGGCCCAAAATCGCGGGCATACTTTGCGTTGCGTACAACGAGTCTTCCCTGACTGGTCATCGTTGTTCCATTACGAGCAATACGAGTAGGTAGAACACAGTCGAACATGTCCACTCCCCGAATTGATCCTTCCAGCAATGCATCCGGTGAACCAACGCCCATCAAATAGCGTGGTTTTCCTTGTGGCAGCAGGGGAACTGTATAATCCAGCACTTCATACATTAGCTGCTTGGACTCTCCGACGCTGAGCCCTCCAATAGCATACCCCGGGAAATCCATGGAAGTCAAATCTGCCGCGCTCTGACGGCGAAGATCCTCATACATACCACCTTGCACGATAGCGAATAGACCTTGGTCATTCGGACGAGCATGACTTTTCAGGCAGCGTTCTGCCCAGCGTGTTGTACGCTCTAGTGATTTTTTCACGTAATCATATTCAGCTGGGAATGGAGGGCATTCATCAAATGCCATCATGATATCAGAACCAAGTGCGTTCTGAACTTCCATAGCTACTTCAGGAGACAGGAACTTCTTATCTCCATTAAGATGGGAACGGAAATGAACGCCTTCTTCGGTAATCTTGCGCATGTCACTGAGCGAGAATACTTGAAACCCGCCGCTATCCGTCAGAATTGGACGATCCCAGTTCATGAACTTGTGCAGTCCGCCTGCATCACGAACAATATCATGGCCTGGTCTCAGAAATAGATGGTACGTATTGCTCAAAATAATATGAGCATCCATCTCTTTCAGTTCTTCGGGACTCATTGTCTTGACTGTGGCTTGTGTGCCGACTGGCATAAATGCAGGTGTCTCAATCACACCATGTGGAGTGTGGACTCTTCCAAGTCTTGCTCCGGATTGTTTGCACGTTTTGATGTGCTCATAAGTAATTGCTGCCATAAGTTAACCCATCCTCTTACCTTAGTAAATAAACATTGCATCTCCAAAGCTAAAAAACCGGTACTTCTGCTCTATCGCTTCATCATAAGCAGCTAGAATATGCTCCCGACCTGCCAAAGCGCTAACCAACATCACCAAAGTAGACTTTGGCAAATGGAAATTAGTAATTAACGCATTTACTACACTAAACTTATACCCCGGATAGATGAAAATATCCGTCCAACCACTGCATTCCACCAGCGGGCCGCCTTCACATTGTCTTCCGACTGTTTCAAGCGTCCGACAAGAAGTCGTCCCTACTGCAATAACGCGGCCACCTTGTTCCTTGGTAGCATTGATGGCATCTGCTGTTTCTTGGGACATTACAAAATACTCTGAATGCATAACATGCTCTTCAACCTTCTGGGCAGACATCGGACGAAAAGTACCGAGACCTACATGAAGTGTGATATAAGCGATATTTACACCCTTGGCCTCGATCTGTTCCAGCAGTTCTTTAGTAAAATGAAGTCCTGCTGTAGGTGCAGCAGCCGATCCCTCATGCTTAGCATATACAGTCTGATATCGTTCCCGATCATCCAGTGTTTCCTTAATATAAGGAGGCAGTGGCATCGTTCCCAGCCTATCCAGAATCTCCTGAAAAATACCCTGATAAATGAAGCGAAGCGTTCGGCCACCCATATCAGCCTCGTCCTCAATAACCGCACGAAGCTCATCACTAAAGATGATAACCGCTCCAGTCTTAAGCTTCTTACCTGGCTTTACAAGAGCTTCCCATCGATCGTCTCCCAAATTCTTCAGAAGAAGCACTTCAGCTTTAGCTCCCGTATCTTCTTTAACCCCAAATAATCTGGCGGGAATAACTCTCGTATCATTCAGAACAAGCGTATCTCCCGGTTGAAAATAATTAATAATATCGGTAAAATGCCGGTGAGCCAGCTCCCCATTCTCCTTATTTACTAAGAGCAGTCTAGAAGAGCTACGGTCAGAGAGTGGTGTCTGGGCAATTAATTCTTCCGGCAAATGAAAATCATATGCGTCTACATTCATGGTCTGTCTTCATTCCTTAACTAGAGTAACGTTCTGATAATAGTGTTGCAATATCTGCTTGTAATCATACCCGCTGTCTGCCATGCCTTTCACGCCCCATTGCGACATGCCTAGACCATGACCGTAGCCTTGGCCAATGAACAGAAAGCCCGAACTGTTAGTAATCGCTCTGGCCGAAGAATCCCCGCCCAGCACTACAGTTCCACTACCTTTCACATCAACCTTGCCTGATGCGGAGAGTACACCTGCGCTCTGTGAACTTCCAATCGTGCTAGTAGCACCGTCAGCGCCTAATACAGTATAACTTCCGGATGGTACAATATCAAACAATGTACTAGGCAATCCATTGAACGCAGAACGGAACATATCTGGATATTTCACACTCATTATCTCGCCATTAGCTTTAACCTGAATGGCTCTACCTGAAGGACCGCGCTGTGTAACTTGGAGATTAAGGATAGAAGAAGGCAAAGTGTTACTTATTTTACCCTGCATACTCTTCAGAAGTTCAGCGGAGGAATAAGGCCCTTTAATCCAGCTATAGCTGCCGGACTCATATACTTTATCCAGAACAACTGCATTATCTCCAGGATTCAGCTTACCTACTGCACTTACACTACTCTCAACAGCAGGAAGGGGACGTATATTGACATCTTTAGTTGTAGCGGTTGCTATATCCAACCCCGCTGCGGTTTTATTACCTGTCAATTTAATATTATCCTCACGCGCATACCCAGAGATGCCATTAGCGAGCAGTACATAATACCACTTCTTAGCGGTCTTGGTAGCTGCGACATCCTCTTTGCTGGGAACACTGGCAAATGCATCTCCACCGTTACCCCATACCTCCGATGGATCAGATGTTACACCGCCACTGTTCGAGGAGAACACCGCCTCAATAACTTTACCACCACTCATCAATACTTCACCGGCTGTTGCATCCACTGCCTTAATAATGACTGGAGCTTCTGATCCAATTCCGTTATATACCTGACTCAATGTAGAATCTACTACATTTGCTACTTCAAAACGGTTGCCTTGCGCCATCGCATAGCTTCGAGCGGCCACAGCCTGAGCCTTTAGGGCTTCATCAGGCCAGCTTGAGGAAACCTCTCCTCCAACCACTGCATACAAATATTGTTCCAGTGGCAATTCATTAATGACAGCCAGGGAACCTCTCAAATTACTTAGCTCCATATTTCCACGGTAGGTACGCTTGGATTTTTCTTCTAGCTGAATCCCCGCCTCGCTGCCAACTGCCAAAAATTTAGTATCACTTCCGGAAACCATATAATGATTAGCCTGTGTTTCACTGCTAAGGTCCAGCCCGGCATCTATACGCATCATTAACCCGGGTGAAGTTGCCGCGGTTAGAGCCAGCGGCAATGCTGCAGACACTGCTGACTGAACAGCAGCCAAATCTTTATCGTTTGCAGCTTCGCCTACCCATACCTCAAACTGAGCACTGCCGTCACTTCCTGACAGAAACACCTTCCAGGCATCAAATCCAGCAGCTGTAATACTATTTAGCGCAGTATCAGCTGCTTGCTCTGAAGAATAGCGGCCAGCCGATAAATGCTTATTCCCCTTCACCTCAGGGGTCTGATCGGCAGGAATGGAGAGTCCTGCCTTTAATACACGCGCAAGCCCATCCTTTGCAGCCGCTTCACTAGCATACACACCTGTATATAACTGATACACACTGGTTCCATTTCTAGAAATCATAAAAATCTGCGGCTTATCAGAGGTAGACTGAAGCTTCTTAGCCGCATCAGCAGCGGTCTTCCAGCTTGAAGTCTCCATTACCTTTACTCTGTAACCGTCCACACTAACACGAATTCTGCTCTGGGCAGGCACTGAGAACAAAGGAGCGCTTCCTGGTTGGTCTGACAACAAAGTGAAGCTTTGTGTTGATTGCAGTGTTACTACAGGCACGGTGGATTTATATTTACTACCTATATCAGCAAAAAGGGCAACTCGTACCGTGCTATTAGAATCGGCATGACTGGCACCCGCAGGGATCAAGAAACTTCCTAAAGCAAGCGCAGCTGCTAGCAATCCTTTGCTTAGTGGAGCCATTCCTCTCCATTTCATCTTCGTATGCTTCTTATGCTTCATCCAGCATCCTCCTTTTTGAATGTAGTTACTGACTCAGTGCTGCTCCGGAGGGAGCGGAAGGCCTAAGTGATGATAAGCGGCCGGTGTTACAATTCTTCCACGTGGACTCCGCTGCAAGAATCCTATCTGCAGCAGGTAGGGTTCATAAACGTCCTCAATCGTCTGACTTTCCTCACCAATTGTAGCAGCAATCGTATCCAGACCAACAGGACCGCCACGAAAGCTTGAAATCATCGCTCTTAACATCTTATGATCGATGCTGTCCAGCCCACGCGGGTCCACCTGCAGCATCTTCAGTGCTTCTCCAGAAATTTCAGGGGTTATAATCCCATCTCCGCGCACTTGGGCGAAATCACGGACCCGCTTCAATAGTCGGTTCGCAATCCGCGGCGTTCCTCGTGAACGAAGCGCTATCTCTTCCGCCGCATCACCGACAATCTCAATTCCCAAAAGATCTGCATTTCGAGCTACAATGTAGCTGAGCTCATCTATGGTATAGAATTCCAAGCGGCTGACTACTCCGAAACGATCACGTAATGGAGCAGACAGTAGGCCAGCACGGGTGGTAGCGCCTATAAGTGTGAACGGCGGCAGATCCAATCTTACCGAACGGGCACTCGGCCCCTTGCCGATCATAATATCCAGCGCGAAGTCCTCCATCGCCGGATACATAACCTCCTCCACCGTCCGGTGCAAGCGGTGAATTTCATCGATGAAAAGCACATCGCCTTCCTGCAGGTTCGTCAGCAGAGCGGCTAAATCTCCCGGGCGCTCAATAGCAGGACCGGAGGTTGTTCTTAAATTCACACCAAGCTCATTTGCGATAATATTCGCGAGTGTTGTTTTACCAAGACCCGGAGGTCCGTAGAGCAGCACATGATCCAGCGCTTCACTTCTCATTTTGGCCGCTTCGATATATATCTTCAGGTTTTCTTTCACCTGATTCTGTCCGATATATTCTCCCAGATAACGAGGGCGTAAGCTTAATTCTACCGCCTGCTCGTCCATCATCAAATTAGCGGATATAATCCGGTCATCCATTCCTATCGCTCCCTTTCTTCAGGATGTGTTCGGCTTTACTTAGCAATATATAATAGCCCAAGTGCTTTCTTCATCAGCACATCTACAGTCCCTGTCTCTGCTCCCTCTTTCTTCATAGCGAGCCATACGCGGTCCAATTCACTCTCTGTATAACCCAGCCCTTTAAGGGCGTCCCTAGCCTCTTGCCAAGCTAATCCATCCGCTGCTTCTTCCATTGGAACTGCAAATAATCCGGTTTGCATCGAAGCCATGCTGAGTCCGTCCAGCTTGTCCTTCAAATCGAGGATCATCCGCTGCGCCGTCTTCTTGCCAATGCCCGGCAGCTTTGTTAGGAAGGTAATATTCTCTTGATAGATTGCTGAGATCAACTGATCTGGTGTTCCACCTGTCAGAATTCCGAGCGCAACCTTTGGACCGATGCCAGATACCTCTATCAGCTTGCGGAACAATCTTTGCTCCTCCCGAGTCGGGAACCCAAACAGCAGTGTAGCATCCTCACGTGTTTGATAATGAATATAGATCATGACAGGCCCTTCTACTTTAGCAAATGCATAAGGATTTGGGCAGAACACCCGGTATCCTACCCCCTGCACATCAAGCACCACATATTCCGACTCCAAATGAACGACGGGTCCTCTTAAGAAATCTATCATTTTCGCAATACCTCATTTAATTTAGAATTAAGACTGCTCGAATGGGCATGACAAACCGCTACCGCCAGTGCATCCGCTACATCATCCGGTTTAGGGATCGCCGATAATTTCAATAACAGCTTCACCATTTCCTGTACCTGCCGCTTCTCTGCCTTACCATAACCAACAACAGCCTGCTTCACCATCATAGGTGTATATTCCGAGACGGGTAGACCGCGCTGCACTGCAGCTAATATCGTCACTCCGCGTGCCTGCGCTACCGGCAATGCTGTCGTTACATTGCGTGCGAAGAATAACTTCTCTATCGCTACAGCATCAGGCTTATATTTATCAATGAGCTGACCCATGCCTTCATAGACATGCAGCAGACGTTCTTCTTCAGGCGTATGAGCCTCAGTCTGAATACAACCATATTGGACTGGGGTCAACTTATGACCTTCCTTATCCACAAAGCCAAAACCGACAATCGCCAGCCCTGGATCGATTCCCAAAATGCGCAAACACGATCTCTCCTCTATAACAGGCAGTTTATTCCACCGTTTTCATCCATTACTCCGCTATGAAGCGAACATATGTATTCCTTCTAACCATTATAGCAAAAATACCCCTTCCGGGAGAAAAAAAGTTTACTCTCTGATGCGAAATGACAACTTTAGGCCTACAACGAGACCTTATACTTTCTTTAAATTCACACAAAAAAAGCTGCCTTCAGCCATTAATGACTTTAGGACAGCTCATATGCTTTAGATGCTATTGCTTGTTCTGCATGACATGCTCAGATGCCTCACGCGCATAGTCACTGAAGGTGGACAACACACTGTTGTACTCTTCAATATCCTGAACACGTATTCCATCATGAAGCTCTTTCCAAATACTTTCGGGCAGAGAGGATTTCAAGGAACCCATATCCATTTGAAAAAAGGTCTTCAGAACCTTTTCCTGTGCCGGCGGCCCTTTAAATAAACTCAAATTCCCAAATGCATCGACACCGATATAGGCTTCTTTTTTCGTTAGGGTCGATAGATCATTCACTTTTTGTTCCAGCCACAAATCTCCCTCGCTGCTGATCCAACCGCTCCATGCAGGGTGTTCATTGATTATTTTCTTAAGCTGAAGTGGGTTCTTTACGCCCGGCAACGTCTGAACTTCTTCCCCAGATACATAAGTTATTTTTAAATGAACGGTTCTGCTGAGTCCGCTTTGAGTGATCGTCTGCAACAGTTGTTCGTTATTTTTGGTGCCCTTCTCTTTCTCCTCACCGCTGTCCACGCCTACTTTAAATACAGCTGCGGCCAACTCGCTTTCGGCACCATCCGTCCAACTAGAATCCGTCAGTAGTCCACTGATTTCCTCAGGCACCTGCATACTGCGCCAAGCCAATATAGTAAGAGCTAAACAAGCGGCTCCTACCCAAAGCGCCTTTCTCCAACGTCTCCATCGCTGCCAAAGTTGTTTTTTTATGCGCGACACGTTAATCCCTTCATTCTGGTTTTTCCCTATTGTGACCTGAGAAGGAATCATTTATGCGCTTTTCTGTGAATAATCGTTATTTTATCAAAAATACAAGGTTGACCTTGCAGTATAGTTCAGGGTTTATGGTGAAGTCTGAAGGAGGATTCTGGGGAGAAGTTTCACATACCGGCCTGAAGCAGCCCTTTATGTACTTGCTGACTGGCAATACGGCCAAAAGTCTTGATCCCACGACGATTAAAAAGGAAAAAGTCTTCTATGAAGAGTTTGCTCCTGACCTGGATTCCGTAATGAACAAGCCATGCTGACTCCGGTACGTCTCGCCAGTTCACCACGTTTCATTCCTTCCACAGCTGTTCCTCCATTTCTACTTATGGTGCAGTTTTTTTTATGGGTCAGGTGAAGCTTGGATTCTGCTCCCCCAATAGACTATTTAGTTCTTAGTGTGTGTTTATGCCATTGGTTGGACAGTGGGCGTTTGGGATAGTGGCAATGATATACAATATGCATTTTTCGTAGGCTAAAGAAGGTTTACTATGGGTAGGATGTTATGCGGTGCACAGTGGGTGTGATGATGTACTAGGATGCCAGAGGAGAATGATTTACTCGGTGTGGTTACTGTGTAGCGGGTGGTTAACGGACGATGGGCGATGGGGTGATGCGTTCTACGTTTGTGCAATGTACGAAGTGGGTCTAAAACTATTTAGGGAAAAACTCCCTGAAAGTAGGGATATTCGCTCTAAATGAACGAAATCAGGGAATTACTCCCTAATAAATAGGCTGTTTTCCTTAATTCCCGGGAATCAGGCATATAATTAGGGAGTTTTCCCCCAATTATATGCCTGACAACCAGAATCCTAAGAATTTCAGGGGGAAATTCCCTAATCCCTCTATAATTGTTTTACTTTTCGCTTCATTTGGAGCTTAAGTACGTTCTTCACTTATTGTTTTACCTAGGCCTCACTCGGTGCTCACTCGGTACGTCACTTGAAGCATCATTGGTCATCAATTGCAGCTTCAGCTTCAAGTGGTAATTCCTTTTACCTTTGTTCAGCCCCTTCTAGGTATTAAAGTTCGCCCGCCTAAGCGTTAGGAACTATCGGCAGCTTCACATGGCTTGGATACTTACTATTATGGTAAATAGTCTGCAGAACCGTAATCGCCTCTGTATCTTCATACGGGTTGCCACCAGTATTCGTATTCGGGAAAGCAACGAATTTACTGGACGAAGTAATCGAGAAACGAATTCGGTGTCCCACCGCAAATCTATGGGCAATATTCGGCATGAAAATATCGTATTCCTCCACTTGGCCTGGCGTGAGCAGTTCTGGTGCATCAAACCCATGACGATATTTAGCTCTGACAATATAGTTAGATAACCGGATAGAGTCTCCTTGTTCATTCACATCACTAAGCGTAACTACCCAATCCGTATCCTTACCTGTGCTAGCCGCGTAGATGACAGCAGACAATTCGCCAGCTATAGTCAATTCTTCCGTCAACACCTCACTAGTGTACACAAGAATATCATTCCGCAGCTCGTACTTCCGCAAATTTTCAGGCTCTCGCTCACCGCTATCATTCATTGGATCATTTGGGTTATAGACGTAAGTATCTTCTGGAGAATGCTCTTCTGGCGCTGAGAGTAGCTTCCCATCTCCATGTCCGGAATTTGCCCTGCCTCCACTGGATAAGTAGAACGGCGTAGTTGTAGCTTCAACCGGTGTCCAATCCTCCGATGTTCTCCATTGATTCTCACCTACGACATAATAAGAGGCTCTAGGCTCCTGATCTATCCCATTCGGAATACCTTTGAGGTAGCGGTCGAACCAACGCAGTACAGAAACATCGTAATCATAGACCACTGCATCATTGCCAAAGCTTACACCCTCATAGTCTCTGGCTCGATTCGGCCCATGCTCCCATGCACCCAGACGGATTTTGCGGTTCGGCACATTATGCTCAGTCAGCATTCTCCAAGTCTCCGATACACCAGGGCTGTCGCCGTCATACCAGCCTGAGATTACATACATAGGGACCTGCACCTGATCCCCACGCTCTGTAAAGGTACAGTTTCTCCAGAAATCATCATACTCCGGATGCTGGCTCCAAAGATCCCATGGTCCTGATGCTTTGCCGATCATTTGCTGAGGAATTTCCTTAATCGGTCTCGCATCCACTGCTGCTTCTGGGTTCACCGTAATCCCACCAAAAATATCAAAATCCGTCCGGGTACCCACAGATTGCGCAAGTGTCCAAGACAAAAGTGGCCAAGAACAAAGCGTTCCACCCTTACGCGCCGTATCTACAAATGGTGAGCCAACGTTCACTTCATCCACTACAGCCTTCAGATTAGGGTGCCCACTGGTCGCTGCCGAGACAACAACAAAGCCCAGATAGGACGCGCCCCACATGCCAACATTGCCATCTGACCATTCCTGAGCGATAATCCAATCGATCGTATCATAGCCATCATCCCGTTCATTATAAAAAGGGATCAATTCCCCTTCCGAATCCGCCCGACCTCTAACGTCCTGTGACACCACTGCATAACCTTTGTTGGCCCATCTCATAAAAATCTCTTTTTTCCCGTTACGGTCATAACAGGTTCTTACAAGAATCGTCGGCAGCTTCGTTCCCGGCTGAATACCCTCAGGAAGAAACACATCCGTAGCCAGTCTCACACCATCGCGCATCGGGATCAGATCCGTACCCAAATCATTCACACCATACTCTGGCTTGGACAAAAGGGGATCATCATAGACAACAAGAGGCGTCAGCTTCTCATATCCTGCTTTAACAATCAGCTCTATGCCATACCGATTCGGCGTTAGAAAAGCGATGATCTCCCCATCCAAGGTCACAATATCCAGTGCCGTCTCTTTTCGCAGCGCCCACACTTGTGAAGTCAGCTCATGGCCATCAATTACAGCCTGATATTGAATATGCTTTTGATAAAGATCGCCATTACCCAGAACTACCTCATCATTGACCCATTCAGCTTTAGCGTAAGTGTCGATGTGTTCGTGGATTTTTTGAAATGGGAGAACGGTCTTGAACTGGCTATCCAGCACGTTATCCTGCATTTGTGTTCGTCTGCGCGGATCGACCTTAGCATGCATGATTTGTTGTTTCGTAAAATGTATTTTTCCTGAATAAATGCCCGAACAGTAGAAGTTAAATGTAGTATTGTTCAAATATGTTGTCATCTATTTATCCCCTATCCCCAAATTTCTTCAAATACGCGCAGCCAGTTGCCACCCATGATCTTTGCAATATCCTCATCCGCATAACCGCGCGCCACTAAACCTCTAGTGAAGTTGATAAAATAACTATATTTTTTAAGCCCAGCAACGGTTTCAGTAGAAGGTCCGTCTCCTTTGGCGAATCCTAGCTTAGGTGCAATATGTTCTTTAAAATAAATCAATGACCAGAGCACATCGCTCATCGGCCAATCGGTTCCGATTCCAACATGATCCACGCCTACAAGCCGGATTACATATTCGATATGATCCAGCACATGATCAATGGTCGTATGATTAGGATCTTCATGCACAAACCACGGCATAGCAAAAATACCGATGACTCCACCCGTCTTAGCGATCGCGATGATTTCCTCATCACTTTTGCAGCGCATATGTGGATAGATGGCCTCTACACCCGTGTGTGAAGCAATGACCGGAGTTTTGGAATACTGACAAGCATCGAGCGTGGTCTGTTTTCCGCAATGTCCCGTATCTACAATGATCCCCAGCTTGTTTAAGCGCTCAATAAATCTTTTTCCATAATTCGTAATCCCAGCGTTCGACTGTTCTGCACAGCCTGCACCGATCTGGTTCTGATTGTTATAGGTTAATTGTAGAATTCTTAAGCCGAAATTATGTAACACATCTAATAGGTCCAAATTGGTACCTAGACCATCCGTTTCCTGCGCCGTGATAATACCCGCCTTATGAGCATTACGCTTGGCTGCACGGATGTCCTCTACGGTTAAAGCTTTAATTAACCAATCTGCGGAGTCGAACTGAAGCTGAACCTCAGCCATGCTCGTAATCATGCTATCCAAGGATTCTAAATGAAGCTCCCGATTCCCCGCCGTAATTCCTGACTTATACCATTCACTTTTATACTCAGGGATCTCCCCGCTGGCCGCTAGCTTTAAGATCATTTTAGCTGGCATGCTGCTGTATATCATCGGCTCATCTTTATAGGGCTCACACAGCGCTTTGATTTTTTCGGACACAGACTCTGGAATAGCACTTGGAGATAAAGGACCTTGGAACAGCAAATCAATATTAATATTCTGCTCATGCAAACGCACGGCCCGCGCTTCCTCTTGCTCCGTCAACTTGAAATCATATAAACCTTCATAAGTGCTCATCATGTGGTCGCTCCTTAGAATGCAATTTCGATACCTTTATGTAATCTAACAGCTTCATTATAAATGAAGTTTGCTGCTGCTAAATCCTCTATCGCAAGCCCAAGTCCTTTAAAAAGAGTGATCTCATCAGCTGTAGTTCTGCCCTCAATACTGCCACTGATCAGTTCACCGATTTCACCGATAATATGACCTGAAGTGATCATGCCTTCTTTTAGTGGAATTAAGTAATCCCCGGATTCATTATGCGTGGATTCCAAACGATCTACATATAACTTAGCTAACCGAACAGTCTCCGAATCCAGCTCACGATCTGCTGGTCTGCAGGCTCCAACCGCATTGATATGTGCTCCGGCCTTCAGCCATTCTCCTTTGAGTACTGGCTCTGTGGATGCTGTTACGGTACAAATGATATCTGCCGCATGAACTGCCTCTTGAACAGACTCTACAACAACGATTTCTACATCATATTTACGGCCCAGCTCTTCTTGAAAAGCTCTTGCCTTCGCAAGTGTTCTGCTCCATACCCTAACCTCACGAATTGATCGAACCAGCAGCATCGCTTCCAGATGGCTTTTGGCTTGTTCTCCAGTGCCAAGAATGGCAAGCACCTCTGCATCTTCTCTGGCCAGATAACGAGTGGCTACTGCGCTAACTGCGGCTGTGCGAATTGCTGTTATCTTTTGTCCATCTACAACAGCTTTCAGAACGCCGGTAGAAGAATCGAATAAGGTAACAAGACCTTGATGGGAAGGGAGATTACTCCCGTGATTACTAGGAAACACACTGATGATTTTGGCGCCTGCCACTTCTTCACCCTGCAAATATCCCGGCATTAAGCCAATCAGATTGCCCTTGTGCAGCGGGAGTACTTGTCTTAAGCTCTGTATGGCTTGTCCTGCGGACAAGTCCTTCAATACGGATTCCATAACTGTGATGCAAGACTCCATAGCTAAAAGCTCAGCTACTTCATTTTGATTAATGACTAGCATAAGACAATCCTCCTTTACTTCATTGTGAGAACAAATACGGGAATGCAAAATTATTCTTTATATCATAACTTATACGGTTTAAATATTCATGTATAAAGCTGGAAGTCAGCTATTTGTCCTTTTACGATTTAATCTCTATACTTAATATAGTTTATATTCTATTTTAAGGAGCTGACGATTAATTATGGCTGATCAAATAACTTTAGGTAGAACAAATTTACAAGTATCCCCTCTCGGACTTGGTGCTAATGCTGTTGGTGGGCATAATTTATTTCCCGGCTTAAATGATGAGACCGGTAGAAATATCGTTCGCAGCGCTCTTGATCATGGGATCAATTTCATTGATACAGCCTTTATCTATGGTCCAGGAAGATCCGAGGAACTGATTGGAGAAGTGCTGAGAGAAAGAGGCGGCCGTGACAATGTGGTCATTGCTACTAAAGGCGCGCACAAGATTATTGGTGATAAGACTACAATCGACAACTCTCCTGCTTTTCTAAGACAGTCTGTGGAAGACAGCTTGAAACGCCTGCAGACCGATTATATCGATCTTTACTATATTCATTTCCCTGATGAAAGCACACCTAAGGATGAAGCTGTTGGTGAGCTTAAGAAACTGAAAGAGGAAGGAAAGATCAGAGCTATCGGTGTATCCAATTTCTCCATTGAACAGCTGAGAGAAGCTAACAAGGACGGGCATGTGGATGTCCTCCAATCCCATTACAATCTGCTGCACCGTGATGCGGAGAAGGATCTGCTCCCTTACACGCAGGAGCATGGCATTTCTTTCGTTCCTTACTTCCCACTCGCGTCCGGCCTGCTTGGCGGCAAATATAAGCAAGGCGATACGTTCAGCGACATTAGAAAGAACGACCCACTGTTCCAAGGGGAGACGTTTGCCAAGAACCTAGAGAAAGTGGATAAGGTACGCCAAATTGCCAATGCCAAAGGTCTTGAAGTCGCTCATGTGGTGCTTGCATGGTACCTAACTGTACCTTCCATCGACGCACTTATTCCTGGAGCTAAACGTCCGGAGCAGATCGTATCGAATCTGGAAACGTTGAAGGTTCAGCTTACACCAGAAGAGATCAAAGCCATTGATTCAATCTTTAAGGCGTAATAGAGCGTAAGAGAGCGTGATAGAACCTTATATGTAAGTAATGTAAAGGGGGTTGTCCTAGAAGTCATGAAATGGCTGCTGGGGCAGCTCCTTTTTGCGTTGTTTGATTGGTTTGATTAATTTGATTGGTTTGATTGGTTTGCTGCGTTCTTGCGTTGCGCTTCAATATTCGATTATTTGGCTCTTTCGATCCCTCAAATTGTTCGCTTTACCATCCGTTGGATTCGTTTGATTTGTTTGAAGACTTTCTTTCAATTGATTCGATTCTTTAACTAACCTTTAACTAACTTCCCACTTCGCAGCCGCTATCGGACTCAGCCGACCTTAAACGCAGCATTATTGCACATTTTGCATCCTATCGGACCCCATAGCCGCTATTGGCATGAAATACACCTAATATGGCCCTCTTTCTACGGAATAGGGTCGCTGGAGTCCGAAACACTGCTCAAAAGACCAAAAATTCGCAAATAACGTCATCTGGGTCCGAAAACCTCAATAGACGTGTAAAACTCGGTAATATACTAGCAAAGACCAAAAATACTGAGTAGCGATTCTTACCGAATATCCTAAATTCTTTGTATTAGTAAATATTGTTTGCTATACTTTCTCTGAAATAACATTGGACTTTAATTTTTTAAAAAGGGGAATTCCTTGATGATTATTCAACCTAAAACACGCGGATTTATATGTACAACAGCACATCCAGAGGGATGCGCCAAACAAATAGAACAACAAATTGAATATGTAAAAGCACAAAAGAAAATTGAGGGACCCGCTAATGTACTTGTCATCGGTGCTTCCACCGGATACGGACTAGCTTCTAGAATTTCAGCCGCTTTTGGCGCTGGTGCGAACACCATCGGAGTTTTCTTCGACAAAGCAGCTGAAGGGCAACGTACAGCTTCTGCTGGTTGGTATAACTCCGCTGCATTTGAGAAGCAAGCAGCTGCACTCGGACTCAAATCACACAGTATTGTGGGAGATGCGTTCTCTGATGCTATCAAAGCTAAGACCATTGAACTCATCAAAGCTGAATATGGCACAGTGGATTTAATTATCTATAGCGTGGCTTCACCTCGTCGCACCCATCCGGTAACAGGAGAAACCTTCTCCTCCGTAATTAAGCCGGTTGGAACAGCTTATTCGAATAAAACCTTGAACTTCCATACAGGTGAAGTATCCATGACTACTATTGAGCCTGCTACAGAAGAGGAAGTACGTCAGACAATCGCTGTTATGGGCGGCGAGGACTGGAGAATGTGGATCGATCAGCTTCAAGAGGCTGGCGTGCTTGCAGATGGAGCTACTACAGTTGCATACTCCTACATTGGACCAGAGATCACCCATCCAATCTATCGCGATGGAACGATTGGCCAAGCCAAGCATGATTTGGAACAGACAGCGATCCAAATGAATGACCTGCTCGCATCAAAAGGCGGACGTGCCTTTGTATCCGTGAACAAAGCGCTTGTAACCCAATCCAGCTCCGCTATTCCTGTAGTGCCCCTTTATATCTCAGCACTTTATGAAGTGATGAAGGAAAAGGAGCTGCATGAGAACTGTATTGAACAAATGTACCGTTTGTTCTCTGAGCATCTTTACACTGATGGTGATGCTACTGCCGACGGAAGCTGCCTGATTCGTATTGACGACTGGGAAATGCGCGAAGATGTTCAGACTGAGGTTATGAAACGTTGGGATGAACTGACAACTGAGAATGCTGCCGACCTAGCTGATCTTGAAGGCTACCGCCAAGACTTCTTCAATCTATTTGGCTTTAGAACAGATGGTGTAGACTACGAAGCTGATATTGATCCGAATGTCGACATTCCTAATATGTACTAGTCTTTAACGCACAAGACCAGAACAAAAAATCCACCCCATCTTATTGTGGGGTGGATTTTTTTGTTTTTACACTTCAAACCACTTAGGGAATAATTGCTGCAGATAACGAAGCTTAACCTCCGTCTGCTTCATGCCTCCACCTTCATGTCCATTAAATGGATAGATGACAATTTCTTTCTCGCTCTGAATTCGATTGTATGTAGCAAAGTACATAAGGGCGGGACAAGTCTCATCCTTCAGCGCTACTGAAGCTAAAATAGGACACGTAATGCGCGTTGCCAGATTCATAGTATCAAAGTAGCTTAAATTATCCATTATCAGATCCGTTTGCTCTGGATGCTGCTTCAAATATTCAGCAATTGCGCCAAAAGCTCCATGATTTCCTTCGATCCGAGCGACCAGGTTACTATTGCTTGGTACATCAACCATGGCAAGCCTTGGACGGTTGTCTAGCGCTGCAATCGCCATGCCTAGTCCACCACCTTGGCTTGCGCCTTCAATAACAATCTTATCCGAGTCTATATCAGCTTGAGCGCAGGCAAAATCAATCGCTTTAAGACAATCCATATAAACATAACGATAGTAATATTCCATTTTGTTATGTACACCTTTACTTGTTACATTCGAAACAAAACCATGAGTATACATCGTATTATTGCCAGTTGAACCGCCTTGATCCCGACAATCGACGGATAGAACTGCCATGCCCATCATAGCCCAGTGCATTAACCCTGACGGCTCGCCTCGACTTCCATTAAAACCATGATAATGAATTAGACATGGAAAGGTATCTTTCTGTACAAATGTTGGGACCACAAGCCATCCACGAATACGAGTCTTATCCATACCGGAATAGGCAATGTCATAGACATTAACATGCTTACTAGGATAGTCAATCCGTGTACGCTCGGCTTGCAATGGAACTTGATTCGCCTGCTGTAACGTTTCTGCCCAAAATTCATCGAAATCATTCTTTTTCGTCAATGGTGGATAGTATTGATATAGTTCTTTAGTGATATGTTCAATGTACATTTATACTCTCCTCATATTGTGATATATAATCTGAATCTTCTATTTATAGTTACGGCATGACCATATTGTATGACTCTTCCATCTATACATGCCTAGTTGTGTTTCTTTTTGTACAGGTATAACTCAGACGTTTTAACTTTCCCCCTCTTTATGTTATGGTTTGATAGAATACTGCAGGTTCTACTAACATTTGAAGGAGTGAGTCACTCATGGTTAAGAAAATTAGTGTGGCGAATGGTGTACTCGATGTGTCCCAAATTTCGCTTGGCTGTATGCGGATTGCGGATTTATCTGCAAAAGAGGCTGATACACATGTACATAGTGCGCTAGAGCTCGGAATAGACTTCTTTGATCATGCTGATATCTATGCAGCCGGCAAGGCTGAAGAGGTATTTGCTGGGGTACTAGAAAATAATCCCGGTATGCGCGATAAAATGATGATTCAAACTAAATGCGGAATCCGTAATGGCTATTTTGATTTCTCCAAAGAGCATATCCTACAATCTGTGGAAGGCAGCCTCAAACGCTTGAAGACCGATTATCTCGATGTGCTCCTGCTTCACCGTCCGGACACGCTGTTCGAACCAGAAGAGGTCGCTGAAGCTTTTGACATTCTAGAGAGCAAGGGAATGGTGAAACACTTTGGTGTCAGCAACCAGAACCCGCTGCAAATCGAGCTGCTCAAAAAATATGTAAAACAACCGCTGCTGTTTAACCAGCTGCAATTAAGCATTATGGTCACTGGCATGATTGATGCAGGGTTCAATGTGAATATGACTAACGCGGGTTCAGTTGTCCATGATGGTGGGATCCTGGAGTACAGTCGCCTGCATGACATGACCATTCAGCCTTGGTCGCCTTTCCAATATGGGTTCTTTGAAGGCGTATTCTTGGACAACGATAAGTTCCCTGAATTGAACGAGGTCATTAACCGCTTAGCAGCTGAAAAAGACGTAACCAATACAGCCATTGCCATCGCTTGGATTCTAAGACATCCGGCAAATATGCAGCCTGTCGTTGGTACTACTAATACACAGCGCTTGCGTGATATTGCCAAAGCTTCCGAAATTACACTCACTAGACCAGAATGGTATGAAATCTACCGTGCTGCCGGTAATGTCCTTCCATAAACGTCAAAAGCCACGAAGTACGCTAACCACGTACCTCGTGGTTTTTCTTTTTGGATGGACTCTCAGGGATTCGAACCCTGGATAAATTGATTAAGGGTCAACTGCTCTAGTGAACAGCAATTCAGCTAACAATTTGCACAACAAATCAATACAGCACTAGGCATATAATGAACATAATAACAATTTAGCGATACTTTGGAGGTTATTATGAACTGGAAATCGGCGATTGAACATACGCTCTCCACCACCCGCCTTAACATTAAGCGCTTTGGTGACTCTTTTCCAATTGTAAGCCTGGGTGACGGCAAATATCATTTGACTGACCATACCGGCTGGACGGAAGGATTCTGGTCAGGTATTTTGTGGCTGAGCTACGAATACAGCAAAGACCCGGAGATTCACGCCGCAGCCATCCAAACGGTTGATTCTTTCAAGAAGCGCATGGAAGTGGAACAGGAGCTCGATCACCATGATATCGGATTTCTGTATTCGCTGTCCGCCAAGGCCCGCTGGATCATCGATAAGGATGAAGAATCGCGTCTGCTGGCGTTGCAGGCAACCGACATTCTAATGAAACGCTGGCGCTCTGTCCCGCAGCTGTTTCAAGCCTGGGGACCGGAAGGCGATCATGATAACGGAGCCCGGATTATTATTGACTGCCTGATGAATCTTCCGCTGCTCTATTGGGCAGCGGAGCAGACCGGAGACCGCAGCTATGCGGAATACGCGAAAATCCATGCCGAGAAGAGCCGCCGGTTCCTGGTGAGGGGAGATAATTCCTCCTATCATACTTTTTATTTCGACCAGCAGACGGGCAATGCCATCCGCGGAGGAACCGCACAGGGCTATCAAGACGGCTCAACCTGGACACGGGGACAGGCTTGGGGCGTCTATGGCTTTGCCTTAGCCTACCGCTATTTTAAAGAGCCACAATATCTGGATACCTCCAAAAGAATGGCCCGATATTTTCTGAAGCATCTTCCCGCTGACCATGTTGCGTATTGGGATTTCGATTTGCCACAGGAGGATTCCACGCCCCGCGACAGTTCGGCTTCCGCCATCTTTGTGTGCGGCCTCCTAGAGCTGCTGGAACATTTGCCGGTGGATGACCCGCAGCGGGCCTTGTTTGGTGAAGCCGTGGACAAATCTATGGATTCCCTGTTGAACCGCTACTTTACCGCAGGCAGTCCATCTGAAGAGGGCTTTCTGCGTCATGGCTCCTATTCTGTCAGAGGAAATTCGTCTCCCGATGATTTCATGATCTGGGGTGACTATTTCTTTCTGGAAGCACTGCTGCGTCTGCAGCAAGGCGTTCCGGGATATTGGTATGAGCGCGCCGGTGGCTGATATGAAATGAATGACCTATACTATAAATAATAACGGTTATTAAGGGAGTGTTCCATGGACAGGAACGATCATTCACCCCAAAAATTTGAACCTAGTTTATTTATGTTTAATTATAAATATGAAAATGAGGAATCCCATTGGTTCCACGCGCACCGGGGAATTGAAATGCTGTATATTTACACCGGCAGTGGAGAAATTATGGTAGAAAATCAGACCTACCCTATCCGGGATCATACGCTGGTCTGGTTTCAGCCCTATCAGCTGCACCGTGTGATGGTTCCTCCTACACCCAACCGTTCATATATCCGGACAAATCTGACTTTTGACCCCAGTCTTCTGGAGCATTATCTCTCCGTTTTTCCTTTCCTGGAGAAGTTTTTCCGCAGGATGTGGAAAGGCAGCCTGCAGAAGCCGGTTTTCTATGATTTGCAGGACACCCTGATTCCTGATTTGCTAGAGGAATTAGATCATTCCATAAATAACGCTGCAGCTGGCACAGAAGAAAATATCGGATTTCTGATGCTTCAGCTGATCCGGCAACTTCAAAAATACATATCCGGTGTCTTGACCGAAGTTAGCCCGCTACATTCACGCGGAGGATCACATGCAGAGCGAATCATCGAATGGCTTGATGAGCATTACAAAGAGCCCTTCAGCCTCGAAGCGCTTGCTGCCGCGATGCATCTGTCACCTTATCATATTTCGCATTTGTTCAAGCAATTTGCAGGCATCACGCTGTCCGAATACTTGATGCAGCGGCGTGTAAGAGAAGCTTGTATACTGCTCGCCAATACCGCTAAGTCCGTTAAAGAGATTGCGGCAGAAGTGGGCAATCTTTCCCCATCGTATTTCAGTCAGATGTTCAAAAATAATAAAGGAATTTCACCGGAGAAATACAGAAGGAGTATCCGCTGAAATCAGTTCAAAAATCACCCTTTCATAAAATGGAGTACTGGCAGCCATTTTACGAAAGGGTGATTTAAGTATATTCAAATGACGAATGGAGTCCACTGGATTAGTTTTGAGGGTAGCGTGAAACAACGCACAGATTGAAACGGCAGGATCAGCAGCCAATGGTCGAATGCGTCACCTGCTAGTAAAATTCGAGCGGCGTACTTCTCTACAGAATAACTTCAACCTTGACCGATGAACGTCCAGGATAAGGGGGAAGGACGTTACCTGCCACCTGTTCTCCATCAACGGTGATTACTTTGACGCCTTTGCAGACCTTGCTGACATTCGTAACAGTGATGTCATAGACACAGCCTCTGAAGCGCCGTTTTACCGTAAACCCTTCCCAATTTGCGGGAATACAGGGATCGACGGACAAGCCTTCCAGCACGGGCTTCACACCTATAATATATTGGGTGGCGGCGACATACATCCATGCAGCCGTGCCTGTTAGCCAGGAAACATTGGCGAGGCCGAACCTGTCAGACTCTGGCCCGAACAGGTTGGAGGCATAGACGTAAGGCTCTGCTTTGTAACGCCATAAGCCCGCCTTGTCCATAGCTACATTCGGCAGCAGCTGACGATAGTATTTATAGGCTAAATCTCCCCGACCAAGCATGCATTCAGCTATAATTGCCCAGGTGTTGGCATGACAGAATACCGCACCGTTCTCTCCCGTTCCCTTGTTGTAATTGGTCAAAGGATCAGCAGGATCGGGAAAGGTGGTAATGGAAGGATGAATTTTTTTGATGCCGAGCTCCGTGTCCAGCATTTCGCGGACGCTGTCCATTGCTTTCAAACCCTTATCTTGGTCCGCCATGCCGGACATTGTGGCCCAGGTCTGGGCGTTGAGCCAGATTTTGGCCTCATCGTGTTCATCGCTGCCGAGGAACCGACCATCATCCATAATGGCCCTCCGGAACCAACTCCCGTCCCAGCCGATGCTGTTGACCAGCTTACGCTGCGTCTCGTACATGGCTTCATACTGTGCGGCATCCTCCGGATGGCCGGCGAATACCGCAAGATCGGTCATCCGCAGCAGCACTGTTCCCAGCTGCATCGACGTCCAAATGCTCTCTCCTCGCCCCTCACGGCATACGCGGAACAGCTGATCGTTCCAGTCCGAGCGAAGCATCAACGGGAAGCCGTTTTGTCCCAGCTTCGACGCGGTAAAATCAATCGCCGCCTTCAAATGCGCATACACCGTTCCCTCACCACCGTCATAGTAAGGCACCCTTGTCTTCAGAAAAGTGGCATCTCCGGTTTCCGCCAGAAGATCCCATGCTGCCAGCGCAGTCCACAAATGATCATCGGAATGGATGCTCGTTACCGGGTCCCAGCCTTCGTTCGGAAAGAAGTAGTGATTCACATGCCCGTCCCTGTACTGCTGGCCTAGCAACAGCTTCAGCTTATCAAAGGCAAGCTCCGAGTCAAAGGGGATGACCGCCAAAATATCCTGCGCGGTATCCCGGTAACCGACACCTCTGAACGTGCCCGTGGCATAAAAGGAAATGTTGCGCGAAAACAAAAAGTTACGATGCGCCTGGTACGGATTCCAGATGTTAATCATCCGCTCAGCATCCTTATCCGGCAGACTGCTCTCCCACGCACCCAGGTAATTCACCCAGTTTTCTTTCAGCGCCTGAAAGGAGGCTTCTACGAATCCCGCTTCCCGGGAGTGGGTGATCGCCCGCACTATCTCCTGCTCATCCGCTGCAGTACCGAGAAAGACATTTATCGTGCGACTTTCCCCCGGCTGCAGCGTCAGGTTGAACTGCAGCGCACCGCATGGGTCGCCGCCCATCAGGGTCGATCTGGTGCAGCCTCCGTTTTCAATTGCCGCCGGATTGGATTCGCTGCGGTAAGAGCCAATGAATTCCTCGCGGTCACCGTCATAGCCGGCAAGCGGCATATCCGCAGCCAGATAGACGAGTGGTGTCTCCTCCGGTTTGGGTTGGTTCTCGACTCCGTACCGGTACACCAGCGCCTCGGCTTCATGGTACTGCACCGAGACCTGATGTTTGTTGTAGCACTGCCACTGCAGCTCACGCATAAATTCCATCATGCCAAATTCGGCGTAGGCATAGACCTTGAGCTCTTGCGGAGCACTGCCATGATTGGTTAAGGTCAGATTCCAGATCAGTGAATTTTCATAAGGCCCGACAAAATACACCGTTTGGGCCGCTATGTTGCCCTGACTTGCCTCAAACCGGGTATACCCCATGCCGTGGGAACTCTTCCACGCCTCTGGTTTATCTGAGGCGGGTTCGCTAGTCGGGCACCAGTAGCGGCCTGTTTCCGCATTTTGTATATAGATATAAGGGCCTGAACGGTCCATCGGCAAATGGAAGAAACGGTAGCGCGTAATGCGCCAGATCTGGGGCGACTTGTAAAAGGCTACACCGCCGCCCGCATGCGACAGCATCGTGTGGAAGGTACCGTTCGACAGGTAGTTCATCCACGGCGTAGGCATATCCGGCCGTTTGAATTCTACCTCCTTCTCGTCGTCCTTGAACATATAATAATCCTTGGGATTGGTATGTTTATGGGGATCAGCTTTCACTTGGTTCCAGCTCCTTCACAAGGTTATCAGGTTTATTTCGGCTCGACCTCGTCTAGTGTCAGCCTGTATTCTAGGCCCTTCATATAAGTGCCGTCAGGATTCAGAAAGGTCAGACCGATATTTAAGTCGCCGCTGCTTCCCCGAACTATCGCAATCAGCCGGTTGAGTCCGTTCTGCAGCGTAAGCTCCCGCTCCGGCTCTGTCACCAGAGCACCGTTTAAATAAATCTCATAAGACGCGGTTGTGTTGATACGCAGCTTCCCTCGGTGTAGCTGTCCGTCTCCCCCCCACTCCTCCGGCGTATGCACAAAGCAGCTCAGAAACCACGGATTTTTTCCCGCATTCGCTATAAGCAATGTACCGTTGCCAGAACGCCGCTCTTTCTTCTGCATCCAGCCGTAAAGGCCTTCGCCCAGATTATTCAAAGAAAACGCCGGATCGGTGTAGTACGCCTTCATCTCCCCATAATTAACATGGGGCGGACAAGGCAGTGCCATCATGGTTTCCACGGCCCACTCCTCATCCCCCTTCACACTGTCCAGCAAGCCGTCAGCATATGACGCACCTAAATTAGCGAGCAAACGGGTATACAGGCGGAGCGCCTTCTCACTTCCGGAGTTCGTCAGCAGCTGGGAGCAGAGCACGGAGCCTGTTCCCAGCTTGACTTCAGCCAGAAAGTTTCCGGATGGACGCGCGTTTCTGCGGTTCAGCTCCACCAGTGCGAGGC
The DNA here is from genome assembly GCF_037963865.1 of Paenibacillus sp. FSL R10-2734. Classification (NCBI taxonomy): domain Bacteria; kingdom Bacillati; phylum Bacillota; class Bacilli; order Caryophanales; family Paenibacillaceae; genus Paenibacillus; species Paenibacillus sp. FSL R10-2734. The sequence continues at coordinate 2,084,099 of NZ_CP150170.1, read as the reverse complement.
GGCTGTATTCCGCCGTGTAGCCATGGACGAAATAATCCTTCCAGGCCGTACCTTCAACGCTCGTGCAGAGAACCGTGGCATCCGGTATCTCCAGGCTGTCCGCAGCCAGCACCCGGTTGAGTACATCCCGCGGCGACAGAAACACCTTGTCGAAGCCGAACAGGTCGACCGGGCTGAACCCCTGCACGGCGGCGTGGACATAGTCCGCCGCCAAGTGATAGGCCTCGTGCGGCGCCACGCGCACGGGGCGGTCCAGCAGACGCGCAAGCGCAGCCTGCTGACTTGCCTCCGCCGGCAGGAGCAGCACCTGGCCGCCGGCTTCGGCATAACGCCGGAGCGCGCCTGCGGCTCCCGGCGCTTCCAGCATGCAGGCTTCGGCCACGATCAGGCCGAAGTCCTGCAGGTCTCCGCGCGCCGCTCCGTCCGGTGCGCCATCAACGGCCGGCGCTGGCGTATCCAGCGCCGTGTACCGCAGCCGCAGCTGTTCAAGGAACGCTGCGGCCTGCCCGCCGCGGCGCACCAGCGCTGCCGCGGGCAGGGCCTTAGCCCCGGCGGTGTCCCCGCCGCCGGCGTAGGCCAGCAGGTTCCGCAGCAGCAGGCATGCCTGCGGAACCTGCTCCAGATTGGCCATCAGCTCCAGCTGATTGGCCAGGAACAGGCCCTTTCCGCTGCGGTATTCCAGCAGCGGAGACCACAGATCGCCGCCGTCTCCGAAATCGCCTGTGCTGCATTCCAGCAGCAGGGTGAAGTCGCCCGTCACCGGCTTCTCGAAGGCAGCATGAATGATTGGCTCCGGCCCCTCTTCGCGCAGCTCCTCATGCCAGAACATCAGATCCGTGTCACTCAGCCCCTCCAGCACCGGATGTTGGTAGCTGCCCGCATGGGCACGGAGGAAAGGCCGTCGCGAGAGCGACAGCTTGCCCGGCGATAGCTGGTTCTGCTCAAGCAGCAGCAGCCGGCCGCCATGCGCGGCAAATGCCTTCAGCAGCGCCTCTAGTGTGCCATCACCATCCTCCACATGGCTGCCGACAATGAACAAATAATCAGCTGCCAGCTCAGCCAGCTGTGAACGATCCACCCGTTCACAGCCTGGAACAAGCCTGCGGATATGCTCAAAATCGCGATCCGATCCCCAATAGGCCGTTTTCCGCCGGACATTCACAGGCTGGTTCAACATGCTTGCGGACATGAGCCTGTACTCCAGGCGCAGCTTGTGTACCTGCCGCCCGCCGTGGAACAGCAGTGCTGTCAGCACCGCCTGTTCTCCATCAGCGGCAGAGGCAGGCATCCAATTCAGCTTAAGAATCTTATGCTCCGCTGGAGTTTGACGAAAGCTGAAGCTTTGCTCATGGACAAGCTTGTTCCCCTGCGAGATTACGAATTCTACTCTGACTTCCTGCCCGGATAGCGTGTCGTTGTAGATGTCGAAGCTACGAGTGACCGGCTTGTCGTCATAGAAGCAGCTGTTGTACTCAGCGGCAATGATTGTAGCCGGCTTAAACGCCTCAGCCATAATGGCAAAAGCTGGATTAGGGATATACAGCGGATATTCCTCCGGCAGCAGGCCGTTATGAATCGACAGCGAATAGGCCGGAATAACCTTTGGCTTCACTCCGGGCGATGCCAGTTCAGAAGACGGCAGAATAATGTCCTGCTCGGGCATTGCCCGCATGAAGTAGTGGGCGAAGTTGAAGGTGGAGATACCCGATACTCCCTGCCGCCTGGCGTATTCTACAAACAACCGCTCCTTCTGCGCCAACCCTGCTGTGCTCTCATCCGTCCCCCGGTAAGCCTGAAGACCGTTGTACATGCTGCTGTTCTGCGGACAAATATACCACCACCCGCCGTGTTCCCCGAAAGTCAGCGGAACCGTCCGGTCCCACTGGCTGATTGTACCGTCGATGTTGTAATGCCGGCTTTCTACTTCGGTGTGGTCCTTTGGCTGCAGCCGGTTGTCCCCCTCGGCGATCACCAGTCGGGTAGGATCAAGTTCGCGGATCTCCGCCATCAGGCCGGGCATATGCTGTTTGAAGCCATCGCGTCCGTCGACCCAGCGCATTTCATTCTGTAGGCTCCAGAGAATGACCGATGGATGGTTTTTATCGCGCTGCACCAGTCGCCGCACATGCCGCCGACAGTTCTCCACATAAGCGGGATGGTCCGCCAGCATCGATTTACCCGAGCCGTAAATCGCCGTCTCATCGACAATCAGCATGCCTTCTTCATCGGCGATACGGACATAATCGGACGGATAAGGCTCGGCATGCAGCCGGATGCTGTTAATACCGGCGGTGCGACAGATGCGGTACCAGTTGCGGATGTAAGCTTCCGTCATCTGAAGTCCCCCTTGAAAATGCCAGGAGTCGCCTCTCAGATTGACCGGAATACCATTCAGCATAAACTGCGGACCTTCGCACCAGAATTCTCGGAAACCGAATACTTGGTCATACCGGTCGATGACTTCCCCGTCTTCGAGCAGTTCCAGCACAGCATTATACAAAAACGGTTCATCCGGGCTCCACAGCCTGGTGCCGCTCCAATCCAGATGGAAGGAGGCGCTGTATACTTCGCCGCCACGTTCGTTCTCACACAGCCTAAGTTTCTCCGCAACGACGGCATCAACAGGTCCGGCTATGCACTCCGCAGACAGAACCGGCCCGGATTCGGCTGCCCCCCCGTAGCTTTCCTCACCGCCTGAAGCCAAAGAGGCTGTCACCGACTCCACTTCCGCCCCTTTTATGCCGGCACTGGTCACAGCCGGGGCTCTCATCTCTTCCATCTCTTCTGGCTCTTCTGGCTCTTCTGGCTCTTCTGGCTCTTCTGCCGCTCCCGCATCCGGCCCTCCCGCAAACTGCCGCAGCACGCCTTTCTCCCAGATGCCCAGCCTTACCGTAAGCGGACCTCTGGCCCCAGCTGTTCCTGTTCCGGCAGCCACAGCGTTCACCTCGATCCGTCCTTCCCTGACGGAAGTTCGGATCGTTACATCCTCAAGCGACAGCGCAGGAATACCTTCCAGATACACATCTTGCCAGATTCCCCGGCTGATTCTTCCATACCAGGAGCCCATAAGACCGGTTATTTTGGACATACCGTTTGGAAGTACGACGGTGTCGAAGCTGCTGCAGACAATATGTAGCTGATGCTCCCGGCCCTGCTCTACCCATGAAGTAATGTCGAGTCTCAGCGGCAGATATCCGTCTTCCCAAACGCCAACCTCCTGCTGGTCGACATAGATAACGGCCTTCTGCATAATACCGTCCAGCCGCAGCACGATCCGCTGCCCTGCCATACGCTCCGGAACGCGGAAGCTCCGGTGCAGCACACCCGCTTCAGCGGCATCCCACACCTCAGGATAGCCGTACAGGTCAAACGGGGCATACTCATATTCCGGGATGCTGCCGAATGATTTGCCGTCCGCAAGCGGGTAGGTCCGCCTCCAGCTGGAGGGTACCTGCAGTTTGCGTTCCTCATAGCTGATTGTTTCAGGCAGCCTTCGGCATTGCGGCTGATCATACAGGGGCATGAAATTCCATTCCCCGTTTAGACATAGTAGATTACGCATCTCTTGTTCCCCACTTTCCGGCGTAGACGCGTGCTTCGAGCACGATCTCCAGCTCCCGCCACAGCTCTTGGCCCGCAGAAGCTCCCTCCCATTTGATAAAATGTGGCTCCATCACTTCAGCCCAGTTGTCCGGCCGTAGCCGGGTCTTCAGTTTTCCTTCATAAGGAACAGGCTCACGGGTAGCCGGCTGCTCCGCATAAAAAAACAGCATATTCTCATGCAGACCGATCATGCCGTATTTATCGCCGTCCCCCGGCCGTTCCTCTTGGTATTGAAAGTGGTAATAAATATAACTGGCAGCCTCTTCTGGCTTCAGCCGCGCAAGCCGTCCGTAAGGCTTGCCTTCCTTGCTCCGGCGCTCCCAATGCTGCGCGGAGACAGGCTCTTGGTAATGAAAAATATCTATCATCGGCACCCAGTGGCGCCCCTTTTCCCCTCCAGGCCACACGGCAAGCTGCTCCGAGACCTCGGGCAGTAAAACTTCCGGTAAAACCGGCGTTCCGAGACATTCATAATACAGAAATAGCTGGCTGCCGCAGGCAAATAGGCTTAAATGGACCACTCGGAGATGCTCCATGACGTCGATAAGCGAATCAGAGACCTCTAGGCTCCGGAAGAGAGCAGCGGCCTTCTCACCTTCCAGTTCTTCAGCTCTATACAAACAGCGCTTCATTCCGCACCTCCCTATTGTGTTATTCACTCCCATGTTACTGCATGCAAACCTTTACCGCCTTGACGATGCTGACCTTGTTTAGCATAATGGCGACATTGTCTGCAAGAACATTAATGGGATATTTCTCAGACTTCTCCTCACAGGTTATCTAAAAAGCGCTCTCCCTCGCAGGAAGAGCGCCCAACAACATTTAAGACATAACCAAGAAGAGGATGTCATCGAACATCTTATAGGAGAAGCCGCTGATGTTATGTCTTGACGAAGCCGTCTGTGAGAGCATAAAGCCGCAATCCCTGTCCGTGATGAAGAGAACATCATTTTCCCGCTCCGACATATGATTAAGCGCTTTCAAGATATCTGACATCCATCCCGGCTTCACCGTCAAAATCAGCACATTATCATTGATAGAACCAAGGGAATCCCCATCCTCTCCGTCAAGGTCCAGTAGAATCAGCTGCAGCTTCTGCAGGCTAAGGACCTTGCCGCGGGCGCTCGAGTTCACAACTAGAGAAGCGATCGCCAGAATAGCAACAATAAGCATAAAATAATCCCGCCTTATTTTGCTTGTCAATCCGCGTTTCCGTGAGACGACTACCGCGATTCCTCTGCACCTGGCAGTGTATCCGGCTCTGCGTGGAACAAATCCCGCAGAAGTATCCGTGCTATAACCCTATGTCCTGATGCATCCGGATGGATACCGTCACCATATCTATACGAGGCATTAAGCGACCTCTCATGCCGGATATGCTCCAGCAGCGGTGTGCGCAGATCGATAACGCCATCAGCGGGACAGCCCCCGCTTAGCAGCCAATCCGCATAACGATCCAGCACATGGTCGTAATCTCTGTAGGGCGCCAAATAGCTGAAATCATCCGCTTCTGCCGGCTGCAGCAGACCATTCATTGACGGGGCGTCGAACGGCGGCGGTGTCATCAGCACGGCTTTGGCCCCTGCTTCACGAATTTGTGTGCTCAGCCGCAGCATCCCCGCCTGATAGGCTGCAAAACGTTCTTCCGAAAAGGGATAATAAATCCCGTCATTCATCCCGTAGCAGGCTACGACCACACCAGGAGAGGCTGCCTTAAGCTCTCTTGACAGCCGATCATGTACACAGGGCCGTGGAAAAGGATGTGCGGCTTCGCTAAGTCCCGAAGCCGTCTCGCTGGGAACACCGCCAGGGATCAGTTCTACCGTCAAATCCGGACGGCACACCTGTAGCCACTCCCGGGCTAAGCGGATATATATACCGTCAGCCGTAATGCTGTCCCCGAGGAACAAAATTACGAGATTCGCGGAATCTTTTGTTACTGTATCAATAATCGAATCAGTACTTAAATACAGCATGCTTTCCCCTCCTGACCATCGCGCAGATCTCCGACTTAGCCAAAACCAGCCGATGACCTGCATTCTAATGGTAGCGCCAACTGCCCCTTTCTGCCTTGACGATTTCGACCTTTTTTAGCATAATATGGCCATGACAACCAAAATACTTGCGCGGGACATCGGGCTTGAACCCGGTTTCACTTTTAGAATCCAGAAGTGCCCGCTGATCCATGATTACTATGTCCACAGCCATGACTTCTCCGAGCTGGTCGTTATTCTGTCAGGAAATGCCGTTCATATCATTGAGGGGAGAGAATATCCAGTCACTGCCGGCCAGGTTTTTCTGATCCACAGCAACGTTTCCCATGGTTACAAGAATGTCGACGGCATCGAATACGTCAATGTGATGTTCCAGCCTGAGCAGCTGCTGCAGCAGTCCGAGCTCAGGCTGATGCCGGGCTTTCAGGCATTATTCTACATTGAGCCTTTTTACCGGAAGGAAATGTACTTCAAAGGCATGCTCTCCCTTGAAGCAGAACAGCTCCGGGAGGCTACACGGCTGCTGGATGATATCCTCGAGGAGTATGACCGGCAGCCTGAAGGATACAGGCTAATGATCCGCACCTATTTTACTGCTCTGGTAGGCATGCTATCACGCTATTACCAGACCAGCAGCGGACACAAGGATAACAAGGCGCTGCGGATCGGTGAGACAGTCACCTTTATCGAAGAGCATTTTCTGCAGCCGATCACCCTGCAAACCATGGCGGATATGGCTTACATGTCAACCCGCCAATTTCTGAGAGTCTTCACCCGCAACTATCAGACCACCCCTATGGACTATGTAATCCGTAAGCGGCTGGACTATTCCTGCACGCTGCTGCGGAGCCCCGGCCTCACGATTTCCCAGGTGGCCATGGACAGCGGCTTTCATGACCAGAACTATTACTCCCGCCAGTTCCGCAAAGTATTTAATTGTACACCCAGCGAATACCGCGAGAGAATTCAGGATTCCTGACCGGATCCCAGGTAATTCCTAGAGCTCCTGCGGATCGGGCACGGTAGTTGCCTCTTCCTTTTGGCGCAGCCGTCGCCGGTAGGCTCCGGGCGTCACGCCGAACCTAGCGCTGAACAAACGTGTCATGTAATTCGGATCGTTAATGCCTACCCGTTCGGCAATTTCGGAGATGCCCAGCACCGTACCGCTAAGCAGTTTCTTGGCTTCTTCCAGGCGCCGCTGCAGCACGTACTGCAGCGGCGTGGTTCCGACATGCTGTTTCATGCACCTCGTAATATAATCCGCCTGGAAATGCAGCTCCTCCTCAAGTCCGGCAAGGTTAAACGGCTGTCTCCAGTGAATATCCAGATAGGCTGCAGCCGCTCGGGCTAGCCGGACCGCCGGCTCTGGCAGGGTAGTCTGCGCGCATTCCTCTTGCAGTGCCGCTAGCAGCTTGGCCAGCAGCAGATGAAGCCGAAGTGCGTTCTCGGCTTTCAGCCGGCTGTGAATCTCGTTCATCTCATGCAAGATCGGCTCCAGTGCCTCTACGTCAACAGCGGCGTACTTAGGCATGTACAGACGCTGTTGTGCAGAGGGCTCCTCATCCTCTAACTTTCCTTTGGCCAGCAGCGACGACCATGGGATATCCTCCTGCCGGATATGAGCCGGTTTATATTCATGGATGAAATGCACCCAGTAAATCTCCGTATCCTCTCGGCAGGCCCGATACCCTTCATGCAGCAGCCCTGCCTCCAGCACCAGTAGCTTTCCCGGACCCACTGCATACTCCTTGCCCTCTTCTGCCATATAGAGCGTTCCCCGCTTGACCAGCAACAGATCATACACGCCGAAGGTACGGGCGAAATGCCGGTCTCCCGACGACCAGACGGCATGTCCCACCGTGACAAATTGCGGCAGCGGCGGAATCGCGAATTCCAGGCACAGCACCATATATCTCTCCTGTCAAAGTCGATTTTATGCTAATTCAAGTCTATATTATCACTGGCTGCTCCGGCAGAAAAGAGTTATATTGACTGGGAATCCGCTTTTCATCCAATTATATAAGGAGCTGTATATCTATGCGTTTTCGTCAGGTTCACCTTGATTTTCATACTTCTGAAGCCATTCCCGGCATAGGCAATGAATTCTCCAAATCCCAGTTTCAGTCCATGCTGCGCGCCGGACATGTAGACTCTGTCACTGTGTTTTCCAAATGCCATCACGGGTGGGCCTATCATCCCAGTGAAGCCAATGAAATCCATCCGCAGCTCTCCTTTGATCTGCTGGGGGAAATGATCGCCGCAGCTCATGATATCGGAGTCCTTACGCCGGTATATTTGTCGGCTGGTCTTGACGAGAAGCTTGCCCGTCGGCATCCCGAGTGGCTGATCCGCGATGCCGAGGACCGCACACGCTGGGTAAAGGACTTTATGACACCGGGTTACCATGAGTTTTGCCTTAACACGCCTTATCTGGACATTTTACTGGCGCAAATCCATGAAGTGGTCTCCCGGTATGACGCCGATGGCATCTTTCTCGATATCGTCGGCGTCCGTAAATGCCGCTGCCTGTATTGCGTTGCCGCACTGCGTGCCTCCGGTCAGGACCCCCGCGACGATGCTTCTGTCATTGCCCTGGGCGAGCAGACTTATCTAAATTATGCACGCCGCGTCCGGGAGACAATCGATGCCGTAAAGCCCGGTCTTCCGGTCTATCACAACAACGGTCATCAGCAGCGGGGCCGCCGGGATCTCGTTCATGTCAACAGCCATCTCGAGCTCGAGTCGCTCCCTACCGGAGGCTGGGGCTATGATCACTTCCCGCTGTCAGCACGGTACGCCCAGACACTGGGCATGGAATTTCTCGGCATGACCGGCAAATTCCATGCCTCCTGGGGCGAATTCGGCGGGTACAAACATCCGAATGCGCTAAGGTTTGAAGCAGCGCTCAGCCTAGCCCACGGTGCTAAATGCTCCATTGGTGATCAGCTTCATCCTTCAGGCTTAATGGATGAAGCGACCTATGCCCTGATCGGCGCTGCCTACGCTGAGGTGGAGGCGAAGGAGCAGTGGTGCAGCGGAGTTGAGTCTGTTGCAGACATAGCCGTCTTGTCCCTGGAGGCAGCACGTGAGGCCTGTCCTGACGGGCAGGCATTGAGAGAAGAGCGCAATTTGGCCGACGCCGGTGCGGTGCGCATGCTGACCGAAGGCCATTACCTGTTCGACATCGTAGATACCTTCAGTAATTTTGCAGCTTATAAAGTGCTGATTCTGCCGGATGAGGTGCCGGTATGGCCGGAGTTGGCCACCGCAATTGCAGCCTTCACAGCTGGTGGAGGTAAGGTGCTCGCCACCGGGCGTTCAGGTCTGAACACAGCGGGCGATGCGTTTGCCCTGAACCTGGGCATCAACTGGCTGGGAACCAATCCTTACCGGCCATCTTATTTCTATCCGCATTTCACCCCGGGGCCCCTGCTGCCAGCCTCCTATGTAATGTACGGCGAAGGTCAGCTTGTGGAATTGCACGACGGACAATCACTGGGCCATCTGGAGAATCCATATTTCAACCGCGATGTGTTCACCTTTTGTTCGCATCGGCACACGCCTGGTACCAAGGAAGACAATGGACCAGGCATGGTCGAAAGTAGCAATGGAATCTATATCGCCTGGGATGTGTTCAGCGATTATGCAGAAGCTGGCCATCTTATCCTGAAAGAGATGGTGCTTCATGCGCTATCACAGCTGCTCCCCCAGCCTACCCTGCGCACCAATCTGCCAGCCCGGGGAATAACGACTCTGCAGTATCAGCAGGCGGAGCAACGCTATGTGAACCATCTGCTCTATGCCTCACCCGTGCTAAAAGGCTGCATTGAAGTTATCGAAGACATCGTGCCGCTGCGAGACATTTCCGTCAGCCTGCGTCTCCAGTCTCCTGCTCCCGTCCAGCGGGTCTATCTGGCCCCGGCGATGACAGAGCTTCCGTTTACGGTAGGCCAGGGTGAAATCACTTATATGATTCCTTGCTTGGAGAATCACCAGATAGTAGTAATAGAGCTGGCGCAGGCAAAATTGCCGGTAGAGTAAATTCGCTCACTCAAACAGAATCAGGGAGGTACAGCAACTTACATGGCTTCTGTGACCTCCATTCTGTGACATTCCTTCTCTTATCGCAATGTACACCCGATTCGAACATAAGCATACAGTACAGTGTAAAACTTATACTTTCTTATATTTTAAGAACAATGCCTGACGGAATCCTTGGAGGTCGAGTTACATTGGAGCGTGGGGAAGGTGTACATCCGTAATTCTGCACTCGTATCCATACACATATCCATAAACTATTCATGCACTCCCTTCGTAGAGTGCTTCCATGTACGGACCGTATGGCCCTTATTTCCGGTAAATGAGCACATTTTGTCGGGTTAACGGACCACATTGCACTTATTCCCTAAAAACAAGCCCATTTCCGGGTGATTTTCCACGAATAGCGGCGCTCCTGTCCGTTAGTTCGACTAAAACATGCATTTAGGAGGATATAAGGTCTTCTCTGTCCGTTATACATCCCGAAGAGGTGTGCGGTTCATTAAAAATAGGGCTCCTCGTTGCTACAAGTTGAATATATGTTCATAATTTCACTGTAGCAGAAAATAAAAATGAGACGATAAAGATATAGTATATTTCTGCAAAAAAAAGGTTTATAAAATCGCTTAGTAAGCAATTTTATAAACCTTTTCGTATACCGATGGTCTTACTCGAACCGGTAAGCCTCTCGGCACCGTATTTTGAGTACGGCATGTCTGCCGTTTCTTTTAGGATGGACTCTCAGGGGCTCGAACCCTGGACAAATAGATTAAGAGTCTACTGCTCTACCAACTGAGCTAAGAGTCCACAATATAATGACTTTCCTTATAAAACTTGAAAAGCAAAAGCTCTTAGCTTAACGCATAAGAGCTTCGCTTGCTAATTGATACCGGCGAGAGGACTCGAACCTCCACGGTTTCCCTCTCGATTTTGAGTCGAGCGCGTCTGCCATTCCGCCACGCCGGCAAAGTATAAATTTAAAAGATGGCGCGCCCTGAGAGATTCGAACTCCCGGCCTTTTGATTCGTAGTCAAACGCTCTATCCAGCTGAGCTAAGGGCGCAAAATTTATATGGAGCGGACGACGGGAATCGAACCCGCGACCCTCGCCTTGGCAAGGCGATGCTCTACCGCTGAGCCACGTCCGCACACGGTATGTATTAATGTTCGACTCACTTAAGAAGTGAGCCATGAAGGACTCGAACCTTCGACACCCTGATTAAAAGTCAGGTGCTCTACCAACTGAGCTAATGGCTCATGAAGCAAAAAAATGGCGGAACCGACGAGATTCGAACTCGCGATCTCCTGCGTGACAGGCAGGCATGTTAGGCCAACTACACCACGGTTCCAAAAGAATAATTGCTTGATGAAAATTGGTTGCGGGGGCAGGATTTGAACCTGCGGCCTTCGGGTTATGAGCCCGACGAGCTACCGGGCTGCTCCACCCCGCGTCATTAAAAAATATTCAGTTATCAGTTACATTAGAAAGCTTCATGGTGGAGGCTGAGGGGATCGAACCCCCGACCCTCTGCTTGTAAGGCAGATGCTCTCCCAGCTGAGCTAAGCCTCCATTTAAAGAAGCAACTCAATTATCATAACATAATCATGAGTGTAATGCAACTATTTCTTATGTAGCTCAATTCAGCCGATAAAGAAATGGTGACCCGTATGGGATTCGAACCCATGTTACCTCCGTGAAAGGGAGGTGTCTTAACCCCTTGACCAACGGGCCTAATTAAAACAAATTGTTTTGACAACAAAAAATATTATATCATGTATTTTGATGTATAGCAATACCTAAATTAATATATTTTCATTCCTATCTTAAGCAGGACATTAAAGTGAGATCAAGCTTACGTGCTATCGCCTCCACGACTTCAAAGATAGTCAGGTTATTCGTGTCTAAATGGTCTTTGAATACTTCCTTATTCAGCCCTGTGATGCATCTGTCGATCTGATGAACGGCCCACGAGTCTCTCCCTTCACCTCTACCACACAATCGCTTGAGCAGCGTCTCTCGTGAGGCACACAAAGTAAAATGGCATTTCGCTCTTCTAGATGGGTAACGCTGCATAGGAATAGTTTTATATAAGGGAACGAGGTAAGCACAGGTTTTGTAGCTCTGTCTACAAGTCTAACAACTTTCAGGTATTACAATTACACGGTCTGATTGTACTTTGTACAGCAGAATTAAGAGATTCGAGCCTTCATACAATAATCCAGTGTACTTTGTACAACAGAAATCGGCATAATAACCTCTGGAGGAGATTAAGCCGAAATTCTAATGTACAAAGTCTAATAGAAAGCGAAATAGAGTGAATTATTCCAGATTCTAGTGTACAAAGTGCAATGAAATCAGAATATTCTTAGCCTCATAGACTAGGCTCACGATAGACTGGGTTGACTATGGTCATAGATACGTAATCGCCCCAGTATTTTCGCTTGCTATGTATTTTAACATGGAATGGAATAATCTATTATTTTGAGTAGCTATAAATCGTTTTAGAAAAAAGTGACTCTTCACAAACAAATTCTCTGTACAACAAAAAGCCCACTGTCGATGACTCAACAGTGGGCTTGCGTGCTTGGCAACGTCCTACTCTCCCAGGACCCTTCGGTCCAAGTACCATCGGCGCTGGAGGGCTTAACGGTCGTGTTCGGGATGGGTACGCGTGGAACCCCTCCGCTATCGCCACCAAACGGGCATTTGCGGTACAAATGCATTATTCAGGTCTCAGCATCGCCAAATGCTGAAAACAAATTCATCATCATACAGCCACTAGGACCATATGGGTTAGAACTTGATTCCTGAAAACTGAATCCGAAACAAATCTGCGTTTTAAGTATAGGATAAGCCCTCGACCGATTAGTATTGGTCAGCTCCATGCATTACTGCACTTCCACCTCCAACCTATCTACCTCGTCGTCTTCAAGGGGTCTTACTAATTGGGAAATCTCATCTTGAGGGGGGCTTCACGCTTAGATGCTTTCAGCGCTTATCCCGTCCGTACGTAGCTACCCAGCCATGCTTCTGGCGAAACAACTGGTGCACCAGCGGTACGTCCATCCCGGTCCTCTCGTACTAAGGACAGCTCCTCTCAAATTTCCTGCGCCCACGACAGATAGGGACCGAACTGTCTCACGACGTTCTGAACCCAGCTCGCGTACCGCTTTAATGGGCGAACAGCCCAACCCTTGGGACCTACTTCAGCCCCAGGATGCGATGAGCCGACATCGAGGTGCCAAACCTCCCCGTCGATGTGGACTCTTGGGGGAGATAAGCCTGTTATCCCCAGGGTAGCTTTTATCCGTTGAGCGATGGCCCTTCCATGCGGTACCACCGGATCACTAAGTCCGACTTTCGTCCCTGCTCGACTTGTAGGTCTCGCAGTCAAGCTCCCTTATGCCTTTGCACTCTTCGAATGATTTCCAACCATTCTGAGGGAACCTTGGAACGCCTCCGTTACTCTTTAGGAGGCGACCGCCCCAGTCAAACTGCCCGCCTGACACGGTCCCCGTACCGGATTACGGTACTAGGTTAGAACCTAGATACGATCAGGGTGGTATCCCAACGGCGCCTCCACCGAAGCTTGCGCTCCGATTTCTACGGCTCCCACCTATCCTGTACAGATCGTACCCAAATTCAATATCAAGCTGCAGTAAAGCTCCATGGGGTCTTTCCGTCTTGTCGCGGGTAACCTGCATCTTCACAGGTATTAAAATTTCACCGGATCTCTCGTTGAGACAGCGCCCAAGTCGTTACGCCATTCGTGCGGGTCAGAATTTACCTGACAAGGAATTTCGCTACCTTAGGACCGTTATAGTTACGGCCGCCGTTTACTGGGGCTTCGGTTCATAGCTTCGGGTTACCCCTAACCACTCCCCTTAACCTTCCAGCACCGGGCAGGCGTCAGCCCGTATACTTCGCCTTGCGGCTTCGCACAGACCTGTGTTTTTGCTAAACAGTCGCTTGGGCCTTTTCACTGCGGCCCCCTCGTGCTATTCACACTACCGGGGCACCCCTTCTCCCGAAGTTACGGGGTCATTTTGCCGAGTTCCTTAACGAGAGTTCTTCCGCGCGCCTTAGAATTCTCTTCTCGCCTACCTGTGTCGGTTTGCGGTACGGGCACCTTCTCCTGGCTAGAGGCTTTTCTTGGCAGTGTGAGATCATGACCTTCGCTACTACAATTTTCGCTCCCCATCACAGCCCAGCCTTAACGATGTGCGGATTTGCCTACACATCAGCCTCACTGCTTAGACGGACATATCCATCAGTCCGCGTCACTACCCTCCTGCGTCACCCCATCGCTCATAGCGGATTACGGTGGTACAGTAATTTCAAACTGTTGTCCTTCGACTACGCCTTTCGGCCTCGCCTTAGGTCCCGACTTACCCTGAGCGGACGAGCCTTCCTCAGGAAACCTTGGGCTTTCGGCGGATCAGATTCTCACTGATCTTTTCGTTACTCATACCGGCATTCTCACTTGTATGCTGTCCAGCGCTCCTTACGGTACACCTTCAACCTACATACAACGCTCCCCTACCCCAGATACATACGTATCTAGCCATAGCTTCGGTGGTGTGTTTAGCCCCGTTACATTTTCGGCGCAGAGTCACTCGACCAGTGAGCTATTACGCACTCTTTCAATGGTGGCTGCTTCTAAGCCAACATCCTGGTTGTCTGTGCAACTCCACATCCTTTCCCACTTAACACACACTTGGGGACCTTAGCTGATGGTCTGGGCTGTTTCCCTTTTGACAATGGATCTTAGCACTCACTGTCTGACTCCCGGCAATAAGTATATGGCATTCGGAGTTTGACTGATCTTGGTAATCCTTGCGGACCCCGCAACCAATCAGTGCTCTACCTCCACTACTCTTATACCGAGGCTAGCCCTAAAGCTATTTCGGGGAGAACCAGCTATCTCCGAGTTCGATTGGAATTTCTCCGCTACCCCCACCTCATCCCCGCACTTTTCAACGTACGTGGGTTCGGGCCTCCAGTGCGTGTTACCGCACCTTCACCCTGGACAGGGGTAGATCACACGGTTTCGGGTCTACGTCCACATACTAAATCGCCCTATTCAGACTCGCTTTCGCTGCGGCTCCGTCTTCTCGACTTAACCTTGCATGTTAAACGTAACTCGCCGGTTCATTCTACAAAAGGCACGCCATCACCCATTAATAGGGCTCTGACTTTTTGTAAGCACACGGTTTCAGGTTCTATTTCACTCCCCTTCCGGGGTGCTTTTCACCTTTCCCTCACGGTACTGTTTCACTATCGGTCGCCAGGTAGTATTTAGCCTTAGCAGATGGTCCTGCTGGATTCATACGGGGTTTCACGTGCCCCGCACTACTCGGGATCCGTCTCGGAGAGAACACAGTTTAGGTTACAGGGCTTTTACCTCTATCGCGGGCCTTTCCAGACCTCTTCGCCTACCATATTCCTTTGTAACTCCATGTGAGACGTCCCACAACCCCTAAGAGCAAGCTCTTAGGTTTAGGCTGTTCCGCGTTCGCTCGCCGCTACTGACGGAATCACTATTGTTTTCTCTTCCTCAGGGTACTTAGATGTTTCAGTTCCCCTGGTCTGCCTCTACATCTCCTATGTGTTCAGAGATGAGTAACTGCGAATTACCACAGCTGGGTTTCCCCATTCGGACACCCCCGGATCAAAGCTTGCTTACAGCTCCCCGAGGCAGTTTCGTTGTTCGCCACGTCCTTCGTCGGCTCCTGGCGCCTAGGCATCCTCCGTGTGCTCTTATTAGCTTAACCTTCGCTCCAATGTTTCGCTTGTTCGCACAATCGAAAATCTTCGCTTCCAGCTAATAACTAACGTACTTGTTTACACAAGTTTTAGCTAAAAGATGTTCTAAAACGCAAATTCGTTTCGGTATCCAGTTTTCAAGGATCAAGTTTAAAGATGAGAGCTTAAACTCTCAAAACTGAGCAACGAGTGAGTAACAGGCCTAAACCTGAGTTTTGGAAGTTTAACTTCCGATTTGAATGTCTTCATTGCAGAAGACGATTCTCCATAGAAAGGAGGTGATCCAGCCGCACCTTCCGATACGGCTACCTTGTTACGACTTCACCCCAATCATCTACCCCACCTTCGGCGGCTGGCTCCCTTGCGGGTTACCCCACCGACTTCGGGTGTTGTAAACTCTCGTGGTGTGACGGGCGGTGTGTACAAGACCCGGGAACGTATTCACCGCGGCATGCTGATCCGCGATTACTAGCAATTCCGACTTCATGCAGGCGAGTTGCAGCCTGCAATCCGAACTGAGACCGGCTTTGATGGGATTGGCTTCACCTCGCGGTTTCGCTTCCCGTTGTACCGGCCATTGTAGTACGTGTGTAGCCCAGGTCATAAGGGGCATGATGATTTGACGTCATCCCCACCTTCCTCCGGTTTGTCACCGGCAGTCACTCTAGAGTGCCCAGCATTACCTGCTGGCAACTAAAGTTAAGGGTTGCGCTCGTTGCGGGACTTAACCCAACATCTCACGACACGAGCTGACGACAACCATGCACCACCTGTCTCCTCTGTCCCGAAGGCCGCCACTATCTCTAGTGGATTCAGAGGGATGTCAAGACCTGGTAAGGTTCTTCGCGTTGCTTCGAATTAAACCACATACTCCACTGCTTGTGCGGGTCCCCGTCAATTCCTTTGAGTTTCAGTCTTGCGACCGTACTCCCCAGGCGGAGTGCTTACTGTGTTAACTTCGGCACCAAGGGTATCGAAACCCCTAACACCTAGCACTCATCGTTTACGGCGTGGACTACCAGGGTATCTAATCCTGTTTGCTCCCCACGCTTTCGCGCCTCAGCGTCAGTTACAGCCCAGAAAGTCGCCTTCGCCACTGGTGTTCCTCCACATATCTACGCATTTCACCGCTACACGTGGAATTCCACTTTCCTCTTCTGTACTCAAGTCACCCAGTTTCCAGTGCGACCTTAGGTTGAGCCCAAGGTTTAAACACCAGACTTAAATGACCGCCTGCGCGCGCTTTACGCCCAATAATTCCGGACAACGCTTGCCCCCTACGTATTACCGCGGCTGCTGGCACGTAGTTAGCCGGGGCTTTCTTCTCAGGTACCGTCACTCCGATAGCAGTTACTCTACCGGACGTTCTTCCCTGGCAACAGAGCTTTACGATCCGAAAACCTTCATCACTCACGCGGCGTTGCTCCGTCAGACTTTCGTCCATTGCGGAAGATTCCCTACTGCTGCCTCCCGTAGGAGTCTGGGCCGTGTCTCAGTCCCAGTGTGGCCGTTCACCCTCTCAGGTCGGCTACGCATCGTCGCCTTGGTGGGCCGTTACCCCACCAACTAGCTAATGCGCCGCAGGCCCATCCCTCAGTGACAGATTGCTCCGTCTTTCATTCTTTCTTCAGGAGAAAAAAGAAATTATCCGGTATTAGCTACCGTTTCCGGTAGTTATCCCAGTCTGAAGGGCAGGTTGCCTACGTGTTACTCACCCGTCCGCCGCTAAGTTATTTTGAAAGCAAGCTTTCAAAATAACTCCGCTCGACTTGCATGTATTAGGCACGCCGCCAGCGTTCGTCCTGAGCCAGGATCAAACTCTCCAATTAGTATTGAAAAGAGCGATATGCTCATTTTGAAACATCTGACGAGAAAATTAATTCTCTATTTTGGATTTCACTTGCGTGATTTCCTACTCACTCGTTGTTCAGTTTTCAAAGATCAAGTTCTCGTTGTCGGCGATTAATGTCTCACCAGCAACTCTTATAATATATCATGTTCTCCAGTGGATTGCAACACTTTTTTTTCAAAGTCTTTTGTAATCTCACTCGAATCACATTCACCAATCGAAAGTTTATATCTCCTCTTTGCGACTGGATTTATAATGTAACATACATACACATCTAAAAACAACCCCTAATTTATAAAAATTCAAATTAAGCAGCTTCATCTCATTTCAACATCTCGCTCGATCTCCTACATCATCACATGAAAAACGTGTAGATTCTAATAATCAGAATCTACACGTTAAAGAAAGAATGGATTTTAATTTAGAGCTGTATTAATTAGAAATCCAGGGATTTCTACGTTTCTTCAAGCTCTCTGTACGACCACCTGTTTCTGAACGTTGAGTTTTCACAGCTGTCTTGCTTCTCTTACTACTGTTTTGACTCGAGGTCTTTGCCTTTGATGCCGTTTCCTTCGTTGTACTTCCCTTACTCTTGAGAGAACCACCAGCGATAGATTCCTCACTCACTGTTCCAACAACCTCGGCAGAGTCCTGTACGAACGTTTCGGGATCTTGAATTTCAGGCACCCTATTATGATGGCCTGGATACTGCGGATTAGAAGGAATATTCGACATTCCCGACCCACCAAAAGCTCCAAGTGGAGAAGTTGGAACTATTCCTTGATTAGGTGTTCCAGCTCCATAAGCGGAAAATGCATTTGGGTTTCCATATGCAGGATAGGTATTATATACAGGCATTTCATATGAATAGGGTTGAATATGCATTCCACCGCACCCACAAGTTGGCCATGGTAGATTCGATTGCATCCCATATGGGGAGTATTCCGCACCCGGGTTCATCTCTGAAACATTTGCCTCCATATTGTTATGCGCAGCGTTTGGATTCCATTGTTCTGGACTCATATTAGGCCAAGCATTTGGATTCCATTGCTCTGGACTCATATTAGGCCAAGCGTTTGGATTCCATTGCTCTGGACTTACATTAGGAGCAGCATTCGGATTCCATTGCTCTGGACTCATATTAGGCCAAGCGTTCGGATTCCATTGTTCAGGACTCGCATTAGGTGCAGCATTTGGATTCCATTGCTCCGGACTCATATTAGGTGAACACATATTTCCATAATAGTAGTATGGATTCATGCATTCTGGCCCATAAGCAGCTGGCTGAACATAACTTGGTGCCCAATCCATGTTCGTATTAGGGCTATTTTGATAAGAATCATAGAGATAAGGATTCCCTCCTAAGCCCGGATATCCGACATTGTCACAACAATCTGCCTTTTCCTCTTTGCAAGTCACTGGCTTCATTTCAGCTTTTGGTGCCTCATGATGTACTACGGGCTCTTGATTTGGAACTGTAATCTGAACAAACAAGCTTTGCATTTCTTGCACTGGAGCAACTTCCATCTGCATATTAGGCGCAGGATTGGGTGCATTAATCGGCGCTATATTTACCGATGGATGTGCTACTGAATTGGATTCAGGTGCGATTTTTGGCGATGGTTTAGGTGCAGGTTTAGTTTCTGCTTTTGCTTCTGGCTTAGTTTCTACTTTAGGTGCAGGAAGCACCTCAGCTGCTGGCTGTTCTTTTGGACCCGTATATTCCTTCCCGCCCACTTGTGTTTTCCCGGAAGCGTTAGAAGGCATATAACCTGGCTGTACGGGTGAAGAATTCGATGCTTTTTTAGGAATATTGACTACTTCCCCTAAAACTAGTACATTTGGATTTTTTAACTGAGGGTTCGCTTCAACCATATCCTTCAAAGGAATTCCCCATGCCTTAGATAATTTCCATAAGGTATCTCCCTGTTTGACTGTGTGCTTGTAGTAAACTTCACTGTTATCTGGTACGGATACAGGAGCCGTTGGTATTTTTACTTTTTCACCAAGCGCCAGCACATTCGGATTACTGATCTGTGGATTAGCTTCAATAATTTTTTGTAACGGCACTCCGTACTTTTGCGATAATGCATACAGACTATCGCCTTGTTTGACAATGTGTATTTTCACGTAGCATTAACCTCCTAAAAGTTTTGTGGAGTATTGCTTTCTTACAGCTACACAGCACAACTGACTTTGAAAGCAAACACCCTTTTGATGGAACATTGCTCACTTACAAAGTTATATGCGGTACAGCCGCCTCCTTCGTTACTACATCTTATGCAGCCCATGGGCGAATGACATCCCTGAAATAAAAAAAATCCTTTCATGAGACATGAAAAGATCTACCGGAGAGCTCCGGTCCTCTTCTTCATGTACACGAAAGGATATCTGATGCCTATTCAACACTCTTTACACGACTAGCATGTAAAAGAGCATAATGTATGATCAACTGTTATTCCCAGACCTTATGGCCATCTTTGTCAACAACATTACGGAATTCTTCAAGCAACTTCAACGTAATTGGACCTGCCTGTCCTTCGCCGATAATGCGTCCGTCAATTTCACGCGCTGCAATTACTTCAGCTGCCGTTCCAGTAAAGAATACCTCGTCCGCTATGTAAACATCATGCATAGTGAACGGTTCTTCTTTCAGCTTAATACCCAATTTCTCACAAATCTCGATGATTGCAAGACGTGTAATTCCCTCAAGCGCTCCTAGATAGCAAGGAGGAGTGATGACTACACCATTTTTGATGATAAAAATATTATCGCTTGATCCCTCAGTAACATATCCTTGAGCATTCATCATGACCGCTTCATCGGCTTCTACTAGATTGGATTGAATTCTCACTAAGATGTTATTGAGATAGTTAAGTGATTTAATCTTTGGATTTAGTGCATCCGGAATATTACGACGTTGGGATACAGAAACTGCACGAAGTCCATTAATATAAGCTTGTTCACTATAGATAGCCAGTTGTTCAACGATAATAACTACGCTGGCTTTAGGACAACGACGTGGATCAAGACCTAGGTTACCAGGACCACGGGATACGATCAATCGAATATAACCGTTACGCATATCGTTAAGGCGAATGGTTTCGACCATAGCCTCCAACATCTCGTCATAAGTGAGCGGAATGTCCAGCATGATCGACTTCGCGGAATCATATAGTCTGTCTAAATGCTCTTTACATTTAAAAATATTGCCGTTATAGATGCGAATACCTTCAAAGATACCGTCTCCATACAAAAAACCGTGATCAAAAACGGATACCTTTGCATTTTCCTTAGTTACGTGTTGTCCATCCAGATAGATCCATTGCTCAGCCATGAATTTACTGCACCTCCGCTTTCTCTTCCTCATAGGTGTATGTGGGATACGAGCCCAGAATCCGTACCTGACAGCCCAAAGCGCTAATCTCTTCAATAGCTCCTGGCAACAAGACAGATTCTATCGGTTCCAGCACATCAATATAAAAATAATAAGTACCCAACTTCTTCTTAGTTGGTCGTGATTCAATACGCGATAAATTCAGCTTCCGCCAAGAAAAGGCAGCGAGGACCTGGTGCAAGGCACCTGGGAAATCCTCCGGCAGCGTTACTAGGACACTCGTCTTTACGCCATTGCTAATCCGTGGAAGCTCTACCTTCTGCGGGCCGACAAGGACAAATCGTGTGTAGTTGTTGTCATGATCTGTAACTTTCCGATCTACAATCTCCAGCCCATGAGTTGCGGCGCCAAGAGCGGTACCAATCGCAGCCCAGCCCTTGCCAGGATTGTTCTTAACGATTTCTACAGCTTCGGAGGTACTACCGACCGACTCCAGTTCAGCCCAAGGTGCATGCTTACGAACAAATTGCATACATTGTGCCATTGCAACAGGATGCGAAAGGATTTTTATCATTTTAGTGAAATCCTTGTTACCGTT
Organism: Paenibacillus sp. FSL R10-2734; assembly: GCF_037963865.1. Classification (NCBI taxonomy): domain Bacteria; kingdom Bacillati; phylum Bacillota; class Bacilli; order Caryophanales; family Paenibacillaceae; genus Paenibacillus; species Paenibacillus sp. FSL R10-2734. Next base: position 2,062,914 of record NZ_CP150170.1, on the reverse strand, counting down.
AGTATCTGTGAATTCCAGTGGGTTACCGATGAGATTCTGTATCGATGGAAAGATCCATTCAGCCTGCATTGGTAGATCGACTTCATTGATGAGCCAATCAATATGGAGACTAACTGAACCTTCAATAGTATTCTCAATCGGGATAACGCTGTAATCAGTGGTGCCACTAGCCGTAGAGAGAAACACATCGGAAATTAACTTGTGATGCACAACTTTTACAGGCTCACCGTTAAACAAATGCAGCAGTGCTTCGTGGGATACCGAGCCCTGCGGCAATACCGCTATTGATTTCATGACCGTACTTCTCCTTTTATCATATCCAAAAATGATACGTTTTGCATCTCGTTTCTTTCAAGCAGTTCTGACGTAACACCTGAAGTACAAGGCATCAGCCAGCAAGTCTGAGCAGGAATGCCATGTTCTTGCATCGTATTCATCAGGAAAGCCTCAAGCTCACTCTTACGGGTCTCATGGCGATCAACTAAACACAGAAGGGTAGGACCGGCCCCGCTAAGTGCGATCCCTAATGCACCGTGTTTAGTCGCTTCCGCGAGCAGCTTCTCCATGCCTGGAATAAGAGCTGCACGATAGGGCTGATGCAGACGATCCTGCATCGCTCTACTGATCAGATCAAGTCGACCTGACGCAAATGAGGCCGTCATTAAAGAGGTTCTGCTGATGTTGTATACAGCATCACTAACAGAGATTTCTGTCGGAAGTACTCCCCGTGCTTTTGTAGTTTCCAGCTCGAATTCAGGAATGACTACGAGAACCTCAAGGTCTTGTGGCGGTTCAAGGCGAACATAATCAGCATGATCACCGTCCCACACTGCGGTTATAATACCACCAAACAAGGAGGCACCTACATTATCGGGATGCTTCTCAAGCTGGGTTGCCATATCAAATAGCTTGGCATTATCCAGTGGAGAGCCGATCATAGTATTAGCTGCGACCATGCCACCAATGATGGCCGAAGCACTGCTACCAAGTCCGCGCGTAAGCGGAATCTCAGAGTACATCGAAATAGATAACTCAGGCACCGTAACACCCGCCTCAGTAAATACCATCTGAGCGACCTTATAGAGTAAATTACTCTTATCCCGGGCCACTCCCTTCATCTCGTCACCGTATAGATGAAAAACAGTCTCCTCTGCCTCTTCCATCTCAATCCAGGCATATAACGGCAAAGCCATACCAAGGGTATCGAAGCCCGGACCAAGATTGGCAGTACTAGCAGGTACTTTAACCCTTGCTACTCCATAAATACTCATAACAGGTGCAATCTCCTTACTCATTGTTTGAATATAGAAAGTATAGTCCAGCTACAATTCTAACCTTCCACTCGATAATGGCTCTTAATCCGGTGGATGACTTTCAGATCCTTAAAGTGACGCAGCACTTTGTTCATACTGGCTTTGCTAGCATTATGGGTAACAATAATAATCTCCGCGTCTGGATTGTTTGGATTGGCTTGCTGAACGACCGAATCAAGACTCACGTCATACTCGGCAAAAACCTGAGTAATTTTAGCCAATACGCCTGCTTTATCATCCACGTGCAAAAGAAGAAAGTTCTTATAAAAGATATCCTCATCGCCCTTAAGCTTCTTCTGCTTATAAGGTACTTTTTGCTTCAATCCATTGACACCCAGCTTGAGATTTTTAATAATCGCTACCAAATCAGCTACTACCGAGGTTGCTGTTGGCATTGCCCCCGCTCCCGCACCATAAAACATCGTCTCTCCTACTGCCTCACCGTACACATATACTGCATTGAAGACACCATTTACGGAAGCAAGTGGATGACTTGCTCGAATCAAGGTCGGTTGAACACTGATACTGAATTCCTCATCCTGGCGTTCAGCTATACCTAGCAGCTTAATTTCGTAACCGAGACGCTTTGCAAAAGCAATATCAGCTTTACTTACTTCTGAAATGCCACTCACGCTGACGTCATGCAGCTCCACATTAGTGCGGAAGCCTAAGGTTCCGAGAATCGCCATTTTGCGGGCAGCATCCAGACCTTCCACATCGGAGGTTGGATCGGCCTCTGCATAACCTAGATCCTGCGCTTCTTTTAACACATCATTATAGGATGCGCCTTCTTGACTCATTTTGGTTAGTATGTAATTAGTCGTTCCATTCACAATACCAATAATCTTCATGATCTTATCCGAAGAAAATCCTTCGATAAGCGTCCGAATAATCGGAATCCCACCTGCAACACTAGCCTCATAAAAAACATCGCATTGCTTCTCTTGCGCCTTAGCCAGAATCTCCGAGCCATGCAGCGCCATCAAGTCCTTGTTCGCAGTTACGACATGCTTACCGCGATCCAAAGCTTCAAGAATATATTCCTTTGTTCCATCGATACCACCCATTACCTCTACGATTACATCAATCTCAGGATCACGAATAACATCCCATGGATCTGTCGTTATTTTGGCAGGATCGACCTCAATATCACGTGGCTTATTGGAATTATTCACCGCTATGCGCTCAATGAGTATTGGAGAGCCTACTTGACTGCTCAAATCCTCCTGATTTCCTTCCACGATACGAACTACACCTGTACCAACTGTTCCCAGACCCAGCAATCCCACTTTAACCGGCTTCATCTGTATCCTCCTAAAAGTTTTACGTATATAGTTTCTCTATCCCTGTCCAACGATTAGGGCGCGCTTCACTCCTGGAATACCCTTCAGACTATCAAGCATTTCCCCGAGTTCCTCATTCAAATGTGAGATTTCCACGGAGATTACTACATTTGCCCGTCCTTGTAGCGGTATACTCTGGTGAATCGTCAGCACGTTAGCCCCATGCCCCGCCACAGATCCTAGAACCTTGGAGAGCATCCCAGATTCGTGTTCCAAATCCATGGAGATTGTAACAATTCGCTCACGTTCGAGCTGATGGATCAGGTGAATGCCATCCTTGTATTTATAAAAAGCACTTCGGCTTAATCCTACCTGTTCTACACCTTCATGTACGGTCTTAGCATCCCCGGCCTCAAGCAATTGTTTGACCTGCATAGTCTTAAGTACGGCATCAGGTAATATGTCCTCACGGACCAAATAATAGCGTTCTTTCACGAACGTCCTCACCTCAAAGACTTTTGTGTTTTCTTAGTGGACATTATATCGGATTAAAGTCGTAAAAAGCAATATTTTTTTAATGTAGTGATAGAAATCACAACTCTACCTAGGCTCAAATCAGCTGTAAGCAATAGTTGTCCCACAGTACTCACAGCTCTTTGACTGACCAGGCTGAACCGTGTTCTGTGCTCCGCAGCCCGGACAACGGATAGACTTAGGCAGCTGCGGCGAGGACTGAGGCTGAGTATGAATCTGCTGACCCGAAGCTTGAGCTCCGAAGCCTGAAGTCCTTCCAGAATGAACAAGATTAGGTGCTGCCATGGATGGATCTGGCATCTGACGTCCCTCAGAAAGTACAATATCAATATCCAGTAATCCTTTATTCTTTAGATACTGGACATCTCTCCGTACATCGCTTTCGCTTTGACCTACACGTTCAGCTAAACTGCCGACATATCGGATATTTTTAGTCAAAATCAGCTCTATATAAGAAGTGTTAAGCTTAGAAAATGTATATTTGGCCTTCGCTGTCGCACTTGCAAAAATAAAAGCCGGGATCAAAAATATGACCGCAAGGAAAATCTGGATCGTTAATAATTCAGAAGTTCCAGTGTTTCCACTCATGGTATCCACAAACATAGCAATAGAAAGCTCGACAAATCCTCCGAAAAATACATGCATCATTAGATTCAGGTTAGTAGGTTTCCGATGATTTTTATAATGAGTTAGTATCAAACGTAACAATGCAAGGACGAGCCCAATGGGCATGAATAGATATGCCGCCGCAATAATGACATAATCAAACCCAGTCCGATCTAATTTAATCAGAGGAACCGCTGCACTCCCCGCTGGGGTCGGTGACGGCTCTTGTATGTTCAATCTGTTCATGTAGTTATTTCCTCCTATTTAAGTGCCGCTAATTCACGATTTCGTCGCTCAAGTGTAGTTTGGATACTTTCGACCATTTCGTTGATTTCGACTTGCCAGTTATCCTGTGGCTCTTGTGCCATGAGCAGAAGTTTCACATGATCATGCAACAGGGAGATCTGCTGATGCATGATATCCTCAGTAGCATATAAAGATGAATCTGATACAGGATCACTGAACTTGAATTGATCTCGCAACTTATTCAGCATCTTCTCAAGCTGTTCAGATTCGGTGTGCTTCCAGCTACTTGCCAGCTCACTGATCTCGTTTAATTCGCTCTGATGCAGTCGAAATGCTTGCAAGGACCTCTTCACTTGCTGTTCTTCTGTTCCGGCATTCCATCCATAAATCCCAATCGCCGCCAGAGTAATTCCACCTATCAAAAGAATCAGCAGCTGTACGGCAGCATACCACAAGGGGGACATCTCCAGCATCCAATCGAAAACGATAGCTGATACGAATACAACAACCGCATAGATTCCCGTAATGAATGCACCACTGAGAAGTACCGGTGAGGTCCGCTGTACACTACCTGCAGTTCGCAGCCAAAAAATACAATAGCCATATACCACACTCTCCGCCAACAGAACAGCAGCTAGCGAAGTCACGAATCGAAACAGCGATTCAGAGAATCCAAACCCAATAAAGGAGAACACTGTTAGTATTATAGCAGCCACATAAATAACGGTGATGATACGAATATATCTTTTACCCTTGTTCATTACGTCCTCCTTCAGCCTGCTTTCGTTCCACACTCTGCACAGAACTTCTGTCCAGGTTTCAGTTCATGCCCACAGCCACCGCATTTAATAACCAAGCTGTCTCCACAGTGAGGACAGAATTTCACCCCTGGTGCTACCATTTCTCCACATTTACCACAGGCTTTAGGCATTTCTTTTCCACAAGAGACACAGGAAGAAGCACCCTCAGGATTATCCGCTCCACAGGTTGGGCAAGCACGATAAGGATTGCCACAGCCAGGACAGAACTTGGCTCCAGGTTTCAGTTCATGTCCACATTCCGAACAATTGATTTTGTTGCTGGACGTTGTACTTTGCTGAAAGCTCTCAAGAGCATGCCCACAGCCGCCACAGAACCTCCCCTCCACAGGATTCATAACCCCACACTTAGAACAGGAGCGCTCTTGACGTACAACTGTAGTCCCTGTATCAAAACTCATCCCTCTGGTCATACGATTCACCATATCCATAGCTGGCCCAGCGAATCCCATGCCAAGTCCAAGCCCCATCCCAGTGTTCATCATACCTACTCCGAGGTTTCCAGGATTACCTGCTGCTTTTTCCATCGTGTTAAAGCCCCGCTCCTGCTGGTAGTTGAAGCCGATAATATCCATTTCTGCTTTTTTAGCCAAAGCTTCCTTCAATCGAATCGTTGCCGGATCATCATCTGGAATATTAATCGAATCAATATAGAAATTATTCAGCTCAAGACCATTATCCAGAAAAGTCGATGCTAATCGCCCCTGGATATGCTTTGAGATCTCTGCTACATAGGCATTAATCTCCAAGATGCTGATTTGCTTATGTACAAGGTAAGAAGAGATCAGCTCATTTATGTTCGACATAAGCAAGCCGCGGAAATAATTTACGAGCGTATCCTGATCAAACTGAGGAAGCGTTCCGACGAGCTGCAACAAAAATTTACGTGGATTATCAACCTTTACACCAAACTGTCCGAAAGAACGAACAGCAATCATAATTTTGTATTTAGGATCCTGGAGTTGTAAAGGTGAGCTCGTTCCCCATTTAACATTCATCGAATTGGTCTTGTTCACATACCATACTTCTGCTGTGAATGGTGACTTCCCGCCAAAAGGAAGATTAACGATATTAGATAAAATAGGAATATTGGCGGTGCTCAGGGTGTGTCTCCCTGCCGTAAAGGAATCAAGCGCTTGTCCGCCCTTGAATAGGATCGCTTCCTGAGATTCATTAACAATTAGCTGTGTCCATGTCCCTAGCTCTTGGTTTGGATATTTCCATGCGAAAATCCCTGGAGGACCGTCGTACTTCACCACTTCAATAATTGCCATCTGCTATTCCTTCTTTCATCATCTATGATATATGAATAACGTATGTGTTCCCGAATGGGAATTAGTGTATTTCGATATTTATTGTATACGATATATATCGTGTTTTGGGTTCTTTTCCTGAAAAAATAATGCTCAATACGGAAATAAAAAAAAGCGCGACTTGTGTCTACCTTTACAGGAGAACACAAATCGCGCTTTGTAATCAGCTATATATTAATAGTAACTGCTGTTCTCAACGAATTCGAATTCGAACTCACCAATACGGACAATCGTTCCCTCAACAGCACCACGTTTACGAAGCTCTGCATCCACACCCATATGACGTAGTGTCCGTGCCAGCTTCAGGATCGCATCATGAGTACTGAGCTGCATACGTTTCAGCATTTTCTCGATACGAGGGCTGTTGACCACATATGCTTCATTATCACGTGTAATGGTGAATGAGTTATCATCTTCCGCTTCCAGCTTATAAACCTTACGTTCCGTTGTTCCTGATACTTCTTCAACTACAGGTTCCACCGGAATACTATCAAGAATATCCGTTGCACGATATAACAGTTCCTGCACACCCTGACGGGTAAGTGAGGAGATTGGCATAATCTCAAGATCCGGACGTAGCTCAGCTACGCGTTCTCGGAAAGCGATGAGATTCTCCTCTGACTCCGGCATATCCATTTTATTCGCGGCCACGATCTGAGGACGATCAATTAGAGCCGCATTATATTGCTTCAGCTCGTCATTAATGAGAACCCAATCCTCGAAAGGATCACGCCCCTCTGAACCAGACATATCCACTACGTGAATAATGATCCGTGTACGTTCAACGTGACGTAGGAATTCATGACCAAGACCTATGCCTTCACTAGCTCCCTCGATTAATCCTGGCAGATCCGCCATTACAAAGCTTCGTCCATCCCCAACATCTACTACACCTAAGTTCGGTGTAATCGTAGTGAAGTGGTATGCACCAATCTTTGGCTCTGCTGCGGATACGACCGACAGTAGTGTAGATTTGCCCACACTCGGGAAGCCTACAAGTCCCACATCAGCCATAACCTTAAGTTCCATAACAATATACCGCTCTTGACCCTCTTCGCCGTTCTCTGCAAGCTCTGGAGCCTTATTAGATTGTGTTGCAAAACGAGTATTCCCACGACCCCCACGACCACCACGGGCAACAACAACTTGCTGACCATGGCGAGTCAAATCAGCGATGATCTCTTGTGTATCATCGTCAATTAACACGGTTCCAGGCGGAATCCGCACAATCATATGATCAGCGTTCGCTCCATGCTGACTTCTGTTGCGTCCTTTAATCCCTTTGTCAGCTTTAAAATGGCGCTGATAACGGAAATCCATCAATGTACGGAGTCCCTCATCTACGCGGAAGATAACGTCGCCACCACGGCCACCGTCACCACCTGCAGGACCACCATCCGGTACATACTTCTCCCGACGAAATGCAACGATCCCATCCCCGCCGTCTCCGCCTTTAACATAAATCTTAGCTTTATCTACGAACATTAATGTTCACCTTCCTCACATTTCAAGCGGCAAACGCAGCTCTACATAAGCCTTACTGGGCTTAAACTGCCCCGCTTTCATGATTTTTCCTTGTACTATATTATAAATTTGCCCTTTGAGCTGCTCGGGATTGCCATGCTCTCCCTCACCTTCGAAGGAGATAAGAATGTCTCCTCCATCCTGAAGAAAGCCAAGACGAAGCTTGCGCGTTTCACCCTGGGGAGCCAGTCCGTTATATTGATAAGCCCGTATGGTCTGCATAATCACTGAAGTCAGCTCATCTCCTGCTTCCCGGTTTAGCTTGTCCTCCAGTTGCAATCCTTCCTCCACTTGAACTTCCAGTTCCAGACTAGTCCGGTAAGTTCGGAAAGATTGGATATAGAAGACCAATGAAGGAATGCCCAGCTTAGCGATACGACTATCAAGTGCTATACGTTCCTTTATTCTTTCCACACACTCCACGGATTTATCAGGCTTTCCAAGCTGAATATATCCGTAAAGAATCTGCAAATCGTTCATCCAATCATGACGATGATGATTCAGTGTCCGAATCGCCGCCTGTTGCAGAGTGTTCTCTTGTATGCGCAGTTCCCGTTCCCAATGACGCTGATTCCAAATCAAACTGAAAGCAACCGTTACTGCTACCCAAATTCCAAGCAACAGACACGTCAAAAGGGAGGTATGCCAATACACGAGTCCTAAAGGAAGCATTACGGATAACATGACTGCCCAGATTGCACTTTTCCAGGATTTCATTCTTTCTCCCCGTCCCTCAGTTCGCAAAATTCATGACTTCGTTTAGATTACCATCCTCAACAATTACCATTTCCTAGTATAACACAGCAGTTACCTGTAGTTCACCAGAGATAACCATGAGAATTTCACATATGTCTAAGGATGTTTATGCTTTCTTAAAACTCTGAAGGTACATGTTTCTAAAGTGCTCAAAGAGGTATCCACTAACGATTCTGAATATTCTACAAAAAAGCCTCCGGCACTCATGCCGGAGGCTTCTACATGCAAATATGGTTCCGTAAGCTTACGCTTCCAGTGCCGCTGCTACCGGAGCGACATCAACTGGGTATACGCTCACTTTTTTGCGATCGCGGCCCCAACGTTCGAACTTCACTACGCCATCCACCAATGCGAACAACGTATCATCTTTACCGATGCCTACGTTAGTGCCTGGGTGAATTTTTGTTCCGCGTTGACGAACCAAGATGTTACCGCCGGTTACTGCTTGACCGTCAGCACGTTTCACGCCAAGACGTTTGGAATGGGAATCCCGTCCGTTCTTTGTGGAACCTACACCTTTTTTCGATGCGAACAATTGAAGATTCAATTTCAACATGTTGTCAACCTCCTTCTTTAAATATTTACTTGCTCTATTTGAAGATACTTCCCGTATGATTCTGCGATATCATTTAGCATCACGACCATGGATTCAAGCAGCAATTGCACCTTCGCGGAAGTATCGAAATCATCAATGGAACTTAATGTCCCACTTAGGAATCCGTTCTTCATGGACGTATCCATGGAGATTCCGGTCAAAGTCTCAATCGAATTGACGGTTCCAACCGTTACGGCCGAAACTCCGGCACATACGATATCTTCGCCACGCTTTGCATAACCCGCGTGCCCTTTTACCTCAAAGCCAACGATAGTCCCTAGATCCGAAGATCGTGTAATCCGTACGTTAATCATTCACGCACCTTCTTACGCTTGAATCTTCTCGATAGTTACTTTCGTGTACGGTTGACGATGGCCTTGTTTCTTGTGGTAGTTCTTCTTAGGTTTGTATTTGTAAACTACAACCTTAGCGCCTTTACCATGTTTCTCGACTTTAGCTGTTACAGACGCGCCACTTACGAGCGGAGCTCCTGCAGTCAGACCACCTTCGTTAGAAACAGCCAATACACGGTCAAAAGTTACACTTGCGCCGTCTTCAGCTTCCAACTTCTCAATGAACAAAACATCGCCCTCTTGGACTTTGTATTGTTTACCACCAGTTTCGATAATTGCATACATTTTACTTGCACCTCCTCATGTCTCAGACTCGCCTAGTCTAGGTGGCAGATTCCCGTGGGAACTGCACTTATGTACCCGATCGGAGCGGTTACAGCATGTGCAGGATCGAATGAATCAAACACACACTTGAAGATATTATCATACTTATCGCCTATCGTCAACTCATTCCATCCATTCTCCAACTTTTCCGCTTCCCCCACAACACTGACAAAGGATAGGTGCGAAGCTGGCTGAATCATGTCTTGCCTTCTTCCGGGTCATCTCCAGAAGTCCAAGTCTTGTCCAACCGAGAATATGTGTTTTGGTTCGATCCTTGCAGATCACTTTCTCAAGCCGCTCGGTAACCATTTTACGATGTGCCTCTTGCTCCATATCAATAAAGTCGACAATAATGATTCCACCTGTATCTCGTAAACGGATTAGACGACCGATCTCCTCTGCTGCAAGCAGATTAGTATTTGTCACCGTCTCTTCAAGCGATGCTCCTCCAATGTATTGCGCGGTGTTAACGTCAATAACGGTGAGCGCCTCCGTCTCATCCCAGATCATGGTTGCTCCGCCCGCCAGCGTGATCTTGCGGCTGAAGCTCTTGTGTAGCTGTTCCTGAACTCCATAAGCTGCAAAAATAGGCTCCGCTCCATTGTACAAACTTACAGGCTTGTACCCATCAGGTGCCATGTCATCTAGAAATATCGTAGCTTCTTTAACTGCAGCTGGAGAATCAATAATTAACTGATCGCGCTGTGGATTAAATGCATCTCTTATAAACCGTTGAACAATACTAAGATCACGATGCAATAAAGCCGGAGCTTCTGCCGTTTGTGCCCGACGTGTAATGTTATCCCATTGCGCACGTAGAAATGAAAGATCACCTTCCACGGCTTCATGTGGCTCATCCTGAGAGACAGTCCGCATAATAAGCCCCTCTTCTTTCATTCGCAGCCGATCACCAATTCCTTTGAGCCGGCTACGTTCTGCATCGCGACTTATTTTTTTGGAGACACCAACGTAATCAGCAAAAGGCATATACACCATCCAGCGGCCAGGCAATGTATAATGGGTCGTTACACGCGCACCCTTGCCGCCACTCGGCTCTTTTCTTACTTGTACAACAATATCCTGACCAGGCTGCAAAAGCGTCTCGATAGAGGGCTTCACATCCGGCTGTTTATCCAAATGAGGGTGCAAGACATCATCAACATATAAAAAAGCATTCTTCTTCTGTCCAATGTCAACAAAAGCAGCCTGCATACCTGGAAGTACGTTAATCACACGGCCTTTATAATAACTACCGACCAGCCCTTGCTGCTGATCGCGCTCAGCCGCGTACTCCACAAGCCTTCCGTTCTCCAGAAGAGCCATTCGGGTAATGTGCTGCGTGCAGTGAACGATCATCTGTTTCATGGCTTCACCTCTGGTTTCGTTCATTCATTTCTTCTCATTCTCTGCGTAAATACACTACATTCCGAAGTAAGTAGATATTAAGCGCTGTTCCGGCACAACAGCAACAACATTGCCTTTGCCGTTTAACACATAAATAAAATGATATTGATTACGTTTAAATAGACGCAATATAGCGTCTAAAGGTTTCGCAGATAAGGCAACAATTGGACGAGCCACACTTCCTGTCCGCAAATGATACTCATAAACAGCCTCCCTATTCATCAAAAATGCAACGAATCTGTATGGTAAATTCCGATGATCCGTGAGATTTGAATACAGTAGAAAAGCACCGATCATGATCATATTCAGCCTCAGACCTCCACCCGCCCCAAGGGGCAACAGCGCATAAACAATCACAAGAATGCTTGCAGCAATGCTCACGCGTCCGCTCCACAGCAAAGTATAGTAGTAAGGAAGGAATAGACTAACTGTAGCCTGAAGTACTTTTCCTCCGTCAAGTGGCAGCACAGGTAAAAGATTAAACAATGCAATAATGGCATTGGCATGTATAAAATAGGTTAAAAATTCCTGATTGCCGTAGCCTGCTTGCTGGAGACCAAGAGCCATAACAATCATGATGCCATTTTGCAGTGGACCGGCAAGTGCAATGCCAATCTCACGACTAGCTGTAAGCCGCCCATGATCTTCAATCACCGCAACTCCACCAAACGGAAGAAGCTGAACCGACTTGACTGTAGCCCCAACAAGAAGGGCCGCTACGACATGTCCTAACTCATGAATGAGGACAATCGTAAATAAAGTAAGCAGCTCCAGAAATTGTCCCGTGAGTACAGAGAGCAACATAATGATTACGAACAATGGATGAAGTGACAGGTCAATTCCTAAGATCCTAATCAAACGATACCACTTCTGTAGGATCAATATAAGTCTTGTCTTTCATCACTGCAAAAAACAGCGTAGGAGCTGAGGATCCCTCTTTCTCCAGCATCCATCCGAGTGCATCTCCACTTTGAATCCAGTCATCAATCTCCAGTTTGGTGCCGCTTAAATGCCCGTATTCTGCTGTGATTCCTCCAGAATGTTGAACCGCAATTCGAATGCCACCGTCCAATTCTTTGGAGATGGAAAGAACACGTCCCATGTCTATACTCTTCACCGTCACATTTAAGGTTGAATCGATTTGAGGCATAATTTCCACACCTTTTAGCGTAGAAGCAAATGGCTGAACAATGCTTCCGGCTACCGGAGCGCTAAGGTCATGATGAGCTGCTGCCTTTTGAGAAGGCTCATCTTTGTCACCAAATATCGGAATGAACGCCGGTGCACCATTAAAATTCTCCTCGTACCAGACACGTACTGCTATGAAATCCATGTCATTGCTCAAGGCATCACTAATAAAAGCTTGAACTTTATAAGACCATGGCTGGTGAACCGAAAATATCCCCCATACCGCTCCAAACACAAGCACACTGGCTACAACCCGTCGAATAAAACCGGAAGAAAAATTAGAACCTCCTCCGCCAGGTTCCTCCCAGCCCCCGCGTCTCTCTTTCCACATCACTTCTGGGTCAGGCTCTATAGATGATTGCCCCTCATTCTTCTTAAATCCCGTTCCCCACTCCTTGAAGCTCGTACTCTTTTCGGGCATAACGAATAACGGAGGCACCTCCGCCGTTTCTATATCCGGGATTTCCTCCAGCAAACTACGAATACGATCCTTGCGGCGATTCTTGATATCTGATTTCAGATCCATATTTATCCCTCCGGACGGGCTTGTTTTACTTCCATTTTATGAAGCACGGAAGTCTCTTTAGAACAAGCCCGACCAAAGCGGAGCACTTTAATGCTAGAAACGTGTAGGTGAAAACCAATTACTTTCTAATATTTCAAAAAAAAAAAATCCCACCCATAGATTTCTCTAGTGGTGGGACCGTTTATGCTTCTATAGTAAGATTGCTTGGTGCAAAATTAAGCCATACCGAAAAATTTCTTGAGTTTCTTAAAGGCTCCCGGTTTCCGATCAAGCTGCATTAGCGGTACAGCATCACCTAAAATTCGACGTGCAATATTGCGGTAGGCAATAGCTGCTGACGAATCGGGATTCATAACTGTAGGCTCTCCACTATTAGCGGCTTTAATAACCAGTTCATCATCCGGAACAATTCCGATAAGATCAATATTCAGCACCTGTAAAATATCCTCAATATCAAGCATATCCCCAGACTTTACAAGACCTGGGCGAATACGATTTACCACCAATTTTGGCGATTCCACATGCGACTGCTCGAGCAGTCCGATAATACGATCCGCATCCCGCACAGCGGCATGCTCTGGTGTGGTAACCACGATCGCTTTATCCGCACCAGCTATCGCATTGCGGAAGCCATGTTCAATCCCTGCTGGACAATCAATCAGAATATATTCATATTCCTTCTTCAGTTCAAGAATGATATCTTTTACTTGTTCAGGAGAGACAGCTGTTTTATCCTTCGTTTGTGCCGCCGGCAACATATACAACTCATCAAAGCGTTTATCTTTAACGAGCGCTTGATTCAGTCGACAACGTCCCTCTGCTACATCCACTAGATCATAAATAATACGATTCTCAAGCCCCATAACTACATCCAGATTACGCAGTCCAATGTCGGTATCGACGAGACATACTTTTTTGCCCTGCAGTGCAAGTGCGGTTCCAATATTGGCTGTTGTGGTTGTCTTGCCAACTCCGCCTTTGCCCGAGGTTACGACTATCGCTTCTCCCATGGAGGCTACACCCCTTTAAACACATTTAAATCCTGACGTACTTTGACTAGATTATGAATTTTATCGATTTGCATAGCTCCGTTCGTTAAATATGCAAACTCCATACTGCTTTCTCGGGTTTCCCACTCATCGGGAGGACGACTGATAATATCAGCAATTCGCAATTGTGTTGGAGACATTAAAGAAGCAGCGATAATCGCTTCCTCATTACCATCTACTCCAGCATGCGCCATACCTCTAAGTGATCCTAGAATATAGATATCGCCTGAGCAGGTTATGGTACCTCCCGGGTTCACATCCCCCAGATATAAAAGATTGCCCTCATGGTGCAGCACCTGACCGGAACGAAGAATTCCACTCATAAGAAACAACGCGTCATTATCCTCACTGCCGGGCACTGGAAGCGCCTCTATGGAACGAATCAGTAGGTTTCCCTGTCCTTTCAGAATCTCCAGCACAGCTTCCTTGTCTTCCTCAGTTACGGGACGATTGCCCAGCTTAATGTCCACATGCACAATCGGTCCAGTCAAAATATTTTGATGGCTGTGCTCCAGCTTATAGCGAAGCTCGCTCAGAAGATCTTCGAAGGGACACTTGTCGTCTAGCAGGAATATCAGGCCATCCTTGATGCCCTTAATCCTTACATGCTTGGATTTTACTGTCATATGCCTGGCCCCCTATCCTCATTCATTCGTGCCGGGCCCCTTAAATTCCTGCTTTATAAAGAAAGAAAATGAAAGCCTCTTTATGCCGCTTCCTCTTTACTCTTCTCTTTCTTGATCAGCTCAAGCTGGCGCCTTAGCGGTATGTAGAGGATCAGAGCGATAGCAAAATGAAAGAGCATCGTTGGCAGCATATGATCCAAAATCGCCCAGCTATAGGGTTCCTGATTGAGATTGAATACACTATAAATACCAAATAACACACTATCCTCTAGTAAGCTTCCGAGCAGAATCACAGTCATCATAAGAGGCAGTGGAGCACGTGGAGTCTGAAACAGAAGGCCGATTAAATACGCCGACAGACCCATCGCAAAAGAATGTGCTCCTAGAATTCTGCCATAAAAAACGACATCATGTAACATTCCGAAAGTTAGACCCAGCAAAAGTGCTGAATGACGATGATGATATACAGCCACGAACAATAATACAACAAACACTAGATTCGGAATAATTCGCATCTGCCAAACATCTGGAATCAGCCAAGGCAGAATGGTTCCCTCCAGAATAAATAAGAGGAACAGTAACAGAATAAGAACAGATCTGCGCATATTCACTATTCAGCACGCTCCTCCGTATAAACAACAATCAGCTCTTTCCAGTCCTGAAATTCTGCTGAAGGCTTAATCACTGCTGTAGAGGTTAATCCAAATTCACCAACCTCAACGCTATCAACCGTACCGATGGTCAATCCTCGCGGATACAATCCCCCAATTCCGGAGGAAACAATTACATCATCCTTTGCAATCGGATCGCCCGGTGGAATTTTAGTCATCAGCATTCTATTTGTCTTTGGATTATAGCTCTCAATCATACCAAAAGACTTCCCCTCTTTATTTAAGGCAGTTGCCGCAATAGGCGGCTGGGAATTAGGATCATTGGTATCCATCATGGTCATAAGCTTCACAGTAGAAGTGAAATTGCTGACCTGGCTTATAACGCCCACCAAACCTTCAACAGAAATTACGGACATATTTGGTCTAACGCCATCCTTTGAACCTAAATCGATTACAATTGTACTATTGCTTGGTTCTGTAGTCTGGCTTATTACCTGCGCTATATGATAATCATATTTATACAATTTCTTCTGTTCTTCAGTAAACTTCCATTTTTCCTCCAACGAATCATTCCGTGCCTGAATGAAGTTATACTGGGCTTTATCACGCGCATATTGGGCAGCTAGAATCTTCAGTTGCTCATTTTCCTCAGCAAGATCTTTCAGATTTCCGATATCTTCAAACAAGCCCGCTACATATCCAGCGGGCTTGTAGAACATTTTTTGCACGAAACCAGTCGTATCTCTAAGAAAATTCTCCGGCCAGGACAATTTGCTCCTTGATGCCAAGCTGAAGCCCATCACCACAATGAACAGCACCAGTGTAATCAACAGAATAAACAAACGTTTATTGCTTAAGAGTTTAAACAGTTTCAACACCCTCTAACAACAGTATTTCTCCCATAACAGGGTTGACGTACACAAGTGGCAATACATAGGCTTATCTCTTAGAGCGAAGACTGGAACTGCTGCGACTCTTGAACAAATGAATATTTTCAAGCGCCTTTCCTGTTCCAATAGCTACACAATCAAGAGGGTTCTCAGCAACAATAACTGGCATTCCAGTCTCACGTGCAAGCAGTTTGTCCAAGTTACGAAGCAAGGCGCCTCCACCTGTTAAGACAATCCCGCGATCCATAATATCTGCTGCAAGCTCCGGTGGACATTTTTCCAAAGTTACTTTAACAGCTTCAATAATAGAATTCACTGTGTCGGACAACGCCTCACAGATCTCGTCAGAAGTGATTGTAAGTGTCTTAGGCAGACCCGTTACGAGATCGCGTCCGCGAATTTCCATGGTCTCAGCCTTCTCAAGTGGCAGGGCAGAACCCACATCCATTTTAAGCTGTTCCGAAGTACGTTCACCAATCATCAGATTGTACTGACGTTTGATGTACTGAATGATAGACTCATCCGCTTCATCACCCGCAACACGTACAGAACGACTAGTAACAATACCGCCGAGTGAAATTACAGCGACTTCAGTTGTACCTCCGCCGATATCAACAACCATACTTCCTGTTGGTTCCCAAACCGGCAGATCTGCACCGATCGCTGCAGCAAAAGGCTCCTCGATAATGTAAGCTTCGCGAGCACCAGCTTGTCTAGTAGCATCTTCTACAGCACGTTGCTCTACAGCAGTAATGCCGGATGGTACGCAGACCATTACATTAGGATGACGTTGGAACATAGAACGCTGTTTCTGTGCTTGACGAATAAAATATTTAATCATGGTAGCCGTTGTATCAAAGTCAGCGATAACTCCATCCTTCATTGGACGGATCGCACGAATGTTTCCTGGTGTGCGGCCGATCATTTTTTTAGCGGATTCACCCACGGCTTCAATCGTCTTAGTGTCAGTGTTAATGGCTACAACGGAAGGCTCTCTTACAACGATCCCCTTACCGCGTACATAGACAAGCGTATTTGCTGTCCCCAAGTCAATTCCTAAATCTTTCGTAAAACTACCCAACATGCTAATTCTCCTTTTCCTAAGTAAATCTTCACATTTATATTACATGTGTCCTTTTTCTTTCAAGCTTACAAAACTGCTATCACCGATAATTAGATGATCTAACACGTCTATTCCGACAATCTCACCTGCCTGAAGCAGTCTTGAGGTCAAGGAGATATCCTCCGGACTAGGCGTTGGATCACCACTAGGATGATTATGTGCGCATATGATAGAGGCACTACTACATTTTATAGCTGCTCGGAATACCTCACGAGGATGAACAATCGAAGCGTTAAGACTGCCCATAGACAAAGTTTCTTGTCCAATCACGTGATTCTTCGTATTCAGAAACAGGCAGACAAAATGCTCCTTCTGCAAATAACGCAACTGCTCGGTCAGAATCTCCGCAGCGTCCTCTGGACAACGGATAATGACCGGCATAGAAAACCTGGAGTTCGCGAGGCGCCTTCCAAGTTCGATGCCTGCTTTTAGTTGCACGGCCTTGGCAGGGCCGATACCTTTGATTTCGGTCAGTTCTTCGATGCTAAGGTCAACCAGCCCACGTAGGCCACCGATCTTCCCCAGCATCTGCTGTGCAATATGAATAGCCGATTCACGGCGTGTTCCCGTACGCAGCAGAATGGCTAACAACTCCGCTTGACTTAATGATTCCGCCCCATAATGCATCATGCGCTCTCTTGGTCGTTCTTCATGGGGGAGGTCCCGCAGCATAAGTGATTGCGACTCCATCCCTATCCCTCTTTCCCAAGCTTCCTACCGGTTCAATACAGTTATACCGAACTCGGACAGCATTTCGCCAAGAAGCGACAGCGGCAATCCGACAACATTGAAATAACAGCCTTCAATTCGTTCCACCAAGGTGGAGCCAAGCCCTTGTATCGCATAAGAACCAGCCTTATCAGCGGGCTCTCCCGTAGCTATATAAGCAGCAATTTCTTCATCAGTCATTGCTCTCATCGTTACGGAAGTAACACGGTGCTCCACTATAGTCTTTCCATGTGGAAGTCCAATACAGGCTACACCCGTGTATACCTTATGATTCCGGCCCTGAAGTCTTGTAAGCATCGTTTTGCTGTCCAGCTCGTCCATCGGTTTACCTAGCACAGTGTTATCTAACACAACAATCGTATCACTTCCAACGATTACTGCGTTACGCTCTCCTACAGCAGCTACTACGGCCTCTGCTTTACGCAAAGCCAGACTGCGCACGATTTGCTCTGGCGTAAAGTCCGGTGGTGTGCTTTCATCAGCTTCGCTGGTAATGACCTCAAAAGGCAAGCCCAGTAAAGACAAAAGCTCTCGTCGACGCGGTGAACCTGAGGCTAAAATAATAAGTTGTGAGTTGTCCACGTTGTAAACGTCCCTTCTTGATCAGTAACGAGAGTTACAGTCTTCGGTAAAGCCATACAGCTGTAATAATACCGATGAGACTTAGCATGCACAATTTCAAATGAATAGTGATGTCATAGGTTATGATGTCCAAATCGGCTCGCGGAGACCACTTAAGCACAGTCGATGTTGTTAGAAAAGAAAGAGCCTTTACCGGCTGCAGTAGCTTGGCGATCCAGGCTCCAGCCAGCCAGCCTAGAATTAGAAATAACAGCAGTGTTCCTACATTTTTCTTCTTCATCTCAGTCTTCCCTCGCCATTTTTTGACACCCTAATTATTATACGGTGAAATTGTGATCAATACAAACGTAAAATCCCTTACGGTAATGTTTACCACCATTTGCTCTAAAAGTTGCGGAGCGATACTATCCTCCATACCAAACAGCAAGCCCCCAGAATTCGGAGGCTTGCTGTCTTTAGAGTCACCAATCCATCATTCAATTCATTGCAGATAGCAGCTGTTTCTGGCTAGTCAAGAAGCTTAGCATCGATTCTTGCACTTCCCAGAGAAGCCCCTGCGCCTTGTTCTTACTATATTCACTCCATGCTGAAATGCCTTGGCTCATAGATTTCTCTAGCGCTACACAAATGCTCTTAGCTTCAGGAGATACGCTTTGCTCCAGCACTTTAATAGCTTCACTCCATTGCAGATGAAGATCACTCACAGCGGAGGTATTTGCTGCCGTATCCGTCAGACCAGCGCCTAGTAGAGAAGCGGATTGACTGCTTAGTTCACTGAGAAGTTGCCCACTCACAGAGTAATAGTTCTTCACTTCCTCTGCATTTCCAGAGTAGACAAGCTGTTCCGCCCCTGAAAGTGCCACCTCTCTCACATACAGCTCAATCCCCTGATTCTTAAGACCGCTGCTTAGCAGCTTGGCCTGTTCACGATCTGAAGATATTCCGGCATAAACACGATTGCCGTCAGCAGGGTCCAAACCCGCGGCCAAACCCGCGGTTAACAGCTCCTGGCGAGCCTGTTCAGCACCTTCGGGCGTACTGAATACTCCATACTGCAGCAGATAATAACTTTGCGCAGCTACTTGAACAGGGATACTGTTCTTCCCGGCATTTTCAGTCCCCGTAACCGGCAATCCCGATGTGCCTACACCAGCCGGATCTTTAGCTCCACTAGACTGATCTGAAGTAACTGCCCTATCTGCTATTCCATTTCCAGAGCTATTGTCCATATTCCCTCCATAAAAAAAGGAAAGTGCAGCATATCCAAGCAGCAGCCCTGTACCAATGGCTCCCGTAACAGAAAGAGCTAACTTCCACCAATAAGAAGGACGCCGGGTATGATAGGAGCCTCCGTAACTGCCAGCGGATACATTCGATACATTATCTAGTTTATCTCTGCTATCCGAAGCCATATCTGAAAGAAGATACGATTGTTGTGTATATCTAAAATCTTTATCCCGTTCGTCCCATTCTTCCTGACGTGGATCCACAGTTCCCGAGTAATAGTCGTAGGAATCTTCCGGTGGTGCCTCACGCGTAGAACGAAAATCGGGCTCATAAATCCATGTTTGCTGTGCTGGACCTACCTCTTTACGCAGTCCTTCAGCATACTCTTCAGCTGTGCCCAGGCCGCCGCCATTTGACCAGCGCTCCACCGCCTTAGGCTTTGGTTCAGGCTCGTCCTTGTTCACGTCAAATCGGAATGTCATTCTTCCGTTATTCAACAGTTACACCTCACCTCATCTAATCTATAAGTAAATATATGATAGACAATAGAGAGATATGCTATTTTTAAGCTATGGAATTATGAAAGATTATGCAGATTCAGTTTACATTACATGTAACTTTTATATACTATATAAAAAGAGCTAAAAGTGCACACTATACTAGGTAAACTAGAAATGGAGCTTTAGTTCATTACAGATTAGGAGGGCTTCTTCTGAAACAAAAAATTCAAGCAGCTATTGTAGGCTACGGAAATTTAGGAAAAGGTGTACGTAAGGCTATCAACCAAAGTGAAGATATCGAGTTAG
Source organism: Paenibacillus sp. FSL R10-2734 (assembly GCF_037963865.1). Lineage (NCBI taxonomy): Bacteria > Bacillati > Bacillota > Bacilli > Caryophanales > Paenibacillaceae > Paenibacillus > Paenibacillus sp. FSL R10-2734. Next base: position 2,042,488 of record NZ_CP150170.1, on the reverse strand, counting down.
TTGCGATCTTTACGCGCAGAGAACCTGGACAACTGGAAGCCGGAGAAGCCGGTGTGAAGTTCGAGCACATCTCTGCCGTCGAACAATATAAGGGAAAAGTGGATGTTATGATTCTATGCGGAGGATCGGCTACCGATCTGCCAGAACAAACGCCAGCCATTGCCCGGATGTTTAATACTGTGGACAGCTTTGATACTCATGCCAAAATCCCTGAGTTCTACGAGACCGTTGACGCCGCAGCTAAACAAGGTGGAACACTCAGCGTAATTTCTACTGGCTGGGATCCAGGTCTATTCTCAATGAATCGTCTGCTCGCAGAAGCGATTCTTCCACAAGGTAAAGAATACACTTTCTGGGGCAAAGGCGTTAGCCAAGGCCACTCCGATGCGATCCGCAGAGTAGATGGAGTTAAAGCTGGTGTACAATATACCGTTCCAGTACAAGAGGTTATTGATGCCATTCGTGCTGGTGAAACACCAGAGCTTACCACTCGCCAGAAGCACCTTAGAGAGTGCTTTATAGTGGCTGAGACAGGTGCAGATCAAGAACGTATTCGTGAAGAAATCGTAAATATGCCGAATTATTTTGCAGATTATGATACTACGGTTACTTTCATCACTGAAGAAGAATTGGCAGCTCAGCATAGCGGTATTCCGCACGGTGGGTTTGTTATTCGCAGTGGTGTAACAGGGGAAGGCACGAAGCAGATTGTAGAATTCGGCCTGAAGCTGGAGAGCAATCCAGAGTTTACAGCTAGTGTTCTCGTGGCCTATGCCAGAGCCGCTCAGCGCATGAGTCAAGAAGGACAGAGCGGAGCTCGTACAGTATTCGATATTCCACTTGGAATGCTGTCTCCGAAATCTCCGGAAGAATTGCGCCGCAACCTGCTGTAAAATCATACAAGAAAAATAACCCGCGTAGGACCGTGAAAAGTCCTCGCGGGTTTTTTATATACAGCAGGCTGAGCCTTCTCAGACGCACCTATTATACAAGACTAAGAATCTTACTCTTTACATAATTCACTTCGTAATCCTTCAGCAATGTGCGATGTGCCCGATCAGCAATAATCGTGGCCATTTCAGGATTCTTTAACAGCGTTATTACACTAGCAACTACGTCAACAGAGCTATTAGCAAGCAAAATATTACGGTTATGCTCACAGTTCAATCGCTCGCATATTGTAGAACTAGTAACTACCGGTGTTTTGAGAGCCCATGATTCCAGAATGTTTCTGGAGACTTCGCAACCTTCAAGGATAGGCACTAGAACCGCTTTAGCACGACGTATATAATCCGCAGACGGTTTCAAAGGTCCAGTGATAATGACCGATACATCCTCTTTTACAAGCGTCAACACTTCCGTATGAACCTCATGACTGGTGATGTAACACTTGATATCAGGCACTTGCTCCTTGATCAAAGGGTAGCTCTTCTTAAAGAAGCTTTGAGCTGCTTTGATTCCCTGTCTGGTGTTCATATTCCAGTGCATAACTATTGAATTTTCTTTCGCTACAGGCTCAGTAAAAGCGTCGTATTCATTCATTTTTATGAAATGAGGAACGACATGCACCTTACGAGCGTCCGCAAAGGATAGAGATTTGAATGAAAGGGCATCCCATTCCGAGGTCGCCAAGAGTACACCTGTTTTATTCATTAATCTCCGCTTATTCCGCCGAACCAAAGCTTCATTTAGTTTATGATAAGGATTACCGTTGCTCGGCTTTCCAATTTCTTTTCCAGCGGCAAACCCACTCTCAAAACGATATGTATCTGTAATAACACTTGCTTCAGGAAGCAGATTACGAACCATATCAATACTATTTCCCAGCAAGCTATGTGATATAAATACATGTCTGTAATTATTCGATCTACAAAGTTCCGTAATGGTGCTCTTCATGTCTTTATCAGCATGAGTTCGATTAGTGAAATTCCGAATTTTATGTAAGGGACGCAGCATGGATCTCCATGAGGTATTGCTCCCGTTAATGTAATGAACCGTTAGCGCAGTCCCATCATTTGTAGACATATCCTTATGGGAACTGGCATACGTCAGCAAATCGATATCAAATTTCCCAAGCAAAATCTCGAGAATACTCCCTGTTCTCATTTCTCCTTCTAGATCCTCTGCACTTTGATTCTGGGCTGATAGGAACAGCATTCTTTCTCGCATGACTCTGGCTCCTTGTATTTTGGTAATAAATTCTCTCTATTTATCACTGCAACTTTAGATGCAGTTCAATAGTAACTCATTTCCTTTAAAGTTTTTGTCGATTTATAGGGAGGGATTAAAATTCTTTATATACTTTCATACTTTATTCGATATTCATTGCTACAAACCCGTATAAATCACCAATTTTTCACGATTATCAAATCAAAACTCATTTTTTCTGATTTACATGATCATGAACCTTCTATACATAAAATATATGATCATTAGGTAATATGTACTATTCCACATGCAAACAAAAAAAGTGCCTTCCTCGCCTAATGACGAAAGGAAGACACTTTAATATTTTCGTAGCTTCTAACGACGCAGTTCCGACCCTTTTTCTTAGCCTGATACAATGCATCATCACAAGGTTTATAGAGATTGTTCAAAGAAAAGCGTTCGCCCGATTCTATCGTGATAACTCCAATGCTTATCGTGTAATGCAGCGGTACGCCATGAATAATTGACCCTATAACGGCTGTGCGCATTCGTTCAGCAATAACATCACTATTTTTTTCATCGGCTCTGTGCAGGAGCACTGCGAACTCTTCTCCACCAAATCTTCCAATCAGATCACCATTATCAAGCTGTTGCTCTATTTTATATGCCAGATCACTCAGCACATGGTCTCCCGTGTTATGGCCGTAAGTATCATTTATGCTCTTAAAGTGATCCACATCCAGCAGTAAAAAAGAATAGGGTGTCTTTCTCATCACAGAAGCGGCAATTAAAGGCCGAGCACGCTGAACAAACGTCCTACGGTTCAAAATACCCGTCAGCTCATCATAAGTTGCCACCCGCTCCATTTCTGCAAAAGAATCCTCTCTGTAAAGCAGCATAATTCCAGCCGTTCCTAACGCTATATACAATAACATCCCGAGATAAAAACTCGAATTAAAGATCTGGGAAGCAACTGTACTGAACACTGTCGGATACATTGATTCAAACCCTTTACCCGCCAGTGTTAAGATTACGGCACAGTACAGCAGTCCCATTATTATTTGTAGTGAAGTCTCCATGGCCTTCAAACATAGAATATAAGCCGGATAAGCTATAATCAGAATTCCAGCCAGACAAGCAACTGCAATAATGAGTTGATCCTTTGGCATCAATAAATGCATAAGCACCACAACAATAATAGATACTCCGAATAAAATTGAATAATATCTCTCAACCTTGCTACTGAATACTCTGAGAAGCATCAGAAGAGCCAAGCTTTCAAGCGTTCCTCCAGCCAAGGCAAGAAGCGTTATGATCGGTAGACTAATTGGCGAATTTATATAATTCTTAAGCAATAAGAGGATCAGGACCGCTAGCTGTAAATATTTAGCTGTAAGAAACAAGGAAGAGGTCTGTTCCTGCGCATACCGTAAACGATTCACCACAAAAAGCAGCAGCATGAACAATTGCCATATGAAAAGACATACTAGCAGTGTCTGGTGATCTAAATGCATAGTCGAGTTTTTCACCTCCGCACGGTAATTCTGACCCTTAGTAAGCCTATCGGTATCGAATGACTCTGTTTCTTCCATCTAGTTTAGCCTGATACAAAGCCTTGTCGCTTAGCTTGTACAGCTTATCTATAGAGTCCTCCAGATCTGGGATGATCGTAATTACACCTATACTAACTGTATAGCCCAAAGAGATCTTTTGAGTAGACGCGCGCATTACAGCCTCGCGCAGCGCTTCAGCTTTCCGGTCGCAGCTTTCTTCATCTGGCCCCAATAATATAACTGCAAATTCCTCGCCTCCAAGTCTACCCAATAAATCGCCATTTTCTAGGTTAGCTTTTATCGTAGAAGCGAAATGTTCTAGCACCATGTCACCCGTGTCATGACCGTAAGTGTCGTTTACCTCTTTAAAATGATCCAAATCCATCTGCAAAAATGAAATGTACTCCTGCCCAAAAACAGCCTTTTCAAACATTAACTCCGCATCCTGAAAGAACGGCCCGCGGTTAAGAATCCCTGTCAAATCATCATAGCTAGCTATTCTTTTTAATTTTATATAGGAATGCTCGTTAGAGAGTAGAATGAAACCCGCGGCCCCAACAATCAATAATAAATACATCCCAAGATAATATAAATACTGTGAAAGATTTGTTGTGAACACCGTCATCTCAGGTACCCAGACCAGTGCAACAATCGCACGCACCAGCATGATCAATGCAAAAGCAAAAAATAAAAGGCCCAATATTTTTTGGAGTGGTGTGCCTTTTTTATTCGCCGTTAGATGATAAGAGGGATAGATAACAAACAATATAGACCAAAGTGAGGTGAAAGCGATCCGCAGACCAGAATTGTTAAAAAATAAAGCAACGATACAAAAAGTAATCGAGCTAGATATGGAAATCGTTATATAATACAACTTTATTCTGGACCCTGGCACACCCATCATCAGAAGCAAAGCTGTAATTTCCAAACAGCAGCCTACAAGAACTAGGGCATTGCTCAGGACAATGACTATAGCACTAGGGATATGATTCCATAATAATAAAGAACACCAGAAGAGCAGCTGTGCGATCTTCGCCCGTATGAACAATGTGGAAGCAGTATCTCTTTTGACGTTACTCCGATAATTAGTTATCAGCAGCAAAATAAACAAATTCCCAAAGATAAATACATACACTAGCGTTTTGATATCAAGCTGAAAGCCCATCGGTCACCGCCTACAGGAAAAAATTAATCCTCTACAGACAGCACTATAGCACTCTATGACGATATCGGCAAATGCTCGCCATACAAAAAAAACACTTCCTCCTAAGCTCCCTTCAGATAAACACATGGATTATCTGAAGGGAATTTGGGGGAAGTGCTATTGAGGAGAAATCACGAATATTCTCGGATTCGCCTCGATTGTAATATTAACGCTTCTTCAAACCGTCTGCCAGTGCGTATCCGACCTTCCAGATATCTCCTGCGCCCATTGTAATCACGAGGTCACCTGGAGCAATACGAGGCTTCAGATCAGCAAGCACATCTTCTTTGGTTGGTAGATGTCTTGCGCCCGCATTACTATTCTTAACGATAAGCTCAACCAGCTTCGCAGAAGTAACACCCTCGATCTGCTTCTCTCCAGCCGGAGAGTAAATATCGGTGATGATGACTTCATCGGCTTCGCTAAAGGCACGGCTGAAAGCATCTAGCAGGAAGAAAGTACGTGTATAGCGCTGAGGCTGGAATACCGCAATTATCCGTTTTCCTGTTGCCTTGGCAGCACTGATCGTTGCCTGAATTTCGGTAGGGTGATGCGCATAATCATCAATGACCAGAATGTCATCGACTTCTCCGAGCACTTGAAAACGGCGCTTCGCACCGTGGAATTTAACAATCGCTTCAGCGATTTTCTCAAAGGAAATCCCTGATTTCAAACAGGCGATTACCGCAGCCATTGAATTATAAAGATTGTACTGTCCAGGAACTGAAAGTTCAATGCGACCAAGCACTTCGCCATTATGATTCATTGTGTAAGAAACCTGACGGTCGCCAAGTACAATATCTGTAGCAATATAATCAGCGGTCTTCGACTTGATGCCGTAAGTAATCACCTTACCTGACACTTCAGGTAATAAAGCAATCACGTTGTCGTCATCTGCACATACAATTGCAGTGCCATCTTCACGGGTCTGGTTCATAAACTGTACGTAAGCAGCCTTGAGACGGTTAAAATCTCCGCCGTAATTCTCCAGGTGATCCGCTTCCACATTCGTAACAATTCCAAGCCAAGGATGGTAGTGCAAGAAAGAGCCATCGCTCTCATCCGCTTCCGCAACTACAAACTCGCCTTGTCCTGCCTTAGCATTCGTACCGACGTTCATAATCTCTCCGCCGATAATATACGTAGGGTCCACTTCACACTCTTCCATTACTAGTGCAATCATGGAGGAGGTGGTTGTTTTACCATGCGCTCCAGCAACGGCTACTCCTTTACGTTCGTTCAATAAACGGGCTAGCATTTGTGAGCGATGCAGAATTGGAATCTTAAGACGCTCAGCTTCCACCCATTCCACATTATCACTAGATAAAGCCGTAGAGTATACGACTAGATCCGCACCTTTTACTTGTTCCGCCGTATGCCCAATATAAATCTTGGCACCCTTGGCGATCAATTTATCCGTTAATTCTTGGGCAGCCACATCGGAGCCCGTAACTGTATATCCCATTTCAAGCATTACCCGGGCAATCGCGCTCATTCCGTAGCCGCCGATCCCTATAAAATGCACACGTTCAGTAGTATCCAACAGTCGTCACCAGCCTTTTTCAGTATCGGGTTGCTGCAAAAGTGTACCGCGTACGTCAGAGATTAAATACAGCGTACCAGATACGACGCCAAGGTCATCCTCCGCTGTAATCGACTTCAGTAGCTGCAGCGCTTTTCCCCAATTATGTTCTACTATGATTGCCAAGTTTTCCTTGGCATATTTCTCCCGCAGACTTTCTGCGATAACCCGCAAATTCTCCGCGTCCATTTTGTTCTGGAAATCCGGTTCGGTCAGGATGAGCGTATCCACTATAGGCAGTATATGCTTAAAGTAGGATTCATGATGCTTATTTGACAGCATTCCCATAAGTAAATTTAATTTACCGTATTGATAGAGCTGAGGCAGACTTTTAGCAAGACTCTCCGCGCCCTCCGGATTATGTGCACCGTCCAGTACAATCCTTGGAGACGTGCTTACCTCTTCCAGCCTTCCAGCCCAGAATGCATGGCGTAAACCTTCAAGAACATCTTCATCCTCAAGCATAAAAGCCATATACTGGCGCAGAACCTCAAGTACCATCATGGCTCCTGCCGCATTGCTGATCTGGTGCTCACCTTTCATTACGATCTGAGCTTCCAGCGAACGGAAGGGACCCTTAAAATGAAAATTCTGCACATCCTCACGGATTCCATTAGCTTCATAGCTAAAATCTTCTCCAGCAAGATAAAGAGTAGAGCGGCAAGCCGCTGCTTTCTCTTTCAGAACCGCCACGACCTCTGGCTGAGATACGCAGCTAACAACAGGAACACCCGGCTTGATAATTCCGGCTTTCTCCATTGCTATCTTTTCGAGCGTATCTCCCAAAATATCCATGTGATCATGACCGACATTAGTAATCACAGAAACAATTGGAGTAACGATGTTCGTTACATCCAGCCTTCCCCCAAGCCCTGTCTCCCATACGACAACATCAGGACAAGAGACGTTCGCAAAAAATAGAATGGCCACAGCTGTAGTTACCTCAAACATCGTGGGTGAGCCAAACTCCGTTCCCGAAATTTCATGGACCAATGGACGCAGTTGGTTAACCAAATCGATAAGAGTTTCTTCAGGGATGTCCGTATTATTATATTGGAACCTATTCGTGAACTTTGTAATATACGGAGACGTAAAGGTGCCAACAGAATAGCCGCTTTGTATAAGTGCACTAGTCAAAAAAGCACAAGTCGAACCTTTGCCGTTCGTACCCGCCACATGAATAAATTTCAGCCGACGATGTGGACTTCCCAGCTTGTCCATCAACATCTCGATTCTATCTAAACCTGGCTTGATCCCAAAAGGGATTAAGCTCTTGATCCAATCAACCGCTTCGGTGTATGTCGCAAGAGGGGCGGTACTGCCGCCCCGATTTAGGTCATCCATGTCTCTTATCCTCTCAGCTCTGCGATGCGGGCAAGTACTTTCTCACGTTTTGCAGAATAATCTGCCTGCTTCGCCCGTTCCTCTTCGATAACTTTAGCAGGAGCCTTAGCCACGAAGCCTTGATTACTTAGCTTTTTCTCCACGCGTTCTACTTCGCTGTTCAGCGTCTGTACTTCTTTTTCCAGACGAGCGATTTCTTGTTCAATATCAATGAGTCCCGACAATGGCAGAAGCAATTCTGCTCCCGTTACTACAGCGGACATTACCTTATCCGGCGTTTCCGGATTCAGGCCAGCTTCGAAAGAAGACGTATTGCAGAAGCGTCCAATGTAGTTGTCGTTACGGGTGATAATACTCAGTGTATCATCATTACCCGCTTTGATGATCAATTCAACCTTTTTGCTCATCGGTACATTCACTTCAGCACGGATATTACGAACGGCCCGGATTACATCCATCAGCAGGTTCATTTCCGCTACCGCTTGCGGGTTCTCTAGAGCAGCATCATACTCCGGCCATGCAGCCAGGGTAATCGTCTCCCCTTCATGCGGCAGGTGTTGCCAGATTTCTTCCGAAATAAACGGCATAAACGGATGAATTAGACGCATTGTGCGGTCTAGTACGTAGGCAAGCACAGACTGTGTCTTAGCTTTGGCCGCGGCGTCTGATCCGTAAAGCGACAGCTTCGCGAACTCAATATACCAGTCACAAAGATCGTCCCAAATGAAATTGTACAGCTGGCGGCCGGTCTCACCGAACTCGTACGAGTCAATTAGACGCGTAATCTCACGAGAAGTTTCGTTCAGTCGGTGCAGAATCCAGCGATCAGCAGTACTTAGCTCACCAGAAATGTCGATATTCTCAAAGCTTACGCCCTCCAAATTCATAAGTGCGAAGCGAGATGCATTCCAGATCTTATTGGCGAAATTACGCGCCTGCTCAACCTTTTCCCAGCGGAAGCGCAGATCCTGTCCAGCTGTACTACCGGTAGAAATCATGTAGCGCATTGCATCTGCGCCGTACTTCTCGATTACTTCAAGCGGATCTACGCCATTTCCGAGTGATTTGGACATTTTTTGGCCTTCGGAATCACGCACCAAACCATGCATCAATACATCAGAGAACGGCTTTTCTCCAGTAAATTCGAGAGCTGAGAAAATCATCCGTGCTACCCAGAAATAAATAATATCGTAGCCTGTTACGAGCACATCGTTTGGATAGTAGCGTTTGAAATCTGCACTGTTCTCATCCGGCCACCCTAGTGTTGCGAAAGGCCACAGATTAGAGCTGAACCAGGTATCCAATACATCCTCGTCCTGTATCAGGTCGGTTAGGCCGCTGATCCGGCGCGCTTCTTCCTCATCATTCGCCACTACCACTTCACCAGTAGATTCGGAATACCAAGCTGGAATACGATGTCCCCACCACAGCTGACGGGAAATACACCAGTCGCGTACGTTCTCGATCCAATTCAGATAGGTTCTCTCGAAACGGTCCGGTACAAAATTAACCCCGTTACCATCCTTCTGTGCATTGATCGCAGCTTCGGCGAGTGGCTGCATCTTCACGAACCATTGTGTGGACAAGTATGGCTCAACAACGGCACCAGAGCGTTCGCTGTGTCCTACTTGATGCACATGATCTTCAATATTGATCAGCACACCTTGCTCCTTAAGATCAGCCGTGATGGCCTTACGACACACACTCCGGTCTTGACCTTGGTAAGGTCCTGCTTCTTCATTCATCGTACCGCTCTCGTCCATCACGTTAATCTGCGGTAAGTTGTGACGTTGACCCATCTCGAAGTCATTCGGGTCATGTGCTGGCGTAATCTTAACTGCACCACTACCAAACTCTTTGTCTACATAATCATCAGCGATAATTGGAATCTCGCGACCGATAATCGGCAGAATCAGCGTTTTGCCAATCAGATCCTTGTAACGATCGTCTTCCGGATGAACAGCAACTGCCGTATCGCCCAGCATTGTCTCCGGACGTGTAGTCGCTACTGTAATAAATCCGCTACCGTCTTTGAGTGGGTAACGCAGGTGATACAAGTGACCATTAACTTCTTTATATTCAACCTCGATATCCGACAACGCCGTGCGGGCAGCCGGGTCCCAGTTGATGATACGTTTACCACGATAGATCAAACCTTTATTGTAAAGCTTAACGAATACCTCACGTACAGCCTTGGACAACCCTTCATCTAAGGTAAAGCGTTCGCGGGAATAGTCAAGGGAAAGCCCCATCTTAGCCCACTGCTCATGAATGGTGTTCGCGTATTTATCTTTCCAGTCCCACACCTGCTCAAGGAACTTCTCGCGTCCGAGATCATGTCTTGAAATTCCCTGCTCGCGTAGCTTTTGCTCTACCTTTGTCTGTGTTGCGATACCGGCATGGTCCGTACCCGGTAGCCACAGCGTGTCGAAGCCCTGCATCCGTTTCGTACGAATCAGGATATCCTGTAGCGTGAAATCGAGCGCATGTCCAATATGAAGCATTCCCGTTACGTTTGGTGGCGGGATTACAATGCTATATGCTTTCGCATCTGGACGCCCGCCTGCACGGAAATACCCACCCTCTGTCCAGTAAGAGTACCACTTGGTTTCTGCCGATTTCGGATCATACGTTGTTGGCATATCGTTCTTGGAGTCATTCGCAGCGGCAGCATCTGCCGCAGTATCTTGCAGGTTCGGCAATTCTGCCGCTGTAAGATTGTTTTGGTCAGCCATTCTCTAATACCTCCACTTGGTTACTTGTAGTTTTTTTAAGAAGAAACGACGTTGTCGTCCTTACCCATGACAACCGTTTCTCGTAAAAATATAAGAATGTTGTAGGAGTGAAACTTATACATTCTTATATTCTGAAGAAAACAAAAAGACCCCTCGTCTCAAAGGACGAAAGGTCATTCTTTCGCGGTACCACCTTTGTTTCGCGCCAATGAAAAATAAACCCTCACTTCTCTCACCTTACGGTTCAGAAGCTTAGCGCGACACTCGTACAGATAACGGCTGCTACCGGCCCATCCTAACTTATCTTTCATACCTATGAAGACAAGCTCAGAAGGGCGACTCCGGGGCGACTTCGGTGGCTGTTTCCTACGGAATGTCACAGCACTTGCATTCCGCTCTCTGAAGGGCTGACCGCCTACTCTTCCCGTTCCCAGTCTTTGTTTAGATATTGCTTACTCCATAATACATTTTGGTTCATCCCTAGTCAACCTGGGTAGGCCTTTACAGCGTCACATGACAAAAATCCCGATCTACTATCCGATCGGGATTCTCCTATTTATGTGAGTACGCTACGCTTCGCAATTCAATTACGGAATGTACAACACTTGCCCTTCTTCTACACTCTGCCCAGACAAACGATTATACATCCCAAGCTCCCGTGCACTTAACTGATACTTCTCCGCGATCGTATCCAGCGTTTCTTCACGCTGCACGATGCAAAGGCGAACCTTACGGAACAAGTTAGCACCATCTGCTCCGGTAATGAATCTGCTCTTCCACTCTGTATTGTTTCCAGCCTCTGGAATGATTGCTTCAGCAGATGCATTTCCTTCAGACAGAAGGGCCTCCTGTTCTTTACGGGATCGACTAGAGCTGAGCAACGATGAGAAGGTGAGATGTTCTTTTGCCGGAACCTCTGCCTCTTTCTTGCTGCCTAGCGCAATCTTAAGATCTTGCTTCTCCTCTGCCTGTGGCACAGTCTCCTGTGAAACAAAGGCTTCGTTCGCATTCTCACTGATCGGCTGAGCATTCTCTTCTTGTGCGTGAAGCACAGATTTCGCCTCGGTTTCTGAAGCAAATACAGCGATATCTTGCTCTGCATCAGCAATAGCTGCTGGAACAACGGTCTCTCTAGAGGCAAAAGCATATTCAGCTTCTTGTTCCTGATTCACTTCGCTCAGTTGGCTAACCTGATTCAGCTGCGATGCCTCAGCTTCCTCATTCTGTGACTCAGCTTTAAACCAGTAATCTGCTATTCCTGCTTTGGAAGCCTCTGATTGCGAATCCAGACTATGCGTCCGAGCTTTCGCGCCCTTGTCCTTCTCATGAGCGGATGAGAAATTAACTACAGGGGACGAATGACCAGCTCCGCTCGAGACTAGCTCAGCCTCGGATGCAGCTGCATTCGCTCCGGCATGCTCATGTTCTTCTACAGCAACCTCCGATGCATCCTCACCAAAGGTCCACTGCGAATTTTCATAAAGCGCATCATTGTCATGTTCTTGGTTCTCTGCCGATGCTTCAATCACCCTGTCATCACCGAGAGGGGAATAGGCAACTGTATACTCTTCCTGCTGCCAGGCCGGTTGTGGTTGAGGCTCCGCACCACCGATTCCCCGCAGCGATAATACGCCTGTTATATTCACAGTGCGCATCGTGAGCAGATCAATATCAAAATTCTCGATCTCCACCCCAATATCTTCAATCGAGCTGACGCGTGTAAGCGGAACAGTGATTTCAACGGGAATGGCGTGCTCCAGACGCTGCGTTCGGTCATCTTCACTCCGGTAGAGTCCAGTAAGCAACAGCTGACCATATAACTCGGCACGATCCTCCCGCTGAATCACCTGGATTTCCGGAAGTAGTTCAACCTCCTCCAGCTCAGCTATTCCCGGAAGCTCTTCCGATAGGTGAATGCGTTCATAAATATCAAACCGCAAGCCATGGGACTGATCAAACACGGGATATGTCCTCCTTCTTGGCATAATCTAACCCTGAGACAGGCTCAGAGCATAAGCCCAAAATGTTACTCCCCACATGTATATGCTTCAAATAGAATGGCATGACAACTTTGGTAGCACTAACCGGACAGGATGCTTATTAAGTTCATTTTTCTTGGGGAATAACACATGAACAAAGTAGTATATGCCGCTTTGGCAAATAGGACATAGACAATTGTTTTTTTCTGAAAAAACGGCTTTCGATGACCAAAGATCTGCATTATTTTTATAGGTACAGTGTGATGTTTGGGCTACAAATGCTACAAATGGTTTACATGGTGCGAGTGGTGCGAGTGGTGCGACTGGTACGACTGGTACGACTGGTACGACTGGTACGACTGGTGCGACTGGTGCGAGTGGTGCGAGTGGTGCGAACGCTTCACGCACTACAAAAGGCGAATGCGGACTCCAGAGTCCTTAATTGCGATAATTCCGCTGTTTTGGCACGCTATCGGACCTCATGGGCGTTATTTACCCAAAACCACTCAAATTCTTCACTGTTTTAGACGAATAACGTCTCTTGGGTCCGCAACTCGCTCCAAAAGCTTGAAAATGGACAAATAGTTGCATCTGAGTCCTTTAGGGTATTAACTTCCATGTCCTTTAGTGTAGCTAACCATCCAAATTCCCTCCCACCCTGTATTTGTTGTACTTTATGCAGGATTTCCGGTGGAATGGTGAGTAAGAGCTCCTATTGTTGTACTTTATGCAGCATTTCCGGTGGATTGGTGAATAAGAACTCCTCATTGTTGTACTTTATGCAACATTTCCGGTCGATTGGTGAGTAAGAGCTCCTATTGTTGTACTTTTTGCAGCATCTCCGGTCGATTGGTGAGTAAGAGCTCCTATTGTTGTACTTTATGCAACATTTCCGGTCGATTGGTGAGTAAGAGCTCCTATTGTTGTACTTTATGCAGCATTTCCGGTGGATTGGTGAGTAAGAGCTCCTATTGTTGTACTTTATGCAGGATTTCCGGTGGATTGGCAGTTTATAAAAAGAACCGTAAAACCAGCCTGTGCTGATTCTACGGTTCTTTAGGTTATGACATAGCCATCAAGGCGCTTCAGTCAGCAGCTCCCGCAGCTGCAGCATATCCTCTGGCCACGGATCGCTCACTTCGAGCATTTCTCCGCTCCACGGATGACGGAAGGACAATGACTCGCCGTGGAGCGCATGGCGGCCGGCAGCGCTGGTTGGCCATACCGGACCACCATATAGCGCATCCCCATACAAGGGATGACCCACATGGCTGAGATGGACGCGAATCTGATGCGTCCGGCCAGTCTCCAGCTGCACATGCACCAGGCTTCCGCCATGCAGTGCCTCGCGCTGGGTGATTCGGGTCACGGCGGATTGTCCGCCGGGCGAGACTCTTCTCCGCGCCGCATGATGACGATCGCGCCCAATCGGCGCGTCGATCACCTTAAGCGGAGGCGGCACTATGCCTTCTACGATCGCGGCGTAGAGCCGCGAGATGCTTTTTTCACGCATATTCTCGTCTAGGACAAGCTGTGCGAACTCATTCTTCGCGTACATCACCGGGCCTGTTGTATCCTTATCCAGTCGGTGAATATGTCTTACCGCTACACCATCACCGGAAGCGACATAATGCGCAGCTACAAGGTGATCCAGCGTTACACCTAAGCCACTGCCATCCGGATGAACCGCCATGCCTGCAGGCTTATGGGCAACGAGGCAGAAATCATCCTCATACAGCACCTCAAGCTCTTCCCATACCGTTTCAATGCCCGCTTCACGGTAAGGAAAAAGAGCCAGCCGAAGTCGATCTCCCTTCCACTGAATGCCCCCCTCACGGCGCAAACGCAGATGAAGCTTCTCAGGCATGCCTACGGTTTCCAGCAGCCACTTGTCAATCGCAGCTTCAGGGTCCTCGGCACCTGTAATGATTCTACCGGGTGTTACTTCCAGCCATTCTCCACGTCTAGTCCAAGCTCCACCACCGGTTCGTTCTCCGGCTCCGGTAATCAAAGGGCCTTCAGGGCATTATAGTGGCCCTCAATGGTATCATCAATATCCTGCTCACTATGCGCAGCCGATACGAACATACCTTCAAACTGTGAAGGTGGAACGCTAATACCTTGGCTCAGCATATGACCAAAGTAACGACGGAATAGATCCGTGTCGCTAGTCTTGGCCGTCTCAAAATTAGTTACAGGTCCTTCAGTGAAGAAAGGGCAGACCATCGATCCTACTCGGTTAATCGTCAGCGGAATACCAGTCTCGATTGAATTCTTTTTCAAGCCTGCTTCCAGACGCGCACCTAATTGCTCCAGACGATCATATACTTCCGGTGTCAACAGCTTCAGCGTAGTGAAGCCTGCTGCCATCGCTAATGGATTACCACTAAGTGTGCCAGCCTGATAGATCGGTCCCGTAGGAGCGATTTGCTCCATGATCTCTCTTTTGCCGCCATAAGCACCTACTGGAAGTCCTCCACCGATTACTTTGCCGAAACAGGTGATATCCGGAGTAATGTTGAACAGACCTTGAGCACAGCCACGATTGACACGGAAGCCTGTCATTACTTCATCAAAAATAAGCAAAGCTCCATTGTCTGAAGTTAACTTACGGAGTCCTTCTAGGAATCCTGGAAGTGGTGGTACAACGCCCATGTTCCCCGCAATCGGCTCTACAATCACTGCAGCAATCTCATGACCAAAACGTTCAAAAGCTAATTGGGTCGACTCCAAATCGTTGTAAGGAACCGTAATTGTATTCATTGCTACACCTTCAGGAACGCCAGGACTATCCGGCAAACCTAATGTAGCCACACCGGAACCCGCCTTAATAAGCAGACTATCCGCATGACCATGGTAAGAGCCTTCAAACTTCAAGATTTTGCTGCGTCCAGTGTAACCACGTGCCAAACGAATCGCACTCATCGTAGCTTCCGTTCCAGAGTTAACCATACGCACGATATCTACAGATGCTACACGTTCAACAACTGTTTTTGCCATTTCTGTTTCGAGTAACGTCGGAGCACCAAAGCTTGTCCCTTTTACCGCCGTCTCCTGCAATGCTTTTACAACCTCAGGATGCGCATGACCCATAATCAGCGGTCCCCATGAGCATACATAGTCGATAAAGCTGTTGCCGTCGATATCATAAATACGCGAGCCTTCTCCATGATCCACATAAATCGGAGTCAATCCTACGGATTTGAATGCTCGAACAGGGCTGTTCACCCCGCCGGGAATATATTGTTTTGCTTCATCAAAAGCCTTCCGGGACGCTTCCTCTTTACGCGCCATTGGCACATTACTCATCTATCTTCACTCCTGTTCTGTTCTTGGTTACATAAGTATTAAGGGATCTGCCTATACAGCGACAGCGATGTCGGCGTGATTGAGATTAACCGCGTAGCCAGCGGGCAGCATCTTTTGCAAAATAAGTAATAATAATGTCCGCTCCAGCGCGTTTCATGCCAGTCAGCATTTCCAGCACAACCGCTTGCTCGTCGATCCAGCCTTGCTGTGCTGCTGCTTTTACCATGGAATATTCGCCACTCACATTATAAGCCACAAGAGGCAAATCGAACTGGTCGCGGATCGTACGAATCACGTCCAAGTAAGCCAGAGCTGGCTTCACCATCAGCATGTCCGCACCTTCCAGCACATCGGACTCTGCTTCGCGTAGCGCTTCTCGCAGATTGGCAGGGTCCATTTGATACGTTTTGCGATTTCCGAACTGTGGCGCCGAATCTGCCGCTTCGCGGAAAGGACCATAAAATGCCGAAGCATATTTGACCGAATACGACATAATCGGCACATGCTCAAAACCATTCTCATCAAGTCCAGCACGGATCGCGTGTACGAATCCATCCATCATGTTCGAAGGGGCGATAATATCTGCACCAGCTTTAGCTTGAGATACAGCAGTACGAGTCAGCAGCTCCAGCGAAGCATCGTTAATGACATCACCATGCACGACACCGTTCACCGTATGTGTATGCACCATCCCGCAATGTCCGTGATCCGTAAATTCACAAAGGCAGGTATCTGCAACGACCAATAGCTCGGGGTACCACATCTTAATCAAGCGCGTAGCCTCTTGCACAATTCCATCCTCTGCGAAACCGGAAGAGCCAATGGCGTCCTTCGTTTCAGGAATACCGAACAGAAGCACAGCCGGGATGCCTAGTGCGGCAATCTCGTCCACTTCTTCTTTTAGCGTATCCAGTGAAAAATGGTACACACCCGGCATCGAGCTAATCTCATTCTTCACACCTGTTCCATAAGTCACAAATATAGGCTGTACAAAATCCAGCACATTCAGTACCGTCTCCCGCACCATGCCGCGAATTCCAGCAGAACCGCGTAGACGGCGGTGACGTGTTATAGGAAAGCTCATTTGTTCATCCTCCTGAAAATAAAATATCTAACCAAACCCTCGATTGTTAACTAACTGCGGCTTAGTTGTAGTTTGTGCAGTTATTTTGATGTTTTATCGTAACTGTAAGCTTTAGTTGCACTCTCTACAGTTATTTATTACAAAAGAGCGAAAACCCCTGTTTAAGCGCATATTTAATTGCACATATTACAACTAAAATCATTTCAGCTGATATTCAGGGAATTTAAGTGTATAAAGTGCAACTAAACCTCAAGCAGATCTCATACGAGAACGGAAACTATACTTGCACCACGTGGCACGTGGCTACTGATCCGCACAGCACATATCCGCACTTAAACACACATTTTCATTGCTCACATTAACCTACTGACATATTCTCTACATACCAATTAGTTTACAACCAAATATTATACTCCGAACTCGAAAAGTGACTTCAAACTCGAAGAGTGACTTCAAACTCGAAGAGTGACTACGAACCATTTAGTAACTACGAACAAACTCAAACCTATAATCTAACTAACTATGAGCTGAATGCAATATTTCCCATTTCTAAGTAGGAACTGTCTTCCTCCGTAGAACAGCTACTACTCTCCCCACAGACTAAACAGTTTCTAGCTTCCCACCTGAATGTAAGCTCACCAGTAACTTTTGCTTCGGTCTATCCTCGATCCAAGCGCTACTGCAGCTGAGTCTCTGCATTCCAGCGGCAAAGCTCTTGCACCAAACTATTAATAGTTGCTTCTTCAGGAAGTAGACCCGGAGTCAGTCCTGCCTCCACAGCAGTCTGCTCGGTTAATGGCCCGATGCAGGCTATTTTTACGTTTGCTAGAAGCGAAAGTGGATCTTCGAGCCCCATCCTCTTCAGAATGTGCATGAAGTTACGCACAGTCGAAGAGCTAGTAAAGGTTACTGCGTGAACGCGACCTTCCTCTAACAGCTTCAATAGCTCAACATCATCTTCGCCAGTCACAATCGTCTCATAAGTATCGACGTCAGTCACTTGCAGCCCAAGCTCTCTCAGCTTGTCCGGCAGCCAATCGCGCCCCAGATCGCCGCGCGGCAACAGCACGTTCTGCCCCGGCAGCAGCCGAGGACCGAACGTCTCAATCAGACCTTCCGCCTGAAATTTCGCCGGAAGTTCCTCGGCAATTACCCCGCGCTGCGCCAGCGCGGCTGCCGTGCCCGGCCCCACCGCTGCAATCCTTGCGCGGTAAAGCCCACGAATGTCCGCCCCCAGCTCCGCCAAGTGGCGCCAAAAAAACTCCACGCCGTTCGCGCTAGTGAAGAATACCCAGTCGTACGATTCCAGCGCGCCAAGCGCCGCTGTTATCTTCGCCTTCTTCTCTGCGCCTTCCGGCATAATCGTCTCGATCACCGGAAACTCGTAGGGTTCCCCGCCGAGTTCCTCAATCATATCCACTAGCTCGCTTGCTTGGCTGCGAGCCCGTGTCACCACGATGCGTTTGCCGAATAACGGCATCGCCTCAACCCACTTGAGCTGCTCACGTTGCAGCACAACGTCGCCAACGACGATGACTGCCGGCGGCTGAAAATCCGCCGCCTTCACCTTCGCCTCAATATCGGCGAGGGTTCCCGTCAGCGTCTCCTGATCGGCGCGGGTGCCCCAGCGCACAAGCGCCACTGGTGTTTCGGGTGGCCGCCCGTGCTTGATCAGCTGCCCGCTGATATATCCTATTTTTGCAACGCCCATTAGAAACACTAACGTCCCCGTGGCGTTCGTTACTTTATCCCAATGAATGGAATGATCCAGTTTATCCGGACTTTCGTGTCCAGTAATAATCGACAGGGAAGAGGCATGATCACGGTGCGTGACAGGTATACCCGCATATGCTGGTACGCTGATCGCCGACGTGATGCCCGGTACGATTTCGTAATAGATCCCATTTTTGCGGAGCAGCTCCGCTTCTTCACCCACTCGGCCAAAAATCGTAGGGTCCCCACCCTTCAGCCGCACTACGGTTTTCCCCTGTAAAGCCAGATCAACTAACAATTGATTAATCTCTTCCTGCTTCATCGTGTGGCGATCCGGCAGCTTGCCTACATAAATCTTCTCTCCGCCGGGCTTCATGAATTTCAGCAATCTAGGACTTGCCAGCCGATCGTACACTAGCACGTCGCTTTTTTGGATACACTCGAGGCCTTTTACAGTAATCAGCTTTGCGTCCCCGGGACCTGCACCTACCAAATAAACCTTCCCCGTCAATCCCCTCATCCCCTAACGTCTGACAGTATCTTCTCCGCGCCTCTTGCGATCAGTTTCTTAGCGACTTCTTCGCCAAGCTGTACAGGGTCTGCCCCAGTGCAAGTTTCTTTCAAAATCGTTGAACCGTCAGGTGTTCCCACCATTCCGGTTAAGGAGATCATTTTGTGCTCAGCGGTAGCAGCATCAGCTGCGTCAAGCACCGCATAAGCGCCAATTGGCACTTGGCAGCCGCCGTTAAGTGCGCCAAGGAATGTGCGCTCCGCCGCCACAGTCAGCGCTGTATCGGCGTCGTTGTATAACGCCAGCAGCTTCCGCAGATCGGCGTCATCTGCGCGGCACTCGATGCCGAGTGCGCCCTGCCCTACAGCGGGCAGGCAAACCTCAGGCGGCAGGTAGGCGCTCACGCGATCCTGCCAGCCCATGCGCGACAGCCCCGCTGCTGCTAGCAGGATCGCGTCGTACTCGCCGCTCTCCAGCTTGCCCAGCCGCGAGTCAATGTTGCCGCGCACGGGCTCAATGACCAGATCAGGCCGCAGCGCAGCTAGCTGGCTGGAGCGGCGTAGGCTGCTTGTGCCTACGCGTGCGCCTGGAGGCAGCTCGTCCAGTGAGACGCCTCCGCTAGAGATCAGTGCATCGCGCGGATCGACACGCTTCGGCACAGCCCCATTGATCAGTCCCTCCGGTAGCTCGGAGGGCATATCCTTCATGCTGTGCACCGCCATGTCGATTTCTTTGTCCAGCATCGCTTGCTCGATTTCCTTCACGAACAATCCTTTTCCGCCTACCTTGGACAAGGTGACATCAAGGATGCGGTCCCCTTTGGTGATAATCTTTTTCACCTCAAAAGTGAATCCAAACCCATGCTCCTCGCTCAGTCGCTCAAGATCAGCAATTACATGTCCTGTCTGCGTCAATGCAAGTGCGCTCTGTCTACTTCCCACAATTATCTTCCGCATTGTCCATTCCTCCTGATAACGTCTGCCTCTTACTATTCATCGTAGATCATATATAGTAACTCAAACTAACCAAAAACTACTCCATGCTGTTAAAAGGCATGTATGCCTTTTATTTGGCCTCTTCGGCGGTTCTAGCTCAATTTCAGGGGCATTTCTGCCCCTCTTTTCGTTGATATAGCCGTTTTGGAGCAATTCAAGGGCATTTATACTCTTCATTTATCTCTTTTGACGACTATTACTCAATTTAGGGGTATTTTTGCTCCTCTTTTTCTCACTTTAGTCGTTGCTGATCATTTCAACGGTACTTTTACCGCTCATTCGACCATTCCAGCTACTTCAGCCCAAATCAACGGGATATATACCGTTCAATCGACCATTCCAGCTAATTCAGGCCAATTCAACGGGATATATACCGCACATTCGACCATTCCAGCTAATTCAGCCCATTTCAGCGGTACTTATACCGTACATTCGACCATTCCAGCCACTTCAGCCCATTTCTACGGGATATATACCGCACATTCGACCATTTCAGCTACTTCAGGCCAATTCAACGGGATATATACCGCACATTCGACCATTCCAGCCACTTCACCCAGCCATCCGTACTCATACCGCTATACTAACTATCCCAGCCAGTAACCCGATTTGTACTCATATCATTAATCTAACCTAATTTTCTAAAATTCACAGTGTCCACGCGCACTCTACTCCGCCCGATGATCTGCAATCCAAGCGTCCATATCCTCCGGGCTCCACGCGATAAAGCTGCCATCTCTCATCTCATTCAACACATCCAGCGTTCCAAGCTTCCGCAAAAGCCTTCCACGAACTTCAGTAGAAGGTTCTTTTTCCTTAATCCGGGTTCGCATAGTATGTACAAAATCCAAATATGGCTCATAAGCCGCATCCAGCGCCTCTTCCAGCACGCTTTTAATCTTGGCAGCCGCAAGCGGGCCCGCACCCGAAGTAGATACCGCTACCGTCAAACGTCCCCTCCGTACAACTCCAGGAGAGATAAAATTACCCGCTTCCGCATGACTAGCCACGTTCACCGGAATGCCAAGACGACGAGCCTCCATCACCACTTCTTCATTAACTGCTCGATCGTCAGTCGCCGCATATACGAGAAAGGCCCCGCGGAGATCTCCGGGAGCATAAGAGCGGTCATGCCAGGTCATGAGACCTTTTTTTGCTAGAGAGACAAGCGTATCTGTCAAAGTGGGACTAATCACCCTAACCACCGCTCCAGCTTCCAGCAGCCCACTCACCTTCCGTTCAGCCACGACACCACCGCCAATAACCACAATCGGTTGCCCTTCGCAATCCAGCATTATGGGTAAATAACGCGTCATGCCCTTCACTCCCCACTCCAACCGTGAAAACCAGACCAAGAATTCAACAAAAAATTCAAGATAGTAAAAGCATATCCTAAAATCGCCCAGCGAGCCATACTTACTCCACTTCTCCGCCCGGATTTCTTAAAGATAATATAAAATATGTAAATTCCGAGGCCAATAAGTGTTGTTAATACTTTTAAATCCTTCAATAATAGCGTCCGTCCCTCAGATACAATGGATAAGCTAGCCACCACCAGAGAGATTGCCAACAAAGGAGTCCCCACGAGAATAGCTGTGTAAGAATATTTATCTGTAGTCTCTAAGCTCGGCAAACGGCGAATTCGGTCACTCCATTGCTTGCTTTTGAGTCTGGTGTGCAGGAATAAGTACAATATTGCAAATACCGTCCCTAGTGTCAGTGCAGCAAAACTCAAGTTGGCCAAAATCACATGCATCGTCAGCCAGCCATATACCGCGCTCCAAGTTTCAAGCGTATGTCCCCCCGCCGTCAGCCACACCCGATTAAGCAGAAAAACACTGAATCCAGCCATACTAAGCAGCAGAATCGTAAACTCGCCTCCACGCGTGAACGCCACCGCAAGCGAGGTCAGTACAATACTAAATGCAAACCAGAACAAGAAATCATAAGGTGTAAAAATGGGGAGTCCCTGCTCCTGAGAGAAACGAATCCCGAGTCCCGCAGCTTGCAAAAGACCCACAACAACAAGAAGCCCCGTGCCTAGCCGCTTCCCACTCGGGTTGCGATGAAGGCAATCCGAGAAAACAAACAGCAGGCTCAGGGCATATAGCAGCAGAGCGGCATCATATATTCCGTTCAGCAGTTGCATATCATTCACCTACCCAACAGGCTTGCCGGAGCAAGCACCGTCTTAGGCACAGAAAAATCGCCACTATCGGCAGTACGTTCAGCGGAACTAGATTGTTTAACCGAGGCGGAATCTCCGCCTTCTGAATTGGAATCGAGCTGTTCCTGCAAGGCAAAGATTTTGGAGAAATAATCGAGAGCTTCATTCCCCTGCTTGCCGCCGGACATCTCTTTAATTACATTGATTGGATCATGCATCATTTGGTTCACAATACTTTTGGTCAAACGACGGATCACCTTACGCTGATGCTCGTCCAGCTCAGGTAGCTTATTAAATAGACTCTCCATCGTTTCCTCATGAATCGCATTCGATTTATCCTGAAGCGCCCGAATCACTGGTCTCACGCCAAGCGTCTTAAGCCACAGCTGGAACTCATCCATTTCCTCGCCGATCATCACTTCAATCTTCGCAGCTTCACTCCGGCGCATTTCCAGATTATTCTCCACAATGCCCTCCAGATCGTCAATATCATATAAAAAAACATCTGGCACATCAGCCGCAGCAGGATCAATATCACGGGGTACAGCAATATCAATCATAAAAAGCGGCCGCGAAGGACGGCGCTTCATAGCACTCGCTACCTGATCTGCCGTAAGCACATACCCGTCAGCTCCCGTCGAGCTGATCACGATATCTACCTCATTCAGATTTTTTAGCGCATCCTCAATCGTACTCGGCTTACCCGAGAACTTACCGGCCAGCTCAATCGCACGCGACAGTGTACGGTTAGCGACAATTACTTCAGCCGCACCACTACTATATAGATGTTTTACGGTGAGCTCGCTCATTTTGCCGGCGCCGAGAATCAGCACTCTTTTACCAGTGAACATGCCAAAAATCCGCTTGCCCAGCTCCACTGCCGCATAACTGACAGATACTGCGCTTTCGCCGATTGATGTTTCACTATGCGCTCTTTTGCCCAGCGTCACCGCTTGTTTAAATAACCGATTGAACCAAGTTCCAGTTACACCTTCAGACTGAGCCGTGAGAAAAGAACTCCGCACCTGTCCAAGGATCTGCGTCTCGCCAATCACCATGGAATCCAGGCCGCAGGTCACGCGGAACAAATGCGCAATCGCCTGCTCGTCTTCATAGATATACATATGCTGTGCAAATTGCTCGTTTTTCACTCCAAACCACTGCTCCATGAAGCTGCGGATGAAATAACCACCCATGTGAAGGCGGTCCATGACCACATAAATTTCCGTACGGTTGCAGGTGGCTACTACGACCCCTTCCAACACACCCTTCGTCTTCATCAGTTGATGGAGTGCTGCCGGAAGATCACTCTCCGCAAAAGCAAACTGTTCCCTAACCTCCACGGGAGCCGTACGATAATTCAGGCCAACGACGACGATGTGCATCGATAGTTCACCATCCTAGTCTCTATTCATTACTGTAGTACAGTTATATTAAAGAATATTTTACATAATATTCACTTTCACAACATCTCAAAACACTGTGTTAAGTATATCACACGAAAATACGACTTTTTGCAGATTTTTTGAACGCTTTATGAAATCCAGATAATAATTATTATAAATAAAAAACCGTAGTTTCGCTACGGTTAGGATGGGTTATTTTGTGATTAATTATTAACTAACTCAAAACTTCTCTGGTTTTGCAACTTTTATTGAAGCTACTTCTCCACACCTTTTACAAAATGTAAAGATAAGTGGTGAACCAAAAGAGAAAGTTTTACCGATGGGCATAACGTTAGCATATCCGTTGTTCATTTCGCCTTTAGTGAAAGTAGTACTACCACATGATTTACAAACCAAGTCCGCTTGGTTCATAACGATCACCTCGGATAAAGTATATGAAATTCCAAACTAGCGAAACCAGTTCTTTATTTGATCAAGCGTACTTTTTGCCTCAGGTCCATTGTAACCAAAGGTGTTGCCGATCATTTTAATATACTCATTGAAGGTAGTTTCACGACTCTTTCGGTTGCTCCACCAGCTCTTAGCGTTATATCCTGAGGAAGACCCTACAAACGTAAGCTCAATATCTGATTTTTTGTACTCACGATCAAAAAGAAGCTTTACCCGCCGCATGTGAAAATCCGAGGAAACGACAATCGCAGATTTAAAATTGTGTTCCTTCATTATAGGGAGTGTGAACTCGGCATTCTGATAAGTGCTTTCAGCCGCGTTTTCGGTATAGATAGCGTCCTGCGGTATACCGAGATTAAGGGCGGTTTGGAGCATATCACCTGATGAACTCGTTGACTCTTTGGCATTGGAGAGAATTATATATGGAGCGTAGCCAGCTTTATATAACTCGACTCCCTTTTCTACTCGACCTTGGCCTCCGCTAAGTACGATGATGGCATCTGCTTGCTTAGGTAGTTGGGTTAGGGTTAGAAAACGACCAGCTGAGAAGAAGAAAAAGAAAATCAATAGAAAAATTACACACATCAAATTAAGTCTTTTTCTTTTCTTCTTCAATTTATTTGTATTGCTCTTCATACAATATTCCTATCTCAATGTCTAATTTTTAAATACTCATTAATTCGTAGCTGAATTTTGCTTAATACAATACATCATCTTACATCATAGTATTCCACGTACCAATCTGCGAATTTCTGTAAGCCTTCCTCTATGGAAGTTCTTGGTTTGAACCCTACAGCTTGTTCTAATAAATCTGTAGATGCATAAGTTGCTGGTACATCCCCTAGTTTAATGGGTTCAAATTTTTTATTAAATATCACTTCTCTACCAGTAGCTTTGCTTAAACATTTTTCTAAAGTTTCAATAAATACCATTAACTTTTCAGGGCTGTTATTTCCTATATTAAAAACCTTATGAGGAACTGTTTCTGTCGGTGCTTTATTTAGAAGCCTCTCGATACCCTCTACAATGTCATCTACATAAGTAAAATCTCGATAAAGATCGTTTTTAAAATCACCATTATTAAATATTTTAATTGATTCACCAGCAAAATATTTCTGGGTAAATCCGAAATAAGCCATATCTGGACGCCCCATTGGACCGTAAACTGTAAAAAAGCGTAGACCAGTAGCCGGTATCTTATAAAGATGACTATAAGTATGCGCCATTAGTTCATTCGACTTTTTCGTAGCAGCATAAAGCGATTCCGGATGATCTACAACATCTGATTCTTCAAAAGGAACCTTTTTATTAGACCCATAAACTGAGCTAGATGATGCATATACAAGATGGTCAACTGGATAATTTCTACAAGCTTCAAGAATGTTAAAGAAACCTACAATATTGCTTTGAATATACACATCGGGATTCTCTATGGAGTAACGTACCCCTGCTTGTGCTGCTAGATTCACAACTATGTTCGGTTTGTATTCTTCAAAGACCTTTGTAATCATATCTTTATCTGAAATATCAGCTTTAATAAATTCAAATCGGTTAAATAAATGAAGTTGCTCTAAGCGAAAGTGCTTAAGATTAATATCATAGTAATCATTAATATTATCAACACCGATCACCCTATTGCCTTGCTCCAATAATCTTTTGGATAAATAAAATCCAATAAAGCCTGCTGCTCCGGTAATTAAATATGTTTTAGTGTCATCATCTACTGGTATATCGTTCAATAAGCTCGCCCCTTAATGTTATCTTCCGATAGAATAATACTCCACGCCAGCCGCTTGCATATTTTTAACCCCATATAAATTTCTGCCATCGTAAACTAACGGTGTTCTCATTAACTCTTTATATGTTTCAGGTTTTATAGCCTTAATCTCTCCCCACTCTGTGAATACAAAGCAAACATTTGCACTTTCAAGAGCTTCTTCTATACTGTCGACATATTTGATGCTTCCCTTACTATTTCGACCTTCTGGATACTCCTTAGAAAAATTGATTTTTCCTACAGGATCAAAGGCATGAATTTCTGCGCCCTGATCTAGTAACATTGGTATATTTTCAAGGGAAGCTGCTTCTCTAAGATCATCAGTTCCAGGCTTAAATGTCAGGCCTAGCACTGCAACTTTTAGACCGTTAAAGGTGATAAGTCTTTTTGATGCTTTCTTAAAAAGAATCGTCTTTTGACTAGTATTTACATCAATAGCAGCTTTGACTGTCCTAAGTTCATAACCATTTTGTCTTGCTAAATATTCTAGTGCCTTTGTATCTTTAGGAAAGCAACTTCCTCCATAACCAATACCAGCGTTTAAGAACTTACTACCGATTCGTTCGTCAAAG
Source organism: Paenibacillus sp. FSL R10-2734 (assembly GCF_037963865.1). Classification (NCBI taxonomy): domain Bacteria; kingdom Bacillati; phylum Bacillota; class Bacilli; order Caryophanales; family Paenibacillaceae; genus Paenibacillus; species Paenibacillus sp. FSL R10-2734. The sequence goes on along the minus strand of NZ_CP150170.1, from coordinate 2,015,959 downwards.
GACATCCCTCTAGATACATCTTCTATATCTGCTCCTACCAATTCGCAAAGATTGGCAATATCATTCATATAAGATATCTTGAGAGCAAGGAAATCATTTGATGCATATTTTATCATTTCTGCGGATCTTCTTTTAACAGCGACAATTGGAATATTGAATGGCTCATAGATTTGTATCAATATATCTTCAGCCCATTTGCTTTCTGTGCCAATTATAATTCTTGCAGCTTGCAGCGTATCTCTAACAGCTGTCCCTTGCGCTAGAAACTCAGGATTAGATGCTACTTCTACTCTTATTGTCTTACCCACTCCATTACCGTTACCAGTAATGACCTCTCCTTCGCGAGGTAGAAAATCATGTATAAACTGTTGTACCTTATCATTCGTACCGACAGGAACTGTTGATTTTACAACAACAAGACAATCTTTCTCTATAGTTTCAGCTATTTGTCTTGCTACTGTAGCTATGTATGAAAGATTAGCAGAACCATCAGGTTGTTCTGGTGTCCCCACGCCTATAAATATTGCATCTGCTTCTCGATATGTTGATTTATAATCAGTAGTATAATCAAGTCTACCTGCTGCATAATTCTTCTGCATAAGCTCTTCTAAATCGGCTTCATAGATCGGAGAAACACCCGATTTCATCAAACTAACTTTATTCTCATCGATATCAACACATGTTACGTGATGGCCTACCTCTGCAAAACATACACCTGCTACGAGGCCTACGTAACCTGTGCCGGCTACAGCGATTTTCATACTTATCCTCCCAATTAGTTAATAGGCTCTTGGCATTTGCCGAGGTAGATCGGACAAGGTTTTCCTTGTTTCATCCAACGTACCTTCATCCTACTTTCCCCGTTTTTTGTTCCAGCCTAAACGGCCACTAGTACTAACCATTTTTGCTGGTACACCAGCAATAGTTATATTTTCTTCTGCAAACGATTTATTTACTACTGCATTAGCTCCAACTGCAATATTACGCGCTAATCTAACTGAACCTAATACCACAGCCCCAACCCCAATAACAACTCCATCTTCCAAGGTCGGCGCTTCGTCATCAGTGCCCCCTGCTACCAAACTTGTATTAATATGAAGCGCAATATTCTTGCCTCCTACAACCTTCCTATTTACTAAAATTGGCCCTAAATGCATTAATCTAAGACCTCGATCAAAAACATTTATTGGAATATGAATATGATGCTTGTTTTGGTACCTATAGAGTAAGACTTTATATATTAGACTTCTAATTTTTTTGTTATTGTTAACGTAATACTCAGTCTTCCTTAAAAGAACGTTGTGCTTCCAAAGATAGGATTTTTCACTAATACATATTAAATGAGTCCAGTTGCTTTTGATTCCATAATTCTGTTTCTCAATACTTAGAAATTCTTTCAAATCAGTCTTAGAATGAATAAATTCTTTTCTCTCTTTTATATTCACTACAACTCTCCGTTCAATGATGTAATCTAACTTTTAGTAATTTTAAATATATCTTAAAGTCAGATCTTACCGAAGGAAAAAGGATTAGGATCACAAAGTATACTAAAAAACAAAATAAAATACTTATGATTATTCCTGCAAAGCCAAAGAATAGTCCCTCAATAAAAAATTTAAAAATACCCATAAATAAAGCGGAAACTATAGGTGGACCCACATTTTTCAAAATCTTCAACACTGGGATTCCAATCACTAATCTCATCAAGAACATATTAACGATAACTAACTCTAGTCTTACCCAAGAGCGAGTATATACAAGTGTCCAAAAACCATAATGCGAACTAATTAGACACACAGGGATTAATACTATCAGATGAGAAAGTTGTGCAAATAGAGATAATTTAGGTCTACCTTTAGCACGGTAAACTTCGCTGCAAAGGTTACTCAATACAACCATAATGGCACTTGTCAAAGCCCAGTTTCCAATGATATCTTTAGCTTCAATCCAATTTTCCCCTAAAAGAACTAAAGTAATAAAATCACTATAAAGATATACAACTGTACCTAATGGTATTATTAAAATCGCCACTATTTTTTGTACCTTAAGAAAAACCTCAAGAAATTGCTTATCATCATTCTGTAGTCTTGATAAAACAGAAAATAAAACTGGTATAATTGAAGATGTAACTAAAGCCATTAAGGCGTTTACTATAGAAAGAGAATTTTTATAAATGCCTAGATAGTATTGACTTACTAAACTTCCAATAATAAAAACATCAATCCAAGTCGTTAACCAAATAGACACAGATTCCATTAAAGACCATAAACTGAAGGATAACATTTCTTTTAGAACATTCTTTTCAAAATATAACGTAGGTTTCCAGTTAGAACTTATTGTCAATATTATAGAATTAAGAAATTGCATTGTAATTGTTCCAATTATTAAAGACCAGAAACTGAAACCTAACAATGCTAATGGTATGCTCACTAATAATGGTATTAGAATAGTGACCATTCGAACTTTAAATAATATACGAAAATTAAAGTCGCGCTTATATAGAGCCATTTGAATACTTGAGAAAGCTGTAATGGGAAGTTGAATACAAGCAATAGCAATCACATTTCCTAAACCCGCATTTCCAACAAGAATGGCAACTTCATTGCTAAAAATAATTATTAACGTCCATAACAATAAGGAAATAGCAAGATTTGTTAGAAAAGCAACGTTAGCAAACCTATGTTTTTCTTCCTCATCTTTAAATTGATGTTGGATTAAATACTTCTGAAATCCTGCATCTGTGAACATATCGACAAAACTTACAACCATGGTCACAGTTGCTATTATCCCAAACTCTTCAGGAGCTATCATTCTTGCAAGAATCATTTGAGTAATAGGTGTTACCAGTTTTGAAACAACCTCTGTAATCGAGGACCATTTAGTAGCAGAAATTATTTTTCCATTTAAAGAATTTCCATTCAATCTATCTACTCCTCAAATTTAGTTATTCATAGCTCATACATTCCTTTGAGGCAAAGCCAACCATTCCCCCATCTTCAGCTCGAATTGTTCTGGTTTAATAATTCCCATACCACTTTGGTGAAAAAAGGTAATCTCACCGAATAAAACTCTTCCCTTTGTATAATAAAAATCAACTCTCGCATGTGGAAAATCATGGGATAAAATCTTACTCAAATTAATCATTTCATCTAAATGTATTGGTTTTTCAACCTGTATATTTAATTCTTTGGGATATGATATTTCTTGGCTCATTAAATTCCAATCTAGATCGTATAAGTTTCTTCGTGTTTTTTTCTTATCTGTAATATTGAAATCCACACTTATGAATTTAGGCTCCCCTGAGAAACAAAAAAAACGGAAGTCTTGAAGTTCCCCTCTTTCGCCCTGTTCTAGTAATTTTTCACAAACTATTCTAGGCTTCAAATCTTTATAAACCCATTCTCTATTGTATAAATAGTAATTCTCTTGTAACCATCCACGCATTTTTTTGAATTCCTGATCCCAATTCATTTTATTTTTGTCTCTGCAAATTAAATTAAAGCCAGATCCATGAGTGGCTTTTAATACAAAGGAATCCGGTAGTTTATCTAAATTGATATCTTCAACAGATTCATATACTCCATATATTTCATTTAAATACTTCTCTCCAATTGTATCCTTTATATATTTTCTCACTTCAAATTTATCAGCACAAACTTTCGCTAAAGGATTATACCAATATAGTTTGAGCCATTGAAGTTTATCATTAAAAAGTAAAGGTTCCGATATATTTAATGTTCTTCCAAGCTTTCGTTTGTATTTTTTTTGAATTAATTTAATATCGCTCAAATAATGTTCTAAATACATTTCTCTAGTTTTTTTATAAATAGTAGCAGTTAAATCACTCTTCATTAATATTTTTTTAAACATATTTCTCACATTATTCATTTCAATCTCCCCATTAATAATTATCCTTAACTTCTTAATCAAACACACTATGATATGGAAATAAATATGCGGAATTTACGAACATATAATTTACTATATAATATACACAACACAAAACAACAAAAAATATAAAAGCTAATACGCTGCCTCTTCTTGACTCGATACTTTTAATTATCATAGGAAAAAGAATTACAATTGGAATAGCTCCATAATAGTACATTCTCATAACAAAGTATGATATGTACCCTGCCAATCTAAAAGGAAGAGTTAGAAAAGCAATTCGCTTCAGATACTGATAGTTGTTGGCAACAATATAGCCTCTAAACAAAAGTATAGGAATAATTACGGGTAAAACATTTAAAGCCAGACCTAGACCGATGTCACTACTAGAATGGAAATTAATATAAGCACTATATTTACCAGGTATAATTTTTGAAGTGATTTTTAGAATAGGTTCCATAAAAAAAGTAGCTCCAAGTAAAATAAAATAGAACAAATAATTTTTACCTAAATAATGTTTAGTTCTTTTAAAATTAAATAATAAAAATAAAATTCCAACAAAGGCAGTAAAATGAATCATACCAGCAATACTAATAATTAAAATATATTTCAGTATTTTTTTTTCAGACAATGAATATAATGCATAAAATAATATAGAAAGAGCAAGCATTTGTCTTGATTGATTCAATAATTGCATTCCAAAAAAACTATAATAAACAAACAATGCAAATGATATCGAAAGTTTGTCCTTCCACTTATCTAAGGCTAAAACTAATATAAATAATGTTAGAAAGGAGATGATAGTAAAGAATATTGTTGGTGTACCATTAAATACAAGAAATACAGTATAATGGATCAAGAAAAACAGCGGTTTATCTATACCAGTTGTGAAGAAACTTATTTTTATAGAGTCTACAACACCCAAATTCATATATGCGATCCAGTTATTTGAAGTATCTGCTCCTACATCAAACCTCCTAACTCCGATAAGTATTGCAGGCCCCGCAATAACAACCAGTAAAAAAATCCATTTAATAATTAATGATTGGTTTCGACTACCTGTATCTGATTTATAAAATATGTATTGATAAAGATGCGCTAACATAATTGAAAATACAAAGAACATCCAGAATAGTAGTGCAGTCCCCCAGTTTTGATTTAAAGTTTCAATAAAATTCATAAGCTTTAAAGACCACCTTACTTAATTAGCATGAATTTTTTCAATATAATCAATCCATTGTGAACCAATTACATCAATATCTAATAATCTACGTATATAATAAGCATTCTTCCCCATATTTGAAGAATAGCCTTTGTCATTTAACAACAAACGAATAGCCCTTTCCATTTCATATTCGTCTCCTACAGGAACTAATAGACCATTATAGCCATCTTTAATTAATGAAGCCGGCCCTCCTGAAGGACAGTTAGTTGATATTACTGGAATACCAAGAGCCATAGCCTCAATCAAAGCATTAGGTAAGCCTTCAAAATTTGAGGACATGACAAAAAGTTCTGCATCATTTATTTGTCTGAGGACATCCTCCTTAACCCCTGCAAGTATTACCTTACTAGACAAATCATGGACGTCAATTAATTTTTGCAATGAATTACGTTCTCTACCTTCACCGTAAATTATCAACGAATATTCCGGATAATCTTCTGAGATTTTAGAAAAAACATTAACTAACATTTCATGGTTTTTTTGAGGAACTAATCTACCTACTGATACTATTTTTTTCTTTTTAATTTCATTTGTTTTTCTTGGAAACACAGTAATATCAATTGGGTTTGATATTACTACGGATCTTTGCTGAATCCTTTGAGGATATTGTTTCTTGGCCCCTTCTGTCTGAAAAATAAAGCCCGAAGCAAAACTCATTAATTTTTTCGATAATAAACCAATAATTTTTTTTCCTTTAAAGTTTGATGGATCATTTCTTTCGGAAACTATTAATTGGATCTTTGTTCCTATTAAAGCAGGTACTATGTATATACATAGTGGTACGCCCATTACTAAGACGGCATTGGGTTTCAACTCAGACAGAATTGTCTTGACTTTTTTCACTACATAATACCATTTCTTCTTCCCTTTTTCTTCATTTAATATAACTCGTCGTATCCCTGTACTAATAGTGTATTCATTAGAATGAATATCCAATGTTATTATACATACTTCAATTCCTTTTTTTTTGAAATATTCTGCTAATAAAACAGAGACTCTCTCAGCACCACCACGTGCTAATGATCCAACAAATATAGCTACTTTCTTGACTTCTTCCATTTCAATCTCCTCAAAGAAAGAGTGTAATTATAATAGGTCGTTTAGAGACTGTATAAAAAACCTTTTCCTTTTTTCATCAATAGTTTTTTTATCATAATTCTTAGATCTATCATAATTAAACTCTGCTTGTTTTTTCATAGAATTATTATCAAAAGAATTTAGAATAGTACATATTTCATCGATATTATTTGAAGAATTGCTAAAAATAAAATTCTCATCTAGCAATTCTGGGATTCCTCCAGTCCTAGCTCCAAAACTAGGCAATCCTCTACTCATCGCTTCAATTAAAGATCTTGGCAGACCTTCTTGCCTGCTAGGTTGAACGTAAATATCAAGATTATCAAGCCAGTTATTAATCATAGCGTGGGGAATCGCACCTAAAAATGACACATTTTCTGTAACATCATTTTTTTGGGCTATACTTTTTAAATATTGTTGATCACCGTCTCCAACAATTTCATAATAAAAATGTTGTATGCCTTCCTTTTTTAGCTTACCTAGTGCTTCTATTATATATTGTTGTCCCTTGTACTTTACATCTACAGCCGCAGCCGTTCCTATTACTACTTTCTCATTATTATTAATCCTTTTAATTTTATTAAGTCTATTTTGAAGAGTTCTATCGTCAAACTCAGTCAAAGTAACATTGGAACAATTAATAGATTTCCCCAAAGTAGGGTATCGATGTTGCAAAAAAGATTCTGTTACGTATACAACATGGGAAGCTCTCTTAACTTTTGATTTAGTCTGGTATGACATAATTGGAGCAATTAGCTTGCCTTTTAAACTGTGATTCCATAGGGAATCCCATGGGCAAGCAACTAACTCGATCAAGTATGGTTTGTTCAGTTTGATGGCACTGTCAACAGCAAAGTTTCCATTATGACTAGGTAAGCGTGCTATTACGAAACTCGAATCCTTAACCTGGTTATGGATAATATCTTTTAACACCTTTCTATTCAACAAAAGCCCTTTTGTTGAGGCGATGCTGGGGGTCTCCACAATAGACAAGTTATCCAAAGTTATTTTTGATAACTTCTTTTCTTCACTTGACGTTATCTTTTTTGCTCTAATTAGTACTTTAATATAATCGCTAACAACTTTGTAGCGAGAAAACATTTCATCTGTATGAGCTATACCATAGTATTGATTGTTAAGATCCTTTCTTAATGGCCCATCATGACAAAATAATACACTCATGACATTACTCCTTTATAACATTTAATGACGAATTAGTTGAAAGTGAGAGCCTAACGTGAAATCAAATTCATCAGGAGAAAAGTTTACATATCCTGTCCACGGATAAAAGGTCATCTCTCCAAAATATACTTTATCATTCACCCAATATAAATCCACACGGACACAAGGGAAATCTACTGCAAGTATATTAGCCACTCTTAGCATCTCATCTAAACCATCTGGTTTCGGAACGCAATCCCCAAAATTATCATGATCTGTGCTAACATCTATATACATCCAATTCTTATCGTAAATATTTCTTTTATGATCAACTTGTCGATCAACGTCGAGTACAATGTACTCTGCTTTTCCATTAAAACATAAAAATTTATAATCATTAATTCCATCAAACTGATTAGTTCTATCTTCTAAATATTCTTCGACTATGATTCGTGGAACTATATGTTTATAAGACCATTCTCGGCCGGAAGAGAAATTATCTCTTTTTATCCATTCAGTGAGTAACTTGTTTGTGTCTTCAAGAGATAACTTTGTTTTATCTTTGCAAAAAATATTAGTCCCACTTCCATTTGTAGTTTTCATCACAAACTTTTCCGGTAAAGATTCAATATTTATCTCATGTACCCTATCATAAACTGCATACATTTCTGTAAGAATGCTATTTAATCCCTTTGACCTAATATAATCTCTAACACTGTATTTATCTGCACACTGTGTCATGAGAGGTGTTCGATAATTTAACTTGTACCACTGAATTTTCTCAGAATAACGCTTTGGATTTCTTAGATTGAGTTTTCTATCCATTTTGATTCTATATTGAATTTTTATCATCAATGCATCCGGTACAAATCTTAAGCAATGTAGGATATTAATTCGAAGTTCTTTGTTTTTTAAAATTTTTTTATAATCCAATATGAATCACCTCTAAATGTTCTGAATTTCTTTCAAATAAGAATTTATTACAATTCCCCTATCGAACTCGCATTCAACCTTTACTCTACCAGCCAATCCCATAGCTTTTTTTTCTTCATACGTTAGCATTAAAAATTGTTCAATCTTCTCTATCAAATCGTGACTACTCTTCTGTTCAACAATATAACCGTTAACTCCATTATCTACAATTTCACGACATCCACTTCTATTAGTCGTAATTATCGGTCTACCACAAGCAGCACTTTCAAGCAACACATTAGACATACCTTCTGGATAGTAAGTCGGATGGATGGTACAATGCGAAATTTTTTGGAATTCCCGCACATCGCTTTGCATTCCATGGTACTGGACAATCCCTCTATCTTGCATTTCATTCAGCTTATTCTCATAATCTTCTTCACATGAACCCAATATATGAAACACAGTATTTTTATACTTATTCTTTATATATTCGGCTGCCTCTAGATACTGATCTATTCCCTTTTCTTTCATAACTCGTGCAATGAATAAAAAATGAATATTCTCTGTTAGTGGGTAATCTAACAATTTATAATCTTTTAAATTAACACCCGACCCTGGAATTAATCTGTTTTTTTTTGAAAACACCTTTTTTTCTTGAAAATACTCGTAATTCCCCTTGTTCTGAAAAAAAACACAAGTCGCCTTTTTCAAAGAGGACCTGTAAAGAAATAAACTAATTTTTTGCATGAAGCCCCCATTTTCAACTGCCGAGCCTAATCCTGTAACGTTAACTATGTATGGAACGTTAGACATTCTGCATGCGAGTCCTCCATATACATTTGGCTTTATCGTGTACGATAATACTAATTCAGGTTTAATTTTCTTAATAAGATCTATATATTTTTTAAATAACTTGATATCAGTTACTGGATTAGTACCACGTCTGCTTATTGATGTTTCTATATATTCACAACCTAAATCCTGTAGCTTTGGTATATAATCACCATACGGCAAGGAAATATATACCTTATATTCCTCAATTAATTCTTGTATAACTTCTTTCCTGAATTTATATAGTCCTACATCATTATTGGCCAATATTAGTATTTTTTTCATTGTATTGTACTCATCCATTCGTCAAATTATTATCAGTGTTATCTGATAATCCGCATCTGCAAGTTTTAACTTAATTCATTCTTAATTTTTTATTTTAATTCACGAGAAACGACGTAGCACTTCATAATTCAAGAAACTAATACATTTTTTATTAGCTTGATGATACTACCAATCTGATTTATACTCATTGAGCTTCCTGAAGGAAGGCAAATTCCTGATTGAAACAAGCCAACAGAAATATTATCATCATGTGAAAAGACACTAAATTCTTTATAGAGAGGCTGTAAATGCATAGGTTTCCATACAGGACGAGATTCAATATTAGCCTTCTCAAGGAGCACTATGATATCTTCTGGAGTAACAACTTCGCTGGATGAAAGATTTAAAACTGATAGCCAGTGGTTAGGATTTCCATTATTGGATATTGGCATAAATGACAACGGAAGATCGCTCAAAGATTCTCTATATAAATTATTAATTGTTCTACGTTTTTGAATAAAGGAGTCTAATGCCTCTAACTGTCCTCGCCCGATTCCAGCACAGATATTGGACATTCTGTAATTATAGCCAACCTCTTTATGTTCATAATGTCTTGAAGTTTCTTTCGATTGAGTAGCCCAAAACCTCATTTTCTTAATAGCTTCTTCATCATTGGAAACGACCATTCCACCACCTGATGTGGTAATAATCTTGTTACCATTAAAAGAGAAAATGCCAATATGCCCAAAAGATCCACATTTCTTTCCTTTATAAGTTGCACCTAGCGCTTCAGCTGCATCTTCTATAACCGGAACCCCATAATGTTCACAAATCGGGAGGAGAGAATCATAATCGGCGCTTTGTCCATATAAATCTACTATAATAACTGCCTTAGGCATTTTATTTTCTTTTTTAGCCCACTCAAATGCTTTCTCTAAAGCTATCGGAGACATATTCCAAGTTTCCGGTTCAGAGTCAATAAATACTGGATTAGCATATTGATATAAAATAGGATTGCAGCTTCCTGCAAATGTTAGGTCAGAACAAAACACGTAATCTCCTGGACCAACCCCAAAATACTTCAGTGCCAAATGAATCCCTGCCGTACCAGAGGATAAAGCTAGTCCATGTTCTACACCCACATATTCGCATAATTCTTCTTCAAATTTATCTACATTTGTCCCCAGGGGAGCTATCCAGTTACTATCAAACGCTTCTTGTATGTACTTCATTTCGTTTCCACTCATGTGAGGCGGTGATAAAAAAATCCTTTCCGACATCGCTTTTCATCTCCAAGTTTTTCTTTATTTTCGCAGGTACTCCTGCCACCATTACATTATCCGGAATATTCTTAATTACTATCGTTCCAGCAGCTACGATTACGTTAAATCCGATAGTTACATTATTTAAGACTTTAGAACCTACACCCAGCCAACTACAGCTTTTTACATGAACAGTTCCACACAAATTAACACCGGGTGAGATGTGCACCCCATTTTCTAAAGTACAATCATGGTCGATAGTAGATGAAGTATTTAGAATACAACCTTTGCCAACTCTAGCACTTGCATTTACCACTACTCCAGCCATAATAACACTGCCTCTTTCTATCTGACTGAATCTGCTGATAGTACTAGAAGGATGAATGATATTCGGAATTTCATAGCCTGCACGTTCAAGTCTATCCAGCCAAATCATTCTTGTTACATTATTTCCTATGGCTACAAACGCTTCTGAGTAAACTTCTCTATGATCCATATAACTTTCAAATCCACCCAAAACAGGCTTTCCTAATACGTTAGTAAGCTCACTATTATTATCTAAGAAGGCTACTTCTTCCCAATTGCCAGTACTCAACGCCGCATCAGCAACAACTTTACCATGCCCACCTGCTCCCAAAATCAATAACTTCGACAAACCACATTCACCTGCTTTCACTCTTTCTACCTAGACATCTAGAGTACTTCCAGAGAACATCGGCATTGTATCATTCTGAGAGTTATTTATTCCTTCTCTTACAAGTACGTTCTTTATAGTTTTAAATACAATCTTAGCATCCAAGCTGAAGCTGATATGATCGACATACCAAACGTCATAACGGAATTTCTCTTCCCAACTAATGGTATTCCTGCCATTCACCTGTGCCCAGCCTGAAATACCGGGAACAGCTTCATGCCTGCGATTTTGTTCTGGAGTGTAATGTTCAAGATACTGTACTAACAAAGGACGAGGACCAATAAAACTCATATCCCCTTTTAAAATGTTGAATAATTGAGGTAATTCATCTATACTACATTTCCTTAAAAAGGAACCAAGTCGAGTCATTCTCAATAAATCAGGTAAGAGATTTCCATCTTGATCAATCTCTAATGACATTGTTCTGAACTTGTATACGGTAAATATCTTTCCATTCTTACCAGGTCGCTTTTGACGAAATAGAATCGGTCCTTTAGAACCTATTTTAATAGCTATTGTTGCTACTAACATGATAGGAGAAGCTAAAAAAATTAATAAAAATGCAATGACCCAATCAATTACTTTTTTCACAACAAAGTAAGGCTTCATCCATTCCTCAACCTCTACATATGTATTAATGAAGAAACAGCGAATATTAATTCGCCATTCCCTCTGCTATCTCTTTACCCAACTTAAGCTGTGATTCAAATTCACTTCTATATTGACTAATGATTGCCGTACTATATCCGTTACTGTTCAGTTTTTGTTCAGTATCAGCTACTATACTATTGAAGCTGGCACTAAACGAGGATAGCTGTTGTATCCCTTTAGCCTTAATGCTTTTCTTACTTGCCTCATCTTTTGCTCCGAGATACTCTAACGCAATGCTCATTAAAGTCGATTCGCTTTGATTTTTAAGCGCAACAAGCTTGGCTTCTGTTTCACTAGTAATGGTTTCATAAGATACTTTTCCATTCCCCGCAGCACCAGTTGTATCCGTTGGTGCTGGTGTCGCTACTGCTGCTGGGTCCTTAGTGGCGGCTTGTTGTTCTTGATAAGCCTTTGAAGCAGCAGTAATGGTCTTCGTCTTCTGATCCCAGCTAATGTTATGACCTACAGATTCCGATAAAAATCGTAGAGGCACATATAAAGATCCATTCAGGATAAAGCTGGATTGGCCCGCAGGTAGTGCCTTGGTAGAACCGTTAAATACATAGCTAGCCTTAACTTGATTCAGGGCGATGTTCTTTGCTACAGCTGTAGAACTGTTTCCATTTGTTGCATTCATCAAGTACTCTTTAATCACAACAAGCTCTGAGCGGCTCGGCTCTGCTACGGTAACTTTAACGTTCTTAGCATCCCAACTCACACTCTTCTGCAAGGCATATGACATGAACCGCAATGGAACATACGTTGTATTGTTGTACATGAACACGTACTGGCCAGCAGGAGGCTGTATACTCACACCGTCAAAAATCATCTTCACATTCATGCTTTGTACTTTGACTGTAGCTGTTGCCGCCTTATTGGTTGTGCTATTTACGGTTGCTGCAGAAGCAGATATAGGTGCAGATGCCGTTAATGGTGCCAAACCGATGGATGCTACTAGTAGCATTGCTACTGCTGGTATTGTTGCTTTAGACATACTTATTCACTTCCCTTTTCTTTCGCTTGTAATTGTTCTTCTTCTTTAAGAATTTGATCATGTGTTTTCCCTTGACTCACGCCATACTTCTTAGCAACCTGTGACAGCTCATTGTATTGTTCTTCTGAAACTTTACCAAGGATGATGCTTCGCGCTTCACGCTTCTCATCAATGGTTAAGCCACCTTTAGCCAAATCTTTTAAGCGATTAATATCAGATACACTTAGTTGGCCGAGCACAATAGAAGCTACATTTGTCTTGTCTTTGATAGTCACATTCTCTTGAATTTCTTTAGCTTTATCTGTTGAAACCTGTGCCGTATAGCCATCTGAAGATGCATCTTTCGAATCTGTTGATGGAGCTTTCGTAGGTTCACTAGTAGTAGAAGCTGTTGCATCTTTTCCAGTTCCCTCATCATCTGTTGGTGGAGTAGTAGGTGCTGCAGATTCTACAGGATCGACATTACCATCATCGGATTTATCATTCGGCACAGTTCCTTGATCTTGACCTCCGCTAACATTACTATCAGACTCCAGATCGAAGCCATCTGCCATTGAATTCATCAGCTTATCGACAGCATAATTAGCAGCGAATAAACCACCAACACCGAGAACTACAATGATTGACAGCGTCCATAAAAGGATCTTTTTCCATCGTTTGTTGAACATTTTTGTATCCCCCTTTATGTATGAATTAGCTAATAGCAACTTGGGCAACGGGCTGCATCGGTACAATCTGATCGATTACTTCGCGTATAACCTCAGGTTCTTCAGCCAATACACGTTCCAAGCGTTTAAATTCCAGTTCTAGCTGATTCAGACTTATCACATTAGGTCTACCGATAAAGATTCTTCCATGATCTGTAGAACCCAAATTTTCTTCATCCGTCAACAGCTCTTCATATAACTTCTCGCCCTCACGAATACCGGAGAACTTGATATCTATATCCTTATAAGGCTCATAACCAGAGAGGGTAATCAAATCTTCAGCCAAGGTTAGAATTTTAACCGGTTCTCCCATATCCAGAATGAACACTTCTCCACCTTTGGCAAAAGAACCTGACTGGATTACAAGCTGAACTGCTTCTGGAATCGTCATAAAATAACGGACCATTTCTGGATGAGTAACAGTGACTGGTCCACCAGCAGCAATCTGTTCTTTAAAGGCCGGGATTACACTTCCACGACTGCCAAGCACATTCCCAAAACGCACGGCTGAGAATTTTGTTCTACTTGTGGTATGCAGACTCTGCACATACATTTCAGCAATCCGCTTAGTTGCACCCATTACACTCGTTGGGTTAACCGCTTTATCCGAAGAGATCATTACAAATCTCTCCGCACCATATTTATCTGCACAATCCGCAACATTCCTTGTACCGAAGACATTATTCTTAATGGCTTCCGAAGGGTTTCGTTCCATCAATGGAACGTGTTTATGTGCTGCCGCATGAAAGACTACATGTGGATTATGGCTACTGAATACGTCCATCATCCGACTGCGATCCTGTACATCCGCGATTACGGTAACAATATTTAGATCAGGAAATTTCTTGCGAAGCTCCATCTCAATCGTATAAATGCTATTCTCGCCGTGTCCAAGCAGCATTAGCTTGTCCGGACCAAATGGAGCAATCTGCCGGCATAGCTCTGAACCAATAGAGCCTCCAGCTCCCGTAACTAACACAGTCTTATGATGTACATAACCTAAAATACTGTTCAGGTCAGCTACGTTCGGTTCGCGTCCTAATAAATCTTCTACACTGACATCCCGAAGCTTCTTCACCGATATTTTCCCAGCAATCAGATCATTAAGTGCCGGTATAATCTTAAGCTTGGCCCCTGTCTTCTTCGCAAGATTAATAATTTCAGAAATCTCTGTGCGTGAAACAGAAGGCATAGCGATAATAATCTCATGAATTCCCCGATCTTTCACAATAGCAGGAATAGCGTAACGATTACCTAACACTGGCACACCCAGTATAGACATATGATATTTATTGACACTATCATCAATGAAACCCACTAGCTTGGTATGAGCAAAAGACGGTCCCATCAGTTCCCTAGCAATCAAAATTCCGCAATCGCCTGCACCAACAATTAGTGTTTGGGTCTTAGTTTCTTTAGAATTGATTCGGTCATTATGGAGCACTCTCCACAGGAATCGAACCCCACCGACTAACAATAGAACAGTCTCCATGGTCCGAACTTCTATTGCAAAGGGGACCCGTTCTGGCAAAATAAAATACGCCGCTACAAATGAAAGTAATGCCCCTACTACAATCGCTTTTGAAACGGAAATGATCTCTCCGATGCTGGCATACTGCCACATTCTTCGGTATAGGCCGAAATAAATTAGGCTTCCTCCAAAGGTAAACGTTGCGATCAGACCAAATTGCAGCATTTGAACAAGATAATTCTCAAGTGGTTGGCTAGAGAACCGAAACAAATAGGATGTCACAATACTGAACCAGATGATCGCAAGGTCAATGAAGAATAAAAGGACCACTCTAGATTTCGCTGTCATTTTCAGTGCCTCCAAAAATAACATTATTGTTAAAGAACAAGTCAATTTCCATAGTAGTAGTAGTAGTAACCTTCGCTGGCTTTACGTTTCACATTATTGAGAACTACGCCAAGCATCTTAGCACCTACACGATCGAGGTTCGCTTTAGCTTTCACTGCAATATCGCGTTTTACTTTGCCATAACTGACGACCATAATGACACCATCACTCTTGGAAGCCATAATCTGCGCATCTGTAACCGCTAATAACGGTGGAGTATCGACAAGAATAACATCGTAACGCTGACGCAAGTCCTGCAGGAGAGTACTCATCCGATTAGAAGCCATCATTTCCGCAGGGTTTGGCGGGATCGGTCCAGAGGTCATAATTGAAAGATTGGGAACGCCAGAGTCTTGGACAGTGTCCTCAAGAACAGCCTGCTGAGACAGCAGCGAAGATAACCCGAAGCGGTTACTAAGCGAAAAGGTCTTGTGAGCTGTGGGCTTCCGCAAATCCGCGTCAATCAACAATACTTTCTTATCAGCTTGTGCGTAAGCCGCCGCTAAGTTAGCAGATACTGTAGATTTACCTTCCTCCGGTCCGGACGAAGTTACCATGATTACTTGAATAGTCTCATCCACAGAGGAAAAATCAATATTTGTGCGTAGCGCGCGAAAAGCTTCAGAGACAGGGGAGCGGGGGTTCGTAACGGTAATCAGATGACGTTGTTTATTTGGCAACTGTGACATGTTCGAGTTCGCCCGCCTTTCTGGATGTTTGCGTCTGTGCCTGTGTTGCGCCTTGTTTGTTTTCTTCCGAACCCAATCTTGTAATCATAGCTATCGTTGGCAGACCAAGATATTTCTCAATATCGGCTTCTGTCTTCAGCGTATCGTCCATGTATTCCAGCAGGAAAGCAATCCCTAAGCCAATCATCAAGGAAACGATGAAAGCTATAGCCATGTTCATTAAGACATTCGGTTCTACGGGTCCTGGCTCGACAGTTGGATTCACTTTGGCCTCATTCAGAATCGATACGTTCTCCACGTTAAATAGACTAGGAATCTCATCCTTGAATACAAGTGAAATGGCATTCACGATTTCAGCGGCTCGTTGATACGAGTTATCTCGAACGACAAGTGTCATCACCTGCGTGTTATTGACGGAGCTCACATTAACCTTCTTCAACAGCTCTTCAGCAGTAATATTGAACTGCGGATAATCCTTTGTAACGATATCAAGGATGGCTGGCGTCTTAATAATTTCCTTATACGTATTAATCAATTGAATATTAGTATTAATCTGATTTAAATCAAGCTGCGCTGCTGCAGACTGAGTCGGTGTCTGGTTGACGATAATCTTCGTCGATGCTTCATACACCGGATTCTTAATATACAGACTGTACACACCAGCAGCACCGCACACCAAAACAACTATGCTAACAATCAGCCATAGTCTCTTCCTGACGATCTGAAAATAATCGCGAAGATCCAATTCCTGTGATGACAAGTGAAATTACCTCCAAGCTATTTCTGAAATATTTCGATACTATATTCCTGCACTTCCCTTTTTGCAAAAAAGCGCCTCCTCTCACCTACATGAGAGGAGGCTGTATACTATAGGTTTATTTACTTGAAGTTAATGGTACGGTAGATGATTACTGCAGCTTCAGCCCGAGTAGCTGTATCGTTCGGATTGAACTTACCAGCATTTCCGATAACCAGGTTATGGTCTGCTGCGAATGCTACGCCGTCTCTCAAAGATGCACTGATCTTAGCAGCATCGGAGAATTGGCTAATTGCTGTTGCATTTGTTATTGCTGCTGGATTGATAGATTTCACTGCGCGGGAGATCATCGTCGCCATCTCTGCACGAGTGATGGTTGCGTTAGGATCAAACTCAGCGGCACTGCGGCCAGTAATGATTCCTTTTTCTGCTGCAACTGCTACATAAGGTGCATACCAAGCAGTCGAGCTTACATCGCTAAAGCTTTGTACAGCAGAATTGTTCTCCAGGTTAAGCGCACGAATCAGCATCTTAGCGAACTCAGCACGAGTTACATTGCTCTTCGGTGCGAATTTGCCTTCGCCTACACCTTCAATCGCGCCTTTTGCAGCCACGACTTGAATTTGTTTGCCAGCCCAAGCTTGAACACTAGCAATATCCGTAAAGGTTACTTTATTTTCTAGCACTGCATACGAAGAGAAAGTATCACGTGGTTCTACGATGAACTCTCCGTTAAGCACTCCACCTTGGAATTGCAGACTGCCGTATACAAGCTTCGCTACGGACAGCAATTCTTTATCTAAACCATCAGTATTCTTAATTGGTAGTTTAATGATAATTGGTTGTTTGAATGTGCTAGTCGCAACACCATCTACACTGAGTCCGAACTCATAAACATCCGAAGCCAATTTTAATTTTGTAACGGAGGTTACAACTTCTGGTTTAGCAGTGGTTACGGTCAACGCAATAGCTGTGCTGAACTGACTCACAGGAATCGTTACGGTTACACCATTAAATGTAACTGCGATATTCGCAATGCCATTGGTCTTAGCTGCTTCAACAATAGCTTTGGACAACGGAACTTCAACATTAGGCGCTGTGATCGTACCGAGGTTCAATGTCAGCGTAAGGGAAGTACCTTCCTTACCGGCAGCTTTAGCTGCAGCAGCAAGATTAGCCAAGGCATTGATTGTATCGGTGTCTACCAATTTCACAGTTGCTTTGCCATCTACTACTTGTACCAACTTAGATACATCATAAGTAGCAGCAGCTTCCAGCTTCTGATCCACAGTTAGTGGTTTTGTTGTGAAATCTGAACCGGAGTTGGAATTTCCAGAAGTGCTAGGATCAGTTGGTTTAGTAGGTGTAGATGGTTTCAGATAAGCGTAATAGTAAGATTTCGCTAAAACTAACGCAGCTGCTTTTCCTTTAGGAAGTCTATCTTCAAGCTTATTCTTGGTTACTACGATCATATCTTTAGTAATTCCAAGCTTTGCAAGCGACGCTCTCAAAGAATAGTTAGCTGTACCAATTGTGCTATCCAGAACAATAGTCTTCACTTGATTCGCTAATTCACTGTTAGGATGAAGTATAAGGTCACTCAGTTCCGATTCTGATTTTCCTTTTAGTAAGTTGATCAGCTTCTGTTCAACACCGTTTGAACCAAAGACGAAGCTGTAAACTTCTTCAACCGAAAGATCAGTAATACCGGCTTTCACACCGATCTTCTTCAATAATTCTTGGTAAGCCTGATAATTATCGGAATTCAAAATATTCGTAACTGCAGATAAATCCGGAGCATAAATAGACGATACTACTTCTTTATATAATTCAGACAAAGTAGCTGTATCTGCATCGCTGAGTTTAAGCTGAGCCAGAACAGGTGCGAAATCCTCTTCCAGTTGTTCACGTGTAAGACCTTGAAGCTCAGAACGGAATTCACGAAGTGTCTGCTTATCAGCATCAGTAAGCGTGCTATAAAGCTTCACTACACGCTCCTTCAAGCTTGCAAAATCCACGCTAGTCGCAGCGGATGCTGTTCCAACGATCCCCAACTGATTGGCAAATCCTTTACTGCTAAGCGGAAGTCCTGCTACAGCAACCGCTGCCATGCTAACTGCTAATGTCGATACTACTAGTTTCTTTTTCAAAGTCACTAAATATCCACCTCTTCTTATGTATTAAATTCCTGTGCTACTATAGTCCTACTTTTCGCCTTATGCCTACACCATTATGTATAGCATCGATTCACCCAATAAAACCCATTCTACCACTATTAGGTAGATTAGTCAGCCCTAGCGGGAAAAAAAACCAAACAGTTTGTGTCGATTCCTCCTTTTTTGTACGTGATTACCATGAATAACCTCACCATTTGCCACAATTTGCTGAGAATTACCGCGAATATAGTCGCGCATCTCAGGACCTAGTTCTTTCTCTAAAACCACATAAGCAGCGTTTAGTCCAAAAGGGCGATGAACACTGTCATGCGCATCAGAGGCCAACACATGTACTGCATTTCTACGACATAACTCCAGTGATAGCTTCTGAAGCTTATTCCCGAAGACGCCTGCAAGACTTTGTGCGGTTACCTGACCCAGTGATCCCAGCTCTATCAATCTTTCTAATTTAGATGGATCAGCAGCCACTTCAGCATTACGCTCCGGATGGGCGATGACCGGAACGAAGCCTTGAATGATCAACTCGTGACAGATTTCTTCCATGTTGCGTGGGATTCGTGATGAAGGCATTTCTAGTAAAATATACCGCGAATCTGCAAGACTTAGCAGTTGCCCCCGCTCCAGATCATCCAGTAAATCACCGTAAACTCTGATTTCCTGACCTGGAAGGACAAGCAGTGGATTGCCTTGCTGACGAAGCTTCTCATTCATCAGCTCCACAGCTTCTCTTATACTAGTGGCGTTATTCATATATTGGCCGTTGGCGTGATGTGGTGTGGCAATGACGGAAGTGATCCCGTCCCTATAGGCGTCTTGCGCCATGGTGAGGGCAGATTCCCAATCAGAGGCTCCGTCATCCATAAAGGGTAAGATGTGGCAATGGATATCTTTCATAATGTATCTATCGGTCCCTTCCCATAGAAAATTTAGTTTTATCGACAAAAAAATACAACCATTCCCAAATGGAATGGTTGCTTGATTGTAAATGAGTTCTTGTCCTAAGCTTCAGTAGATTCCTCTGACTGAGGTTCATTTGCGGCTATTTCAGCATCCTCAGCATCTGGAGTTTCATTATTCGAAGAGAAAACATACCCATCGATTAATCCCCAAAGCTCATCTTTGCCTAAACCAATCTCCGAAGAAAATGGGATGAAATTATCTCCTGGCAGCACACCAAGCTCCTGCTTCATGATCTTGATATGCTTTTGCCAACGAGTCTTTGGAATCTTATCTGCCTTAGTCGCTACTACACACATAGGAAGATCATAATGCTTCAACCAGTCGAACATCATCTTATCGTTACTGGTAGGCGGATGACGTAGGTCCACGATGAGCAGAACAAGCTTCAACGTATCACGCTCAGAGAGATATTTCTCCACCATTTTGCCCCATGTTGCACGTTGCGTCTTCGACACTTTTGCATATCCGTAACCTGGAAAGTCAACAAAATACATGCTGTCTTCATTGATACGGTAATAGTTCATATGCTGTGTCTTACCTGGGGTGGAGCTTGTCCGAGCCAGATTCTTGCGGTTAATCATTCGGTTAATGAGGGATGACTTCCCTACATTGGAGCGCCCTGCCAGAGCAACCTCTGGCAAAGCATCATCAGGGTATTGATCAGGGCCAACGGCACTGATTATAAATTCGGCAATATTAACTTTCATAGGACTTCCTTTCTAATGCACACTACTCGGTGGCTCACTGCTAATTTCATTATGATATTCAACTAACGCATGATGCAATACCTGATCCATATTAGATACCGGTATGAACTCCACATCATTACGCACACTCTCTGGAATTTCTTTCAGATCACGTTCATTGTCTTTGGGAAGAAGGATCTTCTTATATCCGGCCCGGTGTGCGGCTAGAGATTTCTCTTTCAGTCCACCGATCGGCAATACACGTCCACGCAGGGTGATCTCACCGGTCATGGCCACATCCTTCGAAACATAACGCTTCGTGAGCGCGGAGATCAAAGCGGTAGCAATTGTAATCCCTGCAGACGGACCATCCTTCGGAATCGCGCCTTCAGGAATGTGGATATGAATATCAATCTTCTCATAAAAATCAGGCTGGAGCCCCAGCTCCTCCGCCTTCGAACGAGTATAACTAAAAGCAGCCTGCGCTGACTCCTTCATTACATCGCCCAGTTGTCCAGTAAGGGTTAGCTTACCTGTTCCTTGCACAACAGTAACTTCGATTAGCAGCGTATCGCCACCAACCTCAGTCCAAGCCAGTCCAGTGACCGTACCGATCTGGTCTTCAAGCTCCGCCATACCGTAACGGTATTTCGATGCACCTAGGTAATCCTTGATGTCATCCGGCAGTATAACTACACTTTCTTTTTCCTTGGACACAATCTGTTTCGCGGCCTTGCGGCATAACGCTGCAATCTGCTGTTCCAAATTACGCACACCGGATTCACGAGTATATTCGCGCACGATACGCAATAAACTGTCATCTTCGATGATCAGTTGCTCTTCTGTAAGACCATGGTTCTTCTTCTGCTTCGGCAAAAGATAACGACTACCAATCTGCAGCTTCTCCAGTTCCGTGTATCCCGGAATGAACAGCATTTCCATCCGGTCGAGAAGCGGCCGCGGAATGTTATGCACTACATTCGCCGTCGTTACGAACATTACATTCGACAAGTCGAACGGAAGCTCCACGAAATGGTCACTGAATGTATTGTTCTGTTCTGGATCAAGCACCTCAAGCAATGCTGAGGATGGATCTCCCCGGAAATCTGCAGCCATTTTATCAATTTCATCTAACAGGATAACCGGATTAATCGTACCAGCCGTCTTCATCCCTTGGATGATTCGACCTGGCATCGCTCCCACATAAGTCCGGCGATGACCACGGATCTCTGCTTCATCACGCACACCGCCAAGCGAAATGCGAACGAACTTACGATTGAGTGAACGGGCGATGGAACGCGCCAGGGAGGTTTTCCCCACACCTGGAGGCCCTACAAGACATAGAATCGGACCTTTTAGCTTCTTAACCAGCTGCTGAACGGCTAAATATTCCAAAACCCGCTCTTTTGGTTTTTCCAAACCATAGTGGTCCTCATCCAGAACTTGCTCCGCCTTCTTGATGTCGAGATCATCTTCTGTCTGTTCATTCCAAGGAAGACCCAGCAGCCAATCCACATAATTGCGAATTACGCCACCTTCCGCTGAGCTCACTGGCATTTTTTCCAGACGATCGATTTCCTTCTCCATCTTCTCTTTCACGCGTTCCGGCAGATTCTTCTCTTCCATTAAAGTCCGCAGCTCTTCTGCTTCTCCCACTCGACCTTCCTTCTCGCCGAGTTCTTTCTGGATCGCTTTCATTTGCTCGCGCAAATAATATTCCTTCTGCGTCTTCTCCATCTGCTTCTTCACACGTTGATTGATCTTACGTTCAAGCTCCAGCACTTCACGCTCATTATTAAGAATATCAAGAAGCTTCTCTAGCCGTTTACTAACATCAATCGTCTCTAGAATTTCTTGCTTATCCTTAATTTTTAGCGATAAATGACTCGTAATCACATCTGCAAGACGACCAGGCTCCTCAATATCGGATACAGCAGCCAGTGTCTCTGGTGTCACTTTTTTGGATAACGTTATATAGTGTTCGAACTGATTAAGTACTGTACGCATCAGCGCGTCACACTCTTGATCGCCATCTTCCTCTTCTGGTAGCTCGCGCGCCATGACCTCATAATACTCATCATTATCGATATAATTAATAATTTCGGCTCTTTCTACACCCTCAACCAGTACACGAATCGTACCGTTTGGCAGCTTCAGCATTTGCCGTACATTTGCGACGGTGCCGACCCGAAAAATATCGTCCTGACCAGGTTCTTCAATATTCACTTCCGACTGGGAACAAAGAAGAATTAAATTATCTTCAACCATAGCTTTTTCTAGTGCCCGAACTGACTTCTCACGGCCCACATCCAAGTGAAGAACCATGCTTGGGTACACAAGAAGACCTCTTAGCGGTAATAAAGGAAAACGACGACCTTTTGTTTTATTTGTCATCATCGCTTTCGCACCTCCCATGGCTCTCAATTAATCTCATATGAATTCATTCTAACAAAAGCAGCCCCAAAACACCAACAAAGTACTTGCAATTTAAGAAGAAACAACCTTATTATCCTTAAAAGGCGACAACGCCTCTCGTAGAAATTTAAGGATTATGTAAAGAGTGAATCAATATTTTAAAAAAGGAAGCAGCAGATACGCCTGCAGCTCCCTTTTTTTCACAACGGTAAATCCCGGTTTACACTTTAAAATTTGTGTTCAGCCTCATTCATATCTAAGCTCAGCCCTTTGCAGACTCGCTAGCAGCGTCGGCCTTCAGGAGTGAAGGAGCTGCTGAGAATAGCTCTCCAGCTACTGCAGGAAGCCTTACATCTGCTGTATCGGCACCAAACAGATGACGGAATACTTCTTCCACCGTTTCCATAGGAATGACGCGTAGTGGGGCGAGGTCAGCGAATAGTGACTGCCAGTTTTCTTTTGGAATAAGCACTGTAGTAGCTCCAGCTTGAAAAGCAGCCTCCACCTTCGCAATTACACCACCAACAGGCTTCACACGCCCATGTATGCCTATCTCACCTGTGATCGCTACTGTATTATCCACGGGAAGTCCTCGAATGGCGGACACGATAGCAACTGCCATCGCTACCCCTGCCGAAGGTCCATCAATAGGTGTGCCACCCGGAAAATTCACATGCAGATCATAACGGTCCGGCTCCAGATTCATGGTGCGAAGTACGGTCAATACGTTCTCAACCGAGCCCTTGGCCATGCTCTTTCTCCGAATTGTCCGGGAGCCTCCACCGATTTCTTCCTCATCTACCACTCCGGTTACGTTCAATCTACCCTGACCGTTCTGCGCAGGCGCTGCGGATACTTCGATCTCCAGCAAGGTACCCATTCCCGGTCCATACACTGCAAGTCCGTTAACTAATCCAATCTGCGGTGCCGAAGGAATCTTGCGCTCTGTACGGAGCGGAAGCTGGCTACTTCCTGCTACCCACTCCACATCAGCAGCAATTAGCGCATCTCTCTGCTCGGTTAGCGCTAATCCAGCAGCAAGCTGAATCATATTAACTGCCTCCCGGCCATTTGTTGCATATTGCTGCACAACAGTGACTGCATCCGGGCTTGGCTTCAGTCCGATCTTCTGTATCGCGTCACGCGCGATGACGGCGATCTCATCTGGCAGAAGCGGACGGAAATAAATCTCCATACAGCGCGAACGCAGCGCAGGAGAGATCTCATCCGGGGAGCGTGTAGTAGCGCCAACTAACCGGAAATCAGCAGGCAAACCATTTTGAAAAATATCATGAATATAAGCCGGAGTATTATTGTCCTCCGAATTATAATATGCGCTCTCTAACAGTACCTTTCGATCCTCCAGCACCTTAAGCAGCTTATTCATTTGAATGGGGTGAAGCTCTCCTATCTCATCCAGAAAAAGAATCCCGCCATGCGCCTTCGTCACAGCTCCAGGCTTCGGCTGCGGCACACCTGCCACGCCCATGGCTCCAGCGCCCTGATAGATAGGATCATGCACCGAACCGATTAACGGGTCGGCAATGCCGCGCTCATCGAAACGAGCGGTGGTGGCATCGATCTCTGTGAATTTTGCGTCGCTTTTAAAAGGGGATAGCACATTTCGCTTCGCCTCTTCCATGACTACACGCGCTGCGGCAGTTTTGCCTACTCCTGGCGGACCATAAATAATCACATGCTGCGGATTAGCGCTGCATAGTGCGGCCTTCAGGGCGCGCAGCCCGTCTTTTTGTCCGACAATATCTCCGATAGAAGCCGGCCTAGTTTTCTCCGACAATGGTTTGGTCAGTGAAATCATTCGCATTTTCCGTAGTTTATCCAGTTCCTTGCGCGACTCTCGTTCTACCGCCGTCTTGTTTGTCTTCTGACCCCGCAGCAGATTCCAAAAGTATACGCCGATAACCAGCGCGAAAAAGAGCTGCACGATCATCACAACTATACTTAATTCCATAGGTCATCCTCCTGTTTCGTTCAGTCTACCTTTCCACCTTTGGCTACTATTAGGTAGTATAGCCGTTTCGGTAATTAGTAAACGCACAATTGAGGATTTGTTGAATTGAGTCATCGATCAAACAAGCTTAAGCTGGTTCCCGTGCTCGCCGAGCTGATCAAGCTGTCCAAGCTCGCCAACGCCCCAAAGCACGCCAAGTAGCTGATAATTAGGGAAATCCCCCCTGATTATATGCTGTTTACGAACTCCAAACTAACAATTGCGGAAAACCTCCCTGATTATATGCTGATTGCGCTATAAACAGGGGAAATCGCCCATTAATTAGGGAGGTTTTCCTTAAAAAGCTCGATTTGGAGCAATTTTAGGGTTATTTCAGGGAGATTTTCCCTAATTACTTATTGCTGCAGCATACCGTGCTACATCGGCGCTCTCAACACACTTTCTCCGCACTCCATACCTCATACCATAATGTGTTCCATACCATCTCCTAACCTGCTCCTTCCGCGCTTTATAACACACTTCTCCCGCACTCCATACCTCACTTCATAATTTGTTCCATACCATCTCCTAACCTGCTCCTTCCGCGCTCTCAACACACTTTACCCGCACTCCGTACCTCACTTCATAATTTGTTCCATACCATCTCCTAACCTGCTCCTTCCGCGCTTTATAACACACTTCACCCGCACTCCGTACCTCATTCCATAATTTGTTCCATACCATCTCCTAACCTGCTCCTTCCGCGCTTTATAACACACTTCACCCGCACTCCATACCTCACTTCATATTGCTCCCCACGCTGCTGATAATTAGGGAAATTCTCCCTGATTATGCGTTGTTTACGAACTCCAAACTAACAATTGCGGAAAACCTCCCTGATTATTTGCTGAATACGCTATAAACAGGGGAAATTGCCTATTAATTAGGGAGGTTTTCCCTAATAAGCTCGATTTGGAGCAATTTTAGGGTTATTTCAGGGAGGTTTTCCCTAATTACTTTAATTGCTCTAGCCCACGCTAACACAGCGCACCTTCTTGCTTACTCTCCATACCACGTTACTTATCACGCACTTCACCACACTCCTTATCACATCCCTATATCACGTTCCAAACCAAGCACCTTACCAAGCTCCTATCTCACTCCTTACCACCTTTTCAGCACATTCCTTACCGCGCTCCATACCGATTTCTTACCGATTCCCTTACCTCACCACTTATCAGCTCAATCCCAGTAATAAAGAACATCACGTGCCAGCTTATACTCAACATTTTTGATCCCAATCCCCCTTCGCACAGCAGTCAGCCAGCCCTTCTCACACAATTTCGTCAGCATCACACGTACCGTTTTGGGGTCCAAATTAAAATAATCTGCTACATCTTTAGGACGGACTGTTCCCGCTTGGCGAACCACTAAACGCATGATTTCCTTCTCGGCAAGTTGTAGTCTACCATGCGGTGCACTTACAATCTGGTAGCGACTTAAAGCCAATCGTAGCAACGTGATACATAATTCGGGTCGCTGTTCCACATCATCATAGGCAAATGAAATGACTTGGTAGCCCATTCCATACAGAAACGTCTCACGGTTTAGCTCATTACAATACTTCAGCCTATCCATGTCTCTTACATGTGCAGCATATCCTTTAATCTCGAACAAAAGCTTGATAGGCCCCGGCAAAAAAGCATAATCCGCGAAATAAGACCGTCCGCGCCAATCCAGCACCTCATACTCCGGATGTAGATCATTGAAATCCCCACGAAGCGGCCACCATACATTCTGCAAAAACAATTCTTCGGCATGGCGATGACCTCTCTCCAGCCTCCCCCGCCTCTCACCTGTCCTGCTTGCTAAATGCTGCTCAATAAATGCTTCATGGGCTTGTTCATAGTTCATTCGATGTTCCCCCTTAATCATTAATTTCACACAAAAAAAACGCCCCGTTTCCACCGCCGGATATACCGGGGCGTAACAGGGCGTTCTTCGCCACATATTATTAACGAATCATAAATTCTAAAATACCAGTTACTTCGATTGCACCGGAGGCGCAAGGTTAGCGTGTGCGCGGCCTGGAATTTCACCAGTCTCCTCGAACGCCACTACAATCGCATCGATTTCCTTCTTCAGCTCGTTCACCAGCTCCGCTTCAGGCACTTTACGGATCATTTGGCCGTAACGGAACAACAAACCTTCCCCACGGGCACCAGCGATACCAATATCCGCTTCACGTGCCTCACCAGGACCGTTAACGGCGCAGCCGAGCACGGATACTTTAATAGGCACCTTAAGCTTCGAAATGTATTCTTCCACCTCGTTAGCAATGGAGAAAAGATCGATATCGAGTCGCCCACAGGTCGGACAGGAGATTAGCGTAGCCGCATTAGAGATCAGCCCAAAGGTCTTAAGCAGCTCACGAGCCACCTTAACTTCTTCCACTGGATCAGCGCTAAGCGAAATACGCAGAGTGCTACCGATGCCCATAGAGAGCAGTGCACCGATACCTGCGGAGCTCTTTACTGTACCGGCAAACAATGTGCCGGATTCTGTAATTCCCAAGTGCAGCGGATAAGGAATGACTTCCGCGGCCTGACGGTAAGCTTCGATGGCCATAGGCACATCGGATGCTTTTAGCGATACGATAATATCGTGGAAATCCAGCTCTTCCAGAATACCAATATGGTATAGCGCACTTTCTACCATAGCTTCTGGAGTCGGGTATCCGTATTTCTCCAAGAGATGATTCTCCAATGAACCGGCGTTTACACCAATTCGAATTGGGATTCCTTTTTCTTTACACGCTTTTACTACCGCTTCTACCTTCTCCCGACGACCGATATTCCCCGGATTAATCCGTACTTTATCGATGCCATTCTCAATTGCCATCAGCGCTAGCTTATAGTTAAAATGAATATCCGCTACGAGTGGGATATGAATCTGCTTCTTGATCTCCTTGATCGCGGCGGCTGCTTCTTCATTGTTGACAGTTACGCGTACCAGTTGGCAGCCTGCTTCCTCAAGCCGTAATATTTCAGCAACAGTAGCTTCCACATCAGCGGTTTTGGTTGTACACATGCTTTGAATCGCAACCTCGTTGTTTCCCCCAATAATGAGCCCGCCAACGTTGACAGGACGGGTTTGGTGTCTCAAGAACATGATTTTTCTCCCCCATAACGCCAAAGCTCCACCCCTTCGCTCCCGCTAGTGAAGCGGGATAAGCGGAAGAAAGGTGGAGACAGTGACATGTATTGTTAAGGTAAGCGACTTACGCGCTTTCCTCTTTCTTCTTGTCTTTCTTGAGGTTCAATTCAGGCAAAGCCTTCTCTTGAACGACCTGCTCCGTGATCACACAATCTTTAATATCATCGCGTGAAGGAACTTCATACATCACATCAAGCATGATGCTCTCAATAATCGCGCGCAGTCCACGGGCTCCCGTATTGCGTTTGATCGCTTCCTTGGCAATTGCTTCAAGTGCCAACGGTTCGAACTTCAGCGCTACGTTATCCATTTCCAGCAGCTTGATATATTGTTTGGTAAGAGCATTCTTAGGCTCAGAAAGGATACGCACAAGCGTATTCTCATCAAGCGGCTCCAAAGTCGAGATGACCGGTAGACGGCCTACAAATTCAGGGATTAGTCCGAATTTGAGCAAGTCTTCAGGCAATACCATCGACAAATATTCGCCAGGCTTGAGATCCTTTTGTCCTTCAACAGCTGCGTTGAAGCCAATGACTTTTTTACCAATACGGCGTTTAATCATTTGCTCCAGACCGTCAAAGGCACCGCCCACGATGAACAAGATGTTCGTCGTGTCGATTTGAATAAACTCTTGATGCGGATGCTTACGTCCACCTTGTGGAGGTACAGAAGCAACTGTTCCTTCCAAAATCTTCAGAAGCGCCTGCTGGACACCTTCACCGGATACGTCACGAGTAATGGACGGGTTCTCGGATTTACGTGCCACTTTATCAATCTCATCAATATAGATAATGCCGCGTTCGGCTTTCTCCACATCATAATCTGCCGCTTGAATCAGCTTAAGCAGAATGTTCTCAACATCCTCGCCAACATAACCAGCTTCCGTTAGGGAAGTAGCATCTGCAATAGCAAAAGGAACATTGATAATCTTCGCCATAGTCTGTGCGAGCAAAGTTTTACCCGAACCTGTTGGACCGAGCAAAAGAATATTACTCTTCGTCAGTTCAACATCTTCGATCTTACTTTGGCTGTTCACACGTTTATAGTGATTGTAAACCGCAACAGACAGCGATTTCTTCGCTTGCTCTTGACCGATTACATATTGATCCAAAATATCGCGGATTTCCTTTGGTTTTGGAATATCCTTCAGATCAAGCTCTTCCTCATGACCGAGCTCTTCTTCCACGATTTCCGTGCAAAGCTCGATACATTCGTCACATATATAAACGCCCGGTCCTGCTACAAGCTTCCGAACCTGCTCTTGTGATTTGCCGCAAAAAGAACATTTCAATTGCCCTTTTTCATCATTAAATTTAAACATCTAACCACCCCTTTAAGATTTCATCGGTGAAGAAAGAACCTGGTCAATAAGCCCATATTCCTTGGCTTCTTCCGCGCTCATGAAGTTATCGCGGTCTGTGTCCCGTTCGATTTTTTCAAGGGGCTGACCTGTGCGATCTACATAAATTTGATTCAACTTCTGTCTCGTCTTGAGGATCCAGTCGGTATGAATCCAAATGTCGGACGCTTGACCCTGAACACCACCGAGCGGTTGATGAATCATAACTTCGCTGTTAGTCAGCGCATATCTTTTGCCCGGAGCCCCAGCTGTTAGAAGGAGCGATCCCATGCTTGCAGCCATTCCTACACAAATGGTTGAAACATCCGGTTTGATATATTGCATCGTATCGTATATACCCATACCGGCTGTTACTGAACCACCGGGTGAGTTGAGGTACAAGTGAATGTCCTTCTCGGGATCATCTGCTGCAAGGAACAGCAGTTGAGCAATAACTAGATTGGCGACATCATCGTCAATCGCACTGCTTAAGAAAATAATGCGATCCTTGAGCAATCTGGAATAGATATCGTATGAACGTTCTCCACGACTTGTTGATTCCACAACCATTGGTACCAGACTCATGCCACCAACCTCTTTTCTCTTTACAGATTAGTCTTATCGTTTCAAAAATATTTTAACACGTTCACGGCGCGATGTCATTTTTTCACTACAGCAGACTTGTCCACTGCTTGTCAATTATGATTGTCACGCCACTTTCCTTATGCCATACGTTCATTCGGATACCTATGTAATGACATATATCTGTGGCCGAGGATAAAAATAAGGCACGTAACGAAACTTACGTGCCTTATCATATCTGTATGGAGGCCGACTTGCTTGGCCGTTCTAGGTAGTTGTTAAAAAATCTTACTCAGCTTTAGCGTCTTCAGCAGCTGGTGCTTCTACTTCTACACTATTGCTAACAAGGAAATCAATGGTTTTGCGCAAAGAAAGTTCTTCGCTCAAGCTGCCCAGTGAACCGTTAGCTGCCAAGATGCTTCGGATTTCTTCAGGAGTACGTTTGTAAGCTTCAGCCATAGTAGCCAACTCTTCGTTAACTTCTTCTTCGGAAACTTCAATGTTCTCTTGTTTAGCGATAACTTCCAGTACCAGGTTGTTGCGAACGCGTTTTTCAGCATCGCCTTTCATTTGGTTCTGCAAGTCTTCACGAGTTTGACCGGAGAAGCTAAGGAACATATCCATGTTCATACCTTGTTGACGAAGACGAGTGTCAAAGTCACGAACCATGTTCTCAACTTCGCTGTTGATCATAGCTTCAGGGATCTCAACTTCAGCGTTTTCTGCTGCTTTATCAACAACTGCGTTTTCGCGAAGGCCTTTCAGTTCATCCTGTTTACGGGATTCGAGCTGAGCTTTCAGATCTGCTTTGTACTCTTCCAAAGTTTCGAATTCACTTACATCTTTAGCGAACTCATCATCGAGTGCAGGAAGTTGTTTGCGTTTGATTTCGTGCAGCTTCACTTTGAATACTGCCTTCTTACCCGCAAGGTTCTCTGCATGGTATTCATCAGGGAAAGTAACTTCTACATCTTTGAAATCTCCAGTAGCCATTCCAACTACTTGCTCTTCAAATCCAGGAATGAAGGAGTTGCTACCAAGCTCAAGGGAATGACGCTCAGCTTTTCCGCCTTCGAACGGTACATCATCAACATATCCGTCAAAATCGATCACAGCGATGTCGCCGTTAGCTGCTGCTTCTTCTTCAACTACTACGAGTTCAGCATGACGCTCTTGCAGACGAGCAAGCTCAGCGCTCAGCTCTTCTTCAGTCACTTCAGCTTTTTGTACTGGAACTTCCAGACCTTTGTAATCGCCAAGCTTAACTTCAGGTTTAACCGTGATCTTCGCTTTGAAGATAAAGGATTGACCTTTAGCAAATTGCTCAATATCAACTTCAGGACGGTCTACAGGGAAGATGTCAGTTTGTTCAACTGCTTCACCGTAAGCTTCAGGAAGAAGAATGTCGATTGCATCTTGGTACAAGCTTTCTACACCAAAACGGGATTCAAAGATCGGGCGTGGCACTTTACCTTTACGGAAGCCTGGTACGTTAGCTTTCTTAACGACTTTATTAAAAGCTTTATCAAGTGCTGCTGCGACGCGTTCTGCGTCAACTTCTACTTCAAGAACTCCAAGGTTCTTCTCTATTTTTTCCCATGTTGCTTTCATATTATACTTTTCCCTCCAAAATATAGGTTCACAAGTTTACTTCAAAAAATGATACAATCCACGCACAGAATAACCATTATATTATATACAACATTACTTTATTTATCAAGTAGAGAAGTCTTTACAAAACCCTTGATCGCACGATAAGCCCCTTCAAATTGAAAGCGCATGCCGTCTGTGATGCTGTACATTCCGCGAGTCTCCTCCTCCTGCCGAGTACCGTTTAAGCTCTCAGACACAAACTGGTGCAGCGCCCCTGCCCATATATCCAGTAGCGCATCTTCCCCATCCAGCAATTTCCGATACTCTTCCGATCCATAAATCGACATGACGAACTGGCCCCAGAGCTCCTGTGCAAAATAATACAGCGTAGGCTCGTGAACCTCCGCCTGCTCGGCTACCCGCTCGAGCACCTGGCTCACCTGAGGTGGAAAATCCTCCGTCTGTAGCGGCACACTTTCAATCTCTACTATTGCTGTTTCATGACCACGAATCAGGTTGACCGTTCCCTGCATCCCACGCCGCCGAAGAGTCTGCAGGGTTCGAAATTGCAGCAGTGGGTGAACATTATCCCCCTGTAGCCAAGCCGTCAGCGCCTCATCAACTCCGCCGCCTTCCAGATAAGAAAGCTGCTCTAGTGCTAGGATTGTCGCCTCTGACAGTGGCTCATTCATTACCCGCTGCAGCAGCTTTTGAGGATACCCCGCATCCTCGGTCATTTTTGATTTGGCCAGGAGGCGGGCCATATCTTCTTCCCTTAAATCTTCGTCTTCGGGGTGAACGGCTCCTTCCGTATCTCCATTCTGGGAGGCATAGGGGAAAGCCGTTTCCAGCCATTCCAGCAGGGACCGCCATTCTTCGTAATTTCGCTCTTCCTGTCCTTGACACTGCAACAAAAAACGAAGCAGTTCCATCGCTTCCCCGTAGCGTTCACTCTCCAGCATCACCGTAAGCTGGATTTGATAATAGTCCAGTGTCTTGGGGAACAGGACGATATTCTCTTTGGTCGCGGGGGAATCTGAATCTTTAATAAGGGCACCTCCTTATAGCTAAGTATGTGAAATTGAATCCTCATCGTCATAAAAGTTATTAATACCTTAAGCTTCATCCGAAACTTAATAATTGTAGATTATAGCATACCCCGTACTCTTTTTAAAAAACAGCTTGAAAAACTTCATCGCATATGATAAGATAAATCCTGCTTGCTTTTCAGCCATCAGTCATGTCCCGGTAGCTCAGCTGGATAGAGCATGCGCCTTCTAAGCGCACGGTCAGGGGTTCGAATCCCTTCCGGGACGTCAGAGTAAACAGCCTTCCTTCGGGGAGGCTGTTTCTGCGTTCAGGGGATGAGAACCACAGTGGTTCGTCGGTGCATATGCATCGAAAGCATATTCTTCGCAGTCAGTCCTTTAGGGCTGCATCCCGCTCTGGACGCGTTAACAGCCTTCCTTCGGGGAGGCTGTTTCTGCGTTCAGGGGATGAGAACCACAGTGGTTCGTCGGAGTATATGCATCGAAAGCATACCCTTCGCAGTCAGCCCTTTAGGGCTGCATCCCGCTCTGGACGCGTTAACAGCCTTCCTTCGGGGAGGCTGTTCTGCGTTCAGGGGATGAGAAGCGCTGGGGCGTCCAAGTAGGAACATCAAAAACATCCGCTTCACAGTCAGCCCGCTCGCGTCACATTAACAGCCTTCCTTTTTGGGAAGGCTGTTTCTCTATTCTGAGCTAATAACGCTCGACCAGAGCGCGACACTGTTGATCTTTAACGCAGTATCTAGAGGCGCTGAGGCGGCTGCGTTACGTTCGGTGCACTTGGTTAGTTGAAGTAACTTAAGCTAGAGCGGACACGTTTGATCTTTAACACAGTATCTAGAGGCGCCGAGGCAGCTTCGTTACGTTCGGCGCATTTGGTTAGTTGAAGTAACTTAAGGCTAAAGCGGTCACGTTTGATCTTCCTCGCAGTATCTAGAGGTGCTGAGGGGGCTGCGTTACGTTCGGTGCACTTGGTTAGTTGAAGTAACTTAAGGCTAAAGCGGTCACGTTTGATCTTCCTCGCAGTGTCTAGAGCTGCTGAGGCGGCTGCGTTACGTTCGGTGCACTTGGTTAGTTGAAGTAACTTAAGGCTAAAGCGGTCACGTTTGATCTTCCTCGCAGTATCTAGAGGTGCTGAGGCGGCTGCGTTTCGTTCGGTGCATTTGGTTAGTTGAAGTAACTTAAGGCTAAAGCGGTCACGTTTGATCTTCCTCGCAGTATCTAGAGGTGCTGAGGCGGCTGCGTTTCGTTCGGTGCATTTGGTTAGTTGAGCGACTAGAAACAATTAGGGAAATACTCCCTAATTGTTTCTCTATAATCGCTAAAATACATACTTTTTAGGGAATCCCTCCCTAATTATTACCTAAAAACCTCTATTCGGGAGCAAATCAGGCATATTTTAGGGAGGATTTCCGCAATTACGCATCCACAGAGCATAAGACACCTATTTTAGGGAGGATTTCCGCAATTACGAATAACCGACGATGGTTTTCCGATGAGATGGGGCCTACGAGTTCCACTCGTAGGCCCCAAGTATTACTTGCGACGATTCCCGAGCCAGAGCGGAAATCGGAATATAAAATTAATAAACAAAACTACAAATACAAGTACCGCTGCTGACTTGTCAGCAATTTGCCGTGCATCTTCTACAATCGCTTCGGATTGTACATACCACAGATGCACTGCCAGGGTTTCACCCGGCGAGAATAAGTTAAAGTCCCACATTTCGCCTGAGGTACTGAGACCAGCGGTAAGGATAATCACCGCAGACTCCCCGAAGGCGCGCCCAGCAACGAGACAAATCCCAGTAACAATTGCAGACATTGCAACGGGTAGTACTACCGTGCGGATCACGTGGAATTTAGTCATCCCAAGCGCATATCCGGCCTCGCGGATTTCCCCAGGAACGGCACGTACCGCCTCTTCTGTCACTCGCGTAAGCATAGGTAGATTCAGTAGCGCCAAGCTGACGCCTCCGCCAAGAATCGTTAGTCCGATATCAAAATATTCCGCAAAAATCGCGAGTCCGAGCATACCGAACACAATTGAAGGAACCGATGACAGAGCTTCTACGCAAATACGTAGTGCACCTGTAAATTTATTATCCGGAGCATATTCAGCCATATAGATTCCCGCCCCCACACCAATGGGAACAGAAATAAACAAGGAGATGAACAAAATATAAAATGAGTTGAATAGCACCGGACCGATCCCACCACCTGCGTCAATCTCTTCAGGCTGTTTAATCAAGAAATCGGGCCGAAGTGCCGGTAGACCTTTACTAAGAATCGTGAAGAGCAGCCAGAAGATCAGCAGCATGACTAAAGCCCCAAGCGTATAAAACCCTATGGTCGCAATTTTATTATTTCTTTGAGCACGCGCTGTATGCTTTGTACTTGCGAATCCGTTCACGCTGCATCCCCCCTTTTTCTACCCAGCACGCGGATGATCAAAATTAATACAAATGATATTACTAGCAGGAGAAATGCCATCATATGTAGCGCATAGTTCCAAGTCGAGTCAAACTCTACATTGGAGATTTGCATAACGATGTTACTTGTCAGCACCGATGCTGGCGTAAATAACGTCTTGGCCAATTGTGGTGTATTACCGATAACCATAACTACAGCCATCGTCTCACCTACAGCACGAGTCATACCCAGAATTACTGCAGAGATAATTCCCCGACTAGCCGCAGGCAATATTACACGCATGATTACTTGTAGACGGGTAGATCCAAGAGCATATGCAGCATCCCGATATTTGCGCGGAACAGAGACAATAGCATCATCACTGATTCGGCAAATTGTTGGCAGTACCATTAATGCGAGCACAAGTGCAGCAGCTAGCAATCCATCGCCCAAGCTCTCACCACTAACTCTGCGCAGGAAAGGAAGTAATACCGTTAAGCCTATATAACCGTAAACAATGGAAGGAATACCAACCAATAAATCTAGCACAGGACGAATAAAAGTTTTCATCCATTTGGGAGCAATCTCCGCACAGAGTACCGCCATCCCTACCGAGATAGGAACTGCAATCAGCAGCGTCAATGCCGTTAGTGAAAGTGTATTTACAATGAAGGCAGCCGCTCCAAAAGAATCCTCTTCCGGCGTCCAGTTAAAGGAAAAGAAAAAGTCCGCGGGTGAGAGATCGCCGAACAGAAGCATCGCCGTTTTGCCGATAAATAGAATTACTAGTCCAAGCACGAAACAAAGCGCGAGAATGCTGAATAAAAAATAAAACTTGAACAATTTGTTGTTAAACAAATGTCTACCATGACGTTTGGAGTTAGCGCTAACCTGCGTTACGCCCTCTTTTCCCCTAGTTGCCAAGCCTTGGACTGGTGCCCCCATACTTTCCCTCCTGTAAGCGGCCACCCCCGTATCAAGATCGGAGCTGGCCGCTGTTACCGTTCAATATGATCTTTAGATGTTATTAGCCTTTCATTGCTGCGATCGGAATGAATTTAAGCTTTTTCAGGGAACCTTGTTGGAACTTCTTGCTTTGTACGTACTCGATAAATTCTTTTGTTGCGCCAGTAGGTTGGCCTTTAGTCATGTAGTAACCATAAGCCCAGATCTTATAAGATCCATTAATTACGTTGTCCGTAGTAGCAGCTACACCGTTATGTTTAACAGCTTTCACGTCGCCACTTACATATACAAGGTCGATATAACCGATAGCGTTAGGAGTTGTTCCTACGGCAGTTTTCATGTCACCGGATGAACCTGTTTCTTTGTAGTTCTTAGCTTTCTTAACGATATCTCCGCCATCCAAAGCTTTAGCTTGATAGTTAACGCGTGTACCGGAACCGAAAGAACGAGTGATAACCACGATATCAGCATCTGCACCGCCTACTTCTTTCCAGTTCGTGATTTTACCTGCGTAAATCCCTTTAAGCTGTTCTGTTGTAAGGTTATCTACACCCACATTTTTGTTCACGATTGTAGCAAAAGGAATGACAGCTACTTTGTTTGCTACTTGGCCGTCAAAAGCTTTGAAGCCTGGTACGTCCATGCTAGCATCCCAGTCGCAAGCACCGATATCAGCGATGCCTTTTTTTACTGCTTGAGGTCCAGTTACAGAACCTTTACCCGATGCTGCGATTTTCACTTTAGGGTGAAGCTTTTGGAATTCTTTTGCCGCTTGAAGCGTCAGTGGAAGAAGTGCGGTCGAACCGTTAACTGTGATCTTTCCTTTGAGTGAATCGGCTGCTGCTGCAACCCCTGCGAAAGATGCGGTTACCGCAATTACGGCAGTTAGAGCCGTTACTGTTAGCTTTTTAAAAATCTTCATTGTATTATTTCTCCTCTCGGCTTTACGCCGTTAAAATTTATTATTATTTCGTCAGTTGCAATGCTTTACCGCCTTGAACCACCCATACACCGCCGTCACTTACGATGGCAAGCTTGCTTCCGTCATTCGAAACAGCTACTTCTGATACGTCTTCAGTGGAGCGGAACAGCTCAGTCTTTGCACCATTATTATCAATGGCATAAACTACAGTGCTTCCGTCTGCCGCTGAACCGGCTACAACCAAACCATTATTAACGCCAGTAGACCAAGTCACTTCAACATCAAGGGCAATGTTAGTGCTTGTTCCGTCTGCTTTTACAACCTTCAATGTGTTAGCTGCATTTCCATCAGCATCTGCGCTAAGATATACGACGCTACCATCAGCTGAAATTTCAGGGTACAGCTTGTTATCCGGTGTAGTTGTCAAGGCAGCTGGTTTAGCATCTTTTGTAGCAAGATCAAGCTTGTAAAGCTGCTCTCCAGCAGAGCTGAAGTCTACAGTAAGAGAATCTTCTGTGCTGTCCGCATCATTTTTAGCAACACCCGTCAAGTTAACGATATAAACGGCGCTCTTTTCATCAGTGGAAATGCGCAATTCGGATTTATTCTCAACCTTATCTGCCAAAACGGATTTAACCACACCAGTGTCTACGGCGATTTGTGCAATCTTCTCTTGCTTGTCTCCTTGGATGAAATAGATCTTCTTACCATCCTTGGACCAAACTAGATCCGTCTTCACACTGTTGTCAGTACCTAGCTTCTTAATAGCACCACTAGACAAGTTAATCAGATTCAGCAAACCAGTCTCATCGTTGAACGCTCCCCACTGTTGATCGGGCGATACCGCAAAATCTACCGCACTGTCATCCGACGAGAATACTTCGTAGTTACCTGGGTCAGTAGTGAATTTGATAAGCTGAGCGGATTCTGCATCGCTTTTGTTCGCAATCAGACTTCCAGCTGCTGTCCAGTGCAAAGTATCAAACGATCCTTCAGGACGAGCAAAGCTTAGAATCGTGCTAGCATCAGCATCCAGCTCTCCACCTAGTGCGTTAACTAACTTAGTAAGCTCTACGTAGGTTTTACCGTTATAAAATACTGGAGCAACTGTGAACGATTCGGAAGTACCATCTACTTGATAGCTCTTTGAGCCTGTTTTGAGTAGAACATTATGTAATCCTTTGCTGTCATTAAGTTCAAACCCGCCTGCTCCCAGCACTAGCTTAGCTCCAATTTCACCAGCTACCTGATTCAGCGAGTAAAGCTTGTAACCACTGCTATTAATGGTGTTAAACACAACCGGCGTACCGTTTACATTCCAAGTAGCTGTACCTTCTTTAACTGCTGTTTTAGCAGCGGACTGATTGGTAGCTACAGCTTTTACATTACTGCCGATGCTAGCTGCAGATACACTCCCAACGCTTACTGTTGCAAGAAGTGCTGAAGCCAACGTTGCGCTAATCCATTTACTGTTTTTCAATTAGATTCACCCTTTTCATATAGGTAACTGCTAATGTCATTTTCGTTTACAATTGTCAACTCTGTTGCAGAGGAATGTTATGGAAATATTAACTATTATTATTTTTTTGAAAAAGTAGGTATTTTAGCGTACTAAAGTACTCTAGCTAGGTAAACCAAATGGACTAGACGCGAAAAAGCCTCATGGGGTATAGCTCTGCGGGGTGCAGTGGCTTTACTCCATGAGGCTTATTAAGAATGAGACCTACAATATCACTTCATTCAAATACTTTTCCAACGTTCTCCGTACAGATCCTGGACCCTTTAGCATTTCATAAAAATATCCTTCAATCTTGCTACCAAGGCCGATTTCATACAACGGTACACCAAAGATCTTCTCATTGTTTAGAATCTCATGAACATTCGAAGCTGAGTCTCCCAAAGTCACGCCTTGCAGATGTTCTTGAAGTGACTCCATTAATGGATCAGGACTGAGCTCAAATGAATTCCCTTCGTCATCCACTCCGATCAAATAGCGGCACCACGCAGCAATCGCTAAGGGAATCGCCGTCAAATCCGCTGGATTAAGATCCTCTCGTTGTACATAGGATTTGATCGTTTCCCCATAGCGAATGCCTACCTTCTGCGACGTATCTGTCGCAATTCGCTGCGGGGTGTCTGGAATAAACGGATTCGCAAATCGCTCTTGTAGCACTTCATCCAAGAATTGCTGTGGACTTAGAATGATCGGATCTACAACTACAGGCAATCCTTCCTTGTAGCCAATCCTCTCAACCAATGTACGCAATGTCTGATCCTGCATCTCATCCGATATCTGAGTATAGCCTAGCAGGCATCCAGTGACCGCTAATGCAGTATGCAATGGGTTGAGACAGGTCGTAACCTTCATCGTTTCCACCCTGTTCACGGTCTCACGATCTGTGAATATGATACCCGCTTCTTCTAATAATGGTCGCCCATTCGTAAACTTATCCTCTATGACCAGATATTCACTGACCTCTGCGTTAACGAAAGGTGCGGTATGGGTGTTTCTCGAGGTTATAAGGATATCCATTCCGCCAATTCCTTGCTCCTGTAAGCCATTTCTAACAACTTCTGACGGGCGGGGTGTGATTTTATCGATCATCGACAATGGGAATGTAATGCGGCTCTCGTCTTCGAGATACGTTACGAAGCCTTCATCCACATGCCCTTTCACAGCCCATGCTTTGGCGATAGTAATCACGCTATTTCTCAGCAAATCCCCGTTATGCGAGCAGTTATCCATACTAACAAATGTCATCGGATACTGACCTTTAAGATATCGTCTATAAGCAAGTGAAGCGACAACACTCATGCTGTGTACAGGCTGCTCAGGTCCTTGTTCTATATCATTCTTCACGATATCAAGATAAATTCCATTAGGATCCGTCAAAGCATAGCCTTTCTCCGTGATGGTGAAGCTAGCCATCTGCAAGCTCGGATTTTCAAATATTTCAATTAGACGGCTGTGATCTTGCGCTCGATTCTTGTTTGCAATAATCGCCTCAGTAATGCTGCTAATGACCTTCTTCGTAAACTCGCCACGTGCATTCATTAGCACAAGAAGTGTTAAATTATCATGCGGCTTATAAATCTTATCGATCAGCTCGTAGTCAAAGGAGGTAGCAGCGATAATCCCTGTATCTGCTTTCCCAAGCTCCAATAACTTCTGTTGAGCATTTGCTACAAATCCACGAAAAATATTACCTGCTCCAAAATGAATCCATTCCGGCTTCACGAACGTGTTCTTCGCCACCTGCTCATAATCAAACTGAGGAAGCTCCACGTCTGCATCCTTCCACGCCTCAGCATTTGATTGAATACTCTCTCTTGTTAAGAGCAGCATTCACTTCACCCCCGTCGTATTCTCCAAGCTGTCCCATACGCCAAGCAAATACATGATCCCCATAGCTCTATCATACAGCCCGTAACCTGGGCGGCAATTCTTCTCTTCTCCCCACAAGTGACGACCATGATCTGGACGCACATACCCCGTAAATCCGTTCTCATGATACGCTTTGACGACCTCTGCCACATCCACACTGCCATCTCGTCCGCGATGAGATACCTCAATAAAATCACCGTTCTCAAAAACCTTAACATTCCGAATATGGGCAAAATGAATCCGATTACAGAATTCCCGAATCATCGCTGGCAGATCGTTCTGTGGATT
The DNA here is from genome assembly GCF_037963865.1 of Paenibacillus sp. FSL R10-2734. Lineage (NCBI taxonomy): Bacteria > Bacillati > Bacillota > Bacilli > Caryophanales > Paenibacillaceae > Paenibacillus > Paenibacillus sp. FSL R10-2734. The sequence goes on along the minus strand of NZ_CP150170.1, from coordinate 1,975,046 downwards.
CGTACCCAGCGACCCTGTACAGAAGGTTAATCCATTATATGGACTATCTACTGCGTCGAGTAATCGGCGGATCGTATCGCGGCTGCGAACAATGCGGGGCAAACCAAAGATCGGCCACGCGGGGTCATCGGGATGAATAGCCATTTTAACGTCTACTTCCTCACAGACAGGTATAATCCGCTTCAGAAAATAGGTCAAATTCTCGAATAGCTTATCTTCCGTTACATCTGCATAAGCGGCGAATAGCTCATCGAGCTTCGCAAGTCGCTCCGGCTCCCAGCCAGGCATCGTAAATTCGCCAGCCCCTTCCAGAATGCGATTGACCATGTCACGTGGGTTCTCATTAATGGCCGCATTTTCATAAAAAAGAGCATTTGAGCCATCTGGTAATTCCTTGTACAGCTCCGTCCGCGTCCAATCAAAGATCGGCATGAAATTGTAACAGATCACTTTAACACCTACCTTGGCTAGCTTCCGGATAGTGTCTATGTAAATGTCGATATATTGATCACGCGTCGGAAGTCCAATTTTGATATCATCATGAACGTTTACGCTTTCCACTACGGCAGTGCTAAACCCTTTGCTCGTAATTTGATTCGCAACCTTTTCAATTTCATCCATTTCCCACACTTCGCCTGCTACCTTATGATGCAGTGACCAGACAATTCCCATTACCCCCGGAATTTGCCGAATATGATCAAGCGTAATGTTGTCATTGCCTTCCCCATACCATCTCCATGTCATGTTCATCTGGATAAAACCTCCTATAATTTAATGTGCAGTGATCTTGTATACAAGATAATATATTCAAATATTAGAATGAAACTACATACGTTGTCAATAATATTAATAAATTTATTTACAACTTGTATACAAGATGTCACAAATATATAATTGAAATAACTTTCTTCTGTCAACATCCCGCATCATGTATACTAATTACAAATTCAATGGCAATGGAGACGTAACCTCATGTCCACCAAAAAAGATATTTTGGACCTATTAAAACACGAAATTCTTAACCTAACGCTAAAGCCTGGAACCATTCTGAGTGAGACGGTATTGTCCGAACGGTTTCAGATATCCAGAACGCCTTTGCGCGATGTACTAAAGCAGCTATCACTCGAGTCCTATATTAATGTGTATCCGAAAAAAGGAAATATTGTTTCATACATTGATTTGGAATCCGTCGAGCAAATCATCTATTTAAGAAGTGTACTGGAAAAAGATATTATCAAAGGTCTATCCGGCAGCCTTCCTCTTAAAGGAATTCTGGAGCTTAAGAAGAACTTAGAAGAACAAAGTAGCGCGATACAAGAGGAGCATGCACTTGACCACTTTCTTACCTTGGATGACACCTTTCATAAGACGCTATTCACATTAGCAGGACATGAATTTTTGTGGAAGCTTATTAAGTTATCCAATGTGCATTATGAAAGGTATCGTCGCTTGCATATGCTAAAGCAAGAAAAGCTGGAGAAAATTTTGAGCGAGCATCACATGATCCTGGATTGCATGACAAACCATGAAGTAGATAAGATTGACGAGTTAGTCCAGCATCATTTGCGTGAAGATATTAACTCCTTATACTTACTAGAGAATTTTGCGGATTATATTAAAACGTAATAACGCGAAGACGCCCCATCCGATCTGATCGAATGGAGCGTCTTTTTTTCATAACGCACATTAAGGCATATTCGGATAAATCATCACTTTAATGCTGGTATCCTTCTCTTTACGTGCTACTTCAAGGGCTTCTTGAGTATCTGTAAGCGCAAAGCGATGTGTAACGATCTTCTCTATCTCTAAAGATGAATGCTGCAACGCTTGGATCGCGGCAGGATAGGTATTCGCGTAACGAAAAACACCATAAGCATCGATTTCGGCATCGATAAATTGTCCCATATCCATCGGAATAACACCATCGGCTGGTAAACCGACAAACACAATTCTCCCTCCACGGCGAACCAACTTGATTGTATCCGCCATCGCTTGTGCGTTACCTGATGACTCCACGACGAGTGTAACTCCAGATCCGCCCGTTAACTCGTTTAGTCGCTGTTCAACACTCTCATTTACTGGATCTAGTGCTGCGGTAAAGCCCATATCCATAGCAAGTTCACGCCGGAAAGGCACAACGTCCGTTCCATAGATTTCAGAAACACCAAATAGCTTTGCTGCTTGTCCTGCAAGCAGTCCGATCGGACCCAAACCTGTTATAAGCACTCGATCGAACGGCTGAACCTTACCACGCATCATCGCATGAAAACCAACCGACAACGGCTCAAGCATCGCACCTTCCTCATAGCTCATGGAATCCGGAAGCTTAAATAGATAATCACTTGGCATAACGATGTATTCCGCCCAAGCCCCATTTACTGGGGGTGTTGCAAGAAATGCAACATCTGGGCACAAATTATATCGTCCTGATTTACAATAGTCGCAATGTCCACAGGTAACTCCTGGCTCAACCGCTACTCGGTCACCTACAGTAATATTGGACACCTTCTTTCCAACCTCAACAACTTCACCAGCCAGCTCATGGCCTAATATGATCGGTTCCTTCACTACATAACGACCGATTCTCCCATGCTCATAGTAATGAACATCCGAACCACATATTCCGATACAATACACCTTGATCAGCGCTTCGTTATCCTTAGGAACGGGAATATCTATTTGTTTCACAGAAATCGATAATTGCTTATCCATAATTGCAGCATTCATCTTGCCTGTTAACATATGCTCGCACCTCATTTATCGTTATAGTTGAACTGATGAACTAGCATTCGAACCGGAACCAGCCGAAATCGAACTGACTTCCAGGTAGGAAGATAAAAGTTACCATCTGCATCCCTGTCATTTTCTCCAACTCAAATACACGCTCTACATACCCATCTGATTGAGTAAACTCGATCAGTTGATTGCTAGACTCTTCACCCTCTTCGAAGCGAATATGAATGGTATTCTTATCGATCGGTGATCTCCCACAAATGACAAGCTTTGAAGTACCTTTCGTGGTAAAATCCATCTGCTCGAACACAAGGGATACATTATTCCCGATCCCTTCAACACCCTGTTCCGCGATGGTGAATGAGTCACCATAAATACGATCGCAATCTGCAGCCCTGTTCTGCTCGAACGCTCGGTTCTTTTTCACAAATGAAAAGCCTTTAATGTGCACCTTTTTCTGCAATACGAAACAAATAGAGGTAATACCAGTGAGTCTCTTGGATAATTGATAGGTTGCCTCCTGATAAACATTCCATTTCGATTCCTTCTGATAAATAACGTCTGCCAAAAGCTCACTGTTCTCTTCGTCCGGCATGCCTTCCCAAATCTGGAGCGCATAGGGTTCGCTAGTCAATGCGAATAGGGGAATCGATATCAAATCCGAGCCATAAGGTCCAAAATCAATGTCCCGATAAACAACCTGTGTCTCACCATCTCGACTCGTCGCTACGCCTCGTTCATTTCCGTTTCCGACTTCGCCTTTCACCTCGTCATATAGGCCACCAGAAATAAATCCATACGGATCCTTGAAAGCCGTTCCCAAACCACTCGCCGTAAATTCCAACTGAGAAATGAGCTTGGTCTTCTCTGTACCGTTCTTACTCATACAGCGGACGCGGAAATTCCCATCTCCTAATGCCGTGATCTTGGCTTCTTGTCCAAACGATTCGATCCGCGCTAGATTAGATTCGATCCCTGCATCATTTACAATGCTCCACTCCACTTCAGAATAGGAAGTATCTACAGGATAAAGGTTTGCGCTTACGAGCATTTCTCTTCTATTTTCATTAAACTGTTGTCCAGAATGACTTATAATTTCTATTTTTCGCAAAGGAATTTCTTCTGCATTTCCTATCACACATGGCAAATCTAAATTTCTTGTGTTTGCTGAAATGCCTATTCTATGATCTATCATAGGGATCGATTGAAGCTGCAGCTTACTACCTTCTACACCTTTCGATGTAACCTCAAACGTAATCGTACCTACCTCTAAGTCCGCAGCAACAATCGCCATTAGCTTACCGCTGAACAACCGTCTACTCGTACCTTTGTACTGATCATAGTCAGTGCTATCTCCATTATCTAAACCGATCAATCGGCCCGCCCCGCTCACCTGAACCTGAACGCGATTGTTTGCATTCTCAACTGCATGACCGTTCTCATCCTCCATCGTAATTTCGACGAAGATTAAATCTGTGCCGTCGGCAAGGAGCGTAGCCTTATCAGCCTTCAAGCAGATTCGACTCGCGTCTCCGAACGATTTCCTAATGTCTACAGCAATGATTTGTCCAGACTCATCGTAAGCGATTGCTTTGAGCTCGCCTGGTTCATAAGGCATCTTCCACCAACCCGCTAACTGTGTTCCATGCTCATGATCGATATCATAGGTCCCTACAGTCTCACCATTGAATTGCAATTCTATCTTCGGTGCATTCGAGCAGACTCGAACATCGATCATTTGACCTGGATTGAAATCCCAATAGGGAAAAATATGAACCATGGGATTCTTCTTGTAATTCGTCCAAGCTGATTGATAGATATAATAAGAATCCTTCTTAAAGGTCGCTGTATCAATCTGCCCGAAGTACGAGTTCTTCGTATGATACGGCGTAGGTTCACCAATATAGTCAAAGCCGGTCCAGATAAATTGACCCAATGAGAATGCCGCATCTCGCTCTGCGATAATACATGCTTCTGCTGACTTCGCTCCCCAGCTTGTTGCGCTATTGCCTAGCGCAGAGCATTGCTCATCGTCGTCAGCCAGGATGGATTGCTCGAATGGGAAGTGATATATTCCTCTGCTCTGCACAATAGAGGCGGTCTCACTTCCATAGATGATCCAGTCGGGATGCTCCGCGTGATGCTGATGGTAATATTTCTCCGCGTAATTATAGCCTGCCACCTTTACGATATCCGCACATTTCTGGGCATTTTCCCATGGCATATAATTCGATCCAATGGTCACTTTCCCATTGCCTTTTGGATCATATTGAAGCACGGCTTCCATCAGCATGCTCGTAATTTCTTGCCCTCGCTTGTCAGCATGCGTATCATATATTTCATTGCCAATACTCCACATAAACAAGCTTGGATGATTACGATCTCGCATAACCCAGCTCTGCACATCTCTTAACGCCCAATCCTTAAAGAATCTTGCATAATCATACGTGGTCTTTGATCGCTCCCACATATCAAAGGCTTCCGAAACAACAAGCAGACCCATTTCGTCCGCTAAATCCATAAGCTCTGCAGCAGGCATATTATGAGCAGTACGTATCGCATTCACGCCCATGTCCTTTAAGATCTCAAATCTTCTTCGCAATGCAGCAGTATAAAACGCTGATCCCAATGCTCCAAGATCATGATGCTCACAAACCCCGTTAAGCTTAATCTTTACCCCATTAAGAAGCATGCCCTCTTGCGGATCCAGTACAATCGTTCGAAAGCCTACACTCTGTGTTACTTCCTCAATGGTTGAACTCTGATCAGATGCTATATGTTGCAATTCTGTTTTTAGCTGATATAAATGCGGCTCATCCGTGCTCCATAGTAAAGGCTTCTCGACAGATAGCACCTGACATACACGTGAGGTAGCTTGATCTCCAGCAGAAAGCTTCTCTACACAGCTCTTGATCACTCGATCCTTATACAGAATGGTTTGGGAAAGCCACATATCCTCTGTAATGTTCACATCGGTGTTGACCTCCACTCGCCAATCGTCATCCTTTTGTACCGTATGAACATAAATTCCATCTGTCACGATGTGATTACAATCTCTTGTCTTGAGCCATACATTCCGATAGATACCCGCTCCTGAATACCATCTACTATTGGGACTCTCGTGCACGACCTTGACCAGAATTTCGTTCTCTCCCTCTAGAATGGCGTCTGTAATCTCGTACTCAAAGGAAGAATAACCGTATTTCCATTCCCCAATATATTGCTCATTCACATAAAGGGTAGAGTCCATATAAACACCATCAAAGCATAACAATAGCTGATTACCCTTCTTCTCACTTGTAAAGCGCTTTCGATACCAGCCAATGCCGTTCTCATACAAGTCTAGCGTATTATATATCAGCCAATCATGAGGGAGGTCGACAGGCTGAAAATTCAAGGACTTACCATCCGTCACTTCTAAGGTACTCTTCGCAAATTCCCAGCCATCATTAAACAATCTTTTTTGATTCAATATGTATCTTCCTTTCTTCTCATATGATTATGAAACAAAAGGAGGACATCTCGTCTTTTAACTTTCATTAAAAGTAGATATCCTATTTAAAAGCCCATATTATCCTTTTGTTCCTGTAACTGCAATCCCTTCAATAAAGTAACGCTGAGCGAATAGATAGATGATGATCATCGGAATTAATGACATCGTTGTTGCTGCCATGATTAATGGATAGTCCGCACCGTTAACTTGTTGGAAATAGCGAATACCTAATTGAATTGTATATAGCTTTTCCTGACTCAGGTAGATTAGCGGATTGAGAAAATCATTCCACGAGCCAAGCAGTGTAAATATACCCAATGTGACCAATGCCGGCTTCGCAAGAGGCATAATAATCCGCATAAAGATACCAAATTCAGAGCAACCATCAATTCGCGCTGATTCATTCAAATCATCCGGCAGCTGTAGCAAGAACTGACGAAGTAGAAATACGCCATAAGGATTAAATAAGGTTAGCAAGATTAATGCCCAATGCGTATTTACTAGACCTAGGTTCTTCATAATCTCAAATTGAGGAATCATAATAGCTTGCCCTGGAATCATCATCGTTGCGAGAAACAATAAGAACAGCTTGTCATTTCCCGGAAATTTCAATTTTGCAAAGGCATAGGCAGCAAGTGATGCAGATATCAATGTTCCCACCGTAGATAAAATCGTAATCTTGATCGTATTCAGATAAAAGGTAGCAAACGGCACCTTGCGCCATACATCGCCATAATTTGACCACACTGGATCCTTCGGGATCAGCTGCATCGAATTCTGGAAGATCGTTGCTTGCGTCTTTAACGAGGCCGATACCATCCATATGAATGGAAGCACTGTAACAAAAGCGACAAGTAACAGCAATATATATACACACACATTCTTTATAATAGTCTTAGTCATTTTAGGCTTTTTTGGTACATGACTAATGGTCAACTCCACGAGTACACACCCCTTTCTCTAGCTAGTAGGATACCCAACGCTTTTGTGCTTTCGTTTGGATAAGGGTCAGGATCAAGATGATCACAAACAACACATAAGACATGGCCGACGCAGCACCAAAGTGATAGTTCTGGAAGGCTGTATTGTAAATATAGTAAACAAGAACATTCGTCGATCTTCCTGGCCCACCCTGTGTCATGGACATCACCGTATCAAATACTTGGAACGAGTAGATAATCCCTGTCATTACCGTAAAGTAAATTACAGGTGACAAGCCTGGGAGTGTAACATGGATAAATCTCTTAAACCGCCCTGCTCCATCGAGCTCTGCTGCCTCATATAAATGGCGTGGTACTCCCTGCAATCCAGCAAACAGGATCACTGCGTTGTATCCAACGCTTTTCCAAATACTAACCAGCATAATCGCTGGCAGTGCTAATGATGTCGATGCAAGCCATCCCGGCGGATTACCCACTCCAAAAGCTCTCAAAATCGTATTAATAGGCCCATACTGTTCGAACATCGCGGCCCAAATAATCCCGATTGCGATCGCCGCAGTAATATTAGGAAAGAAGTACAACAATCGAAAGCCTTTAATCCCACGAACTTTAAAATTCATCAGCATTGCCAATAAAATGGATAAAACAATGGTAATCGGTACTGTAACAAGTGTGTACAGTAAGTTGTTGACCAACGATATTTTGAACGTTTCATCCGTTAGGAGATCTTTATAATTAGCTAGCCCGATAAACTTGTATGGCTGAAATCCATCCCATTGCGTGAAGCTAAGAATTAGTGTTTTTACAATAGGGTATAGCTTAAATACGATTAATCCAATCAAACTGGGCGCTAGGAATAAGTAGGCAATGCCGTACTTTCTCCAGTTTCTCAAATCCATGGTCTCACCTCGTTGTCTGAAGATCCGACGCGTTAACCCTTCTGATTGAATGCCAGAACTTTTAACGCGTCATTGTGCTATTTCACTTCTTTTTGGATACGACTTTCGATTTTCTTAGTGGTTTCTTCGATGGATTGCTTTTGCAACAAGTAGAGTGAAGCTTCTTCCTTCACAATGCTCAAGCCCTGATTAAATAATGGATCCATTGGGACCTGGCTCAGAACCTTGATCGGATCTACCAATACTTTGGCGTTCGCTGGTGTTGATAACTTCGTTAAATAAGCTTGATTTACTGCGTCTGTTGTCCATGGCGTTAATAGCCCGTTATCCGCAATAATTTTAGCTGCATCTTCAGAAGCGAGGAACTCTGCAAATTTCTTCGCAGCATCAATTTTCTTTGAAGCTTTATTCACCATCACTACCGCGAAGGAGCCTGTTGTCGCTGGCTCTGAATCCTCCCAATGAGGCAACGGAGCAATGTCGTAGTTTACTTTTGTTCCTTTTTGAGCAATTGCATCATTTAGCATTTGAACAGCCCAGTCACCATTCCACATCATAGCGACATTGCCTTGCAAGAAACGACCTGTAAAATCCGCCCCTGCATTCCCTACTAACTCACCAAAAGGCTGCTGTGCTCCCGAAGTGTAGGTTAGATTATAGTTGTACTCAACCGCCTTCATAAAGGTCTTGAGCTCGTCCGCATTTAGGGGGTTATTTGCTCCTTGGATGTTAGCTAGCACCCGCCACCATGTGTTGTCCGCTTGATAACTCATTGAACCGTATACCTTACTCTGACCGCTTCCACTCGTTAGCTTCTTAGCAGCTTGTTCATAATCATCCCATGTCCAAGTGCTATCCGGATAAGTAACACCCGCTTTATCGAATAGATCTTTATTATAAAAAAGTGCCCATTTGCTTGTACGATATGGAAGACCATAAATATGATCGTTATTTTTCAATTGATTAATTGATTCTGAAATGCCGGAGAGAGCACTTGAAGCTGCAACATCATCTAACGGCTCTAGCACCTGCTTCGAAATATATTCTGAGAGATTCGATGTATTCTGTGATGCGAATACATCCATATCCCCTCCACCTGTAGATAAGTTCACAAGCATTTTCTGTACATAATCACTGGATGGAATAAAGTTCGCATTCACTTTAATATTCGGATACTTCTCTTGAAACGCACTAACAATCTTCGTCATATAAGGCTGTTCGTCAGTCCAGTCATAATAGTTAATAGTCACTGCTTTATCGGAGGAATCTTTACTGGATTCTGAATTATTTGATGAACATGCTCCTAGTAGCCCGGCACTGAGAACGATTACAAAAGTACTAATTAATAAAGATTTCATTCGGTTCATGTGTTGTACCCCCGATGTTATATTCGATGTCGCGACCATCTACTTGTATTGTAGTTTGATTCCTATGTTATGAAAACGGTTTAATCTTCGGAAGAGGGAACCATTCTTCGGGTACTCCAAATCTCAAATCAGTCCTAAAAAAACAAACGCCTCCGATATCCTAGGAAGGACGGGAAGCGTGATAGAAGTCAATTTATACCGTATGTAGTAGACTAAGTTGAAGATTTCGATACTCCGTCGGCGTGATGCCCATAAAAAGCTTGAACATTTTACTAAAAGATCTGGGATCTTGATATCCCAAACAATCCGAAATATCATTAATTTTGATTAATGGGTCTGCTAACATGGACTTTGCCTTTTCAATTTTCACACGCGTCACATATTGAATAAACGTTTCCCCACTTTTCTCCTTGAAATATTCACTGAAATAGGTGGGATTGAAGTGCACGAATTCTGCTACTCCGGTCAGTGTTAATTGATCCTGCAGATGTTCGTTAATATGCTCCTTCACCTTCTTGATAATTACGCTATCTGAATTGATATCCTCGCCTTGTTCCCGGATATGAGCCATTCGAATCTTGACCGCATGTTGAAGGTTAGATAAATTACATAAATCATTCGATGAGAATCGTAATTCCTTATCAAAGCCAACAATCCGATGCTTACTAAAGAAGAAGCTCGTAATGCGGACAATCTCGTCAACATATCCTGTGAACGTAATTCGATCACTTAACATAACCTGACCATCTTCGATAACTTGTGAAGCTCGTTCAACATCAAGCGATTCCAGTGCATTCAACAGCTTAAATTCAAACCGCTGCAAATCATTTTGGGATGCCTCCGATCGCGTGCTTATCTTCAGGAAGTCCTGCTTAAACTTTGCTAACGTTGACAGAAAATCCTCATCTTGCACAGGCTTTAGCAAATAATCATAGGCTCGTAAGCGTAACGCATGCTGAACAAGGGAAAATTCATTAAATCCAGTCAAAAAAACAACCGGAACACGAAAGCCTAGTCGAGTTAATTCTTCTAATGTTTGGATTCCATCTAGTTCCGGCATTTTGATATCGCAAAAAATCAAGTCAAACTGAGATTGCTGTATACGTTCGATGGCTTCTTTTCCATTTGCTGCTTCTTCCACGACCATATCCCCGTCACATAATCGCTCGATCATCCGAACAATCCCTTTACGAATCAACCATTCATCATCGACAACCAATAAACGTAACATCCCACTCTACTCCCTTCTGAAAGTAAATGTCTACTGTTCAAGTCGAGGGATTCTGATGTACACCGTCATTCCCTCTCCCTCTCTGTTCATGAATGACAAACCAAATTGCATGCCGTATTCAAGCTGAATCCTGGCGTGTAAATTTTTCAGTCCAATCCCATGATTTGCAAACGTCAGTTCATTGATCTCATTAGCTAGATACGCTTGAAGCAAGGTATATTGCTCTACTGTCATCCCTGTACCGTTATCCTCTACACTGATGAGAATTCCTTCCTCACATGACTGAACAGATATATTAATCCTTCTCAAGTCACGTATTCGATCGAACCCATGGTGGATACAATTCTCAACGACAGGTTGCAGTAGAATAGGTATGGTCTTACAGTTCATAAGGGCTTCATCCAAATGATATTCTATTCTTAAGCCCTCACCTGAGCGGATTTGCTCAATTTTGAGATAATTTTGGACTTGAACAATTTCTTCACGCAAATCCACCTTCGAATTTTGCTTGGTAAGGCTATAACGGAGCATTCCCCCTAGTGCTGTCGTAATATCTACGACTCCCTTCCGATCACCAATTTCTGCGAGAGCACGAATCGCCTCCAAGTTATTGAATAGGAAATGAGGTTGTATTTGAAGCTTAAGGTTATTCAGTTCTGCTTCCTTCTGCTTATACCGTGTTTCAAGTACTTGATTGATTAGCTTATCCATATTTTGTTTCATCTGATTGAACGCTCTGCCGACCGAGCTAATTTCTAAATTTCCGTTAAAAGCTTCATATGACATATTAAAATCGCCCTTTTCCACTCTGCCCATGAGCATACGGAGCGTCTTTAATGGCTTCGTAATCGTGTCAGATAATAAGACGGAAACAATTAGAACAATTAAAAATATGATAGCTGATATCACCATAATGGTTCTCGAGACGATTTGTTTGCCTTGATCCAGTTCAGATTCGGATACAATTCCTGCGATGTTCCACCCTGTATCTTCAGAGTTGATATGATTAACAATCAATTTATCTTGATCCACTGTTATATGCTGCACACCCTCATGTGAAGGTTCAATGCTTGGAATGGCTTGCGCATAATTACTGTTTTTGCTATAAACGACGTTCTGATCCTCGTCCAATACAATGATATTTGAATCTTTTCCCAAGTCTACTGGTTTAAATATGCTCTCAAGCCCCGTGAAGTTTACATCGATAATAATGACACCCAGAATCGGACCATTATAAATCTTGATTGCTCTTGCAACAGAAAATACAGCCTCAGGTCGATTAACAATTCTTGAATCACTCGATTTTGCTATAAACACAACTTTCCCTTTAGCTTCAACCGCTCGCTTATACCAAATCGAATTTTTAAAATCAAACTGATAGTTGATATCTGCGCTATAAATGGAGCTCGAGAAAATCTGTCCATCACTTCGATAAATGGAAACGCTTTGTAAATCCGCCCTTGGATTACGTATCGACTGCGAGAGTAACGCTTGAACTTGATTATAATCCGTGTCGCTAATCTTACCTGACTCCTGCATGATGGATAATATTCGATTATTATAATAAGGGAGAACTGTCATCCTCGTAATTTCATCAAGATAGGTGTTCAAGTGATTATTCACTAAATTTACGGTGTTAGCTACATTGCTCTCGATTCCTTTGGAGATCTGATTGCTATAGATCCAACCTGCTATCACATTTGAAAATATCATTGGAAGAAGTGCTAAGGGTAAAAACGTCATAATTAATCTTTTTTTGATGGTCCAATTTTTCCAATAATTATTGAATAAAAACACGCTGTTCCCCCTATACAAAAAACAATTAACACCTTTGAAATTCAGGTTTATCCTTCCTATTTCAAAGTTTATAAAAGCCCTTACATTATACCACGGGCTATAAATAGAAGAAGTGGCCCATTGGACACACTCCTCCTAGTACTAATGTTTAGTATATGGTGCGTTGACGCTGATCTGGAATACCGCTTTTTCGATAGAAATACGTATTGATGATATCTCTCCACTCGCGAGCATGTAGTGCCTGTTCATGCAGACGGTCTGCCACCTGCTCGTGTCTGCTGTTGTCCATTTTCCCTTCAAGGGATTGCCACTTCACTTTCAATTGATCTGCCTGCTCCACGCCTTCAAAGTGCGTATCATAAATATGTTGGATGACCGTTTGGCCAGAGTGAAGAATATGCGTATACGGTACATGATGGAAGAACAGTAATAGCTCATCCGGGCAAGTAGCTACTGATTCATACAAATCTACATTCGGTCCTTGATACTGACCAACATATCCTGTGCCTGTCTTCATTGTCCGGTCTACGCCAATGCCTTGTAGGTCTGCGAAATGATACGTTCCCCACTTCGAATATTCATAGCCATCCACATTAGGACCATAATGATGATCCGGATTGACCATCCAGCCTACACCTAGCGGCGAAGTATAAGCTTCATAGATATTCCAAGAAGTTAGCAAGATCTCATGGATTGTATCCATTACCTTCTCATCCTCTGAACTGAACGTGAGCATAATCCATTCCTTCGCAATTTGCTCTGCACTTAACTCTGGATTCCAAGCGAGTCGACCGTAACCATACAGATTGGCCTGCGCTAATAAATGTCCTGTCCAATTATGATCATTGCCAATATTTGAAACAGCAGCGAAGCCGCTATATTTATAGCCGTACATAGATCCATCAACAACCCGCTTCACCGATGACCCCGTACCTGCTGCGTGCGTATCAAAATCAAGCACTTCCTTCCACTGCGGAACGAGGTAGCAGACATGACGTTGTTGGCCTGTATATTCCTGCGTAATCTGGAATTCAATCATCATATTGGTGTGCTCCATGGCACCGAACAACGGAGATACACCTTCCCGTACTTGGAAATCCATCGGACCATTCTTCACCTGTAAAATAACATTATCCATGAAGCGTCCATCCAGCGGTTTAAAATGATCATATGCCGCACGTGCACGATCGGTGGAGCGATCCCGCCAATCCTGCTTGCAATTGTAAACAAAGCAACGCCAGATGACGATTCCGCCATAAGGTAATAAAGCTTCAGCCAGCATATTCGAACCCTCAGCATGATCACGATCATAAGTGAATGGACCTGGACGATTCTCTGAATCCGCTTTTACGAGAAAGCCACCGAAATCTGGAATCAGTTTATAGATGTTGGCCGCTTTTGCCTTCCACCATTGGCGTACATCAGGATCTAGTGGATCCGCTGTATTCAACCCGCCGATTTCGATTGGACTAGCATAGTTAATACTTAGGAACAGCTTCACGCCATAGCTACGGAAGATATCAGCAATCTTCGCGATGGCAGGAAGATAACGTTCCGTAATAAACATGGTTTCAAACCGATGTACATTAACATTGTTTATAGCAATCGCATTGATTCCTATCGAAGCGAGCATTCTCGCATAATCTTGCACACGATCAAAATTTTCTGTGATTTCGTTGTCCGAGTAGAATATGGATTTACCCGCATAACCACGCTCGATACTTCCGTCGATGTTATCCCATTGATTCATCATGCGGAGAGTGTTTACTGGATTATCCACCACATCCAACGCTTCGATGGATTGACCTGTTCCAAGTACGCGAAGAAATGCAAATACGCCGTACAGTAATCCCACAGGCGTGGAAGCACCAATTGCAATACAGTTCTTCTCCGTGTTTGTTCTAATGGCATATCCTTCCGGTCCAACCGATGACCTCACAGCCTCGCTAAAGGTATGCGTAATCAGCGGATGATTACTATTAAACGTACCGATGGCAATACAAGCTTGCATATCTTTTTCCTGAGATTCAGTAATAGTAGCATCTATATCAAGCATTCCTTGTATGCCACGTGTTAGTTCTTGGACAGCACTTTCAATCACTGGATGCCCCTGTTCGGAGATCGAGATGTTATAGCACCAAGAAGCATAAAGATCTCTTGTGGTACTCGATTGAATATAAGGATATTCGAGCCAAGCTTTATACCCTGCAGTATGTAATTCTGTCTTTTGTTTTGCCATGATTCGTTGTCCTCCCTAAGTGTAAGCTTTTTTTTACCTAAATGTTGCTAGCTGTGCAATGGTTCTCTTATACTTTTGTAAGTGATCTGTTATTCGCATCCCTACTAATAGGAGGAACACGAGTGTGGCATACCATGAGCAGCAGGACTTACAACCGTTCCATCTCTATTTTGTATATAAAAGAACTAGTACAAATACAGACGACTATCAAGGTACATTCCATGCCCATCAGGGTGTTGAAATTCTTATGGTTCACGAAGGTAAAGGGACGCTGATTATTGATCAGAACAGCTATGAAATAAAGCCAGGGATGATTTGTATTTTCCAGCCGTACCAACTACATCATATTCAAATTGAAATCAACGACGCGGTTCCCTTCGTACGTTCGATCGTGCATTATGAGCCCGCTATTTTCAAAGGTTATTTCGATAAGTGGCCCATCCTGCAAAGCTTTTTTAATCAAATTCATACCGGCAATTTCGCCTCACCTCGATGGTACGAACAGCATGACCTGAAATCACTGTTAGCTCTTCTGAAGGATCTAGATGAAACGCTTCCATCTTTGCACAAAAATGATTATCTGGAGGAGGTCTCATTGTTTCTCATCACGTTTTTACGTGCCTTGAAGCCGCTATGGGATACACAGCATAAGCCGACCTCTACAGAACAATTGCTTCGCAAACCACATCAGGCGGAACGTATCATGGAATGGCTACAACTGCATTACCAGGAACCTTTGCGACTTGATCAGATGAGTAAGGACCTGCATCTTTCACCCCATCATTTATCCCATTTATTCAAAGAATGCACAGGCAGCAGTATTTCTGATTATTTAACGGTCAAAAGAATGCAGGAAGCGGTTCATCTTCTGACTTCAAGTAAATACACGGTCGCGCACATTGCCGAGGAGGTCGGGATCACGAATTGCTCCCATTTCTGCAAATTGTTCAAAACACATTTCGGCACAACCCCTAATCAATTTCGGAAGCAATGGCAAATGCATCATTAAGCCTCAGTAAAACTGCGGAATAACTTAATAAAAATCATATCAAGTTCGATCTTGAGCAGGTACTCGGATCTTGTGCAAAAATACCGTTACTTTGCGGAATAAAATATATAATGACAGAAAAGAGTATCACTCCCGCTTCAATTACGGTTTTAATCATTACATGTAGGAGTTAACAATCAGTTCATATTGTTGATATTCACTTTCTTCTGTAAGGCTTAACCCAGTTACCACAACTTAGGATGAAGGTGGAATTGAAATGATAAAATACTATGAGAATTTTCATTTTGCAGAACGGAAAGGTTTTTTTAGAAACGTTATCTTGAGTATGGTTGCGGCGTTTCTTTTTATACTTTTTGCTGAATTAATTATTGATGGTGCAGGCTCTTTGTTCCCAGATGACATCAATGATCCGATGTGGGTTGTAGGGAATCTTTTAACAGGTATACTAATAATATTGTTTACGATTCTTGGTGCGAGATTGTTATCTAAACGAAATGTTGTACGTCTCGGATTTACCAAAGCAAATTGGCTGCAGAACTACGGAATCGGAACCATCGTTGGGATTCTTATGATCACATTGGTATTCGCAGTCAACTTCGTTACTGGTGCAATTTCAGTTACATATGTTTTTTCATCCACAATGTCTTTACAGATTTTCCTTATGCTTATTATGTTTTTGTTTCAAGGGATGAGTGAAGAGGTTTTGTTCCGTGGGTACCTCTTGCCTGAATTATCAGCGCAAATAGGTAAGGTTCCTGGGATCATCCTTAGTTCTGTTATCTTCACAGTTCTGCATGGAATGAATCCAGGTATTACGTTCCTCTCACTTCTCAATTTATTTATATTTTCAGTTTTGGTATCTATTGTTTTCTATCGAACAGGAAATCTCTGGGTTGTCGGAGCTATTCATACCATGTGGAATTTCTTCCAAGGCGTCATTTATGGAACTCAAGTGAGTGGTAATATGACCCAATCTATATTGATGTCTCACCCGGTAAGTCACCTAAATATTATTAATGGTGGAGACTTTGGATTTGAGGGCGGGCTCGGGACGACAGTGATCTATCTAATCACCATCGCGATCTTCGTTTTGTATCCAGGTAAAAAGAACAATAAGTAATACGTCGAATCCCCTTATAGCAGACAACGTACAAAAGACATCCTCAGGATGAACTAACATGTTGCCTACTGAAGGGGGTTTTTCATATAGATATAGATAAGATGATGCCGATCTGATTCCTGAACATGGCTACCCCACGCTTGTTGTTGCAGCCCTATTTGATGCGCACGCCCGTTCTGTTATCATAAGTACTATATATAATTCGGACTTTTCGAAGAACAAGTTACGAGGAAGGAATAATGTTATGGGCTTTAGTGTAACAGAACGGGTAATTAAGCTGCTGTGCGGCAAGTCTATTTTTGAAAAGGGATTGGCTTATTTCCAGTCTGGTAGTGTCGATATCATTGATATAGAAGAGCGGAATGAATCCATTCCAGATCTGCCCCGGTCTCGTTATGAAGCCGTCGTTCAAGGGGGCATTGGCTATGAAGTTATGGTTGTCATCGATATTGATGGTGATGTTACGGCAGAGTGTACTTGTCCCGCTTACTCCCATGGGGGTCCTTTCTGCAAACACATAGCGGCTGTGCTGATCAGCATTGATGCCCTTGAGACTGCTGGAGATCGACCAGATCATACCAGAACTTCTAGCCTTTCTACTATTGAAGATACCGGAGCCTTAACCCCACGTATGGTTACGGATTCTACGCGAGACATGGGAGGAAGGTCTAGAGATCAGCATCTTGTGAGCAGCCTACTAGGCATGTTCAGCAACCATAGGCCGCGTCCGAGCGGTACTGGAGCTTTTGTGGATAATAGAATTCCGCTAAATGTAGAGTTCATCTGCAAGCCATTCACCTACAGCTACAGCAGCACCATGCTGGGTATAGAAATGAAGGTCGGCTTGAAACGCATATATATCGTTCATAAAATAAGAGGTTTTCTAGAACGCGTACACCGTGGAGAAACCTTCGAATTCTCGAAGCATTTCATCTATGATCCTGCCATTCACAGCTTTCGGAAGGAAGATAATGCCGTTGTTCAGAAGCTTATTGAAATTATCTTAAATGAAAAAATGTATCGCGATAACGTCACTACCTACTCTCCATATGGTGCTAACCTAGGAGGAGATCGCCTGCTGGCTGTCCCTCCTTTTTTCTGGGAGACGCTTCAGCCTGCTCTTTCAGAGGTTTCGTCGGTATATCTGCAATCAGGAGAGATTGTACACGAAGGCATTCATATGTCCAATGAAGCGCCGCCCCTTAGTTTTGCGTTCGAGCAAGCCGAAGGCGAAGGTTACCATCTGGATATTCAAGGGCTTGAGCAGATCACTGTTCTGGAAGACTACGGGCTCGTGCTGTCTGAAGGTACGCTGTTAAAGCTATCTGCTCAGGAATGTATGCGCCTTGCTGAAATGAAGAACATGCTGGATTCCTCCCGGGGAGATGGCATCGATATTGCACCTGAGCAAATGGAGCCTTTTATGGACAAGGTTATTCCTGGTCTAAAAAAACTGGGGAACGTACATATCGCCGACTCCATTGCTGATCGAATTGTTCAACATAAGCTTACAGCGAGACTCTATCTAGACCGTGTGAGAGATCGACTACTCGCCGGGCTGGAGTTCCAGTACGGTGACATTATCATCAATCCTTTAGACGAAAAAGCCCATGTTCGTGGTACGAACTTGATTCTTATCCGCGACGGTGAAGGTGAGGCCCGAATTCTAGAGTTGATGGGGCATGAATCCTTCGCTAAAACCGAAGGCGGCTATATTATGACGGATGAGGATGGCGAGTACGATTTTTTGTATCATACAATTCCGTTGCTTGAACCCTTACTTACGGTATATGCGACCACCGCTGTCAAAGAAAGATTGTTCACGGGGACTACGCCACCAAAAGTGAGTATTAGCTGGAACGAAAAGACCGACTGGCTTGATTTTAAATTCGACATGGGCGGTATCCCTGAATCTGAGATTGTTATGGTCCTAAAATCACTTCAGGATAAACGTAAATACTACCGCTTGCCTAATGGGGCGCTGCTACCACTGGAGAGCGAGGAGCTCCAAGAAATCATCACTTTTATGAACGAGCTGGGCATTCGAGAAGGTGAGATCAAAGGTGCAGCATTTTCTCTGCCGCTTGTTCGTGGATTGCATTTGACCTCCGCAGATGAGAAAAGCGACTCCGTCAAGCTTGGCAGATCCTTCAGGCGGCTTCTGGCGAACATGCGGAGTCCCGAGAATCTTGATTTTCCTATACCAGACAGTTTAGTTCCTGTGCTCCGAGATTATCAGCAGTATGGATTTCAGTGGCTGAAGACGCTGGCCCATTACCGTTTTGGCGGTATTTTAGCAGATGATATGGGACTTGGCAAAACGCTACAGAGCATCGCTTTTCTGCTCTCTGAGCTTCCAGATATCCGCAAGAATGGTTTGCCCGCTCTTATTGTCGCTCCTGCATCACTCACCTACAACTGGCATAATGAGCTTAAAAAGTTCACGCCAGAGATCAAGGCTGTTATTGCAGATGGTAGTTTAACGGAACGCACTCGGATTTTAAAAAACACAGCGAAGGCAGATGTAATCATCACCTCTTACCCGCTGCTCCGCAGAGATGTTCAGTTGTATGCTAAGAAGTCTTTTCATACCCTGATTCTCGATGAAGCACAAACCATAAAGAACCATACTACGCAGACGGCCCAAGCTGTGATGGTTATTCAAGCCCGGCATCGTTTTGCACTTACTGGAACTCCTGTAGAGAACGCGCTGGAGGATCTGTGGTCCATCTTCGGTACCGTGTTCCCCGGGCTGTTTCCGGGCAAGAAGGCTTTCCACGATTTACCGAGAGAAGTAATTGCTAAGCGGGCACGTCCCTTTTTGCTACGGCGCTTAAAGAGTGATGTATTAAAGGAACTTCCTGAGAAAATCGAATCGCTCCAAGCTTGTGAGCTGCTACCTGAGCAGAAGAAGTTATATGTTGCTTATCTCGCCCGTTTGAAAAAAGAGGCGCTAAAACATCTCACCCAGGATAGTTTTGGCAATAATAATCGGATTAAAATCCTTGCTGGTCTCACTCGTCTGCGCCAAATCTGCTGCCACCCGTCTCTATTTGTAGAGGGGTATGAAGGAAGCTCTGCCAAGTTCGAGCAGCTGCTGGAAATCATTGAGGAATGCCGCAGCTCGGGCAAACGAATGCTAGTATTCTCCCAATTCACAGAGATGCTCGGTCTGATTGGACGTGAACTCGGATATCAAGGGATTCCCTATTTTTATCTAGATGGTCAAACACCTGTGTCTCAGCGGGTTGATTTATGTAATCAATTTAATGAAGGAGAGCGAGATATTTTCCTGATCTCCTTAAAAGCTGGTGGGACTGGACTCAACTTAACAGGGGCAGATACTGTAATCCTATACGATCTATGGTGGAATCCTGCCGTCGAGCAGCAAGCCGCGGATCGCGCTCACCGAATCGGGCAGAAAAAAGTAGTGCAAGTTATCCGACTCGTCACCCAAGGCACTGTGGAGGACAAGATGTATGAGCTGCAGCAGAAGAAAAGAAACTTGATCGATGAGGTGATCCAGCCAGGTCAGGAAGGATTTTCTACGCTTACAGAACAAGACATCCGAGAAATTCTGATGATCTAAATAAAGGGATATCCTGTAGCCATGCGGCTTTTGGGATATCCCTATTTTAGTATTACTTACTTATTATCAGTTTCATCATATTATACGATGGTAAGTCCAGCACTAGCGTATCCGGCTACGGTTGTCGCTACGTCAACTCCGTCAATTACTGTAGCAGTAACGACTAATAATAAGCGTTCTCCAAGGGTTACAGGGATACTCAAGCCCGTGGTAGTACCCGAAGTAATCGTACCAAGAGCTAAATTTCCTTGAAGGAAAGGATTTAATGTTACAATCGCCCCAGGTACTGCTGAAAAGATATTATTAGGTGTAGAAGAACTAAATAACCGAACCGCGATTGATACTGTAGAACCTAATAAACTAAGTGCGGCTGTAGTGCTGAAATAGGCCGCCATAGAGGTGATCGTTCCGGTGCGCGGAACTGAAAATGCGAAGTTTAACAAGGTTCCAGCCGCACCTGTAAGATCTATCGTACCACCGGCAACACTTATATTTGTCGCATTACTTCCGAACCCTACGATACTTGAGGTATTCAATAAACCTCCCAATACAGTTGTCATAACTACTGGCAGTCCAGAAGCATAAGGAATAATTGCACCTGAACCAGTTGCTCCTGTGGCTCCGGTTACACCTGCGATTCCCGTGGCTCCGGTTACGCCTGCACTTCCTGTCGCTCCGGTTACGCCTGCACTTCCTGTTGCTCCAGTTACGCCTGCGCTTCCTGTTGCTCCGGTTACACCCGCGCTTCCCGTTGCTCCAGTTACGCCTGCACTTCCCGTTGCTCCAGTTACGCCTGCGCTTCCTGTTGCTCCTGTTGCACCCGCACTTCCTGTTGCTCCGGTTACTCCCGCGGCTCCCGCGATTCCAGTTGCTCCCGTGGCTCCCGCGATTCCAGTTGCTCCCGTGGCTCCCGCGATTCCAGTTGCTCCCGTGGCTCCTGCTGTTCCGGTAGCCCCAGTTTCGCCAGTACTTCCTGCTACTCCGGTCGCACCTGTACTCCCCGCCGCTCCGGCGGCTCCTGTAAATCCTATATTTTCACCATACAATTCAGAGTAGACAAGCCGATGTGCAGTCACTAATTGGCCTGTGCTGCCTTTTCCCCAAACTGAGACTTGAATTGGATCATCTATAAGAGTTGGTGTTATGAAAAAAAATTCGAATGAATCAAAATTTGCATAATAATCTTTCGTTAGCACTTGATTTGGTCCCACAGCATGAAGTTCACTAACATATAGTGTTCTTGTACCATTCATATAATATCCTTCGATTTGAATCATCGACGCAGTGACATCACTCTGATTGACAAGTTTAATAGTAACAAGCTGAGTAGGTCTTTCACCGCTTACCAGATTGTTTTCTATAGGTCCAGTAGATAAATGACTCAATTTCCCAACTCCTCTTTTTTAATAGATAATAAAGGCTCTTAATGTCTAAAAATCAGAAAAAAAGTTAACTATATTCATTCCTCCGATCTGCTCATAATTTTCTGACAATGAGCCTATTAGATTTTTCAGTCTGTATTTTTCGGCTCTTAATAGTAATATTCTTATCTTGATTTAAGGTGTGGACATCCCTCAAAAGCTACTACTATACATACTGAATACGTTTAATAAAAAACTAAATCTAGCATCATTCAAAAAGCTGTAAATCTTAGAAGCATTGTTCCGTTCTGCCCACAACATGTCCCATTAATAAAATAGAGGATAGCTCAAGTAGCCTTACTTACGGCTACCGAGTATCCCCTTTTTTACCATAAACTCAGAGATAAATTTAAGTCAATTCATGGACAGACCAAACTATACCCGCAGTGTTGGCGCCACCTAAATCCAAAGGAATCGTCAAGCCATTTGCTACATAGAACAAGCCAATAACATCACCTGCTGTTAGTGCAAATTCTCCAGTAAGCGTTACAGTTCCACTTCCCAAGATAGCTCTCAAAGTTAATATGAGCGCAACATTCACATCTAGCACAGGAAACAAGCCACTTACCAGATTTGTTGCAGTAGGGGACGTTCTTTGAACTACGAAAGCAGGATTGATCGCACTACCAAGACTAAGCGAGATTGCGGCAGTCGTGGAATAATTGATAGTCGCTTCAATCGAATATCTGCCAGTAGTCGGAATAGTATAATTGCCCCCAACTTCATCGAAACTCGGGCTATCATAAAAAGGCGTTGTTACAGTCCAGCCTGTTATTTGAGAAGATGTGGAAACCGACAATGAAGGTTTAAATGCAGAGAAACCCTCTTGTTGAATGTTCGGCCCTGTAACTCCCGTGGCACCAGTAATACCAGTTACTCCTGTTGCTCCGGTCACTCCAGTTACACCTGTTGCTCCTGTTGCTCCTGTTGCTCCTGTTACTCCAGTCACTCCTGTTACACCCGTTGCTCCTGTCGCTCCAGTCACTCCAGCGGCTCCCGTTGCTCCAGTCACTCCAGCAACTCCTGTCGCTCCGGTCACTCCAGCAACTCCCGTTGCTCCAGTCACTCCATCGGCTCCTGTTGCTCCTGTCACTCCAGCAACTCCTGTCGCTCCGGTCACTCCATCGGCTCCCGTTGCTCCGGTCACTCCAGCAACTCCAGTTGCTCCAGTCACTCCATCGGCTCCTGTTGCTCCAGTCACTCCAACTGCTCCAGTTGCACCAGTCACTCCAGCAACTCCTGTTGCTCCAGTCGATCCTGTTGCTCCTGTCACTCCATCTGCTCCCGTTGCTCCAGTCACTCCAGCAACTCCTGTCGCTCCGGTCACTCCAGCGGCTCCCGTTGCTCCGGTCACTCCAGCGGCTCCCGTTGCTCCGGTCACTCCAGTGGCTCCTGTTGCTCCAGTCACTCCAGCGGCTCCTGTTGCTCCAGTCACTCCAGCGGCTCCAGTTGCACCAGTCACTCCAGCAACTCCTGTTGCTCCAGTCGATCCTGTTGCTCCAGTCACTCCAGCAACTCCTGTCGCTCCGGTCACTCCAGCAACTCCCGTTGCTCCAGTCACTCCATCGGCTCCTGTTGCACCGGTCACTCCAGCAACTCCTGTCGCTCCGGTCACTCCAGCGGCTCCCGTTGCTCCGGTCACTCCAGCAACTCCTGTCGCTCCGGTCACTCCAGCCGCTCCCGTTGCTCCGGTCACTCCATCGGCTCCTGTTGCTCCAGTCACTCCAGTAACTCCTGTTGCTCCAGTCACTCCGTCGACTCCCGTTGCACCGGTCACTCCAGCAACTCCTGTTGCTCCGGTCGCTCCATCGGCTCCTGTTGCTCCAGTCACTCCAGCAACTCCTGTTGCTCCGGTCACTCCAGCCGCTCCTGTTGCTCCAGTCGCACCAGCCGCTCCTGTTGCTCCTGTTGCTCCGGTCACTCCAGCAACTCCTGTCGCTCCAGTCACTCCATCTGCTCCGGTTGCTCCGGTCACTCCAGCAACTCCTGTTGCTCCGGTCACTCCATCGGCTCCTGTTGCTCCAGTCACTCCAGCAACTCCTGTTGCTCCGGTCACTCCATCGGCTCCTGTTGCTCCAGTCACTCCAGCAACTCCTGTCGCTCCGGTCACTCCAACTGCTCCTGTTGCTCCAGTCGCACCAGTTGCTCCCGTTGCTCCGTCCGCTCCCGATACTCCAGGCACTCCGTCCGCTCCTGTTGCTCCGTCGGCTCCTGTTGCGCCCGTTGCTCCCGTTGCACCTGTCGCTCCTCCGGCCGCTCCTGTTGCACCAGTCACTCCATCAGCACCTGTTGCTCCCGTTGCACCAGTCACTCCATCAGCGCCTGTTGCTCCTGTTGCACCAGTCACTCCATCAGCACCTGTTGCTCCCGTTGCACCAGTCACTCCATCAGCGCCTGTTGCTCCCGTTGCACCAGTCACTCCATCAGCGCCTGTTGCTCCCGTTGCACCAGTCACTCCATCAGCGCCTGTTGCTCCTGTTGCACCAGTCACTCCATCAGCACCTGTTGCTCCCGTTGCACCAGTCACTCCATCAGCGCCTGTTGCTCCTGTTGCACCAGTTGCTCCAGTCACTCCATCCGCACCCGTCGCTCCCGTTGCACCAGTTGCCCCTAACGTTGCTCCAAGTAATTCAGAATGGACAAGTCGGTGAGCCGTCACGATTTGACCTACACTATTTTTTCCCCATACTGAAATTTGAATAGGATCATCTAACAAGTCAAAAGTTGTAAATATAAATTCAAATGTATCAAGATTAGCATAATAATCCGTTGTTATGGCTTCATTAGGCATAATGTTAAAAAGCTCACTAACATATAAAGTTCTTGTCCCATCCATATAGTATCCTTGGACGAGAACCGTAGAAGAAGTGACGTCGCTTCGGTTATCAATTTTGATCGTAACATGTTGAGTAGGTCGTATACCTCCCACCATGGTATTATCTATCGGTCCGGTAGATAAATGGCTCAATTTTCCAACACTCCTTTATAGTATTCCTGCATGTTTCTCCCACGCTACTATGCGATGAGGATCTACTAATTCCCCCGAAACCTGTTTTCCCCAGACTGAGATCCCTATTTCCGCTTCAACTTCGTCTAATGTTTCAAACACAAATTCAAATGCATCCAAATCCGCAAAATAGTTTCTAGTTAAAGCCTGATTTGGTGCGAGATTGAACATTTCATTCACGTACATCGTTCTTGATGTATCTAGTAAGAACCCTTGAATAACTAGATGATAAGGATTAAGAGAATCACGATTAACTACTTTTACCGTAACGATTTGCGTCTGTCTGACCCCCAGAATTGGACTATTATCTATAGGTCCAGTTGAAAATAAAGCCATCTTTATTCACTCCTCCCATCCACTGTAAAATTGAAAAATAAAAACTACTATACTAGTTACATATTTCATATCAGTGGTCTTATATAGTAATATTCTGTATTTAAAGTTACGTGTGGACATTTATGCAAAGGAATTGTTGCTTAAGAATACATTCATTGCGTTTGCAATCTACTAATCTGACATGCTAAAAACTCAAGCATTTCCCAGATTTCACTGAGCCCCCCCTATTGCTTTTTTTGAAATATTAGTTATACTAATAAAAATTATTCAAGCATCGATGAGCGGGAGAGTAGTTAACGTGTTCTAGTCCTCAGCGAGCCGGGAAAGTGTAAGCCGGTACAGATCACCTAATGAAGCGCACCCGTGAGATGGACTTCTGAACCCAAGTAAGAAGTCCCGGCTGAAGACCGTTATCCTGTAAGGTGGCTAAACGTCTGTTTAGCAACGAGAGTGGTACCGCGAGCGCTTAAGCCCTCGTCTCTTTTGAGACGAGGGCTTTTTTGTATTTTCAAAGGAGGGTATGAAATGTTAAATCAAATCATTAAAGACGGCATTGAGCAAAGTGTGAAAAGGGTATTCAACACCTTAGAAATTACCTACCCGAACGATGTTGCTATTCTGATCGAGCAGCCCGCTAATTTAGAGCATGGTGATTACTCCTGCAATATTGCTATGCAGCTAGCCAAAACCTTGCGCAAATCCCCTCTCGTCATTGCAGAGTTAGTAAAAGCGGAAATTCAATTACAAGAGAATTATGCAGGGCTCTTACAAAAAGTCGAAGTAGCTGCTCCTGGATTTATTAATTTGTATATGGATTGGCAGGTATGGGCTAAACAATCTTTTGATCTGCCAGACAGCATAGGGGAAAAGGTCATCATCGAGCACACCTCAATCAATCCAAACAAAGCCGCTCATGTAGGTCATCTAAGAAATGCTTGCATCGGCGATGCGCTCGTCAGAATCATGAAAAGAACCGGACATAACGTAGAGGTCCATAACTACGTGGATGATCTGGGAAACCAGCTGGCAGATACAGTCGTTGGTTTATTAAATGTACCTTTAGAGGGTGACCATCAACGGTTCGGAGATTATTGCTGGGATCTTTATGCCAAAGTGAACAAAGAATATGCACGAAATCCAGAGATGACACAGAAGCGCACGGATATGCTGCATGCCCTTGAACAGGGTGGAGGCAATGAGGCGTGGCTGGGCAACCTTGTCGCTGAACGTATTGTGAGAGAACATGTAGAGGAAATGAAGCGTTTCGGTATTCACTATGACCTACTGGTATGGGAGAGCAATATTTTAAAAGAGGGATTTTGGGCAGCCGCAGCTGAGCTATTGAAGCAAACGGCAGTTTTTGTACAGGAGACTGAAGGTAAGCTAGCGGGCTGCTGGGTGCTAAAGCAAGGGACAGAGGTTAGCAATGGAGCGGATTCAGAGGAGCATCAGATGGATAAGGTGCTTGTGCGTTCGAATGGGATTTTGACGTACACGGCCAAAGACATTGCCTATCATCTCTGGAAATTTGGTTTACTGGCCAAAGATTTTACCTACAGTGAATTCTCGTCCGGTTTATGGACCACAGGATTAACTGGAACTCAAGAGCCTTATGGACACGCGGACCGTGTTATTAACGTGATCGATTATAGACAGGAATATCCGCAACAAATGGTTAAGCAGGCTTTAAGCGCACTAGGTTATAACGATCAGGCAGAGAAGCTCCATCATGTAAGTTATGGCGTAGTTTCTCTTAGTCCAGCCTCCGCTGCTGAGCTGGGGATAGATATTTCAGAGGGAAAATCTTCTTATGCCATGTCAGGCCGCCAAGGAATTGGTGTTAAAGTGATCGATTTAGTGAAGCTTATGGAACAGAACATAGAACAATCGCGCTCCGAAAAAGATGGCCTTTCCAGCCACATCATTGCAACTGCTGCCATTCGTTATTATCTACTGCGGTTTAATCTGGGAACCGAAATCGTGTTTGATTTCAAACAGGCTACCGAAATCTCCGGCAATACCGGGGTTTATCTGATGTACACTTATGCGCGTGCTAGCAGTGTTTTGGGAAAATCTACAATCCCATTAATCACAGATGCCTCACAGCTTCAATTCCCACTCGAAATGGAAAAAGCAGAGCTTGCTCTGCTGAGACAGCTTAGTCTCTGGCAGGAGACTTTATATTCTGCAAGTATAGAGTTGACACCGAATATACTCTGCACTTACGCGCATACCTTAGCCACACTCTTCAATAACTTTTATTCTATATGTCCGATTTTAAAAGGTGAGGAGGCTACCATCGCGTTTCGCCTCTGGCTTACTTCGAGATTTAAGGACACTTTAGGTGATGTGCTAGAAGTGCTTGGGTTACCGACACCGAGCCGTATGTAGAAGGTACAGAAAAAAGGGCAATCTCCACGCTTATCGCGGAGATTGCCCTTCAGTAATTATATTACTTATAAATTTCTATCACATTTCCAGCTTCTACGCAGAGACGATCAAAGTCCTCACGTTTGATCCGGATACCGCCACTACGGTAGCGATTAAGCGTACCTTCCGCTTGCACATCTGTACCGTTAACAGTAATCCGAGTGTTGTCAGAGCCTGTAAGGTGATAAATAAAGTCTACCTTAGTACCTACATATTCAAAGTTAAAGTGCATTCCGTCCAGCGACTCCGGCAGAATTGGGTCGATGATTAAGTCTCCGCCTTCCGTACGGATTCCCAGTGCATTCGAGATTAGCTGGTTCATATAGATCCCAGGGCCGCTTGAATAGATTCTCCAGCCACCTTTGACAGCTACGTCACCATTACGCAGTTTATCGAAATTCTCCTGCGCCTCATAACGGGTGTTGAATTTACCATCCGAGCTACTGAAATAGGAGTTAGCCTGACGTAGTTCGGCATTTGGCACCACATCGCGGATTCCGATCGGATTAATCGCAGCTAAGCCATTCCAGACCTGATCGGTTTTTCCTAGCTTAGCCATAGCTTCTACATAACGGATGTGTGCATGTACATACTGAAGTCCAATTTCCCGACCAAAGTTAGAAGCTTGCTCCGCACGTTTGAAATGAGTGCTGACGCCACCAACATATTGAGCTGGACGGTTCATCAGACGAACGCCATCTGGACAGAAGAGTTTATCTTGGATCACTTCATAGTGGGCTGCGGCCTGTTCAGGAGTTAGTAGCTCACTGATCATACTGCGCGTCATTGGCAGCAGACGGTACTGAATCCCTGTTTCCGTATCGCTTGGATGCACCAAAAGCTTCACCTGCTCTGGATCCTCCATATACAAGAATCCAGGAATCACCTCAGATTGGAGCATATGTGTGTTGAAATCCTCACGGATTCCCTCCACCATCGCCTTCAGCTCCTCCGAACCTGCTGGATCAACTGAACGAATTACTTCCGAGAACTGATTAAGAGTCTGATAGGTAAGCGCCACTGTCCAGCTACTAACCATGTACTGTTTTAGCTGTGGATTCGCCGGCTGGAGCGTATCATCCCAGTCTCCATCACCGTAAGAAGACAAATGTGTGTCATGCAGGAAGTGATTCTTAATATAAGCAATTTCCTTCCGTGCATGATCCAGCAGCGTAGCTTCTTCCTCTGTAAAGTCAAAGCTATGCTTACGAGTATACGGCACCTTTTCTTGCAATATACTGTAGTCTTGCGTTACCGCTAAATAGTCTCCAAGCACTTTGAGTGGCCATACAATAATATCACCGTGGCTCTCCTCTTGCTGAATCTTCGTATATTTATCAAACATGAACCACTGTGGCCAGTTACCGTCATCTTCATATTGATGAGCGTACAACGTCCGCAATATTTCGCGAACCTGCTCGTATTTTTGCGTAGCCATAAAATATTCTACAGGTCCCTGACACACGTCACGAGTTCCCCAAGCAGCGCCGCCATATTGTTCCAGTCCGTGAGGTACAGAATAATGGACGAGCATATTATGTGTATACCACCAAGCGAGAGCATTTACCTTAAACAACTCACCTTCTGACCCATCACCTAGCGACAAGCGGAAGCCATTCATAACCCCTCTATAGAACTCGCGGTATGCAGAAATTTCCTCTTCAGCTGTACGGCTGCTCGATTGAATCTCCTTACCATCCAGAAGACCTTGAATGTTCAATGTCCACTCACTGCTCTCCGACAGTTCCAGAATAGCTAGCGGTGCATTAGTAGGCTCAGCATGAGAGACAAGTCTATCTTCATTTTGAAGCGTAAAATCCGCTCCCTGTACTTGGAATTTATACTGCAGATCAGGATATTCTCCTGCACTTAGTGCACTTCTGTCAGCCGAGAAGGTTACTGTTCCCTCTTCTTGCTTGAATTGATATGGAAGCTCGTATTCGTTAACGTTCATAGTAATCTGATTAGTGACCAAATAACGATAAGCTTTACCACTTTCCGAACGTACATTCAGGAATATCTCCGGAGAATCTGCAGTGGTGTAGTTCGTAATAATGAAGCATTCACCATCTGTTCTGTAATACCAACGAGCATAGTTGAAACCAACTTCGAATAGAGACGGCATGGTCAGCAAACGATATTCGCCATTCCACTGTACATAGATTCTTTGTCCTGAAGCTTTTGGAATGTTAAGGGCATTTCTAGGATTGGACATTAGCTTATTGAAATTGGTATTCCCAATAACTACTTGGGAGTTAAAGATCCCGTACATATAAGAAGTTGTCGTGATGACTTTATCATTAAGTCGAGCGTTATCCCCACTCATTAGAATATGACCGTGCGGCCGTTCTACTCGTAATTCCTTCTCTTTCAGTACAACATGCTCATAATTTTCCGTGAAGAAAGACAGTAATAGGTCTCCCTCTTTTTCCTCTTGATAGCGAACTGGATACAAAGCATCGATCTCTTTCTCTGACAGAGAATCTGCCACCAGCGGCGCTCCCAGTTCCTTCGAGAGGAAAGAACGCTCAAGTGCTGCTTCAGCTTCTAAAGGCAAATCTTTTACAGTATCCCAAGCCGCAGCAATATCCTTCGTGAATTCTAGCGTGGTGATCGCTTCAGGATGATCTTGCTTGAACAATCCGTAAAACACAAATCTTGCTTCCCCGCTCAGCTTCACCCGCTCCGATTGCAACGCAGTATAAGCGAATTCATATTGATAAATTTCATTACTTAATTGCTCACGACTCAGACTTTCCGGTTGATTAGTCTCTTTATAGGACAATCCAAAGAATTGAAAACCATCCGTTGAGAAGCTTGCTGCCTTAGTGATTGCACCTTGTTGCAGATATGGGAATTTACCACCTTGCGGCTGATTCTGTCTGGAGCAAACGACATATCCTTTTGACTGATCCTCGAATACGGCATGATCAATATACTGTGAAAGGTAAGCTTCATTACTACGAACCGCGCCGATATCTGCAATACCCACATCCTGTCCGTATACGAGATCTACATCGGCTTCCTGCCCCGAAAGCTTCACATCCCAGAACCATGGACCTTGAGCCGTAGGTGTAAAAATAACCTGATACTCGATATTTTCCGCAGTACCTTCCCAGACCAAGCGGTTTCCAGACTTACGTACAGTGCTAGAAGAATGAATGCCCAGCAAAGGAACAGCTTGAATGTTTCCATTACTATGAATACGTAAATATAGATTGGATAAGGATCCATCCACAATATTTGGCAGCAATTGATTGATCATTGTCCGTTCATGGAGAACTTGGAACAAGTCCCCACTGTTTGTAAAAGTGAATGATAAGTCCCCAGCGTTTAAATGGATGTTAGAATTCATATTAGTAGTCATATTTTTGCACTCCTCTATTACGACACCCTGTGTCGTATATATTCTACTTAAGCTAATGTTAAGCGAAAATCTCGTTCTTTAACCTCTTGGCTATTTGGGCCTACAAACAATTTAAATTGTCCCGGATCACTGCTAAAGCTTAAATCGCTATGATAGTAACGAAGCTGTTCTTCCGTAAGCGTAAAGCTCACTTCTTGGCTTTCTCCCGGGGAGAGGCTGATCTTAGCAAAGTCTTTCAGTTCCTTCATCGGTCTGACAACTTCTCCTGAAATGTCTCGGATATAGAGCTGCACTACCTCTTCTCCTTGTACATTGCCCGTATTAGTCACCGTAACAGTTACCTCAATAGGCTGATCCTTCGTCATTATTTCGCCGGAAAGAATCGGTTCACTGTAGCTAAATGTCGTATAACTAAGACCAAAGCCAAATGGCAGGAACGGCTCATTAGGAATATCCAGATATTGTGAGACATAACGTTTGTCCGCACCAGGTGCATGAAGAGGACGGCCAGTGTTGAAATGATTATAATAGACAGGAATTTGTCCAACAGATACAGGGAAAGACATCGTCAATCTTCCAGACGGATTCTCGTCTCCATACAGTAGACTGGTAATCGCTGCACCGCCTTCGCTTCCTGGGAACCAGGCTTCCAGAATGGCATCTGCATTCTCGATCACACCACTTAGATCCAGTGGTCGACCATTAAACAACACTACTACAATAGGCTTACCCAGCGTCTTCATGCGTTGCAAAAGCTCACGCTGCGCTTCCGGCAAGCGGATATCTGAACGACTTCCCGCTTCTCCGCTCATCTCCGAATGCTCTCCAAGCGCCAGCACAATCACATCGGCTTCCAGCGCTGCCGCTTTCGCCTCAAGCCATTGCTCTTCTGTAAAGCTATCTATTCCAGAGCCTTCTGCAACGGTAACCTTACCTGCAGCTGCACGAGCTTCAATAGCTGGAGCAAGACAGCTGGCTTCTTCTGTTGAACCCAACCAGGACCATGGTCCAAGAATATCTCCGTTATTAGCAAACGGTCCTATTAGCGCAATCCGCTGCTCTGCTGCAAGCGGCAGAACCTGATCATTCTTGAGGAGTACGCAGGATTTAATCGCTAATTCTCTCGCTGCTTTCCGGTGAGCTTCACAGAAGATTACTTCACGCTCTTTCTCCACATCTGCCCCACGTAACGGATTATCAAACAAGCCCAATTTTTTCTTCAATTGCAAAATACGAAGTACAGCTTCGTCAATAATGCTTTCGTCCACTTGCCCATCAGCTACAAGAGCTGGCAATTGATGCACATAACATTCCGTCATCATCTCGATGTCCACGCTAGCTTTGATAGCTTTAAGCGCTGCCTCGGCTTCATCCTCGGCGACACCATGCGGGATCAGTTCCTTCACTGCGCCCCAATCCGAGATCAACACACCGTCAAAGCCCCATTCCTCACGCAGCAGCTGACGAAGCAGCTTAACATTTCCGCTTATCGGAATCCCATCAATCGTATTGAACGAGGTCATAACCATCTCTGCGCCCTCATCCAGCGCTGCGCGATAGGCTGGCAGATAATATTCCCGTAGCTGACGTTCTGATAAATCGACCGTATTATAATCCCGTCCACCTTCGGATAGACCATAAGCAGCAAAGTGCTTAACGCAAGCCGCCATACGATTCACATCATCCGTCAAGTCATTTCCCTGAAATCCGCGTACAAACGCACGTGCAAACCTACCATTCAAATAAGGATCCTCACCGGTAGACTCCATCACTCTACCCCAGCGCGGGTCCCGAACAAGATCCGCCATGGGTGCGAAAGTGACGTGTACACCGGAGACTGCCGCTTCTTTAGCTGCAATCTCGGCGCTTAGCTCCGCTCGTTCCATATCCCAAGAGCAGCCTATCGCCAATGGCACCGGAAAAATCGTCTTAAAACCATGCACGATATCCGCCATCATCAGCAGTGGAATACCCAATCTATTTTTACGTAAGTGAGCTTCCTGGACGGCAATAACTTGCTCTGCGCCCGAAAGTCCAAGTACTGAACCACTGTTCTCGATCATGTGATCCGTAATCCCCATGGATGCCATAGGGCCTGTAATTTGCCCTCCCTCTTCCGCTCCTTCATAGAAATTAGCGGCGAGCTGTTGCAATTGTGCTATTTTCTCTTCAAGCGTCATCTGATTCAACAGGGATGTCAGTTGCTGGTCTTTCATCTCAAATCCTCCATAATATCTCTTTCTGCAATTGCTCATTGCTCTTAGTTGTACAAGAAATCAAAAGCTGTCTTCAGATGTTCCTCCCAGAATCTCCACTCATGCGCTCCTGGGGTCTCAACATATTGAAAGGTATAGGGACTCGCTTGCATATGAGAAGCAAATTCCCGGTTCATCTCCACAAATGGATCTTCCGAACCACAGCAGGTCAGAATTGAAGGTAACTTACGTTCTTCGTCGACCAATTTAGCTGCTAAAGCATGCAGATCTTGATCGGGCTTAACTTGTAAGCGTTTTCCGAAAGTGCCTGCCATCTCCCTCGCCATATCCGAAGACATTTGCGGGTCTTTCAATCTTTTCTGAATATCTGTAACGCCTGATAAGGAAACTACCTTGCTGTAACGCTCTGGATAGGTAAGCGCACATTTCAGTGCCCCATATCCGCCCATCGATAGACCGGCAACATACGTCTTCTGCGGATCATCATCCAATCTCATCATTCGGCCACAAAGCTCAGGAAGCTCTTGAGTAACATAGTGGAAGTAATCCAGTCCGTACTCCATATCTGTATAATAGCTTCTGCCTACCTGAGGCATTATGACTGTGCAGCCATACTTGTTAGCATACTGCTCAATGGTTGTTAATCTGTACCATGTGCTAGCATTATCTCCAGCACCATGTAATAGATAGAGCGTTCCTCCGGTGGTGTTGCCCGAATCGACGGGGGAGATTATACTGATCGACGTTGTCATTCTTAAGGTAGGAGAACCAGTCTCAACGGTTAGAAGTGCCATATGTCATCTCCTTGCGAAACCTTTTTTTAAAATATAAAAAAGTATATGCTTACGCTATAAATTATCCTTCTATTTCTCGCTCAAACGCTTACCGTCCTTATAAGGACGCCGAAGGCGTTTATGCTTGTTTATTAATCTTCTTACAAGATCCTCGCTTAACCAAAACAGACTCGAATACCACATGCTTGTTCTCCGATTGTCCCGAAATCAGGTCAAACAGAATTTCAACACTGGCTTTCGCCATATCCACCCCAGGTTGGCTAATCGTATCCAGCGATGGATGATAGTATTCTGCCATTTCAATACCGTCAAATCCAATAATCGAAATATCATTTGGAATCGATAGGCCCAAAGACAATAGAGCTTTGGCAGCTCCGATAGCAATCGTATCTGATGCGGCGAATACAGCAGTGATATCTTTTTTCTTATTGAGCAGTCGTTTCGTAGCCGTAAAGCCAGAACTTGGACTGTATTCACAATCCTCTACCAAGGAAGCATCATACTCAATCCCATGATCCTCAAGCGCCTTAATATAACCCATCAGACGACGGTTTCCGGTAGTGTGCTGAACCAAAGGAAATCTGGCCAAAAAGCAAATGTTCCGATGCCCGAGTGAGATCAGATAGCTCACAGCTTTATAAGACTCTTGCATATCATCAATGATCACACTGGAAAATACGGCAGGATCAACATCCTTTGTAGTCGTGATGGTAGTTAGAACGAATGGAATCGGTAATTGTTTGAACTTCTCTTCGGAATGGTCATATGTTCCACCCATAAAGATTACGCCGTATAAATTCTTTTCCTTCACGAGCTGCAGAGCAGCATTAATCTCATCCACTCCATCTTCTACATGCTGGATCAAAAGTGGGCAGCCACGTAAATTCACTTGACGCTCTACTTCTTTGATCATGTCTGCAAAAAACGGATTGGCAATCCCCTTAACCATAAGCGCTATCGTATTAGAACGCGTTTTCTTCAGATTGCTCGCATTTCCATTTGGAATATAATTATGTTCTCTTACTACAGCCATTACTTTAGCTCTGGTTGCATCACTTACGACACCGGAGTTATTAATTACCCTGGAGACCGTGGCGATACCAACTCCCGATAGCCTTGCAATATCCTTGATATTCATAATTCCCCCTGATTCACCCCTATAATGAGCTCCCCTTCACCTGATGAAATCAGCTTAGTGGAAACGCATGAAATGATGGGAAACGTTTCCCACGACATCATTTTGACTGTTTTCGTACTTAATTCGCTTAATACGTTCATTATGGACAGGTATTTTCAAGAAGTCAATCTATAAATTCTAAGTGAAAATGATTTTCCTCTTAAAAATCACTTTAAATTATAAGGAGATTGATACCAATCAATAGTCCCCTACATTTATTGACTTTAAAACAAGAATAGAATACCATCAATTTAACTATTTTATACATCATGAGAGGAAACGTTTCCACACTATTTTCATTCAATTCAATCAACGAATTTTCGTATCCCAACTTGGACTTTTAAAGAAAGAGAGTTGAATTCTATGATAAACATGGCTCGATTCGAAGCTAAAATCCGTGAATGTGGATTGAATGTATTCAATGTACGTGTGCTTCAAAATGGAACTCTAGTGGGGAAAGTGGATCTCGCAGAGGATATCCGGCGCTTGCAGCATTCTATCAGCAAATCTTTTACATGCATGGCAGTGGGCCTGGCTATCGAAGAAGGAAAGCTAACACTGGATACAACACTTAGGGATGTGTTTCCAGATTACGTAGTTACTCATAAGCAAACTCTTCCCTCGATGCAACCTGGGGAACTGACCTTGTTCGATTTACTGCGAATGAGCACAGGTCATGATTCCCCTCCATTTTGGGCTGAAGAGAGATTGGCCTTAAAGGATATAGACTGGATACAGCATTATCTATCTCTACCTTTAGACAGACCTCCTGGGGAACAGTTCACCTACAGCAGCGGGGATACCATTATGATTTCTGCAATGGTACAAGCCAGTGTCGGACAAACCGTAAGAGATTATCTCGTTCCCCGTCTCTTTGCGCCACTAGGCATAGAAAATGTCGATTGGGAGACGACTCCGCATGGAATCACCCTCGGTTGTGCCGGACTTCAGATCAACACGGAGGAACTAAGTCGATTTGGACAGCTTCTTTTGCAAAAAGGAATGTGGCAGGGGCAGCAGCTTATTCCCGCAGCTTGGATCGATTTTGTCACGCGTAAGCAGATCGAAAATGATGGGGATGGCGATTGGGGCCAAGGATACGGCTGTCAATTCTGGCTGTGTACTCACAATGCTTATCGTGCTGATGGCGCTAACGGTCAATTCTGCGTTGTTGCCCCGGATGCTCAGGTGGTGATTGCTATTAACAGTATGGAAGATAATATGCAAGCTATTCTAGACACTGTCTGGGAGGAGATCTGGCCGCTTCTGTAGGCTTCTGCTCATTAGGGTACGTTTATTAGTGAAAATCTCCCTGATTTTTTCCAATAATCGCTCCATACGAATGAAATTAAGGAATTCCTCCTTAAAAATCAGCGCAATATCCATATTTGCCTAGGAATCAGCTAAATTTCAGGGAGTAATTCCCCAATTGTTCAACAGAGCTTCGCTTCATATTGGTGAGGACCCTTCCTGAGTGATACGTGAATATAAAAATTGTACGCCCTGAAGACTCGGGCGTACAATTTTGGTTAACTTTTATGCGATTATTCTATAACATCTTTACACTTTACTTAGTCATAATATTATAAATAATCTGAACAAATTCTGCTCTGGTTGCTTTATCATTAGGTAAGAGTTTACCGTTTGACCCCGATACAACACCAGTCTTTACAAACAATGTCATTGCATCAGTTGCATAAGTAGAAACAATTTCTGCATCCTTAAAGTCTTTCAATTCTTTTTTACCAGTTACAGTCGGCAATTCATTAATGTTCTTAAGAGTATTGTACGTCAATACAAACAATTCCTGTCTTGTAACCTGTTTGTCAGGTGCAAATACATTGTTACCCAATCCGTTTGTGATTCCCAATCTCTTTGCCGCTGATAGGTAGCCAGAATAATATGTGTTTCCTGCGTCACCGAAATTGTTTTCAGAGTTTTCATCAGGATTGATACCAAAAGCTCTCATTAGCATAACCAAACTTTGTGCTCTGGTTATTTTGTTTTCGGAACCAAAGTTTCCATCACCTAATCCGTTTGTTATACCCCTTGCAGATACAAAGGTTACTGCGTTGTTGTACCATGAATTTTCGGCTACATCGTTAAAGCCCACCTTGTTGTACCCTACAGCATACGTTGAGGAATTAGGTGTCTTGAATGCTACAGCGTTGCTTGTTGCATCATACTTGTAATTTCTAAGCGTTTCATGCTTATCTGTAGTATTAATATCGTATACCACGATTGCATTTGGATTTTCTCCTACCTTAAGTATATAAGGTATTGTTACTATTACATTTCCGTCAAATTGTGAGATAGTCTCACCACCACTGTTAATTTCAAAATTAACAACAGGTCTGTCTCCAATCTTGCGCTGAACTTCTGCGGATAATGTTGATACTTCTTTCTTCGACAAAGTTATTGTAATAGTTCCTGTTGCCTGTTTGGAAATGCTCGATGCTGTTTTTGCATCAATGGTCATTGTCCCATTTGTCGTAGATATGTTCAGAAGATTAGCTTTACTAGATATGAACTTTGTTAAGGCTTCATTTGATAAAGTAAGTCCAACTACGTTAGCATTTGCAGGAGCATTTACATCTAGTTTGATTGCTACGGATGCATTTGCACCATGTTTAGCAACTTCGTTCATTGCCTTTGTTATAGCTTCAACTAACTGAT
Organism: Paenibacillus sp. FSL R10-2734; assembly: GCF_037963865.1. NCBI lineage: Bacteria > Bacillati > Bacillota > Bacilli > Caryophanales > Paenibacillaceae > Paenibacillus > Paenibacillus sp. FSL R10-2734. The sequence continues at coordinate 1,937,204 of NZ_CP150170.1, read as the reverse complement.
TTTCAGTAATTGTTGCAATAGCTGATCCATTTGCTCCAACTTCAGCTTTAACAGGAACAATAGCTGTTACCTGAGATCCTGAAACTGTTATTTCATAAACTGGGTCTGGTTTGGGCGTTTGCTTTGGTGTTGGGTCTGGATTGGACGTTTGTGTTGGTATTGGTGTTGGTGTTGGATCTGGGTCGGGTTTCGGTGATTGTACTGTTACAAGACTATCAATAGCTCTTGTTAATACATTTAAAGATGAATCAACCTCTGCCTGTGTTGCATTTGCATCATTATTAACTTTTTTAGCTTCTAACAATGCATTCAGCATGATACCCCATGATGCTTGAGTATAGCTTGTCGAAATCAATGTATTTGCTGACGCTATCTTCGCTACAAGTGCTGTTTTATCAGCGATTGCAACTATGGTTGTAGCATCTACTGTCACCTGAACACTTATATTCAATGAAATATTAGTTGTATTTAATATCCATTCAGGAAGTGATACTGTTCCATTTACTGTAAATGTCTGTTCTGTCTTTACATTAGGATCGTAACTTACTGAGTCTAAATCCCATTCCACATTCGCATTCATAGTACCGCTAACCGTTACTACCTCAACTGTAGCAGGTAATTTAAGATCATCTGCGGTTTTTATTGCTCCGTTTGGTACCCCAATTACTGCAGTAGGTGCAGTTACGCTCACAAGTTCTGTAACATCTTTTATTATTTTGATCGTTTTAGTAGCGAACTTAGTTGGGTCGACTACAGATGTTGCTTTAATTTCAACTTGTTCTGCTGTTTCGTTTTCGTTAACCATTAATAACCCGTTATTAATTTTAGTGTCCGCATTTTCAGCACCATAAACACTCCATACAACTGTTGTTGACGCATCATTTTTTACTTCTACATTAGAGGAAAACTGTTTGATTGTTCCACGTTTAACCGAGTCAACTTGGTCTGGTATTGTAACGCTAACTACTGTCGGGTGTAGCTCATCTACCACTAACACGTGTGCTGTTCCTGATTTTGTCGGATCAATAGTAGAGGTTGCCTTAACTGTTAATACACCGTTAATTGTTTCGTCAGCAGAAATAGTTAGTACCCCATTACTGATAGTAGTATCAGCACTTGTATTACCATAAACATCCCAAGTAACTGTATCATCTGCATTACCTGTTACTTCAGCTTTAAATGTTACTGAAGTTCCGATTTTACCATCAACATCGTTAGGTGTGATGGATACAGAATCTACTTGTTGATCTCCCTTATTCACCAAGTAACCTACAGCATTATCAAGGTTAAATCTTGCTTTCTCAATTTCGATAGCTGTAACAAACTTTGTTGCTGATTCTACATCACTGACAAATTTTTTAGTATGTTCTAAAACATCACTAAAGCGTCTAAAGCTATTAACTGAATATAGGTCTTCAGTATACTTTGTTTCATACTCTTTAGTTACTTCTTTAAGTCTTTGAATATTTCCAACACTACGAAGTGCTAAAACTGAATCTTCTAAAGCGACTCTCTTAACTTCCGCATCACTCGCTTTAACTTCTGTTGAAATCAATGCTTTTACATCATTTAAAGCTTTTGAAAATTGTACCCATGTAGCGGAAATATAATCTGATTCTTTAAAATTGCTATAACGATTTACTAAGTCTTTTAATGAAGACTGGTCAACATTAAGATCATCAGTTTTCCCGTAGACAAACTCTAATCTTCCTGAATCAGGTTTTCCTGATTGTTTCAGTTCGTAATAGATTGTGCCACCGTCTTCGGATAATGGAACTCTTTCCTGCCTAATAGAATCTTCACCTTCTTGGACTAGACCGGAATGTAAAATCGGTGATTTTGAATCCGCGGATTCAAAAATCTTCATTTGAGTTCCAACATCTAATCCTTTCAAAGTAAGAACACCGTATTTGCTACGTGTTTGATTACCCTTTAAAGAATGTTCCAATTTAATTGATGTGGGTGCTTTAATTTCCACCCCTGTCTCCGGAGCGTACTCAACGCTATAACGTAAACTTACCATTCCGTTTTCTTGTGTTGTGTAATATAATCTGCCACCTTCAGTTTTTAACTCTAAGCCGTCAAAAGAAGCTACACCCCGTCTAAGTTGTTTGTATCTTTCATCTGGCTGTACTGCTTTTACTTCTGCAAATGGAGTTTCCGCTGTTAGGCTATCATATAGTTTAATCAAACCTGTATCCTCAGCAGGTTTACCAGTGGTACCTACTGGTAGCGAAACATTATCAATTACTACAGTATCTTTTGCACCGATATTATTTTTTACTGTAACATTACGGTCTAGCAATGGTTCAGTATGAGGGGTATAAGCATTCTCATACAACTCAAATTCATAAATACGAATTGCATGCCAAGGACAATTATCACTTTTCGTAACATGAAGTCTAATATATCGTGCTTTAATTGGTGTATCAAGAACACGATCTGTAACGTCTTGGCGGTTTCCAATTACCTCGTCAATTTTTGTATACTTTAAATTTATAATTCTACTCTTACTAGTAGGGTCTGCAGGGTTTAAAATTTCATTACCGTCATCTGTTGCATACTGTAAGTCGAAGGTATCCGTGTTGAAATCTACTCCTTCTCCCGCTCCTGCAACGTTAGCATGCTTAACAACCCAACGGCTTATATCCATATCCTTGCCTAAGTCTAAGTAAGCTGATGCATTTGTTTTAAGGGAAGCCCATTTACTGCTTGGGATAATTCCATCGTTAAGCTTGTCAATCTTACCACCTGGATCAAAAGATCCATCATCAACCACTGGAACGTTCAATGCAATATTTGCACCTTCAACCCCTGAGTCTTCGAAACCATTAGTAACATCAGGCCAGTTAAAATTGAATGTTTTTACTCCACCCACTGTTCCATTTGAATTGTAGGCTGTAACTGCAAAACTAGACTGCTTTTCCTCACCATCTTTTATAAATCTTCCTAAATAGAAAGCATCACTTGGTGTTGCACCTATAAACTCTTTTTTACCGTCAGCATGCACACGATGAATGGTATATAAAGACGCATTAGCAGATTTCTCCCAATAAATTCTTGCTTCTGCTGTTGAATCATTTACGTATACTGAATCATCTAGTGTGATTGCAGATGGTGCTGAAGGAACAACTTCATTTGTTGTAAATGCAAGTTTACCGATATTAATAGAATAACCCGTAACATCCGTAGTTGCATTTAGTTTCAAGGATATCGCAATTGCTTTTTTATCATGTTTTGGTAAATCGATAGTAGCAGTTGTCCAACCATTCTTCTCCACCCCAACAGGGACAGCGAAAAATTCAAAATTACTATCGTCATAGTTATCACCAAAGGCTAAACCGATAGACATATCGACACCGGCTTTAGGTGTTTTATACGTTATGCTTACCTTACTGTTATCTTTAATTTCTAGCTGTGAGCTGTATAATTTTATGTGATTTGGCTTATTTGCATCCAGATCACCCGATAGATTTAGTGAAGAACCACCCCACCAAGCATCCGCATAATCAAATTTTGGAGTTAGTTTAGAACCTTCACTATCCACAATCCAACGCCATGTTGGAGTTATATCCGATAGTGAACGGTTATACCAACCGTTTTCTTTACCAGTAACAACACCGTCTTCGTAGAATTTCTTACCGTTACCAACTGCGAAGTTAGTTACAAATTCATCCCCTATAATCGGTGTCTGGTCTGCAATAAGACTTGAGAACCCTGGAAAAGTATCTTCAGTTCCTTTAGTGCGTGGACTTCTCGGATCACTTGTTGGTCCTGTCCATAGGCGTGGATCTTCCTTATTCATAAAATCGTCTATTGTCTTAGAACTTATAAGTGTTGAATTAGAACCTAAGATACCAAGAGAAACTTTTAATTTATTATCCGCTCCAAGCAAATAGGAAACATTACCGCCCTTGTCAGTATAAGGGAAGTTTTCCCATGAAGCATGTATATCAAAAGGACTTCTACCTGCATTTAAAGTTGTCTTGATGGTTTGATCGATATTACCCCAACTCATGTCAAGCCACCAGTCGTCATTCAGTCTTTCTTCTCCGTCTTGTAACCAATTTTTCACATCAGAATCACCTAATCGACCCTTACCATTATACCAAGTCATTACGAAATTCTGTGGCTTTTTCTTCTCAATATAAGCAAGCATACGCTTTAATTTTGCCATGCTTTCAGGACTTGAACTTGACTCTTGGTTAATAGTATAACCATCAAATCCATAGTATTGGGCGATTTCAATTAATTTATCTGCGGCAATAAAATTACCTTCCGAGTCCTGCTCAACTAGTTGATCAATAAACTTACTGCCAAATTCATAATCTCCCCAAGGAATAAAAATAGTTCCAGTTGCCTTTACACCATTTCTATGAGAAGCATCGATATGCTCAGGGGTTGGTATAGCAATTGGTCCTTCAGCTGATGAACCACCCCAATAGTTGTTAATATCCATGTATTGAAAAAATGTGGGTGTATAAGCATAGGAACCATCTCCACCTTGTGACGGTGCCTGACTTGAACGTGCGCTTGTACCACTAAGAGGTATCATTCTTGCATCACGTGATGCGTCTGGATTTACCGATGGACCCATCCATCTTTTTGCTAGTGGAACCGAACTCCTATTATAACGTGCATCTGGGTCATTGTCGGGATTCCAGTTCTTTAACTCATCAATATGTAAACTTGCCCCGTATGGTTGCAGTGTTTCGTTTTGATAATAGTACTCATTCGATATCGGTAACGGCTCAGGAAAATACCCCAAGGCTGCATGTACTGGTTGTCCTACAAACAGTACACTGGAAAGCATACTTGCGCCAAGCACACAACACATTGTTTTACTAATCATTTTTTTCTTCATTGTCGCCTCTCCTTCTGTTGTCTTTTTTGATAGTTCTCTTTGGTTATCTATCCTTCATCTTGCACTTGGTAATATCACCAATATTATCAGCCAAAAAATAGGCTTCCGTACTCAAAAAGTTTAATATTGACCATTACCGTAAGGTCTTCCGTAAATGATTTCTTCACCTTCGAGATCGACTTACCCATCTTAATGAGCAAAAAAATAACAGTTGCAGGGTAGCAGTCAACAATTGTTTTCTATTTTACATACAATATACCTCCGATCCTTGCTGATGGTCTTGGTGTAGAGGGAACCGAATCCTGCTTGCACCAACTCTTAACGAGGATCATCGGACATTATTGTCCATGCCTTCACCCCTTCCGTTTGTTGAATAGCACCGAACATGTACATCATAATTTTAATGAAAGCGCTTTATTATGTTCTAGTCATAAAACTAAAGATTGTAGTCTAAAAACATTAGTTTTCGCTGATATACTCACTTATTTATTGGGATTAACATCATAATCATTGCTTGAAACTCGGTATCTCTTCATCCATTTCTTTACCCGCCCTTGGTCTTGAATCTCAAAATACTCTGTAATTTTCCGATAAATCCATCTTTCTCTGTCCTTTAATCGCCATAAAAATACCCCCCCTAGAATTTCATTGGACAAACCAGCGGTTTTATCCAATGTCTATTCTAAGGGGTGCACTTCACTTCATGCTTCCTGAGCAGCAGAGTTTTATCTTGAGCCCGTATATCGAGCTTTACAATTTACTCATTCCTAAAGATAACTTGCTGCGGCGTATTGACGAGTTGGTGGCTTTAGCTTTGTTTATGAGGAACTGAATAAAAGGTATTGCCAAAAAGGATGCAGCCCTACCGGGCTGACTGCGAAGCTGTTCCTATCGATGCTTTTGCTCCGACGAACCTCGGGCTTCTCATCCCTGTACGCAAAAACAGCCTTCCCGAAGGAAGGCTGTTACTTGTCCCGGGCGGGATGCAGCCCTACCGGGCTGACTGCGAAGCTGTTCCTATCGATGCTTTTGCTCCGACGAACCTCGGGCTTCTCGTCCCCTGTACGCAAAAACAGCCTTCCCGAAGGAAGGCTGTTACTTGACGTCCCGGAAGGGATTCGAACCCCTGACCGTACGCTTAGAAGGCGTATGCTCTATCCAGCTGAGCTACCGGGACATGTTAGAATTAAAGATATGTAATAAGGCAACGAATTCTATTATACCGTATTCAGCAGATTTTTCAAGAGCAAACATTCTGAAAATTCATTTCAAATAACAACGAGGACATCCTTAGGCCAATGAAGTGGCGTAAGAATGCCCTCGTTGCTGCTTTTAGCTGCAGAATGAAAGCAGCATTAACCACAGTACAAGTTACGACTCCAAATTCCGAAAATGCTGCTCCAGCTGCCTTTTTAAATCTCCAAAGGTCATTAACTCTCTCTGAAACTTGGAACGTTCATCCTCAGGCGTCATAATCATACTGCCTGTAAACGCACTCGAAGTCACATCTTTAAACGCCTCATGCATATTGTTATCAAACCAATCGGTAGAAGTATCAGCGTCATTAGTAAGGATACGGACAATCTCATATCCTTCCTCGCGCTGATCCTCCACGATGTACACCAAAAGCGCAGGATCACTAACAGCACCTGGCAACACACCTACTTCTGCACAAGGTGCACCGTCAAACTCCATCATTCTACGAATTTTGGCATCTTTAATATAATACAACTGTCATCCTTCCCTCCTGGCAAATTCCTCTCTCCCCTAGTGTTCGGATAAGGACATACATTTTATGCCTTCCTTCGGCATATATCTGTATTACTTGGCAAAAAAGTAAGGACAACAATCGCACAAAAAGAGAGGATGAACCATCATGTGCGGAATAACCGGATTTATCCAGTGGCGCGGAGATCTAACTCAGCACTCACAGTTGCTGGTCAAAATGACTGAAACTTTAGCAAACCGCGGACCCGATGCAGCTGGAACTTGGATTTCAGGCCCCTGCGCTTTCGGTCACCGCAGACTTAGCGTTATCGATCCAGAGAACGGCGCACAGCCTATGATCACCCGCCACGAGGAACAGGTATATGCGATTGTGTACAACGGCGAATTATATAACGCACCCGAGCTCAAACAAGAACTTAAGCAGCGGGGTCATCAATTCCGCACCCAATGTGACACCGAGGTTCTGCTGCATGCCTATATCGAATGGGGACCGGATTGTGCAGAGAAGCTCAATGGGATCTTTGCTTTTGCAGTATGGGACGGTCTTCGGGATCAGGTCTTTTTTGCACGCGACCGCCTAGGTGTGAAGCCTCTGTTCTATAGTAAGGTGGATGATGTCTTAGTCTTCGGCTCAGAACCTAAGGCGCTGCTGCAGCACCCCAAGGTACAGCCAGTAGTAGGGCCCGAAGGACTAGCGGAAATCTTTATTATCGGTCCAGCCCGTACACCAGGACACGGTGTTTATAAGGATATGCAGGAGCTTCGTCCAGGGCACGCCATGATCTATAGTCGCGAAGGTCTGCGTAGTTACGCTTATTGGAAGCTCGAAAGTGAAAAACATACTGACAATGAAGCAGAGACAGCCACTAAGGTACGCGAACTGCTGCAGGATACGCTCGAACGCCAACTAGTCTCAGATGTTCCTGTTTGCTCTCTTTTATCAGGTGGGCTGGACTCCAGCGCGCTAACTGCACTTGCAGTGGATTTCTACAACCGAAACGGTCAGGGACGTGTGGATACGTATTCCGTCGATTATGTCGATAACGACAAGCATTTCAAGAGTCATACTTTTCAGCCTGGGGCAGATGGACCGTGGATTAAGCGAATGGTCGATGAACTGAATACGAACCATCACTATATCTCATTTGATACACCGGAGCTTGTAGAAGCACTTGATAATGCGCTGTACACACGAGATCTACCTGGGATGACCGATGTGGACTCTTCCTTGTATTTATTTTGCCGCGAGATTAAAAAGAATGCTACTGTAGCCATTTCCGGCGAAGCTGCCGATGAGATCTTTGGCGGATATCCTTGGTTCCATCGAGAGGAGATGCTCTCCTCAGGCACTTTCCCTTGGTCCGTTGCTCCTAAAATGCGTGCAAGTCTATTATCCCCTGAAGTTAATGAATGGATTCGGCCACTGGAATATTTGGGCGATAGATACAGCGATGCGGTAGCAGAAGTCCCTAAATTGGATGGGGAAACAGGTAAACAAGCACAAATGCGCGTAATGTCCTATCTGAATATTACCCGCTTCATGCCAACTCTGCTCGACCGTAAAGACCGAATGAGTATGGGTGCTGGACTTGAGGTACGTGTTCCTTATTGTGATCATCGGCTTGTTCAATATGTATTTAATATTCCTTGGGAAATCAAAAACTTGGGCGGTCGTGAAAAAGGGATTTTACGAAAATCGCTTGAGGGTATCCTTCCAGACGATGTGCTATATCGCAAAAAAAGCCCCTACCCCAAAACCCACAATCCAGCCTATTTAAACGCGGTCCGAACGCAAGTATTGAACATTCTAGATGACTCTACCTCGCCTATCCTTCCTTTAATTAATGCTGCCAAAATCCGTGAGATCGCCGCTTCCCCAGAATCCTCTACTAATCTGCCTTGGTTCGGTCAACTTATGTCTGGCCCTCAGCTTTTTGCTTATCTGGCCCAAGTGGATCTCTGGCTGCGACAATATAATGTCTCCATTAGTTAAATGTAACGAACTATTAAGATACTCTAAATGCAAACAGCAAGTCACCGTTCATCCGGCGACTTGCTGTTTGGCTTGTATTCACAATGATTTAAAAGTTGAAGTTGTCTGGGTCTGGACCAAATCGATGGTCTTTGTTCAAATCTTCGATGGCCTTAACGTCTTCATCGCTAAGTGTAAAATCAAAGAAACCCGCATTCTCTTTGATTCGATCCGCATGTACCGATTTTGGAATCGTAATGACGCCTTGCTGCAAATCCCAGCGAAGTACAATTTGAGCAGGAGTCTTACCATACTTCTCTGACAGCTCTTTGAGGAGGGGTAGATCAAGATTCCCTTGCATTAGCGGACTCCAAGCCTCAAGCTGGATGCCTTGCTCATTGGCATACTTCAGTAGCTCACGCTGAGTCAACAACGGATGGAATTCCACCTGATTCACCACTGGCACTACTCCGGTGTCCTCGATGATGTCCTTCAGATGATGAATCTGAAAATTACTTACACCGATGGATTTGACGAGACCCTCTTTTTGCAGATGAATCAAAGCTTTCCATGTCTCCTTGTACTTACCTACCACCGGCCAGTGAATGAGATACAAATCTATATAATCTAGTCCCAGCTTGCGCCGGCTAACCTCGAACGCTTTCAGTGTCGACTCGTAGCCTTGATCAGCATTCCATACTTTAGTTGTAATAAACAGCTCATCACGTGCCACTCCACACTCACGAATAGCTTGCCCAACGCCTTCTTCGTTATTGTAAGCGGCAGCCGTATCAATACTGCGATATCCAACTTCCACTGCGGTTTTGACCGCATGAATAACCTCTTCGCCGTCCTTAGACTGCCACACACCGAGGCCTAGCCAAGGTATGGTCACTCCGTCATTTAAAGTTGGTCCACCTGAGAACGGTGCGTTCAATTCACTCATTGCTTAACCCTCCAAGCTAATTGTTATTTCGTTAATCTTACTTAACCTAATTCCACTATTCAGAAGCAAGCGCTGACACAGAAAGTATAGCAGATTGTCCTGACATACCAAAATGGAATGGGTACTTCGTATAATCCGGCACCTCCCTCCTCTGTATAATGGCACAAAAAAAAAAGAGGTCTTGCGTATTATGCGCAAAACCTCTGTCTTAATAAGCGAATCCAAAAATACTATCTGTCCTTATTTAGCCATTCTCAAAAGCAGAGTCACCGCTTCGGCTCTCGTCACCGGATCATTCGGAGCAAACCGATCATTGCCTTTGCCTTGGATCAGACCTGCCTCATATGCTGCTGCAGCGTATTCTTTTCCCCAAGCAGGAATTTTATCGGCATCGGCAAAAGGTAGAGATGCCTTCGTATCGCTCTTCAAACCAAGTGCCCGTGCAACCATCGCTACAAATTCAATCCGGGTTACTTTACCTTCAGGACGGAAAGAATTATCCTCATATCCTTTAATAAGTCCGGATTTAACTGCACTGGAGATGTAAGATTTCGCCCATCCTGGAATGTTGGATGCATCTTCAAATGGGATAGCTGTATCCGCCTGCGGGAGATTTAACGCACGGACAAGCATAACCATCAACTCACTGCGATTCACCACTACATTCGGACGGAATGTTCCATCTTCATATCCCTTGATAATTCCACGTTCTACTGCGGTAACAATAGCATCGAGTGCCCAGTGATTGGAGATGTCTGTAAACTTCGGCGGGGTAACCGAACTTCCGTTGTCTCCCGTGTTACCTGTGTTACCGTTATTGCCATTATTATTATTGTTTCCGTTGTTTCCCGTGTTGCCATTATTACTATTATTTCCGTTGTTACCGTTGTTTCCGTTATTACCCGAATCTTCATTTTCCTTGATAACCGTTAAGACAAACGTCTTCTGTACCTGAACGCCGTCTTTTTCCAAAGATGCTGTCAACGTCACTGGAGTAGAAACGGTCGGACGTTTCACCTTACCGGTATTTGAAATCATATTCGTGTCGCTTGAAGACCAAGTGATTAAGCTACCGCGCTTTCCTTCCGTTGGCAACACCACATTCTGAGTTACCGATTCACTGGAGTCGCCGGCAGCAAATCCAATGGCTAGATCCTCCCTATCAAGCTCAACATCTGTTGGCTTAGGTAGATCACTCAAAGTAATGGCCAACGTTTTTGTACTGAGCGGAACGGTAACGATACCTTTGGCGTTATCAACAACACCCCCAGAAGACTCCAGAATGTTGTTAACCATACTAGGTAATTGAACGCTGATTTGTGCGTTGCTCGTATCTGCCTTAGCTTGCTCCAGACGGGTCGTAAATGTAAACACAAGCTGGTTTGCTTTTCTAACTACATTGTATCCTACTCTTCCGCCTTGGAATGCAGGATAGTTCTGCACATTCGCGATCACATTGTTGTTCTTATCAGCATCCGCAACCCACTCTTTAGGAATACCGCGTCCCACAATAATTTCGTATTTCGTGTTCTGATCATAGATTCGCTCAGTAATCAACGAATCCACTAATACCTTCGAGTTGACGGCCTGCCCCCACATATGCTGAGCAGATCCTCCCCCACCCGGTGTATTACGAATACCAAGCTCATCATTGACTGCCGTCCAAGGACTGGATTCTACAGCTGGGTAAGCAACTCCTTCCCACCAACTGAAAGGTCCACTCATGGAATTTTCAATCATAAACTCGTAGGCTTTAATCCCCATGTCTCTGTATTTCTCACCGCGAAGCGCCGAACTTCCGTAGCCAGCATTATATGCACTGGAGTAGAAGCCATGAGGATAACCGCCAAAGTTATATGGAGAATCGGTTGTCCCTTCGTTGACACGTCTTTCGATACCATAGGTATAAGTGTCATCTAGCATCGTCAGGTTGATATTGTCCTCTGGCTGGTTCGCACCATACAAATATCCATCCCACAGCCATCTTCCGAACAGGAACATGGAAGCCCAGTTAGCATCCCGGGAGTCCTTCATCCGGTTCTCGTCATTACTTTGCACAACAGATGCAGGAATATAGTTTAGTGCTTTGTCAGTGATTGTTTTTTGCAATTTATCCGTGAAAGCAGCGAGCAAATCCTCGTATTGAGCGTTAGCCCACTCCGCCTCTGCTAGATAGCTTGCCTCTCCTTTCACCTTATACAGCTCACGCGCAATATATTCATAAGACGCTAACCCTGTCAGTGCCGAATAATTGTCAATCGTCCAATAGCCCAATGAATCAATAGCTTTCGTTTCCTTCATAATTCGGCCATCTCCAGCACGGTCGCTTTCAATGCTTCTTGCTCCGAATTTTACCCGCTTATCGAAAACGGTACCCACTGATCCGTCATCCGCTTTCATTATTTCATCAAATAAGGATGTATCGCCGGTTTTGCTCAAATATACAGCATACGTCCACGGAAGCTTCCAGTTGGCATCCCAGAACAGGTTCGGGTCCACTTGACCGGTCTCGATGTTAATTCCGCCGGTAAGAGGTATGCTTTCCAGATACTCTCTTGCGTGTGCAAAGTCACCGCTCTGAATCAATTGAACAACAATTCCGATGGTATCGTGAGAATAAAGTCTCGCATAACCATTCTCACCCACATGCAAATAATTGCCGTCTTTAATGATCATGTTGTAAATGTAGCCCGCTTTAAAAGCATTGACCAACTCTTTATTCGGCAGATCGATATCAACTACTGTGGACAGCCGGTTATTCCAGTATGATTTCATCTCACTGTAGTTGCCGTCAAACGTACCCAGTTTCGATACTTGCTCCCTCGTTAGAGATGTAAAGCTCGTTTTTCCCGCATCAAAATATTCATACTTATCCCCTTCAATGGCAAACTCTCTGATAACAGTTTCCCCAGGTTTGATCGTATAAACTTCGTTTGCAGCCTGATTCATCGGAACCAGATTGGCAGATACAACCGGCAGCAGGCGAGTCTCATCCGAATGATTAGTAACCGTCATTCTGGAATAGTTAATAACATAGTCTTTGCTCTCTACCGTAAGTTTGTTACCAAACGATTCAATTTTATAGTCCATATTGTCTTTAGCAAACTCATTTATAAATACCGGCAGATAACCTTCCGCGTTATACCATTTGATGCCCGACGTATTTGTCGCACCGAACGTAACGATTTGTTTCGTTGCCACAAACCCATTCTGCATAGGACGGGTTCCGCCGATCTGATAGGATCCGTCGAGGAAAGCCAGCGTGGCGTTCTTGTCACCTTCAAAACCAAAACCAGCTGTCATTTTAGGGTTCAATTCATACTGATATTTCAATTCCAATTGCAATCCATCCAAGGCATTCAGCACCTTTGAATAGACCTTGATCCGTTCTTGCTCGGATGCGCTGGTATTCAAAGCTTGTGCTTCCTGGATCGCTTGATGTACAACGTCTGCCGACTGGCTGGTGTAGCCAATCAGGGTCGCTTGGCTAATCGTCTCCATCTGCTTCGCGATTACATCCAGATTCGTACTCAGTACCAAGCCGTTAAAGGCTGTCTGTACCTGATTTAATGCCTTATCAAGCTCTTCCTGTTTAACATCCACATCGTTCAAGCGATCATAAGCGCCGCTCAATGCTATCTCTAAGGAAGACCAGCTATGGAGCGTGTAAAGCTGTCTGTTATATTGTTTAAGCTCTTCAATCAGGCCTTGCAGTGGGGCCCGATCTACGTTGCCTTCTTTCACAATTCTCATGATGCCTGTGCCTAGGCTCGCTTCGGATTTAAAGACACCTGATGTCGATTTGCCAAAGGACTCCTTTTGAGATTCAAAGTTTTTGGACATGATGACCCAGCGATATTCCCCGGAGCCCCGCTCTTGTTGAGTCAGAACGAGCGCATATTGCGTATCCTTAAGGAGACTGTAGCTCAACTCTGCAGTAGTGAGTCCTCCGTCCACAATCCGGTTTTTGTCCACTGTCGTTTGGACTAGCGGATCTCCAGTCGGCAGCCCTTCACTGTTTGCTGCATACAATTTGATAATCAAGTCGCTCACAGGTTCTTTATATCTTTTGACATTTACTTGAACATACTTCATATCAACAGCTTCCTTCACTGTGAAGGTTTGATATCTGTCCTGTTGATCGGTTTTAGCACCGAAAGTATACTCCTTGAACGCATTATCCGTAAAATCAATTACAATGTTCGATTCTCTCTTCACCAGACCAAGCTGCGCTGCTACCAAAGCATTGATAGCGCTGTCAACTTCCGGCTGGGTTGCCTCTGTTCGATCAAGTACAAGCTTGGCAGCAGCCAGCGTATTCACCAGAACCTGCCACGTCTCATTTGTATAAAGACCTTGCGTCATATTGCTAACTCTGTTGTATTCATTTTGCAGCGGCAATTTATCCGCAAGGGCCATACTGCTTAAAGCCAATCCGGAAAATGAAGTATTTCCGTTCTTCGCTACAACCTTTGTCAAACGCCCTTCAATTTTCAGCTTCACATTAGCAGGCACGTTGACTTGATACTTATAGTTCTTAGAAACAGAATCGCCGTAGACGTTTCGGGTTACCGAAAGTACATCATCAGTATAGATGTTAAGATCTATATCTGCTTGCCACAACCCAAGACCAAATACAAGGGTGGAATCCTGCGGCTGCGCTGCTACTTCAATATCCCAGCCAACATTGTTATAGCTCCCTTTGTCTCGACTGGACTTTGGATAAAACAGACCTGTTCCCGTGTCGTTTAAACCATATTCAAATCCTGGCATACCATTACTCCAGGTATAGGACATGTAATCGGCATCGGTGCCTCTGTTTAATTTGCCCTCAGTTGCCGTATCCCCATATACACTGAAGGTGACCGAGTTCGGACCTGCCTTCTGAATTCGTTGAAGCTGATTCAAGTTATCCGCTTTAAAATGCAGCCAGTCGATATCCCCCGTTTGTGTTAAATTCAGTGGAAACTCGCCATTGACCACGCCTTCATTAATCTTAGGAGCAGGTGCTGCGGGTGCTGCCTGCATAGAGTACACGGGACCGATGGATGTTATGAACAAGCACATGAGTACAATCTTTGAAATGACACTGTTAAGCGACCTTTTCATTTTTCCCTTTGACCTCCTTAAATGATTGTGAAAAAAATGGCTGGACTTTGGTTATAGCAAAGTCCAACCGTTCAATAACTAGTTTTCTCCGTATTTGCTTTGGAGATCATTCAGCAATTGTTCAACCGTCAATCCGTCTTGCTTAAAGATGATTTCCTCTACGCCTTTAAGCAGATCAGCATTAAACGCTTTGGTTTGTTCAGGGTAAGCAAACGGCATGCCCACTTTTTCCATATTGTCGAATACTGCTTTCAATTCAGGATTCTTCTCCAAATATTTAGGAAGCAGAGAAGATACTGCCGGTGAATATCCAACCGCCTCAATCGCATTCAATTGTGCTTCATCACGCAGCGCATACTTGATCACTTGCATAGCTTCTTCCTTATGCTTGCTGCCATCCAGAATCGACAACCCGTGAGAGTAAGCGCTTTGTGCTTCTACTGTACCTTTAGGCATCGGCAGAGCAATCAATCCCAAGTCAGGGTTAGCTTCTTTCAAATGACCTACATACCATGGACCAGCCGTGGACATAGCCCCTTTTTCTTGACTGAATACTTCGCCATCCCATGGAGCCCCTACTTCGATTGGAGCAATTGCTACCTTATTTTTGAGGAAAAGATCCACGAAAAACTGCACGCCAGCTACGTTTTCTTTGGAATTAATCGTTTTTCCGAAGGCCCAGTCTCCGCCGAAAGCGTGAACATATTGAGTGATGTGAAATGGATCGATACTGCCGATAATACCTTTCACGCCATCCTTAGTCATGGCTTTGGCCAGTTCAACGACCTCATCCATCGTTTCCGGATATTTAGTGATTCCTGATTTTTCAAACATCTCTTTGTTGATCGCCATCATAGAAGTAGAAGAATCGTAAGGAATTCCATAAAGTTTATTATCATCTGTCCAGCCTTTGTACAGTGATCCAGTAATGCGGTCTTTATCGAACCCTACTTTGTCGATCATCTCATCTAGTGGAGAGAGTACGCCTTTTTTAATATACTCATAGTTTCCTTCATCCGACATAGCAATGATATCAGGCCCTACCCCGGCAGCAATCGCCGTTGGAACCGCTTTCCAAAACTCATCGCTCGTTGGGTACATTTGCATCTTAACTTTAATGTTCGGATATTCTTTATCAATGCCATCCACCATAAATTCGAAGTTCTTTTGTTCGGACGCATTTGCCCAGTATGCCATCGTGACTTCGACGGTCTCTTGCTTCTCCTGTTTTGCCGCTCCAGCGTTATCTGAAGCTCCATTTCCAGTGTTACCGGTGTTGGATTTGGTGCCACACGCTGCCGTAGTCAGCATCAACATCATAGAGCATAATAGCAAGGCTGCCTTTTTTCTCATTTGTCACTACCCCTTTATCTAAGAAGATTCACCTCAATTGGTGTTATCTTTATCTTAGCTACACTGCAATCGAGAGCAAACAGAGGATCTTTACATATCTTTGTGATTTTTTACTTTCCCATGCCAGTCTTTCGGTATTCATTTGGTGGAAGCCCATAGATCTTCTTAAAGCTGACATAGTAGTTATCAATACTATTAAAACCCACCTTCTCAGCGATCTCATATGTCTTCAGCTTTCCATCTTTAAGTAGCTCAAGAGACTTTTTGACACGATAGCCGTTGATATACGGAATAAGCATGGAACCCGTTTGCTCTTTAAAAATACGACTCAGATAGCTGTTGTTCAGACCGACATAACCAGCTAGCTCATTTAGTGTCAAATCGTGATCATAGTTCTGATGAATATACTCTATGACTCTCTTAATCTTGTAATTCGTAGATGTGGCCGCATCCGTATAACTCTCCTGTAGACTCTCCAGCTCCTGGATCAGCAGGATATGAAGCTGCTCCAAACGCTCGGCGGACATGATTTCCTGCATTCCGGTATAGTCTTCCTCCCCACTGTCGTCTTTCATATGGGACTGAATCTGGCAGTGGAGATTCACACACATTTCCAAGGTGGCATGCCGACCCATTGATCTATTCTCCTTGATCGCGGCAAACATTTCATGAACAATGGAAATAGCAGAAGATACGTTCTTATCATCCATTTCCTTGCGGATACGCTGTTCAAACAGGGTAACCAGTGCCTTATCATTCATTTCCTTGATGCTGCCTGGTTCGTAGACAACAACGTTGCTGCGATCCTCATAAAATAGCATTTCCGCAGATTCCTGGGCTTCATGATAGGCTTTGGGAATATCAAGCAGACGGGCATGCAGCCCGCTGATAAGAAAACTGACTTGTATGTTCAAAAACTGTTTCAATGTCTTTTCAATTTTACGGATGAGTCCCCAGCGTTCCTCCAGTATCTCATTCATACTTCTGATGCCGGAGTACGTTTTTATAATAACCAGCTCATTCGGACTCATCAGAAACAGCTCTAGCTCGCTGTACCGGTGCAGCACCTCTTGCAGAATATTCAAGATCGAGAACCCGAGTAAATGCTCCATTCCCTTTTTGTAACGTTCCTTCACCTTATCAAACTGATCAATCAACATGACGATGCAAAGCACATTCGGCTGTTTCAGCTTCAAATCGTACAGCTTTGTCTTTTGCTCAATTTCCCACTCATGGCGAACAACACCGACCGCTAAATCTCGTAAAAAAAGCGTTTTCAACTCATTCCGGTTCTTCTCCATATTTTGCTGTAGAGAAACAAAATGATCTCCCACAGGCTGATGATTCAACTGTGTCCGGACACGCTCCAACGCTTCAAATACAGCGGACTGGGTCAGATTCGGTTTATGAATATAATCGCATGCACCTAGCCTAAGCGCCTCTTGGGCATACTCAAACTCATTATGGCTGCTGAGAATAATGACTTTGCAGGAATGTTTGGTATGCCGGAGCTGCCTTAGAACCTCAAGCCCATCCATCAGTGGCATTCGGATATCCAAAAAGACCACATCCGGATGAAGCTCATCCATTTTCTCCAAAGCCTCTTTGCCGTTTGCAGCTTCGCCTACTAGGTAATAGCCATGTTGTTTCCAGTCCACAAAGGTCTTAAAATTCATTCGGATAAAGGACTCATCGTCCACAATCATGATTTTCATGCGGATCCCTCTTTTCTCGTTCCAGCGTGGTTCTGAAGATGCTCCATAGCAGGAATGAGGATAAGAACGGTAGTTCCTTCCCCTTTCACACTATTTATAGTCACCCCGTACTTTTCTCCAAAATGAAGCTTCAATCTTCTGGAGACATTGCCCACACCAATGGAATTCATCGTTTGCCCGTCCGACATTTCCTGTTGCAAGAGCCTGCTTAGCTGTTCTTCCGAGATCCCCATCCCGTTGTCCGAGATCGTAAACTGAATATCACTGCCTTTTCTCTGCACATGTATACTCAAGTTATATTGCCGGGAATCTTCTGCAAAGCCGTGAAACACCGCATTCTCCACAAAAGGCTGCACCATAAATTTTAACGTTCTGCATTCCAGAACATTCGGCGCAACATCGATTTCAAAATCAAACACATTAAAATACCTGAGCTGAAGCAATTCCAGATAGCTGTGGATAAAGGCCACTTCTTCCTCAATGGAAACATACTCCTGAGTATTACGTGTGGAGAAGGACAACACCTTGATCATGTCATCTACCGTTTCCGTAATGTTGTCCGCCCTTTGAGCCTGTGCCATCCACTTAATCACAGAGAGCGTATTATATATGAAATGCGGATTAATTTGATTTTGCAGCGCATTAAGTTCTGCACTCCGCTTCTTCTTCTCTTCAATCTTAGTTTGCTGAATCAAATCTTTGATTTCGACAGTCATTCGGTTAAAGGTGCGCGACAAATGTCCTACTTCATCCAGACTATCCTGCTGAGCGGTAACATCAAAATCCCCCTTCTCTACCTTTCGCATCAGTCGATTGAGTCTTCGAATCGGATTGGAGATACTGCCGGATACTAGATAAGCAGTTACGAATCCCAGCACAATCAACAAAAGAAGCAAGAGTGTAGAAAAATTGCGTATCTGGTTACTTTCGGCGAGCAGCTTGTCACGAAGAACGATGCTGTAGAAGTGCCATCCAGACACATTGGATTCATCATGAACAACATAGTAGTTCTCATCGTCCGGCTTCATTTTTTCCATAACCTGACTATATTTCATCCCAATCATGGCCGGATCTGAACTGAACACTACCATCCCTTCATCATCCACTATGAACTGGTTTACGTCCTTTTTGTCATCCAGTCCGCTGAATAGCTTCTCAAGCTTATCCATCCGGAAATTAACGAGCAGCACACCAAGCTTCTGATAAGTACCCACATCCACCAGTACACGGCCTACAGATAGTACAGGGCGAGGCTTAGCATACATCTGTTTCTCCTCGTGCATACCGACCAGTATTGGCCTCTCCGCATTATCCACAATGGTCCGGTACCATGGTTCATACACTGGACTATATCTATAATTGAATGTCGTATCATAACCCCTGCGGTAGATTAATGAACTATTCACAGGGTAGATCAGAATCGAATCGATATCTGGATTAAATGTCATCAGCTCTTTAAAAACGTTATCACTTATGTAGCGGTAATCCATACTTTTTTCAAACGTCTCATGGGTTACAGTGGAATAATCCTTCGCCAAAATCTGCATCAGTCTTTCATCATAAAAAGGCTGTTCTGAGGATTTGAACATACTGCTAACAAACGAATCCGCAGTGGATACCATCTGCTGATTCGTCTCCTGAAACGATTTCACAATCCGGGATTCAAAAACAGACATGGCGTATATGTAGAAGTAAATACTAATGACTACGAGAGGAACAATCATCAACAGCGTGTAGGTCAAAAACAGCTTTTGCCGTATGTTGCGATCCCGAAATCGACTCCACTTCCGCATGAAGAGTTCCCTTCCTCCTGTAGAAAATTGTTATATTATGACGAATCAATCTTATGCCATATCTTTGTTTGCTTCAATAGCAAACTATGTAAGCAGAACTATTCATACGAATTCGTTCAGCTTACATAGTATTTTGAGATTTAACTTAAAATTAGCGATCGGCCATATGCTGCTGGATCTCGGACAAAGATAGCTTCGATGTTTCCGAGACAATATAGTCGGCTTTCGATAGAATCTCAGCATCACCAACCCCTACGGCAAACATCCCCGCACTTTTTATCGCCTGAACTCCAGCCTCTGCATCCTCTACTCCAACACAATAACGTGGATCAACCCCTAGTTCCTCCGCTGCCTTCAGAAAAATATCCGGAGCCGGTTTCCCATGGGCTACGCTTTCCGGATCGGCAATCACATGAATATATGACTCTACCTTCAACTGCCGTAGCAGTGTGCCGGCATTACGGCTGGCCGAAGCCAGCCCGATCGGTATTCCGGCATACTCGAGATCATGGAACAAATCCAGGATGCCTGGCAATATTTCAGATTCATCCACAGTCTGAATCAAACGTTGATAGTTGTTGTTCTTCTGTTCAGCCCATTCCTGTTTTTGTTCCAAAGTGAAGGCTGCGCCGCGATCCGGTAATTGACTCAGTATTTTCTCCAGGGAAGCCATACGGTCGATCCCCTTAAGCTGCTCATTAAATTCCAAGTCAAAGCGAATACCTAATTCCTCCGCCAGCTGCTTCCACGCTTCATAATGATATTTCGCCGTATCGGTAATTACTCCGTCCAGATCAAAAATTACGGCTTGAATCTCTCGATGTTCTTTATTCACTTCGCTCAGCCTCCTCTAAGTCTGCAACGATACGATCCTTCAACATGTATTCCCGGCCATGAATGAGCAGGGTAAGCTCACCCAATCCTGAGGTTAGGCGCTCCACCTCCAGCTTGCCACGGGTAACCGTCACCTGCAGACGCTCACCCTGCCAGGCAAGCGGGAATGACAAGCGCTCCCAAGCCTGTGGAAGTTTCGGGTTAAGGCGAAGTTTACCTTCCCAGGAACGAACCCCACCAAAGCCCATGATCGTTGCCTTCCAAATGCCGCCAATTGAAGCTGTATGAATACCTTCATCGCAGCTATGCATGTTTGTTCCCAAATCAATGCGGGCAGCCTTGGCAAACATATCGTAAGCCAATTCCACTTCATTAACATCGCTTGCCAGCATACTGTGCGTGGATAAGCTGAGCGAAGAGTCATGCAACGTTTTCGGCTCATAATAATGCCAATTCGCCGCTTTAGTCTCTTTAGAGAACCAGTCCTCCAGCAAGTAAAACAAGACGAGAATATCTGCCTGCTTCGATACCTGTATTTCACTGAGCTGAGTCATGCTGTAGTCGGCAAGAATGGAAGCCACCTGTTCCTGATTACGGTACTTCTCTAGATCAATAACTTGCTTGTTCAAATAAGTATCGTCCTGCGGAATGATGAGCGAATGCATATCCGGCTGCGGCAGATAGATCAGCTTGGATTTATCCTCCCATTCCTTCAACCGCTCGGATAGAGCCAACTGACTTTCCAAGGTCAAGTAAACATCGCTTTGCACTTGCATAAGCTTGTGTGTGCATTCGATTGCTTTTGTCATATTCCAATAAGCCATATAGTTGGTGAATGCATTGTTGGAGACATGTTCTTTATATTCGTCCGGACCAATCACATCACAGATATGATATTTCTGTTCCTTATCGCTCCACTCTAGCCGGCTTGCCCAGAAGGTAGCTGTTTCGAATATAATCTCATATCCGTACCGATCCATATATTCCTGATCACCAGTGACTTGATAATAATGCCACACGCCATATGCCACGTCAGCTGTAATATGCTGCTCGATTTTGCCTGTCCAAATATAGGTTGGCGTTCCGGTAACAACATCTACAGGGCCCCATTCAGGAGTCTCTTCCTCGCCAGTTGCTGCGGATTCCCAAGGGTACATCGCGCCGCGATAACCCTTGTCGCGCGCATTTTTTCTGGCGCCTTTCAAGGTATGATAGCGATACTTCACCAGCTTGCGTGCTGTCTGCGGCTCCATGTACAAAAAGTAAGGCAAAATAAAGATTTCTGTGTCCCAGAATACATGTCCCTTGTATCCTTCTCCTGTCAGTCCCTTGGCCCCGACAGAGAAGCGGCTGTCGTGAGCAGGTGTCATCAGAAGCAAATGATACTGTGCAAAACGGATAGCTAGCTGATCAAAGTCGTCGCTGCTCTTGATCTCAATGTTGGTTCTAGCCCATACACTTTTCCAAGCCTGCTCGTTTTCATTGAAAAGACCATCAAAGCCTTTTTCTGCCGTCTTGCTTAGATATTCCCGGGCGGTATCCTGATCACGCCACTCCTTATCAAGGCTCGTATGCACCGAAGCCACCTTATCCAGTGTGATGCATCTGCCAACCTCCGCTTTCAGCTTATAGGTCAGTGTCACCTTTCTGCGATCCATGCTCGGAGTTGGCGCTGTTGTAAGACGTACGCCCTCCTCATAAATCTGGTGGACACAGGTATGTACAAATTCAATATTTGATTCCGTAGTCGTTGCGGTAAGCTGGAGCAGCTCTTTATCAAACACCCGCCGCTCCCCTTCTATAAAATGCTGTGCGCCGGAATTTGTCATCTGCCCGTTAATACCGGAAGAAATAGAAATTTCCGCGGCTTTCGACAGCGGGGTTATTTCAACCCGCATGCCCATCAGATGCCGATCCTGTAGTGATACGAACCGCCGGAAGGAGAGTTTGAACTGATCGCCGTGTTCATCCTCCCAGAGGATGTCACGCCGGAGCTCTCCTTGCCGTAAATCCAGCTCCCGGCGGTAGCTGTGAATCTTTCCTTTTTCCAAATGAAATGGTTTACCGTTCAAACGGATATCAAGCTGCACCATATCTGCGGCATTCGGAAGCTCTGTAACCTCCTGATTGGCAAAGCGGTTAAACGCTCCAGCAACAAACAAATTACGGCGTTCACCCGGATAAGTCTCTTCCGTAGCGGCTCTTAGCCCAAGATATCCATTCCCCTGACAAAAAATAGTTTCAAACTTCCCTAAAAATCTAGCATCAAACTCTGTTTCCGCAATCACCCAACCGTCATCTAGCGCACTTAGCCCTTTATAATCAATCACTTTGCATCCCCCTGTCTGAACTATTCTGAATTAGCCTTTCAGTCCTGTAGTGGCAA
This sequence comes from Paenibacillus sp. FSL R10-2734, assembly GCF_037963865.1. Classification (NCBI taxonomy): domain Bacteria; kingdom Bacillati; phylum Bacillota; class Bacilli; order Caryophanales; family Paenibacillaceae; genus Paenibacillus; species Paenibacillus sp. FSL R10-2734. Next base: position 1,914,504 of record NZ_CP150170.1, on the reverse strand, counting down.
TTCCTTGCACCATATGGCGCTGGAACATTAAGAAGACGATAATGATTGGCAGGGTCAAGAGTACAACACCAGTCATCGTAAGGTTTGGCCATTCAAAATACCGATTCTTAAGTGTGTTCAGACCAACAGTCATTACATACCAACGGCTGTCATTCACCAAGGTCACCGGCCATACGAAAGAGTTCCATGTGCCGGTAAAACTGAATATTATTTGTGTGCCAATTGCACCTTTGGATAGCGGAAGCATGATCCGGTAGAAAATACCGATCTTACTCAATCCGTCAACCTCTGCCGCTTCTTCAAGCTCCTTCGGCACAGTCAAAAAGAATTGACGCATTAGAAAGACGAGGAAGCCCTGAAATAGAAATGGAATAATAAGACCTTGATAGCTGTTAAGCCATTTCAAATCAACGATCATGGAAAAAATCGGAATAATCATCACTTGGTAAGGCACCATCATCATCCCGATCACTAGGAAAAACACTACACCTCTGCCCCGAAAATTAATACGAGCTAAGGAATAAGCAGCCGTCGTATTGACAAACAAGTTACCAATCAAAATTCCGAACGTTACGATGATCGAGTTCTTATACCAAATCAATATATCGGAGGTTTCGAAAATGTCCCTGTAGTTCTCAAATGTCCACTGGCTTGGCAGCACAAGATGGCCGATGTCTGCTTTGGACAAAAGCGAAGTATAGATGGCGTAACCAAATGGCACGACGAAAAATATGGAGAATGCGAACAGTAGTACATAGCGTAAAATTTGAGTTTTCCGGTTAAGCATCATCTAAATCTCCTCCTTAAGAAAGCGTTTTTGAAGCATAGACAGCGCAATAATAAGGGCGAAAATAATAAATGCTGCAGCACTACCATAACCAGAACGGTTGAAGCTGAAAGCCTGGCTATAGAAATAAGTTACGATTGTGCTCGTTGCGCCAGCCGGACTTCCAAGCGAGCCATTTCTCGCTAAAGCATACGGCTGATCAAACAGTTGCATGACGTTAATAATTCCGGACATTATGACAAGAAATGTCACCGGTTTCAGCATAGGAACCGTAAGCTTCCAGAACTGCTGCCATCCGTTCGCTCCGTCCACACGACCCGCTTCATAAATATCGTTTGGAATGGTTTGCAATCCACCCAAGTACACTACCATGTAGAATCCCACATACGTCCAAACGGTAAGAATCATCAAGAATGGAAGTGCATACTTGACGTTGGCGTACCATGAAACGTCGGGGAAACCAAACCAAGTCAGCAATTGTGTTGCAATCCCTTCATTCTGCATGAACAAATACATAAATACGGTCGTTACCGCGATGGTTGAGGTGATATAAGGCATGTAATACAGTGTACGAAACACACCTTTAAGGTGCATCACCTTGTTTAGGTTCACTGCTATCACCAAGGCGATGATCGCTTGCAACGGTACCGCTACTACTGTCAGTAATAAGGAATGGCTCAAGGCCGTCCAGAAATCCTTATCCTGAACAATCTCCACATAGTTTCCGAGTCCGATAAATTTCGCCGCATCCGGATTTAGGAAGCTGATGTCCTGAAAGCTGTAGATTAAAGATTGTATCAGCGGGTAATAAAACCAGATTCCCATCAAAATCAGGATGGGGGCGACAAACAAGTAGCCTACGAAATTTGATGAACTTCCCAATTCGGACAATCTTGACCCGAATCCGCGCTTTGACTTGTGTAGAGAGAGATTAGTTTCTAAATTTGGCTTCATGGTGTTACTCCTTCCACTTACGAACCCCTTGTTCGTTTGTTTTTAGTAACTCCATCATATAAATTGCCCGGTTCTACCGGAATAGAGGATATTTACAAGACTCCGAGGATTTTTACATTGTGCATTTATGGTACAAGAGGACTTAATATTTGGGGTGAAACAAAAAAAGTAGCGAGCCTCCCAAGATAGGAGACTCGCTACTTTTTTTGTTTACCGTTTTGAAAGGAGCACCGCTTTATTTCTCAATCAGTTTGAAATCATCAAAATGGAATTCAGGAGAAACAATACAGGATACTAGTACCGGTTCTGAGCCTAACGGACGAGCCGCCTGCCATACGCCTGCTGGAACTACGACCTGCGGCTGTTGACCTGCAGCAATGTCGAGACCCAGAATAACTTCCTGCACATTCTCAGGCTTATCTCCATTACCTCCGAGACTAAGCACTATTGGACTACCGGAATGCCAGAACCAAACTTCATCGGACAAAACCGTATGCCAATCAGATTGTTCGCCCTCATGAAGCAAAAAATAAATCGAAGATGCCGAATGGCGCGATCCGGAATAGCTATCACCAAGCACTTCCTGCGGAATTTCAAATTCGGAGTTCCAAAGTCTTTTGTACCAACCACCCTCAACGTGGGGCTGTAGTCCGAGCAGTTCAACTAGTGGTGAGATTTCTTTTTGTGTCACGGTAGCTTCTCTCCTTCAAAGTATGCATGAACAACAATAGCTTCTTATGCATAAGGTTGTTTTTGCTTTTTACTTTAACGGAAGAAACGCGAATTGTAAAATCTATTTACTATCCTTGCTCGCTTTGAATACCTCAGCAATCGCTCCAAGACTTCCCAGCGTTTCAACAGCACTTGTAGGCAAGAACACTTTATTCGCAGGACCTTTGGCGATTTCGGCCAATGCTTCGAAGGAGCGATAAGCGAGTACTTGCTCATCCAGGCCTGCTGAGCGAATCAGCTCAATGCGTGATTTTTCCGCTTCGGCCACCGCTATAATCGCTTTAGCTTCACCGTTGGCTTCCAGCTCCTGTGCCTGCCGTGAACCCTCTGCTTGGCGGATACGCGCTTCCTTGTCACCTTCCGCTTTCAGAATCTTACTCTGCTTATCCCCTTCTGCACGCAGGATCATATCCTGCTTGGCAGCTTCCGCTTCCAAGACAATCGCCCGTTTACTCCGCTCCGCTTTCATCTGCTTATCCATTGCTTCCTGAATATCTAGCGGTGGCTTAATATCGATGACTTCCACACGCTCGATCCGCACGCCCCATTTCTCTGTAGCTTCATCCAGTGCCAGGCGAATGTCCGTTGAGATTTTTTCACGCCCAGACAGCGTTTCATCTAATTCCAGCTTACCGATAATTTGCCGCATCGTTGCCGTTGAAATATTCCTTACCCCATATACATAATCAGAAATACCATACGTGGCTTCCTCTGGTCCCACTACCTGATAGAAAATAATCGTGTCGATCTGCACCTGCACGTTATCCTTTGTAATTACCGTTTGCGGAGGCACATTCGCTTGTTGAATCCGTAAGTCGTGAAACGTACGCACTTGATCGATCACAGGAATTAGAATGTTCAGACCCGGTGTTAGCAAACGATTAAATTTACCTAGCCGCTCCACAACACCTACCCGCTGCTGCGGTACGATCTTGACCGTTAATGCCACAAACACTACGACTACCACCACAATAATTGCAATAATTGCCCATTCCATTAGTTCATGTCCCCCCATCGTTCTACTTCAATAATGGTTGTGCCTCTTTTCACTACTCTTACCACTTCATCCTTGCTCAGAGACTGATCAGAGCTCGCGCTCCACGTATCTCCGCCTACCTTCACTTGCCCGTAGCGCCCCTGCTCAATCGGCTCAATGACGACTCCTTGCCTGCCGACGATTTCTGTACCGGTATCCTTGAACCCACGTGAGCTGCGAAATTTAGAAACCAGTGGCTTCGAGAATACAGTTAGACCCAGAGCGACCAGTGATCCGACGACCACCTGTAACAAAATAGATTCGGGAACGAATAACGACACCAGTCCTCCAGCCAATGCGCCAATACTAAGCCATAGCAGATAAAAAGTAAGCGTCATCATCTCTACCACAAACAGGACACCGGCTGCGATCAACCAAAACACCCACACAACCATCGGTGCACCCACCACCTTCCGTATGATCCTCATAAAACAAAAAGACACAGCGATGCTTTACGAAATTCCGCCAAAAATTCAGACATGTATATCATTTATATTCATTACAGCGAAGGTTATGTGTTCTTCATTAGCTTCCTGAAAAAGAGGACATGCACACTCTCTATCAGACTTTCTCTACACAAGTATCCATTAATTAGAAAAATGTCCCCCTATATTACCGAATTTTATCCCTAGTATAATCGCTCTCTATGCTTGAAAATAAGAAATGCCTTCACCCATAAATATGTAATCAAACCTAATTATTCAACCCCAAACCAACTCTTCTACTCATCCTAACCTCTACCGACAGCGTTACATCTACTAGTTAATCAAAAGCGAAGCTTTAGAACAGTAGTTTAGAAAGCGCTTACCTAACGTGTAAGGGTTCAAATGAACAACTATTTTTTCGCTGTTAAATCTATGAATTGGATGTCAGTAGAATGAGAGATACGCAAGGGTGCAGGTACAGGTGAATTTCAAAATATGGGAGGTGAACGTCGGGATCTCTTGCCGAAAAGAATTTCGAACTACACATTGAACCTCGGAGGTAGAAAATCAATGATATTCATGAAAAAAAGTTCACGCAAAACCTTTGCGATCGCGATGATCGCTGCGCTTGTTCTTACACTTTTTTCAGCCCTGGGTAGTAGTGCCAAAACGGCCAACGCCGCACAGGATTATAAACTCGTTGGTTATTACGCTTCTTGGGCTGCTTACGGGCGGGCTTACAATGTAACAGATATCGATCCTACCAAAATGAATGTCATTAACTACGCCTTCGCAGATATTTGTTGGAATGGCATTCACGGCAATCCCGACCCTACTGGCCCGAATCCGGTAACCTGGAGCTGTCAAAATGAGCAGGCACAGACCATTAACGTTCCGAACGGCACGATTGTGCTGGGTGACCCGTGGATTGACACCGGAAAGAGCTTCGGGGATGACAAATGGGATGACCCCATCAAAGGTAACCTGAAGCAGCTGTGGAAGCTGAAAGAAAAGAACCCGAACCTGAAAACGTTAATCTCCGTTGGGGGCTGGACCTGGTCGAATCGTTTCTCGGATGTGGCGGCCACGGCCGTAACCCGTGAGGTTTTTGCCAACTCTGCGGTAGACTTCATTCGTAAATATAAAATGGACGGAGTCGATCTCGACTGGGAGTACCCTGTCAGCGGTGGGCTTGCAGGCAACAACTATCGTCCCGAAGACAAGGAGAACTATATCCTTCTGTTGCAAAAAATCCGTGAGAAGCTAAATGCTGCTGGCCAGACCGACGGCAAAACCTACCTGCTGACCATCGCTTCCGGTGCAGGCCCGACGTACGTCAGCAACAATAATCTTGCAGATATTGCTTCCATTGTTGATTGGATCAATATTATGACCTATGACTTCAATGGAAGCTGGAATAAGACCACAGGTCACAATGCTCCTTTGTACTATGATCCTGCCGCCTCTGCATCAGGCCTGACCGAACCGCAAAACTTCAACATCGACAACGCGGTAACTAGCTATTTAGCCAATGGCGTACCTGCGAACAAGTTAGTTCTTGGTATGGGATTTTATGGCCGTGGTTGGGGAGGCGCTCCTGCAGCAGGAAATGGCCAATACCAATTGTCCTCTGGTATTTCATCCACGGGTACATGGGAGAAGGGGAGCTACGATTTCTACGACCTCGAAGCTAATTACATTAACAAAAACGGTTATACCCGTTATTGGAATGACACATCAAAAGTGCCTTATCTCTATAATCCAACGAACCAAACTTATATCAGCTATGACGACGTAGAATCCTTTGGCCATAAGATCAGTTATCTCAAATCAAAGGGCCTTGCTGGCGCTATGTTCTGGGAGACCAGTGGTGACCGGAACAAAACACTGACCAACAAACTAAACGCCGATCTTGGCGGCGGAGTGGTGCAGCCAACACCGACTCCGACGGTAACGCCAACGCCAACTCCGACTCCGACTGCAACACCGTCGCCGACAGTAACTCCATCGGCAACACCTACACCAGTGGTAACTCCAACGCCGACGGCTACTCCGGGACAATGTGCAGCGGTATGGAGCCAGACAGCCATATATACTGGCGGCCAGCAAGTTTCTTACAACGGCTCAGTCTATGAAGCCAAATGGTGGACACAAGGCGACCGTCCTGACCTTAGCGGTGCTACCGGAGTCTGGAAGTTCATCAGCGTGTGCGGAACAGCAACAGCAACTCCGACGCCAACGGCAACCGTGGCACCAACTCCAACTGTAGCACCAACTGCAACTCCTACACCAACCGCAACAGTAGCACCGACTCCGACGGCAACTCCGACGCCAACTGCAACTGTAGCACCGACTCCAACTGCAACAGTTGCCCCGACGGCAACTCCGACGCCAACTGCAACTGTAGCACCAACTCCTGAGGTTTCTAGCTGGGCAGCAGGAATCACGTACAAAACGGGTGATATCGTTAGCTACAACGCCAAAACGTATACTTGCCTCCAGCCCCATACTTCACTACAAGGCTGGGAACCGGCGACAACGCCCGCTCTTTGGAAGTTGAGTTAAGACCCCCAATTTGCGCGAAAGGATCACCGTTCCTATCTACTCCCGCAGTAATATTATCCCTTTTGGAGGAATGTTAAATGAAGATAAGTACACGCACTAGGCGTAGTAAGTCCGCACGCTACATTGCGGCCTTACTGAGCGCCATCATTCTGCTTCCGTTTTACACAAGTGCAGGTGGATCGTCACAAGTGGCCTTAGCAGCAGGAACAACGCCAGCTGCTCCCGCTCCGGCTGCAGATCATCCTCGTAAGATTGTTGCTTACTTCCCTGAGTGGGGAGATCAGGAGAATAAAGGATTTTATACCGTCGACAAAATACCGTGGGGTAAGATCACTCACATTAACTATGCATTCGCCAAGGTAAACACTCAAACGAATAAGATTGAATTGATGGACCGTACAGCAGCCATCGAAAAAGATTACCCTGACCAGCTGACCAATTTACCGTATAAAGGACATTTTAACCAGCTCGTAAAATATAAGCAGCTATATCCCGATGTCCGCACCCTGATTTCGGTTGGTGGCTGGTCGGGGTCTGGTGGCTTTTATAACATGGCCAATTCGGAGGCTGGCCGCGAGGCGTTTGCGAATAGCGTCGTGGATTTTCTACGTACCTACCAGTTCAACGGTGTGGACATTGATTGGGAGTACCCATCCGGTACTGGCCAGTCAGGTAACCCGAATGACTTCGGTGTGGCTGAGCCGCTGCGCACAGTGAACTACAATAACTATGTTCTTCTCATGAAAAAGCTCCGCGAAAAGCTAGATCAGGCTGGCGCACAGGACAATCAGAAATATGACCTAACCATAGCCGCAACTGCCTCCTCCTGGATTCTAGGTGGGATGAAGCTAGGGGAAGCTAACCAGTATTTAGACTGGGCGAACCTCATGACCTATGATTTCCACGGCGCGTGGAACGGATATGTAGGGCCGCATTCCGCCCTGTACCCGGATTCTCGCGATACCGAAACAGTAGCGCTAGGCACTCCGGTTCTGAATACTGACTGGGCCGTTCGATACTATTTAGGAACGCTCCCTCCGGAAAAAATCGTCATCGGAGTTCCTTATTACTCACGAGGCTGGAAGAATGTGAATGGAGGAATCAACAACACAGGTCTTTACGGTACAGCTCCTACAACCGGAGGTGGAGCCGACGGCGTATACGGAATCTGGAATGATCCTGCACCAGAGCAGCCGGCTGGCGCAAATCCAATCTGGCATGTGCTGAATCTGCTCAAAGATCCAGCTAATAAGCGTTTCTTCGATCCTGTTACCAAAACCCCATACTTGTACAACGCAGATAAGAGGGTTTTTCTTACGTATGAAGACAAGGAATCTCTCGGCTACAAACTGGACTATATCAAGCAAAAAGGCTTAGGAGGGATGATGTTCTGGGAATTGACAGGCGACTACTCTGAAAAAAGTGATGGCACCTATACGTATGGCAACTCGTTGACCGATTTTGCCTACGACCAGCTTAAGTCAGCCTCTCTGCCAGGTGGACTTCCAAAGCCACAACTACCTGCGCCTACGAACTTCAGTCTTAGCTTCAGTGGTGCTTACGATCATCCGAATTACACTTACTCCCTGAAAATAACCAATAACACAGGCGCGGATATTCCCGGTGGCTGGAAGCTAGAATTCGATCTACCGACTACAACAACCCTGACCTCTGCATGGGGAGCTGGTACAGTAGAGCAAATCTCTACGGCATGGGACTTTAACCGCTATCGTATTACCGGGACGGCATCCCAAGCCATTGCAAACGGAGCCACACTAGAAATTCCGGGCATGATGAAGCTGAATTTCTCGGGCGGCCCGCAGCGAATTACGCTGAACGGAAGCTCCTCCCAGCAGGAATACGACAAGCTGTATGGAGGCATCACGCCAACGCCTACTCCTACAGCAACGCCATCTGCGTCACCAACGGCAACACCGACAACCACACCGTCCGTTACGCCGACAGCAACCATAGCACCTACTCCAACACCAACTGTTGCACCAACGCCAACTGCAACTGCGACACCTACTCCAACACCAACCGTTGCACCAACGCCGACTGCAACTGCGACACCTACTCCAACACCAACCGTTGCACCAACGCCGACTGCAACCGCGACACCCACTTCAACGCCAACCGTAACGCCGAGTCCGGGTATATCGGTCTGGGCAGCGGGAGTTGCATACAAAGTAGGTGATAAGGTTAGCTACAATGGTATAACGTATACATGTCTACAGCCCCATACTTCACTTCTGGGCTGGGAACCGACAGCAACCCCCGCACTCTGGAAGCTGAACTAATCCATTAAAATTATAAGTTTAGCCTTATAACCAAAAGAAGCTTGCAAGCCAAGGTTTACACCTTGGGCCTGCAAGCTTCTTTATTACATCTCTCATGCGTCCGCATGGAGCGCTTGGATTAGGAATTCAAGTCATCTGCAGCTGCCAGCTTCTCCGTCAGCAAGCGCAGTGCAGTTCCCCGGTGGCTGATTCGCTGCTTCTCTTCCAGCGTTAGCTCGGCCATTGTCTTTTCATATTCTGCCAAGTAAAACAACGGATCGTAGCCAAACCCTCCACCACCAGCAGGTTCGGATGTGATCCAGCCTTCCACCGTACCTTCAGCGGTTAGATCACGTCCCGAACTTGGATCGTATAAGGATAATGTACAAACAAATCGGGCTGTACTTAGCAAAGGCTGTCCGGTATCCTCGCCCTGTTTCAGCTTCTCAAGCTCGCTAAGCAGCTTTAGATTGTTCTCTTCATCTCCCGCATCTTCCCCTGCATAACGTGCAGAGTATACACCCGGTTTGCCATCCAAAGCATCTACACAAAGACCCGAATCATCTGCTAGTACCGGGATTCCTAGAGCGTCGCCTACCGCTTTGGATTTTTTAAAGGCGTTCTCGGCAAAAGTGGCTCCGTCCTCTACCACATCGGGCAGATCCGGATAATCGTACATACTTTTTACTGTCAGCCCCAGCGGGGCAAAAGCATGCTCGAATTCGCGTACTTTCCCCTTATTCTTCGTCGCAACAATGAGAATGCCGCCGTCAGACTTCATGCTACACCTCTTGGCCTGGCTGGCCGGAAGGGATTTTGAGAGCAATCGCTCCCAGCGCTTCTTTCTGCGCAGCAATTAGCTCATAGATTCCCTTTTCACCTAGACCTAGCAAAAGATCCAGCTCTTGACGAGTGAAAGGTCTTTCTTCGCCTGTCCCCTGTAGTTCAACAAAGGCACCGCCGCCTGTCATGACTACATTCATATCCACTTTTGCTTTGGAATCCTCTTCATAATTCAAATCCAGCAGCGTTTTATCCCCTACAACACCGACACTGATTGCCCCCAAAAAATCTGTTATAGGAAATACAGCCAGCTTGTGCTGAAGTGCAATTTTGTTAATAGCAAATGCCATAGCAACAAAAGCACCCGTAATCGAAGCGGTCCGCGTACCACCATCTGCCTGAATCACATCACAGTCCAGCGTAATACTACGCTCGCCTAACGCTTGTAAATTCACTACGGAACGAAGCGCTCGTCCGATCAGCCGTTGGATTTCCATGGTGCGTCCAGTAAGCTTTCCGCGTGCAGCTTCGCGCTGATTACGGGATTGAGTTGCCCGAGGAAGCATCGAATATTCAGCGGTTACCCAGCCTTTTCCTTGTCCTTTAAGAAAAGGAGGTACTTTTTCTTCCACAGTAGCCGTACAAATGACTTTGGTATCTCCCATCTCAATGATCACGGAGCCCTCAGCATATTTATTCGTTTGGGTCGTTATTGTTAGCGGCCGTAATTGGTCGTCGTTTCGCCCGTTTGATCTCATCTTTTCTGCCTCCTACATCGTATAGCTAAATAGTTTAGCGCGAGTCCCGTTTCCCCGTAGCACACGGCTTGGGACGTTACGTCTTTTTGAGCAACTTTTATTCTACCAAAGAGGAGGCACAAAAGCATCTTTTTAACCTTACGGGGTCATTCTATAACGGGAGCTCGTTCAAATATTCTGGTGCGGAAACGGGTTTGCTGTAATCTACATTATCCGTATCTGTAATCGACTCCTTGCCGTTTAAGCGAATTTGCACAAGGGCATCGTCTGAATTTTGCGCAACAGTCAGCACAACCGATTCCAGCATTTCGGCCGGTACGCCCTTACCGTCTGCGAACATATCATCCGTCAAGGATACGGTAACTACACCGTTCTGCCCAGCATCTACAGATTCAAGTATCGTTCCCTGCGTCATGACCATTTCCAGCCCATTTCCGGATTCAGGTCCTGCAATCAATTCGTTTAAAGCTGCAGTCAGCTGTTCTTGTCCGGCGGGTACAAAGCGGGTTACAGGTACATAATATTGGATACCATCAGGAGATGTTGTAGAAAAATAAACAGTAACCGCACTTGAGTTCATCAGAAGTGGTCCTTGCTTCGGCAAGTTTATGCCCATTGTGCGGGATAATGGACGATCCAGCGGCGTGCTTTGAAGAGGCATCTCTGTGAGCTTTTTACCATCTACCCAGAGCTGTACGCTTTTAATGTTATCTTGACCGGTCAGCGTCCAAGTGATTGCTTCGAGGATTTTGCGTTCCTCTAAAGGATCATAGTTATTGAATTCTGAATTAAATTCAACAACCGCCAAATTCGACTTGTCTACCGTAATACTTTGTACTTCCGTTCCAGCTGGCAGAACGCCTTTGAATCCTTCAGGCAGTGCTGAAGCATATTCTCCCTTGCTCACTAGTGCCATTAACGAGTTTTTGAGTGCGGCGGAATCTTTACTCTTTGGCAGGCTTAGGGATACCGGAGCGAGTAATCCATTACCATCTTCCAAAAATACAGTTGTCCGGTCTCCGGAAGCACTGCTCTGAGGAGTTTTGGTGCTGCCCTTAACAGTTGTCTGTGTATCCTCCTGTGCCACCGGACCAAATACACCTGAATCCAAAGTAGTGTTTCCACTAGTCTGTAACATTTGCGCTTCTACCTCTGGTGGCGGAGCATCAATCGATGCCGATTCTGAACCAAACAGCCCACAGCCAGACAGTGCCAATGGAACTGCGAGTAAGCAGACTGCGGAGATCCCGCGGATTTGTTGCATAGGTTTCATCATTTATTACCCCTTTCAAGGTTAGATATCATTTGTACTGCTATGTATACGAGACCTTTGTCCAAAAAATAACAACAGCTTATCCTAAATTGTTGGAAAAGCCTGTGAGCTTCTTCTTCATGTCACGCGGGGCCTGAATTTCAGTTCACTGAAACTCCCCTCGCTGGACAATTACTTCCGGTAAACGTACAATCTGAGATAACAACAGTCCTTAACATCCTACTAACGTTTGCTGTAATGAAATGACTTACTAAACAACGAGGTGACTGAATCATGGCTGATGAAAAAATCGAAAAAATACCTTACAGTCTGAACAGCAAGGCGGTCGCAGATGCGACCAAATACTGGCTGAACAAGCGTGGAGTAACCCTGGAGGAAATCGCGGAGCTCGTTTTGTTTCTGCAACAGAAATACTATCCAAATTTAACGATGGATGAATGTATCCATAATGTAGAGATGGTACTCAGCAAGCGGGAAGTACAAAATGCAGTACTAACAGGTATTCAATTAGATGTACTGGCAGAAGAGGGCAAGCTGTTCTCCCCACTTCAGGATATGATCGAAAATGATGAGGGATTGTACGGCGTAGATGAGATTCTTGCCTTCTCTATCGTGAACGTATACGGCAGTATTGGCTTTACCAACTATGGCTATGTGGATAAGCTGAAGCCGGGCGTTCTTAAAAGATTAAATGACAAAGACACCGGACAGATCCACACCTACCTCGACGACATCGTCGGCGCCGTGGCGGCCGCAGCAAGCAGCCGAATCGCCCACCGCAAACAAGCGGAGCGCGAAATTGAGCTTGATCTGCCTCATACACCGGAGGATCGTGAAGAAGCCGCTAAGAAACTCGCGGAGTATGATGAAACTCCGGAATGAGGAGTTTCAGATACACCAGATGAAACTCCAGAGTAGAGAGTTTTAGACACACCAAATGAAACTCTGAGAAAAAAGCGACTGTTTCACAAGCCCTGCGGGCTGCTGAGACAATCGCTTTTTTGGGGTTCGTTGGGCTCGTTGGGCTCGTTGGGCTCGTTGGCTATAGTTATGATGAACGAAAGGCAGCCCCTGTTCGCACACCGTAGGTTAAAATGGAAGTTGAAGGACAACCATTTCAGAGCTACATGCGAAAGGAGCTGTTAATATGAAGAATACCATAAAATACGTAGGTTTGGATGTATCAAAAGAAAAAATTGCGGTGGCGATTGCAGATGAGGGTCGAGAACCCGCACGATATTATGGAGCCATATCTCATACCCCAGATGCTGTGGCTCGAATGATTCGGAAAATCAAAGGTACAGGGATTACACTGGAGGTCTGCTATGAAGCCGGGCCTACGGGGTACGACTTATATCGCTGGCTGACGAAAATGGGGATTTCCTGCGTGGTAATCGCACCTTCGCGTATGCCACAGCGTCCCGGCGATGCTATAAAAACCGATCGACGGGATGCTGAAAAACTGGCTCAACTGCACCGCGCAGGAGAATTGACTGCGATCCATGTGCCGACTCCTGAACTCGAAGCCTTAAGAGATCTCATTCGTGCACGAGAAGATGCTAGGCAGGACTTACATCGGGTTCGGCAACGGCTCATTCATTTTCTGTTGCGTCACCAAATTCACAAGCCAGAAGGCATGAAAAAACGTTGGACCAAAAGGTACCGGGAATGGCTGTCTATGTTGAAGTTTAATAATGTAGCTCAAGAAAAAGTTTTCGCGGAATCCCTGCAACAGCTCCGGGAAGTGGAGGAGCGAATCAAGCGACTTGAAGCCGCAATGCGAGAAGAAGCACAGATCTGTCCATACGCACCTGTCATTCAAGCGTTGCAAGGTCTGCGGGGAATTGCCCTGCTGACGGCTATGACTTTAGTTGTCGAGATTGGAAATTTTGAGCGTTTTCGTTCACCGGCTCAGCTCATGAGTTACCTGGGACTAGTGCCACGGGAGTATTCATCGGGAGCAAGTACCAAAAGAGGAAGTCTTACAAAAACCGGAAATTCCGGTGTGCGACGTGCACTGGTGGAGTCCGCATGGAGTTACCGTCACCGTCCTGCAGTTAAAGGAGATTTAGCAGTGCGCTTAGAGGGTCAGAGTGCTCATGTCCATGAAACGTCGTGGAAAGCCCAAGAACGGTTACACAGCAAGTATTTAAAGTTAGTCAGACGTGGGAAACACCGAAATTTAACTATGGCTGCGGTAGGTCGTGAGTTAGTTGGATTCATCTGGTCAATAGCGGTAGATGCAGAACGGAAAATGGCGTAGGTGAAATGAAAAAAACACAAAAAGTATACCCAAAAGATTTGAATTCTTGGGGCATGGAGACAAAGAGAAAGGTACGAGGAGAATCCGTGAATTCCCTATGCACAGGATCCCAGATCTGACGTGCGAAATTAGTTTGCGGAAGCTCCTTCGACGTAGGCATAATATGTGGTAACCAACCCACGGATAGCAGATTGCCAGCCGACGACTCGCATTTTGTCTCTGTGCCCAAGGAATTGAAAACCCTTTGGTTTAAAGGGGAAAACAGGGGTATTGACTAATTCGTTCATAGCAGGGAATTCCTCCCTATAAAATAACGATTTCGGCTCAAATCCAAGGATTATACGGAATTCTTCCATATAATCTCTATGAAAACCCCAATTTATAGCCAAATCAGTAGAAATATAGGGAGAGATTCCCTATAATCAGCTCTAGAATCATTAAACCCAAAATTATAGGGAGGAATTCCCTATAATCACTCACTATCCATACTCAGTTACTCCGCAACAAGTGTTTCTCCCACGCATTCGGACTCAGGAGACGCTATACTCAATAATCACCCTAAATTTGAAGACTTTCGGACTCCAGAGACGCTATTCGCTCAAAAATGACCGAACACACTACTCTGCACTAGTAATAACGCCTCTCCGGTCCGATACTAACCTCAAAAGCTCCAAAATCCACGAATAGCATCATCTGAGTCCGAATCCTTATGCTAACGAATGATTAGGGAAGCAATCGAAGGATAGAAAGGAAGATAATGGTACAGAGGGACGGTGGGACACTGGAACGATGACTAAAGAGTGCGAACCCGCTAACTTCACTATTACCTCACTCTAACTAAATTTCGCATATGCTGAATCTATAGCTCAAGTAACTTACCATCATCACCGCACATAATAACCCAAGTAACTTCCACCAACCTCCTTCACTGCACACAGTAACTCAAGTAACTACCATCTAACCTTCAGCATCGCACTCAGTAACTCTGATAACTTCCACCAACCATCTTCACCGCACTCAGTAACCCAAGTTACTTCCATCCAACCTTTAGTATCTCACTTAGTAACTCTAGTAACTTCCAGCTAACCTTCAGCATCGCACTCAATAACTCATATACTTCCACCAACCATCATCAACCGCACACAGTAACCCAAGTAACTTCCATCTAACCTTCAGCATCGCGCTCAGTAACCCCGGTAACTTCTACCAAACATCAGCATCGCACTCAGTAACTCAGGTAACTTCCACCAACCATCTTCATCTCACTCAGTAACTCAAGTAACTTCCATCTAACCATCAGCACGGCACTCATTAACTCAGATACTTCCACCCAACAACCATAACCTGACATTAACTTTCGTTTCCCAAAAATCCTCTAACTAAGCTGCTCCCTACATCATCTATCCTTACCTACTCAGCACTTTTCGCCTCCAATCCAGCCACGCCTTACTCAGCACTTCTTGCCTCCAATCAGCCATGCCTTATCCAGCACCTCTTATCTCATGAGCCCTTTCTTTATTTAAAAGCCTTTCTCGCACAAATATCTGCCTGTAACAACAGTTCCCTATCTCACGAGTAACGCCAACTATTACACACACCAAATCACTCCCACCACCACTTAAATCCGGTTTTTAACACTTAATCTTCTCTATACATTAGTTACTCAAATAAAAAAAGAGCATTCCCCACAAGCAGGACTGCTCCTTAACTTTCCATTACACTTCGATCTCGCAAGATACTCTAACTGAAATGCTCTCCAACACTTTCAGGCGCAGCGAACAAAAATCCACCGTCCACTTCCAGCATGACCGCTCGCTCCCGGCGCACCAACTCCGCCAAATGCGCCAATGTCTCACTCATCGCAAAGCGCATCTGGTGAACGGTGGTTACTCGGCTGCGAAACAGGATTTCGCACACTGCGAATCCGCTTAGCGGGCCGCTAACTAGCAGGGCCGCCGCGGTATCCAGCCGCTCCTCATGATGAGCAAGCAGGCTGTTTACCCGTTGCGCGAAGCCAGCGAATGGCTCGCGATGTCCTGGGAACGCCATGCTTACCGAATAGCTGCCCAGCTCCCGCAGCCCCTGAAGGAACGTCTGCAGCGGCTGCGGATCGCTGCCTGGCAGCAGGCTGACATTGGGCGAGATCTGCGGCAACACAGCATCCCCGCAGATCATTTGCCCGCTGCCAGCATGATACAGACTCACATGCCCCGGGGCATGTCCGCCCGTTACGATAAGCTGCCATTCACGGCAACCCATCCTGAAGGGCTCCGCCACATTCAGATAAGACACGACAGGCTGCGGCTCCACTTGAGAATTAAAGCTTTCCAAATGTGCTTTAATCCCGTTCGACCACTGCTCCGTCATTCCATGCCGGATGAAATTAACCGGTAAGATCTCATTTATTCCAACATCATTGTCTACACCATTCTCAGTATCGTTTCCTACATCTTTCCCTCTATCTTTTCCCGTATGATTACCTACATCTTTACCTCTATATTCATCCGTATCATCACCAGAACCTTCGCCCCACATCAACCTAGCCTCCGCATGAGCGCGCTCCGTCATCCACACCTTACAGCCACTCTGCGACTGCAGCCAGCCAGCTAATCCGTAATGATCGGGATGATGATGCGTAACGAGGATATCCCGCACATCCTTCCACGACAAGTTCAGCTCCTGCATAATACCAAGCCAGCACTTCTCTGTGTCCGGGCTGCGCGGACCGGGATCGATAATAGTAATTCTGCCATCTTCATCAGGAAGAATGTAGCTGTTCACCTGACGAAGGGGCGAATCCATGGGCACCGAGACCTGGAGAATGTTCTTGTCCCATGAAGTAATCTCTGCTTTGGACATGGAGCGTTCACCACCTTTGAATCTTTTTCCGGAAACCATTTAGGGACGTATTCCACTAAAGATCATCCGAGTGGACCTTTCCGCATCATAAACCTCATCTTCATAGCTGCCATGTACAGCTTCGAGCTGCAAGCCCGCTTTCTCGATCATCGCTCTGAAATCCTCCAGTGAATATAGCTTCACACGCTCATGATATTGACGAGGTGTAGGGTCATTCTTGGCGGTTAGAATGATGTCCTTCTTCACGTAACCATCCTCAATCCGGCGTGACTCATCAATCAAATTATTTCCATCCTCACGCGTAGAATGCGGCACCAGATTGCGAATCACATACGAAGGGTTCAAAAAATCAATAACGAACTTGCCACCCGGCTTCAGCAAACGGCAAATTTCACGCAGAACCTTTATTTGCTCTTCATCCTTCTCAAAATAACCAAAAGAAGTGAACAGATTTACCACTGCATCGAATCCTCCATCTAGTGGTAAATCACGCATGTCGGAACGAAGCCAGGTTATCTGCTCCGCCCCTTTTTGAGATCTTGCTTCATGCAGCAATACCTCTGATAAATCTACTCCCGTAACCTTATACCCTGCTTCCGAAAGCGCCAGAGAATGACGTCCCATGCCACAACATAAATCCAGCACTGTGGAGCCTGACGGTAGCCCCAGCCACGAAATCATCTGTTCCACTTCTTTTCGAGCTCCACCAAAGTCTCGATGTTTATATACGATCAGATAGTCCTCTCCGAAGCTCTTTTCATACCATTCAGTCATGTTGTCTCTCCTCCCACAGGCGTCTACCTGTAACTCCACTCTATGTATGTTAATGTAACGCCATTGTACAGTCTTTTGCAGACAAACTCAAAGAAGAGTCATCACAAGGACCTCTCGGCGCTTAATGACAACTCTTCTTGTAACTTCCTTTACACAAGCTGCTGCAAATAGACTCGTGCCTCATAAGGACGAAGCTTGAGAGAACTGATATCCTCATTTTTGGACACTGTATAATTACTTATTAATAGCTCCAGCTGATCTGGATCTGCATCAAACCCCGCTGGCCATTCGAATACAGGCTCTCCATCAAAAAAATTCAAAATAACCAACAGTCGTTGATCCTCTAAAGTTCTGGTGTACGCGTAAATCTCTGTATGCTCAGCGAGCAGTAAATCATATGATCCGTACACGATCACCTTATGTTTCTTTCTTAATGCAATCAGTTGTTTGTAGTAGTTGTAGATGGAATCGGGATCTTTAACCGCATTGCCAGCGTTAATCTCCATATAGTTGGAATTCACTTTAATCCAAGGCTCACCTGTTGTAAAACCACCCGCGTGACTATCATCCCACTGCATCGGAGTGCGGGCATTGTCCCGGCTTTTGTGATGAATTGCAGACATAATGTCCGCTTCAGGAACACCATTTCTTCGCTTTTCTTCATAATAATTAAGTGTCTCCACATCCCGGTAATCATCAATGGAATCGAAACAAACATTCGTCATTCCAATTTCTTCGCCTTGATAAATATAAGGTGTGCCTTCTAGCATATGAATGAAGGTTGCCAGCATTTTGGCCGAAGGAATCCGGTAAAAAAGATCGTTCCCGAACCGAGACACTGCGCGCGGCTGGTCATGATTACATAAATAGTTCGCATTCCAGCCTCTGTTATGCAGAACCGTCTGCCAGCTGCTCATGATCTTTTTCAGCTCTAGGAGACTCCATGGGACTACATCCCATTTTCCACTACCCGGCGAAGCGGCATCTAGAAACATATGCTCAAACTGAAAAGTCATGTTTAGCTCCCGACGCCCATCACCAACATAATCCAGCGCCTGCTCTGGCCCTAGTCCCGAGGTCTCTCCTACCGTCATAATATCGTAGAAATAAAGTACCTTATCGTATAGATTCTGTAGCAAGGTATGCACATCCTCCAGATTCGAGAACATCCCATAGGCCCTTACAGTAGGTGTTCCGTCCGGGTTATCCGCATCCGGATATCCTTTCGTCTTCACGATATGTGCAATCGCATCAAAACGAAATCCATCCACGCCCTTCTTCAGCCACCACTCTACCATCTCATGCAGCTTATCAATGACCACCGGATTCTCCCAGTTCAGATCGGGCTGATATTTGGAGTAGAGATGAAGATAATATTCATCCGTATGCGGATCAAGCTCCCAGACTGAACCGCTGAAATAAGACTCCCAGTTGTTCGGGGAACCGCCATTTTTACCTTTTCGCCAAATATAATAGTCCCGTTTCGGGTTGTCCTTCGACGATCTAGATTCAACAAACCAAGGATGCTCGTGTGACGTGTGATTCAGCACCAAATCCATCATCAGCTTCATTCCACGTGAGTGCAACTCACTTAGCAATTGGTCAAAATCATCCATCGTGCCGAATTCCTTCATAATGTCACAATAATCACTGATATCATAACCGTTATCATGGTTAGGAGATTTATAAATAGGACAGACCCAGATTACATCTACACCTAGGTCCTGCAAATAATCCAGCCTAGAGATAATCCCTCGTAAGTCTCCGATTCCATCTCCGTTACTGTCCATGAAGCTGATCGGATAAATCTGGTACACGACGCTTTCTTTCCACCATTTGGGGTTCATTTCTCGGTTACCTCCTATTTAGCTATATGTAGAGTTTAACCACACAGAGCCTAGTAGATAACAATTCCCCCCTACTTCCCAAGTCCCTTTTGATATTGTGAGGGTGTGAGTCCCGTCCATTTTTTAAAAGTAGCACTGAAGTGGCGCTCTTCCCCGTAACCAACTAATTTGGCGACCGCGTACATCTTAAGATTTTGGCGGAGCAGCTTTTTCGCTTCTTCTACCCGGTATTGATGCAAATAATCGAGAAAGTTCACACCAAGCTCCTGACGGAATAGTGAGCTCAAATAAGTATTAGAGACATAAGCTTCCTTCGCGACATACTCTAATGTCAGATTGGTATTGTATTTGTTGCGGATGATCTCCATGGCAGTAACTACTGTGCGATGCAGCGGACGATGCTTGGAAAAAGCCTCCACCACATTCTGCATAACCTTATTCAAAATCGTAGACAATTCTTCCAACGTCTCTATCTGTGGTGCCTGCTCCATCCAATTGACCAAATACTGCTTCCATTCGAAGCCAGCGACTTGTTTTTCCTGCGCGAGTCTCTTTAATTGAACTACAAAGGCAGTTGCACGAATATTCACCTCTTGCTTGAGACATCCCGGGTTGCCGCGAAAACGATCCAGCCATTTCTCCAGCAGATCGAGTGCGAGCTCATTGCTCCCTGCACCAACCGCCACTAGCATCTCATCCTCCAACACATTTAATTCAGGATCATCTAAAATCCCGATTTCCTGCGGACCTCCGCCAATAACTCCCGTGCCTTCTGTATAAAAATAGACACCGCCTTTTCCGTTCAGAAATCGCGATTCCATCGCCTGAAGGGCCTCTTTATACGACAAATGAGCTTCAGAAATATCCGAGCGACAGGAGCCAACGGCAATACTGATCGACAGCTTGAGGTATTTCTCCAGATTGCTCTGCAGCTTCTCAATCTGCTCTTTCAACTGGAGGGGTGCTCGGTAAGGCTTGCGAGAATCCGTTCCGCCTAAGCCGCTGCCAATCCAGAGCAGGTTATTCCCATCATGAAAAGTCTCAATCTTTCCTCTATAGATGGGCGACAATGTCTCACTAATAATATTTAACGCTGCGTAACGCAGAAGTACAAAATCCTGTCCTGTGCCTGCAGCGGAGGGTGGGTCAAAATCGAAGCTGACAAGACCAATCTGCGGCCCTTCAAAGCCAATCGCCATAGATAACTCTCCGATTAGCTCCTGACGCCGTTCTAGCGGAACCGGTGGATGATAAATCCATTGAGACAGAACCTGGCTTTTTACAAGCGGCGCATTTTTATGCCAGGAACGCTCTTTTTTAAGCTGTTCATCCTCCTGATTTCGTTGTCTTTCAATGAGCTCCTTCGCCTTCAATACCGTCTTCAGAATTTCCTCAGGTCGGCATGGCTTCAGCACATAATCAACAACACCTAGGGAAATCGCTTGCTTCGCATAAGAGAACTCGTTATATCCGGATAAAATAATCGACCGGAAGCCATAACCTCTGCGCCGTGCGATTTCAATCAGCTCCAGACCATCCATTTGTGGCATACGGATATCCGTTAACAGAAGATCGGGCTGTTCCTTCTCCATCAAAGCCAGCGCTTCGCTTCCGTTCCCCGCCTCACCCATTACCTCAATCTGATGAGACTTCCAGTCAATCATGTTTACTATGCCCTCACGGATGGTGTCTTCGTCTTCAGCAATCAGCAGCTTCATCATTTATGGACCCTCCACAGTGATATGAATAATAATACGTGTGCCTGCCCCTTCCACACTCTCTAGTTGCAGAGAAGCTCCCGCAAAAAATAAGGCAAGTCGTTCCTGCACATTCATGAGCGCAAAGCCTGTACGTCCAACATTCTCTTCCTCAGCTAAAGAATTTCCCCTCGCTAAACGTTGATGTAGCTCTCGAAGTCTATCAGCCGTGATTCCTACACCATTATCCTGTACCTCAAGCACAATAGTCTGCTCTATACGGTAAGCGCGAACCGATATCAGTCCACTTCCAGACAGCGGTTCAATACCGTGAATTACTGCGTTCTCGGCCAGTGGCTGCAGCAGCAGCTTAGGTACTGTGAAATCCTTGATACTCTCATCCAAAGAAATCTCAAACTCAAAACGCTCTTTAAAGCGATTCTTTTGCAGGAATAAGTAATTGGTCACCAGTTCTACTTCCTGCTCCAAAGTAAACGTATCACGCCCATCATTTAAGCTGAGTCGGAACACCTGAGAGAGAGAATACACCATATCGGCAATTTCTTTATCTCCCTTTTTCTCTGCTTCCCAACAGATTGTATTTAGCGTGTTATATAAAAAGTGAGGCCTGATTTGAGCTTGAAGCGTTTTCAATTCTGCCTCCTGTTGCTTCATTTTAGAGGCGTATACATCGTTGATGAGCGATTTGATCCGCTGCACCATTAGATTATAACCATGTCCGAGTAAGCCGATCTCGTCATTCCCTTCAAAAAATACCCGCTGCGTGAAATCACCTGTCTGCAGTCTGCGCATCGAACGGGAAAGCTTCTTCAGTGGTTTCGTAATAGCGGCGGCTGCCAGCCAAGTAACCATTAGGCTTACCACTAAGCACAGAACAGCGATTGTCATCGTGACCTGTAAAATCTGACCGAGCTCTTTAACAAGCTGCCGTTTGGAATGAGCCACTACCACATACCAACCTGTCGTCTCCGACTGCAGATGTGATACAATCCACTGTTTATGATCCGCTGTAGACTCCAGCCTTTTTTTAACAGTCAACTGAGGGTCGCTATCCGCAAAATACGGAAGTTCCAGATCTCTTTTACCAATCCAGCTAGGATTCGAAGCCGTAATAATCAGCCCGTCTCGATCAAGCACGAACATATCTACATCATCTTCAGCATTGTCGAGATATTGGCTCCCAATCTTCCCTGCATCCACACCGATCACAGCAAGTCCTGCCGGCTTTAATGTGTAAATATTCTTGATAATTCTGGAGAGCAGAATCTTATGGTAATGATCGCCTACAAAAATGCCGTCAGTGGGTCTGGAGAGTCCAAAGGTAGGGCTACCAGCTGCTTTAATAGCTTCCCGATAATACGAGGTTTTGATAAAATCCGAGTACTTCATACCTGTCGTCAATCCTGCCTGATTCGCAGCAAAAGGCTCCGCCCCATTGTTCTGATCTTCTAAAGAGTATAGAATCAGTGACTGAATGGAATTGCCTGCAACCATCAGATTAGTAACCGTCTTAAATACAGAATTACGTTCCTTCTGCGCTTCAGACGATGCTAGGAGCCGCTGCACACTTTCATCCAGAAAGAGCGTATTCGAAAAAGATATCATACCTTTTACCATCTCATCGATCTGCTCTGCTGTTTTTTTGGTCAGATGGTCCTGTGACTGTTTCATTTTCTCCACAACCTGCTGCGAAGAGATCTGATAAGAGTTCCAGCCCATAGCGAATATGGTCACCAGAAGCAAAGGTACGAACCATAATAACAGCTTAAATTGGAGCGGAAGATGGCGATAACGGCTTACTAAGCGAATGTTTCGATTCATGAGAACCACCTTCATATATTTAGAAAAAGATGTGTAAACCAAGTATAACTGAAATCAATTAACCCTGAACCCGCTTTTTACATTCGCTAAAAAATGCCTACATCATTCTTAAATATGGACCATGTTTCTATCAGCCAGAAACTCTTAAGATGAGGATGCAAGAAGAAACGACGTTGTCATCTTCCATGATGGATAACACTCGTTCCTTCAAAATACATCATTCTAAAAAAGGTGGGTTTTTGATGAAAAGTAAAGGAATCAAGCTAATGCTTATGAGTCTAATGCTTCCAGCTCTGCTTGCAGGCTGCGGTGGCGGAAATAACAATGCGAAAGCTACAAACGCTCCTGCGAATGACAAGGCCGAAGCTACTGCCGAGGCAACAGCGAACGCAGCGGAGAACGCACCAGCCGAAAAAATCACACTGAAGTTCTTCACCGCACTTGCGGATCGGGCAAACGGTTCAGGCAAAGTGGAGCAAGACATCATCGACGCTTATATGAAAGAACATCCTAACGTCAAAATAGAAGTGGAAGCGCTTCAAGATGAACCTTATAAGTCGAAAATCAAAGTATATGCCTCCAGCAATCAGATGCCTGATATCATTCAAGCTTGGGGTCAGCCTTCATTCCTGAGTCCACTGCTCGATAATGACTTGCTGCTTGAACTGAACAGCGCTGACTTCGAAGGCGATCAATTTGTTTCTGGTTCAATGGACGGCTTCAGCAAAGATGGCAAACTATATGGATTGCCGCGTAGTGCAGACTATATGGTCATGTTCTATAACAAAAAAATCTTTGCTGACAACGGTATCGAGGTGCCAAAGACTACTGCTGATCTGCTTGCAGCTGTCAAAACATTACGTGCCAACAAAATCAACCCTATCGCTATGAATGGTATGGATGCATGGACGCTGCCAATCTGGTATGAGTTCGTTGCTCAACGTCAAAATGGTGATTTTAATAAGATGGATGAAGCTGTTGCTCGTAAAATATCCTTTAATGATCCTAGCCTCGTTGCAGCTGCAACTGAAATGCAAGATTTCGCAAATGCCAAAGGCTTTGCCGACGGCTGGTTGACCGCCGATTACGGCGCAGCGCGTAACTTGTTCGGACAAGGACAAGCCGCTATGTTCTTTATGGGCGCTTGGGAGTCTGGCTTAGCTACGGATGTGAACTTTTCTGAAGAATTCCGCAATAATGTAGGCGCATTCGCTTTCCCTGGCTCAGATAAAGGCAAATCAACGGATGACGCTGCTTGGTACGGTGGTGGATATGCAGTAAGCAAGAACTCCAAACACGCTGAAGCCGCTGTTGATTTCTTGAAATATTTCTTCGCGCCTGAACACTGGTCCAAGATGTTATGGCAAGCTGGCGCGGGTACACCTGCGCAAAAATTCAATGAATTCTTGACTGGAAATGAAACTCAACTCCAAAAAGAACTAGTGGATGTCTTCAGCTCGATGACCTCTTCCAGCGGAACTCCACTGCAGGATATTGGTAACGACGAGTTCAAGCAAAAGGTAATGGAGGCTCACCAAAGCCTGCTCTCCGGCGCTACAACTACAGCAGAATTCGCCAAAGCACTTGACGCTGCGTCCGATAAATTGGCTGGTAAATAGTCTCTAAAACTGCGAGGAATATGAACCTCGACGTTCCAAAATTAACTCCATAAATGGTTGCGTACAAACCCCCGGCTCCCCCAGAGGCCGGGGGTTTGTTGTTCAAGCATAAATGCCTTTGGTATCAGAGAAAATTATCATTCCATAATTTAAAAAATGTGTACAATCATCTGAAATATACGGCATGTTCCAGGGTCTAGCTTCCCGTTACGATGGTATTAGATAGATTACTCTTTCAAAGGACGGAGATTTCCATGCACAGAGTGTTAAGCGACAAAAAAGCGATATTTCTGCTCATCGCACCCGGACTATTCCTGTTTGCTTTTATGATTTGCATCCCTATCTTTATGAGCGCTTATTACGGTTCAACGGACTGGGGCGGAATCGGCAAGTACAATTTTATTGGCTTTGATAACTATCGCGAAATCCTATTTCATGACAAAGTATTCTGGACTTCGCTAGGCAATGCCCTGTTGCTGACCGCTGCCACTGTATTCTTACAGCATCCCTTTGCCATCCTAATAGGGATATTCCTGACCAATTCCGGTAAATACGAAAAAATATTCCGGACAATCTTTTTTATCCCCGCTGTAATTTCCGTTGTGGTTACAGCCAAGCTGTGGAGCGGGATTTTTCATCCCAATTACGGACTGCTCAACAAGCTGCTAAGTGGCGTCGGGCTGGATTCACTCACACATGATTGGCTTGGAGATCCGAAGACAGCGATCTGGTGTATCATCATCGTGGTGATGTGGCAAGGTTTTGGGTACGCACTGCTGCTTTATTATTCAGGTCTGCAAGGCATTCCAAGTGATCTAAGCGAAGCCGCAAAGATCGATGGCGCAAACAATTTCACCCTTTACACGCGCATCATCATACCGCTTCTTTCGCCTATGATGCGAGTTGCCATTATCATCGCGGTTACGACCTGTCTAAAGCAAATGGAAACCGTGTTCTTAATGACTAACGGTGGCCCGGCAAACAGCACGCAATTCTTAGGGAACTACCTATACAAAACCGCCTTCTCATCGTCGCTATATGGCTACGGTAATGCAATATCTATCCTATTCATTGTGTTCTGCCTTGTACTAACCGTAATACTCAATAAGGTTCTGAAGAAAGATATCGGAGAGTTTTAGAATCCCTGTAACCGGAGGAAATCATATGAATAATTCATTAGCAACTGCCGCTTCGCCCCCCAATCTGAAGCTTCATAAACAGAAGCGCAGTAAACCTACAACTGGCAAAATCCTAATGATGGTGTTTCTTGGTCTCATCGCTTTGATTCAGTTATTTCCGCTCATCTGGCTGATCGATTACTCCCTACTAAAGAGTGGTGATTTCTTTGGAAGCTCTTTTCTGAAATGGCCATCCCCTCCTCAATGGGAGAATTATAGAAATGCTTTTACCTACGGGCGTGTACCACGCTATTTTGCCAACAGTCTTATCATTACAGTAATTACCGTTGCGCTGTCCGCACTAGTGTCACTGATGATGGGGTATGCGTTCACCCGCATGAAATGGAAGCTAAGTGGTATTGTCCTATCGCTCATCATGATGGGCATGATCATTCCCATTCACGCCACACTGCTGCCGAACTTTATCCTGTTTAACAAGCTCGGAATGCTGAACAATATGTATACGCTGATTCTGCCTTATTCGGCTATTGTCATCCCAATGAGCGTGCTCATCATGACTGGTTTTCTAGAGACCATCCCTCGCGCGATTGAAGAGTCGGCGGTTATCGATGGCTGCGGCATTTACGGTGTGATCTTCCGCATCATCCTGCCAATTACGAAACCCGCACTAGCTACCATCTGTGTACTCAATTTCATCAGCACCTGGAATGAATTCATTATGGCGAACACCTTCCTCACCTCGGAGGATCTCAAGACCATTCCGTTCTCCATTATGAAATTTGCCGGAGAATATTCCTCTAACTACGGTGCTCAGTTCGCTGTTATGACGATCATTGCCATACCAACTATTCTGATCTACTTGCTCTTTACAGAACAGATGACCAAGGGAATCACGGCTGGGGCGGTTAAGGGTTAGCATAAAATGGAGTAGAGAACTCTAGCTTTATTTCTCCAATATTTTATTGACATTAACTTTCATCTCGTATATGATCTCTTTAGGCAAAAACACAAAAAAATAATTTTTAAAATTTAATATATCCCGTAAAGGGGAGTAGCTGTTAAATAAAGTCGTCAATACGAGAATATGAGGATATTCTCCGGCTTTATTGGCAATTCAACATTGTTAGCGAGACCTTTACCAATCAGGTTAGACCTTTATTCCAAAGGCTAATCTGTTTGGTAAAGGTCTTTTTTATATAAAATTGGTTAAGCTGTTATGGTGAATATCTCATAGTAGATATTTGCATTAGAAAAGGGAGGACAACAGTAATGGATTGGGGATTAATATTAGAGTACGGCTGGGTATTGCTCGTTCTTGTAGCACTTGAAGGACTACTAGCCGCAGATAACGCATTGGTATTGGCAATTATGGTTAAACATCTTCCTGATGAGGAAAGAAAAAAAGCGCTATTTTACGGATTAGCCGGAGCCTTCGTATTCCGCTTCGGATCACTATTTGTCATCTCTTACCTGGTTGATATCTGGCAAGTACAAGCCATCGGCGCGATTTATTTATTGTTTATCGCGGGGAATCATATCTTCCGAAAACTATTGTTCAAGAAGCCAGTTACGGATGAAGCAGCTGAAAGCGGTACTGGTACTGCAGTCAATAAAAAGAAATCCAGCTTTTGGTTTACTGTCTTCAAAGTAGAAGTTGCTGACATCGCCTTCGCGGTCGATTCCATCCTAGCAGCAGTTGCACTTGCCGTTGCTCTTCCTGCAAGTGGTCTTCCACAAATCGGTGGACTTGACGGCGGACAGTTCCTCGTCATCTTTGCTGGTGGATTTATCGGTCTGGTCATTATGCGTTTCGCAGCTACCTTCTTTGTTAAATTGCTCCATACCCGTCCAGGTCTTGAAATTGCAGCCTTCTTCATCGTAGGTTGGGTCGGAGTTAAGCTCGCAGTCATCACCTTGGCACACCCTTCACTTGGTGTTCTTTCCGAAGACTTCGCACATAGCACTTGGTGGAAGCTCACCTTCTATGTTGTGCTCGTACTCATCGCTGCAATTGGCTGGTTTATGAGCAGCAAGGTTGAAGAGAATGTTAACGAGAATCCAATTAAAGAAGTAGATAAACAACTCCATTAATTACCGTTGAATCCCATATAAAAAGATAACCCGAAAGATGCACCCTTTCAGTAAAGGTGTCCGTCTTTCGGGTTATTTTCTTTTATGCTTATATATTCTTATTGACCAATAATCTGATCGGTCTTTCCTTGCAGCTCCACTAGCTTCATAATTACCGAAGCCGCCAGCGCTTTCGTAACAGTCTGCTGTGGATTAAACTTGCCGTTGTCATCCTTTAGGATTCCCAATTTCACAACAAGAGCCACTGCTCCCTTATTGTTTATAGATGCATTATCACTGAACTGACTTACAGTCACATCTTTATCAAGATAGGTTGTGAGTTTGTTATATTTCAAAAAATTAGCTAGCTGAACAGCAAGCTGTTCCCGGGTTAACTTACTATCTATTTGCAGGCTCTCATCCTTGTTGATCCACTTACGATCTGCTGCATAAGTAACAGCATCATAATAGGAATTCTCAGGCTTCACGCCTGCCACAGTTTTTCGTTCATTATTACTATAATAATTGCTGAAGTTCGGATTAGAAGCCTTGGCAAGATAGGTTAGCCAATCGCCAACAGATATTTCTTGATCTGGGTTCACTTTGCCATCGGCATCCGGAGTAATCACATGGTATTTTACTAATTCTGATAAGGCTTGTTCCGCTGCGTGGCCTTTGATATCCGTCGCAGATAGTTGAGCATCTTGCTGACCCAAGTAATCATAGACCGCAACCCATTTTCCAGTGGCTGCATCTAAAACCTGATTCAATCCATTAAATTCAGCAATGGTTGTATCATATATCAGTTTCACCTTTGGTGCTGCATAGCTATTATAAGCATTGTATCCACCAACCTGAGTGTATCTTAGCTTAGTTTGATATTTAGGTTTATAGGTTTCGAGCGCTTCCTTCTTGGAAATTTTTGCATCAGGCGATAATGTGATTTCATCGATACCCTTTATCCGATTCCCCATGTAAGAAGTCAGTCTACCGTAAAGATCCAAGCTTACCGAAATGGTACTGTCACTCACAGGAATCCCTTGATGAACTCTAATAAACTGATATCTGTATCCTGATCCGTCTGAAGTCACGCTTGAGTTAGCTCCATATTCTACAAGCTTTAGCTTCTGACTCGCCTGAGGATATAGACCATTAATTATACTAAGCGCTTTAGTCTTAGCTTCAACCTCACTAAGCTTCTTCCCTCCAGCAGGAGCCGGCTCTTCCTTCTTATCCTGATTAATACCATAAGTTTGAGCTTGGTACTGCAATATTTCACCAGTCTTTGCATCGATCTCGGCAGAGGATTGTTCTGGGAAGCCAGCACCAATGAAACGTTCATTTCCATTACCACCCCAGTATAACTGCCAGATCTTCCGATCCGTATCCTGATAGTCATTTCTCAAGCTTTGAGAGATCAATTTACGATCTGCTGGAATATAAGCAACCTTCTTTACAAGCTGCTCTGCTTCTTTTGCAGAGAGCTCTGTAGTTGAGCTTCTTGCTTGATAGACATCCTTGGTCTTGGTTAAATCTGAATACACGACTGCAGTGGATACGGATTCTTTTCCTTCTAAATCTATTCTCTTACCGGTCAATGCATCGATAGGATATAGAGACTGATCAATTGGACGCCAGCCTACAATCCAGCTGTTAGGTTTTCCGTTCTTATAAATAGGAGTGTAAAAAAGACCTAAATCAAACTGTTCCGCAAATTGCTTCTGTGCTTGCTCCAGGGTAATCTTGGGCTGTGCAGATGGGTATTCAAGCCCTTGAGAAAACTTAGAGAATTGCGTCACTTTTCCGTTGCCATCCACAACTATGTTAATGCTATCCGATCCAGAAGGAATACCATTCTTCATGACACTGAAGTAATAGCCATATTGAACAGGACCGAATAAAGAGTTCGAAAAGTAATTATAACCAGCATTCTCATTTAATTGCAGATCACTGCTCTTAACCGATGAGGCTGCTTTAGCCACAAAAGCCTTGGCGATCTCCAGTGCCTGAGTCTGCGATACTTTCGGTGGATAATAGGATTCGTTATTCTCACGAGGGTATGAAATGTACGTATTGATGATATCTCCATTAATGGCATCTATCTCACTGCTAAAGCCATGCCCCATATTCCCCTCTTGAATCTGCCACTGAATGTTCCAGATCATTTGATTTGTTGGAGCTGGGTAGCTTTGGTTAGATCCCAGTTGAACATTGTTTACTGTTGCATCTTTTAGGGATGGGAATAGTTCTCTTAGCTTCGCAACCGCCTGCTCCTGTGTGAATTTTACTTTTGTCGGATCAGCCTCGGAGATCGTTGTAGTAGTCGGGGCTTGTGCGCTAACCTGTGTTACCGAAGTGTTACTACTAACAGATGTAGAATCGGCTGCGGCCAAAGCTGGGGGTAACAATAACGCAAGTGCCACTGTAGTGATCAATACCGTTTTAGCTGTCTGATGAACAAAGTGAGTATTATTGCTTTTCAAAAGAATTCATCCTCCTCTAACACGTGATTCATAACATTATACAGATATCTCCTTATATTTTCCATATTTATTTAACGACAGGAAATTACATTGTTTATGTAATGCATGCTATATGAGCTATAATGGTAGGCAGCTACAGCTTTAACTCATCTCTGAAAGGGGGCCACCCACATCACTGACTGGAACCTTCAGCCGCTTATAGACGGCATTACTGGCCTAGATATTCGCAGTTGTCTAATCGTTCAACATGGAAAACCCATACTGGAGCATTATCGCGAGCCAAAAATCTCAGAAGAGCTTGGCAAAATTAACTCCTGCACCAAAAGCGTGCTCGCCGCCCTGGTCAGCATAGCCATAGATAAACAAATCATTCCGCCACCTGACACACCTATTTCTCTATTTTTCCCTTTATTAAAAGAGGATCAAGATCCACGAAAAAGAGAGATCACTATCGGTCACTTATTAACGATGACAGCGGGCTTTAACTGGACGGAGTTCGGGGGGCAGAATTCCTTTCCGACCATGACCAAAACCACAGACTGGGTAAAGTTTGTGCTCGCCCAGCCGCTAGCTCATACGCCGGGAACCGTGATGACTTATAACTCCGGATGCTCTCAGCTCTTATCCACTATCCTGCGTGAGTGTTCTGGACAAGACGTTGCAGCATTTGCCAAAGCTCAGCTATTTCAGCCGCTTGGCATCGAAAGCTACCGCTGGGATACCGATCCCCAAGGCGTACATACCGGTGGCTTTGGCCTTTATCTGAAGCCGGAGGATATGCTGAAATTCGGCCTACTTTATTTGCAGCAGGGGTGCTGGAAGGACCAGCAGCTCATTCTTTCGGATACTGTTCAGAAGTCCACTCGTCCCTATGTTGCAGCTACGCTACCACAAAAGGGCTTTTACGGCTGGCACTGGTGGGTATCCTCATTCAATGCTGGTACTGAGCAGCAGCGAAACGAGATTCCTTATTATTTTGCACTCGGATTCGGAGGTCAGCATATCCTTGTGGTTCCATCCTACGAGCTGGTCGCAGTCATCACTGCGGATAAGTACAAAAAAGGCTCACCAGCTAATGTGTTCGGTCGATTTATCGTGCCGGCGCTTCTTGGTCGGTAAGGATCACTATATACTCGGGCAAAAGCGACTATCGAACATAGCGTCTGTTATGATTCTCCGATTTTTTTCGGGGAATTTTCAATTCTGTTGTATTTCATACAACAGAATTTATTTAAATAGCACTGAATTGCAGTTCTATTGTATTTTGTGCAATCAATCATATGAAAAATACCCTTTACTAGCACATTTCCTGGAGATCCGTTGCACAAAGTGCAGTAGATGAACTTTTTCGAGCGGAAACGTGGGTTTCTATTGTACAAACTGCAATTAAAAGGGCATACCGTTAATTTCCTATACAACAAAAAAACCAGCAAAGCTCCATGCTGGAGCCTGCTGGTCTAATCTTTTTAGCCGATACAATCATATTTAATTCCGCCACTTCATAAACTTGTAATCCAGAAAATCAACAAGCAAGAAGAGGACAAACCCCACCAAACTAAACAGCATAATTCCCGCATACATCTCCGGATAATCCAGTCTTAACCAAGCATCCATAATGAAAAAACCCATGCCATGCTCAGTTCCATAAATCTCCGTGAAAAAGAGGACTGATATCGCCGTTCCAAGCGAAATACGAATCGTACTCAGAATGACCGACAGTGCACCCGGCAGTGTCACATGCCAGAATTTCTGCACAGAGCTAGCACCTATACTCGTTAAGACATCATAGGTATTCTCAGGAATGGCCTTCACACCATCTCTAACAGAGATGATAATTTGAAACAATAGAATCAGCATAATCATCAAGATTTTAGACGTTTCGCCAAGCCCGAAGAACAGCATCACAACGGGAAGCAGGGCGATTTTTGGAACAGGATATGTTAAATAAACGACAGGGTCCAGCAGCTTATTCCAAGTCAGCGAACGTCCCATCAGCAGACCAATGAGCAGTCCAATGATTAACGCCAGCACCACACCCGCAAAAATTCTGAACAAGCTATACCCCACATTTAAAGCAACATCCTGTACCCCTAAATGAAACATAGCGTTATATACAGCGAATGGACTCGGCAAAATCGAATGATTCATAAGCAAATAGGCAATATACCAAACCACATTCATACAAAAGAACACAAACAACAGTCTTATTATGTGATGAAGCCGACTTGTTCTCACCATATCTCCTGCATTACCTTTCTGATTTGCTTAGTCTGCTCAAAGAAATCTACACTGTCCCGCTTATCCTCATGCTTCATTTCAAATACCAATTGATTATCAATCATTTCTGGAGCTTCTTCTTTATTAGATGGCATAACAATAATTTTCTGCCCCAGCAGAATAGCTTCTTCCACATCATGGGTAACAAATAAGGTAGTAGCCGGATGGGCCAACCAGTTATCCAAAAAGAGAATCTGCAGCGTTTCCCGCGTAATCGCATCCAGTGCGGAGAACGGCTCGTCCAGCAATAAAATGGTGGGCATAATGGCGAATGCTCTAGCAATTGCTACTCTTTGTTGCTGTCCCCCACTGAGAGATAGAGGATAACGATCAGCTAAATCAGAGATTCTCATCGATGAAAGCCACTGTTCAATCTGGTTCTCACGTTCTTGCTTGGATTGGTTAGCCGTATGCGAGATTTTCATCGCAATTTGAATATTATCATGTACAGTCTTCCATGGGAGAAGGCCATAGTTTTGCGGTACGAGACCGATCAGAGTTTCTTTATCATGCACGGATTTCTCATTAAAAAGAATCTGCCCCATATAGCTTGGAAGCAAGCCCGCGATCGCCCGTAATAAAGTGGATTTCCCGCTGCCAGAGGGTCCGATGATCGTGTAAATCCCATGCTCTGGAAAAGATAAATCCATCTGTCCTAAGGCTAATTGCCCCGTCTTGTACTCTACTTTAAGGTCTTTTATAACAAGTCCCTTATTTTTTGAACTGGACATCAGAAATCACATCTTCAGGCGAGATATTTTTGCTAAGCAAACCTTTTTCCCGTGCCCATGCAAATGCGGCTTCCACTTCTTTCACATCCACTTGATTGGCAGGGATATAATCAGGCACTTTAATTTCATCTTTCAATGTTTCTGGATAACCAACTTCTTTGATCACAAGATCGATATATTCGGATTGATCATGAGATTTCATATAGGCTACAGCTTCATCATAAGCAGCATACATACTGCGAATCGCATCTGCCTTAGCATCAATTGCAGTCTGTGGGAAAGCCAATACAAATGGATTCACGCCCGCTGTATGCGTTGAGCTAAGCACGCGCAAGCCTGAAGCTTTACCCATAGTTACAAATGGTTCAGGCAAAATCGCTGCATCCGCCTTATTATTCTTAAGCAATTCTAAACGGGTAGGGATTTGCGGAACCTCAGTTACCGTAATATCATCTTCCGTCAAACCCGCTTGTTTCAGCATCATCGCCACAGTATATTGTGTGGAGGTATTTTTGGATAAAATCACGGTTTTGCCCTTCAAGTCCTTCACTTCTTGAATCGCGTCATTCCCAGTCAATAAATCGAATTCACCAAAAGTGGTGCTAGTGATCTTCACATCCAGCCCGGCTTCATTGTAAATAGAAATCGCAACCAAATCAGCGCTGATCCCCTCTAGCTTACCTGCTTGAAAAGCGACATCACGGTCTTTTGCACTCTTGAACGTTTGGATATCTAGGTTCACTCCATGTTTCTTATCGAAACCTTGTTCATGTGCAATTACAAAAGGAATAGCATCAATCGAAGGCAATAGGCCAAGTGACAAAGTAACAACTTCTTTTGAAGCCTCACCTGTAGTTCCTTCTGTCGATGCTGTATTCGTGTTATTCTTTGAACCACAACCGACTGCAAGTACAGCGATGACAGCTACCATCATCGACATCATCATCATTCTTTTCAAAGCTCTTTTCTTCATAAAAATCTCCAACCTCCATTAATCTTTCTATAGTCGACATGCCCCTAGTCTTTGCAATCTGCAAAAGAGCATGCAAAAAGCCCTTAAGCTGTTCCAGGACGCTTCAGGTATTGTAATTTTACATCAGTCATCACATCTTGTATATTCATAAATTTAAATAATTATATTTACCGCTTGCAAAGATACAAAAAATCCGAACCATCCTGCAGGGAATTCACCCTACAAACTGCTCCGGATTTTCTCTAACTACACCTCATAGTTCACTACATAATTCTGCAGCTCCGTGTTGTAAAAGCCGATACTATACTCAGTTACCTTGCCAAGCTCATCGTAAGAATAACGTGTTCGCTTCAGCAATGGAATCTTCTTATCCAGAAGCAATATCTCCTCTACATCAGGCGGAGGAACAGCAACGAAAAATTCATCACGCAGTTTCTCTAAGGAAACGCTCCGTTCTTCAAGCAGTTCATACAAGGACTGGGCATTTAAGTCTAGTAGATCCAAATCATCCATACCATTTACTAAATAATGCGTGTAATGAACGTATGGAATATCATTGAGACTGTATATGCGTTCCAAGCGTATACAATATTCACCGAATAAACGATAAGGTTCACTTCCGGCTTCATTATATACCCGCTCCGCCTTTAGCCATTGCTTCCGAATTTGATGCCCTTCATCCACCAGAATTTCCGTGAACTTCTTCCATTTGGACAGCTTGGAGGATGAGGTATTGCGGATCACCTTCGTCCCCTTACCGCTCCCTTTCTCCAGAAATCCCTCTTGGACGAGTTCCTGAATGGCACCGCGCACAGTGATCTTGCTGACATTAAATTCCTGCTCCAACTGTGGTTCGGAAGGAATATTCAACCCGATAGGATAGACTCCGTGTAGAATCCGATCCTTTATAATATTTGCGATTTGCATATATAAGGGCTTATCTTTTCGGGACAAACTCAAGAGGTTCACTACCTTTCTACATCGCCTACAGATAGGGTCATGGCTCGAAGTACATCCGCTTCTGAAGCCATGGGAGTGTCGCCCTCGACAGTATGGGCTAGCATACTAGCGGCAGCGGCAAACCGTACTGTCTGCTCAGGTGTAAATCCTGTTAGCTCTCCATGCACAATTCCGCTCGTATAGGCATCTCCAGCCCCTATTCTATCATAGACGAGAAATCTCAGTGTATCCGAAAAGAAGAAGCTCTGATTCTTATAAAGAAACCCTCGCAGTGAATGTGAGTTATCGCCATGAATACTGCGATGTGTGCCTGCGATCACCGAAATATCGTACTGCTTCGCAACCGCGGGAATAAGCTCAATCAATTGCTCTTCACGATGAGCTTGTTCAGTGCTCATCCCCAAGATATAGATCGCGTCCTTCTCATTCATCATTACGATATCGGCCAGCCTCAGCATTTCCTCGTAATGCGGCTTCGCTTGTGAATACCCTTCCGCTCCCCATAAGGATGGACGATAGTTGCAATCGAAGATCACAGTCCCCCCCTGCTGCTTTACTGCTCTAGCTAAGGATTTCATGTGATGACGCACACTATCGTTCATAGCCAGCGTAATGCCGCAGAAATGGATCACATCCAGACTTCGCGCAATCTCTTCATAATCATAAGTTTCCTCAGGAGCCGTGTTGAAGCTACTCTCCAGACGATTGCTATAAGTCACCTTACTTGGACGAGCGCCAAATCCGTTCTCCAAGAAATACAAGCCTAGGTATTCTCCCCCTCGTATAACGAAGGTAGATGAGATTCCCAGCTTCCGCAAATACGCCGCGGCGGCATCTCCCAAAGAAGTATTCGGCAAACGGGAAACCAAAGCACCTTCATGCCCGAAGCGTGCTAGTGCAGAGCTGACATTAACCCCAGTGCCAGAGAATGAATAATTCAAGGTGTTTCCTTGTGATAGCAGCTGAACTCCCGGCACCTGCAGACGCATCATTACTTCTCCGAATGCCCCGATTACTTTAGGCATATTTATCGGTCAGCCTCTTCATAATTCCAAGCAAATCACGCACATCCTGGATCTGGGTCTGTCCCGATTCTTGGTCGATAATGGATGAGTAGACATGCGGAATCACTTGTGGCACCCCTGCTTCAAGAGCAATTTCCAGAATAGCCTCGAAATTGTCCATATCAATTCCACCGGTTGGTTCGAGTGCAAACCCTGCCTCAGCACAGGCCTTCGCGACAGAGCGGTATTCCTCTTCACGGCTTAATCCCTGCATTGGGAAATACTTCAGTGCATTACCACCCATATCCCGAACAAGCGCAATTGCTGATGCTACAGGTACAATCGCCGCTTCACTCTCCGCAGCACTGAAGAGTCCTGTTGAAATATTCACGTAACCAACGCGACCAGAAGGGGAGACCATGCTGTTGATCCAGCTGTCTTTCCCACCAAGATTAGCGCGTGTAGCTCCGACCACAGGGAACACCTGGTTAATATGACTACCCGGATAATGCTTAGCAATCTCGGCCACAATTGCCGCTTGGCGATTATCCCCTGCACCTAAGCCAATCGATACAGCATCTTCTATTTCTTGACCATATTGCTTCATGGCGGTTACGGCTTCTTCTACCGTCTTATAATCCTTAGAGAGTACACCGACCAGCACATGACCTTCCGCCGCGGCATAAATCTCTTTAGCATTCTCGATATCTTTAGCTAGTACATTTAATGCGGTGCGGCCCTTATAAAAACGCTGTGAAATCATTGTCATCTTATTGTCCCCCTATCAATTTATGAATGCTGTCTACGATCACGAGCAGATCATCCCCAAGAAGTGGCCGTGGGTCAATATCGAAATACCCCTGCTTCACTCCATAATCGCGGGTGTAAATCGCAATCTCGCCCTGCTGCAACCCCTCCACCAATTCCTTCGCCGTAATTCCGGCCTGCTGTGGATCAACCTGAACTCGGCCGCGATAGATGGCACGACCCGCCTCATCCTGCACAATCGTTACACGAATTCCCGGAAGATCATTCAACACCATTAATCCTTGCAAAGACGCTTGCTCGATGTCACTTTTATCTTCCTTGACCATGTATTCTTCCAGAGCTTGTAGCAGACCAAAGGAAGTTTCCTTACCGACCTTCATACTGCGCCCTATTCCATACAATTGGACCTTAACCCATTCCACATATTTACGTTTGCCGGCGACGATACCGGATGTAGGCCCTTCTATGGCTTTGGAACCACTATAAATCGCCAGGTCAGAGTATTTCACATATTTACAGAGGTCTTCTTCCGCTGCTGCATCTACGATTAACGGAATATCTTTACGCTTAGCGATCTCCCATGCCTCTTCAACGGATAACATATTTTTCTGCACCGCATGGTGGGACTTCACATACAGAATGGCAGCCGTCTGCTCACAAATGGCGTCCTCTATATGTTCGGCTCGGCCTTCATTCGCATAACCGACCTCAATTAGTTTTCCTCCACCTAGATAGACCATCGTTTCCACCGGAGCTCCGTACTGGACATTATGTCCCTTCAGAATGATGATTTCATTACGTGGAATGGCTTCTTGGTGCAAACGTTCACTCCGGCGGCGGTTGCCTTGGGTCACTAGCGCCGCAACGGACAACGCAATACCGCTGGAAGCTGAGTTAACGATAATCGCTGCTTCAGCACCGAGAATACGTGCCGTATAATCCCCAGCTTTATCCACCAGATCCGCTATTTCCACATAACTCTGTCCGCCTTGCTTCATCGCCTCCATCACAGTGTCAGACGGAGCTGATACCCCCAGAATACTCATTCTGCCGCTTGCATTAATTACTCGTTTAAGCCCGTATTTCGCATTTAATGAATTCGCCACCCATAACCACTCCTTTTGCATGGATTACTTTATCCGTCACTCTTTCTTCCCCTTCAGAATCAACAAGCACTGCAGATTCTTGCTGCAAGGTGAACAGGGTCAGGTTTGCAGGATCACCTACCTGAATTCGGCCTAGCTCCGGCCTGCCCAACCATTCTGCCGCATTGGAAGTAACCGCTGCCACAATCTCATCCAGAGCATAGCCCAAACTTAGAAACTTTGAAAGTACATTAGACATGCTAAAGACAGGTCCCTTCATTCGGTTCACACGATAAATATCCGTGCTAATCGTATTCGGTCCAATGCCGTTACGTTTAGCAGCTTCAGCTACCTTAAATGAGAAGCTTGCTGTTCCATGCCCTACATCCAGATGAACCCCCCGGTCAATCGCCTCCGTCAGTACCTGAAGCGGCTGCCCGTCCGCAGCAAACAAATTATTCTCTTTTCCGTTGAGATAATGGGTCACGATATCCTTTTGCTGCAACAGAGGCATAACCTCTCTGATATCTGGCGGTGCTGAACCGATATGTACCATTAACGGCAGTCCCGTCTCCATTGAAAGGCTTCGTGCAATATGCAGCGGCTCAATTCCGCTGGCGCCGACAACGCTTTTGCTGATCCGAGCTTTTAGTCCCACGATCATCTCCCCGTAAGTTCGAACGGATTGCAGGACTTTCTCCGTATCGATCCATTCCAAGTTGGATAATTCGTCAATTCTTAGCAGTCCGATCCGCGAGATATTCAAGAACGCCAGCACATTCGTCTTAGCCTGCGATGCATCCCAGGCCAGATCACCTATCCGATCAGCCCCGCAGCTTCCGGCATCGACGAGCGTTGTTACTCCCTGCCGGACACCGATCTCATCGATCTCGTCACCATACGGATCAAATTCACGAAAAGCATGCACATGCATATCAATCCAACCACTGGATACGTATGCGCCTGAACCCTCCCACTCCTGTCCCCCACGGCCCTCGCCTGCCGGGGTGATCTCAGCTATCCTTCCACTCTCGATTACAATGTCGATCTCTTCTCCGCTTACTCGTTTCACCTGACGGAGCACGTATCTTTCATCCAGTGTTCTCACCTTTTCCCATATAACATTATAATGTTTAAAATACCACGAAAAGCACATGAAGTAAATATAACGTTATAATGTTTGTAAATGAAAATAGACGGGGCTGTCACAAAATTAGAGAAGCCTACTTATGTGACGGATTCTTTTTCGAGAGTAATTATGGAAAATCTCCCTGATTATAGCCGATACTTGCTTTAAATGATTAGATTGGGGAATTCCTCCCTAAAAATCAGGGTAATATCTATATTCACCGACGAATCAGTTGAATTATAGGGATGAATTCCCTGCTATGAACGAATTAGTCAATACCCCTGTTTTCCCCTTTAAACCAAAGGGTTTTCAATTCCTTGGGCACAGAGACAAAATGCGAGTCGTCGGCTGGCAATCTGCTATCCGTGGGTTGGTTACCACATATTATGCCTACGTCGAAGGAGCTTCCGCAAACTAATTTCGCACGTCAGATCTGGGATCCTGTGCATAGGGAATTCACGGATTCTCCTCGTACCTTTCTCTTTGTCTCCATGCCCCAAGAATTCAAATCTTTTGGGTATACTTTTTGTGTTTTTTTCATTTCACCTACGCCATTTTCCGTTCTGCATCTACCGCTATTGACCAGATGAATCCAACTAACTCACGACCTACCGCAGCCATAGTTAAATTTCGGTGTTTCCCACGTCTGACTAACTTTAAATACTTGCTGTGTAACCGTTCTTGGGCTTTCCACGACGTTTCATGGACATGAGCACTCTGACCCTCTAAGCGCACTGCTAAATCTCCTTTAACTGCAGGACGGTGACGGTAACTCCATGCGGACTCCACCAGTGCACGTCGCACACCGGAATTTCCGGTTTTTGTAAGACTTCCTCTTTTGGTACTTGCTCCCGATGAATACTCCCGTGGCACTAGTCCCAGGTAACTCATGAGCTGAGCCGGTGAACGAAAACGCTCAAAATTTCCAATCTCGACAACTAAAGTCATAGCCGTCAGCAGGGCAATTCCCCGCAGACCTTGCAACGCTTGAATGACAGGTGCGTATGGACAGATCTGTGCTTCTTCTCGCATTGCGGCTTCAAGTCGCTTGATTCGCTCCTCCACTTCCCGGAGCTGTTGCAGGGATTCCGCGAAAACTTTTTCTTGAGCTACATTATTAAACTTCAACATAGACAGCCATTCCCGGTACCTTTTGGTCCAACGTTTTTTCATGCCTTCTGGCTTGTGAATTTGGTGACGCAACAGAAAATGAATGAGCCGTTGCCGAACCCGATGTAAGTCCTGCCTAGCATCTTCTCGTGCACGAATGAGATCTCTTAAGGCTTCGAGTTCAGGAGTCGGCACATGGATCGCAGTCAATTCTCCTGCGCGGTGCAGTTGAGCCAGTTTTTCAGCATCCCGTCGATCGGTTTTTATAGCATCGCCGGGACGCTGTGGCATACGCGAAGGTGCGATTACCACGCAGGAAATCCCCATTTTCGTCAGCCAGCGATATAAGTCGTACCCCGTAGGCCCGGCTTCATAGCAGACCTCCAGTGTAATCCCTGTACCTTTGATTTTCCGAATCATTCGAGCCACAGCATCTGGGGTATGAGATATGGCTCCATAATATCGTGCGGGTTCTCGACCCTCATCTGCAATCGCCACCGCAATTTTTTCTTTTGATACATCCAAACCTACGTATTTTATGGTATTCTTCATATTAACAGCTCCTTTCGCATGTAGCTCTGAAATGGTTGTCCTTCAACTTCCATTTTAACCTACGGTGTGCGAACAGGGGCTGCCTTTCGTTCATCATAACTAATTATCCGTCAAATAAGCAAAACTGGCTGAATTTCAGGGAGTTTTTCCCGAATTATCTATCTACGCCTGTTTCCCTTCTTAATTGGCGCTAAGCAAGCTATTGATAACCGAAAACACAAAGCAGCGATCCTCCAATAAAAAGAGAATCGCTGCTCGAAAAATCTATGAATTTAATAACCCTACGTGGATCTTTATAACAGCCTTCTTAATGTTCGTGCCCGGTTGACCCATACCCGGTCTGTGTACATCATGCGGGAAAAAGACAGCGAACATACCCGGCTCCAAAGTTAACAAAATCTCTTCGGCTGACGGAGGATAAAGCGCATAATCTGCTTCCGCATCGTAAGGCTTAGTAGCCTCGAGCCCTTCTTGCAGGGGGGACCAACCGATCGTTTCTTCACCCTCGATCAGATAATGAACGTCGATATAGGTCTCATGTTTTTCAGCAACCTGTTCCTCCAGCAACTTCGCCTCAAAAGCCATAATCGAAACGTATATCTCGTTACCGCGGATATCGATTCGACCGAGATCTGGATCATGTTGTAAGATGACTTTCAATTCCTCAATAGCCTCTACAATGACAGAATTCTCATATTTGCTATGCTCTTCCCAAGATGACAATGAACCTAAGATCATATTGTCTCATTCTCCTCACATCTCAATTCGCTTACAGAGGTTGTTCAAAAAGTCCGCTTTTGATCACGAAGTAGCCCAAGAAGCTTACTCGACATCGAATATTGAATTCAGGCGAAACTTCCGGTGCTCACAAAAGCTTCCACTACGCTCCGCTCCTCAGTTTCTACCTTCATCCAATCTTCTCGGTGCTGAAAACCATACTTTTTGAACTCGCACTTATAGGAGCTTCTCACTAACTGCCGCAGCTGTTGTTTCTTTATTGATAATAGACTGCTCACTAGTCTTTTTGAAATATTCTACATATAAAATATCCAGCAGATAGAGCTGTGAGATCTTAGCAGAT
The DNA here is from genome assembly GCF_037963865.1 of Paenibacillus sp. FSL R10-2734. Lineage (NCBI taxonomy): Bacteria > Bacillati > Bacillota > Bacilli > Caryophanales > Paenibacillaceae > Paenibacillus > Paenibacillus sp. FSL R10-2734. The sequence continues at coordinate 1,872,649 of NZ_CP150170.1, read as the reverse complement.
AATGAACCACCCTGCAGAGGACCTTCATTAGCACCACATAGTAAGGTAAGATCCGAATACGAGGTTAAAGGTGATTTTTCAAATCTCGTAATAGACACCACCTTAGCGCCTCGTTCCTTCGCCTTTCTTGCGACCTCAATACTATCCTTAGTTGAGCCGGAATAAGAAATGATTACAGCGACATCACGCTCAGACATCAGCGCTGCCGACATCATCTGAAGATGTGAATCCATCAAACATTCCGTTTTGTTTGTAATGCGCATAAATTTAATTTTGGCTTCCATAGCCGTGATTAAAGAAGAGCCAACGCCGAAAAATAATACGCGTTCCGCGTTAATCATATAATCAATAGTTTCATTAATCTTCTGTATATCAATTAAATTATAGGTCTCGTTCAGTGCACTTACATTTGAGGTCAGCACTTTGGAAGCCACTGCTTCGGTAGAATCATCCATTAGAATTTGATCCGTAAGCTGCGGGATCTCATTCTCCACAGTAATACTATGCGCAAGTGCAATTTTGAACTCTTGATACCCTTTATAACTTAAAGATTTGCAAAATCGAAATATACTTGATTCCCCTACATCGCACGCATCTGCAAGATCAGTAATCGACATATAGACAACACTTCTCGTGTTCTCCAGGACGTAGTCCGCTACCTTCTTCTCCGTATTCGTCAAATTATTGTACTTGGAATGAATAGAAGTAAAAATACTGATTGTTCGCAAATAAGCCCCTCCTTTACAATGGTTTAATGTGCGAATAAAGAGGAAGCGCCTAGCAAGCCTGCCTTATTCCCAAGTGAGGCCTTAACAATTCTCACACCTGCAAAACTTTCCATAATTAAAGACTTCGTCCGTTCTTCTACCCTATGAACCAAATCTTCTTGTTCCATAACGCCGCCTCCAATAATTATAGCGGATGGATTGAAAATATGAATAATAGAAGCTAAACCCACAGACACCTCAGTGACCCATGAATCCAAAATCTGTTTCAGAGGCTCGTTCCCTTTGTGTATTTTATCAAATAGGACTTTTCCATCGATACATTCAGGATCTGCCTGCTGAGCCATCTTCACTAGGGCCGTAGTTGAAGCATACTTTTCATAAAACGGCAGTCCCTCCACCTCATCCGATAATGGATGTGTAAAGATATGACCAAATTCAGCCGCTACCCCATTAGCACCTTTATAGATTTGGCGATTCATTACGATCGCACCGCCAATGCCCGTTCCAAAGGTCAGACATAAGAAATTGTTAAAGCTCTGGGCAGCACCATAGTTAGCCTCGCCTAATGCTGCTGAATTCACATCGTTCTCTACCATAACAGGTTTATGAAAATGATTTGTGACAATATCCTTAATCTTCATCCCAGTATATCTAGGTATATTTTCGTTAGCATAGACTATAAATCCTTCTTCAGCATTGACTTGACCGGCCGTACTTATAGCAATAGCATCAAAATTATCATATTCTGCAATCTTATCAAGCAATCTTGAGATTACATGCGGCCCTCCCAAGTGGCTTTCTGTTGCATGCTCCTTGAAGTCATCCACATTTCCCTGTTTATCGCAAATACACATCTTGGTATTGGTACCGCCAATATCTACAGCGAGAATTCTCATCCTTATCTACCCTCTCCGGCAATCTACTGAATAGCGTCTACAAACCTTTTGGTAATCTCCATCGGTCTTGTAATCGCTGAACCAACTACTGCTGAATAAACACCAAGATCGAACATTGTCTTCAGTTCTTCGGGAGTGGAAACGCCACCTTCGGCTATCACAGGCACAGAGAAGCTGCTTACGATTTGTTTGACTAGCTCGAAATCTGGGAGGGTCCGGTCTTTAGTATACTCTGTATATCCACTTAAGGTAGTTCCCACAAGATCAAATCCCAGTTCAACGGCTTTAGCCGCTTCCTCAAATGTGGAGCAGTCTGCCATAAACAGTTGATCTTTATAGGTCTCTTTTAAAATTGGAAAGAGCAATGAGATGGTAGATCCATCTGGTCTAATCCGGTCCGTTGCATCCATAGCAATGATATCTACCCCTTCGCGGTAAAGATCATCTACTTCCTTCAGGGTTGGTGTAATGAATACTTCAGAACCTTCGTATACCCTTTTGATGATCCCAATGATGGGTAGATCCACTGTTTTCTTGATTTCTTGAATATCCGCTACGCTATTGGCCCGAATGCCTGAGGCACCGCCTAAGTATGCTGCATAAGCCATCCTTCCCATAATAAACGGACTGTGCAGCGGTTCTTCGGGTAAGGCTTGACTGGAGACGACTAGTTTATGTTTTATCTTTTTAAGTACATTATTTTCAGTATTCATCAGTAACCCACTCCGCATCTTTATTTATTCTTTCACTGCTCCAGCTGTGATCCCATTGGTGAAGAACCGTTGGAATAACATGAACACTAGCAACATCGGAATTGCAGCAATTGTGGCTCCGGCCATTTTATAAGCGAAATTAGGATTTAAATCCTGCATTAAGGTCGCAGTACCCACCATTAATGTTTTCATTTTGTTCTCTTGGCCAATCACCAGTTGCCACAAATAATCATTCCAGACTTGCACGAAATTTAGAATAAATAAAGCTCCAATACCAGGTTTAATAATAGGCACCATGATGCGAGTGAAGATTCTCCATTCATTTGCACCATCTATTCTCCCGGCTTCTCTTAAAGCGTTAGGGGTTAAATCGAAGAATCCTTTTAATAGGAACACTCCAAATGCACCCGCGACGTTCGGCCATATCATACCGTTATAGGAATTCACCATTCCAAATTGCTGTGTAATCCGGAATAAAGGTACGATCATAATTTCTTTAGGAATCATCAAGCTCGATATGAAGATAATGAAGATGATATCTTTACCTTTAAAATTGATTTTTGAGAACGCGTAAGCGGCCATAGAGCCTACAATAATAACGATAATCGTTGATACGCCTGAGACATAAATACTATTAAACGTCCATCTTAAAGCAGGTTGGTTCTGAAATACATCCACATAGTTGGAGAAAGTAATCGATTTAGGCCACCAGTCTGGAGGCATCTTTACAACATCTGAACTGTTCTTGAGAGAACTTGTGAATAACCAATATAATGGAAAAAGATTAAGGAGTGCGAAGAGGACAATGACCACATTCGATATCACATCAAACTTCTCTCTCTTCTTCTTATTTCTTATCTTCGTCATGTTGTATTCCCCCTCACTTCACCTTAATCATGCTTCTTAACTGAGGCACAGATAATAATAATGTAATCACGAACATGATAACGCCTACCGCAGAAGCTACACCGAGTTGATTGTACTTAAATGCATTATTGTAAAGGTAGTACATCAAGGTTACCGATGAGTTGTTCGGTCCGCCGCCGGTTAACAGCTGGATGACTACAAATATTTTTAGAACAGCAATAATATTGATAATCGTAATATAGGTCGTTGTTGGTCCTACAGAAGGAATGAGGATCTTCGTAATCACTTGCCATCTGCTTGCACCGTCGATTTCTGCTGCTTCAAAAAGCTCTTTAGATACACCAATCATCGAAGCTATATACAGAATAATGGCTTGGCCCACGTTAGTCGCGAAGGTCACAAAGATAACTACTGGCAAAACCGTCTTTGGATTTCCTAGAAGATTGATTGTCCCTAGACCCATATCTTTATAGATAAAAGAAATAAGTCCGTTAGCAGGGTTCAGCAGGAAGCTCCATACCATACTCATAACCACCATGGATACCATGACCGGGATATAATAGCTCCCTCTTATAAAGGAGACATACTTAGCGTTCTTATCAAATACAGCCGAGGCTACAAATAATGCAAAGCCCACTGTAAGTAGGACGATAAAGACAACGAATATAATCGTATTGAAGATAGCCTTGAAGAATACCGGATCATTAAACAGTGTGGTGTAATTCGCCAGACCCACAAACTTCTCACTATCATAATTAATTTGGTATAAACTCAGGCGCATCCCTTCTAAGATCGGATAGACAAGAAAGGCTAAGAATACTATCATCTGAGGTAAAATAAACAGATAACCTGTAATATTCTCTTTTAGGTAATTACTACGTAGTTTCATATCGTTTACCTTTCTAATTAACAGCCCCTGGAGCCTCTTCAGACTCTAAAGGCTGTTAATCGTGTATTGTTTATCTGTCCTAGATTATTGGAAAATTACAGAGCTAGCTTTATTCGTGTCAATCACTTTATTACCACTCGTTTGATACTCTTCTACAAATTGTTCTGGTGTTTTAGAACCCATGTAAAGTGCCTGAAGAGCAGGGTACAAAACTTCTCTTAATTGGCTATATCCTGGAACGTTGCCCGTGAAGTTAAACAAATATTTTGAATTGGCATCATAAGCAGCAAAGAGAGGATTCTCCGATTTAAGTTCTTCGGCCACGGAGCTTCTCACAGGAATACCATTCTTAGAAGATTTAACTAGTTCAGGATCACTTGAGAAGAACTTCACGAAATCTTTAGCGACTTCAGTCTTCTTCGCATCTTTAGACTTGAATACACTTGCACCCACTACATAAGTAAAGGATAGTGGATCTCCGCTTTCAGACGGAATATTAGCAAGACGTATATCAAACTTTGGAGACGTGCCGGATTCCATATTTGCTTTTGTTCCATTGAACAAGATCGGATTGGTGAAACTGATCGCTAGCTGCTGATTCTGGAACATGGCATTGGCATCATTAGAGGATACAGATTCTGCACCTGGATTTGTATATCCACCGTCATATAGTTTTTTCAGCCATGTAGCAGCTTTAACTCCATTCGCATCATTCAGAATAATGTTTCCTTTATCATCAAAGAACTGATTGCCGAACATTCTTAAGTATGCAAGATTCCATGTATCTCCTTGGTTATTCACTGCGTACAATGCCATTGGGTAGGCATTTGAATATTTGTCCTTCGGAAGATCATTTTTCAGACCATCCAAGATTTGTTGATATTCATCCAAGTTCCAAGTCTTGATTTCTGATTCTCCACCAACGAACTTTTCTAAACCTGCTGCTTTAAACATGTCTGCGTTATAAACCAAGGTGCCTGGATTGTGTTGGAATGGATAGAAATAGACATCTTTTCCAAACGTTACAGCATCCCAGTAATTTTGTGCGATATCACTTTTTGCGTCCTCATCGATGATATCTGTCAAAGGCTCCAACGCTCCACGGTGAACATAATCGCCCATTGGGAATACGCTTTCAAAGAAGACATTCGGCGGAGTTCCTCCGCTCAGGTTAACATTGAGGAGTTGGTCGCGCTGATCTCCGGCAATAACTTCGACCTGAATGTCAGCATCATATTTATCATATTGTGCCTTGAATTTCTCAGCAGCGGCCTTAAGGAAGCTATCATAGTCAGCACCGCTTTCTGTTGCATCCACAACACCCTTCCATTGAGGGGTCAGCCATACTTTAATGGCCACTTTTTCCTTGCCTGATTTAGAAGTAGTATCGGATTTGTTAGAGCTTGCTGCGTTATTACCAGAGCATCCTGAAACTAGTGAAACAATTACCATTAATGCAGCCATTGTCGAGAGTAAACGCTTCTTTTTCATTGATAATCCTCCCCTAATTTAAAATCCGTTTGACATGATACTGAACTAAATCTGCCATATTCCGGTGTCCTTGCTGATCCAGATGCATATAGTCAATTTCATTCATCGATACATCTTCTCTGGAGTCCATAAAGTGAATATCTGTCCCCGTAAGCAAAGCTGCAAGATGCTCAGAAAGCTCTATAGATTTCTCGCTACAATTACTTCCCATTGACTTACCGATAGGAGTATGGATATACGCTGCCCCAATAGGGGGCGGTGCGATTACTAGCACTTCTGGAGCCTTTCCATCTAGTCCCGCCCCACTCGCTCTAGCTTTAAGAGCGAGTCTGACGATACCTTGTGCGATGTTATAAGAAGTCAGTGCAAATCTTTCTTTCGTATCATTCGTCCCAAGCATGATCACAACCAAGTCTAGTGGTGCATGTGACATGAGGCATGGATAGAGGTATGATATTCCGGCTAACCCTTCAAATAATGGATCTTCACTGACACTGGTTCTACCAGGAAGCCCTTCTTCTATGACACGGTAAGCGTCGCCTAGCTCTGTATGGAGCAGGCCAGTCCATCGTATTTCATCATTAAATCGATGGTCTGTCTCTGCGTCATAGCCCCAAGTATTAGAATCGCCAAAGCATACAATCGTTCTCTTCTTTGTATTAGCCACAATATTTTTCGATGGCTTGATCAATCAGTTTCATAATATCTGCGATTGGAGCAGCATCTTCAGCCGCTATACCTTCAAGCGGTGCTCTTACACTACCAATGTTTACGCCTCTTAAGCTCAGAATCTCTTTGATTCCCGCGTACATGGCACCCTTGAGCGAACAAAGTGCGATGATGATATCATTGATATCACTTTGAATTTGTCCTGCTTCCTCAAACTTGCCGCCAAGTACAAATTTATTAGCTTGCAAGAACAGCTCCGGCATAACAGCATAAGTGCCGCCAATGCCTGCATCGGCTCCCATGATTCTTCCCGCTACATATTGTTCATCCGGTCCATTAAATACCACTACATCTTTTCCACCAACTCTTTTGAATCGTTCAATATCCATAGTCGGCATAGAAGAATTTTTAACACCAATAACCTTTTTATTAGTAAGAAGTTTTTCGAACAAAGCTGGCGAAAGTGTATATCCTGTAGTCTGAGGAATGTTATAGATAATGAAAGGTAGTGGAGTTGCCTCCATAATTTCGCTCCAATATTTAGAGACTGCACTATCAGGTAATTTGAAATATATAGGTGGAATTGCGGATAGTGCATCATATCCTAAGCTCGCCGCATGTTTTGCTAATTCGATGCTGTCTCTTGTAGAAGGTGCACCCACATGGGCGATCAGCGTCATTTTACCTTTCAGGTTGTTAGCTACGTAGCTAAGCACCGCTTTGCGTTCGTCCAGACTCTGGTAGATACATTCTCCAGAGCTGCCTCCCACATAAACACCTTGAACACCTTTTTCAAATAAGTAATCACATAAGGCATGCGTCCGGGATTCCGAAATATTTCCTTGATCATCGTAGCAAGCATAGAAGGCTGCTATAATTCCGTGGAACTTGTTGAGTGTCATTGATAATCCCCCTTAAGATGTGAACGGCTTCTTTTCTACATAATCAAGATATCACTTAAATTCGATTCTGTAAATTATTTTCTCTATTTTTTTAAAAATAAAATTTATTTCCACCAATAGCATTCATCAATAGAAAAATAGTTTCTTTAATCTAATCCTCAGGGTCATTGTTTCAGTCTAACTGAATTCTCCATAAGTGTCCTCTTGTAGGAGACACTTTTCTTCTGTTGGCATACAAAACCTAATTAACACACAATGTTCACTAATAAAACTGTGTTTTTACCGTGGACACAGCTTTAAAAAACTAATTTCTATGTTATAATGAAAGCGTAACCAAAACAATATAAAATATATTGTTTCTTCGCCAAAGGAGGCTGGAGGAAATGCTAGCAGGACTCAAGGAACTTAAAAATTGGGTAACAAGTTGGAATCCAACGATGAATTCAGGCAATGAGGATTATCAAAAAATGGAATATTCCGTGCAGCGTCATTTGCACACTCCGCGAACCCCAAAACCACTTACCTATGAAGAAGAGGCTCGCATCAAGACAGTTAAATTCCATTAATTTCACCACATTTAGATACAGATTGACCCTATAATAGAATCTTGAACTGAGACCGCCAGATCCGGAAATCATTCCAGTAGAGCGGTCTTTTATTATGCCTATAACTACTTCGTCAGGAAAAGCAGTAAGTTTTTTTTAATCTGGAGTGGGAAGTTCAGAGTATTTCGATCCGGGGCAATTGCTAGTAGTGGTTTGATTTTATCTAAACCTTTTATGCTCTCAAGCGCTTTATATCTTGTCTAGGCGGAAAACCAAACATTCGGGAATACTCACGGCTAAATTGCGAAGGGCTCTCATAGCCTACTCGAAATGCCACATCAGTAGCATCTGCTGACTCGGTGAGTAATAGCCGACGTGCTTCCTGAAGTCTCAGTTGTTTTTGGAACTGAATAGGGCTCATCGCAGTTACTTCTTTAAAATAACGATGAAACGATGAAACACTCATATTCGCTATTTCGGCAAGCTCCTCAATCCGAAAAGAACTAGCATAGTTATTCATGATATGCTCAATAACATCTCTAATTTGATGCGTCGAGCTTCCTTCCATTACAATATGCTCCAATGTAATTCCATTCTGACCTTGTAGCACTCGGTAGAGAATCTCTTTTGTAAATAGTGGGGCAAGCACTGGAATATCTTTAGGCTTATCTAACAAACGGACTAATCTGAGGACCGCATCCATTAAAGAAGACTCCAGCTGGCTAACAAACATGGCTCGCTTAGGATTTTCTTTAGCGTAAACTCGAACTTCAGAATCTTGTAATACCTCTAAAATTTGACTCGTTGTAAATTCAAGTTTGAAACCTAAATATGGAACATCGGGAGTGGCTTCGGTGACTTGGGCGGTAACTGGCAAGTGAACGGACGCAACTAGGTAATCAGAAGGACTGTATCTAAAATGCTCCTGCGCCAGCCATACCTCTTTTGCCCCTTGAACCACGATACATAAGGAAGGTTTGTAAACCCCATGTCTGCGTACGGATGCATTCGAGTCACGCATGAAAAATAAGGATGGAATAGCCGTTTGGTGAACACCGTCCTTTTCTGAGTAACTCTCAATGATTTTTACGAGCTCATTCTGCTGTTTCGTGATTATTTCAGACATTTGATCCTCTCCTTCTGTCATTCTTTATAGTCTGATTATAGTCCATATTCAATTGATGTATAAGTGGTAGTGAGAGGATTAGGCAAACATTTGACATGAATGGGATAACGGTCGCTTTATCATCTGGTGCATAATTAAGATGTAAAAAGCGTAAAGGATTTACACATAATCATTAAAATACTGGAGGGTAATATCATGCAAAAAGTAGTTTTGAACAATAATGTTGAGATGCCTATACTCGGTTTTGGTGTTTATCAGATTCAAGACGCAAATGAATGTGAGCAAAGCGTCTATGACGCTATTATGGCGGGTTATCGCCTGATTGATACTGCCGCCTCTTATCTAAACGAAGAAGCAGTTGGCCGGGCAATTAAACGGAGTGGTGTGGCAAGAGAGGAATTATTTATTACTACAAAGCTTTGGGTTCAGGATACTGGTTATGAGCGCACAAAGAAAGCATTCGAGAAATCACTGAACAAATTGCAACTTGAATATTTGGATTTGTATTTAATTCATCAACCCTTTGGCGATGTCTATGGCTCTTGGCGAGCTATGGAGGAGTTATATCGTGAAGGCAAGGTTCGCGCAATTGGCGTAAGTAACTTTCAAGCGGATCGCCTGATTGATTTGATTATTCATAATGAAATAGTTCCTGCCGTAAACCAAGTTGAAACCCACCCTTTCAACCAGCAAATCGAAAATGCAAAATTCATGAAAGAGAACGGTGTTCAGATTGAGTCATGGGCGCCTTTTGCTGAAGGAAAAAATAACTTGTTCGAGAATGAGTTATTGGTACCTATTGCTGAAAAGTATAATAAATCCGTTGCCCAGGTCGTTTTACGGTGGTTGACTCAAAGAGATATCGTTGTGATTCCGAAGTCTGTTCGTAAAGAACGAATTATCGAAAACTTCAATATTTTTGATTTTGAATTAAGCCAAGAGGATATGGCATCGATTACTGCGTTAGATACGAAACAAAGCTTGTTCTTTTCCCATCAGGACCCTGAAATGGTAAAATGGATCGGTACTAGAAAACTAGATAACTAGATAACTAGATAACTAACCAATAATTTAACAATAGTCGTTAAGATATGGAGCAGATGCATTTAGGCTATCTGCTCCTATTTTGTTTACAATCTCGATTATTGCCCTCTTTTTCAAGTATAATATAACAAGATTGACTATCTAAACAGATATATAGAGGAGTAACATCACAACATGATTAAACGACTTACTGCACTATTTTCAATTCCCTCTTATGCCTTACTCTTTTTATGTATGCTACTGCAGGGAATGGGGATTTCACTCAGCGCACCCTTCTTGTCCATTTATTTTACGGAACAGCTTGGCGTATCTGTGGGTTTATTTGGTGTTTTTCTAGCTGTCACGTTAATTGCTGGGATATGGATTAGTACGCTAATCGGAAGACGTTCTGACCTCGGCTTGAATCGAAAAAACATTTACCTTGTTGCCACACTCTGTAATGCTCTGGCTTATAGCGGGTACTTGCTCATTCAGGATTTTACGATCTTGTTCATCTACATGATTGTGTTCACCGCCCTCGGTGCACCAGGGATGCCTCAATTGTTCGCCATTGCTAGAGAAGCAGTGAATAAGAGTGATTTTACAGATACTGCATTTGCTAATTCCACCTTACGTTCTGCGTTCTCTCTCGGCTTTATTTCAGGTCCTTTAATCGGTACCCTGCTAATCGCCGCAGTTGGATTTAAGGGGATTTTCTCGGGTACGATCGGAGTTTTCCTGCTTGTTGCCTTACTGGTTTTCCTATTTCTCAAATCAAATGTTGAACTAAAAAGCAATAATGCTGAAGTAAAAGTAAAAACCTTCCGACTGGGTCAGAATCGTAATATCCTGCTGCCTTTTCTGATTCTGATCCTCATGTATATAGCTCACTGGACGAGCAGCATCAATACTGCCCTCTTTATTACCAACAATCTCGGGGGAACAACAAGCGATGTCGGTCTAGTCAGCAGTATTTGTGCTGCGCTAGAAATTCCTTTTATGATTATGCTCGGTCTACTCAGTGCAAAGTACAGTAACCGAATCTTGATGATGTGTGGGGCCGTTCTAGGAGCAGCTTATTATCTCGTTGTCATTACCTCAAGTACGATGTGGCAAATGCTTGCAGCCCAAATTCTGCTTGCCGTTTTTGTTGCCGTTATTTCAGCGATTGGCATTAGCTACATCCAGGATCTACTTCCAAGCATGCCAGGGTATGCATCCACGCTCTACTCAAATTCATCCACGATCGGTCGGCTGATTGGTAGTCTTGTTGGCGGTGGATTAGCTAGTATTGTAGGTTACCGGTATTCATTTGTGCTCTGTTTTATACTTATCCTTATTTCCTTAATCATGCTAGCGGTAAGCGGACGTCATCCTGTAAATGAACCAGATCAATTAGCGGTTTAAGATGTTAGGACATTTCGATCTATCCTTTTATCTCTTTATTTCCAAAAAAATTATCGTTACTTATGGTACGATTCAGCACCTGTCTGTAACGGCAAGTTAAAAGGCCATCCTTTGTGGGATGGCCCTTTCTTTGAAATATTCAAGCCAACGTACGTGATAGTTCAACAGGCTAGCGTTGCGGCGACATCCTACTCTGCGGCTTCCGCTTCCAGCCGTGCAATGACTTCTGAGCGGGCTTGATCCGTGAAGCAAAGCGCCCCGTTTTCCTGAACGATCAGCCCTTCCCGTATTCGCCCATCTATCCAGTCGCTGATCCAGCCGGGAGCATACCCGCCTTGACCGAACTCGCCGCCAAAGGCGATCATTTTCTCATATACATCCAGATATTGCTGACGGTTCGTATTCGGATAAGAGCTTGTGTACAGCCAGAACTGCACATCATACATCAGAGTAGAAAGCTCATCCGCATGAAAGGAAAAATGCCCCTTCTCTTCAACGATTCGGGTACATACTTTACGGATCTTTTGCTCAAGCTGATCCACCTCAGACACATGACTGCACAGCTTCGCAAGCAAAGGCGAGAATTGGCCTACGGCTACCTTGCGCAGATCTTCCTCTTTATCTTCTTGAGAGGTGTCATATTCCTCCTCACTCACCAGGCCGCGTATAAACGTCTCGAAGTCTGGGGCCAGGAACGTAATCTCATAATTGTCTTCCTGATCCACATGAATCACCTCGGGTTCCCCGTCCCTCCCGCAGTTCCGATAATCCAGCATCACGACATCATGACCTGCCGAAGGGCAGTCACAAATCACCACGCCGATGTCAGGATATCCCCACTCCTCAATCATAAACGGGCTGCCGAGATCGCCGCAGAGTGAATAGCTTTTCTCACGTCCGATGCCCATAATGCCCGTAATCGCAATATGATCCTCCGCCCATGAAGTCGCGTCCTCCGTCGGAAAACAAGTATTATAAGGAACTCCCCCATTGTGCTGCTTCATCAGACTGATATAAGAGGCAGGAAGCTTGTAACCGAGTGCTTCTTCTATAGAAGCAATCAGCTCATCCGTAGGCGAGGCAGAAACATATTCTCTTAGCGCATAATCGCTATCATCCCAAAAGTCGGAGAAATCCATCCCTTCAAAAGGAGTTGTAGCCATCCCCGAATCATTATGCTGCTCTCTGATTGCCCGTCTGGCTGCGGCGTGTTGTTCTTTGCGTAGCTTGCGCTGGCTGAAGTTCAGAAACATGACTGTTTTCTCATCATCCGGATCAAGGTCATGGGCAATACCCAGCACACTCACCGCTTCCTCATATCGATTCAAATAATAGTAGGAATATCCCACTCGAAAATGCCACAGATAGTCATTCTGCCCCTGTTCCGCAATCATCGCGAAGTGCTCAAGGGCTTCTTCATAACGTCCCAGATTGTTATACGCTCTTGCCAGACTGCTGACCACCTCGTAATCTCTGTCCTCTGGAGAAATCTTCATCAGAGTGTCTACAATCTTCTGGTGTTCATCATCCTCATGCCACTGCGACAGCTGTGCAATTAGTTCTTTGTTCATGGTCTACCTCCCCAAACGTATAATCAAGTTACTAGAATATAGAGAAATATGGTTTTCCCTATTCTACCAGATGGGATGTAGGTATTGAAAATGGGCACCCTCGCTCATAGAGCTTATATGGTCTCCCCTGTATACTTTTCTAGTTTTTCGTATATTCCCCTTTTATGAGCGCGTCTAACGATTAGACCAAAGATACTTCGCTGTATCCAGAGTGGAATGCCAGCGATTAGTGTATTTTGTAGCGATAACACTAAAGCGGTATGTGCGAGTAATTTTGGATTGCCCTTTGCATCTGTTAATCCATCCTCCATTAGCCCGTAGTGAATACGAACTGACTGCTCGAACTGGCTTGGTGGTGTTAATCGAACACGGAATACGACAGGCTTGTTGTGATTATTCTTAAAAGTATGTGGTGTTTTAAAAGGGGCAATACGACGTTCTCCCGCTTCTAGGATGTGGTTTGTTTTGCCCAATCTTACGGTGAGCTTGCCAGAAATCACTTCAAATTCTTCTTCAAAGCGGTCATGGATATGTAGTGGGGGACCTTTGCCGTACGGGGGTAGTGCGACTTCAATTAATAAATATTCTCCCTTTGTATCCTTTGCTGTTTCTATAAACGTAATTTGTTCGCCCGTAACTCGATTCGTTACCGTTTGTTCCACACATGCTCTCTCCCTTGAAAGAATCATTTATTAAGTAAACTCAAAGGGCTCTGCCACTTTAAGCCTCAATTCCTTCAATAATAGAGAAAAAATAAATTGCCTAATAGTGAGTGTTGTCATCACTTTGTCATGTGACAATATAGATAATAGGGCATCCCTTGGATGCCCTTTATACTTCTGTAGCTTTACTTACTCTTTTGAGCAATCATCTTCATTAGAATCGTTACCGCCTCTGCTCTCATTGCCGTATCATTTGAAGCGAATTCATTATTACCTTATCTTGATAGTAATTGAGGTTTTCCTTTGTATAACGAAAAAACACTAAGAATCATCTTAGTGTTTTTTTATTACTTGTATTCGGCAATACCTATTTATATTTCCCTAGTTTCTTCCCTCAGCCATCCGCACTCTTCTTCATTTAAATAAGGGGCTAGCTTCGTATATACCTCTTGATGATAATTGTTTAACCATTGCTTTTCACTCTCTGTTAACATATCAATATTGATACCGGCTAAATCAATTGGGCAATACGTAATGGCTTCAAACTTCATAAATTGACCAAACTCTGTTTTCTCGTCTTCAACTACTAACATCATATTTTCAATTCTAATTCCATATTTACCTTCAAGATATATTCCCGGTTCATTCGTAATAATCATGCCTTGTTCTAAGATAACATTATTATTATTCCTTATGCTCTGTGGTCCTTCATGAACATTCAAGAAAAAACCTACCCCATGTCCTGTCCCGCATTTATAGTCTAGACCATACTGCCATATAGGTTGTCTTGCTAAAATATCTAAGTTAGAGCCTGTTGTTCCGTATAAATATTTCACTGCGCTTAATGCAATAAATCCTTTTAACACCAATGTATAATCTCTCTTTTGTTCATCGGTAAGTTTTCCTAAAACAATCGTCCGTGTAATATCTGTTGTTCCATCATAATACTGACCGCCTGAATCAATTAAAAAGAGACTTTCATTCTTCAGTGTAAATTGTGTTTCTTTATTGGCTTTATAATGCATCATCGCAGCATGCTCTTTATAACCTGCTATCGTATCAAAGCTAGGTCCAACATATCCTTCCTGCGCCTTTCTGAAATCCTCTAATTTTTCTTCTGCAGTAATCTCTGTAATATCTTCATTGTCTACAGCGCTTTTTAGCCATTTTATAAATTTCACCATCGCTAAACCATCTTTTATTTCACACCATCTTAAATTTTGTATCTCAACTTCATTTTTGATAGCTTTTAGATTAGTCGTGATGTCAGCACTTTCAATTTTCTTTGTATTACTGTTAATGGCATTATATAATCTGCTATTTGTTTTATTCGCATCTAACATAATAGTATCTCCGCTTGAGAGATTTCCTAAGAAAGCTTGTATTTCATGATTCTCCTTTAACTCAATCCCTTCAGCCTCCAGTTCTACTTTAACCGAAGGAGAAACCTTGCAAGAATCAATAAATAAATAACAATTATGTTCTGCTACGATTACATTAGCTATGGCAAGTGGATTGTTAGGCACATCGGCTCCTCTTATATTCAACAGCCAGGCAATATCATCAAGGGAAGATAAAATATAATAATTTGCTCCTATATTTTTCATTTCTTTTCTTACTTCATTTAATTTATCTAGTTGTGATTTGCCTGCATATTTTACGTCATGCGTAAAAATGGGTCCTTTAGGAATCTCCGGTCGATCTTCCCACAGATCATCAATTAAATCTTGATTCATCTTTAATGTAATTCCCTTTGTTTTTAGATCTTTTTCCATCCTTTTAACCATATTCATTGAAAAAACACTTCCATCAAAGCCCACAACGCTTCCTTCATTAAGAACGTCTGCTAGCCATTCTGAATAAAAGGGTACCCCTGGATCGACCATTCTAAATAATCTAATTCCTGAGCCCTCGAGCTGATTTTCTGCTTGAATATAGTATCTTCCATCTGTCCATAACCCAGCATCCTCTAATGTAATAACTACAGTACCCGCAGATCCTGTAAAGCCTGATATCCATTGTCTACTTTTCCAATGCTCTGCTACATATTCACTCTGATGTGCATCAAAGCTCGGAATGATATAAGCATCCATTTGATTGTCTTTCATTAGCTGTCTTAACTGTGCGACCCTATCCCTGATATTCATTACTAATGCCTCCATCGTCCTTAAGACTAGATTCTTTATTTTCACGATCAAATAGCCATGCAGCTAGTACTATACTAATGATTCCGGCTGTAAGCTTTGAGATGATGAACGCGCCTAACATTTCTGGGGCTACTCCTGACACAAATCCAAATTGACCTCCAAACACAAATGCTCCACTTACTCCAAAGGCAGTACATATCACTTTTCCTTTAGGATTCATTTCCTTAAATGTTCCGAATATCAACAGATTACTAGCCAAACCACCTAGAATGCCCGCTACTGACACTGAATTTATGCCAAATTTATTTCCTATTTCTTTAAAACTCTTTTCAAAAATTCGATTGATAAGTGCTAGCATAGGATATGCTCCGCCTAAAACAAATGCGATCTTGGCTACGATTACAGTAGATTCAGATAGTGGTGCTAATCCTGAGACAAGCCTTACACCAAATATCACATCTATACCTTGTAAAAGTAATCCAACAGTACTCAAAGTCATTATAAGCTTTCCAAATACATTAAAAACTTTCATAAAAACATGAGGAGCTTTTAATAATCCTACTCCTAAAATAATGGCAAAAACAAATATAGGCACCAGATTCCATACTAATATATTGATATTTATTTTTTGCCATAAGCCTGCTGCAAGACATCCTATGGGTATAGAGATAATTCCAACCAACACACCCTTAGAAAAGTACTTTTCATCCTTTTTAGAAAGCATTCCTAACGCGACAGGTATTGAAAAGCTAATTGTGGCTCCTAATGTAGATGCGATGATAATTCCTGAGAATGCCCCCATTTCCTTTGTCAAGGCTAGCTCATTGGCCATTTGATAGCCCCCCATGTCTACAGCTAAAAATGCTGCAGGAACGATAGAAGGATCTAGATGAAGAACTCTAAAGATTGGAACAATCTCAGCGGATAAAAAATTCGTGAATATAGGGGCTAAAGAAAGTATTCCTATCATGCCAAGCCCTAAAGCTCCCATGGTCTTTATGCCTTCCTCAAATTTCCCACCCAGCTTCAAATGATTTCCGGTAATATAATCAATAGCTCCGATTACAAAAAAAGAACCGATTAAATATAATACAAATTTATCCATTGTTATAATCACTTTCTATTTACTTTATATAATCATCTGTAGTATGAAGCCCACTATTGTAGATATAATTAGGCGTATTAACAGCTATAATCTTGACCTTTTTGTTCGTATAATTAGCCCAATTGTGGTCAATATTTGAGTCCATATGAACACTGTCACCAGGATATAATTCATGCCTCGTACCATTTATGTAAATTGTTAATATACCCTCTAAAACATAAATGAACTCTTCTCCCTTATGCTTATAGGATAATATTTCTTCATCTTTCTTTTGCGGAAGAATTTCTATAAGCCTTGGAAATAGTTGTTTATTTTCTAAATCTGTACTTAAACTATACTTAATAAAACCACCTTCTACCAAATCCATTAATTCTTGTTCATAACTTCTTAAAACCATATCTTTTCTTTTTAGGGGATAATCAAAAAAATGTGTTAAATGCACTTCCAAAATATCAGCTAGTTTTTCAAGTGAATCAACTGCTATGGTAGTAAGTCCCCTTTCTAATTGAGACAGAAATCCAACAGATAGCTCGCTTTTTTCACTTAACTCTTTCAAAGTAATTCCTTTTTCAGTCCTCAATTTCTTTATTTCCATTCCTATATTCATCAAACCACCCCTGATTTTCATTATCGTGAATAATATAATATATATAAGAGAAACATACAATATGTTATGAAATAATTTCACAAGTATGAAATTCATTTAATTAACGTAATCATCTATTCTCTCAAGAACAGTCCGTAGAATCACATAATCTGCACAAAAAAAAGACGCTTGATCTATTAGATCTAACGTTTTAAATGGTTCTATTTTTAACCTCACTTACTTATGATATGGCTGATAAAAAAAATGCGAAAAGGCCGGTTCATCACCGGACGCTTGTCGCACCTGCACTCTCTAGCCTAAATTAATGCGTCGAAATGGCCCTCCGCGTTCACCGTCGCCGTCCGGGGATCGGTCGGACCGATGCCCTTGAGGCCACCCTTTCCTTCATTTCGCCAGAGGGGGAGGTGATCTTGAAGCGGAGAAGCCGGTACGAAATTGGCGGGGGTGCTGCTCCCGCTTTTCTGTACGAGCTGGGACTCCAGCAGCCGGATTTGCCGCTGCAGCTGCTCCCGGCGATAAGGAGTCTGCATCTCACTTCCTTGTGCCGCATTCACTTTATCCAGTTCCATCATTAGCCGGTTTCGCTGTTTCTCCAGAGAACTGACATCACTCTGTGTACCGCCGTAGGCCGCAATGGGCTGTACGGAGCTGATGCCTGATACTGTCTGTGCCGCCATGATCTTTCCCTCCGTTTCCTTGGCTCCCATTCCAAATTCAGCCAAATTCGAAAGTTCTAATCATCCTTATTACCCGGCCGGCCCCGTCATGACAACATCAGAGCCGTAATTGGACAATAATCGTCGTATAGTCTCAGTCGGCCGCTTGTTTCGACCCTACCAAAGACCCACCGAAGGCTGGCTAAAGTCCCTTCAGAGCTCCCTTACTCGTCCTTCAACCGCCGCTGATACAAAATGACAGACACTACTGTTAATACAACCGTCCATGCCAAAATAATAAGAAGGGGTTTCAATACATCGCCCGTCTCATAACCTGTATTGCTTAGACCCAGCAAATGCACAAGCTGGCTGCTTGGCATGTAATCCAGCACTTTGAAGACCGGATAATCCTTCTCAAATAGCGCTCCCTACGCACAACAAAGAGAACAGCCCTTATGCTGTTCTCTTTCGCTGTCTGCCTTAGAAGCAGGTGTACGAGCTAATCCGATTCAAATCAATGCCGAAGTACGCCCAGAAGAAACCGGTCCATCTGAACCCTGCAATAGAATTACGTCCGACGAATACCGGGAAGAACCAGAATTGCTCGCCGTTATTCAGCCAAATGTATGTGTTGCGGAACAGGCATCGTCTGATCCCCCCGGGGTCGACGGCAAAAGGGGCAGCCGACATTTGCGGTACGAATTGTGGTGGAGGGGCCGTCGGCGCTTGAACGCCTCCCGGTGCACCTCCTGGAGGTCCCGGAGTCCCCGGAAATCCTCCCGGTCCTCCACCTGGAAACCCAGGTCCTCCCGGCCCTCCCGGTCCTCCTGGAAACCCCGGAAATCCACCGCCGCTTCCCGGTGTTGGAAAAAATCCCATATGTGATCGCTCCCTTCAATGATTAGGCATAATCATCATATGCATTCGCGGAGAGATCGCTTGGGCGGATGCCCAATCACGAATTGATTTGAAAGCAGTGAAGAATAAGATACCAACAGTTTTTGTGCCAGGGGCAACTTTGACTGGCATGTTCTCATCTAGACTAATTAAGCTCTTTTACTTCTATTATCTTTTTACTAAACTGATACGTTACAGTAACATTTTCAATAATCTCAGTATTCTGGTAAGCAAGAGAACCCTCGAATGCTAAAGTATCATTGTCTTTCCATACGATCTTATCTGCATAGCTATAATTCTCATGATCTGTGCGAATCCATGTATCTAATTCTTGTTGTGCACCATATTTGACTCTTGCAGATTCTATTAACTCTGGACTTACTCTTCCCTCTTCAATATTACTAATTTGAACGAAATTACTTTTATTAGAGCCAGTTAGGATCGCAACTAACTTCTGATTTGGTGAAGGAATCATTTTTTTAACATACATAGATGGTGTAGAAAAACTTAAATACTCTTTAAGCACATTGTCTTTTATTCTCCAAATCACATTCTGACTTCCATAATCCGAATAATTATTAAACAACGTAAATATCATACTTCCGTCTGCTAACTTAACAATATAAGGACTCTTATAATTTTCCGACAGAATATCTACGGCAAAAGCAGCCGCATCGGCGATTTTTTGATTCTCATTTTTTAAAAATGGCTGGAGCTCTTTTAACGCTTTTACTCTCAACTTTTTATTATTAAAGCATTCTACCAGTCTATTAATAGCAATATATACATATTCATTATTATCACTTTTTAAAGCATGTAGAAATTTCCCCGCATCGTATTTAGTAGCAGCCTCTAACTCCATGTCTTCAGCTTCTAAATAACGTATGTAAGGTCTGAATTTTGATTTTTATTATATTCTGTTGCTAATAAAGCTGAAGCGGTTGAACTATACAGGATAAGGCAGGCACCCAAAATAACCCACTTTTTAGAGATAGCTTTTTTCATAGGTTAACCCCCTCTTGGTTACTTTTCAATAAATATGTTTCTTGCTTGCTCATCTATGCCAAAGAAAATGGCTTGCACAGAATTAAACATTATCTTTAGAACATGATACAATTTATCAAAAGCTGTTTATTAGGAGGTACAAGTAATGGAGGATAAAAAATGTGATTTGATCCATCCAAATGGTGTCAAGGAAAAGAAAATGGAAGTCATTGATGGCTGGACGATCAAATACCACGCAAAAGGAAATACAATTTGGTCAAAGGGAAAATTAATTGATGATACTCCCAGCGGTTACTGGGAATGGTATCGTACTGATGGAACATTAAAGCGTTCAGGGTATTTTGACATGGGCGAGCCTGTTGGCGAATGGATCACCTATGACGGCAAAGGAAATAAATATAAAACCACCACTCGTGATAAAAAGTAAAGACAACCCCTTCCTAACAAGGAAGGGGTTCTTGGAATAGATTTACCTTTTGATCATCTCTACACTCCAAAATGTTCTCTAACTAACCTAAATTGTTCTTCCACACTCATACTTGGTATTCTTTCAACGGTTTTGATCCCCATTTTAGTACAAGCATTCTTTATTTCATTGGAGAACTTAACCATAGATTTGTTACCGTGTTTTATCGTTTCTTCTGGATTTATCGTATAGGCGTTGATACAGTCCAAAATCATCTTATGATCTTCTCTAAAGTAATATAATCTCTCTATCTCTTCGTCAGACGTATAACAACAAATCATTCTCTCTTCTGGAATAAACGGTAGTATACGTTCAGGCATTATTCCTAAATCTATTATAATTGGTTTGTCATTAGGCATTGTTAACAAATCAATGATAAAGAAATCCATCATCTCTTCGACGATTTGAAATAGCCATTGGCAGTGCTCATCTACGGGTTTATTGAACCACTTATTCCAATCCAAATCAGGATTAGGAAATTGAAGGGCAGGGTATTCAACAGGACTAGTGAATGGTCTATATTTTAAGACATCATCACCTAATGTTTGAAATCCTAATTCCTCTACGAATTTCTTGGTCATGGTAGTCTTCCCAGCACAAGGCCCACCGTTAAGCCAATAAACATGTTTTAATTGTTCTTTCAAATAATTATTATTTATCTTCATCCGATACACCCCATATGATTTGTGTAGTATCTTACTCTAACATGTTGGTTTCGGGGAGATGGCGGATTCTAATCTTTCTATAACAGTGAAAACACATAGAATTCTCCTTTCTCTGCACAAGTAGTTATATTCTACGAGTTGGGAGTCCTGTTAGTGTAACGACTTGCTCTGTTGAATTTCATTTTCCTCAACATAATTTCTATACTTAGTACCATTGTAGTAATCAATAATGTCCTGATTAATCTCCGGATACAGTTGAATAGAGTGCAGCTCCGAAATAGGAACCCACGTTACACCAATTTGCTTAGAATCTGGTGATTCGGGAAGTCTTGGATTTGATCCTGCTTTCAATTTGCAGCTAAATGTAACTCCTACCGAATGAGTATCCCCGTATATGTAATTGCTTTTCGTAGGTTGATATTCGTAAACAAATGCAACGGAACCGACCTCTATCTCAACACAAGCCTCTTCTTTTGCTTCCCGTTTCACAGCTTCAATCAGTGTTTCTCCTGGCTCAAGGCCACCTGCTGGAAGGTTGTAATGCACGCCATCAAGATTGTCGTTCTCAAACTCAACTAGTAAAATGGAATCCTTCTCAATTATTAATGCACCAGCACGTAGTCTTATCTTTTCCAGTATTATCACATCCTAAGGTTATTGTTTTACATATGGGATATTGTACCATTTAACATTCCTAAGAGAAGAGTCTTTAATGGATCCTGTACAATGATTGCATAACTTCTTTGGCACTTTTAAGAGCGTTGCTATTCCTTAAACATCCGTTTTCTCTTACAGTCAGGCTTATTAATTTAAGTTGCCTCATCCTTGTAAGTTAGACTCATCACATTTACAAAATATCAATTCAAATTCTCCTTTTAATATTAGATGTCCAATCACCTCTTCAATACGAATACGACTGCATTCGTCCACAAGTACCATATCACTTCCCCAAAAATACTTTCCATGTAAACACTCGCCAGTTCGTTGATTCTTTTCTGCGAGAGTAGTTATGTTCTTGTAAGTAAAAAATGAAGCTATCCACCTTGAGCCGTCTTCAAATGAAACGATTGCATCAGTGTTATCATTATGTATGTTCCATTCTCCTTCAGCCCAATTTTCAGCTTCAATCCAAATGGAATAGTTCATAGCCTTCATTAAGCTCTCCTTTACACTATACATGTTCAGTTACTCTTCTTTTAACTTACTAATGGTCTTCCTTTCACTTTATCTTTAATATGATCTTTCCTTTTGCCCTGCCCGATTCGGAATACTCCATCGCCTGTTGAGCTTTCTCAAAAGAAAAAATTTGATCAATTACAGGCTTTATTTTCCCTGCTTCTATAAACTCTGAAATGATCTCCAGTTGTCTGCCGCTTTGTTTCATGAACAAGAAGCTGTATTTGACATTATATTGCTTCTCCAATTTTGTTAGCTTACGGGTAACCAATCGAAAAAGACTCGTTTTTATAAAACCAGATCCATATTCAACTCCGAAACGTGCATTGGGCAGCCCAGAAACCGATACAATTTGTCCGCCTGGTTTGACTATTTTAAAAGCTCTTTCTAATGTTTCTCCGCCAATTGTATCGAATCCTCCATCATAATTTTGTAAGACTTTATCAAATTGTTCTGTTTTATAATTGATTATTTGATCCGCTCCAAGGGATTTGACCAATTTAGCTCCAGCATCGCTAGTAGTTGTAGCAACGTAAACCCCCATCGCTTTGGTAAGCTGGATAGCAAAGGTTCCAACGCCGCCCGAGCCAGCTTGAATCAATACCTTCTGCCCTGCCGATAGCTGTAATATATCATGTAGTGCTTGATAGGATGTAAGCCCGACTAATGGGATTGACGCTGCTTCCTCAAAAGAAAGGTTTTGAGGCTTTAAGGCTATATCGTCCTCATGTATGGATATATATTCTGCGAAGGTTCCAATTCTATTCTTTCTTGGCCGTCCGTATATTGCATCGCCTATTTTGAATTTTGTTACTTTGTTTCCTACTTTGGTAACAGTACCTGAAAAATCATTTCCTAAAATAAGCGGCATATCGTATTTCAACAGCATACGAACTTTGCCATCCCGCACCCTAAAATCGATAGGATTAATACTCGCTGCATGGATTTCTGCCAATACATCATAATCACCCACTGAAGGTGTTGGAATGTCTGCCAATAAAAGAGGACCTTTCCCGTATTTTTCAATGATCATCGCTTTCATTAATAAACCTCCATTTCATTTCTAGTAATATTGTTCCGTCAACAACTCATGACTAAAGTCACGAGCTTGTCTCCGCCTACAACGTAGACGGTGCTTGTACTTCATACAAGCCTTTTAGACTTATTCCTAACCAGTAGTGCGAACGTACCTGATGGTACTCCTACCTTAGCGTGTTGGAACATAAGGACGGTTGACTTCGCCCCTACTAGAAAAGTCATACTTAACTAGTAACTGTATTCATGGCTTCTACGCCTTTTCTGTACAGGTTCATTGCACCAATACGGTCATCGTTTGATTTGTAGTGGCAATTACAACATTCAAAAGCATGTTGTTTCTTGTTACGGTTACGCTTATCAACGTGTCCACATGTAGGACACGTTTGAGAAGTATACTTAGGGTCTGCTACCATCACTTTATGACTGTGTAATTTGGCTTTATATTCAAGCATTTCACGGAATTGATAGAACGCCCAAGAGACACTTATATATCGATTGCGTACTAGAACTTTTTCGGTAGCGTTACGAACACCACTTAAATCTTCTAATACAAACAACGTCCCTTTTGGATATTGCTCAACGAGTGCCTTTGTTACTTGATGATTAACATCACGAACATAACGGTTTTCTCTTGAACCTATTTTTTTTAGACGTTTACGTGCGGAAGAGGTTTGGCATTGTTGTAGCTGCTTGCGTAGAGCTTTGAACTGTCCTCGTTTATGTTTGATGGTTCTACCTTTGAAAAACTTGGTTTTTCCTTGACTGTCATACGTTGTAGCTAAGAAATTTAAGCCTAAATCAATACCAACAACGTTATTGATGCTTGTGTCGCTAATTTCTTCAAACGTTTTAGTCACAGGAATATGCAAAAACCACTTGTCAAATTTATGGACTAACTTTGCGGTGCCGAATTTCCAAGTACCGTCGAAGTATTTCTTCATCCCTTGTTTTTCAAAACGAAATTTCAAACGTCCATCTAACGTATTGACGGAAAAATGGTTTTTGTTAAGAGAATAATCACGATTCCAGACTAAATCATACTCAAGTATCTTAAAGGTGATTAACGACCACTGATGACCATTAGATTTAGCAGATTTATAACGAGCAATGACGGTTTTCATAACCGATTGCGCCATTTGACTTTTCAAGTAAAAAGCTTCTCTCAATATTGTATAGAAACTTGAATTAAGTTTAGCTTGATTCAATTCTTTTGTTTCAAATACCTTAGCAGATAACCAGTTACAAGCTTTACGATATGCGTCTGTTGTAATTACCAGAGAATCAACTTGTTCGTCTGGAACGTAAATTTGTATTTTTGCAGTAATAGTAGACATTGAGACTCACCACCTTTCACTAATCTAACAATACCATATTCTTTAGTAAAAAAATCCAGAAGTGAAAGTGAATCGGAAGGAACACTTTGGCTTTCGCCAACGACGTTTCCTCCCATGACTTAAGTCACGGGTATCCACGTCGAAAATGATGAATTCATCGAGATGGTTTATAAGATTTTTTAACACTCCTAATTTTGTTCTAACGTCCATAAAATAATAATTTTTAGAGCCTTCTTCCCTCACCATTATAATTCCGGCTTCTCTTAAGATTCTTAGATGATGGGAGACCGCTGGTCGTGAAAGATGCGTTTTTTCAGTAATCTCACCTACGCGTAATCCGTCCGTACAGGTAGTCTCCATAAGTACTGTAATAATGGATTGTCTTGTCTCATTACCAATAGCCAAAAAGACCTTCTGGCACATCTTGAAATCGTCTTTGATGACTTCGACTTGTTGCTGTTTATTAATGATTCTCACCGCTTTCATCTCGTTCAATCGTTTAACTTAGTGAACCATTTGCTGACGAGTATGTCATAACAAGATATGGCTCTGCAACCTTGGGAAAGAAAATGGAGATCACAAGTAAATTTTTTACATTTCTTCACCACCAACCCTCAGAGCAGAATTGTCGATAAATCTAAAATCTTATCCAGAACAATGGGTGATTTAAACCATTGATAAAGTCTGCTTATAAAAATACGCCGTCCAATTCCCGACAGGGAACGTGAACGGCGAATATTTTTAAGTCATCATATTAATGGCTGTTCAAAGCTGATATCCCTTCGAAATACTATTAGGAAAGTTCCTCCAGTACCTTGCCAAGTCGCTCAAGGTTTTGTTCATTACCTTCTATGCAGTACGGCTTAGCTTCTTCAAACTCCTCTTGATTCTTGAAAAGCTGACGGAAGGTTACCCTAGTGCGGCCCTCAATGCTCTCGAAGGTAGCCGTTATCCGAAATTCGTGGCCGGATAGATGGTCAAGCACGATCCGCTCCGGTGGCACGATTTCAACAAAGACGTTATGGTTTGGATAATCCGCACCATCTGGTCCGTGCATGGTGTAACGCCACGTACCTTCCGGTCTCATATCGCATTCGTGAAATGTATTCGTAAAGCCTTGCGGTCCCCACCATCGGGCTAATAAATTGGGAGTTGTCCAGGCTCGAAACACGAGTTCCCGCGAGACCGCGTACTCGCGCGTAGCAATCAGTTCATTTTCACCTATAGTCATGATTCTACCTCAACTTCTACTACCTTACCCAGTGTGTCCAACATGATGTTTGTACCGTGTTCTCTTATTTCAGGTGTATCATGCCCGTCAAAGAAAGTGCCTTGCTCCGTGAAGATCAGCTTTGTACCGCCATCCACTTTGATGAGCTCGACTGTTGTGATGGATACGGAGATACGTGTTTCGCCTGAATCAAGGGTGTACGTATAGACAATGCGCTGCTCTGGAACAAGCTCCTGGTAGCTTGCATCGAAGGTGAAAATCGGTCCTTCCGGTGGCCCGCCGCTGCTATACTCACGTCCACCAACCTGAAAATCGAAGATTTCCGGCTTGGAAAACCATTTGGCTTTGGCAATCGGGTCAGCCCATGCGTGATAAACCTGCTTCGGTGAAGCGGCATAGGTCCGCTCGACGACGAAGGTTCCATGCTTGACGAATCGTTCTTTCATTGATTTTCCTCCTTATGATTCGGAATTCCGTTTTCCTCGGTAAGAAAGTCTCCCAGTAGGTCCAAATGTCGCTCCCAACTCGTTTGCCGTTCAATGACTGGTTTCTCAAATTCCATCTTCATTGCTTGCAGAAGGTTTGTAAAATCCTCAACCGTTAATTCCGCCTTGCCCTGCATAAGTTTGGATGCATATCTGAGCTGCTCCAATAGTTTTTGCTGCAGTTTAATCTGTTCTTTGATTTGGTTTATCTGCAGGTCAACGATCTCAAACGGACTGATTTGTCCGCCAGTTAAGGTCGTCTTTATCTCCTCCAGAGATAATCCCAGCCCCTTAAGCGATAATATCTGCTGCAATCGTGATAAATCCAATTCATTGTACAGTCTGTGGCCGGATTCCGTTTGTCCTGACGGAGAAAACAACCCGATTTGATCATAAAATCGTAAAGTTCGAATAGTAAGTCCTGTCAGCTTTGCAAGTTCCCCGACCTTCCAATATTTCTTCATGAACCCTCTCCCTCTTTGGCGCTAGCTTTGTACCGGTAGCTCAATTGTAAAACATTACGTTACGTAAGGTGCAAGTGTAATCTTGACGCTAGATCGGTATTTATTTGCGCTTTTGTGTATATATCTTCCAGCCGTTAAATTTCATGTTATTTCCATTGTAGCAATCATTTGTCCTGGGTCTACCATCTATAAAGCTAAAAACAATGAGGATGAAAAGGGTATGCAAAACTACAAAAGACGAAGCCATAATGGGCTTCGTCTTTTTATTTAAATGACTTCAGGTAGATTCAATCCAATAAGGTTATTTCGATGAAGCCAGCTTCGATAATTTGTCGGCAATATCTTCAGCTTGTAACAAGGAGGAGTACGAATCTGCTGCAAAATATTTTTCCATATCAATCTCAATCACTCGATTGTTTTTGATTGCATCCAACATCTTCCATGTTGCTGGCAACTGAGGCGGTTCTTTGTCCTTTACTGTAAGGACAATAACATAGTCACCTACATAATCATTTACCGTTTCCCAAGAAACTTCAACACGGCTCATTTCCTTATCAATGATTTCACTTTGAACTTTTGGAGTGGGATTCAGACCCAAAATATCGTAAGTAGCTCTGCCGCCTCTCTCACCTTGATTACCAATGACCATTAAAAATTTCTCTACCGTGATATAATCTACGATAGAAATAGTTGCATCTGGTGCAATTACATTTTTAATTTTTTCGCGGGCAGCTAT
The DNA here is from genome assembly GCF_037963865.1 of Paenibacillus sp. FSL R10-2734. Classification (NCBI taxonomy): domain Bacteria; kingdom Bacillati; phylum Bacillota; class Bacilli; order Caryophanales; family Paenibacillaceae; genus Paenibacillus; species Paenibacillus sp. FSL R10-2734. The sequence goes on along the minus strand of NZ_CP150170.1, from coordinate 1,845,148 downwards.
TTTACGTTTTTCGAAATCTGCCACAAATTGTTTAGCCTCTTCTTCTCGATCAAGAATTTCTCCCATAGCTGTAATCTCTTCTTGAATCGTTGCGTATTTACTTGTATCAAATAATACGGTCGGTGCGATCTTAGAATAGTTGCTATAAGCATCTTTATTCCACGTTATGATAACGTCTGGCGCTAGCTCTAATACTTTCTCAAAAGAAATACTTCCTTCTGCCCCTATATCTTGTACCGTCTCATCTAAGAAAGGTTTGAGAAACTGAGAATACTCCAGTTGGGTATTTGATGCTCCAACCGGTGTTACCCCAACGGCCAAGACTGGCCCCAAATCCCAATCAACTACAACACGTTGGGGATTGGCTGGAACATTAACATCCCCCATGACCGTTGCTATTTTCCGTAAACCCGTATTTTCAATGGCCTGATTGGAAGGTTTACTTTGGGTTGGTTCTGCTCCCGCATTACTATTACGGCTAGTGTTCCCATTTCCGCAAGCTGCAAGTAACAGTGTAAGCACAAGCATTAACATTAATCCTTTTTTCGTTTCGATCCCCTTTAACATCTGTTTATCCCCTTCAAGTTTCAATTGATAATGATTATCATCATCAATATAACAAGCAGAAGAATATTTGCCCATGGAGGATAAGAACTCTTGCCATGGACTATCTGAAACGATCAAACCTGTCTTCACCTTATTTTTGTATTGAACTGGCGTCGTTCCAACCTGCTTCTTAAACAGACGGGTAAAATAAAAGACATCACTATAACCTACGTTTACAGCAATCTCCTGAACGGTGGCATCGGTTTGAATCAGTAACTCCTTCGCTTTAGCCATCCTCGTCTGAATTACATATTCAATGGGACTTCTCCCTGTCCGGCGTTTGAACTGCCTCGATAAGTATTGAATGCTATAATTCCAAACTTCTGCCATAGATTCAAGTGAAATAGGCTCATTATAATGTTTGTGAATGTATTGAATGATCTGTTCCACTAAATCTGTTTCTTTAAGTGCAACTCCCTGAAGCTGTAACTGCTGTACAAGCGTATATACGAACTGATAAAAATGGATTTTCGCTTGGAACCGTTCCATAGCCGGTCTGCGATTCCATTCCTCATACATCGATTCCATATGACGATATAACACAACCGGAGAAATAGGTTTACATGCATATTGCAGATGAAAAGGGTTATTTATATGATAGGATTTCAATATTGTTTTACTAGCTTTAGTAGAAATACTACCTCTATATAAAATGTAATAGTAGGTGACATCCTCATGTCCAACCTCGAACTTGATGTTACTTCCTTTTCCCGCATGTAAGACAAAGAATCGTTCTAATGGATGCCGATCACCATCCAACCAGATCGTACCTTGCCCTCGCACGACAAATATAAAACTACTAGCTGGGAGTACATGTTGCTGCTTACTCTCTCTACGTATCACATGTTGGCGAATATCCACCAGTTGAATCCATGAAGTGTCCCATATCTGGATGTATTCTTCCCAATTCACTGTTAATCCTCCCAATTCCAATAGCATGCTAATCCTTTGCAGCTGCAAATCCCTATACAAACAAAAATCGTAAACGATAACCATTATCATTGTCAAATGATAGGTGACTACTTGCCTAACGTAACTCGTTGAAAAAGCCCTCTCCACCCTAAAGGGTGAAGAGAGCTTAAACTTGCCGCTTCGAAGATGACATAGCCGGCTATATTAAATTTTCGCACCCGATGTTGCTTGAGCCAGTAGTTCCTCCAGCCACTTTACAGCCTCAGCCTCTTTCGCGAAGGCGCCTCCGGGACAACCGTAGGTTCTTTTAGTAGATACTGCCGTTACCGGCTTGTAGAGAGCGAGCAATTTGGCGTTCTGCATAACAACCGCGATGCCTGAGCAATATTGAGCAATTTCATGTTTGTTCCGCTTGCACCAGTTCATATACGACTGTGTGACTGCACGCTCTGGACGTGCGTTCTTCTCTGAGGAATGCAGCATGATCAGACCAAAGGGGGATCGGCGGGAGAGCAGTTCTTCCCAATAAGAGATATATTCCTCTACCGTCTCCTGATCAAAATTCTCTCCCAGACTTAGGCTAATAATCGGCCAGTTGGATTCATCCTTTGTGATAGCCATGCGTTTGTCCTCCTAAAAGTGAGATTGGCGTTTCTTATGATGTGATGCGGAATCCAACGGATTGCTGTTGCAGCTTCCAGAGACGGTCGTACAATCCGCAGCGTAGTAGTAAGGCTTCATGTCGTCCCTGCTCAACCAATCGGCCGTCTTCCAGTACAATAATGTTGTCTGCACCGCGTATGGTTTTCAGCCTATGGGCGATAACAATAACGGTTCTGCCCGTAATCAGCGCATCTATTCCCTTCTGGATTCCAGCCTCATTCTGCGGGTCCAGCGATGCAGTAGCTTCATCTAGTAATACAATTGGAGCGTTCTTAAGAATCGCGCGAGCAATGGAGATCCGCTGCTTCTCCCCTCCAGAAAGCGTACTGCCACCCTCCCCTACCGGCGTGTTATAACCAAGAGGCAATTTCATAATAAAATCATGGCAGCGGGCCATTTCTGCTGCTTTTTGAATATCCTGTTGCGACGCGCCCGGCCGCCCAAAGGCAATGTTGTTTCCAATGGTATCTTGGAACAGGTACACATCCTGAAACACAACTGACACAGACCCTAGCAAATGTTCTGGATCAATATCTTTAATATTGCGTCCGCCTAGCAGTACACTTCCTTCGTCAGGATCATAGAAACGCGAGATCAAGCGCAGCACTGTACTCTTCCCACTGCCGGAGGGACCCACGATCGCGGTCAGTGAGCCTTGCGGCAGCTCTATGCTTAATTGTTTGAGAACAGGGTCACCTCCATAACCGAAGGTAACATTGTCAAAGCGAATGGTACTGCTCTCGGGAAGTGGAGCTGTAGTACCCGTCATTACCGGCTGGCGAAGCAGGTCTACGATGCGTTCACCCGCTTGTTCGTTGTACCGGAATTCGGCATAGTTGGCGAGCGCCGTCGTCAGTGGATCATAGATGCGTGTGCCGACAATAAGGAATACCGCCAGCTGCAGAATACCGAGCTCCCCGCCTAACAATAGATGAACACCAACGTATACCATTAAAGTCAGACCCGCACGAAGAAGAGCCATAGCCGTTAGAATGACCGGTCCGAATATCCCTTCAAGCTTCACACTTTCCTTCATCAAAGTTCTAAAAGAGCTATCCAGACGGACAAATCGTTCTCCCGTCAGGTTGTAGGCCTTCATCACCCGAATACCATTCAAATATTCCTGTAGCCTGTTCGCAGCGTTCAATTTGGCCTTCATATGATCCGCTCCGAGTCTCCGCCGCAGTCTGCCTGACAGATACATAATTAGGAGGGCAACCGGCAGCGCCACAAACATGGAAATTGCCATCCGCCAGTCGAGGAACAGTAAACCCGCAAGTGCGAATATCGGCAGCACAAAAGCCCCTGCAAGCTGTGGCAGCAGATGTGATATCCCTGTCTCAACCAGCGTGAAATCGCCCATCATCATATTGGCCAGATCGCCGGGGTCACGGCGAGTCAGGTAGCCTAACGGAAGCTTACGCAGATGCTCTGCTAATTCCGCCCGTCCCTGCGCCGCAACATTGTAAGCCCCGCGGTATGCAGTGCGGTAAGCGGGAATCTCGCTCAGGAACATCAGTACCATGACAGCAACTAGACCCGCGCAAATCCACCAAAGCCGTTCTATCTGAAGCTCTGCACCCACCGTAATATAAGGAGCAAAAATTAACCGCACCGCCTCAATGACAAGCGCAAACGGAAGCACACTGACTATGTTAGCCAGGAAGGAAAACAACACGGGCTTCAGCAGCTGCTGCGGTTTGCCAGCAGTAATATTGTGCAATACCTTCATAGCTGTTCCCCTCCCTTTTCCATATGCCAATCTCCGGTGCCACTGTAGGCATACCACATTTGAGTATAAAGTCCGTCGAGATCAATCAAACTATCGTGATCTCCGCGCTCCACGATTTGCCCGTCACGCAGTACCAATATTTGTGCAGCTTCACGAATAGAGGACAGACGGTGGGCAATGACAATAACCGTCTTGCCACGCATAAGCTCCGTTAGTGCCAACTGCATGTGATGCTCATTTTCCGGGTCGGCAAAAGCAGTCGCTTCGTCGAGTACAAGTACCGGAGCATTTTTGAGGATGGCTCGAGCTACCGCAATTCGTTGCTCCTCACCGCCGGAGAGATAGACGCCACCTTCACCGATTAACGTATCGTATCCCTGCGGAAGCCGAGAGATGAACTCGTCGCATTGTGCAGCTCTTGCTGCAGCCTGTACTTCATCCAGCGTGGCTCCCGGTTTGCCGAAGGCAATATTTTCATACAAAGTGTCATAGAACAGGAAGGTCTCCTGAAATACAAAAGCAACTGTATTCATCAGTTCATGAATCGCCATATGGCGGATATCTACTCCACCGATACGGATAGCACCCTCTTGCGGGTCCCAGAACCGCGGCACCAAGCTGGCCACCGTCGATTTTCCTGAACCTGACGGTCCAACCAGCGCTGTAACCTTCCCTTGTTCTGCCCGGAAAGAAACCTCGCTGAGCGCAGCCGTAGCCCCCTCTTCTTCACTGTAGGAGAAAGTTACGTCCGTAAATTCAACGTCGAAAGCATGCGGTGACAGCGGGATTGTTATCTCTGGTACAGGCTGCTGTGCCAAAAGACGATCCATCCGCTCTACGCCTTCGCCGATATCCCGGGTGCTCGAAGCCAGCATAAGTAGCTTATAGAGCGGAGATGATACGCCTGGTGCCATAATTAGAAAGAACAGCAGCACAAGCGCAAAGGACATGGAATCCGGCTGACCGCTTAGCATAAAAACACCCACCGGTAAAATAAAGGTAAACGAGGAGGCCAGCAATGTTTTGAACAGAACATAACCTGACTGATAACGATCCGTAAACTCCAGACAATAATCACGGTATCTGGTCATATCACTGTAGAACTTTCGGAAGGAATGCACCGTCTGCCCGAACACCTTCACCGCTGGCATCCCCCGCACATACTGCACCGCCGAAGCATTGATCTGCTCCAAAGAATCATGATACTGCTTCACACTGGTTTTTCCCTTACCGCTCATCATAAGTGCTGACTGCACAACCATTCCTATAAGGATCGGTAGAAGGCAGGCTATAGCCAACGGCGGACTCAACCAGAACATCGCCACAATCATCAGCACCGTAGACGCCAGTGCGCTAACCAGATCAGGAAGCTGATGTGCTACGAAATTTTCCACCTTGTCTACATTCTGTTCCAGCGTCTTCTTCACTGCACCGGTCGAAGTTCCATTCAGAAAGCCGAGCGGCAGTCTGCCCAAATGCTCGGTCATTCGCACACGCAGATTATACTGAATACGAAAAGCCGCAATATGCGAGCACATAATACCGCAATACGAGGTCACCAGACCTCCGATCAATCCACCGAGTGCAATCCATCCCCAGCGAATCATCGCATCACCATCGACCTGTCCAGGAGACGCGGCATGCCGCAGTAGCTCAGCCAATATGAAATAAACAGATAAAAATGGTACCAGCATTAGCACTGCGCTGACAGATGACAATACGCCAGACAGGATCAGCAGGCCCCGCTTCTCTCCGGCAATCTCTAGCAGTCTCGACATGCCAGTTTTGGTTTTACTCACAGCTGTTCCCCCACTCTTGATAATTACGCACAAAAAAAGTGCACTGAGAATGATTCTCTGTGCACTAGTGTATAAGAACGCTGTTCACGGTTGCTACCGCTTCCGGGATTATAATTAATCAAATCAGGAGCATCTATTTCCGATACGTGATTACATCCAAGTCCCTACAGAACGCTGTCTACTGCTGATCAAATATTCTCCTGGACGCACACCGAACTTTTTGCGAAAAGCTGCAGAGAAATGGCTGACATTCCCGTATCCGACCCTGGAAGCTGCTTCACTTACAGTCACATTTCCTTGTTCCAGCAGCTGCTGCGCCCTCTGCATCCGTTGTTCGATCACATAGGCATGGACAGTATAACCGAACATTTCCTTAAAGCCCTTCTTCAATTTGAACTCATTGAGGCAAATAATGCGAGAGAGCCCAGCTAGCGTCGGTGGATGTAAATAATCACGTTGCAGAATTTCCTTGGCTAGTCGCAGGCTCTCCATATCATCTCTAGATAGCTTGACTGAGTGGGAAATCCGATCAGCTTCATATAAAGATTCGTTGAGATAGACAGCCATTAGTTCCAGCATTTTTCCTTCCAGATAGAGTTCCCGCATACCCTGACTATAAGAACAATCTGCAATTTGTGACAGAATGAGTCGGATAGATGGTGTGATACCGTTTTTGCCAAAAAACAAACCAGCTCCTCCTCCGGCTCGGAGCCGTGTATCCTCGGTCAAGCCGCTGGTCATCCGCTCAAATTGTGCCGGACTCATATCTATGCTTAGGAATCGGTAGCCCGCTCCGCTGAGGTACGTGCAATTCTCACTTCTTACTCCGCCGTGAAGCAGCGCACTTTCTCCTGTACCTATGGCAAAATAGTCCTGCTTAAGCGAGGTTCCCCATTCAATTCCATGGCCCATGCAGAATACAAGCTCCGTACGCGGTGTTCTAAACTCGCCCTTCGCTTCAATATCCCGGTTAAATCGGAGATCAAAATCCGTCATCTGAAGATAACCATGCGTAAGCAGGCTCCGGCAGCTACCTTCCCCTAGTTCGACCGGTGGTTTTATCTCAAAGTGGCTCCCATCCAGCTGGTAAGTAAAATTAAACCCCTCGCATGTAAGCGTCTTATGGGCATCAATCGTTTCCTCTTCATTCAGACCATTGCTACGCTCCATGCTCATCCCTGCTTCCCATTACTTTGGATTAATTATATATGTATTGAGAATGATTATCAATTGAATGTTCTTTTAGCAAATATGCATAAACAACAAAAAACCTTCCCACTATAAGGGCGAAGAAGGCTTAAACGCGTATTTGAATCTCTGTGCAAACTCCTCACCTGTATATGGATAATCAATTCTTGAAAGTACCTCTCTAGCTTATTACTGTATCATTTTTAACCGCCAATTGTTCCAAATCCAATTATAATGTTCCTGACTACATTTAGATGATTTCATCGGCTGGCCAATTGCTTAAAACTATTTAAAAATTTGATTTATGTAGGGAGAAGATATAAATGATAACTTTTTCTGAAAATCCAAGAATACCAGATAAATATGCAGATTTTTTAAATAAGATTGCAACTTTCTATGGCGAAGAGGAAAATTTCAAAGGTATTGTAAACGACACTATGGAAATCTTAAGATTATCGTTTAAGGATGATATTTCCGATGCAGAATTGTTAAAGCGCGCAAGTCTTAATGGTATCATTAATGATCCGGATGTATTTATGGAAATGATAAGTGACAATCCTGATATGACCAAAATAAAAACAGTTTATATGGAAGAACTTAATGCTTTGTATTACACGATAAATGACATTTTCAGAACACTATGAGGAAATGCTACCTCTGATTCCGAAGTCTGTGTAAACAGCAAAGAAAGAAGACATTCACCCGTATTTCGGAGGTGGATGTCTTCTTTCCCAATCTTCGGCTGCTCTCTAGGCAAGCAATGGAATATTAACGCTGTCAATCGAATGATGCTGTAGAGATGCGATTGCAATCGACTTAATCTGTAATCTTCACATTTCCAAACACAGCCTTATTCCTCGAATCATCCCCCGGATTGCTGAGCGCTATGCCAATATACACCTTGTTACTCATCGGAATCTGAACAGTTCCGACCGTTTGCCAGTTATTCCCGTTTGTCGAAATAGACCCTTTGAAGGTATTTCCACTTCTGGTCAGCTTTAGCCATCTTGGAGCCGAGGCAGCCGCAGTATGGTCGGCCATATTGCCCGCGGTCTCTACACGATACTGGAAGGTTGCTCCATTCTCGGGGGTAAGCATCATATCCGCGTGCTTCGAATTATGATCCAGCGACTCCCGAATCATAATGCCGGCCTTGGCCCAGCCGTCCAATCGGCTAGTGGACTGCACTTTAACAATAATCTCCGCATTGCCTCTCACGGATTGGTATATATAATTCAGTTGATCTCCATTTCCCCAAATATCCGTAGAGCTGCTGCTGAGTGTAAATTGCTTATTGGAAGAATTATAGGTGGCGTTCCCCGGCATGGAACCGATATTTCGAGCCTTCCATCCGGCTGGTAGCTGGGCCGGGTAGTCTTGTTCTACCGGAGCCGTCCAGCCTGGCGTCGGCCAGGTTTCACGTTCCTTGATATTGGCCAATTCATCTTCTGGCCAGGCCCCGTAGGCAAAGAACGAAAGGCGCTTCACATCCGGATAATTCTCGCGAATTCCCTTGTAAATCTCCTGATATTGATCATCAGTCCAGTCATTATCCAGTGTCGCTACAATCTCCACGTCACTGCCACTGATCCGGTCGCTCGTATCCTTCAGGATTCCGTAGGAAGTGCTGTATACCCAATCACTATTGAACTCCCAGTCATCAAAGTACGCCATTGGAGCAACAAAGTCGATATCATCCTTGAATTTGGCTACATTCTGTCCAACCTCAATGAATTCTGGCGGCAAAATATACACGCCGAGCTGCACATCCGGCTTCGAAGATTGGGTGATACCCTCACGAATATCGCCTACATACTGTCCAATTTGATCGGTCCTCCATTCATTCCACTGCTCACGCTGAGGCGAATCCGTATCGAAATCAATGCTGAGCGGTGAATACCCGAACTGAGCCTGATACTTCGCAATCGTGTAATCACTGACGTCCATGTTGTAATTGTCGAAGCGAATCCAGTCTAGCACAACACCGTCAACAGCATAATTCTCGATCACTTCCTGAATGATGGAACGCTCATACTGCTGCACTTCGTGGTGAATCGGATTGACAAAGTATTCGTTGCCATTAGAACCTGTAAACGGAGTCTGAACCCCATCAACCAGCGCCTGCATCTGCCATTCATCGTGCTCCAAAAAGGCCTGCTGATCATGGAACTGGGGAATCCAGGCATGAACCTTGATTCCTGCGGCATGGGCTGCCGTAATGACAGCCTGCAGGGCATCGAAATTCTCGTAGCCTTGCGCGATCGGAGCAATGTCACTCTGATAAAATACACTTCCGGACGGGACCTCATCATCTTCATCCTGCTTCACGTTCATGCTGATGACATCGACACCGTAGCTTGTGGATAGCTGGATGAAATTCTGGACATCCGCCGTGTTCTTAAACTGGTTTACGGTCCGTACAATAACTTCCGTTTCGAAAGGGGGATTACTCTCCTCCTCGGCCTGGGCCGGCACGGAACCACCCGCTATCGAAGAAACCAACACGAAGCTTAACACTGCTATGAACCCCGATCTCAGCGCAAATGCCATTAATCTCGCCTCCACATCATAGTCTTATTTAACCTTCAAACAAGAGTTATTTCGCCAGGTTGATTTTCTTAACATTTTCCTGCCATTTTTCGGTTCTGAACTCAAGCAGCTTATCTAGCCCCGCTTTTTGGGTGTTCTTTTTGGCTGTCTCCAGTGCCGATAATACCTCTTCATCCGACTTCGCCTGCACCATCTGTGCGTAAGCAAGAGTATAAATATCCCCGACATTCTGTGCGATGATGCCGATCTCCGTATCCGGAAGCGGATCGGTATTTACAAATTCCGTAATGTCCAGCGCGGTTTTCCAGGTCACCGTGGACTGCGCCACTGTCTCCCATGATTTCTGGTTCGCGGAAAGCAGCGCCTCGAGGCTCATTTTCGCCGTATCAATAAAGGTCGTATTTCCCGCCCAGTTAAAGTCCTCGAATTTTCTCATCGTTTCCGTACGCTCGTTAGCAGGTGTCGTCTTGTATTTCTCGTTCGGGATTGGTGCTCCGTCCGCGTCCTCTTCATCCCAGTACAAGCCATTAGGACCGAAGAAAAGCACCTTCTGTCCCTCCGGACCCGTAATCCAGTCAAAGTAAGCGAAGATGGCCTCCGGATCCTTGGCCTTTTTCGTAATGACATTGACGTTCCAACCCAGTGTCTCGAAACCGCTTACAAACACTTTTGTTTTGTCTATTCCAGCTTTATGAATCGGCATAATAATTTCATAACCGCTGTCTGGATTGCTCGCTGTCAGTGCCCGGTGTCCCTCGGCTCCATACGTAGTGATATTGGATTCGACCATGACCGCTACCCGGCTGGTATTGACCTTTTCTTTGACCGCATCCTGGGTTTGCTGCAGTGCATCCTGCGTAATCAGCCGCTCACGATACAGCTTATTGATATACAGCACCATCTCCTCGTAAGCGGGATCGTCCAAGATAGATGACAGCTTGTCGCCTTCCGGATATCCCATGAGTGAAATGAACTTACTGGTGGAGTTCTCCTTAAAACCGCCATACATGATTTCCAGACCTGCCCCCTTCTCACCAACCTCCAGAGGTACAACATCCGGATACTTTTCATGTACCAAGAGTAAATATTGATACAAATCATCAAAGGTCTCTAGCGCCGGTCTACCGAGCTCATTATAAATATCTTTATTCACCATCCATCCGCCGTTGCCAAATTGTCCGGATGTATACCAGTTCGGGATTTGATAGATTTTCCCGTCTTCTGAACGGAGCAAATTCAGGGTGGATTCCTTCACATATTTCTTGAAGTTCGGATACTTGTCATAGTAATCATCCAGCGCAACGAGTTGCCCTGCCTGCACTAGCCGTTCCACTGAGGATCCCCGGTCAGTAAAGATGACATCCGGTAAATCGCCGCCGACGATCATCGTGTTGAGCTTTTCTCCGGCCGCTCCTCCGGATTGAATCGGTTTAACTGTAACCTTACGGTTCTCCTGAATCCATTTTGTCGCCTCATTATCCCCCCATGGTGATGTCGTAAGCCAGTCGTAGTTTCCATAGAAGCTGAAGGTGACGGGCTTGATCCCGCTGCCGTCATCTGTGGCGACCTCGGTATTCAGATTTTTATCGCTTGTGTTTGGTGAAGTGTTAGAATTTCCCCCTCCGCTACAGGCAGCGAGAAGAAGCACCAGCGAAGTCAGCAAAAGTGATACCCATTTCATACGATTGCCCATTCTTTTCCCTTCTTTCTACATAATATGGAGACTGCTATTCTTTCAATGAACCGATCATTACGCCCTTAACAAAGTACTTTTGGAGAAAAGGGTACGTCAGGATAATCGGAATAGTAGCGATCATCATCGTAGCCATAGTCAGTGACTTCGTGGTAATCGTCCGATTTCGGTTCATATGATCCAGCGCAATAGCATTCGATGAGCCAATTTGGGTCATAATGTTGGAGTTCATAACCTGCCGCAGCAGGGTCTGTATAGGAAGCAGATCGTCACTAGTAATATAGATCGCTCCCGTAAACCAGTCGTTCCAGTAACCAACCGCAGTAAATAGAGCAATTGTAGCCAGCACCGGGCCGGAGACGGGAATGACGATTCGGAAGAAAATGCCGTAGTTGCTGCAGCCGTCGATTTTGGCCGACTCCTCTAGTCCCTCCGGCAAAGCGTTGAAGAAGGTGCGGATGACAATCATGTTCCAGACGCTGATGATGCCGGGGATAATTAGAACCCAAAAGGTGTCCAGCATACCCAAAGAACGAACTAGTAAATAACTAGGGATAAGCCCTCCACTAAAGAACATCGTAATCATGAAGAACACCATATATTGTTTTCGAAAAAGCAATGTCTTCTTAGACATTCCGTAAGCTAACAGAGCCGTGAAGAAGACAGACACTACTGTGCCGCTCAACGTTCTAAGAATGGTGATCAGAAAAGAATTCAGCAGGCGATGATCCTGAAACACAATATAATAATTTTCCAGGGTAAATGCTCTTGGCAACAAGGTTACACCGCCGAGCGCCGTATCGCTCCCTAGATTAAAGGAAATGACGAGCGCGTTCCAAAACGGGTACAGCATGAGTAGCGCCAGCAGCGTCAAAAGGATATAAATAGTCCGCTGCATGATTTTGTCGCCTAGGCTTAGTCTCATCGTTCACCCCTCCTAAAAGTTTTATGGAGCATTACTTACAGTCCATACATCGCAATAAAACTTGCATCGGAAGCATTCGCTATGAGTAGTAGTTCCTACCAGAGACTAACATCCGCCCGGCGGGCGATTTTGTTGGCCATCACTAGCAGAATGACACTGATCACCGCTTTGAATAGCCCTACCGCTGTCGCATAAGAGAATCGGGCATTCAAAATCCCAACACGGTACACATAGGTGTCGATAACATCGGAGTAGGGTCGCAGAATAGGATTGGTTGCCAGCAGCAAAATGTCCTCGAAGCCCGCACTGAGCAGACTGCCGATGGCAAGAATCATAAAGATGATGATAATGGGGGTAATGCTGGGGAGTGTAATCAAGTGAATTTGCTTAAACCGGCTTGCTCCGTCTATAGAAGCAGCCTCATATAGGGTCGGATCAATGCCTGCAATTGCAGCCAAATAAACAATGCTCCCAAATCCGACCTCCTTCCACACATTTACACTTACTAGAATGGACCAGAAGTATTTGGGTAACGCCAGGAAGTTAACTGGCTCCTGGGCCAGGTTGAATCGCTCCAGCACATAGTTCACCGTTCCGTTGTCAACGGATAACAGTGAAAATACAAAACCGGATACAATAACCCAAGACAGGAAATAAGGTAAATAGCTGACGGTCTGGATCACGCGTTTAAAGCCCATATTCCCGATTTCATTCAGCATCAGTGCCAGAAGAATCGGGGCTGGAAAAGAGATAATCAATTTAAGCAAGCTAATCACAATGGTATTTCGCATCACATTCCAGAACTCCGGCGCCTCGAAGAACATTCTGAAATGCATAAATCCAACCCAGGGACTCTTCATAATGCCGCCAAAAATATCATATTGCTGGAATGCCATGACCACGCCATACATCGGAATGTAGCTAAAAATGAATACAAAGATAATTCCCGGCCAAACCATGGACTGCAAATCCAATTGACTGGTAAATTTCTTCCATCTACGCGGTTTCTCGGCCGTGTTCATCCGCTTTTCCTCCTCAGGACGATTCTAGTGAAACAACGGCAAAAACGATTTGTTCTTCTCCAGCATTTCATCCAGCAGCTGTTCAGCTACGGTGACCGAAGGCACGAGCGGATGATGAACCATAGCCAGCAAGGCCATATCCCGGTCTCCGTGCACAGCCGCCTCGATCGTGAGGCTCTCGTATTGCTTGACCGCGGCCAGCAGGCCTTTGACGGACTGAGGAATTTTGCGCAGCGGAATCGGCAACGGACCTTGTTTAGTTACCAAACAGTTCACCTCAATGGAGGCATCGTCCGGCAAGAAGTCCATCATTCCGTTATTCCTTACATTCAATGTCTGGATATCGCGGGAGTCATTATAAATGGAGCGCATTAGCAGCACTGCCGCCTCCGAGTAATAGGCTCCGCCGCGCTGCTCCAGCTGCTTTGGCTTCTCCTTCAGTTCTGCGTTCCGGTACAGCTCAAACAGCTCTTCCTCCACCTTCTTCACTACCTCAGCGCGCGATCCGGTCGATGCTGCTGCTTCCTTCTGTTCCGCAAGCATCGCGTCCGTCAGATAGTAATAGCTCAGGTAATAAGAGGGGATGGCTTGCAAAGCATTCAGAAAACGGTAGTCCCAGGAATCAAACGGCACATTGCTCGCCTTGTAGCTCTGGGGGAAATCTATGAGCTCCTGTAGCTTGCTCTTACCGTCAATCACGACATCGGATACCCAGTGCAGATGGTTGATGCCGACAAACTCCGCGTAGATCTTCTCCATAGGAAGTCCGAAGAATTCGGAGAGCCACTTTTGAAAACCGATCGGAGAGTTGCACAGGCCTACGCTTTTTACCGATGAATATTTGTGAACAGCTTCAGTCACCATACCAGCCGGATTCGTAAAATTCAGCAACCAGGCATCCGGAGCTAGCTCCTCGATGTCCTTGCAAATATCCAGAATGACCGGGATGGTCCGTAGGCCTTTCATCATCCCTCCGGGACCCGTCGTCTCCTGACCGATGACATTGTATTGAAGTGGAATGAATTCGTCCCATTTTCGCGCTTCCAGCATGCCCACCCGGATTTGGGTGCAGATAAAGTCTGCTCCGGCGATGGCCTCCCTGCGCTCAAGCGTCTGGGCCACGGTAATCGGCAGTCCGGACTCAGCAATCATGCGCTTGCTCAGTTCCGCAATCGTATGTAGCTTTTCCCTTCCCGCCTCAATATCTACCAGCCATATTTCGCGGACGGGAAGCTCTTTGTGATGCATGATGATGCCTTCAATAAGCTCAGGCGTATATGATGAACCCGCTCCGATGACAACGAGCTTCAAAGTCTCCTTCATAATAATAGCCCCTCCTTACCCAGTGATAGACGATCAAGAACCTCCTGATTTACACGCATACCGCTGCTTTCCATCGCCAGAACGACCGAGCCTACAACCGGCTCCCGGGTTAAAATCCTTAACCTGCCGTGTGGAGCTAAATGCTTCACTCTCTGCTCAATGGCCCGCCGGATGATGCCTGAGCGATCTCCCTTGGTCAATAGGCTGCCTGCAAGTACGATATCAAAGCAGTCCTCCTCCATAGCCAAATGGCGGATTGTCGATGCCGCCGCCAAACCCAGCTCATCCCCTTGCTTGGTCAGCAGTCCGATGGCAACCTGGTCCCCTTCATCTGCCGCTTGAAACAGCAGCTCAGCAATATGGGGAGGCAAGTCTCTGGAATGATCCAGGTAATCCTCTCTTAACTCCAAAACACTGGAATAGCCCAGCAAACGAATTAAGCGTTTGCTTAAGACAGTCTCTTTCTCTCTTCCTTCATCCGCCCGAAGAACGCTACGGAATACCTCAATACTTAGATCATAGCCGCCGCCGTAATCACCGAATCGGTAGCCAAATCCACCACATTGGTATGTAGTGCCTCGCGGATTTTTACCCGCGCAGTTCACTCCCGAGCCGCAGATCAACACGATCCCATAATTACTCTCTGTACCTGATCGCAAGGCAATCCAGGTATCGCAGGAAATCTCGGTTCGGGGAAGGCCGAGGCTGCTGATGATTGGTCGTAAAATTCGAAAATCAGCTTCTCTGTCTGCTCCAGCCAGACCAAACCAGGAATACTCCAACTGATCCTTTGTCAGCCCTGACGCCATAATCGCTCCCGATACGGCCTGTTGCAAACTGTTCTCCGCCTGCTCACGATTATTTTGATGATTCCCGTTCCCTCCCCTGCCCACACCGATGACCGCTCCCTGTTCATTTGCAAGCATTGCGTAGGTTTTGCTGCCCCCTGCATCGACTCCCAAAAAGTACTTCACAGTTCGTTTCACTCCTAATATTTAGGTTAACCTTACAGATGCGGTAGATTCACGCACGAGAAGCTGAGGAGCGAGCTTCGTTACAACAGCTGGCATCACCTCCCCATTGATTAATTTCATCAGCAAATCAACACCAATACTGCCCATTTGCGCCTCAGGCTGTCTGACTGTCGTCAATCGGGGAAAAAATTCACCTACGAACTGCTGATCATCAAAGCCAACAACTGAGATATCCTGAGGTACCAGAATTCCCTCCTCACGCAGGGCTTGAACAACACCGAGAGCAATAAAGTCGTCTCCGGAAAAAATGGCTGTCGGCAGCTTATCTTCACGAATCCATTTCTTGGCCACCTCATAACCGCTACTTACCGTAAATCCGCAATATTCCGTGCCGAAGGGCATTAGTCCCGCTTCATCCAGCGCCTGTACATAACCCCGCTTGCGCTCCGCTACACTCAGGAACACCGAAGGGCCACCGATATAGGCGATCTGGGTGTGTCCAAGACCAATCAAGTGCTTGGTAGCTTCATATCCCCCTTGATAGTTATCGACGACGACACTGGGAACATCCTCATGCTGGAGCTGGTTATCCAGCAAGACAAACGGAATATTTTTTCTTTTCAGCTCCTCCACATATTCTTTTTCCTCAAGCGGAGACAACAGGATAATCCCGTCCACGCGGTCCTTCTGAAATAGGAAGTTAACGCCTTCATCCTCATTCTCCGCTATGGACAGAGCCAAGAAGTAACCTTGTTCTGCCAGCTTCCGGTTCACCACGCGAATCACGCGGTCATAGAAAGAGTCGTTAAAGTTGGTAATCGACATACCGATGACTCCAGTCTTGCCACGCACGAGACTCCGCGCCGCTGAATTGGGCTGATAATTTAATTCCTCCATAGCATTAAGCACTTTCCGCCTATTGCCTTCACGTACAGAAGGTGAATTGTTAATAACTCTGGATACGGTCACTACAGAGAGCCCCGACTTTTTGGCTACATCATGAATGTTCATCTAAGTTTCTATGCCTCCAAGTTCAATAGTTTAAACGATATAACTTTTAAGGAAATAAAAAAAGATTAACTCATCTCGCTAAAACTACGTTCTGACTGGAAATCGAACATTGAATGTCAGTTTCACCTTTGTGAAAAGCATCAAAACTATTCCAAAAGTTTAAAGGTTTTAACTTTAACATGATTTTACAACCATTCCCAATATCCGTCAATCCATAAACTGCAGCCAAAATTAAAATTTCGGACACAACAAAAAACCTTCCCTCACCCCTAGAGGTGGAGAAGGCCTAAACGCGTCACTTTCGAAGACATGGCCAGCTATATTTCGATGCGTGTTGATGGTGGTCTATTCGCGAGTAGCTATTTTCGTTTCTTCCCAACTGCGCCAAGATAGATAATAAATTCTTCCTCACCGTCTAATTCTAAAATCTCATCAATCAGCTTTTGATCATAGATTCCAATGGCACAAGCACCTGCACCGATAGATTCACTGGATAAATAAAGGTTCTGGCATACATGTCCAACATCGATGAGAATTTTTTTGTGAGCTGAAATATCATACTTCCATTCGGAGCGATATGGTGTTGTACTCCATGCAAACAGTACAGAAGCCTTTTTTGCAAAGTTAGGGACAAATGGCTGATCTAATGTAATAGCATCAATCTTCTGTTCAAGTTCAGCTAATTCAAACATAAATGATAGCTTATGTTCGACAGGAAGGTATCTGTAGATTCCTTGTTGGATCCCTTCTACCCGCATAATAATTAAATAGGTTTCAAAAGTGTGTGTCGCCCCACTGCATGGTACAGTTCGCAGCGTGAGTCCGTTCTTATTCATACCAGTAATCCCTTGGGTAGCCCATAATAAATAGGATAACTCATTCAGACTTAAATTCTCCTCAGAATAAAACCTTGTACTTCTTCTTTGATCTATGCAATCAAAAATATTTTCTTTACACACAACGTCTTTACTGACTTTTGGCAAATCAATAATTAGAGATGATTTCGAATCAACGAGCTTAACAATTGGTGGTTGTGCAAGTCCTTTGATCTTATCTGTTTTTATATGTTTAAATTCATTAAAATTAGATTTTAGAAAGCGCCTTTGTTCTTCGTATCTGGTCATAACAGATCCTCCTGAATTACCTTAATAGCTTAAATATATCATTTCATGAAAATTAGATTGTGACCTAACACACTATTCAGTTGTTTTGGTGAGTAAACAAAAAACCTCCCCACACCCCTAAAGGTGGAGAAGGCTTAAACGCGTCACTTCCGAAGACATGGCCAGCTATATTTTCAGCTCCCCAAGCTTAATCAGCTCGACAACCGCTTGTGAACGGCCTTTAACGTTTAATTTTTGCATTACATTGGAGATGTGGTTCCGAACTGTTTTTTCGCTGATAAATAATAAACCAGCGATATCACGAGTCGTTTTGTCCTGCACGAGAAGCTCAAAAACTTCGCGCTCACGATGAGTCAACAGAAATTTGCTGTGGTGTTCGTTCCCCTTCAATGGTGTCACCCCTCCTTGCCCTGGGTTTGTTTGGTATAACAAGGTAAAGGGATACAGTCAAAACATATTATGTATTGATGAAGTTAATGGTGCTGTCATAACTACAAAATGGGCTTAACCATCCGAAGCTTATTACACCGCTTTAGTGAGGACATTCACCTGCAAAAACCTGAAATTTTCTTGGATAAAATCATCTCCTTACAGGGCAAACTACAACTTGTTGTTTCTTATTAAAGGAGGTGTAAGTATGAGCAACTCGAAAAATAATCAACCTACTAAAGCAGAGGTACAAACTACGAAATTAAACAAATTGCCACTAGTGGGTAAATTCGAACCGGAATTTTCTGCTGAGGAAGCGGCAGAAGTATTCGAGAATCATCCCAATGCGGAACGTGAATCCCATAATGAACAATAAAATAAAGACGATACAGAATGGGACTGTCGCATAAGTAGCTTTTTCTAATAAATGAGATGGCCCACTTCATTATAAAAATCGTAAAACCACAGAGCAGCGATTCAGCATAATTGGAGAATCGCTGTTTTGTGTTGCTTGTCGTTCAATGTCTATCTCAGTAGTATATTCGTCCTCTCCTTTTGAGGGTTACGGACCCAGATGACGTTATTAGTAAATTTATCGCCTTTTACGCAGAGTTTCGGACACCATTGCAGCTATTCCTAAAAAAGAGAGCAATATTGGGTGTTTTTCAGGCCAATAGCGACTATGAGGTCCGATAACGCTCCAAATCTCCAAAAAAGCTTCGTTTAAGGTCAGCTGTGTCCGATAGCGGCTTCGTACGAGCAGATATGTCATCAAATCAAACGAAGTTTTTAAGGGAGACAGCTCCATTTCTTTAACCGTACAGAATAAACATTAACCTGCCTTTTCCCGAATGCAATTGGATACATTTGTCAAACCCTACTCCCAACCCTTGGGAGTTTTTTGTCGTGCAATTCAAACTATGAGATAAATCACATTTTTATATTGACAGTAAATGTATACGGACTTATGATAAATCCAGCATAAATGATAACGATTATCATTCACATATAAAAAAAGGGGTGTTTTATTCAATGAAATTCACATATGCCGTGCCTGCAGGTCTACTTGCAGCCTCCATACTATTTACCGGATGTGCCAGTAAGAGTAACAACGACAACAACAGTAACACTAGCAACAATAATTCTACAAATGCTGCTGCAAACAGCACCACAGCAACGACTGCAACGACTGCCGACTTCACTTCTGCTGTTGAGCAATATCGTACATATGTCATTGAGCAATGTGATGAATTTGTAAAGCAAACAGAGAATTTCACAAACGCAGTTAAAGAGGCAAAGATTGAAGATGCGAAGGCACTTTACGCGCCAGCCCGCATGTATTACGAGCGAATTGAGCCGATTGCAGAAGCACTTGGTGATCTGGACCCGAATATTGATGCCCGCGAGAATGACGTAGATGCTGCTGAATGGCGCGGCTTCCACAAGCTTGAGAAGGCGCTCTGGCAGGATAATACAACCAAGGATATGACCGAAGTTGCAGAGCAATTATTGAAGGATGCACAGCTTCTGCGTGCAAAAGTGGAGACCGTAGAGATCGATGCCAACCTGCTCGTTACTGGTGCTGTAGAACTCCTTAATGAGGTTTCTTCTTCCAAAGTAACAGGTGAGGAAGAACGCTACTCCCACACAGATCTGTATGATTTCGTCGCTAATGTTGAAGGCGCCCAAAAGATATACGAGCTGTTAAAGCCAGAACTGGCGAAAAAAGATGCTGAGCTGGAAAAAACGATTGGTGAACGGTTCGCAGCCTTGCAAGCTGAGCTTGCTCCTTTCAAATCTGGAGATGGCTATGTTTCCTATGAAGAGCTAAAAGAAGATGACGTGCGTAAATTGAGTCAGAATTTGGATGCCTTAGCTGAGCCATTGTCCAACATGGGAACTATTCTAGGAGTGTGACCATCATGAATAAGCAAAACAGATTCACCGGTTTACCAGCAAATTCAGAGGGTACCCCTCTCAATGAAGAATCCAAGAGCAATCCTATATTAGATAAAAAACTAAGCCGCCGCGATATGCTGCGGCTTACTGGCGCCACTAGCCTTGGCCTACTATTAGGTGGTGGAGGCGTTGGGGGGATTATGGCTGCACGTAATGCCGTAGCTGAGCCAGCAGTAACCTCCAATAATGATTCCATTCCTTTCTACGGGAGTCATCAGGCCGGAATTCTAACACCTGCGCAGAATTTTATTTACTTCGCAGCCTTCGATCTCACCACAACGAAGCTGGCCGATGTACAAAAGCTAATGCAGGCATGGACAACTGCTGCCGCTTCTCTTACTACTGGCAGCCTCATTGGCGACGTCAATGACAATCCTAATCTCCCACCCTCCGATACAGGTGAAGTGGATGGTTTAAATCCTTCGCGTTGTACGCTTACCTTTGGTGTCGGACCTTCTTTTTTTGATAACAGATTCGGTTTATCTTCCAAACGTCCAACCCTATTAGCCGATCTTCCAGCATTTACGGGAGATAACCTGGATCCGAAGTGGTGTGGTGGAGATATTTGTGTCCAAGCATGTGCTGATGATCTGCAGGTGGCCTTCCATGCCATCCGAAATCTGGCACGTATTGCCCGTGGCACTGCCGTGCTCCGCTGGACACAGGAAGGCTTCCAGCGCACAGGTGCAGCAGATCCTAAGGGAGCAACGCCGCGAAACCTTCTAGGCTTCAAAGATGGTACTGGAAATCCAGATGCTACGAATGAATCAGAAATGAACGAAGTGGTCTGGAACAGCAGCAGTGACGGTCCTTCTTGGATGAGCGGTGGCACATATATGGCAGTTCGCCGTGTACGTTTCCGAATTGAGGTTTGGGACCGTTCCTCCCTTAGCGATCAAGAAGCCACCTTCGGCCGTTATCGTCATAACGGAGCGCCTATCGGTGCAAAGGTTGAATTCGATGATCTGAATCTCAAAGCGGCTGATGCTTCCGGAAAGCCCGTCATCCCACCGGATTCGCATTCCGCCTTAGCGCATGGTGACGGCACAGTCAAAATGCTGCGCCGCTCCTATTCCTTCTCCAGTGGTTTAAATCCCGCAACGGGTCAACTGGATGCGGGTTTGTTATTCATCAGCTTTCAACGGGATTTAATGAAGCAATTTGTTGCGATCCAGCAGCGCCTTTCCAAAAGTGATCGGCTAAACGAATATATGACTCATACAGGCAGCGCGGTATTCGCCTGCTTCCCAGGTATCCGCAATGGCGGCTATATTGGGGAAGCACTCTTAGGTTAGCCTCTTAAATTCGCAAGCGAATGTGCCTGTCCATTATTGAAAGGGGATTATCCCTATGTACTCTCTGAAGCATAATAAACGGCAGCTATCGAAGGCAGCCGTACTGATTCTGTTTAGCATCATATGTATTCTGATGCTATCTAACCCGGCGGCGGGGGCGGAGGGCAATGGCTCGGTCGACGAGCTGCTGCCGCCTGTCGGCAGCGCACTCGTCGAAGCCGGCCAGAGCCGCTGGGACGCGGCCGCCGCCGATGTAGAAGCGTTCGCTGCGCTGTGGCGCACCGCGAACGCGAACACGCCGGACCCGGCACTCGCCGGTCCGGCTGCCGCCGTTGACGCCGCGCTTGCAGACGCGGCGGCGGCCCTTGCGGCGGGCGATGGTACGCCCGCCAAAACCGCACTGTCCACGCTCGCAAGAAGCGTGGACGCGTATGTCACCGCCGCCTCCGGCACGGACGGCGGTGACACTGGAGCCGCCGGCCGCGAGACGGCGGCGAAGCTGTTGCCCGCGGCGGAACGCACGCGGGATGCGGCGCGCAGCGCCGACTGGAGCGCGGCAGCGGAAGCGTACCGCGACATCGTCAGCGGATGGAAGCCGGCAGAGCGCAACATCCGGGCCGACAATTCCGCCGTCTACAGCTTGCTGGAGACGAAGATAAGCCTGCTGCGCATCGCGCTGCAGGCAGAACCGCTCCGCGAGGAGTCGGCGAAATCAGAAGCCGAAGCACTGTATCAGCTGCTTGCCGATTACAGTGAAGGCAAAGCAATAAATGCTGGGGATACTTCCGGTAAACCAGCATCTATTGAAGGACTGATCAGCTATCTCAACAAAGCTTCTTCCACCGCCAAAGCAGGCAACAGCGCAGAAGCAGCTAATATTATGGAGCAATTTATCGTAGCTTGGCCATCTGCTGAAGGTCAGGTACAAATCGCTTCACCAGCGGTCTATACCAATATCGAGAACGAAAGTGCAGCGGTCACTGGCTATCTGCTTTCTAATCCGCCGAAGCTAGATCAAGCTTTAAAGATCATGGATAATATGGTCATGGAGCTAACTCCTTTGGCTGGTGAAACAACCTATAATGCTTGGGATGCGGCGCTGATTCTACTGCGTGAAGGACTGGAGGCTATCCTCGTATTGTCTGCCCTTCTTGCATACTTAAAGCGCGATGGCAACGCCAAAGCACAGAAATGGATCTGGTCTGGTGCAGCAGTAGGACTAGTAGCGAGTATCGGATTAGCCGTTCTACTCACCTATACTATTTCCCGCGCGGCATCTGGTGGAGCACGTGAAATGATTGAGGGCATCACGGGTCTTGTTGCCGTCATTATGATGCTTACCATTGGACGCTGGCTGCATAGCAAATCAAATACCGCAAATTGGAACAACTATGTTGGGCGACAAGTGGATGGAGCATTAGCCAAGGGTAATCTTTGGTCATTGTCCTCCGTAGCAGCGCTTGCGATTTTACGTGAAGGTGCAGAAACCACTATTTTTTATGTAGGTATGGCCCCTTCCATCAAGCTGTCTCAATTGCTACTAGGGATCGGAAGTGCTTTAGTTATTCTAGGGATTGTAGGTTACGCAATTATTGCCTTAAGTGCAAAATTGCCGATTGCCGCCTTCTTCCGTACAGCTACACTTCTTATTTACTATTTAGTGTTCCGCTTTCTTGGGGAGAGCATTCACTCCCTTCAGGTCGCTGGAAAAATCCCCGCACATGTACAGGATGGTTTGCCTTCTATAAGCTGGCTCGGGATGTATCCGACTTGGGAAACTTTGCTTCCTCAGCTGCTTGTCCTTGCGTTTATTGTGTGGGAGATGTTGCGTAATAGAGCACCAAGGGCTTCACGAACTGCATAGCTACCAAGAAAAAAACGGTTGTCATCCATTAACGATGACAACCGTTTTTCATAGAATTTAAATGAAGTTGATCATATGACCTTTACATTAGAAATGAAATTAGATGTACCGGTCCGTCACGCCCGTTAGGTTACGCCGGTTTAGTCCGGTAATCCCTTGCAATTACAGTCTAATTTATGAAATGGATTCCATAGCAAGCTTTTTATTTCGAAGGTAATTTTCGGACGATATGATAGAATAAAAAGACTATACATTTCACACAAGCACCAAAGGGAGGCTGTTGTTCTCGAATGGCTAATATAAAAGAAATCGCCCGTATGGCTGGTGTTTCCGTGACAACGGTCTCGCGAGTACTCAATAATCATCCTTATGTAAGTGAAGCCAAAAGAACCGCTGTCTTAAATACGATTGAAAAATTAAACTACACGCGTAATATGAACGCCGTGCATCTAATTACCGGTCGTACCCAAGCCATTGCGGTTATTATCCCTAATATCAACCTTTTTTATTTCTCTGTAATTATTGAAGGCTTAGCCCAAGAAGCGCTGCTAGCGCAATACCGGTTAATTCTGTGCCAGACCGATTATCGTCATGAAGAAGAACTCAAGGTACTGGAGATGCTGCGCAACAAAGAAATTGACGGCGTGGTAATTGTATCTACGAGAATGAGCTCAGAAGTCATTGAAGAATATACAGCATATGGTCCGATAGTAATCTGCCAAGATAGAGGCGAACGCCGCTTCTCTTCAGTGTATATTGAGCATTATTCCGCTTTTCGGAGTGGTCTTCAATATTTGCATGATAAAGGGTATCGCCGGATCGGTTACTGTGAAGGTAGACAACATGGCAGTAGCAGCTCTATCCGGCAAATTGCCTTTAGTGACTTTCTAACCGCTACAGGACAGCCTTTTCATGAAGAATGGATGATTTATAACTGTATGAATGAAGTGGATGGTGGGCGTGTACTGCACCAACTGCTGAAGATGGAGCAACACCCCGATGCTCTTATTATAACTGGCGATCATGTCGCGGCCGGTTTAATCATCGAAGCGTGGAAGAACGGTATCCGCATTCCTGAAGATCTGGCGGTCATCGGATTTGACGACCAGCCGATCGGTCGATCTTTAGGTCTCACCACTATAGATAACCAGTTGCCCGAAATGGGCGCTACAGCTTTTCGGATCATCCATGACCAGATCCAGAATAATGATAGACATCCGGTAAACTGTAAGCTTGAGTATCGCATTATTGAACGATCTACAGTTTAGCACTATTCAGGTGCTGTTCAAAAACGGTCCACTTCGCAATCATCTGCGAGTAGGCCGTTTTTATTTATATGTTCCACGTTATATGTTTGCATATTATCCTTTTTGTATTCATTTTTACCCCTTGCATCTGGATAGATTTTGTTTTATCCTAAGTATGAAAATAATTTTCTTATTTTTACGCTTAATTTTAAAAATAATTTTAAAAGCTACATTAGAAGACGAGGTGGATTGATGTCCCCAATTTTGTATGCACTTGAGCATGAAAAGTCCAAGCTCTCCCAAATGGAGCGCAAGCTAGCGGAACGGATCCTGTTATCCCCAGGTGAAATTATTCATATGGGCATCACAGAACTGGCGGAACAATGCGGTATTAGTCCTGCTACCATCACACGTTTTTGCAAGGCTCTGCATTTCAAGGGATTTCCAGATTTCAAAGTAAAGCTGGCTGCTGAAATTGCTCATAGTGATGTAACACCTCAGGATGGCGGTTCTTCTTATCAAGATATTGTTGCAGGTAATCAGCTCTCCGTTATTGTGGAAGCGATGCAAACGAATCACCTGACATCCATCCGAGATACAACTTCACTTCTAGATTTGGAACGACTACAGGCAGCAGTTAATTTATTGTGCCAAGCACGGCGTGTAGATCTGTACGGGATGGCAACGTCCTCCATTGTAGCTCAGGATTTCTATCAGAAGCTAATCCGCATTGGCGTGAATTGCACCGCTTTCGCTGATTCCCATATGCAGATTACCTCTGCTTCTTCACTCTCAAAAGGCGATGTCGTATTCGCAGTATCGTATTCCGGAGAAACTCCAGAGACCATCGATGCCTTAACCTGTGCCAAAGCCAGCGGAGCAAGTACTATTGCTCTAACCTCTTATGGCAGCAGCACCTTGGCTACTCTGGCTGATATTCCACTGTTCTCCTCCTCCTTGGAAAAAGGAATGCGACGAGGAGATATGGCCTCACGTATTGCCCAGCTACACATCATTGATATTTTGTTTACTGGAATGGTCAGCACCCGTTTTGGGGATTTTATTCCTAGACTGGAGCAATCTTATCTGAACGTCCAACATTACCGAAACAAACGAGGAGGTCAATCTTAATGAATATTTTAAAGTTCCAAAGTGATGAGGATTTCGTACAGACGGGGGCGAATCTTATCGCCAGCCTGCTTCACAGCAATCCTAAAGCCGTGCTCGGTCTTGCGACCGGAAGTTCCCCAGTTGGTGTTTATGCTAAATTGGTTGAAATGCACCAAAAAGGACTTGTAAGCTTCTCCAAAGTAACTTCTTTCAATCTGGATGAGTACATCGGATTGCCAGTTGATCATCCACAGAGCTATCGCAGCTTCATGAACGAGCAATTATTTAATCATATCGATATAGATCCTAAACAGACACATATTCCTAACGGCAATGCAGCGGATATGGAAGCAGAATGCCTGGCCTATGACAAAATGCTGGAAGAAAAAGGACCCGTTGACTTACAGATCCTCGGTATTGGAAGCAACGGTCACATTGGGTTCAATGAACCAGATGACAACCTTAGCAGCAAAACCCATGTCGTTGATTTGCTTGAAGATACACGGGAAGCTAATGCTAGATTCTTCGATACATTGGACGATGTACCACGCCAAGCGGTAACAATGGGTATCGGCGGTATTCTAAAGGCTCGCCAGATTCTATTGTTGGTACGCGGAGCTAACAAAGCTGAAGCTATCCGGAATGCCGTTGAAGGTCCGATTACTACCCAATGCCCTGCATCTCTGCTGCAAAGCCATCCGAATGTAATTGTCCTCGTAGATGAAGGAGCAGGAAAATGGCTAAAATAAACAAAGAACTCGGACAACTGCTGTTCGGTAAAGTGCTGACTCCTAAAGGCCTAATTGAACACGGCGTAATTGCCGTATCTGATGAACAAATTCATTATGCAGGCGAGGCAACATGGCTTCCAGATGCTTACGCTCACTGGCCTGCTAGTGGTCAAGCGTCGGAAGACCTTCTCATCCCTGGATTTGTGGATGTACATGTACATGGCGGCGCTGGCCATGACTTTATGTATAGTGATGCTGAATCACTAAATACCATTACTAAGTTCCACAGCACTCAAGGAACAACTACAATGCTGGCTACGACTATGACTGCTGCCAAATCTGCTATTGACCAAGTATTCGCTGAAGTGAGCGCATATCGTGCCACTGAGATGCCTTACACACAAATCGCAGGCATGCATCTGGAAGGACCTTTCATCAGCCCGAAATGGTCCGGCGCTCAGAACCCTGAACATATTGTTCCTGCCAATATTGAGTGGCTGGAGCAATGGGAGAACGATTATCCAGGTATGATCCGGCAAGTCACACTGGCTCCGGAACGCGAAGGTGCACTCGAGGCTATCCTCTGGCTACGTAAGCATGGTATTACCGCTGCTCTCGGTCACACCGATGCCACCTTTGAAGAGGTCATTGCCGCGGCAGATGCCGGATTAAATCAAGCCGTGCATATGTTTAATGCGATGACACCACTACTTCATCGTAAGCCTGGAACCGCTGGTGCTGTTCTATTCGATAAGCGTATACGTGCGGAGATCATCGCTGATGGCATACATGTTCATCCTGCAGCTATTTCTATCGTGGCTAATCTTAAAAAAGATAACAATTTAATGTTAATTACGGATGCTATGTCTGCAACTGGACTTAGTGATGGTGAATATACGATTGGTGATTTACCTGTGCTGGTCCAAAAAGGCATCGCGACCCTCAAAGAAAGCCCTGCTACGTTAGCTGGAAGCACACTTACGATGATTCGCGGCTTCCGTTATCTTATCCAGGAGGTAGGCCTTAGCCTAGAAGAGGCCTCCCGCGCTGCAAGCCTTACTCCGGCAATGTCCATTGGAATGGAGCGTTCTATCGGTACCTTGGAAACCGGAAAACGCGGCGATATCCTACGGCTTGACACTGAATTGAATTTGCAAGGCGTATGGATTGGCGGTCGCCAGATTCCTATTCAATAAGATGGTTATATAACAAAAAAGCAACAATTCTCACCGTAAAGGTGAGGACTGTTGCTTTTTTTTATTATAAATCAAACGATTTATTAATAATTACGCGTCGGGAAAATTCGCTCAACCATCGTTTGGAATTCATTAGCAAAACCCTTTATCGGGTGACCTGCTCGTACCTCATCAGCATAAAAGCTGGCGCGTTCCACAAAGTCTGGATTTGCCGATACGTATACATCCTTAATACTTGCATCATGTTTTTTAACTTCATCAGCGATTTTCGCTTTAATTTCTTTAGTAACTGTATCTGTTCCCTTCATGTTTAAGTTGTTGTTTGTGCTGTTCATGTGTGTTGTACTGTTGTTCATGTGGTTGGAATTGTTCATATGATTCGTATTGTTCGTGTAATTCGTATGGTTTCTGTGCGTCATCCCATTGGTATTATTCGTATTGTTTGGAGTGGTACTCTTAATGCCCATTCCGTTACCAATATCCATACCCATATTGACATCATGTTTCGATCCGTTACTGTTCAGCAGAGGTCCATTATTATTAGTATGGGCTCTTGTCCCATTCCCTGTACCCGTACCTGTTCCCAGACTTCCCATGCCAAGTGTTCCATTTCTGGTTGCAGGTCCAGTACTTGTTGTACCAGGGATTGTATTAACAGTGCCTCCTAGGGCTCCGTTCATTCCGTTCATTCCATTCGTTACAGCCCCTGTTCCATTCATTCCATCGCGTCCAATTTCTACTTTTCCTGTACCCGACATTACCCCAGTCGGTCCATAATTGTGAGGAGTTGTAGACGATTTAGCTCGATAGGATGTGGTACCTTTTGCCCGAAGATCAGTCGTTGCATCATTTAATGACACAGCGACATACGCGTTATTTCCTGCAAGCATTACATTCGCCGTGTTAACTTCAGGCATAGCTGCGATTCGATCTGCGAGCTCTTGACTGACTTCCATCTTAGTTATATTATGCGTACCCATCGTTCCTCCGCGTACGGAGTTTACACCGATACGTCCGTCATTTACCCCACGGACACTATTAGGTTGCACATTAGTCTTCTCTGCCGTATTCGTCCCGCACCCTGTAATACTCACCAAGCCTAGAAGTAATGCGGCTGAGACTGACATGCTGATCTTGGATCGCATCATGAATTCATCCTCCATCTCTATTGTTGTAAGTGTGTAGCATAACAGTCATTAGAATGACCTTCCGGAGAACAAGCTATCCTGAAAGGATTTGGAACTGTGTCTTTTGACCGTCACCTGCCAATGCACATCAGCGTATCTTATAAACAGTAAGTCATATTTCAACGAGTCGGTATTGCTCCGCAAAAGGTCAGGAGGCGCGTGCATGAAAGTTTTATTCACGTTTTATATACCGAGTGGCGGGGTGGAGACTTTAAATAAGCTGCGGTGTGAGAGTCTCCAGCGTAGTGGGATCGAATGTCATGTCTTATATCTCATGCCTGTTTTAGGAAGCCAGAACAAGGCTAACTTTCCAGTGTTTATTTCCTCAATAGATGAGGAGATTAAAGAAGTCCTTGAGACCCATAATTATGATGCCATTATTGTTACATCCGATTATTTATTGCTGAAGCGTCTGCGTGAGCTCGGTTACGGCGGTATTTTGATATACGAATCTCAAGGACTTGGAAAACGTAGTCATGCGGAAGAACTAATCAAAGACGCTGTTCCTTATTTCCGCTCCTACTGTAATGCTGTTCTAATCCCTCCAACGAATCATTTAATGGAGCTGTTTATTGAAATCTGTCCATGGCTGCATCGGTATGTCATTCCGAATATTGTTGATGTCCATTCCTTTCAGCATATCCCTGCTGAGCCTCCCGCTGATCCGGTCATCGCTTGGGTGGGGCGTCTGGAAAGCAACAAAAATTGGCGGGAATATTTAAAAATTGCCCATCAAATTCGCCTTGCCAAACCAAATCTTCATTTATGGATGTTTCATGACCCTGAATTAGCCACAGAGGATCAAAAGCTGTCCTTCCAAGAAGAATTACAGACTTTAGGTCTAAACGACCGTTTGAGTACCTTTACCAATATCCCTAACCATGTGATGCCAATTTATTATTCCTCTATAGCTAATTCAGGAGGCTTTCTGTTATCAACTTCTATTACAGAGGGATTTGGATATGCCGTCGCGGAAGCCATTTGCTGCACATGTCCAGTACTTAGCACGGATTCCGACGGAGTCAGATCCTTTATTATGCATAATATCTCAGGTAAGTTTTATCCACTTGGCAACATCAAAACTGCCGTCAAAGAAGGGCTAGAGCTAATGAACAATATGCCGCTGAGAAATACAATCCGTCAGCAAGGAAGAAATTTTATGGTTACACATTACGGCAAGGAAAAATATGCTCAGTCATTTCGTGAAATGATGAATTCCTTTGGCATCTTTTAACTACAAAAGAACCTTCAAGCCACTTTATTGGTGGGATTGAAGGTTCTTTTATAATTCCGGGCATACTATGATGGATTCCTCGCTACAATTTCAAACAGCGCATTTTGAAATGTTTGCATACTTTTTTCCCAAGTGAAATGCTGTGAGGACTGTTCACCCTTACGAGCCAATCTTTGGCGTAAATCCGGGTCTCTGATTAAGGTGATAATGTCATCTGCAAGTCGATTCTCAAATCGGTAGGACATTAAGCAGTTGTGACCGTGCGAGCAATATTCCTTATTCCCACCGGAGTAAACCGTAACGAGCGCAGCTCCACAACGCATAGCTTCGATCCCTGGCAACGAGCCTGCATCATACGTACTCGAGCTCACAAATATGTCGCTCTCACTATAATGGAAACAGAGCTCCGTATCATCAGCAGGAGTCCTTATATGGTAACGCCTATCGGTCAACAGGTTTTGCAAGGTCGCGGATTCCGCATGTTCCCCGGGCGGAGAAATCAAATAAAGTTCAACATCTGGATGAATGGCTTTAACCTGGTTTAATTGCTGAAGTAAATATTCCTGCTCACGGTGAGCTGAGAATCCACCCTCTGGTTTTCGCATAATCGCGGAAACAACCAGCCTTTTTTTAGGATCACGAATATTCAGATTTTTAAAAATAGGGCTTACCCCAATCGGTACGATTCTCCCTTTAATTCCATGATTCTTCTGGATGATTTCTTGTTGCCAGCGTGATAAAACGAGTAGGTTAGATACAATATTATACGATGAAAAAGAACGGCTATTGTCAGGCAAAAAAGTAGGCTCATAACAAAGCGCCAATCGAACATGAATGCCTTTACCCTCTTCACTTGCTTGCTGCGATACCTCGACTGTAGTATAGAAGTTGGAGATAATCACATCTCCTTTAGGAAAATCGCTTGCCGACAGTTCACCTTCTTTGGCATAGATCAATTCACATTTCATTTCGTATTCTACAACACCATCGCTAGGTAAGAGGATCTGTACATCATGACCAATCTCAGTCAGACGGTTAGTCAGCTCTGCTAACATACGCTGTGCTCCGCCCCTCGTTAGAGTCAAAACAGGAAATATTAACTTCATTTCCTTCTCTCCTTTAGCAACAACCGCGATAGAACCCGGTGATGTCTTGCTTGTACCCGCTCAATCTCCTTCTTTTGCTCCTCACTGTGAATCACTGAGCCCATTTCATTATGAACTCGATAATCAAGCAGCGGTTCCTCAATATAAGACCATGCATAATACGGCAAAATACGCAGCCATAGATCATAATCATGTGTATATAAAAATTTCTCATTAAACTTCCCTAATGCGCGAAATATATCCATATGGAGAAGAACAGTGCTTCCATTCACCGGACAACCTAATATCATGGTCTCAATAAGGTGGGCCCTACTGTTGAATATCATACTTATGGTCTCGGAAATTCGCTCACCCTGCTCGTTAATATAATAGTAGGCTGTATAGTTAAACGATGTACCTGTGCTTTTGAGCATTTGCATCTGGTGTTTGATTTTATCCGGATGAAATAAATCGTCAGCACTTAGCCAGGCAAAATAGATTCCGGTAGCCGCTTCTATCCCTTTGTTTAGAGCGGAGGCGGTTCCTCCATTACTTTTTCGTATATAAATTATTTGATCCTTGAAGGGTTCCAGCTTCTCCATCCAAAGGGTAGATCCGTCATCGATTACAATGATCTCTATGTTCGAATAACTTTGTCCCAAGACACTTTGTATTGCACGATCCACATATGGACAGTTATAAAAAGGAATGATCACCGATACTTTAGGTTCTTCACTCATGCGCTCACCTCCTTCACCCGGAGCTCGGCTTCTATACTGTTTTGCATGCCAATAAGGCATCTACTGGAGCATGAACGTCACCGAATGCTTCACGAAACGATGGATTTTGAGCATGATGAAAGCCTTTAATTACAGTTACTGCATATCCTAGCTCCATAAAATCCTCCGGCTCCCATCCGCTCCGGTGCTTTTGAAAATGTTCACCTTGCAAGTGATAATGATCCGTTCCCTCCTGCGGAAAAAAACCCCGAGGTGTAAATACGACTACACGATTAAAGGCGATTCTCTCTGCCATTCCAAGTAATCTCTGTCCTTCCTTCCTTTCAAAATGTTCTATTGAATCGATAAAAGTGACCGCTGAGAACGTCTTAGGAAGGAATAATTTATCCATATGACAAGCGTCCCCATGCACCGGAATAATATGAGGTGATTTATATTCACGATGCATTAGGTAAGGCCTGTGAATTTCTAGCCCAATGACTACTGCGGCTTCATACCGTTCAAGCAGGGTACCGGTGCCGCTGCCAATATCCAGTATACTTTCACAGAATTTCAACTGATCCAATAAGATTGGCAGAAAGTCATTCACTTCGATTTCCCGGTACATAACCTTCTTACCCCCCCATAGAAGAGATCAAATGCTGCAGCGAGCCCTTGTAGCGAGCGTTTGTTGCAGCCGCCTCCGCCATAATTACATCGTAGTGCTTAAGCGTCCCCATCCCTTCATGATTACGATAGGCAGTGAGTGACTGATTCAGCATTGCTGGCGCATATCCGTTCAGAATCGCGCGGTACCATAAATCAAAGTCATGTGTATAGGGTAGTGATTCATCAAAAAGTCCAATAGCTCCAAATACCTCTCGCTTGAACATCACCGTGCAGCCATTAATTGGGTTACCGTGTAGAAAACAACGCAAGTACTCTAACTGATTTGGAAACAGAAGTGCGGCGTTCATCTGAAGTAACTGGGATTGACCGTTAATATAATTGAAGTTGGTATAAGAGATGAGCAGGTGATAATACTCCATAAATAACACCTGATTATTGATTTTGTCTCGATAAAATAAATCATCTGAGCTGAGCCAAACCACATAGTCTCCAGTTGAATGTAAGATGCCGTGATTCAGTGCGGAGGCGGTTCCTCCGTTGCTTTTCCCCAAATAATGAATTCGCGAAAGATAGGGGGTGATCAGATTGGTATGAACAGTCGAGCCGTCATCGACGACGATGATCTCGTAAGGCTCCCAAGACTGTGAAAACACACTTTGCAGGGCATGCTCAATATAAGGGCAGTTATAAAAAGGAATCACTACCGATACTTTTGGCCTCATATCATCCGTCCTTCCCAATTCACACGGCAATAGTCCAAAATATCTGTTAAGGACTGGCTAAACTCGATTTTCGGCTTCCAGCCCAGTGAAGTCACATCTACTTCCGGTGTTGCAGAGGCATCCGAAACTACCAGCTTATCCGATGCCACTCCGTTTTCCAGAATAGAGAGGTTAGCTTGTTCTGGTCCCCACTCCATCGGAACCGAAGCAACGGAGCGACTTATCAGCTGCTCCGCGATAACCCCTAGTTGCCGCTGTGTTCCTGAATCAATTCGATAGATGATTCCATTAGTTCCTTCGCGCAATATAAAGTCATAAGCTCTTACAGCATCGCGTACATCCAAAAAATCACGTAATGCATAACGAGAAGAAAGTTTAAAGGGAGGGATTTCTTCACCTGCATACACTTCACTACGAACAACATGCTGTGCCAGTAAAGAGCAGAAGCCAGTAGAAGGACCGGGTCCTATCAGGTTGCATGGTTCAGCCAGCAGAACTGGCTGTTTAAACAGCGTCCCCCAAGCCAGGGACACTAGTTCTTCTATTGTTTTGCTGAGGCTATATGGGTGTGGTGGTCCTGCCACCACACCCGGTTTGAATTTAAGACGGGAGCCTGCTACAAGAATCCGACTGGTTGGTAGGCTTCGCATCGCCTCTAGCAAATACAAAGTAGCCATCACATTCGTCTCCATAAAGAGCAAAGGGTTACGCCAAGACTCAGGCACCGAGTTGTTTCCTGCTAAATGAAGGACAGCCTCCGGTACAGTTTCCTTTATCATCTCAGCTACGTCCTGCCGATTGCTTAAATCACAGTGATAAATCTTCACGCCTTCTGGAAACAAAGTGGAAGCCTGGACACCAGATTGAGGGCGCACTACAGCGGTAACCTCAGCCCCTCCTGCCAAGAACAAATGAACGGCATGGCGACCGGTGAATCCGGCCGCCCCGGTAATAAGCAGTCTTTGACCTTTCATGAGGACATCTCTGACTGTTTCATCCAGTCAGCCAATTCTTGTAGCATTACGGGGTATGAAGGCAACGAAAAATTAACATCCGTCCTTGTATTCACTAACGTCCGATCTTGAACATGTTCATCCTCAGGGATGATCTCCACATTCGCTTTATGAAAAGCAGTCTGAATATGCTGAAGCAGCTCATACTTACTTACCGGCTTCGGATGTGCTAAATGGATCAGCCCCGATACCGTGGAATCCAGCAGCATATCCACCGCTTTAGCTAACTGGAGCGTAGTGACTCCGTTCCACATCACCCGGCGGTATCCTGAAACTTGACCACTCTGTGCCAGAAACCAATCCATCAGACCAATACCGTCTGGGCGGATTTCCGGACCAATTATCGAAGTGCGGATCGTAAGGTGTCCTGGTTGCCGCACCTCGCCAAGACTTTTCGAGATTGCATATACAGAGGTTCCATCAGGAACATCTTCTTCTGTGTACCCGCCGCGTGTTCCTTCGAACACGCAGTCGGTACTGATATGAATGAGTCTTGCATGAACAGCTTCCGCCATTCGCCACAAGTGGTGAGGAAGAAAGCCATTTACGTGGTAAGCCCCAATTTTGTCACGTTCTGCGAATTGATTGAGCACCCCCATCGCATTAATGATGCAGTGGGGGGAGACGATATCGACCAGCTTCTCTACTCCAGCTATATCGTTCGCATCTACATACAGCCCGCCAAGATCACTCTTATCCCGGGTTGTATGGAAGACGTGATGCTTGCCACGGCTACGAAAATAATCCGCCAGCATATGCCCCGCCATACCGTTTCCACCAAGGATAAGCAGCTTCATTGCAGAAACCCTCCCCGGATCAAGATACTTTTGATCTCTTCCTGATCCATTAGATTCGTCTCTGAACTAAAGCTATTAAAGGAGACAGGAGGATAGCTGCTATAATGTGCCTTTAATTCCGGCATGTTCAGTGTTGGGAGAATAACTAGATACTGTTCATCGTAGACTACGGTAGTTAGGCTCTCAAAATCGCTCATTAAAATCTCGTGTATTTTCTCCCCCGGACGAATTCCGGTCTCAATAACACTTACGTTCGACTCTCCAGATGCCTCTATTAACACCTCAGCCAGATCTATAATCCGGCAGGTCGGCATCGTCATGACAAAGATTTCTCCGCCTAAGCTAACCTCGGAAGCTTTAAATAACAATGTAATCGCATCGCGTAATGTGAAGAAGAAGCGGGTCATTTTCATATCGGTAATGCGTACCTGTCCCTTATCCTTGATCTGCTTCATGAACAAATGCACTACACTGCCGTTCGTACCGAGCACATTGCCTCCACGTACAGTAACGAACCTGGTGTTTGAGCCAATTAGATTAGCATAGACAAACAATTTTTCCCCAATCGCTTTGGTCATCCCATAGAAGTTGGACGGATTCGCGGCCTTATCAGTAGAGATGTAAATGGCTTTCTCGACCCCATTCACAATGGCAGCTTCGATCACATTTTGGGTACCGACTACATTGGTTTTCAGTGCTTCATAAGGCTGATCTTCACAGACCGGAACATGCTTTAGTGCCGCCAAATGGAACAAATAATCAACGCCGCGGCATGCAGCAACCAGTGCATCCTTGTCACGGATATCGCCAATGATAAAGCTGAGACGGTGATCCTCGAACTCTCGGCTCATCGCCACCTGTGCGGATTCACTGCGGGAAAATACGATGATTTCTTTAGGATTTTGTGGCAGAAGTTGCCTAATTAGTTCATGCCCCCAGGAACCGGTGCCGCCTGTGACCACAATCCGTTTATTATTAAACATGCAGGTTCCCTCCAAGCAAAAATTTAACTACCTTTACCGAAACATCCGGAGTCAAATATCCTTCCGGAGCCTCCCAATCCCGATGGAGCGCCGTCATCAGCTTAACGCTGCGCAGAATACTTTTCTGATCTACACCTGACACTACATTACTTCCGCAATCCACCGTTTCTGGACGCTCCGTTGTTCTGCGGATCGTAACTGTTGGCACTCTCATCAAACAGCACTCCTCCTGTACGGTCCCACTGTCGGTGATGGCACACAAAGCGTGCTGCTCCAAATAAACAAAATCAAAAAATCCGAAGGGCTCATGAAATTCAACTAGTGGGTTCATTGGAAGAGAAAATTGCTCGGTTAGTTTGGAGCGAGTGCGAGGATGAATGCTGCATATTAAACGAATTCCAAAATGCTCAGCCACTGCGTTAAGACCTGACATAATTTGTACAAGGGACTCCGGATCATCTACATTCTCAGCACGATGTGCTGTAACAAGGAAATATTGACCTGAGGTAAGATTCAGCTGCTCCAGAATGTTGCTAGCCTGGATTTTTTGTTCAAAATGAGTCATGACCTCATGAATCGGATTTCCTGTTAACACAATTCGTCTGCTTGGGAAGCCTTCGCTGATTAGATGTCTTTTGCTCTGCTGTGTATATGGCATATTAATGGTTGAAACGGCATCTATGACACGGCGGTTTTTCTCTTCGGGCACTTTTAGGTCATAGCAACGGTTCCCCGCTTCCATATGCACCACCGGAATACCCATTCGTTCCGCCAAAATCGCGCATAACGCGCTATTCGTATCCCCCAGAAGCAAAACACGGTCTGGCTGCTCTTTCTGTAAAATGCTCTCTAGCCCTCCGAACATGGCGGCAAGCTGCCCGCCGAGTCCTGCTTGCTTATCCTGCAGCACATAATCCGGTGCTCGCAGGCCCAGCTCGGCAAAGAAAATGCCGCTGAGACTGGCGGTAAAGTTCTGGCCGGTATGCACCAGAATGTGCCGCTCTGCATGTTCGTCGAGAAGCGGAATGATTACACTGAGGCGGATGATTTCAGGCCTCGTGCCCAAAATCGTCATGATCTTCATGAGTTCACTCCCCTGCCTGTTTGATAATAGTCTGACTTGGCTCAGTCCGTTGGACTGAGGCCGCTAATAGCCTGGATGGGCTGTTAGCGGGATTGGGGCCAATTTGCGGGACTGAGCCAATTTACGGGATTTAGCCATTTGCGGGATTTATACCGCTGATTTTGCGGTGCCGGCTGGTTTCCCGGTAATCTGCGGGATTTATACCGCTTATTTTGCGGTTACGGCTGGATTCCCGGCTTTCTGCGGGATTTATACCGCTTATTTCGCGGTTACGGCTGGATTCCCGGCTTTCTGCGGGATTTATACCGCTTATTTCGCGGTTACGGCTGGATTCCCGGTAATCTGCGGGATTTTTACCGCTTATTTGGCGGCGCCGACTGGTTTCCCGGTAATCTGCGGGATTTATACCGCTTATTTCGCGGTTACGGCTGGATTCCCGGCTTTCTGCGGGATTTATACAGCTCATTCGGCGGTTACGACTGGGTTCCCGGTAATCTGCGGGATTTTTACCGCTCATGTCGCGGTTCCGGCTGGATCCCCGGCAATCTAGTGCATAAATACCCCTCTTTCCTCTCATTCGGCCGAATTCGCGGCTTTCTAGGGGATAAATACACCTCTTTCCTCTCATTCGCCAACATTCGCGGCTTTCAAGGGGATAAATGCACCTCTTTCCTCTCATTTGGCCGAATACGCGGCTTTCTAGGGCATAAATGCACCTCTTTCCTCTCATTCGACCGAATTCGCGGCTTTCTAGTGTATAAATGCACCTCTTTCCGCTCATTCGCCCACATTCGCGGCAATCAGAGGCATTTATGCCGCACGCCGCCGCCCACCCCGGCGGGCCCGGCGGCGCTTGCCCCCGGCGGTGCTCCGCCGCCGGACAGAACCTTTACGCCGCTTGCGAGCAACGCGGCGCAAAACCAACGGCCGCCCGCTTCGCCGGCGCGCCCGGGCTTTGCCGCGCCGCTTGCGGGCGACGCGGCTCGGCAGGCCCTTGCTTCGCGGCAAAGCCGGCGACGCTGCGGGCAATTCAGGCAGGACAGCGGGTGCGTCCACCACGCTGTCAGCCTCGCGCACCGGTGGTGCGCTGCAATAGCGGAGGCTCCACATCTCCGCAAGACCCTGCAGGCGGCTCCGATAAGCCGCCGGACCATAAACGGCGTCGACGCGCTCCCGCGCTTGGGCGCCTATGGTTATCGCCAGTCCCGGCTGCGCCAGCATGACGTTGACTCTTTCTGCCAGCGCAGTAATGTCCGACGCAGGCACGAGATTGTCGCCGCAGCCCGCTGCGTGCAGAATTTCCCGCAACCCCCCGGAGTCGTAAGCGACCACGGGTTTCCCAAAAGCCATTCCTTCCAAAGCTGTCATTCCGAAGCCTTCGCGGATCAGACTGGGAACAACCAGTACATCCATAGCGCAATAAGCAGATGGAAGGCATTCAGCATAACCAACAAATTTAAACCGGGTATGCAGTCCCTCAAGCTTTACCTTACGCACACAGCGATCATAGTAGTTTTTATCACCTGCTGAACCTATAACAACAAATTTCGAGTTTGGATGAGCCGCAAACACAAGGACAGCCATCTTCACGAAATGTTCCAATCCTTTTTCCTTATTAATAAAGGAAGAAATATAACCGACCAGCTGCTCCTGCGGTTTAATCCGCAGCTCTCGCCGTCGTTCGCCCCGAAGCTTGCTCCAAGCTTCAATCATCATCTCTTTATCATTCCAAGAAGGGGGAAGCTGGATCACTTTCTCCGCTCTCACTTCCTCTGGAAAGCAAGCTGCTGCCGTCTGTGAAATTGATAGAATCTCATCACTATTCCGATGAATCAGCTCTACACTAATGTGTGTGTATTCATTGTTTGTTATCGTCTCTGATATTTTCCATACCACCGGAATACCCAGTGACTTGGCAGCCATTGCTGGCAAAGCATGCACACAGGTACTTGTAATAATAAATGCCGGACGCAGAGAGGTCAGCCAGTCTGTTAATTCGTGATACTCCCTGCTTTCCTGGAATTTACGAGCATCCGCCTCGAGCCCTGCATAAGGAGTGTACATTCCATATAAAAGAGGAATCGAGAGCAACTGTACACTTATTCCGCAGCTTCGAGCCTGAGTAGTCAGCTTGCCGTCCTGAGGTGCAACGAGAATACAATTAAAGTACGGAGAAAGCTCCTGAGCGAAAAACAACAACAGCTTCTCCGCTCCTGTAATACTGCGTGTATTGGATACATGTGAAAAGAGGACGATTGTAGCTTTATCAGCCATGGTGTTTCGGCGCTCCCTACGAGGGCCTGGAGCAGCCATTCACCTCCCTAAAAGTTTTACGAAGTGTTGCTTATTTTCTTACTTCGCAGTAAAACTCACTTCGGAAGCATTCGATTAGTTTTACGAAGCTTGTCGTTAAAACTCTATACCTCACACTAAAATTCACTTTAGAAAAAGTCGCTCCCGACCAAATCTCGTCCCGTAGTTTCCACTTCACTCTGAACTCCGACCTATCACTCCCGAGCCTCGCCCCATCGCTTCCACTTCACTCCCGAGCCTCGCCCCATCACTTCCACTTCACTCCCGAGCCTCGCCCCATCACTTCCACTTCACTTCGAGCTCCGCCCTATCACTTCCACTTCACTCCCGAGCCCCGCCCTTACCGCTCCCATAACCCGACTTTTGCTTCTACTAAGCTATACAAGCTACTCCAGACGCGGCTTCTTTTCATCGGGTTACAGGCATACGCTGAGGTCCGGTTCTACAGTATATCGAGGAAAAACAGATGCCGGCACGACACCTGTCCCCTGGTAAGTGCACATTTCCATATCCTATTCAGACACAAACCTAGCCGTAAATTATCTTTAACAGCTGATGAATACGTTTTGCGTAGGTATGATCCTTGAGCGTCCGTTCAAACGCGCGCAGTGCGATCGCCCGGCGTTCCTCCTCATGGGTTAGGTAATAACGGATCTTATCCATCATCTCCTGAGGGCTCGCAAAGGTCACAATTTCTTCATCCGGTTTGTAGAAAGATCCCATATCATCTCTGGCATCTACTAATTGCAGCGTGCCCGTTGCTGCAATTTCAAAGGTACGCGGATTAGGAGAAACAGCTGGAATCGAGAGAGTGTTATTGTTAACTACTTCATCAATGTGCGAGCGGTGGAGGTTAATCACTATTTTGGAGCCACTGTAAGCTACTGCTGTTTCTTGCGGTGACATCCATTTACCAATTTCAATTCGATCTCCGTAAAGCGAAGCCTCAGGCAGACGATCCCACCAGATGCCATTTATTACCGTGTTATAGTTCATCAGGTCAGGAAGAATCTCACGGAAGAAGTTGACCC
The DNA here is from genome assembly GCF_037963865.1 of Paenibacillus sp. FSL R10-2734. Taxonomy (NCBI): domain Bacteria; kingdom Bacillati; phylum Bacillota; class Bacilli; order Caryophanales; family Paenibacillaceae; genus Paenibacillus; species Paenibacillus sp. FSL R10-2734. The sequence continues at coordinate 1,804,997 of NZ_CP150170.1, read as the reverse complement.
GGTTCCAATAAGCAGAGCCAATAAAGCTAACTTCCCGATTCACTGACGAACGCGTTGTAGTAGGACGATAATGTTCCAGGTGGGCGGCAAAGGGGAGATAATGAACTTCAGGGCAACCGAGTCCCCGGTAGAAATCTATACAATTCCGTTCAAGAGTGAATACAAAATCGTAATGCGCCACAATCTTGATCGTAAAATCAGTGTAATAAGGATCATCTGTAAGCCAAATAGCTGTCCGGACGCCACTAGAGCGAATAGCATCTATCTGCTCAAGCGGTAAGTCCATCCCGTCCAGCACCAGTACCAGATCCGGTCTTTGCGCTGCAACCAGCTCTATTAGATTTTGACGCACATCCGTAATCGTGACTTGAGCTGTTAATTTTTGCAGAGCGCAAAGAACCGCATCATCTAAAGGGGAGTACGGGTATCCTTTGCCAGAAGCGACGTACATGACATGAATATTTCGTACAGGAAATACTTCTTCTGGGCGACCATTCAAAATCGCAAGGCGCCCCCGTAAATAGCCCTCATCATAACCACCCTTGAAACCACTCAGACGACCGCGTAGCTTTTCTTCCTCTGGAGGTGTTAGCGGCAATGGTGGTGTAGGCATAATAAATTCATGATTATTCATAATCCTCGCTCCTTTATCCCGTTATAGATTTTATACACGTGAAGCAATCACATTCAGCAAATGAGGTAAACGCGCAGTGAATGTATGGTTGCGGATTGTAGTCCGTAATCCCCGTAAAGCGTAGATTCGACGCTCTTTTTCATGCTTCAAATAGTAATCAATCTTCTGCTGCAATTCCTTAGCGGAGCCAAAAGTATCCAGATCATAACCAGGTCGATAAAAGTTCCCCAAATCCTCACGAACATCCGTAAGCTGCATAGTTCCGCAGGCGCTGATCTCATAGGTACGCGGATTAATGGAACGTGAAGGAAGGCTGTAGCTATTCCGGTTATCCTGGCCCACTTCCCACGGACGGTGAATATTAATGACTACTTTTGCACCACTGTAGTAGTTGGCTGTTTCTTCAGGTGGGATAAAGCCATTGCTAATAAAAGGTACTAGTTGGTCATAGTTTGAAAGACGCTCCCAGAACCCTCCAGCGATAAGCACCTTCTTATCCTTAAGATAAGGTGCCAGTTCATCGAACAGCACTGTCCGGTTATGAAATGCATTGCCAATAAACACAATGTCATACTGATACTTCGGGCTGGTACGGCGTGGGTAGAACATCTTTGGATTGACACATAGTGGCAGATAATGAACAGATGACACCCCAAGTGATTGATAAAACTCCACACAGCCCAGCTCATGTGTAAATACGTGATCATAATGCCGACAAATGACCGAAGTGTCCGCTGTAAAATAAGGATCATCCACAAACCAGATGGCGGTTGGGATGCCTAGCTTTCTTATCTCTGAAATCTGCTCTAAATGATTTTCCGGGAATACATGAAGCCCATTCATTACTAGCACTGCCCCAGGCATTTCCCGTGCCGCAGTTTCCAGCATCGTTTCAGGACTGCTTATTACAAGCTCACTTACAAGCTGCTGCAACGCCTCCGTCACGCCAGTGTCGATCGCCTGAAATCCTTGAGGAACATACATTAACTTAAATGGTCGGCCGGCTTCGACCCCTGGAGTATTCAGACGCTGTACAGCCTCACACATGCCAAGACGATATCCTTCGTGATAACCGTCGCGATATTCACGCGGATGCTTGTGTTTTTTTCTCTTTCTCGCTTTCACGGCCTTCACCCTACCCCGTCGTATTCTCAAGACAGTATAACTATATGCGGAGTCAGCACTCGCCTCATGGACATCTGTCATTACTAGAATTAAATTGGCAGATGTCCCCTGTCTTTTGCCCGGCTTGCCCGAACCTTAGAAGATTTCATCCACTCGCAGGATGCTGGTATACTATAAAGGTCTAGCTTGAGGCTCTAGCTCATCCTATCTGTCCGGAAATGATTATTTATAGAATTCACAAGGGGGACACTATGAATAACACCACGCTGTACTTACGCCATGCAGAGCTGCTTCGTGATCTGGTTCCATCGTTCCAAACCTATCCATTTCATCTGCCAGCCGTACGAACACTGGATCGTCTTATTTTTCAAAAGCCAGTAACCTTTATTGTTGGGGAGAACGGCACAGGGAAATCCACCTTACTAGAAGGCATCGCTGCCGCTTGGGGGTTTAACCCAGAGGGTGGAACACTCAACTTCTCTTTTAACACTCGTTCCTCGCATTCGAGTCTTTATGAATATTTCAGAATTGCTAGAGGGGTTAGACGTCCGAAGGATGGCTTTTTTCTACGCGCGGAGAGCTATTATAATGTGGCTTCCTACATTGATGAATTAGATGAACAGCCTGGTTTCAGCCCACCGATTAAGAACTCCTATGGCGGTAAATCACTGCATGAGCAGTCCCACGGAGAGTCTTTTTTTGCAGCATTCGTTCACCGCTTCGGAGGTCGTGGTCTTTATATCCTCGATGAACCTGAAGCAGCTCTATCTCCTCTGCGGCAAATGTCTCTCTTAGTGCGTATGCATGAGCTAGTGCAGCAGGATTCACAGTTTATTATCGCCACTCATTCTCCCATTCTGATGTCCTATCCCGGAGCTGAAATCTTTCTCCTAGAGGGAGAGGGTATTCGATCAGTCGCCTTGGAGGAAACGGAACATTATACCGTGACCAAAGCGTTTATGAATGACCGTCAGGGTATGCTGCGTGAGCTATTAGAGGATGATTAATAAGCATAATAAAAACAGCAAGTCTCCATAATCGGAAACTTGCTGTTTGATTTGTTCTATAAATTAACGTCTTACAATTCCCACTAGCTTGTGCACAACCCAACCGAACATGACAACAACCATCATATCAAAACACACATTAAACAAGAATAAATGCTTACCGATGTCAGCCCTTCCGTCCCCAAGAATCGGAACCAAGAAGGAGAAAATCCCTATCAGTCCTAATAACATCAGCAGCTCACCGGCAACTCTTCCCCGAACATCCCGGCTACGGAAATATTGGAATAATGCCCCGGCAAAATACACCAGATAGAATAGGGTAAGAAATCCAAGCGTATGCGGAATATGCTTGTTCTTGAATTCGCTCCACCCGCTGTAAGTGTATGATAATGCGCCTGCTGGCTTATTCTCACTCTTCTCGTAGTTCCCTAGATAATAAGGGCGAATCGCCATACTGTTACTCGCAGCATATTCCATATTATCTATTAACCGTCCCGGATGCTTTAGATAGAAGAACAACACATCTTTATGGGATACTCGGTCGTAGAAATCCGGTACCAGCGATGGATCATCCTGTTTAATGACTGTATCTGTCTGAAAATAATTCGTACCGGCAAGTACCTCCAGCCGCTCCGGCAAACCAAGCTCCTGCAAGTCTCCTTTAACATCCGGCGATTCGTTCAAAATACCAAAAAAGACGGTCTGATACAGGTTAATATGCTTCAGCTCTTTTGGCGCTGTCACGTACATAACGATGGATACAAGAAATATAGCAATCGAAAAGCGTAAAGCCAGCTTCCTCCATTTCCGCTCACCGTCAAGTGTCATAAACCGAAGGAAGATCAGCGCAAAGGCAATCCCAATCGGTGCATTCTGAATTTTTGAGGTGACCAGAAAGAGAATCGCGATAAAGAACAAGGTCAATCCTTTAGTCGTTGGCTTCTCTTGACTTGTTAGTCTTAACCCCAGCGCAAAGGTCAGCAGCATGAACACCATCGATACCGGTTCTCCAAACAAGGAGTTAAAGTAGGCCAAATACCCGATATCGTAGAATACAAACAGAATAGCTGCACCTAACAGTAATCCCGTAACATAAGAGCCGCGAGCATTATACTTCACCAGCAGCCAGGTCGCCACCAATAGAAGAAGACCATAGACTACAGCAAGCAATCTAATATCAAAAAAGCTTCCATGGACGAGCCCGCCGATCAGCCTTGGTACAAGTACGAGCAAAATCTGTGAGGAAGGATAAAAGCCACTGAACAAATTATCATACGCAAAACGAGAGTGGCTGTAATTAAAAAACTGGTCAGCATAAGATGCAGCAGTATCATAGTAGTTCAGACCGATGGTATTCATCATACGCAGGAAATCTCCATTATCGGCAACTCCAATAAAAGGTCCTACGAATAGCAAATAAATAATGAGACCGCAGCCCGCAAGACCTACGAGAACCTCCGGTTTAAACAACCTTTTCATAATACCCCCCTATCTCTGTGGTAACAGCTTCACATATTCGTCGGACAAGTTCATAAGCTTCAGTACATACTCATAATCGCTCTGATATTTCGAGAAGTCTGTTACCGGCTCCAGCGTATCCAGCGACACAGCTTCACCATCTGCGAATTCTTTTCCAGGTACATAGAGAATCTCATCATTAAAGAAGGAGCCGGAAGGCAGATAGTAACGCATCCCAAAAACATTACGATCAATGTTGAGCAGGTCATGACCAAAGGCTGTAAATCCCTCTTGTTTTAGTGAAACCCCAAGTAAATTAGCGATCGTAGGAAAGATATCTAGTTGTCCTCCGGTACGCTCTACTCTTTGCCCTTGCTCCATTCCCGGCACACGAACAATTAATGGAATATTAAAGCGGCTGATCCGGGAATCGTATGGAATACCAAGCGCGCTTTCCACTTGCTCCGGCGGAACATCCTGAGGCTGCAGGCCAAAGTGATCGCCATACATGACTAGCACAGTGTTATCCCACATTCCATTTTTCTTCAGTCCTTCTATTAATGTACCTATGGCATAGTCGGTATAGTTAATAGCGGTCAAATAATCACCAAGCATCGTATCCTTCAAATTATCAGGCACCGTAATTTTCTTAAAGGAATCTGGAATTTTGAACGGATGATGACTGGATGCCGTCACCATCTGTGCGTAGAAAGGCGTTCCTTTCTTCTGCAACTCTGCCAATTTCTCGACACCCGTAATATACAGCTGTTCATCGGAAGCACCAAACGCATTAAAATGATCATTCGTAAAATAATCTTTGTCATAATACCCGTTAAATCCAAGCGCCGGATATAGCTCGCTCCGATTCCAAAAGCCTACTTTATTCACATGAAAGGTGTACGCCTCATATCCTTTATCTCTTAGCAGTCGCGGTAAGCTTGGCAGTTCTCTGTCCCCGAATCCGGTGGACATTGCTAAAGTACCAATCGGATAAATAGACGTATTGCTCATAAACTCAGCGTCAGACGTATTTCCCGGACCTATCTGCTGGTAGACATGAGGGAAATAAAAGCCCTCATCCGCTAACTTATTCATGACTGGCGTCAGTTCTTGACCATCCAGGGATTGATGCAGCGGGAAATTTTGAAAAGCTTCCAATTGTAGCACAATTACATTTTTGCCCTTTTGTGAGCCAAAATAATCAGGAGTCGTACCCGCCGGCTTGTCACTATATGGATAGGAAGATTGCAGCGCGTCAACCTTCGCAATCGTATCCTTAATATCACCAGTTCCAATGAGATTGTTATCTTCATTAATCTTAATCGCTGCAACAACTTCATAATTTAGAAATCCAGCGTTTTCTGCCTGTACAAGCTCATTCGTAATCCCCCGAGTGGAGTGGACAGAATACGCCGATAAAGAAAGACCCCCGATAATGGATACCAGAATCACCAGCGTATGCACTAATCCTGTCTTCCGGGAGCTAAAGCGCTCACGCGGGTAGGTCTTACCCTGCAACCATCTGCGAATCAAACCATAGATTGCGAAGATTACAAAATCCGCGAAGAATAAATAATCAATACTCTTTATGGTAGACTCTACGCTTGCCTTCACTTGAAATACCTGATTGATTTCAGATAAGGCCAGATAGGTTGGCACAGAACCAAAGTGATTAAAATAAACACTGGCTGCAAATAGCACCAGCGATAATAGACCGTTAAATATCCAATACACGGTTGTTCTCAGCCGAGCTGGCGTAATCACTGTTAGAATCCCCATGATAAATAGGACTGGTGCAACATCCGCTACAATCCACTCCCAAGCAATTCTATCAAAGAACAACACTCTCAGTAGCAGCAGCTTTAACCATAACAACATAACAACGATAAAGAAATGGGCTCGATCGGGCCCGTGCTTTTTCACTTTAATATCCCCTCTTACATATTCATTTGTTCGAAATATAAAATCTATTCTTGTTTCTTGTAAAATATCAGGCTGTTCTAGTATAGCAATACTTACTTTTTTTATCAAAAATGAGCACCGTACACCTACACTACAAACAGAGGATACACCGCTGCCCTCACAGCTTTGGAACATCCCCTGTTAAACCTTGAATAGCGTATTTTCAGACGATCGAAGTATACTTAAGCAATCTTTTAATAGAACGGTTAGCTTCATTTAGAACAATTTCTTTATCTACAGTCTTCAGCAAACCTCTTTCCATGACGATCTCCCCGTCGATAATCGTGGTTTCCACATCCGCTCGGGTAGCGGAATATACAATTCTAGAAATGGGATCTACGTCGTAGGAGGGAAAGGTATGGAAATTGTAGAGATTCAGGAGCACTAGGTCTGCTTTTTTGCCTACTTCGATACTGCCGATCGAATCCTCCATCCCTACCGCCTTTGCCCCACCTATGGTCGCCATACGAAATACACTGCGGGCATCCATCGTCGTCGGCCCATGTTGAGGCTTCTGAATAATCGCCGCGAGCCGCATCTCATTAAACATATCCAGATTGTTATTACATGGAGCGCCATCCGCCCCCAGACTTAGAGACACATGCTCATGCAGCATCCCAGGTGTATCCGCAATTCCGGAGGCCAATTTCAGATTGGAACCCGGGCAATGACTTACATGAACTCCGCGATCACGCAGTATCCGCCGCTCCTCAGCGTCCAGCCATACACAATGCGCCAGTATTAAGCGCTCATTAGCTAATCCTAGATGATCCAGGTAAACGATGTTACGCATGCCAGTCATCGCTTGCACAATCTCAATTTCCCCTAAATTCTCAGAAGCATGGGTATGCACCTTCACATCATACCTTGAGGAGAGATCTCGCACCTCGGTTAACAAGGGCTCAGTGCAGGATATTACAAAACGTGGAGAGAACGCATATTGAATCCGTCCATTGCCATAGCCATTCCACTTCTCAAGTAAATCCACACTTTCCTGCAAAGAAGAAGCGGTATCCTCCTGAAGTGCTTCAGGCACATCTCCCCCTTTTTGATCCATCATCACCTTGCCGGATAAAGCCCGGATTCCACTTTTAGCAATCGCCTGAAAAGCAAAGTCCGTATGATGGACTGTCTCCATATCAACGATTGTAGTGGTTCCACTGGAGATCAGTTCCCCGATACCGAGCATTGCCGAATAATAAAGGGACTCCTCATCATGCGCGGCCTCTAACGGCCATATTCGTTTACGCAGCCAATCCATCAGCTCCAGATCATCTCCCTTACCACGGAACAACGTCTGGCATAAATGAATATGCGTCTGAATAAAGCCCGGTATTAATGTACGGTTCGTAGCATCAATGATCTTCTCGCCATTCTGCGGGATCAGGCCAGTGCCGATTTCAACGATGATGCTGTCCTTAATTCGAACATCCCCGACAATCATTTCCTCCCGCTTATTCATTGTGATGATTTCGGCATTTTTAATCAAAATGGTTCCCATGGCCCTTCTCCCCCTCAATATCCATTTACTCACCGCTTCATGCTGTAACACAAAAAGGCCACAAAAATATGCCTTAGCATATTTTCGTAGCCAGAAATTTACGGTTTCCGGTAGAGACCCTTAAACCAATTATTAAGGATATACGAAAAGTAAAACTATTCTATTCCAAATTTGAATAAACCAATCATAATTTAAAGACAGGTTTAATGTCAATATAAGTTATTTAAAATAACATAAAACCCTCATAAAGATTACCAAACGATTAAAACTAATGATAATTCCTCTTTAAGTGTAATAAAAAATAACATTAATAATGATTTCCCACACTATTAATCATAACAGCTCTTAAATTCCGCTTTTTATACTCGTCCAATTACCCGAACCGACAGCCTCGCTTTTAATAAAGTAATAGCGAGGAGGAGATCAAATGCCAACCATTTCTCAAACACCAATTGAGCTACAAGCTTTCATTGCCGCTGCCGAAAAAGTATGGTTCGAGGTCTACGATTCTGCCGATACTCGTAGAGCGATCCACGTTGACGGCGCCGATTATTATCGTCTTCCGGTTAGATTCAGTACCAGGTCAAAGGTCATTTCGTTTTTCAGAAAGTATTGGGGCATTACAATGAGCAATACTATGTTCTGTAATTTACAAACCGTTTCTAGAAACAACAGGCTCTATGTAATATCGGGTGATACAGGAACCATTTCTTTTATTCCAAGAAGACTCACCATCACGGGTCGCACTTCAACGAGAATACGCCTTACAGCGGTACTGTCGATTGATGATACGAGCGATGAAGATATCGTTAATGTTCGTTACCTGATCGGCGTATCAGGAAATAGGTTGCTCATCCTTAACCGAGATCAAAAAAATACCGACCCTCGATACCAAACATGTCGTTAGAGGAATAAAGAAAAAAAGGTCCAGAGGATAACCCTCTGAACCTTTTTTTATGTTAAAGATTAATGATCACGTTCCGGTTTCAGCACCTTCTCGAATACTGGAAAGTTTGCCGTGCGGTCCGGGAAATCTACTTCACCTCTACGGTCATAACCAAGTCGAGGATAAATTTCCAGTGCTCTAGTATTCTTCGCATAAGTATCTAGCCGGATACTTGTGTAACCATTATGCGCTGCGTATTCCTCTGCGAAAGTAATTAACCTAGTCGCAATCCCTTTTCCCTGAATATGTGGATGAACTGCTAAACGATGCATAATCAGATGTGGCCCTTGATTTTGCTTCCACTCGATCTTCTTATATTCCTCAGAGGCATTCTCATCCAGCACAAGAATACCTGCGATGGCTTGGTCCTCTTCACATACATATAAGGTACCTTGTGCGATGTCCAGTTCGATAATCTCTCTATTCGGATAGCGCTCATCCCACTGGTCGCTTCCAGCGGCCTGCATAACTTGTACACATTTCGAGATCAAATCCATGATCTCTTCGATCTCATTCTGCTTAGCTTTTCTGATCCCATTTCCTACTTGCATCCTGCTATCCCCTCTTTCTTATCGACATCTGAATACCGTCTAAATAGATTCTTTTTTTAGAAGTCTATCATATACAGAGACAAATTCCGATAGTAGGATGATTCCAGAAAGGATGCAGTCCCTCTAAGTCGAGGGACACGGAATGATCAGGATAACGCGTGACAGATCAGATCTCCGGGTCCCTTCCTCTTAATTTACTGGCATCTGCTCAGTTAAACTCCAGCTTATGCCCGTCCTCGAAACCCTTGGCGAAACCGGCGTCGAACCCCACGTTGTACGCTTCGGTGTAGCCCTGCTGAAAGGCGTCTGCCGGTGGCGTTTCCGGCGAAACGCCTAGGTCCGGGGGGAGCGGAATTACCTGCGGGGCAGGTGGAGCTTCGACAACCGGCACTACATGTACTGGCGCGTGAACAACCCTTACCTTTCGAACAAGCTTGCGGCGGAGCCTTCTTTTCTTACGTATCAAAATGCCTCTCTTCGACTTCCCATAACGAACGATTTTTCTAGTAAGCCCTCTGCGGGATTTGCGGGCTAGACCTTTACGAACTCTCGTTTTCCGCGAGAGCAGCAATGTGCGTCTGCGTGTTCTGCCTGAACGTAATGTTCTAAGGCTCTTTTTCTTCATCCTTCTATTCCTCCTGTGCTCCATGATCTCTAGAGATTCCTACGGCGTATGCCTTACTCAGCCATGGCGCAGCAGGAATTCCCCGTTTCGGTCGATGCAGTGAAATCCCGGACATCATCCGGCACATCGCACTCTGATACCCACTTAGGATTCTAATATTGTCGCTCAATTTGCGGGCCGTCAGCTCAGATTGCCCCGTCAATTCGGCGATGCTCTCCAAGATGGCCGCCAAAGCAGCCTGACTACGCGAAATGGAGCGGATCATCTCCAGCTTGACGGCATGTTCAGAGAGACGGTCCCCGCTCATTTGCTGTCTTCTCCAAAACTGAACCCATCACCTGACATGTCTCCGAAACCTTCCCCGCCACCTTCATCTTCACCACTGCCCAGCACAGCTTTTAAATTGCTGTAAAGTCCATTCTCCAGTTTAGTCAGCCCTTCGACCATCTCCACAATGACTTCGTGAATAGAGAGGGATTCCTTTAGCTGCTCTCCGTGGGATTCGAAAGCTCTAGCGTGGATATGATGCTGTGCCCATTGTTTTACCTTTTCAGCTTCAACCGCCTTAGCTTCCAGAATCATCGCAATGTTCCACTGGATAGTGGCGGTCGACTCCAGCATTTGCAAATAAGCCTGTTCTCTGCTCATCATCCGCCTCCTGCTCCTATAGCGTTATTCTTCTTCGTGACCGTTCAATTCCTTAATTACTCTGCCTACCCCTTCAGCCATCGCTTCTTCCAGATCCGCAAGTGCATTCAAGTAAGAAATTATATTCTTGTTTACCTGAGTTGAGCTTTCGATCATCCCGCTGATACCTTCAAAATCGGGATTCGCATCTGGCAGATCGTGGACAATTTGCGACATACGTACAGCCACGTGACGCTCGGCGTCTAGAATCCGCGCCATCTGTTCGTGCGTATGGGCCATGTGCTGCAGGACTTTGGTTATTTTATTCTGCACCTTCATGTCTCCTTTGCTCAAACGCCCTGCTACAGCATATGCGGCAGAAGCCGGGACGGTGCCGGGGAATAAAGGCAAGTTGCGGCTCTCCTATAAATGGATTAATATGTGAAATACGCATTCCTTAATCTACAAAGATTGGAGGGGGAATTATGAAGCTTGGAAGCCAGCGGATCGATTTAGTACCATTAAATGCTGCAGAGCTCTTGTTAGCCACAGAAAACTACGCAGAGCTTCAGCAGCAATTGGGTTTAAATGCCCTAAGTGCCGAACTTGACGATGACATGCAATATGCGATGAAAATAAGGTTAAAAAAGGTGCAGCAGGATCCGGAGCAATACCTATGGTTGACCAATTGGGCCATCATTCATCAGAAAGATCAATGCATTATTGGGTTCATTATTCTCAAAGGTTATCCGAATGAAAAAGGCGAGGTTATTATAGGCTACGTGATTGATGAGAAATATAGAAGAAAAGGATACGCTACTGAGGCATTAATGACGATCAATACGTGGATTTTCAGCCATCCCCATGCCATCTATGTAATCGCAGATACTGAAAAAGATAACATAGCCTCGCATAAAGTATTAGAGCGCTTAGGTTCTAAGAGGTACTTAGAGACCGAGGATTTGATCTGGTGGAGAATCACAAAAGAACTTTCATAAGCTCTCTGCTCACATCCGCGCACAATGAAAATATTAAGTCTTTTATTCATCCAGACCTTTCGCAGGAATTAATACTTTAGCCATCTTAGCATCATTAAAAAAATGTACTTTTGCAGGTTTTTATCCTTGATCGGTCCTTGCATATACCCAAGCATAAACGCCTTCGGTGTCACTTACACTTTCTATTATTTGCAAAAAAAAGCACTGCCACTTATGGCAGTGCATCCTTCAGCTTCTCCCCCGCTTCCCGCAGAGACTGGAACGTACCCGCATCACTCCACCAACCCTTAAGGATATCATAGCTAAGCCTGCGGTTAGCAGCATATATATTATTTACATCCGTAATCTCAAGCTCCCCTCTCTTGGAAGGGGATACTTGGCGGATAATGTCAAACACAGCTTCATCGTACATATAAATACCTGTTACGCAAAATTTGGTCTTGGGATGCTCGGGCTTCTCTTCGATATAAGCAATCCATGCAGAATCTTGACTATCGAACACGGGAACACCGTATCTACGCGCGTCGTCCACCGGTTTCAGCAATACCTTGGCTGTACCTTCAGGCTGCCGGAGATAGCTCTCCACGTAAGGCGTCAGATCATCCATAAACAGATTATCACCAAGCAATACGACAAACCGTTCCCCAGGGAAAATGAATCCTTCTGCCAAATCTAGCGCCTCTGCAATGCCTCCAGCAGCTTCCTGAATTTTATAGGTCAGAGATACACCAAATGCTGCACCGCTGCCCAAAAAATCCGTGTACAGACCAGCAGACTGCTTGCTGATGACCAGAAGAATGTCGGTAATCCCTCCCCGGCGAAGCCGATCTATGCCGTAACAGACCATAGGATATTTGCCGACCGGAAGCAAATGTTTGTTCATAAGCCGGGTCAGCGGTTGAAGTCTGGATCCTGTTCCGCCCGCCAGTATGACTCCCTTCACTTACTTTCCTCCTCTTTATCTAAGTCCTTTGCCTTCGGATCTGCATTTCATATGAAACTCGTTGGATCCACATTCCATTTATTCATAAAGAGCTTCCGATTTCGTTCTACCAGTTCCTGCAGTCCGGTGTGATATACCCGCTTAAAGCTTGCACTTCCTTCATGGTGTACCAGACAATCACCTGCGATAAGCAACCGGTATCCCTTTAGCCTGGCACGATAACAATAGTCATCGTCCTCGTAATGTCCAGGTGAGTATCCCTCATCCAGCAGACCTACGGAAGTAAGTAGCTCTCTTTTAAATAAAAAACATAATCCTACCAACCGTTTAGTCTCCATCCATTTTTGAGGATTCGAACGGTTAGTTTTCTCTGCAGCCTTATGAAAACCCAACAGGTTCTCATAATCAGTCTTCACCTGTTGACGTCCACTCGCATAGTTTGTCACTGGTCCAACAATACCTACTTCAGGAGCACTATATAGCGATCGCTTCAGATTAGTTAACCATCCGTAAGAAACCACCACATCATTATTCAGCAGCAATAATTCATCACCCGATGCTAGCAGTAGGCCCATATTACATGCGGATGGAAAACCTCGATTCTCAGGCAATGAAATAAACGTTATTCGATTCGCGCGACAATAGGCATCCGTTCCGTCTGACGAAGCATTGTCTACAACGATAATTTCATAAGGAGGCGGAGTATAAGCACGAATAGATTCCACACAGGACCGCAGTAGAGGCAGCGCATTGTAAGTCGGAATAATAATACTGGTCAGCGTCATATCCGGTTCCTCCAAGCCGCTACTTGTCTGCGGTATTCGCGCTGGGTTTCGCTATTTAGCAGGCCCCCATGATCTCGCCGGGAAAGAACTTCAAGTAGAGCCTCGGCGTGATCCCCTATGATCAGTTTCTCCACAGCATTCCCAGCTCCTATGTTCGCCTGACGCAGCCGATTATGCTTAATAACATTCACCGTTCCAACTTTCTCCACCTTTAGCTTCTCCAATACAGAACGGGCTTGGGCTTTAGGAGGAACTATTAATTCACGGTAGCCTATGGTCTCAAGCGCACGCCGGGAGAGCGCGTGAGGGACAGCCGTCATAGAGCTAACTCCGAGATCGTAACGTCCAAGAGCATAATTCAGAAAAAGTTTACTGCGAGTGACATCATCACATAATCCAAAAGAAGGCATCAGTGGATCCAAATCATTTAGAGCCACATCAATACCGCCATCTACCGCAGCGGCGAATATTCCGAGCTGCGTTGCAGGAATAACCATATCTCCATCTAGGAAGAGCAAAATATCTCCTCGACTCAGCTTCGCACCAATAGCTCGCCCCACATCATGTCCGACAGACTCCGGACAATGCACAACTACAGCTTGACGATGTTGTCTGGAAATTGGAAAGCTGCTATCGCTGCAACCGTTAAGCACGACGATAATTTCCGCAGGGCCCAGCCGCGAAACCTGATGTAACAGACGTCCTAAGGTCTGTTCCTCATTACGCGCGGAGATAATGACTGACAAGGTCCCACGTAAACTCGGTATTTTCAGTGACTCACGACCTACCTTTGATTGCCGAGAAAGAATCGGCGATCGAACGACAGCAGCGCCTCCTCTTACAGAACGACTCGCTGCCCTATGGCGGGGTGCCAGTGTTGTATTAGCTTGACTAGATGCTGAACGTTTCTTTATCGTACGAGTTGCTGTTCCTCGTCGAACGGCGGAGCTACCAGACACTTGTAACTGAGCTACCATCATCTCACCATCTCTCTACGCCGGGTTCCGTCGCCAAACCCCGCTCTGTTCCCCCTTTGATCGAGCAAGAGGGCTAGAGCCTCCAGATGATCTGCTGTAACCAACTGTTGTAATGGATCTTTGCCGTTTTTTTTGCGCCTCACCGCATTCAGTTTCCCTACAGGCACTTTGTGAACAGCTGACACACGTAAACCACTCAGAACTGCCTGAGCATGTGCCAGAGGAGGACGCGATAATAATTCACTCCCTAAGATTTCAAGTGCTCTTCGGCTGATTGCGTGCGGAACTGCCGTCATCGAACATCCTTTTAGATCCGGACGGCCAAGCAAAATATTGAGTGCATGTTTGGACAATACCACCGGATGGGGCGATAGTTTTCGTACAGGTCCGGAATAATCATTAAGTGCTATGTCTGCGCCCCCACTAACAGCGGTGACGAAAGGACGTAGCCCCGAGGCAGGAATCACTAAATCTCCATCTGTAAACAATAGGATCTCTCCCTTGGCTACCTCAGCTCCGACACTGCGACCAGCGTCGTGTCCAAGTGGCAACTCATAGGAAATAACATGCGCACCAAGCGAAAGGGCAATTTCTGCCGTTCGATCGGCTGATCCGTTGACAACAACAATAACCTCGCAGCGTGGATGGACCCCTCTAGCTCCGGATATCACTCCAGCAATGGTCTTAGCTTCATTCATGGCGGGAATAATAACAGAAACATAGGGATTAGGATGGTTAACTATAGGAGCTACGGCGACTTGCCGCACTGGGCGTGAAGTCCGCCGCTTGATCCGAGAGACCCGCCGTCCCGTGCGGCGGGCAGAAGTACGTTTGGGCTTCATGCTCATCCACCTTCCTTACAGAGCCTATTTATCAGGCTGAGGGTTACATCACAGTTTATGTAGTACACTGAACAGGGTAACGGCCATTGTCTCCTGTCGCTTGGAAAACAGGACAAATGTACATTGTACTCACCGTCAAACTTCGGCTGAGGCATATTTGCTCATACGAAGCCGCTATCGGACGCAGCTGACCCTAAACGCCGTTTTATCCCATTTTAGGATTGCTAAAAGACCCTATTGCAGCCATTGACATGAATCACACCAAATAATGACCTATTTCTAAGGAATAACTGCACTGGTGTCCGAAACCAGCTTCAAAAGGTGATAAATTTGCAAATAACGTCATCTGGGTCCGGAAACCTCGACGAGTGATTGGATTACCGCACTATCGGACATAGACATAGTTAAAGCCGTAGCGTGTGACTAGTACCCTGTGGTGAGGAAAACTAACGCAAAAAAACAGAGCAGCGATCTCCAATAAGGAGAGTCGCTGCTCTGCTGTTTTATGATTTTAAAATCCTAGGAGAGACTACTTGGAGTTAATCAAACACACGATCATCCATCGCCGGTTTAGCCAAAGGAGAACCGATAGCAATCCAAGAGATAACCCCATAGAAATGCGGAGTTTCGCGCAATCGCACCACTTGAATGACTGCATCTCCATTAGCTCTGCTCTTTAAGGAAGCATTGAAGTAAGGTTGATTCGTCATGGCGACGAGCACATAACCCGTATGACCAAAGTTCTCATCGAACGATACGGTCACTTCCACACTCTCCGCATCCCCGTTGAACATAAATGCGGTCATTCCAAACTGCTGAAGCGCCTCTCGCTTCCCAGCAGTCTGAATCGGACTGAAGGATAAATGTTCAGCATTTACAGAATTGACTGCCAAGTGCGCCCCATTTACTGCACCAGGAGCAATATGATAATCCTGAACGCTTTCTTCCTCCAGATGACGGGCTTGAATGGCAAAAGAGGAAATTTTGGAAGCCACAATCGCTTCATCCTGAAGCTCTGTCGTCCCTACCGAACCCTCGGCCAGATGAGTGGACTCGATGCTGCCTGCCTGCAGCTTAGCTCCGTTGATGCTCGCATCGGGAAGAAGCGCAGAGCTGCGTGTTTCATCTGCAAGATGTTCCAATTTGATGATACCAGGCTGCAAATGCCGATCCGCCACGATGTTGTCAGCAAGATGCTCTCCGTACACACTCCATGGCTGTAAATGTGAACAATTCACTGAACCTTCGGCCAGTTTATCTTCGGTAACACTGCCTTCCGGCAACAGATCGGCGCTACGTACCTCTTCTGCCAGATGTTTTAGTGTGATGCTGTCAGATCGAATGTGGCGACTATCCACCGCATTCTCTGCCAAATGACCACCAACGACGCTACCAGGAGCCAGATGGAACGAATGGATGGATCCAGCTTCCAATTTTTCTCCTGTGATACTGCCATCTGGCAACAGATCAGCGCTATGCACTTCCTCTGCCAAATGTTTCAGGGTAATGCTTCCAGACCGAATATGGCGGCTATCTATCGTATCACCCGCTAAATGCCCCCCATACACGCTGCCCGGAGCCAAATGAAAGGCACTAATGCTTCCGCCCTCCAGCTTCTTGCCGGTAATGCTGCCATCTGGAAGCAGATCGGAGCTACGTGTCTCTAATGCTAGATGAGCCAGGGTAATCTCACCAGTTCGGATATGACGACCTTCTACTGTACCCGGGCTCAGATGACTACTTCCCACACTTCCAGGCACGAGGTGAATAGATTTAACGGATTGATTTGCCAGCTTCTCACCAGTAAGGCTACCGTCTGGTAGCAGATCAAAAACACGAACCTCTTCCGACAGATGAGCCAGGGTAATCTCACCGTTTCCGATATGACGACCTTCTACAGAACCCGGACTCAGTTGACTACTCCCTACACTTCCAGGTACAAGATGAATCGAGCTTACCGATTCTTCTGCTAGCTTCCCGCCAGTAATACTGCCTTCCGGTAACAAGTCTGAGCTGCGCGCTTCTGCTGACAGATGTGCCAGAGTGATTTCACCATACCCGATGTGAAGACCTTCTACTGCACCTGGACATAGTTGATTACTCCCTACACTTTCTGGTGCAAGATGAATCGAATTTACCGATTCTCGTGCTAGCTTCTCGCCAGTAATACTACCTTCCGGTAACAAGTCTGAGCTGCGCGCTTCTGCTGACAGATGTGCCAGAGTGATTTCACCATACCCGATGTGAAGACCTTCTACTGCACCTGGACATAGTTGATTACTCCCTACACTTTCCGGTGCAAGATGAATCGAACTTATCGATTCTTCTGCCAGCTTCTCGCCAGTAATACTGCCATCCGGCAACAATTCGGAGCTACGAATTTCTTTGGCTAGATGAACCAGTGTAATCTCACCATACCCGATATGACGGCCTTCTATTGTATCCGGACCGAGATGACTGCCATTTACACTTCCAGGTATTAAATGATTTGAATTCACAGATTCTGCTGCCAGCTTTTCTCTGGTAATACTGCCGTCTGGCAGTAAGTCTGCACTACGTGCATCTTCGGCTAGATGAGTCAGTGTAATCTCACCGTACCCAATATGACGGCCTTCTATTGTATCAGGGCTAAGATGACTGCCATTTACACTCCCAGGTATTAGATGACTTGAATTCACAGATTCTGCTGCCAGCTTTTCTCTGGTAATACTGCCGTCTGGCAGCAAGTCTGCGCTACGTGCATCTTTGGCTAGATGAGCTAGTGTGATCTCACCGTGCCCGATATGACGACCTTCTATTGTATCCGGACCGAGATGACTGCCATTTACACTCCCAGGTATTAGATGACTTGAATTCACAGATTCTGCTGCTAGCTTTTCTCTGGTAATACTGCCGTCTGGCAGCAAGTCTGCGCTACGTGCATCTTTGGCTAGATGAGCTAGTGTGATCTCACCGTACCCGATATGACGGCCTTCTATTGTATCAGGGCTAAGATGACTGCCATTTACACTTCCAGGTATTAGATGATTTGAATTCACAGATTCTTCTGCCAGCTTTTCTCTGGTAATACTGCCGTCTGGCAGCAATTCTGCGCTACGTGCATCTTTAGCTAGATGAGCTAAGGCGATTTCACCGTACCCGATGTGGCGGCCTTCTATTGTATCAGGGCTAAGATGACTGCCATTTACACTTCCAGGTATTAGATGAATAGATCCTACGGATTCCTCTGCAAGCTTCTCACCGGTAATACTAGCGTCAGGCAGTAGCTCAGAGCTAAAGGTTTCTTCTGCCAGATGAGCCAGTGTGATCTCACCATGCCGGATGTGACGGCCTTCTACTGCACCCAGACTAAGATGACTTCCATCTACACTTCCAGGTACAAGATGACTAGAATCTACGGATTCTTCTGCTAGCTTCTCACCGGTAATACTGCCCTCTGGCAGCAAGTCAGAGCTGCGTGCATCTTCGGCTAGATGAGCCAGCTTGATCTCACCATGCACGATATGCCTTCCTTCAATCGTATCGATACATAGATGGCCACCGTCTACACTGCCCGGTGAAAGATGCTGCGAATCCACAGCCCCTTTTGCCAGCTTAGAGCTGCTAATGCTACCCTCCTGTATTTGAATCGAAGAGATAGAATTAGGAATAATATGACCATTTCCGATGGACAACGGCCGGATATGCGCCCCACCGACGCTTCCCGGATTCAAATGCCTGCTCTGAACCGCACTATCACTAATGGATTTTGCATGAACTGCATTCGCAGATAAATGCTCTGCCTGAACTGCCGACACTACTAATTTACTGGAATCTACACTTCCGTCGGCAAGCTTAGCCGAAGTGACCGATAAATCGCTGATCTTATCCGTCGATACACTTTCCGGGGACAGCTTTAACGATGTCACCACATGGTCTGCCAGATGATGCGGCTGCACTGCACCAGCTGCCAAATGAATCTCTCTCACCGCAGCAGAAGCCAGCTTATCTCCTGAAACCGAGCCGGACTGGATCGCAGCGGTAGTCACACTATTTTCTCCGAGATGTCTCCGTTCCACGGCTCCCGTAGCTAGATGTTCTTTATCCACTACAGCATCCTGCAGAATACGCCCACTCACGCTGGCATCGGCCAGATGCTTCTCCTCCACTGCACAAAAAGCAATATGCTCACCACTCACCACTTCACGAGCAATCGTGCTTCCGATGACCGATCCCGCTGCCAGTTTAGCCGAGCTTACCACTCCATCCACTAGCTTAGCGGAAGTAACGCTCTGTGAACGAAGATGCTCCGCTCCTACAGACTCTGAGGCCAGCTTATCGCCAGTAACAGCTCCAGAGGACAGATGATGAGTATGAATAGCATCATCTATAAGCTGCTCTGATCCAACCGCCTCCGAGGCTATATGAGCGTGGTTCACAGATTCTCGTTCTAGATGGTTAGAGGAAACGGCTTGCATAGCAATTTGCGGTCCGCGGATAGCGGATTTGGCAATATGTCTTGTGGTTACAGCTTCATCTGCTAGCTTATGTGCGAGTATGCTTTGATCAGCGATTTTCGATGAAGTGACCGCTTGCTCAATCAGTTGTGCAGTACCTACCGCACCCTCCGTCAGCTTTAAAAAAGAGATGCTTCGGTCAGCCAGATGGCGGCTCGTTATTTCCCCGTCGCTGATATGGGAACCATGTACGCTTTCTGCACTTAAGTGGATGCTTCTCACTACTTCTGTACCTAGCTGCTTGGAACCAATAGCACCATCTGCTACATGCGTACCTTCGATTACACCCGACTGAAGCTGCTCCTTGCCGATCAGCTTGCTAGCAAGCTGATCGGGTCCGATCGCTCCCGGCGCCAAATGTCTGGCAGTGATCAGTGCATCGCTTAGATGGCGACCCTCAATAACAGCATCAGCCAGCTTGGAAGCGCTGATTTCACCATCGGCTATTTTATCGCCAGATACCGCTGCATCAGCCAACTTGGAACGATCAATACTCCCGTTCGCCACGTGGCGGCTAGTGATGCTGCTGCTTCCTATTTTTTCACCAGTAACTGCTCCATCTTCCAGTAAATCAGCCGTAACTATCAGATCGCTCAAATGACGGCTCTCAATAGACTTATCTGCAATTTGACCACCGCCGATAATCCGATCAGCCAGCTTTTCTGGACTAATACTGCCGTTCTTCAGCTTTTCTCCACTGATGGAATGATCCAGCAGCTTTCCACCACTAACGCTTCCTTCGGCTAAATGCTCTCCCACAATCGATTCAGGCGCGATTTTCGAAGAGGTAACTGCCTTGTCCGCGATATTGATACTCTGTACAGCGTAATCTTGCAGCCATGGTGTACCAATAATGCCGAACTTCAGTTTAGAACCGTCAATCGTGCGTGGAGCGATTTTGGCTCCAGTAACTGCTGCATCTGATAGATCATCTGTATAAACAGGCTGAAACCGCTCTTTCTCAGGAGCGAACCATATGGTTTCAGGAAGATTATCCACCTGTTTCTGAAGCTGCACCTCCACCGTAGGCTCCGGCTCTGGTTGCAAATCTGGAGCGGCAATTGCTTCCTCTAGAACGAGTTCAGCTACTCCTCCCCCACTTACCAGAACTTCCGCGATCTCTTCTTGATTGACTCCGTCACTGATACTCCCTGTATCCTTGGAACTGCTTTTGCTATCCAGCATGCTTAGTTCCTTTATATTGGGATTATCTACATAGTAGAGTCGTTTTTGTGGACTGCGCGGCTGCTTTTTTTTGGAACTCCTCACAAGCAGTCTCCTCCTTCCATCTATTGTTTCTCCTAGGCATCATATGCAGCGGTATGGGCTTATGACACCCTTTTGCGATTAGCCCTTTTTAAGATTCTGATGGAGCTTAAACTTTCTTATTTTTCAAAAAAGGCATCTGCCTCCGCGCATTCGTCCACCCTGACACGCGGGTACAAACATACAATGACTAGAGCAGTAAAGGCGGGAATCACGTGACCGAAGAAACAGGAGGAACAAACATGGGGCATAAGCTCGTTGGAATACTACTAAATGCCGATATGCACCGGGGCGTTCCCCGGCTAAAAACAGGACAGGAGTCTCTATCCAACTATGAAGAGGCGGCCGCTGCCTACGGCTTAGTCCCTTGCTTCCTGAAGCTCGCGGACATCGATACAGACTCAGGCTTCAGCGCCGCCTATATAAAGGGATCTCATGGATATAAAAGCGTAGTAGTTCCTACGCCCACAGTCATCCATAATCGGGCGATATACAGCCAGAATAGCCCAGGGATGCAGCGTCTACTGCGGCACCATCCGTTGGTGTACAATACATGTAATCGATACGGCAAAGATGAGATTCATGAACTGCTTGAGCAGCGTGAGGAGCTTCGTGAGTATTTGCCGGCAACAACAGGGGTATCTGGCCTCAGACAAATGATGAATCATTACCCCGATCTCATTCTCAAACCGTGCCGCGGTAGTATAGGAAATGGTGTGATGCGACTCGTACGCAAAGGGTCACAGAGCTGGAGTTTGAGCTACCTCTCCCCCTCGATGCGGCGCTGGAGAAGCATACCCGTAAATCAGGCGGCGCTGCCAAGAGCGCTCCGAGCACGTCTGTCCTCTGTACCTTATCTTGTACAGGAGCGTATTCCACTAGCTGAAATTGGAGGACGCCCCTTTGATCTACGCGTCACCGTTCAACGCGGCTGGGGAGGAGATTGGCAGGTCACTGGCCTCTTCGCTAAACTGGCTGCCCCAGGGGGCTTTGTCTCCAACATTGCTCGCGGAGGGGAAGCCTTAAGCTCTTCCTTTGCGCTCGAAAAAGCCTTCTCTAGATCAGCAGCGGCTAATATCCGTATGTCCGTCGAAACACTTAGTCTTGTTATAGCGCGTTATCTCGAGCAAGACCTTCCGGGTCTGGCTGATATCGGACTGGACATAGGAATCACTAAGGATGGCCGCCTCTTCTTCATAGAATGTAATGGCCGCGACCAACGCTACGGATTTCACAAAGCCGGCTTTACAGAGATTTGGAAGGAAAGTTACCGAAGACCGATGGGATACGCACGTTATTTACTAGAAAAGAACAGTCTGATATACAACAGTTATTGATTTGTCTCTTATTCTATGTCAATATAATGCAGAGCAGAGGGCGGCCCATATACAACCGCACTGCTGCATTATGGAAGGGAGATGGGCATGGTAAAACAATTGCTGCGGCTGATGACCGAGCTATCCTCACACCGATGGCTTTCACGGTTAATGGGATCTTTTTCTCATAGTAGACTCAGCCGTTTTCTAATCCCGGTATTTATTAAGACTTATAAAATCCCCTCCGCGCAGGCGGAGAAGAATCCTGGAGAATATCACACTCTTAATGAGTTTTTCAGCCGCCGGCTGAAGCCTGGCATGCGGCCTATTGCAACCGATGCTGACGCTTTAGTTAGTCCCGTAGATGCAATGATTACTGCTATGGGCGACATTACCTCTGGCACGATTATGAATGTAAAAGGGCAGGATTATAAGCTCGAGGATCTACTTAATCACTCCCCGCATCTGGAGCTGTACAAGAAGGGTTTTTTCTTCGTCCTTTATCTTAGTCCTACGGATTATCATCGAATTCACTCTCCCCTTACTGGACAAAAGGTGGAGAGTGATTATATTCGTGGACGAGCTTATCCGGTCAATGATTTCGGAATGCGACATATGAAGGGTGTACTGAACCGCAACGAACGTCTCATCACTTATATCGCCGGAAGCTACGGTGAAACCGCAGTAGTAAAGGTAGGCGCGATGAACGTCAGCAGCATCCGTTATACGGATGATAACGCTACTGAGTGGCAAATCGGCGATGATCTGGCCTATTTTGAGTTCGGCTCCACTGTAGTACTGCTTATGGAAAGCGGTACTTTTACCCCGAGACCCGATTTGGCGTTGAACGCTAAGGTGAAGATGGGGGAGCTGCTGGGGACGTTGCAGCAGCCTTTGTAAAAGAATTGAAGGGTACCCTTTAAGCCATGAAATGGCTGCTTGGGTGTCCTTTTCTTTTTTTAGAGCTTCCCCTGGATCTGCCCCATCAGCTAGACAGTTGCGCGTACGAAGCCGCTATCGGACTCACCTGACCTTAAACGCGGCTTTTTCACACATTTACGATTCTATCGGACTCCACCGCCGCTATTGGCATAAAAAACACCCCGTATGGGCTAAAACCGAGGCAATAGCGGCACTGGGGTCCGAAACTCCGCTCAATTGGCTATATATTTGCTAATAGCGTCATCTGGGTCCGTAAGCGTCAACGGAAGGTTAGCGCTCAGTGCTATCGGACCCAGTTGACCTTAAACGCAGCTTTTTCACACATTTACGATTCTATCGGACTCCACCGCCGCTATTGGCATAAAAAACACCCAGTTTGGGCTAAATCTGAGGCAATAGCGGCACTGGGGTCCGAAACTCTGCTCAATTGGCTATATATTAGCTAATAACGTCATCTGGGTCCGTAAGCGTCAGCCGAGGATTAGCGGAGGATTAGCGGATAGTACTAACAACAAAAAAGGACAGCCCAGAGGCTGTCCTTGCTGTCCTTTGTCTTTTCATGCAATCATCGGTTACGCTTATTATACCTAATACGCCTATTACACATGTCCCTGCTTAGCGACATCAAGCGCCTTGGCCGCCACTTGTTCCGGATCTCCTAAATAAAAACGGCTGATTGGATTAATGTCCTCATCGAGTTTATACACCAGTGGTACTCCGGTTGGAATATTGAGCTCCAGCAGCTCCGACTCATCAATATCCTCCATAAATTTGATCAACGCTCGCAGCGTATTGCCATGGGCTGAAATAAGCACCCGTTCTTTTTTACGCACAAGGGGTACAATTCGGTTTCTCCAGAAATCGCCCACACGATGAACGGTGTCCTCCAGACTCTCTCCGCACGGGATATCTTCCGGACGAACATTACTGTAACGGATATCGTTTCCGGGATACCGGGGATCATCCAACTCCAGCATCGGAGGCCGAACCGATAAACTCCGTCTCCATAGATGCAGCTGAGCATCACCGTATTTGATCGCCGTCTCACTTTTACTTAATCCCTGGAGTGCGCCATAATGCCTTTCGTTCAGCTTCCAAGACTTTTGTACGGGAATCCACAGCAGATCCATCTCTTCAAGTGCATAGTTGAGTGTCTTGATCGACCGCTTTAGCACTGAAGCAAAAGCTAGATCAAACGTATACCCCGAATCCTTCAACAGCTTTCCTGCGGCCTTTGCCTCTTGAATACCTTTGTCAGTTAAATCTGGGTCGCTCCAGCCCGTAAATAAATTCTGCACATTGTACTGGCTTTCACCATGTCGTATAAGCACGATTTCGTACATTATCTCTCTCCTCCCACCAATGGACTACAGTCAAAGTTATGCGATGCGTATAACGGAAAACTTTTCCTTAATAGTAACTCATTCGAGTTAAAATAAATATTGACAACAAACTCACCGTAGGACATATAAATATCATCTGGTGCATAGGCGTTTGTTTGATTGCAGGATGTGCAACAGAAAATCTTTATTTTTACTCGCTAAAATATTTCATTGTACTTCATGCAATAGATCACCGTGATAATCTTTAGTATGGGCGTTTGTTCACCAAATGAATGTAAGATATGCAACAGAATTCGAAATTACCTTCATATGAGTTCATTCTATTGTATAAAATACAACGCGAGGCCGATAAACCCTTCGGTTTGCCAAGCATAAACGCCTAGCGGCGTCCTTATAAGGACGGTAAGCGTTTATGCGAGAAATATAAGTCATAAAGTATTGTGTGAAACTTATACTTTCTTATATTTCAAAAAAACCGGAAGCCTGTTGGCTCCGGTTATTTAAAGCTTGGGTCATATCCAGCGATTATATACTCGTTTGTTCAGTTAGAACCAGCTTTCCATGACAAAAGCACTCGACTGTTTTAATCGTTTTAAGCGGTTTCTAAAAACCCCTGCGCCTCCACCTGTACAATCCGTGTTACAGATTCTCCGTCTGACCAGCATTCCATAAAGTATCCACCCTTTGTTGGTTGAAGTAACTGAAACAAAGAAAGGAAATCAGCGAATCTCAGATGGACTTTTTCCGGTATACTGCTTAAACTGGCGGCTAAAAAAGAAAATGTCACGGTATCCAAGCGCATCTGCTACCTCAGTAACATTCATTCCGGCGTACAACAGCAAATGCTGAGCACGCTCAATCCGGGCACGGATTACATAGGATTGAACAGAGGAGCCTGTAAGCTCCTTAAACTTGATTGAGAAATACCGCGGCGATAACCCCGCACGTGCAGCAAGGTCTTCTACGCGATGCGAAACCCCGGGATGTTGGCTCACATAGTTCGCTATTTCATGAATGATTTCCGTCAAATGGTTGCTAACATAACGTTCTACAGGCTTCACACGGTCCTCCCTAAGCAGATGAATCATTAGTTGTTTTAGAACGAGCTGCCCTTCTTCCTCAGCTGCGTAGGTATCCACTAGGAATAGCCGAACGTAACGAGCAAGCAGATGTTCAAATTCAACCGTTTCTATAAGTTCACGATAGGGCAGCGGGATATCCGTCACCTCTCCGGTGACATCAAAATGAATATATGTAAGGACAAGCGGCTTTTGCGGATTATGTGTAGCGCTTGTATGGTCACCCGGACGAAACAAGAAGCAGCTTCCCTTACCCACTTGGAAAGGTTCCCCGTTACGTACAACCGTGCCTTCCCCGCTCCATACATAGAATAAATCATAATTTTGCAGCGACTTCTCTCTTTTTTGCCATTTCCAGCTTGGTTCGCACACAATCTTCGCCAAGGCAGGTAATATAACAAAAGAGGATGGCGATGCGTGCAGCATAACGTTCCCTCCTAAAAGTTTTGTAAGCATCGGCTACATCGAAAACTCTTCGTACAAAACTTACTTTGTAAGCATCCGCTTAGTTTTGTAAGCGCAATCTAGTTTGAGTCACTTCGCAAAACTCACTTCGTAAGCATCCGCTTAGTTTTGTAAGCGCAATCCACTCTGAGTTACTTCGCAAAACTTGCCTCATTAAGCATCTGCTTAGTTTTGCTATCCATCCTCACCATCATACCTTGTCATGTTGCACTTTGTACATCTTCCCACGCCAAAAGCAGGCGCTTAATTCCTTCCTCCAGCTCCAGAGCATTCAGATGAGCAAATGAAAAACAAGCTGCTGGCCCCCCCGACGAAACTTGATATAACGCAGCATCTCTGAAATCCGTGCCGCGCCTGCGCGCCGCCGCCCGAAATGCCACGAACTCTTCGCGACTGCGCAGCCACCTCGCATATACTTGCAACCCCGCATCGCCAGGCTGCAGATCGAACAGCTCCGCAAGCTGCTCCGACAGCAAAGTGCGGAGGATGCGTCCACGTTCGCCATAAATGCGGTTCATCCGACGCAGATGACGCCCGTAGCCGCCGGTATTCATAAACCGCGCCAACGCACGCTGTTCAAGCAGCCCTACTGGCAAGGGCTCATACAGCGCCTTGGCGGCAATAGTCGGCTGTACTAGAGAAGGTGGAAGCACTGCAAAGCCAAGCCGAAGGCCAGAGAACATCGTGTTCGAGAAGGAGCCAATATACACAACCCGTTCTCCGCGATCTAGCGCTTTTAAGGGCTCGATTGGACGTCCTGACCACCGGAACTCACTGTCATAATCATCTTCTATAATTACCGCATCATGCCGCTGCGCCCATTCCAGCAAGATTCGCCTCCGTTCCAAAGGCAGCACCACGCCTGTAGGAAATTGACGACTCGGTGTAACAAACAACAGACGCGCATCCCAATCCTCCGGGACAAGACCGCTGCCATCCAGCTTCCCTCTCAGCAATTGGCCTCCAGTGATCTCAACCGCTCGGCGAATCCCATGAAAGCCTGGATCCTCAACGACCGCTGAACCCGCCGCATCAAGCAGTAGCTGTGTCAGAATAACGATGCCTTGCATCGAGCCGCTGAACAATACGATTTGCTCTGCATCCGCACGAATCCCGCGAGTAATCCGCAGATGCGTAGCGATCGCTTTGCGCAGTCCTTCATCTCCTTCGGGTGGACAAGTACTTTGCAGCAAGCCGCCTTCCTTCCCTCCGGCATAAGACAGCGCACTGCGCCATTCATAGTAAGGAAAATGCTCCATCCGCATACCACTGCTCAGAAAGCTCACAACATTCTTTTTACTCTCCTCATACAAGGGTGTTGGACGTGCGAGCAGTCGCTTGCCCCATGCCGAGAGTGGAATCGTTGTCTCAGATACACAATCTCCCCTAGCAGCATCTGCTGCTTCACCCAAAACCAGATTGTCACCATCACTGCCACCAGAAGCTGAAGAAAAACTATCCTCAGACACGAAGGTCCCCCGCCCAGTTACCGTCCTTACATAACCATCAGCGAGCAACATTTCATACACCTGCGAGACCGATCCGCGCGACAAGTCATAGTGCATAGCAAGACTTCGTGTTGATGGCAGCTGAGTGCCACCTGGTAGATTCCCCTCCAAAATTGCAGCGCGGAGCGCGTGATACAACGCTAAATATTTGTAACGATGTATCGCCAGATATTGATCGTATGCCAGTGAGATGTTCATCGGTTCCCCTCCTTGGCCAGCAAGTGGTCCATTAAAAACTATCTTAATTGGTCCTTTTTAATTGTCAACTACTCTACTATCCTTTAAAGAACATAAACATTAGAGCAAACGCTCTACACTATTAAGAACGAGGACGTGATCCCTATGCGCAGAAAAGAATTTCAAGTAGATCAGGAGGAAGAATTGGTCTCTTTTCTAAACGGAATGAGCTTCGGTTTTCTCGGGACAAGTGATGAACAGGGGCAACCGCGGGTGACACCGCTGAATTTTGTATATACAGATGGGTGTTTCTATTTCCACGGCAGTCATGCTGGCGGCAAAATGAAGGCGATTCGCAATCAGCAGAAGGTCTGCTTTACTGTAGCGGATGAGTATGCACTGATTCCGTCTTATTTTAGCGACCAAGAGATGGCCTGCCCAGCAACCGCGTATTTTAAAAGTGTTACCGCCTACGGTACAGCCGAGCCCGTCGAAGACATTAGCGAAAAAGCAATCGTACTCTCCTTATTTATGAAAAAACTCCAGCCCGAGGGCGGCTATGATCCCATTGATGCAGAAGATCCTAGGTACCGTCCCCGTCTAAAGGGAGTCGCGGTTGTGCGCATTACCCCTGATGAGATCACTGCGAAGTTTAAGTTTGGCCAGAATTTGAAAGAAGAAGAGCGCTCTGGAGTCATTTCCGGCCTGTCTGAAAGAAATCAGCCACGTGATGAAGAAACCATAGCGATGATGAAAAAGTATTGCCCCTACCACTCCGAATAATAGATAAAGATAGACCAGTTTCTCGTACAAAATAAACACTACGTATAGTGTAAAACTTAAAGTTCCTTAAATTTTAAAAAAACGTATCTTTCCAAGTGACGGTTGCTAGTGGCGGTGATATAATGTTAGGCAATGTTAACAGTATGTATCCCTAAAGAACCCTGGAAGGATGAAACTGATGAATCCACTGGCTGGACAATTGAACGAAAGCATTAAAGCGGGAAATGAACATGTTTTTGATATGCTCTCTACGCTTGGCAAAGAAATTTATTTTCCTAAGGAGGGCATTCTGAGCCAATCCGCTGAAGCAGGCGCTCACGCTAAGAAATACAATGCAACCATCGGTATTGCTACCGAAGGTGGCGTGCCTATGCACCTCGGCGTCATTCAGGATAAACTCTCTGCCTACAATCCAAAGGATCTGTATAGCTACGCTCCACCAGCAGGGAAACCAGAGTTACGTACCGTATGGCGGGAAAAAATGCTGCGCGAAAACCCTTCACTCGAAGGGAAATCCTTCAGTAATCCTGTTGTGACCAACGCCCTGACTCATGGGCTTAGCATTGTCGCTGACCTCTTCGCAGAGCCAGGCGACGCGATTATCTACCCAGATAAGAACTGGGAAAACTATGAACTAACCTTCGGAATCCGCCGTCATGGGGAGACCGTTAACTATCCACTTTTCACAGAAGAAATGACATTTAACAGTGCGGGTCTTGAAGCAGCGCTACTGGCTCAAAAAGAACGCGGAAAAGCGATCGTGCTGCTGAACTTCCCTAACAATCCTACAGGATATACTCCAGGGATTAAGGAAGGCGATGAAATCGTCGCAGCTATCCTTCGTGCGGCTGAGGAAGGCATTAATGTGGTTGTCGTCAGTGATGATGCATATTTCGGACTTTTCTTTGAGGATTCATTAAAAGAATCGTTGTTCGGTAAGCTTGCTCATCTGCACCCACGTGTGCTTCCAATCAAGATTGACGGTGCGACCAAAGAAGAATTCGTCTGGGGCTTCCGTGTTGGCTTTATCACTTATGCCTCGGAAGACAAGGAGCTGCTAGCTGCTTTGGAGCAAAAAACACTGGGCATCATTCGCGCTACCATTTCCAGCGGTTCACATCCATCGCAGACCTTCGTACTGGACGCATTGAAATCTCCACAATTCGAAGAGCAGAAGGAAGAGAAGTTCCAAATCATGAAAGGCCGTGCGAATAAAGTAAAAGCGCTGCTTGATAGCGGCAAATACGGCGATGATGTATGGACGTATTATCCTTTTAACTCCGGCTACTTCATGTGTCTGAAGCTTCATACTGTTTCGGCTGAAGCCCTCAGGCTTCACCTGATCCATAATTATGGATTGGGCACTATCGCTCTCGGAGAAACAGATCTGCGTATTGCTTTCTCTTGTATCGAAGAAGAACAGCTGGAAGATCTATTTGATCTTGTATACGCAGGCGTTCGTGATCTGGAAAAAGCTTAGCCATACTTTTCATATTACCTACGATCAGCTCCGCTTCTGCGGGGCTGATTTTTTTCTGGACTCCTCCGGCATTGGCCTATACATGCTTCTCTCTCCGCACATACAATACGATGTACTCAAGTACAACACACACCGAAAGGGGAATGAACATGAGCGAAGAAGTAAGAGGCGGATTTAACGGTTGTTGTGGAGGCGGCCCTTTCACAAGCACTGGTGCCATTCTGGTTCTCTTTATCCTGTTGGTTATCATCACTCGTTCTTTCTGGGTTTAATTAGAGATGACAGTCTCGGGAGAGAGCCTTGAGCTCTTTCCCATTTCCCGTGGCACATCTCATTCCCGGGCGAAGATATCTCCAGTGGGGCTTTGCTTCGCTGCGAACTCAGGTACTTTGCGGGGGCCCCAAATATATACTTTTGGATACGTGAAAAAAGGCTCTCTCATCCGTAGAATTTTCTACTTTTGAGAAAGCCTTTTTATTTTGAATGAATTCCCTACAAATCCTCATCATTCATCCGTGCGGCTTTGCGGGACAAGTATCCCTTAAACAGAAAGGATACCAAAACCCCTGCTACAAATGTACCAATCACTGGGAGTAGTCGGTCACCTATAGAGGCTAAGAAAGGCAAACCAAGAATCAATGCCACTACCAGGTGTGCGCGGAATACGAATTGTGTCGTGTTATCCGCCTTACTGCCTTCTGGAAAGGGATACACTGTCAGCCAAAAAGACTCACTATGCAATTTGCGTAGTGCCGACAATTGTACTCCAATAATGAACAGGAAGAACAAATAGATGGCGGTACCGAAGTAACTGTCACGGTTCAACCAATTCAGAAGCAGGGCCAACACCGAAATCCGCATAATGATTCCGAAAATATCTCCCCGGGCGAAGCTTTTGGTCAGCAAATAGCGGTAAGCCGTATCCTTTCGCCAAGGCAGCCGAGCGCCCCATTTGGATAGATAGCGACGAGGATACACCCGTTGCTCACGACCCGGCACATCCACGAACCAGCCCAGAACCATCAGAGCACGTCCGCCCTGATTTTTTTCCATTGCAATTAGTCTTTCCCAAGGCACGGCGTGACGTGCTGGTACGGACAGTGCAACAAGATAGGCCGCTGCTAATAGCACCATAAATATCAGACTTGAGCCGACTGGCTGCCACAACCAAGCGGCAATGATTAATCCTCCAACCGCCCAGCGTAAGAAAGTATACACACCTGCCATCGGACGCGACAGCATAGCTACCTCTTTCCATAAGCCATAGCTCGCGATCAGCTTCACAGCTATCAGAATCAATATTGTAAATAACAATCGCTTAGGAGACTCATCTGTACGTATGTACAACGGCCAAAGAGTAATGAGTACAAATAACAATCGAATAATCTTCCATACATTTCCACTCACCCACGAAGGTGCGAAATATTCCTTCATCCGGTGACCCTGTGGCAACAGAAAGATCGTATCCGGGGTCTGCAAATAGGTTCGGAAGCTGCTGTGTACTGCCGCAGGCAGCAGTATTGCAAGCATAATCCAGCGAATGGGAATACCTTCAGGCACATTCTGTAACAGCGATGTATACCAAGCCGAGAAGACAATCAGCACGAAAAGGAAGACCATAGCTACGCCGCTTTGAATGATATATCCCACATAAGGAAGCATACTTCCCATGAATCGACCTCGCCGCGTGCGCCGCAGCTCTTTCAAATCCATATTATTTCCCTCCTTGAACCAGCTCGTAGAACAGCTGCTCCAAAGTCAGCCCCTGTAGTCCAGTGGTTGCCGCTATTTCTTCCAGCGTTCCCTGAGCAATCACCTTACCTTTATGCAGCACAATAAAACGGTCGCAATAATTCTCAATGGTAGAAAGTATATGAGAGCTAAGCAGAATAGAGGACCCTGATTTTTTCAGATCCATCATGAAATCAAGCAGCGAGCGAATACCTAACGGATCTAGCCCTAAAAAAGGCTCATCGATTACATATAACGCTGGCCGCGCTACGAAAGCGCACATAATCATGACCTTCTGCTTCATCCCTTTGGATAGATGGGTCGACAACGTGTCCATCTTATCTTCCATATGAAACAGCTTGGCTAGATGTAAGGTGCGGGTTTCATAATCACTTTGTTCTACCCCATACGCTCTTGCAGTAAATTCAACATGCTCACGTACCGTCATTTCATCATACAGAAGAGGCGATTCTGGCACAAAAGTCAAAGCATTGTGATATCCGATGGGATCTTCAGCACGAGTCTTGCCCTTTACTGTGATATCGCCCTTGTGGGGCGACATCAGTCCTAGAATATGCTTCATCGTCGTACTTTTTCCTGCTCCATTCAAACCAATCAATCCAACCATTTCGCCAGGCTGCACCTGAAGCGCAATATCATGCAGCACCGGCTTATTCAGGCTGTATCCACCACTGAGGCCCGTAATTTGCAATACGGGAGAATTATTCATTGACCGTCACCTCTCGGAGTTTTGTCTTTCAACCACTTTGGCGCTCCCTTATTCTTACGGTTCTTCTCACGTTCTGCATTGCTGTTGCGCTTACTCCGTGCAGGAGTGGCACCTCCGCGCGCGCCTGCGGAAGGATTCACGCTGCGCTCCGAATCGCGCTGTTGTTCTCCGCTTGTTGCCTCAGTTGTATGAATCGTAGCCAGTCTTTTGGTAGGTTGCTGCCCTGAGCTAGCTGTAGACGGCTGAACGACTGCATTGCCAGATGTTCGCGCCTGTGGTTTGCTGCTACGCGGAGAAGCTCCATCGCGACGTTGTCCACTGCTCTCATTCCGTCCCCGTCCACTATTCAAAGCGCTGCGCGCTTCATCTGCTGCGAGCACCTTGCCACCGACCATCTCCCGCTCTTCAAGGGCAATATCCAGTTCACGAGCGAATTTACGCATAATAAAGGTCTGCTGCTCTGTCACAATCGTTACGGATAACCCGCGTTTTCCCATCCGACCCGTACGACCAGCACGGTGTACATAATGCTCGGAATCAAAGGCAGGATCGAAGCTAACTACCAGTGACAAATTCTCAATATCCAGTCCTCGGGCAGCCACATCACTGGCAACAAGCACACGGAACTTTCCTTCGCGGAAACGAGACAATACATTACTGCGCGTTACCTTATCAGCATCGCCGTAAAGTGCCGCTGCGGTTAGTCCAAGATGGTTCAGCTTAGCTTCTACCTCTGCAATATCATCTGTAGCATTCACGAACACAATCGCTTTATCTGGATTGTAGTGACGGATGACCCGGCGCAGCATGTCTATTTTGTTGCGTTCTTCCGTTACAACATAATGATGCTCTAAACTCTCAGCAGTCATTACACCGGGAGCAATTCCGACCTCTGCCGGGTTCTTCATTTCACGATTAGCTAATGCCTTCGTCTCCGGTCCAATGGTTGCTGACAGCATAACGAGCTGGCGCGAACGCAGCGCACTGCTAACGATTTTCGTTACCTCGCCGGCACCGCTCAGCTGAAACATTTGGTCCGCTTCATCTAGAACAATCGTGCTGACCTCATGCATCTTCAGCTTGCGAAGTCCAATCAGCTCCCGGATCCGGCCGGGGGTTCCTACGATGAGCTGTGGATGCTCACGCAATTTGTCGATCTGGCGTTTGATAGCTGCCCCGCCAATGAGACCCATTACTCGAATCCCACGATGCTCGCCATAACGTTCCGCCTCACGTAAGATTTGCATTGCCAGCTCCTGTGTAGGGGCAAGCACCAGCTTTTGGACCACCTTCTGCTCCGGGTTAATCGTTTGAAGCAGAGGCAACAGATAGGCCAAGGTTTTACCCGTTCCAGTCTGGGAAGCAGCAATAACATCTCTTCCCTCCAGCAGAAGTGGAATCGTCTGCTCTTGTACCGGGGATGGGGCGTTAATACCGAATTCCGACAATCGGGCAACGAGGTCTTCCTGAATGCCGATAGCCGCAAAAGAAGCTTTATTCATAAGTGTAATTCATCCTTTTCGCTTGAGATAGTATCTTCATTATATGCCAAAAAGGCCTCTCCACCAAATGGAAGGCCAATAATGCTACAGCAGGCTCTATTTTCTGTTCATCGCATTATAAGTAAGCTTGTCCGCCAAGCGAGGAAATAGACCGTAAAGCCGAATACCAAACCCTGCTAGACCCGGAAGATCCATCTCTTCTTTGCCAGTCTCCATGACCTTCACAATCTTGGAAGAGACATGCTCTGGCGTCATCATCATTCGAGCTACGCTCTTTTCATAGTTTCCGGAAGGGTCAGCCGTTTTGAAAAAGTCCGTGGCAATGGGGCCAGGGTTCACAGCCGAGACAACAATCCCACTCTTCCGAAGCTCCTGTCGGAGCGCATTCGTGAATCCAAGAACTGCATGCTTAGTCGCTGTATAGGCGACAGATTTGGCTGTGCCGATCTTCCCTGCCATGGAAGCCACATTTACGATCTGGCCGCTTCCCCGCTCTAGCATATGTGGAACTACAGCCTTCGTACAGCGAACAATCCCCATGTAGTTAACATCCATCATATCATCAAACTCATGAGGCTCCATCTCTGTAAAAGCGGCGAATTTACCGTACCCGGCGTTATTTAGTAAAATATCAATTCTGCCGTAAGTCGCTAAAATTTGAGCAAAGGTCTCCTGAACTCCATCCGCATCTGTTACATCGCATGTATACAGTCCAAAAACGCCCGGGATACCGGCCGCTGTTTCTTTCAGCTTCGCTTCGGAACGTGCCACTAGAACGGGAATAGCACCCTTCTTACTAAGCATTTGTGCGGTTAATGCACCAATGCCACTTGACGCTCCTGTAATCACAACCACCTTATCTTTGAGTACCATAAAAAGTATTTCAGCTCCTAACTCTTGTCTAAGAGATCATCACCTGAATATCCATCTCTCCGACCCCATCCATCAATAACGGAATACTAAGCGCTCTGCGAGGTAAAAAAGACATGCTCTCTAGCTTCATAATTTGAGGTGGGCTTATATCTACCGTAACTCCCTGATTATATAGAATCGTACTGGCATTCCCACTGATCATATTCCCCAGCTCTGAAATTGCACTCTGACCCATCTCATCCATCTCCGTAATCACATAGCCGCCCATCATAATTGATACCATTCGCAAGGCTACCTGCTCCGCGATACCAAATATAATATCTCCGCTCAGCTGACCAGTCATTCCCACTTGAATCCATATATGATTATCGATCAGTTCAATTTCTTTAATACCTAAATTCCCAGTGGAAGGCGAGACCTGAATCACTTGTTCTATAACTGTCCGTGCAGACTCTAAAAACGGATTAATTACTTCTGCTTTCATGAAAATCCAGTCTCCCCCTTTATCGTGCTTTAGTCATATACCAAAAGTCCCATGTAATATGGATTATTATACTTTATATATCGGCATAATTCAGCAAAAATTAATGTACATGTCGAAATCAAACCCAAGTTTGTTTATGCCTCAACATTGCTCTGT
Organism: Paenibacillus sp. FSL R10-2734; assembly: GCF_037963865.1. Classification (NCBI taxonomy): domain Bacteria; kingdom Bacillati; phylum Bacillota; class Bacilli; order Caryophanales; family Paenibacillaceae; genus Paenibacillus; species Paenibacillus sp. FSL R10-2734. Next base: position 1,769,685 of record NZ_CP150170.1, on the reverse strand, counting down.
CGGGTATTATCTCCTATAATTTAAATCAAATGCCAACATGGAACGTAAGAAATTATCAAAACCACATTCTTATCCGATTGTCCAAAGGAGGTATTCTATGAACATCAGCCAGCTGGATACACTTATAACGATCTCCAAAACGATGAGCTTTCGCAAAGCCGGAGAACTGCTTAATTTGACCCAGCCAGCGGTTTCAGCACAAATCAAGAGCCTTGAAGAAGAGTTCAAGACACAGTTGGTTGACCGAAATCAGCCTGTTACGTTAACTGATAAAGGAAAAGTATTTCTGGAGCATGCGGAACAAATTGTGACGATTGTTGAGGAACTTAAGGAAAGACTTATGGATCTTGAAGATAATCCCCAAGGCCATATCATTCTCGGTACAACGACCTCTATCGCCATTCAGATTTTACCGCGTATTTTGTCCTATTTTAAAGACCAGTTCCCTCATATCAAAACATCCATTTCTTCAATGTCCTCGTCTCAAATTTATCAACATGTCGAGAACGGAATCGTCGATGTAGGCATTGGCTATTTAATCGGACGTAGTCCGAGCATGACAACTTCCATTCTGTATTATGATACGTTCGAGTTGGTGGTCTCACCTAGACACCCCTTAGCTCAAGTGAAAACCGCAGGTATAGAAGCCCTAGGCAAAATCCCGCTAATTCTGCTCTCACCGGATACAGTGGGCCGTAAATTTGCTGATGAGGTATTCGCCAAGCATGGCATTCAACCACATGTAATTATGGAACTGACCAGCAGCGAGGAAGTGAAACGGATGGTAGAGCTCGATTTGGGCGCAGCCATTATTTCCAAGCAGTCAGTGACCGCTGAGGTTCGAGCGGGTTCCCTCAAAATTGTGCCTATTATTGAATTAGAAGTCACGCATCCTGTAGGAGTCATAACAAAGTCTGGGAAATACGTGAACTCTGCCATGAGACAGTTTCTTAGTGACCTCAAAGGTATGCCAGAGACACAATTTATTGGGTCTGAGTAAAATACACCCGCAAAGTAGAATCTATACTTCTGAGCTTATTGCATAACCTTGTTTAAAGGAGCTGTTCTTGATGAAATTTGACCTGCATACACATCATTTCCGCTGTGGCCATGCCGACGGAACGATTAGAGATTATATCGAGGCTGGGATTTCGGCAGGTCTAGGGGCGATAGGCATTTCTGACCATACCCCATATTTCGGGAGCCCTTCCGAGCAAGCTTTTCCTCAAATCGCTATGGCTAAGTCTGAATTTTCAAATTATGTTGAGGAAGTCCTTTCCCTCAAAAAAGAATACGAAGGTGTAATCGACGTTCTGCTAGGCATCGAATCAGACTACTTCCCTGAGCATGCCGAGCTATACCGTAAGATATTATCCGCCTACCCTTTTGATTATGTGATTGGATCGGTACATAGTGTCGGTGGCGTTAGCATCTTTAACAAGGGTCGCTGGAAAGGGCTTAGCAAGAATGAACAGATTCGCGTAAAATCTGATTATTACCGATTGATTGCAGATTCCGCCCGCAGTGGTATGTTCCAAATTCTCGGGCACATTGATGCGATGAAAGGAAACTACCCGGCCTTTTCTGATATCCCCGCTCCTAAGCCGATTGATGATTGTCTAAAAGTGATCAGTGAATGTGACGTAACGATCGAAATTAATACTTCAGGCGGAACCAAGCTGGTTGGAGGCTGGTATCCATCAGCAGATATACTGGAGCGCGCATTGCATTTTGGCGTTGAGGTTACTTTTGGTTCGGATGCACATAAGCCCTCCCGGATCGCAGAAGATCGGGATGCGGTAGCCGCACAGCTCAAAGAGATAGGTTTTACACATTGGGTTTATTACAAGCAGCGCGAGAAAATTAAAGTTTCTCTGTGATCAAGCATAAACAAATGCACCAAGCGTTATTGGTTTAGGGGTGGGGTTCACCCTCCTTTAAACCAATCTCCGCTTGGTGCATTTTCGTTTATTTATAGGTTATCGCAGGTGAAGCCTTGCTTCTTCAGGGTGCGCTTCGCATCTCCATATTCCGGATTGATATCATAAAAATGAGCAATCGTGCTCGTCCAATCTCTCTCCGTTAATCCCTGCTGCTGCAAAAATTCACGGTGAGTTTGATTATACGCCTTTAGGAGGCCTTCCACATCCGGATTGTATTGTTCCTCATGATATACGGCTTCCATCGGCAGCCGTGGCTTCTGAGTGGCCTCTTCGGCTGGATATCCGACACAGAGCCCGACGATAGGGAATACGTACTCCGGCAGCTTTAACAGATCAATTACGCCTGCTGTATTGCGGCGGACACCCCCAATAGGGATAATCCCAAGGCCCATGGATTCTGCCGCTGCAATCGCGTTAGACAATGAGATACCGACATCTGTAGCTCCAACGAGCAGCGCATCTACATCTTTTACCGCTTCAAAAGCCTTGCCTTCCACTCTACTTGCTACTTTTGCCCTGTAAAAGTCCATACAGAATACCAGAAATACGGGTGCTGCTGCTACATGCTTCTGATTTCCGCACAAAACTGAAAGCTGCTGCTTACGCGCAGGATCTTTGATAGCTATAATAGAAACCTGCTGACCATGAACCCATGAGGGTGCGGCCTGGGCCGCTTCAATCATTGCCTTGAGCTTCTCTGGTTCCACAGGCTGGTCCGAATATTGCCGGAAAGAACGATGATTCTTTAAAGTCTGTACCACTTCATTCAAGATGTTACGCCTCCTTGTTAATTCCATTCTTCGGTGTATTAATCATAAACGATTGGTTGATATACTGCCAAACATAAACGCCTTCGGCGTCCTTATAAGGACGGTAAGTGTTCAAGCCTTCTAAGAAGTCGAGTTCCCTTGGCGCACCTTCAACTGATCCGACAGCTCATCAAAAGCTCGCTAGAACGTAACCACTATCCCCATGCGGACTCCAGTGCCCTTATTTGCACCAAATCCGCTGTTTTCGCATGCTAACCGGACTCCACGGACGTTATTTGCTCAAAACCACTCAAATTTCTCCCTATTTTAGACGAATAACGTCCCTGGAGTCCGTAACTCGCACCAAAAGGTTAAAAATGCACAAATAGGTGCATCTGAGTCCGTTCCAAAAAAAATGGACCCGAATCATCGGGTCCCAAAGCATTTATATTTTTAAAAGGGGGTCATGTACTTAGTTTAACCGGACACTGTTAGAGTTTCATAACGGCATTATTTCATTTGTGTAACAATGTGAATACTTTCATTACATCGTCCAAGGAGCCCACTCTGGGCATCACTCGCTCCAACATCATACCGTTCTTAAGCATCACACGTTCGGATCTAATATTATCTCCTCGGCAGCGTCCTTCAATCCGCGTTATCCCAAGTGTATAAACACTATAATTTAAGAATAAGCCAACCGCCTCTGTCGCCAGTCCGCCTCCCCAATACGCCGGGTCTAGCATATATCCTAAAGTGGCCTTGCCCTCACGTCGATTCCAATGCTGTAAAGCAACAATACCGATCAACTTCTGTTGCTCTTTCAAATAGATACCCGCATGCAGCGCACAAGGATCGAATGCGAATAACATCCGGTTCACCAGCTTCTCTACCTGAGCAGAGTCTGATCCAGCGCCGGTGCGTATTTGAATCTGAGCCTGTACTTCTGGATGGGAGAGCAGCTGCTGCAAAGCAAAAGCATCCTCAGGCAGGATCAGCCTCAGGTCAACCGCCACACCATGTTGCGTCTGGAACAATACTGCCTCATAGGTGCTCATACTCTCTCCCCCTCCATACAGCTAATAGTTTAACCTATTCATCCGATGAATGTTGCAACGTCAGCACCGTTAATTCCGGTCTACAGAGAAAACGAAAAGGCATGACTGTTTCGCCAAAGCCTCTATTCACATACACGGGCATGCGCTTGGCATCTGTATAATACAATCCATTTATGTATTTTTGGGATCCATAAGGGGTAAATGGCGCACCTACAAACGGCATGCGAATTTGTCCACCATGACTGTGCCCGGATAGCTGTAAATGAAATGAATGAGCCTGTGCTGTATCTGCATAATCCGGTTCATGCATCATCAGAACGGTAAAGGTTCCTGCAGGCACGCCACTAAGTGCCTTCACAGGGTCAGGCTCGCCATGCAGCAGATCATCCAGTCCCGTCACAGCCATAACGGCTCCGCCTCTTTTTAGAAGATAGGATTCATTCCTTAGCACCCGGAAGCCAGCAGACTCCAGTAACTCGACAATCCGCTTCGTATTCTTGAAATCATGGTTGCCTAGAACCGCATATTTTCCTAGAGGAGCACTCAGCTCTGCCAATACAGGTACGGAGGCTACAAGATCCTCAGGGTCGCTATCCACGATGTCACCTGTAAAGCATATAAGATCTGGCTCTGCCTTAGCTATACGTTCTGCAAGCCGAGCCAGATCTCGGGCATCCTTATTAAACCCCAAATGAGTATCACTGAAATGGACAACCTTCATGCCTGAAAAAGCGGTAGGAAGATCTTTGAGAGACAGATTCAGTTTAGTTACCTCAATCCAGTTTGGCTCCCCTTGCCAAGCATAACCACTTGTAAGCAAGCCAGCGCCGATTACAGTGGCCACACCCCGAGCCAGGAATTGCCGGCGGGACATTGTTGTCTTGCCCTGAGATCGCCGTCCAGAGGCACTAGAGTGGGTGTCTCTACTCGGATTATTGTTTTCCTTATTGGGAGAAGCCCCAGACGATTGTATCTTCATACGGAGATTCTCCTTTCCTTCAGCTTTCTTTTCGAGCCGTCAGTACAATTCTACATTCTTCTTCCAGCGTATCGCCGTATGCGGGTGCGATGCCTCTCTTAGCAACTTCTGATTTCAGGACTCGTCTCAGCATAAAGGCTACTTCAACCGTCTTCTTAAATGGAAAAGGATCCAGCACTAACGTTGACTTATCTTTCCACTCCACGGTTATCCTACGACCTGACGTAAAACTAAAATCTTCACTGCCAGAGAACCCTTCACGCCACCAAGGATGCTCCTCTGATTTTGGACACCCAGGCTCATTTAAAGCCAAATATAAGGATAGATCATCGCAAAATTCTAATAGGCGGGCATCATAATACAGCTCATCCTCACCGATAGGCTTGGATACTTCCAGTTCTCGGTGAATACGGGATCTACGTTCCTCTTCATGCTCTTGATATAAAGTCAGTTCTGGATAATCCAGTCCCGAAATCTTAATGAGTCGTTCAAAATGCAAGCTGCACAGGAGCGCTCCATACGGTGTCCGCGCCTCGATCTCATCAAGCCCTCGCTTATAAAAGGTCAGCTTCGGCACTACAGGAAAATCAATAAAGCTGTAAGGCGCGTGCTCCGCATCGTTCCAAAAGGGCGTCTCATCCAGATCAATCCAGCCCCGGTCATGTTCTGCCACAGCCCAGAGCACCTCGTCCCGGCGTCCTTCTTCTGGCACATGCTCTTCCTTGAACCAAATGGCGAGCTCTCCAGCTAACTTCCCGTGATCATGCTGTTTAACCATTACAATTGCACCATCATGCTCCCGACAAATCACGATTATTCCTCCCTGTTGTTCCACGCCTAACGTACGTTAACAATGGATATTATAGCATATACAATTCAGTATCCTGAGCTTGACGAATTTCCTGTTACCTACCAATTATAAACAAAAAGGCTATCCCCGGCGAATAAAAATCCACCTTTGAGGATAGCTCAAAATTAAAGATCTGGCGGTACTACTTATTACACACCTAACCAGCGTTTGAACATATGTTTCGTCGTCTGCTTGTTAATTTCTGCAATAGATGTGGTAAGAGGAATCCCCTTCGGACAAGCGCGTACACAGTTCTGTGAGTTACCACAACCATCAATACCGCCATCATCCATTAGAGCGTCCAATCTTTCATCTGCATTCATTTCACCCGTAGGATGGGCGTTGAACAGGCGTACTTGAGAGATAGCTGCAGGTCCGATGAAATCCGTCTTTTCGTTGACATTTGGACAAGCCTCCAAGCACACGCCGCAAGTCATACATTTCGATAATTCATAAGCCCACTGCCGTTTCTTCTCCGGCATCCGTGGTCCCGGTCCAAGATCGTACGTACCGTCGATTGGAATCCAAGCCTTCACTCGTTTAAGCGCATTGAACATCCGTGTACGGTCAATGACTAAGTCACGCACTACCGGAAATGTCTTCATAGGCTCGATACGTACGGGCTGCTCCAGATTGTCTATTAGTGCTGCGCAGGCTTGGCGTGGTTTACCGTTAATCACCATCGAGCAAGCTCCGCATACTTCTTCTAGACAGTTGGAATCCCAGCAGACCGGAACTGTGCTGTCACCTTTGGCATTCACAGGGTTACGCTGAATTTCCATCAATGCACTGATTACATTCATACCTGGACGATAAGGAAGCTCAAATTCCTCAATATAAGATGAGCTTTGCGGTTCGTCCTGGCGGGTAATGATAAATTTTACGTTTTTGGGAGCTGTAGCAGTTTCCGCCATAATGGTTCCCTCCTCAAATTGCCTAATTTTATTTCTTGAAGCTTGCCTCGCAAGCTGTTCAGAAGCTAGTAATTATTAATCCTTCGAATAATCACGTACCCGTGGAGGAATCAGTGAGACATCAACTTCATCATAGGAGATTTGCGGACCATCTGCAGTCCAGGCTGCTTTCGTAGTCTTCAAGAACTCCTCATCATTACGATCCGGGAATTCCGGCTTGTAATGTGCACCGCGGCTCTCATTGCGCATAAGCGCGCCCAGTGTCATCGCTTCGGACAGCTCCAGCATGTTCCATAGCTGACGGGTGAAGGCCACTCCTTGGTTATTCCAGCGCGAGGTATCACTCATATTAATATTGCGATAACGCTCTTTAAGCTCTTTGATTTTGCCAATGGTCGCTTCCAGCTTCGGATTGTGCCGCACAACTGTCATATTGGCAGTCATCCATTCGCCCAGTTCCTTGTGAATCACGTAAGCATTCTCTGTACCTGACATCGCTAGCAGAGACTCATATTTGTCTGTCTGCTTTTTGTGGAAGCTATCGTATACGGATGAAGAGATATCCTGTGATGATTTCTTCAGACCCTTAATGTATTCAACAGCCTTTGGTCCAGCAACCATACCGCCGTAAATGGCAGATACCAAAGAGTTAGCGCCTAGACGATTCGCTCCATGATATTGATATTCACATTCGCCTGCCGCAAAAAGACCAGGAATGTTTGTCATTTGGTTGTAATCAACCCATATACCGCCCATGGAATAGTGCACAGCTGGGAAGATTTTCATCGGTATTTTACGGGGATCATCCCCCATGAATTTTTCGTAAATTTCAATAATCCCGCCAAGCTTCACGTCCAGCTCTTTCGGGTCCTTGTGAGAGAGATCCAAATACACCATGTTCTCGCCGTTAATACCCAGCCCTTGATCCACACATACATTAAAAATCTCACGTGTAGCAATATCGCGCGGTACCAAGTTACCGTAAGACGGATATTTCTCTTCGAGGAAATACCACGGTTTACCGTCTTTATAAGTCCAGATGCGACCACCTTCACCACGTGCCGATTCCGACATCAATCGAAGCTTGTCATCCCCCGGAATAGCCGTTGGGTGAATCTGTATAAATTCTCCGTTGGCATAATGCACGCCTTGCTGGTACACCGCACTAGCGGCTGTACCCGTATTAATTACGGAGTTCGTCGTTTTACCAAAAATAATACCAGGCCCACCGCTAGCCAAAATAACAGCATCCGCAGGAAAAGTCTCAATCTCCATTGTCTTGAGATTCTGGGCGCTGATGCCGCGGCATACGCCTTCGTCGTCGATGATAGCGGATAGGAACTCCCAGTTCTCACGTTTAGTTACGAGACCTTCGGATTCCCAGCGGCGCACTTGCTCATCCAGTGCGTATAGAAGCTGCTGTCCTGTCGTCGCGCCAGCAAAGGCAGTGCGGTGACGCTTCGTTCCGCCGAAACGACGGAAGTCGAGCAGTCCCTCTGGTGTGCGGTTGAACATTACACCCATCCGGTCCATAAGGTGAATGATGCCCGGCGCCGCTTCACACATCGCCTTGACCGGTGGCTGATTCGCCAAGAAGTCACCACCGTAGACGGTGTCGTCGAAATGCTCCCAAGGGGAGTCGCCCTCACCTTTTGTATTTACAGCACCGTTGATGCCGCCTTGCGCACATACGGAGTGTGATCTTTTTACAGGAACTAATGAGAATAAATTGACATGTGCACCGGACTCCGCTGCCTTGATGGTAGCCATCAGACCGGCCAGACCGCCGCCCACGATAATGATATTTGCTGTTGCCATGATAGTTCACTCCCTTTATCGAAAATATCAGAAAGGATTCTAGAATCTAGTCCTGAGAGGTTAATTACTTAGATGAAAGTCTTTATGGACTGAGCTATGGAAGCTGCGGTTTGAAATTCAGCATCACGGAAAGTGACTAGCGAAATGAGGAACATGAACGTTACAAGAACAAAGATACCAAGACAAAGGTAAGAGGATACCCGCTGTGAACGAGGTCCTACAGTGATTCCCCAGCTGATCAAGAAAGACCATAGACCGTTTGAGAAGTGAAAGCATGCAGCAATTATAGCGATAATATACAGCGTCAGCATCAGCGGCTGAGTCACGATATCGTGCATCACGCCACCTAATTCTTCATGCTCTACACTACCAACAGCTACCTGAACCCGAGTCTGGAACAAATGCCACACTATGAAAACAAAAGTTATAATGCCTGAAATGCGTTGCAGTGTATAACGCCAGTTTCTTTCAATGTTGAAACGGTTCAAGTTCGGCTTGGATTGATAGGCAATATACAGTCCGTATACGCCATGGTACAGCAGCGGAAGCCATATACCGAACAATTCCAGGAAGAAGACAAGCGGCAGGCTGTTCAGCCATATCACACTGTCAGTAAAACCGGAAGCGCCACCCTCTACAGCCGCAAAATTCGTCATCATGTGCTCAATGAAGAAAGCTCCAAGCGGGATAACGCCTAGCAAGGAATGAATCTTTCTGGAATAAAATCCTTTCATACAATGTAACCCCTTTCCGATTAAAACAGCGTTTTCATTAATGTGTATTCACCGCCGGAACTACAATCGACACAGGATAACGTAGACTATGTAATGACAAAATGCCTTTATTAACCGCTATCCCTTGGTTTCCCGGACTTTGTTTTCTTTTTCACAAAATGTGAATATCTTGTGTCACTTTTCATGTTACTCCTTTTTCCCTTATAAGGGAATTGCAATCTAATTATTAATCGTTATACAATAAACGCATAAGAATAGATTTTATATGATAATAATTCTCATTTAGATTGACAACATTTTCCGACAAAACTTTTTATTCCCTTCTGGAGCAAGCTGTGTCGTCTTCATCGCTATGAATTTCATCACTACTGTTTATAGATTGCACTACGAGAGGAACATAAATATGTTTGACGATTTAGATGTTTTTGCGGCGGTCGTGGAGCATTCCAGCTTAAATCGGGCCTCACGCCAGCTCAATCTGTCCCAGCCTGCCCTATCTCGCAAAATCTCCAAGCTGGAAGAACGTCTGGGTGTCGCGCTATTTAATCGTTATGGCAAGCGCCTGGAGTTAACCGAGGTTGGGCGTCTCACTTATTCCTACGCACTTGAACAACGGCAGCAGCGCTCTAAATTTCTAGAGGCTCTGTCTAAATACAAAGAAGGCGAGCCAAAGCTGGTCACCTTAGGGGCGTCTCTTACCTCACTGCAGACTACTCTGCCACCTCTTGTCAACGCATATATGGAGAAATACCCTACAGCGGAGCTGAAGCTGATCACGGGCCGAACGCATGAGATTGTCTCCTCTGTTAGTGAAGGAAAATCAGATATCGGTCTGATCGCTTCCTCTATTCAGGAGCCTGGACTGCGCTGCATTTCTCTGTTTGAGGATCAACTTCGATTGGTCGTTTCTGAGCATCATCCTCTGAATCAATCTTCCAAGCTAACCATGGATGATCTGTCCCGACTGCCTATGATCCTCTTCTCCAAAGGCACCTGGTACCGCCGCCTAACGGACGATCTGTTCCAGCGCTGCGGAATTGATCCGGACGTACGTATGGAGATCGACTCCTTCGAAGCCATCGTACGGCTGCTTCCGACGGTCAATGTGGCCGCGTTACTGCCTAAGTCTTATTTGCGTCCGCAGCTACTGAACGGCGGCGGGCTGGTATCTCTGCATATTAAGGAGCTGGAGCAAACCCAACGAACGACCTGCTTGATTTACCGTGACGACGGCAGCCTGAGCACAGCAGCTCGTAGTCTGGTGCAAGTTACAGAAGAGATGTTTCTGACAGAACAAGAGAAGTAATATCTGCATCTGCGTGCAACCTAAATTCAAAAAAAGCCCTCCGTCCCATGATAGGACCGAGGGCTTTACTATTAATCTTTGTTTACAACCTCATTCTCAAATCGATCAATACTTTCATTAGAACCAATGAGTACCATAACATCGCCCTCACTCAAATGATCATGAGCGGTTGGAGCAACAATAATTCCACTATCTCTGTTTAGGGCAACAATACTGCAGCCATATTTCGCTCTTGTATTTAAATCTGACAAGCTTTTCCCGTTCATGCAGGACGGAACCGTTAGCTCGACGATCTTATAATCCTTGGACAGTTCAATATAATCCAGCAAATTGGGTGTCACGAGCTGATGCGCCACACGAATTCCCATATCCCGCTCGGGAAAAATAACCCGGTCTACGCCCAGCCTGGACAACGCACGACCATGAAGGATCGAGATCGCCTTGGCTACTACATACTTAACTCCAACCTCTTTTAACAAAATTGCCGCCAGAATACTGCGCTCCATATTGTCGCCAATCGCTACAATCCCACAGTCAAAGTTCCGTACGCCAAGCGAGCGCATAATCTCCTCATCTGTAGCATCTGCCACTACCGCATGAGTCAGGTGATCGCTCATTTCCTCCACGCGCTCTTCATGATGATCAATACCGAGCACCTCGTAGCCCATTTCCATCAGCTCAAGTGCAAGGCTTGAACCAAAGCGGCCTAAGCCGATTACTACAAATTGCTGTGCTTTCATTTCGGATTAACTCCTATCCAATAATTATTTTACCTTCTGGATGCTTATACAATGGTTTACCCTGTTTAGGTCCAAGCGCATACACTAATGTTAATGGACCTAGCCGACCCGCGAACATCGTCAGACAGATCAGAATCTTACCGATGATAGACAGTTCAGGTGTCAGCCCCATACTTAGTCCCACCGTAGCAAAGGCTGAGGTCGTCTCGAATAGTATTGCTAAGAAATTACTATCCTCTGTTGTGGACAGTAACATCGACACAGAGAGGACCAATAGTAACGCCAGTAAAGTTAACGTCAACGCTTTATAGATACGCTCCTGCGCCAATCGATAACGGAACAGCACAACATCTTCACGCCCGCGCAGCATCGCTATTACTGCACCAATCATTATCGTAAAGGTTGTAGTCTTGATCCCGCCACCCGTTGATCCCGGAGATGCACCAATAAACATAAGAATAACCATAAAAAACTGTGAGGCTTGCCGCAGTCCGGCAATATCCACTGTGTTGGCACCAGCGGTTCGGGGCGATACAGACTGAAAGAATGCCGATAATATTTTGCCGCCGAAATTTAGATTACCCAGTGTGCGCTGATTCGTAAATTCAAATATAAAAATAACCAAAGCGCCGATAAGAATAAGCCCTGCAGTGGAAGAGAGTACAACTTTGCTATGCAAAGATAATTTACGTTTTACACGAAACTCCACCAGATCAGACATGACAATAAAACCGATACCGCCGGAGACAATCAGAAACATCACCACGATATTCACAAGCGGGTCATATACATAATCGGTTAAACTCCGGAAATCTCCAAAAATATCAAATCCAGCGTTATTAAACATGGATACCGCATGAAATATCCCAAAATAAATGGCTTTTCCTAGGGGCATATCAAATGCCCAGCGTATCGACAGAAGTACCGCTGCACAGCCTTCAATGACCAAAGAATAAATGAGTACTCTCCGGATCAATCGAACAATTCCCTCCATAGAACCTTGGTTCATTGCTTCCTGTAGGATCAGTCTGTCCCGCAAGGAGATTTTGCGTTTCATCATCATGGCAAATAAGGTGGCCATTGTCATAAAACCTAAGCCGCCCACCTGGATAAGCACCATAATTACGGTTTTCCCAAAAATGGTGAATGTCGTCCCGGTGTCCAGCACCACAAGTCCTGTCACACAGGTGGCCGATGTTGCAGTAAACAACGCATCAATAAAACTAACAGCATTCCCGCTGGTACTCGAAATGGGAAGCATTAGCAGCAAGGCTCCAATCAGAATGATCGATGCAAAACCAAGCACCATAATCTGAGGCGGAGAGAGCTTCAGGAACTTTGATTCAGAAACCCTGCGAAACTGTGAAGCCACTACGCTCACCCTCTTATCAAAATTTAAAGAATTCCAACAAAAAAAGCACTGGAAAACCAATGCTACCCTTGGTTCCTGCAGTAAATTAGCCTACGAGGTTAGCTGACGGATTCGGACTGTGCAGGCTGCCCTATTCGTTCCTAGAACGAAATTCACCCCTGATGAATAAAGACAACGCCTATGGCGTATACTCATCTTTTCATTACTTCTTATGGTTCCCCCGTTTTCACCTGAAATTCGGCTATATACAATTGCATACAAATTATATATGTTATTTCGATAAATCACAAAGACACTATTAATGGTGATTCATATGAAAAATGCGGTTTGGAGAGGATGTACCACTAAGAGTGCCTTTTCTCATCACTTTTCCGTGTTTTCCCTGCAATTGCATCGATTTTCATGAAAAACGAAGAAATAATCACCTTAAATTCATGGTATATATTCAGCTACCTATTCTATAATATCTCTATTACCCATAAAAAGAATATACGATGATTTTTGTAACTATCATGGCACTAATACTATAATGGTACATAACATTGTCAGTTTACAAGGAGGCGTTACATGAATCCCGTTGGCCAGCCCTTACAGCAACGTGCCCTCTCCAAGAGGCTCATCATCTCGGGCATTATCGGTCTTATTCTATTTATTATGTTTCAAATTGCTCCCTCGGTGCTAAATAGCCCTGCCGGGGAAGATACTACTGTCATCAGTAAGGCGGAAGCCCGCGACAAAGCCATATCATTCGCAGAACAAAAGCTGAACTACACCAAAGCACCAACCGATCAGTGGAATGTACTGTACGATACGGACTCTTCCTTTTATGGTTATATGTCCCGCGAGAAGCTTTTGGAGGACTATACAAAAAAGAAATTGGATCAACGATATCCTTTTGACATCTTTCGTGTAACACTTAGTCCTTCAGCGGAACAAGAGCCACTGATCTCCGTTGACCTCAATATGTATACTGGCGCAGTAGTCGCCTTCACACAAGGTGCAGAAGGATCGGCTGCAGGCTTACCAAGCAATGTATCCACTAGCGCAAAAGAAGAGGACAAGGGTACTGCTTTGTCTCTAGCACAAAAAGAAAATCTTGCCCGTCCCTGGCTTCAGGAATGGAATGTGAATCCCGCCAAGCTGCAAATTGAATCCAATAATACGGGAAACCACGGGCTCGTGTATACAGATCGTTCCGTTCAGATCGGCGAATCCTTGCTACACTATTATTTCGATTTCAATGGTGAGCAGGTATCCAGCTTTAAAGCCGGATTCTCAGCTCCAGCCTGGCATACCTCCTACGTGAAGGATCAGACCTCTCTTGCGGAAAAGCTTACTATGTTCGGCTATGGCCTGCCTACACTAGCTGTAGGAGTTCTGGCACTCATCTACAGCATACTTAGAAGGGAGCATACCTCCTTTAAGCGTGGAGTATTCCTAAGCTCGGCTTATTTTGTAATCATGATGATCAGCACCTATAATATGCTACCTGAATCCACAGGTGAAGGGCTTGAGGCTCAGATAACCTCCTTCATTATGTTCATCATTTATGCCTTGTATAGCCTGCTAATGTCCTCCCTGCTCTATTTCTCCCTAGTTGGAGGCGACGGCCTATGGAAAAAGGAAGAAGGAATGAACCCTTGGCCACGCGCCAAAGAGCCAGGCTACGGAAAGTATGTGCTGGATAGTATCCGTGCCGGATACATCTGGGCATTCGTACTGCTAGGGGTGCAGACCCTTATGTTCATCATATTATCATTTACCTTGAACAACTGGTCTACTACTGACGCTACCCAATCTCCTTACAACATGAGATATGCTTGGCTGCTGCCCATCGTCGCATGGCTCGCTGGTTTATCCGAGGAAGCCATTTATCGCTTTTTCGGAATCCCCGTGTTGAAAAAGGTATTCCGGAGCACGTTCATCGCATGCCTGATCACTACGCTGGTCTGGGCATTTGGCCATACGTTATATCCGATCTATCCCATCAGCACCCGTCCCATTGAGCTGACCGTGATCGGGCTGCTCTTCAGCTATATTTTCCTTCGTTACGGCTTTATTGCCGTCATGTTCAGTCATGTCGTGTTTGACAGCATTCTGATGGGTGCTACGCTGATCTTTATGAAAGAGAGCGTGAATGTAGGGGCAGGTATCTTTGCGATTATCATGCCGTTCATAGTTGGCTATATCGTCTATCGATTTAACCCACCGCAGAAACCAGAACTTAAGCCGGTTGAACCGACATCTGTAAGTTAAAGAAGTAACGGGTGGATACCCGATGATGATACAAAAAAGGTGTCACAGCAGAACCCTGCTATGACACCTTTTTAATTTGCTTATACAGCTTTCTTTCATTCCTAATGCTCTAAGTCGATGGCTCTTCATCCTTGAGCGCCTCAAGAATTTGACTAGCCAGCTTTTCTCCTATAGAAAGTGATCGGAAATCCTCTATAGAGGCTTCTTTAATTTTCTTGAGCGATCCAAAATGCTTAAGCAGCGCCTTGCGTCGCTTCTCACCTATACCAGGTATGGAGTCCAGCTTAGAGGTAACCATGGACTTCCCACGCTGTTCACGGTGGAAGGTAATAGCGAACCTATGCACCTCATCCTGAATCCGTTGTAACAGGTAAAATTCCTGACTGTCCCGAGCCAGCGTGACAGGTTCTGGCGGATCACCAACCAAAAGTTGAGCCGTCTTATGTTTATCATCCTTGACGAGACCACAGACTGGAATGAACAATCCCAGCTCATTCTCCAGAATATCAATGGCAGAAGATATCTGTCCTTTACCGCCATCGACCACAATAAGATCCGGCATCGGAAGATTCTCTTTCAGTACCCGCTCATACCGCCGCCGAATGACCTCGCGCATCGTTCCATAATCATCCGCACCCACTACTGTACGAACCTTATATTTACGATACTCTTTTCGCGCGGGCTTGCCATCAATGAAGACAACCATTGCAGAAACCGGATTGGTCCCCTGAATGTTCGAGTTATCGAACGCCTCGATGCGGCTCAAACGTTCAAGCCCCAAGCTCTCGCCTAAGCTGATTGCAGCTCCAGAGGTACGCTCTTCATCCCGTTCAATCAGTCGGAACTTCTCGTCGATAGCGACTCGTGCATTTTGACAAGCCATACCAACCATCTGCTTCTTGAGACCACGCTGTGGCACCAGCACCTTGATGCCGAGCCATTCCTGTAAAATAGACGCACCACCAGTTGCATCAACGACGCCTGCTTCTGATGCTTCCGCAGCTGCGATTTCACGTGCCTCAGCTTCTTCAGCCGATTCAGGGGTATCATCCCCTTTTTGTAAATCATCTTCGGCTGGAGCAGCAATGACAATCTGCTGCTTAGCTTCTTTATCAGCTACAGCTTCCTCATCAAGCACATCCGGCAGCAGAATCTCCTGCGGCAGAGCCGGATTATCACTGTAATACTGG
Organism: Paenibacillus sp. FSL R10-2734; assembly: GCF_037963865.1. NCBI lineage: Bacteria > Bacillati > Bacillota > Bacilli > Caryophanales > Paenibacillaceae > Paenibacillus > Paenibacillus sp. FSL R10-2734. Next base: position 1,753,776 of record NZ_CP150170.1, on the reverse strand, counting down.
GTCACATAAGACATAAAGTCACTATAAGCTTCCCCATAGAACGGAAAGACGGAGGAATGTCGCTGGATCATCTTCCCTTGTCTCATGTACAGAATCTGTACACACATCCATCCCTTATCTACCGCATAACCAAATACGTCACGATCCTTCGTATCCGTGGTGTTAATCTTCTGCTTTTCCATCAACGCATCAATATGGATAATTTGATCCCGCAATTCCTTCGCCCGTTCAAAATACAATTCCTCAGCAGCTTCCTGCATCTTCTGCTGCAAATCCTTCTTAACCGCCTCATGGCCTCCACCAAGAAAAGCAGCGATTTCTTGTGTAATTCGCTCATACTCGGATTTCTGCACTTCCTTTTCACACGGTGCTAAGCACTGGCCCATGTGATAGTAAAGACAGACCTCCTTCGGCATCACACCACATTTACGGAGTGGATACATACGGTCGAGAAGCTTTTTCGTTTGCTGTGCTGCATAACCATTAGGATAAGGTCCAAAATATTTTGCTTTATCTTTAATCACCCGACGTGTAACTTCAAGGCGCGGGTGAGCTTCATTCGTTATTTTTATATAAGGAAATGTCTTGTCGTCCTTCAGAAGAACGTTATAACGCGGCATATGCTTCTTAATCAGATTGCACTCGAGAATGAGCGCTTCCATGTTGCTGGACGTAACAATATATTCGAAATCAGCAATGTTAGCGACAAGCCGCTGAGTCTTACCATTATGACTTCCTGTAAAATAAGAGCGAACCCGATTCTTAAGTACCTTCGCCTTACCCACATAAATAATGGTGCCTTCTTGATTCTTCATCAGATAGCACCCGGGCAAGTCAGGTAATAAAGCTAGTTTGTTACGGATGTTGTCCAAAATGATCCCCTCCAGCTAAATTGGACCCATGATTAGTTGGCATTCAGCACACAAAACGCCTCCGGAATGAACCGAAGGCGCTGAGTGGCAGGGCCGAGGCCCGAACAGTAGCATTTAACAATTATTGATGTTTAGCTACGATATTTTTCAGGGATTCTTTGGAGTTCAATCCCACAACTTTATCTACCGGTTGACCATCTTTGAAGAAGATCAGGGTTGGGATACTCATAACTCCAAAACGGGAAGCCGTTTCCGGATTCTCATCCACATTCAATTTTGCAATTTTTACGCTGTCTCCCAGTTCTGTGGACAATTCGTCCAAGATTGGAGCAATCATCTTACAAGGACCACACCAAGGAGCCCAGAAGTCTACTACTACAGTACCTTGACCTTCCACTTCGTTACTAAAGGTTTGGTCAGACACGTTCACGATAGCCATGATATTGTTCCTCCTCTAAAGTTTTACGAAGCAATACTCAATTCCAAGCCAAAGCTTAGTTTATGGAAGCTGCTCCGAAAATATAAGTTAATAAATTGTTTCATGTAATATGATAACCAAATTACCACTTACCGACACATTTCCAGTATAACATATCTTTGAGGGATATGTGAAATATCACGTGCAATTATATTGCTTTCAAGCTAATTTTTTTATATTACTCTTTCCTTTACATTCTCCCTTGCCTTTCGGTATACTTAAAGAAAGCGCATTAAATGTCAATGACTTATTTCATAATAGTCAACTTAATTTGCATCTTAACTATACAGGCATTGTCCCTGTAAGGAGGCAGAAACTATGGATGTCAACGCGCAAGCACGGGACCCACGAGAACATATCAACGAAGAACCCCGCAATGATCTAGGCGATTTAATGAATGGATTTTTCGGAATGACCGCATTTATGACTGTTGTCTTTTTCGGCATGGTTATCATTAAGTTCATTTCGGAGTAAGGGAATCATCGCGTAATAAAAGAGGCTGTCTCAAAAGTAGTGAATGCTACTTATGGGACAGCCTCTTCTTTTACGTAAATGCAAGGCTTGATCAAAGGTGTAAGCGGCACGATGTGTCTTAAAGAAGCTACTCGTTTGATGGTTGCCTAAGCAGTAACGATCCCCGTTGATACAGTTGATGCACGGTGAATAAACCTGCAAAAGTACATCTTTTAAGGATACGCGGAGGAGTGGAGTATAAATTCCTGCAAATCCGGCTAGACCCCCTTAATCCGGAGTCCTGTCCACCAAAAATACTGCAGACGTAGAATTACTCTTTCTTTCGAGCAATTACATCGCTCTATGAAATGCTGAAGAATCCTCTAGTGTTTTAACCCACGCTGAAAACACGGCTGGAGGTTTCGATTTTAAACTACCGTGCATTTTTCGGTTATTGTAGAAATCCATGTACTGGTCAAGCGATTCATAGGCCTCTTCAAATGTCCTAAAGTCCCTTATACGGAACAGATCGCGTTCCATCAAACTATGGAAAGACTCAATGTAGGCATTCATATTTGGTGTCCTTGGGGGTATGCGCTCATGGATAATATCTAGGCTCTCGCACATATCTCCAAATAGTTTACTGGTGAATTGAGGGCCGTTATCTGTACGAATCGTAGGTATCTCTTCACCTGCTGTTATCCGACTCTGAAGGGCGTAACAAAGCGTCTGAACGGCGTGCTTAGCTTCACAAGCGGGCCCTCTGTACTGTTTGACAACAACGCGATCAAACACATCAATGATACTGAGCACAAAAAAGAAACGCTCCAAACCACTGACGTAGCCGTACTTAATATCCATTTGCCAGAGTTGATTAGAGCTTGTAACGATACGGTTTCTCGGCAGTCTACGCGGATGTGACTGGACTCGCTGGCGTGGTTTTTGAAGAATGCCTAGCTCGTCACATAACCGGTAAGACTTCTTTTTATTTAGTTTCACGTTGTATTTATCCTGAATACATTTTGCGAGAAGTTTGTAGCCGTAAACATACTCTTCACCTTCAATCAGTTCAAGAAGCCATTGATTTATCTGTTCGTCGCATATGCGTTCGCCCTCATACGTATAAGAGTATCCGGGCACTGGACGGCCACGTCGGCCTCTTGTAGGGCGTTCAGATGGTGCAACATTCGCTCTTTTTTTGCGGTCATAATAGGTGGATTCCGAAATGCCTAAGATGCGCAGAACCACTGCTACTGGTTCTCCCCGCTTAATAAATGGTTCTGCTACTTCGAGTTTTTCAGATAAGCGGGGGCTTGCTTTTTTAGCAGTTCTCGTAAGATTTCAAGCTCGAGTTCCCTCTCCCCGAGCACCTTAACCGCCTTTTCGTACCGCTGTTCGACCTCTTGCAGCCGTTGTAGCTCCTGGAGGTGCTCGTCAGCAAACGGAATCTCTTCAGCAGGGATGAAGTCACGATGATCTCTTATCCAACTACGAATGGTTTCAGGATGGATGTCATACATGCGAGCCAATACCCCCACCTTAATACCAGCCAACGCTTCTTTAACGATGTTAAGCTGCGTTTCTTTATTCAACCTTTTTCCCATACTGGATCACTCCTTTAACTTAAGTTTAGATTATTGGGTGTAAAGACTCCAGTTTAATTAGGGGGCCTAGGAGAATCAGCAGTTATTTCTTCTCCTGAAGAAGCTTTCGAGTCATAAACAAAGAGATTCCTGCACATTTGCAGGCTTTGGACTTCATGAAGCAGATATCCGCTTAAAAAGCTGTACATTTGCAGGCTTCTCAATTCCAGCGAGAGTTACGCACCGGAAAGGACGAATGAAAGGGGATAAGATTTCATATTCTGGGATGTGAGCCGTAGGCACATGGAAGTTTTTTGTGAGAAATTAGGGAAAATCTCCCTGATTATAACCGATAATCGCTTTAATCGAATAGAATCAGGGAATTCCTCCCTAAAAATCGGAGTAATTTCTGTATTAGCTACCGAATCAGTTGAATATCAGGGAGATTTTCCGTAATTATCTTTCATAGGCATTACGTCAGACGATGGAACCGACTAGTTATCTATTAGTACCCCGTTGGTTCTCCCCATGTAGTGGAATAACATCCACAAAAGGAGCAATACGATCCATCAAACGTTGGCCTTTATAAATTTCCTCGCCATCCTTACTTGTAAAGCTAAGATGTTTCTCCAAGCCATCGAGCGGATAATTTGAGGTATAGAAGGTTGGTTTACGGTTCATTCGATAATTTAGAATCGCACCAAGCACATGATCACGCGCCCAAGGATTCAAATTCTCAGCACCGATATCGTCAAAAATGAGTAAATCGCAGTTTTTCATCGTATCCACGGTTTCCTTCATCTTCTGGCCGTCCATCATGATCGATTTCAGATCCTCGATAAAGTCTGGCATATATACGATAACTCCAGTATACCCAGTAACAGCAAGCTCATGAAGCAAGTAACACATCAGAAACGTTTTGCCTGTTCCGAAGGTTCCATGTAAATAAATCCCGCGCGAGGTCAGACCTTCCTCTTTCACGCTCGTAATATAATCAAATATTTTATTAACCGCCGAAACTCGGCGTGGATCCTTACCCATAATATCTATTTCATCATAACCGCCATTAAGCACACGCTCGTCCACATAAAAGCTACGGATACGTTTGCGGATGTTATCCTGATTGTCCTGTGCTACTTTAAGACGGCATGCCGTCTTGCGTTCATATAAGTCCGCCGAACCATTCACGCTCTCTACCGTAAGCTTGCTAAAGTGACCGGGGAAATCATTCGGGCATTTCTCTAGACCTGGACAGTTCGCACAGTTGCGGCTTTCCTCTACATATTGATACAGGCGGGGCAGATGAAGCCGCAGTCGCGAATCGTCCAGCTCAGGATGTTCGGACTGCAATGCTTTCACAAGTGGATGATTGAATAATCCCTGTTCAAGATCGCGTTGACGCTGTCGTAGAGTTGGATTGTTGATCGAACGAAGTACATCGCCCATAGACTCCATAGTTCCACCTCTTTTTCTTTACGGCGCTTGGGAAACGCCTTTTTTCTTGTTGGCCTTAATTTCTGCCGCTTTCTTCATCATCGCCGCGAATTCCTCTTCCGATACCGTTCCCGCACTTCCATCATCCAGCACAATTGGGATTTCCGGTTTAGCAGATCTGCCTGTATTTTTGGCATATGAACGTGATCGAGATCCTGACGTAGTGTTAGCTGTGGCTCCCTTGCCTTTCACTTTGGACTGATCCCTAATATATTTTACAGCCTTCTCGTAGGTATTCACTTGTTTAACCAGCATATTGGAGGCGATGGCCTCTACAAAATTGCGGTTCATTCGCTGTTCTCCACCTGAGGCTACCATGGTCATTAAATAATGAATGAGGACGTTAATTACTTCACCACTTAGCTTATAGTTCAAATCTATCTTCTCGAACATATCCATTAAATGACTAGGTACTGTACCTGGGAAAAAGGTTTGAAGCAGCCGCGTATAAGGTTCGTTCCGCAGCATCATATTATATTGGTGAATGTCGCATTTGGACAAAAATTGTGGTGGTACTTCTACATAATACTCCATCTCTACAGATTGCTCCGGTGGTGCTATTGAATCATCATTCTCTTCAGCGGCACTGGAACGGATGGACACAACCTTGGCAGCTGCAATTTCACGCTTTTCTTGTCGTTTCATATCTTGCCTGAAATGCTGGCTCGCCTTATATTGCAGTGCATCCAGTATTACCTCGCCTTCCGGTGAGAATACACCATCCTCATCCAGCAAACGACATAAGTCCTGAGGACTAAGTTCATACTTATGAGCTACATAGTTAATAACACCCATTTGAGTATGGTCAAAACGAAGTTTTTCTACATGAGCCCGGTTCACAGACTCCCGTGGAAAACGCAAAATAATATCACTATATCCGATCGCTTGATCTCCAGATTCACGCATACCAGGCTGCCGCACAGAGGCTACTTCTGCAAGTGCCTGCTCCAGCTCATAATCAATGACATGTGTATTGAGTTGAAAAATATCGTAAAATGGCACGGATATATTCTCTTTGCCTATAGATCTGCGACTCCACTCTTCTGGCTCTCGATTCCAGAATTGTTCCCGTAAGGACAGCACAGCAAATTTGCCAATCTTATCACGTAACAGCAATGTCAAATGCTGAGTAGCAAAAAAGTCAGCTGGTGATAGCGGCGGCATTAGCTCATATTCATATAAGTAATCATCGGTTTCCGGCACATAAATTCGGCAGGTCTGCAGCAGACCTACTGCTTCTAACCGGGAAGCCTGATCTATTAAATATTTGCGGCCTTTCTCATTCGGTTCAACGCCTAGCGTCATAAATAGCCTGCGCTGTTGCTCCACTCCAGAATAGCCAATGCTATCCGCTGGCACATGTTCAACCAGCAAGCGATAGAAACTGATTGCAAAAGCCCCTACCATAGGTTGATACACAGAGCTAAGCATACGTCCATCTATAACACTAAGACCAAATTCGCGGGAAACGCAGTACCGATGATGTTCGGTGAAATGATGTAAGTTACTCATGCGCATCTACGGATCCCCCCTTGTTTTCACGAATTCATACAGGATTCTATTCTACCATAAAAAACGCCGCCGGAAATGTAAATAAACTACCAATTCCGACTCTTTTCGCTATAATCAGCTTTTCCTTACGAATATCTACCTCTATTAAACAAGAAGAAACGGCTTCGCTGTCCTCTAAGGAGGAAGGTATCCGTTTCTCGTAAATATATTCAAAACATTTTATAACCACCAAAACGAAGCTTCTGAATCGTCCACCCACTCAGAATGGCACCTGCTAGACCAGCGACACCTGTTAGGTAATCAACGAAATGGAAGCTAGAAAGATGCTCCCAGAGTGTCAATGCACTTCTATCCCAAATGGAATAAATTACAACGGGTAGAATAATTAGTACGAACAGATAAGCAGGAAACCAGGTTGTCTTCATTAACATGTTAAGAATAAATCCAATACCAAACATCATCACAAAGAATAAAACGGTTAGGATAAACACCGGAATAAACCCCATCTTACCGTCACTACCCCTTTCTATAAAGAAGCGCACATCTTATACGAACTATTAGTAAGTTTACTAGAAAAAATGTCACGAAGCAATGAACTTTATTCAAAATTAGATCTATTTCTCTTACGCCGGAATGTCATCATTTGCTCTAAGCAACTTGATTGCGATACAATGCATATAGATTAATGAATCATACATAGTCTATGATGCAGGAGCTTCGTAGCGAGTTTTACACGATGTTATTCAGCGAAGCTTATGCTTCGTAAAACAAGCGTATGCTTCCGATGTAAGTTTTACACGATGTTATTCAGCGGAGCTTATGCTTCGTAAAACTTTAAAGGAGTGAGATCATGAACGAAGCCGCTATGACACTGGAAGGCTGGTATGCCTTGCATGACTTCCGCTCACTGAACTGGACCGCTTGGACGGCAGCAGATGATGAAGAACGTGCCGTTGCTCTAGAAGAATTACATGCTTTTATGCAGGAATGGGACGCTGTCGAAGAAGCTAAGGAAGGCAGCACCGCGGTATATTCCATCATTGGCCAGAAGGCAGATTTCGTAATGATGTTCTTGCGTGAAAGCTTGGAAGATCTGAACCAGCTTGAGACAGCCTTTAACAAAATAGCTTTTGCTCAATATACAACTAAAGCTTATTCCTATGTAAGTATTGTGGAATTAAGCAACTACCTTGCGGGGGGTAGCGATGGTAGCGACCCTATGCAGAATCCACATGTTATCGCACGTCTAAAACCTATTTTACCGCAAGCGAAGCATATTTGTTTCTATCCAATGAACAAAAAACGCGAGCTAGCCGATAACTGGTACATGCTTGATATGAACAAACGTCGGGAGCTAATGGCTTCTCACGGATTAATCGGACGAGGCTATGCAGGTAAGGTGAAGCAGGTTATTACTGGTTCCGTAGGTTTTGATGATTGGGAATGGGGCGTAACCCTGTTCGCTGAAGATCCGCTGCAATTCAAGAAGTTGGTCTACGAAATGCGCTTTGACGAAGTTAGTGCCCGCTACGGCGAATTCGGACCTTTTTATGTCGGAAATTTGCTGACGCTCGAATCCTTTGAGGAAATGCTCAAACTGTAACAAAAAGGGTGAGTCTCCAGATCTTATGGAGACTCACCCTTTTTAAATGCTATATTCATTAAATTAACGACACCGAAGCTCATGCTTCCCCATTTTCTTCGCTGTCATCTTCATCATCACGCAGACTTTCCAAATATTCAGCCGTAGCCCGGTCACGAGCCCGTCCTTTTTCCTTCAAACGTTCAATGCCAGGAAGAATGAGCAGATCAATTTCCTTTTGAACAACATAAGCTAGATCGTACTGATTCTGATCCTCTAAATAAGATCCAACCTCAATCAATCCGTTATATCGGTCCAATTCTTCACGAGTCAACAGTCCACGCACCTGCACGCTGCAGTGACGCATCTTATAAGAATCTTCCTTTTTTCAGCACCAGCGGAATCCCACCGATAATGAACAAGTAGCGCATATCCACAACTTTTTTCAATTGAGCTGCGGTCCAGCCCTTGTAAGTTTTGCTGCCAACTACAGCAATCCCTTGGCCCTTGCCTAGTGAAGCTACAGTTCCTTTATTGCTGAATGCAAATTTCTTAGGTTGTTGATTGCGGATCGCAGCCACCAAATTATGCGCACAGCACTCTCCCTGTTGCATAGCAATTTGTGCGGTCGGCGGGTATGGACGTCCTTCTGGGTTAATCATCAAGGAGCCATCTCCAATAATGAAGATATTCTCTTGATTTGGCGCACGTAAGTATTCATCTACTTTTACACGTCCACGCATAGCTTCAAATCCTGCTGCCTCAATCAGACGATTCCCACGAATTCCGCCAGTCCAGACAATCGTAGAAGCTTTAATCTCTTCGCCTGATGCCAGAATTACACCGTTTGGTAGACACTCCTTGATAGCAACGCCCATCTTGAAAGTAACACCCTTCTTGGTAAGTAAGTTCATCGCATACTCAACAAGTTCAGGAGCAAATCCAGGCAGTGCTGTTGGCGCAGCCTCTATGTTATATATATTTACCATGCTCGGATCAACGTCAAATTCTTTGCACAACCCAGGGATACGGTCAGCTAATTCGGCCACAAACTCAATTCCGCTAAAGCCGGCACCACCGACAACGAAATTGATATGCTCCTGAGCATTATTCTCGTTCTTGTACTTCGCGAATTGATACTCAATATGTTCACGAATCAAACGAACGGAGTTGATGCTCCGAATTGTTAGTGCGTATTTATCAAGCCCTGGAATACCGAATGTTTCAGGCTCTCCGCCCAAAGCAATGACGAGGTAGTCATACGAAAGAGTACCATCCTCCAAAATAATCTTTTTTTGCTGGGTACGAATTTCCTGAACAGATGATTTTACGAGATCGATCTTGAATTCATCGATTAGTTTAGAAATAGACACCCGTGTGTGTTCAATACTGTCCGTACCCGCCGCAGGCATATGTAGATGGGTAGTAAAATAGTGGTACTCGTGACGGTTTACGAGCGTGACATCCGCTTCATTATAGTTCAAAGCCTTCTGTAAGCGCTGTGCGGTCAAAATACCCCCATAGCCCGCGCCTAAGATTACGATTTTGGGAATACTACTCATGTTCCGGCTCCTTCCAAGAGGTAAATCTGTCTTTGTATTTTTTATTGAAACAATGTACGGTCCTTTTTGTGAATTTATACACTTATATTTAGAAGAAATTCCAATCAAACTTAAAGGATTTCTAAATTGACCATATCCATTGTAAACCTTAGTGTATTATTAATCAAACATAAAAAATACTAAAAAACGTCACATTCTTATTGTCTTCTAAAGTCTTTCTTTGCAGGTATGTGTCACTATGTTTATAATAAGTAAGAATACAAGTATGGCAAAATGAATATATCAACTCGGAGGTGTAATATCCCGTGACACAAGAGCAATCCGGCGTTCCTATGAGCGACCTTTTAATCATAGGTGGCGGCCCAGCTGGCATGTTTGCCGCATTTTACGGTGGGATGCGTCAGGCATCAGTAACACTTATTGAAAGTATGCCCCAATTGGGAGGTCAACTTGCTGCCCTTTATCCAGAAAAATACATTTATGATGTAGCAGGTTTCCCAAAAGTAACAGCACAAGAATTGGTCGACAACTTATCTCGGCAAATGGATATGTTCCAATCGAATATCCGGCTGGAGGAGAAAGTAATTTCTGTTCAGAAACGGGACGAACGCCATTTCGTAGTTACAACCGATGTAGCCGAATATCACAGCAAAGCAATTATCATTACAGCTGGTGTAGGTGCATTTGAGCCTCGTCGTTTGGAATTACCCAACGCTGGACGTTTTGAAAAAGCCAACCTCCATTATTTTGTAAATGATTTGAATGCCTTTAAAGATAAAAAAGTTCTGATCAGCGGTGGCGGTGACTCTGCAGTTGACTGGGCACTTATGCTGGAACCGATCGCTGAACAGGTAACCCTGATTCACCGCCGGGATAAATTCCGTGCGCATGAGCATAGTGTTGAGAATCTGATGGCTTCGAAAGTTAACGTAATTACACCTACTGAAATTACAGAATTGCATGGTGACGAGTTCATTACTAAGGTTACCTTATCTCATATCAAAACCAAAGAAACGCAAGAAATCGAAGTCGACAGTGTAATCGTCAATTTCGGATTCATTTCCTCTCTGGGACCCATTGCAGAATGGGGTATCGATATCGAAGGAAACTCCATTGTCGTTGACTCACGTATGGAAACGAGTATTCCGGGAATATTTGCTGCCGGCGATATCACTACGTATCCAGGTAAGCTGAAACTAATTGCTGTAGGATTCGGCGAAGCCCCAACGGCTGTGAATAATGCAAAGGTCTACATCGATCCGGAAGCCAAGCTTTCACCAGGACACAGTAGTAATATGAAACTCTAATTCTATCTACTACAATAAAAAAGGGTATTCTGACAGGCCTATCAATAGCAGCCTATCAGGATACCCTTTTATGTTTGTGACTCGCGGTTTATTTATATGTAGCCAGCTACAAAGGATTACTTTGCGCTTTTAATGAAGAACCGCATGAACTGGAGAGTGTAAGTTGCGTTTGCGAATTTCAACGAGTAGAAGAGCAATGAAATCATACTCTAGTTGCAGTTCTATTGCTCTATGGTAAGAGTCTAGAAGCATCTCATCCGACAATTCAACCATAACGTTCATCTACCTTTCCTGTATTTGGATCTAAATCTATCATATCAAACTATCATTTTTCGAACAAGCGTTCGCGTTATCCACAAGTACATGTGGAAATCCTGTGTATAATATGTGCGTAAGCGCTGCAAAGGTGATAACTGCACAGTGGAATATGGGGATAATAGTTATACACAGGATTGAACCACTTGTATAGAGCTAAAAATATATTTTTATTGTAAAAAATTACAATATTATTTACCCCAAAAGAACGCAACTAAACGCAATTTTAACTTACTACTCTATTATCGTCAATTCTAAAAATATTTGTTAATTTACTGAGGTCTTGTATTAACCTCTAATATCCATATTTTTCCTGAGTAATCTACGGCATAATCAAAGCCTAGCTCACCTATTCCCGGAAAGTGCCGTTCCATCAGTTCGATACATACATGCGTTAGCCTGCGCATCTCTGCTTTCTTCGTCGAGGCTTTGATCCGAGGCAACGATCTACGAAGTCCTTCTCGACAAGAAAGCATCGTGCCCCCTTTACATAAATTAGTCACGAACAGGCCAGGCCGAGCCAATCTTCCTACCATGGAGCGAAACTCCCAAACACCACCATTCTTCACTACCTTGACCCGATAATCAATAGGGCGTCCACCAATTCTGGCAAGAGAAATCCCTTGTTGAATCAAGTATCTACGTCTAACCTTGACGAAATGGAGCGCACGTCTCATGGATCCAAAATCTTTGTAAATTCGAGTTCTGTCCATATAAGTAAATCCATAACCTCTGCTATCCCGAAATACTTTGATTACACCGTAACCTCCACCACCAACAATAGGTTTAATAACCACATTCCCGTATCTCCGGAGCATGGCTAACAGCGAGGCAGCAGTATACACCCTCGTCATTGGTATATAATGAGAAACCCTTGCGTCACTGAGCAATGCTTCTGTCTTTATCCATTTGCTAGCCAGTTGTCTTCCCGACATCGTCCTTTCCCTCCTTTCACATTCCAGCCTACCCTATACATTACTCAGAAAAGGTCCCGCCCTCTTGTATGATTGTCCGTGTAGGAAGAGGCTCTTAGCAAAAAGGGCTTAGTGCTTGTATCGACATCAATCTCAGCCTTGTATGGTTAGATTGCAGATTTTGTATGTTCTTATCTCTATACATTCGACATTTAAATCTCAATGGATGAGTTCACTATAACTAGAATAATCTTCAAAATCGTTGTATTATTAATAGCGGTTACATTTTCGATTCCAATCACTAAAAAACAGCGCGGGGAGGGCTCGGAATGGCTCAGTTTTTTGAGGTTTTATATTGGGTGGCCATGCTTGGGATGTCCATCGTATTGGCTGGAACTACTATACTGATCTGCGCTATTGGCTTTAAATTTATTAAAGACAGACGCAGAGCACTGGGTGCTGGCTGTATTGCCTTTTCCCTTGGCGCAGCAGCACTCATCGTGTTTATGATTAATTACAAGTTTATTATTCCAGCCTAATTGTACCCAGAAACAAACAAAAGCCCTCTCACGGAATACCGTCAGAGGGCTTTTGTTTGCCTATTACTCATATATCTAATGAAAGGCGGATCATATCCACTACTTTGATCCCATTTTCAACAATCTCTTCACTGTAATGTCTGATAAAGAAGTCTCGGTCGATTCCTGTGATTCTAAATCCACATTTCTGATAAAGAGCAAGCTGTCCTACACTTGAATTTCCCGTACCGACTTCAACCGTCTTCGCACCAAGTAAACTCGCATTCTGAATCGCATGATAGACCAGCTGCTTCCCGATGCCTTTACCTTGATGACTCTCATCAACAGCAATATTCACTAGCTCCACTGTCTCAGGCCTTGTTTGTAGCAAAACATAGACACCTATCACACAATTTTCCACTTCAGCTACAAAACATTGACCTCTTTTTAAATATTCTTCAACTACACTTTGAGAAGGATCGGCTAATAACAATAATTTAAAGGGGGGTTGTTCATCTGCGTTTAGTTTCCTGATTTGCATGCAAAGAGCTCCTTGTGATGACTTTTGTCATATGAATTATTAGATATTAAAAAACCTCCAAGCCAGTGTTGTAGAACTCAACACGGGGCTTGGAGGCGTAATTTCGCTATTAGCAAGGCTCTTCGTTCGGTTTCCCAGCATCCTTAGCTGTCCGGAAGCTTGAGCCGCAGCCGCAGGTTGCAGTAGCGTTCGGGTTATTAATGGTGAAGCCGCCAGTCATGCCGGATTCTTCGAAATCAATTTCGAGGCCATCAAGGTAACGAAGATTCTCTTTCTCTACGACAACCTTCATCTCTTCGATGTCCATGTATACGTCCTGATCGCTTTCAATATCATCAAAGCCCATAGCGTAAGAGAATCCACTGCATCCGCCGGGCGTTACTCCAATACGGAGGAACATGTTCGGCGCTTCTTGTTCAGCAAGCATCGCCTTTAATTGTTCTGCTGCCTTTTCGCTAATATTAATCATGATTATATCCTCCTATAAATTAGACTCACTTCAGAAAAAACTTATGTTTAAGTGACCTTCCGGTCAAAAGTTACTTTCTTTAATAAATTCAGTATAACCGACTATTCCATTACCCTCAAGTCACAACTGTCTTATGCTTGACCCATCTCACCAAAATAAACCATCAATATCAAGCTGTTGATCCCCTTATAAGAGAGGTTTATAATAAGGAAGGCAAACATAAGTAAAAATTCGGAAATTTGTCACGGAGGCTAAACCACCTCTTTATTTTCATGATGAACAGCTACCGTCTGGGTAAGTCTGGGAATTATCTGCGGGCAATAGGACCCGTAAAACTTTCAGGAGGAATTTATAATATGTCTACTCTTTTCACCCCCCAAACAGACGCCCGAATGATGAACATTATTGAAAAAGTTCGCGGCGGCGAAAGATTGAATTTAGAAGATGGCGTTTATTTATATCAAAGCAACGACCTACTTACGATTGGCCAGCTAGCGAATGAAGTCAATATTGCTAAGAACAACAACAGGGTATATTTTATCGAAAATATGAGTCTTTATTTCACCAATGTTTGCGAATCACACTGTGCATTCTGCAATTTCCGCAAAGATGATGGAGAAGAGGGTGCTTATACCCTTTCCGGTCAGGAAATGGTGCAATATGTCGAACAGCATATTCAGCCAGGCGTGCGCGAATTCCATATCGTCGGTGGTCATAATGACAAGGTTCCCTTCCAGTATTACGTGGATTCTTTAAAAGCCTTGAATGACCGTTTTCCTGAGGTAACCTTAAAAGCATACACTGCAGCCGAGATCGATTTTTTCACCCGAATTAGCGGGTTGAGCATTCGTGAGGTACTAGAACAACTGCGTGCCGCAGGACTTAAGACGCTTACTGGTGGAGGCGCAGAAATATTATCCGATCAATACCGTAAAAAAATGCGCGTAGATAAAGCTAATGTCGAAGAATATCTGGAAGTTCACCGGACGGCACATCAGCTTGGCATGAAGACGCATACCACTATGCTCTATGGCTCCATTGAATCTCATGAAGACCGTATCCGGCACATGATGCAGATCCGCGATCTGCAGGACGAAACCAATGGTTTTATGGTATTCATTCCATTATCTATGCAGCCTAAGAATAAGAATGCAGGCATTATGCGCCGCAACTCCGCTTATGAGGATCTGAAGACGATTGCGATCAGCAGATTGATGCTGGATAATTTCGATCACATCAAAGCCTACTTCATTAATATCGGTCCTCAGCTTACTCAGGTTGCGCTGAACTTCGGTGCTTCTGACGTTCATGGTACCATCCTTAAAGAACGCATTAGCCATGCGGCTGGCGCCTTAACACCTGAAGGCCTCACTCGCGATGAATTGATCTGGCTAGTAAAAGGTGCTGGACGAATTCCAGTGGAACGCGATACTTTCTACAATGCGATAAAGGTATACGAATAAAAGACTATCTTAGATCCGTTACCCTATATTGGAAAGGAAGTTCGGTCAGCATGAGAACACTACTCGTTCTGGGCGGCGGCTATGGCGGCTTGGCCCTAATTCAAGAATTGCTCAATAATCACCTTCCTCAGGATATTGAAATTATCTTAATTGACCGAATGCCTTATCAAGGAATCAAAACGGAATATTATGCGCTTGCCGCAGGTACAGTAACTGATTATCACTTGCGGATCCAGTTTCCGGTTCATCCCCGTCTCACCATCCGTTACGGTGAAGTGAGTTCCATTGATTTGGAGAGTAGAATCGTTACACTCGAGCCTGACGAGACGGTGTCATATGACATTCTAGCCATTGCGCTAGGCTGTACCGACAATTACCATAACATCCCTGGAGCTGATCAATATACTTGCAGTATCCAGACCTTTGCAGGAACTCGGGAAACTTATCAACGTTTAAACGATGTGAAGCCTTATGGGACGATAAACATCGTAGGCGGCGGACTAAGTGGAGTGGAATTGGCGGCAGAGCTTCGGGAGAGCCGACCAGATCTTAATATTGCTATTCTGGATCGCGGTGAACGTGTCTTGTCTGCCTTTCCGGCGAAGCTGTCACAATACGTGGAAGAATGGTTCCACCACCATCAAGTACAGACGCTTGGACGTGTCTCTGTATCCCATGTAGAGAACAATGCTCTTTTTAATGGGACAGAGGAAATTGTTTCAGATGTTACGGTATGGACCGCAGGGATTCAACCGGTGAAGGTGGTTCAGCAGTTAACAGTACCGAAGGACCGTGGAGGACGGATCATTCTAGATGAATATTATCGTGTACCTGATTATCCAGAAGTGTATGTGATTGGCGACTGCGCCAGCCTGCCGTTCGCACCAAGTGCGCAAGCAGCAGGAGCACAAGGTGAGCAGGTTGCTCAGGTTATTCAAGCTTTATGGCGCGGCGAGACTCCTAAGCTTCATGCTATTCGTCTGAAGGGCACCTTAGGCTCACTAGGTAAGAAATCCGGATTTGGCCTGATGGGCCAACGCTCCGTCAAAGGACGGGTTCCCCGTATCCTCAAGAGCGGGGTGCTCTGGATGTCGAAACGCACTTTAGGATAAATCTAAGGGCTTGTATTGTTCAAAGAAGCTATTCTCCAATAACGGGAGAATAGCTTCTTTACGTTATTAGTGCTTATGCCATGCGGACCCAGATGACGCTATTCGTAAAATTTTCGCCTTTACAGGAGAGTTTCGGACTCCAGTGACGTTATTGCTTATAAAGAGGTTCATTTACGCTGTTTTTCAGGCGAATAGCGACTATGGGGTCCGATAGCAATCCACATGTAGGGAAATTACTCCATATAAGGTCGTCTGAGTCCGATAGAAGCTTCACTCCGCAACATGTTACCTAATCAATCAAATTTTGGGGATTAGTTCAAGTATCGTTCCAAAAAAAGGGAGTGATCCATAATATAAATTATGGATCACTCCCTTTTTCTCTCAAGAAACATTTAGTCAAGGTCTATATTGAACCAAGCTTCTAGCTCTTTGATTTTAGCATCAATTTTCTCTTCTAGCTCAGTAACAGTATCTGCTGCAACGATGTCACCTTCAACCATGGCGAATGGGGTTAAATAACATTCCCCACAATTGTTCAGGCATCCGTATTCAATTACATCGTAATCTGGATTTTCCTCCAGCTTATGCATTAGCTTGTCTGTACCGTGACCCATGTTACTGGCACAAAATTCAATAATTGGTCTCATGATGATCTCCCTATTCCGCCTAACCATTTTATTTTTTAACTTTTTGTACTATAATGAACTTACGAAAGGAGTGATTGAGAAATGAGTGAGAATGCACAAAGCACCGAAATGTATGATGAAGTATTGGAAGTGCTGGATAAGCTTCGTCCGTTCCTGCAGCGCGATGGCGGTGACGTTGAACTGGTCGATGTAGAAGACGGCATCGTTAAGTTGAAACTTATGGGTGCCTGCGGCAGCTGCCCAAGCTCCACGATCACCTTGAAAGCCGGGATTGAACGCGCCCTTCTTGAAGAAGTAGAAGGCGTACAAGAAGTTATGCAAGTATTCTAATCCATTCAATATCCATCCCGATCCCCACTTCAGGAGATCGGGATTTTCTTATTATAGAGGATTTGCCCTTCCCCTACAACATACACATAGAACCCGCTAGCCATTAGGCTGCGGGTTCTATGTGTATTTAGAGATTAGATAAGCTTCATTACTTAAAATGCTGGAATGATCGCACCTTCGTACTTCTCTTCAATGAAAGCTTTAGCTTCTGGAGAATTCAGTGCAGCGGCCAGCTTTTTGATCGCGTCGGAGTCTTTATTGTCCTGACGAGTTACCAGAATGTTAGCATAAGGGGAATCCGTACCCTCGATGAACAAAGCATCTTTTGTTGGCACAAGACCAGCGTCTAGTGCAAAATTCGTGTTGATCAAAGCAAGGTCAACCTCATCCAGTTGTCGCGGGAGCATAGCTGCTTCCAACTCAATGATTTTAAGATTTTTCTTGTTTTCAATGATATCTGCTTTTGTTGCAGCAATGTTTGTATCGTCTTTCAATGTAATCAAACCATTTTTCGCAAGTAGGATTAGCGCCCGACCACCATTAGTAGCATCGTTCGGAATGGCAACTTTCGCACCGTCAGCCAACTCATCGATCGATTTTATTTTTTTGGAATAAGCTCCAAAAGGCTCAACGTGAACGGATGCAACGGAGATCAGGTCGGTTTTATTATTTTTATTTTGGTCATCAAGATAAGGTTGGTGTTGGAAGAAGTTAGCATCTAGCTGCTTCTCATCTAGCTGTACGTTCGGTTGAACATAGTCAGTGAATTCTTTGATTTCCAGTGTAATTCCTTGAGCTTCTAGCAATGGAGCAATAGCTTTTAGGATCTCAGCGTGAGGAACAGGTGAAGCACCGACAACCAATTTCACTGGTTCTGTAGTTGACCCAGTTGCAGCACCATTGTCAGGTGCATTAGTAGCAGCCGAGTTAGAAGCATTATTGTTATTGCCGCAAGCCGCAAGCACCGCAACCAATGTCAAACTAAAAAAAGTAAGTAGTAATTTTTTCATTTTAAATCCCCCTCTTATCTGTTATTTGTATGAATAAGGCTATATATGGATTTACCTTATTTCCGTGTGAAATGTCGTACTAGTCGATCACCGGCCATTTGTAGTAGCTGCACCAGTATTACAATAAACGTTATAGAAATAAGCATAATTTCCGTCTCATAGCGGAGATAGCCATAACGAATCGCTAGATCACCAAGTCCGCCGCCCCCAACCTGGCCAGCCATTGCCGTATAGGAGACCAGTGTAACCAGTGTGATCGTAACCCCAGCGATCAAACCTGGACGAGCTTCTGGCAAAAGAACACGCATAACGATCTGATTCGTGGATGCTCCCATTCCTTGCGCCGCTTCGATTACCCCACGATCCACTTCTCTTAGCGCCGTCTCCACCAAGCGAGCAAAGAATGGAGCTGCTCCAATCACCAGCGGTGGGATCGTACCGAGTACTCCAATGGAAGTTCCGACAATTTCTTTGGTAAAAGGAATTAATGCCACCATCAAAATAATAAACGGTACGGAACGTAGGATATTTACAAGTAATGATAAGACCGAGTAAATTACTCTGATTACTATACTATTCGATCTCTCGCATAAATACAATAGAATTCCGAGTGGTAAACCAAGAATAATTGTGAACAATCCGGAAAAAACTATCATTTTCAGAGTAGCAACTGTAGCATCCATCATTTCTTGCCAATTTAAATCTGCGAAATTCATTACGAAATCACCTCCACTTCAAGACCTTGGGCAGTTAGTTCGGCTATCGTAACAGCGATCGCTTCAGTTGGACCTTCGAAACGAACAATCATTTGGCCATAAGGTACATCTTTAATCGTTGAGATGGTGCCATGCAGAATGGCAAAGCTAACACCCGTTTCACGTACTACATCGGAAAGTGCTGAACCATAGGTCTTCTCTCCGAAAAAAGTAATTTTGACAGCCTGAGAGTTGTCTCCAGCAGCTGCATCAAGCGCCGCTCGAAGAGGCCCCTCATTCTGCGATTCACTGCGGATGAAATCGCGAGTCACCTCATGCTGCGGCTTCAGGAATACCTCCGCAACTTTACCTTGCTCAACAATACCGCCACCATGAATGACAGCGACACGGTCGCAAATGCTCTGAATCACATGCATTTCATGAGTGATCAGCACAATGGTCAGATGGAACCTTTTATTAATATCGAGCAACAGCTTAAGTATCGAGTCTGTCGTCTGTGGATCAAGCGCAGAGGTTGCCTCGTCACACAGCAGCACATCAGGGTCGCTGGCGAGTGCACGTGCGATGCCGACCCGTTGCTTTTGTCCTCCTGATAACTGAGAGGGATACTTATCCCGGTGTTCTTCAAGCCCAACTAGGGCAAGCAAGTCTTTTACTTTTGTATCAATATCAGCTCTCGAGGTGCCTGTAAGTCGTAGCGGAAAAGCAATATTATCGTACACAGTTGCAGAAGACAGCAGATTGAAATGTTGAAAAATCATCCCAATCTTGCGCCGCTGTTCCTGCAGCTGACCTTGGGTAAGCTTGGTGAGTTCAACACCATCTACCCAAACCTCTCCTTCTGTCGGACGCTCCAACAGATTAATGCAGCGAATCAGTGTACTTTTCCCCGCCCCAGAATGGCCGATGACTCCGAATATTTCACCTTTCTCGATAGACAGATTCAATCCGGAAAGTGCTGTAGCCGCATCGCTGCCTTTTCCATATACCTTTGTTATTCCTTTTAGATTAATCAACGCTTGTCGCCCCCTTTATATTTCACATATTCCATACAAAAAAACCTCCGACGATCGATGCAGATCGCAAGAGGCCCTGTGTGTTTATTATGACAATGCCTTCTCATCTGCCAACGACCACAAATCTTGTGTCATTGTAGGAATTAGCACCATGACATTTGTACGTAACGCTTATCGCGCATATACAAATCGGTTGCCGGGCTTCATCGGGCCTATCCCTCCGCCACTCTCGATAAGATATAGAGTATGAAATTTTATGTTGGAATTCGTACAGACTTTTATGCAAGCATAAGTATAGTAAGTTTCTTGTTTTTTGTCAAAAGGAAATATATTGAACGCTTATGATCTTTCCCGCTTTCCCTTGCTTATTTCCTTCTGCAACTGCTCATTACTGTAGCTGAATGCCGCGATTAATGTTTTACAGTTCATTTCGAGGGATTGCTTTAAGTCCTCAAGATGACTATCCAGATCTTCAAGCTGAATTTTATCATGCAGGCCTTGATGACGCTGCCACAAATCATCCTGCATTTCAGAATTCATATAATGAATTTCAGCATTCCTGCGCTTACGTAGATTCTCCAACGGGTCTCGATAGGAGTTCTTAATTTGTTCCAGTTGATCGGCTAGCGCAGGATGCACATTCAATAATTGAAGTTGACGAAGCACTGTAAAATAAGAGAAGTGCGTTTTTAATTTGGATGTTTTGAGGTCATAAAAATGATTCAGCACCGTTCCAAGCTTGTCCAGCAGAGAAAACACACGGATAAATCCATTTTTATAAAAATAAACATAACGTGCGTAATCGCCCTGTTCCACTGGTGACATATCATCCATATAACCTGCGATTACTAATTTCCGGTAAAAAGCAGCAGCGAACCAGCTTTGCTCCAATTCATCCAATGAGGAGATTAATCCACGTGTCCAAATCTCCAGTTTGCGGTATTCATGGTCATTATCCTCATGGGCGCTCATTTCCTTACGCAGTAAGGCGGCAAAAGTGGCCATGTTCTCCATCGCATCAGCCAATACACCGCTGTTCTTTCGAGGCGGCTCTCCAAGTAATACCCGCAGCATATCCCAGTCCTCCTAAAGTTTTGTCCAGCACCACGATATACCGATTTTCACTTTATTATTCCGCAGGTAAAGCGACTCTATCCACGGAGGGAACTTTCTACCTAGGGCGTTACAACAGTATCTCACGATGGGTTGGATTATTTTCGAAAAACGTCATTTCTCGTTCTACTCAGCTGCCAGACTCTTACACTCATATAGCATAGAACACCAAACAAACAAGCAATCAACAAAATATGAGTTAAGGCAGCAAATATGTACAATCTTTCATTATCTAGCGTATAAACAACAGCAGCCCCACTAAACACCTGCATCAAGCACAGCAGAACAGCAGCTACGCCAAGAGCTCTTAGCTCTGGGTAATCCTTATGTTTCCAAAAAGCTAAATGTCCAAGCACCGCGGTAAGAATGAATAAAATCAACGCTGCAATTCGGTGCGTAAAAACAATACCCACTCCCCCGGAAAGCTCGGGAACCCACTCACCGTTACAGAGCGGCCAGCCAGAACATCCACCGCGTGAATCCGTATGACTCACAAAGGCTCCAATATAAACGACAACATAGGAATATAAAGCCGTAAAGCAGGTTAAATTACGGAAAGCCTTGCTTACTGGCTTCTTCTGAGTTTCCAACTTATGATCGTATTCGCCTGCTTCATGCCGCCTTTTCGTTCCAAGTGCCAGCATCAGAGAGCTCGAAAAAGCGATCAAGGAGAAGCCCATATGAAGTGCCATTACAGCGGCAGATTGGGATTTAATTACTGCAAGCGCTCCCATACCACCTTGAACAATTACAAACAGCAAAGTCATGAATGCATATGCCAACAAGTCCCGCCGATTACGAGCATAACGCCAAAAAGCAAACATTGAGGCAAGTGACAATAACCCTGCCAATCCGCTGAACAAGCGATGGGTGTATTCAATCAGCGAGCCTACCGTATAGGCCGGAATCAGCTTCCCATGACAGAGCGGCCATTCATTTCCACATTCCAATCCCGATCCAGTCTTCGTTACTACAGCTCCCCCAAGTACAGCGAGGAACATGATAAGGCAAGTAAGATAACTAAGCCATTTCAACTGATTTGTCGTCAAAAAATATCACCCGCAGTTTTTAGTAATGAAGAAGCATTTTAAAAAAAACACCGCTTTTGCTCGAACAGGCGAAAGCGGTGGTTTCCCGAAATTACTGTTGAAGGCTTTGATACACTTGAACCGCTTTATCCAGGAAATTCTCAATTTCCTCGCGGGATTTACGTAATTTATTAACGAATCTAACCAATTCGCGACCATCGGAATACGCGACGAAGCTTGGAATCCCCATAATATTTTGTTCCTGGCTAACATCACCCACAGCATCAACGTCAACCTCAACCAGCGTTAGACGATCTGCAAAGGCTTGTTCTACCTCAGGGATGAAAGGATCGATATATTTACAATCCGAGCACCAGTCCGCCTTGAAGATGGCTATTGTTAATCGTGGAGATTGAATGGCTACCTGAAATTCAGCAGGAGAACTAATTTTGTCCATAGCTTTCTCAGTCCTTTCATTCACATATCTGTCAAACTTCTATTCTCTAAGTGAAGCAAAATGTCATGCAGAAGTCAAACCTATTCTCTCATACGAACACGTGCAGGCTGTAATTTCATCAGCGGATGGAGCAATTTTTGCAGAGCACGCGGATAACTGGAGACTTCCTGTTTAGTAAGCACACCCAGTACAACTAGCATTACCAGATAAATAACAACTACTGCGACTCCTACAACAAGACAAGTAATCAGAAACGCCAGACGTGCAGGCATTAGATCTGTTAACAGAATTCCAGCTTCGTTCAAACCAAAACCAATTCCACCGGATACAAGGACTGCGATCGCGAAACCGCCCCAACGTTTGCCCATAATTTCGAAAGGTACAATGGTTTTCAGCATCCGTAAGTTAAGAATAGTAATGACTACGAAACAAAGTGCTGTTGCACCGATAATCCCGTAGATCCCAAATACCTTACTCAGGAAGAAGCTTGCAACTAATTTAACAATAATACCCACTAGCACATAATACATTGAAATACGTGATTTGCCCATACCGAGCAAAATGGAGTTCGTTGTCATCATAGTGATCTGAAAGATCGTTCCAATCGTAAGCATTGCCACAATTCCACTTCCGTCCAAGCTACTGAACAATAATCCATTCACAGAATAGGACGCAGCCACAAGCGCCAATACAATTGGCATCCCTGTCAGGATAGAAATCCGCAAAGCAAGTGTAATTTGCTTCTTCAGGTGTCCCTCATCACGACGAGCATAAGCAGCTGAAATGATTGGAATCAGCGAGGTTCCTAGCGCAATGGCTAGTACCGGTGGAATTCCGGCCACACTTTGTGCACGCGTGGTTAGTATACCCAAAGCTGCTGTTGCACTCTCTCTACCCATCTGATCGATAAGCAGCGGAACAGCTAAAGAAGTGTCAATTACATTCACTACTGGAATCGTAAGCGAAGAAAGCACGATCGGAATCGAAAGTGTAAAAATATCCTTGTAAATTCCCCAAATCGGTAATTTTTGAGTGGTCTCATAATTTAAACCCTGCTGTTTGTCCTCTCGGCGCAGCTTGATTGCAAAATAAATCATGATACCAAAGGCTGCAATACTACCAATTACGCTACCGAAGGATGCTCCAGCAGCAATCGTTGTATTGTTATAACCCTGCTGTAATAGAATATAAGCTAGTAAAATAGCGACTAGTACGCGAGCAAACTGCTCTACGATCTGAGAGATACCACCAGCCATCATGTTGTTGCGCCCTTGAAAATATCCACGCATCATGGCAATCGCCGGAAACAGTAAAAGTGCAGGTGCAATCGCTCTAACTGCCATCGCTGATTCAGGTACATCAGCAATATGTGTCGCATAGAACGGAGCGCCTATGTACAGCAAGGCAGTCATGATTACTCCTGCTACTACTGAAAATAGCAATGCTGCATGATACACTTGTCTCGCCTCTTCTGGGCGATTCAGGGCGTACCGCTCGGAGACCATTTTACTGAGTGTACTTGGAATACCTGCTGTAGCCACGGTTAGCAGCATCAAATAGATATTGTTCGAAACCCCAAACGATGCTCTCCCCACATCATCAAAAATATGATCCAGCGGCACCCGCTGAACAAGCCCGAGTACCCTTGCCACCAAAGCTGCAGCAGCAAGGATAAGCGTGCCTTTTACGAAAGACTCTTTCTTGGACAAACCATTTCCCCTTCTTCACTGTTAAAATTAAAACCGGACGACCCATATAAAGAAGAGGACGACCATTATAATTTGTAGCACAATTTTGACAACAGTACTACTAAACAACCCAAGTATTGATCCTACACTTACCTTGGCAGCTTTAGCTGGTGAAGAACCCACGATCAATTCTCCAATAAAGGCACCCAGAAACGGACCAATAATAAGGCCAAAGGCCGGGATTACAAATGGACCAAGGATTAGCCCAATCGTACTCCCGATAATCGATGACCGTGAGCCGCCGAACTTCTTAACACCCCACGCTCCTACAACGTAATCAGCTACGAATAGAACCACAACGATCAGCGTTTGAATAATCCAAAACCAAACACCAAAGGGTTCGAAAGAAAAGAACCAGCCGTATACAAAAAAGGCAAGATAAATCGCAAGCGCACCCGGCAGGATAGGATACACAGCACCGGCCAGTCCTACGGCGAATAAAGCAATAATTAGAATCCAACCCAGGATCGTCAATACCTTAACCTCCTAATAGCAAATATGCTCTATGGATTCACTTCGAAACAGCTTCATTAAAAATATATTTTTGAATGACTTCGGCGATTCCGTCATTATTATTCGATGCCACCACAGCATCAGCCTCTTCTTTAACCGTCTCCTGAGCGTTGCCCATGGCGACCCCAAGCCCTGCCTGCTGAATCGCTGCAAGGTCGTTGAGACTATCACCAACCGCTATAACTTGGGACATCTCTAGCCCAAGCAGCTTGCAGACTTCCATGATTCCGGTTGCTTTATTCACACCTAGAGGATTGATCTCCAAATTATGCGGAGAAGAGTTGGTAATCTCCAGACCACCCATATCTTGAAGGCGAAGCAGCAGCTTATGCCGAAGCTCATCATCTTCGGTGTGATAACCGAATTTAAGCCATTCTCTGCCTGTGACATCCCCATCCCAGTTATCCTGTTTGTGGACCTTTTCCGTAGAATAGGCCCAGAACCAGATGTCATCTTCCTTCGCAAGCCCATGCATTTGTTGTACCAGCATAGGGTCCATCAGAGATCGGCGATAAATTTCATGCGGTGCTCGCCATACCTCACTACCGTTTACAGTAATCATCGGTGTTTCTAGTCCAAGCTGCTCCGCATATGGAAATGCACTTGTAAAAGCTCGGCCTGTCGACAGACAGACATGAACGCCTGCGTCGACCGCCTTTTGAAGCCATTTCACCGTTGTAGGTGTAATAATCTGTTCATCATTCAGTAGGGTTCCATCCATATCCAATGCAAGCAGGCGGTATTTGGCAGTCATTGCCACCCCTCCATTCTTATGTGCTCTCTATAGAAGAGCTGTTTATTTTTTATTCAATATTCACCTTAGGGTCAGAGTTACTGAGTACCTGTAGTCGTTCCCTCCTTCGCAGGATCATTAGCATTGTTACCAGACTGAAGACTCTTCTTCGGAACGCCATCAAGTCCGTACTCCCAATCATAAGCATCGAAAATTTTGCGAGCTACCGGTGCAGCACTTTGGGAACCAAAGCCCCCCTCTGGAATGACTACGGCTACTGCCAGTTTAGGATTATTACGTGGAGCATAGGCAATAAATACACCGTTATCGCGAATCTGCCCCTTAGCTACTTGCTGAGATGTACCTGTCTTACGAGCAAAATCATAAGGGAAATCAGAAAAAGCACTAACTGTGCTTCGCATACCCTGCTGTATTTCATTCCAGTAGGATTTATCGAAGGATGTTACTTCATTCAGCACCTCACGACCGAACTCCTTGACCACTTTTCCGTCAGCATCTGTAATCTTGCTAACCAGCTGAGGTTTAATCCGCTGTCCTTCATTAGCAAGTGTGGCTACATATTGCGCAAGCTGCAACACTGTATAGCTACCTTGTTGGCCGAAAGAAGCATAGACAAGTGCCGCTTGAGCACTACCCGCAGCCTCTATATTGGTATAGTTGATCTGTCCTAAGAATTCATTTGGCAGACCACTTCCCGTAGATACACCAAGACCAAACTCTTTCATATACTTATCCCAGACATCTACGCCCTTACTTTTGTACTTGTCATACAATCTTTTACCGATCATATCCACCATGAACGCATTCGAGGATTTCTCAATCGCTCTTGCAGGATCCATAGAACCGTATACGTGTCCACCAGAGTTTCTTACCTTGGTTTCATGACCTGCTTTACCAAAAGTCGCGAAACCTCTATCCGGATAGTAGGTTGAGGTTGTAAAGAGACCTTCATTCAGACCCAC
Organism: Paenibacillus sp. FSL R10-2734; assembly: GCF_037963865.1. Taxonomy (NCBI): domain Bacteria; kingdom Bacillati; phylum Bacillota; class Bacilli; order Caryophanales; family Paenibacillaceae; genus Paenibacillus; species Paenibacillus sp. FSL R10-2734. The sequence goes on along the minus strand of NZ_CP150170.1, from coordinate 1,727,307 downwards.
GAGTACGCTCAAAGGTTTAATCGTTGAACCTAGAAGCAGTACAGACCTCAGTCCATTCCCTGACGTTCCTGAAGAAATCGGATTAATGGTACCGTTCTGATAGTTGTCCATTATACTGTTCCAGACATCTGTGGACAAGGAGCCTGATGTCCATATATTAGTATCGTAGTCCGGCATACTCGCCATACTGACGATATTACCTGTATCGACTTCCATCGCTACAGCGTAACCAGTTAAAGCATTAGGATGCGTTTTACCTTGTACAGGATTGGAATGCAGCCACTTAATCTGATCCATAATCGCCTGTTCTGTCTTCATCTGAATATTCTTATTAATGGTTGTCCAGACGTCATTGCCTTTCACAGGAGGGACTACTCGTTCGATTTTCTCTGCCATGTTCTGCGGATTGACGGAGATTTCCTGATAGCCATTTTGTCCCCGAAGCTCTCTTTGATACTGCAGCTCCAGACCATCAAATCCGACAAATTCGTCATCCTTATAAGTCAGTCCTGGCTCCGGATTATTCTTCATAGCATTTAAGATATTCTTATAGATATTAAGGCTGTTTGCCGATTTAAAAGGCTTGATATAACCTACCGTCTGTACGGCAACCGTGTCTTTATCGTAGTGACGAATACTTTCCTCGACAATTTCAAGGCCTGGGTACTCTCCCTTATGTTCCATGAAGTAGGCTACTTCCTGAGTAGTCAGGTCAGCCTTAATTCGTCGTGCCATAAAGCCAAGAGATTTCCGGAAATATAAATCCAGTGCTTCAATTACATCTTCTTCTGTCATTTTCTCTGCATTTGGATCGCCGTATTTATTGAAATCAGCTACCAGCTTAGCCGCCAATGCATCTGACTTGGCTTTAGCTTCTGGGGTCAGGGTGGTTTTACCGGTAACTTTATCTGTTTCCTTAGCTGTAAAATCCTTATTGAGCGTAATATACAGCGATTGTACCGGCGTAGAATACGCTAACTTCTCACCTTCAGCAGCATAAATTACACCTCGCATGGATGCAAGGGGTACATTTTTGGTATCTCTACTTGTCTCCACTTCAGTTAAAGTTGGTCCTTCCACGAACTGCAACACAGCCAGGCGTATAATAATCACGCAAAATATAACGAACGTGCTAAAGAAAAACACGTTGAGTCGCAGGCCTATGGAACTTTTACTGTTGGTCTCATCTGGCGGTGAGGCCTGCTTACGGAAAAAACTCACAGTTTATTTCTCTCCTTTTTCTCTAAAATAGCCGAAGGCGCTTTTACTTGAAATAAGCCTATTATTTTTGAATGGGGTCTATCACAGGAGTAACCTTCTTTTTCGGCACACCATCGAGCCCGTACTCCCAATCATAGGCGTCAAAAATTTTACGAGCAACCGGAGCAGCGCTGTTGGAGCCAAAGCCCCCTTCTGGTATAACAACCGCTACGGCCAGCTTCGGATTTTCTCGCGGAGCAAAGGCAATAAATACCCCATTATCACGGTTTATATTTTTTCTGTCTGTTTTTTCAGAGGTACCAGTCTTACGTGCAAAATCATAAGGAAAATCATCAAAGGCACTAACTTTACTGCTCATCCCCTGTTTAATCTCTTTCCAGTAGGATTTGTCAAACGTTACCTTATTAAGCACTTCTCTTTGAAATTCCTTAACCACCTTACCTTGCGCGTCCGTGATCTTACTAACGAGCTGAGGCTTAATACGCACACCTTCATTAGCAAGAGTAGAAGCATACTGGGCAAGCTGCAATGTAGTATAACTGCCTTGTTGGCCAAAAGAAGCATAGATAAGTGCGGCTTGTGAACTGCCTGCGGCCTTAAGATCAGTATAGTTAATCAGACCCGCTGATTCACCTGGGAGACCACTTTTCGTAGATACACCCAGTCCGAAGTCTTTCATATATTTGTCCCAAACCTCTATGCCTTTATCCCCCGGGTATTTCTTATAAAGCTGTTTCCCCACCATATCAACCATAAATACGTTAGAAGATTCCGTAATCGCCTTGGCCGGATCTAGTTTACCATATACATGACCCGATGAATTTCTAACAGATGATTTATTATCCTTACCGAAATAGGTAATCCCAACATCTTGGTAAGTGGGTGATGTGTTAAAAAAACCTTCTTCCAAACCAATTAATACACTTAATGGCTTGATCGTAGATCCCATAAAAACAAGTGAACTAAAATCATGGCCTGATCTTCCTGAAGAATTCGAGGTAATTGTACCGTTTAGATGATTATTCATAATTTGATTCCATACAGGTGTTGATAAGGAGTCTTTGGTCCATACATTCGAATCGTAATCCGGCATGCTAGCCATAGCAACGATATTCCCAGTCTCCACTTCCATGGCTACGGCGTAACCGGTTAAAGCATCTGGATGCGTCTCACCTTGAACAGCATTGGTATGTAGCCATTTAATCTGATCCAATATAGCCTGTTCTGTCTTCATCTGAATTTTCTTATTAATGGTCATCCAAATATTATTACCCTTTACAGGAGCAACGTTCTGTTCAACCTTCTCAGCCATATTCTGAGGGGTTACCGAAATGACTTGATAACCATTTTCTCCCCGTAGCTCTCGTTGATACTGCATCTCCAGGCCATCAAACCCCACGTATTCTTCTGCTTTATATATAAGTCCAGGGGAAGAGTCATTTTTCATAGCACTACGAATATTCTTATATAGCGCTATTTTTTCAGTCGATTTGAAAGGCTTCCCAAAGCCGACCGTTTGCACCGCTACCGTATCTTTATCGTAGTGACGAACACTCTCCTCCACGATCGTTAGCCCCGGATAATTGTCTTTGTGCTCCATGAAATAGGCTATTTCCTCTGGAATTAATCCAGTCTTGATCCGTCGCGGCACATAACCTAAATATTTTTTGAAATCTAAATCTAATAACTCCAAGATATTTTGTTGCGTCAGCTTTGGCTCATTCGGATCTCCATATTTAGCAAAATCAGCCGCAAGCCTTGCCGCAAGCGCATTAGAGTTGTTCTTCGCCTTCTCCGTGAGTGAGGTCTCACCCGTTGCTTTATCTGTTGTTCTAGCTGTGTAATCTTTAGTTAATGTAAGGTAAAGCGACTCCGTAGGTGTTGAATAGGCAATCTGTTCTCCTTCGGCAGCAAAAATAATCCCACGCATCGCTGCGAGCGGAACAATCTTTGTTTCCCGATTCGTTTCTTCTTCAGACAACAGAGCCCCTTCAGTAAACTGCAAACCTGCAAGACGTACGATAATAATACAAAAAACAAAAAAAGTACCAAAGAAAAAAATATTCAGTTTCAGACCCACAGCATTTCTTGAAGATATCCCGTCCTTAGGCGGGGGCAGCTTACCGAACAAGCTCACCAGCTTTCTTCCCTTCTACAAAAAAATGTCTGGCATACTGTTACCTGCGACATTGCTCTTATGATGAAGGTGATTTCTAAGCTGCTTATTGTGAGCATGCACTCGCATTTATGGTCGAGCTGACGTTACTTGAGTTTATTGTACCACACCCAATAAGCCCAGCGCCCTCACTCAGAGGGCGTTCTCTCTTATATGAGTTTCATCAAAATCCTTCGGATTGAACCAATCTCCACTGCTCGCCCAGGTCGGGTCCAGTGGGATCCAAGCTTGCCGATCACTTATATATACTTCATTCCAAGCATGCGCACCATAACCGCCACGCCCATCGTAACCTTGGCCTGTTACAACCCGCACCTGTAAGCCCTGTGAACGAGCCATCACAGCGTAAAGTCGAGCATAGTCTATACACACCCCTTGACGAGTGTCGAACGTATCCTGTGGTGTCTGTTCATGCCACACCCTGTTTTGCAAATAATTATCAGCTTTGGCATAATCGTAAGTCACACGTGTACCTACCCAATCATAGAGAAGTCTTGCTTTTTTCTCTTCCTCTTGCGCTTGTCCAACAATGTCTTCTGCTGCCCCTATAATATCCTGAGGAATTTCGTGATCGATAACCTCATATTTTCTGCGTAGGATATCATTCATCTCTGCTGCAACGGTCTTCGTTAGAATAGGAAGTTTCTTCTGTACAGTCTCACCAACAATAGGTTCAAATACAGCTGCAGCACTCTGACTATAGATTGGAGAGGACTCCACATAACGACTAAACCCACTCTCTGGATTTAATCCAACGCAGATAAAAAGAGCAAGAACAATGACCAGACCACGAGTTAAGCCTATGATTAATCCAACAATTGCTCCTCCTAGGCGGCTTACTTGCGTAATCTTTCTGTCTTTAAATTTCTTAGTACGCCGTAATTGTTGAAAAGGAAGCAGCATGGATAACAACCCTAGGAGCATGCGAATCAACATATAAGAAATCAGGAGCAGCAGTAGAAACCGAACTAGCGGCGATTCTGATAGCACAGACACCGCCGTATAATAAATTTGCTGCCATTGTGTCAGCTTCGTATCAGGCAGACTAATCCCCGATGCCCAAGTCTCTACATAGGGATTGAGGTAGGCTACAGCTGGAATAGCTAATACCAATGATACTATAGTAAATAACCCTGTTCCCAGTAGCCCAAATAATCTTCCAGTAGCGCTTGAGAAACCTCTGCTCCAGCCTTGCAATAAAGAGAAGATTACAACCAGCAGGAGGGCGATGGAGATGATATTAGCATCACTCAAACTAGTCAACCACCCGTTTATCATATCTTCTCTCCCCTTTCAGTCGCCCGCTTGCTCGCAAGTTATATTTTTTCCAGTTCAAATCTGTTATTGATGTTTTCGGGCTTCCTCGATAAATGTTTTTGTCGTATCTGTAACACTCCACTTTCCAAGACTTACTCCTCGGAAAGTAACCTCTACTTTATCTTCACCCGCTGTGCCCTTCACTTCAATATTCGGTGTCGTGATCGTAAATGTCCCATCACCATTTGAAGTGTACTTCGCATCCTGCGCTTCTTTTAGCATGACCTCTTGCGCTTCCTTCTTCAGCGTACTTACCGTTCCATCCGCTACCTTATTCACAGCGTTACCAATTTGGTCCATTGTAACACCACTATAAATGAATAGACCTACAACAATAACAATGACAATCGCCCATTTCAGAACGGTTTTGACCAAATTAACAACCGCAAACAGCAGGACTAACGCAATTACAATAACTAGCCAATTTTCCCTTATAAACTGTGACCATACCTCTGGATCCATCAATCTCACAACACCCCTATCGCCTAGTTTCGTCCTAAGGATTCTCTCTTCCCATAGACATAACGCCAATATTAATTATTATACATGAATGCCCCTCATAATTCATGGTTCCACCCTCCATGAAAGGTATACCCTATTAGCGGATTTAAAAAAGCGGTATAAGCCCTCTCTGTCCCACGTAAAGTACAAGTAGCTGCTATAAGTTGTTCTTCTTAATTACGCCGTCCAGCATTACTTGTGCTGTAGGTGGCTCTCGGAGGTGTTTCCCTGTGAAAACTGCGCTGTGGCTCTACTTGTTTCTCTTTCTGGCGTTCTTCGATTTACATGCTCAGTATCCCGTCCTTACGCCCTTTGCCATCTCTCTTGGTGCAGGACCCACCTTTATCGGCTGGATGATGGGCATGTACTCATTGACCCACCTTCCCGGTAATCTGCTCGCAGGTGTACTCGTCGATCGTAATGGCTCCCGCCGCTACATCGTCTTCAGCCTTGTCGCTGCAGGAGCCATTCTACTGCTGCAGGCCCATGCACAGCTCCCATGGCATCTACTTATGCTAAGAGCAGCAAGTGGATTCGTCCTAGCCTTCCTCTCTCCGGCTTGTATGACACTGCTGGCTTCATTATCATCTGATGCCACAGAGCAGGGGAAATATATGTCCGGACATGGTATTGTTCATACTTTAGCTTCAGTTGTGTCCCCTGCTGCGGGAGCATTTATCGTAGCTAAAGCCGGCTACTCTGGCACCTTCACCACACTTGGATGGCTACTTATCGCAACAGGAATCATGGCTTTTTTCAGCGTGCCTGCACCTTCAAGACGTATATTAAGGCCTCTAAGTCCAGCGGAATTACCATTAAAAACTCCAGATAAAGCTTCTATTCCAGCGAAGGATGAGGACCCGGTATCTAAACGTTATTACCTTCTGCCTTTTTTCGTTTCCTGTTCACAAGGCGTTCTCTTCTTCGAGCTCCCACTATCTCAAACAGGGAGCAATAGCATTCTTTCCACTGGAATACTACTGTCACTCCTCAGTTTAGGTGCTTTGGTAACGCTCAGCATGCTCTTTCTGAACCGTCTTGCTCCAGGAGGAAGAATAGCAGCGGCATTGCTGGGAATGGCCATCTCCTTCTTTGCACTCGCCTCATTCGACAGTATTCCAGCTGCTGCTATTCTCTTTATGCTCGGTGCAGCCAAAGGAATTTTGTTTCCTGCAATGGCCTCACTCTTTATTAGTCTAGGTGGCCCTGGTCGAATGGGTCGGACCTTCTCCTTGCAGTCGATAGCCATGTCACTTGGCGCATTCGCTGGACCCGTAGCCGCCGGTCAGCTAAGAGCCTTCGTTTCTCCTTACTTCATAGCCTTTCTAGTACTAATGATAGCATTGCTTCTTCTTCCACCTAAAAACACAGGAAAACTATCGAGCCTCACTTCCAAATGGAACGGGCGGGCCGCATGATTCTATGCTTTTACGACATTTCCCGGGGAATGAAGACTTTCCTGTAGAATCAGTTGTTAAAAATGACGATCCTTCGGTAAACTATAATGAACCTGAAGCAAGTGTCCATTTCCGGAGGTGATTGCAGCTAATGTCCATTACGATTATTGTCGAAGGTAAGAACGATCGCAGTAGATTACGACGCGTGCTGGTACCAGAGGTAGAAATCCTATGTACCTTTGGTACATTAAATACACTTAAATTAGAGACACTCCGGCACCAAGTAGGAGATGGAGAAGTATACCTTTATCTGGATAACGACAGTTCTGGCAAAAAAATACGCAGTGTTCTGCGCGATGCCTTCCCCGATGCCGGTCACATCTATACTCGTCGCGGATATGCTGGGGTGGAAGGCACGCCCGATGAATACAATATCACTCAGCTTGAAAAAGCTGGATTGGAAGAATTCATCATCTACCCCGAACCACTTCCTTTTTTAATCTGAAACAAGTATAAACGCCTTCTTCGTTTCCCCTTCAAAAGAGGGATTCGAAAAAGGCGTTTTTGTTGTGTTGATAGGTTCTATTCCCGAGCCAATTCCTTCAGCCTATCGGCAAGAAATTCAGGGGTTACGTTATCCGTATCTCCTGCGTCATACAGCGCACGGAGACGATTGTCTCGATCAACTAACGCTATACGGTTGGCATGTACGAAGTTTTCTTTGGCATTCCCAGCAATTAATACTTTAAAAGAATCAGTCGCCAGCTTACGAACCTCTTCCTGATCCCCCCGCAAAAAATACCATCCATCATAATTCGCCTGGAAACGGTCTGCAAACGTCTTGATGGCTTCCCGGGTGTCATTCTTAGGATCAAAAGAGATAGAGACAAATTCCACGTCTTTACCAAAAATTCCATCATCAACCAGAATCTTCTGTGTTTGAGATAACATAAACGTAGTTATAGGACATACATCCGGACACTGAGTAAAAAAGAAGTATACCAGCCGTGCCTTACCTTGTGTATCAGCCAGAGTAATCTGGTCTCCATTCACATTTTCAAGAGAAAAGTCTTGTACTTCTCCGATGACTGGCAGTTTTTCTTTCCCTAAATTCAAAGAGTTAACTGCCAGATAACCAGCCATAATCAAAGCAAGTAATAGTAGAAGCCAAGTCCATTTATAACGTTTAAAGGTCTGCACGGACACGTATACCCTCCCTCTTCTAACCGTGAATTGTATTCAATACAAGTACGATCAAACTAACTGTCAGATAGTTGATGGAGAAGAGGAAGTTCTTCTTCGCCCAGACTTCATCATCCTTAGCCTTAAAGCCCATCAAGGTCAACACTAACCAAGCCAAGGACAACGCTGTTGAAATGATTAGATAAAATATGCCCGCATAATCGTAGGCATACATTAACACTGGAATAGGAAGCAAAAGCGCTACATAAGGAATCATCTGAAATTTTGTACGCCGTGTTCCTTTAACTACAGGTAGCAATGGAAATCCTGCTGCTCTATATTCTTCTTTACGTCTTATACCCAAAGCCCAGAAGTGAGGAGGCTGCCATAAAAACAACATAGCAAAAATCAGCCAAGCACCTAGATCAACGGTTCCTGAAACCGCAACATAACCAATTACCGGGGGCATTGCTCCAGAAATTGCACCTACTGATGTGCTCCATGTAGATGTCCGCTTCAACCAAAGGGTGTATACTACAACGTAAACGAACATACCAACAATTCCAAACAGACCGGCAAGCATACCAGAAAAAGCAAACAGCACGATCAAACCTGCAATACCAAGCCCAATGGCGTATAATAATACAGTGTTTGGTTTTAGTCGTCCTGTAGGAAGTCCCCGTTCACGGGTTCTTTCCATCTTCATGTCTAGATCACGGTCGAAATAATTATTAAAAACGCAGGCCGAAGCCATAACCAGCATTGTACCAAGCAGAGTTAGAACCAATCTGCCGTAATGAACATCCCAACCCGAGGCCAGCCAATATCCCGCAAAGGCAGCAATGAGGTTAGATCGGATAATACCGGGTTTTGTTACGGCAATGAAATCACGCCAGCTAGCGCCTTCCGGTGGAGATTTTGCAGACATGGCTGCAGAGTCGGAAGAAGCTTGAAATGTTAATGGATTGTCCACACCTAATGATCCTCCTTCTAAACGAACATTAACGTTCTTACCGAAGTATATTTAAGACTTCGCTGTTAACTTTATCATATCAAACCCGTGAAGACTTTGACAGTCATGGGACAGTAAGTTCATGAATTCGACAATTACGTGACAATATTTATTTCATATTTATTTCAATTCGCTTAATAACCCGAGCTGTATTTGGGTAATTATTAAATAGAGAACTTCCGAACATCAAAGGAGAACTGACCAATGGATACCGCTACACATTTAGTTATGGGCCTAGGCTTAGCTGGGCTTTCCTTCGTTGATCCCATCGTTGCCGCTGATCCGAAACTGGCCGGAGCTGTTATGCTGGCAACGGTTCTCGCCTCTCAGGCTCCTGATGCCGATACTGCACTACGACTGAAGGACAATGCATTGTATATCCGTAATCACCGTGGAATCACACATTCCCTACCCTTTCTAATTCTGTGGCCCGCCCTGATTTCCTTCGTGCTAGGGCCATTATTTAGTTTTACTGATTTACAAGCCCTAAGCCATATTGCGCTCTGGAGCTTCATCGGTGTAGGTGTTCATGTATTCTCTGATCTATTTAATACCTACGGAACTCAGGCTGCTCGTCCATTCACGGAGAAATGGATTGCATGGAACATCATCCACATTTTTGATCCGTTTATATTTGGTAGCCATATCGCAGCTATCCTTCTCTGGATCACCGGAATCGTTCCGCCTAAACCTTTATTTATTACGCTCTATGCCTGTACTATTCTTTATTATGTATGGAGAACCGTCGTTCACGCACGCCTTACGCGTAATATCAAGCTTAAAGATTTACACCATAATGTCGGCGAACGTTATATTGTAATCCCTACAATCTCACTTAAACGCTGGAACGTTGTTAAAGTAAAAAAAGATGGCAGCTATGATGTTGGGCAGCTAGTGAATAACCGACTGGAATGGTTCAAGCATGCTGTATGCTCGAATCATCCCGCTGTGGAGATATCTAAGTCACACCCTGATATTCAGTCCTTTCTATACTTCACCTCTTATGCAGTAGCCGAAGTGGAGGAGCTTCCTTCAGGATATATCGTACGCTGGGGGGATGTGCGTTATTTGCACCGCAAACAATACCCTTTTGTGGCCGTATTAGTTATGGACAACCAATATCAACCTTTAAATACTTATGTAGGCTGGCTTAGCAGCGAGAAGCTCGACAAACGATTTTCCATTGATCCTAGTTCTTTACGATGAAACTGTAGACTTACGCAGAGATCTATTCTATAATCACAAAAAATCCCGGAGTATTATTATACTCCGGGATTCATTTTAGCAGATGCAGAAAGGAAGGCTCTCCTAATGGGTAAAGGACTTTCACTTTGGTTCGCTTGTTCTTCTATTCTTATTCTCACTGCCGCTTCAATCGCGATCAGTTATAGCTTCTGGCTGGCACTTCTTCTTGGGTTTCTCTGCGTAATGAATATTGGATGGGGATTTATCCTCAAAGCCAAGCTCAGACGCAAACAGGAAAGCCTAAGCGCTGATTAGATTAACGAGCTGGCAGAAATCCCATCCGCTCTTTTACTCCATTCAGCGTATCCGCTGCAACAATGCGTGCGCGATCAGCGCCTTCAGCAAGAATATCTGTGATCGCACCCGAGCTGCGAATTTCATTATATCTTTGTTGTAAAGGCTCAAGCGTGGATACAACCACTTCAGCAAGCTCCTTCTTAAAACCGCCATACATTTGTCCTTCATAACGATCGGCAATTTGCTGGAGTGTCATTCCAGAACATTCGGAATAAATACTCATTAAATTACTGATCTCTGGCTTATTAGCTGGATCAAAGATTACTTCACGTCCCGAATCAGTCGTTGCACGGCTGATTTTTTTACGGATCACGTCCGGTGAATCTAACAGAGCAATATAGCTTCCTGCGTTCGGATTACTCTTGCTCATTTTTTTAGTGCCATCGTCCAGAGACATAATACGCGCACCCACTTCTGGAATATACGGCTCAGGAATGGTAAAGAATTCGCCAAAACGATTATTGAAGCGGCCAGCTAAATCACGAGTCAGCTCCAAATGTTGCTTCTGATCTTCTCCTACTGGCACAAGATCTGCATTATAAACAAGAATATCTGCGGCCATCAAGGAAGGATACACGAATAGACCAGCACCAACTGAATCCTTACCTGATGATTTATCTTTAAACTGAGTCATACGCTCCAGTTCGCCCATTGCTGTAAGTGTCGTCATGATCCAGCCCAGTTCAGCGTGTTGTGGCACATGCGACTGCATATAAACATTAGAACGTGTAGGATCAATTCCCGCTGCAATAAAGAGGGCCGCTACAGACTCTGACTGCTCACGCAGCGCCGCAGGATCTTGAGCTACAGTGATCGCATGCATATCGACAACCATAAAGAAACATTGATGATCATCTTGCAGCTTCACAAAATTTTTCAACGCTCCAATATAATTTCCCAGAGTAAGTGAACCACTCGGCTGAATGCCTGACATTACTTTTTTCATCATAATTTATACCTCCGTTTGATGTAATTTCTAAGTTTCCGAGAACGCAAAAAAAGCCTCATCCGCAAGGGACGTGAGACCGTGGTGCCACCCTTATTCGCTGCTTAATCTTGTTTAGACAAGAAGAAAACAACCTTAGTCTTCTGTTAACGGAGAAGATCCGGCCGGTCTACTAGGGCATCTTGCTCCCGTTCAAGCTCGGCGCTCAGGGGTCCATTCATCAGGAGTGTCCTACCGGTTCGCATCAACCACCGGCTTTCTGAAGGTACAATGCCTGCCTACTTATCCCCGTCATCACATTTTCATCATGAATTAATGCCTTCATCATAGAACCATAAAGAGAAGTTGTCAAATCACTTAACCACTACCGTATAAATCTGTTATGATAAGGTTATCCATGTTCTATTCGATTACAGTTACGATAAAGGAGCATATCTCATGAAACAGGTGACCAAAGGGCAGTGGGGCGGTTATGATACTTATATTTTGCACAGCCGTCAACTGGAAGTCACGCTTTTGCCGCGACTAGGAAATAACGTGATTTCATTGTTTGATGTAAAGGAGCAACGGGAAATTCTACGACAGCCTGATGAGAGTGATCAAGCATTCTTTTTGCAAAAACCTTACCATTTTGGCATGCCGCTCTTAATCCCACCCGGAAGAATTCGTAAGGGCCAATTTCAATTCGAGGGTACAAGTTATCAATTTGACCAGAATACCGCTAATGACAACCATATTCATGGTCTACACCGAACTCAGGCCTGGTGTGTCAGCGATATTGAAGAAGATGAGGATGGTTGCGCGGTCACTACTGAATTCCGAACGGAAGATGATCCACACTGGATGGAGCAATTCCCTTTCCCACTCAAATTCGAAATGACATTTAGGCTTCAGGAAGCCCGGCTTACCCAAATTTTAAAGGTTACAAATCTCGGAGATCATCGGATTCCTTTTGGGATCGGTTATCACACCTGGTTTATGATTGATGGAGAACCTGAGCGCTGGAATCTTAAACTTCCAGTAAATAGTATTTATGAACTGAACGATGAGTTGCTCCCTAGCGGCAATCTAATTCCACTCGGTGATCTGGAAGCCTTGAACACTGGAATGAACATGCAGGGAACTAATTTTGATACTGCTCTACGTATTGGAGAAAAACAACCGGTAGAAGCCTTATTATTACGTGATGATGGTTACGGCCTCCGCTATACTGCTGACGAGAATCTATTCCGTCACTGGGTGCTATATACTAAAGGACCAGCAGATCAATTTCTGTGCATTGAGCCCTATACATGGCTCGCGAATGCACCGAATGTATCCGAGGATGTTTCCTTCACAGGCCTCTTAACGATAGAACCCGGTCAGAGTCAGAATCTGTCCACCATGTTAGAAATGATCTACCCTGAGATTTAATGCAGATATACAGTATATCGGTCTTCCCTTGCGATTACGTAAGGGGAGACCGTTTTTTTATGTGTGATTCCTAGCAATAAAGCATTTTCTATCCTCACTTTTAATCCACTAATAATTACCATCCTTAAAACCTTTCGAAAGGATGCATGAATTAACCTCTTAGCGCTCATACTATCTTCACAACGGGCGAAGGAGGTGACACACATGGGTCAAGCAGGTCAAGGTCGTAGCAGCCGTTCCAATAACCTGGTCGTTCCTCAAGCAACTGCAGCTTTGCAACAGTTGAAATATGAAGCAGCACAGGAGCTTGGAGTATCGATCCCCGCAGACGGTTATTACGGGAATCACACTTCCCGCGAAACTGGTTCTCTAGGCGGTTACATTACTAAACGTCTAGTACAACTGGCAGAACAACAATTGTCTGGTCGTCAGTAACAACGTAATCTTAAGTGTTTTATCCGGCTATGGCTTATAAAAAAGCTTAAAGCCGAGTAGCTTTTGAGCCCTCTCACACTTCTTTCTGAAGCTGTGGGAGGGTTTTTGATTTCTACAAGAAAGAGAAGGATCATTTATTGCGCAAGCATATAAATGATCCTTCTCTTTTAATTCGAACTGCAAGTTTATGTAAATGACAATTAACCGAAAAATTGTTCAGAGCTGTCAGCATAGGCATTGCGAGGAGAGCGAATCATCAGATTCGCCATATTGTAATTGGACTCCAACGTAGCATCTACAATCACCATTCCCTGTCTGATGGCGAATTCGTAAGCAATCTCACCATGCGTCCAGCGACGCTTGTATTTCAGACTTTCCAGCGCCATTAGGCGAAACGATGACTGCTGTCCATCTGTCATCCCTTCTTTCACATCAGTGAATCCCCCACACCGCCCAGAAAGAGGATTATGTCGTATGCCGAATTTGCCGATCATGTTATTTCGTATTTGCACAAATACCGTACCAGAAGTTAATCCCGATAATTCTTCTTGTAGCTCCTTAAACACCATGTCCATCTGTCTCGCCAATGATAATTGTTCTGTCTTAAGCATTTTTTTCCTCCTTAAAGTTTTGTTAGCTCAGCTTCGTTCGAGTTTACTTTGCAAAACTAACTTCGTAAGCAATGCTTAGTTTTGTTAGCTTAGCCTCGTTCGAGTTTACTTCGCAAAACTGACCTCGTAAGCGTTGCTTAGTTTTGTTAGCTTAACTTCAGTTTTGTGGGCTTAGCCCTCCCTCTTGTAAGCGTTTACTTAGTTTTGTAAGTTTAGCTAAGTGGTTTTTCTAGCACACCATATATAAGGCTTAAGGCTCATTATAGGTTACTAACTAAAAGCGAACAACATAATTGGGTAAAATTGGGTTATTATCCCTATATATGCGCGAAATCCATAGATCAATCGTACATTATCGTTTAAAAATCGGGCTTATTCGACATTTTACCATCAAAAAAAGCCCCTAATATAGGAGCTTTTGCGTATTTATGCTGAAAAATCGATAATTTTCCTACCGTGAAATTTGTCTTCCTTTAGACATTTTATACTAAATGCTCTGTCATCTCTAAGAACTCGTTAATGTCAGCCACAATCAGATCTGTAGCGCCTTGCCAGAAGTCCGGCTTCGTCAGATCTACACCCAGATGCTTAAGTACCAAATCCTCTAAAGTCATAACACCAGTATCTTCCAGCAAGCTATCGTATTTGTCTGCAAAGGAAGCTCCTTCTTGCAGAGCCAGTCGATATAAGCCTGTGCTGAACATGTAACCAACGGTGTACGGGAAATTATAGAACGGCACATCAGTGATATAAAAATGCAGCTTAGAAGCCCAGAAATGAGGATGGTATTCCGAAAGCACCCCACAGAAAGCTTCCTTCTGCGCTTCCACCATCAGTTCAGACAGCTCCTCAGCATTCACAAGACCTTCCTTACGTTTCTCATAAAAGCGAGTCTCGAACAAGAACCGGGCGTGAATGTTCATAAAGAAGGCCACGCTATTCTGAATCTTCGTCTCAAGCAGCGCCAGCTTCTCTTCAGCATCGCCAGCCGCTTTAACCTGAGCGTCAGACACAATAACCTCTGCGAAGGTTGAAGCAGTCTCTGCAACGTTCATGGCATAATTCTGATTAAATACAGGTTGGTCATCCAGCAGATAAGAATGATAAGCATGCCCCAGCTCATGCGCCAATGTTGAAACATTGGAAGGTGTGCCGCTATAAGTCATGAATATCCGTGATTCCTTGCTCTCTGGGAAGGATGTACAGAACCCACCTGGACGTTTTCCGTTACGATCTTCAACCTCAATCCAGTTATTATCAAAAGCGTGCTCTGCAAACTCCGCCATCTTCGGACTAAATTTTCGGAACTGGGTAACGATATCTTTAGCGGCCTGATCATAAGGGATTTTACCGGAAGATTTGCCCACAGGAGCATCGACATCCACCCATGAGAGAGCATCCAATCCAAGCAGCTTTGCTTTGCGTTGAAGGTAGGCCACGAGTGCAGGCTTGCTATTCGTAATCACATCCCACATCGCATTCAAAGTATCTTGTGTCATACGATTGATGTTCAGCGGATCTTTCAGTATATCATCCCAGCCTCTGCCTTTATAGAGCTTCAGACGAAACCCTGCTAAGTGATTCAAGGTATCCGCGCAGTTATCGGCTGCTTCGGTCCACGCTTCTTCCCATTTGTGGAACATCGCTTCGCGTACTTTCGGATCTGGATCATCCAGCTTGTTAGAAGCTTGACCCGCAGATAGCAGCTTTGTTCCTTCTTCATCCTCAAACGGGATCTTAATCGAGCTTACAATCGTATCATAGTGCTCGCTCCATCCGTGATATCCATCAACAGCTAACTCCAAAGCTAAGCTCTCTAGCTCAGGGCTCATCTTTTCACGGGCCAAATCACGGCTTTCACTTAGCACAAAGGTTAGAGGGGCAATCTCTGGCCGTGCCATCCATTCCGACCATACCTTGTCGGAAGTCTGCCGAAGCACATTATCAAATTGAGAGCTAACCCCCTCGAACCCAGCGCGCATACTCGTCACTTTCGCCGACAGTCGAACAGCACCTTTGTCTAACTGATTCTGAGCTCCGAGACAACCTGCAAATGAAGATACCTCCACAAGTCTTCCTGAACAGCTCTGGAGCAGTTCTATAACCTCGTCCAGCGCCTTTGTAGACTCAACATCCGTTGGAGACACAGCATTCTTCACCAGCCCCTGTAAGGCTGCAATATCTTGCTCTAGATTCTTCAAAAAGCTTTCTAACTCAGAAGAGGAGGATCCTCCGGGAAATATGGAATCGAGTTCCCAAGTCAGTGATAATGGTTGTTTCATGTGTACTCACCATTCCTTTGCTCTCATTTGGTTTTCTTTGTAATTGACTTAACACCATGGTAAAGTGATTAACGATACCAGAACATTCATACCCGATAAACTTTAGGAGGGCATCCATATGAAGCCACTACAAATTTCACCGGAAACAGCCATAACGTTATCGAAGCAACTAGGCGTTCCACTGGAACACTTGATGCATATGCCTCAACATATTTTGCTACAAAAAATAGCGGAGCTATCCAAAAAGCAGAATTCCCCGCAAGCTGAGGGTGGGAATGAAGCGTCTCCTTCTGGAGAGGGTTCACAATGATTCCCTTTAGTCATACCTGGCCTTATGACATTATTTTAGGCGATATGTATGTGCAATACTGCCCCTTCTGCAGCTCGGAGAATGTCCTTCTCCCTATGAAGCCAAAAGAATTGCAAATCGTCCGTGACGGCAAGAAAAAGTTGCTTGTCTTCCCATGCTGCAGCGCCAGTCCCACAGTTGTAGATAACGACGGGGATTATCTCCTATTCGATCGGGTGGTCCGATAAATAGAAGGTCATCTAATTCCCAATATTAACATTTTTATAAAGCGCAGAGGAGAGTATTACTCTCCTCTGCGCTTTTTGTTGTTCATAAGCTTTAAGTACCTGAAGGCAATCCATCGACATCAACATCTATGCCGCGCATTTGCTCTCTTAGCACAGCCCACTGCTCTCTGGCGGCTCGAATCATCGCAGCATCCATAATCTTCTGATCATTAATCAGACGGGAGAACCACATTACAGCCACAGAGAATTCTCCAATGCGCCGGTTAAGCTCACCGATAAGATACATGAGCCGGGCATCATTACCACCTATTCCGTCTTTTTCGTACACCTTCACATATTCATCCAATGAATAACGCAAAAAGCGTTGTTCCTGCTCTGTATTCCCTTGATATCGATACAACCAAGCAATGTGATGCAGCAGACTAGCAATAATTCGATCCTTATCGTTAATACACTGAGCGCATAGAAGCGCAAGTTTATAGGTCTCCAGTGCAGCTTCCCAGCTTCGCTTATCCCCAAAATCACGGCTCTTCCAGCGTTTTCCTACCTGTTCATTAAATGCCTTCCGCTGCAGCTCCGACAGCTTGTCCGCTGAATTTTCTGTAGAGGCAAACCCGCAACTTGGGCAGACACGTACAACATAATAATCCGGATTCTCGTTTTTGTAATATGCGCAGAAATCAGCATCGCGGCGAACAGCCTTTTTCAGGCTAGGACGCACGCGAGAGGTTGAAAATTCATGTTCACAATTGCAACATTTGACCTTAATAGAATATAGGGGTATTAAGTCTGGCAAGTACTCTCATTCCTTTCAGGATTAATCTGTCCCTTATTATTCCTGGGGCATGTTAACAAAATGATGTGCGGGACCGGCAAGGCGATTAAGCACGAAGGAACGCAGCGGCTCTTCTACGCCAGTCTCCACGAGCGCCTCTTTCATACACTGCAGCCATTCTTCAGCACGTTCTGGAGTAATAGGAATATGCATATGCCTTGCTCTCATCATGGGATGTCCATGTAACTCTGAATACATTGGGCCACCGCCAAAAAACTGTGTCAGAAATTGATACTGCTTCTCCAGAACAGGAGTAATGTCTTCTGGAAATAACGGTCCCAGCTGCGGGTGAAGCTGCACTTTGGCGTAGAATACTTCCACCAATCGATGTAGTGCCTCAGCCCCCCCTAAGTTCTCATATATACTCTCATTTGGATTCATTGAGATTACCAGCTTTCTTCCATATTAGTGAAACGTTTCTTAAATGATTATACCAAAAAAAAGCACTGCTCGGATATCCGTCGAAAGTGCCCTTAAACGGCAGAAAAAAGACGCTAAACCATCGTTTAGCGCCTGGAGGTTATTGTCAGTAGGTCCGAAATTCCTCATCACCTGCAGGGACGAGAGAGACCCGGATCACATATACAAAAGCACAAACGAGAACTCCGGCTACAACGCTCATCGCCATCACTCCATCCCATTTATTCTTGTACAGAGGGTGCATTTCTTATTTACATAATATCATAATTCAAGCGAAAAAGCACAGATTTATGTAACCGCTTCCTTTATTTTTTTTGTGCTGTTTGTCCTTCTTTTCGCATACATCTAACCATAGATCAGGAGGCGTTAATTATGACTTTAAAAAAGATTGGCGGCCCACTGCTGGGATTAACATTAGCAGGCTGTATGCTGCTGATGCTGTTTCATCCGGAGGCATCCCTTGGCGCAGCCTTACGAGGCTTGGCCATCTGGTGGGATGTGTTATTCCCCTCCCTATTTCCATTTTTCGTCATTTCCGAAATCATGCTAGGCTTAGGGATTGTTCATCTCTTCGGTGCTCTGCTTGATCCATTGATGCGTCCTCTTTTCGGTATACCAGGTAGCGGTGGGTTTGTCGCTGCGATGGGATATGTATCAGGATATCCTGTTGGCGCTAAATTAACCGCTAAGCTGCGAGAACAGAATCTGATTAGCAGAGTAGAGGGCGAACGATTAGTCGCCTTCACAACCTCCTCCGATCCAATCTTTCTATTAGGTGCAGTATCCGTCGGATTCTTTCGAGACGCATCATTAGGGCTCATACTAGCCCTCGCCCACTACGGAAGCGGTTTGATTGTTGGATTGCTAATGTCATTTCATGGACGCAAAGAACAGAGCCCCCCATCCCAAGACCCAGCAATAACTAGTTCTAACGCCCCCTCCACTCCAGCAAAAAAAGGCTTTGGAAGAATCCATGCAGCACTACTTGCCATGGAGGAGGCTAGGCTCAAAGATGGACGGAGCTTTGGGGAGCTATTAAAGGGCGCCATCCAGTCCTCGCTAAAGCTTATTATTGTGGTAGGTGGTTTAGTTGTATTCTTCAATGTACTAATGGAACTGCTTGCCCGCGCCGGAATCCTATCCTCACTATTTAGCATGACTGGACATCTAGTATCCCTTGTGGGTGGTCCTCCCGAACTGGCTCAGGCCCTGATAAGTGGATTCTTCGAGGTCACTATCGGCGCCCGTTCAGCGGGTGAAGCCGCTTCTTCCATCCCGCTGCAGTTCAAGGTAGCGGCAGCGGCCTTCATCCTCTCTTGGGGCGGCTTATCTGTACATGCCCAGGTGGCTAGTATACTGAACGGTACGGGACTGCGGTACCTGCCATTTTTAACTGCGCGTCTAATTCACGCTTTACTCGCATCAGGCTTGGTATTGCTGCTCTGGAACCCAGTAATGAACACAGGACTGTCTACTGCATGGGTATCATTGCCTGCCTCTGTTGCCTTTACACCTTCTGCCACAGGGATCACTGCAAGTCTCGCTCTGCTGATCCTTTTATTAACAGCCGCCATTCTAGTCTCACTGCTTATCCCTGCTTTGAAGGCAATGATTCGATGGGTAAGGTGAAGTTGATTAACGTATTGTGTTCCGGGTCAAGATTGATTATGATCGGTGTATGACTGAATAATACAAAAGGAGCCTGTACATCTTGAGATATTATGTTCTGGACCGCGGTGATGAACTATCAATCAAACTTGCCGAGCAGTTTCACAAGCTAGCGGCGGAGCGGGACCTGCAACTGGATGCCGAGTCTCCGGAAATCGTCATCTCTATTGGCGGAGACGGCACAATGCTGCACGCTTTTCATACCTTTATCGATCAAATACCCAATTTAGCCTTCGTAGGTGTACACACAGGACACTTAGGCTTCTATGCGGACTGGCAAGCGGAAGAGCTACCCACCTTAATCGACTATATGTGCGGTACCGAAAATTCTGAGCCACAGAAACCTCGTATCGTGAAATATCCGTTACTTGAGCTGGAAATCCACAAGAAATCTGGTTCTTCGTCCCACATTGCCCTAAATGAATTTACCCTTAAAGGGGTCGATGGAACTATAATGATCCAGGTTGACATTAATGATGTCACTTTCGAAATGTTCCGTGGAGACGGGCTTTGTATCTCTACTCCCTCTGGCAGCACAGCCTATAACAAAAGCCTTGGGGGCGCCATGGTACACCCTACAATAGAAGCGTTGCAGATTGCCGAAATCGCATCTATTAACAACCGTGTATTCCGAACCATGGGATCACCATTACTGCTGCCGAAGCATCATCATTGCGACATTTTATCATGTAAGGATCAGCGCTTGCTGCTCACGATTGATCATAACAATATTCCAGTAGATGACCTGATTTCAGTACGCTGTCAAGTATCGGACAAAAAAGTCAGTTTCGCTAGGTACCGACCGTTTCCGTTCTGGAACCGTGTCCGTGAAGCTTTTTTGGTTTAAAATTAACCCTCGACCAACGATTTTCTGTGGCCGGAGATATCCATATCTCCGGCTCTTTTATGTGACAAAACTAACATCAATTGATAGACAGAGAGAGAAAGAAAATGGTATAATGAGGCTATTTTACATAGAGTTA
This sequence comes from Paenibacillus sp. FSL R10-2734, assembly GCF_037963865.1. Lineage (NCBI taxonomy): Bacteria > Bacillati > Bacillota > Bacilli > Caryophanales > Paenibacillaceae > Paenibacillus > Paenibacillus sp. FSL R10-2734. The sequence goes on along the minus strand of NZ_CP150170.1, from coordinate 1,706,829 downwards.
CATAAAAGGAGAGAGTACTGTTGAAAAGATTATTATCCCTCTTTAGCATAAGTCTACTGGCCCTTATACTTGCGGTCCCGGCTTTTGCAGCTTCGAAACCGATTGATGTTTATATCAACGGAAGTAAGGTTTCCTTCACTGCTGGATCCCCCTACTTAGCGAATAATTCTGTACTTGTACCTTTCCGAGTCGTCTTTGAGAAGCTTGGACTTCAAGTTCTCTGGGATGCAAAGACTGGAACAGTGACAGGTAAAAGCTCAAATCTTGCGATTACCCTCAAAATTGGCAGCAACCGCGCTACTGTTAACGGAACTGTAAAAAAATTGATCACCGCACCAGTCTCCTCAGCTGGCACTACATACATTCCTTTGCGTTTTATCGCCGAGGCAACCGGAGGCACAGCCGTCTGGAATTCCACCAGTAGAAGTGTGCAGATTACTACTCCTGTATCCAAAGATAAGGACGAAGCAGCCATTACAACATTAATCCGTTTGTCTAATCAGTATTTCAATGAAGAAAAAGCGTCTAGCTTCTATTCCCTTATGGATTCTGACTCCTCTTACACGCAATCTGTGTCTGATCTCAATGATTCCTTTGAAGCTTTCGACATAAAGAATACGATTGATAGCTTGGAAATCCTCGACATTAAAGCTGACGAAGCCACTGTGTATACGCTTGAAAGTTCTCGCAGAATAGGTGGGGCTTATACCCCAGACACAGAGGATGAATACGTATATACCCTGGTCCGCAAGAACGGAAGCTGGAAGATATCATCCGTGGAATCCCAAAGCTCGGCGATTCTCCTAACTCGTGAACAAGGTCTAAAACCAGCAGCCAACATCCCTCAAAACGATGCGGATGCCATCAAAGGCAGTATTACCAAGTATTATCAAGCAATGAACGAACAGAATCCGACCGCAGTTCTTTCCACGATGACTTCATATGGGGAAGAATATGATTCCTCTCTCAAGGCAGATTTGGATGATTTCTTTGCTTCGTATGATATTACCTATACTCCAGGCATTTCAAATATCTATTATTACAGTGCCAAAGAAGCAGCTATATATGTAGAAAGCAAAGACAAGGAAGCAAGTGAAGAGGAGACTTATGAGCAGGGCCTTATCTATATTCTATCCAAGTCGGATATCGGTGTATGGACAATCGATAACACATATAACGTCTACAACAAACTTGTGAAATCCTAATAAAAAGGGTGTTTGATTCCATGAAATCCAAAAAAGTAATAACTGCACTTTTATCCAGCTGTCTTGCTTTATCCATTACGTTTGCTCCAATGGCTTCCGCTGCTGATGCGGCTCAAGCTTCCACAAACAACAATGATCTTATCAATGAAGTGATGAAGCTATTGGAGAACTATAATCTTTCAGATGTAGATAAGGATGCCTTGATTCGCGGTGCAATTGACGGCATGGTGAACACACTGGATGATCCATACAGCCAATACTTCAACTCCGAGGAAGCTGCGCAATTTGAACATGCTGTTGATCTCGAATACGTTGGCATTGGTGTTAAACTGCAGTATACGCCAATAGAACTCTACATCGAAGAAATCTCTCCAGGTTCTCCTGCAGAAAAGGCAGGTCTGAAACGCGGCGATACGATTCTCAAAATCAACGGTATACCCGTTGACGAAACGGATGATACCGAACTGAGTGGAGCCGCAGGCACCAAGGTTACCCTGCTGATTCTCAGAAATGGAGTCACAAAATCTTATGTTGTCACCCGAAATGAATTGAACTCGACTTCCGTTTTTGGAACTCTCATTGGTCCAAAGATTGCCTATATTTCGCTGAGTGGTTTCACACAGAATTCTGATGAAGAATTCGCTGCTATGCTGAAGAAGATGCGTGCAGCAGGTATGAAATCCATGGTGCTTGATTTACGTGATAACTTGGGCGGCTATATGGATTCAGCATACAACATTGTCTCTAACTTTATGGATAAAGGCCTTATGATGTATACCTCAGATCAAAGTGGAGCGTTAACTCCTGTAACCATTACTAATGGCAGCAAAATAGGTGTACCTGTCGTTATTCTAACGAACGAATACACTGCAAGTGCATCTGAAGCTCTAACTGGCGCCCTACGTGACAACAAGCTAGCTACTGTCGTAGGAACTCGTTCGTTCGGCAAAGCGCGTATTCAAAGCCTACTAAAGGTGTCTAATGGCGACATGCTGAAGTTGACCACACAGAAATATCTAACACCTAAAAAAGAAGACTTTAATCACATCGGTCTTGCACCGGATATTGAGGTTAAAGGCAAAACTGCACAAACTATTACCGCCCTGCAGATTGCTGGAATGAAGAATTTAGAACTCACCGGAGATCATCATATCCTGAATATCAATGGAGTTCCCTTTGCTGGTAATGTCGGTCTAGTGAAGCAGGGTGATAAGACTTATGCTTCCTCGATTGTGCTGGCTACGCTTGTCGAAGGCGAGATCACGTGGGATGCCAAGAACAAGAAAGTCATCGTAAAGAACGGATCAGGCACAGCCACCGGCTTTACGCTCTCCTCCAAAGAGGCGCTATCTCAGAATGGTGAGACCTATATTGAATTAAATGCCTTTAAGAAGAAGTTCCCCGCACTTACATGGAGCTACAATGCTTCTCAGAAGCAGTTGAAATTATCCGTAAAATAATCCATATCAATATGAAAGGCAGCAATTCTCCAGAGATGGAGGTTTGCTGCCTTTATTTTTTGTACGATCAAAAGAAAAAAGCTGTCTCATTCGTAGAAGGACTCTACTTATGGTCAGCTTTCATCATTAAGATTGTGGATTTTCTGTATTTGGTGTGTTTTGATTGCTTTGATTATTTTGAGGTTTTTGTGTATTTTGGGGTTTCTGGGACTGACCTTGTGGCGGTCTGCTTTGAAAATCCTTTTTGGATTTCTTCCCCTGTGAATCTTTCCCCCGGTGATTTCGGCTTTGGTGTTCTCTCAATGGTCTTTCCTTAGCAGAATTCATCTCCTTAAATGCAGCAGATGAATTCGAACCTTGCTTAGATGACGTTTCTTTAGAGGAGAACTCTTTATCTCTATCTGCTTCATTAGCATCAGTTTCTTGCTCCGAATCTTCTTCCTCACTCGGCTCTGGTATTTCTTTAATTAGAATATCCTTGAACAAGCCTTCTTGTGGTACTTCTTTTAATTTATGCAGCACAAAATATGCGCAGCCAAAATTGCAATATTCATTAATATAATCGACCATGCCAGAAATCGCTGTATCCCGATTCACCTTAGGGTGGTTGTCCCGGTAAAAGCCTTTCAAGCGCAACTGACTGTAACCCCAGTCACCAATAATGTAGTCGTATCTTTCCAGCACCTCGCTATATCTTCCGCGAAACGCCTCCGGATTCCAACCATCCTTATGATCTAACATAAGTTCGTAGCCTTTTCCGCCTATTACGATCAAACCTTTTGTCGCCTGCCTTTCTTTGGGGAGGGTTTAACGTTGATTATGCCGTCATTTCCGAGAAAAATTGGGCTTTCGGTCGCTGTTGTCCCCAGATTTCTGGATTATAACCGCTCTTCGCGGTGGAAATCCGAGGACAAAGGCGAACGCTAACGCTCCTACAGCTCCAATATTTCTCTCCAATGACTCAAATCAACGTTTTTTATGTGTAGCCTAAGGGTTGAGTGTTTCAGATCGCTATCGCTCCTCCAACCCTCTCCTTAACAAAACCTGTCTGTGACTATGTCACTATTTTCGAACATTAACTAGAAGAAACCGCACGATCCTCACGAGCTTGAGCGGCAGATTTCACCTGCTCATGCGCACGATAAGAGCTACGAACAAGCGGAGCTGATTCCACATGGCTGAAGCCACGCTTCATTCCCTCTTCCTTGAGCAGTGCAAATTCCTCCGGTGGATAATATTTCTCCACATTCAAATGCTTTGGAGAAGGCTGTAAGTATTGTCCTAAAGTCAATATATCACAATTTACGGCTCGCAAATCATCCATTGCTTGTAAAATCTCATCCCACTCTTCACCGACTCCAAGCATAATGCTTGATTTGGTAGGAATGTCAGGCTTCATCTCCTTGGCTCTGCGTAGCAGCTCCAACGAACGGCGATACTTCGCTTTAGCCCGTACACGATCTGACATTCGTTCCACCGTCTCGATATTATGATTAAGAATGTCCGGATTACTGTTCATGACAATCTCTAGACTATTCCGCTCTCCCAAGAAGTCTGGAATTAATACTTCTACACTACATAACGGAAGGCGTTTACGAATTGCCGCTACCGTCTCAGCAAAAATCTGAGCGCCACCATCCGCAAGATCATCGCGAGCCACACTGGTCACGACGCAGTGACGAAGGTTCATGCTCTCTGCAGCTTCTGCTACACGTTCAGGTTCCAGCAGGTCCAGCTCTGTCGGTAGCCCTGTATTCACAGCGCAAAAACGGCAAGCGCGAGTACAAATATCACCTAGAATCATGAAGGTCGCCGTACGGTTTGCCCAGCACTCGTAAATATTCGGACACCTGGCTTCTTCACATACGGTATGTAAAGTTTTGGAACGCATCATGCTCTTGATTTCCTGATAATTATCACCGGTAGTTAGCTTGATTCTAATCCAATCCGGCTTAGGCTGCTTTGCTGCTTTATTCGTCAAAATAATAAACCCCGCTTCCTCCTGAATGTGATGCTGCAGTTGAAAGATGCTGCCTCATATTATACCATGAGCAGTTTGCAATTGCCTGTTTTTGTGAAATATGCTGCACTTACCAACTGCGATTCCTACCGAGAATTTTTTGGTACCTTTAGACAAGAACGGATAAAAAGTACCTTTTTGCTTCAATCTATAACAAAAGCTTTAACCGAAGTGCCTACATTTAATTCTACGCCCGGACAAAAGGAGGCTGTTATCTTGCTGGCCCTATTTAAGAATATTAATAACCGGAGAACTATGTTGTGTCTGTCCGCGGCCGCTATCCTTTGGGGTAGTTTAGGCCTTCCCGTTCCAGCAGTTGCAGTACGGGCTACAGTCCAACCGGTGGAAAGCAGCGGCGAGCCCGTTAATGCTAGCAAAGAATCCATATGGTCTGCCCGTAGAGGAATTTATGATCAAATGAGTGCAGCCACTGGTATTCCTTGGTTTAGATTCGCAGCCATTGATCAATATGAACGCACCATCGCCAAAAAAGGAGCCTCAGTCAAGCACGAAGCCAACCGTCTTACAGGAATCAAGATTCCAGCACCCGTATGGTCCGGTCCACTCAACCCGGATCAAGAGGATACTTCCCCAGAATCCATCAGCTTCTTTAGCGGCTTTGGCCGTGATGGCTCAGGAGACGGAATCGCTGATCCAGAGAATGATACTGATGTTCTATATAGTATGGCTAGACACCTGCAGAAATATGGTGATTCAGCTAATGATTTCAGTATCGGTATTTGGGAGTATTATCACAATGGCCGTGCCTCTCAGCGCATAGCTCAGTTCGCCAAGCTCTATGAACATTTTGGACGGCTGGACCTATCAGGAAATGCTTTTCCGCTTCCCTTAAGTAATTCTTATTCTTATCGTAGCACTTGGGGAACCGGCAGAAACTGGGGTGGAGCACGTATCCACGAAGGGACTGATCTCTTTGCACCACAAGGGATGCCTGTACGCAGCACCTGCTTTGGCTTAGTAGAAACTAAAGGCTGGAACCGCTTTGGTGGCTGGAGAATTGGGATTCGTGATATCGAGAACCGCTACCATTATTACGCTCATCTATCCGGGTATAACAAAACCATTTCACGTGGAGATATCGTCTCACCAGGTGAAATTATTGGCTGGGTCGGCAGCTCAGGTTACGGTAATCCAGGAACACAGGGGAAATTCCCTCCACATCTACATTTTGGTATCTATCGTGACCGGGGAATTACCGAGTGGGCTTTTGATCCATTTCCATTGCTAAAGCAATGGGAGAATCAGGAGTATAGAAACCTAAAGAACAAAAATAAAAAAAGCGCTACAAACTAAGAAGAAACGGCTTCGCCATCCATTTAAGATGACAACCGTTTCTTGATGAGAATAAGGCCCCTTCTTTAGAGAGAGGCCTTATCCCCTCTTAATACAACATTAAACAGCCGAACGGTTCAATGCTCACTAAGAGCTTGTTATTATTTTTAAAAGTTGCTCCTGACAGTAAATCCGTTAACACATTCTTATCAGAACGATATGCACTTAGCTCAAGCTCGTACGCATTAGGAGAATTATTGATAATTAATCCTATCTTCTCTTGACCCACACCCCGCGTATAACCAAGCACATTACGGACTTCATCTGTGAACCAAGGTCGGAATGTACCCTTTCGTAAAATATCGCAGCTTTTTCTTAAAAAAATCAGCTCCTGATACCACTTCTGCAGCATTACATTCTGAGCTTGCTCTTGCCATACCATAGCTTTTCTACAGTGGGGGTCTGTGGCCCCTTCCATCCCAACCTCATCCCCATAATAAATCATCGGAATCCCGATATAGGTCATCTGAAAAAAAACTGCCAACCTCATGCGCTGTACTGCTGTACTCTCGCGGTCCCAGCCACGTCCCCCTTCCTTACATGCTGTAAGAAAACGCAGCGTATCATGACTACCGATCAATTGAAACATAGCTGAATTCGCCTGGTCATTATACAACGCCTCCTGATGGAGTAATTGCTCCATAAAGCGATCTGGTCCCGTCGATTGTTCCGCAAAAAATTCCAGCATGGCTTCACGAAGCACATAATTCATGCCACCATCGAATTGATCCCCTCTAAGCCACGGGCCAGAAGCATGCATAATCTCTCCGATTAGCAGAATTTCAGGATACTCAGACTTGAGTTCTTGTCGAAACCGAGACCAAAAAAGCGGATTGACTTCATTCGCTACATCAAGACGCCAGCCATCAATCTCTGTTTCACGCACCCAATACTTGGCAACTTCAATCATGTAATTAGCCGTCTCGGGATTATCCATATTCAGCTTTGGCATATGCGCTTCAGCTTTGGCAAATGTCTCATAATTCGGTGCAGGCGTTTGTGTAACAGGATAGGAGCGAATAAAGAACCAATCTTTATACGGGGATTCTTCGCCTTTTTCCATCACATCCTTAAAAGCAAAAAATTGATCTCCCGAATGATTAAACACGGCATCTAGAATGACTTTAATTCCATGACGATGGGCCTCACTGACCAGCGCCTTCAGTCCATCCACATCCCCAAAAGCAGGATCGATCTTATAATAATCGGAGGTGTTATATTTATGCTCAGAAGGAGACTCAAATACAGGAGTCATGTAAATGACGTTTACACCTAGCTGCTGTAGATAGGGTATTTTGTCCGAAATGCCTTGTAATGTCCCCTCATTATAACTACTAGGATATATCTGATAGGCAACAGCATCCACGCTCCAGGAAGGAAGCTTCAGTGCCTCAGAATTGTGAAGGTATGCATATTGAAAAGAACCTGCACGTTCCCGATTCTCCGACGCGCCCCTTTCTCCATACCAGACATACTGTCCCGCAGCGTTCGCTATATGAAATAGATATCTGCATCTTCTTGTGCTGGTGTGAATAATTGCTTCATGAATCTCATAAATACCAGCCGATCCAATCCGCTCCATCTGCAAAGGAACCTCTTGCCCCGGAGAATCATAACGGTCTGCGTGGATAACGGTGCAGGATAATTGCTGTCCAGCTTGTGTGAATAGTCTGAGCTTCAAGGTCCCTGTACCTACAGGATAGGCAAATGGATCTTCACTTGTATGATATATAAACCATGATTGAGGCATAACTTATGGACTCCTTTTATACTTTTATCGTTCTATCTATCTGTTCATTCATCATTAGAGTGACTGCTAAATTTGTGTTATTATGGTTACAAATACCGTTTTTAAGTTATGAGGGACGACGATGAAAGTAACGATTTCAGATATTGCTAAAGCAGCCAATGTGGCCAAATCTACTGTATCTAAAGTACTAAATGATTCCCCAAAAATATCACAGGAAACGAAACACAAAGTTCGAGAGATTATGAAGCAAATGAACTACACGCCGAGCAGTATCGCTACTGGGTTAGCTAGACAAAGCAGCTACAATATTGGCCTATTGGTCGATATGTCTAAAGAAAGTGAATTTCTAAACCAATTCTTCTACAACATTATTGGTGGAATTGAGAGCGTAATCGCACCTTTAAAATACGAGCTGACCATTTCCAATGTGCAACATAGTAGTCCAGAAGGACATTTTCTAAATAGACTTGTGTTTAGCAAACGTGTCGACGGTATTATTGCCAACAACTCCGTGCTGACAGAAGCGTTATCTGAAGAACTGAATCGACTGGAGTTTCCTTACATCTCCATTGGAGAAATTATGGCCCCCGGGAGTTGGGTCGATTTCGATAACGAAGCAGGCGGCAGCATGCTGACCGAACATCTCGTCGAACAAGGTTATTCAAAGATAGCCTTCATAGGCGGGCAGCAGCAGGAGAAGATTTATACCCATCGTCTAGGTGGATATATAAGAGCATTACAGCAAGCAGACCTTACCGTTCATCAGCAATGGATCATTAACTGCAAGGCTGATGAACATGACAGCTATCATGCTGCACTTGAGCTTCTGCAGCGCGATGAACGGCCAGACTCTGTCGTGTGCATGAACAGTTATGTTGCCTTTGGGGTACTTCAAGCCGCAAAAGCACTGGGAATTAATGTTCCATCCGAACTCGGCATCGCCGCTTTCGATGAATATCCGCTATCCCGATATACAACACCTCCTTTAACTTCACTTAATATTGATACGTTCAAGCTGGGTGTATCTTCAGGGCAGCTGCTGATGGAGCGCATTCGTGGCAATGATATGCAACTCAAGCATTTGCTCCTAGAGCCAGAACTAATTCCCCGTGAATCTACGATGAGAACAAAGTCCTTCGCAGGAACTTCGTAAATGGACTACTTAGATAATTAGGTCTGCAAAGAAAGACTGAATTAGTTTGATGAAACTTGATCGAGTTTGATTGCATTTGATGCAATAGAATTCCTTGTAAAATGGATCAAATTCAACTCTATTGCACTTTGTGCATTGAATAAGCTTCATATTGCTTACCAAGGAGCGGCTCCCATGAGGGGCCGCTCCTTGGCTTGTGAAAGCTGCAAGTATTATGATCCACTCAATACAATTTATTGATCTTTCCAGCGCTGTACAGTTAGGTTCACGGCTTGTGCACCGCCTGCTGGTGTAAGCGTTCGATTGGAAATATCCGATCCATTCGAATTTACCTCCACATTAGTCCAAGCGCCCCGCGTTAGTTTATATTGCACTGCCGTTCCTGCCGGAAGACTCAGTGTAATAGAATAAACACCGTCGCTACCCTTCGTCAGCTGATAAGCCGGGTCCGCCGCATTCCAGCTATTGAAGGAGCCTGATAGATAGATCGGCCCACTCACCGGAGTAGACGACGGAACGGTTACGCGGAACGTAACACTGTCAGTTTGAGGTTCCCCTGCGCTAATACTACCGTTCACCAAACTCCAGGTTCCAGCAGCAAAATGATAATTATTACTGCCGTTGTTATCCCAAATTCCATTGCCATTGTTGAAGGCTGCGGTTAGTCCAACCGAAGTTCCAAGTGGGATGTCCACGGTCTTATAGCCTGCAAAGGAAGAGACAGACATCTGTATTCCCGGAGTCGTGGTCCAAGCGGAACTGCCGTCCAATTTGTAATGAATAAACGAATTACTGTAGTTCGAATTCTTATAATAAATTTTCATCGTAGTTCCTGTAGGCGTCGGTGTTGGCGTTACTGTCGGTGTTGGTGTCGGTGTCGGCGTTACTGTCGGTGTCGGCGTCGGCGTCGGCGTTACTGTTGGTGTCGGCGTTGGCGTCGGTGTTACTGTCGGTGTCGGCGTTGGCGTCGGCGTCGGCGTCGGCGTCGGTGTTACTGTCGGTGTCGGCGTCACCGTCACGGGTCCGCCAGACTGAATATTCCCTGTTGGTGTATACGTCCATGTTCCAGTGCCGAACAGGTAATTCCCACCGTTGTTACTGTCCCAAGTCCCTGAGCCGTTATTAAAACAGGCTTCCAGCTGGGTGGCGGAACCGATATTGATTGTAATTTTGTTATACCCAGCGATCTCTGAGGCTGGCATCGCTACGCCCGGAGCGGATGTCCAAGTGCCTCCAACTGGACGATAATGAATATATGGAGCGGTATAGCCTTGTTTGTAATAAATGGTCACATTATTTCCAGCTGGCGTTAGGGCCAAAGCGGCTGCACTTAAGCCGGACAAGTTTCCTGCAGCATCTACTGCTTTTACCTTGTATTCATAAGAAGTACTAGCTGATAACCCGCTATCAGTATAGGAAGCAGAGGTGGAGGTTCCTATTTTGGTGCCATTTCGATAGATTTCATAACCTGATACCCGCACATTATCCGTGGAAGCATCCCATGTAAGCCCGATTGTCGAGGCATTAACCACCTGTGCTTGAAGATTATTCGGCGTGCTAGGCGCTTCCGTATCAGGAACTACAGGCTGATCTGTAATAAAAGGATGCGTGCCTTCAATCGTTCCCTGCATGCTTTCTGTGTATTTTCCATTAGCTAGATTGTATTTCCCTGCTCCCACATACACCTGTTGAATATCACTGCGCGTTACATTTCCCTTCGTATCTGTGGCTTCGATGTAGTAATCGAGCAGCTGATCGCGATAATCGGAGATATAGCTATAATATAGATTTCCGATTTCCGTTGCAGGGACCTTTTGCATAATTGTTTTGCTACTAGGCTGCCAATCCACGCCATTGATGTCTGCACTTAAATCACGCACATTCATTGGGTATTCGACCCATTGGCCTACCTTGCTTGGATCAATGCCTGAGACTCCAGAAGCTAACAAAGCTGCAGGGTCATAAACTTTAAAAGTATTGTCCGTAGCATCTGCTGTTTTATCACGGTGCGTGCGGATCTTCACCTTAATGTCGCTTAATCCACTAGTATCGTAAGCATAGCTGTAAATCGAGAACACATTGTTAAAATGCTGTAACGTCCAGCCTTCCGCTTTGCTAACATTGGCACTGCCCGGATTATATGGATAACGCTGTGGCCACCATACAGAAGGTCCGGTCTTGTCTTTAGCTAGCTTTGAAGAAACATAAGGTTTAGAAAAGAATAAGGATTGATTAAAGGACAATGCTGGCTTCACGCTATCGTCCACATTCTCGTCATAGTAGCCGAAACCGGAGTCCATCGCCGGAAGCAGGAAATACCAGGCTAATTCCGCTGGATTTGCTCCTCCTGCATAATCATTCGCTGTATCCCCTTTTACTGGATAAGAAAGCATCCAAGGATTTAACTGATTCCCTTCGTAAGTTACTTCACGATCGAGAGCAGTTGTAGGCTTCCAGTAGTTCGGATGCTCATCTAGCCAAATTTGCTCAGCCGTCTTAGCATAATTTAATGAAGCCTGCAGCAGCGCAAAATTTCGTTCCAAATAATGATAGCCCTTCTCGAAGGAAACGGTCATACCATCATCTACGCCGGACAGATTCTTCTTTGGAGCATAAGAAGTGCCATTTACTTGATTAAAGCTTGCAAACTGGCTCTTCCAAATTCCGAAAGGCAGATGCCAGTGATACCACGTTGGATCGGAAGAAGAATCCCGAGTATCAATCCATGAGCCATCTTGAACATGGACCACATCGCTGGCCGCCGGTGTGTTATTGATCAGATATTCATCAATTCCCATACCGGTTACCCCGCTGTCAGCGTAGGTTACATTTCCTGCATTTCGCCAGGTTTCTTCAGAGCCTGCCCGGCCCTGAGAATTGTCACCATCATGTGCGACAACAAAAATCTGCTTCTGCGCCACCAAATTTTCGTATGGCTTAAGCGCATCTGCTTTAACCTCTCCTAAATACCCTTCCTTCCAGGACTCTGCCTGTGCAACAGGTACCCCAACCACTTTCGATTCCGCCCCAGTAGCCGGGTCTACGTAACGAACCCAGTGCGCCGTCGAAGCAAATGGATACTTGTTATAGACAACCTGCTGCTCGTTGAACATATTCTCACTAACCCAAGATCGGGCAGTGCTGACATTCTGCAGATCACTCCGATTGGGAGGAGAAACCATGGTATCCGTCCCGGGACTATTCAGCAGTGGATAATCTTGAAGTGTTCGTGAAAAGTGATTATTACCGATGACTGACCACTGAATACCTAGCTTCTGCAGTACTGGGATAATCCGTTCTGAAAAGCCTAACTCTGTCGGAAAAAATCCCTTAGAGCTCTTATAGCTACTTCCTAGAAAATATGGCTGTGCGAGCGTCGTTCCATGGTAAATCATATCCTTCAGCAAATAATCGTTCCCTACCAAAGGCCCCATGGAGTGATGACCAGAGAAATGAATAAGATCCAGTGTATTTTTACCGTTTGTGGTTTTGAGTTGATTAAAAGCATTCTTCCAAGGGGTTCCCCAGGCCGGATTATTATATCCGCTGACATTCCCCCGCTGAACAATACTATTCACATTATTCACTACAGCGCCAGACATCGTAACGTACATTTGGGCTTTAGAATAATTGCTGCGCAAGGTGTTCGCGACACTCCATGGCCAAGATAAATAGGCCCCAGTCTTGGCATGATGTGAATAGTAAGAGACTAGATCGTCATGAGGCATAGGTGAACCATTAGGTAAAAAATATGAATATCCAGCAGGAGGGTTCTGCTTTAGCTGAATTACATCACCGTCATACGTATATCGGATGGGGCTTCCGGTTGGCGTCGAATTGTATGCATTCAAATCATAATACGCCCAGAAATTCGGCATATGGTTATGATACACATGAGAGGCTGCAATCTCTGCCGAAACGTTCGTTACATTGACTTGCGCCAGCAACATGAGACTTAGTACGGAGGCTGCTACCTTGCTCCAATACTTATTGGGCTTCACGCTATAACCATCCCCTTTCTATTCATCAAAAAAAAGAAAGGGGGCGTCGATTCACTCAACAGCCCCCAGTAATCAATTATAGATCTTTCCAACGCTGTACGGTCAGATTCACTGTTTGTGCGCCGCCTGCTGGAGTAAGCGTTCGATTGGAAATGTCCGATCCGTTCGAGTTTACCTCCACATTAGTCCAAGCGCCCCGCGTAATCTTGTATTGCACCGCTGTTCCTGCTGGTAAGGTCAGTGTGATGGAATAGACACCATCACTACCTTTAGTCAGTTGATACGCTGGATCAGCTGCATTCCAGCTGTTGAAGGTTCCCGTGAGATACACAGGTCCGCTCGCTGGAGTCGACGCTGGAACGTTTACACGGAACGTCACACTGTCTGCTTGAGGTTCTCCAGCGCTGATACTACCGTTCACTTGACTCCAAGTTCCAGCATCAAAATGATAATTACTGCCGCCATTGTTATCCCATGTGCCACTGCCATTATTAAAGGCTGCGGTCAGGCCGGCTGCAGTGCCCAGCTGGATTGTGATCGACTTGTACCCTGGGAAAGAAGAAGCTTGAAGCTGTTCACCTGGAACGGTCGTCCAAACTGTCGCCCCGTCCAGCTTGTAATGAATGTACGAGCTGCTATAAGCCGTATTCTTATAATAGATCGTTGCCGTGTTGCCAATCGGTGTTGGTGTTGGGGTTACTGTCGGCGTTGGTGTTGGCGTTACCGTTGGTGTCGGTGTCGGTGTTACCGTTGGTGTCGGTGTTGGCGTTACTGTTGGTGTCGGTGTTGGTGTTGGTGTCGGTGTCGGTGTCGGTGTTGGTGTTGGTGTTGGTGTTACTGTCACTGGTCCACCCGACGTAATACTTCCTGTTGGCGTATAAGTCCAGGTTCCAGTACCGAATAAATAGTTGCTACCCCCGTTACTGTCCCATGTGCCACTGCCATTGTTAAAGCATGCTTCAAGCTGGCTGGCTGAACCGATATTAATCGTTATTTTGTTGTATCCTGCAACATCAGATACAGGGATAGCCACACCCGGTGCTGTCGTCCATGTTCCGCCTACAGGACGATAATGAATATATGGCGAGGTGTAACCTTGCTTATAGTAAATCGTGACACTGTTCCCTGCAGGTGTTGTCACAGACGCAATTGCACTAAGAAGAGATAGATTGCCTGCGGCATCAAATGCTTTTACCGTGTAGTCATAAGCAGTGCTGGCAGATAATCCATTGTCCGTATAGGAAGTGGTCGCCGTTGTGCCTACCTTTACACCATTACGATAAACTTCATATCCTGTTACGCCTACGTTGTCGGTAGAAGCTGTCCAGCTGATCAAAGCGCTAGATGCGTTCTGAACAGTTGCGGTTACGTTGGTCGGCGTAGTTGGAGGAACTGTTTCTGATGGCTGCTGTTGTTTCGCATAAATTTTAGCTGAATTTGCACCTACGGTTACAGTAATTTGCTTACCAGTTATTCCACCTGATTGCACGGTCACTGTATCCGCAGTATTTAGCTGATTGTATAAAACTGTCCCTGCAGTCAAACTACTCTCAGCACGCAATGGGATGGTAACTGTTTGCGAACCACCAGATTGATTACTGAATACGGAGATAGCCTCTTGACCTTGATTAGTTCCGGTGTCGATACGACGTGAGAAGGCATATAGGTTTTGTGCAGCCCACATTTCACGCTGAGTACCTGTACGTAGTGCAGGATTATTTTTGCGGATCTCATTAAGTTTGGCTACGTGCTTGAACGTACTAGCATTTTCATTAAAGTAGTTGTCGATCATATTTCCGCTTGCATCTCTTTTCACCATAGACCAACGATTCCAAGTATCAGCAATACCGCCCGTCATAATCTGACTGTTGCCATTGCCTTTGTTTTGCTCTGTTCCTTGGAAGACAACCGGTGTTCCACGAACTGTAAAAATAAAGGTCAAAGCGTTCTGCAGCTTTTCTACGCTTCCCCCAGCTTCTGTGAGAAAACGATTGCGGTCATGATTGTCGATAAAGGTAACCATGTGATTGGCATTTCCGTTGTAGTAGGAATCCTGTGCCAAGGTGCTTTTGACATTGGACTCAAAAGACTGCCCATAAGCAAAGCTGTTTAGTACGGAGAAGAACAATGGGAAATCGAGCATGCCCCACTCTTTGTTGTTTCCAACCCAACGCGAGACAAATTCAGCATTTCCGTCGAAATTCTCACCGAATGTATTAACGCCCAGATAATTTTGTAGCTCACCAATATCTGTTGGCTTCATCAGCTTGGCAGCATCCACACGCGCACCGTCAGCGCCTGTATAATCAAACCAGCCTTTGATGGAATCGAATATCGCCTGCTTAGCCGCAGGAACATCGAAGTCAATGTCATCTAGCCCGCCCAAATCGTGATTCTCTAAGTAATCCTGTGCCCACTGGTCATATCTTCCATCCGCTAGAGACCAGTTAATATCTCCATTATGGTGATACCATGCTGGATTATTGAACGGGGCCACTGGCTGCAATGAAGGAATATCGTAGTATGCTTGAGTGCCAAGCATATAATCGCCGACGTGGTTTGGTACAACGTCGATCACTACTTTGATGCCAAGCGCATGTGCGGAATCCACAAGCTCCTTCAGCTTCTCCTTAGTTCCGAAGTATGGATTAGCAGCGTTAGGATTCTTAACGTTGTATCCGTGATAGGCTGTATTTTTACCGGTACCGTTGTTTTCCCGGTTAGTCATTTGTGGCTCAGCCACTGGGGAAATCCAAATCGCGGTATAGCCCATATTTTTAATATATGATAGCTTGTCGATAATCCCCTGCCAGTCTCCGCCTTTCATATAACGGAAATCTTCTTCAGAGTTTTCTCCATAGCGAATTGCCGCACCAGTAGCATTGTTGGAAGTGTCTCCATCATTAAATCGGTCAACCATAATCTGATAAATAGTGTCGTTCTCAGTAATCGTGCCGATGCTGGCCGCTTCAGCCTTTTGTGGTGTTAAGACAAACAAATTAATCACGGTAGAAAGAAGAATAGATGTAATTAGAACGGGTACGTACCATAACCTGCGTTTCATTGCGTGCATCTCCCTCTCTTATTAAAGCGTATTCATACACTCTAAAACTAACTTCCTCCAAGCTCGCCCAGTGATGTATTTACCACAAAATCAAATAAATTTTAGGGAAACCGGTTTCCCAACTAAAAATTACCATGATTATGAATGCGTTGTCAAGCATTAAAAAATTTAACTTTATAACAAAAAGAGCCTCCATAATTGGGGCTCTTTGGGGTTGATTATTCACCTTTTATGCTCAGCTTCCTACACTCTGAATAAAATGCAATACTTCATTCATGATCCGGTCCTTATCCTCACAATGACAGACCATATGACCACTGTTATCTACCATTAGCACCTGTTTTTGGGTCGTAGGGATCGTATGCTGGAGGTAGTCAGCACTTCTAGTCTTTACCAGATGATCTCGCTTACCCTGCACGATCAGGGTCGGAGTCTCAATATGCGGATAGATTGAAAAGCTCTCCCGGACCAGTCGTTGAAACTCTCTCGTCGCTTTTGGAGGCGTTGAAGTGAATTTACTAATATAAGCTTTTAACATAGAAATGCTCGCAAGCGTCTTGAGAATCTCCACAGGATTCAGTGGAAATACGGGAGTAGACAATAAAGTAAGAGATTTGATCCAGGGTTTATACCGTACAGAAAGATGAGAAGCAATAAGAGCACCGGTTGAAAAGCCGATCAGATGAACGCCTTCATCCGTCTTTAACAGCTCTGTCAATTCATCTTCAGCACTCTGCTGCCAATCATGTCTATCCGAATGCAGTAAATCATTCCTGCTCCCCCCATGCCCTTTCAGGGTAAACGTTCTGGAACGGTAATTATGCTGCTCCATAAACTGGGACAAGGGAGAGATTTCATGCTCACCTCCGGTAAAGCCATGAATAAATAAACAACTTTCCATAATTGTCCCTCTTTTCACATTCCAATCTGACTTGTAACTTTATTGTATAATGCCAATCCCCTTTATTTTCTATACATTCCATCCTTTTATGTAAAACCTTAACCCAAATGATGTCAAGGTTCAGCACGGCTATAGGTTCGAAGAATGTATTCTATTGTTCCCACCAAAGAAAACTCAGCGCTGAGGTAATCGTTAGACCTATGGCGGAGCTGGATGATGTTACGTTAGCACAAATAGCAGTCCCAGGCGGGACAATGATGCTGCCCGTAAAGTTCTGTGTGAATGCTCCCGGTGCTAATTGATAATTAGAAAGCGTCGTTCCCCCGCTAATTGCTGCTGCGGAGGATTGAACGGTCATCGCACTCGTAGCCGCACTCCCCAAATTATTATTCGTTGGCGTTAAGGTTGTCGGGGAAGTTACCGTCCCTCCTTTTACAATCGTAAAGCTGCCCGACATTGCTGATAGCAAAGACGAACCACCGATACTGCCGTTTATACGTGAGATATACACTGTTTTGCCGCTGCCCACAGCATTACTAATTCGGATTGAAATAATTGCGGAGATTAGACTAAGTACAACCAAACTTGATGCGGATGCGTTGGTAGAGTATAAGACCGCAGCCTTCGAAGCGCTTATTTCAGGTGGCGCACTGATATCCGGAGATTGGAAGGTATTCACCATATCCACATAAAGAGGTTGCTCGTTGTCGTTAAACACAAATTGATTAGGCATATTTATCCCCTCCGGTTTCTAATATTCCCACCAGCTGATAGATGTTGTCGCCGCTGAAGACCCTGATGCAATCGTTATAGATGTAGTTATGGAATTTCCGGGAGGAACAACAATCTGTCCAGTAAAATCAACAATGACCGGACCGACTGTCAGCAATAAAGATACTAGCGTGGCTGGACTTCCTGTAGGGGCAGTAGTCGAGGTTCTAGCAGTCATCACACTGGTTAACGCACTTCCAAAATTATAATTAATCGGTGTAACGGTAGTCCCGGTGACCGTAGCGTTCCGAAGTAGGGATAAAGTAACAGCAGCAGCCGCTGAGCTGGCAGTAACACGGGATACATACAGAGTACGTCCACTACCTAGCGGATTAATTATCTGAATAACTAACGGTGCAGCGGTCGTTACCGTAGAAGTAAAAGGGATTCCAAACAATAGACCCGCCTTAGCTGCCCCCCCCTCTGGAGCTGAATCTATACCAGGTGCAATGTACGTGTTGACTTGTTCTGTAAAAAGCGGCTGACTACTCTGATTGAACACTGAATCGTTCGGCATGAGATATCCTCCCCGTACTAAAACTTATTCTTATTTTATGCCGCTCTCAATAACAGGTTGTGGGAATGTGCGTATTTTTGCTTTTCCAGCCCAATCATCCTCTAATTCCCACCATATATTAATATCACACCATTCGAATGGCTAAGGATTGTCCCTATCAGTTCGCGGCTTATTAGACTGCGGTTTTATTTAGGATCAGGACTCAAACGACGGTTTGGGTCTTTTTATGGATAGAGTTCCAGAAAACCCGTAGGAGGTGAATGAAATCCATAACGGCCTGGAGCTTAAAAAGCGCAGCAAAATAAAAAAAAAAAAAAAGCGGGGAAATTATTCTCGAAGTCCATTACCTCTTTCGCCGCCAAATGGTCAGAGACATAGACGTAAAGTCTGTATCAGCCCCTTATTTTCGGAACAACAATTTATTGGGATACCCGTGTCCAGCTCCAGTACACCTCTGCCATGGCAAAAAAGCGGAACTAAAACGATGATCTCATATGCAGTTAAGAATCATGGAGATCGCCCTGTTAATGTCCGTCTGGAGATCAGTCCGAACAGTCTAGATTCTTTTATAGATTCAGAAGAGATTGTTGCTTCAAAAGAAATGAGAGTGCTAGTGCCGAATCGATTCTTAAAATGGACTCGGCTCTCCGCCTCCACGCTAGATTCAACGGGTTTAGGCAAGATTGATGTATACGTCCAAGCCCAGTCTATAGGTATAACTTGATCATTTTATAAGGAAGGGACGAGGAACTTTGCCTAACTATAGCTCTTTTCAAGCTAATCCTGATAATCTACGTACGCTTATATTCGGCCGGGATTCTTCGCTGATTGATCATCCGCTCACTACAGATCCAAGCGGAAATCTAACGACGATTATCCTAGATGGAACCATTTCCAGCGTGCTTGGCGCTACAATCACTGCAGGTACTTTGTCCTCTGCAGGAACAGTTACCAATATCCTTAACGGGACCATTACTAGCGTGCTTGGCGCTACGATCACTGCGGGTACTTTGTCCTCTGCAGGAACAGTTACCAATATCCTTAACGGGACCATTACTAGCGTGCTTGGCGCTACAATCACTGCAGGTACTTTGTCCTCCGCAGGAACCATTACCAACATCCTTGAGGGCACCATTACTAGCGTGCTTGGCGCTACAATCACCGCAGGTACTTTGTCCTCTGCAGGAACCATTACCAATATCCTTAACGGGACCATTACTAGCGTGCTCGGCGCTACAATCACTGCAGGTACTTTGTCCTCTGCAGGAACAGTTACCAATATCCTTAACGGGACCATTACTAGTGTGCTCGGAGCTACGATTACGGCAGGTACTTTGTCCTCCGCAGGAACAGTTACCAACATCCTTGAGGGCACCATTACTAGCGTGCTCGGCGCTACGATCACTGCGGGTACTTTGTCCTCCGCAGGAACCATCACTAACATCCTAAACGGGACCATTACTAGCGTGCTTGGCGCTACGATCACTGCGGGTACTTTGTCCTCCGCAGGAACCATTACTAACATCCTAAATGGGACCATTACTAGCGTGCTTGGAGCCACAATCACGGCAGGTACTCTTTCTTCCGCAGGTACGGTTACCAACATTCTCAACGGCACCATTACTAGTGTGCTCGGAGCTACCATTACTGCTGGTACATTAAGTAGTGTGACCTCTATTTCACAACGCAGCTTCATTGAACAATCGACTACAGGCATCGCAACCGCTAATACCTATACTTCGTTACCAGCAGTTACTACGAGTGTACTGGGGACCTATTCCTTTTTCATCAATAATACTGGAGCGAATCCAGTCAACACACGGGTAGAAATCAGTGCTGACGGAGCGAACTATTTCGTCGATACTACAGGAGATAATCCACTAGCAGCGGGTTCTGTCGATGTCATCGTCCCAGCTAGATTCCTGAAATATACCCGTCTATCCTATCAATCCGCGAATTCAGGTTCTCCATCCACGATCAATGTAAGTTTCAATGCTCAAGGCACGTAATCCCAACGACCATCATATGTTGGAACAAGAAAGAGTACATGGATATCCATGTACTCTTTCTTGTTCCAGCAAAAGTTAAAAATCTACATATGTGCAGCAAACAAATCATGCCTTCCGAGGAGGAAATAGCTTGAACAATATCACGCTTGGCGTTCACCTCATCGTAAAAGATGAAGCTGAGCTCCTACCCCACTGTCTCGCAAGCGTAGCTGGTGCTGACGAAATTGTGATGATAGATACGGGTTCTACCGATGAATCCATAGCTATTGCCAAAGCGCACGGGGCTAGAGTCTTCCAACGGGAATGGACAGACGATTTCGCTGAAGCTCGTAATGAAGGGCTTGCTCATGCCACAACGAATTGGATTCTTGTCCTCGATGCCGATGAATGCTTGCAAACCCCACTTCCAGAACTCCGCAGCCTCCTGCTGAACACACAAGCTCAGGCTTTTACAGTAAATATTGATAATTGGGTTGGAATACGACCTGAAGATAAGGTAAAGCACAGTGCAGTTCGCTTATTCCGAAATGGACAGGGTTATCAATATAGTGGAAGGATTCATGAGGGAATTGATACCTCAATCCTTAGCAAACATAACCTGTCGTCGATTGAGCACAGCCAGCTTGAGATCGTTCACTTTGGATATTTACCTGAAATCATGACACGAAAAGATAAAATCAAGCGAAATAGGCACCTATTGCGGCTCGCTTTATCCGATCATCCGGAAGATTGTTTCCAATTGTATAACTTGGCAGTAAACTGCTGTCAGGACGGTCGTCTTCAGGAAGCTGAGACGTTGCTTCGTCAGGCCCTCCACCATGTAACACTAGAAGCCTCCTATCGTCCTTCGATGATTAGAGATCTTTGTAAAATTTATTATGCTCAAGGAAAAATGAATTCACTTGACCCCTTGCTGATGATTGAACTGGAGCGTTATAGTGATTACCCAGATCTGCATTTTTTGTTAGGCCAATCTTTAGAAAGCCAAGGACTTTTGGAACGTGCTTTATTAGCTTATCAACGTGCAGAATCCATTCCTGAACATGAGATCCTTCGTGGAAAATATGTGTGTGAGCAAGGAATGAGCACCTTTCGCCCCTTATACCGTATGGGTTTCATCTCACAGCGGCTTGAACTCCAGGAGGATGCTGCACGGTTTTTTCATCGTGCACTTCAACATCATTCTTTATATACGCCAGCCTTACGGGGGATAGCTGCTGCTTTTCAACGCCTAGCTGTACCTGATGAGGAAATCGCCACTTTACTGATCCAACTCGTCCCGCCAGCTAATTCAGCCAGTAGATCCGCGATCATTGACAGCTTATATGAGATAAATGCTTACGAGACCATTACCAGCTTATCCCGAGACATTTTCCCAATGGAATTGGATACAGCAAATTGGGTCATCTCTTCACTCATCATCACCGGTAAGCTGGAAGAAGCATGTACAGCTATAAAACAGATGACCTCACTAGCTTCCCAAGATAACCGTGATTTTGAGCATCAAAAGCAGTGGTATACCCTTTGGGCCATTTGCCACTGGACGCTATATGGAGAATTCAAAAACGACCTACTCACCCATACATCAACTAATCATCGTTCCGAACTGGAATACATTATGAGATGCCAACGACAACAAGAAACATGTCCGATAGAAAATGAAGTAGATCATTTACATTCCTCATTCCTTTCAGACCTCATCGGGCAATCCGTAAAGCTACATCAGCCCAAGCTTAGTCATACATTAGTGGACTTGTTCCCTGCCTATCGATCTGAGTTAGCCACAGCATTATATAAAGAGGGGAACTGGCAGGCAGCAGGAGAGGAATTTATTATACTCGTTCGCGATAAGATCGCTGATGCAAGCGTGCTTTTTTATATTGGTGAGATGATCTTTGACAAGGGGCATTATTCTGAAGCCAGTGAGTGGTTTCAGCAGGCGCTGGAACAAGAGCCTGAGCATGAAGCCGCAAGGATCGGTTTATCCCTCTGTTACCTTCAGCAGGCGAAGCTGAGTATGGAAGATGCTCTAGAAAGCTTGAATGAAGCCCACGTTCATGGCCCGTTGCAGGAGGATATCAGAGCTATAGTTAAATCCATTTCCTTGCTGAATCGTACACCTTGGCACACACGATGGAGCTTCCGCCAAAGCGAAGGGAGGTCATCCATATGAACATCCCAAGAAGAAAGCCACTAATTTCCTTGTGCATGATCGTCAAGAACGAAGGAGATAGCTTGAGCCAATGTTTAAAAAGCGTACGCGGAGTCGTCGATGAGATCATCGTAGTGGATACTGGCTCCACCGACGCTACCGTTCAAATCGCCTTAGGCTTCGGTGCTAAAGTCATTCACCACCTTTGGAGCGGCGACTTTGCTGCTGCCCGTAATGCAGGTCTCCAGCAGGCCCACGGACTATGGATTCTCGTTATAGATGGAGATGAGGAATTAAGTGAGGAAAGCAAGGGAGAATTACTGCTGTGTGCTGAGCATATGGAGTTCGAGGCATTTTTCCTACGCATTCATAATCATAAAGGGATAACCCCCGCTTCACAGACGATCACTGTCAATCCGATTATTCGGATGTTCCGTAATCGCCCTAAGTACCGGTTTAGCGGTATCATTCACGAACAGATTGCTGAGGCTATCATAACAGCCACACCTCAGGCACGGATGCATTTGACCACCATAGTCATCCATCATTATGGTTACGCAGAGGGGGTAGTGATCAAGAAAGATAAAATCAAACGAAATGTCGAACTGCTGAAAGAACAGCTAAGGTTAAATCCCAAAGATCCTTTTCACCATTTTAATATGGCTGTTGAGTATATGCGTCTGGGGGAGTATCAGCCTGCTCTAAAGCATATCCAACAATCATTAGAAGAGGCTCCACCTGATACAAGTTACATCCACCTGCTGCACAAATATGAAATTCGCTCTCTTGCAGAATTAAAAGATTTCCCTGGAGCGTTGGCAGCCTGTGACCGTGGGATTAGCTCTCATCCGGATTATCCAGACTTAGCTCATAACAAAGGTGTTCTGCTATTTCAATTAGGTGCCTTTGCGAATGCCAAGGTAGCATTGCTACAAGCTCTTGTCATCGGAGCTGCTCCTCCCGGCTACCATACTGAGGCTGGATTCGGTTCATACTTAACGTATTATGTACTGGGTCAATTATGTGAAGAGACGGGTGATGAAACCGAAGCCATTGCTTGTTACACCAAAACCGCACAGCTTCATCCCGAGCCAACTCCCGTCATTGCCCGGCTGCTGCGAGTCCTGAAATGTGCAGGCCGCGAGAGAGAGATTTATGGTTGGTTCCACTCGCATCTACCAGACTACACAGTGACTAAGAACAGAATCTTACAAGAATTATTGCATAACGAAGGGTGTAATGAGGCAATAGCACAGCTGATAAATGCCATGGAGCAGCCCATCTCTAAAGAAGTGGCACTTAATCAAGCTTCTCAACAGGGTCGCTCACAGATATTGTTAGCAGATCGTCTGCTTGCTACACTGTCCTCTTCAGCTACTTATTCCCCAGCGGTCAAAAGAGCACGTCTCGCGCTTCCGCTTCCCAACGTTTCAGAATAGGAGGGACGTTTCCCATGACTGCTCCCGATATCACACTTTGTATGATCGTTAAGAATGAAGCAAAACACCTGGAGAAATGCCTCTCCTCTGTGCAAGGACTAGTATCAGAAATCATCATTGCCGATACTGGATCTGAGGATAATAGCAAAGACATAGCGCTTAAGTTCGGTGCAAAGGTTATCGATATTCCTTGGGAGAATGATTTCGCGAAAGCACGAAACCTGAGTCTAGAGTATGCAACTTCCCCCTGGATTCTGGTGCTGGATGCTGATGAGGCTATAGACCATTGGAGGGAGGAGCAGATCCAGCATCTGCTGGACGCAGCGCATATTCATGGATATTGGCTGCCCATTATCCACTACATCAGTGAGGCCTCTGAAACGGATTTTGTAACAGATCATGTCTGTCGCCTGTTCAGAAACGATAACAGAATCATCTTTCGTGGAATCATTCATGAGGAGACCGCCAGCAGCATTTGGGAGCTTCTTGCAGGAGAGATCGCTTTTGCTGAATGGCCTATTTATCACTACGGTTATTTAGAGGAGGAATTGCAGCGCAAAAATAAATACCAGCGCAATTTAGCCCTCATCAACAGTGGCCTGCAGCTTCAACCGAGCCATCTAATCCTGCGTTATGCACTAGGGGTCGAGTATTATCAACAGGAGCAATATAAAGCAGCAGCAGATATACTTCACCCATTACTCGCCGAAGTTCCAGCCCAATCTGGGTATGCCTTCGATATTTACCTTAAGACTGCTTACGCCTTACAACTATGTGGCCATAACCAGGAAGCTGAGGAGGTCTTTCATGCGGGAAGCTTATTGTTTCCCGATTTCATAGATTTATTAGAGGGCTATGCCACTTTGTTACTCGAACAAGGACAGCTTGGCAAAGCTAGACACTTCCTGAAGCAAGCCCTAAAGAACAGGGATACAGCACATAAATATCCTTCCTCCTCGGGAAGCGGAACGTATCGAACAGAACTACTGGCAGGCAAAGTGTGCGAGAAATTATTTCTGTATTCGAATGCGCGGGAACACTACGAGGTAGCTATACAATTTAAACCAGATTATATGGATGCATGGAAACAGCTTGCCCCTCTAAGCCTGCTATCTGGAGAGAGGTTAAGTCTAATATCATTGACCCGCTGTCATCTCCACTCTTTCTCACCGGTAACCTTAGCCTACCTTGTGCCCGCAGCGTTCAATGCCCGCGACCTTGAATGGCTGACTACACTCTCTACTGCTCCACAGCTACCACCAGCCGTTCAGACCATTGTGCAGGCTTTCCTTACATGTACACAGCAACAAGAGGGCCATCACTCACTCGAACCGCTGGAGCAGTTACTTCATGATCCATCCGTTCATTCCAAACGTTCATCTATACTTGGCTATCTATGGGCTTTGTCCTGCCGTGCTGGAGATACAGAGTCAGCCATGAAGTGGCTTGTCTGCATAACGCCTTACAGACCGGGAATGTTATCGATTCATCATATTTTAACAGGTCGTTCTGGCATTAGGCCTGCTCTTCCTGATCTGAGCTACGCTACGCAATTGCTGCTTCAGGTCGGTGCTTGGGACAGCGGATTAACACTCTATCGACAATCAGCGGGTTCTTCATTCCAATGGTGCAAGCTACCGCCGCCCTTATTTTACGGATTGCTTGAGGCACCCATTTCTGTAAAGAAACAGTGGTGCTCTATCTATGCCAACCAAAACCTTCATTATAATTCCTCAATGGACTGTGCCGAATGGCTATTATATGCAGCAATAGCTTTCTCCTGTGGGGAAACTCCAAAGCTCGCTCTATCAGATGAAATGACTTTGCGTAAGATCGGGGGAACTACCGCAGCAATAGGTCTCTCCTACTATAAGCTTCTGCTCGCTGCAAAAGCTTATCCCCATGGGGTAACCTCAGGTCATATCCCATGGGGGCTGCTCGTCAAATCAGCCATTCAGACTTAACCGGCTGGCAGATTCAAATTTCAAGGTTCTTCCTTCCACTCCACCAAATGGGGCTGCTCATCTAGAATGGACTCGTACTGCTCCAGACTCCCCCAGCGTCCCTCTGGATCAAGGTTCATATAACGCGAGTATTTAAGTCGAAGCTCTTCAGGCGAAACCGCCCATCCATAATGCTTCACTCGCAATTCGGCAAGAAAGCCCGGCAATACAGAGTAGGAAATCGGGAGCCTAGGCACATGATGATCCATTTCCGGAAAAAAATAATGAAAATTCGGTAAATATCGGACTAGTGTACGGGTATGCTTCGTATGGATATTCCAGTGCTCATCTTCACGATAATGGGTCGTGCCACCCCAGAAATCAAATAACCGGAAGGATACCCAGTCATACACATCCTGATCAATAAGCCGTCTCATCTCCCGTTTAGCCGCTTCTTCATAGAACTCATCTGCGTCCACAGACAGAAGCCAATCCGGATTCGTAGATACTGCCAAATTCCATAACGTCTGCCTTAGCTCCCACTCACGATTAAACAAAGAGGTCTCCAGTGTCACAAGCTTCGTCACCTTAGCAAAAGAACGACATAACTGTGCCGTATGATCTGTACTTCCATCATCTACAATCACAATATCATCTACGAACTCACTCAGTTCTTCAAGCACCTGCTCCAAATACCTTCCTGCCTCATTCCGAACCTGCATCATAGCGGTCAAGCGGTTACCTGCTGTTTTGCGGAGAGGCCATCTATGACTACTCATCCCTCCACTCTCCTTTTCAATCGTCTTATAGCCTCTTCTAGATCCGCCATCTCTGATAAAAGCGGCCACGCCTGATTGTCTTGCCCCGCCGCATTCAAGAAGCTGCGGATAGCCTCATGTCGTCTGCCATGCAGTAAGTGTATTGTGCCTTCTATAACCCCATCAACACTTCCTTCCAGTTCACGTTGAAGCTCAAGTGCCTTCTCCCATTGGAAGGTTCGAATATAATTCTGAATCAGCAGTAGCTTCGCCTCCGAGGTGGTGAGTGAGCTTAGAATCCGTACTGCCGAGGCCTCATCCTCATTCAAGCGGAACAGCTCTGCTCGCACAAGCTGGTACTGCTCGGAGTGAAACCAGCCCTGCAGCCTTTCCGCCTCCCGCTGCTCTTCAGCCGTAAATGCCGTAATCGTATACTGCTGAACGGCCGTTTCCAAATTCCCTGTCTTGACCTCTATAGCCGAAAAGAAGCGAAAATGTGAATGGAGACAATCCAGATATTCATACAGCACCATGAGCTCAAAGGATTGCACCAAATACCGATTTGCTGCAGAATCCCCCAACAAATATAAATAGGAAGCTGCCAAGTAATGTACAACAGGTTGACTGGGCAGCTTAGAGCACATGGAAATGTAGTAATCTGCCCGCAGCTCAAGCTGGACAGTAACCCAATCAGTAGCTAGAATAGTCGGATCCTGCCACAAGCTTTCCAACGCCTTACTCCACAGCACCTCATAATCCGTAAGAAAATACAGCCTATCTCCTTGACGGGTGATTCCATAGGACTCCTGCTGATCCCCGCCGAGATAGATCACACCACCCCTGCGTAAGCTCTGCTCTAGATATATCCGTTCGGATCGGGATGCTACAAGGTCGGCCTTTGCGCCAAGCAAGCCGCTGTATTTATCCCATAACAGCTTATTTTCTTCTTCCGGACAGCGTTCTAACAGTACCACTACATATGCTGCCTGCAAGGAAAGAACGTCCGAGAGCCAATAGGGGGAAGAGACAAGAAGCGTGTATTGCTTCGCCTTTAGAGAATAAATATCTGTAGCCTCAACTGCCATGATCTGACTATTAGCCTGCTGTTCGCGAGTCATTCGTCCAGCAAAGCAGACCTCTTCCCGATCGGGAAGAAGCTCTAACAATCTTTTATATTCGTAGTCCTCCCAAGAACCTCCGCTTAGAATTAAATATTTCATGGGCGTGCCCCCTTGGAATCGGACAAATCCCCGATATAACCTATTATTAGAGAGGCTTTAGGGTAAAGCTGCAATTGACCTGAAGTAGACTTCCTGCGGCTAATAACTCCAGGCACAATCCCTCCCCTGTAAGCAACTCGTTCTAGAGGAAGAGTGACCGCTGAATCTCCCCCTGCAAGCAAATGAACCCCTGCTTCCTCCATTTCAGTGGATAAACTGACGATCAGATCTGCAGAGCCTTGGGTTATGGCCTTCACCACCCGCTCAATATAACGTTTCTCATACAGGATGGACGTAGACAAATACAGAATGATCTCACTCTCATATAATACAGATGCATTCTTTAACGCCTGTAGCCATGCGTCCTCACCACGCACCGTAATCACTACATCAGATTCGTTAATCGGCAACTCAGAAGCAGCATCTACTAAAGTGTCTCTGATCCAAATCCAGCGAATATTCTTGTAGCTCTGCTGCTCCTGCGCAACTACCCATTGCTGCTTCAGCTCATCACAATCCCTAGCTTCATCCAAATACACAATCGCCGTTACCAAAGGACTAGCCAAGAGCGCCTTACCTAGTGGTATAAACGACTGTGGAGAGTTAAAGGATTCGCTAGGTGGCACTAAATGTGCTTCGTTATCCTGACTGTTTTGCTGAATGTCCTCAAGTGCCCATTTCTTGCTGTATATCTGCCAGCCATCCGACTGTTTGGATTCGTCCTTTGTTCTCAGATATTTATCCAATGAGTGAATAGCATGAACATACACAGCGTCACTCAGTGCCAGTTTCGCACCACTCTGCCGCGCTCTGAGACACCAATCAGCAATCATGAGATACCGCGCTTGAAGCGAAGCGTCAAAACCACCGATACGATGAATCAATTCCTTAGTGAATAGAAGACAAGAACCAGTTAGCACTTCCACCTCGCGCCATTCGCCTTGGTGCCGTCCAAGGCTGTAGCTTACATGAGCAGCTAATTCAAGATGTGTACCGAAGTGAAGGCGTTTCTTTCCTGCCCCTCTCTCAGTAGAAGAACGCGGGGCAACAACTCTAACGGAAGGATCATCGAAGGAAGCCCACATTAACTCGCTTAACCAGCCAGGTGATACCATAATCGAATCTTCAAGCAGAACAGCAAAAGTGGTCTCGATATGGACCAAAGCCTGGTTGGGCATATACTCATCCTTCACATAGGGTAGGAGGATCACTGGCTCCTCCGGTGAGAGCTGCCTAGCTAATACCTCCGTGGGGAAATCGGGAGTCATTGAAACAGCAATAATGCGCACAGCCGTTCCCGAGTGGAGCAGCAGTAAGGGTAAACAAACCGTGGCACATTCCAGGCGACTAAGCTCAACTACAATAGTAATCCCATCTTTACTAGGCAAGGGAAGAAGTCCGGTACGTTCTAGGAAACCATATCTCCCTGCCAAGCGTTCCACATTCAGCGATTCATGTGACATTAGGACTCACACTCCATTTATTCAAAGCTATGCTACCTATAGTCTATGAGGGGTGGAGTACGATATCCCTTAATTTCCTCCATTTACACCTTTGTCACCTTCTTCTGGTGCTACACCTGTATTCGAAGAATTGGTTGCAGCTGGTGACTGGTTGCTATCCTCCTGGCTATTCCCAGTTGTATCCTTGCTCTGATCCGATACTCCGTTCTTATCCCCGCTTACTGAAGGGGCTGGAATAGCAATCCCTGGGGCACTACTTCCATTATCTCCGACAGGCTGACCCTGATTATCGTAATAATACATAGGCACGTCTCCGACGACCATCAGATAAGACACAGGAATTTCCGTATCCACTACTTGGGGTTCCATGTCAAAGGGGATGACCACCGCGACCTCCGTCACAATATGGATATAGACCTCCACTAGAATCATATTGATTCCGGCATTTTGCTGGCGAGTGCTGAGTTCAACCTTAACAGCACCTTGCGGTTCAATCTTGATCGGAATATCTGGCCCATAAGAGGCGATGAGAGGACTACCAAGTGCCTGACCGAGCGGAATATATTCTGTCTGATTATGCAAATCCTGCAGAGTAGTCTGGATCACCTCTGCTGCTTGTGAAGTAATACGCATATGCTCTGCATAGTTAAGCATAAAGCCTGATATTTTCCCGTTCTTATCGGTCTTCCAATCAATCAGTTCCTCCGCATTTCCTCCATTTGCAACTTGTGAAGTAATCGCCTTGTTTATCGACTCTGTAGCGATTTGCTTCACACGAATTTGAGCTAAATGCAAGATAGGCGGCTTCATGTGCAGCTCCACATATCGAAATGCCTGTAGCACAAGCACTATTAATACTAAGGATGTAATCAGCCAAAATTTACGCCGGCTTCTTGGCTTGCGCGTGTTCCCATTGGAAACAGTTATCTTGCCTTCTGCCCTGCTCGATAACCTCATACGGCTTCTGCTCCGCTTGGCTTCAAACCGTGCATTTTGTGGTTTTGCCGCTGCTCTGCTAGGTTTTGACTTGAACGCGGAGCTTCTCCCAGAGAACCTCGGCATCCCGCCACCATTTATTTTTGGCAGCCGAAGTTGACCTAGATCAGGTAGTCTCAGCCCTCGGTTCCCCCATCTTTTTAATCTACCCATTGCGATAGTCCCTCCCACCATACGTAGAGGTCAAGCCACCTCCACTTAGTTTAAGGTATTCGGAAAGTAGACAAAAAAGAAGAACGTTCCCTCCGGCGGATGATGCCAAAGAAACGTTCTTCTTTCATTAGAAAATAAATTAAAAATATATAATTAGTGCATTCTACTCCGTTTATCTTCCTGCAAATGGTCCCAGTGACGCCGTATGAAGATACCGATTAGAATAGCGATAAACACAGCATACCAAGTAATATAACCATTCCACTCTTCCCTAGGGACGATTAAGCTTGATCCGATCGTACCGAATAACCAAATGTAAGACATATTCCCAAGCACAGTTCCCCAAATAAACGATGATGCTTTAATTGGCGAAACCGCGGACATAAAATTGATTATATTGTTCGGAATAATAGGAATCGTACGAAGTAGCACCAAAGTCCATATTCCATATCGGTCTAAGTAGCGCTGCCATTTGTCATACCTTTTCAGCTTGGACCTCCATTTTCGATCAAACCAATTGTATAGGTATCTCCGAATGAGGAAATACATCAGTATTCCACCCAGATTACAAGCCAGCCAACTGATCAGCATACCTCCAATAACGTTAAAGACAGACACATGGAGGACAATCAGAATGACAAACGGAAAGAATCCTAATATACTCTGCAAAAGCGCCAATGGAATCGTCACAAATAAAATAGAGGGTCCACTAAGGCCAAGCGTTTGCAGCAGCCAATCTATCCAGGTGTTTATGGTCTCTGTCATGAAGCAGTCTCCTCTCTTGACTCCTTGCAGCAGCTGCCTCCTGATTTACTTCGCTAAAGCATAAGTGTAAGCATTAAAATATAAGAAAAGCACATATATTACTTTGCTTATATTCCCAAGAAAAACACCCCTTCCGGGGTGTTTTATTGAATGAGTTGCTTATGAAGTGCATTTGTAAAGAACAGTGGTTAGCGTACAAGTTACACTTTTGTAATCCATTGATTCTTCACATCATACCACAGAATTCTATCTACTTACAATTCTACACCTTGTGTCCATGCATTCACTTTATCTGGGTTGTTCTCAACCCAAGTCTTAGCAGCTTCTTCCGGTGACTTCCCACCTTGAACCTCAACCATTACTTTTGCCATATCTTCAGCTGTCCACTCAAATTGATCCAAGAATTTATAGACATTTGGCATGTCATCTTTCAGACCTTGGCGAACCATAGTATGGATTTGCTCGTCCGCACCGTATACGCCTTTTGGATCTTCCAGATATTTCAGGTCCATATTGGCGAACATCCAGTGTGGTGTCCAACCCGTTACAACGATAGGTTCTTTGTTGTCATAAGCCTTTTGCAGCTCCTGAGCCATCGCTGCCGATGAACTTTCAAGAAGTGTATAATCATTAAGACCATATTCTGTTATAGCCTTTTCCGTTGTCGTCATAATACCAGCACCCGGCTCAATCCCGATAATTCGATTGCTCAATGTTCCTGCCAGGTCACTGTTCTTCAAGTCTTCAATAGAATTGATATCCATGTAAGCTGGAACAGCCAAACCAACTTTAGTCCCGTTCAAATTAGGCCCTAAATCTTCGATTTTCGAACCATACTTCTCTAAATAAGCGGCATGCGTGCTTGGTAACCAAGCAGCAACCATAGCATCCGCACTACCGTCAGCAATGCCTGCCCACATTGGGCCTGCATCCACCTGCAGCATTTCAACTGTAGCTCCAAGCTTAGTTTCAAGTACTTCTTTAACTACATAAGTACTTGCAATTTCCGAATCCCATGCCACATAAGCCAGTTTTACTTTTCCATTACTTGCAGATGAACATCCGGCTATAACAGTAAATATCATGATCACTAAAAGAAACAAACCTATATTTTTTTTCTTCATATATTTATAACCCCTATCTCTGTTTTGGTTTTAGTGCGTTCTGTGTCAAACGGTCGAGTAGAATAGCGATAATAACGATAGCAATTCCCGCCTCGAACCCATCCCCCGTCTTCGCCTGTGATACCGCACGGTATACATAGGCACCTACACCTTGTGCACCAATCATAGATGAGATAACAACCATCGAGAGTGACAACATAATCGTCTGATTGACGCCTGCCATAATCGTTGGCAGAGCAATCGGCAACTGCAATTTAACCAGTTTCTGAGTAGGTGTTGAACCAAAAGCATCGGCTGCTTCTACCAGCTCCTCTGAAACTTGACGAATACCGAGATTGGTCAAACGAATCGTTGGTGGAATCGCAAAAATAATCGATGCAATTACACCTGGAACTACGCCAAGTGAGAAAAATGATACTGCTGGCAATAAATATACAAACGCCGGCATCGTCTGCATAAAGTCCAAAATAGGCGTAACTGTATTTCTAACCGCATTTCGCTGCGCACATAGAATACCAATCGGTACGCCGATCAATACAGCCAATATCGAGGCGGTTAGAACAAGGGCCAATGATTGCATTGAAGGTCCCCATAATCCGAGATTATCGATTAAGAGCAGTCCGATTACCGCAAATAATGCCATGCGCCATTTCCCAATCCAATAAGACAGCGCTGCAATAAGAACGATAAGCACTAATGCAGGCAGGAATGTGAGCGCACCTTCAATCCCAGAAACCATCCCACCGATAATCGTAGCGATAAAGTCGAACAAAGGGCCACAATACGTCGTTAGCCAGTTTTCCAACCACTCGAGTGCCTTTCCTAAAGGCAGTTTTGGAATGTCCATTAAGATCCTTCTCCTTCCGGTACCGCGTTACCCGCGAGTGCGGAAAGAACGGCTCCCTTAATCACAATGCCTTTTAATTTATCCGCTTCATCTACGACGGCTACTGGCAAATGTGTCTCAGATATTAATTCAAAGAAATCATTGAGCAGCGTTTCTGGATATACACGAGGAATCTCCCGCCGCGTAACCTCTAAGATAGATTTATTATCTTTTAGTGCCTGTGCTGCATCCTCAGCTGTAATAACACCCAGGAGCTTATTTTCTTTGTCTACCACATACAGGCTGAAAATACCGCTGTCCCGCATTAATTGCAGTGCTACACGTGGTCCGCGCTCAGGTCTAACGGTTTCCGCTTGACGCATCACATGAGCTGCTGTCAACACTTTAGACAGATCCACATCCTCAACGAACCGCTCTACATATTTATTGGCAGGTTGAATGAGAATCTCTTCCGGTGTACCAATCTGCACGATAACACCGTCCTTCATCAGTGCAATCCGATCACCAATCCGCAAAGCTTCGTCTAGATCATGAGTGATGAACACAATGGTCTTCTTCACTCTGGACTGCAATTCCAGCAGCTCCTGCTGCATATCTTTACGAATAAGCGGATCCAGTGCACTAAATGCTTCGTCCATGAGCAGGATATCAGGGTCATTAGCAAGTCCTCTTGCTAACCCCACACGCTGCTGCATCCCTCCGCTGAGTTGATCCGGGCGATGGTTCTCCCAGCCCTTTAGACCAACTAGATGCAATGCCTCCATAGCCCGTTCAGTTCTCTTATTTTTATCTACGCCCTGAACCTCAAGTCCGTATTCCGCATTCTTCAGTACCGTTCGGTGTGGAAATAATGCGAACTTCTGAAACACCATACCGATGTTCTTGCGCCGAAATTGCCGCAGCTCCTCCGGGTTCATTTTGACGACGTCTTTTCCTTTAAAAAGGACTTGTCCCCCTGTAGGCTCAATCAAACGGTTCAACAAACGAACCAACGTTGACTTACCGCTGCCGGACAATCCCATAATGACGAATATTTCTCCTTCTTCAATGCTGAATTCGGCTTTGTTGACTCCGACTGTCAACTTTAATTCCTGAGCAATCTTTTCCTTTGACCACCCTTGCTCTAACAATGGAATCGCCCGTCCCGCATCATGACCGAATACTTTGGTTAGCTTTTTCACCTCTATAATAGCCATGCCGTCCTCCTTCTCCGAAGTTTCATCCGGGTTTAGTTCACTTATAGTAGTGTACCGGACTATTGAAAATTCATGCAAACACCGTATACGGATAAAATTTAGTGTACAGTTTTAACTTTACGTACTTTACGTATGGAATACTCTGTTTTACACCAAATTCCTTTCATCATGATTTCTTTACTTCTGGAGGGGGATTTGATTACAATACATTGTATAAGGTTGCAGCAGTCTATCGACCTATTCCTCAGGAGGGACATCATGAACGATTTAGAAGGGTTAACGCCCGAACAAATAGAGAAGATTAGTAAATCCCGTGAACGTGTGATAGACTCCATCGGTAAAAATATGGATCTATACGGTATCACCTTATCTATTGGGCATTTATACGGTTATATGTATTTCAATCAAGGTCCAGTGACACTGGATGAGCTTAGCAAAACAATGGGAATGAGTAAGACGTCCATGAGTACGGGAGTCCGTACCCTCCTAGATCTGAAAATGATCGATAAAGTTTGGGGGAGAGGGACTCGCAAAGACCTGTTCACCACTGTACCTGACTGGCATCAGAACTTCAGCGATTACTTCTCTATTAAATGGAGAAAAGCCGTCGAAGGAAATATGATCTCACTAGCGAAATCACTAGCAGAAATTAACGATATGAAAAAAGAGTACAATGACGATAGTAAACTTATGCAGCTCTTAAATAATGATGAAGAAAAGATAACCGAATCCATTAATTACTACCGCTGGTTGCTGAAATTAATAGAATCATTTGAAAATGGTAAGATCTTCGAATTTATTCCTAAAGAAGAATCTTAGTTCCAAGCAAAAAAACGACAGTGCTCCTGTAAAAAGGAAAACACTGCCGTTTTTTTTGTGCTGCTGTGAGACTCTTTTTTCGCTCTAAACCTCAATCTACGAAAATTCCCATAAAATATTTCGGAAATATCTCTACGTAATAAAAACCTTTCTGTTTGACTTGTTTCGGTAATAAGAATAGACTTAAAACAACTGATTTTTCTCTTCACTTTATTCAGAAAAAACCATAAATAACCGCTCTACTACAGTCTTTTCCCCATATTCCAACTATTAAGCGGAGGGTGGCTTATATTACATATGAATATCAAAATGATTGCCGAAATGGCAGGCGTTTCTGTCTCGACCGTTTCGAAAATTATGAATAATTACAGCGATGTTTCGGAAAAGACTAAACGAAGAGTCCTAGAGATCATCGAGCAAACAGGATATTCACCATCCAACTCCGCTAAGACACTTGCAACCAAGAAATCGAGTCTGATCGGTGTTATTTTTGCTGGTGAGCTTAATGTAGAATTTACACATCCTTTTTTCGTTGAGGTATTAAATTCCTTCAAGAAACAGATGGGTGTGCTAGGATATGATCTCATTTTCTTCTCCAACGAAAAATTTATTAGTGGTGGAGATTACTTCGCGCGTTCTGTTCATTTTAATGTGGATGGTTGTGTCATAATATCTGGACAGAAGATGGAGCCAACGATCCGCGATTTAGATATGAGCAATATCCCTTGTATCGGAGTAGATCTCGAGTTAAAAGGGAAGAAGTCAGGCTTTGTCATGTCAGATAACTTCCAAATCTCATCCAAGGTTGTGGAGCATTTTTACCTTCTCGGCTATAGGGAACTTGGTTTTATAGGAAGTGCCGCGGATTCAGAAATTTCCAATCTACGGGAAGCAGGATATACCAAAGCTATCGAAAGCTTTGGCCTCCCTTTGAATCGAAGTTGGTTTGTCCATGGCGACGATTTCTTTGAGTCCAGCGGCTATACGGCTATGCAGCAACTAATTCAGAGTGGCAGTTTACCAAAGGCCATTTTTGCTGCCTCTGATTTACTGGCTTTAGGCGCCATTCGAGCCTTGAAAGAACATGGTCTTCGTGTCCCTGAGGATATCGCCATAATCGGCTGTGATGACATCGAAGCCTGTAAATATACTACTCCAAAACTGACTACCATCCGTCAAAATAAAGAACGTCTTGGCATTCTCGCTGCCCATATGCTCTATGACTTGATTAACAATCAGTCAGGCGGCGGTTCCTTCGTGGTAGAACCCCTATTGGTTGTACGCGAATCCTGCGGAAGCCAATTGAAGGCTTAGTGCATAACACTAATAAATCCCCTCAAAGTTAACAACCCCTTAGACCTCGATAAGAAGTCTAAGGCATTGTCTAACTTGAGGGGATTTTTCATGTGAAAAGCGGTTATTTCGCTAGTAAATTTGAAATACTCTGAGCTGCCTCGGCACGTGTTGTCATCGAATGTGGAAGGAAGCTACCATCTTGATGACCCGACAAAAGCTTAGCTTCTAGCGCACCCTGTACATAGGTTGTAGCCCAAGGACTAACCTTAGAAATATCATTAGTGGCATGGAATGTGCTTGATTCCAGCTTTACGCCCGTACGGAATGCATAGGCTCGTACCAGCATAGCCGCCATTTCCTCGCGGGTGATTTGTTGATTCGGGTCAAAGCGATCCTCAGATACACCTTGAATAATGCCTGCTTCAAAGGCCGCATTGACCGCTTCTTCATACCACGATCCTACGACTACATCTTGGAAAGAAGTAGGACGACTCGCAGTTAAGGATAGGGCTCTGCTTAGGAGAGCTGCGTATTCTGCTCTTGTGATGGCACCCGACGGGTTAAACTTATTATCGGATTGTCCCTTCACGATCTGTTTAGCAGTTAGTTCCTGAATAGTATTGTATGCCCAGTGACCTTCAGGTACATCATGATAGATGCTTTGGAACGAGAGAACAACGTATTGGCTAAAATGATTCAAATCTACGGAAAGACTGGTTTTAGACTGATTCATCGTACCCCCAAGATAAGTAAAGCTACCATTTTCCTCGATGCGATAAATTCCGGCTAGCGCTGGATTGGTTCCATCCAGAATCGGCAGTGTGATCTTCACGGGTACAGGGAATTGCTTAAGTGAATAGGTCTTACCAGCCGCATCTGACATAATTAATGAAAGGTCCATGATGTCACCTGCTCGTGAATACGGTGGTGCTATCGTCGTTTGATTAGATTGAATGGCTTCCATCTTCAGAAGAATCGTTGCTGTCTTCGCGGTTGATGGTAGAAGCTTACGAAGCTCGTTCAAT
This sequence comes from Paenibacillus sp. FSL R10-2734, assembly GCF_037963865.1. Classification (NCBI taxonomy): domain Bacteria; kingdom Bacillati; phylum Bacillota; class Bacilli; order Caryophanales; family Paenibacillaceae; genus Paenibacillus; species Paenibacillus sp. FSL R10-2734. The sequence continues at coordinate 1,669,429 of NZ_CP150170.1, read as the reverse complement.
ACTTTGGACGACACGATGGCACGGACACCATTAGCTTGAACCTCTAGATCTCGGTTACCTATCTGATCGAGTTGATCGATCGGAATTATAACTTGATTCTTATCCGCCTGAAGCTGCAAGATGATGTTTCCTTCAGCGCTCTTCGTTAAGAGCTCATCAGGAATAGCAATCGCTCCCACTGGTAGCTCTGGCTTTACAACCACTGGTGTGGTAACACTTGATCCCGGCTTACCTCCTCCGGTTGATGGTGTTGTCGACGTATCTTTTTCGCGTATAACAGCAATCGTGTAGATCTGCTTGGTTCCATCTTGAGCTGTCACGGTTACGGTTATCAAATTAGTACCGACTTGTAATGCTCCACTGCCTGTTATCGCTACGTTGGCCATAGGATCCGCGACTGTATAGGTTACTCGCGTAACAGTGGTCGTGTAAGGTACCGTCAGTTCGTAGTTGTATTGCCCTGAGGTAAATCCACGAACCGTCATTCCGTTAATGCGAAGATCTACCAGATCTGCATTGTTTGAAGTTTCGGCTTCAGGTTGACGTGTAATTATGAGCGTGTAGATATTCTGTAATCCGTCTTGAGCAGTCACGGTAACCGTCACGACGTTTCTACCAACCTCAAGGGCACCACCACCTGTAATCTTAACTGCGGAAGTCAGGTCGTATGCCGAATAAGTAATATCCGTTACCGACATACTATAGGGAACGGTCACGTTATAGTTCAACGTATTGGGTGCAAACTCTGGCAGAGTTTCCCCGTTCATGCGTAGATCGGACAGCAGAATTTGGTTAGGCAATAATTCTGACTCACGGATGACGGTGATGGTATACATATTCGAGCTACCGTCTGGAGCTTGAACATGCACTTCCACAAGATTCTCTCCTACTTGCAGAGACTTACCACCCAAGATATTAACACTCAGTAAAGGATCAGCAACCTTATACGTGACCTCAGCGACCGAGACGTTATTCGGTACATGAACCACATAGTTCATTTGATCTGGTACGAAGCCGATCAACGATTGGCCATTCACCTGAAGATCTGCTAGTGTCGCCTGTGAGACCTGCTCCTCTTTAGTTGAAGCGGTCAAATTCGGCATCGTTTCATGCCCTTGTGCATCTGCAATCATCGCTTGCGTAATTTGTACAGCAGTGGCCTTTTCTTGCGGTGATACTCCTAGCTTAAGAATCGGAGCATCTGCTTGAATACCATTCGTTGAGGTTAGAATGATTCTTGTCACTCCATTAACCGCCTCTTTGCGCACAATCTTAACACCAGGCTGAGCCGGTTCAATCGATGAGAAGTTGAGATTATTGGAGTCTACGTTCAAATCGATGGCCGTCACATCTGAAGTCGCATTGTTGATCGATACTTCATAACCTTTGACCTTTTGTGTAGCAGCATCCACTACTTTAGTGAATTGTAAATCTGCAGCACCCGATTGTTTCTGTTCGGTCTGAGGTATGAACATACCGTCAATAACATGAGAATCTCCAATGGATGAATCCAAACCAAGTGCAGTTAGAACAATTGCAGCCAAGTCTCTTGTATTCCCACCTTGCAATAATTTTTCCTTCCCTACTTCGGTGGCTACCGTTCTACCATTCGCCGCGAAGAAGATCGTAGTAGCAAGGGGCTCATCTTGCCCGTGACTTGTTGCCATGCCCAAGGTTCCGTCTGCATTCTCCTTGCCTCCGCCATGGTCAGGCAGCATGAGAATGAGCGTGTCTTCCAGCAAATCATTGTTTTTTAAAGCATCATAAATGGTCTGAACATTCTTATCCGTCTTCTTCAATTGCTCATAGTACGACTTCGTATAGAATCCTTGACCGTGGCCAGCCCCATCCATATCATCCAATTGGAAGAAAATTAACGAGGTATCTTTCGCTTTGCCACTAGCTGCGTATTGAGTGAATGCCGCTGTGTCCGCTTCATCACTCATAGAATAGCCTTCGACACCAACAGAAGGTTCAATATGCCCCTGAACAATGTTACTCCATGTGGAGAATACGGTTTGTTTGGTAGCAGGCAGTGCCTCCCTAATTTTTTTGAATATCGTTGGATAATCCCATGTCTCGCTGTAAGTATAGGCTGCGGTATCGTCATTATATAGACCATGTTTCTCATAACCAACACCATTAATCATCGAGCCCCAGTTTGGAGACGAGCTGGAAGGTAACGTAGTTTTGGCCGTATAGCTAATAGCTCCATGCTCAATAATATTGCGAATGGCTGGAATTTGCAGTCGATCGCCTACCTTTTCTTTTTTGGAGCTTGGGCTCTCCCAATAAGGGGCGTCCTTAGAGACAGCTACGCCTCCGCCATCAATTCCTATGACAACTACACGTTTATAGGGTTGGTATTGGGCCTCAGCTGCAATATCTGCTAACTCTTTATCCGAGATGCCTTGCGCAAGTGCAAGATCACCTACCGTAACATAACCGTCCTCATTAAGATCTTCTGAAGCTTTGGCATGGATCTGAATAACGGCAGGCGCCGATTCAAATGCCTTAATCGAAAGTTTTGTTGATCCAGTATAGAAATCTACATTCTTAACTTCAATGATGCCTTTGCCGGAAGCAGCTAACGTATTAAATTTGAGCTCCGAGATTCTGGATTTGGCGTACTCCAGCGGGTTCCCGATATTATAGACATTCCCTCCCGGCAGTTCTAGTCGAACGATACCAGGTGTCGAAGTGTCTGTCTTCGTTGCACGCGATGCGCTGACAAATTCGAATTGTTCTGGATCATAGGCAATCTCAACGACAGCTTTATCCACTTTAGTCGTCATGTCAGGTGTACGCAGATCTAGGTTATATCGGAATTGCGTACCTTGAACCGTATGCTTAGCTCCGATCAGACTTAATGAACCTGAAAAATCCTCAATAGAAGCAAGCGGCGGAGCACTGTTATACATATTAGAAACTTCTTGCGCTGTTAATGTTCTTCCAAACATATGAAGCTCATCAAGCTGCACTTGTAGCGCATTGCTGTAATTGCCTGTACCATCATTGCCGATCATGGTTGACAGTCCGGTATCCAGCGTACCTGTTCGACCTGCAATGGTCATGGTGCTTGCGATCCCTTGATAGTTCGTGCCATTAACTTTGGTCACATTTACAGGAAGACCATCTTTATAAAAATCAACTCGTCCTGAAGCACGGTCATGCGATATCGCGATATGATGCCAGGTGCCATCTACAACATTTGGAATTTGGGCATCTGCACGCGATTCGCCGGATGTATTGAAGTTCCATTGGAGCGAACTTCCCTTCAGCGCTAAAGCATAACCTACATTTGCCCCAGAATCCCAGTTCTTGTTGGATAGAATCGCAGGGTCTCCGGAGATAGACGGCGATTTAACCCAGAAAGCGAACGAGAAGTTCTTGTCCTTGCCGAATTTTAGACTTGTTGGCTTGCCAAGATCAACATATTGCAGAGCTGTACTCTTGGAATCAATACTCAAGGCTTGTCCGACACGACCTTTCACGAACTGTGGGTCTCTAACCGGTGTGGCCGGTATAGTATTTACAGATTGATCATCCAAATTATTTTCGAAGGACATCTGTAAAAGTGTATCCGCTGGAAGAACTGAGCTGCCGGTAAAATCGATCTCGCTCATACTGGTGAATAAAGCGGTTGGGTTATAGGTACTCGTGACAACAAATTTCACATATCTACCTTGTATCGCTTTATCCAGCACGTTGAAATCTTGATAGCTCGTGCCTTTCCAGGTTTTCTGGAATGTGCCGATCGCTTTGTTCGCCGGATTACTCAGGTACGCCGGGTCGGTCAAATCCGATAACTGATCTGAGGCATAGAGCTCAAAATCCTTCGGAAATTCCAGAGCCGTCTGACTTAAGCGGCTAGTGCGCCCAATACCCGTTAAGAGCTTGCTACCTTTCATGTCGATAATCACCCAATGTGGGAACGAAGCGACAGGATCTTGCCATTTGGAATGCCAAATCGTAGCCGTGTCATTATCTAGGATGCTCGCTGCATAGGCATTTTCATTGTCCGCATAAGAACTGAAGGAGTCGATCGTAAACGCGTTCTTAGGGATATAGGAATATATCGCTGCCTTCTGAATTTTTAGGTAGACCCATTGCAGCTCGACATAAGCAAGATCAATTTCGGTTGGGCTATTGCTCGCCGTCAATTGTCTGGCTATCTGAAGTTGCTTGGTAAGCTCGTCCAACTGGTCTTTCGGGTAAGATACACCAATGACTTTATTACTATTCTCTTGGTAAGATGTTGCGTCATTAATCAATGTGCTGAGCTGTTCAATGGTATAGAGCTGAATGTCCTTATATGAGTCCGACAATGCCTTCGTTTCCGTGGCTGTGAGGGATCTCTTCCAGATTTTCAGATCATCTAAGGTTATAGTTGCTCCTCCATTACCTTTATTACCATCCACACCAATCAGCGTGTTAAAGGTTGTATCTACGCTTTGGGTACCAAGCGTTGCGATGCTTTTCGATGCTTTCTCTATCCCATCTACATAGACCTTTGCTAGGTTATTAGTTCTGTCTGCTGTAATGGTAAAAAGATGCCACTCTGTTCCTACACTTGATGCTGCAATATCAGTTCTTTTCGATCCATCACTGATATTTAAGGTCATACCATTTGTGGATGCAGGGCCAATATACCAACCCACGTTACCCCCACTATTCCAGTTTTTATTGGAAATGATGGTCTGATCCCCTGAAAGATTGCCTTTATGCCAGAAAGACACAGTGAAGCTTCCTGCACCGAATTTCAGATCATCTCGCTTGCCCAAATCAATATAATTGCTATTGCCCGCTGCAATTAGCGCAGCTTTCTTGGATTTGCCATCAACATACGTTACATTGCCTGCTAAACTTGCAATTCCAGTTACGTCTTTAGCGTCATCAGATAGGTTTCCGTCCAATTTCATATCAACAACTAAGTCTTTCCACATGGTCGATGGATCGATTGGTGTCAGCTCAGGTGCTGTATTGCCGGCAGTGAACGATTGTTCTAGGGTTGCAGAGCGATTCCCGTAGGCATCAACAGCCGTCACTTGAACAATGTACGAAGTTTGAGGCGCAAGTCCTTCGAGTGGAATATTCATTGCGTTCGGAATCGGGGAAAAGTAGTAGTCAGAGAATACATTAACGGATTTGCTGCTGACTCCAGACCTTTTATCGATGACATTGATTTCATAATGATGCATGGATTGATCATCTTTCGCTTGCTTAAAGGAAAGTAAAGGTACCGTACCTTGATTCGTTATATTGAGTTCGCTATTGAATACAGGAGCAACCTTATTACGGTTGGCCGTCGTGTATCTGAAATTGCTCTTAATCACCTCATTCGTCGAGCCTTGTAGCTGAATGACCCACTTGTCTCCAGCGACTGTTCCCGCGCTGTTGAATGGAGGTTGGGGACTAGCCGTCCATTGTCCTTCTGTGTAGATATCTCCGGGATCCGCATTAAATGCAATTCGATCCACTTCAACCCGATCAGCGTACACCTCAATGAAGTCGGCCTGACTGACAGGAAATTCAAAACGTCCCTCAAGTCCCTTCTTCGTCACTTGGGAATAACCGCGATCAGATTCAATATAAGACATGGAGCCGAGGTTGACTGAAGTAAAATCCTTCTGGTAGATGGAGCGATCATCGTTAATATTCAGGTGGGAATGTCCTGAAAGTGTGATCACTTGTGGATAGTCTTTGAGATCTGTATAGAGATTAGGATTCGATGCCTGTTGCCCATCCATTACCGTATTCGATATAGGCTGGTGTACATTCACGAAGATAGGTGTATTCCGATTCTTCGGATCAGCCGTGAGCTCTGCAAGTCTACCTTTTAACCAATTACGCTGGCCTGTATCTGAATTGTAGTTATTTCCATTTAAGAATAAGAAATGATAACCACCGATTTCAGATTCATAATAGCCATTCGGTTGGCTCGTGAACCAATCCACAGGATAATGTTCGTTTACTTTCGCAACTGTGGAATCATGGTTGCCTATAGCCATCCGGATCTGTGTGTTGTTCCACTGCTTTCTAGCTATATTCTCTTGGAAAATTTCTCGAACCATCACGTGATCATTGGGCTTATCGTTACCATTATCATTAATCATATCGCCAACGACGAGAATCGCATCCGGGTTCGGGAAAATCGACCCTATGGTATCAAAGAACTGGGTATAGCGTGCATCTGCTGAAGCATGTGAGCCTACATGTACGTCAGACATCGCTACGAACTGGAGCAATGGCTTTTCTTTGGTCTTGATAATATAAGAGAAGGTTACACCTTTACTAGCCACACCATCTTTGATTGCAATTGCAGATAAATTCGTTGTTTTGGAAATGGAGATCGGTCCGCTATACTTCAAACTATTAACATCCGGAAGCGTACCGTCGAGTGTATAGTAAATGTCAGCATTCTGCGTTGCAGTAGTGAGTTGGATCGTCTGTGCTTCTTCATATCGACCGGTTGGTACAGAAGTCGTTGGTTTATCTACAGATAGAACCACGGATTCATCAGCTGCAAACACAGGGGTGATATTTGGCATCGTGGAACAAACTACTGTGAGTGCCAGTAATAATGCAACAAATTTCCTACCTTTTCTGAACAAAATCATCTCTCCCAAACATTATTTTATAGTTTTGAATAACATTAGAACTCTGTGGCGACAGAAAAGATAGATCCTCTTACATCGGGTATATTCGATAGTCCCTCCCTTCTTCATACAAATCAAAGTACCCCCATCCTGTTTTGTGGTAGAACGGCGTCTGTTGTGTTTATTGTAGGTATGGATTATTTGCCTAGCATTAAATATCTGTAAAATTTAAAAGATGCATCCAAAGATAGTGGTCTGGGTCAAAACGCCTAACTCAATCCCAAAAGATGCCTAACAGATGCGAAACATCTGCACAATACCATCCTAATACATGCATAACAGCATCCTAATACATGCATAACAGCATCCTAATACATGCATAACAGCATCCTAACATATGCATAATATCTGCCTAAAAATACTTCTAGTAATGAAAAAAAACGACCATTCCTCGGAAAAATACCGAGAAACGGTCGCAGCTTAACTATCTTTTATTATTTATGTTTACTTGAACAACTCACAATAAAGTTGGCTCTCCTACCCGTTCATCCAAGTTCAGCTCTACTAGTTGACCCGCCTGTGTCAATCCCGCACCAAAGCCATACATCAGAATCTTTTGCCCATTCTGTACTTTGCCCTCCCGAATCCCCAAATCAAGTGCTAAGGGAATCGTGGCAGCAGAAGTGTTGCCAAAATTCACAAGACTATGCAGCACTCGCTCCATCGGATAGTTCAACCGCTCGCAAATCGGCTCAATCATCCGCATATTCGCGCTGTGCGGAATAAACCAGTCCACTTGATCTAAACTCACTTTCGCTTGTTCAAGCAGCTGCTGCACACCATGAGGAACGGTTCTGACTGCCCAGCGAAACACCTCGCGCCCATTCTGCACCAGCATCTGAGTATCTACTAATTCAATATTGTTTACAGTATGAGCTAGACCTGTGCGATACACATGATGTGCCCCACCGCCATCGCTAGCTAGATGAAAGCCCAAAAACCCCGTCGATTGCTCATCAATCTCCACAAGCACTGCTCCGGCTCCATCACCAAAAAGGATACAGGTACTACGATCAGTGTAATCTGTAATCTTGGAAATTGTATCTGCACCAATTACTAGAACCTTACGATGCATTCCTGAAGCAACATAGCTATGAGCCGTATGTAGTGCATATACAAAACCCGCACACGCCGCACTCAAATCCATAGCTCCAGCTGTCTGCGGAATATTTAAGCGATCTTGAATCAAAGAAGCTACAGAGGGAAATGAGAAATCAGGTGTACTAGTAGCTACTAGAACCATATCCACATCCTGAACGCTTTTTCCATAACGTTTCATTAAATCTTGCACTGCGGCTACACATAAATCACTTGTGTATTCATCCTGTCGACTAATTCTGCGTTCATGAATTCCGGTCCGCTGAACAATCCACTCATTATTAGTATCCACCATCTGCTCTAGATCAGCATTCGTCAGTCTTTTTGCCGGGACATAAGTTCCGATAGCTGTAATTTTTGCACCTGTCATTCCAATCACCTCTTCATTCAGTATCTAATATTAGTACTTGGTACTAATTATAACTCTACTCCCGCTATAAAGTAAAGAAAGCCGGTACAGCATCCTCGCTTCCCGGCACTTCCATTCCATTTTCCGAACACACTTAAGCACGTTTTACTTTGCGGTGTTTTCTTTTTCTGACGAACAATAAAATCATAGTAATTATAACCACCACTAGGATGATTAACACGATCACTACATTCCATACATTCGGCACATAGACCTGCATTTTGATCGGCTCTGTATCCCCTAGTGTAACATTCCAGGTAACTGTTCTGCCTTCATCAACAACTGCATTATTATCACCAATTAAATCTATGGGCAACGTTAGTTTAAAATCAAATGCTAAGTTCTTCAGCACCGCCCGAATAATCGGCTTCGATATACTCAGCGTCCCCATATTATCCATGATGGTGTCCATATAACTATTAAATTGAGGCTGCGCCTCAACATCATATGTGGTATATAACCAATTCTCTTTGGTATTCAGCTGTAGATCCACAATATCCAGCCCCATAGAGGTTGAACGTATATCCCCAAATGAAGCGTAACTTTTCTGGATTTGATAGACTGTAGATTTTCCTTCTTGTCTTTTTTCTAGTTGAATCCCTTCAGCCTTCAGTTTATCTGTTAGGCTTTTCTCCATTTTATCGCTGATCAATGCTTCTGTTCGGGAATCCAATTTCACATTCATTGCCAGATCTACGCTTTGATTCTTATTCACCGTGACGTGAACCGTACCATTAGAGCATCCCGATATTAGTATCATCATTAAGAGCAGTGCTAGGATCGACAAGCCTCTCCATTTTAACGGCATTTTCCTCAAACCCTTCAGTAGTATGTATTATTGAAATAGCTACCCATGCTCTAAAGGCTAACTCATTTTTATTATAGAATCAAACTCTATATGAATGAATAACCAAATTTCAGAACCAGCAAAATCAAACTTTATACTCGCACAAAAAAGAGGCTAACCCCTAAGTAATAATTTACTAATGAGGTAGCCTCTCTCAAAAAAATCACCCAACACCCACAGCTCGGTGGGAGATTGCGCATCAGGTGGGGATTGGTGCTTGGTGCTTGGAGTGCTCTGTGATGCTTAGGGTGCTTGGGGTGCTTGGGGTGCTTGGGGTGCTTGGGGTGCTTGGGGTGCTTGGGGTGCTTGGGGTGCTTGATGTTACTTGCAGCTCTCAAAGTTGCTATCGGACTCCAGAGTCGCTATTTACGAAATAACGCCTCTTTTGGACAACTATCGGACTTCAGAGACACTATCGGCGCAAAATGACATCATTATGGGCAATTTTTCGAGGAATAACGCCTCTCCTGTCCGAAACTATTCAAAAAAGCCTCTAAATCGGCAAATAGCTGCATCTGAGTCCCAAAGCATACTGTTCCGAAGTAACAAAAGTATAATGTACTAAACCAAACGGTTAAATTCGCTCAATGTTACTTAGCCGATCGATGTTACTTGCAGCTCTCAAAGTTGCTATCGGACTCCAGAGTCGCTATTTTCGAAAAAACGCCTCTTTTAGACAACTATCGGACCCCAGAGACACTATCGGCGCAAAATGACATCATTTTGGGCAATTTTTCGAGGAATAACGCCTCTCCTGTCCGAAACTATTCAAAAAAGGCTCTTAATCGGCAAATAGCTGCATCTGAGTCCGAAAGCACGTCGCCTTTCAGCAAACACACTACGCTGCCGCAACAAAATGCTACTCAACAAACAACGTCCACTCTAAAAGAACTCCATTGCCCACCAGGGTGGGCTTATAGCGTCTCGCTTATGTAGTTAACGAAGCGCTTCTTTTCCCGGCTCCATGTAGCGAGGCATTCTCTTTACTCAAACCGATATCCGCCTGACGGAGAACTTTTCTCCCTCTCCAACGCATAAGAACAAGTATGTCTCTCACAAATTCATCAGCAATCATACAGCAGTAGATACCAATAAGCCCCCAGCCTAAGCTGATTCCAAACCAATAGGAGCAACCCACTCCAATAATGGACATAGACACGATAGAAGTATACATCGTATAGCGGGTATCGCCGATGGCGTTCAGCGCATTACCCATGGCCATGTTCAGCATTTTGCAAGGTTGTAGTAGGAGATTTAGAGCCAACAGGGAAATCCCAATAGCAATAATCCGTGGGTCGGAAGTGAAATAGCCTAACAGGTTCCTGCCGAAAAGAAATAGCAGTAGCATGTTTGCTGATACAATGGCCAAACCGATATACAGCGTGCGATATGCACTACGATAAGCCTCTTTCAATTTGCCTGCCCCGAACAAATGCGCGATCTGTATCTGTCCAGCCAGAGCGATTGCATAACCTAACGTGAAGCAAAAGGACTCTAAGGTATTGAGATAAGTCCGTGCGGCTAACGCTTCAGCCCCCAGTGCGGCTAGAAAGGAATAGACAATTAACTGAGAGAACACCCAGCAGGAAGAATTAATTCCTAGAGGCCAAGCAATCTTTATAATTTCCTTGAACAGCTTGCCGTTGAATATACGGAAATCTCTAAGTCTAATCTTAATCTCGAAAGACTGTCTAAACATGGTATACAGCATGATCACTCCGACCAGTCTACTGATAATACTTGAGATCGCAATTCCCGCAAGCCCTAGCTGTGGCAGACCGAACACCCCGAATATAAAAATATAGTTCAGAATAATATGGATGACATTAATAATGATCCCTGTGTACATCGGTCCTCTGGTGTTCCCTGTATTACGGATCGCTGTGCCTAGGGAAGCAATCATCCCTACCAAAAACAGACCGCCGCCGACATACGAAATATAGACATTGGACAGTGATAGTAGCTCAGGCGATATATTAAGCATCCCCGCTATTGGACCCGCATAGAAGAATAGGATGATACTTACGACAATACCAAGGATGAGACTGACCGATACGCCCATAATAGCGATCGTACGCGCCTCGCCGAAACGTTTTGAACCCATTCTTTGCGCGATCAAGATACCCGCTCCGCCCGCAAAAGTGGTAAAGAGTGTGGTCAATGCACCAAACAATTGATTGGAAATGCCGACTACGGCGACTGCATCGTCAGAAATACGGCTAACCATGAGCGTATCCACCGTACCTAGCAGGGTCTGAAGAAACACCTCTATAAATATAGGCCAAGCCAATACCCATAGTCCAAAGCCCTGTCTTTCTTTTTTCACTAAACAAACCCTCCTCTTAAAGCAAACATACATACTGGACCTGAGAAACAGCCTCCAATTTCTTTAGGTCAGACTAAATTATAGATGATATACTTTTGATGATGGTACAGATTTCAAACCAATAATTTCATTATTCCAACCTCAATAAAAAGGAGTACCTCATGAATATTTTAAAATTCACAGTCCCGCCAATGCTCTACTATATCGTTAGTGGATTGCACACCTTCTCACCAGGTCATTACCATATGAGTCGCCACAATATCAGGGTGTTCGATTTACTTGTAGTCAAGCAGGGCTGCCTATATATGAGTGAAGGAGGTCTCAGCTTTCAGGTACGGGCAGGTCAGGCACTGCTTCTTCGTCCAGATAGCCATCATTTTAGTACGGACAGCTGTAAGGAACTCACCTCTTATTATTGGCTGCATTTTCAGACCGTAGGTGATTGGAATATCTCTGAGGCTACGGCTACTTCACCAGAGGCAGAAAACGGAAGAGCAGAGCACCCTCTTCATTCTGACGAATTTAATATACGAACTTTCACCTTACAGCTGCCCCAATATACCACTCTGCTACAACCGTCCAAGATGGAAGAACTGCTCTCGCAGCTGAATCAATTAGTGCCTAATTCCCATTTGAGTGATACTCCATTTCAGCAGCAGTTGCTATTCCAAGAGGTTCTTCAGCAGCTATCCGCTTCCCTGAACCATGCACGCCCCTCTCCTTCCAAAATATGTGCAGAGCAAGCTGCATCCTATCTGCGCAATCATTTCCGTGAGCACATCACAGCAAAGCAGCTTGGGGAGAGTCTGAACTTTCACCCTGTATATATCGCTCGCTGCATGAAAAAGGAGTACGGCTGTGCACCAATGGATTACCTGCTGCACTACCGGATTCAGCAGAGTAAACTGTTGCTAATGCAGACCAGTTACACGATTGCTCGGATTGCCGAGGAGGTCGGCTTCAATCAGGCACCTTACTTCAGCTCCAGCTTCGTACGCATAGAGGGAACCACTCCGCGGGAATTCCGCCAACGCTTCTCGTAGTAGAAATAAAAAAGGATGTTCCCCCGCCTTTACGGCTTAAGGAACATCCCTTGCTCTTCTTTATTACAGACCTTTCTCCTGTACGTAAGCATTCCATTGCTTGATATATTCCGTTTGGATTTTCTCAAGGCCAGCCTGCTTAGCCTTCTCCATAAAGGTGACTATACCCGCATCAACATCCTCTACCAATCCAGCTTGCAGTGGATACAGGTATTGTTTCTCTACCTGCTCCAGCGCCGCTTTTTCAGCCTGATAAGAGGTGTAATCTTCTGCAAATCCTGTGAAGATATCCGGCTTCTGAATCTTATCAAGCTCAGCGAAAATCTCTTTGACGCCATCATAGGATTTGTCGAATATCATAAATTCCGGGTTCCGCCATGCCCAGCCATTCATCCCTTCACGAGTGAAACCGTTCTTAGAAGCGTCTCCAATAAGCTCATAATAACCGTCTGCATCAACCTTATAATTTTTTCCTTCAACACCGTATTGCGTCAACTGATTATAACGTTTATCCATAACCATCTTCTCATAGAATGCTAATGCACGTTCCGGGTTTTTGCTGTTCTTAGGAATGGAAAACCCATTATGAATGGGATGAACCGGAGTGGCGTAACCAATCATTTTACCATAAGGATAGTAACCCAGCTCCCAATCCGGATGTGCAGCTTTCAATTTCATCAGAGTATCGTTAAAGCGAGTCGGGTTATCTGCGAAGATAGTTGCCGCTTTACCCACAATAAGCGGATCCTGAATAGTGTCCTTCACGTTCAATACATTTTTAGAGATTAAGCCTTTTTCCTGCCAGCGTCTCATGGTCAGCAGTTCTTCTTTATGTTCATCCGAGCCCCAATATTGATAAGCTTTCGAAGGATCACTGTATTTGATTCCGATACCATAAGGCAACGGGCCTCCGACCATCGCGTTAAGTGAAGTGTAGGCATCATGCAGATTCTCTCTCACATTACTGTTAAGAGATAACGGCAACATCTTCGGTTCATTCTTCTTTATCCCTTCCATATAAGCTTCATAACTGGCCAAATCTGTCGGCTGAGGCAGATTGTATTTCTTGCGCAGATCCTCACGCCATACAAAACCATTCGTTACATATTCCTTATAAGTCGCGGGTACGGTGTAAATCTTACCATTAATCTTAACTGCCTCCCACATATCCTGCGGTACAAATTGCTGGAGCGTTGGGGCAGCCGTCGGCAGCAGATCATCGATAGCCAAAAAAGCTCCTTTTTTAGCGTAAGCTTGATACTGTGTCCAGTCCGCAGTAAAGATCAAATCAATCGATTGACCAGAGGACAGCAGCAATTTGTACTTCTGATCCCAATCTGTCCAAGTTGTATAGTTGAATTTAACGGTAGCATTCAGATCCTCTTCAGCCATCTTGTTAATTTCCGCTTCAATGCTCGAAAGATCCTTAGGGGCATCGCCCAGCATATAGAATTGCAGTTCAACCTTCTTAGATGTATCCAGGCCCGTTTTCTCCTCTGTCCCAACGTTGGTACTCTTGGCTGTATTCCCCCCGTTGTTGCTCTCTTTTACTGCTGCATTCTCCTTGTTCGCAGAATTGGAATTTCCCCCACAGCCCGCCAGCAGAGTCAAGCTCAGTACTGACGTAAGCAGAATAGACATGCTTTTGCCTCGTAGTTTGTTCATCTGAATCCTCCCTTTTCACTATGCTTCTATGTTAGCCGACTTTACCTAAGCCTGGTTAGGGGCAAGGTTGCGGTTCTAACCTTTTACAGCTCCGATAGTCAACCCTTTGACAAAGTAACGCTGAACGAACGGGTACAGAAATAGAATCGGTCCAGTCACAACAATCGCCATCGCCATTTTTGTAGACTCAGCAGGGACCTCCGTAGCCAGCGACACCCCAGTTCCAGCACCCATCTGTGCAATGAACTGCGCTGAATTGATAACATTGTACAGATAGAACTGCAGCTGATATTTATGGGTATCATTGATGAACAGTGAAGATGTGAACCAGTCATTCCAGTAATACAGTGCAAGGAACAATCCAACTGTAGCGATCCCCGGCATGGAGAGCTTGAGCACAATCTGCCAGTAGATTCTGAAATCACCGGCCCCGTCAATTTTTCCGGAATCGAACAACTCCTCGGGGACTGCTGATTTAATGAAGTTCTTCATTAGAATAATCAAGAAGGGTGTCATCAGTCCTGGCAGCACTAGTACAGCATAGGAATCCAGCAGGCCGAGATACTTGGTAATCATGATGTACCACGGAACAAGTCCCCCACCAAACAAAGTCGTAAAGTATATATAGAAGGAGAAGGTATTACGGTATTTGAAATCCTTGCGGGCCAGAACGTAACCGGCCATTGTCATAAAGAAGAGCCCTAATGTGGTCCCAACCACTGTGGAGATAATGGTGACCGTGTAAGCACGCAGCACTTCATCCGGGAAGATGAATACCGTCTTGTAGCCCTCAAGAGAGAACTGCTTCGGAATCAGATGATAGCCATCGCGGATAATGGATTCATTGCTGGTTAATGATGCGGAAATAATCAGCAGAAATGGTAGCAGGCAAGCAACCGACAGTCCAATGATGACCACATAGGCGATTGCATGAAGCATCCGGGTATATTTATCCTTTTGAATTTGCATGTCTTGTCCTCCTAGAACAGGGCGTAGTCATCGTTTATTTTGCGAATAATATAGTTGACCGTCATGATGAGGATAAAACCGAACAAGGATTGATAGACTCCGGCAGCAGTAGCCATCCCCACATCAAACGTTACTTTAAGAGAACGATAGACATACGTATCGAGAATATCCGTCGTATTGTAGAGTAGCCCGTTATTACCTATTAATTGATAAAACAGATCAAATTGACCCTTCATAATACTGCCGAGCGCAAAGAGCAACAGCACCACAAAGGTAGACTTCAGCATCGGCACCGTAATATACCAAATCCGTTGAAAAATATTAGCACCATCGATCTTAGCCGCTTCATAATATTCATCACTGATGCCCGTAATCGCCGCCAGATAGATGACCATGCTGTAGCCGAGATTCTTCCAGAGATAGAAGATAATAATTAGAAAGATCCAAGCCCAGGGTTTGCTGTAGACATCTACCGGATCGATTCCAAATTGCGTTAGCATTGTATTCAAGAAACCGCTGTCATAGTTGAATAGGTTGTAGACAATAACACTTAGAATGACGAAGGATACGAAGTATGGCAGAAACATCACCGATTGGCTAATCTTTTTAAACCATTTTCCATTCAGTTCACTTAAGAGGATCGCACAAGCAATCGCCAGCACATTCCCAAGGACAATAAAAGCGATGTTATAACCTATCGTGTTCATCGTCAGCTTCACCAATGTGCCAGATCTCCAGAGAAACTCGAAATTCTGCAAGCCGACGAACTTGGAATTAAACATACTGCTGTTGAAGTCAAATTGAGTGAACGCATAATAAATACCTACCATTGGAAAATAGGAATTCACCAAGAAAAAGATCAAGGTGGGCAGCAGCATCAGGAACATCACCCGATTGTGCAACAGTTCATATAGAAATCCTTTCTTCTTTCTTCTCGTTCGTAAGCGTGCTCTACCATCAGCCTGGATACCAAGTTCGACGGTTGAGATTCCTTTGGATGAGGTTTGGCTCAAGATCTCTCACTCCCTTAATATTAAAACTGCATAATTCCACTATAGGGAGATTCTCCTGAACATAGAAGTGAAGCTTACATGCCTTATTGCACAAACTTGCGAAACAAGGATTGGACAATTGGGGTATTTATGTAAAAGTAATCAAGGGCCTTCGATAGACTTCAAAGCTTGTCTATTTCCGATTAAGGCTTACTAATTCTTGTATAAAATGCTGTTATGTACACAAATATTTAGTTTGTTCACTCCCTGCAGATAGAAAAATGCAACATTCTAAGGTTACTCCACTGTTCTGTTCACTCTTGGCGACTTATAATAAAAGAAATTCATAAGGTGAATTCACCCAGAGCTTTTCTCAAGGAAGTCATATGATGATCAGGGGGACGGTATGAAGAATAATGCTCTACGAAGAAAAAGACTACTGTACGACAAGCTGCTCACCACCATAACCCTTTGCATATCGTTAACCCTTCTTGTCTCTACTTTTGTCTACTATACGTACTATATCGGGGTAGAGAAGACACAGACCTTCCGCTCGGATCTAAGAGATCTGACTCAGACTGGCAAGAAGGTAGTCAATATGGCCGAAGTGGCGCAAACGCTTTCATTTCAACTATATCGAACTAGAACTATTTCCCATCTGTTGTTCTATAACAAGCCCTCCATTTATGAGGTTACGGCTGCGATGTCAGATCTCCACAACTATCTGAATTCTATGCCGTACATTGAATCCATCTATGTTTATAATCCGAATAATGACACGGTATATATCTCGGCAGCGCAAGGGCAGAACGGTGTGTACACCACACGGGAATTAGAGGACACTGAAATCATACAGGTGTTGAATCATTATCAGGATTACAAAACATTTACTCCCATCCCGCGTACCTACTCCATCGGTGAACCCAAGTCAGAGGCGATCTCCGTCTATACTTATCTCTGCTATGATGCGATCAATTGGGACCGCTCCATCAATTCTGCTGTTATAGTTAATATATCGGCGGCTTGGATAAACAAGGAACTAGCTAACAGCAATACCACCGGTAGTGGTAGCACTTATCTCCTAGATGACCAAGGTCGGTTTCTATCGGGGAACAAGCTGACATTGGAAAAACTCTCAGGGGATGAAAGCAGCTGGATAGAGAATCAAGTTAAAGCCCGCTCCGCAGGTTATTTCATAGCTCCTTTTAAAGGTCAAAAATCACTAGTGTCCTATACTTCACCAGATTCGCTTGGCTGGCAGTATGTTCGAATTACACCTTATGATGTAATCACAGAACAAACCAACCAAATCCGTAATACAACGTTACTGATTTCTTTGATCATTCTATTGTTCGGACTTGTCATTTCTAGATTGCTATCCAAACGACTCTATCTTCCCATTGATTCCATCGTAAGCCGAATGAATAGCCTTGAAGCTGATAAGCGCAACAGTATGTTTACGATTAGACAGAATTCATTACGTAATCTTGTTCTCGGTATAAAATCTCCCCGCAGCAGCCGATCAAGTGATTATGAACAACTAAGTGTTACTTTCAGCTTAAACGAGGGCTATCGGCTTGTATTGCTGCGTATTGATGAATACAATACCTTGCGAAAAGAGCGAGGTTCTTATCTATTGCCATACAAGTTCGCCATCATGAATATTGCCACGGAAATATGCGGTCAGACTTACCAAGTGGAAAGCGTAGATATGAACGACGACAGTGTAGTTATGTTACTTAGCAGTATAACGTCCGCTGAACCTCTCGATACGGAATTGATCGAGGTGCTGCTGCGACAAATCCATGTGGCTTGCTGCGATTATCTAAAGATCGGACTGTCGCTCGTGTACAGTCCCGTTAGTGATAATCCGGAACTACTGAACCAAATCTACAGTCAGGCCAAAGAAGCTTCTAAACATAGACTTTTTTATGGACATGGATGCCTGATTAACGCCGAGAAGATTAGTGAATTACAGTATAACCTCTACTCTTATCCGGCTGACAGCGAGAAGAAGCTGGTCGATGCTCTTACGAATGCTAGACCAGACGAGGCCCGCAGCCATTTCTTCGATATCGTGCGCGTAATGGAGCAATATCCCTATCATGTACTGGAACTGACGCTATCCAGAGTAACCCTAACGATTAAAAGAATCGTCGACAATATCGAAAAGCTCAGCAATACATCTGTAGAAGGTATGCTCAAGATACCTTCACTTGAGAGTTACGAGACGATGGATGAGCTTGTGGAAGCTTTTTACCAACTTTTCGACGATATTCAGGAATTCCAGGCGGATAAGCGTAGCTTCAAGCAAAGCGATCTGATCCGCCAAATTAACCATAAAATCACTCAATCTTACATGGATCCTAGCCTAAGCCTAAACCAGATTGCCGATGAACTTAGCCTGACACCCATATATGTCAGCCGTCTTTATAAGCAGCAGACCATGACAGCTATTGTGGATGTCATCATGGATTTACGGATGCAGGAAGTATGTCGCCTTCTGACAGAGAGCGATCTATCCGTTTCGGACATAGCTGAAATAACCGGGTTCACCAGCAGTTCTTATCTCCATCGGATGTTCAAACGCAACTTCAGCATCACACCGATAGAATACCGGCGCTCCAATACCCTTGATCAAACAGAAGGCTGAACCTTGTTTGTATTCGCTTCATTTAGAACGACTTCGGCTCGATTATTGTAACGACTTCCGCTTCTCAGAATATGCTAATTGGGCAGGTTCCCAATTTTTAAAGGAATGAAGAGGAGAAGCTCAAGGAGGAGATACAGAAACATGCCGGATCATAATCATAGACCATTTAAAGGTGACATTATCCTAAACAAGCAAGGGAGGATAAGCAGTCCTGTTAGAAAAAGGGAGTGTAACGCTCTATTAAAAATAGTCACTGAGCTCTCTACAGTAGTACCTCCCGCACTTACGAATCCTACAACACTTCATATTACCAATCTTCAAAGAGTGTTAAGAGAACTCATGGAATTCTTGCATGAGGCTAAGATATGCAGCCCTTTTAGAACGGAGCTTCTATCTGTAGTAGAAATAACCATTGTAGCTACTGAAGTCAGCCCCTTCTCAGTCATAAGCGTTGGCACCAATCTTCAACAACTATTGGCCGAGTTATTATCTTTTATTCTCGCCACGAAGATTGAAGCTAGTTGCAAAGATCAGTTAGTTGTTCAGATCCGGCATATTCAAGCTTCTATTTCACAAGCGCTTGGCTTACCTATTAAGGGTTCGACTGGGCCTCAGGGTCCTCAAGGGCTTCAAGGGCTTCAAGGGCTTCAGGGACCCCAAGGGCCTCAAGGACCTCAAGGACCTCAGGGATCCACAGGTGCAGGGCTGCAAGGTATTGTAGTCTTTAATCCCGCACAAAGTCCTTTTTATCCAGCGGGTCAAGTAGTAACCCTCAATGGAAGCACCTATATAGCTACGGTTGCTAGCCCCATAGGAATACCAGGCAATTCGCCAGATTACTTACTAATTGCTGGTGGAGCTACTGGCGCTACCGGAGCACAAGGACCTCAGGGACCTCAAGGGGAATATGGTGTTGGTGGGACAGGCGCGACTGGTGCGACTGGGTCACAAGGTATACAAGGACCGGCTGGCCCAGGCGGAGGTGCAACTGGTGCGACTGGCACTGCGGGGCTCGCTGGACCGACTGGCGCGACTGGCTCTGCGGGTATCGCTGGAGCGACTGGTGCGACTGGTACAGCGGGTACTGCTGGGGCGACTGGTGCAACGGGTACGGCGGGGCTCGCTGGAGCGACGGGTGCGACGGGTACAGCCGGGCTCGCTGGAGCGACAGGCGCAACTGGTACGGCCGGGCTCGCTGGAGCGACAGGCGCAACTGGTACGGCGGGGCTCGCTGGAGCGACAGGCGCGACGGGTACGGCGGGGCTCGCTGGAGCGACGGGTGCGACGGGTACAGCCGGGCTCGCTGGAGCGACAGGCGCAACGGGTACAGCCGGGCTGGCTGGAGCGACAGGCGCAACTGGTACGGCCGGGCTCGCTGGAGCGACAGGCGCGACGGGTACGGCTGGGCTGGCTGGAGCGACGGGCGCGACGGGTACGGCCGGGCTCGCTGGAGCGACAGGCGCAACGGGTACGGCGGGGCTCGCTGGAGCGACAGGCGCGACGGGTACGGCGGGGCTCGCTGGAGCGACAGGCGCAACGGGTACGGCGGGGCTCGCTGGAGCGACAGGCGCAACGGGTACGGCGGGGCTCGCTGGAGCGACAGGCGCAACTGGTACGGCGGGGCTCGCTGGAGCGACGGGTGTTACTGGTGTTACTGGCGTTACTGGGGCTACAGGTAATGGCGCAATCATTCCGCTGGCATCTGGAGGCCCTATCATTATGACCACGATTTTAGGTGGTTTGGTTGGAACAACAAGCCTTGTAGGCTTCGGAAGTTCAGCCACAGGAATTTCTCTTGTTGGCGGTAATATAGATTTGACAGGCACTGCTCTTGGACCTCTTATCAACTTTGCAATGTCAGTTCCTCGTTCGGGAGTGATTACTTCCATTTCCGCTTACTTCAGTAATACCTTAGCTTTATCACTTATTGGTACTTCGGTAATTGTGACAGCACAATTGTTCCAATCTACTCTACCCAATAACACATTCACTCCTATTCCAGGGGCCATAGTACCACTTCCAGCTATCGAAGGTACAATTAATCTAGGGACTTTTGTCAGCGGAGCTACATTCGGTATTGATTTTCCTGTAACAGCGCAGACACGTCTTCTCATGGTGTTTTCAGCCACTGCTTCAGGCTTTAGCCTTGTAAATACAATTGCTGGTTATGCAAGTGCAGGCTTTACTATTGTATAGTCACTAATACAAACAAAAGCACCTGCCATTCCATCTAAGGAGTGGCAGATGCTTTTATAGTAATATGCGATTTAAAATTTCTTGATCTTTCGGACTCAGATACCGCTATTCGTTCATTTATCGCCTCAAAGAAGGATTTTCGGACCGGAAAGACGTTATTGAGCAAAAATGGGTGCCAACTACGTCTTTTTTGTGCAAATAACGCCTCTGGGGTCCGATAGCATTCCAAAAAGAGGAGAATACTGCAAATAAGAACGCCTGATTCCGATAGCAAGTCTATTCCCTGGGAATCACACTAGTCGTCATTAGCTACTCCATCCCCGGGAATCGCAAGTGTTCGCCATTAGCTACTCCATCCCTGGAATCACACGAGTCGTCATTAACTACTCCATCCCCGGGAATCTACTCACAACAAATACTCTTTTAACTTAACGATTACCTCATCGATCTCCGCTATAGTCGTATACCGTCCAACACTAAATCGAACCGCTCCCTGCCCAATACTTGCTGAGACATTCATAGCCTTTAAAACAGGCGAAATTAATGTTTCTCCAGAATGACAAGCTGAGCCTGTTGAGGCAGCCACATCTTCTAGCGAAGCAATCACTTCGTGACCCACTGCTCCAAGAAAACTAATATTAAGGGTATTGGGTAATCGCTTGTGCTTATGACCGTTCAGGTGAATCCTGTCGCCAAAAGCCTCCTGCAGTTTATCATAGAAATAATCTGCAACCTGCTTTACACGCTCCATAGAAGCGGAGTCCGCAGCAAGCTCACAAGCTTTTCCTAATCCAATTATGTAGGGTGTATTTTCGGTCCCCGCTCTTCTCCCCTGCTCATGCCCTGCTCCGTGAATCAAAGGTTCAATGTGAATGCCATCGCGGATATAAAGTGCTCCAATACCTTTTGGCGCATATAATTTATGGCCTGCCAGCGTTAGAAAATCCACTCCTAAATCAGCCACATCGAGCACTACTTTTCCAGCGGATTGTGAAGCATCGGTATGAACAAAAACACCCCGTTCGTGGCAGACCTCGGCTATTTCCTTGATCGGCTGGATCGTACCTGTTTCGTTATTAGAGTGCATAATGGAGACCAGAATGGTTTGGTCTGTGAGCTGCTTTTTCACATCGTCTACATGCACCATTCCATACGAGTCAACAGGAACATAAGTAATCGTGTAGCCCAACTGCTCCAGATACTGACATGGTTTAATCACCGCCGGATGCTCTATAGCAGACAGTATAATGTGATTACCTTTATGTCTATAAGTTTGGGCAACTCCCTTTATGACAGTGTTATTCGATTCGCTACCCCCGCTTGTAAAAAGCACCTCACCCGGCGCACAATGGAGGAAATCTGCCACCTGTGTTCTTGCTCGCTCGATTCCGAATTTAGCTTCTTGCCCCAAAGAATGACTGCTTGAGGGATTCCCGTAATGACCATAAAGATATGGAATCATCGCCTCTGCTACTTCCTTATCTACAGGCGTTGTAGCGTTATAGTCTAAATAGATCATTTATACGCTAATCCCCCTTTAAACCTCTGTATTACTACTGGCCAAAAAAGAGCGCACCGCAGCCTCAGCTTCATCCAGATTATTCACCTTAAAGGTAACTCTCTCAATGCCTTCATACTGAGTAGACGTGTAATCGTATTTAGGATCATAGTAGTATTCTAACAGCAACGCCACAGCCTCCCCGAACAAATCAGCTTGTAAGCACCGCTCGATTTCTGCCGCAATAGGAATATGAATTCGGGATTTAATACTGCGAAAGGCTGAAATGCACTGCTCCTTATATTCTTCTGGTCGGTAATCCTCAAGGATTTGTTGCACTCTAGCTTGCAAAGGTAGTTCAATCCAAATCTGCGTTCCGTGCTCTTTTTGCTCGGCCATGAATGGGGGCATCACTACCTTACCAATCTTTTTGCTCTCCGCTTCAAACAGTACATATGGTGAATCCCCAAGCTTAATTAACGCCTCTAAAAGAAGACTATCGAACGTCTTTTGATTGTTTGCATGAAGTCCGATTTCACCAAAGATAGAACCACGATGACCCGCCATCCCTTCCAAATCCAGAACTGGATAGCTTTGTGCCTTCAGGCGGTGTAGTAGGTTTGTTTTGCCTGTACCCGTATTTCCGTGAATCACATAGGACTTCGCCTTGAATTCATAGGACTCCAGTTCATCGAGCACCCATTTGCGATAAGCTTTGTAACCGCCAATCAGTCGATAAGCGTGAATATCCATTAAAGAAAGAACGGTCGCAGTTGTACGGCTCCGCATACCACCCCTCCAGCAGAACACAGCCTTGTCCCCTTGAATCGCAGCGAATTCTTTGACAAAGGAAGGTAGCTTTGCCGCAGCAATTTCCAAGCCTCGTTCTTTCGCAGCCTGCACACTAGTCTGTTTATACAAAGTTCCTACTTCAGCGCGTTCCTCATCATCAAAAAAAGGAATGTTCAGACTATCCGGCAATGTCGAATCTTTATATTCAGAAGGAGATCGAACGTCGATAACGGTGATCTGCTTCTTATTCTTTAGCACTCTTAGTTCTTCCAGTGTAATATCCTGAAACAATGCACTCTCTCCTCTGGTGACTAACTTCTTAGGTTTTGTTATTGCGCAGCTATAACTGCAATCTGACCCGGATGGTCTTCTGTTACCTCTCCGATCAACGCCGCTTCAACGCCTGCATCTACTAACTCTTTTAACAAAGCTTCACTTTGTTCAGGAGCAACAGAAATCAGTAGTCCGCCTGAAGTCACAGCATCACACAGTATATAACGGCTCAATTGGTCCATTTCTTCCGGATAAAGAATGCTGCCCTCCAAATGGGCAAAGTTATTCTTAGTACCTCCTGGAACAAATCCCTGTTCCGCAAGCTCTCTTACTCTTGGCAGCATCGGTACATCACTTTGACGAATAATCAGTCCGTGATTGCTCCCTTTGGCCATTTCCGAGGCATGTCCCAGCAGCCCAAATCCGGTAACATCTGTACAAGCATGTACATCATAAGGCTCCATGATTTCAGCCGCTTTTTTATTTAATGTAGACATTACTGTGGTAAGGCGTGTGGTTTCTTCTGGAGATAACTGATCCTTTTTAATAGAAGTAGTTAAGATGCCCACACCGATAGGTTTTGTCAAAATCAGTTTATCCCCCACCTGTGCACCTGCATTCGTTCTTACTTTATCCGGATGCACAAGGCCTGTAACGGCCAATCCAAACTTGGGCTCTTTATCATCAATCGAATGTCCGCCTACAAGTGTCGCTCCTGCTTCCTGCACTTTATCAGCTGCACCGCGCAAAATATCACCGAGAATGCTTTTGTCCAGAACAGAAATAGGGAAGGCCACAATATTAAGCACCGTAAGCGGCTTTCCACCCATAGCATAAATATCACTTAACGCATTGGCTGCTGCAATTTGACCAAAGGAATAAGGGTCGTCCACGATCGGCGTGAAAAAATCAACCGTTTGTACTAACGCTAGTTCATCGCTTAAACGGTACACACCAGCATCATCACTGGTATCCAGACCTACAAGTAGATCGGGGTTAGGTACCGTTGGTGGCAAACTGCGAATAACCTGCATGAGATCGGCGGGACCGATTTTGCAGCCGCAGCCCCCTTTTGAAGATAATGAAGTCAATTTTATGGTTTCGGCTTGAGACATCATGACTCAGCTCCTTTAAATAGTTAATGTCGAATATCTTTAATCTTACATCAGTAGACAGCAATGTACAAAATACAAAGCTAGCGCTTTGATTTCATTATGCTATAATGGGAACCTTGATATTTTTTACTTGGAGGTTATTCAGAGTTATGTCAGCTGTTTCTAATGATTCTTCTCTCAGCACCAAGCGTCCTGCGCATTTTAAGGCAGTGCTGTTGGTGCTTATCTTCGTGTTCATAGCTGTAGCGGGTCTGTCCTATGTCAAATGGTGGCCTTATTCTCAGAAAGCAACCATAGCTGCGACGGAGCATTCCATCGGCTCTTCGATTTTGACCGGAGACCAAGCAAATGCGCCTGATCCATCCTTTCAGAGTGCTTGGGATTATGCCCTGACGTATTTCAAATCCGTATGGAAAGCAGCTGTTCTTGGGATATTGTTAGGCTCCTTGATCCAAGTACTACTTCCGTCCAAATGGCTGCTCAACATGCTGGGTAAGGCAAATTTCAAAAGCACCGCTCTAGGCGGAATCGCTTCTTTACCGGGAATGATGTGCACCTGCTGTGCTGCTCCGATTGCCGTAGGCTTACGTAAAAAGAACGTCTCAATTGGTGCTAGCTTGGCCTTCTGGTTAGGCAATCCTGTGCTCAATCCGGCTACGTTGATCTTCATGACCTTCGTTCTCTCTTGGAAGTTCACATTGATGCGTGTAGTGTTTGGCTTAATCCTAACCTTTGCGGTTAGTCATTTCGCGAATAAGTTTGCTGAAGACTCCTCCGTTCCGCAAACGATAGATGAAACCGTGAGCAAGACAGTCGATCCTGATGGATCACTAATTATTCGCTGGTTAAAAAGTGCTGGTTCCATGCTGATAACGGTGGTACCCGCCTATATCATTACTGTTCTTCTGCTAGGTGCAGCACGGGCTTGGATGTTCCCTGTTCTTGGGGAGGGCATTACGAATGGCATTCTTGCTATTATTATTTTCGCCATTGCCGGCACACTGTTTGTCATTCCAACCGCGGCTGAAATCCCTATTATCGGAACCTTTCTTTCCTTTGGTCTCGGTACAGGAGCTGCAGGTGCGCTGCTTGTCACGCTTCCCTCCATAAGCTTGCCTTCTATGCTTATGGTGTATCGTTCCTTCCCACGTCGGGTGATCTGGTTCGTATTTGGCTCAGTCGTAGGGTTAGGGATTTTAAGTGGCATTGTAGGTGTACTGTTCTTGTAAATTCTCAACATTCATGCGAGTAGAAGTAGAATAAAGGCTGGCTCATCCGTAGTATTGACTACCTTTGAGCCAGCTTTTAGTTTGATATCCAATGCTTTAGGGAAATCCTCCCTATAATTCCATACAAAAGAACGCCCCGCAGCCAGTTCATTCCCCCCGGCTATGGGACGCCCTTATTTCTCGCTTAAACGCTAGCCGTCCATCTAAAGACGCCGACGCGTTTATGCATTCTTCAATGTTTACTCCAATTTACTCTAATAGATCAACTAATCTGCTGAGTTCCCTGCTGCTTCTCCAAAAACCGCTGAAGAATAGCATTAAATTTCTCCGGCTGACACAGATTACTAGGATCTAATGCGTTAGGAATAATCGCTAACTGAGCTTGAGGCAGCTGAGACACCACATCCTTCATACAATTGACTCCGAATTCACTGAAGTCACCCACAATACATAACGCGGGACGCTTAAAAGTCTTTAAGCATCTAGTGTAATCCACATGGCTCGTAGCCAGCCTTTGCCGGTACAATTCCCGTGGACGTTTGTCGAGAAGTCCTCTTCTAATCTCGTTATAGGCCAGGTTCCAGCGCTCCCGATACATCATACGAATCGAAGGCAGGATCAGCTCACTTGGGGCGTAATACATTAGCCAACTACAATAAGCAGCCATAAGCTGGATTTTACCTATAATCGTTGACGCCTGACTTCTACAGAAGCTATCCACAACGACAATCGCTTTTACCCGCTCAGGATATTGTTTCGCAATATGTTGAACGACCAGACCACCGTAAGCAATTCCCACAAAAACCGCTTCGCGGATGCCCAAATCATTCAATAGCATAATTAGATCTAGACATTGAGTTTCAATAATCTCGTTTGGGGCCTGCAGCAGCTCACCTGACTTTCCATTCCCCCGTAAATCGCACAGAATCACTTTATATTTATCAGAAAAATACTCCAGCTGAGGCTTGAACATACTATGTGTCAATCCATGACCGTGGATAAAAACAACCGGAGTCCCTGTACCATTGATTTCATAATAGAGTGAAGTTCCATTCAGTTTAGCAATAGGCAAAGGTAACACCTCTTTCATAAATAGATCCAATAACTATATCTGCTTTTGAACGCAGCAAAAAACCACAGAGGGATTCTCTGTGGCTATTCATCGTGAAATACGCCATTCATCCTCTCTCCATACGCTTACGAGGTTAGCTGTCGGATTCGGGCAGTGAGAGTTGCCCTACCTGCATGGATGCATTACTATGCACCAGGAACAGGATTCACCCCATAACTAGTACCGACTGTAACATCGATTCCCAGTTGTTGGTTCCCCCGCTTTCCTGAACGGAAATTAAGCGGATTTCATATGTAATTATCGGTTATGTCATGAATCATACTCCGTGTAAGGTTGCTTGTAAAGGAGCGATCTAGCCAAAATAAAGTAGAATGTAGTACTTTTCATTTCATATTGCATATACTCGTCATTTTCTCTCTCTTTTTCTCTTGTTTACTCGTTTTTTTTAAGAAAAACGTGCTGAACCAAGCGAAAAAGCCAAGCGGTTATCAGAGAACCATCTCTGAACCACTCGGCTCCTTCATAGAATCATGCGGCTACAAAAGATCGGCGTTTTTCAATGCATGCTCCCAGCTTGGATAAAAGAACAGCGCACTTCTCATAAGATCAGGATCGCTTTGCTTTACTTGTTTTTTGCTGATCGAGCTTCCGTCGGTTTGCAGCTTTTTGATCCGACTTAACACTTCATCAGCCTCCAAAGGAATTTCCATTGAAACACTCCTTTCTCAGTGACCTGGTTTCCAATCATTTTCTCCATAATATGCAAATTTATTCTTCGGTTTTGATTTCGACGAGTTAAACCAGCTGATAGATCGGTTGTTCAGCAATGAAAAAGGTAGGAATCATTGGGTATTTCTCTGCGAGGATTTCAGCTAAATATTTCATCCCTGGAGCTTCACTCTCCGCATGGCCTAACATAATCAGCGCTTTTAATCTGCCTTGGTGGACTGCATCCCTCACATATTCCGGAGTTTCCCACTCGGGTCCTTCACCAGCAATAATTAAATCAAGATTATGTTGATTAAAAAGAGGAATAGCCATCGTTCCGCCCCCTCTGTAACCTACTAAAATCCCCACATGTCTGCATGTCTGAGATAAGTCGCCGGCAACACGTACATAGGGAATGCCTAGCTTTCTTTTTATATACTGAGCCGCTTCACTTATTGTCATGGCAGGAATCGTTAGGATCGTAGCAGCAGGTTGCTGCTCATCCACATAGGCTGACCACTCAAGCTCTCGCAGCAAGCCCACCATGATCCCATCCGGTTTATGCCGATGCCAATAATCATGATAACGAAAAATAGCTACTTCGGAACGCTCGATCAAACTTAGTTTTCCGCGGTACACAGGATCACCATCTAACCACTCGCATGGCTCATGATGGTTATAAAACACACCCTCATGCGTAATCAGCAAGTTGGCTCCCATAGCCATCGCGCGTTCCACAACATATTGCGTAGCGCAGAACGCCGTAACAATCCCTGTTATCTCAGTTTCTGGATTCCCAGGCTTAAGCGTATCCACAGTTCCATCTATCTGTTCCACAGTTCCCATTAACTCTTCCAGTATCGTTCTAATTGTGAGGTTCACTGTAATCCTCCCTTTGAGATCCAATCTCCTAACCTATCAATATTATAATAACCCGCCCTTAAATAAATATAAGGACGGGTTCATGGTTCACTATTTGAGCAGCTTGGCCGCTCTATGATTTTGTAGCAGAGGTGATCAGTCGGTGGAAGGCTAGTTTTGGATGATGGCCCTCATCGAATAGAAATGGCCAGTTCTTCCGTCCACGAACAGGGAAATCATCCAGCCAAGTATAGTCATCCGCTGCTCCCCAGAACGTAACGGAGCTAATCACGTCGCGGTATTCTCTCAGCAATGCGAACATCGCTTCATATCGGTCTGCCTGCAGTTCAAGCAAATCAGCCGGCGCTGCCTTTAAATCCATACGTTTATCATCGAAACGGAACATGGATACATCTAGCTCTGTCAGTTGGAGCTGAAGTCCTAAGGATGCATATTTCTCAATCGCTGCACGAATATCATCTAGGCTCGGATCGTATAAATTCCAGTGTGCTTGCAATCCGACGCCGTGAATTGGCACACCCTGATCCAGCAGCGACTTTACCAATTGATAAATTTTGTCACGCTTTTGTGGATGAGATTCGTTATAGTCGTTGTAGAATAACAAAGCCTTCGGATCAACTTCATGGGCGAATTCAAACGCCTTGGCGATAAAATCCGGCCCGACAATATCCAACCACTTCGACTGACGAAGAAGCTCTTCTCCTTCATCAGCGATTACCTCATTTACAACATCCCAAGCATAAATATCTTCCTTGTAACGCCCTACCACAGTTTGAATATGTGACTTAACTCGTGCAAGCAAAGCCTCTTTGCTTACAGGTCCCCCATTCTTATCCTCGAACAGCCAATCCGTAGTCTGATTGTGCCAGATCAAGGTATGTCCGCGCATCGCCATCTGATGTTTCCGGGCGAAGGCAACCAGCTGGTCTGCCGCCCCAAAGTTATAAATATCCTCCAACGGATGTAGACTTTCAAACTTCATCTCATTCTCAGCGGTAATGCTGTTGAAATGATAGGCAAGTAAGTGCTCCTGTGATTGTATCGTTAATGGGTTGACGGCTGCACCAATCTTGAAATCCTCTAAGAACACTGTCTTTAGTGCAGGCTCTGTAAAATCGCTAGCTTGTCTCATCAAGTTCCCTCCCTACAAACGCACATATATTTAGCATTCGACTCATGATGAACGATAGTCGAACCAATCAAAGTAGGCGGGTACCTCAGCCACTTTGCCATGACCTGTCGCATAAAGGCCAATAAGGACACCCGTAAATCCGTTCCCACGCACAGCTTGAGGGGATAGTGGATATGCTGGTGCTGAAGATAGCTCGATCCATTCCTGCCCATCCGTAGAATAAAGTAAGCCATATTCCGTTAGCTCCGCCCGAATTTTCAGATACAGATGCCCAGCAGTAGTTGGAACCTCTGCCGCTACATGTGCGGTTCCATCAATGGTTAAACGAGCTGCGATAACCCTTTTTCCTTTTCTTTGCGATAGAGAAATTTCATAATGTGCATGCTCATCCAATCTAGCGCAAAGTCCAGCCTCCTCACCGTCTACGGAAGGGTTGAAATCCAGTAGTGCACTCCATTCTGCTGAAGTATACTGCTGCCTTCTTCCTATAAAGGCCATCTGCCCGATATCACTGAGACCTTCAGGTTGACCCCGAAGAGATAACCAGCCCGGACGTTCATTTAGAGACCAGCTTCCCTCAGCCGGATTACGCAGAAAGGTCATTGCGAACGGCAATACTTCATCATCAAAATCATATCGTCCATTAGAAGCAGGTTTAGGCGATGAGCCAGGTACACGCGGAACCTTCATTTCCAGTCCTACGGTGTCTTCGTTATTATCGATCATGGGCCATCCGTCTTCGTTCCAGCTAACAGGAGCTAGAAAAGTCTCCCGCCCAAGCACGGTATACTTGGATTCCACCAGTCGTACTCCGAGAAATACGGCCCACCAATCCCCGTTCTGATCTTCAATCAAATCGGCATGCCCTAAATATTGAATCGCATTCTCTGTACGGCTATGGGTCAGTATCGGATGCGGCAATGGTTCAAAGGGTCCGTATGGTGAGGAACTACGGCCAATGATCTCGCGATGTTCTTTAGCCGTTCCTCCTGAAGCACTCATGATATAATACAGTCCATTTATTCGGTACAAATGCGGCCCTTCCGTCCAAGGCCCACCATCTCCGGTCCAGATGACAGCAGGCTTCGTTAATGCCCTCCCCGTCGCAATATCAATTTCATATTGAATGACATGAGAATCATAATCTGCACCCTGCTGCGTGGTGACATATACCTTTCCATCCTCATCAAACATTAGAGAAGGGTCAATGCCTCCATAAGGGATGCTAATCGGATCTGACCACGGACCCGCAGGGTCCGTAGCCGTAACATAGAAGTTCCCTTTCCCGTGTACTTCGGTCGTTATCATGTAAAACGTTCCTTCATGATACCGGATAGTTGGGGCAAATATCCCTCCAGAGCTCTTGCTTTTACGTGTATCTAGTTGACTTATACGATCTAGGACATGACCTATCTGTGTCCAGTGAATTAAATCCTGACTATGAAATATTGGTACCCCAGGAAAATATTCAAAAGAGCTACACACTAAATAGTAGTCATCCCCTGCCCGAGTGATACTTGGATCGGGATAGAAGCCTGGAAGTATCGGATTCGCGTATGTGATTGAAGACTCCATCCTGTTTACTCCTTTACGCTTCCTACGTTCATACCAACTACAAAATACTTTTGCATGAATGGGTAGACTAGCAAAATTGGAACTGAAGCAACAATAGTAACAGCTGCTCGTATGGAAATTGGGGTAACCTGGTCTCTTACCGAATCCGCCGTCATTCCTGCCCCGTTAGCTACACTAGGGTTACCATTGGCATTCATACTAGAGGATATCAACTTCATCAATTCATACTGCAATGTGCTCAAATTCTGGCGGGACGAGGTAT
Source organism: Paenibacillus sp. FSL R10-2734 (assembly GCF_037963865.1). Classification (NCBI taxonomy): domain Bacteria; kingdom Bacillati; phylum Bacillota; class Bacilli; order Caryophanales; family Paenibacillaceae; genus Paenibacillus; species Paenibacillus sp. FSL R10-2734. The sequence goes on along the minus strand of NZ_CP150170.1, from coordinate 1,638,034 downwards.
AGATAAAAGCATCAAACCATGCGTTCCATGCACCTACTGCGACAAAAAGGGCAATTGTAGCAAGAACAGGTTTACACAAAGGAAGAACTACTTTCATAAAAATCTTGAATTCTCCGGCACCGTCAATTCTTGCAGATTCCATAAGACTTTCATGTAAGGAACCAATATAAGTGCGAATGACGATCATATTAAATGCACTTACCATAGTCGGTATTACATATACCCAAAACGAATTGAGTAAATGAAGATCCTTAATGAGGAAATAGTTTGGAATCAGACCCGCATTAAAATACATGGTAAGGACGAATACAAAGGTAATCTGCTTGCGGAAAACATATTCCTTCCGGCTTAACGTATACGCAAGCATGGTGGTAAGAAATAGATTCAGGATCGTAGATAACACTGTTCGTGCTACCGAAATCCAAAAAGCAGGAATAATTGTGCCAGAGGCAAACACGGCTTTGTAGTTTTGTATGGTCCACTCTCTAGGCCATAGATAAATACCGCCACGGATGGTATCATTCCCAGCATTCAAGGAGACTGCTATAGTATTCAGGAACGGATATAAGGTAACTATAACTAGACATACCATAAATACAGTATTAAAGGTGGAAAACAATACAGGTTCGAGCCCAATATTTCTCATACGTTTTCCAACAATGTTCTTTGGAGATCTTTGAGGAATCAATTGAGTTTTTCCCATAATTATAACAGCCTCTCTTCCCCTAGCCGCTTCGAAGTCCAGTTAGCTAATAGCAGCAACGTTACACTTACGACTGTTTTAAATATGCCACCCGCTGTGGCTAAGGAATAGTTTCCTTGCGCAATTCCGTATTTCAATACAAATATATCAATCGTTTCTGACCAGTCCATAACAAGCCCGTTCCCTAACAAGTACGGAACCTCGAATCCGACATCCAGTACATGTCCTATGGACATTATCAACAGGATAACAATGGTTGCTTTAATTCCCGGCAATGTTACATTGAACATTTTTCTGTACCGGTTCGCTCCATCAATCTCAGCAGCCTCATATAAAGCTGGATCAATAGAAGCAATAGCAGCCAAGTAGATAATTGTACTCCATCCAACCTCTTTCCAGACGTTAGAAGCACCCACAATACCCCAGAAATACTTACCTTCACTCAACCAAAGGATCGGTGAATCAATAAGATTTAATTTCATCAGTACGATGTTGATAATCCCGTCATTAACCGAGAGGGAGGTAGCTACAATCCCTGTCACAATAATCCAAGAAAGAAAATGCGGCAAGTAGGATATGGTCTGCACAGTTCTTTTCCACATCACATTTTTGATCTCATTAAGCAGCAAAGCGAGTACGATCGCAGTCACAAATCCTAGAATAAGATTGATTAGGCCCATAGCGAGTGTATTGCGTAGAACTCTTAGAAAGTTATCGTCCGTAAATAAAAATTCGAAGTGCTTTAGACCAACCCATGTCTGTTCGCCAAATGCCTTAGCTGGTTTATAATCTTGGAAAGCCATCGTCCATCCCCAAACGGGAACATAAGCGAATAGTATAATATACAGCAGCAATGGAACTGACATCCAAATCAGCTGTTTCTGATTCTTAATCAAGGTCATAGTAATTGGTTGCTTCTTTTTTCTTTTAGGATGCCGGTTAACTTTTTTCCCCGTTAAGATCTCATCCATATATATTTTCTCCCCACATCATCCAATTATTTCAGAAAGTGGTTGGCTAATAGCCACCACTTTCTGATTTTTAAGCAAGCTCTAACTATTTAACACTCCAAGTATCAAATCTCCATTTCAGCTGTTCATTGATTCTGTCTTCGTAGGCTTTGACATTCACTTTACCAATTTCTCCAACAAAGTCATTCCAAACTTTATCGAAATCTGATGGACTAGCCAAGATTGCTTTTGGCAGGTACTTGGTTCGCAGTTCGTTCAGCTTTGTTTCGGAAATTTTGGCATCAGAGCCCTCAACAAGATCTATGGACCAAGCTGGATAAGCTACTGGGTTTGGCTCAGGCTCGCTGAAGAAATCCACATAACTATTGAAGCCATAAGCATCAAGAATTTCTTTATCATACGCTTTCAACCCTGCCTTGTACTCTTCTGGTTGAGCTGCGGCATCCGTTGAGTTACCATCCTTGAAGTATCCTTGCAATTTCGGAGCGGTAGCATACCAAGCCTCTGCTTTGTTGCCGAGCTTCCATGTAGCATCAACTGCATTGTCCCGTTGCTCTTGATTTCTTATAAAGCGACCATTTTCCACTTGGTAATCTTCGCCTTCAATGCCCCAAGTGAGGATTTTTTGCCAATCTTCTTGAATCAATGTATCCATGAGTTTAATAATTTTGACTGGATCTTTAGCATTAACAGTGATCCCGAAACCATTATTCAAGTTAAGTGCAGGGCGATCCAGATAGTAGTCTTTGGTGTTCGTATCAAACACAAGAGGAAGTCCTACATAAGTTCTCTCATCTTTCTTTTGTGTCGTGAGTGAATCTTCAGCTTTACCAAAGTTCCAGTGCTGATCGAACATTCCTAGAACAGCCCCGCTGGATAACTTCGCTAAATATTGGTCATAGTTCTGTACAAATGTTTCTTGGTCGATAATGCCCAATTGGTTCATTTCATTAAGCTTTTTATAATATTGCTTAGCATAGTCTTTATCCGCGAAGATTTCTGCAACGTTATCATTAACTACTACTCCGCCATCATTAGGATGCCCGATCAGATGCTGAGGCGCGTTAAACAATCCCCAGTTTCTCCAGTCGTTATTAAGAATCTCAAATCCGATGGTTGGCGTTCCATCAATGGTTGGATTCTTCTCTTTATATTTGACGATTAGATCGAAATATTCATCCAATGTTTTAACTGTTGGATAACCTGCATCCTTAAGAATCGCCTTCTGAATCCAAAAAGCTGGACCAGAATAATAGGTTGTACTCATTTTACCGTTATACGCACCATAGTTTGGAAGCGTGTAGATATGTCCATCATTGGGGTCTTTCATCATGTTCCAGTAATCCGCGTAATGCGCTTTCAAATTTGGAGCGTGCTCTTCAATCAAGTCTTCAAGAGGAATAAAGGCACCTGCACCCGTAAGTTTGGTATTGGAAGTCATCAGATCCGGATAATCCGAACCGGCAATCATTACGCCTAACTTCTGATTAAGATCCCCAGCTAAGAATTCGAAATTGAAGGATGCTCCTGTTTTTTCTTTAATCATTTTGTAAATCTTGTTATCTGGTGTTGGTTGCTGACCTGCTTCTCCAAGAAAGATACTCACTTCAAAAGGTTCAATCTTGTTATCTTCAGTTCCAGCAGCAGTTGCAGCTGTTGTTTCTGCTGGTTTGTTTTCCCCCTTAGCAGTATTACTGCTATTATTTCCACCGCAACCTGCCAAGGCAAAACTTAGGGATAACACAGCAATCAGACTAAGCTTGAACTTTGATATTGACTTGCCCCCCATAAAGCACCTCCATATTTTGTTGGTGTAGCAATATTGTAAGCCCTTACAAGTTAAATTATAGAGGTGATAATGTACTGAAAATACGCCAGAACTAAAGATGTACCCCCAAAAAGTTTAGGTATTCTTATGTTTGAATTCATTAGGACTCATACGCATCTTTTTTTCAAATTGTTTGAGGAACTGACTATAATTGCCATATCCTACTTTCTCAGCGATTTCACTATTTTTCAGCTTATTGTGTTGAAGTAAATGAGTTGCCTCTTTTATTCTGAGATTATGCAGCTGTTCATTGAAATTAATTCCGTTCTTTTTGATCAATAATTGACCCAGATATACTGGGTGCAGGAAAAACACCTCTGACAGCTTCTTAATCGTAAGATTTTCGCAATAATGCTCTTCAATATAATTGTTAATTTCCTGCACAATTCCCTGCGATCTTTGGACTTGTTCTTGCAGAAGGATATCAATACTCGCCTCACCACATGCTAATAAATTCCGCATTAAATCGTTCAACTTCATCATCGAGTCCCGCATTTCAGGGATTGTTATTTGATTTAACAAAGATGATACCTGAACTTCACTAGCTTCCGAAGTAAACTCAACAATCTTATACATAATATGAATAACGATCTTCTTCACAACCTCTGGAGCGATGCGCATCTCGCGAAAACTGCGAGAGGCTAAGCCTACAGCTTGTTTAAAGGCTTTTGTGTCCAGTGTGTTAATAGGTCGCATTAAGTCATTCATCAGTTGAATTTGATCATAGTGATAGCTGAACTGACTATTCTTGGTCCCCTGGTAGGTCAGAAACCCAGAATGCTCAGAATTATAAAAATAAAACATTAATGCTTCATTCGCCGTTCGGTAGCTATTCGCGATCTGAAGCAAGGAACCCACACTAGCACCTGTTGCAATATACAGGGCTTGCTTAGGGTTTTCATTCAGCAAGGGAGATACTACACGATATATTGCAGCATCATCATCAGACGCCGAAGGATATCCGTATACGATTCCAAAGCAATAGGCCTCTAGATCAATCAGAAACATCGATTCCGTATTCGTTAGGAGAGTTACTGCTTTCTCTCTTATTTCCGTATACATCGTCGGGTCAGTCTGTAGTAAACAAATATTCCAAAAGCTTTTGCCCTCCGATAGACGGGTAAGTACTGTAAAGTCCGACTTATCTTCTGCTTTTTCATTCAGAATGCTCTTAAGAAGAGAGACAACTTCCTCTGAGGTTGCCATTTGATTTAATCTTCGCTTTTGAGTTTCCTGTTCTAATTCCCGATATATCTCCTTCAATTCTTCTGCCGCCTCTTCTTCAAAAAGCGGCTTCATCAGATAATGATTAATGCCGTAGCGTATAGCTGTCTTAGCATATTCAAACTCACTATAACCGCTTAGAATGGCAAATTTAATCTGCTTAGTCTCCTCTTGCTGCCAGGCTGCAACCATCTCCAGACCATTCATTAGCGGCATGTTTACATCTGTAATTACAAGATCCGGCTCAAGCTGCTTTATTAACTGTAAACCCTCTTTGCCATTGCTGGCGGTTCCACACACCTCAAAGCCAAGCGCCTGCCAATCTATCCATAATTGCATCCCCTCAAGAGCACTAGGCTCATCATCGATCAACAATACTTTAAAATCCATAGGCTCCCTCACCTTCTAGCTATTTTTTCGTTCCAGGAGCTTTAGCGGAATGCCAAACGTGACAACAGTCCCTTCATTTGGGACACTGCTGATTTCAAAGCGCACCTGATCTTCATAATATAACTCCAGTCTGCGATACACGTTGCGAATTCCGATATTCGTTCCTGAGGAGGTTTCTTCATTTTGAACATTAAATAATATTTCTTTAAGCTGGCTCGCCTCTATCCCTTTCCCATTATCTGAAACCGTAACTTGCAAACGGCCATCCTCGATTTCCGTCTTTACTTTAATGATACCGAGTCCTTCTATAGTCTGCAGGCCATGTTTACAAGAATTTTCTACTAACGGCTGCATGCTTAGCTTCGGAATTTTATATTGCAGCGACTGCTCATCGATCTCAAATTGATAGTCAAATTTATCCCTGAACCGGAATTTCTCAATTTTCAAATACATCTCAATGAAAGTCATTTCTTCTTCCAAAGTGACGAGATCTTCCTTCCAGCTAAGCAATCTTCTAAGCAATTTCGATAAGCTCTTAATGATATCCGTAACATCCGAGTAATTATTTTTGGTACAGACCACTAGGATCGCGTTTAACGTATTGAATAGAAAATGAGGGTTCATCTGACTTTGCAGAAAATTCAATTCAGCCCTTACCCTTTCCATTTCCAAACTATTCTTCTGAATCTCCAGCTTGTATACATCATTGATGAGAGAATTAATTCTAGTTGTCATCATGTTGAAATTGCGTATCAATCCGCCAATCTCATCCTGACCTTCATCGATTCGAATCAAATCAAATTTCTCATTCGTTACCTTTTGCATATGTCTGGACAATCGTTTTACCCGATAATTGTAGGATCTTAACATCACATATAAAAAGGCGGTTGTGAGCAAGGTTACGATGGAGGCCAGAATACCCGCATAAATTCGAATCTCTAAGATCGCCTGAGCAATCCGCTCTCCTTGCGTAACCCCTATTAATCGCCAGCCTTTTATATAACTAGCCCCGCCAACGGGTACAATATGTACGTCTTCCTTGCGTTCATCATCAAGCAGCTTAAACACAGGATAAGGCTCCTTCGTACCTCTCTGATACCCGCTCTGTGCGGACATAATGATCTCATCCTGCTCGTTCACCAGATAAAGACTCAAATAATCCTTTTCTCTGACAATGACGTCATATATTTTACTGAGATCCAAATCAATTCTAAGCAGCTTCTCAAATGTATTCAGTGAGCTGTAAACGTCCATTCGCTCGATTACACTCAAATAGGGGGCCGTGGAAGCCACATTAGGTGCCTCGCTCATATGATATGCAGCAAGAAACACATGTTTATTCACAGCTATGAACTGCTTATACCATTCGCTCTCCTTTACCTTGTCTGTGATGACCTGATAGTTACTACCGGAAACAATGGAGTCATTGTTCGTAAATACAGTAATCCGTTCAATCTGATTGTTCACCGGTATATAGCTGTTCATCCGGCCTCTCAGCTGTTCATCGAAGGTGTCATAAAATTCGATAGAGTTCCCATACCTCCGCTCAAGCAATTCATACAGGTTTTTATCGGCAGAAAGCGTATAGCTGACAGCTACCCCACCTTCAATAAAATCATGAATATCCTTTCGGGCCCTCTCTAAAGATATTTCTAAGTTCTGCTGTTCTCTAGATTTGATCAAATCGGAAATTCGATCCAAAAAAACAAGGTTGATAATAATGATAGGGAGGAGAACACCTATAATGTAAATGAGGGAAAATTTATAGTTCAGTGGAATGTCATTCACTACTTTTCTAAATCTGAATTTTTTTCTCTCCATACGAAACACCTTGCTTTCCCCTAGAGCTATTTGTGCTTATTTTCATTTTTATAGACGGATGGTACTACCCCTACAATCAGCTTGAACTTATCTATAAAATAGTCTGTGTTTGAAAATCCCACCTGTACCGCTATATCTGATATTTTTAGCTGCGTTCGCTTAAGCAAACTTTTAGCTTCCTCAATCCTTCTGGCATTTAAATATTCACTAAAGCCATGACCCGTTTGTTTTCTGAATAGCTGTCCCAAATAGGTAGAATTGATATGAAATTGCCGCGCTAAATCCTGAAGCTTCAATTTATTCCGAAACTCACGATCCACATACTGAATCACCTTGTAAATCGTATTTTGTTCATTCTGCTGCTCTAATTCAGATAAATAGACCGTCGCCAGCATACACAGACTTTGAACATAGCGGCTTAATATAAAATAATCATTAAGTTCACCTAGATTTCCGTACTCTAGCTGAAGCTTTGTCATCATCGTATCCGGGATACCATTCATTTGGGCTATGCGTGTACAGATGGTAAGTTCCAGATGGGCCACTCTAGTTTGCACTACTTCAATCGTCAACTGATTCTCAACGAAAGAGGCAAAAGCTTCTTTTACACAAGGCTGTATCTGTTCTATATCATTCGCTAGGACCTTGTCCAGCAGCTGTTTGAAGTGATCCTTATGATGGTCCTTCTTCTTAATGGTTCTAAGCTCACTATAATAAAAGACCCCGTCCTTCTGCTGATGCGTCTTTCGTTTCCATACATCAACTGCCTGCATATAGATTTCTCGAATCGAACACACGCCTATCATTCTACTGCTAAGCGCTAGAAGTACCGGTTCATGAAATTGCTCAGCGATATCCGAACGAATCTGGTTGACGATAACTTCCAGACTCTCATTGTCAATAGAAGCAGACTGAAGGATGATCCCTGTTCTTCCCGAACGATCTTGAAAGAAACTGGAACACTCACTAGGAAAATAGTCGACAATCCGTCGATGAAACGGGTTCATAGACGTGGCCGGCTCGATAAGAATACACATTAACTCTGCATTCGCTTGAAGCTTCAACGTGCTCTGGGTTAGTAGCTCTAAATTTTCGTTATACTCGCCTTGAATTAGACGGTTGATGATGTTGTTGACGATAAAAAATTGCTTCTTATCAAACTCTTCATTGGAAGCGATTTCATTTCGGATCATAGGCGTAATCCTGCTTAATAAGGACTCTATTTCTTCGTCATCAATAGGCTTTAATAAATAGTCATTCACTCGTTGTTGCAATGCCGTATGCGCAAATTTAAAATCGTCATACCCGGTCAACACTACAAATTTCGGAGGCTTTGCCATGATTTCATTCAGCTTTGCGATAAGCTCGAGACCGTTAATAACTGGCATATTAATATCCGTTAGGACCAATTCTGGGTTATACTCCTGTATAAGTCTCATCGCTTCTGAGCCATTGCGGGCTTCAGCGCACACTTCAAAGCCGTATTTTTCCCAGTCAATCATCGTTCTCAGCCCTTCAAGCACCCAGGGCTCATCATCCACGATCAGAACCTTCAGCATGATATTCGCTCCAATCTTCTTAAGATAAAGCCGTGCCTTCTTATGAAAATATATATTATGCTATCATACTTGGATAATGTTGTGAATTTTTAAATTTTCCTACTATTGCTTAAACTAGCGCTTTTCTTACATAAAAAAACAACAAAAAAAACGACGTATCTAGACTTTCAGACACATCGAATTTAGTATACTTCTAGTTAATATGCTACCTACGAACTGAAGGTTTTCTCATGATTGATTAACCATTCTTTTCTTGCGATCCCGCCACCGTATCCACCTAATTCACCGCTACTATTAATCACACGATGACATGGAACCAAGATCGATAATTGATTCGCTCCATTAGCTCTTGCTACAGCGCGACAAGCAGCAGGATTGTTAATATTCTCTGCAAGCTCCTTGTAAGAGACCGTCTGCCCTACAGGAATTCTTCGAAGTTCATTCCATACACTTTGCTGAAAATCAGAGCCCAAATAACGAATCGGCGTGTTAAATTCCGTAAGTTCCCCTTCGAAATAGAGAATTAATTCCTCTTCAATCTGCTCTAGCACGGATACTTTTTCAGGTAAAATGGTTGCATTTAAGCGGGTACGTAATTTCTTAATCTCGTTCTCAAGTCCCTTTCGATCCACAAATTCCAGCAGCAAAAGAAACTCTTCATCTGCGATCGCCAGCATTGACCCAAGTATCGTCTCTATCCAGGTACAGTACAGCACTTTAATCTGCTTGGAATGATTGGGAACCGTCCCCATCGTTCGTGAAAAAGCATCCCGAAATCCATTACTCGAATCGTACCCACTGTCCAGTTGTGCGTTAATGATAGAATCCCCATTCCTGATATGTTTGAATGCCAGTCCTAAACGTCTAGAACGTGCATATTCAATAAATGTCATTCCGAATTGCTTCTTAAATTGTCGGCGTGCTGTATTTGCACTTATCGACAGCTCATCAAAATCTTTATCGGTCCATTTCCTTTCCGGATTCCGCTCAATTGCTTCTACTAGAAGCTTTACTTCTGGAGACATTTTCGTGGGATTGGACAGAGGCTGACACCTTTTACAAGGCCTATATGAGGCTAACAAGGCTTCTTTCGCTGTTGCGAAAAACTCGCAATTTTCTTTATATGGCTTTTTAGCTGGGCAAGTTGGCCTGCACATGATGCCTGTTGTTTTTACGCCGACAAAAAATACGCCTTCATAATTCGAGTTTTTCTCGACTAACATCTCGTAATATTTATCCACATGCTGTTTATTAGTGATCATAGTGTCGTTAGCTCATTTCTAAATAATGTGCGGGTGGCTGCAGAATCGTTCGAGCCTGTTCTTGAAGATTACTCTGTGCTTGAAAGTAACTATGCGGACCATAGCTAATTCTTTTTACACCAATCTCCTGCAATTCAGCATTCGAAATCATACCGTCCATCACCATAACATTTACGGGCAGTGGCGATTGTTGTACAAAATGTTCAATCAAGCTTCGATCCGTGAGGCCCGGTATAAAAATACCATTCGCTCCAGCCTCAGCATAAGCATAGGTACGCTCTATAGCTTCATTCACTAGATCCGCCGAATGCTTCATATTTTTGAAAAAGAGATCGGTTCTGGCGTTAATAAAAACGTTCTTCTGAAGCTTAGCTGCAACTTGCTGTATAGTTCTAATTCTATCGCTTTGTTCGCTGGTTTCCCATAATTCCTGATTAGGATGATTCACCTTTTGATCTTCGAAATTGATCCCACAGATATTTAATTGAAATAATTGCTCCATGTTATTAGCTAAGGACTCTTCATCTACAGCATACCCACCCTCGATATCTACCGTCAATGGTACGGATACATGTTTTGCTATTCTCGAAATAGACCACAACACCTGTTCAAATGAAAGCTGTTCACCATCCGAGAAGCCCCACGCTTCCGCCATTGAGTAGCTGCTTGTAGCTATAGCCTTTGATCCCGCTTCCTCAATAGCTTTAGCTGAAGCAACGTCCCAGCAGTTGTATAGGATCAGTGGATTCTGTTGATGGTGCAAGAATTTAAAGTTGTCATAGTCATTTCTGTTCATCAGTGGTCATCTCCATTTAACTAGAATAGAACCACTATATAATAGGCGCACTTCTGCCATACCAGAAAAATTAACACCAATCTTTTTTTGTACAAAAACATTTCATGTGTCCAGCTTCATAACCAAATCCACCATACCTGTCGCTGGAGTAGAGATTCCTGCAGAAGTGCATCCTTTTGATCGAATATCCTCTTCAACAAGTCCAAAAACTGCAAATGTGCAGGTATATCCCCACTTATGGCTCGAAGACTCCTTCTGGTGCAAGAATAACTGCAGCTTTGCAGGAAATAGTTGATTAGCAATCTTCATATCATTGAAACATGTACTTTTGCAGGTTTACTTGGAACCTTTACATCTATAACACAAAAAAAACACCGATGAATGATGTAATCCTGTCAGGATCCATCATGCCATCGATGTCAGTTTACAGTTTACAGATCTACCTTACGGAGTGATTGTTCGGAGGATGGTTTGGGTGATTTGCCCCCTGTCCGCATCGGAATGATTTGTGGTGCAGCAATTCCGATCAACACAACGAGTATTCCAACCCAGCGAAGCAAGGAAACTTCTTCTTGCAGCACTAACACGGAGGCTACTACAGCTGCCGGTAACTCCGCCGCACCTAGAATTGCTCCCAGACCAGAACCCAGTTTCGGAACACCAATTGAAAAGAAAAGCACAGGTATAACTATACCAAGCAACCCTAAAGGAAGACCGTACTTCCAAAGTCCATCTGTAATCGCTCCGTCATAAATAAAGGAAGGCGAAAAAACAACCAAAATAATTATCATTGCACTTGTTGTCATATACAAGCTTTTATTCACAGCAGGTACCTGCGTGGCCACTCTGCCACTGACAAAAATATAAAAGGCAAACGACACCGCAGACATTAAACCGAAAACAATTCCACTCGTAGTCATTTCACCTACACTAGGCTCTAGAATCCCCCCAGCTAACACTGTTCCTATCAGGAGGATAATCATCGAAATTATTTTCTCTCTAGAAGGCAATTTTCTATCTACAACCGCCTCCAGAATCACACCAATCCAAGTAAATTGGAATAAGAGGACGATCGCAATCGAAGCAGGTAATTGTTCAACGGCAAACCCATAGAAAATTCCCGTCATACTGATAGTGATCCCCGCGCCTAATAACGAAAGACCTACCTTTAACCCCAATTTTTTTCGAGAAAAAAATACAACTAACAGCAGCAGCATACACCATCCAAAAAAGTATTGCGACCCGACCAATTGCTGCATTCTAAAGCCATCATTCATTCCAAGCTTAATGATCGTGGAGAGCGATCCATAACTACATGCACCTACAAATACTAGTAAGGCATATTTGAGTAACTTCATATTCATTGTAAACCTCTTTCCTTTCTATTGAGCAATCCTTGAACAGTCCTATTGAACAGTCCAAAATAACATAATAAAGCCCCTTGTCATCGAAATGACAAGGGGCGAATGAAACCAAAGAATATTTCTTTGACAAAATTCCGCCACTCCATCCACTGGATAGAGTTTGGTTTATTTACTTATAACAACACGAATTATAATATGACAAATCACACAGGCTGTCAACTTGAAATGTTTACATTTGATTTATTTCCCCTCAGCAACTGCTTTGGCAGCAAGCTCTCCGCTCAGGCGGCCGCTAGTTAGGGCATACTGCACAGCACTACCTGTCATATAAACTTGGTTGTACAGATAACGATTGGCTGCTTCTCCACCTGCGTAAAGATTGTTAATGACGGATCCATCTTCTTTTACAACTCGATAGCTCTCGTCAATTTTCAAGCCACCAAATGTCCCCATCGTTCTAGGATAATTCTTAATCGCATAGAAGGGTCCTTTGTTCACAGCAACAAGCGTTGCCGCTTCTTTTCCAAAAGCATCTTTACCTGAAGTGACACCCGCATTGAAGGTATCCATTGTTGTTACTAGTGCATCTCCTGGTAGCTGCATAGCAGAAGATAATTCTGCAATAGTATTTCCAGTAGCAATCTCATCACTTGGAAGCTTAGCTTCCAGTGTTTTGATCACTTCAGCATTAGCATCACTAGAATCAAGGACAACCCACACTTGTTCATTCTTAGCTGCCTTATTGGTTACAAGAGCATAATGGCTATTCTCATTCATATAACGCTCGCCCTTTTCATTCACATATACCTTTGTTGTATCCCACTCTAAAGCGCTCAAGCCAGGAATACGAGCAGTCATCCCTAAACCGATGATCCATGGGTCTTCATAAAGAGCGGCACCTAATTTCTCTGCCATAAGAATTCCATCCCCAGTACTCCCTGCACCTGCTGCACTGATATCCATGTCCTCAACAAATTCTGGTAAGAACTTCTTCATTAATTCTTCGCTCTTAGCAAAACCACCCGATGCAATGATCACCTTTTTAGCATGAACGATTAGCTTACCTTCTACATTCTCAGCCGTAACTCCGATCACATCGCCTTTATCATCCGTGATTAACTCCGTAGCTTTGGTTTCCGTCAGAATGTCGATTCCTTTATCCTTAAGTGTCTTTTCCATATTTGCGATTAAGCTTGCTCCACCTGCTTCAGGAAAATGAAGACGAGCCACAGGATCAACGCCATAACCTTGTACACTTGCATATTTATGATTCATAGTATCCACTAACCATTCTGTCGTATCTACAGCACCATCCATAAAAGTACGCACTCGATCGTAATCTGGATACTTACTATCTGGGTTACTTGTGTTTTGACGTTCTTTCCACAGCTCTAGCCATGATTCTGGTGAATCTTCAATGCCTTGTTCTTTTTGAAAACGAGTACCCGTTGCACCGATCGCTCCACCAGATAAACCTGTTGAGCCACCTAGCGTTGCTAATTTTTCAAGTACGATAACTTTGGCACCATTTTCAAAAGCGGATCCAGCCGCAGCAAGGCCTGTGCCTCCACCACCAATAATGACAACATCAGTAGTTAGCTCCGTAGCCTTTTGCTCCTTTGTATCCGTTACAGCTACCACCTTAAGCGCCTCTACGTCGCCACCTGCTTGTTTAACGCAATCCTCTACTGCAGTAAGAATCGCCTTCGAGGAGTTCGTTGCACCAGATACAGCATCTACAGCTAATGTCTGACCCTCAACAATTTGCTGAGGTATGCGTTCGAATGGCGTATCACTAAGACCTTTGGTTTCACTTTGTTCCTTCACTACTACTGAAACGATCGCTGTCTCGTCGAACACTACTTCAACCGTCACATCGCCATTGTTACCAACGGCCGTTCCAGTATAAGTCCCCGCTTTATACATAGCAGAAGCTGAGGCTGTATCTGACTTGGCGCTAGTGTTAGTCTCTGAAGCAGATTGCGAACACGCAGCTAAACTTAGCAGCAATACAAGACCCAATAATAACAACCTTACCCTTTTCAAATTCGTTTTCATTCTCGTTCCCCCTTGATATATAAACACATGATGATTACTACCCTGAGTGTAAATTCTGGGGTCATCACCACGTCAAGAGAACTTTGTGAAAAAAAGTACATTAAAAACCATAAAAAAAGGAAAAGTATGGGGTTAACCCAAGGGTTTTAGGAAATCAAATTTCGTCTTCTTTTTCGCTCAAATTCGTTCGTAGGTGAAAGCAAATCGATCTGACTCTTGTGCCTGCCCGCATAAAGCATCAGATATTGTTCCTTATCATTCATATCAATATAGGGGTTGTTCTCAAGAACCGGACCAATCTCTGCAACCTCCAGCTGTGAAAAATTCAATGCATCCAATCTCTCCAGTATTTTATCTTTATTAAAGTAATCTCTTAATTCGAGCGGAATGTTTATGAAGTCCTTACTTTTCGTTCCGATATGAGGATAGGCACCTGTGAGAAGACCCTCTTCTTTTAAAAAAGGCGATACAATATCTAATAAGGATTTATTCGTTGATTTAGCGTATATTCTGCTCATCCAATGATCGATAATGATATCCATAGAGGAGTCTGCAATCGGTAATTGATCCATGGCACAGCAGAAAAAGATAAAGTTACTATGCTCATGCTGTTGCATTAAATTATCCTTCATACTCGTAATTCTGTCCTTGTCATGACAAATAAGCACATAGGTGCAGCCTTTAGGTAAATAATCGATATACTGCATTAGAAATCTCCCTACACAATTATCTAGCTCCATGATATATTTAGGGCTATTTCCATGGTTTAAAATGTAGTCGATGATCGTATGGGTTCCGTTATACATTAAATTCACAAACTTCGGCGAAGTCACCTCAAGGAATTTTTTCTTCGAAGGGATCTCAATTTTTTTCCTTACAGCCTTCTTATCGATGTAGATCCCATCTTCTATCACCGCAATGTAACCGCATTCACAATGAACAGTAGCTTCGATAAGCATACTTTTTTCTACAATCCCGTCACTGATCTCCAAAGGTTGCTTACAACAAGGACAATGTAATAATCCTGTAGAGGACAGCGGAAATCCTAAGCTTTTCTTTTCACTGATCCCATATCTTTTCAACTCATTGATTCGATCTTTCAGGAGGAAGTCAATCTCTTTACATCTTTGCTGTTCTTTCAGATTCTGCTCTTTTTTTCGTTCCAGCAAGGATAGATAGAAATTTCTGAACTCATCCGTCTTTTCACCGCCAATACGATTGAAACAAAGAATCTCCTGAATTTCAGTCAGTGAAAAATCCAACTGCTTCAGCATCGTGATTTTTTCGATATCACAGCTATCTTCTTCACTAAATTTATACTGCCAGCCCTGTTTTTCAGCAACTAGAAGGCCCATATCTATATAATGGCGAATAGTATCTTGTGTCACGTTATTCTTTTTCGAGAATTCACCAATCTTCATCTTCCTTTGCTCCTTTTTAATCATTTATAGTGGTAGAAGATTTCAGGACAGTCATTCAATATATTGTGAAAAATAGCACAATCTTCTCGTTTAATAGTACTATACCATGAAACTTAAGGAAATTATGTACACAAAGGAAAAGCCTGACCATTAGTGGCCAGGCTTACAGACTCATTCCAAATTGTACGTTTAATCTCTTCCGTCACGCCGTGAATTTAATTCAAACTCTTCCGTCGAATTTGAAAGTCCACCATTCTGTACACCACTATTATTGGCTACAGCAAGAACATACGCCTTATATTTGACATCTTTAACAATTGAATCGCCGTTAACATCCCTTGTTGCAGTGAATGCTGAAAGATTCGTTCCGTTAGGGGTCACCGACGTATAATACGAGGATCTAACCTCGATAGCATCCGCCGAACCAAAACCTTGTTTAGCCGGAACAACTAATACTCGGTATTCTGAAATATTGGTCTCATTGGCTGATTTGTCGAAACTGATCCGGATTCTGCCATCGTCCTCTTTATACGTTACATTTGTTACAGAGATCACTGGGCTCTTAGTCGTAGACAACGTAATGGCAGATGACTCCCAGGACAAAGCATTTGAACCCGCATAATTCCCACTACTGATAGATAGCACATACACTTTATAGCTGTTTCCATCCTTTATTAAATTGCCACGTACGTCTCTGGCTGAGGCGCCTAATACTTGACTGGTACTGTTGCCTGATGTGCTTACCGAAGTATAGTTGGAACTGGATACATTATTCGCCTCAGATAGGCTAAAGTTGCTGTAATATGACGTAGGTACCACCATGATTCGGTATTGGTTAATATACGTTTCATCCGTGGCATGGCTAAACGACACCTTTAAATCTCGGCCATCGCCATAGTCGTTATCATCGCTAACATTCAAGTTTGTAACGGCTTTTACGCTAGAATCATTCAACAATGTAATGACCGATGAAGCGGAAGAGAGCACATTCGAATCCCAATAAATCCCGCTTCCGATGGATAACACATACACTCTATAGCTAGTTCCATTCTTTATCGAAGCTCCGAGAACGTCTTTGGTTGACGAATTCAATACTTGACTGGTAGAAGACCCGGATGTACTCACCGATGTATAGTTGCTACTTGATACATTATTCGCTTCAGCTAAACTAAAGCTACTGTAATAGGATGTTGGTACTACCATAATTCGATACTGGCTAATATAGGTTTCGTCCGTTGGATGAGTGAATGACACTCTCAAATCTCGGCCATCACCATAGTCGTTAACGTCGCTGACACTCAAGTTTGAGACGATACTCACACTGGAATCATTCAACAACGTAATGACCGATGAAGGTGAAGAAAGCACATTTCCTCCTGTATTACTGCCGCTTCCAATAGATAAGATATATACTTTATAGTTGACTCCATTCTTTATCAAAGCTCCACGTACATCTCTGGTTGACGAGCTCAATACTTGATTGGTTGTAGTACCATTTGTACTCACCGCTGTATAGTAGCTACTTGATACATTATTGGCTTCGGCTAAACTAAAGCTACTGTAATATGACGTCGGAACTACCATGATTCGGTACTGGCTAATATAGGTTTCGTCCGTCGCATGAGTAAATGACACTCTCAAATCTCGGCCATCGTTATAGTTGTTAACGTCGCTAACACTTAAGTTAGAGACCCCTATGTTGGACAGTGTTATTGCAGATGAGACAGAAGACAACACATTATTAGCAGCATTGCTGCTGTCAATCGCCATGACAAACACTCTGTAACTCACGCCTGTTTTAACAAGCGCTCCATCCACATCTCTGGCTCCTGAAGATAAAATTTGGGTAATATTATTCCCCGTCTTGCTAACTAGCGTGTAATTAGCACTGGATACATTATTTGCTGTAGCTAAATTAAAATTCGAATAATTAGTAGCTTTGACAACGAATATCCGATAAGAACTTATCTTCGACTCATCTGACAGCTTATTGAAGCTAACTGATAAATCTCTTCCATCCCCATAATCACTTATATCATTTACTTGTACATTATTGATTACTGCTACAGTCTTATTCACTAGTGTCATACTGGAGGACCCGATAGAAAGTGTACTGGCATTACTTCCTTTGCCAACCGTCAAGACATAAGCTACATACGCTTGATTACTCTTAATTGAATCACCATCAACAGTCCTCGAAGTAGACGTCAATTTAATCGAAGGATTGGTACCTGTTGGTAATACAGTAGAATAATTGTAAGAGGCTATCGTTTGTGCGGACGACAAGTTAAGAATATTCCCTGCTTTCACAATCAGAACACGGTAATGATCCACTAGTGACTCATTTACCGCTCGAGTGAAGCTAACCTGAAGATCACGACCATCGCCGAAATCACTCACATCCTGCGCTACTACATTGGATACCGGGCCTGCATTTCCAACGTTGGAAGCTGAAGTCGTTATGCTTACTACTTGAGTCTTAGGGTTCCATCCCACTGCATGGCCCAGTGCTTCACTGACAAAACGTGTTGGGACCATCGTTCTTCCCTTTAAATTCAGACCAGGCACGTCTAGAGTTACAGCCTTATTGTTAATGGTGGCTGTCTTTGAGCCAATCTTTAACATAATCGTTGTACCATCTTTAGTTGCAGTTACAGTTTGTGCTTTCTGATTCCACTTAATGGTGGCATTAAAGGCTTCAAAAATGGCCCGTAACGGCACCATCGTCCGCCCATTCACCATCACCGGTGCTTGATCTGTAGACAATCGAACTCCGTCAATAATAATACTGATGGGAGTGGCAGCCTTTACAGAGGATTGTAACATCATCGGAAAGACTAATAAGCCTACTAAAATTGAAATCCATAACTTCTTCACAGATCCACCCTCCTGGAATGACGAATACATTATTTGCCTACTCATTTGACGCTTCTAACTATACAAAAGTTTCATGATTTATGGGTTACAAAAAAATAATCTAGACTCCAATCAAACCAAGACCAAAAAGAGTTAAACACTTGAAAAAAAAAGGAGAGAAAGCGGTAATACCGCTCTCTCTCCTTCCAATTATCGAAATCATAATATTATACAGCTTCGCAAACCTTACCCTTTTCTAACTTGCGACTGATACATTAAAAATAGGAAATACGGAGCCCCGATCAACATAATAATAAGGCCTGACGGAATCTCTTTCGGTGCCATTATGGTTCTTCCGAGCGTATCGGCAATCACTAGCATCAATCCACCAAGCAGTCCCGACAGAACAATGGATCGTCTCGTATGATGACCGATCATCATTCGTACTGCGTGCGGCGCCATAAGCCCGAGAAAACCAATCGTCCCAACACTTGCAACGGCTCCCGCCGCAAGCATAACTCCAATAATCATGGCCCAAAGCCTAGTTCCACGAACCGGCAAACCCAAACCTGTTGAACTCTCGTCGCCAAAAGCCAGCAAATCGAATCTCCGTCCCAAATAATAAGCCACTGGGACGAGTACAATCAGAAATATAAACAAGCTATTAAATTGATTCCAGCTTCGCCCGTAAGTCGAACCCGTTAACCAAATTAAAGAGCTGCTACTCCATAAACTTCCCTTGACGATCATAACCTGTATTCCCGCAGAGGCAATTGCTGATACTGCGATTCCAAGCAGAATAAGGACAGATGGATTCAATTCTCTACGCCAAGCCATAAAAAACACAAAGGCTGCAGCCAAAGCACCACCCGCAATCGC
This sequence comes from Paenibacillus sp. FSL R10-2734, assembly GCF_037963865.1. Lineage (NCBI taxonomy): Bacteria > Bacillati > Bacillota > Bacilli > Caryophanales > Paenibacillaceae > Paenibacillus > Paenibacillus sp. FSL R10-2734. The sequence goes on along the minus strand of NZ_CP150170.1, from coordinate 1,618,902 downwards.
TGCGATAGGGACTGCTAATACCGTCAATGCCGGAAAAGCGACCAGTATAGTTAACGCCCCCAATCCAGCACCTGAGGTCACACCAATAATGGAGGCATCAGCCAGCGGATTTCGAACAGCGCTTTGAATCAAGACACCGCTAATGGCAAGCGCTATACCGCCTCCAGCCGCAACGAGTGTACGCGGAAGTCGTAAATTTAGCAGGACGGAATAAGATCCATCCCCGCTTTGGACAAGACTACTCAGCAGATCGCTAATCGGTATTCTCGTTCCCCCAAGTGACAAACTCACAAGGATAACAACAATGAGCAGTCCGGTCATGAAAATCACAGTCGGAACAAAACGCATCCGAAGCGCTGTTCCGCCTATATTCATAGATGACTGACCAGAGCCTGAACCCGATATATTTTTCATCTTGGTGAGCACCAGCCAAATGAGCCAAGGCGCTCCAATAATCGCCATAACCGCCCCTACTGGCATCTCACCTACACTGCTACGAACCACACGAGCAAGCGTATCTGCTGCCGTAATGAGCAGTGCTCCCCACAGTGCACTTGCAGGAATGAGCAGGTGATGCTTTCGAATACCGCTAAGCCGAACCAGATGAGGAGCCACCAGACCCACAAATCCGATTGGACCGACCACGCTGACCACGACCGCAGCAAGCAATACAGATAAGCCTAAACCTAGCCCCCGTGCCAATCCAACCCGTTGACCGAGTGAGCGGGCAGTGGACTCATCGAGTTCCAGCGCATCAAATTGCCTACCTGCTAGGACAGCGGCTATAAGCAATGTAATGACAAAAGGCCAGGCATACTTAACACCATCCCAATCTAACTGAATCAGTGATCCTGAACCCCATAAGAATAGATTTTGCGTTTCGTTCTTATTAAAAATATGTAGGGCCGATGTAAACGCTCCGAGCACCATAGACACGATCATACCTGATAGAGCCAGTCGGACAGGTGTTGCCCCCTTGCCACCGCTCAACAAATAGGCAGCCAGTGCAGCAAGCAGCCCCCCTGCTACTGCAAGCAAAAATGGGAACTGATGCTGCAAAGCTGGAAAAGTAACCATACCAAGGACAACCATAAAATAAGCTCCAGCATTAATTCCCAGTGTATCTGAGGAAGCGAGCGGATTCTTCGTTATCGTTTGCAGTAATGCTCCAGCCGCAGCCAGAGCGGCACCAGCCAGAAGGCCAATCACCGTACGCGGCATCCGGATATCCCAGAGCAGATTATGTTCCATCACATCCTGCCGATTCAGTAAACCTTCCAACACCGTAGCTGCTGGGATTTTGGCTTCACCGAAACCTAGGCTTAGAATGGATAGAACAAAGAGGGCGGCAAGGCCGCCCCCAAATATTCCAATAATTCTCCAGATCATTCCACTTGAGGCTTCTTTGCTGCTCTTCCCGTTCATAAAAGCACTCATTTCGTTAGTGTATTTACAACTTCATCCACGATAACCTTGGAGGAAATCGGACCGCCGAATACCCAAGTAGTACTGCTCAATCCGAAGGTGCGATTTTCTTTCACAAAGTTAAGGCCGTTCCAAACGGAATTATCCTTCAGTTCTTTCGTGAAAATATTATCATCCTTCTGGACGATATACATCAGGTTAGTATCCTGAACAGCCGGCAATGCTTCAACCGTTGATGTAGTGAATCCGTAAGCTTCGAATTTTTCGGGTTTCCAATCGTTCTTCAGACCAATTCGTTCCAAAGTTTGTACTGCAAGTGAGTTATCTGTAAAAAGACGTAATGTTGCTGCATTCTGATAGCTGTAAGCTTGTGTCAGCACGTAATTCAAGCCTTCCTTACCTGCTTCAGCCAGCTTTGTCTTCGCTGCTGCATAATGGGCATCCAAGTCAGCGAGAACCTTGTCACCTTCCGCGGTTTTACCTACAGCCGCTGCAATCGTTTTGAAGGTATCTTCCATAATCGTGTACTGATCACCTTGTCCTTCTTCCGGATACAGACCGAAAATCAGCGTTGGAGCGATGCCTTTTAATTGATCATAAATTCCTTCATGTCCACCCGTATTAGCAATAATCAAATCCGGCTTTAAAGAAGCAATGGTCTCCAAATCCGGCTCGTCACGTGAGCCAACATCTGTCACGCTTGCATCGAGTGGCGCTTCAGAAGTTACATATAACTTGTAGTTTTCGTTATCGGCATTCCCCACCGGCTGAACTCCGAGCGCGATGATGTCCTCCGTAAATGTCCATTCCAGTACAACAACCCTTTGCGCAGGCTTATCCAGCTTAACCTCGCCTTTATCATCTTTTAATATAATAGGACCGCTTGTGGATTCACTGCCCGAATTTGCAGCAGTTGAATTGTTAGCTGCTTCCCCGTTCGTTTTCGAAGTATTGTTTTGGTTAGATCCACAACCTGCTACAACCAATATGACAGCCATAACCATAACTAAATTGAGTAATCTTTTATGCATTTTTGCTTATCCCCCTGTATATACATCTAAGTTACAATTCTATGATAATTATTATCATCCTATTGATAATGATTATCATAGAATCATAATAGCTATCTTATATGCGATTTATAATAATGTCAAAGTTAAATTGAAATCTTTCTTAAACTTAGGCACAAAAAAGCCCTAATGTATCAAGGTTGCTTGATCATTAGGACTGTATTACTAGAACAGGCTCTGCCCGTTAGATTCAATCACTTCTTTGTACCAGTGGAATGACTTCTTCCGGTATCTTTCGAGTGTTCCTGAACCATCATCATGTCGGTCCACATAAATGAAGCCATAACGTTTCTTTAGTTCGGCGCTTGTTGCGCTAACCAAGTCAATGCAGCCCCAGCTTGTATAGCCCATAACTTCTACCCCGTCAGCAATAGCTTCCGCGACCTGAACCAGATGATCTCGCAAGTAATTGATCCGGTAATCGTCGTTTACGACCTTTTCGCCGTTCCCATTTAAAACGAGCTGATCGACGGCACCAAGACCATTTTCCACAATAAACAGCGGTTTTTGGTATCGGTCATAGAACAAATTCATAACATAACGCAAGCCCTGCGGATCGATCTGCCAACCCCAATCGCTCGCTTCCAGATACGGATTCGCAACCCCGCCTAGCAGGTTACCTTCTCCTCTGATCTGTTTCTCCGGGTCAGCCGTTTCACACGTACTCATATAGTAACTGAACGATATGAAATCCACAGTATGCTTCAGAATTTCTTCATCGCCTGGCTCAAAATGAATGTGAATTCCGTTATCTTTAAAGAAACGCTTCATATAGCTCGGATAATAACCTCTAGCATGAACATCCGCAAAGAACATATTTTTATGATCACTTTGCATAACCTTGATCACATCATCCGGATGCGGAGTGAGTGGATAAATTGGCATGCTCAGCACCATACACCCTATTTGGAAATCAGGATTGATTTCATGACCGATCTTCACAGCTAGAGCACTAGCTACAAACTCATGGTGAATGGCCTGATACAGATCCTGCTTACTCAACTTCTCCAATGGAGTATTGATTCCGCCACTCATAAATGGAAACTCAAGAATGGAATTGATCTCATTAAAGGTCAGCCAATATTTAACCTTGTTCTTGTAACGATTATATATTGTTCTAACATAGCGCTCATAGAAATCTACCATCTTACGGTTGACCCAACCATCATATTCTCGTGCCAGATGCAGTGGAGTTTCATAATGTGAGATAGTCACTAGCGGCTCGATGCCGTATTTATGACACTCATCAAACAGGTCGTCGTAGAACTGCAGACCTTTTTCATTCGGCTCCAGCTCGTCCCCTTTCGGAAAAATCCGGGACCAAGCAATGGACGTCCGGAACACTTTGAAGCCCATTTCCGCGAACAGTTTAATATCTTCTTTATATCGGTGATAGAAGTCGATACCAATCAACTTCATATTATCGTCGGTAGGAACCTCTGTAGGAGCAGACTTAATTCCTTTCGGCATAACATCTTGGGTGGACCATCCTTTACCATCTTCCTGATATGCCCCTTCAAGTTGGTTCGCTGCTACAGCGCCGCCCCATAAGAATCCTTTTGGAAATTGCAATTCCATATTTTTTCCCGCCCTTACTATTGTGATAGTATAGAATTACTGCTCTAATTCGAATCCTAAACCTTGGAACGCGTTACATGTCAAGTACTAATCATGCGAAGGAGAACAAGCCGATGTCCACTCTTGACGAAATTGCTAAGCTGTCGGGCTTTTCCAAAGCTACGGTATCCCGCGTCCTCAACCAGTCCCCACATGTCAGCAAGGAGACTCGGGAAAAAATCCTCGCCATCATGAAGGAGACGGACTATGTTCCCAATCGGAATGCGATTTCTTTATCCAAAGGCCAAACTCAGCAAATCGGCATGATCACCATGGACCTAAGTGAGCTAATTCTGTGCTTTATGAACAGCTTCGTCGAAATGTCCGGCCGTTACGGGTATCAGACGATTATTTATACTACCGGCGGGGATAAGCAAAAGGAGCTTCAGGCCTTCGAGGATCTCAAAATGAAACGAGTCGACGCTCTGCTCATACTGACCTCCGTTAACGAAAAGAATGTTATCTCTTCCTACTGCAAATACGGGCCAATTGTGTCCTGGCAGCGCATGGACCATCCTGAAATACCGTCCGTTGCCATGAACCAATATGACGGATATGCACTCGCTCTGGAGCATTTAATTAAACGGGGTTATAAGCGTATCGCTAATGCTTTCGGCCGGCCCAGCAGCATTAATACCCAAAGCAGACGCCTCGCCTATGAGCAAATTATGGCTAAATATAATCTTCCCATTATAGAGGAATGGTATTACTACACGATTTATGGAATCCGAGATGGAGAGCAGTTGTTGCGCTCTTTTATGGCTGAAACGAATCAGCCGGATGTGATTTTGTGCTCCAATGATTTGGTGGCAGCGGGCATTCTCAGCGAAGCGCGCAGGCAGCAACTGGACGTGCCTCGGGATCTCGCCATCGTTGGTTTTGATAATTCAGAGCTGTCGAGAACCCTTGGAATCACGACCATTCTAAATCCGATTGCGGGACAGGCAGAGAACGCGTTTCTTCTCCTAGCTCCAGCGCTGCTTGGCCAGAACATGGAGCTGCAGCCGCTGTCTTTTAAGCTGATCGAACGGGAGACAACATAGTTTGCCCATTGTTATAGTATTCCAGCCGATAAGAGAACTCGAAAGCAGATGAGATTAAAGTAATGGGGTTCATGGTCACATTAAAAAAAGACTGGAGGTAAGTTGCTTACCTTCCAGTCTTAGGTTCATTCCGCTTCAATTACGGAATTTTTATCCCGCTTTTTTTGTATAAACACATAAGTACTCTCATCCGACAATTCATCAGCAAAGCTGAAATCAAACCCGTCGAAATCTTTGATATCCTCCACACAGGTAATTTGCCGTTCGGCCATAAAGCGCACCATTTCACCTCTGGCCATCTTGACCAGGGTCGCCCTCTCAACCACCTTACCGCCGATCTCCTGCCCGAATACACAACTAACCATTCGAACATTCCCGGCAATATAAGGAGCGATGCACTTGCTATATTCCTTGGAGGCCAGATTCAGAATAGTGTCACTCTCAGAAAATAGCTGATCCGCCAATTTTCTATTCCAGAACTCATAGAGAGTACCGAAGCCAGGTCCGCTTAGCTTTGCCTGCATCTCCAGCCTGTACGGGACTACCCCGTCAAACGGCCGGACGATCCCATAGAATCCGGACAATATTCGCAAATGCTGCTGAAGATATTCAAGCTCCTCCGTTTGAAATATCCCAGGTGCCATGTACTGATACTGTATACCCTCATATGAAAATATGGCCGGCGTAAGATTCTGATTTACATCCATATGCGAGATCCGCTCCACATTCAGCGTGGCAATGGTATCATTGCATTTCCATAGAGATTTAGCTTCTTCATAATTCAACTTCTGTAATAAGGCCAAAAGAGTTTTCGACTCGTTTATGAATTGCGGCACCTGGCTGTAATCCATAAAATCTGTGTCTGTCTTCATCTTCTTGGCAGGTGAAATAATGATTCTCATGATGCTCCCTTTTCCTAGTCCCGAGGGGATTAAAATGTAATATAATCTTATCCTATCATACTTCATCTCCCTTATTAATATTTCGCAAGTATTCTCTTTTGTTAGAACCCGATCAATGCTCCTCCATCAACAGGCAATATGATTCCATTGACAAAGGATGCAGCTGGAGATGCCAGATAGACTGCAGCCCAACCGATATCGCTAGGATCTCCGAATTTATTCATTGGAGTACGTCCCAATATTTTTTGCTTTCTGACATCATCACCAGCTAATGCCTTATGCAGCATCGGTGTCTCAATCCAGCCAGGGGCGATGCCGTTCACCCGTATCCCGTAAGCCGATGTCTCAGAAGCCAGTGTATGCACCATACCTAGATAAGCTGATTTCGCACTGGAGTAAGCAATAATATTGGGTTGTCCTATAAAGGATGCCATGGAAGCTTGGAAGATGATATTTCCTTTCTTTCGTTGCTTCATACGAGGGATTAGAACACGGCATAATGAGAACGCTCCAAGCAGATGCACATCCAGCACAGACTGAAATTCCTCAATTGATGTTTCTTCAATCGGCTTCTTAAAGTGGTTGCCTGCATTGTTAATTAATATCGAGACAGGTCCGATTGTCTTCTCAACTTCTTGAATAAAATGCTCTGTCTGCTTGGTGTCTGCAACATTAAAGGTGCGATAATACACTCCCGGACCGATCGATTCGGCTAATCTCGTGCGTTCCTCACCCTCACCAGAACCGACCATAATGACTTCCGCGCCAGCTGCATGAAAGCACTGACTCATTGCTAATCCAAGCCCTGTAGCGCCTCCCGTAATCAGAACACGTTCTCCAGTAAGACTAAATATTTCCTGTAATGTTGTCATATTATATACCTCGCAATTTGTACCCGTATTTTGTAGTAGCTGGTTCATAACCTATTGGAGTAATTCTATAAGATTTCCCTGCTTGTGTTTCAAATAGAAGTACCCCATCTTCTGTCACTTCCCATTCTTCTACATCAACCTTAACAGGGGTTGATGTTCGTAGTCGGCAAACCCCATTTAAGGATGAGTTGATATTCGCATTGACGAGGCTTCCATCCTTCCACTCCATCGCAATTTCATACCCTCCACGCGCTCTAAGTCCCTTCACTTTTCCATTCCTCCATGAATTAGGCAGCGCCGGCAAAAGATGAAGTTCTCCCGTATGGCTCTGCACAAGAAGTTCTGCAATACCAGCTGTAGCAGCGAAGTTAGCCTCAATTGAAAAAGGATAAAATGTAATCTTCGGATGACGATGTGCATTAAATAAATTTGGAAAAGGATTTCCGAGAAGTTTTCTTAAATAAAAATATGCATTCTCTGCATCTTCAAGTCTGGCATAAATGTTAATGTTCCAAGCGAAGCACCAACCAATTGTATCTGTTCCCTCATACTCACGTCGGCGTTCTAAGCTTACTCGTACTGCTTGAGCTAAATCTGGAGTACCACGTAAGGTAATTTGATTTCCAGGATGCAGTGCGTATAGATGCGCTGTATGGCGATGACCAGGCTCCACTTCATCGAAATCCTCAAACCACTCTTGCAGCTGTCCATGTTTACCTATACGAAACGGTAATAATTGATTGAATGCCTGTTCTAGATGCTCATAAAACCCGTCATCCTCTTCTAATATTCGATAGCTTTCCATGCAATTAGCGAACAATTCACGCATAAGAGCAACATCCATGGTAGAACTTTGACTTACAGCCACATGATTACCGTCAGGTGCAATGAACGTATTCTCTGGTGAGGTTGATGGTGAAGAAACCAAGTTCCCCATTTTGTCCTCAACTAAATAATCAAGACAAAAAGTAGCTGCCTCTTTCATTATTGGGTATGCTACATTACGTAGAAACTCTACATCACCGCCAAAAGCGTAATGCTCCCATACATGCTGGCATAACCAGGGCCCTGCCATGGGCCAGAATGCCCATGTGGCAGGCCCATTCGAAGGCCCCCCTTGAGGACTAGCCGTTCGCCACAAATCAACTCCATGATGTGCGGTCCACCCTCGCATATGGTAATAAACTTCTACCATCTTACCCCCGGTATGCTGTAAATCTCTCATAAGATCAAATAAAGGAGAATGAAACTCTGCAAGATTGCAACTTTCGGCTAGCCAATAGTTCATCTCCGTATTAATATTTGTCGTATAATTACATGACCATGGTGGCTTCGTCATGTTATTCCAAATTCCCTGAAGATTGGTCGCTTGGGTACCCGGTCGCGAACTGCTAATCATTAAATATCGTCCAAATTGAAAGAACAACGCAGCTAACTGCGCATCCTCTCCACCATCTCGCACAGCAACAATTCTCTCATCAGTAGGCAATTCCTGATTGCTAACACCATCAAGTTCTAATAAAACCCTGTCAAAAAAAACACAAAAATCACGAATGTGTCGCTCACGAAGTTGATCATAAGTAAATTGAGAGGCGGCAGATAATTGTTTATCTGACAGAACCTTTGGATCTTTCCCGTTACGTACTGGATCCTTATCGTAACCATTAAAACTAGTTACAGCGCTAAGCAATAAAGTGACCGCATTGGCAGATTTGATCTGCAAACGTGCACCATGCGTCTCAACCGCCCCCTGCTGCGGAAGTGCTAATAGTTGTACTTCAAATCGGATTCCCTTATCTGGCTCGTAGAAAACCGTTTCTCTATTGGATTCCCCGATAGGATCTATTTTACAAGGAGCAGCACCCGCCATATAAATCCGATCTATGTCAAGTTTCCCTGTATTGTAATTTAATGGACTCTTTAAATTGGTGTGTAAATTAATCTGGTTCGGTTGATCTGCTCTGATATGAATAACCATAACCTGGTCAACTGCCGATATGAATACTTCTCTAACGTAATTAATTTCTCCAATTTTATATTCCGTTCGACTAATACCAGTTCGTATGTCCAACTCACGACGATAGGATACATAGGATGCACCATGCCCCATCTCCAGTTCCACATCACCCAACGCTTGATAAGCCTCAGACCAAGGTCCCAACATATGATTTTCTATAACCGTCTGTGCTTCTCGGTATTTTTCTTCATATATCAATTTTCGCGATAGATCCAGATACTCAAATGCTTCAGCATGATCAGCTTCTCTTGGTCCACCAGTCCATAATGTATCCTCGTTCAACGAAATAATCTCACGCTTCACACCACCGTAGACCATTCCACCGAATCTACCGTTCCCTATTGGCAGTGCTTCTACCCACTCTTCAGCTGGCTTACGATACCACAAATGCATAGGATTGCTCATGATTATTCCCCTCCAGTTCTTCCTGATAAAACGCTTTCAAACAACATTATCATTGAATTTTTGGCATAGTAAAATAGAACATATTTCAGGTTCGAATGTTCATTTTACAGTATCCGAACAAGAAATATGTCCCCAATGACATGCAAGCATCGTTTTTTAAAATTACGCATTTGGGGTAAAAAGCCCCCTGTATTCTCCTGGAGTTACGCCGCTGTATTTTTTGAATACATTAAAGAAGTGCCTAACACTCTCATAGCCAACCTGCTCCGAAATTTTATGAAATGACAGCCCCGTATCCATGAGCATCATCTCTTTCGCTTTCTTAATTCGATATAAGTGTAAAAAATGAATAAAGGTTAGGCCTGTTTCCTTGCGAAAAAGCGAGCTAATATAATTGGGGTTCAACAGGACATGATCAGCAATCTGATCAAGTGAAATGTCATGTGTATAATGGAGTTCAATGTATTGGATTATTCTCTTCACATTACTAGACATTTGATTCGTATAGAGTGTGTCCAACTTAGGTTCACTTACAATAGGAACAGCCTGTTTAGGAACTGTAGGGGTAGACCTGGATTTAAGTACATCAAAGGATATCTTATTCAGTATGTCATAGAGTTCCGCTTTATCAATTGGCTTCATTAAATAATCTATAACCTGACATTGAATGGCCTGCCTCATATATTTCGTATCATCATAGCCAGACAGGATAATAAATCGATTACAAAGATTTTTTTCTTTCGCTGCGCGGATTAATTCCAAACCATTCATTTTAGGCATATGAATATCTGTAATTAGTAAGTCGGGCCTGAAACTTCCAAGCTTTTCGAGTGCTTCCGTGCCATCTGAAGCCTTCACCACTTGAGAGCAGGGAGTATTCCCCTTTTCAATGATATGCTGCAGTCCCTTAAGCATAAAAGGTTCATCATCAACAATCATCAAGTTAATCATGCGCCCCCCCCTTTTTAAGTAACCTTACTACGTAAACAGTGCCCTCACCGAGTATACTTTGAACACAAAGACCAGAGCTTTCTCCATAATACATCTTGATTCGCTCGCTAACATTATAAATACCGAATCCTGAATCCTCTGTCTGTAATTCACCACGATCTATTCGATTGTCAATAACACCTTGGACAACAGCAAGTCTCTCTTCAGAGATACCGACTCCATTATCTGTTATTGTAATTTGAAAAAACCTTCCTATATCCGTGACAGTTAACTTGATAACACCCTGTTCACCATGTTTAGAAATGCCATGATGAATGCAATTTTCTACTAAGGGCTGGAGAATAAATTTGGGGCAATAAACATCTCGCAAATCTGCTTCTATTCGGATCTCAAATACTAGTTGTTCTAACATTCGAAGCTTATAAATATCCAAATAATGATGTATGTTGTTAATTTCATCCTGAAGCAGCGTTTCATTCTGCCCCGACGACAATGTATATCTTAACAGTTTTCCAAGCGTATAGGTTGCATCAACAACTTCCTGATCATCGTTTAGCTCAGCTAGCATACGAATAGATTCTAGCGTGTTATATAAGAAATGAGGCTTAATTTGTGCCTGCAATACCATATAATCCGCTTCTCTTTTCATAGATTCTGCCTTCTGTACTTTGCTGACTAGCTCTTCGATGCGATATATCATCGTATTAAAAGAATATGCAAGAAAGCCAATTTCATCTTTGGCTTTCTCACTCTGATACAGGCTTAAATTATTCTCACCTACACTACGCATATGTTTAGCAAGTTTTAAAATCCGCCGCGTCAAAATTGTTGCGACTACGTAATAAAGCAATGAGAGCAGGATTAACAAAACAAAGAGCAGGATTCCACCTATAATCGCCTTATTACGAAAGTTTGAAAACATTTCTTGTAACGGCGTAAAAAAATAAAAAGTAAGTTGAGGATCAGAGCGATTCAAGACATTTACTAGCAAATCGCCCTCCTTCCAATAGTTCTTTGTTTTTCCATTCGATAATGATATTTCCCTTAACCGTTCATCGTCATTATGTGTGCTTTCACTGAAGAGGATCTCCCCGTTTCGAGCAATTCGTGGAGTGACATGACTATTAGAATTAGCTACTTTCAGAAAACTGGCAAGAATGCGATCATCGACAACCAATTCCAAAATTGCAAGCTGCTTCGTATAACCAGCATTATAAACCCTTTGATAGTAAGCGAGATAAGGGAATCCCGTTTCACCGACTTTATCCATTGCGAGCCACATGCCTTGATTAATCTTCAACTGCTCCATACGCGTAATAATTTCTGGATGAGGAAATTCCTCAATGCTCATGACCTCATCATACACGGGGATAACGGATTCAACTGTTCTATATAATCGAATTGACTTGATCGCCTCATTGCTTGAATAAGAGAACGAAAAAATAGGGCGGATGTTCTTCAAGTATTGGTATACCTGATCAGCTTCAGTTAAATGAAACCCACTAAGATAATCATTAACCTCAGAATTATATTGGAACAAGGAATGAATGGACTTCACTTGCTCCAGACTAACATTGAAACTGTCATCCGCCTGCTTGATTAGCTGTTGTTTGTTTCTAGAATAATCTGCAAGCATATTCTCGTATAATTGAATAGAAAAATAACAACCAAAAATAATAATTGGTAAAAAAACGAGCAGAATATAGCCCCACACCATTTTTTTCACTAATTGCATCCCGCTTAACTTCGTCTTTAACAAGGTTAACACGGTAAATTTCATCATAACAATCACTGCTTTTTGATTAAATTTGGTTGTAAATGCATAAGTTCTAAGCGCTTACATTTTTTATTCCAATAATTACAATTCAATTATACAATATTCCCATGGTTAAATTAACCTTCAATTACATAAACAGGACCATATAGCCCCCCGGATGCAAATTCAGATTGTAACTTTGAACTTACATTAACATCCCAATAAGTGACCTTAGGGTCTGGATTGCCGCCGACATTACTTGTCGGCTTGCCATCTTCATAATGCGTACCGAGTGTGTTCGTTACACGTATACGCAAATGATAATCCCCAGCTGGCAGGTTATTTCCAAGATCAAAATTGTAGGGTCTCCAAGCTCGAACCCCTAGTGATTTTCCATTGAGCCAACATTCTGCGGTTCCCCGAACGTGACCTAAATCTAATATAACATGCCTGTTTCCTTGGAGAGAGACAGTTGATGCATATTCTACAACACCACTATGATGAGGTAAGTTTAGTGCACTCCGCCAATCCCCTAGCCTTCCATTCACTTCTGCCGTTTCGAAGCGAATGGGCGCAAGTAGTACATCTGCCTCTGTACTTAAATCATTGGGCTCAATACGAACAGCTGCTTGTGAATGTGCTGACTTAACTGGAAAGTGAATGATATCTTCACTGATCGCTATTTCCTCTCCCTCGATCCAGACCCTGTAATTTCCTTTACATAATAATTTCATCCGAAATGCTCCAGCAGGTAAGGTGAATCTTAACCAAATGGGCTTACCAGCAACTCTCGGATCTCGAAGAAATGGGAGTGGTGTAGGACTTGGCACAGCATGAGGCATAAGCCAACCAATACCAGGAAGCGGATGGTCTCGATCCTTCAGCCAAAGGGATTCCGTCTCAGCAAATTGTAATACTGCTTCATGAAGGATCTCAGCCAAATTACCCTCTTCATCCTTCCACTGTTCTCCTGTACAGAATACTTCCTCCTCACCATCTTCCCATTCCATAATTCCATCTGCAAACACCTCGCCTACTCCTTCAGGAAACACAAATTTAACTGTATTCATTCCTTGCTGTAAGTAAGGTGTCAGATCGAGTAATTCTTGCCCTTGACGAATATAGGGATTAAAGTCACCATGCTCAATGATTTTGTTATCGTTAACGACTAAGACGACCCTTCCTCTTGCAGCGAACACCATTCGAACTTGTTTGAGCGAACGATCTTTTACATGAATCGTCTTCATGAGAAAAGCGTCGGCATCCATTTTTTTAGGATGAATCCACTTAGGTAAAGCGGGGCGATCCTGCACATTCACTTCGACTGCTGCACGAACAATTCCTGTGGTTACCGCCCTCGCACATAGCTTAAGACTATTCGCACCTTCCTCTAATCTTATCCATGCTGTTTGCTCCTCAGGACCGCCTTTCCATCCTATAGATTTCCCATTTACTTCAGCTTGGATGTTAGCATTACTCTCCACTCTCATCCAATATTCTCCATATAATGGAGCCATAATATTCGTCACTGCGCACACACTCTCATGAACATTCAGTAAACCTAGGTTTAAAAATCTGCGAGGCACCCTGCCCATCCGACCTGCCCAAGTTCGGAAGCTCATATCACCAAGTATTGTTGAATATGTAATGGGCCAAGCATATGCGGGATCATACTGATCTCCTTTTGACGCCATCCAATAATCGGCTTCGCTCCATAACTGTAATTTCCATGCTGAATCGTCATACCCGACTTCATACCAGCCGGTTTGCTCACCTGACTCCTCTCCACTTTCCGTATGAACCCTTATGCGACGAGTTTCGATCGATAATTCTTTACTCACTTCACCGTGGAGGTCAAAATCACCATAAAGATTATCAAGTGTTGAAATAGCTCTTACTTGCCATGAGGTAGCTGGAATTTCGTGTTTTGTTACTTGTGCCGGCTTTATATTCGGCTCTATACCACAATTCGTCGTATGATCATTTGTACCTTTAGATTCGGAGCATACGATTAACGAAGCGGGCCAATTTCCAAAGTTAACCTCGATCTCAATCCATTCCCCGTATCGTTTAAATGGAATGTCTACGATGTCACCACTTACGGGATCCCATTCCTGGGGGGTTCCAGAAGTCCGCAAGCGGTAACTTGCTGGTGGAATCTCCGTCGTATTCGGAGTTGCAGGCTGATGCATTCGAAGTAGTTCACCATCCTTTGGCAGAAGAAGAAAAATATCCGTATCTTCCGTACGCCGATGAAGACTCATTCCGTCTCCTTCTATTCGTCTATTAACATTTGCTTCAATGAATGCGATTGACTCTTCGGCGGTTTTTACATATACCGCTCCTTCAATTGTCTCTTGCCCCTCTAAACAATCAACTACAATGACTAATCCACCGCTTCTAATCCACTCTTCTACACGGTGTTTAGCTTTTGCTTCCATTTCTGTTGTTCCACAAAGTAACATGACAGAGAATGCCTCATTGGCTATGTGCAGTTTCCCACTCAATACTTGTGATTTCTCAATCGCTGAATCATCGATAATATCATAATCATAAAAGGCTTCCCTTAGTGCCCCCAAGTTACGTTGTTCTCTCCGACTCCATCTACCTGTCAACCGAACATAAGTATTATGAATATGATTCAGTGCATCATGTGGCATTTTATTGGCTACAACCATTGGATGCTCCAACGGCCCCCCATCTGAAAGAGACATATAACCACTTGCCGCATACGATGGGTAATGAATCGCAATGTCGGCGACATGTGAACCCTCGCTTAACAAACAGCAGATTCTGCTAATGGTGTCGGCAAAGATCTTGTAGTGTTCGTAATATGGTTGCCTCCAACCAGTATCTGGTGGTGCCCACTCCCACCAGCCCCCCCGTGTGCTGTAGTATACGGCGTGTGGACTATATAATGTTACACCGGCTTGAAACCATGGAATTAACCAATGAAGTGTCTCCTCAAGTGTTCCGCCCCATCCACTGGTGTGAAAGGCCTCCAGAAACACGCGCTTCCCACCATGTAGATGTACCATTGAAGAGTGAGGCTTAATTTCACCATCCATATCACTTCCGGCGGAATTATACCAACGATGGGTACGAAAATAATCCAAGTACAGCCTTTGGGCACCATGTACGTCTGCTCTCCTAGCGGGTCCAGCTTGATCGCAACAGATGAGCATATTGTATTTTTCATGCCAGTTTGAAAGTGGAATGAATAGAGCTCGTTCAGCATATTCAGCCGCTAAATGATATACCCGCCTACGAACAGTAGCAGAACGTGAAGATTCATCAAATAACAACGGCAGATCTGTAATTAAATCTTCCCCATATCGTTTTTTGTAATCTTCAGGTAATTCTAACGTCCACAAGGGTAGAGGAGGGAGTTCATCTTGAAAGCTACCACCAATCGTTTGCCCTAGATCATTAGGAAATCTTCGCTCATATTCACCGTGAATCCTATTTAACAAAACTTCAGTTGCAGTTGGGTCAAGCCAGTTAAAACCGTACCGAATTGTAAAATATATATACTCACCTGATTCAGTAAGGATTTGTGCACCATGGGGTAATGGTTCTCCTACACTTGTACGCCGTAAGCCATAGCCCGAAAATTCCGGGTTCGCGGTTACGAGTTCTGATGGAATATTCGTCCCTGAGAAACCGATTTGATCATAGAAAAAAAGACGCATTCCTAAACGTTGCGCTTCACGCAAAGCTACTTCAAACATGCTCCACCAGCGTTCCGAGAAATGAATGGGATTATCGCTGACGCTTCCATATTGTGGTCCCGTTGGAGCAATATTAATGATACCGATATTACGAAGTCCGCCTGCATGAAATTTCTGTAATTGCCAAACGATTCGTTCAGCCGTAATCTCCTCTGCACTCCACCACCAGAATGGTAAAGGTCCATAGTCGGGGTTCGCTATACGAAATTGCTCTCTCAATTCGTTCATGTTCATCCGAAATATCCCCCTCATTCATCAATACTTTGCAGGCCATAAAGTTTACTAAGTAGCACAGTAATACGGACCCCTTGAGAGAGTCCGTATTACTGTGCTACTCTATCTAATTTCAATTACAATGAATCTCATGCTAGAAATTTTTCTGATATTCCTTATACTGGGCAGTTGCCCAAGCTTCTAGTTTGCTAAGTCCCATACTTTCCATTTTTGCAATTACATTGTCATATTCCTTACTTGCCTCTTCTGCGGATTTGGCCATGTAAATTTTCAATTCCTCTGTCGCAATCATGTTTTTAATTTGGGTCTCAATAACTTGCTCTTCCGTATCGGGGTTTGTAACTACAAGACCAAGTGCAGGGTTAAATTTCAACGTATCCCTAAGAGCAAGACCCCACTGCGTTTGCAATGTTTTTGGATCAAAGCGTTGGAGTGCTTCCGTAACACCACTACTACCAAGCAATCCCCAATAAACATAACCAAACTGCTTCTGGGCCTCTGCATCATTCATATCATAGTTCATCACTGGATAATTCTCTGCATCATTCCATGTCCAGTCTTCTCCTTCAATTCCCCACACACCTAAACGTTGGCCTTCTTCACTAAGCATGAACTGCATGAATTTAATAGAGGCTTCAACATTTTTATTATTTTTAGTGATGTACACTCCAGACCATCCGGAACCTCCCATAGGTGTTCCTGCTTTTTCACTTAATACCTTAGAGACCATATTGAAGCTAAAATCCTTATTTAGTGTCTTTAATTGAGCATTAATCGTATCCGCAATCATTCCACCCAATGCAAATACTTGCCCGTTAAGACCATACTGGTCATCCTGCTGAGCATCTTTGAATGTGAAATTCTCAGAACTCATTAATTTTTCACGATAGAGCTGATTCATGTACAGATAATATTCCCTATAATTAGGATCTTTTAGATAATGAACTGCGTTCCCACCTTGATCGATAAAACCGCTATTTCTCTTGAGACCAAAGTTAATGCGGAAGAATTGTCCTATTTGATCTTTATCAAAAAGAATCGGCGTCATTTCTGGGTACTTTTGTTTGACAGACAGCAAAATCTGATGCAGATCCTCAAGTGAATCCATTTTAGGATTGCCTAACTCTTCCATAATGTCTTGTCTGAAGGCTAATCCTGAGCCACCAGGTAAAGCTTTCGGGGTATCATTCCATTCCTGTTCTGTCGAAAAGCTATTCTTGATTGTATAGAAATTGCCATCTGGCATCGTATTAACACCAGTTCTACTTTCGTCAATTTTAAAGTCAGGAGCATATTTGGAGATAAGCTCATTCCAAGGATATGATATTTCTGAGTTAGCTAAACGTGTCAACTCCGAAGAGGTGTATACCAAGTCGGGTAACTCCCCTGATGCAATAAGAAGCGGAAGCTGCTTATCGTCAACAGCAACCTGAATGTTGAGTTTAACACCAGTCTTCTTTGTAATTTCTTCAGGAATTTTACCTTTCCACTCTTTAAATGGCCACCAAGGATGATTCACAAGCATCGTAAGCTCAACCACTTCTTGAGGTGCACTACTCGAATCGCTAGTACTAGGGGAAGGTGAAGCCTGTTTCTGACTCTCTCCCGCGCCGCATGCAGAAATCAGCATTACAGCTACCAGCGATAGGAGCAAAACTAGTCTTTTTTTCATACCTGCCATACTGTGGCCTCCTCGTTCTTATCATTTTTTATGTGATAACGGAAAATCCAAGCGATTCACAAGAGCCAGGATTCTCCGACTCAACAACGAATTTTCGATCACCCCTTAACAGACCCCAGCATAATACCTTTCACAAAATATTTTTGCAAAAATGGATATACACATAAAATGGGTAACACCGCAATAACCATTGCCGTAATTTGCATTGAAAAAGTAGTGACACCTGTGACTGCCGCCGCACGCTCCGCACTTTCAGCATCAATGGGAGACATCCCTTGGTTAATAATCTCCATCATCCTAAAGGTTAGCGTTCGCAAACTATCTTTATTGACGAAATAAGCAGAGTCCACCCAAGAATTCCATTGCCCAACACCAACGAATAATCCCATAGCAGCAAGTAATGGCTTAGAAACCGGAAGAATCAACTTATAATATATTTTCAAATCAGACGCACCATCAATTCGCGCTGACTCTTCCATTTCGGATGGAATCTCCTTGAAAAAAGAAACTGCAACGATAAGAAAAAATATATTTACTGCTCCTGGAACAACATAAACCCAAAATGTGTTGAGAAGTGACAAGCTGCGGAGGGTAACATAGTAAGGAATAAGCCCGCCTGATATATACATCCCAATGATAAAAAAACTATAATAAAACTTCTGAAATTTAAGTTTTTTGTAGGATAGCCCATAAGCCGTCAGACACGTGAACCAAATTGTAATGAATGCACCAACTAATGTTCGTGCTACTGAAACTAGGAAGGATTCCATCCACTTGGGATCGCTTAAAAATTCCGAATAATTGTTAAGTGTGAAATTTCTTGGCCAAAAATAGATACCGCCTAGCGTTGAGTCCAATCCATTATTAAAAGAAATGATAATCATATAGTAAAATGGATAAGCAGTAACAATAGCAATTAATGCTAACACAGTGATATTTATAGTATCTAAAATACGATCTTCCCATGTTTTTCGCATATTTTTGCAACTCCTTCTCTCCTTAGAATAAACCACTCTTTGTTACTTTTTTGGAAATGTAATTGCTGCTGAACACAAGAGTGATCGAGATAATGGATTGCAGTAAATCTATGGCTGTTGCATACGCATACCTTCCTTGCGCCAAGCCCATTTTGAAGGCATAGGTTTGAAGAATCTCTGACTTATCGTTATTCATAACATTCCCTAGCAAATACGACTGTTCGAAGTTAGAACCCACTAAGCCGCCACCAAGTAAGCTACCAACCGCTAAAATGAGTACTACTACGACAGTTCCCCGAATACCGGGTAATGTCACATGCCAAATCCTTTTCAGTCGCCCTGCTCCATCTATCTCTGCCGCTTCATACTGTGCTGGATCCAATCCGCTAATTGCCGCCAGGAATATAATGGCCCACCAACCCGCTTCCTTCCACATTGCACTGCCTACGGCCAATCCCCAAAAATAATTGGCACTACTTAATATTGGAAGTGGTTCTTTGAGACCGAGAGACATTAGCAAGCCATTCACAATTCCGTTGTTTGTAGAGAAAAAGATTACAAGTAACCCTGACACAACAATCCACGAAATAAAATGCGGGAAATAGCTAACCGTTTGAACCACTCTTTTAAAAACATGACTTCGTACCTCATTCAACATAATCGCAAGAAGAATCGGAACTGGAAAGGTAAATACTAATTTCAGTAAACTGATTGACAGTGTATTAACGACCATTTGATTAAAATTATAATAGTTAAAAAACTCAATAAAGTATTTAAAACCCACCCATTGACTCGTAAAGATCCCTTTGATACCAGAGGTAATGGAGTATTGCTTAAAGGCCATCAATATACCAAACATTGGTAAATAATGAAAAGTGAAAATAATTAACATTCCAATGAGCACAAACATATGAGCATATTTTTGTCTTTTTATAGCTCTCCACATGATTAATCACTCCTTATCACTTCAATCGCGATTGCAATCGTTTACAATTGATAACTCTGCTTTTGTACTCTTAATTTGATTATAAAGCGTTTTCATTCTGTGACTATTGATGAAAAATTAGAATTGTATTCCTCATTTTTAAGAAAGCAATGAATGAACCAAGAATTAATACGCAATGGATCCTTTCCTTATAAAGCTCATGAAAAAGAGGAGTACGCAAAAAATACCCCGTAAGAAAAACCTCACCACCGGCTCGGTCCTTTAAAGATCTGGAGTAAATTTAGGCACTTCACCGCTTCGCTTTTCCATTCCATATCCGTCCCCTTCTATTCTACTTGTGTGCTTTCTTCTACCTCAGGCCCTGTACTAACCGATCTTCAATCCGGTACATGTATCCATGGATTCCCTCGTAATACTCAGGACATCTCTCCTCCACAGTTCGCACAGCTGAATTGCGGTGGTACTTCTGGATCTCCTTCATCCATGGCATCGAAATTAAGCAATTCACTATGCTTCAAGAATCTCTCTCTTAGTCCCTCATCGATCGTCAGGATCACATGCCTGTGATTCACCTGAAATACACTCTTGGACATCTGTCGACTCCACTCCTCCGTTTCGTTACACGAACGCATTGTGCAGAATCTACCCTTACACCGATAAGGCACCACTTTAAGATCGTGGCACCCTATACATTTGGCACGTTTACGTTACCGACGGCACATTGTATTCGATTTTTCACATACATTTGACTCATTTACGTTACCGTCGGCACATTGTATTCGATTTTTCGCATACATTTGGCTCTTTTACGTTACCGGCGACATATTGTATTCGGTTTTTCGCATACATTTGGTTCGTTACGTTACCGACAGCACATTGTATTCGATTTTTCGCATACATTTGTCCGTAAGCTCCACTAAAACATACATTTTGGAGGATATAAGTCCCGCTCGATCCGTCTCAAAGAGGCGTGTAATAAAAAAAAGGCCTCCCCATGGCCACCAGGATAAAGTATATAGTGAAACTTTTACTTTCTTATAATTTAAGAAAACGCTAAAGACTTTGTCATTAGCACTTCTATCTATTAGAATTATGGGATAAAGAGGTCAAATCCGGAACCTATTGGAGTGAAACCATGATTAAGATTCTCGTTGTGGAAGATGATAAGCATGTCAGAAAGCTGATGAACGCTGTGCTGAAACGGGAAGGTTATGAGGTGTTAACCGCCGAGAATGGAATCCAGGCACTGGAAGTTCTTGAAGTCCAGCACATTGATCTGATTATCCTCGATATTATGATGCCGGGTATGGATGGTTACGAATTTGCCGATGAGCTAAGGAATGCGAACAACATGATCCCAATCCTCATGGCCACGGCCAAACATCTTCCAGAAGATAAGAAAAAAGGATTCCACCTCGGAACTGACGATTATATGACCAAACCCGTGGATACAGAAGAAATGCTGCTACGGATTCAAGCCCTTCTGCGCCGTTCACAGATTGTAAGCGCACGTAAGCTTGTTATTGGTAAAGTCATTCTTGATTTAGATGCGTTAACAATAACTAGAGACAATGAAAAACAGACACTTCCCCAGAAGGAGTTCCTGCTCCTCTATAAGCTTTTATCCTATCCGGAGCGTATTTTCACTCGTATTCAGCTGATGGATGAAATCTGGGGGATGGACAGCGAAACTACGGACACTACGGTTAATGTACATATCAATCGCTTGCGGAAGCGGATTGAGAACTATCCGGAGTTCGAACTTGTGTCCGTCCGCGGTCTAGGATACAAGGCGGTGAGAACATGATTAAACGGCTACGCAGCAGAATCAGCTTGCCGATCTACTTCTCTCTTGCTTTATTTATCATTTTCCTCATTACCATGCTGATTACCGGAGTTCTGATCTATCTGTTAATGTTCTTCGGCCTGCTTGATGAACAGATTCTCCAAGACAAAAAAATACTCACCTTAATCATATTGATTGCCTGCACCATTATCGGCTCTGTCATATCGATAACTAGCAGTCGTAGATGGCTGAAATCTATTCAAACGTTTATTGATGCCATCGACCAGCTAGCTAAAGGGAACTTCTCTATGCGGATGCAGTTAACAAAACCTCCGGAATTTAAGATTCTCTCCGAGAATATTAACCGGATGGCTGAGGAGCTAGGTGGCATTGAGATTCTGCGTACAGACTTTGTAAACAATTTTTCCCATGAATTTCGCACGCCTATTGTGTCGATTAAAGGGTTCGCTGAAATCCTAAAGGATGATGCGCTGAGTAAGGAAGAACGGAATGAATATCTGGATATTGTTATTGAGGAATCGACCCGCTTGGCCGCTCTGGCCTCAAATGTCCTGAACATCTCCAAAATAGAGGCACAGGCAATATTAAGCGACCGACAGCCCTTCAATGTTGGTGAACAAATTCGCCAATGCATCCTGCTACTGCATACTAAACTTACGAAAAAGCATATTTCCTTCAAAGCCAACGTACAGGACTATGAGGTATCCGGAAATAAAGAGATGCTGAGCCAGGTCTGGCTGAATTTATTGGATAATGCGATCAAATTCACGCCCGAGCATGGAGAAATCGAAGTTACCATGAAGCGGGTAAAAGACAGGATAGAGATTACGATCCGTGATAATGGAGAGGGCATCAGTCCGAGTGCACTGCCCAAGGTCTTCGCCAAGTTCTATCAGCAAGATACATCACACTCTACTGCTGGCAATGGCCTGGGGCTTACGATTGTCCGAAAAATCATTGGGTTGCACGATGGAACCATCACCTGTGACAGTGTTCCGTCGCAAGGAACAATCTTTACAACGCTACTCCCTGCCTCGAAAAAGGTAGAAAAAGAAATGGGGGCTACCAGTAAATGAGTGTTACATTCAAAAAAGTGAGCAGCTTTAACCGGGGAATACTCTTAGAATTATTGTCAGATGCGTATTCATATGATCCCAGATATGAACGAGGCAGTATTTCAGATTGGCAAGCTTGTGATAACTTTTTCTTTGAGAATATACAAATCGCCGATAAATGTGCATTTATCACAACCCTAAACGATGAACCCATCGGATTTGTAGTGTGGGACCCGAGAAATATGCCTAAGTATGCAGAAATCGGGCATAATTGCATTGCTTCACGATATAAAGGCAAAGGCTATGGTAAAATCCAGCTTCAAGAAGCGGTCAATAGAATCATCCAGCATGATGTAAAAAAAATCATTGTCACCACGAATGACGATCTAAACCCTGCTCAACGGATGTATGAAAGTGTTGGATTCACAATGTATAAAAAAAGAAAAAATCAGAATAACGCAGATTTTGTTAATGAACATATAGATTATGTATATTTCATCAACAGTTAATGTGATCACTTATATCCTGCCTACAAACAAGAGGCTATCCCCAGGAGTCATTTCATGGCTGCTTACGGGATAGTCTCTTTTCATTTCATCAGCAAAAGTTAACTTTCAGTTTATTATTCTCCTTTATGATCATTACAACAATAATATAAAGGAGTCATTCTTATGTTGAAAATACTCAAGAATCTGGAACCCAAAGAATGGTTCTTATTCGGCATCAGCCTCATGTTTATTATCGCTCAGGTCTGGCTGGACTTGGAATTGCCTGACTACATGAGTGATGTTACCCGGCTGATCCAAACACCAGGAAGCGAAATGAATGAAATCCTTGTTGCAGGAGGCTGGATGCTGCTCTGTGCACTTGGCAGTCTGGCAACCTCAATTGTTGTAGCGGGCATTGCTTCGAAAATAGCAGCCGACTTGTCTGCAAGATTGCGTTCCAAATTGTTCGATAAGGTACAATCCTTTTCGATGGAGGAGATCAGCAACTTCTCAACAGCAAGTCTGATTACCCGTTCCACGAATGACATCACACAAGTACAAATGCTGATTGTGATTGGTTTACAGCTACTAGTGAAAGCTCCCATACTTGCTGTGTGGGCAATCCTCAAGATCTCAGGAAAAAGCTGGGAGTGGACGCTTACGACAGGCGCCGCGGTCGCCCTGCTAGTGCTTATTGTTGCAGTCTGCATCGTGCTCGTCCTGCCTAAATTTAAAAAGCTGCAGCTGTTAACTGACAATCTGAATCGTGTATCCAGAGAGAATCTTAACGGTCTTCGTGTCATCCGGGCTTACAATGCCGAGGACTATCAGGAACAAAAGTTCGCTGGAGCTAACAACGAGCTTACCAGTACCAACCTATTCGCTAACAATGTAATGACCATATTGATGCCAAGTATTACTTTGATTATGAGTGGACTCAGTCTCGCCATCTATTGGGTGGGTGCAGTGCTCATTCAAGCAGCCGAGGGTACTGCCAAGATGGGTTTGTTCTCAGATATGATCGTATTCTCTTCTTATGCCATGCAAGTGGTTATGGCCTTTATGATGCTGATTATGATCTTTATCTTACTACCCCGCGCTCAAGTATCGGCTAAACGAATCAATGAAGTGCTAGAAACAGTACCTAGCTTGAAGAACGGATCAGTCACTCAATTCCCTGTGAAGAGAAAAGATGAGCTTGAATTCAAGGGGGTTAGCTTCAAATATCCAGATGCAGAGGATTATGTGCTGGAGAACATCAGCTTCACGGCGAAACAGGGGGAGACGGTTGCTTTTATCGGATCAACAGGCTGCGGGAAAAGTACACTTGTTAACCTCATTCCCCGTTTCTATGATGCTACAGAAGGCGAAGTGCTAGTAAATGGCATCAATGTCAAAGAATACGACCAGCAAGCGCTGCGGAATAAAATGGGTTATGTCTCTCAGAAGGCTGTTTTGTTTGGCGGAACAGTGACCTCCAATATTGCCTTTGGTGAGAACGGCTCTGGTCAGGTTCTCAGTTCAGATATTGTTGATGCGGTGTACACTTCCCAATCCTCTGAATTTGTAGAAAAGCTAGAGGGGAATTATGAGGCCCACATTGCCCAAGGCGGAGCAAATCTGTCTGGCGGACAAAAACAGCGGCTGTCGATTGCCAGAGCGATTGCCCGGCGTCCAGAAATATTAATCTTTGACGATTCTTTCTCAGCACTTGATTATAAGACTGACCGCAAACTGCGCAGTGAGCTGAAAAAAGACGCTCATGATTCAACGATGCTGATCGTTGCACAGCGTATTGGTACGATCAAAGACGCTGACAAAATCATTGTTCTGGAAGCCGGAAGCATCGTCGGTATCGGAACACATGACGAATTAATGCAATCCTGCGACGTTTATCAGGAAATTGCTTATTCTCAGCTGACGAAGGAGGAGCTCGCCTAATGACAACCAAGAAGAAAAAAGGTCCAAACACATGGAGCAAGCTGCTCCGCTACTGCCGCAAATATGTTCCAGTAATCGTCATTGCGCTAATCTGCGCGGCGGCTGGAACAGTGCTCACATTATTCGGTCCGGATAAACTCTCCGAGATCACCGACAAAATTACAGCTGGTCTCGCTGGCAGCATCGATATGGACGGCATTACTACGATTGGCATTACACTCGTCGTAATCTACGGCATCGGTGCGCTGCTGTCACTCTCGCAAGGCTTGATTATGTCGATTATTACCCAGAAGGTCTCGAAGAAATTAAGAACTGATTTGGCTCATAAAATGAACAAACTACCGATCTCCTACTATAATAAATCGGCCACAGGTGATATTTTATCACGGGTAACGAATGATGTAGATACCATCGGGCAGGCGATGAATCAGAGTGTTGGTAATGTCGTGACTGCCGTAGCCATGTTCATTGGTTCGATTATCATGATGCTGAAGACCAATGTAATTATGACCCTTACCGCTATCGTCGCTACAATTATCGGCTTTGGTCTTATGGCTGTCATTATGAAGAAATCGCAGAAGTATTTTGCCAGCCAGCAGGAATTTTTAGGTAAAATTAACGGTCATGTTGAAGAAGTCTACACAGGACATAACGTTGTAAAAGCATATAACGGGGAAGCCCAAATGCGCACCACCTTCCAGGAATTGAATCAGGGACTGAAGAACAGCGCCTTCAAAGCGCAATTCCTCTCTGGGCTGATGCCACCGCTGATGGGCTTTATAGGTAATCTAGGCTTCGTCGCCGTCTGTATCGTTGGTGGTGTACTCGCCATGAATGGCACGATTTCATTCGGAGTTATCGTTGCCTTCATTATGTATGTACGTTTCTTCACCCAGCCGTTGGCCCAGATTGCCCAGGCCGCACAGAGTCTGCAATCGGCATCTGCCGCAGGTGGACGCGTGTTCGAATTCCTAGAGGAAGAGGAAATGGAAGACGAGAGCCGCAAAGAGAACACATTGCCAACTGCTAAAGGCAAAGTGAAATTTGACCAAGTACAATTTGCGTATGAGACATCAGAAAAACTGATTATCAATAACTTCTCAACAGATGTAAAACCTGGGCAAAAAGTGGCCATCGTTGGTCCTACCGGCGCAGGCAAAACTACGCTGGTCAATCTGCTTATCCGGTTCAACGAATTGACGGGCGGAGAAATCTACATTGATGACACGCCGATCAGTAGCCTGACGAGAGAGAACATTCATGATCTGTTCTGTATGGTCCTGCAGGATACCTGGCTGTTTGAGGGTACGATTAAAGAGAATCTGATTTACAATCAGCAGAATATTACAGACGAGAAGCTTATAGAGGCTTGCAAGTCCGTTGGCCTGCACCGCTTCATTAAATCCTTAAGTGACGGATACAACACCGTCCTGAACGATAAGGTTAATCTGTCCGCCGGACAAAAGCAGCAGCTGACCATCGCTCGCGCGATGCTGAAGGATGCGCCAATGCTCATTCTTGATGAAGCTACAAGCTCGGTGGATACCCGTACAGAATTGCTGATTCAGCAGGCAATGGATAAGCTTATGGAAGGCAGAACGTCTTTCGTTATCGCACACCGACTCTCCACGATCAAGAATGCCGATGTGATTCTGGTCCTGAAGGACGGCGATATCCTGGAAAGCGGCAGCCACGCGGAATTGCTGGCTCAGAACGGATTCTATGCAGAACTGTACAATAGCCAGTTTGAGCAAGCTTCTTAATCGAAGCTTGCAAATCCTTTGTACCACACAAGAAAAACGCCTGACGGCGTCCTTGGAGGTAGAGTTACAAGCTGAGTACATCCGTAATTCCATACTCGTATCCATATACACCCTCGTGGTAAGGTTCCGCTTACGGACCGTATGGCCTTTATTTCGATTAAATGATCACATATATTAGGGACGGACCGTATTGCACTTATTCCCTAATAACAAACCCATTCCCGGGTGATTCAGGGCGGATAACGGCGCTGGCTCGTTTACGTTACCGTCGGCACATTGTATTCGGTTTTTCGCATACATTTGGCTCGTTTACGTTACCGGCGGCACATTGTGTTCGGTTTTTCGCATACATTCGGCTCGTTTACGTTACCGTCGGCACATTGTATTCGGTTTTTCGCATACATTTGGCTCGTTTACGTCACCGTTGGCACATTGTATGCGATTTTTCGCATACATTTGTCCGTAAGCTCGACTAAAACATGCATTTCGGAGGATATAAGGTCCGCTCGATCCGTTATACATCCCAAAAAGGCGTGTGTTTAATTAAAAAACAGGGCTCCCCATGGCCACCAGTTGAATATAGGCCTATCCCTTGAATTCGTTTCACATTTCTCCGCAGTCTCGAAATTTTATAAATTCTATTAAAGTAAAAAAAACGATAAAAACTGCAACTCAACATGAGCTTGCAGTTTTTATCGTTAATACATACCAGCTCATTATCACCCCGTATCAAACCGCTCGATTCACTATAATAATACCAGCTACAACACTAGCCAATGCTGCAAGCACGAATAGATGAATGGTTTCACCCAAGATAATAGAGGATAAAATGACCCCAAATACCGGAATTAAAAATAAGTACATTGATACTTTACCAACTTGATTATATTTCATCACCATATTCCAGATTCCAAAAGCAAGCGCGGAGACGAGTGCCAAGTAGATAAAGATTATTAAAGATACGGTCTGGAATTGAAACGGCAGAAATCCCCGCTTCCCTATTCCAATAGCAGCAAGCGCCAATCCCCCCAGCAACATTTGCTTGCCTGTCAAGGGAAGTACAGATGCGTATCTCGCCTCATGCCTGGCTAGAACATTACCGAGTGCACCAAATGCAGCGGATAGAAGTAGACATACTTCACCAAATCCGAATTCAAAGTGAAGCCCTCCACCTTGTCCGAACCCTACGGCAAATACACCCAAAAAACCAAGCAGTAGACCGATTATTTTTCGTCTTGTGAATGGCTCATTTCGATACATCGCTTGTGCAAATAGCATTTGGAAGAATGAAGCCGAACCCGATAATATTGCACCCTGAATACCTGAACTGTGCATAATTCCAATATAAAAGAGCAGGTACTGCAGAAACGTCTGCACCAGCGCCAGGCGGGATATACGCCAGAACGACACCCTCCCACTGCTAACGCCAGCTATTTCAGCAGCCTGTCGTTTCTTACGCTCTGCTCCATAGCTAGATATGCGGACAATAACTAACAGTAGAAATCCAGCTAGTGCGAACCGATATCCCGCGAACAAAATCTGTTCGAACATATCCTCTTTAGCAATATGTAACTGACCATAGCTTAATTTAACAAAGGGAATCGCACTCCCCCATAGAATTGTAGCCGTTAGTGCGCTTACAACCAATCCGACCGGATGGGTAAACCATTTTTGTAAAGTCATGAGGTGCACCTTTCTATATTCATTGAATTGAATTGGATTGAATTGCATTCAATCTATAATAACATCAACCATTCCAATTGTTCATCATAATTACCAAGCAAAATCATTGTTCGATTCAGCAGACGATAGGCGTAAGCTGGCCCAAACTAAAAATGCAGAGCAGCAATCCTCCAATAATGAAGAACTGCTGCTCTGTTCATTGTTACCTGATATTTTGATATCAGCTACCTTTAGGAATTGTCGTCTTTTCTAGTATAATATCCGATAAATCTTCCGCGGGCGCCCACGAGTCTGGGGCTTTTCTTCAGCCACAACTTGAGCGAATCCCTTCGCTTCCAGCTCCATCAGTATACGTCTCGCACTTCGCTCAGTGATATACATATAACGCGCGAGCTCATTTGCGCCGATCTCCTCGCTGGAACGCTTGCGGAGCACAGATTTGATCTTCTGCAACGTACCAATGCTCAGTGTCGTAGACTGACTGACCTCATGATATTGTTCCGATGCATAGGAATACATGAGCTGATCTGGCTTCCCTAATGGCCCCGCTATTCTCTTGTCATCGAAACATACCATCCAGCTGCCCCTACCGCATTTCTTCGCGTGTAACAGCGCCGTGCCCGCGTTAATTTCTGCCTCATAAGCCGTCTGACCCATTCCAATACCACAGGTAATTCCCTGTTGCCCCAGCTTCTCCATACCATGTATATCCGGTGCCGCCCTGAATCCGTTCGTGGTCTCTTCTAGCAATCCGCGCGTTGTGAATATAACATACCGCCCTGGGCCTACCGTTTTGAGAGAGCCATGAATTTCTTTCGCATAGGCTAACAGTTTCTCCGTGAATTCAATCTCAATGCTATACATTTCATCCGAGGAGTACCGGTCCTGGTTCATCCCCTCATACACATGGATTTCAACCATTTGGACTGTGATTTGTGATTTTTTGAAAAATAGCATTTCGGAGGTTCGTAGCATCTGATTGGCAATCGAATGAATCGACATCGTCGGGGGGAGAACACGGTAGGCGGGCACGCCCCGTTTCTGCAGTTCCTCATGGATCGGATGTCCAGTGATCGCTGCCTTCGTCCGCCCCTGTGCCCAGAGATTGTAATGATACGTCGTCAGTTCATCCAAATCGAACGTATCCGTGTTCATATACTGCACCTTGTCGAAAATATCTGCCTCTTGCAAGGCCCTCTCCATTTCGCCTTTTAAATCTACTCCAGGCCCCTCAAATCCGTCAAAGCTAATTTCACTTACACTGACCTTCTCTTTGTACACTACTTGCAAGAGCGTCTTAAAGAAGCTTCCTCCATGATAAGGAACATGAAACACGGGGGTCGAAATCCCACCCCACGCCATCACAATTTGATAAGTAATCGGCCCCGTACACAACCACATGTCCATATCAGCAAGGACCGGAAATACCTTTTCGACCAAGTCCTCTTCTGTGAGGCATAAGATCGGCACACAATGGAATTCAGGATACTTCGTTAATGTCTGGTTCAGAACCTCCATGGCATCGGCAGGACCTAGCAATCCAACGCGAATACTCATCGCTGCCGCTGAATTTCATATTCAATGACTTCCGGTGGAATCGGGGAGCGGTACGTTTCGCCGTTCAGTCGCTCTTGTAGCTCTACCTTTGCCTCTGCAATCAGCTCTGGATTTTGCATAATCTCCAATGCTGTGGCTGCAATGACTTTTCCTGCATGAAGCATCCCTTTATGTCCGATCGAGGTTGCTCCTTGCGTCACCATCTGCCAAGAATGGAAGGGTGTGCCCAAAGCATCGCATACCGTTTGACACTGTGCAGTTGGAACGACCCAGCTGACATCACCCACGTCCGTAGAGCCTGGAAGAATCACTGAAGACTCATGATAGGGTGCCAGCTTATCCGATAGCTCTTTGCCCACAAGCTGCCGATCCGAGCGTACATCAAATGCCTTATCGGCTTCGGATAACGTGGACCGGATCTCTTCTGCAAACGCGATTTCCGATTCATTATGTACAGGAACGCCTAAAGCCGTGAAATTGCGATGCATAACCGTTTCCAAGGTTGTATTCGGAACCAAGTTAGATAGAGCGGATATAAATTTAATCTCTACCTCTGTGCCTGACATCAACGCTGCACCTCTTGCAATGTCGCAAATACGTTGATACACTTCTTCGGTCTGTGATACCAGTGGTGCACGGATCAAGTACAATACTTCAGCTTCCGCCTGAACTACATTCGGAGAGATACCTCCTGTATTCGTCACCGCATAATGCACCCGAGCCTCTGGAATGATATGCTCTCGGAGATAGTTAACTCCAATATTCATTAGCTCGACCGCATCCAATGCGCTCCGTCCTAAGTGCGGCGTTGCAGCAGCGTGCGAGCTCTTCCCTTTATAAGCAAATACAACTTCGTAGCATGCAAGGGAACTCATCGACATAATATTATTCGTTGTCCCCGGATGCCAGGTCAGAGCCACATCCACATCATCAAACAGCCCTGCCCGTACCATAAACGTCTTACCTGCGCCAATTTCTTCGCCTGGACAGCCGTAGTAGCGAATCGTTCCTTGAATCTGATGCTCCTCCATATAGTGACGAAGTGCAACTGCAGCAGCAAGCGCACCCGTACCTAATAGGTTATGCCCACAGCCATGACCATTGCCGTTAACCACCAATTCTTCTGCGCTTGCGACACCTGCTTTTTGACTCAATCCCGATAGGGCATCGAATTCCCCTAGAATCGCAATGACAGGCGTGCCGCTTCCATAGCTACCGATAAATGCCGTACTAATTCCGCCAACTCCACGATCCACCTGAAATCCTTCTGCTTCAAGCGATGTGCAGAGTAACTCAGCTGACTGGTCCTCTTCAAACCCTGTTTCGGCATACGCCCAGATCGCATCGCTGATCCCGATCCATGTATCTCTTTTTTCCTCAATAATATCCGTTAATCTGTCTAATAGATTCATATTCATGTTCATTCACCTCTCCTTAATTATACCGCTACTTGCTGCTCAGCAACGACATGATTCTTATTCCGAAGCATAAGCGCACCAAGAATAGGAATGATTAATATTAGAATCAAGAACCAGAAGGCCGCATCATATGAGCCATTAAATCTCGTAACTAGAAAACCAATAATCATTGGCGAAATCGCGCCTGCAACCGCACCAAGGAAATACATGACACCCATGAATGAACCTACCATTTCAGGGGCAACTACTTTTAATGGAAGCGTAAGAATGGACATCATGGCAGACATAATGGCGACCGACACAATGGTTTGATAGAAAATGACCATACCCACACTAGATGCATGAGATAGTAGATACAGACAGACACCACTGATGATAGAACAGGTAATGATGACGATCTTCTCCTGTCCACCCCATTTTTTATCTAACAACCACCCGATGAAGATTGAAGCAATTAAGCCCCCAAAGCTCGGAATCATGGATAAAAATCCCAACGAGAGCAGATCCACATGTCTTACCTTCGAGAGATACGTTGGCATCCATGTCATCGATCCCCAGTTTACAATACTTATACCAAAATATATCAATACAAGCGTCCAGAGCAATGGATGTTTTACCAAACGCTTCAAGGGAACTTTACTCTTCTGTAACTGTTTCATAGGTATCGCACCTTTACCTGGTGGACGATAATATGTAATAAGAAGGACGGTTACGAGCACACCAATACCGCCAACGATATAAAATACACTTCTCCAGCCTAAAGATACGGATAACGTAGCAGCCATGGAGGAAGCTAGAATTACGCCAATCATCTGCGCTCCTAATAGATAGGATTTCGCACGTGCTCGTTCTGATTTATTGAATAACTCTGTAATCGATACGGCACTCGCTGTTGGTAGGAAACCATCGGCGAATCCCAAAAGAAAGCGAATCGCGATCAATGCGGCCAAGGATCCCACCATGCCGTTGACCAATGTAAATGCAGAGATCAGCAGCATACAAGTAATTAATATTTTTCTAGAACCAAATTTATCGGAAAGCCAGCCTCCAATGAGTGTCATGATTGCACTACTGACGAAAAAGCTACTCACAATCAATCCCTGCTGTGATTCCTTCAATCCAAATTCATTACTGATTGGAATGATGACCACATTCATACCTGATAACATCAATGTATCTACAATCCAGCCTAGAAACACCAGCGAAAATAGGAAATACTTTTTTTTACTGCTTAATGTTGCGCTTCCCATCGGTTTCCCCCCTTAAGTTCTATTTACGGTCTAATAAAGGTCTTGGAAAATATTATAATCCCAAGTCGCGGATTGAGCAACATTTTTTCGATTATTTATCCATATTCATGTATAAAAATAGAGTGCGCTCACTCGAAAAGCCCGAGTTAGCACACTCTTTCATGCCCAGCACAAGCTGGAACCTTTGTGTGAATACAAATTCTATTTCCATCAGAGAGAAAGTGGCTATCAAAACACGACTCCCCCAAAAGGTCATCTAAAATTGCGCTCGAAGTTTCACCCTTTTACACTGCCAATCGTTAACCCTTCCGTAAAGTACTTCTGCATGAACGGATAAATAACAAACAAGGGAATAATAGAAATGAAAATTTGTGCTGCCTTCAAATTAATATCATTTACATTCATCGTACTGACTATAGCCTGCAAATCTCCGCTTAGGATAGCACTCTGAATATCAACCACGAGTGTTTGTAAATAGGATTGAAGAGGATAATGCGATGTGAAGTTAGAATAAATCAACCCATCAAACCATGCATTCCAATGACCTATCAGACTGAAAAGGGTAACTGTTGCTATGGAGGGCTTTGACAATGGTAAATAGATTCTCCATAGAATTGTCCATTGACTTGCTCCATCCAGCATAGCCGACTCTTCCAATTCTTCGGGCAATCCCCGGAAGAAATTCATGACTAGAATAACGTTGAAGATAGGTACCGCTCCTGGAAGCACCAGAGACCAAATAGAATCTATTAAACCTAGTTGTGATATAAGTATATAAGTCGGAATTAAACCACCGTTAAATACCATAAGAAAAATAAAATAAGCTGAGTAGTATTTTCTTTTCCTAAACACATGATCACTTTTTGACAAAGGATAAGCTGCCAATACCGTTAATAACATATTTATAGGAACTCCAAGCGCTACCCTTTTCAAGGTTACTGATACTGCGGTCCAAAACTCACTGTTTTTCATTACAAAGCGGTAGGCTTCCATGTTAAAATCTACCGGCCATAATTTCACTCTATTCTCCAGGATAGCCTGTGAACCGCTAAGAGAGCGGGCAAATAAATTCAGAAGTGGTATTAAGCAGGCCAGCGTGATGGCTATAATGATAATGGCATTACATATGATAAATAACTTTCTGCTCGTCGATAAATTCTTTGCTAACATCTAGTTGTCCCTCCTTCTTAAAACACACGGTAGCCAGCATATCGATCTGCCATTTTAAATGAAACTACGATAAGTATGCCAGAAATAACTGACTTGAATAATCCTACTGCAGCTGATAATGAAAATTGCTGGTTTACCAAACCAAGTCTATAAACAAGGGTATCTATGATGTCTCCCGTGGCATATACAGAAGGACTATACATAACAAAGATCTGTTCAAATCCTGCGTTCAAAATGTTACCTATAGATAGCACTGTCATCAGAATTATGATTGGGGCAATACCTGGTATGGTGACATTCCATGTCTGTTTCCATCTACCTGCCCCATCAATAGAAGAAGCTTCATATAAACTGGGATTGATGCTAGTCAACGCAGCTAAATAAACAATGGTATTGTAACCAAAGTTCTTCCAAACATCACTGATAATTACCGTACCAGGGAACATATGCTTATTGCCGAGGAAATTTATTGGTGAATCAACTAACCCGATGTTCATTAGAAAGGTATTCATAAATCCGGCATCACCTGCCGTATTGCCTTGAGATAAGAAGTCCATTAATATCCCCCCCAACACTACCCATGAAAGAAAATATGGTAAGTAGGTGACGGTCTGCACTGTTTTTTTAAACCATTTGATTCTCAGTTCATTTAACATCAGGGCAAAAACAACCGGAAATATCATATTGCCTATAATCTTAAAAACCGCGATTATGAGCGTATTTCTAAGGGCAGGCATAAAGTCAGGCAGTAATGCTATCGTTTTAAAATTCTCAAGTCCTACCCATTGAGATTTCAGCATTCCCAAACCAGGCTGGTAGTCTTGAAAGGCTATGATAATCCCGAATATTGGAAGATAGCTGAAGACGAATAAGACTAGGACTGGAAGCAAAAGCATTAGGTGAAACATTCGTTGTCTCTTTTTATCAATATTTAACATCCACACCTATCCCTTTCTAACATTAGAGGATGCATAATTGAAATCGCATCCTCCAACTTTATTTACATTTGTCCAATTTGAGTATTTATATCTCTTTTTCTGTTATTTATTACTGTCATACCACTCTTGTGCTTCCTTGGTCACAGCTTCTCCACCCAATGCCTTCCAAGACTCAAGGAATTTATCATAAGAATCAACATTGTCACCATAAATAATCTTCACGATAGTTTCGAGAGCCATTTTGTCCAGTGTTGAATACTTGGAGGACATAGTATCTGTAGGAATGTAATTATAAGCTGAAGGATTAGTGGCAGAATTAGATTTGATCTTGTCAACAGTAGCTTCTCCGCCCTGCGGATCTCCAAATACTGTATACAGGCTTAAACCACTCAAGAATGTAGCGTCTTTTGCTGCGATCATTCCTTCAGCTGTCCCTGAATTCATTGCATCCAGATAATATTTCATATTGGTATAATCGCCTTTTTGTTCAACGTTCAACTCGGAGACATCGCCTGACTGTAGAGCTTTAGACTCTTTATAATAATTTTCTAGATTTTTCAGCGGATTAAGTGATTGTATTAAACTGAACTTCCAGCCGCTATATTTGCCTGCCAGTCCATAATATTTATTAAATTCTTCATCACTGCTTGGGTGGATCAGCTTCTGAACGCTCAAATTTACCAGTTTGATTAATGCTTCAGGATTTTTCGCCTTACTGCTTACCACCCAATAGGCTTCGGGTAAAGTAGGCATATAGGCTTTCGAAGAGCCATCACCGTTACCGTCAGGAATACGGCTACTTGTGAAATGGGCTTTTGGATCATTTTGAATTGCATCCATAGATGCCGTCATTGCTCCCCACATTGGAGCGAAGAAAATCCCGGCTTTCCCGCCTCCCAGATCTTTATTAATAGCTGTTAAATCCATGGTCCCAAAATTCTTTGCTAATGTTCCTTCTGCATACATACCCTGCAGTGCAGTTAAGCCCTTTTTCATTTCATTCGGTAGATCACCACCCCAGATGACCTTCCCATCTTTTTCTATTAACGAGAATTTACCATTCCAATGCCCTGGAGCCGCACCATAACCTTCAAAGAAGGCCTGCATGCCTGAAAGCATCGCAAACCCTTCTTTCCCATTCAATGCAAGACCATACGTATCTGCTTTGCCGTTACCATCCGGGTCATTTTTAGTAAAGGCCCTAGCAACATTCACCAGGTCATCCATGGTTGTTGGCATTTTTAACCCAAGATTATCTAGCCAGTCTTGACGGACGAACATCATCATGACACCATCATAACCACTGCCCATTCTTGGAATCGCATACAACTTTCCGTCTACCTTTGCAGAAGAAAGTGAAGCTCCCTCATCAACATTCAAATACTCTTTCAGCTCCGGTGTTGCATATTTCTCATATTCTTCGGTGATATCAGCTATAACATCTGTCTGAGCATACTTAACCAGATCAGAAGCCGTTACAGTAAATACATCAGGATAACTACCAGAAGCAATTGCAGTCGCTAACTTTGTGTTTCCCTGACCAGCATCCACGCTGTACATGGGGGTGACCTCATAACCATTTTCGGCGTACAATTCCATCCAGGTATTTTTAAGTTCAGTTTCTTGTCCTTCCGGTTTAAAGTCCGAGGCATAAGCAAATCCCACATTAAGTTTCAGTGGAGTGTTATAGCCGTAAGGATTATCGTCTACCACCGTAGTATTGCTAGTCTGATTAGCCCCGTTATTAGCAGCCTTGTTTGCATTTCCATTGCCACCACATGCAGTAACAGATAATAGCATTGCTGCTGTTAATGTAATACAAGCTACCCGTCTTAGTTTCTGTTTCTTCATTGTTATCCTCCCTTAGTTAGCTGTTCGATGCTTACATGAAAATTATAAAAGAAACCGTTTTCTCTGATCTACGTGCATGATTTTACTTCGCCGTTATATTTTTACTACTTTCTGATAGCGCATTCAAAATAGTCCCTATCATTTGTTACAATAGAAAAAAAGCACCTTACATTCATTTTGCAAATATAAAGTTGGAGGTTCAATCATGGGAAGCCTGCTGATTATAGATGATGAGTTAGACATTCTGGAGTCCCTTCAGGAAATGTTTCTTTACGAAGTATCTGTCGATATTGATGTATACACTGCCAATTCTGCAAAAAAGGCAATACAATTGCTGGATAAAATGAGATTTGATGTTGTTTTAACTGACATTAGAATGCCTGGAATGAATGGCGTTGAACTTTTCAAGGTCATAAAAGAGAATTGGCCGCAATGCAAAGTCATTTTTTTGACAGGTTACAAAGAATTCGATTACTTATACGAAATAAACGACTATAAAGATGTCCGCTACCTATTAAAAAGCGAGGACGACAGTGTCATCATTAAAACAGTTCTAGATGCTTTTGATGATATACAAAAAATGATCGAGCAGGAATATTCCGCATTAGCGGTCAACCTTGAGATGGATAAGGCTCAGATGTGGCTTAGAAAAGAATTCCTAAATCAACTCATATACAATAAAAGCATTCGTGAAGTCCAGCAGAAACAGTTCGATGACTTAAAAATCCCACTTAAGAGCGATACCTCCATGCTGGTGTTCCTCTTTCACCTGGATAATTTTGGTATCGAAGATTTCATAGTTGAAGAATTTTATTTATATCAAAATGTCATTCATATCGTACACCATTTCATGTCTGATCAGATTCAAGTTCATGTTCATCTCGTAACAAACGGATACGGTATTTTAATGTTGCAACCTCAAATCACAACTGATTCATTGACGGATTTACAGTGGGAGCGCATGTTTAATCTTTCCTTCGGGGCATTAGAATATATACAGGAGAATTTCAGTAAGACTGTAAACAAGAGTATCTCATTTGTAGCCAGCTCAATTCCATGTTCTTTACAGGATCTACATCTACATTATGAAAGACTAAAGAAACTTGCAATCTCAAGACTTGGCGTGAGTGAACAAATGATTGTAAAAGAGGAGGTCAGAGAACAAGAAGCGTCTGAGAATCCACATGGTCCAGTTAATTTACGTCCTCAAATCCAACTGCTGGAGACCTATTTGGAAATGAGAAAGCCACTTCCCTTTTTTGATACATTAGATATTCTTTTGTGTTCTCCCGAAAAGGTCCATAACAAGTATTATGATGCTACCTTAGCACTTTATTATAATATTGCAATTACTCTACTTAATTTTATCAATGAGAACAATCTAACTGCAGCTATCGCTGAGAAGATCAGTCTTGATAAATTAACAACTGCAGACAGGCATGCATCACCGGAGAATTCATTAACCTATTTATATGATATCTCCAACAACATTTTTGAAATCCTAGGCAGCGAAGCAAGGAACCGGACGAATGAGGCTCTGCAGAAAGTACAAGCTTATATTGAAAACAATTTAAATGAAGATTTGACCTTGAATAGACTTGCTGAAATAGGCTGCTTTAACGCTTCTTATCTGTCCCGAATTTTTAAACAGACTTACGGCTGTAATCTATCTGATTATATCGGAAAAGGACGTGTAGAACTGGCAAAACGACTTCTGCGTACCAGCAACGAACGAATTAATGAGATATCAAGAAAAGTAGGCTATATATCCGCACATTCTTTTACAAGAGTCTTTAAGCATATTACCGGCATGACGCCAATCGAATATAGGGATAAATACGGTGAATTTAGATGAAGAGAAAATTGATGTCAAGGGAAGGTCCGCTCAGGATTAACTGGAAAAATTCATTGCGTACTAGACAACTGACTATACTAATTCTTTTTCTATTTGTAAGTGCACTATTTTCAGTTTTTCTATACTACAATGCGATAAAAGTTGCTAAACAGTCTATTAATGACAAAATGAATTCCCAAGCAGACTTTTATATCGATTCCATTGATCAGCAGGTGTTGAATATAGAGAACATGATGTACGATCTGTTCTCATCTCGCAAGCTTGCGTTTCTTGTGAATCCCAACAGTACACTTACTGATTATGAACGAAGAGATGCTATTCTATCGGAGCAGGAACGTCTAATCTCTCTGAAGAACAGTAGTCTCCTGGTAAAATCGGCCACTCTCTACTTACCAAAGGCGAATCTAAAAATCTCCAATGACATTGTTGAAAGCATGACGATTGATGATTTGTTATTTATCGAGAAGCACTATTCTTTGGTAAACCAGATTATGAATTATGAGGACAATAAGCTTTTTATGGTATCGACTGGATCTCCTTATGAGAAGGATTTCAAAATGACTGAAGCATTCTTTTATGTTGAATTGAATCGGGATAAGATCATCGACACGCTGGCTAAATTTAATACCATCGAAAATAGTGGTTCATTTCTCTACCAGCAAAATAAGGACATATATATCGAGAGTACCAAAGGTGAAAACTTTGGTAAAGATGTTATGCAATATATCAATGAGAATTCAGGTCACTCTGAAGCTCAAACATTATCAGTTGATGTGCATAATCAAAAATTCCTAACCGTTATTAGAAAATCAGATTACTTTGGGATGTTTGTGCAGTATAACCCCGAAAAAGAAGTGTTGAGAGATCTACAAATCTATAAATGGCTTGTTTCTATATACATCGTCTTAATGATCTTTCTATCTATTTCTATGTCTGCATATACTGAAAAAAATATTCACAAGCCCTTAAGCAAGCTGCTTAGAGCTTTCTCTAGGGTCGAACAAGGTGACTTCAACAGTGAGCTTAAATTGACTTCCAATAAAGGAAATGAATTCAGCTATCTCTACGACGCATTTAATCACATGACCCAAGAAATCAGAAATTTAATTGAGGAAGTATATATTCAGAAGAATCTGACACAAAAAGCTGAGCTTAAACAGCTACAATCCCAAATCAATCCACACTTTTTATACAACAGCTTCTTCTCTCTTAGCAGGAAAATAAAAAGAGGAGATCTCGAAATTGCAGAAGAGTTCGCTCGCCATCTCGGAGTTTATTTCCGCTTTTTAAACAAAAATAATTCCGATGACGTACCACTGTCCAAAGAGGTAGAACATGCCCGAAGCTATACCAGTATTCAGCAAACACGATTCTATGACCGGATTCAGATTCAATTTGAGAAACTCCCTGAACAATATAATGATTTACTTGTCCCTCGTCTGATTTTGCAGCCGATCATCGAAAATGCTTTTGAACATGCCTTAGAAAATATGGAGGAGGATGGATTATTAAACATAACTTTTGTGGTAAATGAGCCTTTTCTTGAAATTCATATTGAGGATAATGGTCAGGATACTGATGCTCTGACGCCTGAGGAACTTAATGCTAGACTGGAGAACAATGATTCTGGGGAAGTAACTGGTATTCTAAATATTCATAAGCGTTTAAAAATTTACTTTGGAGAGAGGTCTGGATTAGTGGTGAGGAAAAGCTCTCTTGGTGGTGTCGAAGTGATTATAAAGCTACTCCAAAAAGATCATGAATGACGAAAAAATGACGCTACCCTTTCGTTTAATTGAACCTCCCCCAGAATCTCATTTTTTTCCGTTATATCTTTATTCCGTCGGGAGTCATCATCAATACCGTCATTCCAAGCCACTCGGCTTTCCTGTGTATCAATTTTTCTTGGTTCGCAGCGGAACAGGACTGTTTCGGGATCTGACTTCCGGTGAAGAATGGAAGCTTGAACCGGGACATGCATTCTTATTCCCGGCGGACAGGGGACATGAGTACTTCCCCCTTTCTCATGAACCATGGCATGTAAGCTTTATCGGTTTCTTCGGCAGTATAGCCGATAGCTTTCTAGAGGGAATTGGTCTTAAAATCGCCACCCCATTTTATCCTAAAAGATTTGAGGAATGTTGGGAGGAGGTTGGGAACATATGGCGGGCTGTAGATAATCCTTGTTCCACTTCCCAGGAGGAGGCGTATATGCAAAGCATTTCAGTATCGCTTTTCCGCTTTCTCTTAAATCTCCGTGTAGCTGAACAGTCTAAAGAGGCTTTTCAAATACCATCGGTTGAGGTTAGCCACAATGAGGTGCTGCAAAAAGCGCTTAGGCTAATGAATCAGCACTTTACTGAGCCGCTATTGATCTCAAATCTTGCAAGAGCTGTAGGATACTCAGTACAGCATTTCCAGCTCTTATTCCAGCAGGAATATGGGGTTACCCCCAATAAGTATTTGCAGAATCTGCGTCTCGAACGTGCAATGCAGTTAATTAAAGAAAGCCCATCCTTGCCGATACAAGAAGTTGCTCAGAATTTAGGTATGGAGCCAAGTTATTTAATTAGATTATTCCGCAAAACCTATGGACAAACTCCAGGCGAAATTCGCAAAAAAACCTTAAACCTAGTGGACAAGTAAGTACTAATAAGGGTATCCAGATTGCTATGAATGGCTATGGATACCCTTTTAGGTTATAAATGAACTATATTATCTTTATAAATCTGATACCATGTGGGTTCTAGAGCCTGTTTACGAATCGGTAACTGCCAGAACCAATTTTTAGCCGCGCATAAACCTGTGTATCCTCTGAAACTTCATCATAGGGGACTAGTTCACCATTCTCTAGCAACTGAGACTCACTTTTTAGAAGAGGAATGTGTAATGTAGCTGTCGTATTGGCCGGTATCTCCACATTAAGCATGATTTCCTCATCAGAATGAGCAAATTCAACTCCAATCTCTCCACGTACAGAATGATGGACACCCTTAATATGCTTCACACGTTCACTTTTAAATGGAGCAATATTAATCTCCTTAAAAGCTTTACAAGCGGACTTAATACCCAAGAGTTCCCTATACATCCATTCCAGAATATGCCCCATCATATCGTGATTTCGGGATCGAGCATCGTCATTCCAGAACTCTGGTAACGACGTTTCTCCACGTTCAACAAAGCGAATATAGCTTGGATGCTCCGGCTGCATCATCATATCCATAATAATGTCGTTACGTTTCATACGGGAAAGTGCTAAAAACAAGTATCTCAAACCAATTTCACCGGAATGCAACTGCCGTGATGAAACGGTATGGAATAGAGCAAGCTCAACATCCTTTAGGTTCTCTTCAGGCACAAGCTCGAAAGCTAGAGGAATAGCCTGAATCACCTGGTTCATTGGATCAAACGAACCGCCAAGCTTATGATACGCATATTTCAAACTATCGTCTGGTGAAGAAGTTAAGAGTAATCTATTATAATTATTTTTAATTCTCTCTGCTTCTGCCTTATAATGTTTATAATCATCCACAAGGTTTAGCATATTAGCAAATTTAGCCATTAAACGATAGCCTTCATAATAAAATGCGGTTTCCACATTTTCTATATAATCACCGCCTGTCTGAGGCTGAATTCCCCAGTCCCCTAACCCGTGGCCGATCAGGCCATTATGGATTTCTTTTGTTTTTAGATAATCCATGTAACGCTTCATTGCCGGGTAAGCCTCTTCAATAGCGGTAACGTTATCGTATCTTTCGAGCAATAAATTAGGCACCGCTAGGAGTGAAATTCCCCATGCGATTGAATCCCGAAATCCATCAGCAAAGAGTGAATATTCAGGCGCAATATCCGGAATCAAACCATCACTAGTCTGCGCTTCCATCATATCTCTCACAATTTTCAGAAAGAGCTCTTCTGCCTGTTTAACATACATGATTGAAGGACCCATTAGTCCTGAGGCCTCCAGCCAACCAAGCTTCTCAATCGTTGGACAATCTGAATGCACACTTTGCAGATTGCTCTCAATGGCCTTAGTGATAATGAATGCAAGCTTTTCTATTCGTGAATCATCTGTTGTTAGTGTACCTGCATCCTTGGAAGCCGAGGTGACAAAGTGTCCTTTGATATCATGAATAAATGGCTTACTCTTGTCGGCTTCGTCGCGAGTGCAACCCTCAATTTGCAACCATCGCGCACCGAAGTAGGAGAAATCTGGCTTCCAGACCTCCACTTCCCCTGTTCCGGCAAGTGTAAATTCAGAATAAGTCACAATATC
The DNA here is from genome assembly GCF_037963865.1 of Paenibacillus sp. FSL R10-2734. Lineage (NCBI taxonomy): Bacteria > Bacillati > Bacillota > Bacilli > Caryophanales > Paenibacillaceae > Paenibacillus > Paenibacillus sp. FSL R10-2734. The sequence continues at coordinate 1,576,223 of NZ_CP150170.1, read as the reverse complement.
CCATGGCGTAGCGATGGTTCCATCTTCTCTCATCAGTTCACCCGGTTTGATGGTCACCTTGCTACCCGCTGGACCGCTGGCGTATATTTCAAACATCCCCGCCATATTCTGGCCCAGATCGAACACGTAAACACCAGGCAGCGGTTCAGTGATAGACAATGTTTCATAAACTCGCTTAACCTTCACGGGCGGTTGGCTCTGATTGACCAGTTTGCCCACTGGTGGCTTCAGGACCTTTGACTTCTGCCACTCGCTGTCATCAAATCCCGGAGTATAATATCCATGTGGATATATCCGCGCATCGAAGTTTTCAGAGCCATACACATTGGCCAGCCTTGTTGCACTCTCACGTACCTTCCAACCTTCAGCATCCGTTCGGAGAATAGACCGACTTCCATCTTCGAATTCTATATGCCACTCGCCAATTACCATAAGCTGGCTTCCATAAGGCTCATATCCTTTATCCATCGTGTAAAAGTGGCGCCCCCCGCTATCGCCAGCGAAAAAACCATTCCCGAGATGTAAGCCGATAACATTGCTACCCGACTGCAAATGTGTAGTTATATCAAACCCGACATACTGAACGGATTTTTGATAATTTGTCCATCCTGGATCTATCTCGTGATCACCGACCTTACTGCCATTCATATAGTGATTAAAATGTCCAAGACCCGATACTAGAGCAAACGCATACTTCACTTTCTTATTCAGTTCAAAGCTATAACGAGCATAGAAAGGCGTTGCTTTTCCACTTCCTATCCATTCAGCATTCCATTCTTTATTATCCAGATATCCGGTAACAAAGGTATGCGGCTCGCTCCAGCAGAAGCTTCCTTCCGGATTCCACACCGCGACCTTCCATACATATTTCGCAGTACTTTGCAGCGGTAGTCCATTATACATTACTCCCAGTTGTTCTTCGGAGGCGACCTGTTCACTATCCCATAGCAAGTTATTTTCTTTTGCCAAAGAATTTTCATCCTGCGCTACAACAATTCTATAATGGGTTTGCTTCTGTTCCTGAAATTGACTGCTCAACTGCCATGCAAAGATCGGATATCCTGTGTCAATACCCACTGTGGAGTAGTAGTTTTTAATGGTCAATGCATAAGGTTGTAGCATACTCATATTTTCACCCTCTTTTATTTATCAGCTCTGGTTATGGAAATGATGTTAGCCTTTCTTCTGACGATATATATGCACTTGTCCATTCAAACCATATGGGGTAACTACGTATTCAGGCGTATATTCCTGACCTGTACGACGATAATCCCACCATTCCTTCCAGTTGTATTGGGTCCCTGCCTGATGCAACGGCCCAAGCATATTCCTTGGACTTCCAACGACCTCAATGTCTATCTTATTTAATCCAGGGACAAGCAGCTTGCTAACATCGAGACGTTTGACTGCCGACCATGGGATATGTCCCGCGTGTTGCCCGTTGATACGGACATCGACAGTGACCGCATTATATTCTCCAAGCTCTAGAAGGACGGCTTCATTCTCTTCTTGATGAATCACATGGTTATACTCCAAATGGTAGACAATGCTTCCACAGTAGTGCAGATATCCCTGCAGGCACCAATCGCCAAAGCGCAGCGTTTCATTCTCCTTCACAATTCGTCGATCAACAGAGACTCCGAAATCCCCAATCAAATAACAGTCCTCGACCTCCATATCATTCATGTAAGAACAGCTAATCGTCAATGTATTATGACCCAGCTTAAGCCGCGGCAGAAGAAGCTTGTCTATGCTACGGTCCAGAAACCAGCCTTCGGCAGAATTGTTCACTACGCTTCCGTTCAGTGTGACCGTAAATCTATTGGCCTGCTCGATAGCGAGATATACATTTCCCTCTGGTACGTCGACAACTTCAACGTTAAATTCAAAGGATACATAAGCCCCATCGTTGGCATGTGGACTATGGACCCACATATGACGCTGTATTCCGCCATTGCTAAATACCTGACGCATACCAAGCACTTCACGTACCTGCTGCTGCGCTTGCCACACATCCATAGTTTCAGATAAGAGACTGCTCCCAATGGAGTAGCTACACCGATCCAGCGTTAACACATTGGGTGCTGTTCTGCTGAATTTACTGACCGGACCAAGTGCCGTAATAATTTGCTGTGGCATTTCATGGAACTGCTTGAGCTCAGAAGGTGCCTCTTCTTGCGGAAGCGAGTTCAACACATACAGCTTGGAATCAGCTGGTCCAAAGGAATCAACAAAATAAGTCATCCCATCCTTTTCGACAGTCTCCACTTCTTCTGAAGTTCCGGTTAACATATCCCAAACCTCGAGACGTCCACTTCCTCGCAATGATATTTCCACACGCGCTCCCTTTTGTCGATCGTTATTTACTACAAAGAGGATTCGGCTGTCTTCTAGATCCCTCAACATATAGAGGAATGATTCCGCCTCACGGTAGTTTTCGTTTCGGATACTTACTTCACGAGGGAGTATGTTCTCTAGCCAATCCGGCACTGCATCCAGAGTTCCCGCTTGCACGAAGCCTTCATGGTCGCTCAACTTCTCCATAAGATTAGATGGCAACCCATCTACGAGAAATGGTAACTCCCCGGCAGCGATGACCTTCCCTCCGGAATCCAGAAATTCCCGCAACAATTCAGCTGTCGTACCAAAAATGTTATTCATCGGAGGCAGCACTACGACGGTATAGGCAGCAAGGTTAACAACAAACTTCCCGTCTCTTATTGCGCCGCTGTCGCGAATAATCAATTCATCGCCCAGATCGTAATCATAATGTGAAGCTAGAAGAAGGTTGATAAATCTCGCATATTCCCCTTCATAATCACTGAGCTTGCGTCTGCTTCCATGATCGTCACTTCCAGATCCTGGACCTAGCATCGACCAAATAGAGGATACCGGATTCAATACTAGAATGTCGCGTACAACCTCCCCTTGGCTCAGTACTGCTGAGAGACGGGCGTAATAATCTTCGAGAATATGGTTATACTCCCACCAGTTGTTATTGTAATTAAAGGACGGCGGATAATCTCTCTTCCGGCAACCCTTAAGTGAATATAACGCAAGATGATGCGTCAGAAAATTGACGCCCTGCACAAACTGCCAGTCCCCAAGCCATCTTCGACCTTCAAAAGTAAAGTCCCAACCGGTTACCCCGTAAGTTTCTGTAATAACACGTTTTCTGCCAAACTGCCGGGCAACGCTGGATACTTGTTTAATCGTCAGATTTTCATCGGTTTGCTCTCCAAGCGTGTCAATACCTGGAACATCCAGGTATCGATAATGCGGCATGACGGCTCCCGTTGTTTTTGTCGCACCAGTAAGGCTAGCTTCGGAATGAAAATGCCCCGTAAATTGAAGGCCATTCTCCCGGCACCAATTACTGATTTGCTGTGTATAGGATTCACAGAACAATTCAGTAACCGTTAACCAATAATCAAAGCGAGCCTTGTACATCCCTTCACCTGTGTACATCAACAGCGGGAGTGCCTCCCAGATCGAGTAGCCATTTTTCTTTTGAAAATATACCGGAAAAACATCTGACCAACTTAACCATACAAGTGTAGATGCACTGTTCTCTCCATATCCGCCAAATGTCGGTTCATCTGTAAATATTCCTGGAACTGTCTTGCCAAATTCTTCTCCAATCTCTTTTTTATAAAGTTCATGAGTACTTTGCAAAAAGAGACGAATCGACTCTGGATTCAGGTTGTCTGTATAAGTGTCCCCGTGGCACCATTCACTTGCAGCAGCGATCTCCCTTCTGAATATAAGAAAACTGTAGCCCTGCTGAGGTACTGCCCCTTCTAATAGAGCAGCATGATCTATTAAAACAAACTCTGAGAGTTGATTGTCCAGTAGCATAACTTCATATACGGCGACTATCTTGTCGTCTGGAATAAATTCCATTGTCTTTTCTAAAGTAAGCGCTTTGGCGCGAACCTCATCACCACCAAGCCTTGGCACAGCTCCGCCGCCCATACCTGAGGAATACCTGTCTTCATCGTAAAGCCAGGCGTACATTCCTTCCTTCTTCGCAGTCTGCACGGTCTCCCGAATACGATCAAAAAATTCTTCTCCTAGATAAGGCGTTTCCAATCCTTCCCGTACATGCATCATAAAGCCGCCCATACCCTGTTCCTTAAATCCCTCTACCTGATGGTTTAACTCCTCCTGCGTAAGATCGTCATTCCAGGACCAGAACGGAACTGACCTATACTCCATCGGAGGATGAGTAAATAGTCCTTTTAACTTCTCTATATTCATTGTTGTGCCTCCTCTAGACCTTTTACTGGATTTTTGTCTGATTATCACCTACTCGTATCTTAATACCTTTGCCTATACTCTCTATATGAAAATCAGAAGGATTTGATAGTACAATTTGAAGATGAATCAAAATCAAGCTATTTTCGTCTTTCTAGTAAGATCAATTTAGTGAAAAATAAAACAAAAAAGGAAAAAGTCCTGATGTATCAAGGGTTTCTTGATCATCAGGACTTTTTTACTTGTGACAAATTGACGATACAGATAAGTGACAAACTGCGTTCCAATAAGTGACAATATGAATTACAACTCACACACAACTGGAATTATTGTTTGTTAAACTCCCCCGCTGCCGCATCCCCTCAAACAGCAAAATCGTCGCAGCCATAGCCGCATTTAGCGATTCTGCTCTGCCCGCCATCGGGATGATGATACTCTTGTCCACGAGTCGCGCCGTTTCCTGCGAGATGCCCTTGCCCTCGCTGCCAATCAGCAGCCACTGGCTGCCATGAAAATCATGCTGATAGCACGATTCTTCCCCTTGCAGTGAAGTGCTCACCAGCAGCGCTCCATTGTCCCGGGCCTGCGGCAAAATCTCACTTAAATCTCCCTCTACCACCGGGAGATGGAACATCGAGCCCATCGTGGAACGGATGGTCTTCGGGTTATAGAGGTCGGCACAGCCTTGGCCGAGGATCACTCCGTCTGCTCCCGCTGCATCCGCGCTGCGGATGATAGTGCCGACATTGCCGGGGTCCTGGACCCCGTCCAGGACAACCACTAGACTATCCTTCTTCGATAGGATAGCCTCTACCGCCTGCTGTTCCTTCCGTACGATTGCGAACACCGGCTGCGGTGTATTGGTGCTGCTGCATTTCGAGATGATGGCCGCCGAGACGCCAATCACTTCCATGCCCTGAACGGCCTGAAGCAGCCCCTTGAGTTCAGCGGGCATTCCTTTGTCGAGGTCATAGGCAAGGCATTCCACATCTGCTTCAGCCAGCAGCGCTTCCTGTACTAGATGGACGCCCTCTACGATATATTTACGAGCCTTGTCACGATGCTTTTTCTCTTGCAGCCCGGCCCATTCTTTAACCCGCGTATTTTGCGGAGACATGATTTCCATAAAGTCTTCCTTTCTTATGCCTTGCCATTTATTCTTATATCTTTGCTCTTTGCTCTTTGCTCTTTGCTCTTTTTCTTATTCTTGTTCTTCTCTACTACCCTATAAACCTGATGAAAACGTTGTGGAGAGGAAATTTGGAACTGTAGGAGCGTAGCGTTCGCCCGAAAGCTTTACGTAGTAAAGCTCGCTTCGAAAGCATAAGCTGTCTCCGGATTTAATCCGCAGCAGGCGACTCAAATCAAAAAATCTGGAGACAACAGCGACCGGAAGTCCTATTTTCTCGTAATAACGCTTATCATCAGAATCGCCCCACCTACTGATACGCAATCTCCAGCTTCGTCAAGTTATCCTTATGTCCAACGATTACAAGAACATCCCCATCGACCAAGCGGTCCTCTGCACGGGGGGAGATGTTCATCTCTTCACCTTGGCGAATGGCCATTACGTTACAACCAAATCTTGCCCGAATGTCGAGCTCTTGTAGATTTTTCCCGAGCATCGAACCGGATACCTTCATATCCAAAATACTGTAATCCGGTGACAGCTCAATATAATCCAATATATTAGGCGAAGCCAAATGATGAGCAACCCTCGTTCCCATATCCCGTTCAGGGTAAATCACTTTGTCCGCACCAATTTTGCCTAATACTTTTCCGTGCAGCTCACTTTTGGCTTTTGCGATAATTGCTGGCACTCCAAGATCCTTCAGGATTAAAGTTGTCAGAATGCTTGCTTGGATGTCCTCTCCAATTGCCACAACCACCACATCAAAATTGCGAATTCCTAGTGCGCGTAGCGCCTCCTCATCCGTTGAATCTGCAGATACGGCGTATGTTACTATATTTGAAATCTCCTGTGTCCGCTGCTCGTCTGCATCAATCGCAAGTACATCAAACCCCATACCGCTGAGCGCTCTTGCAACACTGGATCCGAAACGTCCCATACCAATGATGGCATATTGTTTTTTGGCCATGTCTATATGTACCTCCCGTAGCATTTCTATATCTCAAACAGTATAGCATACGCGAGCAAAAACTTGAATTTCCAGCACCTATAAAGGGTACATTATAACGAAGTAAATATAACTACATTTCAAAAAAGGAGGTACATGATGCCGGTTACTATTGACTTACGCCAGGCGATTATTCATAAAGTGCATGGTCAATCTGAAGAAGATTTGCGGCATATGATTGAAGGCTCGGTAGACGGACCGGAAGCAGCACTCCCGGGACTTGGCGCCGTGTTCGAAATGATATGGAAGGACTTAGATACCGCTAAACAAGATAATTTGGTTTCTATGCTGCATGATCACCTGGAGACGATTACTCCCGGGGATATCACATCTTAAACTAGCCTCAACTAGTCAAAAACCTCCGCTTCTCCATTGTGCAATTGCACGTCAGGAGGCGGAGGTTTTTAATTAATATTTAGGATGTTATCCTCAATTATAGTAATGCTTTTGGAGCCATCTCTAGGAACTTAGCTGTTGGGTTCTTATCCATCGCTGTCCGCATAGCATATTCATTCTCGAACAACACGACAAAATTGCCCTTCTTATCTGTAACGAGCGTAGAGTTAATACGGAACTTACTCGCATCCGGTTTAGTATCATCTACGATCCAACGCGCAAACTGGTATGGCATACGCTGCAACTGAACATCTACACCGTATTCACCCTTCATGCGGTACTCAAATACCTCAAACTGCAGCTGTCCAACTACGCCGAGCAGAATATCGTCGAAGTTAACCGTGCGGAATACTTGAATCATACCCTCTTCAGTCAGCTGATCGACACCCTTTTGGAACTGCTTCGATTTCAAAGCATTTTTAATACTTACTTTAGCAAAAATCTCAGGTGAGAATGTTGGCAGCTCATCGAATTCCAAATCTCCGGCCTGGCTCAGTGTATCTCCAATTCTAAAAATACCTGGATCAAACAGCCCGATAATATCTCCCGGATAAGCTTCCTCTACGATATCACGGTCTTGTGCCAAGAATTGTTGTGGCTGGGCCAGCTTAATGTCCTTACCCGCACGCACATGCTTTACGCTCATACCCCGTTCGAACTTCCCGGATACAATACGCAGGAAAGCAATCCGGTCACGGTGAGCCGGGTTCATATTGGCTTGGATTTTGAACACATAGCCAGTGAACTTCTCATTCAATGGCTCTATCAAACCTGAAGTGCTGCGGCGTGGTTCAGGCTTCGGTGCCAGATCCAAGAAATTATCGAGGAAAGTCTGTACGCCGAAATTGTTGATCGCACTACCGAAAAACACAGGTGTAAGTTCACCATTTAGTACTTTTTCATAGTCAAAAGCATCACCTGCTACATCCAGCAGCTCCAGATCCTGACACAGTTGATCATGCAGATACTCTCCAGCCATTTCACGAATGATTGGATCACGGTATCCATCAACCTTTTGTACCTTGATTACGGAATGATCGTCACCTTGGAACAGCTCTACCTGATTTTTCATCCGGTCATACACACCGCACAATTCACGGCCACTACCGATCGGCCAGTTCATAGGCACAGAGCGAATACCAAGTACCTGCTCCAGCTCTTCCATCAGATCAAACGGACTGCGTCCTTCACGGTCCAGTTTATTAATAAAGGTAAAGATCGGAATCCCACGTTTGGCACATACCTGAAACAGCTTGGTCGTTTGGGTTTCCACACCTTTTGCCACGTCTATAAGCATGACCGCACTATCCGCAGCTGTTAGTGTACGGTAGGTGTCCTCACTAAAGTCTTGGTGACCCGGTGTATCCAAAATATTCACGCGGTGATTCAAATAATCAAACTGCATCACAGAGGAAGTAACAGAAATCCCCCGCTGCTTCTCAATTTCCATCCAGTCACTCGTTGCATGCTTGTTCGCCTTACGGGCCTTAACCGTTCCCGCCAGACGGATAGCACCACCGAATAACAGTAGTTTTTCCGTTAAAGTTGTTTTACCCGCATCCGGGTGGGAAATGATCGCAAAGGTTCTGCGTCTGTCCACTTCCTTTTCCAGCTTCTGATCTATTGCTTTGTTCATTACACATATCCCTTCATATATAAAATTCATGCTTCTGCTTCAATTACACTGGGGTTATCATCAAATCGGTGCTCTGCTCATTGTTCATACCCCTTCATTTCTGAATGAATAGCTATCTTAGGTCTAGCTCCAGTCCGCTTCAAGTGAAAGCATCCTCTAAAGTATAACAAAACAAGGTAGACATTATCTACAAAAAAGCTTGTGCAGCAAAATATCTCCCAATTCAGGTTTATATAAAGTTCACCAGTTCTCATAGCTCAACAAGTAAAACGCCAGACGACGTCCTTGGAGGTAGAGTTACAAGCTGAGTACATCCGTTCCATACTCGTATAATATACACCTTCGTAGTGAGGTTCCGCTTACGGATCGTATGGCCTTTATTTCGATGAAATGAGCGCATATATTAGGGACGGACCGGATCGTGTTGCACTTATTCCCTAATAACAAGCCCATTATCGGGTGATTCAGGGCGGATAACAGCGCTGGCTCTTTTACGTTACCCCCGTCACATTGTATTCGTTTTTTCGCATACATTCGGCTCGTTTACGTTACCGGCGGCACATTGTATTCGGTTTTTCGCATACATTCGGCTCGTTTACGTTACCGGCGGCACATTGTATTCGGTTTTTCGCATACATTTAGCTCGTTTACGTTACCGGAGGCACATTGTATTCGGTTTTTCGCATACATTTGGCTCGTTTACGTTACCGGAGGCACATTGTATTCGGTTTTTCGCATACATTCGTCCGTAAGCTCGACTAAAACATGCATTTCGGAGGATAAGGTCCGCTCGGTCCGTTCCAAAGAGGTGTGTGTGAATTGAAAACAGGGGCTCCCCATGGCCACCCGTTGAATATAGGCCCCTCTCTTGAATTCGTTTTACATTTCTCCGCAGTCTCTTATAGTGAAATAGTTGTATTTCCTACACTTATTTGAAGTATTAGCATTTCCAATCGCCTTTAGTTGTATTTGATGCAATTAAAAATACAATTTGCTCGCTTTTCGGCCTTATACGGAGAATATAGTTGCAGAGAATACACTTAAAAGACTAATTTCCACCCAATATGTGATTTTAATTGTACAAAGTGCAGTTATTTGAAAAATGCTCAAGTTCGCCCGTGCGGCATTTGGATTCAGAGCGGTCTTGGGAGCCAGAGTAGTCTTGGGAGTCAGAGTGGTCTTGGGAGTCAGAGTGGTCTTGGGAGGCTGAGTGGCCTTGTTGGCCCAAGCGACCTGGGGAGGCTGAGCGGCGTCTGAATCTCAGCATTACAAAAAATCTCCCTGCATCCTCTGCAGGGAGATAGCATTAACTCAAAGTTTAGTTGTTTTTCAGCCACACAACATTATCTTCATCCTGGCCATTTACCGGCCACCAATGGAAACCATCCTGGCCAAGCAATTGATCCGCTTCAACCGGACCCCATGTGCCAGCAGGATAAGAAGATAGATCACTCGACTCTTCCTTCCAAGCCTTCGCAATACGATCCACGAACGACCATGCCGACGATACCTCATCCCAACGAGTGAAATAAGTTGAATCTCCGCGTGCCGCATCATGGAGCAAGCGCTCGTAAGCTTCCGGAGAGTTGATTCCAACCAAGCAGCTCTGACAGAAGTCCATAGCGAGCGGTTGAATTTCAGACTCGGAACCCGGCTTCTTGGCATTAATCTTTACATAAATGCCTTCCATTGGGTTCACACGGATAACTAGCAGGTTAGGCTCCAGCGTATGCTTTTGTCCCAAATAGACATTGGTTGGCATTCCCTTGAACTCAACTACCACTTCCGTCGTCTTCACCGGCAGACGTTTGCCTGTACGAATGTAGAAAGGAACTCCAGCCCAGCGGAAGTTATCTACAAATACACGGGCAGCAAAATACGTCTCGGTACTTGATTCAGGATCAACCTTATCTTCCTGACGATAAGCAGGAAGGGTCTTGCCATTGTGCAAGCCTTGAATATACTGTGCTCTCACGACATTCTCACGAACCTCGTCAGATGAGCCATAAGGACGAAGTGAACGAAGTACCTTCACCTTCTCGTCACGAATATCTTCAGCAAGCAGACGGCTTGGTGGTTCCATTGCGATCATAGTCAGCAGTTGCAATATATGATTCTGGCCCATATCCCGTAAGGCTCCAGCATGGTCATAGTAACCACCACGCTCTTCTACACCTACGGTTTCGCCAAGTGTAATTTGAATATTAGCAATATGCTTATTATTCCAAAGTGGTTCAAAAAAGGCATTAGCGAAACGAATGACTTCGATATTCTGTACCATTTCTTTACCAAGATAATGGTCGATCCGGTAGATCTCCTCTTCCTTGAATACCTCACGGATCTGCTCGTTCAGCTGCTCAGCTGACTCCAGATTGTATCCGAAAGGCTTCTCAATTACGAGACGATTCCATCCTGTACTATCCAACATGCCGCCAGCCTTAAGGTTGAACGAGACACTGCCGAACAATTCAGGTGCCAGGGCAAGATAGAACATCCGATTTCCCGGAATTCTGAACTTCTCTTCAAGAGCTTCTGTTTGAGCTCTCAATTCGCGGAAGCCGTCAATATCGTTGATGTCCAGAGATTTGTATTCAAAATGCTGTACAAACTCGTTCCATTCACTCTCGTCTCCTGCTTTATAACGGCAGAATTCAAGGATGGAATCCTTCACATCACTTCTAAATTCTTCCTGAGTACGCGGGCGCCGCGCCACGCCAATTACCGCAAAATCATGTGCCAGCTTACCTTCACGGTACAAGCTGTAAATCGCCGGGAAAAGCTTACGCCGGGCTAAATCTCCGGTTGCCCCAAAGATAAAAAAGACAGCACCGGGTGTGTGCAGTGCATCAAGGGTTTGATTTTCAGCCATGGCTCCTCATCTTTCTGTATGTAATATAGTTTATTGACATTCTCAGCGTCGAGTAGTACATGATTAACGACGTTATGTCATTTTAGCATATTCCTAAAAAGGATGCTATCACATTCCTGACAAATACTCTCGGGATTTCACAAATTTCAATTAATATTTCTTATCATTAACTATATCTTCGCTTATAAAAGAGAAATATGTCAGTACTCTATGGTTATTAATGGAAAGCCTATGGTTAGGCGATTCGTCCCTTTTTGATCTTCATGATGCACTGCGATTTGCGCTGAAATCGAATGGTTGCCGCTAACTACCGAGCGTTTCAAATCAGGAATCGAATAAGTGCGACTGATTGTTGTGACATCCTTATAACTCTCTTTCTCACTCACAGCTTTAAACTGCTCTATAAGTAATCCTTCTGTTTGCGACAGTACTTCCTCAGGCCCTCCCTGTTGTTCAGCGATTCCTTGAAGAGATACATTCCATTCTGCCTTGATGTTATTTTGTTCTAGGATTGTACTTACTTCATCAGCAAACCCCTGAAAGCTAGCTTCATTCTGTAAGTCCGACGTATCTAATGTCACAATAACATAACTATTTCCTTCTCCAAGATCACTCCAAAATAAGGAGAGATTCGATCCATATGGTTTTACCGCTGTTGAACGATAGGTCATATGCCCTTCTTCCTCTATTCCTGACGGTACAGTCAATCCAAGATGGATGCTGAGCTTAGCCACTTCAACTGAAGGATCATTGTAACCGCTGATTGCTCCTTGCCATTTTAAGACGATACGCAGTGGAGAACCGGATACCGTTGTCTTTGTTCCAAGATCTATTAAACTCATCAGAGAACCATTCAGTTCTGCTGTTACTGAAGCTTGAGAAGCAACCTCGTCAAGGACGATTGATTTCGCTTTAGCGCTTTGAAAGTTTATCAGTAAAGCTACAGTACAGCACAGGAATAATAGTATAAAAAGAGTTCTTTTTTTTGTTCCGTTGTTCAGCATAGTCTTCAGCATAATTCATTCTCCCTTTCGAACCTCTCTAGCAATCTACTAGACAGTATGTACGAAATAGGAGATTCTATACCTGATATATCCTCACAAAGTAAGGTTTTATGCTTCGATGCGTACTCAGATAATTTACGGGGCTTTCTTATACTATAAAAAAAAGACTGAAGCACGAGGCTTCAGTCCTTTTTGTTATTCAGCTAGTCCATTTTTATATGCATAAATTGCTGCTTGGGTTCGGTCTTCCACGCCCAGCTTCGCGAGAATATTCGTCACATGAAATTTCACAGTTTTGATTCCAATAATTAGTTGATCGGCGATGTCCTGATTTGATTTACCTTGCGCCAGCAGACGTAATACTTCCATCTCGCGTTCCGTAAGCTCTTTATAAGCAGGGGATTCACCCTTTGCATTGTTTCGAAAACGGTTCATCATTTTAGAGGCGACCTGTGACTCGAGTACAGACTGCCCTCTTGCCGCAGCGCGTATGGCATCCGCCACTTCACTAGCTCGTGAGGTCTTTAGTAGATAACTGAACGCACCCGCTTCAATAACCGGATACATTTTTTCATCGTCCAGATAGCTTGTCAACACAATGACTTTGATTTCGGGATACTGCTTCATTAGCTGCTTGGTCGTTTCAATCCCATCCATCCCATCCATTACGAGATCCATCAGGACTACATCCGGATTGTACTCTTGTGCTAAGCGGATACCTTCTTCTCCACTTCCAGCTTCACCCACGACTTCAATTCCGTCCTCAGTACCCAGAACAGCAGCTAGTCCGATCCGTACCATTTCATGATCATCTACAAGTAATACCTTAATGGCTTCCTCCATCTCCATGGTCACTCTTTCCTCCTATTATTCATTGACTAACGGAACGGTAATTTCAATCCGCATTCCTTTACCCGGAGCAGTAATAAACTGAATGGAACCCCCAATTTCATTCATCCGCTCCTGCATGTTCGACAAACCGTAGGAAGTTTGTTTACTATCATCCAATTCAAAACCGATCCCATCATCACGCAGCGTCAAGCGAACCGTATCTCCCCGCCGATGCAGCCTGATTTCCATCTTTTCTGCTTTCGCATGACGAAGTGTATTGGAGATTGCCTCCTGCACAATACGGAATAAGTGATTCTCTACCCCTTTTAGCAATTGCACATCTGGGTCCATTTCGAATACAATTTCGATCGGAACCTTAACCTTAAGTTCCTTGATCAACTCCTGCAGCCCCTGCGCTAATCCCTTACCTTCCAAATAAACTGGTCTCAAATGTAGCAATAGTGCTCTCATCTCTGATTGAGCTACCGCAGACATTTCTTCAATAAGTGCAATTTGCCGTTGAGCCTTGTCAAAATCCTTCTCCAGCGTCCTGCCTACAGCCGTGGCGGTCATAGAGATCGCGAACAACTGCTGTGAGACAGCATCATGTAATTCACGCGCAAGCCGCTGACGCTCTTCCATAATAGCAGATACTCGTGCTTGCTCCGCGAGCTTCGCGTTATTTGTAGACAATCGCTGCAGCGTTGTCACTTGGTTTTCCCATTTTCCGCTAATTCGGCCCAATTGTTCTCCGAGCCTTCCCAGCTCATCATCACCCAAGTCAGGCATAGATAGCGTTAAGTTTCCCTTCTCCCACAATACGAGGGTTTCTCTCAGACGTTCCAACTTTCGCTTAACACGAAAGCTCTGATAGAAACCAAAGCCAACCCCGAACCCCATAGGTAGCAGAATTAGAGTAAATGCCGTGCGTAAGCCCATCTCCCAGCTTTCAAAAGGCTTTAAATAGCCATATGTATACATGGTGTACAATATCACAAGCAGCATGACAAAAGAGAACAGAGCCCCCTCACCCATACTGCGTGACATCATGTTTTTGTTCTTTTTATCCACACGGGGACCCTCCCTTCTGTATCAAACTAATCAGGATAATCGCACATCCAAATCTCCCATCAAATAAGAGACACTAAATTTCACCTTATGTTCACTGCTATCATAGTTAGGGGATTTCCAATTCAGACGATTTAGCATACCTGTATCGCGTTGGTTCCCAAATTCAATCGATCCAAACAGCACGAAGGCTTCGATTTCCACACCATAATCATCTGACAATTGAATGTCCATATCACCAAAGATCCCTTGGAACAGCATAACCGTTTCCTTTTGCTCCGCCATAGCCAGTGAAAGATCAAGATCAGCCTCACCAAGGATATGCCAAGAGCTAAGACTGTGCATCACCCAAGGTGAGCGATCCCAGTCAAATCTAGACGAAAAGTTCTGCTTCTGCATAAACCCTTCCTTGCGCTGAACTCTTTTAGATTTAGTAAAAAACATTCCCAGTGAGATCAAGCAAATCCCCAGCACAAGCACCAAATGATCCAGCAAAAGCAACACAGCGCCAATTCCGAGCAGCTTATAGCCCTGCTTCACCTTGCCGCTCGTCGTACGGTAGACCCCTAAGAGCAGGAATAGAAGCGCGACAATGGAGAAAAAGCCGAGCCATCTACCAAAAATCATCATGCAGCCAACACCAATCAGTCCGATGGCAATCAAACGGTTTCGTTTATCCATTTCGCACCTCCTACAAGTTTTGCGTAGCAAAACTATCTTCGTAAGCATAGACTAAAGTTTTGCGTAGCAAAACTTCTTTTATAATATCCGTGAATTAATCGTCACTCACCGCTAAAAGTTTAAGTTTTGCTTCGAAAAACTTTGCTCATAAATACATTATTACCAGCCGCTATAAAAGCCATATCGGTATGGAGATCCATACCGTATGGCTTCTTCTTGTCCAGCATATCATATCTGCTTAAGTTTTAGGAACAGGATTTATTCTTCTTTTTTGTTTAAAGAAGGAGCAGCAGGTGTATCATTCAGCTTGCTTCTCAGCGCAGCCAGTTGCTCATCCACTTTCAGTTGTTTCTCAGCATCGACTGGTTTAGCGTAAGCAGCGGATGGGCTGTAAGGTGCACGCATTACGTCTGCTTCAGCTTCAAGCTGCATAATTTTCTCTTCCATCCGGTGGAATCCGAGCGACGCACTGCCACTTTCGATGGAATGTACGCTGCTGATTTGCGTCATTTGCTTCTTCGCTTTAGCCATTTGAGCGCGGGATACGAGCTCGTTACGCTTGTTGCGCAGCTTGTAGAATTCATCCTTCATATCATGCAGCTGTCCAACCAATTCCTTCGCATGCACTTCGGCTTGAGCGTGAAGATCAGTGTATTCCGCTTGTTTTTGGTCGAAATAGATCTTTTCTTCCAACAGCTTGCGAGTCACTTCTTCTTGACCGTTTTTCAATGCCAATTCAGCTTGCGCTCCACGTTGTGCGGACATTTTCGCTGCTTCTTCTACACGTTGTTTCATGCGACGTTCGTTTGCCATTTGCTTGGCAACTGTAACTTCTGCTTCGTGAATTTCAGCCTCCATATCGCGCAGATACTGGTTAAGCATTACGATTGGGTCCTCTACCTTATCCAACAAGTCATTTACCGACGCCTTTGTCATATCTTTAATTCTTTGAAATACTCCCATGATTTACAATTCCCCTTTCTCATATTTAGACAGTTTTTGTTTGAGTTCTTCTACTTCTTTTTGCAAAGCCTTCTTCTCAATATCCTTCATCATCGCATCCAGACCGGAATCCGGAGCGGAATATGCATTGTTCTTCTCAAAATTCGGATTGTAATTTGGCTGGCGACCATATGGTCCATGTCCATGTCCACCAGTCGCATGCGGTCCGTGTCCATGTTCCGGTCTACCTGAGTAAGGACCATCAAATGGGCCACCCGGTGCCCCAGGGCCTGGTCCGAAAGGATTATAATGCGTAGGCTCCTTCGGAATGACCAGTGCAGCAATGAAGTACACAGGAATCACGGCACCTCCTGTAAAAGGAATGCTGACCAGCAACAGAATCCGGAATAGCGTGGAATCAATACCGAGTGTCTCAGATAATCCACCTGCAAGACCCGTCATCACTTTATCTCTAGTTGAACGATACAATCGACTCATAGCGCTACTCCTTTCCACCATTGTTCAGTTTCTCCTTTAGGCGAGCCATTTCTCTTTCGAGAACGGTTGCTACGGTTTCACCCGCTTGCACTGCATATTCCTGTCCCATGCGCCGTATATCACGGAGGCTCTTCGCTTCTAATTCCCAATCGTTCATCCGATCTTCCAGACGTCCGAACATTTTAGGAACATCGCCGCCATTACCATAAGTATTGGCTCTTTGATTCATGCGTTGCTGTAGTCTTAACGACTCCATTCGAGCTGCATAATACTGACGTTTGCTGTACACGTTCTGATACTCTAATTTCAGCTCATTCAGCTGAGCTTCAAGTTCAAACAAGGATTGCTTACTTTGTTCAAGTAGCCCGCTGTACTGCTCCAATTTTTCTTCGTGAATAATTTTTTCTTGTAAAGCCAGCTTCGCGAGATGATCTTCGCCCGCTTTTAGTGCGAGTAGTGCCTGTTCCTCACGTTTGTTTCTCATAGCAGTCGCTTGGTTCACTTGCTGCTGCAATTGCTTCGTGTGGGAAGCGTATTGCTGATACAGCCTTTCAGCTTCACTGATTTCCTCACGGGTTGAGTGTAGAAATTGATCAATTAGCTTCACAGGATCTTGGCTTTGCTCCAGACGTTCATTTAGATTTGCTACTGTAATATCCCTCATGCGACGAAAAACACTCATAATCTCCTGCTCCCTCCCTGCTTCTTGTTTAAGTACATTTCTTCTTAATAAGTACCATTTCTTCTACCCTTCAAGGCTGACACGCCCCATACGATCAACGCCACTCCCAGAAGGGGTCCGATGATCCAGGAAAGCTTCGCGATCAAGGTCATGACACCAATGAACATTAGTACCCAACCGATAATCTTGCGTCCACTCTTAATTCCGTAGTACCCGAGAACAACCAGCAATACTGGGAACAGTAGTCTGAAAATACCGTGAATCAGAGGAAGCGCTAAACCGAGCAACATTACTGCACCAATCGCAATCAGCACAACTGCTAATCCGTTTCCTTGTCTTCTTTGCATTATTTTCTCACCGCCTTTCGTTGTCCTTAACCTTATAGCCTTATTCTAGAGCAATTCGCAGACTTTCAAAACAGACCAACGACGGTTTTTGGTACTGGACCTTAGTCGAGGTACCTGTGCGACTACAGACCACTACAGGGCTAGCTGTAGGAGATATCCAACCTACACACCTATAAATGGGATACGAATTCATCGAAAATTGAACAAACTTCACCCTTTATGAGTAATGTCCGTTTTTATTTATAGTCCGACAGGACTGCCATTACAAGCAAGATATATTATTGTCTTATATAGAACAAATCTTTTAAACTGTAATGAAGTTGTCCTAACATTTTTAATCCCATGGCTGAGCAGCCACAGGAGTCACTGATTCTACATTGATGTTTGATTATAGTTACAACTTCGAAGTTTTAATAATCAAATAAGAAACAAAGGAGAATTACCGTGAACATACTAATCGTTGAAGACGACCGCAGCTTAAATAAAGGAATTGCCCTCACTCTTTCTCAAAACGATGTGGTGATCCACCAAGCTTACGATCTTGCTGCGGCTGAGCATATTGTTGAAGTTCACCCTATCGATCTCATCATTCTGGACATCAATCTGCCAGATGGCAATGGGCTGGATTATTGCGAGCAACTTCGCAAGACCTCACGCGTACCCATTATTTTTCTCACCGCCAATGATATGGAGTCCGACATTATTACCGGTTTTGCATTGGGGGGCGATGACTATATCACCAAACCGTTCAGCCTAATGGTACTTCGCGCCAGAGTAATGGCAGTGCTCAGAAGAACGGAATCGCAAGGGACTGGAAAAATAACATTGGGTCCGTTAGAACTCGATTTTGAGAAACTGGAGTACAGCAAAAATAAACAATCGCTCCAGCTGAGCAAAACTGAGCAAAAACTGCTGCGGCTGCTGGTGACGAATACGGGCAATATTTTGACCCGAGAACAGCTGATAGACAAGATCTGGAGCAAGGATGCCGAATTTGTGGATGAAAACGCATTGACAGTAGCCATCAAACGGCTGCGTGCTAAACTTGAGGATGACCCGGCAGCGCCCAAATATATCAAGACCATCTATGGACTTGGATACATGTGGACTGAAGGGCAAAAACCATGAAAACCAATTGCCCCCCTCCTAATTTCAAGCAAATTCATAGGCTCTTTTTACTGATCATCCTTATACTAGTGGCCTTTTTTATCGGCAGTATAATGTTTCTGTATGGGTTCGACCCCACTCTGCTCCAACTCACTACTCTATTCATCATCTGTCTATTAGCAACAGGAGCCGTATGGGTATGGTTATGGAACCGCCAGATCGCAAACTATATACAGACCTTGGATACAGCGATTGAGCGGGCTATACATGACCAGCCGCCACTCACTAACTATGAAGAAACCGCTCTGTCTTCGATGGAACATAAACTAAAGCGGTACATAGGGATGGCTAAGGCAAATGAACGAATTATTCAGACCGAGAAAAACAAGATAAAAGAGCTGATCTCGGATATCTCCCATCAAACCAAGACCCCTCTCTCTAATATCATGGTATTCAGTCAGTTGCTGGAGGAGATGCCCGAACTAAATGAGAATGTCCGGCACTACGTAAAACATATTCAAGCGCAGTCAGATAAGTTGGATTGGCTGATCCAGTCTCTAATCAAATTATCACGTTTGGAAACAGGAATGATCTCCCTACAGCAGATTGAAGCGAAACCGCTCATTCAGACTTTGACGAAGGCGTTATCCCAGGTGTATGCGCAAGCGGAAAACAAACAAATTACCATCAATATAGACTGCGGGACACACATCTTAGCCTGCCACGATGTCAAATGGACAAGTGAAGCTCTATTCAACCTGTTGGAGAATGCTGTGAAATATACGCCTCATAGTGGACAAATTTCCATCCTAGCTGAAACCAATGAGATGTTTACCTGTATTCAGCTTACCGATACTGGTCTTGGAATCCTCAGTGAAGAAATTCCCCACATCTTTAAGCGGTTCTACCGAGGAAAGCAAGCGCGTGAATTCGAGGGGGTCGGCATTGGGTTGTTTTTGACCAGAGAGATTATCATGGCACAAGGCGGCCATATCAACGTCAGTTCTGAAGCTGGAAAAGGTACAACTTTCTCTGTTTTCCTGCCCCAGCGCTAAAATAGAATGTGTCATTATGGTCAGAATTCAGACACTCTCCTGTCAGATTGATTTGCTACCCTTAAATTATGGACAAACAGATCTCATTGGAGGGAAAGAGTTATGCCGATTCTACAGACTGAAAATTTAAAAAAACACTATGGAAAGGTTGGCTCAAGCGTTAAGGCTTTGGATGGCATATCACTAGCAGTGGAAAAAGGGGAGTTTGTCGCCATCGTCGGTACTAGCGGCAGCGGTAAAAGCACTCTTCTTCATATGCTAGGCGGATTGGATCGAGCAACTGAGGGCAAGGTTTACGTGGATGGGAACGATATTTTTGCGATGAGTGACGAGAAGCTGACCATTTTTCGGCGCAGATCGGTGGGGTTTGTTTTTCAGAACTACAATTTGGTACCTATACTAAATGTGCGTGAGAATATTGTACTGCCTATTGAGCTAGACGGTGGCAAAATAGATGAGACTTATCTTGATCTGATCATCCGCACCTTGGGCTTGCAGGAAAAAGTGAATACTCTACCTTCTAATCTGTCTGGTGGACAGCAACAACGGGTGGCAATAGCCAGAGCATTGGCGACCAAGCCATCAATTATCTTGGCGGATGAGCCCACAGGTAATCTGGATAGTAAAACAAGCCAGGAAGTACTGATTCTGCTGAAGCAGATGAGTGAGAAATTCTTCCAGACCATCGTGATGATCACACACAATGAACAAATTGCTCAAACTGCTGACCGCATTATCCGTATTGAAGATGGCATCATTTTCACTGGTCAACCCCGTAACTCCGGAGTGAGCCAGCCATGATCAGTACTAATAACCACAAGACTATTGCTACTTTAGCCAAAAAAAGCCTCAAAGCCAACCGGGCTCGCAATTTCACTATCATCTGTGCCATCGTACTGACTACCGTTTTGATCACCGCCGTGTTTACCATGGCGCTCAGTATTAACAAATCAATGCAACACGCACAAATGCAGACTACTGGCAGTGATTATCATGGAAGCTTCAAATATCTGAATCCTGCTGAGTTGGAGAAGCTGAAGAATCACCCATCAATTAAAGAATATGGTGTTTTTCTTACGGTTGGCGATATAAGCACCAGTCTGTTCAAGAATAACCGGGTAGAGGTACTTCGAATTGACGAGAACTTTGCCAAACACGGATTTATCAACTTTATAGCTGGCGGACTGCCCTCCCAAGAGAATGAAATCGTCCTAAATACTTGGGAGCTTGACATGCTTGGAGCAAAGCATGAGTTAGGCCAGATTGTGGAGCTGGATATAGACACAGGTGAAAAAGTCATAAGCCAAGACTTTAAGATCTCCGGATATTATGAAGCCGATCAAAATTTAGCAATGTCAGGATTGGCTTTTGTATCAGAAGCTTTCACACAGAAGAATATTTCCCAAATTGATCCGGACCTCTCTGAAGCAACAGGTTCTTATGTGAACACCTCAGGTTTGGGGGTGATGTTTAATAATTCTTATAATATTGAACAGAAGTTACAAAAGATTTTGGCAGACACCGGCCTGGATGTGCCCTATGGTGTAAATCCCGCTTATACGAGTGTCTCGCTCTCTGAAAATCTAGTGAATATCATTCCTTATGCAGTTGTCATTCTTATCACCATGCTGAGCGGCTATTTACTAATCTACAATATCTTTTTTATTTCCGTCGTGCGGGATGTGAAATTTTATGGGCTGCTAAAGACCATCGGTACCACACCCCGACAACTGAAAAAGATCATCTCCATTCAGGCCCGCTCACTTTATCTCGTCGCGCTCCCCTTTGGATTAGGGTTGGGATATTTGCTAGGTCTGCTCATTCTCCCTATGACCTCCTCATTTTTAAACGGTTCTACTGATAATGTCTATTCTGCTAGCCCGTGGATATTTATTGGTGCAGCAGCATTCTCGTATATGACAGTATGGATTGCCGCAAGTAAGCCAGGCCGGATGGCCTCGCGAACCTCGCCGGTAGAGGCTGTAAAATTTGCAGGAGTCAGCAGCGGTGGAAAACGGAAAGCCAAAAAATCAAAACATGGCGCAAAACTTCACAACATGGCGTTCTCCAACCTGTTCAGAAGCAAAAAAAAGCTGATCTTGATGCTCTCTTCACTCTCCTTAGGTATCATCTTGTTCAGTACCATTTTCACAGTAATCTCCTCACTGGATGTCAATAAATATCTGCGTGCTTTTATCTCCGGTGATTTTGTGGTTCAGAATGAAGTGTTAGTCAGTATTACAGGGCCTCGAGACGGTGATCCTTATAAGCTTTCAGAGGAATTCGCGAACAATCTAAGTAAAATTGACGGTGTAGAAAGTGTTGATAAGGTTTACCACAGATATGTTCCAACTCCTGTCGATGATGCTGTCCGGGCTATTTTGGAGCCAATGGCAGCTACTGATCCACATCCTTATCTTCTCTCCACTTTAGATAAGGGGGGGATGATTAACATTAATCTATATGGATTAGATCCAGGCTGGTATGATCTTGTGAACAAAGATATTATCGAAGGTGAGTTTAATGGGCAGATGTTTTCTTCAGGAAAGTTTGCGCTCATTACCGAGGCCAGTTTAATAGGAGAAGATAGCTACCGCACCTATTATCATCCTGGAGATACAATCACTTTCGGGAATTCGGGGAAATCTTATGAAGTGATGGCGGTATTAAAATATGATGCGGTATATGCTGCAACTACTAAATCATTCTCCATGTTAGGCTATAATGCTTTCCTCCCTGCTTTGGAACTACAGAAGGAATTGCCTAAGGGTACAGATCCAGCCAATATCGTTACAGCCACACTACATGTCGATCCGACTAAGATGGATCAGGTAGAACAAGCGGCCAAAGCTCTAACAGATTCGACAAATGAATTAAACTTAAAATCCAGAGAGGATTACAAGGAAGAGCTTGGTGGATTTATTCGCATTTTTCAAACCATAGGTTATAGTCTTAGTTTAGTCATTGCTCTTATCGGTGTGTTGAATTATGTTAATACCGTTCTCACTGGAGTCATCTCTCGCAGAAATGAATTTGCCATGCTGGAGAGTATCGGCATGACCAAAAAGCAATTAAAACGTATGCTAATTTATGAAGGACTCTACAATGTGCTTTGTACTGTGCTCATAACGTCAACATTAGGTGTGCTGCTGACCTATAAGATTTCCAAAGGCATTACAGAAGTTATAGCCTTTACGGTATTCCGAATGAGCTGGTTGCCGTTTATCTTCACCGTTCCTGTTATGTTAATCATTGCTTTCGCAGTGACGCTAAGAGCATATAAAACAATCTCCCAAGCAACAATTGTGGAACGGTTAAGAGAAGCCGAATAATGTAAGACACATAAATACTCAATATACAAAAAGGGCAGGCCTGCGAATATCGCCGGGCTGCCCTTTTTTATAGATCCATATTTAGCTTATTTAAAAGCCGGCAACGCGATATCCGCATAATTATCTTCAAGGAATTTCTTCACTTCTGGACCGCTAATCCGTTTAGCTAGCTTCTGAATCGCATCAGAATCCTTGTTATCTTCGCGTGCAACCAAAGTGATCGTGAATTCAGAATCCTCGCCTTCTGTAATCAGCGCATCCTTCTTAGGTGTCAATCCAAGCGGGCTAGCATAAGCCGGAGTCATTGCCACTAGATCGCCATCATCCAGCATACGAGCCAGCATCAGCAAATCTACTTCCTCAAACTTAAACTTTTTTGGATTCTCAGTAATGTCTGCTTGTGTAGCTTGAATGCCTACGCCATCTTTCAGCTTAATCAAATCGGCTGCAGCGAACATTTGTAATGAACGACCGATATTAGAAGGATCATTAGCCATAACTAGCGTTGCACCTTCAGGAAGATCAGCTATATTCTTGTAGCGCTTGGAGTATCCACCGTAAATAGCGTCATAGACAGGCTGTACCTCCACCAAATTGGAGCCTTTACTTTCATTAAATTGCTTCATATAAGGAATGTGTTGGAAAAAGTTAGCGTCAACCTCTTTATTCGCCAAAGCCTCATTAGGCTGCACATTGTCAGACAGCACAACGATTTCAAGATCAATTCCATCTTCCTTTAGAAGTGGCTTCACAATGTCTAGAATTTCCGTCATTGGTGGAATCAAAGTAGCAATCTTTAATTTCGTTAGCTCATCGCTACCTTTTGCAGAATTGTTCTCGGCTGCTTTATTAGAGCCACAACCCGCTACGACCAATACCATTATCATAAGCACAACTATCATTGATTTTTTCATTACTTCAACTAACCCCCAGTTTATATATTCAACCATTTTGCATTTCAAATATTTGATGTACAGGATCAACGCTTGTCTAACAGCCGTGAGATCGTCCCTCCTGTAAATTGAACCAACTGAACGAATACAATCATCACAATAATCGCATACACCATCACTTCAGTCTCAAAACGCTGATAGCCATAACGGATGGCAAAATCGCCAACCCCGCCTCCTCCAACAACCCCCATCACGGTCGAGTAAGAGATAAAACTAATGGTGGAGGTAGTAAGTCCGAGCACTAGACCCGAACGAGCCTCTACATATAGGAATTTAAAGATCAACCCCAGTTTTGAGGCTCCCATAGACAACGCCGCTTCTATGACTCCTTTAGGAACCTCCAGCAAAGACTGCTCCACCAGACGAGAGTAATAAGCAATGGCAACAATAGATAAAGGGATCGTGGCTGCCATCGTTCCAATCGCTGTTCCTACAAGGAAGCGAGTGACCGGAATGAGTGCAACGACAAGCAGCAGGAATGGAAATGAACGGATAATATTTACGATACTGTTGAGCACCAGTGACAGCGTTCTATTTTCATAGAGCTGCCCTTTTCGGCAAAAAAACAACAACGTCCCGAGCGGGAGCCCCAGCAGCAGTGCAGCTCCGACAGATATGCCGACCATCACAAAGGTTTCCCCTATCGATTCCCACATCTGTGCCTGATATTGAAGTACACTATCAAACATGAGTATCCCCCGCTTTACCCAGAATTTGATCCCGGTACGAGCCAGTACGAACTGCAGCAGGTCGAAAATCACCGTCTTCGCGAGAGAATGAATCTACAATTCGACCGTTCTCCATCACGGATACATGAGTGCATATGCTTTTGACAACATCCATCTCATGCGTAACAATCACTACCGTAACCCCAAGGCTCCCATTAATATGCTTCAGGACGTCCAAAATATCAGCAGTTGTTCCTGGATCGAGAGAGGAGGTTGGCTCGTCACATAGCAATAGTCCTGGACTGTTCGAAAGCGCACGGGCGATCGCCACACGTTGCCGCTGTCCTCCACTTAGCTGTGCGGGATATTGCTCTGCCTTATCTGCCAATCCGACAAAATCGAGACATTCCTTCACCCGCTTCATCCGTTCACGCTTCGGCACCCCTGCCAATTCCAGAGGGATCGATATATTGCGGTTAACCGTGACGTTATTGACCAGATTAAACTGCTGAAAAATCATCCCGATCTTTTCCCTAGCTTTCCGTAGCTGTTTACTCGGCATTTCGGTTAAATGTTGCCCATCTACGATAACTGTCCCTTGATCCGGCTGTTCCAGCAGGTTAATCAGTCGCAGCAACGTGGATTTCCCTGCACCGCTTTCACCAATAATGCCGTGAATCGACCCTTTCTTCACTTCAAGCGATACATCATCAACCGCCTGATAAATACCGTCCTTCAGCTTGAATCCTTTACTCACCCGACTTAGCGACAGGATTAGAAGCTCCCCCTCTCTTTGCATTTATACTGAAACCTTCTAAGCCAAGGTTTGTACTATAATTATTTAAAAACTGTTTCACTAAAAATCTCTTTAAATAATAAGGCATTTTTTGTTCTGTGTCATCATTTTTCTTGAAATGATATATCAGGTAAAAATGGTTATAGCATAAAAATCCTATATACCGGGCTATTTTCACGTGTTAATCTCCCCAATAAATTACTGTACTTAATGCCTCTTCAAATCAGGATTCTCCTGTTACCTAACTCCTAAACCCCTGTTACACTTATTTAAAGAACTAGGTCGCCACACAAAAAAAAGAATGTCTAAGCTCGGTAGCTTAAGACATCCCTTTTAATTCGTTTCGTATTCTCTGTTTTAAGACCTTCCACCAAGCTCCCCACGAATCTTCAAAAACACCTGATAACTCCGCTCCGCACATTCCGAAATCGCTATCGGATGAAATCCCGGCAGATCCGCATATAGCGTATCATGGAGCGGTTCAATCCACGAAGCTGGCAACACACTTGCTCCAAGCTTAGCTCCCATAATAGAACCCACTGTAGCTCCATTACAGTCTGTATCCATTCCTCCATATACGGAAGTAACGACTGCTTTTTCGAAATCATCCCCGCCATAAATAAGCGAAGCAGCAACAAGAGCAGCATTATTATTGGTATGCACCGCATCATAGTGACTGAATGTATCCCAAATCTTACTTACTAACTCACGCTCACTTTTGGCCTTCTGCGCAATATCTATACCTCGTAGAACGTCACTTGCCAGACGACTAGTACGTGGAATCTCGCTAAGACCAATCTCAAGGATACGCTCGTTATCTTTTTCAGCAAAAGCCGCCGAAATCATTGCAGCATTAAACATCTCACCATAAATGCCGTTCTTCACATGTGAAAAAGAAGCATCGCGCCAGCCTAACTCCGCCGCAAGCTCAGGATAACCTGCCGCACCATAAGCCAGTCCATCTGCGCGTATAGCCGCACCGATCCATTCCCGGTACGGATTTAAGTGCATCCGCACTCTTTCCTGCCGCGCCAGCCAATCCGCAGGCTTCTCCCCATGCAGATGAGACGTCTCCTGCGCAAAATTCATATACGACTGTGTCTCCGCCGTACATACCTGAGCATATGTCAGATGTTTATGCCATAGCTTCCCGATATCCCAAGAATCCCAATCCAGCCCCTTCTGCTCCAGCAGCATAAGACCCAGAACCGTGTAACGAATATCATCATCGCTCTCCATAAACTTAATAGTCTCTTGGGTACTAGCATAAGTCCAATCGCTTAAGCCAAGGCCATATTCCGTCTCTGCCCGCGAATGCCCAGGGGTATAGCCAGTAATTGGCCATGCATCGGCACCACGGAACCACAGCTCAATATTCTCCCAGCCCGGACGTCCATCTTTACCGTAAAGATAGTCCCAATACTCCAGCGGTTTTCCGAGTGCGCAGCCGACGCTTCTACCTAGCCAAGCCCCATAGAACTTATCTCTCCACTCTGCTTCGCTCCATTCCGCATGCAGCTTGCGTGGACCCTCTGGACGTAGACGACGAATCTCCTCCAGTGAGGAGGGCTCTTCATAAGGAAAATCCTCGGCAATCGTGAGCTCCATCAGCTCATTATATACCTGCATCAGCTTGATCTCATCGTCACCTGCAGCAGCTAGTTTATCTGCGAAGCCATCGATCTGGCAGCCTTCTTCGCCACGTTGAACCAATTCAAACTGAACCGTCTCTTGAAGTCTCTCCCATCCTGCCATAGGCTACTTCCCTTCAGCCGCAAGCTGCAGCTCTTGATCAAGCTTTTCCAGGGAATCAAAGATCAGCTTCATAAATGCTTCTCGGTCTACTCCCACCAGGACTTCTACATTCGCTGGACGATCCGTCTTCTTTCGTTTGTCCGCAACCGTCATTCCCCGCGTCAGCTTGCCCTCCGTCTCCACCGTTACATATAGATGCTCGGATTCGAACAGTTCTGGGTGCAAGAGCCAAGCAACAGCGCATGGATCATGCAGTGCACTGCCGACATAGCCCATTTTCTTCCCGTAGATCGAATAGAAATCTAGCAGTTCTCCAACCATAGTCGACACAGGGCCTCGCTCTTTCAATGCTAGGATCTCATCTTCGAAAATGGCTGCCTTGTCTGTCACGTCCAAACCACTCATCGTGATCGGAATGCCCGATTCAAACACGATACGAGCGGCTTCAGGATCTACATAGATATTAAACTCCGCAGTAGAGGTTACATTTCCATAAGAAATGCCTCCGCCCATCAGCGAAATCTTTTCAATTCTTTCCTTAATCTCTGGATAAGCAGTGATTAGCAGAGCGATATTTGTTAAAGGAGCCATCGGCACGAGCGTAATCTTCTCCTCCGAAGAACGAATGATATTCAGCATAAATTCTACAGCGCCTTCTTCTACAGGCCGGAATTTACTTGCTGGAAGCAGCGGGCCGTCCATACCGGATTCTCCATGTGCTTCTTCCCCTGTAACTAGCTTGCCAAACAACGGGCCAGCAGCCCCTTTAGCTACAGGAATGTCAGCATTCACAAAGCTGATTACCTTAAGCGCATTATCCGTGATTTTATCTAGAATCTGGTTTCCGCCAACCGTTGTAATTCCGCGAAGGTCCAGCTTTTCTGAATTTGCTATTGCAAGCAGGATAGCGATTGCGTCATCATGCCCTGGATCGCAGTCAATAATAATAGGTGTTCGCATCGTAATTCACTCCTTAGTTGTATAGATCCTTGATAATCCTATCGCTATTTCACTAGCGGACTTTTAAGCTTTTTGTTCTTTTTCCGTGTCTCAGATACGGCATAGATCACAAGTCCAATTACAGTTGCTACATAAGGAAGCGTCGCGATCAGCTCTGCAGGAATCTTCAGTACCTGTAGCGCATTCGATAACGCGTCTGCCGTACCAAATAATAGAGAGGTCAGCGCCGTACCCACTGTCGTACTTCTACCCATAGACTCTGCGGCAATGGCAATCCAGCCCCGGCCAGCGATCATATCGCGAGTGAACAGTGACAGGTATCCCATCGACATGTAAGCACCACCCAAACCCGCGAAAAATCCACTAAGCAGCAAAGCCATATACTGTATTTTCACAACACTTACACCCACAGATTGAGCCGCATGTGGATTTTCACCCACTGAACGAATGCGCAGACCAAGCGGTGTACGGTTTAAGAGATAATAGACAACAAACACAGCAATAATGGATACATACGTCAAAATGTGATGCCCTGATAAAATAGGCCCAAGCACCGGAATATCCTTCAGCAAAGGAATCTCTACACTAGGTAGCACTTTACTCGCCAGAGATGTAGAAGACCCCTTGTCTCCACTAAGTAAATAAAGAATAAACACGGTTCCTCCCGAAGCGAACATATTAATAGCTACGCCGCCGAGAATGATATGTGTTTTGAATTTCAGTGTGAAAAAAGCTAATATTCCAGAAATCAATGTTCCAGACATCACGGCCCCAAGTAAACCTACCCACGCGCTATGCGTGTAGCTGCTTACAATGACACCGGCTAAAGCCGCGACAAGCATGATGCCTTCCATACCGATGTTGATGATACCAGCCCTATTAGAGATCAGTGCTCCCAGTGCGGCAAATAGAATCGGTGTCGTCACTCGAAGGACAGAGAATGCAAAGTCAGTCGTAAAAATCACATCAAACAAGCTGTTCACGCTTCCTTCGCCTCCTTCAAGAGCATCCGATTTTTCCAGAACTTCAGGAATTGCTCAGCCGAAATCAAAAGAATGATAATCGCCTGTATGATTGAAATCATCTCTGAAGGTACATCAGATAAACGCGCCATCATGTCGGCCCCAATCCGGATATACGCTAGGAATAATGCAGCACCGATTACAGATAGCGGATTATTCTTGGCTAACATCGCTACAAGGGCACCATCTAAGCCATAACCTGGTAACGAAGTCCATTGGAATCGGTTGTACATCCCTAGCACTTCTACGGAACCACCCATCCCCGCGATAAAGCCAGCAATCAAGTGAACCAGGATAATAACCTTCGCTGTCTTCATGCCTGAATAACGTGCAAAGTTCCGGTTGATGCCTGTCATCCGCAGCTCATATCCCCATTTAGTTTTGTATAGGAATAGATGCGCTGCAATAATAAGCACGATAACGATGATAAGTCCGGTATGAATACGGGTGCCAGGTACCATCTTGCTCAGCAGTGCCGTTTTCTCGAATTTGTAGGATACATTGGCGAACGCCTTTGCATCACGTAAGTGATAGTTCAGTAGATATAAACCTACTCCGAACAAAATATTATTAAACATTAGCGACGTCACGAGTTCATTGGCATTCCATTTGGCTTTGAGGATCCCGGGTATTGCGGAGAGCAACGCACCTACAATAGAACCCGCAGCAATCGCTACGATCGGATGCAGCCAGCCGTCCAGCGTCAAATGAATCGCCAATACGGAAGTTACAACACCGGAGAAATAGAAAATCCCTTCAGCTCCCAAGTTGAACATATTTGCCCGGAACAACAAGGACACTGCTAGCCCAGTGAACATGAGCGGAATCGCCATCTCTATCACATTACCAATATGGCCCTTACTATTTAACGGTTCTAATAGAAAAATACCGATGGTCTTAACTGGTTGATCACTAACCAATGAGATGATCAGAAAGGCAATAGCGAGTGCAATAACGATTACCGCCGATGTTCGAATGTACTCAAAATATTTAACTTTAAACATGATTTACGGCCCTCCCGATGTGCTCCTCGTCTTGTCGATGAATCCCCAGCATATAAAGACCTAATTCTTCTTCACTAACCTTAGAAGGCTCCTCGAAAAAAGCTACGATCTTACCTTCGTACATCACTAGCAGACTATCACTGATCTCTAAAATCTCATTTAAATCTGCCGATACTAGCAAAATCGCGCAATCGGCTGAGCGCAGCTCCAACAGCTTCTGATGTATAAACTGCGCTGCGCCTATATCCACGCCCCGCGTCGGCTGCTCTGCAATAAGCAGCTTCGGTTCAGTAGAACACTCCCTAGCTACAACTACCTTCTGCATGTTACCACCTGACAACATGCCGATCGGCTGAGAAGGCCCCGAACAGCGGACTTTGAATTCCTCTACAAGTGATACTGCTAGCTTGGCAATTCGTGATCCATTTAAAAAAGGACCTTTATTCATAGCTTTTGTACGATACTGAGTGGACAGCAGATTATCCGCTATGCTCGCATCACTGGCTATCCCTTGATGCATCCGATCCTCTGGGATATAGGAAACGCCTAGCTTACGAATATCCAAAATATCCGATTCACGAATATCCTTTCCCTTCACTAGCACTGAGCCCTGGCTTGAAACACCTCTTAAGCTCCCTGTAAGCGCCTCAATGAGCTGTGTCTGCCCGTTACCTTCTACACCAGCAATCCCAACGATCTGTCCCCCACGTACCGCAAAGTTGATATCTGATAGCAACGCTTTGCCGTGTGCATCATTTACGCCTAGGCCCTGTACAGTGAGTACCGGCTCGCCAATAGACAGAATCTCCTTGTCATATTTCAACACGACGTCTCGGCCCACCATGAGTCGTGAGATTTCTTGCTCCGTGACATCCTTCGTTTGGAAGACACCTTCACTACGTCCACTACGCATAATCGTAATTCTGTCGCAGATTGCTTTAACTTCTTTCAACTTGTGTGAAATAAAAACTATCGTATGACCCTGCTCTCTTAATTGTTTAAGCTCTCGGAACAATTCCTCTGTTTCCTGGGGGGTCAACACTGCGGTCGGCTCATCCAGAACGAGGATTTTTGCTCCACGCAGCAGCGCCTTCAGAATCTCAACCTTTTGCTTCATACCAACCGTGAGATCCTCCACTTTTGCTTTTGGATCCACTGCTAGATTGTATTTCTTCGCAGTCTCTTCGGTCATGCGGACAGCTTCTGCATAATTGATGCCAACACCTTTACGAGGCTCCATACCCAGCACCATGTTCTCTGCCACCGTAAAAGAAGGTACCAGCATAAAATGCTGGTGAACCATACCGATCCCTCTATCAATGGCATCCTGAGCCGATTGCAGCTTTACTTTTTCACCCTTGATATAGATTTCGCCCTCACTAGGCTCTTCCATGCCGAACATGATCTTCATTAAAGTAGATTTACCAGCGCCGTTCTCGCCCGCAATCGCATGGATTTCTCCCTCACTTAAAGAAAAATGCACGTCTTTATTTGCAACGACGCCATTGGGATACACCTTGGTAATTCCCCGCATTTCCAGCAGAGCTTTGTTCATAGGTCTCAACGCCTTTCAACTTGGAGGTCTGCAAAAATATACAGCTGGAATTCTTCTAATAGAAGAATCTCCAACTGTAGGTTTATCACTATATACCTATACTTAAGGCTTAACAGCGTTACGAATGGCTTCTACTTCTGAGGTTTCCATTCCCATCGCGTTATCTACTGTAATTTCTTTGTTAATCAGCTTTTGCTTCACTTCTTCGACTTTGGCCTGAAGATCTGCTGGGAATACATTCTTATAGATATCATTCTCCGCAATGCCCACACCATCATCTACAAAGCTCAACACATCACGTTTACCCATCTCAAGTGTACCATCTTGTAATCTCTTCACGGCACCCAGAATAGCACTATCAATCTTTTTAATAGAAGAAGTAACGATCAAGTTTGCTTTTTCGCTATCTGTTTCGTTAAGCAACATCGCCTGATCGGAATCTACACCGATAGCATATTTCTTCTTCTCCTTAGCTGCGTCAAAGATCCCAAGACCTGTACCGCCAGCCACGTTAAAAATAACATCCACACCGGAGTTATATTGAATCAGCGAAAGCTCCTTACCTTTAGCCGGGTTAACGAAATCACCAGCATACGATACTGCTACCTTCACATCAGGATCAACATATTGAGCGCCCTGAATATAACCTACCAAGAAAGCGTTAATTCCTGGAATGTCCATGCCGCCTACAAAACCGATCACATTCTCAGGATTAGCACTTGCCATATCCGATTGTGTAGCCAGCGCTGCTACAGCACCTGCCAAAAAAGATACTTCATTTGTCGCATAAGACATGTTGTACATATTCTCTGGCGCTTCATCTATATCGGTATCATAGTTAATGAATTTTTTGTCTGGATATAGTTCAGCTGTTGCATTAAACATTTCCGTAATTTCCGATCCGCCAGAAATAATGACATCCCAATCCTCAGCGGCGATATCGTTGAATGTAGGCTCCCATTTCGTTTTATCGACACCCATTTCTACAACCTTTGTTTCTGCACCCAGTTCGTCCTTAACCTTTTGCAAACCGCTATTCGCAGAGTCAAAAAATGATTTGTCTCCAAGTGTTCCTGGAATCAGTAGTACGACCTTGAGTTTATCCCCTGAACCTGTTTCTCCACCATCAGCCGCATTTGATCCTGCATTCGAGGAAGCTCCATTACTCGACGTATTATTTCCACAAGCTGTGACCATTACCATTACTACTAGTAACAACAAAGAAAGAACTTTCTTTTTCATAATTCTATTCCACCCCTATTTGTAGTTGGTTAGTAATTTGAGAGGTTCTCCTTCTTAGTCCGTTGTATATTTCACGATTTAGATGGAAACTCTCATATTGCAGTTACATTGTTAAAAATTTAATGATTTTAACGAATACACTCGAAAATAGAGACAAAATTATCATTTTTACAAATAATCCGACTAATTTCCGAACGAGATGTCCAGTCAGGTTGCTAATCTTCGGATTTCTTGATACGATCATATCAAATATTAATGAAAAAAATTATATGATTTCGGTCATAATTTTGTGCGATTCGGCTAAAACATAAATATTGGAGGCTCATCATGGATCGTGTTCTATATATTGTAAATGCAGCACATGAGGTTAATACCTATATTCCACCACACCAGCATGAATGCTATGAACTAGTCTATTATTTAAACGGATTAGGAACTACCAATGTAGGTTCGCGAAGTTATCATTTTCGTTCATCATCATTCGCGCTTGTACCACCCAATCATAAACATGACGAGAACCATCGGGAGGATGCTACTGTTCTATTTGTAGGCTTCCATTCAAATCACCCAAATATGGAGAATTTGCAAGGCGTATATGAAGATGATAGAGACCAGACTGTTCTGCAAATCTTGCTTCGAATGAAAGCAGAGTTTACGCGCAAACAAGATGGATTCTCTGAACTATTAAACCTGCAAATGAGTGAAATTACTGTTCATCTGATTCGGCTACTTAGCGCCTCTGGTTTTCAATCTCCAACGGAAGACAGAGTACAATATGTTCTAAACTATATGAATGAGCATTACCGCCATAAACTATCGGTCGCAACACTCTCTGAAATGTCCGGATATAGCTATGATCGTTTCCGCCATTTATTTAAAGAACGTTTCGGCTCTTCACCTCTGCGCTATCTACTATTGAAGCGTCTGGATTATGCGAAGTCTCTCTTGCAGCATACCCAAATGCATATCTCTGAAGTATCCGCAGCTGCAGGGTTTGTGAACGACGCCCAATTCTGCAATATGTTTAAACGAGAGATAGGTCTCACCCCACGGGGCTTCCGCCTAAACAATCAATAAACCTCCATTCCATACAATCAATAAACCTCCATTCCATATAAAAAAGCCGTTGAATAGAGATCTCCTCTAATTCAACGGCTTATGAATGAAAGTCCAAAGGCATAAAGAAAAAAGGTTTGTAACGTCGCTTGTATAAGCAACTTTACAAACCTTTTGATATACCGGCGAGAGGACTCGAACCTCCACGGTTTCCCTCTCGATTTTGAGTCGAGCGCGTCTGCCATTCCGCCACGCCGGCACATATAAACTAAATGGAGGCGCCACCCAGATTTGAACTGGGGATAAAGCTTTTGCAGAGCTTTGCCTTACCACTTGGCTATGGCGCCATATAAAAATTTGGAGCGGACGACGGGAATCGAACCCGCGACCCTCGCCTTGGCAAGGCGATGCTCTACCGCTGAGCCACGTCCGCATAAAATGGCTGGGGATATAGGATTTGAACCTATGCATGACGGAGTCAAAGTCCGTTGCCTTACCGCTTGGCTAATCCCCAATAACATTTTTAAGTAAAATGGGGCGACTGATGGGTCTCGAACCCACGAATGCCGGAACCACAATCCGGTGCGTTAACCCCTTCGCCACAGTCGCCATATGATACTGAATTTAGTTGTCACTCTTCTTTGTTAAAGTAAATGGGGCGACCGATGGGTCTCGAACCCACGAATGCCGGAACCACAATCCGGTGCGTTAACCCCTTCGCCACGATCGCCATATTAAACTTTAGAAAGAATTTGGCAGGGGCAGCAGGAATTGAACCCACACCAACGGTTTTGGAGACCGTTGTTCTACCTTTAAACTATGCCCCTAAAACTGGTGGGGGATGATGGATTCGAACCACCGAACACGTACGTGAGCAGATTTACAGTCTGATGCGTTTGGCCACTTCGCTAATCCCCCAAGGATGGTGCCGGCGAGAGGACTTGAACCCCCAACCTACTGATTACAAGTCAGTTGCTCTACCAATTGAGCTACACCGGCAGGCACTCATTCTTTTATAAAAATCATGGTGGCTCGAGACGGATTCGAACCGCCGACACGAGGATTTTCAGTCCTCTGCTCTACCGACTGAGCTATCGAGCCAAGGTAAAAATGGCGGAACCGACGAGATTCGAACTCGCGATCTCCTGCGTGACAGGCAGGCATGTTAGGCCAACTACACCACGGTTCCAAAAGATATAATTGCTTGATGAAAATTGGTTGCGGGGGCAGGATTTGAACCTGCGGCCTTCGGGTTATGAGCCCGACGAGCTACCGGGCTGCTCCACCCCGCGTCGTTATTAAATAAATATGGTGGAGGCTGAGGGGATCGAACCCCCGACCCTCTGCTTGTAAGGCAGATGCTCTCCCAGCTGAGCTAAGCCTCCGTAAAGAACAATTGTTATTGTACCAAAGTCCACTATGTAAAATCAAGTGAAAATTTGGTGACCCGTATGGGATTCGAACCCATGTTACCTCCGTGAAAGGGAGGTGTCTTAACCCCTTGACCAACGGGCCATACTAATTAAAAATTTGTGGCGGAGAGAGAGGGATTCGAACCCTCGAGACGCTTGTGGCGCCTACACGATTTCCAATCGTGCTCCTTCGGCCAAACTCGGACACCTCTCCATATGGCTCCCCGAACAGGACTCGAACCTGTGACAACTCGATTAACAGTCGAGTGCTCTACCAACTGAGCTATCAGGGAATATTCATACCAGGCTTGATGCCTGAAAACTGAATCCGAAACAAATCTGCGTTTTAAATATTGGATAAGCCCTCGACCGATTAGTATTGGTCAGCTCCATGCATTACTGCACTTCCACCTCCAACCTATCTACCTCGTCGTCTTCAAGGGGTCTTACTAATTGGGAAATCTCATCTTGAGGGGGGCTTCACGCTTAGATGCTTTCAGCGCTTATCCCGTCCGTACGTAGCTACCCAGCCATGCTTCTGGCGAAACAACTGGTGCACCAGCGGTACGTCCATCCCGGTCCTCTCGTACTAAGGACAGCTCCTCTCAAATTTCCTGCGCCCACGACAGATAGGGACCGAACTGTCTCACGACGTTCTGAACCCAGCTCGCGTACCGCTTTAATGGGCGAACAGCCCAACCCTTGGGACCTACTTCAGCCCCAGGATGCGATGAGCCGACATCGAGGTGCCAAACCTCCCCGTCGATGTGGACTCTTGGGGGAGATAAGCCTGTTATCCCCAGGGTAGCTTTTATCCGTTGAGCGATGGCCCTTCCATGCGGTACCACCGGATCACTAAGTCCGACTTTCGTCCCTGCTCGACTTGTAGGTCTCGCAGTCAAGCTCCCTTATGCCTTTGCACTCTTCGAATGATTTCCAACCATTCTGAGGGAACCTTGGAACGCCTCCGTTACTCTTTAGGAGGCGACCGCCCCAGTCAAACTGCCCGCCTGACACGGTCCCCGTACCGGATTACGGTACTAGGTTAGAACCTAGATACGATCAGGGTGGTATCCCAACGGCGCCTCCACCGAAGCTTGCGCTCCGATTTCTACGGCTCCCACCTATCCTGTACAGATCGTACCCAAATTCAATATCAAGCTGCAGTAAAGCTCCATGGGGTCTTTCCGTCTTGTCGCGGGTAACCTGCATCTTCACAGGTATTAAAATTTCACCGGATCTCTCGTTGAGACAGCGCCCAAGTCGTTACGCCATTCGTGCGGGTCAGAATTTACCTGACAAGGAATTTCGCTACCTTAGGACCGTTATAGTTACGGCCGCCGTTTACTGGGGCTTCGGTTCATAGCTTCGGGTTACCCCTAACCACTCCCCTTAACCTTCCAGCACCGGGCAGGCGTCAGCCCGTATACTTCGCCTTGCGGCTTCGCACAGACCTGTGTTTTTGCTAAACAGTCGCTTGGGCCTTTTCACTGCGGCCCCCTCGTGCTATTCACACTACCGGGGCACCCCTTCTCCCGAAGTTACGGGGTCATTTTGCCGAGTTCCTTAACGAGAGTTCTTCCGCGCGCCTTAGAATTCTCTTCTCGCCTACCTGTGTCGGTTTGCGGTACGGGCACCTTCTCCTGGCTAGAGGCTTTTCTTGGCAGTGTGAGATCATGACCTTCGCTACTACAATTTTCGCTCCCCATCACAGCCCAGCCTTAACGATGTGCGGATTTGCCTACACATCAGCCTCACTGCTTAGACGGACATATCCATCAGTCCGCGTCACTACCCTCCTGCGTCACCCCATCGCTCATAGCGGATTACGGTGGTACAGTAATTTCAAACTGTTGTCCTTCGACTACGCCTTTCGGCCTCGCCTTAGGTCCCGACTTACCCTGAGCGGACGAGCCTTCCTCAGGAAACCTTGGGCTTTCGGCGGATCAGATTCTCACTGATCTTTTCGTTACTCATACCGGCATTCTCACTTGTATGCTGTCCAGCGCTCCTTACGGTACACCTTCAACCCACATACAACGCTCCCCTACCCCAGATACATACGTATCTAGCCATAGCTTCGGTGGTGTGTTTAGCCCCGTTACATTTTCGGCGCAGAGTCACTCGACCAGTGAGCTATTACGCACTCTTTCAATGGTGGCTGCTTCTAAGCCAACATCCTGGTTGTCTGTGCAACTCCACATCCTTTCCCACTTAACACACACTTGGGGACCTTAGCTGATGGTCTGGGCTGTTTCCCTTTTGACAATGGATCTTAGCACTCACTGTCTGACTCCCGGCAATAAGTATATGGCATTCGGAGTTTGACTGATCTTGGTAATCCTTGCGGACCCCGCAACCAATCAGTGCTCTACCTCCACTACTCTTATACCGAGGCTAGCCCTAAAGCTATTTCGGGGAGAACCAGCTATCTCCGAGTTCGATTGGAATTTCTCCGCTACCCCCACCTCATCCCCGCACTTTTCAACGTACGTGGGTTCGGGCCTCCAGTGCGTGTTACCGCACCTTCACCCTGGACAGGGGTAGATCACACGGTTTCGGGTCTACGTCCACATACTCAATCGCCCTATTCAGACTCGCTTTCGCTGCGGCTCCGTCTTCTCGACTTAACCTTGCATGTTAAACGTAACTCGCCGGTTCATTCTACAAAAGGCACGCCATCACCCATTAATAGGGCTCTGACTTTTTGTAAGCACACGGTTTCAGGTTCTATTTCACTCCCCTTCCGGGGTGCTTTTCACCTTTCCCTCACGGTACTGTTTCACTATCGGTCGCCAGGTAGTATTTAGCCTTAGCAGATGGTCCTGCTGGATTCATACGGGGTTTCACGTGCCCCGCACTACTCGGGATCCGTCTCGGAGAGAACACAGTTTAGGTTACAGGGCTTTTACCTCTATCGCGGGCCTTTCCAGACCTCTTCACCTACCATATTCCTTTGTAACTCCATGTGAGACGTCCCACAACCCCTAAGAGCAAGCTCTTAGGTTTAGGCTGTTCCGCGTTCGCTCGCCGCTACTGACGGAATCACTATTGTTTTCTCTTCCTCAGGGTACTTAGATGTTTCAGTTCCCCTGGTCTGCCTCTACACACCCTATGTGTTCAGGTGTGAGTAACTGCGAATTACCACAGCTGGGTTTCCCCATTCGGACACCCCCGGATCAAAGCTTGCTTACAGCTCCCCGAGGCAGTTTCGTTGTTCGCCACGTCCTTCGTCGGCTCCTGGCGCCTAGGCATCCTCCGTGTGCTCTTATTAGCTTAACCTTCGCTCCAATGTTTCGCTTGTTCGCACAATCGAAAATCTTCGCTTCCAGCTAATAACTAACGTACTTGTTTACACAAGTTTTAGCTAAAAGATGTTCTAAAACGCAAATTCGTTTCGGTATCCAGTTTTCAAGGATCAAGTTTAAAGATGAGAGCTTAAACTCTCAAAACTGAGCAACGAGTGAGTAACAGGCCTAAACCTGAGTTTTGGAAGTTTAACTTCCGATTTGAATGTCTTCATTGCAGAAGACGATTCTCCATAGAAAGGAGGTGATCCAGCCGCACCTTCCGATACGGCTACCTTGTTACGACTTCACCCCAATCATCTACCCCACCTTCGGCGGCTGGCTCCCTTGCGGGTTACCCCACCGACTTCGGGTGTTGTAAACTCTCGTGGTGTGACGGGCGGTGTGTACAAGACCCGGGAACGTATTCACCGCGGCATGCTGATCCGCGATTACTAGCAATTCCGACTTCATGCAGGCGAGTTGCAGCCTGCAATCCGAACTGAGACCGGCTTTGATGGGATTGGCTTCACCTCGCGGTTTCGCTTCCCGTTGTACCGGCCATTGTAGTACGTGTGTAGCCCAGGTCATAAGGGGCATGATGATTTGACGTCATCCCCACCTTCCTCCGGTTTGTCACCGGCAGTCACTCTAGAGTGCCCAACATTACTTGCTGGCAACTAAAGTTAAGGGTTGCGCTCGTTGCGGGACTTAACCCAACATCTCACGACACGAGCTGACGACAACCATGCACCACCTGTCTCCTCTGTCCCGAAGGCCGCCACTATCTCTAGTGGATTCAGAGGGATGTCAAGACCTGGTAAGGTTCTTCGCGTTGCTTCGAATTAAACCACATACTCCACTGCTTGTGCGGGTCCCCGTCAATTCCTTTGAGTTTCAGTCTTGCGACCGTACTCCCCAGGCGGAGTGCTTACTGTGTTAACTTCGGCACCAAGGGTATCGAAACCCCTAACACCTAGCACTCATCGTTTACGGCGTGGACTACCAGGGTATCTAATCCTGTTTGCTCCCCACGCTTTCGCGCCTCAGCGTCAGTTACAGCCCAGAAAGTCGCCTTCGCCACTGGTGTTCCTCCACATATCTACGCATTTCACCGCTACACGTGGAATTCCACTTTCCTCTTCTGTACTCAAGTCACCCAGTTTCCAGTGCGACCTTAGGTTGAGCCCAAGGTTTAAACACCAGACTTAAATGACCGCCTGCGCGCGCTTTACGCCCAATAATTCCGGACAACGCTTGCCCCCTACGTATTACCGCGGCTGCTGGCACGTAGTTAGCCGGGGCTTTCTTCTCAGGTACCGTCACTCCGATAGCAGTTACTCTACCGGACGTTCTTCCCTGGCAACAGAGCTTTACGATCCGAAAACCTTCATCACTCACGCGGCGTTGCTCCGTCAGACTTTCGTCCATTGCGGAAGATTCCCTACTGCTGCCTCCCGTAGGAGTCTGGGCCGTGTCTCAGTCCCAGTGTGGCCGTTCACCCTCTCAGGTCGGCTACGCATCGTCGCCTTGGTGGGCCGTTACCCCACCAACTAGCTAATGCGCCGCAGGCCCATCCCTCAGTGACAGATTGCTCCGTCTTTCATTCTTTCTTCAGGAGAAAAAAGAAATTATCCGGTATTAGCTACCGTTTCCGGTAGTTATCCCAGTCTGAAGGGCAGGTTGCCTACGTGTTACTCACCCGTCCGCCGCTAAGTTATTTTGAAAGCAAGCTTTCAAAATAACTCCGCTCGACTTGCATGTATTAGGCACGCCGCCAGCGTTCGTCCTGAGCCAGGATCAAACTCTCCAATTAGTATTGAAAAGAGCGATATGCTCATTTTGAAACATCTGACGAGAAAATTAATTCTCTAATTTTGGATTTCACTTGCGTGATTTCCTACTCACTCGTTGTTCAGTTTTCAAAGATCAAGCTGTTCATTTCGTCGTTGCTGTTGTTCAGCAGCGACCTTTATAATATATCACAGCGCCCTCGTTTTAGTCAACCTTTTTTTAAATTTCTTTTTTTCGGTTGTCTTTCGAATGTTTTCGAAAGCACATCTCTGTGTCAGAGGGACGAGTTATAATTTATCACATGAACAAGGAAAGAGTCAACCATTAATTTTAATGAATATATATAAGTGTTTCATATTAGTAAGTAAACAAAAAAAGAGAGTGCTCAGCCTCTCCCTATCCTTACTTATCTTCTCTATAGTTAATCATCATATACTGCATCTAATTCTTCTCTATAAGGTATATCGGATCGCATGACCCTCTCCCTCGTAACCGTCGGTCCATAAAGTAATCTCACGGATTAGGGAACGAGAAACAAGCTTTCGTAAAACCAGGGGTAACTCAGCCTCCAATTGACACAGACCAGAATGCTGTAGTAATTCTTTTATGCTCCATGCTTCCTTACGGCTATTCAAAATATTAAAGAGCAACGCACAACAATCCGTCATTTTGGACATAATTCCAAATTCGCATGCTAGAAGAACAAGCTCAACTCTTTGCGCTAAAGTTTCAGTGCTGATGGTTAGCTCCTCATATAGTTTGTGGACCGAAGTATTCATGCTTTTAACTTGTTCCCAAACAGCGGGCTCTGGAAATAAACCAGCTTCACTCACTTCTATTCTTGCCCAATGATATAGAGCCATCAATACACAGTTATAAGCATCCATAATGCAGTCAGCTTCTATATATCGCTTAGATTTCACATACAAATGCAAGAAGCGTGCAAACTCCATGAACTCAACCCGTTCCTTAAGAGGCCCTTCATATTGCAAAATCTCCCGGCGCATATCCTGCAGTATACCTTTGGGATCCCAGATTACTTCCCCTGTCATCAAACTAGTAAGGAGCTCGTTATTGTCTCCCGCCATGACAGCCCGCTCCAAAGCGGAAAGGCCAATATGGACTGACTGGGTCCGTTTGTCACCGGCAATGGTGTGGCGAACAATATGCTCTAAATCCTGTTCCTCATGCAAAACTAATACAACCATATCAAAATCGTGAAGTAGCGCGCTTTGAAATGGAGTGTTCCCTTTCTGGCGCAAAGCGACAGCTCCTAAAACATTCGCTTCAAACGTTTCTCCACTCAACAAAGTTACATTGGACAATTCCATGCTTCCCTCCATTAAATTTGGCGATTTTGCGTCCAGTCAGTTATAATTCAGTTATACTATAATTCTACATATGCATGACAGTTCCTTCTGAACAACCGAACTATATTTTAGTAAGGAGCAAACACTCATGAAGTTTAAATCGGCCAAAATTAACGCTTTTCGCACATGGGGATTACTGCTCACAATGCTCGGAATGGGACTTATGGTTTTGGGTACAGCAGGCATCGTATTCTGGGGATCGACTGGCAAGGTATTCGCTGGAATCGGTCTTGTAATCGGTTTAATTTCCATGATGGCAAGTCTTGCGATCTATTTCTGGGCTGGTATGCTATCAACAAGCGCAGTTCAGCTAGAGTGCCCGGAGTGTCACAAGCTGACTAAGATGCTCGGCAAAACAGACCGCTGTATGTT
The DNA here is from genome assembly GCF_037963865.1 of Paenibacillus sp. FSL R10-2734. Taxonomy (NCBI): domain Bacteria; kingdom Bacillati; phylum Bacillota; class Bacilli; order Caryophanales; family Paenibacillaceae; genus Paenibacillus; species Paenibacillus sp. FSL R10-2734. The sequence continues at coordinate 1,534,134 of NZ_CP150170.1, read as the reverse complement.
CTGCCATACTATTCTTACTATGGATCCGGCTGTGGCCAATATTACTGCAGATCAGCTTGAGAGTCAGCAGCTTAACCACTAAACACATCTTACAGAAGCCAATTACTAGCGATTTAAAATGCAATCAAACATTTGCTTGATACAACAAAGGGGCCCCCGATATGGGAGCCCCTTTGTCTATCTGAATGATAACTATAATTATTTATGGATTTCTTGTAATGCTTCCCATGCCGATGGATTGCTAAAGCTACGATTCCAAGATCCGATGCCTCCAAGCCCAAAGGACTTAGCAAGCTCAACTCTTGATTTCAAGCTCACCTTATCTTCTATCCATATTTTCTTAAGAGCACCATCTTCCTTGTACTCTACGTAATTCTGCCCAGCACTCTTATCAAATGTTGGGGTTAGCTTTTTCTCTTTGATAATTTTTTCAATTGCATTCATACTAACCGATTTAGAGCTTACCTTAGTCTTTCCATCTACTTCAGCCTCAGTCCAGATGCGAGTATACAATGGGATCCCCAAAATCACCTTCTCAGGCGGTACATTATCTTCCTCTATGATCCGGCTTATTGATTTCTCTACCCAAGGTAAGGAGGCAACAGAGCCCGCGATAGGGCTAGCAGCCCAATGTTCATCATAAGCCATCACGATCAGATAATCGACTAATGTCCCAAGAGCCTTACGATCAAGAAATGCTGACCACATCTCGCTATTGGACTTAGGAGTCACGTCTATGGAGACGATTAGATTCTTAGCCTGAGCCATCGGTTTTAGCTCACGCATAAATTGAGTGACATTCTCTCCGTCTTTCGTATACACATTCTCAAAGTCGATATTAATTCCATCCAAATTGTATAAATCTGCATACTCGAGCATCTGTACGATTGCGTTCATCCGTTTCTCATAGCTGGATAATGCCTCAGTGGTCATATCTGGATCGAAGCTATTGCTAAGCAATCCCCATACCTCTATACCGCGCTTATGCGCCCACTGCACGTACGCACTGTCGGCCTGACTGCGCACATTGCCATCACCATCTATAATACTAAACCAGGTTGGGCTAGCCACATTAACACCTGGTAACTCACCGAAGGTTTCTGGATTTGGTTTACGTTGGTAAACAGCCTCCCAATACAGATTCACTGCTTTCCCTTTCCAGTTCCGTTCAGCTCGTGTTGGTGTGGATTGTTTCGGTTCCACTGTCTTTTGACCATCCCGAATAATGTCACTTGCCTTGGCATAGCCTGCGTACCCGTTGCTTAATTGTACAAACAGCCAGTCCTTATTGTCCTCATTCCAAATATTTACGACTGCTCCAGGAGACATATCCGCAACAATAGGTGCGTGAATGGATGCCTCATTGCGAAGAGCTACTGTCTTGTCTCCTGCTTCACCTTTAACTTTTCCTAGCGAAACTGTCTCCCCTGCCGTCATTAATAGTACTGCACCAGTATTCGTATCCTCCTGAATTTCAAACCCGTACAGATCTTCTAATACATCCGCAGGAAGGTAGGTTACCTTCTCCTTCACCTCAGGTGCTAGCCGCAGCTGCAAAGGGCGATTATTCAGACTGGCATCGGTTTTATCTTCCTGCATGTATAGAAGTTCGCTATCCGTTGATAATATGACCGATTTTGTCTTCTCTTCATAACGAATGGAAGGGTCCACATACTCTTGCAATAACGGTAATGGTAATAGCATGCTATCCCCAGTCCCCGTGGCAGAATAACCTGTATGCCCTCCTTTTACAAAGATGGGATGCTCTTGCGCTTTCCAGTCCACATCTATATGCTGTCGATTTGGCAATACATAAAATACTACCCAGTAAGCTGCTGCTGCAATGATTAAAAGTCCAAACAAGCGCCTAAAAAAACCTCCGCGCTTTTTAACGCGTCTTTGTCCCTGTCTTCTGTCCAAAATATATCCTCCAGATAATAAATGATTTTTAGTAGAGTCTAACAATATGATTATAACATTTACTCGGTCTCGTAAAACCAGTAGAAGATAGTCATTTATACTACAATTTGTTATTCCAAAAAAAATAAAAACGTGAGTCCTCCGCTTTCGGATTTCGCACGTTTATTGTGGTAACTTGGCATACGGCCTTGATACCGTTCTATTCTTGTCTTAATGCTGCTTCTCTCTGCAACATTTGCAAATTCCATGCAGTTCCATACGCAATCCTGTGATCTTAAAGCCTGTAGATTGCTCAGCATGCAGTTCTACATCCCTAAGCGAAGGATAACTGAAATCCTCAATCTTACCGCATTGCTGACAGATAACATGATAATGATCAGACACGTTGGCATCAAAACGACTGGAGCTATCCCCATAGGTCAACTCGCGAACCATGCCAGCTTCCATAAACATCTTGAGATTATTATATACGGTTGCCACGCTCATGCTCGGAAATTTAGGCTCCAATGCCCGGTATATATCGTCAGCTGTAGGATGATTCATTGCTTCCATTAAATACGTAAGAATCGCATGACGCTGGGGCGTTATACGGACACCTGTTGTTTTTAATTGTTCCAATGCATGTTGTACGCCACTCCCCATGACTGTCACCGTCCTTTAAATTTAAAATAAAAGAAATATTTCTTATAATTGTAAGACTGGGCTTTCAAACTTGTCAACGAAGTCTATACATTATATTCATTATTATATAAGAAAAATTACTTTTTTCAATATCCTCTCACATTTAAGTTGCTGTTTCCCTCAACCTGAACCTTGAAATCACCTGTGCCCACTTCACCAGATATCTTCTTCTTGTCAATGGTTAAGCCAGGTAAATCTGAAATAATATCACCATAACCACTAGAGCCATTCAATTTATAGTTCCCTAACAGTGGTAAATATAAATGGATATCGCCAACTGCACTATAAATGTCCCAGTCTCCTCCAACTTCATGTGAACGAACATCAATGACGCCATTCAAGGATTCTGCAAGCAGCTTCGATCTGACTCCATCAATCTCTAAATTACCGTTTTTGCTGGAAATATCGATCTTTTCTCCATTTCCGATTGCACTGATATTGCCAACACCCGTTGATAATTTCAAAGCCCCTGTAACGTCCCAAGCATTCATGTTACCAGCGCTCGTCGATAATTCAACACTGCCCTGGACGGATCTGGCACGTACAGCTCCATTCAGTGTTTTCCCCTTAACATTACCAAAGATACGATGAAGAATAAGTTCCCCATTCCCCGTTTCCAGTGAAATATCTTCGATCGCTTCTATGTTCTGCAGGGTGATCCCGCCATTCATTGTGCGAACATCGAGGTTAAACCGACGGTCTTCCGGTAAGGAAATGTCCAAATCCATTCGCGGCTGACGCTTACCTGATTCTCCGTACGCCTTACTGTTTGAGGTGATTTTTATGGTTGGTCCTTCAACAACCTCCACAAAGGACTGTTCAGAAATGGCTTCAGCCATCGGACCCTCCAATTGATCTACCCATACTGTAGTAGAAATTTGAATATTATCTACCGGTGCACGATGTAATAAAATATCCCCATTAATACCATCAACGGATATTTTAGCTGTATTTAATTCCACCGGAACAATAAGCGGAGACTTCTGAAATTTGCTTCCCTTAGCCTCGCCATAGTCCACTGCCGCTGCCGTAAAGTTGAGACTGACATTTTTCCACAGATATAAATAATGTTCCTGTTCGGCAACGATAAATACACTCACAGCAAGCAATATAGCAGATAAAAGTCCGCGTAAATCCAATCTGATTCTAGTTCCCTTTACAACAGAGCCTGAACGACCAGAGAAGAAATACATGAACAAGAACTCAATCCCCCATAACACTGGGATGACTGGCCACCACTTCAAGAGTAGAAGCATATAATCTGTTCCGTCTCTCCAATCCAGAAACAACGGGATGGCAATAGCAATGAGTAATAATGATGCCGTATACCTTCCTACACGCCGGTTGTGAGACTCATTTTTTTTACGCCAAACCATTCCTCTGACAATTTCTCGCGAGCCTATAAATAAACCACTACATAATAACACTACAGCCACGACCACTTCGGAATAATGCTCGATAAAAAACTGTAACCATGCTGGCTTTTGGCTAAACAGAATGAGTAACGCTCCCCCTAAGAGGAGTAAAAGTCCAAAGGATATACCAGGCTCACTGACGATACTACGACGTTTAGGCGGTGAGGTTACTTTTGCCACAGCATCATCAAGCTCCTGATCTTCGGGGTAACGAAGAATCTTGTCTGCCGATTGCAGTACATCATATACATTGTAGAAATAAATCGTTGGAATAATTAGTGCAAGTAAGATAAGTAGCGGAACATTAATCTGCATTCCAATGGATGAAAAATATAATAAAGCCGAAATATCCAATAGAATCAGGAAGATAAAGGTAATTCCTTTGCGGAGAAGCCCAAAGTACAAGTGCCCTGTTCCAGGGATGAGAGCTGCCAGCAGTCCAGCGATAAATTTGCGTTTGCGGGGGCGTCGCTTCGGACGCGGAGGGATTATTTTTTTCTGAATCTTATTCTCCGTAGTCTCTAGATCGGCAGCAGCCTGCTGCTCTTCCTGTACTGGGAGTGTTGCAGAGTCATTCGTCATAATCTGGGCTCCTCCTTTCGTGATACTTGTCTGTGTATATGAATCTTCAAAGTGAACCACTCCGATAAAAGTCAATCAATTCCACGCCGGGAGCAACTTCCTGCGACCCAGCAGGCACAAATCCATGCTTACTATACAAAGAAACCGCAGGCAAGTTTAGTTTCCCCGTTGATACGATGTATTGCTCCATCCCTGAGAAATGCTCAAACACATACTCCAAGAGACTGCTCGCAATTCCTCTACGGAAAAAATCCGGACCCACCATCATCCGCGTAATCGTAAGTTTGCCCGGGGATTCTTCCTCTATAGCAATAGCTCCCATCAGTTCTTCATCTTCATCGAAGCAGCCGTAAAAGTCCTCTTTAGAGTGGCTTAGCATCTCTCTCGTCTCCATGAGCGGTGGAATCTCAAGAAACCCTATTAACTCTGCTTCCAGTCGGTAGGCCTTATGCTGGAGGCTCCATAATTCATTAACGGTACTATCATCCTGCAGGTTTAGCTTAATAATTGTATTCATCCCTACTAGTCCCCTTATATGCCGCTAAGGGCCTGCCGTTGCCGACAAGCCCTTAGCTTATTACATAAGTATATTACCCCAAGTATAAACGCCTTCGGCGTCCTTTTATGGATGACAAGCGATTTTAAGAAGAAACAACGTTGTCGTCTACTAAAGACGATAACCGTTTCTCGTAAAATATAAGGCTTAGTTGTTCAATACCTCGATCAGAAGTTTATTCGCTAGACCTGGATTAGCCTTGCCTTTACTTTCCTTCATAACTTGTCCCACAAGGAAGCCAATGGCTTTCTGTTTTCCTGCTTTATAATCCTCTACAGATTGCGGGTTAGCAGCTACGACGGCTTCCACAATTCCTTTAATGGCACCTTCATCACTGATTTGTACCAGCCCTTGCTCCTCAACAATTGCAGCAGGCAATTTACCGCTCTCTAGCATTTCTTTAAATACCGTTTTAGCGATCTTGCTGCTGATTGTTCCGCCTGCAATAAGGCCAATCATTTCTCCAAGCCCTTGCGGCGTAATTTTGACCTGAGTCAACTCCAGGTTATTACTATTCAAATAAGCAAGCAGATCACCCATGATCCAGTTAGCTACAGCCTTGGCGTCCTGCGTATAAGCAAGACAGCCTTCGAAAAAGTCCGCTAACGGTTTAGAGGACGTGATTACGCCTGCATCATAAGCTGTAAGACCCAGTTCTTCACTATAACGAGCTTGTCTTGCATCCGGTAGTTCAGGAATCGTCGAGCGAATGGATTCTTTCCAAGCATTATCAATATGCAGAACAATCAGATCCGGATCTGGAAAATAACGATAGTCATGCGCTTCTTCTTTACCACGCATAGATAAAGTTTTTCCTTGTGCTTCATCCCAGCGGCGAGTCTCTTGCACAACCACTCCACCATCATCCAGGATCTCTGCCTGACGATATTGCTCATACTCCAGTCCACGTAGCACACCACGGAAGGAGTTCATGTTCTTAAGCTCTGCTCTAATGCCGAATTCCTCTTGTCCTTCTGGGCGTAGACTGATGTTCGCGTCACAGCGCATCGATCCCTCTTCCATCTTGACATCGGATACGTCGCAGTATTGCATAATGGCACGGATTTTCTCTAGATAAGCACGCGCTTCCTCTGGGGAGCGCAAGTCTGGCTCGGATACGATTTCTATAAGTGGTGTTCCCACCCGGTTAAAATCGACAAGTGATGCAAATCCGCCATCAACGTGGGTAAGCTTACCTGCATCCTCTTCCAAATGAAGACGAGTAATACCGATTCGTTTGGTTTCTCCATTGACTTCAATGTCAATCCAGCCGTTCAAACCGATAGGTTGATCAAATTGTGAGATCTGATAAGCTTTCGGTGAATCCGGGTAAAAATAGTTCTTGCGGTCGAATTTACTAACATCACCAATGGTGCAATTCAGCGCCATCGCTGCTTTCATAGCGTAATCTACAGCTTGTTTGTTGAGCACTGGCAATACGCCGGGATGACCCAAGCAGACAGGACAGGTATGCGTGTTAGGTGGGGCTCCAAATTCAGTGGAGCATCCGCAAAAGATTTTGGAGTTGGTGTGAAGCTCTACGTGAACCTCTAAGCCGATGACCGTTTCGTATTTAGACATAAGTATTCCATTCCCTCCTTTTCTACAGCTGTGGATGCTGGTTATGGTGATCAGTATTTTGTTCAAAAGCGTGAGCAACACGCAGAATCGTGCTCTCGTCAAATTCTTTACCGATAATTTGTAGACCTACAGGCATGCCTTCCGCAAAGCCACAAGGAACGCTAACCGCAGGAATACCGGCCAAGCTCACTGGAATCGTGAGAATATCGTTCAGATACATGGTTAGTGGATCTTCAGTCTGTGAGCCTAATTTAAATGCTGTGGTTGGTGCTGTTGGCCCGATGACCACATCATATTTTTTAAAGATGTCATCAAAATCTTGTTTGATCAAAGTACGCACCTTCTGTGCTTTTAAGTAATACGCGTCATAATACCCAGAGCTAAGCGCATAAGTTCCTAGCATAATGCGTCGCTTAACCTCTGGGCCAAAGCCACGGCTGCGGGAGTTAAGGTACAGATCGAGCAGACCACCGCCCTCATCTACACGTGCGCCATAACGTACACCGTCAAAACGAGCAAGGTTAGATGAAGCTTCCGAAGAAGACAGCAAATAATAAGCTGCTACTGCGTATTCCGTATGCGGTAATGAAACTTCCTCCCAGACAGCGCCCATTCCTTCCAGCACCTTAAGTGCGGACAAGACAGTCTCACGCACAGAAGCATCGACACCAGCTCCCAAGTATTCCTTAGGTACAGCGATACGAAGACCGGAAACATCACCAGTCAGTGCGCTCAAATAATCAGGAATTTCTACCTTAGCTGAAGTAGAGTCCTGTGCATCATAACCAGCAATGGCTTGAAGCACATATGCAGAATCCTCTACATTACGCGTAAGCGGGCCAATCTGATCAAGAGAGGAGGCAAAAGCCACCAGTCCGTAACGCGATACAAGGCCGTATGTAGGCTTGAGACCTACAACGCCGCAATAGGAAGCAGGCTGGCGGATCGAACCCCCAGTATCCGAACCTAATGAGAAGAATACTTCGCCCGCAGCTACTGCTGCAGCAGAGCCACCGCTGGAACCACCGGGCACACGCTCTAGATCCCAAGGATTACGTACAGGACCAAAGCTTGAGTTCTCGTTAGATCCACCCATCGCGAATTCATCCATATTCAATTTACCGATCGTTACGGCATCTGCCTGCTGTAGTTTAGAAGCCACAGTAGCGTTATAGATCGGCTGAAAATCCTTCAAAAATTGGCTGGCACAGGTCGTACGCAGTCCTTTAGTTACAATATTATCCTTAATTCCAGCAGGAAGACCAAACAGCAACCCACGTGCTGCTCCAGATGCCAGTTTGTCGTCCAAAGCGCGTGCAGCGCTACGTGCGCCCTCCTCGTTCAAGGTCAAAAACGCATTTACTTTCTTATCCCGCTCCGCGATAATCGCCAGCGATTCTTCAGTCAGTTCACTAACCGATACTTCTTTAGCAGTTAACATGCGGTGTACTTCAGGCAATCGATTTTGAAACAGGCTCAAGATTCTTCCCCCTTTCTAATTATGTAGTTATTCCAAAACAGCTGGAACCTTGAAATGTCCGTCTTCATCATCCGGCGCGTTAAGAAGTGCTTCCTCTTGCGTTAGGCTTTCCTTCACAACATCGTCACGCATCACATTACTGACCTGCAGTACATGCGTGGTCGGCTTCACATTCTCCGTATCTAGCTCATTCAACTTCTCAGCATATTGTAAAATAGCATTCATTTGTTCTGTAAAGGTTGCCTCTTCTTCCGGGCTCAATTGCAGACGAGCCAGCTTGGCCACATGCTGCACATCTTTAACGGTAATGCTCATAAGATAAATCCCTCCTGTTTAAAGGGCTAAAGCGCCCGGATAACGTTTTTAATTATATTGTAGAAACTTGGACAATTCAATGATAGGCTCTCCAAAAAGAACAGCAATACAATCCAGCTTACTAATAAGAGGGTACCCAGCGTCTATGTAATGGCGTATGAGCTACCTCTTCATCCCTTTACTCCAACTTCTAATAATCTTCTCCGCCCAGATAACGCTTACGGACCCAGATGCCGTTAATTGCTCATTTTTCGCTTTTTCAGCACAGTTTCGGACTCCAGTGCAGTTATTCCATAGAAATTGCTCCAAATCGAGCGTGTTTTAAGCCAATAGCGACTATACAGTCCGTTAGAATTCCAAAAGTAGGAATATGCCACGTTTACGGTCTGCTGAGTCCGATAGCTGCGTCGATGCATACATCTAAACAAAAAAGCCGGCTTTCGCCGGCCTTCCTTAAATCCAAGCTCTAAGATTCACTTGTTTGATGAAATCTGCTTGGGACATACTTTCTGTTGACGTTGATTCCGTCTCTTCTGTATCCATATCTTCACCGTTCATCAAATGATGGAACAGCTTCTCATTGTACGTGGACAAAGCATAATCAATTAACGCTTCATGCGTTGCTCTTTCAGCCTCAGCTACTAATAAATGTTCTTCCGCCTCAATATCTTCAGCTGGAACATAAAAGTTCCTATTAGCTTCCGGTACACGTATAACATAGTCAAACGCATTATCGGGATTGCGGTCGTAAGCAATTAGGTAGCCGTATTCCCCGATAGGAAGACTCTGCTCAAAAGCGTCCGCAACAATGACAATCTTTTCTCCTAAACGCAGCATCGCCCTACCTCCTGACCCCAAAATCTATCATGATTTTGCTTGTTTCAACAGTCTACTAAAAAAAGATAGAACTGTCTAGCGGAAGGCCGGGCGATCCTGAAAATTCTACTAAAATATACTATATTCGATACAGATCAGCTTAATAATCAGTCGGGAATGTTGTTCTTCCTTGTCAAAAATGAGGCCCCAGCAAGACAAATTATGATCAATATACTGGCAGACAGATATGGACCTGCTCTAAAGCCCTCTCCATCTGTAAGAATTCCTGCTGACAGTCCAGAGAGTGCTGCGGGCGCCCAGTCAAACCATGTAGGCAATAAGCTTAAGCCTAATGACAATCCAGCCATTAACGCCAGTGCTAAAAATGCGGCTACTGGAGGTCTTAAAAAGGCACTAAACAACAACGTAGCCGAGACAACACATAATAACCACAAACCATATACTCCAGAAGCTGCGATAACATCGCCCCATGCTAGTGATCCAATTAGCTGCTCCGTGTAATAAGCAGCGCCCGCTGCACCCAGTCCAAGCGCAACAACAAGCAAGGTCAGCTGAGCTGCCCATTTAGCGAACACTATTGCTGTCGGAGAAACCGGTCTTACTAGAATTAATTCCAAAGTTCCGCTATAACGTTCACCAGCTAAAGTATTCATCGAGCCAAGCGCCAATACCAGCATTCCAATCGTCCCATACTGTCCCAGAGCTTGCGCCATTACAACTGCAGCACTCGGTATTGCATACCCCTCCAGCAGACCTGGAGGAACATCTCCTGAAGCTTTTAATATTTCCGGTAAATAATAAATGGTTAAGGGCTGCATGATGCCTAATATGATGAACACGACAGGTATCCAGATTAGCTTATAACTGCGAGCCATCTCGAGCATTTCTTTTCGATAAAGGACCCAGGTGCTGCTCATACGCCCACCACCTTCATAAATAAATCCTCTAACGTGGAAGAACCCGCTTCAAATTGCAGCAATGGAATTTCGAGCTGTGCTGCTTCTTGCAAAATCATCCGGCGTGCCATTTCTACATCGTTCACATTAAAGACAGCATGATCACCAAACAACTGGGACTCCAGTACAAACGGCTTGTCGGCAAGAGACTCCAGCCACTGCATGGCTTCATTATGCTTCTCGGTACGTAAACGAATAACAGGAAGGCTGTATTGTGAACGAAGCTGCGATAAAGACCCCTGCTCTGCAATTAGTCCATGATTCATTAGAATAATATCATCACAGATCTCTTCCGCATCATGCAGCACATGTGTGGAGAAAACTACCGTCGTTTCTTCACGTATTTCTCGTAGCAATTCCATTACTTCCCTGCGGCCAATCGGATCAAGTGCAGATACAGGCTCATCAAGTAAAAGCAGTCGAGGGCGATGCACAAGTGCCTGTGCGAGACCCAGCCGTTGCTTCATCCCCCCGGAATAGCCACCAATCCTGCGGCGAGCATCGTCTTTGAGGCCTACACGCTTAAGTGATTCCAAAGCGCTGCTAGTCGCTTCTTTGGCCCCCATTCCACTAAGCTTTGCAGCGAATACAACATATTCCTGTCCAGTCATCCACCCGTAAAAGGCTGGAGACTGCGGTACATATCCTAAGCCCTTTCGATATTCTGCTCCAGGACGGCTCCCCTCAAAAGCAATCATTCCAGAGGTTGGTTCTAGAAGTCCCGCCAGCATACGTAGTGTGGTCGTCTTTCCAGCACCATTAGGCCCCAGTAGAGCTACACACCGACCTTTTTCAATTTCAAAGCTTATATCATTAACGGAAATATGCGCCCCATAACTTTTGCGTAAATTTGTAACATGAAGGAGTGACATTAGACATCTTTCCTTCCTATCGTAAAATAAGCTATGCTGCCTAGCATATTCCCAAATATAATAATAAGGATCCACATCCATTTCGGGCCGCGCACGCTATCGGCTTTGGCTAAAGAAATCAACCCGATAATAGCAAGCAAAGCTTGCAAAATGATCAATGGCATAATTAAACCCCAATTTACATCTTCCATGAAGTACCACTCCTTTTGTGTGATGAAAGGAACGAGCTCATATCCTAGACCTTTACAACTTCTTTCTCCTACGTCTTTCCGGTAAAATGACAACTAGTAAATATACCACTGCAGGTGACGGAACCGTAGTCATCCCCCATAACCCCCAGAACCAAGCTTTTCTTCCGCGTCGTCTTGCGTCCCGGAACAACAACGTCCCTTGCAGCATCACTGCAACCGCTATGCACACCCATAACCATAGAGGCACATCCTGCAGCTCATTCATTCTTGTGCACCTTCTCTATTCCTCCTGATCCTCGCTATCCCTAAGCCTCCGAGTCCCGCTATAGGAATGATCGCTTGAATAATCCAATAGATCATCGGCGCAGAACCGAGAATGGATAGAAATGCGCAGATCAGGATCAACGATATCCCCCAGAATACCAGCAGCTCTTTACGTTCCCTGCTCTTTCTATGCACAGCAGCATCAGCCATTAACCTCTCCAGTTCCTGTAATGAAGGTGGTGTGATGTCATCATAATGTGCATCTAATCGATTAAGCTCATCTGAAAGCTTCTGTAAATACAACTCAGGCTCCTTATCTTTATCCTTCTCCATTCTCATTCAGCTCCTTTCGTAGTTGGTTAAGACCGAGGGATACACGCGACTTGACTGTGCCTGAAGGAACTTGCATGATCTCGCCAATTTCGTCGTAGCTATAGCCATAATAATGCTTCAGTAGCACAGCTACCCTTTGTGCAGAGGGCAATCTGGAAAGGGCATCCAGCACTTCACTCCATTCCTCCCCCCTGCTCTCAAACCGCCAACGAATCGAACGGATCCCCTGTTCCTGTTGTTCTCGCTGCTTCCACTCCGCTTCACGCTTCCAACGCCGCTTTCGATCAATGAATATTCTGGTAGCAATTGTGATTAACCAAGAGGAGAACGAAGAAGTTCCGTTATAAGTGTTGATCTTCTCCATACATCTGACCATGGTGTCCTGTACAAGATCCTCTGCCAGCAACGGGTCCATGGTCACCTTAATTAAATATTTGAATAAAAAGGTATAGTGTTCTCGCAGCAGTGAAGTTAGTGCTGAAGTATCTCCCTGCTGTGCCCGTCTGATTCTCTCCAGCGACTGATCGCTCATCTGCCCCTCCATCCATGATTCCGTTCCTATTTGTAGTACGAATATGTATTGCGAATCGTTCATTCCGCTAATAATTATTTTTTGAGCTCCCATAGCTTGCGCCGCCAGGGCTGAATCATCCCTTCCCTTGCCGGAAAATGCCAAAAAAGAGGCGCTCTTCTGAGTTCGCCTCCTGAAACCACTGGTAATCCCCTGTAAACCCGACTGGTCTCCTGAAGCAAGTCCTTACGAAGTTCCTTATTTTCAAATGGGATGTCTCTACGTTCTATGGATGAACAAAAGCCACCCTTTCCTGAACAATCCGAAAAAAATCGGCAATTACTGCTGCAAAAATTGTTCCATTTCTCCTTGGAGTCATACCAACCGTAATCCAGCGGGTAATATATATTCTTCTCCATTCTACTTCCCCCCATGCTTTTAAGCCTATATGAAGACAAAAAAAAGAACGCAAACCGGGATTAATTCCGCAGTCTGCGTGCTTCGCGAGGTAAATGTTACATTTAATTAACCTCATTGTAGTCCTTTTGTAGTCTTTTGTCTATCAAAACTTCCTCGGTTTTTGTCGGTTCTACTAGAACCACATTTATTGAGGAACATAAGGGTTGCGAATCTTTTCATATCCAATCGTTGTCCGTGGGCCATGACCTGGATAAACCTTCACTTCATCATCCATTTTGTACAGCTTGCTACGAATAGAATCGAACAGATCTCGTTCTCTACCACCAGGCAAATCTGTGCGCCCAACCCCCATCTTAAACAGTACATCTCCAGAGAATAAATCATTTCCACAAAGGAAACTTACACTGCCTGGAGAGTGACCAGGTGTATGGTACACACGGAAGGTGTGTCCAATGAGCTGCAGAACTTGCCCTTCTGCCAGATCATATTCCGCAGGATCTGTAGCTAGAGGAGGTGACACCTCCGACCACATTAGTGAACCGTTCAGCTTGGGGCTGCTTAGCCATTCACTTTCAAGTGGATGTAAATAAACAGGGCATTTCTTAGCTTTACGAATTTCGTCTACACCGCCCATATGATCAAAATGTGCATGTGTTAACAAAATAGCTTCGATTTCCATCCCTTCGATACTCCGCACTAATGCAGCAGGATTCATACCTGGATCTATGATGATACCCTTCGCAGGATCCGCACCTGTCAGTAGGTAGGCATTCGTCTGAAGCGGACCTAGATTAAATGAACGTATATTTAGCATCGGTTTAGAATCCGGAAATCAGACTACGCAGTTCTTTTGCGATAACTGTCTGATATTCCGTTCCTTCCCCATAGGCTTGCCCCATGGCCTTACGTGCTTCTGCGATTTTGCTGTCGTAATCAGCGGCCTCACGATCAGGATTCTCACGTTTAAACTCTCTCATTATACTCTGCACATGCTCAGGACGAGGACCCCAATGTCCAAGCACATATCCGCCAGTGTCCGCAAAAATCACGACTGGGACAGATCTTCCACCCATGGTCAAGAAATCATCCATGAGCTCCAGATTCTCTTCCAAAATGAATACCTCAGTCTTCATCCCCGCCGTCTCCAGAATACGGAATACAGCAGGAATGTTGCGAACTACATCCCCACACCAATCCGCTGCAAGAATAAGTACCCGCAAATCGTCACGATGGTTCAGACTTTCGAAATATTCCTTATCGTTCTCATCTTCCCAAGTAAACTTCTCATACCAGGATTCAAAATCCTGTTGATTCTTCGTCATACTTTCTACGAATTGGCGCGGCGTTAGGCCTTTTCCAAACTTATGAGCTACATTTCGCTTCATTTTGTAGTCCCCTTTTTCTTGGATTTGTACCATTTAAACACAAAGTAAATGATGATCAAAGCGATCGCTACAAGTATAATTTCGTTGGTATACTTAGCTGCCACTTTGTCAATATCTTCCCATTTATTCCCCAGGGTAAAACCCAGATATACAAACAAAGCACTCCATGGAATAACAGCAAGCGTAGTCAACAAAGTGAACTTACCTAAAGGCATTTTCGATATTCCAGCTGGAACGGAAATGGCATGACGAACAACGGGAATAAAACGTGCTGTAAAGATTACGCCAGTCCCGTATTTATTGAACCACTCTTCCGAATGGTCAATATGCTTCTTTTGAATAAAAATATATTTCCCGTATTTCTCCAGAACAGGTCTGCCACCATAACGACCAATCCAATATACAAAAATCTGTGCAATGACTCCGCCGATCGTACCGAATAACACGGCACCAAAAAAATTAATATCTCCACTCCATACTAAAAAGCCACCGAAAGCCAGTACAATTTCACTCGGAATAACTTCAATCATAAGTCCGATCATAATCCCAAAATAACCAAGACTCTGAATCCATTCAAACAATGTCGAGATCAGATCAGAAATAACATGCAACCGTACTCCTCCTCCCTTTTCCGCAGAATATGGCTATGTATCAAGCATAAACACCATCGACGTCTTTATAAGGACGCTGTGCGTTTAAGCGAGAAATATAAGAACATCAAGTATAGATGCTAAACTTATAAATTCTTATATTTTAAAAAGCACTGCCGCTCTGCTCTATTTCCCAGTTTCTCTTAGCCTATTCTAGCACATGCAAGCTTATCACATCTACTTACAGCGGCAGGCCGTTACCCTATTTCGAACCTCTCTTAAAAAGAGTTGGAGAAACCCACATAACCGAAAAAGATGTGCATTTCCACCAATGAAGATGAAAATGGACACCTTTTTTAGCTAAAATCTAAAAGTTAATAAGGAATATCAAACCGGTCTTTTAATAAGCGGTCCATCCGGCATCCGCCGTTATTACTGCACCATTCACGAAGCTCGCAGCATCTGAAGCCAAGAATAAGGCTATCGATGCGATCTCGCTGCTTTCTCCTGTCCGTGGCATCGACGCCATACCTTCTCCTGCTTTTTGACTACCAAAAGCACTCGGATTAGCCAAGTCAATATTAGTCTTGACCCCACCAGGGGCTATGGCATTGCAGCGAATTCCGAGCTTCGAGTACTGAAACCCTATATTTTTGGTCATACCGATGACAGCATGCTTGGAGGCAGTATACGCCACACCGGCACGAGATCCAGCTAAGCCACCGATAGAAGCTACGTTGATGATACATCCACTTTGCTGTGTCATAAATATCGGCAGCACCTTACGGATCGCTCTCATAGGTCCGGTGACGTTAACCGCAAACACGTTTTCCCATAAGTCATCTGAGATCTCGTGAGCCGGAGTCATTTTATCCATAATCCCCGCATTATTAACGAGAATATGAAGGCCACCAAATTGTGTACTCGCGGCTTCAATCATTCGCTGTGTATCCTCTTCCTTTGAGACATCTGCCTGCACAGGATAGATAGACCCCTTCTCTTTGCCTTGCTCTGCCTTTTTGGCCACCGCTTCAACATTCGCCAGTTGGATGTCCGCAGCAATAACCTTAGCCCCCTGCTGGGCAAAAAGAAGAGCAATCGCTTCCCCAATCCCAGAACCAGCGCCTGTAACAACTGCAACTTTATTTGTCAGCATCATATGCCCTCTCCTCCGCTTCTTTGATTCGATCCATACATTGAGTACATGCCCACAGTTAGTATTAGCAAGGACTGAGCCCCAACCGTCGGTAATTATAAAGATTCGGTGACACTTTCGTTCTCAATCATAATGAGGGGAATACGGCATTGACAGATAAGAGAATGAATGGTTATTATATATTTAGATAATTACCTAAATATCGAAAGGCTGGGTGGAATATGAATGAATCTTTCAAAGCACTTGCTGACCCTACCCGTCGCCAAATCATTCGGTTACTAAGGGAAAAAGACCGGACAGCGGGTGAAATTGCCGATTTTTTTAACATGTCTAAGCCAAGCATTTCCCACCATCTGAATGCACTGAAGCATGCCGATCTGGTACAGGATGAGCGAAAAGGACAGTTCATTATGTATTCATTAAATACGACGGTTCTTGAAGAGGTTCTTGGCTGGCTGCTTGAGCTAACAGGTACGGGAAAACAAAGTCGTCAGAGTATCGATTCTGAGAAGGAGGCTGATTGATGATGAAAGATTTCAAATGGAGATGGCAGGATACACTCATTGTAGTATTAGGTTTAGCTTCACTAGCTTACGCTTTAATCAATTATGGTAAGCTGCCGCAGGAATTGCCTGCGCAGTGGGGAATTACCGGTAAAGTTAACCGGTCTTGGGATAAAAACATAGCTATTTTCATGTTCGGAATCCTGGGGATTGTGCTCCCGCTGATCATGCAGTTCACACGCAGTATCGACCCTAAGCGGGAAAATTACAAGAAGTTTGAAAATGCCTATGCCATGAGCAGACTCGCTATTGGGGTGCTTTTTAATCTCATGCTGGTGCTGTCGGTTGCTTACGGTCTAGGTAAAGATATTAACGTGGGCAAAATTGCTATAGGAGCCCTCGGAGTGATGTTTATAGCGCTCGGCAACTACATGCCACAGGTAAAAGATAATTACTTGTTTGGTGTTCGTACAGCATGGACGCTCTCTAACCCGGAGGTGTGGCGAAAAACGCATCGCCTCTCGGGAGGAATGTGGATGATTGGTGGTTTACTTATTTTTGCGGGAGCCTTTTTGAGCGGAGTCTGGTCTCAAGCCCTTATTATTACGGCACTTGTACTTGCTATTATCGTTCCTGTTCTATACTCCTGGATTATTGCACGTCAGTTAAAATCGTAAAGCCAACATAAGAAGCCGCCGACTCAAGTCGTCGGCTTTTTGAGTCATTCGGAATTCGCGGTCATTATGTTGCTCTCCTTTACTAGCTTCCTCTTCTGCCAACATTGTATATTCACGAAGAAGTTCGTTCCCGGATGCAACACAGATTAGTGCTTCCTTTCGATTTCCTTCTGCAAGCTTGGTTTGC
This sequence comes from Paenibacillus sp. FSL R10-2734, assembly GCF_037963865.1. Taxonomy (NCBI): domain Bacteria; kingdom Bacillati; phylum Bacillota; class Bacilli; order Caryophanales; family Paenibacillaceae; genus Paenibacillus; species Paenibacillus sp. FSL R10-2734. The sequence goes on along the minus strand of NZ_CP150170.1, from coordinate 1,516,722 downwards.
CCCATGATAAGCATCCCTTCGATCGCCTTTACCCACTTGGTATTGTTGTATTTATCCAGCCTAATGCTCTGGCGTATCCAATATAACGCCGCTCCCGGATGATCACTTCTTATCCAACGTTCAGCTAGCTCCCAGCTTAAACTTGCAATCTCCGGGGAGTACAGCAAACTCTTCTGGAGTATACTCACGCTTTGTTCGCTCGTAAGCAGCCTAGATAATACTACAGCTGTTCGGGGTGAACGAGGATTCCATGCCAGTGATTGCTGTAGCAGATCTGCCTTCACATAGGGATCAACCGTTTGAACAGCTTGTCGGTAGAACCTCTCTCCTTGGGCAGCGTGATAGGACAATACGGATAGCATTAGGCAAAGGCAACCGGCGACAGTAATGAATAGACGGCGGGGAAATAGGGGTACGGGTTTGCGCGCGGAACCAGAGTGCGGTGGCTGCGGGGGCACGGACGCAGAGCGCGGTGGCTGCAACGGCGCGGACGCCGAGTGCGGTGGCTGCAACGGCGCGGATGCTGAGCGCGGTGGCTGCAACGGCGCGGAGGCAGAGTGCGTTAGTTGCAAGGGCGCGGTGGCTGAGCGCGGTGGCTGCAACGGCGCGGTGGCAGAGTGCGGTGGCTGCAACGGCGCGGTGGCTGAGCGCGGTGGCTGCAACGGCGCGGTGGCAGAGTGCGGTGTCTGCAACGGCGCGGTGGCTGAGCGCGGTGGCTGCAACGGCGCGGTGGCAGAGTGCAGTGGTAGCAACGGCGCGGAGGCAGAGCGAGTGAGCAAACTCATGGATGTAAAGCGGGCAATCGCAGATTGATGTTTCTGCTCATGTTCGGCCAAGGCAAGCGCTGGCAGCCAAAAAAGCAGCAGCCAGATTAAACCGTAGCTCCAGTCAAAATCGACTGCGCTATGTAAAACGATAACCAAAAATGCCGGCAGCAGCCGCTGCGATCTCTTAGCCAGCAGCCAGCCTGCTGCTAGCAGCATAATAAGGATGGCTGCGAGGCCGACAAATCCTAGGTTCAACAGGATGTCGAGGTATCCATTGTGCACTTGGCTGCCTACATAAGGGCGAGATTGGGCGGAGAGGTATGAACTCCGCCAAGTCTCGCCCCCGCGTCCCAGCCAAGGTGCCTCTGCCGCTAGCCGCCAGGCGTCGCGGTAGAAAAGACCACGCGCGGATACCGTCGACGACGGTCCGGTGATCCGCTCGCGCACGTGCAGGAGGACGGCGGTGCCCGCCGCCGTCCAACCTGCCGCCGCCAATGCCAGCATGGCGGCTCGGGCACTCCCCGCCGCGCTGTGCTGGCGGCGGCACAGCCATAGGCCGGCTAGCAACGCGCCGGCCCAAAGCCCGGCCAGCATCAGCAGGCCGGGCAAAGGCTCTACCGCCAACCCGGCACGGGCCAGTTGGCGGTAGAGCAGCGCCGCGGCGGCCACAGGCGCGGCACCAGCGGCAAGAAGCGGCGCGATAAGCTGCCGCTTCCAGAGCAAGACGGCGGCGCAGGCGCAAGCCGCCGTCAGCCACGCGCCGCGCGACTCGCTGAGGAGCAACGCGGCGGCGTACGGGAACAGCGGCAGCAAGCGCAGCAGCGCGGCGGCCGTATTTCCCGACTCACCTTGCTCCACACCTACGCATCTTCCCCCTATTTTTTCACGCCCTCGTTCCACCTCTGCGCACTTTGACCCTGCGTTTTCACGCCCACCTTCTACCCCAGCATAATCTACTCCTGTGCCCCCACACTCTCGCCCAACACTACGTCCTCCTGCTCCCCACATCTCCACGCTCTTCTGCGGCTTTACATAATAAACGGCGACAGCAAACAGTCGCTCAAGCACAAAAACAGCCATCACAGCACCAAAGGTATTGGGATATTCCATCACCCCTGCTAATCTGGCACCTGTGACACTTACTTCTGATGAGCCGCTGTAGGCCATAGCGAAAGGCAAATCAATCACCCCGTATACAGCCAGCAAAGCACTCAAGCTTAAAACCATACCCAAAATGGTCCACGCGGCAATGATAAGCTGACGCCCCAACCGATTCAATGCGCAAAAACAAACCAAAAACGCAAAGCTAGCGTACAAGCCCCACCGTAGTACTTCATTCATAGTACCCTGTGCCGAAACAGGTTCCCTCAGCCAATGAATCACATAGAGCGATAGAACAACCAAAGGAGCGATTAATATTATTTTCACAGCTCCACGTACTCCACTTACTCCCCCTGCCTTACTTCTCCACTCGCCCACTCCAATGAACAAATAAAGCAAGACCGCAGAGCACAGCACGAACCATAGGGTCAGAAAGAGGTACATCTCCTCCGTAAAAAAAAATCCCCGCAACAAACAAGCTCCTACTCCAGCTGTTATCACTAAGGCCGCACTAATATATACTACTATTGAATTACTCCGCTCTTTTTTAACGCTCCACATTTGGATACCCCTGTATTCGTTAAGTATCTCTATTATCTCCACATTTACCCTTTGTAAAACTAGAATGCAAAAAGGACGATACCTCTCCACGAAGGAGCTGTACCGTCCTAATGCTCATTAATAGCTATTTAGTTGCAAAAAGTACAACTAACCTCTGATATTCTCTACTACGTCCTAGTGTAATTGCATAATGTACAACTATTTTTCGAGAATCCCGCCAAATAAGGAGAGTTGTTCGTTTTTAAGTGTACAGAGTGCAACTAATTCACAATAAAGCATCTTCAGAGCGTATTTAGTTGCACAAAATACAACTAAACCAACTTACTCTCCTGAAACGTCGTGCTACCCTTGCACCGACGAACTTTCGCTCGGGAGCAGATCAGCGCATACGCGCTCGAGGTAAGGCTTCGCCCCAATAAAATCGCGGAATGCGGTATATTCACGCCATTTAACGGCGTTATCACCACCCGAGCTCTTAACGGCGCGGATCAAAATATTCTTCGGTGTATTCTCCAAATCGATGAATTCTAGCAGCTGGCTGCTATAGCCCATCATGTCGAGCAATTTGGCGCGGATAGCATCCGTAGCCAAGGCTGAGAACCGCTCCTTAAGTATCCCATGCGACAACATTGGATTCATTACTTCATTCTCAATTTGTGCGAATAATTCATGCTGGCAGCAAGGCACAGACAAGATGACGGAAGCGCCCCAGCGTACTGCTTTTTCGAGTGCGGCATCTGTAGCTGTGTCACAGGCATGAAGCGTTATAACCATATCTACCTGATCCAGCTCATTGTACTCGGCAATGTCTCCAACTAGGAACTTCAGGTGATCGTAACCGATCTTCGTAGCAAGTTCATTGCAATGCTCAATTACATCAGCTTTCAAATCTAGTCCAATAATATTAAGCTCCCGCTTCTTGCGAACGGTCAAATAGTGATAAAGGGCAAAGGTCAAATACGATTTACCACAGCCAAAATCAACAATCGTCAAAGGCCGCCCGGTTGGGAGATCGGCAAGTACATCCTCGACCATCTCCAAGAAACGGTTGATCTGCCGAAACTTATCGTATCGCTTGGCCAGAACTTTACCTTCTCTGTTCATAATGCCGAGCTCCACAAGGAATGGTACAGGGTCCCCATCTTCCAGTACATAACGCTTGCGGCGGTTGTGCGCTAGATCCGGTTCTTCCTTTTTAGTTGGAGACTTAGTAAGGATCGATACTTTGAATTTCTTGCTAATCAGCACCTGATAATCCGCTTCTACTGTACATAACAGACCTTGACGGAATGTCTCTCTGAATAAAAGAGCCATGTCCTCCGCCGCTAATTCTGCTGGTACGTTGCGATGTTCAACCTTTGTACCAATATAAGATGCAAACTGATAGTGCAGCTTACCCTTTAGTTCGATAGGTTTAATCTGCACCTTCGTACAAGTCTCCCCTTTATAGCGCACTTGGCTTAGGGTAGCCATAATCAAGGTACGGTCATTTATCAGTTGTTTAATAAGAGCTGTTAAAGATTCCACAACGCACATCTCACTTTCGGGATTAAAAATGGAGAATCTATGTCTCCTAACCATCATCGTACCATTATATCACGGCTCTACAAGAGGTATCCTAGTAGGGCTTAACATGGAGCTCTCCACTAACTATAGTGAATGCTCGGCCTGATATCTTAATCTGCTCTTTGGTTACCTCTAACTGAAGCAAACCCCCACGTTCGGAAGCTTGATAGGCGGTCAACTGCGTACGGTTTAGTCGATTAGCCCAATAAGGTGCCAGCGCAGTATGCGCAGAGCCTGTAACCGGATCCTCATTAACACCCATCTTCGGTGCAAAGAACCGTGACACACAATCCATGCCTACCGTGGAGCTTTTTGCAGTAACTGCGAAGGCTCTTCCTTGAAGCTTGGATAAAGCCACAAAATCAGGGCGCAGTTCACGCACTCGGGATTCCTGATCGAGTTGTACTAGCACACTGTCAGCATATAGCATAGTTTCCACCACATTCTCTTCGATAATACCAAGTGCTTCTGTAAGACCCGGAATGGTAGGAGATGGCGCAAGCTCATAAGGCGGGAAGTACAGTGAGATTAGATCACCTGAACGAGAAGCTCTGAGCAACCCACTGCGTGTGTAAAACTTAGCTTCTACTGTAGGATCTAGTAATCCCGCCTCCCACAATACATGTGCACTTGCAAGCGTAGCATGACCGCATAAGTTGACCTCAACCTTGGGCGTGAACCAACGCAGTCTATATCCCTCATTCTCCGGCCAGAGAAAGGCTGTCTCTGACAAATTCATTTCTGCTGCTGTTTTCAGCATAAATGCCTCGTCGACTGGATGCTTCAGCAAGCATACAGCTGCCGGGTTTCCTGAATAAGCTTTCTCTGCAAAGGCATCGACAATATATAATGGATTGCTCATAAAATTTCGAACTCCTTCCGAGCCTCTGTAATCCTGTGCCATTCTTTCAAGCCCTGCTCCACTTCCTCCAGTGGAAGCGAGCCATTCTCCAATTCAGCAGGTGATTTAAGCAGTAACCTATTATACAGTGCTTCTCCCTCTCCTGTAACATCTTCACCTTGCTCCAAGAGTCTGTACAAGCTATCTTCCGCTTTACCATATCGCCCTACTGACTCCATATACTTAAGCAGCAGGCGTTCCGTCTTGGCTGGAAGACGATACGCCTTGACTTCCTCCAGGAGTTCATCGATATCAGCTGTCATCTGCAGCATTTCTCGATCAGCACCGTGCAAATCAGCGTACACATATAAATGCAGTGCCCTCATGCTTCTGAATAGTGCTGCGTCATTATCGCCACTTGCAGCATAAATGCTGCCTTCTTCCTTAAGGAGTTTGGCTACACCTTGAAGCTTATCAGACTCCAACACACCGTTAAAACGGAACATATCTATGATATCTTCTACAGATAGTGAATTTAAAAGACGTGAGTTCAGCGGAAAATATCGGTTCAACAGCTCATCAATTTCCCATAAGGCTTCCGTTGTCTTCCGCTCCTGCTTCAGAGTTAGAACCTTGGCAACCATCGCCGTCATATCTTCAATCATCCGGACAATATAGTCTCTTCGGAACATGAACTTCCCCCTTTTCCATACTGTAACTATCAAGCTTTCGTATCCAATTATTATGTGTGTGCTATTCATTTATCTTAAACCATTGCACTACGCTCTGCCACCAAAGCAATTATAGGAAAAAGAATGACTAAGTTCCTTCTGTTTATGTCGCAAAATACCAAGTATCGTATCCCAGAAAAAGAGGCAGCCCACGCCAGTTACTTTGACGCGGAGCTGCCTCTTTTTAAATTATTATTTCAGCGATCACACATGGCTGTTCACCGTAGTTTGGGCGAATTCCTTGATAACCTCTGCTAACCGTTCAGGAGCTTCAAAGAGGCTCATGTGGCCTGCTCCAGAAATCGTAGCTTGCGTTATGTTTGGTTTATCCGAAGTAAAGGTGCGCTCCGCAGGAATGAGTCCATCCTGCTCGCCAGCAACAAGTAGTACTGGCAGCGTGGTAGCTGTGATCACATCACGTCGATCTGGACGTTCGCGCATAGCTAACGCTGCTCCTGCTGCCCCCTGCGGTGGCGTTTTGTAGCCAATTTCTTTTGCTCGTTCCAGCAGCTGCGGTGATGCAGAAGCGGTTGCTTCAGCAAAAATTCCTGGGACAAAGCTGTCCACAAAAGGAGTAATACCTTCATTTTGAATTCTGCTGACACTTTTCAAGCGATTCTCCCGAGCTTCTTCACTATCCGGATATGCCGTAGAATGGATTAATCCGAAGCCCTTCAATCGAGAGGCATAACGCTGCGCGAACGAAAGTGTAATATATCCACCAAGTGAATGTCCCAGCATGGTGCATTCAGAAATTTCAAGTGTATCTAACAAGCCTAGTACATCATCTGCCATTTGTTCAATCGTATAGGGTCCTAGTGGAGCCTCTGAAGCTCCATGACCACGTAAATCGGGAGCAATCACTCGGTAGTCGCTGCTTAAAATGGGAATGACTTGTTCCCAGTATTCAGCACTTCCACAAAAGCCATGCAGTAATACAATAACCTCGCCTTTCCCCTGATCACTGTAGCAAATATTGCTTCCGTCACAACGTACTCTTTCCATGGCTGCTTCCCTCTTTCCAAAATACTAAGATATATTAACTAATATCTATTATTAAGCAAAACAGCTCTCCTTGAAACCGACACCCTGTTCTTAACGTCCAATTCCAAACCCTTTTGCTGCTGCGGCGGCAATTTGTTCAGCCATAACCATAACTCTATGTAGCGGAGTAGTCTGCAGTGTCCGATAGGGCTTCGGGCCATTGATATCTACAATCGCAGCCAAACTATAATGCCCCACTGCGGGAAGGCATACACCCACTGATTGTGCTGGCTGTAACGGTTCATTCGAAACGAAGTAATATCCAAGAGCTACTGGAGGTCCTAGGCAAGCATCCACAGCAATAATGATATGCTCAGATGGAATCTCAGCGACTCTGGCCACCAAATTATCTGCATCGCAAGGAGATGGCAACGTACCGATCACGTGCGGAAAGCCGTATTCCAGAAGTTTGCTGCCAGTTAATGGACCGAGAGCATCACCTGTAGAACGATCCGTTCCGATACACAGAAATGTGACCTTCTCAACTGAATACAGCGCAGCAATTTCCATAAAAAAGGTCACCAATCCTACATCGTCCATCTTGCTTCGTTTTCCGCTTCCCTGTTCTCTGATTGCCAATACCTTTCCTCCCTTCGATGATATTTTTGATTTCATGCCTTTAATTTAACATGATTTCTGTGGGCCCGACAAAAAAATGGTGATCAAGCTCACAAACATGGTAAAATACATGGATCAGTATACAGAGAGGATGTTATTAACCCTATGGACTTAACACAACCTAGTCAGGAAAATGTTGAATATATGATCGAGGCCATCAAGAACAAGCTTAAGATGGCTAGTGCTGCTGCGATGCAAGCCTCAGCTTTTTCAGTAGATAAATATGAAGATATCTTCGATGTCTATGAGGTAGCTATGGGCAGCGATAGACTCAGTATTTCTCAGGTGGAAGCGCTCGTCTCCGAGCTCGGTCGTCTACGTCAGAAATAATTGTTCTGCGCGTACAAAAAGAGCCCTTCACTGCGTATCCAGAGAATGGATGCGCCGCGAGGGGCTTCTTTTTTATGTTTTTATTTCATGAAATGAAGCTGGAATACTGTATCCGCATGGCCTACCCGTGTACCACCGTCATTGTAGATCACACCTGAAAATGCTTTGCGAAGCTTTTCCAAGGTACTTTTCTGACTGTATCCTATCTGATTTAGAATTCCCTGTACAATAAGTCCCCACTCTTCTTCTGATCCATCCAGAATCTTGAAGGCAATGCCCAGTCGCTCACGGCGCAAGCCGAAGCAATACACGCCCTTAAATCCACCCTTAGCAATAATATTATCATCTTCCAAAAGAATTGAATCGAGGCGTCCATAACCAGAAACCATCTCCGGATGAGTATTCATCGCCGCAGTAATCGTAGTGACCGCTTTGCGGGTAGCCTCGTCAGCAATTAAATCAGGATTAGCTAATTTTAAATACGCAGTCGCCAAGGCTGTTAGAGGCATAGCAAATACCGGAAGACCACATCCGTCCGTACCTAGGCCAATACTGTCTGGTGCCACGCCAGCCATATAAGCGATGGTATCTATAATCTCACGCTGTACCGTTTGCTCTGGCTGTGCGTATTCTTCAAGTGGCAGCCCTTTGAGCTTATTGTACGATAAAATCCCCATGTGCTTGCCAGCACAGTTATGATAGAACTTTCTTTTGCCCGCGCCACGAATGGCATTCTCCCTACTCGTATAATCCAGCGGGTAGCTTGTCGCACATATCATTTGTTGCTCATCGATGCCGATCTTGGAGGAAATGTTCTCTAGCGCGGCAACATGATAGCTCTCTCCTCGGTGCGAAGCAGTCATCAGAGCAACCTCAGCGGGTGTAAAACCATAATGCTCCATGATTCCTCCACGAATGCCCGGGATAGCCTGAAGTGGTTTGGCCGCAGAACGGGTAAAGGATACAAACTCAGGATCGCCTGCATATCCCTTTACAGCTCCATTTTCTCCTACGATAGCAATATGTCCACTATGGACACATTCCAGCAAATCCGCCCGATACTCTCGTACTAATACTGTTTCCATGGTACCTCTCCTCTTTTCTCTAGATGCTCTATAACTCACAAGGATTTATTAGTATTCTACATTTAATAAATGCTAGACAATAACCCCGTGCTCCGGGGATTTTTTGTACACCACATACTCCCTTAAGTGTTAGTTCCATGAGGAATTTTACTCCTATTTTCATCATTCTTCAATCATGAAGCTTTCAAACAAGCTTATACTTTCTGATATTTTAAAAAAAACCACTTCCTCCTCAGATTCTTGCTCTTCTGAGATTGAAATGGTTTTTATGGAATTCAGCAATTCTGTACGATGGGATACCATTCGAACTATCCTTTGCTCGCACCAGCGGTCAAACCGTCCACTAGGAAACGCTGAAGGAAAATGAACAGCAAGGTGACTGGGAGAGCAACCAGCACCGCTCCGGCGGCGAACAATGTGAATTCGGTAGAATTGCTTTGATTCACCATCCGAAAAAGACCTACAGCGAGCGTTCTCGTCTCTTCCGTACGCAATACAAGGTCAGCGAATATGAAATCTACAAAGCAACCGTTAAATATCATAAGACTGGCATAGGTAAGCATCGGTTTGGATAGCGGGATCATGATAGAGAGAAAAACCTTCATATGGCTAGCCCCGTCCATCCGCGCAGCATCTTCCAGACTTTTAGGAATGGTATCAAAAAAACCTTTAGCCACAAAAACATTCGTGATAATAGCGCCGCTACTGTATACGAGTACAAGTGCCCAATGAGAATTCAGTAGTCCAAGTGTGTTTAGCAGCACGTAAACCGCAATCATCGCCATGAATCCCGGAAACATCTGCAGAACTAAGAGCACGGTCAGTGTCGCCTTTCTGCCCTTGAATCGATAACGAGAAATCGCATACGAAGTTAACAGCAACAGAAAGGTGCCAAGTAGCGTAGACAGCACCGCAACCTTTAGCGTATTCATGAACCAGATCAAATATTTAGTTTGTTCAAAAAGCTCCTTGTAATGGATGAATGTGAAATGTTTAGGAATCAACGAGTCACTGAACAGACTGTTTCCTGTCTTGAATGAAGACATAATAATCCAGAAGGCTGGAAAAAGACTAATAAAACTGAGCACAATCAGTAGCAAATGGCTTTCAATTGTTTTTATTGCTTCCGTCAGTTTTGGCTTCATGCAATCATATCCTCCTCTTTGTAGGATCGCGTTCGGCGATAGCTCCAGATGGAGAAGGTCGCGACCATCAGGAAGATGACAATCCCGATTACAGAAGCAAAGCTGTACTGCGACTGGTTAAGCGCCAGTTTATAGAGCCAAGTCACCAGTAGATCGGTATGGCCCGCATACTGGTAATTAGGATTGACCGGTTCTCCGTTCGTCATTAGATAAATGACGTTAAAGCTGTTAATGTTACCTGCAAACTGCATGATCAGGATAGGAGCGGTCGCGAACAGCACCATGGGTAGTGTAACCATGCGAAATTTGTAGAATGCCCCGGCTCCGTCCACTTCAGCCGCTTCGTACATATCCCTCGGAATCGTTGTCAGTACCCCAAAGGCCAGAATCATCGTAACCGGAATTCCGATCCACATATTAGCCAGAATAACTGTAACCTTGGCCCAGAATGGATCGGTCAGCCACGCCACCCCATCCAGTCCCACAGCTCTTAAATAACTATTAATCGGTCCGAACTGATTATTGAACATATTGCGCATAACGAGCAGAGAGATCATATTAGGGATGGCGAAGGGAACGATCAGAAGTGTACGCCAAAGCTTTTTACACCGAACACGGGGTTGGTGAATAAGCACGGCAATGAGCACACCTCCAATGTAAGTCGTCACGGTGGCAATAACCGCCCAGATCAGTGTCCAAGTTAACACTCCACCGAAGGTAGAACTCCATACATCCAGACTTATCATCTTCTTGAAATTCCCGAAGCCCACCCAGTCCACAAGATGCGCGGGCGGAAGAATCGGATCGGCATAGTTCGTAAATGCCAGGAATACTGAAAAGATAAGCGGTAATATCGTCAGAAAAACTACAGCCACAAAGGGAATCGCGAGTACAAGATAAGCAAAATTTCTACGACCCATATGTCTGAGCGATTCACCGAAGGAATGAATGGTCCATCTCCCGTCCCGCGCTGCTCCAACCAGGAAAGCATCTCTGATGTTCAGTACATGAAAGGCTGTGTAAAAGAGCAGCGCCAGCAAAGCGATCAAACCATCAATCATCATAAAAATGGAATGGTCGCCTTCCACCATCCGAGTCAGCTTTCCAACCTTGACCATACGACTAGGGAATTCACCAAGTGTGATCAAGCCGCGTAAATAACCGGTCAGATCATAAACGATAAAATAGATCCCGGCAGACCCCACCAGCAGGAATACCAATCCTTTCAGCCACTGTCGGTTGTAGAACTGGCCCAGTCCCGGAATAACAGCCGAGAGTAACGCTGCGCCTATTTTTTTGGGCATCGGTCAAATCACCTGTCCTTTACTTCGACTCCAGATCGGCTTGAATCGTTGTTACTGTCTGATCCAGTGTCTTCTTGACATCAAGACCCGGGTCGTTCCACAGGGATACAAATGCTGCCTTAAGCGGTTCCCAGACGGATTTGATTTCCGAAATGGAAGGCATCGGCACAGAGTGCTGGAACTGCTCGAAGAATCCACTAATAATTGGATCATCTTTGATTTGCGGAGCTTCCCCAGCTTCAATGCTCGCAGGAATGGCTCCCGTCATTTCAAAGTTCTTGAGCTGATTCTCCTTGCTGCTTGCAAAATGCGCGAATAAGCGTCCCGCGATCGGATATGCCGTATAGGAATTGACATAATACGATTTGACGCCGGAAAAAGAAACGCTGTCTTGTCCGTCAGGTCCCTTTGGAAGAGGAACCACACCTAGGTTGACATGATCCTTGAACGCTGCTATCGACCAAGGCCCGTCGATGTTCATCGCCAGCTTGCCTTCCTGAAACAATTGGGTTTTAACGTCATAGGTGATATCTCCTGCATTTAATGGCAGAATTCCTTTTAAGCTCTGTAGAAAGGTGAATCCTTTGACGGTGCCTTCGTTATTCAATCCGATATCCTTGGCATTCGTATTGTTGTCACCGTAGATGTACCCGCCAAAGCTGCCGATGAACGGATAGCTGTAGTACCCGACAAACTCCCACATGATCGCAAATTTGTTCTCTTTCGGCTTATTGTACGTATTGGCAAAAGCAACCACATCATCCCAGGTTTTTGGAGCTTCGGAAATCAGGTCCTTGTTGTAGAACAACGCATAGGTTTCCACCGATTTAGGATAACCGTACAGGATACCGTCATAAGTCGATGCCTGAATGGCTGTCTCCACCATAGTAGATCTCGTTTCTTCCTCAAACACATCATTAGGCAAAAGCAGCCCCGCTGTAACGGCCTGACCGATCTGATCATGCGGGAGAGTCAATACATCGGCAGCTATTTTGGATGGGCCGTCCGTTGCCAGTCTTGCCCCCTGATCGCCACCCGACAATTCCTCAACGGTGACAGGAACGCCGTATTCTTTTTCAAAATCAGCAGCTAACTGCTTCATGTATTCAACCTGCTCCTTGGCTTCCCAGACCATCAATTTAGCTCCTGCTTCCGGCTTCAATTCCTCTTCGGCGGGATTCGTCTCATTTGTAGTCCCCCCCGGCTCGTTCACTGCGGAATTCGGGCTTGAGTTCGGCTGTGCCGTTGAGTTCCCATTGCCTGAACCGCAAGCCGTAACGGTCAAGGCCAACAGTAGACTTAAGGCCAAAGTAAATGATACCGCTTGCATTTTAGAACGTTTACTCTTCTTCATTTGCTCATCTCCCCTTTGTTCATGAGTGATCAGACCTAACACGCATAGAAAAAGAAGCAAACAAAAAAGGTACAACCTCATTTGCACAAAGTGCCGAGGTTGTACCTTTCCAGGTAACAGTGCCTTTAATTTGTATGCGTATTACGAAAAATCAAGTTCGTTCGCCCTCATTCTATAATACCCATAATTTGGATTGCAATAAGAATATGGACCCAAACGGGACGATTTAATAATGCTTTTCTTGTTCTTCCTTATATTTTCTCTTTATTTCAATTGCATACTAAATATTCCACATTGTAAATTCATTTGAAATAATCTCTTGCTTTGATCTTGAGGGGTATGTTAAGATTCAGACAAAATTTAAAGGCAATGAAACCACCAAGGGTTCAACCTCCGAAAATCATGAGGTTGGCCCTTTTTTGCGTTTACATGCCGCGAAGGGATGAAAATTGAATATGATTCAACCAGAAGCCGTTTATCATCGAATGGGACAGAATTGGTCATATGCCTACGATGAGTCTACTCTACACATTCGTATAAGAACCAAACGGGACAATGTGTCACAGATCGATCTTTTCTGCGGAGATAAATACGGGTGGGATAAAACCCATGAGGTCATTCCAATGCAGCATCTGGCTTCTGACAGCTTATTCGATTATTGGCAGGCCGCCGTCCGTCCTATATATCACAGACTTGCTTATTACTTTGCGCTTTATGATAGTGATGAAGTTCTTTATTATTTGGAAAAAGGCTTCTTCTCAGAACCTCCAGCTATTATATATGAGGGCCTATTCGACTTTCCTTTTTTGAACCGTGAAGATGTACACTCCCCTCCATCATGGGTGAAGGATGCAGTGTTTTATCAAATTTTCCCGGAGCGTTTCGCAAATGGTGATCCTACCAACGATCCAGCAGATGTGCTAGATTGGGGAGGCACGCCAAGTCCCCGGAATTTCTTCGGAGGCGACTTGCAGGGTGTACTAGATCATTTGGATTACCTCTGTGAATTAGGTATTACTGCCATATATTTCAATCCTCTATTTGAGGCAACTACCAATCATAAATACGACACAAAGGATTATTTCTTGGTGGATCCTCATTTGGGGACCAACGCATTGCTAAAAGAGCTTGTGGACGCCTGTCATTCCAAAGGCATCCGCGTCATTCTAGACGGTGTCTTTAATCATTGCGGTCATACTTTCCCTCCATTTGTTGATCTGCTCGCCAATGGGCGATCTTCCCGTTATGCTGACTGGTTTCATGTACGTGAGTGGCCACCACAGGTCATCGACAGTATTCCTACCTATGACACGTTTGCATTTGAGCCTATCATGCCAAAATTCAACACTGAGAATCCTGAAGTGAAAGAATATCTGCTGAATGTTGGTCGCTATTGGATTGAGGAAATTGGTATAGACGGCTGGCGGCTTGATGTCGCAAATGAAGTCTCTCATACGTTCTGGCGACAATTCCGCAGTACGATCAAGAGCATCAATCCAGAAGCCTATCTCGTAGGAGAAATCATGCATGATCCCTTGCCGTGGCTACTTGGCGATCAATTTGATGCCGTGATGAATTACCCACTAACAAATATTCAGATTAATTTCTTTACCCACGGTCAAATCAATGCTGCACAATTCTCTCTATCGATTGCTACTATGCTAGCTAATTATCCGCAGCAAATTAATGAGGCCGCCTTCAATCTATTAGACAGCCATGATACAGCTCGGTTCCTGACACTTTGCGGCGGTGATATCCGGAGATTAAAGCTAGCCGTTTTGTTCCAAATGACCATTCAGGGAGCACCATGTATTTATTATGGCGATGAAATCGGTATGGAAGGTAAATATGACCCAGATAACCGAAAATGTATGGAGTGGGACGCCGAGAAACAGAATAGAGAACTGTTCGATTACTACCGCTGGACGATCGGTCTTCGTAAGTCGCATACTGCATTCCGGAGTAGCGGTTTTAAATCGCTGAAAATCCCAGAACACCCAATGCTGCTAGTATATGAACGGTGGGACGAACAAAGCCGTTTCTTAATCGTGCTCAACAATGAAGATGTGATAGCTGACATCAATATTCCTGTGTCCGGGACGGACTCTACCTGGGTAAACCTAAAGACGCAGATGCGAACAGAAACCACCACATCATTACTCCATCTCAATCTACCCGAATTCGACTATGCGGTATTCCAAGCCGTCCATAATTCATCCATAACATTCTAATGCCCTTGCTTATCAATTGTTTCAGCCCATACTCCAAAGTTTATATACGAAGTAAGATAACTTATAAGGAGTGATTGGTGATGAGTAACCTAGAACAAGCAGTAGAAAATGAAATGGATAATGGTAGCAACTTTTTAAAGGGTATCTTTATTGGTAGCTTAATAGGCGCAGCAGCTGCCCTGTTATTCGCACCAAAGCCTGGTCGTGAAATGCGTAGTGATCTAACCGATAAACTTAATCTTGCCACAGACAAGACCAAAGAAGTTGCTGGCATCGTAACTGACAAAACCAAAGCCATTGCCACAACGGTAGGTGAAAAAGCAAGCGATCTGGCTAGTACGGTTTCAGTTAAAGCCACTGATATCTATACTACTGTCAATGATAGCAAGCAACAAATTGCTGCCACCCTTCAAGAAGCTGGCCACCAAATAGGTGAAACTGTAAGTGAAGCTTCAGACAATGTAGCCTCTGATGTGAAAGAGGCCTCTAAAGATGTGGCTGAGGAAGCCAAGTCAACCTCCAAAGAAGTTGCCGATGAGGCTAAGGATGCAAAAGAGGATGTAAAGTCCTCCTATAAATCTACCTACTAAACTACAGCATTACACAGCTATGACTTCAATCAAACAACAGCCAGCTGTCCGCAGCTGGCTGTTGTTTAGTTATACCCTTTATAACGTTGCAGCGAATTTAGCTGATACTTAATATATGCCCGTTCGGGCTACAGAAAGCAGGGATGATGCATGGGCGATTTAAATAGCCAAACAAAACCTCATGAAATTGATGAGCACCCTTTCGAGCTACGACATGAAGTCAAACGTTTAAACAGTCGCCTCGACAAGATTGCTGAATCACTGGAAAAATCAGAATTCAAAGATATTCTCGATAATTACTCAGATCCGAAAAAAAGAATTATCACAAACTTGATGGCCGGTATATCCCGAGGTCTGGGGCTGTCTCTCGGAACGTTCGTAGTCCTTGGTCTACTAGGCTACATCCTTAGTCTGTTTCTTGATATTCCCGTGATCGGAGAATATCTCGGTGAAATCAAAAAATACATCGATGCCAATAGCTAACTGTAGAACACAAATAAAGGACATGCTAATCTCCAGGCACGGAGAGTGGCATGTCCTTATCGTCGAACAGTAGAGTTCAAATCTACGTAATGTATACTACCCTTTAAGTAGCTCAATAGGATGAGTTGGCCATAATCTGCTTTAACTTCTCAGTGGCCCGCTTCTGTATCCGTGAAACGCTCATCTGTGAAACCCCCAGCTTCTGGGCGATTGCCCGCTGAGATTGACCATCTTGGAAGGCTAGCAGCAACACTTGCTGCTCTTGCTCCTTCAATTGCCCTAGTGCTTGCTGCAGATCCATTCGTTTCTCTACAGTCTCATAATCATTCGCATCAGAGCTGATAAGCTCTCCTAGCGTAGCTCCGGTCTCTTCTTGAGAAAGCGGAGAATCTAGAGATACATAATGGTAACATTCTCTACCTGCCAGTACTTCTACAGTTTCTTCAACAGACAGATCAAGATAATGAGCAATCTCATCGACCGCAGGAGAACGTTCAAGCTTAACTGTTAGTTCATCAATCGCGTGTTGAACAAGCGCTCCTTTTTCTTTAATCCGTCTAGGAACCTGTATGTACCAAGATTTATCACGCAGATAATTCTTCATATGTCCTATCATACTTTTCATCGCATAGGGCTCAAAAGGGATTCCGAGACTGATATCATACTGCTGCAGTAACCGGATGAGCGCCATTTGCCCGACCTGATATAAATCCTCATACAAGTCGGGGCGGTTGCGTGAAATTTTTCCAGCAGCCATTTTTACCATAGGCTCATATTTCTGAATCAGCAACGTTGCCTGATCGTTATCCTTGGTTTGTTGGTACTCCCAAATTTGGGTGACTGCTTCATTCATGGACTCGGGGGGAGTCACCTTTTCATTCATACTTTCTCCTCGCTAAAATTAAGGTGTTTCTTCAAAGTTACCACCGTCCCTTTTCCGGCTTCACTTACGACGCTAACATCATCCATCAACGCTTGCATTAAGTAGAACCCTAACCCGCCAACCTGAACGTCACTTAACTCCTTATCATGCAGTGTCATACGTTCACTAGACTTGTCCAAACCGTCAAAGCTCTCCCCCTCGTCTTTGACTGTTATGGATAAGGCACTTGCTCCTACCTCAAAGATAACATCTACTACTCCGTCTTTTTGACCATAAGCATATAATACTGAATTGTTACACGCCTCTGACACTGCCACTTTCATGTCTTCTATATCCTCATAGGTGAAACCCATTTTCGAGGCAATGCCGTATAAATTCAACCTAACAATATCCACATACTCTGCGCTAGCAGGCAGCTGAAGAATTACTTTTTGCACATCATCACTCATTCTTTGTTCTATCCTTTCCTAGTGGGAATTCTCTTGGGAGGCAAAAAACTTGGAAATACCTGTCATATCAAACAGCTTCTGAATTTGTGGAGGAACATCCTCAACCATAAACTTAACGTCCATTCCTTGTCTTGACTTCAGGATCGAAAGTAGAATACCAATCCCTGTGCTATCGATGTATTTTAGTTCCTTTAGATTAATAACTAAATCTAGTTTCGTATCTCCCACTAGCGGCTCCATTACCAGACGGAAATCGGAAGCAACTGATAAATCAAGTTCACCGCTCAGGAAAACTGTGCATACATTTCCTTTTGTTTCTGTCTTAGCATGGAATTTGTTACTTTTATGCGTATTCATTAAGCGATCTCTCCTGAACAAATATTTTCTATATTAATAACCTTCATGACATACCCTTGAATCAAACAACGTAAAAAAACTTATTGGTAAATACTAGATTACGCCTGGAAAATAGATATGTCAGGTTCAACTATCAAATTATCGTGACTAGAATATCGAGAAATAATTTGTTTTATACTACTCATCTTCAGCGGTTTGCTGATGTAATCATCCATTCCTGCATCCTTACAGCGATTCTGAATCCCTTCCATGACGTTCGCAGTCATTGCAATGATAACAGTCTTCTTGGCAGCAGAACCGCCATCTCGACGAATATGGGCAGTTGCCTCCAAGCCATCCATCACTGGCATTTGAAGGTCCATAAAGATAAAATCATATGGATGTTTAATCGCCATATCCACCGCCTGTTGACCATCTTCAGCCATATCCGCCGCATAGCCCAGCTTATCCAGCATGCTGACCATTAGACGCTGATTGATGGGGTGGTCATCCACAACAAGGATTCTACTTCTCCCCTCTTGATTGGAAACAGGATGAATGGATTCCTCTTCTTGATATCCGCCTATCAAATCTTCTCCTGGCATGGACGCCTGAATCGTAAAGATAAAGGTGGCTCCTTTTTCCTCCGTCGATTCTACCCGAATTTCTCCGCCCATCATTCCTACAAGAGATTTACATATAGCTAGTCCCAGACCTGTTCCTCCATATTTCCGTGTCATGGAAGAATCAAGCTGCGAGAAGGGCTCAAATAATCGATCACATTTTTCCGGAGAAATCCCAATCCCCGTATCCATAATGGTGAATTCAACTTCCAGCTTATGATCAGCAGCGTTCTTGATCGAGGCGACTAAATAGACCCCACCTTGATTCGTAAACTTAACTGCGTTAGCGATCAGATTGATTAATACTTGGCGTAAACGAGCCATATCCCCATATAAAAGTCTAGGCAGTTTCTGATCAATAAAATAAGCGAGCTCCAGGTTCTTCTTTCCCGCTTCCATCGAAAAGAGACTGAATACCTCTTGAATACAATTTCGGAGTTCGAACAAGTGCTCCTCGACTTCCATTTTTCCAGATTCCATTTTAGTAAAATCAAGAATGTCGTTTATAACCGTAATCAACGTATCCGCACTTTTCCGAATAATCTCCGAATATTCCTTTTGCTCTGTAGTAAGATTAGTCTCCATTAACAGATCAATCATGCCAACTACGCCATTCATAGGTGTACGAATCTCATGGCTCATCATGGCTAGAAATTCCGACTTTGCTTTAGAGGCAATCTCCGCCTCTTCCTTTGCCTTGATAAGCTCGCTGTTTATGATTTCCAGTTCATTCGTCTTTTGCTGTAGCAGCATGGTTTGAGTCTGATGCTTCTGGCTAGTGATATACATTTCGACAAAGCCTTGTATCTTAGACTTCAAAATTTGAGGAATGAAAGGCTTGACCATATAATCAATAGCCCCTGCCGAATAGCCCGCAAATAAATGCTCCGCTTCTTTGCTATTGGCAGAGATAAAAATAATAGGAATTTCCTTCGTTTTTTCTCTGGCCTTGATCAATTTTGCAGTTTCAATTCCATCCATACCTGGCATCTGAACGTCCAGTACGATGACAGCAAAATCATACCTTAACAAACAGCGCAACGCTTCTTCACCGGAGGTAGCTTTAATCAGCTCGTAATGCTGGCTCTCAAGCACTGCCTCCAGCGCCAGCAAATTTTCAGGACGGTCGTCAACTAGTAGTATATGAATTGGTTCTTGAAACCCCATAGGACCACCCTCCTACATGCGTTATTTTATGTTACGGTATATTTTCTCCACTCTATCTAAAGATTCATAGCAATCGCTATATTTTGAAAAGTGAATGGACTCTTTAGAGCCCAGCACAAGAATTCCAAAGCGACTTAGACTTTCATGAAACAAGCCGTGTACATGATCACGAAGCTCATCATTGAAATAGATCATTACATTCCGGCAGAAAATAACATTAAACTCATTAAAGGAAGTATCTGTAGCCAGATTATGCTCAGCAAAAATAATATTTTTGCGTAAATAAGGTTGTAAAATTACCGAGTTGTACTTTGCAGTATAGTATTCGGAGAATGCCCGAGTACCTCCTGCTTCCAAGTAATTCTTAGTGTATTGCTTCATTCTGCTAAGATCATATACGCCTTCCTTAGCCTGCTGTAAAGAACGCTCATTCATATCTGTGGCGTAAATTCGAGCCTTATCATAAAGCCCTTCTTCATGTAGCAGGATGGCCATAGAATAAACTTCTTCCCCAGTGGAGCATCCGGCATGCCAGATACGAATATAGGGATAAGTTCTTAACAAAGGAACTACCTTCTGGCGAAAGGTTAGAAATAATCCCGGATCCCTGAACATTTCAGTAACAGGAATAGAGAGACTGTAGACAAATCGTTCAAAACAGGCACGATCATGCAGTACCTTCTCTTGTAGCGCGGATATGCTGAGTACATTCTCCGCATGAACATGATGCCAGATGCGTCGCTTCAATGAAGGCAACGCATAATTCCGGAAATCATAGCCATATAAACGGTGTACCCCATCAAGAAGCAGCTCAATTTCAATTTGCTCTAATTCTTCACTTCCCGCCATAACGGGCTGCTCCTCATATCCGTGTTCTGTTGCTTTCATCGTTTTCCCGACTCCCTTATCAACACGCCGTACTTTTGAAGAATGGCTTTTTGTTAGTTCTTTTAAAGTATTACCCCAATATAGTGGTTACGAATACAGCCAGACTCGCATTAAAGATAGAAGTTGACCTGTTGCGATCGGCTTTTTCATATAGTCAGAGGCACCAGCTTCAATACATTTGGCGCGATCCTCTTTCATAGCTTTGGCAGTAAGCGCAATAATAGGCAGTTTCTGATACTGCGGCATCTCGCGGATCCGGCGCATAGCTTCGTATCCGTCCATTTCCGGCATCATCATATCCATCAGCACAAGATCGAAATCTTCTTGCTCTACCAACATTTCCAGCGCTTCGCGTCCATTCTCTGCAAACTTCACTTCCATGTGATACTCTTCGAGCACACTGGAAAGCGCAAAGACATTGCGAATATCATCATCGACGAGCAGTATTTTCTTCCCTTCGAACAATTCTTCTTTATTATGAAGCTTCTGCAGAATCTTACGTTTATCTTCCGGAAGATTGGCTTCTACCCGGTGTAGGAACAATGTTGTCTCATCCAATAACCGTTCTGGAGAACGTACATCTTTGATAATGATTGATTCCGCATATTTGCGTAGCTGCGTCTCTTCTTTGCTGTCCAAATCCTTACCTGTATAAATAATAATAGGTAGATCATTTAATTCTTCATCATCACGAATCTGATCGAGCAAATCGAAACCTGTCATATCCTCAAGCATCAGATCCAGAACCATACAATCATATCGCTGCTTCCGCAGCTCATTCAGTGCCTCACCGCCAGTTGAAACTGCGGTTATAGCCACATCATCATGACCTATCAATTCCATAATGGAACGACGCTGAATCTCATCATCCTCTACAATTAGCAAATACTTCAACGTACTGGAAGTGTAGTTCTCAATTTGCGAGAACGCCCGCTCTAGAGCATCTCTAGAAGATGGTTTTCTTAAATAAGCCATAGCCCCCATCATGAGTCCCTGCTTCACTTCATCATTCACAGAGATGACATGGACAGGAATGTGACGGGTCTGTGATGCACTTTTTAGCTCTCTAAGAATGGTCCAACCGTCCATAACTGGCAGCTGAATATCTAGAATAATCGCATCAGGCAGATAAGTCTTCGCCATCTGTAATCCAGTATCGCCTTGGAGGGCTACCAGTCCTTTGAATTTCCGACCATGAGCCATGTCCAGCAATATTTTCGCAAAGCTCTCATCGTCTTCTATAATAAGCAGAACCTTATCATCTGCAGTCAAATGATCACGATCATCATCTATCATTAATTGTGGTATAGGCGCATGAACCGGAGTTGGTACAAGGGTTGGAAGCATATCTCCCATATATTCCTCGAAGGTTGCATCCTCTTTAGAAGCAGCAGCTTCTATAACTGCAGGCTGCTTATTATAACTACCTTTAATCGGCAAATACATAGTAAAGGTACTACCTTGGCCCTCACGTGATTCCAGCACAATAGCTCCACCCATTAAACGTGCTAGCTCACGGCTAATGGACAAGCCTAAGCCTGTACCCCCAAATTTACGGCTGGTTGTTCCATCCACCTGTTGGAAGGCTTCGAACACAATATCGGTTTTGTCCGCTGGAATACCAATTCCACTATCCTTCACAGCAATAGCAATATATTCAACTTCACCTGGCAGATCTAGAGGAAGAAGATTGGTATCTGCTTGGCTAACCGAAAATTCGATGAATCCTTCCATCGTAAATTTAAAGGCATTAGAAAGCAGATTTCTTAGCACCTGCTTCAATCGATGACCGTCGGCAATGACGGAATCTGGCAGTGGCTCGTTAAAGGTAATCCGTAAGGACAGTCCTTTTTTGAGCGCTTGCGGAGCAAAATTCTGCTTCACAAAGCTCTTCAGCTCGGTCAATTTAATTTCTTCTTGGTTCAGTTCCATTTTGCCTGCATCAACCTTGGACAAGTCCAGAATTTCATCGATCATCTTAAGCAAGTCAGCACCTGACATATAAATTGTATGTGCAAATTCAACCTGCTTCTCTGATAAATTGCCATCCTTATTCTCCGTAAGTAGTTGAGATAGGATCAAAAGACTGTTCAGTGGAGTTCGCAATTCATGGGACATGTTCGCCAGGAACTCTGATTTATATTTACTAGTAACGGATAATTGCTTGGCCTGTTTCTCTAGTTGGATTTTCGCGTGCTCAATTTCATCTTTCTTCTCTTCAACCTCCTGCACTTGCTCCTCTAATTCACGGGTCTTGGCAACAAGTTCCGTATTATAATGCTCCAGTTCTTCCTGCTGACGCTGAAGAAGCTCTTCTGAACGTTTAAGCGCATCCGTCTGCTCCTCCAAATTCTCATTGGAACGACGTAATTCCTCTTGCTGTGTCTGTAATTCCTCTGACTGACACTGCAGCTCTTCCGTAAGAGCTTGTGAATCACGCAACAATTTCTCCACGATCAGACGACGGCTAATATTATTGAAAATAATGCTTAAATTATTCGCAAGCTGTTGCAGTAAATCATTTTTCAGACTGCTAAACGGCTGGAATGAAGCGAATTCTACCACACCGAGCAGTTCGTCTTCAAAAATAAGTGGATGGATAGAAATATATCCAGGTTGTGCATCCACGAATCCAGACTTAACGGATAAATAGTCTTCTGGAGCCTGCTCCAGTCTGATCGGGTGCATATCGAGCGCACTTTGTCCTACGAGTCCTTCTCCAATCATAAACCTGTCCTTAGGTTTCTTATCATTATCTACTGCATAATAACCACTGCTTCGTAAAAAATCGGGATGCTCAGCATCTTTCAAATATACAGCTCCGAACTGGGCTCCAAGCACAGGAGTAAACTCGTTGATAAAGGTCTGTGAGACCTGATCCAAGGAGCTAACACCTCGCAATAGTTCCGTCACCCGAGCAACGTTCGCATTCAGCCAGGATTGGTCATTCTGCGCTTGCGCATAGGCCTGTTCCAGCTGCTGCTTCTGTTCGAGATCTAAAGCCATTTTCTTAAAGACAAGGGCAACCTCACCAATTTCATCTTTAGTTGTAACCTTTATACGCCGTATAGCTCTTACTCTACCGTTGCCAAAGCTTGTAATCATCATCGAAACGACATTAAGCCCCCGAGTGATGCTTGGAATAATCCATAGGACCACACCAAGTCCGAGAAGTAAGCCTAGAATCATCATTAGGACTACCATCTGAGTCGAGCTTTTATAAGCTTCGTTAGCCTTTGTACTCTCTTCGTTCATTATAAAAGCATTATAATCAGAGAGACTGTTCAGGGCGTTTAACACCGCATTCTGAATCGATTGTCCCTCTGTGTTAGAGTAAGTAGTTGCGTTCTGGAAATAACCTGCTGATAGCAGCTCCAATATCTTTTCCTGATAATTTAAATAGGTGGTGTACGCATTATCTATTTGACTAACCATTTGCATTTCTTCAGCGCTG
This sequence comes from Paenibacillus sp. FSL R10-2734, assembly GCF_037963865.1. Taxonomy (NCBI): domain Bacteria; kingdom Bacillati; phylum Bacillota; class Bacilli; order Caryophanales; family Paenibacillaceae; genus Paenibacillus; species Paenibacillus sp. FSL R10-2734. The sequence goes on along the minus strand of NZ_CP150170.1, from coordinate 1,493,171 downwards.
GTCATCGACGCTTTTATCTTCTCATAATGCTCATTCGCTTTAGTGATCTTTTTATCAATCTCATTCTTTTGCGATTCTACTGATGATGCATCTGCACTTAACATGGTCGTGGTCAATATTCGCGCCATATCATTGACTTCTCCACGCATCCCTGAAGAAGAACGCCCCTTCATATATCGATCCTGATACCCTTCCAGTTGGCTATTCATATAATTTAAGCGGTCATATCCTATCATCGTAAGTGCAAGCATAATCGCTAACATGGCACTGAAGCCAATTAATAGTTTAGCCTTTATCTTCATTCTCTATCTGTTCCCTTCATCAATGAGATCCACACTATACATTTATCATCGTCACGCTCTTTAGGAACCTCAGCATTGAAAAAGGCCGCCCGAATAGCTTCTTCGTTCCACTCATGTTCAATATTTAAATGCTGAATCATAAATTCCAGCTGCTCCTCCTGTTCACCTTCAACCAGTTCCAGAAGACCATCTGTATATAGAACTAGATGTCCTTCATCTTCAAAGGTTAGACTCTGTGGCTGAATATCGATTTGTTCAAACAGGCCCACAGGATGGCAGTTACTTTCCAGCAAGACCGGAGTTTTAGCCTCGCCCTCAAAAAACAGCGCAGGTGGATGTCCGGCGTTGACATAGTCAATACGCTTTAGACGGGTATCTATCACGAGATAAATAGTCGTAAAGTAATATTGGATCAGCTTTTTCTCAATATAGAGCTGGTTAAACCTTCGATTGAGCTCCTGAATCACCTTTTCCGGCTCTACATACGTAGTTACCGTGTCCTTTAACACAGAAGCAAGAAACATACAAAAAAGAGACGACGATATTCCGTGTCCCATAATGTCCAGCAGGATCACGCCATATCGGCCATCACCAAGGGGGTACCACGCATATAAATCACCGGCGAGCTCAGAGGATGGCTGGTAGATGGCATGGACCTCAAAATTCTCATCCTGAAGCGGCAAGCTTAGCACTGCATTCTGGACAAGTGCTGCAAGTCTCAATTCCTCCTGAATTCGCTGATCTCGTTCCTTATGCCAATCTTTCTCTCGCTTCAGCCGCAGTGCGAGCCGAATTCGGGCCATCAGCTCCACTTTATTAATAGGTTTTGTAACATAATCCACTGCACCTGCATCCAGTGCTTCTGCCAGCTTCTTGGAATCACCAACAGCTGTAACCATTATTATTGGAATATCCTTAAGGTGTTCGTAATGCTGTACAACACGACATGCCTCGATTCCATCCATTTCTGGCATCATCATATCCAGTAAAATCAGATCAATATCTGACATCCGAGGACGTCCATCCTCACTTACAGAACCGATACCGAGCCGCGTAAGCATCTCTTTGGCAGAGGATGCGGTTACGAAATTTCGGTAATCTTCTTTTTTCAGGATTTCTCGGATAATGATAACATTAGTCGGATTGTCATCAACGATTAAGATTCTCATCATCTTCACCTCACACAAATAGTATTTCGACCGTAAAATTCTGCGACTCATTACCTATATCATACGCTATTTTAATCTGTTTTTTCTATTCTCATAATATGTAAATATAGTAATAGGTTCATTTACGTCTTCAGCAAAGTAACCTCCAGAACCACTAGATCTAGTGGTTCTGGAGGTTACTCTATGGTAAAGACAGCCCCTGCTTATTAACCTATATAATCAAAAGTGAAACACATTAAGAAGAAATACTATCAAATAAATCAATACCTTCAAATTCACCAGCCAAATTCCGATATATTTTGAGCGCATTATTCCCTCTCATATACACGTCACCATCTTCGGCTATAAAGTACGGTTTACCCAAGGTCGATTGCAGATTATCCTTCAAGGGATCAATTTTCACTCCATTCACATGTAGACCGAACTGCTGTGCTTGAGCAGGTGAGACATGCACATATAGTACAAACCCCTCACCCACACCTACTGATACATCAGCATATTGGTATTCCACTGTGTTTTGCCATGGATCATTAACAATCTCAAGCGGTGTGCCCTTAGTCAGAAGCAATTCTTCCTCCGTGGCATAAAGAGAAACTCCCGCCAAAGAATCAAAGCGACTTATATATGGACTGGATTCAGCAGTATGCTCAAAGGCCAGAACAGACTTAGGCTGTTCAATAAATGATGAGACAGGCGCTAACTGTGGAGACGCATCAAAGTATGGGAAAAGAAGACTAAACAAAAGAATAATTGTGTTCATGTTGTTGTCCCACCTTTCTTATCTGCAGCCGCCATTTACAGAAGACTTGCTACCTTAAGTTTAATGACGGAATTTTTTCCAAAGAGTTGCAGCTACATCTATACTTTTTAACACTGTAGCCATTTTCCCCGGTGCTTTATCGGCATTAACGGCATCATAGGAGTTAACCGTACGTTCCTCGGCTGGAGTCAGCGGAGCCTCTTTTATAGATACACCCTTACGCTTCTCCCTCAGTTCATGCGATTTACGATATTTCTCAATCACAGTTACCGACACTTGCTTGACGGTTAAAGTTAATTCATTCATAACTTCCCCCAAATTCTTCACAGAATCTATGACAGGATCGATCTTTTGGATCTTGTTCTGTACATCAGCAGTAATTTCGTTTGCATGTCTAACTGTAGTTTTCACTTCATAAGTCAGCTCATCCATCGTCTTCTGCACTTCAACCAAGGTCTGGCTCACTTTGTCGAGAGATTCCTTCGCTGATTTCAAAGTCTTAATTAGAAAGAAAACAAGTATTGCGAATGCAACAGCGACGAGAGCTACACTTAATTCAATGATCATATTCAAAACCCCTTCCAAATCTTATAAATAGCGGCCAATCAGCCTTGTATACTGCTTAGTTACCCCTACTATCATTTGCCGAAACAATTTGTCGAGCGTTGTCAAGACTCCCTTCTCCCCTATGTTTCAGAATCAAAGTCCCCGTTTATACAATGACTACAAATCAAAAAAAGGATAGGTGATATGTAATGTTAAAATGGTCCGTAATTCTACTAGTTGTAGCTGTGATCGCTGGAATCTTTGGTTTCTTCAATCTTGTAGCAGCCGCTGCAGGTCTTGCAAAAATACTATTCTTCGTCTTCTTGGTTCTGTTTATTGTTTCCCTCTTCACGGGCCGCAGAGGTAGATCGATGTAACCTCCTCCCATATCTATCCATATAACTTATTCATCATGCAGAAAGTATAGGTCATTCCCACACAGATGTCACTTGAGAAAATAAGAAAAAGTTATGAAGCTAGTCCATAATGAGGAGGAACTAAACATGAAAAAATTCGCCAGCATTACAGTAGCCTTGGGGCTTATGGCTTCGATAGCAGCTACAGCATCAGCCGCGGAAGTAACAGGTACAACAACAGATTCTACGACGGTAACTGGAAGCACTTACACTAATACTTTTGAAACGATCATTACGCCGTCGGATATTTCTCCAGCGACACCACAAATTGTTCTAACCGAAAAAATAGCTTTCCATTTTTCCATTGGCAGTATGATTCCCGCAGGCTGGCTTAGCGCTCAAACGCTTGACACCACAGGTGAAGTCATTACGGATTCTTGGGGCAATGAATGGAGACAAGTTTACACTTGGCTAGGAAAAGCTTGGGTTATGGTTCCTGTAGCTGCCAATGTAATAACGCCATAATTTGAATATGAAGGGGGTGTCCAAAGGAGCCATTAAATTGGCCCATGGTGCATCCTCTTTTTTGTGTGGTGAGTGCGGCTGTTCTAAATAGACGATAAAAAAAGGCTACCCCCTCAGTAGAAAATTCTACTGAGGGGATAGCCCCTGCGCTTATGCCCGCCTTTGTTCACCCGTCACAAACATGCGATGCTGCCGCTCCTGTGTACCTATATTATTATTGAATGACCGATCCCCCGTAGAGAAAACGATTCATCCAAGAAGCGCTTAACTTATCTACTTTTACCCCGCCTGAAGCTACGGAATATGTATGTAGAATTTGTCCATCTCCCAAATAAATAGCAACATGCGATATTCTTGCCTTGGATTTGTCGATCCCTTCATAAGCAGAAGCGGAGTTTCCTTTATAATCCATGAAGAACATTAAATCGCCGCGTTTTAATCCGGAAGTAGACGTAACTACCGTGCTATTCGATTTCACCCAATCTCCCTGTTGACGGGAATCAGCAGGCAGTTTCAAATTTAAAGCATCCATGAATATTTGCCGGATAAAATCAGAACAATCGAAGGTTCTTGTATCATATCTGCTGGATCCAAACTCATAAGGTGTTCCAAGATAGCCCATACCTGCTGAGATTACACTCTCAATTTGAGCGGAAGCCCCAGGCGTTGAAATAGGTGGTATTGGTGCTGGAGGCGGTGGTGTAGGTGTTGGCGTTACCGTCCCAGTCCCCCCGTTACCAGCGAACGAAGTATATTGATCACTTGAACTTATATATCCTATGCTACCATCCGTTGTTTGGATTTGATACCAGTAGCTGTTCGGCTGTGCCAGAAGTTGTACTTGCTCACCCTTCTTCAGAAGTCTTAGTACTTTTCCGCTTGTAGAAGGAGTAGTTCGAAGATTCACTCCGTACTTAATGGTTCCCGTTTGTGCTGAAGGTGTTGAAGGTGCTGCTGGTGTATTTACTGAAGATGAATTTACGCTGATATACTTATCATCCGTGCTTGTATAACCTACGGATCCATCTGCTGCTTTCACCTGATACCAATAGCTATTCGGCTGCGCCACAATCTGCACTTGATCTCCCTTTTGCAAATACTTCACTACTTCTCCACTTGTAGAAGGTGTGCTGCGAAGGCGAACACTTGCCTCGATGACCGCTGTTTGACCGGCTGCTGCCGCCATGGCTGAATTTGATGGACTTGAGGCTGCTGCTGCATGTCCAGGAGCAGATACTCCTAAACCTGCAACAATAGCAGCTGAAACCAACAAGGATGCTGTTAATTGCTTATGTGATTTAATCATACGTTCCCCCAATACCATGATGAGATTTCAATAAAGGTGTGTGCTTCATTCCTTTATGCCCTCATTATAGGCTTGCCCGGGATTTGGAACATGCTCCAAATTGCACATATAATCATGCCACTTTATGGTAAAATACAGGACTAAAGTCTTGAATCCTCCTTGAATTTGTTTGTTTTTTCCTTAAAATAGAATATAAATTTTAATCTTTAGGTTCCACATGCACCTGCACGTTCATAATATTATGCAACTTGCTCATTCTCTCTTCAATGGAATCACTGATTTTATGACCCTCAACCACAGTTATATTCGCGTCTACCTCCACTACAACATCCACATGCACATGATTACCATGAACCCGTGCCTTTACATCTTTAATCCCTTCTACTCCCGGCGTTCGAGCGATCGTACTACGTAGATCCATCAACTTATCTTGATCAAAGCCATCGGTAAGCCGGTAGGTCGAGTCACGAAAAATATCCCATGCTGTCTTAGAGATAATCAGTCCGACAACGACTGCGGCCGCAGAATCAATCCATGGCAGTCCGAACTGAGCACCCACAATCCCAACAGCAGCACCTATACTAACCATAGCATCAGAAAAATTATCTTTGGCCGCCGCCATTAGTGCACTGCTATTTATCTGCTTAGCCAGTCTTTTGTTGTATATGTATACTCCTATCATTGCCACTGCACACACTAGAGCCACACCAGCTGACCATAGCTGCGGTGTTTCCTTTGCACGATCGAAAAAGGACCGTATCGCCTCCACAATCACCTGAATACCTACTACCGCCATAATAAAAGAAGCTAATAATGCAGCTACTGTCTCTGCCCGAAAATGACCATAAGCATGGTCAGAGTCAGGTGGCTTCCGCGAAATCCGCAGCCCCACCAATACGGCTACAGATGCTACGATGTCGGTTAAGTTATTGACCCCGTCCGCGACCAATGCATTAGATGCGAATAGATAACCGCTAACAAGCTTGAATGTCGATAAAATGAGGTAAGCCGCTATGCTGACCCAAGCTCCACGCTCGCCTTTACGTATATCTTCGTAAATATCAACCATTGTTGGCTATCTCCTTGTCTTTCGTTTTGTTAGAAAAGAATTCTTTCAATTATTCTTGCCCTTGTAGCAACATTTAAAAACAATTAGAATAAAGTGAAGGACTTGCTTCGAAGGAGGTTATCATAATGAGCGAAAGCAATGAAAAAGGAAAAATCAATTTAGCCGAAGCTATCCGGCAGAAGCTGGAGCAGAAGAAACAACAATCTTCCTCCAAGCCTGGATCTACTTTTCAGGCCGGCTCCGCCAAACCGCTAAAAAGTCAGAATAACAAAAAGCCTAACAACCAGCGCCGTCGTACCGGCGGATCCTAGTACTATCTTATATTAAACATAAAAGGCTGCGTATCCCTCAGGGACAACGCAGCCTTTTATGCGTTCGTCCGCTTAAAGGATGGGCTAGAACTCATCAAATTCATTACTGATTCTTTTTATTGTACAATTAGCCAACTGAAAACATGTGCTTTGGGAAACCTCAAGTGCTAAGGCTTCCTCTCTTGAAAGCCCGGCGTATACTCCCCGTAGAATTCTACTTGTTAATCCATGTGTAACCGCAATGACCCGCGGAGTGGAGGACAAGCTATCCAGCCAGTCTGTGACACGTTCCTGAACCGCTTCGTAGCTCTCTCCATCTGGTGAACGGAAATACCAATCATACATAGTCGTATCTTCAAGACTATTCGGCCACCCTTGCTCAATTTCCTTGAGCGTTAGCCCCGACCAAGAACCAACAGAAACTTCACTTAACCTAGCATCTGTTTCTACTTTAGCGAAATCGTATCCTATCAGTTCACATAGAATTTGTGTACTCTGTTGTGCTCTTCCAAGCGGACTTGATATCACTTTCCAATCAGAGGGATGCCCCACTGAATGACGAAGCAGCCTCGCCATTTGCCTAACTTGATCAACACCAAGATCAGTCAGAGGTGAATCCAGCTGCCCTTGGTAACGACCTTGAGTATTAAACACGGTTTCCCCATGTCTCATTACAATAATAGTCCCATCCACAAGATTCACCTACATTCACCTACCGTATCTTCTCAAATATCATTATTCAAAAAGACAGCCGCCCTAATCCATCAAGGATTAGAGCAGCTGCTTCTTGAATGCTCTCCGCAAGCGGAGATCATGAATTATACTTCTACAGGATACATGCGTTGACGCATTTCCTTAATTTCAGGATTCTCTAAATACTCATCGTAAGTCATCGTGCGATCAATTACACCTGTAGGTGTGATCTCGATGATACGGTTAGCAATCGTTTGGATGAACTGATGGTCATGGGAAGTGAACAGAATGGTACCGTCGAAATCGATCAGTCCGTTATTCAGTGCCGTAATGGATTCCAGATCCAAGTGATTGGTAGGTTCATCGAATACAAGCACGTTCGCACCGTTCAGCATCATCTTTGCCAACATACAACGAACCTTCTCGCCTCCGGATAGCACACTTGCTTTCTTCAGTGCTTCTTCACCGGCGAACAGCATCCGTCCAAGGAATCCGCGCAGGAACGTTTCATCCTGATCTTTAGAATACTGACGTAGCCATTCTACGAGATTCAAGTCCACACCATCAAAATAGCTGGAGTTGTCTTTCGGGAAATAAGCTTGAGTTGTTGTGACTCCCCATGTATATTCTCCCGCATCCGCTTCCTGCTCACCCATAATCACATCAAACAGAAGTGATTTAGGCTGGGAGTAAGGACCCACGAAGGCAATCTTATCCCCTTTGTTAACTACAAAGCTGATTTCATCAAGAACCTTCTCACCTTCAACCGATTTGGTCAATCCACTGATCGTCAGAAGCTGCTTACCCGCTTCACGTTCAGGTTTGAAGTTGAGGAACGGATATTTACGGTTGGATGGACGAATGTCATCCAGCGTAATTTTCTCGAGTTGTTTCTTACGGGATGTAGCCTGTTTAGACTTGGAAGCATTGGCCGAGAAACGCTGAATAAAGGCTTGCAGTTCCTTGATCTTGTCTTCCTTTTTCTTGTTCGAATCACGCTGCAAAGCTTGAGCAAGCTGACTGGACTCATACCAGAAGTCGTAGTTACCAACATACATCTGGATTTTGCCAAAATCAATATCCGCAATATGCGTACATACTTTGTTCAGGAAGTGACGGTCATGGGATACGACGATAACAGTACCTTCATAATCCATGAGGAAGTTCTCTAACCAGCCAATCGATTCTAGATCCAAGTGGTTGGTAGGCTCATCGAGCAGGAGGTTATTTGGACGGCCAAACAAGGCTTGCGCCAAGAGTACCCGTACCTTCTCATTGCCGCTCAGTTCGGCCATTTTCTTGTCATGCAGTTCACGCATAATGCCAAGACCGATCAGCATAGCCGCCGCATCCGGCTCTGCATCCCAGCCATTAAGTTCTGCAAATTCGCCTTCAAGCTCACCGGCACGTAGACCATCTGCTTCCGTGAAATCAGACTTCGCATAAAGCGCGTCCTTTTCTTTCATAATTTCATAAAGACGAGTGTGACCCATAATTACTGTTTCAAGTACTGGGAATTCATCGTATTCGAAATGATTCTGCTTCAGAACTGCAAGGCGTTCACCTGGTGTTATATGAACATCACCCGTGTTCGCTTCGATCTCCCCGGACAGAATTTTCAGAAAGGTTGATTTACCAGCACCATTGGCACCAATCAAGCCGTAGCAGTTACCAGGGGTGAATTTTATGTTTACATCTTCGAAGAGAGCTCGTTTTCCGTAGCGGAGTGTTACGCCGCTTGTGCTAATCATTACGCATTACCATCCTTTTCACTTTAGGGTTTCGGCTCATTATAGCATAAAATCAGTGCAAAAATCCCGTGAAATAGGCATTTAAGCTGATCTGTCTCTTACGAAACTTATTCCAACTGATTTACGGCGACCTATTTAAGGAGGAATTTTTTCAGGTTATTGCCCAGTTGTAAGATTCTCGGGTTGTACGACCAATGTTTCACCATAGCTGAGTGTACGTATTCGTTCCTCACAAATCCCATGCTTAGTTCGGGCATTTTCCATTCGATCCAGCGCTTCCCGGGCCGTATCATCGGCAAGTCTGAAGGTACCGTAATGCATCGGAATCATAGTCTCTGCTCCAACATCTATGAAGGCTTGTATAGCCTCCTCAGGATTCACATGCTGAGAGGTCATAAACCATTCCGGTTCATAAGCCCCAATTGGCATAAGCGCGACATGAATCTTATAGCGTCTTCCGATCTCCTTAAAACCTTCAAAATAACCGCTATCCCCAGCGAAATAAAGGTTCGGAGGAAGCTTCTGCTTCCCCGACTCAGCGGGCTCTAAGATGTACCCTCCCCAATGAGAAGTATTCGTATCCCAAGGCGTTCTCCGTGTCCAGTGCTGGGTAGGCACAAAAGAAAGCTTAATCGAACCAAGCGTAATCTCCTGCCACCACTCCATCTCCACACAGCTGTGGAACCCTTTGCGGAGCATTTTTCGCTTTAAACCTACAGGAACTACTAACGTTGTCCCTGCCCGATATAATTTACGGATGGAGGAAATATGCAAGTGGTCGTAATGAGAGTGCGAGATCAGAATCAGGTCAATTGGTGGCACTTCGCTAAGCGAAATCCCAGGCTGTCCCAATCTTTTCTCAAAGCCTAGCCTTCTCGCCCAGATGGGATCCGTAATGATATTCATCCCTTCATATTGAATAAAAAAGGTTGAATGCCCAATCCACGTAATGGTAGTCTCCAGCTTATTCTCCGACAGATAGGATAATCTGGGCGGCGTATTCGGCACCACATATGAATAGTCCTTCTTCTTCCGACGACGCTCCTCACGCCACTGGCGAAATTCTTTTAGTGTTTTATCGGTACTTACATTGTCGATGTTTAGATAACGTATTTTAGCCATCAAGCACCTCTTCTGAAGAAGTTTGCCGAGCAATCCTTGCTTTCGCGAATATACTACAACTATATTGAACAGCAGAGCATTTTGCAAAATATACAAATCACATGATAAAAGTTCGCCCTTTTATTCCACACGATTGTAGACTTTAGCGAAATAATAGAAGAGTCCTTTTGTGTTTCACGCCAAAAATGAGATAATATGTGTATAAAGTATGGCGGTGCATATACCGTTCAAGGGGGAGCTACGTATGAAGATTACATTTATTGAACCGACTCCAAGTCCAAATACGATGAAGCTTCATTTGGACGAAAGTTTAGAACCCGGAATTCGCAGAACCTACACTCCAGAAAGTGAGCGTTCCGCACCTGCTTGGGCACGTGAAATGTTGACGATACCGGGCGTTACTAGCATTTATCACGCTGCTGACTTCGCAGCTCTTGAGCGTAAGGGCAATGCCGATTGGGCAGCCATTCTAAGAGAAGTTCAAAGTCGTTTCGGGAGCAGCGAAGGTTTAACTGGAGATTGGAGCCTAGCCGACGAGAATGCCGGTGTTCATTTTGGGGAAGCACAGGTCTTCGTCCAAATGTTCCGCGGAATTCCGATGCAAATCCGCGTAAAAACGGGCGCGAATGAGGAGCGCATATCCTTAGCCAACCGCTTCACTAAAGCGGTTATGGATGTGGCTAGCGCCGTGATGATCAAGGAGCGCAAGCTCACCGATTACGGCGTGCGTTATGGCGAGCCCGCGGATATTGCACGCGAGGTCGAGCAAGAGATCGAAGCGGCGTATCCACAGGAACGCCTCGACTCCCTCGTGCAGCAAGCCATTGCGCACGGAGCCGAAGGTGAGTTCGTCGAGCAAAAACGAACTCGCACTCAGGTCGAGCTGCTGCGAGACCTGAAGCATGAGGATTGGCGCGTGCGCTACGCCGCGCTAGAGGATCTTACGCCGACGGCGGAGTTCCTGCCGGAGCTTAAGGCGGCGCTACACGATCCCAAGCTGCATATTCGCAGGCTTGCGGTCGTGTATCTGGGCGACCTTCGCACGCCCGAGGCGATGGAGCTGCTCTATGAGGCGATGGCAGACAGCGCCCCAGCCGTGAGACGTACGGCTGGCGATACCCTGTCCGACATCGGCGACCCTGCCGCCACACCAGTGATGACGGCGGCACTAACGGATAAGAGCAAGCTTGTCCGCTGGCGCGCTGCTCGCTTCCTCTATGAAGTTGGCACATCCGAAGCTCAAGCTGCGCTCACGCTCGCTGCCGATGATCCAGAGTTCGAGGTTGGCCTTCAGGCCAAGATGGCTTTGGAGCGCATCGCTTCAGGTGAAGCTGCAGCAGGCACCGTCTGGCAGCAGATGTCAGAGCGCCGTCGCAATTAATACGGAAGTACCTGATTTTGTCATTGCTTTGATAGGTAAATTTCCTTTATACTAATTCCTGTTGTTTATAAATGAATGAAGTAAAGATAGCCTCGTCATACTAAGATGAGGTAGAGGTCGCGGATATAAAGAGTAAGCGTGTGGAGACGTTAGAGCCGTCTATGAATCACGCTGAAAGGGATATCTGCCGAAGCTTGCACTGTCGCTCTTACAGCGGTGCAGGCTGGGGCCGTTGCCGAAAGGCACGGAACTGTCACATTGTACAGCCTGCGTAAATAGCAGAATACAGTGTGTTGCGCTATCTTCACAGGGAGTATGATGCGGAGCTGTATAGATGGAAGCCGCAGACATAGTCTGCGGTTTCTTTGCATTTACAGAATTTGCATATTTCGTGCAGTCATCCATAACGTTCTGGAAATCACGAACTATACCTCCCGCTCTGCGGGAGGCAACAGCTCAGCACTCCCCGTTCATGAACAGTAAGATTAGATCATAAGGAGTGTCATATTCATGCAGGGCAATCAGCAAAACCCAGCGCTAGGCAATAATAATCAGCCCGCGCTTAAAAAATCGTTCAAAGCAAGGCATTTGACCATGATCGCGCTAGGCGGATCTATTGGTACTGGTCTGTTTCTAGCCAGTGGCGGCGCGATCGCTTCCGCAGGACCTGGTGGAGCCCTTCTAGCTTATACGGCTGTGGGCGTAATGGTTTACTTTCTCATGACTAGTCTTGGAGAGCTCGCCACCTATTTACCGGACTCCGGGTCCTTCAGTACTTACGGAACTCGTTTCGTCAGCCCCGCCTTTGGCTTCGCCATCGGTTGGAACTTCTGGTACAACTGGGCGGTCACGATTGCAGCAGAGCTATCAGCGGCTACCGTCATCATTAAATACTGGTTCCCAGACAGCCCCTCCTTTCTCTGGAGTCTGGTGTTCCTACTGCTGATGTTCGGCCTTAACTTCCTATCATCTCGTGGATATGGGGAATCAGAATATTGGTTTGCCATTATCAAAATCATTACTGTTATCGCCTTCCTCGTTGTCGGGGTCCTCATGATATTCGGCATTATGGGTGGAAAAGCAGTAGGCTTTAGTAACTTCCAAATCGGTGGCAGCTCCTTCCACGGTGGCTTCTTTGCCTTCGTCGGGGTCTTTATGGCAGCAGGTTTCTCCTTCCAGGGTACCGAGCTAATCGGTGTTGCCGCTGGTGAGAGTGAGAACCCTCGTCGCAACGTCCCGATTGCGATCCGCCAAGTATTCTGGCGTATATTAATCTTCTATATCCTTGCCATATTTGTAATCGGAATGCTGATTCCTTATACGAATCCAGATCTTCTCCGCGGTGGCATCGATGATATCGGAGTCAGTCCGTTTACGATCGTGTTCAATAAGGCAGGGCTTGCCATTGCCGCATCCGTAATGAATGCCGTCATTCTCAGCTCCGTATTGTCAGCCGGGAACTCCGGAATGTATGCCTCCACCCGTGTCCTGTATGCAATGGCTAAGGATGGAATGGCTCCGCGTGCACTCGCCAAGCTCAATCGCCGTGGTGTCCCTGTTGGCGCTTTGCTGGTGACTACTGCTGTCGGAATGCTCGCCTTTCTCGCTTCGTTCTTTGGTGACGGTGCCGTATATAACTGGCTGTTAAACGCCTCCGGTATGTGCGGATTTATTAACTGGCTAGGCATTGCGGTCTGCCACTACCGTTTCAGACGTGCTTTTATAGCGCAAGGCCATTCACTAGATGAACTACCTTACCGAGCTAGATGGTTCCCATTCGGACCTATCTTTGCCTTAGCACTTTGTATTGTAGCGATACTCGGTCAGAATATGGGCGCCTTCTCAGGTGGAAATATCGACTGGTACGGCATTGCCGTTTCTTATATCAGCTTACCGCTGTTTGTCTTAATCTGGTTCGGCTATCGCTGGTTCCGAAAGAGTAGTCTTATTCCTTTGGATAAATGCGATCTAAGTACTCACCCAGAATAAATAGACTCGGGTAATATACAAAAAGGGATATCTCGTAGCCACTTGATATGCTCCCCATATAGTAGACAGGCGAAATAATAAAAACCTGTTGCTGTATGGGGAGCATTTTTATGGAACAAAAAAAGTTTACGGCACTTGAAAAATTAACGATTCTCCAAGAAATTGAATGCGGCCAAATTAGTTTAAAAGCTGCGGCTCGAAAATACGACTTATCCAAAACATCTGTAGTGAAGTGGCGAAGACGTTATCAATTGTACGGTTACGAAGGCCTGGAGGTGCGATCCCACAATCAAAAGTATTCGCCAGAGCTCAAACTCCAAGCAGTTAGGGATTATCTCGAGGAGAAATTGTCGCAAAGCCAAATCATCTACAAGTATAAGATTGCAAGCACAACCCAACTTGCCAATTGGATTAAGAAGTATAATGGTCATAGCAACAGCTTAACTGCTAATTTAGGAGGAACTAGAGCTATGACCAAAGGACGCGCAACCACTTGGCAGGAGCGGATGGATATCGTGCTGTACTGTCTTTCAAATGGACAAGACTATACGAAGACAGCAACCCATTTTCACGTTTCTTACCAACAAGTATATAGCTGGGTAAAGAAGTACGAAGCAGGTGGTGAAGAGGCGTTACGAGACGGCAGAGGACGCACCAAAGCGCCTGAAGAACTTACCGAAGCAGATCGCCACAAACTCGCGATGCAAAAGCTGGAATACGAGAATGCACGCCTGCGTGCGGAGAATGCTTTTCTAAAAAAGTTAGAGGAACTCGAAAGGAGGAGACGTTAAGTCACGTTCGTCAGGAGGACATCTACCTGGCGATTCAGGCTGTTCAGCAAGAGGAGTCTTGCTCCATTCAGCTTTTGTGTGATATCGCTGGGATTTCGCGGTCAAGCTACTACAAATGGTTGAATCGTGAACCCAGTTCCCGAGAAACCGACAACAAGAAACTGACAGAGGCTATGCTCCTCTTGTATGAGAAGGTGGAACGGACCTTTGGGTATCGTCAATTGACCCTACATTTGCGCAGACAAATGGACAAATCTATTAATGCTAAGCGAGTGTACCGCCTTATGAGACTCCAGGGCATCCAGTCTGTCATCCGCAGAAAGAGAAAGAAGTACATAGGCTCTACGCCTCAGCAGGTCGCAGAGAATGTGCTGAACCGTAACTTTGAGGCGGAAGCTCCAAACCAAAAATGGGTAACGGATGTAACAGAATTCAAATATGGCAACGGCAAGAAGGCGTATTTAAGTGCAATAAAAGATCTGTATGACAAGTCCATTGTTGCTTACGTTCTGGGCCATTCCAATAATAATTCGCTAGTTTTTAACACGCTGGAATTAGCTTTGCAGGCAGCGCCGGAGAGCCGATCCTTACTCCATAGTGACCGTGGTTTCCAGTATACCTCTCTGAATTTTAAGAAGATGCTGGACGATGCACAACTGAAGCAAAGCATGTCCCGAGTGGGCTGTTGCATTGACAATGGGCCGATGGAATCCTTCTGGGGAACATTGAAATGTGAAAAGTTCTACTTACATACCTACCAGACCTTTGAAGAACTTCAAACAGATATTGATAGCTACATTCACTTTTACAATAACGAACGGTTACAGGCAAAACTAAACGGCCTCAGTCCCATTGAATTTAGGACTAAGGCCGCTTAAACTACTTTTATTTATTGTATTGTCTACTTGACGGGGTGCAGTTCAACTCAGGCTTCTGGGATATCCCTTTTTTTGTATACACATCTATTCCCAAGTCACATACACTTTAAGGTCGCCCGTATTGTCAAAAGCAGAGGTAGAGTAAGACAAATCCTCTAGTCCAAGCTTATATAACTCCTGCAGGTCATTCTTAAGCTGTGTTCCAGTCCCTTGATAACGGAATAACATGGACACCTCACCGGAGGTGATTGCCTTATTGGCTAGCCGTGTCAGATCTTCTGCTGAGCGTACAATTAGCTCCGCGGTGTACAGCTCATAATTGAGATCCTTCTGAAGCTGTTTATACACGGCCGCGCTCTGTCCTCCACGCTCCACAAGCGCAGACAAGGTCTTGTGATAGCCTACCGAGGCTGCCGGATAGGACTTCGTCCAGCTATGGTCCTGGCGCATCTGTGCATCCGTCTTCAAGTAGTATGCAGTGCTAACCACGCCAGCCTTATCGGGTGTCGGGTCATCCCAAGTCGTATCGAGATGATACCACTGTCCATCTAGGAGCACCAGATTCCAGGCATGCGACTGACTGCGTCCACCTGGCACTTTTGCTATACCCTCAACGATTTTATTATTGAATCCAGCTTCTTTAAGTAGCTTATAGGTCAGCAGCGAATACCCTTGGCAAACGGCGCTACCACTCTTCAGGCCTTCATAAGCCGTATATTTGCGATAAGAAGTATCATACTTCAGATGAAGCACAACCCAGTCGTGAATAGCCTTCACCTTCTGATGATTGTTCATGCCCGGCGTAATGATCTTCTTCAGCGCAGCCTTCACTTCCTTGTTCACAAAAGCCGTCTGCTCGAGAGTCTCCAGATATTTCACTTCTACCGTAACCTTTACAGAGCTTGCGCTCCCTCGATAAGTATATCCATAGCTGTCTATAATGTAATACAAATAAGGGTCACTAGCCATCGCTTGATCCAAGGCCGCTTGTATTTTCGTTTTCAAATTCGAAGCCTTGCTCTCATAAGTAAAAGTAATCGTCTCCCTGCGGTTATTCATCGCACCTGTTAGCTTCTGCGCTACTTCATTTACAGAACGAAGGGTGGGTGAACTCGAAGCCGCATAAGCATGATCCCAGCCCCAATAAATCATCGGTGGAATAGCAGCGAATATAATCACTCCTCCCAGAATGATCTTTACTAATGTGAAGCGTTTTTTCCGCATATATATTCCGTTCCTCCGGCTCCTATAGACTTATAATGAACCCTACCATTTAATAGATAATGAGCACTTAGGCAAAAAAAGACTGCTCCCTGTAGAATAATTCTACTCTGAGAACAGCCTATATGCTAGACCGATGTGATTTATTCGCTTAGTGGTGTAATGATATAGGTCTCTCCTATTACGGTTTCAAATTCCATCTCTATCCCTATTCGTGAACCATCAGGCCCTTGAATGAGTAAAGGCTGGCGACTATAAATTCTGCATCGTTGTCCATGAGTCGAGGTCAGTTCCGCCTTCGTTAAGCGACCCTCACTCCATTCTATATTCGTGATAAAGCCACCTCGTGCTACCAAACCTTTCACACTACCGTCAGACCATCCTTCTGGCAGAGCGGGTAATAATTCAAGCCCCTCCTGATGACTCTGCAAGAGCATCTCTGCAATCCCTGCAGTAGTTCCGAAGTTACCGTCAATCTGAAACGGAGGATGATTCCCGAACAGGTTCGGCAGACTGGAATCTTGCAAAATACGGCGTAAACAGCTATACGCACTATCGCCATCCTTCAAACGCGCATAAAGATTGAGCAGCCAAGCTGCACTCCAGCCCGTATGACCGCCTCCACCTTCCAAACGCTTGTTAAGCGATAACGACGCTGCCTCTGCCAGCTCCGGAGTTGAGGAAGGACTAATTACATTCCCGGGATATAAATCATATAAATGAGAGACATGGCGATGCCCAGGCTCTTGTTCAGCAAAATCCTCATTCCATTCACGAATACGTCCGTCCGGTGCAATCCCCGGATGCGCGAGCCGTTCCTGTTTCTCTCTGAGCTCCTGACGTAGCTGGGCATCGATATTCAAAATCTCAGCAGCCTGAATACAATGCTTGAACAGCTCAGCGACCAGCGATAAATCCATAGCTGAGCCTGCAGAAACACTGCATGGTGTGCCATCAGCAGTCAAGAATACATTCTCCGGTGAGGTGGACAGACCTGTTGTAAATCTTCCATCAGGTAGCTCTACAAGCCAATCCAGACAGAATAACGCGGCTCCCTTTAACAGGGGATAAGCCTTACTCCGCAAATATTCCTCATCTGGACGAAAAGCGTAACGCTCCCAAAGATGGCGAGAGAGCCAAACCCCACCCATCGGCCAAAAAGCCCACATGGCTTTCCCGTCCGATGGCGACGACATACGCCACAAGTCCGTATTATGATGCACCGTCCAACCACGGGCATTATAATGAACCGCAGCTGTACGGCTGCCCGTAACGCTGAGCTCTGAAATAAAATCAACTAGCGGCTCATGACATTCACCCAATCCACAGCTCTCTGCTGGCCAATAGTTCATTTCGGTGTTTATATTCGTCGTATAATTGCTATTCCAAGGTGGCTGAGTATAAGGATTCCAAATTCCTTGTAAATTAAGAGCCTGTGTCCCAGGTCTGGATCCAGCAATCATCAGATAGCGGCCATACTGGAACAGGAGCGATTCCAGCCCAGAGTCTGCCTGGCCTTCGCGGTACCGTACTAGCCGCTCATCCATGGGAAGCTCAGCCTGGGTGGAAGCAGGCGTAAGCGTCAACTCCACGCGGCGGAACAAGGATTGATGATCTTCTAAGTGGCGCTGCTTCAGCTCTGCATATCCTGTAGAGGATAAAGCTAATTGCTCTAGGCACAACTCCGAAGGCAGCTTACCGCCGCTTCCCGGCATCCGGTCATAGCCAGCAAAATCGGTTGCCGCAGCCAGACGGATGGTAATGGAGCGTGCACCTGAAACTGACAATATGCCATTCTCTGCTGCACAATTACCACCTTCCGTACGGATCTCCAATGCAGCTGCAAAACTTATGCCAAGACCTTCTTCGTATAATACGGCGCGCGGATGGTCCCCTACATAATTATCAGCAACATGCGATGGGGCACGGCCGGTCATAATGAGCATACCGTCTGGAGTAATCTCTGGGCGAGAAGGATGAGGCGAAGACAGAGACGCCGAGAAATCCGGCAGAATGCCGAGGGCCTCTCCCCCCTCCGCACGGATATGAATGACTATAAGTTCATCCGGTCTGCTAGCTAATACTTCGCGCACAATCCTTACATCCCCAGCGGTATAGGATACCGTAGCAAGCGCTTGATCCAAATCAAGCGCTCTCTGATAATCCTCTACAGGACCAGCAAGATCGAACTTCATTCGCAAATCCCCAAGCGGTTGATAGGATTCGGTCCGTCTGCCTAACATCTTGGCATCCACCAGCGCTTCCGCTTCCTGGTATTTCCCTTCTGCCACTAACTGTTTGGCCGGAGCCAAATGACGCAGCGCCTCATAATTAGCAGTATCTCGCGGAATGCCCGACCATAAGGTATCTTCATTTAGTTGAATTAGTTCTTCTTCTGTTCCACCAAAGATCATACCGCCCAAACGCCCATTACCCACGGGCAGCGCCTCTTCCCATACCGCCGCTGGCTGCTTGTACCAGAGCTCATGCCGTCCAGTGTTCTTGCTCTCTCCCACGTCTATTCCTCCTATCCAGTAATAACAGATGAAAAGAAATCGGCGGGAAGCCCGGACTTTCGTTCGGACTTCCCGCCATCTTCATGCTTTTATTTTATTAGCCGTAATTCAGCAATTAATCATTCCAAAGCTTCACGCGTTGTTTAACCAGCTCTTCACGTAAATCTTCAGCTTTCGTTACACCAGCTTTATCCAGTTCAGCCATGTAAGCATCCCAAACTTTATCGAAATCAGCTGGTTTGGACAAGATTGCTTCAGGGACACGTTTCCAAGTGATATCTTTCAGCTTGTTGTCGAGAACGACGATTTCGCTATCTCCAGGAATTGTAATGTTCCATGCCGCACCCCAAGGTTTAACTTTGAATTCATCTTCACTTGGGAAGAGATCTTTCCAAGTTGTTGCTTTATAAGCAGCAAGTGTTTCTTTTTCAACTGCATTGTAGCCTGCTGTTACTTGCTCAGGGAAACGAGTTGTATAGTAGTTACCAGTTGGGTCCAATACACCGTCGCCATAGTGAGCGCTAAGAAGTGCATAGTTTGATCCTACGTTGCCAAGTCCTGTTTCTTTTTGGAAATTGGTAGTGTCATTATATTTGCGGTTGTTTACATCTTCAGGAATGACGCGTTTGCCGTCAACAACGTTGTAATGCTTGCCTTCGATTCCCCAGTTGATCAATACTTGACCTTCATCGGAAGCTAAGTAGTCCAAGAATTTAATCGCACGTACCGGATCTTTAGCATCTACGCTGATACCAATTCCGTTACCACCCATGAAGCCTGTAGGCCAGAAGGAAGATTCTTTGTACTCTTCAGACAATGTTACTGGATAGTGTCCGTAACCTTGATCCAACTTACCTTCAGCTTTCAATGCTCTTTCTCCATCGCCATAACCCCAGTCTTGGTCAATCAGACCAATAACACGGCCGGTAGCAATTTTTGCTTTGTATTGGTCATACTTTTGAACGAAACTTTCTGGATCAAGCAATCCAATATCGTTCATATGGTTGAGCCAACGGAAATACTCTTTTTCAGCAGGACGACGGAAGTGATACGTTACTTCTTGTGTATCGATATCGATAGCATATTCACCATCGTCAGGGGAACCTGTAGTAATGAACGCAGGGTTAGTTACTGTAATGTACATGTACCAATCATCAGCATTCAAGGTCAGACCGATGTTTTTGTTACCATTTTCATCGGTTGGATGTTTCTCTAGGTAAGCCTTGATAACATTTTCATAATCTTGAACCGTTTTGATTTCTGGATATCCAGCTTCTTTAACAGCACGGTGCTGTAGTTCGAATCCGCCGCCAGCGTCAAAATATTTGTTATCTACACCAGCATAAGTTGGGATAGCGTAGATTGCATGGTCTTCATCACTGTAACGTGAGCGTTTCATGCCTTCTTCACCCAATACTTTTTTGATATTCGGAGCATATTTATCAATCAGTTCTGTTAGATCAAGCATTGCGCCTGCATCTACCAGTTTACTAACATCCGTTTTGGCGCTGATGATATCCGGATAGTCACCGCTCGCAGCGATCAACGCTACTTTTTGAGCTGGATCTCCAACCGCGTATTCAGCATTCAGGGTTACGCCTGTTTTTTCAGTAATCACTTTACCTACTTCATCCTGCATACCCGTCCAGTTTGGGTTAGGGTCAGCACTGAAGAAAGTCATTGTGAGTGGAGAAATATCCTCAACCGCATTGGCTGAATTAGCCGTATTAGTCGAATTCCCCTTATCTGTTGTATTTCCAGCTGCATTATTACCGCTGTTACCCCCGCAACCTGCGAGCACGCCAAGCATCATAATAGAAGTAAGTGTAAGTGCAGTTGCTTTTGCTTTTATTTTTCTATTAGTCCCCATTAAATAAACCCTCCTTAAAATTGTTTATCTATCGTATCACAGGTAAACCTGTTAATACTCGTCCCTGCCATCCATCAAGAAAAGAAAACGGATACAAAACATACTTTTGTTATAGGGGAGACTAATCTCCCCTATAATTGAGCTGTAATTAGCTCTTTACAGCGCCAAGTGTCATACCTTGAACAAAATACTTTTGAATGAACGGGTATACCAACAAGATCGGCACGGTTACGACAATCGTAATTGCCATTTTGATCGACTCTGGCGAAACCTGATTAGAGGCTAGCGAAGCAATGTTGGAGCGGTAATCGCCTCCGTTACCACTAGTTGTGCTCTGCAGAACCTTCATCAGTTCGTATTGCAGTGTCGTCAGATGAGGGCTCGAACCATTATACAGATACGTATCAAACCATGCATTCCATTGACCTACTGCCAGGAACAGCGCGATTGTTGCAAGCGCCGGTTTCATCAGGGGCAGAATGATACGCCAGTAGATAGTAAAGTCATTAGCTCCATCCAACTTCGCCGATTCTTGCAATGCATACGGCAGGCCGTCGATGAAAGAGCGGATAACGAAAACGTTAAAGGCACTAACCAGTCCCGGTAATACATAGACTGCAAAGCTGTTCATCATGTGCAGATCCTTGATCAGCATGTATATTGGAATCATTCCTCCAGAGATATACATGGTCATCGCCAGAAATGTGCCGACGAACTTGCGGCCTGCAAAGTCAGGACGACTGATCGTAAATGCTAGCATCGAGGCACTGACAAGTCCGAATAAAGTACCAATAACTGTCCGCAAAGCGGATATTTTGAACCCGGTGATCAGACCCGAGAAGCTGAAGATTTTTAAGTAATTATCCCAGGTAAATTCCCGAGGATAGATGGTGATACCGCCGCGCACACTATCCACTGAATCATTCAGCGAGATTGCAAGCACGTTTAGAAACGGGTAGATTGTGATCACAACCACGAACAGTACCACAAAATACACAATGAAATCGAAAATCCGGTCTGACCACGACTTTCTGGTGATGAATGAAGTTCCCACAGGTAACGCTCTCCTTTCATGAAAAGGGCAATTTGCTGCCACGATTGGGTAGAAGGGCCTTATATGTTACAGAAGGCTCTCTTTGGTGGTACGCTTGAAAATTCCATTAATCGTAAACAGCAGGATTACACTGATCACTGAGTTGAATATGTTGATCGCGGTACCGTAGGAATATCTCGCCATGCCTAGTCCGTATTTCAGTGAATACAGATCGAGCACCTGAGAATAGTCGGTAACGAGGTTGTTTCCGAGTAGGAATTGCTTCTCAAAGCCGATATTGAGCAAATTACCAACCGACATAATGAGTAGCACTGTAATTGTCGGGCGGATACCAGGAAGTGTAATATGCCATACCTGGCGGAGCCTGCTGGCACCGTCCACTCGAGCCGCTTCGTACAGTTCAGGTCCAATACCTGAGATGGCTGCAAGGTAGATGATGGCGTTCCATCCGGTTTCTTTCCACACGTCTGATAAAGTAACGATTCCCCAGAAGAGATGGCCCTGAGCCATGAACTGGATAGGTGAGTCTATAAATCCAACTGTTAACAAGAGATCGTTTACAAGACCATTTTCACTAGATAACATTTTAGTTACAATCCCCGCTGCAACCACCCATGATACAAAGTGGGGCAAGTATGAGACAGTTTGAGCAAATCGTTTAAAAAAGCCGAGGCGCACTTCATTGAGCAATATTGCAAACGTTATCGGAAAGATAAAGCCTGCGACCAAGCCCATTCCGCTCATCGCTAGCGTATTACGTAACGCCAGAAGGAATTGTGAATCGCTAAACAATGTCTTAAAGTGTTCGAAGCCTACCCATTCTTGTTCAAAAAAGCCGCGTGCGGGCTTGTACTTTTGAAACGCCATCGTCCAGCCCCATAATGGGAGATAACTGAAGACGAATGCCCAGATGACAAATGGTATCGACATCAACCACAAATACTTTTGATTCTTAAAGCTTTTCCAAAACCGTCCTCCTGAAGCAGGCTTTTTGTTGCGCATTCGGGTGTCCGGCGGGATTTGAGCAGTTACTGTGTCCGCTTTCATAAAGCCCCTCCTCTCTATGTCCTTATTCTAAAACTTTGTAAGCGATTGCAGTACCCTATAAATTCGACTTAAAATCAGGTGAAAATTAGAGATTTTTATCCGGGGTGAATTCTCATTTCGCTCATAAACACAGGGGGGGCTAATGCTGCTGGCGTCTGCATTATTCTTTTGATGAGGTTCATGAAACCATCTGCTGGATGCTAGTCACTACACGGAATGTTTGGACTTCTGATCGCTGCTTCTTTGGATTTTCTAACTAAGCTTCTGGTAACCAGCCACTACGCGGAATGTTTGGACTTCCGATCGCTGCTTCTTCGAATTTCCTAACTAAGCTTCTGGTAACCAGCCACTACGCGGAATATTTGGACTTCCGATCGCTGTTATCCTCAGATTTCCTGATTTAAACCGCTTCTCGCGGTAGAAATCCGAGGATAAAGGCGCACGCTCCGCTTCTACAGTTCCAAATATTCCTCTCCGTTTTTCTACCAGTCGCCCATTTGAAATTAGAAGCTATCAGCGCTTCTACAGTTCCAAAAATTTCTCACCGTTCTTCTACCAGTCGTCCATTTGAAATTAGAAGCTATCAGCACTTCTACATTTCCAAATATTCCTCTCCGTTCTTCTACCAGTCGCCCATTTGAAATTAGAAGCTATCGGCGCTTCTACAGTTCCAAATATTCCTCTCCACTCCTTTTCCAGCAGTTTTCAATGAACCAGAAAATCAAAAGATAAATGCAATAGCTATCCACCTGCATAAGCTTAACCAGGTGTCTATTTAACTACATTAATACTTCACCACGTACAATTGGTGGGGGTAGGGAAAACAAAAAGACTTTCATGAGCCCTCGGCTCACATCCCACTACGAAAATGTTACTCCCTCTTTTTCATCCGACACCTTCCGCTGGACTAAAGAAAACCTGCATGAGTACAGTTTTTGAGCAGATATTCTCTTCATTAAATCCTAAAACTGCAAATGTACAGGTATATCCTCACTTATAGCTCGGAGACTTCATCTGAAGTAAGAATACCTGCAGATTTGCAGGTATTCTTACTTTAGCCCTCCGCGTATCATTAAAAAATGTACTTTTGCAGGTTTATTCGTCGGTTATCATCACTGGTCAGTCAACCATCAGCATCTTTGAGCTACACCGTGCTGCTTATACCCTTGATCGTTCCTGACTTTTACGTAAAAAAAAGACCCGCGGGCTGAGGTTCAGAAAATCACCTGAACTCAGCCGCGGGTAAAACCATCAAGAATCAGTGAAAGTACTACATTAAAGATCTAGACATCCTTAAATGCTTTTACGATAAGAAGTTGGAGAGATTCCTACATATTTACGGAATTTAGCGTTGAAATAATCGGGGTTCATGTACCCTACCTTCTCAGCCACCTCGTATACTTTCATCCCTTGCGTCAGAAACTCCTTAGCCTTCTCAATCCGCACTTTGTCCACGTACGTATTGAAGTATTCCCCTGTGGTGTTTTTGAACATCTTGCCGAGATAAGCGCTGTTGTAACAGAATAACTCGGATAAGGTCTCTAGCTTTAGATTCTCATTGTAGCGGCGGTTGATGATCTCCGTGATCTTCTTAATTTCATTTCCACGCCCACTGGTCATCTGACCCGCAATTTCTTCGAGAAATGAGACGGCCTGATCCTGCAGATCTGACAAATAATAACTTTGATATAACTCTCCTATTGGAGGGGAGTGCTCTGCTGCATAGGTGCGAATTTCTGGATACGTAGGCTCCAGACGGGCCAGAACAGTACTCAAGAGTCTCACAAAGGTCTCTTTAATACGTAATTCATCGCTGCCCGCAGCTACAAGCTCAGCACAGATGGTCTGCACGATCGGTCGGATCGCGCTAAGACTTCCGGTTTCTACAGCAAGTAGCAGACGACTCTCCGTCTCTTGCGCCTCTTCAGTCTCCTCCTTCATTTCAATCAGAAATCCTGAAGGATCTGTACTGATGATGATGTTCTTCTTGAAAAAGAAGGAGCGTCTCAGCAGCTCACGTGCTGCATTCAACGAATCTGCTGCCAATTCGGGCCGGGGTACAACTCCTCCAGATACTGCAATGAAGTCGGAACCCTTCTGATCTATCGTTGCAGATAATTCCTTGTACAATTCTTCTCGCTTGCTCGCGCTCTGGTCCGGGTCCTTCAGGAGAATACCCAAATACTGCGACAGCGTAAAGAATGAAGCATTAGGGTTACTACTAAAATGCTGTTCCATTACTGTTCTGATTCCCCGGAAATCCTCATCATTTGCGTCTGCTGTTTTTCTTAACTCAATGAGAATAACTTCATAATTCCCCTGCTCCAGTCCTAGCGCATCCACATGTCTGCTAAGATCTTCTTCCCCCAGTTCTTCCTCTAAACTTGGCTGCAGCAGTGCTCGAAGCAAAGTTTCCCTATTGCGAGCGGGCTCCTCCTCATTCCAGTCACTGAACCGCTGCTCCTGCTCGATCGTTTCATGCAGCTGTTCCAGACATACGATCATCTCATCTTCATCGACCGGCTTCAGCAAATAGCCGTCAATTCGAAAACCAATCGCCCGCTTAGCATATTCAAAATCCGCATGTCCACTCAAGATTAGCACATGACTTTCTGAGCCTTCTTTGCGAAGCTCACTAATCATCTCAAGGCCGTCCATTCCAGGCATACGAATATCAGCAACTATAAGCTCTGGGTAGAAGGTATGATACTTTTCAAGTGCTTGTAAGCCGTTAGCTGCTGTTGCTACCACCGTATAACCGAGCTTCTCCCACGGGATCAAACTACGCAGCCCTTCCCGTAGCTTCGGCTCATCATCGACAATCATCACTTTTATCATAGATTGTTGTCCTCCATTGGTATGCAGAAGAAAATAACCGTTCCTACATTAGGTCTACTCTCAATAGTTAGCCCATATTCTTCCCCGTAAGATAGTTTTAGCCGGTCATGGACATTCCGAAGTCCAATCCGCTCACCTTCACGCTCTTCTTGGCGATTAAGCGTATTCCGTAGTTCCTCTAGCTTATTTGAAGATATCCCTACTCCATTATCTGTAATCGTAAATTTAGCATGATCCCCAGCTTGTACAACTTCCACCGTCACAAATGCGCCTTCCATCTTATTATCCAGTCCGTGGATTACTGCGTTCTCGACAAGCGGCTGAATAAGGAGTGGCGGCATATAGATAGATTCAACGGCAGGGTCTACAGTAAATTGATATTTCAACCTCTCCTCATAACGGAATTGCTGAATATCCAAGTAACAACGTACCACTTCTAATTCCTGACTAAGCAAAATTTTATTGCGACCAACCTCCAGATTACTGCGCATCATTTTGCCTAGAAGACGCACCACACGAGCAATCTCCGCTTGTCCCTTCATGTGAGCTTCCATTCGAATAGCTTCTAGTGCATTGAACAAGAAATGAGGGTTGATCTGGCTGGCCAGCATTTTAAATCGTATATCATTTTGTTTCTGTTCCAGCAGACTGTTCTGAGCATTGGATTCCTGTACCTCATACATCAAGTCATTAATGCTGCGTACCATGGAATTGAATTGACGAGCTAACAGACCAATTTCATCCTTGCCATCAATCTTCAATGTAGTGTCAAAATCTCCTGTACTAACACGATTAATATGCCTGCTCAAATACAGTAATCGTCGTGAGAACAATGAGGAGAAACTGTATATAATTAAAAAGGCCAATAGAACACTTATCGCAATCACGGTAATCGACAGCTTAATCACTCGATTAGGTTCTTTAACTATACTTTCAATAGAAAAAACAGAGATAATTCTTAGTGCATTGCGGCTGGATTGTGGTTTGAGCTCCTCAATCACAATTTTGGAAGCCTCACCATCTACTTCTGCCTCGTAACTTCCACTCCCCTGCCCCAAGAGCTTCGTATCAAAGGAGACATCTGCCAGCTTTTTACCTGTTCGATCTTTTCGGTTCGCTGCAATAATATTGTCCTGATCATCGACGATCATGGTATCGAAAGACTCCTGGCTTAGAATGGATGTAAGCTGCTGACTGTTCACATTGATAACGAGTACACCGATTTTGCTGGAGCCCTCCAGCTCGATTTTGCGGACAAGACTTAAATATTTACGTTGATCACGCTCATCTTCGATATATTCCCAACCAACGAAGCTATCGTACCGCTGTGCTCTTTGATACCACTCGCTCTCCTTAATCTCAGGCGAAGGATTGATCAGCTCCCAGTTGTTAAGCAGCGTAGAATTGTCAGTGTACAAGCGAATGTTCGAGATGTCTTTATATAACCTTAGGTATTCACGCATATCCGAGTAATCACGGTACGCCTCCACCACATCATAAGTGCTAACATACTGGCGTATGGCAAGTCTTTTCAACCGTGCGTCATTGCTCAAGCGATATGCGATATCTTGAGATACACCAATGACCTCCTCCGTTCTTTTCTTTACCCGATCTACGTTAATTGAAGCTTGTTCCAGTGCGCTATTGAACGCCATGGTCCTCATCTCAATCGTAAGATAACCACCTACCAGTAATACCGGAAGTAACGTGGTGAGTAAAAAAGCAAGCAATAGCTTATTGCGGATTTTGATGTCATTCAACAGCTTAACAATCCATTGGAACATGGCCTTCCGCCCCCCAAAACCTTCACTATCTCATGCAGAGTGTAACCCTGCCCTGGAGATACCCCATACTCTACAGAAGAAAAATAGGAACGGCAACAACTTCGAACACAGCCTATCCTCACATAATAGACGAAATGGTCCTAAAAAGGTCCTCCGCCATATGCGAAAGACCTTTTTTCATCTGACATATCAATACTTTTATTGGCGGTATGCAGCCAGCTTGTTATTCAGTTCACGGGTCTGACCGTAGACTTCCTGATAGAGGTTGAATAAGCCGTCATAGATTGCCACTTGCTTCGGATCTGGTTTATACACATCCGCAGGACGGATGAAAGCTTCTGCACATGCACTAAGGGATGTGAACCATCCGCTACCGTAAGCTGCCAACATCGCCGCTCCCATGGCTGGACCTTGCTCACTTTCAAGCTTCACAATGGATGCATTGAAAATATCTGCTTGCATCTGGAGCCATGCCTCATTTTTAGCCCCGCCACCGATTGCAATAATTTCTGTAATCTCTTTACCTGAATCACGTACAATCTCAATAGATTCACGTAGCGAAAAGGTAATGCCTTCTAACACGGAGCGTGTAAAATGAGTCAACGTATGCCCTGAATCCATGCCAATAAAGCTTCCGCGGATATTTGCATCTGGATGTGGTGTACGTTCCCCTACGATATAAGGTGTAAAGAGAAGTCCGCCGCTACCCGCTGGAATGGAGGACACCCCACTTAGTAGTTCATCGAAGCTTTTGTCTGCTGCAAAGGTTTCTTTGAACCATGTAAGGCTATGTCCAGCAGCTAGAGTAACGCCCATGATATAGTAGGCATCTTTTTCACCATGATTGAAGAAATGGACTTTACCTTCGAGATTTAAATCTTTGTTGCTCTCATAGGAAAGAACTACGCCAGATGTACCAATACTGCACATGGTCCGGCCTTCACCTAGGACGCCTGCTCCGAGTGCACCACATGCGTTATCCGCACCACCAGCAAATACCTTTGTTGAAGATAAAAGACCTGACGCTTCAGCAATGTCCGGCAATAACGTTCCCGTCTGTTCAAAGGACTCTACCAGTCTAGGGCAAAGGGAAAGTGGCAGTTCAAAAGCTTCAGCAATTTCAGCACTCCACGTTTTAGAACCTACATCTAATAGAAGCGTTCCTGCAGCATCGGAATAATCCATCGCATAATCACCGGTCAACCGGAGACGCACATAGTCTTTTGGCAACAGGAACTGATACGCTTGTGCTAATACCTCAGGTTCATTCTCTTGTACCCATAAAATTTTAGGAAGTGTGAAGCCTTCCAGCGCACGGTTTCTAGCAACCTCAATAAGCTTT
The DNA here is from genome assembly GCF_037963865.1 of Paenibacillus sp. FSL R10-2734. NCBI lineage: Bacteria > Bacillati > Bacillota > Bacilli > Caryophanales > Paenibacillaceae > Paenibacillus > Paenibacillus sp. FSL R10-2734. The sequence goes on along the minus strand of NZ_CP150170.1, from coordinate 1,464,550 downwards.
GCTCCGAGCGTACTCTCTATTCTTCTGCACTGTGCAGTAGTACGAGTATCATTCCAAAGAATGGCCGGACGAAGCACTTGCCCATCCTTATCCACTAGCACCAATCCGTGCATTTGTCCGGAGAAGCTAAGACCATCTACGTCGGATGGGTATATGCCCGACACTTCAATCAGGCGGCGTAGACTGACCAGTGTGCCTTTCACCCAATCTTCTGGATTTTGTTCGCTCCAGTTTGGCTGCGGTCTGCTTAGCGGATAGGATTCGGAATGCTCAAAAGCCACCTTACCCTGTGGGTCTACCAGAACAGTCTTCACTGCACTAGTGCCCAAATCGACACCTATAACGTATTTCATAGTTATCAAAGCCCTCCTATTAAACTGCATCTAATTATTACCCTATAACTCGCATAAAAAAGGGGCTGCCGAAGAATGCTCTCTTCAGCAACCCCCGTTGCATTTGTTCAAATATAAGAAAGTATAAGTTTCACACTATACTTTATCCTTATATTTCCCGCTTAAACGCTTACCGTCCTTAAAGGACGCCAATGGCGTTTATGCTTGATACTGCACTCAAAGCGTACGCCTTAAGCTCCCTGTAAATACTACTCAGCCAAAATGTATTGGTTAAGTGTAGCTCTCAAGTATTCTTGACGTCCGGATTGGTTAGGACGTGGGTTCTCATTGTTCAAAGCATATTCAGCCAAGGAAGCCAATGTTGCTTTACCGGATACGATGTCCGCACCAACGCCTTCATTGAAGCTGCTATAGCGTTTATCAATGAAATCTTCGAATACGCGATCTTCGATCAATTTAGCAGCCACTTTCAAGCCTTTTGCATAAGTATCCATACCAGCGATGTGTGCTAGGAACAGATCCTCAGGCTCGAAGGAAGGACGACGTACTTTAGCATCGAAGTTAATTCCGCCTTTGCCAAGACCGTCATTCTTCAATACTTCATAAAGGGTAAGTGTTGCGTCGTAAATGTTCACTGGGAATTCATCTGTATCCCAACCAAGCAATGTATCTCCTTGGTTAGCATCAAGTGATCCAAGCATACCGTTAATACGAGCTACACGAAGTTCATGTTCAAAAGTATGACCTGCAAGCGTAGCATGGTTAGCTTCAAGGTTCAGCTTGAAGTGCTTGTCAAGGTTGTATTTTTGCAAGAATGCAATTGTTGTTGCTGCATCGAAATCATATTGATGTTTTGTAGGCTCTTTTGGCTTAGGCTCGATCAGGAATTGACCATCAAAGCCGATTTCCTTAGCGTAATCTATAGCCATGTTGAACAGACGTGCGATGTTATCTTGCTCAAGACCCATATCTGTATTCAACAACTCTTCGTAGCCTTCACGACCACCCCAGAATACATAGTTGCTAGCGCCTAGACGTTTACCTACTTCCAGACCTTTCTTCACTTGTGCTGCTGCATGTGCGAAGACATCAGCATTTGGAGTGGAGCCTGCACCGTGCATATAACGTGGGTTAGTGAACATGTTGGCTGTATTCCACAGCAATTTCTTGCCGGAAGTCTTCATGCCTTGTTCAAGGATATCAACGATAGTGTCGATGTTGCTGTAGAATTCACGCAAGGACGCGCCTTCAGGTGCGATATCTACATCATGGAAGCAGAAGTAAGGCAGGTCCATCTTGTCCATGAATTCAAAAGAAGCTTCTGCACGAGCCTTAGCTTTGTCCAGACCGTTCAATTTGTTCCAGCTACGAACTGCAGTTTCAGCGCCAAACGGATCAGAACCGCCAGCAGTTAATGTATGCCAATAAGCCATTGCAAATTTCAGATGTTCTTCCATAGTTTTGCCGGCTACGACTTCTTTAGGATTGTAGAATTTAAATGCAAAAGGGTTGGTGGAACGGCTTCCCTCGTAAGAGATTTTGTTCACTGTCTCAAAATAAGCCATTGTGTAATCCTCCTCATATTGTGCTTCGCTCGCAAGCGTTTACAGGATCATCTTAACACATCTTTTGGACTTTGTATATTGGTTAAACAAAGTTTCGATAAGTTTTTTGTGTCCATTTTTTGGAGCTCGGTTTAGCTTCCTCTCTCCCCTTCCCAAATATAGGAGAGTCATGATGGAAAATTTCCTCTAGCCACTATGTATTGCAATTTCCAGCACATCACTCTAGACTAAATGGCATACAACAAATGGGAACTATGCCAAGCTAAAACGCCTTTAGCGTCCTTTTAAGGACGGTAAGCGTTTATGCGAGAATTATAAGGAGAAAGTATACCGTGAAGCTTATACTTTCTTATAATTTAAGAAGGATGTGTGATTTGTGAAGGTTACTGGAGACCAGGCGCTGGTCAAAAAAATAAATAAATCGATCGTACTACATACCATTCGAAGACACTCTCCGCTCTCACGCGCCAAGGTTTCAGAGATGACCGGACTGAATAAAGCTACTGTGTCCAATCTAGTAGCCGAGCTATGCACTCAAGAATTGGTAACTGAAGCTGGACCTGGGGAATCAAGCGGTGGCCGTAAACCGTTAATGCTGCATTTTAACACGATGGCCGGCAGTGTAATTGGTATAGAATTGCGGGTAAAGCAGCTAACAGCGGTCTTATGTGACCTCAGTGGGGGCATTCTTTACGAAAGCGATTTCTCTTTAGAAAATCACGATTTCCCTTACGTTCTGGAACAAATGAAAAAGCTTATCTCGGACTTGATTGTCAGAGCGCCTGAATCCCCTTACGGAATCGTCGGCATCGGAGTAGGTGTTCCCGGCATGGTGGATGAGAATGGTGTTGTGCTATTTGCTCCGAACCTTGGTTGGGAAATGGTCGACCTGCGAGCGATATTAGAGGCTAATTTTTCTGTACCTGTCACCATCGATAACGAAGCTAACGCGGGTGCACAAGGTGAACTTAACTTTGGCGCAGCACGTGAGGTAAGGCATCTACTTTACATCAGTGCGGGGTCAGGGATCGGATCAGGAATTATTATTGGTGGAGAGCTATACAAGGGTGCAAGAGGATATGCCGGTGAAACCGGACATATGACGATTGAAGCACAAGGCAAGCCTTGCAGTTGCGGCAGTCGTGGCTGCTGGGAGTTATACGCCTCAGAGAAAACCTATGATAATCCTGATCTTTCCCTCCCTGCCCATACTACGCCAGAGCTGGTTCGCTATGCTGCCGGTGGACAAGTAGACGCCCTGCATCACTTCTCAACGATGGGCGAATATCTCGGCATCGGGGTGACAAATCTAATCAATAGCTTCAATCCAGAGCTTATTGTTATCGGTGGGGCATTGTCTGAGGCTGAAGAATGGCTAGGTGATCCGCTGCGCCGGGTTGTAGCTGAGCGTACACTTCCTTACCATAAGCAGCAACTCGAAATCACATTCTCCAAGCTCGGCAGTCGTGGAACGATGATCGGCGCAGGTTTCTCTGCCGTTATGCATTTCCTAGGCGACATTCGAGTGACCCTATAAACCATAGCTTGATGGACGAATGATGTTCACTCTCTAAGCATCTTTATAGGCAAAAATTCATAAGGACGGTAAGCGTTTGTGTGAGAAATATAAGAATAATTTATTGCGTGGAACATATACATTCTTATATTTTGAAATAATTGACGTAAAATTGACGCATTTGAGTGAATCAAAAGTGCAGTAAAAAGAACAGAAATCCTATATAATAAAGGTCAAGCTAGTGTGACATTTATCACTACAACCCCTTTTTTGAAATGGAGAGCGAGTCCATGACCTATGTTGATACGTCTGATATCTCGGCACAGATGTTCATCACTGTGTTGCTTTTTCTGCTCATTATTGCCCCTTTGATCAGCCTCGGTGTGCTCCGTTTTTTTCAAGCTAAAAAGAAATCAGGCTTTATTCTTATTGGCAGCGGCGTTGCTGTGTACGTACTATTTCAGATCATTACATCTTTTACTCAAACCTAAACCTACTTCTAGATCTACTTTCATAAAAATAGTCTGCGCACAAAAGCGTCAGACTATTTTTTGTATGCTTAGGGATTGCAAGCATAAACGCCTTCGGCGTCCTTATAAGGACGGTAAGCGTTTAAGCGAGAAATATAAGACATATAGTATTGTGTGAAACTTATACTTTCTTATATTGCAAAATAGACCGCCTCCTTCTCGGAAGCGGCCCATTACAATTTCCTTGCGGAAATCTTATTTAATTAAACAGTCGTGAGTGCTTTGTCGAACTGCGTTTTGTTCATGCCAACAATTTTGTGCTCACCGATTACAGTTACAGGAATAGCTCTCACTCCCATGTCCCATACTTGCTGCGCAAAATCATCATTCTGCTCGACGTTGCGTTCCTCATAGGATACGCCTTTTTCGCTCAGAAAGCTTTTTACCTGACGGCAATGCGGGCAATTTGTTGAGGTATATACAATTACATTCTCCATGGTATGACCTCCTATAAAAGATATACAGTTCTGATATCTATTGTAGCATTGGGGGCTTTTCAAACCAATTTATAGAATGACTGCACTATGCTCCAAGCTTTCGATATATTTCTCAGCATCCATAGCTGCCATACATCCACTACCTGCTGCCGTAATCGCTTGTCTGTAACGAGTATCCTGCACATCACCACATGCGAATACGCCTGGGATATTGGTTTCGGAAGTGCCTGGATTCGTCATGATATAGCCATCCGCATTGGTTGTGATCTGTCCGCCTAAGAAAGAGGTATTAGGGTGGTGGCCAATCGCAACAAACACGCCGCTTGCTTCGATGATTTCTTCTTCACCAGTCTCATTGTTAAGCACTTTTAGTCCATTGACGCCTCTGTCGCTAGAGGTCACTTCCAGTGGAGTGCGGTTCAGGTTCCAGTCTACTTTAACATTAGCGCGAACGCGATCCTGCATGATCTTCGAAGCACGCAGTTCTCCACGACGGTGCACCAAAGTTACTTTGGAAGCAAAACGAGTCAAGAAACCAGCTTCCTCAAGTGCGGAATCTCCACCGCCAACAACCACGATCTCTTTATTGCGGAAGAAAAATCCGTCACAGGTAGCGCAGGTGCTCACACCGCGTCCTACGTTATCTTGCTCCCCTGGGATACCAAGGTATTTTGCTGTAGCGCCTGTGGAAATGATCAATGTATCTGTAGTAAGAACGCCCATTCCTTCAACATTCAGCTTAAAAGGACGCTCACCAAGTTCAACGCTATTCACCCAGCCCGTACGGAATTCCGCACCAAAGCGTTCAGCTTGTTTACGCATATTATCCATCAAGTCTGGACCCATGATTCCTTCAGGAAATCCAGGGAAATTCTCCACTTCTGTAGTTGTGGTTAATTGTCCACCGGGTTGGGGTCCTTCGATTACTAGTGGGTTCAAATTGGCACGAGCCAAATAGATAGCAGCGGTTAATCCTGCAGGTCCAGTACCAACAATTATTGATTTATACATATCTATGTCCTCCTTGAGCTAAACGGCAATGACGTCGCTTCTTATTTAAAATAATTATAATGTAGTGTTAATTATGATAACTGAAAGCAAATATGTCAATATGCCAGACTCCCAAGTTCCGAAACTATTTTGTGAACAATTTAATTTTGAAAAACATTACCGCAATAATCTTAGCCCATTTAGGATTACCAATATCGTACTACCCTCATGACCAATTACGCCAAAAGGAAGCGCGATTCCCTGCACAAAGTTGCTGATCATAAGCACTGCGATTACGCTCACAGCAAAAATCATGTTTTGCTTCACAATACGCTGCGAACGACGTGCCAATGATATCGTTGAAGCGATCTCTTCAATATTGTCATTCATAAGCACAACATCGGCTATTTCGAGTGCTGCGCCGCTCCCCTTCATGCCCATGCCCATACCTACGGTTGCTGTCGCCAAGGCAGGTGCATCATTCACACCATCACCCACCATTACAACGTGACCATACTTTTCACGTAGAGCCTTGATATGCTTCACTTTATCTTCAGGTAAAAGATCGGCAAATACCATATCTACTCCGGTTGTACCTGCAATAACCTGAGCTGTAGCGTCACGGTCACCGGTAAGCATTGCCACTTTAATCCCAAGCTCCTGCAGCTTCCGCACGGCGGCTTCTGCTTGTGGACGAACCGTATCCTGCAAAGCAATCATTCCAGCAATTTGCTCACCGTCCAGAATGATGGAAACGGTCTTCCCTTCTTCAGCCAGTTGCTGACGTTTAAGTTTCCAATATTCCATTTCAGGATTAATAGCAGACGCAGTCAGCTCATCGAGCAAATTAGACTTTCCGATTCTCCAGAGATGTCCATCGATTTGACCTTCAATCCCCCAGCCTGTAATGGTTTTACTGTCTTCCACTCCCCGTAGCTCCAGACCTTCCTCCTCAGCCTTACGTACAATTGCTTCCGCCAGTGGATGACGAGACATATGCTCAATGGATGCAACAACAGCTAGCAATTCTTGGCGACTGTATCCTTCACCTGCAATAAAATCAGTTACCTGTGGAGTTCCCTCTGTAAGCGTCCCTGTTTTATCGAAGGCAACAACTGTTGTGCGTGCCATATTTTCTAGATGTACTCCACCTTTAAATAAAACTCCTTTTCGCGCGCTTTTGGAGATTGCAGACAGCATCGCTGGCATAATAGACGAGACCAAAGCGCAAGGTGAAGCTACCACTAGAAAGACCATCGCTTTATAGAAGGTTGCGCTCCAGCTCCAATCCAGCAGAAACGGTGGAAGGATAACTAGTGCTACTGTCGAGGCAACAACTACCCGTGCATAGATAGCTTCAAGTCTTTTAATAAAACGCTGCGAGTTAGGAACCTCTGTTTCTGCTTCCTCTACCATTTTGATAATTTTGGCAAAAAGAGTGTTCTCAGCAGCTTTCGTTACTTCAATGTAAAGGGGTCCTTCTCCATTCACGGTGCCTGCAAAAACTTCGCTGCCAGCACATTTCTCTACAGGAACCGATTCTCCCGTAATGGAGGCTTGATCTACTGCCGATTCCCCCCGATAAACCTTACCGTCTGCAGGAATCAAATCTCCTGGGCGTACAAGCAATAAATCTCCAATCACCAGCTGGTCGATATTGACCTCATTCATGCTTCCTTTTTCAATCCGCATAGCCGTAGCTGGTTTGAGCGCCATCAGCGAGGAAATATCCTTTTTACTACGCTCCATCGTATAACTCTCTAATGCTCCACTGAGTGCAAAAATGAAAATAAGCATTGCGCCTTCATTCCAGTACCCAATGGAAGCTGCGCCGAGTGCGGCTGCAATCATCAGTAGGTTCACATCGAGATCTCGTTCTTTGACGAGTGTTTCTACGCCTTCCTTGGCCTTGTTCCAGCCACCAATCGCATAAGAAATAACATAGAGTGTTATGGAAAGAATTTCGGACCAACCACCAACGGCCCAGGCAAAAAGCATAAGTACTCCGCTGCCAAGTGCAGCCTGCATCTCGGAGTTGCTCAGCATAGCACGTGGATCGAACCGACGCTTTGGAGCGCCTGGCTTCTTCATGCTGCCGGAGATAGATGACTGCTGGGGTAAATGTTTTGATGTTGCTTGCATAATAATCGCCGTCCTTTAAAGTTTTTGTGTAGGTTTACTTCGTTGACTTCTCCTCGTAACAAAGCTTGCTTCGGAAGCTTACGCTTTGTTTTGTGGAGCATTTCTTCATTGACTTCTCTTCGTAACAAAGCTTGCCTTGGGAGCATTCGCTTTGTTTTGTGGAGCATTTCTTCATTGACTTCTCTTCGCAACAAAACTCGCTTCGAAAGCATACGCTTTGTTTTGTGGAGTTTTGCTTCTGCCAAGTGAGAATGAGAGCCATTATTAAGACCCCTAAAATGACACATGCTGCCCCGGCTTAGCCGGGACAGCATGATTGATAACTATAGGTAGTGAGAATGATAATCATTGTTGCAATAGTACAACTATATTTCCTTAGTGCAACTTATATTTTAATCATACCACCATGAAAGAAAAAGTAAACCCTATCTACTGGGTAATCCGTCATAAATTTCAGAATATGTGTAGCTGCCCGATTATTGGCGGATTTTAGCTAAAAGATCTGTTAGGAGTTGTTCTTCGACAGGAGTTGAATAAGATCCATCCTCAAAACGTTTCATCGAGCCGATCCCATCTTGGAATACAAACCGTATGCGCCCTTTGCGTACTTTTTTATCTGTGTACATTTTGTCGATTAGCATCCTGTCTGTAATGCTTGCTGGTATTTCGGTTGGTAGGCCCGCCTTCTGTAGCAAAGTAATCACACGCTGAGTTTGGTCAGGAGTTACATATCCCAAGCGCTCTGCTAACTGCACCTGAATCGTAAGTCCAATCGCTATGGCCTCACCATGTAATAATTCATAACCACTTAAAGCCTCCAGTGCTCGCCCCGCAGTATGCCCAAGATTAAGAATTTGACGCAGGTTACTCTCCAGCTCGTCCTTCTCTACTACACCATATTTGATCTCACAATTGTAAAGTGCAATCCGTTCGCAAACTTCTCGATCTAATACAAGCTCACCTTCCGTCGTGACTACTTTATTCATATTCCGCTCTAGAAACTCAAAGAATTCCGTATCTGCGATGCAAGCGTGTTTAATTGTTTCAGCCAAGCCGCTGCGGAGCTCACGAACCGGAAGTGTTCTCCAAGTCGCTAAGTCAATGTACACCTTTTTGGGCTGATGAAATACACCGATTAGATTGGTAGCAACCGGTGTGTTTACGCCTGTTTTTCCGCCAATAGATGCATCTGCTGCCGCTAATAAGGTAGTTGCATAGTTCAAACTCGGCACTCCCCGGCCAAATGTCCCTGCCAGAAAACCTGCCAAATCTGTTACCGCCCCGCCTCCAATTGCAATAATACAGCAATCTCGTCCATAAGAGCGGCTTAGTAATTCATCCTCAATTTGTGCTTTCATTTCTCGAGTTTTGGACTTTTCTCCGGCAGGGAAAGAAAAAAGCTCGGCTTGAAAATCATTCTGAATCAGCTGTTCCAACAAGGCTTGTCCATAAAGAGCTTCAACTTTGGAATCCGTAATAATCGCGAATTTACTCACATTCTCTACGATTCCTCGTTTTAAATCTTCTATTAATGAGTTAAATAAATTTTCTCCGATCTCAATATCGTAGGAATGGTCAACGACCTTCTTCAGGGCAACTCTAAAATTTCCGGACATGTGCAACGCCTCTTTTCAGTAGGATGCTAATAGATTCGAGCCGCCAATTCAATTATCCTTTTTATGTAAAATCGATGAGGGTGCAAAAACCGAATGGTGGCTCACCAGACTACATAGTCCTGACGATTGCCACGATCATATATGAAGTACAGGTCACAGGACGACAAGACTTAATAAGTACTTAAAATCGTTGAGTAGGTAATATCTACGTGGCTGAAGGCGCTATCGGATACTATAAGTGCAGAGTTTGAGGTCTGAGATCGAGTGCACGGTATGAGTGCTGAGTTTGAGGTCTGAGAATGAGTGCACGGTATGAATGCAGAGTTTGAGGTCTGAGAATGAGTGCACGGTATGAAAGCAGAGTTTGAGGTCTGAGATCGAGTGCACGGTATGAGTGCTGAATTTGAGGTCTGAGAATGAGTGCACGGTATGAAAGCAGAGTTTGAGGTCTGAGATCGAGTGCACGGTATGAATGCTGAATTTGAGGTCTGAGAATGAGTGCACGGTATGAGTACATAGTTTGAGTGCTGAGTTTGAGGTCTGAGATCGAGTGCACCGTATGAAAGTAGAGTTTGAGTACCGTTGATACACTTTGAAGCAGGTGGCTGGCATACACAGCCGCTATCGGACTCAGTTGACCTTAATCGCAGTTTTATCACACATTTGGACTCCTAACGGACCCCATTGCAGCTAATGGTCTAAAAAACACCAAATATAGCCCTCTTCCTATTGAATAACGTCTCTGGGGTCCGAAACTATGCTCAAAAAGCAAAAAATATGCAAATAACGTCATCTGAGTCCGAAGGCTCGGCTGATGATGATGATTATACTTTTGAAGCATGTAGTTAAAACGCTCAAAACGAAGAACAAGATCTCCCAATAATCAAGTGCAGTGATCATTCAATAACAAAGAGCAGTGACCCTCAAATAATGAGAGAATCGCTGCTCTGATATCATTTTACGACTCTTAAAGTAATTAGAGTCGGCTCATCCTTAGTACGAAGTGGCTTATATGACAGCCACTTCGTTGTGGTGTTACTGCCTTCCACCGGCGGCAGTATCCAGTGTTTCCTGCTGCCTGGCGATCCAGATCAGACAGGCTGCTCTAAGCAGCGCTTCGGTCCGCTGACCGACGCTGCAAAAGATCCCGCTCAGGCCGATCCGATACAGATCGGCCAAAGCTCCCGCCGCCGGAGTACCTGCGGCGAGAACTACCGCCGCCGGCTTCACGCTCCGCACGGCGGCGAGGATCTCCCCCGCCGCTAGGGCGAAGCCCTCTGCGGCGGCCCCTTCCGGCGCGAGCTCGCTCGCCGCGCCGTCAAGCACTAGGAAATCGGCGATGCGCGCGATTTCCGCGGCGGCGGAGGGCTCCACATCGGGCGCGATCAGCGCCCCGATGCGGCACGCCGCCGCATAAGCGTGGCCGAGTGTCTGATCGGCCACGACCTCGATGAATTCGCGCTTTGCCGCGAATTCGGCTCTGCTTGCGGTGTAGGCGGCCAGCAGGTCCAGGCGGCAATCGCCGCCTTGCCGCTGGCTCTCCGCCACCGCAGTGAACAGCGCTTCGAGCTGCGCGTCCTGAAGCGCGGCGAGCTTTGCGGGCTGCGCCGCAAGCTCCTCTGGATGCAGCAGAGTGACCGCTGCCCATTCACCATCCGGTGATTCCAGTAGCGCTGCGGTTGCTGCTTGCAATCGATAATAGATCCGCTGCAGAATGCGATTTGCCTGCAGCTCATCTTCACTAGATAACCAGCTCTCATAAAGACAGAACAGTTCAGGTTCGAACAGCCATTCCTCACTTCGTATCAGACAAGGACCGGCTTGAACGGATCTTGTTCCTTCCCGTGCAGTAGGGCGTTCTTCTCGTTCTTCTCGTCCTTCACGCAGCACTAAGAATGCCGATTGTTCCCCAGGTCGCTTAAAATAAGAACGGTTCAAGGGTTCTACGACATCCTGCTGCTCGACTCCGACGATAAATTCTGCGGCAGCGGAGGCTACGGATCCGGCTTGGCTCATTTCCATCCCGACAGCCCGATCACCGGCCTTATACATGAACTTGAACGGGCGCTCTTCACTACTCCGAAAACCATCCTGCTGACGTTCACCCTTCATCTTCGCACCCACCCTTTATCTTTGGATTGCTGCCGGTACGCCAAGTTAATAAACATAGTGCCACCGACATTTTATTACCTCACTTATAAATACGGGAACCTCCCATGAAATATGCAAGCGTTGCCAACTAGATGAGTAATTTAGCCTTATTGAAGCACAAAAAAAGGCATCGCCACATAGCAGCAGATGCCTTTTTCGCACTTCATTGTCCTATTGTTGACTGGCAGCGATAGCCTGCTCCAGATCATAAATAATATCATCAATAGATTCCGTACCGATCGATAAACGAAGCAATTCCGGAGTTACTCCGGCTGTGGTTTGCTCTTCATCCGACAGCTGCGCATGTGTTGTGCTTGCTGGGTGGATGATCAATGACTTAGAATCACCGACATTCGCCAAATGCGAGAACAGCTTCACATTTTCAATCAGCTTGCGACCCGCAGCACTTCCACCTTTAATACCGAAGGTAAGAATCGCTCCTTGACCTTTAGGCAAATACTTTTGCGCGAGTTCATAAGAAGGATGCGTAGGAAGTCCGGAATAACTTACCCATTCCACATCTGCGTGTGCCTCCAAATATTGCGCAACCTTCAGCGCATTCTGGCTATGACGTTCCATACGCAAATGGAGTGTTTCGAGCCCTTGTAAAAGCATCCAAGAGTTAAATGGTGAAATAGCTGCACCTAGATCACGAAGCAATTGAACACGTGCTTTAATAATATAAGCGATCGGTCCCACTGCCTCGGTGTAAACAACGCCATGATAACTTGGGTCAGGCTCCGTAAGTCCTGGGAACTTACCGCTTGCCTTCCAATCAAACTTACCACCGTCCACAATAATTCCGCCAATAGATGTACCATGACCACCGATGAATTTGGTTGCCGAATGGACAACGATGTCAGCTCCATGCTCAATTGGACGCAGTAAATATGGACTTGGGAACGTATTATCCACAATAAGAGGAATTCCGTGCTCATGCGCGATCGCTGCAACGGCTTCAATATCTAGTACATTCCCCTGTGGGTTACCAATGGTTTCTGCATACAAGGCTTTGGTTTTATCGGTAATCGCAGCACGGAAGTTCTCTGGATTATCTGAATCCACAAAATGAACCTTAATGCCAAGCTTAGGTAGCGTTGTAGAAAAAAGATTATAAGTACCGCCGTAAAGACTAGCTGCAGATACAATTTCATCCCCAGCGCCCGCAATATTTAGAATGGAAAAAGAAATAGCCGCTGCCCCGGAAGCTGTAGCAAGTGCACCTGCTCCACCTTCTAGTGCCGCCAGACGCTGTTCAAATACATCTGTAGTCGGATTCATCAGCCGAGTATAAATATTACCGAATTCCTTGAGTGCAAATAGATCCGCTGCATGATCAGCATCACGGAAACCATAAGACGTCGTCTGATAAAGCGGTACAGCACGTGCGAAAGTAGTTGGATCAATTTCCTGGCCTGCATGAACAGTCAAAGTTTCAAATGACAGCTTACGGTCTTCTGACATTGGTATTTCCTCCCTTTATAAATACGAATAGAAATCTTTAACAAATAAGAATTGTACTCATTCTCTCATAAACGACATCATTTGAAAAGAAAAAAATCTTATTATTCCGGTGTGAATTATTATATTTTAATTTCACGAAATAAACCATGTCCCAAGAAATCAGATAACGCTTTCAATAAAAGCTTTTTAGCAAAACTAATTCTATGTATCTAGTAGTAGAACTTCTACACAATTAATGAAAAATCAAAATAGCGGCGGATAAAGCTTGTCCACCTCATCTCACCGCTACTGATTTACTTATCGTCTATTAGTAATTACTTTGACTTGTTTCTCCCTTAGCAATCGCTACACCGCCACTAGTACCAATACGGCTTGCACCTGCTTGTACCATTACATGAGCGTCTTCCGCACTACGCACACCACCGGAAGCCTTCACACCCACATTAGGTCCAACTGTTGCACGCATTAGCGCGATATCTTCCTTCGTTGCTCCACCTGTAGAGAATCCTGTGGATGTTTTTACGTAGTCTGCTCCAGCTTCAACAGAAAGCTTGCAGGCACGTACTTTTTCTTCATCCGTTAATAAGCACGCCTCGATAATGACCTTAGTCAGTGCTTTACCACGAGCTGCGTCTACAACTGCTGCAATATCACGTTTCACCAGATCATCATTGCCATCTTTCAGCGCTCCAATGTTGATGACCATGTCCACTTCACCTGCGCCATTAGCGATAGCATTGGTAGTCTCGAATGCTTTGGTTTCTGTTGTCGAGGATCCAAGCGGGAAGCCGATAACTGTACATACCTTAACCTCAGGCGTATCTTTCAATACTTCATGTGCAGTAGCTACCCAAGCAGGGTTTACGCAGACCGAAGCAAACTTATAGGCTTTTGCTTCCTCTGCCAATTTAACGATATCTTCTTTCCGTGCATCTGCTTTTAGCAGTGTATGATCAATGATCCCTGATAGTGTAATTTCGCTCATTTTTGTCATTCCTCCATGATTTGGATAGTAATTTTTTTTCATCTCTGTAATCATACCAATAGAACTCTGCTTTGCAAAGTCGACAAGGCAATCAAGCCCACCTCAGGCCTCGGTTAAATCGCAATGAACAGACTTGGCTAGGTTATTATTCCCTAAATTTTATAACTATCCGCCGAGCTGCTTAATGCAAGCAAAAACGCCTTCGGCGTCCCTATAAGGACGGTAAGCGTTTGTGCGAGAAATATAAGAACGATTTATAGAGTAGAACATATAAATTCTTATATTTTAAAAAAGAGCCCTCCTTGTATTAAAAGAGGACTCTTCTCTATGTTATTGAATCCAATCATATATTATTTAGTCAGGGATTGAATATCCACAAATGGAGTGGCTCCTCCTGTTACTGACGGCAGCACACCGTTCCATTTTTCTAACGCCTTCTCTTGGACCTCTATTTGCTTCAGCTGCACCAACTCAGGTGTAACCTCCTGCTTTTTAAGTCTTAAAGATTCAGCTTCGGCTTGAGCCTGCGCGACCTTTTGCTTAGCTTCGATTTCAATCCGCCGGAGATCGTTCTCCGCTTTTAGCGCCTGTTGCTGAGCAACCTGCTTCGCTTCAATCGACTGATTAAACGCCTCCGAGAATTTAAAGTTAACGATGTTAATATCGTTGACGATAAGGTCATATTTTGCCAGCCTAGTAGTTAAATGTTCACTAATTTCACCCGAGACTACATCACGACGCGTAATCAAATCTTCTGCTGGATATTTAGCTGTCACTTCTTTGACGATTTCCTGTATAGCTGGATTAATAATTATATTGTTGAAATTACCGCCGATGTTGTTCATTAGATTATAGGCAGAAGCTTTATTCACCGAATAGTTAACTGCCACATGTGTAGATACGGGCTGAAGGTCCTTTGAAGATGCCGACGTATCTGTCTCCGCCTTGGTTACCTGCGTATTGACCTGAATAACCGTCTGGATAAATGGAATTTTAAGATGCATACCTGGTGACAATGTATTGTCATTTAATTTCCCAAAAGTTTTGTACAACCCTACGTGCCCATATTCTACAGATACAAATGAGTTCGCGCCGATCAACAGTACAATTAGCACTGCTGCAACACCACTAATTATTTTTCCGGGACGCAACTGCTTCAATTTCGGATTCATCTGCATATTCATCAAAATACCCCTCCTAGATTATGGATAATCATTTAAGCTTACCCGTCTATACGGAGGTTTGGGGTAAATGGTCGCAGGAAATATCAAATGTGGGTTTAAAAGGAAAGCTTCAAGAACCTAGAAGTTCACGCGCCAGTAGTCGGTAAACTTCTAACCGTTTCTCCTGCGAATGCGGAATGCTACATACCATTGCTTCCTGGAATCCATATTGTGCTTGTTCTTCTTGCAAGCGTGCAGCGATATCTTTAACCGCTCCAACCAAATGAATCTTCCGACCTTCCTTGATTGCCATCCGATCAATTTCCGATAACGATATGTTCTGAGCTTCTTCTGGTGTCAGCACCTGCGTAATTCTACCTTTACTCATCATCAAACGGAAAATATCCTGCGGCAATGCCTCATATTCGGCTTCTTCCTTCGTTTCTGCTGTAGTCACCATATAGGATACACTGATCTCAGGTTTGTCCATGAAGATAGAAGGCTGGTAGTTATTCCGATAATGGTCCAAGATCTCATTACTCATCGCACCATTAAAAAATTGCGCAAAGGAGTATCCGACTCCCATCTGTGCAGCTTTTCGTGCACTGTTGCCACTAGAGCCTAGCAGCCATACTTCAGGGAGTGCTACCTGCGTTGGAGCGGCGAGGTTACTGGCATAAAGCTCATGTTCCGGAATCTGATCACTAAGCAGCTGCATAGTAATGCCAAGCTTATCATACATGTTATGCAGCATTAACTCGCGGCCTTCAGACAGAGCGTACATGGCACTTGTATCGCCACCAGGAGCTCGTCCCACACCGAAATCAATTCTCCCCGGGGAAAAAGCACTTAACGTTTTAAATACTTCCGCCAGCTTAAGTGGAGAATAATGCATCATCATAACACCGCCGGTGCCGATTCGAATACGATTGGTCTTGGCGGCTAAACGAGCTGCCGTTACTTCCGGAGCTGAACTAGCAAATGTATTTCCGCCATGGTGCTCAGCCATCCACATTCTGCTATATCCCAACTCATCTGCTAAAATAGCCAGTTCTTCTGCTTTATGCAGAGCACCTTCCGCTGTGTTACCACTTGTCACGGGTGCCTGATCCAATACACTTAATCTCATGCGAATACATCCCTTCTTTGGCTAGATGACCATTTTATTGCTGACCCATTCCTCTAAAGCTGCAATCTTATCTTTAAAGCGTTCACCGCGCATTTCCTCCGACAACGAAGCAATAGTCTCCCGCTTTAATACAGCTTTCCAAGAGGATTCAGCTTCTTCCATCAGATTGGTTAACAGGCAGCAGCTGTCTTCTTTTTCCAAATCCAACATGTCTACCAGAATACCATTTGATGAATACAGCGACTGCTGTCCTTCCACCGCAAGGTAAACGTCATATACACGAATATCTTCAGGTCTCTTCTTTAATTTAAAGCCACCTTTAATGCCGGGAACAGACGTGATAATGTCTGCAGTTACCAGCTTTCTTAACAATTTCTGAAAATACGTCGCCGATGCTCCGAGCTGCTGGCTAATCGCTTCTCCAGACAGCACCGCCTTGTCCGGCAGCATGTTGAGCAGAACCAGTGCATACACTGACTGTTCTACCCCTGTTTTCATATGCATGTACAGCACCTCGATTTACGTAAATAGCTTGATTCAAACTGTAGATTAGCTCATCCATGTATAAAGCAGATAAACAATATCCACTTTATACTTTATATCAGTTTACACCGAAAGTAAAACCTTGCTCGTCTTCATTTATAGTTAATATCTGCTACAAGCAAAAACGCCTTCAGCGTCCCTATTAGGACGGTAAGCGTTTATGCGAGAAATATAAGGATAATTTATAGCGTAGAACATATAAACGCTTATATTTAAAAAAAAGATCACGCATATAGCGCAATCTTTTTTTCAGGGTATCCGTTATTTTTTTGTATGTCCTACTATAATGACAACCCCACCCGCTGAACCAGCCGCGAGCTGTCTTCATTAAGTCCGGTGATCGTAACCTTTTTGCCTAGTTCAGCGTATTTGCTCATCGTCTTGGCTATGGCATGCACCGCGGATTGATCCCACACATGAGAGTGAGAGAAATCGATAATAATATGATCGGGATCGCTATCGTAGGTGAATTCATGAATGAAGTGACTTGTTGTGCCGAAGAACAGCTGACCGGACACCGAATATGTTTTGGAAGAGGCAGCTTCCTGAACAGTTAGGCGGATCGAGGCTATTTTCCAAGCAAAGGTCAAGGCACTAAGCAGAACACCACATAAAACACCGATAGAGAGATTGTCCGTAGCAACCACAGTGACCACCGTTACAATCATAACGAGCGCGTCGCTTAGTGGAACACGGGTCAGAGATTTGAGCGAGCCCCATTCAAAGGTACTGATACAGACCATAATCATCACACCGACAAGTGCGCCCATCGGAATCTGCTTAACCACATCGCCAAGCACGAGGATCAGGAACAATAAAAAGATCCCTGACACAAACGTGGACAAACGGGTACGTCCCCCTGACTTCATATTTACCATCGACTGGCCGATCATTGCACAGCCTGCCATCCCCCCGAAAAATCCGGTGATAACATTCGCTAAGCCCTGCCCCTTCGCCTCTCTGTTCTTATCACTACCAGTGCCAGTAATATCGTCGATCAAGGTGGCTGTCATCAGAGATTCTAATAATCCAACTACGGCCAGCGAGAGCGAATATGGCAAAATAATAAGCAGAGTATCCAGCGTGAGCGGGATCTGTGGCAGATGGAATAGTGGCAAAGTTGCTGTAATATTCCCCATATCGCCTACGGTTCTTACGTCCAGATGAAGAGCGATGCTAAGAACAGAAACGATAACAATCGCTACGAGCGCTGAAGGTACGGCTTTGGTAAACCGTGGAACCGTATAAATAATAAGCAGTGTCAGAGCTACCAGACCATACATTACCCAGCCTTGTCCATTAAAATGGGTAAGCTGCGCCATAAAAATAAGAATCGCCAACGCGTTAACAAAACCCGTCATTACCGGCTGCGGTAAAAATGTTATAAATCGGCCCAGCTTCAACATGCCCATCAATATCTGAAACACACCAGCTAATACAGTTGCCGCAAACAGATACTCTATTCCGTGTTCCAACACGAGGCTTCCGACTAACAGGGCCATGGCCCCCGTAGCCGCCGAAATCATTCCGGGTCTACCTCCAGCAAGTGCTGTTACAATAGCGATGCAAAAAGAGGCATATAAACCTACCATCGGACTTACTCCCGCCAGAATCGAAAAAGCGATCGCTTCAGGTATCAGCGCAACGGCTACGGTCATTCCCGATAAAATATCGGTTCGAGTGTTAGAAAACCACCCATTATTTAAGGTAAGCTGCTTCAAAATCTTCTTTCCTCCTGTGGCTATTAAGGTATTTAGGCCTTTTTCAAAAAGACCCGGGGCCGGTGCAACGCTAATGTTGCTTATTGTACTCGACCCACCTTCACCTCCACAAAAAGATCATTCAGACATGTAAGCGCTTATTAACATCATTTTCTAGCTTATTCTTTAATTTTCATTCAAATTCTATATATTCTATATTTCAAATTACCGGTACAGCCCGGAAGCTTTCACTTCATTGAAGAAGGTGTTGAATTCATCAATATTCAGCTGCTGTGCGGCATCGGACAACGCAGTTGCAGGATCTGGGTGAACTTCAACCATGATGCCATCGGCTCCGGCTGCGAGTGCGGCTTTCGCACAAGGAATAAGAATGTCTTTGCGTCCTGTGGAGTGCGTAACATCGACCAATACTGGCAAATGGCATTCCTGCTTAAGAATAGGCACAGCTGAAATATCGAGCGTGTTGCGGGTCGCTTTTTCATAAGTACGAATTCCGCGTTCAATCAACATGATTTGTGTGTTACCACGAGACATGATGTATTCCGCTGCATGTATGAATTCATCGAGTGTGGCAGCCAATCCGCGCTTCAGCAGCACTGGCTTATTGACTTCACCGACCGCTTTTAGCAGCTCGAAGTTATGCATGTTACGCGCACCGATCTGGATGATATCTACATAATCTAAGGACTCTTCGATATGTCTTGGGTCAACAATTTCACTGATCGTCAGCAGGCCATAATCATTTGCTGCTTCACGTAATATTCTTAGACCATCCATACCTAGACCTTGGAAGTCATAAGGGGAAGTCCGAGGCTTAAAGGCACCTCCACGCATAACACGTACACCAGCTTTTTGCAGGGCTGCAGCTACGGTGCGGGTCTGTAGTTCGCTCTCCACGGAGCAAGGACCAGCTACCATCAGCGAAGATGAACCGCCAACAGTAACATCCCCCGGCAGAACAATCACCGTATCTTCTTTGTGACTCTTACGCGCTACTAGTAATGTTTTTTTATGTTCATCGGATTGTAAGTCCAGAGATGCTGAAAAAATTTGTTTAAAGAGGCTGCGGATGGTTCCGTTAGTGAAAGGTCCTTTGTTGCTCGCTACGAGCTGATCCAGCATTTTCTTTTCCCGTTCTGGATCGAACTTAGGCACACCTTGTTTTTCTTTTACTACTCCAATCTCCTGAACAACCTTGGCCCGCTCGGAGATTAGCTCCAGCAATTGCCCATTGATTTCATCCAGACGACCTCTAAGAACATCCAATTCCACGTTACTCATTACCCTTCCACTCCCTCTTCTTATTGTATAATTTGGAACGCAAAAAGGCCCCCCGTCGCAAGGGACGAGGAGCCGTGGTACCACCCTTATTTAGAATTAACCCGAAAACTAGCACAAAGGAATAGAACATCATGTTCCCTGACTAAGAATTAATTCTGTCTTTCACCCGGTAACGCGGGGCGCGGGCCTCCCTACTCATACCTGCCACAACCTGTGACAAACTACTTCAGGGGCCGACTCGGAAGTGAACTTCGGCATTAATCGTCTCATGAGGGTGCTCTCAGTCTCCGGCACGCCTTCCCTGTTAAGATCCGCTATAATGCTTACTCTCTTCGTCATAGTCCTTATTTATGTCAGCACGTCTTTTGCGCTGGTTTCTGCTATCTTAATCAAAAAGGGATTCATATGCAAGATGACAATGTAACGCTACTCAGCTTTAATGCATTAAAATTCCATAAGTTAAAATTGTTCCTATACCAGCTCGCTTGAATAGAATTAGAAATATGAAATAACCCACACCCATACTATTCTAACTCTGCTTTAAAGGTTCCAATCCCTTTCAATGGATGATGTTGACAGCAATATTTTGATTGTTTACAATTAAATCATTGAAAATATTTCCTGTTCATATTCACTGCCAGCTTTAGCATTTACAATACATAACTGAAGGGATGTAGCAGCATGAGCATTTATTCATATACGGCACGCAGTATTCGTGGAAAAGAGATCGAACTAGAGCAATACAAAGGTAAAGTACTTTTGATTGTGAATACAGCAAGTAAATGTGGCTTTACCCACCAATATTCTGACCTGCAAAAGCTCTATGAAAGATACGAAGAACGTGGTTTCCAAATTCTCGGTTTCCCTTCCAATCAATTTGGGGAGCAGGAACCTGGTAGCAATGAAGAGGTTAATGTGTTTTGCCAAATCAATTATGGCGTTACGTTCCCACTCTTTGAGAAGGTTGAAGTAAAGGGCGAGCATAAGCATCCACTCTTCGCTCACCTTACGGAACAGGCCGGATTTGAAGGCTTCGACATGAACCATTCTTCAGGAAAGCTGCTTCAAAGCATGCTTGAGAGCAAAGATCCAGAAGCACTGAACAATGACGAAATCAAATGGAACTTCACTAAATTCTTGATAGATCGTGAAGGCAATGTGGTGACTAGATTCGAGTCTACTGTGGATCCTCTGGATATTGAGCCAGCGATCGAAGCACTGCTATAGAATGTTCTAGATATTTAGACCGAACTAATGATATTAACTTAAAGCTCAGTAGTCACTGCGGTGAATCATTGGACTTCCGGCCGCTGTTGTCCCCAGATTTCTTGATTATTACCGCTCTTTGCGGTGGAAATCCAGGGACAAAGGCGGTCGCTATCGCTCCTACAGTTCCAATATTCCCCTCCGATCCTTCTCGCTTTTTGTTATATTCTTTTGTTCAGCCTATCAAGATTGAATTCATATACAACAATAAGCCGCCCAGACTGCAACTCTGGGCGGCTTTTTAATTATTGTTCACGTACGATATTGCTCAGTAAACACTTCAAAATAAGGTGTCGTATCTCTTTCTGCCATCGAACCATTAGCGCCTGGTCCCCAGCCGATCTCAGCCCGCCAGCTCCCTAGCAACCCTGTCACCCGTCCGGTCCACCGTCCAGCGAAATCACGTTGGATCTGCTTTATCGGAATAAGTTCAGCTCATCTCGTGAACAACTAGATACATACTCTAAAACTTAGGAGAGAAAACATGAAGAACATTCTCATATTCACAGTACTACTTGTGGGAAGTTTATTATTCGATCTCGTACTGGACCTTCCTCTTGGTGTAACTCTTTACCAAGATATTATGATGATTCTCAGAAGGATTCAAATTCTGCATCCAACCATTCAATGGCTCTTTGGACTGGCATTTGTCATCATTCTCTACGTTCTAGGAATGAAAAAGAAGCCATCCAAGCTTTAAGTATTGTGTTCGCGTTTAAATTTGTTACGCAACCACACCCATCCCCCGAGCAAGACAGGGATCGTCATCTCAAAGGGCAAATAAATAAACCATTGATTGGAGATGAGACCCTCTTGTATATGATGCGAAGAATTCGGACTAATCACAATAGCTGAAAGGAAAGTAACCATTCCTACAAGAAGGACCGCCGTTCGGTAGCTCGTCATATGAAACAACCGATAAACCGCAACTACAGAAGCCGCATAGAAGATGCTTGCTTTAAAAAAAACGCCAATGATCAGCATCATAACTGCGATCACATCTAACCGTTGAATAAAATTGGAGATATTAACCTCGCTAATTGACATCAGGAAAGGAAAAAACGATTGGCTCAAGATATCCACGCCCAGCACGGAAACATTCAATGCCGTAATCCAAGCTAATATTAATCCACTGAAAATCAAGCTGATGATCCCCGTGCGCAGTAAGGACCCACGCTCTTTCAGGAATGGAGTCAACATCATAAAGGCAATCACTTCTGTAAACGGAAAATTAACTGAACGTGGAAACGACATCAGAATGCTGCCAACCCCGTCCCCGAGGATCGGCATTAACCGTTCAAGATCCACAATACCCGAAACAACAATCAAGACACTCGAGAGTAGAATCATACTTAGCATTACGACATAGAAGACTTCGCCTGTTCGGGCTAGCACCACTATCCCAAGGGACAGTACGTAGCCAATGGTCACGACCATCATGGCATGAATCATAATGATCGGCGTTTGGTCGAATACCGATACATTCATTAACAGGGCAAAATCATTAAACTGCCGAGAAGCTTGGTAAATGAAAAATAAAGTATAAAGAAAGGCTAGGATTTTACCTGGCACCCTCCCAATAATGCCTTCGATAACAACAGTTAACGGCTGACGAGGATTATCCCGGGCGATATAACAGAACACGACGTAAAATAACAAAGCTAACGCCATGCCTAACAGCGTCGATATCCATCCCGCTTCTTTGGCCTCAACATTGAGTGGGAACACTAAGGCACTTCCTAGCTCGAATAACACCATCAACCGAAATAATTGTGAGAAATGCATCACGTTCTGGTTATTCCTCATAACTCCACCTTCACTACTTAGAAATAATGATCTATTCGACTTGCGTCGGATTAATGGTCATTCCTGTGTTCCCTATGGACATTTCAACCCGAACATCCCGCTCTGCTGTACGAAATAGCTCAGGCCATTGGTCCTCAATTCTTCTCCACTCCTTCCGATCCATACGATCGATAGAAGCTCCAAACCCAAAAGCATCTAACTTCTGCTGTTGTAAAGCAATGAGCGTATTCTCGATTTCATCTTGGATCTGTTTACCAACCTGCTTCTCCAGCTTCAGCAGGAATGCATTCTCAAGGCGTTCATTCGAGCATTTGCCTAATTCTCTAATGGATCCGGAAGTTTGAATATGCACATGCAACACATAGCGGTTATTACGCTTGATGACACGCAATGATGATTTCTCGCGATTGATATCGATCGTCAACCCATCTTTTTGCCCTTTACAATCCGTTCTCAATGCTGTGCGCTTCATCGTCTTTTGTGTCCACAAATATCCTCGAGCTTTCTCTTGATCCAGCCAACTCCAGAGTTTATCCCCATCGAAGATCGCAATTCCCTTGGTAATTAATGTCGACGCTGGCTGAATCGTATCCGTGTTATCTCGTTTGTCTAGCTTATCTTGATCGCCTGCAATGCTTACGCCACCAACGGTAAGTTCTTTTCCATGATGTGCCAATTGTCGAATAACTTCATCGATTTGGATATGGTGTGTCTCCCCCCATAACTTCTCAACTAAGATTAACTGCTGTGAAAGTTGATTCGCTGGAATTCTCTCCATGGTCGTGACAAGCTTCAATAATTTCGAGGCCGGCACATCACGTGAAATGATCACGTTCGTCTGCATGCGCATTTCATGATCCCGCAGGAAGACGTCAAATATTTTTTTAATCCCTTGCTTGGCGATTTCGCTATCAATAACGATGACCGACATATGTGAAAATAGCATTTTACGGGACAACTGCATCGTAACTTTACGCGAAGCTTCCGCAACAGATACTCCAGTGCTCTTATACGTGGTGACACTGGACGTTCCTCCACCACCACCTTGCTGACCCTCTACGATCGATCCCGGGTTAATTACCTGAAAAGATAACAAAAATTGCTGATCAGGTGTTTGTTCAATCGACATCGCGACACACAAAGCCACTTCTTTGAGTTCGGTCTGATCCCAGCAACCCCCACACAAAATAGAGAGACCGATAAGTACAATATGAACGATCCACGACTTCTTCACGGCTCCGACTCCTTCTTATTCGCGCATGTTCCGTGATAGACTAGCTCTTCTTTCGTCTATTCTGGGCAAGCCCTACTGGACGCGTTCGGAATTTCCACAGGGGAGCTCGAAAGATCGCATCTTTATGATCCTCGGGAACATTGGGTGCATAGGATGTGAGGTATGGATACCCGAAGGAACTCAAATGACTCATATGGCCGACTACGCAGAATAAACCTAATAACACGCCGAAAAAACCAAACGTAGCACCGAGCACAAGAAAAACCACTCGGAACAGACGGGCTGTAATACCTAAATTGTACGAGGGTAAGGCAAACGTCGTGATCGCCGTCATGGATATCACAATTACCATAGAAGAAGCCACGAACCCCGCCTGCACAGCAGCTTCCCCCATCACTAACGCACCAACGATAGAGATCGCAGAACCAATCACTTTCGGCATCCGAATCCCCGCTTCATATAATATTTCTAGTGCTGCGATGAGAATGAAGGCTTGGATAATCGCTGGAAAAGGGACATTCTCCGATTGAGATGCAAAGCTAATAATGAGTGGTGTTGGAATCATCGCATGATGAAATGTTATTGCTGCCACGTAAAGTGCTGGTGTAAGGAAAGACATAAGAAATGAAACTAACCGGAGCATCCGAAGAATGGATGAGAAATAAAAGCGTTGGTAGTAATCCTCCGCGCTCTGAATAAATTGAAAAAAGCTGACTGGTGCGATCAATACATGCGGTGTTCCATCAACAAAGATCGCTACTCTGCCATCCAGCAAGCTGCCTGCTACGGTATCCGGTCTTTCCGTGTTATAGATGAGGGGGAAAGGGGAATAGGGATGATCTATTAAATACTCTTCGAGATATCCCGATTCCAACACTCCATCCAGCTCAATCTGCTGCAATCTCATTCGGATATCCTGCACCATACTTTCTTCTGCAATATCGCGCATATATGCAACACGAATTTCCGTTTTCGTATGTTCTCCGAGCTTTAACGACTCAAAATGCAGTGATTCGCTTTTGATACGCCGTCTTACCAACGTCAGATTCGTCACGAGGGATTCCGTAAAGCTGTCCTTGGGACCTCTTACGGTCGCTTGCGAAGTCGGCTCGCTTACCGCTCTTTTGTCACCACCTTGCGTGCTACTAACTAACGCCTGGGAGTACCCATTCACCAGAATCGCCGTGTTTCCCCCAAGAATTTCTCCAACGACGTCTTGAATGTGAGTGTAGACTTGTAGGTTGCCGATCGCGATCCCATAGTTCTGAATCATTCGGAACAAGGATTGAGGCGGCATCGATGACTGATGAGGGTCAAAACCACGTTGCTCCATGATGGATTTCAATATGAAATCGTTAATCGTCTTGCTATCGGTTAGCCCATCAAGATATACAATCGCTATCTGTCCCTGATCATGTTCAATGTAGCGCGTAACGATGTCTGAACTATATCCCAGCCTGTTCTGAATGGCCTGCATATTTTGATCTAAGTGAATAAGTAGTTCTTCATGATTCTCCCGTTGCAGCCCATTCACTAGCCTGGCTCCTCTCGGACTTTTTTTCCTAGTATTATCAATTATAAAATGTAAAATTATACATCCTACTCACATTAATGAACAACGCGAACACCCCCTTGCATCTAAGCAAGGAGGTTGTTCACGGGCGCAGTATCTAATTGAATCTGCGCGTCATCATATAGTAACTGAGAACCAGCTAGTAGCCTAAGCTTTGATTGATCTTCAACATCGGGTGCGTTAAGCGAATCATTTATATTTACAAAAAAACAGAGGTATTGCGCTTATACATGCGCAATACCTCTGTTTGTTCACATCAGATATCTTAAATACAAATATACGCTTGAGATCACAATAGACAGCAGCATTAAAGGGAAACCCACCTTCAAATACTTCATGAACGTAATCGGGTAGCCCTCTTTACCAGCAAGACCAGCAACGATCAGATTGGCACTGGCACCGATCAATGTACCATTGCCACCCAAGCAAGCACCCAAGGCCAAACTCCACCAGAGGGGCTCCAGATTGGTGATCCCCATCTGCCCCATCTCCTGAATTAAAGGAATCATCGTTGCTACAAAAGGAATATTATCAAGAAACGCAGAGGCAATCGCACTTACCCATAAGATCATCATCGAGCTCATGAGAACGTCCCCACCCGTTAATTCAATCGCCTTGGCAGCCAGCTCCGCGATGACACCCGTCTCAACGAGCCCGGATACCAGAACAAACAGTCCAACAAAAAAGAATATCGTAATCCATTCCACACTACGAAAAGCTTTTTCCAGCATGTGCTCTCCCCCGGTTAGTAAGAGCAGTAAAAAAGCGCCTGCTAAGGCAACTGTAGCGGACTCCAAATGTAGCGTCTGATGTAAAAAGAACCCTGCAATCGTAATTCCGAGTACAATCAAACATTTTCGCATCAGCTTATGATCCGTAATCATTGCCTTCTCATCCATGTCCATGATGCTCTTCTGCAATTCCGGAGTGGATTTAATTTGTTTACCAAACATCAGTAGTAGAAGTGGGATATACGCCAACATAATGATGATAATCACAGGTGCCAGATTATTGATAAAAGACATAAACGTCAGCTCTTTCACAGCACTGCCAATCATAATATTAGGCGGATCTCCAATCAATGTTGCCGTTCCACCGACATTCGATGCGATAATTTGTGACATCAAAAAAGGTAGCGGATGAATTCGTAGTTGCCTTGTAATACTGAAAGTAACGGGTACCATTAACAGCACTGTCGTAACATTATCCAAGAAAGCTGAAGCAATTGCAGTAATAACAAACAAGGCAATCAGTATCCGTCTCGGTTTCCCTTTCGCTAGCTTAGCTGATTTCACAGCCGCATATTTAAAGAGTCCTGTCTCTGCAGTAATCCCTACAATCATCATCATCCCTACAAGTAGTCCAAGGGTATTAAAATCAATGTGATGCAGTGCCGTCTCCTGATCGACAATACCCATCGCTACCATAACAATAGCACCTAACATCGCTAAGATCGTACGATGAATTTTCTCAGAAATAATCAGTCCATAAATCAGTAGAAAAATACCTATTGCCCAAATCGCTTGCTGTTCCATGATATCCTCCGGTCCTTCTAAGTGATCTATTAAATTTATAACCTATTAATCATAAAGTAGATTTGTTTTTTTCGCATCGATAATTTTAATTTCATCCTACAAAAACATTTACTCATAAACTTACAATTTGTAAGTTGTTGTGTTATAATAATCACAATCCTCCATAAACGAACAAGCTTTATCAAATATATGAATAACAAGGGGTTTGTGATCATGAGTAACGAGGTAACCACAGCACCAGCATCCGATTTTGAATTCGGTATCTACACCTTAGGAGACATTGTAGCTGATTGTCATAACGGTAATAAGATTAGCCCAAAACAACGACTCGACGAAGTTGTAGCTGCGGCCAAGCTAGCAGATGAAGCAGGGCTTGATGTATTTGGTGTAGGTGAGCATCACCGACTTGATTTTGCAATTTCTTCGGTTCCAGTCGTTCTGGCAGCCATCTCTCAGGTTACTCGTAGAATCAAGCTGACGAGCGCCACCACCGTATTAAGCACCATTGATCCCGTTCGCGTGTTCGAGGATTTCGCCACACTTGATTTACTGTCGAATGGCCGCGCAGAGATTATTGCGGGACGTGGTGCTTTTGTGGAATCTTTTCCGCTCTTCGGGTATGAACTTGAAGACTATCATCGACTATTCACCGAGAATATCAATCTGCTTTTGGAGCTTAACAAGCATGAAATTATGAACTGGGAGGGCTCCTTCCGTTCACCCCTGAAGGATTCTGAGATTGCTCCACGCCCTCTTCAGCAAAGACTTCCTGTATGGATTGGCGTAGGCGGTTCTCCTGAAAGCGCGGAGAAAGCTGGAACACTTGGAACCGGAATGGCCATCGCCATTCTTAGCGGCAGTCCAGAGCCTTTCCAAGAGCTTGCCGCAACTTATCGACGCGCCGGAATTCTGGCAGGGCATGCACCTGAGGATCTAAAGATTGCAATTACTAGCCACGGCTACATTGCCGAAACCTCACAGCAGGCGCTGGATGAATATTACCCATATTACTATAGTTACCGGAATTCCATCAGTCCAAAACCTGGACAAGAATACAAAGTGTCTCGTGACGACTTTGGGCAATATGTATCTGCTGATAACACGATGGCTGTGGGCAGCCCGCAGCAAATTATTGAGAAAATTCTCTATCAGCATGAGCTGTTCGGCCATAGCCGCTTTATGACTCAGCTCGATATCGGCGGGCTTCCTTACGCCAAGGTAACCAAGGCCATTGAACTATTGGCAACAGAGGTTGCCCCTGTTGTGCGGCGCGAGATTGCCAAGAAGAACAGCCGTTAGAACTGAGAGGTTGTCCCAGTAAACAAAGTAGCGCTTCTCCCTTCCGTGGAGTAGCGCTATTTCGTGTTATTGCTCCACTGCGACTTGCTCCAGCATGTTATGAGCAAGCGATTAGAATAACAGTCCGTTCGCAGAACTAAGAATGCCTGCAAAAATATAACTTTTTATATAGATATCCTCTTCATTATGTCCAAAAGCTGCGAATCTACAGGTATATCTTCACTTATGTTTTAAAGACCTCTTCAGAAGCAAGAATAACTGCAGCCTAGCAGGAATCATTGATTTAGCCATCCTCGTATCATTAAAAATTGTATTCTTGCAGGTTTATTCGCCAGCTATGTTACTGATTAGTCAACCGTCCGCATCGTTAAGCTAAATCGTGCTGCTTATACCCTTGATCGATCCTTACCTTTACTCAAAAAAAGAAGCTATCCCTTAAGTAGATTCACTACTGTTGAGATAGCCCCTTATGCTTGTTACGCAAAGGATGGTTTATTATTATCTACCTTCCCACTAATAAGCTTCTTATATTCATCGTCCCCACCGTCCAGAGAAGGTGCAGTATAAATCTTAGTTGAAGCTGGCTGCTGAGCGGAATGGCTTGAACCTGAATTACTTGTGGTATTCTTATCTCCTGCACTCCTGCTTCCACCACTTGCAGATCGGAGAACAGCACCGGATAAGTTGTTAATACCCTTTATTCTCTTCATGCTGAATCCTCCCCTACTAAATGATTGATGGTACGGAATAAATCCTGATTATTCCCAACTACCGCCTTAAGACCATCCGCAGATAATCCATCACTTCCTGAAAAATGTACGGAAAGAACATACTTCTTACCTAGAGGATAGCATAGGATATATACCTCCGCAACTTCCGTGCGTTGAAAAAAAGTCCATTTACTCGATAAAAATGCATCCACCACACTAGGCTGCTTCTCATTCTCTTTCGTTACTGTTAAGGAATAAGAGTGACCACGTCCGACATTCCCCCCCACCTGCACAAGCCGTTCGTTCTCTTGAGCCTGCCAGATAGCAGCACCGATCACACGACAATGCTTCGGAGGTAAAAAGGAATTGCGTATCGCCTCACTGAGTGCGTGATACTTCTCTCCATCTCCAGAGATGGTCACATTACTATTATATTGCCAAAAAAAATGAAGGATACTCTCTTTGCGCCTTAAATCCATCTTTAGCTGCTCTAAATCTTTAACCGGGTCACTAAATCTACCGCGCTCTTGAATACTATCGATAATCTTACCACAGCTTACATCCACAGCAGCCGTAGGATTATCATGATGCACTTCATACTCTAAAGACGTAATCCCAGACAAATCAGATAGCAGATGATACTCTTCCACGTTTTCTCCAGGGATCAAATCGTCACGGGCAGTAACCTGGTCTGGAACTAGGCAAAACACACGACTGCGTCGTAATCTAGCCCAAAACAAACCCATCTCAAATCCCGTATTATCGCGGGTCACATAATAAAATTTACCGCGTATTTTGGCGACATCATCAGGCGAGAACACAAATACAGCAAAATCACTTTCATCCAAATTTCTCTCCAGTGCCTCCATCGTATATTCATTCGCACGAAAGGCATTGGCATACCAAGGATGTACTTCAGCATCCCTCTTCAGCTGCTCATGAATCGCTCTTGCATAACGTATGGATTCCCTGGAAGATCCAATGAATAGCTTTGGTTTAGTCACGGCAGTGCTCCTTCATCCTTTCCAATATGTAATAATTATACAAGTCTTTAGACCACCGGAATAGAGGCCAAGTTCTCAAAAACTTCTAAAAAAATTATTCTAAACCTCGTAAAGTGGGTAAAAAATTACGACTACTTTGAAAAAGCGAGGATACTATGAACAAAATGATAGGTGTCACACTACTTGCGGCATGCCTTTTAGGTACGGCAGCGCCACAACCTGCTGAAGCTAAGACAACCACGGGTGGTTATACTGCTCAGGTATACGCGAGTTCTTTAAATGTACGCAATGAGCCAGCAAAGAATGCAACTGTTGTGGGATCTATTAAGAACGGAGCAAAGGTAACTGTTACTGAGGATCAGCACGGGTGGTTAAAGGTTAAGACGGGGAACACCTCTGGCTGGGTAGCGGGCTATTACCTTAAAAAGGTGAACAGCAACTCCCAGCAAACAAGCGCTTCTCGAACATCTGTTACTTCCAACACCAGTACTACCTCCACCTCGACCAGCGCTTCGAGTAGAACCACAAAGGCTACAGTTACAGCTGACTCCTTGCGCATCCGAAGCGGTCCGGGAACACAATATAAGGTGCTCGGTTCTTTAAAGGCTCAGGATACGGTTGCCCTTCTCCTTCATCAGAACGATTGGGCACGAATTCGAACTGCTAACGGTAATATCGGATGGGTCGCTGAGCAATATATTCGAAGTGGCACTTCAGTAAGCAGCACGAGCAGCACAAAGTCCACCTCGCGCACAGGTAATCTGCGAGGAAAGTTAATCGTCGTGGATCCTGGTCATGGCGGCAGTGATCCGGGGATGCTCGGCACTACATATAACACCATGGAAAAGGATTTGAATCTGCAAACAGCATTTTATGTTCGCGATGCCCTTGTAGCTAAAGGTGCACGGGTAGAGATGACGCGTACTCGGGAAGATCAGAAGCCTACGCTCGCTCGGCGTGTTCAGATGAGTGAGGCGCTGAATGCAGATGCATTTGTAAGCATACATTATAATTCTTCTCCAAAAAAAGTGTCCGGGACACTAACCTTCTTTTATTCCGAATCAGATGATCTGAGGCTGGCACGGTCGATTGAAACCCGGCTGGGGCAAGGCATCGGTCTAAAGAGCAACGGGTTGTCCTTTGGTGATTACCACATCCTGAGGGAGAATAGAATTCCAGCTACTTTAGTTGAGCTTGGATTTCTTACCAATCCTACAGACGAGGCCCTTGTCCGCAAGTCCTCCTATCAGAAAAAAGCGGCTAAAGCGATCGCCGATGGCGTAGCCGATTATTTTAAATAAAACAGGATCCATATATAAAAAGCCCGGCCCAGGGTATCCCTCAAGTATGACCTGAGGAGATCCGTGAGCCGAGCTCTTTAGCTGCGCTTATACAAACATTTGATAGACCAAAAACAAGTTTAACGATACAACCAGACCGGAGATGATCCACCCAAGAGCAGCTGTCATCTTACGATTCACTAACCCGCCCATAATCTGACGATTGCTTGTAAACATAACCAGTGGTACCAGGGCAAATGCAATCCCAAAGGACAAGATCACCTGACTGATAACGAGTGCCTTCGTTGGATTTACACCAAAGCCGATGATAGCCAAAGGTGGAATAATCGTAATCGCACGACGTAAATACAGGTTAATTCTTTTGTTGATGAAGCCTTGCATCACGACATCACCAGCCATAGTTCCTACAGACGAACTCGATAGTCCCGCAATAAGTAGTCCTAACCCAAACGAGATCGCTGTTACTGGCCCAGCTAAGTGACTAAATTGCTGAAACGCGACATCCAGATCCTCAACCACCAGCCCATTTTTGAAAAACAATGCCGCCGAGACAATCACCATCGCCAGATTCACTGCACCTGCAATAATCATCGCAATGATAATATCTATGAATTCCAGTTTAAAGATTTGTTTCTTCTCCGCTTCATTTACTCCTACGATACGATTCTGAGTAAGTGATGAATGTAAATAAATCGCATGTGGCATCACTGTTGCACCTAGAATTCCTGCGGCCAAAAGGATGCTATCCACCCCTTCAAACTTGGGTGTAAACATGCCTACAGCAACAGCACCCATATCTGGTTTAGCTACAATAACTTGAAATGCGAATGCTAAAACGACAATAAGAATCATTGCAGCAATTCCGGCCTCAAGTGAGCGGTAGCCCCGGCGCTGAAGCTCTAAGATAGCAAAAGAACCAACGGCAGTGATCATTGCTGCAGGCAGCATAGGTATATCAAACAATAGATATAGTCCTAAAGCCGCCCCGATAAACTCCGCTAGATCCGTTGCAATAATCACCAATTCACTTTGAATCCATAAGAAGATCGATACACTCTTCGGAAATCGATCATGAGCGATCTCAGGTAAGTTCTTGCCTGTAGCAATACCCAGCTTGGCGGATAACGCCTGAATAAGAACGGCCATTAAATTCGAGGCCACTATCACCCATAATAAGAGGTAGCCATATTTTGAACCCGCCGTAATGTTGGTGGCAAAATTACCTGGATCCAGATAAGCAACAGCAGCGATAAATGCTGGGCCTAAGAAAGGAAGTAATCTTTTTATTCCTTTTGTCTCCCCATTAAGTACGGCTTGCGCTGAAATGGAGTTCTTATGTTGTTTTATATGTGGTTGTTCAACTAAAGTTTGTTCTAACATCTCAATTCCTCCTCATGCCAGAAAAAGTTGTCTATATACATGAAAGTTTCCTCTGTGCAACTTATATTTAAAGTATATGCTCATTTCTGAAAAATGTAAATATGTTTCATTCATGATTTTCATATGCTTATACACTTCTGATCAACAAAAAAGCTAGACGATGATCCGGAATTACCCGTTCTTCGCCCAGCTTTAGCTCCTAAGTCCATGATTACGACCCTTTTATGAAGTTAAACTTTGAATATCTTTTCTCATTTGTTCGTTCTGCATTTTCAGATCATTCAGCTCTTTCTGAAGCTCCTGATAATCAGCTGATGCTTGCTTTCTCGATCCATGTCCATGTCCGTGTTTCCCGCCCAGTCCAAACATCATAAATATCATCATTAAGGGACAAATCAAAGTGACTAACCAAGCCCAATTCATAGCATTACCTCCTAGAATTCAATATGACCTCTTTATCATAAAGAAAAGTTGTGGAGAAAGAATGTGCTGTGAATTACGAATTTTTCTTCCATGTGTCCTTCAGCGGTACAATTCGATTCAGGACCAGCTTATCAGCTGTGCTATACTTTTTATCCACACAGAAGAATCCATGCCGGATGAATTGAAATTTATCTTCTGGAAGTGCACTTTCCATGGAAGGCTCCAGCAAGCAATCCTTCAGAATTGTTAAGGAATCTGGATTAAGATACGCGTCCCAGCCCTCATCGTCTTCTTTAGGTCCGTCGTTATCTTTTAGCAGCCGCTCGTATAGATGAACATCTGCTTTGATCGCATGTTCTGCCGATACCCAATGAATAGTTGCCTTGACCTTGCGTTCATTAAATCCACTTCCACTCTTCGTTCTCGGATCGTAGGTGCAGCGAAGCTCAAGGATTTCTCCGGTTGCTTCATTCTTGATTACTTCATTACACTTCAAGAAATAAGCACCCTTCAGCCTTACTTCATTACCAATAGTCAGCCTGTGATAACCTTTAGGCGGCTCCTCCATGAAATCCTCTTGTTCAATATAGAGCGTCCGTGAAAAGGGAACCTCTCTTTCCCCTAGTGTCTTATCCTCGCTGTTATTCTCAATCTTCAGCCATTCGCTTTGATCCTCAGGATAGTTAGTAATGACCACTTTTAGGGGCTTGAGAACGGCCATCACGCTAGGAGCCTTCGCCTTCAAATCTTGTCTAAGCGCATGCTCTAACATGGCAATATCCACAATGGTGCTATGTCTAACAAATCCGATTTCCTTCACAAAATTCCGAATACTCTCAGGCGTAAAACCTCTTCTCCGCAGTCCACGAAGTGTTGGAAGTCTTGGATCATCCCATCCGTCCACATATTGTCCTGTAACCAGTTGTCTAATATACCGTTTGCTAGTGACGACGCCAGTGATGTTTACTCGTCCAAACTCCCTTTGTTTTGGAGGCTCAGGGGTATCCAGCTCATTCAGCACCCACTCATACAGTGGTCGATGATCCTTGAACTCAATCGAGCATAAGGAGTGTGTAATCCCTTCGATAGCATCTTGAATAGGATGGGCAAAATCATACATTGGATAGATGCACCAATCGTTGCCCGTTCTATAATGCTCCGCATGGATGATCCGGTAGATTATCGGGTCACGCAAATTGATATTAGGTGAGCTCATATCTATTTTGGCGCGTAATACTCTGGCTCCAGTCGGATAAACTCCATTCCGCATTTCCGTGAATAAGGTCAAATTCTCTTCCACAGAACGTTCCCGGTAAGGACTGTTCTTTCCCGGCTCGGTAAGCGTACCTCTATAAGCTGTCACCTCTTCAGGTGATAAATCGCAGACATAGGCTTTTCCTTTTCGGATTAGCATTACTGCGCTATTGTATATTTTTTCCGAATAGTCTGATCCATAGAAAGTATGGTCCGGTGGGTAGCCCATCCATAGCATATCTTCGCGAATAGCATTTACATACTCCAGATCCTCTTTTAAAGGATTAGTGTCATCGAACCGCAAATTAAATGTCCCGCCATATTTCTTCGCAGTCGTATAGTTCGTGTGAATGGCATACGCACTGCCAATATGGAGATATCCGTTAGGTTCCGGTGGGAATCTGGTGCAAATGTCTCTACTGTAAGTTCCAGCCTCGAGCTCTTCTTGAATTAATCTATCGATATAACTTTCTGGTATTACTACTGGTCCATTGTTGTTCATTGGTGTTACCTCCTGTTTATAAGTGATATCCGCATAATTGATCTGCAAAATAAAAAGAACCTCATCTCCAAGACTTATGGTCTTGGGGACGAAATTCTCGCGGTACCACCCCAGGTTCATTAATATGTCGCCATATTAATCTCATCAAGTACGGCAATGCATGTTACGCAGTGCTTATACTCTAGCTCTATAACAGGAGCTCCTGTCATACCATCCCCTTTGCCCGGTTCCGATATGCCGCTCAGAGGCTTGTTTCGATAAAACATCCCTTACCCCGTTCTCATCATCCAGGGCTCTCTGTGAAGGAATGATTTTATTTACTCTTCTCGTCATCGCGTTTAATTATTTTGTATAGGATACCAAATAGATGGTCCTGTGTAAATGGTGCTTATTAATTGATAATAAAGATTGAAAATTCCATTATTGAGGTATATATTTGGTGAAGTTACGTCGTTTCCAATTTCTGGAGGTAGTTTATGAAAAGAATTAGTATCCTTACATTTTCGCTGATCATTTTGCTGATTTTATTATTTGTATTAGTCAGATCAAAGCAAGAGATCGTCAGCGTTAGCCTTGTGTCCGAAACAACGAAAATCACTTATACTGACAGTGAAAGCATTCAAATCTTCGAAGATACTATAAGAACTACAAAAAAAGTACCCGGGGCTATTGATGTGGGTGGTCCACCAACTTATCAAATGACGGTTACTTACGCTGATTCTGAAGTCGTCGGATTCAGCCTTTATATGGATTTCAAAACTAAAAATGGCTTCCTCATTAAAGATAGCAATAGCGAAAAGATGCTGGACTTAAAAGATAAGAATGCGCAAGAGCTGGCAAACCTGTTAATTAAAGAAAAGAAATGATACAGGATTTTAAAAAAACTGTGACTCGCAAGAGGTCACTTTTTTTCAAAGTGTCCATCTTTCGGGTCACAGTTCAACATACGCTTTATTCCTCGCGCAGAGCCGTTATCAGTTCCAAAACCACTTCATTATCCGGCTCTACAGCCAAAGCTTTATGCGCGTATTCCAGTGCAGCAGCTTCAGCTCCAAGCTCGTAGTTACAAATCGCCATACTATAAAGAACAGATGCTAATGGATCTTCCGTATTGGCATGCATAGACCGCTCTAGGTAGACTAACGCCTCCTCGAACTTATCCATTTCATACAGCAGTAATCCAGCGTCCAGCGATAGATCGTAGCTCTGTTCCATCGGATAGTAGCCCGTCCACATCAACTGTATACCACGCTGAAGATCCAGCATTTCTTCATCACTGGCATCCGGCAACAGCTCCGAGATCTGTTCAGCACTATGGATAAACCATTCTGCATCATAGCCACCTAAGCGCCAAAAGGCCAAAATTTGCTGCAGCCCCATCGTATCTAATTGCTGATCCATCCATTCCTTCATACTGAAGAAATCATCCGGGCCAAAGCGCTCTATAAACCGTTTATAACCTAACCGAGTGTTCGTATAGCTCATCGGTGCATCCAGCATAAGAATACATCCGATGTTCAAGTTTTTATAATGGTGAGCGGTAAATAAGGAGTGCGCCCCTTTTTGGTCCAACATATGCTGAATCGCATGATAGTTTGCCGTTAAGGAGAAGCTTCCATGATGAATAAGCATCGGCGGCTCCGCAAATTGCCAATTCTCTATACGGTGATCTCCCTTATCCGCCGTCAGGAGTACGAACCCCTCTGTAGACAACCTCGCAAGCCGCTCCAGACACGAAAGCCCCACCACTGGAAACAGAATATGCGAATCCTCCAGCGTCTGCTGGTAGAGCTTTATAACATCGTGATAGGGGTAGGTCGGATCTTCGTAACTAGCCGCACGGCGATAATGGTACTGCGGGATGATTGTACCGAGTACATCTGAGGGGTTATCCGAATCTGCCTCCTCTGAATACTGAATCGATACCTCACATTCATATATTTTTCCTTCATCCACATAAATCAATTCCTGCGGGATACTGTCAAAAAAATAATTGGCTACAAGCAGCAGTGGCTGCTGTAAATCACCCGGTCTAATGCTGAGCTTAGCGTGTACTAAATGCAGTTCAGTATCCTCTACAGCATCAAAACGTGCGAAATCCAGTATCCCCTTCTTTACGAATGGAAGTAAGCTTGGGTGCTGCTGCCAGCTGGTTATATTTTTAGCGGGTAAATCACTCATCACATAACGAAAAGGAGGAAGCGGAGTCCCTGCGTAATCTATGATTTCGCATAGCTTCTTAAGGATATGGAACGCTAATCGACCCGCTCCTGCCCCCAGCTCCAGTATGGTAACTGTTTCAGAGAGATGTCCTTGTCCAGCCCGATCTTGC
The DNA here is from genome assembly GCF_037963865.1 of Paenibacillus sp. FSL R10-2734. Taxonomy (NCBI): domain Bacteria; kingdom Bacillati; phylum Bacillota; class Bacilli; order Caryophanales; family Paenibacillaceae; genus Paenibacillus; species Paenibacillus sp. FSL R10-2734. Next base: position 1,427,345 of record NZ_CP150170.1, on the reverse strand, counting down.
AGGAATCCGAAGATCATCTCTGCGTATGCTGTCGCAATCATAGGATTGCTCGTAATATATTGCGGGACCTGATCATTATTCCAAGCCTTTAATCCCTGTTCTTCATAATAAGCCCGCTGCAATTCCCAAATGGGTGCTTCACTGAATCGATATCGCTGTTCTTCATTACCTGTCATCTATTTCTTAACCTGCTCTCTGTCTATCTTGTTAGAACTCTCTATGATACTTAATCCGCTCTCAATGTACGTGACCTAAAAATGACGTATTCAGCCTCTTCTGGAATGGAAACGGAAAAAGATAACGATGCTGCCTTGGAGGTCAGCGAATCGGGTCCCTTCAACGTTTGATGATAAGAATTCCCTTTACGATCCACACTCACCAGCTCCAGCTCCGCATTCCCTTCAGGGATGACGAATCCGGAGGTATTTTGCACGCCTAAGGTTAGTCTGTAGTCTTTCCCAGCTTGAGCCTGTGTCAGCACAAAAGGATATAAAGGATAAGGATGTGCTGTCGTTTCCACTGGATAAGGAGCAAGCGCACGATCTGCCTCAGGCTTCGCCCATTCCTCCCCTTTCCTAGCGCCAATGCCAAGGGTTAATTTATTCACGTTATTGAACTGAGTTTCCCAGCGAAATGTCTTTAACCCCTCTAGAATAGGGGATGCTGGAACAAACAGGATTCCATCCTTAATCTCTGGGGCGATCCCTAATGAATCTTCTGTCTCCCCATTAAATTCTGCCTCTAGCTGCCCTGCTTTAATCTTCCCAACCGATCGATCCAGTAGCGAAACAGTAACACTATTCGTTAATGCGTCATAGAGCAATTCTGCACCAATCGCACTCGAGAACGCCCGAATCGGCACCATTAATTTACCTGATTTAAAATAAGGAGCGAGTTTACCTGGAAAAAGGACGTAATACCCCCCGTATGACAGTGGCATTATCTGAGTCCCTAACTGGACAGCCGCCGACACCGATGTAGGTGTAACCGCAGAACCCGCGGCGAACAGGATCACTAATAGACCTATGACATATGCTCTTATCTTCCCTAATCGTTGTAAGGACTCCTTAATATGATTCATCTAAACCTCTCTCCCTCTCTACTCCGTCTAGAACCTTCACCTATATAAGTAATAATCAATGATCCCTTTACGCATGTCAACTTGTTTCACGTTTGCTATTCATCATAAAAGACAGGATTCCGCATATATTTTCATTGAGTTATTTAGAATCAAGAAAGGAGTACGATGGATGACCGATGCTGGACAGGATTCGCCAAGAAAGACAAATATCCCCCAGCCCATTCGAAGCGATGGCGCAGGGGGATTAGATAAAGGACCACGTGATATTATGCGGGATTTGGAGAATCCGGACATGTTTGTCCCTCCCGTGACCGATGCCGGTCTCGTCCCTAATTTAAAATTCTCTTTCTCCGATGCGCATATGCAGCTTAATCATGGTGGCTGGTCGAGAGAGGTGACGGTCAGAGACCTCCCCATCGCCACAACACTAGCTGGCGTAAACATGAGCCTAACCCCTGGCGGAGTACGTGAACTCCATTGGCACCAACAAGCAGAATGGTCCTATATGCTGTTAGGTCGAGCTCGAATTACAGCGGTGGATCAAAATGGTCGAAACTTCATAGCAGATGTAGGACCTGGTGACCTATGGTATTTCCCCCCGGGTATCCCCCACTCTATACAAGGTCTTGAAGAAGGCTGTGAGTTTCTGCTTGTATTCGACGATGGAAGTTTTTCTGATCTGAATACCTTGTCCATTTCCGATTGGTTTGCCCATACTCCGAAAGAAGTGCTTTCGGCTAACTTCGGGGTGCCTGCTGCTGCATTTGACTCCATTCCCAACGAACAGGTCTATATTTATCAGGATCAGGTTCCCGGTTCATTGCAAAGTCAGAAGGTAGAACCTCCATACGGAGAGATCCCGCAAAGCTTTAAACATTCGTTACTGGCTCAACCTCCGCTAAAGACTCCCGGCGGGAGCGTTAGAATTGTCGATTCTAGTAACTTTCAGATCTCCAAAACCGTCGCTGCCGCATTAGTAGAAATTGAACCCGGTGGGATGAGAGAGCTTCACTGGCATCCGAATAACGATGAATGGCAATATTATCTTGCTGGAAAAGGACGCATGACCGTGTTTGCTGGAAATGGTGTAGCACGTACCTTCAATTACAGAGCAGGCGATGTCGGGTATGTCCCTTTTGCATTTGGACATTATATTCAGAATACAGGCGACGACTCCTTATGGTTCCTTGAAATGTTTAAAAGTGACCGATTTGCCGATGTATCTCTGAACCAATGGATGGCTCTAACTCCCCATGAATTGGTTCAAAGTAACCTGAACGTAGGACCAGAGGTTATGAATGCTTTACGAAAAGTGAAATGGCCTGTCGTAAAATACCCTAAGTAAATTGGGTTGCTTCACCCGTTAACTATTCTCCAGTCTCTGCAAATTGTTTGATTCTTTCTCCGATCTGGTCACGCACACGCTGGAACACTGCCCACTTCTCTTCATCGTTCCCTTGCGCTTTTGCCGGATCATCAAAGCCCCAGTGTTCCCGTTTGACCTTTGGAGGTGTCATTGGACATTTATCCGCAGCATCCCCACACAACGTAACGACTAGATCAGCATTGTTCAGCAGATTAGAATCGATTATATCCGAGGTCTGACCAGTGATATCTATCCCTACTTCGCTCATGGCTTGTACAGCTTTTGGATTTAGGCCATGTGCTTCAATACCAGCGCTGTACACGCTCCATTCTTCCCCTAAAAATTGCTTCGCCCAGCCTTCAGCCATCTGGCTCCTACAGGAGTTCCCTGTGCACAAAAAATAAATCGTTTTCTTGTTCATTATGATCTTCCCCTTTTCAAATTAAGTAATTAACAACCACAGATAAAGCCCTAAAAGTGTGATGAACAATGTTGGAATAGTTAATATAATACCCGTCTTAAAATACGTTCCCCAGGATATCTTCACACCTTTTGCCGAAAGTACATGGAGCCATAGTAGTGTCGCAAGTGAACCTATCGGGGTGATTTTAGGCCCTAGGTCCGAACCTATAACATTTGCATATATTAATGCCTCTTTAATGATTCCAGTAGTATGCGTTGCATCAATAGCCAGTGCGTCAATCATTACGGTTGGCAGATTATTCATCAATGATGAGATCAATGCAGCAATGAAACCCATACCCATGGTTGCAGCGAATAGACCCTGATCAGCAATCATTCCTATCGCCTTAGCGAGTAAATCCGTCAGACCCGCATTCCGAAGTCCATATACCACGACATACATCCCAATGGAGAAGAACACAATCGCCCATGGCGCTCCTGTAATTACTTCCTTCACCTTCACGTAAGGGCTTCTTCTCGCCAGAAGCAGGAATGAAATCGCACTTATACCCGCAACGACAGATACCGGAATATTCAAGAATTCACTAACAAAATACCCGACTAAAAGAACCGCCAGTACAAACCATGATAGACGGAACATCTTCTTATCTTTGATAGCCTCTTGTGGATCTTTTAGCTGGGAGTCATTAAACTGCTTCGGTATACTTTTGCGAAAAAAGAAATAAAGCACCACGATACTCGCTATCAAAGAAAATAGCGTAGGTACAATCATCTTACCCGCATACTCCATAAACGTAATTCCGAAAAAGTCAGCCGATACAATATTGACTAGATTGCTGACCACGAGCGGCAGCGAGGTAGTATCCGCAATAAACCCACTAGCGATAATGAACGGAAATACCTTTTTCTCATCAAAATTCAATGCCCTTACCATCGCAAGCACAATAGGTGTAAGAATAAGCGCCGCTCCATCATTCGCAAAAAAGGCAGAAACCAAAGCACCAAGAACGATGACGTACACAAACATTCGTGTTCCGTTCCCCCGTGCCGCTCGCGCCATATGTAAAGCAGCCCATTCAAAAAATCCAATACTGTCTAGAATTAAAGAAATTAAGATAATGGCCACAAAAGCCAACGTAGCATTCCACACCATCTGTGTTACATCCAAAACATCATTAAAGCTGACTACCCCAGCTAGTAAAGCAATGATCGCACCGCCGCAGGCCGACCATCCAATCGATAAATTACGGGGTTGCCAGATTACAAAGATTAAAGTTACTAAAAAAATAAGAATGGCTAGAATGGCCACTGTGCCATCCCTCCTGAACTGTACAACCACATCTTTTTCAACACTCCCATAATCTACGAATACATCCTATATCACCATATAACTATATAGTTATATATAGTCTAAAAAAATCTACAACTAAATTTTAGTCGCAGCATGGTCCGTTAGCTTCTTTATTCAGTGCAGCCAATATCGATTCAGAACTAGGCATCTGTTGAAGAACAGCCTTAAGATGAGGTTTATCCTCAACGTTTAACGAATAATGTACCCACTGTCCACGTTTACTTTCCCTTACGATCCCTCTACTCTTCAATTTCCGTAAATGCTGACTAATCGCCGGCTGAGAAATATCAAAGATATCAAGGAATTCACATACGCACCATTCCCGTTCTTTCAAAAGTGAAAGCATGGCCAATCGCGTCTTATCTCCTAGGAGCTTCAAATCATCTGCAATATCCGTCAGTGACTGCATTCCTTCTTCTCCTCCTTCCGACACTTATATAAGCGAATACTTATATTGTACTGATCTAGGAATTGAGAAGCAAGATTTTTTTGTTGAGGTGTTATAAGAATGCGGCGTCAATGTGTGCGATTACTGCGTATGTCCTTGAGTCGTAGGCTGAACGGATGTTTTTGTCGTTGTTTGTTGCGGAATCAGTTGAGTCCATTGCTTTGACAGCGTTATCGAAAATAGTAAGGGCTTCGACTGGCTTGTCTGTTGAAACACCGTTATCCCGCATGGATTTAAGAGACTCATTTACATTTATTACACCTTTCCAGTGGCAATCGAAGACAGCCATTTTTGAGATTTCCCGCATAGTTGTTCTTTCCGCAGATCCAATAAAAGTGAAGAATTGGGTAGTTAGCCCTTAAACAAATAAGAATATTACCAAACAACATAAAGATAGTTCTAACTTCCAAGCTTTACTGGTGTTATTATGAAAGCGATTACATTAAATTGTTTTCTCGATGGAGGTTGAAAAATGGAGAAAATCCTGAAACATACTAGGTAAAAAGTGCATGTTCTAATTGTGACAATGTTTCAGACAATCGTACTCGACTATTTGCATAGTTTCTCAATGTGGACATCCTGAGTGACGCCGTAGTAGTGTTAAAAAACTGAACGAAAGAGTGATAGAAAATGATAGTAAAGATTCAGCTCAAACGATTATTCATATTTTCTATTCTATTTATATTTAGTTTCACTTCGTTGATCCCCTATTCATTTCCAACTATGAAAGTGAGCGCCGCCAGCATAACAACAGAAATCATCATTGATAATAATGACGCTGAAAAAATTGGTGGATGGAATACCGGCACTTCAAGATCAGGTTACTATGGCAATAATTATGCTGCAACAACAAAAGGAAGCGGAGAAAAGCAAATGATTTGGAGACCGGATATTCAGTTGGAAGGTCACTATAAAGTGGAATACATGCTTCCGAATGGAACTACAAATTCAGATGGAATTCCAACAAATGCGCCTTATACAATTCATCATGCAGATGGTGAAAAGACAATTCGAATTAACCAAATTCACCAAGGAGGCAAGTGGTTAGAACTTGGCACGTTTTATTTTGCGCTAGGAACATCGGGTTATGTATCTCTTAATAATGATGTTGATGCTAACAATGTAATAGCTGATGCAGTGCGTTTTATATATGTGGCTCCCTCAGCCTTAGAGAAACAACCCGTGATAGTCGATAACCTCGTTGCGGAAAAAGAGGGCAATTGGACAGCTTCGAAATATCGCTCCGGCTATTATGGCGAAAACTATCAAACTGCTGACAATGATATAAATACAGTTGGTGTAAGTACGATGAAATGGCGCCCTCTCCTACCTGCTGCAGGATATTATTCGATTTACTATTTACAGCCTGAAGGACAATCTAATGATTATGATATTGCTACAAATGCACCATTCACGATTCATCATAGAGATGGAACAGAAAAAGTTCTTGTTAATCAACGAAAAGCAGGTAATACATGGTATAAACTGGGGGATTTTAAGTTTGATAACGGATCCACAGGTTACGTAGAATTAACAAATGATGCAAATGCTAACGTTATTGCTGATGCATTAAAATTTGTTTTAATAGATGACACAGTACAGCCTTTGGATGCTTCGATTACTGGAATTTGGGAAACCAAAGAGAAAAATGATAATGTTTATCCTAACACCTATTTTGTAGCGTCTCCATTTCAAGATTCACAAAAATTGGCAGAGATTATTTGGACTCCCAAACTGGAACAAGATGGTTATTACAATGTGTATTATATGCAATCAGCAGATAATCGTGCTAAAGCTACGAATGCTCCTTTTTCGATTAAACATGCAGATGGTGAAAATATAATAAATATAAACCAGCAAATTGCAACAGTTGGCACTTGGAATAACTTGGGTTCTTATAAGTTTAATAAACAATCTGGCAGTCATGTTAAATTATCAAATGATGCAGACGGAGTTGTAATTGCTGATGCTGTCAAATTTGCATATACAGGCGCAGATTTATATTATGACAACTTCACTAACCCTATTATCGGACGTTGGAAAGCAAAGGGAAATTGGTTAGACACTGATCAAAATGGCGTGAGAGGAATAAAGACTACTCAAAACGATAGCCTGGCAACAATAGCAGCAGGAAATTCGAACTGGACGCATTACATTGTAGATACAACAGTGACTCCAGCTGTAGAAGACAATAATGGTACTTTTGGAATACTTGGAAGAATTCAGGATGAGCACAACTTCTATTATTTTAACTATAATCCAGCTAAAAAGCAGTTTGAAATTAATGTTGTCAGAGACGGTGAATTGCAACTACTAACAGCTAGTGAGCAAATACAACTGGATTCAACTCCTATTCGACTTAGAGCCGTCATGAGTGGCCCCGAGTTAAGCTTGTATTTGAATGACAGGCTTGTTGCAAGTACACTATATAATCTTTTTCCAAAAGGAAAAAGCGGACTCGCATCCAGCATACCAGAAACTTTTTTCAGTGAATTCATTGTAAAATCTACTACTGAAGTAACAGTTGATTTAGGTCAGTTCAAAATCATGCATGATCAGCCTCGTCAAACTATTTGGGGATTAGGGGTTGAAATTCAAAGCGATTCTATCGGTTCTGGTAATAATGGAATACCAGATGAAACAGTTGCTGTTCCACATGAATTAGTGGAATCAGAAAGACAGCGTCTATATACTGAAATGTTAAACGGTTTTAGATATTTACGCTTAGCTGGCGGATTGTACTACCGTGGTTTGGATGAGGAAAAGAAGCAATTAAAAGAAAGATGGCCGACTCAGTTAGAGGAATTAAGAGAACTTATCGAGGTTTCCGGCATGGAGGGGATCAACTTTGAATATTGGTCACCAACGCCATACTTCAAATCGACGAACAGCTATATTAACGGTTCCTTAAAACGATTTGATGATGCCTTTCTAGAAGAATTTGCGCAATCCGTGAAAAAAGATTTGGAATATTTAGAAAGTAACGGTATTCCTATTGTCGCTTTTGGGTTGCAGAATGAAGCACCACATCAAGTAGGAACCTATCCACATGCCCATTATTCAGGTGAAGAGTATTATAAAGCGATGAAGAAAGTCATTCCTGTTCTAAAAGAACGATTTCCTAATCTTCATGTTCATGCTGATAGCTGGAATGGGCAATATTCTGATGGAAGCTATAGAATCAGACAGGACAAACAATTACTTGACGTAATTGATGCTTGGACATTCCATCGTATTGGTTATGATTCAAATGATCAAATAGATAATGCAAATTATTACAAAGCTAATCGCGAAGAAAAACATGTGTATCAAAATGAGTTCGAGTATTTTACAGACACTAATGACTGGAGATTTGTCAATACAGCTCAGTCAGTAATGAACTGGTTTACTTTCGTCGAATCGCCAACTTGGTATTGGCTGCATGCTCTTAAGCCATTGTATAATTCTGAGGCTTCGGGCTTTTCATTAGGCTATTGGCGGACATTAGATGATGACGACTTTAGTAAATATCCTGATGTAGAGAAAGGACATTGGATTTATAATAAGCAAAATTGGCATTCCTTAGCTGGGTTTTTGAAGTATTTGCCATGGGATTCGGTTAGATATCATGTACAGGAAGATACGGTCCGTGGAGATAATCGAATTATGGCATGGAAATCTCCAGAAGGCAAAGAAGCCTTTGTTATTACTAATCGCTCCCCCGATAATTACTTTACATTTAATGTTGATGTTGGTTCTGAAAAAACTTTTGCTGGTTATCGTTATACACCGACTGAAGAAAATATCCCGATTGGCATTCAGTCTGGACCAACCATTAACTCGACGATGAAAGGCTATTCTGTAGAATTTTGGGTAGAGCTGCCGGATGATTCAATCATACCGGTTGAAGAAATTCAAATTTCAACAGAAGATGATGCTTCAACGATCACAGCTCTCGAAGGAACGCTTCAATTTGCAGCTCAAGTGCTCCCAGAAGATGCAAGTAACCGTAAAGTAACATGGACGGTAACAGAAATAGATGGCAGCACGACAGATAGAGCCACTATTACAAATACCGGGCTACTGAAAGCTAACAAGAATGGAAACGTAAAAGTGGTTGCAACTTCTGTAGACGGTACTAAAGTAGTTGGAAGTAAGATGATTACAATTACAGGTCAAGAAGCACGAGACAGATTCGATCAGAAAGCCTTTAATCTTACCGTTAAACATAGTAACCAAAATATGGATGTTGATGGTGCTTCCTATAATAATGGCGCCAGAATAATTCAATGGACGAAGAATACTGACGACAATCAAAAGTGGACATTCGTTAAGATGGATCCGGGCTATTATAAGATTGTTTCTAAGCATAGCTCGAAAGTGCTTGCGGTTAAGGATGCTTCCAAAAATAATGGTGCTGCAATTATTCAGCAGGAGTATTCAGATGATGAAGAATATAGCGATGAATGGTCTATAATTGAAACTATTGATGGCTACTTCCAATTACAAAATCGTGGCAGCGGCAAAGTGATTGAGATTAGTAATGGCAATAAAACGGAAGCCGCAGCATTCACGCAGAATGAAAATAGCTTGGACGACCATCAAAAACTTTCCCTATCCTTAGATCGAAGAGTCAATCATGACAAGGTAGGAATTGGTGAAAATCAGTTCGATTATAGTATTGGATGGGAGTTCTGGGACAATCATTACACAAAAGATAAGGATTCATATGTGCTCTTGCGCTTTACTGGCTCACAAGTTAAATTATTTGGCGCTAAAGCGAAGGATCAAGGCATAGTTGGCATTTCCATTGATGGCGGCCCTGAAATTTCAATAGATAATTATGCTTCTACAAGACAAGATAAGCAATTGATCTATGAGAGCCCAATGTTAAACAATAAAGAGCATGTATTAAAAATCAGAGTGACTGGAACAAAGAATGAGTTAGCTACAGCCACTTATTTCACCCTTGATTATGCTGATATAGTCTCAAGAGTGGATCGTTTAACAGAGACGGTCTCAATTACAACCGAAGAATCCGAAATCAGTTCAAAAGGTGGAACATTGCAGTTAAAAGCAACTGTACTACCAGCAGGTACAACAAATAAGGATATTATTTGGACTGTGCACGAAACTGATGGCAGCTTAACAGACAAAGCAACAATCAGTGTGGATGGGCTGTTGACTGCTGTTAAAAATGGTGAGATCAAGGTTGTGGCCACGGCTGCAGAGGCTCTGAATGTAACTGATGAAAAATTGATCACAATCAGTGGCCAAAGCGAGACAACGGAACCAATCAAGGTTGAATCGATTGTAATCACAAGTGAAAATGATTTAGATGAAATAACGACCAAAGGTGGCACCTTGCAGTTCGATGCAACCGTATTGCCTGAGGATGTAGAGAATGCCGACGTTATCTGGGCAGTATTTGAAGCCGATGGAACAACGGCAACCGATAAGGCAACGATTAGCGCAGCTGGCTTGCTGACGGCTGTCAAGGATGGCGCAGTTAAGATCGTTGCTGTAGCAGCGGATGGTTCTGGCGTAACTGCTGAAAAAGCAATTACAATCAGTGGCCAAAGCGAGACAACGGAACCAATCAAGGTTGAAGCGATTGAAATCACAAGTGAAAATGGTTCAGATGAATTAACGACCAAAGGTGGCACCTTGCAGCTTAACGCAGCGGTATTGCCTGCCAATGCAGATAATAAAGCTGTCATCTGGAAAGTGTATGAAGCCGATGGAACAACGGCAACCGATAAAGCAACGATTAGCGCAACAGGCTTGCTGACTGCTGCCAAGGATGGAGCGGTTAAGATCGTTGCTGTAGCAGCGGATGGCTCTGGCGTAACTGCTGAAAAAGCAATTACAATCAGTGGCCAAAGCGAGACAACGGAACCAATCAAGATTGAATCGATTGAAATTGCTACAGCCGACAATGCTTCAAGCATCACGACTAAAGGCGGCACCTTGCAGCTTAATGCAGCGGTATTGCCTGCCAATGCAGATAATAAAGCTGTCATCTGGAAAGTGTATGAAGCCGATGGAACAACGGCAACCGATAAAGCAACGATTAGCGCAACAGGCTTGCTGACTGCTGCCAAGGATGGAGCGGTTAAGATTGTTGCTGTAGCAGCGGATGGCTCTGGCGTAACTGCTGAAAAAGCAATTACAATCAGTGGCCAAAGCGAGACAACGGAACCAATCAAGATTGAATCGATTGAAATTGCTACAGCCGACAATGCTTCAAGCATCACGACTAAAGGCGGCACCTTGCAGCTTAATGCAGCGGTATTGCCTGCCAATGCAGATAATAAAGCTGTCATCTGGAAAGTGTATGAAGCCGATGGAACAACGGCAACCGATAAGGCAACGATTAGCGCAGCTGGCTTGCTGACGGCTGCCAAGGATGGCGTAGTTAAAGTCGTCGCTACAGCAGCGGATGGCTCTGGCGTAACTGCTGAAAAAGCAATTACAATCAGTGGTCAAAGAACTGCTGATGGCGGTAATGGCGGTAACGGCGGTAATGGCGGTAACGGCGGTAATGGCGGTAACGGCGGTAACGGCGGTATAGTCCTCCCTCCGACGACAACAAATCCAGCAGTTGAATATCCAGCGTTGTACAAACCGAAAGACAATGAGCTAAAGGTAGATGAGTCTAGCAATAAAGTGAAGGTAGAGATAGACGCAGCTTCCTTTAAGAAGAAGGTTGAAGCGTTTGAAAAAGCTAAAGAGGCTGGCTCAGAGCTTGCAATCGAATTGAATGAGGATTATACAGGCTATGAAGTGGTGATCCCAGTAGAAGAGTTGGAACACTTAGCTCGCAAGCGGCCAGATGCGGTTATTACCATTCAAAGCCCACTTGGCAGCTATACGTTGCCAGTGTCTGTATTATCAGGTGATACTGAACAAGTTGTTGTACGCATCGAGCAAGTAGATCAAACGGTACAAAATAACTTGGTGGAGCAACTTGCTGATATCGGCAAGAAGGCAGTAAGTCAAATTGTCAGCTATACAGCAGAACTGAAGGCCAATGGCGCAACAATGGAGTTGACTACAGCGGCCTATGTAGAGTGCACGCTCATTACTGATGGTGTCGTGAAAGATCCAAACACAGCAACTGTTGTGAAGATAGATCCAGTAACAGGAAAGCTTCACTATGTGCCAGCCGTATTCACGGTTAAGGACGGTAAGACAATAGCGACAATCAAGCATCAAGAAAATGGATTGTATGTGATTGTAGAAGGCAAGAAAACCTTTGCCGACATTCAAACACACTGGGCACAAAAGGCAATGGAAACTTTGGCTTCCAAGCTGATTGTCACTGGTAAAACAGACGAGAGCTTTGACCCGAATGGACAAATTACACGTGCCGAGTTTACGGCCTTGCTTGTAAGAAGCCTTGGCTTGTCAGGCAAAGCAGCAAAGCAAGGATTTACAGATGTAGCATCCGATAGCTGGTATGCATCAGTGGTAAGCGCAGCTGTCCAGCATGGTCTAGTCCAAGGGTTAGGTAGTGGTAAGTTTGCCCCTGACGCACTAATCACCAGAGAGCAGATGGCCGTCATGATGATGAATGCGATCAAGCTTGTCAACGGTGCAGAAGGCATTAGCTCAACTCAGCTAAGCTTTGCAGATCAGAATCAAATTTCCGACTATGCTAAAGATGAAATTTCATTCTTAGCATCCAAAGGGTTGATTCGCGGTAAGTCGGCATCGAACTTTGCTCCGAAAGACATGAGCACTCGCGCCGAAGCGGTCACAGTTTTAAAAAATGCGCTACAATATTTAAAATTTATGAATGAATAATTGCACAGAAAAACCACCGTAATTTCTACACTGAACTCAATAAAGACGACTCCTATTCTTTAATTTGAATATGGAGCCGTCTTTTTTTTACGCGCCACGTATGACGTGTAGCTAGGCGATGAAACTACTTTAAGGGGGCCGGCAGTTGCCAACCATATAGCCAAGAGCAAGAGTCTCTTTCACGAGGATCATCCAGTAGACGGTCTGCATCGATCTAAGGCATCTCCATTTCTCGCTGACTCTACTATTCAAATGCACAGATCAGTCTCATATCCAACCAACGCAAGATCATCGCCAACACTTCCGCCCGCGAAGCTTCTTCTCTCGGTGCGAACTTGACGCCGCTGCGTCCTTGCAGCACGCCCATCTGTCTGAGCGCTTCCACTGTACCCCTCTCTCGCCCACGTCGGTATACTCGCATCATCTGCTAATTGCTCAAGTGTACAAGTCGCAGGATCTACCCGGTCCGATTGACATTACAGCGTTGATCTAAATAAATAATTTGCATCTGCTGGGCCAAAGACGATATCCATGGTTTGAAATCGGAGTGATCACTTCCCGGACGGCGCATACAGGGCATTTTTGCATCGTGTCTCCAACAGGTACATAACGAGAGCCTTCTACATCAAAATAGAGCTTGGTGCACAGCCTATGCTTCCGAAGCGAGCTTTCCTACGGAAAGCTTTCAGGCGGGCGCTATCGCTCCTACAGTTCCAAACTTCTCCTCTTCCTTTTTAGAATGTTTTAGGATCTTCTTATATAGAAGAAAAAAAGAAAAAACAAGCCAGTTATCATAACTTTGGCTTGTTTAGTATGTGGTTATGTTCTAGGGATCGTTACAACAAAAGTGGTCCCTTCTCCGACTTTACTCTCTACTTCAATTTTACAATCATGTATCTTTAGAATTTTCATCACAATGGAAAGTCCAAGTCCATTCCCTTTAAGAGCACTGCTCCGCGCCTTTTCCACCATATAGAATCGATCAAAGATGAGCGGAAGTGCTTCCTCTGGTATGCCTCGTCCGGAATCTTTAATATATACCTTTACAAATGGCTCAGATACCTCGATTTCAACATGAATGGTACCCTCTTGCTCCGTATATTTTATGGCATTATTTATTAAGTTCTGCCAGACCTGATCAAATAAATCTTTATCCACCGTGATCTCGCAAGGTAATAAATCCAATTCAATCATAATATCTTTCCGCGCCCACTGTGGTTCCGCAAATACGATCGTTCTTCTTAATTGTTCGTCTAATTGGAATGTGGTCGGATTAACCGGATGATGTTCCGAATCGAGTGAGGCTAATCGGAGCAGATTATCACTAAGCCTAGATAGACGTAATGTTTCCTCATAGATAATATCCAGATGTTCTTTTTGCTGATCTAATGGAATAACACCATCTTGCAGTGCTCTTGTAAACCCTCTAATCGAAGTAAGCGGTGACTGCATTTCATGGGACACATTGCTGACAAAATCATCACGAACAGCGTCCATTTTTTGCAGTTCACTAGCCATACGATTAAAGCTCTCCATCAGTTCTCCAACTTCATCTTTATTACGATAAGTCAATCGGAAAGATAAATTGCCTGACGCCATTTCCTTAGCAGCAACAGTCAGCTTTTTGATCGGCTTCACAATGTACCCGGACATGAACAAGATAAGCAAACTTCCGATGACTAGTACAGCTAGTAGCGTTAATATGAGAATATATCTCAATCCCAATACAATCATTGAAAAGTCAATTTTAATGATGAAAGCACTTTTACCATCATCTACCTTGGGAATCCCTACGATAGCAAGTCCGCCCTTACCAGATAGAAAAACTGCATCGGTTGTGTTGGTGTTGAATAGGGTAGCCATATTTTCCTTGTCTAAAGAAAAGACAGGGGCACTCGAGTCATTAACCATCGCTATATCTATGCCCAACTTATTAAGAAGATCTGCAAATGCATTTACTTTTTCCGGATCATCTATTAGGTTTATTACTTTTGCTACATCTTCAGCTATACTAGTGAACAAATAGTTTGGGGTACTATTTTTTTCTGCAAACTGCATAAAAAGAAAAAAGGATATAATCAAACTAGCTAAAACAATACCAATGAACGTCACAACGATTCGAAAACGCAGACTTTTTCTCACCATCTATGCTAACTCCAGACGATATCCAAGCCCTCTTACCGTAGAAATGATGAACTGAGGGATAGGCTCAAGACGCTCTCTTAAGCGTTTGATATGCACATCAACCGTCCGCTCATCGCCTTCATAATCCATTCCCCATATATTTTCTATTAGCTGAGTACGTGTGAAGATTTGCTTTGGCGAACCCGCCAAAGCAAATAACAATTCACATTCCTTCTTTTTTAATTCAACCGTTTGATCGGCATTAGCGACTGTTAGATTTCCTAGATCAATCGTTACTCCCCCTAATTGAATAACATTCGAAGGAGTCACATGATATCTCTTCAATAATGATTTCACACGCAGAACCAATTCTATGGGATCAAACGGCTTTACTAAATAATCGTCTGACCCTGCATTAAATCCCCTGACTTTATCCTTAGACTCTCCTTTGGCTGTAACCATTAGGATCGGCATATCAATATAAGATCGGATATCTTCTGTCAGTTCAATGCCATCGATATGCGGCATCATCACATCCACAATCGCTAAATCGATTTTCGTGTGAGCTAGAATGTCTAATGCAATTTGACCATCTTCCGCTTCCACTACAGAAAACTGATCTTTTTCTAGATATAATCGTATTAATTTGCGAATATGGGAATCATCGTCAACCACTAGAATTGTGCTCATACATCAATTTCCTTTCCAACTTTGTATTTATTCGTATCGTAGAGATTCCATTGGATCGAGCTTGGCAGCCTTCGATGAAGGCATCAAACCAGCAATGATACTAATTACTGTACTTACAACTAATCCGAATACGATATATGATCCAGATAAGTTAATAAGCTTTACGCCAAAAGCATTTTCCAGAAGTATATTTAACCCAAAACTAATGACTGCTGCAAAAATTATTGCAAAAACACCACTAAATATTCCTAATAATGCAGATTCGGAAAAGAATATTCGCTTGATATCTTTTTTTCTTGCCCCAATGGCACGAAGAATCCCGATTTCCTTAGTCCGTTCTACCACACTAATATAAAGGACAACCAATATCATAATCCCTGATACGATGAGCGAAATTCCTGCAATACCAGATAGAACGATCGTAGCCATATCCACATAAGTCGTGATACGCTCCATGATTGCTGCCGTTTGGGAGCCTGAGAAGCCCATATCAACAGCCGCTGCATTAATACCCTTCACATATTTCATATCAGTTGCAAAAGCATTAACCTGAATTGGGCCAATGGTAAGCCCTTTATCCGTATACATATGCTCTAGTGTCAGTGTAGGAATATATCCTGTTGGTGCCATTTGTGCTCTTGGATCAGCGCCTTCATAAATACCAGAGACAATAATTTCTTTCTCCAGCGTTATCGGTTTATGATGAGCATCCATTTCAGTAATATACAGATGAATAGATTTCCCTACCATAGATTCCGGTTGATCAACTCCGCTTAATTGACTTGCTATTTTCATTGGTAACAAAATTTCATTTTCTTTTGGTAGAGCCCCTGCTTTAATCGTCGCTTTATCAAATGTATCGTTTAAGGTGGTTAGTTGTGTTAGACTACCCGTTTGTTCCTCAAAAACCGTAGTAGACTTGCCTGTAATGGTTGTTATGGTCTCTACACGATCTACATTTGGAAAGTTACGGATCGTTTCAACATCAGTCTTTGTAAACGTAACGCCTGGTAACATCATCGCTTCTGGACCTTTCATGTCCTTGGCTTCCGGATTTGGCTTAGTGATATCCACAAGTAAAGGGTCCATACTTGAATTAATTTCATTATTAATATAGCTCGTAATCCCATTTCCTAAGGAAAGCATCAAGAGTACACTTAAAATACCTATAGATCCACCCAATGCTACCAATACATTACGTTTGGCGTTGAGCTTCATGTTTTGAAGGGCCATTTTGAAAGAAGCAAGTAAGCTGAGATTTCGGGATGATCCATTTCCCCCATCGTAGGTAGCCATAGAACGATCTTTTAAATGAATATCATCTTTAACTAGACCCTCTTCAAGCTTAACGATACGGCTACCGTAGTCGGCTACTTTCTGCGAGTGGGTTACGGTAATAACCAAAATTCCTCTTTTCGCAATGCTGTCCAACAAAACTAAAATTTGATCACCTGTATCTTTATCCAATGCACCCGTAGGTTCATCTGCTAAAATAATGTCTGGATTATTCGACAACGCGCGTGCAATCGATACCCGTTGCTTCTGTCCACCGGATAGTTGATTTGGACGTTTTTTCAGATGATCCTTTAATCCTACCTCAGTCAAAATATCTATAGCACGTTTGTTACGTTCCTTCTCGCTTGTATTCGTCATCTGCATCGCAACTGTAACATTTTCCAAGACGGATAAATGTGGAATTAGATTAAAGTTTTGAAATACGAAGCCAATATTGTTCTTGCGATAATCATCCATTTCCTTTTCGGTCATCTTGCTTAGGTTCTTTCCACGAACAAGGACATCGCCCTCATAATCAGAGTCCATTCCACCAATGATATTCATCAATGTGGACTTGCCGCAACCAGACTCTCCGAGGATGGAAACAAATTCGCCAGTCTCAAAGCTCAAATTCACATCATGGAGTACAGGAACCTTTTCTTTACCATATAAAGTATACGATTTTTTTACATTCTTAACCTCTAATATTTTCATTCCGTTCTCTTCCTCTCATGGTCATACCCGTTATCTCTTTCTTTGATGTCTCTATCCTAACAAATCTATGTGAACTGATAATGAACTGAAAATTTAAATTATTTTCATAAATAATTTCACAACTATTTTCATTGAGTTTATTCTCCCGTCTTGGCGATACCATTCACCGAGAGAAAAAAGCGTAAAACTAATGCCTATCAGCATTACATTCGGACCCCAGAGTCCTTATCTACAATAATTGCACTGTTCTCGGATTCTATCGGACTCCAGTGACTTTATTGGACTGAAAACACAGGATAACACCCCTATTTTTGGTGATTAACGTCTCCGGAGTCCGCAAAACGTTCCAAAAGGCTCAAAATCCACAGATAACTGCATCTGAGTCCGTTACGCACGAGTATGTACTTCATTTCTATCAAAAAAAGACAACCTTCAATAACCGAGGTTGTCTTGTTACCTTTATGTACGTTAATGAGCCAAGGAATAGGCAATTTGCCCAACTGCTTTTCCTGAGTAGTAGACGATGTCGAAGATTATGCTGCCGTTATAACTTTCGAGAACAACGGATACTTTTTATTTAAGATCCTTACACTCTCAATGAACTCCATAACTACACCTCCTTCTAGATCAAAATGCTCTAAGCTAACGCTCTTTTTCGTATCAGTCTTATTTGGCCTCGATGATTGATCTCATCTTCAAATACGTGAAACCACATGAAGTAGTAGTTGGCTGGCTTGTTATACCAGAACTCTTCTTCTATATATAACCAGTCGTCATTCACGGTTGCGAATAAATCATACGTTTTTTGTCTAACTTCATTTAATCGGTCTAAATAATAGCTAAGATCATTTCCTTTAATAATTGCTCATCCTTCATCCCCTAAATTCAGTGCTGGCCCCCATATCGTTAGCTCTTCTTCGGATAAGTCTCTTCCTTCAAACGTCGCCACTTGATACGCAAATTCCACAGCAGCGTAGTGTAATAATAACGCTCCAATAGAATTGCTCTCAGAATCCAATAAATAGTCTAGTTGGTCTACACTTAGATCCTTAACCGCCTCTAATGTTGTGTGTCTTGCATAGTTCATCATGGATAAAAGACGACCAATTTGCGGGGGATAACCGGGGATATCTGAGATAAGATATATTCTGTCCATATCGATCATAATGGGATCTCTCCTTCACATCTTCGAAATCATATACTTTTATGCATGATATTGATTCATCTATAAACAAACGCGCAGAGTTATAGCTCTAAAATGACACGCTGTCGTTTCATCCTGAGGTTGCGATTCAGAATCCAGACGGCCACGGCGCCATATAAAATCACCGGGACCCAACCACTCTCTCCAGCTACATATTCCAACATCGGTGATGAACTCGTAGTAATATTACGCAGCACACTATCTACCGCATTATTAGTTCCATGCAAAAGCACAGCCGGCCATATGCTACCAGAGGTCAGCCGTAATTCATTCATAATAATTCCTGCAAATACAACGGATAAGGTGAAAAGAGTCAACACGAGCCAGCGGTTCCCAGAAGAGTGATAGGCACGCGGGCCAAGAATCGCCGGATAATGCCATATCGCCCAGATTAAACCCAACGTTATACTTGAAGTAACTCTTCCCATCCATTGAAAACGCGGGAGCAGCCAGCCCCTCCAGCCAATTTCTTCACCCAATGCAGATATCGAACCTAGAACAATATAAACGACCAAATATATAGCCGTCTTGATCCATGAATCTGGAGGAATCAAGCTTGATGCCCATCCTGTCCAATAGACAGCATACCCTGCTCCCAGTGAACATAAGGGAATGAGCAAAGCCAATATGTATTCTTTCCTTCCTTTAAATTTGAAGCCTAACCTTCTCCAGCCCTCAGCACTATAACCATCTCGCACAATCAAGAACATCATGAGACATACTGCGAGTAACGGGGTAAGTCCGTACAGTCCTTGTGCCGTTTCTGGGAGTAGCAACATCCCGAGCGCCATTGCCCACACGATAATAATAAATAGAAAAGACTGTTTCTTGTCTGACAGCAATATTCTCACCTACCTTTTTCATAATGTAACTGACCATAGAACAGCTTGATGCGATCTTCACAAAAGCCTTCCACAGCAATGCTTTCCATATGGTTCAAGAGCTATGGTGCTGCTTTTTCCAAATCCATTCTCCCTCAATTTCGCTTAAGCTACTCCGTGAGATCAGACTCCATTATCATACTTCTAATTGTATTTAAAGTCATTATTTACCACAAAATTTCTCTTACGAAAAATTTCCATGAGCACTCGACTCACATCCCATAACCCATAACCCATAACCCATAATGAAAATGTTATTCCCTCTTATTCATCCATACCTTTCCCTTGGCTAGAGATTCCTGCAAATGTACAGGAATATCCCCACTTATGATTCGAAAGCTTCTTCTGGACCAAGAATTACTGCAGATTCGCAGGAATTCATCGTCTAGCCTTCCTTCTATCAATTAAAGATGTACTTTTGCAGGATTATTCGCCGGGTTATAGTTACTGGTTAGTCAAACTTACATTTACGCAAAAAAAAAATGCCCCACAGCCCTCTTCCTTCATGGCTGTTGGGACACCCTTTAATTGGACACCCGCAATAAGGATCTATTTACACGCCTACACTCATCATCGCTGCTCGCCAGCCACGCCAAGAAGTGATATTCTCCGCTCCCTCAGTGGCATAAACCTCATTGGGGTTCGACTCGATCACCAAGATGGCTGAAGAAACTAAAATAACCTTAGCTGACGCTGAACTCACTTAGGTTTCCTCAAACAACACAAAAAGCCCCCAACTGAATTGGGAGCTTTTTGTGCTGTTCTGGCTATTGTCGAAGTAAGCTACTGGCATAAAATTCAAACAACCTTCTCATACTATGATGAGAATATGGAGGTGAATGTAATGCCTAAAAATGATGCCAGTCCCAAAGGATCACCGGGAAAACATCAACCAAGCAAGAAAAATAATGCACAGAATAACAATAATTTTAATGAAGCGGCTCAGATGGTAAACATCGATAAAGCTGCCGATTATGTCCCTAGCTTAAACGGCGTTTCCAAAACAGACGTCTAAACCGCACTATAAAACGAAAAACACTCCTCAGAATTTTCTGAAGGAGTGTTTCAATGTTATATGCGATACGTCAAGCCTACCACACCGTTGCTGTAAGCTTTAGAGTCTACAAGCTGAAGAGAGACTTGATCCATGATCTCGTCAAAAAGACGCATTCCAGAGCCAACGACTACAGGACAGATATTGAGCCTTAGCTCATCTAACAGCCCATTTTGTAATAGGGATCTCACTAATCTCGGACTGCCAGGGATCTGTATGTTCTTTCCAAGCTGTTGCTTTAGCTTCGTAATTTCCTCGAAGAGCATGCCCCTGATCAGCGTCGCAGGCTGCCATTCGAGCATGTCCTCCGTAATTGTACTGGAGACCAGATACTTGGCAGTATGGTTCAGGAATCTTGCCATGGGTAGGTCATCACTCTGATACTGCCAGAACTGGGCTAACATCCTGTAAGTACGTGGTCCCAGAAGTACAGCATCCGCCTGCGCGACACCTGCCGCAATCGTCTCATTCATTTCAGTGCTGCCCCACTTCTTAGGCGAAGCTTCAAGCGAGTCTACTACCCCATCCAACGACATGAATAATCCTGCTACAATCTTTCTTGTCGAAGTTTCTGCTTCTTGCACATGATGATCTTCAGGCATGCTCACCTCTCCTTGTACCAAGAATGAATATTTAATATTCGATCTGCAATATGTAGGACTTTCTAGTTTATTTCAAGCTTTCTAATTCGACGGTTACTTTCTCAATCAACTTCACGAAGGAAGCCAGCTCTTGTGAGCCTTTCACCTGATCTCTAGAATACATGGAGTTGTATTCCGAGTCTTTTTTCACCTTAGACAGTGTGGAATTGATATTATTCAGCTTCTCATCAATCGTTCCTATTGAATCTTTAGAGCGACGAGCTAGCTTCCGGACTTCATTCGCAACGACTTCAAAACCTCTCCCGTGCTCCCCTGCTCTTGCCGCTTCAATGGCCGCGTTTAAACCTAAAAGATGCGTATGATCTGCCACTTCCCTAATCATTGTACCCACTTGATGAATAGACTCTACCTCTTTGTCGAGATATAACACATTTTGATGCGTTTTCTCTTGATAATCAGCATTCTTACTGGCTAAATCCTCGATGGATTCACTACTGTCTTTTAGTTGAACCATTAAAGATACTAATTCTTGAACAGCAGAACTAACACCTGTAAGCATATGATTTTGCTTCTCCAATAGGTTCTCTATTTTTGCTTTCTCATCGACTTCGTAGGCTTCAAGAACCAGCTGTGAATCCAGATTGAACATCTTGGTTAATGCATGAATGACGGGTTGCCACTCGGTCGGTAATATCCGTTCAAAATGAGCTGTAGCAAGATCCAAATATAATATGTAAGTTCCCAAATACCAATTCGTTGTCAAACCAATACGCGAGTGAATTTTACCTATAAGCAGTCGTTTCTCAATAAACGCTTCATCAATCACACCCGATGCCATGGATAAAAAATACCACTGCTGCGTTTCTTTCAATCGCACTAGTGTACTGTGTTGCTCAATGATGTGGAGTAGCTCAGGCTCCTCAATCATCTGTTTATACAAATCATCTACAAGCGAGCTTACGATTAAGTTAAATTCTTTTTCCTTACTTTTCAATACCTTCAAATCAGCCTCAGTAATCCCAATATAGCTAACTTGCTGTTGTCGCTCTGAACTAAGATTGATCATAATTTGGTCAACTACCCTCTCATTCTGTTTATATAATGTTCATCGCAGCTTCCATGCCATCCCCTATGGCATCTATTTATCTTGATAACAAAGGTATTATTTGTATAAATTCTAACACTTTATTTACTTAAATAGTTTATTAATTTTACAAACTTTTCATTTCATATATTCATCTTTAACAACACTAAAAAGAGGAGCTCCTATAAAGGAAGCCCCTCTTAAATTTATAACCTTACCCTACACTGCAACAACTTGTTGCAGCAATTCTATCGTCATCCTATCAATGAATTTCTTGAAT
Source organism: Paenibacillus sp. FSL R10-2734 (assembly GCF_037963865.1). NCBI lineage: Bacteria > Bacillati > Bacillota > Bacilli > Caryophanales > Paenibacillaceae > Paenibacillus > Paenibacillus sp. FSL R10-2734. The sequence continues at coordinate 1,404,980 of NZ_CP150170.1, read as the reverse complement.
TTCTCTTTCCCTTTGGCGTTGACCTTGTAGTAGTTAATCAATGACAAAATCACTGGAATGAGTTGATCTTCAGTCAGCCCTGATCTAAGGGATTGCGCGATTGAAGTCTTAAGACCTTTAGGTTCTCCTCCAACAAAAACCTCATAGGTATTACGCATTTTTACAACGCTGATGTCTTTCAACAAAGGCTCACTTGTTCCGAGTGCACAGCCCGCATAACCAATCTTCAGTGGCGTAGGCGTTTCAATCCCTGCTATGGACTGATTTAATTTCTGTGCAACTGCCAGCCCCGCTTCCTCAGCCCCTTTACAAAAATTACATGCAATCAGGCTTTTCGTGACAAAACCCGCTGGATATACTTCCAACCCTATACGCTCAAGTTGCTCCACAATCTCTTCACGTTGTTCAAGAGGCACCTCCAAATAAAGCTGTTTAAAAGATGTCATCTCAATTTGGGCATTCATCCCTAGAATAGTTCCTATTGTAGCAAGCTGCTCAGGTGTAAACAGGCTCCCACCCACTTGAATTGGTGGCGCAACTGCAATTTTCGTTATCTCTCCCATATCCTTATCTCCGTCTCCATTCCTATAGCAATTTAGTTACGGATCTTCACACGTTGCAAACGAAGTGCGTTAAGTACCACGGAAACCGAACTGAGTGCCATTGCCGCACCCGCTACCCATGGAGCCAAGAAACCCAGTGCTGCAATCGGAATGCCAAGTGAGTTGTAACCAAGTGCCCAGAATAGATTTTGTTTAATATTAGTCATTGTTTTACGACTCATGTAGATGGCATCAGGAATACTGGATAGATCGCCACGCATCAAAGTAACATCCGCAGCTTCCATAGCCACGTCAGTACCGGTACCGATTGCCATCCCAATATCTGCTGTAGCAAGGGCTGGAGCATCGTTGATGCCATCGCCGACCATGGCTACGATCTTCCCTTGCGCTTGTAGCTTTTTCACTTCCTCCGCTTTTCCTTCTGGAAGCACTTCAGCACGTACATGATCAATGCCGACTTGGGCTGCAATTGCCTTCGCCGTACGTTCGTTATCTCCGGTAATCATGATGACCTGGATACCCATTCCTTTCAACCGACTGACAGCAGCCTGAGAGGTTTCTTTAATGGTATCCGCTACTGCTACCATACCCGCGTACCCTTTATTTATAGCAACAAGCATCGCTGTTTTTCCCGATTCTTCTAATGTGGACATTATGTTATAGGCATGACTTGCCTCTACGCCGTATTTATCCATGAGACGCCGAGTACCAATTAACAGCTCTTTGCCTTCCACGACAGCCTTGATCCCAAAACCTGGTATAGCTTCAAAAGATTCTGTCCCTGGCAATTCAATATTTCTTTCCAAAATGCCTGCAACAATAGCTTCTGCAAGTGGATGTTCCGAATTCTTCTCAGCTGCACCCACCAGTCTAAGAAATTCTGTCTCATTACCCTCGACCAAAATATCGGTAAGCTCAGGTTTACCCTTTGTTACTGTACCTGTTTTATCCAAGATGATTGTGTCAATTTTATGCGTTTGCTCTAAATGCTCTCCGCCTTTGAACAGGATTCCCAGTTCAGCTGCACGTCCGGAACCAGCCATAATGGAGGTTGGTGTCGCCAGACCCAAAGCACAAGGACAAGCGATAACCAGAATAGCGATTGCTTTTTCCAAGGCACCTGCAAAATCACCCGGTGTTACGAAGAAGTACCATACTAAGAACGCTACGATAGCAATCCCAACAACAATAGGTACAAAAATACCGGAGATAACGTCAGCGACCCGTTGAATAGGAGCTTTCGAGCCCTGTGCTTCCTCTACCACTTTAATGATCTGCGCAAGAGCGGTTTCTTTACCTACTTTTGTTGCCTTGATTCGAAGTATACCGTTTTTATTAATCGTCGCTCCAATGACGGAATCTCCAGCTTTCTTTTCAACAGGGAGGCTTTCACCGGTCAGCATGGATTCATCTACCGACGAGATCCCTTCCAGCACTTCACCATCCACAGGTACTTTATTACCTGGACGAACAAGCACTATATCCCCTGCAATAACTTCCTCAACAGGAATGCTTAATTCTTCCCCGTCGCGAACAACCAAAGCCGTCTTGGCTTGCAGTCCCATCAAGGATTTAATAGCTTCCGATGTCCGTCCTTTTGCCAAGGATTCGAACAATTTCCCCATCAACACTAGCGTAATCAGTACAGCACTCGTTTCATAATACATTTCTGGTCCATGATGCGCGCTCCCACCATCGACAGCCCAAACTATGGTTAAGTACAAGCTGTAAAAGAATGCCGCCGAGGTCCCAAGCGAAACCAGAACATCCATATTCGCACTGCCGTTACGTAGCGCTTTATAAGCACCGATGTAAAATTGTTTACCAATATAAAATTGAACTGGTGTTGCCAAAATCAATTGGAACCATGGATTCATAAAAAGATCAGGCAGCCATATCCACGAAGTGAATGAAAAGTGGCTCACCATCGCCCACAGCAGCGGAAACGATAGGATTGCGGAGATCAGAAGCTTACGCTTCTGCTTGGATAAATCTTGTTGTCGCTGATGCGCTGGGTCACCCTGCTCTTGTTTGGGAACAGCCTTGTATCCAAGCTTCTCCACCCGATTCTGCATGTCAGATATAGAAACTTCAACAGGATTATATTCGACATGAGCTGTTTCCATCGCAAAGTTCACATTGGCCATGCTTACACCCGGCAGCTTATTCAGAGTCTTTTCAATTTTCAGCGCACAAGCAGCGCATGTCATACCTACCAGCTGTAAATCTACAGCTTCTTTAGCTGTGCTGTATCCAAGCTTCTGAATACTTGCTTCCATCTTACTTACGTCCACTATGTTGGGATCATAAGTCACTGTGGCCCTTTCCATTGCAAAGTTTACGTTGGCTTCTGCTACACCTTCTAGCTTGTTCAAGCCTTTTTCTATGCGGTTTGCACAAGCAGCACAGGTCATCCCTGTGATCTGAAGTGAAGTTTGTGATTGTCCCGCCCCAGCAGTTGTCATTATATAAACACCTCTTCCACATTTGTGATGATTTCCATTGTTTGTATCATCCTCTTCTTGACGTTAGTATACCCCCCTACCCTATATTTTGTCAAGCAACAAACTCTATCCTAATCACCTAAAAAGGAGCCTTCTCAGTAACAGAAATACTGTTTCTGAGAAAACTCCTTCTTTAATTCATCCGATTTGTAAAACCCTCTACAAGGTTAAGCGGCCATTTCACGGCAAATTTTCGCACAAGCGAAACACGCTTCTGCACATTGCTGACAATGATCGTGGTCATGTTTTTTACATTCGTTGCCGCATGCTTCACAAGCCTCTGCACAAGCTAAACATAAGGCTTTAGCATATTTACTGTTCATCGACATGGCATGAGCTGCGAATCCGCATATATCTGCACATTCACGATCCAGGCGAATGCACTCCTTCATCATTCCAACATGATCTTCCTCCAAGCAAGATGAGTAACAGTGATTACAAGCTACCATACATTTTAAACACTCTTCAATACACGCTTTGTAGTCTTGATGTGACATCATAAAAGCTCCTCTCAAGATGTAGTTTAGTATAGTCCCCTACTCTATATATACCCAATTGTGAGCTGGCTTATCATGCTCAGATAAATTGTCTTGAATGGAACATTAGACAAGAAGTTGTTTCTCAATTTCTTGACGATTGAACACAAATCCGAAGAATACCTGTTTGTTAATAAAAATGGTAGGAACCAACCTTTTTCCAGTTCGATTAAACAGCGAATCTGCATGCTCAGGATGCTCTGCAATATTAAACTCAGTAAATGGAATATGATGCTCACTTAAGAACTTCTTAAAATTTCTGCAATCCTCACAAGTCGGTGTTGTAAATACCTCTACATTCATATATGCCCTCCTCATTCAGTATATTTTCTAACAATAGTAGAATACCCCCCTATACTATATTTGAATCTAAAATAAAAAAAGGATTCTAATGAATCCTTTCTACTATCAATTATTTAATTAATTTATTGATGGTAATTAATAACTCATCTAATACTTCATTCTCACCATCTTGAATACGTTCCACCACACAGCTCTTCATATGATGTTCTAACAAAAGCTTTCCTACGCCGTTCAAAGCAGACTGGACCGAAGAGATTTGATGCAGCACATCATCACAATAGGTGTCCTTTTCAATTAATCCCTTTAGCCCTCTTACCTGACCCTCAATTCTATTGAGTCGGCTAACCAGGTTTTTTTTAGTCTTCTCAGAGTGATGACTTTTTCGTTCACCCGTGCTACATGATTCGTGCTCGTGCAGATGATCTTCCATGCACCAATCACTCCTTTCCTCATAGCTTTATTATACTATAGCCCCCCTATTCTATTCAAAATATAAAATAATGATTAGACTTTCATTTCTTCATGGGATATAGCGGAAGTTTCAATTTGAATAGTAGTATGCTGAATTTTAAAGCGTTCTGCTATCAGCTGAATGGCTTGCTGAAGAACACGTTGATCATCGGCCTGATCTTCGATTAATAGATGACAACTGAGTGAGTCTAAGCCCGAAGTAATCGTCCAAATATGAAGATCATGAACATTTCTAACGCCTTCGATATTTTCTAGAACTGCCTTTACCTCAGACGGGTTCACTGTAATCGGTGTGCCTTCCATAAGAACATGAACCGTATGTTTGATGATTCCCCAAGCGCCTCTAAGAATTAATAGAGCAACTAGTACACTTATAATCGGATCGGCAATATACCAACCAAAGATCATCATAACTAAACCTGCGACAATGGCCCCTACCGAGCCTAAGGCATCACCAAGCACATGAAGATAAGCACTACGAAGGTTAATGTTATTCTTTACATCTCCTTTTCTCATTAGAGACCAAGCACTAGCCACATTGGCTAAAAGACCAATACATGCGATCAGCATCATAGAACCACTTGCAACCGTTGGAGGCTCGAAGAATCGCCCATAGGCTTCTACTATGATAAATCCAGCAACTACAAATAAAGTGACCCCATTCAAGAGTGCCGCTAGAATTTCAAACCGATGAAATCCATAGGTTTTATTGGGAGACGCAGGTTTGGTAGCAAACCAGACCGCTACTAGGCTTAATGCTAAGGAGCTTGCATCGTTTAGCATATGTCCACTGTCCGATAGCAGCGCTAAGCTGTTGGTAATCAGTCCGCCGAAAAACTCTAAAAACATAATGCCTACTGTAATTATTAATGCAATCATAAGTCCTTTTTTGTTTCCACTAGGATCAAAATGATGATGACCGTGAGGTCCATGGGAGTGTCCGTGTTCACCATGGGAATGATCGTGACTACCGTGATCGTGATCGAAGTGTTGGTCGTGTACGTGTTCTGCCTGATGATTGTGATTATTCTTTTTGTTCTTCATGATTAACCTCCTATTAGCCTTCAGCAAGATAGTATTTGTATGCGCGCGCGGTGGTATTCAAAAGCTCCAGATCATAATAACATATGAACAAGTGCTCATATGTTATTATGATCTGGATTTTTCTTCTTGTCAATCTTGAAAACACAAAAAAACATCTCTATACAATTTCTGTATAAAGATGTTTTAGCTTATCTTTCACTTCTTAATTTTATAGAGAAATCGCTGCTTCTAATGCAACTTCCATCATGCTGTTGAAAGAATTTTGTCTTTCTTCAGCCGTGGTTACTGCGTGAGTGACTAATGAATCTGAAATGGTAAGAATACATGCCGCTTGTTTACCTAATACCTTCGCATTATGGAACAATGCATAACTCTCCATCTCTACACATACACAGCCATGTTCATTGTAAAATTCATTGTGGCCAGGCACGTTGTCTTCATGATAGAATACATCGCTGGAATGAATTCTTGCAGTCAAGAGTGGTTTGTTGATGCGCTTAGCCGCTGCTTCGATGATTTCGTTCAATTCTTTACTTGGCAGCTGCACATCTCCTTCTACACCGCTCTGAACATAGGCATATGTAGATTCACTCCAAGCACTATCCGCCAGTACCACGTCAAATAAATTCAATTTATCTGTGTAGGCACCTGCGCTACCGATGCGAATGATGTTTTCCACACCATAATTTTTGTATAGTTCATAAGAATAAATACCGATACTTGGCATTCCCATTCCCGAACCCATTACTGACACTTCTTTACCTTTGTAAGTGCCTGTATATCCAAACATATTACGTACCGTATTAAATTGGGTTGGGTTCTCCAAATAGGTTTCTGCGATATACTTCGCTCTTAAAGGATCTCCTGGCATTAATACTGTTTTGGCGATTTCACCATTTTGTGCTGCATTGTGCGGTGTTGACATAATTTATTCCTCCTAAGTTTGTTACTCAACTACTATCTTACTATACCATCCATGAATTAAAATATACGTTTAAAATATTCTTTTGTTTCAACAAAAAAGAACTGATTTCTCTTGCTACAATTTATTCGCAAACTCGTTAAGCTTTTGGGACATTATTTTTATTTCCTCAATAAATGCAGAGGTATGCTGAACAGAAGCCGCCTGTTCTTGTCCGATAGCCGCTATTTTCTCTATCGAATTAGCCATTTGGTTCGTAATCCCCTTGATCTGTAACATAGATTCATTTATGTTTTGAGTCGAAGAAACGGTCTCTCTTGAAAATTTCCGAATTTCCTTGGCTACGACTTCAAACCCTCTACCTTTCTCACCTGCGTGTGCTGCTTCTATTGCTGCATTTAGCCCGAGTAAATTCGTTTGGTCAGCAACCTTTTTAATAATCGATAGGACCTCTGTAGTATTCTCCACATCTTTTCCAGCTTGCTGGGATTGAATAAGTAGCTGCTGAGCATAATCCGCAAGTGAATTAGATCCATAGGAAATATTATTAATTTGCTCATTGGCTTGGGTTAGTGATTCTGAAATCTGTTCTACAATAGCTATTAACTCACTTTGTCTGCGAATCTGAACTGCAATCCCGCCAATGACTTGACCGGTTTGATCGTGAAGTGGTGTGGCAGTACCCGTAAACTCAAATCCATAGAAGTTAGCCGGAACATTGGACTTCAACGCTTGATTCTCTCGTATAGCTAAGTAGAGCGGTTCTTCTTTGTTTAAGAGCTGTCCTTCGGTAATGTTTAAATTTATGGTCTCACCAGGAAAATAAGCAACGAACCGTTCCAAATCACATATGGCTATGGATAAATCAGCGGGTATAGATAATTTCATAATAGGTATAAGTGAGATGAATTTGTTTAAAGATTCAATATTGTTAATCACAGAAATATAGCTCCATTCCAGCAAAAAGATTTTTCAACCATTCTAAATCCTCAATTTTGCTTAATTCATATTTGAAATATGTATTCGAGCAATCCTCATAAAATCCTCCAAAAAGGTTTAAAAACCCCCTTTTTTCTCTCACAAATTACGGAAAGCATAAAAAAAGCCCCCACTTTGTGAAAAGTGAGGACTTTCGGGTCTCTTGCTTTTATTAACAATATCGATTAGTTGCGGATCAGATAATCAAATGCACCTAAAGCTGCAGTTGCACCAGATCCCATCGAAATGATGATTTGTTTATAAGCACTATTAGTGCAGTCACCAGCAGCAAATACCCCTGGTACGTTAGTAGCGCCATGGCTATCTACAACGATCTCACCTACGCGAGTACGTTCAACCATGTCACCTAACCAATCTGTGTTTGGAACCAGACCGATCTGTACAAACACACCTTGCAATTCGATATGGTGAGTTTCTTCAGTCGCACGATCGATATAAGAAATACCATCTACCTTATCTGTTCCGGTAATTTCTTTCGTTTGCACGTTCTTTAGCACAGTAACGTTAGGTAGGCTGTAGAGACGGTCTTGCAGTACAGCATCCGCTTTGAGCTCTGGAGCAAATTCCAGAACCGTTACATGCTTCACTATACCCGCAAGGTCAATAGCTGCTTCAATCCCTGAATTACCGCCGCCGACAACGGCAACATCTTTGCCTGCAAACAAAGGACCATCACAGTGTGGGCAGTAAGCTACGCCTTTATTCTTGAATTCAGCTTCACCAGGCACACCCATATTGCGCCAACGAGCACCTGTCGATAGAATGACCGTCTTACTCTTTAGAACAGCTCCGTTCTCGAGTTCAACTTCAATCAAGTCATTCTTATCCAAGCGTGCAGCACGCTGTAATTTCATCACATCAATGCCGTACTCTTTCACTTGCTCTTCGAGTTTAGCTACGAGCTGAGGACCTTCAATGTAATTTACACTGATAAAGTTCTCAATGCCAAGCGTGTCGTTAACCTGTCCGCCTAAGCGTTCAGCAACAATACCTGTGCGAATCCCTTTACGTGCCGCGTAAATTGCTGCACTTGCACCTGCTGGGCCTCCGCCAACAACAAGTACATCATAAGGAGCTTTATTGTCAAACTCTGAAGCGTCCACAGTACTACCCATTTTTGCTAGAATTTCTTCAACCGTCATACGACCACTTTCGAAAAATTCACCATTAAGGTAGACGCTTGGAACAGACATAATTTCTTTGCTTTCTACCTCTTCTTTGAATACTCCACCGTCAATCATCGTATGAGTAATGCCAGGATTGAAGATACTCATTAGGTTCAGTGCTTGTACAACATCTGGGCAATTATGACAGCTCAGGCTGATATAAGACTCAAACTTGTATTCGCCACTAATGCCTTTGATCTGATCAATGACACTTTGCTCAACCTTAGGAGCTCTTCCGCTAACCTGCAATAGAGCCAACACTAATGAAGTAAACTCATGTCCTAGTGGAGTTCCTGCAAAGGTTACGCCTGTATCTTCACCCACACGGTTTACGCTAAAGCTAGGGGTTCTAGGTAGGTCGGTTTTTTCCACCGTTATCCTAGTCGACATTTTGGCAATTTCATCAACAAGTTGGGCCATCTCTTGGGATGCCTCATCAGAGCCTGCACTGACTTTCAGTACTACATCGCCTTCCAAGAGTTCAAGGTATTGTGCTAGTTGAGCTTTAATTTCTTGATCTAGTTTCATTTAGCTTTCGCTCCTTAAATCTTACCTACAAGATCGAGACTTGGTTTAAGTGTTTCAGCACCTTCGGACCATTTTGCTGGGCAAACTTCACCCGGATGATTGCGTACATATTGTGCTGCTTTGATTTTGTTAACAAGCGAACTTGCATCACGACCAATACCACCAGCATTAATCTCAACGGTTTGGATAATACCGTCTGGATCAATAATGAATGTACCACGATCAGCAAGACCGTCAGCTTCGATCAGAACATCAAAGTTACGGGAAACTACATGAGAAGGATCGCCGATCATAATGTATTTTACTTTGCCAATAGCTGCAGAGCTTTCATGCCATGCTTTATGTGTAAAGTGAGTATCTGTGGAAACGGAATATACTTCAACACCCAATTGTTTTAGGGTTTCATATTGGTTCTGGAGATCTTCAAGTTCAGTTGGGCATACGAATGTGAAGTCAGCTGGGTAGAAGCAAACTACACTCCATTTACCTTTAAAGTTTTCTTCTGTAACATCGATGAATTTTCCATCTTGAAATGCGCTTGCTTTGAATGGTAGGACTTCTGTTCCGATAAGTGACATATTATTTAAATCTCCTTTAAGTTTTATTTTTTTGTGAGTACAATATTCAAATCTGCAAACATCACATATCTGAATACTATTTGTAATTATTATAATTAACCAAATTAAGGCCTGTCAAGTTATTTATAATAATTCTAATATGATAATCGTTGTCAGTCGCTAAATGTTCATAAATTATCATACTTATGAACTAGTATGGGTCAGTTTACACGTTTTATGTAGCGTAATTTCTACAATTCAAAGTCATCTTTTATTATATTGATAATATTTAAAGATTCACTCGCTACCTTTGGGTTAGAATATCGATTGCCATTGTATGTGATCAGCGCTTTCCACAAAGCCCACCCTATCGCTCTGTTCCAAGTTTCTTCATCCATATTTAATACATCCTTGAATATCTTTCTACTATCCTTATCAAAAAAAGTCCAAGCCATTGCCGCATCACAAGCAGGATCGCCTACACCTAATATTCCGAAATCAATGACTGCACATAGCTTTCCATCTTTAACTAGTAAATTCCCTGGTGCGATATCTCCATGAACCCAAATTGGCTTGGAGTTCCATGTAGATTCTAATGCCAGTTCCCAGATTTTTTGCATTACATCTTCATTAAAAATATCTTTATTATTCTCAATGGCATGTCTAGACTCTTCATCGTACACAGCTAGAGATCCACCTCTATAGAAATTATGCTCTCCTGCTAAGGGGCCCCCACTAGCATCAATAGATTGTAACTCTATCAAAAATGCCCCCAAATCTCTTGCAAACTGATTAAGATCATTAATATTTTGGTTCGTTAATGTCTCTCCTTCTACCCACTTATTGATAGACCAAGGCAATGGATATTCTTCGTTAGGCTTCCCTTTGGCTAAGGGTACTTGAATAGGTAACGTGAGTTCTTTACTTAATATGGGCAACCATAGTTGCTCTTTCTCTACTTGTGGAGCATAAGCTGCTGCACTTGGTAACCTCACACTCATATGTTCACCTAAATGAAAAGTTCGATTATCATTCCCACTGAATTTCACAGGTCTAATCTCTAAATCGGACCACTCTGGAAATTGTTCATTGATTAATCTTGCAACTAAATCGACGGTTATTGTATTCATAATTACCTCTCTAACATAAGTTTTACTAGCCATTTTTATAAGAGACATCTACTATTATGTTAGCTTCACTGTTGTCTGTATGCAAACTATGCTATTAGATTGCCCTCAAAAGGGACAAGCTAAGCAAGGGGAAGTTGAAAACGAACTTTTTTGAAAGCTTAATATTATTATGAGGAAGAAGGGTGTTCCTTAATGACAAATAGCAATACGAATCCTAAGGTTGATGGATTTTTAAGGAAAGTAAAACAGTGGCAGGAAGAATACGAGACGTTGAGAAGGATCGTTCTTGACTGTGAATTGACCGAAGATTTTAAGTGGATGCATCCTTGTTATACGTTTGAGAATAAGAACATAGTTTTAATCCATGGATTTAAAGAATATATTGCGCTGCTGTTTCATAAAGGTGCCTTGTTAAAGGATGCCCATGGGATTCTAATTCAACAAACAGAAAATGTGCAGGCGGCGCGTCAGATTCGGTTCACCAATGTTCAAGAGATCATTGAAAAAGAAGCCATCATAAAAGATTATATTTATGAAGCCATTGAAGTTGAAAAAGCCGGTTTAGAAGTGGAATTTAAAAAGAACACAGATTTCATCATTCCTGATGAATTTCAAAATAAACTCGATGAACTCCCAGACTTAAAAACTGCTTTTGAAGCCTTGACGCCTGGGCGGCAAAGAGCATACCTTCATCATTTTAATGAGCCCAAACAATCCAAAACTCGAGTATCTAGGGTTGAAAAATGGATGCCACAAATTCTGAGTGGAAAAGGCTTAAATGATTAAGTTGTAAATGAAGAAGCAACCTTAGAACGGTGAAAGATCCGAACTGAGATTGCTTCTTCTTTTTTAACTAAGACAGACTTTTATTTTACTTCAGGTAGGTACCTGTCACTCCAATTCCACCGCTACCGTTCAACACATAAACTCTCGCATTTCCTTTTCCGGAGCATACCAGAGTGATGGTACCGTTAGTAACAGTTTTGGTATCGCCAGTCACTGCATCCACGTAAGTTCCATTCGGAATTCCGGTAAATGTCGCATTGCCTGAGATCGTAACTAATGCAAAGCTATCAATGCCCTTGGAGCTGTCGGTGTATCTTCTTTTAAATGCCAAATCACCAGATACGTTCTCTGTGGAATACTGGCCTTTTTGCAAGGCTGGAACAGCCCTTCTGATTAAGTTGAGTTGTCTGATATGTTTGGCCAAAGGATAATTCAATGCGTCCGCAAGTGTGCCGGTAGCATTTGTATATTTACCGTAATCTTGAACAGTAACACTACCCTCAATTTGATCTCCGAAGTAAGCGCGCCCCGTTGAGCTAAGAGGAGCATTTGGACCTACATCGATGACTGATCCCTTTTTGAATTCAACTTCAGAACCATAGTAGATCGCAGGTATTCCTCGGAAAGTGAACATCAGAGCAAGATTCTCAGCCCAGGTGTCTTGTGTCCCTGCAAATCGTTGATTTTCTGGTGCTTGGTCAGGTGCATAGTCATGAGAATCAATGTAAGTTACATTCCAGGTAGCATCGTTATAGAATTGATCACCACTCTTCATACTGAATGCTTCCTGTGCAGTCTTGAACGCCCAATGCATCGGAAAGTCAATAACGTCCATACCCGATTTCATCGAATAGTCCGGCGCGTGATAATTATTACCTATTAAAAAAGCATTGTTAGAGGTTGGCTGTCCTACCGTAGTAGAGTTATCTGCCCACTCTTGTTCCACTGATAACTTGTTGGAGGCATAATCATTTTGTCCATCCCCTGGATAGGCTTTCGAGCTTTTCCATGTATAGAATGGGGTCGATATCGCCGGAATCCCACTGTTCCACACATCTCTGTACCGAGTGGCCACTTCACCAAAGACAAAGAAGTTTGAGCCCCCTCTTGTTTTCCAAGCAGGAACATAGTATTTGTTAAAAATATACCGGCTCACATGCTTCACAGTATCGACCCGGAAAGCATCAACACCCATATCGATATATTGATTATAGCTGTCGATTAGATACTGATTAACCGCAGGATTCTCCGTGTTCAAGTCCACTGCGTCTCCTGCAATCTGTCCTGTCTGTACGGTGTAAGATTCCCAGGAAAGACTTTTTTCGGTATGGTAAATGTTATTGTTGGTCTCCGCATTTTTCATTATTGCGAGTCTTGCCTGATATTGCTGATCAGGGGTCATAGTATCATAGTTAGCTGGCAGTTTATCCGTAATTTTGATCATATTATTCACGGTGTCCGCTGCAGTTGGATCTTTTTTGAACATAGGTAACAGATTCTCTTCTCCAAAATTACCGGTATGATTCACCACGACATCCTGAATGACCTTTATGCCTTTGGCATGAGCCGCATTGATCAATTCCTGATAAGAAGCTCCTGCTGATTCATACCTTGGATCTACTTTGGAAAAATTAATCGCATGGTAGCCATGATAATCATATCCGCTGGCATTCTGCACAACTGGCGTAATCCAAATGGCGCTGAATCCGAGCGCTTTGATGTAATCGAGCTTTTGAATCAGTCCCTTAAAGTCACCTCTCCAAGCTGGGTCTGAATCCGGATTTCCTGCCTTGGTATCCTCCCATGAATGCACATTGTTACTCGGATCACCATCATAGAAACGAGAAGTAATCACGAAATAAATGGTGTCTTCCCGGAAATCGCCTTTATTTCCAATCGTGTAGACAAAGCTCTGTTTCGTTTCATTTCCGGCATCGTCGACCACCAGAAATTTCAGTGTAGTTGTCTTATTAATAAGAATGGACGGACCTGCTAGAGCAGTTAAAGCATTGCCTGAGATATAAAGATTTGAATTGGTAGTTGGTTCCGTACCATTATCCGTGTAATATGCGGTGGTCGTTGCCGCTTTGTTATCTTTGATATTAAAAGAGACGGTAACTGCAGAGGTTGAATTCCCAACAGGCAAATTCGCTAGAATTGTTGGGGCTTGCAGGTCGAGATTTAGATCAATAACATAAGCGAAAGTGCCTACACTTCCTACTTGACTGATGGAGTTAACACCAAAAGCCTTGATAGTCATAGAAGCTGCTACTTGAATTGGAGTGGTGTACAAGGTAGAAGCTGTCGTAGGTGTCGTCCCGTCTGTCGTGTAGTAAATTTTATCATCGCTATTGAGACTGGAAAGCTTCACGGTTTGTGCAGAATCATATGTTTTCGGCACTAACGAGACTGAAATCACGGGAATCTTCGGAATTTCCGGATTAGCGTCAGACCACCCGTTATCCGCGGAATACCAGCCCTCTTTTACACTGCGGGACAAGTCAGCCGTCTGTTTGCCGTTGCCATCATTAAAGATAAGACTTGCACCGGTGGCGTTAGAAATGGTAAAGCTGTACCAGTCATTTCCATCCGATTTCATCAGAATTCCTGGCCAAGCTCCGCTTATTGGAACCGTTGTCGGACTTAAGTTCCAATAATGGATTCGAATCGATGAGCTCCAGTTTGCTGGTTTCTTAAAATGAACCGTTAAGCCAGCCGAAGTTGGCGTTGGTGTAGGAGTTACTGTTGGTGTTGGTGTAGGAGTTACTGTTGGTGTTGGTGTTGGCGTAGGAGTTACGGTTGGCGTTGGTGTAGGAGTTGCTGTTGGCGTTGGTGTAGGAGTTACTGTTGGTGTTGGTGTAGGAGTTGCGGTTGGCGTTGGTGTAGGGGTCACTGTTGGCGTTGGCGTAGGAGTTGCAGTAGCCGTTGGAGTAGGCGCGGCCGAAAGAGTCACATAGTCGATATTAATATTTCCGGTGTCGTCCGAGTCATATTTATAAGCAATCGTGTTATTGCCTGCCTGTAAGGTGAGTGTTTCTGCTTGGTCTCCCCATGTATCCCAATTTGCCAAGTTCGCCAGAGTTGTCTGTTTCACCTTTGCTCCATTCACATAAATGGAAACTTTCTTGGCACTGCCGGTCGCATTGGCGTAGTGGAGCGTAGCATTATAGGCACCCACAGCGGAAGACTGCACATTGAAAGTAGTTGTTGCTCCTGTCGTTGTGTATCCATCAATAAAACCGGTGCCAGAATATCCGGTGTGATTCGTATTTACTTTTGTGCCACCTAACAAGGCTGCGCTCTCAGCTTCGTATTTCCCAGCAACCGGAATAACAACCGTCCAGTTCTTCCCTCCGTTGCTGTCCCAACTATCCGTCGGAGCCGTGATGTGATAACAATAAATGAGTGTGGCACCCTCCTGAACATTGAGGTTAGCCGTAAATGTAGTTCCATTTTTTGACATGACCGTGTCCGTGGTATTCGCCCAGTTATTCGTGGTCCAATGCAGTGTTACAGCAGATGCTGTGGAGCTTGTATAGGAGACTGTATAATCAGTGTTACTGGCTGAAGCCCCGCCGGAAAAACCAAATAAACTAAAGATAAGCGAAAAAATGATCAACCAAGAAACAAACCGCCTAGATTGTTTTCGTACCAAGTAAATAACCTCCTCATTAATTTTAAGTGCAAATTACGTTGTGCAAACGTTTGCAAAAATGAGAAAAAAAGAAACAATCTAACTTATCCAATCTCCTCCTTCTTAGAAATCATAGAAAAACCTCATTGTATGCGTTTACAAACAGGCCTGTTGAGAAATTCTCAGGTTACAGATAACTCCATATCTAATGAATTTTCCCTGTTTATGATTATAGGCGCCAATCTTTTCCGGGTCAATGCATCTTTTAGGCTATAAACATAAAAATTTAATGGTTTAAATACAAATGTTCAATCGTTTTCATTCATTAGTTGTTCGAGACACATTAAAATCTTAGATTACCGCTATTTATAGAATTTTATAGAACTAGGCTATATACTTTCGTAACTATTCTAGTGTGATTTTATGAAATATAAATTCCATCAACATATTATTTTGTATGTTCCTAAATTAAATCGTCGCTGATGAGGAAGCAGTTGCTTGGTCAGCTTTTACACAATCAATTGCAACAACGAACGCAATCATGATTGCCTCCATCTCCTCATTAAATATTTGAACCTTGTAGCTATCGCCCCAAGTAAACCACTCCTTGTTCACTTTACCTATGACTACACCACGCTGCAAGACCTGAAAATCCATGTCCCACCAGTTACCATGTACCTCAATGTCAGCCGCATCAATCGTATATCGTGCTTTAAAGAAAGAAAACTCCTTCTTAATCGTTAGCACCTCTCGACCATTGACCTCAACAAAAAACTTCGGTAAAAAACTAAATACCTTCTTCGTAATAAGTGCGATTTCATCTCTTGTTGTATTCATAATGGAGAACGTCTTTGGTATTTGCATAAAACTGCCCTCTACATAATAGACATCCTGCTCCTGCTGATTCTTTACCGTAAATTTACCACTTAGACTGAATACCTTCTGCTTTATATAAAGTTGCTTCATTCCAATGCCCCCCTTCGATATAAGCATATTATTAAAGCGCAGATTTCATCATAGACATTAATAGTGATAGCCACCTAACCAAGAACTACCTTTCGTTAGCCCTCTCTTTATTGAACTATCATTTCCCGTTAGTTGAACGAATGATTGTCAAGACTAAGGTGACAACTTCTACGTACTTACCCAGTACTTCCGAAATCAGTTCTCGGGATCATGTACTTTAGTCACCCATCCGTGTTTTCAATGGTTCTAAAACTTCCGTTTATGATACGGAAGACCCTCGCCTTCTTCGCAATACTGTTTAAGACTGTACAAAAAAATAGCCCAGTTATAATTACATACGCGATAAAATGCGGTCACATCCTCCCAATTCATCTGACGAAAAATGATTGAAGTCTTCCCGTTTTTTTCCTTCATATCAAAAGAGATTGTCGTACCTATCCATTCTGGATCTGAATCAACACACTGCCACAAAATCTTTTTATCGGGAACAAGCTCATCAACTCGCATCTTTGTTAAGCCTTCGCCGCCGAATCGGAACTCATTTATACAACCGATCTGATCATTGACTATTAGTTCATTTGTCCATATTTCTGAAAGTCCTTTTGCAGTGGTTAATGCCTCATATACCGTTGAAGCTGGAACATTCACTGTCTGAAAGTGCTCGATATTTGCCATATTGCTCATCCCCCTTTTTTATAAGGATTTAAATTTATGTAATTATTTGTATACGAATATTATACCATGGTACGGTTCATGTGATTTCTTTTCGATTGCTCATTTTTGAAAAAAAACACATTAGGGAAGGTTGTTTAACTATGCTGCCCTTTAGTTGAACAAAGGATTACCTCTCTGTAGCCCTCTCATTATTGAACTATAGTTCCCCGTCAGTTCAATCATATCAAATCTGAGATAAACATTGGTGTAGCTCCATCCTCTGTATTAAAGCCAAATTTATTATAGAAATCCACTGCATGAGGATAAGAAATTAATACTTTTGTTTTACACCCTTTATATCTATCAAGCATTATATTCATCATTTCCTTACCTATACCTATACTCTGATAACTCGGATTAATAAGCATATAATGAAAATATACCGTTAAAACACCATCTGACAAAGCATTTATTAAACCGACAAGCTTCCCTCCTTCCCAAGCGGTAACAATTGAATGAGACCCTCCGATTGCTTGTAAAAGCTCGTTTGGATACTTGCCAGACTCCCATTCTACCGAAAGAAATAACTCTTGGAGTGCATCCTTAGTGATATCCTCTTTGCTTGAAGCGTAATAAATGCTCACCCCTATGCCTTCCCTTCATAAAACTAACTACGGCACAACATCTGTTTTAAACTCCCATATTTCGATGGTTTTGCAATCCTTACGAAGCCATAAAATAATACCGACAAAGCAATTTCGGATTTATCAAAGTGAATAATCACTTTATTCACCTCAATATACTATTAAAAATATGTATAGAAAATAGATTAACTGAAGTGGAATTTGTATTTATTTACATTAGAGAATTCATGAGAATACTTCTTTTACTTAAGCATACTAATCCGTTAATCTTCCCGTTAGTTGAACAAATAAAAAATAGCTGCCGAAACAACCGCCATTCCACTAATGTGACACGTTAGCTTAATCGACATTACGCACCGAGTCCGATGGACTTTGCCTTGCAGAGTTGTCTGCTGATTACGCTTCACCGAAAACCCTTAGCAGACCAAGGAGCGTAAGCTCAGCAGTGGGAAGACAGTCTTATAAGATGTCGGCAGCTTCTTCGACTATTCTTTCAAAATCTTCTCTTACTGACTATGATTTATTAAATGAGCAATTTCTTTAACTCTCCCCATTGTAATTCCTTCTTTTTGTTCAACTGCAAGTGGATGATTCGTTTGTTCTAATTCTATTAACGGAACAGCACCAACTTCTTGTGTATGTACCATTGTCTTTAACGATAATGTAGTTATTGGATATATTGAAAGTTCAGTCGATAACCAACCAAAATAAGGTTTTTCAGTTTCCCTTCCTTCTACGTGCAATAATTCATTAGATTTCAAAAAGTTTTCTTCGCTAAGAGAAACCCAAACACTCCATATAAATTTCTCATTACTATCAATTATGGGTATTTCAATATGTCCTCTAATAAAAAAATGCTGTTCATCAATTACACAAAAATCTCTAATTAATTCTGTTCTTTTCTCTTCTGGTACAGTGTAAAAATAATATGGTGCTTCACTTCCGTAACATAAAGGAAGCTCACTTAATTCGTTGTTACAGTGAGGGCATTTCATGTTTTCTGCTCCTTATAGTTTCTCGCTGATTTCTTATAACGTCTTATTCGCGAAATTACTGAGTTATCCTGCCCTTTACTTCAATAAAAACGGCAGCTGATCCTCTGATCGGCTGCCTTCTTGTTGCATTGAACTATCGTGTTCCGTTAGCTTAACGCCGTTGCCTAGTCCAGAACATTATTCTCATATAACTTTGAAAGGTTTCTGTGTAATGCTGGTTCACAATGATCCGAAAGTCCAAACAAAAAGCTACCGAATTTTAAGCTGGTAGCTTTGAGGATCGCTGACGGTCTATGCATCACTAATCTCCGATCTCCAATCTCCGATATACGTGTCTACTTTACTTTATTTAATAAGCTTGTCACCATTCTACTCAATGTCCCTTGATCGACGAAAGGAGCAAGGCTTGCCAGCAGATCTGGGCTAAGATGTTCAGCTTCGACTCCACCAATCAAATTCTCGAGATTTTCCCTGCCCAGAAAAGGTGCGAGGCTTATGATCGTGTTCGCATCGATGGTGTCATCTGCAACCCGGTCTACCAAGGAGCTTAACGTTTCTCTGCTAATAAAGGGTGCCAGCCCTTGAATGGAATGCCAGCTCAAGCTGCCCTCTTCTGCTTGTTGTACCAACCGATCTACATGTTCGCTTTCAAGAAACGGGGCAATTTCAACAAGTTTGTGCACTTCTAAGGAACCGTCCATCGATTTATCTACCAGTCGGCTTAATGTGTCGCTGCTGACGAACGGAGCGAGTCCAGTAATGGCATTCCATACAATTTCGACCTCTTCTACCTGACGAACCAGTTCATCCAATGTACCTGTTCCAAGGAACGGAGCCAGCCGCATGATCACGTCTAACTTAAGGACACTGCTGTCTAATCCTTCTGTAACCTTATGCAGAGCGCTTGCCTTTACAAACGGCGCTACTTCTACAAGCTCTTCCACCTCCACCTCACCGGTATTGACCATCTTTGCAACTTGTTCCGGCCTGTTCTCTGCGATCTCCTCTACGATCGTTCCTAGGTGCGGGTGCTCCCGATTTTCTGCATTGTCTCCTGCATTTAAAATGTCGTCTACCGTTTTGCCGAATAACCTCGCAAACTGCGGAAGCGTTCCGATATCCGGTAGCGAGTCGCCCCGTTCCCATTTCGATACCGCTTGATGACTTACATTCAGTTGATCGGCAAGTTCCAATTGGGTCAGATCCTGATCTTTGCGAAGCTTCGAAATATAAGCTCCAATTTTACGCAAGTCGAGCATTGTATACCTCCAATAAAACAAAATGTACAGTGCGCACTGTCGAAAACAGCATAGCATTTTCGCAAACGCAATCCTATCAATCGATGGTTGAATTGTCACATGCACTTTATTCAACTGCCGGTAGAATTGTCCAGATTGAAAATCAATCATTTCCTTTATCCTGCTCGTTAGCTTAACAATCTCAGTCGCAAGTCTAAAAGGATGCATTTCTTAATTTAAGAGCTTGTTCGAAAATATAAGATACATTAGTGAAGGACAATCCTATAATAAAATGGAGTTACATATTAGTTATCTAATACGTAACTCCATTTATTATCATTAGCTTCTATTATAAGAATCTCAAGCAATGGTCTCCATCAAGAACTCGATCACTGGGTAAGAGATCATATGCCGATCACGGTAAATCGAGGTAATAGCATCTGGCTGTGTGCTAAGGATACCCTTTTGTAAAATGGCCGCTTGAAAGCCTCTTTCTTGTGCACCGTTAATAGTAAAGGTTACACAATGTTCTGCGGCGAAGCCCGCAATAATAACGAACTCAACGCCATGTTCACGTAGCAGCTGCTCCAAATCCGTTTTCCAAAAAGCATTAGAGAATTCTTTTGCCAGACAGATGTCATTGGGTTCTACTGTAATTTCCGAAATAACACTTCTTGCTTCTGGATCCGTGTCCTCATTCGCCCCTTCCATGTCTTGTATATGGACGACGATTTGGTCTTTGGCACGTAGTAACCCAGACACATGATTAATGTATTCACAAGCCCCACTTACATTTAACTTCTCCATATGATCGTGTAAGAAAAGGTTTTGCATATCAATAATTAGAAATCCAATTTTTATTTTGAACTACCCCTCTCAGAATAAATATAGCTAGTTTCTATACTAATCTGGATGTAGATTCAGCTCAAGGGAATGAATGAATTAGACTATTTTGTACAATAGCATCATACGTAATTCCATTTCTCTCCATTCAATTCGTTGTTAATGCCCACCCCAGCTAATGAGCCCATAGAAGCGGCAATAATCGCTTGATGAAGATGTGTCGTTGCATCACCGGCACTATAAACACCAGGAACGTTCGTTTTACCGAGATTATCGACGATGACTGTTCCAGCTTCTGTGATTTCACAACCGATGGCTTGAGGCATATCTGATCCGATCGTAAGCTTCGGTCTGAAAAATATCCCCCTACATAGGATACTAGTACCATCCTTCAGAACAACTTGCTCCACCATACCGTCATTAGATTCGATCAACTGAATCGGTGAAGTAAAGACAGGAATGTTATGTTGTTGAAGTTCCTCGCGCTGTGCATCCGTTAAGTCATCAGATCCATTAGTACATATGGTAATGTTATTCGTCCATCCTGATATCACTTGGGCCATATGCGTTGCATCGGCTCCCTTAACAATTACGACAAGCGGCTGATCTCTTAGCTCCCATCCATCACAATAGGGGCAGATAAAGGCGCTTTTACCATATACATCTGAGAGCCCCTTAATATCCATCGGGAGGTCCTTCATTCCTATGCTAAAGAGCAGCTTTTTACTTTGATAAGTCTGACCCTGAACCGTCGTAATTTGAAAATCACCATCAGTTCCCGTAATCGATATAGCGGTATCATCCGCAAAAGCAACGGATGGATAGGCACTAATCTGCTCCTTTGCAATCCTCCTAAATTCACTTGGACTTATTGAATCTCTGGTAAGAAAGCCATGCGTTTCTCGAGTAACCCTATTACGTGCGCGTCCTTCATCAATAACAACCACACTTTTTCTTGCCCTACCTAGTACAAGAGCAGCATTTAGACCTGCCGGTCCTCCACCTATAATTACACAATCATGAGTCATCCTGATTCTCCCTTTCGGTTTTCAATTTACATTAAAGACATTAAAGACTCTCGTTATCTCTTATCATACCAAAAAAAGAACGGATCTTACTCCGTCATTAGTGTTGTTACCAGATCCGCAATTTTCTTGTTCCTAGATATAAGGAATATTTGATTAAATTTTTCAATTAAAGACTTCGTGAATCTATAATAACTTCAATAAATTTAAAAGGCAAGGATTTATTCTATTTTAACCGAGCACTGCAACTTAATCTGAAAGCGTCAAATACGTTAATCGAAGTTGCACACAGGTTCATCCAGCATAACATTATAGCTCCACAATCGCTTTAATAACCTTAGATTCTGGGTCTACTTTCCACCGAACATTTAAACTACTAACGAGCTCAACTCCATCCGCATATCGAGAGTCTGCAAAATAGCTCGGGCACCTGTATTTCTGCCCTGCCAATAATGGAATTGGCAGGGCAAAGAAATATGTTATTCGTACACTCTAATTTCTATTACTTCAGCACGAGAACTACCATTCGTTTGCTCCACGACTAGGCGTAGCTGTGTGCAATTTACTTGCTTCGGAAACTGATGTACACGTTTCCGCATACGATTATTAGTGATTTGGCATATTACCTCCCAACCATGCTCAGTCATAGCCTCGATCCGATAATCCTTCACCAGCTCAGGAATAACATCAAATGGTGTACGGTGACGGTGCAAATTAATTAAATCTTCATTCACATCATCATTAAAAATAATATGCACCTGCTGTACAGCCACCTCTTTTTCCCAGCTTAGCTCAAGCCACGCCTTACCATTTAGAGCCTGCTCAGTAGTAGTATTTGGATCAATAGTATTTGCAGCCAGCACTTCCGACACCCATATTTGTGGTCCGCCATAAGGACGTCTGTACCCATTAATCACTTTCTCTGCTGCAAAAGAAGCTGTCGCTGCATGAACTCGGAAGCAGTACGGATTACGGTTTATCCCCTTCATGCTCCATTCTGAAACAGGTTGAGCTGGCTGCACTGCAAGCGTTGGATCTACTATTGGTGTATCCTTTTGCTTCACGAAAGCTAATACGCCTGTCACCGGGGTTTCTGCCTGATAAATAGCAAGTGCATCATTTGCCTTCAACACAATAAAACCATTTTGGCTCACTTCCGGATGCCAGCTTAAAGGAATCGTTACCCATTGGCGTTCGCCGCTGCTCACAGTAACCGTAGCAGTGGTGATAAGCCCAGCCGGAACATAATTTTCTGCAAGCCCTGTATGGTATAACTCCGCCTCTAAAATAGTCTCTCGCTTACAATCAAGCAAAATTTCAATGCTGTCCATACCTGGATCTATCGGAATCAACAAGCCAGCATCTGTTGTCAGTTCTCTGTTCGTACCTACATCGATCGTTTGCAATTGCTTCATTTCACTGGACGCTCTTACTTTCGCTGTACGTGCAATGTCCAGATTATCCTGATTGCGTAATCCTAATACCGCTGCATCCTGACGCAGCAATACCTGCTGCAACTCCCCAATCGCCTGTTCAGCCAGTTGTCTCGGCTCCATCTGCTTCTCGATACAAAGCGCTGCCGCTGTCCCAGCTGCCTCGCCGATGACACCACAGGTAGCCATAACACGTGTAGTACCGAAGGCTACATGAGAAGCACTAATATTGCGGCCAGCCATCAACATATTCGTTACGTTGACGGAGTATAAACTACCAAAGGGGATATGATAGATGCCATCGGAATGCAAATGCTTGGAGCCATCCTCCTCCGCATATACACCTTTAGAAGGATGCAGATCAATGGACCATCCACCAAACGCAATACGATCATCAAATTGACGTTGCTCCAGAATATCATTCTGATTCAGCATATAATTGCCCACAAAGCGTCGATATTCCCGTTTTCCAGGCACTGAGCCAACCCATTCTAGCATCATATCATCACTATCGAATTGACCAGAATTTTTAATATAATCCCATATACCGTATATAACCGCCCATAGCTCATCGCGAATTTCTTCATTATCATAAACGGCATCTTTCTCGCCGCCCCATTCAATCCACCAATAGAAACAGCCATTATCACCGCTTTTAATGACCCTACGCAACGGAATCGACGTTTTCGTAATATCTTTAGCGAAGCTAGGCGGCACAAATTTTACCGAACGTCCCATGCTTTTCGTATAGAACAGCAACGTACTTCCCAGCGTAATTTCATCCGCAACTTCCGGTGCCCAATCCTCCTGAAACTCTGATCTCGCCTCCCGGCCAATACGATATTGAGCACCCGCCAAAAAACCGATCAACCCATCCCCCGTACAATCTATGAAAACATCACTTTCAAACGTGATTTTACGCTCTGACCCCATCATCCATCCTGTTACCGTGCGAATCGTTCTCCGTTCTGCATCCCCGTCAGCCTCTACTTCATGAACATCCGTATTCAAAAATAATTCAATATTAGGTTCCGCACGCACCATTTCGAGCAATACCAAATCCCAATAGTACGGGTTGCCTTCCGGATTCGTATACTGATTCTCCAAAAACATCTCACCCATAATCCCATTTTCTCGGGCATAGCGATGAACGCCGTGACTCGTTGCACCAACTACCCACACTCGCACTTCACTGCTGGAATTACCGCCAAGAACAGGACGATTTTGAATAAGAGCAACCGATTTCCCAAGTCTGGCAGCAGCAATTGCCGCATTTATTCCTGCTAATCCGCCTCCAATCACAGTTATATCTGTCCGTTTCCGTTCTAATCTCATCGATAACCCTCCTATGAATTAAACATAATTTCATGATACAATGATATATAATCGTTTAAAATGCAGTATTTTTATTTTATCCATACACTTATTTTCACGAAAAGGTGAGCCAATATGAAGATTAAAAATTACACTTTTTGGAAAAATAAAGAACAATTTTTATTAACCGAGGATATCTACCCGTTTTGGGTATTCTTCGCCGTTCAAAAAGGCTCTTTTCATTATCGAATAGGTAACGAAGAAGGGATTGCTAACGAAGGCTCCGTCATCTCCTGCCCTCCAGGCACTCCATTTTATAGACAAGTTATTCAACCAGTAACCTTTCACTTTATACAATGTGATTTCGATGAAACAGACCTGCTTCACGTAAAAGGCATCCCCTTAGAAGGAGGTAAGCAGTCCGTTACAGACAAACAGCGCTGTGTGGATACACTAACCCGGCTGTCACAGGCGCACAGCGATCGTTTAAAAGCTCATTTAATATTTGATTTATTATTTGTTTGTCTAACCAATCATCAGGCTGAACCGCGCCATCAGACACAGGATCCGCTTATGAATCAAGCGTATGCACTCATTCGCAAGCAAGCCTGTCAGCTTTCTTTTCAGCTCAAGAATATTGCTGCACAGCTTTCACTCTCACCCGTACAATTTACACGTCGTTTTCAAAGTGCTTATCAACAGACACCGATCTCCTTCGTCACAACGCTGCGAATCGAGCAAGCTAAACAGCTGCTTACCGATACACACTACACACTTGACAAAATTGCTGAAAACTGTGGTTATGACAACAGCTATTATTTGAGCAGAATGTTTAAGAAAACAACAAAAATGAGCCCTTCTGAATACAGAAAGACTCATTTGCTATAGTGCTTATTTAAAAGACTTAATTTATAGCTTAGAAACTATCCTTTCCAACGCCTTATCCATTATTTTAACATCCGTATTTTTCATTCTATTTTGAACCAACTCTTCATATTTCTCATCTATCATCTGGATTATAATTTGCTCTTTCACAGTATCAAAATCCTGAAATCCTCTTTCTTTAACCGCTATCCCTTTCATGATTGTCAACCTATTATTCTCGTCTATAATCCCGCTAATCTCGCCAGCTTTTATTTTTTTTGCTTCAACAAGCAATTTTGGATTTAATTCATAATCCGTTTTGGCTGAATCTTCATTAAAGGTCTGTGTTTCAATCAAGATATCTTTATTGGCTTTTTTTATTTTTTCAAGGACGTTATCCTTTGGGTCCCCTCCACGCAGTTTCTTCATAATCTCGTCTGCTTGCTCCGTTTTGCTCATACTTATTTTTTCTACTTGAATATGATAGGGGTTCATAAAATAATCCTCTTTCATATGTTCATACGCTTCTCTTAAATCATTTTCTTGAATAGTAAACCTTTCTTTCTCCAGTATTCTTTTAAGCTTATTTACATTGGTACTAAAGACGTGGGAGTAATATTGATAATCGCTGTATTGTTCGGGTCCGTATATGACCTCCTTTTTCTCAACTGCTATTTTCCTCCTATTGTTTTCCTTCTGTAACTCATTTGAAAAAAATTCATAAGTCGCGTCCGTGATCACGCCATACTCTTTCATTAAAATTTGCTCGGATTTTATTCTGACCAGTTCCTCTAACACCAAATTCGCCGCATATTCTATTGGTTTTTCATCGCCGTAGACATTAGACCAAAAACCTTTATAATCTTTCACGCCATATGTATTGGAAAAGTAATTGTAGGTCTTGGCGGCATAATTATAGTTTAAAATCATTAAAAATTCAGAGGATTGAATGGGCTCGCCGTTGATCGTTGCTACGGTTTCAATATCTTCACGATCATTTGTGAAGAACGAGGACATGAGAATTAATCCAATGACTGTCGTTAACCCTAATACTGCCACGATTAACTTTTTCACCAAAAGTCCCCCTTCTATTATGAGAAATAAAAACAAGAGGATGATATCCAATCAACCTCTTGTTTTAGTTGCGATAATTAATTCATCAACTTCAAATATTGCAGAGCTTGTTTTAAAAGTACCGCCGCTTCCACACGTGTTGCAGCAGCTTGCGGAGCAAAGGTTGTTGCGGTCTTCCCGCTTATTAACCCTTCATGTACGGCCTCAGCTACAGCATCGCGTGCATAACTCGACAGCTGATCTTGATCCACGAACGGAACATCGCCATAGACTCCTTTAATCGAACTGCCGTTAAAAAAA
Source organism: Paenibacillus sp. FSL R10-2734 (assembly GCF_037963865.1). Lineage (NCBI taxonomy): Bacteria > Bacillati > Bacillota > Bacilli > Caryophanales > Paenibacillaceae > Paenibacillus > Paenibacillus sp. FSL R10-2734. The sequence goes on along the minus strand of NZ_CP150170.1, from coordinate 1,378,487 downwards.
TGTACAGCATTCATCATCATGACGACCATTTGTTCTCTCGTAACCAGCAGATCAGGGTTGAATTTACCTAAACCTGCGCCTTGAACCAAACCGTATTGAGCAGCTATATTCACTTCAGCAGCATACCACTCTGAATCCGCAACATCTGTAAATACATTTGACACCGTCTCAGAGGTCAAACCCAATCCCCTTACAAGAAGAGCTGCAAACTGCGCACGTGTAACTGGTTGATCCGGTGAGTAATAGCGGTCTGTTGTGCCCTTGATAATCAATTTCGCCGCCAACCGTTCTACATCACTCTTCGCCCAATGACCGATCATATCCTCAAATGTTTTCTTGCTTTGAACAATAGTGTACATACCGCTCGTATTACTCATGATCATTACTTCCGTTTGACCATTCTTCACGGTGACAAACGATGGAACAAATTTCAATTGTCCAGTAATGGAATCATAAGATACCGCAGTAGCTTGGGAAATATCCTTAATAGTTCCATTTACTTTTATTATGCGTGTAACATAGCTATCTCCGAAACTACGTATCTCTGCTACTTTACCTCCAGCTTCAAGCATAACCTTGAAATCAATCAAACTGCTTAATTGTTCTAATCCCTGAGCCTCAACAGCTTGTTCTAACTGCTGAGTTACTGATGTCTTACTCTTATTCATGCGGACAATTAAGGTTGCTTCACTAGAAGCGGCTGCATCCTTAATATCCTTATGCTGTAATAAAGCAAGCGGCAATTCAAACGAACCCAAGTGACTACGTATGCTCAATATGGTTTTCGAGTTCACTTTAAAGCTGTTATACAAAGTGGATAATGGTAGTTTAACAGCAATTGACGAATGATCTCCTGGAATCTGGATTGCAAGCATTGGGTTCTCCTTGGCTTGTAGAACAGCTAGCTTCTGAGCTAGTCGAGTACTATCCATTACCACAGATACGGCTTGACCCCCATCTTGTAAAGACTCTTTCCGGAGCTCTGTTTCTTTCGGAAAATAAAGAGAAGCATCTTCACTTAATGGCGTGGTAGTTATAATGACAGATCCGGTATTGCCACCTGAACCCGAATTTCCATTTCCTACGCCCCCTGCGCCAGGATCAGGCTTAACACTATATTCAAACGCGCCAATATCCGGCTGTTTATGATACAATGGATTACCCCAGAAATCCTTGCCTCCGTTGTTCTCGATAACAAGACCAGCGTTAATTGCTGGCGAATCTGTCTGCAGCTTGTAACCACTAAGTTTATTAGGATCATTAAAATCGATCAGACTGTTGCCGGAACCCGGATTAACTAGCTTGGGATCGGAGAAAATTGAATTTACAACCGTAATGTCCGCGGCTTCTGTTGGAACCGGAGCATTCATTCCATAAAAAATATTAGAGTCAAAATCTAAATTTTCTACTTTTGGAATGTCGTATCCGCCACTTCCTAAATTGTAAAAGATGTTATTTTTAAAACTTGCCGACTTCGGAATCCCAAAGTAATTATTAACTCGAAGTAATTTTGCACTCGATAAACTATCTAAATAGAAGGTATTATTGTAAAATTGCGCATTCGTAAGATCACCTGATAATTCAACCACATTTTTTTTATCATTTTGACTGATATTGTACCTTACAATCGTAGAGTCATTATAACTTCCACCCACATTAATTATAAGAATGAAACCTCCGCCATTATCATGACTATAATTGTATTGAAAAATATTCCGATTGCTATTGAAATCACTGTCAAAACCGTTGGCATCCGCGTTATTCGGAAGACGTACGGTGTTATACGATTCATTATATTGAATGACTGCATCGTCCACATACCAAGTCCAGATTGCAGCGTTTGGTTTGTTAGATCTTGCGGAGGTTTCTTTGGCAATATTGTATTCTACCAAAGGTTCCTTGCTCGTTTTGGCTACAATCCCATCTCCGCCGATATCTTCGACAAAATTATTTCGGATTACTAACCCTGTACTAAATGTACCTTCGGGGCTTCTAAGAATAATACCCGATCGGTCTACGTTCTTTACGGTATTTTTTTCGATCAGAATATCATTGAATTTGGAGTCGTCTTTACTAGAAACGTAGTAAAATATACCAACTCCTTTATGTGGATGTGTATTATCCCCTTTAATATTATGAATATAGCAATCTTTAATATAAATATGGTTTGCTGTTCCGTAATCATTAAGCTCGATGAAAATCCCATATCTTATATCTGCAATCGGTGCATCATTTACAATTTCTAAATTGCTTATTTCCCAATATTGCTCATTAATGATGTGGACTACACCTTCATTTACGATACCATTCCCATCAATAATTGGTTTATTGCCTGTTCCATACGAATCAATAATAATCGGATTGCCATCGCTGCCGGATCCCTTCGGCTTAAGTTGTCCTTGCCAATAACTACCGCGGTTAAGCAATATCTTTGTTCCAGGCTGATAAATGTGGGAGTTAAGTTTATCAAGGGTTTTCCAGGGGGAACCTGCACTCGTTCCATCATTTACATCATTTCCATTAATGGAATCGACGTAATAAGTATCTGCAGGAATAACCGTTTTAGGCGGTTCAGGAGTAGAAATATCATTGACGAATTTAACCGCATCGGCACGGGTGTAAATCTTATTTAATTCACTTGGTTCACCATATATGATGACATGCCCCTCTGTTCCAGCAGCAAATGAAAATTTACCTAAACTAACCCAACCTGATTCGCCTGTCGTCCAGTCTTGATATACAGTATCTGTAACGGTATCATGGACAACTTCAATTTTGACATTGCTGTTACCAGCGCTTGCATTAAAAATCTTATAAATAGATACCTCATATTCTCCAGCATCTACTATATTGGGTGTCCATTTGGCTGTGCCATCCCCGACATTTGAATATCTTGTAGAACTGCCCCCATATCCTTTATTAGAGCTTTCCAACCATTTTCCTGTTTCCGAGTACCCCGGATCCCCATAATCAATAACGATTTCTGCAGCATAACTAACCGCAGTAAACGCAAAAAATAAAACAGTGCACATCGCAAGTTGTAATACTAATTTTTTTAACATAATAGTAAAAACTCCCTTCAATCGATTTCTGCTTGATTTTCACGTCTAGATTATGGTTATTTATGCAACACTTTTTCATTTCATTTTTTTATTCACCTCCTTTAGGATCAAGGTTTATCTATATATGTTAGCGCTTTCTAATTACGTGTTCGGCATTGATCTTATCAATAATTCAGTTCGATAATAAGTAACAAAATTAATGATTACCAGTAACAAATTTCTCTTCTGAAGCAGCAACCCATTCATCTGAAAGTAATTAAAATTCGAAAGCCAGCCAACTTGCTATTAGAGCTTGTTCAATAGAAACAAAAATGAGCCCTTCAGAATACAGAAAGACTCATTTGCTATAGTGCTTATTTGAAAGACTTAATAACATACTAATGCGAATTAATTGACTTGCAATTCCACTTCTGCAGATAACAATCCAGTAGACCTGGCCTGCAAACGAACCTTTCCAGCATCCGGCAAGGACTGAACAAGTGCCAGACACCAACCATTAAACGCTCTGCGATAAGATGCTTTATCCGATTCATGGCTGCTAGGATTACCATTACCAACGCCAAGCAAATGCCCTGATCCTGTCACATTAAAACTAATTTCATTATCTGCTGTCTGAATTACGTTATCATCCTTATCCACTACAGCTACTCTAACTGGAATCGTGTCCGCTCCGTCTGCGCTCATCGCTTTCCGATCAGGATATAATACGATCCGATGTGGAGCGCCAGTAGTAACTACTTTATGTTCAACAACTATTTCATTACTCTGTTTCCCAACTGCTATTAATTCACCTGGTTTATAATTAACCATCCACGAAATATAATCTGTACGATTCCCAGCTTGTTCTCCCAAGCTTTTTCCGTTGAGCAGCAGTTCTACCGTTTCCGTATTTGTATAGACTCGTACTTCTATCTTCTCACCTTCTTTCCCTGACCAATTCCAATGTGGAAATAAATGAACCGTTGGCTCGTCTGTCCATACCGCCTTCATATAGTAATATACGTCTTTAGGAAATCCGCAGGTATCCATCAGTCCAAAGTGAGAATTTATACAAGGCCATAAGTGAGGTGTCGGTTCTCCCCTATAATCAAATCCTGTCCATATAAACACTCCCGTTAAGAATGGATGCTTGACTACATCTCCCCATGCTTTTTCCGGACTGCAACTCCATGACGGAATGTTAGTGCCATACATAGAACAATATCCCTTCACAGGATCATCCTCATAGATACCACGTGTTACTGTAAAGCTGGCACTTTCACTTCCAAGTATTATACGATCAGGGTGAGCTTCATGATCATGAACGTCATGATCCCGCCGTTGTCCATAGTTATAACCGACAATATCAACACTATCAGCATAACCACCATCGTTCCAACCATGATTCATCGCCGCCAAACTTGGTCGAGTCGGATCTATCCGCCTCGTTGTGTCAGCAAGTGTTTTTAAAATTCTTGCTCCAGTAACCGTGCCTTCGAGAATTTCCTCATTCTCCAGACTCCAAATAATTACACTGGGATGGTTGCGATCTCGATAGATTAAACGTTCTAGCTGTGACAAACCGCTGGGGCTACTATCCAGCTTGCGATTCTCATCCATAACCATCATTCCTAAACGATCACAAATATCAAGAAGCTCAGGCGTTGGAGGATGGTGTGCGCTTCTATAAGCGTTGCAGCCCATTTCCTTCAACAATTTGATTTTGTATTCTATTAAACTTGTAGGCAGTGCCACACCTACTCCACCGAAATCCTGATGATTGCAAGTTCCTTTAATCGGTAAATATTGTCCATTTAAGAAAAATCCCTCGTTCGTATCAAAGCGAATGCTTCGGATACCAAACGTTGTTTCGTAACGGTCAACCACATTGCCTCCATATTTCACAATCGAAATAGCCTTATATAGCACTGAACTGTCCGGAGACCACAATTTAGGCTGGTCAATGTTGATATTTTGAACAATTTCATTTTCTGAGTACCAGTCAACGTCAACATGCGAGCTAACGGTCAATATATACTGATCCTCGGTATCATATATTTCTGTCATCAATTCTATGTTTTTCAGTTCAGTGTAATCATTACGTATCCGAGTTTGTACCTGCACTTCCGCTGTTTCCTCAGAAATCGTCGGCGTGGTAATATACGTTCCATACTCTGCTACATGCAAATGATCTGTCTGTTCCAGCCAAACGTTACGATAAATGCCGCAGCCTTCGTACCACCAGCCCTCATATTCTGTGGCATCTACTTTTACTAAAATAACATTTTCTCCTTCTTCACCGTAACGAAGTACATCTGTCAAATCATAGCTGTAGCCAATATATCCTCCACCATGCTCGCCTAGCAAATGGCCATTTACCCATACTGTACTTGTCCCAGTTATGCCGTCAAAGCGAACCTTCCACTTTTTTCCTAAGCTCTCTTGCGGGATTGTAAATACTTTGCGGTAAAACCCCACTCCCATTGGCAAGTAACCGTGACTCCCCGGTCTTGACCCGATCGACTCATCTGCGACATATTGCTGTTCGATGCACCAATCATGCGGTAAATTAAGAGTTCGCCATTGTAAATCTCCGATACCCATGCCCTTATCATTAAATGCGATATGCAGCCACTCACCCTCTGACAATGAAGCGCTATCGGTAATGCCACCGGTCATCCCCGCCTTAACCGCAACCGGAATACGAAGCTCTCCTTTATAAAACATCCACCTATCGTTAAACAGTATCTTTTCTCTCGAAAGTATATTATTCATCATGATATCAACTCCAAATTTAATATTATTAATCACTTCAGCCCCATACTCCAAAAGTATAAAGACTCATACCTTAGCTAATAAGGAAGAGAATTCTGCATTATAGGTAACAAGTTTCATCCCCTGTGTGTTTTTTAATATTCAAACTAGAAAACAGGCCGCTCTTCGGTAACATCCCGAAAAACGGCCACAGCTTACATATGCTCTGCAAGAAAGCTTATTGACTAATCCTGAGTTAAACTATTCCATTGCGTTCAACATAGCAATAACTAAAGTAATTGCTTCTGCCCTAGTTGAGGCTCTATTAGGATTAAATTTGCCATCACCATATCCCTTAATCAAACCAGCTTTTACAGCAGTTGCTACATATGGTCTTGCCCATACCGGAACTTGTTCTGCATCCTTAAAATCAAGTTTTACGTTAGGGTCAACTTCAAGTCCTAGTGCTCGAACAATGATGGTGACTAATTCTGATCGCGTCATTTCCTTATTCGCTCGGAATGTGCCATCTTCATAGCCTGATATGAAACCAACTTTTTTAATTGCTTGAATATATGGTTTCGCCCATGCTGGCGTTTCGTCTGCATCCATAAAGCTAGACTCAGAATTATCAAGATTCATGTTTAAAGCTCTTGCTATCATGGTCGCGAACTCACCGCGTGTTACCTTACGATTCGGCTTGAAAGTTCCATCTTCATAGCCATTAACAAAACCCAGTTCAACTGATTTCTCGATCAATGCCTTAGCCCAGTGCTCAGCAATATCCGTTAGTTCAGCTTGTGGAGACTTAGGTTCAGTTGGTTTAACCGGTTTATTGCTATCATCTGGTTTTGGTGTAGCCGTAGGTATTGAGGCAGATGTTGGGACAGGTATCGAACCGCCACCGGAAGAGTCTGCTTCAGTAGTCACATGTACATTCGGACCATTGGAACTCCAATTTCCTGTCGCATCACCAGCTTCCACTTTGAACGTATAAGGACTATTAACTGCTAATCCTTTGACGTCAAATTTAGTTGATTTACCATCTAAAGTTACTAGTTCACTGCCATTCTTATAAATCTTGTAACTTGTTACCAAAGTATCATCCATTGCTTCGGTCCAAGAAACCGTAAGACTATTCTTTGAAACATTTGAAGCTGATAACTTGGCAGCAGTTGGCCATGTAGGTTCCATTTGATCTACTGGCAGTTCCCCGGTATGGAAAGTAACCTGTTGGTCAGCTGCCAAGCTATTGCCCAAGATATCCTTAACACCAGTTGTAGCATTAACCACATAATCAGAATTACCTTCAAGCGCTTCATTAAAAGATAATTTAAATCTTAGAGGACTAATTTGAGTGATCATGTAAGTTGGAACATCCCCACCGTCTGCCTTTGTGACGACAACCTTCTCCGGTATTAAGCTCTCTCTGTTCATCTGCTTGTTGAATCTCAGAATGAACTCCTTCGATTGGTTGGAACCTTCGCCCATCACACTGTCCTCAGGGATCAAGATCGGTTGATACGTTGGGTATTCCGAGTCTGGATCACTGCTGGCTGTCTTCAAATAGTTTCTCACCCAGTCGAATCGGGCTTCCGTCCCATCAACTACGTTAAGATCCAATTTCCCGTCAAAGCTAGTCACGACTGTGCTCAAAATATTAGGGAAAGGAACATCAGGCAGTCCTGTTGAGACATAAGGTGTAACGTCATCAATTCGATAAGGTATCTCTTTATCATAAGCCATATAAAAGCCTGGTTGTTCCATATAGCCACCAAATACATGCAATTCTTTCATGTTATTATCATCTGTCGAGAATAAATACTCTCTTGTATTCGTTAAACCAATCTCTGGCGCCGGCTGACCTGGCAAGAAGTAAATGTTCATTGAAACTTCATCCTGCCCAGTACCTTCATTCCAGTTATAGTCTGTGCCATTCCCATTTTTCGTCCAGTAGGAGGTATGCTGTCCATAAGCATTCGGGTAGCCATAACGTGCCTCGTAGTAGCCGTACCTTTGCATATAGTTGGATGTAACAGATGCTGATGAATACGGCACGCCTACCCGATTATTCACTTCATTTTTGAGCTTAAGGACTCCGTCTTTGACTTCGATACCTTCAGCCCATCTTCCGGATACACCGGGGAATCTGATCGCATTATCCGAAGTCCATTTGCTCCAATCTAGACTAGAATCATTAAATTCATCAAAGAACGCCATATGCCAATCAAATCTCAGATCAGGTCCAGCTGACAATAATTGTGTGTCAAATTCGTTCAGCATCACAATGGCATCCGCTCTTGTGAGCTGTTGATTTGGCTGGATCGCGTTATCCGCATTCTTCGACACAACCCCTAATCTTAGCAATCGAGCAAAGGCATCTTGCAAAGCATACGTATGGAGCAAGTTATCATCGCTGATATTCTCCTGCAAGTAAGCAGCTGGATTACTCGCAAAGAAATTATCTACATTCAAGTATTTCCCCGTATAGTCGATAACATTGGATAGAACGATGGCAGCAAACGTACGGTCCACCGGCTGATTTACCCCCAGAGAGCCACCTTGTGCATCAACTCCATACAACAGTCCAGCCGCTTGGGCTGCTCCGATATTTCCCTTAAAAGGCACATTATCATCAGTCGTATCCGCGTACAATGCCGAAGCCGGATCTTCCGAGAGATTAAGCAATCTGGTCAATACAGCCACAAACTCGGAGCGTGTCATCAGTTGATCCGGTAAGAGCTTGTAATCGGATATGAAACCATCCAAGTAGTGGTCCTTTGCCATGGCATTAACAACTTGTGACGTTTCATCATCGCTTACATCATCCACACGCTGTTCATCGAAATATTTAGCACTGGTAGCAATAGATTCCTTGATGATTGCGTTGTTAGGAGATACCTTTTCAAACTTAAATGCGGAAAAATATTTCAAATTTTTGTCCCCATCATTGTGCTTCCCATAAGAAAGCCCAAAATATTCATCTGCAGTACCTGCTGCAAAATCAAAGGTTCCGATATCATGCCAAGAATCATTCACCAGACTGTCTTGAGGGATAAATATCGTATCCTTCTTTCCATTGTGGTAGAGATCTATATAGCAGTCAGGCATCAACGCAGTATTAGCCGGAATAAAATAGCTGATCTTATACTCTCCTGGTTCCAATATCACTGGATTCCATGTCAAATCATCTGTAAATGCAGCTCTGCGGATATAATACTTTCCATACGGAGCATCCTTATAAAAATCAATCATTTTTCTGTAGTCATGTGGGAATAATCCGGGTGTAACCAGGGCCGATCTGACTTTATCGGTCATGGAAATATTAGGTGAGTCAACTATTGTGTCGCCAGAATTGGTTGTGATAATCGTACTGTTAATGGAAACACCATTTAGATGTTTCATAGTAAACTTTATGCTCGAAGCGATTGTTTCGCCGCCATCTGATAGCTTAGTCATCTTCACAAACTCGTTGCCCTCTCCAGTAAAGACAAACTCACCCAGTGGATACCACCCACTTTGAATGTTCGTTTGATTGAAGACGATCGTTTCAATCTTAGCGTCATGGAATATTTCAATCTTAACGCTGTTATCGCCTGTCTGCGTTCGAGCTGGAATATAAGTAAACACTTCATATTCGCCGGCAGTCAACGCACCAGGATTGTATACCGCAGAAGCATCTTTCTCTGTGGTTGTTTTCGGTACAGCGTACTCATTATCTGATACTAATGAAGAATTCTGCCAATTGCCTATTTCACTGTAACCAATGGAGTATACAGCCGTTCGTTCTGCTTCGTTCTGATCTCTATACGTTCGATCGCGCATGACCTCATAAGAGACAGCTAATGTGACTGTAGGTTTGCTGTTATCCGTTGATCCTCTAGTAATTCTTACATACTCATCGCCTGTTCCACTGAAGAAATAATCACCAAGCTCATACCAACCGTCTTGATCTGTATTCATATCAAGCGTACGTGTATCGGTCTTGCCATTATGATAGATCGTAACAACTGCACTATCATCTACTGATACTCCTGCATACTTGTAGATCTTTATTTTGGTCATGCCTCTTGGCGTTTCACCGTTATACTGATAGTATTCATCCGCTGCTACGGTTTGTTTGTTTTCGGGCAGTCGATTAGGGAATTTGAATTCTTTCCAGTGTGCTTCTGTTCCAAAGGAGACTTCACCTTGTGGCGGGGAATAGAGTGCATAATCGGCTGCATTGAATAAATATCTTGTTAACGTGTTTTTTAAGTCTGACTGTCTGATCAGGACAGGGTTTATAGGAATTGAATCCACATTGGGATTCGGAATGGTATACACTGATCCTCTAATTTGAGCATTCAACGCTGATCTAAATAAAGCCATGCCCACGTTCAAATCAGCAATTATGGAATGGATCAGTTCTGCTGTTGCATACCCACTACTTAATAGGAAAGCGGCACTAGCAATTTCCTCTTGCAGCCTCACCTTCGAACCTGATGCATATTGTCCGGTTGAAGTCCCTTCCACAGTACCAGACAGCAAGGCAGTTGCCTCCGCCATTTTCGCCTCCAAGCTTGCGGCTTCTAATTCAGGAAGTGGAATCTCTCGATCATTCCTCACAAATTTCACTGCATCTGCTCTTGTGTATGTGCCGGAAGCACCCGATAGCTTTACATATCCTAAACTGTTTTCCTCAAATAAATAGTTGCCCAATAGTACCCACTCTGGGCTGCCTGCAGTATAATCCAGTGTCTGAGTATCGGAGCCTCCCTTGAACATCACTTTTACTTTAGCTTTGGGATTGCCATCTATTGAAACGACTTTATAAATATATACATCATATCTGACTGTGCCTTTGATCTCTGGTGTCCACTGCGCTTTTGGACTTGTGGAGCCTGCAGCGGTTCTCGTACTTGAATTGTTGTAGCCTTTATATGAAGTTGTAGAGGACCATTTGGCACCTGTTGAAATAGAAGACTCTTTGTAACCATCATCTCCATAGTCGATAATGATCTCATCATTAACGCCTGGAATTGCTGCTTCTTTAAATATGACTAACGCATGAGTGAGTGCTGCTATTGCTTTATCCAACTCGATTTGGTTTAAGTTAACTTCATTTTTATCTGCTATCGCTTTATTGATCGCTGCCTTCAGTGCGTCAATGGCTGCTTGGGGATACTGTCCGGGAGCATTACCAGCTACCACTCCCTCCAATCTAGCTTGCGCTTTACTAATCAATGCTTCAAGGCCTACTTTGTTTGGCGCAGCTCCTGCTTCTGTCTGTACAAACTTCACGGCATCAGCATTTGCGTTCCTTCCAATACTAGGTTCTAATAGCTTGACTGCCCCGTTACTTCTTGACTCAAATGAGTAATTACCAAGGAATACCCACTCTGAAGTTCCAGCCGTATAATCCAGGGTTTGATTTGACGTGCCTTCAATACTCGTAATTTCTATTTTTGCTGTAGGATCATTCCCTTCTGCAACAACTTTGTAGAGATATACATCGTATTTCCCACGCTTTGTGATATTAGGTTTCCACTCAGCAGTAGAGGAAGCGCCAGCAGTTCTGGATAATGACCCACTATATCCTTTTAAATCGGAGTCCCTCCATTCGCCTGTTTCCGTATAGCCTTCAACTCCATAATCGATGATGAATTCCGCTGGTGAATTTATGGCCCCTTCAAATATTAGAACCGCATCATTTAATGAAGTTGTAGCTGAATCCACTTCTAATTGGTTTAACCATGTGTTGTTTCGATCTATAATGGCTTTGTCTATCGCCGCTCTCAGTGTGTTAATGGCTGCTTGCGGATATTGTCCTAAATTATCACCCACCGCTGCACCATTCACTTTCGCCTGCGCTGCATTAATCGCTTCTTCGAGAAGCAACGTATTAGCTATTGTTCCAGCCTCTTTCTTCACAAACATTACAGCATCCGCTCTTGCGTACTTTCCACTAGTAGGTGGCAACAGCTTAATAGCTCCCTCATTGCCTTCGTCAAAGGAATAACTACCCAAGAATGTCCAACCTGAGCTTCCTACGGTATAATCTAACGTTTGAGGTGTCGTTCCTGTGGTGCTAGTAATCTCTATTTTAGTTTCGGGGTCGCTCCCTGCAGCAATAATCTTGTAAATATACACATCATAATTTCCCTGGTGTGTAATCGTAGGCCTCCACTCAACATAAGGTGGCGTGTAGGAAGCGCCAATATATCTACTTGATGTATCATTGTGGCCTTTGATGCCTGAAGCCAACCAATCTCCCGATTCAGTGTAACCTTCATCTCCATAGTCGATGACGATCTCTATGGCTTGAATTTTAGCTGTATCAAATGCCACTATGGCTGCATCCAGCTCCAACTGGGCTATTGTTATGTTTTCAAATTCTGCTGCTTTGGCTATCGCCGCTTTCAATGAATCAATGGCTGCTTGCGGATATTGTCCTGGTGCACCGCCAGCTACAGCTGCATCCACCTTTGTTTGTGCTGTAAGAATCGTTGCTTCCAACATTGCTGTATTCGGTCGAGTGCCATTATCACTCTCGACAAACTTCACTGCATCTGCTCGGGCGTATTTTCCATACGTCTTTCCTGTGAGCTTAACAAATCCATCGTCTCCTGCAGCAAAGGGATAGTTGCCCAGAAACACCCAACCCGATGTCCCCTCGGTATAATTCAGGGATTGAGTATCTTCCCCGCCATTATAGGAAATGTTTATTTGGATCTTAGGGTCTGAATTCACTTCAACCACTTTATAAATATACACATCATAGCTTACAGTGGCCGTGATCGTAGGTCTCCACTCAGCGGATGGGCCCGCGGAAGCACCGGCAGATCGCGTCGATGATCCGTTGTACCCTTTGAGGGAAGATGTTGACCATGCCCCTATCTCCGAATAGCCCTTATCTCCAAAGTCGATGATGATCTCATCTTTATTGGTAGCGCTTGCAAAAATAACATTTGGAATCACACTACTGAATACCCCTGAAATCACAATGGCTGTGGCAAGCATTATTTTAAAAACTAATCGCACTACTTTCATCATAATCCCTCCATAATAAGATACACTTACGATTCGATAAATCAAGCGCTTACAATTAATTCCACGAACGACCGCCGTTACATAATCAATGAATTCAAAGTTTCTTAAAAAAAAGCCCAATCGATCAATCATGATCTGTTAGGCTTTTTATCTTTAGAGTTTAAGCGTATAGGTTTTGCCTCCCTCTGTATCAAAGGAAATGCAACCCTCATTTAATTCAGCCGCTACCTGCACTTCGTCACAAAATACCCGCGCATCATATGTTTGGAATGGGTACTGAATACTACAACGGTTGCCGAGCTGGGAAGTAATAACAAGACTGCTTAATTTCCCACTTGCCCATTGCATTGACAGTTCAAAGCCGCCACGAGCACGCACACCTTGTATGCTGCCAGTTGACCATGCAGTAGGCAAGGCTGGTAACAGCCTAATCCCCTTTTCATCACTCTGCACGAGCATCTCTATAACACCAGCCGCAGCACCAAAGTTGCCATCAATTTGAAAAGGAGGATGGGTGTCAAATAGGTTATTATAAGTTGATTTTGTCAAAATCATATCCATAAAGCTCTTTGCTTTATCGCCATCTCCTAGATGCGCCCATAAATTAATGATCCAAGCACAGCTCCAGCCTGTATGACCACCGCCATACTGCAACCTGCGATCAAGCGCAATCTTCACAGCATGAAGCAGCTCAGGTTTCTCCTCTGAAATACTATGTCCCGGGAACAATCCAAACAAATGAGATACATGGCGATGGCCTAGCTCTATTTCTTCATGATCCTCTAGCCATTCCTGTAGCTGCCCATGCTTACCAATCTGCATCGGTGGCAGCTTCGCACGCTTTTGCCGCAACAGCTCTCTAAAATCTACATCCAGACCAAGCTCTTCACTTGCCCGAATACAATTATCAAATAAATCATCTATAATCTGCACGGTCATCGTTGGACTCATATCCAGCGCTGTGATTGTTCCATCAGGCGCTCGAAAACGATTTTCTGGTGATGTTGCTGGTCCCGATACAAGCCAGCCATACTTCGGATGCTCTACCATGAAATCGATATAAAATAGTGCTGCTTCTTTCATAAACGGATAACCTCGTTGCTCAAGCAGCTGTCTATTACCTGTGAACAAATAATGCTCCCAGTAATGTCTGCTTAGCCAAGCTGCTCCATCCTGCCACAATAATGATGAGGTTGCACGTAGTGAAGTATTAAACCAAGGGTTAGTCCTCGTGCTCAATGCAATTCCCGCACAGTCGTATCGGCTTCTCGCTGTCTCACGCCCTGGCTCGATCAACGCATCAAGCAAATCAAATAATGGCTCCTGCAGCTCAGATAAATTACAAGTCTCCGCATGCCAATAATTCATCTGTGTATTAATATTAATCGTATAATCAGAGAACCATGGCGGAGTGTAGCTCTCGTTCCAGATCCCCTGCAGGTTGGCAGGCAATGTACCTGGACGTGAGCTGGCAATAAGCAGATAACGTCCATACTGTACATATAGAGCTGTTAAGTAAACGTCATCTTTTCCTTCCTTAACAAGGGTAAGCCTCTCATCTGTCGGCAAGCTTGGGTACTGATCTGCCCCTAAATCCAGCTCCATACGATTAAATAGCTTCTGGTAGTCAGCTATATGAGTTTGTTTCAAATCCTTCCATTGCTGCTGTAAGACCCGCTGCAAAACCTGTTCATTCACTTGTTGTGGTTCCGCATGGCGATATGTCGTGCTGGCACTTAAATAAATGGTCACAGCCTGACATTCTTCAAAGACCACCAAATCATTAGCTGTATAGCAGCTCCCATGCTCTGTCTGCACTTCAATCGTAGCGGCAAAACCAACACCTTCTAAATCTGCTATACCCTGCATGATCAGTCCTTGTGGCTCGGCAGCATTTACAACTACCCCACGCTCACGGTTAAGCTGCACACTACCCTTCAAAACAGGATGACTCGCTTCTAATCGAACAACAAGTACCTGATCTGGAAAGCTACTAATAACCTCGCGTGTATATTGCACGCCGTCAATTCGATAAGAAGTGCGACAGACTGCTTCATTTAAATCCAGCTCTCGGCAATAATCTGATACCTCGCTGTCTGGCAATTCAAGCTGAATATACATATCTCCCAGCGGATGATAGTTACCATAATGCGGGTTATTCGGAGTAACCATTCTCTGCTCTGCTAATGCATGTGCTTCAGCATATTTCCCTGCAAACAACAACCCCCGCACTTCCTCAAGTGATTGCAACACTCCTGTATTACCATCATCATGAGGCTTGCCCGACCATAAGGAATCTTCGTTAAGTGCAAGACGTTCCTCGCCAATTCCTCCAAAAACCATTGCACCCACTTTACCATTACCTACAGGCAACGCTTCATTCCAATCCTCAGCAGGTTGGTTATACCAAAGACGCCATTTCGAACGGGTAGCAGTCATCAGCTCCTCACTCCATTTCTACATTTTAGCTGCTATACTAATAGATCTACTTCAATAGTATAGGGCTTCATATATTAGTTAATAAGGAAGAGAATTCTGCATTATAGGTAACAAATTTCATCTTCTATGCTCCAACCGATATTCAGATGGCGAATAACTGGTTTGTTCGCGAAATAATTTCAGAAAATAATTTTTATGAGCAAATCCAACACGTTGGCAAATATCTGAAATGCTTTGCTCCGTCTCTCTTAAATAAAACTGAGCTTGCTCAATACGAAGACGCTGCACATAAGTTATGAAGGACTCCCCTGTCTCTTTTTTAAATAAACCGCTCAAATATTGTTCATTCATGCTTACATATTGGGCCATTCCTTTCAAGGTGAGCTCTTGATTCAAATGACTAAACACGTAATCAATAATCCGACTAATCTCTGGATGATCACTCACAACATGCTTCACTTGATATTTGGCATAATAATCAACTCTTCGGATAATAATCTCCAATATCTCTTCGTGACTAGAGGCTTGTTCCCATTGTTTAGTTTCAGTTTCTTCCTTCTCCGTCATTCGGGCAAATGCTTTATCAAGCCGAGCTGCTGTTTCCTTCACCAGTACCGCTTGCTTCCGTTCAGCAGCCATTCTCGTCCAAATGGAGCACAGCAAAGCCTTCCCTTCCTCCCATTCCATCGCTTCCATAAGTTTCAATACCTGTCTTTCTTCTTTCCATGAAAATGTCCAACGTGGCCCTGCTTCTGATTGTGAAATGTTTGTCGACCGGTACCAATATTGATTCAACTGATGCAATATCTGTTCCCACTGCTCCAATAACTTCTCTTTAGCAACCAAAGCTGTCACTAATACAGGTTCGCTATCATTCATAGCAAGTGATTGCTGTCGTTCCAGCTCCTTGTCCTGCCAGACAAAAACAAACTGATAACCCCAGACTTTAAATTGCTGAACATATAAAAAATCGTAATCAGCCGGATCGTATAGCGCTTCAACCTGTTGTATGGTTAATGGCTCGCAGCCAGCCGGTCTAGCATAGATGCGAACATAGGCAGGTATCTGCGCCACAATCTCTTCATCCAAATGCTGTTCCGCTTCTTCCCTCTTGCCCAATAATTGCGACCATAAATCCTTATAATATACCGTTAATAAATACAACAAATGCTGTCTTCTTTTTTCGGACAACAGCTTTCTAACTTTAAATAAATTACTTTCCAATTCTTCGCGTTCCATCGACAACTTCAAAATATAACCGACCGCTCCATGTTGAATAGCCTGTCTCGCCATCTCAAACTCATTTAGACACGTCAGCATAATAAAATGTGCAGAATGACCATGCTCCTTCGCTTGCTTCAGTAACGCTACCCCATCCATAAATGGCATCACTATATCTGAAATCACAAGATCAATCGGCTGAGCTTGCATATAATCCCATGCCTCATAGCCGTCTTCTGCCTCAGCAATAACTTGGAATCCTAATTGTTCCCATGGAATGGACTGACGAACAGAGCGACGTACAAAAGGCTCATCTTCAACAAGTAAAATATTCCACATTATATTTTCCTCCGATCATCCATTTCTTTAGAAGAACCATCTTGTACATATGGAACAGAAATGAGTAATGGAATTTTAATTCGTACAAGTGTTCCTTCACTTTGCGGAACGATATCTAATGTGCCTTCTACTCTATATAATAAAGCCAAACGTTCTTTCAAATTATTAAGAGCGATACCTTTACGTTTTGTCGTCATCAAGTCTGCTTGCTTCTTATCTATACCAATACCATTATCCATTACTTCCAATATTAAATATCTTTTATGCTCGAATACACTGACTTTTATTTGTCCATCTTGCTTCCGATGAACCAAACCATGCAATATCGCATTCTCAACTAGAGGCTGTAAACTGAATTTTGGTACAAGAGAGTACTCAACATCAGAAGCAATTTCATAAAGAACGTCAAACCGGTGATCGTAACGAATCGTTTGAATATAGACAAATGCTTTCAACAGCTCAAGCTCATCCTTCAAAAAAACAAGATCCGTCTCTGTATTCATACTATTTTCTAGAATTCTACCTAAAGCACGGCACATCTCCGCTGTCGTCTCATCACCAAAATTACTAGCATTCCACTTAATTGTATTTAAAGAATTGAATAGAAAATGAGGATTCATCTGCGTCAATAGCATATGAAATCGATTAGCTTCCTTCTGTCGTTCTTCCTGCTTCACTTTCCCAATTAACTGATTAATATTGTCTATCATATCGTTAAAACTACGAATAAATGAAAGAATTTCCCCACGATAACGCTTCTCAGGCAATTTAATATTTAGCCGTTTTTCTGCCGACTCTTTCATTTTGAGCTCTAACAATTGCAGTGGTCTAGTCAATCCAGATAGCATTAAAAAAGAGATTGCAGCAAAAAGGAAAAAGAGCAGAAGCAGCGACAGGAAGGCCTGATGCTTAATTTCATTAATGTCCCCAATAAAATATTCTAAAGGAAACTGACCCACAATATAGCCTTGAATGGTTGGCACATATATGGCATTCAAGATATATGCTCCTGTTTTATCGCTTACATAGACTTCTGGTGAACTTTTTCCATACTCCAATAGTTTGGGAATCGTTTCATCATCTATCCGTGGGCCAGATAGGTTTTGAGCGATATATTCCCCTTTACTATCTAAAAAATAATAATTATGTATAATTTGCATACTATTCGCTGTGCTCGATAACCATTGTTCAAGATCTATGCTTGCACGTATACGGATGTTTTCTCCACTCTCCATTTTTTTCTGTGAGTACAAAGACAATACACTATTTCCAATAAAGACCTCGGGATAGAGATCGGAGTGCGCTTGCAATTGCCACAACATTACATCTCCAGCTTCTGGTATGGCTTCGTTAAAATTCCCAATCAACTCCTTTGTCTTTTCGGCATCTAACTTTGAAGTAAAGGAGTGATAAATATTATTCCTCGATGTCACTACTGTATAGTGAGTAAACACGCTGTCTGGCAGATAGGCACTTTTTAAAGCCGCAAGCTTCTCTTGTATATTTTTTTCCCCATCAACCTGCGACATTTCATCCGTTGTATGCAATGCTTTTAAAAATGCTTCATCCGCCTCTAATTTGTAAATTGAGCTTTGCGCAGACCAACGAATGACATTAAACATCTCTTTCATTAACTGAAGCTGCGCAACGTTTTGTTGACTTATTTTGCGACCTATAGCATTCTCAATTTGATTATAGTTATATATTTGAAATATCGAGAAGGGAATAAAAATAATGAACAGAAACGTAATGAAAATGCGATTCTTTAATTTTGACGGCCATAATTGTGTAATCCGTTTCATTCTCTCCCTCTCCTCGCCGCTCAATGATCTATAACGTGTACTATTACCGCTTTCTCGAACAAGCCATAGCCATATGAAAATTCCATTCGACTTGTCCCATGTGGAATAGTGTAATCGTTAGTAAAATATGAACGATCTTTTCCTTCCTCAAGAAGCGTCAACTCTTCTTTAATACTGCCTGTAATCGTATGAATAGTTACTATGATTCTAGCATTTTCCACCCTATTATTATCTATATAAATAGGCGCTTTTAAGCGAACAGTCACTTGATCACCGCAACGTGCACGCTGTGGGTTTACTGTAATAGCGATCATCTCTCCGGCACTGTACGCGATTGAGCTATTCCAAGCTGTATTAAATGCAACCCAGCCCTCTACATAACCAGGATCGGCTTTGGGATTAAAAGGATAGGCTGCTTCCTTCGGGGAAGCATCAATTCTACCCAGCACCTCCCCAAGTCTTCCATTCCCTGCAACCTCATGCTTTGCAAACCATCCAGCATGAGCACCTTTAATGTCACGAATGGCATCATAAAAGTACATCCTGCCATATGGATTACGACCAAACATATGGTCAATCCCTGCTACGCCAATTTCTTTCAATCTTTGCACAATAGCTGGTTCCCGAATAACCCGCGCAGCGGCAAACATTGCTGCTTGAATACCTGCCTCACTGCCTGGTTCATTCATTAATGCTGTGAGCTCAGGATCGATTGACTGAGCGAATGCAGCCCCTGTCCAATTATCCGCCTCGTCTCCAGCAGTAACGGCTGATGCCATGCGCATATCCCATAAATTATTAGAGCGAGCTATCATTGCTTCAGCCCAGCGCCTAATTTCAGCCTGTAAATTTTCAGGAGCTTCCTTCGGATAACACTCTGCAAAATAAGCTAAACCTTCCATGATAATATGCTCGCTCATTCGCTGTCCTTTTGAATAGAACGGACTAGAAATATCTATATGTTCTAAGATATATTCACAATTTTGATAAGCTGCTCGGAAATATGCATCTTCTCCGCCCAATTGATCCCGTTTAACAACCTCGTACATAAGCAAATTTGGCAAGATGGAATGACCCGGCGGAAACGAACCTTTA
Organism: Paenibacillus sp. FSL R10-2734; assembly: GCF_037963865.1. Taxonomy (NCBI): domain Bacteria; kingdom Bacillati; phylum Bacillota; class Bacilli; order Caryophanales; family Paenibacillaceae; genus Paenibacillus; species Paenibacillus sp. FSL R10-2734. The sequence goes on along the minus strand of NZ_CP150170.1, from coordinate 1,358,764 downwards.
ATACCGCCAACAGCAGTCTGTACCTCAAATAAATTATAATTTTCACCGGGAATATCATACCACTTTAGCATTTCATGCGAGCTGTTTAATCCCCATTCATTTATAGTGAAATCCCTCAATCTGATATAATCGGCTTCAGAAACATACTGCTTAATGAATGGATATAAATAAACGTAGAATGCAAGCTGTTCTTTAATTAAGGGATGCAGCTCCATTCCCTGATTGGCTTTAATATCATAGTAACGCTCTGCCCCAAATTTGATTAGCCATATTAAATCAGGCTCATTTTGAATCCTGAAGGATTCAAACATCGTCTGCTTCAATTGATAGATTTGACACGGCATCGCTTCGTATAAGGAAGGATTCGACATATACATCCATACCATAGAGCCTAATTCAAAAGAGAATTGATGACTATCTCGCCAAGCAATACTGGTCAATCCCGGTAACCAGACGTCATTGCGGGCATGGTTCATAAATGCAACAGCAGGAGGAACCGATACATACTGTAGCCAATTATTCGCTATTGTAAATGAATAGGATATGACTCCATTGGCTTCAATTACATATCTAGTCATCTGCTCTGGGTTCAACTCAGAAAAGTCAGCAATCTGATTAATAACCTGTCCTCTGAACACCATTTTTTTTGAAAGTTCTTCTTTTATTTCAAATCGCGTTCCATCAGGCGTATTTACAACTGTTGCTCGTTTCGGCCTTCCTGTATCATAGCCCGCTTGATTAACTAAAATAGCAACGGTTTGCGTATCCGCACCGCCAAGCATATTCATTGGAGCATCCGCATCTACATCTGTAACTGCAAGTTTCATTGCAGCTGCATAAGCTTCTCCTTCTTCCAAGGTTTGCATACTAATCGAAATTGCCGTATCTCCTGTTGCCTGAACAGTGGACAATTTAACCCAGCCACCGCGTTGATGCTTTTCCTGCTCCAGCTCAACCATCCAAACTCCATTCATCGTGCGAATCGTATACTTCACCCTCGCCCCTACTTCATTTCCATAAGGCATCCAGCAATAAACTGAGTAATTACCATCATCCTGCACTGTCACAGACCAACTAGCAACCGCATCGACCTTCTTGGCTACTCTGGCCAGATGCTTCTTGTCATAGCTTGCTAGATCTCCTTGTTGCCACTCTCCTTCTTCTCGATAGGTCGAAGTACTTTCATCTAAAATAATACCTGGAATATCAAAATATCTTTGTACCGCTATTCCTCCAATGGGGAAATTAACAACTTTATGACCACTATGAAGTTGCCCATAACTACTGCTCGCAATAGGCTCTAGCCTAATAGATGTACCCCGTACACATTCCTCCCCAACTACAAATACAATACATTCCGTACCGTCACCAGCAAAATAAAATTCACCGAGCCCTATCCAGCCTTCAGCTCCTTTAACTGGTTCGCTTGTTGCATCACTAAGTCGCCCTTGATGATAAATTTCATACTGCTGCTTGCCGTTTACTTCCAAATGATAGACTGAAAGCTTATACCAGCCTGCTAGTTCAATAGTAGGTGAAAACCAAAGTCGATCTCCTACCTCGGTCGAATAAATCGTATCTTGTTCCTGATGTCCTCTAATCTTTGAACGGAACCATTCACCCTCTATAAAACAACCATCATCCCAGATATTCATTGTTATCATAAAGTCCCACTCTCCACCTTCTTTGTAAACGCTATCAAAATAGTATCCCAAACTGCGGATAGCAGAGGGTATACCTGTCGGTATACCCTCTGCTATTAACAAAACAATGCCATACTATTTAATTAGCCCTAATTCCTTAACTTGTGTCTCGACAGATTCCGTATACATTTTGTATTGGAATGTATCTTCTAATGTTTTCAAAAATTGATCATACTGATCTAATGATTTTTTACCGTATAGAAATTCCGAGAATTCTTCCTTTACAAATCGATCGGCGTCCGCTTTATTAAAGCCCGTTGGGGGTACTACATAACCATCTACAATTCCTACACGTGGCAATCCGAGCTCATATTCAATGTACTTTGCCTCATCACTAAATTTTGCTATCAAGTACTTCTCATCCTTACGACCAGTGAACTGATATACAAAAGTAAATCCACTTTCAGCCTTACCTTTGTCTGTAATCGTTACTTTCCCATTGTCTATCGTATAATGTTCATCCTTCAACCCATAACTTACTAGCAAGTTGCCTTCTTCTGAAGAAACATAGTTGATAAGCTCCAGGATTTTATTTAGCTTCTCTGGATCCTTTTCCATATTCTTCGGAACTGCTAGCAGCTGTAACCAGCCAACCAATTCTACACTGCTTACATAAGACTTCTCACTAGGACCCTTTAAAGCGCCTAATTGCTCCCATTCTGTATTTGGATTCGCACCTTTCCACACTTTTTTTGCATCCGCTTTCACGATTCCGCTCCAACCTTCATAAATAATTCCGAACTTACCCTGAAACGCTTTATCCTTAGCTACATTCGTTTTGTTGCTTAAAAATTCTGGGTCTACTACTCCTGCATCAATGAAACGCTTTACTTCTGCCAATGCATCTTTCATAGCTGGATCATACAAAGCATTTGATAATTTATTATCTTTTATAAGATGAGAACCCGTATTAGCCAAACCATATGCTCCAAATACAGGAGCGAATGTATTGAGTTCTGTACCCGTTATACCGAATGTATCTTTCTTGTTATTTTTATCTGGATCGTTCTCCGTAAAGGCTTTGGCTACTTTAAACAATTCATCAATGGTTGTAGGCATTGACAAGCCCAAGGCATCCAACCAATCTTTACGAATCCAGTAAGTGCCCGTAGGCTTGCCCGCAACCTTAGGAAGCGTATATTGTTCACCTTGGAATAAACCCTTTTTCAATTCCTCTTTACCAAGAAATGAAACATAATCAGGCAATTTATCCATGTATGGTCCAAAATCAAGTAATGCACCAGATTCTGAATATTTTTGCGCCTGATTTTTGTCCAAAATCATCAAATCAGGGAAATTACCACCTGCAACACGAGTGTTTAATTTAGAAATATATTCAGTTGGTTCAACGGTCATAGTCAAATCTATATTGAGTTTGTCCAGTAAAGCTTTCTTGATAAAATCATTTTCTGGGAATTGTACAGTACCATCCTGCACAATTTCAATTTTTATCGGTTGCTTAGTCTCGGAAGTTGCACTTCCTTTTTCTTGATTAGAAGTACCATTAGGGCTTACAGTTGGCTCTGCTCCGCCTCCGCTTGAGCATGCGGTTAATGAACTAAGCACCAATACTACTGCAGTCAAGCTTAATGTAATTTTTTTCTTCAATTAAACCCCTTCTTTCCCCAATTTATATATGTGGCACTACTTGGTCTTTTTATATGGTAGACCAAGTAATGAGCAACATTGACAGCACAGCCAAGCTTCTAACCTTTAATCGCTCCTATTAACATTCCTTTTGTAAAATGCTTTTGAATAAACGGATAAATAATGAGCATAGGCGCACTAGCCAAAACTACAGCGGCCATCTGTAACGTAGGTGTTGGTAAAGTTTGTTCCATGACACTCTCTAACGAGGTGCTCATCATTAGCATTTTTCTAAGCACAATTTGCAATGGATACAAATTGGGATTCGTAACGTAATATAATGCTGCAAAAAAGCTGTTCCAGTAACCAACCATGTAAAACAAACCAATGGTTAACATCGATGGAAGGGATAAGGGAATGACAAGAGTAACCAATACTTTTAACTCCCCGGCACCGTCGATCCGCGCTGCTTCAAACAATTCTTCTGGAAGTCCTTCAAAGAACGTTTTCATAATAAGTAAATTAAACGTAGCCACTGCCCCTGGAATGATCATTGCCCATACTGTATCCAACATCCCTAACGACTTAACAAGCAGATAAGTAGGAATCATTCCGCCGCCAAACAACATCGTAAACACGATAAGGAAGAGAAAAACTGTACGACCTTGTAAATCTTTTCGACTTAGTGGAAAGGCTCCTAATAAATTCAGCAGCAAACTTATCGCTGTACCAATGACCGCCAGAAAAACAGAAACCCCCATTGCACGCGGCAGTTCATTTCCTTTCAATAAATGAATATATGCATCAAATGATATCGCACGAGGAATGATCAAAAATCCTCCATTTTTAACAACCTCACCATAAGGTGTTAATGACATCGACACCACATACAAAATTGGAAATATAGATATGATACCAACTATAATTAATATTAGATTAACTACGACCGAAAATGTTCGTTCACCACGCATCGTTACCATATGCCACCACCTCCGAACTTTTTAGACAACTGATTCGTAAGTATGACCAGAATCATGCCTATCACCGATTTAAATAGACCAACTGCGGCAGCAAGACTAAAATTCAGTTGTTCTAAGCCTGTACGGTATACCCAAGTATCAATAATATCACCCACGCTGTACACTCGTACGTTATAGAAAATAAAGATTTGATCAAAGCCCGCATCCATAACACTACCCACTTTCAAAATAAGCAGCAGCATAACAACTGTAGATATGCCTGGAAGTGTAATATGCCATATGCAGCGTAAACGACTGGCACCATCTATCCTCGCTGCCTCATACAAGCTAGCATCGATTCCAGACATAGCCGCAAGATACACAATGGCTCCCCAGCCGAGGTCCTTCCAAATATCCGTAGAAACTAGCATCGTCCTGAACCATTCGGTGGAATTTAAAAACGGTATAGCTGTTCCTCCACCCTCGGTAATCCAACGATTAGCTAAACCATTCGTCTCCGAAAAGAAAGCTAGTGCAATACCAAAAACGATGACCCATGACAAGAAGTGTGGCATATAACTAAGTGTCTGTACCCAACGTTTAAGCCAAGTCGTACGAGATTCGTATAGAAGAATAGCGAGTATAATAGATGGTATGGTTCCAAGCACTATTTTGTATAAACTGATAATCAGTGTATTCCCTAACAATTGTGAAAAATAAGGCGATTTGAAAAACACCTCGAAGTGCCCATACCACGGATCCGCCCAAGCAGATTTCAATATTCCATCCATAATATTAAAATCTTTAAAAGCAATAATGACGCCATACATCGGTACATATTTAAATACAATAAACCATGCTATAACCGGAAAAAGCATAAGATAATACATTTTGTTTTTTAATAATCTGTTCATTGATTTCTTTCCTCCATCCCTCAAGCTTCCTGTTAACGTTAGTATAGCAACCCAAACAATTGGGAATAAGGCACAGAATTCAGCATTAGCAGTAACAGTTTTCATCTATCATAATGAACAGAAAGAAGAACAAACATAAAAATAGCCTTATTCAGAAGATCACTCTTCTGAATAAGGCTATTAATGTTAATCCTCCATTATCTAGCTCCCACAAATTTATTAACCAATTAATATAACTCCGAACGTAATCACCCACAGTAACGGAATGGCACTAATCAAAAAGATAGTTATAGATTTAAATCTCCCCCTAAAGAGCCAACCAAATCCTTTTAGCTTTATTCCATGATTATACATCTCTCATCTAAAGGGTGATAGCCCTATGATGATAGATGAAAAGACAAATAAGGATGTCTCAAAAGCATTAGCTTCAAGACATCCTTAAGTAGGATTTCATAAGGAACTCATAAAAAGTAGTCGAGTCGTTCGCTTAGAGCACTACCGTCCGGATTCTGCCATCTTCTTCATATTGGAGCTCCGTAAATTTCATACTGCGTTTATGGTCCACACCGCCAGACAGAGATGCGTCATGATAGAACAAATACCATTTCTCATTAAATTCCACAATCGAATGATGAGTCGTCCAGCCAAGGACTGGATTCAGAATCGTTCCCTGATAGACGAAAGGTCCGCAAGGTTTATCACTCACCGCGTAGACGATCTTATGGGTCGTACCCGTCGAGTATGAGAGATAATATTTCCCTTGATACTTGTGCATCCATGGGCCTTCGAAATATCTTCTGTCTTCATCGCCTGCTAGAAGTGGGTTCCCTTCTTTATCAGTAATAAAGATTTCCTGAGGAGCCGATTTGAATGACAGCATGTCTTCGTTCAGCTCACCCACCCAAGGACCATAAGCCGGCTCCTCTGGGCTCTTTTCTACCGCTTCTTGCTGAAATACTCCGTCTTGCCACTTTTCTAATTGTCCGCCCCATAGGCCGCCGAAATACATATAGGCTCTTTCATCCTCGTCAACGAATACGGCTGGATCGATACTGAAGCTATCTTTGATATAGTTTTCTTCCGCTTTAAAAGGACCTGCTGGTAAAGCTGATGTAGCCACCCCGATGCGGAAAATGCCTTCCTTGTCCCGAGCCGGGAAAAATAAATAATACGTTCCTTGACGATACGCAGCATCCGGTGCCCACATTTGCTCGGAAGCCCAAGCTACATCGCGAACATGTAGCACCTCACCATGATCTACACATGGAGATTCAGGATCATCCATAGAAAACACATGATAATCTTCCATCGCATATTGGTCCCCATTGTCATTCGTAGGTCCATCGTGATCGATATCATGGGATGGGTAAATGTACAGCTTGCCCTCAAATACATGAGCAGAAGGATCTGCGGTATAGATATGGGTAACTAAAGGCTCATTTTTTGTTGCCATTGTGGGATTCTCCTCTTCTGTGAGATTACGCATCTTGTTAAGCTTTATTCCTTGACGCCACCGAGCGCTACGCCCGCGATAATATATTTAGATAATAGGAAGTAAACCACAAACAGCGGTAAAGCCGTCAAAGCCAGCCCCATATAGATCGAGCCGAACTCCGTCTTGTATATATCCCCGCGAAGTAAGCTTACCATGATCGGCATGGTATACTTCTCCTTCTGTGTTAAGAGTATCAGCGGCATGAACAGATTGTTCCAGTTGCCTACGAAGGCAAAGATTGCTTGTGTCGCCACGGCTGGAATCATCAAAGGAAAGACAATTCGGTTGAAGGTGAAGAATTCGCTAGATCCGTCTACACGCGACGCTTCCACGATCTCAATCGACAGCGTTGCCAGCAGATATTGGCGCATGAAGAATACCACGGCTGGAGCTGCAATTGCTGGCAATATTAACGGAAGAAAATTATTTGTCCAACCCAGCTTATACATGAACTGATAGAAGCCGATGGCACTTGCCTGGGCAGGGATCAGCATTACGCACATGATAAAGGTAAAGAAGGGGCCACGTAGCTTCCAGTCGTAAGCCACAAGTCCATAGGCTGCCAACGAAGAAAAATAAACCGTACAGAGCGTGGCAGAGCTTGCGATAATGAACGAATTCATAAACCCTTGCAGCGGATCGAAGCTCTTGTCGAGCAGTACTCTCAGGTTGCTCATCATATGGCTCGAAGGAAGAAGCGACAGTCCGCTTTGGATTTCCGGTGTAGAGCGTGTTGCGTTTACAAACATGATCCAAAATGGCAGGATGCTGAGCACCGCCAAAGAGATGCAGACCACATAGATAATTGTCTTGTTAATCTTTCGGTTTACGCTTTCGCTTTTCGGCATTTTCTCCATGGGTTACACCTCCCTTGCAGCTGCTTTAGCAGCTTTATGCTTTTGTTTTTGTATTTTTTTAAGTTTCAAAGCATCACGATCACGCATCAGATAGAACATTAACCCAGCCAGTACAGCTGAAATCAAGAACATAATCATACTCGCCGCTGCAGCGCGATTATACATATAACTGCCCTTAAATGCTTGCCCGTAGATAAACATAGATGTGGTTAACGTGGAATCATCCGGTCCGCCCGCAAGGAATAATTGCGGAATATCGAACATGGTCAAGCCACCCACCATCGAGGTAATCAGTGTGAACAGCATAATTGTACGCAGACTCGGCAGTGTAATGCGGAAAAAGGTTTGGAATCCGTTAGCACCATCAATGGATGCGGACTCGAAGAGTGCAGGATTGATACCCATAACGCCAGCGATCAGGACAATCATCGTGTTGCCGTACCACATCCAGAACTGAATGAACGATACGATCCCCCGCGCTGTCGTCTTATCCTGTAAGAAAAAGATCGGAGCGTCGGTCCATCCTAGCATTTGAAACAAACTGTTTATAGGACCCATTGGATAAGCAAATAAAGAGCCAAAGAGTACGGCAATCGTACTTGCAGTGATGATATTAGGCATATAGAGCAAGATCTTGAACAAACCCTGCCCCTTTATGTTAAGACGCTTATTCGTGAACCATGCAGTCAGTAAGAGCGCGAGTAGCATCTGGGGAACAAAGTTAGTAATCCATAGTAATCCAGTGTTAATCAAGGACTTTCGAAATGAAGGATTATCAAAAAGAAGATCTTTAAAGTTTTGAAAAGGATTATCTAAAATGTGAATCGGTTTTGGAATTAGTCCCTTCATATCAGTGAAGCCGATAACTGCAGTGTATAAAATCGGATACAGTGAAAAAATCAGAAATGCAATAACAAACGGAAAGGTAAAAATATAACCGAATCTAGAATAGCTAACATGTTTGCGGCGCATGCACTCACCTCATTCGTTGATATAAAAGGGCGGGATTGCTCGCCCGCCCCTTCGACTTCTACTTATTCGCTTTCAATACCGAGCTGATCCTTAACTTGTTGCTTGAACGTTTCCATTGCTTTAGCTCGGTCCTTGTTACCTGCGGTGTATTCACGTACTTGATCGCGCCAGAGCTTGTTGATTGTTTCGTCATATTGCGTCAGGTTCTTACCTGATGCATTAGCATTCGCCGGAACAAAGACGTCGAACATGTTCTGTCCACCAAGTAACGGTACTTCACCGTTTGACTTAGACATTACTACGGAGGAGGCAACGCTGTCCTTCGTGCCTTGTTCGCCTGCCTTCATCGTGCCGTTAGCCCAGAAATATTGAAGTCCAGTTTCAGAGGTATCGAGTGTAACCCACTTCATAAAGTCAGCTACAGCTTGTTTCTTAGCATCATCTTTAGTTACTTGTTGGTTCGCAAGGAGCCAAGTACCGCCCCAGAAGAATCCAGTTGGAGGCTCAGTAACAGCCCAATCACCATTTGTATCCTTCACTTGACCGTTCATCACGTAGTTGATGAGCCAAGCTGGGCCGAAGAAACCGAAGATCGGTTGTGCACCAGCACCGGACATATCCGCGTACCATGCTTCTGTCCAATCCGTTGTATCGTTGTGATAGCCATTGTCTTTCAGCTTTTTGGAGAGATCCAGGAACGCTTCACGCTTCGGATCAATATGAAGCTTGCCGTCAACAATCCAACCTTTGTCAGAACTGTTCTCGATCGGGTGCCAGATATCGCCGTCGCCGGATACGATGCCGTAGCCTTTAGCTTTCAGCTTTGCTGCTGCATCATAGAATTTATCCCAACCTGGTCCTACTTCGGTTTTGATCTTAGCTGGATCATCTGTTCCAAAAACATCCTTAGCGATCGAACGGCGATAGATAAAAGAGCCACCTGTTGCTTGATAACCAAGCGCTTTCAATTTGCCATCCAAACTACCGATATCCACTGAATATTGTGCGATTCCAGCATCCTTAACCATTTGATCATCAAGACCAAGGTCAGCATAGTTAGCAGCATAGCTGGATGCGTCTCCTTGGGTATACTTGAGCACAAACGCCGATTCAGCGGCATATATATCTGGGGCATCTTTACCACCAGCGGATAGAGCCTGATCAAGAGCTGGCTGATAAGCGCCATCTGTAGTTGCAATAACTGTAGTTTTGAATTCCACATTTACCTCGGGATGAACTTCCAAATACTTCTTGGTCATGTTAGGAATTTCGTCCGTAAAGCTCCAAAGATTGATGGTGACTTTCTCGCCAGTTCCTTTGGTTGGAGCTTCGGCAGCGTTAGCTGCTGGTGCAGGAGTTGCGCTTGGGCTAGATGAGTTTGAGTTTGAATTTGAGTTCCCACCACATGCTGCTAGAGCAGATGTCATCACGAGCAATGTAGAGATCCCTACTAAACCACGTTTCATATTTTTCATACTTTGCCTCCCCTTTTTTGTAAAGCCTCGGTTTTTTGTAACCGCATACATAATTATAGATCGTATATTCTTTGAGCATAAGGACACCCTCTTTAGGAAAACTTCCACTATTTTTAGGTTCAGCTTTTTGCATATCAAAAAAAGACACCAAGGAATTTTTTCACCTTGGTGTCTTCATAATCGGTTGATTATTATGGATTTTATTTATTCGCTTTGAGCGCATCATCCTGTTTCTTGATGAACTCTTCTGGCGTGACCGCTTCGCCGAATAAGGCCTGAATCTGATTCATGTGTATCGTAGAAGCGACCGGTTTCATTTGTGTATCCAGATAAAGAGTTACTTTATTAGCCTTATTTAACTCGTTTAATAGATCAATGAACATTTGCGGTAGCTTGATAGCCGCAGTATCTACTTTGGTAGCTGGGATGACACCTGCATTAACAACAGAATGCTCTCCCCACTTCTGAACGAAAAAGCTGACGAATTTTTTTGCCTCGCCAGTATGCTTGGAATTTTTGGAAATGAACAATCCAGTCCCCGGACCGCCCACCCAATCATCCACGTTGCCTTTGCCGCCTTCAACTGTCGGGAACTTAAAATAACCGATGTTGACTTTAAATTCCTGGGCTATATTCGTAGTGGTCGTGAAATCCGGCAGCTCCCAAGTTCCTGTAACGAACATGGCTGACTTTCCGTTCATGAACTGTACCTTGGCTTCATCATTGGATAATCCGTTGTAACCTTTGATGAATGTGTTCATGTTTACCAGCTCTTGCACTTGTCTTGCAGCCTCTAGCAAGGAAGGGTCTGTGAAGTTCTGATCCGCAACAGCTTTATCCATCAGGTTGGGACCCCCAATACGATCAGCTAGATACATGTACCAGAAGGAAGCCGGCCAACCATCCTTGCCTCCAAGAGTAACGGGTGTTATGCCATTGTTATTCAGTGTTCGAATGATCGCTTTGAGATCATCCAAGGTTTGGGGAGGCTGCAGATTGAATTCTGAAAAAATTTCTTTATTATAATAGACCGGGACTATGTTTAGTTCGACAGGAAGAGCATACGTCTTCCCATCAAAGGAGTACCCCTCCGTCGTACCGGCTACGAATTTTCCTTTCAACTCGTCCTGTAAAAGATCGTCCACGGCTGCAAACTTATTTCCCCTAACATAAGGATCCATAAAGCCTGCTGCCCAGGTGAATCCGATGTCTGGTAGATCGTTAGATGCGGCAAGCACCTTCAGTTTGCTTTTATACTGCTCATTTTCAAGAACTTCCGTCTTGATGGTAATATTCGGATTAGCTTCTTCAAACTCCCTGATGATTTCTTTTACCATTTTGTTTTGCGCGGAGTTATTGCTATCCGGCCATAGATGCATCATTTTTAAAGTGATTTTCTCGCCATCGCTCTTGGTGCTATTCCCTTTGTCCCCATTGCAAGCTGTTGTTATCAACAACAATGTTAAGAAAAGGGTGCTGTATAAACCGATTCTTTTCGTAGATATTCCCCCCTAGCCGAGCCATTATTGGATATTTGCTTCTATACCATTCCTCATGGAAGAACGATACTGCCCTGGACTCATTCCTTCGTACTCCTTGAACAGCTTATTGAAATATTTAACAGTCTGATAACCGGTAAGGCTTGCAATTTCCGCTATGGGCAGATTCGTTTTCAGCAGCAATTCCTTTGCTTTCTGCATTTTTCTGCGGGCGACGTATTCGCTGAAATTCATCTGGCATTGCTCCTTGAAAAGGGAACTGAAATAACTCCCGTTCAGATGTACCACCTCTGCGACTTCCTGCAGACTGATCGCCTCCGCTATGTGCATCTCCACATAGTGTATCGCCTGGCGGACCGGATCGCACAATGAAGCTTCCTCATCTCTTACGGCCATTAATTGTGGATCAGCCATCTTCCGCATGAAGCCGATATGTTCCTGCTCTTCCCCTGCCTTCAGTGCACCCTCCACAGATGCGATCAGCTTTTCCCGGCTAGCTGGCTTGAGCAAATATTCCACTACAGACAACTGAATCGCTTGCTGAGCATACTCAAACTCGGCATGACCGGAGATGAGAATGACGGAGGGCTGCCGCTGTATCTTTTTATCCCTTATTTGGCTAACTAAAGAAAGACCGCTAATTCCCGGCATGCGGATGTCCGATATCATAAGCTCTACCGGTGTCTCCTCCAGAATTTCCATAGCGGAGATCGCATTGCTTGCTGTAAGGATCTCATATTGACCGGCTGCCCACACCTCTAGCATTTTCTTCATTCCTTCTCTCGATCTCGGTTCATCGTCGACAATAAGAATCGTTCGGCTTCTCATGGCGTTTTGTCTCCTTGGACAGGAATTTTGATGTTTATACGGGTGCCTTTACCCTTCTGGCTATCGATGGTCATTACTGCACTCTGCTCGTTCTTTCCGGAAAAAAACAGTTGAAGCCTTCTATGCACATTGGCTAATCCGACGCCGGAATCTTTTGAAGAAGACACCTTCCCGCTCTCCAGCCCTTCCACAAGGGAGCGCAGCATCTCTTCGTCCATTCCCATCCCGTCGTCTTCCACCGTAATGGTGATCCATTCTCCGTCTCCAGCGACCGTTAGCTTTATCCTTCCCGGTTCAATCTTGCTCTCGACCCCATGCAATACAGCATTTTCCACGAGTGGCTGGAGTAACAGTCGAGGTAACTCCACATTTGAAAATTCAGAAGGAGCCTCGATTTCCCACTCCAAGCGATCTTCAAATCGCATCTTCATAATAAGCAAATATCGCTTCACATGCTCCAGCTCATCCTGTAACTTCACCCATCCCCCTTTACTCGATCCGGTGATCGTATAGCGGAATAAATCAGACATGGCGACAACATACTCAGCCAGTTGATCTTCATCCCTATCCAGCAGCGACCAGTACAAAACATCTAGGGTATTAAACAAAAAATGCGGATTAATTTGCGCTTGAAGTGCCTTCAACTCCGTATGACTACGGGATAACTCCTTCTCATAAACCAACTGGATCAGCTCGTTGATATTATCAACCATTTTGTTATAGGAATAATTCAGTTCCTGAATTTCCATAGTGGACGATACGTTTTCGATAGGCTTCAGAATGCCTAGACGGGTACTTCTCATAGCTTTAATCAACCTGAACACAGGTCTGGTAATAAGTATAGACAGGAAAAACGAAAGCAAGGTGAACAGTAAGGTACCCATCAAAGCCGATACGACGATGGTCGTCCGCAAGACCGATATCCCCTTGGTGATGACGTTAACCGGGGTTAAGATGAGCAGCGTCCATCCTGTCACGGAAGATCGCTGTTTGACGACGATAAAGGACCGCTTGCCGATCGAAACGTTCTGATTGTCGGATTCCTCCACCAGCTTTGCTGCAGTCTTTTGTGAAATCGTGTCATCATTAGACGTGATGAACTGGCCATCAGGAGCGAGGAGCAATACTGTTTCTCCATCCCCCTCCCCGGATAAGGAGTCTTTAAGCGCAAACTTGTCACGGTCTGAACGGATGAGTAAATACCCTCCTGTCGTGAAATGCCGATCGATAAGACTAATCTGTCGAATCGCCACAAGCGAAGTTGAATCGAGTGGATCGATGCCGAACCAGACTAGACCTCCTTCCTTCCTCGTCGCCATTTCAATCCAATCCTCGGGTACCTTATCTCTCAGGGTGCTACCGTCGAGAGGATACAGCCTCACTCCGTCTTTATTGTAAAGCTCAACAGATTTAATGCCATCCGTGTAGATTTGGACCAGATTGATAATGGATGGCAGCGCTTGCCGTTCCGTAAAGGTAGCAGAATGACCCTCTATATCTCGTAAAAGCAGTTGCTGGATATAATCATTGGTCGATACCAGCGTCGTCAGAGAATTAATCTGTTCGAGAACGCTTTCCAAACGACCGTTAGCCTGAATCGCGGTTTGCTGAATATGCTTTTCCGCGTTGTTCTTAAGTAGCGTCGAAACCGAATGGAACGTAATCCCTCCAACGAACGTCAGAATGATGAGCATGACGGCGAGAAAACCGAGCAACATTTGATTTCGCAGCGTATTTAACTTTAACATCGATAGTATCCGCCGCATGCAGTCTCTTCCTCTCTTCGTCATATGAGCATGAAACAATCGTCCCTATCCGAAAAAAAGTACGGGCTTTCAACCTTTTCAGTCATTATATTAGCATGTTTGCTAATGATCCGCTAAGAAAGTATTGTAAATTCGCCAAAAATAACTAATATCCTCGCCCCTAGTAACGACGGGCGAGGCCATTAGTTATAATTTGATTTACTATATTCTAATCACTCTCAATTAGCAGCTTCATAGGTACGCCTTTGTCCATTCATTAAGCAAATGGTAACGTAATAAGATCTCGCTTCGGCGATTGTGTTAGCACGATCCCCGGACCGTTCTGAACGAGAATATCATCCTCAATCCGCACACCACCTAAGCCAGGAATATAGATACCAGGCTCTATCGTTTGAATGTTATTCTCCTCAAAACGCACTTCGGATTTCCCGCTAATGAACGGCGCTTCGTGAATGTCCAGACCAATACTGTGACCCGCGCCATGATTGAAGTAATCATTCATATTGCGATCACGAATTGGACGGCGAATAATCTCATCCAACTCCTTGCTCATCATGCCCGCACGAATGCCTTCTAGCCCTTTCATCTCCGCTTCCAATACCAGATAATATATATCTTCTAAGCGCGGATCTACACTACCAACGGCAATGGTGCGCGTCATGTCAGAAGCATAACCTCGATACGTAGCACCGAAATCAAATGTAATGATATCACCTAGCTCAATAATTTTATCGCTTGCTTCACCATGCGGGTACGAGGAACGTATGCCAGAAGCTACGATCGTTGGGAAGGATGTCCCTTCAGAGCCAATCTTCTTCATATAATATTCCATCTCATTCGCTACTTCCTTCTCACTCACACCTGGACGAACGAAATTTAGAATATGAAAGAACGTCTTATCAATAATCTTGACCGCTTCGATCGTATGAGCAATCTCTTGCTCATCCTTCACAGCACGGAATTGCTCAACAAATCCACTAATCGGCTTCGCCTCGATATTCACACCTTCGATGAATGCAGCTGCATCCAAATAATTCATCTGATCACCTTCGAAATACACAGTACCAGCGCCGCTGTCATTCACACGATTAATAGCTTCTGCCATTAATCCATCGGTCCAGCGAACAATCTCAATTTCTGCTGGAAGCTCAGTTTTCGCTTGCTCTGTGTAGCGACCGTCCGTAATGAAGAGTACGTTATTTTTCAATACCAGCAATACAGAATCCTCGCCCGTAAAGTTAGTTAGATAGCGAACATTCTTCACATTTGTTACATAGAAAGCTTCCATACCTTGCTCAGCCATTTTGTTCATCAAATTATTTAATCGTTTCATTTGATTAGCTCCTTTACATA
The DNA here is from genome assembly GCF_037963865.1 of Paenibacillus sp. FSL R10-2734. Lineage (NCBI taxonomy): Bacteria > Bacillati > Bacillota > Bacilli > Caryophanales > Paenibacillaceae > Paenibacillus > Paenibacillus sp. FSL R10-2734. The sequence continues at coordinate 1,343,356 of NZ_CP150170.1, read as the reverse complement.
CATATGATAGTGTTCATCGTCTAAAAGGTGGACAGGCATAAACTTAAGTGTGTCTTCGTATTGATAACATTTGCTTCCGGACAATTTCTTCATTTTTTGATTCACATTCTCCTGATTCACATCCAGCTCCAAGTAATCTTTCTGATCCGATAGCGCTGCTAGCAAATATGGACCATAGTAAATCGCGAAGATCGAAGAATCATCTGGAGTTGCTACTACCCGGAAGGCTGCTTCGAATGTAACGGAAATCTCTCCTTCTATAGCAGGCAATTCATAGAATCCATCCAATAGCTTTACCTCGACACTACCCTTTGCATCTGCAAAAGTAAGCTGAGTGCTCCAGGCCGGCTTTCTTACTTTCACTACTCTGCCCGCAAGCTGCTGCACACGAATTGTTGCTGTCTCTGGCTCTGCTTCATCAGCAAGTACCTCGCATTGAATCCCGGTTCCAGTATCATTCAGCTTGGCTGAGGCGAAGAAGTTGATATATAACGATGTATCATCATAGCTATATAGCAATTCACCATATTTGAAGTGATTCTCCATCCCTGTGCCATGACAGCAGGAGTTCTCCACTTCGAAGAAGCGCTGTGCTCCCGGCTGAGATGCCATGAAATATGTGCTCTCACCGCCGCAATCATGATCTGGAGTCGCAAGAATATGATTGAGCATTGTCTGTTCATAGTAATCTAGGTAACGCGGATTCGTATCATAGCTATACAACATTTTGGTCAGCTTCAACATATTGTAGGATGCACAGGTTTCCGCTGTATTTTTGCTAATATGATTCGCAATATGGTCTGGGTACTGGAACATTTCTCCGTCGCCTGTTCCTCCCATCGCATAGATGTGACTTTCGGTAACGACATCCCAGAAAAATTTCGAAATCTGATAATATTCATCTTCCTTGCTTGCTTCGTACATTTTCATCGTACCGACAATTTGCGGAATATGCTGATTTGCGTGCAAGCCACCAATGGCATCGATCTTCTGCTTCATCGGGAAGAATAAGCGATCATTATCGAACATCTTCGCGGCTGCCAGATGCTCTGATTTCTGTGTATACAAGTACAACTCTGCTAGAGCATCATTCATCCCGCCATATTCCCCAGCGATATACATCGCCCACATTTGAGTCCGATGTTTATGTGTGAGACGATTCAGACGATTGTATGTCCAATCGCCCAATTTATCAGCAATATTCAGCGCTTTCTCCAGACCTGCCAAGCTATAGCTGTCCAAAAGACCCGCGAAAATTTTATGCAAGGTGTAATAAGGTGCCCAAATCTCCGGATACGGCCTGTACTGCTCCAAAAGATCAAATTGCTCTTCTGAATAACCACTTATGAATCCATATTGGAATTCAGGCTGAGCTTCGAATGCAAGCTGAACCTTGTCCAATTTATCAATCATATACGTTAGCTTGCTTAGGATTTGTGCATTCCCCGTGCTCTGATAAGCCAACGCTAAGGCAGACAAATAGTGACCTGTCGTATGCCCGCGTAATAAGGAATCGGGAGAATCCCAACCGATCATTTCAGGAGCATCTTGTGTATCAATTCCTGAAGCTTTTCTGAAATTATAGAGCATCTGGTCATCATTAACACTTAACAGAAATTGTAGTCGTTGATCTTGTGCCTGTTTCATTGAAGAATCTGTTGTTAGGCGGATAGCGGATAGCGGGAAATAGCTCATCTGAACGGGCCGCTCCTTGATGCGTTTCACCTGTTCCTTTATATGAATATCTGCCGTCAACTGATAATCTGTGCCTTGAATGACCCCAATTGCCGTCTTGCTACCTGTTTCATGGAAGACAAGTGGCTGCTCATCGGACCACTCCACGCGGTGGGATACATTATTGCCCTCCTGTGTTCTAACTGCAATATCGCTTGGTAAATAAAACGGCGTGCCGACCTTTTCCTCCAAGACTACCGGGAAAATATGCGCTACTTGAATATCATTTGGCGCTTCCAGAATGCGAACATCATACACCTTATCTTGTTGTGCGTCGCGGTAGCTAAACGTCGCTGTCAATTTCACAACACGATTACCCCGTCCATATGGAGGACGGTTTACAACACCTTCGCCATTGATCCAACGATCATCCGCGGATTTCCATGCAATCTTGGAGCCATTCTTCCCTTCCGTTGGCAGCGTTAGATCGAACTCTACCGTTTTGAGGTTTCCGAGATACATTGCAGCAATATCTTCTTCCAGGATCTCGAATGCTTTTGTTAGATTCGTTGTCAAACCGTTCACGCCTTTCCCATAACAGATGAAATTGATTTATTTTTTCACGTAGAGATGATATTTCTCATGATTGACCTGGGCTAACGGCTTGAATGTCCAATCTCCCGCCTTGAAGTTCAACTTACCTTCTTCCTTAATGAAGCTACTCTTCAAATTTGCGGCGACACTGCCTAATTGCAAGTACTCCCGCTCCTCATGAATCGCGGCAAGGATATAAGGCCCATAGGCTACAGAGCAAATTTCAGAGATATCCGGCGTTTCCTCCAATCGCAATTCCGCTGCAAATTTCACAGACACCATATCACCTGCTTTCAGTGACTCCGAGATCACGATATATCCTTGATCTTCCTTTAATGCTGTAGTGATGCCATTGATCTGGATCGTCGGTTCACCTTGACTCCAGTATGGATGACGTATTTTCAATGTACGATCAAGTTGCTGTACAAGAACCTTAACCAGCTCCGGCTGGTTCTCATCAAACTGCACCTCAACATCCAGTCCTGTTGCTTTATCCTTCAAGTGCGCAGGTACGAATAAGTTAACCAGCAAGTCCTCTTGGTTATAAAAGAAAATCGCTTCTGTATATTTGAAATGGTTCTCTAACCCCGTTCCGTGACAGCAAGAGTTCTCGACATCAAAACCCTTCTCCGCACCCGGCGCAGCAGCCATGAAATACGTAGATCCACCGATCTCTTCATGGTCCGTCGTCGCTAGGATATGGTTCAGCATTGTACGTTCATAGTAGTCCATTTTCGCTACGGATGGCTCATATAGATATAATTCCTTTGTCAGCTTTAGCATGTTGTAGGATGCGCAGGTTTCGGCAGTATGGTCATCGATTTTCGTCCCAATCGCATGAGGCTGTTGGAACATCTCTCCATCACCGGTACCACCAATCGAATAGATATGCGCATTCGTCACCGATGTCCAGAAAAAATCGCTAATTTGATAATACTTCTCTTGGGCGCTAGCTTCATAGATTTTCATCGCCCCAATCACTTGAGGGATATGCTGGTTCGCATGTAATGCACCTAGTGCATCCACCTTCTGCTCCATTGGGAAGAACAATCGGTCATTATCGAACAGCTTCGCAGCTGCTAAATGCGCCGGATTTCTCGTAAAGATATACAGCTGTGCCAGTGATTCATTCATACCACCGAACTCACCTGCAATGTACATTCCCCACATGTTTTTCAATTGCTCCTGTGGCAATCGACTCAGGCGATTGTATGTCCAATCTCCAAGCTTGTCCGCCATCATCAATGCGGTGTCATTTCCAGCCCATTGGTAGCAATCTAGCAGCCCTGCGAAGATTTTATGCAAGGTATAATAGGGTGCCCAGATTTCTGGATACGGTGTATATGTCTCCAATAGATCGAACTGCTCCTCAGAATAACCGCTAATAAATCCATAGGCATAATTCTGATCTGCTTCAAAAGCCAGCTGGACCTTGTTCAGCTCTTCAATCATATAATTCAGCTTTGATAGAATTGTCTCATCGCCAGTAGCGGCATAGCACAATGCTAATGCAGACAAATAGTGTCCGGTCGTATGTCCCTTCAGCTTGGAATCGGGTGAATCCCAACCGATCATTTCTGGGGCCCCCATCGTATCAAGCCCTGCGGCTTCACGGAAGTTATAGAGCATCTGTCCATCATCCACGGTCAACAGGAAGTTCAAGCGACGATCTTGTGCAGTCTTAAGCATGGATTGCCCAGTTAATCGAACGCTTCCTAGCGGGAAAGAATCTGCTTGTTTATCTCGCTGATTATTGATGTCGACTTTTTCCACAATGTTCACTTCAGCCTCAAAGGTATACTCCGTATCTTTGATATGACCTCGTACACAATACGACCCCAGTTCATCGAATTGTACCGTGTTCCCTTCATCCCAAGTTACCGTATGCGCGAGAATATCCCCTGTTATTGTCTTGATAGATACGACTTGCGGTAGATGGAAGGCTTCTCCGGCAGTCCGTACGAGCTTAATTGGATAAATCCAATCCACTTCAATGTTGTTTTCCTCTTCCAGAACGTTAACATTGTATACCTTTGATATGCTCGACGCACCATAGGTGAACGTAGCTGTTAAAGGAATAATTCGATCACCTTTGCCATAAGACGGACGTGTCACTTTTCCTTCTGGCGTAATAAATCGCTCATCCTTGGGCGCCCAAGAAATCGTTGAACCATATTTCCCTTTGGTCGGTAAGTTCAGGTCGAATTCAACCGTTTTTAAGTTTCCTAAGTACAGTGCTTCAATATCTTTTTCTACCACTTCTACATCATTGATTGGGACAGACATTTACTACACTCCTTTGACTACCTGTTATTATGAGCAATCATACCCAAAAACTTCTTTACTGTCGGTAGTTGAAAAAAGATAATAAGTGGATTATATTCACATGAAGTGAATGAATAACATGCACTTAGTTCTGGAGGCGAGTTTGATGCATATTTTCTCGGATCGTTCATTTGGAAGTGCTTACTTTAAGTCAGCCGGAGTCTGTATTGCCACTCACCCTTGGATCCATTCAAGTCGAATTATAGATAGCTGCGAAATTATTTGTGCCATTGAGGGCATCCTCCCGATGGAAGTCGATGGGATCACCTACGATTTAAATCCTGGAGAACTGCTATTTATTCCACCCAATGTCCCTCACAGAGGGGCACGTGAAACTGATTGTGATGTGAAGTTTCTCTGGTTCCACTTTACCTTAGAGAATATTCAATTTTTGAAGCGTGATGAAATTAGCACGATCGTCCTCAAAACAGAAGATTTCAATCAACTGCTTATTCTACCTACCTATTCAGACAAGCTAAATATGCATCGGCTTCATCTTATGATTAATCAACTGCTAGATATCTATGAAGAAAAAGTGCCTTCGAGCTATTGTGATGCGTATTTGAATTGTATTCTGTACGAAATTTCTTACCAATCTATACGATTAATCCGTACACAACAATTGGATAAGAACGATATTCAACCCATCCAAGACTGGATCCGAATTCATGCCTTTGAGGATGTCTCACTAGAGTCGATCGCCAGCTATTTTAATTACAATAAAAACTATTTATCCAGAAAATATAAAAATGAGATTGGCATCGGCATTACCACTCAAATCATTAAATATCGTATTGATAAAGCAAAAGTCCTGCTAGCTGAGGCTAATATGAGCATTCAGGAGATCGCCTATCATGTCGGATATGAGGATTCCAAGTACTTCATGCGGATCTTCAAAAAATTTGAGAACATGACCCCTACGGAGTATCGTCATACATTTAACAAACGGCATTTCAACAAAACGTGATGTGAAAATGTCCACCTATTCACGGGAATTTGTACCGATTTCTCTCAAAAATAATGATATGTTTATCCATAAGAATTTCTCGAGAAGCTGTAAGCGCCAACATGATTTGGGAGGAAAATTGTTATGGGACATATCGATGCACCAAAAATCATCCATCTGCAAATGATTGATCCTCATCGTCTGGAAATCTATTGGGATCAGGAAGTTGTTCATGCGAATCAGGCCGAATGCTTCCACCTGACGATAGACGATACTCTGATAGAAACCGTTCAAGATGACAGCGCCGAATGGGATGTTCGCCCGATTTATGAAAGGGTGAAGAAAAGAACAACGCTTTATATACAGCATCCAGTTAGTAAACAAGCGCTTGGTAAGCTTAAAGTCTCTATCTCGGGTCATATTAACAACTCACTCGGACTTTGTGCAGATCAAGACAAGAGCTATGTCGTCAACTATTGGCAGGACTTTTATAGCTGTCATACAAACACGTCTTCAGGAATTTTGATCAAATCTTCATTCCATGTCAGCAGAGAGGCACATCGCAAAGCGGCCCAAATCATTGATATTCTCCTCGCCAAGGCGCCTGAGATAGCCCATACCATGTCCGCCCTTAATGCACAGCTAGCCATATACGGTAAAACTGAGGACGTCTATGATCTCCCTGAACATCGCGGCGGCGCTGATATGAATCGTCCCGTAGAGGGATTCGGAGGCATTCCAGAGAATCCCGTCACTACAATTTCCGAGAAAAATGTGCTACGCATTACCGAAGGACCGAATCAAACCCGCTATTTGAATGAATGTATTCTTGTCCATGAATTTGCTCATGCGATTCATTTGATTGGGATCAACCATTTAAAAGATTCACAGCTTAAAGTTGAATTGGAAGCCGCCTATCATCATGCGAGAGAAGCAAACCTATGGCCGAATACGTATGCCATCTCGAATCATGAAGAGTATTTTGCTACACTCACGACGATCTGGTTCAATGTCATGGCTGAATCCATAGACGGATCATGGGATGGCATTCGCGGCCCAATTAACCGTCGCAGTGAATTAGAAATATATGATCCAGCAGCCTATAACCTTTTAGCCAAAATATATGACAACAAGGGCTTGCCTGCACCGTGGCAGGATACCCCGAACAACTATCCTTATCTACTTACATCATGATAGGATCACACAAGAAAGAGCTGTCTCAAAAGTAGATTTTCTACGACCAGTGAAAGCTTCTCATTCCAAAAAAACACAAAAATGAACAAATCAGCGCTTCTCCCGTTATTGGAGAAACGCTGATTTGCGTTTTGGGTCCATTGCGGCTTGCTTCAGTAGATTGTCGGCAAGTCATAGCTACCGACCACTTCTCGATTTGCTGACGCTTTTGTACAACGTTCACTAAGTCCGTAAGATCGCTATCATGCTACACTCTCAGCAGATACTTACGATTGTGTTACTGTCCACCGCTTGCTATATTCATCACTGCAGTTGAGCAATTCGTGTAGCCCAACTAGTAAAGGACCCAAATACCACTATTAGCAAAATTATCGTCATTTGAGCAGGGTTTTGGACCCCAGAGTCGCTATTCCCTAAGAATTGACTCATATTTGGTGTTTTACATGCCATTAGTTGCACTGGAGTCCGTTAGAATCGCAAATGTGAGAAAAAAAAAGAATATAAGATCCACTGGGTCCGATAGCGAGTGATTTCGTTCGCACAACTATGATCCATAGGAAAACCAAATAAATAGAAGGCAGCCCAACAGTCATTTCATGACTTTTGAACTGCCTCCTTCTTGTCGTTACATTTACTTCCCGAAAATCTCGCTCTCCAGCTTCTTGCCTGTAGGCGTTGTCGCCAAACCACCTCGCGCGGTTTCTCGAAGCGAGCTCGGCATCACCTGTCCGATTCGATACATCGCATCGATCACCTCGTCCGTAGGGATTCGGCTCTCAATCCCAGCAAGCGCCATATCAGCAGAAGTCATCGCTACGGCAGCCCCCATCGCATTCCGCTTTACACAAGGGACTTCAACAAGCCCTGCCACCGGATCACATACAAGTCCTAGCAGGTTCTTCAAGGCAATAGCCATCCCGTGTGCGGCTTGCTTTGGCGTTCCACCAGCTAGCTCAACAAGCGCTGCCGCTGCCATTCCAGTAGCCGAGCCTACCTCTGCTTGACAGCCGCCTGCAGCGCCAGAAACTGACGCATTATTCGCGACTACCATACCGAAAGCCCCTGAAGTAAATAGGAAATCAATCATTTGATCACGTGATGGCTTCAGTTGTTCTTTAACGGCGAACAGCGTTCCTGGTACAACGCCGGCCGAGCCTGCTGTCGGTGTTGCACAGATCATCCCCATCGCTGCATTCACTTCATTCGTTGCAATTGCCTTCGCCACCGCATCGAGAATCCACGGTCCAGATAATGTTCTCCCTTTAGCTATATATTGTTGCATGAGAACTGCATCACCACCTGTAAGTCCAGACAACGATTTGACCCCTTCTAGTCCCTTCGCTACAGATTTCTCCATGACATCCAGATTACGCCCCATCCGCTCACGTACTGCCTCACACGTCATTTCAGCAAATTTCATTTCTTGCTGAATCATAACCTCTGCGATAGAAACGCCTTGTTGCTCTGCTCGTTCTACGAGCTCTGCTACATTCTTAAACATAATGCACCTGCCTTTCACTCTGAACGAGCGTTTAAGTATTCATTTTAGTAATCTGAGTTACTTGCTCTAGCGACCTAATTTCATCGAGAATGCTCTCCGGGACATTCTGATCCACCTCAATAACCATTAATGCCATCTTACCTATTTCTTTCCTTGATACTTCCATATGTCCAATATTCACACAATGATCTGCCAGCACATTCGTGACTACCGAAATCGCTCCGAATCGATCGGTATGAAGCACCAGAATGGCCGGATACATACCACCCAGCTTTAATTTAAAACCGTTCAATTCAGTAATCTCCACTTTACCGCCACCAATAGAGATGCCGACCATATCCTGCGTACCTTGCGAATCCGACAAGCGAATCAACACTGTGTTAGGATGTTCGGGTACTGCTTCTTCTATATGAAAGGCAACCTCCATCCCCGCTTCACGGGCGTAATGAAGTGACTGCGGGATGCGCGAATCATCTGTATCATAGTCAAGCAATCCTCCCACAATAGCGACATCGGTTGCATGTCCTTTATATGTCTCAGCAAAAGATCCGAACAAATGAATATCAGCCCGTGCGGGCTGCCTACCAAAAAGACTCCGGGCTAGTCGCCCTATGATTGCAGCACCTGCCGTATGCGAGCTTGAAGGTCCAACCATAATCGGACCTATAATATCAAACACACTATTATACTTCATCCTTACCTCCCGCTAACCAAAGCAAGGTGAGAGCTATGCTCCCACCTCGACAATATAAACATACTATCTTTAATCCTGGTGATATCCATTCACTTACATCATTTCTTCATCAATTTTCTTTGAATTCGCAAACAATAATGCTGCAGTAACAACCAAGACTCCTGCTAGAATCGGGAACAGATATACCTGTTGATCTGCAGTCTGGAAGAAGTTAAACAGAATAAGGGCAATCCCGTTCGCAATGGCGGCTGTCTGACCCCATGCTGTCTGCATTTGCGTTTCATAGGCTTCAGGTGAAAGCTTCGAAACCATCGAAGAACCAATCGGCCAAATAAACTGATCGGATAACGCCAGAAACAAATAATAGAATACCAACCACAGCAAGCTGTATGGTCCTGAACCATGGAGCAGCATAATAGGAATCGCTAGAACAGCAAAACCAAGACCGGATAACAATACCCCAATTGCATATTTGTTGACAATCTTGACGTCTTTCGCTTTCGTCTTCGTATATAAGTAAACAAAGATTGGACCCGCAATTAATCCTAATACTGTATAGATGGTTGGGATGGACCCCGGTGCAATTTCAAATCCGAACATATTCCGCTCTACTTTACGGTCAATAAAGATCGCAATGGCCGATGTCAGCATCGTCCCGCAAAGTGCCATCACGACTTGAGCTGAGAATAACTTCATGAAAGGCTTCATATGTCTACGATCTGCATCCGTAAGATCCTTCTTACGGAATAGACTTGTCAAGAATATGATCGGAATTATAAAGGTTGCAGAAGTAATGATATTCAGAACACCTTTTAAGGCAATTACCTTAGCGACTATGAGTATAGCAATAATGCCAAGTATCACTACAAGAATAGCTAAAAAGATACTGAAGATTTTCTTGAATTGTCCCTTTTCAAGTGGACTGACAGGTTTCGCACCCAATGTGCCAAAGAATTTGTGCTGCGTGAAGAAAATGACTGCACCATACATAAAGGCAAAGAATGCGGCAATCCCAAATCCGATATGATAGTTACTCATCCCAATTTGACCTACGATAACCGGTGTAATTACACCTGCAACCGTGTTCATAAATTGATGTATAGTAAAAGCGGCATCACGGCGTCCATTGTCGGTTTTACGATAGAGTTGCCCTGTTAAGGAAGCATTACTCGCCCCCATGATTGGCAAAGATAATAGAAATAATGCAACAATAGCAAAAATTCTACCCTGCCCTAAGCTTGCAACAGGAATGGCGAGCAGCAGGAACGCGCTCCCTTTCACTATATTACCTATAATTAGAGCTTTTCGCATACCAAGCACTCGGTCGGCAAGCCAACTACCCAGAATAACAAACAGACTGTTACAAGCGGCCATCGCTGTAATCATCTGAGCTGCATTACCCTCGGAGAACCCAAGCCCTTTAGTATATGGAGTATAGAGATAGAAAATCATTATCGCATAAAAAGCGCCCCAAGCAGCGGAGTTGAAGAAGTTCCCTACAGCTAAAGCTCCTATACCTTTAGGATGTCCAAAAAAACCTTTGTCCGATCTTATTGTATCTAAACTCATGTCTTTGCTCTCAACTCTATCCATTTCCAGCAACCTTTCAATATTTTCTTGTTAGCCTTTTTTAATAGATTTAATATAGCAATTATTCAAATACAAATCGGTAGTGAATAGTTAGGATGAGTGGAGAATATGTACTTAGTTTGGATCTCTTGTAGATTACCTGACATCATATGAAAGATAAAATTCACAACCCTAAAAAATAGAAATAACCCAACCTCTTCTAGCTGAAGTGTATGATAAATCACATTGACTAATTGGTATTAAACAACTACTCTAATAGTAGATACTCTAGTATTAATTACCTACTACATTACATAATGATAAAGGCAAAACTATCGAAAGATAGTGACGCAAAGCTATAGGGGCTAACGCGAGGAAGACTCGCCATGCCAGCCAGTTACCGACATAGAAGTACGACGTGATAATACGTTCCTAACCCTTCTTATTTCGGTAAGAAGGGTTTTTTGAGCATTCACAACTTCATTTTGTCAACTCCACATTGACAAAGGCAAACCCATCGAGAGATGGCGACGCAAAGCTATAGGGGCTAACGTGAGGAAGACTCACCATGCCAGCCAGTTACCAATTCTAAGCTAACACACTCACTGTAGTGGCGTTCTGCTTGCAAAAGGAGTGTTCATAATGAACAGAACCAAATGCGTACGTATGATGATCATAGCGTTATTGATTATTGCACTATTCCCAACCAACTTAGCACATGCTAAGAACGCTTTATCAGATCAATTGATCGTGCTGCCACAAAGCAATTACAATGAAAAGTTAGCCACTGCGATGATATCGCGTATTGAAAGAATTCCAGCACCTATTTTAAAAACCCTTGCAGATAAAGGTGTGAAAATAAAATTAACGAACGACATCATTACCAATGAACCGGAACTACGCTATCTCAAAGGAGTAACACCAAGAGGCTGGGAAGATACTGGGCTCACTTGGGATGATGCACCTGGTGTTAGTGAGCAGAACGTTGTTGTTCGGATTGGCTACAGCAAAAAAGGACAAGGTCACAATTCATTCAACCTCGAGATTCACGAGACCATGCACGCCGTAGATCGTTTCGTATTTAATACCGTGAGTGACTCACAACAATTTAAAGATATTTTCAATAAAGAAGCAGCGTTAAACTATAACGACAATTATGTATCAGCTTATCCTAATGAATATTTCGCTGAGAGCGCAAGCTTATATGTCTATAATGATGCAACGCGTGAGCAGTTGAAGAAGGATGCTCCGCTTACTTACGATTTCATGAAAAAGCTATTTAATTGATGAGACAGCTTATTTCAAATATACAAAAGCTCCCCCCTGTTGAGAAACAGAGAGGAGCTTTTTTGTGTTAGTTATTCATTACTCAGGATATACATAAGCGGGCTTAATTTCTTGCCAAGTCTCGAAGCCGTCCGTATCTCTAGTGTAGAGATGATTAGTCGTAGCTTCCATTACATCCGCGTAATACCATTTGCTCACCGAGTTATCCGGCCATTGCTTCGCATCTTCATCAATGCCTTCAGCTTTGACTTTTCGGTCCAGAACACTGTTGATAAACGCCATTGCTTCTGCACGTGTGATGTATTGATTTGGTTTAAATGTACCGTCTTGATACCCTTTGATCCAACCTTTGTTCGCTGACGAGAGGATGTATTTCTCTGCCCAATGTCCTTTGATATCGGAGAACATATCATTTTTCTTCTCATCCAATTTATCAAAACGGGATGCAATTGCAGCAAACTCTGCTCTCGTAATCTTTTGACCTGGATCAAATGTTCCATCTTGGTAGCCTGTAATGACACCTGCATTCGCCAATGTTGCGATATGTCTGCTCGACCATCTTGTCTGCCCTACGTCCTTGAACGAGCTAACTAGCTTCATATAACTACTGCGTGACTCGTCATCTAGCAAACGATAGAAGATTGCTGCGATTTCTTCACGACTAATGAAATTCTCAGGTTTAATCATTCCATCCGGATAACCCTTAATGTAATTAATGTGTTGCTCCTTTTCCAGCTTCAATGGAACTGGTGGTAGTGCAATCACTGGTACCGGTGGTAATGCAGTTGTTCCTGATGGTAGATTTGAATTTGCCGATTCATTATTCGTGTCTTGGTACTCTTTCTCTATAGGCACTTCGTCTATGCTGTAGAAGATCTCGTATGATTGACTAGAGTCACTAGTGAACGTATAGGCGTATTTATCTTTCACTGACCTATATACAATCCCGTCCTTCGTAATCAGGTCTGGACTCATGGTGATTGTATCACCTTGTTTGCCCTGCTTCTCTTCAACAGCTAATTCGACTTTCTTGTCCCCATCCATGTACACATGATGAACGATTACCTTCTGAATATCTCCCGAATGATCTAAGTTATAGTAGAATGTATAATTCTGTACTTTAACATCCGTCACAAGGTAATTAAAATCATAATTCTCAGGTGCATATACTACATCGTATACTGCGCTGTGTACGGAAATCGGTTCAGCGGTCAGATGAATCGTCTTACCAGCCTCACCACCATAAAGGGTCGGTTCTTTTAATGCAAGATTAGATACTCGATCTACATAATTCACAGTAATCGTACGTTTCTCTACAGGCGGTACATTCTTGCTATAGAGAAAAACAACAACTTGATGCGCTTCAGCATTTAATGTGAAATTTTGCACACTATTTCCGACAATAGAGTAGCCCGGAATATCTTCAGCATCCAGCTTAATAGTCTCGCCGATTATCCCATTAATAAACGTCGAAGGGCTCAGCTCCTTCTTCGTGCCCTTCTCGAGATACATCACCGTGACAGTTTCCTTATTGGGCGTATAATAGAAATCTTCTTCCTGATTTGCATCACTATTGAACGTATGCATTTTTCTTTCTTTGTCTACATTATAGCCAGGAATAGTTTCTGCTAGTAACTTAATGATGTCGCCAAATGCACCTCTCATTACCGACACCGGTGCAAGCTCCTTATCGGTGCCTTGCTCGAGATACTTCACGATCGTCTTTTCTTCTCCTGCTGTGTAGTAGAAAATGACTTCCTGATCTGCATCACCACTGAACGTGTAAGCAAGTAATGGTTGTTCGGCTTGGTAGCCTGCAATTTTCTTCGCATTCAGCTTGATCATCTCACCCGCCATGCCTTCTTCTACCGTTGATGCTTCAAGTACTTTGTTCGTACCTTGCTCAAGGTATTTCACTATGACTTGTTCCTTCACTGGTGTGTAGTAGAAGATCACTTCTTGTGCTGGATTGCTATTGAATGTGTACAACATCGACGTTTGTTCTGGAATGTAACCTGCAATCGACTTGGCTTGTAAATTGATCGTCTCTGCGGTTTTCCCTTTCGTAAACGTCGCTGGCTCAAGCTCCTTGTTCGTACCCTTCTCGAGGTACTTCACCGTTACCTTTACCTTATCGGCCGTATAGTAGAAGATGACTTCTTGCTTCGCATCTGCTGTAAATGTGTGCGTCTTTACCGCTTGGTCTACTAAGTAGCCCGCGATGAATTTGCTTTCTAACTTAATTTTCTCACCAGTGTTGCCTTTTTCACCTGTCGATGTGGCAAGTTCTTTGTTCGTACCTTGTTCAAGGTATTTCACTATGACTTGTTCCTTCGCTGGTGTGTAGTAGAAGATCACTTCTTGCGTTGTATTACTATTGAACGTGTAGGCAATTGTCGCTCGGTCTGTTTGGTACCCCGGGATTTTTGCTGCGTCCAGTTTAATCGTTTCACCTGTTACGCCTACTGCTGACGTCGGTAATTTAAGTTCCTTGTCCGTTCCCTTCTCGAGGTATTTCACAAGTACCTTTTCTTTACCTGCTGTGTAGTAGAAGATCTCTTCTTGCGTTGCATCTTCATTAAACTTATGCTCGATCACCGATTGTTCTGCTTGGTAACCCGGGATCTTTTTCGCTACTAGCTTTGCGATCTCACTAGTAACTCCTGCTACAGTTGTTTCTGCTTCGAGCTTCTTGTTCGTACCCTTCTCAAGGTACTTCACCGTCAACTTTTGCTTATCTGCTGTGTAGTAGAAGACCACTTCTTGCTTCGCATCTGCTGTAAATGTGTGCGTCTTTACCGCTTGGTCTACTAAGTAGCCTGCGATGATTTTACCTTCTAGCTTGATCTTCTCAGCTGTTGTTCCTTTTTCAGATGTTTCTGGTGCAAGCTCTCTACCTGTTACTTTATCGACGTACTTCACAGTCACCTTTTGCTTATCTGCTGTGTAGTAGAAGATGACTTCTTGCTTCGCATTCGTTGTGAATGTGTGTGTTTTCACTGCTTCGTCTACTAAGTAGCCTGGTATGGATGCTGCTTGTAGCATAATCTTCTCTCCTGTGTTGCCTTTTTTACCTGTCGCTGAGGCAAGTTCCCTGTTCGTACCCTTCTCAAGGTATTTCACCATGACTTGTTCCTTCGCTGGCGTGTAGTAGAAGATGACTTCTTGCGTTGCATTACTACTGAACGTGTAGGCAATTGTCGCTCGGTCTGTTTGGTAACCTGCAATTTTTGCTGCGTCCAATTTAATCGTCTCAGCTGTTATGCGTGCTGCTACCGTCGCTGGTTTAAGTTCCTTGTTCGTTCCCTTTTCGAGGTATTTCACAAGTACCTTTTCTCTACTCGCTGTGTAGTAGAAGATCTCTTCTTGATTGGCATTTGCATTAAACTTATGCTCGATCACCGATTGTTCTGCTTGGTAACCCGGGATCTTTTTCGCTACTAGCTTTGCGATCTCACTAGTAACTCCTGCTACAGTTGTTTCCGCTTCGAGCTTCTTGTTCGTACCCTTCTCAAGGTACTTCACCGTCAACTTTTGCTTATCTGCTGTGTAGTAGAAGATGACTTCTTGATTTGCATCCGCTGTGAATGTGTGTGTCTTTACCGCTTGGTCTACTTCGTAGCCTGAGATAGATTTTGCTTCTATCTTAATTTTATCGCTTGTTTTACTTCTCATTACCGACGCAGGCGCAAGTTCCTTATTGGTGCCTTTCTCAAGGTACTTCACCGTCACCTGTTGTTCCTCTGGTGTGTAGTAGAAGACAACTTCTTGCTTCACGTTGCTGTTGAACGTGTAATCCATTGCTGATTGGACTGCTTTGTAGCCTGCGATTGCTTTCGCCTTTAGAACGATGCTCTTGCTTGTAGCACCTGCTTCGACCGTCGCTGGGCTCAGCTCTTTTAGACTACCTTTTTCTACATACTTCACGACCACCTTCTGCTCTACAGGTGTGTAGTAGAAAATCACTTCTTGCTTTGCATTCGTACTGAATGTGTACGTAAAGAGCTGTTGATCTACGTCATAGCCTGGTACCTTCTTGGCGTTTAGCTTGATGACCTCGCTTGTTACACCTTTCACAAGCATAGGTAGGCTAAGTTCCTTATCTGTACCTTTCTCAAGGTATTTTACCGTCACCTGTTGTTGCAGGGTTGTGTAGTGGAAGATAACTTCCTGCTTCGTATCCGCTGTGAAACTGTAGGTGATCTTCGCTTGATCTACTTGATAGCCAGCGATTGCTCTCGCATCCAGTTGTACTGTTCCACCCGTTGATCCGTTAGAAACAGTCGCTGGGCTCAGTTCTCGGTTACTACCTTTCTCGAGGTATTTCACCGTCACCTGCTGTTTCGCTGGTGTGTAGTAGAAGACAACTTCTTGCTTTGCATCCGTGGTGAAACTGTAGGTGATCTTCGCTTGATCCACTTGGTAGCCTGCGATTGCTTTCGCATCCAGTTGTATTGTTCCACCGGTTAAACCGTCAGAAACGGTCGCTAGGCTCAGCTCTCGGTTATTACCTTTCTCTAGGTACTTCACCGTTACCTGCTGTTTCGCTGGTGTGTAGTAAAAGATAACTTCTTGATGCTGATCTGCTGTAAATGTATATTCGTTCGTTGTGCTCCCAACTACGGAGTAGCCTGCTACATCCAATGCAGTTAGTGTCGTTTTCCCACCTGTTACACCGGAAGCATCAGTCGATGGTGCCACGTTCTGAGTTGTTCCTTCTAACAGATACTTTACTCTTACCGTTTGCGCATTTGCCTCATAATTATAGGTAATTGTAGTATCTTGATCTGGCATGTCACCTGTAACATGACCATTCGTATTAGTTAAACCACTACCTGTACTCAGAGTTACATCCTTCAACGTATATCCGTCAAATATCTTACTCTGAACATCTACTTGCTCGCCTTGAATTTTGTTTGCAGATGATACTGTATCCAAATCAACATTTCCAGCCTTGTATTCGACTTTTAATGTATGAGGTGCTTGAGTGTAACCGAACCATATAATCTGGCTAGGATCGCTAGTAGTTAGTGTTACATTCTCTGGACTACTTCCTTTAATCAGTTGATAACCCGCAACAACTTTAGGAGTAACCGAGTAACTCTTATCAATATCAAGCGCTTCTGTACCATTTTGTTTGAACGGGTCACTGTATAAAAGAGCAGCCTGATCAGGTCGATCAACGCGGACATTATTATCGTTGATTGGCTCACCGGCCGCATTGACTCGATACCCTTTAATTAATATTGACCCTTTTCCAAAGGTTACTTTTGGTACTTCGAAATTTTTGGAAGCAGGATTACCGTACACATCCGTATAATTCATCGTTGTAGTGCCATTTGTCGGATACAAATTATTAGGGTCCGATTTCTGATTAGAATCCCATTTCACAATGTAACTCATTGTTGCTGGGGTACCTTCGATAATATTGCCGATATCCCACTGAATCGTATCAGTTACAGAATCCCAGTTTGCTACACCTTGTGAAACTTTCGGATGAGTAGTGATATTATTGAACATTAGTCCCATAGGATCTGTGACTTTCGCGTTCTGCGCTGCATAAGCAATCTTACTCGATAATTCATTGAATACAGCTTTCAAATCAGCGCCGCTCGATGCGATATACCCCTTATCTTGGGTGTAAGTCAGAACGTTTGTTGCAATTGGATCATTAGCCACATCAAGTCCAATTGAATACATATGAATATCCTGATCTTGAGCTAATTTCGCCTCTGATACAGTACCAATGCCATTGTCTTTGACTTGGACTCCATCAACTGTATAAGAACTGAAAGTATAATTGCCTCCTGACCCAATACGACCACGAGTACTATAATCAAAATCCTTCAATGATTTTGTGAATGTACTACCTGATGGAAAAGTATAGTTCCCAGCATGTTTTGCCTTAAAACTATATGTTGGTTGTCCATCACTCAAGAGGACAATAAATTTATTGTTAGCCGAACTGTTCTTCAGCAGTTCACTAGCTTGATGGATCCCCGCTTGAATATTCGTACCTCCATTAGGGGATATATTATTGATTGCTGTATTTAACGCATCTTTATTGTTTACATCCGTAAAATCCGATATCTTGTTTGCAACATCTGAGAACGATATCACTGCAACTCTCGTTGTCGAATTTGGTTGAAGCAGTGAATCCACGAATTGGTTCGCAGCTGCTTTCGCTTTCGTCATTTTGCTGTTATCAGGCGATTTCCCATACGATTTACCACCAGTAGTACCAGGACCGTTATACGCCATACTCCCAGATTTATCAATAACCAAAACCACATCCGTAGTGGACTGTATATTCTTTCCTTCTACGGTCAGGGTTACTTCCCATTCCCCTTGCGTCTTAGTTGGCACAGCCGTCTTCGTCAGATTCACTGCACCTGCATCAGGCCATTTAAGATTATTCGGATCTGGATCAGCGCTCACTTGTGATGTAATAGGAATAAAACCAACAAGAAAAGAAACTACAATTAACCACGTAACTATTACTCTTAAACCTCTTCCAAGCATGTCTACCTCCTATGAGTTTATTTTTTAGCTCCTGAAGAGCACAAAAAAGCCCGACTGCAATATTCACGCTCATTGCAACCGGACGGTCATAGGTTAGTAACCAGTAGACTCCAAAGCTTTGCGACCTAACCTTTCAGTTAGTGTGCCAATAATTAAATTGTAGAATTTGCAGGCGTACATAGTTTCCATATATTGTCAGAAACTATTAATATGATAATTATAATATAGGCTCACAAACTAAGTCAATTTTCACAAATTGCATAAAGTAGATTTGAAATAAATAAATGGATGCCTTTTATTACTTCAAATTATTGGCTTCGCCTATATATGAATTCTGTAACTAATACAATAATTTGGTAGACAAAAGGTTTCTCAGCTACTAGAATAACGCTCTACTCTGCGAAATAATCAATGACCTTACGAAGAAACACAATCTGTGTTTACGTGAGGAACTCTTCATTAATAAATGTAGAAAAAGATTGCATAGCTGCTTCATAATCGAGTTTGGCAATTTCGTGAACAAGTAGACCGAATGCTGTCGTTCGTTTCAATTAGTGGTTATCTTTTTTTTATTTCCGCCAAAAAGTTGAACAGTCTGCCTTATCCAAAATATTAAACTCGATCATTTTCTCAAGTAATGAATAATCAACTGGATGATCCCACCGGATACGCATCAACTGCTTGGTGTAATCATAGCCAGCCTGCACAATTGCATCAGTAAAATGATTAATCCCTGCAATTTCAGGCGCAACAGCTATATGATGTTTGGATACGCTAAAGCCAATAATATATGTGTCGTGATCGGTGAACATGGGCTGATTCCACGCAACTTTTGGTTTTAAATCTGTGAATTTCCTTGATACCCAAGTCAAAACCTCTTCCATTCGCTCACGATGTTGTGGGTTATCAATTTGCGCTAAATATTCTGCGAAAACTTCCATCTCGTTCACTCCTCAAATATCGCCTTTTGTTCAGGCGTAGTTTGTTTACTTCTTCTTAAATATATACACAATCGGTATGTAAGCAAACCTCCGAGAAAACAAAGATAGCCTGAATTCGGACATTGAGTTCAAGTTGACTTTATTTTTCAAACATTTCAGAAGCAACTTGTTCCTATCTTAGCTAAAATCATTTTAGCCCACAATTTTTCACATCGCAATTTCAACATACACTGAAATGGAGAATTAACAAATGACGGATGCTAACCTTTCTGCAAAATGAGATTTTTCAAAGTATATGATCATTGGGCAAAAAAACCTGAAAGATCGAGAATTGACGCTCTCGACCTTCCGGGTTTTTGTACATCTTTAAATCACTGTAAGAATTGAATGTCATAGCCTTTAGATTTAAGTAAATCTAAAGTCATACCATTGACGACAAAGTGAGCCGATCCTACGACAACAAAGGAGGTATGCTGTCCTTCTTGCTCAAGCAATGCAGCTAGTTTATCCGACATATCCTTATCGCGGGAAATAGGTTCATCACTTAGTGATTGAGAATTCATCAACTTCGAAGTAGCTTCCAAGTTGCCTTCAATCCAATACTTCTTCATTTGCTCTAATTGCTGAGAATCATCTTCTTTACCTTTACCAGAGTTAATCATATCCAACATTTCATTCAAATCTTTTTCTTGATCAGCATCCGATGCATTAACGAACAATTCTGTTTGTTTCTTTAAGCCTTCAAGCTCATGGACAGGTTTATTCATAGAGTTAGCCTTTGTGATGAAATAACGTTCAACACCCGTGTTCGTTTTTATCGCTTGTTCTTCAGGGCTTGTCTTATCCGCTAAGGAAGATAGTTGGTTGTTAATAATAAACGGTTTATATTGATCAAATGCATTTGTTGGAACCTTCATTTTTGTAAGCAAGTTTTGTAGCTTCGTATACGTTTCAGCAGATACATGATCTTTCAGTATCGTTCCATCTGAATATTTAATATTGTTCAGATAGTAGCTCATATCTCCGTTAATAATATCCGCTTCCACATACAGATCTTTCGATGCATCGAATGCATCCCGGACCTTTTTAGTCATAGGATACATGTCTGTCGATCCTTCATGAACTGAACCAAGCAAGTACAACGTATTGTTGCCTTTCGTTACTTTCCAGAAAAGGCCTTTCGCTCCTGCATCAGCTGTATCGTATGCGAACTCAACCATTCTCGTTGCCATCACAACTGCTTGCTCTTCCGTAATCGGCTTTTCTAGTTCAAGGCCTGCGTTTGTTCCCTTTACAATCCCTTGCTTACTCATAAATTCTACTGCATCTGTAGCTTTCATATTGATGGTGACAGGTAAATCGTAGTTATCCAAAAGCTTATATAACGAATTAATAACGAACTTTCTCGTAATTTCTTTTTCTGGTTTAATCGTTAAAGAAGCATCCTTTTTGTTGAAACCAAGCTGATCTAGCTTTTTAGCTGTCGCCTCAATTAAGGTAGTGAATTTATCTGGTGTAATAGCATTGAGGATCGTACCATCTGTATACCATCCGAGTGGGAAGATTCCGTATTTGTCCCCCTCATTTAATGTCTTACCAGACCAGGGACTTACGGTTGGTGCTTTCGTTGTTGTTGCTGCCGCTGCATGAACTGCCAATCCATTAGTAAGCAAAATAGAGAAACTCAACACGCCTACGGATGCGATACGCCCTAAATTTTTTCCGTACTTTTTCATTTTCATAATAATAACCTCTTCACTTTATGATTTGTTTCGTGCATGTACCTTACAGAAAATGATTATAGAAGATGAATATGAACTGTTTATTAACTGACCCCCATATGAATACACAAGTTTATATCTTAATCATGGTATTTCTGAATACACCAAACAGCCCGGAAGCTAATGAGAAAAACTTCTCAAAAACCCTCGGGCCTTATTTTCCCTTTTGAACAAAAAAAGTCCCGATGACTAGTTGCATCATCAGGACTGACCATTGGTTCATGATTTTATTGGTTCAGGACTTTTATGTCACCGAACAACAAACTTCCTTTCCCTAACAACCTACTCTACAGTAACACTCTTCGCCAAGTTACGTGGTTTATCCACATCATGACCCAGCGCAAGAGAAGCATAATAAGACAATAATTGCAGAGGCACTACGGACAACGCTGCTGTCAGCATTGGCAATGTCTTAGGAATAACAAACACTTGATCCACTGATCTAAGCAGATCAGTCAAATGCTCTTGGTGAGTGATCGCAAGCACGTCTGCGCCGCGAGCTTTCACTTCTTTGATGTTGCTGACGGTCTTCTCAAGTACAGCTTCCTGAGTTGCCAGGGCAATAACCGGAACGCCTTCTTCGATTAGAGCCAATGTACCGTGTTTCAATTCACCTGCAGCATAAGCTTCGGAGTGAATATAAGAAATTTCTTTCAGCTTCAAGGATCCTTCTTGAGCAACTGCGTAGTCTACGCCGCGGCCAATGAAGAACAGGTTCTTGTGCTCAGAAATTTGTTCTGCATAACCTTTGATTGCTTCTTTTTGAGCCAGGATCTCTTCTACTTGCTCTGGTAGAGCTTGCATAGCTGCTAGAATCTTAGCCACTTGTGCTTCGGTTTGTGTACCACGAACTTCAGCCAGGTAAAGAGCAAACAATCCGAATGCAACCAATTGTGAAGTGTAGGCTTTGGTCGAAGCTACGGCAATTTCTGGACCTGCCAACGTTACCAACACATCATTCGCTTCGCGAGCAATAGAGCTACCCACTACGTTAGTGATTGCTAGTACATGTGCACCATTAGCTTGCGCTTCACGCAGAGCTGCCAATGTATCTGCAGTCTCACCGGATTGGCTGACAACGATAACCAATGTTTCTGGAGTCACGATTGGTGAACGGTAACGATATTCCGAAGCAATGTCATTCTCTACTGGTATACGAACTAGAGATTCAATCATAGTACGTCCTACAACACCAGCGTTGTATGCTGTTCCGCAAGCAACGACTTGGATGTTACGGATGTTCTTGATTTGTTCTTCCGTCATGCTCAACTCTGGCAAAACAACCTTGTTGCCTTCGGCATTAATACGACCACGCATAGTGTCGCGGTAAGCCTTTGGCTGCTCGTGGATTTCTTTCAACATGAAATGCTCGTAGCCGCCTTTTTCTGCGGTAACTGCATCCCAATCGACAGTAATCATTTCCCGAGAAATAAAGTTGCCTTCAATCGTCATCAGTTCGACAGCATCTCTTGTCAAGACTGCCATTTCGCCGTCGTTCAAAATATATACGTTACGGGTATATTCAAGCAGTGCAGGAATATCTGACCCGATAAAGTTTTCCCCTTCGCCAAGACCGATAATGAGTGGACTTGCTTGACGCACAGCCACCAATTTATCTGGTTCATATTCAGTCAGGACGCCTAATGCAAAGGCACCGCGCATGAAGGTAATCGCTTTTTGTACAGCTTTTACGATATCTCCGTCATATTCGCGAGCAATCAGATGTGAAATAACTTCTGTATCTGTTTCGGAGACAAAGTGGCATCCGCCAGCGATCAGCTCTTCTTTCAGATCCAAATAGTTTTCGACAATACCGTTGTGAACGACCGAGAACTTCATGCTGTTATCCGTATGTGGATGGGAATTCTCATCGGATGGTTTACCGTGAGTTGCCCAGCGTGTGTGTCCGATACCTGCGCTACCTGCCAGTGGGCTGCCTTCCAGCTTCGACTGCAGATTCGCCAAACGGCCTTGTGCTTTCACTACTTGCAGTCCTTCCCCAGTGAATACAGCAATACCAGCGGAATCATATCCCCGATACTCCAGCTTCTTCAACCCTTCAACCAAGATCCCCTGCGAATTCTGATTACCAATATATCCTACAATACCACACATTATTATTTCCCCCGTCCGAGTTATCGTAATGTGGCGGCATAAGGAAAGAAACGTGCCGTGCGGCATGTTTTTGAGAAAAAGCAAATATTCTGTTGTATTTTGGATCAACAAAATAAACTGTCACTTACATCTTATGTTCATGAAATGCACAGCCTTCTTCTCTGCCGTGGCAGAACTATCGTGTTTCTTTACGATGCGCGCACACATGAATTTTATATTTCTTATGCACCCATGAAAACGTTGTGTGAAAGGTCGCCCTTCCATTTTCCGTCTCCATTTACGGCTCTGGTGCATCACCGGGAGGTCCCCGCCGAACATTTCGAACACCTCCACCTCGTCAGCTTACGTCTGCCGTGATCCGTTCAAGCTCTTGTCTACATAACCATGTAGCAGCTTTCCCTTCTCCCCCGCGCTCGACCAAGCTCTGGCGCTTGCTATTACAAACCTCACAATCCCCGCTTTCCTTCTAGAATGACACTTAATCTATTATATGCACCTTACACTACTTTGGCAATGCTGCACCAACCTAATTTTCACAAATCCATGTTCTGACGATCCATCCAAAAAAATAATAACACCGGTGTACCGAGTCCGAATTGTTCTCGCTCACTACACCGGCCATATAGTTATAGTAATGGATTATACCAACTCGCGTTGAACAACTTCTACAATTTGATTCACATAAAGATCTAGATCTGCCTTATCAGGTCCCTCTGCCATAACGCGGATAAGAGACTCCGTACCCGACGGACGTACAAGCACACGGCCATTGTCGCCTAGCTTGCCTTCTACTTCAGCGATAGCTGCTTCGATAGCCTGGTTGTTAGGATAATTGGTCTTATCTTGTACACGAACATTGACCAGCACCTGTGGGTATTTCGTCATCATGCTCTTAACTTCACTAAGCTGCTTACCTGAAGCTTTAAGCGTATCAACCAGTTGGATAGCCGTTAGAATACCATCACCTGTTGTATTATAGTCAAGGAAGATAACATGTCCAGACTGTTCTCCACCCAGATTAAAACCGCCACGACGCATTTCTTCCATCACATACCGATCACCTACAGCTGTTTTAGCAGTGTTCAGAGATAATTTCTCGGTAGCTTTGTAGAATCCGATATTGCTCATAACCGTTGATACAATCGTACTATCTTTCAGCTTGCCAGCACGGTTCATTGCATCCCCACAAATGCAGAGGATAAAGTCTCCGTCAACTTCATCACCTTTATTGTCGATCGCAATCAATCGGTCAGCATCTCCGTCAAAAGCAAGTCCCAAATCCGCTCCTTGACGCAATACTTCCTCACGCAAAGTCTCTGGATGTGTCGAACCAAATCCAGCATTAATGTTCAATCCATCAGGCTCGGCTCCAATAGAAATAACCTCAGCGCCAAGCTCTCTGAATAATCTTGGTGCAAGTTCATACGCTGCGCCGTGAGCACAGTCGAGTACAACCTTGATTCCCTTGAAATCCTGAGAAATGGTAGTCTTCAAATATTCTAGATAGAGGTACTTCGCGTCGTTATCAACCGTAACCATACCTAAACCTGAACCGATAGGACGTGGCAATTCATCTACCTCAGCATCCATAAGCTCTTCAATACGCAGTTCTGTTTCATCCGTAAGCTTGAAACCATCTCCACCAAAGAACTTAATGCCATTATCTTCAACCGGATTGTGTGATGCCGAAATCATAACCCCTGCATCTGCTTTTAATAATCTCGTGATATAGGCAACAGCAGGTGTACTCACTACACCTATACGGATTACATCTGCCCCAATAGACAGCAAACCAGCGATAAGAGCTGCTTCAAGCAAAGGACCGGAAATACGTGTGTCCATTCCGATGACAACCTTTGGTTTATGCACGTTA
Source organism: Paenibacillus sp. FSL R10-2734 (assembly GCF_037963865.1). Taxonomy (NCBI): domain Bacteria; kingdom Bacillati; phylum Bacillota; class Bacilli; order Caryophanales; family Paenibacillaceae; genus Paenibacillus; species Paenibacillus sp. FSL R10-2734. Next base: position 1,318,340 of record NZ_CP150170.1, on the reverse strand, counting down.
CCCGCTAGTACATATCCTCCGCAGCGGCCAATGCTATAAGCCATTTCTGCAGTTAATTCACGGTTCGCTACTCCCCGCACACCGTCAGTTCCAAAATACTTCCCCATTATTTTTCTCCTTTGAATACGCTACGTTAGCTTAATGTACTATCATATGATTTGATTACTATTTTGGTGTACCTTTGGGACATATCCTAAAAGACGTATTTCAATACAAGGCTACGTTCCCCCTGTACCCACAGGATTTTCTGAATTTGTACTTGTGTTTGCTGTGCCGTTATTCTCAGGACTACTATCCGTTGGAACAGGCGTTGCTGTACCTCCAGCCTCTCCGCTATGGGTAGGCTTCTCAGTGGCCTCCTCATCGCCTATAACAGGTTCAGAGCTTGGCTCAGGAGTAGTTGTTACACTACCCGTATCTGGCTGAGGTGTAGGCACCGGCGTTGCAGGTGATAGCAGCTGCACAGTTATCGTAAGAGGTACGCCTGAATTAGCCAGTGCAATGAACTTAGGTAGTGATACCCGCAAAGAAACCTCGTGAGTCCCCGCAGTAAGGCCAGTCACATCAGCCACAACACTTATATCATTCTTATCTAATTGATTTAGCAAATTGGGTGCCCCCGTTAAGGTGAGGGCTATATCCTTACTTGCCGGATTAACAATACTTCCCTCTAGCCCATCACCCACACCCTGTAACTTGATGGGTACCGCTTCAACCGTCCGTTCGGCAATTTCTGAGATCGTTAATGAAACGTTTACGGTTTCAGGCATGACTTTCTCAGTTCCAGCTGGGGGTTTCAGTTCTACCTTCAACTGTTTCGTTCCTGCAGAATCTATCGCGCTAAGATTAATACTTGCTTCATAAGTAGATAGTGCAGCTAATGCATTGGCTTGACCATATACCACGACTGATTCCAGCTCAGGTGTCACATTCGATAACACGAGAGAATCCGGAAGTTGTCCGGTAAAGCCGATATCCAGCGGCACGGTCTTAAAAGGTAAGGTAATTGGCAATTCCACCGATACGGTAGCAGGTTCAATTACCGCGTCCTTCACTTCTTTTCCTTCATTATCATAAGCATGCAGCTTCAATTTCTTCTCTTTAAAGGTTTCATTCTCGCCATTTAGCTCAATGGTGCCTTGTACCTTCACCACTTTGCTTAACTCATTATCAGGTAGCGTAACCTCAACAGTATCCGTAGGCTGCAAAACCGGGGTACCCAATTGATAACCCTCTGCTGGCTCTCCCTTGGTAACTAATGTTATGGGAAAAAACTTTGTATTTCGCAGCTCTATATGCACGTTAACCTCTTTAGGAGTCATTCTGACGAGCGTTACACCTCTAGGTAATGAATAAGAAAGTGGCAACGTATTATCTCCAGGCTCAACCTTACTTAGGTCAAGAGTCACCTTATAGTCGTCCGAGAACTGAAAGGAGATATCAGAGTTCTTCCCCTTAACCTCCATAGTGACACTATCTACATCCTTGTATTCCAGTACATATTTATCTTTATCTAAACCGATCTCTTCGATCTTTACATTCTCAATAATTTTCGTTTTAGTATCGACCGTGGTTTGCCCAACAGGTGCAGTATCGATACGAACCATTGTAAATAGTATGATCCCAAACGCAAGGGCAATAATCTTATTGAAATTGTTATTGCTCATCCACTTATCCATGATTCTTGTCCCCCTTCCGTTTCCAGAAAGTTGAACCTTTCTCCTTCAGCGATGAACTTACACTCAGCTCTTGATGGAGCTTCGAAATCATGGATTCTTCTTTAATATCCCTCACGATCTGACCATTGATGGCCAGAGAAATCTGTCCTGTCTCCTCCGAGACAATGACAGACACCGAGTCCGCAACTTCACTAATCCCTATAGCTGCGCGGTGTCGAGTCCCCAGCTCTTTACTGATAAAGGGATTCTCAGACAACGGTAAGTAACAGGCAGCCGCAGCGATCTGGTTACCCTGCATAATAAGAGCTCCGTCATGCAGCGGTGTATTGGGAATAAAGATGTTTATCAGCAGCTCAGAGCTAACTAGGGAACGCATCGGGATACCGGACTCTGTATATTCATTAAGACCCGTCTCCCGTTCAAATACGATTAACGCCCCTATTTTTCTATGTGATAAATAATTCACGGCTTTAATCACTTCGCCGATTAATTTACTTAACTCTTCATCACTTTCCCCAACCCGTCCGAAAAATCTACCTCGTCCAATCTGTTCCAGCCCTCTTCGTAGTTCCGGCTGAAAGATGATAAAGACCGCCAGCACCCCGAACGTAAACATTTGATTCATTAGCCATTTGAGCGTATAGAGGTCTAGGATTGTGCTTAAAGCCCAAATCAAAACCAGTACTAAGATCCCCTTCAGCAGCTGAATCGCTCGAGTCCCGCGCACCATATTAAGCACTTTATAAATAATGTAGCTGACGATCAGGATATCAACTATATCTTTAATGGAATCTTTCCATGTTAAGTCTGTAAAATAACTCATTGCCTAAAACCCCCGTCATTTCATATTAGCTGGGTTTATGTAAAATGTCTGTTAGAGCTGTATCATATCTAGGTTATAACGTTCGGGCTCCAGTTGCAAGTTTACTCCGTCACTCATTTTCTAAATATTCTAATTTAAATTATAAGAAAATATAAGTTTCACGATATATTTTAACCTTATAATTCTCGCATAAACGCTTACCGTCCTTAAAAAGGACGCCGAAGGCGTTTTAGCTTGAGGCAACAAAAAAGCGCCATCTTTCCGGAAAAAGAGGCGCAAAATAATATTCCAGCTCAAGGTAACCACTGCCCGCATTAACGGTAGGCAACTTCAGAGAACATGTTCGTCACTTTATACCAGAACCAACTTACCGCTTGGTCTATGCTTTTGACTTGCCCAGAAATATGAGCTGTTGAAGCCTGATAAAGAGAGCCGTCAATGACTGTTACGTTGCCGTTCACTTCCCCATATACCTGTGCTTTACCATTCTCTATGGTAAGATCACCGGTAATAATCTTGCCGGAAGGTACAATTACGGTATCCCCTTTGATAACCACTTGATCCAGATCTGCACCTCTAACTACAAGCTGTCTATCTGGACTCCAAAAAGTTACGGAGCTCATCAGCATTACGACAAGAAACAGGGATGCCGCTGTAAGTGCAGGGTGTCTCTTGATCCAGGTAATAAAAGCCTTTTCTTTCTTGGACTTTGGCAATGAACTCATTATCCGGCTCACAAGATCATCTGAGGCAACAGGATTCTGATGCATAAGGGAGAACATCAACATATCTGTCTGTTCTAATTCTTTAAACTTTGCACGGCAATCTGGACAGGATAGAAGATGCTCCTTCAACTCCCTCTGCTGCTGATCGGGCAAGTCGTCATCCAAGTAGTCGTGCATCATAGAGACGGCCAGTTTGCATTCCATAGGAGCCAATCCTTTCATGAGTGCTATTTAATTATCCTAAGACAAAGGGTCAGGACACATAAGACTTGCTTAACTTACATACGTCGCTCTCCAAAAGATGTTTCATTAAAAAAAATCTTTTTTACATTTTCGGGCCTAATTTTTTACGCAAAAATTCACGACCTCGGTGAACACGCGTCTTAATCGTGGTTACAGGCATATCCAGCACATCACTTATCTCCTGAAGCGATAAATCCTGCAGATATCTAAGAATCATCACAGACCTGTATTTCACAGGCAAACTGTCAATGGCCTCGTAGATTAGTCCCTGCGTCTCTGAGAGCAACAGTTCGGTCTCCGGTGTCACATTATCACTTGGAATCAACGAATAGCCGTCAAGGCCCTCCTGATCGTTCATTTCTGCATCGAGCGAATAGGTCGGTTTCCGTTTGCGTAATCTATCAATACAGAGGTTCGTTCCAATCCGATAAATCCAGGTAGAGAACTTCTGTTTATCATCATAACGATCCAAGTTTCTATACACACGCAAAAAAGTCTCCTGAACAATATCCTCCGCCTCATGACGATTGTTCAGCATTCGGTACGCCAAATGATATATTTTGTCTTTATATAGTTCCACAAGCTCGGCAAATGCCCTTTGGTCGCCTTTTAAGGCGAGCTTTGTCAATCTGCCTTCCAAATTCTCCACCTGTTAACTCCCCCAGACTTGCCGCCCTTGGTATTTATTCTCAAATATCCACGGTACAAGCAATTAAATCGTAATTCAAGTTTGTGTAAAAATCAAGGATTGTATTGTAACCTTCTCTGTAAACTGAGTTAAAAATTGGACAACTTGGATATGTGATTCAGTGCAACTTCGAGAAATATTCGGACTTCCGGTCGCTGTTATTGTCAGATTTCCTGATTTAAACCGCTGTTCGCGGTAGAAATCTGCCAATAAAGGCGAACGCATTCGCTCCTACAGTTCCAAAAATTCTCTACGCTGCTCCATCACCTGAATAATAAGTGCCACACTATTTACCCCCGATTACATCTCGGTTACTTGGGTAGGTGCAAGAAAGATCAATATTGGGACATCACCACAATATTTTTACAATTTTTCAAGGACAAAAGATTCACTTCGCAGCACAATATTTAGTTTATGAGCAATGCAGCTCGTATTAGGCACAAAATCACCCCGTCGGTTGTATAGGGTTCTGTTAGTTTAAATTTGTCGCATACAGAGCAGACATTGTTGTACTGTCCGCAGCGTTTTCGGTGATTTGGCGAGTAAGAACTCCAGTGGGTAGAGGATTTCACGGTAATAATTCCCTATAGTCAGCGGATTGACCCTGAAGCAGAGAAATAAAAACATTAAAAAGTTTATGTGTGCGAGCAGACAGTACTCCTATACAGAAGTAGATAAACAACGGGCTCCGCCACTCCTTTCATGCATCCTTTGCACTCATTTCTGGCAATTCTGGCAAAGTCCATAACTCGTGTGCCACAGTGCATCGCTATTTCTCGGTCTATGATGCTTCTATGGAGTCTCTTGGACAGATGATGACCGTGCATAATTTCCTATACAAGCACAAAAAGTCCGCCCCGATGGGCGGACTTTTATAAGTAATAAATATGCTGATTCAAGGGATCAGCCGGTATTCCGAAGACCAGCGGCAATGCCGTTGATGGTAAGCAATACTTCGCGCAGCAATTCGCTATCGTCTCCATCGACTTCACGGAGCGCTCTAAGCTCAGATAGCAATTGAACCTGCAGGTAGCTAAGTGGATCAACGTAAGGATTACGGAGTCTGATCGACTCCTGAATCACAGGGACGTTATCCAGAATATCCTGCTGGCCTGTAATCTTCAGGATCAGCTCAGAGGTCAGCTTGAATTCTTCTTCAATCTGGCCGAAGATCCGCTGACGGGCTTCCTCGTTCTTGCCCATGCCGGCGTATTCCTTAGCAATGATCAAGTCCGCTTTTGAAATAGCCATTTGCAGCGTATCTATCAGTGTAGTAAAGAATGAGAAGTTCTCATACATATGCTGCATAATCTTCAGATTCTCTTCCTTACCCTCATAGAAACTCTGCAGTCCGGTTCCAGCAGCATACCAGGCTGGAAGCAAATAACGGCTTTGCGTCCATGCAAATACCCACGGAATTGCACGCAAGTCTTCAAAGCGGTCACTGTTCTTCCGTTTAGAAGGACGTGAACCAATATTTAACTCTCCAACCTCAGGCAGAGGTGTTGACTCTTTGAAGTAAGTCAGGAAGTCCGGATCACGGAATATCAAATCCTGATATTTGTGAAGCGAAACTTCAGAGATACGGGCAACAATCTCATCCCACTTCTCTTCATATAGATCCGCTTGTGGAATTCTCGCATTGATCGCTGCAGTCACAAGCGCAGATGTCGCTTGCTCTAGACTGCGGTAAGCAATCCCTTGCATCGAATAACGGGAGGAGATAACCTCTCCCTGCTCGGTGATCTTAATGCCGCCGCCAATCGTCGAGGCTGGCTGAGCAAGAATGCTGCGGTTAAGCGGCATGCCTCCACGGCCGAGCGCTCCACCACGACCGTGGAAGAACTTCAGCTTGATTCCGAACTTATCGGCTGTAGCTGTAATCTCTTTCAATGCAACACGTAGTTCCCAGTTAGCAGTAACCACGCCGCCATCTTTGTTACTATCCGAATATCCAAGCATGATTTCCTGCAAATCATTCATTGCTCTTACCGCATCGCGGTAGATAGGCATGCTGAGCAATCTATTCATAATTTGCGGTGCTTCATGCAAATCATCAATCGTTTCAAAAAGTGGCACAGCTTGCAGCGTACATACGACTGTACCGTCATTATCTTTGCGGAATAGTCCTACCTCTTTAGAGAAGACCATAACCTCCAGAATGTCGCTTGCCGCTTCTGCCATACTGATCAGGTAACTGGTGATACATTGTTTGCCGTACTCTTCCTGCGAAGCGAAGATCGTCCGGTACACGGCAAGACATTCCTCCGTGCCTTCACTATACGTCTGATAAGAAGATGTGATCGGCCGTGGATCATTCAGAAGTTTCTCCAGCAGCTCAATCTTTTCATTCTCAGTCAGTTTGGAGTAATCCGGCGTAATGTTCATCTTCGCCAGAATTTCAGTCATAGCATTCTCATGTTCTTGACTGTGCTGACGCACATCAAGTGTCGCCGTATGGAAACCGAACAGCTCCACTTGGCGGATCAATTTCTTAATATAAGTGTCGGCCACATAATCGGCATAATGATGCCGTAAACTGCGGTCAATCACGTTCAAATCATCGATGAATTCTTGAGGTGAAGCATAACGCTCCGGTGAGCCTTTTTTCTCATCATCCATAACATTTTGTGTCTTGGAGATCATATAACTAAGTTTAATACGGTAAGGCTCGTTATCATTGCGCCATTCTTCCATTTTGCCAAGATTAATGATCTCGCGATCAGCTTCAATGGATTCTTTTAGCTCAGGCGTCACTTTAACAATACTTGTGCTAAAGCTTAGATATTTCATGAGTTCACGCATAATCCGCTGATATTCCCGAATCGCCAGCTTACGCTGCATACGTAACGTCTGTGAGGTAACGGTTGAAGTCACCGAAGGGTTACCATCACGGTCTCCGCCAATCCATGAACCAAAACGTAAGTACGTTGGCACATGCCAGTTCTGTCCTGGGTAGTACTTGCTTAGACAACGTTCAAGTTCTTGATAAACGTCCGGCAATACATGGAAAATAGTCTCGTGGAAATAGTACATCCCATTACGCACTTCATCGAGTACTGTAGGCTTGCGGTCACGCAGTTCATCCGTTTGCCATAGCGTAATCACTTCATTTAATAACTTCTCACGGAGCTGTTCACGCTCCCGGAAGGTTAAGGTAGGGTTATCCAGACCCATAACATCATCAGATATCCGCTTATGAATATCGAGAATCGCACGGCGCATAGCTTCCGTTGGATGTGCCGTCATTACAAGCTCCAGAGATAATCCTGCAATAATCTCGTTAACTTCCTCATGAGAGAAATCACGTTCACGAAGCTCTTTAATCGCGCTTTCTATAGAACCGGGTTGGACTGTCTCCCCAGCTGAACGTTCATAGTCACGTTTACGGCGAATCCGGTGGTTCTGTTCGGCAATATTCACGAGCTGAAAATAAATGGCGAACGCTCTTATTACCTGATGACGGTTCTCCGGATCCAAAGAATTGATTAACTCCTTAAATTCACTGTGCAGTTCAGGTAAAAATAGTGAGCGCAGCGATTTACTGGTTTCGCGAATCTTCTCCACGATCTCTAGCAATTCGTTACCGCCTTGGTGAACCAAGACCTCTCCTAAAATGTTCCCCAAGAACCGTACGTCCCGTCGCAGCAGATTGTTAGAGTTGCTTTTGCTGACGGTAGTCGTAAGTTCGGTCATGCTGCTCCCCCCATTCTCTTCCGGATCAATGTGTTAATTATTGTCTGTCTAAATATCGTCTATTAAAGCTTTCCTCATATCATACAATAAAACCGTGTGAAAATCTCCAACTTTTTTGTGCTGTAAAGCGACACAGTATCTAAGATTATACACCAATTTCTCAATTTATACAGTCCTTATATTTTATGTATTCTTTCTAATATATAATGTCTCTAGCATGCCTTCATTATGTGTATTTAAATACGGATCATGCGAATCTGATCGATAAACAGGCCAATTAGCGGAGAATAATGACGATCGCGGTTATATGAATAATAAATATGTCTTTGAAAATTATAATCTGGAATGGTGCGTATTAGCAATCTTCCTCTGGCTACCTCGTCTTCCACAGCAAGTCGCGATATAAAAGAAACGTACTTTCCACTCATAAGCGATTGCTTAATTGCCTCTAGTGAATCCAGTAGAATATAGGTTCTAGGTTCATTCCCCTCACGCTCAAACCATTTATCCGTCAGTTGGCGTGTACTTGATTCCTTGTCATGTAATATAAAACTCGCTGAAGCAATCATAGCTGGGTTTAAATTAGAAAAACTAGCAAATTCATGGGAGGGTGCAAAAACAAGAACAAGTTCGTCTTCGCACAAGGCTTGAGTATGCAGATCAGGTAGATAAAAAGATTCTGTAGACAAAATACCAAGGTCAATCTCATGACTGGCAAGCATTTCTTTGATCACTGGTGAAGGCTTAACCGATAAAGAGATCGTAATCCCCGGATGTTGTTCTCCAAACAACCCCAATATTTTCGGAAGAATATAAGTAGCTGGAACGTAACTGGCGCCAATCTTAAGCGTTCCCCGACCCGCCTGACTGAACTCTTTTACAACCCGCTCCGCTTCAGCAGCAAGTGCATTTATTTTAATCGCATAATGAAGGAACGCTTTGCCGCTCTCCGTAAGAATCATTTTATCCATTCTGGATTCAAATAACTTCTCTCCCAATTGCTGCTCTAAATTCTTCAAATGGTACGTAACAGTGGGCTGCTTCAGTCCGAGTTTATCGGCGACTGTGGTTATTTTTTTATGTTTATTGAGCAGTTCCACGATTTCCAGCTTGATTAAGTTAAGGTTCATTATTTTCCACTCCCTCGCCTATTTACTAAACGGTAACATAGAAGAATTCTATGAATGTTAAAATAAATCGGCAAAAAAGTTAATCTCACAGTTACATTCAGCAAATATAGCGGGAATTGTTTTCCTTTACACTAAGAACAAGCTTAAGAACAGGCAGGTCGATAGAGATGAAGGAAATTACAATCCACAGATTGGAAAAGAAGTTCGGAGATGTGCATGCCTTAAAGGCTGCAGATCTGAAGATTCCCGCTGGAAGCTTTACGACATTACTCGGTCCTTCAGGTTGTGGAAAGACAACACTACTCCGTCTGATTGCTGGGCTGGAAACACCGGATGCGGGAGAAATCCTATTGGATGAGGAGTTTATTTTCTCAGGCAGTAACAGAATTAGTCGCCCCATTCATAGCCGCAACTTTGGCATGGTCTTTCAAGATTTCGCACTCTGGCCGCATCTAACTGTCTTTGAGAATGTTGCCTTCGGACTTCGTGCCTCTAAGCAGAAGAAGGATCTACGGATTAGGGTTCAGCAAGCGCTTCGATCCGTAAAGCTGGAAGGCTTGGAGCTCCGCTTTCCCCATCAGCTGTCCGGTGGACAACAGCAACGGGTTGCTTTTGCCAGAGCCGTAGTTACTAGGCCCCAACTCGTATTGTTCGATGAGCCTTTAAGTGCACTGGATGCGGTCTTGCGAGATGAAATGAGGCTGGAGTTAACCTCCTTAGTGAGGAACATGGGCATTACCGCTCTGTATGTTACCCATGATCAAACCGAGGCGATGTCTATGTCAGATGAAGTCGTTGTGATGCAAGGTGGAGTTATTTTACAAGCAGGCTCTCCTGAGGAGATTTATCGAAAACCAAGTCATCCTTTTGTAGCCCACTTTATTGGAAAATCCAACTGGATCGTTCCTGATAAGCAAATGCTTCGTCCAGAACATTTACGTTGGACTCGGGAGGATGCTTCCTCTCTTCCTTTTAAAGGGATTATTCGACATGTGAGCTATATGGGTGATCGCTATGAGGTCATTCTGGACATGGAGAACCGAACTGCTTGGACAGCTTATCATGATCAACGTCTACCTGTTGGAGAAACAATCCAGCTCTACGCTTCTGAGCACCAGATCCATCACCTGAATTAAGCGTCCACTGCATGGAACAGCTCCTTATGATGCTGTTCCATGCAGCAAGATGCACACAAAAATATTAGGGAGGCAATCACATTGAAACAAATAAATAACACTAAAGGACTTAGCGCACTTCTTCTAACAACTATAATCGGTGCAAGTTTGGCCGGCTGTAGCTCCTCTAACACATCTGCAGCTAACGCTAGCAATCCAACTTCAAACGCTAACACTACAGCTCAAACGGAAGCACCACAACCAACAGAGAAAGCTCTGAGTGGCAATCTTGTCGTCTACAGTGCAGGCCCTGAAGGTCTGGCCACTAAAATTAAAGAAGGCTTTGAAGCCAAAACTGGTGTAAAGGTCGAAATGTTCCAAGGCACTACTGGAAAAATATTAGCCCGTATGGAAGCAGAAAAATCCAATCCGGTGGTTGATGTTGTTGTCCTCGCCTCTCTTCCGTCCATGCAAGGGATGAAGAACGACGGATTATTGCTTCCATATAAAGAGGCGGTTAATGCAGATAAGCTCGTTAGCGATTGGTCAGACACAGCAGATGGTAATTATTTCAGTTACAGCGCATCCGCACTAGGGATTGTCTACAATACCAAAAAAGTAAGCACCCCTCCGACCTCATGGGATGACCTCACCAGAGCCGAATGGAAAGGAACCGTCAACATTCCCGATCCTTCGCTTTCAGGTTCGGCTCTAGATTTCATAACTGGATATTTAAGCGCTAAAGGGGACAGCGGCTGGGATCTTTTTAAACAATACAAAAGCAATGAAGTAGCGATGGCGGGCGCCAATCAGGAAGCACTCGACCCCGTAATTACCGGAGCCAAATCCGTAGTTGCCGCAGGCGTAGATTATATGGCTTATAAAGCAAAAGCTGCAGGAGAACCAGTGGATATCGTTTATCCTGCCGAAGGAACGGTAATCAGCCCACGTCCAGCCGCGATTATTAAGACAAGCCCGAATGTAGATAACGCCAAGGCTTTTATCGACTATCTTCTATCTGATGAAGCCCAAGCCCTTGTAGCCAAAGCCTACTTATTGCCAGGCAGAACCGATGTGAAAGCAGAGAATCGTGCGAATCTCGAAGAAATTAAGACATTTGATGTGAAATGGGAATGGATGAACGAACATAGCGATGAAGTTTCCACGACCTTCACACAAATTTTTAAATAAGCGTAATGAATATTAACTCTTTACGCTCATTTAAATGGGTGAGCGGCGGTCTTGCTTTATTTATACTTACAGTGCTCGTACTGCTGCCACTCCTGCTCATCTTCTGGACCAGTATCTATCCGAATGAGCAGCTGGATATAGCCGCGCCACTACGAACTATTATGGGTAGTCATGATCTGGTAGAGGTACTGCTGAATTCTATCGGACTCGGGGTAAGCGTTATTCTACTAACTACGCTATTTGCACTACCTTTGGCCTGGATTATGGCTAAGACGGACTTAGGGCATCATAATTGGCTCGATGTTGTACTACTAATCCCTTTTATGACGCCGCCTTACATTGGTTCAATGGGCTGGATGTTGTTTATGCAGACGGGTGGGTATATGGAGCAGCTTCTGCCTGCATCCTCCGTGCTGACTCCGTATTTCTTTAGCTATGGAGGGATGGTGCTGATCATGAGCCTGCACCTATTCCCCTTCCTGTATTTACTGCTGCGCAATGCGCTTTTGCAGATCGGGGGCAATCTGGAGGAAGCAGCCTCTGTTCATGGCGCTCCGTTCTTTTACAGATTTAAAAGAGTAATCATTCCCTTGCTGTTATCCAGCTATGGGCTTGGAGCTCTTCTCATCTTCGTCAAAACGATTGCCGAATTTGGTACCCCTGCGACCTTTGGTCGTAGGATCGGCTTTTACGTTCTGACCTCTGAGATCCATAAGTACATCTCTAGTTGGCCAATAGATTTTGGAAAGGCTACTTCACTGGCTTCCTTGCTGCTCGGAGTTTGTCTCGTCATGTGGTATATCCAAACTCTAATTAGCAGCCGCTACTCCTATCGCCTAATTGGCGGAAAAGGAACACGCACTAAACGTTATAAAAGCACAGGAATTGTAGGAGTTCTTAGCTGGGGGTATGTTGTTCTATTACTTCTCGCGTCCATCGGCATTCCTTATTTCTCAATCATAACAGCCTCATTATTGAAGCTGCGAGGAGAAGGCGTATCTTGGAGCAATTTAACCTTAAAACATTATGCAGAGCTGCTATCACCAGGTTCTCAAGGTCTTGAGGCCTTATTGAATAGCTTCACATTAGCTATCATCGCTTCCAGTATCGCTGTTATTCTTGGAACTTGGTTTGCCTTAACCGTAGGAAAAGGGGCTACATTCAAGCAAAAAATTACAGATCTGTTCAGTTTGCTCCCGAACACGGTCCCTGGAATTGTAATTGTAGTAGGGTTAATCCTGCTATGGAATGCTCGCTGGATGCCTATCCCGCTCTATAATACCTATTGGATGGTTGTACTAACCTATGTCGTACTTTTTCTTCCTTATACTGTTCAGTATGTAAAAGCGAGCTATGGGCAGATCGATTCTTCCCTCATGCAAGCGGGACAAGTATTCGGTGGGAGCAAGCTTTATGTGTTCCGCCGTATCCTGCTCCCTCTCATCCTTCCGGGGATGGTGGCTGGCTGGATGATGACCTTCACCATTTCCAATCGGGAACTGGTAGCCTCCTTACTCATTCTTCCACCTTCAATGCAGACATCGGCAACCTATATTTTTGCCCAGTTTGAACAAGGTGCTGTAGCGATGGGGATGGCCATGGCAGTGATCTCTGTCGGCGTTACCACTATATTGCTACTAGTATTAGAATATTTAAGCCCAGATAGAAAGCGGAGACAACGATGAGCACACTAACAATTTGGGGAGGGGCCGGAGAGCATGGCCGTTCCTCCTATCTTTTGCAGAACAAAGATGGGCAATCTGGTATTCTACTCGATTGTGGTGTCAAAAAAGAAGGTCCAGGTGAATACCCCCTGCTAGATACAGACATCATCCCCCATTTGCAGGCAGTGTTTCTGTCCCATGCGCATGAGGATCATTCCATAGCACTTCCCCTACTATATAAGTACGGATATTCAGGTAAGGTATGGACAACGAAAGCTACCGTTAAACAGCTTCCCGATTATTTCGATGCATGGGATAAATACGTGGTTGCTCAGTCCGCATCACTACCTTATGGAGAAATAGATAAGCAATCTATTCAGTTCATGTATTTGGAGGAGCATATCCCCCCTCAGACTTGGCTGAGGATTGCACCTAATCTTCGAATACAATGGGGGCGAAGCGGACATTTAGCAGGTTCGGTTTGGTTGATCCTCGAATTGGAGGGCAAATCCGTATTTTTCTCGGGGGATTATACGCGGGAGTCGCAGCTGCTCATAGCAGATTCACCCACGATTATGGAAGCCGGGGCTAAAGAAGTCGTCGATTTATCCATTGTCGATGCCGCTTATGGCGCGGATCCTGATGAGCAGCTTATAAAGTTACAGCAATTAGAGTCAACGATTTGTAACACCCTGCAAAAAGGGGGATCAGTCCTCCTTCCAGTGCCTACCCATGGCAGAAGCCAGGAATTGATCGTATGGGCAAGCGAGTGTTTCCCAGATAATCCACTGATCGTCGAAGAAGAGCTCATGGCACCTTTAAGAGCGTTAAGCGGCAAGACAGATTGGCTGAAAGAGTATGCTCTTCTGCGCGTAGATGCGCTTTTTAATAGAAAGAACTTGTGCATTGTATCTAATTCAGACGAACGCGCAAAGGCATTGTTAATTCTCAAGGGCGCAATCATATTTACGAATGACGGGATGATGCAGTCGACAAAAGCGCAAGCGTACTTTCACCAGCTCTCTGCTTCTCCTGACAACCATGTGATTTTTACGGGACATTTGGCGGCCGGAAGCTTTGGACATCATCTTGTTAAACAATCTAAGATAGAAGAATCTAGCGATATACACTGTTCAATCTCACTCATACGCTATAAAGTCCACCAAGGCTTACCGGACATTCGAAAAATGCTCCAAACAGTTCCCAGCCACCGGACGGTTCTCGTTCATGCCCCCAAACCTCATATCGATCATGTTACTTCTATATTAGAAGGAGAAGGTTTTACTGGGCTGTACTCTTTGCTGCCTGGAAGTACGCTTTCGTTCTGAAGCTTAACTATGTAATCTCAATTGGAGAAAATCGGGCTCTTCCTTAGGTCTATTCAGACTTTTTGGAACAGCCCTTTTCTATGATTCGAACCTATTATCCATTTACTCTTTCGTCGTTCCCGGGCGATATTTAAAAGCTAGCTCAAACAACCCCGTTGCAGACAACCCTGCAAGTCCTCCAGCCCACAGGCGAAGAACTAAATCGAGTTCGGAAAAAGGATACGCTGCCGCACCAATGAGCAAACCTATCAATAGTCCGATAATCGGGACCGCATTCCGCGGGATGTTGATACTATTTTTGACCAATTGAACCAGTGCCAATACGAAAACAGCTAATATAGAAGCAAACGCCATCACATCATCTAAAAGATTTCCAGCTTCCATCATCCATTCCTCCTTAGTGTGTACTTGTAATCTCAACCGTTCGAGTTACGGAATCATAACCTACCTGAGCGCCTAGTGCTTCTGCAATAACACGTACTGGCACGTAAGTGATGCCTTTTTCAGGCACTCCATCTGCAACCTTAACCCCGTTAACCTTTACAATGGCAATAACGTCACCCTTCAAGTCTTCCGCCTCCTTTCGATTAAAAATCTTGTACGCTGCCTCCACTGCGGATGTTGAGGGCTTGGCCCCTGCTCGTAACTGTGTAAGTGTTAACCCAAACGCCATTTGAAAATGTGGGTAGTCCTTGAAGCTAGTCCAATCCCCACCCCATTCGAACCCAAGTGCCTTGGCCTCTTTAACTACCTCCTGCCAATCTGCAATCTGATTGTTATTGTCGTCCCGGCGCATATCCCATGACACACTCGATCCATTCGGTAGCAAAAGAGCAAAATCTACAGCTAATCCATAATTGTGGTAGCTATACCCACCACGCGCATTAGTAACAATCGCTCCAGGCTTGGTGCGTCCTTGTGCGTAAAGAGCATCTTGCTCGGCAATTGTGCGAAGACCCTGCGTGATGAGAATGGGGATATTAAGCTTGTAACAGCGTTCGATAAGAGCAGTAGCAGCGGAACGGACTACGGGGTGAAGGTTGGTTAGTCGTAGGGCTGATTTATTTTTGATTTGGGACAAAGTGAGCATCTATACCCCTCCTTTAAATAAAAAGGCAATAATAGCAAAAATAGTTCCCGCCAGAACGTATTTAAGTAAATCGATAAACACTTTTCGTTCGCTCTTACTGTCCGTCTGAGATTGTTGCAATAGCTGGAACACTCGCGAATCTAACGTGTCCCACCGCCTCATAATCTCGTTAAATTGAATTTTCATTTCCACCGTCGATTGTTTAATTTGCTTCACATCTTCCTCATGGCGTGATTGTTTTTCTTTTAATATTAGAAGCTCATTACTAAAACTTAGATTTTCCGTTCCAAATCTAAAGATTTCGTCTTGGATGACTACCAGTCTATTTTCAACATCTTCTAAACGGTGCTCAATGGGCGCTGCTTCAGCATCGCCTCCTCCTGAATTCACTCCCACAATGGTCATATAACAGCCCCCTTCTAAAGTGATAAATAAAACAGCCCTCGTAACAGATACGAGGGCAAAATAAAAACGCCTGTAAGTGGCGCTATCTCCAATAATCTCTATAGCTTGTTCAGTAGTGATTTTCTTAGCGGTGACAAAAATTTGTACCTGATCGGTTGTATAATATCCTGCCATATAATAACGTTTAATCGTCACATACCAGTTCATTAAGCTGCACCTCCTTGCACAATCATTAGGAGCATGTCAGCCTGGTCCTGCCTTGCTTGCACTTGTGCTAACTCTAGCAACAACCCCGCATTGTCAACCTGTAGCGTTTCCACCTGTTTAGTCAAAGGCCGATGTATTGCGGCTCCTGCGGCTCGACTGGATCAACGTTAGGATCTGGATAGCTAAACTTCAGCTTTCCCGTTTTTACATCTACCCGGTAGCCGTTACACTCTGCGAAGTCATGCGCGTGTTCTCCATATTCTAACGCAATAACGCCAACTGTCTCTGGTACCCGCTCGGCTAGTGCTGCAAAGGCGGCGAAATCTTGCGCCTGTGTTGTCTCCACCACATCGCCGGAACGCTCTCCGGTATCAACTAATACGTTACCTGTGGCGTTATCATAATAAATTTTTCTGCCTATTTGCATTATATTCACTCCCTCTCTTAGCCCCAAGCCACCCATTTATATTCTTGAGCTACAATCTGATTATATGAATTAGTTACGGTAATACCGCCCGCAGTAGGTGTAAAAGTAACCGATATACTGCTGCCGCCCACTGTAACACCATATATATTGCCTCTTATAGTTATAGCATCATCAACCCAAAAACCAGTCACATTAGTCCATCCAGTTGTGCTAGCTTCGTTGTAAGAAAAGGTGAATACTTTTGGAGTAAAACTTAGCCCTGTAATAGTGATTGAACCGGGGCCGTAAGTAGTGCCTCTTGCAGACTGGGTAGGCTGTAGCGTACCAATGAGAGTCCCTATGGGTACACCCGCACGTACGTTACTAGGTATGAGCGTGGGAAACGCGGTCTTTACCCAAGTAGAACCGTTGTAATAACCTGCTTGAGGCATTAAAAACACCTCGCCTGTCACCCACGCTTCAGCAGAATTTGACGGAGAGTGATTATTCTCCACAGATCTATTGACTATCGTGCCATCCTGCCCAAACATTGATACCCCTCGTAGCCAATTTGCAGGAACAACGTTAGGATCAGTGACTCGTATTTCGGGGTTTCCTACCGCCGTAGTTTTCAAATATGCTCCTGCTGGTATTCGGACCCAGCATCCACCACCCGATGCCCATGCTGCACTAACGGAATTAGTGTATCCGTCCATAGCACCTCTTTGTACTATCGCGCCATCAATTAGTCCGCCCTCTGTCCCTATCGTCTTACCCGCTATTACGTCCGCTGCTACGGCTGTACCATACTCACCCCCTTCACCCTGTAAGATAAAAGCCGTGCCATCATATACAACCGTGTAAACTCCGTTCAGGGCAAGTGTTGCCCCATTTCCATTGGGTTTCTTGATTGCTTTGGCCCCTAAAGTATTAGGATTGAGTGTAGGATTAGCTCCGCCAGCAATATGTGTTTTGAAACTAAATTTAAGTCCTGCTATCAGCGCAGTAGGTGTCGGGCTAAGAGTAACGGTATATGCGGTGGCTGTACCAGCCGTAGTACCGAATCCAGTGTTGTTATTCAGTAGTGTCTTGTCCGCAGCAGACATCAAGCCATTCATAGCAGTTGTAGCTACGGCTGTACCGGCTTTAGCATTCCACGCCGTTTTTTCAGCATCAGTAACAAACCGATTACTAGCGTCTTGAGCAATAATAGCTGGTGGATGGGTAGCTGGGTGAGTATAGTTCGTTGCTCCCGTAGCAACCCCCGCCAGCTTCGTTTTCTCTACCGTGGTGTAATCGTTCGTGGACAGCTGTTTCCCAGTAACTTTATCCACCTTGCCAGTAACGGCATTGTCCAAGATGTCCATATTCCCATTTAAATCGGCAATATCAACAATATCTGTTCCCTCTGGCTTTTTTAAGCCCAAATTCCCTGTGGTTTGCATGTGTCACTCTCCTATCTATAAGTTCTTAATTCGTTCCATGTCTTACTGTGAGCATTCTCCCAGGTCAAAGCTTTAACGGAGTCCCACCACGTATAGCTGAACACAAATTCATAAGCTAAATGCGCGGGCTTAATCTCTTCAATAATTTGAATTAACCCTGCCATATTCGGAGGAATGCCCAGCGTACTCACAAAATGAATCTCAAAACGATACTCATCAGGCACTTCCTTAACTTCGACCACTCCACCTGAAAAAGCGGACGCCGTCCGCTGGATCATCTCCGGTGTTGTCGTCCCGTTTCCTCGCAGCTTCGCCTTAATCATCTCTCGGCGCGTGGCATATGACTTGGATGAATCGATATTTAGTCCAAGCTCAGCCTCCCAACGTCCAAGACTTACCGTTGCCGTTTCAACAAATGCCTGATCCAGTACATCTATAGTGCCTATCTTCAGTCCACCAATTTCTAGCCCGATGGTCTCCTGAAGCTTCTCCATTTCGCGGACATCCTTATAATAGTCCGGTAAATACTGCATTAGATCAGGCGCCTCGACTTCACCCGGATGGTTCGAATCTTTATCTGCGGAATATTGCAATTCGCTGTATAAAGAGCTGGCGTAACTCATCCTCTACACCCCCTTCAGTTGATTCCAGGTTAGGGGGCCTTTGGGCAAATAATCATGTGTATGCGCCGCCGGAGGGAATACCGCTGGTTTACCCGCTACCCCCGCCCAAGCTACACTATCCGCTTGTTGCGCAAAATCCACCTTGCCATTGTTATTCGTATCGTAAATGCTTTTCAGCATATCCCCGGTACTTTGCGCCGCAACAAGCAAGACATTCCCTGCAGCAGAGCCAATGTATAGCTTGCCAGTGTCTGTACAGTAGCCAAGCTCACCAATAGCTAGTGCTCCAATCGCGCTTTCCAATCCACGGCGAATTTGAATCAATGTCTTTAAAGCCATTGTCCCGCCCCCTAGAATGTTCCGCCATCAATACTGGCTACGGTAAGTTTATTGCCATTCGCTGCATCATAAATGATGCTACTTCCATCCACACTTACAGCTACACCGGCTCCATCTACAGTGATACCTTTTCCAGCCGTCACTGTAATCGCGTCTGCAGTAACCGTGATCCCATTACCTGCACCAATATTCAGCGTCACAGCATCGGCCTGACCGCCGCCGATTAGCCCGTTACCAGCGGTAATAGTCTGTAACGCACCACCTGTGCGCACCCATGCGCTACCGTTCCAGCTATAAATCTTCTGCTCATCATCGACGTAAGCAGTCCAGCCTACGGCAGGAACATAAAATACCCAAGCAGCAGATTGGTACTCCACGATTTGATTCGTTTTCCCCGCCCATGCCCCGGTTGCTCCCGCTGGAATAATGTATCGATCACCCTCAACTGGACTGGCTGGTGGAGCCAGCAGGTTCTGATCTTTTACCGACGCTTGCGGTTCGATGTTATGCTTGGCCAGCTCAATTTCATTTTTAATCTTTTGCGCTGACCACAAATCTGTAATCGTAGTCCCGGCATCATTGATCGTCCGGTGCTTGGTCACATCATCAATATGAGTCTTAATCTCAGCCGCGGTCTTTACGTTCGTGCCATCCGATACTTTGTTGATATGCCCCGCACTAATATCCGCTTTAAGCACCTTCGCATAAGTTGCTCCATCGGCGATATCGTCGATTGTACCTGTCAGATCGCTAAGCTTCTGCGAATTCACCCGCCGCCAAGCTACCCCATCATCAAAATATAAATATCCGCTATTCGAACCCGTAGTCACGTAATACAAACGACCAACGGCTCCTGCAACCGGACGCGAGGCTTCTGGCCCTGACAGCGCCCTGCCGACCATGGAATTGGACGTGCCGTCACCAATATAAACTTCCTTAGTGTCCGTGCAAAAACCAAGCTCGCCCGCCCTCAAAACTCCATAACTCGTTAGCTCAGCCTTTGTTCCCCGCTTTATTTGTATAGTCTGTGCCATTTTACACCTCTCTTCTAAAAGATCCTCCGTCAATCTGGCCCTTATTCTTATAACGCTCTAGTTCACTTTGGACAGCTGTAAGACTCCCCTGCAAACCATTAATATCCTCTGCTTCAACTGTATCCCCGGGAGTTTCGTAAGTCACATATACCTCTGGCACATCGGCAAAAATCTTAATCAACCGCCGCCATGGCGCCTCATCCGGAAAAGACACAGTGAAATTGCGTAACTCAATCCCGGAATACTGTGACCCCGTGTACACGGCGATGGTCTGATTATTAATGTTGTCATGCGCAAGCACACCACTGTACATACCATTTACAAGCGATAATCTCTCTTCGATAACATAGCTGCTACCATTTGCTTTTTTATTAAGCTTTTCTTGAAAAATATCAATTTGCTCTGGATACCCCATGCTACACCTCCAGTAAAACATTGCCGAACAACGGTACTTCTTCTTCGTTCAACATTACGTTGCCCGCTCCACCGTTCAGCTTCAGCTCACTGTAATCCGCAACACCCTCAGTAGCTAGCAATAGTGCACCGATTACAGACTGGCTAATATAGGTTGCTGAAAAAGCCTTCTCCTTACGATAACTCTCAAGAATCGCCTTGAATTCTTCATTTACAGCTTGCAGCGCATAGCCTGAAGCAAGGGTTACTTTTGCACTTATACTGATACCTTTGCCCGTTGCCGACGCTACAGTTACAACTGCACCTACGGGGGCTTGCCCTTCGCCCGCTCCAGCGACCGGATCAATGTAATGCTGAACCTTAGTCACCAGCAGCTCAGAAGCAGGACGTTTCTCAGCATCTACGATAATCACCTTCACCGTCTTAGGACCATTCCATAATGGAAAAACACGCGCACCTCCCACCCCCGCAACCTGCATCGCCCACTCCATATAGTGATATTTATTACCGCTAGTAGCTGGGCGTCTGGCAGAATCCAAATAACGCTGGCGTAGCGATTCATCCGTTTCGGCGTTCTCCCCAGGGATCAGAAGAGAAGCTATTTCTCCGCGCGCGAGGTCTGAAATATAATCCACTGGCAGCAAAGAACCAAAATATCGATTCCCTTCTTCTCCAGCGGTTTCACTTTCTAGCCGATACACTCCAGGTGATAGCTTCTCCACAGCCATATAATTCAGCATATCGAGAGAAAAGCGGCTACCGAGTGGAACATCCACAAATCCTCCATCCGCTTTATAAAAAATCCCCTTCAGCTGCGCCTTGCTCGCTTCTCGCCTAACAATTCCTGACCAGGAGATACTTCGTTCCAAGTATTCACCGGTCGCTGTATCTGCAAAATACAGATTATTATTCACATCCAGCTCGATATACATCTGCGCTAACTCTGCTGCTGCCGGTGCCAGCGCGTCATATATGATGCTACCCTCGCGTTTATCCAGACCTGACGGAACCCGGTCCAGCATCCGCTCCAAAAGAGCCTCATACGTCTGATCCTCATACATCCTCATTCCACTCCTTTCTCAGCTGAAAATTCCCATAACGTGTGACCACCTTACAGTCAAAAGTTAGATTATCTCCGTTAAAAGAAATCTCAATATTTTCTAAGCTAAGGATTCGTTCATCCTGAAGCAAAGCCTCACTAACGATACGTCTAATTTCAGCTCTAACAAGCAACCGATCCTTGCCAAGCACCAGCTGCCACTCTGTGCCATAATCCGAACTGTAAATCAGATGTTCAAATCTAACCGTTCTTAAAATTTTGGACGCCGCCTGTTGAACTGCTTCTAGACCATCCGTTTGGCCTGTAATCCTTTTTCTCTCCCAATCCATTCGGTATGTTAGGCTGGGGCTTTCCCCACGCTCAAGATTGACCTCGTCTTCAAGAAGGGCAGTTATCGGTCCAGCTTTTCCAATCGCAGGAATCATATCGGACTCACCAGCCGATCCAGAACAATATAGCTTTGTCCGCCCTGCATTCGAACCATCAGAACCCGATCACCAGAGGCAAGTCCTCGACGCACTATTACTTCTCTACCATCTAGCTCGATCTTACTTTCCATTACCGATTCAGGCAGCACTAACGCATTTCCCGATAAAATAAACCGCTGATCCACCTGGATCTGCAAAGGAGCTGCCTCCGTTACCGTCCCATAAGAAAAAGCCACAGGATTTGTATTTCCCACGGCTCCTAGACTTGCTTTTTTAATAATATCCAACATCATCTCTACACCACCTTAATATCGAGGGACATCGTGTGCTCCCCACCGGAAATCTTATGACTGCATTGGTCCACCAGAAATACCTGAGTCTTAAATTCATCGAGCAGGACATAAATGAAATTACCAGCCCTTACGCGCATATCACCAATCGCCTGTACGGAGAGACTAAGCTTTTCACGGTTGTGCATTTTCAGCAGATTATTTGCTTTCTCCTGAATTTGTGCCACATTCGCCTTATCATCAGCCTTCTGATACAAGTGCAGGATACCCCAGCGTTTCACATTGTCCTTATCGCTAACCGGAAAGAAATCACGCTTACCAGACTTCTCATTATCCTTGTATAGAAAAATGGTGTTGTACGTATCTTCATCAATACTTTTTTTGAGCGAATAATCGTACAGATAATGCCCCGCTCCCAGCACCAGATTAAGCAGCATAGAATCCGGTTTACGCAGTGTAAGCTTGCCAAAATCATCGTAAAAAGCCATCAGACGCCCCTTATACTGAAGCTCACTACCGATCGCTCCCATAATGATGTCCATCAGTTTTTTGTTATCTTCGATTAAAGAGGGAATGCGGTACTCCGTCTCCTCCAGTACACCTGTCTGCAGTCCGTAATCCTTTGTGATTTTCTTGATGACGTCACTAGCCGTAACATCCTGTAAAACATAACTACCATTGCCCAGCAAATAACGCATCTGATCATAGGCAGTCAGCTTAATCTCCTGATCCGAGCCTGTATCAATACTGAACACAAATCCGTAGAATACATCCACATTATCTTTACTGAACTGAATAATATCACCGTTGCTGATTCCGAACTTGGGATGCTGATAGATTCCACTGTCCACAAGTGTTAACTCTAGCGTTGCCGGTTTTCCTGAGCGGGCCGTTTTCCAAGAAATATCGGAGACGATGCCAGATATATCCCATATATTACCTTCCTTATTCTTCACGAGCAGTTCCATAACATCCTCCTACGGCAGCTTAATGACCTTACCGATCGGAAGCTTCCTCAGCTCACTATCTTTAATGCCATTAAGTTTTTGGATCTCCCAACACCTATCGCCATCCCCAAGCTTTTCTTTTGCAACTTTCCATAGGCTGTCTCCAGATTTCAGGGTATACGTAGTAGGTTTGGGAGTTTCATTCGCTCGCTTCTGCACTACTTTCACTTCATCCTTGACGACTTTTACAGCTACCGCCTGATAGAAAACATACTTTTTGAGAGACAACGAATATTCAATATCCCCTGACGTACCCGCACTGAGCTTCCAACTGAAGCCTTCGATACTCATAGCCATATTCACACCAAAATCAATTTCTATGGATTTATCCTCACTAGTCGATGATTCCTTTAACCATTTCTTCGCGTCGTTTAGCTTCCCATCAGCTTTTTTCAAATCATCAGCATAGCTCACCCCGGAGAACACAAAGCGAATAGGCCTACGACTCGTCATCCACTTCTTAATCAGCTCCACATATTCAAAAGGTCTCTTCAGCCCGTCCTCTTGCACCAATACGAACGGATACCTTTGTGCCGGAAAGATACTTTCAATGGTAATCTCCGTAAGCTTCGGATAAGCAATCGTGTTGATCTCACCCAGATCGATAATGGTATAACTTTTTCCATCCCCGCTCTCCTTAATCTCTAAGGTCTCCGGGTTGACTGGTAGCCGGAATGCTTCCGCCTGATTATTAAAACCAAGAAAAATCCCGTACTCTTCCACGTTACGTATACACCCCCTGCGCTGTAGAGACAAACTCTTCGTTCAGCTTTTGCCCGATCTTGTTGATAATCGTATCAATGTCTCCAGCATTGTTGATATTTCCAGTTGTTACCTGCACCGTCGGCGTCAGCTGCACAAAATTCTGGATCGCCTGAATCTCCGCCAGCTCACGCAGCATTTTCAGATCATCGCTGGAGATATCTACGGTGTCGTTGATGGAGTCGAGTTGCTTCACGCGGTTTACGGTGTTTAGATTACCTGGAGTTCCTGCATTTTGAAAAGAACCCGTAGCTGAAGGTGTATTCATCGAAGGAACTACTGCAATTTCAGGTACGGTAGGCGTTGGCAAAGGTTTTGACAAATCCCCTGAATGGGTAGTATTCCACTGATTTAACGTGTTCTCATTACTCGTATTCCCTCCTATATTCAATTTTTCTTTCAACGCATTAATATCAAAATTTTGGATGTTTTCTGCCCCTGCATTAAAAGAAGCTCCAATATCCATTTGCAAATCCTTTTTGAATTGACTGCTATCAACCTCTTCAATATGAAGATTGATCTCCGACTCTATACCAATAAATTTGCCAACAGCTCCAACTACTTTATTTATACTATCTAGCAAAAAGTTCACAGCGCCAATGATACCATTAACAAATCCGGTCCAAAGATCGATAACAAAGCCCACAAATTCTGCAACGAGCTGCCCCAGTCCCCTGAACATATTCGCCAAAAAGTCCCTCACTGGCTGAAGGGCTGCCACAATCCCTAAAAATGCTACTATAAGTGCAACTATAAGCCCTATTACAAGTGCAATTGGATTTGCACTCATCACAGCGTTGAAAATGCCTTGGGCTGCGGTAGCAATTCCGGTAGCAATAGATGAAATTCTAGTTGCAATTGTTGAGGCATTCATCGCGATTGCTAAGGCAATAACTCCAGCAACAACACCCAAAACAATCGGCAAAACAACAGGGTTGCTAAGAACACTCCAGAGATACAATGCACCTTGTACGACCTGCGAGAATACTTGTGCAAGTATCGCCAGTCCAATCGCTATCCCATCGATAATTGGCTGAAAGCTTCCATCTGAAAATGCCTGGTTAAGAATGCCTAATAGTGGTGACAATGCCGCAAGAGCGCCTTCTCCCATACCAGCCAGAGAGTTGTTATAGTTTCCAAGAAGAGCTTGCCATTGATTAACGGGTGAATCCATCATGGTTTGTAGCGAATCACTCGTCATCCCTGACGTTGTCATAATATTTCCCAAAGTACTTAAAAAGGCTTCCATATTGCCTGTCCCAGCCACTAAATCAAGACCACCAAGCGCTTCTTTATCTACTTGAAGTAATGATGCTAGATCACTAGAATCGCCATCAAAAGCAGAAGTAATCGCCGATGAAGTATCACCAATATCTTTCCCCTCCGGAGACATCATACTGAGCCTTGTGGAATAATCCATGAGCTTATCTAGCTGATCCGTATTTTGAGTTTTAGGATAAAACGACAAGACACTTTCCATGGACTTATTTACATCCTGCCCGGTTTCTAGTGCTCTCTTCTTGAATTTATCAAACATAGCCACCCCAACATCAGCATTTCCGGTTTTTACTTTAAAAAGATCTTCCCACTTTTGCTGTTCGGCCGCAGGCGCAAGCACTTTTTCCATAACTCCTTTAACTTTTTCCAGCACACCCTTGGCTTTCCCAAAAGCACCGGTAATCTTTTCCCATGTACCCGCCTGCTGTTCAGCACCCGCTGCTCCTTGTTCTGCCGCGTCGTTTAGTTTCTCCTGAGCCTGTACCGCACCTCCAATAGAAGCTTGAATTCTGGTATAAGCTGCACTGTAATTGTTAGTGATGTTGTACACGGGTTTATTGACTATTTTCATACTGATTCGGTTCAAGGTTGCGGAAAAGGAATTTGAAATATTTGCAGAAACCTGAGTTGTAATTTGATTGGTTATATCATTGATCCATTGGTTGGAGACTTGCTGGATTCCAGCTATATTGTTTTGCATACCTGCCATTCATTCACCCCCTCATCTCTTCCTCGCCTTACTCCGTGCCTGATCCCGCTTCTCCTTCTCCACCCGAACAGCGATCATCGCATAAATTGCGGCACGTTCACGTGAAGACAGCTTCATCAGCTCATGCGGTAAAATGTGCAGCTCGTGGAGGGCGTAGTAAGCCAAGTTGGCTTCGCTGTCGCCCTCGTTGATTAGTTTTTTACTTCATCCACCAGCTCGTTCATATCTGTGCCGAAGCCATTCAGAGCTTGCACCCGTTCACCAAGTGCCGCGAATTCACCCGGAAGCAGCATTTTACGCAACAGTGTCTCAGCACCAAGAACACCATATGAACGCTGTAGCTCGGCATTTTTTAGATCCGGATGCACTAC
This sequence comes from Paenibacillus sp. FSL R10-2734, assembly GCF_037963865.1. Classification (NCBI taxonomy): domain Bacteria; kingdom Bacillati; phylum Bacillota; class Bacilli; order Caryophanales; family Paenibacillaceae; genus Paenibacillus; species Paenibacillus sp. FSL R10-2734. Next base: position 1,292,190 of record NZ_CP150170.1, on the reverse strand, counting down.
ACTTGAGGTCATAAGCTTAGCCATATAATCGTTCGGTTCAATCTCGGAGGTATATACTCCGTTCTTGCCTTTGACTTTACGGGTAGCCGCTTTACGGCATTCCTGATTCTCATCTTCGTTCATGCTGCGCAGCTTCCAAGCAACTGCATTACCTTCCTTATCCTTAAAACGCTGCGATACCACAAACTCCTCGGTCGTGTCACATGCTACATTTTGCGCAAAAAACAAACTTAATTCACTCATTGTCTTCCTCCTAAAATGATTTAGTTTCTTCTAGTACTACTAATACTAATTAGACAGAGAAGAGACCCGCCGCTCACCTGCACGCCCGGGCCTTACTTGCTCCTATCTAGTTGCCTTTATTAATTTCCGGAGCCTGCCGGAGCTCCAAAAGCCTGCACAATCTGCACATCCTCAAACGTAAAGCTCACTTCTTCTTCCAGCGCATCTGATTCTGTATCCAGAGAGGCCATGATGACACTATCAAGGTTCACGCCTTTTAAAATAATACGTTGCGCGCCCACGCTGGACGATGGATCTTCGTTCGTAACCTCAATATCGAAATACTGATCGACACCTGTATTCATATAATCGAGCATCATCTGACGGAAACGACTAGTCATATAAAAAATCGTCATCGAACCGCTGCCCGACCATCCAGTCGCTTTATGCTGAACTCCCCGGCGGCCGAGTGTCTTCACTTCTGCCTTTGTTTTTTCTACCGTAGCTTCAAGTGTTTTCACATAGAACATCTCTTCAGTTTGCGTACCAATCACGGCATACGCACGGCCCTCCTGGCCGGAAATCGTATCGCTAGCTTTCAAAAATGCCATCTTAAACCACCTTCACTTTCATATATACTTTTTCTACGGAATCTACCGGCTTCACAGCCACGTCGAGCACAATGCTATCGCTATCAGCACCTGCCACAACGACAACATCTGTCTGCGCGTTAAAGCCTTCAATTGCACCCATATCCTGCAGATCATTCATATAAGTCGCACACTGTGACCAGAACAAAGCTCGTCCATCTTCATTATTTGCTACCTTACCAATATAGTAGTTTTCAAAAATACGCTTTAGATCATTCGCAATTCCATCCAGCACGCGGAGCACTCGATTTTTGGAGAACGCTTTGCCTTTGTCCGGAGAAAATGCCGTAAACGTGTTAATATCCTGTTCCACCACAGCACGCCCTCCACTGTAAGTAAAGAGCAGTTCACCTTGCAGCAAAGCTGCTGTCGTCTCAGAATGGCTAAGCCGCACATCAGCATCAACCGAGTCGTCATATCCCTGATAAGTCAGCGATTGATTCACCGCAGCAGCAGCCGTAGCGCCTGCCACCCAAGCAACGGCATTGTTGTTATCAATCGTAGTACCGTCGCTTAGCACTACCCCATTCTTCACGCTGATCACACCTTCATGACCCGCAGTTGCATAATCCGATAGTACAGCCTGTACTTTCTTCCCTTCTGTATCCCGCAGTCGTCTTACCCAAGAGCTATACAGCGCCTTAAGCGTACTATCCTGCGATACTAATCCAACCGTCTGGAACTCAAGTACCTCAAGAGCAGATAAGAAATCGCTGTGCGCGCCGTTTGTAACCGTACCATTAGCTCCACCAATAAGCGGCATCCCTGCGGTTAGCATCAAGCCTTCTGCTCCATTTTTCTGGAATTGAACATAATCGTTGGCGACTAACTCTTCAGCCGTTCCAACCGTTTGTTTGTTCATTTCAGTTCCATTAAGCAGTGTCTTCACATCAAAAAGAGCATTATTCTCAATATTCTTCTCAATAACAACTGAAAGATCGTTTCCGCGTACACCACCATATTTAGCAGTTACCTGGAGGCCGCTATTAGTTACCGCCGCTTTAACTCCTTCATTCAATCGATAGAGCAGCAAAGTTCCTGCCCGTTTCAGCGCTTCACGTACTGGCAGCAATGATAGATGCTCCAAATCATAACCTAGCAGCTTATTTACATCGTCCTGCGGGGTAATCTTCATCATCACTCCAGGTTCTCCCCAAGATAAGGCAAGTGCCAAAGCAGTAATCCCGCGTTCTCCCATTTTGCCGATGGCACCTTGATTCGATGCTACATTTACGTACACCCCGGGGCGCACCTTGTTTTGAGTTGTCCATGTTCCGCCTGCCATTAGTTCAAAACCTCCTTATTAATAAACAATCCCATAGATTGCTTCGATTCTTCGATCGTATAGCTTTTGTCATCCTGCAAAATAACGTTCAGTACATCCTTTTCCTTAGCCGTAAACAGCGATGAATTCACAATCTGCTCTTTACCAAAACGATCTCCATTACTCACCTTTGTGCTCATTTCAATCTTTCTCCTCCTATCATTTGGCCCATCTTAAAGGGGGCAGGCTTCTCACTTTGCAAATACACCATGTAGTCCGTTGTAAAAAGAGGACCATGCCCCTCTCCCCCAGCTTCCCAGGCTTGCCTAACTACACGAAAAGAACCGCCATCTTGCTCCATCCCTGCCATTGCTTCACTTAACTCATCAGCCATTCTTTCGGCCTCTAGCAGGCTTCCTTGTTCATAACGGATACCAAAGCGATAGACCGCTAAATATCTGCCTTCCCGCTGCCGATCCAGTGTCGCTGAGATCAGTCCAGGATAAAAATAAGCCGTCTGAGGTTTCTCCCCATCCACATACACAGGAACATCTGGAAAATACCGCTCCAGCGCACTCGTAATGTGTTCTCGTAATTGTTGTACCGACATCACTCCATTCCTTTCTGAACTGCGGCGGTTCGCCGATCTTTGATGGTGTTAACCTTCAATTGCATTAACATTAAGAAGACACCCCCTCTACTAGATTTAAGAACAAAAAAGGATACCATCCGATGCTGGATAATATCCCTTCTACACTAGGCTAATGCCAAAAGAATCTTTCACCGCTAGATTTGTTCTCATCACCACTTGGGCGGAACGATTAGCAGAGCATTCATGCTCTTGCGGTGTTCTTTTTGCTTCATTTGCCATGTTATAAATATACACCCCTATTTGCCTTGCAGAGACGGTATACCGACGAGGTTTAAGCTAGCTTTGGGATGGTATAGAGCGGTTTTTCGGAGGATCATAAAATCAATAAAAAAAGACCGTATCATCCACTCGGATGATACAGTCTTTTATAACCATCTATATCACTTAGGTAATACTAATCTTCTCTTTCTTCACTCTAGGTGCTGTTATTAAGGTGTTAAGGGATAGTAGACCGAGATCTGTTAAAGCCAAAGCCATCTTGTAAAAAGCCTTCGAGCGTATCTTCACGTAAGTATCCTTACTTACCGGTGGATCAAACACATGATTGTAAATCGTATAATCGTACGTTTCGTCTCTTTTCATATAACGCTCTCTTACTAATTGCTGCTCCCTCGTATCGAGTCTCTCTACCACAGTGTCTATCGCCGAACAAAAAGCCCTTCTAGCAGCCGGTATATCCACATTATAAGAAGCTATCGCAGCAGTCTGATCAGTAACAGTATTCGTAGGACCATGAAATCTTTCTGTATAAGAATAAGTAGTACTGGCTTCCTTAGCTTCAAATGTAACGGTCTTAAAAATACGGTACTTCTCCAACATGCTCTCTATAGCGACCTGGGTTCGGCGACGGTCCAACTCTGGTAAAGCGGATAAGTTCATCATTATATGCACTCCTTTAGGTTTGACAGAATGATATTAAAGTTGCGGAAGTTTCCTAAGCAATGTGCTAAAATAAAAAGTGTTCGTATTCTGTTCGTATTTTTCTATAATATACCACTTCTTTACCAATCTCGTAAAACCCCATTTTAGTCTGTTTTGGGCGAAATAAAGTATAAATCCACCGTTTATCTTGCCTTTTGGCAATAATATGTTCTTTGTTGTTTACCAATTGGCATAATTAGCTTATATTAATATCATAAGCTTCAGTCTATAAGGAGTGGTTGAGATGAAACAGCAATTTGGGGAATACATGAAGCAACTTCGCGAAACGAAGGGACTTACCATTAATCAATTGGCAGCAGCAGCGGGGATTAGCGGATCACAGATTTCACGGATTGAGAATGGATTAAGAGGAGTTCCTAAGCCAACTACATTACGCAAAATAGCAGAGGCTACAGGCGTGCCGTACGAGGAGCTAATGGATCAAGCCGGGTATTTGCAGGAACAGGCCCTTCCGAGCGAAGAGGTTGTCCCAGAATGGGCTACGAGTAAGGATAAGCGGGACTTCCGAAAGATGCTAGAGGATGATGGAGAGCTGATGTTTGATGGGATTCCATTAGACAAGGAAGACAAGCAGAGGATAAAAGATGTACTGACCGGCTTATTCTGGGAAGCCAAACAGATGAACAAGAGAAATAAATCCAACAACACTTAATAACTACACTAACATGCTGCAGGTGAAGAATATGGATGAACTGATCAATAATCTGATTAAAAAATATAAAACTAACTGCCCGTTCGAGCTGGCCTCAGCGCTAGGTATTCACATTCGTTTCATGAACCTTGGGACAGGCACTAAGGGATTATATTACCGAAAACTAAGAAGAAGATTTATCGTCATTCATAATGAGTTGCCAGTTGAGTGGCAGCGCTTCGTTTGTGCGCATGAATTAGGACATGATCGCCTTCATAAGGGGATCAACCGTTTTTTTCTGGAGGAAAGCTCTTATTTCTCACCTGGGAAGCTTGAACGTCAAGCTAATGTCTTTGCTGTAAAGCTACTATCCACAGGTAGCAATCCTGAGCAAGAGGAATCATGGAAGAGTTATTATCTGCGGATTGGCATTCCACCAGAAGTTCAATTTCTTTTGGAAGAATGATAGAAAAAACTGAGCATGAGCAGTAGATTGCCGCCGTGATTGATAGACGAATATTTTACGAGACCTAATGTGCCATTTATGTCTGTATGATTAGCGGGTGTATGGGAATCTAGAGTAGGGTGATGCGGTTGATGGTAATCCGGGGCTTGATGTCCGGTGAGTAGCGAGCGGGTGAATGATAGACTGTCGCTTGGTGGTCTGGCTGAATCAACACACTGAAGCATTTAGCTGTATTTTGTGCAACTATACTTCTTCAACTAACTCTCAAATACATATAACTGTATTTCGTACACTTATTCTCTTGAAATATTGCCTTATTGGGGTTTTCCCTGGTACTTAATTGTATAGAATACACTTAAAATTGAAATTCTCACTTTTTCATACGAAATAACTGTATAGAATACACTTAAGTTTTTCATGTCATCAAAATCACGCAAATAAGGCCTCATATTCGCTTGGCTTTCTTGCTCGACCACGGTCATCTACCCAGTAAGTATCACTAATATCAACAACAAAACTACTCAGCAATGCGTTCGGACACCAGAGCTCTTATTTTCAATAATTGCGCTATTCTGGGATGCTATCGGACTCCAGTGACTTTAATGGACTGAAAACATACGATATCGCCCCTGATTATGATGATTAACGTCTCTCGAGTCCGCAAATCTCCCCAAAAGCCTCAAAATACGTAAACAGCTGCATCTGAGTCCGATACAGATGAGTAACTGGTCCGTAATGTTTCGTTCTGATATGGTCGCTGTAAGTTGTGCAACAGAAGTTTTAAAACACGAGCTGATTTGTAGTTCTGTTGTATATCGTACAATCTATCTATTAAAATCGTCCTCTAGTTAGTGCATTTCCAATAGTTTGATTACATAAAGTATAATTTTATAATACAAAAAAAGCTCTTACCGAAGTAAGAGCTTTCTAAGAGCGATTAAGCTGAGTATCGGGATGACACGATTTGAACATGCGACCCCCTGGTCCCAAACCAGGTGCTCTACCAAGCTGAGCTACATCCCGTTACTATAAATTTATGGAGCGGGTGATGGGAATCGAACCCACGCTATCAGCTTGGAAGGCTGAAGTTCTACCATTGAACTACACCCGCAAAGGTGAAAATCGGGATGACACGATTTGAACATGCGACCCCCTGGTCCCAAACCAGGTGCTCTACCAAGCTGAGCTACATCCCGTAAGAATACTATAATTGCTTAATAAAAAAATGGCGCGCCCTGAGAGATTCGAACTCCCGGCCTTTTGATTCGTAGTCAAACGCTCTATCCAGCTGAGCTAAGGGCGCAAAAAATATGGAGCGGAAGACGGGAATCGAACCCGCGACCCTCGCCTTGGCAAGGCGATGCTCTACCGCTGAGCCACTTCCGCAAAATATGGTGCGCGTGAAGGGACTTGAACCCCCACGTCGTGAAACGCCAGATCCTAAGTCTGGTGCGTCTGCCATTCCGCCACACGCGCATGTAATAATAAAAGTGAGCCATGAAGGATTCGAACCTTCGACACCCTGATTAAAAGTCAGGTGCTCTACCAGCTGAGCTAATGGCTCGCACTTGGCTGGGGATATAGGATTTGAACCTATGCATGACGGAGTCAAAGTCCGTTGCCTTACCGCTTGGCTAATCCCCACTGATGGTAACTCTATGCTGCCCATAATCTCTCAGGAAGATTATGGTGGAGGCTGAGGGGATCGAACCCCCGACCCTCTGCTTGTAAGGCAGATGCTCTCCCAGCTGAGCTAAGCCTCCATATCTATGGGACCCTCTAAGGGTAAGTACAAGTAAAAGTTGGTGACCCGTATGGGATTCGAACCCATGTTACCTCCGTGAAAGGGAGGTGTCTTAACCCCTTGACCAACGGGCCTTGCAAATCTGTGGAGCTCTCAACCGGATTCGAACCGGTGACCTCTTCCTTACCATGGAAGCACTCTACCTGCTGAGCTATGAGAGCATGGCTCCCCGAACAGGACTCGAACCTGTGACAACTCGATTAACAGTCGAGTGCTCTACCAACTGAGCTATCAGGGAATATCCGCTTGGCAACGTCCTACTCTCCCAGGACCCTTCGGTCCAAGTACCATCGGCGCTGGAGGGCTTAACGGTCGTGTTCGGGATGGGTACGCGTGGAACCCCTCCGCTATCGCCACCAAACGGGCATTTACAGCGTAAATGCTCAGGCTTAATCGCCTGAAAACTGAATCCGAATTGAATTTGCGTTTTAAGTATAGGATAAGCCCTCGACCGATTAGTATTGGTCAGCTCCATGCATTACTGCACTTCCACCTCCAACCTATCTACCTCGTCGTCTTCAAGGGGTCTTACTAATTGGGAAATCTCATCTTGAGGGGGGCTTCACGCTTAGATGCTTTCAGCGCTTATCCCGTCCGTACGTAGCTACCCAGCCATGCTTCTGGCGAAACAACTGGTGCACCAGCGGTACGTCCATCCCGGTCCTCTCGTACTAAGGACAGCTCCTCTCAAATTTCCTGCGCCCACGACAGATAGGGACCGAACTGTCTCACGACGTTCTGAACCCAGCTCGCGTACCGCTTTAATGGGCGAACAGCCCAACCCTTGGGACCTACTTCAGCCCCAGGATGCGATGAGCCGACATCGAGGTGCCAAACCTCCCCGTCGATGTGGACTCTTGGGGGAGATAAGCCTGTTATCCCCAGGGTAGCTTTTATCCGTTGAGCGATGGCCCTTCCATGCGGTACCACCGGATCACTAAGTCCGACTTTCGTCCCTGCTCGACTTGTAGGTCTCGCAGTCAAGCTCCCTTATGCCTTTGCACTCTTCGAATGATTTCCAACCATTCTGAGGGAACCTTGGAACGCCTCCGTTACTCTTTAGGAGGCGACCGCCCCAGTCAAACTGCCCGCCTGACACGGTCCCCGTACCGGATTACGGTACTAGGTTAGAACCTAGATACGATCAGGGTGGTATCCCAACGGCGCCTCCACCGAAGCTTGCGCTCCGATTTCTACGGCTCCCACCTATCCTGTACAGATCGTACCCAAATTCAATATCAAGCTGCAGTAAAGCTCCATGGGGTCTTTCCGTCTTGTCGCGGGTAACCTGCATCTTCACAGGTATTAAAATTTCACCGGATCTCTCGTTGAGACAGCGCCCAAGTCGTTACGCCATTCGTGCGGGTCAGAATTTACCTGACAAGGAATTTCGCTACCTTAGGACCGTTATAGTTACGGCCGCCGTTTACTGGGGCTTCGGTTCATAGCTTCGGGTTACCCCTAACCACTCCCCTTAACCTTCCAGCACCGGGCAGGCGTCAGCCCGTATACTTCGCCTTGCGGCTTCGCACAGACCTGTGTTTTTGCTAAACAGTCGCTTGGGCCTTTTCACTGCGGCCCCCTCGTGCTATTCACACTACCGGGGCACCCCTTCTCCCGAAGTTACGGGGTCATTTTGCCGAGTTCCTTAACGAGAGTTCTTCCGCGCGCCTTAGAATTCTCTTCTCGCCTACCTGTGTCGGTTTGCGGTACGGGCACCTTCTCCTGGCTAGAGGCTTTTCTTGGCAGTGTGAGATCATGACCTTCGCTACTACAATTTTCGCTCCCCATCACAGCCCAGCCTTATCGATGTGCGGATTTGCCTACACATCAGCCTCACTGCTTAGACGGACATATCCATCAGTCCGCGTCACTACCCTCCTGCGTCACCCCATCGCTCATAGCGGATTACGGTGGTACAGTAATTTCAAACTGTTGTCCTTCGACTACGCCTTTCGGCCTCGCCTTAGGTCCCGACTTACCCTGAGCGGACGAGCCTTCCTCAGGAAACCTTGGGCTTTCGGCGGATCAGATTCTCACTGATCTTTTCGTTACTCATACCGGCATTCTCACTTGTATGCTGTCCAGCGCTCCTTACGGTACACCTTCAACCCACATACAACGCTCCCCTACCCCAGATACATACGTATCTAGCCATAGCTTCGGTGGTGTGTTTAGCCCCGTTACATTTTCGGCGCAGAGTCACTCGACCAGTGAGCTATTACGCACTCTTTCAATGGTGGCTGCTTCTAAGCCAACATCCTGGTTGTCTGTGCAACTCCACATCCTTTCCCACTTAACACACACTTGGGGACCTTAGCTGATGGTCTGGGCTGTTTCCCTTTTGACAATGGATCTTAGCACTCACTGTCTGACTCCCGGCAATAAGTATATGGCATTCGGAGTTTGACTGATCTTGGTAATCCTTGCGGACCCCGCAACCAATCAGTGCTCTACCTCCACTACTCTTATACCGAGGCTAGCCCTAAAGCTATTTCGGGGAGAACCAGCTATCTCCGAGTTCGATTGGAATTTCTCCGCTACCCCCACCTCATCCCCGCACTTTTCAACGTACGTGGGTTCGGGCCTCCAGTGCGTGTTACCGCACCTTCACCCTGGACAGGGGTAGATCACACGGTTTCGGGTCTACGTCCACATACTAAATCGCCCTATTCAGACTCGCTTTCGCTGCGGCTCCGTCTTCTCGACTTAACCTTGCATGTTAAACGTAACTCGCCGGTTCATTCTACAAAAGGCACGCCATCACCCATTAATAGGGCTCTGACTTTTTGTAAGCACACGGTTTCAGGTTCTATTTCACTCCCCTTCCGGGGTGCTTTTCACCTTTCCCTCACGGTACTGTTTCACTATCGGTCGCCAGGTAGTATTTAGCCTTAGCAGATGGTCCTGCTGGATTCATACGGGGTTTCACGTGCCCCGCACTACTCGGGATCCGTCTCGGAGAGAACACAGTTTAGGTTACAGGGCTTTTACCTCTATCGCGGGCCTTTCCAGACCTCTTCACCTACCATATTCCTTTGTAACTCCATGTGAGACGTCCCACAACCCCTAAGAGCAAGCTCTTAGGTTTAGGCTGTTCCGCGTTCGCTCGCCGCTACTGACGGAATCACTATTGTTTTCTCTTCCTCAGGGTACTTAGATGTTTCAGTTCCCCTGGTCTGCCTCTACACACCCTATGTGTTCAGGTGTGAGTAACTGCGAATTACCACAGCTGGGTTTCCCCATTCGGACACCCCCGGATCAAAGCTTGCTTACAGCTCCCCGAGGCAGTTTCGTTGTTCGCCACGTCCTTCGTCGGCTCCTGGCGCCTAGGCATCCTCCGTGTGCTCTTATTAGCTTAACCATCGTTCCGATGTTTCGCTTGTTCGCACAATCGAAAATCTTCACTTAGCATCACTATTAATTTAAACTTGTTTACACAAGTTCAGCTTAAAAGATGTTCTAAAACGCAAATTCGTTTCGGTATCCAGTTTTCAAGGATCAATGTTTAAAAAAGGTATTGAATTTTAAAAATTATGGTGGAGCCAAGCGGGATCGAACCGCTGACCTCCTGCTTGCAAGGCAGGCGCTCTCCCAGCTGAGCTATGGCCCCATATAATTCACTCCAAAAAGTGAAGTCTAGCTTCGAAGCTTATTCCGATTACTTTTCGGAGGCCTCGTACTTTATAAAGTTATATGGTGGGCCTTGGTGGACTCGAACCACCGACCTCACCCTTATCAGAGGTGCGCTCTAACCAACTGAGCTAAAAGCCCATATAACATATATAACATTGTGAATCAACCAAATAAGGTTGTCCGCTTGGCGGCGTCCTACTCTCCCAGGACCCTTCGGTCCAAGTACCATCGGCGCTGGAGGGCTTAACGGTCGTGTTCGGGATGGGTACGTGTGGAACCCCTCCGCTATCGCCACCAAACGCATATGAAAGAGACTTGCTCTTTCAAAACTGAACACGAGTGAGTGTTCGAACCCGAGGGTTCTATTGAGGAAGCTTAGCTTCCGATTTGAATGTCCTCATTGCAGAGAACGATTCTCCATAGAAAGGAGGTGATCCAGCCGCACCTTCCGATACGGCTACCTTGTTACGACTTCACCCCAATCATCTACCCCACCTTCGGCGGCTGGCTCCCTTGCGGGTTACCCCACCGACTTCGGGTGTTGTAAACTCTCGTGGTGTGACGGGCGGTGTGTACAAGACCCGGGAACGTATTCACCGCGGCATGCTGATCCGCGATTACTAGCAATTCCGACTTCATGCAGGCGAGTTGCAGCCTGCAATCCGAACTGAGACCGGCTTTGATGGGATTGGCTTCACCTCGCGGTTTCGCTTCCCGTTGTACCGGCCATTGTAGTACGTGTGTAGCCCAGGTCATAAGGGGCATGATGATTTGACGTCATCCCCACCTTCCTCCGGTTTGTCACCGGCAGTCACTCTAGAGTGCCCAGCATTACCTGCTGGCAACTAAAGTTAAGGGTTGCGCTCGTTGCGGGACTTAACCCAACATCTCACGACACGAGCTGACGACAACCATGCACCACCTGTCTCCTCTGTCCCGAAGGCCGCCACTATCTCTAGTGGATTCAGAGGGATGTCAAGACCTGGTAAGGTTCTTCGCGTTGCTTCGAATTAAACCACATACTCCACTGCTTGTGCGGGTCCCCGTCAATTCCTTTGAGTTTCAGTCTTGCGACCGTACTCCCCAGGCGGAGTGCTTACTGTGTTAACTTCGGCACCAAGGGTATCGAAACCCCTAACACCTAGCACTCATCGTTTACGGCGTGGACTACCAGGGTATCTAATCCTGTTTGCTCCCCACGCTTTCGCGCCTCAGCGTCAGTTACAGCCCAGAAAGTCGCCTTCGCCACTGGTGTTCCTCCACATATCTACGCATTTCACCGCTACACGTGGAATTCCACTTTCCTCTTCTGTACTCAAGTCACCCAGTTTCCAGTGCGACCTTAGGTTGAGCCCAAGGTTTAAACACCAGACTTAAATGACCGCCTGCGCGCGCTTTACGCCCAATAATTCCGGACAACGCTTGCCCCCTACGTATTACCGCGGCTGCTGGCACGTAGTTAGCCGGGGCTTTCTTCTCAGGTACCGTCACTCCGATAGCAGTTACTCTACCGGACGTTCTTCCCTGGCAACAGAGCTTTACGATCCGAAAACCTTCATCACTCACGCGGCGTTGCTCCGTCAGACTTTCGTCCATTGCGGAAGATTCCCTACTGCTGCCTCCCGTAGGAGTCTGGGCCGTGTCTCAGTCCCAGTGTGGCCGTTCACCCTCTCAGGTCGGCTACGCATCGTCGCCTTGGTGGGCCGTTACCCCACCAACTAGCTAATGCGCCGCAGGCCCATCCCTCAGTGACAGATTGCTCCGTCTTTCATTCTTTCTTCAGGAGAAAAAAGAAATTATCCGGTATTAGCTACCGTTTCCGGTAGTTATCCCAGTCTGAAGGGCAGGTTGCCTACGTGTTACTCACCCGTCCGCCGCTAAGTTATTTTGAAAGCAAGCTTTCAAAATAACTCCGCTCGACTTGCATGTATTAGGCACGCCGCCAGCGTTCGTCCTGAGCCAGGATCAAACTCTCCAATTAGTATTGAAAAGAGCGATATGCTCATTTTGAAACATCTGACGAGAAAATTAATTCTCTAATTTTGGATATCACTTTCGTGATTTCCCACTCACTCGTTGTTCAGTTTTCAAAGATCAATGTCTCTTATTTCGTCGTCGTTGTTTGTCAGCGGCGACCTTTATAATATATCACAGTGTTTCGCTGTTTGGCAAGTCTTTTTTTTGAAAAATGTTTTTTTCAATTTCACTCGCCTTCCGCTTCCCTTTTACACAAGCAAAAGGAGCGCGAGATATAATTTATCATGAGCACTCCTTTTTAGTCAAGCTATTTTATTAAATAATCTTAAATTCATATAAGACTCTTGCATTTACCACCCATCCTCAGTGTTTATACTGAGAAGAACGTCCGCCCCATGCATACTTGGAAAGCTCTTTCTGAGGAGCAAAACGAGCGTACATTCGAAATACAGTCTTATATCTATTGGCGATGGCATGCCTGATATTTTGGTCCAAGCGCTGATCGCTCAAATCTAACAGCATCTCATCAAGTTCTTTTCGCAAAACATAATCCAGTTCCTTGCATTCTTTCTCGTTAAACAACATTCCCAACATATGCTTGGCCTCCTTCATGAAGTTGCAAGTAACACATTCACTAAAACCACAAAACCCTTGTACATAATTAGTTAGTCCATCTCATGGAGAAAGCTGCCTTAAGATCCTCTTACACTAGATTAACCGGAGTACTCTTTTTATAACCATAATTATTAAAAATTCCCTTTATGGCTTCGTCACGATTATATACCTCTGATCTTTAGGCAATCCTTGGATGAATGGTTTTAATGTTATGCTCCATTTCCGGAAGTTTTATGATAAAAGAGAGAAAGTTATTGTGCTTTCAATAATGGCTGCAACAAATAGGAGGATTACTGTCCAAATGGATGCTGTAAGTGTCTGACGCGTAAACGAAGACCAATCTACACCTCTGTCCTCTTTTTTAGTGAATAAACGAAATATACTTGAAAGTACTTTTCCGCCGAACTGCAGTCCAAATGCACAAGCAATAATGATCGCTGGAATCTCTATAATCCCATGAGGCAGCAGTCCTTTTACTATTAGTTCGAACAAGTCCTGTCCTTGCAGCGCTGATAAATGAATCAAATAGCCGATAACCGCTCCGTTAATAAATAAGAATATGGCTGGCAGTATACCGAACAACGCCCCTAAAAATATGATAAGAACACCCTTGATGCTATTATTCAAAAATATAAAAACAAAGAAGCTCCATTGCGGATTAGAAGAATCTCTAAGGTTACCGCTGATTTCGCTGAGCCCCTCCAATTGCTGAACCAATAGCTTTTCAAGACTACTCGTTGCTACCCAGCCTATAACCGCTCCTACTGCGAAGAGCAGACAGGACAACAATAAAGCCTTACGAATCGTTTTTAGATCTTTAACAAATGTGAAGAACGACAACATAAATACCTCCTGAAATTGTGATCTTTGTATCTTAGGTCATAACCGTGCGGTACGAGCATACATTTAGAACATACAAGCATTTCGCATGGGAGAGGAGCGCTGTCATTATGAATTCTTTTTATGTATTCAGCGGCAAAAAGATTAAACGATTTATCTATATCTTCGCCGCTGTGCTTCTTGCTGCTGGAGTTGTCTATGTCGAGAGGGGTAACATAACTGTTTTTTCCGAATCTGGACCTTCTGCGATCTACAGTGTACCAACAGAGAAGAAGCTGATTGCCCTGACCTTCGATATTAGCTGGGGGGAGAAAAGACCCGAACCGATTTTGAAGGTACTTGAAGACAAGAAAGTGGACAAAGCCACCTTCTTCCTGTCTTCACCATGGAGTAAGACTCACCCGGAGATTGTAACCAACATCAAGAATGCAGGTTTCGAAATTGGTAGTCATGGTCATAAACATGTCAATTACAGCACACTAAGCAACGAAGAAATTCGTACACAGATCTCAACGGCTCACACCGTACTTACCGAATTAACAGGCACTGAGCCTAATTTGATTCGTATGCCTAATGGAGATTTTGACAAAAGAGTCCTTCAGGTTGCCAGCGATCTCGGATACAAGGTCATTCAATGGGACACAGACTCTCTGGACTGGAAGAACATCGGCGTAGACAATATCGTGAAGCGTGTGACAACAAAAGCGCATCCTGGTGATATCGTCCTTCTACATGCCAGTGATTCCTGCAAACAAACGCATGAAGCACTTCCGCTCATTATCGACGAGCTTCGGAGTCAAGGTTATGAGTTCGTTACCGTCTCTGAGCTAATTAGTCAAAGCAACGCCGAAGGTAAAGAGGTCCGCGACTCAGCTTCACTTAGTAATGCCATCGAGGACGCGGCCGGGCTATAGAGCACATTTCACAATCTCTGGTGCCGTAATAATTGTTGATCTTTCCAAAGTATTAATGACGTGGAGAAATGAGTTCCGATATGTCGGGTGTGGGGGTATTCAGCTTCGGATAACTCAGATCCAGACTCTCCAGTGTCTTTACAACGATGGATAAGGCCAAATAGTTGCGGTACCATTGATGATTGGCGGGTATCCAATACCAGGGTGCTTTATCTATACTAGTTTCCTTGAAAACATCTTCATATGCTTCTTGGTAATCCTCCCAATACTCCCGCTCCTGGAGATCACTTGCATCGAATTTCCAGTGTTTTTTGGGATCTTCAAGTCGTTCTTTGATTTTCTTTAACTGCTTCTCTTTAGAAATATGCAGAAAAAGCTTAATAACTGTAGTTCCCTCTTCCACTAGCATTTCCTCGAACTGCCGTATGTAACGAAAGCGGCGCTTGAAATCATCCTTTTTTAATCCCCCATGTACCCGCGGTACCAATACATCTTCATAGTGCGAGCGATTAAATGCAGAGATATAGCCCTTAGGGGGTGTCTTCTGGTGAACCCTCCATAAAAAATCGTGAGCCTCTTCCTCTAGAGAAGGTTTCTTGAAGCTGGTAACAATGAATCCTTGTGGATTGATGCCTGAAAAAATATGCTTAACCGTTCCATCCTTACCGCTGGAATCCATTCCTTGCAGAATTACAAGCAGCGAATGCTTTTTCTGAGCAAACAAAATATCTTGTAGCTCTGCCAAGCGTGTTTTGAGCTGCTCTGTTTTGGCTTCTGCTTCTTTTTTGGATTTAAAAATGCCTGTGTCGTCTGGATCCAGCTTGTTAAGCCGGATTTCATTTGTGTCTTTTATCATATAGCGCTTGATGTCCATATATTCCCCTCCTAAAAGTTTTGTGAGCGTTACTACACTTGTATTACTTCGTACAAAACTCACTTCGGAAGCATTCACTTAGTTTTGTAAAGCATATGCATCATTGAAGAACTACGTACAAAACACGCTTCGGAAGCATACGCCTAGTTTTAGAGCATTACGTTCTTTAAGATTAACCTCCGTAAACAGATTTTAATCTTTAAGATACAGTTAAAGCAAAAAACCCGTCTTCTGAGATCAGAGCACGGGGTTCATTGTTTAGTGCCTTCCCCATTCATTATCCGGCTGCCGGTTTCAGAATACGGTGAAGCATCAAAATTTGGAATGCATTACAAGCGATAAGCGGAACAACAATAAATACGGTCGCACTATCGACACCTATACGGAGCACGCCGATCACTTCCACAATTGATATAGCTGTCATAAAAAAGAGGGTTGGAATCAAAGCAGAGCTGTTTGTACTTTTCACTTTGAAATAAGACACAATAATAGCTGCTAGCAAAATAACGATTCCTAATATTAGATCAGACATAACATTTCTATCTCCGCCAACGACGGTACGCAAAAAAATCAGTTCAAGCAATGCGAGCACAGAAAGCACTAGTTGTATGTATTTCCAAACCTTTTGTGGAAAAACCCCGTTGCCCATATAATTCAAAATCAAATAGGCAAAAAAACCAAGTTGCGAATAAACGCTTACAAGCATTCCGTAACCAAGCAGAATCAGCGGGTATAAAAAGAAATCCCCTACACTTTTGAAATCAATCGTACCATTCACGAATTGCAGTGCCAGACCAGCGATTACAGCCCCACCCGCTCCTATAAGGAGGGTAGTCCAAAATAAATGAAACCATTTTTTTATACTCAGCCAATTCACCTCCCCTTGTCAGATTTATTTTACCAAGGATACCGACAAAACACCATTACACCCAGAACATAAATGTGTTCTAATGCGGCATAATACATCTGGAGAATCCTATAAAGGAGGGCAGCGCCAATGAAATGGAGATTTATCAGTTCTGTGGGTTTGGCATTGGGCTTTGTAATGGCCTTAACGGCTTGCGGAGGTGAGCAGAGCAGTTCTTCTTCCGGACAGGGCAGTTATAAAGAAATGAAGACCATGGTTATTGATATATTAAAAAGCGAAGATGGAAAGAAAGCGGTTGAGGAATCATTATCAAGTTCCAGCTCTGGTGGCAGCAGTGGAATGAGCATGAAGATGATGCCTCTTCAAACAACAGAGGAGATTAAAACCGCTGTTAAGGATACCCTCACTGCACCGGAATATCAAAAGGAAATTGAGAAAATAATGACGGATCCCAAGTTCGCGGGTGATTTTGCTAAAGCGATTCAATCGCAAAGCAAGGAGCTACACCTTCAGCTAATTAAGGATCCCACTTACCAGAAATCAGTCGAAGAAATTATGAAGTCTCCAGAAATGATGACCATGTTTCTAAATCTCACCAAAACACCTGATTACCGTAAGCAATCCATGAAGACCATGCAGGAATCTATGCAAAACCCATTATTCCGTATGGAAGTATTGACTTTACTTAAAAAAGTCGTACAAGAAGAACTTGAGCCAAAGGAGAAAAAAGATAAAGGCAGCGAAGGTGGCGACACACAGGAAAGCGGTGGCGGTGGTAGCGGCGGTGATTCAAGTTCTTAAAATATCCCCACAATGTGGAGATTTGCTACGAAGCGTACTCAGGTACTTTACGGGGGCCCCAAATATATACTTTCAGTACGTAAAAAAAGAGGCCTTATCCCACTCAAACGTGTGGGATAAGGCCTCTTTTTCATACACAAGAATTAGTGCTCATATTTTGCAATTAGTTTATCAGCGATTTCGGCAAACAATAGTGCTGTCGGTGTCTCTTCTTTGTATACAGAAGGTGAGAAATCCGGTTCAGAAATATGATTATCCGGTGCACCTAGTGGAATTTGTGCAAGAAGCTCCGTATGAAGCGTCTCTGCAAGCCTTGCTCCTCCACCTCTGCCAAAAATATAATCTTTCTTACCACAGTCTGTACACTCATAATAAGCCATATTCTCAATGACTCCAATAATCTCATGATCTGTCTGCAGAGCCATAGAGCCCGCTCTAGCCGCCACAAACGCTGCTGTAGCGTGAGGTGTCGTAACTATGATCTCCTTGCTGTGGGGCAGCATCTGATGCACATCAAGCGCCACATCACCTGTGCCTGGAGGAAGATCAAGCAGCATATAATCAAGCTCACCCCAACCGACATCATTGAAGAACTGGCGCAGCATCTTTCCAAGCATAGGCCCCCGCCAAATAACCGGACTATTCTCACGGATAAAGAAGCCCATAGACATGACCTTCACTCCGAAACGTTCCACAGGAATAATAGTTCCTTCTTCAACAACCGGCCCCTCTTCGATCCCCATCATATCGGGAATGCTGAAACCATAAATATCGGCATCGACAAGACCAACCTTTTTACCTTTTCTCGCAAGGGCTACGGCCAAGTTCACCGTTACTGTAGATTTACCAACTCCACCTTTGCCGCTGGCCACGGCGATAAAGTTCACACCAGAGCTCTCGCTAATTAATTCATGGTCATCAAGGCCCGCAGCATGTCCTTTAAGTTTCCCAGGCTCATCAACAACTTCCTCAGCGCTCTCTCCGCGAAGGTTAGCACGTTCATAATCGGTTGCATTACGAAGCCGGATATGTACATTAGGAGCCCCACCCGCTTCAAGCAATTCACGAACCTGTTGTTCTAGATCCATGCGACTTTGCTCTTCAGGATTCAGACATATGATAGATAAAGAAATACGATCTTCTTTAATCATAATGTCACGGATCAGCTGTAGTTCCACAAGGCTTTTTCCAGTTTCAGAGTCTGTTAATGGCTGCAGTATTTCCTGAATTTGTTCCTTAGTCAGCATGGGAAGCACCTCTGTTTCCTTTCCGGTTGAGAAATCATCCGGAGTTTTTGTCTATTATATCATTACCTGTCTCCCCATGAGTAGTCCTGACTACTCGGAGGCATACCGAAGAATGCCACGATAAATGCTAGTCGCTACCTTACGCTGATAGACATCATTTCCAAGCAGAGCTGATTCCTGCGGGTGCGATAAGAAACCGACTTCTACAAGCACCGCTGGTATTTTCAATGCTTTTAGCAGATATACAGTATTCACTGTTTTAGCCACACGATCTGTATTCTCCAGCGTAGTCTTCAGTTCGCTCTGCACAAACTCCGCAATAGCTTTATTATCCTTGTGATTGGGATAGTAAAAGGTCTGCGCACCACTCCAACGGTTTGAAGGTACACTGTTCATATGAACGCTTATAAAAAGGTCTGCGCCTTTCTCTTCAATGCTTCTTACTCTTTGCTTAAGATCTTCAGTCTTGCGCTTAGAATAGCCCTTAGTGCCTTCCTGAGCCAAATCATAATCACCCTCACGAGTCATTACTACAATAGCCCCTGCCTGCTGCAGATAATCACGTAAATAAAGCGATACCGCGAGATTAATGTCTTTCTCAATTAACCCTTCCCGGCTAACCGCTCCTCCGTCAGCTCCACCATGTCCTGCATCGAGAGCAATAACTTTTCCTGACAAGGGCAGACTCCAATAATTTAATGTTTTAGCGGTAGGCATGTCATACGCTATAATTCCGATCATTATGGCTAGCAGTGTCGCGCCAAGCATACTTTTTTTGATACTGCTCCATGAGATCCAGACCGAGACCTTACTCTGCTTTCGGCCAGACATAACAAAGACCCCCTCGTCCCAATAGATAATACTCATCTATATGGGACAAGAAGGTCAAATAGTACTAGCTGACAATGATTAAGCTGTTACTTCTTGAGTCATACCTTCTATCAGAATCTGCGCAACCTCAGGCCGCGTGAATTCAGGCGGTGGACATTGTCCATCACGGAGTAAAGCCCGTACCTTCGTACCCGACAACGTCATATGATCGTTGCTAGGATGAGGGCATGTTTTACTTGAAGCCATATTTCCGCATTTTTTACAGAAGAAGCTATGTTCAAAAAATAATGGAGTAATATCAAGCTCCTCCACACTAAAATTCGAGAAAATTTCCTGTGCCTCGTAAGTACCGTAGTAATCACCTACACCAGCATGGTCACGTCCGACGATGAAATGGGTGCAGCCGTAATTTTTGCGAACCATGGCATGGAAAATCGCTTCTCTAGGGCCTGCATAACGCATCGCCGCCGGGAAAACACCAAGAAAAGTACGATCTTCAGGATAATAGTTCTCCAAAAGCGCTAGGTAGCTCTTCATCCGTACATTTGCCGGTACATCATCTGACTTCGTCTCACCAACAAGCGGATTCAGGAATAGAGCGTCTACAACCTCCATAGCACACTTCTGAATGTATTCATGCGCACGATGGACCGGATTGCGTGTCTGAAAGCCTACAACCGTTCTCCAGCCCTTGTCAGCAAATATTTTACGTGTATCCGCAGGATCAAAATAAAATTCTCCGAACTTCTCAGGCTGTGGACGGTTCAAGACAGTAATCGGTCCTCCAACATAGGTTGCTGGACGGGCCAACAGCTTGCTCACGCCTGGATGTTCAGGGTCTGTTGTTTTGAATACATTCTGCGCTTCAATCGCTTGATCAACAGTATAAATACTCTCAATATCTAATAAACCATAAATCTTCCCGTCATCTTCACCGATTAGAGAAACTTTATCCCCAATAGATAATCCGGCTGCCACATCATCTTCTACAGCAAGTGTTATTGGAATACTCCACACTGTGCCATCTGCTAAACGCATGCTTTTTACTACTGAATGATAGTCTTGCTCTTTTAAAAAGCCAGTCAGTGGCGAAAATGCACCTACAGCGATAAGATCCAAATCGGATAAAGTCCAAGTGTTCACTGTAATTGACTTGTTGTCACGGGCGAGTTGAAGCAGTTCTTCTCTTTCAGTACCCTCTACTACACGGTTAACCAAAGTTCCGCCATGCGGACGTATTGAAGTCATCTTAGTCTCTCCTTCTATGTTCCCACAGGGATATATCTTACTTGTGCAATCCGCACTCTGTCTTCTCTGATCCAGACCAACGTCCTGCACGAGGATCTTCACCAGGCATAACCTGACGAGTACATTGCTCACAGCCGATACTTGGATAATTACGATCATGTAGAGGGTTATAGATTACGTCATTTTCACGAATATAGTTCCATACATCCTCAGTCGTCCAATCCGCAATAGGATTAAACTTCACTAAACCAAATTTATAATCATACTCAACCTTTTTAGAATTTGCACGGGTAGGCGCTTGGTCACGACGAATTCCAGTAATCCAAGCCTCATATTGAGATAGAATACGAGTCAAAGGTTCTACTTTACGAATTCCACAGCATTGGTTAGGATCAACTGTCCATAATGTTTCACCGTATTGAAGTGCTTGCTCCTGCGTTGTGATTTGTGGAGACACACGTACAAACTCTAATCCGTATTTGTCTGCCATCAAATCTCTGGTTTCGTAGGTTTCCTTGAAATGATAATCTGTATCGAGATAAAAGACGTCAGTAGATGGACTAACTTTGTGAAGCATATCAACAAGCACTACATCTTCGGCACCAAAGCTGCAGGCAAAAGTAATGTTAGGAAATGTTTCTACTGCCCAGCGGATAATTTCCTCGGGTGAAGCACTTTCTAATTCTTCGGCCTTTATTCTGATCAAATCTTCTTTCTCGAGCAGGTTCATTAAGGTATTCCTCCATCCAAAATATTAATCGTATGAATAAATGAGGTAAAAGAAGTAATAAAACCAACTATTTCTATATGAAATAGTATATAACTTTTACTGAGGAAGTCAATGAGTTTCATCCCTCAAAATTAGTAAATGGATGCAAAAAAAGCTCATTTCTTATTCGAAAGGGCTTATAAAAAAATAAAACCCTCGACCATAAAGGCCAAGGGTTGAATTTGATAAATATTAACGTTTCGAGAACTGAGGCGCACGACGTGCTGCCTTCAAGCCGTATTTCTTACGTTCCTTCATACGTGGGTCACGAGTCAGGAAGCCGGCTTTCTTAAGCGCACCGCGATATTCAGGGTCAACTTTAAGCAATGCACGGGAGATACCGTGACGAATTGCTCCAGCTTGACCGGAAATGCCGCCACCATGTGCAAGAACGATTACATCGTAGTTGCCTAGTGTTTCAGTCAGGTTCAAAGGTTGTTTTACGATCATTTTCAGTGTTTCCACACCGAAATATTCGTCCATCTCACGTTTGTTAATGACAATGCGTCCTTCACCCGGTACAAGGCGAACACGTGCTACCGAATGTTTACGACGACCTGTCCCATAGTATTGTACTTGTGCCATGAAACTGTCCTCCTCTATTCTTATCCGCGAAGTTCGTAAACTTCAGGTTTTTGTGCTGCATGTGGATGCTCAGCGCCTGCATATACTTTCAATCTCAGCTTCATGTGGTCCCCTTGACGAGTCTTAGGAATCATACCATGAACAGCGAATTCAATTACGCGTTCTGGTTTAGTATTCAGCAAAGTTTCAGCATTAGTAACTTTCAAGCCACCTGGGTGCATCGAGTGACGGTAGTATTTCTTGTTTTGCAATTTCTTACCGGTCAAGTGAATTTTCTCAGCGTTGATTACGATAACGAAATCTCCTGTATCAACGTGTGGAGTGAATTGCGGTTTGTGTTTGCCACGGATCAAAGCAGCGGCTTCGCTGGCCAAACGACCGAGTGTTTTGCCTTCGGCATCAATAATGTGCCAATTGCGTTCAACTTCGTTCGGCTTCGCCATATAGG
This sequence comes from Paenibacillus sp. FSL R10-2734, assembly GCF_037963865.1. Classification (NCBI taxonomy): domain Bacteria; kingdom Bacillati; phylum Bacillota; class Bacilli; order Caryophanales; family Paenibacillaceae; genus Paenibacillus; species Paenibacillus sp. FSL R10-2734. Next base: position 1,269,906 of record NZ_CP150170.1, on the reverse strand, counting down.
TGGTACGCATGAATGTTTCCTCCTTGTTCTCGTACGAAAATCTTCTGTTTCGTATATCTTGTTTCTCATTGAATTACAATTATGTGAGTTAAGCAAAGCATTTTTTTGGCATTTCCTTGATCGGGGCTGTGGGATAGCCATCAAGAAAACACAACTTTTATATTACAGTATAAACATAACAAGTGCAAGTGATTTTTAAACATTCAGCCTATTATTTAGGAAGAAATTTATAGAAAAAAAGGTTCACTTTCAGACTCGTCATATTCTACACTCCACAAAGCCAACCCCTTGGCCATAGCTGTCGGACCAGCAGCAGAACGATCACATGCTGCCAATATCTCAGCAACATCATCAGCATGTATTTTACCTTCCCCCACATGGATCAAAGTCCCCATAATAATGCGAACCATATGCTGAAGAAATCCACTACCCGTTATAAAAGTTTGGATCACTCCCTGATCTAAAGTAGAGGGTCGGCACATGCTGCGGTCTACTTCCATATGAGCTTCAAAGATCGTCCGTACATGAGATGTCTTAGTAGACCGACGTGAAGCAAACGAAGTGAAGTCATGTGTCCCTAAAATATGCGTTAAGCCTTGCTGCATAGCAGGAATGTCCAACTTCACCGGATGATGAAGCTGCCAGCGCCGCTGAAACGGATCTGGAAACCTGTTGCCATTAATCGTGTATCGGTAAGTTTTACGCTTAGCTCCTCTACGAGAGTGAAACGTCAGCGGTACTTCCCTAGCCTCAGTAACCACGATATCTTGTGGCAGCCGGGCATTAAGCGCCAGACACCAACGTTCAAGTGGGATTCGAGAGGAGGTCGTAAAGTTAAAAGGCTGACCATAGGCGTGTACTCCGGCATCTGTGCGGCCAGAAGCAGTAATCTTAAGCTCCTCACCAGTCAGATGAAGTATCGCTTGCTCCAGCCGATCCTGAATCGTATTGCCCTGAGGCTGGGTCTGAAAGCCATCATAATTTGTTCCGTCATAATTGACCTTCATCAATAGATTACGCATTCCGTTCTCCTTTTTAAACCGTTCAGCAGAAACGTCGATCGAAGCACTGTCTGATCTTAATCGAGAGGAAGAAATGGCTTTGCCGTCCCTAGAAGGACGGCATCCATTAACACTTCACTCCATTACTTCAAAAAAAAGAGCCCCTGCGGGAGCTCCTTCAATTGAACCAAGGTGATTCCCACGGTTATTGGTACAGCAGAGTCTTGCGCCTCTGCAGCACAATAACGCTGATATTTCCCCCATCTTTACTCCAAAGAGGGCCGGATGAAAGGGAATCATCGGAAATCAATACTTGTGATACTACGCGCGATCTACTAATTCAAGATAGACCATAGGCGCAGCGTCGCCACGACGAGGTCCCAGTTTCAGGATACGAGTGTATCCACCTGGACGCTCTGTGTAACGAGGAGCAATGTCAGAGAACAATTTTTGAATTGCATCTTGTTCACCATCAACAGTCTCGCGGCGAACAAATGCAGCTACTTGACGACGAGCATGAAGATCACCTTTTTTAGCTTTAGTGATCAACTTTTCAGCGATAGAACGAACTTCTTTCGCTTTAGCTTCCGTTGTTTGGATGCGCTCGTATAAAAACAGATCCGTTACCATGTCGCGAAATAACGCTTTACGCGCACTGGAATCACGGCCCAATTTTTGGTATGCCATTGTGTTTTCCCTCCTTTACTAAAGCAATCTGTAGCTATTCTTCTGTACGGAGACCCAAACCAAGTTCCTCAAGCTTTTCCTGAACTTCTTCCAAAGATTTACGACCAAGGTTACGCACCTTCATCATATCTTCTTCAGTCTTCGTGGTAAGCTCTTGTACGGTATTAATACCAGCACGTTTGAGGCAGTTGTAGGAACGAACAGAAAGATCAAGCTCTTCGATTGTCATCTCAAGTACTTTTTCTTTTTTGTCTTCTTCTTTTTCAACCATAATTTCGGCGTCTTTCGCTTCGTCCGTAAGACCTACGAACAGTACGAGGTGCTCGTTCAAAATTTTGGCTCCGAGGCTTACAGCCTCTTCCGGTCTAATACTGCCATCTGTCCAAATTTCAAGCGTCAATTTGTCGTAGTTGGTCACTTGACCAACACGTGTATTGTCTATGCCGTAGTTAACGCGTGAAATAGGAGTGTAGATGGAGTCAACCGGGATAACACCAATTGGCTGATCGTCGCGTTTGTTCCGATCCGCTTGGACGTAGCCGCGACCACGCCCTGCAAAAATACGCATGTGAAGTCTCGCACCAGGTCCCAGCGTTGCAATGTGAAGATCCGGATTCAGGATCTCAACATCGCTGTCCGCACGGATATCACCTGCGGTAACGATGCCTTCCCCTTCGGCATCAATCTCAAACACTTTTTCCTCGTCTGAATGAATCTTCAGGGACAAGGCTTTAAGGTTCAGAATGATCTCCGTCACATCTTCCATTACGCCTGGAACGGTCGAGAACTCATGCAGAACGCCGTCAATTTGGACCGAAGTCACTGCGGCTCCTGGAAGCGAAGAAAGCAATATCCGGCGAAGCGAATTCCCCAGAGTCGTGCCATACCCACGTTCCAACGGTTCAACTACGAATTTCCCATAGGTACCTTCATCATTAGCTTCTACGGTCTCAATCTTCGGCTTTTCGATTTCTATCACGAGTTTACCCCTCCTTCAACGTCGCTCCTATATGAAACTGTCACCCCATCAGGTGCATCATGTAGTATGCCTAAACACCTATTATTAGCAGATGTGTCAGAATTATACCACATTCACAATACTGATTTCACTATACGCGACGACGTTTCGGCGGACGGCATCCATTGTGAGGAACCGGAGTTACGTCTTTAATAAGGTTAACTTCAAGCCCTGCAGCTTGAAGGGAACGGATGGCTGCTTCGCGGCCCGCGCCCGGTCCTTTAACCATAACCTCAACCGACTTCATGCCGTGCTCCATAGCTGCTTTAGCTGCTGATTCAGCTGCCATTTGCGCTGCGAATGGAGTCGACTTACGGGAACCTTTAAATCCTTGGCCGCCGGAGCTTGCCCAGGAAATTGCATTTCCGTGAGGATCTGTGATGGTAACGATGGTGTTATTGAACGTGGAACGAATATGTGCCACGCCGGATTCGATATTTTTACGGTCGCGACGTTTAGTACGTACGACTTTTTTCGGTTTAGCCATTGTCTCTTATCCCCCCTTATTATTTCTTCTTGTTTGCTACCGTACGACGCGGGCCTTTCCGGGTACGGGCATTGGTTTTAGTACGTTGACCGCGAACAGGCAATCCACGACGGTGACGAACACCGCGGTAACAGCCGATCTCAGTAAGACGTTTAATATTTAAGGAAATTTCACGACGCAGGTCACCTTCAACCTTAACCGTTTTGTCGATCGTTTCACGCAGTTTGCTGACTTCATCTTCCGTCAAATCACGGACACGTGTATTAGCGCTAATGCCTGTTTCATTAAGAATTTTCTGAGAAGTCGTTTTACCGATTCCGAAAATATAAGTCAAGGCGATCTCAACGCGTTTGTCACGTGGCAAATCCACTCCAGCTATACGAGCCATTTTACGCTACACCCCCTTCTTAACCTTGTTTTTGTTTGTGTTTCGGATTTTCGCAAATCACCATAACAGTCCCTTTGCGGCGGATTACTTTACATTTCTCGCAAATGGGCTTTACAGAAGGTCTTACCTTCATGTTAATTACCTCCTCAAAGTTTTGCGAAGCAAAACTTTTTTCGTAGTTCCCATCTATTTACGGTAAGTTATACGACCTTTTGATAAATCATAAGGCGATAACTGCACGACCACTTTGTCTCCGGTCAAAATACGGATAAAGTGCATCCGCAATTTACCGGATACATGGGCAAGTATTTGATGACCGTTCTCAAGCTCAACCTTAAACGTTGCATTTGGCAACGGTTCAAGGACAGTACCTTCTACTTCAATGACATCTTCCTTAGCCACAGTTAGTCTCCTTTCTCATCAGCACTTATTCCGGTGGGTCCAGAATACTTCATGACTGCGTAACGCAGCTTTCCGTTTGTTACCCGCCCAGTTTCTTCCAAACTGTTCACAACCTCACTGCTGATGAAGGGTATGAGCTCAAGATGAAGAATATTCTTCTTCTTTGGCCCATCAAACTTACGTTTGTCTCCATCTGCAATGTATACAAATCTGCTATCAACAACTGCGATAACAACGGCTGCCTCTCCGGCATCTTTGCCTTTGAGAATTCTCACTAATTGACCAACCTGCGGGCTGCTCACAGTATTCAAGTGGAGATCACCTACGCATTCAGTTTTGTGAAAATTTCCATGCCGTCCGGAGTAACTGCTACTGTATGCTCAAAATGAGCACATAGCGAGCCATCAACCGTAACGACAGTCCAGTTATCTTCCAGCGTTCTGACATGTCTCTTTCCTACGTTTACCATCGGCTCAATCGCGAGTACCATACCCGGTTTCAGACGTGGTCCGCGGTCCGCTATGCCATAATTCGGAATTTGCGGTTCTTCATGCAGTTTTGCCCCAATGCCATGACCAACATACTCACGTACGACTGAGAAACCAGCCTCTTCGATGTATTGCTGGATAGCATGGGAGATTGTAAACAAGCGCACATCCGGCTTAACTAACGCCAGTCCCGCGTACAAGGAGCCTTCCGTAACGTCCAGCAAACGCTGAGCCTCTTCGGAAATGCTGCCCACACCGTAGGTCCAGGCGGAATCACCGTGATAACCGCGGTACTCTGCACCGATATCCAGCGTTACAATATCGCCTTCGATCAGTTTGCGTTTACCTGGAAATCCATGCACTAATTGTTCGTTGACTGAAGCGCAAATGCTGGCAGGAAAACCGTTGTAGCCTTTGAAAGACGGCACAGCACCTTGACTGCGAATGTATTGATCGGCGATTCTGTCGAGATCACCCGTTGTAATGCCAGGCTCAATGGCCTCAGCAATAAGACGATGACTCTCGGCAACAATTCGACCAGCTTCCCTCATAAAGGCAAGTTCCTGTTCGGATTTACAAATGATCATTACGTTAACCTCGCAATAAAGATACGATTTCAGAAGAAACGACGTTGATTTCGTTTTCCCCATTTACCTGACGCAAAAGACCTTTATTATCATAAAACGCAAGCAACGGCGCTGTTTTATTATCATACTCATCCAGACGCTTGCCTACACTTTCTTCGTTGTCATCCGGACGTTGATACAACTCACCGCCATCAATGTCGCAAATGCCATCTTGCTTCGGCGGGTTGAAGATTAAATGGTAGGATGCCCCGCAAACAGTGCAGATACGACGTCCAGTAAGACGCGCCATCAACAGTCCACGGTCAACATTCAAGTTGATGACATGATCCAAAGATGTATTCAAGCGGCTAAGAATATCATCCAGCGCTTCCGCTTGCGAAAGAGTTCTTGGAAAACCATCCAATAGAAATCCTTTTTCGCAATCGGACTGCTGCAGCCGTTCTTCAACTATACCAATGGTCACATCATCTGGCACAAGCAAACCTTGATCAATAAATGATTTGGCCTTCAATCCTACTGGAGTCTCCTGTTTGATTGCCAAACGGAAAGCATCTCCTGTCGAAATATGAGGAATACCAAACTCTTTAATGATTTCTGCCGCTTGTGTTCCCTTGCCTGCCCCAGGAGGGCCCATGAATAAAATGTTCACGATTTCTCTCTCCCCCCAAAAGTTCGCCACCAAGCAAGAAACAGCACAATAGGTGCCGGGAAGTAACAATCTTAAGCTTCACCGGAACCTATCGCCTATTTATTGATGAAGCCTTTGTAATGGCGTTTGATCAATGAGCTTTCGATCTGCTTCATTGTATCCAATGCCACTCCGATTACGATTAGCAGTGAAGTACCACCAATCTGAACCTCACGAGGCAATCCGGAAAGGGAGCCAAAGAATACAGGTAATACAGATATTACTGCCAGGAATAGTGCGCCGGACATCGTTAGCCGAGACATCACTCTGGTTAAATATTTTTCTGTAGCTTTACCTGGACGTATTCCTGGAATATATCCGCCATTCTTCTTCATGTTATCAGCCATTTGCTGCGGGTTCATCTGAACAAACGTATAGAAGAACGTAAATCCGATGATCATGACCACGTAAAGAACCATACCGAGCGGCTTATCATGAGCAAGATTATTGGAAATCCATTTAGCCCATTCATGGGTTGACCAGAAGCTCGAGATTACAATTGGAAACTGAAGCAGTGAAACGGCGAAGATAACTGGAATTACACCTGCCGCATTAATCTTGAGCGGGATATGTGTATTCTGTCCACCGTACATTTTGTTGCCGACTACGCGTTTGGCATATTGTACAGGAATCTTACGAATACCTTGTTGTACAAAGATAACCCCCACCACAATCGCCAAAATCACAATCAGCACAATAACGACTTTAAGAATATTCAGGAACACTTGGTCCGGCTGAATAAAGTTTGAGTTAGCCGTACTCGTGATATATCCCGGAATGGCGGAGACGATTCCCGCAAAAATCAGGATCGAAATCCCGTTCCCAATTCCCTTTTCGGTAATCTGTTCACCAAGCCACATCAGGAAAGAAGTACCAGCCGTCAAGATAATGGCAACCAGCAAGTAGTCAGCAAATGTCGCATTCGGCATCATTTGAGTTCCATAAATCCGGTTAAACCCTATCGACGTAGCAAAACCTTGGATCAGGGCCAAAATCACAGTACCATAACGAGTGATTTGCGCTAGTTGTTTTTTACCGTGCTCCCCTTGTTTAGCCCATTCAGCAAACTTAGGAACAACATCCATCGACAGCAATTGCACGATGATGGATGCTGTAATGTACGGATAAATACTAATCGCAAATATCGAGAAGTTTTTGAGCGCTCCGCCCGAGAAGGTGTTCAAAAGTCCCATCAAAGCGTCACCGCTCTGATTTGCTGTTTCCAGTACATCTTTGTTCACACCAGGAACCGGTACAAACGAACCGATACGGTAGATAATCAGAATGAACAAGGTAAACAGGATCTTTTTGCGCAAATCTTCCACATGCCAGATATTCTTAAGCGTCTTGAACATTAGATCACCTCGGTTTTACCGCCGGCAGCCTCGATTTTCTCTACCGCAGATTGAGAGAACTTATTTGCTTGTACAGTCAATTTAACGGTTAACTCACCATTGCCGAGAATCTTAATGCCGCTTTTGGAATTCTTGACAACACCAGTTTCAAGTAACAACTGCGGAGTCACTTCAGTTCCTTCTGCAAAGCTATTCAGATCATCAAGGTTCACAATCGCATACTCTTTACGGGTAGGATTAGTGAAACCACGTTTAGGCAGACGACGATAGAGCGGATTTTGTCCACCCTCGAAGCCCGGACGAACACCACCGCCAGAACGTGAGTTTTGACCTTTGTGACCGCGACCGGAAGTTTTACCATTTCCGCTACTTGGTCCACGACCAACGCGATTGCGTTCTTTTCGGGAACCAGGAGCCGGAGCAAGTTCATGTAACTTCATCGTTTGCACCTCCTTATGTTTGTTAATTTATGCGAGGCGATTAGCCTTCAATTTCAGTTACAGATAGCAAGTGACTCACTTTATTGATCATTCCGCGAATTGCAGGACTGTCATTGTGAACCACTGTCGTGTTGAGTTTACGCAGGCCGAGCGTCTTAACAGTAACACGTTGTGTTTCTGGACGTCCGATTACACTACGTACGAGGGTAATTTGCAATTTTGCCATTGACGTTCCCCTCCTTAACCGCGCAATTCTTCGACAGATTTGCCGCGAAGTTTCGCGACCTCTTCAATGCGTTTCAGACGGGAAAGTCCCTCCAAAGTTGCATTGACCATATTCATGGAATTCGAAGAACCCAGTGATTTTGTCAAAATGTCGCCAACGCCTGCCAATTCCAATACCGCACGAACTGGACCGCCAGCGATAACGCCAGTACCCTCTGATGCTGGTTTCAGCAACACGCGTCCTGCGCCGAAGTGGCCAGTAACGAGATGGGGAATCGAAGTTCCTACGATTGGAATGTGAATCAGGTTTTTCTTGGCGTCTTCAATGCCTTTACGGATGGCATCCGGAACTTCGCCGGCTTTACCGATTCCAGCACCAACGTAGCCATTGCCATCGCCCACAACAACGAGTGCACTAAAGCTGAAACGGCGTCCGCCTTTTACAACTTTTGCTACACGGTTAATGTGTACAACTCTTTCTGTCAGTTCTAAACTGTTCGGATCTACACGCAAGTCGTTAACCTCCTTTTAAGAATTATTCTAGAATTCAAGACCAGCTTCACGAGCTGCGTCAGCCAATGCTTGAATCCGTCCATGGTACAAGTAACCTCCGCGGTCGAATACGACCACTGCATAGCCTTTTTCTTTAGCGCGCTCAGCGACCAATTGGCCAACTTTCGCTGCAGCTTCAACGCTGCCGCCATTACCGATGTTAGCGCTCAGTTCTTTATCAAGTGTAGAAGCGGATACGATAGTAACCCCTTTAACATCATCGATCAGTTGAGCGTAGATGTGTTTCGAAGAACGGAATACGTTCAAACGTGGACGCTCAGTAGTTCCCTGGATCTTCTTACGAACACGCAGGTGTCTTTTGAGACGAGCCTTGTTTTTATCTTCTTTTGTAATCATGACTTCCCTTTCACTCCCTTCAGTTTGCCGTAAACAGCTTCACTTTAAGATGCACGGGGTATCTTACAATTAAGTTCAAACTGGTTATTTCTTCTTACCAGCTTTACCTTCTTTGCGGATGATACGCTCGCCTTCATATTTGATACCTTTACCTTTATACGGTTCTGGCTCACGAACGGAACGAATTTTAGCAGCGTATGCGCCAACGCGTTCTTTATCGATACCTCTAACGATGATCTTCGTGTTCGCAGGAACTTCGAACTCGATACCTGCTTCCGGTGTAATTTCAACCGGGTGGGAGTAACCAACGTTCAGAACGATTTTATCTCCGGATTTGCTTGCACGATATCCGACCCCAACCAATTCCAGAGATTTCGAGAAACCTTCAGTCACGCCTGCTACCATGTTGTTGACAACGGAGCGGGTTGTGCCGTGAAGTGAACGATGCAATTTGTTATCCGACGGACGAACAACGGTAATTTCGTTATTTTCAACTGTAACCTTCATGTCTTTATGAAGCTCACGAGTCAAAGAACCTTTTGGACCTTTTACTGTAATAACGGCGTTGTCCAAAGTGACATCTACACCGCTAGGTACTGCGATTGGTTTACGACCAATACGAGACATGTGTTGCACCTCCTTATCTTGTGACGTTTATTACCAAATGTAGCAGACAACTTCTCCGCCAGATTTTGATTGACGAGCTTCTTTGTCGGTCATAACTCCCTTAGATGTGGAGATGATCGCGATTCCTAGACCACCGAGTACACGAGGCACTTCATTGCTCTTCGTGTATACGCGAAGGCCTGGTTTACTGATTCTTTTCAAACCAGAAATAACACGCTCTTGGTTAGGGCCGTATTTCAAGAAGATACGGATAATCCCTTGTTTGCTATCTTCAACGAATTCCGCATCGCGGATGAAACCTTCACGCTTCAAAATGTCAGCGATTTGTTTCTTCATAGTAGAAGCAGGCATTTCTACCGTTTCGTGACGCACAATGTTAGCGTTACGAATACGAGTAAGCATATCTGCAATAGGATCAGACATAGTCATGTGTGTAAACCTCCTTCCCGTTTATAAACTTCTTACCAACTTGCTTTTTTCACGCCAGGGATCTGGCCTTTATAAGCTAATTCACGGAAACAAATTCTGCAAATTTTGAACTTTTGCAATACCGAATGTGGACGACCACAACGTTCGCAACGTGTATATGCACGTACTTTAAACTTAGGCGTACGTTGTTGTTTAACTTTCATCGAAGTTTTTGCCACTTAGCCTGACACCTCCTAAACATTTTCGGAGAAAATGGATTAACCGACTTTATTTTGCGAAAGGCATTCCCAGCTGACCCAGCAGCTCGCGGGATTCCTCATCCGTCTTAGCAGTCGTTACAATAACGATGTCCATACCGCGGACTTTATCCACTTTGTCATATTCGATCTCGGGGAAGATCAATTGTTCTTTAAGACCCAGTGTGTAGTTACCACGGCCATCAAAGGCTTTAGAGGAAACACCACGGAAGTCACGTACGCGTGGAAGCGTTACGTTGAACAATTTGTCCAAGAAGTAATACATACGCTCGCCGCGCAGTGTTACTTTAACCCCAATCGGCATATTTTCGCGTAGTTTGAAACCAGCGATGGATTTTTTAGCTTTAGTGATTACTGGTTTTTGACCAGCGATCAACTGCATGTCATTAACTGCAGCGTCAAGTACTTTGGAGTTTTGAACAGCGTCACCCACACCCATGTTGATGACAACCTTCTCGATCTTAGGCACTTGCATAACAGTTGTATAGTTAAACTTCTGCATCAAAGCAGGTGTAATTTCGTTAAGATAACGTTCTTTCATTCTTGCTGCCATGAAGATTTAACCTCCTTTCTTAAGGGCTAGATTAGTCGATAATCTCTCCAGATCGTTTTGCAATCCGAACTTTTTTACCGTTTTCCAATACTTTGTAACCGATACGGGTTACTTTACCGGACTTCGGATCGATGTGCATTACGTTGGACACATGAATCGAAGCTTCCTGCTCAATAATTCCACCCTGTGGATTCAGCTGGTTCGGCTTTTGGTGTTTCTTCACCATATTGACGCCTTCTACCAGAACGCGGTTTTCACGAGGATAAGCAGCGATGACACGGCCTTTTTTGCCTTTGTCTTTACCACTAATCACAAGCACCACGTCATCTTTCTTCACGTGCAGTTTATTGTTATGGGATTCCAGAACTTTTTTCACTCTAGGCATTTATTACACCTCCTATAACTAACCTTTAGGCTCGTGCAGGTCTTTGGGGCCCCCGAAAAGTATTCGGCATTAACCTCAGAGCAACACGTCACTTTTTGGGGATATTTTAGATAACTTCCGGTGCCAAGGAAACGATCTTCATGTAGTCTTTATCGCGAAGTTCGCGAGCAACTGGTCCAAAGATACGTGTTCCACGAGGGCTTCTGTCGTCTTTAACAACAACAGCTGCATTTTCGTCGAATGCGATGTAAGATCCATCTTTACGACGAACGGAACGTTTCGTACGAACAACTACCGCTCTAACAACATCACCTTTTTTGACAACGCCGCCTGGTGTTGCTTGTTTAACGGAACAAACGATCAAATCACCGATTGCTGCTGTACGGCGTCCAGTACCACCCAGTACGCGGATACACATCAGTTCCTTCGCACCAGAGTTGTCAGCCACATGCAAGCGTGTAAATGGTTGAATCATTATAATTTCCTCCTTCCGGAAAAACTCTTTTGATTATCTTAGATGATAACCGCTTTTTCAACCACTTCAACTAGTCTCCAACGTTTGTCCTTGGACAACGGACGAGTTTCCATGAGTTTTACGGTATCGCCAATCTTCGCCACGTTTCCCTCATCATGTGCTTTGAATTTATTCGTAGACTTGATGCGTTTGTGGTACAAAGTGTGCTTCTTATAGGTTTCAACAGCGACTACGATGGTTTTATCCATTTTATCACTGACAACTTTACCGATTAGCACTTTACGTGCATTACGTTCTTCGCTCATTAGTTAGCCTCCTTCCTGAATACGGATCTGAGATCCGTCTCACTTAACTAATCCCAAGCACTCTTTGATGGATTACGGTTTTAGCACGAGCTATTTCCTTACGCACGTCACGAATCCGAGTTGGGTTGTCCAGTTGGCCAGTTGCCAATTGGAAACGGAGATTAAAAAGTTCCTCTTTGAATCCAGCGATCTTCTGTTCAATCTCAGCAGTGGTTAAGTTGCGAAGTTCATTAGCTTTCATTTGCTTCACCACCCAATTCTTCACGTTTCACAAACTTAGTCTTAACAGGCAGCTTGTGAGCGGCAAGACGCATTGCTTCACGAGCGATCTCTTCCGACACGCCTCCGAGTTCGAACATAATCTTGCCCGGTTTAACTACGGCTACCCATTTCTCAACGTTACCTTTACCACTACCCATACGAACCTCGAGAGGCTTTTGAGTAATAGGCTTATCTGGGAAAATCTTGATCCAAACTTGACCGCCACGTTTGATATAACGTGTCATTGCGATACGAGCAGCTTCGATCTGACGGTTAGTGATCCAAGACGGTTCTAATGCAACCAGGCCGAATTCGCCGAAGTTCAATTCAGTACCGCCTTTAGCCATACCCTTCATGTGTCCGCGTTGTTGCTTGCGGTGTTTTACGCGTTTTGGTACCAACATGATTAGTTGCCTCCTTCCTGAGCAGCTTGTTTCTTAGCTGGGGGAAGAACTTCTCCACGGTAGATCCATACTTTTACGCCGATAAGACCGTAAGTTGTATGTGCTTCAGCCGTTCCGTAATCGATATCGGCACGAAGCGTATGAAGTGGAACTGTTCCTTCGCTATAACCTTCTGAACGAGCAATCTCGGCTCCGCCAAGACGTCCGCCTACTTGAGTTTTAATCCCTTTTGCGCCAGAACGCATAGTTCTTTGAATCGCTTGTTTGAGTGCACGACGGAACGATACACGACGTTCCAATTGTTGAGCAATGCTCTCAGCTACAAGAATTGCATCCAATTCAGGGTGCTTGATTTCATTGATGTTGATGTGTACTTTTTTGCCACCAGCGATTGCAGTAACTGCGCTGCGAAGTACTTCTACTTCTGCTCCGCCTTTACCAATAACCATACCTGGTTTAGCAGTATGAATTGTAACGTTCACGCGGTTAGCCGCTCTTTCGATCTCGATATGGGAAACAGCGGAATCCTTCAACTTACCTTTAAGGTATTCCCGGATTTTGACGTCTTCCATCAGAAGAGTACCGAAATCTTTCCCTGCATACCATTTAGATTCCCAATCGCGAATAATACCGATTCGGAGTCCTATTGGATTTACCTTTTGACCCACGTGTTATCCCTCCTTATTTCTCAGATACCACCAGTGTAATGTGGCTCGTGCGTTTATTGATCCGGCTTGCGCGACCCATGGCGCGCGGACGGAAACGTTTCATAGTAGGACCTTGGTTAACGAAAACTTCGCTAACGAACAAACTGTTCACGTCCAAAGAATAGTTATGCTCAGCATTCGCAATTGCCGAATTAAGCAACTTCTCAACAACCGGAGAAGCGGATTTCGGAGTGTGGCGAAGAATTGCAATTGCTTCCCCCACTTGCTTTCCGCGAATCAAGTCAACAACCAACTTCGCTTTACGAGCGGAAATCCGCACCGATCTTGCATGTGCTTTTGCTTCCATTGTTTACCCTCCTTTCAAACAGAGACCTTATTATTATCTTCTTGTTTTCTTATCGTCACCCGCGTGGCCTTTGTAAGTACGTGTTGGCGCGAACTCGCCCAACTTGTGACCTACCATATCTTCTGTTACGTATACAGGCACGTGTTTACGGCCGTCATATACACCAAACGTATGTCCGATAAACTGAGGGAAAATGGTTGAGCGACGGGACCAAGTTTTAACTACAACCTTTTTCTCAGCCTCGTTCAGTTCCTCAACTTTTTTAAGCAGGTAGCCATCGATAAACGGCCCCTTCTTTAAACTGCGACCCATGTGTGAATCCTCCCTTCATCCGTTTCTTCAAACCGCGAATCGACGCTTCGCGCTTTATAACTTGCCAGAAGCGTCTTATTTCGTGCGGCGGCGAACGATATATTTATCAGATGCCTTGTTTTTCTTACGCGTTTTGTAACCAAGGGTTGGTTTACCCCATGGAGACATAGGCGATTTACGTCCGATTGGAGCGCGGCCTTCACCACCACCGTGTGGGTGATCGTTCGGGTTCATTACTACACCGCGTACTTCAGGGCGACGGCCGAGCCAGCGACTACGTCCAGCTTTACCGATTTTGATCAATTCATGATCTTCGTTACCTACGGAACCGATAGTTGCACGGCATACGCTAAGGATCTTACGAACCTCACCGGATGACAAACGAACGGAACAGTATTTTTCTTCTTTACCAAGCAATTGAGCTTCTGTACCAGCAGCACGAACCAATTGTCCGCCTTTACCTGGTTTCAACTCAATGTTGTGGATAACTGTACCCACTGGGATGTTCTCCAGTGCAAGACTGTTACCAATTTTGATGTCGGCTGTTGGGCCAGACTCTACTTTATCCCCAACTTTAAGGCCTTTAGGAGCGATGATGTAACGTTTCTCTCCATCAGCATAGTGGATCAAAGCAATATTAGATGTACGGTTCGGGTCATACTCGATTGTAGCAACGCTACCTGGTATGCCGTCTTTAGTCCGCTTGAAGTCGATAATACGGTATTTACGTTTGTGTCCGCCGCCATGGTGACGAACCGTAATTTTACCTTGGTTGTTGCGTCCCGCATGTTTGAACAGCGGAGAAAGCAACGATTTCTCTGGCTGGTTTGTTGTAATTTCTTCAAACGTAGACACAGACATATGGCGTCTTGCCGGAGAGGTCGGTTTGTACTTTTTGATTGGCACTATAGTTTCCTCCTTACTTTAAGAGTATTATTCTACCGCTTCAAAAAATTCAAGCGGCTTGCTGTCCGGGCTAAGCTTAACGATGGCTTTTTTCCATTCTGGAGTGTAACCAGAATATTTACCATAACGTTTCAGTTTGCCAGGTACGCGCATTGTGTTCACATTCGTTACTTTTACTTTGAAAATAGCCTCGACAGCTTTTTTGATTTCGGTTTTGTTAGCACGGATATCCACTTCAAAAGCGTATTTCATTTCGCTCATGTAGTCGGAAGTACGTTCCGTAATCACCGGACGTTTGATAATATCACGAGGATCTTTCATTACGCGAACACCTCCTCTACCTTCAGAACTGCTTCTTTAGTGATGATCAGTTTGTCGTACGTCAGTACGTCAAGAACATTAATGCCGTCAGCCGCTACGAATTTCACCCCAGGGATGTTACGAGCGGAAAGTGCTACGTTATCATCATAGCTAGTAGCTACGATCAACGCCTTGCGATCCACTTTCAGGTTGTTCAAGATTGCTGCGAATTCTTTCGTTTTCGGAGCATTCATTGTCAAGCTATCCAATACGATAATGTCATTCTCGAGTACTTTCGAGGACAAAGCGGATTTGATCGCCAAACGACGAACCTTCTTAGGCAATTTCCAGGAATAGCTACGTGGTGTTGGTCCGAAGACAACGCCGCCGCCTTTCCATTGTGGAGAACGAATGGAGCCTTGACGAGCGCGACCTGTACCTTTTTGTTTCCAAGGTTTACGTCCACCGCCACGAACTTCAGAACGTCCTTTTACTTTGTGTGTACCACGACGAAGGGAAGCTCTTTGCATAAGCGCAGCTTCATGTAGAACGTGCTCATTCGGTTCAATACCGAATACTGTGTCGCTAAGTTCTACTTCACCAACTTCGTTGCCACTAATATTAAAAAGTGTTACTTTTGGCATTTCATGTTCCTCCTTTCTTAGGTAATTATTTCTTAACGGTTTGTTTAACTTTCACGAAGCTGTTTTTAGGACCTGGGATAGCGCCTTTAATCAGCAATACGTTACGTTCAACATCAACCTTGATAATTTCAAGCTTTTGAACCGTAATAGTCGTGTGACCCATATGTCCTGGAAGGCGTTTGCCCTTAGGAACACGGTTAGCTTGGATAGAACCCATGGAACCTGGTCTTCTGTGGTAACGCGATCCGTGTGCCATTGGTCCGCGGCTTTGTCCCCAACGTTTGATGTTACCTTGGAAACCTTTACCTTTAGATGTACCAGTTACGTCAACAAATTCGCCCTCAGCAAAGATATCAGCCTTCAGCTCTTGTCCAACCTCGAGAGACCCGAGATCAACACCGCGAATTTCGCGAACGTAGCGCTTAGGTGTTGCATTTGCCTTTTTGGCGTGACCCTGTTCAGGCTTATTGGAGCGACTTTCTTTTTTATCAGAAAAGCCCAATTGCACTGCTTCATATCCGTCGATATTCAGGTCTTTCTTTTGCAGTACTACACAAGGTCCTGCTTCGATAACAGTAACTGGAATTACGTTACCTTCTGGAGTAAACACTTGAGTCATACCGAGTTTTTTTCCTAAGATACCTTTCAATGTTGACACCTCTTTTCTTTTCCTAAGTTACTAATAATAGAATTACAATTTGATTTCGATATCTACACCGGACGGTAGATCCAAGCGCATCAAGGCGTCTACAGTTTGTGGTGTTGGGTTCACAATATCGATCAAACGTTTGTGAGTCCGTTGTTCAAACTGTTCACGGGAATCCTTGTACTTGTGTACCGCACGGAGAATAGTAATGATTTGCTTCTCAGTTGGTAACGGAATCGGCCCGGATACACCTGCACCCGAACGTTTTGCTGTTTCAACAATCTTCTCAGCGGATTGATCAAGAATTCTGTGGTCGTATGCTTTCAAGCGAATACGAATTTTTTGCTTTGCCATTTTAGTCCCTCCTTCTATCGCCCAATTTGGTATCGGACATACTCCGTGAAAATTTTCTGACCTCGTCCCCATGGCAAAGGGGCCGGGTGTGTCAGTAACCTCTCACATCATCGCAACGTCTCAGAACAACATTTATTATTATATATAATAGGCAGCAGTATTGCAAGCTAAAATAACAAAACAACGCATATTTTTTTCATTCGCTGCTTTATTACTATTATATAGGTTAAAGATTCTCAGTGGCAGACCTGAAAAACTCAGCTGACTCTGCTGTCTGCGCTGTTGCTGACCCAATTCCCTCTATAGTTTGAATCAATGTTCTTATTTCTTCTTCTACTATAACAATCTCCTCTGTACTACTTCTCATGGCCTCTACAATATCGGTAAACAAAAGACTAGTCTCGACAGATTGAAGCTTCCCACTCTTGGTTAACTCCTGTACCTTACGAATCTCCTCAACGACCTGCTGTGTGAGATTTCCTGATTTATTAGTTAGTTCTACGATCTGAATTACAGTATTCTTCGTATCCTCTGCCAATCGACTAACTTCTTGGGCAACTACACTAAACCCTCTACCATGCTCTCCGGCCCTGGCGGCTTCTATCGTTGCATTAAGAGAGAGAATTTTAGTTTGATCCGCAATATCCTTAACGGAGTTTACGATCTTTTGGATTTGTTTAGAGGAATTGCTTAATTCGTGAACTGAGTGTTCCATTTCACTAGTGCTTTGATATATAAGATTTATTTGCCCTGTCAGGTTGTCCAAATGCTCATGACCATCTGTAGCCAACCCCTGTGACTCTAGAGCGGATGAAGCTGTATGTTGGAATGTTCTATTCACTTCATTGCTACTGGCTACTAGCTGCTTCACAGCAGCATTAGTGTCGATGCTAAAATCTATTAACTCACTACTGAATTCAGCAATTTTCTGCTTTAATTCATTTTTAACCAATAAGTACTGTTGTTCTTTCTCTTTGACGTTCTCCTTCTCGTATTCCTCAAGGACAAGTTGTTGCTCAAGGTTAAGCAACTTCGTCACGGTCTGAACTACTTGTAGGCGTGCATTGTCATCATGTGTTTCATTATAGATAACATGTATAAATACGTTCTGAAGATTTTGAAAAGCGGACAAGTACCACTTAGGTTCAAGTCCTACTCTTTTATGAATATTAGCAATCTTCAGTCGCTTTGCTATGTATTCATCATCAACCTTGCCATCAAATATTTCAATGATATGCTCACGGAGGGTTGTTTTCAATCTTTCTATACTACTATGCTCCAATATTATGGCTTCAAGTTTATTCACACCTAATACTGAATTGTAGAATTGATCAGTAATATAGTCTATATTCTGTTCAACAATAGGCTTCACCCTACGTAGTAGCTTCAAATCTGATTCAGTTAGATCAATCATTTTCATTTGCTCATTGAGCTCACCATGACCCTCAAGAGTATGAAATACATCCTCATTAAGCTTATTCTGATGTTTAATTTCTTTGAAATTAGGGGTGTGAGAATCCTCATTATTATTACGTGATGTTAAAGCGTGCATGAATGAAAAAGGACATTTCCGCATATTAATCACCCTCCCTAAATTCCTATTATTTTACAATAATACTTCCTATCATTTTACTCTATGATTATTAAAATTGTAAACAATTTATCGTAGTTTTTTGTTGAAATTTGTAGAATTTTCTCATATTCATGCGTTTTATTCATCATATAATGTCGAAATGTAAATAATTGTTTGAGAACACAAAAAGCCCCGGATTCTCCGCAAGAAGAATCCGGGGCACTATGATTCAGAGTCTACCCGCAGATAGAAACGAATTTATTTTTGGATGGAAGCTACGCTACCTGCTCCAACTGTACGTCCACCTTCGCGAATGGAGAATTTAGTACCTTCTTCAATAGCGATAGGGGAGATCAAGGAAACAGTTACAGTGATGTTGTCACCAGGCATAACCATTTCAGTACCTTCTGGCAAGTTGATGATGCCAGTTACGTCAGTTGTACGGAAGTAGAACTGTGGACGGTAACCAGTAAAGAATGGTTTGTGACGTCCGCCTTCTTCTTTAGTCAAAACGTAGATTTGAGCAGTGAACTCAGTGTGTGGTTTAACAGAGTTCGGCTTAGCCAATACTTGGCCACGCTCGATCATGTTACGGTCTACACCACGAAGCAAAGCTCCGATGTTGTCGCCCGCTTGAGCGGAATCCAGCAATTTACGGAACATTTCTACGCCCGTAACTACGGATTTCTTAGTATCTTCGTGAATACCAACGATTTCGATTTCTTCTCCGACTTTAACTGTTCCGCGTTCTACGCGACCAGTTGCCACAGTACCGCGGCCAGTGATGGAGAATACATCTTCGACAGGCATCAAGAAAGGCTTGTCAGTTTGACGCTCAGGAAGTGGAATATACTCATCGATTGTTTCAAACATTTCAATGATTTTTTTAGCATAGTCGCCATCAGGGTTTTGCAGAGCTTCACGAGCAGAACCACGGATGATTGGAGTATCGTCGCCTGGGAAGTCATACTCGCTCAGCAAGTCACGAACTTCCATTTCAACCAATTCCAACAACTCTTCGTCTTCAACCATGTCGCATTTGTTCAAGAAGACAACGATGTAAGGAACGCCTACTTGACGGGACAACAGGATGTGCTCGCGAGTTTGTGGCATAGGGCCATCAGCTGCGGATACAACCAGGATAGCTCCGTCCATTTGCGCTGCGCCAGTGATCATGTTTTTAACATAGTCGGCGTGACCAGGGCAGTCTACGTGAGCGTAGTGACGGTTAGGAGTTTCATATTCAACGTGGGAAGTAGAGATTGTGATACCACGTTCGCGTTCTTCAGGAGCTTTGTCGATTTGATCGAATGCGATAGCTGCGCCACCGTAAGTTTTGGACAATACAGTAGTGATTGCAGCAGTCAGAGTCGTTTTACCATGGTCGACGTGACCAATAGTACCGATGTTAACGTGCGGTTTGTTACGTTCAAACTTTGCCTTTGCCATTTGAACAGTTCCTCCTTAATGTGGGGTTCCTTATATTTTGAGTCGCCCGCATATATGTTTATCTTAGTTGACTGAGTGATTATACCCGGACGACAAGTTAAATCTAGTAATTATTCTCCGCCTTTGTTCTTAGCAGCGATCTCTTCCGCAATGGATTTAGGAACTTCTTCATAGTGAGAAAGCTCCATTGAGAATACGCCACGTCCTTGAGTACCAGAACGAAGAGTTGTAGAGTATCCGAACATTTCGGAAAGAGGCACCTTAGCACGAATAATTTGCGCTCCACCACGGGAATCCATACCTTCGATACGGCCACGGCGGGAGTTCAGCATACCCATAACATCACCCATATATTCCTCAGGAACAGTTACTTCTACTTTCATGATTGGCTCAAGCAGGACAGGTTTACACTTGTCTTTAGCTGCTTTAAGTGCCATCGATCCAGCAATTTTAAATGCCATTTCGTTGGAATCGACATCATGGTAAGAACCATCAACGATGGTAGCTTTAACGTCTACAAGCGGGAAGCCTGCAAGTACGCCGTTTTTCATTTGTTCTTCGATACCCGCAAGTGCAGGAGCGATGTACTCTCTAGGAACCGAGCCACCCACTACTTTACTTTCGAATTTGCTACCAGTACCTGGCTCGAGGGGTTCAAATTCAACCCATACGTGACCGTATTGACCACGACCACCAGATTGGCGTACAAATTTACCTTCAACGCGAGCAGGTGCCTTGAACGTTTCGCGGTAAGCAACCTGTGGTTTACCCACATTGGTTTCTACTTTGAACTCACGACGCATACGGTCGATGATGATGTCCAAGTGAAGTTCACCCATACCAGCCAGGATAGTTTGGCCTGTTTCTTCATCAGTATGAGCACGAAGAGTTGGATCCTCTTCAGTCAACTTACCGAGAGCAACGCCCAATTTATCTTGGTCAGCTTTTGTTTTTGGTTCAACAGCGATTTCGATAACTGGATCAGGGAAGTTCATTGATTCCAGAATTACTGGATGCTTCTCATCACACAGTGTATCACCTGTACTGGTGTCTTTCAAACCAACTGCTGCAGCGATGTCGCCAGAATACACGATGGAAATCTCTTGACGGCTGTTAGCATGCATTTGAAGGATACGACCAATACGTTCACGCTTGTTCTTAGTAGCATTAACTACGTAAGATCCGGACTCTAGAACGCCAGAGTATACACGGAAGAACGTAAGTTTACCTACATAAGGGTCAGTCATGATTTTAAATGCCAAAGCTGCAAACGGTTCTTCATCCGAAGAATGACGAACTGCTTCAGTTCCATCATCAAGATGTCCAGTGATTGCTGGAACGTCAAGAGGAGATGGCAAGTAATCAATAACAGCATCCAGCATAAGCTGAATCCCTTTGTTACGGTAGGAGGATCCAACAATTACAGGGAACAATTTAACTTCAACTACGCCTTTGCGCAGTGCAGCTTTAATTTCCGGAACTGTAATTTCTTCGCCTTCCAGGTACTTCATAGTCAGATCTTCATCAAGTTCAGCAACTTTCTCGATCAACTCGAGACGCAGCTCCTCAACTTTGGCCAAATATTCTTCCGGAATATCCGTTACTTCGATGTTTTGGCCCAGATCATCTCTGAACATGTGTGCTTTTTGCTCAACTAGGTCGATAATACCAGTGAAATCACTCTCTGCACCGATTGGCAATTGAATAGCAACTGCATTGGCTTGAAGACGATCACGCATAGTTTCGATTACGTTAAGGAAATCCGCACCGATAATGTCCATTTTGTTTACATATGCAATCCGGGGAACGTTATAACGGTCAGCCTGTCTCCATACGGTTTCAGACTGAGGCTCAACGCCCTCTTTTGCACTAAATACACCAACTGCCCCATCCAATACACGCAGGGAACGTTCAACTTCAACAGTGAAGTCAACGTGTCCTGGGGTATCAATGATATTGATGCGGTGACCTTTCCACGCAGCAGTTGTAGCAGCGGACGTAATCGTGATTCCGCGCTCTTGTTCTTGCTCCATCCAGTCCATTGTAGCAGCACCCTCGTGAACTTCACCGATTTTGTGCGTACGGCCTGTGTAGAAAAGAATCCGCTCTGTGGTAGTTGTTTTACCAGCATCAATATGCGCCATGATCCCGATATTACGTGTATTTTTTAAGGAGAACTCTCTAGCCATGAAATGGATCTCCCTTCAAAAAATAAGTTATTTGAATGACCTTTATCCTACCAACGGTAGTGAGCAAACGCTTTGTTTGCTTCAGCCATTTTGTGTGTATCTTCACGTTTCTTAACAGAAGCGCCTGTGTTGTTGGAAGCGTCGATGATCTCAGCCGCCAAACGCTCTTCCATCGTCTTCTCACCGCGGTTGCGAGAGTAGTTTACGAGCCAACGTAATCCCAGAGCAGTACGTCTCTCTGGTTTAACCTCGATAGGTACTTGATAGTTAGCACCGCCGACACGACGAGCTTTAACTTCCAATACCGGCATGATATTTTTGATGGCAGCTTCGAAAACTTCCATCGGATCTTTACCCGTACGTTCTTCAATCAATTTGAATGAATTGTACAGAATGCTTTGAGCGACACCTCTTTTACCACCCAGCATAATGCGGTTAATCAAACGAGTAACCAACTTGCTATTATACAACGGATCTGGCAATACGTCTCTCTTAGTAACTGGACCTTTGCGTGGCATGGATATCCCCCTTTCTTAAATGTTTAATATTCTAGTATTTTTTCTTACTTCTTAGCTTTAGGACGTTTTGCACCGTACTTAGAACGAGCTTGCATCCGGTTAGCTACACCTGCTGTATCCAATGCACCACGAACGATATGGTAACGAACCCCTGCAAGGTCCTTTACTTTACCTCCGCGAAGTAATACAACACTGTGCTCTTGTAAGTTATGTCCGATACCCGGGATATAAGCTGTTACCTCGAGACGGTTCGTCAAACGAACACGGGCATATTTACGAAGCGCTGAGTTTGGTTTACGTGGAGTCATTGTGCCTACACGAGTGCACACACCGCGTTTTTGCGGAGCGCTCAAATTTGTAGCCTCACGCTTGAGGGCGTTATACCCTTTTTGAAGAGCGGGAGATTTAGATTTTTCGATTTTGGCTTGACGGCCTTTACGAACCAATTGGTTAATTGTTGGCATGTTGTTGCCACCCCCTTCCTGAAATGATAGCCGATTTAAGAACTCTAAGCCCACAGACCCAGGCGGTTCATAAAAAGACAAATGAAAAGTTCTTGCCGCTGGAGTTCACCCCAGTACAAAAACATTTCCGTAGCTATTGTTTTAAGACGGCTGCCATCGCAGCGCCAACTTCAATTCCGCAGGCCTTGCCCAAATTTAGCATTGTATCCACATATGTGATCTTAACACCTTGTTTGTTACAAAGCATAACTATCCTGGAAGTAAGCCTTTGATCTCCGTCCTCTGCCACATAGACTTCTGCAGCTTGGCCCAACTCTACCGCCTTGACGGTTTGTTTGGTACCGATCTTGACCTGAGCATCCTGTAGTCCTCTATCATCAGTCATTATCATTACCTCCAATGAACAAGGATAACATGGCTACTCACGCACCTTAGACATTTTAGCATTATCAATAGATGGTGTCAAGAAATTCAGCAATAAATTTTATAAATATTATACACAGCAGATATTCGTGTCACATCTATGAATAGGTATGACACGAGTACACTACTATGATTGCTAATTTATTCAGCAGGAACCGTCTCTAAAGACTCAAGTGCGCTTTCTGCATTTGGATCACTAAGTTTAACATTACGGTAGCGATTCATGCCAGTACCTGCAGGAATCAACTTACCGATAATAACATTTTCTTTAAGTCCAAGCAACTTATCTACTTTGCCTTTGATAGCAGCATCTGTTAAGACACGAGTAGTTTCTTGGAAAGAAGCAGCAGACAAGAAGGAATCTGTCTCAAGAGACGCCTTAGTAATACCGAGTAGAACCGGTTTAGCAACTGCAGGCTCTTTACCAGACAAGATGGCTTCCTTGTTAGCAGCTTCGTATTCATGAATATCCGCAAACGCGCCTGGTAGCAGACTTGTGTCGCCCGCGTCAATGATACGGATCTTCCGAAGCATTTGTTTGATCATTACTTCAATGTGCTTATCATTGATCTCAACGCCCTGGTTACGATATACACGCTGAACTTCTTGCAGAATGTAGTTTTGTACCCCACGGATCCCTTTGATACGCAGCATTTCTTTAGGGTCAATCGAACCGTCTGTCAACTCATCGCCAGCTTCAATCTCTTGGCCTTCGCTGACACGTAGACGTGATCCATAAGTAATGGAATAAGTCTTGGATTCTGCTTCGCCTTGAACCTCGATTTCGCGACGGTCCTTAGTTTCACGGATTTCCTTGATTACACCATCGATCTCACTGATTGTAGCCTGACCTTTAGGGTTACGGGCTTCAAACAACTCCTGAATACGCGGCAAACCTTGCGTGATGTCATCACCGGCAACACCGCCGGTATGGAACGTACGCATTGTAAGCTGGGTTCCTGGTTCACCGATGGATTGTGCGGCGATAATACCAACTGCTTCACCGATCTCAACGTGTTTACCAGTTGCCAAGTTACGTCCGTAGCACTTCTTACAAACACCGTGACGAGCACGGCAGCTGAGTACAGAACGAATTTGCAGCTTAGTTACACCAGCGTTTACAATCGCCTCTGCTTTATCAGAGTCAATCAAATCGTTCCGGTGAACAATGATTTCGTTCGTTTCTGGATGACGAACAGTTTCGAAGCAGTAACGACCTTCAATACGGTCATACAGATCCTCGATAACCTCTTTACCATCCTGAATACGACTAACTGTGAACCCTTTATCCGTTCCGCAATCTTCTTCACGGACGATAACGTCCTGCGCCACGTCAACGAGACGACGAGTCAAGTAACCTGAGTCAGCAGTACGAAGTGCGGTATCGGCAAGACCTTTACGCGCTCCGTGAGTGGAGATAAAGTACTCCAAGACCGTAAGACCTTCACGGAAGTTCGCTTTAATTGGCAATTCGAAAATCCGACCCGATGGTGTTGCCATCAGACCACGCATACCACCCAGCTGAGTGATCTGCGATTTGTTACCACGCGCCTTAGAGTCAACCATGAGCATGATAGAGTTGAAACGATCCATCGATTTAAGCAGGATGTTCGTAAGATCATCCTTAGTCTTCGACCAGATCTCAATAACACGGTCGTACCGCTCGTCATTGGTGATCAGACCACGGCGATATTGGTTAGCTACCACATCAACCTTAGCTTCGGACTCTTTCAAGATCGTAACTTTTTCCTCAGGCACGATAACATCCGACACGGCTACAGTAACACCAGAACGTGTGGAATAAGTAAAGCCGAGTTGTTTAATTTTATCCAAAATCATAGAGGTTTTGGTTGTGTGATAAGTTTCAAAGCAACGAGCGATAATCAGACCCAGATATTCTTTACCTACAGCGCTGGCTTCTGGAGCGGATTCAATCAACTCGCGAATATCTGCGCCTTTTTCATAGATAAAGTATTTCTCTGGCGTGCCATGCAGCAAGTTAGTCTTAGTCGCCTCATTGATATAAGGGAAACTACTTGGGTAAATTTCGTTAAAGATAATTTTACCGACTGTAGTAATCAACATTGCACCTTGTTGTTTTTCCGTAAAGCAAGTTTTGCCTAGTGCTTTAACTGGAATAGCCACACGAGCATGAAGACCTGCAGTTCCGCGTTGGTAAGCTGATACAGCTTCATTTACGGTACGCAGAATCATACCAGTACCCTTTTCTTCCTTGTTGTCCATAGTCAGGTAGAAAGTACCAAGGACCATATCCTGGGAAGGTGTTACAACCGGCTTTCCGTCTTTAGGGTTCAAGATATTACCGGATGCAAGCATGAGAATACGTGCTTCCGCTTGAGCTTCTGCGGACAGAGGAACGTGCACCGCCATTTGGTCACCGTCAAAGTCGGCGTTATAAGCCGTACATACGAGTGGGTGAAGACGAATAGCATGACCTTCCACCAAAATTGGTTCAAATGCTTGAATACCAAGACGGTGAAGTGTAGGTGCGCGGTTTAGAAGTACTGGGTGTTCTCTAATTACTTCTTCAAGTACATCCCATACCTCAGGACTTACACGCTCAACTTTACGTTTCGCGCTCTTTATGTTGTGGGCAAGGCCCTTGTTAACCAATTCTTTCATGACAAAAGGCTTGAACAATTCTAGCGCCATTTTCTTAGGAAGTCCGCACTGATACATTTTGAGGTACGGTCCTACTACGATAACGGAACGTCCAGAATAGTCAACCCGTTTACCGAGCAAGTTCTGGCGGAAACGTCCTTGTTTACCTTTCAGCATATGGCTGAGCGATTTAAGTGGACGGTTACCAGGACCCGTTACCGGACGTCCTCTACGGCCGTTATCGATGAGAGCATCGACAGCTTCCTGTAGCATCCGTTTCTCGTTCTGCACGATAATGTCAGGAGCACCGAGATCAAGCAGTCTTTTCAGACGGTTGTTCCGGTTAATAACGCGACGATATAGATCATTCAAATCAGACGTAGCAAAACGGCCACCATCCAATTGAACCATTGGACGAAGCTCCGGAGGAATTACCGGTAGAACATCCATGATCATCCAATCAGGTTTGTTGCCTGAGTTACGGAATGCTTCAATGACTTCCAGACGTTTGATCGCCCGGTTACGACGTTGGCCTTGAGCCGTACGCAGTTCTTCTTTGAGGAATTCCAGCTCTTTTTCAATATCGATGTCTTGAAGAAGCTTCTTAACAGCCTCAGCGCCCATGCCGGCTTGGAATCCGTAACCGTATTTTTCACGGTAGCTGCGGTATTCTTTCTCGGACAGAAGTTGTTTCTTCTCCAGTGGTGTTTCACCTGGGTCAGTTACAACGTACGAAGCGAAGTAAATAATCTCTTCAAGAGATCTTGGAGACATATCCAGCGCCAAACCCATACGGCTTGGGATACCTTTGAAGTACCAGATATGAGATACCGGAGCAGCCAATTCAATGTGACCCATACGCTCACGACGAACTTTAGCACGGGTAACTTCAACGCCACAACGGTCGCAGACTACGCCCTTATAACGGACACGTTTGTATTTACCGCAATGACATTCCCAGTCTTTTTGCGGTCCAAAGATACGCTCGCAGAAAAGACCCTCTTTTTCCGGTTTCAATGTACGATAGTTAATGGTTTCCGGTTTCTTAACTTCTCCGCGGGACCATGAACGAATCTTCTCCGGAGAAGCGAGTCCGATTTTCATAAATTCAAAATTGTTAACGTCCAACAAGGAGCAACCCTCCTTAACCTAATCCTGATTTAGTACCGCTTTGCCCCCCCTCTGACTGTTACATCAAAAGAGGGCGCGGTCCTTTATAAAATGGAACACTAAAGTTCCTAACGTGATTATTCTGCTCCGACTTCTGCGCCTTCCAAATTGAGGCTAAGTTTGTCGCCTGACGTCTCGTCCTCATCATCCAATTCTCTCATCTCAATTTCCTGCTCGTCACCGCTAAGGATCTTAACATCCATACCCAGGGACTGCAGTTCTTTGATCAATACTTTGAACGATTCAGGAACACCTGGTTCCGGTACATTCTCACCTTTGACGATGGATTCGTAAGTCTTCACACGACCAACCACGTCATCGGATTTAACCGTCAAGATTTCTTGCAATGTATATGCAGCACCGTAAGCTTCAAGCGCCCACACTTCCATCTCCCCGAAACGCTGTCCACCAAACTGAGCTTTACCACCCAGCGGCTGTTGCGTAACTAGTGAGTAAGGACCTGTTGAACGGGCATGAATCTTATCATCAACCATGTGCGCCAGTTTGATCATATGCATGACGCCGACAGTAACTTCACGTTCGAAGCGTTCACCTGTCCGACCATCGTACAATATAGTCTTACCATTGCGTTGCATACCAGCTTCTTCCATCGTATCAAACACGTCATACTCACGTGCTCCGTCGAATACCGGTGTTGCAATGTGAATACCCAGACGCAATGCAGCCATACCAATATGGACCTCGAGCACCTGTCCGATGTTCATACGAGAAGGAACGCCTAGAGGGTTAAGAACAACCTGAACTGGCGTACCGTCCGGAAGGAACGGCATATCTTCTTCTGGTAGGATACGAGCAACGACACCCTTGTTACCGTGACGTCCGGCCATTTTGTCACCTTCAGAGATCTTACGTTTCTGAGCGATGTAGACACGAACCAATTGATTTACGCCAGGAGGCAGCTCATCACCGTTCTCACGCGTAAATACTTTAACGTCCACGATAATACCATCACTACCATGAGGAACGCGTAAGGATGTATCCCGTACTTCACGAGCCTTCTCACCAAAGATAGCGTGTAGGAGACGTTCTTCTGCGGTCAATTCAGTTACACCCTTCGGAGTAACCTTACCAACCAGAATGTCACCAGCGCTAATTTCCGCACCGATACGGATGATTCCACGCTCATCAAGATTGCGCAGAGCCTCTTCGCCTACGTTCGGAATATCACGTGTAATTTCTTCAGGTCCCAGTTTAGTGTCACGAGCTTCGGATTCGTATTCCTCGATATGAATCGAAGTGTATACATCTTCCTTAACAAGTTTCTCACTTAACAGGATCGCATCCTCGTAGTTGTAACCTTCCCAAGTCATGAACGCAACGACTACGTTGCGACCAAGAGCAAGTTCGCCCATTTCTGTGGAAGGACCATCTGCCAGGATATCACCCTTCTTAACAATGTCCCCTCTTTTAGCTAGAGGACGTTGGTTAATACAGGTACCTTGGTTAGAACGCATAAATTTGTGTAATTTATATTTAACGATGTCGCCTTTAACTTCCTTGCCTTCGACAGTCTCAACACGGCGCAGCCAAATTTCATTAGCTGAGGAGCGTTCGATAACACCGTCATACTTGGAAACAACACATACGCCAGAATCCTTAGCGGATTTATGTTCCATTCCTGTTCCGACCAGTGGAGCTTTCGGAATTAGAAGCGGAACAGCTTGACGCTGCATGTTAGATCCCATCAGAGCGCGGTTGGAGTCATCGTTCTCAAGGAACGGAATGAGCGCCGTAGCGACCGATACGACCTGTTTAGGCGAAACATCCATGTAATCTACACGATTACTTGGCATCGTTGTGATGTTGTCTGAGTCTTTGTTGTAACGAACGATTACCATGTCTTCCTTAAAGGTGCCATCTTCTTCGATCAACACGTTAGCCTGAGCAACTACATAATTATCTTCTTCATCAGCAGTCAGATAATCAATTTGCTCGGTTACCTTACCTGTCTTCGGATCCACCCAACGATACGGAGCTTCAATAAAGCCGTATTCATTGATGCGGGCAAAGGTGGACAAGGAGTTGATCAATCCGATGTTCGGACCTTCTGGTGTTTCAATTGGACACATCCGACCGTAGTGACTGTGATGGACGTCACGAACTTCAAATCCCGCGCGCTCACGTGTCAAACCACCGGGTCCTAGTGCAGACAGACGACGTTTATGCGTAAGTTCCGCAAGTGGGTTCGTCTGGTCCATAAACTGAGACAACTGGGAGCTACCGAAGAACTCTTTAATGGACGCGATAACTGGACGAATATTGATCAGAGCCTGCGGCGTAATTGCATTAGCATCCTGAATCGACATTCTTTCACGTACAACGCGTTCCATACGGGACAAACCGATACGGAACTGATTCTGCAGAAGTTCACCTACAGAACGCAGACGACGGTTACCCAAGTGGTCAATATCATCGGTATTACCAATTCCGTGAAGCAAATTAATAAAGTAGCTGATCGAGGATATAATATCAGCTTGAGTAATATGCTTAACAGACTTATCGATGTTGCCGTTAGCGATCAGCTTGATAACCCGACCTTCTTCAATTGGCGAGAACACGTCAATCGTTTGAAGTGGAATATCTTCACTGTCCATAACACCACCAGTAACACGGTAGTTTTTAAAGGCAACATTCTTTTCAAAATAAGGAATCAATTCATCAAGCAGTCTGCGGTCAACCATTTGACCTGATTCAGCCAGAATTTCTCCTGTAGAATCATCAACCAAAGGTTGTGCCAAACGCTGATTGAAGAGACGATTCTTGATGTGCAATTTCTTATTAATTTTGTAACGGCCTACATTAGCTAGGTCGTAGCGTTTTGGATCAAAGAAACGCGCGACCAGCAAACTTTTGGCATTGTCAAGTGTCGGCGGTTCGCCCGGACGGAGTCGCTCGTAAATTTCAATAAGCGCCTTCTCCGTGGAGTCCGTGTTGTCTTTATCCAGCGTATTGCGAATATATTCATCATTGCCAAGCAATTCCAGAATTTCGGCATCACTACCGAAACCGAGAGCACGCAAAAGTACGGTAACAGGAATTTTACGAGTACGATCGATACGAACATACATAATATCCTTAGCGTCGGTCTCAAGTTCCAACCACGCTCCGCGGTTTGGGATTACTGTGGCGGTGTAGGTTTTTTTGCCGTTCTTATCCACTTTTGTGCTGAAATAGACGCTTGGAGAGCGAACCAACTGGCTGACAATAACCCGTTCCGCACCGTTAATAATAAAAGTGCCGGTCTCCGTCATCAGCGGGAAATCTCCCATGAACACTTCCTGCTCTTTGACCTCACCGGTCTCCTTATTAATGAGCCGCACCTTTACACGCAGAGGAGCCGCATACGTTACGTCCCGCTCTTTAGCGTCGTCAACCGTATATTTTGGTTCACCCAGGCTGTAATCAATGAACTCTAGTACCAAATTACCTGTGAAATCCTGGATCGGCGAGATGTCCTGAAACATTTCCCGTAATCCTTCCTCCAAAAACCAATCATACGATTTTTGTTGGATCTCGATCAGGTTCGGGACCTCGAGTACCTCGTTAATTCTCGCATAGCTCCGCCGAGTGCGTCGACCATACTGAACAAGATGTCCTGCCAACTTTACTCACCCCTCATGTCTACTCACTTAAAAATTGATTGCGAACCCTTGTTTGGAACCGTATAATGGAACCATACTACAAGGATTCAGTCATAAATAAAAGAAAAGCCCTTATCGAAATCTTCGAAAAAAGAGCGCTATTATCCATGACCAAAATACTCCTTATCCAGTAGATTTGCCCAAAACGTACATATTATACGTCACCAAGCAACAGTTTATGCGCTATTATCTATTACTGCGTAGCACCTGCTACGCCAGAGCATAGAGAACCAATTCGCAAAAAACTTGCCGTACGGCATGCGCTAGCCGGCGACAATATATCGCTTGACATTTCAGCAAACTAAAGACATGGAGCCTATCTTAATACTGACATTTTATAATAATACCATTATCACTATCACATGTCAATAACCTATTGAATTTTATTTTTGAGCTTTAATAATGCGATAACCCTTATCTTTCCCCACTTCTTCCACTTCCGAGAACAAGCTTACAAGTTTAGCTACCGCTGACGGAGCACCCTGCTTCTTCTGAATTACAATCCACAGAAAGCCACCCTCATTTAAATGATTATAAGCTTCTTCAAAAATCTGATGCACGACAGCTTTTCCCGCACGTATCGGAGGATTGGTGAGAATCACATCGAACTTTTGCTGTTCATTCAATGCGCCGAGCACATCGCTTTCCATTACCGTAACATTCCGGATTCCATTGTTCTGAGCATTCTCACGCGCAAGTTCTACCGCACGACTATTAATATCAATCATCGTCACTTGCCCTTTGGGGGCTAGGTATGCTGCACTTATGCCAATCGGTCCATATCCGCAACCCACATCAAGCACTGCCGAACCGTCCGGAATAATCATAGCTTCAATGAGAACTCGGCTACCGTAATCAATGTCTCCTTTAGAGAACACACCCGCATCGCTTGTAAAACGAAAGCTTTTGCCTCTTAGAACGGTGTCGATGGTACGTCTGTCATGACGCACTTCCGGTTGCTGCGAATAATAATGTTGCGACATCTCTATCCTCCCTTTCCTTTATGTTAATAGTTTGTATTCACACAACCCTACTAACTCTATCAAGCATAAACGCCTTTGGTGTCCTTATAAGGACGGTAAGCGTTCAAGCGAGAGAAATATAAAGATAAAGTATAGTGTGAAACTTATACTTTCTTATATTTTTATAAAATAAACCCCTTGAACAAGTTCAAGGGGTTTTCAGTATAGAAGGAATTACTTCACTTCTACAGCTGCGCCTGCTTCTTCCAATTTCGCTTTAGTAGCTTCGGCTTCTTCTTTGCTTACTTTTTCTTTGATTGCTTTTGGTGCGTTGTCTACAAGGTCTTTAGCTTCTTTCAAGCCAAGGCCTGTGATTTCGCGAACGATTTTGATAACGTTGATTTTGGAAGCGCCAGCGCCTGTCAAAATTACGTCAAATTCGGATTGCTCTTCAGCAACTGCTGCTACCGCACCGCCAGCTGCTACTGGAGCTGCTGCTGTTACGCCGAATTCTTCTTCAATTGCTTTAACCAGGTCGTTCAGTTCCAATACGCTCATGCCTTTAATTGCTTCCAAGATTGCTTCTTTACTCATGATTGAACCTCCATTTATAATTTAAATTTGTTTGTGGTATTGATTTATGCTGCAAGAGTCAAAGGCTTACGCGCTTTGTTCTTCTTTTTCAGCAACAGCTTTAACTGCAAGCGCGAAGTTGCGCATTGGAGCTTGAAGTACGCTAAGCAGCATGGACAGCAAACCATCGCGGGATGGAAGCTCAGCCAATGCTTTCAGTTGGTCAGCGTCAATGACACGACCTTCTACTACGCCGCCTTTCAATTTCAAAGCGTCGTTTTTCTTGGCGAAATCGTTCAAAATTTTAGCTGGAGCTACTGCATCAGTAGTACTGAATGCGATAGCTGTTGGACCAGTCAAAACTGCATCCAACTCACTCAACTCAGCCGCAGCAGTTGCGCGACGTAGCAATGTGTTCTTCAGGACTTGAAACTCAACGCCAGCTTCACGAAGCTGCTTACGCAGTTCAGTCACTTGGGAAACGTTCAATCCACGGTAGTCCGCTACAACAGTCGAAAGACTGTTTTGCAGTTTAGCAGTAACGACGTCAACCGCATCCTGTTTTGCTTGAATTACTTTTGCATTTGCCAATGTATACACCTCCTGAAAATTTATGTGTCGGCGTTCTTCCCAAGGAAAGCACAACCGCTCCTACGCAGGCATTAGAAAAGCCTCCGCAGAATCACGAAGGCTTGATAAAACGAAAGTTGTACGAGCGAGCTCGTTACTTCTTGTTTCTATCACAACACCTCGGTAGGGAATTAAGCACTAAGGCACCTACTGTCTACGGTAAGCATATTCAAGGTTAAGATTGATACCTTAAGTTTCACAACTGTTATAGATTATCAAAATTGACTCAAAGAGTCAACCTTTATTTATCTGAAGACGGTTGTGTTCACACGAGCGCTAGGTCCCATTGTGGAAGAAATCGAGATGCCTTTAAGGTATACACCTTTAGCAGCAGCTGGTTTCGCACGGTTCAAAGCGTCGATAAGAGCTTTAAGGTTATCGTTCAATTGT
The DNA here is from genome assembly GCF_037963865.1 of Paenibacillus sp. FSL R10-2734. NCBI lineage: Bacteria > Bacillati > Bacillota > Bacilli > Caryophanales > Paenibacillaceae > Paenibacillus > Paenibacillus sp. FSL R10-2734. The sequence goes on along the minus strand of NZ_CP150170.1, from coordinate 1,236,734 downwards.
GCAGCATCAAAGGACACTTTGCCGATTGGCGCGTGGATTTGACCTGCTTTGTCGAGACGGTATTCGATTTTACCGGCTTTGATTTCTTGCACAGCCTTGGTAACATCAAATGTAACTGTGCCAGCTTTAGGGTTAGGCATAAGACCTTTACCACCAAGCAGACGACCCAGTTTACCGACTTCACTCATCATGTCAGGTGTAGCTACGCAGACATCAAATTCAAACCAGCCTTGTTGAATTTTGTTGATCATATCAGCATCACCAACAAAATCAGCGCCAGCAGCTTCTGCCTCTTTCGCTTTTTCACCTTTTGCAAATACAAGCACGCGTTGTGTTTTACCAGTGCCGTGAGGCAGGACAACAACACCACGAACTGCTTGGTCTTGTTTACGCGGGTCTACACCCAGACGAACTGCTGCTTCAACGGTTTCGTCGAATTTTGCAGTCGCTGCCTTTTTCACAAGCTCTACAGCTTCTGAAGGCTCGTAAGTCGCTTCGCTGTTGATCAGCTTAGCAGCTTCTTGGTATTTCTTACCATGTTTAGCCATGAAAATGTTCCTCCTTTGTGGTGTTAGCGGAAATTCCTCCCACATACTTGCGGGTCACGAATGACCGATTCTTCGAAAACTACTAGTCTTCGATTGTGATACCCATACTGCGAGCAGTACCTTCAACCATACGCATTGCAGCTTCTACAGTTGCAGCGTTAAGGTCGGGCATTTTTGTTTCAGCAATTTCACGAACCGCAGCGCGGCCGAGTTTTGCTACTTTTTTCTTGTTTGGTTCGCCGGATCCTTTTTCTACTTTAGCAGCGATGCGAAGCAGAACAGCAGCCGGAGGAGTTTTAGTGATGAACGTAAAGGAACGGTCTTCAAATACTGTAATTTCAACCGGAATGATCAAGCCAGCCTGGTCGGCAGTACGAGCATTAAATTCCTTACAGAATGCCATGATGTTGACACCTGCTTGACCTAACGCCGGACCTACTGGAGGCGCTGGATTCGCTTTCCCTGCAGGAATCTGCAGTTTCACCATTTTAATAACTTTTTTAGCCATGAGTGACACCTCCTTGCAAAAATAGTGGTCTTCGAACGCCATTAGCGCTCTCCCACAAGAAACCCTTAGCTTATGTTATATTTTCTCCACTTGAGTGAAATCCAACTCTAGCGGGGTTTCCCGTCCAAACATGTTCACATGCACTTTGATCTTGCTCTTGTCAGCCAAAATTTCTTCCACGGAACCCACAAAATTCGCAAACGGACCAACCATAATACGTACGGATTCCTTGATTTCGAAATCAATCTTCGCTTTAGGTTCAACCATGCCCATATGCTTCAGAATTTGTTCTACCTCTTCCGGAAGCAAAGCTGTTGGTTTAGACCCTGAGCCTGTCGAACCAACAAATCCAGTAACGCCCGGAGTATTGCGGACAACATACCAGGAATCATCAGTCTGAACCATTTCCACCAAAACATAACCCGGGTAAACTTTACGCATAACGGTTTTTTTCTTACCGTCTTTGTTTACGATTTCTTCTTCCATAGGAACAAGAACGCGGAATATTTTGTCTTCCATGCCCATGGACTCAACGCGCTTCTCCAAATTGGCTTTGACCTTATTCTCATACCCAGAATAGGTATGAACGACATACCATCTTTTTTCCATATCAAGCCACCTGGGACCTCTCTAAATAATCGCTTCAATCACAGCGGAAATACCGATGTCCAGAACCCAGAAGTAAATAGCGACAACTACAATTGTACCGAGAACGATCAATGTATAGTTGGTCAATTCTTTACGACTTGGCCAGCGAACTTTTTTGAGTTCACTCCAGCTCTCAGTGAAAAAGGAAAACATAGACTTGAAACTACGTTTCATGCCGACTACACCTCCACAGACTATCTGGTTTCGCGATGAGGAGTTTGCGAGTTACAATACTTGCAAAATTTCTTCATCTCCATGCGGTCGGGGTGATTTCGCTTGTTTTTGGTAGTCGCATAGTTTCTTTGTTTGCAACTTGTACAAGCCAAAGTGATAATTACCCGCATGATGTGCACCTCCCGAGACGTCCTTCTAACTATATAATTAGAAGACGTAAATATTGATCCTAAAAAAAGCCGCGAATTTAGGCCTACCTAAAACACTTTAGCATAACGTCAAGGTCTGTGTCAACGAAAGAATTCCGTTCTGCACTGGGTAATTTCGGGTGTTATAGTCATATGGCCGTACCCTGTCTTTGGGTCTATCTCTTCCTCACACTTCGCTGTCTTCCTTATCATTATGGGGTATTCCGACTGTGTATAAACCTACCCTCAACGGCAACAACTAAAATCGACTCAAATAGGAATTTATGGTGTTAGCTCTAAATTCTACCTGAGCAATTTCATGAGACTAAAAAAAAGAACTCGATGTACGAGCCCTCTTGTCTACATTATATCATTAATTGTCACGCACTTCTAGATATCTTTCTAATTTCCGCTTCACTCGTTGTAAAGCGTTGTCAATAGACTTCACATGCCGTTTTAGGTCTTCAGCAATTTCCTGATAGGACCGTCCGTCTAAATATAACATTAGAACCTTACGCTCTAGGTCACTTAAAATCTCCGCCATCTTATCTTCAAGTCCAATGAATTCTTCTTGATTGATAATTAGCTCTTCTGGATCAAGAACCTGAGTTCCACAAATGACATCCATAAGCGTCCGGTCGGAATCTTCATCATAAATGGGCTTGTCCAAAGAAACATAAGAATTGAGTGGAATATGCTTCTGACGAGTGGCCGTCTTTATAGCGGTTATAATCTGACGTGTAATGCAGAGCTCAGCAAAAGCCTTGAATGAAGAGAGCTTGTCACCTTTAAAGTCACGAATAGCCTTATATAGACCAATCATTCCTTCTTGTACAATATCTTCACGGTCTGCCCCGATCAAAAAATAAGAGCGGGCCTTAGCACGTACAAAATTACGGTATTTATTAATTAAGTGTTCCAATGCGCCACTGTCGCCACCACGGAAAGCCTCGACAATCTCTTCATCACTTATGAAATCATACTCAGATAGCATTATTTCCTTGAGGTCGACACTCACCAAGAATCCCCCCGGCTGCAACGCAAGACACATCGTTACTTCGCGAAATATAGGATCAGTATATATTATGTTACCTTACACCGTCAACCGGATTTGTCCAAAAACAATCTAGAATAGCATAAAATGGAATAAAAATATTACCTAAATCTTCCCACTTGTCACTGCCTACGCCAATTTTCCAGTTTACTCCGCACATCAGGAGGCAGTTTGTCTCCCAAAGAATGCCGTGTAGAACTGATACTCCCTGGTTCGATAGCCTTTTTCACTTGTTTCTGATTCTCTACAATTTCTAAATGCAGTTCTCTTGCAGAAATCCGCAATGCACCTTGGGCAAAAATAATATGCTGCTCCACAAAGTCACTAGTTGCAACATAGATCTGCCGGCGCCGGTTGCTAAATTCCCCAACTAGGCGCTCGATGCATTCATCTGCGGTTTCTTTTTCCTTCGTGAAAAACACCTGGACTTTGCCCTGGACAAATGACCGTCCCAATCCTGGAACGCGGTATGCATCAAAGACAGCAATAACTCGTCGTCCTGAGTAAGCCTGGTAATCAGCCAGCAAATCCATCAAGCGGTCGCGTGCTTCCTGCATACCAATCTGGGACAATGCCGCAAGTTCCGGCCAGCCACCGATCATATTATATCCGTCCACAAGCAGCACATCGCGCCAGTCGGCCATAGTTATCCCTGCTGTTGCCGAAGGCGTACCACTTCATACATAATGACTCCTGCGGCGACAGAGGCATTTAATGAATTGATCTTTCCGGCCATCGGCAGCTTGAGTAATACATCACATTTTTCACGAATCAGACGTCCCATCCCTTTATTCTCATTACCGATTACAACAGCTACCGGTCCTGTGAAAATGTTAGATCCAAACAGATTCTGATCTGTATCCACATCCGTACCTACTACCCAGACTCCCTGCTCTTTCAGACGATCAATGGTCTGACCCAGGTTAGTGACCCGTGCAACCGGAACATATTCCACGGCACCCGCCGATGTTTTGGAGACGGTAGCAGTAATCTGAGCCGAACGACGTTTAGGTACGATTACTCCATGCACTCCAGTACAATCTGCTGTCCGCAGAATGGATCCCAGGTTATGTGGATCTTCGATCTCATCCAGCAAAATCAGGAATGCAGGTTCTCCTTTAGCTTCTGCTACAGCCAGTAGATCGTCTACCTCAACATAAGCAAAAGGTGCCGCTTGAGCAACTACCCCCTGATGCTGAACCCCTGGAGCTAGTTGATCCAGCTTACGCTTGTCCACATGTTGAATGACAATCCCCGCTTTGCGTGCTTCAGCGACGATTGGTGCTGTCAGATGCTTCTGAGCTGTTTCTGCAATCCATATTTTATTTAATGTACGACCCGCACGAAGCGCCTCAAGCACTGAATGTTTCCCAGCCAATATTTCTTCTTCTGTCTTCAAATCTTCTTCCATGTTCACTTCTCCTATTCTCTATTTCACAAAAGCCTTATCACTGCTGATTCAACATAAACTGTATACCACTCTGCACAATTTCTTGTATTCTCTCCTGTTGGCCTGTGTAGTATAAGTAACCAATCAGGCACTCAAAAGCAGTTGCATGACGGTATTCAAGCACATCCGCATTCTTAGGAATACTTCCCGATTTCGCATTTCTCCCCTGACGGGCGACATCCTTTTCCTCATCTGTGAGACTTGGCTCCAAAAACCCCAGAATTGCACTCTGCGCCTTAGCGGATACAAGTCCTGTTGCAGAGCGATGCAAGTGGTTTGGGCGCAAATTCGGAAGAGATACTAAATACTGGCGAACTGACACCTCATAAATAGCATCTCCTACATAGGCAAGCACGATTGGTGAGAGGAGTCGCGCAGGTTTGGAAGGCTCGTAGGGAAACCATCCGTTATCAAACTTGCGTTCTTCGCTCATTTACGACGCCACCGCATTCCTTGCGGAGTATCTTCTAGCAATATGCCCAAGCGACCTAATTCATCACGAATCTCATCGGACCGGCTCCAGTTTTTATTCTTACGCGCTTCAACCCGCTCCGCGATCAAACGTTCAACCTCTTCACTCGCTATCTCTTCTTCTTCAAGCTCAGGTGTCAAACGCAGCACAGCATTCATTTCGCCAAAAGCTTGCAGCAGCGCAGCGAAATTAGCAGGGGCTACATCGTTATTCGCAAGCGTATGGTTTGCCAGGCTCACCCAATCGAACATAGCGGTGATCGCATCAGGAGTATTAAAGTCATCCTGCATTTTAGCATGGAAATTGGCCACAATTGCAGACAACTTATCATTAATCTCTAAGCTAACCTCACCTTGAGAAGTATCTGCAGCAAGTTCAAGACGGTACTTAACGTTACTCTCTGCAAGGGAGATCCGTTCTGCACTCTTCTCGGCTGAAGTCATCGAATCCACCGAGAAGTTCAACGGATTACGGTAATGTGTCGATAGCATGAAATAACGAATGGTTCCCGCTTTAAATTGCTTACGAATATCTTTTACAAGCCAACCGTTGCCGAGTGATTTTGACATTTTCTCATCACCGATGTTGATAAATCCATTATGCATCCAGTAATTAGAGAGCGGCTTACCTGTCAGAGCTTCTGTCTGAGCGCATTCGCATTCATGATGCGGGAACTGCAAATCCTGTCCGCCACCATGGATGTCCATCGTGTCTCCCAAGAATTCTCTTGCCATGGCTGAGCATTCAATATGCCAACCCGGGCGTCCATCCCCCCAAGGGCTCTGCCAATGCACTTCTCCTGGCTTCGCTGCTTTCCACAGTACAAAATCCTCAGGTTTCTCTTTACGTGAATCAACCTCCACGCGAATACCAAATTGCAATTCATCTAGATTCTGACGAGACAACTTACCATAGTCTTCAAATTTTGAAGTGCGATAGAATACATCACCACCGCTCTCATATGCGTACCCTTTTTCCTCAAGGTCTTTAATGAATTCAATGATCAGATCCATACTTTCTGTTACTCGCGGATTCAATGTCGCCGGTTTCACTCCAAGCCCTTCGAGATCCTCACGATAGGCCTCAATGAAAATCTCCGCAACCTCTGCTACTGAAGTTTTCATTTCCTCTGCTTTGCGTATCAGTTTATCATCTACATCCGTGAAGTTCGTAACATACCGTACCTCATTGCCGAGTTGCTCCAAATAATTCCGGACCATATCAAAGACAATAATAGGTCTAGCATTTCCGATATGCATATATCCATAAACGGTTGGACCACATACATACATTTTCACTTTGCCCGACTCCTGGGGCACAAACTGCTCCTTGCTGCGTGTCATTGTGTTGTAAATTTGTAAAGCCATCCTATTCCAACCCTTTCTGTTGTCCCGATTCCTTAAGACCCGGATATACTTAAATTTCGTAGTCACCAATATACTGCTGAGTCTCGACCAGCCGTTGTGCGGTCTTTTGCTTATCTTCTTCGCCAAGCCTCTCTCTGATCTCTTCGATTTCTTTCTGCAGAAAGCGAAGTGAATCCACAAGCGGGTCTGGCATCTTGGTATGATCCAAGCGATCGGATACACGTTCACCGTTACGTTTTACTACACGGCCCGGATTTCCAACTACCGTACTGTTATTCGGAACCTCACGTAACACAACCGCATTAGAGCCTATATTTGAATTGTCGCCGATACGAAACGATCCTAATACCTTCGCACCAGAACCAATAACTACATTGTTGCCAACTGTGGGATGGCGCTTACCTTTTTCTTTCCCTGTTCCCCCAAGTGTAACGCCTTGATAGATAATAACATCATCACCGATTTCACAGGTTTCTCCAATAACAATCCCCATACCATGGTCGATAAATAGCCTATTTCCAATGACCGCTCCAGGATGGATCTCGACACCGGTCATAAATCTACTAAACTGTGAAACCATACGGGCCATTGTATACCAGCGCCGTTTGAAAAAAGAATGGGCAATCCGATGACCCCAAATGGCGTGCAAGCCTGCGTATGTGAAGACAACCTCGAACCAGCTACGGGCAGCGGGATCGTTATCAAATACCGCCCGAATGTCCGACTTGATATGCTTAAACATCACGGTTCCTCTCTTCTTAACTTCCCTATCTCCTGTTTACAGGTCCACAAGGAAGGTATTGTCTCCAGGCCCATCATTCTTATCATACATATGCTGTGGGTGTTTGCTTGGTTTGTTATATAAGAAAAGATAATGTAGCTGTCTCTCCCAAGCATAAACGCCTTCGGCAACAAAAAAAGCCCCTGCAGCATAAAGCTGCAGAGACGTTTAACCGCGGTTCCACTCTGCTTGAACGAATCAAACGGACTGCTGTTGTTACAACTGGCAGAGTTCCTTCGTTCCACTTGGCATCATTAACGGCGATGTACCCGGCGCGATCTAACGAGCCGTAAGGATCGTTCAACCGTGCAGCTCACAGGCGCATGTTCTGCCCCGGACAAATGAATAACTCCCAGCCCGAAAGGGTGTCCCTTTCTCGGTTATTCTCTCTGGCAATTGTCTTTAATGGACGTACTTCTCCTGATCACAGCTATTATCGTATGGTTATATCTTAGCGCAAAAGCTAAGGGACTGACAAGAGGCTTAGTTGCAAGTATTCCTACACTAAGCTCCCTTAATTTGTGATTTCAAACGTTCGATCACTCGGTTTTGGCCGAGCAAAGCAATCGTTATATTAAGGTCACGTCCGTGCGTTTGTCCGGTCAAAGCCACACGTATTGGCATAAAGAGCGCTTTACCTTTGTGCCCTGTTTCCTTCTGCACCTCTTTAATCAGAACAGCCATGTTGCTAGCGCTGAAATCCTGACAGGCTTCAACCTTAGCTAGGAAAGCAGACAAGACCTCAGGCACTTGGCTTTCAGCCAGAACCTGCGCAGCTTCCGTTTCTAATTCCAAATGACTGCGGAAAAATAGCTCAGAAAGTTCCACGATATCGGAAGCAGAGGTCATCTGCTCTTGATACAGTGCCACAAGGCTTTCAGCCCAAGCTTGCTGTTCTTCAGTCAGTTCGGCCGGTATTCTTCCTGCCTTCTGCAGATGTGGAATAGCTAGTGCAGAGATCCGTTTAGGATCAGCATGCTTAATATAATGATTATTCAGATGGGCCAGCTTGTTCTTATCAAAAACAGCGGGGCTTTTGGACAAACGGTCCGCATCAAAAATAGAAATAAGTTCTTCTTTACTGAAAATTTCTTCTTCACCCTCTGGCGACCAGCCTAGGAGAGAAATGAAATTAACCAAAGCCTCAGGCAAATAACCCAATTCATCATACTGCTCGATAAACTGAATTACGGATTCATCCCGTTTGCTGAGCTTCTTATGGTTGTCGCCAACAATAAGTGTCATGTGACCAAATAAAGGCGGTTCCCAACCGAGTGCTTCAAAGATCATAAGCTGACGCGGAGTGTTGGAAATATGATCTTCTCCACGCAATACATGGGTTATAGCCATCAGATGATCATCAACAGCTACTGCAAAGTTGTAAGTAGGAATTCCATCCTTCTTCACAATAACAAAGTCACCCATTTCCTTCGTGTCAAAAGAAATGTTGCCCTTCACGATATCATCGAACGCATACGTACGATCTTCTGGTACCCGGAAGCGAATGCTGGCTACCCGTCCCTCAGCTTCAAAAGCAAGGCGCTGCTCTTCTGTCAGATCACGGTGTTTGCCGGAATAACGAGGGGTTTCCCCACGAGCGGTCTGTTCTTCACGTTCCGCTTCTAGTTCTTCCTCTGTGCAATAACAGCGGTAAGCTAGACCTCTATCCAGCAAATCCTGCCAGTATACACGATAAAGATCAAGACGTTCAGTCTGGCGGTAAGGTCCGTACTCTCCGCCAACATCAACGCTCTCATCCCATTCCATACCCAGCCATTTTAAATACTTAAGCTGACTCTCTTCGCCGCCTGCGACATTGCGCTTCACGTCTGTATCTTCAATTCTGATAATGAATTTACCGCCTTTATTACGGGCGAACAGATAGTTAAACAGCGCCGTTCTGGCGTTACCTATATGTAAATGTCCCGTAGGGCTCGGTGCATAACGCACCCGGACTTGATCCGTCATTATATTCCCTCCGCTTCATATGGTTAAACTTCAGTTTACTACTTAGACCATCTCAAGATGATATCACATCTTGGAGTAGACAGACAATAGATTGTGCGGCAATTCCTTCACCACGACCGGCAAAACCAAGCTGCTCAGTAGTGGTAGCTTTAACGTTCACCTTGGACGGGTCCGCGTGAAGCGCACGAGCGATAATCTCCGTCATTTGAGGAATGTATGGTGCCATCTTAGGTTTCTGGGCAATAATCGTTGAATCGATATTTCCAAGCTTATAACCACGCTCGCTAGCAAGCGCCCACACTTGTTCTAATAACTTCAAGCTATCCGCGTCCTTAAACGCTGGATCTGTGTCCGGAAAATGTCTGCCAATATCACCAAGTCCAAGTGCGCCTAGAATGGCGTCACTAACAGCGTGCAGTAGTACGTCTGCATCGGAATGTCCCAGCAATCCTTTTTCATAAGGAATCGTTACTCCCCCAATAATACAAGGCCTTCCCTCAACCAGTTGATGTACATCAAATCCTTGTCCTACAGCGATCATGATTGTCCCTCTCCCCTGTTTCTTTCTGTGAATTCTGCAAAATCCAAATCATCTGGCGTCGTAATCTTAATATTTCTGTAGCTTCCCTCCACCACAGAAACCGGAATACCGGCACGCTCCGCCAAGCTGGCATCATCGGTACCTAGAAAGCCGTCCCGCTCCGCTGCCGCATAGGCTTCCAGCAATTCAGAAAGACGAAAAGTCTGCGGGGTTTGAATCGCCCACAGACTTCGCCTATCCGGCGTAGACAGTACTTTTCCTTCGTTATCCACCTGTTTGATCGTATCTTTGACTGGTACAGCAAGAACTGAAGCACCGATCTGCATCGCTCGCCCGTAACACGCCTCAATTTCATTCGGGTGCACAAACGGACGAACACCATCATGTACCATTACCCACTGTGTCGTAAGTTTCAACAATCCTCTATGTACGGAATGCTGACGCTCAGATCCACCAGGCACTATAGCCTTCACCTTGTCCAGCTTATAGAGCTGTATCCATTCCCGGCAGCGCTCAACATCCTCTTCACCGGTTACGAGCACGATTTCGGAAATCAATTCGTGCTGCTGAAATACCTCCAGCGTATGGACGATAATCGGTTTACCCTGCAGCAACAAATATTGCTTGCTCTCCGCAGTCCCCATTCGTGTTCCTCTGCCTGCCGCCACAATGACGACACCCACACTGTTTGACATTACTCAAGCTCCTGTCTTCACGTATATTCCCATCATAACGTGTTTAGCGGGCATTTCCAACCCATAGGACAGTTGCAGAATACTTTATCTTTGCTTATTGTGCTTTTTCCAAGAGCTTTGGCTTAGCAAATATCATCCGTCCAGCCGAAGTTTGTAGCACGCTAGTGACCAGAACCTCCATCGTAGTCCCGATGTATTCCCGCCCGCCTTCCACAACGATCATTGTTCCATCGTCTAAATAGGCTACGCCTTGTCCATGCTCTTTACCATCCTTGATGACCTGTACTACAATTTCCTCACCAGGCAGCACTACGGGCTTCACGGCATTTGCCAGATCATTAATGTTAAGAACAGAGACTCCCTGCAATTCGCATACCTTATTCAAGTTGAAGTCATTGGTAACTACTTTACCTCGCAGTACCTTCGCTAACTTCACGAGCTTACTATCCACCTCAGAGATTTCTTCAAAATCTCCCTCATAGATCAATACCTTCACATCGAGCTCTTTTTGAATTTTATTGAGAATATCAAGTCCTCGCCGTCCGCGATTCCGTTTCAGTAGATCCGAGGAATCTGCGATATGCTGGAGCTCCTCTAGTACGAATTCCGGTATGACAATCGTTCCTTCAATAAATCCAGTTTTACAAATGTCAGCGATCCGACCATCAATAATAACGCTAGTATCGAGGATTTTATGCTCCTCCAGCCCGCGTCCTTCCGGCTCAGCCGCTTGTCCCCAGCGCCCAGTTGTCCAAAGTGCAGCAAGCTCCTCTTTTTTCTCCAAACCGATCCGCAGCCCCATATATCCGAAAGCTAACGTAACTGGTACCTGCAGTAGCTGCCCAGCTTTACCAAGCCAAATCATCGCAGGATATAACAGAAGAGATAGCAGAAGCCCCCCTGTAAGCCCAGCTGCACCTGCAGCCAATTCATTCATTGGTATACGCGAACAATACAGAACCGCCTCCCGCAGTTTTGAACCTCCCCATTCCGCGCATAAAGACCCCGCAAACAAAAAAATAATGGCACCCAGCACCGTAAATAAAATGCTTCCCTCTACAGGCAAACTTTCAGCTAGCTTTTCCATTCCCTTGGGGAATCCTCTTTCAAGCGCATGGTATAGCGAAAAACCAGACCAAGCTCCACATATTAAAGCAAAAGACAATATCACTTTTTTCCACATAACCTAACGCACCTCCTTTTTATTCATCCTTGAATGATCTATACCTCACCAGTATGTTCCAATTTTCAAGACGATAAACTTGGAATAGTGCTGTAATTGCAAAAAGGCTTTGCCATCCTCATTGGACGACAAAGCCTTTAGCTGTAATTATATTGGTTTAATCTTATGATAAGAAACTGCTTTAACCATTCTTCGATTGATACACCTTATCTTCTGAACGTCTTCTACGGCGGTGACGGCGTCTGGCTGTCAATCGATCGATGTTTTGTTTAAAGCCATACAACGCATAAATCCCGAGTAAGACGAAGATAAGTTTAGCAATCTGCTCTGGGAACACAACGGCAACTGCCACAGCAACAATAATAACTACTGGCGCTCCGACAACCACTTTTTTAGGCAAGCCGACCTTCTTAAAATTAGGGTATTTAACCGTGCTGACCATCAAATAAGATAAGAGCAATGTAGCCACAATCATAAACGGAGCGGAAACATCTTTATTAAAAAGAGCTAATGTGGCAAGTACACCACCAGCAGCAGGAATTGGCAATCCAATGAAATAACCAGGAACCCCTGGGTGAACATTAAAACGAGCAAGGCGCAATGCACCAAACACTGGGAAAATTGCAGTTACTGTCCAGGCTAATGCAGAATTTAAATCATGCAGACTTGAGACGTACATAATAACAGCCGGCGCTACTCCAAAAGAAACGACGTCAGACAAAGAGTCCAGTTCCTTACCAAATTCACTCTCACATTTAAGTGCACGAGCAACTCGGCCATCCAATCCGTCTAACAGCATAGCAATAATAACCATGATAGCGGCCATGCTAACTTTACCGTCAAACGCCATCATGATACCAAACATCCCGAGCATCAGGTTACCTATGGTAAAAAGACTCGGAATTGATTTTTGTATCATTTCTTCACCTCAATTTTCTCACATTGGCCTTCAATAGCTCCAATATTACGTGATTGTATGTTATTTACATTTGCCTGTCAATAAGAACTTGCTTCTGTAAACGTTTGAGCCCATCCTGAATATTGCGAGCCCGCACCTCCCCAATTCCGTCCACTTCATCCAGTTCAGCTATGCTGGCTGACATCAAATTAGGCAGCATTTCAAACCGCTCCACCAGATTATGAATGATCACATTTGGAAGCCGCGGAATCTTGTTAAGCAGACGATATCCGCGCGGTGTAACCACTTCTTCGGAAGAAATTGCCGTAGAAGAATAGCCCAGCAAACGAGCGATATGGTTATCATCCATTAGATCATCATCACTAATACGTTTGAGACCGGCAATAATTTCACGAATTTTATCTTCTTGCTCTTCCTTAGCATAGTCTCTGTATAGGAGCCATGCTTCTTCCTCTGTATTTCCAACCAGTTCTTCCATCTGCATGCTGATTAAGCGTCCTTCGTTACCCAGTTCATTGATGTATCGTTTGATCTCCATCTTAATACGCAGAACCATCTCTACCCGCTGAATCACTCCGACCACTTCGGCGACCGTTACGATTCCCTCATACTCCGAAGCAGACAAATTCGTCAGTCCTTGTGTAAGAACCGCTTTGTACTTTTCTAGGGTCTGAATCGCTTGGTTCGCCTTAGCCAAAATAGAGCCAATTTCTTTTAAAGCATAGCGGATTGAACCTTGATACAAAGTAATGATATTGCGGCGCTGTGAAATGGAAACGACCAGTTTGCCTGTTTGCTTCGCTACACGCTCGGCCGTCCGGTGACGAATGCCTGTCTCGATTGATGAGATGGAGGAATCCGGAATTAGCTGTGTATTTGCATACAAAATGCGTTTCAAATCCTCGCTAAGAATAATGGCACCGTCCATTTTGGCGAGCTCATATAAATAATTGGGTGAAAAATCGCAGTTAATGGAGAATCCTCCATCCACTACTTCCATCACCTCAGGACTATACCCAACGACGATAAGTGCTCCCGTCTTAGCGCGCAGCACATTCTCCAGACCTTCCCGAAAAGGTGTTCCCGGTGCCGCCAGTCTGAGCAGATCATTCATATTCTCTAATTGGTTATATTCTTTCATAATCCTTGTGCCCCCTAATCTAACGCGACCGATAGTGCATCTGCTACGGTACTGACGCCAATAATCTGGATATCTTGCGGGTGCTTCCAGCCTTTCAAACTTTTCTCTGGCATGATCACCCGCCGGAAGCCTAGCTTAGCGGCTTCCTTTACACGCATTTCCGCGCGCGAAACACCTCTTACCTCACCTGTAAGCCCTACTTCACCGAAGAAAACATCGTAAGGTTTTGTTGAAATATCACGGAAGCTGGAAGCGATACTAATAGCTACTGCTAAATCAATCGCCGGTTCATCCAGCTTTACGCCTCCAGCAACATTAAGGTAAGCATCCTGATTCTGCAGGAACATGCCCATCCGCTTCTCCAGTACAGCGATAATGAGTGCCATCCGCTGGTGATCCATACCTGTACACACTCGGCGCGGGGAGGGAAAATGAGTAGCAGCGACAAGAGCCTGAAGCTCTACAAGCACCGGTCTAGTTCCTTCCATGCTGGCCACAACTGTAGATCCGGCTACGCCGAGTGGACGTTCCGACAAGAAGAGTTCAGAAGGATTCTCTACTTCTGTTAGCCCCACTTCACCCATTTCGAAAATGCCGATTTCATTCGTAGAACCGAAGCGGTTCTTTACAGCCCGTAGAAGTCTATACGTATGATGCCGCTCTCCCTCAAAATACAGCACACAATCCACCATATGTTCAAGCATCCGTGGGCCTGCAATAGCTCCCTCCTTGGTGACATGCCCGACGAGAACTGTAGCAATTCCACGAATCTTAGCGATACGCATAAATCTTGTCGTACATTCCCGAACCTGGGTCACACTGCCTGGCGCACTGGTTACTTCTGGCATAAATACAGTCTGAATCGAATCGATGACAAGAAATTGCGGCTGAATTTGTTCAATCGCTTCTTCTATGCTTTCCATATTCGTCTCACATAGTACATATAGCTCAGCTGACAACGCACCGAGGCGATCCGCACGTAGCTTAGTTTGCCTTACCGATTCTTCGCCCGAAATGTACAGTACTCGCAATCCCTGAGTAGTCAGAGCATGTGATGTCTGTAATAAGAGCGTAGATTTACCGATTCCTGGGTCTCCCCCTACTAGTACCAGCGATCCTGGCACGATCCCCCCACCGAGAACACGGTTAAGCTCACCTATACCTGTCAGTATGCGCGGTTCCTTGTCACTTTCTATACTTATGATCGATTGTGCCTTTTCTTTACTATGAAAAATAGGGGCATTCATTCCCTGTGTTTTGACTACGCTTTCTGTTTCCTCCACCATGGAGTTCCAAGCTTGGCACCCGGGACATTTACCGAACCATTTTGGTGTTTCGTATCCACAATCGGTGCAAAAAAATTTAGTTTTTGGTTTAGCCATTTGTTCTCCTTACGGTCCGAACTTTTAAATTGCGGATATTTTCTTCTAATGAAAGTTTACCATTTCTGCCCCCTTAACGAAAGGTCATTCGGAATTTGTACTAAATGTATATTTTTAAGTGATAAATTTACAACAATGAGGAGATGGATTTCGCAACAAGAAGAAATGATTTGCACAAGCATATAAATTCTGATCTATGAGCACAATCACCCTCGCGGGTGAATAAGCTTCACTTAACTTAACATCGGAGTGTACGAGGCACGAGGCAATCACTGTTGTACATTGTGCAGGATTTCATACCCCTAACTCCCCCACCTTCTGCACCCAGTCTATGAAATTGTGATGGAGCGATGGCGATATGGGCGTTGGTTATATCAGGAGGGCGCTTATGGGGAAAAACTGCGGCTACTATAAGTGTAAATAGGGAAATCCTCCCTAATTATCGAACTTTTTAAGCATGCATTGAACTGATTGCGGAATTTCTCCCTAAAAACTAATGGATTATAGGCAAAACGGGCGATTTCCGCAAAATTTTAGGGGGGATTTCCCTAATTATCGATGATATCAAGTAAAACACGTTAATTTCAGGGAGGATTTCCCTAATTATTGATTACTTTAAGGTCAGCTCAAATAAATAAGCGGTCGCTCGGAAAAACACCCGTGCGGCCGCTTATTTCATTATCCTCTGGATCAGAGGGTTCATTAACTCCGCTTCTGATTTCGGTGAATTATTCGATGTTAAAAAAAGCTTCCGCCCCTCTATAAACTGAGGAGCGGAAGCTTTTTTTATTCCATTTCTTTATTCGGATCCTACTTCTTTTTCAAGCATTGGTGCTACAGGAGCATCCACCTTTTTCACTACAAGCTCTCCGCCAACCTCATCAATGTTGAGCGAATCACCCTTTTGAATATTTCCTCTCAATAGTTCCTCAGAGAGACGATCTTCAATATGCTTCTGAATCGCACGACGCAGTGGACGTGCACCAAAGGCAGGGTCGTATCCTTCCTTAGCTAAGAAAGCCTTCGCTGTATCTGTGAGCACGAAATCAACATCGTATTCACGAAGCCGCTTGCGCAGTTCATCAGACATCAGCGTGACGATTTCAGCAATATGCTTCTCATCAAGGGAGTGGAAGACAATAATTTCGTCGATCCGGTTCAAGAACTCAGGACGGAAGCTCTTCTTGAGCTCTTCCATTACCTTGCCCTTCATATTACCGTATTCTGCTCCGGCATCTTGCACAGCTGTGAATCCAAGTGTCGAATTCTTCTTGATTGCCTGTGCCCCTACGTTAGAAGTCAGAATAATTAATGTATTGCGGAAATCGACTACACGTCCTTTAGAGTCAGTCAAACGACCATCTTCAAGAACTTGCAGCAGAATATTGAACACTTCTGGGTGCGCTTTTTCAATTTCATCAAGCAGCACTACAGAATATGGTTTACGGCGTACCTTCTCGGTTAATTGGCCACCTTCTTCATAGCCAACATATCCAGGGGGAGCTCCGACTAAACGGGACGTGGAGTGCTTCTCCATGTATTCCGACATATCGATACGGATGACCGCATTCTCATCGCCGAACATGGCTTCAGCCAATGCACGAGCCAGCTCAGTTTTACCTACACCAGTAGGACCGAGGAAGATAAAGGAACCCATTGGACGTTTCGGATCTTTAAGACCCGCACGTGCACGGCGTAGTGCCCGGCTAACAGCCTTAACAGCTTCGTCCTGACCGATCACTCGTTCATGCAGCAGAGCTTCCATGTTAAGCAGACGGTCGGTCTCCTCTTCCTTCAGCTTGCTTACAGGTATCCCCGTCCAGCTAGCTACGACCTGTGCGATATCTTCAGGCGTAACCTCCGAATCCGTGCGACCCTGTTTTTCTTTCCATTGGTTCTTCGTCGTATCAAGTTCTTCACGGATCTTTTGTTCTGTATCACGCAGGGCAGCTGCTTTTTCAAACTCTTGACTCTGCACCGCGGAATCTTTCTCCTTGCGGATATCATCCAAGCGCATTTCGAGTTCCTTCAGATTTGGCGGAATAGTGTAAGAGTGAAGCCTTACTTTGGATCCCGCTTCATCGATAAGGTCAATCGCTTTATCTGGCAAGAAACGATCCGGAATGTACCGATCAGACAGCTTCACTGCTTCTACAATGGCTTCATCCGTAATCTTCACACGGTGATGCGCTTCATAACGATCGCGAAGTCCGAATAGAATTTGGACTGCTTCCTCTGGAGATGGCTGATCCACCGTAATCGGTTGGAAACGACGCTCCAAGGCTGCATCTTTTTCAATATATTTACGATATTCGTCAAGCGTAGTCGCGCCTATGCACTGAAGTTCTCCACGGGCTAAAGCCGGCTTCAGAATGTTAGAAGCGTCAATCGCACCTTCCGCGCCACCAGCACCGATCAGCGTATGAAGTTCATCGATAAAGAGCACGATATTACCTGCTTGGCGAATCTCATCCATAATTTTCTTGAGGCGGTCTTCAAACTCACCGCGATATTTCGTACCAGCCACTACAGAGCCCATATCGAGCGTCATTACACGTTTGTCGCGTAGCGTTTCTGGGATTTCATTGTTGATAATCTTTTGTGCAAGTCCTTCAGCAATCGCTGTTTTACCAACCCCAGGTTCACCGATCAGTACCGGGTTATTCTTAGTCCGGCGACTCAGCACCTGAATAACACGTTCAATTTCCTTGCTACGGCCGATAACCGGGTCTAGATTGCCCTCTTTAGCATAGGCGGTTAAATCGCGCGCAAGACCATCTAGGGTCGGTGTGCTGACGTTAGCCGGAGTTCCACTATGACTAGAGGCAGCCTCGCTGCTTCCCAGGAGCTGTAACACCTGTTGACGAGCTTTGTTCAAGCTGATGCCGAGGTTATTAAGCACACGAGCCGCGACACCTTCCCCTTCACGGATAAGTCCAAGCAAAATATGCTCAGTGCCGACATACGTATGACCCAGCTTGCGAGCTTCGTCCATCGACAACTCAATTACTTTTTTAGCGCGAGGAGTATAAGCAATGTTCGTAGGCTGTTCTTGGCCTCTACCAATTAGTGTCTCCACTTCGTCCTGGATTTTTTCAAGACCTAGCCCTAAAGCAATTAATGCCTTAGCAGCAATGCCGTCTCCTTCACGAATGAGTCCGAGCAAAATATGTTCCGTGCCAATATTGTTGTGTCCTAAACGAACAGCTTCTTCCTGCGCCAGCGCTAGCACTTTTTGTGCGCGTTCCGTAAATCTTCCAAACATCATATCTCCTGCACCTCCATGAATAGTAAATATCTATATTAATGTTGTGTTCCCAATGTTTCTCGGAGCAATTTCGCCCGATACATATCTCTTTCAGTGGCGTTCAACTCGTCACCGAACATCTTTTGCAGGAATCCTGGCTGTGTCTTAACGTTAAGTTCATTAAGCACTGAAATCGAAGGGCCTTCCAGAATGCCAAGGTCAACCCCAAGTCTCACATCAGACAGCCGTTGTGCCGATTCTTTAAGCTCCATAAGAGCTGCATAGCATAAGATCCCATAAGAACGCTTCACTCGGTCCGTAATTCTCAGTGCAGAATCAACAAGCAACCGTTCACGTGCATTTCGTTCATGTTCAATAATCTGGGTAACTACACTGTGAAGGTTCTCTATAATTTCACTTTCCGTTTGACCGAGGGTAATCTGATTTGAAATTTGAAAGATGTTCCCTACTGCTTCGCTACCCTCACCGTAAATTCCTCTTACAGTCAATCCCACTTGATTCACTGCGGACAGGATCCGATTGATCTGATGAGTCATTACAAGTGCTGGTAGATGCAGCATTACCGAGGCACGGAGCCCAGTACCAACATTGGTGGGACAACTGGTCAAGTATCCTCTTTTATCATCAAAAGCGTAATTGACAGTCGCCTCGAATATATCATCGATCGCCGTCGCACGTTCCCATGCTTCTCTTACTTGAAGACCAGGAAACAGACATTGGATTCGCAGGTGATCCTCTTCGTTAATCATGATGCTGACCGACTCATCTTCATTTAATAATACAGCCGCACCACGCGAATCATTAGCCAAGTTGGGACTGATCAGATGCTTCTCAACCAGTACCTTTTTGTCCAGTTCATTCACATCATCAAGCTTTAGGAGTTGAAAAGATCCGAAATCTGCAGCTGCTTCCTCATGAAACACAGGAGCCAGCAGCTCTAATACTTCTTCCGATTGCTCTAAGGAAGCGAGCATAGGAAACGGAAGATGCTCTAGATTACGGGCAATACGCATACGACTGCTAATTACAATCTCGGAGTGACTACCTCCTGAGCGCATCCAATCACTAAGCGCTTGTTCAGTAAATCGGAGACTTGACATGTCATATCCCCCCTATATATCAAAGACTTTACTCTTGTACTATTTCTTTTTCAAGTCGGCGAATCTGATCCCGCAATTCTGCTGCTTTTTCAAATTCTTCCTGGGCAATACTTAGCTGTAATTCCTGCTTGAGTTCATCAATTTGGCGTCTAAACACAATCTGTGCTCCTGCACGTTTTGGAATCTTACCTACATGTGAGGTACTGCCATGTACTCGCTTAAAAAGCGGGTCCAGTGCGCTGTTAAAATATTTATAACAGGAGCTACAGCCAAAACGGCCTAATTTACTAAACTGGGAGTATGTCATACCACAATTCTCGCATTGCAGACTCTGCGTAGTCTTTGTAGCAGCCGACTTCTCCTTGCCGGCGCCTTCAAGATCAAGCAGTCCTGACAGCAGACTGTGGATGGAGAATCCCCCAGCCGTTCCGGGAATCAGTTCACCCTTCTCCCGTGCACAGCTCTCGCAGATATGAAATTCCGTCTTCTCCCCATTCACGATCTTAGTGAAGTGGAGTGTTGCCGGCTTGACGCCGCATTCCTGGCATTGCATAAGCGAAAGCCCCCCCCCCTTATGATTGACAATTATTTGCCTAACAAAGAGATTAACATCGCCTTCATAATCTTGGCACGAATCTCATCCCGGTATGGAATCTTAACCGTTAGGCATTCCCGAGAAACAGCAGCGCGCATAAGACACGCTTCACGCTTACTTAGAAAACCAGCTTCTTCCAGCTGATAAATCAACCCTTCAGCAGCGTTCTGATCAATCCCGCCACCTATAGTATGGTTTAGATGGGCATGCAGTGCCACATTTGGTGGCAATTCAAAACGTTGTATACGAATATATCCTCCGCCACCACGTTTGCTTTCCACTACATAACCTTTTTCTAATGTAAAGCGTGTACTGATGACATAATTGATCTGTGACGGTACGCATGAGAACTGGTCCGCCAGGTCATTTCGCTGGATTTCCACCGTACCTTCGGGACTTTCATGCAAAATATTCTTCAGATATTGTTCGATAATATCAGAGATATTGCGCATCACTCATCCTCCAGTGCTTAAAGCTTTATTATATCGCTTGCGGCTTGCATTCATAATGACAATAATCTTTAATCGAACTTAAACATTTGTGGATCATTCCACGCGTTCAGTAGATCGGATCTATGTCATTACGTTGCGTTGACTTTGACTTTCTTTGACTTTTTAATATTATAACATATTTTGTGCTAATTCCAAGTGGATTCTCTTATTTTTCACTTTTTTCAGCGAATGTATTCGGAAATAAAGAACTCTCCCAACATCTTGCGAAGGGGAGAGCCTAATTTTTATCTAGAAATAATCAAATAATGCGGTCTGTGCTTGCGGTAGGATTTCTTCGAACCATTCGAGTGCCGACTGTTGACCTGTCACATGTCCATAACGAGCCATCTCTACCGGACGTTTGTATCCAAGCATTAAAGCCGTCAATGTGCCGATGTCACAGCTTAAGTCTGCTTCTGTCCGTTCCCCTTCAATTCGTATCAAAGTAGCCGATCCCTCATTAGAGATATACCATTCCCACAATCCATCATTCCAAGGTGCATATTTATCTTCGATATATATAACCTGCTTCTTCTGGCTACTGCGTCTGAAATCGTAACTTTCAATGAATGCTTTGGCGTTAACAATGCGCCCCATAAAATAAGGATAATTCTCCTGTCCTATACGCGGATCTGGCAGCAAGAAGGGTAACATGTCATCCGAAGGCACCAGCTTTAACGATGCACCGGTCACCATCGAATCATGGTTCGCCAGAAATGTCCACAGCCCCTGCCGAGCTTGTTCGTTCAAAAATACAAATTCATCTATGACCAGTTCTCTGTTCTCTACCTTATACAGCACGTATCCCTCTGGTTCAGCACTCTTGGAGTAAAACACTGCAATCTTTCCTTCATCATCTAAAACAGAGTTCTCCCACCAGTCCAAATCGCGCTTAAGTGTCCCGTTATATTTAACAGCGAATCGATTGTATAAGCTATCCAATACTTCGATGTCTTTTATGTCCCGTTTAACTTTGCCCTCAACTTCAACCTTCTTGGGAAACTTAGCAACTGGAATGGAGTATTTCTTAAATTCACAATAAATTTCCCAGCCAAATTTACGATAAAACGGAATCAAGAATGGGTGTAGAAAAGAGAGCGTTTGCCCCGCCTCATTCATCGTATGCAGCGCATGAGACAGAAGTTTTGCCACATGTCCTTGTCTACGGTTCTCTGGCCATGTAGCTACTCCTGCTATTCCACCCATAGGTACCACTCTGCCCTGTATGTATACTTGGAAAGGAATAATCGTCAATTTAGCTTCCAATGTCCCATCCTCAAAAGCACCCCATACCCGTTCTGGCTTGAAACTTTTCTTAGCACTTGCCCGCTTTTCACTAGCTAACTTGTATTGAAAAGCATATTCTGACAAGTTCATGCTTGCATCGAACTCTTCTGAACGCAACTGTCTTATTACCACAAACTCACCTCATCCTTTATAAAATTACATTTAGGATAAGTATAACAAGAGCATCTATTGTGCGCTAATCTATTGCATTATTTATAACTTTAATTTTAGTTATCCACAGCTTTATGCAGCTTTAAAAATAGTCTTGAAATCTTGTCCCATCCAAGTTAAAATTGTTATCCACTTATCAATAGCTCTATCCACATAATCCCGGCTATATCCACAGCAACCCGTGTATTACTTAGGTTTTTTGTTGACAGATCCACATAATTATGTATTTAATCCACACTATTTAGTGATTAAATCCCTTCCAATCTCTTATCCACATGTGCGTAACTTTTCCGCAAATTTAATAATTTATCCACAAGTTCTCCACAGACTATATTAGACGCAAAAAAGCCACTGTCGATTACTCAACAGTGGTCTAATTGTGCTTGGCAACGTCCTACTCTCCCAGGACCCTTCGGTCCAAGTACCATCGGCGCTGGAGGGCTTAACGGTCGTGTTCGGGATGGGTACGCGTGGAACCCCTCCGCTATCGCCACCAAACATGCGTCTGTGAAACAGACGCTGCCGCGTGAAATTTCATTCATCACCAGAAGTGACAATGAATTTCTAAGCGTGTTACAGGCTTAATCGCCTGAAAACTGAATCCGAATTGAATTTGCATTTTATTTAAGTATAGGATAAGCCCTCGACCGATTAGTATTGGTCAGCTCCATGCATTACTGCACTTCCACCTCCAACCTATCTACCTCGTCGTCTTCAAGGGGTCTTACTAATTGGGAAATCTCATCTTGAGGGGGCTTCACGCTTAGATGCTTTCAGCGCTTATCCCGTCCGTACGTAGCTACCCAGCCATGCTTCTGGCGAAACAACTGGTGCACCAGCGGTACGTCCATCCCGGTCCTCTCGTACTAAGGACAGCTCCTCTCAAATTTCCTGCGCCCACGACAGATAGGGACCGAACTGTCTCACGACGTTCTGAACCCAGCTCGCGTACCGCTTTAATGGGCGAACAGCCCAACCCTTGGGACCTACTTCAGCCCCAGGATGCGATGAGCCGACATCGAGGTGCCAAACCTCCCCGTCGATGTGGACTCTTGGGGGAGATAAGCCTGTTATCCCCAGGGTAGCTTTTATCCGTTGAGCGATGGCCCTTCCATGCGGTACCACCGGATCACTAAGTCCGACTTTCGTCCCTGCTCGACTTGTAGGTCTCGCAGTCAAGCTCCCTTATGCCTTTGCACTCTTCGAATGATTTCCAACCATTCTGAGGGAACCTTGGAACGCCTCCGTTACTCTTTAGGAGGCGACCGCCCCAGTCAAACTGCCCGCCTGACACGGTCCCCGTACCGGTTTACGGTACTAGGTTAGAACCTAGATACGATCAGGGTGGTATCCCAACGGCGCCTCCACCGAAGCTTGCGCTCCGATTTCTACGGCTCCCACCTATCCTGTACAGATCGTACCCAAATTCAATATCAAGCTGCAGTAAAGCTCCATGGGGTCTTTCCGTCTTGTCGCGGGTAACCTGCATCTTCACAGGTATTAAAATTTCACCGGATCTCTCGTTGAGACAGCGCCCAAGTCGTTACGCCATTCGTGCGGGTCAGAATTTACCTGACAAGGAATTTCGCTACCTTAGGACCGTTATAGTTACGGCCGCCGTTTACTGGGGCTTCGGTTCATAGCTTCGGGTTACCCCTAACCACTCCCCTTAACCTTCCAGCACCGGGCAGGCGTCAGCCCGTATACTTCGCCTTGCGGCTTCGCACAGACCTGTGTTTTTGCTAAACAGTCGCTTGGGCCTTTTCACTGCGGCCCCCTCGTGCTATTCACACTACCGGGGCACCCCTTCTCCCGAAGTTACGGGGTCATTTTGCCGAGTTCCTTAACGAGAGTTCTTCCGCGCGCCTTAGAATTCTCTTCTCGCCTACCTGTGTCGGTTTGCGGTACGGGCACCTTCTCCTGGCTAGAGGCTTTTCTTGGCAGTGTGAGATCATGACCTTCGCTACTACAATTTTCGCTCCCCATCACAGCCCAGCCTTAACGATGTGCGGATTTGCCTACACATCAGCCTCACTGCTTAGACGGACATATCCATCAGTCCGCGTCACTACCCTCCTGCGTCACCCCATCGCTCATAGCGGATTACGGTGGTACAGTAATTTCAAACTGTTGTCCTTCGACTACGCCTTTCGGCCTCGCCTTAGGTCCCGACTTACCCTGAGCGGACGAGCCTTCCTCAGGAAACCTTGGGCTTTCGGCGGATCAGATTCTCACTGATCTTTTCGTTACTCATACCGGCATTCTCACTTGTATGCTGTCCAGCGCTCCTTACGGTACACCTTCAACCTACATACAACGCTCCCCTACCCCAGATACATACGTATCTAGCCATAGCTTCGGTGGTGTGTTTAGCCCCGTTACATTTTCGGCGCAGAGTCACTCGACCAGTGAGCTATTACGCACTCTTTCAATGGTGGCTGCTTCTAAGCCAACATCCTGGTTGTCTGTGCAACTCCACATCCTTTCCCACTTAACACACACTTGGGGACCTTAGCTGATGGTCTGGGCTGTTTCCCTTTTGACAATGGATCTTAGCACTCACTGTCTGACTCCCGGCAATAAGTATATGGCATTCGGAGTTTGACTGATCTTGGTAATCCTTGCGGACCCCGCAACCAATCAGTGCTCTACCTCCACTACTCTTATACCGAGGCTAGCCCTAAAGCTATTTCGGGGAGAACCAGCTATCTCCGAGTTCGATTGGAATTTCTCCGCTACCCCCACCTCATCCCCGCACTTTTCAACGTACGTGGGTTCGGGCCTCCAGTGCGTGTTACCGCACCTTCACCCTGGACAGGGGTAGATCACACGGTTTCGGGTCTACGTCCACATACTCAATCGCCCTATTCAGACTCGCTTTCGCTGCGGCTCCGTCTTCTCGACTTAACCTTGCATGTTAAACGTAACTCGCCGGTTCATTCTACAAAAGGCACGCCATCACCCATAGATAGGGCTCTGACTTTTTGTAAGCACACGGTTTCAGGTTCTATTTCACTCCCCTTCCGGGGTGCTTTTCACCTTTCCCTCACGGTACTGTTTCACTATCGGTCGCCAGGTAGTATTTAGCCTTAGCAGATGGTCCTGCTGGATTCATACGGGGTTTCACGTGCCCCGCACTACTCGGGATCCGTCTCGGAGAGAGCACAGTTTAGGTTACAGGGCTTTTACCTCTATCGCGGGCCTTTCCAGACCTCTTCACCTACCATATTCCTTTGTAACTCCATGTGAGACGTCCCACAACCCCTAAGAGCAAGCTCTTAGGTTTAGGCTGTTCCGCGTTCGCTCGCCGCTACTGACGGAATCACTATTGTTTTCTCTTCCTCAGGGTACTTAGATGTTTCAGTTCCCCTGGTCTGCCTCTACACACCCTATGTGTTCAGGTGTGAGTAACTGCGAATTACCACAGCTGGGTTTCCCCATTCGGACACCCCCGGATCAAAGCTTGCTTACAGCTCCCCGAGGCAGTTTCGTTGTTCGCCACGTCCTTCGTCGGCTCCTGGCGCCTAGGCATCCTCCGTGTGCTCTTATTAGCTTAACCTTCGCTCCGATGTTTCGCTTGTTCGCACAATCGAAAATCTTCGCTTCCAGCTAATAACTAACGTACTTGTTTACACAAGTTTTAGCTAAAAGATGTTCTAAAACGCAAATTCGTTTCGGTATCCAGTTTTCAAGGATCAAGGTAAAAATATTCTAGACATAACAAATAGATGAAGTTTGTTGGTGGAGCCAAGCGGGATCGAACCGCTGACCTCCTGCTTGCAAGGCAGGCGCTCTCCCAGCTGAGCTATGGCCCCGCAAATTCCATCAAAACCGAACAAATGGATACGCGTTAAATGATTGTGGAAGTTTAACTTCCGATTTGAATGTTCTCATTGCAGAGAACGATTCTCCATAGAAAGGAGGTGATCCAGCCGCACCTTCCGATACGGCTACCTTGTTACGACTTCACCCCAATCATCTACCCCACCTTCGGCGGCTGGCTCCCTTGCGGGTTACCCCACCGACTTCGGGTGTTGTAAACTCTCGTGGTGTGACGGGCGGTGTGTACAAGACCCGGGAACGTATTCACCGCGGCATGCTGATCCGCGATTACTAGCAATTCCGACTTCATGCAGGCGAGTTGCAGCCTGCAATCCGAACTGAGACCGGCTTTGATGGGATTGGCTTCACCTCGCGGTTTCGCTTCCCGTTGTACCGGCCATTGTAGTACGTGTGTAGCCCAGGTCATAAGGGGCATGATGATTTGACGTCATCCCCACCTTCCTCCGGTTTGTCACCGGCAGTCACTCTAGAGTGCCCAACATTACTTGCTGGCAACTAAAGTTAAGGGTTGCGCTCGTTGCGGGACTTAACCCAACATCTCACGACACGAGCTGACGACAACCATGCACCACCTGTCTCCTCTGTCCCGAAGGCCGCCACTATCTCTAGTGGATTCAGAGGGATGTCAAGACCTGGTAAGGTTCTTCGCGTTGCTTCGAATTAAACCACATACTCCACTGCTTGTGCGGGTCCCCGTCAATTCCTTTGAGTTTCAGTCTTGCGACCGTACTCCCCAGGCGGAGTGCTTACTGTGTTAACTTCGGCACCAAGGGTATCGAAACCCCTAACACCTAGCACTCATCGTTTACGGCGTGGACTACCAGGGTATCTAATCCTGTTTGCTCCCCACGCTTTCGCGCCTCAGCGTCAGTTACAGCCCAGAAAGTCGCCTTCGCCACTGGTGTTCCTCCACATATCTACGCATTTCACCGCTACACGTGGAATTCCACTTTCCTCTTCTGTACTCAAGTCACCCAGTTTCCAGTGCGACCTTAGGTTGAGCCCAAGGTTTAAACACCAGACTTAAATGACCGCCTGCGCGCGCTTTACGCCCAATAATTCCGGACAACGCTTGCCCCCTACGTATTACCGCGGCTGCTGGCACGTAGTTAGCCGGGGCTTTCTTCTCAGGTACCGTCACTCCGATAGCAGTTACTCTACCGGACGTTCTTCCCTGGCAACAGAGCTTTACGATCCGAAAACCTTCATCACTCACGCGGCGTTGCTCCGTCAGGCTTTCGCCCATTGCGGAAGATTCCCTACTGCTGCCTCCCGTAGGAGTCTGGGCCGTGTCTCAGTCCCAGTGTGGCCGTTCACCCTCTCAGGTCGGCTACGCATCGTCGCCTTGGTGGGCCGTTACCCCACCAACTAGCTAATGCGCCGCAGGCCCATCCCTCAGTGACAGATTGCTCCGTCTTTCATTCTTTCTTCAGGAGAAAAAAGAAATTATCCGGTATTAGCTACCGTTTCCGGTAGTTATCCCAGTCTGAAGGGCAGGTTGCCTACGTGTTACTCACCCGTCCGCCGCTAAGTTATTTTGAAAGCAAGCTTTCAAAATAACTCCGCTCGACTTGCATGTATTAGGCACGCCGCCAGCGTTCGTCCTGAGCCAGGATCAAACTCTCCAATTAGTATTGAAAAGAGCGATATGCTCATTTTGAAACTGACGATTCATTAAATGAATCTTTTAAAAATTAACGCGTTCCATTTGTTCAGTTTTCAAAGAACTTGCTCCTAGCATTTCGACTTTTAATGTCTCATGCACAGGAATTATAGTATATCATGTTGTCGTATTTCTTGTCAACTTATTTTTTCATCGTTTGTGTTTCGTTTGTTCGATGCGTCATAAGCACAAGAGATAATATACCATGCTGTCATTGTGTTTGCAAGCTTTTTTTGAAATAAAAATAATTGACGTATAAATACTTTCAAACGAGCACAAACCAACACAAATTGATTCCAATAATCCTTGATCTGTGGCTAAATAGAATTTATCGTAATCTCATATATTAACTTCGAATGATTCGTACAGAGAGGAGTCTAAATGAAAAACAATCCATCTAGTGCTGCGACCAAAACAACCCCCAAGGACAAGAAGCAGCGTAATCTGCAGCAAGCAACAATCTATAAGATTTTGCTGGCAGTCAGCTTTGTTCATTTATTTAACGATTCTATTCAGGCAGTCATCCCTGCAATCTTCCCTATTCTCAAAGATAACTTAATGCTCTCCTTTGCTCAGATCGGGTGGATCTCCTTTGCCCTAAACATGACGTCCTCCGTTATCCAACCAGTCATCGGGTATGCTGCTGATCGTAAGCCTCGTCCTATATTGTTACCATTGGGCATGTGCAGCACATTTCTAGGTGTACTTTTATTGGCTTATGCTAATAACTATATCCTTGTATTATTCTCCGTCATGCTTATCGGGTTCGGCTCAGCCACCTTTCATCCAGAAGGGATGCGCGTTGCTCATATGGCTGCTGGCCAGCGGAAGGGTCTTTCGCAGTCTATTTTTCAAGTCGGCGGTAACGCTGGGCAATCCTTAGGTCCAATGCTTACGAAATGGATATTCATTCCCTTTGGGCAGATTGGGGCTCTTGGCTTCACTATCGTTGCGGCTGCCGGAATTGCCGTCCAAACCTATGTCGCTCGCTGGTATCGGGAGATGCTGGATGCTGGATATACTTTTCATAAGAAATCAACAGCTCGTGCAATCGATCCTGCCCGCCGCAAAAGTATTCGAACAGCAACAATCATCCTTGTATTCTTAGTCTTTGTAAGGTCTTGGTACGGCGCTTCTATTGGCAGTTACTATGCCTTCTATTTAATGGACAAATACCAAATGACGCTTGATAAAGCCCAAATCTATATTTTTATGTATCTGGCAGCTGGAGCTGTCGGTACATTCTTCGGTGGTCCATTGGCGGATCGTTTCGGGCGACGTAATCTCATTCTTCTCTCAATGGTCGGAACAGTGCCTTTCGCACTGGCTCTCCCCTTTGTGAATCAAATGTGGGCAGCTATACTCCTACTGATTGGCGGTTTCATCCTTTTGTCCAGCTTCTCTGTTACTGTAATCTATGCGCAAATGCTTTATCCAGGCAATATCGGAACAGTTTCAGGGTTAATCACTGGTCTTGCTTTTGGGCTCGGTGGAATTGGCTCCTTGGTACTCGGCAATCTGATTGACAGCATAGGTATTTCAAAAGTATTTATAGCTTGTGGATTCCTACCTCTACTTGGTTTCCTTGCCCTCTTGCTTCCTCGAGATGAGAAGCTAGAAGAATGGGCGGCTCAATAACCTCAATAGCCATTTAAAGCCTTACTCATTACTGTAGAAAATAGAGCGGCAGCCTTCCCGCTGCCCTCAGTCATATAATTATCTTTATTAGTACGATCAAATCCCATCCACACCGCAGCTGTCCATTCCGAAGTATAACCAACAAACCACAGATCTCGATTGGCTTTTCTGCTCACGCCTGGCAGGTCCAATTGGGTTGTTCCGGTTTTCCCCGCTACGGGTCTGTTCATTTGCGCTTTTTTGCCTGTTCCTTCATTAACAACACTACGCAGCATAGTCGTCATTGCTTCTGCGGTTCGTTGCGATATTACCTGACGTGATTCAGAGGGATGTCTGTACACGACTTTCCCTTTGGAATCCATTATTGTGCGAACCATATGAGCCTCATTGAATTTTCCGCCATTGGCAAAGACGCCGTAGGCCTGTGTCATTTTAAGTGGAGATACTCCGTTATGAAGACCCCCAAGAGCTATCGATAAATGGTTGTCCTCCTCTGTCAGTACAATTCCTAATTTGGCTGCGAATTGTCGCGCAGAGGAGATTCCTACTTGCTTCAAAAGCCATACTGCAGGTGCATTCACGGACTTTTGCAGCGCTCTACTCATTGTGATTTGCCCTTGATACACGCCATTCAAATTCTCAGGTACATAGTTTCCATAAGCGTATTTGCGGTCAGACAGTATACTATTCGGGCTATACTTCCCACTCTCTAACGCGGGGCCATAATCAATGATAGGCTTGAAGCTGGAGCCTGGCTGCCGCGCATCAATTGTAGCTCTGTTCAAGCTTCCCTCGTTTTGTTCGCGCCCACCAATCATTGCAACCACTTCACCTGTACGATGATCCATTATGGTCATAGCTGCTTCTACCTGTTGATCTTTTCCGTCAGGCGGGAAAGTAGCCTCCTTAAGAAAAGCCTGCTCAAGCGCCTGCTGTGCTTTAATGTTCAACCCTGTAACGATAGTGTAGCCGCCCGTTCGAAGCTCCTCCACAGACTTCCCAGTGATCTGAGCCGCTTCCTTAAGAGATGCATCCGCATAATGCACTCCAATGACCTCTTGTTTATTCGTAGCAGGAGGCAGATATTCTTTATCCCTGGCTTCGATCATTTGTTCATCAGTGATTAGTCCTTGATCCAGCATGACCTGAAGTACGAGATTCCTTCTTGTTCTGGATAATGCGCTATTGTCTACCGGATTATAAATAGATGGGCCTTTAGGGATCCCCGCCAGGGTAGCTATTTGCCATATCTCGAGTTTTTTTAAATCAGATACGCCGAAGTAACGCTTTGCAGCTGCTTTTACTCCATATTGTCCTCGTCCCATATAAATCTCATTGAGGTAAAGCCCCAAAATTTCACGTTTAGATAGCTGCCGCTCCAATGCAAGAGCAATGGATGCTTCATTTAGCTTGCGTATTACATTCTTATTCCTATTCAAATAAAGATTACGAGCAAGCTGCTGAGTAATACTACTCCCACCCTCGGATAGATTCATGTCTACGACATTATTCAAAAAGGCACGAGAAATCCCTTTATAATCTAATCCCTGATGGGTATAGAAGCGGCGGTCCTCTACTGCTAAAAAGGTATCTATCAGTAATGCAGGCATCTCCTCCAGCTCCGCTGTATGTCTATACCCAGAGCCCGGTAAGGGGATCATCCGTAATACCGTCCCATCCGAAGCTTTAATGATGCTCGATTCCGGCAATTGAAGTTTATCCTCATGCTGTTTAATCACTAGTCCACCGTAATGAAATACATAAAACAAACCCACGAGCGCTATTATTATTGCGATGACACTTACATCAAATAATAAATACCCCAGACGGAGAATCCGGGTGCGCTTGGTCCATCTACTACCCTTGTCTGAATGGGCTACACTTTGTTTTTTTTCAGTAATGGTACTCATGATTCGATAATCAGGTTCTCTAGGAACCGCTCCATACTACGGGCTTCAGCATTCGCTGCTTCAAGCAGTATTTGTATTTGGACTTCCATCCCATTATCCGTATGATCAGCCGCTTCCACCTCACGGAGAGTGCGTAGAATTGCCCGAGTCCTTAACAATAAAGCAACCGTTGGCGAATCTTCCATCGTCTCCGGTGCTACTCCTCTATCTGGGACTTCTATTCTTTGTATTCGGTTCAGGTTAGCTGCGATTTGGCCTAATTCTCCTCCAGAGAGGACTTTGATTTCTTGGGCAGTCCCCTTGACTGCCAACTCTGAGGTCCCAACCAGTACCGTGTGCAGATCGTCGGCTATTTTCTGCGAACGGAGAATAAACAACCCACTGAAAATTAGAATAAATAGAACAATGGCGCAGGGGATTTTTCCAATATTGTTAATGATCCAGTGTATAAGACGGACAAAAAAGGCTCCCGATTGCCCCGAATAATGAGAATACAACAATGTGATAGCCCGTTGGATAACAAAAAGAAAGGCAGCACTCAAGAGAGCACTCCCTATGAAAATATATAGATAACTGATGCGAACTGTCTGAAGTCTATGCATTATAGTTCCCTCCTTGTGGTCACAAGGATATCTTCCAAATCTTAACAACCCGTAATGAGTTTTCTTAAGATTCTATGAAGATTGGGAAACAGGTAATGAAATCCGTTCGAAGAGGTGTGCTTTCCACATGAATAACGCCTTTGTGGCGTTCGATGATGCTTTTGGAAATGGCAAGACCAAGGCCTGAGCCTCCGGTATGCTGTGAACGGGACTTCTCTGCCCGATAGAATCGTTCAAAAATAAACGCGATATCACTCTCCGCAATCATCTCTCCAAAGTTGCTAATACGGACCACTGCTTCATTTTCTTTTTTACTGAAACCAATCTCCACTTTCCCGCCGCTTCTGCCGTAACGGATCGCGTTCGTAATCAAATTCTCATACGCACGAACTAATTCTTTAGGCGAAGCCTCTATCCACAACTCACCAGCTTGGTCCTCAATCGCATAGGTCATTTCAGCCTTTGTTAGTTCGGGAACCGACTCCTCGGCTAACTGCCGTATGAAGGCTTTTAAATCCAATCTCTGCAAAATAAGAGGGTACTCTCCACTATTTACACGTGTGTACTCAAAAAGATCGTCGATCAGTTTACGCAGCACAAGGGATTTGTTGTAGGCTATATTCACGTAATATCTTATTTCTGCTTCTTCCTGACATCGATCCTGTTCTATATATTCCAGGAAACCAAGGACAGAGGTAAGCGGGGTTCGTAAATCGTGTGAAACACCAGTGATCAGATCATTTTTCGAATTCACTGCTTTACGTTCTTCTTCCATAGAGTGCTGCAAACGCTCCGCCATTTCATTAATATTCTCAGCCAACACACCCAGCTCGTCCGATGTTCTGACCTCAATACGGTGTGACATCCCGGAGCTTGTGATTTCCCGAATCCCTTTGGTGATCTCCTCCAGATACAGCACTACTTTACGAGTATAGATAAAAAAGAATAGCAAAAAGCTGATAATACCAGCTGCGGTCAATAGTGGCATAGAGCCAATATTATTAATGACCCAGCGTAAGATACGTGAATAGGGAGCCGACTCTGAAGCTGGATTCAGATAGATCATGAAGTTAACGAGCTGGTAGCCTGCAAACAGTAGTACTCCACCTGAGAGCACACTAAGCAAAAAAGCGAATATAAACTTCCACCGGATCGTTGTTATATATTTGGAATTCAAGAAGCCTCACCTAATCCTTTCAGGAAGGTCCGTCTAATTTATAGCCAACACCCCAGACGGTTTGGATATAATGCGGGCGCTTCGAATCCATTTCTATTTTGTCACGGAGGTTACGAATATGTACCATCACTGTATTACCTCCATCTAGAAAAGGTTCGTTCCACACCTTATGGTAAATCTGCTCTAGGCTGAGCACTTGACCTTGGTGCCTCGCCAAAAGCTCTAGAATAGAGAATTCCCGCGGGGTCAGCTTAACCCTCTGCTGGTCTACATACACCTCATGCTTAGACGTATCTATAGTTAAATCTTCAAAGCTTAGTTTGCTGTCGTTCCCCAAGCTATTACTATCCTTATTAAATGCGTGATAACGACGCAGCTGTGATTTGACTCGTGCCACAATCTCCAAAGGATTAAAAGGCTTGCCCACGTAGTCATCCGCTCCGATACTAAGTCCGGAGATCTTGTCCATATCGGTATTTTTGGCAGACAGGATAATAATCGGCATCTTCCGCTCTTCACGGATCTTCATGCATGCTGCTAGTCCATCCATCTTAGGCATCATAACATCAAGAATAATTAGATCGACTTCTTCCTTCTGCAGACACTCCAGTGCTTCCACTCCATCATAGGCTTTAAGCAGTCGATAGCCCTCATTACTGAGATAAATCGATAAAAGCTCTACAATTTCCTTCTCATCATCTACTAACAATATAGTTTCTCTCTTCACAGGAGGGGTTTCCTTTCAAATATAGTAATAATATCTATTGCTTATATATTAGCAGATCAATCGAACGATTTTCCTCGAAAATAGAAACATGTTCTTAAAATCGAATGACAATAAGTAGGTTACGCAAAAAAGGGTCCCCGTTCCTCTCGTACTTAAACGAAATGGAACTGGAACCCTTTTAGGATCTCGTATAAATATGCTTACATCTCCAGCAGTCGAATTAGCTCATCCTCATCCTCAATCACCTGAATGCCTAGCTGCTGCGCCTTGGCCAGTTTACTGCCTGCTTTCTCGCCGGCAATAACCAAATCCGTCTTCTTGGATACACTTCCGGATACCTTCGCTCCGAGAGCTTCTAAGCGTTCAGCCGCTTCGTCACGCGTAAGCTTTTGTAATGAACCGGTCAGCACTACCGTTTTTCCACTAAAGAAGGAATCCGTGCTAACAGGACGTGGTGCCTCCGGAGCCTTCGCTTCAACCCCCAGAGCGCGCAACCGAGCAACGTTTGCCACTACAACAGGATCTGCAAAGAAGTTAACAATGCTCTCGGCAACAATTCCCCCAATGTCCGGTAACTCGGCGAGTTCCTCCGCTTTAGCCTGCATCACAGCATCCAGATCGCGGAAATGATCAGCCAGCATCTTGGTGGTCGCTTTGCCTGTATTAGGAATACCTAACGCAAAGAGGAATGAAGCGAGATCGCGCCCTTTGCTATCCTCTAACGCTTGCAGCAAATTCTGTGCTTTTTTCTCACCAAAACGATTCAGCTGCACAAGCTGCTCAAAGGACAATTCATACAGATCCGCAGAGTCATGTATATTAAGCTCGTCGTATAGCTGACCTGCCGTCTTCTCACTAAACGACTCGATATCCATCGCATCACGCGAAGCGAAATGGGTGATCCGACTAATAATTTGCGGTCTACAATTCAGCTTATTGTTGCAGAAAAGATGCGCACCGCGCATTTCTAACAGGTATCCGCAAGCTGGGCAATCCTCAGGGAAAATGATCTCTCCACCGTCATTCTCTTCGGTCACTTTACCGAGAATCTCAGGGATAACATCATTAGAACGCCGAATAAACACCCGTGATCCTAATGCGAATTTCAAGTTTTTGCGCTCGATATCGCCCACATTATTTAATGTGCAGTTCTGCACAGTAACTCCAGCAAGCTCTACCGCCTCAACACGAGCCAGCGGAGTTACTTTACCTGTACGCCCTACATTCCAGCTAACGGACTCCAAAACGGTCGTTGTTTCTTCTGCTTCGAATTTATAAGCTACTGCCCAGCGTGGAAACTTATCCGTGTAACCAAGCACTTCACGGATACGGAAATCCGTAACCTTAATCACGGCTCCATCTATGAGGTAATCAAGACCAGCACGACTCTCCTCGATTCCAGCAAGCTGCTCAGTTACATCATCAAAATCATTACAGTAGGTCAGATAAGGATTCACTTTGAATCTGTTATTCCGTAGAAATTCCATCATCTCTTGATGATCGTCGAACGCTACACCTTCTGCAAAGCCAACATTATAGAAATATGCATTCAAACGACGTTCTGCAGTGGTCTTCGGATTTAGATTGCGCAGTGCACCTGCTGCTGCATTACGCGCATTCTTAAGTGGCTCTGCAGCCTGCGTATTATAATCCGCCAGCACAGACAGATTCATAATCCCTTCACCCTGCACCTCAATGACTCCTTCTTTAAAAGGAATCGTTAATGGAACGGATTTGATGGTCTTCACCTGTGCAAGTATTCCTTCACCCACTACACCATTGCCCCGCGTCGATGCTTGTTCAAGAACACCATTCCGATAGGTCAGATTTAGCGTCAAGCCATCGAACTTCAGTTCTACTGCATAACAAGGATCGGGTAGAGGATTGTCTGGGTTCTTAAGATTGTACTCATTCACTAAGCGAAGTACCCGCGTATTCCAGCTCCGCAGTTGTTCAATATTTTGTGCTTTATCCAGACTCCAAAGCGGAGCTAGATGCCGATGCGGCGTAAAGCCCTTAAGCAGTTCTCCTCCTACACGTTGTGTAGGAGAGTCCGGTAGCACGAAGCCACTCTCGGTCTCCAGCGCTACAAGCTTGTCGTACAAAACATCGTATTCCTTATCGCTGACTAGCGGTGCATCCAGCGTGTAGTAGTGGTAATTATAGTGATTTAATTCTGCAACAAGCTCTTCCATCACATGCATAGCATCCATGCAGGTACATCCCTCCGTCAATAAGTGTCCTTCGGTTAGCGTGGGCTAAATATCCGTTCGTTAATCGTTCCCTACTAGAGGTTGTTCAAAAAGTCCGCTTTTGATCACGAAGAATTGCAAGAAGATTATTCGACATCGAATATTGAATTCAGGCGAAACTTCCGGTGCTCACAAAAGCTTCCACTACGCTCCGCTCCTCAGTTTCTACCTTCATCCAATCTTCTCGGTGCTGAAAACCGTACTTTTTGAACTCGCACTACTGTTATTCCACTCTGGTAATCGGTGCAAACCCAGCAAGCAGTCGTTTCACACCCACTGGTGCTGGAAAAGCAATCTGTAGCTCTGTGTCATTCCCGGTGCCCTTAACGGCCACAACGGTGCCAGTGCCCCACTTGCCGTGGGAAACCTTATCGCCCGCCTTGTATTCGCCAGCCGCTGCAGCCCCTGCTCCAGGAGCACGCTGTGCGCCTCCTGAGGTTATGGTCACGCTGCTCTTGCTTGTCGCCGCTGACGCTGTGCTTCCGACGCCAGCCGGCGTAGCTCCGGTGGCTCCGCCTCGGCCGCCGAAGTTCCCACGGCCACCGCCGCTAAAGCCGCGTCCGCCGTAAGCACCGCCTACCTCCGCGCCTCCGCGCTGGAAGCGGTCCTGATTCTTAGCGGTATCTTCCTTCAACTCCTCCGGAATCTCCTCCAAGAAGCGGGACGGTGCATTCGCCGTTGTCCGCCCAAAGAGCGTACGCATCCGCGCGCAGGAGAGAAACAGTTGTTTCTCAGCGCGGGTGATTCCTACATACGCAAGCCGGCGTTCCTCTTCGAGCTCATCGTTGTCTTGGAAGGCACGGCTGTGCGGGAACACGCCTTCTTCCATCCCGACAATAAATACCGTTGGGAACTCCAGTCCTTTTGCACTGTGCATCGTCATCAGGACTACAGCGTCACTACGATCCTCTTCATCATCATTCACACTATCAATATCTGCGATAAGTGCAAGATCCGTGAGGAAGGAGACGAGCGACTTGTCCTCGTTATTCTTTTCAAACTCCATCGTCACCGACAGAAATTCATCGATGTTCTCTAACCGTGAGCGTGATTCGAGTGTGTTCTCATTTTGCAGCTCCAAACGGTACTGCGACATCTCCAGTATTTTTTCCGTCAGCTCGGTTACGGACAAGAATTCCACCATACGGTGCAGAGCTTCAATCATATCGTAGAACTCTACTAGCATATTCCGTGTCCGGCCAGCAAAGCCCAAATCATCTACAGTTTGCAGTACGCGGAAAATAGAAACACCACGTTCACCGGCCGCAGCTGCCAGCTTGCCAACCGTTGTATCGCCCAATCCCCGCTTAGGAACATTAATAATACGTGTCAGACTGATATCATCATCAGGGTTAGACAGTAAACGTAGGTACGCAAGAAGGTCCTTGATTTCTTTTCGATCATAGAACTTAATCCCGCCAACGATTTGATACGGAATATCTGATTTAATCAGAATTTCCTCGATTACCCGTGACTGGGCATTCGTACGATACAGTATCGCGTGATTCTGATAGGCTTGACCTTGTTTCACGTTCTTACTGATTTCTCCGGTTACAAAGTAACCTTCATCATGCTCGGAATCTGCTCGGTACACCTTAATCTTGGCGCCTTCTTCGGAGTCGGTCCACAGCTTCTTCGGCTTCCGTCCACTATTGAGCGCGATCACGCCATTGGCTGCATTCAGGATATTAGCGGTCGAACGATAGTTCTGCTCTAGAAGAATCGTCTTCGCTTCTGGATAATCCTCTTCAAAATTAAGAATGTTCGTAATATCCGCTCCGCGCCAGCGATAAATCGACTGGTCACTATCCCCTACCACGCAAATCCGGTGGTGGCTGTCAGCCAGCATACGGCACAACATGTACTGCGCTCTGTTCGTATCCTGATACTCATCCACGTGGATGTATTTGAATTTCTTTTGGTAGAAATCAAGAACCTCAGGAACTTCCTTAAACAATTCGATCGTCTTCATAATCAAATCATCAAAGTCGAGCGAGTTATTGCTTCTCAAACGCCTTTGATACATCTTATATACCTTAGCAATAAGGCCTTCGAAATAATCGCCGACCTTCTGCTCATACTGCGTTGGAGTGATCAGTTCATTTTTGGATGCGCTGATTACGGCTTGCACAGCCTTTGGCTCGAATTTCTTCGTATCAATATTCAGTTCCTTCATACAATTACGGATTACAGACAACTGGTCTGTAGAGTCCAGAATCGAGAAGTTGGAGGTAAAACCAATCCGCTCGATATCCTTCCTCAAAATCCGTACACACATGGAGTGAAAGGTGGATACCCAAATATCTCTTCCCTCAGGTCCGACGAGCTTAGATACACGTTCCTGCATTTCCCGTGCGGCTTTATTCGTAAACGTAATCGCCAAAATCGCCCAAGGCGGCGCCTTTCGATTGGCAATCAGCCAGGCAATTCGGTGAGTAAGCACTCTCGTCTTTCCACTGCCCGCACCCGCCATAATCAAAAGAGGGCCTTCGGTTGTTTCGACAGCCTGCCTTTGTGGAGGATTCAATCGGCTGACTGCATCTTGTATGCTAATAAGTTGCATGTGTAACATGCTCCTTTCTAAATGTAAAATCACAAATCATAAGTAGTCCTAAAACTAAAATTAGTGTTTGATCGTTCGAGAACAAGCCGCTACGGGTTCGGAGGGTTCTTACGATCGCTGTTAAAGCCCAATTTCTTGATTCAATAAAAAGATTATCGGTTGAAATAGGTCTTTAAAGGCGACCACTGGCGTTTCTCCAGAATCCCCCCGACCCTCCGCTCTATTCGTACGTCTAGCCTATCTCTAATTTTTAGAGTAAACAATCTTAAGTAGTCCTGGAAATAACCACTAATCAAATTTCTCTTGTACTGTCTTCTTCACAGCCTCAACCGTTAGTAACGCCTGCTGTACATCACTATAAATAATATTGCCGACCACTACTGTATCACACAGAGCGGCTGCTTGCTCGGCCTCCGCCTCACAAGTAATGCCCCCACCATAAAAAAGCTGGGCTTGCTCCACCATTTCGCGCACTGTTCGTACTGTCTCCATATCCCCGAACATCCCGCTATACTCTAGATATACTATTGGCAGTGACATCAGCTTGTCCGCAACCTGGGCATAAGCAGCCGCCTCTTCAGCATCAATGGCCGTCTCAGCCCCTGTAATCCGAGCAACCGAAGAGTCACTATTCAACACAATATAGCCTTCTGTTAGTAGAAAATCCCATGGAATCATAAATCCATAGCGTTCAATAGCTCGGCGATGATGGCCTACAATCCAAGCTGGATCCGGAGTATTGAGCACCATTGGAATCATATAAAGATCAAATCCGGGCACAGCAGCTTCAAGTTCGGATACCTCGAGTGCACAGGGTAACTCAAAACGTCTTACTCTCGATAAGAGATCCACTGTATTCTCATAGGTCACTCCTGTGGAGCCCCCTATCAGTATGGCATCCGTGCCCGATAAGCAAACGGCCTCCAAATCCTCATCAGAAATCGTCCGATCCGGGTCCAGCTTAAACACATGCCGCCAAGGTTTGATCATTTGCTGCACTGATTTCATGAGAATCATCCTTAATAGTCATTTGGGCAAGACAAAGACACTCCTGCCGCCGCAAAAGATATAGATCTAGTCTATGCCAGCACAGCAGGTGTGTCAATTTAAAGCGAACAAAAATGCGAACATTTTTTCGTATATAAATTTGGGGCCCCCCCGCAAAGTACCTGAATACGCATCTATGGAAAGCACCACTTTGTGGGGATATATTAGTGGTAATGAGTGGTCAAAGATTTCAACGTAAACCTCTCATGTTATTCAAATCATCCTCAGGTACAAAATCGGTATAGAATCCGTCCACACCCATGCGGTAGAGCTTCCGAATTTCATCTTCTTCATTCACTGTATGAACATATACACGAGCTCCAGCCTTTTTCAGCTTTTTAACAAAGTCCTTAGTCGCTCGGCTAGCTGGCATTGTGATATCTACTCCAGTTTTTTTCACAAAATCAACGACTTGTTCATCCGTATCCTGAGATTGGTAAAGCGTATAGAGCACTTCTGAAAAAGAGTGTACCTTATTAATCTCATCGAGCATGGTCTGATTATATATTTGTGGAACAATCCGATCCAATAATGCTGGATCTCGCCGCTGCGCAGCTTCAGTCAACAATGTAAATTGTTTATTTATAAGTTCAGGTTTATTTTCTTTCGTATCCGTAACAATATAAGCATCTGGATAATGCTGCATCAGATCAAGCAACTTCTCGACATCGATCGGGGAGTATATATCCAGGATTGGACTATCCATGAATTCCTTATAATCTAGAGCTACACCTTGTTTATTAGCAGGAAGAACATCCAACTGACCTAAAAGCTTACTCATATTCTCTGACCACTCATGCCGACCCACTAGCTGGTTATCTGTCGTTAACAACAAATCAACTTCAAATAGGCGAGTTCCCTGTGCATAGTTAGCAACAAATGCCTCAAGGGCATTGGTGTACGTATAGCCGTTAATGCCGCCCATGGCATGTGCAACGACCTTATGAGATTCAAAGCCGCTTGCAGGCTGCTCATCTTCCTTACTAAAAGTGATTACAAGTAGCATTACAAGTGCCCCAATTACGATTACGGTTGCAACAATCTTTTTCTTATCCATAGGTGAGAGTTTCCTTTGCGAAGTTTAGATTAGAAAAACAATACCCCGCTCTACCATAGGTAGAAACGGGGATCCAATTAAAGTTTTAGCAAATCTGAATAAGTGCAGGAATCAATAAGCATTTTTGTTGACGAAGCCGTTGCGAATCGTTTTGAAAATAATACGAATATCAAACAGTAAGGACCAGTTCTCGATGTAGAAAATATCGTGTTTGATCCGCTCCTCGATGGAAGTGTCACCGCGGAGTCCATTGCTCTGTGCCCAACCTGTGATTCCAGGGCGTACATGGTGTTTTACCATATACTTTGGAATTTCATCACGGAACTGTTCCACATAATAAGGGCGTTCTGGCCGAGGACCAACAACACTCATATGTCCCATCAGTACATTAAAGAATTGCGGAAGCTCATCCAGACTTGTCTTACGGATGAAGGTTCCAAATCGAGTTCTGCGAGGATCTTCAGGTGTGCTCCAGCCTGTATCCTCTTCGCCGTCCTGCTGCATCTTCATGGAACGGAACTTATACATCATAAAATTACGGCGGTTCAATCCCACACGTTCCTGCCGGAATATAATCGGTCCCGGAGAGGTCAGTCGTACACCAAGAGCCACGATAAGCATTACAGGAGATATCATAATAATTGCGAATAAGGAGAACACAATATCAAACAATCGTTTTGCCATCTTATTACCCGTCATATCCAGTGGAATATCACGAACATTGATCATTGGCATACCTGCAAAATTATCAAAGTAAGGGCGTGCTGGTAAGTAGTCGAAAAAGTCAGGGATAATCAATGTGCGTACGCCTGCTTTTTCACAAGCCGCAATAATTGAAGGATACTTCGAATGCGCATCGAGTGGCAGCGCCAATATAACCTCGTCCACAGGCAGCATCTCTAGCATACCGGATAACTGATCAACCGTTCCTAGGATAGGTTTATATCGCTGTTCCTCAATGGTATCCCAAGTATGATAGTCATCCAGGAAACCAATCGCTTCATATCCGAGCTCGGGGTATTGCTCCAAATTGTTGTAGAATCTTTTGCCTAGTGTACCTGCGCCGATGATAAGCACGAACTGACGATTGTGACCTTTTTCTCGTAAAGATTTAAGCATCTTCTTCAGTACATAACGGTACAGCATAATAGAAAGAACATTAAATCCCATATAAAGAGCTAGATATGTCCGAGAGATATTTATTTCTTTTACGAAGAACATCAAACCAAGCAGGATAAAAATACCCATAATATGCACTTGGAAAATCTTGATAAATTCATCGACAAAACGTTTCTTACGCTTAGGCAAATACAGCGACAGCAGTATACCGATTAGGACAGCCACTCCGCCATAAATCAAACTCCAATAAGCGTATGACTCTACAGGCAACGGGTTCTCATACGTCATCCATCCGCTTCTAAACTTTAGCCACCAGGCTACTAAGAAGGACAGCTGGATGACAAGAAAGTCAGCCACCATGTAGAGCTGTGTCAAAAATTTCTGATTCCGCCGAATCATGAACTCACCTCAGTATTTTTATCGTTACGACTACCTGCTTCACTGGCAGTATTAAGACTTTGAGCAGGTGATGGGACAGTCTTAGGAGAGATTAAGGCATTCCGTAAAAGCGAAAGTGCGAACTTCACACCTACCCCAGCATAGACCGTTCCATTTATCATACTGTTGTACTTCTTACTATAATGCTTACGATGAAATAAAATCATTGCTCGGTGGAATTCGTATACGATTTTGAAAGGCCTGCGTCTGGCACTGCCGCCTTTAAGATGCACGATAGAAGTCTTCGGATAATAATAAATCCCCCATCCAGCCTCTTTAATACGATAACACCAATCTAAATCCTCACCGTACATAAAAAATTCCTCATCCAATCCACCTACCTGATCAATCGTCTCCCGCCGCAATAGCATAAACGCACCAACCAAACAATCTATCGGGTAATCAAGATCAGGGTCCAAATAGCCTAACTGGTAACCATTAAACCTCGGACGATCCCGAAACAGCTTACTAAATCCAAAAGCATAATAGAAGGAAGCCGAAGGTGTAGGAAATCCCCGCTTGCAAGCTTTATCTAGCGAACCATCCGGCAAAATAATCTTACAGCCTGACGCCCCCACATCGGGCCGACCATCCATAAAGGAGATCATTGTCTCCAGCGTATCCTTACGTACTACCGTATCTGAATTGAGCAGAAGCACATACCGTCCGGATGAAGCCTCCATTCCCTGATTGTTCG
Source organism: Paenibacillus sp. FSL R10-2734 (assembly GCF_037963865.1). Classification (NCBI taxonomy): domain Bacteria; kingdom Bacillati; phylum Bacillota; class Bacilli; order Caryophanales; family Paenibacillaceae; genus Paenibacillus; species Paenibacillus sp. FSL R10-2734. The sequence goes on along the minus strand of NZ_CP150170.1, from coordinate 1,194,070 downwards.
CACGGGCAAAACCGACATTGTCGTTATTTGCGATCAAGATCACACCTGGAAACTCTCTACTAATCATCTCTACCGAATCATCATGGGAATTGTTGTCTATCAAAATAATCTCATAGGAAAAGTTCGTTTCTGAGTCATATACCGACCTGAGACAATCCATCGTCAGGCGACACGTGTTGTAATTAACAATAAGTATGCTTACATCTACATTCACTGCGTAACGCTCCTGACAAATATAGTAATCTACCGACAATTATTATAACATAAAACCTCCCTGAGAGGAGGTGACGTTTCAGGGAGGTTTTTCCATATTCGGTTTAGATTTTGTGTTTCTTTCTCTCTTTTATGGTGGCCTGTATATACTTCCGCTTCCTTTTTAATGCAGGGAGCTGAGTAAAAAAGGATTTCCATGCCACGATTAGCTGCGGCTCTCTAAGAAGCATATAGCCGTGTGCGGCAAGCTCATAGGGAAGAGAAATTAAAATGGTCTTCAACATCGTTCGAGCCGGTTCATTCTTATATATCATTTTATAACGGTTAATGTAAGATATTCGTCGGATGAACATCGCTTTGGTGCTGCGGCCAGACGTTTTCCAGCCACGTTCATGATATCCGATCGCCTCAGCATCATAATAGGCTTGCCAGCCGAAGAGTTGCCCGCGCCAGGCGACGTCTACGTCTTCCTTATACGCGAAAAAATCCGCATCGAAAAATTCACCATCAACACTTATGTCGTCGATCATCCGCCGAGAATACATCGCCGCCGCTCCAGATACGCCGAATACAGAACCTGACTGTGTCCATTGGTCCGCTGGCTCGCCTGCTCCACGATCAAAAGCACGCCGTGCTCTGTTCATCAAGAGACCTGTGCTATCTACCAGCCCATGATCGGCCTTAAGCAAAAGCTTGCCTGTGGCGCTGCCGATCTGTGGATTGTCCTCTATCTGTGCAACGAGTCTAGAGACATAGTCTGGGGCCAGCGTTAGGTCAGGGTTAAGGACGAGCACGTAATCTGTATTCGTGGCGAATATCGCTTGATTGTGGGCTGGGGCGAAGCCTGTGTTCTTTTGGTTTTGGATGAGAACTAGGTCAGTGGGTAAATCCTCGTGCTTCGACACGTTTGACTCCTCAGTATTCTCAAGAGAATGAGTTGGTGAAGCTTTAGGGATTGTGCTATAGAAAATGTTTACTTTTTCAGCACAACCATCAGAAGACGCATTGTCTACAACGACAATTTTTTCAATAGGATAATCCTGTGCCTTTACTGCCTGCAAGCAATCTATGATATCATCCGCACTATTGTAGGTGACGATATGTACACTAACTGTTTTGTTGTTCATGGGTACCCTCGACTTCGTATATTTCTTGTTAACTACTTACTCTCTTCTTATTATAGCGAAAGAATACAAAAAACTCCCGTATCGTTATAAACGAAATGGGAGTTCCATTACTGTTATTCTATTCTTTTAGCTCCAGAAGGAAGTCTCTTAGCCCCTCACGCCAAGGCCGAATATCCTTAAATCCATTCGTCCGAATCGACAAATGCTCCATCACCGAATTACGAGGACGTGGTGCAGGGCGTGGGAACTGTTCTGTAGCACACGGCTCAAGCTTAGCAGTGAACTTCAAGCCCAAAATATCCTCAGCCTCTGCAAAAATCGCCTGAGTAAATTCAAACCAAGTACAAGAGTCGCTATTTGACGCATGGTATACACCATACTTCTCAGTTTGGATAAGCTCAAGCAAGAATCGAGCTAAATCGACTGTATAGGTTGGTGAACCCTTTTGGTCATCTACAACTTGAAGCATCGGCTTTTCTTGACCAAGCTTCAGCATTGTTTTGACGAAGTTATTTCCGTATTTGCCGTACACCCATGATGTCCGTACGATGAAATATTTAGAGGAAAGGGATTGTACTAGAATCTCTCCAGCCCGCTTAGACTTCCCATAGATGCTCTGTGGATCGGTATTATCATATTCGTGGTAGGGTTTCGTGCCCATCCCGTCAAAAACATAATCCGTACTAATGTACACCAACTTAGCTCCGGCTTTTTCAGTAGCTAGCGCTACGTTCCGACTGCCAGTAGCATTAATTAAATACGCTGCATCGATGTCACTTTCCGCCGCATCTACTGCCGTATGCGCAGCACAATGAATGACAGCATCCGGTCCAAACTCACCAATAACCTGGATACATTGATCCAGATCGGTGATATCCATCTCTTGACGGTCGCAGCCCATCACTTGGTGACCTTGATGCTGGAGTAGTAAAACAACGTCTTGGCCCAGTTGTCCGGCCGCACCTGTAACAAGCACCTTCAGTTGAGCCATTATAGAGAATCTCCCAAACGATCGCCATACTGTAGTTCAGCATACTTCTGGTATTCCCCAGATTGAATGCGGGTCCACCACTCACGGTTATTGAGATACCATTGGATGGTTTCTTTAATACCTGTTTCAAATGTGTGTTTTGGCTTCCAGCCTAGCTCGCTCATAATCTTGGTAGGATCAATACCATAGCGGCGATCATGACCCGGACGGTCTTGAACATAAGTAATCAAAGAATCCGGTTTGCCTAGTTCCTGCAATACCGTGTTTACAATATGCACATTCGTACGCTCATTATTGCCACCTATGTTGTAGACTTCACCGTTTACTCCCTCGTGAATAACCAGATCAATCGCGCTGCAGTGATCCTCAACATACAACCAGTCACGGATATTCATTCCATCCCCATAAACAGGCAACGCTTGATCCGCAAGTGCGCGTGAGATCATGAGTGGAATAAGTTTTTCAGGGAATTGATACGGTCCATAATTGTTAGAGCAGCGGGTAATGTTCACTGGCAATCCAAACGTCTCATGGTATGCACGTACAAGCAGGTCGCCACCCGCTTTGCTGGCCGAATAAGGACTGTTCGGAGTCAAAGGAGTTTCTTCAGTAAACAACCCAGTTGCTCCAAGTGATCCGTATACCTCATCCGTAGATACCTGAACGAATTTAGTGACACTGTATTTTTTCGCCGCATCCAAAAGCACTTGTGTTCCAAGCACGTTCGTCTTCACAAACACTTCCGGCTCCAAAATACTCCGATCCACGTGAGACTCAGCCGCGAAATTCACCACTACGTCAATACCTTGGCTTATCAGCGCATCCATCGCTGCTACATCGGTAATGTCTGCCTTTACGAACTTGTGGTTCGGATGATTTTCAATTGACTTCAAATTCTCCAGGTTGCCTGCATACGTCAACGCATCTACGTTAACGATTTGATAATCAGGATGTTGTTGCAGCATGTATAATACAAAGTTGCTGCCGATGAAGCCGGCTCCGCCGGTGATGAGGAGTTTCATGTGTATTCCACCTTTTATTCTATTGAAAACATTATTTCATACTTGCAAATTACTACAATACTTAGTATCTGCCTTAGGCTAAATTAATACCGTCATATACAGATAGCCAGTTCACTACGACGAATCACTTCATAATATGCTGCTGGCATTCTAGAGGAAAAGGTATTAGTCTAAATTGCTCAGTTATTGATTTACTAATAATATTATTAATCTAAATTTATATCAACAACTCTTCCTAAATCTTGGATTGTCAAATCAGTTTATCAAGAATACTTTTAATGTTAAAATAAACTTACATTCATAAATAATCTAAAGGGGCGATTTTGATTTGGGTATTAGTGATACAAAGATACCAGCTTTAACATTAGTCATTCCATGTTTCAACGAAGAAGCAGTTTTACCTGAGACTATTAAACAACTTACTATTATTTTTGACGATCTAATCAGTAAAAGTAAAATTTCTATTAACAGTATGATTTTGTTGGTTGATGATGGGAGCAGAGATAGCACTTGGAGTATTATTAATGAACATAATACGACTAATCCTTATGTGCATGGAATGAAGCTTGCTAAAAATGCTGGACATCAAAATGCATTATTAGCAGGTTTAATTTTCGCAAAGGATTTTTCAGACTGTATAGTTTCCATTGATTCTGATCTTCAAGATGATATTCATGTTATATACGAATTTCTTGAAAAGTATCAAGAGGGATATGACGTTGTTTATGGAGTTAGACGAGGACGCTCAACCGATACTTTCTTTAAGCGTAATTCTGCTCTTGCATTCTATAAACTAATGCATTCTATGGGAGTTAATGTCGTATTTAATCATGCTGACTATCGTTTGATGAGCAAGAGAGCTGTTGAGCATCTTTCTACATTTAAGGAAGTTAACTTGTTTCTAAGAGGAATTATACCATTGATTGGTTTCAAATCTACAGAAGTATATTATGATCGAAATGAACGTTTTGCAGGAGAATCAAAATATCCATTAAAAAAGATGTTAGCCTTTGCTTTCGATGGAATAACCTCCTTTAGTGTGACTCCAATTCGTATGATTTCTGCTATAGGAATACTAATGTCTTTATTCAGTATATTAGTCGCTCTTTATTCTATTATTAGCAAATTAACAGAACAAACTGCTTCAGGTTGGTCATCATTAATGCTGTCGATCTGGTTCATTGGCGGACTACAATTGTTGGCTATGGGATTAATCGGAGAATACATTGGAAAAATATATAAGGAAGTTAAAGTCCGTCCGAGGTATATCATTGAAACTGTTACTATACCTGAAGTAGAGGCAAATAATAACCAAACTGCAGTTCTAGCTTCAGCAAGCTACTAAATAATAAAGCTCCGCAGTAAGACAACACAAAGGATCAAGTTCGAGAGACGCTGACACGCCTTGAATTTGATCCTTTGTGTTAGAAATAGTAAACGCAAATTCTAGATATAGTCTATTAAAATAAGAATTTTAAGTAGTTGATTCTCTAGAAAAGATTGTCGATATAGCTTTGATCTTTGAAGAAACAGATACTTGTCTTTTAATGAGCCTCGATCTTGAATAAATAGCTTCAATTGTTCGAGCTTCTCAATATCTAACGCATCCCCGTAGTGCTTGTAAAACTCCATTGCTTGTTTCTTCAATAGTTTATCTCCAGAATGCTTACGGAAGCTCTGCCACTTACTACACAATTTGTGATATAACGTACTATGACCTCCAACAACATTACTACTATGCTGCCTATAATAAATAGATGGCCTTTCGTCATAGTATAACCTGCCAAATGCAGATACGCATAGATAAGCCCACCAGTCATGCATTTGAAGATTATCTGTATCTATCATTTTTGAAGCGATCAAATCCCTCGCTGTTTTATTCATAACCACTGTTGCTCCTACAGCAATATTTTCTACTAAAGCATTGTAGAAATGTAGCGTCTTGTATGGAGGAGTTGGCCAAACCTTGATCGGATTTAGCATGTGATTAGTTAGCATCGTTGATGAGAAATACAATCCCGCAGTATCGCAGGATTGTAAAAGTTTAATTGCTCTTTCAATCTTGTCATCCATCCAAATATCATCTTGATCACAAAAACAGCAGTATGCTGCATCGGATTGATCTGCTTGAATTAATTCATAGAAGCTTTGCTTAACCCCTACATTACTACCTTGTATCAAATAAATCTTGTCAGAATACATACTCATATATTTCTGAATGATGGTCACTGTATCATCGCTTGAACCATCGTCACGAATAAGAATAGTTATATTAGGATACGTTTGTCGTAAAATACTCTGAAGCTGCTCTTCAATATAGGTCTCTCCATTGTATGTCGACATGAGAACTTGAATTTTTTCCATTTTTCCACCTGCGTATTAAGGATATCAGAAGCTTCTACATCATAGGTTACATAGGGCCATGTAAAAATTCTAAATACCGCACATTTTACTATTCAGCTTTAATAGAGGTTATTAAAACAGAAAGCTCTCTTGTATCCTTATTGATGTTCAAATCAGCCGGTATCATTGTTTTTCCTGCTTCTAGAGTAACCTTAATACTCTTATCTACAGGAACTTTAACATTGAAGGTAAATTCCCCTTTTCTTACTGTTTGTCTTCCCATTTCAACACCGTCGACAAGAATAGCTATTTCGTTAGAATCTATATAATCAGTCATATACCCTTTAACGATAAGCGAACCTGCTTGTCCAGTTAATAATCGTACACTAGCTTCCTTACTCATCCATGTGCCGCTTCCATTACTCTCAGGAGCATACCAACCCAATTTATCTGTACCTGTAGCCAATGTATTTCCTTCTTTTTGTCCATGTAAATCATAACTTTCATAGTGGCCAGTGACTAAACGAATACTATTCAAATAAAATTTCTGACCTTTGAGTGCAAATATCATAGATCCAGGTAGTTGATCACTAGTAAACGCATCTTGACTTCTAACACTGATCTGATATTCACCATTCATAAACGTAGTGCCTTGATCATTTAGGCTGATCTCCCCTATACCATTATCTTTTACCTTACCTTCAATAATATGCTGTCGCTGTTTACCACTATATATCACCAAAGCATCATCACTTAAGTAATCATTATGCTGGTTAGTAACGTCAATCTTGCCAAATACGAGATAACGTTCTTGACTTGAATCAAGCTCAATATCCTTTAAATAGTATACTGGATTATGGACACTAGAATCAGGTAATTCTTTGGTGAAGTGAACGTTTTTTCCTATTCGTATTTTGGTGTATTCATCCCAAAACGAATCATGAATAGCTAGGCTCATTTCAGATTTAAATATTGAAGGAGCATAGATCACCGCACCATCTTGAATATTGCGGAAGCTATCACTATTAATAAATGAATTAATAAAGGATAGTCTCTGTTTCAAATAATTCTGATGTTTGGTAATTGTATCGCTCTGAAAATTACTAAGAATACACATCATAGCAATAAAAGCAGCGCCTAGAAAGATAACCAACTTTTGTTTTTTCTCAGAACCAACTCTCTGTAGCAACTTAATTACCAATAAACAAAAGAACAGAATACATGCAAATAGTGAAAAATAAGAGGCATTTAAAGTAATAAATGAACTATTCTTCACTGCTTCCTGATAGAGCGGAGTCACTGCCAATATTGTACTTGGGATAAAAATGTATACCGCAGCAATCCCTATATATATAATCATTCTATTTGAGAATACAACTCTTCTGGATTCTTGTAATAATTTATAGAAGATATAGAATGCCAGAAGACCTAGAATGACATTTTGAACTGTGAACACCTGTGCAATGATATTAAGGTATTTACTTTGAAATTGTTGATCACCATATAAATCAAAATATATATACCGATATTTAGAGATTAATAATAATGCGCCTGGAAGAGCGCTAAGTCCTATCACTACTATCGCTCTTAAACAATCAACAATGGAGAAGCTAGCGAGATCTACCTTTGCACCCTCGTATCCAGAACCGAAGAGTTTTCTCCAAATCAGATAGATTACAATATAAGCCGCTGTAGAAATAATAATAGGTAGTACTTTATAAATGGATTTTTTCAATCCCTTGATTCGACTCATTGCTATTAATAAATATAGTGGCGCAAATATAATAAACAACTCATACGTAAAGAGACATAATATATATCCCAATATACTCAAAACAATGAATTTCGTTTGTTTATTCTCAATATATAGGTAGAAATATCTTAATGATAAGAACAATGCGGTAATACTTACCCCATAGAATGTGATATAAGCATTAGGAATAGCTGGTTCCCATGAAAAAGTAAGACTTACGAAAAATAAGAAGCATAACATCCAGCTTAAAACAGTATTATTCCAGATCTTATTGCATAATAAAATGAAAGAATAGATGTTAGAAACAAGTATCAATAAACAAATGATGCGGAATACATAAACATTCTTAATTGTAAAGATTATTAGGGCCACTAAGTTGCCCAGAAAATAGGCTCTACCTTGGCTTAGACTAACATTAGCAATATATTCATAAATTGAGCCCAGTCCTTTTTGAGAACTTATTAGAATCAGTAGCTCATCATTCACATTGATCCATGGCCGCATAAAGTACACGATCTTATATCCAATAATAATGAACATGAATATAAATAAGATCGGTCTTTGCTTAATATAAGGTATCACAGCTGATAATTGATTGGAACAATACAGCTTTAATCTTACACATAAATCAAGAAGCGGTTTGAATATATAATCTAATACGGAAGATATACGGTTGAAGGGTTTCGTCTTCACGCCAAGTATTAATGCCGCGCAAACATCGTTTTTCTGTAATATGAAATTTATTATCCAGCAGAAGGCAATTGTAAATATAAACAGCACTAGCTGATAATTCGCATTCTGGCTAGGAATTAGCTGTTGCACCTGGGAGCGATCAACGATATTAAGCAGATACAAAATCCCGAAGAAAACTCTAAAAGCGAGAAAATGCATAAATGCAATCGCTAGCGTTATTTCGCCCAATTTTATAAAAATCCATTTAAGTATTCTAATATTCCTCAAAAGATAACTTATAGCAATAGTAGCGGTTATGCCAATAAAAGCGGAAATCACATTAATTATAGGGTTGCCGAAGCTTCTACTAGGGTAGTCTGTCCCTCCCCAATATATATTAGCAAAATAATATAAAGGGTATATAAGTATTACGAGTATACAAGCAAGAATATCAATATTGAACTTAATCTTTGACATAAAACCACTCTCAGATAATAAACGCCCACACATGAAATAAAACTGAGCGATCAGAACCAGATCAAATAATGTTTTTGGAAATCTGATATTATGTCTTACAAACCAGTATCCTACAACAAATAACAAGATTGATGTAGCAGCTATCGCCAATTTTTTTCCACGGAAAATATCATGAACTAATTTAAGCAATACTGAAGCTAAAAATAAAACAATGAAGAACCACGATACACCTGCTAAATCTGAGGTGATATTAAGAGCAAATAGATTGTAGATACTATGGAGAAAATCACTCGCGTTCATCGGTTCACTATAAAATACCAAACCAAATCCCAGCAAATTCATTACCCAACGAAATAAAAAGAAAAGAATATTGATACAATACACCGGAACAATCAATCTCAAGAATCTTTCTTTCGTGAATGTAAAAAAGCTTTGTTTATTTAACTTAGCTGTATATCCCGATATAAAAAAGAAGGCAGGCATATGGAACAAATAAATATATTTAACAAGAAACCCATTTTCGTGGCCGAGGACAACCATCATTATGATAAGGCCCTTAAAAATATCAACCCAATCAACTCTTTTATTAACATTCAAATCAACACTCACTTATTTATGCCCCTTCTTAACCATTTGTGAATTTATTTGTTCGGCTAAATTAACGAGCCCAAAAAAGATGGAAGTAACTAAATACAGCTTTTTTTTCAAGAGTCTGGTACTTAATCTTTTGAAAATTCGATTCTTATACGTATCTGTCATTCCATTATCCATCACATATCTGTTTTGGAAAAAATCAATAAAATATCCATCAACTTTCTTCATATATTCCTTGATCATCGAATATCTCTTAAGAAAGCTCTGCTGCCTAATGGGATAAAGAACAAGCCCTAATATTTGATGGATATATAGAGAACCTTTGATCTGCTCTTGTATATGAAGCGGAAAGTCAGCAGCACGCTCAATAGCAATATTAGTTGTTTCAATAATGACAAAACGCTTATTATTAAATGTTGAGTTCTGAATGGACCCCGGGCGTTGAACATATTTATACATTGGCTTTTTTACGATTACACAATGATTCGCGCGACCTAATATAATAGGTGTAACTGCTACGTCTTCATTATTAAGCCCGGTAGGATAGTCCAAACCTTCAAATAAACTTCTGTGAATAATTTTATTCCAGGATGCTGCCATCAATGGTGTATCGAGAATTTGAAAGAATGTACTTCCGCGATTAGGATTATAACAACAGCTAATCAGATTCGTTCCTTCTACTTCATACTCGCAATTGATATCGCATATCCCCAATTGGGATCCCGTTTGTTGCATTTCACCTAGGATCTCTCTATACATATCCGGCTCTATGTAGTCATCTGAATCCAAAAATATAATATATTCTCCGGTTGCATGACTAAGACCATAGTTTTTAGCATCAGATAATCCACCATTACCCTTGTGAAAATAACGTATAATCTCAGGGTATTTCTCACAATAACTCAATGCAATTACTTCAGATTGATCAGGGGACCCATCATTAATAATAAGTATTTCGGAATGCTCAGGGATTGCTGCTAGCACTGAGTCTAAACAGCGGTTTAGATACTTCTCGGTATTATATACAGGAACAATAACCGATAATTTTTTATTATAGTCCAAATCTAACTCTCTCCCTTTCTCTTCTTTCGAGCACTCTTTGCTTAACAACCTCTTCTATCGGGTAATTATTTAGTGCGTAATCTTGAACACGGCAGATTTCATTAAATTCCAAATCCTTATGAATACTAAGAGTTACACTCTTCTCCTGCATTCTATGATAGTTTAGTGATTCATCCAGATATGCTACCCTTCCGAGTTCAAACATTCTCATATATGCATACCAATCTCCTGCTAATCTATAATTCTTTGATACTTCCAATATTTCATGATAATCTCCATTTTTAAATACTGCACTGGAAGCATTAGCTATTGTATTGTTAATACACAGTGTTGAAGTAATTTCGTCGATCCCATCCGCAATATAGCTTTTATCCCATTTTCCAGTTTTATAAATATCAATCCATGGGCGCAAGTCTTTCATTAACACTTGATTATATTCATTCATAGTTAAGGACTCACAATACGAAATCACAACCTCTTCGTCCTCAAAGCCTCCCATTACACTTTCAAGAAATCTAGGATGGCAACTATCGTCGGCCTCTGCAATCCATACATATTCCCCTGAAGCGTGTTCAAACCCATACTGCCATTGGGCAAATACATTTCCGCTGTTTTTTTCATTTATAATGAATCGAACATTCGAAGGATTGCCCAATTTTTCCAAATGCGCTTCGATAACCTCCACACTATTATCTTTGGAGCAATCGTCGACAATAATTAGCTCGTGAATCGGATATGTTTGAAGTAATACCGAGTCGATTCGTTCAACTATAAATTCAGCATAATTGTAATTAGGGATAATTACTGAAACTCGTTTGATCTTCTTATTTATTTGAGATAACTTATATGAATTACTGTATATATCAATAATCCCTTCCCCAGTATAATCACGAAAAAAATTACGTTTAACAAAGTAACTCATTCTTTTTTTCGCCTTATAAGGAACAGGTAACAAACTATAAATTCGCTTTGCTATCTTTCTAATCCCTTGTTTAATGTTCAAAATCATTACCCCTTAAATTTAACTATTTTTTAAAATAGCTCTTCCAAGCTTTTCGTACTAATATATAATTTTGTTGCGTTTCATTTTTATATAACTCTAGCTCCTTATTACTTTCTTTTATCAATGACATTTCAATACTATGTTCACTAATGATTGCATTAAGTCGAGCTATTTCACTTTCATAATCACTACATATCTCTTTTATACGAGAATCATTCATGCCTTGAATCTCTTGCACACGAGAATTATTCACGTTTTGAAGTCTATCAATTTCCTTCTCATAGTCTTCAACAATTGATTTTATTTGATTATTTTTATTATTCAACTCATTTGAATTTTCCTCATGTATTCGTTTTATTTCACTTTCATAATCATTACATATTTTATTTATTTGATCGGAATGTGACTCTTCAATGCAATTACTATCATTAAACTGACTTCGAGTCTCAAGATATTCTACTATATGCTTATCAAGAATTCGGTTCATTATTCTTTCATCTAAATCCTTAAAATGATTAATTTTATATTCATCTATATTGTATCTTGAGAGAAGTTCATTCATGGAGATAATCGTTTCAATAAAACTATTAAAACGATATAAATTAGTTATTGCTCTATACAAAATAAAATCTGTTGGTATAACTTCAAATTTCCACTCTTGATCGAAAAAACAAAAAAACTCTTCTTTTATGAAGCAATTCGAAAAAATTAAATCAATATAGCCCTCCATGTAAAAATAACTATTGTCATCAGCTTTTTTTGTTGAACACGACACGAGCATATTCCAAAATTGATCAATCACTTCAATAGCTCTTTCTTTTTTTCTGTTTTTAAACAAATCAAGAATTCTATCTTCAACAGTTTCATAAGGCATAAAATCACTAACTATTCGGTTATTAATCATAGCTTCTTTGATCATTGGCATTCCCAATTTAGTAAGTTGAAAATTATTATCCTTGATTCCCTCTAAATGCTTCAACGCCTTTTCATCACAAAATTTCTCTACTTTCTTATTGTCTACTATTCTTGTATGCACTCTCAAATGTTCAAATCTATCGTTGTTAAAAGTAACAAAAGAAATTTTTGAATCTATATTATAGTTAAAAGTCGCTTCAACAAAAAAAGAATTCGCCATCATAGGGAACGAATTGTTATCAATAACAGCATCAATGGCACTATGTTCACTCAAATGAAGATTTTCAATTCCAGCATAAAAAGGTCTGTATCTCTTCGAATTCTTAATAGTGGGCAAATAATCATCTGAGAATATAACCTGTGGAAGTTTATAATCTGGTAACGGATAATAAAATTGATTGCTCTTAAACCCCGAAGAAACTAATAACGTTTCAAGTTCATTTCGCCCAAATGTTCTTACCCCCTTTGAAGAAGGATATCCAGAGATCCCATCATATTGTATATTAGTGTGATCCTCTTCAGCACCACACCAATATTTAAGTCCCAATCTATTTTCGATAGCTATTAAAAGCTTACCATCAGGAGCAAGAAACCTACTGATTTTCTTCAAGAATTCGTTATAAGGTTGTTCTTCATGAGTAAATGACTCAGCATATTCCAACACACCAATTAAAGTAATATAATCGTATTTATAGGGTAGTTCAATATCGTTTAAATTCCCCACAATTATTTCTAAATTGTCTCTATTACAATTTCTAATTGCAATAGCCTCTGCTCTTCGTTTAGATAATTCTATCGCTGTTACATGACTAGCATTATCACAAAGTGTACCTGTAATAGCCCCCATTCCTGCGCCGATCTCTAATATCCTAGCCCCTTGTTTAAAGGGGTACCAATTGACAATATTTTTTCTAATATGAGATAAATGATAAATAATCGGCCAGCGTGTATCCTTCTCGAAAATATTATCCAATTTCGCATCGTCACCTTGTGACTCTTTTAGATAATTAATAATTTCATCTTCAATATCTCCGTCACTATAATTGTCTTTTCCATTATAATATTTTAGATTCAATAGATTAGTATAATTCTGAAACTCATCTTTAGCACTCATAATACTCACCTCATTACAAATTAAAATTAGTTATCTAAAACAACTTAAATTAATTGTTCAATTTTCATTCCAAGATCTACAATCCCAAACCCTAAAGAATCATGATGAAACTTCAAATGTATAAGATCGTACCTTCTATCTAGTGGTGGAGCCTCTAATCCAGGAATATCTTCAGCTATTCCTAATGAAATAAAGTAATCTCCTTCTACAAGTTGAGGAATAAAAGCAAACTGAACACAGCAAAAGTTAGCCTCGTTTTGTGAAGAGACCTCAATCGAATCATCTCTAGAATTATTTCCATAAACAGTGACGCCATCTACTGTCTTAATAGTTAGACCATATATCGGAGAAGTCACTTTATCATTAAACTTCACTTTCATGATTATTTGAAGTAATTCCGACGAACTACAATCGATTGGATCTACCATATCGTTTGACAATACTAAATAATCTATAATTTCAGCTCTTTTATCTCCCCATCTAAATTCATTTTGATTATAACTCCTTCTGTTTTCACAGTTTGGGTTTAAATTCTCACTTGTAATAAATTCAATGATTTCTCGAGAATATTTCTTTTGTATTTCGGCATCTACTTCTCTACTTTGAATATTTGCCTCTAGAGTTTCAGTCGTATTATTCAGCTTTTTTTGTTTACCATAGAGTAAATCCAAGTAGGTATTAACAACCTCTTTCGGAAGTCCCTCTTGGATCAATTCTCCTTGATTAATTAAATAAGCGTAGTCACAATGTCTTATTAGAAGTTCGGTTGCATGTGTAACAAACAAAATAGTCTTGCCTCGTTCCTGAAATTCCTTAAACTTACGGAAACACTTGCTCTGAAAACGCACATCCCCTACGGCCAAAGCTTCATCAACAATAAGTATATCAGGATCTGTATGGACTGCAGTAGCGAATGCTAATCTTAGGAACATACCACTAGAGTAGGTCTTAACCGGTTGATCAATAAAGTGACCTATTTCAGCAAATTTTTCTATATCACTAAATCTATCATTAATTTCTTCTTTAGTTAAACCTAATATTGTCGCGTTCATATAAACATTCTCTCTTCCGGTAAATTCCGGATTAAAACCTGATCCTAATTCTAACAATGCTGCAATTCTACCATTAACTTCAATCTCACCACTAGTAGCTTTCAAAATACCCGTAATTATTTGTAACAGGGTACTTTTCCCAGAACCGTTTTGTCCTATTAAACCAATAGTCTTGCCTTTTGGGATATTTATACTAATATTATTCAAAGCATTGACTTCATTAAACTTTTTAAAATTTTTAAATAGCGAAGAAACCATTCTATCAGCAGGACTATTATATAAATAATATTTTTTACTAATATTTTTTATTTCTATAGCATTATTCTCAGATAACATCTGCAAATGCCCCTTTCAGCTTTGTAAAGAAATAATAACCGCCGACAAAAATCACAAATGATATACAGGTTATATTGCCCCATTGTATCCAGTTTGGCATTTCACCCCATAATACAATTTCTCTCATCTGCTGTATCACTATTCCAAGAGGATTAAAATTATAGATACCTTTCAAATAATCAGGAACATTTTCTATTGAATAAAAAACAGGTGATAGAAAAAGCACAATTTGAAGGACTAGAGTAACAATATAATTTGTGTCCTTAAAAAAGACGCCTAAGGCAGCCAAAAACCAAGCCAGTCCCATTGATAATAAAATAATTGGAAATAAAACAACTGGAATTAGAAGAATTGTCCAAGTCAAGGCTTGTCCCAAAAAAATGTTCATTATCATTAGTACAATTAAACTTATAAGTCCATTAAACAAAGCTGTTAGCATCAAGACAACAATCAGTATTTCAAGCGGAAAAATTATTTTTTTCACATAATTAACATTTGATTGAATAATCGTAGCTGACCGACTCAGAACTTCTGAAAATAAATTATATACAATCATCCCAGTAAAAAGCGTCAATCCAAAAATAAAGGTACTTTCATTTTCAGTGTTACCCCATTTAGACTTAAATATCTCACCGAATACGATAGTATAGATAATCAGCATTATTAAGGGATTCAAAATTGACCAGATCATTCCCAACATTGAACCTCTATATTTAACTAATATATCTCTCTTAGTTAGTTGTGTTATTAAATTTTTATTTTTTGAAATAGATGAAAAAACAGACATACTCTCTCTCCTTAATTTACAGATAAAATAAACTTTATATATTACATATAGTGAAGCAGTACTCTGGATTTCTTGTTAGCTAAGCTAACCCCCCCAGACTCTACCGTTAATAAATCGATATGTTATACATATTTGATTATACATTAAACCAATTACCTCCAAACATCGATTTCGACTTTTCCATGTATTCTTCACCTTTCTGAATCAGTTGGATTTTTATGTATAATACATAAAAATGAATTTCCACTGACTTTGAGTATAGTCTTATGCAAAAATAATATTGTCGTTACATATAAGAAAAGGAGATATCAGTGTCGAAACCAGTATACGGTAAAACCGATGCCTAGTCGAGAAAGGTTGAAAAAATGTCCAGCCCCATCTAGGTGTTAACTGTGGCATACATTAGCTTATACTACAAAAAAATAAAACTGGAGAAACAACACTATTTCCTTCCCATCACTTCCTTGCTGCTACTCATTGTTTATGCGTTGTCGCTCTTTATACGTGGCGTCACACTAAATGGCAATGAACCTACTATTTATACAATATGTATATACTGCAGTATTCATTATAGCGTTATATCTCTTGAAGCAAAAGAAACTAAATCTTGCCATTCAAAACACTGTGCTTGCGATCGAGTATGTCATTTTCGGACTTGGACTGCTGAATTGGCTCGTTGCTGGAAATTGGCTGTAGCCTGGTGCGCTCAACACTGTTATTAACAGTAAATATTTGGATGCTCTAATAAAAGACACGAACGACCTACGGCTTACGTCGATCTTCCAATATGCCAAAACTTATACCGCTTTCTTAATGGTTTTTATGTCGTTGCTGTATTTACTTTGGTCACTCGAAGAGCGGTGTGGAAAACAATAACTCATACATTCGTGCTTGTCCCAATCATCGCTTCGCTGTTGCTTACTTTATCTCGTGGTGGACTTGTTATGCTGCCGGTCTTGTTTATTATACTATTGTACTTCCTGAAACCTGCGCAACAGATTCTCTGGATTATTTAACTCGCGATTTCCGGTATCGGTGCCCTGACGATTTCCACTCCAATCACTACGTTTAGCACAGAGTTGAACACAACCTTCACCTCATCTTCGAGGGTTGAGACTTTAGCTTACCAGCTCACCGCCTCCGTGGTGATTGCCGTTCACTGTTGGTTTATCCAACCCCAACTGGCTCCTCGTCTAAAGCAGGAGTTGGAATGATGGTCTTCGCGCAAGCTTGCCGGACTGTAGCTCCCGCCCGCCTCTGTTGCACTCAGCAATTATGGCTTTCTGCTCATAGGTACGAGCATGAGTGATATTTTTCCAGACATTATTCAGACACGTGTGGAAAATATCTATTTTAAGCAGCACAGTTTATTGGAACGTATCACTTTCTACAAAGATGCCATGAAGGTCGTCAAGGATAATCCGATTTTGGGTGCCGGTGTTGGAGGCTGGGCATCCTTAAATGAGAAATATTAGAACAACCCGTACACAAGCTGTCAGGTCACAACTTTTTGCTACATTATTGAATTGAGATGGGAATTGTAGGCTTTATCATCTTTATGAACTTTATCGTTTATATTTATAATAAATACATCCGCGCTTATCTGAAGCGGGGCGACGGAGACTTTGATAATGGCTTCATTTATTTCATTTCAGTATCAAAGCCTCCATGCAGGCTCATAATTTTTTGGACTTTAATTTAAGTTATGAGTTCATGGGGATTCTGGTCTTTATTGTCCTCGCAGGAAGGTTCCATTATGAACGCCAGTAAGGCCATGCAGCTGATTCGAGTCACTAACTCTTATGAGGATATTAAATCTCCGCTGGATCAACAGGTATTTACGTAGACTCAGGATGAGCAATATTTAGCGGTATCTTACTCTGTGCTGTCCAAGGCACTGATTGGTCGCATTGAGTATCTTCCAAACCTAGGTACCGGAAATTTCACCGCAACACGCTTAGATGCAAAAGCCGATAATCTCCGCTATCTGCTCCGGTGTCGCCACCAAAAACACGAAACGGTATGAGGACACGCTAGCTTTTTAAAGTTGTTCGAATTTTCCGCACTCGACTGCTCCACAGCACTAAAGAGCGTATTGTGATCGCCTTCGTCTACGTGTACCCGGAGGGTCATCCCGATTCAGTCTTGCAATGAAAAATCAATAATATTGTAATTTTTAGAAATCGTCGTATTTACTATTAAACATTGGTTAAGCTTCCCTTCTCGCTTTAATAGACAAATTAAGGCCATCAAGCGTAGAATAGAATAGATTAATTACGCAATTGTTCATACGAACCCCATAATTTATATGTAGTTAAGGAGAGTTGATTCCGTTTATGAAAGGCATTATTCTTGCGGGTGGAAGCGGAACGCGCCTCTATCCGCTTACAATGGTAACCAGTAAACAGTTGTTGCCAATTTATGACAAACCAATGATCTACTACCCCTTGTCCACGCTAATGCTGGCTGGCATTAATGACATCCTAGTTATTTCAACAGCAGAGGATACCCCTCGTTTTGAAAATTTACTCGGCGATGGTTCTCAATTTGGAATTTCGCTGCAGTACATTGTTCAACCAAGCCCAGACGGGTTGGCCCAAGCTTTTATTATAGGCGAAGAATTCATCGGAGACGATTCAGTCGCAATGGTCCTTGGAGATAACATTTATTACGGAAATGGGATGACCAAACTTCTTAAACAGGCAGCTAAAAAAGAACGCGGTGCAACCGTATTCGGCTATCATGTACTTGATCCAGAGCGATTTGGCGTAGTTGAATTTGATAGCACCGGTAAAGTGCTAAGTGTGGAAGAAAAGCCGGAACATCCAAAATCCAACTATGCGATTACAGGCTTATATTTTTATGACAATCGCGTCGTATCTTTGGCAAAGGAAGTGAAGCCTTCGAGTCGGGGTGAGCTTGAGATCACCTCGATTAATGAAGCTTACTTGAAAATGGGAGAATTGGACGTTGCCTTACTAGGCCGAGGCTTTACTTGGCTCGATACCGGTACACATCAGAGTCTGGTCGATGCGACTAATTTTGTCAGAACAATTGAGGATCATCAAGGCATAAAGATTTCCGCACCGGAAGAAATTGCATATATTAACGGATGGATTACCAAAGAGCACCTGTTGGAGTGCGGGCAAAAACTAAGTAAGACAGGATATGGACAATATCTGATCAAGGTAGCTACTGGTAAAATACAATATTGAAAAGCGGGAGAGAGTCACTCATGAAAATCATTCAAACAAAACTAGAAGGCGTTCTAATTCTCGAACCGGCTGTCTTCGGGGATCACCGAGGCTGGTTTATGGAAACTTATAGTGAGAATACATTCAAAGAAAATGGTCTCTCTTTTGATTTCGTGCAAGATAATCAATCCTATTCGGCTACTAAAGGAACACTTCGGGGACTTCATTATCAATTAAATCCTAAAGCACAAACAAAACTTGTTCGTTGTACGCGTGGATCTATTTTTGACGTCGCTGTCGATGTTCGCAAGGGAAGTCCTACTTTCGGTCAATGGTTCGGAATTAAACTTTCAGCCGAAAATAAAAAACAATTGCTTATTCCCAAGGGCTTTGCTCATGGTTTCATGACATTAGAGGAAGATGTTGAGGTCCAATATAAAGTGGATGAGTTATATGCACCGGAGTGTGATGGGGGAATTCTTTGGAATGACCCTTCAATAGGAATTGAGTGGCCTATAGATGTAGTACCAGTGTTATCGGCCAAGGACAAAAATGCACCTCTTTTAAAGGATACCCATCTTAATTTCAATTTTTAAGATAATTTCATTCATTTAAATTCGTAACGTACCATAAAAACATTGGCCTGAAACCCTAAATCCCAACTCGGATCTTAAGGTTTCAGGCCAAATATATTTATATCGACTAACTAACCTAGTCGCATGACTTATTAATTAGTACAAGACTATGTCAATAAAATTATGCTAAAATATTGTCGTACCTACAGGAAAAGGAGATTATAACGTGTCGAAACCAGTATACGGTAAAAATGCAGCTCAGTCGCGAAATGTTGAAAAGACAGCAAGTCCGATTTGGGCCTTGGTTGTTGCTTTTATTTTATTTTTATGTTGGGCCCCATTTCAAGTGGGATTATTTAACGGACAGCAGTTAGACTTCGAGAAGCCCATATATGTGTCCGCGCTAGTAAGTGGACTTTTGCTGCTTGTCTGCGTTGGCTTATACTACAAAAAGTTCAAACTAGATGAACAGAGGGACTTAGTAGCTTCAACTTCAATATTACTACCTCTGACTTATGCTCTATCATTGTTTGTCGCGGTTTCTCATTATATGGCGATGAATATGCTGTTTATTCAGAGCATGTATGTTGCAGTCTTCATTATAGCCTTTCATCTCTTGAAGCAAAAGCAAGTAAATGTTGTCATTCAGAATGCTATTTTAGCAATTGCTTATTTCATAGTAGGTTTTGGACTTTTAAATTGGCTAGGTAGCAGTAAATTAGCGGGAGCTTTCGTGGGTTGGTTCTCGAACACCGTTAGAAACGGTATCTACTTAGATGCAGTTATGACGGATTCTAATGGACTTCGTCTGACTTCGATCTTTCAATATGCAAATACTTACGCCGCCTTCTTGATGGCCTTTCTGTTTGTATCGATATTCGCCCTTATTCGCACTAAGAAATGGTATGGAACATTGACACACAGCTTTATGTTAGTTCCCATTATTGTATCGATCTTATTAACATTATCGCGCGGTGGCTTAGTATTGCTACCTGTTGTGTTCATTTTACTTCTATTGTTCTTGAAACCCGCACAGCAAATCCTCTGGATTCTGCATCTTGGCGTTGCTGGTATTGCTTCATTGCTCATTACGACTCCAGTGACTAACCTGGGAATAGAGTTAAATGCGAATTTCACTTCTTCTGGCGCCTTAAAAGGCTGGGGATACCTGCTTGGAGCTTCACTAGCAGTTGCTGTGGTATCTTGGGCCATTCAGCGTTTTGTCGCGCCTTGGCTGGAAGAGAGGCTAAGTAATTGGTCTTCGCGTAAACTGACAGGTTTATGGATCCCACTCGGTTCTGTTGCTCTCGTCGGTATTGTAGCTTTCCTGCTGATAGGCACAAGTGCAAAAAATATCTTACCTAGCAATATGGCGACTCGTCTCGAGAACATCAACTTCCAGCAACATAGCGTACTCGAGCGGATTACTTTTTATAAAGATGCCTTGAAGGTAGTTAAAGACTATCCGATCCTTGGTGCTGGTGGTGGTGGCTGGTCCTCACTGTATGAGCATTATCAGAACAACCCTTACACTAGCCGCCAAGTGCATAACTTCTTTTTACAATATTTGATTGAAGTTGGGATCCTTGGGTTCATCGCATTTATGGGATTCATTTTGTATATTTTCTATAAATACATCCGTGGGTATGTGAAACGGGATAAAAATGATTTTGAGAATGGTTTCTTTTATCTAATTATTGCTCTATCTATACTTGTGCACAGTCTACTCGATTTCAATATGAGTTATGCTTTTATGGGGATACTCGTCTTCCTTGGACTAGCAGGTATGGCAGTAGTCATGGATAGCAAACAGCTAATAAGTAAAAGTTGGAATAAAACCGGTTTGCGACTTGGATATTTCGCTGTACTCACGGTAGGCTCAGTATTCCTGATGTTCCTCTCAATTAGCTATATTGGTTCCAGTAATGCTGCCCTAAAAGGTAAAACTTTAATTGGGGTTAGTACTTCTTACGAAGAAATTAAGAAACCATTAACTGAGGCTCTAAAAACACGTCCAGGTCATCCGGAGTCAGCCTTGTACCTAGCCTCTTTAGATCAACAGGTTTTTAGCCAAAACCAAGATGAGCAATTTCTAAATGAGGCTTATAGCGTGCTGACTCGCGCACTCGAAGATGAGCCATACAATAAAAATCTTCTAACTCAATTGGTAAGCTATTATGATTTAAAAGGCCAACGTGATCTCGCGTACGGTGTTTACCGCGACAATGCAGATAAGTTCAACTGGGATATTGAATGGTACGACACACTCATTAGCCGTTCCTTTGCATTAGGTCAACAAGCACTTAATCAAAAGGATGACGCTAAGAAGGAGGAGTATTTCACAGAAGAGTTTAATGCATACAATCATGTTCTCGCCGGGGTAGAACATCTGAAGACACTTCCACCAGAACAATTGCAAGGACGACCATTCTCAGTAACACCAACTATAGCTTTGAACGTCGGTAAAATGCAGCAAATCTCTGGACAGGCTGAAGATGCTGCTGCTACCTTGAAACTTGGCTTTAATGAAAGTTACGCAGATATCATTAACAATGGAACACTCTGGGATATGAACTGGTATGATGCGCTCATCAACCGCGCTTATGAGCTGACAGAACAAGCTCGTGCGGGGCAAGACGATGCTAGTAAACTACTTAATCTCAAGATTGGGCTACAAGCTTATAACCAAGTGGTTGGTGACCACGCAATTCTTACTCCAAGCATCGCTCTGAATGCGGGCAGAATTCAGTTGATGTCTGGGCAGTTACAAAATGCTATTGGGACCTTGAAACTTGGTCTGAGTGATGATTTCACAAATGCAACGAATCGTGAGATTGCTCGTTGGTACCTTGCTGCATTGAAGAAATCAAACAATGAGGATCAAACAGTCTATGATAAGTTGATCGCAGCTGATCCTGCAGAAGCAGCTCAGATCGAGACAATCGTAAACACACAGTTTTAAAGAAAGAAATGAAAATAGCGTGCCACTGTGATTACAGTGGCACGCTATTTTTCGATGATATGAGTTCTACTTAAAGCCCTGCCTTAGCAACCTCACTATCGACAAGCTCTTTCATATAACGAAGTAAATCATCTTTAAGCTCTTCATGCTGAAGTGCATAATGTATAGTGGTCTGTATGAACCCCATCTTCTCCCCCACATCATGACGCTTGCCTTCAAAGTCATAAGCAATAATCCGCTCCACTTCACTTAAGCGGGAGATGGCATCCGTCAGCTGAATTTCTCCACCTACGCCCACCTGCTGCTCACCAAGCATATCAAAGATACGTGGAGTTAAGATGTACCGTCCTAGAATCGCTAGATTAGAAGGAGCATCTTCTCTCTTTGGCTTCTCTACTAGACGGTTGGCCTTATAGACCCTCTCAGCCAATTCAGTTCCGTCCACCAATCCATAGCGGGAAACTTCTTCCCAAGGCACAGGCTGGACTCCCACGATGGAGGATTTGTACTGCTCGTATACTTCCATCATCTGTTTGAGACACGGTTTGTTTGCTTCAACAATATCATCACCTAGCAGAACTGCAAACGGTTCATTGCCTATGAATTTACGAGCACACCAAATCGCATGTCCAAGACCTCTTGGTTCTTTTTGGCGAATGTAATGGATATCAGCCATCTCGGAAGATTTACGAACGGATTCAAGTAGCTCCCACTTCTGCTTCTCAGCTAAGTTAAACTCAAGTTCAAAAGAGTTATCGAAATGGTCTTCAATCGCACGTTTGCCTTTCCCCGTCACGATAATAATATCCTCGATTCCGGAAGCAACTGCTTCTTCCACAATATATTGGATCGTCGGTTTATCTACAATCGGCAGCATTTCTTTAGGCATTGCTTTGGTCGCAGGCAAAAAGCGTGTACCAAGACCTGCTGCGGGAATAATGGCTTTACGAATTTTCATCATATTAACTCCTTCTGTCGGTTACTCTTCCATCTTAAATACTCTGTATAGTAAAATGGCATATTTCCTTTAATTATAGCAGTTATAGCAGATTAATGTCAGAGTGTTTGTTATATTTGTATATCAATTCCAATCAAATCGGAGATGGATGAGATGCTTTACTATCTCGTACGATATACTATCTAGTATATGCAAGTAATGAGGAGGACGAGATGATATCTACAAAAAAGGGCCAAGCAACTCCAGCATATTCTGGTAGTCACCTAGCCCTATATCTTCCCTTTATTACTTCGCGTTCACCAATTGCCCCCGCGTAACCCCCAACTGATTGGTAGCCTTCAAGCTCTTCCATACTTGCGTACCTGAGATCTCGCCACGCAGTGCGCGGCTGTAAAGGCTAATTACCTCGGCCACTTGCTCTGGTGTTTCTTCCAGGAACTCCACGCGGTACGAGGATACACCCAGATCACGGAAATTGTTCAAATACTCCGCACCAGACTGCTCGACTGCGTTATAGACGGTATTACGGCAGCCTTCATCCACACGAACTGGATGTGACATTCCAATACGGTCTTGCAAAGAAGCACGGTGATCTTCGCATGGGCGTCCACAGTTCGTAAAGTCTGTACCTTCACTCATGAAGGTGCAGTATACACAGTGCTCTGTGTGGAACATCGGCAAATGCTGATGGATTACGATCTCCATGCGAGAAGTATCGCTGTGTTCAAGTAGATCAACCATCTGTTGAATGTTCAGATCGTAAGAAGGCGTAACCACGTCACAGCCTGCTTCGAGGAAAAGATCCACTGCCTTATGATTGGCGATATTCAGCGAGAAATCGCCAATCAGGCGTGGATGCACAGCATCCGGTTGCTCCTGACGGCGGCGCAGATAATAATACAGCGCACCGGTGTTGCGTACTAACACGGCATCAGGCTGCAGGCGCAGGATATTGGCGTGGTAGCCATTCTCGCCCGGCATATGAATGCGCGGCGTGGCCAGCGCGATGCTGGCCCCTGCAGCCCGTACCGCATCTACCGCGGCCGGGAACTGCTTGATAAACTCGAAGTCGGCGTAGATGTTTCTCACGCCGGCCTCGAGTGCAGCCTGCACCTGCGGCAGGCTGCGGCACAGCGCGGTGAGCTCCGCTTCACCACCGTGATCAGGAGCGACGCCCCTGCGGGTAGCGTCGCCGTAGACCTCGATCGCCCGTTTCACGTAAACGGGCGGTTTCGGGCGCTCGCCCGCAAGCAGCTCCACCGCTTGGCGGCGGATGCTGTTCAGCTCGCGCATAGGGACGATCACGTCGCCTTGCAGATGCGACTCTAGCGCGTCAAGCTGGAACACGGTCCCGCCCAGGCGGCCGAATTGTTCTTCCAGCAGCGCGGCATCCATCGGACGCTTTTGCGCTGTTTCCAGCGCGAGCTCCGAGTCCACACGGACGGTAACATTCTTCTGAACGTCCGTCCACCAAGTCGTCAGCTTCTCGCCGACGCAGCCCTGCACTCGCACATGTACCGGGAATACCCGGTACGGCTTCTCGGTTTCATATGTCTGACGAAGCGCTTTATCTAGCGCAGGGTCATTCGTCTTCCAAATGCGGTCACCGACATTTAGACGACGCAAATCAACATCATTACGACCGGCTACGATGTCAATGATCCAACCTTCTCCGGCTTCGCCTTCGAGCTTCACACCTTTACGACGAAGGTCGTAGACGCGTCCACCTTCTTCTTTTTTCGTCGGATCCCCTGCATCAAACACAATTCCGTCTCCCCGCTTAAGCGGTGCATGAATACGGCACACTACGCCGTCACGAAGAATTTGCTCAACCGTTCCGAGATATACACCCCGACTTTTCGGGAAAGTGCCGTCTACGAGTTTTTTATTGTTCGTTCCGTCTAGAAAACCATGCGTAAACCCACGAGAGAAGCTTTGTTGCAGCTCGCGCACTTCTTCCTTCGATGGTTTAGACATATCCCCATCAAAATACCGGTCAATCGCTTTACGGTATTTACTAACTACATTCGCAACGTATTCCGGGGTCTTGAGACGACCTTCAATTTTGAAAGAAGTTACACCTGCCTCGATCAGCTCAGGCATAAGATCAATAGCTGCCAAATCCTTAGGGGAGAGCAAATAAGTCACATCACCCATAGGTTTAACTTCACCATCCACCATCAGATCATAAGGCAGACGGCAAGCTTGAGCGCATTCTCCGCGGTTAGCGGAACGTCCACCCCACATTTCAGAAGTTAGACATTGACCCGAATAAGAGACACATAGAGCTCCGTGCACGAATACTTCCATCGGCAGGCGGGCTTGCTCCCCAATCGTCTTAATTTGCTTCAGATTGTTCTCACGGCCTAATACCACACGTTCCAAATCGAAAGGCTTAGTAAACTCGACCGCTTCCGGTGAAGTAATCGTCATCTGCGTCGAACCATGAATCGGGAAATCCGGTGAGATTTCACGAATCATTTTGACCAAACCTAAATCCTGTACAATTACCGCGTCCACGCCAGCATCAACACAAGCGTCAATCAGTTCTTTTGCATCGGACAATTCATTTTCAAAAACCAATATATTAAAGGTCAAGAAACCCTTCACGCCATAGCTGTGCAAAAACGCCATAATTTCCGGCAGCTCGTCCATACGAAAGTTATTCGCTCTAGCCCGTGCATTAAACTTCTCTACGCCAAAAAAGATAGCATCTGCTCCGTTCGCCACCGCTGCACGCATACAGTCCCAATCACCCGCAGGTGCCAACAGCTCCACGTCTTCTCTGCGTATTTGTTGCTCTTTCATTTATATCCTCCCAAACCGCCATTTGACGGGTCATTTCTAGTTGCTTAACTTGATAATTGTATCAAATATCACATCTCAGCGCCATGTGTTTACCAACATTTATATAGTACAATGTGCAGATTGCTATCAATGTCTGGTTCAAATCAGATAAATATATTCACTTTAAAATGAAACTATCTTTTTTCTAGTTCTGGACTGGCCGTGGCTATAGAGAATATTTGGACTTTCAGTTGCTCCTGTCTGCATCTGGATTGGTCTGGATTAATCCGCCTCTCCCCAAAATATTGTAGAAAATACATCTTTAATCCACTATACAGTGCTCCATCAACTAAATGTTGTACATAAAGCATCAATTTCAAACTCTTGCATCTATAAGTATCCAAAAAAGTTGCACTACGTACAACAATTCGCTAGAATCGCCGTAACATCCAATAAATTGTTGCATCAAATACACTAATCTTACCTTTAACTATTCACAGGATGCCCGCCTAGTATAACATTGGCCTCGAATCTCCTAGAACTAAAACAACCCTTCCGACAATCCTTCTACCGGCTCATAGTAACAAATATATGCATTTTTAATAATCGGGCGCAGGAGCCCCTTATCCACTAAGCTCTGCAACCACTTGCGAGCAGTGCGGAAATTTACATTATAATGATTCATAACGTCTTTGGGACGAATTCCTTTCCCCAAATTCCATGCTAAGCGTGTAACTTCTCTCTCTAAAGGAGAAATAGAATTCACTGAGCTTTTTCTGATTAAGGAGGGTCCAATAACCGTTTGTAGTAGCATTCGGCAAATCTCCGGGCGGTTCTGCACATCATCGAATGAAAAATGTATGATTTTCCATCCCATTCCCGTTAAAAAGGTGTCTCGGTTTAAAGAATAACTAAATCTTTCACGATCCATATCTTTAACATGACTCTGAAACCCGTCGCATTCTAGTCCAAACCGTCCGAATGGTGGGAGAAAGGCCACATCAAGAAACTGTGACTTGCGATTCCAATCATACACCTCATATTCCGGATGCAAATTGTCCAAGTTGCCGAATAGCGGCCACCAGACATTTTTAAGTAATAGTTTTTCAGCATATTGATGCCCTCTAAGTAATCGTCCTCTCCGCTCCCCCGTCCTGAGGCTTAAATGCCCCTCTAGTAGTAGCCGATGTTCATTCTCAAAATCCAAACTCATCATTTAGTTACCTCCCCTTCGCATAAAAAAAGAACGCCCCAAGCCAAATCGGCAACTAGGACGTTCTTCGTCTGATTAAATTATACTATACTTCATTTCAACCGCCTTACATCTTGCATCACAACTCTCACTACTCACCCACAAACCGAAACGACCCCACCGTCTTATCCAAAACCGCCTGCTGCTCCTCAGTAGCATTAGCATCATTCAGCGTAAAGGTAATCGTGTAGACGACCTCATTTTTGCCAAACACGACTTGCTTGCTGCGGAGAGGGACACCATTTTTGATTTGTTGTACAGTAATGATCGTGGCGGGAACACCCGCAAAGGTAGACTCCACTATACTTTCAACGCGAGGACCTTTGGGATCATTATTTTTATTCTGATAAGAATCTTTGATTACATTAACTGCATAATCCACTGAGCCCTCGGGATTCGTGTTGATCTGAAAGCGACCTCCAATGAAGCGGTATTCTACCGACTGTGTCTCGAATACATCCTGATAAGGCGTCCATAAACGCGGAATATCGATGGCATAGCCGTATCTTTGGGATACTTTGGTTACCGTTTTATTCTTGAGCGTCTTATAATCATCGCTAGCGAGTCGCCCGAAGTTCTCCTTCATGTGATCAAAATCAATATCAATAGAGGATATAACAGCTTTAAATTTGGCCTTATCGTCTTCTTGCCCAGCAGGTGTTACATATTCAAAATAATAACGATACCCATTCTTAAGCACGAGCACCTGATATTCTGTCGTCCACCCGTTGCCGAAATTTAATTGTGACTCAATTATTTGTGCAGGTACGCCGGAAACATCCGACTTCATGTTGTCCTTAATTACATACGCGTCCGCTACAAAGTTCTCTTGCGTTTTCGTCTTCAACTCTTCTGCCCAGCTCTCTAGTGTTGAACCAGCAGGTGCCGACGTAACCGCCACACTCAGATGACTTCCTTGCTTACTCTCATAATAAAAATACTGCTCATCCTTACTCCAAGCCGCAGGAACCTGAAGTGAAATGCCATAGTCCTCATTATAGGCTTCACTCAGGCCGTTCTTTACAGTAGAGAGATCACGGATTTTGTTATCCTTGGTGTCAAAAAAGGGCCGAAAAGAGCTCAGAAAACCCTCATATTTAGCTAAGTCTTTATAATTAGTGGCTTTTTCATCGGTCAAATAAATCTCGTAAAGTCTGCCTTCAGTATAAATCAGCCTGCTTTCCCAGAGCGCTCCGCTGGAATCTTTACTAACCAATCTTGCATAGGGTACAGAGGCCTTTGGGAAAGACTCCCGATCTAATATTAACTCCCCACCTTCTTCAACTTCTCGAACTAGCTGTTCCAGCAGCCCATCTGCATCCACCGAAACCGCCCGATCACTTGCATGAATCTCTAAATAATAAAGATTGTCCGCACTTGAAAAGGTAGCCACACTCTCATCTCCACCGCTATTCCCAGCAATTAGTTCAGACGGATAATTCAGTGTCCATTGAAAATAGCTGTTCCCAATTAGAGTCTTCCCCTTATCGCTATCAATGCTAGTATCCACTGGCTCAGCTCCATCGTTGACTGCAGGAACCAGGGTAATCATTAGCTCACCGTCGTTACCTGGGGACAGGGCTGCCCCTAGTACACTCGCCACAAAACGCAGTGGCACCATCAACACACCTGAAACCATCCGAGGCGATGAGCTAAGCTTAACTTTGACCCCATCCTTCCAAGCGATAGTACTGCCAATCGTCATCAACCCTGTGTGAGATCCGTACGTTATTTTCACAACATCATTTCCCTCTAAAGAAACCATGCTGCCAAAAGTCTTTTTAAAAACCCCAAGCGGTACCAAAACGGTTCCGTTCTCCACAAAAGGGCGCTCGATTACAACTTTTTTCCCATTGACCGTAGCAGTGGTACTGCCAACTTTAAGACTGAGCTGTAGCTTGTCTGCTTCTGAAGCCAATGCTGTTTGTATTGGTAATAAAGAAAATAGCAATAATAAGGCCAGCATCGCGCACAATCCTTGTTTTAATACTTTAAAGCCCATATCCCGTCCCCCTCTCCAATTTCCGGATCACTATTCCGTGTGCTCGTCCCCATCCGTACCTGTACCCTCTTCACTTAGCAGGGGATCACCCTGAGTGAGCACAAGCTTGCGGATGACGATGTCCCCATCACTTTGCATAACCAGACGTACCGTCGTCCCTGGTGAATAGCTTTTGAATAATTCATTAATATCAACTAGTGAGACCACGCGGTGGCCATCAATGCTGTACAGGACGTCGTCTTCGGCAATCCCTGCCTTGAGAGCTTCTGCAGAAACCACCTTAGTTACGGTCAGTGGATCTAATGTTGGCAATCCCACAATCGTAGACCAACTCGCCTCTAACTCCAGCCCAAGACTCGGGTGCTGTACTTCACCATACTTAAAAAGCTGGTTCATAATATACTGCACGGTATCTGCCGGAATAGAGAAACCCATATTTTCCACACCCACTGCCGAGTATTTCAAACTGTTTATTCCGAGTACCTCGCCCTTCATATTCACTAGCGGTCCCCCGCTATTTCCGGGATTAATCGCAGTGTCGCTTTGGATTAGGCGGTAAGCCGCATCTATTTCACGGTCAAGGCCACTTATAACCCCCACGGTCGCTGAGTTTCTTAGAGAAAAGCTAATCGGTGTTCCGATGGCAACGACCTTCTCTCCAACTACTGTTTTGCCGGCTGATTGAATAAACTTTACAGGTTTAAGCGAGGTGGCATTGATTTTGATCAGCGCCAGATCACTAACTTCATCGAGATACGTTTCTTTAATGCTGTAAGTTTTGGAGTCCGAAGTCACCACCAAGGCATTCTCCAGATCCTTGATTACATGTGCATTAGTTACAATCCATCCATTTGACTTCACAATAATGCCAGAACCATGCGTCAGATTGTACC
This sequence comes from Paenibacillus sp. FSL R10-2734, assembly GCF_037963865.1. NCBI lineage: Bacteria > Bacillati > Bacillota > Bacilli > Caryophanales > Paenibacillaceae > Paenibacillus > Paenibacillus sp. FSL R10-2734. The sequence goes on along the minus strand of NZ_CP150170.1, from coordinate 1,163,986 downwards.
GATCATCCGACCCACTGTTGCCACCACTATCGTCTTTGCCGATAATGCCCACTACGGAAGGGGTGATACTTTTAATAATTCCTGGTACGGGATCTTCTGACGTTGTTGGATGTTTAACTTTGTTTCCTTGGGTAGTCGTGGCCGCGCTAACCATCTTAGTCGTACTTCCAAACGCAAAAACCGACTCACTCCATACTCCTGACAGCAGCACACCGAATAGCAGTAGGCCTAGCCCTTTCTTCACCAGCTTCTCCCCAATCCTCATTAACCTTCACCAGACCCTCTCTCTGCACATGGATAATTTTTACATTGTATAATTTGAAAAAAGACGCCTTCAATGCGCCCACGGCGTTAAAGGAGTCTTTTGGTGCAAAGCTGTTCAATTCAGTTCCTTCGTTAACTCAACCAATGCATCACCATGGCATAGTCAGAGATTACAAAAACCAGCAAACTAACCACTCCGAAACCAATGGCGAACTTGTTCTTTTGGGGAGCCCTAAGTAACCGCACGACTCCGACCAAGATTAGGATGGTAAACAAAATCATAAAAACATCAAAGGTATTAAATTTAGACGGTCCTTGCGCGGCAACTTCTGCAAGTAGCATTACCTTACCTCCTCAAAAATGTTGTCAAGCAAGATCCAGTATTGCCCATATTCTCTTCTATGTTATCGCTACCATTTGGGGGATGCAATAGGTTTTGTAGAAAAATTATGTATTTGTCGCAAAAAATATATTTTATCCCTGTGAAATTGAATAAATTGATGATATTGTTCATTGACGTTTGCTGTTTTCAATTGAAAATAATGTGTGCCTAACAGGTATGGTCAATCTTCGAGAAGGTAATTAAGAAAGTTATTTAGTGTCTTGGATGGGAGTTAGTATCTCGGTAGTCAATTTAGAATTTTGAGGTTAGGGATTAGAATTTAGAATTTAGAATTTAGAATTTAGAATTTAGAATTTAGAATTTAGAATTTAGAATTTAGAATTTAGAATTCAGAATCTAGAATCTAGAATCTGGATCTATAGTCTACACTTTTATGGATTAGGGAATTCCTCCCTAATAAACACGAGAATATCCTCGTTATGGATGAATTGCCTCGATAAATAGGGAAGTTTTCCCTGATTTGAGCTTCAAACCTGCAAAACATCAGTTTTTAGGGATACTTTCCCCAATCTAGTAACTGAAGCTTTTGATAGAGCTAAATGTGTATTACAATTAGTTATTTGTTTTTCAAGGAACCATCGAGCCTACTGTTATTCTAATACCCATTAAGTACACTTACAGTAACAGCATGCTCCTCATTAAATCTTACGACGGACATGCCCTACATATGCCTATCCCGTCTATTATTAAGCATTCTTTTTATAGAAGTCATATAGCTTTTACTAGAAAACTGACATCAGAACGGATAATGGCTCTAATTTACTGGTGACTACCAGCAATTGTACCGATCAATTGTTTTCCCAAAATAATAATAATTTCAGACAACAAACATTAAGGTCACGGCAAATTGCCGTGACCTTTATTGTTTGTTACCCTCTTAGGTTGTTTCCGCCGTCTCAAGCATAAGCGCTTCAGTCCGCTCCGTATCACGAATCAGCACCGGCTTCAGATACTTACCTGTGTAAGACTCCGTAACGGTAATGAGCTTCTCTGGTGTACCTGTTGCTAGTACAGTTCCACCGCCACTGCCGCCTTCTGGTCCCATATCGATGATATAATCCGCAGTCTTTATAACATCCAGATTATGTTCAATGACAAGGACCGATTCTCCGGAATCCACCAAGCGGTGCAATACCTCAAGCAGACGGCCGATGTCGTCCACATGCAGACCTGTTGTAGGCTCATCCAAAATGTAAAGTGTCTTACCCGTACTGCGACGATATAGCTCAGAAGCCAGCTTCACCCGTTGTGCCTCACCGCCGGATAATGTCGTACCTGGCTGACCGATTTTAATGTAACCAAGCCCAACATCCATCAACGTTTGCATTTTACGATGAATACGTGGGATATTCACGAAGAAATCTGTCGCATCCTCTACCGTCATCTCCAGCACGTCGGAAATGTTCTTTCCTTTATACTTCACTTCTAGCGTTTCCCGGTTATAGCGTTTGCCCTTACATACCTCGCAAGGAACGTATACGTCCGGCAAGAAGTGCATCTCAATCTTGATAATTCCGTCTCCACGGCAAGCTTCGCATCGTCCACCCTTTACGTTGAAGCTGAACCGGCCCTTTTGGAACCCGCGTACCTTAGCCTCATTCGTCTTGGAGAACAGATCACGAATGTCGTCGAACACACCCGTATATGTCGCTGGGTTAGAACGTGGTGTACGCCCGATTGGCGATTGATCAATTTCAATGACTTTATCGAGATTTTCCAGTCCACGAATTTCTTTATGCTCACCAGGACGAACCTTCACAGCCTTATTCAGTTGGCGCGCCAAGCTCTTGTAGAGAATCTCGTTAATAAGTGAAGATTTACCGGAACCCGATACCCCAGTCACGGCGGTAAAAACACCCAATGGAATCTTTACATTCACATTTTTCAGGTTATTCTCTTTAGCACCACGGATTTCTATCCAACGATCATCGGTAGCACGACGCTTAGCGGTTACCGGAATAAACTTACGACCGCTTAAATACTCACCAGTTAAGGAATTCGGATCGTTCATAATTTCTTCCGGTGTTCCCTGCGCCATAACTTGTCCACCATGAATACCTGCGCCCGGACCAATATCAATAATATAATCCGCTGCCATCATCGTGTCTTCATCATGCTCCACAACAATCAGCGTATTACCTAAGTCACGCATATGCGAAAGCGTTGAGATGAGGCGATCATTATCCCGTTGATGCAGACCAATACTTGGCTCATCCAGAATGTACAGTACACCCATCAGACTCGAACCGATCTGAGTTGCCAACCGGATACGCTGCGCCTCACCACCAGATAGAGAGCCTGCTGCACGGCTAAGTGTCAAATAGTCCAATCCGACATTCACCAAGAACCCAAGACGATTGCAGATTTCCTTAAGAATGAGATTGGCGATAGCTGTCTCTTTCTCACTTAACTTTATCTCTTCAAACCAATGCTGACAGTCACCAATCGACAGATCGGTAATATCCGAAATATTGCGTTCATTGATCGTCACAGCCAATATTTCTTTCTTCAGACGTTTGCCTTTACATACGTGACAAGGCTTGGCACTCATGAAGCCTTCGATAAATTCACGAATACCGTCAGATGCGGTCTCCCGGTAACGACGCTCCAGATTCGGAATGATCCCTTCAAAAGCAACCATCGCATCTTTCTTTTGTCCAAAATCATTCTCATATTTGAATCGAACCTTCTCACTACCTGTACCATGTAGTAGTTTATTCATATGATCAGTTGTTAAGCTGCTCACTGGAACGTTCTGTGGAATATTAAAGTGCTCACATACGGACTTCAGAAATTGCGGATAGTAATTAGAGGTACTTCCAGTCCAAGCTAAAAAAGCACCCTCTTCAATGGATTTCTCAGCATCAGGAATAAGCAAATCTGGATCGACTACCATCTTCAAACCGAGCCCGTCGCACTCCGTGCAGGCTCCAAATGGACTATTGAACGAGAACATACGCGGTGCTAATTCTTCAATACTGAAACCACACACTGGACAAGCAAAGTTAGAGCTGAAGAGAAGCTCTTCCTGCCCGATAATATCTACAAGGATTTTACCACCCGAAAGCTTCAGCGCTGTCTCCAATGAGTCTGTCAGCCGTGTCTCCATATCATCTTTAACGACAATCCGGTCCACAACAACTTCTATAGTGTGTTTCTTATTCTTCTCTAGTTCGATATCTTCAGACAGATCTCTTAGCTCACCGTCCACACGCACACGTACGAACCCTTGCTTAGAGATGTCTGTGAAGAGTCCTTTATGCTCACCTTTACGCCCTGAAATGATAGGCGCCAGGATCTGCAAACGAGTCTTCTCTGGATACTGCATAATCCGATCTACCATTTGCTCTACGGTCTGGGAGGTAATCTCAATTCCATGATCTGGACAATGAGGGTGACCGATCCGAGCGAAAAGCAACCGTAAATAGTCATAAATCTCAGTGACCGTACCTACTGTGGAACGTGGGTTGCGGCTTGTTGTCTTCTGATCTATAGAAATTGCCGGGGATAACCCGTCTATCGAATCTACATCCGGTTTCTCCATTTGACCCAAGAACTGACGTGCATAAGCGGACAAAGATTCAACATAACGCCGCTGTCCTTCGGCATAAATGGTATCAAATGCAAGCGACGACTTACCCGAACCGCTCAGCCCCGTCAGCACGACGAAACGGTCACGTGGAATCGTCACATCGATATTTTTGAGATTGTGCGCCCTCGCGCCTTTAATTACAATATTTTCGTTCGCCAACGGAACCTCTCCTTAATGAATCAAATATCAAAGCTTTATCAAAAGCTTTATCAAAAGCGTTTTCGATCCCTCCCAAACCCTCCCTTCCAAGGGAGGGCCCCAAGGGTTGCACCCTCTGGACACCCGCATTTTTTGGCGAAGGAGGTTGGGGGGACGGGACTTAGTGACTACGGCGTTCGGAGCGCTTATCCCTACGGGACCGCTTGGACGTTAGACGCACCTGCTAAGAGCAGGAAGTGCTTAGAAACACGCAACCGTCATAGACGTTGCGTGGCGCTGTCCCTGCGGGATACGCGCAACCAATCAAGAGCAGAAAACATAAAATCACAACAACTATTATAGCGTTTGCGAAGCGCCGCACCTATGAGATGCGCGTCCATCTATTTATTCAAAAAGAACGGCCTGGGACAGCACCGTTCAATTACATATATTAAATATCGGTGATGCATTTGAGATTGTTTATTACTCAGCCCGAAGCTCCAGCAATGCGTCACGCAGCTCCGCCGCGCGTTCGAATTGCAGATTCTTGGCCGCGTCCTTCATCTCGGCTTCCAGACGCTGAATCAGGCTTTGTTTCTCTTTCTTATTCATCTTGCCACCAACACCCGTGAGGTAATCAGCTTTGGACTCGGCAACCTTCGTTGCCTCGATGATGTCACGCACCTTTTTATTAATGGTAGTTGGGGTGATGCCATGTTTCTCATTATGGGCGATCTGGATGGCGCGACGACGCGATGTTTCGCTCATCGCCTTCTCCATCGAATCGGTGATCCGATCACCATACATGATTACACGACCCTCAGAGTTACGGGCCGCACGACCAATCGTCTGAATAAGTGAACGTTCGGAACGAAGGAAGCCCTCTTTATCAGCATCGAGAATAGCGACTAACGATACTTCCGGTAAGTCGAGACCTTCTCTTAAAAGGTTAATTCCCACCAGAACATGGAACGTTCCAAGACGAAGATCCCGTAAGATCGCCATCCGTTCAAGCGTCTTGATATCAGAGTGCATATAACGAACCTTAATCCCGATTTCCTTAAAGTAATCCGTTAAATCCTCCGACATCTTTTTCGTTAATGTTGTAACGAGAACACGTTCGTCTCGCTCCACACGATCACGAATTTCACTAATCAAGTCATCGATTTGTCCCTCTGTAGGACGAACCTCAATGATCGGATCCAAGAGACCAGTTGGCCGGATAATTTGCTGCACCATAGTGTCGCAGTGCTCCATTTCATACGGCCCTGGTGTCGCGGAAACATAGATGATCTGCTTCACTTTTTCTTCGAATTCTTCGAACTGAAGTGGGCGGTTATCTAGCGCAGACGGCAAACGGAAACCATGTTCAACCAATACCGTCTTTCGCGCCCGGTCACCGTTATACATCGCTCGAATCTGCGGAAGCGTTACATGGGATTCATCAATAACAATCAGCATATCATCTGGAAAATAATCCATTAATGTATATGGAGTTGCCCCTGGCTCACGGAAGGTGAGCGGTCCGGAATAGTTCTCGATCCCTGAACAAAAACCCACTTCCTTCATCATCTCTATATCATAACGTGTCCGCTGTTCCAGACGCTGAGCTTCCAGAAGCTTGCCTGCGTCACGAAGCACCGTTAAGCGATCTTCCAGTTCTTTTTCAATGTTGACAATGGCCACTCGCATCGTTTCTTCCTTAGTAACAAAGTGAGATGCTGGGAAAATAGCGATATGATCGCGTTCCCCGATTAGTTCACCCGTCAGTACATCAATCTCAGTGATTCGTTCAATCTCATCGCCGAACAGTTCTACCCGAATAGCATGTTCTCCCTGGGAAGCTGGGAAGATCTCAACCACATCACCACGTACACGAAACGTTCCGCGTACAAAGTTGATATCATTGCGCTGGTACTGAATATCCACAAGCCTGCTCAACATCTCATTACGCGGCTTTTCCATGCCTACCCGCAATGACAATAACATACTTCCATATTCCTTCGGTGAACCGAGGCCGTAAATACAAGACACACTCGCGACAATAATAACGTCACGGCGTTCGAACAAGGAGCTCGTCGCGGAGTGGCGCAGTTTATCAATCTCTTCGTTAATGCTGGAATCTTTCTCGATATAAGTATCGGAAGAGGGAATATACGCCTCTGGCTGGAAATAGTCGTAGTAGCTGACGAAATAGTCTACCGAATTATGCGGAAAAAACTCCTTAAACTCACTCGCTAGTTGGGCAGCCAAAGTCTTGTTGTGCGCAATAACTAGCGTCGGGCGGTTTAATTTGGAAATAACTTGTGCAACGGTAAACGTCTTACCCGTACCCGTTGCGCCCAGCAGCGTCTGGTGCTTCTTGCCCTGCCGGATGCCTTGTAGTAATTCCTCTATGGCATGAGGCTGATCGCCCTGGGGTGTATACTCGGACTCCAATTCAAAAGTCTTCGTACTGACGACAATATCACTCATTTGCCCGTCTCCCCTCTATCGTCTAAACTAGATTAATATATTATAATTGTTGTCTGAATGTTCTCTCTCCATACGATAGCAAACTAAAACGCTTTTGGCGTCTCTAAAAGACGTTAAGCGTTTGTGCGAGAATTATAAGAATTAAGTATAACGTGAAACTTATAATTAATTCTTATAATTAAAAAAATATGGAAGATAAGAATATGTGTTCCCGTTCATTATACAGTGTTGACTAGATCGATGCAAACCATAATACATAGAAATGTTAGGAGCTTGAAGCATGGATATTACTTCAATAATCGGCCTATTGGCTGGACTAGCTGCGTTAATCGGCGGCTATCTCTGGGAAGGCGGAAGCCTGTCAGGACTGCTGCAGCTTAACGCAGCTTTGATTGTATTTGGGGGGACATTTGCTGCCGTTATGATCAGCTTCCCAGCATCTAAGCTGCGCTCCATTCCAACAGCACTGCGCATGGCCTTCGGCAGCAACCCCGATCGTGATGTAGAGAAAGCAGAAGAACTCATCTCCATGGCAACAGTGGCCCGTCGCGGGGGCGTTTTAATGTTAGAAAAACAAGCGGAAGAACATCCGGATCCTTTTACACGTGAAGGTCTGCTCCTTATTGTCGACGGCACTGACCCAGAACAGGTGAGGCAAATTCTTGAATTAGAAATGGACGCCAAGGAATTGAAGCATGAGAGTTATGCTAAGATTTTTGAAGCCGCAGGTGGATATGCCCCAACGATGGGAATTATCGGGACGGTAATGGGCCTCATCCGTGTGCTAGGCAACCTTACAGATCCGTCAAATCTGGGCACGTCTATCGCAGTTGCATTTACCGCAACACTGTATGGTGTCGCCATCGCTAATTTAATATTTTTACCCATTGCTTCCAAAATCAAATCCCGCAGTCAAAGCCAGCTACATAGTATGGAAATGCTGCTTGTCGGCATTCTTTCCTTGCAGAACGGGGATCATCCCCTGCTGGTGCGTAAAAAACTGAACTCCTTCATCTCAGACACGGACACGAATGACCGCGCAGAAACTAGAGGTCTTCTATGAGACAAAGAGACCGGCGAAAGCGGCGTGTAGAAGCTCGGGAAAGCCGCGACCGCTGGATGATTACTTATGCTGATTTAATTACACTTTTACTTATATTTTTCGTTATATTGTATGCGATGAGCAGCTTGGACACTGACAAATATAATATTGTGACAGGCTCGTTATCCGAGACCTTCAAGTCTGGCAGCACTGTCCTTGAGGGTGGGGACGGCATTTTAGATGCTGGAAAGACATCTGTGAGTAAACCGGAAAGTACAATTAATAACTCAAATACAGCAGCTGAACCAAGCCCTAATACAGACGATAAAACCGTTAATGAAACCCCTTCGGCACGGGAGCTGGCTTTTCGAGAACAAGAGACAAAGCTTGCCGAATTAATGGGTGTGATCACCAACTATGTAGAACAAAATAATCTCGGAGAACAAATATTTGTTGCCGACAAACCGCAGGGGATAGAAATCACACTCAGTGACCGTTTTCTCTTCGATATAGGTAAGGCAGACCTAAAATCTCCAGCACTTCCTGCTCTTCAACAGTTATCTGGCTTATTCAGCGATATCGGTGCAAAGATCAGTATTGAAGGACATACCGACAATACGCCAGTATCTTCGGCTTCTCACTTTAACGACAACTGGGAGCTGTCTGGTGCTCGTGCACTGTCTGTACTGCGGTTTTTCTTAGATCGTGAAGGAATGACCCCCGACAATTTTCAATATGCAGGTTACGCTGATACCCGGCCGACTGCGAATAATACAACGGCAGCAGGTCAGCAAAAGAACCGCCGTGTAGAGATCATTGTGTTACGGCAGCTTCAGGATGTAGAGTAAATATAGCTGTACCCAGAGCTACGTCCGTTAGCTAGTGCCTGTGCGGGAGCCAATCTGCTAAGTAACATTACCAAGACGAGTACGCCCCTACTAATTACGGAAAACCTCCCTAATTATGTGCTCATTATCGTACCCAGGCGCGTAATTAGGGAATTCCTCCCTGATTAAAACCCTATTTAGTCAAAAATAGCGGTTGAACAGTATTTTCAGGGAGGAATTCCCTAAAACCCTTAGTTTTACGCTATATTCACCAAAAATGAGGGAGATTTTCCCTAATTGCATACCCTATAGACTGGATTCCAAGAAAACCTCCGGACTTCCGAACCGTCTGTGAGAATCAACGCAAAAATCCCCGCTACTTTCTTCACAAGAAACACCAAACAGCAAGTCCCCAAAATCAGAAACTTGCTGCTACAAATATCACAATCGATGTAATCAATATACAAGGAAAGATCCCAATTATTCTCCTACTAAAGCTCTATAACCAGCCGCATCAAGCAGACCTTTTACAGCATCAGCATACTCTCCGTCAACCTCGATTTCAAAAATCCAACCCTCGCCATACGGCTTATCGTTGATTAGCTCTGGACTTGCTTCTAAACCATCATTAATCTTGGTAACCTTCCCAGAGACGGGTGAATACAATTCCGATACAGTCTTAACGGATTCGATACTACCAACGCTGTCGCCAGCTGAAATGGCCGAGCCTACTTCTGGAAATTCCACAAATACGATATCGCCTAACAAATGCTGAGCATGATCCGTAATCCCAACACGTACTACGCGTCCTTCCACTTGCTGTGCCCACTCATGTTCTTCGCTGTAAAGAAGGTTATCTAAAACTTCACTCATTCTAGCCGCCTCATTTCCAAATTGGAGTTCTAAATTTAGTTATAGCCTAAGTGATCAAGACTCACAATGTCAATATTACTAACAGGAAAAATAAATTTGTCATTTTTTTGACTTTTTCTTGTTGACAGCGCCTCTCTATACCCGTTTAATGGAGACATAAGAAACAAATACAGTTGCGGATGATGGCATAGGGAGAGACTGTCTCACTTGAAGACGGCGCCGAAGGAGTAAGCCCTAACAGGGTGAATCTCTCAGGCAAAAGGACCTTTGTCGGACGTATCTCTGGAGAGCATCAGACGCAAGACTAGGTGCGTCAGGTCACCAACGGGGAAACTTGCAGGTTAGTTACGGCAGGGTAACTCTCAGGTACAAAGGACAGAGCAGAAAGCGATTAGTGCATTTATGCATGATTGCTTCTGCCTGTCCTTTTTTCGTATGTAATTAGATCAAGGGGAGTGACGACATGGATGCTTTGAAAAGAACGCCTTTTTATGATCTCTATTCCGCTTATGCAGAGTCCAGGTGCATTGATTTCGGCGGCTGGGAGCTGCCGGTACAGTTTACAGGTATCGTGAAAGAGCATGAAGCCGTTCGCCAGCAGGCTGGACTGTTCGATGTATCGCATATGGGTGAATTCATGGTGATTGGAAGCGGTGCAGAAGCCTTTTTGCAAAAAATGACGACGAACGATGTTACCCGCCTCACCGATGGTGCGGCACAATATACGCTGCTCTGCTATCCAAACGGCGGTGTTGTCGACGATCTGCTCGTGTATCGCTTAAGTGAAGGACGTTATATGCTCGTCGTAAATGCCTCCAACATCGATAAGGACTTCCAGTGGCTTCAGGAGCATCTGACCCCTGAATTCGGTGAAGTCACACTCACGAATGTCTCTGATGAGACGCTATTACTCGCCTTGCAAGGTCCGTTGGCAGAGACCATACTCGCAGAAGTTACTGATGCCCCGATTTCGGCACTAAAGCCTTTCCACTTCATCGAACGCGCAACCGTATGCGGCGTAGAAGTATTGATCTCGCGTACGGGTTACACCGGCGAAGATGGCTTTGAAATCTACGCTCCACTGGATGGGGCAGCAACGTTATGGAACGGCCTACTCGCAGCTGGCTCTCCTCACGGATTAACGCCTGCTGGACTTGGCGCACGTGATACACTGCGTTTTGAAGCAAAATTACCGCTGTATGGTCAGGAGCTGTCAGCTGAAATCACTCCCCTTGAAGCAGGAGTTCAATTCTTCGTGAAGCTGGACAAAGCAGATTTTATCGGACGTGATGCGTTGATACAACAAAAGGAGGCCGGTCTTCCCCGCCGCCTTGTCGGCCTTGAAATGATTGATCGAGGCATTCCGCGCTCCCATTACCCAGTCTATGTAAACGGCGTTAAAATCGGAGAGGTCACAACCGGAACACAATCTCCAACACTAAAGCGTAACCTGGGATTGGCATTGCTTGATACAGCTTACACTGAAATAGGTACTGAGGTTTTCGTAGAGATACGCGGCAAGCAGCTTAAGGCTGTCGTGATTAAGGCCCCTTTTTATAAAAAAAGCCAAGGAGTGAAACCTCAATGAAGCACCGTTATCTGCCCATGACAGCACAGGACCGCATAGAGATGATGGAAGCCGTCGGGATTCAGTCCATAGATGAGCTGTTCTCCGATATTCCTGAAGCAGTTCGTTATCAAGGCACTATGCCCATGTCTGAAGCACTCGATGAATACGCCTTGCTGCGCCACATGAAAGGTCTGGCTGACCGAAATGCCGACTTTGATTCGCATGCCAGCTTCCTCGGTGCCGGATTATACGACCATCACATCCCAGTGGTGATCAACCATGTCATTTCCCGCTCTGAATTCTACACAGCCTACACCCCTTATCAACCGGAGATCAGCCAAGGCGAACTGCAAGCGATTTTCGAATTCCAATCTTATATTTGTGAACTAACCGGTATGAAAGTAGCCAATGCTAGTATGTATGATGGCGCAACAGCTTTATCCGAAGCCGCCGTTCTTGCAGCTGGTGCTACCAAACGCAAAAAATTAATTGTCTCCCGCACCGTTCATCCTGAAGCACGCCAAGTGCTGCGCACATCGGCTAATGCTTGGGGCCTTGAGGTTGTGGAGATTGACTATAAAGACGGTGTTACTGATCATGATAAGCTTGCCGAAGCCATTGATGGTGATACTGCCGCAGTACTCATGCAATCGCCTAACTTCTTCGGCAGCATCGAGGATCTTCGCTCCGTTGAGCCGCTGATCCATGCTGTTAAAGGTTTGCTTGTTGTCAGTGCGAACCCAATTGCCCTTGGCGTACTCGAAACCCCGGGCAAGCTCGGAGCCGACATCGTAGTCGGTGATGCTCAGCCACTTGGCATTCCTGCTTCCCTCGGCGGTCCAACTTGCGGATTCTTCGCTGTAGCTGAGCACTTGATGCGACGCATGCCGGGCCGTATTGTTGGTCAAACCGTTGACCGTAATGGTAAACGTGGCTTCGTCCTTACTCTTCAAGCGCGTGAGCAGCATATCCGCCGTGAAAAAGCGACATCGAACATTTGCTCCAACCAAGCACTGCTCGCACTCTGCGCATCCGTCTACTTATCCGTAATGGGCAAAGAAGGCATGCGTGAAGTCGGCGAACTGAACATTCGCAAAAGCCATTATGCCGCTAAAAGACTGAGCGAACTAACAGGTGCTGAGCTCACCTTCTCTTCCCCATTCTTTAATGAGTTTGTCGTGAAGCTTCCTGAAGGAAGCAGCGTGAGTGCTATTAATTCGAAGCTGCTTAAGGAAGGTTATCTCGGTGGTTATGATCTGGGTCGGGATTATCCTGAACTTGCTGGTCATATGCTTGTAGCCGTAACGGAAAAAAGAAGCAAGAACGAAATCGACCAATTCGCTAGCGCACTGGAGGGCTGTTTATGAAACCGGAACAAAGTCTAATCTTTGAATTAAGTCGTCCGGGCCGTTCGGCCTATTCCTTGCCACAATGCGATGTGCCGCAGGAAGAAAGCATTGAATCCCTGATCCCATCAGGTTTACTCCGTAGCGAACCCGTCGTGCTTCCAGAAGTATCTGAAGTGGATGTCATTCGTCACTATACTTCCTTGTCACGCCGCAACTTCGGCGTAGATAACGGCTTCTATCCACTCGGTTCATGTACGATGAAATACAATCCAAAAATTAACGAAGATGTTGCCCGCATCGTAGGCCTAGCGAAGATCCACCCTTACCAGCCGGAAGAAAGTATTCAAGGCGCACTTGAATTAATGTATACTCTGCAAAATGATCTGTCCGCACTGACGGGTATGGATGCTGTATCCTTGCAGCCAGCCGCAGGTGCTCATGGTGAATGGACCGGCCTCATGATGATCCGCGCCTACCATGAAAGCCGCGGCGAGACACGCACGAAGGTTATCGTGCCGGATTCCTCGCACGGTACCAATCCTGCCAGTGCTTCAGCAGCAGGACTTGAAACGATCACGATCCCATCCACAGATAAAGGAATGGTTGATCTTGAAGCACTGAAGGCAGCCGTCGGTAGCGACACAGCCGCACTGATGCTGACTAATCCGAGCACACTCGGCTTGTTCGAGACCCAAATCGTCGAAATCGCTGAAATTGTGCACGAAGCAGGCGGCTTACTTTATTACGATGGAGCCAACTCCAATGCGATTATGGGCATTACCCGTCCTGGTGACATGGGCTTTGACGTTGTGCATTTGAACTTGCATAAGACAATGAGCACTCCGCACGGCGGCGGCGGCCCCGGAGCCGGACCTGTTGGCGTAAAATCTATCCTCATTCCGTTCCTGCCACAACCTACTGTGGTGAAGAATGAAGATAGCAGCTTCTCGCTCGACTTTGGCGGACCGGAATCCATTGGACGCGTAAAAGCTTTTTACGGTAACTTCGGTATTCTAGTTCGGGCTTATGCCTATATCCGTACCTATGGTCCTGATGGACTTCGTGAGGTATCAGAAAATGCTGTGCTGAATGCGAACTATATGATGCACCGGCTGGCGCCATATTTTGAAATCCCATATCCAGGTGTATGTAAGCATGAATTCGTAATGTCCGGCAAAAATCTCAAACAATATGGGGTCCGTACCTTGGACGTTGCAAAACGATTGCTCGACTTCGGCTACCACCCACCCACCGTGTACTTCCCACTGACTGTAGAGGAATGCATGATGATCGAACCGACGGAAACCGAGAGCAAAGAAACACTCGACGGCTTCATCGAAACGATGATCCAGATTGTGAAGGAAGCGCAGGAGACACCAGAAATCGTAATCAACGCACCGCATACCACAGAGATTAGTCGTTTGGATGAGACACAAGCTGCACGTAAGCCCGTATTGAATTGTTCTTGCGGTTAATAGAAAATGACAGTATAAAAAGCAGGCAGCGATACCAGGTATCGTTGGCCTGCTTTTTGTATGTAAATAAATATCAACACTATGATATACGCAGCCATTCATAGTTCCTGAACATATAGCATCCGCTAGCACATTGAGAGTATTTTGTAAATATACATCATAGGATATTTATGATTTGGAGGTTATATCATACATTTTATACATAAGATCACTTTTGATAAGGAAGCTTCAAGAAAAAGGAGAATTCACATAATGAAAACCGTATCCACCCTAATCGCAGCAACTCTTCTTTCCACCGCTATCGCATGGCCTGCCCATGCCGCAGCGCAGCCGATCTCCATTCAGATCAATCAGCAGCAGCTTGTGCTGAAGGGACAGGCTCCCTTCAATGACAACGGTACGATTGTCGTTCCATTCCGCCCGGTTTTTGAGAAACTGGGACTTTCAATCGAGTGGAATCAAGCCACCGGCACTATCACAGGTACTAAGGAAGGTCTTACGATTACACTACAACTAGGTAGCAAGCACGCCCGCATCAATGGTGTAGTGACCCCACTGGCTGTTGCTCCTAAGCTCATCAACAATTCCACTTACATCCCGCTGCGCTTCGTAGGTGAAGCTACCGGCAATGAGGTGATCTGGAATGCACAATCGAAGACAGTAGCAATCACGAGTAAGGCTGACCAGGCAAACCCGCAGGAAATCAAGGCTCTTTTTGAGAAATACATCACCTATTCTAACAGTAACAACTACGACGGATTCATGAGCCTGATCGACAGCAAGTCTCCTATAGCGGCCATCGGACCGCAGGTTAAGAGTCAAATGGAACAATCCGATTATTCCACCACGTCACTAGACCAATTGGATATCATCAATCTTCAACCCACAGAAGCTACGGTTCAAACCGTTGAAACGACTACACATCACAGCGGCCCGTTCAGCTTGGATAATACCACTGAATATATTTACAGTTTAACGCGTACTGCCAGTACTGACGATTGGAAAATCAACAATTTGCAGATTAAAGCTATACAATATACCCTCCCTGACCAACAACTGAATGCTAAGCCTGCCGTGCCGAAGGCGGATGAAACAGATATATTGGCTGTGCTTCAGAGCAACCTGGACTATACCAATTCAGAGAATGTGCAGGGCATGCTCTCTACCCTTGATCCTGAGTCACCGGTGTTCGAACAGACAAAACAGATCCTCAGCCAAATTTTTGCAGTCTATGATCTAAAGTCTACTCTGGAATCAGCCAAAATCATTGATTATACCAAGGATACTGCAGCCGTTTATACAGTTCAGACGAGTACTAAACTAAAAGGCCCTGACTTTCAGGATAACCGCACAACCTCTGTTTCTACGCTGAAGAAATCCAAAGAAGGCAAATGGTTACTGGATCAGACCTATACGCTTAGTGTGGACAAGCTGAATCCATAAACAAAAAGACGGTAAGCTCCCACTGACTCGGAGGCTTGCCGTTTGAACTTCATCTATCCAGAGTTATAACTTTAATAGCTCAATCAGTTCCCATCGCTCGCTGATATTCATCTTACTGTAAATACTCTTAACGATATTCCGTACAGTACCTTCTGTCACATTAAGATCATTGGATATTTGCAGCGCACCTTTTCTTAGTGACCAATGGTACGCCACATCCCTCTCTCTAGGGGATAAGTGATACGAGTTACACTTCTCTTGAAAGCTATACTCAATTAATCCTGGACTTCGTTCCTTCAGCCTCAAAACTATCTTTTCGGATAATTGTTTAATAAAAAGTATCGAAAAACCAATGGGTCGATGGGCTTCAAATGAGATGTTAATATATCCACATATGAGACCGTTCACCTTTATAGGAGCACATACACAATTCCACTCTTTGAACATTGGCATATTATGCTCATATCCCCGCACTACTGCAATAGACTTAACCTCCATTGCCAGGGAAACAGCATTTAATCCTGAGAATTGCTTTGAAAGATTGGTTCCACTTTTAATTCCGAAGTGTTCTAATTTCTCATGAACCTTCTCGAATGGACTGACAATATCCATAATATTACCTGATCGGTCTGTTAAGAAAAATACAAAGGGAAATGAAAGAAATTCCGTAATCTTCGCTAATTCCGAATGCAGCACTTCAACCAATATCTCATTAGGAACCAACTCTTCTATAGAACAGGAGTTTACCATTGCGGAGTTACTCCCAGATTGGCAACATTCACATAAGGAATCATCGTATTTTTTGTCTAGATCCTCTACCGTAAACCAAGCTTGTTCGCATTCAGAATTATCCAACTGGAGAATTCTCCTAACTTATGGAATTTAATAAACAGAGCATAGCACTGCATTTAAAGAATAACAGTGACTTAAGTTATTAGACATTAATTACGCAAAAAATTCTAATATTCTAAATCAACAGGCCCTCCCCAGCATCATTAAGATGACTGAGGATGGCCTGTTTCGGTTGTTTATCACTATAACATCTTGTTATTAAGCACCATGCGTCGGAGTTTCTACTTTCACTGCGCCTTTGCGCTCTTTAGCCGATTTACGGAAGTAGAACAGCTCGTAAATGGCTGGTACTACAACCAGCGTCAGCAGCGTTGCCGCAGTTAATCCCCCAATAACCACAATGGCTAAGCTTTGCGAAACAATGCTGCCCATCTCGGCATGGCCGAACAGCAGTGGTGTCATGGCGCAAATGGTAGCAATAGCAGTCATTAGAATCGGACGCATCCGTGTTCCGGCCGCTTCCAGAATCGCTTCGCGAATACTCATATGCGCTTCATTCTGCTTAATGCGGTCGATGAGCACTATAGCATTGGTAACGACGATACCGATTAACATCAGAGCCCCGAACAGGGCCGTGAAGTCAGGCGTAACGCCGGACACGATAAGTCCAACAATCGCACCAATCGCAGCTAGTGGTAGAGAGAACATAATCGCCAGCGGAGCACGAAGGGTTTTGAAGGTGAGGACCATGATCAGATACACCAACCCAATGGAGATTAGCGCCGTCATACCAAGGTCAGCGAAATCCTCTGACTGATCGACCGATGCTCCTCCTGCAAACAAGGTGACACCTTTCGGAAGAGTAAGACTATCGGTTTCCTTTTTAATACTCGCTCCGATTTCAGACACCTTCTTCGGATCAACTTCCGCCGTAATTCTCGCATAGGGCTTCCCATCTTTATGGAACAACAGTGCAGGTTCATTCCGAACCTCATAGGTTGCGAGATGAGATAGTGGCTTTGGTCCTTCAGCAGTCATGAGCGTCATTGCTTTTAAATCTTGCTCAGACTTTGGCTGAGCTATCGGATCTAACACTACCCCAGCAGGAGTACCGTCCAGGTCGATTTGGCCCATAGGGATCGGATTCAGCATAGCCGACAATTGCATGGTAATTTCTTGCGCATTCGTCTGTGCTGGATCTACCTTGAAGGAAAACACTGGTTTGGTATCCTCCATATTGCTACTAACTTTCTGAATGCCATCCACAGTCTTTAGCTTTTCCGTAACTTCTGCTGCAACAGCAGTTATATCTGTAAGATTATCACCCACGATATCAATATACTCGCTGGTAGAGCTTGAACCCATCATACTCATCTGGTTGGCAACGAGTGTTGCCCCTGCATAAGAATCCTTCACATCACGGACATAATCGATAAACGCCTCAGCATCTGCACCTTTTTTCATAACAACGGTATAGTCCACCAAAGTCTCCGAGCTGACAGTGCCCCACTGGGCCGCATCCGCACTGTTCCCTGATTGCATAATCACCGTCTCCGCTTCTGGCTGCTTCATCAGATCTTGCTCTAGCTGCTTTCCTTTTTCCAAGATCTCCTTAACAGGGGTATCCTTAGGATAATTCAACTGAACAGAGACATAGCTGGCATCTGAAGCATCCAGCGCACCTTTTGGCATAGTCACATAAGCTGCAATGGAGCCAATCAGAAGAAGGAGACCCAGCGATAGGGTGATCCATTTCCGGCGAAGATTCCAATCAAGGAATCGTACAAACCATTTAGATGGCTCGTGTTCTTTCATAGAAGTTCTTCTCAGAAGCCATGAGCTTAACAGCGGAACTACTGTCAAAGCTACCACGAGTGAGGTAAGCAATGAATAGGTGACAGTTAATGCAAACGGAAGCAAAAAGGCTTGTAAGCTACCACGCAAAAGACCCATAGGCAGAAACACAGCTACTGTTGCAATCGTTGATGAAGTAATTGCTCTAGCCACTTCCCCAGTTGCGCTTATGATCATTTCGCGGGAGAAGGGTTCTTTTTGCAGCCTACGGTAAATATTCTCGATAACTACGATACTATCATCCACCAGACGTCCGACCGCAACGGCCACACCTCCGAGTGTAATAATATTCAGACTTATGCCGGATATATCAAGCAGATATAAGGTAACTGCTAGAGAAAGCGGGATAGAAACCGCCGTAATCAGTGTTGCACGCAGGTTGCGCAGGAAGAACAGAATCACGATTGTCGCGAATAATGCGCCAAGTAATACTTCACGCATCATACTGTTCACGGAGGTAACTACCATATCTGATGTACTGAATACCACGGCTGCTTCTGCGTTAGGAATCGTTTTATTAATATGTTCTACGGTATCTTGTATATGATTTCCGACGCTCACTGCGTTTGCATTAGCCTCTTTGGTCACTATGGCGAAAAGAACATCTTTCCCGTTCGAGCGGCTAACGCTTTCTTGATCCTGCTTCAATTCAACGGCAGCAATATCCTGCAACTTAACTCCCGAGGATACGGGTAGCTTTTTTAGGGTATCGATACTATCAATCGTGGAAACCACGTTAACGTTACCTGTCTGACCGCCAATCGTCTGCTCCCCAAGGGATGCCGACACATTACGTCCTTGCAGTAACCCTAGAACTTGAGGTGTCGTAATTCCCTTTTCAGCCATTAGTTTAGGATCTAGCTTCACTCGCACTTGCGGAGTTACTTTGCCATATAGGGCGACGTTAGCTACACCTTCCGCTTGTTGCATCTCTGGAATGATCGTTTCTTCAGCAAGCTTGAGGTTCTCTTTAGTCAGACCTTCGTCAAACGAAAGAGTGATCTGCGACACTGGGATCATGGAAGTATTCAGTTGAAGTACAAAAGGAGCCATCACCCCTTCAGGGAACTGCAACGAATCTACAACCTTTTGCACCTCCCCAGCAGCATCCTTCATATTCGTTTTCGAATCATAGAAGATGTTCACCTGTGCGTATCCGTCCCCGGAAGTGGACAGTATTTCTTTCTTCCCCTTTACAAAAGCAGCCCCAGCTTCAATCGGCTTCGTAACCTTCGTTTCCATTGCATGGGCATCCTGACCCGGACCGAGCACCGTTACTGTAACTTGTGGATTATCTGCCTCTGGCATAAATTCCATCGGTAGCGAAGTATAGCTCAGTCCTCCCACTACTAGAGCCATTACCACTAAAAGTCCCACCGCAGCCTTGTTACCGAATGACCATTTGGTTAACCATTTCATTTTCGTTTCCCCTTCCACCCCATATATTTCTGGTACTCCTCTTATGACTGCCTCATTATGTATTATTTTCCATCCCGAGATTTAGTTTAGACATTTTTGGTCGATGTCAAAACAGCCCTACGGCTGGTTTTATACTCAGTCTTAAGGCGGGGGACTTTCTCCTTCTGAAGGTATAGGAATGCAAGAACAACAAAAAAAGGTGCCCCATAAGCCATGTAAAAATGGCTTTTGGAACACCTCTTTGCTAAATTTTATTTTTCTCCCACGCGTACTGGATCGCGGAACAAATATTTTAAGAGTGGTGGTGTTACAAGTGTAGTTACAATGACCACAATAATTACGGAAGTAAAATACTGCTGCTGCAACAATCCACTGCTCAGACCTGTTGCCGCGATGATCAACGCAACCTCACCACGCGAAATCATCCCCGAACCAATAATTGCCGCCGAATGGTTATTAAAGCCTGTAAGACGCGCACCTAGACCGCCACCTAACAGTTTGGTTAGAATAGCAACAACCGTCAACAGGAGGACGAACCCAATTTGGCTGCCAACCCCTTCAAAGGAAACATTGAGTCCGATACTTACAAAAAAGACCGGAACAAAAATTGAATAGGCTATAGGCTCTAGCTTAGATTCCACAGTGTGCTTAAAGGTGGTTTGAGAAATAGCGATCCCAGCTGCAAAAGCTCCGATGATTCCTGCCATCCCCATATATTCAGCGAAATACGCAAATGCAAAGCAAATCATTAGAGCCGCTGCAATAACTGCCTCTGTCACCTTTAGCGGAGCCATCCATTTCATAACCCGAGGAACAACGAACCAGCCCACAACAATCGCTACAGCGAAGAACAACACTTTTTTCGTAATCAAAAGACCAATGGATACTGATTCTCCTGTGCCGAAAAAGCTCATTAGTACAGCTAGCAAAATTACAACCAGGATGTCATCTACAACGGCGGCTCCCAGAATGGTAGAACCTTCACGTGTGTTCAGCTTATTCATATCCTTCAGCACCTGCACCGATATGCTGACCGATGTGGCACTAAGAATGACGCCCATAAACAAGGCATTAGCATAAGAAAAACCAAACATCTCTCCAATGGCGAATCCACCTAGAAAAGGTAAAATGATACCTCCGACGGCTACTGCGAAAGCTGATTTCCAGTTCTTACGCAGTTGATCCAGATCCGTCTCAAGCCCCGCTATGAACATCAACAATAGAACACCGACCTCTGAAAAGTAATGAATAAACTCTCCATTCTGAATCCAACCTAGTACCGCAGGACCCAGTATAATACCGACAATTAGCTTACCCAGTACCGACGGTTGTCCCAGTCGTACAGATAAATCACCAGCCAGCTTGGTGAATAGTATAATCAGCATAAGATATAGAACAAACTCCATGTTTCATCCACTCCCTTGTTGTATATAAGAATTGCCAACCAGGGACATCTCCAGGCCAAAAAAAGACAAAGAGGAGCCCTTGTTGACAGGCTCCTCCAAAAAACAAAAAATTATTCAATTTAGTATTATTAACTATATTATACCCGTAATATTAAAGCCTGTAAATAAGATATGCAGATAATTTACACTATGCCGATTTTAGTAAATAAAGAATTATCTACACTACTTTAGGTAGAATCCTTCGCGTAAAGGAAATTCTGTAGCCTCACATTTCAAGATTCCTAGGCGTTGATCCCCGCTTCACTTGGGCGGAGAATTGCAGAACCAATCGCCAGTAGCACGGCAGCCATAAGACCTAAGATGGCAAAAGGTAACCATAACTCATTCCAGCCCCCACCGGTTGCAGCGATGTCGACCGCTTGGATAGCCCATTTTTGCGGAACAAAGTTAGCCGCCTTCTGCATATAGTCTGGCATAATGGATAGCGGCCAGAAGCAGCCTCCAAGCATACAAGTCGGTGTGATAATAAGCGAATTCAGCATACCGGCATTATTAGGATTACGAATTAACCCGGCCACTGTACTTGCGATTCCCATGGACACCAGCATAAATACCGCAAGAATTAGGAAATATAAATATATTGGAATTTCATAATCATAGTGCAGCACCCAGCGACCTAAAGCGAGCACGACGACGATCTGTATCAATCCGACAATGAAGCTACCCAGAAAATTACCAATGGCAATTTCGTAGGAACGAACCGGAGCACTGAACATCCGCATCATGGTCCGGCCTTTTCGGTCATCCATAATCAGAGACACAGAGCTCGTGACCAAGCTCATAAGGAACATTAGCGTTAAGCCCGTAACGACTCCCAGTCCCTCCCGAGGATAGAGATTATAATCGGTTCGGATGCTGCCTACATTGTGTTGTTCTGCTCTTTGCATGACCGTAGTGAACTGCGCTTCAGTATCGCTAGATCCTACATTAGCTGCTCCAATTAAAGTGGCGGTATTCCGCATTTCATCAGCAATCGCGCTTGCTTTTAATTTAATCATAACGGAAGTCTCATTCGTCTTAAGCTCATACATACTAATTTGTGGTTCTTCCCCCGCAAGTAGTGCCGAAGTGAAGCCTGCTGGAATTAGAATCCCCGCTTCTCCATTCTGATCGACAACTCCCTCTCTTAAAGCAGACTCGTCAGTCTTTTCAACAAATTTATAATCGCCGGTTTTCTTTAGTTCAGCGAGCAAGTGCTTACCTGCAGCCCCGTTATCCAAATTGGAATACAGCACGACTGCCGGGCTCTCACCCATCCCTCCAGTAACGGAAACAATACCTGCGAGTACAATACAAGGAAGAAGAATATATATGAGTACGCCCTTCCTAGTGCCAATGGTTCGTTTCACCATATTCCAGCCAATCGTAAAGATCTTATCCACGGTAACCCACCTTCCGATACGAAATAACAGCTGCACTGAACAGCACCAAACAGATTAGTGATAAAACTCCTAAATTCGGCAAGATTTGCGACACATCGGCGTGAAGCATCATTTTCAAGATCGCCTGCATTGCCCAATGGTTAATCGTAAAAACTCCTATAGAGTTCACCCACGATTCTGGAAGGGGGGCCATCCCTCCGCTAATGAAGGTCATACTCACAGTGAGCACCGTAACCACACTTCTCGCGCTCGCACCAGTCTTAGTGAACATAGAAATAACGATAGATAACGTCATCGAAGCCACAATCATCAGCAGGCAAAATAGGAGCAACAGGCCCGGACGATTTCCCCAATTCACACCGAAGAGCACATTCGTTAGAATGATAATCGCTGCGCACTGCACTATACTTACAACACCTACGCCAAGCATTTTACCAATGAATAGTTCAGAGCCTTTGACGGGCATTGAATTTATTCGGAAAAGGGTATGATTTTCTTTTTCATTAAAAAGAGATGTTGATACAGTCAATCCACTATAGAGTAGAAACATCAGCATCATAGACACCGCATAAAATTGGGAAGAAGTATAGGAATACCCTCCCTCGCTCAGTTCTCCAAGTTTAACGGAAGGCTGATTACTGGAAGAACTAGATGCAATAGCGCTCACTGCTGTTGGACCCAGTGTCATCGCCACAGACTGCTTATAATTAAGATTTCTCAGAAAATTATCGAATACAATCCCTGCGACCCTGTTGTCTGTACTTTTTTTGCCAAGTATAAACTCTAGCTTTGCTGTTTCACCGCTCTGCACCTTACTATCAAAGCCTGAAGGGACGATAACCGCATAACCATATTTCCCTGTACGCAGACCGCTTTCAGCCGCCTCTCGACTATCCACCATAACCGGAGTAATGATATCCTTAAGCTCTGTTGACTTCAAAAAGCTATCCACCATCACCGAGCTTTCATAGCCCTCACCAGAAAGATTAACTACACCTACCCGTACTATATCAATATTAGAGGAGCCTTCTTTGTCACCAACAACACCGGAGAGCGAAGCACCTAAGAGAAAGATCAATAACAGGGGCAGCAAAAACATATTTAATATCATAGAACGTGAGCTAAATAATCTTCGCAGCTCATAGATCATAATCGTCCAAGTATTCATCAGAATACTCCCCCCTCTTAATCTCGTAAGGTCCGTCCGGTCAGGTTAAGAAACAACGTCTCCAGATCGGGTTCTTCAATATTTAGTGAGCCAATAATCCCCTCATGCTTGGCAAAAATAAAAAGAATATCCTGCAGCTCCCCTTGCGAAGAAGGTAGATACAGTTCCACCACACCTTCTTTTGCTTCTACACGACTAATTCTAGGATGAAGCGTCAGCTCGTGAACAAGCTCCGGAGTAACATTAGCGGCTTTGATCATAATTTTTTCTTCCTTGGCGACCCGCTCACGCAGTTCTTTTTCCGTACCGCAAGCAATGATATGCCCTTTATCCATAATGGCTACCCGATCACAAATGGCTGCAACCTCCTCCATGTAGTGGCTGGTATAAATAATGGTTGAGCCCAGTCGATTGAGCTCCTTGACCGATTCAAGGATATGATTACGAGATTGCGGATCAATCCCCACTGTTGGTTCATCCATAATAATCAGCTTTGGACGATGCATAATGGCGCAGGCAATGTTCAGACGTCTTTTCATCCCTCCAGAGAAGGTCGAGGGCTTCTCTTTAGCACGATCGCTAAGTCCTACAAAGGTAAGCGCTTCTTCCACTCGTTCCTTCAGGAGTTTGCCGCGCAAACCATACAATTTCCCGAAAAAAGTGACATTATCGGCCGCTGTCATGGTGTCGTACAAGGCTAAATCCTGTGGAACCAATCCAATTCTTTTCTTCACCTCTAGGGATTGCGAAGACACAGGTAAACCGTCAATGATAATGTCTCCCCCGTCAATCTTAAGCAAGCCGCAGATCATACTGATCGTTGTACTTTTACCCGCTCCGTTTGGGCCTAGCAGTCCAAAGATTTCTCCTTCTTGTATCGTCATATTTACATGATCCACTGTTAATTTACCTTCATATCGTTTCACCACATCGGTCAATATCGCGATTGCCATCTTTTCATCTCTCCTGTCGTTTGTGCTCCTATATTTCCAATTTTAGCTTAAAGTGCATTCCAGCGAAGGTACGAAAGGTCATCTTTTGAAGGTGACTAAAGTCATCTCCTGAACTAGTAGGTGAATATGCTAAGATTAGAAAAAAACAAAAAGGATGACTCAGGCGTGACCAGAGAGCTAAACCTATTGCGTTACGGACTCATCATAGTTCCAGCTTTTTTCACTATATATATCTACCAATATTCCGATTACGGAATCTTCACGCTGCATATTCTGATGCTGCTATTCCTTGTTGTCATGGTTCCAAAGCTGCCCCGATCCTTTCACGCTTTGATAAGCATTATTGAAGTGCTGTTCACCGCATGGTTATGCTACCAGTACGGCAGTATCATGATTTTTCCAGCGATTTCGGCATTACTTTATTATTCCAGACTTCAACCTAAAGCAGCGCCTCTTGTGTTTACGGTTGTGCATCTGATAGTCTTAAACGTTGCGCTCTGGGATTCTCCACAGCTCATAGTAACCTTCATCAACATTACATTTCTGCTCATCACCTATCTCAATGAACTATTACAGAGAGCTGGACGAGGACGAGAGGATACCCTTCTTCTGTACGATGAGCTACGTAAAAAGCATTTCGAGCTGGATGAAGCCCGCAACCGACTGCTGGAGTTTAACGCCCAAGTAGAAGATGCGGCTCAGTCCAAAGAACGGGTTCGAATTTCCCGACAGCTCCATGATGATATCGGCCACCGCCTGATTCGCATTAAAATGATGATGGAAGCTGCGCTGCACACCTTACCAACCTCCCATGAGAGCGGAATGCAAATGATGGAACTGATTCGAGATCAGCTGTCGGCCAGCATGGACGATATGCGCTCCGCAGTTAAACGTATCAACTACACCCCACAATTAGAGGGGGCTTACGCACTAGATCGACTGCTCGAAGAAATCGGCCGCGATACGGGAATCGAGACCTCATACCAAGTACATGGAATACCTTATCCGCTATATCCTAGTATTCAGGTGACCTTGTATAAGAACGCCCGGGAAGCCATAACCAATGCCCTCCGTCATGGAAAAGCAACAGCGATCTGGATTAAAATTGACTTCAGTGATACTGGAATTACGATGGAGGTTAGCAACAATGGGAAGCTTCCCGAGGGCAATAATCTAACCAAACTGTCGGGAAGTGGTGGTGTCGGGATGAAAGGGATGTCCGAGCGAACGCATCTACTCGGCGGAACCCTGGAACTACGGCTGGAGTCGCATTTCACTGTGATTACGCGGCTGCCCGTTTATAAGCAGGGAGAGATTGTGTAGGGAATTTAGGACTTGAAGGTAGAACAAATCTAAATTAGGACGAAGGAGCCACGTTAATGATAAAGGTAATGATTGTAGATGACGACCCCTATATTCGCCAAAGTCTGCAAGTGTTGATGGGTATGGACCCCGACATTGATGTTATCGGTGCTGCAAGTGAAGGAAACGAGGCTTTGAGCCTGCTCCAAGCGGGAAATATGGCCGACGTCGTTCTAATGGATATTCGCATGCCGGGCTGTGGTGGTGTTGAAGGAACAGAGAAAATTAAGCTGGCATTTCCACAAGTTTCTGTACTGATGCTGACCACCTTCGACGACGATGAGTATATCATTGAGGCGCTGCGCAACGGTGCCAGTGGATATTTGCTCAAGAACATACCACCTGACCGTATCATACAAGGCATTAAAACGGTCAATGAAGGGAATATGCTGATACATCCTGATATCGCGCGCAAACTGGCTACATTTCTACAACCAGCAGCCCGCCCCGAATCTCCTCAGGTGCAACCGCTGGAGTCTTTCGGACTAACCAAAATGGAATTGGCCGTTGTCGCCTCGATCGCTGAGGGGCACACCAACAAAGAAATCGCCGGACAGCTTTTCCTAAGCGAGGGTACGGTCAAAAATTACATAACGGATATTTTAAGCAAATTAGAGCTGCGAGATCGTACGCAAATTGCTATTTTTTACTTGAAGAATGGGCGGGGGTAGCCTTGGTTTCATAAAGCATGTGGAACAGTTGCTGGCCCATAAGCCATTTAATATAAAGTGAGACCATCTTTATTCAAAAAAAATACAGAACAGCATTCTCCCATTGCTGGAGTATCACTGCTCTGTGTTTTTTTGTTGACCGCTCTGCATGCCTGCACCACAGAGAGGTAATTATTCTCTGGGCGGCTTTGCTTTACGGACTCATATGACGTTATTCGCAAATTTTTCGCCTTTGGAGCGGTGTTTCGGACTCCAGTGCAGCTATTCCTTAGAAAGCGGTGCATTTGGGGCGTTTTTCATGCTAATAGCGGCTTTGGGGTCCGTTACCATTCCAAAAAGGCGATTATGCTGCGTTTAAGGTCAACTGAGTCCGATAACGACTCCTCGCACGCGAAAGTAACATCTAACAAAAACGAAGATGCCCCAACCACCATTCCATGGCTTATGGGGCACCTTCTAGTTATCCTTCCGCTGATTCTTTCTTGGATTCAGCAGCGTGTTTTCGTTTGGCTCTGCCGTCCGGAAGATTCCGGCTGCGAGTACCTGTCTTCATCGCGAGGATGCTGAAGATGCTGGAAGGCTTCGCCTCCGCAGTAATCGCTCCATCTGTCTCAGGCACCAGAATGATGCCGAGCTGATGATGGTCCCCGTCGTAGATCGGGCTCTGAAGGTACTTGCTCTCCCCTTCACGGTTCTGCACCTCCAGCTTGCAGAACGCTGGATTCATGCGCAGCGCCTCATGTAGCTGCGCGGCATCGGTCAACAGGACCCCGTTGACCTTCAGTAAGATCTCGCCGGGCAGGATGCCCAGCTCCTGCCCGGGACTGCCCGGCAGCACGGCCAGCACCTTGCGGCCGCGCGGTGGATGCACGAAGATGGGGCTGATGCTGCGCTCTTCCAGAGCGCTGTACCAGCTTAACCCTTCGTGCAGCACCATCGCTGCGAGCGCCGCGAGCAGGGTCAGCGGGCTCCACCAGGATGCAAGCAGGCTTAAGCCCAGCAGGACGATGCTGTAAATCAGCAGCCGTCCTGAAGTGCGGGCCGCCTTGCGCCCGGGCAGCATGCCCTGCGTCATCTCGCTGAAGCCGATGATGACGGGCAAAGAGACAATGCCAAGGCCGCCGCCCAATAGCGACTGCCATGGCAGATCCATTGTTCCTGCGCCCGAAGGGATCAGCAGGAACAGCGGCAGCGGCCAGAAGGCCTGCAGCTGGTAGCCGCCGACAACCATGCCGCGCTTGCCCTTCAAGAAGAGCGGCGTCGCAAGCTTCGCCCCTTGCCACCGGGCCAGCAACGCCTCCGCCATATGCAGCAGTGCAGCTAGCACTAGCAAGGCAGGAATATCCATCTCCCGTATGGCTGTTGTGATATTCCCGACCGTTCCACTATATAAAGCATTCGGAAAGAAAGACAATACAAATTGAATCACGCCTAGCAGACCTATAGAATAAGCGAAGCACAAATACCGCACACGTAATAGCGATAACAGTATACTGACTACCCAAATGCAGGCTACAGCTGTGCCCGATAAGGATACTCCTAGCAATACGGCTGCAATAGATACCACCAGTCCCATTACTAGCCCAGTCCACACCGTTCGCCACGTTTCTTGACCCCAGCTATGTAGCTTCACATGAATCAGCTTACGTTCTAATGCCACTTGCCGACGGTAATACAACGCAATAAATATAATAGCAATATAGTAATATGGCTGGATCAACAAGTGTAAGAACGCAGTGCCCAAGCTTCCTAACAGTTCCTGAATCACATTCAAACTGTTCGTCACACTCCTTCCTTATCTACAAAAAAACTTTCATGAACCCTTGTTCACATACCAGAATGAAAATGTTCATCCCTCTTATTCATTCATACCTTTCACTTTGGCTAGACTAGAGAAAGCCTGCAAAAGTGCAGCATTTTGTACAGATATCCTCTTCATTAAGCGCGAATACTGCAAATGTACAGGAATAACCTCACTTATAGTTCGAAAGCTCCTCATGGAGCAAGGATTACTGCAGATTCGCAGGAATTATTGTTTAGGTCATCCTCGTACCATTAAAAAAATGTATTATTGCAGGTTAATTCGCCGGTTATCTATACTAATTAGTCATCCATCAGCATCTTTGAGCTACACCGTGCGTGCGCTTATGCCCTTGATCGATTCTTATATTTAGAAAAAAAAGAAGGCTGAATTCAGCCTTCTTACTTTTTCGACGCTGCCGCCTTAATTTCCTTCTGAATTTCAGCAATCCCTTTATTCCGTTGGTTATCGTTAGCAGGATCCTGGATCACCTTGATCAGTGCCACCTCAAGCGCCTCCGCGGTCTTGGCATCGATCATACCTGTAACCTGAAGCTTCGCTTCACTCTGGAATTTCTTCACTGCGTTCTTAGTGCCAGCATCGAAATAGCCATCTTTTCGACCAGGCTTGTAGCCTAGACCGTCCAGCATCGTCTGTGCACTCTTCACATCAGCGTTGTTCATGTTATATTGCAGCGTCACGCTCTTGTTAATCGGAGCCACTGAGAAGTAATCCGGCTGCGCTACCGCGATATCCGGTTTAATTCCCTTGCCGTGGATCCATGTGCCGTCCGGCGTTAGCCATTTAGCGATGGTAACCTTCAGCAAGCTGCCGTCTCCGAGCTGTTTGTCAAAGCTCGTCTGCACCGTGCCTTTACCAAATGAATTATCTCCAATAAGCTTAGCACCCGCTGATTGCTGCAAGGCACCCGCCAATATTTCCGAGGCACTTGCGCTACCTTTATTCATCAGCACTACTACTGGATAAGCTTTACTTGATCCTTTGGAGGTGCTAACCTCGCGTTTTTTATCTTTGTACTCTATTTGTACTATGTTTTTGCCAGCTGGAACGAACTCTTCAGCCATCTCAATAACAATCGGGAGCACACCCCCTGGATCATTACGGACGTCAATGACAAGTCCCTTCATGCCTTGCTTCTCTAGCTTCCCAAGCTCTTCCTTAAATCGTTCTGCGGTATTTAAGGAGAACTGAGTGACCTCGATTACCCCAACCCCGTCTTTTTCCATGGTGGCGTAGACCGTCTCGAGCTTCACGTCATCCCGAGTAAGAACAAACTCCAGAGGCTCTACAGAGCCGGAACGTTGTATTTTCAAAGTGGCCTTACTGCCTTTAGGACCGCGTATCTTGGCAACAGCCGCATTCAGCTCCGTACCTTCCAGCGATTCTCCGTTAACGGACAGAATGATATCTTTGGCCTGAATTCCTGCTTTTTCAGCAGGCGAGCCCTTGATCGGGGAAACCACGACTACCTTGCCATTCTCCGAAGAGACTTCCGCACCGATGCCTGAGAAGGAACCCTCGATACTTTCTTCAAATTTCTCAGCGGTTTCCTTACCCATATAATTGGAATAAGGATCGCCCAGCGCTTCCATCATACCGTTGACAGCACCGTCTATCAGCTTCTCCCGATCCACCGTCTCGTAGTAATTACTCTCAATCAGACTAAGAGCAGTTCCAAGCTTCTGGGATTCCTTCTGCTGTAAGCCAGCAATCTGCAAAGCCGAGGCCAATCCTTGGCCTGCAGCTTGTCCAAAAACATGACTATAACCCGTCACACCCAAGGTCACCAGGCTACCACATAGCAAGGCGGCGACAATCATAAATGCCGCTGTGCTTTTTTTCAACATGATGTTTCCACCGTCCCTTCTTGTCCATCTCGTAAACAATACCCTATGTCCGTCCTGAAAGGTACGGTATCTCTTCCAGTATATGCCGTACAATCAAATAATATGAGTTATAAGTGCTTTAAAAATTAGAGATAAGGCATAGGATTTACTGGCTTACCGTCAATCCGCACTTCGAAATGAAGATGGGGACCCGTTGAATTACCTGTGGATCCGGATTCAGCTATCACATCGCCGCGATTGACTCTATCTCCATTGCTAACCTTAATACCGCCTTTGCGTATATGTCCGTAGAGGGTCCAAACTCCACCTCCATGATCAATAATTACGCAGTATCCGTAACCACTCCACCATTCAGCCAAGATAACCGTTCCGGAATCCGCCGCATGAATGTTGGTTCCCTGTCCAACTGCGAAGTCGACACCAGTGTGTACTTTGCCCCTCTCACCCGTGATCGGATGTGTCCGTGGCCCAAAAGGGGATGAAATTCTTGCTGATCCTACAGGAAGTAGAAACGGTCCATCTCCACCTGCATAAGCCGTTTCACTGGAGCTGGAGCTTGAACTACTGCTTCCTTTGCTAGCAGCAGCCTTCTTGGCAGCCGCCGCTGCTCGACGAGCTGCCTCTGCCTTGGCCGCTGCTGCTTTACGAGCCGCTTCCTCTGCCTTAATCTTATCCTTTTGCGTTTCCAGCGCAGAGCGTTCGCTTGCCAGTTTGACCAGCTTCTCATTCTGCTCTTCGCTTAGTTCATCGCCTTCTTGAATTTGCTTATCATAGAATGCGATAAGCTCCTGCTTCTCAGCTTCTTTCTCCTTCAGCAGACTTCTCTGTTGTTCCAGAGAAGTGTACAGTTGCTTGGCTTGAGCATATTGCCCCTCGAGCTCCTGTTTCTTCTCTACAACCGTCTGCTTGTCCAGCTTATGTTGAACTAGGAGCTCCTGATCCTGATCCACAATCATCTTAAGTGAATCTGCGCGGTCTAGAAAATCAGCGAAGCTTGTCGATGAGAGCAATACATCCAAGTAAGAAACCGCTCCATCGGTATACATTAACCGAACACGTGAACCTAAGACTTCCTCTCTGGAGGCGACTCGCGCCTCTGCTTTATCCAATTCCGTTGCGGTAACATTCAAAGATACTTCTGTATCGGAAATTTTGGTAGAGATTTCGGTCATTTTCCCCTTAACTTGATCCACTTGCTGTAATACATACTTCAGATTCAGATTCGTCTTATTCTTATAATGCTGTGCTTCCTGCGTTTGGGACGCCGCTTTCTCCTGCTGCGCCTTAGCTTCCTGCACCTCTTTTTGTAGCTGCTTTAACTGCTTGTCGATATCGGCAACACTTGTTTTCTTGGCATATCCGTCAGAGGGCTGGAATATAGTGACAGCTAGTAATATTACGGCTAGTCCGGCGGCAATCTTCTTCAACTCGCACTCCCCATCCTTCACTAAATAATATTAAACTTTCAAGAACCTACGTATTGAAACCGTACTTCCCCAGACGCCGATCAGCACGCCTAGCCCAATTAGCACTCCAAAGAACAGCATCCAAATATCACCAAATGGAATCAGCTGCAATTGGAGCATAGGATCGCCCTGTATGGAGGATTCCAAACTGCTGTAACCCAAATACAAGATACCCGAGGTGATGAGCGATCCGATCAGTCCGATCAATGCCCCTTCTATAAAGAAAGGCCAGCGAATAAAATAATTTGTCGCACCTACCAGCTTCATAATGCCAATCTCCTTACGACGAGCTAGAATCGTGACCCGAATTGTATTGGAGATGAGGAACATAGACATAAGAGCCAGTCCTGCTACAAAAATAAAACCAATGTTGCGTACGGCGCGCGTTATTTTGAACAAGGTTTCTATCGAGCCCTTACCATATTTCACTTTGTAAATAGGCTGCTGTTCAGCATATGTCTTGTTGAGTGCTTCAATCTTCTCAGCCACAAATGCTACCGTAGTAGGTTCAACAACTTCTACCTTAAGTGTATCTGGGAGAGGATTATTGTCTTCATCGAACCCTTCCAGAAGCTCGGCTGCATCTTTCCCCATATCTGCACGAAGATCTTTAAGACCTTGGTCCTTGGAGATGAACGTAATCTTGCTGACCTCCGGCATATTGCCAATTTCAGTCTGCAAAGTCTCACGCATCTTCTGATCTACATTTAGTGCCAAATGCACATTAATTTGTACCTGACTGTCTGCCTCATCCGCTACAGCATTCACATTTAGAACAAGAAGGATAAATACGCCTAGTATAAAAAGAGAGACGACAATGGAAATGATAGAAGCAATCGACATCCAGCCATTACGGAATACGCTTTTGAAGCCTTCCCGCATATGTCGCAAGAAGGTCTTAAAACTCATAGCCATATTCCCCTCTCGCCTGGTCTCTCACAATGTTTCCATTCTCAATTGCAAGCACGCGTTTTCGCATTTTGTTCACAATATCTCTATTATGGGTAGCCATTACAATCGTTGTTCCACGAAAATTAATTTCGTCCAGCAGCTGCATAATGCCCCATGAAGTCTCAGGGTCCAAGTTACCCGTAGGCTCGTCCGCAATAATAACAGATGGGTTGTTAACGATCGCACGTGCAATTGCAATTCGCTGCTGCTCTCCACCTGAAAGCTGTGAGGGTTCACGATTCGCTTTATTTTTAAGTCCAACCAGATCGAGAACTTCATTCACACGTTTCTTAATGACCTTCTTAGGCGCTTCAATAACCTCCATGGCAAAAGCGATATTCTCATACGCCGTCATCCTTGGCAGTAGCCGAAAGTCTTGAAACACAACGCCGATATTACGGCGCACATAAGGGATTTTGCGTTGTTTAAGCTTCCCTATGTTAAAGCCTCCTACAGAAATTTGGCCTTTAGTTGGCACTTCTTCTCTATAAATCAATTTCATAAAAGTAGATTTACCAGCGCCGGATGGACCGACAATATACACGAATTCGTTGCGGTCAATTTTTACTGAAACTCCTTGCAGTGCGTGAGTTCCGTTAGGGTATGTCTTCCATACGTCTTGCATTTCAATCATTTTCTCACTTCCCAATTATGACATTTTCCACTTGTGTGAATCGACAGGGTCTAGCGTAAGTTTCCATAAACTTCAATATTTCCGCAATGTATCTATTGTAACAAATCTGTAACCGATTGAGTACCCCGTAACTGCTCCACAATTCGAAAGTTTTGTAATGTCTGTACATATAAATAGAAAAAGCACCTACGGTGCTCGCTCGCAGATGCTATCCAGGAAGGAGATTAATCATGAAAAAAATCCATCTTGCCCTCATAGTAGTTACTGCACTCATTCTTATCTGTTCATTAATATATGGGGGACTATATCTATATGGTCATAAAAGCACGCTTCCAAAGGGTACAACCCTTGCCGGATGGGAGGTGGGCGGGCTGAACATCTCAGAGGTTCGCTCCGAGCTACAGAAGAAGCTCCCTGCCCTGGAAGCTGTCCCTCTTGTCCTGAAGGTCGAAGGAAATTCTGAGCTTACACTCAATCTTAAACAAGCCGGAATGACCTATGAAGCCGCAGCATTTGAGCGAGGTCTACAGGATCTTACAGAAGGCCAGCTATGGGATCGGGTAAAAGCGCGCTACAGCTTCCCCCAGAATTGGAGTCTTGAAGCCCATCTGGATATTGCACAATTACAGACCATCCTAAGTCCCGCTTGGGAGAGAGAATCCTTTGGAGATCCAGTGGATGCTACGCGGCGAATTACCGGAAATGATCGTGTAGTGTATACGCCCGATAAGACTTCCCTCGAGGTAGATTGGACAGGGATGATGACTTCACTATGGGCTGCTGCCCCCACTCGCTTTACTCGTCTGATTGCGCTACAGGAGAAGGGGATCACACTGGAAGTTCCTTTAACCATATTACAACCGGATATCACCCTAAATGCTTTAAAGGAGCAAGGCATTGAGCGAAAAATCATGCAATTTAGCACCTCTCTCGGGGCAAGTGGACCTGGACGCATCTACAACGTTGAAGCAGCGGCCAAAGCTGTGAACGGAACCGTGCTCCCACCTGGAGCCGTCTTTGACTATGGCAAAGCTATTGAAAAAGCAAAAATAGAATATGGCTTCCGCGAAGCGCCAGTAATCGTGAACGGTAAGCTACAGGCAGGTGTCGGCGGCGGAATCTGCCAAGTTTCCAGTACGCTGTACAACGCGGCTCTACGCACCGGACTGGAGATTGTGGAGCGGCGCAACCATTCTTTGCCGGTTAACTATCTACCCAAAGGCCAGGATGCGACATTCGCTGAAGGCTATATCAACTTCCGTTTTCGCAATACAACTGGCAAATATCTTGTCATTAAAGCGGCTGTGCAAGGCCGATCACTAACGATTAAGCTCTTCGGTACCTTTCCGCAAAATGTTACTTATAAAGTTCATTCACAAATTGTAGAGGTGCTGCCTCCAGTCGACAAGTACGTAAACGATCCTTCACTCCCCCGCGGAGGCACACGTGTTATACAAAATGGGAAAACCGGATATGTTGTGGAGACCTACAGCACCCGGTTTGTTGACGGTAAATCTACTGAAGTAAAAAAGCTCTCCCGCGATGTGTATTACGCGCAAAAACGATTAATCGCCATCAATCGCGGAGGCGTGAGTAAATCTGTAATTCCAGAAGTCCCTAGAAAGCAATTAGTAGAGGATGGCGTTCGTAGCGAATAGCGTACCCGTACCCATAATAAGCGCCTTCGGTGTCCCATAACAAAAAAAACGGTCAGACCCCTGAGGTCCGACCGTTTTTTCATATACTAATTTTACCTGTAGATGACCTTTCCCGACTTTAAAATTTACGATTCGGGGGTACATTAGAAGTAGACCTATAATCAGAAAGGATGAACACCATGTCAACAGCTCTTGTAAATGATCTCTCTAGTATTGTCCGCAGTGCACCTGCTATTTTTGCCTCACGTACCTGCAGAGAAGCCCTGCGCGTAATGTTCCAGCATCCAGAATCTAAATGCATCGTCGTCTGTAACGCCACGAATGAACCGCTTGGATTGTTAATGAGCGAACGTTTCTTTTTAAAAGCCACAGGAAGATCAGGGGTAGATCTGTTCTACAAAGAACCTGCCATGAAGCTTATGAACAAAACTCCACTCCTCTTTGATATCTCCACTCCAGTTGACGCCGTATTAGCTACTGCTATGAGCCGCCCAGATCCTATGAAGAATGATTGTGTCATTATTACCCGTAAAGGCAAATTCGCAGGTGTTGTCTATACCTCTGACCTGAAGCGCTGTTAATCGTAGCCCCTCCATCTTCCTTCCTCTTCTTCCTTCCCCTATCCTCAGAAAAGAATATCCGGCGACGTGTCGATTCTCCAGTATCCCTCCACTTTCTTCAGCTTCACATACACCGATTCACTGCTTCCCTGCGCTTCTGGATAAGGAACGGTTAGTTCAAATTCAGCGGTTGTCGCAGTCTTGGAGAGCATGCGGGCGGTGGCTTTTTCATACATCAATAAATTACCCAAATCTGCATTAACCTGCGACATCCTTCCGTTATGCTCCAAAAACTGAGTCTGCACATAATATGCTGCTGCATTGTGAGTGTAGGCCTTTTTTATGTAATTCATCAGCTTCGCCTTTGTGCCAATGTCACTGGAAAGATAACGGTACTCCTGTGCTTTGTACGTGAAGGTTTCGATCGGGAAAACATTCCCGCCTCGATTGCTATAGAAATAAAGAGCTCTTGCATGGACTACGAGCGGAATAATACTTTTCACCGTCAAATTATTGATGGTTGCAGGGCCCTCTTTCCCAGGCGCAGACACAGCCACCTTCTTGATTGCCGTGCTCCCTGCTGACGGCGAAGCTGCCATAACTCCCCCACCTGCTGAGATCAGGCCTATAGAAAGCGCCAACGAACCAATCATCCACTTTTTGTTCATTCGGAATTCCTCCTTTGTCATCTGAAAAATACAGGCGATAGCCACTGTTCCAGCTTATGCACCCCGCAAGCTAAAATACCCAATAATCAGAAGGATGAAAACGCATTTATATTCTTTTAGGTATGAAAAAACTCCACCCTCCTGATTTACAGGAAAAATGGAGTAGTGTAATTGAATTCATGCAATGGTGAGAAGCCTAATTGGAAGATGGAGTAGTAGCCTCAAAATAAGCGGTAAAAGCTACGTTCGCGGTCAAGATGCTTTCAGGACTATCATTAGATCGCTCTTCATAGGATTGTTGAAAATTAAACGAGTCTACATTCACGATACGGGGCAGCTTCTGTAAATCCTCCATCCACTGTCGTATACCCGTATACGTACCTTCTATTACCGCAGTCATTTTGATCTGTTTGACAGTCGGGAACAGTACTTCTGCTGAGCCTGTCATTTGCTGAATCGGATTAGCCTCATCCAAAATAAAGCTAACATCTTTTAGTCGCGCTTCTGAGGAAGTGCTAACTCCCCACAAATCAACGATCAAGCCTTCGCTGTCATCGCCTTTCGGGAGTGCTGCTAGAAGTTCTTGTTGTTCCGAATCCACAGAAGTAGCATCGCTTTTAAGTTCATTAATTTTAGTTTGGAGAATCTCTGCCTCCTTTTCCAGCTGGCTGATCTCGGCGTTCTGTGCAGATATTTCCTTATTGGTCGGCTGAACACCCAGCATATAAAAAGCAAACAGCATCAGGAACAGAATCAATACACCTAGTACAATTGGAGAGCGGTATTTATTGAACTGTTCCATCGCTGTTCACCTCCTCTTGGCTTGCATCCGTTCCATTTGTCTGTTGATTATTTGCTAATAAGTTTAATTTATAAATAGCAGTGTACATATTCGAAGAAGTTGTTGCATTCGTTGTTCCTTCGGTCAGCCTCTGAATAGGCGAATCCACTGTAAAAGACATCTGACGTAGTTGTCTTAAATAGTTAGAAGCATCCACCATCGTAGGTACATTTACAGTCAGGTCAATCGATGTTCGGTAGGTGTAGTTAATGTCACGGATAAAAGCACCCGCCGGCAATCCTTCAACTAGTTCATCCAGAATAGGAACAGCAAGTACCTTATTGTTCTGAATTTCTGCGATTGCCGTCTTCCGATCTAACTGCCCAGGTCCGCTGTTCTTAAGTTTCCCAAGCTCAACCTGTAGCATTAAACTGCGATCCTGTAAGCCTTGCAGCTCTTCTTTACCATTAGAGATTTGACCCTTATTGGCCGAAAAATAAATCCCCGTCCCAATCGTTCCCACCAGCCAGATCGCCACAAGACCCATGGTCACATAAGGGAATAATAACGTCTCCCGATCTTCTCTCGGTAGTAGGTCAATTGTGTCCACGCTGATACTGCTTTTTAGCGCTGTCCCTGCTGCAACTCGGTAATCATTTAGCTCGGGATCAGATACAGCATCTTTAGCCATCTGGTCTAGACTAATCGGTGTAATTTCGAGTTCTGCCAACGACTGCTGGAGCTCTAGGTCTAGCTGTTTACGAATGGAGGGGGCACCTGTTATGACTAAGTTTTTGATACGAGTTGAGCCATCGTGCAAGCTGTATTGGTAGAAGCTGAGCATCCGCGAGATTTCCGCGGTGATCTCCACCATTTGCTCCGGTGATAAGCGTTCTTCCACAGCAACTGCTGTTTCTGCCAAGGTCTCACTGTCTGCCATAAATTCCAATGCCGCAATATTTCTACCCTTATGAAGATCAAGCAAATTAATCGTGCGAATGAATACCGGATTTCCGCTTCTGAACATATAAATGTCCATGACCGATGGCTCTAAGTTAATCAGCATCGTTTCCGCAAAGCTCTCTCCGTGTCCAGTCGCTATACTACGTGCCAATGCCGTTGCCGAAATTTCAACACTGCTTATTCGTAGGCCCGCGCGCTCCAGAATTTCTACATAATCTTGAATTGATTTTCGCGGAGCGGCAAAAACAAGCAAATGGCTATGCTCCTCATCCACTTCGAGCGTTACATAGTCGTACACTGGATTTTCAAATGGCAGATGTAGCCCGGTCTCCACTTCCAGCTTCACAAGCTGTTCTACCTGTTTGTCGTTGGTACTTGGGATGCTCATTTTGCGGATGATGATCTGCGAAGGTGGAATAGACAAGGAAACCTTGCTGCCCCTTAACCCTTCCTTCTTCACCCACTCCCTGACCCGATCATACAGCGCCTCGCTATCCGCCACCTGATTCTCAATGATCATGCCTGGAAGGAGCGGGAGAAACCGTTTTTTGCGGACTTCCCATGACTGTTTATTCTTAAAACTAATGTAACGGATTCCGGTAGCTTCAATTGAAAGCCCGGCCACTTTAGGGCCTAATCCAAGCATATGATCGATGTCCGTTGCCAAAGACTTATAAAACTATCATAAACAAATACTAGATTATAAGTTTTGTTTGCTTCCTGCTTCTACGTATCCGATTTTGCCGAATGGCTACTTTCGTTTGATATGACACTCCACAGGCATAAATTCGGATGCAACGCGTCCTACATATTAGCGGTAACGAGATCATGTTAGATCGCTAATTGGTATTCCACAATTCGCAAGGTTGATTGCAGCATTCAAGTCTCTATCAATATGTAAGCCGCAAGTGCAGTGATATACTCGATCAGATAGTTTTAAGTCATTCTTTAGGGTTCCACAATTGGAACACATTTTTGAAGACGGATACCATCTGTCCGCTTCTACAAGTTCTATACCGTATTTGTCACACTTGTAGGTTAGCTTCACTTTGAAGTCGTGTAGTTTCTGCTCTTGTATGGCTTTAGATAGATGCTTGTTCTTCATCATCCCACTCACATTCAAGTCTTCGATGACGATTTTCGATGGCTTGGTTTTCACAATCGAATTTGTCACTTGGTGAATATGATTGTTACGGATATTCGCGAGCTTCCGGTGAAGCAAACGTATTTGTTTTTCCTGTTTTATAATGTTGCTTGTCTTGGCGAAACGGTTTCCCTCCTTGTTCATATCGTATTTACGAGAAACGCTTCTTTGCAACCTACGAAGGCGTTTCTTCGTCCAACGCACTACTTTTGTTTTGTTAATGTTCTTGTATCTTTCTCCATCTGAACGAACGGCTAAGTCCTTAATGCCCACATCGATACCTAGTGTAACATCCGTCAGTTCAGTGATGTGCATGTCTTGCTCGATACCTATAGCCAAATACCAGTACTTTCCATCAAAACTAACCCTCGGTTGTATATAACTAACGTCCATCGGGAGTGGTTCAGCCGTTTGAACCCAACCTACTTTCTCAATCAAGGCAATGCTGTCTTTTACTTTTAGCTTGACGTTATCGTTATAGAAAGCAGGCTTGGACTTCCTCTTACTCTTGAATCGTGGAAACTGTGCTTTTTTCTTGAAAAATCGTTTAAATGCTTCGCAAGCATCCTTAATCGCTTGTTTTGTCACGTTATTAGACACTTCAAAAAGCCAAGTCAGTTCCTCAGTTCGTTTCAATATCGTCAATTCTTTTCGTAAGTCACCATCGGGAATGAACTTACCGCCGTTCTTGTAGTTCTCGTGTTGTCTAGCCAATGCCCAGTTATATGCCCAACGTGCCGTCCCTGCAGACTTCCAAAGTTGTTTCAACTGTTCAGGTGTTGGAAGAAGTCTAACTTTCCTCGCTAGAATCATCCGATAACAACTCCTTAATCATCGTAAACTCATGTATGAGTACAATAGATGATCACCTCCTATCCGATGAGCGAGAGATACGCGCCAATGATGTGTGAACCATATCCGAAACTAATTAAAGCACCGATTGCTAACCATGGACCAAAAGGAACCGGTTGTTTGCGTTTGATGATACCGAGCAGCATTAGTAGCCCTCCAACCACACTTCCAAGCAGACAAGCCACCAAAAAAGCCAAAATCACATTCGGAAATCCTATCACCAAGCCCAGCAGCGCAAATAACTTCACATCTCCGGCACCCATCCCTCCTAACAAAACAAAGGGAATAAGGACACCTCCCCCAAGCACAGCTCCCAGTAAGTGATGCCATAGCGGTCCTTCTGGAAATAGCAATACAAGAATCAGCAGCAGCGGTAAAAAAAACAATAACACCTTGTTGGGAATCAGCATATACTTCAAATCCGCAACTGTCACGATAACCGCTAAACTCACAAGTACGTATCCGATAATCCCCTTGCCCGTCAGGCCAAATTGCAAGTATACCCATAGAAAAAGCAAACCCGTTACCGCTTCTCCTAGCGGATATAAAGGTGACACCCTTGTGCCGCAGTGACGGCACTTGCCTCCTGACAGCAGGTAGCTTATCACCGGAAACAAATCCCGTGCCTTCAGCCGCGTATTGCAGTTCGGGCAATGGGACGGTGGATTAAGCAACGATTCCTTAGCTGGCACCCGCAGTGCCACTACGTTATAAAAGGAGCCTAGAGTCAAGCCCAGTAATATGATGTAACTTGCGATGTATATCGTCATGGATGTCCTCTGTTGGCTTTCTGGATTTTAAAAAAGGAATCGGGAAGTCCGATTCCTTGGGGGTTCTCTTAATAATTTATTACTCCATCTTTATTAGTCTTTTCCATCTTCTTTTGGCGCTGCTGGTTCAGAACTTAGAACCTCAGCCGGCGTGAACTCTTTTTCTGTGCTATCTGCAAAAGTCACTGACAGAGCACTTAACTGACCTTCAGCATCAAATTCCACTGTCCCTCCTGTAATTGCAGCCTTTGTACTAGGCAGAACCAGATTTTCATCCAAATAACCAGTCCCCACTAAGTCTGTTGCCGGACTAGTTGCATTATCAATTGCAACCTCCTTACTGATAAAGTCTCCTTCCTGTTCACCAATTATATATAAACGAGCCGCATCATAAATTTGACGAGCAGTAGCCACATCAGAATCTTTTTTAGCATTAGATATTACATTCCCAATCAAAGGTATCGCAATAACCGCAATAATCCCCAAAATAACGATAACCGCCAATAACTCGATCAGCGTAAACCCCTTTTGATTTTCCTCTTTGCTCAATCTTCTCTTAATGGCTTGTGCTAACATTTTATTTCCCCCTCTAAGTGGTGTGTGATGAT
Source organism: Paenibacillus sp. FSL R10-2734 (assembly GCF_037963865.1). Lineage (NCBI taxonomy): Bacteria > Bacillati > Bacillota > Bacilli > Caryophanales > Paenibacillaceae > Paenibacillus > Paenibacillus sp. FSL R10-2734. The sequence continues at coordinate 1,122,744 of NZ_CP150170.1, read as the reverse complement.
ACTGCCTATATCTTTTATTTCCGTGAATCCCGCTACAATGCTCGTCCTTCCTTGTCTAGCGCCAGCAAAAGCTCTACGACCCTGCCCCGCTTCCCCGGCGTCACCCCTCTCAATATTTACAAGGAACAGCAAGTTCACATATTACCGTACAGACTGAACATCGGCAGCATAATGGCGGCCACAATCACACCTACAACACCTGCTAGAAAAGCAATCAATAGCGGTTCAAGCAGCGACTTCAGACGATCAACGGTATTTTCTACGTCCATCTCATAGAAATCCGCTACCTTAGACAACATCGTGTCGAGTGCCCCCGTCTCTTCACCAATCGCAATCATCTGTGTAACTAGCGGTGGGAAGACCCAAGCTTTTTTGAGAGGTTCAGAAAGTGGGTTTCCTTGTCTCAGCGAATCACCTGCACTTCGGATAAATCCCCCAATGACTTTGTTTCCTGCTACCTCTTCTACAATCACTAAGGATTGCAGGATCGGAACTGAGCTGGCATATAGTGAAGAAAAAGTACGCGTAAACTGAGCAATCGAACCTTTTTGATTCAGCTTGCCGAACACCGGAATCTTCAGCTTGGCATAATCGAGTGCGTAGGCACCCTTTTCCGTGCGTTTTGTAATCTGAAAAGCTATCACTAGGAGGAGAACTCCGAGTATCCAGAAATACCATTGACCTTGAATGCTTTTGCTAAGCGCTAATACCATCTTTGTAATCGCCGGAAGCTCAGCATTCATCGATTCGAACATCGTTACAAACTGTGGAACTATCGCCCAGAGGAGATATATAACCGCTCCAATCGCCATAACCCCGACCGTAATCGGGTAAGTGAGCGCAGACTTGATCTTCTCTGTCGTGGAGTGCTGCTTCTCAAAAAACATCGCCAGTCTGTCGAGCGTCCCCTCAATATCACCGGATTCCTCACCGGCACGGATCATGCTGACGAATAGCTGCGGGAAGATTTTCTTATGATCCTGAACAGCTTGTGAGAACGAGATACCCCGCATCAGGCTTGAATTCACTTCCACAAGTGCTTTACGGAGCGGTTTACTCTCAGTCTGCTCAGCCAAAATACGCGTTGCATCCACAATCGACACTCCTGCACGCATAAGCGTGGCAAACTGCCTACAATAAATGATGAAATGAAGCGGTTTGACTGGATTACCAATATAAATATCCATCGAAAGAATCGTTGTTTTTCGTTCGATCAGTGAGAATACCGTAAGGTTCCGTTTGCGTAGCTCCTCCATTGCTGTAGGTTTATCCGTTGCGGTTAGCTTTCCTTTAATGGATCTGCCTGCGGTTGTCTTTACTTGATATTCAAAAAGAGGCATCAGCCGCTCACCTCCGCCATAAATGCTTTTGCTGCAGCCGGGTGAATGAGTTCCTGCGATAGATACTCACGGATACTCATTTCCAACGTATGCATGCCTTGCGAGCGTCCGGTTTGCATCACATTTTTAATCTGATGTGTTTTATCTGTGCGAATGAGGTTGGCTACGGCTGGTGTATTCACTAAGATCTCTGTTGCACATATTCGCCCCCGCCCTCCAGCTCTTGGAAACAACCGCTGACTGACTACTGCCAGTAGAACTGAAGCTAGCTGTGAACGAATCTGCCCTTGCTGATGGCCTGGGAAAGCGTCAATAATTCGATCAATCGTCTGTGGTGCATCTGTTGTATGTAAGGTAGCCATCACTAAATGACCTGTCTCTGCGGCCGTAACCGCTGCTGAAATCGTCTCCAGATCCCGCATCTCTCCAACGAGAATAACATCCGGATCCTGACGTAACGCGGCACGTAGTCCGCTCGCAAAACTAGCAGTATCGCTGCCCACTTCACGTTGATCCACTAGACAGGTTCCATGACCATGCAGAAATTCTATAGGATCTTCTAGTGTCACAATATGCTTGCTTTCGGTCTTGTTAATGTAATTCAGCATAGCTGCTAACGTAGAGGATTTACCGCTGCCCGTAGGCCCTGTAACTAGAATCAAACCTTGTGGTTTAAGTGATAAAGTGGACAAAATCGGAGGCATCGTCAGCTGTTCTAGACTTGGAATCTCTGCTGGAATTGCCCGGGCAGCTATACTAATCTCCCCCCGCTGACGATAGATGTTCACCCGAAATCTTACGCCGCCATCCAGCGGATAAGAGAAATCCACCTCGCCTGCATTCCGAAATACTTCACTTCGTTCACTGCCAAGCAGCGCTTCTGCCATTTCTGCAGCTTCATCGGCTGTTACTGGTTCACCCTCAAGTGGGTGAATCGTTCCATCCATACGTATAACCGGAGGAGAGCCTACAGAAATATGTAAGTCGGAAGCTTTGGAGGAGTAAGCCGTCTGCAATAGTTGTCTAATATCGCGCGTAAATATAGGCATCGGCTGCTCCCCCTTGTTTTCAAATACTAGAAACCTAATGGACTTTAGTGTGAGACCGTCTCGCGCATCACTTCTTGTAACGTCGTAATTCCCTGACTAACTTTGAGGAGTCCGTCATCCATTAGTTGAACAAGTCCACGCGCTTTACCTGCCGCGCGCAATTCTTCTACTGAAGCAGTGTTCGTAATGAGCTGCCGTATGTGATCGTCAATGCTGAGCACCTCATGAATCGCTATTCGCCCACGATAACCAGAACTGCTACAGCTACCGCAACCTCGCCCACGATGCAGTTCATCCGCTGGCAATCCTAAGCTGCGTAGCATAATCGCTTCCTGTTCGGATGGTTTGTAGGTTTCTTTGCAATCGTTGCAGATTTTGCGAACGAGCCGCTGCGCTACCACACCAATTAGCGAAGAGGCAATTAAATAAGGCTCTACTCCCATATCTCGCAATCGAGAGACGGAGCTAATCGCATCGTTTGTATGTAAAGTAGACAACACTAGATGACCCGTTAATGAAGCACGAACCGCAATTTCAGCAGTCTCCGCATCCCGTATCTCACCGACCATTACAATATTCGGATCTTGCCGGAGAATCGAACGTAGCCCAGCCGCAAAGGTTAACCCAATAGCCGAGTTTACGTGCACCTGATTTACTCCTTCAAGCTGATATTCCACCGGATCTTCAACCGTGATAATATTTGCGCTTTCTACATTGAGTTGATTTAGTGCTGAATATAAAGTCGTTGTTTTCCCACTACCTGTAGGTCCCGTGATTAGCAAGATTCCATAAGGACGTGCGATCATTTCCTTAAAAGCTTCAGCATTCCCCTCACTGAATCCCAAAGCATCTACAGATTTAACCCCAGTACTCAAATCTAGCAACCGCAGCACGATCTTCTCTCCGTGCATCGTCGGCAATGAGGACACACGAATATCTACCATTTTGTAATCAAACTGCATTTTGATTCGCCCGTCTTGTGGCAAACGTCGTTCTGCGATATTTAGTCGGGCCATTATTTTCAGACGAGCGGTGATAAAGCCCTGCATCTGCTTAGGAATAATCCGCTCTGTCCGTAAGGTTCCATCAATGCGGTAGCGGATCGTTAAATTATTCTCACCTGGATCCATATGTATATCAGACGCCCGCAGAGCAACAGCCTGCTGAATCATCTGGTTGACCAAACGTACGATTGGAGAGTCCTCGTCTGTAATCTCCGTTTCTTCTATCTCTTCCTGTGTCGGGAGCTCTACTAGCATCTGATTCATAGAATCACGCATCCCATAATGACGCGCAATCGCCCTCTGCAGCTCATCCCTAGTGGAAATAGCAGGTTCGATCCGGAACCCTGTACTCATTCGTAAATCTTCTATCGCAAAATAATCCAGCGGATCGGCCATCGCAACCATCAGCTTACCGCCCTCTTTTAAGAACGGAAGCACCTGGTAACGCTTAGCCATACTTTCAGGAATAATCTGCGTAATCGCAGGATCAATCTGGTATTTAAATAAACTGACATGCGGAATGCCGAGCTGGAATTCAAGCACTTCAATCAGCTGCTGCTCCGTGATATAGCCTTGAGAGATGAGCAGATCGCCAAGCTTACGCTTGCTCTTACGCTGTTCCGCAAGTGCTTCAAGCAGCTGCTCCTGCGAAATAATATTATTTTCTACCAGCAAATCTCCAAGTCTCTTTTTCGCGATGGCCATGTCCGTTCAGCTCCATATGCCGTTATTGGTTATACCTTTATGCCGACCTCAATAATGGATAATGCTAGTAGAAAAAAGAAAATAAATTACCAGTTTAATTTCTACAAAAAAATTAAAATATTTTTTCCATAATTACGGATCCATGAATTTGTCCGACTAAAGTATTTTTCAACATACTTAGGACTTTAGTTATAAATTAATAGGTATATTTCAATAGATTTATGTTGTCTATCAATGCCGAATGTCCTAGAATGTATATAACATAGATTGGGAAATTTTACAACGAATTCAGCTGAAAAAGCTGTCGGAAACTAGCATATATAACACACGATACGACCATATCTGCCAATAGTTAACAACCAGGGAGAGATGACCATGAATTTCGCCAGTAACAAAAAGATTTATCTGTTTACAGTATCCATCCTACTTCTCCTTCTGCTTGTTCTACCTATCAAAAATCACTTCACAAATGTCGAAGCCAGTTCAAATGATTATCAGATTCGGATGCTGGAGGTTACAGAGAACGGGACCAGCGAGCTTACATCTCTAACAACGGGATTATCTAACTTCACGGTTGATACAATGAGTATAAAGCGCTTTGTGGCCCTGCGGGATGATCTGGACGGGAGATATGATGCGGTTTATATAGGGAGGGGGACTTACAGTACGAATAAGGTCTCTGGAAAAGACCATAATACTAAATCTGTCATGAACGACATAACTAATCTAAAAGCTAAAGAAATTACCGATTATTTTATTAACAAAGGGTTATATGTAATTTTCCACAAGCAGCCCTTCTCAGCTCCAACACAGAACGGAATTTTATATAAGACCTTTAATACATACCAGGCATTAACCCCAAAATCCAATGTTCTATTCTTCAATGATTCTGAGTTAAATGCCTTTATCTCCGAATTGAAAAAAAGTAATTCCACTTATTTGTCCAAATTGAAGCAAAGACCTCAACTAGAGATTACTAACAAGAGTCAAATTATCGAATACGGTGCGACTGTACCCAAGATCTATACGCCCGGCGATGAGCTCACATTCAAGTTCAAAGTTTCAAATGTTAATTTAGGAACAAATCCTATACTTGTTAAGCTCTATCTGGGCTTAGATAAGTCCATAAAAATGACTGAAGATCAAGTCGTTGCTACCACGTCCTTGAGCACTTCGCCAGCCGGTGAAATCAAATATAAGATTCCTAAGACTTATTCAGGTCTATTATATTGGAAGCTAGAGGCGGTAGATTCTCTGAATCAAAAGGTTCTAAGTGATTTCACTACCGGTACTATCCAATTTAAGGGTAAGAAGACGATGGTTAATGTATTGCAGATATTACCTGATGGAAATAATGACAGCCAACTCATTAATAATGAATTAGTAATGGATTCCAGTTTTCTAAATAGCCTAGACAAAGACTACGAACTGGTTATCGATACAAAAACAATGACTCAATTCAACGATTACATTAAGAATAAGGAAAGTTCTACACCAAAATACGGTTTGAACGGCACATACGACATGCTCCTATTTGGATTCCGGGATATATACAATGAAAAAGCTCCAATTAACGAACTTTCGGCGGATGCCGTATTAAAATTCATAAATGAAACTAAACAATCTGCCATGTTCACTCACGATACTATTTATATTAACACCAGCAACAACAATAGCAGCCAATGGACGAAGAAGTTCCAAGGAATTACCGGTCAAACCACCCCTCAGACCAACTTGGGATTAAATGCTCCAAGCACATCAACATCTATTACTCCTGTGAATGATGGGTTACTCACACAATATCCTTTTAATTTAAGTGTTCAAGATGGTAGGAATACTGTAGCCAGTACACATAATCAATATTTCACCCTTGACTTAGAGGACCCCTCAGTGACCCCTTGGTACAATATCACTGGTAGTAACCGGGATAGCAATGATAGCTGGAACCATTACTATACGTATTCAAAAGGAAATGTGACTTACTCAGGAACCGGACATATCATTGGAACATCTTATAAAAAAAATGAAGCAACGTCTTTTCCAAAGTGGGAACAAAAGTTGTTCGTAAATACGATGTACCGTGCATTTACAGGTGCTAATCATGCTCCGGAAATCACAGTGCACACACCCTCTGACAACAGTATAAAGCCTTCGTATCAGAACCAACTGGTCGTCAGTTATACAGTCGATGACTGGGATTTGAAGGACAAGAACCTATTTACCAGTGTAAAGTTTAAACAAAACGACAATGTAATTGCCGGCTACATAATGAACGAGAAGGCAATTTTATCTGGAGAGACAGTTACTCAGGCTTTTAACAACCCTCTCCCTGCAGGTGGAAATCTTCAAATCGAGATTACTGCTTGGGATAAACAAGGCGCACTCTCAACTAAAATCGTAAACGTGACTGTACAAAAGATCGATTCGAACCTCACGATTCAACGTACACAGCCTTCCGCTACTGTTGAGAAGGGTAAGCCGATTATATTTACGTACACTGTAACGCCAAACTCTGTTCCCTATCTTGCTGTTGATCCCGGTGAACAAGGAATTAATAACCTAGTGATTTCAGACGTTCAGTTTGAAGAAAAGTTTCCTCCGAATTTGGAATTTAGCGAACCTCTCCCGGATGGTATGACCAAGAGCGGTACTTTAAGCACAGGATATACTTTAACTAAAAATCTAGGAAACATCACTTACAAGTTAACAGAGAGTAACAACGTCAAATCTTATACGCCAGAAAACAGTACTACTATCTCTTTTAGTCTTATAGCAGTTCCGCAGGAAAAGAAGTTATACCTGCTAGATAATTCAAAAATCACTTATGAGGATATTCATGCAGAGGCACTTACTTTTCCTGGATCCAGCGCTCCAATCACTTCACTCGGCATAGCTAATGATCATTCAATCTTTATGCTAGAGAACATTGATTTTCGAAACATTGGATTCACCAATAACTGGCGCATAGCAGCAGGCGGGAATATATATATCAACTCTTTTGGTGTAGGGCAATCATTAACGAATACCAAAACTACTGCGACTATTGTAGCAGGTGGAAACCTGAGCTTAGATGGCGGTACACTGAATGGGATGGCTTATTACGGAGGTAGTATAACTGCTCCAGATTACCTCCTTAAACAAACCCTGCATAAAGATAAGTTCATTAATTTCGCTGAGGTTGCGAAAGGCCTGAAAAGTCGCTCCTTATCGTATGCAACATTACCGGAGACTGCCAAACCAACAGGTCCAGAGCACACCATCACTCTAAAAGGGATTGATCCTAACCTTAACGTCTTTTATTTATCACCAATCAATGGAAATATTAAAAGTCTGAACATTAATACACCACCTAGTTCCACTACTGTTGTCAATATTCCTGGACAGAATGTAACCGTCAGCAATGGTTCCAATACCCTCGAGGGAGTGCGCAGTAATAACGTTTTATACAATTTTTATGAAGCTACTTCATTGAACCTACATGGATACAAAATCTATGGTTCAATTCTGGCTCCATTAGCAAATATATCTTTTACAGGTGATATTGTTGGCTCGGTAATCGGAAAATCCATCTCTCAATATAATGGTGGGCACAGTATTGAGCTATCTTCATTCACTGGGAATTTACCGAATCCGACACCAGTCATACGGGACCGGGTAACAATAAGCTTCTCGCCGATCTCCTTTGAAGCGATCGTTAAAGTAGCAAGCATTCAACTTCAAGATACTCGAATTCGGATAGGTAGTGAACTGAAACTTCTACCCGTTATAACGCCTGAGGATGCCAACAATAAAGAAGTAATTTGGTTGTCGTTGCAGCCAGATGTTGTATCAGTTACAGAGACAGGGGTCATTACAGGTCTGAGAGCTGGAGCTGAAGCAGCAACATTAGTGATTACAGCAAGAGATGTAAGAAACGATGGAAGTAGGGTTTCTACCACTGTATTAGTAACTGTGGTTTCACCTGATTTAACTATTAAGGGAGCAGATCACGCTATAGTCGGCGAGAAAATTCCCTTCGAAGCCAGCTATGAGCCCTTTGAAGAAACGATAACCGGCTACGAATGGTCCATCAAGCCAGGATCTAATTCAGCCGATGCAACGATAACCAAGAATCCTGATTCATCCATCGGAAGTAACGCCACCTTGCAGGCTAAACAATCTGGATTTGTAACTATTGTAGCTACGGTGAAAACAACCCGGAAGCCTGATGGAGCCGATACTGATGAACATACAATTAAAATTACTAATCCTGTTCGTGAAATACGGATTAACGGTGATTCTTTTGTGAATATTGGAAGTGAGATCCCGTTAAATGTGTCTGTCGTTCTGCTTGCAGAGAATTCCGATTCTGTTCAATACGAATGGAGCCTCGAAGGTAACGGCAGCAATTATGCAACATTCGTACCTTCTCCTGATAACAAATCAATAATGTTAAAGGGCAACGTGTTTACCAAATCAATCAAGGTTAAAGTGATGGTGGTGGACTCTGCCCCTGTGATTGAAGCCTTTAAAGAAATAGCAATTGGTGTTAAATTAATTAACCTATCCTTACCTGCAACATACAAAATAGGAGTTGGGTCTGATAATTCCAGAGATTTATTTAATAACGAACTTGTGCTTTGGCCAGGAAGTTTAATCAAGAATGACTTTAAAGATAAACTCCTCTGGACAAGCAGCAACACAGCTATCCTGGAAGTTTCAGCAGATGGTAAAATAACCGGTCTAAAGAAGGGGAAAGCCACTATTACTGTTTCGTATATTGAAGACCCTAAAATCCAAGCCTCTGTAGAGGTGATTGTAGAGAACGAAGATCGTTACTAAAAAGGCAAAACCCCCGAGTCGCAAAGTTTAGCGCCTCGGGGGTTTATTTGCTCCATATTCAATTGCTATTCTAACTGCATGTCTTCTACGCTAATATTCACTGTCTTGACACGGGGAAGTCCGGCGTTCTGATCCTGAAAGACCTGATCATTATACGCTGCCTTAAACCGGATTAAATTTCTATTGTTGTCTATTGCAATCATATTCTCTTTCTCTACAGCTGTTCCCCGTACAGCATTTATAGTAAGATCTCCCTTCGCAAAAAAACCTCCGCTAAGTGAGAACATGGACCCCACTCCGTATAATTCTGCATCTGAATCTGTATAGAAAAAAGCATCTAGCTTGGTAGGGGTGTTAGTGAAGGCGGCCAAGCGATTAATAAGTATTGGCCCACGGGAGATTAATACTAGCTCCTTGCCATCCAATCCTTGAAGTGTTGCATCTTCAACCAAAGTAGTATGTTCGGTAATCCCATCAATAGTCGAGGGTTCTTTCAGTACAAACATGGTAGAATCAAATTTAACATTCCCCCGAATCTCTACCTTTCCTGTCACCAAAACATTAGCAAGTATCTCTACTGCTTTTTCTTTACCAAAGTTATCAATGATTAAATTCCCATCAACAATAAACCACTTACGAGGTGATGATAAGTTTTTATCATTCTCTGAATATAAAATTCCCGGAAAATCATTACTACCGTCAAGATTCAGATTTCCTTTATAAATAACAGATTTTTGGGGACCCTTTATAATATTTACTTTTGTAGTAAAGTTATTCACCGCTTTATCATAGGCCAACTGAGCTTCAGGTGTATCATCCTGGAGAACCGGCTTAATCAAGTCAGCCTGTTCAATAGCGTCAAAATTATAAAGATTCATACCCATTAAATACGATGCTAGGCTCCCTGTAGCAAGCTTATTCCGAATCGCAGTTCTGTCAGCACCCGGTCCTATTGCTTCTGCTACTTTGTCTACAAATGAGCCCTCTACATTGACCTCTACAAATGTCCGACGACTTCGAATTCCCACCTTATCTTGAGGGATCTTACCTGTCATTATAGTTTCCTTTGTAATATCAGAAGCCTTTAACTCACTTTTACCATCTTCTCGATATATAAGCTTATCAAGGGATTGAACATACGCCATACCGTCTAACTCAAAGGGAGACGATATAAGGCTATGAAAATTTTTCTTATAGGTGTACTCCGCCTTGTCGCTAACAATTAGTTTACCCCCTGCGTAAATATCACCAATAATTGAGGGTGATCCATTAATCGTAAGATTGTTTTCTGACCCTATAGTGTATTTAAGAAAGTCAGGAAAAGTATCAATAAATACCCTTTGTTTAAGGTTACGCTTGACCCCGTTAACTTCAGCCTCCGAGTTGATAGTCACTATGTATTTGACCAACGTTTCAGTTCCAATCGTCCTCTCTAACGCATATGTAATTCCACTTATTTTTCCACTTGCGTTTGCCAGATCAGTACTTGCCTTAAGACCTGCCGAAGGTGTATCTGGAGTGGTTTTCAGTGTAGTCAAAAAATTATTTATCGACTGATCCAGTTCTGCTTGGCTCATATCTCTATTCGTCTCTATCTCTTTATTTAATCTCGACGTAATATACGCCACAGCCTCATCAAGCGTTTTTTCAGCTAAGTGTAGACTTTGCACATCATTTTTACGCGTCTCTGTACGCTGTGCACCACCTATTGTCGCGCTCAGCACACTCAATCCTAGAATAGTAAGAAGTAGTAGAATGAACATTACCAATACAAGTGCCGAACCTCTCTCTTCCTTTAAATGGTTTAACTTGATATGAGCTTTCTTGATATGAGCTTTCTTGACATAGGCATACCTGGTAGGTTGTCCCGTCATTATGTGTTTCCCCCTAAAAACCAAATTTGCTCACCATCTCCATATCATATGTCCTTCCATCGTAATGCTGAGTTAAAAGTAGTTTTATATCGACCAACCCACTTCCACAAGGAGCATCAAGCTTGCAATCCATACCATTAGAGTTAGTAGAAACGATCGTAGACCCAGTAAGGTCGGACTGTATCGAGGTACGAGGATCGTTTATGGTACTATTAATAGTAAGTTTGGTAGGAATGTTCTCCTTTCCTTCGGCAGATACTTCTTCCTTCACAAACTGGATAGTCCGTGAGGAGATAACACCATCAATATCCTTTATCAAATTCAATCCATCTATCGTATTCTCCACTCTAGTAGGCCCGAATACATATAATTCATTAATTATAGATGACATAATCAAATCTGCTTCCTCACGAAGTGAGTTCTCAATCGTTATTTTATGATAGCTACGAAAACCGAACATCATCACCATAGAGATCATTCCTGCAACCATAGCGAATAGGGTAATCGCGGCGATCATCTCAATCAGTGTGAAGCCCTGCTGATTTTTTAGGCAGTTAGCGAATCTTCTCATCCGTAATATATCCCTCCACTACCGTAGTGTAAGTTTTTCCTCCTGGTCCTCCATTCCCACTCACTTCTACCTCGACAGGTATCAGATAGGGTGCCATTTCACTCTTACGAATATCGACCCCTCCACCACTATCCTTTCCCTCTTGCATCTCCTGATGAAGTTGGGACTGGTAGCGAATATTAATCTCATATTTGATGTTGTTAATGACTGGATTTAATACATCTGGTAGTGCTCCGGAATTCACAAAAATATCGCTATATACGCATGTTAATTTCGTTGTACACTCCGAAGCCTTGATCATGGGTGTTTCCCCACCTGCTTCTACAATCTTCTTATGCTCTAGTGGATCTGTTGCAAAGAAATCGCTCATCTTCTCAAAATCCTGCTTCTCCACATAAAAAAGCGCGTTCCGCGCCAGATTGACCATAATCGTCTTGTTCTGGTTCGATTTAGAGTAACTCATGGCGTTTGTAAAGTAAGACGTAAGTACCAGGGAAACTATCGACAAGATCACAATAGCGGCTAGCACTTCGATCAATGTAAATCCTTTTTCCTGCTTTAGGCCTGATTCCATCCTACTTTTTACCTCCCGCCTACGAGAATGCTTTCATATTTGCACGTTTCTTCCTTATTTTTCTACTTCCATTATATTCTTTCATATCCAGCTACAGCAATCCTCAAAACCTTAATAATTCAGATATTTCTACAATATCTCTCACTTTTGCTCTATGCTATCATTTGGAAAGAGAGGGGATGGATGAAATGGCTTTAATAGAGTGTAAATTTTATTCAGAAGTGCTAGGATTGAACACCTCAATGACTGTAATTTTGCCGCAAAAAACAACCACACAAATCGGGATGAGCAACGTAACAAGAGGCGAACTTCACCCTACGCTGTATTTGCTACACGGTTTGTCAGACGATGATTCGATCTGGCTGCGCCGGACTTCTATAGAACGATATGTAGCCGAGATGGGAATAGCTGTAGTTATGCCGAATGTGCATCGCAGTTTCTACACGGATATGGCGGTTGGCGGTCGTTATTGGACCTTTATTAGTGAAGAGTTGCCGATGCTTGCGCGCTCGTTCTTCCCGCTGTCAGATAAACGTGAGGATAACTTTGTAGCAGGGTTGTCGATGGGTGGTTACGGGGCAATTAAGCTGGGACTAGGTAAACCGGAATCTTTTGCAGCAGCAGCAAGTTTGTCGGGAGCACTTGATATGGCGCATCGTTTTTTAAATGAGGAAGATCCTACCGTCAAAAGCAAGGAATACGAAATGATCTTCGGCACAGAAGATATCTCCGGAACGCCCGAAGATCTACTATGGTTGCTCGAGGAAGTGAACCGCTCCACCGGACCCAAACCAGCGCTGTATCAATGCTGCGGCACAGAAGATTTCCTGTACACAGATAATCTGAAATTTCGCGATGCGTGCCGAGAAACCTCCCTTGATTTCACCTACGAGGAAGGCCCGGGAACACATGAATGGGGATACTGGGATGCTAAAATCCGCGATATTTTGGCTTGGCTGCCTTTGAGTAATAACTAGCTTCTTCTAATAGATAACAAAAAGGTGCAGCCATAAGCTACACCTTAATATCTGTTTTATTCAGATCACCCTCTTCGGAGGGTTCTTTTAAAATATAAGGACGCCGAAGACATTTATGCTTGTTTGGTGATTTTTTTAAATAATCCGGTCTGCTCCGTAATCCCTTTTTCAGCAGCAAATCTTTCAATACTGGATGCACCAAAGAATCCGTCAATGCCTTCTGTCCGTTCAATTACGTACGCAGCATCTTCTGGTTCAGCAATTGGTCCACCGTGACAAATCACCATAATATCTGGATTTACTGCTTTCCCTGCTTTAATAATGGCTTCAATTCTTTCAACACAATCATCTAATGTAAGAGCTGTCTTAGCTCCAATTGTACCTTTGGTAGTCAAGCCCATATGCGCCACCAAAATATCTGCGCCTGCTTCTGCCATGGCTTTAGCTTGCTCAGGATCAAACACATAAGGAGTTGTGAGCATATCCAATTCATGCGCAGCTCTAATCATATCTACTTCTAAACCATATCCCATCCCTGTCTCTTCTAGATTCTGTCTGAATACGCCATCGATCAAACCTACGGTTGGGAAGTTTTGCACACCACTGAAACCTTGTTCCTTAAGTTGTTTCAAATAAACCTCCATCACTCTAAAAGGGTCCGTTCCACATACACCTGCTAATACAGGGGTATTTTTTACAACAGGCAATACCTCAGAGCCCATTTCGACTACGATTTGATTGGCATCTCCATAAGATAAAAGCCCTGCCAATGATCCACGACCTGCCATTCTGTATCTTCCTGAATTATAAACAATCAGCATATCCGCTCCGCCAGCTTCACTGCTTTTTGCAGTAATCCCTGTACCAGCCCCAACACCTAAAAGAATCTTTCCATTTGCCACTTCTTCTCTAAACTTCGCCATGATTTCAGTTCTTGTATTTTTGTTCATGTGTAACGCCTCCATCATTATTTAAATGTTCTGTGTTAGTGTTATTTGCTCATGAGATCTATTAGCTTTTGAGCTGCTGCTTCTGCAAACTCTACATCATTAATGGCACATTCCATTTCGATAACCTCGACAACATTTCTGTTCACACCATTTCTCAAGGTATCAAATAACATTTGATCTTCCTCTACGCCATAAAAAGCTTCCCCTGCAACATCAATGCCGGATATCCCTTTAAGAGGCAACATTAATACCGTTTTCTCTTTGGCCATATTTAATTTCTCGACAAGCTTCTTGCCGATGGCTTCATTTTCTTCTACCGTTGTTCTCATCAAAGTAACTGTAGGGTTATGCTTATAGAACTTATGTCCAGCAAATTTCTCGGGTACCGTATCGTAAGGGCCAAAGTTGCACATATCAAGCGCGCCTACCGATACAACCTGCGGAATAAGATGTTTACCAGCAGCTTCTAACCGATGAGGTCCTGCATTCAGCACGCCGCCAATAATTTCGTCCGCCCATTCAGTTGTGGTCAAATCCAATACGCCTTCAATAAAACCAGCCTCGATTAACGCTTCCATGGACTGGCCGCCTACACCTGTTGCATGGAATACAAGCACTTCATATCCTCTAGCTTCAAGATAGTTACGGGCCGCTGTTACACAAGGTGTTGTTACCCCAAACATCGTTGTAGCAATTAAAGGTTTTTTCTCTATCGCTTGTTTATTCTCAAATTTAAGCATACCGGCGATGGCGAAGGCTGCATTGGTAAAAATCTTTGTTGAAATGGAGTTCAGTCCAGCAACGTCTACTACGGATGGCATCATGACAATATCACTAGTGCCTACATATGGAGCGGTATTCCCTGAAGCTACGGTCGAAACCATCACTTTAGGTACACCAATAGGCAATGCCCGCATACCAGGTGTAACAAGCGAGGTACCTCCAGTCCCCCCAAAGGAAATAATTCCATCAAATTTGCCTTGCTTATATAATTCAGGTACTAATTTTTCCATACCTTTGGCTAATAATTCTGTTGCTAATGCTCTATCTTTCTTGGCCACGAGCTCATCTATACTTACACCCGCGGCTTCTGCTACTTCTCGGTTGGAGATATCCGGTGTAAATGTGGGCTCAAACACACCCGTATGAATCGTAAACGTACCTAGCTCCAAGCTTTCTAGCAAATTTTTAATGTAGAGATATTCTTCACCTTTGGTGTCAAAAGTTCCGGCAATGGCAATCGTCTTCATTTCTTCAACCTCCTCTTCAAATATCTGCAACAAAAAAAGCATGATCAACTTATGAGTTAATCATACTTCTTTGGTTTATCTATGAAAACGCTTTTATGTCTTATGTTTTTGTGTTTATGTTAGATTTATATTGTTTCGGAGAGTAACCTTTGTACTTCTTAAACATTTTGCTAAACTGCGCATAGTCTTGGTATCCAACTAATGGCGCTAGCTCAGATAACTGGATATTGTCTCTATGTAATATTTCCGCTGCCTTATCCATCCGAAATTGCACGAGATACGTTTGGAAGCTGCAGCCTACTTTTTTGGTAAACAAGCTACTTAAGTAACTTCGGGATACATGCGCCACCTTAGCTAAATCTGCAAACAAGATCTCATTCATATAATTTTGCGCAACGTATTCTTTTACAAATTCAACATAATCATAGTGCTTTGTGATTCCGTCTAACATTTTAACCATAAAATCATCTTCATCCAGCGTGCCCGATACTTTAAAAGCTTTGGTTATATTCGTAATGGACTTCTCCGATGGAATTCTTTCAAAAGCAGATCCCCCGATATAACCCATCAAGTTTTGATTATTACTGTACATATATTGCACATCAATTGGCGTTTTCACTGGACCACCATAAACCAATTTAATTAAATTTGGCTTTAGCGCATTGCATGTATTAAAAATCTTGTCCGCCTTAGCCTTGGCAGCTTCCAGAGAGAATACTTTTTTAGCTCCTAATAATCCCCCTTCAGTTAAGCCTAAATGCGCACAAATAATATCCGCTCCAGCCTCGATCATCTGAACTGCTTGGGTTTCATCAAATACAAAGGCTATGGTAAACAAATCTTTTTCATGGGCTATTCTTATAGCTTCTACTTCAAGTAGATAACTATTCCCTTCTTCTTCGAGCGCTTCTCCAAATTGACCATCTATTAATCCAACCGTGGGGTAATTATTAATTCCGGAAAACCCCTTATTCTTTATCTCACTGATGTAGGTCTCCATGTCTTTTGTCGGATCGGTTGCATTGAGGCCAAAAATAATAGGAATATCTCTTACCAAAGGTATGATCTCTCTAGATGCAAAGTCCATCACCATATCATTGCTATTGCAAAATGGCAAAATCCCAGCGAGAGAACTCCTCCCCATCTGGCGGAATTTACCCGAATTTAACATCAGAAGGAAATCGGCGCCACCCTGCTTCGCATACTTCGCAGTTATTCCAGCACCTGTGGCTACTCCAATAATATGATTGCCCAGTTTTAATTGCGATCTAAGCTCGTCTAGGATTTGCTCTCTACTCATACTTATGAACCCTCCTATCCCTAATCTAAGGATAACCGTAAAGAACACTGTGAATCCAGTCTTGTTGTGTTTAGAGTCCAATTAGATAAAAAAATCCCGCCTAGCGGAAAACAAGACCTTTGCCTACCA
Source organism: Paenibacillus sp. FSL R10-2734 (assembly GCF_037963865.1). NCBI lineage: Bacteria > Bacillati > Bacillota > Bacilli > Caryophanales > Paenibacillaceae > Paenibacillus > Paenibacillus sp. FSL R10-2734. Next base: position 1,106,200 of record NZ_CP150170.1, on the reverse strand, counting down.
AGAAGTCCACGATATCCATTGCATTCGAGAAATCCGTGTTCACAGTTCCAGATTCATCTTCATTGGATCATGATTTCTGCCGATAATAAACCTACATGGCATTCTAAACTTTAAGGGGAAATCTATCATGATAGAAAAAAAGCGCGTTGTTCTTGTTCCAGAATACTTAGAGAAATTTGCTTGTATTGGATCAAGTTGTGAAGATACATGCTGCGTTGGCTGGCGGGTAGATATTGATCAAAAAACCTATAAGAAATATAAAAACGTAAACGATAGAGAAATGAAGCCTCTACTAAATAAGCATATAAAACGTAAACGTTCCAACCCAACAGAGCTTAATTATGCAAAAATAGTGATGGATTCTGATGCAGCTTGTCCACTTCTAAATGAAGATAAGTTATGTTCTATACAAAAGACACTAGGGGAGGGCTACTTATCTAATGTTTGTAGTACTTATCCTCGGACCACGAACCAGGTTAATGAAGCATTGGAGAAGTCCGCTACGTTATCATGTCCTGAAGTGGCTCGTTTGGTCTTATTAAACCCAAATGGCATTCAATTTAAAGAGATTGAAGAGTCCCTAAATGTCCGAAATTTTATGAATAAAAAAATAAATACTTTGCAAGAAACGTCCTCACATAAAATAAATGGATACTTTTGGGATATGCGTATTTTCACAATTCAAGTCTTACAAAATCGAAGTTATTCAATAGCACATAGACTAATCATCCTCGGAATGTTCTATCAGAAAATACAGGGAATTCTCTCAGAAGGAACTGTAAATGAAATTCCTCAGCAAATCGCTTCCTATAGCAGCATGATCGAAGACGGAAGCTTCCGGGACGCTTTGGCAGGTATTCCTACATCAACAACTATTCAAATGCAGCTCTTAAAAGAACTGGCTGATGTGCGTATGAACGTGGGAGTACAGAGCAAACGATATATAGAATGTTTTGGTGAGGTACTCCATGGTATTCAATATACGGAAGATTCTACAGTTGAGGAAATTTCTGAAATATACCAACTAGCATATAGTGAATACTATGCCCCCTTTATGTCATCTAACGAATATATACTAGAGAATTATTTAGTGAATTATGTGTTCAAAAATCTATTCCCAAGTACAAATAATACGGATATTTTTGATTCCTATATTCTACTTGTTGTTCACTATTCTTTAATCAAATTACATCTAATCGGCATGGCTGGATATCATAAGGAGGATTTTGGGGTTGATCATGTGATTAAACTGATTCAATCCTTTGCCAAGACGATTGAGCACAACTCCTTGTACTTACGCGAGGTTATTGAGTTGCTTAAGAATAATAACTACTCCTCTATGGCGTATATGGCTATTCTAATAAATAACTAAATGTCTGCTATATAATCAAAATCCCGCCCACACAACCTTACAAGGCGTGCGAGGCGGGATTTATGTTTAATATTATTTACAATATAGCGTCACCGTGTTTTACTACCCATTCATTAGCTTCGTGCAGTGCCTGCTCCGCGCGTTCAATCGCAGCCTTCACCTGAACGGTGGCTGTACCACCATAAACGTTACGAGCGTTAACTACCGCTTCCGGTTGAAGAACAGCATAGATATTCTCGTCGAACAGCGGTGAGAATTGCTTGAACTCTTCCAGCGTCAGATCCAGCAGGAACTTGCCTTCGTTTATGCAGTAGAGCACTGTTTTTCCGATTACTTCATGCGCTTGGCGGAAAGGAAGACCTTTGCCTACCAAGAAGTCGGCGATATCCGTAGCATTCGAGAAGTCCGTGTTCACAGCTTCACGCATACGTCCCTTGTTCACCTTCATGGTGGAAATCATCGGCGCGAACAATTGCAGTGCACCTGTCAGTGTAGTAACGGTATCGAACATGCCTTCTTTGTCTTCCTGCATATCCTTGTTGTACGCGAGTGGCAGTGATTTCAGTACAGTCAGCAAGCCAATCAGGTTGCCGTATACGCGACCAGTTTTACCCCGTACCAGTTCTGGTACGTCCGGGTTCTTCTTCTGTGGCATAATGCTACTGCCTGTGCAGAAAGCATCATCCAGTTCCACGAAACTAAACTCTGTGCTACTCCACAGTACCAATTCCTCACTGAGTCTGGATAGATGTGTCATAACAAGCGCTGCATTCGCCAAGAACTCCACGATGAAATCGCGGTCGCTGACAGCATCCAGACTGTTCTCGTAAACACTGTCAAAGCCCAATTGCTCGGCCACAAAATGGCGGTCGATCGGGAAGGTCGTTCCCGCAAGCGCTCCTGCTCCGAGTGGCAGAACGTTGATCCGTTTGTAGCTGTCCGTCAGACGTTCTGCATCGCGGCGGAACATGGAGACGTAAGCCAACAAGTGGTGAGCAAACAGGATCGGTTGTGCCCGTTGCAAATGCGTATAACCAGGGATGATCGTCTCTACGTTATCTTTGGCTTGTTCAATTAAAGCTTCCTGTAATTCATGCAGCAAGCTAACTAGCTCAACTACACGGCCCCGTAAATAAAGGTGCATGTCCGTTGCAACCTGATCGTTACGGCTACGTCCTGTGTGCAATTTACCACCGACCGGACCGATTTCCTCGATCAGATGTTTTTCAATATTCATATGGATGTCTTCATCCGCTACTGAGAAAACAACCTCTCCAGCGTTAACCTTGTCGAGCACCTTATTCAGACCTTGCTTAATCGTCTCCACGTCTTCTTGTGGAAGAATTCCGCATTTTCCCAGCATGGTGACATGCGCCAGACTGCCTTGCACATCCTCTTTGGCCAAAGCCTTATCAAATCCAATGGAAGCCGTATACTCCTCCACCAGCTTGTTTGTTCCTTTAGTAAACCGTCCGCCCCAAAGCTTGCTCACCTGTAGTTTCCTCCTCTTGGACGCCAGAGGGCCGCTCCTATCCTGACGGGAGGAACGGCCTTCGGGGTTGCCCGTTTAAGTTTATGTTATCGTTCTATTTCGAAGCTCCATTTACACCTGTAGAAACTTTTAGGCGCAATGCGTTCAAGTGGATAAACCCAGTTGCATCCCCTTGATCATAAGCTTGTGTAGGATCAGCTTCCATCGTTGCAATTTCAGGGTTGTACAGGCTGACCGGGCTCTTCACCCCAGCGCCGATGATGTTGCCTTTGTACAGTTTAAGACGAACAGTACCCGTTACATTTTGCTGGCTCTGTGTTACAAGAGCTTGCAGTGCAATACGCTCTGGTGCGAACCAGAAACCGTTATACACCAAAGTGCTGTAACGAGTGATTAGGCTGTCACGCAGGTTCATTACTTCACGGTCCATCGTGATGGATTCCATTTTGCGATGAGCGACGAACAGGATTGTTCCACCCGGAGTCTCATACACACCACGGCTCTTCATGCCGACAAAACGGTTCTCAACCATATCCACGCGTCCGATACCGTGTTTACCACCTAGCTCATTCAGTTTCTCCATCACTTGAAGTGGTGATAAAGTCTCACCATTCAGGGCTACGCAATCTCCCTTAACGAAATCGAGTTCCAAATATTCCGCTTCATCCGGAGCATCCTCAGGAGCATTGCTCAGCAGGAACATTCCTTTGTTCTCCGGTGCGCTTGGATCGAACCAAGGATCTTCCAATACGCCGCTCTCATAGCTGATGTGCAGCAGGTTACGGTCCATCGAATACGGCTTCGCCGCAGATGCTTGTACCGGAATATCATTAGCTTCCGCATAAGCGATCATTTCCGCACGACCTGGGAATTGATTGCGGAACTCTTCCAAACGCCAAGGTGCGATCACCTTAATGTTTGGTGCCAGTGCAGCTACGCCAAGTTCAAAACGTACTTGGTCGTTACCTTTTCCTGTCGCGCCGTGCGCGATAGCCGTTGCACCTTCAGCGATGGCGATATCCACCATACGCTTAGCAATCAGTGGACGAGCAATGCTAGTTCCGAGCAAGTATTGGCCTTCATAAAGCGCGCCAGATTGGAACATTGGGTAGATGAAATCGCTAGCGAACTCATCGCGTAGGTCATCGATGTATACTTTCGATGCGCCGGTTGCTAGTGCTTTTTCCTCCAAACCGTCGAGCTCTTCTTTTTGACCGATGTCGGCTGTGAAGGCGATGATCTCCGCATCATAGGTTTCTTTAAGCCATTTCAAAATAACGGATGTATCTAGTCCGCCGGAATAGGCGAGTACAATTTTTTCTTTAGGCATGGTGGGGCAACTTCCTTTCGTGTGGGCTATATAAATTAAAATAATCGTGCTATCGCTAGCACTTTGACGATTAATCGTAACTGCGCTACATTTTTGGACTTCCGGTCGCTGTTATAATCAGATTTCCATGATTTTGATCTGCATTCGCAGTTGAAATCTGATTATAAAGGCGAACGCTCCGCTCCTACAGTTCCAAAAATTCCGCTCCATTACTATATCGTCAAAATTCTAACATCACACAACATTATTTAAATTTATATAGTGTTTTATATTTTATATAATCTAAGACCAATATTAGTGTTAATCCTAGTATTCAATTATTCTATATCCTTAACCCATTAGCGCGGCCATCAAAGCTTTTTGCGCATGCAGGCGATTCTCAGCCTGATCAAAGATGACCGAGTTAGGGCCATCAATCACGCCTGTGCTGACCTCTTCCTCACGGTGGGCTGGCAGGCAGTGCAGGAACAGATAATCGCTCTTCGCGCCTTTTGCTAGCTCCTCATTGACCTGATAGTCCTTGAATGCTGCTTCACGCGCCTTTTGCTCCTCTTCGAAGCCCATGCTCGCCCACACATCGGTATAGATGACGTCAGCGTCTTGCACAGCTTCTTGCGGGCTGCGAGTGACCACAATTTTCGCTCCAGTTTCCTTTGCGATCTCACGAGCTTCTGCTACAACCGCTGCATCTGGCTCATAACCTTCCGGTCCAGCGATAGATACATCTACGCCCAGCTTGGCACCGCCAATCATCAGAGAATGCGCCATATTGTTACCGTCACCGATATATGCCAGCTTCAGTCCCTTGAGCTTTCCTTTGTGCTCATATATCGTTTGGTAATCCGCCAGCACTTGGCAAGGATGTGCCAGGTCGCTAAGACCGTTGATTACCGGAATAGAGGAATAACGAGCAAGGTCCTCTACTTTGTCATGGCCGAACGTACGAATCATAATTCCGTCGAGATAACGCGACATTACTTGCGCTGTATCTCCAACGGTTTCTCCGCGTCCAAGCTGGATATCATTTTTGCTCAAGAAAAGGGCATGCCCCCCCAGCTGATACATTCCAACTTCAAACGACACACGCGTACGGGTAGAGGATTTTTCAAAAATAAGACCAATCGTCTTCCCCTTCAGCGGCTGAAATTCTTCGCCATTCTTCTGCTTCTTCTTCAGCTCAATCGCTGAATCTATTAAGTACGTGATTTCTTCCGGGCTGTAATCGTTCAGCTCCAGTAAATCACGGCCTTTCAGTTGCTGCGCAATGGTGTGCTTGTTACTCTGTACGCCCTGACTCATGAGCTTACCTCCCCGTTTGCTTGTTTAGCATAAGTATGAATGAGTTCGGATAGGATGTCCACCGCTTGGTCGATCTCCTCTTTACTTACATATAGATTAGGCAGCAGGCGAAGGACATTAGGACCAGCTGTCACGAACAACAGGCCTTTCTTTTGTCCAGCCAAAACAATATCGCCCGCTGGTGATTGACATTCAATCCCGATCAACAGTCCTTTACCACGGATATCCTTCACAAAAGAACAGTCCGCCAGCTTCTCTTTCAAAAGACCTGTCAGGTACTTACCCATTTCTTCAGCACGCTGTGGAAGCTCATCTTCCAGCATCGTCTCAATCGTCGCTGCCATAACCGCTGTTGCGAGTGGTGTCCCCCCGAAGGTGGACGCATGGCTGCCCGCTGAGAAAGCTTCACGCAAATATCCTTTACCAAGCATTAATCCTGCTGGAAAGCCACTTGCAATCCCCTTAGCCAAGGTGAAAATATCCGGTTCAATTCCATAATGCTGATGAGCGAACAGCTTGCCCGTACGCCCCATACCCGTCTGTACTTCATCTACAATCAGAAGCAATCCATGTTTCTTACATAATGCCACTACAGCGTTCAAGAACTCAGGTTCGACCTCAAGCACACCACCCTCTGCAAGCACCATTTCCATCATGATAGCTGCTGTATGATCTCCGATAGCCTCTTCTAGCGCTGGTAGATCATGCAAGGGTACAGTCTTGAAGCCGGCTGGAAGCGGCAGGAAGCCTTCTTTTACCTTTTGCTGTCCAGTAGCTGTTAGTGTTGCTAATGTACGTCCATGGAAGGATTGTTCGAAAGTGATGACCTCATAACGATCAGCACCTTTTACTTTCTGATGGTAACGACGAGCCAGCTTAATAGCAGCTTCATTCGCTTCTGCCCCACTATTGCAAAAGAATACTTGGTCCGCACAGCTATTCTCTGTCAAAAGGTTTGCGACTTTGTCCTGTCCAGGAATATGGAACAGATTCGAGACATGCCAGAGCGTATCAATCTGATCCTTCAGCTTAGCGCCGACTTTCTCAGGAGCGTGGCCTAGACTGGTCACAGCTAATCCACTAGTGAAATCGAGGTACTTATTCCCTTTATCATCCCATACCCAGGTGCCCTTACCTTTAACTAAGCTGATATCATATCTGGCGTAAGAAGGGAACACTGCACTCAGCTTGCCTGCAGCAACATCTGGTGTGCCTGATCCTACTGTATCGGTCTGCTGTGCCCCCGCTTGTGTAAGCTTGCTCATTCTAAGTCACTCTCCCATAGGCTACTCCTGTAATCAGATAGCGCCTCTATTTTATATTCATTTATGATCCTACGAACGAATAATACGTGTACCTAACGCTTCACCTTGCAGTACTCGACTAAGCACCCGCGGTTCTTTTCCATCCACAATGATAACCTCTGATACGCTACCTTGAATGCAATCGATAGCTGCTCGCACCTTAGGGATCATACCGCCGTAGATTTCTCCACTTTCGATCAAGGCTTCAATTTCTTGCACAGTGACGGATGGAAGCACAACCTTTTGACCATCCACCGTACTCATAATGCCAGGCACATCTGTAACTACGATCATTTGGGGAGACTCTACATAGGAAGCAACAGCCCCTGCCGCTGTATCTGCGTTAATATTGTAGCGCTGACCAGCCGCATCTACTCCGATAGGTGCAATGACAGGAATATAGCCCATACCAATAATCCCTGTTACGATATCAGCCTTCACTTCTGTTACTTCTCCTACCAAACCTACTTCAGCACTATTAGCCACTGGTTTAGCAATAATCATATTACCGTCAATGCCCGAAAGCCCCAGAGCTAGACCGCCACTCCCTTGAATCCGCCTTACAATCGCCTTGTTGATACTCCCTGCCAGCGTCATCTCTACGACATCTAGTACGTCCTCGGTAGTCACTCGCAAACCATTCACGAAGCTACTTTCAATGCCCAGTTTTGCTAGATTCTCTGAAATAGCTGGCCCTCCGCCATGAACAATGACAGGCTGAATGCCTTCCTGCTGCAAATCTCGTAAATCCTCAAAAAAAGAATCAGGCAGTGCCGCCAGCGTACTCCCGCCGCATTTCATCACAAACAATCCACTACCATCTAATGCATCTATAAGTTCAAGCTCACTATTTAGCGTCATATCATCGGTATCCTTCCGTTGTGGGCTTAAGCACTCCACAAATTAGGTACGATATGCGGCATTAATACGCACATAATCGTAAGTTAGGTCACAGCCCCAAGCTGTTGCTTTTCCGGTTCCATCATGCAGATCCACAGTGATCAGCACAGTTTCACTTTTTTGCAAATAAGCCAAAGCCTTCTCTTCATCAAAAACAACCGGCTTCGAGTGCAGCAGCACCTCAATATCACCTAATGAAATGTCTACACGCTCCGGCGATACCGGAACACCCGCGCGTCCAACCGCAGCAATGATCCGCCCCCAGTTCGCATCCGCTCCAAAAATAGCAGATTTCACTAGACTAGAACCAACCACTGTCTTGGCAATCGCCGCAGCCGCTTCGTCATGAACCGCTCCATTCACTTGCACTTCAATCAGATGGGTGGCACCTTCTCCATCACGGGCAATCGCCTTGGCAAGCGTCTGGCAGACATACGTAAACCCAGCTGCAAAAGCATCCCAATCCGGATGAAGCCGAGTCAGCTTCTCATTACCTGCAAGCCCACTAGCCATCGAGACTAGCATATCATTCGTGCTTGTATCTCCATCTACAGTAATCATATTAAAGGTAACATTCGTAGCAGAGCGCAGCAGACTGTGTAAATCCTCCGCTGAAATATCAGCATCCGTCGTCATAAATCCAAGCATGGTAGCCATGTTAGGATGAATCATCCCGGAACCCTTAGCAGCTCCAGCTATTGTAACTTCTACACCACCGACGATTACCTTCACGGCAATTTCTTTTTTAACTAAATCGGTTGTAAGGATGGCCTGACAGAATTCTTCCGCTCCAGCAGCCCCACCGTCCAGCTTCTCTGGTATTGCAGCAATACCGCTACGTACGCAGTCCATCTTTAGCAGCTCACCGATAACTCCAGTTGAAGCAACAGCAACATCATTAACCTCTACACCCAAATGCTGAGCAGCAGCAGCACGCATCTCATAAGCATCCGCTTCGCCTTGTTCACCTGTGCAGGCATTGGCATTCCCGCTGTTCACAATTACCGCCTGCAACGTTCCGTTCGCAAGGCTTTCCCGTGTTACCTTCAGCGGTGCTGCCTGAAAAATATTCGTCGTATACACGGCCGCAGCCGTAGCTGGAACCTCACAAAGAATCACTCCGAGATCGTTGCGGTCTGTTTTTTTCAATCCACAGTGCAGTCCTCCGGACTTAAAGCCTTTAGGCGAAGTAATGCTTCCGCCTTTCAAGGTAGTAAATAATTCACTCTCGCTCATGTTATTTGTACCGCTGAACCCTATGGATACACAGGTGTGTAGCCGAGGCCAAGGGTTTCCTCCCATCCCATCATCAAATTAAGGTTCTGTATTGCCTGCCCTGCCGCACCTTTTACAACGTTATCAATGACGGAGACAATGGTCACCCGCCCTGTACGAGCATCTGTCGCAAATCCGATATCACAATAATTAGAGCCGCTAACTTCTTTTGTTGCTGGAATCACACCTGCATCGCGCACTCGCACATACGGCCTGCCTGCATAATATTCACGATATAAATCCACAAAATCCTGCTCTGTATAATTGTCCTTCATTCCTGCATACATCGTACTCATAATCCCGCGGCTCATCGGCACTAGGTGTGTAGTGAACGTTACGGTTACCTTTTCCCCGGCAATCTCTGTGAGCGTCTGTTCTATTTCCGGTATATGTTGATGCTTATTGATTTTATAAGCTTTGAAGTTCTCATTAATCTCTGCATAATGCACCATCAAGCTCGTTCCGCGTCCTGCCCCGGTAACCCCTGATTTGGCATCAATAATAATACTGTCGTGCTTGATCCAGCCTGCCTGAATCGCAGGAATTAGTCCAAGAAGTGTAGCCGTAGGATAACAGCCTGGATTAGATATAAAATCCACCCCTGCCGCACGCTCTCCGAATACCTCGCAAAGTCCGTATACAGCCTGCTCTAGATACTCATCAGCCGGAGCCGGATGTTTATACCAGTGCTCATACTCTGAACCGTCCTTCAATCGGAAGTCACCGGACAGATCCACGACCTTGAGTCCAGCTTCCAGCAGCTGCGGCACTAGCTTAGCGCTCACACCCGACGGCGTAGCCGTAAAAACAACATCCGCCTGCTCAGCCATCTGAGCCGGGTCAACACCATCCAGCTTTCGCTCTATCACACCCGTCAAATGCGGAAATCCTTCCTCTATCCCACTCCCAGCACTTGATGAGGAAATTACCGAAGTAATCTCTACCTTAGGATGACTTTGTAGCAGCCGAATCAGCTCTACGCCCCCATAACCAGTTGATCCAACAATCGCCGCCCTCAGCTTGCCTTCCACTGTCATCCCCACTTCCTGCTTATCATAAATATAATATTTAATATAATGCATACCGTCTTAGAAATATGTATTATTATACATCCGTATTAATATAAATACAACACATTGTGTGAACTTTATTCATCCCTAAATATAACCTTATTTAGAAAAAAAGAGAAGCGTCAGCTCCCCATTAGGAGAGATTACGCTTCCCTTTTAAATCCTTCACCCAGTACTTCATGTGCTTCGGTAATAATAACAAATGCGCTTGTATCTACTGATTGAACAATCGCTTTCAGTCTCGAAACCTCGTTTTGACCTACCACTACCATCAGAACAGTACGCTCATCGCCAGTATACCCGCCATGTGCGTCCAACTTCGTCAGCCCACGGTCCAGATCATTTAATATCGCTGCAGATATTTCTTCTGTCTTGTCCGAGATAATATACGCAACCTTCGTATAGCGGAAGCCTACCTCAATCGCGTTAATGGCTTTTCCTGTAACAAACAATCCGATCAACGCATATAGCGCCTGCTCCATACCGAGTATAAACGCCGCCAATACTATGACAGTCCCGTCCAGCAGCACTACGGAAACCGAGAAGCTAAGACCGGATATCTTTTGAATAATCTGCGCCAAAATCGTCAGTCCACCTGTCGATCCACGTCCGCGGAACACAACGCCAAGTCCCACCCCCACACAGATACCGCCATAAATACAGGCTAGAAGTGGGTTGGTTGTAGGTGTGGGTAAATCTTTTGTCAGCAAGATAAACAGCGGCAGCACAAAGCTCCCGAGCAGTGAGCGAACGCCATATTGCTTACCTAGGAAGATTACTCCAAGCACAAACAGCGGGATATTAAGCGCCCACTGCGTAAACGCCGGTTCAGCTCCAAACCAAGCTTCAGCCAATACGGAAAGACCGGACACACCACCAGAAGCAATCTGATTAGGTAGGAAAAATAGATTAAACCCCAGTGCCGTGATTAGCGAACCGATCAGAATAAGCGTTGTATCCACTACATGTCGGACTGGCCCATTCAGAGGAATCAGTGGGGGTTTATTGCGTGAGTTGATTTTTTGCATTTCAAGGCGCTCCTTAAAGTGTCATCTTGCTGTATGTAAGAAGAAACGGCTATTTCATCCATATCAAAGATATGGTATCCGTTTCCCCAAAAAATAATTATAAAAATAATGTATGGAGTAACCTTATTCTCTCCTATATTTCCGAAAAAAACCCTTAGTCCGCCTCAACCTTGATTTGGCTACGCAAGTAACCATCAATGAATGCATCTAAGTCTCCGTCCATTACTGCACCCACATTACCAGTTTCCACTGAAGTACGGTGATCCTTGACCATGTTATACGGATGGAATACATAAGATCGGATTTGACTGCCCCAAGCAATATCGGACTGCTCACCGCGAATCTCATCCAATTGCTGTTGCTGCTCTACCAGCTTGCGCTCATACAGCTTGGAACGTAGCATCTTCATCGCTTGCTCCCGGTTCTTAATCTGTGAACGTTCATTCTGACAGGTTACCACTACGCCCGACGGTAAGTGAGTAATCCGTACTGCCGAGTCTGTGGTATTAATATGCTGTCCACCGGCGCCGCTTGCGCGATAAGTATCGATCTTAAGATCCTCGGTACGGATCTCAACTTCTACATCATCCGTAATCTCCGGAACGACATCACAGGATACAAAAGAGGTGTGGCGTCTACCTGAAGAATCAAAAGGAGAAATTCGCACCAGTCGATGGACGCCCTTTTCAGCTTTCAAGTATCCGTATACGTTAAAGCCTTTGATGAGCAGTGTAACACTCTTAATTCCCGCTTCATCCCCAGGTAGATAATCCAGTACTTCAACCTTAAATCCACGTTTCTCAGCCCAGCGAGTGTACATACGGAGCAGCATTTGTCCCCAGTCTTGGGATTCCGTTCCGCCTGCACCCGGATGAAGCTCGAGAATAGCATTTAACTTGTCATATGGTTGGTTAAGCAGTAGTTGCAGCTCGAATTCATCCACTTTGCTGCCTAGGCTGCGAATCGTCTCTCCGATTTCAGTCGCCAGATCCTCATCGCCCTCTTCATCAGCGAGCTCCGCCATCATCGCAGCATCATCGTATTCCTGTTGAAGCTTCTCGTATTGATCTACGGAAGATTTCACAGCATTCATCTCGGCGATTACGCTCTGCGCTTGCTCTGAATTATCCCAGAAGCCAGGGGCCGCCATTTTCTCTTCAAAGTTAGAAATCATCTCTTGCTTAAGATCTAAGTCAAAGAGACCCCCTAAGGTCATTTAGTTTCTTGCCTATTTCACGCAGATCCTGCTTTACATTTGGTTCTATCATCGGTCACTTCACCTTTCAAAATGGGTTGTTACGGTCGTCGCTCTGATGGACAGTTAGTGAGTGAATGTTCAGCCATTCCGAGAAGGATTGGACTTCCGATCGCTATTGTTTCCAGATTCCTTGAATATATAACCGCATCGCGGTTGGAATCCGGAAACAAAGGCGAACACTCCGTTTCTCCAGTTCCAAATCTTCTCTCCATTCCACATTCACTCAACTGCTAAATATCCAAAAAAGCGACTGGGCCGTAAACGGGGGATACCCCCGGGCCCAGCCGCTCTTTATAGTTAGTATACCCATGGAGATCAGGGATAAAGACTTACAGCTTTATCACCTGAATCTGAGCATTACTAAACGTTTGTCTTACGCGTTTTGACCGTGGCAATTCTTGTACTTCTTGCCGCTTCCGCAAGGGCAAAGATCGTTACGACCAGTCACAGCCTCTACTTGTACCGGACGTTTCTCTACAGGTTCGCTGTTTGTAGAGATCTTATCCTCGTCAATAACGGATTGACGTTCCTGATTCGCCTCGATGTGAGCCTTCATAATATAAGTAGCTACTTCTTCTTGAATCGTAGCAGTCATAGTATTAAACATCTCAAAACCTTCGAATTGATACTCGCGAAGTGGATCCGTACCACCGTAAGCACGCAGGTGAATCCCTTGACGCAATTGATCCATTGCATCAATATGATCCATCCATTTGCTATCTACGGAACGAAGCACGATTACCTTCTCGAATTCACGTACGAGTTCTGAGCCCAGACGTTCTTCACGGGCAGCATATTTCTCAAGCACACGTTCGAAAATGAACTCGATGATCTCCTCAGCTTCTTTGCCCCACAGAATATCACGAGTCAAAGCACCTTCTTCAAGCAATTTGCTGTTTACGTAATCAGCAACTTCTTGCAGCTCCCAGTTCTCAGGAATATCATCGCTACAGTGTGCGAGAACGATACGCTCAATCACTGGCTTGATCATTTCAAGCACGATATCTTTAATATTATCTGACTCCAGAATTTCACGGCGTTGTTTATAAATAATTTCACGCTGCTGATTCATTACATCATCATATTGCAATACGACTTTACGGATATCAAAGTTATTACCTTCAACACGTTTCTGAGCAGATTCTACAGCACGTGTGATCATGCGGCTCTCAATCGGCTGATCTTCCTCGAATCCGAGACGATCCATCATATTCAGAACGTTATCAGCGCCAAAACGCTTCATGAGCTCATCGCCAAGCGACAAGTAGAATTGTGTAGAACCAGGGTCACCTTGACGACCCGCACGACCGCGCAGCTGGTTATCAATCCGGCGCGATTCATGGCGCTCTGTACCAATGATATGCAGACCTCCAAGATCTGTCACACCTTCACCCAGAACGATGTCCGTACCACGTCCAGCCATGTTGGTAGCAATTGTAACTGTACCTGGCTGACCTGCATGTGTAATGATTTCCGCTTCCTCAGCATGATGCTTCGCGTTAAGTACTTGGTGTCTAACACCTTTGCGCTTCAGCATTTCAGATACGAGCTCTGAATTCTCGATCGACACTGTACCAACAAGTACAGGTTGGTTCTTCTTGTGACGTTCTACAATTTCTTCCACAACAGCCTTGAACTTACCGTTCTCACTCTTGTAGACAACATCTGGCATATCTTCGCGCTGATTTGGTTTGTTCGTAGGTACTTGAAGAACTTCAAGACCATAAATCTTCTTGAATTCTTCTTCCTCTGTTTTCGCTGTACCTGTCATACCGCCCAGTTTGCGATACATACGGAAGTAGTTCTGGAATGTGATCGTTGCAAGAGTCATACTCTCATTCTGCACTTCGATTTCTTCCTTCGCTTCAATCGCTTGGTGCAACCCGTCACTATAGCGACGACCTGACATGAGACGTCCTGTAAATTCATCAACAATAACGACCTCACCCTCATTCACAACATAATCTACGTCACGACGCATAATTACGTTTGCTTTCAGGGCTTGGACGATATGGTGATTCAAGGTTACATGACTGTGATCATACAAGTTCTCAATACCAAAAGCGCGCTCAGCTGTAGCTACACCTTTTTCAGTCAAGGCTACAGACTTCACTTTAATATCAACCGTATAGTCTTCTTCAGCCTTAAGCTTTTTCACGAAACGGTCTGCTGAAAAATACAATTCTGTAGACTTCTCAGCTTGTCCGGAAATAATAAGAGGTGTACGTGCTTCATCAATAAGAATAGAGTCCACTTCATCAATAATACAGAAATACAGAGGGCGCTGAACCATTTGCTCTTTATAGAGCACCATGTTGTCACGCAAATAATCAAAACCAAATTCGTTGTTCGTGCCATACGTAATATCGCAGGCATAAGCAGCTTGTTTATCAGCATGGTCCATACCGCTCAGGTTAACCCCAACCGTCATGCCCAGGAAGTTATAAATTTGTGCCATTTGTGCGCTGTCACGTTGAGCCAAATAATCATTGACTGTTACGACGTGTACACCTTTACCCAGCAAAGCATTCAAATACACTGGCAACGTACCCACTAGCGTCTTACCTTCACCAGTCTTCATCTCGGAGATCCGGCCTTCATGCAGAGCCATACCACCAATCAGCTGTACATCAAAATGCCGCATACCAAGCGTCCGTTTGGAAGCTTCGCGTACGGTAGCAAATGCCTCAGGAAGAATTTCTTCCAAAGTTTCGCCTTTCTCAATACGGGCACGGAATTCCGCTGTCTTAGCCTGTAACGCTTCATCAGATAGCGCTACAAATTCCGGTTCCAATCCATTAATCACATCGACTGTCTTCATGAGACGTTTAACATCACGTTCGTTGGTGTCTCCGAATATTTTCTTTACAAGTCCTAGCATGGTTAACCCCTTTCATGCAACACAGATGGTGGAACCGAGCCCATCCTCACAAAAAATTGAAAGGGCCATTTATAAATTCGATTCCGCTGCTTCATAAATTGTAACAGTTTGTAAGAGATGCCGCAATACAAGGTGTATCAGCCACATTTTTCAAATATTGCTTCTTATACGCACAAGAGCCCTATTCGCTGCAGCGAATAGGGGCTCGGTTTAAATTTCTAAGGTATCTGGATAAATCTCGAGGCCCTTTATACTGAATAGCATAACTGGCATCATCGTGGTCTAGCCCTGTTCAATCAGTCCATATTTGCCATCATCACGTTTGTAAACTACGCTAACTTCCGAAGTATCGATATTGGAAAACACGAAGAAAGTATGTCCTACCATGTTCATTTGAAGAATTGCTTCTTCCACATCCATCGGCTTCATGGTAAAGCGTTTGTTCCTCACAACTTCCAAGTCATCATAATCTTGTTCTTCTACAGCAACAGCGGTACTAGCTCCATCCACAAACAGCGTCTTCAGTCCCTCTTGACGGAACTTACGATTAATCTTCGTTTTGTGTTTGCGAATTTGACGTTCCAGCTTGTCCACAACGGCATCTATGGAAGCATACATGTCATCGCTGCGATCTTCCGCACGAAGCGTCACGCCAGCAAGCGGAATGGTTACTTCCACCGTATGAAGGCCGCGAACTACGCCAAGCGTCACAGACCCTTCAGAGGTAGGGGGTGCTTCGAAATACTTCTCAAGTTTGCTGAGCTTCTTATCAACATACTCTCTCAAAGCGTCGGTCACGTCAATTTGTTGACCTCGAATGGTGAATTGCATGGCCACTCCTCCTTTAGTTACACCTTCATTATACCAAATTGTTAGGGCTAAGTAAAAAGTAATTCCTTACAGCCCTTACAATTAGATAACAAATATTGTCCTGTCGTTCACAAATAAAACAAGTCCGGTAAGAGCAACTATTCGCCTCACCGGACTAAAAGTAAACCTGTCGTTATTATAGTACGAATTCCATTCTTATATTCCCTAACTTAATCAGTATAAGATCAAGTTACTTGGTATGAATTTGGATGATTTCCACAGGTGACAATTGCGTACCCGATCCTGTAATAAGGTATACCTTATAGGCAGTATTGGCTGTCAATCCAGTCAAAGTATGCGTATGCTTTACTCCTGGATTAATTGAAGGCGTGCCAGTCCATGGAGCGTTCAATGCAGTACCTGTACTATCCTGTCCTACAGCAATCTGTGCTGCACTAGGTGCTTTTTCATTTGCAGGCAATACTACATATCTTACCGGTGTTGCAGTGCCACCTGTTGCACCATATTGAATATATACATCTGCTGTAACTGTACCTACTTGCCCAGGTTCAAAAAGTGTAATTGCAGTTGCCTGAGCAGTAGTTAAACGAACGGTTGTTACATCAGATAGTTTACCCGAAGCATCAGCTGCCACGATATAAGTCGCATATTGTGTACCAGGATTCAATCCGTAAACTGAGAATGTAACCCTAGTATTAGCTACAGTAGCAGCGCTACCATGATGTTCGCTTGCAGTTCCGTCACTAAGTTGTCCTTTTTCCACTTGTAGTGCACTTGGTGCATTTACGTTAGCAGTATAAGGAGCGACTACATAATACACAGCACCCGTTACGGAAGGAGTAAGGTACACATCAGCAGTTACCGTACCAACGTTACCATAGGTTGCCCCACTGACGGTTGGTTTTGTTTCATTTCCTCCGCCACCGTTACCGCCGCCAGATCCACCGCTTCCTCCACCAGTACTACCACCTGGAGCTGATGTTGGCGTTGGTGTAGCTGTTGGAGTTGGAGTAGCTGTTGGAGTTGGAGTAGGAATTACACCACCACCTGTGCCGCTACCTGGGTAGTGGATGACTGAACTATTAATAATACCTACAGCCTCCGCACGTGTTAACGATCTCTTAGGACCGAAGGTTCCATCCGGATAACCGTTAATGATCTTCTTATCCGCTGCAGCGGCTACTGCACCTTTAGCCCATGCTGCAATTTGTGCATTATCTTTAAATTTAGTAGAAGTGGTATTGGTGCTCAATTTTAGTAATTTCGCTGCCATTACAGCTGCTTCTTGTCTTGTGAGCGGACTATTAGGACGGAACGTATTGTCCTCGTATCCTCCGATATATCCAGCTTCCACGGCTTTAGCCACTTCACTGTAGTTCCAGTTTGTGCTTTTCATATCTTTAAAGCCTACTGTTGCTTTTTGTGTAAAACCGAACAGGCGGTTTACCAGAGTCACATACTCTCCACGGGTAATAGCCTTGTTTGGTTTTACCGTGCCGTCTGGGTATCCACCAAGGTATCCTCTATCTAACCATTCCTGTAGCTGACCTTGGGCCCAGTGACCTTGGATATCCTTAGGTACGGGAGCGGCAGATACGCTGCCAAGAGATCCTAATAACATACTAACTCCTAAAATTCCGGTCATAAGACCGCGCAGCTTCTTTTTCATCCTGCTAATCATCCTCCTAAAAGTTTTGATAGCATAGGCTATATGTATCTCCCGTGGAAGTATTGGCCTAAGCTAACCTAGTGTGCGTCGAGGTAAGATAAACAGCTCAACGTAAAACTATTACCCATCTTTTCAAGAGTTCTAACATTTCCCATAAAATGAATTTACAAATTACGCTATTTTCTTTCTATGAACTGTCTTGATAGAGTCATATAATCGCATAAAAAAAGGACCTTGGGAGAATTCCCAAGATCCTTGCTAGCGCTGTCTAAATTGCTAACCATCTACTTATATGTAGGTCGGCTTAGCCGTATGATTATAATTTGATTACGTTAGCTGCTTGTGGTCCGCGTGCACCTTCAACGATATCGAATTCTACGGATTGGCCTTCATCCAAAGTCTTGAAACCATCAGTTTGAATCGCGGAAAAGTGTACGAATACGTCGCCACCGTCTGCAGTCTCGATAAAACCATAACCTTTTTCTGCGTTAAACCATTTTACTTTACCTTCCATTGATTAAACATTCCCTTCGTCATCAGATGAACGTGAGTCTTGCTCACAAATCGACTATACCACCGCAACTTCTTTATTGTCAATTGGAAAAGTAAATGTTTACATGCAATAATTTACCACGTAAAATAAGAGATTTAATTTTCCATAATCAAGAAATAGTTATGGCGTAACGATCAAAAAAAGAGCAGACGGTATTTAATACCCGCCTACTCCTATAGTGAAACACTGAAATAAATTATTTTCTGCGATCCATTAGAAAACTATCCGGGGTGTAAGCGGCCTCGTAGGCGCTGCGCTGTACTTTAGCCTGATTACGCTTCTGCAGCCAATCTTGCGCTTCCAAACGGAGAGCGTTCATTCTGTCTAAGATCACATTATCGAATTCCAGAATTCGATTAATTTCTTGTTTTTGTGCGGGCGACGACTTACAAATTGCGGTTTGTTCTGCAATAGAATCGACAAGCTCCTGACGATCCTCGACAAAAGCTTCCAACTCTTCATAGGTAGTCTCTTCAAGTCTATCTGTGATGCCTAAGGTTAGTTCCTTCAGGCTCTCGATTAATTCATCCATGAGCACTTTCAGCCTGTCCTTGGCCTGCAGCGATTTTGGATGCTTGAAGCCAAGTTTCCCGAAGTTCTGTAAGATAGCCGATGGCTTCTTCCGCTTTTTCTGGACTTTTACGGATGTTAGCTTCCACTAACAAGAAGTTTGTATATTCATATAATGAGTAGAGATTGTTAGATACTTCATAGGAATAATCTAATGTGCTCATTAACTCACTTATAATCGTTTGAGCTTTACCAAAATTTAGACTAGTCTTCTCGTAATCCTGTTTGCTGAGACCATCCATCGCTGTTCTTACGAAACGAATGGCTCCATCATAAAGCATGACCACGAGCTGTGCAGGCGTTGAGGTTTTGACAGAAGATTGGCGATACTTGTCATAAGGAGATGTTATCAATAATGTCACCCTCTATTTTATAATTATCTTAGCTGGATGTGGAGAAAAGACTGGACGACTGTGTCTGTAGCTTATTCATTGCCGTTTCCATAGCTGAGAACTGCTTGTAAAAGCGTGTTTCGGCATTATTCAACATAGTCAGCATTGAAGTTATACGAGTGTTGTATTCTTTGAGCTTCTTGCCCATAATGCTTTCTTCTTTAAAAGTACTGGTTAAGTCTGTTGAGAACTTATTAGTACCAACCCTTGAGACTAGTGTATCCAAGGTGCTATTAACTTTACTAGCTAGCTTGTCAAAAATACCTGTGTTCGATGCACTAGCTGGACCCTGGAATAGATCCATAACCCCTTGGGCATCGTTAGCAAGAGCCTTCTTTAAGGCCGCCTCATCTAACTTCAGTTTTCCACCCTCGTAGTAAGATCCAGTAGTCACTCCAATAGAGCTCAAAGCCCCGATCTGGTTCGAGATAACCCCGCGCAAAGAGGATACCGCTTCTCTTAGGATATCATCATTTTTCAAAAGTCCGCTTTTAGCTTTTTCTGTCCAAGTCGTGATGTCTGCCTCTTTCATCGCCGTCTTCTGCTCATCCGTCAACGGTGCAAAATCACGGTACTTCTCTTCAGATATTTTACCATTGAGCAAAGTGAGTAAACTATTGTAATCTTCGACAAACCCTTTAATTGCATCTACTGCTTTTTGGGGATCTGATTGCGTTTTGATTGTGATGGGCTTATCCGCTCCTGCTGGTGGATTTACCTCAGGGGTTAAAGTAGTATATGTTGTAGCCAATAATGTCATTTGGATTCCGTTGATCAAGAAAGTGTTACTATCTTTTTTTATCATAGTATCATTGACGAATATAATAGCATCCACACCTGGCTTAACGTCATCTACACCATTGTATTGATTAACGCCTTTAAAAGCCTCGAATAGATTAGTATCATTGCCTGACTTTATAGACAATTCACCCTTACTTCCAGAAGTCTTAGAAGAAATAATCAGTTTCCCAGTGACTTCATCAAAACTCGCCATAGCGTTAGCTTTACTGTTACCATTGATCGTTGCAATAACTGTTGAAATTCCTGTTGCTCCTGTAAATGAAAAAGTTTCTCCATTAATCTCCAAACTATATTTTTCAGCCTTGTCAGCATCCGTAACCGTTTCATTTTCGCTATTTGGATCATTAATCTTTGCCTGTGCTAGAGAAGATGCCACACTCAAGCCAGAACCTGCACCTTTAGATTCAATTGTAGCCTTGGTAGCCAACTGAGTAATACTTACTTTCATATCAATCCCGTTAGCAGTAGCCGTAGCTTCAGCGGTTAACGCATCCGTATTACCACTTGTAACAGCCTTATTGGCATTCATCGCTGAGTTAACGCCATATTTATCCGTAAGTTTATTGGTACGAAAGTCAACCAACTTACTATTAACTTCCCGATAACTGTCTCTAGTCCAGTTAAGGATCTGTTTCTGTTGATTAAGCTTATCTAAGGGGACTCGCTTAGCAGTCATCATACTCTTGAC
Organism: Paenibacillus sp. FSL R10-2734; assembly: GCF_037963865.1. Classification (NCBI taxonomy): domain Bacteria; kingdom Bacillati; phylum Bacillota; class Bacilli; order Caryophanales; family Paenibacillaceae; genus Paenibacillus; species Paenibacillus sp. FSL R10-2734. Next base: position 1,085,487 of record NZ_CP150170.1, on the reverse strand, counting down.
CATACTATCGATGTCCATCCCTGAAAATCCATTTACACGTGTAACCAAAACAGCACCTCCTACTACTAAATTTTCTCGTCTACAAGTATTCCAGCAATTTCCATCATCTTAGCTACGAGATCCAGGGTCTTCTCTGGGGGAACTTCACGAATGAGCTCACCGGTATCCTTATTAAGCACTTTGACCATAATATCATGTGTCTTCTCGTGGATGCTGATCTGCAGCGTAGTCTGGGGTCCCTGTAGAGATTTCACTGCCCGTTCAATGGTACGAATGAGCTGTTCTTCCGCAACAGACACGTTTACGCCCTGCTTCTCTCTCAAGTTCATATCCTTAGCATTTCGGATAGGCGTTTCTTGAATCGCGGATGACACCGATGCAGTACTTGACGTTGCCTCAGATACACCCTGTACACTTGTTACGGAACTAGCTGAACTAGCAGAAAGAGAAAACTGTACATTCATAAACCCCGACCTCCACCAACGCTCATTTTATACTCTTTATATCGGTTAGATTCAGGGATAATTTAGGACTTAAGAAAGATAAACCCGAAAAAATCCCGGAATTCTGAAGTTTTTTAATAATTATAAATATCCATAAAAAAAGAACCCTGGAAAAATTCCAAGGTTCTTTCTGTGAAACTATAGTTGCTGACTTTAAAATTAACGAAGCAATTGAAGAACGCCTTGTGGTTGTTGGTTAGCTTGAGCCAACATAGCTTGTGCAGCTTGTGCAAGGATGTTGTTCTTAGTTTGTTGCATCATTTCTTTAGCCATGTCAACGTCACGGATACGGGATTCAGCAGCTGTCAAGTTCTCAGAAGCTGTTCCCAAGTTGTTGATTGTGTGCTCCAAACGGTTTTGAACAGCACCGAGTTTAGAACGGGAGCTGGATACAGTTGCAGTAGCTTTATCCAGAATTGCGATTGCAGCAGAAGCATCTTCCTTAGTGGAAATGTTCAGAGCTGCTTCAGCGCTCACATTGTTAGTTCCGTCAGTTACAGTGTTAGCTTTAGTGAAACCAGCATCGCCAGCTTTACCAGTGATACCTAGTGCAGAAGCACGCATGTCGCCAATAGCCAAGCTCATGGATTGACCAGTGTTAGCACCGATTTGGAAAGAAGTTTCGAAGTCTTTTTGAACTCCGCCATCTTTCAAGGAGATTCCATTACCAGCTTCTCCTTTAGCAGTTGCAGTTACAGTTAGTACGCCAGTAGCAGCAGTTAATGTAACTCCATCGATTTTGCTTCCCAGAGTATCTACAATTGCTTGTGCAACAGCCGTTCCATTAGCTGCGCCACTAATGTTTACACCCTTTGCACTACCTTTGTATTCGCCTTTAGTAGCATCATAAAACTCAATTTGTTCACCATTGATAGTAATTCCAGTTCCAGCTAGTTTTGCTACATCTGCTGCAGTAGTAAGTCCTGCAAAGTCAAGTGTACCACTAGCCTGAGTGTAGGTAGTAGTACCAACAGAAGCAGCTGCGCCAGCTGCTGCACCATTGTTTATTTTAGCAGCTGTCATGTTTCCTTGAGCTCCGTCGAATTTACCGCCATCTTCTTGTTTTACAGCTTCAATTGTGACAGCACCTGTAGTAGCATCAGCCTTTGCAGTAAAGCTACCTTTCAATGTATCATTTGCATCAATTGCCTTTTGCAAAGCAGCTGCATATTCTGCTCCTGTCGCTTTTGCGTCAGCAGGGCCTGCTCCCGCCGCCAATTTAGCAGAGAGATCTTGACCATTGATTGTTACAGTCAACTCATCACCAGCGGTACCTTTTGCCGCAAAAGTGATGGTTTGTTTTGCTTGAGCATGTGTTGTTTCTCCATTCGCCAAGAAACCATCTTTGGCTACACCAGTACCAGTAAGGTTAGATTTTCCGTCACCCTTAAGCAATTTCTGAGTATTGAACTCAGTAGTGTTACCGATACGGTTGATTTCGGAAGTCAGTTGGTTCATTTCGTCTTGCAGAGCTTGACGGTCAGAATCAGTGTTTGTTCCGTTTGCGGATTGGTTAGCCAATTCGCGTTGACGTTGCAGGATGCTGTGAGTTTCGTTCAATGCACCTTCAGCTGTTTGAATCAAAGAGATACCGTCTTGAGCGTTACGGGAAGCTTGATCCAAACCGCGGATTTGGCCGCGCATTTTTTCGGAGATAGCCAGACCAGCAGCATCGTCACCTGCACGGTTGATGCGAAGACCGGAAGACAATTTCTCAATATTTTTGTTAGTGTTTGCAGTGTTAGCAGTCAGTTGGCGGTGAGTGTTCAACGCCGCGATATTGTGGTTAATAATCATTTGATATTTCCTCCCTGAAATTAAGTTAGTTCCACATCCATGTGGTAAACGCCGATCCATTAAGGTCGGCCGCCCTGCCGGGTCAGCGTCTACTACATATATCGACGGCATGCACTCAACTGTTTAGAGCAATTCGAAGTTTTTTTGAAATTTGTTGGAGAAATTCTCCAAAATCAAATAAAAAACCTGAGTCTGCGGTTAAGCAGTCCCAGGTTTTGGATTCTGTGCATACGATATGTCAATTAATCATTCTTGTTCACACCACGAAGTCGATGAATCAATGCATTCAGGTCAGTCTGCTGCGGAGCAACGGACTCACGGTTAGCTTCTTGGATCGATAGGTAGATCTCTTTACGAAAAATATCGACATGCTTCGGTGCGGAAATACCAACCTTCACCGTATCACCATCCACACTTAAGATCGTCAGCTCTATCTGATCTTGGATGACGATGGACTCTCCTTTTTTGCGGGAAAGTACGAGCATATCATCCACCATCCTTTCCATCGATAACCGACTGCTCTTGCAGTAAGCTATGCTTCGTATGATAAGGCGATTTATGCAGCACGATTTGTTTACCAAAGTTCCCTAACGGATTCAATACAATTGGAGCAAGAAGATTAATCGTAGACTGCTCAACATTTTCTTTTAAAGTAATAATACAACGGACAACAACATCCGATTTAATCTCTAGCTCTTCAGCCTCAGCATCAGGCAGTTCAAATTCGTAAGCTGGATAAAAAGCAAACGGATCACCCAGCAGAAAGGACAGCCCCTTACTTTTTACTGACTGTAGATACCAAAAAGGCGTCTCCTCCATCACGATCAATGCAAAATCAGTTTCTTCATCAAAGCCAGGGATTCCTTTAGGAAAATGATATAACTGCTCCTTATCTACTTCCAGTTTACCCCAAGATAGTGTTTCTATAATCAAGTTGTTCACTCCTCAAAAGTTTTGCGCTGCAAAACTAGCTTCTAACGAAATCCTATTACATTATATATAGCACAAAAGCTATAGAGGCGCTTTCTGGCACATCTATAGCTTAAGAAGCTACAATTGAACATTCAATTCTGGTGGAATAAACTGAATCGAAGCGTATTGCTGCATATAAATATTTAACTTTCCACGGGTATATTCAATTTCCGGATTTCGCCGCTCCACCTGAATATCTACTTTCGCAGCTCGATAATCGATTTGTGGGGCTCTCGTTTCGATGTGAATATCTACATTGTCATACGATGCTGGACCACGAATCTCAGGAAACGAGTTGGGCTGGGTATCCGTGCCGTACACTTCTGCAATTGTATTACCAGGTCTAAAAAACTGAGCCATACGATTCCCTTGCTCAACCTTTCTAGCAATACCCTGTAGATACAACTGCTGAATCCCAGAATAAATCCGTCTATTCATATCGAGCATCTTTCCACCATTATAGGCTTCCCATGCTCGAGATTGATCTACAGTAAGCTCGGGCCGAGTGGACTCCACCGTTAGTTCTCCCGGAGTAGTTCTGACATTGACCTCAGCCTTTGGCTGAGAAATCGAATAAGCGCCCGGATCGGCATCAATCCCTATCACAGCAGGTGTCTGACGGATTTGCAATATCGGCTGAAGCAACGAGAACCACCTCCGTTATCTGATAAAGTCCACAAGAGATGTAGAAATAATCTTTGCACCCACAGACAAGGAGGCATTATAGATATTCTCTTGAATCTTCGAATTCATAATCAAACCTTCGTAATCGGCATCTTCCGTCTTCGCTTGGAGATCCGTTAGATTCACATTCAAATCACTAAGCCGATCCTGCATCAATTCAACGCGGTTAGTCTTAGCACCTATCTCCGAACGGGCAGACAAAATAGTTTCCATACGTGTATCGAGTACATCAAGTTGGCCCGATACTGCCTTAAGATCACCAGACTTTAATCCAGCAGAAAGATTATTAATGATTGCAAACAGATTATCAGTATCTCCCATATTACCGAATATCTCATTACCCGTCGTACTGATAGGCAAACGTACATCTTCACCTACGATAAACTGAATCTGCCCAGTATCCGTAGTAATTGGCTTAGATACATCATATGTACCGTCTGTACCTTTAGCGAAATCATAAGGTTTCGTGTTGTATTGTTCACCATTAAAAATATATTTTCCGTTAAGCGTACTGTTAGCTATATCTACAAGCTGTTCCTTCAGCTGCATAACCTCTGAATTGATACTGTCGAGTGCGGACTGTGGATTACTACCTGTTGATGCTTGTACGGTCAACTCACGAATCTTTTGAACAACATCCCCAGCTTGTCCTAGGACTGTATCATTATAATCAAGCCATGAAAGGGCGCTATCTACATTCTTGGTATATTGCTCGTTAGATGAAAGCTCCGCACGGTATCGCAGGGAATACGTAATCCCTACCGGATCATCAGAGGGCTTATTGATTTTTCGTCCGCTTGAAAGCTGTAGCTGTGTGTCGTTCATCGTACGCGCATTACGGTTAAGGTTAAGCAGAAGCTGTGAATTCATCATGTTAGAAGTGACTCTCAACATACGCTATATCTCCTTTTATCTGCCGACTGTGCCGGTGGAATTAATCAATTTGTCGAGCAGTTCATCAAAAGTAGTCATAAAACGCGCAGCCGCACTATAAGCATGCTGAAACACGAGCATATTCGACATTTCTTCATCCAGTGACACTCCGCTAACAGATTGACGACGGGAGTTAACCTGCTCTACCAGATAATCTGAGTTATCGGTCTGACGCGCAGCCTCCTGTGATTGAATACCGAGCTGACCAACCATAGAGCCAAGAAGCCCACCCACAGTATTGCTAACTTTACCGTCCGGCGTAGTGAATTTGCTATCCTTCAGATTTGTCAGCAAGAGCGCCAAGGTGTTATTTCCTTTAACGACCTGCGTGTTGCCATCCGCATCAACAGCTGTACGCAGTGAGGTTGCGAATAAGCTTACATCCGCAGCAATCTCCGGATTCAGCTTGATCGTTCCAGCGTCACCAGAGGTTACAAAGAAATCACGACCAGAGCTTCCATCCATCGCATAACCTAACTTGTGAAGTCCGTTCAAACCTTTGACAATGGTTTTAGCATCCTCATACATCGTTGCGCCCTTAGGCATTGCCTGACCAGCGGCCAAAGTAACTACGCTGCCATCCGCTTGTGTAATCTTAGCATCATTAGTTAGCACCGTACCCTCTGGAAGATTGGAACCTGCCGGTATTGTAATTTCAACGTTGCCAGTAGCAATCGTACTAGCCATATCGTTGAGTTGTTTTTTGTAGTCGGTAACATAAGTATTTTTGGAGAAAATCATTCCGTATGCCTCGCCGCCCTTCAACGTTCCAGAGGCGTAAGCATTATTAAGAAATGCACTATCTACAGTTGCAGTAATTTCTCCACCCTCTACCAGTGGCTGTCCACCCAGAGAAACGTTATAACCAGCTTCCGTCTCCACAACGGTAATATTAGCAATCTTGGAAAGCTTGTCCGCCATCAGATCGCGTTGATCGCGTAAATCATTCGCCTGATCACCCATACCCTCAATCTTATAGATCGATTTATTCAGATCTGCGATAGCGGTCAGGTAGCCTTGAGCTTCTTTCGCTTTAACATCAATATTAGTAGTTAAATCCCGATCAAGATTATCTAATTGCGTGCTCATATAATTCATGGCGTCAGTTAAAGATTGCGCTGTTTGCACTACAATCTTACGAGCAGTAGGATCTTCTGGGTTCTTACTAAGATCTGACCAGGATTTCCAGAAGTTATCCAGCACCGTACGAATACCTGTATCCGATGGTTCATTAACAATCGCTTCTAGTTTAGAGAGAGTATCTGCTTGAAGTTTCCAGTTACCAAATGCAGAATTCTCACCACGGTACTGATCATCCAGAAACATTTCTCGAATCCGATCGATAGATGAGAATTCCACCCCTGTACCCATTTGACCAGGAACGGTAGATTTATTAAATCCGTATGCTTCAATAGGCAAAGCGGCCTTCATATTAACACGTTGACGGGTATACCCCTCTGTATTCGCATTTGCGATATTGTGTCCAGTCGTATTAAGAGCTGCGGTCTGAGTAAAAAGGCTGCGTCTCGCCGTCTCTATCGAATGAAATGTGGATGTCATGCTGCTTACTCCTCCTTATGTTCTGCTCTGACAGAACACTTCATCAGTACAATTCTATCCGCGTGCATCAAAAATGCCCGGCCGATTTACGCTATTGCCCTTATCGGACGGATGATGATAAGTAATCTCCTGATTCGGTCTTCCGACCAGCAGATCCAAAGAATAATCTATAAAAGTAAGCGACTGCTCTATCAGCTTCTGATTAAGCTCATTTGCTTCTTTCAAGCGGTGCAAAGTGCCAGAAAGCTTCTGCTGAATATGCAGCAGTCGTGCCTTGTCTTCAGGGTCAAATATAAGCCTGGACAGCTCAGTTAGGTTCAGGTTCAGGTTGGAACGAATACCTACACCTTGCAAAACGGTATATGCAGCCGCGATTCGCTGCTCCTCGAGCTGTCCAATCAGCTTCATTAGCTTGGACTCACGGTTCAGGATGTCGATTAATGCATCCACCTTGTTGTCCATAATCGTCTGTTTTTTCTCAGCGGCCAGCTCCAGCATTTGGTTATGTACTTCGTCCAGCCGCTCCAATAGTTCTATTAATGTTGTCAATGCCATGGATGGTTTCACCTAATTCTCGGAGGATTGCTTAAAATAAGGGGCGAGTTTCTCTGCTAGCTTAGCTGCATCTACTTGATAGGTACCTGCGGAGACCTGTTGCTTCAAACTGTCGATCTTAAGTGCACGTTCAGCATCATTGCCAGAGTTCTGTGCTTGCAAGAGCTGAATTGCTTCATCAGAGATCGAAACCTCATCTTTGCGTGTACTTTTCTTCATTTGTTCCTGCCTTTGCGCATCGGCGCTGCGTTGATACGGATTAATCGCGTTAATTCGTCCGGTCTCGTTAATTTTCATAACTTCACCTTCCTTCTAATATAAAAAAGCCGATAATCTTTACTAAGTTTATCGGCGTAGACTGAAACATTCTTTATAGCTGCAAACGTTTTTTTGCAGATTTTATAGGCCACGCAGTTTATCTATGGCGCGATATGCGCCGTCTGTTGTCTTTTTGGTAGTATCCTCGGCAGTACTTTCCTTGGCGGCACTAGAGAGATCCTTCCTAAGCCGAGTACGACAGCTATCACACATATGCCCATCACGAATCAGTGTTCCACACACCTCGCAGGGATACATCATATTAGGAGCATTAGCTATAGATATCCGACCTTCTCGAATAAAGCGGGTGATCTCCTTAATCGAAATTCCCGTAGCATCGGACAGCTCTTGAATGTTGGTTCCTTTGTTTTCCCGCAAATAATTCACGCAGGTCTCATATTCATGCTCCAGCTCTTTGATGCAGGGCTGGCACAAACCCATAAGATTCTTAACAAACAACCGGCCGCACCTTGGACAATTGTCTAGATTCATAACAAGCAGCCGCTCCTCTCCGTACATTCTGTACAATGCATAATATCCTTATTCTCCTAGATTACATGATTGCAGGGAATTCGTCTATGGGACGGAAGAAACGCTATTAAGCGCATGGATCACTTCAAAAAACGAATAGGCTGTTCACAATCATGCATTTCGCTCCTCTTAGGAACGTGCCCAAGTTAAGCTATAGACTTCTACCACAAAACCATAATCTGAACCCATTTGTTGTATTATCTCAGCGCACGCGCGAATGGTACTGCCCGTTGTATAAATATCATCGACAATGATAATCCGAACAGGACGATTTTGAGGTACCTCCCTTTTCATCCAATCCGTAAATTGTGTTGCTACTGCCGGATTCTCTGCAAAAGCGTGTTTCATATCTGCTAGTCGCTCCGCTCGACTCTTAAAGCTCTGTTTTCCCGTATGGTGTGTGCGAATCAGCAGCGGAAGCTGTGGAACCTTCCTATGTCTAGACAGCACATCAGCCAATCTTTCCGCTTGATTAAAACCTCGCTCCATAAGCCGAGAAGCACTGACAGGCACTGGAACTAATAAATCAGCAGACCAAGGGCGATGGATTATGGATGGTTTCTGGGATAAAAGAGCACTCTGGTTCTCTTTTTTCAGATTTAAATAAGCTCTGTCCAACATGAGGCCAAGTAAAGGGGCATATCTTTCATTTCCGCGATATTTATACTGACCCAGCCATTCTCTCATAACACTAGTGTAGGCTACTGCACTCCGGTTACAAATAATCGGTGACGGTTCCGCGCTGCGGGTACAGTCAGGACAGCCCACATGCCGACCACATTTCAAGCAGCGTGGGGAATGTATCCAAGGAATGGATTCTACGCATATCCTACAAACTCCTGGAAATTGTGAGGATCCAAGTTTGCGCTTTCCGCAGGTTAAACATGAAGTTACAGAGGGGGACAAGAGGGACTGAAATTTGCTTAACCATGAGAACATAGCGCTCATCTCGACGTCTCCTTGCTAATATAGCCTTTTCGGCGAGCGATAATATTCATAGTACGGATCTGGGAGATCGCTCTACGCTGTGATCGGGTCCACTGGGGAGAGGCAAATACAACACGCCCAGCAGGATCATCCTTAGATCGCCCGGCACGCCCCGCCATCTGAACCAATGAGGCTTCGTCAAAAAGCTCGCTGTCCGCATCCAAAATAAATACATCGCTGCGTGGCACTGTAACTCCACGTTCCAGAATTGTAGTGGTTACTAATAGGGAGATAGCGCGACTGCGGAAAGCAGTTACCTTCTCTGCCCGGAATGAGTCTTTGGAGGAAGTCCCCTCGATGACTACGCCGGGAAAGCGCCGACGAAGCAGAACCAGCAATCCTTCAATATGTGCAATACGAGACACAAAACAAAAGATTTGCGCCTCGCGCTCCAGCGACTTACGAAGCGTATGTATAAGCGATTTTGGTAAACTTCCGCGCTTCAGGCAGGTTTGGACTGATAACATGGTCAGATGCTGCGGCACAGGCAAGGGATGACCATGGAAGCGGACTGGCACTCTGGCGTGTGGAAGCCTGCCTGAGCGGACCAATCGCTGCATTTCTTGAGGTGGTGTGGCTGATAAGTAGATAAAAGAACCATCTACCTTACAGGCTTGTTCGGCGGCATAAGCCAACATGGGATCATTATGGTAGGGGTAAGCATCCAGCTCGTCGATGATAACGAGATCAAAGCCTTGATGGAAGCGCAGCAGCTGATGGGTGGTCGCGAGCGTTAAGCGACCATACACCCAGCGTTCTGCGCTGCCGCCGTAAAGCACGGCGAGAGTCTCCGCCGGGAAAGCCCGGGCGAGCCGCGGCGCGAGCTCGAGTACGACGTCGCGCCGCGGCGTCGCTACGAGCGCCCGCCCACCGGCGGCGAGCACCGCCTCTAGGAGCGGGAAGATCATCTCCGTCTTCCCGGCTCCCGTCACCGCCCAGAGCAGGAACCGCTCTGGGCACGGTTTGGCGGAGCGCTCGCGCGGCTCCGCCAGAAAACCCAGCGCAGCGCCAGCGGCTCCCGCCTGCGCTGGGCTTAACCCCCACCGGCCTGCGGCTGCGGTGGGGTCAAGGGCGGCCGTGCATCGCACGGCCGGAAGCGCTGCGCTGCGCAGCAGCAGCGCGCAAGCCCGGCTGCGCCCGAGTGCGAGGCAGGCCTCGCAATAGGCGCAGCCCATAAGGCCGCACGCGGCGCATGCCGTGCGGCCGGTCGGGGCGCTGCCGCAGCGCAGGCAGCGCGAAACCGCGCGGCGGGCGACAGCGCCGCGCCACAACACGTGCGGCAGGCTAGCCGCCGCACGCGCCAGAGCGCCAGCACCCGCAGGGAGCTGGCGGGCCCACGCCCCGTGCGCAGCCGGGGCATCACAACCTACGGCGGCTGTAAGTGCCAGCCGCCCCTGCAGATGCGCCAGTTGTGCCGCCTGGCGCCAGGAACCCCCTAGCTCTGGCAATACTTCTGCCAGCAGCGCTTCCATTTCCGGCTGCAGTAAAGACCGGCCGGCCACAGCCCAAAATAATTGTTCTGCCTCCGATTCGAGCATGTCAAAATCCAAATCATCACCTTCGAAACAACTCCATCTTTCATTATTCCTCTTACCCTGTTCTATCACCGAACCTGTTTTATAAGACGGCCAAAACGAACCCCCCTCACTAAGGCACTCTTCCTTCCCTATTCCTCCTGCTCCCCTCTCCTCCTTCAACTCAGGCTCAAGGACAATGCTCACGAGTTGCCCCCACTCTTTAGCCCCCCAGTTCCTCATTCCGCTTCTTTGTTTAAAACGATCGCGCAGCTTCACCGCCCACCCCAGCGGTAATGCAGAAGATAATATAACCAGCTTGTCCATCGCTACTAAGCCCCCAGCTATGCTCTCCGGTCCAGCGCCAGACCACCACCATCTATCCACTGCAAGATCTAAAGAGATCCAGACCTCCCAGTTCTCCCTGCAGCTCACAGCATATGCAGCAACTCGCATGAATTTCGCTCACCTCTCGCCATTATTGAAAATGTTGTACATATTACAGCTTTTAATCCTAATACCTGAGTATCCAGGATGATTGTTGTATGAAATACAAGAAAGTTCCTTCAAATCCGCTTAGAGGGAGGGGGATGCTGCCTTTTATACAATAATTTTGGAAATTACCCGAAATTACAAAGAGAATGTTGTACTCTGGGCAGGAATTCCAAAAAAAACTAACCGAATCACAACTACACTCAGTGGATTAATCGAGTGATTATTACAACAACAGCAGTTAAAAACCAAATATTCACTGAAGTCCAGCCGCAAACGCAAAAAGCACACTCCCCCATTTCTTGGAGAGTGTGCTTCACCCGTTACTCACATATTTACTTAAGATCTGTCGCGCTTTGATTCGCATCCCCTACTTCCTGCCATCCCCATAAAAGGCAACGAAACAGACTGCCCTGACAACCGCAAGTCTACTACAATCCCTTGTTGCTGCAACTCTTCCTCACTCACCTGAAAAGTATACATAGATGTTGCAAGATCGATAGAGCAGCCACTATCAGCCATCCTGGAAACAATCCCAAGAGTTCCATCGCTCGAGTCATCATCCATGAACGTTACTCGAAATCGTTTTCCGGTTAAAAAAGCTTGAAATGTCAGCGCCCGAATGTACCATTCCACAACAGATGCATGATTGCGGGTAATGAGAATATAATGAATCCATTTCACGGACTGCGGTGTCTGCCGCACCTTCTGCCGATTATGCAGCATATGAATAATCACTGCAGCGGATACATAAACAGCCGCAATCCATATCAACTGGGCTACCATGGAGATGCACCTCCTCTGTATACCAACACTATATGCCGGCTTTAAAAGGTCGGTGACTGCCCAGCGTTCCTATCAAGCATAAACGCCTTCGGCGTCCTTGCAAGGACGGTAAGCGTTTAAGCGAGAAATATAAGACATAAAGTATGGTGTGAAACTTATACTTTCTTATATTTTAAAGAAACAAGCTGTGCTCTCCTTGATTTCATTCCTATATGTAACGTAAATCTTAAGACATTGTTATAAGGTTACCCAACCATATTTGATCGAGTTGATTACAGCCTGAGTACGATCATCAACTTCCATTTTTTGCAAAATACTACTCACGTGGTTCTTCACTGTTTTTTCACTAATAAACAAATACTCACCGATCATTTTGTTACTCTTACCTTCCGCCATTAGGCGTAGTACTTCCGCTTCACGACGTGTTAGAGGATTGTTGTCACCGGCCACAAATTTAACACCGGCTTCCTTCACTACTGTATCTGCAGCTACTCCAGTCTCATTAAGGTAAGTCATGCGCCGCAATTGATTGATTAGCTTTCCGGTAACCTTTGGATGGATAAAAGCGTGGCCCTCGCAAACCGAACGAATCGCATTAATAAGGGATTCAGCCTCCATATCCTTCAATAAGTAACCATTAGCGCCCTTACGAAGGGTTTCAAACACATAACTCTCATCATCATGGATCGATAAAATAATAACCTTAACCTCCGGGAACATTTCCCGCAGTTTTTGAGTGGCCTCCACACCATTCTCAATAGGCATATTAATATCCATTAGTACGATGTCTGGTTTAGTTCCGTTACAGAACTCTAAAACTTGGATACCGTCACCACATTCACCGATGACTTCGATATCCTCCTCCATATTCAAAATACGTTTCAGCCCTTCACGAAAAAGCTGATGATCATCCGCCAAAAGAACTTTAATGGGCGTTTTAGTAGAGTTTAAGTTCTCCATCACATTACTCCTTCCCTTTCTCCACGTTCGTCGGAATGTGGATCACGATTGTTGTCCCCTGATTCTCGGCTGAAATGATTTCCATTCTGCCTTCAAGCAGCTCTACACGTTCCCGCATACCTACTAGCCCGAAGCTTTCACGATTGCCCTGCGGATTCTTTAATTTCTGTACATTAAAACCTAATCCATTATCCTTAATCACAATCTTAATTAACTGCGCTTGGTAAGTAATCTCTACCAATACGAAACTCGGGTAGGCATGTTTAGCTGCATTAGACAAAGCTTCCTGTACAAGTCGGTATACCGCTGCCTCCATGGCTGAAGATAGTCGATGTTCCTGACCTCTCGTTTCCAAGGTCGTCCTCAGCTTCGTCTTCTCCTCAAAATCATGCACATATTTCCGCAAAGTCGGAATTAATCCCAAATCATCGAGAGCCATCGGTCGTAAATTAAAGATGACCTTACGCATTTCTTCCAGGCTGTATCGAACCTGCCCTTTCAAATCTAATACTTCGTCCTGCACCAGCCCAAATTCCTGCTTTACCAGCATTCTTTCTACAATTTCCGTCCTAAGGACTAGATTAGCCAGCATTTGAGCAGGACCATCATGAATTTCCCGGGCAATTCTCTTCCGTTCCTCTTCTTGAGCCAGGATTATCTTAAGTCCTATCATCTGTCTGTTCTTCGCAGATTCGACAATTCTCGTCACTTGTCCTAATTCTCCGGACAAATATTCGAGCACTACGCTCATTTGCGAACCAATCGACTCTGCACGCTCTACAGAATTTTCGACACTGCGCACTCGCATTTGTAGTTCATCACGTCTTGATCGAAGATAGACCTCTCTCTCACGCGTCATCATGAGTTCGAGCTGTAGCTCCGTAGCCTTCTCATAGGCAATACGGATATCCTTCTCTGAGTAGCGGACAAAGTCCCGGCTGACCTCTGTCAGCCGGATTCTGGAGCGGTGATACTGCAGCTCCAGCTTGTCTACTTTTTTCAATGTCTCATCCGTTTCGTCCATGACCCGCTGCAGTTCTTTATTAAGTGCAGCAAGTTCATCGCGAGCAACCTGCAATATTTCAAAAATCTGATACTTGCTGCTCTCCATCACGTCGATGGTATTTTTAATGACGCGATCAATCGCATCGGTTTGAAATTCCACGGATGCTTGCCCCTTTTCTATCGAATCGTTATAAAGGTTTCCCTTTATATTAACATATCACGATTCAATAGTTACGGTCTTCGTTTTCTGTTCCCATTTTACAGTTAATCCTAGCTGTTCAGAAACTAGTCTTAGCGGTACTAAAGTCCTACCTTGTAAAATAATTGGTGCTACTTCAGCGCTCTTTCGTTTACCATTCAGCAAGAATTCCTTTTTGTTTACGGTGAGATCCAGTGCTTTTGCTCCTCGCAATACCATGATCTTCTTATTCACCTGATCCCAAGTAGCACTGCCTCCAAAGGCATCCAGTACATACCGAATTGGTACATAAGTACTGCCATCTTTTACGATTGGAGCTACATCAATAGCTTTCTTTGTTCCGTTTACGGTCATTGCCTTCGAGCCAATGCTCATTGAAGCTGTACCTTTTGGTAATCCTGCATCACTAGAAAGTGAAGGCATTGTAAAGGTGATATTATCAACGGCAACTGTACCCGTCTTCGCCCGTTCGTCTTGGCCTTCCTCTACATTAACTACATAAAGTCTCTTCAGGGTAGCTGGGAATTTGATTCCTAGGCCTGACAAGTCAATATTAATGTTCTTCCAGCCGTTCCAATCGATAACCTTAGCCAGATCCACATAGGCTGTAGCTCCGCTATTGTCTACAAATTCAGCCCGTAGCCAATTCAAGCTCATATCGCCCATCACATCAACCGACATCGAAGTTGCAAGCGCTGGAACTGTTTTTCCACTTGTACCATTAAGCTGAGCATAAGCATACATTTTACCGCTACCAGCCGTCATATCATAACTGAGTGACAGCACCTTGGAGCCTACTCTTTCAGCCGTTCCATCCACTATTGTTGCAGTGCCCTGTACCGCTGGGACATTGGTAGTAAAGTTGATTGGATAGCTCACATTCTCGAAATCTTCCCATGTTGTAGCCGCTGCTGTTGATAATACAACCACTGCACTAAATCCATCATAACGAGCAATAGCGTAACCTGTAGTAACCCCTGGATCCACAGCGTTTACAGTAAGCTTGCCATCTTGCACGGCTCCCTTAAAGCCTACAAACTCCCACTTCAGGGCTGAATCTGGAACATTAATAGTTGCTCCACTCTTCGTAGCTGCCGTAACAGGGACAGACACAGTAGTTCCAGCTGTCAGTGGCGCTGTAGCTGTACCTACACTCATGCTGGATAGATCATCGCCACCCAGAACTGTAACGGTTGTAGAGGCGCTTGCTGCCCCGCTTTTAGCCGTTAAGGTAACAGTACCTGGCTTCACTGCCGTTACTTCTCCTGCACTTACAGTTGCGCTTCCTCCGCTTGATACCCAAGAAGGATTACCTGCTGCTACATCAATAGGGTTGTAGTAAGTGTCATAACCTTTTAAAGAATACGATGCCTTTTGCCCGACCAATAGGACGGAGCTTCCGCTAATTTTGATCCCTTTCACTTCACCTTGAGGTGCGTTAGTGTAGACACCCAGCCCGTTAACGATGCTGCGTTGCTCTGTGCCATACTCTGTATTAAAAGTGAGTGTAGTCGAGGTTTCGCCGAGGGGCCGGTCTACCATCGTTGTAGAGCCGCCTCCATCGAGATTAAGACCTTTCCAAACGCCAATATTCGTCATAAAGGATTGCAATTCAGTTAGAGACATTCCAGAACTATTGCCATTTTTCTCAGCAGCTATGATATATACATAACGTCCATCCTGAGAGTATCCTAAAGCCGTACGTGCACGATAACCGCCAATGCTACTAGTAGAACGAGAGAACGTTGCCGCTTTTCCGTTATTTACGAGAATCGTATGTCCACCGATCATTGTTTGCAGATTCGCAGGATCCAGTGATTGCTGTGTAGTCTTGGATTTCAGGTTATACACACTTGTTACAGGTTGTCCTACCTGCAAGTGGGCAGTAACATACCGTGCCGCCAAGCCATGTGCCCGCAAAATATAAGCTCCCTTTGGAACCGCCATAGGGAGTGCAGTATTTTCTGATATTTGAGTAACTACACCATTCTCAACAAGTACCTCTGTTGGAGTGGTAGAGCTATTTTTAGGACGGTCGAGTGCAGTCCATACATCTGTATAGATATACATGGCATTAGCATGACTATAAGTCGAGCTTCCGCCTTCAGGACTATAAGCACCTTTATTGATACCTGAGATCTCAAACTGTGCGCCATCTGGCGCGGTTACCATCCCCTCAAAGCTGAACTCATCAATAATAGGCTTGCGATCTTTTGTCACTGCAAAGGCATACATTCCATTCAATTGTGAAGGGGTAGATACTAGTACTCCACCAGACACTTGTCCACCGATCGGAGCACCCTCACCGCCTGTATTAAAATAATCGCCATTTACTGCGGCCACGGCCCCAGTTTCCTTAGCCATGCCACCAGTACTTTGCCGCGTAGTCAGGTTTCCACCTTTACCAGTCATGACATCCAAAGAAACATATGGATTGTTGAGGTCAACTCGGATAACATCCGCAAGCCCAGAAGCACTCGCACCAGAACGTGTAGTAGTATATTTATATTTCATCATTATAGCGCCCGAAGTAATCACTTCTTCTCCCAGCTTACTTACTTTAAAAGGAGCTGTGGCTGCAGCCGCGATTGGCGCAGAGGCCTGACCAAACAACATCATACCTTCACTACCGATTACCGGCATAATCCATAACACACCAGCCAATGAAGCAGCAATCCACTTTTTAGTGGAAGATAATTTTATTCCCCGTACAACCTCGCTACTCTTCTTCTCCATGAAAACTTCATTCATTTCAACGTAACTCTCCCATCTCTTTTGTACTCTTTCAGTCCGTATCAAAGTCTGGAAACTGGTTCCTATTTTTCTAGTACTCTTTTAATAGACTGAAAATAAGCCAAAAAGTTGCGAAATTGAGAGATTTTAAGCTTTATAGAGTCAAAACTGTCATATTTAAAAGACAAAAAAAAGCCCGGCATATTTACCGGGCTCTACCAATTGTTCCGTTGTTTGCAAGAATAGTTTACAAGAATTCTGCCTGCTTCAGCATCCGCTGCAGCATCACAGCAGCTTGAGCACGGGTGGCATTCCCTTGAGGTCCAAATTCACTTGCTGTCATGCCCAATATTATCCCTGATTGCACTGCCTTTGCGACAAACTCAGCGCTTTGATTCTGAATTTTCGATTTATCCTTAAATCTTGCAAGTGTTGAGGCAGAGGTGCCACTTAGCGTAATAGGATGATTGGTATATTCCATCGCACGGATCATCATAATTGCCATCTGCTCACGTGTTATATTGTTATTCGGACGGAATGTACCATCCGTATTTCCAGTAATAATACCAGCTTTAGCCGCTGCGCCAATGTAGTCTCCAGTTTGTGTAGAAGGCTGCACATCTCGGAAGCGTTGTGCGGTCTCACGATCTCCTAGCAAACCTAGACCCCGACTAAGCATTACGGCAAACTCAGCACGGGTAATTTTTTTCTCCGGATTAAATGCACTACCGTAGCTGCTATCGATAATATTCTTAGCGCTAAGCTCGGCTACGATCGTATTACTCCAATGCTTGCTCATATCCGTGAAGCCTCGAGTGGACAAGAAGGTCCCTAACACCTGATTACCAGCGGTACGTGCACGGATAATCGTATAGTTACCTACCGTACTGATTTTTGTGGGTAGATAAGCCGCATCGTAATAGGAAAGGTCTAGTCTGGCTGCAGATGTCTGTGCACTATTTAACGAAGAAGTAGTACGTACAGTATATTCTCCTGGTACAGTCAGTGCCTTGGCATTCGAATAATTGCCGCTTACGATCGCCGTCACCCGGACATCCATAAGACTAGTAATGGTTCGCATCCCCATCGTTTGTAGCTTTTGCTCAAAAGGTGTAAATGTGCCTGCTGGAACTTTATCTAAGCGAAACACGAGCGAAATATTTTTACTGTCCGAGATCAAGCTGCTCGCAAGTCCATTCATATCAATATCATCGAGCCCTACGCTATATAGGTTGTCTCCATGACGAATCATGAACTTAGTATTTTTATTACGATTCACCGCATCAAGCAAAGGTTTTAGCGGAACCGCCACAAAAGCCGCTTGCTCCGTAGAAGGAACCTCAAAGGCCAATATATCATTGTTCATCTTATACAGATATTCATAACTAGCAGCGATTCGATCTGCGTTTATAGTATATCTTTTTACAGATTGATTGTATAAAGAACGGTCATCCACAATTTGTGAAGAATCGCTCTTTAGTAGTGCGTACTCTTTTCCAAACTCACTCGTTGCAAGTGTTCCTAGATAAGATGGACGACTTCCAGATCCGGTGGTCACGCCGGTTAGATTCTGAACGGATAATGCAGAGAATGAGGACAGTATATTCCCACTCAAATCCTTAATCATACCGTTACCGGACATATAGGACAGGTCGACAGTTTGTCCGGTCTTCACAACCGAGGATAATGTTATTTTTAGAGTATTGCCTGAGATATAGTAGGATTGTATTCCCACGCTGCTTCCATCCGCCCTAACTCCAAATTGATTGCTGTAGAGAGAACCGGATGCTTGCATATTTTTTGCAAAAGTAACTGTCAGCTCATCACCTGAAACTGTAGCTGAATTAATCTCCGGAATGGTAGTGCCACTGTTCGCCGTAACATCTACAGGCTGCAGGTTAATATACGCCGCACGGTTCCCATTCAGATCACTCAGTCCGGTAGAACCCGGTACATAAGATATGGTCACGTTCTGATTAACCGTCAACGCAGTCTGAAGCGTTAAAGTGACCTGAGTGCCGCTGACCGATACATTCGTCACATAATTAGGCGTGCTGCCCACTAACACAGAGAATTGGCTATTCAGTGGGAGAGTGGTTGTAGACAAACCTTCATTATAGTTCAGAACGATTTTAGTGCCGCCTCCGGTTGCACTTTGGAACACTGGCGGAATCGTATCATTACTGTTACGGATATTGAAATCAGTAAAATCCGCAATGTTTTGTCCAAAAGAATTTTGCAAAGGATACGAACCTGCATAGTAGGACACCCGAACGTTCTGACCATTTGATGCTTCACTGCTCAATGTTAAATAAACTGTATTACCACTGGAACTTATCGAAGTGACCCCAAGTGAGCCTCCATCTGAAGTCACCAGAAACTGGTTATATGCGTAAGAGGAAGCATACTTTAATGTGTCGTTAAAATTTAATACTACGGATCTCCCCGTGATTCTCCCGTCTTTAGGGGTCGGCATGGAGGACTCGATGGAGTTCGTGATCTGTTTAGCGCTAAAGGTGCTCGCTGCATTTCCGCTTGGATCCTGAATCGTCCGCAGCCCGCCATTATAGCTGACCTTCACAATCTGCCCAACAGCAACTCCTGTACTCAGCACCAGATAAGCGCTGTCTCCCTGAATATAGACGCTTTCAATCGCTCGATTCTCGTCATTCACCGTAACACCAAAGCTTGAGATCAACAGTGCGATGGATGAATTGAGAGACTCATTATATTTCAGACGAATGGTTCGGTTATTCTCAAGCTGTGCAGATGTGAGCTGTGGAGCTGTTTTGTCCAGAGACAAGGTCTTAAAGCTCCATGAATTTTTACCACTTAACCCGTCATATAAAACGTTAGCATCACTTGCGTCTACAAAAGCTCCTTTGGCGATATCAATGTAATAGGTTGAATCACTATCTAACGCTGCAGACGGTGTGATGATATATTCTTTGGCTGAAGTGGTGCTCCGGTTGACGGTAACTGGCACCTGAGATCCTCCACTTTTGAAAAGAGCTACACCATTGGCCACTGCGCTGTTGTAATTCACATCCCGATTAAATACGATCGAAAAGGATCTGTTGTTAGCTATAGATTCACTTCGGTCAGATGGATTCAATGCGCTTACGCTGAGTCCAGTCAAAGATACTGTTGTGAATGTCCAAATGTACGGACCCGAGGCAGGAAATACATTTCCATCTTGATCATAAAAAGCACCTTGGGGGATCGTAACCGTATATTGCGTGCCGTTTAGCAGCGGTGAAGCTGTTGAAGCTGGATTCAATGTTATGGTTCTGCTACTTCCTCCAGTAACGGCTGGGGAGTTCACATTAAGCCATCTCGTTCTAGCATCGTTAGTCGCTCCTGGCGATACTGTAATTACACCAGATGCAGGCATCATAGGACGGTCAAAAGTGAGCTGTAGCGCTCCTCTAGTAGATATACCACCTGCACCGTTAGCCGGTGATGGCGTCATTGGAATTTCAGCTACACCTTTCGTAGAAAAGCTCCACACATTCCCGCTAGAAATACCAGAAAACGTTCGATTATCAACATCCTTAAAAGCGTAGGCATCAATAAGAACATAGTAATTCCCTCCGGCTGCCAATGCTTTCTCCAACGTTAATTTAACTGTAGTAGAGTTAGCATCAGTCAGAACGTTAACTCTAGTGTCATCATCTTTAATTTTGAACTCTTGCACTGTTGTATTATCTGCTGAGGACAGGATTCGGATAGAGCCTCCACCTTTTAACAGCTGCTTATTTAGTGTCAGACTAAGTTCCTTTAAACTCCCGGCATCCACTCTTGCATTACTAGCCGGTGTAAAGTTGCCTGCCGTGATAGCCGTATTACTCTCAGGAGCGGTGGTAAATGCCCATGAAGTAAGTCCTGATTCATTACCCTCATTATCTTTGAACAATCCTTTGGGAATTGTGACCGTGTATGCCTTATTCGGAGTGAATTGTTGGTTTGGCCCTAACTTAAGCTCGTATTCTTTTGAACTACCAATTAAGCCAGAACTACCAATAGGAATCGTCACAAAAGGTGTACTATCACCTTGACCTGTGATGGTAATTTCTCCAGCCTGTGGGTTTACTTGACGATCGAAGCTTAGTTTAAGAGATGATCCTATATTTACATAGGTTGCTCCAGGCGCTGGTGAAACTGATATGCCAAACTCCGCTGCAGCATGTACTGCCGATATTCCGATTCCGATAGAAGGATACCCTGCGCCAAGTACCAGTTCTCCCGCTAGAATAAGTGCCGTCCATATTGAAATTTTTCTTTTCATGCCGTGATAGACTCCTCTCAAACCATACTAACGTCTTTATGTATATTCTTATATTTCGGTTAAAGGGCTTACAAAGTTTAGTAGTCTACTTCTCTATGGTTAGAATCAATAGGAATCGCTGTCCATGACATAAAAATAGCCCGCAAAGCTGACACTAAGTGCCAACTTGCGAGCTTAACGTATTATAAGAACATATAATTAACTACAATCCTGCCTGACCTCTGAGTAATTCCGCTTTGTCTACGCGTTCCCAAGGAAGATCTACATCCGTACGCCCAAAATGGCCGTAAGCTGCAGTCTGTTTATAGATTGGTTTACGCAAATCAAGCATAGAGATGATACCCGCAGGGCGAAGATCAAAGTTGTTGCTGATCAGTTGAACCATCTTTTCCTCACTGATTTTACCTGTTCCGTATGTATCCACATTAATCGAGACAGGAGTAGCCACACCAATGGCATAAGCAAGCTGGATCTCACATTTATCAGCTAGACCTGCTGCTACAAGATTCTTCGCTACATAACGAGCTGCATAAGCCGCAGAACGGTCTACTTTCGTTGGATCCTTACCAGAGAATGCGCCGCCGCCATGACGAGCATATCCGCCATACGTATCAACGATAATTTTCCGTCCAGTCAGACCGGCATCCCCTTGAGGACCACCAATAACAAATCGTCCTGTTGGGTTGATAAAGTATTTGGTTTCAGCATCGAGCAGTTCCGCAGGAACAACCGGCATAATCACATGTTCTTTAATATCTGCCTGAATTTGTTCAAGAGAAATTTCTTCCGCATGCTGTGTGGATACTACGATAGCGTCCACGCGTACAGGCTTCTCATCCTGATACTCAATCGTAACTTGTGTCTTACCATCTGGACGAAGATATTCCAAAGTTCCATTCTTACGAACTTCAGATAAGCGACGAGCAATACGATGAGATAAAGCGATTGGTAGTGGCATCAGTTCAGGTGTCTCATTCGTAGCAAAACCAAACATTAACCCTTGATCGCCCGCGCCAATATTTGCCGTTTCCTCAGCCAATTGAGCTGGATCACGGTGCTCCAGAGCAGAGTTTACGCCTTGCGCAATATCAGCTGACTGCTCATTAAGCGAAGTTAAAACTGCGCAAGTATTATAGTCGAAACCATATTTTGCACGAGTGTAGCCAATTTCTTTAATGGTATTGCGTACGATGGCAGGAATATCTACATACTCAGATTTGGTACTGATTTCCCCGATCACCAAAACAAGACCAGTTGCTACTGCTACTTCGCAAGCTACACGTGCATTTGGATCATTAGCTAGAAATGCATCCAATACCGCATCGGAAATCTGGTCACAGATTTTATCCGGATGCCCCTCTGTCACGGACTCGGAAGTAAACAAATGACGCCCTTTAATAGACAAGTATAACAACCTCCCTTATGGTAAGTCTGACACTGTATAAGGAGTTTCCTTAATAATCACACAGGCCAAATTAATAAAAAATTAAAACAAAAAACTCAGGAGCCTGTCTCTTTTTATGAAGGATGATTGCAGTATTTCATGTTTATATTCACTAAATTCTTCAAAAAATGAACCTTTCCCATATGGAAAAGGTTTAAGGCTTTCCTCAAAAGTCATATTATCTTATTTGGGAGGTGGTGTCAATTACTCCGGAGCCCCTCCAACACAGTATAAATATTGATTCCACGGTATAAAAAAGCAATATCAGAAAGGAAATTAAGGAGTTCCTACAGCCTGATATTATTGAAAAAGAGACTGTTCAGCTTGCTTAATGAGTCTCTTCGTGATTTCCCCACCAACAGAACCATTATCTCTTGAACTTAGATGTCCAAGATATTGGCTACGGCCAGAACCACTACCTCCGATTGCTCCTAATTCAGAAGCAAACTCCGTATCTGCCCCGCCTCCATAATGAGCTCCATATAAACCAAACTCAGCTGCAATTTCATATTGCATTTGCTTCAGCATTGCCCGACTTTCCGGTACCACTGTTCGATTGTTACGTGCCATGTTACAGCACCTCCTGTGAATTTGTAAGATTACAGGAATATTGTGCGTCCAACATCTACTCTTCAATCGCGCCAATGATTTGTAACTTTGGAAATCAGTTTAAAGGTATGATCAAGTACTTTTACGGGCATTATGAATATATATTATTACACATTACTTTAACGTATAACCACCGCGAACCATAACAACAAGGCCAAGAGTTTGTCCTTCTTGAACCGTTATACCACGGCCATTACGAGGGAAGGATAGTAAATGGTTAGACGGTGCAGCAACACCATTTGCAAGATCTTTACCATCAGTTAAATCAGCAACACCATTTGCATCCTGAGAGTAGATAACCGCTTTACCCGCGCGAACAATAAATTCAGCACCTGCGGAAGCAACTAAAGTTTGTCCAGGTTTTACATCGACAATTACGGATTCATCACTGCTAGTAGTTGGGTTTGTTGTAGCTGTTGGAGCTGAGCTTGGACTCGGAGTAGCTGTAGCTACTGGAGCTGTGCCTGTACCACCAGTAAGTGCTTTCTGAATTTGCTGATCGACATAGCTTTTGGTAACCACTGGGTCATCTGTAGTTCCAGGTTGTGAACCCACACCTGCACCTTCAGCAGTAACATTTAGAAGTGATCCAGCCCATACACCACCAGCCAGCAATACTGCTGCAGTTGATACTTTCCATGCCTTTTTCAATGAGTTTCCTCCTCTTATGGGGGTAAATGCCTATAAAAAAAGAATAGCCTCCGAAGAGGCTATTCTGTGCTTCAGTAATCGGAGATTACTTAACGGAGATTTCTGTTTCACCAGTGATTTTGTTACCATTCTTATCGACTGCAGTTGCATCTTTAGCAATCTTAACGATAATTCTGTTAACATCATTGGAGTTCAGATCCAAATCGTCACCAGCAGGGGTAGCGCCAATAGCAGCCTTCGTGAAAGTGATAGACCACTTGCCTTTATCCGATCCGTTAGCAATCTTAGTTACTTTGTAATTCTTACCATCAGCATTAACACGCTTAACGCCAGAATCATTGTTGATGTAGATTTCCAAATCAGATACTTGCAGATTAGTTACTTCTTTAGAGAATCCAAGAACCAACTCGTAAGAATTTCCGCTGGAAATTACTGCAGAATCAAAGACTGGGCTAGTTCTGCTAGTAAGCGTACCTGTCTTCGAAACTGCGTCAATAGTGTTACCATTCACATCAGCAACGCCGTTAACTACAAATTTGTAGTCAGTTTTAGTTTCAGTGATCGAAGAGCTAGGGATATGGATTGTTGCACGAGCATATTTCGGACTGGAAGAGCTAATTGCATCTTTTCCATTTTCATCAAGAGTTTTAATAGTTACATAAGAACCAGCAGGCAATGCCTTGTCGTCCAATGTGTAGCTATTAACATCTAGTACAGTAGAAACGTTCAAACCACTTGTATCTTTCAAATCAACAGTGATAGTAGCATCACCATAAACATTACCAGTTACAGTGCTGTCATTGATTACGATTTGGTTGTTGAACAATACTGGAGCATCGCCATCAGAAGATTCTGATCCAATTTTCACAGTTAATACAGTTGCAGCAAGTTTATTACCAGAGAAGGATTTATCTTTGAAGAGTCCTTCTGGCAGACGCACAGAGTATTCACCAGCATCTACATTAACACCAGTGAAAGTGAAGTGTTTTCCACTACCATTTGTAGTGTTAGCAATCGGAGTAGATTGACCAGTTTTGTTATTGATCAGAACAACTGAACCTACTCCAGTGTTAACAACATCTTCGGAGAAAGTCAGTTTCAGACCTTTAACAGAAGTAGAAGTTGTGTAAGTGATACCAGTAACTGTAGGAGCTACAGTGTCCTTAGTGAAAGTGATTGCTTGACTTGAAGCAGTTCCCAAAGTGTTACCCAATGTATCCTTAACAGTTGCTCCGAATACAACGGATCCAGTGAAAGTACCAGAGGATGGGAAGCTGCTCAGAGGGCTCTGCAGGGTAAATTTCTTGCCAGTTTTATCAGTAGTAACAACACTGAATGTTCCTTGGCTTTCTCCAACAGCGTTCAAGAGACGAACATTACCAACCAAAGATGCACGTTCAACGTTCTTGTCAAACTCAACTTCAACGAATTTGTCGCTTACTGGAGTTACGCTCTTGATTACAGGAGCAGCAACATCGGAAGTAACAGTTACAGTTGTTTTGATTGGGTTTGGATTAGCTACGTTACCTGCATAGTCAGTCACGTTAAGCAGAGATACATCATAAGTCTTGCCGCTATCCAATGATACGCCACTAAGTTTGAACTCAGTGTAAGTATCATTTTGTACAGTTACAGCAGCATTTGAACCATTTACATAAGCAACGATGCCAGTAGTTTTAACTGGTTCGCTGAAAGTTACGTAAACATCTTTAGTAGTTGCTTTAGCTGTAGAAGTAACAGAAGCAACAGTTGGAGCTACAGTATCAGCTACAGTAAGCAAAGTTGTGAATGCTGGAATAGCTTCAGCAGCTGTTGTTTTAATAGCATCGTTAACTACAACTGTGTAGTTACCTTTAAGACCTTTAGTTCCAGGAACAGTAATTGTAGCTTCAGTATTGTCAGCAGCGAAAGTTACAGTAGCGTTAGCTACTTCATCATCTTTGCTTCCAACTTTAGTTACTTTTACAGTGCCATCAAGAACTTTTCCACCTTCAGCCAATGTATCAGTATCGATAGCACGGTTGAATTTAACAACTACTTGTTTAGCGTTTGGAGCAGTTACGGAAACAACTTTAGGAGCTGCCAAAGTTACTTTTGTAGTGTAATCGTGGTTGTTGTGTTTGAAGTTAATTGTAGTTTCAACGCCTGCTACAAGAGCAGTAGTCAATTCAACAGTTGTAGTAGTTTTATCAGAGAAAGTAACAACTACTTTAGTTGGGCTTACTGCGTCTGCAGAAGCTACAGTAGGAGCTGCTGTCAATTGATCAACTGCATAAGCTGTTTCAACCACCAAAGAACGGCTAGCGTTAGCTTTGAAGTTAGTGTCTTTAGCAATCAGACCAGCATTGATTACCGCTTGAGCATAACCTTTAGCCCATGCAGATGCAGTGTTGTCAGATGTAGCTGGTGTTTCAAGTTTCAAAGCGCGGAACAATACAGCCGACACTTCTTCAACTGTTACTTTACCGTTGTAGTCAAAGATACCTTTAACAGTATCTTTACCTTGCATCAAGTTAGCTGCAGTAACAGCTTCGATGTAAGGAACTGCCCAGTTCTTAGCGTTGTAACCTTTGTCTTTGTAAGACAATTTGTTAGTTACTTCAGTAAGATCGAACAATTTAGTAACGATCTTCGCGAATTCAGCGCGAGTAAGATCTTTTTCAAGGTGAGCTTGACCATCTGGGTACCCATTGAGAATACCTTTTGCTGCCAAAGCGTCAAATTTTTGTTGCGGAGTTGTTGCTGCGTCACCAAACGCTACAGAGGCAAACATCGAGAATGCCATTGCTGTAGATAATGCTACGGATAAAATTTTCTTCATAACCTTTTTTTCTCCTCCTTGGACGTTCATAAACTGAGATTTTTCTTTAGTTGAGTAGCTCGTGTCACTCATTAGCCGATGCACCCCCTTTCCAGAGTTGAGCAAATTAAGTATAAATAATGTCTGTGACGGGTATCACAGAAACTGGTAAACAATGATCAGGACATGACAATACTAGATTCCTAATTATACCTAAGTATTATACAATGTGCCTCGAGTCACGTAAAGCTAATTTTTCCATTTTGTTAAATTGGCTTTACCACTGGTTAATTTCAACTGCCTGTGTAAATGACTCTACACCTTAAACGCAGGAGATTTGGAAAAGTTGCGGTTTTTCAAAAAATAATTTTCTATTTCGTTTTTCCGGTACAATCCCAATAGAAGATACATATGTATGTTCTACTAACTATTGTTAATAAAGGGTTGCTACGGAAAACAGTATACCATAGTGGCTTTCTAATCGTCATTATGCAATATTTACTAAGTATCATTAACGCTTGTGCTGTTTATTTAAACAATCCTACAAAAATCGAATATAAAGGAACTGATATCCCTCGATCTCACATTACCTTAGAATTTATTCCGTACTGAATACAGCAGATCATGAAATATTTCGTAAGGGGTTGGATCTATCCAACTTAAGAATTTAACCTCTTTGACTTAGGTTCTCGGATTCTTCCATTACTTTAGGGTGAGTATCTTGATTCACTCTTCTATCCTCATCGACTCCAACTGATTCCTCGTATTTCGAAGCTTCCACAACCATACAGAGCGCAACAAAAAAGCGCCGTTGCCGGCGCTTGCTTCTATTACAGTAGGTCTAACGAATCTTCATAGATAACTGGATCAATTCCTGACGCTTTTCAGGACTTGAGTTTACATTGTCATACATCGCATCAATAGCTGCGCGATTCTCGCGGTAGCTCTTCTCATGTTTGATTGTAGTATGAGACCATTCGATAAGAGCATTCTCAGCAACAACAAGCTCGTTGTATGAATCATGGAATCCTGTAGCCTGCACAAGCTCTTCCATAACCTCCTGTGTAATCTCCTGTAGTGCCCGCTTAGCCGCAATTTCCTTCTCTAACACTTTTGCTCTATTCTCAAACATATTCTTGGCTTTCATGTAATCCAACTGTGCTTTTGCTAAAATCGGTTTCATGGTTGGCTTTCACCTTTCAGAAAATAATATTTTCTACGTTATTGTAACGTAAATTGAAGCAGATTACAAAATATATGTCTCTGGTAAGTTTACACTTTTCTCCGAGTTGACTATTATACAAATGTAAAAATGGTTAAGTTTGCCCATTAAAATGGAATAAAGAACGACCAATCCGCTGTTATTTCTAGCGTAATTGGCCGTTTTTTTATTTCAATGCTTAATTAAAGGTTTTCGGGAAAATACTTGTACTCTTCTTGAGAAGCTCTACAGCAATCTTACCAGCCTCTGCACGGGTAAGTTTACCTTTTGGATTAAAATTATATACTGGCTTCTTCTGACCCGTAATTGTTACAGCACTACCCTCCATAATTTTCGCCTTGGAAACAGCTTCAATGGCTGGGCGGGAGTAGAAATCCATAGTACCGGTATCTACAAAAGATTTGGAAAGACTGGTTAGGAGCTTGTTATCATTTATAGACATCTTTAGCTTAAGTGCGCGAGCAATCATCACAGCAGCCTGTTCACGTGTAACTGCTTGATCCGGGCCAAAGAACCCGTCGCTTAATCCTGTAATAATACCTGCTCTTGCAGCTGTTTCAATATGTTTGAAATCCCAAGTGGTAGAAACTGCTTCAGGAACAATATCGAAGAACGTCTGCTGATTATTATTATAGTTCAGTGGAAGGCTCAAGCCTTTCACCAACAATGTAGCAAATTCACCACGTGTAGTTGTGTTATCAGCGCCAAATTGGTCAAATCGTAAATTCTTCATAATGCCTTTAGAATAAAGACCATTCAAGATATTTCGTGCCCATGGATGATTGGTAATATCGTTATATCCACGGCGAAGCTTCATTACAGTGTAATACCCAAACTGATCAAACGGCACTGTGATAGTGTGCTTCTTCGTGTCCACTTCTCCGCCAATGTTCTCCCATTGTCCTGAGTCCGTGTAACGGAATACAGTAATTGTGGACCCTACCTCATCTACAATACTTGGATTAAAGGTAAGCGTAAGCTCTCCACGCTGTGAAGGTACAATTTTGCGTTCAGCTTCTATTTGCGTGAAATTTCCTTCTATTGAGTATGGAGCGATCCCGTTAGTAGCCGGTTTATAAAGAGCAGTACCTTTGGTACCCTTTTCCCCAAGTCCTCCACTGAGCCAATAAATATCAGATACACGCGAGAAATTATTGGTTTCAACTGTTGAGTTAAAGCGCAATACAAGGTCCGATGGAATCAGCAGCGTACTCATTCCCCCTGGTGTCCGAGCATCAGCATCTACGTTAATAGTGTTGCCATAATCATTTTTACGTTCAACAACACCGTCCAAAGGATCAGCTATACCGAACAATAGCTTCGTATCTGGATAATACTTTGCAGCACCTGAGGTAGTATAGCCCTTCATAAGCGTACCTTTAGGAAAAGACAGCTCTAGTCCCTTGTTAAAGGTACTATACTTGTTAGCCACTTTCTCAGCCATATACTGCGTATCGACTTGAACTGCACTCGCATAGTACACGCTTATCGTATCGCTCAAAGTAGAATCAGCGCGAACAATTTGAATTTTAATAGTAGTAGCCTTGTCTGCTTTTAACCCCACATAGTCCAATGTAAAGCGATTTGGCAGATCTGTACGTTGCTCAGCCTCATATTTGTCAATTATAACTTTAGTTGCTCCCTCAGCTTCAATATCAAAACGAACAAAGTTTTTGTTAACAACAATTTGTTCGCCTACAGTAGCCACTGGAGATAGTATACGATATGGAGATACTTCACGCACAACCTCTAGACGTTGATTCGTACGTGCCCCTGTATCATTGATTAATTCGAGATTATAAACAATACTTCCAGCGGTTTCTGCTGGGATATCCTGAACACGTAGCATGAATTCTGTTCCATTTCCTGAAAAATCATAATAATATGTCTTTTTATTATAGGTAAATGGTACGGTTTTATTAAGACCTTTCGATGAGTCACTAGCCAATTCAGTTTTATCCAATGATAAAAAGAGATCTGAACCCTGATATAGATTAAGCTTGGAAGCCGCTCCACCCTTAATCACTAAATCATAGTTGGTTTGGTTTGTGACAAATTTATCATCTTTGTAAGTAAATTCAGGACTTAAACCAAAAATACTATTTAGTTCTGCATCAGTATAATCCTTTACTAAATCGTGATTAAATGTAAACCGTCCTTTTGACAAAGCCGGATGAAATTGTGTCAGATTAGAAACATTGGTATCGACAATGTAAATTCGCATTTCTTTGCGGATTTCCCTCTTGTTACCTACCTTATCCATGGAGGTTCCGACAAATACAATTTTGTTTTCACCATATACCAGCGGTCCCTCTGCTTTAATTGGCAGCGAAAACTCAAACTTCGGATTAGCAACAGATATCTTGCTAAAGTCATAATCCGAGGGTATTAACGTTAGTTTGTCATTAGAAATCCCATTAACGAAAAATTGAGGATTGCCAATATTCTCAAATCCGATATACTCACCTGAAATCTTCATGCTGTTGCCAGCAGTTTCTGAATTGAAGGTATACGTCTGCCCATCATTCAGATTCGCTACATAAATATAATTTTTGGAAACATACGTAATGTCAGCATTATAAAAAGATTGGGAGTCAGTAAACTGAAATTTCACCTTTTGCTGCCCGTTAGAGAACCCTTCTACTTTGTATACCTTGTATTTTTCACCTAACTTTGTATCCGTGTTACTTGTATCTATAACATTCGTTTGTTCAATCAAGCTTAATGAAGCCCCTAATGGGAGATATGAAGCCAATAACTTTTTCTTAGCCTCAACATTCGTTTTGACCATAATGAAAAAATCAGGCTTATCTATTTGCGCACCATTTAATGCCAGTTTAGATACTGATTTGATATCAACGCTACCTAAGGCATTTTCTTTATAGTCGGACAAATAAAACATGTCCGAAATAACTGTTTCGTTCGGAAGGTATTTGTAACTTTCTTTCACTGCTGTCTCGTAAGTACCATACTTAATTGATAGCACTACACTTCCAGTCCCAGAAGCAAGTGTAAATGGCGTTCTGGTTTGAAAGGAAACTAGTCTATATTGTGGCGTTATTCCATCTGGAGCAGGAATAACTGTCTCCTTTTGATCAGTTGGGGTACCAGCATCCAGAGTGACCTTCCCGTCTTTAACAGTATAGGATTTTAGTACATCAACGCTAACAACCTGATCATTAATTTTGACAACATGATCTTCTTCAAAGGATTTCGCACTATAAGGCAATAGAACTTGACCTATAATATTACCAGTATTATCGGTTGATGTTATGGTCGGAACATTCCCTAGTATATTATGAACATCGTAGGATGGCCCTGTACCCTGATAGATCATTAGTTCAGTAAATGGCTTGTTTGTATCAAAGTAATATACAGAACGCTTGATCGTTATCGAGTCAGCAGCATTCTGCACTACGATCTCCAATGTATTCTCGCCTGATTTCAACGTCAGCGCCGGAGTGAAGAACGTCCCGTCCTCCAATAGCGAGGTCTGTAGGGAAGAACCGCCGTTCAAAGAGACACCAACCTTAGTAGCATTTGTGACATTACCTTGGAGCGTAATCTGTTGGTTAGGAACTACGACTTTAGTACCCTCATTTAGATTTATAGCTGAGGGTCCACCACCCAGTACTTGAAGGGAAGATATATATGGAACTTTATCATAAAGGACATAGAACGATTCTGAGCGTTCCAGTGAACCCTGCATACCCTTGAAGGTGATTTTATTGAATCCAGTAAATAATGTAAGCCCACTTGCTATAAATCGATTATCTGGATTTGTGGTGTCAGTAGTAACCGCCCCAGTTGTAGTATGAGTGGAATCGGTAACCCACTTGCTTCCGCTCTGTGTCAACTGTTGCACTGTTACCTGCATTGTTGAGGCCGTTACCTGTGCATACGTACCAGTAATAGAGAAATTAGGATTGCTTGTCTTATAAACGGATTGTCTCGAAATATTATATTTTGCATTCGGATCATTATCCGGTACAATGTCCTGTTTCAGCTCAATTGTATTTCTCAGCGTAAGATCATCCGGACTGAAGTAAGTCGTGGTAGCCGCTGCCGCTATCGGCGTGTATTTACCTGGGAACATAGAAACGATCAAAGCCGCCAGCATCAGCCAAACGAACGGTCTCTTAAAGCGTTGCATGTGTTATATCTCTCCTTTGAGTATAAGTTCTCGTAAACCTTCACTTTGTTCTTTATCGGTCGTAAGAAGCGATATTTTTAGGGAAAACAACAAAAAACTCATCCGAAATCGGATGAGTTTTGTTAAGTTTAGAAAATTTTAGAATAATTGCTTATTTACTTAAGACTTAGAGCTTCTTTCCGGATCAGCCTTCATGCGTATTCTTAAAAAGAAATTAATCAGTGGTCGTTTAGTCTTACCAATCAAACCTGTGATTTCAGCACCAATTTGTAGGAAGAAGAGCATGATGCAGATGACTACGAACGTAACCCAGTTCGCTTCATAAAGAGCTGCTGATGACTGAATGACAGCAAGAATACCGAAAAATGCAGCAATACCATAAATAATAAGTACCGTCTGACGGTGGCTAAAGCCTAGCTCGCGTAGACAGTGATGCAAGTGGCCTTTATCTGGTGCGAAGATTGGTTTCTTCTGCAGCTTACGTCGCACGATCGCAAAGAACGTGTCCGATAAAGGTACACCGATAATAAGCAACGGTGTAATAAATGAAACCACAGCAATCTGTTTAAATCCTAGCAAGGCAAGTAATGCCAAGCAAAAGCCTAAGAACAGCGAGCCTGTATCTCCCATGAAAATCTTAGCGGGATGGAAGTTAAAGAACAGGAATCCGATGATACTACCCAGAAGCAACAGACATAACATTGCAACCATGGTGTTCCCCATCACGAAAGCCATCGCAGCAATCGTAGCAATTGCAATACCTGAGACACCAGCCGCAAGCCCGTCCAAACCATCGATTAGATTAACGGCGTTGGTGACACCGACAATCCAGAAAATCGTTAGCGGGATAGCAATCCAGCTCTCCAGTGAGGAATACGTATTGTTAAATGGAATATTCACAAAATCTACAGTAATACCAAAACCGAATACAACGATACATGCTGCGATAATTTGGCCCAGTAGCTTCACTTTTGCTGATAACTCAAATCGGTCATCTAGTGCCCCGATAAGTACAATCAGTCCGCCACCACACAGCAGCGCTTTGATGAAGTTGACCTCCCGCGGAGTGAACTCGTATGGAATAATCGGCAATACGGCAAGCAGGCCTAACACAAACGCTAGAAAAATAGCTAATCCGCCGAGGCGGGGCATAATTTTCGTGTGCACTTTACGCGCATTCGGCACATCTGTTGCACCAATCTTGATGGCTAATTTTTTCACCAAAGGTGTGAGGCCAAGTGCGAGTCCCATGCATACGATAAATCCAGCGATGTATATGATTAACATTTGATCAGTCGACCCCCATTTCTCTACCGCATTGAATTATACGCTGTTACAAAAACAAATTCCAATCCCTTTTTTAGGCTATTAATCTGATTTTCTAGGTGAATATCGGCATTTAGCTAGACTTTTGTTACTTTATCTTTCTCACGCACCACTTTTAATGCGAATTTCGGCAACGCAAGCATTCTTTTGTACCGTGTAGGCTCTTTTAAGAGACGGTACAACCATTCGATTCGCATTTTTTGGAAAGCTTTTGGAGCTCTTTTGCTCTTCCCAGAAATCACATCAAAGCTGCCGCCGACCCCCATCATAATCGGAACACCTAGTTTAGACTTATATTTAGCAATCCATGGTTCCTGACTATCCGCACCTCTGGCAACAAATAACAGGTCAGGATTTG
Organism: Paenibacillus sp. FSL R10-2734; assembly: GCF_037963865.1. Classification (NCBI taxonomy): domain Bacteria; kingdom Bacillati; phylum Bacillota; class Bacilli; order Caryophanales; family Paenibacillaceae; genus Paenibacillus; species Paenibacillus sp. FSL R10-2734. The sequence goes on along the minus strand of NZ_CP150170.1, from coordinate 1,052,107 downwards.
CTTTTACAATTCCAGCAACGATTTCTTCGTCAGCTTCCGGACCGAAAAAACCGTCGTGATATCCTGCAATGATAACACCCGGATATTGGAATTGTAACCTTTCAGACGTTTCCCGAATCACTTCAGGTGTAGAGCCAAGGAGATATACCTTCCAACTATATCTTTCACCTTGTCGCATCAATTCATGTAATAGGTCATAACCCGCTACTCGTTCTGTTACCGGCTCATTACAATAATTAGCAGCCCATACAACTCCCGTCCCATCAGGGACAACCAACTCAGCCGATTTCATAATTTCCATATAAGCCGGATCTTCCAGTGCAGCCATGACCATAATCGGATTAGCTGTAATCACTTGGTGCGGGATACGGGTATGAACAGCCTCCGTCAAATAAGCAACAGTTGCTGCCATATCGACTTTGGAGACTCTAATTCCAAAAATAGGAACAGTAGGTACCGCGCTTTCTGCTTTCACTTTAGATCATCCTTTATGGTGAAAATATTCTACAATGTGTCGGGCTGGTGCCCCTGCCTCTTGAATCAACTTGGAAATGACATTTCCCCGTTCTGTTCTCCATTCCTCTGCTGTTCCCAAAAGATGGACAATCTCGACAGCAACATGTTCAGCATCAAGTGTGTTTGTTGCTCCAACAGGATGGCATTGAATTCTGTTCAGAAAATGATCGATCTTCGGATCATAAGAAATACCTATCAGTGGAATACGTCTTCCAGCCGCGTATATCAAGCTATGAAGCCGCATTCCGATCAGCACATCGCATCGTCCTACTTCTCGAAGCATATGCTGTGGGTGAATAGCATCCTCACAAATGCTGATCTTTCCACCATCCCTTGTAATACTTTCTTCCAGCTTCTCCATCACATAACGTGAAGCCTCATTATCCGAAGGGGTGTGAAAAGGGAGGAATCGTAAATGCAACGAAACCTCACGATTAGCTTTAATCAATCCTTGTGTAAGAGCCTCCAGCTCCTTACGGTCTTGCTCCCAATACCGTACCGATATCCCGATCACTGGAAGTGAATCTGATGATTCTGGAGATTGTTCAGCTTCCTCCGCGTCCTCTGGTAGTGACAAGCCCATTACAGGGTCGGGAACAACCTCTATGTTCTTCTGTTCGAGCCCCATAGATAGAAGAAGCTCGCGGGATTGTTCATCCCGCACAGATATATAGGTACATTTACGAAATACGGCTTTGATTAAAGGGTGGAAAAGCTTACGGTTTACCGGTCCGATTCCTTGAGCATAAATAAAGGTCGGTCTACCCATCCACTGCGCAAGCTTGATTATGCCAAGATAATACGGGATACTCTTGCTTCCCGTTACATCTTGCAGTAAACTCCCACCACCGCTGATCAGACCAGAACTCTCATAGATGGCTTGACGCACTTCACCAAGCTTCATCCGGTGCACGGATTTCACCCTGTAGGTTGCACTGGTCCATTCAGGATCAATGGACAATACTATAGGCTCAATTGATATTCCTGTAGCTTGAGACTGTTTCTGCAATGCAATTAGAATGGACTGCAAAACTGCCTCATCCCCGCTGTTACGGAAACCATAATAACCGGAGATAACTATCTTTTTAGGAGTGGCGACCATCGTTTCCAACACCCTTCTGCAATCTGCCATACGATTACGGCAATTACACCAATGATCAGTCCGAGTCCAAGGCCGAGTAATCCCCGAACCAGGGAGATCAGAACAGGCGAATGAATGTGTGCAAAGGTATCCACCATGGAGAGCTGACCAATTACGGCAATAATCATAATGAACGCTGCACTCCGGTACCTAAAGGCCAGGAATGCGCCAAGAATTAATAATGGATGAGCCAGCAAAAACTCTTTATTACGCGGTCGGACACCGACCGCATTCTCGAGGAATGTTCGGAAAGCCATTTCCAATGAACTAACATTGCCACCGTTTCCGGTACGACTTAAGTAATACATACCCACGACCCCAAGGACTCCAGCTGCAATAACCCAAGCCAGTGTGATAGGTGTTCGTAGCAGCTTGCCTGTCTTGTTAAAGACAAACTCCCCACGATATAAAAGTACATAAAGTGCCACAAGGCCGATAGGCGCCATATGAAGTAGACTAACACCACGGAACTGATTCAGCACTAGACTATAGGTAATGTTATTCAGTAGCGCGATCACGAATGGTACAGCGCTCAAAGAAATTAATGAAGTCTTCAGATAAAGCACCAGACTATGCGTAAACCGTCGTTGCGGGCTCATAACCTTATAGGTAAGGGCATTGCTCCGCAGAGGAGGCCCCATTTCATTGACCTTACGAATAGCTAGTACAACGGCAAGTGTCGGTGCACTTATTGCTGCGGCAAGCGCTAGTGCTTGCTCAAACAGCTCTGGTTTCAACACCATAAGTCCTGCACTACCCAGTAATCCTAGCACCCAAGCAGGGATCGTAAGCCAAGGAATGAAGTAAGAGATCAGCAGAGCTACTAAAGATACTGCGCCAACTACCGCAACTAGCTTGAAGTAACGCTGATAAGACGAATCCACAACCTCAAATGCCGTAGCTTGTCCTAGCTTAAACCCATTGTCTTTGATCTGCTCAACGGCGCCCCCAGGATCACTTAGACTGGTGATAAGGTTGTCCAGCGTATCTGTAATCTGCGCCTTAGCTGTATTCCGTGAAGGAATGGTATTTAGATAAATCATACGGATATTGCGATCCTTTGTCGCCAGAGCGAAACGGTCCGAGATCACTTTTGGATCTAAGGCAGAATCTCCCTCGCTAAGGGAATATAGCCGTGTCACATTATAGTCCAGCAAATAAGCAAGCTTGTTAAAGCCCTTCTGCTGTTTCTTAATATTTTCAATCGCTGCAATTCCGATTCCACGTTCTTTTAGGAGATTAGCAAAGTCAGTGATACTGCCAGTATCGACATCATCATTAAATCCTTTAACGGACTCTCCTTCAAAAAGGATCCGTTTGACACCCAATTCCTCATAACGATCCAACAGCGCCTCAACTGTCGCTTTATTATAAGTCAGAGAATCTACTAGACGGGGTACAATGGAGAATCCTTTGTCATGCAGCATCTCCAGTGTAAACGGGTCGGGCTGAAGCGGCTTCAGTGTAGCATCTTCTATTGGAGTCTCAATAATAAGACCTTGTTCTCCGCGGAAGCTCCACTCTCTGGAAGCAATTCCAAGATTGCCGAATGCCTCCTTTATAACTGGGGCTAAGGCATCGTAGTAATTAGGATTAGTAAAAAGAACATAGGTAAAGTTCTCATTCTCTGGAATGACCGTATCCGTAAGATTAGCTATATCAGCCGCACCCCACATCATTAGACGACGCGCCTTACGGTAATCTTCCAGCGTGCTTTCGTAAATCGCCATACTTTGTACACCAGCATCCTTTAGGCGATCAAGCTGTTCTGAAATATAATCCTGCGGATTTGTGCGATAGCTGGCGACTTCAACCAAATCACGATAATCAAATACAAATTCCACTGTCTTGGAAGACTTCTCCGTCTGTAAACGGTCATAGACAACAGGCAAGGCAGCTAAAACGCCAACCACAACTATGATCCACAGCCACTTTCGGGAAGAAATATTCCAACGTTGCCATTTTTGCTGCACCAAAAGTACCTCCTCTTTCACTTCAAAGCTCTTTTTACAAAAGTAGAAACGGATCGTCATCCTTTTAGAGACGGTACCCGTTTCTACGTAAAAAATATAAATTCACAATATAGAGCGCGGTCTATAACCTTTTTTTATTGTTCCCCGTCAACACGTGCCATAACCTGCTTGGATAGTGCAGCTACCTTGTCCTTGGCATTCTGCAAGGATTCACCAACAACCGCAAAATAAACTTTAATTTTTGGTTCTGTACCGGAAGGACGCAGGCAGAACCAAGATCCGTCAGCCAGTAAATATTTCAATACATTTTCCTTCGGCAGACCATTCAAGCCTAGCGAATAATCCAGAACCTCTGTAACGGCAGATCCCACAATTTCTTGTGGTGCATTCTTACGCCAATCATTCATAATACCTTGAATTTGCGCAACGCCATCCTTGCCTTTCAATGTACGGGATTCCAAGCTTTCCAAGAAGTATCCGAACTGCTCGTACAATTCCTGAAGAACATCATACAATGTTTTACCTTGAGCTTTGTAATAAGCACCTGCTTCAGCGATCAGCATAGCAGCAACAACGGCATCCTTATCACGGGCATAGTTGCCTGCAAGATAACCATAGCTTTCTTCATAACCGAAAAGATATGTGTAATCTCCGGATTGTTCGAATTGAGTCATTTTTTCCCCAATATATTTGAAGCCCGTTAGCGTATTAAATATAGTTGCACCATAATGAGAGGCTACAGCAGCCCCCATCTCGCTCGTCACGATAGTCTTTACAACCGCTCCATTGCTAGGTAGCTTTCCTTGTTCCTGTAGACGACTTAAATAGTAATGAATCATCAGAGCTCCGGATTGATTGCCGGATAGAACAACAAACTTACCTTCATTGTCGCGAACTACTGCACCCATTCGGTCTGCATCGGGATCCGTGCCAATCAGGAGGTCAGCATTCAACTCTTCACCCAGCTTCATTGCCAGTGTAAAGGCTTCGCGTTCCTCTGGGTTTGGTGACTTCACCGTGGAAAATTCGGAATCTGGTTGTTCTTGCTCTGGTACAACATGCACCTGTGTAAAACCGATTTTCTCAAGCACACGACGAACTGGCAGGTTACCAGTACCATGTAGCGGGGTGTATACGATTTTGAAGTCTTTTCCAAGCGTAGAGGCAATTTCTTCACTTGCAAGACTAACCGCAGCGACGGTATCGGTAAAAGCTTCGTCATCCTTCTCCCCAAGCCAGTGCAGCAGTCCTTGAGCTTCAGCTTCTTCTTGGGAAATCCGTTTTACACCATCAAAAGTGTCAACTTCTAGTATGTAGGAAATGACCTTTTCGGCTTCGTGAGGTACAAGCTGTCCCCCTTCTGAATTATAGACCTTGTAACCATTATATTCAGGAGGATTATGGCTCGCAGTAATCACAATACCACCCGTTGCTTTCAAGTGACGCACGCTGAACGACAGTTGCGGTGTTGAGCGCAGAGAAGTGAATAAATGAGCCTCAATGCCATTAGCAGCTAATACAAGAGCAGCCTCAAGTGTGAATTCAGGCGAGAAACGACGGGAGTCATGAGCGATAACAACAGAAGGTCTGCCCTCTCCAGTGTGCTTCTCCAGAATATAATTAGCGAAGCCTTGAGTCGCTCTACCTACCGTATAACGATTGATACGATTACTACCCGCACCAATTACACCGCGCAAGCCACCTGTACCGAATTCTAGATCTCTATAAAATCGTTCCTCTAGCTCCTGTGGCTCGTTCTCCAGAGCGCGCAGCTCCGCCTTCGTTGACTCATCAACAGAGGCGTTCTCCAACCAGCGAGATAAGGTTTCTGCCGCTTTTGGGCTTAATTGAGTCATTATAATCTCTCCTTCTCCATGTATAATGTATATTTAATTAGTATTAGCTCAGAGCAAACATAATTTCCCCAGAAGCTACAACTTTCCCCTCAACCGATGCGGTAGCTTGACCTTTTCCGATACTGCCCTTAAGGCGAGTGATCTCCACTTCAAGCTTGAGAGTATCTCCCGGTACGACCTGACCACGGAAACGGAATCCATCCAGACCAGCTAAAAAGCCGATTCGGCCGCGATTCGCTTCTACTCCCAGAATAGCAACCGCACCAACTTGTGCAAGAGCTTCTGTAATCAGTACGCCCGGCATTACCGGATAACCTGGGAAATGGCCTACGAAGAAAGGTTCATTGATCGTTACATTTTTGATGCCTACAGCCCGTTTACCCATTTCAATCTCGGTAATTCTGTCCACCAGTAGAAATGGAGGGCGATGGGGGATAATTTCTTGAATTTGGTTGATATCCAGCATTATAACAAAACTCCTTTCGGATGTTACTTCATTTATTCTTTGCCGAACTGCATAAATTTAGGCAACTTCGGTAAAAACTATAATTATCCTTCACCAACTGCAGAAGTGGAGGTTAAGATAAGGGGCTTTCTCCACCGGATGCGGCAGCATGGCGGAGAGGGCCCTTTTTGCTGCCCGAGGCCCCCCACCATTATACATTTATCCGTATAAAAAAGAAAACTCCCTTATATAACAAGGGAGTCGTTATCATCATTAATTATGGAGCAAAAACCAAATCATATACATGTTTCCACGTGCTCCATTGTAGAACATCGCTAAACTCTTTCTTGCCAAGGACGACGTAACCGACGGCCAGCCCGCCTCCAAGTGCAGCTATGAGAAGCAAGGGAATAAGAACCCACTGGATGAGTGTCCATTTTGAAACGCCTCGCCGCTTCGTCTCTTTCTTGTCTTCTGGTTTGTTTTCCGGTTTCACCTTTTTCTGACGTTCCATTCCTTCACCTCTACCCGCGCATGTTATTGGCCAGACCTAGCATCTGATCACTGGAAGAAAGCGCCCGAGCTGTGAGTTGATACGTACGTTGAATCTGCATCATTTGTGTCATTTCTGTGGTCATATCGACATTCGACTGCTCCAGCCACCCTGAGCGCACTCCAATTCCAGAAGCCTCACCTGCTGCTCTTTGTACAAAAGCCTGCTGTGCTGTAACTCCATCGGCAAGCATATAGAAATTTCCGTCCACTGCCTTTAAAGCATTCTGTGTCTTAGGTTCTACAATCATTATAGTACCTGCTACCTGAACAGGTCCATTCTCTGTCTGTTTCGTTAATACACGGCCAGATTCATCGATAGCTGCATTCACACCCACAGGGACCGTTAAAGGAGTACCTTCTGTATTCAGTACAGGATTACCTGTATTATCTACAAGGACCATCTTCGTTGCATCTGCTGCATCTGGAGTAAAGTGAAAATCACCCTGACGTGTATAGGCCGTAGTGCCATTGACTTGAACTCCAAAAAGTCCATTGCCTTGAAGTGCCAAATCGGTAGGATTACCCGTTTCTTTAAGCGGGCCTTCCTCCCAATTCGTTGTAATCGAAGGTACATAAGTCCCAAAACCGATATTGAAGCCCAAAGGTGTAGCGCGGCCCGGCTGATCATAATCATCCGATTGCTGCTGTACACGAGTCAGCACATCCTCAAAGGAGCCTTGCTTGCTTTTATAACCATTGGTATCCATATTAGCTAGATTATCCGCTATAATATCAAGCCGCTGCTGAAGGCTGGACATGGAGACTGCTGCACTAATCGTTGAGTTGTTCATAGATCAAACCTCCTATAAGCTTTACCTGTAAAGCTCAATTCATAAAGCAGTCTATACCCTGCCAACTTCATTTACAGCCTTCTGCAAGCTGCTATCATAGTATTGAACGATCTTTTGATTCGCTTCATACGCCCGGTATGCGGCATTCAAATCTACAGTAACCTGAGTAGGATCAACATTGGATCCCTCTAAATATCCTTGACGCACCTGTAAGTTATCAGTTGCATTGGAATAACGAATGTCCGCCGCCGCTACATCATCCGCGTGAAACACACCATTACCATCACGCACTAGTTCGTGTGGCTTTGTAACTACACTCACACCAAGTTTAGTCCCAGTCGGAAGTCCTGTTACTGGACTCAGTACATTACCCTGCCCGTCCACTTTAAGGGTGTCCTGATTTCCTGTCAAGACGAGAGGCTGGCCTGTGGAATCAAGAACCTTGAAACCTCCACTGCTCAACACTTCTCCGGTAGCCGCATTTACTGAGAAGCTTCCATTCCGGGTAAATAAGTTATTGCCCTCAACATCCTGAACAGTAAAGAAAGCCTGTGGACGGTAAATAACCTCGCCATCAGGACTTACGTACTTCCCTGAACCATCAAAGGCTATATTCTGACCCGTCACAGGGTCGACCATTTGCAAATCCGTAGATAAAGCAAAATCCATAGACTTGCCGCTCTCCCTTAAATCCCCCTGTAAATATTGGGATATCGACTGTTCCGCAAAAACGCCCGTGTTAAGGCGCCCAACCGGCGTGGTAGTGCCATTACTCATAGCAGAGATCAAGACATCCGGAAAAGCACGATTAACACTGTCAACCTGCTTATATCCCGTTGTATTTAAGTTAGCGATGTTTTGTGTTGCCGTATCGTGTCTACGCTGCTGCGCAACCATACCTGCAGCGGCCGTATATAATCCTCTTATCATGAAGGTAGTCTCCTTCCGAATCTAATGCTACCTTTTATATCGGCTGCTTAGAAATTTTTCTTAACGACCTTGTCCAAATTATCCAGCATAATCCCTGTTCCTTTTACTACACAGTGCATAGGGTCTTCAGCTACCCAGACAGGAACGTGCAATTCTTCTGAGAGCAGCTCGTCCAATCCGTTAAGCAAAGCACCTCCACCAGTAAGAACAACACCTCGGTCAATGATGTCCGCCGACAACTCTGGTGGTGTACGCTCTAATACCGATTTAGCTGCAGCCACAATGGAAGAAACCGGATCCCACAACGCTTCCTTAATCTCGCCAGACGTAATAGTGAGCGTCTGGGGTAGTCCGCTTACCATGTCCCGACCACGAATATCCATCTCGGACTTCATCAAACCAGGACGAACCGTACCAATAGTAAGCTTAATATCCTCTGCTGTTCGTTCGCCGATTAACAATTTATACTTTTGTTTAATATATCTTAAAATGGCCTCATCGAACTTGTCTCCAGCGACTTTAATCGAAGAAGCGGTAACGACGTCGCCCATAGAAAGCACGGCTACATCCGTCGTTCCGCCACCGATATCGACGACCATATTCCCACTTGGTTGATAAATATCCATTCCCGCTCCAATTGCAGCGGCCTTTGGCTCTTCTTCCATAAATACTTCCTTGGCCCCGCTACGTTCTGCCGCATCCCGTATGGACTTCTGTTCCACAGATGTAATATTAGTAGGGGCGCAAATCAGAATACGGGGCCGTGCGTACCAGGAACGGCCGCCAACGCGGTCGATAAAATACTTCAGCATCATTTCCGTGACTTCAAAATCTGCAATGACACCATCCCGTAGAGGACGGATCGTTATTATATTTCCAGGTGTACGTCCAACCATGCGACGTGCCTGTTCTCCCACCGCAAGGACTCTCTTCGTATCACTTTCAATTGTGACCACGGAAGGTTCATCCAGAACGACTCCCCTTCCCTTAACATGTATGAGCACATTGGCCGTGCCGAGGTCGATTCCGATATCCTTGCTAAACATAATGAAAGAGCCCCCAAAGTGTTATTTTAATTAAAAAACAGCAGTTAGTACTAAACTTAAAAATAACATACTTTAGGGGATGTACACAATGCGTTATAACTGAATATTTCCTTAAATTTCCGAAAATCTCATGGCTTTGATGCTACAGCAACCTCACGTTTTTTCCCCGTCGTTTTTTTATATTTAATTTTTGTGGCTTCTCCCCCCCGAAGATGTCGGATGGATTTGTGATATTCAAGAATGTGCTTCACCTGATCGGCCAGATCAGGGTTGATCTCTGGCAGACGTTCAGTCAAGTCTTTGTGCACCGTGCTCTTTGAAACGCCAAATTCCTTGGCTATGGTCCGGACCGTATGTCTGGTTTCCACGATGCAGCGTCCGATTTTGATCGTACGTTCCTTGATGTAATCGTGCACGCTCCCGCCTCCCAACTGTGGATAGTTTGGTACATTATATGAGGGGCGGGCTTATATATTCGCGCTTTCAAGACATGACAAGCCTGGGAAGGCTCATTTTATTTAATGGACAACCCAAAAAGCCTTGTTATTAGCAAGAAGGAACGTTGTTGATCCTTTAAGACAATAACCCTTTCTCGCCGAAAAATAAGACTCTTTATAAGCATGCTGCTTACGAAGAGCCTCCTTATTCACAAAACAAAACAGGGAGCTTTCGCCCCCTGCTATAGATATTCTTATCGCCCTGGCAGTAACTCTGATGGATTAACTACTTTGCCATCCTTATACACTTCAAAGTGTACATGATTGCCCAGGTTCTTTTCGATTTCACTGCGACCTGCGGTTGCAAGTGTATCTCCTTGCTTCACAACATCACCTTGTTTAACTTTCGTGTCGCCAAGACTTTGGTACACGGTCTTCATGTTGCCTTGATGGGTAATCTCAATTACCTTACCTAACACCGCAACATCTTCAACTCTAGTCACTTCACCGCTAAGCGCTGCTTTGACGTCGAACGTGTTATTGTCTTCACGGGCAAGATCGATACCGACATTAGGAATAAATTTGTCGTTATACTGCACCATGGCGGCAACGTGATTATCCTCAGTACCATTCTCATCATAATACGGCTTGACCACTTCTACTTCTCCTGGATTGGCTACTGGCCATACCAAGCTTTCCGCTGAAGCAAGAACTTCAAGGGCATCTGGATTACTGTTTGCAGTACCAGCTTCGTTAGTCGAAGCTCCTGCTTGTTGCTGTGATGTGGCGGCGGTGTCCAGCGGCTTTTGGCCGGCATCTTGATAGACCCACACCAAGGTTAGTATAATTGCCGCTGCCGCCGTGTAGACTGCTGGGAACACCCAACGTTTAGATAACATCTTGCTCCATGAAGAAGGTTTAGCACCTAAATCTCCCTGCGATTTTTTGAGAGATTCATCATGGTTTGTTTTGTTTTTGTCTTGTTCATTCATATGGTTATCACCTCAGTAACCAGTGTTACCGGGCTTCTCTCTTTTATACGTATCTTCCAATTTATTTTTTCAGAAGAGTTGAGATTTGCGTAAAAGAGATACCTCTATAATAGTGTTTGAGAATTTGGGTGGCCGTTCCGCCTTCCTTCGCCATCCCATTTGCACCCCACTGACTCATCCCCACACCATGCCCATTTCCGAAGGTAGTTATATAGATTTTATTCCCTTTTCGACCCCAACTGAATTGGCTGGAACGCAACCCTAGCTTCTCTCTTACTTCTCTTCCAGTAAAAATAGTGCCTCCAATAGAGATTTCCTTCACCCGATGTCCAGTGGTGAGAGACAACACTTCTACCGGCAATTCTGAGGAAGTAGATATCTTCTTTGTCGTGACTGAATGGATAGTTTCTTTTGACGCAGGGATTACTCTGTCGTTTAGCCCAAGTCTAGTAAGTATCTCCGAAATGGAAAAGGTCGTTGTTACCGCATAGTTTGGGGTAATCTCTTTCTCCCAAGGACTCGTCACACTGCGCAAATAGGGAATTGCTGCATTCCAGTATTCTTCCGAGTTCTCCGTATATCCTCCACTGGAGGCGAAAAAGGAGGCCGTAATCGGCTGCCCTTTATAGGTCATAATGACACCGCGCGTCTCAAGGACCGCGCGCTGAAGCTTGGCAAGGTCGGCGCTTCTTCCGCCGAGCTTCCACTTCCGTTCCAGCGTGTCCTTAGATACGTAAGCCTGATGGCTTACCGTATCTGTTACATCCGCCCCCGGAACGGGGACGCCGCTTCTGTCGCCAGCCAGCAGGCGGCGAAGGATAAAGGTGCGGGCCGCTACGGCCTGCGCTTTGAGCGCTTCAAGCTCAAAGCTGGCCGGCATCTCGGCCGCAAGCACGCCGCTGACGTAGTCCTCCAGCGGCAATGTCTCTATTTGTCCGCTGCGCGACAAATAGACAGAGACCTTCGGCTGCGGCGCTTCTTCCTGCGCAGCTGCCTTCGGCGCCGCCGGTGAGGCCGTGACCGTCGGTACCGTCGGCACGGCCGGAGGCGCCGGTTGTCCCCGGTGCTGCGGGACAACCGCCAGTGGAATCAGCAGCGCCGCCAGGATAGGCGCTGCGAGCCAGGCGACCGGACCGAGTCGCCTAAGCCGGGGAGCAAGGGGACGCGAGTGCCAGCGCGTTGACTTGTTACGTCGCAAGTAGCGGAAATCTTTCATCTCTATGGCTCCTTCCGTGAGTCACTGTTGATTCTTATAGATATGAATTTACAGCAACTACTAGAACAATATTTGAGAGAAAGAGAGTAGCTTTCTCGTATCTATCACTATGCCCCGCGTTAAAAAATTACAAACGAAAAAAATCCTCATTAGATGAGGATTCAGATTTACTTTCTTATTATTAAAAAAAGACCAAGCCGCATCACTGCAGCCTGATCTCTCCTAATAACTGATATTATACCCAAGTTGCTTGAACCTGGAAGCGAGGTTTAACCTCTTCGCTTTTACACGATTCGCTCTTGGCTACTTCTGGTTTAAGAGTTTCACCCTTCACCGTTTGCACGGCTGTGTCTTCCATGGAAATACGCCAAATTTCCGCACCTAGTCCGGACAGCTTCTCAGCCAAATGTACGTATCCGCGGTCAATATGATGAGTTCCGCTTACCTCAGTAGTACCTTCAGCAACAAGACCTGCCAAGATAAGCGCAGCTCCCGCACGTAAATCCGTAGCACAAACTTTTGCTCCGACCAATTGCGCATTACCCGTAACGATCGCTGAGCGACCTTCGATCTTAATCTCAGCATTCATGTTGTGGAATTCATCCACATGCATGAACCGATTCTCGAATACTGTCTCTGTAACGACACTGGTTCCTTCAGAGCGTAGCAATAATGCCATCATTTGAGACTGCATATCCGTTGGAAATCCTGGATACGGCAAAGTCTTCAAATCAACAGCTTTAAGAGGTTTGTCACTAATTACTCGAATACCGTTCTCGTCAGGAATAATGGTCACGCCCATCTCTTCCATCTTAGCAATAACAGGACCCAAGTGATCAGCGATTGCGCCCTCTACATATACATCGCCACCTGTAATTGCTGCGGCCGCCATATAAGTACCTGCCTCAATTCGGTCAGGAATCACATGATGTTTAACGCCATGCAGACGTTCAACGCCTTCAATACGGATAACACCTGTTCCCGCACCGCGCACGATTCCGCCCATACCGTTCAAATAATTGGCCAGGTCAACAATTTCAGGCTCCTTAGCCGCATTCTCAATCACGGTCACACCTTCGGCGAGTGCCGCTGCCATCATTATATTTTCGGTCGCACCCACGCTAGCTACATCCAAATACACCTTGGCTCCGCGCAGACGACCGTTACTTTTCGCTTCAATGTATCCCTGGCCGAGACTAATCTCTGCACCAAGCGCTTCAAACCCTTTCAAATGCTGATCAATCGGTCGTGTGCCAATGGCGCAGCCGCCAGGCAAAGAGATTCTTGTTTGACCAAGTCGAGATAACAGAGGGCCCATCACTAAAAAAGATGCCCGCATTTTTCGTACCCATTCATAAGGTGCTTCACAGGAAGTGATGTTTGTAGCATCCACCTGGATAATATCGTTTTGATATGTAACCCCTGCACCCAGAGATTCCAACATTTTTGAAATCGTCATTACATCATCAAGCGGAGGTGCGTCCACAATGACGCTTACTCCTTCTTCTGCCAATAGAGAGGCGGCTATGATCGGTAATACGGAATTTTTTGCGCCGCTAACTTTCACGCTCCCGGTCAATCTGTTGCCACCGCGGACGATAAATTTGCTCATTTTCGGTTTCCCTCCGCGTCCATTATTTCTTAAATTGTTTTTTTAGATTAAAAGTAATTGCAATAAAATTCGCATACTCCATCATTACGCCCATTCATCCGGGCATGTTCCTTAAAGTTCAGTGTTGACATAATAAAACCTTATTATTCGACACTTTTTGACCACTACGACCTATGACATTTATAACCAAACTACAAATTCCTAAAACATATAGCGGATCATCCCACTCCAGCTAAGGTAATCCAGAAAGAATCCTGCAACTAAACGACCAAGTACAATGGCCAATAGCAAGTGCAGTAGCCTTCCCTGAGGACTCTTGGGATATCTTATGACCAAATCCAGCTTAAGGTTCTGCAATGCCCACCAAGATAATACAACACTGAGCAAAGAAACAATCATTGAGACCATGCTGCTGGTTCCAGCTGCACTAGACCATCCATTGGACAATAAATCCTCCATGCTAACCCTCCGTGTTCGTATTACTCGGAAATCGACTCTTATATCATACTTGTGCAGGGCAAAAGAATCCAGTACTTTTACAAATTTTTAAACAATTCAATGCCAATATCCAAGAAAATGAACAATTTTTAACCTTAGATGCATAGATTAATACAATAAAAAAAGCAGTCAAGCTTATAGCTTGACCGCTAATATCCTACTGTTGTCCTTTACCAGTGGACACTTTGATCCGTGTAACAGCGCGTTGCAGCGCCAACTCCGCACGGCGGTGATCGATTTCATCTTGTTTGCTACGAGAGTGGAGACGGCGCTCAGCCCGTTCTCTAGCTGCTTCGGCGCGCTCAACATCAATCTCAGTTGGCAGCTCGGCACTTTCAGCCAGCACTGTTACCTTGTCCTTATGCACTTCAACGAACCCGCCATGAACGGCGATGGAGATCGTAACACCGTTCGATTTTACGGATAACGGAGCAACCTGAAGTGGAGTCACAAGCGGAATGTGTCCCGGCAAAATACCTAACTCACCTTCGACTCCTCGTACTGTCAAGCTATTCACTTGTTTAGAGTAAACGAGATGCTCCGGCGTGACAATTTCCAACAAAAAGGTATTCACTTCCATTCCTCCTAAAAGCTTTACGAAGTAAAGCTCGCATCGAAAGCATTAACTAAGCTTAGGGTTACATCATCGTTTTCGCTTTTTCTACCGCTTCTTCGATTGTTCCCACAAAGAGGAATGCTGCTTCTGGAAGATCATCATGCTTACCATCCAGAATCTCTCTAAAGCTTCGTACAGTTTCTTTAATTGGCACGTATTTACCCTTGAAGCCAGTAAATTGTTCAGCCACGTGGAAAGGCTGCGACAGGAACCGCTCAACTTTACGAGCACGGGATACGATAACCTTATCATCCTCACTCAATTCATCCATACCCAAGATGGCAATGATGTCTTGAAGTTCGGTATAACGTTGCAGCAATTGTTTAACACCTTGTGCCACATTGTAATGCTCTTCACCAACAATTTCCGGTGCTAGCAGACGTGAGCTGGAAGCCAGTGGATCAACCGCTGGGAAAATCCCCTTCTCGGAAATCTTACGCTCAAGGTTTGTTGTTGCATCCAAGTGAGCAAACGCCGTTGCCGGAGCAGGGTCAGTGTAGTCATCCGCCGGTACGTAGATTGCTTGAATGGAAGTAACGGAGCCTTTTTTGGTCGAAGTGATACGCTCTTGCAACTGACCCATTTCAGTAGCCAGTGTAGGCTGATAACCTACCGCGGACGGCATACGTCCGAGAAGAGCGGATACTTCGGAACCCGCTTGGGTGAAACGGAATATATTATCAATAAAGAGCAGCGTATCGCGACCTTCTACATCACGGAAATATTCCGCCATAGTAAGACCGGTCAAAGCTACGCGTAGACGCGCGCCTGGAGGCTCATTCATTTGTCCGAACACCATTGCTGTTTTCTTAATAACACCTGAGTCCGTCATTTCGTGATAAAGGTCATTACCTTCACGAGTACGTTCACCCACACCCGCGAATACGGAAATACCACCGTGTTCTTGGGCAATGTTATTAATCAATTCTTGAATCGTTACCGTTTTACCTACACCGGCACCGCCGAACAGACCAACTTTACCGCCCTTAGCGTAAGGTGCCAGCAAGTCGATAACTTTAATACCCGTTTCCAAAATTTCGGCTTGTGTCGACAATTCATCAAAAGTCGGAGCCAAACGGTGAATTGGGTTCCTAATCTCAGCTGCAACTTCACCAGCGTTATCAATTGGATTCCCAAGTACGTTAAATACCCGGCCTAATGTCGCTTCCCCTACAGGAACCGAAATAGGACCTCCTTGGTCCATTGCGTCCAGTCCACGAACCAGACCATCTGTAGAAGACATAGCGATACAACGTACCAGATTGTCTCCCAAGTGATTGGAAACCTCAAGTGTTAGGTTAATCTGGCGACCATTATCCAAGACAGTTTCAATTTTGATAGCGTTGAATATCTCGGGCAACTGGCCGCGTTCAAATTCAATATCGACAACCGGACCCATAATGCTTACAACGCGTCCTTTGTTCATCTTCAATTCCCTCCTCGAAAGCTGTTACGTCAAGAAGAAACGACATTGTCGTCATATAAAGATGACAACCGTTTCTCGTAGAAATATAAGCATTTTGTATAGTGTAAAACCTATACTTTCTTATATTTTAAGAAGAACTGCAGTGCCGTTCTTAAGGAGTTATACTCCCGAAGCAGGCGATACTATGTATCGCTTAACACGGCACTGTTTCTCGTAAAATACAAGGTAAGTCAAGCACACTGCTTAACTTTTCTTGTATTTTTAAGACTGAGCGTTCGCTCCGGCCACGATCTCGGTAATTTCCTGTGTAATTGCCGCCTGACGGGCACGGTTGTACGTAAGGGTAAGTTCTCCGATCATTTTCGACGCGTTCTTTGTTGCACTGCCCATCGCTGTCATTTTCGCACCCAGCTCACTGGCTTTGCCATCCAGAATTGCGCTATAAATCAAAGTTTCGGCATATTTCGGAAGTAATACTTCGAGAACGCCTTCCGGTGAAGGTTCATATTCGTAATTTGCGGATGCTTCATGATGCTCATGATTTCCTACGCCTTCCATAGGCAACAGTCGATCAACGGTTGGAATCTGGGTAATAGCATTGACGAATTGGTTGTAACAAACGTACAACTCGTCATACTCACCTGTCTCAAACTGTTGTACTGCCAAGTTCGCGATAGTCTTGATATCTGCAAATTTCGGCGCATCCGAAAGCTCGGTAACCTCATGTACAATCGGATATTCACGGCGGCGTAAGAAGTCACGGCCTTTACGACCGATGACGAACAAGGCGTACTCATCTTTCGATTTATGTCGCTCAGCGATGAGCATCGTCACCTTACGTAGAATATTAGCGTTGTATCCTCCCGCAAGTCCTCTATCAGAGGTCACGATAAGATAACCGGTTTTTTTCACAGGACGACTGACCAGCATGGGATGCTGGATGCCTTCTGTACCAGCAGCAATACTCGATACAACCTCTTTCAGCTTCTCAGCATAAGGACGGGCGGCAATTGCCTTCTCCTGAGCTTTTCTCAGCTTGGAGGCGGCTACCATTTCCATCGCTTTTGTGATCTGTCTTGTGTTTTGAACACTCTTAATTTGACGTTTAATATCACGCATGCTTCTTGCCATGATTTCACCACCTTAAAGCTTTGACGAAGTCAAAGCTAACTTCGTAAGCATCATCTTAGCTTTAACGGAGTCAAAGCTAACTTTATAAGTAAAGCCTGAGCTTCGGCAGAGCCAAAGCTCACTTAGTAAGATCCGTTTACGCACTATCTATATTAGCTAGTAGCAAAGCCTCTTTTAAATTTATCAATTGCTGCTTTAAGAGCGGCTTCGTTATCTGCTGTCAAATCTTTTGTATCTTTGATGGATTGAGCAACTTCAGCAGCACTGCTATCCATGTAAGCAAGAAATTCCTTTTCAAAACGTTTTACGTCTTTAACAGGAATATCATCCAAATATCCTTTTACAGCTGTGTACAAGCTGAGTACTTGATGCTCAACAGTCAACGGCTGATTTACACCTTGCTTCAGAACTTCCATCATACGCGCTCCGCGATTCAGACGAGCAAGCGTCGATTTATCTAGATCTGAGCCGAACTGCGAGAAAGCTTGAAGTTCACGATATTGGGCAAGATCCAGACGGAGCGAGCCAGCAACCTTCTTCATCGCTTTAATCTGAGCGGAACCCCCTACACGGGAAACGGAGATACCGACGTTGATTGCCGGACGTTGTCCAGAGTTGAACAGATCGGATTCAAGGAAAATTTGACCATCTGTAATCGAGATTACGTTCGTAGGAATGTAAGCTGATACGTCAGATGCTTGTGTTTCGATGAAAGGAAGCGCGGTTAATGAACCACCACCAAGCGCATCACTAAGCTTAGCCGCACGTTCCAAAAGACGGGAATGCAAGTAGAACACGTCACCAGGGAACGCTTCACGACCCGGTGGACGACGAAGCAGCAAGGACAATTCGCGATAAGCCGAAGCTTGTTTTGAAAGGTCATCATAAATGATCAGTACATGTTCGCCCTTGTACATGAAGTATTCGCCCATTGCGCAACCTGCGTATGGAGCAATATACAACAGTGGGGATGGCTCGGAAGCCGAAGCAGTTACAATGATTGTATATTCCAACGCACCATGACGGCGGAGAGTTTCTACAACCTGTGCTACTGTAGATTGTTTTTGTCCAATGGCAACATAAATACATTTCATTCCGTTGCCTTTTTGGTTGATAATCGCATCAATTGCGATTGCAGTTTTACCTGTTTGACGGTCACCAATGATAAGTTCGCGTTGTCCACGACCAATTGGTACCATCGCATCAATCGCTTTAAGGCCAGTTTGCATTGGCTCATGAACCGATTTACGGTCGATAACACCAGGAGCGTTATTCTCAACCGGACGGAACTCCGTCGTTTGAATTGGGCCTTTACCGTCAAGCGGCATACCGAGTGCGTTTACTACACGACCCAGAAGGGCCTCTCCAACTGGAACTTGCATGATTTGTCCAGTACGTTTTACTTGATCGCCTTCACGAATTTCCTTGTACTCACCCAGAATAACAACACCGACGTTGCTTTCTTCCAGATTGAGCGCCATGCCCACTACACCGTTGGAGAACTCTAGCAACTCGCCTGCCATTGCGTTTTCCAGACCGTAGACACGAGCGATACCGTCTCCGACTTGAATGACGGTGCCGACTTCGGCAACTTCGATATCGGCTTTATATTGCTCAATTTGACTTTTGATCAAAGTGCTGATCTCTTCAGGTCTGATGCCCAATATCCTCACCCCTATCTTCTATGCTTATCATTAAAGGATTTCTCGAGACGTTCCAATTTGCTAGACAGACTGCCGTCATACAGCGTATCGCCGATATAAACTTTCAGTCCTCCCAGCAGGCTTGGATCCACCACGTTCGTAACCCGGATTTTACGGTTTACGAGCTGGCCGAATTCTGCAGCTACAGCCGCTTGTTCTTCTTCACTTAAAGAATAAACGGAGTATACCTTAGCATCACCAATGCCAAGAGCGTCTCCTTCAATCTTGATATACGTATCCAGCAGTTCGGCAAAAATATCGGTTCTGCCTCGCTCTACTAACAGTTCTACAATGTTCATCACGATAGGAGAGAGCTTATCTTGAAGTGCTGTGCGCAGCACTTTCAGCTTGTCGGACTCTGAGATACGCGGTGCAAGAATAAACCGCTGTACCTCTTGGTCTGAATGTAATACTTCGACCACTGCCTTGAGCTGTTCTTCTACTTCAAGGGTAATCCCCTTCTCTACCGCTGCACTGTACAATGCTTTAGCGTAGCGCTTGGCAACTACCGTATCGCGGCTCATGATCGGCCTCCTACCTCATTGAGGTATTGGTTCACAAGCTGCTCCTGCTCACTGCTAGCACTAACTTCTTTCTTAAGAAGCTTAGAAGCAATACGAACAGATGCCGTTCCAATTTCGCTGCGCAACTCTTCCACTGCTTTATTCTTCTCGTTCTCGATATCGCGCACGGCCTCTTCTTTGACACGTGCAGCTTCAACTTTAGCTTGCGCCAAAGCTTGTTCTACCTGTTGATTACTAGTAATTTGCGATTGTTGAATAATCTGTTGAGCTTCCTGGCGTGCACTGTTCAGCGCCTGCTTCTGCTCTTCCACATACGCGACCGCTTGCTCTCTAGTCTTCGCAGCTTCATCCATTTGCTGCATTACTAGCTCACGGCGTTTCTCCATAACTGCGAACAGTTTGCTGAACGCATACTTACTGAGCAAGAAATATAGAATCCCAAAGGCTAGAATTGAAAATAAGATGTTTGTCCAAACAATTTCCACTGAGGTCACTCCCTTCCCTTACCGCGTCATGCGGACGTATACAAAAGTAAGGCGCGGATGGCATCGGCCGTCCCCGCCAAACCGTAAATACGGTTTATTAAGATGAAAACATGATCAGGAATGCGATAACTGTTGCTGCCAACGGAATAACTTCGACGATACCTACACCGATAAACATTGTAGTTTGAAGAGCGTTACGAGCTTCTGGTTGACGAGCGATGGACTCAACTGTTCTACTTACGATCATACCGTTACCAAGACCTGCGCCAAGTGCACCCAATCCAACCGCTATTGCTGCTGCTAAAAATTCCATTTGTAAATATCCTCCTTTAATTTTGGTTCATATTGTGTTTAATGATATAAGATATCTCCCGCGAAAGAAAATCAGGCGATAGCCGTTCTCTTCGCAGCAGTTCATTAATGTGCTTCTTCTTCGTGAATCGTCATCTGTGCGATATAAACCATCGTCAGAATTGTAAAGATAAACGCCTGTAGTGCCCCGACGAAAATACTGAATCCTTGCCATACAGCCAGGAACGGAATACTGAGAATCCCCAGTTTCAAAATGACTGTAATCAGTACTTCTCCGGCAAAAATGTTAGCAAATAGACGAATAGCCAGAGCTACTGGTTTTGCCAAGTTCTCGATAATGTTCAGTGGCAAAAAGATTGGAAACGGCTCAATATAGTGTTTGAAATAATGCTTACCGTTGAGCTTAATGCCCAGGAAGTTCATCAAAATAAACACGATAATTGCCAATCCCGCAGTGACATTAATGTCAGCAGTCGGCGACTTGTACCATAAGATCTCAACATGATCACCATGCGCCAAGTTCCTGGTTGCTTCTATTACATGGCCAAACACGGTTACAGGTCCATGCGCTTCAGTTACAACTGAGAAAGGCAATCCAAGAAGGTTGGAAACAAAGATAAACAGAATCAACGTTAGCCCCAAAGATATGTAAGGTTTTCCTTTCTTCAGGTCCATAGCACTGCTAACGACACCTTCTACAAATTCTACAACCCATTCCATAAAATTCTGAAGCTTAGATGGATTCTCAACCGAAAGCTTGCGAACCGACAACATCACCAGTACAAACACTACTGTACAACTGATCAGAAGCATTAATACGGCTGATATATCTATCGGTATTCCTCCGACAAAGATTTTCGGCATAGCGTGCATAGTATCATCCCCCTTTCTCTTTAATCTGGTTAAAGTTTGTTCTTCACACTCAGATATATCCCCGCAGGAATGGCGAGAAGCTGAGGAATGAATACGCCCGAAACAGTTGCTACCAGGGAGAAATGCTCAATCTTGACCGCGAACATGGTGACCAAAATTGCGAAGCTAATCCGTGTAACAAAACCGAGGCTGAAGGCATTCCCTTCGTTGCTCGCAATCGACTGCGTTACCCGTCGAACCTTGACGGCCAGATAACGAAAGTTTACCAATCCCGCCACCAGACCTAGAGTCATGCCCAGCGTAACATCCCTGGTTTCATGATGAAGTGCCCAGCCCATTAAGAGTCCTGCCATAAGGACGAGCGTAACTCTAGTGACGGTATTGATCATGGGAGTCATATTATCCATTCTGCTCCCCCAAAAATTTTTTAATTAACAGGACGACGTTCACAATCCCCAGAATCATTCCGGTTATAGTGCCAATGGCGAGCCAATATCTTGGGCCTTCCATCAGGTCTTTCAGCCACCTTGCCGCAAAAAAACCAATAATAATGTAAGCGGCGAGTATAGTGCCTGCACTTCCAATGATAAGCGCGGTCTGTAACAAGCTGTCCCTGCTATTTTGTTCTTTCATTGGCTACAATCCCAACTAATTTTACTGAATTTCTGGAGACTTTGTCAATTCATTGAACATTACTTAAAAACCCTTGAAAACATGAAAATAATCACAGCAAAATGTTCCAAAACCATATAAACCGTACAGTTTGACTGTATGTTGATTTTAACAGATCAAATATTACTTTAAATGAAATTATTTATTTTTTGTGAACATTCTGTGAAACTCTTCAGGACGTTCCTTGTTCACACCAAAATGGTGCAAAATCGCATTGACAATTCGTTGGGAGGCTTTGCCATCACCGTACGGGTTGGCGGCCCGACTCATCGACTGATAGAGCTCATTATCAGTCAAAAGAGCATGTGTCCGTTCATACACCTTCTCCTCGTCCGTGCCCACAAGTTCTAGCGTTCCAGCGTCTATCCCTTCAGGACGCTCCGTCGTATCACGAAGCACAAGCACGGGAACTCCGTATGAAGGAGCTTCCTCTTGCAAACCACCGGAATCGGTTAATATCAAGTGAGTATGCGGATAAAAATTATGCAAGTCTACGACATCCAGTGGATCAATCAGCTTGATTCTCGGATGTCCACCCAAGATTTCATGTGCAGGTTCCTTAACAGCAGGACTCGGATGCACAGGATAAACAATGGCAACATCTTCGAATTCATCAGCGATTCTTTTGACTGCTCGGAAGATATTGCGATGCGGTTCACCTTGCGATTCTCTACGGTGAGCGGTCATCAAAATAAGTCTTTTCCCTGAAGCGAAATCCAAAACAGGATGCCTGTAATCAGGCTGTACGGTATATTGAAACACATCGGTTACAGTGTTGCCTGTGATATAAATACTTGATTCTTTTTTGTTCTCATGTCTCAGGTTACCAGCTGACCAATCGGTTGGAGCGAAGTGTAGATCTGCTAACACACCTGTAAGTTGACGGTTCATTTCTTCAGGATACGGAGACAATTTGTTCCATGTCCGAAGTCCTGCTTCTACGTGCCCAACCTGAATTTGCTGCAGGAAAGAGGCGTAACTTGCAAGGAACGTCGTTAATGTATCTCCGTGCACCAGTACGATATCAGGTTTAACCTCTCTGAGTACAGGTTCCAAGCCTTCAAGCACTCGAATAGTAATCTCATTAAGTGTCTGACGGTCCTTCATCACATCCAGATCGTAATCAGGAGTTATATTGAACACTTCCAACACTTGATCGAGCAATTCTCTGTGCTGTGCAGTAACACATACGATGGACTCGATATGCTCAGGATGCTTCTTCAGCTCAAGAACTAGAGGAGCCATCTTGATCGCCTCGGGGCGCACTCCGAAAATAGTCATCACTTTAATTTTGGACATAACCCCTACCCTTTCATCAAAAAAATTAAAAACTCAATGTATTACCTGTTACTGATTACTATTTACTTAGTTCCGTACAAACGATCTCCAGCATCGCCAAGTCCTGGGACGATATATCCATGTTCATTCAAATGAGAATCAAGCGCGGCTACGTAAATATCTACATCTGGATGCGCTTCTTGAACTGCAGCAACACCTTCCGGAGCCGCAATCAGGTTCATCATTTTAATCTGTGTACAGCCGCGGTTCTTCAGCGAGGTAATGGCAGCGATCGCGGATCCCCCTGTAGCTAGCATCGGATCAATTACGATCAACTCACGTTCCTGTACATCTGTAGGAAGCTTGATGTAATACTCTACCGGTTGAAGTGTGTCCGGATCACGGAATAAGCCAACATGTCCTACTTTAGCAGCAGGGAGAAGCTTTAGGACGCCCTCAAGCATACCTAGGCCGGCACGAAGAATAGGGATAAGCCCAAGCATTCTTCCTGAAATCACTTTGCTTTCGGTTTCAGTGACCGGTGTTTGTACTGTAATGGTCTCTAGAGGAATATCCCGTGTAATCTCATAAGCCATCAATGTAGCAACTTCGTCAACATGCTCTCTGAAATCCTTCGTGTTTGTTCTTACGTCGCGAATAAATGTTAGTTTGTGTTGAATTAAAGGATGATCGCAAATCACCAATTTTCCCATTTACTGTCCCTCCGGTAATTGTAAGTCGTGTCTATAACCCTAGAAAGCACTTTTGCTTCTCTATGGCTAAATCCTGTCTATTATAGCATTCCCATCGTCGCATTTCACCTAGAAAGGAACTTGTATCCATATTGAAGCTTTTCCCTTGTATTTCCTTTGTTTAGAAAGGTAAGGATTGGAATTTCAGTGCCTTTCCAGCTATAAAACCTAAATTAGGTTGTGCAAGTTTACATTTTTCATACTATTCACATTTTTTTCACTAATTTTTATGAAAATTCCATGAACTTTCATAATTAATTTCATTCTTTTCATCAATATCTCCATTGTAATATTGTGAACAATAAACAACAAAAAACCTCCACCAAACCCGAAATCAGGACTTGGTGGAGGTAGACTCATTCATTAATACGAATAAGAACTAGTATTTCAGTTCTGGATACAGTGGGTACTGATCCGTCAATTCAGCAACTTGACGAGCTGCCTCAGTCAATTTCGCTTCGTCCTTCGGATTCTTCAGAACATTAGCTATGATACGACCAATAGCCACCATTGCTTGCTCATCCATGCCACGGGAAGTAACTGCAGGTGTACCAATACGGATACCACTAGTTACAAAAGGGCTGGTAGGATCAAATGGAATTGCGTTTTTATTCACAGTGATTCCGATGGAATCTAGTACTTTTTCCGCATCTTTTCCAGTAATGTTCAGGTTACGTGTATCAAGCAACATCAAGTGGTTATCCGTACCACCGGATACAATGTTAACTCCTTCGCTGATCAGTGTTTCCGCGAGGACATTTGCATTCTTCACTACATTCTCGGCATAAGTCTTAAAGGATGGCAGCAAAGCTTCGCCGAATGCAACGGCTTTTGAAGCAATAACATGCATAAGTGGTCCACCTTGAGAACCAGGGAACACCGCTTTGTCAATTGCAGCAGCCCATGGCTGTCTGCACATAATCATACCACCGCGAGGACCACGCAAAGTCTTATGCGTTGTAGTTGTAACGAAATGCGCATGAGGAACTGGACTCGGATGAAGACCCGCAGCAACCAGACCTGCGATATGGGCCATATCTACCATAAATAATGCACCCACATCATTAGCAATAGCGCCGAGTTTCTCGAAATCAATAATACGCGGGTACGCACTTGCACCAGCAACAATCAATTTAGGACGGTGTTTAAAGGCTGCTTTGCGCACTTCATCATAATCAATCAGGAAAGTATCTTCTTGTACACCATAAGCAACGAAGTTATAGAGCAATCCAGAAGCATTTACTGGACTACCGTGCGTTAAATGTCCGCCATGCGCCAAGTTCATTCCAAGCACAGTGTCACCCGGGTTAAGCGCAGCCAGATAAACAGCCATATTCGCTTGTGCTCCGGAATGCGGTTGTACGTTGACATGTTCCGCACCGAATAACTCTTTTGCACGATCACGAGCCAAATTCTCAACGATATCTACATCTTCACAACCACCATAATAACGTTTGCCTGGATAGCCTTCTGCATATTTGTTCGTAAGCACTGAGCCCATGGCTTCCATTACGGCTTCGCTAACGATATTCTCTGAGGCAATAAGCTCAATGTTGGCACGCTGACGTTTCAGTTCCAGTTCCATCGCTTCCAGTACTGCCGGGTCACTCTTACGTAATTGTTCCATGTTCTTATTTCCTCCCTAGTGTGTGTAGATATGTTGTATTTAAGTAGAAACGATTTACCCGCCACGAAGAGGCTTTAGGCCTGCGTTTCTGCAAAAAATAAAAAACTAAGTTCATTAATCACAAGCCTGTGAACCACTTTGCTCTGGAGTACGGTAGACTGCACGTTCGCCGCCAATAAGCGGGGGTCTAGTCCATGCCGCATTCACCCTAGCTGCTCCAATGTACCGTAAAGTCGGCCGAAAAGGAACTGCCACCCGCCGCAAATGCATACCTATGAGCGTCTCACCAATATCTAAACCAGCATGTGCTTCTATCATTTCCGCCAAAACAGGATCTTTCATAGAGCGATAAGCAGCCGCAGCCATCGAACCTCCAGCCCCCGGTATGGGTACAGCTGAAACTTCATTTAACCTAAGCAACTCTAACAAAGAGCGTTCCATTACAAGCGCACGATTCAAATGCTCGCAGCACTGATAAACGAGATGAAATCCTTTTTCCTCTGCGACCAAACGAACCCCTTCGAGCAGTTGCTGCGCGACTTCAAGCGCACCACCGGTTCCAATCCGAACACCAGCGACCTCACTTGTGCTAACTCCAACGACAACAATTTTGCCTGATCCAAGGTTTCCAGCTTCCGCCAACTCCCTTAACACAGTGACGGTTGCTTCAGTTAAAGATAACTCCACAACTTCGTCCATCACTCTACCTCCTCAAACTTCAAACAAACCCAATTCAAACTCAAACTCCTTCGACATCCTTATAAGGACGGTAAGGTTTATACGAGGAACATAAGAAGGTTTAAGAGTTAAACTTTCTTATGATTTAAACAAAAAAGAGCAGTCCGCAGGTAGCTGCGGATTTGCTCTTTTGCCCAGGCGACCGGCCGTTTATTCCGATGCTCCATCGTGGTTTGATCCACATTTGTCGCCAGTTACATCGGAACCGATTATTTGTACTTTCATCTTAAAGCAAAGCGGACTGAAAATCAACCATTTACAAATGACGCATAGATTCCAGTTTATCTAGTAAGCTAAACAGCGCGGTGCGAATCTCAGCAGCAGTAAGCTCATAGTCTTCACGCGTGCCCCCAAATGGATCGGAAATATCAAAGCTCGGAATACGCTGACGGATTTCAATTATTCGCTGTAGATCCGTTGCGTTGGGTTCACCGCCAAGAGCTATGCTTAACTCAGCATCTGCGTAAAGGCTGTCCAATTCCTTAATATCCTCAGTCACAGCTTCTTCGTTATGCACATATTCCTTCAATGTATATGTTTTCGTTACGGCTTCCGGAAAATACTGTAGCAAACGCTGCTTATGTCCACTAGTCAAAGTCAGTACAAGATCGGCCCAACCGACGGATTGCCCCGTTAATTGCGACGATTCCAAATGATCATGAATACCTTCATCCTGCAATATAGCTGCAGCATGTCTCGATATAGAAGTACCAGAAATGGCGGATACACCTGCAGACCGCACTTCCAGATCAATTCCACGTTCCTTCGCGAGCTTTCGCAAAAGCCCCTCAGCCATAGGACTACGGCATGTATTACCGGTGCAGACGAATAAAATATGTAGCATGCTTTTGCACCCCCATGAAATTAAAAATATTGTAATGTCGTTATTGTATCAAAAGATGAATAGCAAGCCAAACCCCAATAAAATAGCCCCGCCCAGCGCTTCCCCATAATCCCCGAGCCCACGGCTGACATGCCGTCCAAGAAGTAAGCCGATAATCGACATCAGACCTCCACAAGCACCAAAAGCTAGTATGGTCAGAAGCACGCCATTCACAAACATCCCTAAGGATACCCCAACGGAAAAAGAGTCCACACTTACACTCAGTGATAGAAGCAGCATTCCCCATAAGGTTCGATGATTCATAGCCCGTGTACTTACCACTTCCGAACGAAAGGAGTTATACACCATATGTCCACCTAACAGCACAAGAAGCCCTCCAGCTGCATAAGTCGTAACTTGACCTAGCAATTGCCCGACATAACTTCCCGTCAATAAACCTAGAAGAGGCATTAGCATATGAAAAAAAGCAATGAGCACACTCATCTGTAGAACATGCAACAGACGAATACCCTTCATCCCGATTCCTACACCCAGTGAAAAAGCATCCATTCCTAATGCAATCGCCATTATAGCAATGGTCACCGTCTGCCCCCAATCGGCATATACATCTCCTATGCCCATGCTTAACCCCCCAAGTCGGAAATATCTTGTACAACAACGATATGCGGACAAGGGGGTAATCATGACTTCTTAAGGTGTTCGCAGTAGAAGAAACAATGCTAGAGGGCGCCGTGACTATCCGGCGTCAATGACGGAACCACCGGCGGCTTTCATAAGCCGGTTCATAATGGCAGCGCCGAGGCCGGTATACGAACAAGCCTCGGCCAAGATGTAAGTCGCTCCCGCTTCATCGAAGCGCCGCAGCGCGGCATATAGGGAGCGCGCTCCTTCCTCGGGCGAGGATAACGAGCCGAGGGAAAGGACACAGGCGGCAGGATCGGCGGGGTAGAGAGGTTTATGCTCCTCGAAGAGGAGCAAGCCCGTCACCTCGCCGTTCAGCTGCGCCGCCTGAAGCAGACTTGCGGCTTCTTCTGCAACACGTTGCGGAGAAGATCCGCGCACTACACCGAGCCAGCCGCGCGGTGCGTAGTGTGTGTACTTCATGCCGGGCGCGCGCGGCACCGAGCTGTCGACAGCAGCTTCTGCACCGTGAAGCTCCGCAGGTGCAGAAGCTTGTCGAGCTTCCGTTGCTGGGGAAGCTCCTGCTTCTTTAACCGAAGCAGGTTCAGCAGAAACAGCTTCTTCTCCCACTACAGCAGCCAACTGCTCCGAAGTAATCCCGCCAGGGCGCAGCACGGCAACCTTCCCGTCAGGCTGGACCTGCACCACGGTTGATTCCAGTCCAACTCCGGCAGCGCCGCCATCCAGAACGCCGCCAATGTATCCGGCCAAATCTTCCATCACATGCGAAGCCAATGTCGGGCTCGGACGACCCGAACGGTTAGCGCTGGGCGCCGCAACTGGACAGCCCGCCGCACTTATCAATGCCAAAGCCACCGGATGGTCAGGCATACGGACACCAACCGTATCCAGCCCTGCCGTCACACAGGGTGACAAAACACCCTCACGAACAGGAAGCACAACTGTCAGCGGACCGGGCCAATAAGCTTCCATCAGCGCCGCCGCCGCAGGATGCACTTCTGTAACAAGCTCGTCCAAAGCACCCGGATCGGCAATATGCACGATAAGGGGATTGTCAGACGGTCGCCCTTTTGCTGCAAAAACAGCCTCAACCGCCACTGTATTCCTTGCGTCCGCTCCAAGTCCGTAGACCGTTTCGGTCGGAAAAGCGACCGTGCCTCCTTCGCGAAGTATTTGGGCCGCCTTCACTATGGCTAACTTATTCACTTCACTTGGCTGAAGTACATCGGAATCCGGATCTACATCCCTTAACAAATCCAGTTTCCAATACACTGTCTCATTCCTATTTCCACTCCGCCGCTGAACGGCGAATAAAGGTTCGTTTGGTTCATTCATTCTTATCACAGGCTTTCTACAGGATATATATTGAACAATAGCTTTTCTTGCAGACTTAGGATAAATACTCTGGATGCTCATTTCTTCTGATCTTACCAAAAAACGGCCCCAATGAAGGAGCCGCAGTCGATCTGCTTATGAAATAGTAACATATCTAGGTTCAAAACTATAGATCATTTCCACAAAACCAAAGAGCCAACTTTAGCTTTACGACCACAATCCAGAAATCCAGTTCCAAAGGTTTTGCAGTAATTCCCAAAGGAAGAAGCGCACCTCTGGCTCTGCGGGTTCCGCCGCTGCGACATCCCCTGTCGAAGAATCTGCTTGCACAGATTCCCCTACTGCCGGCTGTGCCTTAGCTCCACTATCTACACTAGCAGCCGAGACGGTTTTTGCCCCTTTGTTAGCAGCAGGTGCTGCCGCATCTCCGGAGCCTGCATCGATAAAGCAAAGCGGTGGAAACAGTACACACCACCAATTCTGCCCCTTGCCCTCACCCAGCGTGACCCGAACAGCCTCGTACTCTCCGGCCGGATACACCGTGCCACCATATAATTTGGTCGGAAAAGGGACTACACCAAGCTCCACTTTATAGGAATATTGAATACCACGTTTCTCTAGCTCCGATCCAACCAGCGCATTAAGCTCGGGTAGATGGTTTCTAATTAAAGAGCGTGCCTGCTCTAAGCTCTGCGGGTCCTCAAGTGCAGTTACCCACTGGTTCATTTGCTCCACGATTGTATCGCGAATTTGCCGCTTCACTAGCTGATCCTGCGTTCCGTCCGAATTCGCCAAAATACGCAGTCGGATGGAATCCTGTGGAATAGATACTTCGGCTACTGCAGCATCGGTTTTTTGACCTTCCCAGGCCATGATTACTATCATGAAAAAACAAATTAAAATGGCAGTATACTTAAAAGTCACGCGTAAGGAATCTCTTTTATCCATATGATTATCGTTCATTTGTTCGCAGCCCCTCTCTCTTAACACTCATGCTAGTAGTATGTCCAGAGATGAGAGACTGCAAACCTATGAATCTATTAAATCTATAACTTCAAGGCAAGTGCCTTAGGCAGTTGTAAATCATCCTCAACATCCCGTCCATAAAGATGCACACTCATCACAATCCCCATACAGGCCATATTGATTAAAAGTGACGTACCTCCATAACTGATGAACGGAAGTGTAATTCCAGTAAGCGGCATTAGGCCGATGAAGGCTCCAATATTCTCTAGGATTTGATATAGCAGCATAGCCGTAATTCCAATAATTAAAAACGGACCACTACGCTCCTTACTCTCTAGAGCAATCACTATCATCCGATGGAGCAAAATGAAGAAGAGCAAAAGAAGCACCGCTGAACCCACGAACCCAAACTCCTCCGCAATCTGAACGAATATGGCATCCGAATAGGTATACGGAACACGGTTATTCTGCACAGAGCTACCCTGCATATATCCCTCACCACTCATCCCCCCGGAGGCGATAGCCATTTTAGCATTTTTCGTGTGGTAGCTTGCATCATCTGACGCCAAATCAGGTACAAGCCAAGGATCAAAACGATCTACTAAATGCTCCCTACCAAGGGTTTCCTCAAAAAAATATACCGCTTCATCATGATAGTGAATATAACTCATAATCCCTGCAAGACCTAGTCCGCCGACTATTATTAGCCCGATGAGTGCATGTGAAATTTTGATATTCCCGATCCATAGAAGGCCGATCAATATAACGATGTAACTTAGCGCATTCCCCAGATCATTTTGTACAATAACTATAATAAAAGGGAGCAAAGTAAGAAGTGCCAGCGGAACGATTCCCTTCCAGAAGGTTAGTATGACCCCTTGTTTACGAACCAGAATGGAGGCCAATAGAAGTATCAATATCAACTTAAACAGCTCCGCAGGCTGAAAGCTAAGACCACCTATTTCTAGCCCCAATTGAGCGCCATTCTTCACCTTACCAAAAAAACTAACCGACACTAGCAGACCTATACCCAAGATATAAATATAAAGAGCATATTTAACAAATATTCTATAGTCCACAAAGGTGAGCACAAAGAAAGCTAAAAACCCTAATATATAGTATTTAAGCATTTGCAGATGGAAACCATCTAGTTTCTGAACTAATCTACCATTAGTCACGCTATATATCGAAAAAATACTAATGACCATCAGCATAACTAGAACAATAATAATCACGCTATCGATCTTCTTAAACTTTTCAAGCATATGTAACCCCCTTACTCTATTAAGGCCCCAACCGCCCTCATCCGAGGAAAGTCGCTTCCTTCTATTGTAGAGCATTCGAGATTATAATTCCAAATTTATGTAATTCATCCGAATTAAGAAATTCCCCCTCTCGGATTGCAGGACGGACATGTATTCCAATCGTTGTTGAAGTTCTTGTTTCCTTCTATTCTACTTGGGTGCATTCCTCTACTTTTTCAATGCCCAGTACATCGGTAATTCTGAACGCTATCCATTAATCCCTTCGTAGTGAGGTTCCACGAGGGACGGACCGTATGGACCTTATTTCCAGTAAATTAGCACATTTAGTCGGGTTAACGGACCGTATTGCACTTATTCCCTAAAAACAAGCCCATTTCCGGGTGATTTAGGGCGAATAACGGCGCTGGTGTCCGTTAGTTCGACTAAAACATGCATTTAGGCGGATATAAGGTCTACTCAGTCCGTTAAACATCCCAAAGTGATGGGATCATTAAAAATAGGTTTCCCCAATGCCAATGTTCGAATCCATGCCTTAACTTTTGCAGAAAATGAAAACGAAGCGATAGGATGTCCTTCACAATAAAAAACCGCCAGTTCCTATCCACAATGGATGAGGTACTGACGGTATTTTATGATTTTGTGATTAACCCTGTTTGGCGGCTGCATAAGGAGTAGGCTTGGGCAAATCTTCCTCTACATCTCGACCATGCAGACGCACACTCATTACTAGTCCAATGCTGGCCATATTGATAAGCAGGGATGTACCCCCAAAGCTGATGAAAGGCAACGTAATACCTGTTAAAGGCATCAAGCCGATAAACGCGCCAATGTTCTCAAAAATCTGATACAACATCATCGCGACAATACCGACGATCAGAAATGGCCCCGCTCGATCTCTGGACTCCAGCGCAATCAGAATCATTCGGTGAATCAGGATAAAATAAAGCAGCAGCACAAATGCAGAACCTACGAATCCAAATTCCTCGGCAATCTGCACAAAGATAGAGTCCGAATACGTATAAGGCACTCGATCCGTCTGAACAGAACTACCATTCATATAGCCCTCGCCACTCATCCCACCTGAGGCAATCGCCAGCTTAGCGTTTTTGGTATGATACAGAGCTTTCGCTGTCGCTTTATCCGGTACAAGCCAAGGATCGAAACGTTCAATCCAGTGTGATCGACCAATATCGTTAAGGAACGATTTAATTTCATCATGATAATGGATATAGCTCATAATCCCAGCAATCGCAGAGCTTGCAATAATCACTATTCCGATTAATGCGTGAGTGTACTTGATATTGCCAATCCATAACAGACCCGCAAGAATCACAATGTAAGACAAGGCATTCCCAAGGTCATTCTGCGTAAGGACAATAAGAAATGGAAATAAGGTCAAGAGACCCAGCGGCACAACATCCCGCCAAAACAAGAGTTTACTCTTATTCTTACGGACGAGCATAGCTGCCAGAAAAAGAATTAATATCAGCTTAAACAACTCGGCAGGCTGAAGGCTTAGTCCTCCAGGGAGGGACAACCAGCCTTGGGCATTATTTTTGGTCTCGCCCAAAAAGCTGACGAGGACCAGTATACCTATCCCAAACAGATAAATATAAAGCGCATATTTCACTAAGATTCTGTAATCTAAAAAGGTCATCCCAATAAAAGCAATAAAGCCTATCGCATAATACATCATCATACGGATATGATGTCCGTCCAGCTTTTCTCTTCCATGAGTCACACTATATATGGCGAAGATGCTGACAGTCATGAGTAATAACAGAACGACTACAATAGCACCATCAATCTTTTTAATCTTCTGAAGCACGTTCTGCCTCCCTACTCTATATCTGGGCTTTCTGTTTACACAAAGAAGTCCGGTTAAATTCTATTGTAAAGGAAGTCGGAATGAAAATACAATTTTACTACCATGCAACAAACAAAACTACATCACAGCATGCAGATTTATCTCGCTATACCTAGCACATGGCGTGGAATTCCAGCCAGATCATTAATGATGATGATCTCTTCCCAATGGCCCGCCGCCTCTAGTAGCGCAGCTACTTGCTCGGCTTGTCCCATGCCGAGTTCAAAGCCGATCAGGCGCGGCGGTGCCGGGAGCAGCGCCAGCTGCTCCATCATGCGGCGGTACGGGTCCAGCCCGTCCGCCCCGCCATCCAGCGCAGTGCGCGGCTCATGGTCGCGCACCTCACGCTGCAGCCCGGCGATATCCTCGCCGGGGATGTACGGCGGGTTGGAGACGAGAATATCCGTCTCCATCCCCGCGAACGGCTCGAGCAGATCGCCGAGCCGAAAGTCCACGGCTGTGCCGTTGCGCAAGGCGTTGCGCTCGGCCACAGCCAAGGCCGCCGGCGAAATGTCGCCGGCGCACACCCGCCACGCCGGCGCTTCCGCCGCCAGCGTGACGGAGATCGCTCCGCTGCCGGCGCCGATGTCGACGGCGGTCAGCGGCCTTGCGGCGCGCTCACTCCTAGCGCCGCCGCCTGCAACATCCCGCGCTGCATCCCCCGCAGCAGCGCCTTCTTTCTGCGCCGCTTCGCTCGGCGCAACCGTGCCGTCCGGCCAGAGCTCCGCGCCGTACCGCACAATCGCCTCGACCAGAAGCTCCGTCTCTGGCCGCGGAATCAGCACGTCGGGCGTCACTTCAAAGGGACGCCCGTAGAACTCTTGCTCGCCAATGATATACTGCACCGGCTCACCCATGCTCCGGCGGGTAACTCCCGCCTCCCACGCTTCCTTGACCGCAGCTGGAAAAGGATCTGCCAGCGCCATATAATACGCTGCCCTGGACAAGCCAAGCACATGCTCAAGCAGTAATTGCGCACTGCGTTGCGGCTCATTACAACCGCTCTGGCTCAAAAAAGAAGAAGCCTCCGCAAAGGCTTCCCGGATGCTTTTTACTTCCGACATGACAAATACGCCATCGTTCAAAGCATTATTATCCATTGTCCATACTATCCATCAAATCAGCTTGTTCAGCAATTGAAAGAGCCGAAATAATTTCAGTGATTTCTCCGTTCATAACCTGCTCCAGACGGTGCAGTGTCAAGCCAATGCGATGATCTGTAACCCGGCTCTGCGGGAAGTTATACGTCCGGATACGCTCACTACGATCACCCGTACCTACTTTGCTCTTCCGTTCACCAGCATATTTCGCTTCTTCTTCCTGCCGCTTCATATCGGAGATACGGGCACGAAGCACTTGAAGCGCCTTTTCCTTATTGGAGTTCTGTGACTTACCATCCTGACAGGTAGCAACGATGCCCGTAGGTACATGGGTTACACGTACTGCAGACTTGGTCGTATTTACAGACTGTCCGCCTGCACCACTTGAACAGAAGGTATCCACACGAATATCTTTATCATGGATTTCAATCTCAAATGCTTCAGCTTCCGGCATCACCGATACTGTAGAAGTAGAGGTATGAATACGTCCACCGGATTCAGTCGCTGGGATACGTTGTACGCGATGCGCACCACTTTCGTATTTCAGCTTACTGTATGCACCGCGGCCGTTAATAAGGAAGATTACCTCTTTAAATCCACCAAGGTCACTCGCGTTGACATCCATTAGCTCCACGCGCCAGCCTTGTGAATCTGCATAACGAGTGTACATCCGATAAAGATCGGAAGCGAACAATGCTGCTTCATCTCCACCCGCTGCACCACGAATTTCGACGATTACGTTCTTATCATCATTCGGGTCTTTAGGCAGCAGCAATACACGGATTTGCTCTTCCAGTTCTACCTGACGTTTGGAAAGGTCGTCAATTTCCATCTTGACCATTTCCTTCATCTCATCATCAAGCTTTTCGGCTTGCATCTGCTTAGCAGCTTCAAGCTCTTCCATTACATTCTTATATTCAGTATACGCCTCAAATGCAGGCTGTAGGTCTGATTGTTCTTTGGAATAATCCCTCAGTTTCTTACTGTCGTTTGCAACATCCGGATCACAAAGCAGTTCACTGAGCTTCTCATAGCGGTCCGCCAGGGATTGCAATCGGTCCAACAAGGGAATTCACCTCTCCTAGTTCAATTTCAAATTCGCAAATAAAGCGATTAAAACATATGTCATAAAAATAGATATACGACTTTATATTATACCAAAGATATTGTGAAATGGCTACAGTTCTGCACGCAAAAACACCTTAATAAATGACTAATATTTTAAAAAGGATCATCCCAGCAGTAGATACCCTCTACCGACTGAGATGACCCTCATATCATTAGTACGCTTCAGTCCTCTTAAACGTTGAAACGGAAATGCATAACGTCGCCATCTTGCACCAAATATTCTTTACCTTCAAGACGCAATTGACCACGTTCTTTCGCGCCATTCATAGAGCCGGCTGCCAAAAGATCTGCGTAAGCCACTACCTCAGCACGGATAAATCCACGTTCAAAGTCTGTATGAATTACACCCGCAGCGCCAGGTGCTTTGGTTCCGCGACGGATCGTCCACGCACGAACTTCCTGAACGCCTGCTGTGAAATACGTGTACAAGCCAAGCAGCTTGTAAGCCGCTTTAATCAAACGGTTCAGACCGGATTCTTCCAGCCCAAGCTCTTCTAGGAACATTGCCTTATCTTCGCCCTCAAGCTCAGCGATTTCAGCTTCGACCTTAGCACTGATTGGAACAACTTCTGCACCCTCAGTAGCTGCGAAATCACGAACTTGCTGTACATAAGGATTGTCCTCAGCACTTGCCACTTCATCTTCACTTACATTCGCCGCATACAGCACTGGCTTTAATGTTAACAAATGAAGATCGCGGATAATAATTTTTTCGTCTTCCGACAATTCTATACTACGTGCAGGTTTATCTTCGTAGAGCACTTCTTTGACGCGTTCAAGCAGTTCAACTTCTTGAGCGTATTTCTTGTCGCCACCTTTGATGTTCTTGCGGGAACGCTCAATACGCTTCTCAATGCTCTCAATGTCAGCAAGAATCAGCTCCAAATTAATGGTCTGAATGTCGCTGATCGGATTTACTTTTCCATCCACGTGGGTAACGTTCTCATCTTCAAAGCAACGAACGACATGAACGATAGCATCCACTTCACGAATATGAGCCAGGAACTTGTTGCCTAGTCCCTCACCTTTACTTGCGCCGCGCACAAGACCAGCGATATCAACAAATTCAAAAGCAGTAGGTACGGTCTTGTTAGGCTGTACCAGCTCAGTCAGTTTATCAAGACGTTCGTCCGGAACTTCAACGACACCAACGTTAGGGTCAATCGTGCAAAAAGGGTAGTTTGCGGATTCTGCTCCCGCTTGCGTTATCGCATTAAACAATGTGGATTTCCCTACGTTAGGAAGACCGACGATTCCAGCTTTCAAAGCCATTTATATGACAACTCCTATTTTCAGCTAAATTGATCATCCGAATAAGTAATACGATCTAAACCATTATATATTAGAACATATTCTCCAGCAACACCGGATGTCATGCAGTTGTGTCAATTACCCCTTTGTTATCGCCTCATTTTCCTTTAGAACTCGCAAGCTCTAGTACCTTCATTATCGCCGGCTGGTCTAGTAGTGGCTTGGATTTATCTGGATCAACCTCAATGTCAGGTACTGTCTTTACCTCCTCATTGCAGCTCCCATCAGAGTTAAGACCCATTTGGAGTGAAAATCTAAATAAATAACCACTATTCGATAATGCTACTACGAGAGGGTCTGTTCCCAGACCGTCTCCCCCAGTTTTTTCGCCTACAACCGTAGCAAATCCGGTTCCTTTAGCAAAAGCGGCCAATCCTTCCGAAGATGAATATACCGATCTATCTACAAGCAAATAGATCTTCCCCTTGAATCCAACAGATTGATAAGGAGTTACTATATCAACTTTTTTGTTATAGTTCTTAAATATTTTGTTAGCTTCTGGCGGCATTTCGGGCAACTGTTCATCTTTGATGTTGGCAATAGGCTGTAGCCCTTCTGTCAGCTGACGTGCCTGCATAAAGGCCTCGGCATAGTCGCCTCCCCTATAAAGATAATATGTATTATAAGTAATAGGCTTATTAATCAACTGAGGAACTATGTGAATGCGCCAATAATCACTACTCCCTCCCCCATTTCCACGAATATCTAGGATTAGAGTTTTGAAGTCCTTTACCTGTTTTAAAAAATCTCTGATCTCGGCACTGTCCATCTCCATGAGATGGCCACCAAAGCTTCGCATGCCTAGATACGCTATTTGATCAGGCTCTATAATGACCTTCTCTACATTTCCCGACGTCTCTTTTCTTTCCCCTTCCTCTTCCACCATATTGTTATTCTTATTAATTTCATCAGAACTTGTCTGCTCATTTAAAGGTTTCTGGTTATATCGAGCCAATACATTGGGCTGCTTAAACACGTTGACCCATGGCTCAAAACCATAACCTAACCGCGTATAGATATATAGATACCAAGGGTATTCTTCCTTAGAAATGAAGGCCGTATGCCCATTATTCAATCTACTAAGTACAAATGTCATTTCCTCCAAAAATTCATCATCCGTTTTCACAGCTGCAATTTTATTGCGGTACTCCTCTTTGTTCGCAAGCCAATCCTCTCCGTTTAAACGCTTG
Source organism: Paenibacillus sp. FSL R10-2734 (assembly GCF_037963865.1). Lineage (NCBI taxonomy): Bacteria > Bacillati > Bacillota > Bacilli > Caryophanales > Paenibacillaceae > Paenibacillus > Paenibacillus sp. FSL R10-2734. The sequence continues at coordinate 1,014,314 of NZ_CP150170.1, read as the reverse complement.
TTCACTTCAAAGAAAGGATAATTCTCTTCAATAATGTTCCACATATAATCAAAATCCTCTAACCTTTGTTCTACCGTCAATGGTGTTAACGCTACTTCCGATTGTTCTTCCGCTACCTTTGAAGAGACTACCGGCGCAACCGGACTTGCCTGAACTTGTTCTGATTCAGATTGCTTTTTCCCTGGCAAATCCCCACTGTTGCAGCTGACCAGTAATAGTAATGCAACTGCCGAAACAACCACCAGCGATACAATCGTTGGTCTCAACTTAATCCCCTCCTATTTCTCTTTATTATTCAAACCATTTTCAGCTATTTATTTAATAATCATATTTTTCTATTAATCCTAATTCAAATAGATTTGTCACAATTATTTACATTTTATAGAACAACAAAAAAAGACCTCCTTCGAGGTCTCCACGTTAAGTATTACAAATCTTTAGACATCGTGATGTCAGTTACGGTATATCCCATTTTTTTGTAGAGCTCAAATGCACGATTGTTCTGACCGAAGACATGTAACCCGATTTTGGTGACGTTCATCTCACGGGCTTCTTCATCGAGTGCGACCATAGCCTGCTTGCCATAGCCTTTACTCTGATACGGTTCAAAAATATAGAAATCATAAATGAAAGCTTCTCGGCCGCTGCGGCCTTCACTTACATTAAACCAGATGTATCCCACCTGGATATCACTACTTATTTCTACTATAGAATATAGATAAGCGCCATCTGTGCTCAATCCTTTAGGTAGAGACTTTGTTATGGCTTCCTCAGACAGCTTCATCGCGATTTCAGGATCCCAAGCGCCGGCTTTAATCTTATCTTCAGCGTAATCACGGGTAGCTTGACCTAAGAAAAATTGAAAGGCGGATTCGTCCATATGGACCAGTTTAATCATCATCTTTTTTTCACTTCCTCGCTTCTATATTTGCTAAATACTTTATTTACGTATTAAACGGGAAGTACCACGTAAAGTTGCTAAATCGGGAGCACCAATGCCAAACATCGCTATTTTAAGCTCCAGCTCTACTTGAGCTAATGCAGCGTCAAGCGCCTCCTCAGAATCTACAGCCGGCCCTAACAGATTGCGACCAAAGCCTGCTAAATCAGCACCAAGTGCCAATGCTTTTGCTGCATCTACGCCATGCTTCAATCCGCCGCTGCCAATCAAAGCCCCCTTCGGGGAGACTCCGCGTACCTCTGTAATGCACTCAGCCGTCGGAATACCCCAGTCCGCAAAAGCCTCAGCGGCTGCGCGCCGTATAGGGTCTACACTCCGGAATTTTTCCACCTGACTCCAAGAGGTTCCACCTGCGCCCGCCACATCAATAAAAGCTACTCCTGCATCATAAAGACGTGCTGCTGTATCACCGTCAATGCCCCAGCCCACCTCTTTCACACCTACTGGGACCTCAAGGGCGTGGCACACCTTCTCTATCTCCGATAGCAAGGACCCAAAGCCAGTGTTCCCTTCCGGTTGAAAGACCTCTTGAAGACCATTGAGATGCAGTACAAGAAAGTCTGCACCAGCAATATCTACAGCCCGGCGACATTCCTCAATTCCGAAACCATAGGATAGCTGTACCGCACCGATATTAGCAATGACCGGAATATCAGGTGCTTTATCCCGTACATAAAAGGTTGCTGTTAGCTCAGAGCGCTCCACCGCCGCCCGAACAGAACCAACACCTAGCGCCCATCCACGGTGCTGCGCCGCCTTCGCCAGTCTGGCATTAATCGCTCCGGTAGCTGCACTGCCGCCTGTCATCGAGCTGATCAGCAGCGGTGTACGCACCTCACGTTCCAAAAACGTAGTCTGCAATGATATATCATCAAAATTCAGCTCTGGAAGAGCATTATGCCGAAATCGGTAATGTTCAAACCCCGTAGTTACACCGACGCCACCGACTTCTTCATTTAGACAAAGACGTACATGTTCTATTTTGCGTTCACCTGTATTAGATGCAGGCAATAAAGACTTCTTGTCAGAAGCCTCTACAGTCGGTAGGCCATTGCCATGATCCGCGCCAGGCTGCCTATTCGCATCATATGGTACGGCCTCTTCTGGCGTATGATTCATGCTCCGTTCCTCCTATTCCTAAACTGCACTTATTATAACATATCCCTCTAGATGAATTTACAATATGAGGGGAGTGAAAATACGGGGCTGCTTCATCTTTCCCCACTAAGTGTTAATAGGATGGTAACATGCCGGAGCATATTAACACTAAGAAAGTGCTCTGCAATACTTTCAGGAGGAGCTACCGATGACATCAGATCGTGAACAACCCGTGCAGCTACAAACGATTCAGGATCAAACCCATATTTCTGCTCCTAAGAAACGCACCTCTTCACGACGCCGCAAACGAGTGATATGGGCTTTCTTCATTCTCATTCTCTGGCTAATCAGCGTAATGATATATCAGACACATAAACCTCTTCCCGCAGGGATTTCCTATGAAAGTCCCGTATACAAAGTGAATAATGTATCCTTTTGGCATGACCTAACTTATTCAGATGGTACCGACACAGGTAAACAAGAGGGTGAAATTCTTCCAAGAATTCTACAAATCATCGAGGAATCCAGGGAGTTCTTAGTCATTGACTTATTCCTATTTAATGACTATACCCATAAGGATCAGTCATTCCCTCCAGTCAGTCGAATGCTGACAGATAAATTAATTACTCAAAAGCAAGCCTATCCCGAAATGGAGATTGTCTTCATTACCGATGAGGTCAATACCAATTACAACTCAGCGCCCAATCAACTATTGGAAGAAATGAAGGCTGCTGGGATACGAGTCATCATGACCGATGTTAATGCTCTGCGAGATTCTACTCCTGCTTATTCAGCCGTCTGGCGCACCTTCATTCAATGGTTTGGACAATCAGGTAAAGGCCACATCCCCAATCTTATGGCAAGTGGGGGGCCAGATATTACTGCTCGATCGTACCTGAAGCTGCTAAATGTAAAAGCTAACCATCGCAAGGTGTTTGTTAGTGAGAATACCGCACTAATCTCCTCTGGTAATATTCACGATGCCAGCGCCTACCACTCCAATATTGCTTTGGAGGTACAAGGTCCAATTATAGCTGATATTCTCCAGACCGAGCAGGCGGCAATCAATCTTACAGATGCAGGTCCTCTGCTGCTTCACAAGCCCAACTTCACCCAAGAAAAGAGCTTACCGTCAACGGAACCTCTGGAGGTCCGCTATTTAACAGAAGGAAAGATATATAAATATGCGCTGCAAGACATCAAGTCCGCCCAGAAGGGGGATACCGTATGGATGGGTATGTTCTATCTTGCTGATGATGAAATTCTAGATGCGTTAGTAGAGGCTACTTCACGCGGGGCTAAGGTGAATCTGATCCTGGATCCAAATCAAAACGCCTTCGGTCGTGATAAAATCGGGATCCCCAACCGTCCAGTCGCCATGGACCTTAACAAGCGTACGAACGGCAAAATCTCTATTCGTTGGTACAATACAACCAGCGAGCAATATCATTCGAAGCTGCTCTTTATTGCCAAACAAACTGGCAGCTCCACCGTGCTTGGCGGTTCCACCAATTTCACCATTCGCAATCTAGATGACTACAATCTGGAGAATAATCTGTGGGTAGCTATGAAGCGAGATCAGCCACTCTTCACAGAAATGGAAGCCTACTTCAATCGGCTGTGGAATAACGAGGGTCATGAATTCACTTTGCCCCTTGAGGCCTATCAGAGCGATGTGACTTGGTTCAAATACATCCTGTACAGGCTGCAGACCAACTTGGGCTTTACTACTTTTTAAGGGACAAAAAGTATAGGTGCGAAGCTTATACTTTCATATATTTCAAAAAAACCACCGTAGAGAAGGCAATACCCTCTGCGGTGGTTTAATCTGTAATGAAGTTATAGCAGTGGAGACATTAATCTGGCGGCGGATTCCAGCATACGTACCACCATGCGTTTATTCATAAAGGTCTCGTGCACAATCTGAGTGGTAGACAATAAATCCCGTTCAAAATCAGCAACGATTCGTGTAACACTCTCTGTTTGAAGCAGCAATGCGTTAACCTCAAAGTTAAGATGGAAGCTCCGCATGTCCATATTCGCCGTACCAATGGTCGCTATTTCACCATCCACGATTAACAGCTTGGAGTGTATAAAGCCCTTCTCATATTCATAAATCTTCACGCCAGCCTCCAGCAATGCCGGGAAATAGGAGTGCGAAGCCAGAAACGGAATCCATTTATCCGGCTTAGCAGGGAATAACAACCGAACATCTAAACCGGAGATAGCCGCTACACGTATCGCAGTCAGGATATCCTCGTCCGGAATGAAGTACGGGCTGGCAATCCATACAGATTTTTCAGCAGAGGTGATCATGGAGAAAAATATATTTTTTAGCGCACGGCGTTCGTTATCCGGTCCACTGGCAATGATTTGTACTGCTCCGTCACCTGTCATAAAGTGTAGCTGTGGCGTGAGATAATCCTGCTCCAGTATTTTTTCACCCGTAGTATGCATCCAATCTTGCAAGAAAATAATTTGCATCGTCCGTACCGCTTCGCCTCTAACCAACATATGAGTGTCGCGCCAGAATCCATAAGTTTTGCTGCGGCTTAAATATTCATCCCCCACATTGAGTCCACCCATGAACCCGACATCACCGTCAATGACGACGATTTTTCGATGATTCCGGTAATTGACCCGGCTAGAGAAAAAGGAGGTGGAATTACCGTACGAAGCCACCTGTACTCCAGCATCACTCATTTCCTTCAAAAAGGATCTAGAAAGCTGAAAGCTACCTACGGCATCATACATAAATCGGACAGACACACCTGCACGCGCCTTCGCGATCAAAATCTGTTGAATACGTGTTCCAATGTGATCCGCCCGGAAGATGTAATACTCCATATGTATATGGTGCTTAGCTTGTCGCAGCTCTAGCAGTAATGTCCCAAACGTCTCTTCACCATTGGTGAGAATGCGTGTTTCTGAAGCAAAGGAAATAGGCGTTCGCGCTAAAGTCTTGGATAACAACAGCAGTTTTTGGCGCGAGGAGTCAAAAACCGACCAATCTTGATGCGTACGCAAAGCGTCATTCTCAATCCGCTCATAGGCCATGAGATCTCGTTGTGCTTTTTTATCATATTTACGGCGCTTGAATACATTCTGCCCAAATAGAAAATAGAAGACCAGGCCCAGCACCGGGATCAACGCAAGCAAAAGAATCCATGACATCGTTGTAGAAGGATTACGATTCTCCATAAAAATAGCCAAGCTAATCGAAATGACTGTCAGTGTGGAGAAAATACTAATAATCGTTCCGGCAGTACTTCCAAAAATACCAAAACCAAAATAATAAAATGCTATGAAAGCCCCAATGATAATTATAGTTTGAAGTCCTCTTCTCATACTGTACCTACCTTCTTATTCATACGAGCAACACTGTATTGACACATTTATATATTACATGAAGAACCTATTTCTTCCTAGACAATACTGTGTAAAAGTCTATTTACGACAAAACTGTAACCCTTCTGTTCTGAAATTTGTAATGACAGGATGTATCGAATATAATTATTTTGACCAATTAGTCAATTATAGAACTGGGTAGTCAGAAAGGAGGTTATCCCCCCAATGAGTGATAAAACAGTGGACAAGCAGGAACAGATTATTAAGATCGCCATGCAGTTATTCGCTGTAAAAGGCTCCTCTTCTACGTCCATGCAAGAGATCGCTGAATTATGCGGAATTTCGAAGGGAAGCTTGTATCTAGTATTCAAATCAAAAGAAGAACTGGAACGCAGTATTTTCCTCTATTGTTACCGAATGATTCGTGATCCTTTATTACGTGAAGAACAAGAAACCCAAAGAACACCGCGTGAGAAGCTTAGGAATCAAATAGAAATTCTACTGAGTCATGTGTACGAATTACGTGAGTTCTTGCAGCGTCAAATTCAGGAAGTTGCCGGAAAAGGATTTGATACGGAAGTACCAGAATGGCTACGTAGAAACAATGCTTCCTTCTTACGCTGGTTTCAGGTGAAGATGGAGACCCTTTATGGAAAAGACATCGTTCCTTATACCGGAGATTTATGTATTGTTGGACATGGACTGATCAAATCATATATTGCAGTTATTTTTCGTCAGGATACCCATTTGTCCATTGCCGTTATGGCTGATCATCTTATGAATCTATTGGATATTATTGTATCCGGTCTTCTTACAAGTAAGCAGGCTCCACTCATTAACTCTACTATTTTAGCAAGCTGGATGGAGGAGAATGAAGAGAGCAAGCGTAAGAATCCACTAAAGCTCATAAAAGAAATGAAGGCTGTGGTCAGTAAATTAAAGGGTATAGAATCCGATGAGATTGCCGACTTGCTGGAATCACTCAACATTCTAGAAGGCGAAGTTCTCTTGCCTCACCCACGAAAAGCGATCATACAGGGGATGTTGTCCAACCTCCAAGTCCGCTCAGAGCTCACTACGGAATTGGAAGAATTGAGGAAGCTGGTTCCCTCATTATCACATCATTCATGCGTATTTCGTTAATTGCTCTATAAAGAGTTCGTGAGAGAGAAGAACATGGATAGCGAGTATTATACATTTTCAAAATGGCGTCCTATTTCATAAAGAAAAGGCCCGAGAGGAGCAGAATCAAAACTTATGAAAAGCTTAATTAATTTCTCGCTCAGGAACAAATTTGCAATTTGGCTTCTGACGATAATTATTGTATTTGCCGGTTTATATAGCGGGCTTACGATGAAGCAAGAAACCTTACCTAATATTAGTATTCCCTATCTTAGCATTACAACTATTTATCCCGGGGCTGCACCTGAAGGTGTCGTAAACGATGTCAGCAAACCTTTGGAGCAGAAGCTACGCAATGTGGATGGTGTAAAAACGATTACCTCCACTTCGCTAGAGAACGCCTCCAGTATCCAGATCGAGTTCGATTATGGTACGAATCTGGATAATGCGACAGCAGCAGTTCGTGAGGCTCTAAATGAGGTCTCTCTGCCAGACGATGTGCAGAAGCCTTCCATTTCCCGTTTTAGCCTTAGCTCAATGCCTGTCGTCTCCCTCAGTTTATCCAATGGGGATTCAGAAGATCTTGAGGAACTAACCCGTATTGTCGAGAACGATATTCGCCCTGCCCTCGAGGATGTTGAGGGTGTTGCTTCTATACAAATCTCTGGACAATACGTCAAAGAAGTTTCACTTAAGTTCAATCAAGAGAAGCTCGATCAATACGGACTCACCGAAGATACGGTTAAAGGTATCATTCAAGGCTCTTCCCTCCGTGTTCCACTAGGACTGTTCGAGATGGACAAAGCGCAAAAGGCAGTTGTCGTGGATGGCAACGTCACTACCGTTGAGGATCTTAAAAATGTGACCATTCCAGTTATGCCAACTGGTGCTACGGGCGCTGCTGGGGTTGGTTCTCCTGGAGCTGGAGCTACTGGTGCTGCCGGAGCAGGTGCTGGAAGTGCCGCTGGTGCAGGCGCTGCTGGCGGAGCTGCAAATATGGGACTGCCAACCGTGAAGCTGGGAGAGCTTGCCACAATTGAGGTTGTTGGGAATTCTGAATCCATCTCCCGTACGAATGGTAAAGAATCAATCGGTATCCAGATTGTCAAAGCCAATGATGCCAATACAGTTGATGTTGTAAATGGCGTGAAAGACAAGACAGAAGAATTAAAGGCACAATATAAAGGTATTGACCTTACGATTCTGCTTGACCAAGGTAAGCCGATTGAAGACTCCGTAAATACAATGCTGTCCAAAGCGGTATTTGGTGCCCTTTTCGCAGTAATTATCATTTTGGTTTTCCTACGGAATATTCGTTCGACGATCATTTCTATCATCTCTATTCCATTATCTCTGCTGATCGCAGTACTATGTCTGCGTCAGATGGATATTACGCTTAATATGATGACCCTTGGAGCGATGACCGTTGCCATCGGGCGGGTAGTCGATGACTCGATTGTAGTCATAGAGAACATATACCGAAGGCTCTCCTTATCCGGCGAGAAACTGAAAGGCCGGGAATTGATCAGTGCATCCACACGTGAAATGTTCGTACCGATCATGTCCTCTACAATTGTAACCATTGCGGTGTTCTTACCGCTTGCTTTGGTTAGTGGTATGGTTGGCGAGCTGTTCCTGCCTTTCGCTTTAACCATGGTCTTCGCCCTGCTCGCTTCATTAGTAGTTGCGATTACCCTAGTTCCTGCCATGGCTCACTCCCTGTTCCGCAATGGATTGAAGGGTAAGAAAACCCACAGTGAGAAACCAGACAAGCTAGCTGCCGGTTATCAAAAAATTCTGAACTGGTGTCTTTCTCATAAGCTCGTTACGTTTGGAGTAGCGGTTCTCCTCCTTGCGGGCAGCTTGTTCCTAATCAAGCCTATCGGCGTTAGCTTTATGCCTTCCCAAGAGGATAAAACGGTTATGTTAACTTACTCACCGAAGGCTGGACAAAGAACTGAAGAAGTTCAAGAGCAAGGCCTGAAAGCTGAGAAATATATTTTAGCGCAGCAGCATGTTGATAAAATGCAATATTCTATCGGCGGCGGCGGCCCGATGGGTATGGGCGGATCTAGCAACTCAGGACTCTTCTTCATCGTTTATGATAGTAATACTCCTGATTTCGACAACGTTAAAGAGAAGTTAATTGAAGGCTTAACCGCAGAAGTCCCAGATGGTGTGTGGGGTGATATGTCCGCCATGATGAGCGGAGGTATGGGTGGAAGCACTCTAACCGTGAATGTATTCGGTGACGAGCTGGATCAGATTAAGCCAGTCGCGGATGAGATTGCCAAAATCGTTCAGGCTGACACCACTAATTTCAAGGATGGAGAAACAAGTCTCAAAGAAGCTTACGATCAATATACGATTGTAGCGGATCAAGAGAAGCTTAGCTCCCTTGGACTTACAGCGGGACAAATTGCGATGAAGCTTGCTCCTGCAGGTACACGTCCAGTACTCACAGAAGTAGAAATGGACGGCAAGAACTACAAGGTCTATATCGAAACAGATAAAGAAACGTATAAGAGTATTAAAGAAATGGAAGAGGCAACATTGACTTCACCACTAGGCATCTCCGTGCCAATCGGGCAAGTCGCTAAAATTGAAAATGGCTCTTCCCCTGACTCGATTACTCGGATGGACGGTAAAATGAAGGTGGATGTCACTGCCGAGATTATTTCGAGTGACGTCAATAGTGCTTCAAACAGCGTGAAGGAAAAAGTAGACGCTATGGACTTACCTGATGGCGTAACGGTCAGCTTCGGTGGTGTAACCGAGCAGATCAATGATACATTTGGTCAATTAGGTATTGCTATGGCGGCTGCTATTGCCATCGTATACTTCGTGCTTGTGGTTACATTTGGCGGTGGATTAGCTCCATTTGCTATCCTGTTCTCACTTCCTTTCACAGTTATCGGGGTACTCGTTGCCCTTCTGATCGCTGGGGAAACCTTAAACGTCTCCTCCCTCATGGGTGCGCTGATGTTGATTGGTATCGTAGTCACGAATGCGATAGTCCTCATCGACCGCGTTATTCATAAGGAAAAAGAAGGACTTACCACGCGTCAAGCCTTGCTAGAAGCAGGCGGCACACGTTTACGTCCAATTCTGATGACTGCACTTGCAACGATTGGTGCATTGCTGCCGCTGGTTTCAGGACTTGAAAACAGTGCAGGGATCATCTCCAGAGGACTAGGAGTTACAGTTATCGGCGGTTTGATCAGTTCCACGTTACTGACACTTGTAGTAGTTCCAGTCGTGTATGAGTTCCTGATGAAATTCCGCAGCAAAAAGGTAATTGACTAGAACATTTGATGCAAATCAAGTGAGCATGCTTAATCAAGAAGCTGCCCCAAAAGTAGTGAATACTACTTATGGGGCAGCTTCTTTTTATTGTAATGGGCAAAGTAACGGGGGCTACCTAACCATTCGACTTTTTGGGTTGGGTGATGGGCGGTGGGTCTAACAACTAATTAAGGAAAAACTAAACTCCCTCTAAATTTCCGATAATTGCGCTAAATTAATGAAATCAGGGAATTCCTCCCTGTAAATTAGCTAGTTTGCCTAATTTATCGCCAAATCAGGCGAAATATAGGGAGGTTTTCCCTAATCATACGTCTTGTGACCAATAATCCCAGAATTATAGGGAGGAATTCCCTGATTATTCTTCTAGAGCTTCAATTCACTTAGATCACTCCATAGCACGAAAAACCCGACCTAAATTATAGGCCGGGTTTTGTAATATTAAAGTACTCCTATACCATTGTCGCTGCACTGGTCTCCAGTGAAGCTCTCCAGGAACGCAGCATTTGCAGATCAAGGGGTAGAAATTCCGCGAGCATATGGGAGAGTCCCAAATACAATGTACTTTCTGTTGCTGCGTTCAATTTCTCGCAGAACTGTGGAGTCCATTGCAGTAAATGCTCTTCCAAAAAGGCTACCTGAATATCAAGTAGATCCATAGCACTTCTTATTGAAAAGCTGTTATACAACATACGCTCATGCATCACTGCCATAAACTCCAGCTCAATAGCAATATGATCATCAGCTTCACCATTACATTTGTTGAATACAATTCCTGCAGAAGTATACACATCAGCAAGCACGTTGCAGAAATCTTCCGAACGCCCCAGTATAGCTGCTTCACGTAAATTAAAGGAACTTACTGTCTGTTCATGCATAAGCCGTTTATATTCTTGGATCTCTTTCTCACATATATAAGGGAGCTTGTTCGGTTCCTGACTCAAATAGCGCTTCAGTTCCCGCCCGCCTTCCGTCATCTCTGCAGCAACGCGCATCTTGCGATTTTGGCTCCACTGAGCCACAAGAGAGAGTGATGGTTTTCTACCCAAAAAATCCACTAAAAGCTGATATATTAATCCCCGACTTTCCAACCAATGGCTAAATGCCTCCGGCACGGCGAGCGATGGAACAGTTTGCATAGTCATTTTGCAAATCCTCCTCAATGGGTTTCCCGGTCACACACCATCACATGATCGACGTGCAATTTCCGGTATCCTTTCTGTTTCGCAAAAGTGAACGTAAAAAGTAATCCGCACCTAGATTATATCGGATATTTTAAACGCTTTCCGTGAGCATTCTATGTCTAATCACATCATTTGTCGTACTTTTGTCACATTCTCACAAGGCTGTTTCGGCTTGATCATTCTCTTTAGTTTGTCCATTATTTTGCAATAAAACCATAAACCTCTTTCTTCAAAAAAAGAGCTGTTTAACTCGTCCAATACTTTGCTCATTGACGTACTCCCGAGCGATCTTTAAAATTCTAAACAAGTACAACCGCCTTCGTCTTCTCTCAAGGAGGGAAAGGATTTAAAATACCAACAAATGAAGGGAGCAACGCTATGGAGCCGCTGACGGACCCTTTTGGGCGTTTACACGATTACATCCGCATTTCGGTTACCGACCGCTGCAACCTGCGTTGCATTTATTGTATGCCAGCGGAAGGGATGGAATTCCAGCCGAAGGACGAGATTCTGAGTTATGAGGAAATCACCTCAGTTGTAGAATCACTAGCACCACTCGGATTACGTAAGGTACGGCTAACAGGCGGAGAACCTCTTGTTCGTAAAGATCTGGAGAAGCTAGTGGCTATGATATCCGCCATTCCTGGGATCGACGATATTTCACTGACTACAAATGGTTTAATGCTTCCGGCAAAAGCAGCGCTGCTAAAAGCAGCCGGTCTGTCACGGGTGAACATCAGCCTAGACTCTTTACGGCAGGATCGATTCTCTATGATTACGCGAGGCGGTGAGGTCTCCAAGGTACTAAAGGGGATCGAGGCAGCACAAGCTGCTGGGCTGGAGCCGATCAAGCTTAACGTTGTGTTAATGAAAGGGATTAATGATGACGAGATCAAAGACTTCATCTCCCTTACGATGAACAGTCCACTAAATGTACGCTTTATTGAATATATGCCTATCGGAAGCGCTACTGATTCTTGGCGCCAATCCTATCTGCCGCTCGAAACTGTTATAGAAGCTTGTACCGCAGCCGGATGGGAAACCGAAGAAGCGGAGATGCCATCTGGTAATGGCCCTTCCCAGAATCGGCGGGTTATTGGAGCTCAAGGAACGTTCGGTCTGATCCATCCCGTGAGCGATCACTTCTGCGATAACTGCAATCGCCTGAGACTCACAGCAGATGGTCATATCAAAGCTTGTCTGTATTGGGCAGATGAATACCATGTGCGCCCTTTAATCAGCGACCGTGCAGCGGTGCAAGCCTTATTCCGAAAAGCACTGGGCAACAAGCCCCATAACCACGAAATGGCCTTAGCCTTGGAGAAAAAAGCACAAAGCCACACGCCGACGGCTCGGCGCATGTCTCAAATTGGAGGCTAGTCTGTCTCATTAAAAACGCCGCTTTCCCCAAGCATTCTGGGGAAAGCGGCGTTTCGTTTAAGATAAAAGATAGCTACTCTGCTCTACTTACTATTTATTTCATTTGTATTTTTTACTGGCAAGCTCACTATAAAAGCCGTCCCTTCACCAGGTCGACTAGCTACGGTTACTTTACCCTCGTGCAGCTCAACGATCTTCTTCACCAGCGATAGGCCCAGTCCACTACCTCCCCCGCTCGCGGTTCTAGCTTTGTCTGCCTTATAGAAGCGATCAAAGATGCGTGGTAGGTCTTCTTCAGAGATACCAATCCCGCTATCTTGAATCTCCACCTCTACTCGCCCATCTACTGTTCGAAGCTTGATATGAATACATCCATTCTGAGAAGTAAATTTAATGCTGTTATGAAGAAGATTAGTCCAGACCTGGGTCATTAAATCTTTAACCGCAGAGAACTTCACTTCTTCCAGCTCAGCCTCTACCTCAATATTTTTCTCCAGCCACTGTGGCTCAGAAGCCAGAATCGTATCTCTAAGCTGCTTATCCAGGCGATAGACCTGATTTTCAAACGGAAAATTGCCCGATTCGAGCGCCGAAAGCTTCAATAAATTATCACTGAGCCCAGATACGCGGGTGCTCTCAGCCACAATAATATCAATATAGTGCCTCCTACTCTCCTTACTTAAGGTTTCGTCCTTCAATGCAAGCGCAAACCCTCGAATGGAAGTTAGTGGAGATTGAATTTCATGCGATACATTGGAGATGAAATCCTGGCGCATAGTCTCCATCTGGCTCAGCTCACTAGCCATTTCATTAATGCTCTCTACAATTTCGCCGAATTCACGGTATTCCCTATTTTGTTCAAGTACAACATTAAAATCTCCCTTAGAGATACGGCGAATCCCATCAATAATCGATTTATAAAGAACACGTTCCCAGCCGCGAAAGAAGGTGGAAAACAACAAGAATATCAGCATCAAAATCACTAAGCCAACTAAAACAGTAATCAATTGCAAAACATACTCTGAGGGTGACCAACCCCAAGCAGCACTCAATTTGTTCATTAGAAAATAAGCCGCAGTCCAGCTAAGCGCAGCTGCACCAAAAAAAGCAATAAACATTAAAGTATGCTGCGCAATACTCTTAAGCATTTTCATGCATGACCCTCCAACCGATAACCAAGACCACGGATCGTCCGAATAACGAACCCATAGTTATCTTGATTAAAACGTTCACGTAAACGGTTGATATGCACATCCAGCGTTCGCTCATTCCCCTCAAAATCATAACCCCAAATCTCTTCGATCAACCTATCTCTAGTCAACGTCTGACCCGGATAACTGCCTAGCTTAAATAGGAGCTCGAACTCTTTAAGTGGTAGCGTGATCTCTCCATATTCCGAGGAGACCTCATAGGTTTTGCGATTCATTCGCAATCGACCCACGGTCACACTTTGCGCGGCAGAAATCTGGTAGCGCTTGAGCAGCGCCTTAACTCTCGCAATCAGTACAACCGGCTCAAATGGCTTGACCAGATAATCATCGCTTCCCAGCTCAAACCCTTTTACAATTTGTGAGGTTTCCCCTTTGGCGGTCAGCATTAAGATCGGGAAATCATAGTTTTGGCGCATCCGCCGGCATAGCTCCCAGCCGTCCATATTGGGCATCATCACATCAATAATGGCTAAATCTACGTTGTTGCTCCCGAGAAGCTGAAGAGCCTCCAGTCCATCGGAAGCCCCATAGATCTCATCCATCCCCTCAGCTCTCAGAAATACTTCTACCAATTCGCGGATGTGCGGATCGTCGTCCACTACTAGTATTTTTGTCATCGATCACTGGAGCCTCCTCTTCATTATCACGAACCTCAGGGTTATTCATTTGTAGCTGCTGGGTGGCAAATTCCCGGTATAGCTCATGATTGTCCAGCAGCTCTTCATGTCTTCCCATTCCGGTAATCTGACCCTTTTCCATAAAAATAATCTGGTCTGCATTTACAACCGTAGCCAAACGATGAGCAATTACAACCGTGGTACGGCCCTTCATCAAATTGGACAGCGCCTTCTGTACCACCGCCTCCGATTGACTATCGAGACTGGAAGTAGCTTCATCAAGCATAAGAATCTTCGGATTCCGCAGCAGTGCTCTGGCAATGGCAATCCGTTGCCGTTGTCCACCAGACAGCTTCACGCCTCTTTCACCAACATCCGTATTATATCCTTCTGGAAGTGCATCAATAAAGCCATCGGCATAAGCCATTGCTGCAGCGGAGCGCATTTCCTCCCTGCTAACGTCCCGATCTAATCCGTAGGTTAAATTCTCAGCAATCGTACCGGCCAATAGTGGGCTTTCCTGTGAGACGTACCCTATAAGCTTCCGCCACGAACGCAGTGAGAAAGTAGACACTGGCATGTCACCAAGCTTAATCAGTCCTGACAGAGGCTCATAAAATCGTTCGAGCAACGAGAACAATGTGGTCTTACCGCCCCCACTCGGTCCGACAATAGCCGTCACCTGACCCGGAAGCATACGGAAGCTTACATCGGTCAATACGTTCTCACCATTTTTATATCCAAAGCTTAAACCCTCTACCGAGATTGGCCCCTCTGTGCCATTCGCCTCCACCTGTCCTTCATATACTTCCTCTTCCGCCGCCAGGGTCTCAATAATACGCTCTGAGGCACCCTTGGCCTTCTGAATTTGTGTGAAGAACGTGGTCAATTGAGTAAGTGGCATAATGATTTGAATAAGATAAAGAATAAAGGCGACTAGTTCACCCGCCGTCAGAACACCGGAAGATACCTGCATTCCGCCATAACCGATAATAACCACTAGCAGCATCATAAATACAAAGGAAACGAGCGGACTGATCATAGCGCTAATCTTGCCTTCGCGTATGCCAAAGGAGAGCAGGTTCATAATTCCGGTCTTGCCTGCCTCATATTCTTTCTTCTCTGCACCTGAAGATTTCACCAAACGGATCTCTGACAATACACCACTAAGCGTAGCGGTAAAGGAAGCTGTCTCGTCTTGCATACCTTTGGATATTTTGTACATCTGCCGACCAAGCGGCACCAGAATCAACGCAGATAAAGGAAGCACGGTGAACAGAACAAGCGTCATTTTCCAGTTTAAAAATAACAGCACTGCAATAGAGCCCACTATGGAAATCACTCCGGTAAATAAACTGGCTAAATGTTCAGAAATCAGCGTTTTGATGATCCCTGTATCATTCGTCATGCGGCTGACGCTTTCTCCCGTTCGGTTGTCGTTGTAATAAGCCACAGGTAGAACTAGAAATTTACGCCATAGCCGATCCCGTAGACCTGCAACCATCTTCTGCCCAACATAATTCAACAGATAGATGGAGATCCCTCCAGCAATGGTCTGGGCAATAAATGCAGCTGCTATGCCTACAATCTGCAGCTTGCTAACAGAGGCCAATGAGAAGCCATCCACCAGATTCTTTGTGAACATCGGAATCACCAAACTGACCAATGTTGATATCATACTTAGTGCAATGGCTATAGCCAATAAGCCGTATGAAGGCTTGGTTTCTCTTAGTAGCGTTAGAAATGGCTTCAGTGCCGTCTTGCCCTTGGTTTCGGATTTCTTCATAATATTAACTCCCTCTTTTCTTGGTAGCTCTACGAGGAAAGTGTAGTACTATCTTTCTCGCCTTAAACCCATACTATAATCAGATTGTAAACTGAAGTTAAACCCGTATTCCGTCAAGCTCCAACAGCGCCTTGTCACTTCCCATCTTCCGGGAATAGCCACTGGTCAAAATAACACCCGTTACGCTTTACATATATACCACCTATGCTCTTATTTCATGCGTTTTTTGTCGCTTATCGTCTCAAACATAAATAAACTCCAAAATAATGTAAAAAAGTAAAAAAGGGTGTTTGTATCCCTTTTCAACACGTGTTACAGTGATAGAAGGGCCTAATATTGGCAATTATACTCCAGGCAAGATATTTAGTGAGAAAGGAGTGAACCATTTGCGAAAAGGCGTTATTCCGTCTTCTATCACGTCTTTAAAATGGTTCAATTTTTTTGTATACGGAACCATGGTCCTCTTCACCAGCTTCTTTCAGCTGTACCTGCTGGATGTGGGGATGACTAAATTAGAGATCGGTGCCTTATTCTCTGTTGGAGCATTGGTGTCCATTATTGCGAATCCATTCTGGGCGTTCTGGACAAACCGTACTCAGAATATACGCCGTATCATTTTGTTTATGTTAATCGGAATGCTAGTGTTATCCCAATCAATGTTTCGAGCAAATACATATGAAACGATCTACAACTCCATTATTTTATTTTATTTTTTTCAAGGACCGCTATTCGCTCAAAGCAACACGATGATTCTCAGCTATATTGATGGAACCAACCACCGCTTCCGTTCTTTCCGGCTTTGGGGTTCATTGGGGTGGGCTATCATAGCGATTGTCGCCGGTTTTATCCTTGATTGGGCTAATGTATCCATCCTGTCCTATCTATTTACAGCGTTACTGTTTGCATCAATACTATCCATTCTTGTATTACCTAAACTTAACCATACCATCGTGATGGCTCCGATGCCGTTTAAGGGCATGAGCAAGTTAATTTTTAATCCCTTCTTCTTGTGCTTTTTATTATTTGGTATTCTGGTTTCCATACCGAACACTATGAACACCACATTTATATCTTTGTATATTACGGATCTGGGCGGTTCTAAAAAAATGATTGGTCTAGCGGTATTCCTGTCCTCTATTTTGGAGGTAGGTGTATTTGTTCTCTGTGACCGACTACTTAAACGTAAAATTTCTGTTTTGCTCGGTTGGCTTGCATTGGTAAGTGGTTTGTTTGTTCTGCGCTGGTGGTTTATGGCTGAAGCCACTACAGCCCTTCAAGTGGTGCTCGTTCAGATTTTACACTGCATAACGTTCGGCGGCTTCTTCTATGTAGGTACTCAATTGACGATGCTCCTGATTCCACGGTCTTACCGTTCTTCCGGACAAGCGCTCTACACGCTCAGCTGGAGCGGTATAGCCGGTATTATTGGAGGTCTTCTCGGAGGATGGATGTATCAGAATCTAGGTGCACAGAGCATGTATCAGGCCGGTGTATTCATGACACTCTTTGGAACGCTTGGCTTTGGTTTCATGTGGCTCTTTGTTAACAGTGGTGGGTACCACCCTCCTTCAGAGGAAGAGGACGAGATCTGCGAAATCGAAATATTATAATTCAAAAAAAAGAAGGCTCAGACGTACCTATTCAGGACGTTGGAGCCTTCTTTTTACTTGCTCGGTTTATCTATTTAGCCTTGTTTAGGAGGCTGAAATGAACTTTTCAGTGAAACGATAAGATTGAATACGAGATGTCCTGGCGCCGAATATTTACTATCCACATTAAAGTAACCGTGACGGAAGAATTGGAATTTATCCTGAGCCACGCTATCCTTTAGGGCTGGTTCAACAAAACCTTGCAAGATTTCAATGGACTTAGGATTAAGCTGATCTAAGAAGCTAGGCTCCGATTTCTCTACCGAGGAATCCAATCCTTCAACTTCCACAACCTCATCCGCTTCTTCCGCAGAAATCAGAGGCTCGTATAAACGGAATTCCGCAGGAACCGCTTGGCTAGCTTCAACCCAATGCAAAGTACCTTTTACCTTGCGACCTGTAAATCCGCTGCCACTCTTCGTTTCTGGATCATACGTACAATGCAGCTCCACAACCTCGCCATTCTCATCCTTAATAACCTCATTACATTTGATGAAATAAGCATGCTTCAGACGCACTTCATTGCCAGGGAACAACCGGAAATATTTGTTCGGCGGATTCTCCATAAAGTCATCACGCTCCACATAAATCTCGCGGGAGAACGGAATTTGGCGTACACCCATTTCCTCATTCTCTGTATTATTCTCTGCTTCAAGCCATTCCGTTTGGCCTTCAGGGTAGTTAGTAATTACAACCTTAAGCGGTCGCAGCACAGCCATTGTACGCGGTACAGTTAGCTTAAGATCTTCACGGATAAAGTGCTCCAGCATTTGCAGGTCCACCAGACCTTGGCTCTTGGAGATCCCCGCCTCATACACGAATTTACGAATCGCTTCCGGGGTATATCCTCTGCGGCGCAGACCGGAGATCGTCGGCATCCGTGGGTCATCCCAGCCGTCCACATGTCCTTCATCTACAAGCAGCTTCAGCTTACGCTTACTAGTCATCGTTTGAGCCAGATTCAGACGGCCAAATTCATATTGATGTGGGACAGCTGGCATCTCACATTCAGCTACGACCCAATCGTAGAATGGGCGTTGATCTTCGAATTCCAACGAGCAAAGAGAGTGAGTGACTCCCTCAATAGCATCTTCTAGCGGATGAGCGAACGTATACATTGGATAGATACACCATTTATCGCCTGTATTATGGTGATGTGCGTGTGTAATACGGTATATTACAGGATCACGCAGGTTAATGTTCGGGGAAGACATATCGATCTTGGCGCGAAGTACCTTCTCACCGTCCTTGAATTCGCCTGCACGCATACGGCGGAACAGATCCAAATTCTCTTCAATGCTACGATCACGATATGGACTATTCTTTCCTGGCTCCGTCAGCGTTCCCCGCAATTGGCGAATTTCATCCGCACTGAGGTCATCGACATAAGCTTTGCCCTTCGTAATCAATAATTCGGCACGCTTGTACATCTCCTCGAAATAATCCGATGCAAAACGCAGCTCTTCCCATTCATAACCGAGCCACTTCACATCTTCCTGAATCGAGTTCACATACTCCATATCCTCTTTAGCCGGATTCGTGTCGTCAAATCTTAAGTTAGTCTTACCACCGAACTCGTCCGCCAGTGTAAAGTTAATCCAGATCGCCTTGGCATGTCCGATATGTAAATAACCGTTCGGCTCCGGCGGAAAGCGTGTGACAACTTCCTTAACTTTACCTGTACGGAGGTCTTCGGTAATAACATTCTTAATAAAATTGGAGGGGGTGCTACGGTTCTCCACAGCTATCAACCTTTCGTTCTGTAGTGTTACACTACTTCTTGTATAAACATGTTTCCTACTAATATACCCGTTAACCGTAGATTGTTCAATAAAAGGGAACATAGGACATAGATCATTTTTTAGCATCTTTAGACCTTTTGACTTCTGTCTGGACGATAGAGTAGCATGATAATCATAAGAAATAATCCATAATCATACATAAGGCCTTGTGCCGAAAAGGAGGCAACCGCTTGTTTAATTATGTCATCGATGAAGAGCTTATGTTAAAGCCGCTTATGCCAGAGCACGCTCGCCATTTATTCACGTTAGTAGAGCACTCGCGGGAACGACTAAGACAATGGCTCCCTTGGGTGGATGCCGTTACGGAGCAGGCTCACACTCTAAATTTCATCAAAAATGCGGTTAAACAAAGCACCGACAATGGTGGCTTTACCGCTGGGCTATGGGTTCGCGGTGAATTAGCAGGTGTAATTGGGTATCATCAGATTGACTGGCATAACCGATCCGTCGGGATCGGTTACTGGCTTGGTGAAGGATATGAAGGCAAAGGGTATATGACTAGTGCCTGTCGGGTTCTAGTGGACTATGCACTACTGGAGATGGAGCTGCAACGTGTAGAAATTCGCTGCGCGACCGGCAATGTTTCCAGCAGGGCGATTCCAGAACGGCTTGGATTTGTGCTTGAGGGTGTGATTAGACAGGTAGAGAAACTGCCTGATGGCTATGTGAACCACGCCGTATACGGTTTATTGCGTAGTGAGTGGCAGCTGCTCGGCTAATTTACGTAAACAAAGAAGGGGCTCTCCCAAGCAGCCATTTCATGGCTTTTAGGACAGTCCCTTTTTTTCATCCGTACCTTTCGCTGGACTAAAGGAAACCTGCATGGGTACAGTTTCTTGAGCAGATATTCTCCTCATTAAATCCTAAATCTGCGAATGTACAGGTATATCCTCACTTATAGCTCGGTGACTTCATCTGAAGTAAGAATACCTGCAGATTTGCAGGAATCATTGCTTTAACCCTCCGCGTATCATAAAAAAATGTACTTTTGCAGGTTTATTCGTAAGCTGTCCCAGACAGGGTCTAACTCTCTGGCATACCTAGTTGTTTCCTAAACTTGTTCCGAACTACGGCAGAGAGAACGTCCAGCTCCACAAGTTCTGCCAGAGCAGCTTCCTCTTGAAGACCAGCCTGCATTAAATGCAGTACATGCGCCACGGGCGCATTACCAGCTCCATTTTCTTTTTTGACAATTGCATCTCCGGTTGAAATCTTTCCTTCACGAAGCACACGCAAGTAAAACCCACTGTATCTGGTATCCAGCACTTGAGCTGGTAAATCCGCAGGCCCGTGCTTTTGTGAGATTTTGAAGCAAGGATATCGTGGCTGGCTCACCTGCAGCAAAGTAGTGCCTATTTCGTACACGTCGCCAATGCATACCTCTGTCTCCAGAAGCCCCGCTGTTGTTATATTTTCTCCGAAGGCTGAGTATTCGAGCTTCTTCCCAAGCTGCTTCTCCCAGTAGGCATAATGCTCGATGGGATAGGCACAAACTGCCTTATCAGGGCCCCCATGATGTTTAAGATCTGCTTGGCCATCTCCATCAAATCCGCTCACTTGTAGTTGAATTGATCCCTCTACAGGCATTTTATAAATCCCAGTCTCCAAAGGCTTGCCCCGATAATCCACCGTTACCGGCCGCCCCACATTAAGCGAGATGATCTCCATATCCTTTGCCTCCTGTCAGCATGCAGTACATAAATATCTCATCCACGTAACGGCCGCCAAGATAAAACTCCTCCCGCAGACGTCCCTCTTCCACAAAACCGCATTTACGATAAAAAGATAGCGCTGATTCATTACAGGATAATACGCGTAGACGAAGCTTACGAATGGCATGCCCCGCAGCATGTTCCTTAATGGCCTCCATGAGCTGTCGGCCAATACCTAAACGTTGATAATCCGGATGAACCGCAATATTGACTTCACACACATGCCTATTACTCTCCATTCGACTAGGACAGCCAAACCCAACATATCCGCACAGCTTGTCATCCTGTAGCGCTACTAGCTGCGAACCCGGGGGAGCATTCAGTAGATAATCCTCTTGGGAACGCCACATTAATGGCCCCGGGCTAGTGTCCTCCGTCCAGATCATATGGTCCAGATGAATCAGTTCCCGCACATCTTTGATCTCTGAGAGCCTTATTATAAACCTATCCCTATTGCTTAGTTTCATAAAGATGTACACCCCTTGCCTCGCACCTCTATAGAATTCACAGCAGATCAACTAAATCCACCATGCATAACTACCCTGTAGTCCGCTCCAGCGAATTGCCTCGGCGATTAATATACGCATGAACGAGGAAGAATCCTACGGACAGCAGCGCCATCGCACATGCCAACCATGCGGTAGGCGCTAAGCCCCCGCTATCGTATAACCTACCCATTAAATAGGGTCCAATCACCCTGCCGACTGCCCCCATGCCTCCACTTAGCCCTAAATAGAATGGGGCACTGCGTCCCGCATGATCCGAAATAAAGGAAGGCATGGCTGGAGATATCAGCATTTCCCCAAGCGTAGCGAGTACCATCCCAAGCACTAGCCCTGAATAGGTCGGCATCCATAGAAGAACAGCATACCCACCCAAATAAAATAGAGCACTTACTGTCATTTGCGCCGTTGAGGTAGACGCGAACCAGCGTTTAATCACCGTTACGAGCGGCTGCGCCGCAAAGATAAGAATACCGTTCAGCGTCCAGAGAAAACCATAGGTTTTCTTAGGCCAGCCTTCAGAAATAATGAATGGAGATACTCCTGTATTCCAAATAGAGTTCCCTAACAGCAGGAACATGGAGGCAATCCCCATATAAAGATAAATCCGTGTATGCCCCATTAGCTTCCATGTGGATTGTTTCTCAGGACCAGCCTTCTGGTGTTCTGCGACCTCCTGTGAAGAATCTCCTCCGACTTTCTTGAGATATACAAAAAAGAATACCGCAAATACCGCTGAAGTTACGCCGTTCATCACAAAGCTGAGCATATAAGAAATATCGGCCAGAAAACCACTTAACGCCGTACCCAGTGCTACTCCAATATTATTGGCGACATAAATAACATTAAACAGCTCTCCGCGCTGCTTCGTAAAACGAAAGCCGATAAACGCCTGAATCGCAGGTAATGACAGTGAATTAAAAAGTCCTACTAGTCCCATTGCGGCCATAAACAAAATCCAGTTGTTACTTGCTGCTGGCAAAGTGAACAGCGCAAGTGCATTCATGGCCAGCGCTCCGACAATCAGCCGGTTTACACCCACCTTATGATAGAGTGAGCCCCCGAGTAATTGACCCACGATCCCTCCAACCGATTGAATAAGAATCACTAGTCCAGCATCCGACATGCTGCGTCCAAGCTCATCAAAAACATACATCGTGACAAGTGGCCACATCAATGCACTACCCGTTGCGTTAATAAGGCTGGCGATTAAAAATATTTTAACTTCTTTAGGATAAGCCTGTAAAAACTTCATAAGTAGTGTACATCCCCTGTAATATATGTGTCATTATTCCATCCAGTATCATCCCAAAACAGGGCTTGGAGCAAGCAAACACATTGACGTTGCATCGTGATAAAGTCACTGTATACTCTACCTCTTATTTCGGTCTAACTTCTACCGTAGCTGAGAAAAAAGCGGCTCCGTTCCCCATGGATCAGGGCGTCTATTTATATTTTATAGTTGCCGCTGTCGTCCGTAAAGCAGACTTATTAAAACGAAGTGATTCATTATTACATAATCAGGGTAATAGAGCCTAGAAACACTCCCCCTTCTAAAATTCGCCGTGCATCCGAATTCGTTCCCCCGAATTCGATTACATCACGGCGAATTTTGTGTTGTCTATACAGCAAAAAGCACCCCTCGAATGATTCTAAGGAGTGCTCTATAAGATAGGTTTAGGCGTGTTTTTTCACAGCGCTGCCGGACTTACTGTCTACGGATTGAATGGCCGCAGGCTCTTTACGCAGGTAAGCCATCCAATAGGCTGCCGCAACAAATATCGCACCGCCCGTCAAATTGCCTAGCCATACCGGTACAAAGTTTTGGAAGTATTCTCCCCATGAGAAATACCCTTCAAAAATTGCAGCTGGGATTAAGAACATGTTGGCTACAACGTGCTGGAAGCCGATAGCTACAAAAGCCATAGTCGGGAACCAGATACCGAGGATTTTGCCACTGAAGTTATCCGCCCCATAGGAGAGCCATACCGCCAGAGCTACGAGCCAGTTACAACCGATACCGGAAACAAATGCTGGCAAGAATCCAGCCTCTAGCTTATGTCCAGCCATTTCGACTACTTTCTCCAAATACACACCGTCTGCGGTTAAACCCACCACATGACCGAAAAAATAAGCTACAAACAAAGCTCCAGCTAGATTGCTGAGTGTAATCAATACGAGATTCTTGATAACTTCCCAGAAAGATATCTTCTTGGCCATAAAAGCAAGCGGCACGGCCATCATATTGCCTGTCAGTAGTTCTCCTCCTGCGAGCAGTACCAAAATCAATCCAACAGGGAACACTGCAGCCCCAATAAAGTTAGCAATGGATCCCCATTCTTGTGGTGCGCCAGCAATGACGCGAATATCCAGTAAAAATCCGAGCGCAATAAACGCTCCTCCCAGAAAGCCCAGAATAAGTACGGTACTTAAAGGATTGTGAGCCTTTTTAATGCCGTTCTCGACTGTTACTGCGGCAATCTGCTGCGGTTTATTATAAGCCATGATTCTTATCCCCTTCATCTATTTACTTAAAATTTGTTCCTTTATGACCATTGTAGCGTGTCACAAAACACATTAACGTGATAATTATCACTTAATGAAAAACTAAGTGAAAGTTTTCACTGACATGTCAAATTTAGCGTGATGCTTACATAATTACAAATGTCAGAATAGGATCCAAATTATTTTAAAGGTAAATAGTACCACTTTTCACATCGCAAAAAAACCGAAGCCATAAATAGCCTCGGTTCATTCGCCTGATTATTCTTATGCAATTACGTTACACCGTTACGGTTTCTTTACTTGATACTGTTGTCGGCAGCGATTGAAGACCTACTGTATTCAGGAAGTTCCAAGGCTTGTTGTAATGAGGTTGGAAGAAGAAATCAATGAAGGCAAGTTGGTCAATCGTCATTTTATTTTGAATACATACAGACACTGTGTTGATCGATTGGGTCAGATCCATCTTGGACATGATTTGTGCTCCGAGAATACGGCGTGTAGCGCGATCAAATACTACTTTTAATTGGACCTGCTCGAAGGTTGGCATGAATTCTGGACGATAGTTGTCAATAATCATGGTAGTCTCTACGTCTATTCCCTCAGCCTTGGCTCCTTCTTCAGTAAGACCGGTAGCAGCGATATTGTCTTCATAAATTTTAATGCCCGAAGTCCCTTGAGTCCCCATATAAGGAATTGTCTCTGTCACCAAGTTACGTGCAACCAAGGTACCCATCCGTACGGCATTTGTGGCAAGTGGAATATACGCATGCTTACCTGTAGGGTTGTAATGAATCGCACAGCTGTCACCAGCGGCATACACATCTGGGCAACTAGTCTGCATATAATCATTGACCAAAATTGCACCATTAGGCAGCATATCCACTTGACCCTTTAAGAGTTCAGTATTTGGACGGAAGCCAATGCAGAGAATAACAAGATCCGTCTCATGCTCCCCTTCACTTGTGATAACCTTGGTAACTTTACCGCCTTCGCCAGCAAAAGCACTGACCTTCTCATTTAGAGCCAATTTAATTCCATGATCCTTAAAGGATTGTTGTATCGGTGCAGTGAACTCTGGGTCCAAATATTTATTCAGAATACGATCCTCACCATCGATCAGTGTGACTTGCTTCCCGTTCATTTGGAAGGCTTCCACCAATTCAACGCCGATATAACCAGCGCCCACGACTGTGATTTTGTTTGCTTGTTTAGCTTTTTCTATAATGGTGTTGGAATGGTCATAGTTCTTGCAAAGTAAGACACCTTCCAGCTCAAGTCCTTCCAGCTTCGGAACAATCGGCCATGAACCCGTAGTCATAATCAGCTTATCGTAGGTATCAGCGAACTCCTGTCCAGTTGTCAAATTACGAATGCGAAGCGTTTTGGACTTCGTATCCACTTCGGTCACTTCATGGCGCATGTTGGTCTTTACACCAAGCTCTGCAAGCTTATCTGGGGAAGAATAGAACAGCCCGTGTGGATCTTTAACTACTCCACCAACGTATAAAGCAATTCCGCAGGATAAGAAGGAAATATTATCATTACGCTCATACACAGTGATCTCGGCATCCGGGTAAAGTTGAGCGGTATTTACAATTGCGGCAGTTCCAGCATGGGTACATCCAATGACAGCTACTTTCATTATTTCTTCCTCCTTCAAATGGACAATCGGGTTATATAATTGGACTTGCATGACCGATCAATTATCGAATCTGATCAACAATGGGTTAGTTGTGATTTATTTCACTTTATAAACTGATTATATTGTGATATTTATCACATTACAAGTCTTTTTCACCTATATCCTCAGATTGTTCACAATTTTAAATATTTCTTTCGCCACCGCTGCCGAGTGCGGTCTCATTAGCTTTGCCATGAAAGTAGGGCATTATGTTCTAATCCCGCAGGATATACTTTCTTATAACACGCAAAAAAAGGCTCCCCCTAATACAACAGGAGAAGCCTGATCATAAACTAAATTTACACTAAACCGTGAATCTCGCCATCCTCATCCATCCATAACGCCTCAGCAGCTGGTTTAGCCGGTAGACCTGGCATCGTAACGATATTGCCCGTGATGACTACAGCAAAACCTGCACCGAGCGAAAGGGTGATATCACGTATGCCAATGGTGAAACCTCCAGGAGCGCCAAGTAATCTAGGCTGGTCCGAGAAGGAATAGGGCGTCTTCGCCATACATACTTGAAGATCATTTAATCCGAGTCGCTCGATCACTGCTAGGCTGCGTTTCGCCGCAGGAGAAAAGTTAACCTCTGCACCACGGTAAATTTCATGCACGATCTTGGTGATCTTGGAAGAGATGTCGAGATCATTCTCGTACAAAGGAGTAAAGTGCTCGGTGTCGCTGTGGTCCAGAAGCTTCTTCAGTTCTGAAGCCAACTCCTGTCCGCCCGCACTACCTTCTGCCCACACCTTAGATATAGCAGCAGGAACGTTCAAGCGGCGACAAGCTTCCACTACATCATTAATCTCTTCTGGGCTGTCGCCTTCAAAATGATTAATGGCAACAAGAACAGGTACCCCAAATTTGCCGAGATTCTCTACATGACGTTCCAAATTAGACAATCCAGAGCGCAGTGCCGTCCGATTCTCAGTTTGGAGCTCATTCTTAGGCACACCCCCGTTATATTTCAGGGATTTTACCGTCACGACAAGCACAGCCGCCGATGGCGTTAGTCCGGCTTGCCGGCATTTAATATCCATAAATTTCTCTGCACCAAGATCCGCTCCGAAGCCTGCTTCCGTGACCACTACATCTCCCAGCTTCAGTGCATAACGAGTACCGATAACACTGCTGCAGCCATGTGCGATATTCGCAAATGGGCCGCCGTGTACAATCACTGGAGTGCCCTCCAGGGTCTGCACCAGATTAGGCTTGACCGCTTCCTTCAGCAGCGCTGTCATTGCTTCAACAGCTCCTATTTGCTCGGCCGTTACAGGCTGACCTTCTTGGTCATAACCAATCAAAATGCGGTTCAGACGCTTCTTCAGATCACTCAGATTATCGCATAGGCATAACACGGCCATAATCTCAGACGCTGTCGTAATCTGAAAGCCGCTTTCCCGTACGACTCCATTTCCATCTCCGAGCCCTGTCACGACGTTCCGCAGACTGCGATCATTCATATCCATCACGCGTTTCCAAACGATACGCTGTGGATCAAGCCCCAGCTTATTACCTTGGAAGATATGATTATCAATCATCGCAGATAATAAATTATGCGCTGAAGTCACCGCATGAATATCGCCTGTAAAGTGCAAATTAATCTCATCTGCCGGAACGATCTGCGACTTGCCGCCGCCAGTGGCCCCTCCCTTCATGCCTAAGCATGGTCCGAGGGATGGCTCGCGTAAGGCAGCTACCGTCTTTACACCTGCTGCGTTCAGCGCCTGTGCCAGTCCTATGGTTGTTAAGGTCTTCCCTTCACCAGCAGGGGTGGGATTCACCGCAGTGACCAATACCAGCTTGCCATCTGGCTTGTTCTTCATGTCCTCCCATAAGGACGGCGAGAGTTTACTTTTATATTTTCCGTATAGTTCCAGATGCTGCTCGTCGATTCCCGCTTGTGATGCTACCTCTGTAATTAACTTCATGCTTGTATAAAACCCTCCTGCCGTTATTATCCTGCTGCATTCCACGCTTTATGCATATTTTTTGCATGGGCATTACATTCTCTTCAAAGGATACATGGTCTCTGTAAAGCGTCAAGTATAATTTATCACATTGAAATTCAAGGCGACTATTCCTTAGTCCTATGTAAAAAAGAAAATCCCGTCGAGGCTCGGCCAAAGACCGAGGTCGAAAGGATTCTTATCAAATAACAAATCATCAGACCCTAAATGGCTACAATAAGGACTCAATATGTTCTTTCATCGTTTCTGGCGATTCCTTCGGCTCAACACGAGCCACTACATTACCGTCGCGATCAATAAGAAACTTCGTGAAATTCCAGCTAATATCGCTGCTGTCTCCAGTACCCGGCTGTTGCTCTTTTAAATAATTAAAAAGAGGGTTGGCATTCGGCCCATTCACATCAACTTTGGCAAATACGGGGAAGGTGACACCGTAATTAATCTGACAGAATTCTTCAGCTTCTTCACTTGTACCCGGCTCCTGACCAGCGAATTGGTTACAGGGGAAGCCTAATACTACAAGCCCCTGATCTCCATACTGTTCGTAAAGCTTCTGAAGATCTCCGTACTGCGGTGTAAGTCCACATTTGCTGGCTGTATTGGCAATCAGCAGCACCTTGCCTTCATATTCCGTAAAGGATACTTCTTTACCCGAAGGTGTAACGCCGGAAAATTTGTAGATAGACATTGTGCTTCCATCCCTTCGTATGTTTATCGACTTTCTTTCATTTTCATCTTACCCTATCGCTGCCGGAATGCAAAATGTGATGATCCTTATCTCTCTGGATTCTCCGAGCATTGCTGGTGTATTATCGCTCGCAAAGCGGAACCTCCTCGAAGGTACCCGATGCAGGAAAAATTCGAAATGTCTTGAATTCGAACCCTTGCAGGCTTACTTCCCTGCGGATACCAAGCGAAGGAATGCTGACGATGGTGAAACCGCCAGAGCCGGTCGGCTCAAACAGACGGAGAATGTACCCGTCACCCTGCTCCTCTTTCTTGAACGCACTGAGCTGAATCCGCTCATCCTCCAAGACGATAAAGGATTCTAGGTGTTCCCCTTCTCCTGACGGGAAGAAGGACAGTGCGTATGGCTGCTCGTTATGAGCCAGCGCCTCCCGGTCGATCACTTCTTTTCGGTCAGCAAGCTCTCCGGCATTCAGCCAGAAGGTATAGCTGCGCTCGCCCTGGTCCATCCGTGGCAGGAAGCGATCCTGCACCATGATCGGACGATCGCCGATCGGGTGGGCGCAGTAACCCGCACCGCGCAGAAGCGACAGACGCACCTCTCCTTGGCGGAAATCCCCGCCGTATGTTCCGTTATTGATGCAGGTAACTGCCATGTTCTGAGCCAGTTCTTCCACCGCGATCCACTTCTGGGCCACGACTTCATTGCCCTCCCCGTTCAGCGGATTCACGCCAAAGGCCGTTTGACCCAGGAAATCCCCTTGCTCAAGAACAGTAGGAATAGACAGCTTAAGCAGCTTGTCCTTCTCATTCCAGTACACACGCAGCTCGACTTCAATCTCAGTGCCTTGCTTAGGCAGCTTGTAAAGCTGACAGATGCGGGAATTCCCGTAATGCAGTACGGCCTCAATCACCGTGCGAACCGCTCCATCCTCAATGACCCGTACAGCCGGGAGCGGATTCTTCACGCCTGAGAAAATACCGCTCTCATCTTCGCTCATCAGCTCAAACACGCCTTCTACGCGGTCAAAAGTGATGGTATCCATTCTCCATGGATCTTCATTATCCTCCAGCACCAATGCAGCAAACGCATTCTGGCGCAGGTACGAGACCCCTCTGACCGTATATTCATCCATCCGGCCAGTCTTGGCATTAATGACCACGCGCAGCTCGTCAGTCTCAAACCGGAAAATGCCCTCCCGCTCTGTAAGCTGCGGAAGTGGCTTCTCCGCCACCATTGCGATCCGGCTGTCGAAGCGATTCATGGAAGACGGGGCGAGCACTGCCTCGAAGACCACTCGTTTGCGCCAGTCCAGATTCAGGTTGCTGCGCTCTTTCTCCGGCTGGCAAGGGAGCAGCTGTCCATCGCGGTAAACCATAGGCATGGAGAGCTCCTCGTTCCAGTTCTGGTCCTCCAGCATAAATTCACATTCAAATACACCCTTAACCGGGAACGGATGCGGATTATAGATCAGAATCGGATATTCCTTGAGCGCCGCCTTGGGCTGACCCGAGGCCAGTGCGAAGAAGGCTCTGGCCTTCAGGCGCGCAGTGATTTCCAGTCCGTGGTCGATCTGGCGCAGCGAAGCCTCTTCCGCTGGCTGCACCGAGGTGCCAGGAAGAATGTCATGGAACTGGGCAGTGAGCAGATCGCACAGCGCTTCATGCAGCTCACCCGCGGGATACTTCAACAGGCCTTGCAGCGCCGCCGTCGACAGCATTTTTTCGGTCATGAACAGCTCATTTTCCAATTGACGGTGTTTCTGCTTAATCCGGATCATGGATGTGTAGCAGCCGACAAACCGGGGATTGAGATCGCCCGCAAAGGACGGTAAGTCTACCGCTCGCAAGTCCTCGAAATACGCTTCCGGTGTGGAGTGAATAATCTCAACATCCTCCCGCTCCGCCATCAGCTCGCCGATCTGGGTGAGGTCAATGCGCGACGGTCCGCCGCCATGGTTCCCTACTCCCCACAGCACAAGCCCGGTGTCCGCATCACTATGATCGCTGAGCCACCGCTCGATCTTCTCGCAAGTTTTGCCCATGAGTGTGTTGTAGCCACCTTCGATTTTGTGAGCCATCACCTTCGAACCGTTGTAGCCTTCCCAGATGAAGTCCCTTGCAGGAAGTGCTTCCATTTCGTCAGGACGCATGAAAATATATGAATCATAACCGGCCTGCTGGAGGACTTGTACCAGCCCTCGGGTATGCCCAAAAGAGTCAAAATTGATCGCAGTCGTTGGCTCTGCATCGAATTTCTCCCGGAAATAGGCTTTGCCCAGCAGGATCTGACGGACGAATGACTCACCGGAAATCATGTTGCAATCGGGCTGCAGGTACCACCCGCCCATGATCCTCCATTTGCCTTCCTTGACCAATCGCTGGATGCGCTCGAACAGCCTCGGCTCGTACTCCTCAATCCATTTATAGAGAATCACTTCATTATGATTGAAAACGTATCCATCATACTCCTCGCAAAATTCCGCCGCCGCGCGAAAGGTTGATACCGCTGCTGCAGCCCCTTCCTCCCATTCCCACTGCCATACAGGATCCAGGTGGGCATTGCTGAGCAAATGCAGTCTTTTCATTCTTGCCGCCTCCTTGAGTAATATAATCCATCTCTCATTACCATTGTGAGGCCGCGCAGCGCCGGCGTACATTTCCAAATCACACGTTTATTTGTCCAATTATGATATAATCGTTTCAAAAAAAAAGGAAAGAAGCCAAAATGAAATTGGAACTCAACGAGTGGAAAAGCGCTCTTCCGCCTGTTTTCAATAGATTATGTCATGAAATACGCGTGATGGACGTTGCTATCCAATGGGTAGATATCATTTTTGAACATATTGGCACCGCCAGCAAATGCCCGCCTCATGTACATACCTGGTTCGAGTTTAACTATGTGCTGACCGGACAATTGGATACGCGGTTTGACGGGGAATCCATCTGTGTACGGGAGAATGAATTTTTCCTGATTCCTCCGGGCATGGTTCATTCCCATACATACACCCGGGGCAATCCGCATGAGGGGCTGTGCTTCCGCTGGCGCATTCGCCGCGCTGACGGGGAGAGTGAGGACTTAACTGGAGATTCCTTATACTCACGGCTGACAGGGCTTCATAGATGGAAACCCGGCGCTTATCGTGATAATGATGGCTTTGGCCCCATGCTGATTCATTTCTTGCGGGAGGCCGCCATGAACCGTTCGGAACTGGGGCTGCAGTTGCTGCTCGTCGGATTGCTGGAACAACTCTGTCACCTTCAGCAGTCGATGGAGGGACAAACGGGATTGTCCAGAACCCATCAGGACCCGCTGGTCCGTAAGGTGGAGATCTATCTGGAGGATTATCAGGGAGATCGCCTGAGTGTAGCCGAATTGGCTGCATCACTGCATATGAGCTACGGTCATCTGTCCCGGCAGTACAAGAAGCTGACAGGACTAACAATAGTGGAACGAATGAACCAAATCCGGCTTGAAAAAGCAGCCGAGCTGCTTCGCCTTCCAGACGCACTCGTCTCCGAATCGGCAGAACAAGCGGGTTTCTCCGATCTCAGCTACTTCAGCAGGGCATTTAAAAAGCATTACGGACTAAGCCCGCTGAGCTTCCGTAAGCAGCAGCTCGGAATGACGGTAGACACAAGCGAAACAACGAAAAGAAGCAGCCCTGAATAATCTCAGGACTGCTTTCTATAACTCTGCTATTTGGATACTGGAACTACATCATAATATTCTTCCAACGTAATCCCTTTGTCCGCTATATAAGCAGCTATATCCTTGCCCACATAACGGATATGCCAAGGCTCATATTTATAACCTGTAATGTCCTGCTTACCTTCTGGAAAGCGGATGATATAACCATATTCGGTTGCATGCTGCGCTAGCCACTCAGCTTCCTTCGTTCCACCGAAACAGCTCTCCGCAGCACATTTGCCGTCACTTCCTGAGACATCGATAGCAAGCCCTGTCTGATGCTCGCTATAGCCAGGCACGGCACTGTAAGTACGAGCCAGTTCTTCTCCGTCTTTCTCAACATAACGATTAAACAGCCTCGTTTGGGTCTCCTTAGAACGGTAGGCCGAAACGCCAGCCAAGTAAATCCCGTCTTCCTCTGCGCCTGCGAACAATTTCTCTAATGCTTCAGCAGCTTCCTTGCGCATCATACGCTTCTCGATCTTCTCTTTAAACGTAAACCGCACATCCGGATAGACAAGATCGGCTGGTTTATAGTTATCTGGCAGTCCATACTCCTTATTTACCATCACAGCTATGCTATCAGGCTCTTTAAAAGAATTATCAGTGCTACTACCCTTGCCATTACTGTCCGATTCAGATGGATCAGAGGGATCCGTTGAATTAGATGGATTAGCTACCACAGGATCCGTTAAGCCCCCTTCGGCGCTATTACCGTCTTCACCAGGCTTAGCTTGAAGATTATCCTGTACATTTATATTTGACCCGCTATTGTTCGACGCAGAGGGTGAAGTTGTCGTATATTTCCCGATTCCCCAACCCACTGCAATAACGACAATCAACAAGCTCACTATTTTCAATTTTTTAGACATCTGCAAGATCTTCCTCCTCGAAGTCGAAACACTCTATTTATCTATTAGACAAGCTTTCCTTCAAAAATGTTACACTAAGATCCTTTTTTAGACAAATATCGCTCAAATCCATCCACAAAATAAAGTTACCATAGGGAAGTTAGCTTGTCCGCTAACTTCCCTATGGTAACAAGTTTTAGTTATGAAATTCCACTTACTTTATCTGGAAGTGCCTCTGCCGCCGCTTTTAAAGCCGCCGGAGCTGCCTCGTCCACCGCGTGAGGAACCAGCACTTCCGCTGTTGCGACCGCCTTTACCAGCGCCACCCTTGGCACCGCTGTAGCCGCCTTTGCTACCTTTACCGCCTTTGCCGCCGCCTTTAGACGGACCTGCACCGTAGCCGCTACCTAAGCCGCCTCGTGGTGTGCCGCCAGCGTAAGCACCGCCGTCTGCGCCTCTGGCTACGTTCTCACTGTAGCCAGTGCTTGGGCCGCCCTTCCGGTTCGCACCGCGCGAACCAGCGCTAGGCGCTGCTGCGTTGCCGCTGACTGACGCATCGCCTCTGGAGGCGGCGGCGAAGGCGCCATAGCCGCCGCCTACTCGCACTACGCCGGCAGCCTTGCCGCCGCCCTTAGGTGCGCCAGCGTCATAGCCGCTGCCGCCACGCTTGCCAGCCGCCGCATCGGAACGACCACCGCGGCGTCCTTCTGCAGGCGCGCCCCAGCCGCCTGCTTCCTTACCGCGGCCGCGGCCACCTTGCCGCGCGCCGCCTTCGCCGCGCGGAGCACCGCCGCGGCCAGAGCCGCCGGTCTTCGGTCCGCGGCCCGTGCGCGCTGCTTCAGCGCCGCCGCTTTGGCGACCGCCGTGGCGTCCGCCGCCTTGCACCGCGATGAATTCGCCAACGCCGAATTCATCCTTGTCGTAACGGCGACGATCCAGGCGCTGCGAGATGCCGTGCTCGATCAAGTCCAGACCATCTTGCTCACGCGGAGAAGTGAACGTAATTGCAAGCCCTTTACCTCCGGCACGGCCTGTCCGGCCAATCCGGTGAATATAGCTATCCACATCAAGTGGCATATCATAGTTAAAGATATGAGTAATACCTTCGACGTCTAGACCCCGAGCCGCTACATCTGTGGCTACAAGAAGCTGCAGCTTCGCATCACGGAATCTTTTCATCACACCCTCACGCTTACCTTGAGACAAATCGCCGTGCAACTCATCACAATCATAACCTGCTGCTTGAAGAGCTTCATTCAGCTTGGACACCCGCCGTTTGGTCCGGCAGAAAATAATAGCCAAGTAAGGACGATCCCGTTCAATCAATGCTTTAAGTGCCTCTTCTTTATTACGATCCGAGACTTCAACTACTTGCTGCTTGATATTATCTAGCGGAATCGGTGAACCACTCTTAATAACGATATCCAGTGGCTCTTTCATGTAATTAGCAGCGAGGCGCTTAATCGGATCTGGCATAGTTGCAGAGAACAACATCGTTTGGCGACGATAAGGAACAGCCGTAATAATGGTCTCAACATCCTCCAAGAATCCCATATGCAGCATTTGATCCGCTTCGTCCAGAACGAGCATCTTAACGCCACTAAGGTCGAGTGTTTCCCGGCGCATATGATCTAACAGTCTGCCTGGTGTACCGATAATAAGATGTCTTCCACCTTCTAGCTTACGCAGCTGTTTCTCCACATCCTGACCACCATAAACCGCCAATATTTTGATGTCTGTATGACGAGCCAGCTTCCGAGCCTCTTCTGTAATCTGCAACGCCAACTCACGTGTCGGAGCCAAAATCAGCGCCTGTGGATAAGCTCGCTCAGTATGGATCTTGTCCATAATCGGCAGCAAGAAGGCCAATGTCTTCCCTGTTCCTGTCTTTGCTCTGGCAATCACATCAAGTCCTTGCACCAATGGCGGAATTGCTTCCTGTTGTACTGGTGTTGGCTTAACGATGCCTTGACCTTGAAGCAATGTACACAGTAATTCTGAAACACCTAATTCTTTAAATCCCGGCAAATTCTCCACCTCACTATTTTCTCAGTTTAATTTGATTCCATCTCTTTCTTAACTTCCGTCTTCCAAAGCCCTATTCAGGCAGCCGATATCGACTGTCCTTTTAGGGGCGTATGCTTCCGATTCAGCTATATTCAAACAAAAGCGGAAGAACCCCGTCACCGGCATCCTTCCGTCCCTTGTATCCCTTGACCCGTTAAAAGAGTGCGGTCAAAGTTCGGTTTCTGGGCAGCAGCGATCCACCGGACGTTTAGACGGCACTCCATTTGCGTTCCATTCCACTTTATACAATAGAAGTAAAGTTAAGCTTAGAAAGTTATCCTTTATATTGTACTTGATAGAACGGCATTTGTGTGAAACTGCAGAATAATAATTATTCTATCCTGTAGCTCTAAGTTAGAACCTTCCCGATTTAAAAATCGCAAAGATCAACCACAGGAACATCAGAAGCGCAACTACGCCACCAATCTCCACTGTAGGGAAATTCCATAACACTGAAGGCTGACCGCGCATCGCAGTGCCAATAATAAGTCCAACCATGATGATACTGAACGCAAGCATCACAATACTAAAGGCTAAGCGGTTCCCTACCCGGTCCAGCTTTCGCTCCAGATGCTGTAGCTCAGGTGCCACAATCTCTACCTTTAGCTTTCCCTTAGTAATTAGCGCGGATAGCTGCTTAGCCTGCCCAGGAAGCTCCAGAAGACTCTCCGTTAAATCGGCTACGCCTCCGAGGATCTTGCGTTGCAATCGGGGACCACTAAATCGCTGCTTCACAAGTTCGCGTCCAAAAGGTTCTGCCATTTCTAAAATGCTAAGCGTGGGGTCTAAGTTGCTAATGACACCCTCAAGCGTCAGCATGGTCTTGCCCAGCATCGTTAGATCCGGGGGAAGGACTAATCGATGCTTTCGAGCGATTCCAAACAGATCATTCAGTGCTTTGCCTATGCTCATCTTACTGAATGGAACATCATAATACTCATCTCGCAGTCGATCCATATCATTATGGAGCGCAGCTCGATCCGCATCCTCAGGGATAACTCCAAGACGCAGTATTGCCCGGACCATAGCATCCGTATTTTTGCGCATCAGCGCGATGATAAGCGCAGATAACTGCTCCTTCATTTCCTCGTTCAATCGCCCCATCATGCCAAAATCAATCAAAGCCAGCTTCCCATCAGCCATCCGTATAACATTCCCTGGATGAGGATCTGCATGAAAAAAACCATGGATGAAGATTTGTCTTAGCATCATTTCCACGAGCTGTTGAGCAATAGTCTTAAGCTTAACACCGTTACTCAGTAATTCTTCACGACGACTCAGGGTAATCCCTACCACATATTCCATCGTCAGCACCCGTGCTGACGTATGATCCCAATAGATATCTGGGATGTACACTCCGTCATAATCCATCTGCTGGGCAATTTTCTCTGCATTACGCCCTTCTTGGCTGTAATCCAGCTCGCCGAGCAGAGATTTCGAGAATTCCTCTACCATACGGGACAACTGATATTGCTTTGCCCAGCCTAGCTGCTTCTCAGCAAGGGCGCTTAAATCCTTGAGAATTTCCAAATCTCTGCTCATCGTTCGCAGAATGCCAGGGCGCTGAACTTTAACAGCCACGACCTGCCCACTGTGAAGAACAGCTCTATGGACTTGACCGATCGATGCAGCGGCAAGAGGAGTATCCTCAAAGGAATTGAAGATTTCATCCATACGTTGATCCAGTTCATGCTCCACAATAGTGCGTACGCGCTCCACAGGGAACGGGGGCACATTATCCTGTAGTTTTACCAATTCTTGAATAATAGAATCAGGCAGCAGATCCGAACGGGTACTAGCGAGTTGTCCGAGCTTAATAAAGGTCGGCCCCAAATCCTCCAACACCAGCCGAATCCGCTCCCCGAGCGTAAGACTTGTATGTGCTTCATGTGTTACAAGACGGCGTGGAAGGGATAGTAAATGATAGAGCCCCAGCTCCTCCACCATATAGCCAAAACCATGGTGCATAAGCGCCATGGCAATAGACCGGTATCGTCCGGCATGTCTAATGCGTACTGCCATTTAGTCCGTACGCGTTTCCGCCGATGTTCCTTCTAGATGGGAAATCCCGTCCAGCTCGGCCAATCGACGCTCCAATACAGCAATTCGCTCTTCCAGCTCGTCAATATCATTTTGTACAGGAATCTTCATTTCCTTCAGCACACGTTGTACTTGCTCCTGTACAACAGACTTGAACATGCCTCGCTCATCCTCACCGCGTTCAATCAGCCGATCAACGAGAGCCTTAGACTCCGATGGAGCAAGCTCCCCGCGCTTCACTAGTTCTTCAACAACCTTTTCTACTTTTTCTTTACTAACAATGGTGAGGCCCACTCCTAAGGAGATCGCTTTTTTAAACAAATCACTCATAGTACTTTCCTCCCAATGATTCCGTTTCATTACAAACGGAGTTTATGATTAAAGTATACCCCACTGTGTACATATTTCAAAAAAACGCAACATCCCTTAATTATTTATCGGAATACGTGCAGCCCAAGTAGCGGCTTGCAAGATTAGCTTCCGAAGCGCAGGGTGGCGGAAGGATGGCTCATGATGACCAGGCATAAGGAAGACTACTCGTCCTAAACCATAGCTGTGGCACCATGCCGCAGGCAACCATTCACCATTAGATTCATACTGAAGTAGAATAGTCCGTTCTGTAAACGGATCAAATTCGAAGTGAAAAGGCTCCTCATCCAATTGGAAATCTTCGATACCCTCTGTAATGTCATGCTCTAGCACCTTAAAGTTCATCGGCTCGTAAGCCGAATGACCATTAAACCGGCCACCGATCAACTGAGCCAATTCGTTACGCTTCGTCAATGAAGCTCCTGTATGAAGAACAATCAGTCCTCCACCACCGCTCACATAGCTAAGTAAGCCAGCTGTTTGCTGAGGGGATACGGTTTCGTTCCACAATTCGTTGTAGGCAATACATAAGTCATAACTTGCCAAATGCTCAATGCGCATCAATTTTTTATTTTCCGAACACTGCACAGTTAATAAATCATTTAAGATTTCGCTAATTTGTTGGTCCACTCCTTGAAGTGGATGGAAACGGGGATGGGTGTAATCACCAAGTAAAAGACACTTTCTTTTGTCCATGGGGATCCTCCTCCTTATTCTTTGTTATTATTCGTCACATGTTGCCTATATTCTAAGGAAAACTGCTGCGAATGTCCATGCAGATGGCAGGTTTACTACTCTTAAGGTATCTAATTCCGGGTAAAAAAGCATCCCCAACCAGTGTACCCGGCAGGAATGCTTTGTGTGGTAACGACAATCTTGTAAGACTGCCGCACACTATGGTCTAGCGGTTCGCCGCCACATATTTGCCCAATTCTACAATCATACTCCCCATCCGTTCATGCTCGGGCATGATGATACGCTGTACGCCCTCTTCCTTAAGGGCCTCAGAGGTAATACGCCCTACAGAAACAGCAAGCACTTTATCCTCGAAAGACTTCAGCATCTCCTCCAGCTTGCCCTGTTCCCGAGCAAATTGAGCGAGAAAACGAAATTGTGGAGCACTTGTAAAAGCCACAGCATCAATCTTGGCTTCTGTGATTTCCATAAGCAGTCTTTCAAGCTCACCTGATTCTGGTGGAGTATGGCGATACGGCAACACTTGACGGGTATTCGCCCCAGCCTCCTGCAGCCACGCGAGCATACGAGGAGCTGGATCGCCGTGCAGCTGCAGAACGACATCCTTACCTTGCAAATCTAAGGATTGAAGCCCACGAATCAGTCCAATCGTACTTCCGTCGTCGTCGCGAACCTCTGGCGTAAGCCCTCTTTTTTTCAAAGCATTCACTGTCTTATAACCCCGTGCGGCAATAATAGAACCAGATAGAACTTCTAAGAAACGATCGGCAATATTTAGGCGTTCAGCCGTTTCGAAGAGAGCATCCAGTCCCATGCCTGTAGTAAGGATCACCAAGTAAGGAGGATGGCTAATCCATGCATTCAATCCTTCCTCCAATGCCTCATCATCAAGAAATACAGTACCCTGGGCAGGTCGGCATAACGCCGTCCCCCCCATATTTTGGACCAGCTTGGTCATTTCTTCCGATTTACGTGGACCAGCCAAGGCGACCGTGAACCCTTTCAATTGCTCTGCCATGTACTATTATCTCTCCTCTCTCCGTTGCCTAACCCAACATTATTGTTAATCAGTATACTTGCAAAGGAGTGCAAAAGGAAAGATAAAAGCATCGTTCTCCTATCTGAAATATATATTATTGCTAGGAAGAGTGTATTTTAAAGCTGCTCACAAGCTTTTGCAGTTCCTCCGCAAGACGGCTAAGATCGGTAGATGAAGACGCCATCTCTTCAACGGAAGCAAGCTGCTCTTGTGCTGCAGTTGCGATAGTCTCTGTATTCACAGCCGCTTCTTCAGTGATGCCGCGAATTTCTCCAATAGCCTTCTCCATATGATCTGACTCCACCAATAAGGTCTGTACAGCCCCGCCCATTGCCTCAATCTTCTCCGCGGCACTCTTAACCGCTCTACGGATACGGGAGAAAGAGCGTCCGGAAGTATCTACGGCCTCAATCCCTTCGGATACGCGCTGTTTTGTATCTTCCATTGTATGGGTCACAAGTGTCATTTCACTATTAATAGCGGTAATCTGTTCTGCAATCAGATGCGCCGATCTCTCTGATTCCACTGCCAGCTTGCGCACTTCGGCAGCAACAACCGCAAATCCACTGCCATGCTCCCCGGCTCTAGCTGCCTCAATGGAAGCATTGAGCGCCAGCAGGTTCGTCTGACGGGCAATACCTGTGATGACCCCGACAATACCCTCAATTTGACTAGCCCTGTCATTCAGCTTGTCGATTACACTGCCAAGCTCTCCCACCGTTTCCTGGATACCATTGATCTTATCCACCACGCTGATGACTGAATCATTTCCTTCTGAAGCAGAGAGCGAAGTCTTATCCATCATCGCAGATACCTGCTCCATATATACGGAAATATGATCCACTTCGCTTGTCGTCGCCGCAGTACTTTCCATTCCTTTTCGCACACTGATCACTTGCCGTTCTGTACCTGCCGCTACCTCCTGAATTGCTATCGTCATCTGTTCAATCGTTTGGGCATTCTGATCAGCACTAGCTGTCAGTTCTTCAGCTGAAGAGGAGACATTGCTCGTCATGTCCTGCACACCTATGATCATCTCCCGCAGGTTGAGCACCATTAATTGAAAGTTCTCGGCAAGCATACCAATTTCATCTCTGCGGAAAACCCCCATGTCCACGGAGAGATCACCCTTCGCTATCACCGCAGTTGCTTTCCGCAGCCGGAGAAGCGGCCGCAAAATAGATTGAATATTAAAATAGATAACGATCAGTGCAACCAAAACGGAAACTACGATAACAAGCAGCGCTGTATTGCGAATTCCACTCGTGGCAGAAGTCACTTCGTCTATGCTTATCGTACCTCCGATTCTCCAGCCCGTAAGCTCATTCACCATAAATGTCATCTTTTTGTGCGTATCCTTGTAGAGATAATCAAAAGAACCTTGATCTTCCTCGAACATTTTCTTTATAAAATCATCGGATGTTTCTTGCCCAATAACCTCTGTTGGATGAACAAGATACTTCTTGCTATTATCAAGGATTGTAATATATCCTTCCTTGCCAACCTTAGTCGAAGTCAAAGCTCCTAATGCAGATAGGTTGAGATTCAAGGTAACCACCCCGTCTCCACTCTTTAGAACCGTTGATATCGCAATCGCCGTTTCCTGATTTACGGTTTGAAAGGCGGGAGAGATCACAACACCTTTTCCGTGCTTCAGAGAATTAACATAGGCACTTTCCTGCCTTGGATCGTAGTCTCCAGGTAGCTTGGCGTCCGAACCATGAATGGATTGCCCCCTACTTGTACTAACATAAATGTCCAACACATCAGGATGTAGCACAGCATATTCCTTCAATCTGGCTTTCACAGAAGCTGTATTTCCAGTTGCCTCACTATTGGTTCCCTCAGCAGTGAATTCAGCGGCAAAATAAGAAACAGCATCAATTTTGGATTGAATATTCGAGTTGATGATTTCGTTTACTGCCACAACACTTTCAGTAGCATTGCTCACCAGCTGATCTTCCACTTCATGGCTAGCAGATTGATAGGTTCGCCAACCTATAATGATACTGGGCAGCAGCAGAACTAGTAGGTATGTAAGAATTAACTTGGTTCGGATAGTCATACCCGCTTTTTTGTTCATAGATGTCATCACACTCTCTCTCTTCAAGTCTTAAAGAAGGACATATTTGCCAAACTTAATATATAATTATATATCCTCCTTTGGAACCGATTTTCCTCCTATCTTTCTTCATTTTTCTCATCATTCTTAAGAATTGTCATATAAACGCAACAAAAAGACCGCTTTAAAGGAAGCGGTCTGCTCAAATATACCTATTTACTTATCATTACCGCAGCAAAAGGTCGGTTCTTTCATCCTAGTTCACGTTCTTATTCTTACAGTTCGGGCAGACGCCCCCAAATACGACATGGGCATGACCAATGGTATAACCTGTATCCTTGGCCACTGTGTTCATCCAATCTCGTGGAACTTGGTTCATCACTTCGTCAACCGCACCGCACACCTCACAAATGATATGCTGGTGATCATCCATGCGGGCATCATATCTGCTGGCAGCCTCACCAAGCTTGAGCTCTCTAATCATTTGTTTATCTGAAAGATAACGCAGGGAGTTATATACAGTACCGTATGCTAAGCTATGACCCTGTTCTACTAGCCGGTTCATTACTTCCGCAGCAGTGGGATGGTCATGTGAATTAAGGACGATATCGTAAACGGCTTGACGTTGGGAAGTCAAATTTAGACTTTTCATTGCTATCATCCTCTAACTTGTTTTTAGATCAAGTATAAATCGTGAATGTAAGAACGTCAATCCCACTTTTATCCACTCATTACTTTCTCAGTTACTTGATTAATCCAGAATATTTGATATCAATGTCTGCTTTGACCTGAAAATCGAGCCCAGTATAGAGCCCCTTCCACACTTCCATTTCTGTATCATTATTAAAATGTCTAGCTCCATAATGCAGACCCCATCCAAAAGGATCCAGACCACTAGCTTGTATTTTAGTTAACAATGACAATACATCCTTCTCAAGTTCCTTTCCCCCTGCTATCGCAATTTCCTCCAACATACCATGAGTCACCAAATCCGGACTGCTGCTTTCTTCGAGGATCCCTTTAATCTTAATATGATATCGAATAGTAGCTTTCCCGCTCTCCGGATTTAATATCTTGTAGTTCGAAGATGATCTCTCTGTATAATACTGATACATGATTCCCTCCAAATGGGCGGGTAAATTAGTCCGCAGGTTCGAGCGCGACAGCAGATTGTACAGTCGAGTTTCATCCGGGGTAAGAACCATCTTGATTTTCTGGCTATCCAGCAGAGCGATTTTGTTAATGATGAACTCATTTTCCCCTTCAGTCTCGATAATCGGTAGAATCGGATCAATACCCTTCTCGTAAATATTTCTCATCAGTTGAAAGGAATACACACTGGAAATAAAAGGAGACTCCGTTCCCTGACCACTCATAGCCAGAATAAGAGAATTCGATGGGATATGCTCCGATTGGGGTCTTACCTTCAACACTCGAAGTGCATCCGGACGCCCCACTCCAAAATTGAGAATAAGCTGAATATCTCTGCGCCGCACCGCCCAATCCATCACATGCTGAATATCCTTGCGTGCAATCCCTTCCCCCAAAATAAGCGATTTACAATGTGTATAATCCAGCTCCTTCGATACCCTAGATTTCATTCTACGAAGCGCTTCCGAGATACTTGGGGACTCTTCGGTCAATATCTGCATCTTCTCATCAATCTTGGTAACATCCCCCTGAGGGATGGCAAGCTTCAAACTAATCTTGAAATTCCCTTCTGCTTCACCAGGGTCAACACCGATCGCCAGTACAAATATCCGCAGATCAATCTCCTTGAAGTCACAGCCAGGAAGGAGTAGTAGTAACACAATTCCTATTGCACTAAGCGCTTTTCTCACAAGCCCTGCCTCCTTGCTTTGCGATAACAATAAAACAGCAGGGCGATTAAGAACATCTCACCAAACCAGCGGATTTGTAGAAACCAAGCGCCCATTAAATTAAGTTGATATTGATCCAGCCAGATTAAGGAAAGGACCACTCCGCTGAACAAGCACAGGATGCTCCACTCTTTCCACCGCTCTACCTTTGGGGATTGTTTTTTGACAGATGAGATGGCACTTTTAAATAGTTCTAGGCCCACATGCCAATGAACAATTGCACTTACCAGAGATAAAGTCATGTAGGCAAAATAAAAAATAAACAGCATCCGTTCAATAATAAAGGATTCAATCCGGATACTGTCTGCCGTCGAGAACCACGTATACACATGTCTTTCGATCGCAACGGTTCCGAAATAACCGATAGGCACAAAGAAGGTTATGAGAAGTACGAGTAGTCCTTCCACCCCTAAAATCCAGACATGCTTTAGCTTTAAACCATG
This sequence comes from Paenibacillus sp. FSL R10-2734, assembly GCF_037963865.1. Classification (NCBI taxonomy): domain Bacteria; kingdom Bacillati; phylum Bacillota; class Bacilli; order Caryophanales; family Paenibacillaceae; genus Paenibacillus; species Paenibacillus sp. FSL R10-2734. Next base: position 970,654 of record NZ_CP150170.1, on the reverse strand, counting down.
AAATACCCGATTAAATATGGCCAGATTAATATAACCACTAAACGAAAAGGTGGCTGCCGCAAGGCTCATTAGATCCGGCTTATGCCAGATATATGTAGTGACCTGTAGAACAGAATCCCAATTGAAATCCGGATTTACCAGCGCTTTTACGATGCCATAGAGTATTAACGGTAACGTCACGGTTAGAATGATTTCAAGTCCATACAAAAGTGATAGAGAATCAAAACGACAGCAGATGCAAACCAATATCAGAAAGCTGATCACGACTGTAAATGGACTTGAATCCGGACTGATATACCGCAGTGTAATATCTACAAAAGAAAGCAATGTAATCCCCCCAGCCACACACCATAAACCAGCAAAAAACACTAGTAAGAGTTTAACAAACAGCTTAGGAAGTAGAGGATTAAATATTTCTGGAAAACCCTTTCCAGGGAATTTAGCAATCAATGTAGTAAAAATATAGACAAATAATGTGCCTAGGATCGTTGCGATTAGTATGGAGATTAATGCACCGTCAAAGCGTCTATCTATTAATTCCCTAGGAACAAAATTAATGATGTTGATCAAGCTATTCATCAGAAAAAGACAGTAGAAATAACGGCTTTTGGCCATCAATGTTCCCCGCCCTTCTTTTTACCAAGGTTATCAAGAAAAAACAATCTGAAATAGGGTTGTCCAAAGCTGCGCTGCTTGCATAAATACATCGCGAATCCCACCACACAGACCACTACACCAACCATTCCTAGAACAGCGGCAGCAATAAGGAAAATATACTTCAGCACGCGTATCGACAAGCTCATCATATTCAGAGGTATCAAAAAATTGGATATCGCAACGGCAGAGACCAATATAATCATAATATTACCTACAAGCCCTGCCGCCGTCGCTGCCTGTCCTAAGATTAAACCTCCGACCGTCGTGGCCGTAGGACCAATCGCCTTGGGAAGTCGTAAACTCGCTTCGGTCAGAAATTCCATCATCATAAGCATTAAGAGCACTTCCACAAAAGATGGATAAGGCACGGTCGCACGACTACCCGAAATGAGCAGTGCAACCTGCACACGAATAATTTCCGGGTTATAAGAGGTGAGTGTTACATAGACTGCAGGCAGCCACAATGTCATGCACACACCGATAATTCGGAGTAGCTTTAAGAAACGGCCCACGATAGGAAATTGTATTTTATCATCCATAGATGTAAAGAAATCATTAAATATGGAAGGCAACACTATCGCATATCCCGTTGTATCCAGCAGTATCGCTACTTTTCCTTCAGACAAGTTAAACACAACTCTATCTGGTCTTTCGGTCACGATGGACTTGGGCAATATTCTCAGACTGTCACTGCTTATAAACTTCTCAAGTTCTCCCGTAGCCTGTAAAATATCAACCTTTAGTGTATTCATCTTCTCCCTTAATTCCTCTAATACATTATGATCAACACGATTGATGTCGTATAGAATCGCCACCTTTGTTTTGGAGACTTCGCCGATGACCATAGTTTCCATTTTGAGATTAGTGGATTGATAGCGCCGACGAATCATGTTCAGATTCACCGCAAGATCCTCCGTTAGTGCATCAGAAGGCCCCTGTGAAATGCTTTCAGCAGACGTTTCACTGACACCGCTGCTCTCCATACTCATAGCATCAAAGAAACAGATCACATCATTTATGCTCAGAAGGACATAGCCGCTAAGTAAAAGCTCGATCGCTGTTTCCCCAGAAGTCTCACCTTCACTGCCCGGATACGTCGTAATATAATCGCGGTAAGCGTTAGTATTTCCCATCTCATAAAATGGCGCAATCACATGACTACTGAGAGTCTGCGAATCTGTAACGCTTTTTATATAAAGCAGAGTAATCTGCCCAAAAGGTGCAACGAGCGTCCTGTCGATTAAATCGGCAAATCCGTTCAACTCACCCTTGATCCATTCCAGAGAAACATTAGACTTATCCTGTTGAACTGACATGGATCATCCCTCCTATTTATCCTGCGCTTCCCGAATGTCACCTTATTTTGGCACTGTTTCTCTGAATTCATGCACTGCATGTGTGAATATGGAGTTTCTTTTGACGAGACTGTGGTAATAAATGAGATGAGGATTGTACAGATAGATGGAGGGGTATTAAATGGATCCACACCGTAAAATAACGCAAGGTCTTCCGCAATTTCCAGAATCACTATGGAGAGACACTACGGATTTACCGGCTTTTCCAAAGCTGACTGAAGATATTTCTACAGATGTCGCAGTGGTAGGCGGCGGTATTACAGGCATTACTACAGCCTACCTTCTAAGCAAAGCAGGATATAAAGTCACGCTCCTGGAGGCAGGGGAAATTCTCAGTGGTACTACGGGTTTTACCAGTGCCAAAATCTCCGCTCAGCATGGTCTAATCTATCATCATTTGCTGAAGCATTTCGGGGAAGAGAATGCCCGGCTCTATTATCAATCGAACAATGAGGCTATGAATTGGATCTTAAATACGGCTGAAGAGCTTGAAGTCTCTTGCGGCATAAAACGTGAGGCAGCCTATCTATACGCAGATGCTGAAGACCCTCAAACGCTTAAACAGTTAGAGGAAGAGTATAAAGCCTATGAACAATTGGGTCTGCCCGGGGAATGGCTGGATAACGTCCCTATCCCTCTGATGGCAAGTGGTGCTATTAAATTACCAGAACAAGCTCGCTTTCACCCCCTGCAATATCTGAAGGCATTGTTAAAGGTTATTGTGGAAAAAGGTGGCGTGATCTACGAGCATACGATGATGGCGGACAAGGTGGAGAAGAACGATAAGCTTACGCTTTTCACGGAAAAAAACGACTATCGGATTACCTGCCGTTACGCCGTGTCGGCTTCTCATTTCCCTTTCTATGATGGTGGTGTGTTATATTTCTCGCGACTGCATGCTGAACGTTCCTATTGTCTGGCGATCCAGCCTGAAACGGATTTTGAGGGCGGAATGTATTTAAGTGCCAGCGAACCAACCCGTTCTCTACGTGCTGTTGAGTGGGAAGGCCGGAATCTGGTTATCGTCGGGGGCGAGAATCATAAGACAGGCCAAGGCATCTGCACGATAGGTCATTATGAGAATCTAGAACTATTCGCAGGCCACTTGCTCGGCATCAAAGCTATCCCTTACCGCTGGTCAGCACAAGATTTAATTACGCTGGACAGGGTACCCTACATTGGCAAGATCTCGGATAACGAAGAAATTTATATCGCTACTGGATACGGAAAATGGGGCATGTCAAGCGGTACCTTGGCCGCTCAGATCATCTCGGATCAGATTCAGCGCAAAGATAATCCTTATACGGAACTGTACGATCCATCCCGCTTCAAAGCTGGCGCCAGCATAAAAAGCTTCATCGTTCAAAACGCCAATGTGGTAAAAGAGCTAGTAGCAGGCAAAGTTGAAATCGTCCACAAAAAGACAAGTGATTTGAAGGCAGACGAAGGGGCTGTTGTCTTCCATGATGGCAAACGAGTCGGCGCATACAAAGATCCAGAAGGGAAGCTACATCTGGTGGACAGAACGTGTACCCATATGGGCTGTGAATGCGACTGGAACGATGGCGACCGTTCTTGGGATTGCCCTTGCCACGGCTCCCGTTTCTCCTACGATGGAGAAGTCTTAGAGGGGCCCGCATCGGTGCCGCTGACAAAGCTCTATGAATAAGCTCTTCATGAAAATAAAGTTCAGATTCATGAAAAACTCTATATTAATGAAAGGGGCGATTGTAATTGCCCTATCGCATTCAGGTATAATAGGACGTGAATGAAGCATTAGCTTCGAAAATGTTTAAGGGAGAGTGGCGACAGAGATGGATTTGAGAGGAAAGAGTGTTGTAATTACTGGTGCAGGCAAAGGGATCGGCAAAGCCTTGGCTATGGCACTGGCTAAGGAAGGTGCTAATTTAGGCCTGATCTCCAGAACTTCAGGTGATCTCGAAGCGTTAAAATCAGCCTTAACGGAAGTCTACGACGTGAAAGTCAGCATTGCTGTAGCGGATATCGCTGTACGCGAAGAAGCTGAACGTGCGGTTGCTTACCTGCAAAATGAGTTAGGAACATTTGATGCATTAATTAACAATGCCGGAATTGCAAAATTCGGCACTTTAGTAGAAATGGACCCTTCAGATTGGGAACGTCACATCCAAGTCAATCTTTACGGTACCTATTATGTAACTCGCGCTGCGCTGCCAGCTATGATTGAAAAGAATGGTGGAAATATCATCAATATTTCTTCTACAGCCGGAGAACGCGGCTTCGCAACAGGCTCTGCTTACTGCGCATCTAAGTTCGCACTGATGGGTATGACCGAAGCCCTCGCACAGGAAGTGCGTAAGCACAATATCCGCGTCGTTGCCTTGACTCCAAGCACGGTAAACACCGAACTAGCTTCCAACGCTGGTCTCAAGATCGGTGACGAGGATCGTATGATGCAGCCTGAGGATGTAGCTGAATTAGCGTTAACAGCATTGAAGCTGCCGGATCGTGTCTTCTTAAAAACAGCAGGTCTCTGGACCACCAATCCGCAATAAAAGAGAGCTGGCTGTTCTACTTCAGGCTCTGATTGCACTTTGTGCAATCAAACTAGAGGAAACCCCTGCTTTCGGGCGATTTAGCCTCGATCCAATTGTACAGAATGCAACAGAATACCTTATCCAGACTATTTTCTGGCTATTCTGTTGCACCTTCTGCAATCAAACTCCACTTTCAGGACCAGAGTAGACAATTGGAGTTTGGGTACTTATTTATTCGTTGGTACTAATAATATGTTGAGTGCTTGTAATACCTGTAGTACGTGAAGTATTGTGGTTGGTGGTTACTTGTAGTTTCTGTAGATGCTTATAGTTACGATAGGTGCTTATAGTTTCTGTAGATGCTTGTAGTTCCGCTAGCTACTTCGAGCTTTGGACTACTTAGCGTTTGAATAGACAATAGTTGCACTTTGTACATTTATTCAACGAAATTAAAGGAACCGTCACACTTTAATTGCACTCTGTGCAACTAAAAGTAGGCAATTCTTGACCTTGCGCCAGATTCATAGAATATAGTTGCAGAGAATAGTGCAATTATATGCTCAACCGGATGTTTATGTATGGATATTATAATGCTGCTGATCGGAGGTTTATCTATCATGCTGGTAGTAACAAATACCATTAAGGTTAAAGAAGGTCATGCCGAAGCTATTGCTCAACGTTTTGGAGGAAATAATGGTGTACAGGATATGCAAGGATTCGTCCGCATGGAAGTTTGGCACGGAAGTGCCAAAGAAGGTGTTGAGGAATTAAAGATCTGTACCGTGTGGGAGAATGAAGAAGCGTTCAAAGGCTGGACCTCCAGCGACTCCTTCCGTCAATCACACCGCGGTGCTGGTGGAAATGAAGCTATTCTTGGCGCTTCGATCGACAAATACGAGCTTATGATCAGCCGAACACCCGGCAACAGCAACTAAGTATAGTGACTGACCAATTGGTCGCGTAAGCTATTTGGACAACTAGCATCTAGAAGACTGCTTCACACGATTCGCACAGTTAACAAATCGGACAATTACCGCTATCACCACTGAGCGGTGATATTCGTCCAAGATAATAACACAGGGATGTCCTGAGCCAGTATGGCTTCGGGACATCCCTGTTTGTTTTACAGTGTATCGCTTATTGCTCACTACCATGAGTCAGAGTTTGCTCCACCTCTTGATGTTTCCCTGGCCAGAAAGCCCACCGACCAAAAAGCGTCGTTATGGCTGGTACCAGGAACGGACGAACTACGAAAGTATCGAGTAGGATACCAAGAGCGGTGATGATACCAAATTGCACAAGCACCTGTATAGGCAAGCTAGCCAATACAGCAAAAGTACCTGCCAGAATGAGTCCTGCAGAGGTAATTACCGAACTGGTCTCATTTACACCTTCCGCAATCGCCTGCTTAAGCGGCATGGTCTTACGCTTTTTCCAAATATTCGAGATCATAAAGATGTTGTAATCTTCTCCAAGTGCCACCAGGAATACAAAGGAATAGAGCGGGATCGCGCCTTGAATCGCATCTGCCCCCAGCACATAGTGAATGATAATCCAGCCTAAGCCAAGTGCAGAGAAGAAAGAGAGAATGACCGTTCCGACCAGATAAATGGTTGCCACTACAGATCGCAGATATATCAATAACAGTAAGGTGATCAACCCGATGACAACAGGGATAATCAGATCAGTGTCACGATCTCCAATCTTTTTGGTATCATACTGTGTCGCCGTCTGGCCGCTTACCCATACATTATCCGCAGGATTCTCAACGCCCACATCAATCAGCGCCTGTTCTGCCGTTGCTAGAAGGGCTGGAATATGCCCCATTGCTTCAAGTGAATAAGGATTGTTCTTAAATTCAATATCAAAACCCTGAATACCCTTATTCACAGCGCCCGGCTGCGGATCGGAAACCGTGTCCACATACGTGAGCCCTCCGAGAATGACTTTAAGGTCCTCTCCACTCGCTTTCCCCTTAGTATCAATAATCAGCTTAGCAGGAGCCAGTTCTCCCGGAGAAAACTGCTTACCAATGATATCGAACCCTTCGCGGGACTCCATATTTTTAGGAAAAGAAGAAAGGATATCATACGTGAATTTAATTCCACTGGAGAATGAAGCTAGAATCCCCAGCCCAATAACGGTCACTCCTACGATAGCCCAAGGCCGGGAAACTACAAGCCCACCAATCTCCTTCTTGCGGGAGACTTTTGGCTCTGGCGCTGGTTTGCCTTTCGCCTTGGCCCGTTCAACCTCCATTTGCGGGGTACGCGGAATGAACGGGTAGAACGAGGTGCGTCCGAAGATCGCCAGCAGTGCAGGTACAAGCGTTAAGCTAGCAATCCCCATAATGAAAATCGACAAGCTGAATGGGATTGCAAAACGATGGTAAGCGCCATACTTAGCAAGTAATAGCGCGAACAGCGCAAGCACGACTGTAAAGCCACTCATTGCTATAGCACCTGAGGATTCGGTAATGGAGCGAAGAAGCGCTCGGCTCTTGCTCTCTTCTATTTTCAGCAACTGCCGGAACCGCGAGATCAGGAACAGGCAATAATCTGTGCCGGCCCCGAACAAGAGAACGGTCATTATCGAGACTGCCTGCGAATCCACAGTGATCCAGCCCTCTTGCGCCATTTTCCCAAGAATCGGACTCGTTACTCCATATGCGAATCCAACAGCAATGAGTGGAATAAATGACAAGATAGGCGAACGATAGATCACCAATAAGAACACTAATACAAGCATAACCGTAGCAATTAGCAAGGACACGTCAGCGTTCTTAAATAGACCAGTAGCATCTATGGATATGCCCACAGGACCTGTAACACGCAAACTCAGATCGTCTCCATCCACCTTGGCAGCGGACGGGTCTCCACCAGTCTCAGTGCTTATAATCTGCTTCATTTCTGTCACAGCTTCACCCAGTTGATCACTATCTGCCGTTTTATCGAAGAGCACCGGGGTTACCAGCGTACTCCGATCCTCAGATAACGAGGCTTGCAATGCCTGTGGCGGCAGCTTTCCTAGTGGGGGAACAAAGTCCTGATGAGGTAAAGGTTGCTGTTCTAGCTTGTTGTATACAGCAGTGATATGTACTAAATCATCTTGCGAAAGCCCACCTTCTCTATGCCATACGAGCAGTGCAGGTACGCCGCTACCTGTCGGGAATTCTTGTTCTGCAATTGCTGCTGCCTGTATCGATTGTGCATCATCTGGGAGGTTAGGCGCATTATTAGCAACTTGAGAATTTACTGCAGGCCATAACAGGGTAAGTGCACCTACCAGTACAATCCATACAAGAAGGGTAATCCATTTCGTCTTTCTTCCTGCCACCCATTTACCGTAGCCTGACATTCTCTTCATCCTTTCTTTTATCCCAACAGCTTCAAAAATGAGCCGCGGGTCATTTTTATTCTATCATATATATCCTTTAATTTTTAATCAAACATTTATTGTTGTTTATCTTTAAACCTGATAGTCTGGTTCACAAATAAAATACCCCTCCCTTCACATAAAGACTCAGCAAGATGTGAAAAGAGGGGTTTATTCAGCTTATTTTACTTTGATTTATTTCAATTTAGCCTGCGTCCAAATCTTCTTCAGAGAACTGACTATTGTAAAGATCCGCATAGAATCCGCCTTGTGCAAGCAGCTCCTCATGGTTGCCCTTCTCGATTACACTACCTTGATTCATAACAAGGATAAGGTCTGCATCTCGAATCGTCGATAGACGGTGGGCAATAACGAAGCTGGTTCTGTTTTGCATCAGTGCCTTCATTGCTTTTTGAATCAACAATTCTGTCCGTGTATCGACACTGCTCGTTGCTTCATCAAGAATGAGGATCGATGGGTCGGCCAGAATCGCACGAGCAATAGTAATCAGCTGCTTCTGTCCTTGAGAGATATTAGAAGCTTCTTCATTTAACACCGTGTTATAACCAAGTGGTAGTGTACGGATAAAGTGATCAGCATGAGCAGCCTTGGCAGCCCGCACTACATCGGCTTCCGATGCACCTTCACGTCCGTAAGCAATGTTATCACGGATCGTACCATTGAACAGCCAGGTATCCTGAAGCACCATACCAAATTTACTGCGTAGGTCGCTCCGTTTCATGTCGGTAATATTGACTCCATCAATGATAATTTCCCCATCGTTAAGCTCGTAGAAGCGCATCAACAGGTTAATCAGAGTGGTTTTACCAGCACCAGTAGGACCCACAATTGCTATAGTCTGACCTGGACTAACCTCAATATTCATATCCTCAATCAGAATAGCATCTTCTTTATATCCGAATTTCACATGACGGAACTCAACGGAACCTTCCGGAGTACCTTCATCAAGCTTCGCAAGCGTAGTATTAACTTCCTTAACTTCCTCTTCTTCATCCAGAAGTTCAAATACCCGTTCTGCGGAAGCAATGGTGGATTGAATAATGTTAGCAATATTAGCTGTTTGTGCAATCGGCTGGGTGAATTGACGTGAATACTGAATGAAGGCTTGAATATCCCCGACATCAATCATTTTTTTAGTAACAAAGATACCACCAACTACACAGATAAGCACATAACCCAAGTTACCAATAAACATCATGAGCGGCATAATCATACCGGACATGAATTGGGCACGCCAGCCAGAGTCGTATAGCTTATCGTTAATTTGATCGAAATCCTTAAGGGACTGCGGTTCGCGACCAAATGCTTTTATAATACGGTGACCTGTATACATTTCCTCTACGTGACCATTCAACTGACCGAGTGATTTCTGCTGTCCCACAAAATAAGTCTGCGAGCGTTTGGAAATGGCCATAATCACAATAAAGCTGAGTGGCAATGTTGTAATCGTAATTAAAGTCAGCCATGGACTGATGGTGAGCATCATCACAATGACACCGATAATGGTGACGATCGAAGTAATCAGTTGAGTTAAGCTCTGTTGCAGTGTAGTACTGATGTTATCCACATCATTCGTAGCACGGCTTAGAATTTCCCCATGGGTACGAGAGTCAAAATATTTCAAAGGCAAACGTTCCAGCTTACTGTTAATTTGCTCACGCATGTCATAAACGACCTTCTGAGCTACACCAGCCATTACATACTGCTGAATATAGCTAAACAGAGCACTAAGCAGATACAGAGCCGCAAGTATGATCAGGATATCATTAATGTATCCAAAATCAATGGAAGCTCCCTCTACGCCCATCATTTTACCGTAAGCACCTTCGAACAGTTTGGTTGTTGCTTTACCCATAACTTTAGGACTGAAGATACTGAATACCGTACTGGCAATTGCCATAACTAGAACGATGATTAATTGAACCATACGAGGTCTCAAATACTTAATCAGACGACGAAGTGTACCCTTAAAGTCTTTAGCCTTTTCTGCAGGCATCCGCATTCCAGGACCGCCACCTGGTCCACCTGGTCCCGGACCTCTATGACCGCTCGGAGCGGAAGGTTTTCTGTTTTGTTCGCTCATGCTATTTCCTCCTCTGACAGCTGCGAGGATACGATCTCGCGGTACACATCACTGCTCGCGAGCAGTTCACGGTGAGTGCCCATTCCGGCGATTTCACCCTCATCAATAACAATAATCCGGTCAGCATCCATAACAGTACTAACCCGCTGAGCTACGATCAGAACGGTGGATTCCGTGGTTTCATCTTTGAGTGCCGCGCGAAGCTTAGCGTCTGTTTTGAAATCAAGTGCTGAGAAGCTGTCGTCGAACAGATAAACTTGAGGTTTTCTCACAAGCGCACGTGCAATGGATAACCGCTGCTTCTGACCACCGGAGACATTACTACCGCCCTGAGCAATTTCCGACTCAAATCCATCTTTCATTGCGGATACGAAATCGTAGGCTTGTGCCACCTTAGCTGCATGAATAATTTCTTCATCGGTAGCATCCTCTTTACCGTAACGGATGTTTTCGTTAATCGTACCTGAGAACAATACCGCTTTCTGAGGGATGTAACCAATTTTGCTCCGTAGCTCTTCCTGTGTCATCTCACGAACATCTACGCCGTTAACACGTACAGAACCTTCGTTAACATCATAGAACCTTGGAATTAAGCTAAGCAGTGTAGATTTACCTGAACCTGTACCACCGATAATTGCAGTAACTTCACCTGGACGAGCACTGAAGCTAATGTTCAAAAGTGCAGGTTGTTCCGCGCCAGGATAGGAGAAGGATACATTATCGAATTCAACAAAACCACGCATATGATCTCGGCCGTCTTTTTTAGTAGCTTGAGCCGTTGTTTGCAATTCACTCTCTGATGGATCTGTGAACTCTGGCCGCATATCGAGTACTTCATTGATACGCAAGGCTGAAGCTGAAGCACGAGGAATCAGCACGAACATCATCGACACCATAATCAGGGAGAACATAATTTGCATCGCATATTGAATAAATGCCATCAGTGAGCCGACTTGCAAATCGCCATCGCCAATCCGGATCCCACCAAAGTAAAGAATAGCGATCATGGAAAAGTTCATAACAATCATCATGAGCGGCATCAAACCGGCCATAATTTTATTTACCTTAATAGCTGTGTCTGTCAGATCACGGTTAGCTTCGGAGAAGCGTTTATTCTCATGATCAATTCTGTTAAATGAACGGATAACACGAATACCCGTCAAATGTTCACGCAGCACCAGATTTAATTTATCCAGCTTGATCTGTATCGCTTTAAACAGCGGCAATCCCTTCATTCCGATGAAGAAAATCGCGCCTACGAGTACAGGAATAACTACTACAAAGATCAATGATAATTTCGCATCTTCAGACACCGCCATGATGATACCACCAATCATCATCATCGGCGCTCCAATCATCATGCGGAGCATCATAGTAAGTACAGTCTGTACCTGCGTAATATCATTCGTTGTACGCGTAATTAAGGATGCAGTACCGAGCTTATCGAATTCATGCAGCGTAAAATTCTCTACATGATTAAACACACGGGCACGGGTAAGTTTACCGAACCCCGCTGCCACTTTTGCCGATAAATAGCTGGCAATGACCGAACATAAGGCCCCGCCTGCTGCAACTAGGAGCATGAAGCTACCTATTTTCCAAATATATTGACGATCTCCCTGTACAATTCCTTTGTCGACGATGTCGGACATCAGTGTAGGGAGGTATAAGTCGCCTATGGACTGTAAGAACACAAGAATTAACACAGCACCAATAGCTACTCGAAATGGCTTCAGTTGTTTAAATAATTTAATCAAGCTTCTCATCTCCGTTCATTTGTAGCCTATCCCAATTAGGTGGCGGATTATCCTCAACGAAAGCATGTACTTTCAGCAGTAGTTCTGTGAGCTGCTTAGTCTCCTTTTCACCTAAGTGCCGTACGAGCTCATCAAGCAACGCATCCCTATATTGTTCTGCTCTTCGTGTGAGTTCCTTTCCACTCTCTGTCAGTTTCACGCGTACAACTCTTCGGTCCGAAGGATCTGCGTGTCTTTCCACCATCTGTTTCGCCTCAAGACTATTAATCAACTGCGTAATCGTTGGAGGTGTGAATCCGAGATGGCGGCTGATTTCAGATACCTTTAGACCCTCTTCATCAGAATGATTCCATTTTTCAATGCATATCATTAAAGTCATCTCACTCGGCTTGTGGCCATCAACGCCCTTTTGCCATTGTGCTTTATGCAGCCGTTTCATCGCCGCAAGAAGCTTGTGCGCGACTGAATTTTCAGTATTTTCTCTATTTCCTCCGTTTATCCCAATTTTCTTCACCTCTAATTTAGTTAGGTCGACTAATTATTAAACTCTATATTATTTAGGCTACCTAATTATATTTTCGGCGTAATGCTTTGTCAAATTTTGAATACGCTATCAATTATTACGAAAAAGAAAACTCCCAAGCACAAGGGCTAGGGAGTACATTTTCGTATATGTATTACTCTGTATTATAAGAATAATGAATAGATTTCTTCATTCTTAGTAAAGTGCTCCGTGTTCATAAGTCGTAATGCCGCCTTTGCTTCCAGAGCCTACAGGTCCGATAATGATGAAGCTAAACAATGCTAACACGCTGACCATCATCAATAGTGATTTTTTCATTCTTTCTCACCTCCCTTATCAAGTTTCTATATTTATCCTGTTGAATAACAGTGGCATAGTCTCTGTTTGTCTCAAACAAAGTAACACAATTTATAAAATCTTTTCCGTTGTTCTGCCTAATTGATAACTCCAGACAATGTATAATATAGTCGACACCTACACTATATTGTTCAAGGTTTATACGATACATAGCCACTTGGTAATACAGCCGATATAAACGATCTACATTATTAGGCTCCTGATACTGCTCAAATCTCTGCATTTCCCGCGAGAACCGTGTGAGTACACTATCAGCAGAGAAACCATAACGATTAGCTGCATCCATTATAGTGATAAGTCCCGCTAATATTTCGCCTGGATGATCAGCCAAAAAGGCAGTATACGCGGGTAGAACATCCACATTCCCTACCAGCATCTCCAATGTAAAACTATTGGCCTTTGCAAATAATCGAAAATGTTCTACAGCTTCATAACCATGCTCGTCCAACATTTCAAACCAGCCAAGTTCTGCGTAACCTGCGGTATACTTCTTGGCGTCCTCATATTGTCCTTGCTTGGTCAGTGAAATTGCTTTGAGTAGATATCCATGTCCATAATAGACGACGAGTGGACGTTGTGTTTTAAACTCTTCGCTTCGTCTGTCTCCATGCGTTCGTAGTTGTTCACGGTAAACAGCATTAGCCAATGCTCTCAGTTCATCCGCAAATCCCTCCATCTGTTTCCATCTGCGTAGATCGAAGCATAATTGTGTCAGTCTTAACAGACCATCCAATTGCATGTTTTCTGGCAGACGACCTCTAAAAGGTGCGAAGGTGATAACTGCACGTAACTTCTCATCTGTATCCACAATAGCGTTAACCGACATAAAAATGCGAAAATGACTTGTCGCGAGCCGCTCTGAGTAGCTATCAGACTCATTCTCAGTTATGATTTTATAAAAATACATAGATTCTTCTAATTTACCTTTATTAAACAATTTATCAGCTATCGAATAAACAATATCTAGCGATTTCGGATATTCCAATAATCTATTTAATGTATCATCTATGCATTGCTGCTTACCCAATTCAGCGCAGCGTATTAAAAAAGGCTCCACCCTGCGGCGTGAGACCTTCTCCTCATTGAAGCATTCATCAACATAAAGTGGATACAGCCAACCGTCCGGAAAGCCAAAGGCTTTAATGATTGCATCTATTTGTCCCAAGGACATAGGCTTCGGTGGATTCCCATGCAGAATTGCGCTGAGACTTCCACGATTCAGGCCACAAATTTTTGAAAATGAGGCGAGATTATGGCCGGAGCGGGACAGATTTTTCTCAATTTCTGAGCGTATAGTTGTTAACTTTCCCTCCACACGGCACCCCCAAAGTTCGACTTGAAAAGATTCTATTAATTGACATTATAGGTGAAAGTTATGGATTGTACAACAAGTAGATTGTACGACAAAAAGAGGAGCGTATTTCTCTCCTCTTTATCGGTTGTATCATCATAATAGTGTAATTCTATGGATGAATCGAAGTTTAACTTATTGTAATTGCAGCTTTTGAGCTTCTGCCGTAGGCTGTTGCACCTGACTTGCGGCTGCGCAAATTCTCCATCATCTTATGTTGTGCCAGCAAAATATAGCTGTCCAGTCGTTCGCTTAGCTCTAAGACAGCATGGTCACTAAGACTCCGCTGCTCCGCGACTTCCAGCAATTCGCATCTAAGGCTCTCTATAGTCACAAACAGCTCATCTTCTCTGTAGTCTCTTCTATAAACATTCTCGGAAGAACCTTGATATAGTGTCACAACTCTCTCCTTCTCTCTATCAACATCTCCTCCTATCATAATCCATGATACCAAAAAACATATTTTCAAAAAAAAAGAAAAAAATGCAGCCTATCCACAAAAATAAAATCGCTATTTATTCAGTATGATTCATCGGATCGTCGGGTAATTCATTTGGGTCCTGTCCTCTCAATAGCCTCTTAGCAAAAGAAATCCATTCGCGTGCAGCAAAAGATAAATAACGATCTCTACGCCATGCCATAGCAATCTCCCAAGGAATTACCGGATCTGTTAAAGGAACGACGACCAAGCGTGAGCGATCCATGTCGCGGCAAATGGTTTCCGGCAATAATGCGATTCCCATTCCCGCGGCTACCATTTTACTGATTAAGTCCCATTGTGAGCTCTCATAAATGACCTTCGGCTGAAATCCAGCCTTTACACATTCCGTAATAATCCGATCATGTAATGTGAAGTCTTCGCGGAACAGAACGAACTCCTCCTCCGCTAGCTCACTTAAGGATACAAAGTCTGCTCCAGCTAATCGATGCCCAATTGGTAAAATAAGCTCAAGGTTCTCTTCGACAAAAGTGAAGCAATGAAACTTGGCTGTATTTACGGGCAGCACGACCATCCCAATGTCCAGCAGTCCCGCCTCTACATCTTCCTCTACTTTTTTGGCCCCATCCTCATGCAGACGAATCGTAACCTGCGGATATCGTTTATGAAATTGACCAATCACCGAAGGAAAAAAACTCGCGCCTACCATAGGAGGCAGACCGATGTGAATAAGACCCTGCTCCAGATTTCGTAAGCTATCCAGCTCGGACGACAAGCTGGCGAACGACTCCACGATATTTTGTGCTTTGGTGAACAGAATTTCCCCCGCATCTGTAAGTCGGATACTCTTCCCTTCACGGTAGAACAAGTCTGCCTCCAGCTCAATCTCCATATTCCGGATCATTTTACTGATCGTAGGCTGTGTTATATATAATGATTCAGCAGCTCTAGTAAAGCTTTTCATTCGTGCCGCTTGAACGAAATATTCTAATTGTCGGATATCCATTTTCCAACTCCTCAATCCATAGACAAAAGGAATGTCATTTATTCTATCTATTCATTTTACCTATGAAAACAATTGATGTAAACTTTCATTATCATGAAAGGAGCGGAGCCTTATGAAAAAGATCGTTATAGGCCTGCTACAGGTAGCTGGACTTACGTTATTCTCAATACTTATCAATGCTGTGACCCCATTATTGCATATCCCTATTCCCGGAAGCATACTCGGAATGATTATATTGTTTCTCTTGCTTGAGTTTGGTGTCATTCGTCTGAATTGGGTAGAGGTTGGAGCTTCTTGGCTACTCGCCGAGCTATTATTGTTCTTCATTCCATCTGCAATAGGTGTAATGAAATACGCTAGTATTCTGGAAGCGGATGGATTACGCATTCTTGCCGTTGTCGTCCTGGGCACATTTGTTGTGATGGCCAGTTCCGGATTACTTACGAGTAGAATTTATAAAGCGAAGGAGCGGAAAGGATCATGTTAAACGCTCTGCTGTTCTTTGCCCTCACAATTGCTGTATATTTACTGGCGAAACGCATCTATGCTTCTACTGGAAAAGTCTACACCTCTCCATTAATCATCACACCAGTAGTCATGATCATCTTCCTGCTTATAACAGGGATTGCTTATGATTCTTACAATACAGGAGGAAAGTGGCTGACGGATTTGTTACAGCCAGCAACTATGGCCTTTGCCATCCCTTTGCATAAAAACTTCAAGGTGCTCAAAAAGCACGCCGCCGAAATTGCGGCAGGCGTGCTTTCCGGGACGATAGTTGCGGTGATCTCTTCCATTCTGCTATCCAAATGGCTACATCTCAGCGGTAATCTTGCAACCAGTCTGATACCACGTTCGGTGACTACACCGATCGCCATGAGCGTCTCGGAAAGTATCGGCGGCATACCGAGTATTACGGCTGTCTTCGTCATAATTACCGGGATACTTGGTACAATGATGGGCCCTACAGTTCTCCGTATCTTCCGCATTGAGAATGAAATTGCACGCGGGGTATCGCTGGGAACCGCTGCGCATGGTACAGGAACATCCAAAGCCTTCGAGCTTAGTTCACTGACCGGAACTATCTCCAGTATTGCAATGATTCTGTCTGCGCTGTTGACTATAGGTGTGGCACCAGCTCTACTCGCGATATTCATCCATTAGACTAGCTCAGCATGAGCCAAGGACATATCTCTTTAGTACATCTAAAGTAGCATGTCCTTTTTTCTATGAATCCAATCTCAGAGCTTAACAGGCAATCCGCTTTGTGCTGAATCGTAGGCGGCGCAGGTTACTTTGAGCGTCTTATATCCATCCTCATAGTCACTTAGAATACGTGAGCGGTCTCCCGTCCGTACAGCATGTAGGAAGGCCTCACTTTCTACTAAATATGGGTTCCCTGTATTCTCAAATTCGGTACTATTTCCGCTTCGCACTTCCAAGAGACGCTCCGGGTTCCAGTCCAGTAATCCCCGATCATTATAGAAGCTAAGACCTACACTACCCACCTGATCAGGCAAAACGCATGTATTTGAAATATTAGCAATAATTCCATTCTCAAGCTTTAGGGATACAGTACCCACATCTGCGACGCTTACACCTTCATGCTGCTCATGCATAATTCGGTTTCCGAACATGCCATATACTTCCTTCACTTCTCCAGCCAGATAGCGCACCAAATCAACAATATGCGTAGTCTGCTCTGTGAATTGCCCTCCCGACTGCTTCTGATCACGCCACCAAGCTACGCCCGGCATGCCGCCCATCCATTGGCCCATAATCATACCGACTTTGTCACCACGCAAAGTTTCTTTCAGACGTCTAATGTTCTCTTGATAGCGTAAATGGTACCCCACCGAGGTTAATAAGTTATGTTCTTTAATATCTTGCAACAGGCTCGCAGGAATTTCAGTAGTCATACTAAGCGGCTTTTCTATAAAAAAAGGAATATCCCTCTTAATTAATGAACGTTCGATTGCACCATGAGATTGTGGAGGTACACAAATATAAACAGCATCAAGCATCTCTGCATCCAGCATCTCCGTAATATCACCATATCCAGCAGCACCGTATGGACGTGCCATATCCTCACCTTTGGCTTTACTGCTTCCGCAGACCGCCTGCAAATGAACATCCTCCATTCCTGCCAGCAAATCAGCATGTACTTTAGAGAACCAACCCGTACCCACAATACCCACTTTTAATGTCATTCTATTTTCCCCCTGCCCGTTGATAATGAATGCCTTTTCATAGATTATACCCTCTTATTCGTGGATAAGATAATCTCTCCATTCTTCGGGAAGCAAATGCATATAAGGACTCTGCAAAAAGCGATCATCCGCAAGCACAATAATGCCCGTATCTGTCTCACTACGAATCAACCTGCCTCCAGCTTGCAATACCTTGCACATTCCTGGGTAGACATAGGCATAATCAAAGCCATTTTTACCTTTGGCATTAAAATACTGACGCAATAGATTACGCTCAAGACCAAGCTGCGGTAGACCAACGCCGACCACCATTACCCCATTGAGACGATCCCCCGGCAGATCCACACCTTCCGAAAAAATCCCACCCAGTACAGCAAATCCTAACAATGTCTCGTTATTGTCTGGACTGAATGAAGCTAAAAAACTTTCCCTAGCTTGCTCACTCATGCCCGTATCCTGCATCAATGTACGTATTTCTGGGTAATTGTCCGTAAAGGCTTGATATACGTTTTGCAAATAAAGGTATGAAGGAAAAAACACCAGATAATTGCCCTTCTTGGAAACCATTTGGCTTAGCGCTTTAGTCAGTGGAATTAGGGAGGCTTCCCGATCATGATAACGTGTGGAGATAGGCAGCACGGTTACCTCCCACTGCTCCTTCTGAAAAGGAGAGGAGACCGTTAAGCTATAATCTTCCTCCACCGCACCAATCATATCCCGATAGTAAGATAATGGCGAAAGCGTTGCAGAGAACAGAATCTGGCTTCGAAAGCTCTTAGACATTTGCCGAAGCAGATACGAGGGATCCAAATTAAATAGCTTGATATACACATCACCTCTACGAACCTCAGCATAGGTAATGTAACGTTCATCATAGGTCTTAAATGTCCGGAGCATTCCTTGGACTGCAAAATATGTATCCAGGAGAACATTCTCTCCTTCTCCATTCAGTGAAACAATGCTTGAGCTTGGATGAATAAGCTCCTGTTCTGCTTCCAAGGCAAACGTCTCAAGCAAGGCTGGCAGCTCCTCCGGGAACGATGCCCACTGCCCTTGCCCCTCTTCATTGCAAATTTTGCGAAGGGAGATGAAAAAAGCATTCACCGATTTCGCTGCAACACTCAAATTCCGGTTCATTTCTTTATACTGGCGCTGAATTTCCAGAAAAGGGGCTTTCAGCAAAGAGGCGGAGAACATTTCCCGTCCCCGATCTACCAGATTATGCGCTTCATCTACCAGAAGGACCGTTTCTCTCTTCCTTTCCTCCGTTAGCCGTTTCAGACTGATACGAGGATCATATATATAATTGTAATCACAGATCACGGCATCACAGGCATAAGCTGCATCCAGTGAGAACTCAAACGGGCACACTTTATGCTTATGAGCATACAGTGCTATGGTGTCTCTGCTCATCAGCGTCTCATGCTTAAGCAGATCCATTACCGCTTCGTTAATCCGATCATAATAACCATCCGCATAGGAACAGGAATCCTTACCGCAAATTCCCTCTTCTCGAAAACATGCCTTCTCTTTAGCGGTAAGTGTGATGACATGAATCTGAATTCCCTGCGTCAGTAGCAGCGAGATCGCTTCCTGCGCAGCAATCCGGGTAACCGTCTTAGCCGTTAAGTAGAACAATCCTTTGGCTTGTCCTTCGCCCATAGCTTTAAGGACAGGAAACAACGTCGACATTGTTTTTCCAATACCTGTGGGCGCCTGAGCGAACAGACTGACCTTTTCCACGATGGATTTGTACACTGCACCTGCGAAATGTCGTTGTCCCTTTCGATAAGAGGGAAACGGAAAGCTCAACTCCCGAAGACTCTTCTCCTTTTTAGTATCATGATGAACCATCATCTCAGCGTATGGAGCATATTTGGCTACGGTATCATTAACAAATGCAATCAGTTCTTCTAAAGACAACGTTCGGTACAAGCTTTTCTGCTCATCAGTAGCCCGGTGGACATAGGTAAGCTTAACCTGAATAGAGGTAAGCTCCTGCTCCAGCGATACCATATATGCGTACATCATTGCTTGAGCCCAATGAACCTCATGTCCTACTTCCAATAAATCCAGCAATCCGGAGGTTGACTTGATTTCTTCGACCGTAACCTTTCCATCTTCTGAGACAAGCAGTCCGTCACAGCGCCCATCGACAATATAGAGTAAGCTACCATAAGAGATCTCTGTTTTCAGATATACCTCCTTGCGGTCGCTTTCCTTATATTGCTTTTGGATCTTCTGATGAATTCTTGTTCCTTCAACCATAGAACCCGTTCCATGAAACCCAGGCTCAATACTACCGCTGCGAAAAACATACTCAACGAGATTTCTAACCGATAGAGCTACTGTATGATTCATCTATTCTCACCTCCCTTAATTAGCCATATATCCTTTTTGTTCCCAATGTCTATTTTGGTCCTTTAATCGCTGTATAACCCCATATGACAGCAGAAACATCATCTTTCACCTATGTGTATTTAACTTTACGCGCTCCACAAAGCTTATACTTACGTTTTCGATTTTTGACATTCTATAGCCAGCCCTGCATAATAAATTTTATTACCATGGAATCATTTTGTCTTAAACGCTGTTTCTTCATTGCTAGGAAATAGCGTTTTATCATGTAGAAAGAGGGGGAAGCTGTGTCATCCTTTAACATTAAACAGTGGATCGTTAAACCTTTTGTGTTTTTTACAATACTTTTTATTCTAAAAGCCTTCTTGGCCTGGGGCGTGATTTTTGACGATGTGCTACCTTGGAAGTCATTACTGACAGAAATCCCTTTTGCCTGGGCGCTCTTTTGTATTATTGAGCGGTTCGCCTCCAAGCGAAAGCTTGGATATTACATGACCGTAAATTTATTAGTGACAGCCATCTTTTTCGCAGCCATTATGTATTTTAAATATTATGGAGTCATTGTAACTTACCATGCAGCGGAGCAGGTGAATCAAGTCACAGCCGTCAGCAACAGTGTATTCTCACTAATGGATCCATACTACTTGTTAATCTTTACAGATATCATTGTCCTAGGAGGCTATTTCTTCTTTAACAAGAAAGGCCGGGTCTACAAGAAAGAAAATATCAACCGTCGTGGCGGAACAATAAAATATAGCGTTCTATTCGCAGTTTCACTTGGTCTATGCTTGTTCAATATTTTGCCTAATAAGGCTAGTATGAACGAAATTAAGAAAGCTCAGGAAATGGGTATCCTTAATTATGAAGCCTATACGATCTTTGCAAAAGAAGAACCAGAGCTTGTGCAATCAAAAGACATCACACAAGATACCATCAACGAACTGAAGGGGATAAATACTACAGCTAGTTCCCCACTTCACGGCACGGCTAAAGGCAAGAATCTAATTATCATTCAATTGGAATCCTTCCAGAACTTTTTGCTGGGACTTAAGCTAGACGGGCAAGAGATTACACCGAACCTGAACAAGGTAATGAAGGATAGTCTCTACTTCCCTAATTTTTATCAAATGGTCGGTCAAGGGAATACGTCGGATGCAGAGTTCGTAGTGAACACTTCTGCCTACATCCCTCCACGTGGAGCGGCAACCATGTCTTATGTGGATAAGGTGCTTCCAAGTCTGCCACGTTTGCTTAAAGAAAATGGTTATCAGACCGCAACATTCCATACCAATGTCGTTGAGTTCTGGAACCGTGGTGAGCTGTATGAATCGCTCGGCTTTGATCATTATTATGATCGGAAATTTTTCGGTGAAGATGATGTCTTCTTCTTCGGCGCTTCTGATGATACGCTCTATAGTAAGACAGCCGCTAAACTAAAAGACATGAACAAAGAAGGTCAGCCTTTCTACGCTCAGGTTATTTCGATGTCAGCCCATCATCCATTCACGATCCCTGAGGAAAAATACCGCATGAAGCTGCCAGAGCGTTACGAAGGCACTTTTGTTGGTGACTATATCCGTTCCCAGAACTATGCAGATGATGCTTTCGGACATTTCGTAGAAGAGCTTAAAGCTAATGGCGTATGGGACAACAGCGTGATCATGATTTACGGAGATCATATGGGATTGCCAATTTATTCGCTCGATCATGATGATAAACAATTAATGACTGAAATTTACGGCCATGAATATACCTATGCAGATATGTTAAACATTCCTCTGCTCATTCATGCAGGAGACAGCACAGCACCACAGACCTTAGAGCAAGTCGGTGGCGAAGTGGATATCATGCCAACTGCTGCCGGTCTACTTGGAATTTCATTAGACAACCACCTAGTTTTCGGTCAAGATCTACTCAGTCAGACTTATAATTTGCTGCCAGAGCGATATTATTTACCTTCTGGTTCATTCATTTCCAGCTCAGGACTACTTATTCCGGGTAACAGCTTTGAAGATAATACCCAATATCCTGTTTATAATGGAAAAACACCGGCTGCTACTGAAGATGAATACAACCGAGCATTGAGACTTCTTCAGCTTTCCCATAGCTATATTACGCAACTGCCAGACAAACCAATTGAACCATAAACCATTCAAAGAAGGCCACCTTCTCTCCGGAGAAGGTGGCCTTCTTTCTGAATCTAAATGCAAAAAACTAGAGATTTACCGTTCCTGATTCTCGATCATACGGTAGTACTCCGCGAAATTTCGCAGCTCTTCCGGCTTCAGTATGGATAAATGCTCAGCAAGCAGTTGTTTTGAACGGGAATGCCCTTCTTCAAGTGTTTGCTGACCTTTCTCGGTGATAGTCACCACTACCGCTCTCCGATCGTTTCCATCGGTCTCACGCTTAATAAAACCTAGCCCTTCCAGACGATCTAACATCACTGTAATAGCGCTGGATTTGACCTCCATAGACTCCGCCAGCTGTACCACCCGCGACTTCTTCTCTTTCGCTACTATATTTAACAGACCCATCTGAGGTACAGTAAGTCCGAGTTCTTTATGCAAAGACATTTGAGACAATATCTTACGCTGTACCCTCCACATGGATAATCCAAGACGCTCTATTAACGGATCTACTTGATGTGGCATTCTTTTTTCAACTCCCAATCCGTTTTTTATAACTCAAGCGTACCACTAGAGCTGGTTATGATTCAATGCTTTTGTCTACTAAAGATTTCATAATCACGTTTTTTTCCATAATTATTCCACTAATTTACAATATCCGACACAAAAATACTATATTCTATGTAAGGTTCTAAGCTTAACGATACGCTATAATCGTACAGTGAGAGTGATTGTCTCCGAAAACATAATTTGTCAAGGTTGGTGCAAAAAATGAAATTGGCAACAAAATTAACTTGGATGATGTTCAGCGTGTTATTACTTGTTGGATCATCCATTGGGTTCTTCGGATACCGGACTGCGTATAAGCAAGTAGACGAAGCAGCAGGTATCGAATTGGTAGGATGTGCCAATATTACAACCGGGCTGATTGACCCATCAGACATTTCCGCATTGATTGCAGGAGATCAAAGTAAACTGGAGGCTATCGAGGACCGGATCGGTTGGATTGTGGCACATAAGGCTATTTTTAAAGAGGCATTCATTCTATCTCTAGATGGAAAAGTACTTGCCGCAGATTCGAGTTTTAAAGCAAGAGGTTATAAAGCAGGCGATACTTTTTATTTCTCTGATGAAGAGAAACAGATGATCACTAAGTATAAGCATTCCGCCTACTCCAAGGTTTATACATACGAAGGTACTTCTCTTAAGACAGGCTACGGTCCCATCTATCAGGATCATGATCCTACCAAGCCTATAGTCGCTCTAATGGCTATTAATTTCGACGGTCCATTAATTCAAGAACGGACCCGGGACATCATTGTTCAGCCTTTTATTATCGGTGCTTCCATTCTAGTTATCGCTATCGTGGCAGCCTATCTATTAATCCGCCGAATGGTAAGTCCATTAACAAAGCTGTCCAGAGGTGTAAATCTTGTTGCACAGGGTGATCTTACTCATGATCCTATTACATTCAATAGCAAAGATGAGATTGGTACACTAGCCCGTAATTTCAATGGCATGACACAGAGTCTACGCATGCTCATTACAGAGGTCAATGAAACCTCCATGCAGGTGGCGTCTTCATCCGAAGAGCTCTCTGCCAGTGCACAAGAAACCAATCGAGCGGGCGAGCATAGCGTTAACGTTACGATCGAACTTGCCGATGGAGCCAATACACAGCTACAGAATCTGGAGGGTGGTTATAAGTCTGTACAAGACTTGTCACGCTTCATTACAGAAATTGCAGGCAATGCCGATCATGCTATGAATAATGCTGCCAATAATGCGAACAAAGCACGCTCAGGCCGAGAAGCAATGGATTCCACTACGCAACAGATGAGTATCGTCAGTGACAGTATCACTGATCTAGCTGTCATAATTGAAACCTTGGGTGGCTATTCCAAGGAAATCGAAAATATTGTGGGTACGATTGCGAGCATCGCAGAAGAAACCAATCTACTGTCACTAAATGCTGCAATTGAAGCTGCAAGAGCCGGAGAAGAGGGAAGAGGATTTGCGGTAGTTGCTCATTCCGTACGCAAGCTTGCCGAGCGATCCGCCCACTCCGCTGCTCAAATCGGCCAACTGGTAAGCATCATCGTGAACCAGATGGACCAAGCTGGAGAAACCATGAAGCGCTCTACGGAAGAGATGGACCAAGGCCGGGAAATGATCGTAACGGCAGGCCAATCCTTCTCTGAGATTGAGATGTCTGTCTCTGGGATGGCTTCGCAAAGTCAGCAGATTTCCGGGACAGTCCGCGAACTAGCGTTAATCTCCGATGGTCTCGTTGCTGCTCTTCAGAGTATCGTAGATATTGCTAATCAAACAGCAAGCGGTGCGGAAACATTATCCGCCTCCTCACAAGAACAGCTTGCAGCAATGGAAGAAGTGGAATCAGCGGCAGGCTTCCTGTCCTCGCTAGCTGAGAAGCTACAAATTCTTATTGAACGTTTCAAAGTATAATCCTTCTTAATAGTCTTTGTCTTAAACGTAAAGGGGCTAGCGACCAAGCAGAGAAATTCTGCTTGGTCGCTAGCCCCTCTTCTATGCATATAGATCACGACGCTGCTGTATTCGCTATAAACCACTCACCCAGTTCTTGAACGGGCATCGGCCGGCCGTAATAATAACCCTGCATGACTCTACAACCCAGTGATTTCAGCAATTCGATCTGCTCTGGTGTCTCCACACCTTCCGCCACGACTTCCATATTTAGATGGGTCGCAATCGCAATAATATTGCTGATAATAGCTTTCTTAGAATGCATCTTACTGTTACGAATAAATACTTGGTCAATCTTGAGTGTATTGACTGGAATCTCATCCAAATTACCAAGAGAGGAGAAGCCTGTCCCAAAGTCATCCAGCGATACTCTTACCCCAAGCATCCGAAGTCTGGACAGCTGCGCGACCGTCTCTTTCATGTTATGCATCGCAATGGACTCTGTAATCTCCAGTTCAAGGAAGTGTGGCTCTAATTCCGAACATGTGAGTGCTTCCGCTACAACATCGTATAAGCTTCCGTCCTCAAACATCCGTGCTGACATATTAATAGAGACGGGTACGTTAGCTATCTCTTCCTTATGCCAGAACCTGTTCTGGCTGCATACCTCATGCAGCATCCAATAGGTAATCGGAACGATCAGTCCAGTCTCCTCTGCAATCGGAATGAATTCAGCTGGCGAAATGATCCCATGCTCTGGGTGTCTCCAGCGTAGCAGTGCTTCAAGACCTACCATAACATTCATATATGAATCCCATTTAGGCTGATACACAACCATAAACTCAGAACGTGCCAATGCTTTGCGAAGATCCTTCTCCAGCGACATCCGTCGCAACTGCTGGCGATTGGCTTCCTGGTCGAACACACTGCATTTGTTCTTACCCGAATCCTTAGATGTATAAAGAGCCGTATCTGCGGCTTTCATTAGCGCTGAGCGATCAGTCCCATGCAAAGGAGTCATACTGATTCCAACGCTTGCAGTAACATATAGCTCGTTGTCCTGAATACGATAGAATTTCTTAAGCTCCTGCAAAATACGCTCTGCCTCTAACTTTGCATCCTCTAGCGTGCAATCCGGAAGTGCAATCAGGAATTCGTCACCACCTAAACGAAAGACTTTCCCTTTATCTTTTACAGAACGAATTAATCTTACAGCAACCTCCTGCAATAACATATCACCTATATCATGTCCAAGCGTATCATTAATCGACTTAAAACGATCCAGATCCATAAAAAAAACGGCACCAGATCTACTTCCGAAAAATTCATTTTTAAAATAGCGTTCCAATCCATGCCGGTTCGGCAGCTCTGTTAATGAATCTTGATAGGCCATCTTTTCAAGCACATGGTGCTCCAGAAATACAGCGCCACTAGAAACTGCGAGCATAAGTAACGTTATCAGCGAAACCCCCATTAACAGAACAACGTCATTGTCCATCAAAAGGGGTCTGACTTCGAGAAGGCTATTATATTCAAAATGACTCGCCCTTACACTTGTATAATGCATTCCGGTAACTGAAAATCCGATAAACAATGCTGAGTACAGCTTCCATCGGTGAAATCCCGCGCATTCTTTGAACTTATAGAACATCAATAATCCGATATAAGCCGATACCAGAACAAGTATTATAGCAAAGCCTTGAATCCACACATCATAATGAATTTCCGCCTCTATCCTCATTGAGGACATCCCGATATAATGCATAGCCGAAATTCCGCTACCCAAAAGAATTCCGCCTACTATTAAACGCCATACTCCCAAACGTGACACAGACGTTATCTGGAATGCCAAATAGCAGAACAACACACCGACCAATAGCGACAATATAGATCTGCCTATATAGTAATTGACCTCAAAGGGTAAACAACTCGCCATGATTCCTACATAATGTAACGCCCAAATTCCGCTGCCAAGCACACAAGCCCCCGAAATCAGCCACAAGCGTCGAACTTTGCCGGAAGAACCAGAAACTTGCGAAATCAAATTTAGTGCGGAATAAGCAGCCGTTGCCGCTAGCGCAAATGATAGTAACACAATCCAAACATTGTAGTGGATGCCCATTTTATCCATAAGTTAACCTCTTCACCGGTTTTGAATCCCGTAATCGTTTCAGCGTATTTCTCTAGTAAAAAATCAGTACACGAATATCAGATAATTCATACCCTTTTTTATTACGCAAAAATTGTCCATATTAGACACAATCACTCAACCTGGAAAGTTTGAAGCATGACCTGTTGGCGATACGTTTTTTGGAAAGGTCATTCGCCATATCCATAAATTCAAACCCACCAGAACCAACAAGTAAATATACACTCCGCCCGTAAACAAAGTGAAAACATAATGTATACCTGCCATCCCCATCAATAAGAATAACAACCCAAAGGAGTTTGCCGTGTAATCCTTCTGTTTAGCGGCCTCATAACGCTCTGAGAACGGTAATACCCGGGGATAGGAGCGGAAGCAGATGACCGAATAAAGCAGCATTGCGACCAGCACTACTACTAAGTCCGGCACAATTCGCAACCCAAACAGCCAAAGATATAATATCGCTTCTACAGCGAATAAAGGTAATAGTAAACGAACTATCGCTGCCTTAAGCATTCCCCGATATATGGGTGCGGCGTCCGGGAGAGGAATCAGATTATAAATCCAAGAACCCTTATAACTCGCAGAGTATCGAAGCATTAGAATTACCGTCTGAAGTAACATCGCACCGAAATAAATCATCAGGTACATGTTTGAATCCTTAATGGACGATAAATTACCATCCCAGATAATCCCGAATATAAAAATGAACGGGAAGACGATGGAATAGCCGATGGCCGGATATACCTTTAGCTTGAAATCACGCTCATTCTTCATCATCGACCAGCTAAAACGAAAGAACATTCCTTCTACTGGGTTCTTACAAGTTATTTTCGATATCCAGTCCACCAGTCGGGCATTACCTCTCTCCTCGTTCCCTTGCTCTGATAGTTTCTGTAAGCTCTTTTCGAATAAAGGCATCAGCTTAATATAAGCCCCAATCAGCAGAAGCGGAATTACTAAAGCTAGCACTGAAAGCACCACGAAATGTGTATCCCTCTTCCCGCCAAAAAACATCTCAAATGGAGCCGCAAACCATATAGGAGAAATCAAATATTGCCACCATTCCGGTTTAAAAGACGTACTCAGTTCAACAATATCGAACAGCCTAGTAATGAGCTGATACCCTACTGTAATCCCTATAGTCAAAATGATCTGCACATAATTTATAATATCCTTGAGCTTCTCCCCATCAAAAAACTTCATAATCAATAAATAAAGCAGCGCCGTAATGACGAGGATAAAGCAGTCCATCAGAATAATCTCAGCAGCATATAACAGAAAAAACAGTATCCCTTGTTTGAACAAGCAAAAAATCAGCGAAGGACCGGTCAGTGTCAGCGTCACCGTTAATAAATAAATGAGAATGTGGATGCTCTTCGCCATGTTCAAGGTAAGGCGGTTCACTGGCTTTGAAGCTAGTATGTTTTTGTCCCGCAGATCCAGCATTACGGAAGAGAAATCAGAGATCAATGTGGTCGTAATCATAAACATCACTACACCAAATACAAGGCTCATTTGCAGCATATAATTACCCATTAACATCATAAGAGGAATTAACATGACTCCAAAAAGTAAATAGATCCACTGCACACGCAGCGGCGAGCCCTCTTTCTTCTGCTCCTTCTCCTCCTTTTTCTGCATGCCAGCAAGCACTGTCGGTGTTCTTCTGCCGTCCATCGTCAGCTTGACCTGCAGAATACTCCGCATCACGTCATAATCAACTCCGATACGGCTAAATCCACCTCGCAGCTTATCCAGAAGCTTCAGCACATAGAAATCAGTCATGAGAAGATACCTCTTGCATGATCGCAACAAATTCCCCCGCAATATCACGGTATTTATCAAAGCCAGTTAATTGATTAAAAATATCCTCAAGCGATCCTTCACTACCCTTCTCTTTAAGCTCCGCAAAGCTCCCATCCGCTACGATATCTCCACCATCTATCAAAACAATCCGGCTGCTGATCTTCTCAACCACATCCATGATGTGTGAAGAATAGAAAATGGTCTTGCCCCGTGCCGCCAAAGATGCAAAAATCTCCTTTACCACCATTACGCTATTAGCATCCAGACCACTCAGCGGTTCATCTAGGAATAGAATATCGGGATCATGAAGCATGCTGGAGATCAGCAGCACCTTTTGTTTCATCCCCTTGGAGAAGGTTGAAATCCGCGAATCATATGCTTTCTCAAGACCTAGCAAGGCCATTAACTTTCCAGCTTTATAATCCACATCACTACGCTTAATGCCGTACAATTCACCTACAAAGGTTAGATACTCTCTAGCGGTGAGGCTATCATATAATTCAGCTACCTCTGGCACGTAACCTATTCTTTTCTTGTAAGAAACATCTCCATCAGCAATATCCCTACCAAAAATCTCTACTTTACCGTTATAACCTTCTACCAGACCGAGCATAATTTTGACGGTTGTACTCTTGCCTGCTCCATTAGGGCCGATATAGCCAATAATTTGTCCTCTGTATACCTTAAGGTCAATGCCCCTTAACACCATTCGGTCCGTGTAGTTCATCCATAAACCAGAAATCGCAATGACTGGATCATCAGCAAGTCCCATATCCTAATCCCCTCTCTAGCGACTAATTGAAGATGTTAAAAATTACTATTTCGTGAAATAACAATAATTGTATCATTCAACTGAATCCCACTCCATAATTTAACTCACTTATCTTATAGCTATGAACGCTAATGCCTATTTCATAACAAAAGGGAGAACCATTGGTTCTCCCTGAGAGCGTAAAGGTCATCCCCCCGCGAATTATTCCTCTTGACCCACTTGATCATATGAAGCTCTGGCCTTTTCAACCCATACATAATTTTCACTCGTCCACTGATTTAACGCTCTCATCGGCTCAAGTAAAGATACCCCTAAAGGAGTTAGAGAATACTCTACGATGGGTGGAACAGATGGTGTAATCTCACGCTTTACCAACCCATCTCGTTCCAATTGCCGCAAAGTTTGGGTTAGCATTTTTTTAGAGATGCCTTCGATTCGTCTTCTTATATCACTGTAACGAATGATTCCATCTTCCATAGCATAGATGACCAAAGCTGTCCATTTATTAGAAATAATATCAAGGACCTTACTGTACCCACAAATTGATAACGAGATATCAGGCTCTACGGCATTCGTCGAAAATGGATGGTTCATATAAAGTCCTCCTATGCACTTTTGGGTTCCCTGGACACTATAAAGTGCCTCCTTACTTAAGTGTAGTGTATGGATTATTGTAAGTATATGCACTTCAAAAAAAGGAGAGATTGCTCATGAAAGTATACGAAATTCAAAGTGAATTTGGCCTCGATCAACTGAAGGTAGCTGAACGTCCAATTCCTAATCCTAGTTCTGGTGAAGTTCGTATAAAAATGCGGGCGGTTTCCCTTAACGCTAGGGATCTTGGTGTAATTGATGGTTTTTATAACCCGATTTTGAACTCTCCATTAATTCCGGTATCGGACGGTGTTGGTGAAGTTGTCGCCTTAGGTGAACATACGTCCAAATTCAAGATTGGTGACCGGGTGAGCGGTATTTTTACTCAAAGCTGGATTTCGGGAGAACCGACACAAGAAAATTGGGTGAGCTCGTTAGGAAGTCCCTTGAATGGGCTGCTTGCGGAATATGTTGTGCTTCCCGAGGAGGGATTGGTTCGTGTGCCCGATCTATTGACAGATGAAGAGGCGGCAACACTTCCTTGCGCAGGCGTTACAGCATGGCATGCTATTGTTGAAGAAGGTAAGGTTAAAGCTGGAGAGACTGTAGTGATCCAAGGAACGGGTGGAGTTTCTCTATTCGCGCTTCAATTTACCAAGCTTCACGGCGCACAGGTAATCATCACATCAAGCAGCGATGAGAAGCTTAAGCGGGCCAAAGGATTAGGAGCCGATTTTGGTGTCAATTATTTAAAAAATCCTGAATGGGATAAGGCTGTCCTTGAGCTGACAGGGGGACGCGGAGCAGACCATATTGTTGATCTCGGTGGATCATCTACATTAAATAAGTCTATCCGGGCGCTGCGGGTGGGTGGAAGAATCAGCCTGGTAGGCGGTCTGTCGGGCTTCCAAGTGGAAGGCTTTGAAATCATCCCTGCCATTCTGAGAAAAGCGCGCCTTCAAGCCATCAATGTTGGTAGTCGTGACATGTTCGAGACGATGAACCGTGCAGTCGAACAAAATGGACTTCGCCCGATCATTGACTCTGTGTTCCTATTTGAACATACTGTTGAAGCATTGCATCACTTGGCTAAGGGGTCGTACTTCGGAAAAATTTGCATTACATTTTAACTTTAGATTTGATCCTGTAAGGGCTATAATAAAAAACTTTCATGAGCCCTCGCTCACATCCCACTATAAAAATGTTATTTCCTCTTATTCATCCGTACCTTTCGCTGGACTAAAGAAAACCTGCATGAGTACAGTTTTTTGAGCAGATATTCTCTTCATTAAATCCTAAACCTGCAAATTTACAGGTATATCCTCACTTACAGCTCGGAGACTTCACCTGAAGTAAGGATACCTGCAGATTTGCAGGTATTCTTGTTTTAGCCCTCCGCGTATCATTAAAAAATGTATTTTTGCAGGTAAAAAAGAGACTCAACGAGACGCTTACTACGCGTCATTCGTTGAATCTCCGGCTGTCCAGTCGATTCCAATGGCTTAATGATTGATTCCCATATTATTCATGCTTTACTCCCTTGTCAATCATTTTTTTATTTTTCACATGGTTTTTATCGGAATTATTTATTTTTAACATATTATCACATCGACTTTACTATAAATTGTATATAGATTGATCATCAGGATTTTACATATTGAACAACTAGGTTTAAGGGGGGTTGTTAATGAACATAGACAACAATTTGTTGTCCGCTATTGAAACTAACTGGTATGGATTTGTCGTTTCCATTGTTGTGTTTGGAATTTTGTTTCTGCTGGCACGTAAAAGAATTGGGTTTGGCGCACGGGTACTTATCGGACTCGGGATCGGACTTATAGCAGGTATATTCTTTCAGTATTTCGACTTAGAGACGAAAGCCATTAGTACATTCGGCAGCATCTATGTCAGCCTGATTCGCATGCTCGTTATTCCATTAGTATTCATTCTTGTATTGAACAGCATCTCTTCCTTAACCAACCTAGAATATTTACGCAAAATAGGAATCAAGACCTTTGCCTGGTTCCTCGGGACAACAGGTGTTGCTTCTATTATTGGCCTTTCGATTGCCCTGCTCTTCAATCCTGGTCAAGGCATACAACAAGATGTACCCGCAGATTTTGCCGCGCGGGAAATCCCGACCTTCTCTCAGGTAATACTGGATCTTGTTCCATCTAACCCTGTGAACGAAGCGGCGACGGGTAAGGTTGTGCCTTTACTCATTTTCGCAATATTCCTAGCCGTAGCTATAATCAAGATCGGTTCCAAGAAGCCAGAAGCCGTGAAACCTGTACGAGATCTAATTGAATCACTGACACTGGTGCTGCATCAGGTCGTGAAATTCATTATTCGCCTGACGCCTTACGGCGTATTCGCGCTGATTGCCGGAATTACCGCACGTTATGGCTGGGAGACGTTGCAGGAGTTAGGTAGCGTAATAATAACCTCCTATGTCGCAATGATTATACATTTCGTACTGATCTTCGGTGGGCTGGTTCTATTAGTAGCGAAGGTGAATCCAATTCGTTTCTTCCGCAAAATTTATCCAACCATTACTGTCGCCTTCACAACCAGAAGCAGCTACGCAACACTTCCTGTTAATCTCGAGGTGATTACGAAGCGGCTTCATGTCTCCCCACGGATCGCGAGCTTTATTGCCCCATTAGGTGCAACCGTGAACTTTAACGCGTGCGGCGGGATTTGGCCGGCCATTGTGGCTGTGTTTACCGCTCAAGTATTCGGCATTGATCTGAACTGGACCGACTACGCCACACTCGTATTAGTAAGTATCATCTCTTCCATTGGTGTAGCCGGGGTTCCTGGCCCTGCGGTAATCTCCACCACTGTAGTGCTAACCGCTCTCGGTCTACCGCTTGAAGGAATCGCTATCGTTGCGGGTGTGGAAGCGCTCATCGATATGGGGCGTACCGCTGTAAATGCAACTGGAACAGCTGTAACCGCTCTGCTAGTTGCCGATTCAGAAGGTGAATTTGACCGCGCAGCGTTTAATAGCAATGATGACGAAGATGATATTCTCTTGGGCACAGTGTAAAAGCCAAACACACAAAAAAAACCTTCGGCATCTGCTCATAGCAGAAAGCCGGAGGTTTTTTTGCGTAGATCTATATTAGAAACAGCTTTTACAGCATACTAATTCTTTGCCGCTGTTTAGCCGAAGCAAGACAAGTCTCGATCAGCCGCATACTCAGCACGGGGTCCTCCGGCGCAATGAATCTCTCGCCAGTGAACACAGCAGCTGCAAAATCATCCACCTGTCGAATGTACGGATTAGCCCCAGTAGCCTCAACCCGTCTTACCCCGTCACCAGAATGCACAAAGAATTCCGCATCCTCATCTCTAGCATTAAAAGGCATAGGCACTTCAATCATCCCATCGGTCCCAAGAATCTCTAACAGCTGGCGGTTGTATGCCCACATTCCGCAATCAAAGATCAAGCTTAGATCATTCGGAAATTCTACCAGGCCTGAAGCCATCATATCTACATTATCATGTTCAGGGGAGAACTTCGCATGCACGGTCACAGCATCCGGCTCCGTCCCAAACAACAATCGTGCCGCGCTTAACGGATAACAGCCTACATCATAAAGCGAGCCGCCACCCCAAGCCGATTTAAAACGAATATTTGAAGTGTCCGTAGCATCATTGTAAGTAAACGTGCCTCGAATCGAGCGTAATTCTCCGATTTCACCGCTAGCGATAATCGCTTGTACTTCGGCAATTCGAGGATGATGCCGATACATATACGCTTCTGCTAAGTGAACCCCTGCATCGTTACACGCTTTTACCATCTCTGCAGCCTCCTGGCTGTTCAGTGCGATCGGTTTCTCACATAACACATGCTTACCGGCTTCCGCCGCTCGGATCACCCATTCACGATGGAGATGATTAGGGAGCGGAACATACACCGCATCAATTTCTTTATCCGCAAGTAACTCTTCATAACTGCCATATGCTTTCTCTATTCCGAACTCTGCGGCTACAGCGCTGCTTTTTTCCAAGCCACGACTTGCCACCGCTGTAATCACTCCCGAATCTGAATTCATGATAGCTGGCATCACTGAACCTGTCGCAATCTGCGCACAGCCTATGATTCCCCAGCGAAGCTTCTGTACCATAATGGCTACACCTCTTCCCTTGGATTAGTTACTATACTTTAAGACACCTTATCATAGAATGAAACCCATCACTAATAGAAAAGAGTAATCCGAACGCAAAAAAGCAGCACCTAAAGGAGCTTCATCTCCGATAGATACTGCTTTTTAATTCAAATGAAGAGAAGTTACATTATCGCATTTAATAACACAGCCACACCCAGCACAACAATACGCGCCGCGTTCATCAACACGAAATTTTTGACGGCAAGAATAAAGGTGCTCGCCTTCTCCTGCTTTTGTGTGAACAATGCGATATTTCGATGAAGCGGAATCAGCGTGAGTAGAATTAACAGGACTAAAATAGGGTTAATCCCTAATATCAGCAGCACTACAAGATCCAGATAAGAGACATAGTAGAGATATTTAAACAGCACGAGCGCATTGCGGCGGCCTATGTACACCGGAAGCGTATACCTGCGGTTCTCCACATCTTCATCAATATCACAAATATTATTAGCGAGCATAATCCCTGCAATCCCCAGAATAGCCGGCACGGAGAACCAGAACAGATACAGCACTTCCATGATGTTGATATTCAGGCTGACCCAGCCGTTCTGAAACAGCAGCGATACCACATGCTCGTCCGTATGAATATAGGCAGAGATAAAAATAATCACAAAGCCCATAAATAAACCCGAAAACAGCTCACCTAATGGCATCCGCGAGATCGGGATCGGCCCGAACGAATAAAGGATACCTATTAAGAACGACAGTCCACCAAGTAAAAAGACCAGCAGCCCCGTCTGAGTAACAAGCGCAATCCCGCCCCCTGCAGCCAGAGCTAGTAAGATAACAATCGTCGCCACGACGGTGCTCTCTTTTAGCTTAAAATGCACAATCGCATTATGTGTTTCATAGCCATAGCCGTGGGTTTTGGAAGCTTTTTTGAAATCGTAATAGTTGTTAATCGCCGTCGTTGCCATATCAAAACTAAGCAAGGAAACGAACATCAATCCAAACCGCAGCACATAAAAATCCTCAAACCGATACAGGGCATACAGCGTTCCCATTAGAAATGGAATCATACTGGCTACTTTCGTCGGCAGCTCAACAAATCTTAGAAAGCTTTTAATATTCACACCATACACCCTTATTTATCAATTGAGCCTACTTGGCATTACTGTTCAGTCGTTGTGATCGTCACTGGGGACCATTCTGCAATAACAGTTTGTCCATGTACAGATACGCTGCCCTCAGGACTCAGATCCTTCTCCGTCATAATTCCGAGCGCCACTGTAAAGTTGTTGAATTTGATCGGTATATTTTTCTCACGACGAACTTCTTTGCCATTCAAATAAAATACAGCCTCATCATTGCCACGGTGGTAAGTTATGCGGTAGGTATTAAATTCACGTGGTTTGAAATCCGTATCTTCTTTAAAAATGCAGAAATATTTCGTTCCTTTACTCTCTGGTACTTGTACCCCTGGGAACGGCAAAATACCATATACACTAGCATATTTATCATTTCCCGCAAAAAAGTCAAGCGCCGCGCCTGTCGTAAAATCAAGCAAGTTCAGCGATACATAACCATCGTACAAATCTCCAGGTGCTGTGCCTTGTGTACGGCAACGAATTTGTAGCTCAAAGCTAATCTCTCCGGCCTCAGGAATGACCACTGGCTCCGCAGAGTAATACATATGCTTAGCATTGTCTAGAATTTGCACTTGATGATTCTCGCGAGATAATTTCGCACGTACATAAAGCGTATCATTACGAACGATAACTACCGCTTCCGGTTCACGATAAGCCCAGAAGGATCCATCTGGCAATGTAAATCCACCCGTCTTCCAGACCTTTCCTTCTTCTAAAATGGAGTGAAAATCGCCAAGCACCATACGATTGCCTTTAGTGTTTTGTTCTTCCTTCATCAATTCTTTGTCCTTCTTTTCCATGAAAGCTCACTCCTTCTGTATGTTGACTATTAGTATCAGAATAATCCTTGAATTAATAATGCTGTGGCCATCACTACTCCGCATCGAACGGAGGCTTTTTGTGAAGCACCCATGAGCGGGATATAGGCTGGCGAAGCGTTTTGCGACTTCAGTCCACGATAAATACGAATCGGCCAGAAGGCTGTAACCAGCGCCAATAGTGCATAAACTGGAAGTACGCCCATCAGTACACAGACCACCACAGAAGCGTATCCAGTGAAGAGAAGCACACGCGAGAATACAAGTGCTTTTTGCTCACCCCACACCACAACCAGCGTAAGTTTACCTGCCTGCTCATCCGCTTTCCAGTGTAAGAAATGGTGATTAAACAACAATAATGTAGTCAAGAATCCAACCGGCAACGAAAGAATTACTGGCTTCATGCTAAAATGACCCGTTTGTACGAAAAAGGAGCCTAACACTGGCATAATCCCAAAAGCTATAAAGATAGCCAACTCACTGTATCCTTTGCCGCGATATCCATAACGCAGTGGCGGGGCTACATAGAAATAAGCAATTAAAACACCCACAAGTACAAACCAGAGGATATTCCAACCGCTATATATACTAAGCACACCACCACATATGATGGCAATCGCCAGCATACTCCAAGTCATCCTTGCATAAAAAGACTCCGAGAGGATTCCACCTGTCAGCAGCCCGGAGTTTGTGCTGATTTCACCAGCGGAATTCTTCGCCTTTGTATCTGTTCCGTTGCGATAATCCCACAGATCATTGACCATATTGGAAAACAGATGCGCCGAAATCGCCCCTATTAAGGTTAGAATAAATAAGACCGGATGGAATGACCTTTCCCATACATATGCCCCAACCGTACCTAAGACAATCGGGATGAGCATAACAGAAAAACTCCAAAACCGGGTCGCCTTCGTAAATAATGTCCATTTGTTCACTTCAAGCTTACCGCCTTTTCATTATGACTTGATAATAATTATCACTGACTATTATACATCAATTTTCAACAGATTGTGAAGATTATCACTGCATATAATGTCTATTCTTGACATAATATTTTCGTTTGCTTAGCTAAATAACCTCTTATTGGACATAGGACCATCAATTCACGACAAAAAATGAGTGTTGTTTTATAGGCAAGCACATACCGATATGATATGATAGGCAGGCCTATGAACAGCGCTCCTTGAGTGCTGTTTTTAAGAGCGTAAAACTATATATAATAATGGAGGCTTTTACTGTTATGTCAGCGCAATCCCCTAACACCCAATCTGTCAAAATCGTCACCGCAGACCCAAGCGCCATCGGGCTATTCGGACTGGCTATTGTCACATTGGTCGCTTCTTCCCAGAAGCTTGAACTTACAACAGGACTTAGCTACGTCATTCCTTGGGCTATCTTCCTGGGAGCATTCGCTCAACTATTCGCCGCAATTCAAGATGCTAAGCACAATAACACCTTTGGTATGACTGCCTTTGGCGCCTACGCTTTCTTTTGGTTCGGTATGGCTAGCAGCTGGCTGATCAAGCTCGGCGTATTCGGCCCAACGCTTGCGGAGGCTGTAGATCCTAAGCAGCTCGGTTTTGTATTTCTGGGCTACTTGATCTTCACAATCTTTATGACCATTGGCGCAGTTGAGGCTAATAGAGTTTTGCTTATCATCTTTGTATTGATAGATTTCCTCTTTCTTGGACTAACTTTTGATTCCTTCGGTATCGCTCCTGAGTTCTTCCACAAGCTTGCTGCCTGTGCAGAGCTAGGAATTGGTATAGTGTCTCTATACGGTTGTGGCGCTTCTGTGCTAAACGCTCATTTCGGACGCACCTTCTTACCGACTGGAGCTCCACTAGGTATCTTCAAGAAATAGTAATTCACCTTTTATATCCTATACTTTTGCAAGCCGAAAGGATGCCTGAGACAATGCATGTCCTATCCTCTTCTGAATTAGCTGTAACTGCTATATTTGCACTTATCCTCGCAGTTATTGCCTATTTGATCATTCGGAATATCCCAAAGATGATTGGAGATATTGCGGCTTTTCGCAAAAGAACACTGGTCTGGACCCAGGTTTCGCTAGTACTAACGGTACTTCAACTGAACTTCAAGGCAGGCGACTGGCGATTTTCTATCGTTCTTGGACTCATCGTATTATTTACTGGAAGCATTTGGCTTTCCGCCCGTTACTATGATATCCGTAGCACCTTAGATCCGGAATCTAAAGATTCTGAAGTACATTAGTAGAAGCTAGGCAACAGAATAAAGGTGATTGAGCTCCCGTAAGGGGGCTTTTTTTTACATTCAGAAGGTCCTTTCGCATACTTCTCCCCTCCAGCACCATACTAATGACATTCCAAATAAGTAACGGGAGGGCTATGTAGGTGAGTAAAAAAATCAATTTACTGATGTTCAGCGGAGAATACGACAAAGCCATGGCAGGACTGATCCTAGCGAATGCTGCGAGAGATATTGATGTCGAGGTTACGATGTTCTTCTCTTTCTGGGGCCTATTTCTGGTGCGTGATCCGGAGAAAATGACACTTGAGGATAAGAGTATTTATGAGAAGCTGATGGATGTCATTACACCAAAGGGCCCTGGTCAGCTACCGCTCTCCCATCTGAACTTCAGCGGACTGGGCCGAATGATGCTAGAGGAAATGATGGAGGAGCAAGGCGCACCGAAGCTGATTCATTTTCTAAAAGGGGCTCGCAAAAAAAACATCAAGTTCTATGCCTGCAAGCTCTCTGTCGAGATCATGGGCTTTAAAACAGAAGAGCTGCTGCCAGAGGTCGAGATTATCGATGCTGCGGCTTATTTAAAAGATGCACTAGAAAGCGATGTCCAATTATTTATATAAATGATTCAACTAGGCTTTAACCCAATTCCCCAAGCAAGCATATACTGGTGCCATAGAAACTACTGGTACGCCGAGAACACAGCATAACTTTAGAACAGACGGTGTACGGGCTGGAGGGAAATCCGTGCTAAACATCATCCACGCCTCTTCTGCAGAGACGCCCGCTTCACTACAAAACCATTTTGAGACCTTTCGTGAGCACACCATTGGGATTCGGCATCAGATCACCACGCCCTATGGTAAACAGCCACTGCTGTATGCCGATTGGACAGCAAGCGGACGCTTATATGAACCGATCGAACGGAAGCTGCAGGAAGCCTTCGGTCCATATGTTAGCAATCCGCATACAGATTCCAACACAACAGGATTAACTATGACACTGGCTTATAATGAAGCACGACAAATCATTAAAAAGCATGTAAATGCCGGCCCTCAGGACATCCTGCTCTTCTGCGGAAATGGAACAACCGGAGCCGTGAACAAGCTACAGCGTATTATGGGCTTAAGACTCCCCGAATGGCTCCAGGAAAATAATATCCATTCGATGGAGGAGCGTCCCGTGATCTTCACCAGCCATATGGAGCATCATTCAAATATTCTTCCTTGGCAGGAGGGGATTGGTGACGTTGTAACCGTTCCTCCCGGAAAGAACGGAAATATAGATCTCCAGCAGCTTGAAGCTCTGTTAGGATTGTATCAGCATCGCCGCTGGAAGATTGGATCATTTACAGCTTGCTCGAATGTGACAGGAATTCAGACCCCCTACCAGAAGCTTGCCGCGATGATGCACCGTCATGGTGGCCTGTGTTTTGTAGATTTCGCTGCCAGCGCTCCCTATGAGCCAATCGATATGCATCCTATCTCACCACTGGAGAAGCTGGATGCGATCTTTTTCTCTCCGCATAAATTTCTGGGTGGGCCGGGCGCGAACGGAGTTCTAATCTTTGATGAGGCATTAAGTAATGGACGTATTCCTGACGAACCGGGCGGAGGGACAGTGGCTTGGGTCAATCCTTGGGGAGGACGCCGTTACACAAATGAAATAGAGATGCGGGAAGACGGGGGAACGCCGGGATTTCTGCAAGCTTTTCGGACGGCACTATGTGTGAAGCTAAAAGACCAAATGAATGGAAGCGGTCATTATATGGTGACTAGAGAGCTCGAACTGTGCCAGAAATTAATGAACGGGCTCCGTTGCATACCTGAATGTTCACTGCTAGCTGGACATCATACAGAACGTCATGGCATCGTCTCTTTTACATTGCGCGATATTCATTACAACCTAGCTGTTCAGCTGCTGAATGATCGCTTCGGTATACAAGCCCGAGGGGGTTGCTCTTGTGCGGGTCCATATGGACATTACCTGCTTGGAGTAGGGTGGGCGCAATCTGCGCAGATCGCTGAGGCTATTACGGTAGGGGACCAGTCGCTTAGACCGGGTTGGATCCGCATCTCTCTACACCCTATTATGACCAATCAGGAAGTAGAGAGAATTGTATCCGCTGTGCGAAACATCGTAATCCATTTCCAGTGGTGGAAACAGGACTATCTTTACGACGCCTCCACGAACAGTTGGACCCATATCTACGATAAGGATCCAGCCGACGCGAAGGTCAAAGAGCTTTTTTCAATGTAGCTTCCAACTTATTTCGTGTTACCCTTCACCATGTCCAAATCGGCAGCACTGGCGTTGGAGATAACTTGTTCTACATTCTTACAGCCCGGAATTACGCTGGTTACTGCGGAATGCTGAAGGCACCAGGCCAAAGCCCACTGCGCCATATCAAGACCAGAAGGCACTTCGTTGGCAGCAATTTCAGCTACAGCCCGTAGCTGTTTCTGTCTTACATCCTCGTTATGGTTCGCTCGGACATCACCCTGTCCAAAAACCGCATCCGGCTTATACTTGCCGCTCAAATAACCACTCGCCAACGGAACGCGAGCCAATACGCCTAATTGATTCTCGATGCAAATCGGAAAAATCTCTTCCTCAGGTTTACGATCCAGCCGATTATATACCACTTGTATGGCCTCTGCCTGCACATCTGCTGCTGCAGAGGTCTGATGCACACCTGAGCCCGATGCACTGATCGAGACGCCTAAATGACGGATTTTCCCTGCCTGCTTCTGTCTGTCGAGCATACTCCACAGCTTATCATTATCGAATTGCTCGTCGGTTCCAGAGTGGAATTGATAGAGGTCGATATACTCTGTCTGGAGTGCACGCAGTGAATCGTCTAGCTGCTTCAGTACATCCTCAGCACGCCACAGCTGTTCCCGCTGCAGATGCCCCTGAAAATGATGTCCAAATTTCGTAGCCACAATCCAGTCCTCACGTTTCCGGCGAGCCAGATAGCCCCCGATGAACTTCTCTGATAAGTGATCTCCATAACACTCAGCCGTATCAATCAAATTAATACCCAGCTCTCCAGCCTTATCTAGCATGGCATCCACTTCTGCTTGAGTGAAATCCTTGCCCCACTCTCCACCGAACTGCCAAGTACCTAAGCCGATCACCGATACATTCATTCCTGTACTACCAAGCTTACGATATTTCATCATCATTTCCTCCTTCGATCTGTTTAGATTCAGATATTCAAGTGAGTTCATTCACAGGACTAAGCGACCTTATTTCCATCCTGCACCGTTCTAGCGAACCGCGCCTCAATGGCTTTGACTCCCCATAGTGACAGTCCAATAAACACCAAGACATAGATGATCTCCCACGGCTGGCGGATGAATCGTTCAAGATCATTTCCAATATATGATACCGCGAATACCATAATCGCCTTGCCCACAGTGAGCGCAAGGATGTATGAACGAAACCTCATTCCGGCAAGACC
The DNA here is from genome assembly GCF_037963865.1 of Paenibacillus sp. FSL R10-2734. Taxonomy (NCBI): domain Bacteria; kingdom Bacillati; phylum Bacillota; class Bacilli; order Caryophanales; family Paenibacillaceae; genus Paenibacillus; species Paenibacillus sp. FSL R10-2734. The sequence goes on along the minus strand of NZ_CP150170.1, from coordinate 928,969 downwards.
AGCAGCCATATTAACTACAACGAAGGGGCCTACCGGGAATATACTTAGCAGAAATACATAGCTGAACCCACTTTGCCGCACCCATGTCATGCTTTTGGCTACCTTTGGCCGTTCTGCCCATTTTCGTAGATAACGATGAGAGGCTACTTTGCGAATAATCCAAAATGTGGTCACACAGCCCGCAACCAAGCCGATCCAAGAATACAAAAAACCTAACCATAAACCATATACAGCCCCGTTTAATCCGACGATCGCAATAGTTGGTAGTGGTGGTATAAATGATTTCATAAACGTTAACGCAATGCCCGGAAAGGGCCCAAACGAACGATATTGTTCAAGCAAATGCCGCAGATTATCCTCTGTCAGCCAAGACATAATATCAAGAAAGTACATAACCAGCTGATCTCCTCATCCGATTGGAATTCTTAACACCTGGTCTCAATTATACACGAAGTTGTGATCATTCCTAGAGCTCTTCCAATATAAAGAAAACAAGCTAGAACTCCATGAATGACAGCAAGTAAACCGTCAGTTACCATGGTTTAGAAAATACATATGAGACAGGGGCGCATGGTTATGATCATCCATTCAGAAGCCTTGGATCTACAACGTACAACCGTTCAGGATTTAGCATTCGTATTAGCAACAGAACAAAACGAAGGAAATCGTGCCTATATCGGACAATGGAGCAAAGAGGAGCATACTGCGGCCATCCAAGATCCAGATATTCTACACCTTACAATTAGAGAAAGCTCAGGAAAAAGAGTCGGCTATATCATCGTAACAGGACTTCAAGACACACCTTACCGTCTGCATTAAAAGAGTTGTCATCCATTCCAAAGGGCTTGGGTATGGCAAGCTATCACTTCATCTCGTGACCGACTGGATCTTCCGACACACCGAAACACATCGCCTATGGTTAGATGTTAGGGATCACAACCATAGAGCTCGCCATGTCTACGAAAGCTGTGGCTTTACACTGGAAGGCACTCTGCGTGATTGCATAAAAGTAGGGGAACGCTTCGAATCTCTGCATATCATGTCCATATTACGGCATGAGTATATGGAGCGCGAGCAGCAGCAGAAGAGATAGATTAGGGAAATCCTCCCTGATTGTTGGTCTTCAGGTGCCTATAACTGCAAATTAGGGAAAGCTTCCCTAATATTTAGCGAATTTGAGCAAAATCGGCGCATTTCAGTGATTTTTAGGGAGGTTTTCCCTAAAACGTCTATTTCGGGACCATAATCAGCTACCTTTTGGGGAGGATTTCCCCAAAAAGTATACTCCGAGACGATAATCGGCTATTTTCAGGGAGGTTATCTCCTCGCACCCTTTCATAGGCACAATAAAAAGCCGAGCACCAAGCCCATGATCTCCCAGGAGCTTACTACTCAGCTTTCAATTCGCTCACCTTAAACCTCTCCACTGTAACAACCTGTCTGCTCATCTGCCGCCATCAACCCAGCAATCACAACGGTCGTCACATACTTACGGGCATCCGCTGTCAGCAATAATAACTCCATTGAGCTCTTGGCCGGTTCCCCTCTAACGAACGTGACCCGAGCACCATCCAAATCCTCTAGGATACTGGTGATCGTATATCCTTTAAAGAGCAGCCCGTCGATCTCTTGCTGTTCTTTGGCATATTCCGCAAAAGCAGACATTAGATTACACCTCCGCTAATTTCCGCTTTGGATGGAAGAGGCGCCTCTGCTGCAAAACGCTTACGTTTTAAATATTTTCCCGAGCCAGCCTTGCCAACAAATTGCTTGTCTCGAATCACAAACTCGCCTCGACTAAGGACAGAAACAGGCTCACCTTTCACTTCAAAGCCCTCAAACGCATTATAATCGACGTTCATATGGTGCGTATCAGCGGAGAGAACTCTCTCCACAGAAGGATCAAAAATGACCAGATCAGCGTCACTCCCTACTGCTACTGTGCCTTTTTGCGGATACAATCCAAACAGCTTAGCACTGGAGGTAGCAATAATGTCTACGAATTTGTTCAACGAGATCCGGCCTTTCTGCACACCTTCCGAATATAGAATCGTAAATCGATCCTCGATGGTCGGCCCACCGTTCGGGATTTTGGAGAAATCGCCAAGTCCCAGATCCTTTTGTCCTTTGAAATCAAAGGAGCATTGATCCGAGCCTATCGTCTGCAAGCTGCCGCTCCAAAGCGCATCCCATAGCACATCCTGATTCCACTGCTCACGCAGTGGCGGAGACCATACGTATTTCGCACCTTCGAAGTTGGGCTTTTCCAACGCCGTCTGATCCAGCACTAAGTACTGCGGACAAGTTTCTCCGTAGACACGCAGTCCTTTTTTACGCGCTTCAGCAATCTTCCAAGCGGCTTTCGCACAGGTCACATGTACAACGTACAGCTGTGAATCTGTTAGTTCCGTCAAGTAAGCAGCGCGTCCCGTGGCTTCACCCTCCAGCTCTGGCGGACGGGTCAGTGCATGAAAGATCGGATCGGTGTTGCCTGCGGCCAAGGCCTGCTCCACCAGATATTCAATGACATCCCCATTCTCCGCATGCACCATCACGAGCGCACCTTCTTTTTTCGCAGCTTGCAGCGTCTTAAAAAGTGTACCGTCATCCGCCTGGAAAGTATTCTTATACGCCATAAATACTTTGAGCGAGGTAATGCCTTCCTTCTCAATAATCTCCGGAAGCTCGCCAAGCACCTTATCGTTCAGCTCCGATACCATAAGATGAAAGCTGTAATCAATCACCGCTTTATCCTGCGATTTATGATGCCATGTATCTACGGCTTGCTGGAGCGGTTGTCCTTTGGTGGTTAGGCAAAAATCAATGACTGTGGTCGTGCCACCATATGCAGCAGCAATCGTCCCCGTCTCGAAATCATCCGCTGTAACCGTGCCGCCAAAAGGCATATCCAGATGCGTATGCGGATCAATGCCCCCAGGAAAAACATAACAACCAGAGGCATCGATAACCTCCGCACCCGAGGTCTCCAAATGAAAGCCAATCGCCGTAATAACCCCATTTTCAATAGCCACATCGCCTGTATAAGTATCTGCTGCGGTAACGATGATTCCATTCTTAATAATCTTCTTCATCCTTACACCACCTCCACTTCTGAATAGGAGCTATTCAAGCTGCTGATCACCTTCTGCCGTTCATTCCAGGTCAGAGGGGCTGCCCCAGTGTCCAATGGAACCATATCAATCGCACCATCTGCTGGACAAACAATAGAACAAAGATTACAGCCTACACAATCTTCCTCGCGCACCTGTAGAATAGCTTTCCCATCTGCGTTAGTTAACATATCAATACATTGATGCGATGCATCTTCGCAGGCGATATGGCACTTATTACAGTTAATGCAGTTCTCCTCATTTATACGGGCAACGACTTTATAGTTGAGATCCAGATCACCCCAGTTAGAGTATCTGGATACCGATTTACCAATGAGCTCAGTTACGGAAGCCAGACCTTTGTCATCCAAATAGTTATTCAGACCATCGATCATTTCCTCCACAATCCGGAAGCCATGATGCATGACTGCTGTACATACTTGAATGCCTGTAGCGCCCATTAGCATAAACTCAACAACATCCTGCCAAGTAGAAATACCACCGATGCCGGAGATAGGAATACCCACACCTCGGTCACGAGCACATTCCGCTACCATACTAAGCGCAATAGGCTTCACAGCCGGACCGCAGTAACCGCCATGCGCGCCCTGTCCTCCAACATTCGGAATCGTATTCCAGCTATGAATATCTACCCCTGCAAGACTGTTGATCGTGTTGATCATACTAATCGCATCCGCCCCACCCTTAACCGCATGACGGGCAACGACGGTAATATCCGTAATGTTGGGCGTCAGCTTCACAATCACCGGGGTCGTCGCTACTTCTTTTACCCAAGTGGTCTGTGCTTGCACCAGATCAGGCTGTTGCCCCGAAGCAGCGCCCATCCCGCGCTCAGCCATCCCATGCGGACAACCAAAGTTAAGCTCCAGACCGTCTACGCCGACATCCTCTACCCGCTTAACAATCTCATGCCATTTTTGCTGCGAAGGTTCTACCATCAGGGAGGCTATAATCGCATGATTCGGGAATCTTTTCTTCGTTTCATAGATTTCCTTCAGATTGACCTCAAGTGGACGGTCGGTGATCAGTTCAATATTGTTGAAGCCTGCAACCCGTTGCCCATTGAAATTCACTGCCGCAAAACGTGATGAGGTATTAATGATCGGATCGCCGAGCGTCTTCCACACCGCACCACCCCAACCTGCTTCAAAGGCCCGCTGTACTTGATAGCCTGTATTCGTAGGCGGCGCGGAGGCCAGCCAGAACGGATTCGGTGATTTGATTCCTGCGAGATTAATACTTAAATCTGCCATTGATGTTCCCTCCCTGTCATGTAAAATCCAATTTGATTTCTACGCTCAACCTGCAGATCTAACGACGACCTCCTGCTGGTCGGAGAACTGTTTTACAATCGCATGGGCCGCATCTTTTCCCTGCTGTGCCGCCGATACAACCATGGCCTCACCTTTACCTGAACCAAATATGATATCCCCAGCAGCATAGATTTGTGGATCGGAAGTCCGGCAAGTGGCCTCATCCACCCTCACAACCCCGCGATCATGCGCAAGACCTAAGGAATCTATTAGATCTAGGCGACGCTTTTGACCAATAGCTACTACAACCGCATCTACAGGAATCAAGAACTCAGAACCCTCTATCGGTATAGGCACTGGACGTCCATCTTTGCCCAGCTCCTCTGTCAGCTTCATCTGCACACATTCCAGCGCGGTTACATTCCCAAGCTCATCACCCACGATACGTTTCGGTAAGGTTAGCCAACTGAACTCCACACCTTCCTGCTTCGCAAATTCATATTCAAAGTCATAAGCCGTCATCTCCTCGCGGGTCCGGCGGTAGACCATTTTTACATTGGTGGCTCCCAGTCGCACCGAGCAAGTAGCCGCATCAATAGCCGTATTTCCTGCGCCAATGACAGCAACTCGCTGACCCATCAGCTCTAGCAGAGGAATACCTGTCTTAGTGGATTCTACGAGCGCAATGGCATCATATACGCCAGCTAGTTTTTCGCCTTCAATCCCTATCGGAGGCACATAGCCCATACCCGCTGCCAAAACGATGGCATCATAGTTCAGCTTTAGCTCTTCTACAGAGACATCTACTCCGACTTTCGTACCTGTACGTATCTCCACACCGAGCTGTTCTACCTGCTCTACTTCCCAAAGGGATATAGACTGCGGAAGCCGAAACGACACAATCCCATGTGTATCCAGTCCACCAGCCAGCTCCTTCGCTTCGTAGATCACAACAGAAAAGCCTTCACGGGCAAGCTCCCTTGCCGCTGACAATCCCGCAGGACCGCCACCGATTACGGCTACCTTTTTCCCATTAGGGGCACCAGCTTGAAATAATTGAACGCCGCTGTTCATCGCCCAATCTGTGGCATACCGCTGCAGCAGTCCGATTTGGATCGGCGCCGAGGCATCATTTAGCACACAGGCTCCCTCGCACAGTTCATCTGTAGGACAGACACGGGCACAGCTGGCACCCACAGGATTGGAATCCATGATCGTCTGTGCCGAGCCTTTCAAATTGTCAGTAGCGATCCGTTTGATAAAGGAGGGAATATTAATGCTGGTCGGACAGGCTTTTATACAAGGGGCATCATAGCAATATAGACAGCGATTGGACTCATCAATGGCACCCTTATGGGTCAAAGGCGGCTCAGCCTCGGCGAAGTTACGCATGAACATATCTGGTGTAAATGCTGTTAGCGGAGAATGATTCATCAATAGTTCCTCCTTATGGGTAATTTTTCATATTAACGTTATATAACATAACATTATTTCAGTTTGTTTCTAATTATTTTGCTTACATCTTTGAATTATTGTAGTAAAATAAGCATTAATAGAAATTTTCTCTCCACTTTCTCCCCATTCAGGTTATATATACTGACATCCATTAATCAAACTATAGTCATTTTGAATTTTCGTTGCATTAGACACTTTGTCTAATTTCAAAACTGTATTTTTTACGTGTGAGAATAGGCTGAGAATGACAAGGCGTAAACAGCGGGCAGAGTACAGAGAGCGAGGGGGAATAACTATGGATTGGGAGCTTGTATTAACCATTCATGACGCTTTAAAAAGACCACTATTCGCAGAAGCCGCGGTCATCGGTGGCAAAAGCGGCTTGAGCCGTGCTATACGTTGGGTGCATGTGCTGGAAAGTGCCAACTTTGAGACTCTAATCCACGGGGAAGAGATGATACTGACTACGGGGATTGGTGCAAGTGTTGATCTGCCTTCCTCCTTGGAATTTATGCAGAACTTAATTGATAAAAATGCGGCTTGCCTATGTATTGAGCTAGGTACGTACTTCAGCATCATCCCGCAAGAAATGATCGACTTAGCTAACACAAATGATTTTCCGCTGATCATATTTACCCGTACGGTTCGCTTTGTAGATATCACACTGGACCTCCACTCCATCATCATCAATCGGCATCACCGGATGCTGCAAGAACTCGAAAAAATCTCGCGTGAATTTCACCGCCTGACGTTGACCTCACAAGGAACAGTGAAGGTGCTGCAATTATTATGTAAAAGCACCCGCACACAAATCGTCTATATGCAGCTGCAAGGCAAACCCTTATTCTTCCCGGCACTCTCGCCCGAAGAGCAAGCTCCTCTACTGAATTTCTTCACTGCCTTCGGTGACGAGATGGAAGGCATTCAACCAGACACCGCTCCTTACACTCGAGAATATGGACAGAAGACGATTGCTATTAAGCCTGTGGGCGCGCTGGATCAGACCTGGGCTTACATCCTGATGGTATGCAATCACAAGCCACAGGAATTTGACTGTCTGCTGCTGGATTCCGCCTCTCTGTCTATTGCTCAGGAGCTGCTGCGTACTCGGTATATGGAGGAACGCAAGCTTTTTTCGGAAAATCTATGGGTCGACGAGCTGATCAATGGTCGCATTGAGGATGACAACCGCCTGAAGGGTCTAATCGGCTCCAATTTCAACGTGGTCAACGAACTCCCTTACCGAGTGTGCCTTATAGAAATCAAGAACCCCAGAGACGTAAAATGGAACAGCTCGGAGAACGAATGGGAATCAATCACCTTCCACCTTTCGCTCATCCTGCGTTCCATCTTCGAGAAATATTCTTTACGTCCGCTGATCACCCTTAAGAACAATCGCCTTACTGTCATCGCACTCGACATTCAATCTAAAATGCCCGGAAAACTGCGGCTTCAGCAAGCACTTGAGGCCCTTCAGAACATCCGCTCCGACGAGAGGCTCAAGGATTTGCAGCTTGTCATCGGAGTGAGCAAATCGCATAAGCGCCTGAAACAGGCCTATTCCGGTTATCAAGAAGCCCTGCAAGCTTTGTCGCTATACTCCTGTTACCAGAAGTCACTGCTCTTCTACGAAGAGCTTGGCGTATTCCAGTTGCTGCTGAGTCTAAACGACGGGAAAACGTTGCAGACCTTCATTCGTAGCTATCTCGGCCCACTAATCGACCATGACCAATCCAAAGGCAGCGAGCTGCTTCTCACGCTACGTGTCTATCTGGATCATGACGGTTCCAAACAAATTGCCGCCCGAAATCTATTCATCGTCAGGCAATCACTGTATTATCGTCTCGACAAAATAACAGAGCTGCTGGGCGAAGATTTCATGCAGCCAGAGAACCGAATCTCCATTCAGGTCGCCCTACGCGCCTATCAATTCCTGTATCCAGACAAAATCACTTTGCCCAGCCCCCGTTCAGCACAGCTTTAAAAGTATCGATAATAAAATCCACATCTTCATCTGTCGAGGAAAGCGGCGGAGCGAAGGTAAGCACATTGTTGAACCCAGCTACGGTATCACCATTTTTGCCAATGATAAGTCCTTTAGATTTGCATTCAGCAATGATGCCTTTAACGATATTCAGATCAACCGGCTTCTTGCTAACTTTATCTTCAACGAGTTCAATCCCTGTCACCAAGCCAAAGCTGCGGACATCACCCACAAGCTTATGATCCAGTAAATCGGTGAACTCAACGTTCAGTCTTTTGCCCAAAAGCTCTGCACGCTCTACCAGCTTCTCCTGCTCAATAATCTCAAGATTGCGCAGCGCCAGTGCACATGAAGCCGGATTGCCACCAAAGGTATTCACATGGCGAAAATGACCGTAATCATCGCTGTTGTCTTTGAATGCCTCATAGATTTCTTTACGCACAGCAGTGGCAGACAGGGGGAGGTATGCACTAGTCAGCCCTTTAGCCATCGTTACAATATCAGGCTTCACATTGTAATTGTGGTGTCCGAATTTACGTCCGGAACGTCCAAATCCGCATATCACCTCATCAATAATAAGCAGCACACCGTGCTTGCGGCAGATTTCCTGCACCCGATCCAAATACACCTGATGCGGCACAATGACCCCACCACCCGTAATCACAGGCTCCATGATCACCGCTGCTACCGTCTCCACGCCTTCCCAAATCATCGTGTCCTCAATAGACTGCGCACATTGAAGGTTGAATTCTTCCACAGACATCCCCGCTGGGCGGCGATAGCTGTCCGGCGGAGCAACATGCAGAAACCCACCGGTCAGCGGTTCATATTTATATTTGCGCTGCGCCTGACCCGTTGCGGACAACGCACCAAGCGAACTGCCATGATACCCACGATAACGGGAAATGAATTTATGGCGATAATGCTGGCCGATTTGCTGCTGGTATTGGCGAGCCATTTTGAAGGCAGCCTCATTTGCTTCTGATCCACTATTGGAGAAGAAAATAACGTAATCATCATCAAGCCACTCATTCAGCTTCTCCGCCAGCGCAATCGCAGGAAGATGACTTTGGGTCAAGGGGAAATAAGGCAACGTCAGCAGTTGGTTATATGCCGCTTCCGCTAATTCCTTGCGGCCATAACCTACATTTACGCACCACAAACCAGACATTCCATCCAAAAATGTATTGCCCTGAATATCCGTAACCCATGATCCACTCGCCGAAGCGGCTATCATAGGCGGATTTTTTTCACTATAAGGTGTAATGTTGTGCCATAAGTACTTCTGATCCTTGTTCACCGCAAGCTCGCTATCATTCCCCAAACTCTGCATAACCTTTTCTCCTCTCAGTAGCTCATTTTCTCTAATAACGGGCAGTGATCATCTTTTTACGCGTATAGAACTCCACCCCATCACGCCCATTGGCATGCAGATCTCCATAGAACGATTTCTTATAACCTGAGAAGGGGAAAAAGGCCATTGGCGCAGGCACACCCAGATTCACACCCAGCATCCCTGCATCAATTTCTTCTCGGAATTCACGGATCGCTTTAGCGCTATCTGTATAAATGCACGCCCCATTCGCGAATGGAGACTGATTGGTTACCGCAATGGCTTCACTCAGACTCTTCACACGGATCACTGACAATACCGGCGCGAAAATCTCATCCCTCCAGATGGCCATTCCCGGCTGTACATGATCAAATATCGTCGGTCCGATAAAATAACCAGCACCTCCCGTAGCAGCATCTTTCCGCCCATCTCTCACAAGCTTAGCTGCCTCAGCTTCACCAGTCTCAATGTAATAAAGGGTCCGATCCTTATTCGACTGGCGAATTACCGGACCCAAAAACACCCCGTCATCGGCGCCATTCCCAATTTCAAGCTCATCCGCAGCAGCCGTCAGACGACCCACTAGCTCGTCAGCGATAGCCTCATGAACCACCACGACCGAGCAAGCCATACACCGCTCTCCCGCAGAGCCAAAAGCTGCCGCAATTATATTTTTCACCGCATTGTCCAGCTCCGCATCAGGCAGCACAATCGAATGATTCTTGGCGCCTGCTAACGCCTGAACCCGCTTCCCCTGGGCCGTCCCTGTCTTATATACATATTCCGCTACCGGCTGCGAACCCACGAACGAAATTGCCTTCACCTCATCATGCTCCAGCAGCCCATTTACAACCTCATGCGCCCCATGAACAATATTCAGCACACCTGATGGGAAACCCGCTTCGGCAAATAACTCTGCCAATCGATTGACTAATAGTGGCGTACGCTCAGAAGGCTTCAGCACAAAGGTATTCCCGCAAGCAATGGCTAGAGGAAACATCCAGCAAGGGACCATCATCGGAAAATTAAACGGAGCAATCCCCCCGACCACCCCCAGTGGATAGCGATACATCCCGGATTCAATTCCGGTAGCAATGTCCGGAAGCTGGCTGCCCATCATCAGCGTAGGGATGCCTGCAGCAAATTCCACACACTCAATGCCGCGCTGCACTTCACCTTGTGCTTCTTCCAGACTTTTGCCATTCTCTAGCGTAATCAGCTCAGCCAGCTCATTCCAATGCGCTACCAGTAGCTGTTGATATTGAAAGAAGTAGCGGGCACGACGCGGCACAGCGACCCTTTTCCACGATTGAAATGCCACCGCAGCCGCCTCGACCGCCGTATCCAATTCTTCCTTGCTAGAAATCGGTACGTAGGCAATCACTTCACCTGTCGCCGGATTATATACCTCTTCATCTCGCCCGGACGACGATTCTACCCAAGCTCCATTCACATAATTTTTAACTCTTTCAGCCTGCGTTACTAGGAGAGACATAGCTCGCACCTCTTTCTATTTCAGATGCACAGATGGACTGCTGATTATAATAGATGACCGCCAAAACGGGCGGTCATCTATTATAACTATGAGTTCAATTTCTTATTTTGCCGCCATTTCTACAATTTCGTTCGTGTAAGCCTCATCTACCTTGGCCGGTTCTTTAATTACGCCGAACTTTTGGGAAATATCCGCCGTTTGCTGGAATGCCGCCGCATCGGTATATCCCATCTTGGCACTATCAAAGCCCTCAGGCAGAATCAACTTGGCAACCTCGGTCATCATCGTCAATTGATGCTCCTTCGTTGTACTGCCGTCTTCCGCTTGCTTCATTACACTGTCCACTGCAGCCGCAGGATCGGCAATGGCGTCTTTCCAGCCTTTTAAAGAGGCACGAAGAAACTTCGCCGCAATCTCCTTGTTCTCTGCAAGCCATTCCTTATTGGCGAACAAGTTATCCTCAAGCATCGCTACACCTTCTGCGTTCATATCGATGACATTTAGATCCTCCGCTTTAATGCCTGACTCCAGTACAACCTGATACTCGTTATAAGTCATCGCCGAGGCCGCATCGATTTGGTCGCCTAAGAACTGATCCATCGTAAAACCTTGCTTCGTAAAGCTTAGATCCTTGTTCGGATCAAACTTATATTTATCAAATAGAGCTAACAGTTCAAATTCGTTGCCACCCATCCAGTTTCCGACCTTTTTGCCCTTAAGATCGGCTGGCGAGTTAATTCCTGCAGATTTTTTGGAGACCAGGACCAAGCCGCTCTTTTGATAGACCTGAGCGATTTGCACCAGCGGCATTCCCTGCTCAAGACTCGGAAGCAAGCTGGCTACCCAGCCAACACCGATATCCGCGGAGCCACCTGCCACTTGCTGTTCCGGAACGATATCCGGCCCACCGGGCATGATCTCAACCTTCAATCCTTCTTCCTCGTAATATCCTTTATCCTGCGCCACAAAGTAGCCAGCGAATTGTGCTTGTGGCACCCATTTTAGCTGCAATTTCACCGTGACGGGATCAGCCGCCGGTTCAGTAGTTGCACTTGCCTCAGGAGCTGCAGTAGTCTCCGGCCCAGCAGTAGCCTCAGCCGCCGAATTATTATTGCCCCCACACCCTGCCATTAAAGAAACTACCAACATCATCACTACCGCCAACAACCCACCACGAAATTTTCGTTTTTTCCCGTTCATCAATCGAACTCCCCCTACCGTAATTTATATTTGTAACAGCACAGTATGGACAATCATCGTGGTGCGCTTTATGCATACAGCCATGGGTGGTTTCTCTTTTCCATTCCCACTAGAGCCGGATGTAATGATGTAATAGAACTCACGTACGTTGCGAAGGATGCCACTTGATGAACACTTTCTCAAGTCGCTCGACCACTAAATAGAAGATCACACCGGCAATTGCAGCTAGAACAATACAGGACCAGCCTAGCGGCATTTTGGCGACTTTAATGGAATTGGAGAGCAGATACCCAAGCCCTTTCGAGGAAAAAAAGAATTCCCCGACAATCGCCCCGATCATGCTGGCGGTGGCGTTAATTTTCAGCGCCGTAAATACATAAGGCAGGCTGCTCTGAATCCGCAGATAACGGAACACTGCAGGTTTACCCGCCGCATAGGAATGCATCAAATCCAGTGCCAGCGGATCAATGGCTGCCATGCCTTTATAGGCGTTGATCGCCATCGCAGCCATCGTAGTTGCCGTTACTATGGCAATTCGCGAACCAATCCCATCCCCGAACCATAGGTTCATAATGGGCGCGAGCGCGACGATGGGCACAGCATTTAGTGCGGCAACAAGCGTTAAGCTTCCACTACCCCAACGCGGCCAAGCTGTAGCCGCTAAGGCGATCAGAAAACCGATAGCAGAACCAACCAACATACCCAGCACAGCCTCTGCGAGAGTGTATCCTGTATAGGCCAACAACAAGCTGAAATTATCTCTCATGGTTTCGGCGATAGCTGTAGGCAGCGGAAGTTGATATTTTTTCAGATCAAAGATCTTATGAAAAAATTGAAATTCCCATAGCGCAAGAAACAATACACCCGCTAATACTGGCAGTAGCACCCCTGCGTTAAAAACTTTCTTCGACCTACGTGAGCCACCTTTACTCTTTGCAACTACCACAGGCTTCGAGCCTGTCGCGACACTCTTCTGCGTAGCCGTTAGCACTGGCTGAGCCATTTCTTTACTAGTTGAGCCTATAAACGAGGTCTCCCGAACAGAGTTGGTTTCCATTAGTGACTGCCCCCTTTCGGGCGATATTCAGGCTGCCACGGCGCTACCAGTCGTTCTATTAGACTGATCAACCAATAGCTTGCAATCCCCAGCAAAGCACCTACAATCACCGTAGACCAGAACATATAGGTATGAGAGCTGCCGTAGTAGAGATTGCGCAGCATAATTACACCAATCCCATGCTGTGCGCCCATAAGCTCCACTAGGATAGCACCAGTCACAGCAAGCGGGGCAGCAATCTTTAGTCCCCCGAACAAACCCGGAAGGGCCGCCGGAAATCTGAGCTTCCAATAGACAGCCCAAGGCTTGGCCGCGTAAGAATGCATTAATTCCAGTGCGGAAGGATCTACACTTCGTAAACCGCGCAGCATGTTCAGAGCCACCGGGAAAAAGGTGATATATCCCGAAATAATAATCCGTGACGTCTGCTCATCGCGCACAATCCCATAAATGATTGGCGCAAGCCCCAGAATCGGAATCATCTGCGAGGCAATAGCGTAAGGAAAAGTTAACTGCTCTATGGTCTTCGACAAGCTCATCAGCACTGCCAGCGAGGCACCCGCCACTGCCCCAATCAGGAAGCCGACACCAGCATTACCGAAGGTCGCGGCCCCCTCTTTCAGAAGCGTGCCACTATACTTCCACAGTGTGGATAGCACTTCATGAACATAGGGCACCTTGGACTGAGCTAGAGGTGTCTCTATTACATGGAGCAGCATCCAGGAAGTCCCTTCCCAGACTAGCAGCAGGCCAAATATCCAGACAAACAACGGCAGCAGGCGACCTCGTACAAAGATACTGCCCCCTTTCATCCCTACACCCCTTCGAAGCTGTCGCGAATACTTGCGATCAGTTCGAAAAACTCTGGGCTGTTTCTCATTTCCGCCGTTCGTGGACGTGGCAGAGGAATTTCAACCACCGCGGACAAGCGACCTGGATGTGGGGAAAGAACAAACACCCGGTCAGAGAGGAATATAGATTCAGGAATACTATGAGTTACAAAAACAATTGTGTTCTGCACTTTACTCCAGACAGACAATAACTCTTCATTCAATCGCTCACGCGTAAATTCATCCAGCGCAGAGAACGGCTCATCCATGAGCAGAATTTCCGGCTCCATCGATAGCGCTCTGGCAATCGCTACACGCTGCTGCATCCCGCCGCTGAGCTGCCACGGATATTTATCCGCAAAGCTCTGCAGCCCCACCAGATCAAGAAGCTCCATCGCCTTTTCCTCACGGATTGACTTCTTTACCCCCATCAGCTCCAGTGGCAATGTGATGTTATGCTTCACTTTTCGCCAGTCGTATAACACTGGACTTTGAAAAACAATGCCATATTTCTGCGCCAGCCTTGCTTCTCTAGCACTTTTTCCAGCTACTACAATGTTCCCACCTGTTGGTGCGATAAGATCGGCCATTAGTCTCAAAAGCGTTGTTTTGCCACATCCGGAAGGTCCGAGTAGTGAGACGAACTCCCCCTTTGCAATATCAAGACTCACCTGATGCAACGCAAGCACTTCCGTAGCTTCTGTCTGATAGCGCATTTCAACATTTTCCAGCTGAATCTCAGGAATATTGGTCGCGAGTGATGACATCCCCAGCCCCCCTTATTAAAATTAGTTATGGATACAATGTTAATTAAACTGACTCAATTTAGAGTATATTAAGTTATAGTCCAATGTCGTGTAGCGTTAACTAACATGTTACACGCTGCTCACCGCACTCTCACTAGACAATTAGTAAAATAGCTCCCGCTAAATTGCGTCATTTTGTCTAGGAAACATTTTTTCAGGTTTCGATTGAAGTGATTTTTATATATTTGTAGATATGTGGTAATATTTATCCATATCTTTCCTTGGTAGGAGACAATAGACCTATGGGATCCGTAATTTCGAATTACATTGTTATCGTGGCTATATCAGGTGTCCTAAGCGTCTTACTAGCCCTTTTCGCCTATTATAAAAAAACAGATTTCTTAGGCATCAGAGCCTTTGTTATAAGCTCCTGCGCTTCCGCGATCTATACCTTCGGCTTCGCACTAGAACTGTCGGGAAAAACACTTGCGGAAATGAGCTTTTGGATTAAGGTAGAGTATCTGGGGATGCCCTTTATTGCACCGGCTAGCCTTATCATGGTGATGCATTTTGTAGGGCTGGAGAGGCTGATTAAAAAGGGCATGCGAGCGGCATTATTTATCATTCCGATCTTGACCACACTGCTTGTATGGACTAATGATTATCACCACCTCTTCTATAAATCCATTTATTTGCGGGACAATACCCCTTCCCCACTCGTTGATGTAGTGATGGGACCTTGGTATATCGTTCACGGCAGCTTTACCTTTGGCTGTCTGCTGGCAGCCATCTGCCTCATGTTGTGGCAGTGGAAACGGATGAAGCGGGTATACCGCAGACAAATCGTTACCATTCTAATTGGACTAAGCCTTCCAACGTTAGGCTCTTTTTTATATTTGATCGGCCTGACTCCCTACGGTATGGACCCCGTTCCGATCATCATGAGCATCACCTCCACCCTGTATATCTGGGCCATCCTATCGAGAGGTATGCTAACAGCTGCGCCTATCGCTCGAGAGAATTTGTTCGAAAGCATGCGAGACGGCGTGCTTGTCACCGATCGATCGGATATGCTGGTCGATTACAATCGCGCAGCCGCGGATATGATAGAAGGACTTAATGCCTCGGCGATTGGCAAACCGCTGGCACAGCTGTTTCTTAATGCAGGCAAAGATGCCTTGTCCTATGTTATGGATGCACAGCCGCTACTACGTGATGAACGGGAAGTGGCCTGGAACAAAGGAGATGAGATTTGTTACTATCAAATTCGCTCCTCTCCTGTACAGAAACAAGGGGGATATTTAGCAGGGCAGATGATCATGCTGATTGACGTGACTGAACGAACACTGCTACAAGACAAGCTTCGTCAATTGGCAACGATGGACAGCCTGACGGGGATTTATAACCGCACCTATTTTTTGGAGCTGAGCCAAGAGCTTCTCTTTCAGGCCGCGAGCAATCAGAGTTCAATATCGATTATTTTGCTGGATGTAGACTTCTTCAAGAACATTAATGATCGATACGGACACCAATATGGAGATCAAGCTCTTCAGCATATTGTCCAGGTATGCAACAGACATATGCGGGAGGGTGACATCTTCGGTCGTTATGGTGGGGAGGAATTTGTGATCACTCTACCTGGCACATCCCTGAAGCAAGCTGCATTGCTCTGCGATACCATCCGCGCGGATATTGAACATAGTACATTGCATACCATCATCGGGCCTATTCATGTGACTGCCAGCTTCGGAGTCGTAGAGGCATTAAGCCCAGAAGATACACTGGAAGAGCTGCTGTCAGAAGCCGATCATGCCCTGTATAGTGCCAAACGAAACGGACGTAACGCAGTCCATCTCTCCCAGAGCTCGAACATTTCTCTTTATTCGCCCGTATAATACATCCCAATCCCCTGTTAGAGCGCTCAACAGACGGCCTTATTTTCATTGTCGATTTTTAAGTTTAATAAGAGTTATCTGAAGTTTGCGATCAGTATATAGATCAAAATTCGCTTTATGGGATATGGAGGCAAATGAAATGAAGAGGAACCATACAATGATGCAGTTTTTTGAATGGCATGTTGCTGCGGATGGAAAACACTGGGATCGGTTAAGAGAAACGGCACCCGCGCTAAAAGCCGTAGGCATTGATTCTGTTTGGGTACCTCCTGTGACAAAGGCCGTCTCCGCCGAAGATACGGGTTATGGCGTGTATGATCTGTACGATCTGGGCGAATATGATCAAAAAGGTACAATACGCACCAAGTATGGCACGAAACAAGCGCTCATCAATGCGATTTCGGAATGTCAAAAGAATGGCATCGCCGTTTACGTTGATTTGGTCATGAATCATAAGGCAGGCGCAGATGAAAAAGAAAAATTCCAGGTCATCGAGGTCGACCGCAATGATCGGATGAAAGAAATCTCGAAGCCTTTCGATATCGAGGGCTGGACTAAATTCACATTCCCTGGCCGCGGAGAGGAGCATTCCTCTTTTAAATGGAATCACAATCATTTTAACGGCACTGACTTTGACGCCAAATCGGGGCGAACAGGTGTATTTCGTATCGTAGGCGAGAATAAAACATGGAACCAGAATGTTGACGACGAGTTCGGTAACTACGATTATCTAATGTTCGCAAATATCGATTACAGTCATCCGGACGTCAAAAAAGAGATGATCCAGTGGGGAAAATGGCTGGTGGACACACTCCACTGCAGCGGCTTTCGCTTAGATGCCATCAAGCACATCAACCATGAGTTTGTAAAAGAATTCGCGGTAGAGATGTTTAATAAATGTGAGAAGGATTTCTATATTGTCGGGGAGTTTTGGAATTCCGATCTAGAGTCATGCCGACAATTCCTGAATACCGTCGAATATAAAATCGACCTCTTCGATGTATCCCTTCACTACAAGCTTCATTCAGCTTCCTTGGGGGGTAGAAACTTTGATCTGACCAAAATTCTAGATGACACACTGGTGCAGACCCATCCCACCAACGCCGTAACGTTCGTGGACAATCATGATTCTCAGCCTCATGAGGCTCTGGAATCGTGGGTGGATGATTGGTTTAAGCAAAGTGCGTATGCGCTTATCCTACTCCGACGCGATGGATATCCTGTGGTCTTTTATGGCGATTATTATGGGATCGAGGGACCTTCACCCGTGGCGGGCAAAAAAGCAGCGATTGATCCACTGTTGTACACCCGCTATCACAAAGCCTATGGTGAACAGAAGGATTATTTCGACCATCCCAACACGATTGGTTGGACACGGCTCGGCGCGAAAGACATCGAACGCTCCGGCTGCGCGGTTGTGATTAGTAACGGTGAGAATGGTCAGAAGAAAATGTTCGTAGGGGTACAACGCGCGGGTGAAGCATGGATAGATTTCACCCACAATCACAAGGCGACTATAACGATTGAAAAAGATGGCTGGGCTACCTTCCCGGTCAACGGTGGCAGCGTATCCGTATGGGCCCTACCTGATGTAGAAGTCGACAAAAAATAGGACTGTGAAATAAAGTTCCATCTATAAAAAAAGAGGCTGCCCTCAAAAGTAGTGAATACTACTTAAGGGGCAGCTTCTTCTTGGTTAGAAAAGTCAAAGAATAGGCTCTCACTTAGTCCTTAGATCCTTTTATGTTTGGCGATGGCGGTGGGTGATGTTCAGCATGAATGTGCGACGGGGATGGACGATGGCCGTGGGGATGTGCGGTGGGCGAAGTGGGTTTAAAACTAATTAGGAAAACCTCCCTGAAAATACTCGATATTCGCTTATAATGGACGGAATCAGGGAATTCCTCCCTAAAAATCAGGGGAATTCCTTAAATCCCCACCAAAACAGACGAATTTTAGGGAGATTTTCCCTGATTATATATGTGACGACCAATTACCCTAGAATTTTGGGGAGGAATTCCCTGCTATGAACGAATTAGTCAATACCCCTGTTTTCCCCTTTAAACCAAAGGGTTTTCAATTCCTTGGGCACAGAGACAAAATGCGAGTCGTCGGCTGGCAATCTGCTATCCGTGGGTTGGTTACCACATATTATGCCTACGTCGAAGGAGCTTCCGCAAACTAATTTCGCACGTCAGATCTGGGATCCTGTGCATAGGGAATTCACGGATTCTCCTCGTACCTTTCTCTTTGTCTCCATGCCCCAAGAATTCAAATCTTTTGGGTATACTTTTTGTGTTTTTTTCATTTCACCTACGCCATTTTCCGTTCTGCATCTACCGCTATTGACCAGATGAATCCAACTAACTCACGACCTACCGCAGCCATAGTTAAATTTCGGTGTTTCCCACGTCTGACTAACTTTAAATACTTGCTGTGTAACCGTTCTTGGGCTTTCCACGACGTTTCATGGACATGAGCACTCTGACCCTCTAAGCGCACTGCTAAATCTCCTTTAACTGCAGGACGGTGACGGTAACTCCATGCGGACTCCACCAGTGCACGTCGCACACCGGAATTTCCGGTTTTTGTAAGACTTCCTCTTTTGGTACTTGCTCCCGATGAATACTCCCGTGGCACTAGTCCCAGGTAACTCATGAGCTGAGCCGGTGAACGAAAACGCTCAAAATTTCCAATCTCGACAACTAAAGTCATAGCCGTCAGCAGGGCAATTCCCCGCAGACCTTGCAACGCTTGAATGACAGGTGCGTATGGACAGATCTGTGCTTCTTCTCGCATTGCGGCTTCAAGTCGCTTGATTCGCTCCTCCACTTCCCGGAGCTGTTGCAGGGATTCCGCGAAAACTTTTTCTTGAGCTACATTATTAAACTTCAACATAGACAGCCATTCCCGGTACCTTTTGGTCCAACGTTTTTTCATGCCTTCTGGCTTGTGAATTTGGTGACGCAACAGAAAATGAATGAGCCGTTGCCGAACCCGATGTAAGTCCTGCCTAGCATCTTCTCGTGCACGAATGAGATCTCTTAAGGCTTCGAGTTCAGGAGTCGGCACATGGATCGCAGTCAATTCTCCTGCGCGGTGCAGTTGAGCCAGTTTTTCAGCATCCCGTCGATCGGTTTTTATAGCATCGCCGGGACGCTGTGGCATACGCGAAGGTGCGATTACCACGCAGGAAATCCCCATTTTCGTCAGCCAGCGATATAAGTCGTACCCCGTAGGCCCGGCTTCATAGCAGACCTCCAGTGTAATCCCTGTACCTTTGATTTTCCGAATCATTCGAGCCACAGCATCTGGGGTATGAGATATGGCTCCATAATATCGTGCGGGTTCTCGACCCTCATCTGCAATCGCCACCGCAATTTTTTCTTTTGATACATCCAAACCTACGTATTTTATGGTATTCTTCATATTAACAGCTCCTTTCGCATGTAGCTCTGAAATGGTTGTCCTTCAACTTCCATTTTAACCTACGGTGTGCGAACAGGGGCTGCCTTTCGTTCATCATAACTAATTATTGTATTGGTACTTCAATTAGACCATCATTTGAAGCGTCTATTAATCTGCAACGCAAAAAAAGGGCCGTACCTAAGTAGCTAAAAGCTCCTTTTGGGACAGCCCCACCTTCTTTAGTTGTTCCAATGTATACAGAGACTACGCGCCCGTCTCCCTCTATTCCTTCTCCTTTGGATGGCGAGACACTAACCTCACCAGATCCAGCGTTAAGATCGGCAACGTTATGGAAGCAGGATACGCTAAGTAACGCGGCTCCCACTCCGGACTGAACTTTTCTTTATATCGACGCAGTCCGACAAAGCCGTACCAACGCCCCCCTCTTTTAAATACGAGATGAGCCAGCTTCTCCTCTTTCAAGGCCCCAACATTCTCACCCACACTGGACAGCGGAGCATTGCCTAGATTAAACCGATGATAACCCTTAGATTTCGCCCATTCTAGCAGACGAACAAATAAATAATCCATCGTGCCGTTCGGCACATTTTTTCGATGGCGCATCAAATCAATCGATACGGTCATGCCCTGATCATACCCGTGTGCAATAGAAGCAAATGCCAGTATCGTCCCTTCGGCATTCCGCAGCAGCGCGATCGGAGCCAGCTGCAGATAGGCCCCGTTAAACCAGCCCAGCGAATACCCTTTTTCGGTGCGCCCGTTCAACCATTCGTCTGAAACGAATCGCAGCTCTCGTAACAAATCTTCAGCGTGCGGCGCTTCTACAACTTCGAAATCATAACCTTCCCGTTCAAATCGGTTGCATACGCTTCGCAGATCACTGTTCTTCTTGCCACTGAGCGTAAAGGTATCGAGCGATACCAATGCCTCTTCCCCCAGCTTGAAAAAGTGATATCCCTGCTCATGATAAATCGATAAAAATTCAGGTGTGGCCTGATAAAAAACGACCACCAGACCGTACTTATCCGCAGCTTGTCTAAATTCACTGATCGCCTCATTGATGAGACTCCAATCTCCCAATGGATCACCCAGGACTACAAGCTTATCCCTAACTCTGGCGAAAGCGAATAACACCTTGCCTTCTTGAGCCCAGAAGAAGCTTTTATCACCCAAAAACAACATGTGAGTTAAAGGATTGCCTTGAACTTCGCCTAGAAAACGTTCCAGCCTTTCCCTATCAAAGTTTCCGAAAAGCTCCTCAGGCTTACGTTGGGGTCTGAGGGTAATCAGCAAAGTAAGAATAATCCAGGAGAAAGCCAGGCCCCCTACAGCCGTGAACGCAACATCACTATGCCGCTGTAGCCACTCTGGCTGCACACCGGGTGGTAGATGCTTCAGAAACCCACGATGCACATGGCTGCCCAATAGATAGTAGCTAAGAGCAATTACTGAAGTAAGGACAAGCCACCAAATCGTACTCTGTCTGCTGACGGGAGCACTAATCCGATAAAACCGAGATCTGGAGATCCACAGAATAAGTGCTACAAGGAGCAGAAACAGCGCTTCTTCATAATCAAAGCCTTTAGCCACCGCAAACACGGACCCGGAAAATAATAGAATGCTGGTCCAAATGTATGCACTACGGATTCGTAATGTAATGCCCCGCGACAACAAAATGAGCATAAAACCAATGAGTACGGATAAATGATGTGAGAGCTGCATGATCGAGAACGACAATATTGTCTCCGTAATCTTCAGCCTATACAACAATCCAGGTGTAGCAGTTGATAGTAATAGAATAAGCCCGCTTGCTAGCACAAGCTTGCCGAGCGCCCACACACCAAGATCGCTCAGAAAGGTATACTGACCCGGCCAACCCCAGATCTTCTGCCATATGTTAAGGGAGGGTTCGAACCCTGGAGCTGAACGATCTTGGCCCTTTTTTCCTTGCAGACCAAATTCCAGTGCTGCCAGCACCAATCCGATCAACCACGGAATGAGATAATAGAACAATCTAAAAACAACAAGCACTGCCATGGTCTGATCACTTTCGAATCCAAGCTGCGTAAGACCCAGCAATGCGATAAGGTCAAAAGCACCGATACCGCCGGGTGCCATACTCAAGATGCCCGCGATAGCAGCAATCGTAAATATGCCGAATATGACTGGAAAATGAACCTCGTGCAAGAGGTGGCTACTGATTGTCCAAAACGTTACACCCGCAAAGCTCCATTCCAGAAATGAAGCACCCACAGAGGCGATTACTGTACGCCATGGTGTTCTGCCTTCTCCCCGATTAATCCATTTCGCATAAAGCGCCGAGCGCTGTACAAACACAAAAAACGGCAAATAAAGTGCCATACCCCACACCGCAAATACTAACCAATGATGCTCTTCCAGCAAAGCATTTGCCGGGAGTAAACCGAAGATATTTGCCCAAGAAAGTAAAGATAAGCCGGTAATCATGAGCGGCGAAAGAAATACGATTGCCGGAGTTAGGACGGAGGTTGGCACTCCGCTTTTTTTATACATTAACGTTCTTAAACCTACTCCAGCCAGACCTGCAAAACCAATTAAATTATTAAACGTATTAGCAATCCAGGCATAACGGAAGGTGCTCCACAGCCCTACTTTTAAACGGAAATGTGCCCGAATCAAGTAATCATAGGCACTCATTACAGCTACTGCGAGAAGTGCAAATCCGATCATTTGCAAAATAGCGGTCATAGGTACTCTTCTTAACTCCCGCATGATAAGCCCTAAGTGAACTTGCTTCAGCTCATGCTGCCCCTCCCAATACACCAGCGCAATGATAGCCACTGGAAAGAGAGCCCTCACCGCCCGTATCCGATAGATGGATAAGAACAGCCTTACAATTTTGAATCTTTCTAATGTCTGTTGTTTTGAATGCATGAGTCACCTACCTTTACCGCCGACACACGTTGTGCTAGACAATTTTTACAACCAGTTCATTATAACAATTATTGGAATAATTAACCCGTGTTAATCAACCCCTACTCCATTAGACTGCCAGCACAGCCCTAATCCCTGCAATAGTTAAAGAATATTAATGGAATTCTATTCAATTAAAGATCATTGAAACTG
Organism: Paenibacillus sp. FSL R10-2734; assembly: GCF_037963865.1. Lineage (NCBI taxonomy): Bacteria > Bacillati > Bacillota > Bacilli > Caryophanales > Paenibacillaceae > Paenibacillus > Paenibacillus sp. FSL R10-2734. Next base: position 906,056 of record NZ_CP150170.1, on the reverse strand, counting down.
TATTTTACACTTGAAATTGCACAACAAAAAGGACATCCCTCACGGCTAAGGATGTCCTCTCTATTATGTAACACGGTCTAACCATCGTTTATACTCGAATATCAAATCTGCCCTTGCTATCCGTTGTTGCGGTAGCGATCTCTTGCGGACTCGCTGCAACAAGCGCATTGTTCGCAGGTTTAGCAGGTGCCTCTACTCCACTGCCTGCGGAGGAAACACTGCTCTGAGACTTCTGCGAGATTTGTGCCTCGATGGTCTTGATCTGTTGCTCAATTTGCTTCGTCTTCGTTTCCTTGGTCTTTTCATCGTCTGAGCTGGCATCAATCTTGTCTAGTTCAGCTTCCAGCTTCGCTTTTTGTTTCTCAAGCGCACTGGTATCTGTAGTGCTTGATGTCGAGGTAGTGTACGATGTGGAACCTGAGACTGCTGATATACTCATGGTTATCCCTCCCTTCCTTACCTCCAATATAATCCTTTTGTAGGTAAGGAACGTTAAGACCCGCTGAAAGTTTGCTGAAAGTACTACTTACTAGGTTTCAACGAGAGAATGCTAGGAACTCGCTTTTCCTCGTCTAACAAGCAGCAGATAAGACAGAATCGAGAGAATTCCCGTACATGCTATCACAATCGCCATCGGAAGTGCTGAATCAACTCCCCCAAGACCAACAAGTGGCGCTACACAGCTCCCTAGCAGCAGGGGTATTAATCCGATTAACGCTGAGGCACTGCCTGCAGTTTCACCTTGATCTTGCATTGCAAGTGAGAAGCTGGTCGCTCCGACAATCCCCACGCTGGAGACAACTGCAAATAGACAGATCAGAATTGGGATCAGTCCTCCTCCTAAGAGAATCGTCAGCAGCAGTAAGATCCCCCCCATCGTACAGAGCAATAGTCCACTAAGTAGCAGCTTAGTCTCACTTACCTTGCCAGCAAGTCTGCCGGCAATTTGGCCAGTAATAATAATCCCGATCCCGTTCACAGCAAAGATCAGACTATATACCTGCGGAGTAACTGCAAAAATATTTTGCAATACAAAAGAAGAACCTGAGATATAAGCGAACATAGATGCCGTAACAAACCCCTGAGACAAGGCATAGCCCATAAACTTACGGTTGCCAAGCAATACTCGGAAGGTAAGCAGCGTACCCTTCAGTCCACTCTTAGAGCGTCGCTCCTTCGGCAATGTCTCCGGCAAACGTAATAATATGGTTAGGCAAAATATAATTCCGGCAGCAAATAATACGAGGAATATCCCCTGCCATGTAGTTACTCTTAGGAGTTGGCCCCCAATTACCGGAGCTAATATCGGTCCGAGACCATTCACAATCATCAATAGTGAGAAGAACTTCGTGAGTTCAGAGCCACTATATAAATCACGAACAGCCGCTCTAGAGACAACTACACCCACTGAACCAGCAAGTCCCTGAATAAACCGCAAACCGATCAGCAGTCCAATCGAAGGACTAAAGGCACACAGCACTGAGGAAATCGCATAGATGAACATACCTATAAGCAGCGGACGGCGGCGACCATATACATCACTCAGCGGTCCAGCGACTAACTGACCTGAAGCAAGTCCCAGCAAAAAGAAGGTCAGACTAAGCTGCACAAACGCAGCAGTCGTACCGAAATCCGCGACAAGCGTAGGCAGTGCCGGCAAATACATATCAATCGACAACGGGCCGATCGTTGTAATGGAACCAAGAATCACGGCAAGCTGCAATCTCTGCTTCCGTGAGGGTCCATCTGCGGCAAGCTTATTACCATTTTGAATTCCAATCATGATCCTTACTTCAACCTTTCTAAAGCAACCCTTGGGCCTTTTTTTGTATTCTTCATACTAACGTAAAGGAAGTGCATTGATCAATCCTTTTATGGAGGGTACTTGCGCCTGTACAAGCAAAAATAACCGCCATTCGGCGGTTATTCTGATTGTTTTATGCATTTGTGGATGTGCTGCGCATATGCAACCAATCTCTAGCGGCTTCAGCCTCAGCAGCACTCAGACGATGGCCTTGATTGCCCCAGTGTGTTGTAACCTCTGCGCCTGCCTTCTGCAAAATCGTCTCCAGATCCTCAGATTCCGAGGAAGCTATGAGCGGATCATTCGTGCCTGCTCCAATGAAGACAGATACCCCCTCCAGCGAAGGAAGTGTAATATTCCGGAGCGGTACCATCGGATGCAGTAGTATTGCGGCGCGGAAAACATCCTTATAATGGAACAGCAAGCTACCCGCAATGTTCGCACCATTAGAGTAGCCCACGGCCACCAGATTGTTGGCATCGAATCCGTACTGCGCGGCGGCGTCATCCAGGAACTGCTTGACCTCGTGAGTACGGAAGATTAGATCCGCTTCATCGAACACCCCTTCAGCTATCCGTCGGAAGAATCGCGGCATACCGTTCTCCAGCACATTCCCTCTGATACCTAGCACCGATGAATCGGGAGATAACAACCCGGCAAGCGGCAGTAAGTCTTGCTCATTGCCTCCAGTACCGTGAAATAATACAAGCGTGGGCTTCGTTACGTCTTTACCTTTATGGAATACATGAATCATCCCTGCTTCACCTCAATTTCTCTTATTTGAAAAGGACTTAAATTTTCTTCGATAGCCGCACGATGCGGCTCAAACCAGGATGGCAACATTAGCTTCTCACCCAACGCATCCACTGCTTCATCACGGGCAAAACCCGGAGGGTCCGTAGCAATCTCGAAGAGGATTCCACCTCTTTCACGGAAATAGATCGCATTGAAGTATTGACGGTCTTGAACCGGCGTCGGACGATGTCCATGACTCTGTACATGACGACTCCATTCCAGCTGCTCAGCGTCATCTTGCGCACGCCAAGCGATATGGTGAACCGTACCTGTACCTCCCGCTCCTTGCGGAACCGGCGTTGTCTTCAGATCAATAATATTACCCAGATCTCCAGTAGTTCTATAACGACTATATCCGTCTCCATCAGCGATATGCTCCATTCCCATCGTTAAGACAAGGGTTTCTGCAGTTTGCAGCGGATTGTTGCTGTAGAGCACAGCGCCTCCGAACCCTTTGATGGCATGCTCAGTAGGAACCCCACCGAAGGACCACTTACTTAGCGGTCCTTCCTCCCGTTCCACAAGCTCAATCCGCAAACCATCATAATCTGCAAAAGAGAGATAAGATTCCGAGATTCTGCTTCCTTTGGTAACCGAAATCCGATAAGCGGCAAGACGTTGCTCCCAGAATGTCAGAGAGCCAATCGGTACTGCGTAAGTCGTTACGCCAACCTGCCCACTGCCGATTCTTCCTCTACGCCCCGTAGGTGAAGGGAAAAATGTAATAATCGTCCCCGGAGCACCATCTTCATTCCCAAAATATAAATGATAAACTTCCGGAGCGTCAAAATTAATCGTCTTCTTCACAAGCCGTAGTCCTAGAATACCGGCATAGAAGTCAACATTACGCTGAGCATCTCCAACAAAAGCGGTAATATGATGGATTCCTGCAGTTTGAAGTGTCATAATTATAAACCTCCTTCTTAGTTAAAAATCAACGCATCCAGAGAAATCGAACCCGGTCCCGTAAGTGCTATGCCTGCAGCAACCACCAGTACCGTAAGCGGAAACTCAATCCCGTTCGAAGTAGACCAGAAGCCATTCGCCGCATGTACCTTAACGATGGCACCCAGCATTGTAGCTACAATCAACACCGCTGCAACAGGCGTCAGAAGTCCTGCCGCGAACATGAATCCGCCTACCAGCTCCATAAGTCCTGCCAATACCGCCATCGTAACGCCCGGTTTAATGCCGATGGACTCCATCCAGCCGCCCGTGCCCTTCGGGCCATAGCCACCAAACCAACCAAATAACTTTTGTGCACCATGTCCTATGAATGCAATACCAATCACTAATCTCATCAATAATATTCCTGTACTTATCATTTTTAACTCGCTCCCATTTTCTTTGATTTAATTATCTTAACATTAAGATATCTAGTAAAAATTTTTGTCTTCCAGCGGCAAGAAGCAGCGAGCTGCTTCCGACCTTCTAGAAGCGCCCTTCATAGCGATGTTTCAGCGCTTCTATACACCTTTGCCTAGCTTCTTTAGTAATTCGATAGCCTGGCCCTTCTCTTCCTTATCCAGTCCACGCATCAAATCATGAATCGAAGCTACATGACGCGGGAAAATCTTATCGAACAGCTCACGCCCTGCATCCGTAATCTCCGCATAAGTAACGCGTCTGTCCTCGCTACACGGCACACGCTTCAGCAGGCCTTTCTTCTCCAGCTTGTCGATATTATAGGTGATGCTTCCACTCGTTACGAGAATCTTCTCCCCGATCTGTTGCAGTGGAATACGGGTCCGGTGATACAGCACCTCAAGCACCATGAACTCGGCGGATGCCAGCCCATAACTCTTCATATCCTTCACAGCTTGATCCATCAAGCTTCTGTAAGCCTTAGATAATACAACAAATAACTTTAAAGAAGACGCCTGATCCATCTCCGTAGTATTCTCTACATTACTTACATTCTCTTCAGTATTACCCATCATTTCCACCTCCAGTTTGACAGCGATGTTATTCAATACAATGTAAATGTCTTTACATTAAATATCTTTAAGTTAAGATAACTATACTTCTTCACAGTATCTTTGTCAACCTTGCCGCTCAAAAAAGATTACATAAGAGGCCTAACGAACGGTTTATGTTTTTTCTGCGACCTTTTAAGAGCGTGATGAAAATCACTCTAAGTTTGACCTGACCCCTAAAACGGCGTATTCTTGTCTTTACGAATGACTATTTAGTAAGCGATTTCACATTTCTCAAAGGAGGGAACCTGATGGTGGAGGAACAAGCTGGAGCGCGGCGCGTGCTAATCGTAACAGCCGTAGCCGCAGAGCGCGACGCGGTCCTGCGCGGCCTACAAGGCAGCGACAGGTTCCATGTGATTGCTGCCGGCGCAGGCACGGCAGCAGCGGCGGCGGGAACCGCCGCGGCACTCGCAGCTGGGTCATACAGCTGCGTAATCAGCGCCGGGATCGGCGGCGGGTTCCCGGGGGTGGCACCTTTAGGCTCGCTGGTCGTTGCCAGTGAGATGATTGCCGCCGACCTCGGGGCCGAGACGCCGGAGGGCTTCCGCAGCGCTGCCGAGCTCGGCTTCGGCAGCGTGTCCGTGCCGGCTGACCGCGGCACGGTGCAGGCGGTTTCGGCCGCGCTGGCAGCGGCCGGACTGACCGTAAGCACGGGAACCGTGCTTACGGTCTCTACGGCGACCGGCACCGCGGAGACGGCCGCCGCTCTGATCGCGCGGCATCCTCATGCCGTCGCGGAGGCAATGGAAGGCCACGGAGTTGCCGTGGCCGCTAAAGCGCTGGGGCTCCCGGTACTGGAGCTCCGCGCCATCTCGAACCCGGTCGGTCCCCGCGACCGGGCTGCTTGGAAGATCGGCGATGCAATGGAAGCATTAACGGCGGCAGCCGCTATACTACTGGAGGTGCTGTAATGACAACTGAGCTTAATATCGCTTTTTCCCCTTGCCCTAACGATACCTTTGTATTCCACGCCTGGGCACACGGGCTTATCCCAAATGCGCCACAACTTAATGTAACCTATGCCGATATCGATATTACCAATACGCTTGCCGCTAACGGAGAAGGACCTGAAGTCCTTAAAATCTCCTATGCCGCCCTACCATGGGTATTAGATCGATACAAGCTGCTGCCATGCGGCGGCGCACTCGGTCGTGGCTGCGGCCCGTTACTTCTTACGGCAAGTGGCCCAACTGCGATCAAACGTCCCGAAAAGCTAGCCGGACGCCGGATTGCAGTGCCTAGCGAACGTTCTACTGCTTATTTACTCTTCAGATTATGGGCAGCACAGCATGTAACGGGAGGCATTGGCGAAATCGTCGTCATGCCTTTTGATGAGATCATGCCTGCCGTACGCGATGGACTTATCGATGCCGGACTGGTAATTCACGAAGCCCGCTTTACTTATGCGTCTTATGGTCTTAATATGCTGACTGACCTTGGCAGCTGGTGGGAGAGCGATACTGGACTGCCGATTCCACTCGGCGCTATCATTGCTCGTCGCGATCTCGATACCGATGCCATCACGGACTGGATTCGCAGCTCTCTTCAATATGCGTGGAATCATCCTACCGATTCTAGAGACTATGTGCTTAGCCACGCTCAAGAGCTGGCTCCAGAGGTGGCTAAATCTCATATTGATCTCTATGTGAACGACTTCTCGATGAATCTAGGCGATGACGGCTACGCTGCAATCTCCGCCCTACTAAATCGTGCTGCAGCAGAAGGACTTGTACCTGCCATCGACCCTGCATTACTTCGGTAGCATTTACAAGGCGTTCTTAGCGCATTTTAAAACTAGCTCACAATCCCCGGTTACACCCATAAGGTGCCTTCCGGGGATTTTGTTTAAAATATAAGAAAGTATAAGTTTCACACCATACTTTATGTCTTATATTTCTCGCTTAAACGCTTGCCCTCCTTATAAGGACGTCGAAGGCATTTATGCTTGTTCTAAGTAGCACTCCCTCCGATTGTCTGCGATCCATTATTTGGCATAGCATAGCGATGACTATACAATAGACCTATAAATAAGCTCTATGAAGGAGGATCACATGATACCTGAAAACAATAGCAAGCAAAACATCGATCGATTTCTCGGCTTTCAAGAGGACTATGACCGCTACCGTCCCGAAGCTCCTGCCATGATCATCAAGCTGCTGACCGATTACTTAGGCACCTCTCCTTCAGTCGTCACTGATATAGGCTGTGGCACGGGCTTGTCTACTTTTCTGTGGAAGGATGTCGCAGACAACGTAATTGGCATTGAACCGAATCCAGATATGCTGGGAAAAGCAATCGATAAATTAAGTCGAATAGAAGATCCACAAACTATCACTTTTGTACAAGGTTATTCTAACCAGCTTCCACTTGCAGCGGACAGCGTAGACATTGTGACCTGCTCGCAGTCATTCCATTGGATGGATCCTGAAAGTACACTTCGAGAAGTCTCTCGGGTCTTACGAACAGGTGGCGTCTTCGCTGCCTACGATTGCGACTGGCCTCTCCCCCTTAATCAGAAGGTAGAAGAACGTTACAACCAACTGATCTCCAAGTCAGAGGAACTGCTCGCCTCGCTCTTACCTGATGCTGAGAGGGCTCATAAATGGGACAAAGAGGGGCATTTGTCACGGATTCAGGCTAGTGGAGCGTTCTCTTTTGCTAGAGAGATCGTATTTCATAATCTTGAATTCTGCGATGCGCAGCGCTACGTCGGACTCGCTCTAAGTCAAGGCGGAGTAAGAACCGTGCTGAAGCAGGACGCTACCTTGCTCGATCAGGACATCGCAGATTTCACCGCTGCGGTTGAACAACATTTTCAAGGACGCACCCTAGAGGTTCTGGTCAGCTATCGGATGAGAATCGGCATCAAATAATCTCCTCTACAATACAAAGAACGCCCCGATCCTCCTCAAAGGAGGATCGGGGCGTTTTCTTCTTTTTATTTAATTTCTCCCATGAATGCCCTTAGGTTCTCAACGATTTCCTTGGACCTGGAATGGTGTAAATAATGTCCGCCCTCAAATGTCATCACTTTTCCATGCACAGAATCTTTGACTTGCTCTTCATGTAGAGGAATCCAATCTTTCACACCTTCATTATTAGCCTGTATAAAGAATATTAGGGGAAGATTCTTGTCAAAGGATAACTCTCTGGAAGCAACAAAGTTAGGATATATATGTTCCATTTCATTTAGGGTAGTGGAATTATTCATATTTTTGAGCGAAATCAATTTCATTTGTTTTTTAGTCTCATCGTCAAATGGCAGTCCATCATAAGGGTCACCACTTAATTTCAATCCCAATCTAATGATACCTGAATCTTTGAGCAGTTTTAATTTCTTTATTGGAAATTTAACATCCATACCGCCTTGCGTCGGAACACTGCTATCGATCCCCACAAAAGCACTCACCTCGTTTGGATATTTATTCGCATAATCCAATCCGTAAATACCTGCAATCGAGTGACCCATTAGAATATATCGATCAATGTTAAGACCCTGTACCGCCTCATGTATTTCACTTACGATATTCTCTGTAGTTCGTTCTTTTTTGGTTTCATCACTTAATCCATACCCAAACGGCTCCACCGCAACCACTTTGTAATAGGGTGATAATTCATCGATCAGCGGTTTAAAATCAAGTGCTGGCGCTCCTGTTCCAAAGCCCGGTAGAAGAACGATCGTCTCTTCCCCTGTTCCTTGAATTAACACATTCATATTTTTTCCATCCACAGGGACTAGTTGACCATAATGATGTATTTTTCCCTGTTCGGATTTGCTGCTGATCACATTAACTGTATAAACAACGGCTAGAAAAAGCACGATCAAAATCACTATTGCTCCTAATATTTTCAGCAACAGGTTACGTACTTTATGTTTTTTCTTTTCATTCCCCGTTTTTATTACCTCTGTTTGTGTCACCCTCATCTTCTCCTGTCCAATCTATTTATTAAATCGCCTTAACGTTTGCGCTAATGAGATCTTAACCAAAGAAGATGTACTCCTGATGACGACAACATGAACGGAATATGAACGGAATATGAACAGGCAAAAAAATGCTACGGCGTCACGTGCAAGAAGGATTGCAAGTGAAATCGTAGCCTGAAGAATAGCATTTGTAATCTAATTACTCTGTCGGCGCTATAATTGGTAAAGTAACGATAATGGTCGTTCCTTGGCCAGGTTCGCTTTCCACCCGAATGTCACCTTGATGAAGCGAGACGATCTGTTTGACGATCGCCAGTCCCATACCGCTACCGCCATACTTGCGACTATGGGAACGATCAGCCTTAAAGAATCGTTCGAATATACGCTCTTGGTCCTCGAGAGAAATACCAATGCCCGTGTCGGAAATTCGGACGGTCACGTTGTTCATATCTTGTTTGATGCTGACGTTAATCACACTGTCATCCTTGGAGAACTTGATGCTGTTTCCAAGGAGATTCGTCCACACCTGACTTAACAGATCATGGTCAGCCCATACGATTACCGGCTTCAAATCAAGCTCAAAACTGATGTTTCGTGCCGACCATTGTGGCTGTATCGCCACGATTACTCGTCTGATCTGTTCATCAAGACTGAACGTGATAAGCCGTAGTTGTTGGGATTGTGATTCAAGCAGGCTCAGCTTTAACAGACTATCGCTCATCTTGGACATCCGCTCCGCTTCAGCAATAATGATGTCGAGATAACGATTCCGTTCATCCTCTGTGAGGGCTACCTTCTTGAGCGCAATAGCATAACCAGATATGGAGGTGAGCGGAGATTGAACCTCATGTGACACATTCGTTACGAACTCCCTGCGCATTTGTTCAAGCTGCTGCAGATCGTGCATCATTTCTTCGAAGCTATTAGCTAAGGTACCTAACTCACCCGTCTGCTTAATATTCAATTCGACGTTGAAATCCCCAGTTGCTATTCGCCTAGTTGCCTTTGTCAGCCTTTTGATCGGTCTCACCAGAAAGATGGAGGCGACCAGTATCAACACGCTTCCCGTTATTAACGAATACACCAAAAAAGTAAATAGCAAATTCCTCGTAGAAGACATGGTAGGAGGTACAAGCGGCTCCACAAACATCGCCTTCTTTCCCATTTCGGTTTTCAAAGGCAGCCCTAAGAGGTTGGAAGAAGACATATTCGGTTTAACTTGAACAGCTTGCCCATCCAGTACTTTCTTTAGCTGCTCCTCAGTCACGGTAGCAGGGCTCTCTCCATTAAGCACTCCGTAAGACCGGTACTGGCCGTGCTCATCGTAAATTCGAATATGATAGGAATCAAGCTGCTTCATTCCACTTACAAGAGCATCCGCTTCACGTAACGGTAAGGCTTCGTATATCCGGGCGATGTCCTGACCAAAGCGAAGTAAGGGAATTCGCAGGTTTTCGTTTAATTTATCTTGAAAAACCCACGTTGTCACAAATAAAGCAATCAATGTGCCTCCGATCACGGAGACCAGAAAGGTCAGAACAACACGTGTATATAAGGATTTGATCATTCGTAAACCTCAAGCCTGTAGCCAAGCCCCCGCACCGTCTCGATTCGAAAATCAGGTGTAGTCGCAAACCGTTCACGTAGCCGTTTAATATGTACGTCTATCGTTCGATCATCTCCAGCGTAATCAATCCCCCAAATCTGATCGATTAACTGCTCACGCGTATAGACTTGTCCAGGTGTTCCAGCGAGCTTATATAGCAATTCGAACTCCTTGAGCGGCAACGTGAGCGACTCCGTTCCTCTCATCACCTTATAGGTCTGCCGATCAAGGATGACGTTTCCGAATTGGATCATCTGTGTGGAGCCAATCTTGTATCGCTTCAATAAAGATCTAACACGAACCGTCAACTCCAGTGGATCGAATGGCTTCGTCAAATAATCGTCTGTCCCCAGTTCGAAGCCTTTCACCTTCTCCCAGGTTTCACCTCTAGCGGTTAGCATAAGTAAGGGAAGATCAGGATTGGCTCTACGGAGCTCCTTGCAAAGCGTCCAACCATCCATAATCGGCATCATAATATCGAGTACGACAAGATCGACATGCGTCGATTTGTAGACGGCCAGCGCTTCTTTACCATCTGCGGCTTCCGCTGTGTCGAATCCGTCGTTACGTAGAAATAAACAGACGAGTTCGCGAATGTTCGCATCGTCGTCAGCAACCAGTATAGTCGGCATTCGCATCCTCTTTTCCTGTTATCCATCCTACTCATTATACTACAATATACTTCCAGCCAAGAAGGAACGCCGTTGTCCTCCTTAGAAGATATACTTTCTAATATTTCAAAAAAGAGCGTCTAACGCGGTAAACCGCATGTAGACGCTCTTTGACTCGTTTGACCTTACTTCCAAACGATTTACTTCTTATTCATCTTAAACTTCAGGAACAGCTCGTTGTAATGCGCGAGCATCCGTTTACCAAGGTTATCATACACCTCGAGTCGGTCGGTAATCTCAGCAGATGGATAGAAACGAGTATCCTCGGAAGTTTCCTTCGGAAGCAGCTCCAGCGCAGGAATATTAGGTGTGGAATAACCTACGTATTCTGCATTCTTAGCCGCTACATCTGGACGCAGCATGAAGTTAATAAACTTATGCGCTCCATCCACATTATCCGCAGTCCGTGGAATGACCATATTATCAAACCACTTGTTCGAACCTTCCTCCGGCACTACATAATCAAGCTTATCATTCTCATCCATGATCTCAGAAGCATCACCGGACCACACAATACCGACCGCAGCCTCTTCATTGGCAAGCAGCATCTTGATCTCATCTCCGACAATCGCCTTTACGTTAGGAGAGAGCTTATTTAGCTTAGTCAGCGCTTCTTGAAGATGCTCTTCGTCTCGGTCATTTACGGAATAATGTAGGCTGTTCAAAGCCATGCCCATCACTTCACGGGCTCCATCCACCAAGAAGATGTTGTTCTTCAGCCTGCTGTCCCAGAGGGAATCCCAGCTAGTGAAGTCCAGCCCCTTGGTCATTTCGGGATTGAAGATAATCCCGACGGTTCCCCAGAAATAAGGTACGGAATACTTGTTACCAGGATCGAACGAAAGATCCATAAACCTCGGATCAATGTTCGTTAGATTCGGAATCTTGCTATGATCTAGCGGTATGAGCAGATTTTCTTCTTTCATCTTGTCAATGGCGTAATCGGAAGGAATTACGACATCAAAAGTAGTTCCACCCTGCTCCACTTTAGTTAGCATGGCTTCATTAGAGTCAAAGGTTTGGTAAATGACCGTTAATCCTGTCTCTTTCTCAAATTCCTTCAGCAAGTCAGGATCGACATAGTCGCCCCAGTTATAGATGGTCAGTGTATTTCCGCCGGAATAGCCCTCTCTTGAGTTCATCCAGGAGCCCAAGTACATTAGAGCGAATGCCGTGATAACGATCGCCAGAAAAGTATTTACCAGCTGTTTCATCTAGGCACCCCCGCTTCCGCAACAGGCTCCGCCACGGCTTCAGCGGTATTTTGACGGTTCTTCTTAAGGGTTAGGAAGTAATAACCGACAACGAGCAGTATCGTGAACAGAAAGATCAGTGTCGACAGCGCATTAATGGAGAGCGATACCCCTTGCCGAGCTCTGGAATAAATCTCAACCGATAGCGTCGAATAACCGTTACCCGTTACGAAGAACGTAACCGCAAAGTCATCCAGTGAATACGTAAGTGCCATGAAGAATCCACTGAAGATCCCCGGTTTGATAATCGGCAGAATAACCTTAGTCAGAACATCCTTGCGACTTGCCCCTAGGTCACGTGCTGCATCCGTCAGTGAAGGACTCATATCCTGTAAATGCGGCAGAATCATCAACACGGCAATTGGCACACTGAATGCCACATGTGAGAGCAGGACGGACACGAAGCCAAGCTTGATGCCCGCAATGGTGAACAGGATCAAGAACGATGCACCGATAATGACATCCGGGCTGACGATCAGCACGTTGTTCAGCGATAGCAAGGTGTTTTTAGCACGGCGATTCTGCACACTTTTAATGGCCAGCGCACCAATAATAGCGATAATCGTGGCGATAGCCGAAGACAGGAGCGCGATCACAAGCGTGTTGATCATGATGATAATCAGCCGCGTATCTTGGATGACCTCACGATAGTAGTCCAGCGTAAAGCCCTCGAACTTGTGCATCGTTCCCCCACTGTTGAACGAATAGTACATCAAGTAGAAGATTGGCGCATACAGAACAGCGAACACCAGCACTAGGTACAGATTGGAGAACCCGTTTTTATTTCTCATTCCGCACCCCTCTCCGCGATCCGCCTGTAATAATCATGAACAGCGCCATAATAGCAATCAGAAACACTGCAACCGTAGAGCCCATACCCCAGTCCTGTGTGACCAGAAAATGCTGCTCAATCGCAGTGCCGAGCGTAATGACCCTGTTGCCCGCAATCAGACGAGTAATCATAAACAGGGACAGTGCTGGTATGAATACTGCCATACAGCCTGCACGCACACCCGAAATGGTCAAAGGAAAAATAACGCGCCGGAACGTTGTCCAGCCCGAAGCACCCAAATCACGCGCCGCATCCAGCAAGGATAAATTGAGGTCCTCCAAAGCGCTGTAGATCGGCAAGATCATGAATGGGATAAAGATATAGACAGATACAAATACAAAGCTGAAGCCCGTAAACAAAATTTGCTGTTCTCCGATTCCAAGCAGATCAAAGAAATTGTTAATCGGTCCGAACGTACCAAATATGCCTATAAAAGCGTAAGTTTTCAGCAGCAAATTAATCCAGGTCGGTAAAATAATCAGCAATAACCATAGCTGCTTATGCTTCGTTCTCGTCAACAGATAAGCCGCCGGATAGGCGACCAGCAAAGAGAATGCTGTGATCAGAAACGCGTACCAGAATGAGGTCAGCGTCATTTTTAAGTACACAGGTGTAAAGAAGTTCACGTAGTTATCTAGCGTAAGATGCCCATCCAGATCAAATAGAGAATAATAGATGACAAGTAACACCGGTGCGATTACAAACAAGGCGATCCACAGGTAATAAGGGATGAGATAATACGATCTGCCCTTATTCTTCATGACTCTCCACCTCGGCGTAAGCTTCCAGACGTTTGTCGAACTCTTCCTCCGTTTCACCGAAACGCATAACATGAATCGCTTCTGGATCAAAATAAAGGCCAATTTCACTGCCTACAGTCGCCTTACGTGTAGAATGCACAAGCCATTCATGTCCAGATTCATCATAACAGCTGATTTCATAGTGTACGCCCCGGAACAACTGGGAATCCACTCGCACACGTAGTTTACCCTGCTCCAGCGTGGAAATTTCTAAATCCTCTGGACGAATAACAATCTCCACTGATTCATTTGGTTTAAGCCCGGCATCAAAACATTCAAAGCGCCGTCCGTTAAACTCCACCAAATAGTCTTCAATCATAACTCCCGGCACAATGTTGGACTCGCCAATAAAATCAGCCACGAAACGGTTAATCGGCTCATCATAAATATCGTTAGGTGTACCGCTTTGCTCGATTTTCCCTTTGTTCATAACAAAAATCCAGTCGGACATCGCGAGTGCCTCTTCCTGGTCATGTGTAACGAAAATAAAGGTAATGCCTAACCGCTGCTGCATTTCACGCAGTATGTACTGCATCTCTGTGCGCAGCTTCAGATCGAGCGCTGATAAAGGCTCGTCCAGCAATAGAACCTGCGGCTCATTCACAATCGCACGAGCAATGGCCACACGCTGACGCTGACCACCAGACATTTCGTTAATAGCACGCTGCTCATAGCCCACAAGGTTAACGAAGCTTAGCGCTTCCTGCACCTTCTTCGTGATGACGTCTTTCTTAAGCTTCTTAATGCGCAGTCCGAAAGCCACGTTCTCGAATACGTTCAAGTGTGGAAACAACGCGTAATCCTGAAATACCGTATTGACCTGCCGCTCATTGGCGGGAATGTGGTTAATTACTTTACCGTTTAAATAGATAGAACCGCCTGTTGGCTCAGCGAACCCAGCGATCAACCGTAGAATAGTCGTTTTACCACAGCCTGATGGACCAAGTAGTGTATAGAATTTGCCGCGCTCTATTTCAAAGCTGACTCCTTTTAACACCGGATCTTCGTCGTCGTATTGCTTAATAACATTTTCAAATGAAATAATGGTGCCTTCCTGAATAGCTATAGCTAACAACCTCCCTTACCTTAAATATTACAATACTATTTTACCCGCATCTCGCGGAGAACAATCGAATGGGCATGCTCAGCGCTAATAAGCGACAATTCCTCCTCTCATTCGACACTCCAATAGATACAGCATATTAGATTGTACCATTATATGCGATAGCTTACATTGATAAGTGATGCGTAAACTTAACAACTTTGTAAAATATCCAGTCCTTCAAGCCTTTTTTAGGGTGATATAATGAAAACGAACTGAAAGACCAGTCTATTTTTCATATTTTTCCGAAAGAAGATGAATGATAATGAGCGAGGGGTTACAAGACCGCCTTGAAAAATATGGCTTCTCACTTTACATGATACGAATTACGCTGGCCGCTTCACTTTCTTGGGTTGCCGTACACAGCCTATATGGTAACCAATATTTATACTTTGCACCACTAGCGGCCATCCTCATCACTCAAAGCAGCGTTAAAGCATCTCTTGAAAAAGGGCTCTACCGCCTGATGGGCATTATTATTGGCGGCATTGTCAGCCTGATTATAGGCCAGTTCTTGGATGTGGGTCCATTCTCTATCCTGCTCATTCTACTTATCGGGATTGGGATTGCCACTGCCTGTAAGTTGAATATTCAAGCCGTTTCACAGGTTGGTGTTACTTCTGTCTTAGCCCTTACCTTTTATCAGAATCACTACGTGCTTTGGAGAGTTGCTGAAACTTTTATTGGTGTACTGATTGCCCTAGTCATAAATATGATTATCGTGCCGCCTAACAGGTTCGTCAAGGTAAAAGCATTGGCATTCGAAGGAAGTCTTTTACTAGCGGACGCATTAAAGGATCTCGTAGGTATAAGACCAAATACCTCGAAGGACAATAATATGCTGGAGCAGGCTGGTAAACTTCTTTCCAACAGCAGCAAGCAGCAAAAAGAAATGTTCTATACCATCACACATTATCAGTGCCGTGGTGAACTGAAGGGACTCATACAGGCTACCTCACATCTAAAGAGCATTCATTCCTACGTCGAAAAAATTGCAGATGACATTCGCCTTCTACCCGCGCATCATGCCTCATCGGACTGGATGAAGGATGTGCTGGAGGCAACTGCAGATTGCATCGCTCTTTATGGAACCAGAACCTTGTCAGACGCCGAGTGCCAAAGTTCTCTTACGGATTGTATAGAGCGTGCTCGTGACCTGCAATTGGCCAGTTTCTCTGAACTGCAAGGGAATGTTTCGCTATCAAGCATTCGTGATCTTGGTGCGGTCTTTAGTCACTTAAACCGGGTGCTGGAGGAAGTAGAGCGTGCTAAATCTGCTACTTATGTCGTAGCAACTCGGCCCTCATCGGCTGAAGTCGCACGTGCTTTCCGTTTTATTAAAAAGGGACTCTCCCAGAAGCTATAAGCCTCGGGAGTGTCCCTTCTTTTATGTTCATTCCCTATTAGACATAATGCCCTCATGCGCACCTGATTACTACAGCCATTGCACAAATAAACTAAACCGTCTGCTTAACAGCACGGCCAATTCTCACATTGACCAGAATAATACTACTAACAATAAGCAGTAGACCAATCACAAGGTTCAGGGTAATCTGCTCATTTAAAAAGACTACGCTAGTACCTATTGAGATCAGCGGGATCAAAAAGGTGAATGAACCGACTTTCCCTGCCTCTCCCTCGTTAATCAGCTTAAAATAAATCAGCCAGCCTAGCGCGATCACAAAGATTGCGATAAACAATGTATCCACGATAAACGTTCCACTCCAGGTGATATCCGACCACTTCTCCGTAGCAGATCCCGAGACAAGCAGAATCATTCCACCGATCGTTATTTGCATAGCGGTCATCCATAGCATATCCACACGCACAGCGTTTCGTTTCATATATACCGTTCCTAACGCCCAGCTCAATGCACTGGCTAATGCAAGCACAATTCCCCAGATAGAGATGCTTCCGTTAAGTCCTCCAATACTGAGGGAGGCCACTCCGATGAACCCTATCAGCAGACCTGCCATTTTGAGCCCGTACATGCTCTCTCCTAACCACAGCCAAGAAAAAATGCCTAGCAATACCGGCTGCAGAAATACAATGGATGAGAACAATCCTGCGGGTACGTACTGCAAGCCAATCGTCTGAAATCCATAATAAAGCACAATACTTAATATAGCCGAGGTCAGATAGATCGGCCAGAGCTGCTTGAAGCGAAGCTCCTTCACCTTTGGAAGTGCAATTAGAATCAGAATAAATCCGCCGATGACGGTTCGGATACCTGCAAATAATAAGGGCGGAGCGTAGTCTAAGGCGATTTTGGATATAGGCCAATTAATGCCCCATACAATCACCAAAAATATAAGAAGGATGAGGCTTTTCTTCTGCTGATTCATTTATTCACTCCTTGGTGTAGATTCATCACAAATGATACAATAATTAAGAATATAAATGAAATGAATAATACTCATAAGGGGCATACCATATTTGTTATGAACAATACTCAAATTCGCTTATTCGTCAAAATCGCTGAGAGTGGCAGCTTTACCAAGGCTGGTATAGAACTGAATATGACCCAGCCTGCTGTCAGTCGAGCGATATCGTCCCTCGAAACCGAATTAGATGTGAAGCTGCTCTTTCGGGATCGGCGTAACGGTCTGATGCTTACCGACATCGGCAAGCGTATCCTTGTTATTTTTCGTGAAATTCTAATGGGCTTTGATAAGGTCAATCAGGAGATTTACGCGGAGAGAGGACTTGAGAAAGGCAGCATTCGGATTGGGGCTTTCCCTGTGGCTTCTGCCTATTTTTTACCGAAGATTATTAGCTCTATCACTGAACGATATCCGAATATCACGATCAGCCTGCAGGAGGGCTCTATCGCCGAAGTCAGAGAATGGCTGGAATCTAAAGAAATTGATGTTGGCTTATTGCTCGCTCCCTGCGAGGCGTTCGAAACCATCCCATTATATAGAGAACAGTTGTACGCCGTAATCAGAGATGACCATCCCTTGCGTAAGCAGTCCGTCATAGGTGTGAGAGAATTAGCGGGCGAGCCTATGCTGATCTGTAAAGCAGGCTATGAACCACCTGTAGTAGATTTATTCCGCAGAAGTAACAGCCATCTGAATGTTAAATATGTGGTTAATAACTATGCGACAGCTCTTAATATGGTTCAGGAGGGGCTGGCTGTCGGTGTGATGTCTGAGTTGTCTTTGTTATCTTTACCTCCAAACGTAGTTACCCGCGAACTGCAGCCAGACGCCTACAGAGATATACATATCGCAGTTAGTTCGCTTAACGATACTTCTATTGCTGTAAAGATGTTCATAGAGACAGCTCTGGAGCTTTTTGCTCAAAAGTAGATCATTTTATGATGAGGAGTGCAGAGGATGAACTTTAAAAGACTTGGAAATAGCGGATTGCAAGTATCCGCATTGGGACTAGGGACGAATTCTTTTGGTAAAAGGGCTGATCAAGAGACCTCCATTCAGATTGTACATGCTGCGCTGAATCATGGAATTAACTTTATCGATACCGCTAATATTTACGCTGGCTCTGAATCCGAGCGAATCATCGGCCATGCCTTGGAGGGTAGAAGACATGAGGCTGTCCTCGCCACTAAAGCAGGCTTAGTTAAGAATGATGGACCTAACGGAAGCGGCTCCTCCCGGCGCCATTTGATGCAGGAATTAGAAGATAGTCTTCACCGCCTAAAAACGGACTATGTCGATCTATACCAGATTCACACCTTTGATCCCTATACGCCACTTGAAGAGACGTTACGGACCTTGGACGATATGGTATCTTCGGGAAAAGTGCGCTATATCGGAGCTTCCAACTATACAGCTTGGCAATTGATGAAGGCGATTGGAATTAGCGAGGCACGGAGCTTTGCCAAGTATATTTCGATTCAGTGTAGCTATTCCTTAGCGGACCGTACCCCGGAGAATGAACTTCTCTCGCTCTGCCTGGATCAAGGCGTAGGGATCATTCCTTACTTTCCACTGGCGGGCGGAATTCTCACTGGAAAATATAATACGGGCGGTTCCGCACCGTTAGGGTCCAGAGCAGATACCGATCCTAATTTCAAAAAATTCCTGAATCATGACCGGATCGAACTAGGGAACAAAGTGGGGCAGATCGCCGAAGAACTGGGAACCTCTTCTACCGCGCTCTCCTTAGCTTGGCTCATGAATCGTCCTGCTGTCTCGACGGTTATTGTTGGGGCTACACGTGTGGAGCAGTTGGAACAGAATTTGCATAGTACCTCCATACAGCTTAGTGAGGAAACTGTGAGTAAGCTAGATGAAGCAAGTGATTCCTTTCGCTTCGGTGAGCCTTTCGCCTTTTATCGGCTCCCATAGTCTGACCTATAACAATAAAGGAGGGGAGTATTATGACCACACATACAACGGCTAGCATCCAAGTGATGCTTGAAGAGCATAAGGATTTTTTTAATCGTGGCGTAACTAAAGAGGTTGCTTTTCGTCTCCAGCAGCTTCAGAAGCTTAAAGACAGTATTAAACGATACGAAGGTAGGATCATCGAAGCCTTACATCAGGATTTAGGAAAAAGTGAGTTCGAGGCTTATGCCACAGAAATTGGGTTCACCTTGGACAGCCTCGGTTACATGATGAAGCATCTCAAACGTTGGGCGAAGCCTATAAAGATTAGATCACCACTGCACTTATTTCCTGCGAAGAGTTATATCTTAAGTGAGCCTTACGGTACTGCGCTCATTATTGGCCCGTTTAATTATCCATTTCAGTTGCTGATCGAACCGCTTATTGGCGCTATCGCCGCTGGAAACTGCGCGGTCCTCAAGCCATCGGAGAGTACACCTGCCATCACGGCCGTTATGGAGCAGCTTATTCAGGAAACCTTCGAGCCACAGTATATCCGCGTAGTTCAGGGGGAGAAAGAAACGACCAATCTTCTGATCCATGCTAAGTTTGACTATATTTTCTTTACGGGTAGTGTTCCGGTCGGCAAAATCGTTATGGAAGCCGCTGCGAAGAATCTAGTGCCTGTGACCTTGGAGCTTGGCGGGAAAAGTCCAGTCATTGTCGACAAGACCGCTAATCTTGATATAGCAGCGAAACGGATCGTATGGGGCAAGCTGCTAAACGCTGGCCAAACCTGTATCGCACCGGATTACTTGCTGATCCATAAGGACATTGCAAATGAATTGATCGCCAAAATTAAACATAACATCACTGCATTCTACGGTCAGGATGCGCAGCCGAATACAGATTATGGCCGGATCGTGAATGAGCGCCAGCTACAAAGACTCGCCACTCTCATTGAACGGGATCGAGAAAAGGTGGTTTTGGGAGGCACCGTCGTTCCGGAAGAACGTTATATTGAGCCTACACTAATCTATCCTGCAGCTTGGACTGACGCCTCCATGGAAGATGAGATCTTCGGTCCAATTTTACCGATACTGGAATATCGCCAATTGGATGAAGCGATCCGAAGTATTAATGAGCATCCAAAGCCACTTGCGCTTTACCTGTTCACAGAGGATAAAAATGTTGAACGAGAGGTGCTTTCCCGAGTCTCATTCGGAGGAGGCTGCATCAATGATACGATCTCGCATGTGGCGAACGCTAACTTGCCGTTTGGTGGGGTAGGCAACTCTGGAATCGGCGGTTATCACGGGAAGCACAGCTTTGAAATCTTTTCCCATCGCAAAAGCATCGTCAAGAGAGGCACACGGATCGACCTCGGGATTGTGTATCCCCCCTATGGCAGCAAGGTCAAGCTGGTGCGGAAAGTACTGAAATAGACAAAAGGGGCTGTCTTAGACGCTACGCGAACGGACCGTTGTTCCAATCGCTGTTGTGTCCAGATTTTTTTATTTTACCTTAGTGGTGAAAATCCGGACATAATCTCTTGAAGCAGGCACTAACGACCAAAAACACCAAGCAGCGATCCTTCAATAACAGAAGAACCGCTGCTTGGTGTTTTTTACGATTTATAAAATGAACTTATCTATCATCTTCACAGGAACATGCTAGTTTTGGGGGCAGCTCCTTAGCAAAAGAATTACACGAACAGTTCTAACAATTTCTCCATGCTTATCTCCGCGGTAGAAGGAAACCATAGCTCCGCACTATCTCTCAAGGATGCCATTCCAGCTCCAACGGACCTCATACCGGCAGCATTAATGGCGGCTATACCATCCTCTGTATCTTCAATACCTACGCAGCAGTCAGGCGATACGCCCAACATCTCGATAACCTGTAAATAAACTTCCGGGTCTGGCTTGCCCATACGGATGTTTTTTGGGTCGGCAACAGCCTGAAACATGCGCCCTATCTTCAAGCGTTCAAGAATTAACATCGCATTCTCATTGACTGAAGCCAGCCCGACAGGGATCCTCCTTTCCTGCAAATCAGTCAGTAGACCGAGGATACCCGGGTGCACATCATCTGGTGTCATTTGCTGAATCAGCTGTTTATACTTCTCGTTCTTTTTGTTGCAGAGCATCCCCTTTACCGGTTGTGGTAAATTCAGTCCACTTCCCTCCAGTAGGACCTCTAAACATTCTATTCGACTAAGGCCCTTGAGACGTTCATGCTTCTCTCTATCAAAAGAGATCGCAAGCTCATCGGCTAGAGCTTTCCAAGCTAGAAAATGATACTCTCCAGAATCGGCAATAATTCCGTCCAGCTCGAAAATGACAGCCTCCAGCTGCTTTACATTTGAAAGGGAGAACGGCTTCTTCGCAGTCAGCTGCACAAGGCTTCCCCTATGCAGAATCTCAATCTCTTCACCCGCTAGTAGTGTATAGATTACTACCTTATCATCCACATATATATCCAATAGCTGCCCACCGCTTGTGATCTTAAACCGATAGCTGTCCCATTGTGGTGGCAAAGCAGGATTAAAGGATAGCAAGCCACCACACAAGCGCATGCCACCAAATCCATTCACAATTGACAGCCAAGAGCCTGCCATAGCAGCCGTGTGTAGCCCGTCCTTCACGTTGCGGTTGATATCATCCAAGTCCATCCTTACCGTGCGGTCAAAATAGGAATACGCTCCCTTTAAATCACCAATCTCAGCAGAAATAATACTGTGGATGCAAGGTGATAATGAAGAATCATGCGTCGTCAGTGGCTCATAATAATTGTAATTGCGGATTTTGTCCGCCAAGCTGAACTGATCACCGAGCAGAAACATGGCCATCACCAGATCAGCCTGTTTCAGCACCTGATGGCGGTAAATCACAAGCGGATGGTAATAGAGTAATAACGGATATTTATCCGCTGGCGTATGTTCAAAGTCCCATTTTTTCTTAGTCAGAAACGTATCATCCTGAGCATAGATACCAAGCCCCTCATCAAAAGGGATATACATCTTCTCCGCAGCCATTAGCCAATCGCCAGGCTCCTTCTCAGTCAGACCAATCTTGTGCTTCAGGCGTTCAAAATGCTCTGGATACTGCTTGCCTAACAGTCTGGCTATCTCATGTGCATAATAGAGTTGATCCTGTACCATAAGATTGGTGTACGCATTATTGTTAACGATAGCTGTATACTCATCGGGACCCGTTACTGCATCAATACAGAACGCACCCTTCCTAGCCGGATTATAATGACCTAGATCCATCCAAAAGCGAGAGGTCTCGAATACGATTTCCGCTCCCTTCAAGACTAGAAACTCATTATCTCCAGTAGCCAGCACATACTGCCTAATGGCATATGCAATATCCGCATTGATATGCATTTGCGCCGTTCCTGCCGGAAAATAAGAAGAGTTCTCAGCGCCATCTATGGTACGCCAAGGATATAGTGCACCCTTCTGCGACATTACCGCCGCTCGCTCCCGTGCCTTATCTAACGTGGCATAACGAAATTCTAGTAGCTTTCGGCTAATCTCCGGCTGTGTAAACGTAAAGAAGGGCAGTATGTACATCTCGGTATCCCAGAAATAGTGCCCTTCGTATCCTTCACCCGTCAAGCCCTTGGCACCGATGTTCGTAACCCCGTCACGCCCTACCGATTGCAGCAATTGAAACGCATTAAAGCGAATACCCTGCTGAAGCGCAAGATCCCCC
The DNA here is from genome assembly GCF_037963865.1 of Paenibacillus sp. FSL R10-2734. Classification (NCBI taxonomy): domain Bacteria; kingdom Bacillati; phylum Bacillota; class Bacilli; order Caryophanales; family Paenibacillaceae; genus Paenibacillus; species Paenibacillus sp. FSL R10-2734. The sequence goes on along the minus strand of NZ_CP150170.1, from coordinate 883,272 downwards.
TGAATCTCCACATCGGTATGCGCCCAGAAATGATCCAAATAAGCCCGTTGTTCATGAACAAGAGCTTCAAACCCACGATTCTCCGCCAAGTGCAGCACTTCCAAGCACCTGCTGAGCAGCTCGTCTTCTATGTAATCCTTAGAGGTGTGGTACGAAATGTACTTGGTCAGGGAGACACTTTCCCCCATCACCACCGGAACAACAAACTGCACAGATAATCGCTGACCCTCTTGCAGTACAAGACTTTCATACCCAGAGCTACAATCCATACTGTGCCTTATCCCTGTTAAAAGAGAAAACTGGGTATGCCGTGTCCGCTGCTTCATCCACAAAAAGGACTGCTCGAGCTCATGACCTGTATCCTCCAGCAACAAACTGGGTTCCTTGCTCCCTGAGCCCAGCCGGGGATCATCTGTAACCTCCGGCCTTTGAATCTCACCATCGATTGATGAAGTGAACATTAGGGTCCCATCAAAATTCAATGCCTTGACCTCGTAATCTATAGCCGCCAAATGTTTGTGCTGTAAGGCTACCATCCGCCGGATGTTCAGCTGTACCCTGTGTCCGGCAGGAGATTCCCACTCTACCTGCCGATGCAAGATCCCATTTTGCATATCCAACTTCCGTTCATAACGATGCACTTTTCCACTGTTTAACTGAAAAGTATGCCCCTCAATACAGAGCTCAATAATCTTGGCATCCGTCACGTTCAGCATAGCTTGATTGCGGGAAGGATACCCGTAGGCTCCCTCAGGGTACACAATAGGCTCGGAATCAAAAAATCCATTCAAATAGTTCCCTGTTACAGATGAGCCCGAGCTGCCATGGTAACCTTCCTCGAAATTACCGCGCATGCCAATATATCCATTACCAAGAGCAAATACACTCTCGCTTCTTTGATTGTTCTCTTCATCATAAGTTTCCTCATCTAGACTCCACTCCCGGTAAGGATATACTGCAGCCGGATGTACGTATGGTTTCATTTTCATCTCTCTAAGCCCCCCTGACACAGGTTTATTTTGCTTCTAAATAGGCTGAACAACAGAATATTACAAAAAGCGATAAGGATCGGAGGGGAATATTGGAACTGTAGGAGCGCTAGCGACCGCCTGAAAGCTTTCCGAAGGAAAGCTCGCATTGGAAGCATAAGCTGTGACTACTGAGCTTTAATTTAATATCATTAGTTCGGTCTATATATGCCGAAATCAACCTTTGACCGACCCACCCATAAGCCCCCTGACGAAATACTTTTGCAGTAGGAAAAAAATAGCGAGCGGCATCAGCATAGAGATAAATGCAGCCGAAGTGAGTAAATGCCAGTCGTTGCCGCGCGAGCCCACTAGGTCGGCAATCTTCATCGACATGACCTGCACAGATGGCTGATTGCCGATAAAAATCAGCGAGACTAAATAGTCATTCCATACCCATAGGAATTGAAAGATGCCGATAGAAGCAAGTGCAGGCACAGATAATGGAAGGATCAGCTTGCTAAAAATTGTGAAATGGCTCGCTCCATCCATAAAAGCCGATTCGAACAAATCCTTAGGTAACTGACTAATAAAGTTATACATAAAGTACGTAACCAGCGGTAATCCAAAAGCCGTGTGCGCCAGCCAAATGCCCAAGTAACTACCGTTCAGCCCCAGTGCCGTATAATCTTTGAGCACCGGAATAAGCGCCACCTGTATTGGAATAACAAGCATAGCAATAATGATGACAAACAGTGTTCGGCGTCCAGGAAAACGCAGCCAAGCAAAAGCATATGCAGCAAAAGAAGCAATCAATACCGGAATAACCGTCGCTGGAACCGCAATCGTCAGTGTATTCCAGAAGGCCTGCGACAATCCAGTCCCCTTCTGCACCGTTTCACTGCCATCGGCTTGTTTGAGTTTATATTCCTTCCCTGAGAGCACGTTGTTATAGTTATCCAGTGTAAGATCCGGTGTCATCTTCCAGCCTTGTTCCTGTTGATTTATGGTACGTGCTCTACGATTCTCCCACATCAAACGACTGCCATCGGCCTTCACGCCCGCCTTTAGCTGATCATCAGTATAGGCGGTACCATTCACCTCGATCGGTTCCCGAAGATCCACATCCTTGGATAGCTGAATAGTCTCACCCGCTTTCCACTCCTGATGAGGGAATGCTTTCCACCATCCAGTCTGCAGAATATCAGCAGCCGGACGGAAGGAGGAGATGAACAGCCCTAGGGTCGGAAGCAGCCAAATGAAACAAATCACACCCAGTACGATATTAACAATCGTCTTGCTGCCTTTTCTCTTCTTTTTCCCCGCCATTAGAATCCCCCTTGCTTACGGAACTGACGTAGATTAATTATGATCACAGGCAACACAGCGATCAGCAGAACAATAGCCAGCGTGGAGCCGTAACCAAAATTTCGGTACATAAAGAATTGCCGATAGAACTGTGTAGCCACAACCTCTGTATCGTATTGACCTCCTGTCATCACCATGACAACGTCAAATATTTTCAACGTAAAGACAATAATGGTCGTTGTCACGGTCAGAATGGTTGCTGAAATGTAGGGGATCATGATTCCAAAAAAAATCTTCACCTCATTGGCACCATCCACTCGTGCGGCTTCCAAAATATCGTCAGGTACTCCCTTGATGGCTGCCGAGAATATAACCATCGCAAATCCGGTCTGCATCCAAATCAGAATAATAATGAGGAAAAAGTTATTCCAAGGCTGTAGCATACTCGTCCACGCCTGCGGTTCTCCCCCGAAATAAGTAACGATGGCGTTCAATAGACCAATTTGTTCATCGCCGGGCTGATAGTAATATACAAACTTCCAAATGACACCTGCTGCGACAAAAGAAATGGCCATCGGCATAAAGATGATCGATTTGGCTAGCTTCTCATAGCTGCTGCGGTCGGCAAGAATCGCAATTAAGAGTCCAAGGGCTACACACGCTAAAGTGCCTACGAATACCCAAAGTAAATTATTGCGGAGCGCCGTCGCCATTAGTCGATCGCTAAAGATCGCTGTATAGTTACTGAGCCCCACAAATTTCTCTGAAGAAGCATTGAAGAAGCTCAAATACAGCGTCCGTAGCGCAGGCAGCACCAGTAGCCACCCCAATATAATCACTGCCGGACCAATAAAAATATAGGGCAACACCTTTCGGCGTACATGATCAGGGTATTGTTCAACTGCCCAGGTAAGTGTGTAGTAGATCAGATAGACACCAAGAACCCCCCATAGAACTGCCAGAACTGCTGTTAGTAGTGGATTTAATGTGGAATCCCGAAAGAATAAAAAAATCGAGCCATTAACAACAACATTGGCTATTAATACTACAAGTGACAGCAAAATCGCCTTAAGCCTGACGGTTTGCTTGGCTTGTGCTTGTGGCTTCATCTGCGGTTGTATTTGTGCACCCATATTCGCTCCAGCTCCTCCTATAAGTTTTACGGAGTAAAACTCTTACAAGCGTTCAACCCACTCTATAGAAAACAAAAAGAGGGGCAGAGTACCCTCAATTCTCGCTGCCCCTCTTAATTACTGTGCTTTAATTATTAGGTTAGTTGTTCCAGCCGGACTGGATTTGCTCCAAAGCCTGATCTAGTGTCGCAGTACCACTCACGTAGTCGGTCATGCCTTTCCAGAAGGTACCTGCACCCACTTTGCCCGGCATCAAATCTGAACCATCAAAGCGGAGTGTGGACGCATCTTGAACCAGCTTCGCCATACGACGGTCCGATTCAGAAGTATACCAATCAAGGGAAGCATCGTTCATTGGAGCAATTACGCCGCCAGACTGTACCCAGCTCTTAATGGACTCTCCTGTAGTGAAGAATTCCATAACCGCACGTACCTCGGGACGATCATTGAACATAGCGTAAATATCGCCAGCAACTAGCACTGGTTTGCCATATTGAGGATCAATAGGCGGTAAGTAGAACCAATCATAATCTACATCAACCTTTGCCGTTTCAGGGAAGAAGCTTGTAATAAAGTTACCGAGCATATTAAACCATGCTTTAGGAGGATTATTGAACATTGGCGCTGGGGCATCTCCGAACGATGTCGTCACAATGGATTTAGCACCACCGTAGACATAGTCTTTGTTGAGCCAGATTTTAGACATAACTTCTACTGCATTTTTCACTTCTGGAGAAGTAAATGGCAGCTCGCCTTTTACCCATTTATCGTAGTTCTCAGGTGTAGTTGTGCGCAGCATTATATTTTCTACCCAGTCTGTTGCTGGCCAGCCTGTTGCAGCACCACTCTCGATTCCAATAGCCCAAGCAGGATCACCATCTTTAGCAATTTGCTCCGTGAGAGCCGTCATCTCATCCCAAGTTTCAGGAACCTTGTAGCCTGCTTCTTCAAATTGCTTCTTTGGATACCATACCAAGCTCTTTACATTGCTGCGATTCCAGATCCCAGCCATAATCTTACCGTCTTTTCCGTCCATATTAGACATGTCGAGCCAGCTCTTGTTGTAATTAGCCGTCAATTTATCTTGATCCAGTATGCTGGTCAAATCGATAACCTTGCCAGTCTTAGCAATCGAGGCTAGCAGACCCGGCTGCGGGAAGTCAGCGATATCCGGAGCATTTCCACCGTCTACTCGAATGTTTATCGTGGCTTCGAACTCCTTTGAGCCTTCGTATTGAATATCAATTCCTGTCTTCTCTTCAAATTCTTTAATACTATTCTCAAATTTCACTTGGTCCGCATCTACGAAGGGGCCAAACATCGTCACTTTAGTTCCTTTATAATCGCCTTTCATGGCTAACTCTAGTGGAGATCCCGAAGACTCGGTGCTAGGAGCATTTGTTGATTTCTCGGTGTTATCTGCTGTTGGGCTGGCAGTTGCCGCAGGTGGCTCTGTAGGCGCTGCATTGTTGTTATTGCCTCCGCCGCATGCGCTCAGCATCATAGTGAAGGATAAACACAGTACTAAAGCCAGTGACTTTTTACGTCCTGAGGTTTTCTTCATCTTTGTACATCCCCTTTAATGGATTTAGAGATTGCTTCTGACTCAATCGTCCGGTACCCTGGCATGTAAAAGCAGCTTCTAGCAGATCACCTCCTTGCAAAGCTTTTCAGAATCTAAGAATTTATACTGAAGAATAATCGAATCGTAAGTACCAATTAATTGTAACACTTACATTTTTTATAGTATCACATAAAGTAAGCGTTTCCAATCCGAATTTTAAATATTTTGGTAATAATTATTTCCGTTGTCCAAGCAGATATTCAAATGTTGATTAAGACGAGCGTAGAATTCTGAAAAGCTTTTCAGAGGGTAGTACAAAAGTGAACCACTCTTATTTTTCCCTTGTAGATTCCCGTACAATCAGCTTATGCTCCATCTTCTCATTCAATACCTGCACTTCTCCTGTTGTAAGTAATTCATGCAGCTTCTCGGCTGCACGATACCCTAACTCGTAAATCGGCTGTGCAATCGTGGTCAGCTTCGGGATGAACATACTCGACATCCTTAGATTATCAAACCCAATCACGGATACTTGACCCGGTACAAGAATATTACGATCCTTCAGATAAGAAATCGTCCCCATCGCGAATTCATCAGCAACACAGAAAACAGCAGTCAATTCGGGGTAATCAGTAAATAGTTCATGCGCAGCTTGATAGGCATGTTCAAACCGGTGACTAGCATATTTGCTCTTCACAATATTCTGCTGTAACCCTGACTCTGTTAGTGCCCTTACGAACCCCTCATAGCGCGGTGGTCCTGATACGGAATTATCATGGTTAAAACCAATCATACCAATGTCTTTATGGCCTAAATCAATCAAGAACTTTACCGCATCATAGGCAGCCGATTCATCATCCACCTCCACACTTGGAATGTGGAACTCATCGGAATGCGAGGACACTAGGACAAACGGAATTCTACAACCGACCAATTTGTTATGATACTCAGGGTAAAGGACATCACTGGCGAATACGATTCCATCCACCTGTTTCTCATGGAAGTTATCAATATAGGACAGTAGTCTTTCTTTGTCGCGGTCCGTATTACAGATCATTAAACTGTACCCAAGCTTGATGCAGGCATCTTGCATTCCCCGAATCACCCCTGCGAAATACAGGTTCTCAATATCCGGAATAAGCAGACCCAGGGTAAAGGATTTCTTGTAAATCAAACCACGTGCAAATGAATTAGGTTGATACTGCAATCGCTCTACAGCCTCCATCACTCGATTCCGTTTGCTCTCCACTACCGAATTCGGTGCATTCATAACACGTGATACTGTGCTGATTGACACCTCGGCCATTCTGGCAACATCTCTTATGGTTGGCTTCATTATGATAACTTCCTTTTTTAGGGAACTTTTCGATGTGATTATAGCAAGCCCGACTGGAAATAACAACAGAAATTTTGAAGCGCTTACATTATTTATAAAAATAATCTCGTCCTCTATATCTTCACCCTGAAGACATATAACTTACTTAAAGTGTGTATATAGTTTTATTTCATGGTATACTAGCCGAGTAGCGATTTCCATAGCTGCAAATACTGCTCTAGGAGTATAGAGCATTTATTATAGGAGGGATAACATTGAAACAACCTCGTGACACTCGATTCTCCGTACTGGACTTAGCTTCTATTGTGGAAGGGGGAACAGCGGCAGACTCTTTTCATAACTCTCTAGATTTAGCCCGTCATGCTGAGACGTGGGGCTATCATCGATATTGGTTCGCTGAACATCATAATATGATCGGAGTTGCCAGCTCTGCTACCTCACTCTTGATCGGACATATTGCTGGTGGCACCCAAAGTATACGTGTTGGCTCTGGTGGCATTATGCTATCCAACCATGCACCACTTGTTATTGCCGAACAGTTCGGGACACTCGAATCTCTATATCCAGGACGGATCGATCTTGGACTGGGCAGAGCACCCGGATCTGATCAACCAGCTTCCCGTGCGCTGCGTCGTGGGCTCGGAAGCGATGGCAGTGAATTCCCTGAGCAGTTAAGTGAACTAAGAGCTTACTTCGACCCTGCGGGAGCAGGATCGCGCCCAACTGGAGTACGCGCGGTTCCTGGAGAAGGCTTAAATGTTCCCATTTGGCTCTTAGGCTCCAGCGGCTTTAGTGCTGAATTAGCAGCCAAGCTAGGTTTGCCTTTTGCTTTTGCCAGCCATTTCGCACCTGAGTATTTACTGCAGGCACTGCACATATACCATAGCAATTTCCGTCCATCAGCAGTACTAGACAAGCCTTATGTTATGATCGGACTTGGAGTTACAGCAGCAGATACCGTAGATGAGGCAAGAAGGCTAGCTACTTCGCAGCAGCAGCAGTTTCTCAATATCATTCGTGGGCGTACAGGCAAGCTACAACCGCCAGTTGATAGTATGGATGGGCTATGGACGATGCAAGAAAAAGCAATCATGCTCGATAAGCAGCGTTATTCCTTCTCTGGCGATAAAGCAGTTATTAAAGAACGACTTCAAGACATTCTGGATGAGACCCATGCTGATGAATTGATTATTTCTGCTGGGATTTATGATCATGACGCTCGTCTTCATTCCTATGAAATTGTAGCTGAGGCTATGAAAGAACTGTAAGATTGTATTTTTAACAAAGGCAAAACGATATCTGATTCAGGGAATTGTCCCGTTTTCAGATATGCGTCTTGCCTTTTTTGTTTCGTTTTTAAATCGTTCTTAATAAAACACTCTAAAATTATGAAAAACCATAAAAATAAAGAGATATAGAGAGATATCATTCGATAAATAGATCCCTTACTTATTATTTAAGCGAATATGATCGAATTAGTTGTAATATATCATTTTTCTTTAGATATCATTTTGATTATACTTTATGTATTCGCTATAACGAACGATTTGTTTTTTAGCAATGCACTCTCCTTTCGTTCTTTTGGAGATTCCGGCACACCATCACCGAAGTAGTACCTTGCGAAACTACTTATTTCGACAATGCGGGATGGAACAATAGGAAAGTACGGAGGATTTTGCCGGAAGTTCGCAAATTTTGTTCACCAACAGCTATAACGGGCTCAGGAGAAAGGAGCGAGGAAAGTGAAGAAGAAACACCACTTGGTCTTCATAGCTGCTTACGTTCTGATTATTCTGGTAGGAGTAATATGGCACGCTGGAGGGGTAAGCGCTCAGGATACCATTAAACTTACTGTGAATTCTCATACCACGAGCACAGCTACCATGAACAATATGAAGCCAGGCGACGAAATGAGCTCAGAGTACACGATTATTAACAACGGCACAGAAGGCTTTGATTACTTTGTAGACTTTAAATTTATCTCTGGAGACGTAGAGTTGTACAATATCCTCCAAATGACACTCGAAAAAGAGGGAGTAATCATCTATTCGGGAGTGATGAGCGAAGCTGCCGGCAGAGTGACCATCGGTTCGCTCGCTGGAGGTGAGCAGAGTGTAATCCAAATGAATGTAACCTTCCCATGGGAAGCCGGCAACGAATATCAGGGGAAGTCCACGACCGTAGCTTTTGAGTTCTCCGCTTCCGGAGGACCAGGTCCATCCGCTGAACCTAGTCCAACACCGACAGCTACAACTGAACCGACTACAACACCTACTGAAACACCAACAGCTACACCTGTAGCTTCACCGACACCTACGGATTCACCATCAACTACAACTTCACCTACAGCTGTCGTAACACCAGGTCAATCGGTGCCACCAACAGCTACACCAACACCATCGACTACACCTACAGCTTCACCGCCTGCAGTAGACGAAATTAGCGTTACTGAAGAACCTATCCCAATGGGCGGAAGCAGTAATGAGCCTTCAGCATCACCAGGTACTGGCAGCCAAACTATCAGTGCAACACCACAACCAAGCACTGAAACAACCTTGCCAGATGATGAGCTTCCACTTGGAGCACCAGAGGCAGGCAACAAGCTTCCAAATACCGCTGAGCCTTGGTATAACTTAATTCTTGCCAGCTTAGCTATTGCGGTAATCAGCGTGATCATCATGCGCAGATTGAAATCGAAGAAATAATAACATTCGATAACATAAGTCCGGAGGTGAGAGTATGAAGAAGCGTAATGGTGTCTTACTAGCCGTGAAGCTAATCTTCATACTCTCTTTAGTTCTGCTGATTTATTCAGTCGTACAAGTGGTCAAAGCACCGATTGAGGCCAAACAAGCCCTAAATGATTGGGCAAAAAAGAGGGAGGAAGCCCTCGCCCGCCCCCTTCCAACCGAAGAGAACCCGCTTCCTAAGGGAATGGTCAGTTCGCCAAAAGAACAATCAGCTTCTCCTCTGTCCTATACAGAGGGTGAGGTGATTGGAGAAATCCGCTTCCCTACCTTAAATAAAAAGGCGGCTATTCTGGAGGGTACTGAAAGCCCCGAGTTAAAAAAAGGAGCCGGACACTATATAGGTAGCGCAGGTATCGGCGCTGCCGGTAATAGTGTACTTGCTGGACACCGCGATACCGTATTCCGCAATCTAGGAGAACTTGTCGCAGGGGATCTGATCGAACTGGAAAGCACGGATGGTACGTTTATCTATGAGGTGACAGGTAGCACGATTGTAGACGGGAATGAACGCGGTGCTATAAAACCAAGCGATAAGGCCATTCTTACTTTGATCACCTGTTATCCTTTTTCATACGTTGGATCAGCACCAGATCGGTATTTACTTTCAGCGAAGCTAGTGAAGCAAGAGACACTGCCTCATTAAAGCTAATCCTAACTCGCAATCTTCTTCCTCAGGGATGAGACCGGATATGGAAAGTGATACTATATAGATACAACAGTAATGAGGAGATGACTCACAGTGAAAAAAGAGGTTGTAGAACGGTTTATTTCGTATGCTCAAATGGATACCCAATCTAACGAGGATAATGAGACTTGTCCTTCCACCCCAGGGCAGATGGTGCTGGCTCACAAGCTGGCCCTAGAGCTCAAGGAAATCGGCATGGCTGAAGTGCAGGTGGACGAGCATGGTTATGTCATGGCTACGCTCCCAGCGAATACAGAGAAGGATGTTCCAACCATTGGTTTCTTGGCACATCTGGATACGGCGACTGATTTCACTGGAACGAATGTAAAGCCGCAGATCGTGGATAACTACGATGGCAAAGATATTATTTTGAACAAAGAGTTGAATGTTGTATTATCCACCGCGAGCTTCCCGGAGCTGACAGAATATAAAGGCCACACATTAATAACAACCGACGGCACCACCTTGCTTGGCGCAGATAATAAAGCCGGTATTGCGGAGATTATGACAGCTATGAATTACCTCCTTCAGCATCCTGAAATTAAACATGGCAAGATTAGAGTCGCCTTCACACCGGACGAAGAAATCGGTCGCGGGCCTCACAAATTTGACGTTGCTGCTTTTAATGCTTCCTATGCTTACACTGTGGACGGCGGTCCTCTGGGAGAACTAGAATATGAAAGCTTTAATGCCGCATCTGCCAAAATCTCTATCTACGGCGTCAACGTACACCCTGGTACCGCAAAAGGAAAAATGATTCATTCCGCAAAAATTGCCATGGCACTACATCTTAGACTCCCTTCTGAGGAAGCCCCAGAATTCACAGACGGTTATGAAGGCTTCTACCACCTCAGCTCCATAGAAGGCACACCGGAGTTCAGCAAGCTTCAATATATTATCCGTGACTTCGACCGCGAGAAATTCGAGGCACGTAAAACCTATCTTTCTACCATCGTCGATGAATTCAAGAGCATCCACGGTGAAGAAAACATCGTACTTGAAATGAAAGACCAATATTACAATATGGGCGAAAAAATCGAACCCGTGCGACATATCGTCGATATTGCCCATGAGGCGATGGAGAATCTTAACATCACACCGATCATCCGCCCGATTCGCGGGGGTACAGATGGCTCGCAGCTTTCCTACATGGGTTTACCTACACCTAATATTTTCACTGGAGGCGAAAATTTCCACGGTAAATTCGAATACGCCTCTGCTGACAACATGGTAAAAGCGGTAAACGTCATCGTGGAGATTGCTAAGCTGTTCGAACAGAAAGCTTAAATCGGCATCTGAGTTAGTCACTCCATAGTTCACACAACAAAATCCCTGTAGAAGTCTATCCAGACCTCTCAGGGATTTTTAATGTATAAAAACTATTTGTTTAGCATCTTTCTTCTGGTGGTGTGTCTTTCCAGATCACATTTTCTCCGTAATTTTTACCCCAATCGTACATCAATCGAAGAACCGGAAGCAGACTTTGGCCATATGACGTCAAGGAATATTCTACTTTTGGGGGAACCTCGGCATATACTTTTCTTAGAACCAACTGGTCCTCTTCAAGCTCACGTAGTTGGTTGGTCAACATTTTTTGTGTAATATGAGGAATCAGCTTCTTCAGCTCACTAAACCGTTTAGTCCCTTCAAGCCCAAGATGCCATAGGATAATCAGCTTCCATTTACCTCCGATAACCGCAAGCGTCAATTCCTTCTCACAATTAATTTCCTTCAAGTTTATGCGGTCTTTAATCTCAGTTGCCATACATAAAGCGCCTCCTCTCTCCCGTTATCATACTAACACAAAAACGAATATCCTCCTTATAGGAAGGCATTCGTTTCTGTAAGCTTACTCTAAATTAGCATGCTTGCCGAACATCTGCTTAGTCGTTTGCCCTGTCTTCTCCATCATTCGCAGAATAACCGCATCATAAAAGACTAACATCGTCTGTTCAAACAAAGAAGCCATCGGCTGTATCGTACTGTAACTCCCACTTACCTGATCTTTTGGAGACCCTGGCAGCTTTACTACATAACTTGCTAAACGTCCGACGGTGGAATCCGGCACAATCGTAACGGCAATAACCTCTGCACCCACTCCTTTGGCCTTCTCGGCCATAGAGATCAGCCCTTTCGTCTCTCCTGAACCGGAACCGAGCACAAGCACATCACCTGGTTCAATCCCCGGGGTCACCGTCTCACCTACGACATATACCTCTTTACCGACATGCATTAAACGCATTGCAAAGGCTCGTCCCATCAGTCCTGATCTACCAGCCCCAGCCACAAATACCTTGTTCGCCTGAAGAAGAAGTTCAGCCATTCGTTCAGCCTCTTTATGATCAAGCTGAGAGATGGAGCGCTGAAGCTCCTCTATAATTTGCTGCGCATATTTCAATGTATCCATTGTAATCTTACGCCTGGCTAACTAGACGCTTCATTTCTGCAGCAGCCGCCTTTTGGTCAGCTTCGCCTGTGATGCCGCCGCCAACGATAACAAGATCAGGATTCGCTGCGATAACTTCCGGAAGTGTGCTCAGCTTGATCCCCCCAGCGATAGCTGTTTTGGCCTGCTTAACCACACTCTTAATCGCATTCAAATCAGCAAAAGAATTCTTTCCTTCCGCTTGGTGATCGTACCCAGAGTGCACGCAGACATAGTCTACGCCAAGTGCATCTACTTCAGCCGCTCTTGTCTTAATATCTTTTACATTAATCAGGTCAACTAGAATCTCTTTATTTGTCTTCTTAGCTTCCTCCACTGCACCTCTAATGGTAGCATCATCGGACACACCAAGCACAGTAACGATATCCGCACCAGCTTCCACCGCCTTCATCACTTCATATCCGCCAGCATCCATAATTTTTAAATCAGCCAATACGGTCAAAGCAGGAAAAGCTTCCTTGATTGCTTTCACCGCATGTAAGCCTTCATTAATAACGATAGGTGTTCCAATTTCAACGATATCTATATATTCAGCAACTTCCGAAACAATCTCTTTTGCTCCCGTAATGTCTACTAGATCCAGCGCTAATTGTAATTTCATATTTATTTGCACTCCTCATTAATATATTTTAGTAAGTCATGTACAAATTGTAGATCCTTACACCCCTTAGGGGAAGTAGGCACTTTATTGTGATGTAGTTACCTAGAGGATACTATTGTGCAACTACTGGCATTATCTTTTCAGAAACCAACTGCGTTTTGTCATATTTTTGTAAAAGTACTGCATTTTCATGAAAGCTGTGCTAACATTACAGTTTGTTTATGGAATAACAGGAACTTAATCATGATGTAAGAAGGGTGTACAATGAAGCACAATATTCACCAGGAATTCAACCTGGTAAAACTGACTTGGCCGATATTCCTGGAGCTGTTTCTATTTATGCTCATGGGTAGTGTGGATACTTTTATGATTAGCTCGGTGTCGGACGATGCCGTATCGGGTGTCGGTGCAGCGAATCAGATCATTGCGATAGCAATTCTAGTCCTCAGTGTAATTGGTAACGGAGCAGCCATTGTGGTCTCCCAATACCTCGGTTCCAAAAAGCCTCTGGAAGCCGCTCAAGTAACCGGCAATGCCATTACCCTAAATCTGTTAGTAGGCATCCTGTTAAGTACGTTTTTGTTGATATTCGGAGGGACTCTACTGACTGCCCTGAATGTAAAAGGGGATATTCTCGTTTACGCTAAATCCTATATGCATATTGTCGGGGGCGGTATTTTTCTACAAGCATTAATCAACGCTCTGGCGACCACGATCCGTACGCACGGCTTCACCAAACAGACGATGGTCGTATCCTTGCTGATGAACATTATTCATGTGGTGGGTAACTATCTTCTCATCTATGGTCATTTTGGACTTCCAGCGTTAGGTGTGGAAGGTGCGGCTATCTCAACGGTGATCAGCCGGTTTATCTGCCTTATTATTTTCTTCCTGCTACTCTACAGAGTAATGGAGGTACGGGTGAAACTAACCTACTACATTCATCTTTCTAAAAAATATGTGCAGCAAATTCTCAAAATCGGTATCCCGTCCGCTTTTGAATCGATTATCTATCAATCCTGTCAGCTTGTATTCACGCTGTATATTACCTATCTGGGTGCTGAAGCTATGGCTACTCGCCAATACGCGCTCAATATTTCCAATTATATTTATTTATTCAGTGTAGCTGTCTCCATGGGAACCTCCATTGTCGTAGGACATCTGGTGGGAGCTAGGCGCTCCGAGGAGGCTTATAAGCGTGTATTCTCCAGTGTGAAGTGGGCGCTACTGGTCACAGTAATAATAGATGCTCTGGTGATTGTCTTCCGGGTACCTCTATTTGGTCTCTTCACAGACAATGAGAACATCATTCTGATGGGGGCTCAGGTTATACTGCTTAGTTTCTTCCTAGAGACCGGGCGCACAACCAATTTGGTCATCATTAACTCACTACGCGCCTCGGGCGATGCGAAGTTTCCAGTATATATGGGACTGATCTCCATGGTCTGCATGAGCTTACCCCTTGGCTATTTCCTGGTGTTCCAACTCAATCTAGGATTAGCCGGTGTGTGGATTGCCACTGCAGCCGATGAGTGGACAAGAGCTGTCATTATGTATTTCCGTTGGAAGAGCCGAGCTTGGGAGAAGCACGGACTTATTCAGCATGATGATGATGTAGAACACAGCACGCCTTCCACTACCCCCGCAGCTGTAAATTAACGTATATACTTTGGCGGTTCTTTAAGGTCATACCAGATCTTAAGGACCCGCCTTTTTTATAGCCTGATAATTATATAAAATTTGAGAATGAATGAAGCATTGTACGTTACAATAGATAGAACCTTATACTTTCTTCTATTTCAATAAACCTAAAGGGGAGAACCTCATGCCGGAAGAAACCGGAATCCACGAGTTATTGACGCTCAAGACGATTGCGGAGACCTTAAATAGTTCCAATGAGCTCAAACCGATGCTCGATACAGTTATGGGTAAGCTGCTAGATCTAACAGGAAATACGGCAGGCTGGATCTTCCTGAGTGAAGAGAATATGGAGTATGAATTCGCCGCAGATCGAGGTTTACCGCCAGCGCTGCAACGGGACAATAAACAACCGATGCAGTGCGGAAGTTGCTGGTGCTTAGACCGCCTATGGGACGGACGGTTAGAGCATGCCGTCAACATTCTAAACTGCAAACGGCTGAGTAATGCTAGGCAGTATAATTGGGGCGACACTTTGGGAATCACCCACCACGCTACCATTCCACTGCATTCAGGTGATCGCTACTTGGGGCTTATGAATGTAGCTGCACCAGGCAAAGCACATTACGCCGACAGTGAGCTGGCTTTACTGCAATCCGTGGCCTTGCAAATCGGCAGTGCCATTGAGCGAATGCAGCTATATAGCACTGAGCAGCGCCGTGCGAATCTGTACGCCAAATTAGGGGAATTCAGCGGTGCTTTGAATCTAACGGCTAGTGAATGCATCTCTCCAAGCATTCTGTTGGAGAAAACCACCGCCCTGATCAGCCAATATTTCGATTGGCCTTTTGCAGCAATTATTGGACAACATGAGGGGAAATTCGAAGTACATGCCGCCTCTTATGCAGCTAATATAACGCCTGAAATCGCTCCCTTTGAGCTCTCGAATTCCTTTAAAAATCGCCTAAGGGTTATCGCGAAAGGACATCGCTTCGCAACATTAACCCCTGATGAAGAACAGGAAATTACGAACTCATGCTGTTCTGAACAGTCTGACGCAGAGCGCGTTGTAATGCTTGCCGTTCCTTTTCGGCAGATTACTGCACAAGGTTCGGCCATTCTACTCATCACCTCGCCTAAAGCACTCGCCTCCGCAACCGCAGATGGAGAAGTGCTCGAAGCAATTGCCGATCATCTTTCAGCTTCACTGGAAAGCATACAGCTCGGAGAGCAGCGCCGCGAAATCGCGCGTCTTGACGAGCGGAATCGACTGGCCCGTGACTTACACGACTCAGTGAACCAGATCCTGTTCTCCCTCTCGATGACGGCCAAAGGTGTGGAAAGCATGCTGAAGCAAGAGCACGCCTCCCATCCCGCTGCTGAGGCTGTCCGCGACATTCAAGAGCTCTCTCAATCTGCGCTCAAAGAAATGCGCGCTTTAATCATGCAGCTTCGTCCTGCAGGACTGGAAGCCGGTTTGCTGACCGCGCTGCAGGCTCACGGTCAGCAACTAGGGCTGCTGATACAGACTCAGCGTAGCGGCGTTCTCGAGCTTCCTCGCAACGTGGAAGAAGGGCTACTGCGCATTGGTCAAGAAGCGCTCAATAATGTACGCAAGCACTCTGGAGCTTCTAAAGCTGAAGTATCCCTGCATCTGAACGCAGCCGTGGTTGTACTAAGCATTGCCGATCAGGGCAAAGGCGGTGCAAAACGACGCTGTAACACAGACACCAATGAATCTCTCGGCCTGCATATTATGAAGGAAAGAGCCGAGGCGCTCCATGGCCGTATTCATATCCACAGCGAGGAGCATCAAGGCACAACCGTTGAGGTTACTATTCCTTTGCTCCTCCAATCCACATGAAGTCAGGTGATCACAAATGACAATAGGTTTATTACTGGTGGACGACCACGCAATGGTTCGTCGTGGGCTACAAGTGTTTCTCTCGACACAACCGGATATCAAGGTGATCGGAGAAGCGTCGAACGGCCGCGAGGCACTAGAGAGAACAGCCGAGCTAAAGCCGGATATCATCTTAATGGATTTACATATGCCCGTGATGGACGGCATTGAGACAGCCAAACAGCTGCGAATCTTCCATCCACAGGTCAAAATCATTGTGTTGACCTCCTTTTCAGATCAGGATCATGTACTTCCTGCTATTCGCGTAGGGATCAAAGGATATTTGCTAAAAGACATAGAACCAGAAGCGCTGGTAGTGGCCATCCGCAAGGTACACAGCGGACAAGTGGAGCTGCACTCCGAAGCCGCGAGTCAACTGATGAATCTTATGGCAGCTTCTACGGCAGAGCAACTGGATGTTAGTAGTTCTAATCTGAACGGCCCTAGCACAACACCAACTACACTCATCGGAGCTGAGCTTCTTACTCCACGTGAGCAGGAAGTATTAGATCTAATTGCGCTGGGCATGAGTAACAAAGAGATTGCCAGTAAGCTAGTCATCACCGAGAAGACCGTTAAGACACATGTCAGTCATGTACTCGGAAAGCTGAACTTATCGGATCGGACTCAAGCTGCCATTTTTGCATTGAAAGGCGGCCACAACTCATAGCACCACAGCTCATCTACATCTTTAGTCTTAGACGTTCAGCATAATGGCTGAGCGTCTTTGCTATGCAGGTTCATTCCATGTGCTGATGTCAACAAATGTCGATTCAGCTATCATTGGTTTATAGCAATCGACCTTATAAAGGAGTGGATACAGATGAAAGTCATGATCCTGACAGGCAGTAATCGAAAAGAAGCGACCAGCACAAAGCTGGCAGAGCATGCCGCACATTTCATTAATCAGCAAGGCGAAAAAGTCACCCTGTTCGATCTCCATAAACGCCCACTCCCCTTTTATTCACCAGACGAGTCATACGAGGAGCACGAGCACTTAAACGCCCTCCATCAAGAGATGCTAACTGCGAACGCAATCATCCTGATTACCCCGGAATACCACGGTTCCATGAGCGGCGTTATGAAAAATGCTCTGGACCATCTAGGCCAGACGCATTTCAACGGCAAAGTGGTGTTGTCTGCTAGTTCTGCTGGTGGAGCCGTAGGTGTAAGCTCATTGCTTCAATTACAGGCGGTTGTACGCAACCTACATGGAATCAATACACCTGACTGGATCTCCATCGGCGGGATACAGCGTAAGCGGTTCGAGGTTGGATACGACGGGTACGAGGGCGGTCAAGAGATTGAGGATCGCATTCGTCTAGTCTTAGCATCCTTCCTAAAATTAGCTCGCAAAATCAATAGCCCGGTAGGTACCTCCTTATGATCAAAGAACTGTTCGAAACCCATCTGAATGTGACTAACCTTGAACGATCTGCTCATTTCTATGAACACGTTCTGGAACTCCCTCTAGCCCACTCGGAGAATATCGAAGGCCGCAAGCGGCGATTTTACTGGATTGGAGAAGAACGTAATCAGGCCATGCTGGGGATTTGGGAGAAGGCACCAGCTGAGGTCGTGCGTCAGCACTTTGCTTTTCAAGTAACGCTTGAGGATTTGAAGCAGTCGGTATCCTATCTGAAGGCCAAGGGGATTGAAACCTCCAACTTCCTCGATGATGATAAAGGCCAGTTATATGTATTCGGCTGGATGCCAGCTGTATCTGTATATTTCAGTGATCCAGATGGTCATTCATTGGAGTTTCTAGCCGTGTTGCCTGATGAACCCAGACCTGAGCTCGGAATGGTACCCTGGAAAGAATGGGAACTGATGCACGGAAGAACCTGGTAGTAAAAAAATAAGAATCAGGCTAAGCCTGTAAGAGGAGACGAGAATATGATAAAAGGACTATTTGAAGCACATTTACCAGTGAGAAATCTTGAGGTATCTATCGAATTTTATAAGAAATTGGGATTAAAAATGGCTTGGCGGGATGAGGATACAGTATTCTTCTGGATCGAAGAAGGTCAGAGCTGGATCGGACTCTGGGAAGGCGAAGAAGTAGAAACTCCTTACCATCCATCATTACGGCATCTCGCATTCCGCGTAACGTATGAGGATTTGAAGCAGTCTCTGCAATGGCTGAAATCTATTGGTGTGGAGGCTGTCCCGTTCCGCAATCGAGCTTCTAAAGAGCCCTTTATCCGCGCATATCAAGGGAATGCCTCTGTGTACTTCAATGATCCTGACGGCAACAGCTTAGAATTCATGTGCCATGTGGAAGTTCCTGAACATTTGAAGCATATCTCAGAGAATATCACCATAACAGAGTGGGAGAAATTGCTCGATCACAAATAAAATACTCAAACAAAAAACAGCTGCCCAGAACAAGGGTCCAGCTGTTTGAGTATGTTAGCTGCTTCTATTTAATCATTTCAAAAATGATCTTAGTTTAGGCTCTTACTTAATCGAAGTGCCCTTCTTCATAGCCTTCATGTCTGAATTCGTGTTCACAAGCGTTGGCAGTATCTTCATACTTTTAGTCATGGGAGAGTTGCATTGCCAACAGGTAGGTACATGTTGAAATGCGAAATTATCGCGCATCCAACCGGTGCAATCTTCCTTGGTACAGGACCAAATGGCTGTGTCTTCCTGCGGAAGATCCTCCAGTGCTTTTTTACGAAAATACATTAAGTACCCTCCTTGGATCGAATCGAGACGATTTTGCCACCCTATTAGGGGCTGATTCATAAGATAAAAATAAAAAAGCTGCCCTCAACTTGTGTTAAGGGCAGCTTAATTTTCGAACTACAGTTTTACAACGTTTTCTGCTTGTGGTCCACGAGCGCCTTGAGTTACGTTGAACTCAACGCGTTGGCCTTCGTCCAAAGATTTGAAACCGTCGCCTGTGATTGCGGAGAAGTGTACGAATACGTCGCTTCCACCTTCAACCTCGATAAAACCGAATCCTTTGTCTGCGTTAAACCATTTCACTGTACCTGTTTGCATAATATTACCTCCAATATTTTATTTAACACATGTCCTTTTATTCCTACGTGGTGTACGAACAAATAAAAATTCACACATTGGAAAAGGACTCATACGCACAAATGATAACCTTTTACAATATGTGAATTAAGGGTTAAATTTATGATTAACTTCATTGTACCACACTAAATTGCTGAATGCAATGACAATGCCTACTTTTTTTTATTCCGGCTCTATATCCTCTTGAACAACTGGCTCTAGAGCCGGAAATATGAACGGGTTAATCGATGTATCCAGCCAACCCTTTATCCATTAAGTAATCCATCTCCGCATCAAGAATCGTCTCAACTGTAATTTCATCCAGCTTCACATCACGCTGGGCAACAACATAGTCAACCAGATCATCATTGTCGATGTCTACCTCGCCTTTGGCATTGGCTTTGGCCTTATTGATAAAGGTCTGTTCATGCTTCAGTACTAACCGGATCAAATTAGGGTCCACTTTAGTTTTGGCAGATAAGACCGTTACTAACTCCTGTTCATTTACTTTGTCACTCATTTTCAAATTCATCTCCTTACAATTATTACACACCCATTGTAGCATATTTCGCGCTTTAACGCGTCATTACACGAAGTATGCCCAGCTTTTTTAACATATTTCATATCACCATAGTCTAAATAACATTCCACTTCAAGTAAGTTATTTAATAAAAACAGTTGTGAGGAAGTATGACTTGTGCCAAAATATAAAAAAAGTGTTGGACCAAATTGAATACTAGAAAAGGCGGTTGAATTCATGAGCTCAGTATCTACCCAGCAATTAGACACAAACAGCAACAAGGCACATCGTTATATCGAAGACGTATACGCACAGGTTGTTGCACGTAATCCTTTTGAGCCCGAATTTCATCAGGCTGTAAAGGAAATCCTCGAATCTTTGCTTCCGATCCTCGCTGCTGAACCTAAGTATCAGGAAAATGCCATTCTTGAAAGATTGGTCGAACCAGAACGTTTGATTATGTTCCGTGTACCTTGGACCGACGACCAAGGCAAGGTAAGAGTGAACCGTGGATATCGCGTACAGTTCAGTAGTGCAATCGGGCCTTACAAAGGCGGACTTCGTTTTCACCCATCCGTTAATGCTAGTATCATTAAATTCCTCGGCTTCGAACAAATTTTCAAGAACGCGCTTACCGGCCAACACATCGGCGGAGGTAAAGGCGGATCCGACTTTGATCCTAAAGGAAAATCTGAAGGCGAGATTATGCGATTTGCTCAAAGCTTCATGACTGAATTGCAGAATTATATCGGTCCTGACCAAGACGTACCTGCGGGGGATATCGGCGTAGGCGCTCGTGAGATTGGTTATATGTATGGACAATACAAGCGGATCCGCGGAGGATATCCGGCTGGCGTATTGACTGGTAAAGGTATTGGTTACGGCGGAAGTCAGGCTCGGACAGAGGCTACTGGTTACGGTACAGTTTATTTCGTAAATGAGATGCTGAAAGCAAAAGGCCTTTCCTTTGAAGGAAGCCGCGTTGTTGTTTCCGGTTCTGGTAACGTAGCGATCTATGCGATTGAAAAAGCTGTACAGCTAGGCGCAACAGTCGTAGCTTGTAGTGACTCCGCTGGATATATCTATGACGAAAACGGCATTAACCTCGAAACTGTCCGCCGCCTGAAAGAAGTCGAAAGAAAACGGATTAGTGAGTATGTGAATGAACATCCTAACGCTGTGTATACCGAAGATTCCACGCAAATTTGGACTATTCCTTGTGATATCGCCCTTCCGAGTGCTACTCAGAATGAGATTGATGAGACCATGGCATTAAAACTGATTGAGAATGGTGTTAAAGCAGTAGGTGAAGGTGCCAACATGCCATCTACCCTTGAAGCTATTCACCAGTTCCAACAGGCTGGCGTGCTATTCGCACCTGCCAAAGCTGCTAATGCTGGGGGCGTAGCTGTATCCGCGCTTGAAATGGCACAAAACAGCATGCGTATGTCTTGGAGCTTTGAAGAAGTAGACACGAAGCTGCATGAGATCATGGTTTCCATCTATGAGCAATCTGTAGATGCATCCGAGCAGTATGGACAGTCCGGCAACCTTGTTGCAGGAGCGAACATCGCTGGATTCAAAAAAGTAGCCGATGCTATGCTGGCTGAAGGTGTAATCTAATCAAGCAAACGGCGTTGTGATCCTAAACGTCCGACATACGAAGTCCCCGTAACCGGTGAGTAAGAAGCCGGGGACGGGGACTTTTTGGGTTCAGTTACGAGTTCCAACCAGGAATTTTCCGCAAATCCGCATCTAATATACTATAATTGCTCCTCACTTCTATACCAGACGGTGAGGATTCTGTACGAATGTAACAGGAGTCTATACCTACCTTCAGAGCTCCCTCAATATCCGTACGAGGATCATTTCCAATCATGATGGCTGAGCTCAAATCCGCTCCATATTTTTCGACTAAATACTGATAAAATAGCGGATCTGGCTTGCTCACCCCTGCTTCCGAAGAGATCGCAATACCATCAAATAAATGTATGATTCCGAGCATAGTTAATTCTGCCTCAATAAAGGTTTTCTGCCCGTTGGAGAGCAGGAATACTTTTTTGCCACGTTCTCTTAACGTTTGTAGAATGTCCGTCACACCGTCATATAGAGAGATCTGGATCATCGATAACGTCCGCAGCCACCTCACGGTTTCATATAACCATGCCTGATCCGGTTCTCCACCCAATTGACGGGCCACAGACCGAAACACTTCCTCCATTACGAAATCCGGATACTCACAGCTCCGTGCGGCTTCCTCTAGTTGCAGATCCCTTTCCTGTAGAAAACGTTCCTGCAATTCTTCACCTGATACGGACAACCCCTGATATCCGAAGTGGAGAGCTAACCTTTCCCAGATCTCAGGGTTCTCCTCATCTGTCTTAATATCAATTAGTGTCCCGTACAGATCAAAAATATAAGTCTGATACATCCTCGTCTTCCTTCCTATGGTTCACATTGTAGTCTATCCCTTAGTCTCATTCTCCGTCTCCACCTGACCCTCCTGCATTTTATTGGATACCTTTTGATAGAGATAGGAGATCCCGAGCAGGCAAATCCCAAAGCTGGCATAGGCGATGATTTTGCTTCCGGTATTCAGTAGTCCCAGATCGTATAGCAGTAGCTTACCTGTTGCCAATAACGTTAATCCAAGGCCGAAGCGCCGAATGTACACATATCTTTTGCGGAAGCCGTACATGATGAACAGAACTGCTATCAACAGATAAACGAGACTAAATATTAATCCCGCGTCATTTAATTGCAGCTGTACCCCTAAAAAAGCGGTAATGATCCCGAGCAGATACACCCCCATGAAGACAGGGTATATCTCCATACTTTTATACTCACGTTTAAGCATGGTGACCAGTAAATCTCGTCCACTAAACCAAACGAAGATATTAAAGATGATAAGTACACTCAGCGCGATATAATCAGCTCCAGTATTACGTGCAAGATCATTCTCCAGACTTGGTAAGCCTACTGTGATTAACAAACAAATAGCGTATCCGATCCCAAAGAGGAATCTCACAAAATACTTAACAATCGTGTCGTACAGCACCTTTACCTTTGGCAGTACATAAGCCAGAACAATAGTTAATAGAGCAGACATCAGCAAATTATAGAAGGTTCTATGCGAGAAATCCTCCGGTACAGCTAGACGATATAATCTTCTCGATTCATACAAACCATAGATCCAGAAATTCAATAACGTCGCGTATTTAAACCATAGGGCCAATGTGATTTCGTACGGCTCACTACGCTGATGTGCATCCTTTCGGTTATGCTGAACGGCATACAATACGGTGATAATAAGCATGCCTACAGTAATGAAGACATATTTTAGCGGAAAATAGGCGTCTGCGGAATTCATCCATTCATTGGCTATTTCCAATTGCAACGGTACATTTAGACCGAAGAATACCACAAGGCATAGCGTCAAAATACCCCAGCCTGCCCTTTCCATTCCCTTGAACCGATTTAGATTACCAAACAAGGTAAGTACCACACCCTCGATCAACCAACCTATGGACCACCAAGCCGCTCCGAATTGGAACGGAATCATCAGAATACCGAAGGTCAACGAAGTAGCGTAGAATAGTAGCATGCTTTCTTTTTCCTGTGGCATCAGCTTTTCAAGCCCTCGTCCAAGCGCCAAATACAGCAGACAGAAGACCAGCGCCAGCGCACCATTGTAATCCTTCAGTCCTGCATCCAGGAATAGAAGATACAAGGTGAGACAGCTAATAAACGTGTTGCATCCTAGTAGAGAGAAATCCCACCAAGACAACTTGGAGCGATACTTGAACGGATACCATAACGTAATGCCCAAATACATAACAAAAGTTAGTACCGCATAAATCATATTTATTCCATCGCTATCCGATAACGCTATTAATATCAGCATGGAAGGTGTATTAAATAAGTAGCTGATATAATTGACAACGTTCCAACGTTTGCGGAAGGAGATCAATAGAATGAACAAATTCAGTAGAAACAAGTAACCCATTGCCACGTAAACCGCGTTGCCCGAAAGACCAAATGCCCCCAGATAAGAGTACAGTGGCAGGTACCCTCCGATTAAGCCCAAAGCACAAATACTTCGTGATTCATACCTTAAAGACAGGAGCACAGCAGTCAAAGTGACGAGCACGGATAAGGACAGCCCTACATAAATACTGATGATATCCAATAAAAAATAGCTATAGAAAATAGAGCCATACAGCACTGATATTCCGCCGCCAAGTAGCCCTAATGCGAATGTCCCTTTTCCTCTGCGATACAGCCACTCCCCGCCCCCTAACATCAGTAGTCCCAGTAGAAAAAAGGCGCTTCCCTTCATATATCCTGTGAACCAGTTGGAGTAGGTATATCTGAATGCCGCGCCCACGGCCAAAATCAGCAGCAATATTCCCAGCTTGTTAATCCAGCCTAGCCCAATCTTCATTTCGATATGATTTTGTTTTCTTCGACGCTCCAGTACCTCTTCACTGATCTCTTCCGAGGCAAAATCATGTAATCCGTTATCTATTCTGGAGTTCAGCCCCACTTCGGATTCCCTCTGCCTTTGCCGCTGCGCTTGCACACGCTCATTTAATTCCGCCGACAACGCACCGAGCCGACCGGATAACTCTTCCTTATCCTCGCCGAGCTGCCTTGCGGCTGTTTGGTACAGCTGCTGAATATGACGCTTCGTCTCTACCTCAAAAGCCGTCAGTCGATCCGTATGAGCAAGGCTTTTAGAGGCAAAATAAGTCTGTAGCTTCTGTCTAGACACGTGAAGAATGCCGAGCTTCTCATCTAAGATTTGTTCCGTTAGCGTAACTTTTAGCTCAATATTCTCTTCTTGAAGCTTCCCTACCTGAGTCTTCAGCTCAACTAAAGCAAGCTTATGCTTCTCATATTCCTTCTTCAAGTGTTCATTCTCGTTGACCAGATCGTGACTTTCATATTCCGCGATCAGAGCTTCATATTCCTTAACAAGCCCGTCCTGCTGGACCTTCATGAATCTAAGTCGATCTTTGAATGACTCCATAGCGCCTCCTAATGTGAGCGATTGTTAATATTTCCATTTTACTACAAACGGAAACGGTCTCTTACTCTTTTTTATGATTTGGATACATGAATATTACGGAATAATTCCAGATAACCTGCAACATATTGGAGGGATGTCCCGTCTAGATAATAACAACACTAACAAATGACTTTATAAAAGGAGCTAACAACTATGAACAACACCTTAAAAACAAGTATGGTTCTATTAACCTTGTCCCTAGCACTTTCAACAGGAGCAGCTTACGCTGCACCAACCACAACTTCTGCAAAAAATGACGCTACTCAAACCTCCGTTAGCGCTAATCAAAAAACATTTGCGATTGAAATCAATGGGTCCGCTCTTAAAGAAAAAGGTTTCCAAACTGCTAATGGTAAAGAACCTATGGTGCCACTTCGTTCGGTTACTGAAGCACTCGGCTTCGAATTAACTTGGAATGGAAAGACTAAATCCGTTGAACTTATCAATGGTGCGGTGTTCACTTCAGTGAAAGCAGGAGAAGATCGCTATAGTATCAACAAAATGAATACTACGCTTGGAACTGCACCTCAATTGGTTGGATCCACTTTGTATGTACCAGCTTCCTTTGTAAGTGAAATCATCCACCACAACATGACAGTGAAGGGAGATTCCATCGTGATCACTGATGCTAATCAAGAGGAGCACATGACCAAGACTGGTGTGATTACAGCTGTCAATAATGAAGGCAAATACCAATCCGTTCAGATTCAGGGTGTAGGCACAGATGGCATCGTACTGAATGTAGGTGAAGATACCACGATCGAAATGGCAGACGGTACTAAGCTTGCACTGAAAGATCTTCAGATTGGTATGACCGTAAAAGCTGAGCATTCCATGATCATGACCATGAGCCTGCCACCGCAAACTCCAACTTACAAGATCACTGTGCTAGATGAGCAGAAACAAAATGATCTTCTGGGCACAGCAGGTACCATTGAAGAGGTTCAAAAGGACGATGAAGGAAACATCAGCATCACTGTTAAAGGCAGTGGCCTGAGCGAACAGTCACAAAAAGAAGTAGTGCTGCGTATTAGTAAAGATACCGTGCTAATGAACAAAGATGGCGAAGCTGTTAAAAGCAGCGAGCTTGTAAAAGACGCGAAGGTTATTGGATTCTACAGCCCGATGCTCACTAAGAGTCTGCCACCAATCGGCACAGCTGTAAAAGTCGTAGTAGATTCCGTACAACAATAAGAGTGTAATCAGCAGTCTTCGTAGATAAGACTATAAATTAAAAAGGCCAGTTCTCGGATTACGAGAACTGGCCTTTTGTTTGATTATTTTTAACAAATACAGGTCTTCTTCTTCACACCAAGCTTTCCAGCCTGCTCAACCTTAGCAATATAGTCTACAGCCAGCGGCACTTTACATGCGGTTTGTCCCATATGTACCTGGACCTTTCCAATGCTTTCAGCAATGCGTGTCGCCTCATCATGCAGCTCTGCTACGCTGCTGCCGGCAATAATTACAAACATATTCATCGTGTAACGAACTCGATTCCGTTCCTGATGAATGGTAGCTTCAATCTGCTGTAGCAGCTTTCTGATCTCAGTGATGTCCAGCAGTTCATCCGGCGTTACTGAAATGTAATTTCCATAAGTACTCCAGCCACAGGTGGCCACCATTTCATCCGATGAAGAAATCCACTCTCTCGCAAGCTCCAATGCGTATGGACTCTCTGCGGCGACAGACGCTACCGTATATTCCGCTAATCCACTACAGTAAGCCGCCGACACCCAGTCTTGAAGCTCTTCCTTTGTAAGACTCTTAGGATCAACCGTAAGTCCTGCCAAATACATCGCATCATAATTACCCGTCTGATACAAAGCACGAGCTAGGCTCTGGTCTTTCTTGATATCCTTAACCAGCTTCTTCATGTCCCCTATTCTCACTCCGAATAAAGGCTCCTTAGAACCATGTCGTATGAAGGTACGCTTCGTCTGCTCTGTACCCATCTCCTCAAGCTTACTCATCACTTCATTAATAGTCAGATTCATGAAGACACTCCTTTATATTCGATGCTATAAGCGCAAGATCTAGCTTCTGCACGCTCCTTAGCCCTTCATCGCTTCTCTTAAGACAGGCTCACGCCCCATCGTCACTCTATTCTTGCCCGAATTCTTAGAACGGTATAACGCTTCATCGGCTTCCCGATATAAATCTTCGAAGGTGACCTCTCTACGCTCTGTAAAAGAAACTCCGATGCTTGCGGTAAGCTGAACGCTATCGTGCTGGTTCAATATTATCCTATAATCACTCATTGTAGTGCGGAAATCCTCTGCTTCCATCAGGGCTGCATGTTTATCCTCAGCAAAAAAACATACAGCAAATTCCTCGCCCCCAACTCTTCCGGCAATGCCTTTATTTTGGTACACCTGAAGTATTTTATTCGAAAAATCAACTAATGCCTGATCTCCTGCTAAATGACCATAGGTATCATTAATTAACTTAAAATCATCGATATCAAATAACAGCAGTGCCAGTCCTAGTCCGTCCGGAATCGTTTGATTTAGCACCATTTGCATAAAATGCCTGCGATTATAAAGTCCAGTCAAATCATCTACCGTTGCTTGATAGACCAGTTCACGCTCATACCGCTTCTTTTCACTATGGTCACTAAAAACGATAAGCATTCCCTTGCTCTCTGCTGCTCTATGTTCGGTAGCGATCAGAGAGACCCCATAACAAACCTCACTTATTCCAGCATGTACAATCTCAAATTGCCCTTCGGTCCTTTGACTGTAATGAGCGCCGATGTCCTTGTGGTGCCTCATAAAAAGATCAATGCTCTTCCCCATCCAGGTATCGTTCGTAATCCCGGTAATATCAAATAAAATAGAGGTCGCAGCCTCATTTATACCAACAATTCTATCATTCTGATCTGTCAGAACTACGCCGTCTTTCATATGCTCTAGGATTTTAATTTTAGTTAAAGGATAGATGGTAGACTTAGAGTCGACGAACAAGCACAAATAAGCCGCTATAATTGCGGGTAAATAAGTAATGGCCGTAAATCCTGTAAGAGTGATCTTCAAAAGAGGGAGTAAAAAAACGGAAAGAACCGGAACTAGCAGACCAGCCAGCAGCAGAAAAGTACGCCGCAAAAAAGCTCTCGGTCTATTGAATAAGGAAAAAGCCAGCAAAAAGACCGCATATAGACCAAAAAGCTGATCATACGCAATAAAAGCCATACTAAGGAGCGTAGGCTTTACAGTAATTCCACTAACACCCGCAACAGTGGCGATGCCCACTTCACTACGCATTAGATGATGATAGGTATCCGTAAAAATAAGCAGTACATCCAAAGCAATAGGAATCGCGAAAATAGCAAGCTTTATAGGCAAGCGTTCCGTGGAAGGTGACACATATTCTTTAACCACAGCATAAGTAAACAGCGCGCTTAAAAAAAGCGGGGCCTGCTGCACATTCTTCCACCACAGCTTAGCCTGAAAAGAGGATGACAATATCTCCCCCGCCGTTGCAACAAATATGAGGCTGACTAGCAGCATTAAGATCCATAGATAGCGTCTTCCTGCTGACTTACGATGTCGATAGGAGCTGACGCCCATGTAAAAGCTTAGAACACTGCCCATTAATAAGTAATACGGATATCCTTGAATCCACGGCATGCCATATTTCTCCTATTTTTCAAGTCGCTCCTATCATTATATCCTAATCCTATCTACAAATGTATCGAGAAATAACAGTAGAGTTTATGATTTGAACTTCACTCGATTAGAGAACATATACTTTCTGGCCAAATCCTTAAATGCCGTTTTATCTTGTACCGACTGAAAGTACCGCTTAGGGATAATCAGCGCTCTATTAGAAGACACAAAAAACACGAACAAGTTCATCGTTTCACCAATTTTATGAATCTCTTCCCATTTCACTTGCCCGGAACCTGCCTCGGATTCGTACTTTATGCCCTCATCTGATATGGAATAGCTCTGAGGCTGCTGGGATAAGCTGTCTGTAGCGAAAGCTTTTTTAGATTTTTTGATCAAGCTTGATTTGGTCATATACCATAAGACAGCGGCAAGAATTATAGCAGTCACAGCTAGGATTGAGATACTTTTAGTACTGTAATCCTTAGTAATTAACAGCAAAATCATAAAATAAGCAACCACACTAAAAGAGTTAAGTATAATTCGGCTATTCAAGCTGAACCATAGGTTAAACTCCTGAACGTCCTCACTCTTAAGGACCGTATCAACTTTTATTTCATTTTCCATTACTGTTCGCTCCCTTGACACTATACTATTTTATCTATTCCCTTTCATTCTATCACCCTGAACACAAAAAAGGGACATCCCTGAAGCGTCTGCTTCTAAATGGGTTGTCCCTTTTTAATCCGTACGGATTCTTATTTCTTTTGTGCAAGACGTTGTTTGAACTTGTCAACACGGCCGCCCTGTTCTGTATCTCTTTGTTTACCAGTGTAAAATGGGTGGGATGCGGAACTTGCGTCCACGCGGATAACAGGATAAGTGTTACCATCTTCCCATTCCATTGTTTCATTGGATGATTTTGTAGATGCACTCAGGAATTTGAAGCCTACGCTTGCATCCATGAAAATAACCTTGTTGTACTTTGGATGTATGCCTTCTCTCATTCTGATCGTCCTCCTTCTGAACAAATTAGTGGAGCCTTTATGGTAAATTAACCAAATGATCTGTAGGTTTATAAATAGTATAACCTAATAAACGTAGGAAAATTCGTAAATCTTACGATTTAGACCACCACTCCATCATACGTGAAATCGACATATAAAGTCAACTAATATCCGATATTCCTTATATTGCCTTACGTTTAAACTGCTTATACATCATACTCCAGCTGTTTTTTAGCCTGAACAATGAAGTCCAATGGATTCTCAATAGTACCCGATTGATATTCTACAGCACCAATTTTGAGACCGAGGCTGACTTTATACTTTTTGACAAATTCAGTGTCATTAAGCTCTTGAAGCTTCAATTTAATCCGCTCGATCACGATTTTTGCTCCATCGCTGTCGGTGAACAGTAGCAGGCCCCATGTCGCGTCATCTTTGTCCAGTAAATACAGTGCATCATTGGTACGGATACTGGCCTGACTAAGCTGAGACACGTCGTGAATGGCCTCTGCCAGCTGATCTTCAGGTATAATCCGTCTGATCTCATTCCAGTATTTCACCTTCACTACAAGCAGTGTGAGTGGAATCTGATAGCGAGTCGAAATGCCCGTGAATAATGAGGCATCCTTCTGAAAAGAAATGCTGTTACGCAGATCTGTGTTCTCGTCGACGATAGCCATATTGGCAGTCTTTTTCTCCAAACGCTGATTCTCGTTCTGCAGCTCACGGTTACTTAATGTAAATATCCATAGAACGACCGTTAACAATGGGGTCATAATAAGCCAGAAATAAGTATTCAGTCCAATCGTATCTCCCATGGATATCGTCTGATATACCGTGTAGAATCCGTAGACAAATATAAACACCAAATTCAAGACCAGCCCTGCAGTCACCGTTGTAAAATACGTAACGATCGCCAGGATAAAAGCCACATTTAAAATGATAATATTCTGGATGTAATCATCAGGCGCTCCAGCAATGAAGACAATACATATATAAAGAAGCACCAGAAACGATAAGAGCGCAATATCTGAAACTAAACTGCTGCGATTACGTCTCACGCTTATCACCACGTTTCTTCATATGTTTACGAAGCAGCAGGATCAGCGATAGAATCACCAGTGTCAGCACTAGCACAATTGCAATGACAAAACTGAGTACATCCGTCCGTTCCGTTATTTTTTTCACCACGGAATCCTCTTTTGCTCCGGTTATCGTCTTAAATCGGTACGCACTGACATTTCCATCCTTATCCGTAATTACTCCATCGCCGTATACCTTCCATTTGCTCTGCTCTGTGGCGACCAGCTTCGAAGCCAAGAAATATTCTTCAGAACCGACACCCGTTACAGCAAGCAATCCGCGTCCAGCCGAGAATGGCGAATCAATGAGCTGCAGCGTTCCGATTTGCGCCCCGTATTGTTCTTCAATACTCATCTTCTCATTGGAACGAATCGCTGTCCCATTTCCGTTATATTGAAAATAAAGCTTATCATTATGGTCACGGATAATCTTATTATTCTTATACGCGCCTATGGCGATGACATTATTATTCTTCAAATGATCGGCGCTAACGCTATCGGTATAGAACTGAATGTTCCCTACATTACCGCTAGCATATTTGCCCAGTAGATTAAACACATTAGATAAACTTAAATATGCGTAGTCATCCATTTTTTCTGGCAGAACGACCGCTACTTGATTATAAATACCGTCACGTATGAATGGATACGGGTAGTTATTAAACAAGAGATCCGTACGATCCTTAGTATTAAGGCGCATTATAGAATCTTTACTGATATAAGCCCACGGCATTTGTTCCCTATCAATAATACAATTGGCCCCTACTAGCTCCAAATCAAATGCTACAGTTACCGAGAAATTACCGGAAATATTCAAGTTTTGAGGAACCGGAAGATTCAGATTATCCCCATTCGCCAGCTCTTTGGTCAGCTTCTTGCTGCCAATTGGAGTGTTGTTGATACTGACGGTGACTAATGAACGATTGAAATCTAAATTCTGTGCATAACGGAAATCCAGACTAATTTTGCCGGAATCCGCAATCGAGCGGTTGGAGGGCAACGTAACAAAGTATGTCTGCTCCTGATGATGTGCCCCCGTCAGTTTATCACCCGTTTCTGTGAACGTAATGTTGGAACTAATCGAAAGGGGAGGGGCAGACACTTCTGTAGCATCGTCCACCACCTTTAGATCACTGGTGACTTGTCCCATTAACTCTTCATTAGCCATAAAACGGCCTGCTTTAATCAGTAAGCTCTCATCCTTCGAGGTTACGACAAGTAGGGGCACAGTATCCTTATTCACTAGCTGCAACAGTGCGTGCGTACCTAAATCTTCAGAGGAACTCAGTTGAGACTTTAGTTCACTTGGTAATCGGTCATACATGCCTACCAGCACAACCGCTTCCTTACCCTTCACAGTGTCTGACCGGTAAGGAAGCATTGGGATCGTTTTATTATCTAGCGAATTGCCTTTCGCATACCCAGAGAGCGCATAGGTCGCCGCCTCTAGTTCTGCCCCTGTGCTGTTGTTCGGTACAGTCAAAATGCTTTTCTTCTTCGTTAAGGTGTCTATTCCAGAGAATCGCTCGCTAAAGTCACTAATCCCTCCAGTCAAGGCCTTTGGGGTATACATCACGTTAATACTGGATGTATTGAACAGATGCAGCCAATTATCAAAATCATAATTGACAGAACAAGCTTGATCATCAGTATTGTTCGACTGCAAATAGCCCTGAATGCCAAGCGTATTAGTCCCTTTTTTCAGAAACCCTTTAGGTGCTTGAAGGATCAGTTGCTGTTTACCATTGTCTTTTAGAGAGGGGCGGAATGTATAGAATGGGCTACCGTTTAGCGTTAAGGTAACGCTAGAGATCTGCTCCTCGGTAATTTGCGAAATTTGAAAGTCCAGCTTAATTCTGAGCTCATCCACATTCCAATAATCCATAACCTCAAAATATTGTTGTTGGGCACTCTTCCCCTTTAAGGTATTATCTGATCCTGTGAACGAGGTTGTGTAAGTTAATCTATTATCCTCAGGCAGAGCCCCAGCGGCTGCAACATTCATTTGAATTAGAAAAAGAGAGAGGCAGGTCAACAGTATAAGTATTTGTTTTTTCATCATCATGTTCTGTTTCTCCTGTGATCGCATATTTCTCACATTACTTCTTTGTTCATTGTTAATAGCGCTCAGTCTTATACCACTTTGCTTCTCTTTTGAAGATGAGGTCTTTGATGTATAAATATAATCCATAAGCGGCGACAAGCATCCACAGCTGGCAATAAGAGATGTACATTAATATTACGATCCATAAATTGGACAAGCTCATCTCGCCCTTCTCTGTCGTCAACGTTATGAAGGTACCGACCACGAACAGAATAACAGCGAGTAGCCATAGAAAATTGCTAAGCCCAGCAATGGTAGTATGCACATAGCCCAAAGCATGCAGGATGAGCAGCACATCCGAAGTGATCAACGACAACAACAATAAGAAGTAAATGGCTAGAAAATAAAGAATATCGAATCGGACTTTTGCGGCGGATTTATCGAAAAGCAGTGGGATGTTTTTGACAATGACATAGATGTTGCCCTTAGCCCAGCGCGTTCGCTGCTTGAACCAGACTTTTAAGGTCTGTGGCTCCTGCTCCCATGTGACGGATTTCGGCTGGAATTTGATCCGATAACCCATCATATAAATTCTGAAGCTGATCTCTGTATCCTCGGCTATCGCTTTAACATCCCAGCCACCGATACTTTCTACAATAGACCTACGCATAATGAAATTAGTGCCGGGAATGGTACATAATTTGAACAGCTTCCAGCGTCCCGCTTGAGCCATCCATTGAAAAGACAACGTCTCAATATTAATAAACCGGGTAAGCAGACTTGCATCACGGTTACGGGTTCTAAATTTGCCGATTACCGCTCCGAGGCTAGAATCATTCATGATCTCAGCAACCAGATAGCGCAAAGCCGTTTTTTCCGGAGTGTTATCTGCATCATAAATCGCAATTAGCTCCCCTTTGCAGTGGGTGAAGCCTATATTAAGCGCATTTGATTTCCCTTTACCTCCAGTAATAGCATCTGTATTAATGACTATCAGTTGGCGCTCCGGATTTCGACTTTGAATACCGGCCAGCAGTTCAGCGCTGTTATCAGAGGAATTATCATTAATCACAATAATCTCGTATCGATCTTCCGGATAATCAAGCGCTAGCAGAGATTCCACCGTCTTACAGATTACTACCCCCTCATTGTGAGCAGGAACCATAATTGAAACCAAAGGATATTCACCAACTATCTCTGGTATGTCCTCATTTTCTGATTTAATGTAATAAAGATAGCCTGCGATAATGAGGGTCACATTCACCAGCAGCAAAGACCAGATACAGATCACTGCAATCACCATCAGTATGTCTGAAATCGTCATAAGATCCTCCACATCACGATTAGTTGTCTCATTTCAAATACTTTTTTCTATATAATCGGTATCCGATTATCAGTAATCCGCCAAATAGCAGCAGAGAGATCATAATGACGACAATAAAGAATTGGTTCTCTAAATCAAAAAGCCTAGTGAAACTCTTCTTATGTTCCTCTTTGTATTGATAGTTGCTATCCACCGCTTCTGGCTTATAGTCCAGACTGAGGAGTTGTCCGTTGATAGAGATGACTCCACCTGATGAGAGAATCGTGTTCACGTCCGTAACAACCTTATGCCTTTCTTGCTTATAGTCTGCAAAAGAAACCCAGTATCGTTCCAAAGTTTGTAGCATTTCCTCAAGCTCTTGCTCATTCTTAGGCATATCAACTGTAATCACAGTATCCATCGGTAGTTCCGGGAACATCTTGTTGGTCGAATGGAGATCCTGGATAAATTCAATCGGCACACTATATAAGGAGGATAAGAAGGACTTTGAAGTGTCAGTCTGCTCCATATAATCGATATGTTCATCTGGATAAAGTACCGCAGAATCAAAGAAGCTCATTCCTGCCTCTGAGTACTCCTTATCATAAGTCCAGTGGGTTTGCGCCCCGACTCCGAGCGGCCCAATCCCGTTACTAGCCAATAAATTAATAAAGTCATTCATTTTTCCATGAAGCGTATGATCACTAGAACCTATCGATGGCATCACCACTGGTGCATTCACCAAGATGCTTCCATTGCGCGATTGCACATTTTTCATTGCCACTAAATAACGTTGCATCGCCGGATAATCGGTATTGCTGAACACAGGCCGCACACTCGCAAGGAACGGAATCCCAACTTGATATAACCGCTCCGCCGTTTCTGCCAGCAGACTCAGGTCAGAGAATGGATATATCTCTTTAATTGCGAGATACATTTTCGGGTTAACGGTGATATGAAGCCAGTCCTTCAGAACGTACCCCATCGCCAGAACACTGGCGTTATCTTGTTCAAAATAAGGCACATATGTTTCACTATCTCCACTCACAGCGTACGGCACTTGCAGGCCCCGCTCCTGAAATGTCAGCTTTCCGTAAGAGCGTGCACCCTCACTTGCTGCAATATAGGGCATATCCTGCACTTGAAGCTGAATGTCCGAAAACTGCCCGATTTGAAGATCAGCATTACCGCTATACATCACATCGGTGGTTAGCTGTAGTTTCTTTCTAAGAGAATCCGGTGGGCTGTATCCAATATGCAAATACTGTCCCTGATAATGCTCCCAATCCTCTGCATAGAATTTATTAGTAATCAAAATATCTGCTGCGTTACGAACCATAATCACTCTGGAGTAATTCGCCAGCATCCCTTGCTCATATTGGTCCAAGCTCTTAAGCGTAACTTTGGCGGAATAAGCTGCCAATAGACGTTGGAGCTCTGTCACATTCCCTTCCCTAGCCGTCCCCTTAGCGAGGCTGTCATAGAGCAGCAGCACCTTCTGTGGCGAAGCCTCAGATTGAACAGGGGTGACGGGGAACAGAAGGGCTGTTAGGGTCAACGCCACCAGCAATACACCGTTTAAGATTCCTCTGATGTTCAAACACTCACATCCTTTGGAGGCTTTGTATACGGTCTAGAAGGGGTGCTCTCGCCAACCTGCTTAACCTGATTTCGGTTTTTAGACATTCTGCGCCCAATTACACTGGATACGACCAGAAAAATCACCAAATCAAAAGATAATGTAAATAAGAACTCATGCTTGGAAATGTCGGCATCCCCTGCACCGATAATTGAAACAAAAATCCCGGAAAGCCCGATGCCGATCGTTGCAACGATCAGTACCATTCTCTGCATCCCCCTGAAATTCCGTGACTTGATTGCAGCCACAAAGGAGGGCATATACAGTCCGATTACAAGAACCGACCAAAGGAGGATAAAGCCAAATGTTCGCGGTGCCAGTGTTTGCTTAAGCGTACTGTATCCGGTAAAAAAGTGACTCTGCGCGCGAAATTCCTTACCTACTGATTTCTCATAATTCCCCATAGCCGCTGGCTTGATCGAGAAAGCACTCTGAGCAGCTACATTAAGAATGGAGTTTAGCTGATCAGGATTCGTTATATAATATTTAAGAATCGATACAAATCCGTAACGATTGTAAAAGTTCTCTTCAAGAATCGGTGAATTCACATCTATCGTTCCATATTTCTCGTAATAGATGCTGTTCTTCAGAATGGCGTATTGTTCATCAATGTTGAATGATTTCAGCGAAGCTTCCGGATCGGAAGAATCTTTCAGCACTCCACGTGTCATCGCATGATATTGGTTAATGTTCACAAACTCTTCAGAGATATTCAGATAGGTTAATATACCTACCGACATTAGAAGAACAAGCGCGCACCCTGTCAGGATTCGAAAAATATAATCTCTGCGAATCCAAATGAGCGAAATTCCAAGAACTGCAACAATCATACCAACCGGGGCATTTTGCTGCTTAGCAGTAGTCAGGAGTATACAGCTAATGACGAACAAGGCCAGCATAGCGTAGTCATTGTATCTTTTTCGATATAACGACACCCACGAAGCGAACATGAAGATCATCATAATCATCACAACACTCTCGCCGTAAAACGAATTGAAATAAGCTGTGTACCCTGTATCTCCAAAAATAAAAATAGCAATACCTGCAATGATGAGCCCCTGCTTTCGGGTCATCCCCCAAGTAATAACCTCTACTAATAAGTAAATTGCAATTACATAAAGAACCGTATAAATCACCGCTTGAAAACGGATATCGAATACCTCGCTGCTAAAGAACAACTTATTAAGGCCTATAGCCAGCTTGATAAATAAAGACTGAGAGGAAGATATAGTTGCACCATTCTCATTAAAATACTGAAAGATTCCATATTGCTTCACAAAATAACCAAAGTACTGACTATCATAATCCGGCAGATTGAAATAGAGTCCATTACTATAGATACTTCGAAAAAAATCACCATTATTCGCCATTCCGACATACGGGGCAGTGAACAGGGCGATGACGGTAATAAGCAGCACTCCAAATGCAGTAATAAAAGCTGGGGACAACGATAAGTTAGCTAGTGTTATCCCCTGCCTTAGAGGTGTTTTCACCGTGTTGTTCATCATGCTGGTTCACCTTCATTACGTAAAGTTTAAGTTAATAGACATAGGCCAGTAATGCCATCAAGTTGTCAAAGGAATAGGCTTGGCCGCTTGCCACATCGCCGAACCCTCCGTACAGTAGATTACCCAAATCTGTCACTCTGAACTCGTTCATTCTTTCGATGCTTTTATGGTAGAGAGATTCATCCCCGATTTCTGCACCGATCATGGCCGTAATAGCATAGATGGCTGTGGACCGGATATCGTTCAGCGGCTTGCCTTCTCTCGAATATTGCCCATATAATGTTCCAGCTTCGACCTGTCGTTTAATAAAATCAATGCTGGTGGATTTCTGCTGATCTACCT
Organism: Paenibacillus sp. FSL R10-2734; assembly: GCF_037963865.1. Taxonomy (NCBI): domain Bacteria; kingdom Bacillati; phylum Bacillota; class Bacilli; order Caryophanales; family Paenibacillaceae; genus Paenibacillus; species Paenibacillus sp. FSL R10-2734. The sequence continues at coordinate 845,789 of NZ_CP150170.1, read as the reverse complement.
CTGCTAAGGCTAGAATAGATAGAAGCGACTCTACTGTATTGATATTTTCAGAACTATATTTTCCGGTCTCATAATTAAACCGCGTCTCATAAAAAGGAAATTCATCCGATAAATACCCATCTTCAAGTATATCGTTCATATGATTCGATAAATTAACACTATATTGGCTAGAAATCGACAATTTTCGCAAAGTGCTCAAATCAATATAACACAAAGTAATGAATTTGTTAGTTGTACTATATTTCCAATCGTAGAAATCATATACATTTCCATCTTTTACATTATATTTATAAAATCTTTCGCCATACTTATCCGCTTCAGCGATAAAACGTTCATTTCCAAACTTGTCCCCCGCCTCATAAAGAGCCCGAATCATACGCAAATCATCAACGGCAGCATTCAAAGGATATAACTTCTGCTGTTTAGGACTATAACGGTAGCTGAAACCGCTGTTCATATCAAAGGTTTGCTTAGCTAGATTCCATTGTTCTGCAAATCGCTCTTGTTGGCCGCTACGCACAGCTGCCAGCATCATGAGAGAAGCTGATTCACTAAGAACCTCATGTCCACTTGCTGCTTCCGCGGATTGATCTGTTTCAATTAAATTCGTATATACTCCGTACTCACCTGTGAGTTTCGAGGTAATGAATTGCTCTAAGTCGTCTACTTCCTGCGTTTGGGTTCCTGTAATATCGTGATCTGAATCTACTGGAGCTGGAGAATTAGTATGAGCACTATTAGGCGGATTCGGTGCTGCCGTTTTTTCGCATGCCGTTAACCCTACAATGCCTGCAAATATTGCTAGTGCAGCAATGATTATTTTCCTCAAGTGATCACCTCCTTTTAATATTCCCCTACACTGCTTACTGCCTAGTATTATCTATAACGGTAATAAACAACAAAAAGTTAAATCAGACTGAGAGCATTATGTATCTATCCTTGGACAAAAAAAGGGGATATCCTTACGCCTTCTGGCTAGTGGGATATCCCCTCCGAATCAGTTATTCATTTATTTCATTCCATACGTTCCCAAAAACGATGGGCAGTAATTGCCGCGACAAGGCTGGCAGCGAATACCTCTCCGCCATCTCCTATTATTACACCTAGACTACTTCTATGTTCGGCAGTTTCAAGTAGTTTAGCATTTTCAGTAGTTACCGCGATGGGCTTAAAGTGAGAATAGGCTTGGTTCAGGAATTGCGCCGTATCTTTATGGAATTTCTTATGTTCCGAATTTCCACCAGCTGCATAAATGGCATCAAAGAGCGCCGAATCTGTTGTGGATAGGGTATGAATGACTTCAAGCTCTGTCCCTTGCGAGCCTTTAATAAATCCAAGCTTATCACTGATTATCTCCGGCTGGATTCCGGCTCCCATAAGCGTATCCAGAACAGGCATCACCAAGGCTTCATCAAATCCATCGCCAATAATCACACCTACTTTACGAGTGTTTGGGTGCTTCTTCGTATTAGCCTGACTTAGTGCCGGAGAGACCTGAGTCACCTCGGAACCGCCTGTTTGCGGAGGTCTCGCCCCAATAGCTTCTGCTACAGGCACAGCAAGCTCCAACGTAACGCTCGCGAGCATGTCTACAACCTGCTGCCGGACTGACTTACTCTTTACCTTCCCAAGTTCAAATGAATAGGCTTCAATAATATGCGTTTTTTCTGGAGCGCTCATACTGTTCCAGAAGAGCTTAGCCTGTGAGAAATGATCCTCAAAGCTCTTGCTCCGGCTACGTACCTTACGGCCCTCAACCTTCTCCTGGTAATGTACATAACCACCTTCAGCCTCTGTGGCAGGTGCAGGCGTATTGTTAGCAAGCGAATTATTATGATAGCTCACTGGACCCTGATTAATCGTCTGACGCCCATACCCGTCACGCTGGTTGTTATGGAAAGGACATACTGGTCTATTGATCGGCAGCTCATGGAAGTTAGGACCCCCAAGCCGAATGAGCTGAGTATCCGTATAAGAGAACAATCTGCCCTGAAGCAGTGGATCATTGGTGAAATCGATGCCTGGAACCACATGTCCAGGGTGGAAAGCTACCTGCTCTGTTTCGGCGAAGACATTATCCACGTTGCGGTTCAAGGTCATTTTCCCAACAAGTTGTACAGGTACATCTTCCTCTGGCCATAGCTTTGTAGGATCCAGCACGTCGAAATCAAACTTAAATTCATCTTCTTCACTTAGAAGCTGAATGCCTAGCTCGTATTCCGGAAAGTTGCCGGCCTCAATCGCTTCCCATAAATCACGGCGATGGAAGTCCGGATCTGCTCCTGATATTTTCTGCGCTTCATCCCACACTAAGGAATGTACTCCGAGCACAGGTTTCCAGTGGAATTTAACAAAACATGCTTTTCCTTGCTTATTAATCATCCTGAAAGTATGCACCCCAAACCCTTCCATCATTCTGAAGCTACGTGGAATGGCACGGTCGGACATCAGCCACATTGCCATATGAGCCGATTCTTGGTTATTGGCTATGAAATCCCAAAAGGTATCGTGAGCCGATGCAGCCTGAGGCATTTCATTATGTGGTTCTGGCTTAAGGGCATGTACCAAATCAGGAAACTTGATCGCATCCTGAATAAAAAAGACGGGCATATTGTTACCGACCAAATCGTAATTCCCTTCCTCAGTATAGAACTTGGTAGAGAATCCGCGGGCATCCCGCACTGTCTCGGCTGATCCTCGTGATCCGGCTACTGTCGAGAATCGGACAAACACCGGTGTCTTCACGGAGGGATCTTGAAGGAATTTCGCCTTCGTATATTCTTTCAGTGATTTATATACCTCAAACTCACCGTGAGCAGCAAATCCACGTGCATGCACGATTCGCTCAGGGATTCGCTCATGATCGAAATGCGTCATTTTTTCCCGGAAATGAAAGTCTTCCATTAAGGTCGGACCCCGTTCACCCGCTTTTAAGGAGAACTCGTCCTCTGATAATTTTAAACCCTGGTTCGTTGTTAAGGTGTGACCTTCATCCTTACTGCGAAACTGTTCCAGTTGCTCATTCTTGCTGTTTCCGTTCACTTTTTGATGTTCACTCATTAACAATGGCTCCTTCCGAAGGTAAAGTAAATATTATCATGTATCTCTTACCCCTAAGGAAAGATTGGCAAACAAAAAGAAGCGGATTGCCGTGAAGCCTCAGCTCCCGAAAATCCGCCTAATCCAGCTATTTCTGGCTTACCCCTTAATCCTACGATACGTCTCTTCATCGGAAACAACATACAATCTAGCATCCTTAGGAATAGCCTGATCCAGCTTTCGATTGATGCTAAGATCGCTACGATCCGCTAGCAAGGTTGCGCCTTGCAAGAGCAAGCTCTGAAACGCATCTCCATAGGTCTTCCACGTGGTATTCACTGGAATCTCATAAATATCATCACCATATTTACGGCTCAGCAGCTGCGTTATCACCTCAGAGTTGCCCTCTTGCAGAGCGGAACGAACAGCTAGCCTAGAGATGGCATCATGCGAGAGAACGAACTCATTTACCCGGACATGCCTGAAATTCTGTATATTCTTCTCTTGCATAATTTCTACAGTCGTATGTACTTGTGACGCAATGCGCTCAATGCTAGAGGCAATTAATAAAGATTTGCCGTCGATCAGCGACGCTTCATCAATCCGTGTATCCCCGAACACAATGGCTGCTCTTGCTTCATGAATGTTCGCCTTAAGTAGAATCTCATCACTGGAGGCATCACCGCTTATGAAGTGGACTTGATCCATATGCTCCAAAGGATGACTTCCTGTCTCATCAATAATGACAATATGGCATTTTGGCGAATAGCATAGAACCTCATCTACGGCAGCTTGTGCTTTCTTACTCCAATTAATTAGAATCACATGATCCTTCCCCCGAAAGCTCAACGTTCCCGCTCCTCTCCTTCTCTGCACCTCCGCAATGGAGTCGATGACCTTACCAATGACCAAGCTGAGGAGGCCGATACCAAAGATGTATAGAAACATGGTAAACAGCTTTCCAACTACGGTTTCTGCAAAATAATCTCCATACCCTACTGTCGCCATCGTTGTCATAACCCAGTAAAAAGCATTAAACCAGCTATGAAATGTACCCGGCTCAAGCAGGTAAGCTATCGACGCACTAAGCACTATAAAGATTAGAATAATTAGCCCTATCGTCCGTTTGCGTAACCGCATCATCTTGGTGGAAATTCTCAGAAACAGATGCATCTGCCACCCCTTCTTCACATCAAGCTAAAACGCCTTCGGCGTCCTTTAATATTTTCAATAAGGCTGCCGCTCGATGGATGGATCGGGGCAACCTTTGTTTTGTCCTATTGCAAATTCGTACTAAACAATCAGACTGCTAATCGCAAATGCAGTTCCAATAAACACCAAGCAAAGCATAGTGCCTACAGCCACATTCCCCTTCTCCAGATGCTCTGAAATCTTAAAGGTTGGGGTCGCCAATTCAAATATCCAGTATGCTGCGATCAGGCACACATAACCCACCGCAAACCAAATGATCATGTGCAGAATGGAAGTATTCGTATACGCTGCTACCCCAATAATAATAGCCGTTGCCAGAAACTTGCCGCCTAACGCCAAAGCTACAGCCACATTGCCCTTCTTTAGCTCTTCCATATCTTTGAACGGAGTCATCAAACCGAAGATAACCATACCTAACACTTGCAGAAGAATAATCACAAATACACTCACTACCAAATTAACAACAATTGTCACTTCGCCCACCCCCGAAATTTCGCATACGCCGAATCATAGTCGGCAAAATCATGTACTTCCTCAAGGACTACGGAAGCAGTTTTCTGTTTTTCTAGCGCTGTATAGCGTTCATCATCAATCGGCTGCTTAATCCGATTGCCTGAAGGAAGCTCAAGCACCGCGAAATTTCTTGTCTTATCCTTATACTTAGTCTTGTATACTCCTACAAGATCAACATCAGTGGTTACCGATACTTTAAGATTGGTAAGATCCTCCGCTGCCGTTTTTTCATCTGCATAAGACTTAATAGTGCTCCATGAGGACAGGCGGACTTCGTTCTTCTGATCAGCATCCGTAATTAGCTCGGCGTCCATGAACTGAAGCGTCCAAATTTTATCGCCAGTAGCATAATTCCCATCATTCGGGAGCAGCTCATTATCCGGCAAAACCGTCATGTCACTACCAATTAGATCCCCTACTGTACCCTCTACCACCCGGTAGTCCCACGGTACCCGTGATACACTATCTGAAGTTTCAGCTGTTCCTGTATCAAATACACTATCCTGATTACTGGAACATGCGCTGAGCAACAGTACCGTCAGAAGCATCATACATAAGGCTCCGATTCGGGCTTTCTTGCTCTTATCCAATTATCTCACTCCTAACGCAATAAAATGACTGGCATTGCCTGTAATCAATCCGCCCGCTCGGCCGAGCAAGCCACAAGGCTTCCCGTTAATCACGAACATGCCTATCAGTAGATGAAACTCACCTTCTGAAGTCGTTATCCGTGCTAAATCGGCTCTTTTTTGATACACAGAGGGGAAGAGCTGACTACTGTCATAACCGTCTTCGTCTTCAAGCTCTAGTGCACCACTATCATCAAACATGCGCACCGAACCGCCTTCACGACCAAAAACAGATTTGGACACAAAGTTTCCTGAGAATACAGGCTTATTATAAGTAGGCAAAATATAGCGCGAGATCGTCTCTCTCTCTTCCTTGTCGAACAAAATGCCTAGCTCATACATTCCCCACACCGCTGCAATCAACCCCTTGGACTGGAGCAATATACTGTGAGGGCCGTTAAAAAGCTGAAGATTTCCTTGCTCTACAGCATAGGCGAGAGCATCTCCACCTTCATCAACAGCCATCCACTCTTTAGGATATAGGGCAAACATCCGCTCAATCACACGGTCCTCCCCATCCTTCAGAATTCCGTTATCGACCCACAGATCAAGGCAATCCACACACTGAATATCGAGTCCGCTGTGTTTTACTAATGCTTCAATCGTACCTGAATCTTCAAGATGAGATCCATATGCCACACAAGCTGCGGTATCTGGACGTTCTACCTGCCAAGCTGCCGCAACTTGTTCCCCCATCCCTTGATTTGGACTCTGCAAGCCAGCTTGCTCACAGATCCATGGTGTAGCTATCGATGCTTCCACATAACCTGTCGGAGTATCCGCATTCAGTTCGAGCAGCTTAATAGTCCCATCATGGTCTATAGCAAAGTCGAATCTTGCATACCGGCTGATGAGTCCTTCTTCTGGAATAGGACACTCGTCAAGCATCTCCCAAAGTACAGGGGGAATTCCAAGCAGTTCATACAAATCGCGCTTTAGGTGTACATAGCGAACCGTTTTATCGAGAATGGCCCAGAGTTTTGAAGAGGCTTCTTCAAGCTCCTTATAAGTGTCCCTTCGCATTACAGCTATTGCATCCATCCAGTACTCTTCATCTTCAAGATCAGCCCAAGTGAACCCAAGCTCATACAGCGCTTTGACTCGTGGACCTCGTTCAAGATTAGACTGATCTAGAATTTCAAATACGCTCTGCTGATCACTCATCCGCCGAAACCACTCTTGCTAGAACCTGATCTCGAGGAGGATTTCGAACCTGAGCTAGATTTAGAGTTCTTTGAAGAATTTAAGCCGCTGGAGGTACCACCGATTCCACTCTTTGAAGATGAGCCTCTTCTCGTAATAGAGCCGGTAGAGGAGGTCGAAGTTTTAGGCTTCACCACTGAACCGGGGACCTTCTTATTCTGAAACTTCTCACTGTTATAAGTAGGCGGTTTATAAGTGGTTCTCGTGCCTCCATAATAAGTTGGACGGTCCTTGGACCATCCTCTCGAAGAGTAATTGGCACCACTGTTAAACAACATGTGATACAGAAGCAAATCATCCCAACCAAAGCCTGAATGATATCCACCATAGTTATTCACTACAGTCGTTCCATTATTGGTTACAACACCTTGGCCTTCCTGTTCTACCTCTTGCGCACCTTCCGGATATGGAATATTCCAATCCACATTTTTGTCAAAATAGGCTTTAACCTCTTCGGTAGACCAGGATACTAGCTGTGGTTCATCTCCAGAAGTATTTGCGCTAGCCCCTGCGCCGCCAGGAATAAACATAGCATTCGCCAACAAAGCTATGCCTAACGAAGTAGACAATACTCGAATGGGCTTTCCATCGGAGGTGAATAATTTGGATACAGGTAATTCCTTATCCCTTTCTTCTTTAGCCATCGTAAGGTTCTCCTTCCCTTATCTCAATCATTCAGTGTGCATCGGAACAAGCAGAAGCTCTAGCTTGCCTTCGTCTACATTCAGTCTTCCTTCAACCGTTTCATATTCAACACTGCCAACCACAATATAATTGACATGCTCAAGTGCTGCAATCATATTCATACTCCACGTGCGTTCCTCAATGACTCGCAGCCCGCCTTCCGGCATTTTCTCAAATAAGATTACTTTCATCCCATTGTCCATTATTACCATTCCTTCCTTAGTTCTGCTATAGCATCTGATACGTCTTTATCACCTTTTCGTTTCGTTTCTAGGCAGGAATAGATTGCCCAGCATTACTCTTAGAATGAGAACGTCTATATAAGAGCAGAATTCCTAACGAGCATAAGCTGACTAAGAGCAATACGCCGTATACATGCTGATATGCTTTTGCCGGGGCAATATTACGCTGAGCATGTAGCAGAAGTCCGCATACTGCAACAGATACAGAACCTCCGAAGAACTGAACCAGTTGTAAAAGCCCCATGCCAGAGCCGATCCAAGTCCTAGGAAGTACTATAGAAGCTTCATTGTTTAAGGATGCCATCGTAGCTGAGAAGGCGGGAGAAAAGCACAGATAACCGATCAGTAGAACTACAGGAGATACAGAAAGATTCAGGGCAAATACAGCCATAACAGCAGCAAGTATACAATGACCAATCACTAAGAAGCGTATATTACCGTACCGATCAATAAAACGTCCCACATAACGGGTCAGAAATGCGGATAATAGCGCCCCCGGAGCGATAAATAAACCGATCATTAGTGCAGATTTATCGAACAGATTAGCGAGCGCAAGCGGCATTAGGAACAAGTTCCCTAAGTTCAGCACCAGAATACAAAAGCCTATGGCAACCAGCTTCAAATAGCCCGGCATGGACAGCAGCTGCGGATTAATGAATGATTCCTTTGCCTTTTTCAGATGTAAGGCATGCACGATAATAGACACCACGCCCACTGCCAGCCACACAAGAGACTGGGTGGTTATAGCTACGAGCAGACTTGCCGCATTTACAACGGTTAGAGCCGCTCCTATGATGTCAAAGCTTGCAGGCTTCGGCTGTTCCTTAGGCAATAACCGCAGCAGCACTGGCAGCACGACAAGCACCAGGCAAGTAATTCCGAACAAGCCGTTCCAGCCAAAGTACTCGCTAATGACGCCTCCGACAATAGGACCCAAACCAAAGGCCATTGCACTACCCGCCGAGATCATCGCAATTGCAGCGCCGCGTCTTTCAATCGGAACGTAGCGACTGGCGAGAACAAGACCCAATCCAGCCATAGATCCGGCGCCCGCAGATTGTACGATTCTCGTGATTAATAGCATATTAAAGTCATGTGCGAACAAGCCAAACACTGATGCCGTCCCAAGTGTAATTAAGCCAATGGTCAAGAGCTTGCGAATCGGCACCAAGTCGGATAACCGGCTATAAATAACCGTCGATAATGCATATCCAATCGAATAGCTGGAAATTACCCATGAGCCTAGGTCAGCAGAAATTTGGAGATCCTGAATAATGGTTGGCAGCGATACATTAAACATCGTTGTATTCATTACTACAATAAAGAGGCACATCGTCCATAATGGCATGACTATTTTATCATTCATTACTACTTTTTCATTCATTCCTATTCCATCCCTGTCCTAATTTATCTATACTTTCCTAGCTAATTTTATGCCTATAATATCAGGATGGCAATTGGAACAGGTGGATTACTTGCGCCACATCAATCGACACAGCAGTTCGAACAGCCCCATATAGTTGCGTGGATTTTTACCCGTCAATATGTGGTTATGATCTCCATTCTCCGCAATAAATACTTGCAGTGTTTCAATCATCCCCGTCTTGTGCTAATGATAAGGTCTTAGGGGAACGCTTTACGATTTCGAAATGAGATGTATCTTTGATATGCACATGGGAAAGTAAAGGTATATTATATAAGCATTTGTGTTTGCTTTAGCATGAAGTTTACAAGGGTTCGCATAGAGACTTTTAAATAAGGGGTAGTAGCCATGAGAGGTATAACAAAAGAAATTGCGATGGAAATTGTTCGACGTACGATGCATGTGATTGGGTACAACGTCAATGTTATGGACAAACGAGGACGAATTATTGGATCTGGCGATGGTAAGCGATTAGGGCAATCACATGAGGGTGCATTACTCGCGATCGAGCGTCGTGGCAGATTTGAGATTGATCAGGAGAGCGCCGCTAGATTGCAGGGGGTATTGCCTGGGACGAACCTTGTTATTGAGTTTGAGAATGAGGTTGTTGGTGTTATTGGGATTACAGGTGATCCTAAGGAAGTGACGAAGTATGGTGAATTGGTGAAGATGACAGCGGAGATGTATCTGGAGCATATGAACCTGTTAGAGCAGGCACAATGGGACAAACGAATGAAGGAGAATTTCCTGCTCGCGGTAATGAATGGCGATGAGGGGAACGTGCAGACATTGCAACATCAAGCACAGCAGATTCATTTTCAGGTGGACAAACCTCATATCGCATGCATCATCGAATTAATTGATCGTAATGAAGCTGAGCTAATGACGACAATGAAGCGGGTAGCTGATGTATTGGAAGGACGCCCGGCTGTTCAATTGATTACCATTCGTAATGCCAGACAAGTTGTTCTGATCAAGGAGCATCTCCACGAGCGGAAGCCACATACGGATATATGTGAAGGAATTCACCAGATTAGACGTTGGTTAGATGTAAAGGAGATTTCTCCACTACGTATCGCGGTAGGTAAAGCTTTTACAGGGATTCAAGGGATGATGAAGTCCATTCAATCCGCAGAAGATACGATGCGTGCAGGCTATGCAATATATCCGGATGAGCCAGTTTATTATGCAACGGATCTGCAACTGGAGACGATGGTCGTTCCAAGTGTACATAATTGGATGTCGGAGGAGTTGCTGCAGCTCTGGGCGCATTTTATGGAGGAGGATCGTAGTGGCGAGCTTCAGCAGACATTAGATCTATTTTACATCGAAAATGGGGAGCAGCAGCATATAGCTGAACGACTGTGTATTCATCGGAATACGTTACGTTACCGACTCCAGCGTATAACCGAGCTCACAGGGAAGGATCCAAGAAATTATCAGGAGCTGTTCCTACTCATGAGTGCGCGTTGGTTATATTTGTTGGAACATTCTGGTACTCATCGTGGAAAATAGGAGCATTATGTGCAAATGCACAAAAAAAGACGTCTATCGGTGCAAAATGTTTATTTCTTCGCCTAATGAAACGCTTACAAAATATCGCTAAAGTATAGGTATGAGCTCAAATCACATATCGAAATATACAACTCTGTGTAAACCCGAGGAGGAATAACTCATGACAGTGAGTGTAAGCGTTTTAGGTGCTTTAGCTGCATTGGTTGTGGCAATCGTTCTAATATTGAAAAAAGTACCGCCAGCCTACGGCATGATGATTGGTGCGTTAGTAGGTGGTTTAATCGGCGGCGTGAGTATGGTGGATACCATTACGCTGATGATGGATGGTGCCAAAGGAATGATTCCTGCCGTGCTTCGTATCTTGGCAGCAGGTGTGTTAGCAGGTGTATTGATTGAATCAGGCGCAGCGAAAAAGATTGCAGAGACGCTGGTTCAGAAGGCCGGCGAGACACGAGCATTACTCGCATTAGCATTAGCAACAATGGTTCTTACAGCAGTCGGCGTATTCGTGGATGTAGCTGTTATTACTGTAGCACCCATTGCATTAGCTATTGCACAACGTGCGAATCTATCGAAATTGGCAATCCTAATCGCTATGATCGGTGGCGGTAAAGCCGGTAACATCATGTCACCAAACCCGAATGCGATTGCAGCATCAGATGCATTTCACATTCCATTAACTTCGTTGATGGCAGCAGGTATAATCCCAGCCGTGTTCGGAATTATCGTAACGTACTTCATCGCAAAGCGTTTAAACAATAAAGGTAGTAAAGTAGAAGCTTCTGAGGTAACGAATAATCCGAATGAGCAGCTTCCAAGCTTCTTTACAGCCATTCTAGCTCCGCTTGTAGCAATTATCTTGTTATCCCTTCGTCCAATTGCAGGCATCGTAGTGGATCCAGTTATCGCGCTTCCAGTTGGAGGTATCGTAGGTGCCATTGCAATGGGAAGATTTAAGAAGTTAAATGAGTTCGCTGTATTTGGTCTTGGTAAAATGACTGGTGTAGCCGTCATGTTAATCGGGACAGGTACATTAGCTGGTATCATTGCAAACTCACAATTGAAGGATGTTATTATCGATGGCCTTACGGCATCTGGCCTACCGGCATACTTGCTTGCTCCAATCAGTGGTGCGTTAATGTCTCTTGCAACAGCATCGACAACTGCAGGTACAGCCGTAGCAAGCTCTGTGTTCGGCTCCACCATTATGGGACTTGGCGTAGCTTCGCTAGGAGCGGGGGCAATGATTCATTCTGGTGCGACTGTATTAGACCACATGCCTCACGGCAGCTTCTTCCACGCAACAGGTGGTAGTGTGAACATGCAGATGAAAGAACGTCTGAAATTGATTCCTTATGAAACTGCAGTTGGTCTAACACTAGCAATCGTTTCGACATTAGTATTCGGTGTATTCCAATGGTTCGTATAACAAATATCGAAGCACGAACAACTCAAAAGGAAGTGAAGAGCATGAAGTTTGTATTGGCGCCAGATTCATTTAAAGAAAGTATGACAGCAATGGAAGCCTGTGAGGCCATAGAACGAGGACTTCGTTCCTCTTTTCCCGATGCAGAATATATTAAAGTTCCGATGGCAGATGGCGGCGAAGGTACGGTTCAATCGCTCGTCGATGCGACAGGCGGACGAATTATACAATGTGACGTAACAGGTCCGCTTGGTCACCCTGTGAATGCATTCTATGGCATTATGGGAGACGGCGAGACCGCGATTATCGAAATGGCAGCTGCTTCTGGACTTGGACTTGTACCGAAGGAAGAGCGTAATCCGTTGATCACCACGACAAAGGGTACAGGAGAACTCATCGTTCATGCGCTGAATGCAGGCGTACGTTCCATTATTATGGGTCTTGGTGGCAGTGCGACGAATGATGGCGGTGTAGGCATGGCGCAAGCGCTTGGATTCCGCTTCTTGCGAGAAGATGGAACGGAGATTGGATACGGTGGAGGATCACTTAGTGAAGTTACTCGTATTGATAGTGCTCATGTAGATCCAAGACTTCAAGGTCTCCAAGTGGTAGCCGCATGTGACGTGGACAATCCGTTAACTGGGGAGCGCGGAGCATCCGCCATCTTCGGCCCACAAAAGGGTGCAACACCCGAGATGGTGAACCAATTGGATGCAAATCTTGCACATTTCGCAAACATCATTCAGCGCGATCTCGGTAAAGAAGTGTGTGATACAGCAGGTGCGGGTGCAGCAGGTGGACTAGGTGCTGGCGTGATGGCCTTCCTAGGAGCCCAGTTGAAGCGAGGCGTCAACATCGTCGTCGATGCTATGAATCTTGCGGATAAAGTGAAGGATGCGGATTATGTCATCACAGGCGAAGGTGGTATGGATAGCCAAACCGTCTATGGCAAAACACCGATTGGTGTTGCCAAAGTAGCACAAGCCGCTGGTGTACCTGTGATTGCCTTAGCAGGTTCCCTAGGTACTGGCGTAGAAGCCGTGTACGAACATGGTATCGATATGTTCTTCTCCATCGTGCCTGGGGTATGTACGCTAGATAAAGCGCTCACCAATGCTTCCTTCAACATGGAGCGCACCGCGCGCAATGTAGGTACATTAATCAAACATAGTAAGCGTTAATCATAAGCGTAAACGCCTTCGGCGTCGCGTGGAGCATTTAATCTATTATATTTTTAAAAAGGCTATTCTAAATCTTAATGTTGATTTTCAACCTAAAGAAAACCGCCCTGCGTTGGGGGCGGTTTTTAAATCAACGGTTCATTTCACGTTGCAGTATTTCAAAAAATAACGACACATGATAGCCATCTACTGTTGCATGATGAACCTTAATATTTACCGGCATTAGCAACTGTGAACCAACTTTTTCGTACTTCCCAGTGGTAATCATTGGTGTTAAATTATTTTTGATAGCTCCTTTGTGAGATGAAAAATGTTCAAAATGCATCCAAGGAATTGATGAAATATTCACCACATTGGGGGGGACATCTCCCATTGGTGCGATATCTGTTGTGTTTGCATAGTCTTTTATAAGCTTTTTGTACTCACGGTCAACTGATTTATAATCTGTTAATTCTTCCAACCATAAGCTATAAAATAACTCTGTTTCTTGATTAAAGTTCGTAAACGTTGGCACTAATTCTTGCCATTCTACTAATTGCTCATCTATGTGGGCATACCTCAAATTCGGAATCTCGTTAACCGATTTAGTCAAATTAAAAATGGAATACGCATAAAAATTTATAGATTCTTCTTTGCATTTTTCAACTGCCCGAGTAACATCAATTTTTACTGTCATTTCAAACGTTGTGTCTGTCGCCATAAAATACTCATAATAGTTTCTTCTTGGAAAACTTTCTAAATCAATGACTTGATAAGTTATCATCTATTTCAGCCACCTTTTTAATATATTCACACCACTAAAAGGAACATACGTTCCTTTTAGTGCGATTATATAATACAATTATTCAATAGTCCATTTCTTATTGAACTATCCCGCTCGTTAACTCAATGAGCAAAAACAACAATGACGTATAACAAATCCTAAAAAAAGGATCTGACCCATGCCATGAAGCTGAGTCAGATCCTTTATTCGTTTTTACAGGTAATCTCAAATGATATTAGGAGACTTGAGTCTCCTTAGTGAGAACGGGTACGGTGTTATCCTCTTCCTGCACTTCATCCTTTGTCTTAGAAAGGAAGATGTTCAGCACAATCGCAGTAATCGAACCGGATACAATACCATTCTGCAGCAGCATCCGTGCAAACTCAGGCAGCTCTGCGAACATCGCAGGAAGTGTTGCTGAACCTAAGCCAACCGCGATACTACAAGCAGCAATCAGTAGATTACCGTCCTTACGCAGATCTACATCGGACAGAATTGAAATTCCGGAAACGGCGACCGATCCGAACATGACAATCATCGCTCCACCAAGTACGGCATTCGGTACAATCGTCGTCAAGGCAGCCAGCTTAGGCAGGAGTCCTAGTACAATCATGATCCCGCCAGCGGCAAAAATAACATTACGAGTCTTAATACGAGACAGCGAAATCAAACCCACGTTTTGAGAAAAAGCAGTGTATGGGAAGGCATTAAAAATTCCGCCCAGCATAATCGCTACGCCCTCGGAACGCAGTCCGTTTACGATCTGCTTCTGTTCAACTTTCTGATCAATTACTTTACCTACTGCAAAATAAACCCCTGTAGACTCCACCATACTAACAATGTTAACGATGATCATAGTGAAGATTGCGGTAAGACTGAACTCAGGCCATCCGAAGTAGAACGGCTGTGCGATACTAACCCAAGAAGCGTCACCAACCGTAGAAAAGTTAACGATACCCATTCCATAAGCAATCACAGTACCCACCACAAGACCTACCAGAACGGAGATCGAGCGCAGGAATCCAGTCGCGAAACGATTAACCATTAAAATAACAAGCAATGTAATCAGTGCAAGCAGCAAATTGCGGGGTTGTCCAAAATCAGCGCTGCCTTCTCCGCCAGCAACATTATTCATTGCCACTGGAATAAGAGATAGCCCGATAATGGTCACGACAGAACCTGTTACAATCGTCGGGAAGAACTTCAACAACTTCCCATAAAGCGGGGCCGCAAGTACAACGAATAAACCGGAAATAATGATCGCACCGTACGCAGTCGCCAAATTATGTGTCGAGGCAATCGCGATAATCGGACCAACCGCTGTAAAGGTACATCCAAGAATAACTGGGAGCCTGCTACCAAAATACTTGGTGCCCATAATTTGCAGCAGCGTAGCCAATCCGCAAGTGAACAAATCGGCTGCGATGAGGTAGGCCATTTGAGTCCCATTCAGCTTCAAAGCGCCCCCAACAATCAGCGGTACGATTACTGCTCCTGCATACATGGCTAGTACATGCTGAAGACCTAACGTAAATACCTTTTGCTTGCTTAACATCCCGCACTCTCCTTGACTTCCTCTAATGAGCTTTCATTATCAATGAAGTGAATTTCACCCGGTGACATAGATGCAATACGGGCCAAGGCATGTACTTCTATGCCTCTTTTCTCCAGAAGGCTCCGACCTTCTTGGAAGCTCTTTTCAATGACACAGCCGACGCCAAGGAGCTCTGCTCCAGCCTCTTTCACAATATCAACCAGCCCCACAAGAGCAGCACCAGTAGCGAGGAAATCATCTACAATAAGCACTTTGTCATCGGGTCCAAGATATTTCTGAGAGACGCTAACCAGATAATCCTCTTGGCGTGTAAAGGAATGTACAGGCGCTGAATAAACTGCCTCCGAGAGGGTTACAGCTTTCTTTTTCTTCGCATAAATAAACGGTACACCTAATGCAATCGCAGTAGCCATTGCAAACTGAATACCACTAGCTTCAATAGTAATCACTTTTGTGATCGGTTGATGTCCGAACAACTTCTTGAACTCCTGACCGATTTGCAGCGCTAGCTCCGTATCGACCTGATGATTCAGAAATGAATCTACCTTCAGTACCGTATCTGATAAAATAAGACCCTCTTGTCTAATGCGCTCTTGAAGTACTTTCATCGTGAACTGATCTCTCCTTCTTCATTATAAAAACAAAAAAAGGACAAATCCCTTGAGTCGTTTCTCTCAAGTGAATCTGTCCTTCTGGGCTTTTGTCCCTTAGTGGTGTAACACTACGTAGTGTCCGCGTCGCTCGGTCCAGACCTTTCCTTCAAAGAAGGAAGCGGAACCCTAGATGCGCTATTTCACTCATAGTCGGATAATTACGATGGTTATCCGGTAGAAACTTATGGGCCATATCCCCAAGATTATACGAGTTTATAAATGTTCGGTATGAATACCTTGTATATCTTACACGCTCTGTCTGGTGCTTACAAGCAAAATTTTTAGTATTTTGCATACCATTTTCAGGTTATTTTCACGAAATTCAATTGTTTACATTTAGTAGTTACTGCTCCAATATCTTCTGCGCAGTTTCAATGCTCAACGTTCGGTCCGATATTCCTGTACAATATAATGATCAAATAATCTAAAACATGCGAGGTGCTAGCAATGAACAATCTAAAATGGGCTATCATCGGCCCGGGAAGTATCGCTACTGAATTTGCGGCTGCTCTAAATGACATCGGTGGAACTTTATATGCGGTAGGATCACGGACCTTAGAGAAAGCCCAAGCGTTCGCGAGCCAATATGGTGCAGAAAAGGCTTATGGCAATTACAGCGAAATGTTGCAAGATCCAGAAATTGATGTTGTCTACATCTCCACACCACATAGCAATCACTATGAATACATCATAGAAAGCTTGCAGAATAACAAACATGTCCTCTGTGAAAAAGCGATCACCGTAAATAGCAGACAGCTACAGGAAATCTCCGAGCTTGCTAAGCGAAAAAACTTAGTCGTCGCCGAAGCTATGACCATCTACCATATGCCACTGTACAAAAAGCTACGGCAAATCGTTGATGAGGGCAAGCTCGGACGCCTCAAAATGGTGCAGGTCTCCTTCGGCAGCCATAAGGAATACGATGTGAACAATCGTTTCTTCAGCAAAGATCTGGCGGGAGGAGCACTGCTGGATATCGGTACCTATGCCTTATCCTTCACGAGATTCTTCCTGTCCAAACAGCCGCATGAGATCCTGACTACGGTGAAACGTTTCGAGACAGGCGTTGATGAACAATCCGGAATTATTCTGAACAACGATGCGGATGAAATGGGGGTCATCTCCCTTACGATGCGCTCCAAAATGCCTAAACGCGGTGTCGTTGCTGGAGAACTTGGCTTTATTACCGTAGATAATTTTCCGCGGGCCTCCCAAGCTACAATTCAATATTTAGATGGTACCCTAGAAACGATTGAAGCCGGCGATACTTCTAAAGCGCTACAATACGAAATTGAAGATATGCAGCGCTATATCGAGGAAAAAGGCAACCGGGAAACCCTTCACCTCTCCTTAGATGTCATGGAAATTATGAGCAATGTTAGGGAGCAATGGGGCATTAAATACAGCTTCGAATAAAATAAACTGAATACTATAGGTCAAGCATCATTAAAAGCGTTGGCAACGCCTTCAAACCAAGGAGGTCCAACGCTTTTTTTGTTGCGGATTATATTCTAGAAATGGATAACAAAATCCTTAGGCGATATCTTATAGGTACTTTTTAGTACCTATAGCACTTTAAAGTACGTACTATACTTAAAGGATACATGGCTTCATAATTGCACTTACCGGACCGGTGATTAACAGAGTGTAGGAGTGAGAGACATGTTGTTAGACCAAAAAAGAAGTACCATGGCACTCTTGGCTTTAGCCATTAGCGCCTTTGCGATCGGAACCACCGAGTTTATCAGCGTAGGGCTGCTGCCACTAATCGCCGATGACCTGCATATACCGCTGACCACAGCAGGATTAACCGTTACTTTATACGCTTTAGGGGTAACCTTTGGCGCCCCTATCTTAACGTCCCTGACCACAGCGATATCGCGGAAAACGTTATTGCTAATCATTATGATTGTGTTTATTATCGGCAATAGTCTTGCGGCTGCTGCGGGCGGAATTACAGTTCTGCTAATTGCCAGAGTTATTTCTGCCCTATCACATGGCCTGTTCATGTCGATTGCCTCAACCATCGCAGCCGACCTCGTACCCGACAATCGTAAAGCCAGTGCTATTGCAATCATGTTTACAGGGCTAACCGTAGCTACTGTTACTGGTGTTCCACTGGGTACCTTTCTAGGGCAACAGTTAGGCTGGCGAGCTGCATTCATCGCCATTGTTGCCATCGGGCTTATAGCGCTCATCGGTAATCTGCTCTTGGTCCCTGCTAAAGGGCTGCGCAAAGGAACCCCAACACCGCTTCGTGAACAAGTGAAACTCGTAACGAACGGACGATTACTGCTGGCCTTGGCAATCACTGCTTTAGGGTATGGAGGCACATTTGTAGTCTTTACTTATTTATCTCCACTTCTTCATGAAATCAGCGGTTTCAAAGAGAGCACCGTTGCCGTCATCCTTCTTGTGTATGGTATAGCGATTGCCATCGGCAACGTCATTGGAGGTAAAGCAGCCAACCGTAAGCCTTTGAATGCCCTGTTCTACATGTTTGCTGTACAAGCTATTGTATTATTCGTCTTAACCTTTACCGCTCCTTATAAAGTGGCTGCACTACTCACGATCTTCTTTATGGGCTTGTTAGCCTTCATGAACGTACCCGGTCTACAGGTACACGTAGTCACACTTGCAGATCGATATGCGCCGAGTGCGAGAGACGTAGCATCTGCGATGAATATTTCTGCTTTTAACGCTGGTATTGCCATCGGTGCTTATCTTGGCGGCATTGTGACGGATCATATGGGACTGATTCATACCACTTGGGTGGGCGCTATAATGGTTCTATCCGCGGTAATCCTAACCGCCTGGAGTCGTGCGCTGGAGAGGAAAGATGAGACTCTTCTCCAGTCTGAAGCTGCTTAATTAGCTTTCCATAAACAACCCAAATAAACTTATAAATATCTTAGGAGGTTTTATGATTATGGCTCAACATCTACAGGATACAACTACATTACACAACGGGGTAAACATGCCTTGGCTTGGACTCGGTGTATTTCAGGTCGAAGAAGGGGCAGAGCTGATACAAGCGATCAAATCTGCCATTGCACATGGCTACCGCAGCATCGACACAGCAGCGATCTATGAGAATGAGGCTGGCGTGGGTCAAGCGATCAAAGAAGCTTTGCAGGAGAACAACCTATCCAGAGAAGAGCTCTTCGTAACCTCTAAGGTCTGGACTGCAGATATGGGATACGAAGAAACCATTGCCGCCTACGAGACTAGCCTAGCTAAGCTTGGACTTGAGTATCTTGATCTATATCTTATCCACTGGCCAGTACAGGGAAAATATAAAGAGACTTGGAGAGCGCTTGAAACGCTGTATAAAGAGGGGCGCGTAAAAGCGATCGGAGTCAGCAATTTCCAGATCCATCATCTTGAAGATGTGATGAAGGATGCGGAAATTAAGCCGATGGTAAACCAAGTAGAGCTCCACCCTTATTTGAGTCAGCAAGAGCTGCTTAGCTTCTGCAAAAAACATGAAATCCAATTGGAGGCTTGGTCTCCATTAATGCAAGGTCAATTGTTCGTTCAGCCTATCCTGAAACAAATTGCAGCTAAACACGGCAAATCTGTAGCCCAAGTGATTATCCGTTGGGACCTGCAACGAGGAATTATTACCATTCCAAAGTCCACGAAAAAGCACCGGATCATCGAAAACGTAGACGTGTTTGATTTTCAGTTAACGGAAGAGGATATGACTCTAATTAACGCCTTGAATCAAGATCAACGGGTAGGTCCAGACCCTGATCATTTCGACTTCTAATTAAGCAATCACTAGGTTAAGTAACAGTAAAAAAGACCCTATCTTTCAGAAATGAAAGAGGGGTCTTTTTGTCTTTACGCACCTTGCACTAGCACAATAAGGATCGGCAACACGAGAAACGAAGCTAGCGTCGTCCATAAAATACATTTGGATACTAGCTCTGGAGAAGCGTTAAATCGCTCCGCTAATACCACCGCGTTGACGGCAACTGGCATAGAGGCCAGAATCAGCAGTACAGAGAATAAAATACCGTCAATTTGCAGAATAGATAATCCGAGGTATGCCACTAGTGGAGCTAATATTAATCGAATGAGCATCCCTGTCCAAAAAGTAGACTGGCCCTTGTGTTCAGATGGCATGGTTCTTACTTTGACCATCTGTGCGCCCAGAATCGCCAGTACGACTGGTGAATAACCTCCGGCAACCATAGAGACCCCTGTAGCAAGCTCAGAAGGTAAATGCAGGTCAAATATTCTAAGAAAAAGTGCTAGTATAGCCGCATAGATGGCAGGGAGAGAGAACACGGACTTTACCGCATTTTTCACCGAGAACTGCGACCTAGCCGCAAAATAAACGCCCACTGTATTCACGATAATCATCTGCCCAATCACATACACAGAAGCCTTATCGAGCCCAAGCTGTCCGAAAGCAAGTAACACCAAAGGAAGTCCATAATTCACACTATTCGTAAACGTCGAGATCAGGGTCAATCCTGATATTCCAGAGGGTCCGAGCTTCAATAACTTCCCGATGATATTTGCAATCGCCCATAGGAAGCACAGATTCAGAAGTGAAAAGGCGAGCGTCTTATATATATCATCCATAGAAATCTCAGCCGTAGCCAATGTATTAAGAATAATAGCCGGCGTTAAAAAGTATAGATAGAGCGTCAATAACGGCTTGGTGTCCAGATTCTTAAACCTTCCAAGCAGCGCACCGACGATCACCGGAATGGATAATGGCACGATGACTTGATACAACGTTGATAATACACTCTGGATCATAAACAGTACTCCTCAGCTCTAAGTTACTCTAAACTATAAGCGCAACAGAGCAAGACGTCTAAGATTTGAAATCAATATACACAATAGCCATTACCTATAATATAAAAAAGATCCCAGCCCCTCTATAACGGAGTTGAGATCTTTTCATCATGTGTTACATCATTTTGATTTCAAGCAATTCATATTTGATGATACCCATTGGTGCATTTACACTAACGATATCCCCGACTTTTTTACCAAGCAATTCCTTGCCCAGTGGACTTTCATAGGAAATCTTGTTGTTTAGGACATCCGCTTCAGCAGCCCCTACAATTCTATATTCAATCTTCTCGGAGTATTCAATATCGTTCAGGGT
The DNA here is from genome assembly GCF_037963865.1 of Paenibacillus sp. FSL R10-2734. Classification (NCBI taxonomy): domain Bacteria; kingdom Bacillati; phylum Bacillota; class Bacilli; order Caryophanales; family Paenibacillaceae; genus Paenibacillus; species Paenibacillus sp. FSL R10-2734. The sequence continues at coordinate 824,620 of NZ_CP150170.1, read as the reverse complement.
AACGATACAACCCATACTAACCTTCGACAGATCCATCTGACTCTCATCTACGATCTTGGCTTTGGTCAGCATTTTCTCCAAAATCATAATACGAGTCTCCATGAACGATTGGTCGTCCTTGGCCGAATGGTACTCGCTATTTTCCTTCAAGTCTCCATAGCTGATCGCCAATTTGAGCCGTGCTGCCAATTCCTTGCGCCCTGGGCCCTTCAATTCCTTCAGTTCTTCCTCTAATTGAGCCAATCCTTCTTTGGTCAAGAACACTTCTTCATTAGACATGTATACAACTCCTATTTTGGATGCTTTATAAATATTTTAACCTATATTTCACATTCTTGCGACAAGCATAAACGCCTTCGGCGTCCTTGTAAGGACGGCAAGCGTTTAAGCGAGAAATATAAAAATTAAAGTATAGGTGCAAAACCTATACTTTCTTATATTTAAATAAAAATCCCTGCCACAATTGAACATTGGGCAAGGATGTCAATGCTGCATCATTATTCTGGTAAATGCTCTTTACAGAACAGGAGCAGTGCTGCTTCCTCGTCCTCTTCCATATCGAAATCAAGCAAATTGCCTGTAGTTGTCTCTTGTAGATCATAGCTCACGATGCTGACCTGATCTTCATCCACTTTAATGATCGCTCTAGCCGATACGCCATTCTCTATATAGAGCTCATCATCTTCAGGAACGTCCAGTTGAACCATAAATTCATACCGCTTACCGGTTAGTATGCCAAAAGGATCCTTTACATTCTCCACGTTGTAGCCCTTAAATGTCAACATTGTTCCATCAGCCTCTTTTCCTAATACCTGCCACGTCATTGTATCATAAAAAGTAACATGAGGTTGTCAGCAGACTTAATCAAGCCATTGCTTTCGACTTCTTGATCTGTTTGCTCCGCAGTTGTCCGCATGCCGCATCAATATCCACACCATGCTCCAGACGAGTGCTTACACTAACACCCTGCTTCTTCAAGGTATCAAAAAAGGCTCGTACGGTCTCCCGCTCGCTTCTCTGATATTGACTGTGCTCATCGACTGGATTATAAGGAATCAAGTTCACGTTGACGAGCTGGCGCCGATCGCCGATTAGCTCAGTTAGCTCAAGCGCATGCTCCTTACCGTCATTTACATCCTTCATCAGAATGTATTCTAACGTAATTCTCCGATTTGTTTTTTCCAAATAATAATCTATAGACTCCATTAATTTCTCGATCGGAATGGCCTTGTTAATCTTCATAATCCGCGTCCGCAGCTCATTATTAGGTGCATGCAGAGACACTGCCAAGTTCACCTGTGTATTCGCATCGGCGAATTCAACGATTTTGTTAGCAAGCCCACTCGTCGATACAGTAATCCCTCTTCCTGCGATCGCTAGTCCCTTATGGTCCTTGATAATCGATAAGAAATCGAGCAAGTTCTTAAAGTTGTCGAACGGCTCGCCAATACCCATAACTACAACGTGACTAACCTTTTGTTCGAGATTTGCTGCATCCAAATGCTGTTGGACCTTCATAATCTGCTCCACAATCTCACCGCTGGAAAGATCACGGCTCTTCGCTAACAGTCCGCTAGCGCAAAAGCTGCAGCCGATATTACATCCAACCTGAGTAGTGACACAAACGGACAAACCGTATTTCTGTCTCATGAGCACCGTCTCAATCAGGTTGCCATCCTTCAAACGGAACAGAAACTTAATCGTCCCATCCGCAGACTCCTGCTTCACATGTTCTTCCAGCGTATGAATCACATAGTGCTGCTCCAATAATTCTACACAATCTTTATTTACATCGAGCATTTCTGAGAATTCTGTAATCCGCTTCCGATAAAGCCAATCCCAGACCTGCGTAGCTCGAAATTTTTTATGTCCTCGTTCTAACAGCCATGCCGCCAGTTGATCAAAAGTTAATCCATAAATGGATTCCATATTCATTGGTTACCTCTTTTCAAAACGTTAAAGTTCAGTCCATCACTACTCATTGTCTCAAATTTTTTTTATTTAAACAAGGGGAGTTGTAGCGCAGCGTCGAAGTTTACACCATTAGAAGTCCGTTCTATGAAATTACATCTGAGGAGAGATCGAATCAAATGAGCTCAACCACAATAAAAATCATCGGTTTTACCCTTCTAGCTGCCGTTCTAATCCTTGGCGGTTTTTTACTGTATATTACCATTAAAGATTATAAGCCGAAGGAGACAACTCCACTAACGATAAACCGTAATCAGGATCAAATAATGAAGCAGGGAGAGCCTTTTGCAATAACCACCTTTAATATTGGCTATGCTGGGCTGGATAAGGATCAGGATTTCTTTATGGATGGCGGGACCAAATCACGTTCAAGCAGCGAGGAACAAACGAAGACAAATCTTGAGGCAATAGCTTCTCTAATGACCACTTCAGGCTCGGATCTATTCATGTTGCAGGAGGTGGACATCGATTCTTCCCGTAGCAACGGTATAGATGAGGTTTCCTTCTTATCGAATACCTTCCCTGGTTACAGCAACGTATTCGCGACGAACTACAAGGTACCTTGGGTGCCGATTCCAGTTCTTGATCCGATGGGCTCGGTGTATAGCGGTTTATTAACCTTATCTAAATTTGGCAGCACAAGTAGTGTTAGATATGATCTCCCAGGAAAAGAAAGCTGGCCTCGTCAACTGTTTGAACTCGACCGTGCCTTCATGGAGAGCAGATTCCCCGTCGATAACGGGAAAGAATTGATCCTAATCAATCTGCATCTATCTGCCTTTGACCAAGGTGGAACGATTCGCAAGCAACAATTAGAATATCTGGCTACTTATATCCAGAAAGAGAGCGATAAAGGTAACTACCTCATTTTGGGCGGAGATTGGAACCACTCCCTACCGGGTACAACCCCTGAAGCCTTTAAGACTACCCAAGCTTGGCCGGAGTGGTTACAGCAGTTCCCTGAAGATTTTAAACCTGAGGGCTTTCAGTGGGCTGTCGATGCTAAAGTACCGTCCGTCCGGACACTCGATATAGCCTATTCAGAAGGGGTGAATTTCCGGGCTGTAATTGATGGCTTTCTAGTTTCACCAAATATCACAATAAGTGGAGTACAGGGCCATGACTTATCCTTTACACACAGCGATCACAACCCTGTAACAGCCACTCTTATTCTGAAATAAGATCCAATCATGGATTATTGATGTTATTTAAAAATGACGAATTTCATGTTTTTCTCTTGAAAATACTTAATGATAGCGGGCAACGCCTCTACGGTAATCTTCTTTTCGTGAAATAGATACACGCCGCCAGACGGATCACTATGATGAACATATTGAAGGATATCTTCTGGACTCTTAACTTTCCAGTCCTCAGAATCTCGATTCCACAACAGTACATTCATCTGCTGCTCCGTCACCTTGGCGGCTAATTTATTATTTATAGCACCATAAGGAGGCCGAAAAACAGTAATCGGCGATTGAATGACTTGTTCCAACGCCTGGTTAGCCTTGATCAAATTATTGCGATTCTCCTCATCCCCATTGTCGGTCATCTTGCTATGATCCCACGAATGACTTCCAATCGACATCTGATGCTCATTGGCATACTTAACCGCTTCCACATTATGAGCGACCTTATTCCCAACAAATAAAAAGGTGGCCGCCACCTCATGTTCTACTAAAATATCTACGATTTCTTTCGTATACTTCGACGGACCATCATCAAATGATAAGGCCACGTAACCCTTCGGCAAGCTATATTCGTATTTGTTTCCGGTTAATGCAATCTCTTCATACTGTGTTGTCTGTTCCTGAGGAGGCTCCGAGGGTTCTGGCGTAGGTTCATCTTGCTGGCTATGGCTTAATAACATCTGAGCGCTGGGTACGAGCGGCAGAGAGAGAATGGGCTCAATCTGCTCAGAACTGGCGACCTGTTCGGGATCTTTCAACGCATCTGCGCTGTCTATGAGTTGTCCATCCATTCGAAGAGGTAATACAAGTACCAAACAAACGAAAATGATACATTGCAGTGCAACTCGCCCGATCCGTCTGCTCTTCTTTCTCCTTAGCCTTCGTTCTGAATTTTTAGAGGAACGCCTCGTTTGAACTACTCTCTCAGCTTCAGCTTCAGCTTCTACTTGAGGATAGTCCTGCTGCTTTAACTTAAGAAGTTGCGACACATAATATTCAGAGCAGGCAAAATACAGCGTTTCGCTGAAGGCTTTGTTCATTATGATCAGCGTACTGTAATAACTGTTACGATAGGGATCCCACTTCGGATACAGTGACAATCTCATTCTTTCCCCGGAAAAGGGACCTAGCGCGTTTAATTGTTCATATGTAAATTCATCGATGGTAAGCATGCATCTTTCATACCCGACATTACGGGTTAGCCCTACCTCAATCTGATAACCGGCCTGCTTATGCTCAAGCGACAGTAACTCAATCATTAGAATGGTACTCGGTTCAATAGATAGCATGAATCCTATGTATCTCCGTTTCCATCATTTCGACCTGTTTGCGTGCTGCCACTCCCAAAAGGGACGGTCATGCGATTGGTGAAATCGCTGATCATACCGGAGAGATATGCTTTTTCTTGACGGATCGTATCGTACTTCTGTCTTAAATGAGCGTTTTCAATTTCAACTCGACCGAGCTTCTCTTCTAGATCATTCATCTTCTTGAGTTTTTCCGCATGAGCTTCGTTATGCTTTTGGATCAGACTTACATACTTTTGATGCTCCAGATCAATCGTACTTTTTAATTCTTCAATCTCTGCGGTGAGGGTAGTCTGAAGCTCCCGATAATCTTCAAGCACTTGATCGACTTTCAAATTCTTCTCAATCAATTTATGCTCGAGCTCTCGGACGTTCTTCTCTCTTTCCTCAATCACTTTATTGAGGTTCTTCATGTCCCGATTCAGACGTTCAACATGGCTGCTGGAATGAGTTAACCGATCCTGAAGTTCATTAATATTCGTCTCCGCATGCTGTCTGGCCTGAATAATCTGCTCCACAGAGAAGATCAAATCGAGTGATTTTTTATCAAGCTGAGCTTTACCCGTAGTAACCACTCCTGCTAAAGTCTCGCCTGCGACATGATCTTCATTCTCCTCGCCCAGCTCTTCTGATAATTGTACCTTTTGAACCATACCCGGCTTAACCTGCTTATCCACTGCATCTTTCTTTTTAAAAAAGGGAGAAATCATTGATCTTATCACCTCAATTATAAAAAAATGTCAAAAAATGTCGAGTGCCCACGAGTCTATTATAATTTACTTATCTTGTCTGTAAGTGAGCCTTTATATCTAACTTTTTGAATTGGATCAAAAGTCCTAAATTCTTCCTGCAACAAAAAAAAGCACCCTTGCGGGTGCTCTGATTTCAATTGAATTTATCAGGGAATTGTTTAACAATACCCTCCGTTAGTATATCTGCAAACATAATCATATGCTCCAGCCCTTTATCGAAAGCGACGATTTCAGCATCCCAATCCTTTTTTGCCCTAGCTGTCACATCATCCGTAATCAACTCCAAATGTTCATGAAGCATTTCTTTCAATTGTTCATACGAATATTTGGGATTCTGTGCACTCAGGAACTTGGCGATGTCGTCAGCGTTCTTATACCACTCTTTATTGTATTTTTCCACATCCGCCTGATTTCCAGCTATTACTGCGCCAACTACTTTCCCGGCAATAACAATATGTTCCCGCAATAACTGAGCCAGCTTGTCACCTACAGCCTCACCGTAATACGGTTTAAAGACATTCCCTATGTCTTGCTGATTCTGTAGCAACCTTGCCAGTACCTTATCTTTGTCCTCGGAATTCGTAAAGGCGCTCACTATGTAGTTTTTCGTCCATATCACATGATCGCTCCATAGCTTCCTAAGGTTATCTTTAAGCTCTATCACGGAAGGTGTTAAGCATTGCTTATGTGAGCTCTTTTTCTCTTTGGCTGCAGCATCGACGGTAGTTACGGGCACCACACTAACAACAAGAAACATACACAACAAGGTTAACTTCGCAATCAAAAACTTAGGCTTCAATATGACCAATCTCCTTTTGAGCATCAATTGAACATCTTGTATATTGTGTACCGATGCGCCCATTTCATTCATAACTACTTTTAAGCAAAAAAAAGCACCGTCATTAGACGGCGCCTTTTCTTTATATTTATCTAAACATCACTTTATCTACATTGTATTTAGACTTCAATTCATTAATGATATACGTTTCATAGATCTCTCTATGAACGGGACTTTCAATTAAACATACATCAATTCTGGTGACCTCGTCCCGATGCAGCTTGATATCAGATACGGTGTCTTCGAAATGTTTTTTGATTCTTGGTCTTAGCTTTCTCGCTTTACCTACAAACAACAGCTCATCTTGATCATTGTAGAACATAAAGATACCGCCGTAATCTCTTGGAATCAGGTGAAAATCAGTGAATCCGTAAATATTGCTTAACTGCGGGTTGATTTGTTTAGTAATTCTAACATCCACATTGGGAATGGTTATGTTGATCATTTTAGCTCACGTCCTCTTTCTATATAGGAGTAAATAGTATCATAAGTTAGCCTTTTATTCTATCTTTCGCAATGAACCCATATTCCAATTCTACCCATCAATAAAAGCTAATTAGTCATTTTCATGGAAATATTACTAAAAAAATATGACATTATTCAGAACCTTCTCTGAAAAGGGTTGTGATTTTCATCATGAGGGTATTATAACTATTAAGGTAATGTTAGTTTCATCATAAGAGCAATTAGCATTTAGGGGGATTTGATTCATGTCAGCAACAGAAAGGCAAAAAATTGTAGATAGTGTCCCACCAACAGGATTTTTCGGACATCCAAAGGGACTCTTCACACTCTTCTTCACTGAATTTTGGGAACGTTTCTCCTATTATGGGATGAGAGCAATCCTCGTTTACTACATGTATTATGAAGTAAGCAAAGGTGGTCTCGGATTTCCTGAAGACATGGCACTTTCAATTATGTCTATCTACGGATCACTCGTATATATGTCTGGAATTATAGGTGGATGGCTTGCGGATCGAATTTTCGGGACTTCGAAGGCCGTCTTCTACGGCGGCGTTCTAATTATGTTCGGACATATTTTACTGGCTATACCCGGGAATGCCACACTATTTTTTGCTTCGATGATTTTGATCGTACTCGGAACCGGACTTCTTAAGCCCAATGTATCAAGTATTGTAGGCGAAATTTATAGCGAAAATGATAATCGCCGCGACGCTGCATTCAGCATTTTTTATATGGGTATTAACCTCGGCGGATTCCTCTCTCCACTTGTTGTAGGCGCTGTAGGTATGAATAATTTCCATCTCGGCTTCTCGATTGCCGCAGTCGGAATGTTTATTGGATTAGTTGTTTACGTAGTCACTCGCACCAAAAACCTGGGTCTGGCAGGTACGATTGTACACAATCCGATTCCAGCTGAACAGAAGAAGAAATTATTTACTTGGATCGTCATTGGTTTAATTGTGCTTGCAGGTTTAATTACGATCGGTATTCTCACTGGTGCGCTCACCTTTTCAACATTTATTAAGATAGTTGGGGTGTTAGGACTACTTATTCCTACGATGTACTTTATTGTGATGTACCGCAGTCCCAAAACAACAGCTGTCGAGCGATCACGAATTCTCGCGTACATCCCTTTATTTATCGCGTCAATTATGTTCTGGGCGATTCAGGAACAAACTTCAACCGTTCTAGCAAGTTTTGCTGATAAGCGCACCCAATTGAATTTTGCAGGCATAACCATTTCCCCTGCTTGGTTCCAGTCGCTTAACCCGCTGTTTATTATCGCCCTTGCACCTGCATTTGCATGGCTTTGGTTAAAGCTTGGTAATCGGCAACCATCGATTCCTAAAAAGTTCTCGCTTGGTTTATTATTTGCCGGTCTGTCCTTCCTAGTGATCCTGGTGCCGGCTTACTTCGGTGGAGCTAATTCACTTGTGAATCCATTATGGCTGGTTCTCAGCTATTTTATCGTCGTAATTGGGGAGCTATGCTTGTCACCGGTTGGCCTTTCGGCAACAACTAAACTGGCACCAGCTGCTTTTACTGCTCAGATGATGAGCATGTGGTTCTTGTCCAATGCCGCTGCCCAAGCTATTAATGCTCAGATTGTGAAGTTCTATACCCCAGATACCGAAATGCTGTACTTCGGAGTTATTGGTGGAGTTGCCATTGTACTCGCGGTAATTCTCTTCCTGTTCTCTTCTAAGATTCAGAGTTTCATGAAGGGTATACGTTAAGAACACTCAAAAGGCTGCCCGAGATTCTCTCGGCAGCCTTTTTTTTGCATTCATAGAGTTATACAGCTGCCTAAACCAGAAACATAGCGACTATCGTAGTAACTATCAGCCCAATCAATACTGGTTTAACGTTTCGTCTAGCGAGCTCAAACGGACTTACGCCGCAGATCGCTGCTGCTGGAATCAATGCCCATGGGATCAATGTACCTCCGCCAACCCAAATGGCAGATACCTGACCGAGTGCAGTTAAAGTAGCTGCGTCGGAATGTGTAGCAATAGCAAACAATTTCCCGATGGACCCCGCAAGTGAGATTCCAGAGAACCCTGAACCATCAAGCCCCGTAATGGCTCCTGTTATGGTGGCAGTCACAGCACCTACAGCACTATTCAGAGGAACATTATGAGCTAGAGCAACCCCGAGATCATTTACAATCCCCTGTGAAGTATCCGGTAGGACTGTGCCAAACAATTCAGTAAAGGCCGAATCCCCCAGGTAGAAAAATGCAGCAATCGGAATCACTGGACCGAATACTTTGAAACCAAACATAAGTCCATCGATCATATACGAGGTGACTCGCTCCAGTCCTCTATTACGATGTGCGAGCAATGTTACTACGACCAAAATGAGTACAGCAGTCCCACCAACTAGGGCAGTCGCGTCTCCTCCCTGTAAATCCAGCAAGAACATGCCTGCTACATCGGCTAGAAATAGGAGTGGAATGACGATAGCCAACCATTTCTTTACTACTGGATGGATCACTGCTTGATCTTCTGCCGCGTTGTTCTCTGCAGATAACACACTCGCAATATTTTTTCCAGATATAAGTCCGTCTCGCCAAGTCCCCTTCTTCTGATCTCTTCGCATCATCCAATAAGCTGTTACCGTAGTAACTACGCCCATCACTATGACAAGTGGGATACTTGCTTCCATGACACTGCTCACTGGAAGTCCTGCAGCATCTGCCGTTAGCTTGGGTGCCCCTTGAATAATATAATCACCTGACAGCGCAATGCCATGACCGAATAGATTCATTGCCATCGCTGCTCCAAGCGCAGGCAATCCTACACGAATGGCAACGGGCAGCAACACAACACCGATCAACGCAACGGCCGGTGAAGGCCAGAAGAACCATGACGTCACCATCATAATCAGACCAATCCCCCAAAAGGCTATGAACGGTGTACGCAAAAAGCGAGTCAGCGGTGCAACCATCGTCTCGTTAATCCCAGTACGCGTTAATACTCGGCTCATGGCTACAATGATCGAAATAATCATGATCGTACCCATTAGCTCCTTGGTAGCATATACAAAAGAGTTGAATATACCTGTGACCGAGCCACTAATCGTTTCTGTCGCGAGCCAGCCTAGTACAAAGATGCCTGCAATACAGATCATCGTTGTATCCCGTCGCTTAATCAGAAGTGCCATAATGAACACGATGAATGCCAGATATACATAATGGAGCGCTGTTAATTGGATGCCCATCTCTGAACCACACCCTTCTCCTGCTTACAAGTGCTATATGTTATGCAGGGGTATAGGCTAATGTTCGGTAGAGATGGGCTCTTAAATATTTATGATTTAAATGGAAAGCGACGCTTTCGCTAATGTATCCATCACCTCGTCGCTTATAAATGGTGCGATAGACACGAGAGCTTTTATCCCTTCTTGTTCAAAAGCTCTTCTAGCGCACTCATCTAGTACCTCGTCACTTATAAACGGAGCGATAGACACGAGAGCTTTTATCCCTTCTTGTTCAAAAGCTCTTCTAGCGCACTCATCCAGTACTTCTTCACTGATAAATGGAGCGATAGACAATAATGCATTAATGCCTTCTCGTTCAAAGATACTTCTTGCACACTCATCCAGCATCTCATCGCTTATAAACGGAGCAATAGACAACAGCGCATTAATTCCTTCTCGCTCAAAGGCAACTTTTGCGCACTCATCCAGTACTTCTTCACTGATAAATGGAGCGATGGATAGCAGCTCTTGTATCGATACTGGATGCTTCACATGTTCAAATACCCCGTCCACATGTTCCGTAAGAAGAATGGGCGCAACCTCGGAAATTTCGGCTACTGAAAGCTTATTTTGCTTTAAAAATTGTTCTGTCGTATTTTCGAGTACGTTTACTACTATCTGTGTCGATTTGCTCTTTTCAAGGATTGCATCAATGCTCACATTAAAAATTTCGGCCAGCTGGGGAAGCTTAGAAACATCCGGCATAGACTCTCCTCGTTCCCAATTACTAACCGCCTGATAACTAATGCCTAGTTGATCGGCAAGCCCCATCTGAGTCATCCCTGTCTGCTTTCTTAAATCAGCGATATTCTTGCCTACCTTTAACATATCGAACACTGAAATCTCCTCCTCGTTTATGATGATTTCAGTGTATCTATTACTATTAATTTTGTATATCAAGCGTTACTTGAGTGCTTAACGAGACGCCTAGAACGCAAAAAAGCCGCCCCACGTGTAGATAGAATCTACGCATGAGACGGCTTTCTTAGTGTTGCCTATTTAGAAATTGATTATTTAGCTACGACTCCGCCATCAACAGGTAGCTCAACACCTGTAATGTAAGAAGCTTCGTCAGAAGCCAAGAACAGAACAGCTTCCGCTACTTCAGCAGCACGTCCAACACGTGGCAAGGCAGTCTGAGACATAAAGAAGCTGTGCATTCTTTCGTCATTTACGAATTCAGCGCTCATTGGTGTTTCGATAAATCCTGGGTGAACAGAGTTCACGCGAATGTTATCTTTACCAAAGTCTACAGCAGCCGCTTTACTTAGCATACGAACTGCACCTTTAGAAGCTGTATAAGCACCCGCACCGCTGCTGCCAGTCAAGCCTGCGATGGATGAAATATTAACGATGGAACCACCTTTATTGTTCTTCATTTGAGGAACAACATGCTTCATGCCGAGGAATACGCTGCTCACGTTAATGTTCATTACTTTGTTCCATTGATCAACAGTAGATTCGAGCAATTGAACTGGGAACGAGATCCCTGCATTATTTACCAGAATGTCGATTTTCCCAAACTTGCTAATTACATCTTCTACGACCTTGATCCAGTCTTCTTCGGAAGCTACATTATGTGCATAAGCTGCTGCTTGTCCACCATTGGCTTCGATTTCCTTCACAACCGCTTGTACTGCAGCTTCGTTAATATCCGTTGCTACAACTGTAGCGCCCTCTTTGGACAACAAAAGGGCTTCTTCACGTCCCATGCCACTGCCTGCACCTGTAATAATTGCTACTTTATTAGTTAGACGATTCATATTTAAGTCTCCTCTATAATCGTATTGTGATATAATAAATCGAGTGATGATAGTCACACTATCACCGTGATATTTATCATATCATTTTTACGAAATAACTACAACCACTCCTTGCTTAATCCAATAAACGGTGGATATAATACTAATAATTAAAGAACCTAATCAAAAAATGGAAGGGTCTATCCCTCATGAATCCTAAAGCACGCTATGAAAAAGAACGATCCGATGGTAAACAGCAACGATTATGTACGATTCTCGAATCAGCAGAACGAATATTTTCGCAAAAAGGTATTGAGAAGTCGACGATGCAAGATGTCGCAACTGAAGCAAATATCGGGATTGCGACGCTATTTCGATATTTTCCTAGAAAAGAAAAGCTTATCGTGGCCGTGGCCACCCGAATGCTCGAACCGATGCTCGATTATTTCAAATACGTAGCTGACTTGCCGCTTACCTGTATTGAAAAGATTGAGAAATTATTTGATTTCTTTATTCAGGATCAGAATAATTTAAGCATTATCTTTATGGTGAATTTCGAAAGCTACGCCTCACACTCAAGTGAGCCTGTTGAGGATGTTCTGAATTTCAATGCACTCAACCGTAAGATTTGGCATGAATACTCCAGAATCATTCAAAATGGGATAGAAGACGGCTCTATTCGTGCAGGTCTTCCCGTGAAAGAGACCTTAATCACGCTCATGAACAGCTTTGCTCTCTTTTCCAGAAAACTAACGATGAAGAAGAATATTCTCCTGCTGGAATCGGATTTAGACTCCGACGATCAGCTTGAGCTTCTAAAACAGATTTTTCTAGATCATTTAAAAGCCTAAAAAGCGCCAGTTTCCTTAGTAGGGAAACTTGGCGCTTTTTAAGCTGAATCGTTCGCAATACGGCTCCAGAATTGAATCTGCAGCACATCGGTATATCATTCTTGGCGATCCTATATTGCCTTCGGTTGCTAGTGAAAAGGACAGGTGGCAGCAGGTGATCGTTGATAAAGGAAACGAGGGCTGTAATCATATTCTTTCAACGTATGGTCATGCCAAATAGGTGTAGACGAGGGCGACATAGGGGGGATTAGCCATGACCAGCGTCCCGAAACCTGACGCCCATGTCCTTGCTCCTGCTCCTGGAATCGCACAAATTGATCGGCTGCCGTATGATGATCAACAATACTGACTCCTGCTTGCTTAAAGGAATGCAGCACTGCACGGTTCAGCTCAAGAAGCGCCCGATCTTTCCATAGGGTTGTGTTGCTGGAGCGATCAAGCCCCATCAGATCAGCTACAGCTGGCAGAGCGTTGTATCGTCCGGTATCCCCAAAGTTACGCGAGCCAATCTCAGTCTCCATATACCAACCATTAAAAGGAGCCGCCGTGTATAATATCCCCCCGATTTCCAGCTGCATATCTGAAATGATCGGCACCGAATACCAACGGAGCTGAAGCTCAGCAAAGGTTTCAATCTCAGGATGCGTTAATGGCACCTCCTGAATGAGGTGATGGGGAATAGGAAATAGGTGAGGCTGCCCGCTGCCAATACTGATCACCAGTGGCAACACATCATAATTACCCCCTGTTCCCTGCCAGCCTAGTTGCAGGCACACTTTCGTAAATTCATCCGATGCCGGATCACCAGCGCGTTCGCGTTCAGCATCGCCAGGGTATCCAGCGTAACGGATCAATTGATGATTCCAAATCCGAATCCTCCGAGATGGCTCTTCCCCGCTGCGAAAGACGGTGATGAGTGGACGAATACGGCCTCCGTTGTTCGCCTTCTCCAGGTGTCGCAGCAAAGCTTCAGCGACTTGCTCCTCAGTCTCTGCTTGGCGTTCATCAATAAGCTCAATGGACTGCCAAAAAAGACGGCCAATGCAGCGGCTATTGTGACGCCAAGCCATTCTTGCCCCATGAGCCAGTTCTTCCGTTGTATGTGTGTAACTCCCTGATTGATTGATTTCTTCATGTACGGCTTGGATGCGATGATCCATCTCAGCTTCAGTCTTATCTAGTTCAGCGTAACACTGTCGAATAAAAGCTTCCGCCTGCCGGGTTAACTCTTCGATGTCCTTACCATTCATATCGTTTATCTCCCATCCAAGCTCTTGCTAGAGCCTTCAATCCAGTATACCATCCACACTCCTAAGCCACATCCTTAAGGGAATAGCACACGAGAACAACCCGTGAAGCGACTAAGCTTCACGGGTTGTAGCAGGAACATTTAGCGTTCAGAACGTTTCCCTTGCTGATTCAATGAGGCAAGTCTACTCTTATCCTCAGCCAGCAGTTCTTCAGCCAACTCCACACCTTGGGGGCCTAATGAATCCCGAGCTTGCAGAATCGCCTGTTCGGTATGCGCCAGACGGTTCTCAGCCTGTGCCAAAGTCTGTTCTGTTGGATGACTAAGTGCCTGTGAGACAGAGAAATGAAGCTTACCCAAAGAATTTTTGGCTTGAGTTACATTGTCATTCGCTTGCAGACTGGAATCGGGCTGTTTCATAAATGAAATTCGCTCCCTTCTGAAATGCGCCTGTTCCCTTCTAGCATGGTTTAGGTTAAGTAACTTTATGCATTACATCTTATTGAATAATGGATTGCATAAAAGTAGTCATTTCTTTGCTGGCTTTATTCAAGCGTTCAATCACCCCGCTGAATTCGGTGACCAGTTCTGCTTGTGCGTGTGAAGAAGCGGAGATCGCTTCAATTTCTAGCTCCATCTGTTTAATGGACTTTTGAACATCGCTCAGCGATTTTTCAATATGATGGGTCGCTTCTTTGGTGTTGACAGAGAGTTTACGCACTTCTTTAGCCACAACGCCAAAACCCGCCCCCTGTTCACCTACACGTGCAGCTTCGATGGCCGCATTTAGTCCAAGCAGGTTCGTCTGCTCAGAAATCTCACGAATGAAGCCAGTAACCTTATTCACTTCTTGAGACTCCGTTACCGCTCTACGTGTATTATCTAATATTTGCTGAGAGGTGGCCGATAATTCTTCAGATTGTGCAGCTACACTCTGAACCATGTCCATTAAGTGGCTGCTTATCCCATTAATCTCGTCGGTGAAGACCTCAAGCTTATTCTCGTTCTCCAGTGTGTAGGCAATTGCAAATACCCCTACCACTTCGTTGTCTATTCCATATATAGGCACACATGTTGAAATCACAGGAGATCCATAAATTTCTGCTGGAATCCGGTTAAAACTAACCTCGCCTTTCAACCCATTTGAAAGCGTTAGGTCTTCAGGTGGGATCGGACTTCCTTTGACCAGTCCAAAATCAATGGCATCACTTGGAGAATAATACTGGAAGATTTCCCTGTCCGTAATACCGATCATAATATCTTGCGAGTGAATTTTTTTGAAGTAAGGTGCTGCGAGGACTAAGGCATCGATAATACTCATCGTTTCATCTCCCATAAATAAAATGTATATGTAAGTTTATCGACACAAAGGGTTACATAATGAATATTGTCATATTAGAGTAACAATCCTACTGTAGGATTGGTTCATGAATACTAAACCTATTAGCAGACGCCAATTTCTGAAAAAAAGTGCTCAAGTGACGCTGGGGCTGCTTGGAACAGCTGGTGCTTCCGGCATCTATTCACACTGGGTTGAGCCCTACTGGCTTGAAATTAAACATATAGATATAACACTGCCTCTACTCCCTCCGACATTCGATAGATTTCGTATCGTTCATTTCAGTGATTTACATTTAGGAGTGTATTCGAGGTCTGAAGCCTTGACGGAGTTAGTGCAGCAAATTCAACATGTTAATCCAGATCTGATTTGCTTCACCGGGGATCTATTAGATCATTCTGCCGAGTATATTTCTGACGCTATAGCCTTGTTTTCACAGCTGCGGGCACCCTTTGGACAATACGCTGTGTTAGGTAACCATGACGCTTTTGGCACTCGAAAGGCTGTAACGAAGGGGTTAGCGAAATCTGGCTTTCACGTACTTCATAATGAGCATGTTGTCTTAAAAAAAGAGGCGGAGGAGCTTTATCTAGCTGGAGTAGATGATCCATGGGTCGGCAAAGCAGATATTAATCAGGCTCTGCTTCATATCCCTGATGAGGCGTGTACCATACTTCTTGCTCATGAGCCTGATTTTGCCGATGAATATCGTGAGCTCCCCATAGATCTGCAATTGTCAGGCCATAGTCACGGAGGGCAAGTGCGACTCCCACTTGTAGGTGCTTTGTATACCCCGCCTCACGGCAGTAAATATTCAAATGGATTATACCAGCTCCCGAATAGTCGGCTTCAGGTCTATACTACACGTGGGATTGGAGTGACCCGTATGCCTATACGGTTTAATTGTCGTCCCGAGCTTACCGTAATTACTTTGAGAACCAACTATTGATTCACAGCATTTGATAACGGTTAAGAAGAATACACCCGCAGGTTAAAAAATCGTTAAAAACTTTATGTTTTTTCCCACTTAATGCAACAACACTGTAACCCCAGATGTAACCAAATCTATTAGTAGCTTATGTATAATCGTAAGAGTGATAGAGAAAAAAAACACATCAAACTACATACAAGCCCATTATTGGGAAGGAGAAATATAATCATGAATAAAACTATGAAATGGACATCTGCTATATTAGCTACTGGAGTATTACTTGGAGGTTCGGGCCTCATCGGAGCAAATTCTGTTCAAGCCGCAACTACCGGAACCAAAACGGTTAAACAAGCCGTACAACAACCCTCTGTGGTGCTTAAATATAAAGGTCAAACCTTAACGCAGCAAGCGAAAATAGTAGACGGCAACACCATGATTCCTTTAACCGTGCTACGGGACGCTTTAGGCCTTGCCATTAATTATAATTCAACCACAAAGACTTACAGTGTAGGCAGCGACTCGATGAAACTGAACATGGAGGTCTCTGACTATGGCGTCAGCACAGATTTGAACGGATATTACATTTATAGCATGACCGGAAATCATGAAGTGAAGATGATTAACAACCGCTTGTATGTTCCGTTTAAACTGTTATCTGATTATTTAGGAGTGCAAGGCGTATATAATCCTACACTGAAATCGCTTGATCTAAGTAAAAAAGTGATGAATGACATCAAAATCACCTCTGAAATCTTAGACAAGAGCAACAAGAATGCTAGTATTAAAGTACAGTATCCAAAAATTAGCGGGCTAACAGAGGAAGTTCAAACTAAGATTAATGCTACCTTCAAGAAACAGGCTGAACAGTTCGTCTCAAATAGCGAAGAGCAAGCTAGCCGTAGAGATGGCACTGTAGAGAATAAATATGACTTCTCTCAAACTTATGTTGTCTCCTTTAACCGAGAAGGTGTGCTTAGTATTGTGACTGATCAATACGAGTATACCGGTGGAGCACACGGCGGCACTGTGCGCGAGGGACATACCTTCTCGCTGAAGGATGGTAAGCAAATAGAACTGAAAGACCTGCTTAAGGCAGAACCAAACTACAAACAAAAACTAGATAAAATGTTGAAGGAAAGCACCAAGGAGCTAGCTTTTCCGGATGCACCTGGTGGACTAACAGAAAAACCAAACTTCTTCGTTTCTGAGAGCGGTATTGTAATCTTCTACCAACAATATGAACTTGCTCCTTATGCAGCTGGAATTCCTACGTACACATTTAATTTCAGTTCAATACTACCTAAGGGTACTAACCCTTTTGCCGCCTTCAAATAAGTCTTAACTCATAAAAAGAGCGTCCCAGTCTTAATGACTGAGACGCTCTTTTTGATCTAACTATTATGCTTCTAAACTGCCGGCTGGACCGAAGAATTCAAAATGAATTCTCTCATCAGGTACCTTCCATTCCTTAAGGGCCTTATAGATTGCCTTCATAAAAGGGGTAGGTCCACAGAAATAGAATTCAGAGTTTACGTCTGCCACCTCTTGCAGCCAAGATAAATCAATATAACCGGATTTATTGAACGTATCTCCTTTAACTGGAGATTCATAACATACATAGGAGCGTAAAGCAGGATGAGATTGGTCTAACTCCGCCAACCTATCTTTCATAGCATGCAAGCTTCCATTGATGGCTGCATGAATATATGTTACCTTGCGTTCTGGCTGTGCAGTAATTATTGTCTCCAGCATACTTACCATTGGAGTTAACCCCACACCCCCACTGATTAGAACCACCGGAATATCACTACTCTGATCCAGTACGAAATCACCAGCTGGGGAGCCCACTTCCAATTTAGATCCCACTTGGATGACATCATGCAGATAAGTGGATACGACACCTGCCGGTTTATCGATCCCTTCGCCTTCCCGTTTAACTGTGATACGGTAATAAGGATTTCCTGGCGCACTGGACAAGCTGTAATGGCGAACATGGGTGTATTCCTCGCCAGCTGGCTGAACACGAACCGTGATGTACTGACCCGGCAAGTATGAAGCTATTTCCCCTCCATCCTCTGGAGAGAGGTAGAAGGAAGTAATAAGCTCGCTTTCTTTAACCTTCTTAGTCACAACAAAATTTCTAAATCCACTCCAACCACCCGGAGCTTCGGCAGCTTCACGATACTTCTCTTCTTCGACACCAATAAAAGCATCTGCGATCACACCATACGCCTTGGCCCATGCACCTATAATTTCCGGCGTTGCCGCATCGCCAAGCACTTGCCCAATCGCAGCTAACAGGGTCTCGCCCACGATAGGATAATGCTCAGGCAATACACCTAGTGCTCGATGCTTCTCTGCAATCTGCTTTACCACAGGCAAAATATTTCCTAGCTGATCAATATTAACGGCCGCTGCAAGTACTGCGTTAGCAAGTGCTGTCTGCTGTTTCCCTTGCCGCTGGTTGGCATGATTAAATATATTTAATAGCTCTGGATGATTTTCAAATAACATGCCATAGAAGACAGTAGTAATGGTTGTTCCATGAACCTGTAATACCGGTACCGTTGATTTTATGATATCAATCGTCTGCTGATCTAACATATAAATAACCCCTCTTCTACAGTGAAATAATTACCTTATAAAAAGCATATAGATGCTGCATATGGGAGAGTGTGCGTTGAATCACATTAAAAATTAATAAAACGTGAACGAAATATAAATTGCAATGATATCAATCACACTTTAACCCCTGATCCAAAAAAAAGCTGTCCAAGCAGCCTTTATAGCTACTGAACAGCTCTTCCGCTTTATTTTGACAATTCTACAAAGCCTTCTCCGAACACATCTCTTACATCGTGGATGGTGATAAAAGCCTCTTTATCAATCGATCTCACGATTTTCTTGAGCATGGTCACTTCCTGTTTGCTAATGACAATATAAAGAAGCTCTTTGGGTGTTTTACTATAGTACCCTCGGCCATAAATTACTGTGACACCTCTATCCATAATTCCATTGACTTGCTCAGCAATTTTGTCCTGTTCCGTGGATACAATTGTAACTGCCTTCTTAGGATTCACTCCCTCAATAATGAAGTCCATCACCTTAGTCGCTATATAGAGCATCACGATCGTAAACATCAGACTTTGAACACCAATAATGAAATACGAAGCGAACACCACTACTAAATCGACAAGCAGAAGAGCGTAGCTAACGTTCCAGTCCAAAAATTTATGCAGGATTCTGGCGATAATAGTTGACCCTGCGGTCGTCCCACCCACTCGTATAATCAGTCCGATACCCACACCAGACAAGATGCCTCCAAATATTGCATTGATGATCAACTCATCGCTAGCAATATGCCAATTCTTCGTAAGAATCAGGAACAACGAATTAAAAAATACCGCAATAATCGTGTATACCGTTGTAGTTTTGTCTAGAAATTTGTAACCCATTATTAATAATAAAGCATTAAGAATCAAGCTAACAATACCTGGCGACCACTGATACAAATAGTATGTAATCATAGTCAGCCCCGTTACCCCACCTTCACCGAACTCATTCGGAATAACAAACAAGTTAACGGCCAAGGAGAACAGCAATGCTCCTACAATGATGGAAACAATATCCGAAATACGCTTTTTCATAACATGCCCCTTCTACCCTATGTCTATAACCTACATCCACAAATACTAACACCGCTTCGATATAGTTGTAAACAATCCAGAAGAAACCGAGAGTCTATATATGGCGTAACCGACTACCCCACCGCTAGTGTTTAAGATAAGATCATCCACATCAAAGGTACCGATATACAATACTAATTGTGTAACTTCAAAGCTCAGACTAAGCGCAAGAGAGAGCATGAAGACTTTTTGGAATAACCTTACTTTTTGTGAGAGCAGCATAGGGACAATCATTCCAAACGGAATAAATGCCAGAAGATTGCCCACCAAATTAAGTGATGAAAAAGGATCTGACAGCGACAGATGCTCTAACCCACGCGAGATCTCTTTAAAGGGTACATAGTTACCCTGTCGATTAAACATTCTGTCGGAATGCTCAAGCATACGCCCCACTTGTTCCCAAAGTGATTGTATGCTAACAGGGGCACCTTTAAATAAAATGATACGGATCAAAAAATACATATAGACGATGAATACGGCTGCCAGCAAAAACTTCATAGTAGACTTGTTTTTAGGTTCTGTACTCATTAGAATGTAGTCACAATTAAGCCATCCATATTATCACCCGACGTCTTATATTGCCCTTTCTTTGGAATCTTAATACTTGTATAGCCGGATACCGGATAATAGCTTACAGTATATGTTTTACCGTCTACAACCGTTGAAATATCGCTATTCTCCTTCAAGAGATCTAAATATTGTTCCAGCACAATCCCCTTCTCTTGAATGATCGCACTGTGGGGCAACCCGACATATCGGAAATGCCAAGGTTCATATTTAATCCCTGTAATCTCAGTTTTATTTTTCGGATAGCGTAGAATAAAGCCGTATTTCCAAGCATTTTTTTCTAGCCACTTTCCTTCAGGTGCTTTGCTCATTTCCGATTGAGACGATCCGATGTCCAGAGATAATCCTAAGTTATGTTCGCTATATTGTGCTGGTAAAGCATAATCAGAGCCTTTTTCCTCGTATAATTTCTCTTGCTCCTCAAAATCCCTATACCCGCTGCTAATTAAAAAATGATTCACGCCATCTTTATCAGCCGCTTTAATCATCTTATTGAATTCATGCGCCACACTTTCAGATAAACGAATAGAGTTATCCAGTAGTCCATATCCCTGAACCAGATCCGTCCGATCATATAAAGTCACAATATCAGATTTCACACTCTCCTTATGTACTGGATATTGTTTGTTCACCAGTAACAAATCCCCTTGATACACCTCATCTTGCGTAACTACCTTTAAACTATCGCTATTTCTAACCGATCCGTTCCGGATCTTATCATTATTATTTAGATTACCCGTATCCGGTAAATAACGAGCTGCGCCATAACCGAGCAACAACACAACGATCACCAAAAAGCCCCACTTTTTCATCAGCAATGTCCTCCCATTTCCTTAAAGCGTTTATGCTTGATAGGAATAGAATACCGAAGACACTTTAAAGAAATAGCGGGACAATTATAAAGTTTTTCTTAAACTCAAGCTTCACAGGCTTTACCCATTAAAAGTATACCCTACGCCCCAGATCGTCTTAATGAATTTATTCTTGTTCATATCTTCGCCAAGCTTTTTGCGTAATGTACGGATATGTACCATGACCGTGTTGCCACTCTCATAATAGGCTTCTCCCCATACCTGTTGAAAAATACTTTCTGCGCTAAACACCTGCTTAGGATGACTGGCTAATAAATGCAGAATATCAAACTCTTTCGGAGTTAAGTCTATAACCTCCCCATAAAGAGTAACGGTGTGCTCATCTGGTGAAATCGTCAATCCACCCACTTCAAGAATCGACTTAAGAATGGCTGCGGGCTGACTGAATTGTATAGAGCGCCGAAGTTGAGAATTAACACGGGCGACTAATTCCATTGGATTGAACGGTTTGGTCATATAATCATCCGCACCCATGACAAGTCCCGTGATCTTATCGAGATCAGAAGTCTTCGCACTTAAAAATATAATCGGCAGATGATGCTGCTCCCGAATGTGGCGAGTTACCTCATAACCATCCAACCCTGGCATCATAATATCCAGAATCGCCAAATCTACCGTTTGGGACTCAATAGCTTGTACCGCTGCCCGCCCATCGGATGCTTTAATGATACGATACCCTTCTTTTTGCAAATGCAAGGCCACCAAATCCGCAATCTCTGCCTCATCATCCGCAATTAAAATCGTGATGCGCTTCATCTATATTTCACCCCCGTAGGTTTGTGCTATTTGATCTTCATCCATTATACCCTAAACTTAAAAACCACTCCTAGCATGAAGTGGTTTCGAAGAAAATGGATGAATAGGATTGGATAATAGTTGTACTAAGAAGGCGACATCATTACCTTTCGGCCTTTGCCAAAAGGAATGCACAGCGGCGTACCAAAGAGTGGATCAGGTGTTATTTGACATTCCATATCAAACACATCACGGATCAGCTGCTCGTTTACAATATTCTCTGGCTCCCCTTGCGCGTAAATTTGACCTTCTTTAACCGCAACGATATGATGCGCATATCTGCAAGCTAGATTAATATCATGAAGCACCATTACAATGGTCCGATTCTCCTGCTCATTAAGATCAAATAAGAGATCCAGGATATCGATCTGATGGGTCATATCCAGGTAAGTCGTAGGTTCGTCGAGCAGAATCGTCGAGGTATTCTGAGCCAGCGTCATGGCAATCCAGGCCCGTTGTCTTTGTCCCCCAGAAAGAGAGTCTATTGAACGACCTGAGAAATCGTCCATATGCGTCACTTCAAGCGCTTTTTTCACCATAGCCTCATCTTCCCGAGACCATTGCTGAAGGAAGCTTTGATATGGATAACGGCCTTGCTTTACTAGCTGCTGTACAGTTAATCCTTCTGGAGCAATTGGACCTTGAGGCAAGATCGCAAGACGTCGCGCCACTTCCTTGGCAGGCAGCTTGGCAATGTCACTCCCATCCAGAATAATGGTGCCCTCTTGAGGCTTCAATAGGCGGGCGAGAGAACGCAGCAAGGTTGACTTACCACAGCCATTACTCCCTATAAATACAGTAATTTTCCCTTTGGGAATAAGCACATCGAGATTAGAAAACACCGGCTTTTTTCCGTAGGATAACGTAAGATTATTCGCTTGGATAACGGACACGAGAGTCACTCCCTTTATGAACTGCGATGACGGTACAATAAGTAGATGAAGAAAGGCGCTCCAATAGCAGCGGTGAATACGCCGGCCGGGATATCCAGAGGGATAAACGCAATTCTAGCGACAAGATCAGATAGTAATAAGACAAGTGAACCAATTAGGGCTGAGACTGGAATAACACCACCATAGGCAGGCCCGACAAGCTTTCGAGCAATATGTGGAGCCATCAGACCAATAAAGTTGATTGCACCACCAATGGCAACAGCTACCCCTGCAAGGGCAACGCTGATAAGGAGCAGAATCGTTCTTTTGACTTGGACTGAACTACCAACACTCGTAGCTACCTCATCCCCTAGCTCTTGTACATTCAGGTGCCTAGCATAAATTAATGCAGCAGGAATCAGAATAACCATCCAGGGTAACATCGTTAGCACATCTCGGTCCCAAGATACACCATATATACTTCCTGTCATGAAGGTGAATGCTTTGACCGCTACGGCCGTCGGCGTAAACGATGATGAGAGGATCAACATATACGTAACTGCTGTTATCGCCGTAGACATTCCGATCCCAATCAGCACAAGCCGAAGTGGAGTAATCCCCCGTCGATATGCGAATAGATAGATTAGAAGTGCTGCCCCAAAAGCCCCGGCAATCGAACTAATAGGCATGAAGCGGATGCTTACATGAGAGAAATACAGAATAAAAATCACGGTTCCAAGCGATGCACCACCCGAAATCCCTATAATATCAGGTGAAGTGAGTGGATTGCGAACGATGCCCTGCAACAATGCTCCAGAGATGGCTAGTGCCGCACCGACCATCACCGCAACGACGACACGAGGCATTCTTAAGGAGAAAATGATCATCGCATCGGATGGATCGCCCATACCGAAAAGCGTTCGAATAACGGCAATCGGACTAATAAAAGTACTACCCAGTCCTACACAGATGATCATCGTAACTACATTAGCGGCTAGCAGCAACAAAATCATGATTAATGTTCTACGACTAATTTGAAAAGAGTGATTACGACCTCTAAGGGTCATCCATTTATCCATATTAGGCATCCCCTCTTCTGGCAATGTATACGAAGAAAGGGACCCCGAGAATAGCAGTCATAACGCCGACAGGTATTTCCTTCGGAAATGCAATGTACCGTGATCCAATATCTGCGCCAAGCAGTAAAATACCCCCAAGTATAGCGCAGTAAGGAATAACCCAGCGATAGTCCAGGCCTACCAAGTAACGTGTAATATGTGGAATTACAATACCTACAAAAGCTATAGGACCTGCAATCGATACAGAACCCCCTGCAAGCAAGACAATGATAATCCCAGCAGCTAGTTTAATGAAGATCGTCTTCTGTCCGAGCCCTGTAGCAACATCTTCCCCCAGCGTAAGCAAGTTCATATGTCTAGCAATTACAAAAGCCCCCAACAGCGCTATACCCATATAAGGTGCAGCCGTAGTGAATATTCCCATGTCCCGGCCAGCAACAGAACCGACGAACCAATATAAGACTTGATCAAAGGTCTGCCCACCGGTTAACAAGCAACCAAGGGATAAAGAGGAGAAAAAAGCAGTCATTGCAGCACCCGCGAGTGTAACCTTAAGGGGAGTCAGTCCATCGCTTCCAATGGAGCCGAGTATGTATACAATGGCGGCTGTAACTGCCGCGCCGATAAAAGCTAGTGTTGCAAAGGTGGTCAGACCACTGGCACCGAAAAAAGCAGAGCCCGCAACAATGAAGAAGGCTGCTCCTGCGTTAATGCCGAAGAGACTCGGTGAAGCTAAGGGATTGCGTGTGATGCCTTGCATCAAGGAGCCTGCAACAGCGAGACTCGCTCCAGCTATCGCAGCTATGAAAGCTCGCGGTACTCTAGCTGTCTGTATAATCAAATGCTCTTGTGAACCATTGTAATCCGTGAAGGATTGGGCAATCGTATGCCAACTAATATTGGTCACGCCAAAGGCGATACTGCATACAATTCCGGCAACTAATAACAACAGACCTATCAGTAATCCGACAACCTTCTGCGATCGCGTGGTAAGTAGAGTGCTCATAGTTTCCTCTTTCCTATTATCCTATGATTAATTTACATATAAACCAATCAGGTTTCTAAGACATTTTAGGTCATGAGGTAAAGGCTGTCAATGAAGCTGATAATCATTATCATAAAAATCGTTGACTTTAAGATTTTAAGTTGTTATAGTTTTTTCCAGCGTAAGTGAGAATCATTTTCATAATATATAGGGGGTTAATAAATGTTTTCCGTTATAAAAAAACAACGATTTTCTTTAACTGTATCCGCAGCTTTACTCGCCTTGACTGTCATTGTGTCAGGTTGTGGTCAAGCAGGGTCCAATAATAGTAATACAGCTAGTCCAGCTGAATCTAATGCAGCCAACTCAAGAGAAGAACATAAAGTAACACACGCTATGGGAGAAACTACGATTACAGGAACACCAAAACGTGTAGTCGTACTAACGAATGAAGGAACGGAGGCTTTGCTGGCCCTTGGCGTGAAGCCAGTAGGAGCTGTTAAATCGTGGACAGGTGATCCGTGGTATGAACACATCGCAGCGGATATGGAAGGTGTAACTGTCGTTGGTGAAGAAAGCCAGCCAAACCTTGAACTCATTGCCAGTCTTAAGCCTGATCTAATCATCGGGAATAAATTGCGTCAGGAAAAAGTATACGACCAGCTAAAAGCCATTGCACCGACCGTCTTCTCTGAAACGCTTCGTGGCGAATGGCAATCGAACTTCTTGCTCTATGCTGAAGCTTTAGGTAAAACTGACGAAGGCAAAAAACAGATTGCCGAATACGATAGCCGCACTGCAGATTTCAAAGCAAAAGCAGGTGACAAGCTAAACCAGAAAGTATCTGTCGTTCGTTTTATGGCAGGAAAGACACGTATCTACCTAGAGGATACCTTCACAGGAATCGCCTTCTCCAAGCTAGGTATCACTCGTCCTGACAATCAGAAGTACACCGATACATTTGTTGAAGAGATTACCAAAGAGCGTCTTCCGGAAGTAGATGCAGACATGTTGTTCTACTTCACTTACGACACTGGTGACGGCAAAGGCACCGAGATGGAGCAAGAAATGCTGAAAGATCCACTCTGGCAAAGTCTTAATGTTGTTAAGAACAATAAAGCAATCAGAGTAAGCGACGCGATCTGGAATACATCTGGTGGCGTTATCGCAGCTAACCTTATGCTTGATGAGCTTTACAAGATTTATGAAATAAAATAAACAGCACGAAAAGAGATGGCGCAGGAGAAATCCTGTACCATCTCTTTTTTATTTTTATAATATGCTTTTGGTGACGGTGCGAATGTTGATACGCTATAAAGTGGATCCTTGCCGATATAGCTCCCGACTCTTATATCCGGCCTTTAGAATCATCTTCATTTCCTCTCTGCGCTTATCTCTCGTTGCCTCTTGTTTAGCACTATAGATATATCGAGCCCAATCTTTACGGTATCCCGGAGTAAGCGATTGATAGATCGTAAGCAGCTCTGGTGTTTCCTTCAGATCTTGTTCCACATTTGGAATGAAGGAGATATAATCATCCACACATTGACTGGGGGTATTGGAAAGCTGACCTTTACCCTTAGCATCCTCTTTTAACCCCACAACGGTAAAGACATCATCCAATCCTACCATGCGTGCAAATTTAATATTGCTTGTCCCGATGTATCCATTCTCATCACTACCCAGACCCTCTAGTAAGTCGTCACGATGAATAAAGGTCGGATACACTTTGTTTCCCTTTTTAGGATACGCCACAAAGAGATAGCCATTCTTATGAAGATGCTGATGCTCAATCACACGGTTCACTAGTTCTTGTAAGGACGACATATCTAGTACAAAGGCAAATATAAGATCATAGGCTTGTTCAAGCGAAGTATCATAACCTGTCAATTCCGCTAAATAATCAGATCCCTCTGGTTTATTCAATATCGCTACTTGGTTGTATTTTTGTAAGTTCAGCTTTTCTACGATTGTTTTAGTCACTATGCTTCATCCCCCAAATGTATTCGGACGCTTCTTCATCGTGATCATTATAGCCTAATTACTGCCTAATCTAAAAGAACCTACGTGCCGTCACAAAACGCTTCTTCCACTTCTCACTTAGGGCTTCATAATGGACGCCTTTCTCCTTAGAATACGTATGCAAGATCTGATTATTCCCTGCATACATGGCAACATGACCAATGTCGAGACCACGTGCACTGAAGAACAACAAATCCCCTTTACGCAGTTCGTTGATTCCAACTTGTTTTCCCTCTTTGGCTTGATTATAAGAGGCGCGTGGCAGATCCACCGACAACACATTATCAAACAGATGCGCTACGAAAGAAGAGCAGTCAAAGGTAGACGTCTGGTTCGTTGCTGCACCAAATTCATAGGGTGTGCCCAGATACTTCTCTCCGTAAGCAAGTAGCGCGCTTCCCTGCTTCTCTGCGAGCGACTCGCTAGTATAATTGCTATATTGGGGTTTAGCAGATATGTATCCCGTCTTGTTATCTTGTGTTCGCACTTCTAACCAGAAAGCATCCACTTCCCTAACGACATGGACTTTATCGCCTGCAGACAACATTTGCTGAACAGCTGACTGGTCCGATGAATTCGGCGAACTTCGCAGGTTAACTCCATAAAGAATCGTCGTGTCGTAATCCACCGCTGAGTAGATACGGATGTTCCGAGTATTAGCATCCCACTTCACGGTGCTACCCAGAGCTTCACTTACAAAACGCAGCGGCATCATCGTATTACCACCGACAACCTGACCCGGAACAGTTAAGTTTAAGGATTGTCCGTTTTTATTAGCAGTCGAATCTCCTATCTGATAGGTCAGTACCAGATTTCCCTTGGTGGCCTTAACCATTTTGGTATCGTTGTTCCATGAAATCTTCGCCCCCTGTTCTTCAAATAGCTTACGCATAGGAACTAGCGTTGTACCATTTATGAGCAAGGGTTGAACTTCTAATTCAAGCGGCCGATCATCCAGGAAAACACCTGTAACCTGATTCTGAGGTATCGTAGCCGCATGAGCCGGGGCTGTGTAGAGCATAGATGTAAGTGGTAGAAGCAGTAACGCTTTCTTTTGAATCTTCATGATGTCATCACCTCGTTGATTGATACGTTCATATATTATTACTAAAATTAGGGTAATTAGTTTTGTTACAATTATTGGGGCTGTGTTTCAGCGAGAATAGTCTTTATGGAAAGAGGCGGAAAAAATGAACCATACTATTGGGAGAAATCTTCGAGTAAAGAAGTGCTAATAAAGCATTAGCTAGAAGGGAGATAACACTTTAAATTAAAAATAATGAGGTGTAATATGAATCCATCAATTGAAATCTTATTTACGGATAAGATTGTAGCTGAAGCAGCAAAAAGGTATGGGTTCATGCCTGAAGAGTTGATTTTATTGGGGAAGAACCAAAACTTCACTTATGGAAGTAATAACGAGGCACGGAATCTTATCATTCGGATTATACATGAATCTCACAGGACGCTGGAGCTTATCCAAGGTGAACTAGAATGGATACAATATCTTGCGAATAACGGTGTTCCAGTAGCCTCCCCGGTGAAATCAAGTAACGGCGAGCTAATTGAAAAGATGAATAGTTTTTTAGTTGTAGCATTCCAAAAAGGTCTTGGTGCCTTATGGAGTGATGAAATATCTCAAAATGAAGAGTTTAATAAACTGGGGGAAATTGCAGGGAGAATGCACGCACTAGCTAAAGAATACGTTCCTAGTACAGCCGAGATAACACGATACAACTGGCAAGAAAATAGTTATCTTCAACAATTCATAACTCATATTCCCTCTTCCCAGAGCCTTGTAATTGCTCATTTTGAATCCTTGATGCAGAGGGTCCACAAATTATCACGTGATAGTGAAAGTTTCGGACTTATTCATGGTGATTTTTGTTTTGGTAACTATACAGTTCAACCAAATGGAAGCATCACTGTATTTGACTTCGATGAATGTCAATACGGATGGTTCACGCAAGATATTTCTGTTAATTTATTCTATGGCATTGCAGTACCTAGTCCTGATGAAGATGTTCCAACTTTTGTGAAAAGGTATCTAACTTCGTTTTTGAAAGGTTATGAAAAGCAAAACACGATTGATATAAGATTGTTAAAAGACCTACCACTATTTCTAGATTTGAGACAAGCTATACTTTATTCAGCTCTCTATCGAAACGGAAATATTGAAGCACTCGATGGTTGGTCTAGGGAGTTCTTGAAACGTGCCCGACATAATATGGAAAACAATATTTCACTGCTTGCAATGGATGATATTTTAAATCTCATAACTTAACAGTTAAGGGACAGGATAGAAGCCAACAAAAGCAGCTGGAAAAGTTACTTACCTTTCATGCTTCGCTAGTTGCGACTAAGCATCTATAATAAGTTATGATATTCTAATTGATAGGTTGAAGCGAGAGATCTAGGAAAGGCAGGCACATGTCATGAGGCTTATGTTTCCACACGTGAATACAGTGGAAGAAACCGCTGAGGTTGCTCGATTGGCGGCAGAAATATGGCGCGAATATTATGTTTCCATTATTACAATCGAGCAGATTGATTACATGATTGGCAAGTTCCAATCGATTCCAGCGATTACGGATCAGATCCATCATCAGGGCTACGAATATTACTTGATCCATAACGATGGCTCCGCAGTCGGATATATTTCGGCCAGACAAGAAGAGGGAAAGCTCTTCTTGAGCAAGTTTTATATCGGCAAAGAGTACAGGGGACGCAGCTATGCCAGCCAAGCGTTGGCATTCCTAGAGAAGCTGTGCAAAGACCGAAACCTAAGCCATATTTGGCTGACGGTCAATCGTCATAACGAATCCAGTATTGCGGTATATGAGAAAAAAGGCTTCCGGACCGTGCGGGAACAAATTGCGGATATCGGGAACGGATTCATCATGGATGATTTTATTATGGAAAAAGAAATTCCGGTCCCACATTAAGATTTAACATATTCTATATTTTAAAAAAGAGGACTGCGATCACCTTTCGGTGCCGCAGCCCTCTTTTTAATCCACTTCAAAAATAGAATCAATGATGATCGGAAGGTTATCTCTCACGGAAACAGCCCCAAACACAGAACGGGCATGCATCCCCTTGTCTCCGAACACCTCCAGCAATACATCCGAACAGCCATTGAGCACTTTATGATGCTCTTCGAATAAGGGATCAGCGTTCACAAAGCCTTGAATTTTGACTACTCTCTTCACCTTATCCAAAGAACCTAAAGCTGACTCAAGAACGGCAAGGATCTCCAATCCAGTTTGGCGTGCGAAATCATAGCCTTCTTCGGTGGTGAAGTCTTGACCCAGCTTTCCTTTGGGATGGCCAGCTGGTCCTTTTCCCGATACAAAACATAATTCATTAACGATTACGTAGTTAGCGTATTTAGCCGCTGGTTCACTAGCTCTAGGTAGGACAATACCTAATTCTTCAAGTCTGTTCGCTATGGTTTGATCTTCCACTTCAGTCTCCTCCCCAATCTACAACAGCAATAATAAATTGGTAAGATCATACTGGTTTATCTAGATTGGGTCAATATGAGATGCCCCGTTTATTATTTCGATTCAACCTCTGCTTCCCATCTCGCGATCTCAGCTCGAACGATTGGCGCTACTTCAGTACCCAGTAGCTCAATGGCTCTCATTACATCCTTATGAGGCATCGTACCTAGCGGCACATGTAGCATAAAGCGTGTAATGCCTACATGTTTGCGTAGGTGAATGATCTTTTCAGCGACAGTATCTGGATCACCTACATACAAGGCGCCTTCAAATCTGCGAGCGGCATCATAGCTTGCCCGACTGTAATGACCCCAGCCTCGCTCCCGGCCAATCACATTCATGCTAGCCTGCGTAGAGGGGAAGAACATATCGGCCGCAAGCTGATTATCCTCTGCAATAAAGCCGTGCGAGTGTGAGGCAACCGGAAGCTTCGACACATCATGTCCAGCTTGAGCCGCTGCTTTCTTATAGAGCTTCACGAGCGGCGCAAATTGCAGCGGACTGCCCCCAATGATCGCGAGCACAAGCGGTAGTCCGAGCAGACCTGCACGAATCACCGATTCTGTATTACCTCCACTGCCAATCCATACGGGTAAAGGATTCTGAACAGGGCGCGGATAAATTCCTAGATTATTAATGGCAGGACGGTGATTTCCACTCCAGGTTACTTTTTCCGATGCGGTTATTTTTAGCAACAAATCCAGCTTCTCATCGAACAACTCATCGTAGTCATTTAGATCATAGCCAAAGAGCGGGAACGATTCGATAAAAGAACCCCGGCCTGCCATGATTTCTGCCCGTCCATTCGAGATTCCATCAAGTGTTGCAAAATCCTGAAATACACGTACTGGATCTGCAGAGGACAGCACGGTTACGGCACTAGTCAGCCGAATTCGTGTCGTCTGTGATGCAGCGGCTGCTAGCAAGACTGCTGGAGAAGACGCCGCATAATCTTTTCGGTGATGCTCACCCACACCAAATATATCTAATCCTACCTGGTCAGCAAGAACAATCTCCTCTACTACCTCACGCAATCGCTGCGCATGGCTTATTAACTCCCCCGTGTGAACATCCGGTGTTGTTTCTACGAACGTACTGATCCCTATCTCCACTTACAAATCCCCCTTAACTATAATTTTCTCTTCAAGTTGTTTGTTTGATTATAACACAAGTTAACATTAAAAAAGCTAGGCATTAATGCCTAGCTCCACCTTGTCCAAAGACTCATCCTTAAAATTTGCAGAACATCGCTGACAAATAGAGGATTTTGATGAAATATGTTGAAATCATCTACAACAAGTAGCTCTCATGCTTGATATAGGAGGGTCATATGCTTCAAAGAAACAAACACAAAAACTCCATAAACAAACAAAGCTTCAATCCTGTTCGGGGTTCCTTAAAAATTGCCGTCATATATTTTATTGTAGGATGCCTATGGATCCCCCTAACAGACAAGGCTGTTTCCACTTTTACGCAAGATCCAGAGTGGATCAGACTTATTAATATAATTAAAGGCTGGTTCTTCATTCTTATAACAGCACTGCTTATCTTTGCTCTAATTCTAGGTACTCTCAAACGTATTAAAAGAGTCGAAAAAAAACTGGACCTCGCCTACAGGGATAGGGTGAATGCACACGAAAATCTAGAGGCCGCCTATGAGGAAATCACTGCTACAGAAGAAGAACTCAGACAGCAATATGATCAGCTCATTGAGAATCAACGAAAGCTAGCCTTAAATGAAGAAAAGATGCAATACCTGGCTTATCATGATATATTAACCGGCTTGCCCAACAAATTTGCTTTATATGAGAATGGCCCTCCTATTCTGGATTTAAACAATACTGCTGCCCTATTGTTCATCGACATTGATTACTTTAAATATGTAAATGATACGATGGGGCATGAATTCGGTGACCGGCTAATTGTTAAGGTTAGCGAGAGATTGAGCTCCCTAGTTGGAAGTAGTGGCGATGTGTATCGTTTCGTCGGCGATGAATTCATCGTTCTTTTACATTCTATTGAGAACCGACAGAGCATAAACAGCATGACCTCCCACATTCTTGCTGGTTTTAAAGATGCCATTGAGATGGATGAGAGTATACTGCATGTCAGCCTCAGCGTCGGAATCAGTACTTACCCCGAGCACGGAAATACTATCATGGAGCTCCTTAAATGTGCAGACATCGCTTTGTATAAAGCCAAAGAAGCCGGAAAGGGCCAAATTATCGTCTTTGATCAACCATTGCATGACACCTTTACTGAACGAATGAACATTGAGAAGCAGTTATATAACGCTTTAGAGAAAAATGAGCTGGAGTTATTCTATCAACCCCAGATTGATCTGACTCAGAATAGGGTGACGGGACTGGAGGCTCTTTTGCGCTGGAACAGCCCTATGCTAGGAATGGTCCCACCCGATAAGTTTATCAAAATAGCAGAAGATTCCCATCTCATCATTCCCCTTGGAGCGTGGGTGTTAAGAACGGCCTGTACCTTTCTGAAAAGTCTTCATGAACAAGGATTATCGCATCTAACGATGTCTGTTAATATTTCAATGCTGCAGCTGCTGCAAAGTGACTTCAACGAGTTAGTATTGGACACCTTACAAACCTCCGGGCTAGCGCCTGAATATTTAGAGCTAGAGATTACAGAGAGTGTTCTGGTTGAATCTTACGAATATGTGAGCAGTAAACTGGCTGAACTCAGAGCTTACAACATCAAAATTGCATTGGACGACTTTGGTACCGGTTATTCCTCCTTAAGCTATCTTACACATATGCCGATCTCTACGTTGAAAATAGACAAGTCCTTTATTGATTCCATTGAAACAGGGACACATCAAGCCGTTCTCGTAGAACAAATTATTATGATTGGTAAACGAATGAATATGTGTGTTATTGCAGAAGGCGTGGAGCAGACTGTACAACTCGATTATTTACAAGAGCAAGGCTGCGATAAAATTCAAGGCTACTTGTTCAGTAAGCCTCAGTCCGCACAGAGCGTGAAGGAGCTGTTAACCGAGTGGGAGAAGGTTTCGAGCTTTAACGAATAAAGATGAACCTATTTTTTTATATAAGAAGGTGTTCCCAAATTGGATGTCATGATATGGATTGACTTATTATTATTCTTCGTTCTGTTCGTTCTATTCATATACATATTTGCTTCTGTAAAAATCACTAGCCTACATAAGGCGTACTTGGTTTTTCATTTTACTATGATGTTATGGCCCTTCTGTCAATTTGCTATCAAAATGACGGATGATCCC
Organism: Paenibacillus sp. FSL R10-2734; assembly: GCF_037963865.1. Classification (NCBI taxonomy): domain Bacteria; kingdom Bacillati; phylum Bacillota; class Bacilli; order Caryophanales; family Paenibacillaceae; genus Paenibacillus; species Paenibacillus sp. FSL R10-2734. The sequence continues at coordinate 791,075 of NZ_CP150170.1, read as the reverse complement.
GGTGTTCAATTGTTTTATGTGAAGGTCGCATTTATCGACTCGGTTTTGTTGGCGATTGGATGGCTTCTTTTTACGATATTACTCACTAGCAAATCACACCTCCTCCGAAAAAAGAACATGTTGATCCTATACATTGTCGCAGCATTAATCATACTTGGGGTGATCACCAATCCAAATGAAAGTTTTGTCCTCCCCATGCATGGCGGATATATTGAAAGATCTTATGGTCCGATTTTTTGGCTGTTCATTATTTACTTAGCCAGCGTCATTGTTATTTCTCTTCATATCATCTATTCAGCCCTAGTATCAAACGCCACACAGCGGATCAAAAAACAGGTTACTCACGTACTCAAAGGTGTGCTAGTGCTGGCTGTATTTGTATTACTCGACGTGTTCCTTAATGTGGTGCTGCTTAAATCTCAGCCGGTGATTCCGGGGATGACCTCTCTAGGGATACTAATCTCTGCAATCTTTTTCGTCATTGCCATCCATCGTGATAAAATATTTGATCTCGTAACCATCGCCCATCAGGATATCATTGACACACTAACACAAGGCATTCTTGTGCTAGATGATAACGAAACTGTGGTAGAAATCAATCGAGCGCTTTTTCCAAAAATCAATCTGCAGATCGGTGATCGTTTCGACTTGTCTACTCTCACCCCCTTGGGACAGACCGCCAGTGCTTTCCGTATGTTCCATCATACATATCTTAACCAGCCCATGGAGAGAAGCGAAGTTGAAGTATTCTACACCTCGTTCAATGCATATATCCACATTACAGTGGCGCCAATTGTCGTAGGCGAGATCATGGTTGGACGGATCCTCACGTTTCAGGATAGAAGCGAGCTACAGCGCCTCATAGCTGAGACTAATCAGCAGAACGAGGTCCTGCAAGAGCGTAACTTAGCATTAATTAAAATTCAGAACGAGCTTTCTCAAACTAACCAAAAACTCAAGCATATGGCCATAACCGACAGCTTAACAGGTTGTTATAACCGTCATTACTTAACACAGCACTTAGAGCGTGAGATCATAGAAAACATGATTTTGAAGCAGCCTTTTGCCATCATTCTACTGGATATCGACTTTTTCAAAACGGTGAATGACAATTACGGCCACTTAGTAGGCGATGTCGTAATTTGTAGCACGGTAGAGGTCATTAAGCAATCGCTGAGGGAGACGGATATTCTTGCACGCTATGGCGGAGAAGAGTTCATCGTCTATTTACCAAATACGAACCATACACAAGCAAACCGCTGGGCAGAGCATATCAAATTCATGATAGGGGCCAATAAAGTACATGTGGGTGAGGTTGTACATTCTGTATCGATCACTGTAAGCATGGGACTTCTGTCCATTAATAATTTTGCAGAGCAGTATATAGAAAGCCCGACAAATCAACTAAATGATTTATTCGAATCTGTGGACAAAGCCTTATATCAAGCCAAAAATACAGGACGAAACCAGATTGTTGAGATCATAAGATGACGCGACTTTGAATATTATCTCAAAAAAAGAATCAGCCCTACTTCTATCGAAGTTAAGCTGATTCTTTCTTTTTATATCTTTTTAACAAATTCAGATTTTAATTTCATAGCTCCGAACCCATCAATTTTGCAATCAATATCATGATCTCCGTCCACTAAACGGATGTTTTTAACTTTGGTACCTATCTTCAGAACGGATGAGCTTCCTTTTACCTTAAGGTCTTTGATTACAGTTACTGAGTCGCCGTCATTTAATACATTGCCATTGGCATCTTTGATAACCTTTTGATCTTCATTATTCTCAGACTCTGATTCTAATGTCCACTCATGTGCACATTCCGGGCAAATTAATAAACTTCCATCTTCATACGTGTACTCAGAATTACATTTCGGACAGTTTGGTAAATTAGACATCGTTTCATTTTCTCCAATCGTAGTTCAAATTCTAGTTGTCTTGCGGCTGGACTTTAAAAGTATATTTCATATTCAGCAAGGATTCCACTACATATGGGAATTGTCCTGAAACTGTAAAAATTGTAATGTTACCTCATGCTTTGAAGTCGAACGATAGCCTGAGCCCGGTCAACCACCTCTAGTTTGCTATAAAGATTACTAATATAATTACGCGCCGTCCCCTCCGCGATATGTAGTGTATCGGCGATTTCGCGGTTGTTCAGTCCCCGGATAATGAGCTGCGCCAGCTCCTCCTCCCGTTCTGTCAGACTCATACGATCCACATTGGATCTTTGCCAATGTCCGTGCTCCTCCGTCAATCTATTCATCCTTGTCGCCAATTTGGCAGCTACCGGGGCTGGCAGGATAAATTGCCCTGATATCGTATCACGGATCGAGGTAATCATTTTATCTGCATCCATATCTTTCAGCATATAGCCGCTTGCTCCGAATGCCATACCCTCAACAATATAATCGGTCTCTATAAAAGTGGTCAAAATCAGAATGAATATGTCCGGACGAATCTGCTTTATTCGTTTTAGTGCACTAATCCCATTCATAACCGGCATTTGAACATCGAGCAGTACCAGATCAGGCTGGAATGCTTCCACCATCTCGCAGGCTTCTTCCCCGTTCTTGGCAGCACCCACCACCTCCATATCATCCTCCAGATCCAGAATGGTACGAAGTCCTTCACGCGTCAACAATTGATCGTCGGCAATTACAATCTTTATCTTACTCATTTTCTATTCCCAACCCTTCGCATTGGCAGATCGATTTCCAGTAGACAGCCCTCATTCATTTCTGAATCGATGGATAAGCTACCTCCCAGTTGCTCAACCCGCTCTTTCATTGTCCTAAGTCCAAAGCCCATCTCTATGTGACTATCTCCTGACCCACGATCTTTGAGCCTAAACTGCAAATTCGCTCCGACAGACTCCAGACTAAAATGGAATTCCGTACTCTTACCATGTCTGATTCCATTCGTTAAGCCCTCCTGTAAAGCATGATAGATGGCCTTTTTATAGGCTGTTGACATGGCCTCCGGCAGATCATAAATAATGGCATGAACGACAACGCCTGCATTACGCTCTGTATCACGAATCATTTGCTTCAACATGACCGTGAGGTCCGAATACTTGTCCTCCTTCAGCATATGGACAGAGCCGCGGATTTCATTCAAGCTATGCCGAACAAGGTCCTGTGCTTCAACCAGTCGTTGAACACCACTATCAATATCTTTCTTCTGGAGCAGGCGCTTCCCTGCCTCAATTTGAAGAATCGTCGATGTGAGTGTATGCCCAACAATGTCATGAATCTCCTGAGCGATGCGATTTCGTTCCTCATAGACCGTAGCTTCAGCCAAAGCCGCGGACGTCTCACGCATCGAACGTTCTAGGCTACGGGTTCTTTCTGTGACTTGATCCTCTAGATTTTTCTTAAGATATTGAATGCCTGAATACAGCTTGGCATTGGCGATAGAGATGGCGCATTGAGAGCCAAGCAGCTTGAGCACATCAAGCCTACTCGGTGTAAATACACCTGGTGATAGGTTATTCTCCAAATAGAGCAAGCAAACTAATTTATTCTGATTCATGATAGGCAGACAAAGAACCGATTTCAATCTATTCTTCCTAACGTAAGCGTTACGCGTAAATATTCCCTCACTGAAGGCATCATGTAATACAACCTGCTCCTGTGTTCTTGCCGCGTAGGCTATAATCGCTGCCGGAACCAACCCCGATTCATCCATAAGTTGAACAGATTCGATATGTTGTGCTTCCGATGTCCCATAAGCTTCGACCATCCACCTGCCATCATGATCAAAAATAACCGCTCCATACTCGGCCCCAGCATTGTGGAGCATGATCCGCATTAGCGTAGCTAGTAATCGACTCATCTCCATCTCACCCGATAAAGCTTGCGCAGATTTCAACACAGAAAGGGAATCGACACGATCCAAACCGGGTTCCCGTTTAAGGTGCAGAAGATGGCTATGCTTTTGCTCCAGGTCTGCCGCTTTCGCCTTCGCTCCCCATTGCAGATAGGCTTCATAGGCTTCAGTCATATAGATCCTCGCTAAATGCATCTTGCCTTGACGAAGACCATATTTACCATAGCACTCCGCGGCCATTGCCATATCGTGAATATGGCCGTTGCTACGAGCAACTTCAATGGATTGTTCATATAGCTCTTCAGCTTGCCGAACCTCTGCCGATAAGCGTGCCAGCTCAGCCTTCATTAATAAATATTTATGTTGATAATTTTCTGGGCAACGACTAGCAAGCTTCTTCATCATCTTCAGCCGCTTGAGCATTCTCCCCCGATATACACGCTGCTCTTCAGCAGTATATTCTTCATACAGCTGAGCCCAGACCAATGTCTCATACATGATCTGCATGGCATGATCTTCCCCATCATCACGTGAATCAATAATCGCGGCTGACTTGATTAATGCCTCACTGGCTTCTCGGTACTCCCCAAACACATAGCCCGTCAAGTAACGATAGATCCAAACCATTTCTTGTATAAAATCAAATGTGTCTCCATGAACCGACTGTGCAAACTCAGGCTCGTTAATCTCAGCGATGTTAAATGGATCATCTACAGAGCGGTAACCTGTTAATCGAACTAGAAGGGCCACGGCTACAATAGCCTGCTTACAATGAAGACTATTGTTATGGCGTAGCAAATCGCCAGAATGAGTAATTAACCGATCATAGATATCGCCGAGCGGGTGACCAAATTGCAAAAGTGTGGCGCAATTGATCAGTATACTCTGGTTACCCTGCCATAAATCACCGGATTCCAGTCCAACCTTACCTGCATGCTCGGTAAACGTATAGAGCATATCTGGATCATAACGCCGCCAGCTGTCAAAGCACAATGCGAATACGGCCAAGGTTCTCACATGCAGCTTCGGATAGGGTTTGGATAAGCTGCACGCCAACATGGACCATTTGAACGTCTCTTCATCATTACGAAAGTAATAGTATTGAAACATTGCGTAGCCTATGAACCCAATGGAAGCCTCCGGAGTCATCCCATAATCGAGCGTTAGTTCAATCATGGTGAAGGAAGAAGCGAGCCATCCATTTCGATTAACATAGAAGCAGGCATTGCTCGTATGAACTAAGGTGGACATTGCGACTCTACGTGCTTCATCAGTCATCGGAGGTAAAAGATTAAGCGATTCGAGGGAGACCTTCGGTAGTCTGCGACGCAATCTTAACCATTGAAGCGTCAATTGAGCATAGCTAGGATCAAATTGATGGCTCACTTTCAGTAACGATAATGTATGCCGGCCTAAGGAGATAACCTCTTCATGGTTATCATTACTAGCCTCCAACTGAACCTTCATCGCGTAGACGTAAGCCTTATCCATATTTGTCGCAGCTTTGTCAATTAACAGATGGAATAATTCATTAGCCTTGTCAAAATGTGAGCATAGGTATTCAAGCTCAGCTCTCTCACGAAATACGCGGAAGGTTAGCCCATAGTGCTCCTCCCAGCTCTGCTCCTCTAATAGCGCTGTCGCCTGAAGGATATATTGCAAGGACGTCTCATGCGCGGTTGATTGCTTTGCGCTTATCCCTGCCCGTAAGTTCAGCTCCACTAGTTGAAGCCTCTGCTCCGGACGATCTATCCACGCAAGCGCCTGATTCAAATGATGGACCGCTTCAAATAGAGTGGTTGCTTCACTAAGAGGGTCGCGACCCAGCAATAATAAGCCAATCCTCCAATGCAGCTCGGGGCACTCCTCTTCGGGAACAAGAGCATAGGCCGCCCGCTGAATGCGGTCGTGCTGGAATTTATAATACGCATATCCCTCCCCGTTAACGGGCTGCAGCAAGCGCTCATGTACAGCAACTACCAACGCTTCGGTCAAAATCTCTATCGGGATCTCCGTAATTTCAGCCAGAGTACCCAAATCAAATAGACTGCCTAGTAAAGCGGCTCTACTAAGTGCATATACCGTCTGATCGGGAAATTGTTGTAACTTACTTGAAAGGTATGCTGCTGCATTATCGGGAACATTCAATTCAGTAATGCGCTGGAGGTCCCATTTCCAGCTTCGAATATTCTCATCGAACCCCACTCGCTGATCATCAATCAAATCTTGCAGGAATTGCTTAATGAATAACGGATTTCCATCGGTCTTATGTAGAAGTACCCGCGCTAGCTCCTCCAAGTCAGCAGCCTCGTAACGCATGACATCAAGTAGCAGTTGTTTTAAATCAGTGAGTTCAAGCGCTTGTAGAGAAATTCTACTCATTCCTACGTTGCGGTCTATCAAATTCTTTTCCAGCCTACTGAGTGGGTGCAGCCTCGTAATTTCCCGATCACGATAGGAAAGAACGATTAGCAGATGACTTGTGGCCGTGTCCTCTATAAGCGAAGTGAGATATTGCAGCGATGTTTCATCTGCCCATTGCAGATTGTCCAATATCAAGATCAAAGGATGATCCTCATGAGGGAAGAGTTGAATAAATCGGCTCATGATTAATTGAAATCGATGCTGAGCTTCCAGCGGCGGCAACGGAGGTACGGAGGGTTGTGGGCCAATCAAGAGCTCAAGTTTAGGGACGAGTTCAATCAGCAGCTGCCCGTAACTGTCTACAGCTTGTAAAATACGCAGCTTCCAAACCTCCACCTGCAGCTTCGTCTCCATCAGCAGTTGACTGACCAATTCCTCTATAACTTGATGCCAGATGACATAAGGGCGTGAGGTATGTCGAGATTCGAATTTGCCTCTGGCGAAAAAACCATCCAAAGAAATCGTGTTTCTAAGCGTTTCTTTTATAAAGGTTGTTTTGCCGATACCACTCTCGCCACTAAGCCAGACCGTCTGTACAGCACCTTGTGATGCTCGTTTCAGCGCTTCCCGTAAGCTAAGTTGCTCAAAATGTCTTCCGTAGAATCGCTCAGATACCCTCCAGCGTTCCGGAATATCCCAGCTTCCTAACGGGAAGGGCTCGATGTACCCGAATTGTTGTAGGTGGGATAGACATTCCTCTAGATCCAACTTGATTCCAAACGCGCTGGCATATCTCGCATCAGGCATTTTCTCCATGCATTTGCCAACAATGTCAGAGACAGATAGTGGGATAGTGGGAAACCTGCGATGTAGAGGCTCAGGTGTATCTGCAAGATGACGATATACAATATCAACAACATCCTGAAGCTCAAAGGGGCGACTGCCTGAGAGACATTCATACATGATGACTCCAAGCGAATAAAAGTCCGAACGATAATCCGGGTTCACCCCGGTTCGACCCGTTTGTTCTGGCGATATATAAGGAAGAAAAGCATCTGGTCGGCCGCTCAATGGCGACAATGGACTTGTAGTACTTTCAGTAGAGCACATTCGTATATCAATAAATTTCACTTCAAGGGTAATTGGATTGACGATTAGATGAGCGGGGGTTAGTTCATTTAGCGTTATTTTTTCACGATGAATTTGCATAAGGCAATCAGCAACAGCTACGGCAATGCGAAGCAGCACTGGAAGCCCCAGTGAATGATCAGGTGTATGCAGTATTTGATCCAGCGTACTTCCCTCTATATCTTTTAAAAGAAGGACTGGGCGTTCCGCCATGATTTCCAGACTATACGCCTCGATTGCTCCACGACCGCAAAGGCGCTGAAGCATATCATACTCATGACGAAAAGCATCGACCATGGCAGATCCGGGATATTCGCCTGTTGTTGTCTTGGCGATAACCCTTATGCCATCCTCTTGGCGCAGGAGTCTGTACAGTCTGATATCTGCGGTATTATCTATCAGATCTAAGGTTTGGTATCCTGGCATCTCAAACATCAACAGCACTCCCTAGTTACAATTAGGTAGACAGAATACGCAATATCGCAAGTAATTACTATCATTATACCATCTGATCTCGCCGTGCTACGCTATGTTGTAATGAACTTAATCATCGGATTTGTCATCTGTTTTGTCATCTATTTTGTCATATGACATCCATTAAGTTTCATTGTGATAATATAGGGGAAAATACTCAATCATGCCCACATAAGGAGGATTCAAATTGCATCTTTCCTACATAAACTACCCTATGCTTGAGCACCTGTCCGATGAAGAAATACAGCAGTTAGCCCCAGAAATACAAGAAGAGCATTATGTACCCGGCAAGCTCATCATGCAACAGGGCGAGGTCAGCCAGCGGATTTATATTTTGGTATCCGGTCAGGTACAAGTATTTATTAGTACGGAAATAAAGGTAGAACTAGCTGTACTCTCGAAGGGCCAGTTCTTCGGGGAAATGTCCTGTCTTACCAGAGACCCTATCAGTGCGCATGTAGAAGCGATCGATAACGTTCATGTGATATCTGTATCCCGGAATGGCATGCTGCTGTTGATGGATAAAAATCGCGAGTTCCGCAGCCTGATCATCGAATCCATGATCAAGAGAATCCAAAATTCCAACGAACGTGTACTAGAAGAACATTCGAAAAGTCAGATCATCATGAAACTTCATGAATCCGAGGAACAAGAACGTTATGGTGAGCTTATCGGAGAAAGCGCCGAAATGCGAACACTTCTCGGATCGATTGAACACCTGTCAACGAAGCGGGCCCACGTTGTCGTGATAGGCGAACCCGGTACAGGGAAGGTAAACGTAGCAAGGGCACTTCATTACCGAGCAACGAACGGACAATATCCGCTACTGGTGTTAAATGTAGCAGACATGAGCCTCGTTGATTGGGAGACCAAGGTCATTGCGGCAAAAGGAGGGACCATTGTCATCGAGGAAGCCGAATCCTGTCCTTCTGAGAAGTTGCTGCAGATGCTAGGGGCAGCTACACAGCTACGAATCATTCTGACTAGCACTTGTTCCCTGAAGACCGTTTCCCATTTAGCCGTCTTGTCTGTCCCTCCTCTTCGTGAGCGAACTGAAGATATACCGCTGCTTGCGCAATACTTTTTAGAGAAAGAAGGAGCAGGAAATGCGCAAGAAATCCTCTCTCAAGAAGCCCTGAGTATGCTGTCCCTGTTCCCTTACCTCGACAATAATGTAGAGGAATTAAGAAATATCGTAAGGGAAGCCTATATTCGGAGCGAAGGACGTATGATTTACAGTCACCACCTCCGCTTCGGTCGAGTCCGTAAAGCAGGAGATCGCCCCGTTATTGGCCTGGCGTTAGGAAGCGGTGCTGCAAGAGGCATGGCTCATCTTGGTGTGTTAAACATTCTGGAGCGGGAGGGCATTCCCATAGATATGATCGCAGGAACAAGCGTCGGAGCTATGGTAGGAGGTGCCTATGCAGCCGGAATGTCTGTAAAAGAATGTATGAAGGTTCTTTCTACGATCAGTTGGGGACAACTGGTGCGCCCAACCTTCCCTATGCGCTCCCTTGTTCATAACGCGCCCATCATCAGCTTTATCGAAAAGCATGTCGGTAAGCGTCTAATTGAGGATCTGCCGATACCCTTCGGCGCAATAGCCTCAGACGTCTCCACCGGTGAGGCTCATATTATGAGGACGGGTTCACTTGCACATGCCATTGCCGCAAGTACAGCCGTTCCCGTAGCCATGCGACCTGTCAATTATCAAGGAAAGCACTTAGCCGATGGAGCCATTGTTCATCCTGTGCCAGCTGCGCTAGTACGAAGCATGGGAGCCGATATTGTGATAGCAGTTAACGTTTGCCCTGAATCTTTCACAAAGGGAGCAGCCAGACATCTGATAGATTCCTTAATGAATACGATAGACATCATGAGCGCAAAGCTAATAAAGGAAGAGCTGCAGTTAGCGGATGTAATCTTGCGTCCCGATCTTGGCTTTAATCAAATCAGCTTTAAGGATGCGGACGACTACATAGCCGCTGGGGAAGTGGTAACAAGAGAAGCGATTGCCCAAATCCGCCAGAAGATAGCAACTTCTTAGATACATTGCATACGACGGATTGTAATATGAAGTGCGACAGATAAAAAACACCCATGGAAGATTCGTGTAAAATGGAGTCACCACAACAACCATTACACAGGAGAATCAAACCATGGGCTACACACATCTTAACATAACTGAACGCAGTCAGCTAGAAATCTTACTTCGCTTGGGATGGTCCAATCGACAGATTGGCAAGGAACTAGGCAGACATCACTCCACCATTGCTAGAGAGCGAAACAGAGAGAGTTGCAGGGAGACGTACGCCGCAGAGATTGCACAGGCTAGTTACACGGAGCGGCGAGTATCGTGTAAACCAAAGGGTCGGTTTACCCTTGAGTTAGCCAGCGAACTGGAAGCAAACCTACAGCAGACTTGGTCACCTGAGCAAATTGCCGAGCATAGGAGACTTCACGGTAAATCGTTCGTTTGTTTCAAGACCATCTACCGTTGGCTCTATACTGGACGCCTTGCTACAGGTGAAGTAAAGGTACTAAGACATAAGGGTAAACGGCGTAAGCCCATGGAGACACGTGGACGCTTTCTCATCGGGAAACCCATTAGCCAGCGCCCTAAAGAGGTGCGTAAACGAGAGGCTTTCGGACATTGGGAATTGGATACGGTTGTATCCAGCCGAGGAAAAAGCCGAGCCTGTGCCGCCACATTCATCGAGCGCAAGACACGGATGTATCTAGCCCTAAAAATGCCAGACCGTACGGCTCACTCGATGGAGATCGCTTTCGGTGTCATTGCTAGCCAGTACCCTCACAAAACTTTTCTAACGGCTACGACAGATCGCGGGAAAGAATTCGCCTGCTATAGCGCCCTAGAAACCTTTCACGGACTGGATATCTACTTTGCCGATCCCTATTCGTCCTGGCAACGAGGATCTAACGAAAACGGGAATGGGCTACTTCGAGAGTTCTTTCCAAAAGGTCATGACTTTGGGCAGGTTACTGATGAGGAACTCGCTCATACCATCCATCTCATTAACAACCGCCCTCGAAAATGTCTAGGATGGAAATCTGCTCACGAATCTTTTATGGAACAGGTGTCGCACTTAGCTTGACAAACCGTCAATTCAGGAGGTGTCCCAAAAGCTATGAACTGGCTGCTGGGACACCTCCTCGTATGTAATGCTAAGGCAATATTTTTACTCATAAGACATTTCATATTTCGTTAGCCCTATCGCGTTTGCGTACAGTGCCGCCTGTGTCCGATCATTCACCTGCAGCTTCGCTAAAATCTGGCTGACATGCTTCTTCACCGTAAATTCACTGATAAAGAGACGTGTAGCGATTCTTCTGTTGCAAGCACCTTGTCCAAGCTCAATCAGTACTTCCTTCTCTTTCGGTGTCAATTCATCCGTCGGACTGCTGCCGCTAATACGCATCTTTTCTTCCATTAGACCAGGATCATAATACTTTCTCCCTTTGTGCACCAACTGGATAGCAAAAAGTAATTCCTCCGGCAGCGCTTCTTTCAGGACATATCCATCTACCAGTACTTCTTCAGCCCTTAAGAAATCCTCTCTACTCGCAGAGGAAGTCAACAGAATGAACTTACTAACAATGCCGCGAGCACGCGCTCTCTTAATGACATCCAGCCCCGATTCATCAGCAAGCTTAAGATCAATGAGAACAATATCAGGCTTTGTCGCTTCAATCACGTCAAATGCTTCTTGACCATTCGTAGCTTCACCAGCAAATTGCACATTCGGTTGCATTGAAATGACAGATGCCAGCCCTCTTCTAACTAAAGGATGATCGTCTACAATAACGATTTTCATGAAAACACCTCCCTCTAACCCTTGCTTTTTAATTCTCTGTATCAAATCCAGTTAGGATACCGTCCAATTCACCTCTGCCCGTTTGGCGCCCTCCATTTTAAGCAAGATTTCCGACTTAAATCCAGCTATCCTTGCAAATAAACGATAAGGATAAATACTAATCATCGTATTGTAGCTTGTCACATTTGTATTATAGATTCGTCTACTGGCGGATAACTTTTCCTCCAAAATATTAATGCTACGTTGCAATTTGAGATACTCATCGCCAGCTTTCAGCTCCGGATAATTGTCCACCTGAACATTTATCATATGAAGATACTTCTCCATTTTCACATATCTACTTAGCTTCTCAGCAGGTAGCTGATGATCTTTTAAACCAGTACGCATCCTATTCACTAGCGCTAGGGTCTCACGTTCATTTGTAGCATAACAGATGACCATTTCCGCAACTTCCGTTAGCGCCTCAAACCGCTCTTGTAGATAGGCTTCAATTGTAGCAAAAGGCTCCTTCACACGATTACGCATCATGACCAATCGATTGTAAGCAACCAGTAAATAGGTTACTGCTATAATAACGATGACCAAGCCGATTCCTAACATCTGTATCACCTCTAGTGTATTTGATTGAATGGATTGAAATGGTTCTGATTAATTATAATTAAAAGACTTGTCAGGTTATAGTGAGCGTTGTCATCACTTCTGTCATATTACAAAATGGATAATTTTATAATATAAGTATGTAAAAGGAACAAAAAAACAGGCGAATCACGGTTTATATAAACCACAATTCGTCTGTTCTTTTTTTGCCTATGGGATTTAATTGTTATCAATAAAAGAAATCAATTGCACGAGATTACCTGCGACTTGGTAAGTTATCCCCAGCATGTAAGTTCCCTTCTCCTCGTTCGATAGGTCTATAGTGAACACATCAGGATTAGCTGCCCATTCATTCATATCAAACATGATTTCTTTAGATGTTCCAGTGTTTCTGACCCCTGCTGAAATAGGGATCACTTTACTGCCATCGAGCCCTTTCACCGGATTGGTCAATTCAACCACAGGTCCCTTTAATTCTCCAACCTCTACCACTTGAGGGTCAGCCAATAAGCTCGTTAGTTTAGTTAACCCTTGTAGTGGGGAGAAATCTGTAATTTCATTTCCAGTAATATCAAGTGTCTCTAGGTTCTTGGCGTACTGTAGACCTTCCAAGGATCTAGCTCTTCCGGTCTCACTCGTTAACGTTGTAAGGTTATACATATCACCTAATGTTAATTCTCCAGTTACGCCTAAAGTGGTCTTGATCGAAGCACTTAAATATGGGTCCGCAATAGTAATGATTTGCGTGAGGTCTATTTCGGTCAGACCCTCTATTGCTTGTTGTAATGCTGCTACAGCTGCATCAACTTCACTTTGTGTGACAGAAGGATTAGCCAAAGCTGCTTCTGCACCCGAAAGGCTGGCCGTAAATGCTGCTATACTCTCAGCCGTGAAGCCTTCTAGAGAAATTGCTTTCGCCGCTGCAATCGCTTGTTCCAGATCTCCAGTGAATAGGTGATCTCCATTCGCAAAATGTAGTCTGGTTCCTCCCCATGTAGCATGGTCAGATCCGTTACCATTTCCGCCGTCTGTAACGACTAATTTCAGCTCTTTTGCTCCGTTAATATCCAATTCAATGAATTTCTGCGGATCTCTGGAGCCCATAACGCCACTATCGAATTTCTTCTCTCCATCGACGAATACTTCAAAGCTCACCGAACCGACCGTACCATACATTTGTCGATCTACACCTAAATAGGAAGTGAAGTAGTCCGCGTTCTTGTCGCTTAGATCGTACACAATCGTGGAGTTAGAGTGTGCTCCAATCCCTCTTTCGTATACCACTACTTGGTTGCTCTCATCTGTTAATCTCAGCGTATTGGCACTAATAGATTTATCCTTCAAAGGTGCGGTATAGCTGTTCTGAGTAGAATTCCAATCATAATCCGTCAGGTACGTAAAGTCCGTCATGTCTACTACGGCTATAGTTCTAGTCTTCGTGGTCGTATTTCCATCACTATCGGTTACAGTGTACGTGATCGGATACTTTCCGGCTCTATTAAATTTAACTTGATCTTCACCCGTAACCTTAACTTTAGCCGTCAAGTCACCGTCCTCTGAATCTATTGCTGAATAGCTTTCGTTTATGGCTATCGCTTGGCCCACTTTGGTAGATACAGATTTAGGTATCGTAAGCTCTGGTGTACTGTTCAGGATCATAAACTTCGCATCAGCGAAATCGCCATGATCTGAAGCATTTCCGTTGCCTGCATTGTCTAATACCAATTTCAGTTCACTTACACCCTTCACAGAAATTCGAGCTAGTTTGGCTTCCGTACCAAATTTCATCAGTCCGCTATTATACACTTCTACCCCATCAGCGAAGATTTTGAAGATCACACTGGAGTTGTTTTGCTCTGGGATATTTCGGTCAACCCCTACATATGTTTCAAAATATTCGAAATTAGCACCCGCCAGATTATACACGATCTCGGAGTTGGCATGCGTTCCTAAGCCCTTAGCGAACTCTTTTGTTACACCATTTACGAGTAGTTTAATCGAATTGTTAGTACTTGCTTTATCCTTTCGAACTACATTATAATCCGTTCTTGCCGATTGCCAAGCTGTATCACTCAGGTATTTACTAGCGCTGTATACAACGATTGTTCTAGTCTTTACAGCTGTATTTCCATCCCGATCAGTAACTGATAGTTCGACGTTATAAGTACCTGTTTTGCTTGAAGTGAACCCATTCGAGTTTACCTCAACGGCTCCAATCAAGTTACCATCTTCCGTATCAGTAGCTGTAACATCGGTCAAAACATCAAATTCACTATTCAGCTTAACGAAGATTGTCTCTTCCGGCACTGTAATGGTCGGTTTGCTTGAAGTATTCGTAAACTTCGCATCCGCCCATACCGTATGGTCTGAACCATTACCATCTGTAGCATCTGTTGTAACCAGCTTCACTTCGCGTGCGCCAGTCACAGGGATTTTTACAAATTCGTGCTCTGTCCCTGCCCGGAAAACCTCGCTCGCGAAATTCTTCTCTCCATCTACATACACTTCAAAGGTTGCAGAGGATGACTTTCCTTTCATCGCTTGATCGATTCCGATATAGCTTTCAAAGAAGTCATAGCCTTTACCCTCAGTATCATAAACAACTTCAGAGTTCGCATGTACGCCGATCCCTTTGGCATAAGTTGCAGCTAATCCTTGTCGAACAAGGGTGATAATTCCACCAGAAACGGCTTTGTCTTTCTTTAATTCACCCCAACCTACAACAACTGACTTGGCATTGAGATCCGAAAGATAGGCATAGTCACTCGTTACCGTAACCTGTGTAGTTTTGGTTTCTGTAACCCCTTCGTTCTTCACTTCATATACCACTTCGTAATCGCCTTTTTGCGTTACATCGACGGTATTTGATTTCAGGGTGACATCAGCAGTAATATCGTTCCCTTGATAGTTAGTCGCTTTTACATTCTTCATCGGATCAAAGGTTTGATTAAGCTTTAACGTAATTTGATCTTCAACTGACAGCGCTGGCTTGAAGGCTTTAACCTGTACCGGCTTCAGTGGGTTCAGCTTCTTATCATAACCAACGATCTTGTACGTATAATTGATGCTGCTATCTACATTCGTGTCCACGAACTGGTCAGTCCCTGTAAACCCTACTAGCTTATCGTCTCTATACACTTCATATCCTAAGAAATCTTTCTTAATATCCTTATCCATACTGAAGCTTAATGTGTTCGATTTAGCAGTAGGGTTAGGCGTGATATTAACCTTTATCGCAACATTCTTATCTGTTATTCCTGTTCCCTCATAATGAACGACCGAGTTATTTAAATACCATAGTTTTTGAGGTGCTGGATATTTAGCTAGCTTCTCTTTCGTTTCAGGATTCACAGTGAAGCCATGTCTGGCAAAATAGCTGCTTAAGTCTAACCCCAGCACTTCAGAGGAGAACTCCACCAAATACTGCTGCTTGGAGTTGTCGCCGTTCGGAAGGGATACCTTCCGCTCGCGGTACAGCTTGGTCAGTTCTGTCCAGTAACCCGGGTGCGCCAATTCCAACTGCCAGTAGGCACCAAGCTGTGCAAATAAGCCCTGCTGATTCATAACCACTTTATTTTCTTCGATCACATATTTATAAATATCACTTTCAAAAGGAATACGAGTATCCATCGAGTCCGCATAGACTGACATCAACATAGACACCATATTATTGGTTACTTCGCCATATTCTCGTTCACCCATAGCCAAGCGATGCCCAATTTCATGATTCAATCCCCAGCCTAGATAAGTCGTATTAAAATCTCCTAACATAGTCCCCACTGTTCCAAGTTGTATCCCTGTATGATCGCCCGCAGCATACATTGCACCATAAGGCTGCATCAATCGAATATTTTCACGGATTAGCTTGGCATCATGGATCTCGCTACTGCCATCTAAGCCATAGAAGTCAAAGATCGTCTTCATCCAAGTATCGTAGCCGGTTACGGTATTCAGTGGATTATTACCTTGCGTAATAAACTTGTTGTACGCTTCTGTAGCTGTTCCTGTAAAAATAACATGATCGCTGACCATTTCAACCACATCGATGAGCTCACGATCTTGAACATTCGGATGAGCAGCTTTATCTTCGTCTAATCTTTGTTTGTATGTGGTAAGGAAAGCTTTAAATTGCTCTGGATCTGTAGCCTTCGTCATAAATGGAATCTTCTCTAAACCTTCGAACCGGATCAGAGGCGCCTTCCCTTGTTCATCAGCCGTATATGGATTTACGATATACACCGTACCGCCCTTAGTCACATCATGTGCATAATAACTATTCGTCGCAAATTCAGGAACGTTTAAAGTGTTCTTACCCGGACGCAATTGCACGCTTCTAGCCCAAACATTCCAAGCTGCCTCTTGTTGAGAAAAGACTAAAGAAGGTAGTTTATCGCTAGAAGCTGCATCCACATAAACATTGATCGTATCACCAGGCATTGCCACAAGCCCCGTAGGTTGGTTGTTCGTACCGAAACCAATTCTCAGGTTTTGCGTCGCATGCTTTTTCATATCACCACGCTGCTCGGCCTCAATGAGGGTGCCTTCGATTTGAACTTCACCATTCACTAGCTTTCTAGCTAAATCCAAAGCATCTTTAAGGATTGGATAGAGCGGATGTACTTTTGCCGCTTCTTCTAATTCGTTGATTGCTTCGACGCTATTATAAGCAGGAACAACCGCACTCATCGTGCCATCTGTGAAAATACCATTTACAGCTTCGCTTACTTTATCCTCTGTATAAAATCTAAATTCAGCCGCAAAAGGTCTGTTGATATTGGCTTTCGTGAACTTGAATTTCAATCTTTTAAACTTCGTAGGTTCGAATTTAAACTCCAGAAAGTCGTTCGTGCTAGTGGCGGTTCCGCTAGATACGAGCTGGAAGGTTTCTCCCTTACTCGTCTCGGATGCATAAATTTCAAAAGCCTCTGGGAAGCCTTTGCGATTATCTCTAGCCAGGAAAGCCACTCTATCCAATACTTCCGCTTGTGCTAACTCAAACACAACTTCATTGGTGAAGCTTACATCATTGTTTTTGTTCGTTTCCCAGTGCGTATTTGGTTGATCATCAAGCATGTATTCAGGTTTCGTGCCCGAGTAGCTTCCACCGTTCACAGTTACTTTAGATACGTTTGAGTTTAGCATTCTATAAGCTTGGCTATAGGCAGATTCATATTCTGTACCATACCCTTTTAGCTTCGAGACCTTGGCTGGTGTTGCCTCTATTTGATGGTTCTCCAGTAGTACTTTGGCGTTCTCTATATCTGCTTTAAACTGCGCGTACAGTGGATGTGACTGCACTTCTTGTTCTAATGCTGTTAATTTCTCTGCCGTATTAAATGCTGCGCTAACTTGACTCAAGGTATCATCTGTAAATAAATTTTTCATCTTAGCGGATACGGCATCTTCTTTATAAAAAGAAAATTCAGCCGCACTCGCCCAATCTTGGTTAGCTTTTTTGAAGACAAATTTAAGTCTCTTGAAGGCTGTGGGTGCAAACTGAATCTCTACTACGTCACCTGCTCCGTCTTTATATTCTCCAGAGGATACTAGCGTATAATCGCCTGCATCCGTAGTTGAGCCATAAATATCAAATTCCTGAGCAAACCCCTTCCCCTTTGCACTGGATTGTCTTGCAGCGTATACGATTCTATTTAATTCAGTGGACTCATTGAAAACAAAGACAACCTCATTCGTGAACGTTGAACTATTCGGTTTGCCCGTTTCCCAATGCGTACTCATATCGCCATCAATAGCCTTAGCTATAGGTGAGCCTGAGTAGTTGCCACCGTTATTTGTGATGGATTTAATATTCGCAGGATTCATTCTAAAAACATCATTATAAGCGCTTAGGATAGCCTTGCCGTACAGATCAAACGGAATAACTGACGCATTGCTTAATAGCTCAGCTTTGCTTTGTACTACGGTGTTCACTACACTTACCTTGCTTACATCACTTGCTAAAGCATAACCTGCCTCACTCGAAAAACTGGCTAACATGGCTGCCGATGTAGCGATCGCAATCATTTTTTTCATCTTTTCTACCCCCCAGATGTAATATGAATCTCTTCTATGCCTAAAAATGGGCACAAAAAAAAACTACCCCAAAAGAGTAGCTTGATTGCATATAAAGTTGCATAAAAATTAAGACTTAATTTTTATTAAACCTTAAGAACAAAAAGCGTAATACACTCTTTGGCAGCTGGCTGACAATAGTTGTGATAACCTTAGTCCCTATAGTTTTGCGTCCCTACATTTCCATAGGTTTGCCTATGAAGTTTCGAATACATTACAAAGAGTAACATAACGCTACATCTGATCGCATGATTAAATGGTATGAAATACGAATAGGTAATTGCAATTAGTTTTTCTATTCTGATAGATAATGTTTATCGACTATCCCAGAAAAGAGAGGTACTTTAGGACTGGAGGTCTATTTAACTCCCCGCCCCAAACAAACGCCGGAACCAATTCCACACATCACCTGTGATAGGAATTAAACCGAAGCCATGCTCTCCAACTGCGATTACACCATATGCCCATTGACCAATAGCTACCGCACCCGCAGCGATCCTCCCTATGGCTACCGCTCCTAACGCCGTATCACCTATGGCAACCGCACCAAACGCTTTTTCCGCTATCGCGATCGCTCCCACCGCCACGCCTGCAATGGCAATCGCCCCGGCTGCGAAGCCAAGCCAGCTAAGCGCTATCGCTCCGATCGCTAACCACATTCCTAGTGATATTGCTCCTAAGGATAGTACGCCAACGCTTATTGCACCTATGGAAATCAAGCCGACAGCTATATCTCCAATGGCAATTAATCCAACAGCTGTCTTCACTTGAGGCTTACTTCCGTAACCATACCCCTGACCTGAGTATCGACCCAAATTGCTGCGAATACTTACCACCGGAAATGATGGAGACGGCCATTGATAATCAATTTCTCGTCCACCTAGCCCTCTTGAATCCGCCCAGCGTGATATGTATTTATGCCATTTCATATCCATCCCGTCCCCCTTCTCATTACCTAAATTGTACAGCCCTGGGGGTCACCTGCAATCAGACTCTAACCTGAATTGATCTCATCCTCTAGACGGAGATGTGCTGACCTTGGGTCACGCTTTGATAAGCAGAAAAAAAAGACCCCTGTTAAAGAAGCTTTTCATTCAAATCTATGATGTGCGTAACCCGATTTCTTCCCTGCTCTTTAGAAGCATAAAGGGCTTGGTCGGCTTTTTGCAGAAGGGTGGTCTCTGAATCGATGGGAGTAAATGTAGCTATGCCAATGCTCACCGTAATCTGGCCCATATCCCAAGTTGAATAAGCGATCGATTGCCGTAAGTTCTCAGCTATGGTCCTTGACTCCGCGATATCTGTATTAGGTAAAAGAAGTACGAATTCTTCGCCGCCATATCTAGCCGCCATATCCTCTTTACGGGATTGCAATTTCAAGATACTTGCTAGTTTCTCCAGCACATAGTCTCCTGTTTGATGCCCGTAGGTGTCATTCACTTTTTTAAAATGATCAATATCGATGATACACAGCGAAAATGGCTCTTGATCCTGACCGCACCCTATAATCTGCTCTTCCAGCTTTTCTTGAAGAAACCTTCTATTCTTTAATCCGGTAAGCTTATCTGTATTTGATAGTTCTACTAAAACGGCATTCATCTCTAGCAGTTCGATTTGTTTCTGTTCAATTTCCAAATGAATTTGCCTGAGCTCAGCAAGCGCTTGATCCTTTTCCCAGTACGCTGCTTCTATCTGCTTCTTGGCAGATCGCAGCTCCAGCTCATAATCGATACGTTTTCCCATCTGTACTAGGATACAATCAATGATCTCTACGCCTTCACTCTCGAACCGTCTGCCATTTAATAAATATGGAATCGTTTTCCCTTCACTGTCCTTCAAATTTATAAATAACTCTTCCACATGTCCATTTAGATTAATAAAAGGATAGAAGTATGAATGAAAAATAAGCTTGTTTGCCGTAGACATGATAGATTCAAAATGCTTGTGCACCAAATCAACCTGTTTATACCCCATACGGTCCAGAAAGGTTTGATTTACATCGATAATCATTCCTTCATGAGTGATAGAAACATAGCCACAAGGCGCATATCTTAATCGGTCATCCATTATCTAAATATCCTTTCAACACAGCATAATCTTGTCCAGCTTACGTAAGATATTCATTAATTAAAGTGATGGTCTCCTCAGGATGACTAATATGTGGGTAATGACCCTTAGCCTCCATTAACCGGAAGGTACTATTATTCAAGTATCTATGCAAATATTCTCCGACCTCTATAGGTACGATGCTGTCATCAGAGCATTGCAGAATAAGTGTAGGCACTGTGGCTTTAGATAGATCTTCTCGATGATCCGCAAAGAACGTAACTTCTGCAAATTCTCTAGCAATAACAGGGTCTGCCGAAATAAAGCTGCGTTCTAGCTCTTTCGTTAACTTCGGGTCAGGGTTGTTCATGGCAAGAGGCGCCATAAAGCTAGCCCAGCCTGCGAAATTCATCTCCATCATATCCAGAAGCTCAGTGATATCACTTTTCTCGAAGCCTCCGAAATAAGCATCCCCCTCATTTAAATAACATGGAGAAGGACCAATCATTATCATTTTATCAAAATAATCCGGTCGCTCAATCGAAGCAAGCATCCCGATCATAGAGCTAATAGAGTGGCCTATAAAAATAATATCTTTGAGCTCCAGCGTTTCGATAACATCCAATACATCCTGTACATAGCCGTGGAGCGTATTATATTTATCCGTTGTGTATGCACTTAAATCTGAGTTACCTGAGCCTACATAATCAAATAGAACGATTCGATATTTCTTCTCGAATGAAGGTGTAATAAACTGCCACATGCTCTGATCACATCCAAATCCATGTGCAAAAATAATCGTTCGTTCTCCTTCTCCAATCACTTTCACATGATTCCGAGCTCTAACATCGTTCATTTCATATAACTCCCTTTATAGTTAGCATTCTCTCTATTTTGAGGGGTTACCCTGGAAATATCAAGAGCATAAAAAGATAAGCTATGTGTACTCATTGGGTACAACGAAAGCATGCCGGGCACCGGGCACTTCCTTCGTTGGATCCGCTAACCTTTGCCCATAAGAAGTCGTTCGTTATCGGACCCAGCTGACCCTAAACGAGGTATTATTCAACATTTATATTGCTAACGGACTCCACTGCAACTATTGGCACGAAATACACCAAATATGGGCCGCTTTATATGAAATAGCGTCTCTGGAGTCCGAAACCTTGCTCAAAAGGCTAAAAATTTGCAAATAACGTCATCTGGGTCCGTTAGACTCCGGGGATAAAATATTGAAGCAGAAACAAACAACGCCCCAAAGCAAAGAGCAGCGATTCTCTAATACCTAGAGAATCGCTGCTCTGTTATCTTTTTACGATTTTAATATGAATCGAATCGTCTTATATAATAACCAATGTTTAGAATGCTGAAGTCCAGCCTGCATCGGCAGCGAGGATAGCTCCGTTTACAAAACTCGATTCATCCGAAGCCAGGAATAACGCAACCTGTGCGATTTCTTCAGGTGAACCTACCCGAGGAATTACAGCCTGTGTTAGTTGAGTGCGGCTCATGCCGAACTCATTGATATTCTTCATTGAAGCACTAATGTTAGTAGCAGTAGCTCCTGGTGCGATCGCATTACAACGAATGCCTTTGTTGGCATACATAAAAGCTGTGTTTTTCGTTAAGCCTACTACAGCATGTTTGGAGGCAGTATAAGTTGCTCCAGCATGGGCACCACTTACGCCACCTGTAGAAGCAGTATTCACAATAACACCTTTTCCTTTTTCGAGGAAAATAGGCAGCGCTTTACGTATGGACCGCATTACACTTTTAGTATTTATATCAAAGATAAGATCCCATCGTTCATCGGTAATATCGCCAACAGGCTCGAATCCATCCATGATACCCGCATTATTGACTAGAATATCTAGCGTCCCATATTCATTTACCGCGGTATCAATCATGTTGTTGATATCTTCTACTTGAGCAACATTTACTTTCAATGCTTTGGCTACTCCACCATTACTAACGATTCCTGCAGCTACTTGTTCTGCACCTTCTAGGTTAAGATCGGCTACAATCACTTTTGCACCTTCTTTAGCGTACAATTCTGCGATAGATTTCCCCATACCCGATGCTGCTCCTGTAACAACTGCAACTCTGTCTTGAAGTTTCATGTTGGAAGTCTCCTTTACGTTTATCTATAATGTAAATATCAATACATAAAATTTCTAAAACACTTAAAATTTATTCTACTTAAGTTTAATCCTCCACAATTTAACTATCAATATACAAATGAGACACCAAATGTTCATAAATATATATAACTCGGAATTATGTTGAAATAGGAATAGAAAATAGACAGTTAGGTGGGCTTCTGTTGCTTAAAAATCGGAGAACTAGCAAATCGAGAAAAGAATTAAAGAACGCATTGATATTTCTCATGGAAAAAAAGAATTTCCGCACCATTACAATAACCGATATTGTTACCCTTGCCGACTTAAACCGAGGAACCTTCTATAAGCATTATCAAACCAAAGAAGAACTTTTGAATGAGCTGATTGATGATGTGTTAGAGGATTTAATTAAGGCTTATAAAGATCCCTATCTTCACACCGATAAATTTATCGTTAGTGAACTTACCACCTCTAGCATCAAAATTTTTGAACATGTGGCCTCATACTCTAATTTCTATACCATCATTGTAGAATCCAATGTTCTGCCTGGGTTTCAAAATAAGATTTGCGACATCTTAAAGGAGCTCACCAAGCAGGATTTAGTCGTGGTTAATAACACTAATAACAATATAAATATTGAGTTGTTTTCCAGTTATACAGCCTATGCTCTATTTGGATTAATCATAGAGTGGGTAAAGGGTGGGTTCAAATATACCGCTAACCATATGGCAGAGCAGCTGATCCGAATTCTGTCTTTTAATTCACACAATGTGATTATAAATACCTTAAATAAACCGATTAAACAGAATTTCATCCCTGTTAATAGCGACTAATTAAGCTCTGTATTAACAAGCCACTCCAATGTGATGGAGTGGCTTTTACATGCAGTTTATAGCTTATGGTCTTCCTTTTCCACCGCCACCCTCTCCACCGGATATCGCCACCAAGGTATCCGCATGGATCCATCGTCGCCAGTTTTGATGTTAAATTCTCCATCTGTTAAGGCAACGTTGCTATTACTGTGTACTACATCATCGGCAGAATCGATCGTAAACGTTCCGTTGTTGATGCTGCTATCTCCTCCAGCCTTCAACCCTTTAGTGCTTGCTATTTCCGATTCTGTTGTGCTATCTGTCACCAATACAGGTGAGGGCATTCCACCGGAACATTTAGCAAGAATCTTTGATCGCTTCTACCGTACGGATACTTCCCGAGCGCGTAAGCAAGGTGGTTATGGCCTAGGGCTAGCGATTGCCAAATCGATCATTGAACAGCATAAAGGAAAAATTTACGCCAAAAGCACAGTCGGCGAATCCACCACATTTTATGTTCATCTTTCTTGACATTAAGAAGACTCAAACCCTGTTACACTAGGATTTGAGTCTTTTTAATATACTAATAATTTTTTATACCTCGCCCCAATAGACTTCAGTCTCATATTCAAAAAACACTTTATCATCCTTCTTATTTCGTTCAAATAAATTTCGCAGCTCAGTCATCATGTTCTCGTATCGTGGATCTCCGGGAACCGGAGTGTATGAAGACGATCTAAGCCGCCCGCTTAATCCCTCGAAATCAAACACCTGCTGATTGCTAAAGTGTGCTACTTGCATCTGCCCTGTCTTGAAAAAGGAACTAAGACTCTCAGGGGTAATGTTCTTATGATTAACTTCTGTGTAGTCCGTGCCGAAGGTTCGAATCAGCTGCTCATATTCCTCCAGAAACGGGGTACCATAAGTAAGCCGGGAGTTCCATATCAGAATCGCCTTCCCACCTGGTTTAAGAATCCGCTTGAATTCCAAATGCGCTGCGTCCCTATCAAACCAGTGAAATGCTTGAGCACACACGATAAAATCTATGGACTGGTCTGACAATTCTGTCTTCTCAGCAGACCCCGGCACCGCACGGAAATGGTTATCCTTTGCGAGCTTCTCCTCCGCGGCTCTACGCATCTCCGGATTCGGTTCAACGGCAGTCACACGACTCCCCCGCTCCAGAAGCAATGCAGAGAATATCCCTGTTCCCGCACCAATATCAGCAATATCACAATTAGGATTTAGCCCAATCGTATGGTACAAATAATCAATGGCTTCCCTAGGATAGCTCGGGCGATACTTTACATACGAATCCACCCGATTTGAGAACCGTGCTTTGTTATTCATCTAACCACTCTCCCTTAGCGCTTAGGTTCGTATTCACTTAATTTGCCTTGATAGATCAATTGCAGTCGATCACTTTGTCGAAAATCATCCGGCGTAACGAGCGCGGGCAGCTTGTTCCATAGCTTAATGCCTGACCGCTCCAGAATCTCAGCTACAAATTGCGAGCAGAAATAGGAGTTACTGAATTCTACTGGTTCTTTCAGAGCGATGCCAATCACACCTAGAATATTATAGAGATACTTTTGACGACTTCGGATAAAGACTTTGAGTACCCGCCCCATTTTTTCAACCTCACGGGCTGTTACTTGAAGTTCGTAGAGGACACACGTCGTATTGGGATACTTGCTGAACGTGCCTGTCTTAATATCTTCCTTCACGAATCCGCCATTCAGAGGATTGCTCGGATGCTTTCTACCAAAGCTATATAACTCGGAAAGCGCCCGATTAAAGGAGATCGAGGCATGATTATAAGGTGCTCTCGTGTAGCCTTGAATAAGCTTCGTAAAGAGCGTTCCGGTATTCGTAAGCAAGATAAAGACCGATTGATCAGCTGCCATTTACAAATTTCCCCTTATCAAGATTGAATGTTTCCTTCATAATAACATATGAACCCATTAATGGAATCTACTCTACAACAAGTTGGTGATTAGCTATCGACCGCTCTCTATTAACGATAATCCTGATTTTCGCAGCCTTATCAGCCATTCACTTGATGTATGTAGTCATAGGCAAATTACAGCCGAGTAAAGATTATACAGGTATCGGCTTCCGTATCAAAACATGGTGGGGCATGCTTTTCATCTTTTGTTTCGCTACACTCTTCAATCCAGTCGTCTCATTACTGTCGCTAATGGTGCTGACCTTCTTCGCACTTAAAGAATATTTCTCCATGATAAAGTCGCGAAAATCCGACCGCAGACTATTTCTGTGGGCGTACTTATCCATTCCTCTACAGTTCTACTGGATTTATATCGAGTGGTATGGGATGTTTATTGTTTTTATCCCGGTCTATGTATTCTTACTCCTACCGTTACCTAGGCTCATCAATAAAGGTACGGTTGGCTTTCTGCGTAGTGTTAGTTCAACCCAATGGGGACTGATGCTGATGGTTTTCGGGCTTAGTCACTTGGCTTACTTTCAATTTGCTACACCGGAGTTTGGAGCGGGGCTTGTATTATTTCTAGTGGTATTAACCCAGTTGAATGATGTCGTTCACTATCTGACCTCACTCTATCTGGGAAAGAGGAAAGTGGTTCCCACCGCTAATCCGTATTTGACTTGGGATGGTTTTGCTTGTGCGTTTGTCGTAACCACCGGAGTCTCCTATCTGATCTATCCCTACCTGACGCCGCTCAACCCGATCTTCGGTTTCCTGTCAGGCATGCTGATCAGCTTGAGCGGCTTCTTGGGTAGCTTAACGGTTTCTGTGCTGAAGCGAGATTTGCTCATCGGCGATGGCGATAAATTTGTAGCTTTAAAAGAAAGCTATTTAAGCCGTGTCGATAGCTTGACCTACACCTCGCCGGTCTTTTTCCATGTCATCCGTTATTTCTTCGACTTCATGTAGATTAGTTTTCAACGACGATTTTGGTTACTTGGCCGATAGGTGGCAAGCTTCTGGTCAATACCGGACCGTAGAAAGCATACACTTTGTCACCTTTTTTCAGCTCACTTGCGGCAACCGCCTTATTGTCCTTCGTACCGAAAATTGGTGTAGTGCTTGAAAGGTTCAGAACGATGGTGTCCACAGAGTCATCGCTGAGCTTATCGCCTTTAATCACAACTCGGGTCAAACCATTATCGACAGGTGTAACCTCTTCGATTACGCCAGCTGTTCCCAAGGTTTGCTGATTGGGAGCTTGTTCTTTCACAACAATTTTGATCGCACTCGTCAACGGCGGCATGCTCATAGCCATCACCATGCTGTGCTCGACTTCGATGGACATGCCTAATTGCAGGTCAGCGAAGGTTAGCTTCTTATTATCAGCAGATACGATTTCGGTTTCATCGGAAATGCCCAGGCGGACGCCATGACCATAGCCGTTGAGGCCGATTTCAGCATTCTTTTCACCTTTATAGATACTAGTAATTGATCCTTGCTTTATAGTGTCTGAAGGGGTTTCTTCACTGCCTTGGCCCTTGGAAGTAATCGAAACAGTCCCTGTTGGGCCAACCATAACGTCAAGCTTCATTACTTTTTCGAAGAAAGATAATGGAACGTACGTTTTACCATTCTTTAGCTCTGGCACAGCACCCAGCGGAACGAGCGTTGTATCCAGGCGATATGTATCTTTTCCTACTTGAAACGATAGTGAGTGGCTATCTTTGACGAGTCCTAGTGATTGCGTACCTTGATTCCAGGTCAGCTTATATCCAAGTGCTTCGGCTGCTGTACGGATGGGAATCATAACTTCCTTGCTTGAACCTGCATATAGCGGAACATCGACAGGAGAGAAACCGCTTCCATTAATAACAAGAACTAATTTCTGACCACCTATCGAATCCTGAGGAATAGAAGAAATCACCACTGGTTTAACCGGTGCTGATGCAGCAGAGACAACGTTCGATGCTAGGAATGTGCCCGCCAGGACAGCTCCGATGATTTTGAATGTTTTCATAATGAGTTATACCTCCTGAGATGAATGAATTTGTGCTACTCTATCATTCTTAACGTAAGGTACGTGAAAAATGTTGCAATGAAATTTAAAAAACATTAATCCTTCCATAAATGATCTTGTAGAATCTTTGTCATATTCTCTTGATAGCTGGCGAACTGTTTAAATCTATGTCCATTAGCTCCAGAAGGATGAGGAAAGCCCCATAAACAGCGCCGATGATCAAGCTTACCCTCTGAAACTAAAAGCTGGAGCGTTGCCTCCACAGTTTTTCCTAGAGGAATAATTAAAGCTTGGCTCAGGATGTCCAGCTCCTGCTCTAACGACAATAGCGCATATTCTCTAAGGAATGGATCTGAAAGTAGCTTGGGATGCACTCCGCTATAGTTTTTCTTCTCTACGAATACAGGAAAACGCAATAAAGAGATGGTATGCAGGTTCGTTTGCTGCACCTGAAACAATTCGTCACAAGAGGTAAGGTTCAAATACTGATGAAGCCCAAGTGTATCTAGCATATGGATTAAAGTATGCCTCATAGCCCCCGCGAATCTCGCCGCCTCCTTCGCCCTTTTGCAGACCTCTTCATCTGAAAGCCCGGCTTCCAAACCTATGACTGCCTCTTGCATGGCTATTCTCATTTGTGTAAAACCAGGGGTTAACCCAATAATGATCACCTTTGCAGAAGGATTCATGTACTCATTATGCGGTGCATAGTACATTTCAAGCTTGCCGCTGCGCTTCATTAGAAGCTTATCCACCAGCAGATCCTCTTTCGTTAGCGCGGTGCCCTTCGGAAGTGAGAGCACCGCCGCTTTATACTCCTGTAAATGGTTCGAGATGAGCATGTCATCCCCCTCTCATATCTCTATAATGATCCACTCACGAGACGCCCTTCGAACCATACCGCTTGACGCTCCGATCTTCTTGCTACGGCTTCGGCCGAGCAGCTAGCATGCAGCAGTACAAAATTCGCGGTATCTCCAACCTTTGGCCATACCTGCTCACCTTTTAGATTAAGCGGCGTTATCCCCCCTGTTATGAATCCAAGAGATTGAGATAAGGACAATTCATCATTATACCCATATAACTCTGCGTACCGTCCTGCCTTCTCCAATTGATCCCCATTTCCAAAAGGAGACCAGTGATCCGTAAGGCTATCTGTTGCCAGCTTCACTTTTACACCTTGGCTGTTCAGCATCGGTAGTGGCATCATCATTCTTCCAATAGGCACCGTGGATGCAATAGTCATCCCTAACGAGCCCATCCGTTTAGCCATTTCCTCTGTTTCTTGCTGCGGAGCACCTGCGAACCAGAAGGCATGGCTAACGGTCACCTTGCCCTGCAGGCCAGCTTCTTCTGTCAAATCAGCCAAACGCGACAACGTCAGCTTTCCTGCTTCTTTTCCATCATGTAAGTGTAGATCAATGCCAGCATTATTCATAACTGCTAACTCGACCATGGTCTGAAGTGACTTTTCGATATCTCCATCCACTGAGTATGGATCGACACCACCTACATAGGCTGCCCCCTCCGCCAAGGATTGCTGTACCAATTCAACAGAATTGGAGCGAAGCAGGCCATGCTGCGGAAAGGCTACAATTTCAGATGAAATTTTGCCTGAGAAAGTATCCAATGCTTGCAGGGTTGCCTCTAAACGCTTCAACCCGCTGACAGGCTCGATATTACAATGGCTACGCACATAGGTGGCACCGAAACTCTGTATAAGCGTCAGAATGCTCTCCGCTTGTTGTCTCGCCATGGGCAGCAGCTTGGGCAATAATACCTTCTCTTCCTCAATCCGTTCGAAGACACCGGCAGCAGGCTTTACCGCCTTCCATGGTCCAGCAAAATATGTTTTATCTAAATGAATATGCGCCTCCTCAAAAGATGGAAGCATCAATAACCCTTTGCCGTCATATTTAGGCAGTTGGCCCTGAGGCTCCAATTCCGCTCCAATAACTTCAGAAATTGTATTTCCGTCAATTCGTATATGACATTCCTTCGTATTCGTGCCAACGACTTGTCCGTCTTCTATGACATGACCCTGCTCTAGTCTTATGTTGGTTAACCAGTAAGAAGCATTCAACATGCTACCCCATCCTTTGCTCAACAATTTAATATAGGTACGATCGCTTAATTCTAAATGGTACCATAGCTCTCCCTATATAAAAAATAATCATTAATAACTACGCGTTGACCCGGTGGTGACATTAGCCCGGGATTGGACTGCCCCAATACGCCCAGCCTCTTTATCGAGCAATTCATCCACACGCAGACACCTCAGACCCTGTAGTTGAATATCACATAAGACTTCTTCAAGTCCTGTGATCATGTTCAGCGGCGCTTCTGGATCTGCCCCCGGCGTATCACCACTGTCGTGTAGAACGATGATAGAGCCTGGTTTAATCTTTTTCAATATATCCTGCTTTAATTGCGCTGCACTAACAGACGCTTTCCAGTCTCCCACCATTACAGACCACAATACAATCCGATAAGATCGTCTGAGAAAGACAAGATCACCTAAATTAAGGAGCCCCCAAGGTGGGCGGTATAAGATAGGCCGCTCTCCAGTTATCCGCTCGACAATGTCAGCTGTTCGATCTACTTGCTTCCGTCTATTGGTCCATGGGAAGTATATCCAGTTGGGCGTATGAGTATAGTTATGGATACCGATTTGATGTCCTTCACGATGCATTCGCTGGATTAAATCCGGGTATTGCTCCGCCTTTTTGCCCAGTACGAAGAAGGTAGCTTTGACGTCATGCTCATGTAATAAGTTCAGTAATTCAGGGGTATAGCATGGATCTGGTCCGTCATCGAAAGTAAAGGCAATATCCTTCGCAGCATTCCCTCTGGAGACAACACCCCATCCCAATATTCGTGTCATCACGAAAGGAATGATCATATAAAGAATAAACACATCTATAGCTAAAATAATGAGCGTCCACATCAGGAAACCGCCTCTTTCCTTCGCGAAGCAAACCGCGCTTTCAAAGACCGCTTACTAAGCACCAGCCTCATGGGAGACAACTTCTCGGTGCTGTCCTCTACGCGTTGTTTCCCCTCCGGATGCAGCATACGAAGTAAGAACCGAAGATAGATTCCATACCATTGCCGCTGCCAGCTGGACTTGATAGGATGGTGTTCAAACCCTATTCCATGAATGATCCCTCGGTGAAGGAGCGTAATCCCGGTTAACGCCTGTACTTTGCTTAGTTCTGGATTGCTATCTAGTTCACGACTGATCTCCTTCATAGCCTCGCGTAGCATGCGTGCAGTACGGATTCCAGCCCGATCAGCACCTAGTGTACGCGTAAGCTGCACTACCTGACGATTATCTAGATGAAGCTCACCCACCCAATCTCCCGGTAGTATCTGCTGCCCATCTTGGCAAACCAGGATTTCTCCGTGATACTTCATCACTACCAATTTACATATTCCGTATCTACGCACGGAATGACTGCGAAATTTAGTTATGACAGCAAATAGGTTCTCCCACAGCATCCAAAGGGATTGCGAGAATAATTTTATAAATGAAACGGAGGCTACCATCATTTTTCCCTCTTTCTTATTAAAGTTTATTTTCTAGAAAAATCCTTCACTAAACGCCGCGTATACCTGCCGATCATCTTTACCAAGCCGTTGCCGAGATAAGCACCTAGCCATAGGAATATTGCACCTAACAGCATGAAGATAAGCGAGATATTGAGCGTCTTATTTTCTATCCCGAATAACGATATAGAAGAGATGTCGAGTAAGTACAAGACAGGTGCGAACAAGAGAATAATAGGGGCCAAGTAAAAAAGAGTTGCACATATGAGACTGAGCATTCCAATTCCAAGTTGCAGCATCAACCCTATAATTGCTCTCCAGTTATGCTCATCAAGCAACGTCGTCTTAACCTTCTCCCACAAGCTGCCTTCTTCTTCAGATCGGGTTGGGATCGTGCGAACAGAGATATCCGTATAGACCTTCGTTCGAATTCGCTCATGCTGTAAAAAAAGCTCAGTAGTACGTAAGACATAATAAAGGATCGGAATCCCTACTAAGGTAAAGGACATTGCAACCCCAAAGGTGATGCCCACCAAATAAAAGCAAAAGTAAAATAGCCCGGTGGCAAAAGTAATTAGTAAAAAACAGAAATTTCTCACATGTTTGCGGATCATTTGATTCATGCTCTTCTCTCCCTCTCTGCAATCAAAAATTGTTCATCTACGCAGCTCCTATGCTAATGCTCCTCATGTAAAATCGGCCAGTGCCATAATGTCATATGACAGTTATTCCACACAAAACGCTCATGATCTTTCGGCTCACATCCTACATTGAAAATGTTATTCCCACTTAAACATCCATACCTTCGGCTGGATTAGAGGAAGCCTGCAAAAATACAGCTCCTTGTAAAGATATCTGCTTCATGAAGTTCTAAAACTGCAAATGTACAGGCATATCTTCACTTAGGGCTCAAAAGCTTCTCCTGGCGTAAGAATAGCAGTAGATTTGCAGCAATTAATGCTTTAGCTCTCCTCGTATCCTTAAAAAATGTATTTTCGCAGGTTTATTCGCCGGTTGTAGTGACTAGTTAATTAATCATTGATCGATCCTTGCTTTTACGTAAAAAAACACCCTATTACCTACTCCCGCAAGGGAAAATAGATAATAAGGTGCTCCTCAATTCCAAATGATTCGGTTATGGTCTATTCCGAAGTGCCAAAGGCTTTCTCTACAGCCTCTTCTCGATTCCGTACACCCAGCTTGGCATAGATAGTGGAAGCGTAATTTCTCACCGTCCCATCGGACAAATACAATTTGGCGGCAATAGATTTATATCGCATCCCCTTCGAGAGACATTCTAGAATCTCCAGCTCACGCGAGGTCAGCCCATATTCATTGCTCTGCTCAGCCTTTGCTTCAGACGCTGGATGCATCTCATAGTGATCAATCAGTACATTCGTAATTGCTGGTGTTATCATCTTTACACCCCGATGTACGAGACGTATACCTTCGAATAGCTCCTGCGGCTCGGTAGACTTTAATAAGTAGCCATCTGCCCCGTTTTGCAGTGCCTCGACCGCCATATCTGTTTCTTGAAAAGTAGTCAGGATCAACACTCGTACCCTTGGCCACTTTTGCTTCAAAAGCTTGGTTGCTTCCACACCATTCATGCCTGGCATATTTAAGTCCATCAGCACCACGTGAGGTTGATCCTGCTCGCAGAAGTCTACCGCTTGTTCACCATTTTCTGCTAACCCAATGATTTCGAAATCCGGCTCCTGCTCTAAAATAATTCGCAGACTATCCCGGATATAAGGCTGATCATCTACCACTAATAGGCGAACCATTTCCTCCTTTATCTCTTCAAGCCTTGGTAAACTACAGGTTACTAAGGTTCCTTCCCCTGGCTTAGAGTAAAAATACACTTGGCCCTGCAAGTTGGAAGCCCGTTCCTTCATTGCATTCACACCAAATCCTGCTTTTAAGTCTTCAGAGCCTAATCCATTATCCTGTACTTCCAGTCGGATCTGCTTCTCTTCGTAATGCAGGCTGATGACAATTTCACTGGCTTGACCATGACGTACTGCGTTGGTTATCGACTCTTGCAAGCATCTGTATAAAGTCATTTGGGCCTGCTTGGATACTGTGTACGCCTCTCCGAACGTTCTTAGGCGAATCTTAACCCTCGAGAAGGTCTGGAAATCATCCACTAATTTCTGCAGGGACTGCATAAGCGTCAATGATTCCTGTGAAGAGCCCACATGGTGCAAATATCGACGAACCTCATCCAAGCCATTGCGAGTTAGCTTTAACAAGGAATCTATCTTCTGTTCCCCTTCAGATGTATTCACTTCCGTACGTAAAGTCTCTAGCCCCATAATAATTGAAGTATAAGAATGCCCCACCGTATCATGCAGATCTTTGGATAACCGATCTCGTTCTTCCAGAAGTGTCATGCGCTCGACTTGTGAGATGTACTGCTCCAAGACCACATTCTGGTCCTTAATAATTCCGCTCTGCTTGTGATTAACCACTAGTAAATGAAAAGCGAAGCCCAGCGTATACACCAAACCAAAGTTCAGGATCATCGATACAGCATCCATTTGTTGTGACAATCTAGATAACATAAATGGAATCAAAATAACCGTGATCGGAGCTGACCAACGATAGGACTTCTGTGCACTATTGCTGGCAATCATAAAAGCGATAGGCAGAAAAGTTACATACGATTCAGGAAACAGAGCAGCCAAATATAAGCATAAACCGCCCGAAAGGAGGATCTCCGCAATCAGATAATACTTGTAATGGAGCTGCAAACAAAACCAAGGCACTGAAAAAGAGATCACGCCCCATACAAACACAATCCAGAAAGGAATCGTAAAATCCTCCGAGAGATAACACATGGTGATCATAAATGAAGTAGAAAAACAAATCCGAAACAGGAGGACGAGCCAATCGTACCAGAACCACTGCTTAACCAGATTAAACACTGAATTGCCCCCTAATACTGTGCTGACTAGACCTTTATTATAGTGTAACCCCTTGAGCCCTTACTAGTTACAAAAGGTCATGAGTTGGGATGACATATTCACTAAGGGTGTAATTACTGCTGATTAAACATCTTTTTAAATGAAAGTCCTCATTGTATGATAGTACTTATTATTTAGCCAGAACTCATCAACTCTTATATCGCATTACTCATCATCGGAGGAATCAACTATGTTAGCCGCACTACTTCACGGAATCGCCTTAGCCTTTGGATTAATCCTTCCGCTTGGCGCACAAAATGTCTTTGTATTTAACCAAGGCGCCTCACAGCCACAGTTTAAAAAGGCCATTCCAGTTATTATTACAGCCGCTTTATGTGACACCCTTCTTATTTTATTAGCGGTATTAGGCGTTTCCGTTCTTGTGTTTGCCCTCCCTGTTCTGCAGACCGCTTTATTTGCTGTAGGACTTGTATTTCTTTTGTATATGGGATGGTCCATCTGGAGAAGCACACCTACCTCTTCCTCCCAAGACGCAGCACCACTATCCTCAAAAAAACAAATCCTGTTTGCGATGTCCGTTTCTTTATTAAATCCACACGCGATCATGGATACCATTGGGGTTATCGGCACTAGCTCCCTTAGTTATACTGGCATAGACAAAGTTACCTTTGCTGTTTCGACTATCCTTGTTTCTTGGATTTGGTTCTTTGGGCTAGCTGTAGCAGGAAAGACCGTAGGGCAAATAGATTCGAGCGGCAAAATCATGATGGTCATTAATAAGATCTCTGCAATCATCATTTGGATCGTTGCAGCGTATATTGCTTACAAGCTTTTTCAGATGTAACCAAGCATAAAGAAAGGTCATCCCTTATAGGAATGACCTTTTGTTAATATCAATACATATCCTTGTCCCTACATTCAGTTCACTTTCGATAGAGACGCCATAGGCTTCTCCATAGTACAGCTTAATTCGTTCATGGACATTCTTCAGACCGTAGCCTGTTCCGTTAGAATATAATAACTGCTCGATTTGCTCCTGATCCATCCCTTTCCCATTATCACTTACCACAAACCGAATATCGTCATTATAAGTATAAGCTTCAATGATGAGCATGCCTTTTCCATCTTCTTTTTCATCGATACCATGCTTGATCGCATTCTCAACAATGGGCTGCAAAATAAAGTTAATCGTCTGATAAGGATACAACTCTTCCTCAATATGATAAGTAACATCGAAAAGCTGATCATCATGCATGGCCAACTGAATATCGATATAAGCCTGAATATTAAGAATTTCATCTCGAATACTCGTCAATTGCTTTCCATTGTTCAGACTGGTTCTATAAAATTTCGAAAGCGCATTGACCACCAAGCTGATGTCCTCCGCCTCCACTTGAACCGCCCTCCAATTAATAATTGAAAGCGTATTGTATAGAAAATGAGGACTAATCTGTGCTTGGAGTGCCTTCAATTCCGCTTCTTTCTCCATAATGCCTGATTGATAGACCTGCCCGAGCAATTCCTTTATCCTACGAACCATGCTGGCAAAGCTATTGGTAAGCTCACCAATTTCATCTTTAGAATTAGAATGAATCAGGATATCGAAGTCGCCTTCTTCAACGACTCTTATTTTCTTTTTCAGCTTATAGATGGGTTGCACTAGCGTTTTTGTAAAAATCCATATAATCAGCAATAAGATTAAAATACACACCACTATGATGGACACCATCGCTGTTAGGATACTGCTGGTATCCACAATCATACTTTTTACAGGTGTATAATAATAAAGCGTCCATCCCGGGCGTTCGATATCACTTTTGACCAAGGAATATTCCTTATGTCCAATATTGATTTGTCCTGAACTCGCACCTACGATATGATCTGCGATATTCTCTTCTTCAACCCCGCTACTTGCACTCGAATAGACGACTTGTTGATTGCGGTCTGTAATAATGATGCCATAATCACTCTTTGTATTCAGTTCATCCATTTTCTCAAATATTCGATCCTTATCCAGCCTCACGTACAGCACACCAGCAAAGGTTGTATTATTACTTTTCATAATATTATGAGTTACAAATAAGACGTCCTCGTCATAGCTCCACTCCGTCTGATTGCTCATCTTCGCAGATTGATACCAATTTAAATTTCGAACCTGCTCACTGGAGTAGATAAAGTTTCCGATCTGCTTGCCCGTATATTCTGAATAGAAGTTAACTTCTTTTAACTCCATATTAATATTCGTATAGTACCAAAGTGTCGGCTCAATATTTTCATTTAGCTCCTTGGTATAACTCATGATATCGCCTAATTCATAGCCCATAATTTTCTTGATAATCGGGTTGAATACCATGAAATCAATAAAATTACTCTGTTTTTCAAAGGTCTGCTCCAAGTTAAGCGAAATCTGTTCGACCGTATTCTTCATACCCATCATCAGCTGCTGCTTCAAATAAAATTCGGCTGTCCGGTAAGAATAGATTCCTAATACTAAGATGGGGATAATGATCACAACAAGATAGGAGGCCAATAGTTTGTCTTTGAGCTTTCTATCACGAAAAAACGTCAGGATCGCTCTCACAACGAACGGACCTTTTCCCGATATTGCGTCGGCGTAAGTCCGAAATGCTGTTTAAAGGACACACCAAAATATGAAAAATCCGAATAACCAACCATTTTATAAACATCGTTAATCTTATAGTTGCTTTGATCCAAAAATTCTTTCG
Source organism: Paenibacillus sp. FSL R10-2734 (assembly GCF_037963865.1). Classification (NCBI taxonomy): domain Bacteria; kingdom Bacillati; phylum Bacillota; class Bacilli; order Caryophanales; family Paenibacillaceae; genus Paenibacillus; species Paenibacillus sp. FSL R10-2734. Next base: position 754,616 of record NZ_CP150170.1, on the reverse strand, counting down.
CTTTTTCCATACGATACTGGTTGATATATTTCACCACACTTGTGCCCGTTCTTTTCTTAAAAATATGACTAAGATAGCTGCCCGACAGATGGACACTCGCCGCTAAATATTCCAAGCTTAGATCCTGGTTATATTGGCTCTCGATGATACGGATCAATTCGTCTACAGCTCTTTTGCCATATTCATTATCTGCCGAACGGCTTCCATCCGCTTCTGACTTGGAGGGTGCTCCAATGGTTGTATGCGGTTGCAAATCACTGCTATTTCGCTGGGATTTCTCTAACTCACATTGTTCAACGACCTCAGACAGAACGCTGCGTAATGCTTCTGCTTCCACGGGCTTTAACAAATAATGAAGCACTCTGAGTGGAATAGCTACTCTAGCATATTCGAACTCGCTATGCCCGCTGAGAAGTATGATTTTCATAGTAGGGTAGATCTCCCGGGCCGCCTTCACTAACTGCAGCCCATCCATAAAGGGCATTTTAATGTCTGTTAATAAAAGATCAAATTCCTGTTGCTCAATAATCTGCAGCGCTTCCTTGCCGTTTCTGGCCTCGCTGATTTCTAAAGGAAGTTTATATTTAGAGATCAAGTATTTCATGCCATCTCTCTCGTATTTATTGTCATCTGCTATTAGCATTCTGTACATGATAGGACTCCCCTCTATGGCCTAATTTTATCAACTTCATTCTTAAATTCAATGGTTTTCTGAAGCCAAATCACTACAGCCAAGAAATGCGGGAAAAACAGTCCCCCTCGCCACTTTCTGGCTAGAACACTGTTTCCCTTGAAGCTCATTCATTTTAATCTGCTATACCAAACTCTGAAATCGTATTTATGATGCTGCTCACCGCTTCATACAGCGATCCCTTTGGCTCTGTCGCAAATGGCTCATGACCTTGCGTCCATTTGTACTCCCAAGCATACCAATCGATAGGTTCTGGTGTGGTCTGATTAAACATCGCCTTACTAAGGGAAGAGATAAACATTTCCCATCGTGGCAAGTAGAAGCTCTCGATTAGACCAGACCATTCTCTATGAGAATATTCGTGTAGGAGCTGTGATGATTCCTCTGGAGCCCACAATGTGATCAGTGTTCTCGCATTAAATTCGAACAGTGCTTTCTCTTCTTCCGTTCTACCCATACGCTTAGCGTCTTCAAGCCACGGTCCGAGCAAAAATTGTTTATAGGTACGCAGCAGACGTTCCTGCATACGAATCAGCTGTAGAAATTGACCTGATTGTCTTTCAAATGTAACCTGATCCCCTGCCCGATAAGCATCCGTGAAGCGTTTATAATAGACTCGGGACAAATCGGCCAAGGTTTGCCGAGTCACATCCGTAAGATCATACCGATAGGTTTCTGAATCGCTATATTCCTCATAACAGTTGAACAGAGATTTGCAGGCTTGACGCACTTCTTCAAGCTCATAATATACATTGGTCGGTCCCCAGTTAGACACTTTGGTAAGGTCCAAGGACGGACGTGCACATATGAAGGACTCCATCCCACCCTGCTGTATCGTATTACAGTTGTATACACTTTGTCGTAGGAGGTTCCAAGCCTCTTGTGCTGCTGGAACGACTTTACCGTACCGACGTTCGATGTAACCCTCTAGCCATTCCCCAACATCAGTAGCTTCTGAGCGCCAAACGGTGTCCACCAATAGATCGTACATTACGGGATTGGTCTCAATTCCCTCCATGGCCATTCCGATTCCACTCATTCGGCCGGCTTGCGGATTGTTCAGGGTAGTGATGGGATCATGGGCAATTCTGTCTAAGTTGCCGAACATCCCGTTTTTACCACCATAATTTTGAATCATACACCACACCCAAGGAATTCCCTGAAAAGCTTCATTCGTCTCCCAAGTCGGATGTGACTCACACCATAAATCGAGCACCAATGCCTGCTCTGGAAGCACATTCTGTAATATTTCTTTTTTCGGATTGCCCTCCCAAGCCTGAAATACCCACACGGCCTGTGGATCATGACGCAGCATCTCAGTCTGAACGCCAACAGCATACACTGCTAAATCGATTCCCTCCGTATTTCCACCTTCATGGAACGGATCTACACTATAGAAATGAATATCTGTCCCGAATAGCTTTTGCTGTTCCTCGTAGAAAGCAGTAGCCACTGTAGCATACATCGGATCATCTACCAGCAAGAGTGAAGGTCTATCAAAATTACACCATTTGCCTTGATCAATCGGCTGTGAACTAGGGAATTTATCACCGAAACCCCGGGGCACCATACCACTATAGCCCGGCAGCACAGGCGAAATGCCTAAGCTTAACATCCTCTGATGAATGGCATTCGCTAATTTAGCTCGATCTTCAAACCACCATTCGGGCAGCGGACCTCCCCAAGACGTCATATTCTGCATCCACTGCCACGCAAAGAAAGCCGGCCCACATACAAATTTAGAAACCTCTTGTTCCTCATAGCCTATCCGAAGCAGCGTTCTTCTCCACACTTCTTCCTGCCCAATGATGCTAAGTGCCAAGTTAATGCCGTTCATGGCCATCTGATCGATTTCTTGTTCCCAACGCTCCCAATCCCAGAAGGGCATCGAGTAAGAGTAGGTACAATAGTTCAAATAGTACCGATATTTATAAGGAGTCCCGAGCCGTACGGATTCGAGTAGTCCAGGTAATTGTTCAGGCAACTCAAGCTGATTCCCACACCATGATAAATGTGCCTTACAAGTATGCTTTAAATACCAGTGAAAGCCCGATGCTAAAGCTGTTCCGGAGGAGCCTTTGATGACAACCGTGCCACTGTCGCTTACTAATTCAAATACATCCTGACCATTATCCTGCGCTATGGACTCCAAACGAATTTGGGAAGACTTATCGGGCCCGATAACTCTTTCAATCATAGCTAGTACATCCATTGCATCTACACTTTGAAGCATCATAGAATGAATTCTCCTTTTATCCTTTTAGCGCTCCAGCGGCAACGCCCTTAATAATGTATTTTTGCATCGCCAGATAGAAAATCATTAAAGGCGCGACACCCATCAGCAGCATTGGGAAGAGGCTGGTCCAGTCCACTGAGAATTGTCCTACGTTACGGAAGACTTCCAATAGAATAACGTTATTCTCTCTTGATTGTAGGAATAGGAGTGGATTCATAAAGTCGTTCCATACGTTCAACGTGCTTAGGATCACCACAGTTGCTATAACTGGCTTCAATAAGGGGAATGCAATGAGCCAAAATGTTTTGAAAACCGAACAACCGTCTATAAATGCTGCTTCTTCCAGTTCAATCGGAACTGAGCTAAGGAAGAAACTATGAAACAAGAATATTGCAATGATGCTACCCGTACCGATATTTACAACCGTAACGGCAGCTAAGTGATCCATTAAACCAAGCGCATTAATCAATTTATACAGATTTACAAGTCCCATTTGGAAAGGAACCATCATCCCCGCCAAGAAAAAGTAGAACAAGAAGCGATTAAACGCATGATTTCTTCTCGCCAAAGCATACGCCGCCATGGAGGAGAACAGGACAATACCTAACACGGATAGCACCGTAACAATCAACGTATTCATAAATACACGCGGATATTGCATGGTGTTCCATGCCTCCGCATAATTGCCGAAGTTAAAAGTAGTAGGTAATGACAAGGGAAACAGCGTCGCCTGATCTGGCGTCTTAAACGTAGTCACAATCAAATAATAGATCGGTATGAAAGTAATCAAGGCAGCAATAATCATACAAACTTCAAATAAGGGATTACCCCATTTACGTAACCATTTCGTATTCATCGTGTTTGTTCACCCCATTTTTTCAAGAAACTCATCATCACCATCGTAATGATCATCACGGCAATGAAGAATACAACCCCAAAGGCTGCTCCCTTTGCATAAAATCCTTCAGTAAAGACGGTCTTGATATACGCTGTCATAATCGTTTGCGTCGAATTCCCCGGTCCGCCTTCGGTTAGTGCAAAGATAATATCAAATACTTTTAACCCACCGATCATGGCAGTGACCGACACAACGTTAACGGAGGGCTGCATAAGTGGCAAAGTCACTCTCCAGAACTTACCCCAGCTATTTGCGCCATCGATTTCTGCCGCCTCATATAAGTCTTTAGGAATGGATTGCAGATTGGCAAGGAAGATAACCATCACCCACCCTGTCCACTGCCACAATTGCGTTCCGACCACCGAATACAAGGCCAAGTCAGGATTGCCTAAAAAATTGATTTTCGCAAATCCCAGCGCAGTGACCGCCCGGTTAATCAGACCAAAGTCTGAAGTGGACATAATATAGCTCCACAAATAACCGATAATTAATGGGCTAAATACCGCAGGCAAGAAGAACATCGAACGTAAAATATTTTTGGTTTTTAGTTTTCGATCTAGAAATACAGCCAGAATTAAGCCGAGGCTAGTCTGGAATACGGTCATTAGAATGGCGTAGATAATGGAGTTCTTAATCGATATCGTTAGCAGATCACTTTTGAAAATGCCCTTAAAATTATCAAGTCCTACAAACTTCAAATTATCTAATTTCATATTGGAATAGTCGGTAAAACTATAGTAAAATGTCGAGAAAAAGGGATAGACACAAAATAGTACATAAAAGATCAGCACCGGCAGGATCAATATTTGATAATCAAGTTCCCTCTTTAGCAACCTCATTTTCGTATTCATACTATTCAACCTCTCTTGTAAAACACTTGCGGGCAGCGACTAGGCTGCCGCAAGTATTATAGCTCATTATTGTGCTTTACCTTGGATGAGTTCATTGGTCTTTTTATCAATGGCTTGTAGTGCTTCCGCAATCGTCATCTTTCCACTCAACACATATTGAAAGTTCTTACCGTAATCTTCAATTACATTAGATGCGTCGCCCCAGTTGTTCCACGGTGCATATACATTTCCTGCTTTCAACGTTTCACTTACACTGGCGAACTGTTCAGGCATTTCGAATTCAACATCTTTCAAGTAACTACTTCCACCCTTGTTGTCACTCCAGAAAGCTTGTTGCCCTTCAGGCGTTGAAATTAAATCTAGTACCTGCATAATTTCTTCTTGGTGCTTCGACTTACTATTTGCAGCGAAACCTACACCTGGGCCACCAATCAACCAGCCTGCACCCGGCTCAGATCCATAGAAAGGAAACATATCAAATTTCAAATTCGGATTTTTCGTTTGAATAGCTTCTACCGCCCACGGTCCAGACTGCCACATTGCAGCTTTTCCAGTAGCGAATTCATCCAAAGCCTGATCATAATCCACACCGAGCATATCCTCTGTTAAATATCCAAGTTTGATTAATTCCGTCCACTGCTCAAGGGCTGTATTCCAGTTCCCATCAAGCTTTGTCTTACCTTCACCGTACTGTACATCGAAATCTTTATTCTCAGACTTGGACAAGAAATCATTCATTACTAGACCCATGGAGGATTTCATCATAGGCTCCCATGATTTAGCGCCCATCGCCTGAGGTTTGATTCCGTTTTGTTTCAATGTCTCATGGAGCGCTAGCTCTTCGTCAAAGGTTGTAGGGACTTTTAGATTCAACTTTTCAAAAATTTCTTTATTATAGAACATCCCTTCGAACCAGCTGATTCCCGGAAGCGCATATAATTTACCATCTACTGAATATACATTCTTGCCACCGTCGTTATAACGATCAGCCAGTTCAGAAATATCTTTGATGTAGCCGAGCTTTGCATATCTTGATGCCGTATAAGGATTAGTAGAAATAATGTCTGGACCTGCCCCAGCCGTTAGCTGTGTTTCAATAATGTTCTGATATTGCTTGTTATCAATAAATTGATACTCTAGTTCAATATTCGGCAGCTTTTCTTTTACCAGATCAAGAAGGGTCTTAACACTATCCTCTTTGTTCCAGTACGCAATTCTGATTTTCACCTTTTCTTTCTTTTCCCCTTGATTGGCCGCTGGAGCGTTATTCTCATTGCCACAGCCTGCAAGTGTCATCGAGAGTAAAGTGGCGGCGGTGAGAAGTAGAATACTAAATTTCTTCACGGTGAGACCTCCCTGTTCTTTTTCTAATGTAAGAGCTTCCATAACTAAAGTTTAGAGCAGTTCTTAAATTTGCGTTATCTAAATTTCTTTGGTTCGTTATGAATAATCTGCTTTTTTAATATGAATCATTACCCGTCCACCAAACCGCCGTATAATTAAGTCCAATTTACACCATAATGTACTAGAATTTTGACTTCTTGTTCCGAATGCTGTACATTACAAAGTGGACGAACAATCAACAAACCAAAATACTATAATGTTCGCATTTAGAGGTGTATATAATGAAAAAAGTATTCGATTATGAAGATATTCAGTTAATTCCTGCAAAATGTATCGTAAATAGCCGTTCTGAGTGTGATACAACAGTCACATTAGGTGGTCATACTTTTAAATTACCTGTGGTACCCGCAAATATGCAAACCATCATAGATGAGAAGATCGCTAGCTTCTTAGCTGAAAATGGCTACTTCTACATTATGCATCGTTTTGAACCGGAGAAGCGTACGTCTTTCATCAAAGACATGCACTCCCGCGGATTAATCGCATCCATTAGTGTCGGAGTCAAAGAAGAAGAGTACGATTTCGTTGAACAATTAGCTAACGAACAGTTGATTCCAGAATTCATTACGATCGATATTGCCCATGGTCACTCCGAGGCTGTCATTCGAATGATCAAACATATTAAACAGTATTTACCTACTAGTTTCGTTATTGCTGGAAACGTGGGAACGCCTGAAGGTGTTAGAGAATTAGAGAACGCTGGGGCCGATGCTACTAAAGTGGGAATTGGACCAGGGAAAGTATGTATTACGAAGATTAAGACAGGATTCGGAACAGGTGGCTGGCAATTAGCCGCACTACGCTTGTGTGCCAAGGCTGCAAGTAAGCCTATTATCGCTGACGGAGGCATTCGGACACACGGGGATATCGCCAAATCCATTAGATTTGGTGCTTCCATGGTCATGATCGGTTCCCTATTTGCTGGGCATGAAGAATCTCCTGGAGATACCATCGCGATCGATGGAAAGCTGTATAAAGAGTACTTTGGCTCCGCTTCGGAATACCAAAAAGGTGAAAAGAAGAATGTTGAGGGCAAAAAAATAGTTGTCGAACACAAAGGCGCTTTATCAGAAACGTTGAGAGAGATGGAGCAAGATCTTCAGTCCTCAATTTCTTATGCTGGAGGCAACAAATTAGAAGCCATTCGTAAAGTAGATTATGTTATCGTTAAGAATTCCATTTTTAATGGTGATAAGGTCTATTAACAAGCATAAACGCCTTCAACGTCCTTATAAGGACGGCAAGCGTTTAAGCGAGAAATATAAGAAAGTATCGTGTAAAACTTATACTTTCTTATATTTTAAAAAAGAGGTGAGTAAGACGACTTAGGTCGTTCTTGCTCACCTTTTTTTAGGTTGTTATGATTTCCGCTATGCTGCTTTGGGGTAATCATCTAATAGGCTACTAGATTGAATAAGAGAGGATAATCCCTATGCGGCAAGCTATGATTATTATTAACCCCTCATCCGGTAAAGAAGAAGCTGGCGAATATGTCAGATATGCCGAAAGAGTTCTAGCTGATCAAGGATACTTGGTTACGATCAAGGAGACGGCAAAAGAACTAGATGCAACTCGTTATTGTATCACTGCCTGTGAGGAGTGTTACGATCTAGTCGTCTCCATTGGCGGAGATGGCACGCTTCACGAGACCATTAATGGTCTTATGAATCAGAAACAACACCCAAAGTTAGGTGTAGTCCCTTTAGGAACAGTTAATGATTTTGCCCGCGCGTTACAGATTCCATTGAATCCCGAAATAGCCATTCAAACCCTTGCTTCCTCTAACGTAAAGACAGTTGATATTGGTTGCTTGAATGACCGCTTATTCGGAAATGTTGTTGCTGTAGGTTCAATTGCCGGATCATTATCCTCCGTATCCATCGAAGAGAAAACCAAGTTCGGCTCATTTGCATATTTGAAAGAAGGCCTAAAACAACTTACAAGCCCTTCCCCCCACCCTCTTGTCATTCATTATGACGAGAAGACATGGCAAGGCGATTCCCCGCTTTTTCTCGCCGTGTTAACCAACTCCGTTGGCGGATTCGAGAATCTGATACCTGATGCTGCGGTTGACGATGGACTACTTCACTGTTTTATTATTCAAGACCTCAGTATACTCAATACCATTACAGCCAGTATTTCTTTACTACTTGGCAGCCTTAAGGATCATAAAGACGTTGTCTATTTCACGGCCCAAAATGTGACTGTGAGCTCTCCAGAAGCCGTAAGAACCAATGTGGATGGTGAAGAAGGTCCGATTTTACCAATTACGCTAAGTGTTCTCCCTCGTCATATCCAAGTCATTGTACCGGAAGTAGACTAACAAATAAAAAGCAGTCCGGAACTCAAAAAGTTCCAGACTGCCCTTCATTTATGGATACCCCGTTCCATATCTTCTTTTTGCAAATGACTTATAAAATTCTATTCCGTTACAATAAACTTTTTACTTAATAACCACATTCCGCCGCTAATCCCTAAGAAATAGATGGGCATCGTCAGTAATGAACCATTATGCAGGGCGCTCATTCCCCATGTGGCCAAGCTAACCAGCAAATAATACCCCAAGCTGAAGATCGCACCTGCTGTTCCCACAACATCCTGGAAATTAACAAGTGCAAGACTTAGACAATTAGGTAAGGCAATACCGGCTCCCATTAACATGACAAAAAGGGTTATTAGAATGCTTACCATCAACATCATATTCGGCAACGAGACAAGGCTGCTTACGATTGTTAATAGTAAAGCCCCACTGGTCATCACTAGACAGCCGATGTGAATTATTTTTTCTGCGGCATAGAGACTCAATAATCTCTTGGACATCATTGCTCCCACTATCGATGCCAAAGCCACAACAATGCCTAGAAAGCCATATACTCCCGGTGAAATATTAAAGTGTTCAATAAATATAAAGGGTGCTTCCGCATAGTAGCTAAATAAAACTCCATTGATGCCCCCGATCAGTAACCCAAATACCAGTACACGTGGCAATGAGAGCATTCTTTTAACGATAGGTAGAATAGCCACCTTTTTTCTCGCGGAAACATCAGTCGTTTCTGGCAGCTTCCAAAAAGCATACACAAATAACAACACACTCATCATTACTAGTATAAAGAAAACCGCTCGAAAGCCAAAAGCTTGATCCACGAATCCGCCAATAAGAGGCCCTACTGCTGGAGTAAAAGCAATCACAGCCGAGATTTGAGCAAACATGGCATGCCGCTTATTTCCAGATACACTCTCACGAAGAATCGTTTGTGTAATGATCGATCCTGTCGCTGCTCCAAACGCTTGAATGAAACGGCTGACCAGAAGTAGAGTAATGGATTCCGAGTAAAAACACATCAAGCTTCCAATACCATATACAAGGAGGCCACCCAGCATGGCAGGTCTCCGTCCGATGAAATCAGAGAGCCAACCCCAACACAAAACACCTAAAGCAAATCCGATAAAATATATACTTAATGTTAACTGTACAGAACTATTAGAGACCCCAAGTGCCACAGCAATATCCGGCAACGATGGAGTGTAGATCGTCTCACTAATTTGCGGAAAAGCCACAAGAACAATCATTAGCAGTAAAGATGGTGCTGCATATTTTTTCATATTAAATTCGCCCTCCTACAAGCTTATATCCTAGAACAACAAGAATATGAGCCTAGCTAGGGAAATGGGGGCATCATTATGGCAAGACGACTATAGATCATCATGTTCGATATTACCTTTCATGGTTAAGCTTTCTTTGTTATATAGGAGGGTTTCAATTATTCAACTAAAATATCATTATATACGGGAATAGAAAAGCTCTCAAACGAAACACTTCGCCTGAGAGCATATTTATGTTACGAGTTTTGTTCCGATAATCCATGTACAGTTATACCAGCGGCACTGGACTTCTTTTTATCCTGAGAAGCATGTAGCTTTACCATCACAAATCTTGCAAATGGCTGTATCAATATACTTTCTGCGAACAGTGCAATTAGGAAATTTCTTGGCCAATTCGCTAAGAAGTGATTAAACGTTTGAGAACTCAAACCGTTTCCGATAATGTCTCCAACAAACGTCATACACAATGACATTCCTAATACAGTGAACAAGATGCGGAATAGAATTTTGGCGTTGAAGCTATCGGTGGGTTGTGTGAATTTTGCTGTCAGCTTTTCTGCGATACGCCCAATAACAACAGGCTCTATAATCATAACAATGACCCAAATGATCGGAAACACCTTTAGAATCGTTATGGCAACTTCACCATTGAATTCTCCAACCCCTAAGATGATATTTATTGAAGACATAAACAGTACAGTTAATGTACAGATGATTGCGCCGTATAATGCACCCTCTTTGCCGTTTCTCGGTAATCTTGTTTCTAGATTCATGATATTCTTCCTTTCAAAATTGTCGGTAATAGTTTCGCAATAGTCTGTAAAGGTGCTGTAGATTGCTGCGTTTGACACAGCATGATCGCACCCTCAATCGAGGTTGTCATCAATAAAGATATATCAGAAGCTACTTCATTCGAGAAGCCTTCAGTTACAAGCTTCGTGTAGTAAATAGTCTGTATGTTCTCATAAAGTGCGTTACATGCTTGGCGAACAGGTTCACTGGCCGTAGCCATTTCACTGACAATACTGCTAAATGTATAGCCTATAAGCTTGCCTTCGGTTTCTATGTTGTGAATTAGCTTATTAAGCATGGATTGCGTGGCCTCTTGCGTAGAAGAATGCCTTTTGAAAATGTCCTCCATATCTATTGTTATGGCTTCATTTTGGCTCTTTAAACAAGCAATCAATAGTTCTTCCTTTCCATTTGGAAAATGATGATAGAGCGCTCCTTTTGTAACAGCACAAGCTTTTAAAATTTCACTAACACCTACACTCTTGTAACCTTTTTGTTGAAACAGGAGTGTCGCCTTCTCCATCATTAGTGCTTTTGTGTCCATAATAGTATACCTCTCCTAACATACCAACCGGTCTGTTTGTAATTATAACAATATAATATCCGTTAATGTAAGTGTTTTTTGCTTTTTTTCAAAAAAAGCATTGAAATTTTCATAAAATACAGCAAAAAAGTCCCTAGTCATGTTGTACTGGGGGGAGGCAAAGTTGCCGGCTCACGTGGATTAATGATATCATTCTGATGAAGTTATCTTACTTTAAATATGAAGGAGGAATACCTGATGAAAAAGCGATCCCTAAAATATTTGTCTTTTGGTATTGGGTATTCTACTGCTGTTTTTTTCTAGAATTAATGATTGATAGGATAGGTCTGTCAAAAATTAAAACTAAAAAACAGTGGGGATATATAACATGTACATCGTTATGTATTTTCTATTTAAAGGAGACTTCATAAAAATGAACTTAAATAATCATGTGATTACAAGATATAATCCAGAAAATATTGCGAAACCCGTTGGTAACTATAGTCATGTAACAAAAATAAGTAGAAACGCTGAAATGTATGTATTTTCTGGCCAGATTGGAATCGATCAAAACAATAATATCCCTACAGATTTTAATCAACAAGTAACAAATACGATGAGTAATATTATTGAAGTCCTTTCTTCTCAAAAGCTAACTCCTGATAACGTAATCAAAATCAACATTTGGGCCACAGAAGAAATCGATTGGGATCATTTCTATGACATTTGGAATAAAGTATTCGGGATGACACCTCCTTCAATGACCATTGCTTATGTCAAAGGATTAGGTTTACCAGAATTAAAAATTGAGTTAGATGTATGGGCTGCAGGTTAAACTAATTAAGCCGGACTAATCTAAAATACGCTACACAAAACGAGCCTTAGAAGCGATTCTAAAGGCTCGTTTTTCTAATAGCACAACCTTTGCAACAGCAAAAAGAGCTCAGTTTCCTGAGCCCTTGAAATTCAATCTCTATTGTTTTATATCTGAAGAATTGTCCCAACATTCAATGTTCTCCAGCCCTGGAATACTGTCTCTGTAGAAAACAGGATCCTTCCCTTCACGTTTCTGCCGCTTATAATCCTTCAAGGCCGCAAAGGCCACTTTGGATAATAGCAGAATGGCAATTAAATTTACGATAACCATGAAGCCCATAAATAAATCGGCTAAATCCCATACCAATTGAACCTTTGCTACGGAACCAAAAACAATCATCGCCAGAACACTGTATCTATAGAATGTTAATACTTTTTTGTTGGAGTTCAAAAATTCTATATTGGTCTCACCGTAGTAATAATTTCCGATTAACGTGCTGAAGGCAAACAATAAAATCATAATCGCCAATGATCCGGATGCCCATGAACCAATATGCTCGCTTAATGCGGCTTGGGTCAGCTTGATTCCGTCCAGTCCCGGCTGCTTATACGCATCAGACAACAAGATAATAAATGCCGTACTCGAACAAATAAGTAACGTATCTGTGAGCACGCCTAGGGCTTGCATTAGCCCTTGTTTCACCGGATGACTTGTGGTTGCCGTTGCCGCAGCATTCGGCGCACTACCCATACCCGCTTCGTTAGAGAACAAACCACGCTTCACACCCTGTAGAATCACTCCACCCAAAGAACCACCTGCGATTTGTTCAAATCCGAATGCACTTTTCACAATGAGTGCGAAAACTCCTGGGAGTTCCCTAAAATTAATCAGCATAATAATAAGGGCAGCCCCAATGTAGATTCCCGCCATTACCACTACAATATATTCAGACATTCTGGCGATACGCTTAACACCACCGAAAATAACCAGCGCAAAGGCAGCGGCGATTATAAGCCCAAGAATAGCTCGATTCGTACCAAATGAATTTTCAAAGGCCACTGTGACCGTATTTGATTGGACTGCGTTAAACACAAGGCCGAAGGATAACGTGATCAGAACCGCGAATATCGCTCCCATCCAGCGCTTGTTCAGACCTTTCTCCATATAATAGGCAGGACCACCGCGAAATCCGGTCTTATCCTTCACTTTATATACCTGTGCCAAAGTACTTTCAATAAATCCGGATGCTGATCCAATGATGGCAATCACCCACATCCAAAAGATAGCCCCTGGTCCACCTATTGCAATAGCAATTGCGATCCCCGTTATATTACCAGTCCCTACCCTTGCTGCCATACTGATACAGAAGGCTTGGAACGATGAAATGGTATTTTTCGATCTTTCATTGGACCCTTTAAGAACCCTAAACATTTCTTTGAACATACCAAACTGTACAAACTTCGATCGGACCGTGAAATAAAGTCCACAAGCAATAAGAAGGATCACCAATATTTTCGACCACAAAAAGTCATTTGTTACGCTAATCATACTATCTAAAAATTGTTGCATGTATTTCCGCCTCTCCATTCTGTCGATACCAAGTTGCTAACTATAACACATAGTATTTTCAAATATAACAGTCATTATTTCAAATGCCAATAAAAAAAGTAACTTTCATAACATCTCTTGTGAGTAGGTTTCGCATACTTTTCAGAATTATGGTAGAAAATACTATTCATATCTAAAGAAAGGTGGAATTTCGCTGCATGGACAAGGAGCAAGAAGATATGATTTTAACGGATCGACAGGGTCATCCGATTACAGATAATCAGAATATACGAACGGTAGGAAATCGCGGTCCATCGACGCTCGAAAACTACCACTTTATCGAGAAAATATCGCATTTTGATCGAGAACGTATTCCAGAACGTATTGTACATGCTAGGGGTGCAGGAGCTCACGGGTATTTTGAGGCTTATGGAAAAGTAGGCGATGAAGCCATCTCGAAATATACGCGTGCAAAGCTTTTTCAAGAGGCAGGCAAAAAGACACCTGTATTCGTACGCTTTTCTACGGTAGTTCATGGTGTTTACTCTCCGGAGACTTTCCGAGATCCCCGCGGCTTCGCCACAAAGTTCTATACAGAGGATGGCAACTGGGACTTGGTCGGCAACAATCTGAAGATCTTCTTTATCCGTGATCCGCTGAAGTTTCCTGACATGGTGCATGCTTTTAAGCCAGATCCTGTAACCAATCTACAAAACCCGGAGCGGATGTTTGATTTCGTATCGAACTCTCCTGAGGCCACTCATATGATTACCTTCCTATTCTCCCCATGGGGGATTCCAGCCAACTACCGACAAATGCAGGGATCTGGGGTCAATACCTACAAATGGGTGAATGAGAAAGGCGAAGCCGTCTTAATCAAGTACCATTGGGAACCGCTGAAACATGGCATCAAGAATCTAACGCAGCAGGATGCAGAAAATATACAAGCCAAAAACGTCAGTCATGCTACGCAGGACTTATATGAAGCTATTGCGAGCGGGGACTACCCAGAGTGGGAGCTTTGTGTTCAAATCTTGAGTGATGATGAGCATCCGGAGCTCGATTTCGACCCTCTAGATCCTACTAAGCTTTGGGATCATGAACGTTTTCCGTTTCTACCTGTGGGTAAGATGGTTCTAGATCGAAATCCAGATAATTATTTTGCCGAGGTCGAACAGGTCGCTTTCGGAACGGGAGTGCTAGTAGACGGTCTCGATTTCTCGGATGATAAACTGCTGCAAGGCCGTACGTTCTCCTATTCGGATACTCAGCGGCACCGGGTAGGCGCGAACTACATTCAATTGCCGATCAATGCTCCAAAGACAAGGGTAGCGACGAATCAGCGGGATGGGCAAATGACTTATCATGTGGACAAGGCGCCTGAGCAAAACCCACATGTGAATTACGAACCCTCCTCACTTGGCGGGTTAAAGGAAGCCTCCCCTTCTGGCAAAGAGCATCAGCCAATGTATAATGATCGACTTGTTCGCGACAAAATTAGTCGGACAAATGACTTCGGACAAGCTGGAGATACCTATCGCAAATTTGAGGATTGGGAACGAGATGAATTGGTTCATAACTTAGTCGATGCTCTGAAAATATGTGCACCTGTTATTCAGAACAATATGATCGAGCATTTCACAAAGGCTGATTCAGATTACGGTCGTCGAGTGGCTGAAGGTCTTGCTCAAGCCAAAGCCGACCACAAGCATCTAGGCTCATCCGATAATCGAGATGGTGCTGAAATTGCTGAGCAATCAGGAAAACAAACAGATGGCTATTAGAAGTTAAAAGAAAGGTTAAGGGACCTGTTGTACGGGTTCTTTAACCTTTCTTTTAATTTTGGGGGCTTTCGCTTTGCCATATTCACGTAACATACGGATACTATGATTGTTTTGTAGCTAAGATCATAGGAGGAACAACCGTGCAGAATACAACCATATTAATTACTGGGGGAACCGGATCTTGGGGACGACAACTCGTGAAACGATTATTGGAAAGAGACCCTAAAGAAATTCGATTATTTTCCCGCAATGAATCTCTTCAAGTAGAACTACAACAGGAATACCATCATAATCCCAAACTAACGTTTATCATTGGTGATATTCGTGATAAGCATGAAATCATGCAGGCTTGTCATCAGGTAGATTATATCTATCATTTAGCGGCCTTAAAGCATGTGCCGATCTGTGAACAACAGCCAGACAGTGCGATGAAGACTAACGTTCTCGGAACTCAGCATGTGATTCAAGCCGCTATTAAACATGGTGTAAAAAAAGTAATCTATGTCTCGACCGATAAAGCAGCGCATCCATCGAGCACCTACGGAATGACAAAATCACTCGGCGAAAAGCTAATGGTCCATGCCAATCTCAGACAAACCAAAACTCAGTTTGTATGTGTGAGAAGCGGTAACGTACTCGGCTCAACGGGCAGCGTGGTTCCTATTTTTAAACAAAGTATTGCGAATGGGGTAGACATTTCCCTTACAGATGCTAGAATGACTCGTTTTTTCTTAACCATAGATAATGCGATTACTCTACTCCTTAAAGCGACAGAAGAAAGCAGAGGCGGAGAAGTCTTTGTGACCAAGATGCCTGCTTGTAGCATTAAGGATCTTGCCCAAGTCTTAATTGACGACTTATCAACTAGTACAATCCAAATCAAGGAAACGGGGATACGTCCCGGTGAAAGCTTAAGTGAGGCCCTGATTTCGGAATTCGAGAGCACCTCTTCTATTCATCTGGATGATCACTATTATGTGATTCTCCCTCCTTTTCCGATCGAAGGTTTACAAGAAGCCTATGCCACTTGCCCTCCCGTGGACTTCCAAAGCTATGATTCGAACCATGCTCTGATGAGTAAACCTGCGATAAAAGAAATGCTACAACAAGGTGGGTTCCTAGCATGAATACTTCAATCGTATTTACAGGTGGAGGCTCCGCAGGGCATGTATCCGGTAATCTTGTGTTGATTTCTAAATGTCTAGCCGAGGATTGGGACATCCATTATATAGGTTCCGAACAAGGGATTGAGCGCAAGCTTTTGTCTGACTATAAGGAGGAGGTAACCTACCATCCCATTTCCACAGGAAAATTGAGACGTTATTTCGATTGGAACAATGTGACCGATGTGTTCAAGATCATGAAGGGCATCTTTCAATCTTATCGACTTCTACGAACCATCAAGCCAAATGTGATTTTTTCTAAAGGTGGATTTGTTTCTGTACCGGTTGTGATAGGGGCCAAACTCAACAAAGTACCCATAATTATTTATGAACCAGACCTAAATCTTGGACTAGCTAATAAAATCTCACTTCCGTTTGCCACTCATCTGTGTACAAATTTTCTGGTTACTGTAACCAAATCTGCTTCTCTCAAGGCCGTTCATGTGGGACCGCTCTTGAAGGAGCAATTCAATTTAGCGGATAAACAACGCGGTTTAGCTTTTTGCGGATTTACCTCTGCTAGGCCTATTCTTCTTATTATGGGAGGAAGCCAAGGAGCGCACAGCATTAACCAAATGGTGAAAAATGTACTCTCTGAGTTGATAGATAAATTTCAAGTGGTTCATATTTGCGGGGAGGGAAAGGTGGATTACCACCTCTCTATGTCAGGCTACAAATCGTATGAGTTCGTTACAAGCTGCGAGCTGCCGCATTTATTAGCGATGGCCGATGTTGTCGTATCTCGTGCAGGCTCAAACGCTATGATGGAGCTTCTTTCGATGCAAAAACCAATGTTATTGATTCCCCACACGAATGGTGGGAGCCGCTCTGGCCAACTTGCCCAAGCACAATATTTTCAACAAACTGGATTTGCTGAAATGTTACTTGAAGAGGAAATGACCACTCAAAGCTTTGTTCATTCGATTATGAAGCTATATGGGAACCGCTCTACTTACAAAGATAGAATGAAATCTTATGAGAACGGCAGAGGAGCCCATAAAGTAATGAATTTAATCAAGAAAGTAAATGGCGAAGACTTAACAATGATCAAGGCAGGTAAGGTTTAGATGGGAATGAAGCTAGCGAATTGGTTACTCCTCTGCTTTATCGCCGTCGTCTGTATTCTGGTTTATTTCGGACAATCAATGCACAATTAGATAAGAACCCCATCGTTAGCTTGAATCATTCATCGATGGGGTTACTTGATAGATCCATTTCAGACTATTGTGCCACGGATCTAAAATATTTGTAGACCTGACTTAGCTTTTTGTCATGCTTCCCTTTCGGACTCTCCATATTCCCAAACTCGAAAAACTTCACTTTTTTGATGCCGCAATATTGAAACAATGCTTTTCTCATCAGTACTTTATGGGAATTATTTAACCAATATAAAGGATAAAGGGTTGGCCCCTTCATGCTGGAAATACAAACTACCGACTTTCCTTTCAGCAGCCCTTCGGGGATGAGCCCGCCCTTTTCTCTGTAAGCGAAATTAGAGGCAAACATTTGATCAATATATCCGAGCAGCATAGCGGGAGGCCGGCCCCACCAGATCGGATACACAAACACAATCTTGTCGGCCTGACGAATCTGCTCACGATACTTCTCTAGCTTGGGATCGATATGCATGTCTCTTCTGCGTTTATTTTCATTAAAAACCAGCACCGGATCAAACTGCTCTTCATATAGATCAAGCACCTCGATCTTCGTGATCTGAGCATTCTCGTTACTTCCCTGAATGACTTTATTGAAAAAAGCATAACTTAAACTTTTATGATTTGGATGTGTATAGATGACTAAAACGTTCATTGCTCCACCTCTTTAATTATCATTTGATAACAAAATCGTATCACAACCTTTATTTAGTTGTCAAATGATAATTGTATTATGATAATTATTTTGTTAAGGTTTAACTAAGAGGTGATCCTTATGGACAAAGAAGCGTTTTTTCATAAATTTGTGACCTTTACGACGGCAGTCCATGAAGTAACATTCGACTTAACCAAAGATGTTAGACCGGAAGGTATTACACCCGTTCAATATAGTATTCTGGAGTATATTGCGGTCAGCCAGCCTGTTACTCTCAGTCAAATTAGCGATTGCAAGAATATCTCTATGCCGAACACGAGCCGTGAGCTCAAGAAATTGACAGAAAAGAATCTTTGCCAAAAGCTGGATGTCGCAGAAGATCGGCGGAAGCAAATGATTCGGTTGTCTGAAGCTGGACAAGCGATGATGAACAAAGCTTTTGAGCAGATCGGCGAACGTTTCCTGGACCGGATTAAGGATTCTTCCAATGAAGAACTGGAGGAAATCAACCGAGCGCTGGATGTACTTCAGTCTAAGGTGTTCCATAGCGACAAGTGAGTGGATTAAAAAGAAAACAGAGCAGCGATTTTCCGTTATTGGAGAACTGCTGCTCTGTTTTTCGAAGTAGTTAATTTGCTAATTCAAGGCAGATTTTCGGCTAGCTAAAGCCTAACAACTTTGAATCAGCTTCACCTTCAGCTAAGTCGCCGAGTCGCACACGTCCACTAAGGTTTTCGGACCCAGATGACGTTATTCGCATGTTTTTGGTCTTTTATGCGTAGTTTCGGACTCCAGTGCAGCTATTCCTTAAAAAGAGGCTCATATTTGGTGTTTTTTGTGCCAATAGCGGCCATGCGGTCCGATGGCGCTCCAAATATGCGAAAAAACTGCGTTTAAGGTCAGCTGTGTCCGATAGCGACTTCGTCCGCGTAAATGTGATCCAAACAAACGAAATTCTGTGTTTAGATTAGTGGGGTTCCCCAACACCATCAACTTATTGAACTACCTCTACAGCTGTCCAACAATAGCTGCAATCTTGGAAAAGGCAGCATCGATTCCAAGCTCTGTTGAGGATACTACATGCATCTCAAATTGCTGAGCCACAGTCCGGTAGCTTTCGAGGCTCTTCCTTAAATGCTCGCGTTCTACGTAAGAGTCCTCGAAGGTTTTACGCTTCCGTATTCGTTCAATGCTCGTTTCTAAGTCCACATCCATAAGGAATGACAAATGAGGTCGGCGGATGGACGGTAGCAGTTCTACCATCCAAGGTTCTGGGGAATGCCCACGCGCTACCATCGTTGCTAGCATGGTATAAATGTATCTATCGCTTATGACATAGATCCCTTTTTGCATTGCCGGTTCTATGACCTCTTTGAAATGCTGCATCCGATCAGCCAGCATGTACATTTGTAGAGCATTATAGTCTACCAGATGACGTTGCTCCGGTTCATAAACAAAGGTTCTAAAAATAGAAAGCTGCCGCATTTCTGGCGTTGGCTGCATAGTTAATAATACTTCCTTACCCTCGGAACGCAATTTGTCAGCCAACATCTCTATCATGGTAGTTTTCCCCGCACCATCTACACCATCAAACACAATTAATCTACCTGAATATTCTTCTATGGAAATTGGACAAAGTGCAGGAAACACCGAACTCCCCCCTATATTCATAATAGAAAGGCACTCCCGTGTAAGGAATGCCTTATTGAGCGTGCGTTACGCACTTTTATTGATTGTTAGTGTAGAGTTACTAATTCGTGAGTCCGCGAATAAAGGTCTCAAAGCTGTCAGCCAAGCGTGTGATCTTGTATTTGTTATCACGATCTACATGAATAACCTCAGGTTCGCCATCATTTCCAAACTCGCGGTAATCCAGCATAATTACTTCATTCTCAGAAGGACAATCACAAATCACTACACCCACTTCAGGATAACCTCCATTTTCAATCATAAACCGGCTACCGGAGGCTCCACATAGTGACTTATTCTTTTCTCGCCCAATGCTCAGGATACCCGAAATCGTAATTGCTTCTCCTGTTTCTGAATGGGTGTACCGATTGTTATGAGGAATTCCCCCATTATGTAATCTCATCATATCCACATAGAAAGCAGGCAGCTTGAAGACCAGCTCTTCTTGCACAGAAGCTACCATTTCATCCGTAGGTGGATCAGAAACATATTCCTCTAACGCATACTCGCTGTCATCCCAAAATTCCGAGAAGTCGAACGCCATTACTGGTTTCTTCACAGGTTTGTTCATTGGCTTCTTTGCAGTTCTTTTGGCTAATTTACGCCGGATCCATCCCAGAAACTCCAAGGTATCCTCATCATCAGGCTCCAATTCATCTGCGGCAGTAAACGCTTTTAAAGCGTCCTCATATCGCTTCAGATAGTAATAGGAAACACCAATACGGTAATGCCAAAGCGGGTCATCCTCACCCTCTTCTTCAATGCTCAAAAACTGCTCTAACCCCTCTTCATACTGCCCCAGATTATTGAACGCTCTACCCAAATGACTAGTTAGTTCATAATCTCTTTCCTCTTCAGGAATTTCCGTTATTGCGTCCACGATTTCTTGAAATTCATCTTCTTCATGCCACGTATCCAGTTTTGCTAAAAGCTCATCACTCATCATTTATTCCTCCTAGTAACGATCACTCTAAATACCTATTAGAAATTATACCATTTATAGCCTATGCCCAGCCAATAGCGCATCAAAGGCAAAATTTAGTTAAAAAACAGACCGCAGAGCTTATCTGCGGTCTGTTTACGTATACAGAATTTCTTCAGCAGCCTTCATTGCCTTGCCCGTTTTCGATCCTCTGCATGAATTCTTCAACGGCGCTATAACCAAGCTGCTTCAGATACCAGTTGTTAGCGGCCGCTTCGATCAGGCCCGCTACGTCGCGACCGGGCTGAAGCTGGATTTCAATATGCGGAATTTGGACACCGAGATATTCTGTGAACTTGGGTTCAAGCTCAAGCTCATTGTTCAAGGAATTCTCTCGCCATGGAGACAGCTCAATATCGAGTACGATTCGCGTCTCTTCCTGAAAAGCTCTACGCCCATACTGGCGTACAACATTGATTAGACCGATACTGCGCAGCGCTAGGAACTCTCGGGTCGTCTCGTTATGTGTGCCGAGAAGTGTCGCCGGTCCCAGCTTTTTAAGCACCACGACATCATCCGCCACAAACCGATGGCCTCTTCTAATGAGCGTGTGCGCGGTTTCGCTTTTTCCAATCCCCGACTTGCCCCTGAGTAGGACACCTATGCCGGACACATTTACACATACCCCATGAATGGAAAGCTCTGGCGCCAGCGCCTTCAACAGATAAGTGTCAATCTTCGCGATAAACTCTGTCGTCGTCTCCTGCGTCCGAAGCAACGGTATGCCTTCTTCCTCGCAGAATAGCGTTAAATAAGGAATCTCCTGCTGACCTGTCGTCACAATAAAGCATGGCGGATGATATTTGACGATATTACCAATATGTAACCTGCGCTCTTCAACGCTTAGTGTTAACAGATAATTGATTTCTTTGCAGCCCAGTACTTGTACTCGCTTCATTGGGAAAAAATCAAAGTAACCCACGAATTCCAGGCCAGGTCTATGCGTCTTTGAACGAGTGATTTCACGATCCATGCAGCTAGCACCTGCAAGCACTTCCAGCTTAAACGTTTCTATAAGGCTTTGAACGGTAGTCGATTTCATGTAGTTCTCCTCCTGTAGCTACGTATCTTGAATACGCAATACGGTTACAGAGGTATTCAACAAAACATGGGATGATTCCTGCAAAAGCGCTACTATATCCCTCTTAGCTCTAACTTACGGCTGAACAACCACATCATTCTCAGCTCATATCTAAGTCAAAGTGCCTCACTTACAGCAACCTTCTTATTTTGAATCCGATGATTCCTTCTATGTGTCGTGAATAATCCGAAGTACCCTAGCGTTACGAGGATACAGATTATAACGTTAACAACAATCAAGTTCTGATAATCCCCAAAATAGTCGAAGGATAGGCCTCCGATTAATGCACCTACTATACCGCCGGCCTGGTGCATGAGAAGTAGAACACCGGTATGTTTTCCTTTACCCTTTGCAAACTCATTGATGACAAGCATTCCACCCGGCAATGCACTTAAGTAGGTGATTCCGAACGCTATAGCAAAAAGAATAGGGGAACTTCCCAAGTGCATAAAGAGAAAAGCAAAGCCTATAATACGTATGCCATACAATAGAGACATCATCATTAATTTATTGTATTTGTCCAGAAAATAGCCGCAAATGAGCGCCCCTGTGATTTCCATAATACCAAGTATGCTCATAGATAGGGCGATCATGCTTGGTGATACTTCTGCCAACTGATGTATGGCTACCAAATTCATCTCAACAGATCCCATATTGATACCGCAGGTGAACAGCGCAATCGCGACCACGATAATGATAGGAAGATGGCTAAATTTCTTGGGCTATGGAGCTACTCTAGGTAATATATCTTGACCTTCGACTTCTATTGAACGATCTGATGGCGCTTTCTCCGTATTTTTCTGTTGTGAGCTCTTAATTCCTAACCAAATTACAGGAAGTGTCACACAGACACCTAGTATAAAAGAAGCCATAAAGGCATTCTTCCAAGTCAGCCAGTCCACGGATACGAAGATGGGCGTAATAATCGCTAATCCTACAGAAGAAGCACTTGCCAGCAAAGCCATTGCTTTAGCCCGATGATGCCGAAACCATTCAAACATCAATATATAACTCGTCGTCGCCCCTATACCCGCCAAACCAGAGATAACACCGTATCCAATAAAAAAGACAATAGGATGGTGGCCTAACACGACAATACCAGTACCCAAAGTACTCAGGATTGCACTTAACATTAGTATCTTCTTTGTCCCATAACGATCCGCGAGCCAGCCCCCCAAAGGTGCACATACGGCTACGATGAATAAATTGGTGGACCATGCCATTGAGATGAAACCTCTGCTAATCTGTAAATCCGTTGATATTTGCACCTGAAAAAAAGACAAGCTGAATCGGGTCAATGCACCAATAAATCCAATAATCCAGAGAGATCCTAATCCAATCCATGCATACCTGGATTCCTTAAACCATGTCGTTCCCATTGTCGCTTCCACCCCTGTCTATTATAAAAGATACCAATCGGTATCTTTTATAATAGCATAGCTGCCTTTTTTTGCAACAGAATAAATTGATTTGATATACTACGTGTACATATACCATTAAGGACGGAGGATCACGATGGAAAAGGGTGAGAAAA
The DNA here is from genome assembly GCF_037963865.1 of Paenibacillus sp. FSL R10-2734. NCBI lineage: Bacteria > Bacillati > Bacillota > Bacilli > Caryophanales > Paenibacillaceae > Paenibacillus > Paenibacillus sp. FSL R10-2734. The sequence continues at coordinate 731,211 of NZ_CP150170.1, read as the reverse complement.
CTCGCAATTACATCATAGCTAAAGCCGCTGAACTTTTTAACCAGAAGGGATATTCGGGCTCTTCCTTATCTGATATAACAGAGTTGACAGGTATCAAGAAAGGCGGTATCTACCGTCATTTTTCCAGTAAAGATGAAATTGCATATGAAGCCTTTAGCTATGCGGGCAGTATTGTCGGAGCCCAACTTGCTCATGCCATTAGTCAGCAAGAGACGGCCTCTGGCAAGCTATTAGCTTATTTACATGTGTACGAGAACGTAATTGAAGCGCCACCTTTCATTGGGGGTTGCCCGCTCCTCAACACGGCTATTGAAAGCGACGACAGCCATCCAGGCTTACGTGAAAAAGCCCAGCAAGCCCTAATAGGCACACTGGAATCCAAAAAGAAAATCATAGCTGAAGGTGTACAAAGCGGTGAATTCAAAGCAGACCTCGATATTGAGGCACTAGCTACCTTCTCCCTTTCCATCATGGAAGGCGGTATCATGATGAGTAAGCTCGAGGGTAATAATCGGCACATACGGATGAATATCAAAAGCTTTGCTGCTTATTTAAAAAAAGAATGCCTACGCGAGCCCAGTTAGTTCATTCAATCCTTCAAAACATACATAAATTTTTAAATAAAAGGGAGACTCGTCACTACACACGAGGCTCCTCTTTTTGATCTATGATTTTACGTTCAATTCCCAATCGCTGTACAGAAATTTATACCTAAATGAACAACAATAAATTACAATCAGTGTTGAAACGGAGGAGTACTATGAAATTTATTGATCGCTTTCATCCGGCGAAGTGGTTCGGCAGGGTGCTGATTCGCAAAAAGATTATGTTTGTCTATATTCCTTTGATTATTTTGCCATTATTCCTTCTTGGTTTTGTTTCCTATCGGGTATATACCGATGCTATCGTCAAGAAAACTGTGAACAGTATCTCAGATAATTCCACTTTAATTACTACACTCATAAACAGCATGCTGACGAATACAGAGAGCGCCGTCAATATATTGACTTTGAATCTTAATAAAGTTATCGTCGAGAAACATTCCGATAATAGCGGGCAAGTGTCGGATTTGCATCTCTACACCCAAATTACTAACCAATTAAGCTATGCGCTGTTGATTTTTCCGGATGTGGATTCGGCGGCCTTTATCAGCACAAACGGCGTGGTCTATGGCTCCAACCTTGAAATGGAAAGGAATGCTGATCGTGTCGCTACAAGCGGAATGATCAGCAGATTGGAGCACTCCCGCGGCTCTAACGTTTGGTTTCCCATGGAACGTCGCAGCTATCTGGTTTCAAGCCCAGAGCAGCCTGTGCTCTCTCTTGGCAAACGAATCGTCAACATTAATACCGGCGAAACGCTGGGCTATGTGATTCTGAATGTGCGTGAAGATGCCTTTTCAAATATCTATCGCAATATCGGTGCGATTCAAGATGAATCCTACATCATTGTCAATCCGGATGGGGTAGTCGTGTCAGCTATGGCAGAGAGTGAGGTGCTGCATCCATTACCCGAAGGTGCGCTAAGAAATTGGGTAATGGGTTCGGAGGAACAGAACTTACTCCAGTCCTCGCCTTCAGGAAGAATGCTGCTGGTCAGAGCAGACATATCTAAACTCGGCTGGAAGCTGATCTCCATGGTCCCTTATAACCATTTGATTGCGGATACCAAAACAATTACCCAATTGATTATTATTATGGGTTTTGTGTGTCTGCTATTTGCAGTTCTCGGAGCGGGCATGTTATCCAACCTAATCGCCAAGCCCATTATCAACCTCTCACGCCATATGAAGCATGTGAATGAGGGCAACCTAGATCAATACCTGGAAGTTCAATCCAGAGATGAAATCGGGATATTGGCCTCCGGCTTTAATATTATGATGAATCGGGTGGAAGAGCTGCTAAGCAACATCGGACAAGAGCAGCGGGAAAAGAGAGAATATGAGCTTGCGCTGATCCAAGCACAGATTAAGCCTCATTTTTTATACAATACGCTTGATGTAATCTATACGCTGTCGGAAATGGGAAGATCAAGAGATGTACAGCGGACCACCAAGGCACTTGCCGATTTCTACAGAGTTGTCTTAAGTAATGGTAGGGACCAGATCTCGTTACAGGAAGAGTTAAATAGCGTACGCGATTACTTATCTATTCAACAGATTCGATATTCAGATGTATTCGACTTCAGGATCGAAATTGAACCGGAAATTCTCTCCTGTATCATTCCTAAGCTTACCGTGCAACCACTTGTAGAAAATGCTATTTACCACGGCCTTAAGACAAAAGGCACCTTTGGTGAATTGACGATCATTGGATATATGGAAGAAGATAGAGTGATTCTGAAAATCAAAGATGACGGTGTAGGGATGTCTGAAGAACGACTGCACACACTGGAGACTGCCATGAAGGGTCAGGAAAAGCCGGTGGGCTATGGAATAAGCAGTGTTCACGAACGTATAAGGCTGTATTTTGGCTATGAATATGGTTTACATATTACAAGTGAACTCGGGCAAGGGACAGAGATCGCACTTGATCTTCCTTACCGGGTGAGTTAGGGGAATAACATAATGCAGACAGTGATGATAGTGGATGATGAGATTATTTTTCGTGAATACTTGCGCAGAACACTGGATTGGAACACACTCGGTTTTGAAATTACTGTAGAAGCGAAAAATGGGGTCGAAGCGCTTGAGCTATGTGCCGATCATCCGATCGATATTGCGCTAATTGATATCACAATGCCGTTTATGGACGGTTTGGAGCTTACCGAAAAGCTGAAGGCGCTATATCCCGAAATGAGCATAGTGCTGATTACCGGACATAACGAATTTGAATATGCGCGAACAGCACTTAAGCTGGGCGTAGAGGATTATATTTTGAAGCCCTTTTCCAAGGATGAGCTGATGTTGACCCTGCTTAAGCTGCAGCAAGAGCATCGGAAGGTTCAACAGGAGAATCTTACGTATAAAGAAAATCAGCAGTCGGTGAAGGAAAGCTTTCTGAACCAAATCATTAGCAGAGATTATTTGCTTACCGATGAAGAGATCATTACGCGCTTTGAAAAGTTTAACATACATATTCAGAATCCAGTTTTTGTTGTTGCCTGTATTGAAATTGATCATATTGATCTTAAATGGAAAAAAATAAGCGAACGTATGCTGATGAAATATGCCGTTACGAACATCCTGAACGAAGCGCTTGACGAGAGCTGGAAGCATCATATTTTCAACGGTCCGGAAGGCCGGATTATCGTGCTCGTTGAGTATGGAGATCATCAGTCCAATCAAACACCTTCATTGAACGGATACAGGAAGCTTGGCGAATTAATCAAGAAATATCTCAATTTCACTATTACCATTGGGATTGGGCGCAGTAAAGAAGGGTTCAAGAACATTTCCGAATCTTATCAGGAGGCGCTTGTGGCCTTGCAGAATAAGTTTGTTCTCGGCCATGACCGCGTGATCACTTACGAATCGGTTGCCGCAGAGGTTGGAAAGCAAGCTTTTTACCCTATAGAGGTCAATGAGGAACTGCTTATTGAACTTCGCATGCGAAATGCTGAGCGAGTGCAGCAAATTCTAGATCATGTATTTGACTCCATCCTCGAAAGACGGCTGTCAATTGATTATGTATACGTCATTTGCATAGGTCTGATCAGTGTGAATCTCGCCTATATCACAGAGTCGGGCCATCCGATAGAAGAATGCTTCGGAGAGAACTTCTTCCCATACAACGAAATCCGCAAGTTTGAGTCTCTAGATAGAACCTTTGAATGGATTAAGGAATTGTTTCATAAATCGATGCGCTATACGGGTCAGTATAAGAATACAAGAGCTGCGAAAATTGCTCAGTCCGCCAAGGCCTATATCGAGCAATGTTACCCGGATCCCGAGCTCCAATTGGAGCAGGTCGCTCAGCATGTATTCATAAACTCCAGTTATCTTCGGGCTGTATTCAAAAAAGAATTTGGCATGACACTAAGTGATTACATTACACAATTTCGAATGAAAAAAGCCAAAGAACTGCTAGGGCGTGGCGGACTGCGCTTATCTAACATCGCCGAGAGCGTTGGCTATAATGATGCAGGATACTTCGGCAAAAGCTTCAAGAAATTCTACGGATATTCCCCTAGCGAGTATGAGAAAAAAAGGAACTAGTAATTTCTGCTGCGCGGATATTACCAGAAGCACGCAGTTTTTGCCTTATCAATTGGGTGGGCTCTTACTATACTTAACACAGAAACAATATTGAAAGGGGTCACACAAATGAAGAAAATCGCAACATCTTTAGCTGCCTTAAGCCTAGTGTTTGTAAGCGCTTGCGGATCAGCGAATAACAGCACGAGCAATACAAAAGATACTGCAAATGTAACAAATACCAATTCAACAGCTGTGACGGAAGAAGCAACAGCTGCACCAGCAGAGGCAGTTAAGCTGCGCATTTATGCTCAATATGCCGATGATGACACGAAGCTGCCTTACGATTATGCTGTCGCTGAATTGAAGAAGGAAATGCCGAATGTCGAGCTAGAGCTAGAAATACAGGCACAAGATGACGGACAGAAGCTCAAGACTTACGCTGCAACCGGCAACCTTCCTGATATTTACCAAGCAGGCACAGACATTATTAATACCTTCAAGAAATCTGGCAATATTCTGGAGCTGGACAAATACGCTGATTTATATGATTTCAAGAGCAAGATGTTCCCAAGTACTATGAATACCTTAATCAGCGATGACGGTCATATTTACGCCTATCCTTATGCAGGCAATGAATTCATGCTTCTCTACTATAACAAGGAAATATTCGAGAAGAATAACGTCAAAATTCCTACCACCTATGACGAGCTGATGACGGCCGTACAAACCTTTACTAAAGCAGGCATTACTCCACTCGCGCTATTTGCCAAGGAGAAATGGCCTACGGTTGCCCTTTATGATGTGTTCGCTACACGAGTAGAGCCGCAAGGTATTCTGAAGCTGCAAAGCGGCGATGCTTCTCCAAGCGACCCAGCGTACAAACAGGCAACTGAACAAATCTATAACTTGGTTCAAGCCGGCTTGCTGCCTAAAGGTGCAACCAACTTGAATTTCGATCAAGCAGCATCCTTGTTCTATGAAGGTAAAGCAGCAATGTTCCTAAATGGACAATGGGAAATCTCAACCTCTACGGAGAAGCTTGGAGACAAGGTAGATTGGATGTACTTCCCGGGTGTGGACGCAGCCTCTTATGAAGCGAACAAATATGCTTTTGTCGGTGGCGGTAATCCTGGTGGCTATGCCGTTAACCCAGACACTAAAGATCCTGAGCTAGCGGCCAAAGTAGCTGCCTTCCTGTCCTTGAAATATGCTGAATTCAAATACACAGAGCGTGGTAATCCGCTTGTGGCTACTAAAGTTGATAAACCAATTGTGACTGAATATCCGGCAATGATGAAGAAGCTTTCCGAAGATATTTCGAAAATCACCAGTACAACTGCCTTTGACTGGGGTCTCTCCGATGCCAAATTCAAAGCCGCTATTGAAGATGCAACACAAGTGTTGATGACCGGCGGTTATAGCGTGGATCAATTCATTAAAGACGTAACCAAAGCAATACCAGCTAAATAAGCAAATGATTAATCAGGACCCACCCAATATAACCCCACAAAGTGAGGCTACGCTTCGACGCTGATTCAGGTACTTTGCGGGGAGCCCCGAAAACATAAATAACGTTGTCGTCTTTTAAAGACGACTGGGTGGGTCTACTTCCTCTAACAATTAAAATTGTCTAGCTATCAGCAAGGGATGTGGAATAATGAAGAAATTTTTAGGGAACAAGCTAGCTATAGCAATATTCACACTGCCAGCTCTCCTTGTGTATACGATCATGGTATTCTATCCTATCATGCAGACCTTCTTCCGCAGCTTATATGAATGGGATGGCCTTACGGAAGGAACCTTCATCGGACTTACCAACTATAAGAATTTGTTTGCCGACAGCGTATTTCATACCTCTGTTTATAATGGGCTGATCTTCGCAGCGATTATCACTGTCACTCAGATTGGTATCGCTTCAATTCTAGCCTTTGCCATAGCTGATGGAGCCATTAAAGGTCGTAGGTTCCTTAGAATTAGTTATTTTATTCCCGTTGTGTTGTCAATTACGGTGGTCTGTCAATTATGGCTGTCCATTTATAACGGCGAATATGGTCTGATGAATAAGCTGTTTGAGGTGTTAGGAATTGATTATCAGCAGGATTGGTTGTCTAGCGGCAAATCCGCCATCTTCGCCATTGCCTTCGTCAATGCTTGGCAGTACATGGGCTACCACTTTGCTCTATTACTTGCAGGTGTAAGATCCGTGCCAGAGCAATACATGGAGGCTGCTCGTATTGATGGTGCAACCAAGCTACAGGCGATTCGCAAAATCATGATTCCTATGATGGCTGAAACGTATAAATTCTGTCTGGTCTTTGCGGTTACAGGTGGGCTAAATGCTTTTGCAAATATGTATATTATGACCGGTGGTGGACCAGGAACCTCAACCTATACACTTACCTATTTAATGTATCGTTCCGCTTTCCGTGTCGGAGAGTTCGGATATGGAAGTGCCGCAGCGGCTATTCTGGTTATTGAATGCCTTCTTGCAACACTGATCATTAACCGTCTGGTTGCCAGAGAACGAATTATCTATTAAAGGAAGTGTACAAATATGGCCTGGCTCATAACGAAAGTGCGCAAAAACAATCTACCAGTCACAGGCTTCATGTGGTTGTATGCGATTCTTTCTGTTTATCCCTTACTCTGGATGATTTTTTACTCATTAAAAAATAATGATGAGATTTTCGTAACGAATCCGTTTGGATTCCCAACGAATTTAAGATTTGAAAATTATGCATCGGCATGGTCGAAATACAACGTACCAGTATACTTCATGAACAGTGTGATTGTTGCCGCGGCAACCGTTGTTGGAGCGATCATCCTGGCAGTCATGTTCTCATATGCTGCGGCAAGATTACAGTGGCGCCTACGAGGAATCGCACATACCTACATTATGGTGGGCATGTTCATCCCTATTCAGGTCATTATGATCCCACTAGCTATTCTTGTCAGAGATTTTCATCTAGCTAATACGTATGGCGCGCTCATTGTACCGTATATTGCCTTTAACCTATCCTTTACCTCTATTGTTTTCTATGGCTTCTTCCGGAGTATTCCGAACGAGCTGGAAGAGTCGGCATGTATTGATGGAGCTTCTATTTACCGGACATTTTTCAGTATCATGCTCCCAATTATTAAGCCGGCGCTTGCCACCATGGTTATATTTATCTTCCTGAACTCCTGGAATGAGTTCACTATGGCTGTTATCCTGATCACCAAAGAGAGCCTGAAGACGCTGCCGCTTGGCCTACTCTTCTTTCAGGGCCAATTCACAACCGACTGGGGCGCAATGGGTGCAGCAATGACCATTGCCAGCTTACCTACCGTCCTGATCTACATGCTGTTCAGCGAGCAAGTAGAAAATGCGCTTACGGTTGGGTCGGCGGTTAAAGGGTAATCTATCTTATTTGAGAAACTTAAAAAGGCAGGCCTCCTTCCAATGGGAGTCCTGCCTTTTTGATGTTCGGGCATGTATCTTCTATTTATGATCATTTTCGATCAGCATTTGGATTTGACAACTGTAGGTATCAGTATCGAACAAATCGTTATATAACTCTATCTCGATATAATTTTTTACATCCAGACTGTTTTGTTCTATATAGTATAGTACTTTTTTTACGCGTTCCACTTCGTTTTCCTTACGATAAGCCAAAGTTACATACCTTCCTTCCGGAAGGATTTGCACATGTGAATTGATTTCTGTGCTTTCGTCCCCTTCAAAACCATGAAACACATATCGGGGTTCAAGTTCACCCTCTACGTTCAGGTTGTACAAAATGCCTCTCTCCATGGTCATTTTTTTGTGCTGACTCCGTATGATCTTCTCCAACTCTGAATAATACAACAGTTCCTTAAGACTCCCGGCTTCTCTGCATGGGACTGTCAACACATAACGCTTCTCAAAAAACTGAATAACAATCTGATCCTGATTCAAGATTTCTTTTGAGGACTCGACACTCTTGTTTAAATTATCAATATTTTGAATAACCTCTGTCACTTTTTTCAGCTTTTCTTCCGCTTCCTGTCTCTTCAGTTGCAGAAATTCGATTAATTTGTCAGTGTTACTTTCTTTAAAAATCTCCTGAAGTTCTTTAATACTGGTACCAAAAGAACGGCAGCCTTTAATGACGTCTATATAAATGAATTGATCTATGGAATAATACCGATAACCTGTCTCGGGATCGATATATCTTGGAACCAGGATGCCTATTTTGTGATAATATCTCAGGGCTTTTATAGATACCTCTTTTATTTTGGTAACTTCGCCGATCGAGAACAGGTTTTTCATTTAAGCCCCTCCTTCGCTACATTGTCCATACCCATCCTTGACCCTCCCCTTAGGGGAGACCTTATGCTCATTATAAAGGAAGTCACCCTAAGAAAGGAAAGTGTATTCACATGCCTGAGGTTATCTATAGAGAGATTATGAAAGACGATTATGACCGCATCAAAGAATTAATTGATGAAGCGTTCGGTATCCATGACCTTGTTCAAGACAAAAAGTTTTTAGATGTCATATTGAACCTTTATTTGCAAAGCTGTATTCTGGACAGTTCTTTCAGCAAAGTCGCTGTAAAAGACAACAGAGTCATTGGTATTATTCTGGGCAAGGCCCAAAAAGATAAACATCGCTTAGCCAAAACCCATAATTTCTTAAGTCTTGCAAATGCCTTCTTCAAAATTATCACTGCGAATAAAGAAAATAAAAAGTCCGCTAAAGAACTGGCGAAGGTTCAACATACGTATAAAGAGATTATTCAAGGCAAAGAAGACGATTTTCAAGGTTATATCGAGTTGTTTATTGTATCCGAGGAATCGAGAGGTCTTGGCGTGGGAAAAACGCTGATGCACCATTTGTCCAATTACATGAGAAGTATGGGTGTAGATTCGATCTACGTATATACAGATAACAGATGTAACTATGGATTTTATGAGAGTCAGAACTTTAAGCGGCTGAATGAAAAAGAAATCTTTCTGGACTCCATCCAGAATAAACTTCTTATTTTTCTATATGGTCATCAAGTCTAGAAACGATTGCAAGCTTACTTCAAGTAAACAAAAGGCGTTCAATCACCGATAAATGATTGAACGCCTCATTAGGACGGTCTTGTTACTCGTTAATGTAAGTATTCACTCGGTTTTGAATCAGCTTACTGACGTCTTCAGCGGATTTCTGACCACTCATATATGAATCAAACTCTTCAATTGCAATTGAAACGACCTTATGATCACTAGATAAATTCCTGCTTGCACCATCTATAAGCTGATGTAATTCTTGGATCTTGCTTTCTACAGTCTCAGCATCAAACTTCTGTTCTAGAAGAGGTAGTGTTCCTGCTACTGCCTGCTGCTTAGCCTCATTAAGCTGTTTCTCTACTACTCCCTTATGCAGCGGAAAGCCTTGTACCACTGCTGAAGATTGCATATCCTCGGAAAGCATGAACTTAATAAATTTCCAAGCTTCAGCTTGAACCTTAGACTTGCTGTTTATGCCTAAAGTGAAGTACGACTTAAATGGAGTTCCATTATATTCACCATTGACTGTTGGATTTTGATATAGTTTAAGCTTTGGATCAAGGACTTGAGAGAGGCCTGACATTGGATCAAAAAGGTTTGCTTTGCTGAACAAAGTTTTAGAATAATCGTACGAAAATTCATCTTTAAGTACGCCCTCATCATACATCGCTTTGATTTGCTTCATCATATCTCGAAACAGATCGGAATCAAAATTAGCTTGACCTTGATCAATGAGCTTATCATAATTTGCTTCTATATATTCCGCCAACATTTGAATCGGGAATAGATTAACAAATGCCACATAATCCTCACCAACTTGTTCCTTTAGCTTCTTAGAAATTTCTTTAAACCCATCCCATGTCCAGGTCTGATCATCAATTTTAATATTAGCTTGTTCTAACAACTCTGTATTCCCAGTAAGCGCGTCGATGACAAATGAGAATGGCATGGCATACAAACCATCACCGTCCTGAGAGTTTTTAAAGATATTCTGATAGTACTGATTTCGATCAAATTCTGAGTCCTGATCCATCAGATCATAGAAATTAGTCAGCATGTTCTTGGCGACATATTTGTCCTGCGGCAGATCGTTCATTACGATAATGTCTGCCCCTTTGCCAGACATCATTTGTGTGCTAACCGTTTGTATATACTTCTCAACATCGCTTTTTGAGAATGATTCGCTCGATGTACCTTCCTCCGTTTGAGGTCTAGCTAGATACTCTTTGATATCAATTTGTATATCTGGGCGAATTTTCTTATATTGCTTAACCGCCTCATCTAAATAAGGAGTTACCGCCATGGTCGCAATCTCAATCTTCTTGCCATCCTGACCTGATTGTTCATTAGATGATCCTTCTGTACCTGATCCCACGCTGCTACTAGAGCATCCCGAAAATACGACTATCATTGCTAATAAGGGCAATACCCATCTTCTTTTCAAATTCATTCATTCCCTTCAATATACTCGGATTCGATTACCTTCCTGAAGTGGTTCACTTGATTCAATAATGATCTCATCATCAGGACTTAAGCCGCTCACAGCTACAACCTCATCCTCTGTTGAATCACCTGTTATAATATAGGCCTTGCGAGCATTAAACGTATTGCCGAGTGAGCTTTTCTTCTCCTCAATTACAAAGACGTAGCTTCCTGTTGTATCTTTATGAACCCATTTCTTTGGTAACACATAACCTTTTTCATTTGACTCCTTCTTTATATCTAGACTGACTTGTTCGCCGCCTCGAAGACCATCATCAGAGACGGACACGACAACCTGATAACCAGTATCTTCGGATGAATCTTCACTGTTCTCTTTAGATGCAGCTTTAATCTCTTGGATTACACCGTTAACCAATGTATTGTCTTTCGCCAATCGAACAGAAACCTTAGATCCAATCTCGAATAATGCCGTATTCTCCGACTCGACAGCAAATAAAAATTCGAAGCCCTTGCCACTATCCATTAAGGTTAGAATTGTCCCCCCTTGTGAAGCATCCATGTTATCCTCTGCTGTAATCTTTGTGATTTTTCCATCAAAAGGGGCAGTCAGCGTTTGTTTATCCGCTTTTTCTTTACGCAGCTTTTTTAATTTTCTTTGCGCCAGTTCAAGATCCATATTATCCAGTTCAAGAGCTCGCTCAGCCTTGGCAATCACTTGTTCATCACCACCTATCAATGCATTGAGCATATCCTCCTCGAGAATTTCCCGATTTAGCTTTTGTTTCTTAAGCGCCGTTTCCTCTTGATAGATCTGCTCATCCAGATCAGAGCTGTCGAAGGTCACGAGCTTTTGCCCCTTCTTAACCTCAGCATTCTCTTTTACATGAACCTTCACAATTTTAGAGCCAGACTCATTCAACAAATCCACCTGCTTCCGAGGCGTTAAGACTCCACTCCCTTTAACCTGATGAACTAATGATTTCGAGGTAAGTTTCTCCGTAACTACTTTGGGCAGCGTCATCGTTTCGAGTGTGCTGCTAAAGAAAGTCAAACCAGCCAATATCGCAAAGAACAATACAAACAAAGCAGCCGTTAATCGTTGTCGCTTAGATGTGCTTGTCATCTCATTTCCCCTATCCTTTAATTCCAGAAAGCTCTATGCCCTCAATAAAATACCGTTCCGCCAAAAGAAACAAGAGAATCATAGGCGTCATATACAAGACCGCAGCAGCAAAGGATACCCCAAGCGCATCTTCCTGCAGACGAGATAGAAAAATGGACAAGGGCTGCAAATTGGCATCCTGCAGAAAGATCAGGGGCTGCTCCACCATATTCCAGTAATCTGCAAACAGCAGAACAACAAGCGCTGCCATGCCGGGTTTCACCATAGGCAGGACAATCCTGATAAAGGATCGAAAATAGCCCGCCCCATCCATTTGGGCTGCTTCCATATATGCCGTTGGAATTTGGAGCATAAATTGTCTGAGCAGGAACACACCAAATGCCGCAAATATCCCTGGTAAAATAATGGAGCTTGGACTATTAATCAGCCCTAGTCGATCGGACATGATATAGTTCGGCACAAGCGTGACCTGGAACGGCATGAGCATCGTGATCAGATACACAATAAATAAAGGCTCTCTGCCAGGAAACCGCAGCTTGGCAAATGCAAATGCCGCTAATGTTGCCACCACGACCTGGCCTATAATGATTGGAAACACCATGAATACAGAATTCCAAAACATACGAAGAAATTGCGAGGTTGAAATAAGCACCTTATAAAATTGCTCCAGCGAAACCCAATCTGGAATCAGCTTCAAATTCACAAAATCGTTCATCTGTGTATTACCTAACATGCCGTAATTCAGCACAATTTCCTTCTCTGTCATCAAGGAGCTTACCATTGTCAGTACAACAGGAAATAGCATTACAAGCGCGATTACGGCTAAGAAAATAGTAAGTAGCATTGTTCTTATCTGTTTCTTGTTCATTTACACCCCTCCCTTTACTCCATAAATGAACGGAACTTATGTTCAACTCGGAAGAGCATCAACACAATGACTAGAATGCAGAGCACCATTAAGAAAGCTGCAGCCGACAGCTTCTGAATATCGAGCGATAGGAACATATTGTTCATATAGTGCTGAAGCATATAGATGCTGTCATGTGGATAGTCACCCGCAACTAAATAGATTTCTCGAAATACCTTGAATGAGTTCAGAATTGACATTAGCATCACTAAAAATCCCGTCGGTATTAAATAAATCAAGGTGATCTGGTGCTTACGAGCCCAGCTTGCGCCTTCCAGGTTTGCTATCTCATAATATTGATCAGGAATATTTTGCAACCCGGCCAAGAACAGAACCACATTATAGCCAATGTTTTTCCATACATAGATGAAAATTATGACACCTTGTGCCCACTCTGATTTCATCCAATCAATCCGCTCAAATCCAATCCACGCTAATGCATGATTGAAAAAACCATTCCAATCGAATAGGATCTGCCATACGAGTACAATTGACGCTACTGGAACAACCAGTGGCAGCACATAAGAGGTGCGCAGCCAGTTTCGAAAGAAGACTCGTTTGTTAAGCAGCATAGCAAGAGCAAGTGACAACAGAATAAGGATCGGAACACCAATTATTGTGAACCAGAATGTATTCCCTGCCGCCTTTTGAAAGGACGAGCTAGCGAGTAAGCTTTGGTAATTGGCAAGCGATAAGCCTACCTCACCACTGGGATTCTCAAATGAAAATACAACACTTTGACCAAACGGAATCAAATAAAATAGCGCAAAACCAATCAAACTGGGAGTAAGAAAGCAGAACGCCACAAGAATCTCCTTGCGAGCCAAATATGAAATTCTCACAGCCTCTCCCTCCTTTCGAGCTTGTCCATACAAGCAAAATGAAACATATTTACCGTACAAATAACTATTCTATAGATCAGCTTCGGTATTAATTTGGAGCAATTGTGGAAAAAGTATGGAAAAGCCCGCTTGAAAGAACAACTTTGTTAGAATAATAGATGTATTGTTTAGGAGGTCTGCCTGATGAAGAACTATCAAATCGCAATCGTTGAAGATGATTGTCATATAAGAGATATAGTTGAGAATTATTTACAGAAGGAAGGCTACAGAACTATATCATTAGGTTCAGCAGAAGAAGCGCTCATGTTATGGAACACAGAGCGCCCGGATATGTGGATTCTAGATATCATGCTTCCAGGTATGAATGGCTATGAATTCTGCAAACAAATTCGCAAGGAAGCCGAAGTTCCTATTATTATGATCTCTGCTCGTGATGAGGAAGTTGATAAGATACTTGGACTTGAGCTGGGAAGCGATGATTATTTAACTAAGCCTTTCAGCCCACGCGAGCTGGTCGCAAGAGTAAATCGTTTATTCCATCGGCTTAACTCTCTTACTGAAAAATCAGAACAGAATATAGTTTTTTCAAAATCAAACGATCTCATCATCGATGAGCTTCGCTTAGTATTAGATAGTCGTCTGGTGTATTGGAAATCTAAAGAGATAGAAATGACGGTAAAAGAATTTTCATTGCTTCATACCTTAGCAGCACAGCCGAATCGTGCTTTTTCGCGCAATGAGTTGTTAACATTAGTGTGGGGGGATGACTATTTCGGCAGCGATCGAGCGATTGACGATTTAGTCAAAAGACTTCGTCGTAAAATGGAAGACCTGCCTCTTGAAACCGTTTGGGGCTATGGCTATCGAATGCGAGTGGATGGAGTGAAGACATAACATGAAACTAATCTATAAGCTTCATTTATCATTTGGAATATTACTGATGTGCGTACTCGTGCTTACAGCTACATTCGTTTATCCCCTACTAATGGACACGCTAATCAATAATCAAAGAGAAGAACTAAGATCACAAGGCAGTGCAATGATGGAGTTGGTCAATTCGCTACCTGTTCAAGACCTAACACCTACTCAATCATCATCAGCAGCAGCTCTCGTACAGCCGGCTCAAGAGATTAATAGATCAGTAGATGCGTTACTCATAGAGCCGAATCGTAATATATTGTTTAGTACAATGACTGAAGCGCAAACGCAGACATGGCTACCGCTAATTGAGCAGTACTCAAGTCACAACCAGCAGGGTTTATGGGAAAATGGACCGGAGAAATATATCGTTGAGACCTTAACTTCTAATCCACAGAATCTTGATCCAGCTAGTGCTGTAACCCCAGCCACACTTGTCTTGTCTACACCGCTAAGCAAAGTGAAATCATATCAATCAGAGCTTTTTACAAGAATGATGCTCATTATGATGATTGGGGGAATTATTGCCTTTGGCCTAAGTTTATTTATTACCAAACGTCTCGTTACTCCCCTTGAGAAATTAAAGCTTGAGCTCAAAAAAGTTGAAAAACGTCATTTTGATGAGGTGCAGCTTATACAAACTGGCGGAGAAATTGGTGAGGTAGCCCAAAGTGTCCATCATCTCGCTGGAGAACTTAAGCAATATCATAATGCTCAAAGGCAATTTTTCCAAAATGCTTCTCATGAACTTAAGACCCCACTAATGACCATTCAAGGTTATGCTGAGGGAATTCGAGATGGTATTTTCACCGGGGATCGTGCTGACAATGGTCTCGATGTAATCTCGAGCGAATGTGAACGACTTAAGGGAATTGTCACAGAGATGATCTTGTTAGCCAAGCTTGAAAGCGAAGATGGTATTTTCGATCAAGAAAAAGTGTCGGTTGAACAATTAATCGATCAAACCGTCGATCGAATACGACCATTAGCTATAAATGAGGAAGTTAACATCAAGATAAAGTACGAAGTGGATAAGCCGAGCACATTTCATATTCATGGGGATTCGGAAAAACTCTTACAAGCGATACTAAATATTATGAGCAATGCAATTAGACATGCATCACAAGCCGTGGATATAGAAATTTCGGAGCAGGATGGACAAGTGCATATCGATGTCATTGATGATGGTGAAGGTATACCTGATCATTTATTGCCTCAGCTATTTCAGCGTTTTATTAAAGGTAAGAATGGAGAGACAGGACTTGGACTTGCCATTTCTCGTGCAATTGTTGAACGGTGTGATGGTGCTATATCCGCCCATAACAGAGAACATGGTGGGGCTATCTTTCGAATGAGTTTTCCTTCTAGATAACTATATAATACAACTCCCCAAGAACGAGAAAATCCACAACCGCATGAGGTTGTGGATTTTTTATGTTGGGAATTGCATGTTTACACGAAAGGGCAATTATTTAAGATTACATGAAAACAAGTTCCACCCTTCTCATTATCAGTAACAGTAAGCGTACCATTATGTTTTTTGATAATAGTATCAACAATCGAAAGCCCTAAGCCTGCACCACCCATTTGACGGGAGCGTGAGCTGTCCACACGATAAAAGGGCTCGAATATAAGCTTTTTGTTTTCTTCGGAAATACCAATACCCGAATCTATAATTTTGATTGAAACCTCGTCCTCACTTAATCTGTTTGCAATAACCCCAACCTTACCGCCGTCAATATTGTACTTAATTCCGTTTTCCACAAGGTTATAAAAAGCCCGATACAATAAATCGATGTTTCCAACAATAATGCTATCATCACAATCTAAGGACAGCGTAATATGATTATCTTTAGCTATGTGAGTAAGCTCGGAAAGTATATCCTCAAAGATATCCTTTACACCAATGCTACTGTGCTCGCCGTTATCGGCCATATTCGTCATATCTAAAAGGTTATCGACGAGCCCTCTCAAGCGTTTGGTTTGCTTCTCAATTACGACAATAAGAGCATCATATTCCTCGTTTGTATGTTCCGTTTTCTTCTTAAATACATCCACCTTTGTCTGTAATACAGCAAGCGGGGTTCTAAGCTCATGAGCGGCACTTGCGGAGAATCTCCCTTGCATCATAAAAGCATTATCCAGCTTATCCGTCATTTCATTAAAGGTTACCGTAAGCTCTGCAATTTCATCCTTTGTAGGTGGCACAGATAATGTTTCCGATAGATTGTGCACATTCATGTTTTTCACTTGATCATTTAATGTATCCAAAGGCTTTAATGCCTTGCCCGAAATATAGTAGGTAAACAATCCTCCAACAACAATAACTAACAGCATATAAAGAAGACTTTCACTTCTATAATCCATTATTGCGATTTGAGAGTTATCGGATAAAACAGAAGAGGCACGGTGGGCTAATGATGTTTGTGAAATTTCATCCATCTGTCCGTTTTCACCCACCTGATTTGCCGGTACTATTAGCGTTGCATCAATCTTTGTAGCCATTTTATCAGCTGATAAATTAAGGATGAAGGTAAGACCTACACAGCAAGCCGTTAATAGAGCAACAGTCAGTACCGTAAGTCGCAATCGAATAGGCATTTTTTTAAGCATTAACATCACTACCTTCTTCTGATAAAAAATAACCCTCGCCGATTTTCGTTCCAATGGGGTCGTAGTTTAAAACAGCTTTTAGCTTCTTGCGAAGCGTTGCAATATGCACCCTGATCGCACCACTAAAGCTATCCGCATTTTGATCCCACACATGCTCAATCAGTTCTTCTTGGCTAACGACTTTGTCCTTGTTAAGCAAGAAATATTCAAGTAACGCAAATTCTTTTTTTGTAAGTGCTATTTCATCTTCATTAACAACTGCAGTGCGCTTCGACAAATCCACCTTAATTGCACCACAGGAAAGCATGCTACTCTCTTGCACGAACTTTCGCCTTAACAAGTTTCGTATTCGTGCTTCCAACTCCTCAAAGTCAAATGGTTTTGCCAAATAATCGTTGGCTCCTATATCTAAGCCCTTTACTTTGTCATTTACACTACTCCTAGCACTAAGAATAAGTACCTTTAATTCAGGCTTTTCATCTCGTATCTTAGCTAGAACCTCAAGCCCATCCATTTTTGGGAGATTTAAGTCCAGCACAACTAAATCGTAATCCACGCTATATAAAAGCTCGTAAGCAGCTTCACCATTGTCACAGACATCCACTGCATAACCATCAATTCTAAGCCCATCTGCAATCGCCTCTTGCAAATCAAGCTCGTCCTCCACAATAAGAATCCTCATACTCCGTTCACCTCTTTGTTTAGTTACACCTTTCATTTAAACATAAAAATCCACTTAACAGGAATTTAACATCGTTTATTATACAATGTTGACATTAAGTAAGGAGGAATAACAATGTTTGAAATTAAAAATGTATCCAAGCAATATAACGGGGAATTCGCTTTAAATAATATCTCCTTCAAACTAGGAAAAGGATTAAATTTTATAGTCGGTGCTTCAGGTAGTGGTAAAACCACTCTTTTGAAAATCATCAGCGGTATGGAACAGGAATTTGAAGGTGAGGCCCACTACTGCGATAAGAACATTAAGACGTTAACCCCCAAAGAAAAAAGCTACTTTTACAATAATACGTTCGGATTCATTTGGCAGGATTTTAATTTACTCGAAGATTTAACGGTGCTGGAGAATGTGTTACTGCCACATTATTTGAAGAATAATCAAAATAAACAGAAAGCAGACACGATTTTAAAAGACCTCAAAATCATAGAGCTTGCACAGCAAAAAGTGAAAAATCTTTCGGGTGGTCAAAAACAGCGTGTTGCCATCGCAAGAGAGCTTATGAAAAATCCAAAGGTGATTATTGCTGACGAACCAACAAGTGCGCTGGATGAAAAAACCGCAAAAATGACAATGGATATTCTAAGATCCATATCTAAATACAAGACAGTTATAATAGTTACCCACGATACCCAGCTGATTGATAATAACTCCAACATTTTAACTTTGGATAAGGGAGAAATGGTAACCTCACCACAAGTAGTTGCACCCGAAGCAGAAGGTCTAAAATACTATGAAAATCACCGCTTATCCATTAAAAATGCTTTTTCTATCGCCAAATCGAATGTAACAAGAAAATTCGGACGTTTTGTAGTGTCAGCCCTTGCTCTTATGGTGGCAGGAATTTTATGTCTTACAACGGTTAGTGGGGCCATCGAGAATAGCAGTCAAGGTCAGTTTGACAAGCTGATTGATGCTTATGGTGAAGGACTTAAGGATATTAGTGTAGTTAACAGCTTTGTAAGTGCGGCAGGCGCAGGTGATACGCAGGATGAACAGCCTAACGCTAATGTAACGCAGGATACTAATGGCTTGTATGATAAATATGTAGGTGATGAGCGAAGTGAATTTGCTGTTTTTTTACAAGCTTTTAATGATATAAAAGTAACGGTTAACGGCAAAGAATATCCAATACAAAGCTCAGGAAACGCTCCGGTAATCAATAAGCTGGTAGCAGGTAAACTGACGACAGGCGACAACGAGGTTGTAGTCCCAGAAAGTTTTGTAAAAGCATTGGGAATATCCAACGAGCAAGCCATAGGTACAGCAATTGATTTTAATGGCTCTATTTATAATTGGGACACAGGTGAGCCTGTTAAAAAGCCCGTATCCAAAACTGTAAATATTGTAGGTGTCGCTGACACTACCGTCTATTATGAAAGTCAAGGACAAATGGCAGAATACTCTGTGGATGACTCTTTCATCTTTGATAAAGCTGCACTTGATGATATGAGAGGACAAGCAGGGATTACGACTAACAGTATGAATTTTCTTATTCGAGCAAAGACACCTACGGATATGATTTCTATTAAAAATGAGCTTAACGCAGGAGGCATTGTACCTCTTGGCAGATTTGAACTGGTTGAGAATATTGTTAATTTAAATCAGCAAACAACCGAACAGTCCGGCTCCGCAAGTATGCTCATAGGAATTTTGTCTGTCGTCATGATTATTGCCATCTTCTTAATCACAGGCTTAATGAGAAAAAGAGAATTTGCCATTTATAAAGTTAGCGGCTTTAATAATGCTCATTTGAGTCTACTTAATTTGACAGATAGGATATTAGAAACCATTACAGCAATTGTGCTTATGCTTGTTACATCACCCCTTATCAATTTAGCCACCAAAAACTTGTTCGACGTTAACATCCTTACTTTAAAAATGCTGTTAACAGGGTTGATATTGATTGTTGTAATGGCTGTTGTGGGTTACTTTACAAATATGATTACTTTCTTAAAAACAAATACACTCACAGCTTTGAAGACAGGTGACAAATAATGATCCAGATAAAAAACCTTAAAAAAACATACGGCCAGTCACTTATATTTGATGATGTAAGCTTTAACCTTCCAAACCAAGGACTTATTTGCCTTTTAGGTGCATCAGGCTGCGGTAAAAGCACGCTGCTTAATATGATTGCGGGCTTTGATAGCCAATACAGTGGGGATATTACGGTTTGGGGTACTTCTATTAGCAAGCTGAACGCTGATGAATTATGTGCCTATCGTAGAGATAGTATCGGGTTTATCTTTCAAAATTACCATCTTTTAAGCGGATATACCGTACTTGAGAACATCTTACTGTCTTGTGAGCTCAACACTTTAAGTGAAGAGGACAATAAAAATAACGCCATAGAGCTGTTAAGTAAACTGGGATTATCACAAAAAACGAATGAAAAAATCGAAAATCTTTCTGGTGGTCAAAAACAAAGAGTGGCTATTGCAAGAGCATTAATCAGTAATCCTCGTATTGTTTTGGCAGACGAGCCGACAGGAGCTTTAGATCGTAACAATTCCACTGAAATTATGGAGATTCTAAAAGAAATTTCAAAAGAACGTTTAGTCATTGTAATTACTCACGATCAGAAGATTTGTAGCTTTGCAGATGACATCCTTCATATCGAAAACGGAAAAATGATCGCAAAAGAAATTGATAACCAATCGGATGCCACTACTGATACTAAACTCAGCTTCAATAAAACTATCAACGTATCTGCGTTTAAGCGGGGACTTAAGAACTTCAAAGTCCACATCACCCGCTATATTGCTGTCAGCTTGGCAATTTCCATTGGTATTCTTGCATTTATGTTGTCCTTATCTTCGGGCAATATTATGGACAAGTCCATCTCAGATTTTAAGGATAAAAATACAGCCTTTAGCAACGGTTACATTAAAGGTGAAGATGATGGAACCCTTGCAAAAATACTGAATACCGATGAACGTATCGAAAATGTTTATTATCAATACAAAATAAATGATGTCACTTTAAGTTTGGGCGATAAAACCGAAACTATGGCAGAAAAATACCCTATGCCTAAAGCTATTGAACATATGTCATACGGTGCTATGCCAAAAGCAGGTGAAATGGAAATGACACTTAGTCCGAGCCTTGCTAAAAAGTTTGATAATGATATTAGTCGCTTACTTGGCAAAGAAGTCACCTTAAAATATGGGGATAAAGAATACAAGCTTACGATAAGCGGGATTTATAATGCGGCCTACGATGATTTCTATGTAAGCTCTGATATTGAACGGGAATTTTATAAACATATGTATGGCGAGAAAACCTATTCAATTAGTTACGATGTAAAAAACTTTGAAGATATTGTTCCAGTAAGTCAAATGCTTACTGACAAAAAAATAGACAGTAAAACAGCAGCCACAGAAGTAGAAGCATTACAAAGTACATTCACCAGCCTTAACCGCTTATTCTTTATCGTTTCTATTTTAATTTTGGCAATTGGTTTGTTTATCAGCATAGTATTACTTATTAAACTCCAAAATTCGAGATATAAGGAATTAGGGCTGCTATCAGCCTTGGGATTTAATAAAGGAACCATACAAAAAATGATTGTCAGCGAAAATCTGCTTTTATCGGCAATGTCGGCTATCTTTAATGCTGCCCTTGTGGGTTGTACTTATGTAATCGGTAGGATCTTTGATTTAGCAATTATCATTACTCCATTACAAATCTTACTATCAATACTTTCTACAGGTGTTGTTGTTATTGTAATTAGCATAATCGCTAGCCATAAGCTAATCCACACAGAGCCTGCTGCCGCGTTGAGAAAGTAATCACAGTTGTATTTAGTCGGATAAAGAAGCCTCCCACGCACAACCAGCAACGGCGGAACTTATCCGGACCGCGTCGTATCGATCTTATGTGACGGTCTTCGTGGGTAATAGAAATAACCGCTTGCGAATGTCGATATCGCAAGCGGCTAAGGCCTAACTAGAGCGTCCTGCTATTGAACAAAATAACTTAATTAGCCTCAATAAGGCCAGCTGTCTTTAAATCTTCTATGTTCAGATACATCGTACCTTTATACTTCTTGACACGTATATCACTTAACGTAAAATCGCCTTTATTTGCTTTCTTATATTCATCAGTCATAACGATATTGTACCTAATCATATTCATTCCGGCATATTTACCTATACTAAGAATGTTGGAATCACTATTGCCAAGGTTGCTGATTTTCTCGATTTCTGAGAGCATTGCTAAGGAAATCCAGCCTTCGCTCATCAGCGGCGGCGACAATTCCTTATTCCCAGCTGCAGCTGAATAATTGGCGTCAAAATAATCCGGGTAACCTTTATATCCAGGTTCTTTGGATTGCTCTTGTGTCGGAGGTACTCCAACAATACGGATTTTAGGAGCATTGGTAGTGAACTCTTTAATGGCTTCGTTCTCCGCCAATTCTTTTTGCTGATTCATGTCCTTCACGGCACTGGGGCCGAACAGCACCGTTCCATTGGCATTAAATAAGATAGGAATCCCGTCAATAGTGTAAGAAGCCCCTTTAAAGGACGGGCTATTAATTTGAATAACATCGGCTGATGCTGAATAATAGACGGCATTCCCCGTTGCTTCCCCAACGATACGAACTGGAATTAACGTTGTTCCATTCTGGGCGAAGGGCGCCGCTTGTAGTGCTTTCTTCTGACCATTGACGAATGCTGTTTTGCTACCAATCGTAAATGTGATCTTCAAATCACCCTTGGTGCCAGTAACTTGTTTCAGTTTCGCATCATAGCCGATATTCATTTTCAGCTTTTCGAACAGTTCCCGGAAAGGTACGAACGATACCCCATTCTTGCTCACAGATCTCGAATTCAGTGGTACCCCGTCCACAAAGATATGGGATCCCTTAGAAGCTGCTGATGCAGGAGCAGGAATAAGACCTACACTAAATACCAAAACACAGATAATTGCTAGAATCGACAATCTCTTCAACAATTAACGCCTCCATAACTTCATATTATTTCCATCAAATCTTATGTTACTACTAATTAAAAAGGTGTCAAGAAAGTAGTCTTTCTCAGATCAATGAGAGAGACTTTTAGATTGCTTCTCTACATAGCAAAAACCTCCACCCCTATTGGGCGGAGGTTTTCATCCTTATACTCTCTTACTTGTTCGCCAAGAATGCATCAATTTGAGCTTGCAGTTCGGTTTGAATTTTATCAATGCCAGCTGATTTCAGCTGCTTATTCAGGTCTGCAAGACCTTTATCGATATCTTTAATTACGCCGTACTCGAGTGGAATTGCATAACGGAGCATCACGTTGCCCACATTGGCAATCTCTGTCTTCACTTTGCTATTGTCGAATACAAAGGTTTCAAGGGCATAGTGGTAGACGTTAGCTTCCCAGCCCTTAGCTAGATCGTTAGCTTCTTGAGGGAATGCTTCATTGTCAAGATTGAGTGGCGAGTTGAAGTTCCAATTTGAAAAGCCGGTAAAGTTCGGATTTTTGTCGAGTGCTTTATATTTAGTGTCGCCAACCGGTTCATAGTGCACGCCACTAATGCCGTACATCATTAGATCATGCAGTTCTTTATCATTTTGCATCAGATCGATCAGCATCAAGGAACGTTCTACATTTTTGGAGGTCGCATGAATCGACGTACCGTTTTGTGTAGAAATCGCCACTGATTTTTTCTTACCTTGGTTGATGTCGGCCAGTGCTACTTCATAAGGAGAATTTTCTTGGCGCATCAAAGCCATGAGTGCTCCAAGTGTTCCGTTATTATGCGTAATCGAAGCGGTTTTGCCTGCTTTAAAATCCGCCTGATGATCATTTTTACTGTTCAGGACGTTTTTCGACCAAGCATTGTTATCAGCGAGATCCTTGTAATACACGAGCAAATCTTTGAACTCTTGCGTTTCATAGACGTTAAAGACTTTACCTGTTTCATCAGTCAATTTGAAGGCAAACGGAAGGTCGAGGTCAAACATATTCCATTCAGTTTGTTGCTTCAGTAATACACGGTCCAAATTATGATACTTCCAGTCTCCTGTTTCCGGAGTGAAAGGTGTAATTCCTTTTTCCTTTTCTGCTATCGTCTTCAAATAAGTAGCATATGCTTCCGGGCTGTTGATTTCAGGAAGATTGTATTTCTTACGCAAATCTTCACGATAGAGAATTAGCTTTTCAACAGATTCCCCTCTGTTTTGCGGAACCATGTACAGCTTACCGTTTACTTTTGCCTGATCCCAGCTCACATCTGACATAGCTGCCTTAGTTTGCGGCATATATTTGGTAAGCAGCTCGTCGGTCAATTCTAGAAATCCGCCTTTCAGCGCCTGATCATTATAACCGGCCCAGTTTGCCGAATAGATGAGATCGAAATCTTCATTTGCCGCCAGCTTCAACGGGTATTTTTGAGCCCAGTCAGACCAGTCCAAGAACTCGCCCTCAAGGGTCGCATTAATTTTTTCTTTCAGCTTTTTGTTAATTTCAGCAAAAACACTATCATAGTCTATCGGTTTAGGCCCAACGAAGATCATTTTTAGCTTTACTTCTTTAGAGGTGTCGATGGTATCTGAAGTTTCGGCTGCATTCGTTGCACTCGCTGTTTCTGTAGGTTCACTTTTTGCCTCAGCTGCATTATTTGTAGCCTTAGCGGGCGCATTGGCATTGTTGTTGCCGCCACCACATGCGCTCAAAATCATTACGAAGGTTAAAACGAGTGCGAGCATAATGAATCTATTTTTTCTCAGCATTTCAAGCCTTCCCCCTTGTATTCATTATATTGATAAACCGGATTTCCCCGGGTTCATCCTTTCACAGCGCCAATCGTCAAGCCTTGGACGAAATATCTCTGAACGAATGGATAGGCTAGCAAGATCGGACCGGTGGCCACAACCGTCATTGCCATCTTCAAGCTCTCGCTTGGGATCGATGTGGTTACGACTGCCCCTGCACCCATCATGGCTTTTCGCATACCGTCCATATTGCCAAGCATTTTGTACAAATAATATTGAAGCGGCATCAGTTTCTCATCGGAAATAAATAGAAGTGCATTGTACCAGTCGTTCCAATAGGCAAGGGCCAGAAACAAACCAATAGTAGCTAGCGCCGGCTTAGAAAGAGGTAGGATTAGACGAGCATAAATCTTAAAATCGCCTGCACCGTCAATTTTGGCCGATTCCACAATCGCTTCTGGAATGCTGCCCATAAACGACTTCATGACAATGATGTAGAAGACGTTGAGCATCATCGGAATCACTAAAGCCATTAGTGTATCTTTTATATGGAGGTAATTGACCATAAGCAGATACCACGGAACCAGACCGCCGTTAAATAAAGTCGTAAAGAAGAAGAAGAACGAGAATTTATTCCGCCACTTGAAATCTTTTCTGGATAGCGCATAAGCCGTCATCGAAGTTAGAAATAGGCCAAGCACTGTGCCCATTATTGTAACGCCTATGGTCACCATGTAGGCTTGAATCATTTGATCGGGATACTTAAACAAAATGCTGTAGGCTTCCGTTGAGAAGGCAGTCGGTATAAATTGATAGCCATCTGTTAGAATTTTAGTTTCTTCCGTCAGTGATGAAGATACGACAAGTATAAACGGGAATATACATAAAATTGCGAGAAAGATTAGGGATACATAACCAATACCCGAGAATATTTTACGATCGAGCTGCTTCATATCGTTACCTCCATTATGAAAACTTTACCCTTTTGCGATTAGAATAGGGCGCGGTCTTTATCGTATCTACGGACAGCATAGTTCACAGTCATGATCGTCGCGAAGCCAAGAACCGATTGGAAAACGCCAGCCGCAGCCGACATACCAATATCATTCGAAGTAATCAGCGACCTGAACACGAAAGTATCAATAACGTCTGTCGAAGAGAACAACAAACCGTTGTTGCCAATCATGTTATAGAACATCCCGAAATCTCCACGGAAGATGTTCCCGACCGCCAGCAGCACTAGAATAATAATCGTCGGATAAAGATTTGGAATCGTCACTTTCCGGATCCGTTGAAAAATATTGGCGCCATCGATTTCAGCCGCTTCGTATTGTTCGGTGTCAATGCCAGTAATCGCGGCCAAATACATCACCGTTCCGTATCCGAGACCCTTCCATGCGGACACGAGAACTAGGATATACGGCCAGTAGGCAGGTGTATTGTAAATATCGATAGGCTCTAGGCCGAGGCCTCTAAGCAGAGCATTCACAGTACCGATATCATAATTGAGCAGGTTATAGGCAATCGCGCCGACAACAACCCATGAGATAAAGTAAGGAAGAAACAGCGCCGATTGCGTAATTTTGCGAAACCATTTGCCACCAACCTCAAACAACATAATGGCTGCAAAAATTTGCAAAGAATTATTCACGACGATAAATGCAATATTGTACAAGGCTGTATTTCGTGTTACCCGCCAGGCATCTCCTGATTCAAAGAAAAAGCGGAAGTTGTCGAGACCGTTCCAGGCACTCCCAAAAATACCGCCCGCGTAATCATAATGCTTGAAGGCAATAATAATGCCCGCCATTGGGACATAGGCAAACAGAAGAAAAAAAGCAACCGCCGGAGCCAGCATCAGCAACAGAACCCTGTAGTTTTTTAAATCGCTCCAAAATGTATGCCCTTTCATCTTTGCACCCCTCTCTTCTCTATATCCTTAATTATAAAAGGAGCGAAGCGTCGAGATAATTCAGCAAAACAACTAAACATAATACTAATTCAACGATTCATAAAAAAAGAAGCCCCTGTTCCATATAGAACATGAGCCTCATCAAGAACAAATCGATTTAGATTTTATTTTTCTTCCGGTACTCGCCGGGCGACATGCCCATATATTGCTTGAACTGCCTGTTAAAATAAATAATGTTCTTATATCCGGCTTGTTCCGCAATCTCATATACTTTCTTTGTCGGATCTTCGAGCAGCTCGCATACCCGCTTCATACGCAATTCACTTAGAAAATCACTAAATAGACTATTGGTTTCCACCTTGAACAGATGCCCCAGATAGTTAGGCGTAAAATCGAAATGGGCCGCGACCTCGTTCAGCGTTATTTTTTGGTCTAACCTTTCCTTCACATATTCAGTGATTTCATCGATTAACTTGCGCTTTTGCCTTTGGCGCTTCAAATAAAGCAGCTCTGACAGTTCAAAGAACCTTCTTCTCAGCCACGAAAGGATATCATGCACCGTTTCGAACTGAAACAGCACAAATGGATGATGAGAGTCCCAGTTCAAAATCTCGTACAAATGCTCATTCATTTGCTGCAGATCGGCATGAAGCTTAGAGGTAATCCTGATAATGATATCGTAAATGTCGTTTTTCTGTGAGAGTGGGCTGTCGCCGGCAAATAGCTGCAGCAGGCAATCGTCTATAGTGGTAAGGTCGTAGTCGAGCATAGCTTTAAGCATCCGATCCACAATAAGTTCTAAATCTGAAGCCATCTTTTTCTTTGGAGACCATTCCGAGGCATCTTGGATCAGCCTATTCTTCCCTACGATCCATTTGATACTTAAAGCGGCCTGCGCCTGCCGATAGGAGTCATGTAGCTTGACCAGGTCGGTTGTGTACATTCCTCTTCCGATCGTAATCGAACAGGAAAACTCCTGATAGAACGCCCGAATCAGCTCTTCCAGCAAGGCTGTAAAATACTGCTCCTGAACCGCAGCAAGGATCACAAAGTGATAGTCATAGGTCGTGATCACCATGCCCAAATTTTGATCCTGAGCGAACTTTCGGATAAACTGATTCGCGCTGCTGCTCCATAAACTCCACTCTTCTTCCGTCCAGGTTTGAATTTTCCTCGCCATGTCGTCGATCTCGATGATGGCAACCGCTGATGCACCTTGTAGGTATGGCGTGAGAACATTATGAATGTGCATCTCAACCTGTCCCGGAGCAGCCTCGTTAAACCAACGTAGCAGCAGCTCCTGATTGACAAGCGTCAGCGTTTCCGACAAGGAAATATGCTGCTTTCTCTCCTTCTCAATCTTGGCGCAGAGTTCGATCAGCGTCTTGTTCAGCTCGTCATCATCAACAGGCTTAAGCAAATAACTGTATGCGTTCAATTGAATCGCTTCTTTGGCATAGTTGAAATCCTGATGTCCGCTAATAAAAAGAATATGGACCTCAGGGTTAATCTCCTTCGCTTTCCGCACAAATTCCACGCCCGACATAATCGGCATACCGATATCAGAGAGAATGATATCAATAGGGTGCTGCTCTATTATTTTCAGAGCGGCAAACCCGCTCGTTGCCGTTCTTACGCTATGCAAAGGCAAATGATCATTGCCGGCCACACGTCGTCTAAGCCACTCTAAATCGACTACTTCATCATCCACCAGCAGAATGTTAATCTCCATCGCCATAAGAGTTACTCCCCCATTACTTCCCGAATTTCCGCATTATCTACCGGTAAAATAATTTGAACTGTCGTCCCCGCTCCAAAATAGCTGCCGATTTGAATACCAAAATCACTGCCGTATCTCAGCTTAATTCGTTCTTCCACGTTTCTCAGACCGTAGCTCCCTGGTTGGTAAGCGCTCGACCGCATTTTTTGAAGTGTATCCGGTCGCATGCCGATCCCGTTGTCAATGACCTTGAGTTCGATGCGGTCACCAAGCCGCTTTCCGGTAATACGGATCGCAATGGTCTCCCCGAACCAGGCGTGCTTGAATATATTCTCCACAAACGGCTGTAAAATCAGCTTGATAATAGGAACCTGTAAAATTTCCGGATCGACATCATAATAAACCTCAAAGGCATCCGCATATTTTACTCTCTGAATTTCCAGATACATCTTCACCTGCTCCAGTTCATTTTCAAGAGAGATATATACATGCCCATCGTTCAATGTGAGTCGATAAAATTTAGACAGGCCTTGTACCATCTGATTAACCTTCTCTACTTCCCCCAAATTGGCCAGACTACCAATGGTCGACAGCGTATTGTACAAGAAATGCGGACTGATCTGGGCTTGCAGCACATCCAGCTCCGCTTGCTTTTTCTGAATGCCCTGCATATATACGTTTCGGATCAGTTCCTGAATGCTCGTCGCCATTTGATTAAAGCTATTGGCAATATAGACAAATTCATCATTCCCCGGAAACCCGATTCTTTTATAAAAATTACCCTCCTGAAACGACCGAACCAAGTATACAATCCGCTTGATTTTTTTGCCGGATATGCGGGCAACCAGTAAGCCGATAATTGCCATCACCAAAAAACTAATAGAACAAACGGTGCTAATCACCTTCCGCATTCTGCTAGCGTCTTTGTTCAAATATGAGTGTGGTACCCGCGCCTCAATGACATAGCTAGATACCGGAATATCTTCACTAATTATCAAATACGAGTCTTGCTTCGTATCTTCAGTAGCAACACCCTGTTCATACATCGTCATTCCTGTAGCCCTATCCAGCAAACGAAGTTCAATCCCCTGTTCAATCGGAAAGGTATCAAAATTACCAAAAAGCTCATCAATCCTTGCCGTAACGCGAATATATCCGATAATAGCAGGTGCTGCCTTGGAAGAAACGAGCTTGCGAAAATACGAAATATTGCCTAGTTCGCGGTCGTTGTCCGCCTGAAGAAACAAACTGTCTTTGTTATTCGCAACGATCGACTTAAACCAATCCGAATTAACGATAACCTGATCAGAAAGAACATAATAATCACTTCTACCGATGGGCGTGGACATATCGTCCCCGGTAATTTCAAGCATCGTCTCATTGACGGTAAAAAGCGCAAGTCTCAGCTTATTCCCATACAATTGCAGAGGGGCCTTCATATAAGGAACGATATCATCTCTCATTTTGAGCATATTTTCCAAAGGGTCTCCCCTGAACTGAAGGGCATTCTGAAAATTTGTATTTAGAAACAGCGAGTTGGTCATTCGTTTGATTTCATCCGTCTGGTATTCGACATTGCTCCTCGTCTGCTTTAATGCCGTCCGGACATTCGTCTCCGCCATTTCCGTCCTGGACTCCACGAGCATTGTATAGGCTATATAGCCAACCAGCACATCTGTCAGCAATACAAGAATGAGATACGGAATCATCATCTTGTATGTGAACGGAATATACTTTTTACTAGACAGTTTCCTCTCCATGCGCATGCTCCCTTATATCCGTATCAATGCCAACTGCTATTTTTACCCATTCTACATTCAATGAAAAGAAAGCGGTTACTATATCTTGTGTTCGGAAACTCAGCTTTAGAGCAAAACTCTGTTTTCCAAAATATTTTTCAGACTGATATGAGATTTGGAGGGTCCGAACCTTATAAGGTGATCTTGAAATTCAGCAAGCGCCTCAATCGATGAGGTCTGTACCTTAATGAGATAATTATATTCCCCACTAATGCGGAACAAATCGGTAACTTCCATAGCATGGTTACAAAAATCGGTGAGCTCTTGGCAATGCTCTGTTTTTAGTAGAATAAAAGTAGTCGTGCCTCGATTTAGATCCCGTAAATTAAAAGCTGTATGATACCCCGAAATGATGTTCCTTTCCTCCAGCTTAATGATTCTTTCTTTAACGGATGGTTGTGACATCGAAACCTCTTTGCTGATTTGTGAAATGGGCATACGCGCATTGTACTGCAGCAATTGCATAATTTTTTTATCAATATCATCCATAAGATGCTCCATAGCAAGCGCCTCCTAACTCTGTTTAATAAATAAACCCGTTCAACCAAAATACCTTATATTCAATAACCATATCAGTATAAAACACTTATCTTATATATGTATCTCCTATTTTAATCCAACTATAATAAATAGTACATTAGATATAGGAGCGATGAAAGATGAGTGTAAAAGGCCTTGCACATATAGCGATCCAAGCCAAGGATTATAAAGCAACTATCTCATTTTATATAGACGTTTTAGGATTCAAGTTAGGTCATCATTGGAGTCTGCCATCCTTTCAAATTAAAGAAGCATCCATGCTGATTTCACCTGACCAAAGAACTTGCATAGAGATTTTTGATAACGATGCAGTGATCGCCGCTCAAGGAAAAAAAGCCATGTCTGAAGAAGAAGTAGCTCACGGGGCGTTATTACATTTCGCCTTCTATGTGGATAATGTAGATGAAATATACCAAAAAGCCCTTGCTCATGGAGCAAAGGCTTTTATAGCACCAGCTTCTCTTTCTCTTGGTGAACCGCCTCTTCTGATCAAGAACGCGATCATTCACAGTCCGAATGGAGAAGTTATCGAATTTCTTGAAGAAGTTGATTTTGATATGTCTACTTACACTACCTCATACAAAGAGGGATCCAAGGCTTGAATAAAGTGAGACCCATCGCCTGTCGTGTACAGCAGAAGGCGATGCATGGCGCGCGTACAAGCTGTATAAAAGAGTTTACGTTCGCTCTCCCGATGATACGTCTGCGTTGAAGCATCGTAGATTAGCACAGCGTCGAATTCTACGCCCTTAGCAAGATATGCGGGAATAACCAACGTTCCCTTCTCAAAGGTGAGCGTCTCCTTCGTAATAAGCCGCAGATTCTCGCCCCCCTGTGCAGTCAATGCTTCATAGGCCTCGCGGCTGTCCGCTGCAGTCTTAGTAATAATCGCAATAGAGTCGAGACCTTCAGCCATAAGCGCAGTAAGATCCTCTTTCATTCGTGCCGCCCGCTGCACATCGTTGCTAACCTTCACTAGGTGCGGTTTTTCGCCGCCCCTTTCAAAAGGCACGATCTCTTCATTAGGTAGCAGCGCCTTTGTAAACTCCACAATCTCGCGAGTGGAACGGTAACTTCGGACTAGACGAAATAAGCTCGTTTCCTCTTCACCATAGAGCCGGATCAAAGGAGAATCCACCTCTTGCAGATTCGTTGCTTGCGGGAATATCGCTTGACTGAAATCGCCGAGTACCGTCATGCTCGCGCGGGGAAACAATTGTTTGAGAAACGCGAATTGGAACGGCGAATAATCCTGTCCTTCGTCAATAAATAAATGCCGTACCATTGTATTCGTGCGAGAACCCTCGATAAGCTCTTTTAAATACAGGAATGGGGTCTCATCCTCATAAAATAATTCGGTATGGCTCAACTTTTCCTTCGTTTGCTTACAGATTTCTGACCACTGCTCGGGCACTTCGGCCTCATCCGTCATTGTATGATAGGTGGCTTCATCGCTAAACAACTGATCGTATAATCCAATCGTATCTATGAACTTGAGCCGCTTGACATCCCGTCTCAGCGGTTTGAAGTGCTCCTTTATGATCATGCGACGCAGCAGCTCTTCTTCCTGCAAGCTAAAGTCAAAGACGTTCTCTTCCCCGTCCTTCTGAATACGAAAATCACCATAGATTTCAAGATACTGCTCCGTAAAATCGAAGACAGCCTCTTCTCGCCGGTACTTCTTAAGCACCTCACTGTAAGCTTCGGCATATTGATCGTTGTCGAGGTAATCAACCTCATCTTGAACCCAGGGTGCCTCCATTTCCTGACGCTCTAGCTTAGTCAGCTCGCGGAGCAGCCACTCACGCAGTAAAGCGACGCGATTAGCCAATCGTATAGAGCTGTCGTAGCTGTAAAATTGCGATTTCATTTGCTCCGCAGTAATCAACTCGCGGTCTCGGAAACGGACACTGTGGAACAGCATACCTTCTTTCCCTAGCCATCGCGCGTAGCTTTGGAGAGCTTGCAAGAAAGCTTCAGAAGCCTTATATTGCATCCCCGTTAGCCGCGCTTCATACCCCTGTGAGGATTGTGACGTCAGTACATATTCGATCTGCTCGAATGGGCCCTCTAGATTAAACGTGGATCCAAGCCAATAAGAAAGGTATTCCTGAAAGGTCGTTTGCTGCATATTCTCCTCGCCGAGCTCGGGAAGCACAGTCGATACATAACTGTTAAACATCGGATTTGGCGAAAAAAGAACGATCTGATCCGCCTTGAGCCTATCGCGGTGTTTGTACAATAAATAGGCTACCCGTTGCAGTGCTGCGGACGTCTTTCCGCTGCCAGCCGCCCCCTGCACAATAAGCATACGACTTTTGTCATTACGGATGATGGCGTTCTGTTCCTTCTGGATCGTCGCCACAATACTCTTCATTTGTGAATCCGCGCCCTTGCCAAGCACCTGCTGAAGCAATTCGTCACCGATCGTTAAGCTCGTATCGAACACGTTCTGGAGCTGACCATGACGGATCTGATATTGCCGCTTCAGCAGCATCTCACCTGTAATCTGTCCTCCCGGCGTTTCATAAGTAGATGACCCTGGAGAATGGTCATAGTACATGCTTGCAATAGGAGTTCGCCAGTCATACACCAGAAAGTCCACACCGTCTGCATCGACGAAAGACGCTACTCCGATATAAACCTTCTCACCCAAGCTCAAGCCGTCTTCCTGAAAGTCCATTCGCCCAAAATAGGGGGATGGCAGTAGCCGTTTCATATTGTTATAACGCTGCACCCGTTGCCGGTGGCTGCGCTCCCGTTCAGATAGCAACGCTTCTTGCTGCTTTATACTATAGAAGGTCTCTTCGAAATCTTCGTCTGTGCTCGTATTTACTGTAACTTCCTCCCAAAACCGCTTGCGAATGTCCACCACCTGATCACGTAACCCAGTCACTTCCGGTTCTAGCTCTGCGATTCTTGATTGCAGCTTTTCCGCAACCAAATCAAGCCGCTCCTGTTCTTGCTGCCAATCCTTCTCGGTTATCATCTTTACGAACACGCTCCTTTTCATTCTTGTTATAAAGAAGCAAAAATTAAATTTGACAAACTGTTAATCCACATGGTATTATAATAGTGTAGATAAGATGTTATAATTATGTGTAAATACTTGAAATTAACAGTAGTTCTCTAATATTATCACGATCTTTCTTTGCATGCAAATTAATTATATGTAGAAGAACCGGCATGGTTTGCCGGTTCTTCTTTTTTTGTGCGCTCAGCATGGTTGTACATAGCAAATAGACCGCCCGAAGGACGGTCTATTCAAGTTTATATAATGACTCAAGCTTAGGATTTAGTTTGCAACAGATTCATGATGATGGTTACTGCCTCTGCTCTTGTTGCAGTTTCATTTGGTGCAAACACATTGCCATTACGTCCGCTCACAATGCCTGACTTCTTCACGGCTGCAACCGCATCCTTTGCCCATGCAGGAATTTGGCTATCATCAGCAAACCCTGTTGTCGAAGCTGTTGTTAAATCTACTCCTGCTGCTCTAGCGATCATAACTGCTAGCTCTGAACGTGTAATGCTCGCTGCCGGACGGAAGGTAACATCCTCATAGCCGCGTATAATCTTCGCTTCTAAGGCTTGTGCAATAGACTTCTCAGCCCATGCAGGGATGGCATCGGTGAAGCCCAGTTCCACACCGTTTCCAGTAGGCTTCAGCGCATTCATTAGCATTACCGCAAACTCAGCGCGTGTCACCGTAGCATTCGGCTTAAACGTTCCGTCGGTATAGCCCTTGACGATCCCTTCGCTCACCGCTCGCTTTATATTAGTCTCCGCCCAATGTCCGGAGATATCGCTGAACCCAGCTTCTGTTGTCGGTTCAGTAGATGGATTTGTTACTGGTAGGCCAGTCGCTTCATCCACTACGAGTACAGCAAACTTCGTAAAGTGATCCACATCTGCTGCGATGCGGTTTCCATCTATTTTGCCGCCATTAACTTTCACCCAGCTCTTCTTCACTTCATCATAATAGAAAATCGCTACCGTTTGACCACTCTTCACTTGTCCTGAATCGAACACAAAGGTTAGCGTTACTGGTTTACTAAAGTTCTCCGCGAAGTTTTTTAGAACTTCATAGATCGGGCTTACGAGAATCTCATTATTGCTGAGAAGACTCTGTGAATCGAGCAGTTTCTCAATCGATAATACCAGTTGCTTGCCTGAAGCATTAGCTGGAATAGAAATCACAAGCCCATTATCCAATCTGACCTCGCCTGCTTGACCTGCAGGAAGCGTCAGTTTCCCATTGGAGGAGATAACCGGAAGTACGACGTTAGTGGTACTACCGCCATCATTACCACCGTTATCTTGCGCAGCTCTCGTTATCGTTGCTGTGTATCTCGTACCTGTACCATCCTGGGCAATTACGAATAACTCCAATCGGTTACTACCTACTTCAAGGGGGAGCTCTACGCTTATTTCCCCACTTGCCAAGCTTATCGGACCTGCCACAAGCGTATTCGCACTATTGTACACACTCGCTGTAAAGGTTCCATAAACAGCATCACTGGCCGTTGCCGTTACTGTGAAGTTGGATAAGGAATACGGCACGCTCGCAGTATAATCGTATACACTTCCGCTGACCGTTTGATCTAATGTTATGCCGCTTAAATTCAAGCTATTTAAGCTTGCACTAGAGCTTAATGTTGTAAAAGTAATCTCTTGCCCATAGCTTACTCCTACAGCATTCACTGCATAAGCACGTACATGATAGGTAGAGCCAGATTGAAGTCCTGCAAGACTTACCGAAAAGGCTCCTGTTCCACCTGCTTCAGCTATAACCTTACCATCCGCAATTGTCGGATTGGTATTAGTAGAATATACGACTCCTCGCTCTGTAACTTCAGCACCACCGTCCGAAGTAATGTTTCCTCCAACAGTAGCTGTCATAGAAGTGATATTTTGTACTTCTGCATCTGTATCAACTATCGCGGACTCCTCAAGACCTTTGACAAAGCTCAGATAGAAATCATCAATCGTTCCCCATGCTCCGCCATCTGCTTTGACATTAGCTCCGATTGTAAGGGTTCCATCGGTAACGAGAATATCCTGGATCTCAGGATTATTCCACTGCGCCCATCCTTTCACACCGGTGTCTACTTTCACTTCCTTACCATCCGTAACAGCAAATAGTTTCATATCGGGGTTTGCAGCATCTCCCCCTTGAATAAACATAGAAAGATCATAATATCCCGACTTCAACCCAGAAATGGTCTGCTCTACTCTAAAGTCCACTGCTTTTCCAGAGTAGAAGTGTAGAGAATAGTTCCCCGTCTTGGCATCTGAAACTTTGTTTTGGTAGTCTGTATGTGGTTCCTTAACGTCTGCATAGGTGATCTTCCACATGCTTCGATCACTATTTTCAAAGCCTGCATTGACGATGAAATTCTCTTTTTTAATGATTAGAAAAGCTTTAACCGCCTGACCGCCTTCTACCGTGCCACCGATCACATAGCTGCCCGCACCCTGACTAATGGCTTGCTCAAGAGCAACTAGATCCCACGTTACCGGAATCGTTCCGGAGCTTCCATCATTGAAAGTAACACTTACGACTGTTGGTAGATGGATTGGCTCTCCAGCAATCGCTGTTATAGAGACATTCTTAATTTCATCTACAGCAATAGGGGCAACGGCACCCGTATTCACATGTTTGAACACATTCAGCGAAGCAAGTGGATGTCCGTTAAAATCAAACAAAGCCTGGTTATCAACGGCACTACCGCCATACCATTCCCCTGCATCATCAGGATCATATTCCTTCGCATAGCTGGACGCCCAACCCGAACCGTATTGCTCCCAAATCAACTTATTCTGCTCCAGATTGTCTTTCGGACCTACCGGAAGCCACGCGGGTTCCCAATAAAACACACCAATTCCCGCTTTACCCACATTGGCAACAGCTTCAATCACATCTCTAACTGAATTGGCCTGGCCTTGGACAGTGATAGGATAGTTTAAGGTTTGACCTGAGCTTTGAGGCGCTGTATTTCCGTGCCCATCCCCATCTTCTGCGGTGTACGCGTAAGAGGTTTCAGCTACCATTACTTTTTTCCCATAAGTATCGGCTACCTGCTTCAGCACGGCTGTCAAATTGCCTAATGTGCCGTGCCAGAATGGATAATAAGAACTTGCAAACACATCGTAGATCACATTGTTATCTTGCAAATTCTTCGCTATAGTGGCATATCTGCCCGTCGTCTCCGGATTTGTAAAATGCAGAGCGATCAGAATTTTGGGATTGATCTCTCTAATCGCTTTACTTCCTGCATTAAACAATTCACTCATCTGTTTCCAATCATTTTCGCCAACGAATTGTCCATTCGTTTCATTGCCTACCTGAACCATGCCAACATCAACACCTGCATCAAGCAGGGCTTTCAAGCTTTCTTTGGTATATTCGTAGAGTGCGGCCTTCTTATCATCGAAACTCAGATTGGCCCAAGCCTTTGGTGTATGCTGCTTGGCTGGATCGGCCCAAAAGTCGGAATAATGAAAGTCCACCAGTACCTTCATGCCATTTTCGGTCGCTCTTTTTCCAATTTCAATCGCGGTTTCCAGATCATTATTACCACCGCCATAACCATTTCCAGCTGTATCAAAAGGGTCATTCCATATCCGCACCCGAACGTAATTCACCCCAGCTTCATGTACAGTTTCAAAAATATCCTGCACAGCTCCGCTCTCGTTGTAAAACTTGACTCCGCTATTCTCTAAAGAAATAATACTGGAGATATCCACGCCCTTAATGAAATCAGATGGGAGTCCCTCAACCTTCTTCACGAAAATATCCGCAGCCACCGGCAAGCTCGTATCCGTACTTACCTGTTTCAGCTCAAAGCTGTCCAAAAATCCCCATGCTTCTGGAGCGCCGCTTATGTTCGCCCCTATCTCAAGACTCGGGGTATCTTGTTGCAAAATAAATTTCAGGCTGACCGTCGCCCAATTATTATAGTCGGTGGTAGCAACGGCGGATGCCTTCTCGTCACCTGCAAACAATTCAACATTCCCTGCTTTATTGTCAGCGCCGCCCATCGACTTGACTGAGAGCTCGTAAGTTCCTGCAGGGAGAGTCTTAATCTCCTGCTTGACCGTGAATGTCTGGTTTTCAGTAGCGGTATTTTTGATCCAATAATCCAATGCATAATCTCCTTCATCGCGTGATGAATCACTGCCATATGCAAATCGGGATATTTTCACTTGATCCCAGTCTGCCGCATTCACACTCCATGATTCATCAGTCCAAAAATCCGTCTCGAAACCGCCATTCACAATTAACGAACTGTTCGAATCTGCCGCCGAAGCACTCCTCATGCTGAATGAAAATGAACTTAACAGCAGCAACACTGCTAGAAACACAGAGATACCCTTTTGATTAACTCTCACGTTCTAATCACCTTCCGTTTTTTAATTTTTTGATGCATATGTTTGTTTTAAATTATGTAAGCACTTACAAATCAATATACCAATAGTTAAAATATAAGGTAACGGATGAAAAGCTAATATTTTGTATGCTTAAGCAAGCTTTTTACAAATACGCTTCGGTGCGTTTTAAGATGAAACATCAAAAAGCCGTTCCCTGGTTTGGACAGGAAACGGATTTAAAATAAACCTACATTATTTCTTTTCACCAATTGACGATTCAAAAATCTCATCAACAGCTTGATGATACCCACCTGACGTTCGAAAGGAATCCCTAATAGTTGCAACGGCTTTTTTGAAGGTGGAAAGAGATAGCACCTGATCTGCAGCTTCACGTAGTTGAGTTGCACACAAGCCTTCCATTTGTAATTTAATGCCCGCTCCAATATTGGCAACTTGCTCCGCAACGATCGGCTGATCCGCGCTCTGTGGGATTACAATGAGCGGAACCCCGTAGTAAAGACCTTCATGAGCACTGTTCATTCCACCATGGGTAATGAATAATTTCGTGTATTGCAACATATCAGTCTGTGAAACATAGTTTTTTACGATGAAGTTTTTAGGAATTGGCCCCAAATCATTGATTTGGACTTTATCTCCAACTGACATAACAATCGTATGGTCCGTATTCCCAAATGCCTCAAAACAAAGCTTATAGAAATGAATTGCTTGATTGAAGACTGTACCCATCGAAATGTAAATAAGGCTTTTCCCCTTAATTGCAGAAAAATCGAAATGATCTGGCGTTAATCGTGAGGAGATAGATGGACCCACAAATTTATATGTTTGGTCAAAGACGTCTCCATAAGGTTGGAATTCTCTTGTCGTATACACGATTGTAAGTGGTGCAGGATTACAGAACACCTCGTAAGGAGAGTGAATCTCTCCACCATATCGTTCCTTTATTTTTACCGTAAGACTTTGATATTTATCGTCTATAGGTTTAACTATCTCTGTAGGAGCTTCTATGTAGAATCGTTCCATGATCTGATCAAATGATTCCTTTGTCTGTGCAAAAGAAGTGCAGGAGTTGATTGCAGGAAGCTTAAGCATTTGAGCCAATAAACGTCCACAACCAAACATCGAATCATGGATGATGTAATCGAAACGCTCCCCTTTAATCTGTTCAAGAACGCTTGGTATAACGATATCTGCCGTAAGTAAAAGTCCGTTGACTCTTTCTAGTAAATAATCTCTTCCACCTGAGATGAAGGCTTGGATAAATTGTTGACCGTCAACTATCCGTACTGTAGCACCGGTCATCTCAATACGCTCCCGAAAAGCTTCTATACATAAGTAGACTACCTCTACTCCACGAGAAATAAGCTCCTGCACAACGCCAATCGTTGGATTGATATGCCCCTCTGATCCAACATTAATAAATAAGACACGTGCCATGCCTACCACTCCTCAGTTATGACATTTTGTCCTTTTCAATGTACCCATTATACGTTCATCCAAGCGCCGACTTCTACTTATCAAATTTATGTGCATCCTATCCTAATTTTATCTAATCTTGCTATAATAATGAAATCGAAGTTAACAAAAAATGGAGAGTGATGAAAACATGGACCGGATTCTGATCGTTGATGACGAGCCCGACATTCGTGAGCTTATTCGCTTACATCTAGAACGCGCGGGATGGGACATCGCCGAAGCGGAGTCTGGACGGCAGGCGATCTTACAAGTGCAAGCGCAGCCTTTCTCACTGATCGTTCTGGATATCATGATGGACGACGGCAACGGCTTTGAAGTGTTACGCTACTTGCGGGAACATCATCCGGAAACGCTGGTCATTGCGCTTAGCGCGAGAAGAGAGGTAGAGGACAGAATCGACGCGCTTGGACTGGGAGCCGATGATTATATGACCAAACCTTTCAGTCCAATGGAACTGCTAGCGCGGATACAGGCCCATTTCCGCAGGCACCATCCCGAGACATCCAACCGGCCCAATGTTATTCAACTGAATAAACTTGTTCTGGATATCGACAATTACGTACTACATAATGATGGCCAGCAACATGGACTTACTCCAGTCGAATGCCAGCTACTGCAAGTGTTCATGCTCAATCCTGACCGCGTACTAACAAAAGGAGAAATCTATAAACAAGTCTGGCAGCATGAAAACTATGACGCCAACAACCTCAGCGTCTTCATCAGCCGCATCCGAAAAATACTTGAAAGCGCACCCGGATCCCAATCCCACCTTCATACCATTCGTGGCATTGGCTATCGCCTCTCGGGTGATGGACGATGAAGAGAAGAACTAAGCTATGGCTGATGATGCTATCCAGTGCCGCAGGAAGCATCGTCTTGTTTATTACAATTACCCTAATGACCGGGAAGCTTTGGACCCCGGGATATGATCTGAAAACGTTAAACACCATCTCGCAAGAAGCACTTACGGCTATAGAACGGCAGGGCGCCTACTCGGGACCAGAAGTTGAGCCCATTCTGGAAGAAGTGCTACGCCCGCATTCTAAGATCCGCCTAGAGTGGCTGGCTGAAGACGGGTCGGTGCTCTATGATACGGCCGGCGAGAATATTTCCTACGACTTCCGCAAATTAGCCGACCGTGTTGACCATATGCCAAATAATCTTTGGGGTGAAAATACTCCGATCACACTCACTTATTCCGTTGCCCATGACCATCAATCCTATTACATGCTATTGAGTTTATCCAGCGAAGAAATGTCCGCAGGACAAATATATTTTTTTATGCGAACGTATAAATCTCTACTTACCTTCATCTTACCTTTGCTGCTGGCGTTGTTGCTGCCCTATCTTCTTTCCTTATGGTTTTTCTCCTCCACCGATCGACGCATTACAAAACTAAACAACGCACTGAACCAGGTCGGAATCCGAAGCGATGTCATCGTGCTGGAGGATAAGTCGAGGGACGAGATTGCTCAGCTGACCCATCACTACAATTCAATGGCAAAACGTATCCAGAGCCAGTCTGCCCAAATCCAGCAGTTAGAAAATCGACGAAGAATACTCCTATCGGACCTGTCCCACGATTTGCGAACGCCATTAACTATGATTTTGGGTTATGCCGAGATGATCCGAACCGGTGCGTACAAGAATGAGAACGAGCTTCAGTCCGGGGCCAAAATCATCCTGCAGCGCTCTCGCTACATGGATAAGCTGCTTGATCAGTTACTCGACATTACCCGTCAAGAAGAGCATGTACTTCGGCTTCAGCTCGCTCCGCATAACCTGTCGGAACTAATGCGAAAGATCGCAGCCGAATACCTCTTATTCCTGGACGGTAAGAGCGTCGTGTTGGAGGCAGACATCCAAGATGCGGAAATCGAGGTCATGATTGACGCGCCACTGATCGAACGAGCTTTACGCAACTTGCTGGACAATGCCGTTCGTTATGGTGAAGAGGGACATTATCTAGGAATTGGACTGACGGAGGAACAAGAGGAAGTGGTTCTCACGGTCAAAAACCGGGGCAAAGGCATCGCACTGAAGGATCGTGAGCGTATCTTCGAGCGATTTTACCGCGCAGACGGTGGAAGAAAGGGCGAAGGGCTTGGTATCGGGCTCTCGATCGTCAAGGAAATCGCGGAATTGCACCATGGCAGCGTGCGATTGCTGGACGTAGCAGTAACGGAAACCATTTTTCAGATTAGAATTCCTAAGAAGCCTCCGAGTGAACGTTAAAATCAACGTTAATCAAACCTACTTTTTCTGCGTGCTTTTTACGAACAAATAGAAGGACGCGACGACAGCGCTCACTGTTCCGCAGATCATATCAATCATCGTGTCAGTCAAACTACCATTTTGCGAATTAAGCCCGAATAGGTGATCCACCGTAAACTCATAAATCTCCCACATTCCAGCCATTGCAACAGCAAACAAGAAAGCGAACCAGATGATGATGTTGGAAGGCAGAACATCCTGTCCTTTACGCTTAGCCATTTTAATCCACATGAATTGTCCTACAAAGAATAAAATTACGCCAGACAGCAGATGTTCAATCTTGTCTAAATAAGGGATGACACCATACAAATTAAATAAATTGGCGAGCATCATCGTGATCGTGATAAATACCAGCACCGAGAATTGAAGTGCGGGAGGTAGTTCGCTTTTGGTCCATGTGATTAAGCCCCTAAAGAGTAACAGGACCAGAATGATAAGGCCCGCTTGAAGAGACTTACCATAAGTCCCAGTCAAACCAAAATAAATAATCGATACTCCACATACGATGTACAAAATCATTTCAAAAGCATAATTGAACCTATGGCTTCTAGAAGTGTCTTGCATAGCATTTCCTTTCTAACTGGACTCGTGTTTATTTAATTATCGCCCTTTCAATGTCACCCCATACGACAGTCGTATCAGTAGTTGCAAAAAAGGCCCCCGAAATATCCCCTACACGGGAATACACGAGGGCCTTTGGCGATCCATTCAGGCCAATTGTGACTAACTTTGACTTTACATCGCTTTTTCAGCCAGATCGCTAACTAAATTTCTCATCCACTTGCGAGAGTAAATCCGGGCGTAGCCAAAAATAAAGCGAACAACCTCCTCCAGCGATATGACGAGATACACAAGGTAGACTGGCTGCTTCCAGATGTATGACAGCAATAGCCCGGATGGAACACCTATCAGCCATGTTGCGGTCGATTCCATGCTAAACACGAATTTGCTATCTCCTCCGCTGTTTAGAATGCCACCAGCTATAATCATATTGGATACTTTGACCCAAAGAAATCCAGCGAACACGATAACGATATATATACTCATTTGCTTAGCATCCTCGGAGATATTGAACGCTGAGACATACAGCTTCGAGCTCGCCGCAATGATAACCCCGACAATCAGTGAGATAATGATGCCAAGACGAATGAACTTTTTCGCATGATCAAGTGCGATATCAGTTTCGTTCGCACCTAAACGGTTGCCCACCAGTACCCCCGCAGCACTAGCCAGACCGGAAAGCAAGCCGATGCAAAGCCCTTGCAGTGGGAAGGTAATGGTCATCGCAGTCATCTCCATCGTTCCCATCCGACTATAGATGATCGCATAAGCCGTTTCGCCCAATACCCAGATCAGCTCAGTCAACAATAGCGGATAGGTCGTTCCAAAAAATTTGCGGATGAGCGGTCTAGGAATGATGAACAAGTTCTTTAACCCGACAGCTCCCGGTAAACGATACCGGTACACTGCACCAATGATCAATAAACATTCGGTAACCCTGGAAATAAGGGTAGCAATGGCCGCTCCCTTCAGACCAAGTGTAGGAGCGCCAAAGTTGCCGTAAATAAGAATGTAATTCAGTATAATGTTCATAACAACTGCAATTAAGCTTACATACATCGGCCATTTGGCATGACCCGTACTGCGCAGAATCGCGGAATACATCATCGTGAGCATGACAGGTACAAAGCCGATCGACATGATCTGCAGGAAAATGTACCCGTCATCAATTACATTCGCGTCTGTAGTGAACATACTCAGAAACAGCGGCGAATCGATGAAGACAGCCGCAGAGAACAGGAACGAGAACGCGAAGCCGACGATCAATCCAAGACCCAGCACATGGGAGACGCTTTTAGAATCTTTGTTCCCCCAAAACTGGGCAGCATAAATGGATACACCCGTCGATAATCCGGCCAAAACAACCGCAATGATCCCATATATTTTAGTGGACATCCCCACCGAGGCAATCGCCACATCTCCAAGCTGCCCGACCATTAATTGATCCGTCAAGTTGAGCAATGCCATCAACAAGCTTTGAAGTGTAACGGGTACAGCGATCTTATATACGCTTTTGTAGAAATTCTCCTTCTCTGACATGTATCGTTCACAACCCCCATATTCTCGATTTTACAGCGTCCATAGCCATTCGCAGTCTATGACTTAGTGTGAGGTTATATCACTTTTTTGTAGCGCATGAGCGTATAATTATCTTTTGGCTGAATTTCTACAACCTTGAATTTTTTCGCAAAGCTCAATTGCTGATACCCGTCTCCATCCACTAAAGTAATGTTCGTAGAGCCGCCTATGATGATTGGGAGCTGCATCAGAATGATTTCATCGACGATGTCCTGATTGAAAATATGCCAGTTCAAAAATCCGCCACCTTCGACCATCAGGCTGGTAATCCCAAAGTTCTGCTCCAACTGACGTTCAAGCTCCACGAAATCGACTTTATCCTCACCGCAGATGAGGCACTCCTTCCCTCTTTCCCGGATCTGCTTGATTTTACCTTCATCCCGTCCCTTCTCGGTCGTGACAATAATCGTCTTCCCCTGATCCGAGAGGACGTTGCAGTCCAGCGGAATATCCAAGGTGGTCGTCGGAATGATGCGGATTGGATTTTTGTTCTCCTCATACCGATTAGTAAGAAATGGGTTGTCCGTCAGGATTGTATTTTTCCCAACCATAATGCCTTGCACGTTCCCCCGAAATAGATGGATGAATTCCATATCCTCATTGGAAAACAAAGAAAAAAGCTCTTTACTCGAATTACCGGCTC
Source organism: Paenibacillus sp. FSL R10-2734 (assembly GCF_037963865.1). Lineage (NCBI taxonomy): Bacteria > Bacillati > Bacillota > Bacilli > Caryophanales > Paenibacillaceae > Paenibacillus > Paenibacillus sp. FSL R10-2734. The sequence goes on along the minus strand of NZ_CP150170.1, from coordinate 686,865 downwards.
CCATCGTGAGCTTTCCGTCAATCGAAATTTGGCTGAATATCGTTGTTTTCATTTGTTTTCTCCCCATCTCTTATTAGCTTTTAAATGCGCCCCAAGATGCTTGGATGCTCTGTTCTATTTTTTTGAGCGCTTGTTCAGGATTACTCAAGGGTAACTCGATAAGGCCCGTATTCAGTGCCTCCCATACATGGATCATGAAGGGGAAAGTCGGCATCGGCCGTGCGTGATCCAACAGCGATAAAATTATCTTTTTGTTAGATGCCGCAGTGTCAGTTAAACGTTTAAGTGCTTGTTCCTGTGCCGGAATCCGCTGCACATCCAGCGTCCACATGGTTTGACATTCATCACTCAGCATAAAATGCGTGAAGGATAAGATATCTTCCCTCTCCTCCGACGTTAACGAATCATTCGGGTAAATCAAGCCGATGGAAGAGGACATGGATAGTGATTGTCGCCCTTCAATGACTGGAAGCTGGCAAACCGCAAGTCGATTGTTCATCTGCTTGTCCAGATGGTTATAAATCCACTCTCCACAAATAATGGCGCCGATCTTGCCGTCAATGAACTGCTCTAGGAGTCCTGTAGATCCGTCGAGACTGACGAGCACGCCTTGATCCATCTTGTCACGTATGAACTCAAGCGCTTGCTTCATTTCAGGGGTGACGATATTCGGCTTTCGATCCCGAACAGGCCAGCCACCGAAAGCCGTAAGGAACGGAATAAACCAATAGCCCTGCTGCAAATCTGCCCCAATCGGCACGATGCCTTGAGCGGACAACCTCTCTGCCGCCTCTTCGAACACGTCCCAAGTCGTCGGCGCACTAGCGTAAATCTCTGGATTGTAATACATAACCAAATGATTGCCCCGCAATACCGGGATACCATACTGAACACCATCCAATTGCATCGTTGAAAGGGCCGCCCCAGTCAACACATCATCAAATAGCCAGCCCGGTACTTCGGAGTAAAGGCCATTCTCAACGTAGGAGGACATGTCGGCAGGAACCATCGCCAGATGCGGACCTTGATGGGTGTCCTTAATTCGGTTCAGACGCGCAGTCAGCTCCGTAATGTTCATCACCTGTGGCGTAATTTGTACGCCGAAGCGTTCTGTATACAGCTTGCAAATTCCCTCCAGCACTTCAATCGAGGTATCTCCCGGACCATCAAACTCATGCCATAACACGATTTCTTTGTTGTTCTTTTCCATCGTATCCTCTCTCCCTTAACTAACTTGTCTATGATTGTTTACTAGCACTAAAGCCTGATTAGGCGCTAGCAGTAAGCTGTCGAACGCCTGACCTACGCTGGCACCCGTTAAGGAGCTATCCAGTGTCACGGTCATTGGGGATCGGCCAGGTATGGCAGCTTTTAAATCCACTTGACAGGAAGCGTCAGCACTCAAGTTAAAGCAGCACAGCAGCGTCTGATCTCCATGCATATACCCATATAGCACAGTACCTTCCGGGGATTGAGCCACGAAAAAGTTTTCCGGCTTCACTAGCTTAGGCCAATCTTTCTTGAATTCACTTAGCTCCGCCAACAGCGGCAGCATCGGTGCAGGATTGGTCCAATTAATTTCCATAACGTTAAAAAAAGCGCGGGAGATGTCCTCTCCGTTCGTATTGTCTCCAAGACCGCAGTTCAGGGGCCGCTCCTCATTCATTTCATAGCCGGTCGTCACATAAGGAATCGCGTTCGGAAGAAATTGATTAAATACCGCGATCATACGAGCAACCTCAACACCGCCACGGCTCGTGATCCGAGGAGTATCTGCCGTTTCTGCACAAGCAAACACATGAATATTCAACTCAGGCAGCTCCTTTAAGAAGGAAACGAGATTGTCCTTAGTAATTTGCGTCATAACGTTCCATCCGCTGCCAAGCATAATATTATAGCCGGTACTCGCCGCCTTCTTGTGATTGCGGTTGAATAAGTCTTCGCTGATCAAAATTGCATTCGGGTTCATCTCTTTAATCGTGTCAAAAATACGAGTCAACAACGGAATAGGAAGCACATGGCCGATGTCGATGCGGAAGCCATCAATCCCGTACCTTTCGAGATTAAATCGTACTGCCTGCTCCAGAACGTCCCACAGCTCCAGATTCGGCTCCTCTCCCGGGTAGTCATTGCATTTAATCGTATCAAAAAGAACATATGGCGCTTGCTCCGGACTTATAAGATGCCTCACGTGCGGAGAGAAATCCTTGTAGAGGCGCAAGAATGTAATGTCTGTCCAAATCGGCTGCACATCATTAATCCAATCCGAATGTGCTGGAGCAGTCGTAATCCCCATCTCTTGCTCCACCAAGGTTAATAGTTCTTCTCCAGTTTTAGTAGCTCTCTCTTTCAATTGCTGCCAAAGGATCGGATGAAGTTCATTAGGCGGCGGCGAGAACTTCTGCAGAAACGCTGCGGTCTCCTTGCTACGGTAGACCGTCTCTAATTTGTCAGGCGTACACTCCTCGAAAAATCCAAGCTCGGGAATCAAGGGCGGCGCAAAGCCTTCTACTTCGTCAATTTTAATCCAATACACCCAATCAGGGTGTTCGGTAATGAACGCACTATTCTTCGCCGTTACGCGTGGAATGAAATCGACAACAGTCTTAATATCAAGCAAATGACAAGCCTCTACCAGAGCGCTGAACTCATCGTGGATCGTGAACTCATCCATGTCGTCGAGCAGGCTGTCGTGCAGGTTCTCGTCCAAGTGGAATAACGATTGCACTGCGTAAGGTGACCCTATATCGCCCTTCAGATTCAACGTGCTGTACTGGTTAACTGGAAGCATGTACAGAATATTGATGCCCATTTTCTTTAGCAGCGGCAGAAGAATAAGGAATCTTAAAAAAGTACCTGATTCAATTGTTCCATCATGGTTGTAATCCCAAGCCGTCGAATAGCGAATAAGCGAGGAATAGATCGCGCTGTCGTCCAGATTCGTGCGCTCCTTGAGTAAATACCTCCACGAAAGCCTGTCCACATACTTCAAATGCTCCGTCAAAAAATCATACGGCTGCACACAAATTTCACCATCTCTTTCAACGAGAACACGCTCATATTGGCACTCGTTCCACACCGCAGGTATCCAAATTGGCTCTACGTCTTTATCTTTGTGTGTAGACAAGTAATCCTGAACAATTCTTAATTTGCTGTCTTCGCTCATTAGTAGGCGCCACCTCTCATTGAATGTAGTTCTGCGTTTACGGAACAAAAACCGTCTTCACGGTTTCACTCTCAACAACCTTCAAAGAGTTCAATTCATAGCCGATCAACTCGTTAATCGCTGCTTCATACTGATTGAGCTTAACTTTTCTGGTCACCAGTTTCTCCAGCTCAGGTGTTTCAGCAGCAAACCGCAAAGCCTCCTCAAACATGTAGCGGTATTCGCCAGCTGCGATAATTTTGATTGCATGCTGTACGAATTTGGTAGGAGAAAAGGTGTACCGATACTTCGCATTAATACCAAAAGGAACGATACGCCCTCCACGCTCAATCCATTTCTCTGCCATTTCGAGCTGAGTCCCCACTGTGTCGATAATCAGATCAAACTTATGTCCCGAGCAGATCTCGTCTACGGTTGCTTGATTTAATTGGGAAGGTGTCAGCGCGAAATCTGAAATCTCTCTGGCAAAGGCCAGCCGATAGGGATTAATTTCCGTGGCTACCGTGAGCGCAGATTTGGATTTGCTCACAATTTGACTTAACAGTCCCATTGGCCCTGATCCAAGGATGAGAACCTTATCGTCTGCTGAAACGTTAGCCTCTTTGAAATTGTGCAGCACACAGGCAAGCGGCTCGATCAATACCCCCGTCTCCCAGCTCATATGATCGGGAAGAGGGTGTGCAAACGTTTGTGCAGTAGAGTAAAAAAAAGTGAATGTCCCATTTCGGTTCAAACCGGCAATGGGCATCCCATTTCCATCGGTGCCCGTACATAGGTGCGGCTGTTCCTTCAAGCAAAAATAACATTCATTGCAGCTTTGATTCGGGTCGATAACTACGCGGTCCCCCACCTTAACACGGTCAACGTTGCTGCCGATTCCGATTACGGTCCCTACAGCCTCATGACCACGAATGACCCCTGGAACTCCTTCCTCTTTACCGGTTATGACCGCTAGATCTGTTCCACAAACCCCTGTCATCTCAACCCGGATCTTAACTTCATCCGGAGCTGCAATCTGGGGCTCTTCCCATTCGCAGAGCTCCAGCTTATGATTGGATGTCCACACCAGCGCTTCCATATGCGTTCTTCCTTTCGTTTTTTGTGTTATCCATATTCGCCCAGAATATATCACACCCCCCATGTAAAAGTAAGGTGAATATTGTCGTAAAATGTTACTACTTACATTTTTATATAACTTTCATATAAGTAAGCGCTTTAAATAATAGAAACACACCTGTCCGAATCAAAATATCCGTTATACTATTTATTGAACTCTCTGAAATCTAAAGAAATAGGATGGTGTATCATTTGATATTTGCATTTTTATTTATATTCGTTATGTACGGAGCAAGTAACTATTATATCGCGAGAAAGTTTTTTAAATGGTTACAACATATTTTTCCAAGTATTAACGGGATTGTATATGGAGTCATCTACAGTTTATGTGCGCTGACAATCATTATTAATTTACTATTGTCCTCTTCAGCTATGACGACCGATTTAAGTATTGTAAATTTTATTGGTCAATTCGGGGACTATTGGATGGGAATCTATTTCTATTTGTTCTTGCTGTTGCTCCTTTCAGACGTGATCATACTTATTAGTAAATGGATTAAGATCATCCCATCCCCTGCACCAAAACGTGTTATTTTTCATACAAGGTCGGTAGTATTAATTCTAGTCATAGGATTGGTGTCCTATGGAATTTATAATGCGAATCAGATAAAGGAAGTATCGTATCCGATCCAAATACACAAAAGCACTTCATTAGATCATTTAAATATTGTTCTGATCAGCGACTTACATTTAGGGTACGTAAATGATGTAAAGTTCCTTGAAGATATTGTTGATCGTATTAATGATCTACAGCCTGATATTGTGTTGATGACAGGGGATATATTTAATGGTAACTACTATGCACTCTCTAATCCTTCCAAAGGAATGGAGCTATTAAGTAATATTCAGTCAACCTATGGGGTTTATGCTTGTTTAGGTAACCATGATGCAGGACGATCATACGATGAGATTGTGAACTTTATAGATAAGAGTAATATTAAACTTCTAAATGACGAGCATGTCGTTATTGATAATCAATTCGTTGTTGTTGGTAGGAGGGATTCATCACCGATTGGTAATCAAGGAAACCCAAGAGCAGTAACTTCCGAAGTGATGAGTAACATGGATACAACTATGCCCATTATCGTAATGGATCATCAACCCACGAATATGATTGAGTACGGAAATGAAGTTGATTTAATACTTAGCGGACATACGCATCAAGGACAAGTATTCCCTGCAAATCTAATTACCAACGCTATGTTTACAGTAGATTACGGGCATTATCAGAAAAATCCGAGCAGCCCTCACGTCATCGTCACATCTGGTGCGGGGACTTGGGGACCGCCATTACGCATTGGTACAAATAGTGAGATAGCACTGATCAAGGTTGATTTTAAATAATATGATTTTTTAAAAAAGCGGACAGCCTATTGGACGAGAATTACCGTCTATGACTGCCGCTTTTTATAGTTTTATTAGCTTCGTTCGAGGTTCCATTAGACTATATCCATCCACCTCTCAGCGATTAGCCCAAAAGACCTAATTGTTTTCGAACTGCTGAAAATCATTAACAATATGATATTAAAAAGCCGACATATAGTAGAATAGACCTACCAATTTTCCTGAAAAACCATAAATTTTGTTAAATATGTACTTAACTTATAAAGCATTAGATAGTTCATGGGGTCTATACTCGAGTTGAATTTGAAGGGATGATAAATAATGATACAGCAAAAAAATAAATTAATGATTTGGATGTCAGTCGCTACTATTTTTATCAGTTTCGTGATCCACCTATTGCATAGGCAATTTGACATACTGAATCACAGTATGGGTCACAACGAAGGTCAAGCCCTTACTATCACCCACGACTTTACATTCTCATTGAATGTATTATTAGTTCTTCCGGTCATCTTTCTATTGATTAGCATCTTTTTATACCGGAAGCATACGGAACATAGTTATATCCCTTTAGTGAACACTTTGGCCATTACCTTCAGCAGCTTCTCAATGATCGCAGGCGGGGGCGGAACGGTAGAATTCCATTTTTCCATTTTTATGGTGATTGCAATTGTTGCCTATTATGAAAATATCAAACTTACTCTGATCATGACGATTTTGTTTGCGGTACAACATATCCTTGGATTCTTTATCTTCCCGGAGCTGGTATTCGGAGTGTCTAGCTATTCCTTTACTATGCTGCTAATTCATGCCCTGTTTCTGCTTATAACTTCAGCGGCTACCAGCCTGCAAATCATCTCCAAGAGAGCAATCACCCTACAACTCACAGAGGAAAGAACAAAAAAGCAGAACGAAATTATTGGACTCTTAGATACAGTGAAACAGCTCTCGAATGAGCTTGAACAAACCTCCGCTGTCGTCTCTCAGCTGTCAGAAGGCAACATTCGCTTGAATACGGAGATGCTGCAATCGTTCAAGGAGGTGTCCACCGGACTGAATGATCAAAGTGATTCACTGGTTAACATGGATAATTCCGTGCAGTCTATTACTGAAATGATCGAACAGACCTCCCAGACTTACACAAAAATGCAAAAAAGAACTGAGGCTACCGAGCAAGCCTTGGCGGACAACCAGCATCATACGAGAGTTCTGTTGGATCAGGTATCCCTCGTATCCGAAACGATCACGGCAGCCACAGAAACCATTGTAACCCTGAATGAGTCTACTCAAAAAATCGAAGGGATCATTACGTTAATCCAGGATGTGGCTAACCAAACCAATTTACTAGCCCTCAATGCTTCCATCGAGGCAGCAAGAGCCGGTGAGCATGGTAGAGGGTTTGCCGTGGTAGCAAATGAAATTCGCAAATTGGCCCAACGAAGCAATGATTCCACCGGAGAAATCAGGCTCATTCTAAACACAGTACGTGAAGAAAGCTTATCTTCCGTTTCGCAGATGGAGATTGGAAAACAAACAACGGCTGAATCTGTTACCTCCGCCAAGCATTTTATGTCAGACTTTGACCTAGTGTATCAAACAATCCGTCAGCTGGTAACATCTATCAACGAACTGAATCAATTCATCCAGAGCATTGAAGTAGCCTCTCAGGAAATATCGAAAGATATGACGAATATTTCCACCGCAACTGAGGGGAATGTTGCTTCTATGGAGGAGCTATTTGCAAGCAGCGAAGATCAACTATCCTCCTCTCAACGGGTCAACGAGAAAATCATGGATTTAAAAGAACTCGCACATTCACTGCACAGAAAATTTGAAACTAGCTGATGAAGCTTTCTCATTCAATCAGATCTAAGGCTGCCAGAATGTCTCGGCAGCCTCTTCTTTTTGTTTTTTATTCACTTTTTATACAAGTTTAAAATTTCACAAACACCTTGATATATAAGGCTTTTCGCCATTTTAAAGTTCTTTTTTTCACAATATTGACACAAAGCTCTAACCGGGTTATTATAGTGACATCAGGTAACTTACAAAAGTAAAGCAACTTAAAACTATTAAGTAGTTTTGCTATTATCAGTAAAGAGTAATGCTAAACATTACAACAATATTATCTACTACAAGGAGACGACAACTATGAAAAGACTAGAAGGAAAAATCGCAATTATTACAGGAGCAGCAGGTGGTATTGGTAAAGGTATCGCAACTGCTTACGTTAAAGAAGGTGCAACAGTAGCCATTATCGATTTGAATGCTGAAGCTGGTAACCAAACCATTAAAGAATTACAAGAATATGCACCTGAATCTATCTTCATTCAAGCGAATCTATCAGAACATGACAAGCTGGCTGATATCGTCAAAACAGTAGCTGAGCAGTTCGGAAAAATTGATATCTTGGTCAACAATGCACATGCATCCCGAATGAATTCGATCGCAGACACAACACAGAAGGATTTCGATTTATCTTTCGATACTGGATTCTATCCAACGTTCTACTTCATGCAAGCAGCATTACCTTATCTAAAAGAAACAAAAGGTAATATCATCAACTTTGCATCCGGCGCTGGAATAAATGGAGACGTTAATCAAGTTTCATACGCAGTTGCCAAAGAAGCAATTCGTGCAGCCACTCGCGTAGCAGCAAATGAATTTGGTCCATTCGGTATCAATGTAAATATCATTGCTCCAATTGCTAAATCACCTGGGTTGGTGCAATGGGCTGAAGAGAATCCAGAGTACTATCAAGGTATGCTTGCTAAGATTCCTATGAGAAGACTTGGCGAACTAGAAAGCGACATCGGACGTGTGGCGGTATTCCTAGCAAGTGAAGACTCCGCTTATATTACAGGTCAAACCATAATGGTTGATGGTGGATCTATCAAATTACGTTAATTCAAGAAACTATAAATTCATAAAACAAAAAAAGAGGCGAACAGCATGATTCACAACAAGAAAAAAATCCATTTTGCTTGGTGGCTATTAGTAGGACTAGCTCTCATGGTTGGGGTTGCAAAAAGTGGCGTTATGACAGCAGGCGGGCTATTTTTAACACCTGTAACAGAAGATTTAGGTATTGGTATGGGAAGCCTATCCTTATACTTTAGTATTTCATCAATAGTAACAATGATATTCCTTCCTATTGCGGGTAAGATGATGGGTAAGTTCGATATTAAGGTGCTTTTAATCGGAGGGGTTATTCTACAAGCCGGATCATTCGCAATGTTCGGGTTAATGAACTCAGTATGGGGATGGTATTTATTCTCGATTCCTATGGCGATCGGATCCATTTTTGTTACTCAAATGGCGGCTCCGGTTCTCATCAACAACTGGTTTAAAAAACATAATGGCCTAGCAGTGGGGATAACGGTGGCTTCAGGTGGTATCTTCGGAGCGATCCTTCAACCGATGGCAGGTAACTTAATTGCTAGTGATGGCTGGAGATATACTTACATCTTCTTGGGCATATTAGTAATGGCAGTTGTTATTCCAACGGTTATCTTTACAATCAGAATGGCTCCACAGCAAAAAGGCTTACAAGCATTAGGCGCTGATGAAGTAAAAGAAGAGAATACAACACAAACAACTACAGCTAAAGGCATTACAGCAGCTGTTGCGAGAAAATCAACTGCATTCTATGCACTACTTCTATTCTTCTTCTTTATTACTTCAATCGGAAGCTTTGGTCAGTACGTAGCACCATTTGCGATGGGGATCGGCTATGATGTCACATTTGCAGGTAGCGCAATGGGTGGATGGTCAATCGGTGTAATGATTGGGGCACTAGCCTTCGGTGCATTAACAGATAAAATAGGTGCAAGAAATACAGCGATCTTTGCGATGGCACTAGGCTTAGTTCCAATTGCCTTACTGACAACTATGCCTGACAATCCAGTTATCTTCAATATAGCTATTGCAATCTATGGATTCGTAGTCGCTTCAATTGGAACTTTAGGACCACTGCTCACAACAGCATTGTTTGGTAACAAAGAATATGCTCAAATCTACTCTTCTGCTGTTATCGGCCTAGCTGTCGCAGGTATCGTAGCACTACCAGCTTACGGCTTCATTGCTGAATTGACAGGAAGCTATTCATCCATATTGTACGCGGTTGGGATTATGTTAATCGTAAATATTGTACTACTAGTCATTGCTTTCAACGGCAAAAAGAAACTAGAAAAAGCAGGGCTATGGAATTAATGACACGACACTATTCCTTTGAATATGATGGGTATCCACACCCTATATCTTGATATCAAGAATCTTAGTATAAAGAATCTTCATAAGAAAGTATGTATACCCCGTCAAACCATTATGATGGACGACGGTAAATCCAATTACGTTAGGAGAATATAAAATGAAAAGATTAGAAAATAAAGTAGCTATCATTACCGGAGGGGCTTCGGGTATCGGAGAAAGCATGGCAGAACTGTTTGCACAAGAAGGGGCTATCGTTATTGCTGCAGACATTAATGAGGTAGCGCTTGAGAAAGTAAGTCAGAAACAGAATGTTTATGGAATGAAATTGAATGTGGCCTCCGATGAGGATTGGAAGGCGCTCGCAAAGGAAGTAAATGATCGTTTTGGTCAAATCGATATTCTTGTCAATAACGCAGGTATCTCTTCAGAAAAACCGTTTGATCAAATCAATATTGATGATTGGCAGAAAATAAACTCTATAAATGGCTATGGCCCATTCGCTGGAATTAAGCATGTCGCGCCTTATATGGCAGCCCAAAAGAAAGGCTCCATCATCAATATTTCTTCTTACACCGCTCTGATCGGCCAAGGCTTTAATCACTATTCGGCATCAAAAGGCGCGGTACGTGCATTATCCAAAGCGGCTGCTACAACCTTTGGCCGTCAAGGCGTTCGGGTAAACACTCTATTCCCTGGGATCATTGAAACGCCGATGACTCAAGCATTAAGTACCTCAAAGGACCTGCTAGATCGTTTGATCCAGGCAACGCCTCTGCAGCGTTTAGGTCAAGCTGTCGATATTGCTCAAGCAGCGCTGTTCCTAGCTTCAGATGATTCTTCTTACATTACAGGTTCCGAAATAGTCATTGATGGTGGATACTCCGCCCAATAACAAGTAAGTTCCATATAGCGAAATCAAGGGTACCTGCTTAGGTGCCCTTTTTCTATTTAAATGATGCTTGAATTTGGTAATAGACATTTTTCTGTTTAGAAGTAGAATGGATTTGTAGTGTTCTAGAGCATCTAACCTATTGAAATTGAAACCATACTAGCACCTTTAGATTAGGAGTGATTTTTGTGACAGAACAAGAACTATTAGAGAGTGGATATCGTAAATACTCTGGAGAAACTATTGATATATTTTATGAGATTACTGAAAAGAGGAACCGGATATGGAATTTTGACAAGACTCCAATCGTTTTTATTTAGAAGATGCAAATGGCAAACTGACAGCAGAAATTACATTTGTACCTCCGCATAATGGGATAATAATTATCGATCATACTGGAGTAAATGATTCATTACGCGGACAAGGGATTGCACAGGCGTTAGTAAAAGCAGTTGTTGAGAAAGCACGTGCCGAAAACTTAAAAATCATTCCACTATGTCCATTTGCAAAATTAGAATTTGAGAAAAAAGAAGAATACGCAGATGTATGGAAACGCTAAGGGGAATAGGTTGTTAATCCTTAGTTTTTTAACACCGCAAGAAAAAAATATGCTTTTGTTCAAAATTCTTCTTGCTCATTAATCCCTATCCTGCTATTATGAAGGAGCGTAAAATTTGGAAAGCGAATATTTAAATTATCAAGGATCTTTCCAAGCAGATAATCTTTGACCACTTCTTTACGAAGTTAAGGCCATACGGACAGCCGGGTCAAATGCCGATTGGCAACTTTCGTTGCCTTATTGATTGAGTTAAAAGCTCAAATTTTATAAGTTGGTTACTTTACAACCAGTGCATATGCACACAACTTGTGAAACGGTCAATAAGAGTGGTAAAAGTAATTATTTGCTATATAGACTCTGATCCTAACATGATATATTTGAATATTACGGACCTTTCCCTGAAACTATGAGGTTTATGACTGACGACACACAAGAGGTTTGTCCAGTCATGCTTATTGGGACGTCTAATTATTTAATTATATCAAAGCAAGTGTGATGCGCATCGTGCGTGTTTCGCTTGCTTTTTTTGTTGCCGTTTTCGCATATTAAAAAAAATTTAATTTAGGATAGGAGATCGAAAAATGGGAAAAGCACTTGTCATTGGCGCCGGAGGCGTAGCATCAGTAGCAATTCATAAATGCGTTCAAAACAGCGAGGTATTCGAAGAAATCTGTATCGCTAGCCGTACCAAATCCAAATGCGATGAGCTGAAAGCAAAATTGGATGGCGGCAAAACCAAAATTACGACCGCACAGGTCGATGCAAACAACGTAGATGAGCTGATTGCTCTGATTAATGAAGTTAAACCGGATATTGTCATGAACCTGGCTCTGCCTTATCAGGATTTGACGATTATGGACGCTTGCCTGGCCACAAAAACAAACTACATGGATACGGCAAACTATGAGCCGGAAGATACGGCGAAATTCGAATATAAATGGCAATGGGATTACCGCGAGCGCTTTGAAAAAGCTGGAATCACAGCTCTTTTGGGCAGTGGATTCGACCCAGGCGTAACCGGCGTATTCTCCGCCTATGCGCTTAAACATTATTTTGATGAAATCGAATATATCGACATTCTAGATTGCAACGGTGGGGATCACGGGTATCCTTTCGCAACTAACTTCAACCCGGAAATCAACATCCGTGAAGTATCCGCTAACGGACGCTACTGGGAAAACGGAGAATGGATCGAAACGAAGCCGATGGAAATCAAACGCAGTTATAACTTCGCTGAAGTTGGCGAAAAAGACATGTATTTGCTTTACCACGAAGAGCTCGAATCCCTTGCTCAGAACATGCCTGGATTGAAACGTATCCGTTTCTTCATGACCTTCGGCCCAAGCTATCTCATGCACTTAAAGGCGCTTGAAAACGTAGGAATGACTTCCATCGAACCGATCGAATACGAAGGAAAACAAATCATTCCGCTTCAGTTCCTAAAGGCTCTACTTCCAGACCCGGCTTCCTTGGGACCTCGTACAGTAGGTAAGACAAACATCGGCTGCATCTTCAAAGGGAAAAAAGACGGCCAAGACAAGACTTACTATGTCTACAATGTTTGCGACCACCAAGAGTGCTATAAAGAAGTGGGCTCCCAGGCCATCTCCTATACAACTGGCGTACCTGCCATGATCGGCGCTGCGATGGTTATGACCGGCAAATGGAATAAGCCAGGCGTATTCAATATCGAAGAGTTCAATCCAGATCCATTCATGGAAGAGCTAAACAAATGGGGACTTCCATGGGTAGAAAACTTTAATCCGGAGCTGGTTGACGCATTGCCTGAGGAAGTTAAAAATCCGGAGTTGGTTCGCTAATATGCGATTCGAGGAATTACCGACACCCTGTTTCGTAGTCGATGAGGCACTGATTGAAAAAAACCTGAACATTCTGAACGGCGTCATGCAGCGTACAGGAGCCAAGATATTGCTAGCGCAAAAAGCTTTTTCCATGACCGCTATGTATCCCCTAATTGGCAAATATTTAAGCGGCACTACCGCGAGTGGTATATTCGAAGCACGGCTGGGTCACGAGGAAATGGGCAAAGAAAATCACGTCTTCGCTCCTGCCTATCGTGAAGATGAAATCGACGAAGTTATATCCATATGCGACCATATTATCTTCAATTCTTTCTCCCAGCTGGTAAAGTATAAATCTAAAGCTCTTGCAGCCGGCAGAAAAGTCGGTCTTCGCATCAATCCGGAATGCTCGACACAACAGGGACATGAAATCTATGATCCCTGTTCCCCGGGTTCAAGGTTCGGTGTAACGCGAGAGGATTTCCAGCCGGAGCTGCTTGAAGGTGTTTCGGGACTGCACTTCCATACCCTTTGCCAGCAGAACTCAGACGATTTGGAGACAACGCTGAATGCGGTGGAAGAAAGGTTCGGCCCTTGGCTTTCCCAAATGGAATGGATCAATTTTGGCGGCGGTCATCACATCACAAGAGAAGATTATGATATTCCGAGACTGGAAGCCTGCATTCAACGAATGCAGAATAATTACGGCTTGGAAGTCTATATTGAACCCGGGGAAGCCATCGCGCTCAATGCGGGCTATATGGTCACCTCCGTACTGGATATCCATAGGAACGGCATCGAGATTGCTATCGTGGACACGTCGGCTACATGTCATATGCCAGACGTACTGGAAATGCCTTATCGTCCGCCGCTTTTCGGTTCGGGCGAAGCCGGCGAGAAGCCATTTACTTATCGGCTTGGCGGTCCGACCTGCCTTACGGGCGATATAATCGGCGACTATTCCTTCGATCAGCCCTTAAAGAACGGTGATAGATTAGTGTTTGGAGATATGGCGATTTACTCCATGGTCAAAACCAACACCTTCAACGGTATGCCGTTACCGGCAATTGCCGTGCAGGAGAAAGACGGCAATTGCCGCGTCGTTCGTGAGTTTGGTTACCAGGATTTTAAATCGAGACTAGCTTAATGTTGCAGGGCCATCCCATAGGGGATGGCCCTTTCTTTTATCTCGCTATTTTCTCGGTTGAACTCCTTTGGCCTAACCGGTTACATACCTTCTTTTATACATTAAGGAAATTTGCCCCGCTATGTATTCCGCACTATATTGGGTGCCATCCTTAATCCACCACAAAATAATCCCCAGCAGAGACGCTGCGATAATATCAACGGAGACTACCTCCTTACTGGAATCTATATTTCTCGCGTTTCTTCGTTTTTCGATAGTACTTTTTAGCAGGTTGGTCAAATGGTTTTTGAAGCCTTTGTGCTCAACCAATACTGCGAAAATTTGCCGGTATTCATAAAAATAACTTAAAAATGTGATCAACTGTTCCTGTTCGTTGTTGCTCTGCAAATGTAATAGCGGTTCAACCTTCATGGACAGGTCATCAAAGATTTCATGTACGATCTGGCGTAATAAATCGTTAATATCCTCATAATGCAAATAAAACGTTGCACGATTTAGTTCGGCACGGTTGGCGATCTTTTGGACGGTCAATTGAGAAATTTCCACATTCTCGGCCAATAATGAAAAAACAGCGTTCTTCAGCATCTTTTTCGAGCGAATGGCTCGTGGATCAACCCTCTTGTGTATAGACATTTCATCCCTCGATATCGATTAATTGTCACTTCATCAACTAATTTACCCATTCTGTCGATTAATCGACAGTTTCAATAAAATTGCAAATAGGAATACTGTTTAAATATTGATATGATTTATTTTATCGACACTATGTCTAAAAAGCAATGAAAAGAGGATCTACAGCATGCAAGAAGACACTCAGAAAATCAATAAAGGGATCTTACTAACCATTTTAATATTTGGTTGTTTCTTATCCACACTCAATCAGACACTTTTAAATGTCGCTTTAAGTAGTCTGATGGATGTATTCGATGTCACGGCAACAACCGTACAATGGATTTCAACAGGATTTATGCTGATCAACGGGATATTGATTCCGATTACTGCCTATTTAATGAAACGTTTTACAACACGTCAATTATTTCTAAGTGCCATGTCATTTTTATTATTCGGTTCGATCATTTGTGCAGCGGCGCCGAGCTTTAGCCTGCTCTTAATCGGACGGATGATCCAAGCTGCTGGTGCAGGCATTATAATGCCGCTCATGATGAGTGTTGTGCTCGCGATCTTCCCCGTTGAGAAACGTGGCAGTGCTATGGGACTGCTTGGACTGGCAATGATATTCGCTCCTGCCATTGGACCGACTCTCGCGGGATTTATTGTCGAATATCACTCTTGGCGCTGGTTATTCATCGGCCTCATCCCACTTGTCATCATTGTTATGGTATTGGCGTTCAAATATTTAGTAAATGTATCCGAAACGTCCAAGTCAAAGCTTGATGTGGTAAGTGTTCTTTTATCAACGGTCGGATTTGGCTTGATTTTATACGGCTTCAGTAGTGCAGGCAGTAAAGACTGGGACGATGTGATAGTGATTCTTACCTTAGCGATTGGGATCGCTGTAACGGCCGTATTCTGTATTCGCCAAATCAAGTCTGATGATCCACTGCTAAACCTATCTGTTTTCAAAAATAAAGTCTTTACGCTGACGTCTCTTATTAACGTATTAGTCACGATGATGATGTACGCAGATATGATCTTATTGCCTATTTATCTGCAGAATGGCCGTGGTTTTACAGCCTTTGATGCAGGTCTGCTATTGTTGCCGGGGGCGCTCGTAAATGCGTTCATGTCACCCGTTACCGGTAAATTATATGATCGTTTCGGTGCCAAACCGCTGTTCATTATTGGTTTACTCTTTATTATTCCATCTATGTGGGCGGTAACCGATTTGTCTCAATCGACAACGTATATGTATCTAATGATTCGTACCATTGGCCTGCGAATTGGATTAAGCTTCATCACTATGCCACTTAATACGGCTGGACTAAATGCACTGCCTAAACAACTCGGAACGCATGGTACAGCAGTGAACAATACCGTTCGCCAAATTGCTGGGGCCATTGGTACTGCTGTCGTAATTACGATTTATACAGTGCAAGCAACAAGTCATGCGGCTACGGTGATGCAGAACAATCCCTCTACTACTCCTGAAATCCTTAAATCCCTCGCATCGATTTTGGGGGCAGGTGACGCCTATTACTTTATGATGATTTTATCCATTGCCGCACTTGTTATAACATTATTCATGCCCATGAAAAGTAAGATCATTGTTGAAAAGAAAGCAAACCTAGTAAGCGAGAAATAGACTTCGTTGTAACTAGCAATTGCAGTGTATATGGGAAAAAGCCATTCCTTATACGGAGTGGCTTGAATCTTATTATTAAGAATAAACCGTAAGCTAGTTCGCTAAATGAGGCTTGTAAGCAGCTCCTCCACTTGCGATCTCGACAGCTCGACAGGGTTATTGTTCATTCTCCCCTTCGTAAAAGCCCGCTTTGCCAGCTCATTGACCTGCAACTCCCCAATACCATAAGAACGAAGCTGGTTTGAGATACCGTATTGCTTATAAATGCCGAATATAATCTGCTGTACATCGCCAGCGTTTTTCGCTCCAAAAGCTTCGAGCAGCCGGTCCTTCTCGATAATAGCAGGCTCGTTTAATTTAAAAACAGCCCCCAGCGTAAAGCTTGCAGCAATACCGTGTTCGATGCCGAACATCAGCGTCATCGGATAGGAGATGGAATGGCAAGCCGTCGTCATCGTGTTGCTAAACGCAAGACCCGCATATACACTACCAAGCGCAAGCTGCGCACGTGTCTCCTTACTACGATTTTCTTCCTGCAGCGAAGGCAAATACGTAATAATCCGCTGAATAGCCTGTAGCGCATAGCCTCTCGTAATTGGATTAGTATTCACCGACCAGTACGCCTCTGTCGCATGACACATTGCATCCAGCGCGGTTACAACACTAAGCCTCAGCGGCATTTGCTCAGTCAAGCTCGGCATAATTAACGCGCAGTCTGCATACAGCCTCTTGTCGGACACTGAGTATTTCAAGCCAAGTTCCTTGTCCCATACCGTCGCCCAGCTTGTTACCTCCGAGCCAGTACCAGAAGTAGTTGGTATCCCAATCCACGGAGTAAAGCCAGCTTGAGCGCGATATCGCTCACCCGTTATACCCTGACGCACATCCTCAGTCTGCTTCAGCGAAAGATGCTGCAATGCAGACATCGTCTTCGCCATGTCCATAACACTTCCGCCACCGATGGCGACAATAAGCTCATAATCGAAACCTGCCACCTCTTCTGTCAGACTAAGCACGTCCTTAATATCCGGATTTGACAGCTGCAGCTCCTTCAAGCAAACTTGTTTCCCTTCAAGCGTATCCAAAAGCGGTTGTAAACCATCGCTTTTCTCAACATTTCCACCTCTAGTCAATACGAGAACGCGGCTTATAGAAGCAAACCGCTCCCGGATGGTATCTGCCATGCTCGCAGCACCATACTTATCGAAATACAGTCTGACTGGGTTGTGAAACTGGCTCATAAAGTTGCTTTCTTCCCTTCATTTTCGATTATCCCGATGACTTCTGGAAGCTGGCCGATGGACTCAATAACAAAGTCGGCTCCCGCCCAATCCAATATAACCACCTTACGCTGGTTGGTTGTCATTCTCTTCACCTCTTCGATTCTTATCTGCTTCAACTTGGATTATAATGGAACGTTACTGCAAAATCCAATGCTTTTTGCTGTTTTTACATAAGTTTTACACTTTATTATTTTATTTTGCTGTTTTTAAGTGGGGGGATAAACAAAAAAAGAGTACTCAAATGAGTACTCTTCTGCTTATACTGTGTCTCACAGCTTTCGACATGCAGAATGGCGGACATAATTGCAATTAACCACCTGCTGTTTTATGCGTCTATTGAATGATTTGAATTCCGCGCCCCTCGTACTGAAGTCGTAGCCCGAGATCCAGCTCAATGTCCGTCACTATGGTATCAATCTCGTCAAAGCCACAAATATTCAAGTATGATACGGTCTCGAACTTGCTCGAATCGGCTACGACGATCCGCTTCACCGCATTTTGAATCATGACCTGAATCACCTCGGACTCGCCTTGACGGAAATCGGTCAAGCCCTTATCAAGGGAGATCGCATTGATAGATATAAACGCGACATCAATGTTAAATTTTGATATTTCTTGCTGTATAGAACCCCCGTATAGTGAAAATTCATCGTGATTGAGCACCCCACCAAGTACGATGACATGAAAGCCACTTTTGACTGCCAATATCTCAGCCACCTTAATAGAGTTCGTTATAACGGTTAAACGCTCGAAATGGGCCGCAAGCTGTCTAGCCACTTCAATGTTAGTCGTACCGGCATTCAGAGAAATCGCCTGGTTTTCCTTGACGAACGCCATTGCGTTCGCTGCAAGCTGCTGCTTCTGCTCCAATTGGGCTACTTTTCGCAATGTAAAGTCGCGATTCGTCACCGAATCATCCTTAATGACGGCCCCACCGTGAACTCGCAGTAGTTGACCCATCCCCTCCATATGCTCCAAATCACGTCTAACGGTATCCAATGAAACCCGGAGAAGCACCTTTAAGTCTTTAACCGAAACATTGCCTCTCTGCTTGAGTTCCGCCAAAATAATTTGTTGTCGTTCCGTTGCTAACATATCTCGTCCCCATTTACTGATTTTTTGCGTTATTTTGCCGTTATTTACGCTTCAAGCTTAACAAAAAGCGCATCAACCGTAAAGGGTTCTACTTACTTAACCTTGATTACTTTTTACCTTTTTGCTTCTAATCGAATATAGGATGAATAATAAAACAAACCATAACGGAGTAAACAATAAAGCCGGACGTGTCTCTCCAGCGAATAGCATGATGACCAGTATCCCCGCGAACAAGGTTAAGACAGCATAATTAATACCCGGGGTGAAAGGTGCTTTGAACTTGGATGTAGCCTGTAAGTCTGGCCGAGTTTTCTTATACTTAATATGGCAGATGAGAACAATGCCCCACACCCATATAAAACAAATAGCGCTGATCGTTGTCACGATTCCAAAAGCCTGCTCCGGAATAAGTTTACTCAAAAGAGCCCCTACAGATATGACAATTGTAGAAATGAATAACGAGTTGCTAGGTACATGGTTTTTGTTCAGTTTACCTAAATGAGGTGACGCCTGGTCGCTTCTACTCAAGTTATAGAGAATTCGGCTTGTCGAGAACATTCCACTATTACAAGCGGAAGCAGCTGAGGTTAATACGACAAAATTAATAATCCCTGCAGCGATCGGAATCCCTACTAAACTAAAGGTTTTTACAAAAGGACTCTCTGCCGGACTGAGCTCCGTCCAAGGGTTAATGCATAGCAGGACAAAAAGCGCACCGACATAGAAAAATAAAATCCGCAAAGGAATTTTATTAATCGCCGATGGGATGTTTTTTTCCGGATCCGCTGTTTCCGCTGCCGATACACCCACCAACTCCACACCGACATAAGCAAATACAACCATTTGAAAAGAAAATAAGAAGCCTGATATACCGTTCGGAAAAAAGCCCCCATGCTCCCACAGGTTTCGAATCGTCACCGATCCTGCATCCGTCTTGAACCCTATGATCAGTAAAATGACCCCAAGACCAATTAAGGCAAGAATCGTGATTACTTTAATCAAAGCAAACCAAAATTCGAGTTCTCCAAAACTCTTTACAGTTAATAGATTTAGACCTAACAACACGACAAGACAGGCGATAGCAGGAACCCACTGCGGGATATCAAACCAATACTGCACATATACGCCAACAGCAATGACATCAGCCATGGCCGTCATAATCCAGCAAAACCAATAGGTCCAACCGGTGATGAATGCGACCCGAGATCCAAGATAGTCTTCAGCGATATCGGTAAACGATTGATAGCCCGCTTTAGATAATAGGAGTTCTCCCAATGCTCTCATCACAAAAAACACAGCAATACCCACGATTAAATACGTGATCATGATGGATGGGCCTGCCTTCTCTATCGCCTTGCCTGATCCCAAGAATAATCCTGTACCAATGGTGCCGCCAATAGCGATAAGTTGAACATGCCGATTGGCTAGTTCTCTCTTTAATTCTGGTTGTGCCATTCCTAGTTCCCCCTTGTGAGTACAATAAATTGGAATAAAAAAAGAGAGATTGGATGTCATCCAATCTCCCAGATCGTAAGAATATCAAATAATATTTGCCCTACTGATGGCGATCAGCATGACAAATACATATTCAGTACTCTTCTGTCCTTTTGCCTGAGATTGTGAACCCTTCGGCGCCGCGGAATTTCCGCAGTCTCTCCAGAAGCTGCTCCTGCTAAAGTGTAATCCTTAGCCATCATAGCTCGTGAATTATGAAGTTGATAAAGCGGTAACGCAGTAAAGCTGTTCTGATATTCTAACATATTACTTGTGATATGAGTGTTAATCAGTGATAAATGTCTCTTTGCAGTCCTTGTAGAGTTAACTGGCACGTTATCATGGAGTTGGATCGATATAGCAATATGATCGCGCTCAGTATCATTACATGATGTATAATGTTACTTATTGTTTTACAACACTATTGGCATGGTATTACTGTTGTTATAACTATCTTTGAGGAGGAAGATTATGTTTACTTGTTACACTAAGCAAGACCGATTTGAGACCTACGTTCTAACCAATAAGGAAGGTACCATTTATATCGAAATAGTTCCCGAACGAGGCGCTATTATTAGTAAATATATGCATAATAATGAACCGATTTTTTATCTTGAACAAGAAACATTAGAGGATCCTTCGAAAAATATACGTGGTGGCAATCCTATTTTATTTCCTATTAGTAGTTACCTGGTTGATGAAACTTACTATTACAACGACACACCCTATCATTTAAAACAGCACGGCTTTGCGCGTAATCTAGCAGCTAAGGTAATCCATACTTTTGCTGATGAGCATAGTGCTTCAATCACGCTTGAGATGGTAGATAATGAAGATACCTATGAAAGATACCCTTTTCATTTCAAATTGATTATGCAATATACACTTACCAAGAGTGGGCTAAGTATACAGGCTACCATTCATAATGATGATTATAAAGTAATGCCCTTCTATTTGGGATACCACCCTTATTTCTATGTAGAAAATAAAGACCGTCTCGAAATAAATATTCCTTCGTCTAATTACGATGAAATGGTACCCAATAGTATAGTGCAAAATAAATTAAACTTTAATCAACCTGAATCTACTGCCATTTATGAGCAACTACAATCTAACCAATGTGAAATGATCGATCATGCAAGACAACTGAAAGTGACAATCACCTCAGAAGATGTATATCAGTATATGGTGCTTTGGGCGTTACAAGGAAAACCCTTCGTGTGCATTGAGCCTTGGATGGCTCCTGTAAATGGTATGAACGTTGGAAAAGGCATCCAGCTTGTTGAAGCTAGCCAAGCACATACATCCACCATCCAAATAACGACAGAGTCATTGTCTTAACTATTATTAAAACGTCGATTGAAGCTCCTTTCTTCTTCAAAAATCAAATAGCCACTGAAACTTAAAGTCTCAGTGGCTTAAATCTTTACTATCACATAAGTCACAAGGGTTATGCCGTAACACTAGGTCAGTATACCTCGAACTCATAGATTCTTGCAGCTTGGTTTGTCGTTTGTGTAGGCGTCGTTACGAATGTGAAGTAGAGCATCATACGGTGTATATATGTGAGATTATTTATATTGCATGGCGCTTGTAGGATGTTAAACTTATAAATTACGGTAAATTCATAATACTTCACAATATTTCTAAAAAAAAAGTAGTATCGAGTCGATAATTATCTTAATATAGGCTTGAAAGGATTTCACCGACTAACCCAGACGGTAGAGCCTAAGTCTAATTAGGAGGAATATTTGTGAAAAAGAAATGCTTTGCTTTAATTTTGGTTTTATTAATGTGTACCTCTGGGATTACGGTTTATGCAGAAACGAAGACATCTTCAGATTTTACTGATCTAAAGGATTTAGATGCGGCAACGAAAGCCAAGTTTGATGCATTGATTTTAGCAGGAATTTTTAATGGGGTAAGTGATACTACATTTGGTTTAAAAGACGAAATGAATAGAGCACAATTCGCCAAAGTTGCTGCTTTGATTACCGGCATTGAAGTTAATAAAGACTTAAAAACGTCCTCATTTACTGATGTAAAAGCTGACGACGCAGCTAATGGTTATGCATTACCTTATATTGAGGCAATCAAAAAAGCTGAAATAACAGATGGCTACGGAGAGGGAACATATAACCCTGCAGGAAAGGTTACAAAAGAGCAACTAGCAACATTTCTAGTAAGAATAGTAGGTAAGGATGCAGACGCTAAAGCTCGTACTGGTACAGATGAAACAGTGAGTAATTGGGCACAAGGATATGTTGCAGCGGCTCTAGAATTGAAACTGTTAAGCAATTTAGAGGATGGTAAGTTTGGTGGTCAAGCAAATGCAACACGTGATTTACTAGTTACTGGTGCATACGAAGCGAAAACCAAATATTTGGCACCTACACCAACGCAGACACCTACACCAACACCTACATCAACGCCTACACCTACATCAACGCAAACACCTTCATCAGCGCAAACATCTGCGCCAACACAAACGCCTACACCAACACCAACACCAACACCAACACCAACACCAACACCAACACCAACACCAACACCAACACCAACACCAACACCGACACCTGAACCAACGCAAACACCTGCATCAATGTCTCCACAAGCCGCGTTGGATGCGATTAATGCTTACTACGGTCAGCAAGTTGGCGATGCGCCTGGCCAATTAATATTTGACACTGCTGGAGTAACAGGTGTTACTCAGTTGAACTTAACCGATGTTGATTATGCATTGAGCGTGGACAAGACATCTCCATGGACCGTACTTGAAATTCAAGAGATTGTTAATCAAGTTCATTCAGGACTCGCTTTAACAGCGATCCAGCAATACTTTTTGCCATCTAGCTTAGCGCCTAAGCCTGACGAAACAGTATTTGCCAATGCAGGAATAAACGGAGTAACTGCTGAGAACTTAGAAGAAGTCTTAACTGCTCTGGGATGGGCCTATATTGAATCCAAAAACAATCCATTTGAAACGCCTTTTTCTTTTGACGGTTTGTCAAGCTAAGTGCGACACCTGTTCCATAAAAGATTCGTGAGCAGATTTCCATCCTAGACATTTTCGAGGGCGGTTGTTAATGAGATGGATGGTATGAGCGAGTTCCTCATCAGTAACCTGCCCAAAGTCATGACCTTTTGGAAAGAACTCTCGAAGTAGCCCATTCCCGTTTTCGTTAGATCCTCGTTGCCAGGACGAATAGGGATCGGCAAAGTAGATATCCAGTCCGTGAAAGGTTTCTAGGGCGCTATAGCAGGCGAATTCTTTCCCGCGATCTGTCGTAGCCGTTAGAAAAGTTTTGTGAGGGTACTGGCTAGCAATGACACCGAAAGCGATCTCCATCGAGTGAGCCGTACGGTCTGGCATTTTTAGGGCTAGATACATCCGTGTCTTGCGCTCGATGAATGTGGCGGCACAGGCTCGGCTTTTTCCTCGGCTGGATACAACCGTATCCAATTCCCAATGTCCGAAAGCCTCTCGTTTACGCACCTCTTTAGGGCGCTGGCTAATGGGTTTCCCGATGAGAAAGCGTCCACGTGTCTCCATGGGCTTACGCCGTTTACCCTTATGTCTTAGTACCTTTACTTCACCTGTAGCAAGGCGTCCAGTATAGAGCCAACGGTAGATGGTCTTGAAACAAACGAACGATTTACCGTGAAGTCTCCTATGCTCGGCAATTTGCTCAGGTGACCAAGTCTGCTGTAGGTTTGCTTCCAGTTCGCTGGCTAACTCAAGGGTAAACCGACCCTTTGGTTTACACGATACTCGCCGCTCCGTGTAACTAGCCTGTGCAATCTCTGCGGCGTACGTCTCCCTGCAACTCTCTCTGTTTCGCTCTCTAGCAATGGTGGAGTGATGTCTGCCTAGTTCCTTGCCAATCTGTCGATTGGACCATCCCAAGCGAAGTAAGATTTCTAGCTGACTGCGTTCAGTTATGTTAAGATGTGTGTAGCCCATGGTTTGATTCTCCTGTGTAATGGTTGTTGTGGTGACTCCATTTTACACGAATCTTCCATGGGTGTTTTTTATCTGTCGCACTTCATATTACAATCCGTCTTTTACAAAAAAAGAAATCCAAGACGTGGTTGACTCTGTAAATCCAATAGAGTTGTAGGGAGTAATTATATTTTCGGGAAAATGATTTAACCTAGAACAATAGCGAAGATGAGAGGTTATCTCTTCTTCGCTATTGTTCTTTATGGTTCAATTTACGGTATGACAGACTCTCCTTCGCGAAGACTCAAATACTGTTCTATGGTAGAAGCTTTGTTGCCGTCGCTGTTCACCGTGACGGAGAAATTGAAAGGATTTTTGAAATTCAAGTAAGAAGGGCTCCCAACCCATTGTGACAAAAACACCCCTTATTTTAAGGGTATTGTAAACCAAAAGGAATGCTCATTTCCATCAGACCGCAACCCTGCTTTTCCTTTCTGCTGTTCTATAATTTCCTTCACTAAAGATAGCCCTAATCCTGCCCCCCCCGTATCCCTGCTGCGAGACGAATCTAACCGGTAGAACCTCTCAAAGATTAGAGTTTCTTTTTCTTTAGGGATGGGCTGGCCTAAATTGTTGACAGTAACTTGATAACCAAACTCGTTCCGCGTTCCTCCTATTTTTATCCACCCGCCCTGGTCATATTGCAGAACATTGGTCAAAAGATTATGTAGCACTTGTTTTAGCCCGTCTTCATCCCCGACTACTTGCGCTGCTTCAATATTAGATTGAAGAGAGATCCCTCTACTTTTGAACTCTAATGAAAAGTGATCAATGCAAGACTCAATGACCTTATCTATAGAGAGTACATTCACCTTATTATCATTGGAAATCTTCTTTCCTTGCCATACATTCAATTCATGTAACTGCTCAACCATTCGGGTAATGCGTATCGATTCTTCGTGAAGTGATTGGTAAAGCTCTGCATTGCCCTTAATTACTCCTGCGCTTAAAGCTTCCAAATAGCCATTAATATTGGTTAACGGGGTCCGCAGCTCATGGGCAATATCAGACAGCATTTTTTTTCTTAACTCTTCTACCTGTTTTAATTTCTGGCTTAAATGATTAAAGTCTTCCGTTAACTGTCCAATTTCATCTCGAACCCGAAACGATAATGGTTCTGGCATTTCACCTTGAGCCATTTGTCGTGCAGCACGACCCAATTGCTTAAGCGGAGAAAGCAGCCTCCTGACAAAATAGTAATGGAAGATCCCTGCGATCAACACAGCCAATAGACTTGCTTTAATTAGAAAAGTCTGCATTGTTTGAGTAAAAGAGGCGCTCTCTTCTGGACTCACAGACGGGGAATTAGCAATCAACAAACAGGCAAAGTCTTTCACCGAAACTCCCGCCAACCAGACGGCAATACCAATGACCGCTACGTTGACCAGAGTAAATTTCCACATTATATTTAAACGTAATGGATTATTTTTGAAAAGCAGCAAAGCGATACCCCATTCCTCGAATAGTTTCGATTAGTTCGCTGTCCCCGTCCCACTTCAGTTTTTCTCTCAATCTGCCAATGTGAACATCAATCGACCTTTCAGTTACTGCCTTTTCATTATTGGGATACAGTTCATCAATGATCTGTTCCCTAGTCAGAATTTGATTAGGATGCATCATCAAAAAAAACAAAAGACGAAATTCATGCTGTGTGAGCTTTAGAATTTCTCCTCTGAAGTGCACTTCGCCCCGCAACGCTTTAATGGTTACTCCACGATACGTAATTTTGCTGCATCTCTGGCCTGTCCGCCGCAAAATAGATTCTACCCGTGCAACCAATTCACCTGGACTAAACGGTTTCGTTACATAATCATCTGCTCCCGATTTCAAGCCTTCAATCCGGCTTTGTTCCTCTACTTTAGCCGTTAACATAATAATAGGTATTTGTTCTTTCAAATCTGCACGAATACTCTTGCAGACTTCTTCCCCACTAACTTTCGGAAGCATTAGATCCAGAATAACAAGGCAAGGGTCATATTTTCTAAAGGCATCAAGGGCTTCTTCCCCATCTCCAGCCTCATAAACTTCATACCCTTCTTTCTCCAGGTACAGGACAATCAGCTTACGGATCTTAACATCGTCCTCTACTACCAAAATCCCAGTCCCTTGTACAGCCATTCTAAATACCTCCAACTCCATCTATTGTATCTCTGAAATCATCTTATCCATCATTTCATAATTCATCGGACCTGTAACTTTTTGCTGAATAATGCTTTTCGAATCAATAATATAGCTTGTAGGCAACGAAAAAGTTTGATACGTCATCGCAACTTTATTTTCTTCATCCAATACAACTGGGAATGTAATCTCAAATTCATTTAAAAACTTGGAAATATCGTCTACACTCTTTTCTGATGTTGTCATATTTACAGAAAGAATCGCCACATCTTCATCTTTATATTTATCATAAAATTTTTGCATGTCCGGCATTTCGGCTCTACATGGTGGACACCAGGTTGCCCACATATTGACGATTAACTTTTTTCCTCTAAAATCAGACAGCTTTACACTTTCTCCATCCAGTGTTTTTAGTTCGAACTCAGGGGCAATGTTACCTTTATTAATACCAATGGTCAGTGAAGACATATCCAGCCCCTCTATTACTTGTTCACTGCTAGCCAGACTTGCTTTAACTGCATTATTTTTTTTCATTGTATCGTATATTCCCCAACTAACCAATCCAAGCAGGATTACAATAGCGATTATATTTTTTTTCATAGGAAAGACCATTCCATCCTTTCTTTTTTAAAAAACTGGCGCGAATTGGGAGAGCCATGCACTTAATTTTTGCAATTGCCCCGTAAATAGCATTAAGCCCATCACGATCATAATCCAACCGTTTAGCAAAGATAGACGCGGCAACCATATGTTCACTTTTTTCATAATACCCATAGATTTTGTAATCAAGAACGATATTAGAAGAAAAGGAACGCCTAAGCCCAGCGAATAAAATAGCAGCAAAAACATTCCACTGTACATCGTTTCAGAAGATCCCGCTAACAGCAAAATCGAAGATAAAGCCAATCCGACACAAGGCGTCCAGCCTGTTCCAAATGCGACTCCTACGACAAATGAATTCCATCCGCTCTTAGAACCCTTGGTTTCATGCTGCTTTTGAAACATGAGAAAGCGAAGGTTCAAAATCCCTGCGATCTGTAGACCAAACATAATAATAAGTAAACCGCTAACCTTTTCTATTATCCCTCGATTTGCAGCGAATAATTGTCCTATCATACTGACCGAAGCGCCCATAAGCATGAAAACTACAGTAAAACCAAGGATAAAGAGAATGGAACGAATCATCATTATTCTTTTGGAAACATTAATCTGGCCTCCACTCCCATATGAACCTGTAAGATTAGCAAGATAGGCAGGCAATAACGGAAAAATGCAAGGTGAGAAGAACGATAGTAGCCCAGCCGATATAGCAAATAAAACTGAAATATTGTCCATTTGTAATTCCTCCAGCAAAGTATTCCTGTTAACAATAACGAGAGATTGTTAAGATTCGTTAAAGTTTTTTCTTTCTTACAAAAATTGGTATTAATAAGCAACCTAGAGCAATGGTCAAAAAGATAAGCTGCTCTAAGGAAAATCCCAAGAACACAGCTGTATTAAAGCTATTTAAAAAGTAGCTAAAAATTTGTCCGATGCTGAACCATAGAATCAGTTGATAGATCTCATGTGGTTTTCCAAAACTCTCTTTTCGGCTATACAACCAAATCAGCAGCACAATCGCTAGAACAATTTGACTAAGGTCATACACGAATGATTGTGGATAATTGAAGAAGAGCCTGAAAAGAGAATAAACCAATTTATAAGATACAAATCCTACCGATAGTACCGCTGCATACATCCAAAGGTTAATTTTGTGTTTTCGAGATTGAATAATTAAGAAAATAAGAACAGCGATTGCCGCTAGCAAGATCCCTCGCTTGCCCCCGGAAAAATAAAGAATATAATACGGATTATTTATAACACTGACGGGATTGAAAATAATGACACTAAACTTCCAAATGATGAATGCCCAAAAAAACACATTGGTTATATCCTCTAAAATTGGCTTTTTGATATCAACCTTATCTCTCAACCAGAATTTCATAGCCATATAAGCTGCCAGTGCAGAAAAGGCAAACGCGATCCAATTGTACTTAATAATTAGTGACCCCCAAACAATAGCGTCTTGCATCATGTTTCATCCTCCTTTTACGATATTTTAAAGCCTGATTGTTAAGATTTGATTTACAAGCAAATAACACCGTACGGCTTCTAACCTGGAATTGAAGTTCACCCTTTAGAATTGATATTGGATTAAACCTCTTGTTAATTCGATGAAATTCTAGAGGATGCATTTTTGTGCCAGCGAAAAAGGGTTAGAGGTTTAAGCATTATCCGGAGTCTCTTAAGGTGGAAGCTATTCGATGAGGGGGAGTTACAGCAATATTACAGATCACCTAAAAGTACATGACAAGAAACCAGCTAAAGTTTGAATTAGGAAATACCAGGAAAAAGGAGTAGCATCAATCGAGGATAAACGTGGAGATCCTCATAGGGCCGAAACTGAGCAAGGACGCGAACTACGTCGTCTGTACGAAGAGGAAGATGTCCTAAAAAAGTGGTTACAAAATCTTGAATCGGGGGTTGAAGCGCAAGGATAACGATCCTGATGAGGTGTTGAAACGTAAGATCATAGCGATCAACCAGTACACGTCCCATGCATACCAAGGCATGCTGCCACAGGTTGGAGCCCAAATCAGCATGTCACGCCGAGTGCGATTAGCTTCTTCACCTTCATTCGAGGTAATTTCCACTCTTCCGCTAGTCTCGCACGCCTTCGGCAGTAAGGACTTTGATTTGTAGTGCAGACTCATCCAACGTACGCTATCCTTAAATAAAGTTCGTGTTCCTCAGACGAGAGATTTGCCGCTGGCTTCCTTCAGATTCCACCTCATGATGGACACCCTTGCCTTAATTACTGCCTTCGCAATTCGGGACTTAAACCCTAGAGATAGCGCCCATGCTGGGCGCACACTAAACAAGCTGACCCCTGTTGAATACAGAAACCAGCTTGTAGCCTAGGTTTTTTACAATGTCTACTAAATGGGGTCTTGACCAGAACACAGTTGGTTTATGCTTTGTTAAGTAAATTGGGCGCACGAATGGTTTCCGTGTTTATAAAGAAGTAATCCCCCTTTTCTATCGGGTTGGGTCCAAGTTAGCCCCATGCCCCCCTAGGCCTCGTAACCAAAAATTCCACCTACTTATGATACGGTTCCCCATATCATATATAGGACGAATTCGCGTTCAGCTTACCCCGATACTTGCTCTGCAAGTCATGAAGCGAAGTCAAAGTACCGTGCCTACTGCAGTCCTCTTATTTTGAATCCTAGGACTCTTCTGTATGTCATGAATATTACGATATACCCCAGCGCTACGAGGGTACAAATTATGCCGTTAATAACAATCAAGTTTTGATAATTTTAAAATACATCGTAAGTTATCCCTCTAATTAATGCAGCCACTATACCACCTGCCTGATGGAAGAGAAGTAGGAATACTGGCTGTATAGTTTCTTCTCCGTACTTTTTCCAGAGATGTTTGCCTCTATAGATGGAACCCGTTATTTCTTCTGATTTCAATCCCTCTTGCAAACCCTCTATCACTAACTGCTTAGAAGATAACACGGCTTACTATGCTGACCGCGATCAACATCCTCAGTTTCACTCCAATGCCAATTGTGTCTAGAATTCGAAGTCAATTGTTCATGCTACCCTAAAATCTTTGTGAAATTATGTACAAACTATTATAGGCGGTGTATAGTAGTTAACAAAGGTAGCTACTAATAACAATGAAACACATCAGACACAAAAGTGATTAATTTCACAAGAACATTTCATCTAGTCTCATTTACTTGTAAAATGAAATCATATTATTGAGTATGAGGTGAAATGAGATGGACAAAGTAATTCAATTGTTGAAGTCGTTCAACTTCACGGAATCAGAATCAAAGGTGTATATCTCTTTGCTAAAAAACGGAACGGGTACAGGCTATGAAGTCAGCAAAAATTCCGCCGTGCCTCGATCTAAGGTGTACAACATCTTGGAGATTTTAATGGAAAAGGGATGCATTGTCGTTTCAAAGCAAACCAATCCTGTCCATTACAGTGCCGTTCCTATTGAAGAATTCATTGAGAATATCAAGAGCAGTGTGGACGACAGCCTGACTGAAGTAAAAAATGAACTGAAAAGCTATAACCAGACGATGGACCTAGAAAATTTCTGGTATATCCGCGGGTATAAAAATATTTTCAACAAGTGCAGGCTTTTGCTAAGTGAAGCCAAGTCCGAGGTATATATCCAGGTCTGGAAAGAGGATATTCATCACATTATTGAGGAACTACGTGCCGTAGAGGAAAGGCTTGAACGGTCGGTGATTATTCTCTATAGCACAAACCATGATTATCAAGTTCCGCTGGTCAACTACTACAAACATGGCTTTGAGGAAGAAAAACTTCAGGAAAGCGGCGGCAGATGGATTAATATTGTGGTCGATTCCAAGGAAATCCTGTTCGGGCATATTCAAAATGACAAGAATGCAGAAGTCATATGGACGCAAAGTACTCCGATGGTCTTCCTTGCCAAAGAAAATATTAAACATGACGCTTACTGCTTCAGACTGATTGATGCCATGGGCGATGATGCCAAAAGGCAGTTTGGCGACGAGCTGAAAGGAATACGAAGCATTTATAATCAAAAAAATGAAAAGAAGGTTGTAACTAATGACAACAGCGACGATTATACTGACCCTTGTGGTCCTGATTAATGTTATTTTTGCCGTAAGGTTTATTGTAGATGTAGTGAAACACCGGGAGGAAATCAAGCAGGAGCCTGGTAACGGCTTTATGCTCGCGATATCCTCAACATTGATTTTCTTCTTCTCTACCTTTGGGGTTTCAGACTTTGCACTTTCATCCATCTTGTACCGGAAAGCAAAATGGGTGTCCGACAAAAAACTTCCGGGAACCTTAAATACACAGTGCGTGATCCCTGTAGCGGTCATGGCTCTGGCATTCATAACCGTTATTGATGTGGACATTATGACCTTGGTTGTATGTATAGTATCCCAGATTATCGGAGCCTATATTGGCCCCCGGATTGTCGTGAAGCTGTCCCCTTCTATCATTCGTAAGTTCATCGGATTAGGGCTTGTGGTTGCAACGCTGCTCATCCTTGCTGGTAAATTCGGCTTAATTCCAAATGGGGGAACCGCTACTGGCCTGTATGGCGGGAAATTAGTGATCGCAGCAATCTGCCTGTTTGCTTACGGAGCACTCAACAATATTGGAATAGGATCTTATGCGTTAACCATGGTTACGGTATATGCGCTTGGTTTAAATCCAATGGTTGCCTTCCCGATTATGATGGGAGCTGCTACTTTCTCCGTTCCAATCGGCAGTATGCAGTTCATTAAATATGGTGAGTACAGCAGAAAAATAACACTGTTTGCAGCTACATTCGGAATTATTGGTGTTCTGATTGCCGTGTATATTGTAAAGGGATTAGATGTATCTGCTCTTCAGTGGGTTGTTGCCGCGATTCTGCTATATAGCGGGGCAAGTATGTTAATTAATGAGTTCAAGAATAGAAACGCCGTTCAACAATAATCGGTCTAATACTAAAAATGAGGTGCATTAGAATGCTAATATTAACTAAAGAAGATATTCAGAAGGTTTTTACAATGAAAGAAGCGATCGACGCAAGTAAACAGGCTCTGCGATTATATACCGAGGGAGAATGTACGGTTCCTTTACGTGTTAATATCGATGTTCCCAAGCAACAAGGGCAAAACCTTTTCATGCCGGCCTATATCAAAGAGATGGATGCTACAGGAATTAAAATAGTGTCTGTGTTTCCGGGTAACATCGAGCTTGGCAAGCCGTCTGTTCCGGCACAAATGATTTTGCTGGACGGAAAAACCGGCGAAGTGTGCGCCATTATGGATGGAACCTTCTTAACGCAGCTTAGAACCGGCGCTGTCCAGGGAGCAGGTACAGATATTTTAGCCAGAAAAGATGCCAAGATTGCCGTCTTGTTTGGAACAGGTGGGCAAGCAGCGACACAGCTGGAAGCGATGCTTACAGTGCGTGATCTTGAGGAAGTGCGGGTATTAGATATCAACTTTGATCGGGCAAAAGCATTTGCCGAGTCGATGCAGCAGCAATTTTCCTCATTCAACACAAGGATTGTTGCCGCAAGTAACGGAAATGAGGCCATTCAAGATGCGGACATCATTACAGCGGTCACAACCTCTACTCGTCCGGTATTTGACGGTAGTCTTGTGAAAAAAGGCGCTCATGTTAACGGAGTTGGCGCGTATACGCCACAAATGCAAGAACTGCCTGAGCAGATTGTACAGCGGGCCGACAAAATTGTATTTGACACCATCGAAGGCGTCTTGGCGGAAGCGGGCGATCTACTGATTCCTATGGAAAAAGGCCTTGTATCGAAAGAGGACTTCACCGGCGAACTAGGACAAATTATTCTAGGCCAGGTACAAGGAAGAAACAGCGATAAGGAAATCACGTTGTTTAAAACTGTGGGAACAGCTGTGCTTGATGTTGTGACGGCACAGTTGATTTATCAAAAGGCTCTCGCTACAAACGTAGGACAACATATAGAAATTTAAACAGAAGCTGTAACTTACGAGATCAGCGCATACTTGGCTTGTGAATCACAATAAGAGACCCGCATTAGCTGCAGATAAGCTAATCGGGCCTCTTTATTTTCAGGAATATTTCATATTCTTTAACATTCTTGATAACGTGTGTAGCCCGTCCCCGATTAGCTCGAAAAAATGCCATGGACCGACAAATCAGATTGGATATCCATACTATGGTGGAAATATTGTATTTTCATTTTGTACCCTCTTTCATTTACTGATCGGATCGCTTTCCTATTTCAATAATGTTTGCGTCGCTTTTCGAATCAATGTCTTAATCGATCCGGTTGGATCTGATATTCATCAAGAGGTTATTTTTCTGCCTCCCAAATAATGGTCCTCCCCCTCCAACTAACATCCGTACTGATGCTTATCCTTCACTGTACCGAATCCAAGTCACATTTACGATTCAATAAAGTCCAATTTTCCCCCGAAAATTTTTCACCGTCACTTATGATACGGTTCACCGTAACATCTATAGAACGAAATTGAAGGCCTCACTATTCCTTCATCCCTTAACTCTTTCGCTATTCACTCCGCACTCTTCCCGCCCTGCGCCAATCTCTCCAAAATCCTTCTTTTACGATACAGCATCCGCGCGGCATCGCTACCTCTTCCAGCGCTTTGCGGTTTGTATACGCGCCGAAGAGCATGCCCGCTACCGGGATGGCCTGGAACAGCTTCTTCCATGGACACAAGGTAGAGCTGGGTTCAGAGATATCGTTAATTGATCTTTTGCTGCTGATACATAAGGATTTTTAATCCTGGGCTGGAGAATGGAGATTTAGAAATGATCTATCGTTAATGTAAAGACTCACATAAGCAACACTACTTTTTGGTTTCTTCGCGATAGTTAACTTATCATGTTAGGACTACCTAAGCATCTTAACTTGGAAGTTCGATGTTTTGGACCTAGCCTATCGTCCTTAAATTCGAAGGTTACTTCGATCCTAAGATTTCTGCAACTAACCAATGTAGATTCAACGATAAGGGGATTTCTGCTGAAAAGCAGTCGGCCTCTCAAAAAGACTTTTTCTTGCTTCTGACACGTTCACTGCGATGGTTGAAGCGGCAAGTTTTAGAGCCGCCCAGTACTGGGCGGCTCTTTCTTGTTCTTTTATGTTAAGCTGAACGATTAGCAAGGAAGACAGCAATATACTGGTCAGCAATACGAAGCTCATTTCCATGATTAATCTTTCAAATCTTGAAAAGAACCACCAAAGTTAACCGGAGCATTATCAAAGAAATACTCTTCACCATAACACTCTGTACGCGGAATACCCCAATCGCAGAGTCTGCCGTCCGGGCATTTATGTACGCCATAATCTGACCGCTGCCGCTGTTGGATTCGCTCCCGCCATCATATCGCCAGAACCATCCCTTTGGCTACCTACACAATCTCTTTATTAAAATGTCCTCTTGTGTCTGTTTCCTGATTAAAGACAGCATTATTCATTGAGCCGTTTAATTTACCTGACGCCATATTAATGACTTTCACAACCTGCTCTTTTGATTCAACTGTGAAGTTTAATCTCAATGCCTCGATTCCTTTGATGTTTTGTAGCTCATCTAAAAGATTAAGCGTCTTCCCATTAAGGATAGTCGTTGTACAATCATTATGGGAAATGATAGGGAACGTTCCGTGCTCATCTTTTAACTCATAGCTCTTCGTTTTGCAAATTCTGCATTGATTCATTTTTTTCATTGGACAATATTTTGTAAACATCAAAGGAGTCTCTCCATATACAATCATTTCCAGCGCAGGATAGCCGCCATTTTCTTCATAATAGGCATTCATTAAATCTTCAATTTGGCTCTTATTCAATTCATAAGATAAAGTGACTCGTTTTGCACCTAATTTATATAATTCATAGCAACTAGTAGCATTAACAACATTTAGAGAATAGTCCGTAACAAACGGATTCGTTTCTCTGTAGTGATAAATTCCACCATATCCGCCGATTAGTAGCTGCCCTTCTTTTTTCTTATAACGATTCTGATTTCTTCTAACAACATTTTCAAAATAGATTTCCTTAATTCCACAGCTCACGCAAGCATCATACTGTTCCTTAGTCGTTACAGAGGCCGTAAGGTATGGTTTTTCAGGGGCAAAGCTTATTTTCTCTTTTGCTTTCAAAGCCTTGGTTCTTTTCTTTTGGCTGTTAAGCTTTAAGTCATATAAGCCCAGTACAATATCTCTTCTTGCTGCATTTAACAGTTTAGCTGGAATAAATGCATTGCATTCCTCAAAATCCACATGATTAAGTTCGAATATAGTCTCATTTAATCTTGAAAATTGCTTTATTACCTGGTCTTTCGTTGTTGGATTATTAATGGCTTCGCCTAGTATTTCCTCGCTTTCATAAAAATAATTAAAGCCTAAGCCCTCCGCATCTATGAAAAGCTTTGAATCTGGAGATGCATACACTCTAATATCTAGGTTAAACCGCTTAAATTCTTTTTCCAGTGATGATTCTAATTCTTTGGAATAGAAATAATCCTTCGTTTTATATACTACATCTCCCATAGACATCTTTTCTTTGATTTTGATATAGCAGACATCATCTGCTTTGTTGATTAATTCGCCCTCTTTATCGTACAGTTTTGCAACCGTTAAATTAACATCTTCATTGTTGTGACTTATTCTGATTGTATCGTTTTGATTTAAAGTACGTGTAAGTGTTATTTCATACATGTCTTTAACAATCTTGCTAATTGTTCCAATTTCATAACCGAAGTTATTAGGTCTTAAGATGTTTGTAATATTTCTCTTATCTTCGTGAAACAAATACCCTTTAGTAAATGTTCTATTGAATGTTTTTTTCAGATTTTCTTTATCTTCTTCGGTAATTTTATTATCTAAGGCCATGCGATATTTTGATACAACATTAGCAACATACGTAGGTACTTTCATTCGACCTTCTATTTTTAAAGAATCGATTTCTTTTAAATCATGGATATAATCGATCGTGTTTAAGTCCTTAGTAGATAGAATATAGTTTTTTCCTAAAGATGTATCTGTTGTCTTATCCATTAGTTCATACTCCTTACGGCATGAACCCACACATCTTCCGCGATTTGCACATCGATAGCCGATTAATCCTGACATTAGACAGTTTCCCGAATAAGATACACATAAAGCACCGTGAACGAAAATTTCTAAAGGTATTTCAGCTATTCTTTTGATCTCTTTTACTTTTTCAATCTCAACCTCACGGGACAGAACAACTCTTTTAGCACCAAGTTCTTTAAATAATAAAGTTCCGTCTAAATCGTCTATTCCCATTTGAGTTGAACAATGTGCTTCCATATCAAGAAAGTTTTTAACGATATAATCAAAAGCAGTCAGGTCCTGGACAATAATTCCATCAACACCGATTTTATTTAATTCGTGTATCTGCTCTTTCATCTCTTCAACTTCGTTTTCAAAAACGATGGTATTCATTGCAACATAGATTTTAACGTTCCTCAGGTGCGCATACGTAACAGCCTCTTTTAACGATTCTAAATCAAAATTAGATGAGTATGCACGTGCACCAAATTTTTGCATTCCTAAGTATATTGCATCACAACCATTAGAAATTGCAGCTTTTAAAGCTTCCATATTTCCTGCTGGAGCTAATAATTCAGTCATTTTTTCCTCCTTATGACCCATAAATTATACGCTAGTTAAAGCGACATTTCTTTATTAAAGATATTTTTTGTTACGCCTATATAGCCCTGGTCTTTCGGCAGCTCGGATAATTACTGCAGCCCCAGAATATAGTACCTTCCTTATTCTTACGTTGAACCATTGGAGCCCCACATGCACAGGTTACATCTTTAACTGTAGAACCAGCGGCCCTTTTTGGTTTTGCTTTAGTTTTGACAGGCTGCCATTTCCCCCAAGACCGAAGCTTATTTTCGACGAGACCACCATGCCAGTAATCAACCTTGAATTGCTCCGCCTCCCGCTTCGCATCCGCTGTAAGATCGGACGTAGTGACCAGCAGAGACAGGATGCAGTCATGATTTCTTTTAGCACCTACCAGCTCGCGGACAGTCATTACCTGGACTTTGTTATGGTCAGCGTAACATTTGGCTTGAACTGCAGTTTTCTCGCCGCGTTTATCGACAATGACCAAATCTACACCACCATCCTTGCCCCCTACTCCTACTTCTTTAACAGTATAGCCTTGATCCTTGAAGTACAGGCACAACAATCGCTCAAACTCAGCACCATTGATTTTATCCAAAGGTGTTCTTAAAAGTACATCGTCAGGTCTGCACGTTGTTGAAGAACGGTTAAAAGTCGTTTTCGCACTTTTGTTACTGCTTTTCTTAACAGCAGATTTCCGCTTGCCCGTACTGCGTCCTCTCTTCTTCTTCTTAGTCCCCTGCATCATCCCAGTTAAGATGGATAATATGATCATAACTACTATAAATCCGATAAATGATGTCATGGCTGCTCCTTAGTAAATTAATAAGATTATTACAAAATCAAATTTCAGACTATTGCCATTAATCATAAAATAAGAACTATTACTTAAGCTACAGCAAAACGCACAAGCCACTGGCTTGTGCGTTTATTTTTAATGACCTCATTTGCTCTGAAAGACGTATCTCATAATAATTCTTTAAGTACATTTTTCGCCACGCGTATCTTCTCATCATTAGCGTCACGAAGCATACCTACAATATCCTGAATATCGCTCTCAGTTGAGGTAACCATAAACTCTTCATTCTGATACGCAAACAGCTGAACTAAATTAACTTCAAGCGATTCCGCTATCTTATGTAAATTCAATAAAGAAACGTTCTTCTCACCATGCTCAATCTGCCCTATGTATGAAAAAAGAAATCCGCCTTTCTCCCCAAGCGCCTCCTGAGACATAAATTAACTCTTCTTTAGACATATTTCCACTCAATTCATCTTAATGAGGTAATTGAGTTTAATAAACAATAAAGGCACCCTACCGGATGCCCATGAATTCATTATATTTAATTGGTTATTACTTGTCATTCACCATTTGAAAACCTTTAGCCCCTACTTATGGTACGGTTTAGAGTAGTGTATCTAAGTACAAAATACAGTTTTATAAATAATTTAGATACTAAAAAATCCCTGAAACAATTACACAAGTAATAATTGTTTCAAGGATTTTGATTCCTTTAATCTAGAAATAGCTGTTACCCTATTTTCCAGACGACCTTGCGGAAGGGTCTTTCATCTAAAATGAATTTTATCACTGTAAAATAGTCAAGTCAATAACATCTTAAGGTTTTACTTTATAATTTCTGATCAATTTGAATAAAATATACATTATCTCCCCAAACTCTGAATGCTCTTCATAATAAGATTTCTTTAATCTACATCTTTTAATAAGACTTACTAATTCTTTTTTACGTTCAACTCTTGAAATTGTTCCTTTAACATAATAATCATGTAAATACAGTAGAGCAGTAATATCATGTATTTTAAGGTTTCTAAGTGGAATTTTAGTAATTGAATCACTCATATTGCAATTTTGAGTTAAATAATTTCGAACTTGCAATTTTATACGCTTTTCGCTAGATATTAAAAATTGATTAGGCCCTACAATATTAAAAATAATAGGTCTACTATGTGCAGAGGAATCTCTAATATTTTTCGAATCGAATAATAGGCTATTCGCCAGTTTTAATTCTTTATATTTATATTTCTTTTTTTGAACATAAAAATTAATAAAGAAACATAATTGACCATAAGACATTAATTCAATGAGTACCCATATGGAAGGTTTATTCTTTCTTTTAACAATCAAATCATAGCTATAATCTCTTTGAGACTTATATGCCTCCAATAACTTTTTATCTATAGTTTCATACTTTTTCATTCTATTTTCAATTACTTCAAGCGATAGTTCCATTGCTATAAGTTTTTGTCTATAACTTTCTAACTCAAATAATTTATACTCATCAATAATTTTAAAACCATCCTCGTCACTTGCAGTTATCAAGCGAATAATTAATGATTTTATATTATGTTCGATATCTAAGGATAACTTTAAAAATAAATACCTAAAATGCATATCTATTGTAGCTAAATCATTTAAAATTGAAAAATCAACATTTGCGTATTTGTTATCTTTATCTTTATTAAAATTTTTTCTGAAAGCAGTAACTTTATAATAGTAAGTTCGATCCATTAATATTTCTTTAGCTAATGACTCATTATAGGAATTAAAAGTAATACCTTTAAATTTTAAATACTCGATTTGCTCTTCTACTGATAACTTCTCTTTTAATTTCGTCTTTTCTACCAAATTCTTAACAGGGTCTTTGCTCACAATCGGTAATTCTTCTACCGTAGCAGCAACTTCATCTTTAGCCTCTATTATTTTAAGTGGACTTAAAGACTGTTTAAACTTCAATAAGTCCTCTGTTGATGCTCTTTTCAAAAATATATTCACCACCTATTAGATAACATTGTGGCAATTATATCATGTATTACCTAATTCTATCGATGAGTTAAAACTACTCCTTGTTGCAAAACCTGCCTAATTAAGAGTTTAACAACTTTTCGCCCTACTTATGGTACGGTTCCCCCCGATTTATCTTCACCGCGCGATAAATCTGCTCGGTGAGCACCAGGCGCATGAGCTGATGAGGCAGCGTCATGCGCCCGAAGCTCATACGCTGCTGTGCGCGGCGCATAACATCGTCGGAGAGCCCATGGCTCCCTCCGATGACGAACACGACATGGCTCGTCCCGTAGGTGCCGAGCTTGTCCAGTTCTGCGGCAAGCTCTTCCGAGCTCCACAGCTTGCCGTCAATCGCGAGCGCAATGACATGCGCCTCGCTCTTAATGTGCGCGAGGATACGCTCGCCCTCGCGCGTCTTAACAATACCGACCTCTGCTTCGCTCAGAGAGTCGGGTGCTTTTTCATCTGCCACCTCAATCACCTGAAATTTCAGGTACGGTGTCAGCCGTTTAGCATACTCCGCGATGCCATCCATCAAATACTTTTCCTTCAGCTTCCCTACACCAATAATCTGAATAAGCATAATACTACCTCCGATTAATATCCAAAATAATTGCGGTACCCGCTCGCATTAAGTCTGATCCGCTCTTACAAATCTGAATCCTCTATCCCATCTATTGAAACAACAAAAGGACGTACACGACGTCCTTTTACATTCTCCACATTTATCACTTCAGACTACCCTTTAAACCACCAGAAACTCCGCATTCTTCTCACATTGGGTGCACTTTGCCGGCGGATCCCAGTCAGAGAATTCCGTTTCTTTTAAGTCCACGACATCTGGTGCATCTTCGTACTCGTCCACAAACAAATCAATAGCTAATTCTACATGTTCTTTACATACTACATACATTCAACCAAGCATCCCTTTCTGTGCCGCTACGGCCTAATACTCCTTCTATTGTTCTACCATACTTCCCGCGAAAAAGGAACTCCTAACTGCCCATTCCAGCGATCTGTTCATCCATTGTCTATATTCTTGCCTTACATCAAAAAAAGATTCCTCCCACCCCAAGGGGGCAAAAGGAATCCCAGCACTCATCTCTCTCTATTTTCTATAAATATTATATTCAAACTCTCCATCCTACCCTAGAAACTCCACCGGACGATCCAGCTCGTACAATCTGCGGTAACGCGGTTCTCTTTCCATCAGCTCCGCATGGGTTCCACGCATTTCTACCGAGCCATTTTCCATAAAAATCACTTCATCCATCTGCTCCGCACCGACCAAATGATGCGTTACCCAGATCAAGGACTTACCCTCCATCGCTTCAAACATCGTCTTCAAAAGATCACGTTCCGTTCGTGGGTCCAGCCCTACAGTTGGTTCGTCGAGAATGACGACAGGTGTATTTTGCAGCAAAATACGAGCTAACGCTATCCGCTGACGCTCTCCACCCGAGAAACGTTGTCCCGCTTCACGAACTAAGGTATCGTATCCATCTGGTAATGAGGAAATCAACGTATCCATTTTGGCTAATGTGCCAGCTTCTTTAATGGCTTGTTCGGAAGCCTTCGGATCACCCATACGAATATTGTTCGCCACCGTAGTATCGAATAAGTGTGGGCTCTGATTTAGCACCGCTATAATAGAAGGAATATTGTCGCCATAGGCAGCAGCTTCAATTCCATTAATCGTAACTGATCCTACAGAAGGCTCAACAACACCTTGAATAGCCTTTAATAACGTCGATTTACCTGCACCACTTCGGCCGATGATCGCAATTTTTTTACCTTGTGGAATATCGAGGCTGAGATTGCGAACCGACCAGTTAACTTCTGATCCATAGCGATAACCTACATTTTCGAGCTTGATATGAACATTTTTCATGGTCTGAGGCAATACATCCACTACAGATGCTTTTTCAGATACTGTGTTCTGCTCATGTCCATCTACACCAGATAAGCGCTCTAGCGAGTTACGGTACTGCGGGATTTTCTCCACCGCTTCGGATACGGGCAGAAAGGCATCTGCAACAGGAAAAACAACCAATACAAACGCCGCAATCAATGTACCTGCAATCGCACCATCCGCAAACTCTCCAGCAGCCCAATATAGCATCGAAAGCACGCCAATCCCAATTACCGCTTGCCCAATGAACGTACGCAAACGCGCCCAACTGCGCAGTGCTGCATCCGTTTTGGCTACTTTTTTCTCATCTGCTTCATAAGTCTCAACGAACTGGCTTTGCCGTCCACTAATGACCCAGTCACCCATACCAAGTACAGCGTCGGTCAGCTTTTGATAGAGACGATTACGCTCTACCTTCACTTCACGTTGGCGCTTCTGTGTGAACAACAGAGATAAGAATGGCAACACCACTACCAACACCAAAATATACAGAGCCATCAACAACGCAAAAGCGATATCAAAAGTCCCCAACGCAATCACGGCAGCCCCGTAAATTAGCAAAGCAATAACGCTTGGAAAAACGGTGCGCAGATATACATTTTGCAAATATTCGATGTCATCCGCAAGCATCCCGAGAATATCCCCAGTACGGAAACGCGACGACAGGAACAAAGCCTGTGGCTCCAAAATATTATACAAACGCACACGCATCTTAGATAGAATTCGTAGAATAGTGTCATGCCCAATAAGGCGTTCCACGTAGTGAATCACAGCCCGACTCGTTCCGAACGTACGCACACCGACAATCGGCACATAGATCATTAGGATATTTTCGACGGGTGTTGACGCTTTAGAGATCAGGAACCCTGAAGTGTACATTAATGAAGAGGCTGTAAAAATCGTCAACGCCCCAAGCACGATAATAAGCACAAAACGCCAAAAATACGACGATACATACGGAGCAAACCATCCTTCACGTTTCAATGGATTCCCTCCAATTGCGACCCAATCAACTCATAATACGCACCCTTGCGGGCAAGTAACTCCTGATGGGTACCGATTTCTGCCACTTGTCCTTGCTTCATTACTACAATAACGTCCATATCAAGCATCCAGTGCAGGCGATGTGTGGCCAGAAAGACCAGCTTTCCTTCAAAAAGAGGCACCATCGTCTCCTTCAGCTCATATTCCGTTTCAATATCCAAATGTGCCGTTGGCTCGTCTAATAGCATAATTGGCCGACTGCTAAGCAAGGCCCGAGCTAAGGCGACCCGCTGCTCCTGTCCACCACTGAATGAACGGCCACCGCCGCCAATCATTTCATGAAGGCCGTTAGGAAGAGTATCCGCCAACTCCGATAATCCAGTAGCTTTCACGGCTGCAGCCACAGCTTCCATAGAAGCCTCAGGGTAATAAAAGCGTATATTATCAGCTAACGTACCGCTAAAAATATAAGGGCGCTGCGGGATATACGAGGTCTGTTTTCGCCAAGCCTCATCCGTCAATGCACTAACTGTTGTACCGTTAATCGTGATATTTCCCGAAGTAGGGTGTAAGAAGCCCCCTAATATATCGACTAGTGTAGATTTACCGGCTCCACTCTCTCCGATAATCCCAATTTTGCTAGCCCCTTTAAATTGCAGGTTCACCGCTTCCAGCGAAGAAAGACCGGCTT
Source organism: Paenibacillus sp. FSL R10-2734 (assembly GCF_037963865.1). Lineage (NCBI taxonomy): Bacteria > Bacillati > Bacillota > Bacilli > Caryophanales > Paenibacillaceae > Paenibacillus > Paenibacillus sp. FSL R10-2734. Next base: position 643,743 of record NZ_CP150170.1, on the reverse strand, counting down.
CCTCGTATTTCACACTGACATCATTTAATGTAAGTTCGCTATTTTCATGCCAGGTGAATATCTGTTCCGATGTTTTCGATGCAGGACCTACTACTTCAGCTTTCACTTCATCCTGGTCTATAATGCTCTTCATCGCCTCAGCAGCTTCCTTCCCATCCAAAGTAGCATGGAAATCTGAACCCACCAGTCGTACAGGCAAGAAATATTCCGGAGCCAAGATCAGAATGGTTAAGCCCGTTACCAGTGTCATCTGATCGTTCACCAGCCGCAGGCCGAGACTTACAGCTACGGATGCAACTGATAACATCGTAAAGAAGTCCAGCGCGAACGAAGACAAAAAGGCCACTCGCAGTGTACGCATCGTCGCCGAGCGATACCGATCGCTGACCGTAGCAATACTCGTGCTATGACTACGACTGCGGCCCAGAAATTTCAGCGTTTCTAGCCCACGGAGGGAGTCTACGAAATGATTAGACAACGTACGGTAAGATTTCAGCTGACGGTCCATCTGCTTACGAGCCGTCATCCCGATCAAGATCATAAAGACAATAATGATCGGCATAGTTATCGTAAGAATAATCCCGCTTGCGGTATCCATCGTAAAGATATAAATAAGCACCAAAATCGGTGTAATCGACATCCCTACCATCCTAGGGATAATCGCTTCCAAATATGTGCGGAACTTTGTTACGCCTTCCAGCACTAGTGTGACAAGATCCCCGGTTCCACGCCCGCCCACCATTCTGGGTCCCAGCTGGAAGAGCTTATCCATCATTTCCCTCCGCATGTTGCTGCCCGTTGCTTCTGCAAAGCGGTAAGAGACACGGCTCATCAGCATTGCACAAGCATGGCGCACTAGAAATGCAAGAAGGAACAATAGCGCTGTGCCCCATTGTTCCTTCAGAGGTTCCCCCGCAAATAACGCAGAGATAACTTCTGCCAACCATTTGGCCAGCAGAAGTATGGACAAGCTTTGCACCAGGGTAAGGAAGCCTACGATCAGAAAGACCGGCTTAACTCCTTTATACCCAAGCAAATTTTTATCCATTAGTATTCAAGATGCTCCTTCTCGTGTACCCGTTTATGAAAGATAAAGTAACTCCAAATTTGATATCCCAAGACGAAAGGAAGAATGGTCAATGCCACAATCGTCATTACCTTCAAAGAGTACTGTCCCGAAGCCGCATTGGTAATCGTCAAATTAAAGGCTTGATCGATAGAACTAATCATAACACGTGGGAATAATCCAACAAAGATAGAAGTTACCGACAACGCCATTACTGCTCCTGTCATACCAAAAGCGTAGCCATCCTTCATCTTCTTCATGAAATAACCCGATAGCACAAAAGCGATAATTCCAAGCGCTACAATAATCATAAGAACTGTACCACGCTGTTCAAATATGTCCGTCATGTAATAAGTCATTATAACGAACGCAAGCAGTAGAGCCGCAAGTGGCCAAAGCAATCTTTGTGCGAGCTTCCGAGCCCGAGCCTGTAAGTCACCCACTGTGCGGAGAGTTGTAAACATCAGTCCATGCACCAAGCAGAGAAGAACTACTGTAAGGCCCGCTACTACAGTATACACATTCACGATATCTGTGAAACCTGCGTACATTTGCATATCGCCATCGATCGGCAAACCTTTGATAAAGCTTGCGAACACTACCGCAAGGAGGAACGGTGGAAGGAAGCTGCCGATAAAGATACAAGCATCCCAAGTTCTTTTCCAAGCCACAGAATCCCGTTTACCTCTGAATTCGAAAGCTACACCACGAGCAATCAAAGCTAATAATGCAAAGACAAAAGGTATATAGAATCCACTAAATAGCGTTGCATACCATTCAGGGAAAGCTGCGAACATCGCACCTGCTCCTGTCAGTAGCCATACCTCATTAGCATCCCAGAAAGGTCCGATCGAATTAATCAGAACCCGGCGTTCTGTATCATTTTTAGCGAGAAACTGTGTTTCCATCCCTACGCCGAAATCAAAGCCCTCTAGGAAGAAGAACCCTATAAACAGAACTGCAATCAGCACAAACCACAATTCATTAAGAGATAACATGAGAGCCCTCCTCGTTATATGGATCATGCGAATCGCCGTGATCGTTATCCATCGCATAAGGACCTTTTTTAATAACTTTAATAAACAGACCTACCAATACTAATCCGAGAATTAAATAAATCGTTGAGAAAGAAATGACAGAGAACAGAACCTGACCGCTTGTAATATTAGGCGATACACTATCTTCTGTCGTCATGAGTCCGAATACCGTCCAAGGCTGACGCCCAATCTCGGTCATGATCCAACCCGCCGTATTCGCAATCGGAGGAAGTAATAATCCCCATAACATAAACCGCATAAACCAAGTGTTTGGGCGATCCATTTTTTTGCGCCACATTAAATACATAGCGTACATACCCAGAACAATCATTAATGTTCCCGCTAGAACCATAATCCGGAAACTCCAGAAGGTCGTGCGTACAGGTGGAATATAGTCACCGGGACCATAGGCTTGCTCATACTCTGCTTGCAGCTCAAGCATGCCTTTGACTTCACCGGAAAATTTACTGTATGAAAGGAAGCTCAGCATATACGGAATTTGAAATTCTCCAGTACTTTCTTGCTTCTCAGGATCAATATTGGCCCATACGGTCCAAGGTGCTGGGTCACCACTCTTACCCCACAGTCCTTCGGAAGCCGCCATCTTCATAGGTTGGGTTTCAACCAAATATTGTGCTTGCGCATGGCCTGCCACGGCTACACCAATAGAAGAAATGATACCTACGATTGCTGCAACTTGAAAAGATTTCTTAAAGAAAGATACATCTTGTTTCTTCAATATCTTATACGCACTAATACCTGTTACGAGGAAAGCACCTGTTGCATACGCAGCAAGAACCGTGTGCGGGAATTCAACCAGCAATTGTCCGTTCGTAATGAGCGCGAAGAAATCATTCATCTCTGCACGTCCATTATTTATCGCAAATCCCACAGGATGCTGCATAAAAGAGTTCGCTGCTAGAATCCAGAAAGCGGATAACATCGTACCAAATGCTACCAACCAAATGGACATCAAGTGTACTCTCTTAGACACTTTGTCCCAGCCAAATATCCAGATTCCAATAAAAGTAGACTCCAGAAAAAAGGCTGCCAATGCTTCTACTGCAAGTGGAGCCCCAAATACATCACCCACAAAACGTGAATAATCAGACCAGTTCATCCCGAACTGAAATTCCTGCAATATCCCTGTAACTACCCCTACTGCAAAGTTGATGAGGAACAGCTTTCCCCAGAACTGCGCCATTCTTTTGTACTCTTCATTGCCTTTTCTAACGTACATCGTCTCCATGATCGCAATCAAGAGCGCCAGTCCGATTGATACCGGTACAAAGAAATAGTGGAATATTGTCGTCGACGCAAATTGTATACGCGACAGCATTACTGTATCCATATTTTTCCCTTCCTTCTCCCCTTTTCGTTAACTATATTGTGTCAAAAATTTAAACCCCTTTTTGTGATTAATGTCACAAAAAGGGGTTCATTTAACACTGAAATTCAAATGATTTGTGACAAAAATCACATTTTAACATAAAAAAAGCAAAAAAAATAAGACGGTTTGACCGTCTTGGAGTTGTTCATCGTTCTATAAAGAACTTGACTCATAAAGGCATTGGTTAGGTAATGGAAATACCCTTCTTCAGCGATTTAAGATCGCCATTCGAATTAAGCAATTGTGGTAGCATCTTCGTGCTGCGAACCATTGGAGAGTCACATAGACGGCAAGAAGGCGCATGTTCAAATGCGAAATTATCCCTCATCCATCCGTTGCATCCATCATTGGTACACGCCCAAATCGCGGTATTTTCTTCCGGTATTTCTTCCAAAGGTTTCTTCCGGTAGTTCATTGCCGTTCCTCCCATCCTGTAAGTCAATAGTGATTAACTAGATATAAAAAGACCGTCCCAACTTTCAAAAAGCTGGGACGGTTTCTTCTATTATTACAGTTTTACAACGTTTTCGGCTTGTGGTCCACGGTTGCCTTGAACAACGTTGAATTCAACGCGTTGGCCTTCGTCCAAAGTTTTGAAGCCGTCGCCAGTGATTGCGCTGAAGTGAACGAATACGTCGCTTCCGCCTTCAACTTCGATAAATCCGAATCCTTTTTCTGCGTTGAACCATTTAACTGTACCTGTTTGCATGTGTGTTACCTCCACAAATTTAAATTAATATGTTCTTTTTATCTTCAAACAAAGAAAAAATTCACACATTGAAAAAGGTTGTATTACCAAATATAACAGCCCTTTTCAATGCGAAAATTAGGGACTAAATGTATGATTGTTATCATATTACCACACCTGATTACCAAAGGCAAGCTGGCATCCGAATATATCCGGTTCTACCCTAATAAGTATTACCTTCCAATGTAAGGGTTGCCAGTCAGGGTAAAATTCATTAAATGATCTTGTTATTGCCATATTTATCAATAATTTAGAAGAAACATCTTCCAAATAGCGATACAGAGTATCGCTATTTCAGGAATGTCTCCCTTCAAAACGAAGGAGTAGTCCACGCTACTTGTTATTACTGCCATATCATTATATGCCGACTTCCAGCATATTATTCCTCTGGTTTTTCAAGAAGTTTAACTGTCGTCTGATTGATTTTGCCATTTCGGTAGTAGGTGATCTTCAGATCGTCACCAATCTTCGTTTGATTATATAAATACTTGCGAAGTGAAAGCGTGGTTGTAATCGGTTCATCATTAAATTTCGTAATTACATCATTAAACTCAAGTCCGGCTTCCTTTGCAGGTCCAACAGCATCCAGAACAACTACCCCATCCTTAACATTATTCGGTAGGTTCAGTTCCTTGCGTTGGTCCTCTGCGAGAGGAACATAAGGATTGTTTAAATCCACTGAATATACACCTAAGTAGGAACGGGCAATACGTCCTTTATCAGCTAGCTCATTAGCGGTATCTATCACATGGTTAGCTGGAATAGCAAATCCCAGACCTTCTACACCTGCATCGGAGATTTTCATCGTGTTAATACCAATGACCTTACCATCCAGATCAACTAGGGCTCCGCCACTATTTCCTTCATTAATTGCTGCATCAGTCTGAATGACCTCTTGCTCCCAGTCATATACTCCGTCCTGATTCAAAGATACAGGAACCTTTCGTTCGGTATAACTGACGATGCCTGACGTCAATGTGTCTCCAAGTCCTAACGGGTTACCGATGGCAATGACCGTTTCACCCAGGCGAAGCTTGGAGGAATCACCGAGCTGTGCAATCGTATTGATGCCCTTGGCATCAATAGAGAGGACCGCGATGTCACTCACTTTATCCGTTCCAACGAGTGTGGCTTTACGTGTCTCGCCATCTACTGTAACAACTTCGAGATTGTTGGAGTCATCGATGACATGGTTATTGGTAATGATGAATGCTTTATTGTCTACCTTTTTATAAATCACTCCAGAACCTAACGCTGACTCATCCTTAATGTCCAATTGTTCATTATCTTCTTTATGATTGATAATACTCACTACTGCAGGGCGAACTGTAGCAGCGGCATCAATGATTCGGTCAAATGGATCACTGCTTTTGGCAACATCCCCAGCTGTTACTCCCGACTTCGAAGCAGTCTCGTGACTCATTTGGCCTGTAAGCGCACTGAATAAAAACACTGCCACCACAGCACTGATTAAGGAGCAAACGGCGGATATTTGCCAAGTTGACAAGCCCCTGCGCGATCTTCGCACAGAATGTTTACGGTTAGCAAAGGATCCCTTTGATGCTTCATCCCCTCTGGACCGCGATACTTTAGTTGAATAGAAATCATCATCAAACAATCCCACCGAAAATCTCCCCCTTCTATTGCCAAGCGTTCACTGTATCTAAACCCTGAACCTATAGCAACCAGTCCGAGCATACACCTCTGCAACCTTTAGACTCCAAAAATCACTAAAAGGTTTCACTTTATCCATTAACCCCACAATAGTTTCAGTTAATCGAAAGAATATAAGAATCTTTCAATATATCTTCTCTACTAGGAATATTTTGTAACTTAAAAGACTACAATAATAGAAATGACCCTTGAATTTAGGCTTTGCTCATCACGTTTATAATTGTATCACAGGCAACCCTCAATTCGTTATTTTCCTGAGGTAAAAAGCCTGCGAATTTTTTACAACTCAATTCTGCTTTACTACATGAGGAGGTATAATTATGAGTTCTTTTTCTACAAGTATGGATCTGGTTGAGTTTATCGGTAAGCTTGGTGATTTAAAGGATGAACACTACCATATGACCCTCGCCTTCAGCGCAATGATCGAATTAATGATTGATAAAGGCCTGATCTCCCGCCAAGAATTAGAACGTAAGACTACCGAGCTTGATCAGCTTATGACAACTGGCTCAACTTATCCCATGGCGTAGGTTGATCATAATACGTATCACAAAGCTTGAACTCACTATCCTTGAAGAAACAGCCCCGATCCTCCATCGCGCAACGTACTGACATTTTAGCCAAATCCATCATATTGTGATCCCGGCTTAAATGCGCCAAATAGGTACGCTTAGTCCGTCCTGTGAGAATTTCACTAAGTGCTGCCCCAGCTGCATCGTTAGAAAGGTGACCCATATCGCCAAGTATACGCCGTTTCGTATTCCACGGATAACGCCCCATCCTTAGCATTTCGATATCATGATTTGCTTCCAGCACCAATACATCCGCATCTGAAATCGCATCTCTTACCTTATCGCTAACATACCCTAGGTCTGTAGCTACACACAGCTTTTCTTTCCCATCATAAAAGTTGTAGCCCACTGGCTCCGCCGCATCATGAGAAATCGCAAACGACTCTACTCGCAGACTGCCAAAATCCCTATGCTGCCCCGACTCCATAATGATTCGGTTATAGTCGGGTATTTTCCCAATGCCCTTCTCAATGGCTCCCCAGGTATTGGTGTTCGCATAGATCGGAAGATCGTATTTACGGGCCATTGCCCCGAGTCCCTTGATATGATCGGAATGCTCGTGTGTGACTAGGATCCCGTCTATATCATTACCCGTTAGCTCGCGCATGGCCAACAGCTCATCGATCCGCTTGGCACTTAGACCCGCGTCAATCATAAGTGTTGTCTCCCCGTTCCGTACCACCGTTACATTCCCGGTAGAACCACTGGACAGTACTGTAAATGAAATCCCCATTTTCCTTACTCCTTCTACTCTGTTGTCTTGGGACTGATGATGTCTGCACTAATAGCATCCACATAATAGGCATTGCCATTTTCCAGCATGAACCGCCACATCGGCGATGCTACCTGACTTTCGGAGTTAAACAGCTCACCATAATAACCGAGCTCAATCTCCTTAACTACGGAGTCTGCCGGAAAATATTTTTCAATCAAACTACTAAGTGCCTGTGATGCCGGAAGTACCTTCTGTTCCTTATCGCTAATGCTTGCCCCTATTTCAATCTTCGGCCGTCGATAGGCTACAATTTTCTGATCACTGTTAATCAACTCTAATCTAACTCGGAATAGCGACCACTGATTCTGAACCAGCGGGTGAAGAACGAACTTTCCCACTTCACTTTCTTGTGAGTCAAAGCGATAATTTGCGATGTCCGGAATTTGATCCTCAAGCGCCTTGCTAAGGTCAGAGAATGAAGAGTAGATCAACTTACTGTCTATAGGAACATCTAATTTAATGGGTGGTTCGTTCTGCTCTTCAGCAGAATATCGATAAGTTATATTAGGAAGCTGCGGGGTAGACGCCGGAATCGGACACAACACACGTATCCCTTTTTGCTCCATTACCGCTTGGGTTTCTTCGGATAGGGAAGTGAAATCGAGATTGGCACTAACCTGATCGCGCAAATCAATCCACAGCTGATAGCATAGCAGTAGATTTAGACCTAAAAAGGCGCAAATTAGTACATTTTTAGCTCTTCCCCAATCCATACCCTTACCTCCTAATTGTTATTTGAACCACTTGTAAATTAATTCAAAGTAAGCACACTGCCGTCAAGAAGCGTAACCTTCCAGACTGGGAGCAGCTGCAGCTTCTCTTCTTTCACTACAGGTACATACGCAGGCGTCAAATCCTTCACTGCCGAAGTTTTGCTGACCATAGACAATTGATTCTCTAGCTCTGTACCTCCAGATAGCTCTACTATTTTTTTCTCTGCTTTACTCTCATCAATAAAGATCAAAGAGCGCTCATAAGAGGATACGGTTCCCTGCTGCAACTCCAGATTAATGACGCCATACTGCAGCTGCGAATTACTCATAATCGGATAGGATCCATAAGGGTACGAGCCATAATATTGTTGAAAAGAGACCTTTCTATCTTGTCTCCCCTCCTCAGTGGCTTCAAGACGATAGGTTCCATTCCATCCACCATGCTGGTTCACAAATTCTACAGCTTCCAACGCATCCTTGGCAGGTGTACTATCTCCAGCTGGAAGTGCGGCAGGATCGCTATAGCTCATCCAATTCCGTTCCTTATCGACCTGAAGACTCCGTTTACTGTCCGTATAAATCTCGGAGCCATTTTTCTCGCGAATATATCTAGTGCTTCCAACATCGAAGAAAAGATTGTTCTGCATTTGTTCTATGGTATACATGCCTGAAGGCATTTCAACCTGAACCAGAGAAATCTTGCTGTCTGGCACATAATAATCTCCGTCTACCGCCTTGTAAGGCGTCCAGTTCTTGCCGAAATCCACATGCTGCTGCACGTCTTGGACGGTTAAATCCGCTTTTGCCGCTTCATATATAATGTCGCCTCTCGTACTGAAGAAAATGGCATGCGCTTTGGAGTCATTCTTAATGTTGTAAATCCAAATGCGATCGATGCTTTCTCCTTCAAATAGGGAATCAGGTGACAGCTGCATAACCCTCTGCAGTAACGTTACCGGAATGCCAGAACCGAACGAAAGCTCAATCCCCGGATTCTCATTGCGAATCTTATCCCAGTCATAATCCTGTACCGAGTGCCGCTGGAAGCTTTCAAATCCACGCCCTTTTAACCGATTCATTATCAAGCTATAAAACGTTGAGTCCGGATAAAAAAGCGTATGCTTGTTATCGCCCATATGGATGATCATTTTGTCAGGGTACAACAGGTTCTCGACCTTTTCTTCCGGTCCCATATTATCTGTCTTCACATATAGATTCTCGGAGAGTACCGCAGAGTCTGCGCCAGGCAAGCGATAAATCAAATAATAACTCTCAACGAGACTTCCCAGCACGAGTAAGGCTAGAATCCATGATTTCAATCTCTCCTTCATGCCTCACTCCCCCTTTGCTCATTCAGAGGTAGCGTAAAGGTTACCTTAGAGCCTTCATTAAGCTCGGATTGCAGAGAAATAGAGCCTCCATGTGCTTTCACAATTTCCCGGGCAATGGAAAGACCGAGGCCGGTGCCTCCCATATTCCGTGAACGTGCCTTATCTACCCGATAAAAGCGTTCGAAGATCCGCTCGATGTCTTTCTTTGGAATACCAATCCCCGAATCACGTACAGAAATGGAGAGCATTCCATCCTCATTCTTCAAGGCTTCCAATTCAATCTTACCGCCTTCTGGCGTATATTTTAGCGCATTCGAAACTAAGTTCCCCAGGACCTGATCGATTTGATCCCGATCCAGCCATGCCGTGTTAACATCCCTACGAACCCTTGTACTAATATCGATACGTTTCTGCCGAATCTGAAAAGAAAAGCGGTCTGCTACATCCTCCAGCATCTCAGCAATATCCGTCTGCTGAATTCTGAGTAGTGCCTCCTTGGAATCTAGACGCGAAAGATGAAGTAAATCCGTAACCAGACGAATCATACGCTCGGTTTCGTTACGAATCACCCCAACAAATCGAACCGCTAACTGCGGATCCTCAAGCGCTCCATCATCGAGTGCCTCCACATAGCTCTTAATCGTTGTAAGTGGTGTTCTTAGCTCATGCGAAACGTTCGCTACGAACTCTCGGCGTGATTCTTCCAGGTTCTCTTGCTCAGTAACATCCTGCAGCACAGCAATAGTACCTGCAATCCCACCTTCACGACGATGAATCGGAGTAAACGTCACTCTTACGATATTAGAATCTTCTCCACCCATATGTGTCAGATGAAGCATTGCGGATTGGGCATTGCCTTTAGCCAAGGAACCGCTCTGCTCATAGTCAAGACCTAGCAATTTATCCAGTGGAGCACCTTCCGGCAATGGACCTTCTGTTCCCAGCATAAGTGCTGCCCGAAGGTTCATGAGAATCACTACACCATTCTCATCCGTAGCTACCACACCATCGCTCATATTCGTCAGAATGGAGGTAAGCTTCTCCTTCTCTTCCTCATTCTGCGAGAGTGCCTCACGCAGTCTGCCTGTCATATAATTGAATGCCTGACTGAGTTGTCCAATTTCATCGTTGCCAAGAACGGGCATTTTACGATTGAACCGACCCTCAGCAACAGCTGTAGCATGCCTAGTCATTTCTTTAATCGGCTGCGTAATGGTATGTGCAAGAATAACACATAGAACAACTGTCAGTGCCAAGGCTAACAACAAGCCTGAGATGAATACACTGTTAATCCTGCCCATGGTTGCATATAAATCCTTCATGTCGGCAGCAATGTATATGGCCCCTACTACCTTATCACCGGAGAGGACCGGCTTGGCCACAACCTTTTTACGCACATTATCATCAGCAATAATATATTCTTCGTTATCGCTGATCCCCTGCAAGGCACGATTCACTACAGTCTGAGTGTTACGCTGCCCGACATAGTCATTCTGCGAGGGAACAGAGGTGGTGATAATTTTGCCGCTGGCATCAAGCACCTGAATTTCGGCCCCGTTAATATACAGATTATTGACCATGCCACGCAGACTTTCCACAGCCGTCTCCTCATCCGCAGTTCCAGCCTCACTGCCAAATTTATCAGCAGTCAGAATGGATAGCATCTCAGCACGCGCCTTAAGATCCTTCGTGAAATTATCCGTTAACGAGTTCTTCATCGAACTTACGAAGTAAACTCCGATCAACTGCATGGCTATCAGAATCAGCAGTACATAAATAATAATTAGCTTTGCCTGAATTGTCCGGAAAAAGGACCACCACTTCATCACAGTCCTCCGTTTTTAGGGTTATGCATTAAATAGCCAAGTCCGCGCCGAGTATAGATATATTCCGGCTTGCTGGGATTCTCCTCAATTTTCTCTCTTAGACGACGGATCGTCACATCTACGGTCCGTACATCACCGAAATACTCGAATCCCCACACGGCCTGCAGTAAATGCTCCCGAGTCATTACCTTACCGGCATGTTTGATCATATAATAGAGCAACTCATATTCACGATGAGTCAAATCAAGCGGCTCCCCGCCCTTATACACCAAATACATATCAGTATCAATAAATAGATCAAAATGATAAATGCCCTGCTTGTTCTCTACAGGCTCACTCGCCATTCCTGTTGGTGACGGTTTGTGCTGTCTCCGCATTTGAGCTTTTACTCTAGCCAGCAGCTCACGTGTACTAAAAGGTTTGGTCACATAGTCATCCGCACCAAGCTCTAGGCCAAGCACCTTATCAATTTCTCCGTCTTTGGCAGTAAGCATAATGATAGGAATGTCCAGGTGTGCAGAACGAACCTCACGACAGACATCCATCCCGTCCTTACCGGGTAGCATAAGATCAAGCAGCATAAGATCAGGCTTTTTGGACAATGCCAGCTCCACTGCACTGTTACCGTCAAAAGCGCAAATAACCTCGTAGCCTTCTTTTTCTAGATTAAACTTCAATATATCAGCAATAGGCTGTTCATCGTCTACTACCAGAATCGTTCCCATCTGCATGTCTCAGCTTCACCTTCCTATCCCTACTTAAACATCATTCCTTTATTTTAACATACCTGTCTTAACGTCACATCCTACGAAATAAGGAATCGGCTTAACCAGCAAAAAGAAACAGCTTTATCGTCATTTGCATAGTAAAAAATAAAAACTGCTCGAGTAATCTCGAGCAGTTGATGACAACATATGAATTATCTCAGATACTTCATCGGATTTACAGCTGTACCATTCTTCCGAATTTCAAAATGCAAATGCGTTCCCGTCGAACGTCCAGTGTTGCCCATTACGCCAATCTTGGCGCCTTGCTCCAAGCGCTGTCCCGTAGAAACGGAGATGCTATTTAAGTGACCGTAATAAGTCTCGTAACCGTTACGATGATCCACGATAACCACATTCCCGTAACCACTCTTCACACCTGCGAAGACTACGGTTCCGGCATCAGCAGATTTTATAGTTCGGTTGCCAGACACCATATCTATCCCCTTATGGGCACGGCTCCAACGTTCTCCGAAACTGCTAGTAAGCGTTGCTCCGCTTACTGGCCAACTGAACATGCCTGTTCCTTCACCAACAACCTTCGTTCCTCGATAAACCACTTCAGGTAGCGAAGATTTTATAACGGTCTGACCCAACCACTCTTCTTGTACGACCATTCCATTTTTCTTCGTTAACCGATACTGCATTTCTTTAAGGCCAGTTTGTCCTGGACGAACGACCTTACTTTTCCCTGCTGGTAACTGATCACTTTTGCGCACGACCACTTCAGGCTCAGTAACTACCTGCTCTGATACATGCTCCACAGTAACAACTGTAACATCAGGCTGTGGTACCTTCAGCTTCAATGTATCTCCAATCTTCAACGTTAGCTCTTTCACATCAGGGTTGTTACTATAAATCTCTTTTTGTGTAATTTCAAATCGTTTGGCAATCCCCGAAATCGTATCGCCCTCTTGAACGGTATAGAGAAGTGGCGCTTCTTTGCCCTCGGTGAGTGTCTTAACCGCTTCCTCCACATCCAACACTTTGTTAGGATCTGTTTTTACAGGAACAATAGAGACCTCTTCACTTATCTTTACTGACTCTACTTTTTTAGGTGCTTTCGCTTTCGCAGCACTTGAACTTGAGGCAGCCGTTCTTGTGAGCTTACTCGCTGTTGCTACTTCAGTTTGTGGAACATAATGATTCTTTACCCCTTCAAGTACCGCATTTGCGGTCTCTTGATCCTTAACAATGCCCACGGCCTTGCCATCTACCATTAATTGTACACCTACAGCATAGGCCTTCAGCATACCATCTAATTTATTAAGCGTAGCTTCACTATCAACTTCCGGCTTGTACGCTTGCTGCTCTTTAATTATAATGCCTTCTGTCTGAAGCACCATCGTTCGATCAGGATATTTGTCCTGATATTCCTTTTGCTTCTTATCGTACAGCTGGTTAAGCTGTGCCTGATCGTTAAGGTTCCCGATCTCCTCACCCTTCACCAACACTTGATAGTAGGTTTCAGTATTGGCTGCTACATACTTTTTCTCTGCACCAATCAACACAGTGGTTAGAAGTACCAGGCCAACAGCTCCCATAATCCAAGAGCGCCGGAATCTACGAGTACCTTTTTCTTGATGAAAGTGTGTGGAGTCTTGATCGAAATTGTGGCTCTGCTGAATATCTGCTCCGGATTCTGCTTTGTGGCTATCCTGCAGTTTCCCCATCCGGCGCATGAACTTAAATCCCTTCATGAAACTCTCCCTTTCAGTCCACTCTATCATCCGAGATGAGCGGCCAAGCTAGTTGTACGATCTCGATTATATAGGATTACGATCATGAATATTTCTGCTTATCCTAGTTCTAATTTCCTGCTTCTAATGAACCCTCAAAAAGGTTACAAGTGGTTACAAAAAATTAACCCTTTGGCATCCTTGTCTAATGTACCATAGCTGAGCGAAAAATTTCAACTTTGTACACACATAAAAACCCACGAAATACGCGGGTTTTTTGCGCAAATATGAAATTTTAACCTTTTTCTTGTGTCTATAAAGTGACAATCACTATTGTTAATGCAGTGTTTCTGTAGTTGGTGTAAGCATTTTCATTATACTCTCGTATTCATCTGGATCAACATATTTGGCAATGACTTTTTGCAGATCCTTCACCTCATCCTCCGTTAGTCCATCCTCCATAGCCGTGGAGATTTTCTGCATCTCGTCCTGCGGTAGTTTGGACATCAGGATATTGAATATATTTACCTTCTCCGCCGAAGGAAGATTATCTTTTAAGTCACCTAATGCCTCAGGTGTCATTACCAGCTGCTGATCCTCTAAACTTCCACTCTGGCTTTCGTTAGTAGAAGACTCATTTGAGGGTTGGCCCATAACCGGTAAAGCATCCGCAGGTACTTTCTCCTCCACAGGCTCTCCTTTGTCTTTCGTAGGTATATCATCCTTATTGTTATCTTTATCCTTGTTTGCCGTGCTGCTTATTGTCTCTTCTTTCTTCGAAGCTGGTGGGCTATCCATGCCTACGATACTCTTAATCATCCCACCTAAGCCTGGACCTGGACTATCCACTTTAATATCGAAGCTCGCCAGCACCGACTGAATATAAGCATTAACAACCACGCCCGTTGTTAGAATTGAAAGTGTACTTGCGAGGACTGCAATTAGACATACTCCCAGTGCACGCTTCACGATCTTCATCTTCGTCTCTCCTCTCACCTGTGTTCAAGTCTATCTGGTAGATTATTTCCATGTTTTTCTATAACCCCAGTATTGACTAGAACCGGCTTCGGGAAACATACGACTAAAAGTAAACATAAAAAAGAGACCTCTCTCGAGGCCCCTTATATATGTTTATGTTGTTAGATATAAATTGGCATTACTTGATTCGTCTGCTCACGGTTACGGCCTACTGAGAAGATGGCAATCGGAATCCCTGTAAGCTCAGATACACGCTCAACATATCTACGTGTATTTGCTGGCAGATCGTCCAATGTCTTTGCAGAAGTAATATCTTCGCTCCAACCTGGAAGCTCCTCATATACCGCTTCACACTCTGCCAGCATCTTAAGGCTAGCTGGGTAATGCGTAATTACTTCACCACGGTATTTGTAGCCTGTGCAGATCTTCACAGTCTCAAGTCCACTCAGTACATCCAGCGAGTTAAGTGACAAGCCTGTGATTCCACTTACACGACGAGCGTGACTTACAACAACACTGTCGAACCAACCTACACGGCGAGCACGTCCCGTTACTGTGCCATATTCATGGCCCGTTTCACGGATATAATCACCAGTGGCATCATTAAGTTCTGTAGGGAATGGGCCATCACCAACACGAGTGGTGTAGGCTTTAGCAACCCCAATAACCTGTTTAATCTTGGAAGGTCCAACACCAGAACCTATGCATACCCCACCTGCAGATGGATTAGAAGAAGTTACGAACGGATACGTACCTTGATCGATATCAAGCATTACCCCTTGTGCACCTTCAAACAATACTTTACGGTCAGCATCAATAGCTTCATTAAGAATGACCGAAGTATCTGTCACATAATGACGCAGAATCTCTGCATATTCCAAATACTGAGTTAGAATTTCTTCAACGTTAAGAGCTTCTGCACCATATACCTGCGTAATCACTTGGTTCTTCTCTTCCATCAAGTGACGGAGTCTAAGTTCGAATTCCTCAGCGTCCATTAGGTCAGCAATACGAATACCGTTACGTGCGGCCTTATCCATGTAACATGGACCGATACCTTTACGTGTTGTACCAATCTTGTTTGGACCCTTGCGGTCTTCTTCCAAAGCATCCAGTAACATGTGATAAGGCATAATAACATGAGCACGGTCGCTGATCACCAAGTTCTTAGTGTCAAAGCCGTTCTCATGAATATAATTAATTTCTTGGATCAAGGCAGCTGGATTAATAACCATCCCGTTACCAATTACACAAGTCTTTTCTTTATAAAATACACCAGAAGGGATCAAGCTGAGCTTAAACTTCTCACCGTCAATCAGAATCGTGTGACCGGCATTGTTGCCCCCTTGATAACGGGCAACCACATCTGCACTTTCCGCTAGAAAGTCAGTGATTTTCCCTTTACCTTCGTCTCCCCATTGTGTTCCCACGACGACTACCGTTGACATGTTCATTCCTCCGTAGGTGCTAGCCAGCACCATTATTTTTCATAATATGGGCCCTGTACGTCATTCTTATGTACGTAGCCCTCCGGACTCCAAGCGGATTTACCCACTAAAGGACAATACTCAGTGTAACAGCCGTTTTTTTCAAAGTCAAATAAAACGAACGATTACACGAAGAAATGTGCAATCGTTCGGATATTATACATGTCAGGTTAACCAGCAAATGGTTCTGCATGTGCTCGCTCGTAGTTAACGAACTTGTTAAAATTTTTAAGAAAGACTAGCTCTACCGTACCTACGGGACCATTACGCTGTTTGGCTATAATGATTTCAATGATATTCTTCTTCTCCGTATCCTGATTGTAATAATCATCACGATACAGGAACGCAACAATGTCGGCATCCTGCTCGATAGAACCGGACTCACGCAAGTCACTCATCATTGGTCGTTTATCTTGACGCTGCTCCACACCCCGGCTAAGCTGCGACAAGGCGATAACCGGCACGTCCAATTCACGGGCAATCTGCTTCAGTGTACGGGATATATCCGATACTTCCTGCTGACGGTTCTCC
Organism: Paenibacillus sp. FSL R10-2734; assembly: GCF_037963865.1. Classification (NCBI taxonomy): domain Bacteria; kingdom Bacillati; phylum Bacillota; class Bacilli; order Caryophanales; family Paenibacillaceae; genus Paenibacillus; species Paenibacillus sp. FSL R10-2734. The sequence goes on along the minus strand of NZ_CP150170.1, from coordinate 627,172 downwards.
CCGCCTTTACCGCGGCCCTGAATGAGCTGCAAGTAGTCAATGACGATCATCCCTAGGCCCTTTTCCTTCTTGAGCCTCCGGCATTTCGCACGAATATCCGTTACAGTAATCCCTGCTGTATCATCGATATAAATCTCCGCCTCTGATAGGGACTGAATGCCCATAGTCAGCTTCGACCAATCATCATCACTCTTGAAGTCACCGGTACGCATAGTATTCGCATCCAGATTAGCTTCGGCACAAATCATCCGCTGTACTAGCTGGGGCGCAGACATTTCCAGACTAAATATCGCAACAGTCTCTTTGGCACGCACTGCCACATTCTGAGCAATATTTAGCGCGAATGCTGTCTTACCTACAGAAGGTCGGGCTGCAACAATGATCAAGTCATTGCGCTGGAATCCATTAGTCATATGGTCTAAATCCACAAATCCCGTTGGAATACCTGACATGCCGCCCTTATCCTTATTCTGATGAAGTAGTTCAACCTTGTCGAACACTTCCATCAATACATCGCGGATCGCGATAAATCCACTGCCGCTCCGCCGATTGGAGATTTCAAGAATTCGCCGCTCTGCATCACTCAGCATATCGGCTACATCTTCGCCACCCGTGTAACCCTCGCTCACAATCTGCGTTGCTGTGCGGATCAACCGGCGTAGCATAGCCTTTTCTTCAATAATCTGCGCATAGTATTCTACGTTAGCTGCAGTAGGTACAGCATGCGCCAACTTAGCTAAATAGCTGACACCACCAACATCCTCAAGCTCACCCTTGTCCTGCAGTCTGGAAGTAAGCGTAACAAGATCAATCGGCTGGCTCTCTTCTCCGAGCTGCACCATCGCCTCAAAAATCATTTGATGCGCTTTATCGTAGAAGTCTTCGGTATTCACCCGCTCCATTGCAGTAATGAGCGCTTCATCCTGCAACAGAACAGCACCAATTACCGCTTGCTCCGCCTCAAGATTCTGCGGGGGAACCCGATCGAAAAAGAGATCTCCACCCATGTTACTCCTCCGTTACCTGAACCTTAAGGGTAGCCTTTACTTCAGTGTGTAGTTTTATACTTACTTGAAACACTCCCAAATGGCGAATCGGCTCACCTAGCTCAATCTTACGCTTATCGATGGAAATGCCTTGAGTGGAAGCTAATGTTTCAGCAATCTGTTTGCTTGTAATTGCACCAAATAGACGGCCGCCTTCACCTGATTTTGCTTTCATAGTCAATGTAAGTTCATCTATCTTCTTGCCCAGTTGCTGAGCTTCTTCTTTTTCGTTATCTTTACGGCGTTGTTCAGCTGCTGCTTGGTTCTCGAGCGTCTTCACATTGCCTTCCGTTGCCGGACGAACTAATCCACGTGGTAACAGGAAGTTGGCAGCATAACCTTCGGATACCTCTTTAACCTGGCCTTTTTTACCTTGACCCTTAACATCTTTTATGAAAATGACTTTCATTCGAATAAACCCTCTTTCGATTCGATTTCAGCCAGCACCTGCAGCAGTCTGGCTTCTGCTTCTTTACATGTTCCTTCTAGCTGTACCGCGGCGTTCGATAGATGCCCACCGCCACCCAATTTCTCCATCACGACCTGTACATTCATGCGCCCAAGTGATCGAGCACTAATGCCAATCAGGCCGTCTGGTCGCTCGCTAATGACGAATGAAGCGACTACGTTCGTCATCCCAAGTAGCGTATCTGCAGTCTGAGCGATAAGTAGCTGCGGAATTTTCATACCTGGAGCCGTCACAACCAATGCGATTTGATCATAGATCATACGTGCATGTTTGATAATTTCGGCTTTTGAAATATACTCCTGTAAATCCTCCTTCAGCATACGCTGAATAAGAACGGTGTCCGCACCATTTCGGCGCAGAAATCCTGCAGCTTCAAATGTACGTGAGCCTGTGTGCAGCGCAAAGTGCTTCGTATCTACAGTAATTCCCGCTAAGAGCATTGTAGCATCCAGCGGACTAATCTTTACCTTCTCATGGATATATTGAAGCAACTCTGTCACCAGCTCACAGGTTGATGAAGCATAAGGCTCTAAATAGACTAGTACAGCATCGTTGATGAACTCTTCACCTCTACGGTGATGATCCACCACCACAATTCTACTGGCATATTGCACAAGGCGCGGCTCCATTGTCATAGACGCCTTATGGGTATCCACAACAATTAGCAGTGTATGCTCAGTCATCACTTGTAAGGACTGCTCCGTTGTGATGAATGACTTAAACAATTCATCATCTTTCCGAATCTGCTCCATCATGTTCGTTATGGAAGGATTAGGAGCTTCCATTACAATGCTGGCCTCTACATTATACATTTGTGCGGCCCTCAGAAGTCCAATCGCAGCACCAACAGCATCGATATCTGGTGTCCGATGACCGAGGATCAGCACGCGGTCGCTTTCCTGCATCAGATCACGTAGCGCATGCGCAATAACTCGTGCCCGCACTCGCGTGCGCTTTTCCGCGGCATTACTCTTTCCGCCGTAGAAAGATAACCTCTGACCTGCTTTTACAGCAGCCTGATCTCCGCCTCGGCCGAGAGCCATATCCAAACTGGATTGAGCTAAGGCACCTAACTCGCTTGCAGAATCCGCTCCAAATGCCATACCAATACTAAGTGTCATGGGTACCTTAAGATCCGCCGTCATTTCCCTAATCTCGTCGAGAATAACGAATCGACTTTCTTCCAGCGCTTGTAGGCTACGATGATTAAGTAGCATTAGATATCGTTCAGATGATAAACGACGTAGGTAAACATCAAACTGCTTACTCCATTCGGTGATCTCACTCGCCACCTTAGCAATCAGAGAAGTACGCTGTTGATCATCCATTCCTTGAGCAGACTCATCTAGATTATCCATCATCACTATACCGATCGCCAGCTTTTCATCCTCATAACGCTCACGTAGCACCACTAGCTCAGTGATATCATACATGTAAAGAATACGTTCACTTGGAATAATGACGGCTTGATAATATCGTTCATCTACAGTGAGCTCAAGGCGAGTGTCATTCAATACACCTTCTTTGAGAATATCCCGTTTTCCCGATGCATTCGTCGTAAAATAAGACTGCATATCTGGCAGTAACTCCTGCAACGGTTCCCCAACCAAAGACTTACGTGCAAAAACATCACCGGCATAGCGGTTATTCCATTCTACTGTTCGATCCTCGCTAAACAGAATGATTCCGAGGGGCAGCATGCTAACTGCTTCTCCCTCCACCCGCTTAATACGAAAAGTTAACCCATTAATATATTCCACCAGATTACGGCGGAACAAAATCTCCGTCTTCAGCATATAGAAGCATAATGTACCTGCCAGGAACAGGCTAACGACCCCAAGAGCCCAGTTATAAATACTAACAATTATAATAAGGGCCAACAGCAGCATGAACGCCCATACGGTATGATAGCCGTGCCAGCGTCTTTGCAGAAATTTAGGCATGAACTCTCACCCTATCGTTTCGATTTCGTCACATACGCCCGCAATGGGAAAGCAAGATCAATAATACCGATAATGCGTAGCGGCGGTAGCAAAATAACCGGTATTGCTAGCAGAATGGCAACCATCTTGTTCCATTTGCGTTCATGTGCCAGGAAGAAGAAAAATCCTATTGCCTGAATCATAAAGCCAATTCGTAGCAACGGCAGCAGATTGGCAGAAATCATTAGGATGTAATTATTCTCCGATCCTGAGAAGAAGAGCTGAAGAACCACGCCAATCAAATAATACCAAATAAACGATCTCGAAAGTCTCCACTCACGTGCAGGCTTCATCTTAGGCACTGCGTAATTCATACTGTTCAGAATCGGACGAACAATAGAATGCGTAATGACAGCCATTATGAAAGAGCTTACGATTAGAGTCATTGGGATCATTTGAACCGTCATATGACTTAGCTTGTTTACATCTTCAGTCGTAAACCCAAGGTCAGTAAACAGTGGATTAGTGGTGCCGAGATCAGACAGAGGCGAGTTAACCATTTGTAGCACATCGTTCACATAGTTAGACAGATCAAAATTAAATAACGCCGTACCGAGTAGTAAGAGTAGCAGAAATTCTCCAAGGATCGTAACCGTACCTGCAATCACGGTAGACATTGCTGAGGCATGTCTTTTATACCAACGTCCCATAACCAGAGCAGGTATTAAAAAATACGCCGCAATCAGTACATAAATAGGTGTAATCAGACCAACAATCAGCAACACAGGCAATACGTGTAGAACGAATTGTTTGGTGTTCAGCGTAGTGAATAACACTACTGCCGGAACAATCATAAATAGGGTAGTGACGATGAGCAATGGAGTCGTTAAACTAAGCAGCAGAAGTAAGTATGCTACGCTCCAAGCCACAGATGACCAGCGAAATTTCAACAGTATTCACCTCTTACGCATATGTTCTTCTAAAGCAGATATATCTTGATACCATTCTTCCAATTGATGCCCTTCTTGCTTATGCTTTCTGAGCTTTTCGAGTAGCAAGTCATCTAATTGACGATAGGGAATCCCTAGTCTGCGGCCCAGTATATAAGAGCTCATAATCAGACTAGCCAGGCTGTCGCCCACACGGGTTGTACTTCCTTCCCATAACGCTTTAAATAACCTTGAAACTTGGTCAATCACTTCCGTTTTTAACCATTCAATTACCTTAGCGCGCTTAGCTACATCCAAATCCTTCGGCACATTGGACACGTCTCTCTACCTCCGGCAAAAAGGCTTTATTCTCCATTATAGCATAAAAAATTCCGTGTCACACAAGGCCGCCTCGCGCACCTTAAGTATGCTTCAACATTGGATGATCTAATACTTCTTACATTTTTAAAAAAGACCTGCTTTCCGTTATCGCCGGAAATACAGGCCTTGTTCCGATTGCTTCTATTACCGCGAATAAATTGGGCTATAATGACTCTTGTGATTGTTTTGATACAAATTTCTCACAATATTCTATGACTTGACTCCGGCGAACAATGCCAATAAAACGGTTCATATCATCGACCACAGGTACAAAGTTCTGTACCTTAGCCAGGTTAATCAGATCTTCCATATCCGCATCAATCGAGACAGGTCTGTTATTCATCCTTAACGGTAAATCTTTAAGCAAGAATTTTGAAGCATTCTCAAAAGTAACTCTACCCTCGGATTCCTTCATATACCAGAGCAGATCCCCCTCTGTAACCGTTCCAGCATATTCTCCATTTCGATTCAGAATAGGAACGGCAGTATAACGGTGAAACTCCATCCTCTCCAGCGTTTGGCGCAGCGTTGAATCGATCGTTACGCAAGCGACTTCCTGTTTCGGAAGTAAAAAAAATGCAATATTCATCTCTTGATCCTCCTCAAAGAGTTCCGAAGGAATTACGGTTCCTTAACTTCCTGCCATGCAAAATTATTTATACGTGGCAGCTTAATAATCGTTCCAATACATTATAGCATGAAGACAGTAAGCAGCAGCCATGAGAATGTGAATGGCTGCTGCAATTATTTATATGAGTTTAGATTCCACTTTAGAATTATTGCGTAACTGCTGTTGATTTAGGTTCCAGTGCACTACTTGCTTTTCCTGGCTCAATTAGTTGATCTACAGGTGTTGCTGCATTCATCCAGTTGTCAATCATCGCCTTAGCTTCACTCAGATCCTCTTCATCGACGATATCGTAATAAATTCCATCCATACGTTTACCTTCACCCATAACTGTGAAGCTTGAGATATCCATGTCTTTTCCGGTCATGAATTTTTTGGCCAAACTAATGATCATAGAAGGCTCTATATCGGTTTTGAAATTATCCCCCATAATATCCAGCAACTTCGGAATATTACCGATTTGGCTAATCGATAACATTTTATTAGCTACAACATCAATAAAAACCTGTTGACGCTTGGTACGGTTAAAGTCACTATCCTCACGATAACGCGTGTAGTTAAGTGCTTCTTGCCCGTTATAAAGCGACTTTCCCGCTTTAATTGTAAACTTTTCGTGATCCTTGCCCTTGTTCACAATGTCTTTATTAATTGGCAGCGGAACGCCTCCAATAGCATCTACAGCATCCTTGAGCCCTTTGAAATTAATCGTGGCATAATATTGAATATCATGACCGAGCAGCGCTTCTAGGGAATCCTTGGCCATTTGTTGCCCCCCGAAAGCATAGGCATGTGTTATTTTATCCTTTTTATTATCCTTATGACCTATAATTTCCGTATACGTATCACGCGGAATAGAGATAAGCAGGATCTTATAATCCTCAGGGCGAACAACAGCGTACATCATCGTATCTGAACGTGCCGTTTCATTATCGCGTTGATCGGTACCCAGGAGCATAATTGAGAACGGATCACTCTTGTAAACAACGGGCTCTGGCTTAACCTTGTTCTCATCCTTAAGCGGCTGGTAAGATTCTTCCTTCAGCTTACTTTCAACCCGATCAGACAAAAAGAGGTCGAAAGCTAATACCGCCAAGGAATTTCGAAACAGAAATCCTCCCGCTATAACAACGACAAGAACAATGAGTGCAATGTATCTTTTCTTTATTTTTTTCATCTTTGATTTCTTCATTTTTGATTCCTTCTTTATTGTAGAATAATTGCTTGCCATATATATAATGCTTCCTGATCTTTATCAGGCAGTCATGACTTTATTTCTCACGGCGATCGGCTGTCCCTATTCCATTATCTTATTGTCCCCCCTTTCAGGAAATTCAGGTCATTCAAAATTATAGAAAAAAAGTTTTTGGCGGTCCTAAAAAAAAGTGAACTAAAACAATATTTCTATTGTAATCACTAAATGGATAAAAAGAAACAACAAATAACGACATGAATAGGGAAAAAGCACCAAACCAAGTAATAAATACTGGTATGGCGCTCCAACTTTAGTTCCCAATTCCGAGCGGCTGTAACATATGTTTAACCCTATCTCCGTATTGTAAACCGCGGAAAAATCCATAATCAAACAATTTTGCTGCACCTTCAAATCGGCTCTCATAAGTTTTTGCCCCCATAACGACAGCAATAAGCCTATGACCATCCCGCTGAGCCGAGCCTGCAATGCAGAATCCCGCCTGATTATCATGCCCAGTCTTCAAACCATCTGTACCCTCATAAGCGTAAATACCGCCCATAGCTGGAAGCATATAATTGCTGTTACTTACATATAGACCTTTATCCTTCAAATGCATTTGTGTACGGCTAGAAATATTCAGAATATCCGGATGATGATAGATTAGTGCGGCAGCCAATTTGGCGGTATCTCGAGCTGTCATCATTGTCTCACCGCTAATATGCATATTTGGACGAATGAAGCCAAGATCCTTGCCTGATAGTCCCGTTGCGTTAGTAAATATTGTGCTGGACGATAAGCCGAGACTGCGTGCCTTGTCGTTCATCATTAGCACAAAAGAAGCCTCTGAACCAGCCATATATTCTGCCAATGCAACAGCAGCGTCGTTGGCAGAATATATGGCGATTCCTTCAAATAATTCTCTTATGGTATAAAATTCTCCCCGCTTCAAAGAAAGATTGGTGCCACCCATTTGACTCGCGTACGCACTAATTGGAACTTTATCCTCCCATTTAAGCATTCCGGAGGAGATCTGATCCAGCACGATCATTTCGGTCATTAATTTAGACACACTGGCCGGTGGCATGGGTACATCGCCATTTATATCCACCCATATATCTCCACTATCCATATCGAGAAGTACTGCTGATTCCGCGTCAATATTAGGTTTAAAACCAAGCTCACTTGGCCTCCACACGGCAATCAAAACAACGACTAAAACTGCTGCAATTGACCACACTACTATCCGTCTCTTCATCGTTGTCATCCTCCATACTATATATGACGAATGAAACTAGCATTTGATTTCACTTTTCACAAAATATTTTTATTTTATTTTTCGTCCTCTTCCTTAATCCACCATTTATAAGGGTCAATAATCGTACTTATAGAATTCACACGAACGCCTTGTAGACGCTTATTTACAGGGATAATGGTTTTCCTTTCAGCAAAAAAGATCATTGGTACCTCTTCATTGACCAGCTTCTGCCACTCATAATAGATCTCTTTACGATATTCCCTATCGTATGCCTTCATACTTACGCCTTCACGAATCAACTCTTCATTTCGCTCCGAGGACCAACGTGGGTAGTTCCACAGATCATTTTCTCTCCACAGACCCGTTGGATCAGGATCACTCGCAAGCCCCCATACTCCGTAAAATAGTTCGATAGACGGATCGTCAGATTCCACAGCATCGTAGAAGGTATCGAAATCCTTTAATGCTCCACCGTTTAGCTGCACGTCGAGACCAACATCACGCCAATCTCCTAGAATAACCTCCGTACGTAGCTCTGAGTTTTGACTCCCCATCATAGAATCAAAATGAATCGTCAGCTTCTGGCCCTTTGGGTCTTCCCGTAATCCATCACCGTCAAGATCCAGAAACCCAGCTTCATCAAGCAGTTCCTTGGCCTTATCAGGATTATATGGATAAGCGTTAATCTCAGTATCAGGGATCTTCGCCCAGCTTGTACTAGATATTGGAGTCTCTATAGGCTCGGCTAAACCGTAGGAATATGTTTTAATGATCCCTTCACGATCTAAAGCATAGTACATAGCTTGGCGTAATCTTTTGTCCTCAAATTTAGGATTATCCATTACGATTTTCTCGGTTTTCGTATCCCAATGTCCGAATTTAAAACCTATATATTCATAGCCAAGCTCAGCGATTTGCAGAATGTTTACATTCTCCAGTTTATTTAGGTCATCATAAGCATCGCGAGGGGCTGCCTCTATATCAATTTCGCCTTGCTTAAATCGTTTGGCCACTTCCTTGTCGTCAAATGCCTTATACAGTATGCCATCCAATAGCGCCTTGCCTTTATAGTATTGGTCAAAACGTTTCATTTCTACCTTATCACCAGGCTGAATATGTTCAACTTCAAAGGGGCCAATACCAATAGGGGATTTTCGCATCTGGTCACTCTGAGGCATATCTTTAACGGCGACTCCAGTATAGTATCTTTTATTCATTGGATAAGGCCACAGATTATCGATTGTATTTACCCGTGCAGCAGTTACCGTTATTCTTAAAGTATAAGGATCTATAACCTTCAGGCCTGATATAGCCTTCGCTTCTCCCTTATGATAGGCCTCTGCACCCTGAATCATTTCAACACTATAATAACGTGAACCCGTATAATCTGGACTAGCGATAGTCTCAATCGCAAATTTCCAATCCTCCACCGTTAACTCATCACCGTTATGCCAACGGATTCCCGGTTTGATTTTAAAGGTAAATACTTTATGATCGTCAGATTCCTGCCAAGAGGCGATATTAGGGACCGTTAATAATTCATCATTTACAGTAATCATCGGCTCAGTAATAAACTCCAGCACATGAAAATCATCTTCACCCTCATAAAAAGCAGGCTCAAAGAGGCCTATAAATGGTGAGGAGAATCCATAAGTAACTACTCCACCAGCCTGTGGCTTATTGTCCACCAAATTATGTTGTAAAGATAATGAATTATTACTGGAAGTTGCTCTACTACATGCTGACAATAGGGTAGCCATCACGAACAGCGTAAGCAACAACCTGCACATTTTCTTATTATACATGTGTTTCTTCCCTTCTCTAGTTGAACATATATCGACATATAAGCTATGGAATATAAACATTTCCACTGTAACAAAGTTTTAAGGTGGTTACAATAACTTCTAAGCTCTAGGTCTTTACTCCTGCTTGAAATTCACATAATTCGTTATATCTAAAAAAAAGACCTGCCTCATGGACAGATCTCATCGAATTTATTCATTATCCTTATACGTGATCTTCAGACCTTCAACATGTTTACGCTGCATCAATTTTCGCTTTTTACGAGTATCCTTACTCTCAAAAATAATATCAAAGTCATATTCCTCCGGATACAGCTCTTCTTTTGAAAGGTAAGGCTTCAATCGCTTATGGTTAATTTTCATTTTTTGCTTTTGGATCATCACTCCGACCATTCCTAAGTTATCTTTCTTCTCATATACGACTCCTATCCGCCCCAGTGAAGTTACAACGACAGCATCACCAATTTCAAATGAGGGCAGCTTCTCCTTGCTGCGGATGGATTCAGTAGCCTCTTCTTCTTTGTTCTCATGTTCCTCTGCTGTAAGTGCAGCATTCCCTTGATCTCCATCTTTGCTAAAAATACTTCCCCATGCCTCGCCGCTACCTTTCTGCAGCTTTTGCTGCTGAGCCTCTACAATCTGCCACGATCGCTTTATAACATCTTCCTGAATACCCAGCTTCTTAGCGATTTGCAATGCATAACTCTCCCCCGCTTCCCCTATAGTAAGGCGGTATAACGGCTGCAAAGTCTCTTTATCGAACTCCATGCGTGCGTTTTGAAAGCCAGTCGTTGCGGCTGCAAAAGCTTTTAGCTCATTAAAATGTGTGGTAACAATAATATTTGCCCCTTTACGGCTCAGTTCTTCTAGAATCGCGATAGAGAGCGCTATACCTTCTCCTGGGTCAGTACCAGCCGCCAGCTCGTCAATGAGCAGCAACACCCCTTTAGAAGCATCTCTCAGCATTCCCTCAATACTCTTCATTTGCGCCGAGAACGTACTAAGTGATTGTGCCAGACTTTGTCCGTCACCGATTACACTAATCACATCCGTAAAAACAGTAAACTCGCTCCCCTCCTCGACCGGAATCAACAGTCCAGATTGAGCCATGATTGTCAGCAGCCCCAGTGTCTTGAGAACCACCGTTTTCCCGCCCGTATTCGGGCCTGTAATGATAAGGGATTTATAGCCCTTACCAATCTCCAGACTGATCGGAATCATGCCCTTCAGCATAGGATGTCTGCCTCCGTTCATCCTTAGAAAACCTCTATTATTCAAAGTAACAGCAGTTGCTCCGAGTGTTCGTGCATATTTAGCTTTGGCAAAAATGAAATCATACGTACCCGTAACCTCAATATTAAGGCGTAGTGCAGTCTGCTCCTGTTCTACCAAGCTCGTAAGCATGCTGAGGATTACAGCTTCTTCTCGCGCCTCTTCTCCTAATAGCAAATCAAGCTCAATCTGGAGGGCGGCAATCTCGTCAGGTTCGATAAACACCGTCTGTCCACTAGTGGATTGATCCAGCACTGATCCCTTTATTTGCTTATGATATTCCCGTTTTACTGGAATAACGTAACGTCCACCTCGCTGACTATAAATATTCTCCTGTAGAATCGATTGATGGCGTGACATTATCCCCTCGATTTTTTTATGAAGACGTTCTTTAGCCACCCCTATCCGTTTACGAACCCTCTCTAGCCCCTTACTAGCCCCATCATCAATCGCACCAAAACGAATGCAGCGATCAATAGCTTCCCTCACATGATTTAATTCCAGCAGCGAAGAGGCATATGCAGCAATCTGTGGAGCACTTTGTTCTTTAGAGGCCATATACTTGCGCAGTTGACTACAGCTCTTAAGAAATGTAGCAACCGCAGTGAAGTCTTGTTCACTGTACAAATATCCAGTTCCCATTAATGACATGATCCACTCAATGCCTTCTAATGAAGGAATAGGTATGCTTGATCCTCGTTCCAGCAGTTCTTTAGCTTCAGAAGTTTCCTCCATAGCTCTTTGAATCATCGGCAAACTTGTCATCGGCATAAGCTCTTCTACAGCATTCTTCCCCACATAAGATACTGCGTGACGCCCAAGTTCGGTTTTAATGATCTCGTATTCCAGTGTGTTCAGACTTTGTAAGTTCACAGTTAATCCTCCTTCAAATCTCTATTATGGTTTGTACCTATTTCTTCCTAACGCAAAGAAGGGCAAAGAATGCCACTATGGCAGTCCTTGCCCTTCTTTTTCATGCTTATGTCCCCTTATCGTTCTAAGACCCCTGTAATGAAAGCAGGTGCCGAAAAACAAAAAAACCGTGCTTAAGAGCACGGTTAATTACAAAGAGAACAACAGCCGTAAAGAGGCCATTTGACGCTTCGTGTGTTCTTAACTAAATCATCCACCCGTAAGGAACAACAGACTGCTGCGTAATACGAACTCAAATAGAGCACGTAATCGCCTTAAAACGAGCCTGCTAAAGCCTTCCTAATCAAGTGTTATGAAATTGCTAGTTAAGAACGGTCACCAACATCAAAATTTCCCCTTTAGTTATAGGATAGCTGTAATTTAACACATTATAGATCTGGCGTCAAACGGTAAAACACCCAAATGACTAGCGCTCATGCTCGCCCATCCAACTGTACTTCCTTTTCTATAACAAAAAAAGCAGCCGGTTTCCCGACTGCTTTTATAAAACGTCCTATTCCGTTGTGTAAGGAAGCAACGCGATTTGACGCGAGCGTTTTACAGCAATGGTAAGAGCGCGTTGGTATTTTGCACTAGTACCTGTTACACGACGTGGCAAAATCTTACCACGTTCGCTGATGAACTTCTTAAGAAGTTCGGTATCTTTATAATCAATGTGAGTAATCTTGTTCACAGTGAAAAAGCAAACTTTTTTACGCTTATTGCGTCCACCACGACGTGCTGGTCTTTTGTCGTTGTCAGCGCCTTCTCTTGGTTTAAAAGCCATATTCTTTTCAGTCCTTCCTAATTAAAATGGCAAATCATCATCCGATATATCAATCGGTTTACCATCGCCCGAAAAAGGATCTTGAGTATTGTTGTTACGCGAGAAATTATTGTTGTTATTTCCGCGTCCAGCGTTACCACCGCCACCATATGCTGGCTCTTCAGGCATACTACTTGCACCACTTGAAGTATTTCCACCTTCACGGCTCTGTGAAGATTCCAGGAAACGAACATTATCAGCAATAACTTCAGTTACGTATACACGTTTGCCTTCGTTATTCTCATAATTCCGCACTTGGATGCGTCCTTCCACTGCTGTCAGACGACCTTTGCGCAAATAATTGGCACAGGTTTCTGCTAGCTGTCTCCAGGTAACAACCGGGATGAAGTCTGCCTCACGTTCACCGTTCTGGCCCGTAAAGTTACGATCTACGGCTAGCGTAAATTGCGTTACGGCAACACCAGCGGGAGTATAACGAAGTTCCGGGTCACGGGTCAACCGTCCGATCAAAATGATACGGTTCAACAATTCTGGTCCCCTCCTTTAGAGCGATTCATTACAAAGCTTGTCAAGATCTTAAGCAACGTCGTTCGTAATGAGATAACGAATAACTTCGTCAGAAATCTTCATAAGACGTTCTAATTCAGTAACTACTGCAGGTTCTGCATTGAAGTTAACCAAAACATAAACGCCATCACGGAATTTCTTGATCTCATACGCAAGACGGCGTTTACCTTGCACTTCGTGCTTTGTAATTTCCCCGCCATTGGAGATGATGCCTTGGAATTTATCGACTGCTGCTTGAACGGCTTCTTGTTCAATGTCAGGACGAATAATGTACATCACTTCATATTTGCGCATAATTTTCACCTCCTTATGGTCTGAGGCCCCTAATCACGTCAGGAGCAAGGAACGAGCACAAACATAGACTCGCACCTGATTAATATACCAAATTGGGCAGCAGAGTGCAAGCAATATTAATACTGGACAATCCTTCACCCGCTTTTTACATGAAAAAATCACTACCTGCACACAATAATTAGCGAATTCATCTACACTAAAAAAGGAGGAATAATGATGGGTGAGAAGACGGAATATGAAGAAGGCGACAAAGCCCCCAATCCGGGCATGTACACAGAGGTAGGCGAAGCGCGAAGCTTCCATACTGAAATTTCGAATCCACAGCACATCAAGATGGAAAAAGGGGACACCTTCCCAGAGACCACCAACAAAAATCGAAAGTGGAAAAAGGTTGAAAAGGCACGTGTACATTAATAAAAAAAATAAATGTGTATAAAAAAATCGACAATGCACATACTATTCTCAGGCAGTACAAAAGAGAGGTGTGGTTCCGTTGGCCGTCGTAGACGAACACAATCACAGGAGTTCTGATTCAGCATCTATTGTAAGCTGGGAAGAGTAGTTGGTTATTGCCGTAAAGAAGCATTAACCTCAGCAACGCCTAAATCACTTTAGTCGCTATAACAGAGAAATTCCAACATCATTGATGTACTGCCTCCTGAAGAAGGACCCGAAAGGGCCCTTCTTTTTGCGTTATATATTGATTCATTCACAGCGGCTATTTCAGACACAAAAAAACCTCCGTTACAAGAACGAAGGATTCATTAAAAGTTATATATGCTGAAGTGGCGGAGAGGGTGGGATTCGAACCCACGCACGCTGTGACACGCCTAACTGATTTCGAGTCAGCCCCCTTGGGCCTCTTGGGTACCTCTCCGCAGCAAAAATAATTGTATCATGCAGACATGCCATTTGCAAGCTTAATTATTGTCTGTATTTCCCTGCGTAGAGCGCAGTACCTTCTTCATATTCTTCTCGAATTTAGCACGGGGAATTAGAACACTATGCTGACAGCCTGTACATTTAATTCGGATATCCATCCCCATGCGAATAATTTCCATTTCATTAGATCCACAAGGATGCTGCTTCTTCATCTGCACTACATCGCCAAGCTGAAAAACTTTACGTTCCACTATTCTTCCCCCTCTTCTCCTTCTTGTGTAGCTGCGATTTGCCGTCTTGATCTAGTGTTTGGCGACTCTGTCACTTCCAGTGCATTTTCTGTCTTTATAAGATCTATTTCAGCCTTCGCCTCTGCTTCTGCTTTCTTACGCGCTTCCTCTTCAGCTTGAGCCTGTTCCAACATGCTCTGTTTCTCTAATGCCTGTTTTATGTCATTTTGAATTTGTCTTTCCGCTGCATCTCTTGCATTAGGAGCACAGCTGGCCGCTATACGAATCACATATTCCGAGGTACTCATGGACTGTATACCGAGCACATTAGGGTAAGCAAGCACATTGGAGTTACGATCTTCTATTCCTTTTAACGCCTCTCCGATTAATCCAAGTGTAGCCTCTAAGCTGCGCTCCATTTTCACCGGAACATCAACTACAGCCAAAGCATTGGAAAGCGAATAGTTGGTCACGTTCGTAATTAAGCCATTCGGGATAATAAACACCTCACCGGTAGCACTAAGAAGTCTTGTTGTTCGCAATCCGATTAATTCTACAGTTCCTTTATAAGTACCTGTCTGAATCACATCACCCACTGCAAATTGATCCTCCAAAATAATGAAGAAGCCGGTAATAACATCCTTCACCAGACTTTGTGCCCCAAAACCTACCGCTAAACCAAGCACACCCGCTCCAGCCAACAAAGGTGCCAAATCAAAGTGAAACTCTGAAAGAACAATCATGATCATCACAAAATTACAGATAACCGTTACTACATTTTTCATCAATTCCCCTACCGTGGTAAACCTTCGTGTGTTAGAGAGAATTCTGCCACCGGTTTTACGCTCAAGCGAACGATCAATAATATTAGAAACAATTTTAATGATGACCCTGGTTAAGAGGAAAATAATAAGAATTCGCAGACCCGCGAATAAGACATTGGCCCACATATCAGCATCGGTAAACCAATTCCACACCTTATCTTTAAAACGCAAAGCATCTTTTACAACATCATCGGAAGTAGTAGTCTCCAATATCCACCTATTCATATCGTGTATTCCTCCCTACCTCTCAATCAGTATGTAGATCTCGTTGTGTTTTCCGTAGATACCGCGTATTTCGATGTTCTGCTCAGTTACAATCTTCTGTACCTCTCCCAGCGCACTTTGATAAAACTGAATCGATATCGCGCACCCTGCCGTGATCTCTTTGGGGGTAGGGAATATATCAATTTCAATTTCTGCATACTCAAGTAGCATTTCAGCACGAAGCGCCTGCTGGGTAGAATCAAACGCGATCAACATCTCTTCCTGCATATACGTTACGCCTCCCATAGGTTTATCGTCCTATCTCTTGCTGCTGTAGTATAAAACCCCTCTTCTATCCATATACTAGATACCATCAAATAGAATCAGCTTCAGAAAGGAAGATGGTATGAATTTTTCATCTAAAGCTACATCAGCGAAAGAAACGTCCTGTTTAAAAATATCACATACAGATCCCGATATCTATTCGGCGATTACCCACCGACTACTTTTCCACTTTTCACACACACGCCCGGAGACTCAGATTGTCGTCATTTGTGTCGGTACGGATCGATCCACAGGAGACTCTCTTGGTCCTCTTGTTGGCACTGCATTATCTCGTTTTCATAGTCCGCTGTTCCATCTATATGGAACTCTTGAAGAGCCTGTCCATGCCGTTAACCTTGAAGAAACTCTATCCTTAATCAATGAAAGATATAGTAACCCCTTTGTCATTGGTATAGATGCTTGTTTAGGTCATTCTACTAGTGTTGGCTGCATCCAAGTCGTTGAAGGGCCCTTAAGACCAGGCGCTGGCGTAAATAAACAATTGCCGCCGGTAGGTGATATCCATTTGACTGGAATCGTTAATGTCGGCGGCTTTATGGAGTATTTCGTATTACAGAACACGCGATTAAGTTTAGTCATGCGATTATCTGATATTATAGCTACAAGTCTATATTCTGCCTTAAAGCAATGGAATCTTCATGCTAGTTCCGCTGCAACGCGAGAGTAACGACTTCTTTTTCTTCAGGTGATAGAACATATTGTGATTCGCCGTTTTGCATAGGTTTAGAGTAAATGTAAGAATTCTCACGATTATGAAGACTGGTTAATACAATACCGCTGCTGTTGTCATCCAATATAGCGACTGAGAAACTCAAATCATTCCCACGTTCTCCGAAGGCATTATAACGCTTCAGAGCAATATTGGACTTCATGCCACGTATTCTGACTTGAGTAGCTTCTAATATAGCTTTTTGTTCACGTTGTTCTTCTTCTAGCATATCGCTTTGGTTCTTCAGATCAATCAGAAGGCCTTCCAGATCCTCCACACCGTTCCCAGCCATCATGGCCTCATATTTACGCCGAATATTCCGTAGCTTAGCCCCCTGGGCGATCACAGTGATTACCAGCACTAGCATAATTACTGTAAAAGCAAACACAAACCACTGCAACTGCTCACTAATTAATTGATTTAATTCAGACATGAATGGACCATCCTTTTTATTCATCTGCTGCGGGCATTGCCATATAACTCATCCATAGCAGCCAGCATTCTGCTTATATTATGCTCTGTCGTATCTACGCCTACACTCGCCCGAACAGCACCACTCTCTAGTGTATCAACAGCTTTATGTGCCAAAGGGGTACAATGCATACCCGCTCTAACCGCTATTTTGTAATCACGATCTAGACGGTGAGCAATATTCGCCGATTCTTCTCCATCCACTACAAACGATACAATTCCGGTTCTCGGAGCCCCTAGTGAGGGCCCTAATATTCTAATGCCTGGAATGTGGGACAATCCCTCCATCAGCCTCTGAGTTAGTGCCCACTCACTTTCATGGATAATATTCGTCCCTAAAGATTGTACCTTTTGGACACCTGCTAGTAAACCGGCAATCCCTACCGTATTTTGCGTTCCTGCTTCATACCGATCTGGACGCACAGAGGGTTGATCACTATTTTCCGACTGGCTACCGGTCCCCCCATGCATTAAGGGTTCGAGATCTAATTTAGGCGATATATAAAGCCCACCGGTTCCTTGTGGTCCAAGCAGTCCTTTATGCCCCGGAAAAGCCAATAAGTCGATATTCATTTTGTTAACATCAATATCAAGTGAGCCTGCGCTTTGAGCAACATCCACCAAGAATACAGCACCATGAGATTTAACGATATCACCAATATCACCAATAGGTAGTATACTTCCGAGCAAATTGGAACTATGATTACAGATCACCATTTTGGTATTTGGTCGAAAAGCATTCTCGAGTTCTTGTAAATCCAATTGCCCTTCATGATCCACTTTCAGATAATCAACGTTTATTCCCAGCGTCTTACGTAAGTATTCCAACGGACGTCTCACAGAATTGTGTTCTGTCATCGTTGAAATCACGTGATCTCCAGCTTTAAGCGTCCCTCTTATCGCCATATTCAAACTCATCGTAGTATTATGGGTAAAAGCTATATCCTGTGCATTAGATACACCGAATAATTTAGCCAGTACACTCCGCGTCCTTACTAATACTCGGCCGCTTCCCATCGCCAGCGAATAATTACCTCTACCAGCATTTGCTCCCGACTGTAGAGCATTCATCATCGCAGCCGCAACCTCCGGAGGTTTAGGCCACGAGGTAGCCGCATGATCCAGATATACGAAGTCTTCCATAACCCCGCTCCTCGTCTAATACTCTTTTTTTCGTCAAGCACAAACGCCTTCGGCTTCCCTATTAAAGACGGCAAGCGTTTATGCGAGAAATATAAGGATAGTGTATAAGGTGAATTTTATACACTCTTATATTCAAAAAAACACACCCTTGATTATCCGATTAAGGATATCTCAGGATATGTTTTTGGCATAGATACCCATTTAGTTACCCAATAATTCCAACAATCTTTCTAAGTCCTGAGCACTGTAGTAATTCAGTTCAATCTTCCCTTTTTCCTTACCTTGCTTTATCTTCACTGTTGTTTTAAAACGTTCACGCAATACTTCCTCTACATTATCAATATAGGGGTCACGTTTAGCAACTTTGACCTTAACTCCATTTGCGGGTTTTCGGTCCATGTTTTTCACTGTCTCTTCTAGCTCTCTTACACTCCACTGTTGTTCCACGCATTGTTCAGCCAATTGTTTAATTACTTCTGGATCCTTCAAAGCTACAATTGCACGTGCATGCCCCATCGACATTGTTCCACGTGAAACATATTCTTTTACTTCTTCAGGTAAAGTAAGCAATCTTAGGAAGTTGGCAATATGCGATCTGGACTTCCCTACCTTAAGCGATAGTTCTTCCTGAGTGAGTGAAAATTGATCCATCAGGCCTTGGTATGCCACTGCGATTTCCATTGCATTTAAGTTTTCCCGTTGCAAGTTCTCAATTAAGGCAATTTCCATGACCTGTTGATCACTAAGACTTCTAACGACTGCTGGGATTGTAGCTTTGCCACAATATTGCGAAGCCCGGAATCTGCGTTCGCCGGCAATGATCTCATATCCCTTCAATACGCTTCGAACAATGATCGGTTGAATCACACCATGTTGTCTGATAGATTCTGCCAATTCTTGGATTGCCTCTTCATTAAAATCTTTGCGTGGTTGATATGGATTAGCCCGCAGTTGAGTTAAAGGAATCTCAACTACCTTATCATCTTCGTTAATGGATAAAGATGGAATTAATGCATCCAGACCCTTTCCTAACCGTTTACTCATAAGAAATCACTTCCTTTGCCAACTCTAAATACACTTCTGCTCCTTTAGAGCGAGGATCATAAGTAATAATGGATTGTCCATGTGACGGCGCTTCACTTAAGCGGACATTCCGAGGAATAATGGTTCTATACACCTTTTCCTGAAAATACTTTTTAACTTCTTCAATCACTTGAATCCCCAGATTAGTCCGAGCATCAAGCATAGTCAATAGTACTCCCTCTATCTTCAGATGCGGGTTAAGATTTTTTTGCACCAGTCGTACAGTATTTAAAAGTTGACTCAAACCCTCAAGCGCATAATATTCACACTGGATCGGTATGATTACAGAATCAGCTGCGGTAAGAGAGTTGATTGTCAAAATCCCAAGTGAAGGAGGACAATCGATGATAATATAATCATAATTGTTTTTAACCGCATTCAGTGCCTTCTTCAGCTTTAGCTCTCTGGAAATCGTCGATACCAACTCGATCTCCGCACCTGCCAATTGAATCGTCGCCGGAATGATATGCAGTCCTTCATTTTGAGTTTCCAGTATGGTTTCTAGAGGATTTACCTCATTTATAAGAATGTCATATATACAGTTCGCCACGTCCGCCTTGTTGACGCCAACGCCGCTAGTAGTGTTACCTTGAGGATCGATATCAACTAGAAGCACTCTTTTTCCTAATGTAGCCATACCGGCACCTAGGTTCACGGAGGTTGTTGTTTTACCGACACCGCCTTTTTGATTTGCTATGGCAATAATCTTGGACACTTATTTCACCTCGAATAGTTAGGAAGAATCTTCTCGTAGATCGCAAGTACAAATGTTTCTGACGCTGATATAGCGTCACACTCTGTGAAGAATATAGACGACTATTATAAACTGGAAATTCAATTGTAGGTATGCCGAATACATCCCGGTTCTAGCCACACAAAAGGCGGCCAATCACCTCAAGGCCGCCTTCAGCTTTTGAAACAATTTATCTTTTGGGGATTTGGATTACAATCTCGTAATGGTCACCACGGTCATTTTCTGACGTTTTGATTTCCATCCCTGAGCCTGTCACCATATCAATAGATTGACGAATTGTATTAAGAGCTAGACGAACATCCTTGGTATAGGAGACCCGTTTTGACTTTTTAGTTTGTGAGACTTGTTTATAGAAAGCAATACGAGCTTCTGTCTGTTTAACATTTAATCCTTTTGCAATGATTTCTGCCAAGACTTTCAGTTGCATCTCCACACTATCGAGTGATAACAGTGAACGTGCATGTCTTTCAGAAATCTGACGTTCCATCAACGCCTTCTTAACCTCTTCAGGCAAGTGGAGTAAGCGAATCTTATTAGCTATGGTAGACTGACTTTTACCTAATCGTTGCGCCAGGCTCTCTTGAGTCAATTGATGAAGATCAATTAACTTTTGATAAGCAACAGCTTCTTCAATGGAGGTCAACCCTTCACGCTGCAAATTTTCTATAAGCGCAATAGATGCTGCCTGCGAATCATTAAATTCACGAACAATAGCTGGGATCGTCTCTAAACCAAGCTTTTTAACGGCACGCCAGCGCCGTTCACCTGCGATAATCTCATACACAGAATCGCGCATACGTACAACTATGGGTTGAATGACACCATGAGTTTTAATCGTTTGGCATAACTCATCGATCTTGTCGTCATCGAATATAGTCCGTGGTTGGTAAGGACTGCCAACGACCTCATGAACTGGTATTTGTTTAATTTCTTCTCCGCTGCTCCGCTCGTTAAATCCAAATAGCTTGGTAAATTGTTCTTTCATTCCGTTCATAACCACCTAATTTCGTTATAGTACGATCTTCTTGACCTTCTTCTCGGAAAGCGTATCGTACAGCAATAAAAAACATTCTGATATTATGAAGTCACCTGCTGCTATCAGGCATCATAATCTCTCCTTCTTTCGAACAAGAGTACAGAGAAGGAGTTATATACAAAATTAAAAGTCTACTATGCTATTCTATCACTTTTCTGTACATAATCATATTCTCCGTAAAGACCTATTTTTCCTGCATTTTTTATAGTCATAGGCACTCAATAAACATATGAATCTAGTTTATCATTGAATCACTGCTCAATTGTGATCACTATCGCAATTTCCACAAAAAAAGATCATCCTCATTTAATATAGAGGATGATCTTCAACCTTTTTGACAATTTATAATGTTTCACGTGAAACATTATTTAATTAGCGGAGTTTTGGCAGGAATTCCCGCTTTTCGAGGATACTTAGCAGGAGTTGCACCAGTCTTACGGATAATGACAATATGTCGAGCTGACTCTTCTACAGGCAAGCTAAATGACTCTACTTCACCGAGTTGAGCACGAAGCTCCTTTAAGCTATACTTTGCCTCACTTAATTCTTCAGAAGGATCGCTTCCCTTCATGGCAGCGAAAACTCCATCTTTACGTGTAAAAGGAAGACAAAATTCATTCAATAAGGATAATCTAGCCACTGCACGTGCTGTAACCAAATCATAGGCATCGCGATGTTTAAATTGTCGAGCGATATCCTCTGCACGACCATGAATCAATTGCACATCGGTTAACTTTAACGTAGTACAGACATGCTGCAAGAAAGAAATTCTTTTGCTCAATGAATCAACGATCGTCAGCTTCAAATGTGGAAAGCAAATTTTAAGAGGGATTCCTGGAAATCCAGCCCCCGAACCAATGTCAGCCAAATTATTGATCTCATTGATATTAAGAAAAAAAGCTAGTGAGATGGAATCATAAAAATGTTTCGTATATACCTGCTCACGCTCTGTTATTCCAGTGAGATTCATTTTTTCATTCCAGGATACAAGTTCTTTATAGTAGAGATCGAACTGCTCCAATTGGTCTGCTGTAAGTGTAATGCCTTTTTCCTGTAGCAGCTGTGTGAATTGAACTTCCGTATTATCCATAACTTATCCTTTCGCCGCGGTTACCCGGTTGTAATGCTCGAGATATACGAGAAGAATAGAAATATCGGCAGGTGTTACTCCAGCAATCCGAGAAGCCTGACCTAAGGAGATAGGATGTATCTTGGTAAGCTTCTGCCGTGCTTCCATTGCCAAACCATGAATCTCGTTATAGTTAATATCATCAGGTATCTTTTTCTTTTCCATCTTTTGTAGCCGTTCAACATGTTGAAGCTGCTTTTCGATATATCCGGCATATTTGATTTGAATTTCTACTTGTTCTTTCATTTCTGCATCTAGCATTTCAGGTGATGGTGACACTTGATCTACAATGCTATAATCTAGCTCTGGACGACGCATCAGAACAAGCAAGTTACTTCCATCTACAATAGGTGCAGATTCATACTGTGCTAGTACTTGATTTACTTCAACCGGTTTAACCTTAGTCTCTTGTAGGCGAACAATTTCACGTTCCACTCGTTCCTTCTTATCAACGAAGTTTTCGAAACGCTCTTGAGGGATCAAACCAATATCGTAGCCGATAGGTGTGAGTCGCAGGTCTGCATTATCATGACGAAGCAGCAAACGATATTCCGCGCGTGAAGTAAGCAGACGATACGGTTCATTCGTACCCTTAGTCACTAGATCATCAATAAGTACACCAATGTACCCCTGTGAACGATCTAATACTACAGGTTCTTTATCTTGTACTTTGCGTGCTGCATTAATGCCAGCCATAACCCCTTGGCCAGCTGCTTCCTCATAACCAGAAGTACCATTGATTTGTCCCGCAGTGAACAGACCTGGAAGACGTTTAGTTTCAAGAGATGGCCACAGTTGTGTAGGAACCATTGCGTCATATTCGATAGCATAGCCGTTACGCATCATTTCTACTTTTTCCATACCTGGTATAGAACGAAGAATCGCCAGCTGAACATCTTCAGGAAGACTTGTGGACAGACCTTGGACATAATATTCCGATGTATTTTTTCCTTCTGGCTCTAAAAAGATCTGATGCTTAGATTTATCACTAAACCTTACAACTTTATCTTCAATAGATGGGCAATAGCGTGGACCTGTTCCTTCAATAATACCTGTAAACATCGGAGCACGATGTAAGTTGTCATTAATGATCTGATGAGTAACCTCAGAAGTATACGTTAACCAGCAAGGGAGCTGTTCATTATTCGATGATTTTGTTTCAAAAGAAAAGAACTTGGGTTCATCATCCCCCGGCTGAATTTCAGTCTTCGAAAAATCAATCGTATCACGGTGTACGCGCGGTGGTGTACCAGTCTTAAACCGTACTAATTCAAACCCAAGCTCACGCAAATTCTCGGAAAGCTTAATGGAAGGCTGCTGATTGTTAGGTCCGCTCTCATACGTCAGTTCACCCATGATCACTTTACCACGTAGGTAAGTACCTGTGGTCAGGATAACAGTCTTACTATGATACTCCGTTCCTGTCTTCGTAATTACACCCGCGCAACGTCCATCCTCGACGATTAAACGCTCAACCATTCCTTGACGAAGCGTCAAGTTAGGCGTTTTCTCCATAGTTTCCTTCATCGCATGTTGGTACAGGAACTTATCAGCTTGCGCACGCAATGCATGCACGGCAGGTCCCTTCCCTGTGTTAAGCATACGAAGCTGAATAAAAGTCTTATCTATATTACGGCCCATTTCACCGCCCAGTGCATCAATTTCACGCACTACATGTCCTTTGGCAGGTCCGCCTATGGACGGATTGCAGGGCATGAATGCAACCATATCCAGGTTAATTGTGATCATCAACGTGCTGCAGCCCATTCGTGCTGCCGCTAGAGCTGCCTCACAGCCGGCATGACCGGCGCCAATGACGATTACGTCATAGCTACCTCCATCATAACTCATGTCCTGTTTCCCCCTATATTTTATATTGAAATGCAAACACTATTTTCCTAAACAAAATTGCGAGAATATTTGGTCTAACAACGAGTCCGCTGCTGTGTCACCAATAATTTCACCGAGTTGTTCCCAGGCGAGCCGTACATCGATTTGAATCATATCAATCGGAATATACTGTTCGGCTGCCTCGTATGCATCCTGCAGTGATTTATAGGCTTTTTTAAGTAATGCAATATGTCTTACATTACTTACATATGTCAAGTCACCCGATTCCAGCTTCCCGCCAAAAAAGAGTGTCGAAATGGCATCTTCAAGTTTGTCTAGACCTTCCTCTTCCAAAACGGACATCGGTACGATGTTGGACTCATCAAAGAATGAGAGCAGCTTATCCTTATCCAGTTTGGACGGTAAGTCCATTTTATTCATGATCACTAGACATTGTCTACCGTGGATTTGTTCCATCAATGCCAATTCATCCTCATGCAGCTCTTCATTAGCATTTAACACAAGTAGAATTAGGTCCGCATCACTAACTGCTGCTTTAGAACGTTCCACACCAATTTTCTCCACGACATCCATCGTTTCACGAATTCCCGCCGTATCGAGTAGCTTCAGTGGAATATTATTTATCGTAATATATTCTTCAATTACATCGCGTGTTGTCCCCGGAATATCCGTTACAATCGCTTTATTATCACGTGCTAATGCATTCAGTAATGAAGATTTCCCAACGTTTGGACGTCCGACAATAGCAGTCGTTATACCCTCGCGAAGAATTTTTCCTTCATTAGATGTCTTAAGCAGCTTTGTTATTCCTTCCATAACCTCACTGCTTTTATCTTTAATAAATTCAGCTGTCATGGATTCTACATCATGTTCTGGATAATCTATATTCACTTCAATATGGGCTAGCATCTCAATAAGTGTATGGCGTAACGCATGAATTCGATCTGATAAGGATCCACTGACCTGCTTTAAAGCCACCGAAAAAGCTCGATCAGACTTCGATCGAATTAAATCAATAACCGCTTCAGCCTGTGATAAATCAATACGGCCGCCCAAGAAAGCACGCTTGGTGAACTCACCAGGCTCGGCTAACCTTATTTCCTGCTGTAGAAGTAAATCCATCACCCTTCTTACAGAGATTACACCACCATGAGCACTGATCTCTACTACATCCTCGGTCGTAAAAGAACGTGGACCCTTCATTACGGTTACTAGTACTTCTTCCATCTTCTCTCCGTTATCCGGACTAACGATATGCCCGTAATGAACGGTGTGCGATTCCGCTTCAGTTAACGGAATTCGGCTGCGAAACAATGGTGCCACTTGGGAAATAGCCTGCGGGCCACTTACCCGAATAATAGCAATTCCTCCCTCGCCTAATGCCGTCGATACGGCAGCAATGGTGTCACTAAGCATGCTGTTTTTCACCCCAAAACCTGTATTTTTTTTGATTATTAACGGTATTTTAAAAAAACAATGACTCCTTACATTGGTCAAGGAGTCATTGCATCCATATAGTCTTTACTTCAAAGTTATAACGACACGGCGATTCGGTTCTTCACCCTTACTAAGGGTACTTACTTGCCGATGATCCTGTAATCTGGAGTGAATAATTTTCCGCTCCTGAGGAGACATCGGCTCCAGTACTACCTCTTTACGAGTCCGAATAACTCGACCGGCTAAACGATCGGCCAGCTCTTCGAGCGTTTTTTTACGGCGTTCACGGAAGTTCTCCGCATCCAGCACAAGCCGTATAAAACTGTCGGAGTAACGATTAGCTACGATATTAGCCAAATACTGCAGAGCATCGAGAGTTTGTCCTCTTCTACCAATCAACAGTCCTAAATCTGGACCTGATATCTGCAGAATCGTGGATTCCTTGGTGTGGACGATTTCAACTTCCACTTCGAGCCCCATGCTCTTAGCGACATCCACAATGAAATGAACGGCTTCTTGGTAAGCTTCCTCCACCGGTTGTCCGGAATCTTGGCGTGGCACACCGCCGTTAGCCTCCTGCTTGCTCTCTCTTGTTGACTGCTGAGGCAGTGACGGAGCACTCGCCGCTGATGCCGGTGCGGCTTCGGCTATCAAGGTTAATTCAACCTTGGCACCTTTCGCACCGATCAATCCCAGGAATCCTCTTGATGGCTGCTCAAGTACGTTGACCGTTACCCGGTCCTTTTGAACTCCAAGCTGGGTTAGTCCCCGTTCTACAGCTTCTTCAATGGTTTTCCCTGTTGCGACGACTTTACTCATTTTGACTTTTTGGCTCCCTTCGATGCCTTACTGCTGCCTTTACTCTTCACAGCAGGTGAGTCATCTGTACTTTTCACAGCACTTGCGATTGCCAATTTGTGTTTATCATTGTTGCGATATAAGAAATAGTTCTGAACAATAGTGTAAATGTTACTGTATACCCAGTATAGAGGCAATGCTGCTGGGAAGTTGTAGGACATAACGAAGATCAGAACTGGATAGATCATCATCATGAACTGCATCGGACCCTGCTGCTGCATTGGGTTCATTTTAGTCATCATTCTAGTTTGAATAAATGTAGTCAATGCTGCTAGCACCGGCAAGATAAACAGATGATCCGGCTTACCTAGCTCCAGCCACAAGAAGGAATGCTCTCGTAGATGAGGATTATAGTAAATCGAATTGTAGAGAGCAATAAAAATTGGCATTTGTACGATCAGCGGTAAACAGCCCGCCATTGGATTAACCTTGTTCTCTTGGAACAAACGCATCGTTTCTTGCTGTACCTTTTCAGGTGTGTCTTTATATTTTTTCTGGATCTTTTGGAGTTCCGGTTGTATGGCTTGCATAGCACGAGAGCTCTTCACTTGTTTCATTGTAAGTGGAAGGATAATCGTGCGGACAATAATAACCATCACAAGTACGGCTAATCCATATTCTCCGTTAAACCAATCTGCAAACTTGTCCAAGGCAATGGCGAAATAATATACTACATTACTTTGCCAGAAACCTCCATTCTTCAAATCCTCCGTAGTGTGCGTGACAGCAGTTGACGGAGCGCATCCCGACAGAACAGCTAACGACAACACCATTACTGCGATGAGGAGAAACCATTTTCCCCGTCTAGTCTTCATTAGAGACACTTCAAAACCCCTCTCTTGAACATTCCATTCCACCGTAAATCATACCATAATTATGAATACAAATAAACAAGCCTCTTGTGCGTCCTTTATTTGCGGGAAGCCTTGAGTAGCTTGGCTTTGCGCAGTACATGCAGCACGCTTTTTTCGAGCTCTCCGTATTCCATGGAAAGTGCTCCTTTTCTTACGATAAACACCATATCGAGTCCACCTGCAATTTCAGGTTCATGATGCCGGACAATTTCCTTAACCAATCTTCTCATACGGTTACGGACAACCGCGTTTCCGACCTTTTTACTGACCGATACCCCAACTCTAAATCGCTCTACCTCTTTTTTGCTAAACCAATACACTACAAATTGATGATTCGCAAATGACTTCCCATGGCGGTATACACGACTGAAGTCGGCACGGTTTCGTAATCGTAAACTTTTGTGCACGGGAATCTCCTTCATAAAAATCCGGTTAAAAGTGTCCTTCCGAATTTTTTTCTTCTAATAGTATAGTCATTTGGATGTCGCCATAAACGACCGCGACTACTGTGCTGAAATTTCCCTTCTATATTATAGAAAGAAAAATAATTTCAACTTCTCACAAAATAATTCTCTATATACGTTAAATAGCCCCGCAAAGTGTAGCTAGCGCATTAAGCGAGATCCTAGTCGTTTGCAGAGCAACAAAATAATAAAAAGCAGTAAAAAAAGACCACCGGAGTGGTCCCTTAGTAGCCTAACTTACGCACTCAAAACTTTTCTGCCTTTCAAGCGGCGAGCTGCCAGCACTTTACGGCCGTTTTTCGTGCTCATTCTTTTACGGAAACCGTGAACCTTCTTACGTTTGCTCACATTTGGTCTAAATGTCGGTCTCATAATTGCACCTCCCTTACAGGAACTTAATTACTGTCATATAAGCAGAAACGGACTATGCCGTCCTTATAGTAGGGACAGTATCTACAAGAATCATCATTTTAATTATCGAGACATATCCTTACAGAAAACACCTTTATATATTTAAACATATTTTAAGCCCAAAAGTCAACCTAGAACCGGCTCCTGCTTCCTCCCTCTAATTCAAGGCGTTTATCCACAGCTCCCGTTAGAAAAAAAGTAATCCACAAGATATGACAGTTATCCACCTGTGATCAAAAAATAAAGTCGACTACTCACAATTGAGCACAACCTGTGTATAAAATTATCGAAGCTTTGGCGTAAAGTGTCGAACCGTAAACAAATTATCAACAATATGTAGTGGTGTTCCTAATAATTGTACACAAGTGATTGAATTTGTGGATAAAATAGCCCTGCTCATTGAAAAACAAGGGGCGTTTTGCTATGATAGTATTACTTTTGAATGTGAATAGATTTGTTTGTTCTATAAATTATCAACAAGCTGTGGATAAAGTTGTGAACAAATCAAATTTATCCATATTTTTTTGTCTCTTCATATTGCCTACTGGGGATAAATATCATCACCAACCTATTTTCTTCGACATTTCCACTTCATGGCTGATGCCACATTTGGAAGATTTAAAGGAGTGACAGTCTGTGGACAGCCATACTTCCGAATTATGGCAGCAAATTTTATCGATTATTCAAACCAAATTAAGCAAGCCGAGCTTTGATACCTGGTTTAAGGCTACTAAAGCGATAACCTTCAACTCCCAGGTTCTCATTATCTCGGCACCTACAACGTTCGCTGTAGAATGGCTGGAAAGTCGCTACACCAAACTGGTAGGAGCAACCGTCTACGAAGTCACAGGAAAACAAGTGGATGTAAAGTTTGTGATTGAAGAAAGCAAGCCCCCTGAGCTTGTGGTTCAACAATCGGCTCCGACTCCCGTCGTATCACGAGAAGAAGCGCAAACGCATTTACTCAATCCCAAGTACACTTTTGACACTTTTGTAATCGGCTCCGGCAACCGTTTTGCGCATGCAGCCTCACTGGCAGTAGCCGAAGCGCCCGCCAAAGCATACAATCCCTTGTTTTTATACGGTGGCGTAGGTCTGGGCAAAACCCACTTAATGCATGCCATTGGGCACTATGTTCTGGAACATAACCCTAATAACAAGGTTATTTACATCTCGTCAGAGAAATTCACGAATGAATTTATCAATTCGATCCGTGATAACCGCGGTGAAAGCTTCCGCAATAAGTATCGTAACGTTGACATTTTGCTTATTGACGATATTCAATTCCTCGCTGGTAAAGAGTCCACGCAGGAGGAGTTTTTTCATACGTTCAATGCGCTCCACGAAGAACGCAAGCAAATTATCATCTCCAGCGACCGACCACCAAAGGAAATTCCCACACTGGAAGAACGGCTGCGTTCCCGGTTCGAATGGGGCTTGATTACGGATATTCAACCACCCGATCTAGAAACCCGAATTGCGATTTTGCGCAAAAAGGCGAAGGCAGAGAACCTTGATATCCCTAATGAGGCCATGATGTATATTGCTAACCAGATTGACACCAATATTCGTGAGCTGGAAGGTGCATTAATTAGAGTTGTCGCTTATTCTTCGCTAACCAACCAGGATGTAACCACTCATTTGGCAGCTGAAGCTCTCAAGGATATTATTCCTTCCAGTCGGCCTAAGATGATTACCATCGCTGATATTCAGCAAAAAGTCGGTGAATACTACAATTTGCGCCTTGAAGACTTCAAAGCACGAAAACGTACCAAAGCCGTTGCGTTTCCACGTCAAATCGCAATGTATCTCTCCCGTGAACTAACGGATTATTCGCTTCCAAAGATCGGTGAGGCGTTCGGAGGACGTGACCATACGACCGTAATTCATGCGCATGATAAAATTACACAGGCATTAAAGGTCGATCAGGAGTTGTACAAAGTGGTAAATAATCTTTCGGAGAAAATTAAAAATCCTTCCTAAGAGGAACAAAGAGCCTATACACAATCTATACACATGTGGGTAGGCTTAATTTTATGCTATTTGATAGGGTTATCCACATATTAGACGCCCCTACTACTAATACTATTAAATAACTATAATAATTAATCATGTAAAAGACGCGTAATACACAGAATCAAATCCAACAAAATTCCCAATTTTTCAGCTAGGAGTGAAATCATGAAAATAAGCATTCTTAAAAATGAACTCAACGAATCGATTCAACACGTATCCAAAGCTATCTCCAGTAGAACAACCATCCCTATTCTTACCGGTATTAAACTGGAAGTTAGCCATCAAGGCGTCACATTAACTGCAAGCGACACCGATATTTCCATTCAATCGTTTATTCCAGCAGAGAATGACAGCCATACGATCGTGAAGATAGATCAACCAGGAAGTGTTGTTCTTCCCGCTAAATTTTTCGTCGAGATCATTAAGAAGCTGCCCTCCAAAGAGATTCACATGGAAGTTAAAGAAGGATACCAAACGTATATTTCTTCTGGATCCACTGAGATTCAGATCGTAGGTTTAGACCCTGAAGAATTCCCAGTGCTACCGAGTATTGAGGAGAACGATACAATCTCCATACCAGGTGATTTGCTGAAAAATATGATTAAACAAACCGCTTTTTCTATTTCTACCCAAGAGACAACTCCGATTTTAACAGGTATACTGTGGAATCTGGCCGACAACGAGTTTAAGTTTACAGCGACAGACCGTCACCGCTTAGCTACAAGAGCAGCCAAGCTAGAAGGTACGGAGAATGTCCAATTTGCTAATATCGTTATCGCTGGTAAAACCCTTAATGAGCTGAGCAAAATTATTCCTGACCAAAATATGCTCGTTGATATTGTGGTTGCAGATAATCAAGTTCTCTTTAAAATCGACAAAGTGCTGTTCTATTCTCGAATCCTTGATGGAATTTATCCGGATACTTCTAGAATTATTCCAACAACCTACAAAACAGAACTAACTTTGGACACAAAAAAATTAAGTGAGTCGATTGATCGCGCTTATTTGCTGTCCCGGGAAGAAAAAACAAATATTGTTCGTATGCAAACTCTTGACCAAGGCGGCATTGAGATTTCTTCAAGCTCTTCCGAGCTTGGTAAAGTTCGTGAGGAACTGGAAGTCATTGATTTCAAAGGTGAACCACTCAAAATATCTTTCAACTCCAAATATATGCTCGATGTATTAAAAGTTATAGAGAGTGAGCAGCTCGTAATAGCATTTACAGGGATGATGAGTCCGATCATTCTAAAACCACTTGATCAAACGAATAGCTTGTACATCATTTTGCCTTACCGTACGACAAATTAATGCCAACATTCATGAACATGTGGATAAGTGGCTGAAAGGATAAAAACCATGAAAAAAATACTTATCCACAGTGGATATATTAAGCTGGATCAATTCCTGAAACTTTCGGATTGTGTATCCACAGGTGGGATGGCTAAAGCTTTACTGCAAGAAGGACATGTACTGGTTAACGGAGAAGTAGAGGAACGGCGTGGAAGAAAACTTTATCCGGGTGATCAAATTGAAGTGCAGGATAACGGCACATTTCAGGTTGAAGGCGGAGGAGTTAAAGAGGAGTAGGCTAGGGGAGGAACCATTTCGTGTTTGTTAAAAATATCGGTCTGCAGCATTATCGGAATTACGGGCTGCTGCGTCTGGAGAGCCTGGGCGATGTGAATCTGATTCTGGGTCAGAACGCCCAAGGCAAAACAAACCTCATGGAGGCATTGTTCGTCCTGGCGATGACCAAAAGCCACCGCACCTCGAAGGATCGCGAACTTATCTCATTCGATGCCCCTGGAGACGCTGCTCAGATCATTGCTGAGGTAGAACGTAAGTACGGCGATCTCAAGCTAGAGCTCACCCTATCTGCCAAAGGTAAAAAAGCTAAGATTAATGGTTTAGAACAGCGACGTCTTAGTGAGTTTGTGGGCTCACTCAATGTGGTCATGTTTGCACCGGAAGATTTAGAAATAGTAAAAGGCACACCTGGCATCAGACGGCGATTTCTCGATATGGAGATTGGCCAAGTCCAGCCTAGCTATCTATTTCACCTCCAGCAGTATCAAAAAATCCTCTTACAAAGGGGTAATTTGCTGAAGCAGTTATGGGGGAAAGAAGCAGCGGGAAAAGAGCTTCTGGAAATCTGGGATGCTCAACTTGTGGAGCACGGTGTTAAAATCGTAAAAAAAAGGAAACAATTCATAAAGAAGCTGCAAATATGGGCTGAAAGCATTCACCGGGGGATTACGAACGGCGGAGAAGAACTGAAATTGCTCTATGTTCCCTCTTTCGGCGATCGCGATGAGGAAGATGAAGCTGTCTTATTAGACAATTTTATGTTAAAGTTATCACAAACGAGAGAACAAGAAATCAGGCGCGGCATGACGCTGACGGGTCCCCATCGGGATGACCTGTCCTTTTTTATCAACGGAAGGGAAGCTCAGGTCTACGGTTCTCAGGGACAGCAGCGTACTACGGCTTTATCGCTCAAGCTGGCGGAAATCGAGCTGATCCATGAAGAAATCGGAGAATATCCTGTGCTGCTTCTTGATGATGTTTTATCCGAGCTTGATCCTTACCGCCAGACCCAGCTTATTGAAACCTTTCAAAGCAAGGTACAGACATTCATTACCGCTACCGGGATTGAGGGTCTGAATGCCGATAAATTAAAGGGCGCCAGCCTATATCATGTTCATGATGGAAAAGTGGAGTTATAAAGAGCGGAGGAAGATCATGTATATTCATTTGGGCGGGGAGAAGATTATTCGCTCTTCGGAGTTAATTGCAATATTTGATATTTCGATTGAGAAATCTTCCAAGGTATCTAAGCAATTCGTCATTCACTCCGAGCAGGACAAGAAGCTTGAGCGGATTGGTGAAGAGGAAGCAAAATCCATTGTCGTAACTAAAAATATCGTGTATTACTCCCCCATTTCCTCCTCCACTCTCAAAAAAAGAGCCAAAATTTTGCTCGAAATATAACTTGCGTTTAGTAACAATGAGATAATCTGAAAGAAGTAGGTGAAGGCATGTCAATGAATCAACCGACATATGATGAGAGCCAGATTCAGGTACTGGAAGGGCTAGAAGCGGTCCGGAAACGTCCGGGCATGTATATTGGTTCCACTAGTTCTAAAGGTCTCCATCACTTGGTGTGGGAGGTCGTGGATAATAGTATCGATGAAGCCCTAGCAGGTTATTGTGACCGGATTCAAGTGATCATTCATGAGGATAACGCGATTACTGTTATCGATAATGGACGTGGCATACCTGTAGGTGAAAATGAAAAACTTAAAAAATCGACGCTTGAAGTTGTAATGACAGTACTGCATGCAGGCGGTAAATTCGGCGGCGGCGGATATAAAGTATCAGGCGGCTTACACGGTGTGGGTATCTCCGTAGTAAATGCCTTGTCTGAGAAGGTTGTTGTTAATGTTAAGCGTGATGGGCATATTTATCAGCAGGAATACAGACGTGGTGCACCACAGTATGAGATCAAAGTGGTTGGAGATACGGACGAGACAGGTACGACTACAACTTTTCATCCGGACCCTGAAATCTTTACTGAAACCACGGTCTTTGAATATGCGACACTGCTTACTCGTATTCGGGAGCTAGCTTTTCTTAACAAAGGAATTGAGCTTTCACTGCATGATGAGCGGACCGATGTCACCAATGTGTTCAAATACGAGGGTGGTATCGTTGAATATGTGAAATATTTGAATGAGAAAAAAGAAGCGCTGCACGAGGAACCAATCTACGTGGAAGGCTCACGAGATATGATCCAGGTTGAAGTGGCTCTCCAATATAATGATTCGTATACAGAGAACATTTACTCTTTTGCGAATAATATTAATACCCATGAGGGCGGAACACATGAATCCGGCTTCAAAAGCGCTTTAACACGTATCATCAACGACTATGCTCGTAAAGCGGGTGTACTGAAGGATGGTAATTCAAATCTGACTGGAGACGACGTTCGTGAAGGACTGACAGCGATTATTTCTGTCAAAATTCCAGAGCCACAGTTCGAAGGTCAAACGAAGACCAAACTCGGGAATAGTGAAGTACGCGGTATTGTAGAATCACTGTTCGGAGAGAAATTGCAGGAATTCCTAGAAGAGAATCCAGCAGTATCACGCCGTGTCCTTGAAAAGTCACTTTCGGCTTCTCGTGCACGTGAAGCTGCTCGTAAGGCTCGTGAGTTAACCCGTCGTAAGAGTGCGCTTGAAGTCAGTGCATTACCTGGTAAACTTGCGGACTGTTCATCCAAGGATGCGTCCATCAGCGAACTGTATATCGTCGAAGGTGACTCTGCGGGTGGATCGGCCAAACAAGGCCGGGATCGTCATTTCCAAGCGATTCTACCGCTGCGTGGTAAGATCCTAAACGTAGAGAAAGCTCGCTTAGACCGTATTCTATCCAACGCGGAGATCCGGGCAATCATTACTGCTCTTGGTACAGGGATCAGCGATGACTTTGATCTATCGAAGGCTCGTTACCATAAAGTCGTTATTATGACGGATGCCGACGTCGATGGAGCTCATATTAGAACTCTGTTGTTAACATTCTTCTACCGTTACATGCGGAAGCTAGTAGATGCAGGTTATATCTATATTGCCCAGCCGCCACTGTTCAAGATAGAACGCAACAAGGTGATCCGTTATGCAGGCAGCGAGAAGGAACGTGATGAGATTATCGCTTCTTTTGGAGAGAATGTTAAGGTCAATGTCCAGCGCTACAAAGGTTTGGGTGAAATGAATGCTACCCAGCTGTGGGACACAACGATGGATCCAGAGGCTCGTATGATGCTACAAGTAACGATTGAAGATGCGATGCTCGCTGATAGTATCTTTGATACGCTGATGGGAGATAACGTTGAACCAAGACGTGACTTTATCCATGAGCATGCGAAGAACGTCAGATATCTTGATGTGTAAGCAAATATAAGACATAAAGTATGGTGTGAAACTTATACTTTCTTATATTTTTATAAAACCTCCGGCTTCTATTCCTAAAGGAATGAGAAAGCTGGAGGTTTTGTGGTTTCGGAGCTGTTTTTAGGCTTTGGTGGATTGTTTGCTGCGGATCGAATATGGGGATTTTCTAGCCTTTACACGTCCGTATGCTACAGCATAGCGGTGTATTTTACGATAGATAGATTTATCAGGAAATAACTTGAATATAACAATGGATGGAAGCGTATTGACCTCAAGCAACCACATATCCTTATGCTGATCCATCGCAATATCCAGACCGATCTCTTTAATTCTTGGATAGGTAGATTCCAATTGGCCAGCAATTTGAACGCCTAAAGATTGTAATTGATTTATAGTCGAGAGGGCTTCAGAAGGTGTCATATGATTTTTTAATAATGTATTTACCGAAAGAATACTGCCTCCACTATGATAATTGGTGACGATTTTCTGAGGAGCAGCAACTCTTCCGAGCATTCCTGTTGTTTCCCATGCGCCTGATGGACTCTTTTGGGTAAGCACTCGAAGGTCGAAGGGACGATCTTGATGACGCAGAAGATCAATTCCTTTTTGGATTAGGTAGGTACGGTTTAGAATTCGTTTCTGTAAGGCCTCATGTAGCTTTTCGGAGGAGAAGAAAACTTCTGCCGACTTGCCATATCTTAAAATAAATAGGATTCGCGCTTCTTGCTGTTCTTTCTCATCATTATTGGGAGAGTCCTTCATTTCAGTATTCTGCTGGCTAGGGCTCAAAATCACCGTACGCTGCTCGGCTCTCATTACACCAAAACCAAAGCTTCCACGATCAGGTTTAATATAGACCATTGTATATAACGCAAGCATTTCTTTAAGAACATTTAAATCATATTTACGAGTATCTGGCACATACATGGATAGAGATTGATTTTGAAGGATGACTTTTGTTTTAGCCCATTTACTTGGGACGCGTTGAATCTTCATTATCTTCCTCCTTAACAATTTTGTGCAGCATTTGGCTTTTAGAATTCCTTTGTACAAAACTTGCTTTGGAAGCATAATCTTTGACCGTTGAAAATCAGGACAAGCTACCTAAACAATGGTATAATATAAGGATATGGGGTTATGCCTTATCGAACGATATTAGGATAATAAAACCGTGTTTCTTGTCTTTACAGTCTATGTACTAAAGACATTTGCGGAAAGGGCGGATACCCTACTCAACGCAAAAGAAATCAATATTAGAAGATAAAAGGCTATCATGTTTAATTGTGCTACTTTTGTGAAAGTAATATAATTAAGGGTAGCGGTTTTTTAACTGAAGGAGGTCCAGCAACTCATGGCTGAACAAAATAACCCACAAGTCAAAGATCGGGACATTGGCGTGGAAATGCGTGAATCCTTTATGGATTACGCAATGAGCATCATTGTTAGTCGGGCTTTGCCAGATGTGCGGGACGGACTCAAGCCGGTTCACCGACGCATTTTGTTTGCGATGTCGGAACTTGGAATGTCTGCGGATAAGCCTCATAAGAAATCGGCAAGAATCGTCGGTGAGGTTATCGGTAAGTACCACCCTCACGGTGACTCAGCCGTCTATGAAACAATGGTACGGATGGCTCAGGATTTCTCTATGCGCTATATGCTTGTGGACGGTCACGGGAACTTTGGTTCGATTGATGGTGATATGGCTGCAGCGATGCGTTATACAGAAGCCCGTCTTTCCAAGATTGCAGGCGAAATGCTTCGAGATCTGAATAAAGAAACAGTTGATTTCGCACCCAACTATGATGGTGAAGAGAATGAGCCAGTTGTATTGCCAGCTCGTTATCCGAATCTACTCGTTAATGGGGTATCTGGTATAGCTGTAGGTATGGCTACTAATATTCCGCCGCATAACCTAGGTGAAGTTATCGATGGTGTGCAGGCGATGATTAAGAATCCTGATATCACACCTATGGAATTGATGGAGTATATCCAAGGCCCTGATTTCCCAACGGCTGGATATATTTTGGGTCGTGAGGGCATTCGTCAGGCTTATCGCACGGGACGCGGTTCAGTAACCATGCGTGCGAAGGCAACAATTGAAGAGAACAATGGTAAGGCACGGATCATTGTGCATGAGCTTCCATATCAGGTGAACAAAGCAAGACTGGTAGAGAAGATCGCAGAATTAGTGCGTGAGAAACGGATCGAAGGTATAACGGATCTCCGTGATGAGTCTGACCGTAATGGTATGCGTGTAGTTGTTGAGATGAGACGCGATGTTAATCCGAGTGTTGTATTGAACAATCTATATAAACATACTTCTATGCAATCCACATTTGGGATCAACATGCTTGCCATCGTGAATAACGAGCCGAAAATTCTTAATCTGCGTGATGTGCTCTATCATTATTTGCAGCACCAGATTGAAGTTATTCGTCGTCGTACTATATTTGATCTTAAAAAAGCTGAAGCACGCGCTCATATTTTAGAAGGTCTGCGTATTGCGCTAGATCATCTGGATGAAGTTATTGCGTTAATTCGCGCTTCTCGGACAACTGATATAGCTCGAGAAGGATTAATGAGTACCTTTAGCCTCAGTATAGAACAGGCTCAAGCGATCCTCGATATGCGGATGCAGCGCCTGACCGGTCTGGAACGGGAAAAGATCGAGAATGAATATAATGAATTGTTAGCTAAAATTGCAGAGTACCGTGAAATTTTGGCTAATGAACATCTTGTTCTGGAAATTATCAGCAATGAGCTGCAGGATATTCGTGATAGATATTCTGATGATCGCCGGACAGAGATTACGGTTGGTGAAGAAAGTATCCTGGATGAAGACCTTATTCCACGTGAAGAGGTTGTTATCACCATTACACATACGGGATACATCAAGCGTCTACCTGTCAGCACCTACCGCAGTCAGAAGCGTGGGGGTCGCGGAGTTATGGGGATGGACACCAAGGACCAAGATTTTGTGGAGCATCTCTTCGTGAGTAACTCTCATAACTATCTGATGTTCTTTACCGATAAGGGTAAGGTGTACCGGATTAAAGCTTATGAGATCCCAGAGCTGGGACGTACTGCACGTGGGACACCAATCATCAACCTGATTCAAATTGAACAAGGTGAGAAGATTAGTGCAGTAATCCAAGTGGAAGAGAGCGATAGTGACAAGTACTTGTTCTTTGCTACCCGCGAAGGTATCGTGAAGAAGACGCCACTTGAGGATTACAATAATATCCGTAAAGGCGGACTTATTGCTATTAATCTTCGCGAAGAGGATTCCCTGATTGAGGTTAAGCTAACGGATGGACAGCAGAATCTTATTATCGGTACAGCTCGCGGAATGTCGATTACGTTCTCAGAGAATGATGTTCGTTCTATGGGACGTAGCGCGACTGGCGTGAAGGGCATTACGCTTGACAGTAATGACCATGTCATCGGTATGGACTGTGTCGATAAGGAGCTTGAGGTTCTGATTGTTACTAGCAAGGGTTATGGTAAACGGACACCAGCCGGTGACTATCGTTCCCAGACTCGTGGCGGTAAAGGAATCAAGACCATTAATCTCACTGAGAAGAATGGCCCTGTAGTTGGTCTTAAGGTTGTTAAGAACGACGAAGACTTAATGATCATTACTACAAGCGGTACCTTGATTCGTACCAGCATGGATGGAATTTCTACTATGGGTCGTTACGCGCAAGGGGTTAAGCTAATTAACATCCGCGAGGATGATGCTGTGGCTACCCTGTGTAGAGCGGATAAGAACGAAGAGGACGAAATGTCTGAGGATGTGGAAGGCCTAGAAGATCAAGTGACAATGGATGAATCTGGCGATATAGATCAGCCTGAAACAATCATTGAGGATGAAGAGAATAACTTAGAATAGGTTATATCCAATAAAGAGCAAGGGCTTCTACTACAGAACCCTTGCTCTTTTTGCTGTGATTAATTACTGGCTAGTAATTAATTTATAAGAATAGTTTTCATTGCACTAGTCGCTTCCTTTTATCCGTACTATAATTATCCGATAGAGTATAAATCAGTATATAAAGTACTATTTTCTCAGATATTGTCTGTCATATTAGATTCCGATAATCCTGAGCTTATTGTTATAGAAATTAAGGGGCTGAGTATATGCCAAGTGTATTGGTTGGAGAAGTTAAAGCGGGCTCAAAGATAATCAAAGATGTAATCACACCTTTGGGGGGAGTTTTGTTCACCAAGGGAAAAATACTACTCCCCCGTGATTTAGAAATTTTAGAAGCTTTTTTGATTGGGCAGGTGGAGATCGAAGGTGCTCAAGGAGAGGTTAATTCTGATGTCGGCCAAAAAACATCCAAGCAGACATCGCTTAGAGCTGGAGCAATTATAAATGAATCGATGCTGATTAAGAGCAATTCCCCACTACACGATGAATATGAAAAAATGATCGCGCTTATTAGGAACAGCTATCGTTCGGTAACGGCAGCTTCTCTTCCTATTTTTGAGTTGCGTAGTCAGTTAGAGGTACTAATTAGTCATTTAAAGGACTATCATGTCTTGAAGTTTTCCCCACGTACTCTAAAAGATGAGGATTATAACTATCACAATGCTGTGTTGTCCGCGTTAACTTCATATAAGATTGCGCAGTGGTGCGGGTATCCACAGAAGGATTGGATGCAGATTGCTTTTGCAGGACTGCTACACGATATTGGCAACGCCAAGGTGGATAGTTCGCTTTTATACAAACCTGAGGCACTGAATAGTGCAGAAATAGAAGAGGTTAGAAAGCATACTACATACGGATACCAGCTATTGCGGAATGTGACGGCGATAAATGAAGGAGTAAGATTATCCGCATTACAGCATCATGAGAAGGTCGATGGGTCAGGATATCCACTTAAGCTCGAAGGGACCCAAATTCATTTTTACGCCAAAATCGTTGCAGTGGCCGACATCTTTCATGCTATGACCCTGAAAAAAACTTACAGAAAGGCGCAATCACCGTTCATGGTGCTCGAAGAACTATTAAAAGAGAGCTTCGGCAAACTTGACCCCTTCATTGTGCAGACCTTCATCCAGAAGACAACAGCACTATATACCGACACCAAAATCCGTTTAAGTGACGGACGGTACGGAGAAATTATCTTTACTGATCCTAACAATCCTACTCGA
Source organism: Paenibacillus sp. FSL R10-2734 (assembly GCF_037963865.1). Taxonomy (NCBI): domain Bacteria; kingdom Bacillati; phylum Bacillota; class Bacilli; order Caryophanales; family Paenibacillaceae; genus Paenibacillus; species Paenibacillus sp. FSL R10-2734. The sequence goes on along the minus strand of NZ_CP150170.1, from coordinate 586,906 downwards.
CCGATGGTACAGGTAGAGGGGCAGATCGTTAATTTGATAATGGAAAGAGAAATATATATTCAAGAAATTATTGCTTGAGATATGTCGCTGTTAGCGAAAATAATAGAAAAGGCCTCTTAGTGACGAGGCCTTTTCTTTGTGTTAGCGGGTAGGGCTAGATAAAATTAGTAGCATTTATCACAATGAGTAATTTGAGTATGATATAAAATACGCAATGAGTTATAAAGTTAGATTTGAAAGGATGTCATCATGTTAAAGCGATTCTTAAGTTATTGCGTTCGTTTTGGGCTTACCATGCAGGTTATTAAGACAATAATTGCTGCAGTAACCTCATGGTATCTTGCGGCAGCAATTATGGGACAACATTTCTCTTATTTTGCACCACTTGCAGCGGTACTCGTCGTCCAGGTTACAATCGCAGATTCTATGGAAAAAGGGTTAACTCGCGTCCTTGGCATTATTATCGGTGCATTGTTGACGGTATTAATTACCCCAATTACGGGGCAGAACCCGCTCAGCTTAGGTCTTGTGCTCTTGATAGGAATGGGTGGAGCTACCGCTCTTAAGGTCAATCCCTTAGTTACATCGCAAATTGGAGTCAGCTCGGTCATGATCATGAATGCTGTGCCTATTAGTGCATATGCAACAGGACGTATTGTAGAAACCATTATTGGGGCTATTGTAGCCGTTGCTGTTCAGATGATTATTCGTCCAGAGAGCAAGCTACCTAATGCCATCAAAATAAATGTGAATATATGCCTGCAGCTGGCTGAACGAATGAGAGAAGTGAGTAAGCTTCTAGAGGATGCCAGTGAAGATTCGCAGGAAACCCAGCTACCGATTCAAGACAAGGAGTTATTAAAATGGATGCATAATTTAAATGACTCTTATATCCAGGCGCAGAAGAGCTTAAAATATAATGTCGTCTATCGAAAAGATACGGTGAAGCTATCGAACTTATATGAACAAATGGATGCTGTACAGCAAATGATTATGGCGGTATCCGGTGTGAATTATGCACTACAAAAGATTCCTGTAAAGGATCTAAAAAGGCTTGGCATCGAAGAAGTGCTTATCAGTACTGCAGACTGTATTCTAACCTTCGGTAAAATTATTCGTCATGCGACCCCTGTTCGTATGGAACGCATTCAAAGACAGCTAGCCAAATGCTATGATGATCAAGTGAGATTGTACGAAATGAATATGGATTGTTATCACGATGTAGACCTCCACACTGAGGTGGGAAGACTGCTCTCCGATATTCACCGAATTGTACAGCAGATAGAGCATGCAGAGGAGCTTAGTGAGCTAGAGATGGACTTCTCCGATAAGTGGAAACTTCATGCTGTTGTACCATCTAAGTTTCGCCAGGATTGATACTATGCTTTCTTTTTAAAAAAAGTGTTGCAATGAATCTCTATACATGATATATTCTAAGTCCGGCCAAGAAATACACATGCCGAGCTCGAAAAAGAAGTTAAAAAAAGAGCTTGACATTAAACAGCCGAACATGATATAGTATAAGAGTTGCTGCTGAGACATTAAACGGCGCCAACGAGAACTTGATCTTTGAAAACTGAACAACGAGTGAGTAGGAAATCACGCAAGTGAAATCCAAAATAGAGAATTAATTTTCTCGTCAGATGTTTCAAAATGAGCATATCGCTCTTTTCAATACTAATTGGAGAGTTTGATCCTGGCTCAGGACGAACGCTGGCGGCGTGCCTAATACATGCAAGTCGAGCGGAGTTACTTTGAAAGCTTGCTTTCAAAGTAACTTAGCGGCGGACGGGTGAGTAACACGTAGGCAACCTGCCCTTCAGACTGGGATAACTACCGGAAACGGTAGCTAATACCGGATAATTTCTTTTTCTCCTGAAGAAAGAATGAAAGACGGAGCAATCTGTCACTGAGGGATGGGCCTGCGGCGCATTAGCTAGTTGGTGGGGTAATGGCCCACCAAGGCGACGATGCGTAGCCGACCTGAGAGGGTGAACGGCCACACTGGGACTGAGACACGGCCCAGACTCCTACGGGAGGCAGCAGCAGTAGGGAATCTTCCGCAATGGACGAAAGTCTGACGGAGCAACGCCGCGTGAGTGATGAAGGTTTTCGGATCGTAAAGCTCTGTTGCCAGGGAAGAACGTCCGGTAGAGTAACTGCTATCGGAGTGACGGTACCTGAGAAGAAAGCCCCGGCTAACTACGTGCCAGCAGCCGCGGTAATACGTAGGGGGCAAGCGTTGTCCGGAATTATTGGGCGTAAAGCGCGCGCGGGCGGTCATTTAAGTCTGGTGTTTAAACCTTGGGCTCAACCTAAGGTCGCACTGGAAACTGGGTGACTTGAGTACAGAAGAGGAAAGTGGAATTCCACGTGTAGCGGTGAAATGCGTAGATATGTGGAGGAACACCAGTGGCGAAGGCGACTTTCTGGGCTGTAACTGACGCTGAGGCGCGAAAGCGTGGGGAGCAAACAGGATTAGATACCCTGGTAGTCCACGCCGTAAACGATGAGTGCTAGGTGTTAGGGGTTTCGATACCCTTGGTGCCGAAGTTAACACAGTAAGCACTCCGCCTGGGGAGTACGGTCGCAAGACTGAAACTCAAAGGAATTGACGGGGACCCGCACAAGCAGTGGAGTATGTGGTTTAATTCGAAGCAACGCGAAGAACCTTACCAGGTCTTGACATCCCTCTGAATCCACTAGAGATAGTGGCGGCCTTCGGGACAGAGGAGACAGGTGGTGCATGGTTGTCGTCAGCTCGTGTCGTGAGATGTTGGGTTAAGTCCCGCAACGAGCGCAACCCTTAACTTTAGTTGCCAGCAAGTAATGTTGGGCACTCTAGAGTGACTGCCGGTGACAAACCGGAGGAAGGTGGGGATGACGTCAAATCATCATGCCCCTTATGACCTGGGCTACACACGTACTACAATGGCCGGTACAACGGGAAGCGAAACCGCGAGGTGAAGCCAATCCCATCAAAGCCGGTCTCAGTTCGGATTGCAGGCTGCAACTCGCCTGCATGAAGTCGGAATTGCTAGTAATCGCGGATCAGCATGCCGCGGTGAATACGTTCCCGGGTCTTGTACACACCGCCCGTCACACCACGAGAGTTTACAACACCCGAAGTCGGTGGGGTAACCCGCAAGGGAGCCAGCCGCCGAAGGTGGGGTAGATGATTGGGGTGAAGTCGTAACAAGGTAGCCGTATCGGAAGGTGCGGCTGGATCACCTCCTTTCTATGGAGAATCGTCTTCTGCAATGAAGACATTCAAATCGGAAGCTAAACTTCCAAAACTCAGGTTTAGGCCTGTTACTCACTCGTTGCTCAGTTTTGAGAGTTTAAGCTCTCATCTTTAAACTTGATCCTTGAAAACTGGATACCGAAACGAATTTGCGTTTTAGAACATCTTTTAGCTAAAACTTGTGTAAACAAGTACGTTAGTTATTAGCTGGAAGCGAAGATTTTCGATTGTGCGAACAAACGAAACATTGGAGCGAAGGTTAAGCTAATAAGAGCACACGGAGGATGCCTAGGCGCCAGGAGCCGACGAAGGACGTGGCGAACAACGAAACTGCCTCGGGGAGCTGTAAGCAAGCTTTGATCCGGGGGTGTCCGAATGGGGAAACCCAGCTGTGGTAATTCGCAGTTACTCATCTCTGAACACATAGGAGATGTAGAGGCAGACCAGGGGAACTGAAACATCTAAGTACCCTGAGGAAGAGAAAACAATAGTGATTCCGTCAGTAGCGGCGAGCGAACGCGGAACAGCCTAAACCTAAGAGCTTGCTCTTAGGGGTTGTGGGACGTCTCACATGGAGTTACAAAGGAATATGGTAGGCGAAGAGGTCTGGAAAGGCCCGCGATAGAGGTAAAAGCCCTGTAACCTAAACTGTGTTCTCTCCGAGACGGATCCCGAGTAGTGCGGGGCACGTGAAACCCCGTATGAATCCAGCAGGACCATCTGCTAAGGCTAAATACTACCTGGCGACCGATAGTGAAACAGTACCGTGAGGGAAAGGTGAAAAGCACCCCGGAAGGGGAGTGAAATAGAACCTGAAACCGTGTGCTTACAAAAAGTCAGAGCCCTATCTATGGGTGATGGCGTGCCTTTTGTAGAATGAACCGGCGAGTTACGTTTAACATGCAAGGTTAAGTCGAGAAGACGGAGCCGCAGCGAAAGCGAGTCTGAATAGGGCGATTTAGTATGTGGACGTAGACCCGAAACCGTGTGATCTACCCCTGTCCAGGGTGAAGGTGCGGTAACACGCACTGGAGGCCCGAACCCACGTACGTTGAAAAGTGCGGGGATGAGGTGGGGGTAGCGGAGAAATTCCAATCGAACTCGGAGATAGCTGGTTCTCCCCGAAATAGCTTTAGGGCTAGCCTCGGTATAAGAGTAGTGGAGGTAGAGCACTGATTGGTTGCGGGGTCCGCAAGGATTACCAAGATCAGTCAAACTCCGAATGCCATATACTTATTGCCGGGAGTCAGACAGTGAGTGCTAAGATCCATTGTCAAAAGGGAAACAGCCCAGACCATCAGCTAAGGTCCCCAAGTGTGTGTTAAGTGGGAAAGGATGTGGAGTTGCACAGACAACCAGGATGTTGGCTTAGAAGCAGCCACCATTGAAAGAGTGCGTAATAGCTCACTGGTCGAGTGACTCTGCGCCGAAAATGTAACGGGGCTAAACACACCACCGAAGCTATGGCTAGATACGTATGTATCTGGGGTAGGGGAGTTGTATGTAGGTTGAAGGTGTACCGTAAGGAGCGCTGGACAGCATACAAGTGAGAATGCCGGTATGAGTAACGAAAAGATCAGTGAGAATCTGATCCGCCGAAAGCCCAAGGTTTCCTGAGGAAGGCTCGTCCGCTCAGGGTAAGTCGGGACCTAAGGCGAGGCCGAAAGGCGTAGTCGAAGGACAACAGTTTGAAATTACTGTACCACCGTAATCCGCTATGAGCGATGGGGTGACGCAGGAGGGTAGTGACGCGGACTGATGGATATGTCCGTCTAAGCAGTGAGGCTGATGTGTAGGCAAATCCGCACATCGTTAAGGCTGGGCTGTGATGGGGAGCGAAAATTGTAGTAGCGAAGGTCATGATCTCACACTGCCAAGAAAAGCCTCTAGCCAGGAGAAGGTGCCCGTACCGCAAACCGACACAGGTAGGCGAGAAGAGAATTCTAAGGCGCGCGGAAGAACTCTCGTTAAGGAACTCGGCAAAATGACCCCGTAACTTCGGGAGAAGGGGTGCCCCGGTAGTGTGAATAGCACGAGGGGGCCGCAGTGAAAAGGCCCAAGCGACTGTTTAGCAAAAACACAGGTCTGTGCGAAGCCGCAAGGCGAAGTATACGGGCTGACGCCTGCCCGGTGCTGGAAGGTTAAGGGGAGTGGTTAGGGGTAACCCGAAGCTATGAACCGAAGCCCCAGTAAACGGCGGCCGTAACTATAACGGTCCTAAGGTAGCGAAATTCCTTGTCAGGTAAATTCTGACCCGCACGAATGGCGTAACGACTTGGGCGCTGTCTCAACGAGAGATCCGGTGAAATTTTAATACCTGTGAAGATGCAGGTTACCCGCGACAAGACGGAAAGACCCCATGGAGCTTTACTGCAGCTTGATATTGAATTTGGGTACGATCTGTACAGGATAGGTGGGAGCCGTAGAAATCGGAGCGCAAGCTTCGGTGGAGGCGCCGTTGGGATACCACCCTGATCGTATCTAGGTTCTAACCTAGTACCGTAATCCGGTACGGGGACCGTGTCAGGCGGGCAGTTTGACTGGGGCGGTCGCCTCCTAAAGAGTAACGGAGGCGTTCCAAGGTTCCCTCAGAATGGTTGGAAATCATTCGAAGAGTGCAAAGGCATAAGGGAGCTTGACTGCGAGACCTACAAGTCGAGCAGGGACGAAAGTCGGACTTAGTGATCCGGTGGTACCGCATGGAAGGGCCATCGCTCAACGGATAAAAGCTACCCTGGGGATAACAGGCTTATCTCCCCCAAGAGTCCACATCGACGGGGAGGTTTGGCACCTCGATGTCGGCTCATCGCATCCTGGGGCTGAAGTAGGTCCCAAGGGTTGGGCTGTTCGCCCATTAAAGCGGTACGCGAGCTGGGTTCAGAACGTCGTGAGACAGTTCGGTCCCTATCTGTCGTGGGCGCAGGAAATTTGAGAGGAGCTGTCCTTAGTACGAGAGGACCGGGATGGACGTACCGCTGGTGCACCAGTTGTTTCGCCAGAAGCATGGCTGGGTAGCTACGTACGGACGGGATAAGCGCTGAAAGCATCTAAGCGTGAAGCCCCCTCAAGATGAGATTTCCCAATTAGTAAGACCCCTTGAAGACGACGAGGTAGATAGGTTGGAGGTGGAAGTGCAGTAATGCATGGAGCTGACCAATACTAATCGGTCGAGGGCTTATCCAATATTTAAAACGCAGATTTGTTTCGGATTCAGTTTTCAGGCGATTAAGCCTGTAACACGCTTAGAAATTCATTGTCACTTCTGGTGATGAATGAAATTTCACGCGGCAGCGTCTGTTTCACAGACGCATGTTTGGTGGCGATAGCGGAGGGGTTCCACGCGTACCCATCCCGAACACGACCGTTAAGCCCTCCAGCGCCGATGGTACTTGGACCGAAGGGTCCTGGGAGAGTAGGACGTTGCCAAGCACGCAAGACCACTGTTGAGTCATCGACAGTGGTCTTTTTGTTATGTCTAGTTACTTAATGACTTGTTGTGATTTAAATTTTGTTTGACAGACTACAGTGATTAATCCATAATACAATTCATACTAAACATATATGAATTGTAGGGGGAACGGATTATGTCATACTTTAATGTATCTTTAAAGAAGCCGATTCTGTTTGGAGCAATATCAATCTTGCTATTGATGGTAATCGCAGGTTGCTCCGGATCTACTAATAAGGCTGCTTCCAATAAGGAAATTTCGGAAAATACGAGTGCAGCAACTCAGAGTCCTCAAGCGGCAGAGCCGGCATTGGGAGGAACCTTCGTCTATGGACGGCCTGCTTCCGTAACCTCGCTAGATCTGCATAATCAAATTACGTCCAACAATGCTTTTGCTATCGACAAAGTATTTGAATCATTAGTTGCTTTTGATAGTAAGGGTGAAATTGTAGATTGGCTTGCCAAGTCACATAACATCAGTGAAGATGGCCTGACTTACACGTTTGAACTTCGCGATGGTCTGAAATTTTCGAATGGTACGGGTGTGACTGCGGAAGATGCCGTATTCTCTCTTGAACGGCACTTGAAGGTTGGCGGTCCTTTGGCAATATCCGCAAAGGTCGACACAATCAAAGCACAGGACAACAAAACGCTTGTTATTACACTTAAAGAGCCTTATACACCATTTATCTCTGAGCTTTCCAATTTCTCAAATGGCATCCTGCCTAACAATTTCGGTGGGGTTTCCGAAGAAGAATTCTTCAAGAGCCCTATCGGAACGGGACCTTTTGTTGTTGAAACATGGGATACTGCGGGTGATCTGACCTTCATTAAGAATAAATTTTACTGGCAAGAAGGCAAACCATATATTGATAAGCTTGTTTATAAGTTGATTGAGGACGATAGCCAAGCAATCAACCAGCTGAAGGCTGGGGAAGTTAATGCCATTGAATCTTTAGCGCTGCAAAATGCCAATGAGATCAAAGATGGAGCTGACACTAAGGTAATTACTAACGGCAGTTGGGTGACAGAGCAATTGTTCTTTAATACGCTGGATGAGCATTTTTCTGATGTGCATGTCCGCCGAGCTCTGGCTCTGGCGCTTGATCGTGAAGGCTTGACCAAAGCGTTAACCTTTGGATATGCAAAGACGGCAAACTCATTGCTGCCAACAACGATTCCTTATAACTCGAATGATACAATCAAGTCTCTGAACTTCAATGTCGAGGCGGCTAAGGAAGAGCTTGCTAAATCTGCCTTCCCTAATGGATTCACTACAAAATTACTTGTAGCATCCGGCAATAGCACAAGAGCCCAAGAGGCACAAATTATTCAGGCAGCGGGTCAAACGATCGGGATTAAGATTGAGATTGAATCGATTGAGCTTGCCACTTTCCGTGAACGTTTCTTTGCATATGATTTCGCGGCAATGCTCAATAGCGGTCAAGCTGACTCCCCTGAAGCAAACTCGATTATTGCTTTCCAAACGGATCCGGAAGGCTTCAGCAAATCGTATTGGACGCATTATACAAATGATGAAGTAACGAAGCTTCTATATGAGGGACAAAAAACAGCGGATGGTGATGGTCGTGCGCAAATCTATACGAAGCTACTTCAGACACTTGCTGATGAAGTGCCGTATATCCCGCTTTATTATCCAGACGTTTTGAAAGGGATTCGTTCTTCGGTCGATGGCCTCGTTGTTCTACCTAACGGCAGCGCCCGATTCGAAGATGTCCGCATCAGCCAATGACGAATCTTAAGCAGACGTTAAATCAACCGAGGGGAAGGAAGGACTCCTACAACTGGCTTGTGATATCTCTTATAAAAGCATTGGCAGTAATCCTCTGCGTAATGATAGCAGTCTTTTTCATCATTCGAATGGTGCCGGGAGATCCAGCTAAAATGATCCTGGGAGAATACAGTACCCCTGAGGCGCTCAAGAGTATGCATCATACTCTTGGGCTGGACCTCCCTTTATGGGAGCAGTTCATGCGATTTGTGAAGACGCTGTTTACGCAAGGAGATACGGGAAACTCCATTATTATGGGAACATCAACAAGAGAGTTGATTACACAGCGGGCCCCTGTTACTTTGCTGCTTATATTGATGGCCTGTGTGTTGGCGATTTTCATATCGCTTCTGCTTGCTACGGTAGCAGCTACGCATAAGGATAAACTCCTGGATCATTTGATACGTATTTTTCCTACAATAACTCTGGGTATGCCAATCTTCTGGGTTGGCTTACTTTTAATTTTACTCTTTAGTGTCCGGCTTGGTTGGTTCCCTGTTGGGGGAGTAAGTGAAGGATGGATTGGAACCTTGCATAGTCTTGCACTTCCAGCAATCACCGTTGCTTTTTCACAGGTTCCTACGCTGGTCCGTTCTTTAAGAGCGCAGATGCTTGAAGTGTTAGAATCGGATTTTGTAGTCACACTTAAGGCTGCGGGAATACCAAGTAGGGTTATTTTGTTTAAACATGTGCTACGCAACTCTGCTCTCCCTACGCTGATGCTGATGGGTGTGAATATTTCTTATCTAATCGGCGGCACTTTGGTCGTTGAACAAGTGTTTGGAATTAAGGGGATTGGCAGCTTGTTGTTCACTTCAATTTCGAAACGGGACTTTCCGGTTATTCAAGGAATAGCACTTTACTGTGCACTATCTGTTGTGATCATCAGTCTCTTGATTGAAATCATTTCTTGGTGGCTTGATCCCAGAACGAAGGTAAAACAATGAAAACGATAAGACTACAACCACGATTGTATGAGCGTAGCAAGATGACGAGCGGCTTAAAGCGAATATGGAATACCCCTTCTTTTCTGGTAGGATTGATTATGTTTGCAGCTCTTATTCTCTTGACTGTGTTCATACCGTATATAAGTCCCTATGATCCCTCCGAGCAAAATTTGAGTGCCTTCCTGCAGCCTCCGTCGGCTGAACATTGGTTAGGAACCGATCAGCTTGGACGTGATCTGTTTACTAGACTGATTTATGCAGCGAGGACTGATTTAAAAATCATGGTGTTGGCAGAAATCATTCCCTTTTGCACAGGTGTATTCTTAGGAATGCTAGCAGGATATTACGGCAAATGGGTTGATACAGTTATTACACTGCTGTCAGATACGTTGATCGCTTTTCCTTTTTATCTAATCGTCATTATCGTTGCTTTTGCCAGTGGAGCAGGAGAACGAGGTATTTATATTACTTTTATCCTTGTAGGTTGGATTGTCTTTGCCCGTGTCGTGAGAGGTCTTAGCGCATCTTTTCGCAATCAGGAATGGGTAGCGTCCGCTCAAACCTTAGGCTTGCCCGGAGTAAGAATTATTTTGCGTCATCTTCTGCCTAATGTACTTCCTCAGGCCGTGGTCGTCCTCATGACAGATATGATTGGATTACTTGTCGCTATTGTTACACTCGGGTATCTTGGGATCGGCATTACACCGCCAACACCAGACTGGGGGACAATGATCTCGGATGGACAGCCCTTCATCACTACAGCTTGGTGGCTCTCGGCCGTTCCGGGATTTGCAGTGGTATATACGGGGATAGCTTTGTCTCTCCTAGGTGATGGATTGGCGGACATATGGAGGAAAAAATGATGTCTAAAGAGCCCATTTTAGAAATAGAGGCATTATCACTGGCAGCGAAGTCAAATGAGAGATTAGTCAACAATGTTAGTTTTTCGCTGGGCAAAGGGGAAAGTTTGGGATTAGTAGGTGAATCGGGTTCAGGAAAATCGCTTACGCTGCGTGCAATTCTAGGATTGCTTCCAAACGGTGTTGAACAGATAAGCGGCACCATTAAGAGTAACGTAAGCAGTGCGATGGTATTTCAAGACCCTAGAGGTGCGCTCGATCCGCTCTGTATGGTTGTCAATCAGCTGGCTGAAGTTGTGTATTACAGACAGAAAGTAAGCCGAAAAGCTTCGCGGATCATTGCACTGGAGCTACTTGAAAGGCTTGGTCTCCCCGATTCTTTAAAGAAAAAGGACCGGTATCCGAGTCAGCTGTCAGGCGGTCAGTGTCAACGGGTAGTTATCGCTTTGGCATTGGCGTGCAAGCCAGGCATACTTCTCTGTGATGAGCCAACAACGGCGCTGGACGTCACGGTTCAACGGCAAATTATTGAAACGATCACGAACCTCCAGCGTGAGCTCGGTTTTGCCATGGTTTTTGTAACGCATAATCTCGCGATTGCAGCCAACTTGTGCTCACGCCTATGTGTAATGAAACAAGGGCAGATTGTTGAGCATGGCGCTACCCTTGATATTTTGCAAAATCCGACGGACCCTTACACACAGATGCTGATTGATTCGGTGCTTCCTTTGCCAGAGCTTGAAGGGAGTAGAGACTCATGGAACTAGCCTTACAAATAAAAGATTTAACTGTTCATTATGGCGGGTTTACTGCACTGGATTGCATCAATTTGAATCTTGAGCAGCATACCACCCTTGGGCTTGTTGGAGAATCTGGCTCAGGGAAATCTACGCTGGCGCGAGTAATTGCTGGACTGATTGCCCCGCATGAGGGGAAGATCCTGTTAGGTGCCCAAGAGTTAAAAAAGAAAAGAAGCCGTGAGCAGCGTAAAATAATCCAGATGATCTTCCAAAATCCAGATGCGTCGCTGAATCCTAGACATTCGATTAGGCAAATTCTTTCCGAGCCCTTATTATTTCATAAAATAGTAGGACGTACGGATGTTGAGCAGAGATGCAAAGAGCTATTGAACCAAGTTCATCTGGAACAAAAGGCTTTAGATAAATTTCCACACGAATTTTCTGGCGGTCAGCGGCAACGGATTGCGATTGCTCGCGCATTAAGCGTTGAGCCGAGCATTCTAATTGCGGATGAACCTACGAGCGCGTTGGATGTCTCTGTACAGCTTAGTGTGCTCGAATTGTTCAATACGCTTAAAGCTGAGCTTAATCTCACCATGCTTTTTATTTCTCATGATTTAGGAGTCATTAATGCAATTAGTGATACGGTAGCGGTCATGCGGCAAGGAAAGCTAGTGGAGCAGAGTCCGAAGGACCAATTCTTCATCCGGCCTAAACATGAATACAGCTACGAGCTGTTATCGGCGGTTCCGAAAATGCCAAAACAAAGTACATCAGGAGGTTTTTTATGAACCGAGATCATAAAGGATATGTGCCACTTTCACTGGATGAGTACAATAAGCTTACTCATTTGATCTCCAAAATTTTGTTTACTGAGTATCCTCCTGTTATCATCCCAGCTGAGGCAATTCTGGGGATTGAAGCGGTGGCCGCAGGAATAGCTGGGCCCGATCGAACCATCGTAAATGTTGTAACAGGTCCCTATGGAAGTTTATTTGGACAATGGCTTGATCGGGGGGAGCAACGGTTGTTGAAGTAAAGGTTCCTTTTGATGAAGTGGTCACTGTTGAACAGGTTGCTTCCACAATTAAAAAGTTTAAACCTTGTGCCCTTTCTTTTGTTCAGGCTGAAGTGGTTACGGGCGGTTCTAATCCTGCTAAAGAAATATTTGAAATTGCAAAGGAATTCGATCTAATTACTGTGACGGACTCTGTTTCAGCGGTTGGGGGAGAGGCTTTACTGGTTGATGAATGGGGAGTTGATTTTGCAGTGATAGGTGCGCAAAAAGCATTGGCTGGACCTAACGGTGTTAGTGCAGTCAGTATTTCACCACGGGGCTGGGAATTTCTCGAGTCAAATGAAAAAGCGCCGCGTAATTCCATTCTGTCCTTGCTGGATCTGAAACCGTCACTGGGTGGTGCAGCGGCTAAACGGGTTGCTCCAAACATTCCAACTCTGGAAGCTAGGGCGCTGATCTTGGCTTTGACACGAATTGAAGAAGAGGGATTGCAGCAAGTGATCAGGCGTCATGAACGGGCTGCTGCTTCTGCTGTAGCTGGTATCAAAGTCTTGGGGCTTGAGCCTTGGCAGAAGGACAGTAGACATTATTCTACGCTAACTACAACGGTTCGGATTTCTGGAAAGCAAGATTTGCAGATCGAACAGCCTATAGGCATTGTGGCTCCCGGAGACGGAGAGTTATTTGGCCATCTACTGCGGATCAACCATTTTGGAACGAATGCTGACCGACAAAGTGTAGAGGAGGCCATATCGACGTTTGCCCTATTGTTGAAACAAGATCCTGATCAGGCAATACAAGCTGTTCGATTGGCTTGGGGGGAATAAAGATGATCCATAAGCACCAAGAGCTACAAATATTCAATGATATTTATATAGCAGGTATCGAAGGCAGACGATTTGATGTTGTAATCAAGGATGGCTATTTTTCATCTATTACTGAAGCGGAGCCGCATCAAAAGGAGACAAATCTTACAGGCACTGACTTATGGATAAGTCCGGGTATTATTGATCTTCATACGCACATGGCTTGGACAGACTTTGACCATGCGGATCAATTGAAGCGCGACACCCGCCAGATCGAAATCATGCAGGCGCAAGCTTTTGAAGCTACTCTTAGAACGGGTGTAACGACTGTGCGTGATGCAGGCGGAATTCTGCCAAGGACAGTGCAACATCTTGTTCAGAAGTATCAGCAACCTCTGAGAGTGCAGACGAGCAGCGATATGCTTGGAGCAGCAGATGCCCGTGGGCTTAAGCATTTGGAACAACGAATGGCGCAAATCTTTGATACAGGAGCGGGCTGGATAAAAATTATGGCCACAGGCGGTCTCGGAACACCTACGGAGAAAGTCGTGGATCCTATTTTTTCCGAAGAAGAGTTTGCATTCATTGTTCGTAATGCACATGCTCACGATAAGAAGGTGTTAGTTCATACCTGGGGAGGACCGACTATAGACTGGTCTATTCAGGCCGGCGTGGAATCTATAGAGCACGGAATGTTTCTGACTGAGGATCAGGCAGGTAGACTAGCTAATTCAGGAGTAGCTTTTGTGCCTACCACATCCATTTATCGTATTGCCGCTGACCCGAAGGGGGTGCTGGCGCTGAGCCCGATCATTTGTGAACGAGCTGCCCGTGCTGCAGATTCGCACTCCAAAGCCATTCATTATGCAAAAAGAAGGCGTTCGTATTGGATTCGGTACAGATTATGCCACACCAGCACTACATGGTTATAACCTTCAAGAACTGGATACGTTGATTGATTATGGCTTAACCCGGAGAGAAGCATGGCAGTCTGCGACTAAAAGCGCTGCTGATATTCTGGGAAGCGGTAACGAGCTGGGACAAATTGCGGAAGGTTTTATTGCAGATGCTGTTGTTTTCAAAGTGGATCCATACGAAGCGCACAATGCGAATGTACTTCGAAATAGTATCGTTTCCGTATATACTGGAGCGGAAGAAGCGAATTTAATATAGATTGCTCTAAAAATTCTTACAAAAACAACTGATGTTCTTTGCAGTTGTTTTTTGTTTCTATATTATAGGATGATAGAACTTACTTCTCTTATATGCGGGTAACAATCCTTCTTATAGCTGCTATATCGCTGTATTTAAGGGATCAGTATAGAATGACTGCTTATTCATTAATACATGATGCACTAAGTGTAAAAGGTTTTATAAAAAAAGTGTTGCAATGAATCTCTATACATGATATATTCTAAGTCCGGCCAAGAAATACACATGCCGAGCTCGAAAAAGAAGTTAAAAAAAGAGCTTGACATTAAATAGCCGAACATGATATAGTATAAGAGTTGCTGCTGAGACATTAAACGGCGCCAACGAGAACTTGATCTTTGAAAACTGAACAACGAGTGAGTAGGAAATCACGCAAGTGAGATCCAAAATTAGAGAATTAATTTTCTCGTCAGATGTTTCAAAATGAGCATATCGCTCTTTTCAATACTAATTGGAGAGTTTGATCCTGGCTCAGGACGAACGCTGGCGGCGTGCCTAATACATGCAAGTCGAGCGGAGTTATTTTGAAAGCTTGCTTTCAAAATAACTTAGCGGCGGACGGGTGAGTAACACGTAGGCAACCTGCCCTTCAGACTGGGATAACTACCGGAAACGGTAGCTAATACCGGATAATTTCTTTTTTCTCCTGAAGAAAGAATGAAAGACGGAGCAATCTGTCACTGAGGGATGGGCCTGCGGCGCATTAGCTAGTTGGTGGGGTAACGGCCCACCAAGGCGACGATGCGTAGCCGACCTGAGAGGGTGAACGGCCACACTGGGACTGAGACACGGCCCAGACTCCTACGGGAGGCAGCAGTAGGGAATCTTCCGCAATGGACGAAAGTCTGACGGAGCAACGCCGCGTGAGTGATGAAGGTTTTCGGATCGTAAAGCTCTGTTGCCAGGGAAGAACGTCCGGTAGAGTAACTGCTATCGGAGTGACGGTACCTGAGAAGAAAGCCCCGGCTAACTACGTGCCAGCAGCCGCGGTAATACGTAGGGGGCAACGTTGTCCGGAATTATTGGGCGTAAAGCGCGCGCAGGCGGTCATTTAAGTCTGGTGTTTAAACCTTGGGCTCAACCTAAGGTCGCACTGGAAACTGGGTGACTTGAGTACAGAAGAGGAAAGTGGAATTCCACGTGTAGCGGTGAAATGCGTAGATATGTGGAGGAACACCAGTGGCGAAGGCGACTTTCTGGGCTGTAACTGACGCTGAGGCGCGAAAGCGTGGGGAGCAAACAGGATTAGATACCCTGGTAGTCCACGCCGTAAACGATGAGTGCTAGGTGTTAGGGGTTTCGATACCCTTGGTGCCGAAGTTAACACAGTAAGCACTCCGCCTGGGGAGTACGGTCGCAAGACTGAAACTCAAAGGAATTGACGGGGACCCGCACAAGCAGTGGAGTATGTGGTTTAATTCGAAGCAACGCGAAGAACCTTACCAGGTCTTGACATCCCTCTGAATCCACTAGAGATAGTGGCGGCCTTCGGGACAGAGGAGACAGGTGGTGCATGGTTGTCGTCAGCTCGTGTCGTGAGATGTTGGGTTAAGTCCCGCAACGAGCGCAACCCTTAACTTTAGTTGCCAGCAGGTAATGCTGGGCACTCTAGAGTGACTGCCGGTGACAAACCGGAGGAAGGTGGGGATGACGTCAAATCATCATGCCCCTTATGACCTGGGCTACACACGTACTACAATGGCCGGTACAACGGGAAGCGAAACCGCGAGGTGAAGCCAATCCCATCAAAGCCGGTCTCAGTTCGGATTGCAGGCTGCAACTCGCCTGCATGAAGTCGGAATTGCTAGTAATCGCGGATCAGCATGCCGCGGTGAATACGTTCCCGGGTCTTGTACACACCGCCCGTCACACCACGAGAGTTTACAACACCCGAAGTCGGTGGGGTAACCCGCAAGGGAGCCAGCCGCCGAAGGTGGGGTAGATGATTGGGGTGAAGTCGTAACAAGGTAGCCGTATCGGAAGGTGCGGCTGGATCACCTCCTTTCTATGGAGAATCGTTCTCTGCAATGAGGACATTCAAATCGGAAGTTAAACTTCCAAAATCTCAGGTTTAGGCCTGTTACTCACTCGTTGCTCAGTTTTGAGAGTTTAAGCTCTCAGTAAGACTTGATCCTTGAAAACTGGATACCGAAACGAATTTGCGTTTTAGAACATCTTTTAGCAACTTGTGCAAACAAGTAAATGTTATTAGTGAGATTTTTCTTAGGAAAAATCGAGGTTAAGCTAATAAGAGCACACGGAGGATGCCTAGGCGCCAGGAGCCGACGAAGGACGTGGCGAACAACGAAACTGCCTCGGGGAGCTGTAAGCAAGCTTTGATCCGGGGGTGTCCGAATGGGGAAACCCAGCTGTGGTAATTCGCAGTTACTCATCTCTGAACACATAGGAGATGTAGAGGCAGACCAGGGGAACTGAAACATCTAAGTACCCTGAGGAAGAGAAAACAATAGTGATTCCGTCAGTAGCGGCGAGCGAACGCGGAACAGCCTAAACCTAAGAGCTTGCTCTTGGGGGTTGTGGGACGTCTCACATGGAGTTACAAAGGAATATGGTAGGTGAAGAGGTCTGGAAAGGCCCGCGATAGAGGTAAAAGCCCTGTAACCTAAACTGTGTTCTCTCCGAGACGGATCCCGAGTAGTGCGGGGCACGTGAAACCCCGTATGAATCCAGCAGGACCATCTGCTAAGGCTAAATACTACCTGGCGACCGATAGTGAAACAGTACCGTGAGGGAAAGGTGAAAAGCACCCCGGAAGGGGAGTGAAATAGAACCTGAAACCGTGTGCTTACAAAAAGTCAGAGCCCTATTAATGGGTGATGGCGTGCCTTTTGTAGAATGAACCGGCGAGTTACGTTTAACATGCAAGGTTAAGTCGAGAAGACGGAGCCGCAGCGAAAGCGAGTCTGAATAGGGCGATTTAGTATGTGGACGTAGACCCGAAACCGTGTGATCTACCCCTGTCCAGGGTGAAGGTGCGGTAACACGCACTGGAGGCCCGAACCCACGTACGTTGAAAAGTGCGGGGATGAGGTGGGGGTAGCGGAGAAATTCCAATCGAACTCGGAGATAGCTGGTTCTCCCCGAAATAGCTTTAGGGCTAGCCTCGGTATAAGAGTAGTGGAGGTAGAGCACTGATTGGTTGCGGGGTCCGCAAGGATTACCAAGATCAGTCAAACTCCGAATGCCATATACTTATTGCCGGGAGTCAGACAGTGAGTGCTAAGATCCATTGTCAAAAGGGAAACAGCCCAGACCATCAGCTAAGGTCCCCAAGTGTGTGTTAAGTGGGAAAGGATGTGGAGTTGCACAGACAACCAGGATGTTGGCTTAGAAGCAGCCACCATTGAAAGAGTGCGTAATAGCTCACTGGTCGAGTGACTCTGCGCCGAAAATGTAACGGGGCTAAACACACCACCGAAGCTATGGCTAGATACGTATGTATCTGGGGTAGGGGAGCGTTGTATGTGGGTTGAAGGTGTACCGTAAGGAGCGCTGGACAGCATACAAGTGAGAATGCCGGTATGAGTAACGAAAAGATCAGTGAGAATCTGATCCGCCGAAAGCCCAAGGTTTCCTGAGGAAGGCTCGTCCGCTCAGGGTAAGTCGGGACCTAAGGCGAGGCCGAAAGGCGTAGTCGAAGGACAACAGTTTGAAATTACTGTACCACCGTAATCCGCTATGAGCGATGGGGTGACGCAGGAGGGTAGTGACGCGGACTGATGGATATGTCCGTCTAAGCAGTGAGGCTGATGTGTAGGCAAATCCGCACATCGATAAGGCTGGGCTGTGATGGGGAGCGAAAATTGTAGTAGCGAAGGTCATGATCTCACACTGCCAAGAAAAGCCTCTAGCCAGGAGAAGGTGCCCGTACCGCAAACCGACACAGGTAGGCGAGAAGAGAATTCTAAGGCGCGCGGAAGAACTCTCGTTAAGGAACTCGGCAAAATGACCCCGTAACTTCGGGAGAAGGGGTGCCCCGGTAGTGTGAATAGCACGAGGGGCCGCAGTGAAAAGGCCCAAGCGACTGTTTAGCAAAAACACAGGTCTGTGCGAAGCCGCAAGGCGAAGTATACGGGCTGACGCCTGCCCGGTGCTGGAAGGTTAAGGGGAGTGGTTAGGGGTAACCCGAAGCTATGAACCGAAGCCCCAGTAAACGGCGGCCGTAACTATAACGGTCCTAAGGTAGCGAAATTCCTTGTCAGGTAAATTCTGACCCGCACGAATGGCGTAACGACTTGGGCGCTGTCTCAACGAGAGATCCGGTGAAATTTTAATACCTGTGAAGATGCAGGTTACCCGCGACAAGACGGAAAGACCCCATGGAGCTTTACTGCAGCTTGATATTGAATTTGGGTACGATCTGTACAGGATAGGTGGGAGCCGTAGAAATCGGAGCGCAAGCTTCGGTGGAGGCGCCGTTGGGATACCACCCTGATCGTATCTAGGTTCTAACCTAGTACCGTAATCCGGTACGGGGACCGTGTCAGGCGGGCAGTTTGACTGGGGCGGTCGCCTCCTAAAGAGTAACGGAGGCGTTCCAAGGTTCCCTCAGAATGGTTGGAAATCATTCGAAGAGTGCAAAGGCATAAGGGAGCTTGACTGCGAGACCTACAAGTCGAGCAGGGACGAAAGTCGGACTTAGTGATCCGGTGGTACCGCATGGAAGGGCCATCGCTCAACGGATAAAAGCTACCCTGGGGATAACAGGCTTATCTCCCCCAAGAGTCCACATCGACGGGGAGGTTTGGCACCTCGATGTCGGCTCATCGCATCCTGGGGCTGAAGTAGGTCCCAAGGGTTGGGCTGTTCGCCCATTAAAGCGGTACGCGAGCTGGGTTCAGAACGTCGTGAGACAGTTCGGTCCCTATCTGTCGTGGGCGCAGGAAATTTGAGAGGAGCTGTCCTTAGTACGAGAGGACCGGGATGGACGTACCGCTGGTGCACCAGTTGTTTCGCCAGAAGCATGGCTGGGTAGCTACGTACGGACGGGATAAGCGCTGAAAGCATCTAAGCGTGAAGCCCCCTCAAGATGAGATTTCCCAATTAGTAAGACCCCTTGAAGACGACGAGGTAGATAGGTTGGAGGTGGAAGTGCAGTAATGCATGGAGCTGACCAATACTAATCGGTCGAGGGCTTATCCAATATTTAAAACGCAGATTTGTTTCGGATTCAGTTTTCAGGCGATTAAGCCTGTAACACGCTTAGAAATTCATTGTCACTTCTGGTGATGAATGAAATTTCACGCGGCAGCGTCTGTTTCACAGACGCATGTTTGGTGGCGATAGCGGAGGGGTTCCACGCGTACCCATCCCGAACACGACCGTTAAGCCCTCCAGCGCCGATGGTACTTGGACCGAAGGGTCCTGGGAGAGTAGGACGTTGCCAAGCAGATTGAGCCATTGTTGATAATATCAGCAGTGGCTTTTTTCTTATTTTATAGAACAAGTGTTTAAGGCTAGTGAGAACATTAGGATAGGTTAAAACGGAATGACATTTTTGTTACCGACGTGGCGGTCGATACAAGTATAATAGAAAAGTGCTAATAGTTAGCAAATCTTTAATGCGAAGGAACTACTCATAAATTCTAACTTTGAATTTTCTTGTGTCTTTAGATGCATGTAGAGGTAGGGAGGATTTAAGGCATGAAACAATTAAAAATATTCAGATTAATAATTATTTCTTGTATTTTAACTTTAATATTGGCAAGTTGCGGGACGAAAGAACCTACGTGGGATACTTTTGAGGGTGCACTTAATGAGAAAAGCTTCCCTGTTCCCCATGAGGCAAACTCACCAGACCAGACTACTACTAACGTTGCTATGGATTATGTGCGTTATTCTTTACCTGGACTAAAGGAGAAAAATGGTATTCCGGATCCTTATTTGGAGGCTATTAAAGCTTGGGGTTGGGCAGAACAGGAAGATGATGATAGTGATTCTTCAGGTGTTTTTCTAAAGGATGGGTTAACGGTTCATTTAACAGTGCATGATGATTATTTTGTAGTGATGATTCCTAAAGAAAAGAAGACTTCTATTAAAGGTCTTAAGACGAAATAAAGAATCGCCATCCATAAAGGATGGCGGTTTATTTTTTAATACGTGAAAATGGCATGAGTTATACTAGGGACCGCGCTTTATTGAGAGTAATAGGATACGTCGGTAGGATTGAATTTCAGCATGCCTTCCTTGTTCTGTCGATTCAGTCTGAACAGAGCATAGAGACGGGGCAGTAGGAGCCATAAGTGGCAAGTGATCAGGGATACTGTAAATGCTGGTGGAGACCAGAAAATAAAGAGAGCAGCGATACAAAGGCCGATATAGAAATTATGTAGCTGTACTTTACGGAATATACGGTAACTGATGTGCTGATCAGGCATAAACCCCAGCCAAGGCAGTTTAAATGAGACAGACCATCTTTTTGAAATAGGATGTCCTGAGATCAAAAGAACTGAGCGTGAAATGACATATTGAACCCAGAAGGCAACAGGCGCTGCTATAATTATGTAGAGAATGCTCCACCAGGAAAGAAATACGGTTTCCAGCACAACGACTAATAGGGGAAGCATAATATAAGTAGGCAGCAGGCGTGCCGTTAAATTGATTTTTTTGATTAATTTATATTGATAGAATGTAGCTGCACCTTTGGTATTGGGTTCCATAGATAATAGTCTAACCTCCTTGTGAATTGGTATGTTCTTAATATCGGCGATTGGCTGTATTTTATTAAACTGGCGCGGAAAATTCACCGAACTTGTGGTAACGGAATATATATAATGTACGATTCGAAGGATATGAAAAAACTATGAAAAGGTTTAAAATGATAGAAGATGTATCATACTGTTCTTAAAAGAGTCAAGGTGGGATGGTTATGGAACAGCAAACCGGGCAAGCTTGTATCATTTGTGGACAGGTAAAAGAGGAAGGTATTGTGATTGTTTCGCATTTTATATGTGAGGAATGTGAGGCTGAGATGATACGTACCGAGGCTGAGGATGCCAAATACCGTTTTTTTATCGGCCGGATGAAGAAGATCGGATTGCAAAAGAACGCTTAATAGAGTAACTCTGTTAAATGATGCGGTTAAGAGAGCAGTCTGGATGAAAGATACGATGGCTGCAGTAGTGATATTCAATATACGGCTTCCTCGTTCTTCAGGCGGGAGGAGCCGTTTTGTTGTCCATAGGGCTGCTCTTGTACTGAAGCATAGGCGTTTATGAATATTTACGTTAAAATAGAAGGAACCCTATGGGAAGGAATTTAATATGAATAACTTACAACGTTGTAGGGCGCCTATATACGAAATGCTGGAACAATATAGAATTATGGGTAATATATCATATCATGTGCCAGGACATAAAAATGGAGCAGCATATGATGGTGATGCAGGCGCTGGATTCCTAGCTGAGGTTATGAAGTATGATGTTACGGAAATTAACGGCACGGATGACCTTCATCATCCTGAGGGAGTCATCAAGGAAGCTCAAGAGTTGGCAGCAGATTGCTTTGGAGCAGAGGAAAGCTTTTTTCTAGTTGGAGGGAGCACGGCAGGCAATCTGGCTCTTATTCTAACTGCTTGTCCTGAGCCTGGAATGATCATGATTCTTCAACGCAATGTGCATAAGTCAGTCATTCATGGACTGATGTTGGCTGGAGTGCGGGCTGTATTTTTGGAGCCGCTGATTGATCCTGTTAGCGGCTTAGCAGTGGCTCCGGCGGCTGAAGCGGTGAAGGCTGCTCTTGCAGCCTACCCTGAAGCCGCCGCCGTACTTGTTACCATGCCGAATTACTACGGCATGGGCAGTGACCTTGCGCCCCTCGCGCGTATCTGCCACGACAGCGGTGTACCGCTGCTCGTGGATGAGGCGCATGGGGCGCATTATGGGCAGCACCCGGCGCTGCCAGCCGGGGCACTTGCTTGTGGCGCGGACGGCGTAGTGCAGTCCACGCACAAGATGCTCACAGCGATGACCATGGGCGCTATGCTGCATGTCCAAGGGCCGCGGCTCGACCGCGCCCTGCTCCGGCAGCGGCTTGCCATGGTGCAGAGCTCCAGCCCATCATATCCTATGATGGCGTCGCTGGATCTTGCCCGGCGGCTGCTGCACAGCCGGGGCAGCGATGCCTTCACGGCGGGGCTGGCCGCCGTGGACGTCCTGCGGCGCGGGCTCGCGGAGCTGCCGCGCTTCGGGCTGGTGCAGCCAGCGGAGCCGCTGCACCCAAATACGCCGCCTGATTCTATGGCGGCGTACGTGACACAGGACCCCTTCAAAGTCGTCATTTATGACGCCACCGGGGTCCTGAGCGGCTTCGAGCTGCAGCGCAGGCTCGAAGCTAAGGGCTGCGTGCCGGAGATGAGCGATGACCGGCACGTAGTGCTGCTGTTCAGCCTCGGTTCGAGGGCTGAAGATGCTGCTAAGCTACTGCAGGTGCTGCAGGAAATAGATTCGGAGGAACCTTCCGAATCACTGCAGTCCCCACGCTTATCACAATCCCGCAATATTTCCACGTGGAACAATTTTGATTGTTTACAAATCTCAGAGCCCGTCTCCTTCTCATTGAAGCCGGTGTCAGCTAGTGAGATAGAAAGCATTGATCTTGAACATTGCGTGGGGAGAGTAGCAGCGGAGATGGTTATTCCATATCCGCCGGGTATCCCGATATTATACCCGGGTGAAGTAATCACAGATCAGATACAAAGAAGGCTGGCTGGTTTAGCCAAAGGAGGCGCCAAATTTCAGGCTTGTGCTGATCCGGTCTTACAGCGTATTGAGGTATACAACATTCAGAAGGGCGGAGAAGCATAAGTGGGAAGAGAAGGTTTCTTCATAACATTAGAAGGGGGCGATGGCTCCGGAAAAACAACGGTACTGGGTAGAGTAGCAGCCTATTTACAGAACCGGTCTATGCCTTATCGAATTACCCGTGAACCTGGTGGCATTGAAATAGCCGAGAAGATTCGCTCGATTATTCTAGACCCTGCTCACACAGCCATGGATGCGCGTACAGAGGCATTGCTATACGCTGCATCAAGAAGTCAACATCTCGCCGAAGTCGTTGAGCCGGCTCTTAGAGAAGGACTTACAGTGCTCTGTGACCGCTTTGTAGACAGCAGTCTTGTTTATCAAGGACATGCGAGAGGACTCGGAATGGAAGAGGTATGGAGTATTAATCGTTTTGCTATTGGGGACCGTATGCCAGATCTAACTTTTTATCTGGATGTAGACCCAGAGATAGGGTTGTCACGGATTGCAGCGAATCAAGAACGGGAAGTGAATCGTCTGGATCTGGAGAGTCTTTCCTTTCATCAGAAGGTTCGCGAAGGCTATCAATTATTAGTCCAGGCCAATCCGGACAGAATAGTAGTTCTGGATGCTAATCGCCCCATTCATATGGTAGAGCAAGATATCATGAGAACACTTGAAGAGAGAGTATTAAAGGGTTTTTAGGGTGTTTTGTCTAATATACTATAGAGAAGTGACGTATAACTAGGCGTTTTCTTATGAAGTGAGGGTACTACGAGAAGCTCCAAGTAGTAATACACCATAAAAGTATTGGGAGGGAATGCGAAGATGAAGTTGATCATTGCAATTATCCAGGATAAAGACAGTAACCGGTTGTCCAGCGAGCTTGTCAAAGCCAATTTCCGTGCTACTAAACTTGCAAGTACAGGTGGTTTTCTACGGGCGGGAAATACGACATTTATGATTGGGGTAGAAGACAGTCAGATTGAATCCGTATTGACCGTAATCCGTAACAGCTGTAAAGTTCGTGAGCAGCTAGTCACTCCGGTAACACCGATGAGTGGAACAACGGATTCGTATTTGCCGCTTCCTGTTGAGGTACAAGTGGGTGGAGCTACTGTATTCGTACTTCCAGTAGATCGTTTTGAACATTATTAAGTATAATATCAATTAGCAAGTCATTTACAAAAGGGGCGGTAGATAACCTTTGAAGATCAATCCGGGGTATAGGCCCTTAAAGAGTGAGATGACAAATGCAGAAGGAGCTAACAAGCCCGTTCAGCAAAAATCGTTCTCTGACGTTTTTCAGCAGCAAAGTGAACAGAAAACCCAGGATGAACTTAATCGCCAAATCAAAGAAATACAGTCTCAAGGTGATCGTTTATCTAAGTCCATGACGATTCGTGAACTCACCATTTACCGGATGATGATCAAAAGGTTTCTAGAAGAAACGGCTCGAAGAGGCGTTATTCTGAAAGAAACACGCGGATGGGATCGACGTGGCCGTGGCAAGCGTTACAAGCTGCTTGAGGAAATTGATTCGGCTTTGCTATCTATGGCAGATGATTTGCTGAATAGTGAGCAAGGCCGAATAGATCTGTTGGGACGCGTTGGAGAAATCCGTGGGTTGTTAATCAACCTTTCTTTTTAAAATATAAGATAGAATAAGTTTTGCTTGAAAGTTTTGGGAGGAAATTATGCCTTTTCATGATATAGTAGGCCAGGAGAATGCCAAGCGGCTACTCCAAAATGCCTTGCGCAAAGAAGCTGTGAGTCATGCTTATTTATTTACAGGGCCGGCAGGCAGTGGACAAATGAAAACGGCGCTGATGTTTGCCCAAGCTATATTTTGTACCCAGAGCAAGGACGATGCTTGTGGGGAATGCCTGGAGTGCCGAAAAGTAGAGCATGGAAACCACCCAGATTTGTCACTGCTGCAGCCAGATGGAGCAAGTATTAAAATAGATCAAATCCGTGAGCTGCAGCGCGTCTTTTCCTATCGGTCAGAGGGTGTGAATCCGAAAGTTTATATTATAGATGGCGCAGACAAAATGACGGTACAAGCTGCCAATAGTCTGCTGAAATTTCTGGAGGAGCCACCGGCTCCGGCTGTTGGAATCTTAATATCTGATAATAGTCGTTCCTTATTGCCAACGATTCAGTCGCGGACCCAGCGGATTCCATTTAGTCCGTTAAATCCGGATACTATGCTCCAAGCTCTGGCAAGTGAGGGCGTTCCGATACACTTAGCTCGATGTGCAGTATCACTTAGTTCAGGACTTGATGGTTGCAGGAAACTTTTGGAACAGAATTGGTTTGCAGAAATGAGAAATGTAATGTTACAATTAGCTAAGGAGTCCTTAGGCAAGGGCAGCTCCGCGGTAGCAACTGCTGGGCAGAAGCTGTTCAAGACCGGGCTCGCTGAACATTTGGATATCCTTTTCAGCATGTTCCATCTGTGGTTTAAAGATATGCTCTACTTCCTGTACCGTAAGCATGAAAGTATCGTTTTCATAGATCAGTTAGACTTTATTTCCAGGCATGCCCGTGGGCGGAGTGCGGAGCAATGGGTGGCTTATATGGGATTTGCTGCAGAGAGTACTAAAAAGCTGCGGTCCAATGCCAATGCTCAGTTGTGTCTGGAGCAGTTCTTAATCCGACTGGAAAGTTAAAGGATTAGTTATGATATATCCTCCGGATGTCGCTTTACCTGGAAGTATCGTTTTAACAGACGAGGAAGGACAAGCATGGATCATCAGGGAGCGGACATGCCCATAGGTTCCTTTTACCGGCAAACAAGGGGGTTAATTTTTGTACAGCGTAGTAGGTGTCCGTTTTAAAAAAGCGGGTAAAATATATTATTTTGATCCACTTGATTTTCCGATTGAACGGGATCAACATGTTATTGTGGAGACAGCACGTGGGGTTGAATACGGTAAAGTTGTCGTAGGTAAAAAAGAGGTGGAAGAATCCGACGTAGTATTGCCCCTCAAAAAAGTGATGCGTATTGCCGGAGAAACCGACGCACGCGTGGTTGAAGAGAACAAAGGGGCCGCTAAAGAGGCTTTTACCACCTGTTTAAATAAAATACGTGACCACGGTCTCAAAATGAAGCTCGTCGATGTAGAGTTTACTTTTGATCGTAACAAGATTATATTTTACTTTACAGCCGAGGGGCGCGTAGACTTTAGAGAATTGGTCAAAGATTTGGCAAGTATCTTCCGGACCCGCATTGAGCTTCGGCAAATTGGGGTGCGTGACGAGGCTAAAATGCTAGGCGGACTTGGGCCTTGCGGCCGAGTGCTTTGCTGTTCATCTTGGTTAGGGGATTTTGAACCCGTATCCATAAAAATGGCCAAGGATCAGAATTTATCGCTTAATCCAACGAAGATTTCAGGACTTTGCGGGCGTTTGATGTGTTGTTTGAAATTTGAGCATGACAATTATGAGAGTGTAAAGGAAGAAATGCCAGCGGTCGGCAAGATTGTCGTGACCTCACTCGGTGATGGCAAAGTAGTAGGACTTAATGCCGGAAGCCGTACGGTTCATGTACAGTTGTTTGAAGTGGGCAAAGTTAAGGAACTTCCAATGGATGATGTTGTCGTCAAGTAAACCATTATAAGGTTACTTTCGGGGTGGAAACTTGGAGAAGAAAAATATATTTGCACACATGCAGGATATGGAAGCGCAGATGGAAACCATGCGCGCCAATCTTGGAGAATGGAAACAGACGGTAAAAGAACTTATGGAAGCTAATCAGAGGTTAACTCTGGAGAATGAACAGCTTCGCAAAATTTTAAAGCGGGATGCACCTTTGGATCCTACCGTAGATTCTGCGGAGGCGGAAGCTCTTTTAGCTGCCGGAGAGGGAACAGAAGAGGTTGTCGGGGAAGGTTATGACAACTTGGCCCGGCTTTACCATGAAGGCTTTCACATCTGTAATGTTTATTTTGGACATTTACGCACGGAAGGTGATTGTCTGTTCTGTCTTTCTTTTCTTAATAAATGAGGATATCCAGCCGTAGGAGATTAATCCTACGGTTTTTTTTGAATTTTAGCAGCCAGTTTTGTCTCGATGATTGTTCACAGAAGTCTATGCTCAACAAAACTTTTTAGGAGATTATTACATGACGAATATTAACGATGCTTCTGCTTCTTTGTTACCAACGGAGCGGGTAGATGATTTACTAACACATGATTTACGTATTATTCAAAGTGACGAAGTATTTAGCTTTTCTATGGATGCGGTATTGCTTGCCCGTTTCGCTAGCGTTCCGCCACGTGGAAGAGTACTCGATCTATGTACAGGAAACGGTGTAATACCCATTTTGATGACGACCCGAACAAAAGCTTCTATAGAAGGAATTGAAATTCAACCCCGTTTAGCGGATATGGCTCGCCGTAGCGTGGCTCTAAATGGGCTTCAGGATCAGGTTGTGATTCATGAAGGGGATTTACGTGAGTTATATAAAGAAGCAGGGCATGGCGTATATGATGCAATAACGGTCAATCCTCCGTATATGCCGCTTAACGGCAGTGACCTTAAGCTGAACACTCATCAGGCTATGGCTCGTCATGAAATAGGATGTACACTGGAGGAGGTCATTCAAGCCTGTGTACGACTGGTTCGGACCGGAGGAAAGGTAAGTATGGTTCACAAGCCACAACGGTTGGTCGATATTATTAGTCTTATGAGAAAATATAGGCTAGAGCCTAAGATTATTCGCTTTGTACATCCACGTGCGCATTTGGAGGCCAATATGGTATTAATCGAAGCGATGCGTGACGGCAAACCGGAGGTTCGTTTACAACCACCACTCATTGTATATAATGAGGACAATCAATACTGTCCAGAAATTATGGACATCTACTACGGTGCTAAAGAGGGTAAATCATGACAATATCATGCCAAAGCAGTTTTCAGAACAATAACAATACACATAAGCAGGAGTCAACGGGTTCACTCTTTTTGGTGGCTACACCCATCGGTAATTTAGAGGATATGACCTATCGCGCTGTTCGCACATTGCAGGAATGCGATATTATTGCTGCGGAGGATACAAGACAAACTCGAAAATTGTTGAGCCATTTTGAAATTTCACCTTCCATGCTGTTCAGTTACCATGAGCATAATAAGGCTGCTAGTGGACCTGAACTTATTCGCTATATAATAGAAGGAAAAAATTTGGCTCTCGTCAGCGATGCTGGTTTGCCAGCAATTTCTGACCCTGGTGCAGACCTTGTAGCCCTTGCAATAAGTCACGGTATACCAGTAATTCCTATACCCGGAGCCAACGCAGCCTTGTCAGCTTTAATCGCCTCCGGTCTGCCTACGACTACGTTCACTTTTATCGGATTCTTACCTCGAGAACGTAAGGATATCCGTGCGGTATTAAGTCCACTTCGTTCGGCTCAAGGAACTTTGCTGTTCTACGAATCTCCACATCGTGTTATTAAGACCTTGGCTCATCTTCAAGAGGTATTCGGCAATCGCCGAATCGTGCTGGCGCGTGAACTGACGAAAAGGTATGAAGAGTTTTTACGTGGGACGATTGAGGAGTGTACGCTTTGGCTCGCTGACCATCCACCACTTGGAGAGTATGTCATCGTCGTTGAGGGTGAGAGCAAGGAAGATGCTGAAATGGCGGAATCGGCTTGGTGGCGTCAGTTAAGTATTGAAGAACATGTTGCTCATTACGAAGCAGCAGATATGCCGCGTAAAGAAGCTATGAAAAAAGCAGCCTCTGACCGGGGAGTAGCAAAACGGGATATTTATAACGCCTTATTGGATAAGGATAATGAGTAGGTGTTGTAGCGCTTGAGTGGTTTACATGAGGGGTAAATGTACTTTGTACAATTAATTTTTAATTTTATGATGTATTTGTTCATTAAGAAATACAACTAAGGTTACCAGTTTAGACTTGCAGCTCGTTTTATAAGCTTATTACGAAGCTGACGATGACATGGCTTGAAGGTGGTTCCCAAAAGGAATCCCAATATGGATCAGTGTATAGTAGAACCTCGCTTCACTACGTACTCTCACCACAGGCCTTCCGTCATCCCTCTTGGGACGGCGGGAGGAGGGGGAACACAGGGGAAAACAGAAAAAAAATACCTCCCGCGGTCACGGGAGGTCAAGGAGATATGAAAAGGTTAGAATTAACAATTTGATAAGTCCTATTATATACTATTTATTTTAGTTTGTCACAGGGGTAGGGATAGTAGAAATGCATTCATGACAAACTATTTTTCCTTTGAAGTAAGTTACATTCTCAGCGTTGCCACAGAAAATGCAGGCAGGCTCATATTTCTTAAGCATAATGCGCTCACCATCAACGTAAATTTCAAGTGCATCTTTTTCACCAATACCGAGAGTACGGCGCAATTCAATGGGAATAACTACCCGTCCAAGTTCGTCTACTTTTCTTACAATTCCTGTTGATTTCATCATAACAATCGTACTCCTCTCAAAGTTCCTAAACCGTCATTATTCGACATTGTTCACTGTTTTATGATATTTATAATACCAACGATTCCCAAAACAGTCAACCTTTTTTCATATGATAATTAAGAACTTTTTCACAAAAACTTTGAATTGCCTATAACATTCGCGAATTCTAAAAAAAGTGTAAAAATAAATTTTGTCGATTTACCAAGACTAAAAGCGTCACTATTCGACAAAGTACGACATAATTACTTATTATATACTTATATTGGTTAAAATCATATTAAACTAAAAAAAGGAGTTGATCTCATGAAGCAGCCGCTCACAGAAGAAAAGGTTTTCAAAGATCCGGTTCACAATTATATCCACGTGCAGGATACTATTATTTGGCGACTAATTAATACAAAGGAATTTCAGCGTTTACGCCGAATTCGTCAGCTGGGTACCTCGTATCTGACTTTTCATGGTGCAGAGCATAGTCGGTTTTCTCATTCCCTTGGGGTATACGAAATTACACGTAGAATCATTTCGCAATTTGAACGAAGCGGGTATAAGGATTGGATTCCTGAAGAAAGTTTGCTCACCTTGTGTGCGGCTTTGCTGCATGATTTGGGGCATGGTCCATTTTCTCATTCTATAGAAGAAGCTTTTGAAATGAATCATGAGGATTGGACTTGTCGTATAATTCTGGAGGACACTGAGATTACTGAAATCTTGCGTGATGTGGAGGAGGATTTCCCTCGCAAAGTAGCTTCCGTGATCTCCAAAACTTATGAGCATGAAATTGTTGTGAATTTGGTTTCCAGTCCGCTAGATGCGGATCGCATGGATTATTTGCTGCGTGATGCGTACTATACAGGTGTGAACTATGGAACAATCGACATTGATCGGATTTTGAGAATGTTACGTCCTTATAATGGTCGGGTTGTTGTGAAAGAATCGGGAATGCATGCGATTGAAGATTATTTAATGTCGCGGTATCAAATGTACTGGCAGGTATATTTCCATCCGGTGACACGTAGCTCTGAGATTATTTTGCGACAAATTTTCCGTAGAGCTAAGGAGCTTTTCCAAGAGGGGTACAATTTTAGTTTCATGATTAATCCGCTGGAGGATTTGTTCCGTGGCGAGGTGACGGTGAAGCAATATTTAATGTTAGATGAAGCGCTGGTACAGACGGCTTTTATGCAGTGGACGCTTGAACGAGATGAGCTATTAAGCGATTTGTGTACCCGTTTTATTCATCGTAAACTGTATAAATATGTTGAGGTGGAGAATCTCGATAAAGATATGATCACTGAAATTCGTAGTAGTTTTACGGCTGCGGGACTTCACGCAGAATATGACCTGGAGATTGATTTTCCGACAGATCTGCCCTATGATGTGTTCCGTCCAGGAGAAGCTTTCGACAATAAGCAAATTCTACTGCTTGATCGTCATGATCATCTGAGGGAAATTTCGGAGGTATCGGATATTGTGCGCTCTATAAGCGGCATTCATCGTGGCAGATATCATCTTTATTTTCCACAGGATAAACTGAGAGAAGCTCTTACACGATTACCTTCTTCTATAGCAGATATTTTTGCAAAATAACACAAAAAAATATGGGATTTTTGACAAGAAGAAAAAAACAAGGAGTGAGATATAAAATGTTTTTGTTTGACACACATACGCATCTGGATGCACCTCAATTCGACGAGGATCGCGAAGAAGTTATCGCTCGTGCTGTAGAGGCAGGAGTTAGCAAGATGATTAATATCGGATTTAATCGGGAGACGATTCCCACAACGATGAAGCTGGCTGAATCTTATGATTATATTTATGCTGCAGTGGGTTGGCATCCGCAGGATGCGATTGATATGAAAGAAGGAGATCTAGATTGGATCGCTTCTCTATGCAGTCATAAAAAAGTGGTGGCTATCGGGGAAATCGGACTGGATTATTATTGGGATACTTCTCCCAAGGATGTGCAACATGAGGTTTTTCGCAAGCAAATTGGACTAGCCCGTGAACTAAATATGCCGATTTGTATTCATGACCGTGATGCCCATGAAGATGTTGTACGGATTTTACGGGAGGAAAAAGCAAATGAGGTTGGAGGTGTGATGCACTCGTTCTCAGGAAGCTGGGAAACGGCTAAAATGTGCTTGAATCTGGGTTTTCATTTATCGTTTGGAGGACCCATTACGTTCAAAAATGCAAGAGTGCCAAAAGAAGTGCTTGCGCAGACCCCACTGGACCGATTATTGATCGAAACGGATGCTCCATATTTGACTCCACACCCCTATCGCGGGAAGCGAAATGAGAGTGCTCATGTGAAGCTGGTAGCAGAGGCGGCGGCTGAAATTAAAGGGTTAACATGGGAAGAATTGGCAAAAATAACGTATGCGAACGCACTGGAACGATTTGGGATTGTCTGAAAACGGGAGTAAAACAGGCGAAAAATAGAGAATCACCGATATATTAAACTTTTTTAATATAAAAACGGCTGAATATTACAATATTTTAACCAAATTTTTGCTTAAACGTGGTTGAATCGTCCTTTACAACATGCATCAAAACAGGATATCATCTTTTCAGTGATGTGAGCTGTGTTATAGTGACAGCCATTGATCATGGATCGTCTCGCTGAGTCTCCGTATGGAGAACGGGGGAACCAATATTGACCTGCCGCATGCCTGTATCTTGAATACGGCTAAGACGTGCCACAGGACAGTATTTGATTTCTTTACGTGGTCTTTGGGGTGAATTTAAGGGCAACCGCCATGAGCGGGTGACCTGAGATAGGGCGTCTCTCTTTCGTCCGAACCCGACAGCTAACCCCGTAAGCGCAAGTAAGAGAGGCAACCTCGTGCACAAGCATTCTCTATTCTGACATTGGAGAAGCCACGAAAGAGTCCTCAGTTGAACTCTTTTTAGGCTTTTTTATTTTTGAATAAACGGAATGTTGCCTACATACTGTTATATAACAGGGGTGGGAGTAGTTGTGCCGAGCAGGCGATCCATGAGCAGGAGACGCTAAGTTATTACGTGCGTGTCCTGTGACAATCTCAAATAGTTTCGTCAAAGGAATTCAGTCCTCATGATATACAATTGACGACGGGGCTATGTAAGGAGGATGGAGAGAATGGGCGTATTCCAACCAGAGGTATCCCATGATTCGCAGTCATCCAGCAGGTCTTTCGCATTACGGTGGGAGCAAGTAAATACTCGGGTACTTTTACTTGCGGGCGTGATTTCAATTGCTATCGCGCTACTTATTCTGCTGTACGTACACGGTCAAAGTAACAAACAATTATTTTTAGTAATAGACGGGCAAACACAGACGCTTCAAACGCGTGAATCACTTCTTGGTGATGTCTTGGAGAAAGAGCAAATTCCGGTGCAGCCGCATGATGAATTATCTTTTGGTTTGAGTGATGAAATAAAAGACGGTGACCGTGTCGTTATTAATCGTGCGCAGAAAATTAGTCTTACTGCGGACGGAGCAACAAAAACGTTGTATACGACCGAGGACACAATCGGTAAAGCGATTGACAAATTGGGCTTCTCCCTAGAAGGCCATGATAAGATTTTTCCTTCGTTAGAAACCACTATTTCTGCCAACATGGAGGTTAAGATTGTTCGCATCAACAAACAGACCGTTCAGCGAACAACAAACTTACCCTTCAGAGTCATCAAGACAGCAGACCCCTCCCTTACAGTGGGAACAGTTAGAGTGGCACAGGCAGGCAAACCAGGCGTCATGATTCAGCATATTGAAAAGATCTATCAAGACGGAGAACTGGCCTCTATGCGCATGATTGGTAAGGAAGTACACACGGTAACTAAAGATAAGATTATTGCCGTTGGTACTAAAGCACTTCCTAAGCCCGCTGTAGCTAAGACTACAACAACTTCCAAATCAAACACCAAAACAGTTAATGCTAGCGCTAAGGCTAATAACGTCACAAGCAAGGCTGGCGTAGACTTCGAGTACAAAAAGATGATTAAGAATGTCTCCATGACAGCATATTCGTCAGCAGAGCCAGGTATAGGTACCAAAACTGCCTCCGGAACACGAGTAACGGAAGGTCGTACGATTGCAGTTGATCCAAATGTAATTCCTATTGGCTGGTGGGTATATATCGAGGGGCTTGGATTCCGCCGTGCAGAAGATACTGGCGGTGCCATTAAAGGCCATAAAGTAGATGTCTATTTCGATTCACTGAGCCATGTGCGTAATTTCGGTCGTAAATCACGTACCGTTTATGTGATTGGACCTGTGAAACCGGAGCTTAACTAGAGCCGAAGCTTTTTGCAAATTATCCTTTGATAAGCTATAGTGATGATAACCGTTAAGGAACGCCAGATGATCATTTCGTTGATCGCAGAGCAACCGCTCATCACTTATACATTCTTTAACCAAAAGAAGAGGAGCGAAACCTCTTCTTTTTTGCTTTTTTAAATATAAGGAAATATAAGTTTTACGTTAGGAGTCAAGAGATATGATTAAGGAATTAATTGTCGTTGAAGGCAAGAGTGATACCGTCGCTGTTAAACGTGCTGTAGAAGCAGATACGATTGAAACAGGTGGCTCGGCTGTAGACCGGACCGTAATTGCAAAGATCGCGCTTGCTATGGAGCGTAGAGGGGTGATTATCCTTACTGATCCGGATCACGCGGGCGAGCGAATTCGTAAGATTGTATCCGCGAAGGTACCGGGCTGCAAGCACGCCTTCATTCCGGAGAAGGACGCAACCCGCAAGGGGGATATTGGTGTGGAGAACGCATCTCCAGAAGCGATTCGTCATGCGCTGCGGAATGTACATACCTCCTTTGAAGGAGCACCTGCTTTGATTGGACTTGATGATCTTATGGTCGCTGGAATGCTTGTACACCCACGGGCAGCTGAAAGACGTATGGCACTTGGTAATTTACTTGGAATCGGTTATTGTAACGGCAAGCAGCTGTACAAGCGGCTGGCGATGTTTGGAATCACGCGGGAGGAATTTGCCGGAGCTCTCGCCCAAATTGATCAGGGGGGCATTACTTCATGAGTGGTAGAGAGGAAATTTCGACTCCAAAACGGACAAAAGAAATTATTCAACGTTATGGATTCAAGTTCAAGAAGAGCTTAGGGCAGAATTTTTTGATTGATCAAAATATATTGGACAAGATTGTAGACGCTGCTGGGCTAGATAGCGACTCAGGGGCATTGGAGATCGGTCCTGGGATCGGAGCCTTGACAGAGCGATTGGCGCTAACAGCTGGTGCGGTAACCGCTGTGGAGATCGACCGTAGGTTGATTCCTATTTTAAGGGACGTACTTTCCCCTTATCCGCATGTTAAGGTTCGTAATGATGATGTCCTGAATGTAAATCTGCAGGAGCTGTTCAAGGAAGATTTTGCATCCGTGAACAAGGTAAGCGTGGTTGCCAATCTGCCGTATTATGTGACTACTCCGATCTTGATGAAGCTGCTCGAAGAGAAGCTTCCGCTTGATAACATCGTTGTAATGATTCAGAAAGAGGTTGCGGAGCGTATGGCTGCTTCTCCGGGAGGTAAGGAATATGGGAGCCTTAGCATTGCCGTGCAGTACTACAGCGAGCCTGAGCTCGTCTGTATTGTGCCGCGTACGGTGTTCATCCCTCAACCTAATGTTGAGTCGGCTGTAATCCGTCTGAAGGTAAGAGAGCATCCACCGGTAGAGGTTGAGAGTGAGAAGCATTTCTTTGAGGTCGTCCAAGCTTCCTTCACACAGCGCCGCAAGACGATTGCAAACAATCTCAAGGCCCGTTATTTCCCTGAAGAGGGACGTGAACGTCTGGAGGCTTTACTCGCTGAAGCCGGTATTGAGCCGACTCGCCGTGGAGAAACGTTAAGTCTAGAAGAATACGCCCGATTGAGTGGTGTTCTGCTGGCCGCTGGAATCGTTTAAGCTAAAAACATGGCTACTTATGAACCAACTGAGGCCTTTGCCCATACGATGGGGTAGAGGTGGTGGTTGTAATGAATTTAGGAGACTTGGTCGTTCGTAAATCTTATGGCGGTGATTTGACTTTTCGTGTAGATCATATTGTGCAGGACAGAGCCGTCATTAAAGGCACAGATTTCCGTCTGTTGGCGGATTCTCCTCTGAATGACTTGGTTCAAGTGCCTCCTACCCGAATAACGGAACGAGGACAGCAAGCACAGATTAAAGCGAATGAATCACTGACACAGCTGCGGAAAGACCGACAGGAGCAAAGTCAGCGGAGCGGGAGCGCTCTATCAGAAGGAGCATGGGCTCCATCGCCCAAGGAAGCTGCGTATTTTGAAGTACCAGGGAAAGTTCTGCATCTGGATGGCGATCCAGCGTATTTGAATAAGAGCCTTAGCTTATACGAGCAATTGCGGATCCCTGCTGAAGGTCATCATGTTCATGAGTCCGCAATGGCTGATACTTTATACCGGCTGCTGCCCCGCGTGCGTCCAGACATTGTGGTGATTACCGGTCATGACGGGGTGCTGAAGCAACAGCATACTTACGATCTTCACAGTCTGAGCAGCTATAAAAATTCGCAAAACTTCGTAGCTGCTATTAGGGTAGCTAGGGAGTATGAGCGAAATTTTGATGCGTTGACGATTGTTGCAGGTGCTTGTCAGTCACATTTTGAAGCGCTGCTGGGGGCAGGGGCGAATTTTGCCAGTTCTCCTGGACGGATATTGATCCATGCTTTAGACCCAGTATATGTAGCGGCAAAATCGTCGTTCACGCCCATTAGGGATACGGTGAATCTGAGTGATGTTTTGAACAACACCATTAGTGGTAACCAGGGGATCGGTGGTATTGAGACCCGTGGGAGCTTTCGTATTGGGATGCCGCGTCTGCAGAACTTGTCAGCACTAAAAGTGACACCTTCCGCGATTTAATCGACAGGGATCGGTCTATTTTTTAAGGGGAATACGTAATTTGGAGTAGCTGAATAGAATAACGTGAAGAGAGGGTGAGCGATGAGCTTAACCCTTTTTTTTAATATAAAAAAGTATAAGTTTCACGCTATACATTATCCTTATATTTTTCGCATAAACGCTAAACGTCCTTATAGGGACGCCAAAAACGTTTATGCTTGCGTGAAATGGTAGCTTTTTTTAAAGAACGACAATGTTATTTCTTCTTGCTTTGTGGCGATCATATTACAGATAACAAGGATATTAGTTCGACTCTGATTCCTCGTAAAAAAATTCCGTTGACAACCAAATATTCATCATCTATAATTATTTATTTGGTTTGACAAACGCCTGGTTAAGTTGTATAATGGACAAGAAAAGAGGTGGTCGTCAGGTAATGGCTAATAACGCGCTGTTGGAAATCAAACGCAGTCTCGAAGCTCACGTCGGTCATAAGATCACGTTGCGTGCAAACGGAGGTCGTCGTAAAACCGTTGAACGCACCGGTGTCCTGGAAGAAACGTACCCTTCTGTATTTATTGTCAAACTGGATCAGGAGCAGCAAACCTTCAAGCGAGTCTCCTATAGCTATGCTGATATTCTTACTGAATCTGTGGAAATCACAGTTTGTGAAGACGATGGGCAGATGCGAATTATGTATATTAAAGCTTAATGTTTCACGGGCAGCTTCCTTATGGAGGCTGTTTTTTAAATTATAAGAAAGTATAAGTTTCACGATACACTTTATCCTTATAATTCTCGCATAAACGCCTACCGTCCTTAAATGGACGCCGAAGGCGCTTTAGCTTGTTTGCGGGTAAATATTCGGTGAATGATCCTTGTTCTTAGCAAGCATACTAATTGAGCAATGGGTTCATCATTTATTTTCATAAGGGAGGAATTCCGTAATGAGCCGCAGAAAACGAGGCGTGATGTCGGAAGAACTAAAGACAGAGTTAGCCAAGGAGCTTGGTTTTTACGAAACTGTGGAGCGTGAAGGCTGGGGAGGAATAAGGGCAAAGGATGCCGGCAACATGGTAAAAAGAGCGATTCAGCTCGCTGAACAGGCTGCGCGGAAATCTTAAGCTTTAGGGTGTGAACATTTATTTAACGAAAAAGGGTGCGTCTAACTGGCGACACCCTTTTATTATTGGACTTCATTAGAAGTTTTTCATATAATATGTTAAGTTGTTTTTACGGGAAAAGCTGAAGGTGGGTGAACGCCTTGAAAATGTATGAGAAGGCACCGGCAAAAATTAATTTGATGCTGGATGTGCTGCACAAGCGTGCTGACGGTTTTCATGAGGTGGAAATGATTATGACCATGGTGGATTTAGCAGACCGTTTAGAGCTGTCTGAGCTGCCAAGGGATACTATTATAATATCAAGTCAAGCGGGTTATATTCCTCTAGATGAGAAGAACCTGGCCTTTCAGGCGGCTAGGCTTATTAAAGAGCGTTATAACGTGAAGAGTGGAGTACATATCCATCTGGACAAAAGAATACCGGTTGCTGCTGGTCTGGCTGGCGGTAGCAGCGATGCAGCGGCTACGTTGCGTGGCCTTAACAAACTGTGGCGCCTAGGCATCCCCGCGCAGGAGCTACAAGAGCTTGGCGCTGAGCTTGGCTCAGATGTGCCCTTTTGCGTTACAGGAGGCACGGCCTTGGCAACAGGACGTGGCGAAAAGCTGACGCCGATTAAGAACCCTCCGCAATGCTGGGTAGTGTTGGCCAAGCCACCTATCAATGTATCGACTGCGGAAGTGTACGGTCGCGTTCGGAGCAATAATATAGCTGTTCATCCATCAGCTCGGAAGATGCAGGAAGTAATCGAAGCAGGTGATTTTGGGGGCGTGTGCAACCATCTGGGCAATGTGCTTGAGGATGTTACCCTGAAGCTGTATCCAGAGGTCCAGCAGCTCAAAGAGGCGATGGTTAAGCTCGGAGCAGACGGAGTGTTAATGTCCGGCAGCGGTCCTACAGTGTTCGGTTTAGTGTCCAAGCAGTCTAAAGTAGCGAGAATTTATAATGGACTGCGAGGGTTCTGCAAGGAAGTCTACGCAGTGAGATCACTCAATTAGCATGCTTCTCTTGTATAAACCCGTACAAAAGTGATATATTTTTCTAAAATATTCGGTTTTGGCGAGGAGCATTCCGTGAAGAAATTAAAAAGAAGCCAACGTTTGGTAGACATGACTCAGTTTTTACTTGAGCGGCCACATGACCTACTGCCGCTGTCTATATTTGCCGATCGGTATGGAGCGGCTAAGTCCTCCATCAGTGAAGATTTGGCTATCATAAAAGAAGTATTTGAAGGCGAGGGCATTGGAGAGCTTCAGACCTTAGCCGGTGCAGCAGGTGGAGTACGTTATATTCCTGTGATGCCTAAAGAAATGGCGCTCTCTTTTGTTAAGCGTTTATGTGTGCAACTGGAACAGACAGATCGGATATTGCCTGGCGGTTATTTGTATATGTCGGATCTGCTTGGACTGCCATCTTTGATGGAGCAGGCGGGGAAGATCATCGCAACGGCCTTTTATGGATCGGAAATCGATGTGGTGATGACAGTAGAAACTAAAGGGATTCCGCTAGCCTACGCAACAGCAGCACAGCTCGGTTTGCCAGTAGTGCTGGTACGACGTGACCATCAGGTTACAGAAGGCTCAGCAGTAAGTATTAATTATGTATCTGGGTCACATAAGAGTATACACACCATGTCTCTTTCCAGACGCGCACTTAAGGAGAAGTCGCGGGTACTCATCGTAGATGACTTCATGAAGGCGGGTGGAACAGTTCGGGGTATGGTTGATTTACTCGGTGAATTTAATGCCGAGGTCGCTGGAGTCGGTGTATTAGTCGAATCAGGGGCAGTGGAGACAGAAGAGCGTCTATTGCATGACTATGTGTCCTTAGTGAAGCTGACCGAGGTGGATTCAAAAGAGCGGCGGATTTCAGCGCATCCGGGTAACTACTTTTCCTCTTGATTCGTTGGCGTTTCTACCTTTCAAAAAAGCGTGGAAATTGTCGAAAACGTAAGGGATATTAAGAAAATCACCCGATGCATGTCGAAAACAACAGATCCTAAAAAATATATTTCTTTTTTAGGTATTTTATGGAATCGAAAAGAAGGAATTCGCTTTGCTGTGTGGAATTATACACCAAGTCTCTGATGGAAAAAGGTGGTGAACACACACATGCAAATTACGGATGTCAGACTCCGCCGCGTTAACTCTGAGGGGAGAATGAAAGCAATCGCATCCATTACAATCGATAACGAGTTTGTTGTTCATGACATTCGCGTCATCGATGGTAATAACGGGATGTTTGTTGCAATGCCCAGCAAGCGTACACCGGATGGCGAATTCCGCGATATCGCTCACCCGATCTCTTCGGGAACACGCGAGAAGATTCAATCCGCGGTTCTAGCCGAGTACGATCGCGCCGCTACTGAAGAAGAAGAAGAAGAAGTTATTGAAGAGGGAGCTTAGGTCACCTCGGAAGACAGCTACCTTTTGGGTGGCGTAGGATCCGCCGTTTTTGATAAGATCATGCTGATGATCTTGCAAGAAAAGCTAGCGCTAGTGAAGGATTTGACGACATCTTCGAAAGGCAGCGATAAATGCTTTTCTAACTTGGGGTTTATAGAAAAGGGAACCATGACTTCATGGTTCTCTTTTCTTTTTGCCCGGAATGAGATATATTCAGTAGTGAGTTCAAGAGTAGGAGGTTGGCATTCTTGAAAAGAATGGCTGTAGTTCTTGCCGCAGGTCAAGGCAAGCGAATGAAATCAAAATTATATAAGGTGCTGCACCCCGTTTGCGGTAAGCCAATGGTAGGGCACGTGCTTGATACAGTAAAAGCGACCGGATGCCAGCGCACCGTTGTTGTTGTTGGGCATGGCGCAGAGAAGGTTAAGGCCTATGTAGGGCAAGGTGCGGAATACGTGCTGCAGGAAACTCAGCTCGGAACTGGTCACGCTGTCAAACAGGCTAAGGATTTGCTCGGTAGCGAAGAGGGAACGACGGTTGTTGCTTATGGTGACACTCCGCTTATTACATCGGAGACGCTGATAGGATTAATGGCTCTGCATGAGGAACGTCAGGCAGCAGCGACTGTATTAACCGCAGTAATGGATGATCCATCCGGGTTAGGACGGATTATTCGCAGTGAAGATGGCGGCTTAATGAAGATTGTAGAACAGAAGGATTGTACTGCCGAACAGGCTGCTATTCATGAAATTAACACAGGAATTTATTGCTTTGATAACATCAAATTATTTTCAGCTTTAGAGAAGGTTACTAACAGCAATAATCAACAAGAATATTATTTGACAGATGTTATCAGTATTCTGCGTGAGCAAGGTGATCTTGTTCTAGCATTCCAGACGGAGGATGCTGACGAGTCTATTGGCGTTAATGACCGTCTAGCTTTGTCTGAAGCGGAAGGTATTATGCGTCAACGGATCAACCGTAAGCATATGCTGGGTGGCGTGACCATAATCGATCCTGCCTCCACTTATATTGGAGCAGATGTAGTCATTGGATCAGATACAACAATCTATCCAGGAACCATCCTGAAGGGGAAAACTGTAATCGGTGAGAACTGTGTGATCGGACCTGCAAGCGAAATCGAAGATTGTCAGATCATGGACGATGCAACGATTAAGCAGTCCGTATTGAATCATGCACAAGTTGGCGCGCGGACTACCGTTGGGCCTTTTGCCTATTTGCGTCCAGGTTCTATACTTGGAGAAGAAGTGAAGGTTGGAGATTTCGTAGAGATCAAGAATGCTACGATTGGTGACGGTTCTAAGGTGTCACATCTTAGCTATATTGGCGACGCATCTGTTGGTAAGAATGTAAACGTCGGTTGCGGTGCGATTACTGTTAACTACGACGGGTATAATAAATTTACGACAACAATCGAAGACGATGCCTTTATTGGCAGTAACGTTAACCTTATCGCACCGGTTTCTGTGGGCAAAGGGGCTTTTGTTGTAGCTGGTTCGACAATTACACGTTCCGTTTCAGAGAACGATCTGGCTGTTGCCAGAGTAAGACAGGAGAACAAACCGGGATATGCAGAGAAGATCCGATCCCGTGCAAAAGCGAAGAAAGACCACTCGAGTCCATCGTAAAGCGTTGCTAAGAAGCGCCGGACGGACTTGCATTTCCGCGCCGGCGCCTTTGGAAAGTTAAATTCCGTCACGGAGGGTTTAAATTTTATGACTTATTGTGATTCCAAATTAAAGATTTTCACCTGTAACTCCAACCCTAAGCTAGCTAGTCAAATTGCTGATTACATCGGAATTCCGATGGGTGAATCGCACACTACAAGCTTTAGCGATGGAGAAATTCAGGTCAAGCTGTCAGAAAGCGTTCGGGGTTGTCATGTTTATATTGTTCAATCCACCTGCGGACCAGTTAATGACAACCTAATGGAGCTTTTGGTTATGGTAGATGCACTCAAACGCGCCTCCGCAAAAAGCATCAATGTGGTTATCCCTTACTATGGTTACGCTCGTCAAGATCGAAAAGCTCGTTCCCGTGACCCTATTACGGCCAAGCTGGTAGCGAATTTGATTGAAAAAGCCGGTGCTCACCGTGTGATTACGATGGACCTCCATGCTATGCAGATTCAGGGATTCTTTGATATTCCGGTGGATCACTTGCTGGGAGTACCCATCCTGGCTCAATATTTCCGTTCCAAACAAATCGAGAACCCAGTTGTCGTATCGCCAGACCATGGCGGTGTAGTACGTGCAAGAAAGCTTGCTGATTTCCTGAACGCTCCCCTTGCGATTATAGACAAGCGTCGCCCAGAGCCGAATGTCAGTGAGGTTATGAACATTATCGGTAATATCGAAGGCAAAACAGCTATTCTGATTGATGACATTATCGATACTGCTGGAACCATCGTACTTGGTGCTAATGCTTTGATGGAAGGCGGCGTGAAGGAAGTATACGCTTGCTGTACACACCCAGTATTGTCCGGTCCTGCACATGAACGTCTGGAGAATTCTCCAATTAAAGAGATTATCGTGACGGATACGATTCCAATTCGCAGCGAAAACCCAACTTCTAAGCTCAAAGTGTTGTCCGTGGCTCCACTTATGGGTGAGGCAATTATCCGCGTTCATGAAGAGTTGTCGATTAGTAAATTGTTTGAGATTGAATAAATATAAATCAATAATAGCAAGCAAAAACGCCTTCGGCGTCCCAAAAGGACGGAAAGCGTTTTTGCGAGAAATATAAGGATAATGTATAGCGTGAAACTTATACATTCTTATATTTTACAAAGGGTTACACCTCCGTTGTCGGAGATGTAACCCTTATCGGCGTGATGCAGGTGGAA
This sequence comes from Paenibacillus sp. FSL R10-2734, assembly GCF_037963865.1. Classification (NCBI taxonomy): domain Bacteria; kingdom Bacillati; phylum Bacillota; class Bacilli; order Caryophanales; family Paenibacillaceae; genus Paenibacillus; species Paenibacillus sp. FSL R10-2734. Next base: position 544,367 of record NZ_CP150170.1, on the reverse strand, counting down.
GCGCTGGCTTCAATACCCGGCGCGGGAGACAAAGGTGAATATGCTGCGGTTATAGAGTGTCCCTTGCAGCTCCACAAATTCTTCATCCACCGCTGTCAATACACCGATGTCAATGTGCACGTCACCTCTGTATATTTCCACAGGGACAGCATATTGAATGTGGTACTGGAAATCGCGCTGATGTGTTAAGATTCCACCTTGATGTAGCATAGGTTATCACCTGTCTTCGGGGTATAATTTCGCTCTGGTTGCACAGAGATATGTAGATAAGATCTATTGTACCAAAAACGGACTTCTCTTGCCGGAGAGCCCGAAAGGAAAGGAAAGATTCGATAATGAAATGGATTGTCGGATTGGGAAATCCGGGAACACAATATGCTAAAACAAGGCATAATGTTGGCTTTATGGCATTAGATGAGTTTGCGGCCCAGAACGGAATTTCTTTCAACCAAAGCAAATGTAAATCAGTGATTGGTGAAGGCGTTATTGGGGGAGTCAAAGTCGTATTGATTAAACCGATGACCTTTATGAATTTGTCCGGTGAGGCCGTTCGCGCTTATATGGATTATTATAAAGTTAAACTTGAAGATATGATCGTCGTCTACGATGATCTGGATACCGAGGTTGGAAAAATCCGGTTGCGTTATCAAGGGAGTGCTGGTGGACATAACGGAATTAAATCCATCATTCAGCATGTAGGTACACAAAGCTTTAATCGGGTACGAATGGGTATTTCTCGTCCTGAGCCGGGTTTTGCAATAGTGGATTATGTTCTCTCATCTTTTCCTAAAAAGGAAGGGGATCCTCTGAAGCAAATGATCCTTAATACTTGTGATGCACTGGAGTTCAGCTTGCAGAATTCGTTCGAACAGACGATGGCTAAGTTTAACGGTTGATATGTATAAGTTTTCGGGGCTCCCCGCAAAGTACCTGAATCAGCATCGAAGCAAAATCCCCACTTTGTGGGGTTATTTTGAGGCTAAAGATGATGCTCCCCGGACATACTGAAGGTATATAGTACCTTCAGGAGGCATATAGATGGCAATAAACTATGTTTGCAGGCACTGCAAGACATCTCTAGGCAGCATTAATAGAAGTGATGTTACAGAAATGCAGTTGGGCCTTCATTCCTTGACCCCTGCGGAACGCAGAGATATAATAGCGTATAATTCAGAAGGTGAGATCACGGTAAAGGTGACTTGCGACTATTGCAAGGAGGCTTTAGAGCACAATCCGGAGCTTAGCCTGCTGACAAGTCCGCTTCAGTAGGTGGAAGCGCCTGTCTCTATCGTCATCCGCAAGCCTTGGCGTTATAGCTGAGGCTTCTTTTCGATTCCAATCATAATAGGTGACGGTAGCTTTGGCTTCCGTTAGCCTGTTTAGTTAGAGAGGTGCGCCTGTTGTTACAAGGTATTATAGAAGCTTTTTCCAAGGATCCTGATTTCCAGTCTATCACCCAGGGTGTTGCTGCAGGTATGAAAGAGCAGCTCATATCGGGGCTTACAGGTTCTGCTAGACAGATTATGCTTGCAGCACTGCATGAAGAGACGGCTCGTCCCTTGCTTGTGGTGACTCATAATATGTTTTCGGCTCAGAAAATGGCCGATGATTTACAGGAAGCGCTTTCGCCAGAACGAGTTCTACTCTATCCTGCTAATGAACTTGTGGCTGCGGAAGCGGCTGTCTCTAGCCCAGAGACATCAGCTCAGCGTATTGATGTGCTGACCAAATGTGCTCAGGGCTTCCGTGGTATTGTTGTAGTTCCCTACTCGGGAGTGCGCAGATTGCTCCCTGCTCCAGAGGTTATGGCAGAGGCGCAGGTTACGGTTTCTCAGGATGGAACGATTGTCCTGGATGAATTCTTGATGTCCATGATCGAAATGGGTTATGAAAGAGTAGAACGGGTTGAGAATCGTGGTGAACTGAGCGTACGAGGTGGAATTATTGATTTTTATCCAATGACTTCTCCCTTGGCTTATCGGGTTGAGTTATTTGATGATGAGGTTGATTCCATCAGAACGTTTGATCCAGTGGACCAGCGCTCTATTGATAAAGTACGTAGTGTGAAGATTACACCGGCTAAAGAGATCATAGCGAGTAAATTCCGCCAGGAATCTGCTTCTGCTGAAGCATCAGTTATGCTGGAGCGACAGCTCGAGAAGATGGCGGATCGACAAGCTAAGCTGCGACTAAAGGAAGAAATAGGCCGTGAGCTAGAAATGCTGCGTGAGGGAACCTATTTCCCTGAAATCTATAAATATATTAGTCTTTTATACCCTGAACGCTCTCATTTATTTGATTACATGGCCCAGGATACGATCCTTATTTTCGATGAGCCGACCAGACTGCTTGAAACGGCGAAACAGCTCGAGCGAGATGAGTCGGAATGGAACCTACATTTGATGCAAAATGGCAAAACATTGCCGGATCTGGATCTCTCTGTCGAGACGGATGTTGTTATGTACAAACGTCCGTTCCAAAGCCTGTTTATGTCGATCTTTTTGCGCCAGGTCCCACACATTCAACCACAAAACATACTTGGATTTATTAGTCGTGGGATGCAGGATTTCCATGGCCAGATGAATGTGCTCAAATCGGAAATGGAGCGTTGGCACAAATCCGGTGTAAAGGTAATGATGCTTGCGAGCAGTGAGGAACGGATTGAACGCGTGCGCAGAGTCCTCTATGATTACGGCATTGATGAGCCAACGATCGTACAAGGAAATCTGGGTTCAGGCTTTGAGCTGCCCTCTATTCATTTAGCTGTTATCACTGAAGGAGAAATGTTCTCTCAGAAACAGCGGAAGGCACGGAAGATCTCTAAAGGAATAGATAATGCTGAACGGATCAAGAGTTATACTGAGCTGAAAATTGGCGATTATGTCGTTCACCAGAACCATGGTATCGGTAAGTATATGGGGATCGGCACGCTGGAGGTCAGCGGTATTCATCGCGACTACATGCATATTTTATATGCGGGTGGTGATAAGCTCTCGGTTCCGATCGAGCAAATTGACTTGATTCAGAAATATGTCGGTTCCGAAGATAAAGAGCCGAAAGTATATAAGCTAGGTGGTAATGAATGGACACGGGTGACCAATAAGGTTCGCTCTTCTGTGCAGGATATTGCTGATGATCTAATAAAACTGTATGCCGAACGCCAAAGTGCTGCTGGATATGGTTTTGAAAAGGATACGCAGGAACAGCGTGAATTCGAAGAGATGTTCCCTTACGAGGAGACTCGGGATCAGCTTCGGGCTATTGAAGAAATTAAGAAGGATATGGAACAGAACCGTCCAATGGATCGACTCCTCTGTGGAGACGTTGGTTATGGCAAGACTGAGGTAGCTATAAGAGCAGCCTTTAAATCAGCCATTGAAGGTAAACAGGTAGCTGTGCTGGTACCCACAACGATTTTGGCTCAGCAGCATTATGAGACCTTCCGGGAACGTTTCGCTAATTATCCGCTTAATATTCAAGTCCTAAGTCGTTTCCGCAGCCGTAAGGAGCAGAATGAGACGATTAAAGGCGTTCGAGCGGGAACTGTTGATGTGGTCATTGGTACTCACCGTCTGTTGTCTCAGGACCTTGTATTCAAGGACCTTGGATTGTTGATTGTAGATGAAGAACAACGGTTTGGTGTGACTCATAAAGAGAAGCTGAAAAAGTTAAAAACGAATGTAGATGTTCTCACCCTGACAGCAACCCCAATTCCTCGTACATTGCATATGTCAATGCTGGGAGTGCGGGATCTGTCTGTCATTGAGACGCCTCCAGAGAACCGTTTCCCCGTGCAGACTTATGTTGTTGAGCATAGTCAGACGCTTACGCGGGAAGCTGTAGAGCGCGAATTGGCTCGCGGCGGTCAAGTCTACTATCTCTATAATCGTGTGCAGGGCATTCAAGAAATGGCCGCTCAAATTTCCATGCTTGTTCCTGAGGCTAGGGTAGGCATCGGACATGGTCAAATGTCGGAAACTGAGCTGGAGAAAACGATTCTTGATTTTCTTGATGGCGAGTACGACGTGCTTGTCAGCACAAGTATTATTGAGACAGGTGTAGATATTCCTAACGTAAATACGCTTATTGTGCATGATGCGGATAAGATGGGCTTGTCTCAGCTTTATCAATTACGTGGACGTGTAGGCCGGTCCAACCGGATTGCGTACGCCTATTTCACGTATCAGCGGGACAAGGTTCTGACTGAAGTGGCAGAGAAGCGGCTACAGTCTATTAAGGAATTTACGGAACTGGGTTCTGGTTTCAAAATAGCGATGCGAGATTTATCTATTCGTGGTGCAGGCAACTTACTTGGCGCAGAACAGCATGGTTTTATTGCGTCCGTGGGATTTGATTTATACTCACAAATGCTGGCGGAGGAAATCCGCAAGCGCAAGGTTACTGTGCTTGGAGAGGAAGATACCTCGCTCAAAGAGGGCAATACCGTTATCGATTTGTCGATTGACGCGTATCTGCCATCCGAATATATTTACGACAGTATTCAGAAAATTGAAATCTACAAAAAAGTTGCGGCAGTAACTTCCTTCGATGATGCTTCTGAGCTTGAGGATGAGCTCTTGGATCGGTTTGGAGAATTGCCTGAAGCAGTTGTTAATCTACTATCTGTGGCTCGTCTAAAAGTGTATGGAAAAATGTATGGCATTGATTCCATGATCAGACGCGGTGACGATGTTACCCTGAATTTCTATGAGGGAAGTCTTGGCGCTCTGGACACAGCGAAACTCGCTAAAGTTGGAAATAGCTTCGAAAGACGTGTACAATTTGATAGGGATGCTAAAGCCAGTATCCGAGTTAAATCGAAAGATTTAAGTGATAAACAGCTGCTTGACTTGCTTGAACAGTTCCTTAAGGAAGCTAAAAAGTCTTTAAAATCGAAGGGAGAACTACACAATGTCGTTAAATAAATCAAAATCATGGAAAGTGCTGCTCGTTTCATTAGCAGCAGCGGTTTCCTTTTCTATGCTAGCAGCATGCGGTAATGCCGATGATAGCAGTAAGGCAGTAGCGACTTATAAAGGTGGAACAATTACAGAGAAGGAATTCTCAACGGATCAAAAAATTATGAAATTGCTCTCTCCACAGCAAGCGCAATATTTAGAGATCGAGGCTTTCAAGGAGTCTATTTTGAAGCAGGAAGTGGGCTTTGAATACTTGGCTTCTAAAGCAACAGATGAAGCGAAGAAGCAGGCGAAGAAAGAGGCAGATAGCCAAATCGCTGACTTAAAGAAAGCTCTGGGCGACAATTATAAGAAAACGTTAAAAGATGCTGACGTTACTGAGGGCGATATCCATAGTTATATGGAGCGTGTACTGACGGTTTATCAGGATATGCTGCTTAAAGTGACAGACGATCAGGTTGTCAAAGAATTCGAAGCTACAAAAGGTGACTTTACGGTAGCCACTTTACGCCATGTGTTAATCGGTTTGACAGATGCTAACAACAAAGAGCGCACTAGCGAAGAAGCACTGAAAATCACGAAGGAAGTTAAGGCGAAGCTGGACGGGGGAGCTGATTTTGCAGCAATCGCTAAGGAATACTCTGATGATACAAGCTCTAAGGAAACAGGCGGAGAATATAAAGATAAAGCTGTAGGCACTTATGTAGATGAGTTTAAGAAGGCTGCTCAAACGCTGCCCCTAAACACCATTAGTGATCCTGTAGAGACTTCTTACGGTTACCACATTATCAAGGTGGAGTCCCGCACAGACAAAACCTTTGACCAGTTAACGGATGAACAAAAAGAAGGCATTAAAAGCTCCATTGTATCCAAGAATCTAGAAGCGTTCATGGAGAAAGATCTGGAGGGCATTATTGAGAGCATCAATCTGCCGAAAAGCTCATCTGCCGCAGATGAATCCGGAACAAAAAATAGCGGAACAGAAGCCACTACAGCACCAAGCGCATCCCCAAGCGCTACAAAAGCTGCTGAATAAACATCGGTAAAATTGGACAAGCTTACCTTAGAAAAAGCCATCCTCACTTAATGTGAAGATGGCTTTTTATTGTGAAGAATCATCTGTAAAACGGGCTTTATCTTGATACAGATATTAATACATGTCAGCTTATGTATAAGGATCTGGGAAGAGATGAATACTATGGTCAGATATTACGATAAATCACTGGGATTATCCTTTCCCATAATGGACAGTAGTAAGACCATACTTCTTAAGAAAGCGGGGCACATGTGAAATGAAAGCTACTGGAATTGTTCGGCGTATTGATGATCTCGGACGAGTGGTTATTCCCAAAGAAATTAGACGTACTCTACGGATTAGAGAAGGCGACCCATTGGAAATATTCGTCGATCGGGACGGTGAAGTCATACTCAAGAAATATTCCCCGATTGGCGAGCTGGGTGACTTTGCAAAAGAGTACGCGGAGTCATTGTTCGAAGGTACTGGGCATATTACGATGATTGCTGATCGTGATACCTTTATCGCACTTGCTGGGGGCTCCAAGAAAGACTATTTGGAGAAACAAGTCGGAATGCTCTTGGAGAAGGTTATGGATAGTCGTAAGACTGTACTGGAAACCAATGAAGGCAGTTATGAAATCGCTAAAGATCATCCGGATTTGGTGTCCTCATATGTAGCCTCACCGATCATTTCCGGTGGAGATCCTATTGGTTGTGTAGTGATGATAAGCAAGGATGATTCGGTGAAAATGTCGTCAATGGAAGTGAAAATGTCGGAAACGGCTGCCGCATTCCTTGGCAAGCAAATGGAGCAGTAATCGTAATATAGACCCCGCTTTCCTTTTGGTAAGATATACAAAGGGCAAACGGGGTTTTGTCGTTCATACAAAACCGTTTCTACTTGTGGGCATACATACGTTATAATATAGAAATTCATCCCATCATAGTTGTAGAAGCAGGTATTTTATGAAATCTAACACACAAACATCGCGGTTGCTGCAAGGGGCTTTTATTCTAAGTGCAGCAGCGATTATCTCAAAGCTTATAGGCACACTCCAAAAAATCCCGTTGCAAAATTTAGGCGGAGATGCGGTATTTGGTATATACAACACAGTGTATCCCTTATACACGATGTTGTTAACGGTAGCTATGCTGGGTCTGCCAGCGGCCATATCCAAGTTTGTCGCTGAAGCATCTGCAGGAAGGCGGGATGACGAGGGTCGGCGGATTCTGCTGTTATCTGCGGTAATAACGGGCATTAGTGGTTTGGTTATCGGAGCAATCACCTATGCAGGTGCACCGATTATCGCTGGGTGGGTGGGCAACTCGCATGTGATACCCGCCTTGCGAACAAGTGCTTGGGGATTAGCGGTTATTCCAATTATGTCAGCTTTGCGCGGTTACTTTCAGGGTCTTCATAATATGGTGCCGACGGCTGTGTCACAAATTGTAGAGCAGTCCGTACGCGTTACAGTGATGATTGCACTGCTGTTATATCTGACCTCACAGGGGGCAGGCGCTGAGAGCATCGCTGCTGGCGCATTGCTCGGCTCAGCTGGGGGAGGGGCTGCAGGGCTTGTGATTATGCTGCTGTATTTGCGGCGTCATCGGCGGCTGTTAAGGCAGGACGCTACTTCAGATATTGTTGCTTCTGTCGGAAGTCAGGGTTTAAAGCCGCCTAATGCGGAAAATCTGGGGCGTTTTAATCCTCGTATTATAGGTGTTAAAGCAAGTGTATTGCTGGCTTATGGAATTCCTGTGATGCTTGGCGCGCTGGCAATGCCTCTTATCGGTCTTGTAGATGTATTCACTGTACCTCGCTTGCTATCCTCTGTAGGAAGTGAAGTGGAGGCGATGACACAGTTTGGTATATACAATCGTGGTTTGCCGCTAGTGCAGATTGTAACGATGATTGCCACTTCTTTGTCTGTCGTGTTCATTCCAGCCTTGGCAGAGGCGAAGTACAAGGGAGACACTAAGCTGATTGAGACCCGTTGCAGCTTGTCGCTGCGTTGGTTCTGGCTGTTAGGTCTTGCGGCCTCAGCAGGCCTAGCAGTACTTGCTGAGCCGATTAATATGGCTCTTTACGGCGACATCGCTGGCAGCAGCACTATGACTTGGCTGGCCTTAACCGCTGTTGGCGGTACAGTCAGCATCATCTCGGCTGCGCTCCTGCAGGGCCTCGGCTACGTGCGTGCCCCGGCCCTGCACCTTTTGGCCGCCGCGCTGCTCAAGGCGGCCCTGAACCTGCTGCTAGTTCCGCAGCAGGGCATTACCGGCGCGGCCATCGCTGGCGTGGCCGCGCATTCGTTCGCAGCAGCGCTCAACGTGCTGCTGCTGTACCGCCGGGGCCATCTGCGGCTTCGCCTCGCAGATGCCCTGGCACGGCCCGCGCTGCTCACAGCGGGCCTGGCTCTTGCCGCCGCAGCCGCCAGCTGGGGCGTGGGCGCTGCGGCTACGGCCGCTGGCATCGGCGGCGGGCGCACCGCCAGCTTGGCGCAGAGCCTGCTCGGGGTGCTCGCAGGCTGCTTGGTCTTCGCCGTGGGGGCTATAGCCCTGCGGCTCCTTAGCGAGAGCGAGCTTCGCCAGCTTCCGGGCTTCGGCCCGTCCCTGGCGGACAAGCTCAAGAAGCTACGCTTGTTCCCTTAAGATATCCCCACAAAGTGGGGCTTTGCTTGAAATATAAGAAAGTATAAGTTTCACGATATACTTTATCCTTATATTTTTACGAGAAACAGTTATCGTCTTTAAAAGACGACAACGTCGTTTCTTCTTAGAAGTGTACTCAGGTACTTTGCGGGGGTTCCAAATATATACTTTCTGGTACGTTAACAAAAACGAGCTGCCTACAGCATAGGCAGCCGCTTAAGAGGAGGAATAGACATGAGTGCAACATTAACAGTCGTCGGTCTCGGGTCAGGTAACCCTGATCGACTGACGCTAGGGATTGTAAAAAAGCTGAAAGCAGCATCCGTTGTCTACGTGCGTACGAAAGAGCATCCAGTCATGGCTGCCCTCTCCGAGCTTGAAATAGCTTCACAGTCCTTTGATGGATTGTATGAATCTTTATCCTCGTTTCCTGAGGTCTATGCAGCGATTACTTCAAAATTAATTGAAGAGGCTCGATCAGCAGCAGACGGTACAGATATTGTCTATGCGGTTCCCGGTCATCCTATGGTTGCGGAATCAGCGGTTTCGCAGCTGCGCGAGCGTTGCCCTGAGGAAGGCATTGAACTGCAAATATTGGGCGGAGAGAGCTTTCTCGATGAGGCGTTTGTTCGGCTAGGTTTTGATCCCATCGAAGGATTTCAGTTATTAGATGCTTCTGGTATTCGCAGCGCTCAGCTTCAGCCTGAACTGCATACCCTGATTGGCCAGGTGTACGATAGCTTTACCGCCTCGGAGACGAAATTATGTCTGATGGAGCTCTACCCGCCAGAGTATGAAGTAGTTGTGGGTCATGCACTAGGCGTGGAGAACGAAGAAAGTATTGTTAAAGTACCGCTATATGAACTGGATCGTCTCAACGGTTATGGAAATCTGTCACTGGTCTATGTGCCCGCGAATCGCGACGAGAAGCTAAGAAACCGCACCTTTGCCCGTTTACATGAAATTGTCGATATTTTGCGTAGTCCGGAAGGTTGTCCATGGGATCGGGAGCAGACACATGAATCCTTGCGCAAAAATCTAATCGAAGAAACCTACGAAGTCCTTGAAACGATTGATGAAGATGACCCGGACCATATGAAAGAGGAGCTGGGCGACCTTTTGCTGCAGATTATGCTTCACTCTCAAATGGAGGAGGAGCTTGGCACATTTAGTGTTTTTGACGTTATAGAAGGGCTGAATGATAAGCTTATCTTCCGTCACCCCCACGTATTTGGGGATACCAATGCGAATGATGCTGAAGAGGCTCTGAAGAACTGGGAGGGCATGAAGGCAGAGGAGAAGCGGCGTAAAGGCGTGAAGCCAGAGGAATTATCCGTACTCAGTGGTGTTCCACGTGATTTGCCTGCCCTTATGAAGGCGTACAAGCTTCAGAAAAAAGCATCGAAGGTGGGCTTTGACTGGGATAACGCCAAGGACTGCATAGCCAAGATTCGTGAAGAGATCGATGAGCTTCAGGAGGCGATTGATACAAATGCAGCGTCAGACGATCAAATTTTAGAACTTGGAGATTTGTTGTTCGCGGTTACGAATGTCGCCCGTTTTATCGGTGCAGATCCAGAAGAGGCATTAACCCGGACCAACCGCAAATTCGTGCGCCGGTTTCAATATATTGAGCAAAGCCTGCAGCGTAAAGGAAAGAGCGTAGAGGATAGTAGTTTGGAAGAGATGGAAGAACTGTGGCAAGAAGCTAAGGCTGAGGAGCGAAAAGGCTAGCAATTCATAGCCCCCTAGCGGTATATGGACTTCAAAATGGGGCAATGCTGTGAATGTAGTATTCATCTCTGATTTAGATTGTGGCGAATAGTTTAATAGTGCTATAGAATAGATTTAGCGACGATTTCTGAGAAATAACTGTTTCTTTTTAAAAAAAACGGCGAATCGTGGCAGGATTTTAAGCTGACATCAAGAATATCATAAAGACGAAATGGCGATTTGCCCCATATTCTGGTGGTGATTCTCGTTTCATTTATTTTTTCGTATCCTAGGAGGAACTTTAAATTATGAACAAGACAGATTTGGTAAACAACATTTCCGAGAAAAACGGATTGGCAAAAAAAGATGTAGAAGCAGTATTGAACGGGTTCTTGGGTGAGATTACAGAAGCTTTGGCAAAAGGTGATAAAGTCCAACTGATCGGTTTCGGAACTTTTGAAACTCGCAAACGTGCAGGACGCACTGGTCGCAACCCGCAAACGGGCACAACGATTGAAATTCCAGAATCGACTGTACCGGCTTTCAAAGCTGGTAACAAGCTTAAAGAAGCCGTTAACTAATGCGTCTTGACAAATTCCTGAAAGTGTCTCGTTTAATTAAGCGCCGTACAGTGGCCAAGGATGTGTCCGAACAAGGTCGGGTGCTAATTAACGGGCGGGAATCTAAGCCAAGTAGTGCAGTTAAGATCGGTGACGAGATTACTGTACAATTTGGACAAAAGCTTGTAACGGTCCAAGTAGAAAAGCTGGTCGAAACGACTCGCAAGGACGAGGCCGCTGGTATGTATACTCTACTTCGGGAAGAGCCTGTTGCCAAAAGCAGCGGACTGGACTGGTAAGAGTATTATAGCAAGCAAAAATATTTTAATAGAAGAAGGCATAACTTTACATTATGTAGAGTTGTGCCTTCTTTTTTCTTTTTTGTCTCTCTTATTTTTTAGAGGGACGGGATGTTCTATATCTTCTACTTCTGCCATAGATTAGAGGTAAGAAGGAGGGGTACATGCTATGATCGAGCCAGGAAAGGTAAATAAACAGCACGATCTGCACATGCGCAGTCGTAAGCAATTAGAGTTGACGGGCGTGCAAAATGTGGAGAGCTTCGACAGCGAGGAATTTTTGCTTCGTACAGAACTCGGCCATCTCACCATTCGCGGGAATCATTTACATATCAAAAATTTAAGTCTGGAGAACGGAATGTTGTCCTTAGAGGGCAATGTACATTCCCTGATTTATCTCGATCCCGGATCGCAGGGCAAAAACAAAGGTCTACTCGGTAAGCTATTTAAATGAATCCTGCAGTTCAGTGGGTGACGCTGTTCTACATGATCATGGCCGGGGTGACGATGGGACTGGCCTATGACAGCTACCGGGTGCTGTCGCTGAAGTTCAATTTTCCCAAATGGCTGAATGCTATGCTAGATCTACTATATTGGCTTGGGGCTGCTTTGCTTGTATTTCGTATGCTGTATGCCGGAAATCAAGGGCAACTACGATTTTATGTCTTTCTAGGTTTATTTCTAGGTGTATGGATCTATTTTTTAATCTTCAGTGTTACGGTGCGGCGTTTTGTGTTAATGTTAATTCAAGCGGTTCAGTATATGTGCAGGTTGCTATGGAGACTTGTGGAGATCTTAATAGGTACACCTCTTCGCTGGCTTTGGCGTCTTTTTATAGGATTGCTAAAACTGCTAGGTCGTATTCTATGGTTCATCCTTAAGCTTCTGCTGCGTCTGACGAAGCCAATTTGGGTATTACCTGTAAGATGGATCTCTCCACGGTTATCGCGGGTGACACATAGCGCCTGGATTGTGAAGATCACTGAATGGATCACCAAATGGCGGAAACGCTGACCTTGAATTAGGGGGTACGCTGCATGAACAGATTTACTGCGGAAGAGAAAAGTAATCATAGCAAAAATTCGGCCGCAGGCGCGAAGAGAAGAAGATTTATGTGGATTGTCTTTGTGGCAGTGTTTTTCGGCTGGGCGGGTTATACTTACTTCGATCAAAGCGCTGTTATTGCGGACAAGGGTGAGCAACTCGCTAAGAAGCAGGAGAATAGTAAGGATGTTATGGCATCTTTGAATCAATTAAAATATGAATTATCCAGACTTAATGATGACGAGTATATCGGCCAATTAGCACGTAAATGGTACAATATCTATCCTCAAGGGGAAACTCCTATTCGAACAGAGCAATCAGAGCAATAATAGAGGCTAAAAGAGGCTTTTACTCTGTTGCCTTGCTTTGCTCTTTACTGTATAATCAAATCACCGCAGACAGGATGACCTTAATATTCGTCTGTATATTTTTAAGGGAGGATCATTTTATTCTATGGCAATTGAAGTGGGCACCAAGTTAGAAGGCAAAGTGACAGGCATCACGCATTTCGGAGCATTTGTGGATCTGTCAGGAGGTGTCACAGGTCTCGTTCACATCTCGGAAATCGCCGATAATTATGTCAAGGATGTTAACGATCATCTGAAGATTAGTGATGTAGTAACAGTCAAGGTGATCAACGTCGATAAGGACGGCAAGATCGGACTTTCCATTAAGCAGGCAGTTGACAAGCCGGCATCGGAAGTACGTCCGCCTAGAGCTCCAAGACCAGAACGTCCTAGCGGCGGAGACCGTTTCGGCGGCGGTGGCGGCAGTGGTGGTGGAGGCGGCGGTGGATTCAATCGTGAACGGGGTGGGCGTCCATTTAAGCCTGCAGCCGGTAAACCTTCATTCGAGGATAAAATGTCGCGATTCCTGAAAGACAGCGAAGAACGGATATCTTCGATTAAGAAGAACACAGAAGGAAAGCGCGGAGGCCGTGGAGCCAAACGCGTGTAATCCGATACCTGTACATCATAAATAACCGCAGGGGCATTTCGCCCTTGCGGTTTTTTTGTCATGTCATATAAAATTGCCGACAGCATCCATGTCATTCTCACATAACTCTAGGGCAATCGCTGACGAATGACCGCCGCGTCATCGCGTGAAACCGCGTTGCAAACAATCTTGAAACCAATCAACCTACCGTCCCACAAGGGATAGAACTGCTTTTTTAGAGATCATAGCTAAAGGCTTTTTTGTCGGAAATTTCTTGTGTGTGTCCCTCCATTTCTGACAAACTTTCTCAAATACCCGGCTATATAATGAGTAGCATAAATTCTTAAACGGGTGGTGTAGGGGAATGAGTAAAAGCAACGTGGTAAATTTGCCAGAGTGGACAAGAGTGGGAAATGAAGATAAGAAGCAGAGACAAGCCTTACGCACGCGTATTACAGCTTGGGGCCAGAAGCGGCGGTATGTTCAGTTAATTGCAGCGAAGAAATGGATGCTTTTGCTCAGTTTCATGGGGTTTCTGCTAGGTAGAGCCATGATCTTGGACGAACTGTCTCCTTTTGCTGCCGCATACTTTGCCGTCATTGTGTTTATGCGTCGCGACTCTATTGTACCTGTAGCTGCTGCCATTGTAGCTGGAAGTCTTTTTACTCCATTCCCAGGGGCTTTGGTTATTACTGCTGAGCTGATTATTTTCTTTCTAGTTTATAAAGGATTGGAAAGCTATGAACGAATAGATTTGTCTTATGCGCCGCTTATGGTGTTTGTGTCTTCGTTTATGGTTGGCCTGTTCCAGATCGTTATTGGACCTTCTCTTTCTTGGTATCCACTTATGATGACAACACTAGATGCTTTACTAGGCTTTGTGCTTACACTGGTGTTCATTCAGGCGCTGCCTCTACTAACCTATAAGCAAAAGAGTAGAGCGCTTAGGAACGAGGAGATTCTATGCCTTATTATATTACTTGCCTCAGTAATGACGGGCCTTGTGGGTTGGACCCTTAATGGTTTGTCTTTGGAGCATATATTGTCACGATATTTGATTCTACTCTTCGCCATGGCAGGGGGGGCTCCTCTTGGTGCTGCTGTTGGGGTTGTGACCGGATTGATTCTCAGCTTGGCTGATATCAGTGCCATCTATCAGATGAGCCTGCTTGCTTTTTCCGGAATGCTAGCGGGAATGATGCAGAGTGGTCGAAAAGGTGCAGTATCTATCGGTATGTTGCTAGGATCTACGATCCTTTCTGTATATTTTACGGGTCCGGGTGATATGATGGCCTCAACATGGGAGACCTGCGTAGCGGTAGTACTATTTCTTATAACGCCGAAGGCGATGATATCTGCCATTGCTAAATATGTTCCGGGCACGTCAGATCATAGCCGATCTCAACATGAATATGCGCGACGAGTAAGGGATTTAACGGCGGAACGAGTGACACAATTCTCACAAGTGTTCCAGCAACTCTCGAGTAGCTTTGGGCAGATCCCACGTGCTGGAGAAGTGGGGAAGTCAGACCGTGAAATGGAAGATTTCATGAATACGGTAACAGAAGGAGCCTGTGCAGGGTGCGTTCGGCGTTCTCACTGCTGGGATGCAAAATTCTATCAAACGTATAGGTATATGACCGATATGATGACTACTGTTGAGGAATGCCCTGATATTACGGCAGCTCAGTTGCCTCCAGAATGGAGCCGGATTTGCGGTAAAACCGGCGAAGTACTTGATGTTATGAAAGGACAATATGATCTTTACCAACATGATATGCGATGGAAAAGACAAATATACGATAGTCGTCAATTTGTTGCCGAGCAGCTATCCGGCGTATCACAGGTTATGGAGGACTTAGCGAGGGAGATTAAACGTGAGGGACAGGCCATGTATCGTCAGGAAGCTCAAATCCGTGAGACATTGGAGAAATTAGGCTTGTCTATCCATGGTATCGAAATCTTAAGTCTGGATCCTGGGCGTGTAGAAATAGAGGTGGTGCATGCCTATACTCGTGGTTTTGATGAATGCCGTAAAATGATCGCTCCACTCCTCTCTGACATTCTAGATGAGAATATTGCTGTCATGAGCGAGACGGCAGTTCATCCTCGGGAAGGATTGTCGATGGTTACCTTCGGTTCAGCTAAAGCCTTTGAAGTAAATACTGGGGTGGCGGTTGTCTCTAAAGGTGGAGATATGCTATCTGGTGATAGCTTTAGCACCGTAGAGCTTGGAAATGGCACCTTTGCCGTATCCATTAGCGATGGAATGGGAAATGGTGAGCGGGCGAGGATGGAGAGCAGTGCCGCACTCGGTATGTTAGAAAAGCTACTGCAATCTGGTATGGATGAGAAGCTGGCTGTGAAGTCGGTAAACTCTATTCTCTTATTACGTTCTCCAGATGAATTCTATGCCACAGTAGATATGGCGTTAATTGATCAGTATTCGGCACAGACAACTTTTATGAAGATTGCTTCCGCACCGAGCTTTATTCGGAGGGGCAGTGAGGTCATTCCAATAACCTCTAGTAATCTGCCTATAGGAATCATTAAAGATATCGATGTGGACCTGATTAGCATGCAGCTTCGGGCGGGCGATATTTTGATTATGATGACCGATGGTATTTATGATGCGCCTGGATATGCCGTTAATAAGGAGATATGGATGAAACGGTTGATCCAAGAGCTTGAGGGGGATGATCCTCAAGATATGGCGGATAGCCTGTTAGATAAGGTAATCCGTTATCAGGGCAATGAGATCCATGATGATATGACGATTGTCGTTAGTCGTGTAGATCATTTCCATCCGGAATGGTCTAGCCTGCATATGCCGGGTGTCGGCCGTATGGAGCGTCCTCGTACGGTTAGTTAGATGGTTGGGCACGCGCGAAGCGTCGTGTTGCATGTACGTTTTAGCACGCGCGAAGCGTCGTGATGCTTGTATATGTTTGTAGCACGCACGAA
The DNA here is from genome assembly GCF_037963865.1 of Paenibacillus sp. FSL R10-2734. NCBI lineage: Bacteria > Bacillati > Bacillota > Bacilli > Caryophanales > Paenibacillaceae > Paenibacillus > Paenibacillus sp. FSL R10-2734. Next base: position 528,266 of record NZ_CP150170.1, on the reverse strand, counting down.
GTATCGAGTTGCCTGCGAGGTGCCATACTGTTGAGGGTTTAAGCACGTGCGAAGCGCCGTGCTTCGTGCTGCCAGCAAGCTATCGAGGCGAGTCTATTAAGTAACTCGCCCCCCCTATTACTCCCGTTTCAATGGTCGGCTGACTTGGGACGGAATCTTTAGATCTAAACTGTTTACAAAAAGTGAAAGGACGGAACGGAGAGAATGTTGGAGCTGTAGAAGCGGAGCGTTCGCCTTTATTCTTTGATTTCAACCGCAGAGGACGGTTTTAATAGAGAAATCAAAGAATAACAGCGATCGAAAGCCCAACAATTCTCGCAGTTCCCCTATTCACTATCCCCCCACAGTTCAGATCATAGATTCCTCCCACCGGAATACGACGTTTGAAATCTCTTAATCTGGATATGCTAGAAACAGAGGTTTCAAACAAAGGGGAGTGGAGAGTCATGAAGCAGATATTGCTCATTACTGACGGTTGTTCAAACGTAGGGGAAAGTCCGGTGATGGCAGCGGCGCATGCCCTGCAGGAGGGAATTACCGTAAACGTAGTTGGTGTAGTCGATTATGGAACGATTGGGGAGCTTGGGAGTCGGGAAATAGCTGACATCGCTAAGGCCGGTGGGGGTCTTAGCCGTATAGTTGGGACACCGCAGCTGGCGCAGACGATCCAGATGATGACACGCAAGACTGTGGTTCAGACGATCCAGCAGGCGGTTAATAAAGAGGTAAAAAAGATACTAGGCGAAGGTTCGCTGGATCAGCTACCTCCTGTTCAACGATCACAAGTCGTTACAGTTGTGGATGAACTAACAGAAACATCGCCGCTACGCATTGCGCTCCTTATCGATGCAAGTGCTAGTATGAAGCCTAAACTGGGTGCTGTGGAAGATGCGATTCGTGATTTGGCGCTCAGTCTGGAAGCCAGAGAAGGCAAGAGTGAGATTGCTGTGTTTCATTTTCCCGGAAATAACAGCAGCGAAGATGCTAGGCTTGATTTAGATTGGACCAAAGATATGTCAGGTATTCGTACGCTATTCTCCAAATTAAACATGAGAGGCGCAACACCGACGGGTCCAGCTATTTTCAAGGTGCTTGAACATTATCGTTATGATACACTGGATGAACATCGTGGACGCCGAGTGGATGACCACGACGAAAGAGAAGGGATGATTGGTGGGTATGTCGTCTAATCCGTCCTATCCTACCGGCACCTTAATTACCGGCAAATGGCGTGGAAACCGTTATGTCGTGGAGCGGATGCTGGGAAGGGGCGCGAACGGAACCGTATATCTCGTGCAAAGAGAAGGCAGACGGGAATGGTACGCGCTAAAAATCGGATACGATACACTTGATCTCCAATCGGAGATCAATGTACTGACGTCGCTGCAATCGCGTCGTAAGCGCAATGAACATCGTGCTAGGCGCGAGTCACCATTATCTTCTTATTTTCTGGAAGCGGATGATTTTGCGAATGGTAACAACGTACCCTTTTATGTCATGCGGTATGTTGAAGGCAAGCCCTTGCATCATTTTCTATCAAAGAACGGACCGGATTGGCTAGGCCTGGTAGGTCTTGGTCTTCTCGATAAGCTACGCACATTGCATGAATGTGGATTTGTGTTTGGAGACTTAAAGCCGGAGAATGTGATGGTGTCCAATTACGGTAAAGTGGAGCTGATCGATTTTGGAGGTGCAAGCCCTAAAGGTCGCAGTGTGAAGCAATTTACCGAATGGCATGACCGTGGCTTTTGGAATGCAGGCAGCCGCACGAGTGATGAGAGTTATGATCTATTCGCTTTTGCTGTACTGTGCCTACGTCTTCTCAATGAAGAGGGGCTCAAGAAAGCTGCTCTACAGTTGCCGCAGACAAGAAGTGTAGATGAGCTGTTTAAGCTGGCTAGAAATCTACCCGATAAGAAATTATCCTCTTGGATTTGTTTGGCGTTAAAAGGCGGATTTTCCGGTTCAGCGGATGCTGCTGAAGTCTGGCGAAACCATATTTACAATTCGCGTAGAAAGCGGCCTGACAGTATGGACACACCTCGCTGGCTCAAAAATGCTTTTGCATTATCCTTGTTTGTGCTTGCCTTTACGATTTATTGGGTATTCCGTTTTTGAAAATTATAAGAAAGTATAAAGTTTTACGCTATACATTATCCTTATAAATCTCGTATAAACGCTTACCGTCCTTAAAAGGACGATGAAGCCGTTTTAGCTTGACTCATACATATAGTTGGAGAGAAAGGGGGCCGCATATGGAGCAAATGAATGGACTGGTGGAGTCTGTATTGGAGTCAGCAGCCGAGCATGAGCTGTGGGCGCCCCATGACACCATTGTAGTCGCAGTTTCCGGCGGCCCGGATTCTGTGGCTCTTTTGCATGTTTTGCATGAAATATCTTTAAACGTTATGCCGCTTACCTTAATATGCGCTCATGTGAATCACGGATTTAGACCGGAGTCGAAGGAAGAGGCAGAGCTAGTACGTGGTATGGCTGAAGAACTGGGACTGCCTTTTGAGTTAGCCGAATTCGATATTCCTTCTTTGATTAGAGAGAGTGGACTCGGTCCTGAGGGGACAGCACGTGAGAAGCGCTACGAATTTCTGATTGATACCGCACACCGATATGGGGCGCGTTCCGTTGCTCTGGCTCACCATGCGGATGATCAGGCAGAAACGGTGATTATGCGTCTATTGCGGGGAAGCGGTTTATCGGGGTTGTCCGGTATCAAGTGGAAAAGAACAGAAAAAAAGGTGGAACTCATTCGTCCATTCCTACGTATTAACAAAACGGCTCTTCTTGGGTTATGTCAAAATGAAGGTTTCACCTATGCCGAGGACGCTACTAATCTGCTGACGAAATACAAGCGGAATGCTATTCGATTGGAAGTTCTTCCTTTTCTGGAAAGGTATAACGGCAGAGTGAGGCAGTCACTTGTGCAGCTTGCGGAAATTGCGGGAGCTGAGGATGAATATATGGAGGCATCTGCGGTAAAATGCTTTGAAGAGCTGGTTTCGGAAGGAGAAGGGAAATATACCTTTAACAGAGCTTCATTTGCGGCCATACCCTCCGCTTTACAACGGCGTTTGATTAAACTAATATTAAATTATCTGTCGGCGGATCTATCTGCCCTTGATTTCTCCAAGATTGAATCTGTACGTCGGGGGACGCTGCAAAGCTATCCCACCACCTGGAGTTTGGATTTAGGTGGAGGCCTGACTTGTGTGCGGCAATATGATATCATCTTGTTCTCGTCCAAGCCCGCGCAGCAACAGGCAAGCTATACATATCGTCTGTTTTTACCGGACTCTGAGCTTAAATTGGAGGAAATAGGTAAGGTGATGTCGATAGCGGTGCTGGAGAGAGAAAACTTTTTTGTACAGGGGGAGGATTATGGGAAGCTGTCGGCTTGGTTTGACCGTGATGAATTGGTCTTTCCACTGACGATTCGTTCCCGATTGCCTGGAGATACCATAAGGATCATGGGATTAAACGGAAGCAAAAAGGTAAAAGATATTTATATTGATGATAAAATACCTGCTTCTGATCGCTCAAAGATCCCCCTCGTTTGTGATGGTTTGGGCAATATCGTCTGGATTCCGGGCGTAAGACGCTCGATGCATGCCGCAGTAGGGCGGCACACGACCTCGGTACTTCTATTGTCTCTGGCAGAGCTGGATGACCGTGAAGAAACGTAATGGTCGAAGTAAGTCTTTCATAGTATAACTTAGGAGGTTTCGCAAGTTGCAAAATGATATTCAAGAAGTCTTGATCACCGAAGAGGAACTTCAGCAGAAAATTAAGGAGCTCGGCCAAACACTGAGCGAAGAATACGCAGGACGTACCCCTTTAGTCATTTGTGTACTAAAAGGCGCGTTTATATTTATGGCAGATTTGGTTAAAGCCATTACAGTACCTGTTGAGATGGATTTCATGGCAGTGTCCAGCTATGGAGCATCCACCAAGTCCTCTGGAGTAGTTAAGATTATTAAGGATTTGGATGTATCGGTAGAAGGCCGCGATATCTTGATCGTTGAAGATATTATTGACAGTGGCCTTACGCTCAGCTATTTGATTGAGCTGCTCCGCAACCGTAATGCTGCTACTATCTCTGTGGTTACCTTGTTTGATAAGCCATCAGGCCGTACGGTTAATCTTGAAGCCAGCTATACAGGCTTCGTGTTGCCAGACGAATTTGTAGTAGGCTACGGATTGGATTATGCTGAGCGGTATCGGAACCTCCCATATGTTGGAGTACTGAAGCCTGAGATTTATTCCAATTGAACTATTCTGCCTTGATCATACGGATCGGGCACCCTTGGCTTCCTTTATTTGAGGTGTCCCAAGAGGCTATGGTACAATAACTTGAGTGTTGCGAGAGGAGGTAGGGGATGAATCGGTTCATCCGGAATTCTGGTTTTTATTTGATTTTATTTTTAGTCGTGGTGGGTATTGTCCAGTTTGTGAGCAATGGAAATGAAGCCGCCGATTTCCCTAGATACGACGAGTTACGGCAGGAGATCAAGAGCAACAATGTGAAGGATTTGACGGTTCAGTTTGAGGGTAATGCCTTTTTGGTCACAGGCGAATATAGAGAGTTGCCTGCCGATACTAAATCGAAGAGCTTCTCCACATATATTCCTCCTACAGATCAAGCTATTAATGAACTGATTGCAGCCAGTGATGCAAATGGGATAGAGTTAACTCAGAAGAAGATGGAAGGTACTAGCATTTGGATAACATTCCTTTCTTCCATTATCCCACTGGTAATTATGTTCATCTTGTTCTTCTTCCTGTTTAACCAGGCGCAAGGTGGCGGCGGTAAAGTCATGAACTTCGGCAAGAGCAAGGCTCGGTTATATAATGAAGAGAAGAAGAAAATCAGCTTTGAGGATGTTGCAGGGGCGGATGAAGAGAAGCAAGAGCTTGTCGAAGTCGTTGAGTTCCTGAAAGATCCGCGCAAATTTGCGGCTGTCGGTGCACGTATCCCTAAAGGCGTACTGCTTGTAGGTCCTCCGGGAACAGGTAAAACATTGCTAGCTCGTGCAGTAGCAGGTGAAGCGGGCGTTCCTTTCTTCAGTATTTCCGGTTCTGATTTTGTGGAAATGTTCGTGGGTGTCGGTGCTTCTCGGGTACGTGATTTGTTCGAGAATGCTAAGAAGAATGCTCCATGTATTATCTTCATTGATGAAATTGATGCTGTGGGTCGTCAACGTGGCGCCGGTCTTGGTGGCGGACATGACGAGCGTGAACAGACGCTTAACCAATTGCTGGTTGAGATGGATGGATTCGGTGGTAACGAAGGCATTATTATTGTTGCGGCAACTAACCGCGCTGATATTCTTGATCCTGCATTACTCCGTCCAGGACGTTTTGACCGTCAAATTACGGTTGACCGCCCTGATGTGAAAGGCCGTGAAGCTGTACTTAAGGTTCACGCTCGTAACAAGCCGCTTACGAAAGATGTAAGACTGGATGTTGTTGCAAAACGCACAACTGGATTCACAGGTGCTGATCTAGAGAACCTGCTAAATGAAGCAGCGTTGCTAGCTGCACGTCGTAACCGTAAGGATATTTCCATGGTTGAAGTGGATGAAGCTATCGACCGTGTTATTGTAGGTACTGAGAAACGTAGTCGAGTGATCAGTGACCGCGAGAAACGCATTGTAGCTTATCATGAAGCAGGTCATACTATAGCTGGTTACTTCCTAGAGCATGCCGACATGGTTCATAAAGTTACTATTATTCCACGCGGACGTGCAGGCGGATATGTTATTATGCTTCCGAAGGAAGACCGCATGATCGTTACCAAGCAGGAGCTATTGGATAAAGTAACTGGATTACTTGGTGGACGTGTCGCCGAGGAATTGTTTATTGGCGAGATCGGTACGGGCGCATACAGTGACTTCCAACAGGCTACGCGCATCGTGCGTGCCATGATTATGGAGTACGGAATGAGCGATAAGCTTGGACCTATGCAGTTCGGCTCTTCTCAAGGTCAAGTATTCCTGGGTCGCGATATTGGGCATGAGCAGAATTACAGTGATTCCATTGCTTATGAGATTGATCAAGAAATGCAGAACTTTATTACTTCGAGCTACGAACGTTGTAAAGAGCTGTTGCTCAAATACTCTAAAGAAATGCACTTGATTGCCAATACGTTACTTGAGAAGGAAACACTTGAACTTGATCAGATCAAAGAACTGATTGAACAAGGATTCCTTTCCGAGGATGGTAAACCTGAGGGCGGCGAAGGCGTTGCACTTGAAGTTGGTGAACCAGTCATTGATAATATCGGTGATGTGCGTGTTCGCATTCAAGGCAAGTCCGAAGACATTGAGTCCCTGCCTCCGAACTTATCTAAGGAAATCCCGAACAAACCTGAATCTGAGGGTAATGAAGGATCTGATGATGACAATAAAGGCGGCGGAACTAGCCTTACGTAAGCAGGCTCACTATTCATAAGATGTAAATTTATCCGGAGAACGTAACTGTTCTCCGGATTTTTTATTTTAATTTTTAGTTAATTTCATGCCTGAAAGCCTGTCCAGTCACATTGACAGCGGCTGGAACGTTGTGTACATTAGTGATTAATATTACTTACTTTAATCATCAGCTAATTCATTTTTTCAGATGATGGCTCATGCCATTTGATAACATCGCGCCGGCGTAAAGCCGTGAAGATTTAAGGGGGAGAACAATCGGTGGAAGCTCTGGCACTTGAGCGCAAGCAGGAACAGAATCGAGAACTTCGTATACGTCTTGAACAGCTTAAGAAGGAAAGAAACGCAATCATTTTAGCTCATTATTATCAACGTGATGAAATTCAGGAGGTTGCCGATTTCCGGGGAGATTCTTTTTTACTCGCTCAGAAGGCTGCGGAGACAGATGCAGAGGTTATTGTATTCTGCGGTGTTCATTTCATGGGGGAAAGTGCTAAAATTCTTGCCCCAAACAAAACCGTCCTTATTCCTGATGAACGCGCAGGCTGCCCAATGGCTGATATGGTCAATGTAGACGGTTTGCGTAAGCTCAAAGCACAACATCCAAATGCTAAAGTGGTTACTTATATCAACTCGTCTGCAGAGATTAAAGCGGAAACTGATATTTGCTGTACTTCTGCCAATGCCGTGAAAGTAATTGAATCCCTTGATGCTGAAGAAATTATTTGGGTACCCGATAAGAATCTGGGCCAATACGTACAAGATCAGACCGGCAAAAAGCTGATCATTTGGGAAGGCTATTGCAATACTCACGACATGTTGACTGTTAAAGATGTAGTTGAAATGAGAGCGAAATACCCAGAAGCAGAATTTGTAGTTCATCCAGAGTGTCGTCCAGAAGTAGTGGCCATGGGTGATTATGTAGGTAGTACGACATCCATTCTTGAATATTGCCGAAAATCGGACCGCAAGCAGTTTATCGTTGGGACCGAGGACGGTACAGGATATCAGCTCCGCAAGGATAGTCCAGATAAAGAATTCCATTTTGCTACGAAATTTCTTGTTTGTCCTAATATGAAAGTTAACAATCTAAAAAAACTGGTGAAATGCCTGGAGACGATGAAGCCACAAATCTATGTACCGCCTGCTGTCGCCGACAAAGCCAGAACATCCCTAGAGCGCATGCTACAAGTCCGGTAGTATGCGCTACTCTTTCTTTGAAACAGGTGAAAAGCGGTCATGATTCCACAATATTTGGTTGATTTTGATCTTCGGGATATTCCTAAAGAAAAGACAGATTGTATCGTTATCGGTTCAGGGATTGCTGGATTATTCACGGCTATTAAAGCTAGTGAAGATCGGCGTGTCATAATGATCACAAAGAAATCAGTAATGGAGAGTAATACTCGCTATGCGCAAGGGGGGATCGCAGCTGTTATAGCGGAGGATGATTCCCCTGCATACCACCGGCAGGATACCCTAATGGCTGGAGCAGGTCTTTGCTCATCAACAGCTGTCGATGCACTTGTTAATGAAGGGCCAGATAGAGTTCATGAGTTAATTGGTTTAGGCACTCTTTTTGACAAGGAAGATGGGGTACTGGCTTTGACGCAGGAAGGAGCGCATAGCCACCGTCGTATTTTGCATGCTAATGGAGATGCTACAGGTTATGAGATTGTTCGTGCTTTGGCTGAACAGGTAGCTGAACATGAGAATATTGAGGTGTGGGATGATCATTATGTCATTGATCTCATCACTGAAGGTGGAGAATGTGTAGGCGTATTACTGCAGCGTCCCGGCGGTGGACGATTATTCCTGCAAGGGGATGCGACTATTTTATGCTCTGGTGGAGCAGGACAATTATATAGATACACTACAAATCCTGAAGTAGCTACTGGCGATGGTGTAGCCATAGCTTATCGAGCTGGTGCTCATATACGAGATATGGAATTTATTCAATTTCATCCTACAGCATTGAGTTACCCTGGAGCTCCTAGATTCTTAATCTCCGAAGCTGTTCGTGGAGAAGGGGCAGTATTGCGCAATATTAATGGAGAGCGGTTCATGGATCGTTATCATGAGCTACTTGAGCTGGCCCCACGAGATATTGTAGCTAGGGCTATTGTAAGTGAAATGGAACTTACTAAGTCAACATTTGTCTACTTGGATATTACGCATGAATCCCCAGAAATGGTGAAGCATCGTTTCCCTACAATCCATGAAACATGTATGGGCTATGGACTGGATATTACAAGTGATTGGATCCCAGTGGCGCCTGCTGCGCATTATATGATGGGGGGAATTAAGACCGATCTGAATGGGGAGAGTACGGTCCCTCGCTTATTTGCTTGCGGGGAGGTATCTTCCACAGGCGTACATGGGGCTAACCGATTAGCAAGCAATTCTTTATCAGAGGCGGTTGTTTTCGGGCATCGCATTATTGAGCGGATTCGCACATTATCCCCGCTTGGACGTGATGTTTTATCAGTTAGCAGCAACGAAGGACGTGTTGATTCGTCAACTCAAGCTATTGTGGAACGCCGTTTGAAGCTGCAAAAGGTAATGGTTCGGTATGCTGGATTACGTCGTAATGAAGAGACCTTATCTAAGGGAATAGAGGAATTAAAACGTCAGCTACCCATCTTTGGATCAGTATTGACTAAACGTGAGGAATACGAGTTCGCTAATATGCTGACCTGCTGCTTGCTCGTGACAGAGTCTGCTATAGCACGGGAAGAGAGTCGCGGGGCGCATTACCGTGAGGATTATCCGCAGCGAAGCGATGATCAGTGGCGTAAGCACCTGCTTCAAATTCGGGAACTGGGAATAGTGGAGGAATTAAGCGATGATGTTTAATGGTTACAATGAAGAGCTAGTGCAATCCATCAAGGCTTGGCTGCGGGAAGATGTTGGTTCCGGGGATATAACAACACAAATGACGATTCCAGTCGGCCATGAGTCCAAGGGGATTATTCATGCTAAGGAAGACGGCATCATTTGTGGCATCCCAATCGCAGAGCTGGTTTTTGAAATTGTTGATCCTACGCTTAGCTTTACAGCCCTTGTAGAAGAAGGTCAGGCAGTGACAAAAGGGACTGTAATTATTGAGGTGGAAGGCAGCACACACGCAATTTTAACAGGTGAACGGTTGGCACTCAACTTGATGCAGCGCCTTTCTGGTGTAGCATCACGTACGGCATCTTTCGTGCAGGTGCTTGATGGATTACCGACTCGGCTAGTGGATACACGTAAGACAACACCAGGACATCGTATGCTGGAGAAATATGCGGTTCGTATTGGTGGGGGCTTTAATCACCGCTTTGGTCTATATGATGCGGTTATGATCAAGGACAATCATATTAAAGGTGCAGGTGGTATTCGGCAGGCTGTAGGTCGTGCTCGGAAGAACATTCCACATACGATGAGCATTGAAGTAGAGACTGAGAATTTAGAGCAAGTGGAAGAGGCGCTGGCAGCAGGTGCTGATATTATTATGCTTGATAATATGTCTAACGAGATGATGAAGCAAGCCGTGGCTAGGATTAAGGCTAAAGCTCCACATGTCAAGACAGAGGCCTCCGGCAATGTTTCGTTAGAAACGGTTCGCGGGATTGCAGAAACGGGTGTGGATGTGATTTCTGTAGGACGTCTTACGTACTCCTTCTCCAGTCTGGATATTAGTCTAGACCTTAATGCCAAGAAGGAAGGATCCTCGTCATGATGCTTGCTGTTGATGTCGGTAATACCAATATTGTTCTCGGTGTATACAGAAAGCGCGAATTGTTGCATCATTTTCGGCTAAGCACTGCGCGCCAATCAACCGTGGATGAGTATGGAGTACTGATACACAATCTTTTTCAGATGTCAGGGATCTCTGTTAAAGATGTGGAAGGTGTAATTATATCCTCGGTAGTTCCACCCCTGGTTAAGACTATCGTGGATATGTGTATAAAATATATAGGCAAAGATCCGTTGCTCGTGGGACCAGGGATAAAAACGGGGCTTAATCTTCGCTATGAGAATCCGCGTGAGATTGGCGCAGACCGGATTGTTAATGCAGTTGCTGCGATTGAACAATATAAATGTCCGCTTGTTGTTGTTGATTTTGGTACGGCTACGACCTTCGACTGTATCGATGCAGGAGCTAATTATCTCGGAGGAGCGATTGTTCCGGGCCTTGTGATTTCTACAGAGGCCTTATATCAGCGAGCATCCAAGCTACCACGAATTGAATTAGAGAAGCCTAAAAAGGTTATCGGACGTAATACGGTTCACGCTATGCAGGCCGGTATTATTTTTGGGTATGCAGGTCAGGTTGAGGGAATCGTTAAGCGCATCAAAATCGAGATGAACGCTCCGGAGCTGAAGGTTATTTCTACCGGAGGCCTCGCTTCGCTAATCGCGGGTGAGACAGACTGTATCGACGAAGTAAATCCTATGTTAACACTAGAAGGTTTACGAATTATTTATGACCGTAACCAATAAAGATAAAGAAGCCTAAAGGGCGAAGAGATAGGAGGGCTATGCACCCAATGGAGAAAAAGAAGGATCGACTTATCCGTGGAACGGCTATGAATGGTAAAGTGAGAGCGTTTGCTGTCCGCACAACAGAATTGGTCGAGGAATTGCGGAGCAGACATGATACGTATCCGACGGCTACAGCCGCGCTAGGACGTACAGTTACCGCTGCAGCCATGATGGGGGCTATGCTCAAAGGTAGTGAGAAGCTGAGTATTATGGTTAAAGGCAATGGACCGATTGGACAAATCGTTGCCGAGTCCAATGCATTAGGGGAAGTGCGCGGTTATGTGCATAATCCGCACATTCATTTACCGAGCAATAGCATGGGGAAACTGGACGTAGCTGGAGCAGTGGGAACTGAAGGGTTTATTGATGTTATAAAAGATTTAGGGATGAAAGAGCCTTATCGAGGTAGCATTCCTATTATCTCCGGAGAGCTTGGCGATGATTTGACTTATTATTTTGCTGTTTCTGAGCAAACGCCAGCAGCGGTTGGTCTAGGTGTATTGGTTGATACCGATGAGTCGGTGATCGTTGCCGGGGGCTTTATCGTGCAACTTCTTCCTGGACTTATGGATGCGGAGATTACTGAGATTGAAAAGGCTGTGGGGGCTATGCCTTCCGTAACAGCAATTCTCGATCAGGGTCTGGAGCCAGAAGAAATGCTGCGTTTCCTTTTGCCCGATGCGGTGGTTATGGATGAACTGGATATTAACTTTGCTTGTCAATGTTCGCGTGAGCGGGTTGAGCAGACATTGGTTAGCTTAGGGCAAGATGAACTGGAGAGATTAATTGCAGAAGATGAACAGGCTGAAGTTGTATGTCATTTTTGCAACGAGGCTTATGTTTTTAATAAAGACGAATTACAGGTCATTTTAGAACAAGCGATTTCGTAGGGCATCGGATGATGACGAGACAAGAACGTGCACTTCGCAATACGGTTGTTATTCTGACTGTTGCCTCTTTAATGCTCGGAGGTCTATTATTCTGGAGTTTACGCGCTATGGCCCTTCTTAAAGGAGATACAGCAGAGAATGAAACACCGGAGATAGCGACTGCAGGCGGACAACCGATAACAGATAAGCAGTGGATGGATGAACTCAAAAAAAAGCATGGCCATGAAGTGCTAGTTGGAATGCTCAATCATATTGTTGTGGATATGGAAGCAAAGGCTCTGGGGATTACCGTGTCAGACGATGAGGTTGAGCAGGAACTTGCACGAACTATGGTTGGATACGGATCGGAAGAGCAGTATTATGCGCAAATGCAGTCTCAGTTGGGATTATCTCGTCAGGAAGTGTTCGCAGAGACGGCTTATCGTCTGACCTTGCAAGCGATAGCTACAGTTGGTATTACGATTAAAGAAGCTGATATCGATACTTATTTAGATCAGAATGCTGAGCGGTTCACTCCGAAAAAAGTATTGGAGCTCTCCATGATTAAGGTTTCATCCTATGATGAGGGAGAGCAAGTGATGGATCGCTTGGAGCAGGGCGAGGATTTTGCTGATTTGGCTAGGGAAGTGTCCATTGATGAAGAGAGTCGGCAGCAAGGTGGAAGCTTGGGTAAGGTAGAGGAAGACGATCCTTTTTGGCCCGAGGAGCTGCTTAAGACGGCTGCTAATTTGGATGCGGGTGATATAGCAGGTCCGATTCAGGCGGAGGACGACTTCGCTATCATTCGACTAGAGAGTATTCACTCTCCAGCTATTCCGGAACAGAAGGAAATCCGGGCGCTGATACGTCAAGAGCTGGCTTTGGAGCAAGCACCACCTCTACAACAAGTGGAGGGTGATTTGCGTACCAAATACGATGTATCAATAAATATTGACAACAGCCTGTAAGATTGATAATATGATATTAACGTAAAACCTACCGTTTTAGTCGGAAATAACTAACGGTGGTCGAATATCCATACCCCTTTATAGCAGTTATTACTGCCTAATAGGGACCCACACTACAGAAGAGTAAAGTCACAATTTACGTTCTTATATCGCATTTATCATTCTAAGGAGGTTTTTGCTCATGGCTAAAGTCGTTAACAACGTAACAGAATTGATCGGTGGTACTCCGCTCGTTCGTTTGAATCGTCTGGCACAGGAAGGCTCCGCAGAAATTTATTTGAAATTGGAATATCAGAATCCGGGATCAAGCGTGAAAGACCGTATCGCAATCAGCATCGTGGAAGAAGCTGAACGTGAAGGTCTACTGAAACCAGGAGGCACAATTGTAGAAGCGACTAGTGGCAACACTGGTATTGGCTTGGCACTTGTAGCTGCAGCTAAAGGTTATAAGGCAGTAATTGTAATGCCAGAAACCATGAGCTTGGAGCGCCGCAATCTACTTCGTGCATACGGAGCGGAATTGGTACTGACTCCAGGATCGGAAGGCATGAATGGTGCGGTTAAGAAAGCCGACGAAATTCTGAAAGAGAACCCAAGCTATTTTCCATCTGAGCAATTCAAGAACAAAGCGAATGTGAAGATCCACCGTGAGACTACTGGACCTGAAATCATTGATGCTATTGAATCCATTGGTGGACCACTAGATGCATTTATCGCAGGTATCGGAACGGGTGGAACGATCACGGGAGCAGGCGAAGTGCTGAAGAGCAAATATCCTGACGTGAAGATCTATGCTGTGGAACCAGCTGCTTCTCCAATCTTGGCAGGAGGCAAGCCAGGCCCTCACAAAATTCAGGGTATCGGTGCTAACTTCATTCCTGAGATTCTGAATCAAGACATTTATGACGAGATCATCCATGTTGAGAACGATGAAGCATTCGAAACTGCACGTCGTGTAGCTAAAGAAGAAGGTGTCTTGTCTGGTATTTCTTCAGGTGCAGCAGTATTTGCAGCACTTAAAGTCGCTAAAGACCTGGGCCCTGGCAAAAAGGTAGTTGTCATTATCCCAAGTAATGGTGAACGTTACCTGAGCACCCCACTTTACAATTTCGAAGCGTAATTGTTTGCAATAACGAACTTATAAGAGTCTTCATACCACTTTTCCAGTGGTGATGGAGACTCTTTTTTACGAGAAACGTTTATCGTCTTTAATTCTTAACAGTATAGAATTTATAAAAATGAGGTGAAGGATATGCGATCACCTCATTTTTATTTTCTGCACCAGTAAAGTCATGGAGCCGAACATCTTAAAACGAATGCGAAATGGATTCACGGGATGCGCCAATATTCAACTTGTGGTAATGGGGAATCCTATTTTTAATGATCCGCCCACTACTTTGGGATGTATAACGGACGGAGTAGACCTTATATCCTCCTAAGTGCATGTTTTAGTGGAACTAACGGACACCAGCGCCGCTATTCGTCGAAAATCACCCGGAAATGGGCTTGTTATAAGGCAATAAGTGCAATACGGTCCGTTAACCCTGATATATGTGCTCATTTACCGGAATTAAGGTCCATACGGTCCGTATGGAATCTCACTACGAAGGGAGTACATGGATAGGGTACAGAATTACGGATGAATGTTTATTTTTGAAAAATGCTATGGTTTTCACTGAGCACTCAAAAGTTATAATAATTTCCTATAGCTGGGGGCTTTTCAATAATGCCTTAAGTACAGTATACTGACAGGCAATATACTACAGATGATTAATAATAATTGAATACTAGACAAAACTAAGCGAATGCTTACGAAGTAAGTTTTGTCCTGAAGATTAAACCGTAAGATTATGCTAGACAAAACTAAGCATATGCTTACGAAGCAAGTTTTATTGCGATGTAAGTTCAGAGAAGTATTTGCTCCATAAAACTTTTAGGAGGATGGCTTTGGAAATCATAACGACATGGCATGAGTGGGAACAATGGGCAGCTGAAGACTGGAGCATGTTCCCCTTGATTATAAAATCACCCAAGTTCACAGGCGGATTACCCGCGTCCTGGGAGAAGGCCTGGGAATTAGCTTCTCAATACTCCGTAGTGTTGGAGAGTGGCAAGGGTGGCCGCTATACGTACTTAGGTTTAAACCCTGCATCTATATTGAAGGGCAAGGGTGAAAGCGCGGAGGTATTTAGCCTCTCTCCCGAATCATTGGGTCAGACTGCTGATGAGGGTACACATGAGGTGACAACGCTGCTAGGTCAGCCGCTGGAGCTACTACAGCAATGGATGTCAGGCTTCACCTCGCCAAGTCTAAAAGTTCAGGGCATTCCTCCATTTACAGGTGGATGTATTGGATTTCTGGGTTATGATGTGGTTCGATCATTGGAGCGTTTGCCGTCTCTTGCACAAGATGATCCTGGCTTTCCCGACTATCTCTTTATGAGGTTTGACGAGATATGGATTTATGATCATGAAGAGCATGTGCTTTATTGTGCTGTTCACGTTCCGGTTCCACCAGAATGTGGGATGGAGGATTTGCAGAACCTTTATCTCGGTGCTATAGAACAAGCTGGTCGAATGGTAGAGCAGTGGCAGTTGATAACCACAGCTTCGGGATTAACCGAAGAGGCGACAGTTAACATTGAAGCCCTTACGGTTTCATCAGGAGAGTGGCCGGGCATGACTTCTGCTTTCTCCCCTGAGAAGTTTCAGCAGGCAGTAATGGACGTTCAGGAATACATCCGCCAAGGCGATGTATTCCAAGTGAACCTCTCGCTGCGTCAGGAGGCGCAGCTGAAGTCCTCGCCGGAGGATGTTTACGAGTGGCTGCGGGGGCTCAACCCGTCCCCGTACATGGGGCTCTTGCGGTCGCCCGGCTTCGCGCTATCCAGCGCTTCGCCGGAGCTGCTCGTCAAGCTGCACGGGGACAAGGTGAGCGCACGGCCAATCGCCGGTACCCGGCGCCGGGGAATAACTCCCGCGGAGGACGCCGCCATGGAGGCGGAGCTTCGCGGGAGTGAGAAGGAGATCGCCGAGCATATTATGCTTGTCGATCTGGAGCGCAACGACATCGGACGTGTCGCTGCATACGGGTCCGTCAGCGTGCCTGAGCTGATGACGGTGGAGCGCTACTCTCATGTGATGCATCTCGTTTCGCAGGTAGAGGGCCGAGTCGCGCCAGATAAGGACGCGTACGCTGTCATCGCAGCCTTGTTCCCGGGGGGAACGATTACAGGTGCGCCCAAAGTAAGAACAATGGAAATCATTGAAGAACTGGAGCCTGTTCGGCGTGGGCCGTATACAGGATCCATGGGCTTTATTGACTATAACGGAAATATGGAATTAAATATTATTATAAGAACACTGGCTGTAAAGGATGGAGTCGGATATATTCAGACAGGTGCGGGCATCGTGATCGATTCTGATCCCTACCGTGAATACCGTGAATGCCATAATAAAGCCAAAGCGGTAGTGAAGGCGGTACTCTGTAGTGAATTACAGCAGGAATCCCAAACTACCAGTGGCGCCGAAGGGGGAGAAACACTGTGATCTTGGTCATCGATAATTATGATTCCTTTACGTATAACCTCGTACAGTATTTAGGTGAGCTTGGGGAAGAGGTTAAGGTACACCGCAACGATGAAATTACCATTGAAGAGATTGAAAAGCTGGCTCCAGACCATATTCTAATTTCTCCAGGTCCATGTACACCAAATGAAGCGGGGATTAGTTTGGAGTTGTTGCATCATTTCAAAGGCATCATTCCGATCTTTGGCGTATGTCTTGGACATCAGGCGATTGGCCAAGCATTTGGTGGCAATGTCATTCGTGCAGAACGTTTGATGCATGGCAAGACATCCCCGATTCATCATAAAGGAACATCGGTATTTGAAGGGTTGGAGTCTCCTTTCACCGCAACTCGATATCATTCTTTGATTGTAGAGCGGGAGAGTCTACCGGATTGTCTAGAGATTACAGCGGAGACCGAAGAAGGGGAGATTATGGCACTTCGCCATAAAGAATACCCTATCGAAGGTGTGCAGTTCCATCCAGAATCGATTATTACGGATCATGGTCATACGATGCTGCGTAACTTCTTGAAACGGAGAGCCGGAGAAACGGCATGAAATATATAGGATTTAACAATGGTGTCATCGACGCCCGAGAAGCCGTGGTTTCCGCTTTGGATCACGGTTTTTTGTACGGCATAGGATTGTTCGAGACCTTTCGGACATATGGGGGAGTCCCCTTTTTGCTGGAGCGTCATTTGAGCCGTTTGGCGGAGGGCTGTAAGGAGCTAGGCATTCCATTTGATTCACAACCGGAGCATCTGCAGGACTGGATTCAGCGTGTTATGGTTAAAAATGAATTAAAGGAAGCCTATATACGTTATACCGTAACAGCTGGGGAGGATATTCTCGGATTACCAGCGGGGGATTATCGTGAACCCAATCATTTGCTATACATCAAGGCGTTGCCGGAAGTATCCGAAAAGCTATACAGCGAAGGCAAAGATCTGCAGCTATTGTCCTTACGACGTAACACTCCTGAGGGGGCTGTGCGATTCAAGTCGCTGCACTATATGAATAATATTTTGGCTAAGCGGGAGCTTAGAGGTTATGCTTCTGCGGCGAATGGTGCTGAAGGACTGATGTTGACGGCAGAAGATGTTATTGCGGAGGGCATTGTCAGCAACATCTTTTTTATAAAAAATAAAATTCTCCACACGCCTGATATCTCAACTGGGATTCTGCCGGGAATTACCCGGGAAATGGTAATGGAGCTGGCTTGTAGTGCTGGAATCATAGTAGAGGAAGGCGCTTACCGGTGGGAGCAGGTATTGTCCGCGGATGAAGTGTTTCTTACCAATTCCGTACAAGAAATTGTCCCGGTCACAACACTATGGGAACAAGATAAAAGATTTACCGTAGGCGATGGCCTTTGCGGTAGAATGACTTCGGATTTGATTTTATCCTATGGAGAAAGGACGGGAATATCGAAATGAGACCAGCTATATTCAAGCGGACATACCGCTGTGGGAATACAGATTTGCAATTGGGAAATCGAACGTTGATTATGGGTATCCTGAATGTAACCCCGGATTCTTTTTCAGATGGAGGACTTTGGGATGATCCGGAAAAAGCAGTAGAACATGCGCTACAAATGGCCGCAGACGGTGCTGATATTATAGATATTGGTGGAGAATCTACCCGTCCTGGTCATAAACCGGTGGGGCTTGAAGAGGAGTTAGCTCGTGTATTGCCTGTCATCGAGAGTATTCATCGAGCGGCACCGCATATTCCGTTATCTATTGATACCTACAAAGCTGAAGTGGCACGCCAAGCTATTGCTGCCGGTGCTCATATTATTAATGATATATGGGGCTGTAAGGCTGATCCGGAAATGGCGGCAGTGGCAGCAGCTGCGGACTGTCCCATCATTTTGATGCATAATCGACAGGACCGTGAGTATACCAATCTAAGTGCGGATATGTCGGCAGATCTTAAGGAAAGTATTGATCTTGCTTTAGCCGCAGGAGTGAAGCCATACAATATCATTTTGGATCCAGGGATCGGCTTTGCTAAGGATTATAATGAAAATTTGCAGGCAATGATGCTTTTGGACGGGTTGACTGAGTTTGGCTATCCACTGTTACTGGCGACTTCACGCAAAAAATTTATCCGGACGGTCCTTGATTTGCCCTCTGATGATGTTGTGGAAGGTACCGCAGCTACAGTAGCCTTTGGTATTGCTCAGGGCTGCCAGATCGTACGCGTACATGATGTATCCCTAATTAACCGAACGGTCAAGATGTGTGACGCGATGTTGTATGCTGCGCCTCCAGTGGTGCGTGAATAAAGATATTTTATAAAAAAGGGCGGGTTTAAAGATGGATAAAATGACGATGCATCGAATGGAATATTACGGATATCATGGTGTGTTTGAAGAAGAGCGTAAGCTAGGTCAACGTTTTTACATTGATTTGGAGCTGGAGCTTGATCTGCAGGGAGCGGGCCAGAACGATGATTTGAACCAAACCGTGAATTATGCCGAAGTGCATGAACTGGTCAAAAATATTGTCGAAATAAAGTCCTTTAAGCTGATCGAAGCTTTGGCAGAATATATTGCATCCTCCGTACTGGACACTTATACTGTTATCAATGCAGTAACGGTAAAAGTAACTAAACCGCATCCGCCATTCGACATTCATTTTCAGGGAGTGACTGTAGAGCTGCGCAGAACTAGAAAGTGAGAACAAGGTCCATGAATATACATTCCACCTCTGAACAGTCAGAGGCTTATATTGCTTTAGGGGCTAATTTGGGCGACCGTGAGGGCACGCTGTCAGAGGCTTTGAACAGACTGGATAACCATGATGAAATAACGGTAGTTCGCTGCTCCAAAGTTTACGAGACAGAGCCAGTAGGTTATTTGGATCAGCCGCAGTTTCTCAATATGGCAGCAGCTTTGCGCACGACACTTGCGCCAGAGACCTTGCTGGAAGTAATGCTGGGGATCGAAACGCAACTAGGTCGTATCCGGGATATCCGCTATGGTCCGAGAACGGTAGATCTGGATTTATTGTGGGTAGAGGGACAAACACTAGATACGCCGCATTTAACGTTACCGCATCCACGTATGCTAGAGCGTGCATTTGTAATGCTTCCGCTCAGTGATATCGTTCCACAGGATGAACAGTCTTCCGGGCTCCGTAAGTTGATTACAGCAGCGCTTCAAGACATAGACGGGAAGGAAGGAATTCGGTTGTGGACAACAAACGTATGGGGCGGAGGGTCAGGGCATTCCGCAAGCTAAAAGGCTATACTCAACAGGAACTTGCGGATCTGACTGGAATTTCCTTGGCTGTGCTTGGCGCAGTTGAGAGGGGAAACAGACGTTTGGAAGATCAAATTTTAGATAAAATTGCGAATGTCCTAGGGGTTGCAACTGAAGAATTGGTAAACCCTAACACATAATTTTTAAGCAATACAAATAGGAATAATGGAAGTGATACGAATGCTGAAGATTGGCGACATCGAGATGAAGAATCAGGTTGTCCTGGCTCCTATGGCTGGCGTGTGCAATCCAGCCTTTCGTTTAATCGCTAAAGAGTTTGGTACAGGTTTAGTCTGTGCGGAAATGGTGAGCGACAAGGCTATTATTCACGGAAATACGCGTACTCGCGAAATGTTGTTCGTGGATGAACGGGAAAAACCGCTTAGTTTGCAGATTTTTGGTGGAGATAGAGAGTCACTGGTGCAAGCTGCTAAAGTGGTTGATAAAGAGACCAACGCTGATATTATCGATATCAATATGGGATGCCCAGTGCCGAAGGTAACGAAATGTGATGCGGGAGCCCGCTGGCTTTTGAACCCAGACAAAATCTATGAAATGGTATCTGCAGTTGTCGATGTTGTCGATAAGCCCGTAACCGTGAAGATGCGTATTGGCTGGGATAGTGAGCATATTTTTGTCGAAGATAATGCGCGGGCAGTAGAACGTGCGGGTGGTAAGGCTGTTAGTGTACACGGAAGAACACGGGAGCAACTCTACACGGGGCGTGCAGACTGGAATTATATCAAGATGGCAAAAGAAGCGGTATCCATTCCAGTTATCGGCAACGGCGATGTCAATACACCTGAAGATGCTCGGGCTATGCTTGATCAGACCGGCTGTGATGGCGTGATGATCGGACGTGGTGCATTGGGTAACCCATGGATGCTGTATCGTACGATTCAGTATTTAAGCACGGGGGAACTGATGCCTGAGCCAGGGTTAGAAGAGAAAATTAAGGTTGCCATTCTTCATATGGATCGACTGGTTGCTCTTAAGGGAGAAGCCGTAGCCGTTCGTGATATGCGTAAGCACATGGCCTGGTACTTAAAAGGTTTGAAGGCTGCCGCTAGAGTGAAGGACGTTCTCATGGCAGAGACGAAACGTGATGGAATGGTGAAGATTTTGAATGATTTTGTTGTTCAACTAATGCATGATGAAGAGAATAAGGGTATGGGAATGTCTTCTTCTGTAGTATAAACGTTATTTTCCTAACGCTTTTTGAACACATCCCACTTTATATGTAGTGTCATTGACATTTAGTAGCGGTTCCAATATAATTTCACAGTATAAAATCGCCGTTACAGTAAGAGCAATGCAGCAGGGAGGGTTCTTATCCTCCTAGATTAGCATATAGTATGGTGTTTTCAATAATTGTATACGACAGGAGAATCGGTTGAGATGAGCGATAAAGAAGTCATTCTTACGCCGGACGGGCTAAAGCGTCTGGAAGATGAGCTGGAGACCCTCAAATCTGTGAAACGCCGCGAGGTTGCTGAACGGATTAAGGTAGCGATTGGCTACGGAGATATCAGTGAGAACTCGGAGTATGAAGACGCGAAGAATGAGCAGGCTTTTATCGAAGGACGCGTTATCACCTTGGAGAAGATGCTTCGCAACGCGCGCATCATTAATAGCGACGAGATCGTTACTGATGTGGTAAGTATCGGTGTTACTGTAAGTGTTGAGGATTTGGAGTATGGCGACACTATGGAGTATACGATCGTAGGCACAGCGGAGTCCGATCCACTGAATAATAAGATTTCCAACGAAAGTCCAGTAGGCAAAGCCATCATCGGGAAGAAAATAGGCACGATCGTTGACGTTAATACACCTGCAGGCGTTATTCAATATAAAATTCTCGATATCAGAATGAAGTAGTGTACAGACCTCATGGTCTGTAAATAGATGTGCTGCCAAATGTATAAGCTGTTTCGTTGTATGTAGGCAGATAAGGGAACATTGTTTGGGAAAGCTTCCTTAGGGAAGCTTTTTTTCAAAATATAAGGGATTTATATCTGCAAGGGGATGAATAGCATGACCGAGGAAATGAATAATGTGGACAATGCAGAGAACGAACTTAGTGAGCTTTTGCAGATCCGCCGTGCCAAATTGGACGAGCTAAGAGGACTTGGCATCGATCCTTTCGGTAAAAAGTATGAGCGCACAGCTAACGCTGGCGATCTAGTATCGAAGTATGATGGACTTTCTAAAGAGGAATTGGACGAGCTATCCGTTGAAGTGAGCATAGCAGGTCGCATTATGGCAAAACGCGTAATGGGTAAAGCCAGTTTTGCGCATATCCAAGACCTCAGTGGAAGAATTCAGCTTTATGTTCGTCAAGACAGCATTCCTGAAACGCAATACACCGCGTTCAATGTTCTTGATTTAGGAGATATCATTGGCGTTCGCGGAACAGTATTCAAAACCAAAACAGGCGAGACCTCCATCAAAGTGCATAATCTCGAAGTCTTGTCCAAGTCTTTGTTGCCACTTCCTGAGAAATATCATGGTCTTAAAGATGTAGAGCTGCGTTACCGCCAGCGCTACGTTGATTTGATTATTAATCCGGAAGTTCAACAGACCTTTATTGCTCGTTCAAGAATCATTCAATCGATGCGTCGTTATTTGGATTCACTTGGCTATCTTGAAGTTGAAACACCTACACTTCATGCGATTGCCGGTGGAGCTGCTGCGCGTCCGTTTATCACCTACCACAACACGCTTGAAATGCAGCTGTATATGCGGATTGCTATTGAGCTTCATTTGAAACGTCTGATTGTTGGTGGATTGGAAAAAGTATACGAAATCGGTCGTGTCTATCGTAACGAAGGAATTTCGACTCGTCACAACCCTGAGTTTACTATGATTGAGCTGTATGAAGCTTATGCTGATTACAAGGACATCATGAATCTTACGGAGAATATGATCGCTCATATTGCCCAAGAGGTATTAGGAACTCAACAGGTCGACTATCAAGGCAAGCCGGTAGATCTGTCACCAGGATGGCGCCGTGTAACTATGGTTGATGCCGTTAAAGAAGTAACAGGTGTTGATTTCAGTGTTCATATGACAGATGAGGAAGCACAGGCTTTGGCTAAAGAGCACCGTGTACCTGTAGAGAAGCACATGTCTTTCGGTCATATCCTTAATGCTTTCTTTGAGCAATTTGTTGAGGAAACTCTGATTCAGCCTACCTTTGTAATGGGACACCCGGTTGAAATCTCACCACTTGCTAAGAAAAATGATGAGGATCCACGCTTCACCGATCGTTTTGAATTGTTTATTGTGGGTCGTGAGCATGCGAATGCATTTAGTGAATTGAATGATCCGATCGACCAGCGCCAACGCTTTGAAGCGCAAATCCAGGAGAAAGAGCAAGGGAATGACGAAGCTCATGAGATGGACGATGACTTCATCCGTGCTTTGGAATATGGTATGCCTCCTACAGGTGGGCTGGGAATCGGTGTAGACCGTTTGATCATGTTGCTTACCAATTCTGCATCTATTCGTGATGTACTACTGTTTCCGCATATGCGTAACCGTACAAACGAATAGTATCTATACAACAATGAGCACAGGGGAGCTGTCTAGCGGCGGTTCTCCTTGGCTACTGTTGATCAGAAGCTAAAGGCTCTAGTGTGGTTTTGAGGATATATAGCTTAATACTAATTTGTTTGAAAAAAAGTGTTGCAATGAATCTCTATACATGATATATTCTAAGTCCGGCCAAGAAATACACATGCCGAGCTCGAAAAAGAAGTTGAAAAAAGAGCTTGACATTAAATAGCCGAACATGATATAGTATAAGAGTTGCTGCTGAGACATTAAACGGCGCCAACGAGAACTTGATCTTTGAAAACTGAACAACGAGTGAGTAGGAAATCACGAAAGTGAAATCCAAAATTAGAGAATTAATTTTCTCGTCAGATGTTTCAAAATGAGCATATCGCTCTTTTCAATACTAATTGGAGAGTTTGATCCTGGCTCAGGACGAACGCTGGCGGCGTGCCTAATACATGCAAGTCGAGCGGAGTTACTTTGAAAGCTTGCTTTCAAAGTAACTTAGCGGCGGACGGGTGAGTAACACGTAGGCAACCTGCCCTTCAGACTGGGATAACTACCGGAAACGGTAGCTAATACCGGATAATTTCTTTTTTCTCCTGAAGAAAGAATGAAAGACGGAGCAATCTGTCACTGAGGGATGGGCCTGCGGCGCATTAGCTAGGTGGGGGGTAACGGCCCACCAAGGCGACGATGCGTAGCCGACCTGAGAGGGTGAACGGCCACACTGGGACTGAGACACGGCCCAGACTCCTACGGGAGGCAGCAGTAGGGAATCTTCCGCAATGGACGAAAGTCTGACGGAGCAACGCCGCGTGAGTGATGAAGGTTTTCGGATCGTAAAGCTCTGTTGCCAGGGAAGAACGTCCGGTAGAGTAACTGCTATCGGAGTGACGGTACCTGAGAAGAAAGCCCCGGCTAACTACGTGCCAGCAGCCGCGGTAATACGTAGGGGGCAAGCGTTGTCCGGAATTATTGGGCGTAAAGCGCGCGCGCGGTCATTTAAGTCTGGTGTTTAAACCTTGGGCTCAACCTAAGGTCGCACTGGAAACTGGGTGACTTGAGTACAGAAGAGGAAAGTGGAATTCCACGTGTAGCGGTGAAATGCGTAGATATGTGGAGGAACACCAGTGGCGAAGGCGACTTTCTGGGCTGTAACTGACGCTGAGGCGCGAAAGCGTGGGGAGCAAACAGGATTAGATACCCTGGTAGTCCACGCCGTAAACGATGAGTGCTAGGTGTTAGGGGTTTCGATACCCTTGGTGCCGAAGTTAACACAGTAAGCACTCCGCCTGGGGAGTACGGTCGCAAGACTGAAACTCAAAGGAATTGACGGGGACCCGCACAAGCAGTGGATATGTGGTTTAATTCGAAGCAACGCGAAGAACCTTACCAGGTCTTGACATCCCTCTGAATCCACTAGAGATAGTGGCGGCCTTCGGGACAGAGGAGACAGGTGGTGCATGGTTGTCGTCAGCTCGTGTCGTGAGATGTTGGGTTAAGTCCCGCAACGAGCGCAACCCTTAACTTTAGTTGCCAGCAAGTAATGTTGGGCACTCTAGAGTGACTGCCGGTGACAAACCGGAGGAAGGTGGGGATGACGTCAAATCATCATGCCCCTTATGACCTGGGCTACACACGTACTACAATGGCCGGTACAACGGGAAGCGAAACCGCGAGGTGAAGCCAATCCCATCAAAGCCGGTCTCAGTTCGGATTGCAGGCTGCAACTCGCCTGCATGAAGTCGGAATTGCTAGTAATCGCGGATCAGCATGCCGCGGTGAATACGTTCCCGGGTCTTGTACACACCGCCCGTCACACCACGAGAGTTTACAACACCCGAAGTCGGTGGGGTAACCCGCAAGGGAGCCAGCCGCCGAAGGTGGGGTAGATGATTGGGGTGAAGTCGTAACAAGGTAGCCGTATCGGAAGGTGCGGCTGGATCACCTCCTTTCTATGGAGAATCGTCTTCTGCAATGAAGACATTCAAATCGGAAGCTAAACTTCCAAAACTCAGGTTTAGGCCTGTTACTCACTCGTTGCTCAGTTTTGAGAGTTTAAGCTCTCATCTTTAAACTTGATCCTTGAAAACTGGATACCGAAACGAATTTGCGTTTTAGAACATCTTTTAGCTAAAACTTGTGTAAACAAGTACGTTAGTTATTAGCTGGAAGCGAAGATTTTCGATTGTGCGAACAAACGAAACATTGGAGCGAAGGTTAAGCTAATAAGAGCACACGGAGGATGCCTAGGCGCCAGGAGCCGACGAAGGACGTGGCGAACAACGAAACTGCCTCGGGGAGCTGTAAGCAAGCTTTGATCCGGGGGTGTCCGAATGGGGAAACCAGCTGTGGTAATTCGCAGTTACTCATCTCTGAACACATAGGAGATGTAGAGGCAGACCAGGGGAACTGAAACATCTAAGTACCCTGAGGAAGAGAAAACAATAGTGATTCCGTCAGTAGCGGCGAGCGAACGCGGAACAGCCTAAACCTAAGAGCTTGCTCTTAGGGGTTGTGGGACGTCTCACATGGAGTTACAAAGGAATATGGTAGGCGAAGAGGTCTGGAAAGGCCCGCGATAGAGGTAAAAGCCCTGTAACCTAAACTGTGTTCTCTCCGAGACGGATCCCGAGTAGTGCGGGGCACGTGAAACCCCGTATGAATCCAGCAGGACCATCTGCTAAGGCTAAATACTACCTGGCGACCGATAGTGAAACAGTACCGTGAGGGAAAGGTGAAAAGCACCCCGGAAGGGGAGTGAAATAGAACCTGAAACCGTGTGCTTACAAAAAGTCAGAGCCCTATCTATGGGTGATGGCGTGCCTTTTGTAGAATGAACCGGCGAGTTACGTTTAACATGCAAGGTTAAGTCGAGAAGACGGAGCCGCAGCGAAAGCGAGTCTGAATAGGGCGATTTAGTATGTGGACGTAGACCCGAAACCGTGTGATCTACCCCTGTCCAGGGTGAAGGTGCGGTAACACGCACTGGAGGCCCGAACCCACGTACGTTGAAAAGTGCGGGGATGAGGTGGGGGTAGCGGAGAAATTCCAATCGAACTCGGAGATAGCTGGTTCTCCCCGAAATAGCTTTAGGGCTAGCCTCGGTATAAGAGTAGTGGAGGTAGAGCACTGATTGGTTGCGGGGTCCGCAAGGATTACCAAGATCAGTCAAACTCCGAATGCCATATACTTATTGCCGGGAGTCAGACAGTGAGTGCTAAGATCCATTGTCAAAAGGGAAACAGCCCAGACCATCAGCTAAGGTCCCCAAGTGTGTGTTAAGTGGGAAAGGATGTGGAGTTGCACAGACAACCAGGATGTTGGCTTAGAAGCAGCCACCATTGAAAGAGTGCGTAATAGCTCACTGGTCGAGTGACTCTGCGCCGAAAATGTAACGGGGCTAAACACACCACCGAAGCTATGGCTAGATACGTATGTATCTGGGGTAGGGGAGCGTTGTATGTGGGTTGAAGGTGTACCGTAAGGAGCGCTGGACAGCATACAAGTGAGAATGCCGGTATGAGTAACGAAAAGATCAGTGAGAATCTGATCCGCCGAAAGCCCAAGGTTTCCTGAGGAAGGCTCGTCCGCTCAGGGTAAGTCGGGACCTAAGGCGAGGCCGAAAGGCGTAGTCGAAGGACAACAGTTTGAAATTACTGTACCACCGTAATCCGCTATGAGCGATGGGGTGACGCAGGAGGGTGACGCGGACTGATGGATATGTCCGTCTAAGCAGTGAGGCTGATGTGTAGGCAAATCCGCACATCGATAAGGCTGGGCTGTGATGGGGAGCGAAAATTGTAGTAGCGAAGGTCATGATCTCACACTGCCAAGAAAAGCCTCTAGCCAGGAGAAGGTGCCCGTACCGCAAACCGACACAGGTAGGCGAGAAGAGAATTCTAAGGCGCGGAAGAACTCTCGTTAAGGAACTCGGCAAAATGACCCCGTAACTTCGGGAGAAGGGGTGCCCCGGTAGTGTGAATAGCACGAGGGGGCCGCAGTGAAAAGGCCCAAGCGACTGTTTAGCAAAAACACAGGTCTGTGCGAAGCCGCAAGGCGAAGTATACGGGCTGACGCCTGCCCGGTGCTGGAAGGTTAAGGGGAGTGGTTAGGGGTAACCCGAAGCTATGAACCGAAGCCCCAGTAAACGGCGGCCGTAACTATAACGGTCCTAAGGTAGCGAAATTCCTTGTCAGGTAAATTCTGACCCGCACGAATGGCGTAACGACTTGGGCGCTGTCTCAACGAGAGATCCGGTGAAATTTTAATACCTGTGAAGATGCAGGTTACCCGCGACAAGACGGAAAGACCCCATGGAGCTTTACTGCAGCTTGATATTGAATTTGGGTACGATCTGTACAGGATAGGTGGGAGCCGTAGAAATCGGAGCGCAAGCTTCGGTGGAGGCGCCGTTGGGATACCACCCTGATCGTATCTAGGTTCTAACCTAGTACCGTAATCCGGTACGGGGACCGTGTCAGGCGGGCAGTTTGACTGGGGCGGTCGCCTCCTAAAGAGTAACGGAGGCGTTCCAAGGTTCCCTCAGAATGGTTGGAAATCATTCGAAGAGTGCAAAGGCATAAGGGAGCTTGACTGCGAGACCTACAAGTCGAGCAGGGACGAAAGTCGGACTTAGTGATCCGGTGGTACCGCATGGAAGGGCCATCGCTCAACGGATAAAAGCTACCCTGGGGATAACAGGCTTATCTCCCCCAGTCCACATCGACGGGGAGGTTTGGCACCTCGATGTCGGCTCATCGCATCCTGGGGCTGAAGTAGGTCCCAAGGGTTGGGCTGTTCGCCCATTAAAGCGGTACGCGAGCTGGGTTCAGAACGTCGTGAGACAGTTCGGTCCCTATCTGTCGTGGGCGCAGGAAATTTGAGAGGAGCTGTCCTTAGTACGAGAGGACCGGGATGGACGTACCGCTGGTGCACCAGTTGTTTCGCCAGAAGCATGGCTGGGTAGCTACGTACGGACGGGATAAGCGCTGAAAGCATCTAAGCGTGAAGCCCCCTCAAGATGAGATTTCCCAATTAGTAAGACCCCTTGAAGACGACGAGGTAGATAGGTTGGAGGTGGAAGTGCAGTAATGCATGGAGCTGACCAATACTAATCGGTCGAGGGCTTATCCAATATTTAAAACGCAGATTTGTTTCGGATTCAGTTTTCAGGCGATTAAGCCTGTAACACGCTTAGAAATTCATTGTCACTTCTGGTGATGAATGAAATTTCACGCGGCAGCGTCTGTTTCACAGACGCATGTTTGGTGGCGATAGCGGAGGGGTTCCACGCGTACCCATCCCGAACACGACCGTTAAGCCCTCCAGCGCCGATGGTACTTGGACCGAAGGGTCCTGGGAGAGTAGGACGTTGCCAAGCACGCAAGACCACTGTTGAGTCATCGACAGTGGTCTTTTTGTTGTATCATTTAAGAATTCATTAGAGTTTATTTTGAGATACTACATTAGAGATAAGCGTAAGTATGGGTGATGACTAAAGTGAAATGTATAATTTCATTCCTTAATGTCCACTGTGTATGGACAATAGTCCAATAATTCGCTTACTCGAGGGTCGTTTTTTGAATACCTACTCTGATGATGTAATGTTCTTGACAGTCCAAATGCCCTTTGCTAAGATGGCAATAATATATTTTTGGATAAGCATCTCAAACCCAAATTGAAGATATGAACTTGTTCTACTTCCAGGTGTACAGAGTTGTCTGTCGTGAATGGACTTAAAGTTGAAGGTTCTTCTTTTATAAAGTTTGTAGGCGGGTATAATTTAAAACAACCGAGGAGGAATGACCCAGGTGTGGAAGGATAAGTTTGGTAAAGAAGGTCTAACTTTTGATGATGTGCTGCTGGTTCCGCGTAAATCTGAGGTACTGCCGAAGGAAGTAGATTTGACTACAGTTCTAAGTAAGAATGTGAAGTTGAACATCCCGCTTATGAGTGCAGGTATGGACACAGTCACAGAAGCGGCTATGGCCATTGCTATTGCTCGTGAGGGTGGTATCGGGATTATTCACAAGAATATGCCTGTAGAGCAGCAAGCGGAAGAAGTGGATCGTGTGAAGCGTTCCGAGAGCGGAGTTATTACTAATCCCTTCTCTCTTTCAGCAGAACATTTAGTATCTGATGCTGAACTACTAATGGGTAAATACCGCATTTCCGGAGTACCGATTGTAGATAGTGACAACAAACTGGTCGGTATTCTAACTAATAGAGATTTACGCTTTATTCATGACTTTAATATTCCAATTAAAGAAGTTATGACACATGAGAATCTCGTGACTGCTGCTGTAGGTACGACACTACAAGAAGCAGAGGGGATCTTGCAACGTCATAAGATTGAGAAATTGCCGCTGGTGGACGAGAATAACATTCTTAAGGGCCTGATTACCATTAAGGATATCGAGAAGGCTATTCAGTTCCCTAACGGAGCGAAAGATGCACAGGGCCGTTTGCTGGTTGGAGCAGCTGTTGGTATCTCAAAAGATACATTCGAGCGTACTGCAGCATTAGTGAAATCAGGTGTTGATTTGATCGTTGTCGATTCTGCACATGGTCACCATATTAATATTATTGAAGCCGTTCGCCAAATTCGTGAGTTGTATCCTGATCTTACGATTGTTGCTGGTAACGTGGCTACAGGTGAAGCAACACGTGAGCTAATTGAAGCAGGAGCTTCTGTAGTTAAGGTAGGTATTGGACCAGGTTCTATCTGTACAACACGCGTTATCGCTGGTATCGGTGTACCACAGGTTACAGCCATTTATGATTGTGCGACAGTTGCTCGTGAGTATGGAGTTCCTATTATTGCTGATGGTGGAATCAAGTACTCTGGGGAAATTACTAAGGCTATTGCCGCTGGTGCCCATGCAGTAATGATGGGAAGTATGTTTGCGGGTACTGAAGAAAGCCCAGGAGAATCTGAGCTTTATCAAGGCCGTAAATTTAAAGTATATCGTGGTATGGGCAGTATGAGTGCCATGAAACAAGGTAGTAAGGATCGTTATTTCCAGGATGACGATAAGAAGCTTGTTCCTGAAGGAATTGAGGGTCGTATCGCTTTTAAAGGACCTCTTTCGGATACCGTTCATCAATTGATCGGCGGATTGCGCTCCGGTATGGGCTATTGCGGTACGAAGTCTTTGGAAGAACTTCGAAATGATACTTCTTTCATTCGCATCACAAGTGCTGGACTTCGCGAAAGCCATCCACATGATGTGCAAATCACGAAAGAAGCGCCAAACTATTCCGTGTAATGGACTGGAAAGACTATTTTTTGGACAGACAGGACTATTTCGTCCTGTCTGTCTTTTTTTGCGTGTACCCCTGTGTTAGAATAGAACAAGCTATTGATATGAGGTTTAAAGGAGAGTAGTAATCATTGAAGCACAAGCAGAAATTTAACGGTAAGCAATTTATGATTAAGACAGTCACAGTAGGTCTACTTTTAAATATGTTAGTTTCCACTCCACTACCGGCATTCGCTGAGGAAGGTACGACTACGACAATAAAAGCTGGTACTGCAACTCAGACAACTCAGAAAGCAGTAAAGATCCCTTCTGTGGAATCACTGGGTCTAAATTTGAAGTCAGCGGTTCTGATAGAACCAACAACAGGTGAGATTCTTCTATCTATGAATGCAGATGAGGCTTTGCCTCCAGCAAGTATGACTAAGATGATGACAGAGTATCTTGTAGCAGAAGCAGTAAAGAACGGGCAACTTTCATGGGATCAAAAAGTCATAGTAGGGGAAAATGCGTCTAAACAGGTTGGATCACGTATTTTTCTAGCGCAAGGTGACGAGCATACGGTTGAAGAGCTGTATATAGCAATGGCTGTCGGATCTGCAAATGATGCTACAGTAGCTTTGGCAGAACTAGTTTCGGGATCAGAATTGGAATTCGTAGAGCTAATGAATCAGACTGCCCAGAAGATGGGGATGAAAACTGCCTATTTCGTTAATTCTACTGGATTAGACAAAGCTGACATGCCCAAGAAATACCGTTCAACTGATGATAAAGAAAATGTAATGTCAGCGATGGATGCTGCTATCCTTGCTAAACATATCGTTACTGATCATCCTGATTTTAATAGATTTACAACGGTTCAGTCTTACAAGTTCCGTGAACGCGATACCGCACCAATGATTAATTTTAACTGGATGTTGGAAGCTAACAAGAGTATCCAGAATTTTAAGGCTTATGCTTATGAGGGATTGGATGGTTTGAAAACAGGCCATACCGCTAGAGCTAAATATTGTTTTGCAGGGACAGCTGAACGTGATGGTATGCGTCTGATAAGTGTAGTAATGGGGGCTGATACAGAGCCACACCGTTTTACAGAGACGAAGAAAGTACTTGATTTTGGATTTAACAATTTTGAAATCAAACAGGTCGTAGCCCCTAAAGCAGTGATAGCCGGCAACGAAACTGTACCAGTCCTCAAAGGGAAAAATAAAGAGGTGCCTGTAGTTACGGATGAAGCAGTATCTTTTATGGTCCCTAAGGGAACAACGTCCCCTCAAATTAAAACAACCGTTGAAATAAATGATCCAGCAACCTTAGTTGCTCCTATAGCACCATCTGCTAAAGTCGGTAAGGTGACTTATTCCTACCAAGTTGAAGGCATGTCTGATGTTCAGCAGAAGACGGTAAATCTGATTACTGCTGAAGAAGCGGAGAAGGCTGGTTGGTTTAAGTTATTTCTTAGAGCCATTGGAGATTTCTTCGGCGATTTGTTTACTGGGATCAAAAACTTGTTCTAATGAATTTAACGTCGAAAAATGCGTTGAATCCGAGTAAGTGGATTGTATATTCCCCTACATTGGGGTAAAATTACAAGTTAGATTAAGATAGATCATTCGGGGGGCTAGGACATGGAAACAGGAACATCGCGAGTTAAAAGAGGCATGGCAGAAATGCAAAAAGGCGGCGTCATTATGGACGTCATGAATGCAGAACAAGCAAAAATTGCTGAGGCTGCGGGTGCAGTAGCTGTTATGGCTTTGGAACGCGTACCTTCTGACATTCGCGCAGCTGGCGGTGTAGCACGGATGGCCGATCCTACAATTGTAGAAGAGGTTATTAAAGTGGTTAGTATCCCTGTTATGGCTAAGGCTCGTATCGGCCATTACGTAGAAGCAAAGGTCCTGGAATCCTTAGGTGTTGACTATTTGGATGAGAGTGAAGTTCTTACTCCTGCTGATGAAGTATTCCATATTAATAAACGTGAGTTCACTGTTCCATTCGTATGTGGAGCAAAAGACCTGGGAGAAGCCTTGAGACGTATTAACGAAGGTGCATCCATGATCCGTACAAAAGGTGAACCAGGAACAGGCAACATTGTTGAAGCAGTGCGTCATATGCGCTTTATCAACAGCCAAATCCGTAAAGTAACCAACTTGTCCAAGGATGAGCTATACAACGAAGCTAAGAACCTGGGAGTTCCTTACGAGCTTCTGCTTGAAGTACATGAGCTTGGTAAGCTGCCGGTTGTTAACTTTGCTGCTGGCGGTGTAGCAACTCCTGCTGATGCTGCCCTGATGATGCATCTAGGTGCGGATGGTGTATTCGTAGGCTCGGGTATTTTCAAATCGGACAACCCTGAGAAATTTGCGCGTGCGATTGTTGAAGCCACTACACACTATACTGATTACAAACTGATTGCAGAAGTATCCAAGAACCTTGGTGCACCAATGAAGGGGATTGATATTGCAACTCTAACCCCGGCTGAACGTATGTCGGAGCGTGGCCGTTAATAGAGAGAAGGTTACCCGGATGAAAATAGGAGTGCTGGCGCTTCAAGGCGCTGTTACGGAGCATATTGTTAGTATAGAGAAGACCGGAGCAGAGGGCGTGCCTATCAAGCGAGTAGAGCAACTTGAGGAGGTTGCTGGCCTAATTATCCCCGGCGGTGAAAGTACAACGATCGGTAAGCTGATGCGGAAATACGGCTTCATTGAAGCCATACGTGATTTCTCCAATCAGGGAAAGCCGATTTTTGGAACATGCGCGGGGATGATTGTTCTAGCTAAACGAATTGCCGGTGGGGAACCAGGGCATTTGGAGCTGATGGATATTACGGTGGCCCGGAATGCGTTCGGTCGTCAACGGGAAAGCTTTGAATGTGATCTGGAGGTTAAGGGCATTGATGAGCCGGTCCGAGCTGTTTTTATACGTGCACCGCTTATCAACGAGGTAGGTCCGGGAGTAGATGTGCTTACAGTCTATAATGATGAGATTGTAACTGCACGCGAAGGTAACCTGCTGGTGTCTTCTTTTCATCCAGAACTGACCGATGATTTCAGACTGCACCAATATTTCGTCGATATGGTAGACGCTACTATGCAAGTGCAACAACAGAATCGCATATAAGAACATCCTGACTCTTTCAAAGCTGTAAGCAGCAATTTGAAAGAGTTTAGGCTGTTTTCAGGAGGGAAACTTTGTGTTAGATGTAAAAGTACTACGTAGTGATTACGCTCGAGTGGAACAAGCCTTAGAGAAACGAGGTAAATCACTGGATTTGATTGCCGATTTTCCGAAGCTTGATCTGCGCAGACGTGAATTACTGCAAGAAACTGAAGGCCTTAAGAACCGTCGCAATACGGTATCGGGTGAAGTAGCTAAGAAGAAGAAAAATGGTGAGCCAGCCGATGACTTAATTGCAGAAATGCGTACGGTATCCGACCGAATTAAAGAGCTTGATGATGAAGTGCGTGAACTGGAAGCTCAGATTGCTGAACTTACTATGAGTATTCCGAATATTCCTCATGATTCAGTTCCAGTAGGAAAGTCCGAGGATGATAATGTTGAATTGCGCCGCTGGTCGGAGCCCAAACAATTTGGATTTACTCCAAAATCACACTGGGAGCTTGCGCAGCAGCTCGATATCATTGATTTTGAAGCCGCAGCTAAGGTTACGGGATCTCGGTTTGTTTTCTATAAAGGATTGGGAGCACGTCTAGAGCGGGCGCTAATTAACTTTATGATGGATCTTCACAGCGGTGAGCATAACTATGAAGAAATGCTGCCACCTTACATTGTGAACAAAGACAGCTTATATGGAACAGGACAACTTCCTAAGTTTGAAGAAGATCTGTTTAAGCTACGTGATACCGAATACTATTTGATTCCTACAGCGGAAGTGCCAGTAACGAACTACTATCGCGAAGAGATTTTGACAGCAGCAGACCTACCCAAGTACCATGTAGCATACAGCTCTTGTTTCCGTTCTGAGGCGGGCTCAGCGGGCCGTGATACTCGAGGTTTGATTCGTCAGCATCAGTTCAACAAGGTAGAGCTGGTGAAGCTTACTACACCTGAATCCTCTTATGAGGAATTAGAAAAAATGACAGCAGATGCTGAACGTGTGCTGCAGCTTTTGGGATTGCCTTATCGTGTACTTGGGCTATGTACAGCTGATATGGGCTTTACATCGGCTAAGACGTACGATTTGGAAGTATGGTTACCTGAGAGTGGAATGTACCGCGAAATCTCTTCTTGCTCAAATACGGAGGATTTCCAAGCGCGTCGGGCAAATATTCGTTTCCGTAAAGATCCAAAATCCA
The DNA here is from genome assembly GCF_037963865.1 of Paenibacillus sp. FSL R10-2734. Taxonomy (NCBI): domain Bacteria; kingdom Bacillati; phylum Bacillota; class Bacilli; order Caryophanales; family Paenibacillaceae; genus Paenibacillus; species Paenibacillus sp. FSL R10-2734. The sequence continues at coordinate 493,477 of NZ_CP150170.1, read as the reverse complement.
AGCCTGAATTTGTTCATACGCTGAATGGGTCTGCTTTGGCTGTTGGACGTACTGTTGCAGCAATTCTTGAGAATTATCAGCAAGAGGATGGTAGTGTCCTGATTCCGGAATGTCTACAACCGTATATGCGCAATGTAAAATCGATCCAACCTAAAAATATTTAAGAAAATAGTTGCTTTTTCTTCGTATTGTATGGTACTATTACTAATGCATGTGAAATTTATATGCATTTGGAGAGGTACCGAAGCGGTCATAACGGGGCGGTCTTGAAAACCGTTAGGGTGCAAGCCCACATGGGTTCGAATCCCATCCTCTCCGCCATTCTTTTATGAACTTAAAGAAATTATGAGATAGAAACCGTTCCCTCTGGGGACGGTTTTTTTGTTGTTCCTGAACTAGTGCATTTAGTTATTGTTTGATGGACCTAAGTCCAGTGAGAATAAAAAGATTGATTTCTCCGCAATGTATTAGAGAAGGAGGATGATCATAATTATGGACAGACAATTGGAAGTTGATCAGCATAATCTTGTCTCAGCCTGGCAAGAGCGCCTGCCTGCGTTAATGGAGGATGGGGACAGTTTCAATGTACTAGCGGATGAAGGCGATCCAAATAGTCTGCTTATACACTTTAATGCTGCGGGACGTCAAGGGTACTCACTTGATTTTCGTTGCAAGTACGTAGATAGCAGGGAGGTTGCTGTTGATCTGCTTGATGTGGAGCAGAGTGGAATTCATATCGATGAGCATAGTGATGCAGTGCAGCAATTAGCACAGCAATATACACGGCAAATTCATGAATGTGCTCAGGCTCTACAAAACATGACTAATCCTTAGGAGGAATGAACAATGTCAAAGCCAAAGAGTATTCCAGTTCCTGGGGCGCAGCCCACGGATGGCGAGCGTAGAAAGGAGCATAATTCATCTGCACCAGAGCCACTTTCCGGCTCTAAAAAGGTGAAACAAGCTAATCATGTAAGCCATCATAATCCGCAAGGATAACAAATAAAAACAATAAGAATTTTAAAGAAGTGTTTCTTGATTTTTACAAATCGTTTATCATATAGGGGGGAGATTTTTTTTACATGGGAGAGGAGAAAAATAATGAACAAAAAATGGGGTTTATCGGCAGCAGCATTGTTGCTAACAGCAGCAGTAATTCTGCCAGGATGCGCAAGTAAACAGGAGGCGCCAAAAGAGGCCTTAAAATCAGCCGCTACAAAAGTGACAACGATGTCTTCATATGAGATGAAGAGTAAGTTTACGATCAATGATCTAACCATCGGGACCGCTGGCACTGAATCTGATGCAATGACCACACAGGTGCTCAGCATGCTTAAGAACGCTGATATCACCATTGACGGGGTTTATCAGGCTGATCCAATGCAGACAGAGCTAACTATGGTTCTGAATCTCAAGGGCGATATGAGCATGAGCTTTAATGTCCCTATGGTGATGACTAGTGAGAAGTTGTATGTTAAGATTCCATCGATTCCGTTCTTACCACTTCCGGAGACAATCGTTAATAAGTTTGTAGAGATTGATCTGAAGGCGTTGGCAGAGCAAGAGGGTGCTGACTTTAATCCTAGCGCTCTTGATACACAGAAAATGCAAAAATTCTCTAATGAAGTGATGGACACTGTACTTGCTGAATATGATGAAGGAAAGTATTTTAAAGAAGTTAGTCCAAAGGACGCTAATTTACCAGAGGGTGTGGAAGCTAAACAGGTCGTTCAGTTCCAAGTGACGAACGATAATGTTAAAGAGGCAATTACCATCTTTGTGAATAATGCCTTACCTAAAATCATTGATATTGTGAGCAAGGAAGAATACAAGGATATGCTGCAGATTAATGATGCTGATCTGGCTAAGGCTAAAGAAGAGATCACATCGAGTGAAACTAGAACTGAATTCGATAAGAGCTTGGCCGATCTTGACAAGTATCTTACGATTAACCAGTTCCACTACAATACTGCGATCAATAAAGACGGATTCCCTGTGTATCAGGATTTATTGATGGACATTAAGGTAAACGATCCGGAAGAGGGGACAGACGTATCCTTCTCTGTAAACGGAACGGGTCAATATGGCAAGATTAACGAGAAGCCAGAGTTCAAGATCGGCATTCCTCAAGGTGATGACGTAATTACAATGGATCAACTAGAGGAGCAATTCGGCAGCTTGGGAACTTATTAATAAGCAGTTACGAGAGAAAGACCCGCATGTTGCGTATGATATACGCGCATGCGGGTCTTTTTATTAGAAGAATAAGATCTTTAATCCTGAACGAGTCTGTAGAACGTTATTTATGTTCATCCGGTAGTGTATCTTCTGCCAGTATGGCGTAGGTTTGATGATCCTGCCACTGTCCGTTTATTTTGAGATACTGGCGGGCGATCCCTTCAGGTCTAAATCCGCTCTTCTCCAGCACCCTCCGGGAGGCCTCATTATGCAATAATATGGCTGCTTGAACCCTATGAAGACCTAAGGCTCGAAAAGCGTAGCCGAGAATTAGTCCGACCGCAGCGGTCATGTAACCTTTTGCCTGCATCCGATGATCCATTAAGTACCCTAAATCAGCATACTGAGCTACACCTCTTGAAACATTAGATAGCGTGACTTGCCCTATTAGTTGTCCATCAAGCAGATAGATGCCGAACATATAGGCTCTGTCCTCTTGGGCATCCTCCAGACGCTGATTGATAATCCGTTGCTGACTCTCCAGAGTATAGAATTGCTCATCGCGTTTAGGTTCAAACGGTTCATGTGTTAACCGATTATTCAAACGCAGCTCCAGTAAATTCTCTGCGTCCTTTAGCTCTAGTGGAGAAATATAGATACCTTGTGAGGTATGATATAAAGTAAGGGTCATTTCAGGTTTCTCCTTGTTCTTCTTTCAATGGTTTTTGACGTAAACGACGAAAGAATGAGGTCAGTAGGTCTGCACATTCTTCTTGTAAAATTCCCTGAATCACTTCGGTCCGATGATTAAATCGCGGCTCTTCAAGCAAATTCATAAGGGTCCCAGCACATCCAGCCTTAGGATCAGGAGTCCCATACACAGTGAGGGGTACTCTTGATTGCACAATCGCTCCTGCACACATCGGACAAGGCTCTAAAGTAACATACAGTTGGCAATCCAGCAGTCGCCATGAGTTCATGGCCTTGCTTGCTTCACGAATGGCTACCATTTCAGCATGAGCCGTAGAATCCATTGTTGTTTCTCTTAAATTGTATCCACGTCCGATAATTTCACCATGCCGTACGACGATCGCCCCAATAGGAACCTCTCCTAATGCTTCAGCTTTGCGGGCTTCAGCTATCGCCTGCCTCATCCAATGTTCATGAACCGCTCCCATATCATCTGGCGATTCATCTGCTTTAATATTCAAGATCATCTTTCCTCCTATATATCCATTGTACAACGAACAAATATTCGTTCTTAACAAAATGTGAATAACTCTGTGGATAACCGCCTACTTATGCACATTTTTGTACACATCGTTTTATAATAAAATGTTTATATGTGCATAAGCTGTGGATTATTTCTTGAAATATAAGAAAGTATAAGTTTCACACTATACTTTTTCCTTATATTTCGCGCTTAAACGCTTACCGTTCTTATAAGGACGCCGAAGGCATTTATACTTGTATATTGTAGAGAAAGACCTCTTGAATTTCAATATTCCTTGAATTGAAATGCTTCATTGAAATGTCTTTTCAAATGTGAAGGCAAAAGGTATGATGATTAATGTAGGCCCCGCAAGGATTTACCAGTGGATAAGAGGTGAACAAACAGTTTGTCCATAAAGACAAAACTATCTGCTATTATTTTTGGGGCGGTGTTGCTAATTTTAGCACTGAACCTGACATTTAACCTTTATGCCGCCCAAAACAATCTACGGAATGAAAGCATTAATAATATGCAGCTAACCGCTATGCAAATGGCCGTATCTGTAGAACAAAGTAACTATAGCTCTAACTATGTAGAATATCAAATTGCGCATAATTTAAGGATGGCGGCTATCTTTGCCTCCGAGGAACTGGATCCAGATTATAAGAATGTGACGAATGAAGAACTTAAGGCCCTAACTTCCAAGGTGGGCGTGTCTAATATTTCAATTCTGGTAAAGACTGATAACGATATCGTAGTAGCAAGGTCTTCGGTGCCTAGTAATATTGGGAGGTCCACAAAGGACTGGGGATACTGGTATCTAGCCTTTTTGGAGCTGTTCGATAATCAGGAGGTATCCGTGGGTTATGGACAGGCCCTGGATCATTTTTGGTCGGGCCCATTTGAATATTCAACCTACAATCCCGATTTCATTGAGAAGTGGGGCTATTATCGTGATGAAGAAAGCAACTACATCATCAATCCTGTTATTCTCAATACTGAGGCCAGCGATTACGTCAAAATCACTAATGCCGACCAAATCGCAGCGCGAACCAAAGAAGCTAATCCAGGAATTATAGAACTCACAGGATTTAACCCAGTAACATTTGGTTCAGCAAGTATGAAGGCTGACGGAAGCGACCCAATGAATAAGAATCTTGGTAACCGCCCCATTAAGTATGGCACCTATACTCATGGTAATGTGGAGCAGGATAGAGCGGCGATTCTATTGGCTACAGAGAAGCAGAAGCCAGTTACACTGGAGACTAGAGTCAATGGAAAAAGAGTGCTTAAAAGCTACATTCCTATCCATTCTCCCGGATTGAAGGCTTATGTGATTGGTGTCGTTTTGGATTACTCTGTGATTTCATCGGTGCTTCATGAACAACTAATCAATAATCTGACAACGTCACTATTATTGCTTACATTATTCTTGTTATGTAGTTACATACTGTCTGGATTTGTTACTCGTCCTATTCAGGCGATACTTGCCAAAGTGAACGATGTAGCAAAAGGTAAATTCGAGCCTCCGTTAAAAGTAACTAGCCGGGATGAGTTAGGGCAATTGGCCCTGCGAATCAACGCTATGACTGCTCACCTCATGCAGCGTACCAATCGGCTCAAACAGACACTGGAAGAGAACCGCGCAGTTAAGGAGCATCTGGAATCCGTGATTAACGGAACCTCTGATGCGATTCATACGATGGATATGGACGGCCGAATCACTAGCACGAACAGAGCCTTCGAACAACTGTATGGATGGAGTGCTACAGAGGTGCTAGGCAATATGCCATACCTTGTGCCTGGGCCAGCGCTTAAGCAGGAGGAAGAGCGGCTTGATGCGTTAAGGAGTGGTGCCGTTCTACCGCCGATTGAAACCGTAAGACTTAAACGTGACGGAACAATAGTTGAGGTTAGTGTTAGTACCTCAGTGATTCGTGATGAAGAGGGTTATCCTCATTCCTTTATTCACGTTTCACGTGATATGACGGAACGTAACCGAATGGAAGAACTGCTCAGACGCTCTGAGAAACTGACTACAGTAGGTCAATTGGCCGCGGGAGTAGCCCATGAGATTCGTAATCCACTTACGACGTTAAAAGGATTTCTGCAGCTTCAACAAGAGAAGCAGCTTTTGGTCCCACTCCATATTGAGCTGATGTTATCCGAGCTTGAACGGATTAATCTGATCGTAAGTGAATTTTTAATTTTGGCCAAGCCTCAAGCCGTGCATTTTCAGGAAAAGGATGTACGCGACATACTTGGCGATGTGATTTCTCTATTAGACAGTCAAGCTCATTTGTTTGGGATTCAATTTAGTGCCACGTTCTCTGAACAGCCATCTACCGTACATTGTGAAGTGAACCAGCTAAAGCAGGTGTTTATTAACATCGTCAAAAATGCAATTGAAGCTATGCCTGATGGTGGTGTGATTTCAATGGAGCTAAGAAATACCTTGGATTCTGTCTTCATTCTTATTTCAGATCAAGGTGAAGGAATTCCTGAGGATATGTTGCCTAAGCTGGGTGAACCCTTCTTCACCAATAAAGAGTCGGGAACAGGTCTTGGGCTAATGATTAGCCAACGTATTATTCAGGCACATAAGGGACATTTAGATATACAAAGTGAAGTGGGTCAAGGGACAACCGTTATGATCAAGCTGCCCGCAGCCGGAGTGGTTACTCCTTGGCATAATATTAAGGATGAACGGAGTGAAGGACAACGTGAGAATTAATAAATTCATCAGTGAGACAGGCTACTGTTCACGCCGCGAAGCAGACAAGCTGGTGGAAGGTGGTAGAGTTACGATCAATGGAGAACCTGCTGTGCTTGGCAGTCAGGCCGTTCCAGGCGATGATGTGCGAATAGATGGTGTAGCGCTTGAGACATCAAGCCAGACGGTTTACATTGCGTTAAACAAGCCAGTAGGGATAACATCAACCACAGAACAGCATATCAAAGGCAATATTGTTGATTTCGTAAATCATCATGAGCGTATATTCCCGATTGGGCGGCTGGATAAGGATTCGGAAGGATTGATTCTGCTTACCAATGATGGGGACATCGTTAACAAGATTTTACGGGCCGAAGGTCGGCATGAAAAAGAGTATGTAGTTACTGTGGACAGACCGATTACGCCATCATTTATTACCGGCATGTCCAGCGGTGTGAAGATATTAGGGGAGAAGACGCTGCCTTGTGAGGTCACTCGTATTACAGAGCGTGTATTCCGTATTATCTTGACTGAGGGTAAGAATCGTCAGATTCGTCGTATGTGTAGCGCTTTTGGCTACGAAGTTAGAAAGCTGCAACGTATTCGGATTATGAATATTCGCCTAGGGACATTACAAACTGGGGAATGGCGTGAGTTATCTGCTGAAGAGAAGCAAGAACTTGGAGCTACACTGAACTACGAGCTTCTATAGTCTAGAAGAGCTAGTGGCCTAGGTACGAATACAATATATCAAAAAAGAGCTGTTCCATCGGTCTGAGACCTTGGGACAGCTCTTTATGCTTGTTATAGGACAACCATTACTCATCTGAAGGAGCGATTCCTGAGAACTCTTTGGTTTCTTGATATTTACGAATAATGGACACTTCAACCCGGCGGTTCTTACTTCGCCCAACTGCTGTAGTATTTTCCGCAATGGGGTGGTACTCCCCGTATCCAATCGCACTAAATTTCCGTGGATTCAGGTTGGTATTCGTTAGCAAGATCTTCATAAACTGAAGGGCACGATCCGCACTCAGGTCCCAGTTGGAAGAATAGTTGCTATTAGAGATAGGAATATTATCGGTATGTCCTTGCACGACCACATCATAATCCGGGAATTGCTGCAGCATAGCTGAGATGGACTTTGCTAATTGCCGAGAATCATCTTTAACTACAGCCTGTCCGGAAGCGAACAACGCGTTATCACTTATCGTAATCATAAGCTGAGACTGATTCAGCTTAGTACTGAGCAGATCGGTAAGACCGTTTTTGTTAATATATTGATCAAACTGCTTCTTAAGCTTCTCTAAATCCTCTTGTTCCTTTTGCCGCAGCTTAGCCATTTCTGTTTGTTCGTTTTTCTTAGTGACTGATTGATCCACTTGATCATTTTTTCCTAGATCCTGTTGACTCTTAGTAGGCATTGCCGCCCGTTCTTCAAGAATACCTGTACCCCCATTAAGAGCGGAACTGAAGGCTTGACTCATCTCTTCGAATTTTTTGGCGTCTGTTGCACTCATAGAATACATTACAATAAACAATGCTACCAGAAGGGTCATAAGGTCAGAATAAGGCAGTAGCCACGATTCATCGGCGTGTTCTTCATGCTCTTCGTGTCGTCTAGTCTTTTTGCTCACCCGATCCACCCTCCTTCTCATCATTTAACTTGGCTCGTTCCGAAGGTGTTAGGAAGACAGCAAGCTTCTGATTGATGGCAATAGTGGATACACCGGATTGTATGGACAAGAGACCTTCGACCATCATCATTCGAACTTCAATTTCTCGTTTGGAAAGTCGTTTTAGCTTATTGGCAATAGGATGCCATAACACGTAACCTGTAAAGATCCCGAGTAGTGTTGCGATGAAGGCAGCCCCGATAGCTGCAGCCAATTTGTTCATATCACTCATATCAGCCAGAGCGGCGATAAGACCGATAACCGCCCCGAGTACCCCAAGGGTAGGAGCATACATACCTGCCTGAGTGAAAATGAGTGCTCCGGCTTTATGTCGATCCTCTGTGGCATGGATATCCTCCATGAGAACATCGCGGACAAAATCTTGATCATTCCCATCAATAATCATCCGCATGCCGTTTCTGAGGAAATTATCTTCTATTTCATCGACTTTTGACTCAAGAGCTAGTAGACCTTCACGCCGTGTGATAGAAGCCCATTCCATGAACATAGAAATTAATTGGGGTTTACTGATTAATTTTTTTTGAACAAAAATTATTTTAAACAGACTTGGAATCTTTTTGACCTCCGAGAAAGGAAAGGCCATGAAGATGGAAGCCGCCGTACCCACTAAGATAATAACGTAAGCAGCGGGTGTGGCCAAAGCGTGAAGAGGAGCGTGCTTGAGGATCATACCCCAAATTACTGCAACTAAACCAAAAATTAAACCAAGTATTGTTGAAATTTCCATTATGCACCTCGTCCATGAGATTATAAGATGTGTTCCGACAAAGCCGCGTATATCATCCTTGAAACAGCGGCGTGGCACTCTGTGCGAAACCGAATAACGTATATTCTTATTTATCGACATCATTCCGTTTTTTGTGAAGTCATTTTTTCGGCTATAATGGATAAGGTAAGTAATTATTCATCTGTGGAGAAAACGGAGTGATACATGTGGGTGTAAAACATGGTAGAGATTACGGTGAAATCCTAACTGATTTGACCGAGGCTGTCGGACGAATTTCCGATGGGTACTTATTTTTTGAAATGGATCCGGTAGAGTGGCAAGAATTGCCGCAGGAGTCCAAGCTGGAAGTATGGGAGGCGCTGGCTGAGGATCTTTTCTTCGCGCTGGGTAATGAACCTATGATTGAGGTGGGGAGCGGCGTTATCATATACGATAAGGACACGCACCGCATTAATATTTTAGTCGGAGAAGAGGATTTAGCCTCTGTTATTTTGATTTAAGAAGAGGGAGCGGCGGGGCGTGATTTGCCCGTAGTTAGTAGCCCGTGGTAAAATTGGTATAGCCGAGTTATAATCGCTGGGATTCTTGAATACATTTAATCGAAAATATTGCCTTTATCCTGGCACATCCCTTGGACCTCAGAAGCTAAGGGATGTTTTGTTTAACGAATAAGACAAGTAAGCGACCTGCGGATTTTACTGCAATTTTTAGTAAGGGAGGAAATGAATTGATATTTACGGAAGAAGAACTGCGTGAGCAGATCAGCAAGCTGGAAGGCTGGAAACTGGAAGAGAACACCATGGTGCGAAAATATATGTTCAGCCAATATATGAAGGGCATTGCGTTCGTTGATGAAGTAGCCACCATCTCAGAAGCCTTTGATCATCATCCACATATTACGATTGATTATAAGACAGTAACCCTAAGACTGAAATCAAATGAGGAAGACGGTATTACGGCTCTTGATATTCGAGAGGCACATGAATTTAATGAAGCCTTTGAGAAAAATCATTAGTGTAGTCAAGCTCATGAATAAACGCCCATGCCCAGATAGTAACCTATCTTCTGGCATGGGCGTTTTTAGTTGCTTAGGTGGATCACTTTTTCTCCGAGAGCCAGAGGGCGATGTTAGCAATCTCCTCAGGAGCTAGCTTCTCTTTAAAGGAAGGCATTTGACCGCGTCCTTTAGTGACGATGCTGTAGATCTCTTCGGCGTCATGCTGACCACCTTCATTTTGAAGACTCGGTCCAACTCCACCTTGAAGCTGATCTCCGTGGCAGGTGATACAGCTGGCTTTCACGGTTGCTTCTGCCTTAGCCGCATCCAGTTGAACTACTGGCATCGTAGGTTTATTCTCTTCAGCTACTTCTTCTTTACCCGGAAGTGTAAACATAAGTACTACCGCAAAGGCACAGGCGGCAAAAAACAAACCGCTCATGATCCATTTCTGCATCCCAGTTCGTCCCTTCTATGTAAGCTGCTCCCTACATTATAGCTCAAGGTGAAGCGTTATCATAGGGTTTGTGACAAAAAAATGAACGATAATTCAATCAATTCATTGAAATATATGGAATATAATATCATTTGTCATAGACCATACAATAAAAAGGTTTGTTACCTGTAGGAGTTTGGCGCTCATACGTATCTGTAATCGTAAATCCACACTTTTGGTAAGTTCGGATTGCTCGCTGGTTCCAGGTCAGTACCTCTAGATCAATTTCACGTTCAGGATAACGAATCAAGGCCGCTTGCACAATTGCGTCCACAAATAATTTCCCTAGACCTTGGCCGCATAGGTCGGGGTGCATGCCAATCCCTAAACGAACAACACCTTCCATCGGGAATAGCTGCGCGAATCCGCTCAAAGCCCCTTGCCCATTTAATATGGAGATATATTGCTCATTCCGTAACTGAGGGTCACCAAACTCGATTCCAAGAGCCTTCATTTGCTCCCACGGCATCCAACCGTAAATATTATAAGGGGGAGTGTAATCCCAGTTGCAAATCTCTTCCGCGTGACTGGTCTCCATAGGAGCTACATGAAAAGTAATCGAGGGATTTATCATAAGGTCAAAGACCTCCTTTCACGAGGGTCTTACTTGTAACTAATTATATACAAAAAGAGGGATGAAAGACTTAGAAACTTTATATGAGGATTATTGTTTTACAAATTTTGAGTGGGGTAAATATTAAATAAGACAAAAAAATAAGCTCTTCCCCAAGAATTTACATCTTGGAAAGAGCCTATGTACGATTTACTTATTGAACATCATCATTATCTTCTGAACCAGTAGCAACCGATTGATAAGCATCTGTGCTCATAATCCGTTTAGCACCGATGTAGCGTTTCACGTAGTAGCTGTCACTCAGGGAGCTAATCGTTACACCACGTGAGGAAGAAGCATGTGCAAACTTGCCTTCACCGACATAAATGCCGACATGTGAGACACCCTTACCACTTGTATTGAAGAATACAAGATCTCCAGATCTTAAATCATCCTGGGAAATAGCTGTACCCATTTGATATTGGGAGCCTGATTGGTGTGGTAGGTTGATACCAACTTTATCAAACACATACATTGTAAATCCGGAGCAATCAAATCCATTTGTGGAGACGCCGCCGGATACGTATTTAGTTCCGATGGTCTTGTCGATCACTTTATCCATTTTGGAATCCGCGAAAGCGCTTCCTGCTCCGATGGTGAAGATAATGGAAAAGCTGAGTACAGCTGCTGCTAACTTCTTCTTCAAAAGTTTATACCCCTTCCAGATGCCTACGAGGTTAGCTTAAGGGTTCGGTTGAAGGTCCCCTATGACCCCTCTAAAGATGGAGGTCAATTCACCCAAAGTTGGTTCCCCCGTTTCCCTAATAGTTAGGAAACTCGGCTCAGACTGTTGATTAGGAATAGCTTGTAATCAATACATGACAAAACCTTTGTAAATAACAACTTAATGATTACAAAAATGTTACTAAAATCTTACTGCAGTTATTGTAACAAACGGAGTGCCGCTTGGCAATCGTTTTTAACATAATCATGCAGAAAAATTCGTATTTTTAAAGACAAAATGCATATGTAAGCGATAATATTAAACTAATTTTCATATTTATAGAAATATTTATCAAATAAAAGTGTTTAGAGCCCGTTCTAGTGGTGTAAAGAATATAATAAGGCAAAAGAAAACCTGGATTCGATTACGGCAATAATCAAATCCAGGTTCATATAGTTATAATTGTGAGGTTATAGTTGTGGGGAAGTATTAATCGTAGGCTACAGCTTGATATGAGGAAGTACTCATTACTCTTTTAGCACCAACGTAGCGATTGGCCCAGTAGGACTGGCTAAGTGAAGTGATAGTTACACCACGTGAAGAAGAAGATTGTGCAAATTTACCGTTTCCAACATAAATTCCAACATGGGATACGCCGCTACCCAATGTGTTAAAGAAAACCAAGTCGCCTGAACGCAGCTTGCTTTTAGCTATAGGAGTTCCGACATTATATTGAGCTTTTGAGGTACGGGGCAAAGAAAGACCCATATTCTTGAATACATACGTAGTAAATCCAGAACAGTCAAATCCTTTAGTGCTAGTGCCTCCGGTTTTATAGGCAACTCCAATAGTCTTTGAGATAACACTGTCCATTTTCGAATCTGCAAAGGCGCTTCCACCACCAATAGAGAATGCCATTACTAATCCTAGCGTCGCAGCGACGCATGCTTTTCTTAAGTTCTTCAAAAAAAATGTACCCCTTCCAATGCCTGTGAGGTTAGCTTAAGGGTTCGGTAGAAGTTTCCCTATGATCACTGCAAAGCGAGATCAATTCACCCAAAATATGGTTCCCCCACTTCCCGGTGCAAGGAATTCGGCGTTTTATGCACCAGTTAGTGACTTATCGACATGACTACGACAAATACATGAAGTTATGTAGAAATCGTTTCAAATGATTACAAACTTGTTACTAATGGAACAGGACTTATTGTAACAAAGTCTTTACCATTTTGCAAATCCTAATAATTTATCTATAACGCAAAAGAGTCCCAGCTCCTGATTCAGGAACCGGGACTTTTATATTATGTTCTGCAAGGCTTAAAATTATTGTGGAAATGCTTTACTGCGCCATAGATGATATTGTGCGGAGATCCCCCACATTTTGAAGAGTGTTGAAGGCAGTGAAGAGAGTTGACGAATAAGAAGTGCGGGTAGGCCAGGACAGAAGATACCAGTTAGTCCGCACACTAGCAGAAGGAGCAGACCGCCTGCACCAAGCACGATGGAAATTCCTATTGCTGGAAAAAGTGACTTCAAGCAGATGAATAGGGAGGAGAACATCCCCATACCACTGGTATAACCAAACTGCATATATAGAAGAAACAGACGCACGATAAAAATGTATATAAGCCATGCCAATACGTATGGAACTAGATGGAGCAACAAAGAGTAGTTCAGAAAGGAGGATAAGAATAGCCCGTACATTTTTGGAGCAAGCCAATATAACGGAAGTAGAACCAACACCCATTCAATTAGACTGAAGATAAACACTGGCAATCCATAAAGCTTCATACCGGGAAAAAAGAACAGGCCACGCTCTCCTTTTCGCTCCTGGTGGAGTTCATGCAGTAATCCAGCCCTTATAAAGGGGGAGAGTAGCAGTCGCAAGACAACAAGCCCTAGGAACATCCATAACCAAGTACGTATCGCAGGATCTGTGTTCAAGCTGAACTGCCCTTCGACATAATAGAGTAGTCTGCCCATTCCGCTGCCTCCAGCATCTTTATCTGGATAGCGTAGTAGAATTGGAACGATAGCAGACCGAATGAAACCGTACATAAAGTAGCCCCAGAGCAGTCGGTAGATGAAGAGCAGAATCAGAATATAAAATTGCTCCTTCATGCTTTGCCAGCCGCGGGTTATCGATGTTCTCACAATCATTCACCTCACCAGACAAGAGTTCCGAGCACGGTTTCAACTAGTTTAGTTACACTTAATGTCCAGCGAGAGAGCGTTTTGGGCTCTATTTCCGCCAGTCTGAAGTTGTTTAGATGTTTGCTTTCTAAAAGAATGGTATGCTCAGGATCAATCTCAGCAGAGAGGAGAAGCTTATCGCTTAACAACTGAAACGTAGTTTCTGCTCCTTCACCTTTCCAGACCCGCTCTGTCGCAGAGCCGTCGGAGAATGTGAATTTAATGGGAACGTCGACGTAATGACTCCCTTTGTTTGTAATCTTCACTATGGATTCGTAGCTCTGAGCATCGCTGTTGCCATTCTTTTTAATAGTAATCGTATCTACTGAGAAATCAGGAGCACCACCACCATAAATATAATCTTCGAAATAAGGCTGCCACGATTTTTTGGTTACTTTCTCAACGACCTTCTGAAAATCAGACGTAGTGGGATGCTGGAAACGGAATTTACGTGCGTAAGTGGACATGATGCTATTCATTGCTTTGGTTCCTACTTGGCGTTCAATATCTTTAAGCACTAGCTTTCCGCGGATATACACATTTCGGCTATAGGAATCTGCCTCAGCATATTTCCATGTTTCTAAGTTTAATGGCTCTGATTTGGTTACCAAGCTGGACTGCAGAGGGAGATTAGTCTTAATACCGTATTCTTGCTCCATGAGTCTGTCTTCGGCATAAGAAGTGAAGCTTTCGTCCAGCCAAGCCTCCTCGAATTCATTGCTGGCTACCATACCGTAGAAGTATTGATGGCCAATTTCATGAATGACAGTTCTTTCAAGTGAAGTGTCAGGAGAAGAGTCCGTGGCTCCAAACGCTGTAATGAGCGTTGGATACTCCATTCCTCCAGCGCCATTGCCCTCCTTAGGTGGAACGATAATAGACAGCGTCGAGTAGGGATAAGGACCATACCATTTGCTGAAGTAGGTCAGGGCAGCCTTAGCGGCCTGAAGGTATCGTTCCTTTAAGTCTTTGTGCAATGGATCGAGATACACCTTAATCCGTACACCAGGCACCTCTGGCGTAGAGAAGGCTTCTTCTGCTACTGTAAAATCAGGGGAAGCGGCCCAAGCGAAGTCATGGACATCGTCGGCGTAGAACTGATATATTTTTTGATCTTGTTTCAGCTTGGCATTCTTTACAGGAAATCCGGTCGCAGCCACCGTATAGTTGGAAGGGACGGCAATCGTTACATTGTAGATGCCGAAATCGCTGTAAAACTCAGAGGTACCATGATACTGATGCAAATCCCAGCCTTCTTCTCTGACCCCACGCGTGCCCAGAGGCTCGTATACACTAAGCTTAGGGAACCATTGCCCAGCCATCACGAAATTCCCTGATGCGCCCATACGGGCAAATATTTTGGGGAGCTGGACCTCGAACTGGAGTTTAAGTGTGACACTTTCTCCACCATTAACAGGTTGTGGGAGATGTACCTTTAGGAGTGTCTTATCGTTGACGTTACCATCATCGGGTTGTACAAATTGCACTCTTTGCATTAGCGATGTTCCTTCTGTCGTGCGTAGATCGGTTAAAGTCATACTTCCGAAGCCGTTCTCTGGCATGGTGTCACCTCTGAGCGTTCCTCCGGATTCCTTCATAAAGGTAGTATTTGGTGAAGCAAAAGCATTTGGATACATATGAAAATATAGCTCACTTACTGGTTTTACACCGGGGTGTGTCCAGGTTACCGTCTCAGAAGCGATTAAAGTTTCTGTATCAGGAACAAGCTGAACATCGATGTGATACTCGACAACTCGATGACTTAATGCCTCCTCTGCAGGAACGGGGGCGCTATCAGGCAGTGTCTGCTGTGGTGCCACTGCAGGAGCTGTGCCGCTTGAGGACTTGGCCTCTTTTGAAACATAGCTAATAACAGAGGATGTAGAGTTATCCCCTGAATAGGCCCATATTCCTCCTCCTAATAGCACGAGGACGGCCAGGGTCGCAAAGATGATGATGTACCTTAATGACAGTGACTTCATACTGTGATTCCTCCCGTGACAAGCATCTACGGGATGTATATGTTTGCAATCGCCGCATTATTAGCTAAAATTAAATTATTCGTAAAAGGAAGGGTGTGCACTCGTGGACAACATACAACCGGAGGGCAAGAAACAGATTGCCTTAAATATTGTGAATGCGAAAAGTAAACATAAAGGCTTTGGAGCAGGTTCTATAGAGCTCAATAACGTATCGCCTGTCATTATTGATAACGGTGAAGCAGTCATTGATATCGGTGCCATGCATGCCAAGAGTAAGGTTGAAAAGGGTATTAAATTCTCCATGAATCGTGAAGATGTACCTAACGGAAGACAGGTTTGGGTGGTATGGGTAGCAGTGGACCGTACGCAGGATAGTCAATTCTATGGTGGAATAACGGCCTGTGAAATGTGGATTGATACAGAAGCGCGCCGCGGTTGGAAAATTCTCGCCGAGCATGTCAATAAGTTGGATGCTGCTCTAAAACGCAAAATCGATGTGGGAGGGCTTGGTGCAGTTGAAAAGGCTGCTCTAAAATCCCTCTTGATCTCTCATAATGAGGCATGGTGGACTGCGTCCTCTGATGATCTTAAGGCTGCTCTGACCGAGTAGGGACGGATCACCAAGACAGGGTTACCTAATACAGAAAAAAGGCTTCGACATCCTGAAATAGGAGCGTCGAAGCCTTTTTTTGATTGAACAAAATATACATTGAATTAATTTTACGATTTGCTTGCCGTACTAAGTTTGCGTTTGAGTTGACTTACTCTGGCTTGACTGATGCCGAGGATTTCAGCAAGCTCCTTCTGATTGGCATAGGGATGATCTTCTATGGCCCGCTCCAAGCGTTGGCACATATCCTCTGTCTTCGTCTTCCGGACTGTGCTGATGTGCTCTGACACTTCGCCTGCGAAATCTTGACGTGCCTCCGGCACTTGAGACATGCGTTCAGGATCGGCAATTTCTTTTAGACAGCTACTGCAAATAAATTGCTCTTTATAGTAGGTGACATGGTCGTGGCTTCTGCAAAACGTACATTCTGTCGAGGTGTACTTCCTAAGTATGATGGTGTTATCGTTTAATATAAAAAATTCGATAGGATCACCAATGTCGATATTACGAGTCATACGGATTTCTGCGGGAACCACAATTCTCCCAAGACTGTCTAAACTCCGGATCATGCCTGTATCCTTCATCCCATGTCCCTCATTTACATCTTTATATTTTGGTTGCTACTAACTATTATAGCAGTAATTGTGATTTAAGAGAATGGGGTCGATACATAAAATAAAGCGGTTACATCCTTTGTGGGAGAGGTGAAAATCGAGTTTGAAGATCTTATGGATTCTACAATAAATAAGTTATAAAAAAGAAAAACCTCTTCAATAAATGAAGAGGCTAATTCAACCACCAGCGTTTAATATTTTTCCACAGGGAACGATTTTCTTCAGCAGGATCTACTTTGCTTTGTACATCATCGACAGCAGGACCTTTGCCATGTTGATCACAATATTCAGTGGGCTCAGTTCCACTAATGAAGGTCTCAAGTTCTTTTTCGGGACAGGCTGCAGTAGCTAGCTTGCCGGACTGCGGATTGACGTATACACTAACCACTCCATCTGGAATGGGGAAAATTTTAGGCGGGATATTTTCCAACGCTTTTTCAGTAAACTCTGCGAAAATTGGAGCTGCGCGTCGACCGTCAGTAGTTGTGATGTCGCGCCCCTTGTCATATCCAACCCAAACTGCTGTGGATAGCTCAGGGGTGAAGCCTACCATCCAGCCGTCTGCATCCGTAGTTCCAGTCTTGCCGGCCACTGGACGTTTGATTATAGAAGCTACACGATTACCTGTTCCCCCTGTCTCAAATACGCCTTCCATTAAACGGGTCAATACATAGGCGGCAGAGGGTTCTACAACAGCTTCACCCTTTGGCTTAGGTGCTTCATACAGGACCATACCATTTGAATCCGTTATTTTTAGAATGGCCGTGGTCGGCATTTTCTGACCGCTGTTTCCAATGACTGCGAAAGCGGCAGCCATTTCTAGCGGACTGATCGGTGAGGTGCCAAGTGCCAGTGAAGGCACGCTTTGAAGCGGACTATCAATGCCCATCTTCGCAGCCATCTCGCTTACTTTATCCGCGCCGATCTTCATGATCGTATTCACAGCATAAATATTGTCGGATGCTGCGATCGCTTGTCGCATGTTGATTTCACCCAGATACTTATCCCCGAAGTTTCGAGGCTGATAGGTTTTGCGATTGTTATCATAATGGAACATCGTTGGCTGGCTTTTGAAAACGGAAAGACCAGTCATCTCTTTGGAGGAGAGTGCGGCTAAATACATGATCGGCTTAAAGGACGAGCCAGGCTGACGTGTGGTGGCTAGAGCGTGATTGTATTGATTGGTACGATAATTTTTTCCACCGACCATTGCCTTAATGTAACCAGTGCGAGGATCGATGGATACAAGCGCAGTCTCCAGATCACTCTTTTGATCCATCTCTTGGTCGACCGCATGTTCTGCAGCATGCTGCATGTCAGGGTCAAGCGTGGTATAGACGTTCAGCCCACCTTGTTCTAGCTCATCACTGCTAATGTGGAGAGACTCTATGGCCAGATTGCGAATATAATCCCTGAAGTAAGGTGCAGCCACTGTAGTATCCTTTTGACCTTGCGGTTTTAACTTCAAGTCCTCCTGAACAGCCTGCCCCGCTTCTTCTTGTGAGATTTTCCCTAAATTCGTCATGACGGTCAAGATGATTCTCTGGCGTTTCTTAGCGTTGTCTATATGATTGTATGGCGAATAATAGGTTGGTCCTTTTGGAATTCCAGCCAGCATGGTGCTCTCTGCAAGGTCTAAATCCGCTGCAGATTTGCCAAAATACATCCGTGACGCTGCTTCGATGCCATAGGCACCATGACCATAGTAGATGTTATTTAAATACATGTTCAAGATTTCATCTTTGCTGTATTTCATCTCCAGCTGCATCGTATACACGGCCTCTTTGGCCTTGCGTGTCCATGTCTTCTCGTGGGATAGATAGAGATTTCTCGCGAGCTGCTGAGTTAGTGTGCTAGCCCCTTGCGTTCGGTTCCCCTCTTCTAGATTGACGAGTACAGCCCTAGCCATTCCCTTCATATCAAACCCGGAGTGCTCGTAAAACTTACGGTCTTCGACAGCTAGTGTGGCTTCAATGAGCAGGGGAGAAATTTGACTTAATTTGACTGGTTCACGGCTACGTCCGTCTGAGGTAAAGGTGGCAAGAATATTGCCCCTGGAGTCGAATAGCTTGGAGCGCACATCATCGCCAATGGGGGGGAGATCCCTTTGATATAGGTAACCGAGCAGAGCTCCAGTGGTCAGTAGAAACAATATGATTATGGCTACCAGCAGCTGGAATAAACGGCGGAAGCGGTTTTTTCGTTTGGGTGGATTTGTCGATTCACGTGTCATGGTACCAGACCCCTTTCTCCTTGTATTATGGGAAAGGAACTGGAAGGATATTCATTGTATAACTAGCCGACTTGATAATAGGACTTTTGACAGGAAGATTTAGACAAAAGAGAACAAAGTGTTTCCATTTTGTTACTATTACAGGTGGATCAAGCAATCTTCTGGCGGTATAACAGAGTAGGGATTGAAAGTAAGGGTATATACATATTAGGAGGTGTCATCATGGATTGGACGAAAAAGATTTATAAAACGACAATAACCGCCCTTTCAGCAACACTAATTATGGTTTCGGGCTGGGGTGCATCGGCTTCTTCTGTACATGCTGCGGCATCGGCCGCACCAGCATCTTGCGGCACTGGAGATCATGGGCTATTACAGGCCCTGCAAAACAAGCATTCGGGAGATATATCAACACCGCTTACCTTTTCTGATGTTCAGTTTTTGAATAAGGATATCGGGCGGGCAGCAGGTAATGGATTTATGATTGGTACCTCTAATGGAGGCTGTAATTTTCAAGAGATCTATCAGGGCCAATGGAGCTTTAAACAGATCGATTTTCCCAATAACGTGCATGGATTTGCCCTTGCTGCTGTACAGGATGGCCAAGCTCAATATTTAATTGGCACCTCTAATGGTGGTTCTGAATGGACAAGACTTTCGAATAAAGCGGTTAGCTTTGAAAGAATAGATTTTATCGACAGTAAGAATGGTTTCGGCTATAACAGAGCTTCAACGTATTCCACCAAGGACGGAGGGCTTAGCTGGAGTAAAATTTCAACCCCATCCAATACACGTGGTGCATATTTTAGTGATCGCAATACCGGTTGGGCTGTTGTGATTGCACCAGGAACTGGCTATCGGGTAATGAAGACTACAAATGGAGGGAAAACTTGGAGCTTGTCGTTGAAGGCGGCTTTTTCTGATCCGGATTATGGTCAAATCTCCGCAAAAGGAGATCAAGTCGATGTAGTGCTCTACGGCGGATCAGGGATGAGTCAGACCTCTTACTCCTTATATACAAGTACGAATAAGGGCAAAAGCTGGAATAGAGTGATCACTCAGGAAACTGCTGGAGGCGGACCCGCACCAGGTAGCGGAAAAGCTGTAGTGAATAAAGGGCCAGCGTCTGGCAGACCTGGGAATTTGGAGCTGATAGGGAACAGCACGACTTTCTTGGTCGGTTATTCCGATGCAGCAGAAAAGGTAGCGGTAGGACGCTCTTATGACGGCGGCAAGCAGTGGACCAATCTTCCGGCTATTGCAGGTTATGAAGGGGTAATCTCCTTCACTAGTAATAAAGAAGGTTGGCTTGCCACTCGCGAACGCGATCATTCATCATTATATGTAACCAAAGATGGCGGCGCTTCTTGGCAACTTAGGTTTTCGTTGAAGATTTTGTCCTTGTAAATTATAGATTCGTATTCCTCTAAACGGTTCCTTAGGGAACCGTTTTTTTCTATGATTATGAAGTTGGTCGCACCTTTGTACAGTTTTACTAGATGTTCCAAGTGTGCTTTTATCCATCAATATGGTAAAATTTTATGAGCTAAGCCAGATCTAATGGATTCTGTGATTGAAATGCTTCTTTGAACTGGATATAGTGTACAATGGGAAAGCGAATAGGCCTTTGATTAAATATAAAAATGTTTAATTTTCACGATAGACGTTTTTCTTATGCAGAATGCAGAGGCTTGCAGAATGGAGGAACGTGTGATGCCCGAACTACAGTCTGACAAATATGACGTCTCTATTACGCTCGTGAGCCTTCAAGAGGGTCAGCGGAATGTTATGAAAGCGAATGGAGAGGTAGTATCCAAAGGACCGCATCTATATATTCAATATGAAGAATTAGAGCAGGGCCCTCGAGGAGAGGAAATTTCTGTTCGTACAACGATAAAGATTGCAGGTAATCAGCTAAAGCTAATTCGCCACGGTGGGATACAGTCTGAACAGAGCTTTCAATCTGGACGACGTCTGCCAGGATTTTATCGTTCGCCATATACACAGTTTAATCTTTCTACGGAGACGAACAAGCTGGATGTGGTGCGCGAAGGGCGTTCCCTAACGGTTGAATGGGATTATAATTTGTACGTTTACGAGGAATTGTCAGGAAAGTTTGCTATTAGTTTGCATATACAGGAGGAACCGAAATTATGACACAGAGAAAGAATCCGTTGGAGCTTGTGAATGAACGGGTAAAAGAAGCCATTGCCGATGCAATTGTGAATGCAGGAATTGTTGCACCGGAAGAGGTTCCGGATATCGTACTAGAAGTACCGAGAGATAAAGCGCATGGTGATTTGGCTACGAACGCTGCTATGCAGCTGACCAAAATTGCAAAACGTAACCCGCGCCAGATTGCTGAGGCAATTATAGAGCATTTGGATACTAGCAGAGCTTCTATTGAAAAGGCTGAGATTGCCGGACCAGGCTTTATTAACTTTACGTTGTCCAAGAATTATTTGTACCCAATTATCAGCCTTGTTGCTGAGCAGGGTGATGATTATGGCCGTATTAACGTAGGTCAAGGTCAGAAGGTTGAAATGGAGTTCGTCAGCGCCAATCCAACGGGTAGCCTTCATCTAGGACATGCTCGTGGTGCTGCTGTCGGCGATGCGCTTTGCAACGTGCTCGATTATGCCGGCTATCAGGTGACACGGGAATATTATATTAATGATGCCGGTAATCAAGTAGTCAACCTGTGCAAATCCATTGAGACTCGTTACCTGCAGGAGCTGGGTCAAGAAGCAGAAATGCCTGAAGACGGTTACCATGGCGAAGACATTAAGGGATTTGCTAAGGAGCTTGTGGCTGAAAAGGGCGATACACTACTCGAGATGAGCCCAAGTGACCGCGCAGCATTTTTCCGGAACTATGGACTTAATAAAGAGCTCGATAAAATCAAACGCGATCTGGGTCTCTTCCGTGTAAACTTCGATATCTGGTTCAGTGAGACTTCGCTGTATGAGAATGGGGAAGTGCTGCGCTCGTTAGACGAGCTTCGTGATCGTGGAGAAGTATATGAGCAGGATGGGGCAACCTGGCTGCAAACGACTAAGTATGGCGATGATAAAGACCGCGTTCTGATTAAGAACGATGGCACATACACCTACCTTACACCGGACATTGCGTATCACAGCGATAAGTATGGCCGCGGTTACGATAAAATGATTAACATTTGGGGTGCTGATCACCATGGCTATATTCCGCGTATGAAAGCGGCGATGTCAGCTCTTGGCAATGATCCTGAGAAGCTAGTGGTTCTAATTGCTCAGATGGTCAGTCTGTTCCAGAATGGTGAAAAGGTTAAAATGTCCAAGCGTACCGGCAAAGCAGTTACGATGGAAGATTTGATGGAGGAAGTCGGAATCGATGCGATTCGTTATTTCTTCACCATGCGTAGCATGGATTCCCATCTTGATTTTGATATGGATTTGGCGATCTCAACTTCTAATGAGAACCCTGTATTCTATGTTCAATATGCGCATGCGCGTATCTGCAGTATCTTCCGTCAGGCAGAGGAGCAAGGTATCTCTGTACCAGATTATGCTGACATTGACTATTCCAAGCTGACAGCTGCTCATGAATATGACTTGCTGCGCAAAATTGGTGAGCTCCCATCAGAAATCGCTGTTGCGGCAGAGGGCTATGCTCCACATCGCCTCATCCGTTATGTGTATGAGCTGGCGGCAATGTTCCACAGCTATTACAAAGCGGAGCGTGTAATTACAGAGGATGCCGCTCAAACTGTGGCACGTCTTGCACTGCTTGGCGCTGCGCGTACTACCATTGCTAATGTCCTGCGTCTTGTCGGTGTTTCTGCACCGGATCGCATGTAATTCAACATCAAACGACAAAAAATCCGCCTTCCGGTTCCCTCGGAGGCGGATTTTATTTTGTGCCGTTCTTCGCACCGGCACTCGCTGCGCTCACGCAAGAGTAGCCCCCCCGGTACCCGGGCAGGCGGGGCTACACGTTCGCGGAGACCACCCGCTTGACCCTTGCTCCTGCTCTCAGCAGGCGCAGGGCATCGGCAGCGCCGCCGCCAAGGGATGCGCGCCGCTGCCCCTTGCGCAGCCGCACCGGGGACGCGGTGCGGCGCAAGAGCAGCTTCAGCTCCCTTGGCGAGAGGCCTGGTCGCAGCGCGAGCAGCAGTGCCGCGGCTCCCGTGACATGAGAGGTCGCCATGGAGGTGCCGCTCATCTCTTTGTAGCCCTCCTTCAGCCAACAGGAGGGCACGCCTTCGCCGGGGCCATATACATCGATATAAGTACCACGGTTGCTGAATCCAGCAACACGATGTCTTTTATCGATGGCGCCCACGGCAATCGTCTCAGGATAACGTGCCGGGTAGTCCCCGCCACGTTTGCCATCATTCCCGGAGGAGGCAATGATAGCGATTCCGGCTCGGTACGCTTTTATAACCACATTGTGAAGCGCTTTGCTTCTAGTCTTCATTCCGAAGCTCATATTGATGATATCGATTCTGTTCTGTACGCACCAATCAATGCCCAGCACAATATCCGATACATAGGCGGAGCCGCTATGATCAAAGGCCTTAACTGGATATAGCAGCGCTCTCGGCGCCACCCCCATCATACCGCGTGTTCCTCCTGCCGCAGCTAGAGTTCCAGCGATGTGAGTTCCGTGTCCATTATCATCCAGCGGCAACATACCTCGGTGTAGTAGGTTGACCCCGGAGGCCAATGAATGCTTCAGATCAGGATGACGGTAATCAGCACCTGTATCGATTACACCGATTTTGACGTGAACTCCGGTTGATTTGGACCATGCCTGAGGAGCATGAATAGCTTTCACCCCCCAAGGGAGTGTGGCCGTTCCGCTCTTTTCGTTAGCTATAGAATGGATTTGTATTTGTAGATCCTCTTCGACATTTAGGAGGTCTGCAAATCGGCTCATTAATTTTCCAGCTCCGGCAGCAGGCACAAAGAAGGCCCGAATCAGCGGAGATACCTGTACTTGCCGCAGCTCGGGCTGCTTCGCTTTCAGAGCTTTCCATTGTGTTAATGCTCCGGCATATTGGCGGGGATCATTGAAGGTAAGAATACGCCGCTCACCATTGTTGGGGGCAACCGATATTTCTTCAAGAAGCATGTGCCAAAATTTGTGATAGTCCATAGGTTTCGCTGTCCCCTCCTCGGTGCCCTGCTGCCATATTGTATGAGTGGAAGAGGGGGGACGAATGGGAACTTGCCCTTTTTTAACGAAATGGGCTGCCCATCGTGTCAAAAGACGGCGCTTTACATAAAATAGACAGAAGAGATTAACACTCTCTTTGTAACATCACGTAAGGAGCCGATCCTTGGCGTGGATACAGTCATGCGCGGAGGATTTCCTCCGCCTTTTTTTATGAAAATAAAAGGAAGTGTAAGTATCACACTCTACATATGCTTTGTATTATCCTTCTTCAAGATGGAGACAGGTTTCAGGTATGGATAACAGCTTGGAGACTCTTTCTGCTCGCTGTTACCGCTTTTGACTTGCAATTTGTTGTCAAATAGGTTTTACTTAGTTTTGTTAATGGATATTATTGAAATAAACCGTAATGTGAACAATGCGTGAGAGGAAGTGTCCTTTAGTGAGTACGCCACTCAATTTAAAGCTAGACCCTGAGAAAGTTAAAGAAATGCCGATGGTGGATTTGGCTTTTCTAGTGCTTAAGGCAGCCAATACACCGTATTATTACCGTGATCTGATGGTCGAGGTAGCCAAGCTGCGCGGCATGACAGATCAACAAAGCCAAGATACTATTGCCCAGTTATATACCGAGATTAACATTGATGGGCGTTTTGCCTGTGTCGGAACCAACCTTTGGGGATTGAAACGCTGGTATCCTCTAGAGCGCTCTGATGATCCGGTTGGTAACACCAAACGCGTGCGTATCATCAACGATGAAGACGATGATTTGGAAGATGACGACTTTGCTGAAGAAGAAGAAAACTACGCTGCTGAAGAAGAGGATTTCGACGCTATCGATGAAGATCGCGATGACCTCTATTCCGACGACGACAGCGAAGAAGAAGTCGACGAAGATGTCGTGATCGATGAAGATGACATAGACGAAGATGACTCAGATGAAGACGATGCAGAAGATGACTCAGATGAAGATGCCGAAGCTGACGAGTAAGATAAATAATTTCAAAGAGTCTTGCTGATGGTATAATTCCTCCCTTGACAGTGGGGGATCGTCAGAGTAAACTATTGCATGGGCTTATCATGTAAGTTAATAAACGCGTTTTTTAAAATAAAAAGTGCCCCGGTTCTACGGGTGTCACTTTTTTGTTTTTTTAGATGCAAAGAAGCTGTAGTTTTATGGAATTTGCGGGACAACATCTTATGTTTTCCCCGGTGGATCAAACTTTTGATTTCCCCTGTTTTGATGATAGTAAAACGGGTTACGATAAACACCATGCGCCGCTTTTATGTCTGGACTTTATTTAGGAGGGTTTTACAGTGACAAAGTATATTTTTGTAACGGGTGGCGTTGTGTCTTCCCTGGGCAAGGGCATTACCGCCGCTTCGCTGGGCAGGCTGCTCAAAAACAGAGGTCTAAAGGTAACGATTCAGAAATTTGATCCGTATCTTAACGTAGACCCTGGAACGATGAGTCCTTATCAGCACGGTGAAGTATTTGTAACAGATGATGGTGCTGAGACTGATCTTGACCTTGGACACTATGAACGGTTTATTGATATTAATCTGTCAAAGAACAACAATGTGACGACAGGTAAGATCTATTCATCCGTAATCAGCAAGGAACGTCGTGGAGAGTATTTGGGCGGAACTGTACAAGTTATCCCACACATTACGAATGAGATCAAAGAACGCGTATTCCGCGCAGGCCGTGAGACCAACTCTGATGTAGTAATCACAGAAATTGGTGGAACTGTAGGTGATATTGAAAGTCTTCCGTTCCTGGAAGCTATTCGCCAAATCAAGAGTGATATCGGACGGGAAAATGTGATGTATATCCACGTAACCTTGATTCCTTATATCAAGGCTGCTGGAGAAGTGAAGACAAAACCGACACAACACAGCGTTAAAGAGCTGCGCAGTATCGGGATTCAACCGAATGTCATCGTGTGCCGTACGGAATATGAGCTTTCCGCAGATATGAAAGCGAAGATTGCACTCTTTTGCGATATCGATGCTAATGCTGTTGTGGAATGCCGCGATGCTTCAACATTGTATGAAGTTCCACTGAATCTTCGCGATGAAGGCTTGGACGAGATTGTTGTCAATCATTTGAAGCTTACAACACCAGCGCCAGATATGCGTGAATGGGAAGGTATGCTTGAACGGATTCAGAAGTTAGAGAAAACAGTAGAAATAGCAATTGTAGGTAAGTACGTAGCCCTGCATGACGCTTATTTGAGTGTTGTGGAATCACTTTCACACGCAGGTTTTGCTTCAAATGCAGAGGTTAAGATTCGCTGGGTGAATGCAGAGGAAATTACGGATGAGAATGTAGACGAAATGCTGCGTGGTATTGGCGGTATTCTAGTTCCTGGTGGGTTCGGTGATCGGGGAATTGAAGGTAAAATCTCTGCTATCCGTTATGCACGTGAGAAATTGATACCTTTCTTCGGAATTTGCTTAGGTATGCAAGTTTCCGTAATTGAATATGCTCGCTCTATTCTTGGTCTGCAAGGTGCCAATAGTTCCGAAATCGATCCAAACACTCCATATCCACTGATCGACCTGCTTCCTGAGCAGAAGGATATTGAAGATATGGGTGGTACAATGCGTCTTGGTTTGTATCCTTGTAAGATTGCTGAAGGTTCCCTGGCAATGTCTTGCTACGATGATGAACTGGTATACGAGCGTCACCGTCACCGGTATGAGTTCAACAACACGTACCGTGATGAGATTGAAAAAGCAGGTCTGGTTATTTCTGGAACGTCTCCAGATGGCCGTTTAGTTGAGATCGTAGAGCTTCCGGGACATCCTTGGTTCTTGTCGGTTCAATTCCATCCGGAATTCACTTCACGTCCGAACCGTCCACAGCCGTTGTTCCGTGATTTCGTCAAAGCTTCTTTGACTCATTCCGAACAGCAGTAATTTTGTAAACATAATCGGAACCTGTCGGTTCTTAACAAGTTTGAGAGAGCCTCCTGTTGGAGGCTCTCTTTTTTTTGTTGACTCATTTAAAGATTTTGTAACTGACATAACCGCAATACAGACTCTTTATTTACCCATTTTATCCAATTAGAAGGATTTGAGCAGTGAAGCACGAATAATAGGTTTCGTATGGAGTTAATTTCTGAAGGGGCCGTTAGCTGTGGAGAGCGCGGTATAGTCAATCTGGCTTAATCTGGGAGGGTGTTATATGGAAAAAAAGAAAGTGTTAATTGTCGATGATCAGAATGGGATCCGGATTCTTCTTATGGAAGTGTTCAATAGTGAAGGATATACGACATTTCAAGCAGCTAACGGAAAATTGGCATTAGACATCGTTCGCAGCGAGTCTCCCGATCTGGTCCTGCTCGATATGAAAATACCGGGAATGGATGGACTCGAGATTTTGAAGCATCTGAAAGAGCTGAATCCGTCCATTAAGGTCATTATGATGACGGCTTACGGAGAACTGGATATGATTAAGGAAGCAACCAAGCTAGGCGCATTGATGCATTTTACAAAGCCATTTGACATAGACGAAATGCGGGTCGCGGTCAATATGCATCTTCATAATAAGTCCGTAGATCAATGCAGTTAAAGTGACATTTTCTATATCGGTTCTATTTGGTTATGGTGATTATAAAGTGGGTGAGCTTAATTACTATATGGGCTGGATAAAAATCGTCCCACCGGGACATTTTTTTGTTTGTCCTATTTAGTATTTGACTCAGGATGTGTTATAATAAGCCTGTATGTGATGTCGGTTTAAAAACATAGCCAACCAACATTCTTAGGAGGATGAAACCATGCCATTAGTATCTATGACAGACATGTTGAAGAAAGCACTTGAAGGAAAATACGCAGTAGGTCAGTACAACATTAACAACTTGGAGTGGACACAAGCTATTCTTGGTGCCGCTGAACAAGAAAAATCACCAGTAATTCTTGGTGTATCCGAAGGCGCAGCACGTCACATGGGCGGCTTCACTACTGTTGTTAAGATGGTAGAAGGTCTAATTATTGATATGAATATCACAGTTCCTGTAGCTATCCACCTTGACCATGGATCTAGCTTTGATAAATGTAAAGCAGCAATTGATGCTGGATTTACATCCGTAATGATCGACGGTTCCCATCACCCAATTGATGAAAACATTGAAATGACTAAAAAAGTCGTTGAATATGCTCACGCTAAAGGTGTTTCTGTAGAAGCAGAAGTAGGTACTGTTGGTGGACAAGAAGACGACGTTATCGGCGGCATCATGTATGCTAAGCTAGATGAGTGCGTACGTATTGTTAAAGAAACAGGTATTGACACTTTGGCTCCTGCACTTGGTTCCGTTCATGGACCTTACCATGGCGAGCCTAACCTCGGATTTAAAGAAATGGAAGAAATCCGTGACGCTACTAACATCCCAATGGTTCTTCATGGTGGTACAGGTATTCCTGAACATGACATCAAGAAAGCAATCTCCCTGGGTACTTCCAAAATTAACGTAAACACTGAAAACCAAATCGTGTTTGCTAAAGTTGTTCGCGAAGTTCTAGCTGCTAAACCGGATGCTTACGATCCACGTACATTTATCGTACCAGGTCGCGATGCAATCAAAGAAACCGTTATTGGTAAAATTCGTGAATTCGGATCCAACAACAAAGCATAATTATTGTTAGCTTCCGCCGTAGGTGGACAAGCAATTTGTAAAAGGGCAGGGGTGACTCTGCCCAGTTGAATAGTTTGATGAGGAAAGCCACCGCTTAGCCGGTGTCTTTCCATTTTCATCACTAAAAGTTCACAGCACGTATTGCCCACCCAGCTGCAATACACGTAGGGGGAAATTGATAAATCTATGGAAAAATTAATGATTGGCGGTGGACGTCCGCTAGAGGGCGTTGTAACCATCAGTGGAGCAAAGAATAGTGCTATTGCACTTATTCCTGCGGCGATTTTGGCCGAATCTGAAGTTGTTCTGGATAATTTACCGTCCCTCAGTGATGTAGCCGTTTACTCCGAAATCTTACAAGAGCTTGGCGCAAGTGTATCTTGGTCAGGTAATCAAATGAGAATTGACCCTTCGAGAATTGTATCTATACCTATGCCTAATGGTCCGGTTAAGAAACTCCGAGCTTCATATTATATGATGGGAGCTCTGCTTGGAAGATTTAAAGAAGCGACAATAGGACTTCCTGGTGGTTGTAATTTTGAACCTCGTCCAATCGATCAGCATATTAAGGGATTCGAAGCGCTGGGAGCAACAGTTACCAACGAACACGGTTCTATTCACTTATATGCAAAAGAGCTACGCGGTGCGAAGATTTATTTAGACGTATCAAGCGTAGGTGCCACTATTAACATCATGCTTGCGGCATCACGTGCCAAAGGCTCCACAATTATTGAAAATGCGGCTAAAGAGCCTGAGATTATAGATGTAGCAACCCTATTGAATTCTATGGGCGCTGTTATTAAAGGCGCTGGCACAGAAACCATTCGAATCGAAGGGGTATCGGAGATGCACGGCTGTCGTCACTCCATTATTCCCGATCGGATTCAAGCAGGAACTTATATGATTGCCGCTGCGGCTACGCGTGGTAATGTGTTGATAGATAATGTTATTCCTAAGCACTTGGAAGCTTTAACGGCCAAGCTTTTAGAGATGGGCGTTGATATTGAAGAGCTTGACGAAAGTATTCGCGTTATAGGAAGAACTAAATATGAGCGCGCAGATGTCAAAGCACTAACCTACCCAGGCTTCCCTACAGATTTACAATCTCCCATGACTAGTATTTTGACGCAGGCTACAGGTGTTAGTGTGCTTAGCGATTTCGTCTATAGCAATCGCTTTAAGCATGTGCCGGAATTGGTTCGAATGGGCGCAAAGATTCGTGTTGAAGGCCGTTCTGCAATAATTGAGGGCGGTAAGCTTAATGCTGCAAAAGTGAAAGCAACCGATTTACGGGCAGGCGCTGCCCTTGTCATTGCTGGGTTGACGGTAGAAGATGGAATTACTGAAGTAACCGGCGTAGAATATATTGACCGTGGTTATGATAATTTAGTGAGCAACCTTCGACAACTTGGTGCTCATGTTTGGCGTGAGAACGAATAAAATTAGGATATCCCGTTTGGAAGGAGTTAAATTTGCTTATTTACCGCATATATCCTTCCAAATTGGGTATTAATATCCTAATGAGCGTTTTAATAGACTCATTATTTTACCTAGTAGATAGACTAGGGTGAACTCATTTAAAAATTGAATAGGTGGTTATTACATGGATCTTCAAATTTCCGATTTGGAAGAAATGAAGCTGACCGAGTTGTATAAGCTGGCCAAGAAATACCAGATCCCTTATTACGGACAGCTGAAGAAACGGGAACTGATCTTTGCGATCCTTCGGGCACAGGCAGAGCAGAGCGGTCTTATGTTTATGGAAGGCGTGCTGGAAATTCTGCCCGAGGGCTACGGGTTTCTAAGACCGATTAACTATTTACCCAGCGCTGAAGATATTTATATTTCAGCCTCGCAAATTCGGAAATTTGATCTCAGAAGCGGAGATCTTGTGTCCGGGAAATGCCGGACTCCGAAAGAAAACGAACGATATTTTGGCCTGCTTCAAGTCAATGCCGTTAATGGTGAGAACCCTGCTAGCGCAGCGGAGCGTCTCCATTTCCCAGCATTAACACCACTTTATCCGCAAGACAAGCTACCGCTTGAAACATCCCCTACTCATTTATCTACCCGAATAATGGATTTGCTCGCTCCTGTAGGTTTGGGGCAGCGGGGTTTGATTGTAGCACCTCCTAAAGCAGGAAAAACGCTCCTCTTGAAAGAAATTGCCAATAGTATTTCCACTAATAATCCTGAGATTGAACTCTTTGTATTGCTGATAGACGAACGTCCTGAAGAAGTAACTGATATGCAGCGTTCTGTAAAAGGCGAAGTGGTTGCATCGACGTTTGATGAGCTTCCAGAGAATCATATTAAAGTGGCCGAACTTGTGTTGCAAAGAGCTCTTCGTTTAGTTGAGCATAAGAAGGATGTAGTTATTCTTTTAGATAGCATCACTCGACTGGCACGTGCGTATAATCTTGTGGTTCCGCCATCTGGACGCACACTTAGTGGGGGGATTGACCCGGCAGCCTTTCATCGGCCGAAGCGTTTTTTTGGATCTGCACGGAATGTAGAAGAGGGCGGCTCGCTGACTATTTTGGCAACTGCATTAATTGATACCGGATCACGTATGGATGATATTATTTATGAAGAGTTTAAGGGTACCGGCAATATGGAGCTTCATTTGGACCGCAAATTAGCGGAACGCCGTATATTCCCTGCTATTGATATTCGTCGTTCAGGTACACGTCGTGAAGAAGTGCTCTTGAGCAAAGAAGAGCTCGATACAATCTGGGCGATTCGCAAAAACATGAATGAATCCTACGATTTTGTGGAGGGCTTCATCAAAAAGCTACGTGATACGAAGACTAATGCTGAATTCTTGGCATCATTTGACGTTGCGGGAGCTAAACAAACACCAAATGGAACTGCAAGTAGTGGAGGCACTTCTAACAGTGGTACGGCTGCTCGTCGCACAACACGGCCGAAAACTTCTTCAGTACCTACAACTTGAGAATTGATTATAAGAGGAGACTAACATGTATTTGGTATATGCCGACGGGCAAGGAAACGTATATGATCATCCTGAACTGTACGGGTTAGCCCGTAGTGGGGATATGATCGTTGAAATGCTGGAAGAAGAGTTGATTCCGCTGCCTGAAGGCGCCACTCTTGTAGGTTTGCCTAGTACGCGGGCGGTGGGTATGGATCCTGAGACCGGTGAAATGATGTCGCTGCCAGAAGGCTCACAGGCTGTAGGGGCGCTGCTACCACAGGGCTACACTCGTTTGTGTCTTCCTGGTTATATTAAGACGGACAAGTCTTATAAGCTTCCTCTGTTTGGTTATTCGGCTGTAGTATGGAAGGATGGGGGATTCTTTGTTGCAGCAGACCCCACGGATAATCCGGAGAAATGGAACCCGCTGAACTGTGACAAAGAGGATCTGGAAGTCAATGTTGGTGAATTAACAGCCAAGTATCCTGATAACCGTCTCTATGAGCATCTTTCTAACTGTGCACTAGGCTATGAATGCCTTACTTCCTCTAATACGTTTTTAGGACGTTGGGAGGGCGGTGTACCTGTCTCTTATTCATGTAATGCTGGATGTTTTGGATGTATTTCTGAGCAACCAGATGATAGCGGCTTTGTCTCTCCGCAGACTCGGATGAATTTCCGGCCTACAGTCAATGAAATTTCACAAGTTATGCTGGAGCATTTGAAGACACCTGAATCGATTATCAGTTTTGGACAAGGCTGTGAAGGGGAACCTTCTACGCAGGCAAAACTTATTATAGAAGCAATTCGTGAAGTGCGCTCGATTACTGATATGGGCTACATCAATATCAACACGAATGCGGGCTTGAGCGATCATATTCGTGGAATCGTCGATGCTGGGCTGGATTTGATGCGTGTCAGCACAATAAGTGCCCTTGATGACCACTACAACGCATATTACAAACCTCGTGGTTACACATTGGCTAATGTAGAGAAATCACTGATATATGCCGCATCGCAGGGTGTTTACACATCGATTAATTACCTGATATTCCCTGGAGTGACAGATCGCGAGGAAGAGATTGAGGCGATGGTGGAGTTTGTAAGACGAACGGATCTGAAGCTTATTCAGATGCGTAATCTGAATATTGATCCAGAGAGCTATTTGGAGCTTATTCCCCCTGCTAAGGGTGAAATTCTCGGTATGAAGACTATGCTGGAAATTTTCCGTGATGAGTTGCCGGATGTCGTTATTGGTTCTTATACGCATGTACCACCAGCAAATATGTCTCGGGCAAAGCAACGGAAACTCAACATATAACAGAGCGAATGTACCAATGAATTTACCAATCAAACATATTGCCCAATTGAATTTTTCGTGCTAAAATACCACAGTGTAATCATATAACTCTGGGTCCGCATGAGTCCTAGGGCATGAGAGGTGAAATTCAAAATGCAAGCAACAATCCAACCAAAGTATAACTTAACTAAGGTAACCTGCGCGTGTGGCAACTCTTTCGAAGCTGGCTCTGTTAAACAAGAGCTTCGTGTTGAAATTTGCTCCAGCTGCCATCCTTTCTTCACTGGCAAGCAGAAGTTCCTTGATGCCGGCGGTCGCGTTGATAAATTTAAGAAGAAATACGGTATCTAATTGGAATAGTCGCATAGCGGCTTAATAGTTAGATCGAGCCCCCAGCTTTATCGCTGAGGGGCTCATTTTATGTCTTGGAGTTGATTTTTGTCCGAGCGTGAGCTATACTTATCTTCGCCGTGCTAGACGGGGAGGTAGCGGTGCCCTGTAACTCGCAATCCGCTGTAGCGAGGTTGAATTCCTGTTAGAGGTGCTATCGATGTGAGGCCTTGGTTCCTACGGGCTGTGTTGACGGTTGGGTCCTCCGCAATGAGTGCTTATGAACCTGGTCAGGTCCGGAAGGAAGCAGCCATAAGTAAGTTTACTCTTGTGCCGGAGGGTGGCCTAGCCCGAGCAGTCATGTAGGGTTGCCGCTTGGATCGTAGTCATCAATAACAGGTGCACGGTTTATAATTCTGTTTATAACAGCATCTTTGCCACAAGCAAAGATGCTTTTTGTTTTTGGTCAATAGCCGATGAATATAGTATAATAAATTTGCGACAAATGCCGGGAAAGAGGCAGCCTAAGAGAGGGTAATGCATAGTGGAACATATCGCGCTGTACCGTGCTTGGCGGCCGCAGTCGTTTCAAGACATGGTTGGACAACAGCACATTATCCAAACGCTGCAGAACGCAATTCGTGAACAGCGGGTTTCGCATGCCTATCTGTTCAGTGGTCCGCGGGGAACTGGTAAGACAAGTGCTGCTAAAGTCTTAGCGAAAGCGGTCAATTGTGAAAGAGGGCCAGGTCCGGAGCCTTGCAACGAGTGTCCTTCCTGCTTGCGAATCACTGCAGGTAATGTGATGGATGTGCAGGAAATTGATGCGGCATCAAACCGGGGCGTAGAGGAGATTCGTGATCTACGGGATAAGGTTAAATATGCACCTACCGAGGTGCGCCGTAAAGTGTATATTATTGATGAAGTGCATATGCTGACAACAGAAGCATTTAATGCGCTATTAAAGACATTGGAGGAACCACCGTCACATGCAATGTTCATCCTTGCGACCACGGAACCTCATAAATTGCCAGCGACGATCATCTCTCGTTGTCAGCGCTTTGACTTCCGAAGGGTAGCGTTAGAAGAGCAGACAGCACATCTAGCCGCGATCTGTGAGAAGGAAGGGATTACAGCTGATGTGAACGCATTGCAGTATATTGCCCGCCTTTCTGATGGGGGTATGCGCGATGCAGTGAGTTTGCTGGATCAGATTTCATCTTTTACGGATGGCAAAGTGACGTACGAACAAGTGCTAGGGATGACGGGGGGGATACCCTCTGAGCAATTTGCACGTCTTGCCACTGCCATTTTGGAAGGTGATATGGGTCTTCTTTTGGAGCTTGTTGAACAGCTTATGCATGAAGGTAAGAGTGCTGATAAATGTCTAGAGAATCTTATGTATTATTTCCGTGATTTATTGATGATTAAGATGGTACCTGGGGCCGATCAACTGACAGAGCGAGTCCTTAATCCCGCCGAATTCAGAGATATGGCCACCGCATTTTCTCGGGCTCGTCTGTTTCAAATCGTAGATACACTTAATAAGTACCTAGGTGAAATGAAGTATGCTACTCATCCGCAGACGTTGTTTGAAGTCGCACTGATGAAGCTGTGTAGCTTACAGCAAGAGGAAGGTGAGACCGCATCTGTTGCGCCGTTAGGTGCATTGAATGCTGGATCGGGTGTGAATCCTCCTGTAGCCGACGCTGGTGAACTGGATCTGCTCAAGAAACAGATTGCTGCACTGGAGAAGAAGCTGGAACAGGCATTACAGTCCGGTGGCATTTCCGGAGGTGGGCGAGATGGGGCCTCTTCTGCGAAATCACATCAAGCTCCAAGCGCTGCGCCGAGAATCTCTTCAACCTCCAAAATGCCTCCAAATGTAGACAGGTTTATTGCTGGTAAGGATAGTCCTGATTTTGCAGCTATCTATAAACAGTGGAGTCTTGTCTTGCAAGGGGTAAAAGAGGAGAAGGTCACGGTTCATGCGTGGTTTGTGGACGGTGAGCCTGTATCCGTAATGGAGGATGCGGTGCTTGTTGCATTCAAGAACACGATTCATCGCGATACTACGGAGAAACCAGCAAACAGACAGGTTATTGAGAATGTGCTTGCAGCACGGCTTGGTAAACCTTATAGACTGGTAACTATTATGCAGCGCGATTGGAACGAAGCCGCTCAGAAGTCAGTAGGACAGCCCAGCAGCAAAGAAGAACTGCAACTAGAGCATGAACACGATACAGCAGATGCCAAATCTGAACCTTGGATTGATGAGGCTATCCAGCTTTTTGGAGAAGACCTTGTTGTCATAAAAGAGTAATGTAAGCATACTAGCGCTAAATGCGCATTCCAAAGGAGAGACGATGTATGAATAATATGAACCAAATGATGAAGCAAGTTAAGAAAATGCAGGAGCAAATGCTTAAAGCTCAAGAAGAACTAGGTGGCAAAGTTATTGAAGGTTCTTCAGGTGGCGGTGTAGTTACAGTTCAAGTTAATGGTCACAAAAAGTTGCTTTCTATTCAAATTAAGCCAGAAGCTGTTGATCCGGAAGATGTAGAAATGTTGCAGGATTTAGTAATCACTGCGGTTAATGATGCTTTGACCCAGGCTGAAGATCTTGCTAACAATGATATGGGCAAATTTACTGGTGGAATGAAGATCCCAGGCTTGTTCTAATCGCTCACTCCACTTTGGTCTAAAGGAGAATTATAAATTTGTATTATCCCGAACCGCTAGCCAAGCTGATCGACGCTTTTACGCGCTTGCCCGGGATTGGGCCGAAGACAGCCGCCCGGCTAGCTTTTCATGTGCTTAACATGAAAGAGGATGACGTCATTGATTTTGCTAAAGCGCTAGTAAGCGTCAAACGTAATCTTCACTATTGCTCCGTCTGCTGTAATATTACGGATACGGACCCATGTAAGATATGTCAGGACAAAACTAGAGATCCTTCTGTAATCTGTGTGATCCAAGACTCCAAGGATTTGGTGGCAATAGAACGAACCAAGGAGTTTAATGGGTATTATCATGTTCTACAGGGCGCGATTTCACCTATGGAAGGCATAGGTCCTGACGATATTCGGTTGAAGGAATTATTGACTCGTCTGAGCGATGAAAGAGTAAGTGAACTGATTATGGCGACCAATCCCAACATTGAGGGTGAGGCAACGGCGATGTACATCTCTCGTCTAGTTCGGCCGTTTGAGATTAAAATCACCAGGATAGCCCACGGCTTGCCTGTTGGTGGCGATCTTGAATACGCCGACGAGGTTACCTTGTCCAAAGCGTTGGAAGGACGTCGTGAGCTATTCTAGTAGCTCTAAAGTTGTGTTTTTCAAAAGGAGGCCCCTTGGGCCTCCTTTTTTTGTTCTAAGTTTGTCCCTATCCCGATATGTATGAGAATAACGAGATGTGATTTTACATCGAAATTATTCTGAGGAGGAATTGATGATGGGATGGTGGAGCTCGTTGTGGCGGGGGGCAGATGAAGAACAGGGGAGAAAAGATACTGAGGGCTGGGAAACGTTGTTGGAGGTACGTAAGGCGCAATCGGAATGGGAGAGAGCGTACCTAATGTTTGATGAAGCGTTAGGGCAAGATCAGATTGATTACGCTATATATGTTCTGGAGGCGGCAGAGCGCAAATATCAGATACATCTCAAGCATGCTAAAAGCATGGGATTAAATAGCAGTCAGGTGTAGGCGCTAGACAAAAAGAATATAAGGGGGATCAACATGCTAAGAATGATAGCTTTGGGAGTATTGGTCTTGTCGGTTGTACTGCTGAGTCTTATTGTGTTCAGAAAAAAACTTGGCTTTGGATGGCTTAGTCTGTTCGGTATTCATTTGATACTGGCTGCGCTCGCAATATATGTAGTGAATTTCTCGGGTTTAATCACACAGGTTCATATTCCATTGAACCCCGCAACCATAGGCGCAGTAACGGTTCTGGGCCTTCCGGGGGTGGTAATGTTAATAGGATTAAGAATAATTTTGTTTTAAGGCTTGACGTGGGTTTGAAAAATATGATACATTAAGTCTCGCCCCTTTGGACAAGATGTTGATTAACAACTTGCTGAAACGGTAAGCGAAAAAAGAAATTAAAAAAACGCTTGACGAAAACAAAGGTGCTGTGATATATTATAAAGGTCGCTGCTGACAAGCAACGACGACGAAAGATGAGACATTGATCTTTGAAAACTGAACAACGAGTGAGTAGGAAATCACGCAAGTGAAATCCAAAAATAGAGAATTAATTTTCTCGTCAGATGTTTCAAAATGAGCATATCGCTCTTTTCAATACTAATTGGAGAGTTTGATCCTGGCTCAGGACGAACGCTGGCGGCGTGCCTAATACATGCAAGTCGAGCGGAGTTATTTTGAAAGCTTGCTTTCAAAATAACTTAGCGGCGGACGGGTGAGTAACACGTAGGCAACCTGCCCTTCAGACTGGGATAACTACCGGAAACGGTAGCTAATACCGGATAATTTCTTTTTTCTCCTGAAGAAAGAATGAAAGACGGAGCAATCTGTCACTGAGGGATGGGCCTGCGGCGCATTAGCTAGTTGGTGGGGTAACGGCCCACCAAGGCGACGATGCGTAGCCGACCTGAGAGGGTGAACGGCCACACTGGGACTGAGACACGGCCCAGACTCCTACGGGAGGCAGCAGTAGGGAATCTTCCGCAATGGACGAAAGTCTGACGGAGCAACGCCGCGTGAGTGATGAAGGTTTTCGGATCGTAAAGCTCTGTTGCCAGGGAAGAACGTCCGGTAGAGTAACTGCTATCGGAGTGACGGTA
Organism: Paenibacillus sp. FSL R10-2734; assembly: GCF_037963865.1. Taxonomy (NCBI): domain Bacteria; kingdom Bacillati; phylum Bacillota; class Bacilli; order Caryophanales; family Paenibacillaceae; genus Paenibacillus; species Paenibacillus sp. FSL R10-2734. The sequence goes on along the minus strand of NZ_CP150170.1, from coordinate 455,371 downwards.
CCTGAGAAGAAAGCCCCGGCTAACTACGTGCCAGCAGCCGCGGTAATACGTAGGGGGCAAGCGTTGTCCGGAATTATTGGGCGTAAAGCGCGCGCAGGCGGTCATTTAAGTCTGGTGTTTAAACCTTGGGCTCAACCTAAGGTCGCACTGGAAACTGGGTGACTTGAGTACAGAAGAGGAAAGTGGAATTCCACGTGTAGCGGTGAAATGCGTAGATATGTGGAGGAACACCAGTGGCGAAGGCGACTTTCTGGGCTGTAACTGACGCTGAGGCGCGAAAGCGTGGGGAGCAAACAGGATTAGATACCCTGGTAGTCCACGCCGTAAACGATGAGTGCTAGGTGTTAGGGGTTTCGATACCCTTGGTGCCGAAGTTAACACAGTAAGCACTCCGCCTGGGGAGTACGGTCGCAAGACTGAAACTCAAAGGAATTGACGGGGACCCGCACAAGCAGTGGAGTATGTGGTTTAATTCGAAGCAACGCGAAGAACCTTACCAGGTCTTGACATCCCTCTGAATCCACTAGAGATAGTGGCGGCCTTCGGGACAGAGGAGACAGGTGGTGCATGGTTGTCGTCAGCTCGTGTCGTGAGATGTTGGGTTAAGTCCCGCAACGAGCGCAACCCTTAACTTTAGTTGCCAGCAGGTAATGCTGGGCACTCTAGAGTGACTGCCGGTGACAAACCGGAGGAAGGTGGGGATGACGTCAAATCATCATGCCCCTTATGACCTGGGCTACACACGTACTACAATGGCCGGTACAACGGGAAGCGAAACCGCGAGGTGAAGCCAATCCCATCAAAGCCGGTCTCAGTTCGGATTGCAGGCTGCAACTCGCCTGCATGAAGTCGGAATTGCTAGTAATCGCGGATCAGCATGCCGCGGTGAATACGTTCCCGGGTCTTGTACACACCGCCCGTCACACCACGAGAGTTTACAACACCCGAAGTCGGTGGGGTAACCCGCAAGGGAGCCAGCCGCCGAAGGTGGGGTAGATGATTGGGGTGAAGTCGTAACAAGGTAGCCGTATCGGAAGGTGCGGCTGGATCACCTCCTTTCTATGGAGAATCGTTCTCTGCAATGAGGACATTCAAATCGGAAGCTAAGCTTCCACAATAGAACCCTCGGGTTCGAACACTCACTCGTGTTCAGTTTTGAAAGAGCAAGTCTCTTTCGTATGCGTTTGGTGGCGATAGCGGAGGGGTTCCACACGTACCCATCCCGAACACGACCGTTAAGCCCTCCAGCGCCGATGGTACTTGGACCGAAGGGTCCTGGGAGAGTAGGACGCCGCCAAGCGAACAACCTTCTTTGGTTGATTCACAATATTATATATGTTATATGGGCTTTTAGCTCAGTTGGTTAGAGCGCACCTCTGATAAGGGTGAGGTCGGTGGTTCGAGTCCACCAAGGCCCACCATATGACATTATAAATTTTATGGGGCCATAGCTCAGCTGGGAGAGCGCCTGCCTTGCAAGCAGGAGGTCAGCGGTTCGATCCCGCTTGGCTCCACCATAATTTTTCAAATGAATAACTTTTTCAACTTGATCCTTGAAAACTGGATACCGAAACGAATTTGCGTTTTAGAACATCTTTTAAGCTGAACTTGTGCAAACAAGTTTAAATTAATAGTGATGCTAAGTGAAGGTTTTCGATTGTGCGAACAAGCGAAACACCGGAACGATGGTTAAGCTAATAAGAGCACACGGAGGATGCCTAGGCGCCAGGAGCCGACGAAGGACGTGGCGAACAACGAAACTGCCTCGGGGAGCTGTAAGCAAGCTTTGATCCGGGGGTGTCCGAATGGGGAAACCCAGCTGTGGTAATTCGCAGTTACTCACACCTGAACACATAGGGTGTGTAGAGGCAGACCAGGGGAACTGAAACATCTAAGTACCCTGAGGAAGAGAAAACAATAGTGATTCCGTCAGTAGCGGCGAGCGAACGCGGAACAGCCTAAACCTAAGAGCTTGCTCTTAGGGGTTGTGGGACGTCTCACATGGAGTTACAAAGGAATATGGTAGGCGAAGAGGTCTGGAAAGGCCCGCGATAGAGGTAAAAGCCCTGTAACCTAAACTGTGTTCTCTCCGAGACGGATCCCGAGTAGTGCGGGGCACGTGAAACCCCGTATGAATCCAGCAGGACCATCTGCTAAGGCTAAATACTACCTGGCGACCGATAGTGAAACAGTACCGTGAGGGAAAGGTGAAAAGCACCCCGGAAGGGGAGTGAAATAGAACCTGAAACCGTGTGCTTACAAAAAGTCAGAGCCCTATTAATGGGTGATGGCGTGCCTTTTGTAGAATGAACCGGCGAGTTACGTTTAACATGCAAGGTTAAGTCGAGAAGACGGAGCCGCAGCGAAAGCGAGTCTGAATAGGGCGATTTAGTATGTGGACGTAGACCCGAAACCGTGTGATCTACCCCTGTCCAGGGTGAAGGTGCGGTAACACGCACTGGAGGCCCGAACCCACGTACGTTGAAAAGTGCGGGGATGAGGTGGGGGTAGCGGAGAAATTCCAATCGAACTCGGAGATAGCTGGTTCTCCCCGAAATAGCTTTAGGGCTAGCCTCGGTATAAGAGTAGTGGAGGTAGAGCACTGATTGGTTGCGGGGTCCGCAAGGATTACCAAGATCAGTCAAACTCCGAATGCCATATACTTATTGCCGGGAGTCAGACAGTGAGTGCTAAGATCCATTGTCAAAAGGGAAACAGCCCAGACCATCAGCTAAGGTCCCCAAGTGTGTGTTAAGTGGGAAAGGATGTGGAGTTGCACAGACAACCAGGATGTTGGCTTAGAAGCAGCCACCATTGAAAGAGTGCGTAATAGCTCACTGGTCGAGTGACTCTGCGCCGAAAATGTAACGGGGCTAAACACACCACCGAAGCTATGGCTAGATACGTATGTATCTGGGGTAGGGGAGCGTTGTATGTGGGTTGAAGGTGTACCGTAAGGAGCGCTGGACAGCATACAAGTGAGAATGCCGGTATGAGTAACGAAAAGATCAGTGAGAATCTGATCCGCCGAAAGCCCAAGGTTTCCTGAGGAAGGCTCGTCCGCTCAGGGTAAGTCGGGACCTAAGGCGAGGCCGAAAGGCGTAGTCGAAGGACAACAGTTTGAAATTACTGTACCACCGTAATCCGCTATGAGCGATGGGGTGACGCAGGAGGGTAGTGACGCGGACTGATGGATATGTCCGTCTAAGCAGTGAGGCTGATGTGTAGGCAAATCCGCACATCGATAAGGCTGGGCTGTGATGGGGAGCGAAAATTGTAGTAGCGAAGGTCATGATCTCACACTGCCAAGAAAAGCCTCTAGCCAGGAGAAGGTGCCCGTACCGCAAACCGACACAGGTAGGCGAGAAGAGAATTCTAAGGCGCGCGGAAGAACTCTCGTTAAGGAACTCGGCAAAATGACCCCGTAACTTCGGGAGAAGGGGTGCCCCGGTAGTGTGAATAGCACGAGGGGGCCGCAGTGAAAAGGCCCAAGCGACTGTTTAGCAAAAACACAGGTCTGTGCGAAGCCGCAAGGCGAAGTATACGGGCTGACGCCTGCCCGGTGCTGGAAGGTTAAGGGGAGTGGTTAGGGGTAACCCGAAGCTATGAACCGAAGCCCCAGTAAACGGCGGCCGTAACTATAACGGTCCTAAGGTAGCGAAATTCCTTGTCAGGTAAATTCTGACCCGCACGAATGGCGTAACGACTTGGGCGCTGTCTCAACGAGAGATCCGGTGAAATTTTAATACCTGTGAAGATGCAGGTTACCCGCGACAAGACGGAAAGACCCCATGGAGCTTTACTGCAGCTTGATATTGAATTTGGGTACGATCTGTACAGGATAGGTGGGAGCCGTAGAAATCGGAGCGCAAGCTTCGGTGGAGGCGCCGTTGGGATACCACCCTGATCGTATCTAGGTTCTAACCTAGTACCGTAATCCGGTACGGGGACCGTGTCAGGCGGGCAGTTTGACTGGGGCGGTCGCCTCCTAAAGAGTAACGGAGGCGTTCCAAGGTTCCCTCAGAATGGTTGGAAATCATTCGAAGAGTGCAAAGGCATAAGGGAGCTTGACTGCGAGACCTACAAGTCGAGCAGGGACGAAAGTCGGACTTAGTGATCCGGTGGTACCGCATGGAAGGGCCATCGCTCAACGGATAAAAGCTACCCTGGGGATAACAGGCTTATCTCCCCCAAGAGTCCACATCGACGGGGAGGTTTGGCACCTCGATGTCGGCTCATCGCATCCTGGGGCTGAAGTAGGTCCCAAGGGTTGGGCTGTTCGCCCATTAAAGCGGTACGCGAGCTGGGTTCAGAACGTCGTGAGACAGTTCGGTCCCTATCTGTCGTGGGCGCAGGAAATTTGAGAGGAGCTGTCCTTAGTACGAGAGGACCGGGATGGACGTACCGCTGGTGCACCAGTTGTTTCGCCAGAAGCATGGCTGGGTAGCTACGTACGGACGGGATAAGCGCTGAAAGCATCTAAGCGTGAAGCCCCCCTCAAGATGAGATTTCCCAATTAGTAAGACCCCTTGAAGACGACGAGGTAGATAGGTTGGAGGTGGAAGTGCAGTAATGCATGGAGCTGACCAATACTAATCGGTCGAGGGCTTATCCTATACTTAAAACGCAGATTTGTTTCGGATTCAGTTTTCAGGGAGTCAAATTCCTGTTTGGATTGCTGTGGTACTGATATCGTTTGGAGAGATACCCAAGTGGCTATAAGGGGACCCTCTGCTAAGGGGTTAGACTGCGTAAGCGGTGCGTGGGTTCGAATCCCACTCTCTCCGCCATTTTCAATCCATAGCATTACTAATTATTGTGGCGGTGTAGCTCAGCTGGCTAGAGCGTACGGTTCATACCCGTGAGGTCGGGGGTTCGATCCCCTTCGCCGCTACCATAATACCTGGAGGCTTAGCTCAGCTGGGAGAGCATCTGCCTTACAAGCAGAGGGTCGGGGGTTCGATCCCCTCAGCCTCCACCATTTTTATCTCTTTAAGATTTCTTTTTACACCGTGCCGGTGTAGCTCAACTGGTAGAGCAACTGACTTGTAATCAGTAGGTTGGGGGTTCAAGTCCTCTCGCCGGCACCATTATTATTAATGCGGAACCGTGGTGTAGTTGGCCTAACATGCCTGCCTGTCACGCAGGAGATCGCGAGTTCGAATCTCGTCGGTTCCGCCATTTTTTTCCACAAAAGTTGAGTGGGAAGTATAAAGCTACCACTTTATTTTCATGCAAACTTAATATGGCTCGATAGCTCAGTCGGTAGAGCAGAGGACTGAAAATCCTCGTGTCGGCGGTTCGAATCCGTCTCGAGCCACCTTTTTTCCTGGGGGATTAGCGAAGTGGCCAAACGCATCAGACTGTAAATCTGCTCACGTACGTGTTCGGTGGTTCGAATCCATCATCCCCCACCATTTATGAGCCATTAGCTCAGTTGGTAGAGCACCTGACTTTTAATCAGGGTGTCGAAGGTTCGAGTCCTTCATGGCTCATCCCAAACAGAAAGTCATCACCTTATGGTGGTGGCTTTTTTTGTGTAAATAAAAGAAAGTATAAGTTTTATACCTATACTTTATGCTTGTTTGAAATTGTTTTATAGTAGCGCGCTACTGCACCGATTAACATAATATAAGAGAATATGCTAAAATAGGCGAAAAGAGCAAAAGTGGTGGAGCATGGTGACTATGGATAGTGAGACATTGCGGAAAAAATTAGAGCAACTCACCGGAAAGAGAACCGGAGTCAAGCAGTTAGGGAGGCAGCATTCAGCTTCTCTTTTTAGCATGGGATTAGAAGTACAGGATCAATTGGTAATCCATGAGGGTCACCTCTGGGTACCTCTGTATGAGAATGACGGACGTATAACCGCTGTTTGGGTGGAGATGGAGGGGCTCACCTCTCTGGAAGTACAACTAGTCAATTATGCAGTTCGTAATTTTGCTATTGCACTCAAAGCTACAGGGCTTAGAGAAGAAGGTGAAGTGGAGGCACGGCAGCTAGGTGCTTGGTTGAACACGGAGCTTGAGCAAGAGAAGAATGACGCTGAAATACCCGATGACATGACTCTTAAGGGGCGTCTGTTCGGAGACATGATTCCATTCCTACTTAGTAGTGAGATTGCACATAGTCCGCAGATCTCTTATCGTTCACTGATGAAACTCCTGCGTAGCTATTTTGAGAATGAAATCCTGCTTATCCCCCTTCAAGAGAAGGAATGGTTAATATTAGCTCGTAAAGAATTGCTTACGGGCGGGGATGATAAGGATGATGAAGAAGAGAGTGTAGATGAACTTCTAGCACAGACTAGTATGGGTTTACATGAGCTGATAGCAAGCGAATGGGTAGGAGTATTCCATTTGGCAGTAGCTCCGGCTATTGTTCCTGTTAAGGGATTGACAGGGTCAGTGGCTTTGCTTAGGGAGACGATTGTACTCGGTCGTATTTTTCAAGTAGGTGAATATATTCATTTACCTTGGGAATTGCATTTGGAACGTTTGGTTAATAGTATTCCAGATGCGCGACGTAAACAATTGCTTGGACAAATTGGTGATTATTCAACTGTACTATCAGATAAGGAAATGCTGCTGACCTTGGAGACTTTTTTCGAAATGGACTGTAATTGGTGTAGTTGGCCTAACATGCCTGCCTGTCACGCAGGAGATCGCGAGTTCGAATCTCGTCGGTTCCGCCATTTTTTTCCACAAAAGTTGAGTGGGAAGTATAAAGCTACCACTTTATTTTCATGCAAACTTAATATGGCTCGATAGCTCAGTCGGTAGAGCAGAGGACTGAAAATCCTCGTGTCGGCGGTTCGAATCCGTCTCGAGCCACCTTTTTTCCTGGGGGATTAGCGAAGTGGCCAAACGCATCAGACTGTAAATCTGCTCACGTACGTGTTCGGTGGTTCGAATCCATCATCCCCCACCATTTATGAGCCATTAGCTCAGTTGGTAGAGCACCTGACTTTTAATCAGGGTGTCGAAGGTTCGAGTCCTTCATGGCTCATCCCAAACAGAAAGTCATCACCTTATGGTGGTGGCTTTTTTTGTGTAAATAAAAGAAAGTATAAGTTTTATACCTATACTTTATGCTTGTTTGAAATTGTTTTATAGTAGCGCGCTACTGCACCGATTAACATAATATAAGAGAATATGCTAAAATAGGCGAAAAGAGCAAAAGTGGTGGAGCATGGTGACTATGGATAGTGAGACATTGCGGAAAAAATTAGAGCAACTCACCGGAAAGAGAACCGGAGTCAAGCAGTTAGGGAGGCAGCATTCAGCTTCTCTTTTTAGCATGGGATTAGAAGTACAGGATCAATTGGTAATCCATGAGGGTCACCTCTGGGTACCTCTGTATGAGAATGACGGACGTATAACCGCTGTTTGGGTGGAGATGGAGGGGCTCACCTCTCTGGAAGTACAACTAGTCAATTATGCAGTTCGTAATTTTGCTATTGCACTCAAAGCTACAGGGCTTAGAGAAGAAGGTGAAGTGGAGGCACGGCAGCTAGGTGCTTGGTTGAACACGGAGCTTGAGCAAGAGAAGAATGACGCTGAAATACCCGATGACATGACTCTTAAGGGGCGTCTGTTCGGAGACATGATTCCATTCCTACTTAGTAGTGAGATTGCACATAGTCCGCAGATCTCTTATCGTTCACTGATGAAACTCCTGCGTAGCTATTTTGAGAATGAAATCCTGCTTATCCCCCTTCAAGAGAAGGAATGGTTAATATTAGCTCGTAAAGAATTGCTTACGGGCGGGGATGATAAGGATGATGAAGAAGAGAGTGTAGATGAACTTCTAGCACAGACTAGTATGGGTTTACATGAGCTGATAGCAAGCGAATGGGTAGGAGTATTCCATTTGGCAGTAGCTCCGGCTATTGTTCCTGTTAAGGGATTGACAGGGTCAGTGGCTTTGCTTAGGGAGACGATTGTACTCGGTCGTATTTTTCAAGTAGGTGAATATATTCATTTACCTTGGGAATTGCATTTGGAACGTTTGGTTAATAGTATTCCAGATGCGCGACGTAAACAATTGCTTGGACAAATTGGTGATTATTCAACTGTACTATCAGATAAGGAAATGCTGCTGACCTTGGAGACTTTTTTCGAAATGGACTGTAATGTAAGTGAAACAGCCAAGAAGTTGTATATCCATCGTAATACGCTGCTATACCGTCTGGACAAGATAAAACAAGAGACAGGAGCAGATGTGCGAAGCTTTGGGGATGCCGCTATTGTGAAGCTTACTATGCTTTTGTATAAAGTGACGAAAAGGAAATAGGTTTTTTGTGAACCTTACAAATAGCCATAGTGTCCCGACTGGGGTAATATAAATGTACAAGGAAACAGAAATTATCTTTTAACTAATTAATAATTAACTCGAGGGGGAAATACAATGGCAGGCGTACGTTTAGAGCATATTTTCAAAAAATACCCGGGTTCAGATAAAGCAACAGTAATCGATATCAATCTTGATATTAAAGATAAGGAATTTCTAGTATTGGTTGGACCTTCCGGTTGCGGTAAATCCACAACTTTGCGTATGATCGCTGGTTTGGAAGAAATCTCCGAAGGTAAAATGTACATTGGCGATCGTGTAGTTAACGACGTTGCACCTAAAGACCGCGATATCGCGATGGTATTCCAATCCTACGCCCTGTATCCGCATATGAGCGTATACCAAAACATGGCTTTCGGTTTGAAACTTCGTAAAGTGAAGAAGGATGAAATCGACAAGAAAGTTCGCGAAGCTGCTAAAATTCTCGATATCGAGCATTTGCTAGAGCGTAAACCAAAAGCACTTTCCGGTGGTCAACGCCAACGTGTCGCTTTGGGACGCGCTATCGTACGTGATCCACAAGTCTTCTTGATGGATGAGCCTCTTTCCAACTTGGATGCTAAACTTCGTGGTCAAATGCGTGCTGAAATTACTAAACTTGTGAAACGCCTTGAAACCACTTGTATCTACGTAACGCATGACCAAACAGAAGCTATGACAATGGGTGATCGCATCGTAGTTATGTATGATGGTATCATTCAACAAGCTGCTTCTCCTGAAGAGTTGTACAATGAGCCTACAAACCTGTTCGTAGCTGGATTTATCGGATCCCCTACAATGAACTTTATCACTGGTACTTTGTCTGAAGTGAGCGGATCTATCCGTTTCCGTGCAGAGAACCTTGATGTTGAAGTACCAGGCGGAAAAGCACAAATTATCCGCAACAAAGGTTACATCGGTAAAGAAGTAATCATGGGCGTTCGTCCAGAAGATATCCATGAAGAGCCAGTATTCTTGGAAGCTTCCCCGAACACAATCTTTACTTCATTGGTTGATGTTACTGAAAACCTTGGTCATGAAATGCTCCTTTACTTGAGCGGCCTTGGTAAATCTACTGTAATCGCTCGTGTAGATGGACGTTCCACTACTCGCGAAGGCAGCAAGCCAAAATTGGCTATCGATATGAACAAAATTCACTTCTTTGATAAAGAATCCGAAGCTAACATTTTGTTAGGATAAGATTATAGGATATTTTCTCTTTTGATAAAGCCACCCGAATGGGTGGCTTTATTGTTTAGATGGACCCTGTTTGGTTAGGCTCGAAGATTGCATTCATAAGCGTTATCAATTAAGATAGCAGGAGAATTACCTCCGGAATGTAATGAGATCGCTGCCAACCGGACGCAGTAAGCGGACAAATACCGCAGGTGACGAAAGGACGAACTTACATGGCTAAGAAAGTAAAAGTATCTGAATTGGTACAGCATTTTCAATTAGAGGTTATTTCCGGCCAGGAAGGTCTAAAGAGACCTATTACGGTCGATGACCTGAATCGCCCTGGACTAGAGATTGCTGGTTATTTTGAATATTATCCGGAAGAACGTGTTCAATTGCTTGGTAAGACAGAACTCGCGTTTTTCTCCATGCTGCCCGAAGCTGAACGGAAAAGTCGACTTCGTGGAATTTGTAATGACAACACACCATGTATCGTAATTACACGTGGTTTGGATGTGCCTCAGGAGTTAATCGATATCAGTAACGAAAAGGCCCTTCCTGTGCTTCGTAGCTCTATGGCTACGACTATTTTCTCTAGCCGTTTGACGAGCTTCTTAGAAGGGAAATTAGCCCCTACGGCGACGATTCATGGTGTACTCTGTGATGTGTACGGTGTAGGTATGCTTATTACGGGTAGTAGTGGCATTGGTAAAAGTGAAACAGCCCTTGAACTCGTGAAACGCGGACATCGACTGATTGCTGATGATGCGGTGGAAATCCGCCAGACTTCAGATAACCAGTTGCATGGTACAGCACCTGAGTTAATCCGTCATTTACTGGAGATCCGTGGAGTAGGTATCATTAATGTAATGACACTTTTTGGTGCGGGTGCTATTCGTAATCATAAACGGATTACACTTGTCGTTAGATTGGAAGCTTGGCAGCAAGACAAGCAGTATGATCGACTTGGACTTGATGAGGAAACGACTCGGATTATAGACACGGATGTTCCACTTGTAACGATTCCCGTACGTCCAGGACGTAACCTCGCAGTTATTATAGAGGTTGCAGCGATGAACTATCGTCTGAAACAAATGGGCTTTAATGCAGCCCTGCAGTTCACGAATAAGCTAACTGCGACCATATCTGAAGATATGGATGATCTCGATTAGGAGTGTGAGAGAATGTTCCCATTAGCAATAGATCCTATTGTATTCTCAATTGGATCACTGCCAGTACACTGGTACGGCTTAATACTAGGTTTCGGTGCACTCGCTGGGCTATTTCTTGCGATCCGCGAGGGCAAACGCTTCGGTATTCCACAAGAATTCTTTATGGATATGCTTCTGCTGGGTGTGCCCTCGGCCATTATTGGGGCACGGATTTATTTTGTAGCGTTTAAATGGGATGACTATAAGGATAATTTAATAGATGTCTTTAAGATATGGAATGGCGGTATTGCCATTTACGGTGCATTAATTGGAGCAATTATTTGTGGAATTATATATTTCCGCTATAAAGGCTACCCATTTTGGCGTATCGTTGATATTTGTGCACCCGGACTACTAGCGGGCCAAATGATTGGCCGCTGGGGAAACTTTGTAAACCAAGAGGCATACGGCAGCGTGGTTGAAGAGTCCTTTTTACGGGATAAACTGCATTTACCTGACTTCATTGTGAACCAAATGTACATAGGGGATGCATTTCATCATCCGACCTTCCTGTATGAATCTCTATGGAGCTTACTGGGCATCGCGCTATTAATGGTTCTCCGTCGTCAGAAATTTGTGCGTGCCGGTGAAATCTTCATGTCTTACTTTATATGGTATTCTATCGGTCGTTTCTTCATCGAAGCCGTGCGTACGGATAGCTTAGCTTTTAATGGAAGTGCAGGCTTAGCATCTTTTATAAACGGATTGTGGAAACCGATGGAATGGTTAGGCTTTGAACAAGGATACTTGGACCCAAGTTATGGAAATATCCGTATTTCCCAGCTGCTTTCTCTACTAATCATCGTTGCAGCTATCCTGCTTATCATTATCCGCCGGGTAACCGGAGAGCCTAAAGCACATTATTCTGATCCTATCGTGTGCACTAAGCCGATCCATGCAGATAGCGTAGTACCCGAAAGCGCAGCAAATACACCGCAGAAAACCCGTCAAGGGGGCCAACCTGGGCAAGGACAGAAAGCGGATGGAGATAAGAAGGAGCAGTAAAACTTATGATAGAATGCGTTCTTTTTGATCTAGATGGAACGATTGTCGATACGAATGAGCTAATTATTGGTTCGTTTATGTACGCGCTGAAGGACAATGGTCTATCTCCGCTCACTAGAGAAGAGATTATTCCGCATATGGGAACGACCCTTCAGCATCAGATAAGAGTATTCTCTGGACTTGAGGATGTGAACGGTGCGCTAGAAAAATCCTACCGGTCTTATAATAATGAGCATCATGATGCGTTAGTACGTCCCTTTCCACAGGTGAATGAGACGATGGAAGAGCTCTCACGTCGTGGGATAAAAATGGGGATTGTAACGACCAAAATTCGTCCTACAACGATTAAAACGCTGGAGAGGTTTGATTTGCTGAAGTACATGGATACGATTGTGACGGTGAACGATGTTACTGAACCAAAGCCACATCCGGAGCCTGTTCTGACAGCTATCAATAACCTTGGCGTTGATCCTCGTAAAACCCTTATGGTGGGTGACAGTACAGTTGATATTCAGTCAGCAAAAGCTGCTGGCGTATATGCGGCTGGCGTATCGTGGTCATTAAAAGGCGAAGACATTCTCCGCAAGTATGATCCCGACTATATCATCCATAACATGAAGGATATTCTAGAAATTGTGGAGCGAGGAACGAGTGAATCGTGAGAAACGTAACCCGATATCCTGTAGAAGGTCATAACTCACTTTGGTACATTTACCGTACGGTTAGCCCCTGGAAGGGGGTCCGGAACTTTATTTTTATTCAGATCGCCCGTTATTGCCCTATTCTACCGTTAAAGAACTGGATCTACCGCCGGATTCTCGGAATGAAGGTAGGTAAGCATACCTCTTTCGGTCTGATGGCAATGGTGGATGTGTTTTTTCCGGAAAAAATAACGGTTGGTGAGAACTCTATTATCGGTTATAACACGACGATTCTGGCGCATGAGTACCTAATCAAGGAATATCGCCTGGGCGAAGTAGTGATTGGTGAAAATGTATTGATCGGCGCGAATACAACGATTCTTCCCGGTGTGACTATTGGTGATTGGGCAGTGATTGCTGCAGGATCAGTAGTACACAAGAACGTGGCAGCTGGCTCTTTTGTAGGAGGCAATCCACTGCGAGAGCTGCGTCCTGCTTCAAAGGAAGATCAATCGGAACAAGTGTAAAAGATGTTTCGTAAACCCTGCAGTTTCATATTGCGTTTTTTTAGCGCAGGATCTGCAGGGTTTCTTGCGTCTTGGAGAAGATTATTAAGCAAACTTTAAGTTCAAATTAAGTTTTTTATCTGGATGCATGCGATATAATTAGCCTTAGTGATCACGCGAACCCCACGCTAGGCATTCAGCGTCAAATATCAGAATGTACATTCAGCAAGTGCAGGCCTCCTGGTATTTTCAGTTTCCACATTCCGCTTAGCGTCTCTATGAACAACCATCATAGTAGAGAAGAGGAATATAACATGAATACTGTGAGACAGGAAAGGCTACCCCAGCTGGATATTTTCAGAGCTCTAGCTATATTAGGGGTGCTGCATGTGCACTCATCATCTTTTGCCGCTGGAGAGCTGGGACTAAATTCACCTTATTATTACTGGCTAAACTGGATCAACATTTTCTTTAAATTCGGCACACCCTCATTTATTTTTCTGAGTAGCTTCGTTCTGTTTTATAATTATTATGGACGTTTATCACGCGCAGCTTGATCATTAATTTCTACCGTCGGCGATTAAAGTATATTCTACTGCCCTATCTGTTGGTTTCTATGGGTTATTATGCACTAACCTTATATGTGAATGGACAATTAACTCAGAATTTCGGGGACAACTTGTCCAGCTTTTTTAGAGCGGTAGTCACGGGTTCAGCTTATGCTCATCTGTATTTTGTGTTTATTAGTATTCAGTTTTATTTGCTTTTTCCGGTGCTGCTTAAGCTGCTGCAGAGTTCCAGATTGTTAGTACGCTGGGCGGTTCCGCTCGGGTTTGCTCTTCAGTGGGGCTTTATTTTCTGGAATAAATACGAGCTACACATTGTTGAAAAAGGAAGTTTGGCGATCTCCTATCTAGCTTATTACATGTTGGGTGCCTTTATTGCAATTCACTTTGACAAGGTTAAGATATGGCTGATGAAGCCGTGGAGGGAACAATCTGCTGCCCAAAAAGGATGGATCCGAGTTCTGGTGTCCTTGTGGTTAATTGCAGCCTTTATTCATGTGCAGCTATGGTATGTCGCCCGCCATTATGGGGTGTGGACGGATTCACTGTGGTACGAGCTGTTATGGAATGTCCATACGATATTGTCAGCGTTGGTGCTGCTGTATGCCGCATTTTTGATCCAACGTAGGGCTCCTCGCAGGATGATTGCCTTTTTGACTTCTCTGGGTGAGCTTTCATTTGCGATTTATTTGATTCATCCGCTCTTACTGGCGATATTCCGCAAGCTCGGATCTTCTATTAGTCCGGAATCGCTAACTTATGTTTTCTTTATATACGGGGGGCTTGTGTTTGCGCTGGGAGGCAGCTGGTTGATTGTGCAGATTGCTTTCCGCCGAATTCCTAAGTCATGGATCATCTTGGGGAGCGTACCTCGGTCTCTGGAGTCTAGTCTGAGGGCAAAGTCAGTACATGCCTCTAATGAGATGGGAAAGTTTAATACTTGATTAAGGCATCACTTTGATGCGGAGCTTAACAGGAGGAAAGATCATGAGACAAAAAGAAAGAATTCCGCAGCTGGATATTTTTCGGGCGATTGCTATCTTTGCAGTGCTGGCTATCCATGCTACGTCGCGAACGTTGGCGGAGACACTCGGTACAAATATGTTTCATCCGTTCTTATTCATTAATAAATTCAGCCAGTTCGCCGTACCCTCATTCATATTTTTGAGTGGGTTCGTGCTGTTCTATAACTATATTGACCGTCCACTCGGTGGAAAGACGCTGGGGAAGTTCTACAGTAGAAGGCTGCTTTATATTATTGTGCCCTATGTACTATTTTCGTTGCTATATTTCGCATTAAAAATGACGGCGGGTCATACATGGAGCTTACCCCCAGGGGAAATGGCCGCTAAGCTTTGGAAGTATTTATGGACAGGAACGGCATATACGCATCTGTACTATATTATTATCATTATTCAGTTTTACGTATTGTTTCCGCTCATTTTGTGGTGCTTGCAAAAGGTTCGTCATCTGGCAGCTTGGGCGCCGCTAATTGGGCTGCTATTACAGTGGGGTTTCGTGTTGCTGAATAAATACATGACCAATAATGGGTATTGGCAGTTGTCTAAGGGCAGTCTGGCGATCACCTATTTCTCGTATTTCTTGCTTGGTGCTGGGATTGCGGTGTATTATTCTTCTTTGAAAAAATGGCTCATCCCAACTCTTGAAGGCTGGCGCTCTGGTAAAGGTCCGGTATGGATTACGCTATGGATTTTATGGGTTGCGGCAGGGGTTGTCCATGTGGAACTGTGGTTTAACAACTATACGAAGAAAACTGTCATCAATAGTTTATGGTATGAGGGATTCTCTAACCTTCATGCGTTGCTCTCTTGTGTTGTGTTGCTACAAGTGTCCTTCTTACTGTATGGAGCCGGTCGAAGCCTGCTAACAAGATTGTTGTTATCTGCCGGAGCCTGCTCTTTCGGGATTTATCTACTGCATCCATTACTGCTATTTTTCTATAGAAAATTACCGTTTCACGGAGGTTCACTAGCTTATACCGCAGCGATTGCTGGGGGTTGGCTCTTTGCACTGTTAGGTTCATGGATTGTAGTTGCCTTGGCCTTCCGATATATTAAGTCTGCTTGGATCATCTTCGGATCAGGTCCACAGAAAGCGAAAACGAATTCCAAAGGCGCGTAACTTAGTTATGGCGCTAATGGCAATAAAGAAAGCGTCGGTCTTCCACCATAGGGTGGATTGACCGACGCTTTTTATTGTTTGGCCTTATTCGCGAGCTTTATGTTTCCCGCTGAAACTCCGCGATAGCTTGATACTGGCTTTCGAGACTACGGTAGACAGAAATATAGATCGGTAGTAGCTGCTTGTATACTTTACTATGTGCATCAACCGGCTTATGCTCATGGGTTGAACCAATCATATCAAATACCACGTCAAAGGAATCCACTCGACCTGTTGCGTAAAGACCAAGCACAACCGCCCCGAGGCAGGAGCTCTCGATACTCTCCGGAATGATAACCTCCTGATCAAAGATATCAGCCATCATCTGCCGCCATAACGAGGAGCGGGCGAAGCCGCCTGTGGCTAGTATTTTGCTAGGGCGCCCCATTTGCTCTTCCATAGCTAACAAAACCGTATACATATTAAAGATTACGCCCTCTAGGACCGACCGAATCATATGCTCCTTATGATGATTCATGGTAAGACCAAAGAAGGAACCACGGGCATCAGGATTCCACAGCGGCGCCCGTTCTCCAGTCAAATAGGGATGGAATAGAAGTCCGCCGCTTCCCGCCGGAACTTGCTCTGCGATGCGAGTCAGAACCTCGTAAGGGTCAATGCCAAGTCGTTTGGCGGTTTCAACCTCAGAGGCTGCGAACTCATCTCGTACCCAGCGGAACAGCATGCCACCATTATTCACAGCTCCTCCAATTACCCAATGCTTATCGGTTAAGTTATAACAGAAGGTCCGTCCTTTTGGATCAGTAAGCGGGTGATCCACTACCGTGCGAATCGCTCCACTTGTTCCAATCGTAGCGGCAACTACACCGGGTTCAATCGCACCTACGCCGAGATTGGATAAGACGCCATCACTGGCGCCTACAATAAACGGTGTTGTAGGAAGTAGTAACAGCTTCTCCGCTAATCCAGGAAGCAGACCTTGCAGGATCTGCGTGGTGGGAACTAGCCGCGAGAGTTGGTCCGATGTAATATGTGCAATCTCCAAAGCTTCTTTATCCCAGTCTAGATTTTCTAGATTGAGCATGCCTGTGGAAGAAGCGATGGAATGATCGACGATGTATTCGCCGAATAGCCGAGCGAATATGTATTCTTTTATGGAAATGAACTTATAGGTTTGCTGGAACAAATCAGGCTGCTCTTCACGAAGCCACATTAGTTTGGTGATCGGAGACATTGGATGAATAGGTGTTCCTGTGCGCAAATACAATTCATGACCATTTAGCTCATTCTTCAAGCGAAGAGCGCATCCGGCACTGCGATTATCAGCCCAGGTAATGCAGGCAGTAAGGGCCTTACCCAGCTTATCGACTGCTATGACACTGTGCATGGCTGAACTGAAGGAGACGAACAGAATTTTTTCTGGCGATACACCACTTTGTCGCATGACATCAGAAATAGTGTGGAAGACTGCACTCAGGATTTGCTCCGGGTCTTGTTCCGCTATAGAGGGAGAGGGCTGATGTAAAGGATATCCTACATTAGCTTGTGCCGCTATGGCTCCTTTTTCCTCGAAGAGAACTGCTTTGGTACTTGTTGTTCCAATATCAACGCCAATCATATAGGATTTAGTCACGCGTTAGCCCTTCTTTCTAGTTAAGAGTAGATTTTTAGAACACTAATTACAGAATTATGAAGTACAATCATATTAGCTAATTATAGTATTGGATAAACGTGGAGGCAAAATAAAGGGATTACCAGGTATTCATACGAAGTACATAAGTGTTTATTTCAGAATCAAATTCTCCTTGCGAAAATTCAACCTAGGTAGACAAGCTTTAAGCATACAGGTATGTGAAAAGAAATTATAGCTTTACCACGGTTAGATTGACGAAAAAGCGGTGAACATGATACGATATCAAAAACACTTTAATTTGCTACCACTTTACCATAGTAAAGTATATATAAATATGATCTAATGATAACTGACGAGGTGAACAATGAAGATGTCCAAACCAAAGGGATTTGAGAAGCCGTCTGGCGTTCGGGACTATCTGCCCCGGGCCGTAACGAAATTGCGTAAAATTGAGAATGATGTGTTGCATTGCATGAGTCGCTGGGGTTATCAACAAATGATGACTCCGACGTTGGAATATTACGATACAGTTGGCGTGGCTAGCTCTACGTCCGATCAAAAGCTGTACAAATTGCTCAACAATCGTGGTCAGGCGCTGGTGCTTCGTTCTGAAATGACCGCTCCGGTTGCCCGTGTTGTCGCATCTTTATTGAAGGATGAACCGTTGCCATTGCGTTTGTCTTATCACGCTAATGTCTTCCGTGCCATTGAGGAAGAGGCAGGGCGGGAAGCGGAGTTCTTCCAGACAGGAGTAGAGCTGGTAGGTGATGATTCACCTGAGGCGGATGCTGAGGTAGTGGCGCTTGCGATTTCTTCGCTGCAGGCTGCGGGTGTGAAGTCCTTTAAAATCGCTATGGGGCATGTCGGCTTTCTGAATGGTTTATTTGAGGAGGCACTTCCGGAATTACCAGAGGCTCAGGAGGAGCTGAAAAGTCATTTGTTGGGACGCGACTATGTCTCTTTCCGGGAAACCCTACGCCGGTTAGATCTGACAGAAGCTCAGAAGAATGAACTGGATGGGCTGTTGCGTCTACGTGGAGGCAAGGAGATTTGTGGACAGGCGCTGGAGCTTAGCAATCATCCGCTTGCCCGTAATTCCATAGATCATTTGTGTAAGGTGTGGGAGGTGCTGGTTTCTTACGGCGTATCACAGCATGTACTGATCGACCTGACGATGATCGGGGACTTCTCTTATTATACAGGTATGACTTTTGAAGGCTATGCAGCAGAATTAGGCTTTCCGGTATGTAGTGGAGGAAGATATGACAATTTGCTACAGCAGTTTGGGCGTCCGATCCCTTCCACAGGTTTTTCCTTAAAGACGAATCGCATACTGGACGGTGTGGCTGGATCAAACGAAGAGGAAGAGCTGCCTATCTTGATTCAATATGATGCAGTTCGCAGAAAAGAAGGTCTGGAAGAGGCAACACGCTTGCGCTCGGAAGGTCACGCGGTAGTGACTAGACTGGCAACAGGCCCAGAAGAGCTTGAAACGGTGAAGCGTCTGGATACGGACACGGTCGAAGCAGAGGGTGTGCGGTACGGTGAAATCTATACCTTCGTATCTTTTGTAAGTGAGCATGGTTGAGGATATCGCTAGCACAAAGAGCGGTTAAGATAAATTTTGCATGGAGATGGAAAAGGAGGCAACTTAAAGATGGCACAGATTTTGAAGGTCGCTATGCCAAAAGGTCGGATTTACGAAAAGGCTGCTGAGCTGTTCCGCCAGGCAGGTCTCCCGATTCCACCGGATGGTGAGGCATCCCGTAAGCTTGTTATTCCACTGCCGGAGGCAGGAATGGAGTTTATATTGGCGAAACCAGTAGATGTACCTACATATGTAGAATATGGCGTGGCGGATATTGGGATCGTGGGCAAGGATGTATTGCTGGAGGAAGATCGTGATGTATACGAGTTGCTTGATCTTGGCATTGCTCGCTGCCGGATGTCTATCATTGGATTGCCGAACTGGCAGCCGGGGATCCAACAACGTGTAGCGACGAAATATCCGAATGTAGCTTCAAAATACTTCAGGGAACAAGGACAGCAGGTCGAGGTCGTGAAGCTGAATGGTTCGATCGAGCTAGCGCCGCTAATTGGTCTCGCTGATCGTATCGTGGATATGGTAGAAACGGGACAAACGCTCCGGGATAACGGATTAATTGAAATGAAGAGTATCTTCGAAATTACGAGCCGTCTAGTGGCCAATCGTGTGAGTTATCGGATGAAAAATGAAGAAATACAGCAGCTGTGTGACCGACTGCAGGCGGTTATAGGGGAACCTAATTTGCGGTAGGTGGGAACAGACGTTTAGGGGTAAAGGGAGGAACCAGCGGTGAAGGTTGTGTCGAGCAAGGATTTTAAGCTAGAGCGAGAAGTGGAGTATGGAACACCGGAGCAAAATAAGGCGGTAAAGGAAATTGTGGCCGCTATTAAAAAAGAAGGAGATACGGCGCTTCTTCGCTATACGGAGCAGTTTGACCGGGTCGCGCTTACAGCAAATCAGCTGCGGGTAACCCCGGAAGAGCTTCAGGCGGCGTATAGTCGAGTGGAGGACTCCTTCGTATCCGCTATTCGAGCGGCTGCGGCCAATATCCGGGCGTTTCATGCCAGACAGAAACGCAATTCGTGGATGGACTTGCAGCCCGATGGAACGATTCTGGGACAGATTATTCGTCCACTGAAGCGGGTAGGCGTTTACGTTCCCGGTGGTAAGGCAGCTTATCCTTCCTCGGTGCTGATGAACGTGATCCCTGCGCAGATCGCGGGCGTGCCAGAGATCGTTATGGTAACTCCGCCATCCACTGGTGGCAAAGAAGGTATAGATCCTTATATCCTGGTTGCTGCCGCAGAAGCAGGCGTGAATGAAATCTACCGTGTGGGCGGAGCACAGGCGGTAGCTGCCTTGGCTTTTGGTACGGAGAGCATAGCGCCCGTAGATAAAATATGTGGGCCCGGCAATATATACGTCGCGCTGGCAAAACGCGAGGTATATGGCGCCGTGGATATCGACAGTATCGCGGGACCAAGCGAGATTGTCGTGCTCGCAGATGAGACCGCTGAGCCAGCCTATGTCGCAGCGGATCTGCTCTCGCAGGCCGAGCATGACGAGATGGCCTCGGCGATCTTGGTCACGCCATCGCAGAGCTTGGCGGATAGCGTGGCGGCTGAAGTGGAGCGTCAGCTACAAGAGCTGCCGCGTCAGGCGATCGCCCGTTCATCGGTAGAGAACTACGGCGCGATCATTGTTGTGGAATCTATGGAGGAAGGAATCTCCGTAGTGAATCGATTGGCACCGGAGCATCTGGAGATTGTTGTCGAGGACCCAATGGGCCTTGTGGGCAGCATCGAGAATGCTGGAGCGATCTTCCTAGGAGCATATAGCTCGGAGCCTGTGGGCGACTATTTTGCTGGACCAAATCATATTATCCCGACCAATGGTACGGCACGGTTTTCGTCGCCAGTGGATGTGGATGATTTTATTAAGAAATCTAGTCTGATCTATTACAGTAAGGAAGCACTCCTGCGTGATGGGAAGACCATTATAGAGCTGGCACGTCGCGAAGGGCTAGAAGGCCATGCCCGAGCTATTGAGATTCGATTGGAGAATGAAGGAAAAGGTGGAGACGGATATGGAGAACAATAATGAACAGGCCTTGCGCCAAGCAGGATTAAGCCGCAAAACAAACGAGACGGATATTAAGCTGTCTCTTAACGTAGATGGAAGTGGAGTTTCTGAGCTGGAGACGGATGTTCCTTTTTTGAATCATATGCTGGATCTGTTTACGAAGCACGGCCAGTTTGACCTGTCTGTACAGGCGCGTGGCGATATCGAGATTGATGATCACCATACGGTTGAAGACATTGGGATCTGCCTAGGTCAGGCACTGCACGAAGCACTGGGTGATAAAAAAGGGATCAAACGTTATGCGAGTGTTTTTGTACCGATGGATGAAGCGTTGGCACAGGTTGTGATCGATATCAGCAATCGCCCACACTTTGAATATCGCGCAACGTATCCTTCACAGCAGGTGGGTAGCTTTTCTACGGAGCTTGTTCAAGAGTTCCTATGGAAGTTCGCGCTGGAAGCTCGGATTACGCTGCATGTGATCGTACACTACGGTTCTAACACACATCACATGATTGAGGCTGTATTTAAGGCGCTCGGCCGGGCGCTGGATGAAGCGACACTGATTGATCCACGTGTGAAGGGTGTGCCTTCCACGAAGGGAGTGCTGTAGCATGACTGTTGCAATCGTCGATTATGGCATGGGCAACCTGCACAGTGTGAGCAAGGCGGTAGAACGTCTCGGTTATGAGTGTGTGGTGACGGGTGAAGCCGAGCAAATTCTCGCTGCTGATAGTGTCATTCTGCCAGGTGTCGGTGCATTTGGCGATGCGATGGAGCAGCTGCGGGAAAGCGGTTTGGATCTTGTGGTCAAACAGGTAGCTGCCGGAACGCAGCCGCTGCTTGGGATCTGTCTTGGTATGCAGCTACTGTTTAGTAGTAGTGAAGAGCATGGCAACCATGAGGGACTTGATATCCTATCAGGTTCGGTGGTGCGCTTCGCTCCTAGAGAGGGCTATAAGGTGCCGCATATGGGTTGGAATAAGCTGAGTTTCAGGCAGCCGCAAAGTCCGCTTTTTGCAGACCTTGATGAGGGGCATGTATACTTTGTTCACTCTTATCATGCGCTTGTGGCAAAAGAGAGTGATTTGCTGGCCGTCACAGATTATGGTTACCCGGTCACGGCTATTGTTGGGCAAGGCAATGTATTCGGCATGCAGTTCCACCCGGAGAAGAGCGGGGAGCTGGGAATCAAGCTGTTAGGGAATTTCTTGAAGCTTAAGGGAGAGCGGGCGTAAGCTGCGCTATAAATATAATGTAACGAAAGTGGGGAACGTCAAATGTCTTCTTTTATTGTATATCCGGCGATTGATATCCGGGATGGAAAATGTGTCAGGCTGCAGCAAGGGGATTACAGTCAGGAAACGATATACAATGATAGTCCACTGAAGGTGGCAAAATCATGGGAAGAGCAAGGCGGAAAGTTCATTCATTTGGTGGACTTAGACGGTGCGAAAGCAGGTCATCCTGTGAATGATGCGATTATTGGTGCTATTGCTGCTAATGCTAACGTTCCTGTTCAGGTGGGCGGAGGTCTGCGTAACCTTGCGGACGTGGAAAAATTGCTAGGACTTGGCGTCAGCCGCGTTATTATTGGTACGGCTGCGATTAACGATCATGCTTTTACCGAAGCAGTATTGGCTAAATACGGTGATAAAGTAGCTATCGGCATTGATGCGCGTAACGGCTATGTTGCGACACATGGCTGGTTGAATACCTCTGAAGTACGTGCTGAGGATCTGGCTAAGGAGTTGGCTGCAAAAGGAGCCGAGACGTTCATTTACACCGACATTTCCCGCGATGGAATGATGCAGGGCCCGAACGTTGAGGGTATCCTGTCCATGGCACAGGTCAGCGGCAAAACAGTGATCGCCTCCGGTGGAGTCACCAGTCTTGATGATCTGCTGCGTCTGAACGTGCATAGCGGCAGCGGTGTGGGTGGAGCTATTGTTGGCAAGGCGCTATACACGGGCAATATTGATCTTGCTGAAGCTTTGCAGGCGCTCGGGCAGAAATAGTCCTCAGTGAGTGCGTTAAGAAGCGAAGTAAGTTGGCGACACTAACTAACCAATAGACGAGCCAATGAACAAAAAGACGACAGATGAACTAACCAATACGAAGTGGATTAAAGAAACAGGCGTGACAGTAACCAGTAACCAATGAAGTAGTAATTAATTAACGCACAAACAATAAATGAGCCGATTAAGCAAATGAACAGATAAGTAAATGAACAGACAAGTAAATGAATCAAACAACTAATGTATATAAGACCAATCGAATCAATCAGCATACCAATTATCTAACGAGCGATTGTACGAATAGAGAAGTCATCAAGCACAAGCAAAAGAACAGAGGTCAGATGAACCGACGAGCAAATTAACGAATTAACGAATCAACTAATGAGCAAACAACAAATTAACGAATGAACCAACCAGCAAACCAAACCAAACTAGTAAATCAACAAATCAACTAACCAGCAAACTGAACTAGCTAACTAGTTCTCACTCCTGTGAAAAATCTTAGTTAGGGAATTTTGGTTGTATTTTGTGCAATAGAAAGCCGATTAAAGAGATTGAATGCTTATTTCATTGCACTTTGTACAATTGAATTAGTCTAAAATCCTCTTTTTTGCGGATTCCTCGGAAATCTATTGTATGAAATACAACAGACTGCTCTATTAGCTTATAGGAGCTGGAATCTATTGCACAGAGTGCAATAGATCGTTGAATGGGCGGTGAATAGCAACCAAGCCACCAAGTAACCAAGCTACCAAGCTACCTGGTTATCTATCAAGCAGGTGTCAGCTAAAACCTGATGCGCAATTTGCTGCAATAAATGTAATTAGGTAGCGGTACGGGACATTACTCCTGTGATGGATGATATAAGTGCACTTTGTACAGCTATTTTTACCATTAAGAGCCCATTAGCTAATTTAGTTGTATTTCGTGCAGCTATAAATGAGAAATGAGTTGTTTTCTGAGCTCATGCTCAGATTTAATTGTACGAAATGCAGTTAAACGGAGGGCTTGCTGGACAGACGATGAAATAACTGCACGTTATGCAACTAAATGAGCCGATCACTTCATGGACGTGAGCCCACAGGCCGCCTGTATGAATGTGCTCTTGCAGGCGACGCGAGCCCGCTGTACCGTCAGGGGCAGAAGCGTGGAACACGAGGTTTTAAGGGTATGTGTTGAAGTTGATCTTGCAGGCGACGCGAGCCCGCCGTTCCGTCAGGGGCAGAAGCGTGGAACACGAGGTTTTAAGGGTTTGTGTTGAAGTTTGTCTTGCAGGCGGCGTGAGCCCGCCGTCCCGTTAGGGGCAAGAAACGTGGAACACGAAGGTTTTAAGGTTTTGATCTTACAGGTTTTGATCTTACAGGTTTTGATCTTACAGGTTTTGATCTTACAGGTTTTGATCTTACAGGTTTTGATCTTACAGGTTTTGATCTTACAGGTTTTGATCTTATAGGTTTGATCTCTTGTGTTTGCTCTCGCAGGAGCACCAAACGTCCAAGCGGTCCCGTAGGGATTAGCGATCATAGCACATACTCACCCGGGTGCTCTATGGGTCCGCCGACGCCAACAATCCGGGTGTCCAGAGGGCCGGGGCCCTTGGGGTCCCCCTTGGCTAAGGGGGATTTAGGGGGATCGAAACGCTTTAGGGGGATCGAAACGCTTTAGGGAAACACATGGAAGGAGGGATTTATTATGTTAGCAAAACGTATCATCCCCTGTCTTGACGTTAAGGACGGACGGGTAGTCAAGGGTGTTAACTTTGTGAATCTGCGTGATGCCGGAGATCCGGTAGAGCTAGCGGCGCTGTATGACCGTGAGGGCGCAGATGAGCTGGTATTTCTCGATATATCGGCTTCTGTAGAAGGTAGAGCGACCATGATTGAGGTTGTGCGGCAGACCGCAGGTGAAATTGCCATTCCTTTTACAGTGGGTGGAGGGATCTCTACGCCTGACGATATGAAAAGAATTCTTCGTGCAGGTGCAGATAAAATCGGAATTAATACGGCAGCCATCACTAATCCACAGCTAATTCTGGAAGGTGCGCGCCGCTTTGGCTCTCAATGTATTGTGGTAGCGATAGATGCTAAATATAACGAGGCATTTGGTGAATGGGAAGTATACACCCATGGTGGGCGCAAGCCCACCGGCATCCGTGCTCTAGCTTGGGCCAAGGAAGCTGAAAAACTGGGTGCAGGCGAGATTTTGCTCACAAGTATGGATGCGGATGGCACTAAGGATGGCTTCGACTTGAAGCTGACCTCGGCAGTTTGCGACTTGCTAAGTATTCCTGTGATCGCCTCGGGCGGCGCTGGGAAGAAGGAGCATTTTTACGATGTATTTACGGAAGGGAAAGCCGATGCAGGACTTGCGGCGACCATTTTTCACTATAAAGAGATTGCTATTAACGACTTAAAGGCAGATTTGAAGCAAAAAGGGGTAGAAATCCGATGAGCGAAACTCAAAATAATACAACAATAAGCCAAGAAGAAGCGCTAGCCGGCATTCGCTGGAATGAAGCAGGTTTGGTGCCCGCCGTTGTGCAGGATGCTAACACACTGGAAGTTTTGATGGTTGCGTATATGAATTCGGAATCGCTGCAGCTCTCGCTAGAAAGTGGTCAGACTTGGTTCTGGAGCCGTTCGCGCAGCGAGCTTTGGCATAAAGGTGGAACTTCAGGCAACACACAAGCTATTACCTCCATATCCTATGATTGCGACAGTGATACGCTGCTCGTGAAGGTTGTCCCTGAAGGACCCGCTTGCCATACTGGAGCTACGTCGTGCTTTTTCCGTGAGATTCCTTTGAATAACCAAACCTCCGAAGCTCAGAAGCCGGCAGCAAGTCTTAGCGATGGCGAACGTTTTGCTGTACTCGGTGAGCTAGAGCGCGTGATTGCTGAGCGGGAAGTGGAGCGTCCGGAAGGTGCATATACGACCTATTTGTTCGATAAAGGTGTCGATAAGATCCTTAAGAAGGTGGGCGAGGAAGCCTCCGAAACAATTATTGCCGCCAAAAATAAAGACAATGCCGAGCTGCGTCTTGAAGTTAGCGATCTGATCTATCACTTACTAGTACTGCTACAGGAGCGCAAGCTTCCGCTGGATGAGATCATGGAAGAGTTGAGTACCCGTCACGAGCGCCCACGCCGGGATCAGTACTAGGGAGGACTGAGTGATGCATATTGATTATCACACGCATCATGAACGCTGCGGTCATGCCGTTGGTAAGCTAGAGGAGTATGTGAAGCGCGGAATAGAGCTTGGACTTCAGCAGCTGGGGTTGTCTGACCACTTACCGCTTATTCATGTAGATCCTGCGAGCTATTACCCTGAAATGGCTATGCCAATGTCTGAACTACCTCGTTACGTGGAAGAGTGCCTGGCATTGAAGGAGCGTTACCGTGGAGTCATAGACCTGCGGGTGGGACTGGAAGCTGATTATATCGAAGGCTACGAGGATCAAATTCGTGAGATTTTGGCTCCTTACCCGTGGGACTATCTGATAGGTTCTGTGCATTTTCTTGGGGAATGGGATATCACGGATTATCGACAGGTTCATGGCTGGGAAGGTAAGGATGAACTAGAGGTTTATCGTCTTTATTATGATGCTGTAAAGAAGTCGGCGTTATCGGGATTATATGATATTATAGGACATATGGATGTTATTAAACGGTTCGGCTATGGTCCACAGACACCAGAAGGTAAAGCAGAGGTGAGAGCGCTGGAGCTGGAAACCTTAAAGGTTATAGCGGATAGCGGAATCGCCATGGAGCTGAATGCTTCAGGACTTTCGAAGCCATGTGCTGAGATGTTCCCGGCGGAGCATCTGCTACAAGAGGCCTTAAAGCTCGGTATACCACTTACGCTCGGCTCGGATGCTCATGATCCTGCCAAGCTCGGCGACGGCTTGCAAGAAGCACGTAGCATGCTTTGGCACACAGGCTTTCGTGAGCTGGCTGTTTTTGAGGGACGCCGCCGTACCACTGTTCCGTTCAAACTATAACTTATAATCCGCAGGAGGGTATTATGCATCATCAACAATTACGTATTTTTTCCGGTTCGTCGAATCCAAAGCTAGCGGCAGATATTGCAGAGCGACTTGGTGTTGAATTGGGGCAGATTAAGCTGACCCGTTTCATGAGCGGCGAGATTTACGTGCATTACGAAGAGAGCATCCGGAACTGTGACGTATTTTTGGTGCAATCCCTATCCCATCCCATTAATGAGATGTTCGTTGAACTGCTCGTGATGATAGATGCTGCCAAACGGGCATCGGCGCGTACAGTTAACATTATTGTACCGTATTATGGATACGCTCGGCAGGAACGTAAGTCAGCACCTCGTGAACCGATCTCGGCTAAGATGGTAGCGGATGTACTTACGACCGCGGGCGCAACTCGTGTGATCACCATCGACTTGCATGCAGCGGCGATTCAAGGATTCTTCAATATTCCAGTGGATCATCTAACTGCACTTGATCTGATCAGTAGTCATTTGAAATCGAAGGCAATGTCTGATCTAGTGATTGTCTCCCCTGATGCAGGACGCGCGTCTATGGCTGAGAAACTGGCGAATAAGCTGGATTCCCCTTTTGCCATTATGATTAAGAAGCGTCCAGCTCATAATGAATCAGTCATCACTCATGTCATTGGCGATGTCGAGGGACGTACACCGATTATTATCGAGGACCTGATTGATACAGGGACTACCATTGTGAATGTGGTAGAAGGTCTAAAGGAGAGAGGTGCGAAGGACAGTATCGTCTGTGCGACGCATGGATTGTTCTCAGGACCTGCGCTGCAGCGACTCGACCATCCTTCTATTCAAGAAGTGGTCATTACCGATTCAATCGCGCTACCAGATGATCATTCAAGTCGGTTTAAGGTCTTATCGGTTGCACCTATGCTTGCGCAAGCTACACGCATTATTCTTGAGGGCGGTTCGATTGATAAACTTTTCAGAGACGCGGGAATTTAATTCCCCGTCTTTTTTATTTTTTGCATGAAAAAGTTACTGTTTATGGAGTGGTAGAGTCTTTCTCAACTTGAGAATCTCGCGGTCACATGTGGTATACTGTGTGAAGATAGCCGCACCCATAAAGGGAACGGAATAGCGATTAAGTTTGGAGCTCCGGTATACCCCATTGGGCGCCGTTCTCCTATTTTTTCGTTAGTATAAGGAAGCTTCTTATAAGGGGGTGCCTTGCTTCCATGATGGAGAGAACTTCAGAGTATGATGTGGAGAATGGTAATGTTATTCCTATTACTCTGAATGCCAATTTTTTCTTTGAAAGAGCCGTTCGGTCCTTGGATCGCTTTCAATATGATAAGGCATTAAAGAATTTTCGCAAAGCTGTAGAGTACGAACCGGAGAACCCGGTAAATCATTGCAACGTAGCAGGCGTATTATCAGAGATGGGTAATTATGAGGCGTCTAACGACATTTTAACCCATGTACTAGAGGATATTGATCCTGGAATGACGGAATGTTATTTCTATATGGCTAACAACTTCGCCAATATGGAAAGCTATGAGGAGGCAGAGCGCTCACTCGTTACTTATCTCGAGGAAGATGTGAACGGTGAATTTCTGACCGAATCGGAAGAATTGATGGAACTACTGCAATATGAGCTGGATCGTCCTGCACCGCTTATCCGGATTAGAAGCCGGGAAGGTGTAGTAGAGCATGAGCGAGCTCGAGCGCTTTTGGAGGAAGGCAAGTTTACACAAGCCGTTACTCTGCTTGAAGAGATCGTGAATAACACACCAGACTTCATGGCGGCGCATAACAACCTAGCCCTTGCGTATTTCTATATGGGCCGTTTTACCAAAGCCAAAGAATGCATTATGCGGGTGCTTGAACAGGACTCTGGGAATTTGCATGCACTCTGTAACTTGGCGATCTTTCTGCAATATGAAGGAGACCGCGGGCAACTGGCTGGATTGTTACGTCTGCTGGAGGCGACTATTCCTTTTCACCAGGAGCATTTGTTCAAAATGGCCACCACCATGGGGATTTTGGGACGGCATAGAACCGCTTATGGTCATTTTCGACGCCTGCTAAAGGATGAGGAAGTCGGCGGTGACGCCAGTTTGTACCATTACTGTGCGGCAGCAGCAAGTAATAGCGGCCTGTACGCAGAGGCTCAGCGTTGCTGGCAAAAAGCTGCTAAGCTGGATCCGGAATCGGCTGTGCCGAGATTTTTTCTGGCCCAACTGCAGCAAGCGCAGGGGGAAGGCAAGGCGTTGTCTCCAATCAGTTACAACTATCAGCTCCCATTTCAAGAGCAGCTGAAGCTGTGGAAAGACAACAAAGGCAGCTTTGCTGAGGAGGTGCGGAACAATCCACTGCTTCGATCTTCCTTCTTCTGGGCACTTCGCTATGGAGATGCCAATACGAAGCTACAGGTTACGGAAGCTCTCCGGTGGATTGAGGATGAAGAAATGTCCGAAATTCTGCAGGGGCTTCTGAAGCAGCAGCCGCTACAGGAGGATAAGCTGCAAGAAGCGGCACTTCTTAGTCTGCAACGACTGATCGGTAGTGTTCCGGAGGAAAATGTACCTCAGGAAGCCAAAGAAACTTCTACTGCGCGTCTGAAGGGATTGCCGGAATGGAGAGAAGACTGGCAAAAAGTCATCGATCAGACGGTAAGTATGATGGACCGGAGATTTGATGCTGTCCAGAAAAAAGATGCTGAATTACTCTGGAAGCAATTCGTGAGCAGCTTATATCCAGATGTTCCATTTATCCGTCACGCAGGAGGCTGGTGTGCAGCCTTAGAATATTTGATCGCAAAAATGCATAACCTTCCAGTCACCTACCGTGAGGTAGCTCAGCGCTACGACGTTTCTGTGTCGATGGTCAGTCGTTATGCTCGGCGCATCGATGATGAATGCAGTTTTCAGGGAAGTGTGAGCGACAGTCTTCCCCCATTTACCGAAAATATCTAAGTCTTGATGCAATATTTCTCGCTTAAACGCTTATCGTCCTTATAAGGAGGCCGAAGGCGTTTATGCTTGAAATAAACCCTATTGTGATGAGGAGGCCACTGTTATGTACAAAACGATTGTAATCGGAACAGGCCCGGCCGGGCTTACTGCTGCTATTTATTTGGCACGCGCCAACCTTAACCCACTTGTAATTGAAGGAATGCAGCCAGGTGGACAACTGACAACGACAACGGAAGTGGAGAACTTTCCAGGCTTTCCTGAGGGGATTCTCGGTCCGGATTTAATGGACAACATGCGCAAGCAGGCTGAACGCTTTGGTGCTGAATTCAAGAATGGTTGGGTGGATTCAGTGGATTTCTCACAGCGTCCTTTTAAAGTGACAGTAGATGGATTGGGTGTATTAGAGGCAGAGTCGGTAATTATCTCTACAGGTGCTTCTGCCAGATATTTAGGAATACCAGGGGAGCAGGATAATGTAGGCCGTGGGGTCAGCACTTGTGCTACTTGTGACGGCTTCTTCTTCCGTAACAAGAAGATTATTGTGGTCGGTGGAGGAGACTCCGCGATGGAGGAAGCTAGCTTTTTAACAAGATTCGCTTCCAGCGTAACCGTGGTTCACCGTCGTGATGAGCTCAGAGCTTCGAAGATTATGCAGGATCGTGCACGTGACAACAGTAAGGTAGCGTGGGCACTTAATCGTACACCGCTTGAAGTTACAACCGGCGAGTCTGGAGTTAAAGGGCTGACGGTTCGCAACAATGAGACTGGGCTTGAAGAACTCATCGAAGCGGACGGAGTGTTTGTCGCAATCGGCCATACGCCGAATACCGGATTCTTGGGCGGTCAAATAACGACGGATACCAACGGTTATATCGTGGTGAATCCTGGAACTACAGAAACGAACATACCGGGCGTATTTGCTTGTGGTGACGTACAGGATACCCGCTACCGTCAAGCCATTTCTGCAGCAGGCACCGGCTGTATGGCAGCAATGGACGCTGAGAAATATCTTGAAGGCACAATGGTGCATGACTGGAGCGAAACACTGGATAGTTAATTTATCGCTAAATTTAATCGGAATGACTTCAAGCAGGCGACCC
Organism: Paenibacillus sp. FSL R10-2734; assembly: GCF_037963865.1. NCBI lineage: Bacteria > Bacillati > Bacillota > Bacilli > Caryophanales > Paenibacillaceae > Paenibacillus > Paenibacillus sp. FSL R10-2734. The sequence continues at coordinate 424,465 of NZ_CP150170.1, read as the reverse complement.
TTGTTCTAAAGGGTCGCCTGCTTTTTTGAAATATAATGCTTGCCGTCCTTATAAGCACGCTGAAGGCGTTTATGCTTGTGACAGAATGCTAGGTGATGTTTAAATAACTGTAACAATGTCCTTCGAAAAGGACTTGCGCATTTTAAAAATACGTTTACAATAAGAATATAATGTTAACGTGAACAATTTTCATTTCACTACATTTCTACATTCAGTCGAAGTTTACAATATCAATTATGATGAAGTCCAGTAATCAACTAAATGTTCACGTTAAACTCTTTGTATCAATCCCATTTTGATCTTAAAGGAGAGTAGCAAACCTCATGAGCAGAAAATTCATGGATGAGAACTTCTTGTTGTCCAGTGAGACAGCGATTCAGCTGTTTCATAATTATGCGAAAGACATGCCGATTATCGATTATCATTGCCACCTCAGTCCAAAAGAGATTTATGAGAACAAGACGTTCAACAATATTACCGAAGCTTGGCTGTATGGCGACCATTATAAATGGAGAGTGATGCGGGCAAATGGTGTAGATGAAAAGTTCATTACGGGTGATGCCAGTGACTATGATAAGTTCTTGGCATGGGCTAGAACCGTTCCTATGATTATCGGTAATCCGCTCTATCATTGGACGCATCTGGAATTGCAGCGTTTCTTCGGTGTATATGATTTGCTGAATGAAGCTAACGCACTGAAAATATGGGATGAAGTGAACAGACAGCTACAAGGTGAAGGGTATGGAGCGAGAGATTTAATCACTAAATCGAAGGTGACCGTCGTATGCACCACCGATGATCCTGTAGATAATTTGGAATACCACGAAAAAATCAGCAGCTTGAGTGGATTTGATGCCAGCGTTGTTCCGGGATTTCGTCCAGATAAAGCCCTTGAAATCAATCGTCCAACTTTTAAACCTTGGGTAGCTCAGCTTAGCGAGGTTTCGGGAATGGCTGTTGAAAATTATGGACAGTTTCTTGAAGCGCTGGAGAGCAGAGTAAGATACTTCCATGCCAGAGCTGGCCGTGTGTCTGATCATGCTTTGGATGCAGTAATGTTTGAGCCTGCAACCTTGGAGGAAGCTACAGCGATATTCGCCAAAGCGCTTCGAGACGGTGCTGTGAGCGAGAGTGAGGAAAAGAAATTTAAAGGATTCACACTTGTGTTTCTAGGCAAATTGTACAGTGAGCTTGATTGGGCGATGCAATTCCATATCCATGCGCTACGCAATAATAACAGTGTAATGTTGGGACGACTAGGTCCTGATACCGGCTATGATTCCATTAATGACGGCGTGATCGCTAAGCCTCTGTCAGGGCTGCTAGATGCGCTGGATCGTGAGAACGCACTACCTAAGACCATTTTGTACTCCCTGAATCCGAATGATAATCATGTCATTGCTGGCTTAATGGGCTGCTTCCAAGGGGGCGGTATTCCAGGGAAAATTCAATTCGGAACTGCATGGTGGTTCAACGATAACAAGGACGGCATGCTGGAACAGATGAAGACGCTCGCTAATCTCGGCGTACTTAGCCAATTTGTCGGAATGTTAACCGACTCCAGAAGCTTTTTATCGTATACCAGACATGAATACTTTAGAAGAATCCTGTGCGATCTTGTAGGTTCTTGGGTAGAAACCGGAGAAGCTCCGGATGATTTGGATTTACTGGGCGGCATGATCAAGAATATCTGTTACAATAACGCTGATCATTATTTCAATTTCTCGAAACAGGCATTGGTGACTAGGTAATCGTTATGATATCCTTACATGGAAGAGCCAAACCCGTTTGATAAGGAAGGTTGACCCATGGCACCTACAATCAAGGATATCGCCAAGCTGGCGAATGTTTCACATACAACTGTATCGAGAGCACTTAACAACAGTCCCCTAATTAAAGAAGTCACACGTAAAAAAATTGCCGAGATCGCTGCGCAAGTGGGTTACGTCCCTAATTACAATGCCAAAAGCCTTGTGATGCAGCGATCTTATACCATTGGTCTGTTCTTCACGAGTATTGCCAAGGGCACCACATCTGGTTTCTTTTCTGATACGATTCGTGGTGTGAATAGTGTCATAGATGTAGAGTATAATCTGTTCATCCGCGGGATCGACGATTATACTGAGTATTCCTCTATTCATCGTAAACGCTTTGACGGAATTATTCTTATGAGCCAAAGTGAAGCAGATAATAAATTCATTTATCATGTAGTTCAGCAAGGCATTCCAATCGTTGTGTTGAATAGGCAGATTGATGACCGCTCCATTATCAACATCATCTCCAATGACCGGGAAGGCGCTTATAATGCAGGCAAACACCTGATTGAATCCGGACATCAAGACATTGCGATCATTGAAGGCGTCGAGGGCTTTAAATCCACGCAGGAGCGGCGAGACGGTTTTATAAAAGCTCTGATTGACCATAATATTCCTGTCCGTAACGACTTTATGATCCGTGGTAATTATGATATGCAAAGTGGATATAAGGCGATGAGCGAGCTACTGGATTTGGAGAGACCTCCGACGGCTGTATTTTGCTCCAATGATGATATGGCTATCGGGGCTATGAAAAACGTATTCGAGCGAGGGCTGCAGGTACCGAATGATGTCTCCATTGTGGGCTTTGACGATATAGGTTTTTCACTCTATGCGAATCCTTCGCTGACCACAGTGAAGCGTCCGATTGAAAAGATCAGTGAGCAAGGTGCACACCAGCTGTTAAGCTTAATCAAGGAACCTACGGAGAAAGACGGCCCAATCTCGATTGAAACAGAGTTTATTGAGAGAGAATCGGTCAGGAAGCTTCAAAAATAGTAATGGTGCGCATACAGCATACAGCGGCCTAATCCTTTACAATTTGTGAAGGGTTTTTGATTTAAATTTTCACGTGTGCATAATTCAAAGTAAATTATAATATAAATATTGTTTTAAGTAATACAAATATAAGTTTATCGTGTGCATTTATAAAATAGGAGGCGTTTACATTGGAAAGATTGAATAGCGATAGTTGGAAAGCTTATAAGCAGTATCCCGAAAAGGTTCTGCAATTTGGTGAGGGCAATTTCATGCGCGCGTTTGTAGATTGGCAGATTCATACCATGAATCAACAAACGGATTTCAACGGTGGAGTGGTTGTCGTGCAGCCGCTGGCTAACGGGCTTGCAGAAATGCTAAATGATCAGGATGGGCTGTATACCCTTTATCTACAAGGACTCAAAGACGGAGTAGCTGTAAAAGAGCATGAGGTAATCAATTGTATTACGCGGACGCTCAATCCATACTCGCAACACGAGGAGTATATGAAGCTTGCCGAGAACCCTGAACTTCGTTTTATCATGTCCAATACTACTGAGGCAGGAATAGCTTTTGAAGCCGGCGACAAGTTAACCGATACCCCACAGAGTAGCTTTCCGGGCAAGCTGACGGCCTTACTATATAAACGTTATGAAATTTTTAATGGTGATGCTTCAAAAGGCTTTATCATTATTCCGTGCGAGCTGATTGACCGGAATGGTGATGAGCTTAAAAAGGTTATTTTAAAATATGCTGACCTGTGGAATCTCGGAGAAGGCTTTGTAGAGTGGTTGAATGAAGCTAATACCTTCTGCTGCAGTCTGGTGGACCGCATTGTTCCCGGTTATCCAAGAGACAGCATTGCCGAGATTACAGAAGAACTGGGCTATGAGGATAAGCTGGTCGTTGTTGGTGAGCAGTTCCACCTTTGGGTAATTGAAGGACCACAGTGGATTAAAGAGGAGTTCCCGGCTGAGCTAGCAGGTCTCAATGTGCTGGTGGTAGATGATATGACCCCTTATCGGACTCGTAAAGTGAGAATTCTAAACGGGGCTCATACAGCTCTGACACCAGTAGCGTATTTGTACGGAATTGATACGGTTGCTGAGGCGATCGAGCACGAAGAGGTTGGGACGTACGTGAAGTCCTTAATCTACGATGAGATTATTCCGACGCTGGATCTGCCGGTAGAGGAATTGAACTCTTTTGCAGACGCGGTATTGGAACGGTTCCTGAACCCTTATGTGCAGCATTACTTGATGAGCATCTCCCTTAACTCTATATCGAAATTTAAGACAAGAGATTTGCCTTCATTACTGCAATTTGTGGAGTCGAAAGGCCAATTGCCTGAAAAGCTCGTCTTCTCATTGAGCGCATTAATTGCTTTCTATAAAGGACGTAGAGGACAGGAAGAAATTCAGCTTGCAGATGATGCAGATATTTTGGAATGGTTCGCTTCCTTGTGGGGAGGATGGGATGGTACAGACACAGGATTACGCGCATTGGCCGTCGATGTACTAGCAGCAACCAATCGCTGGGGTTGTGATCTGAATGAAGTGGCTGGGCTTACTGACAAGGTGACAGAAGGACTGATTGCGATTGAGAAGACCGGCATGAAGCAAGCATTGAAAGCGTTCGTGAAGAGACCGGCACACAACTAATATCCAGGAGGTGACAATCATATGATCAAGACCATGAAAGAGGTATTGCAGATCAACGAAGCTGATAACGTCGCTGTTGCACTGAAGGACTATAAAGCAGACGATACCATCGTAATTGGTTCAAAAGAGATTAAGATTACAGAAGATATTGCTAGAGGTCATAAAATTGCACTAACCAGTATTAGCGAAGGTGAAAATGTGTTGAAATATGGTTATCCCATCGGTCATGCTAAAGCGCCTATCGCGCCAGGCCAGTGGGTGCACACTCATAATACGAAGACAAACCTAACAGGGGTAGAGGAATATACCTTTGCGCAGAAGCTGACGCCGAATCCTTTTGCCGCTGAGAATTTGACCTTTAAGGGGTATCGACGCTTTGATGGATCTGTAGGTATCCGCAATGAGCTGTGGATCGTGCCTACGGTTGGTTGTGTGAATGGAGTGGCGGAGCAGATCATCAATATTTTCAAGGCAGAGGTTGGGGATATTGCTCCATTCGATAATGTGCTTGTGCTTAAGCATAATTATGGTTGCTCCCAGCTTGGCGATGATCATGACAATACCCGTACAATTCTCGCTAACGCGGTTAAACATCCAAATGCGGCCGGCGTGCTTGTGCTCGGACTAGGTTGTGAGAATAACAACTTGCATGTTTTTAAAGAAATGCTGGGCAGCTATGATGAGGATCGTGTACGCTTCCTTGTCTCCCAAGAGGTTGGAAATGAGATTGAAGAGGGCGTAAAGCTGCTGAAGGAAATCTATAATAACGTGCAGGGTGATCATCGGGAAGAGGTGGCACTCTCTGAGCTGAAGATCGGTCTGAAGTGTGGAGGCTCCGATGGTCTGTCTGGCATTACTGCGAATCCACTGCTTGGACGTCTGTCTGACTATATGGCTGCTCAAGGCGGTACAACTGTACTGACTGAAGTGCCTGAAATGTTTGGCGCAGAAAAAATTCTGATGGAACGTGCTGCAGACGAAGATATTTTCCACAAAATTGTTGATCTTATCAACGACTTTAAACAGTATTTTATGGACTACAAACAGCCGGTGTACGAAAATCCTTCTCCAGGGAATAAAGCCGGAGGAATCACTACGCTCGAGGATAAATCACTGGGCTGCACGCAGAAATCTGGTAACTCCACGGTCATGGATGTACTTAAGTACGGGGAACTTATCACTAATAAAGGATTAAATCTCCTGAATGCGCCAGGCAACGATCTTGTGGCTTCGTCCGCACTTGCTGCTGCTGGCTGCCAATTGGTGATCTTTACAACCGGACGGGGAACGCCTTTTGGTACATTCGTGCCAACGATGAAAGTGTCTACAAATACGCCTTTGTATGAAGGTAAGCGTCACTGGATTGATTTTAATGCAGGGGTATTGGTTGAAGACGGTTCTCCAGACGAGGTCTTGCGTGACTTCATTAACTATATTATTGAGGTGGCCAGCGGCGAGTGGGTTAATAATGAAAAGAATAACTTCCGTGAGATTTCCATTTTCAAAACAGGGGTAACGCTATAATAAACTTATTGATGCATATCATGACCCGAGTTTAATACAACAATCAGGCTGTCTCGTATGCTATTTAAGCGTAGGGGGCAGTTTTTTATTTATATGAAAGTTAAGATTCACGCTTTATATACTTTTACGAAAAACGACGTTGATGTCTTAAAAAAGACGACAACGTCGTTTCTTTTTATTTAGTGATTGCAATCACAATCGCTCTATATTGCCTGTGCTAATCTTGTATTGAGAATAGTTCTCACAAAAAGGAGAAGAGTCACATGGAAAAAGCGCTGCGAATGGATGAATCCATATTCGATATGGTATCACGGCATCCGGAGGTCATCGAGATTATGGTAGAGCTGGGCTTTAAGGATATCGCTAAGCCTGGCATGCTGCAGGCGGCTGGACGTTTCATGACCTTATCCAAAGGAATCAAATTGAAGAAAATCGATCCCGACACCGTGGAGTTAGCATTTGAACAACATGGCTTCGAGATTATGAAATAAAGGAACCGATAACCAAACCTCGATAAGGAGAGATTAATGATGAGTGAACTTATAAATAACCGTGAGGTTGATGCACCGGAGCAGACCCGGCGTCAGGCTATGCTCAAGGAGATTATTAAGGAGCTACATGCAGGCAAAAGCGTAGATGAGGTTAAGGCGCGCTTTGAGGAAGCTGTAGGTGATGTTACCGTAGCGGAAATTTCCGCGATGGAGCATTCGTTAATGACCGAAGAGGGGATTCCGGTATCCGAGGTACAACGACTTTGTTCGGTGCACACGGCGATCTTTAAAGGTTCTATTGAGCAGATTCACCGCTCGTCTAAGCCCGAGGAGCAGCCAGGCCATCCAGTACACACCTTTAAGTTAGAGAATCGTGAAATTGAAAGACTTGTTAACTTCCGTATGGATCTGCACGCGACAAAGTTTCAAAAGAACGATAGTGAGGAACAGATCTTCAAGTTGTTGGAGGATCTTAGCTTGCTGCTGGATCTTGATAAACACTACAGTCGTAAAGAGAACCTACTCTTTCCTTACCTCGAAAAATACGGGATTTATGGGCCAACCAAGGTCATGTGGGGAGTGGATGATAATATCCGTCGTATGATTAAAGAGGCAAAGGCAGCGCTCAGCACTTACAGCGGGAACGCATCTGAAATTGGGGTTCAGCTAGCGGAGATCATCAAGGAAGTTAATGAAATGATCTTTAAAGAAGAAAATATTCTACTGCCTATGGCGCTGGACAAATTGACTGAAGATGAATGGGTCAAAATCGCTCGGGAGAGCGATGAAATCGGATTCTGCCTAACGGCACCGGAACAGGAGTGGATACCCGAGCGTGCCGCAGAGCCGGAAGGTGCAGCATTGCAGGAGGAAGCAGCGGGGGCCGCTCCGCAAGAAGGGTTCATTCGCTTTGAGACAGGTCTGTTGTCACTGCATCAGCTAGAGACCGTGCTCAATCACCTGCCGGTAGATCTGACATTTATTGATGAGAATGATGTCGTTCGATATTTCTCACACGGGAAGGAACGTATCTTTGCGCGAACTAAAGCAGTGATTGGACGCACAGTACAGAACTGTCATCCGCCACAAAGTGTGCATGTGGTAGAGAAGCTTCTGGAGGACTTCAAGGCAGGTCGTAAGGATGCTGAAGACTTCTGGATCAACATCAAGGATAAATTTATCTACATCCGTTATTTCGCTGTACGCGACGAGACCGGCAAGTATATGGGGACGCTGGAGTTTACACAGAATATCGCACCAATCCGTGCACTAGAGGGCCAAAAACGTATTCTATCGGAATAAATGGACACTAAAGGATAATTTCCAAATAATAATATAGAAAGAAGACTCTCTTGTTTCGGCGCAAGAGGGTCTTTTTAGAATATAATAGAGTATACTTTTAAAATAAGGAATTCCCGGGTGTGTTGTCTTTCCTTGACCACAGAGGGGGCTTCTATTATAGTTGGTACTTAGGATTAACTATTTTAGTATAAAAAAAGGTGGCTTGCTACATGTCTGAGAATATCTACGTTGGCGTGGATTTGGGTGGAACTGCAATTAAGGTTGGAATCTGCAATGCTGAGGGAACTCTATTGCATACTTATGAGGGACCCACAGAAACTGCAGAAGGTGTCGATACTGTTATCGATAATATCGAGAAGTATGTACGCCAAATTGTGGAGGATTCCCCGTACTCTTGGGATCAGCTTGCAGGTGTAGGAGCGGGCGTAGCAGGGTTCACAAATATTCGTGAAGGAATCATCATCCTTGCGCCTAACATAGGATTTAAAGATGTGCCGATTCGCTCCATTTTGGAAGATCGCTGGAACAAGCCTGTCAAAATAGACAATGATGCGAACGTAGCTGCACTGGGTGAAGCCTGGAGTGGTGCGGGACGCGGGATTGAAAACTGTGTCTGCTATACGCTAGGAACAGGTGTTGGTGGCGGAATCATTATTAATGGTAAGATTTATCAAGGTTTTGCGGGCCTAGCAGGTGAGCTTGGCCATATCTCTGTAGTGCCGGATCTGGAAGCTATTCAATGTGGTTGTGGCAATATGGGATGTTTGGAAACCGTTTCCTCCGCAACAGGAATTATTCGTATGGCTAATGATGCAGTAGCACGTGGTGATCGTACTTCCCTCTCTACGGTAGAGAAGATTGCTGCGAAGGAAGTATTTGATGCAGCTAAGGCTGGCGATGAAGTAGCGATTCGCATAGTAAACCGTGCAGCATACTATTTGGGTAAATCTATGGCTTCTGTTGCGGCTGTGCTTAACCCTGAGGTCTTCATCGTTGGTGGTGGTGTATCTAAGGCTGGAGATATTCTATTTGATGAAGTTCGTCGCGTGTTTGCTAAGCTTGCACCGGCTCCGCTTCAGACTGGTGTTTCGATTATCCCTGCGGAGCTCGGGAATGATGCAGGTATTGTTGGCGCTGCTGGCCTCTTGCTTCGTTCTTAAAAGATAGAGAGTATTCATATACTAATTTAGGGAGGGGACGCTTTAATGACCGAATTGGACAATACTCCAACGGCTGGAGCCACCCTGATCATTATTACCGGAATGTCAGGTGCGGGTAAGACAATTGCTGTGCAAAGTCTGGAAGACCTAGGGTTCTTCTGTGTTGATAATTTGCCGCCGGTGCTGATCCCTAAGTTTGCAGAACTGATTGAGCAGTCGAAGGGTAAGATCGCCAAGGTAGCTCTTGTGATTGACCTGCGCGGCCGAGAATTCTTCACTGCTTTGTCCGAGTCTTTAGCCTATATCAAGGATGAGTCAACCATTGGTTGTGAAATCTTGTTCTTGGATGCTACGGATTCGGTACTTGTGCAGCGTTACAAGGAAAGTCGGCGTCATCATCCTCTAGCGCCCAAGGGACTTCCACTTGACGGTATCAAGCTGGAACGTAAAATGCTGGAGGAATTAAAGAATTCAGCCACATTGTGTCTGGATACTAGCAGTATGAAACCAGTGCAGCTAAAAGAGAAGATTGTATCGCGGTTCTCGCATTTAGGAAAAAGCACACTCTCCGTCAATATTACGTCGTTCGGATTTAAGTATGGTATTCCTATTGATGCAGACCTCGTCTTCGATGTTCGCTTTTTGCCTAACCCACATTATGTGGATAACCTGCGGCCCAAAACAGGTCAGGACAGCGATGTCTATGACTATGTAATGAAGTGGCCTGAGACACAGGTGTTCCTGACCAAACTGCTCGATATGCTTCATTTTTTAATTCCGCAATATCGTAGGGAAGGTAAATCCCAGATTATTATCGGCATTGGCTGTACGGGCGGCAAACACCGTTCGGTAGCTATTTCTGAATATTTGGGTAAAATGCTGGGCGTCAGCGAAACGGAATCCGTAGCGGTTAGTCATCGGGATTCCGAGCGTGATCGGCACTAATGAGAGAAGGGGTCCATAGTGACTGAAGAACAAAGAGAGCGTCCACGTATCGTCGTTATGGGCGGTGGTACGGGGCTATCTGTCATGCTTCGCGGCCTAAAAGAAAAGCCGCTAGATATTACAGCTATAGTTACCGTAGCAGATGATGGAGGAAGCTCGGGTATTTTGCGCAGTGAACTGCAAATGCCGCCTCCTGGGGATATCCGCAACGTATTAACGGCTATGGCTGATGTGGAGCCGCTCATGGCGGATATTATGAGATATCGTTTCAACACAGGTGAAGGCTTGGCAGGTCATAGTCTTGGTAATCTAATCCTTGCTGCGCTCACAGATATATCCGGTGATTTCGTTACAGCGGTTCGCGAGCTCAGTCGATTATTCGCTGTTCGCGGACGGGTATTGCCCGCTGCGGGGGATGCCGTAGTGTTGCGTGCAGAAATGTCGGATGGCACGATTATCACGGGCGAGTCTAAGATACCGGAAGCCGGAGGGATCATCAAACGAGTGTCTTTGGAGCCTGCTGATGTGGAACCGTTGCCTGAAGCACTGGAAGCGATTCGAAATGCGGATGCGATTCTTTTGGGTCCAGGGAGTCTATACACAAGCATTCTTCCGAACCTACTTGTTCCCAAGCTAGCAGAAGCAGTTGTATCTTCTGATGCAATCAAAATCTTTGTCTGTAATGTAATGACTCAGCCTGGTGAAACAGATAATTATACTGTAAATGACCATTTACAGGCCGTTTATGATCATATTGGGATTCATTTATTCGATTATGTTATTGTTAATGACGGTCAAATTCCAGAGCAGGTGCAGACGAAGTACGCGGAGAAGGGTGCTCGCCCGGTACAACTCGACAAGGATGTACTGAAAGGCAGTACTTATAAAGTTATAGCCGATAAGTTAGTGTTATTCCGAACTTATTTAAGGCATGATACCGATAAGCTTAGTCATCATATCTACCACCTTGTGCAAGATTGGATAAATAGAAACCCGAGGCAATAACTTATATATATGAATGTCGTACTTATTTCAGAAAGAGGTGAGACCCTTGTCTTTTGCGGCCCTTACCAAAAAAGAGCTGACGATGGTGGAGAGTGAGCCTTGTTGTGAGAAGGCGGAGATGTCAGCGCTAATCCGTATGAATGGATCTGTGCAGCTTTCAAGCAAAAAGGTTATTCTCGACATCTCGACGGAGAACGCCGCGATTGCAAGGCGGGTATATTCTTTACTTAAGAAATATTACCAGGTCCATATTGAGCTACTCGTGCGTAAAAAAATGCGTTTGAAGAAAAATAACGTTTATATCGTTAGAATCCCTAGTCGCGTACAGGAGATATTAAATGATCTCAGAATTGTGTCCGAAGGATTTATTTTTACCGACGGTATTGATAAAGAGATTGTTGGGAATAACTGCTGTAAGCGTGCTTATTTGCGCGGTGCATTTCTGGCGGGCGGATCGGTTAATAATCCGGAGGGTTCCTCTTACCATTTGGAGATTTCTTCGATGTATGAGGAGCATTGTAAAGCGTTAGTCGATCTGGCTGGTGAATTTCACCTAAACGCACGGTGCATTGAACGTAAAAAAGGGTTTATTCTATACATTAAAGAAGGCGAGAAGATTATCGAATTCTTAAGTTTGATCGGGGCGCATCAAGCGTTGTTCAAATTTGAGGATGTAAGAATTATGCGTGATATGCGTAATTCCGTGAATCGGATCGTGAACTGCGAGACTGCGAATCTCAATAAAACGATAAGTGCCGCGGTGCGGCAGATTGAGAATATCAAACTGCTGCAGCGAGAAGTGGGACTGGAGAGCTTACCGGATAAACTGCGAGAAGTTGCAGAAATTCGAATGGCACATCCAGATATCAACCTTAAAGAGGTTGGTGAAATGCTGAAAGGTACAGTCAGTAAGTCCGGAGTAAATCATCGACTTCGTAAGATTGATGAGCTGGCGGACAAGGTTCGAGGCGGCTAGTCACTTTTTTTCTAGTGTGGTTTACGTTATAATGATATAATAATATAAAATTAATGTGAAATTTTTGGGGAGAACTCAATTAGGGGGTAAGCGTTTCATGACAAAGCACCCGGTAGTTGTTCGGTTGAAGACAGGGCTACACGCTCGACCGGCAGCATTGTTTGTGCAAGAAGCTAACAAGTTTTCGTCGGAGATTTTCGTGGAAAAAGACGATAAAAAAGTAAATGCCAAAAGTATTATGGGTATTATGAGCTTAGCGATCAGTTCCGGCACGGAGATCTATATCAGCGCGGATGGTGCAGACGCGGATCAAGCTGTAAACGCTTTGACGAGTCTCGTTAGCAAAGAAGAGCTTGAGAACCAATAATCTTTAAAATGACTTTTTATTGCATGACTAAAAGCCCTTCGGGGCTTTTTTTAATACCAAAAAATAGATTTAGCCGTGCAACATTTACCAAAAAGACTCGTCTAGAGGATAATAACAAATTACAAAAATTGAAAGGGGCTGGCTAATATGAAAGGTTTGGTAAAGAAAATCGGTTCAGTGTTGATCGTAGGGAGTTTGTTAATTGGGGGGATCAGCATGAGTGGTGTCTTTCAGGGTCCTGCAAAGGCTTACGCTGCTGAGGATGTGCAGAAAAATGTCGTTAATGTAGTAGGTAAAGGTGAATTGTCTATTAAGCCGGATATTGTATACTTGACCATCGGTGTGGATACTACAGCTGCAACCGCACAAGAAGCACAAAAAACAAATGCTGCTAAAATCCAAAAGATCACTACACTGCTGAAGGGTACTTGGAAAATCGTAGATAAGGATATTCAAAGTACTCAATTTTATGTGCAACCCAACTATAGCTATAGCGAAAAAGAAGGACAGCAAGTAAAAGGGTACAACGCGAATCATACGCTGTTAGTGTCCTATAGAGATCTGACCAAGGTTGGTGAATTGCTGGACGCTGCCTCTGCGGCAGGGGCAAACAATATCGGAAATGCACGTTTTTCCGTGGAAGATACTTCTGCCTTTGAAGCTCAGGTGATTGAAAAGGCGATGGCAAACGCAGATGTTAAAGCAGCGGCTATTGCTAAGGCAGCTAAACGTAGCTTGGGTCAAGTAATCACGGTCAGCCAAAATGATGGCAGTACCTCTCCGGTTTATTATGAACAGAATCTGAAAATGGATATGGCTGCAGCAGATGCTGGTGCAAGCACATCCGTTCAACCGGGAGTAGTTAAAGTTACAACACAGCTAAGTGTTATGTATGAATTAAAATAGCAGTGGAATCAAGGTGAGATATAGAGGAAGAGGTGATACTTCTACTAGTAATAGTGGGGAGCACCTCTTTTTTTTTATGTAAAATATCTAAGATTATGTTTAATGAGTGGGAAAGGAGCACTGGACATCTCCCCCTTACCAGAATCAACTCTAATTCATATGCTAAAGGGAGTAACTAGTTTATGAACGGGGGAGAGCTATGAGCTATCAATATACTGCCATTGGCGATTCCTTGACGACTGGATTTGGCGCTCTGCCAGGTAACGGCTTTGTCCCGGTGTACCGTAGAATGGCGGAAGGGAGGCTGCGTTCAATAGTGGCCTCTACGAATTTGGGCGTGAATGGAATGACTACTTCTGAACTGGAACAGCGGCTACGCGGGAGTTCTATGACTCGCGAAGCCATTCGAGCAGCTGATATTATCACTCTATCCATTGGTGGCAATGATTTAATCCGTGCTGCGAAGGCTACAGCTAGACAACCTGAAAATTTATCTAAAGAGCTTCGGAGATCACTACAGGAATGCAAACAAAATTTTGCTGTAATTATGAGTATTCTCATCCAATTGAAGGCGGGAACGCGTAGACCTTTCATCATTCGAATTGTGGGATTGTATAATCCCTATCCTCAGGTAGTAGGCGCTACAGAGTGGGTTAGGCATTTTAACCGCTATGCATCACAGTACAGTAGCCGAGTATGTGGATTTGCTTCTATTTATAGTGAGTTTGCAGGAAACGAGAGAGGGCTGTTATCTATTGACCACTTACATCCGAATGGCCGAGGTTACCGTGTGATTGCTGAGAAACTCGATGCGCTTGGTTATGGCGGTTTGATTTAATTGAGATTCGTGTGTAGTAGTGGTCTAAAAAGTAAAGAGGCTGTACTCTAACCATCAAGTGGATAGGGTACAGCCTCTTTGTGTTGTTGTTTTATAGCTTAAACACCGCTAGGCAGTGTCTTCTCGATGACTTTATCAACGATACCGTATTCAGCCGCGTCTGCAGCAGTCATGAAGTAATCACGATCTGTATCCTTTTCAATACGTTCCAGGGGTTGACCCGTACGTTCTGCAAGAATGCGATTCAACTTATCGCGCAATTTTAGGATACGGCGTGCACGGATTTCGATATCCGTTGCTTGACCTTGAGCACCACCCAGAGGTTGGTGAATCATAATCTCACTGTTAGGCAACGCGAAGCGTTTGCCTTTAGCACCAGCGTTGAGCAGGAAAGCGCCCATGGAAGCTGCCATACCCACACAGATGGTGGAAACGTCCGGTTTAATGTACTGCATTGTATCAAAAATAGCCATACCTGCAGTAATGGAACCGCCTGGGCTATTCACGTAAAGGTGAATGTCCTTCTCAGGATCTTCGGCAGCCAAGAACAGCATTTGTGCGATGATAGAATTGGCTACCACGTCATTAACCTCCGTTCCAAGGAAAATGATGCGGTCCTTCAGCAGGCGGGAATAGATGTCATAAGCGCGCTCACCGCGGTTGCTCTGTTCTACTACCATAGGAATATAACTCACGTGGAAAACCTCCTTGATATTGGTTCTTCAAATGTATTCATTTTTACTCTTGCCGTATTATCCACATGATAAACAAATTCAAACAAAAAGTCAAAGAAAGTCAAACTTATATTCAAAAAAAAGAGCCAACAAGCGGCTCTTTGGTTAAGTAGTAGTATACACGCTACTAAATATGTATGAAGCGAAATTTATGGCGCGCCCGCCAAGAATCGAACTTGGATCTCAGGCTTCGGAGGCCTACGTCATATCCATTGGACCACGGGCGCAACAAAAATGATTATAATACAATTTTTGTGCAATTGCAATGTATTAATAATACTGAGCAGGGTCTCTATCCTTTGTCTTCAAGGTGGACAAGCGTACACTCGCTTTCCCTCAGCGTTAGAATCTGGATAGTTAATGACAGGTTTTAAATGCGGAACCTCTTTCCTGATCTTATAAATGTATAAGAAGACAAGGGGTTGAGAATTCTACTCTCGGAAGACTTGCACTTCGAGCAATATTTGGTTAGAATATGAGTGGGACTTAAAAAGTTTACCCGGGACATTTTGAGACCATGAACAAGGGAATAGAGGAAGACGAAGTTGCAGGAGTGAAAGTATGCGTAATTTATTAGATATCCAAAAGCAGCTTCTGCCTGATCTCATGGAAACCCTTAAGAGACGGTACACGATTCTTCATCAGATCATGTTGTCCGATATCATTGGGCGCAGAACGCTTGCCGCTTCGCTTGATATGACTGAGCGGGTACTGCGTGCCGAGACGGATCTTCTGAAATCGCAAGGGCTCATTGAGATTGAGAGCGTTGGTATGCGTATTAGCGCTGCTGGGCGTAGGCTGCTTGATTTGCTAGAGCCGGTCGTTAAGAGCCTGTTTGGTCTGGATGAGCTGGAAGAGAAAATTCGGTCAACGTACGGTCTGGATAAAGTTATTGTGGTACCGGGTGATTGTGAGTCATCGCCGTTCACCAAACGTGAACTTGGCCGAGCAGGAGCAAAAGCACTGCTTAGTGTACTTCGTACAGATGATATTGTTGCTGTCACAGGTGGATCAACGCTTGCCGACATGGCTGATCAACTGACACCACCGTTATCCCTTTCCTACAAGAACGCTTGGTTTGTTCCGGCGCGTGGTGGATTAGGGGAGAGTATGGAGATTCAAGCCAATACGATTGCCTCAACAATGGCAAAACGGGTTGGAGCGAATTACCGGTTGCTGCATGTACCTGATTTACTTAGTGGGGATGCTTACCAGTCACTAGCTCTTGACTCTAATATTGGAGAGATTGTACAAATCATCCGCAGTTCGCGTATTATTGTACATGGGATAGGGGATGCCATTGAAATGACTCGCCGCCGCAAGCTGGATGAGGCTACAGTCTCAGAAATCCAGGGTGAGGGAGCAGTCGCCGAATCCTTTGGGTATTACTTTAACGAAGATGGTCGGGTTGTCCATACTATGCTTACGATGGGACTACGTCTAGAAGATATTATTCGGACGGAGACAGTCATCGGTATTGCTGGAGGCAAGCCAAAGGCCAAAGCCATTCATGCGATGCTACGTTTCGGGCAGGAGAATATTCTCGTCACGGACGAGGCTGCTGCTGTAGAAATAGGCAAGGAAATTGATAATCAGTTACAGATATCTTCGTAAATCACTAGAACATATATCTTGCATTATACTTAACATTGTTGTCATGACAGGCTTCACGGTCTGTTTTGAATAAATAAAAAGAATTCTAGGAGGAACTATTCAATGAGTGTAAAAGTTGGAATTAACGGATTTGGACGTATTGGCCGCCTTGCTTTCCGCCGTATTCAAAATGTAGAAGGTATCGAAGTGGTAGCAATCAACGACTTGACTGACGCTAAGATGCTTGCTCATTTGCTTAAATATGATACAACTCAAGGTAAATTCCAAGGTGATGTTGAAGTGCATGATGGCTTCTTCAAAGTCAATGGTAAAGAAGTTAAGGTTCTTGCTAACCGCAACCCTGAAGAATTGCCATGGGGCGACCTAGGCGTTGACATCGTACTTGAGTGCACAGGTTTCTTCACAACTAAAGAAGCAGCTGAAAAACACTTGAAAGGTGGAGCTAAGAAAGTAGTTATCTCCGCTCCAGCTACTGGCGACATGAAAACTGTCGTTTACAACGTTAACGATGACATTCTTGATGGTACTGAGACTGTTATTTCCGGCGCATCTTGCACAACTAACTGCCTAGCTCCAATGGCAAAAGTATTGAACGACAAGTTCGGTATTGTTGAAGGCCTGATGACTACAATTCATGCTTACACTGGCGACCAAAACACTTTGGATGCTCCACACGCTAAAGGTGACTTCAGACGTGCTCGTGCAGCAGCTGAGAACATCATTCCTAACACTACTGGTGCTGCTAAAGCAATCGGTCTGGTTATTCCAGCACTTAAAGGTAAATTGGATGGTGCAGCTCAACGTGTTCCAGTTGCAACTGGTTCCCTGACTGAGCTTGTAACTGTTCTTGATAAGAGCGTTACTGTTGAAGAAATCAACGCAGCAATGAAAGCAGCTTCCGATCCAGACACTTATGGTTACACTGAAGATGAAATCGTATCTTCCGACATCAAAGGTATGACTTTCGGATCCCTGTTCGATGCTACACAAACTAAAGTATTGACTGTTGGCGACAAACAACTGGTTAAGACTGTTGCTTGGTATGACAATGAAATGTCCTACACTGCACAATTGGTTCGTACTTTGGAGAAATTCGCTAAAATCGCTAAGTAATTGATTTGATATAAAGCAACATCTATAGAGCGGAAACAGAAGTTCCTTGTTTCCGCTCTTTCTAAATGTATTTCTTGTTTCCTGCTAGAAACAATTTTGGGTGTGGAGGAATTAATCATGAACAAAAAGAGCGTCCGTGATGTAGAAGTAAAGGGTAAACGCGTATTTGTACGCGTGGATTTTAACGTTCCTGTAGAAGACGGTAAGATCACTGATGATACTCGTATTCGCGAAACCCTTCCGACCATTAAATATTTGATCGAGAACGGTGCAAAGATCATTCTTGCGAGTCACATGGGTCGTCCTAAAGGCCAATTCGTAGATTCCATGCGTCTGACTACTGCTGCTGAACGTCTGTCCGAGCTTCTCGGCAAACCAGTAGCTAAAGCTGACGAAGCTGTTGGCGAAGCTGTAAAAGCAAAAATTGCTGAGCTAGGCGAAGGCGACGTACTTGTACTTGAGAATGTTCGTTTCTACCCAGGCGAAGAGAAGAACGATCCTGAACTGGCTAAACAATTCGCTGAATTGGCTGATTTGTTCGTCAATGATGCATTTGGTGCGGCTCACCGTGCACATGCTTCGACAGAAGGTATCGCTCATTTCCTACCAGCTGTTTCCGGTCTTTTGATGGAGAAAGAATTGACCGTTCTGGGTAAAGCTCTTTCTAACCCTGAGCGTCCTTTCACTGCAATCATCGGTGGTTCGAAGGTTAAAGACAAAATCGATGTTATTGATAACTTGTTGACTTTGGCTGATAACGTACTGATCGGCGGTGGATTGTCTTATACATTCACTAAAGCTCAAGGCTTCGAAATTGGTAAATCACTCGTAGACAACGACAAAATTGATGTTGCTCTTGAATTTATTGAGAAGGCTAAAGCTCTCGGCAAAAACTTCATGCTTCCAGTTGACGTTGTTGTTGCTGATAAATTCGGCGCAGATGCCAACACTAAGATTGTTGATTACAATGAAATCCCAGAAGGCTGGGAAGGACTTGATATCGGACCTAAGACTCGTGAACTTTATGCCGATATTATCAAAAACTCCAAGCTGGTTGTCTGGAATGGACCTATGGGCGTGTTCGAAATCGATAAATTCGCTGAAGGTACAATTGCAGTAGCAAAAGCTTGTGCAACTACAGAAGGTTATACTGTTATTGGCGGCGGCGATTCCGCAGCAGCAGCAGAGAAATTCCACCTGGCTGACCAAATGGATCACATCTCCACTGGTGGCGGTGCATCCCTTGAGTTCATGGAAGGCAAGGCGCTTCCTGGCGTAGAAGCACTGAACGACAAGTAAGACGTATAGAAGGAGGCAACTTAATTCATGAGAACACCAATTATTGCTGGTAACTGGAAGATGTTCAAAACAGTCCCTGAAGCAGAAAGTTTTATCGCTGATATCAAAGGCAAAGCAGAAGTAGAAGGCGTTGAGACTGTAATCTGCGCTCCATTTACTAACCTGCCTGCACTTGTAGCAGCTGCAAAAGGTACAGACATCAAGATTGGCGCACAGAACCTACACTTTGAAGATAACGGTGCTTACACAGGAGAAATCAGTGGTGTAATGCTTAGCGATCTCGGCGTAGATTATGTAATCATTGGTCACTCCGAGCGTCGTGCTTATTTTGGCGAAACAGATGAAATCGTGAATAAGAAAATGCATGCTGCATTCCGTCACGGTATCACTCCAATCGTATGTGTAGGCGAAAAGCTTGAAGAGCGTGAAGCTGATCAAACTAAAGCAGTATGTAAAGTACAAACTGAAGCTGCATTCCAAGGACTAAGTGCCGAGCAAGCAGCAAAAGTTGTCATTGCATACGAACCTATCTGGGCTATTGGCACAGGTAAATCTTCCACTTCCCAAGATGCTAACGAAGTTATTGCTTACATCCGCAGTCTTGTAAAAGATCTGTATGATGCAGCAACAGCTGAAGCTGTTCGTATTCAATACGGCGGCAGCGTGAAGCCTGAGAATGTAACTGAGTACATGGGCCAAAGCGACATCGATGGTGCGCTTGTTGGCGGTGCCAGCTTGCAGCCTGCTTCCTTCGTTCAATTGGTTGAGGGGGCGAAGTAAGATGTCAGCTCCAAAACCTGTAGCTTTGATCATCATGGATGGTTTCGGTTTGCGTGGAACAACTGAAGGCAACGCCGTTGCTCAAGCCAACAAACCTAACTATGACCGTTACTTGAAACAATATCCTAATACTACCCTTACTGCTTGTGGTGAAGCTGTTGGTCTTCCACATGGCCAAATGGGCAACTCTGAAGTAGGGCACTTAAATATTGGTGCAGGACGGATTGTATACCAGGATTTGACTCGTATCGATAAATCGATCCGTGAGGGCGAGTTCTTCGAGAATGAGACACTGGTAGCGGCAGTTAGAAATGCTAAGAACACAGGTAAAAAGCTTCACCTTTACGCGCTTGTATCCGACGGAGGGGTACATAGCCATATTAATCACCTGTTCGCTATGCTTGATCTGGCTAAGAAAGAAGATATGCACGAAGTGTATATCCATGCTTTCATGGATGGCCGGGACGTACCTCCAGATAGCGGTAAGAAGTTTGTCGAAGATCTGGTTGCAAAGATTGAAGAAGTTGGTGTTGGTACAATCGCAACGGTATCCGGACGTTATTACGCAATGGACCGTGACAAACGTTGGGATCGTGTAGAAAAAGCCTATCGCGCTATGGTTTATGGCGAAGGTCCAAAATACACGGATGCTCTAGAGGCCATCACTGCATCTTATCAAAATTCCGTGTTCGATGAATTCGTTGAACCTAGTGTAATTGTAGACAGTGAAGGCAAGCCAGTGACTCAGGTTCAGAGCGGCGATTCCGTTGTGTTCCTCAACTTCCGCCCTGACCGTGCTATTCAATTGTCACAAGTGTTCACGAATCAAGATTTCCGCGGTTTCGACCGGGGTCCTTTGTTCCCACAAGACTTGCACTTCGTATGCCTGACTACTTTCAGCGAAACGGTACAAGGTTACGTAGCCTATTCACCGAAGAACCTGGATAACACATTGGGTGAAGTGCTTGTACAGAACAACAAGAAGCAACTGCGCATAGCGGAAACTGAGAAGTATCCGCACGTAACCTTCTTCTTCAGTGGTGGACGTGATGAGGAACTACCAGGAGAAACTCGTATTTTGATCAACTCCCCTAAAGTAGCAACTTATGATCTTCAACCTGAGATGAGTGCTTACGAAGTGGCTGCAGCCTGCGTAGCAGAAATCGAAGCGGAAAGACAGGATGCTATTATCCTTAACTTTGCAAACCCTGATATGGTTGGTCACTCCGGTATGCTGGAGCCAACAATTAAGGCTGTAGAGGTAACTGATGAGTGTGTTGGTAAAGTAGTGGACGCAGTAGTTGCCAAAGGTGGCGTTGCGATCATTATCGCCGATCACGGTAATGCAGACATGGTATTTGATGAGAACGGTCGTCCGTTCACAGCTCATACCACTAACCCGGTTCCATTCATCCTTACGGATGAAAATGTTGTATTGCGCGATCGCGGTATCCTTGCGGATGTAGCACCAACCATTCTGGATCTGATGGGAATTCCGCAACCTGCGGAAATGACTGGTCAATCCATGATCGCTAGTCGCAAATAAGGAAACAGTACCTAAGATTAAGCTTCAACAATCAAAACCAAAACATTGTTTAAAGGAGATTAACTAAAATGACTATTATTTCTGATGTATATGCTCGCGAAGTCCTTGACTCCCGTGGTAACCCTACTGTAGAGGTTGAAGTATTCTTGGAATCCGGCGCTAAAGGCCGCGCTATCGTTCCTTCCGGTGCTTCCACTGGTGCTCATGAAGCTGTAGAGCTTCGTGATGGCGACAAATCCCGTTACATGGGTAAAGGTGTTCTGAAAGCTGTTGAGAACGTAAATGAAATCATCGCTCCAGAAGTTATCGGTATGGACGCTCTTGACCAACTGGGTGTCGATAAATTGATGATCGCCCTTGATGGTACTCACAACAAAGGTAAACTCGGAGCTAACGCTATCTTGGCAGTATCCATGGCTGTAGCTCGCGCTGCAGCAGAAGCTTTGGATGTACCTTTGTATGTATACCTTGGTGGATTCAACGCTAAAGCTCTTCCAGTACCAATGATGAACATCATCAACGGTGGTGAGCATGCTGACAACAACATCGACGTTCAAGAGTTCATGGTTCTTCCTGTAGGAGCTCCAAGCTTCAAAGAAGCTCTTCGCACAGGTGCTGAAATCTTCCACAACCTGAAATCCGTTCTTCAAGCTAAAGGCTTGAACACAGCTGTAGGTGACGAAGGTGGTTTCGCACCAAACCTTGGTTCGAATGAAGAAGCAATCACTACAATCATCGAAGCTATCGAAAAAGCTGGTTACAAACCAGGTGTTGACGTATTCTTGGGTATGGACGTTGCTTCCACTGAGTTCTACAAAGACGGTAAATACACACTTGCTGGCGAAGGTAAATCTTACACTTCCGCTGAGTATGTTGACCTTCTTGCTTCATGGGTTGAGAAATATCCAATTATTACAATCGAAGACGGTATGTCCGAAGATGACTGGGATGGTTGGAAATTGCTTACTGAAAAATTGGGCGATAAAGTTCAATTGGTTGGTGACGACTTGTTCGTTACAAACACTGAGCGTCTTGCAACAGGTATCGAAAAAGGTATCGGTAACTCCATCTTGGTTAAGGTTAACCAAATTGGTACATTGACTGAAACTTTCGATGCTATCGAAATGGCTAAACGTGCTGGTTACACAGCAGTTATCTCTCACCGTTCCGGTGAATCCGAAGATAGCACAATCGCTGATATCGCTGTAGCGACTAATGCTGGCCAAATCAAAACTGGTGCTCCTTCCCGTACAGACCGTGTAGCTAAATACAACCAATTGCTTCGCATCGAAGACGAGTTGGGTGAATTGGCTCAATACAACGGCCTGAAATCCTTCTACAACCTTAAAAGATAATCTGCTTTTATAGCAGAGCACGAAGACCCGCCATTATGGTGGGTCTTTTTTTATAAACCAGTGAGGTGAAGATCGGTACGTTTATCCTAATCTTGCAAGAAAAGCTACGACTTAACAGTCTAGGCGGTTGTATTACCGACACCGCTATGATAAAATAAGAATACTGTTTATGTATCGTGATAACCTCAATTACCATAGATAGTGATGCTTAGGCGTAGGAGGTGGAAGTGAATGGATATCTTTTTGAAAGTTGTGCTCCTGATTTTTTCCGTCGGTCTTATTGCGGTCGTTCTTCTGCAAAAGGGGAAAAGCGCGGGTCTTTCCGGTGCCATCTCCGGCGGTGCTGAGCATCTCTTTGGTAAAACAAAAGCTCGTGGTATGGAACTCGTACTACAACGTGTAACTGTTGGACTTGCTGCAGGATTCTTCATTATGGCAATTCTAGCTGCTGTTTTCATTGACTAAAGTACCTACAGTAAGCCCTCGCTCTGTTCTGAATGGAATAGAGCGAAGGCTTTTTTGTTATAATTAAAAGGAGATAAAGCACCTGTAGGTGCTTTTCTTTTCATAGTAGAGAGGATAGGATTATGTACGGTGTGAGCGCCAATAAATAGATTTTTTTCTTTGTTTGACTGAAATTTCGTACTGCGTTTACCTTTGGATGACAGTAACAGGGATGCGCAGGATTGATTTCGTGTATACTAGGGTATGAAGTAGGTAAAGGTAAATTTTACTTGGCATTACTACAGAGCAGGACAAGACATACATATTTGCCAGCGGCTTGGAGCCGCGGAGGGCTGGGGTGACGAACATGATAACACAAGAAATATTACTCGATTTCATGCGGGAAACTGCATATAAACCAATGACTTATGAAGAGCTGGTGAGCCATTTTGCTCTAGAAGATAGCACAGGGTTTAAAAAGTTCGAGGAACTACTAGTTGAATTAGAACAAGACGGAAGAATTGTATTAACTCGTAATGCACGTTATGGCGTGCCGGAACGAATGGATTTACTGCGCGGCCGATTACAGGCTCATGCAAAAGGCTTCGCTTTTCTTATCCCGGATGATCGTGATCATCCTGACGTATACATCCATGCGAATGACCTTAAGGGAGCTATGAATGGCGATATCGTCTTAATACGTATTACCTCTCAAAGTCCGTCTGGCGGACGTATGGAAGGCGAAGTGGAGCGTATTGTTAAACGAGGCGTATTGCAGACTGTAGGCGTATTTCAAAACTTGGAGACCTACGGCTTTGTGCTGCCTGATGATAAACGGATTAACCGTGATATTTTTATTCCGAAGCAATCCTTCATGGGAGCGGTAGACGGCCAAAAGGTCGTTGTACGCATCGTGAATTATCCAGAAGGTCGATCTGCGGCAGAAGGTGAAATTATTGAGATCCTCGGACATAAGGATGATCCGGGAGTTGATATTCTATCTATCATCCGTAAGCATCAGCTGCCAGAGGCATTTCCGGCTGAAGTGATGGACGAAGCGGACAACGCTCCAGATTCAATCACGGAAGAGGAAATTGCTGAGCAGGGACGACGGGACTTGCGCGGACTGAACATTGTCACGATTGATGGTGAAGATGCTAAAGACTTGGATGATGCGGTTAATGTTCAGCGACTAGAGAACGGACATTATAAGCTAGGCGTCCATATTGCGGATGTAGGTTATTACGTGCGTGAGAGCTCTGAGCTTGATAAAGAAGCTTATGATCGTGGCTGTAGTGTGTACTTGGTGGATCGGGTTATTCCGATGCTACCACACCGTCTGTCTAACGGGATTTGTAGTTTGAATCCGCAGGTAGACCGCTTAACGATGTCATGCGAGATGGAATTTAATGAGCAAATGAAGGTAGTGAAGCACGATGTCTTTACGAGTGTGATTCGCACCAAGGAAAGAATGACCTATTCAAATGTTCGCAAAATTCTGGAGGATGAAGATCCAGAACTGCTTGAGCGCTATAGTCCATTAATTGATGATTTCCGCCTCATGAAAGAACTGGCGATGAAGCTACGCGATGCACGGATGCGTCGGGGAGCGGTTGATTTTGATTTCGAAGAGAGCAAAATCATCGTGGATGAGAACGGTAAGGCAGTAGATATTGTGAAGCGTGAGCGTTCTGTAGCTGAGCAGATTATCGAGGAATTCATGCTCGCAGCAAATGAAACAGTTGCTGAGCATTTCCACTGGTTGAAGGTTCCGTTCCTTTACCGGATTCATGAAGATCCAGATCCTGAGAAGCTGCAGAATTTTATGGCTTTTGCGGCCAATTTCGGATATCACGTAAAGGGTCGTGGCAATTCGGTTCATCCGCGAGCTTTACAGGATCTGCTGGAGCAAATCCAAGGGACAA
This sequence comes from Paenibacillus sp. FSL R10-2734, assembly GCF_037963865.1. Taxonomy (NCBI): domain Bacteria; kingdom Bacillati; phylum Bacillota; class Bacilli; order Caryophanales; family Paenibacillaceae; genus Paenibacillus; species Paenibacillus sp. FSL R10-2734. Next base: position 399,688 of record NZ_CP150170.1, on the reverse strand, counting down.
AGGAACAGACGGTCATCAGTACGATGATGTTACGGTCCATGAAGCAAGCGAAATATGATGCGGAGAGCACAGGCCACTTCGGACTTGCTGCGGAATATTATTCCCACTTCACTTCTCCAATTCGTCGGTACCCCGATCTGGTCATTCACCGCGTTATGCGTGAAGTGATTGAGAGTGGAGGGGCACTGAGCCAGAAAAGGCATGATTATTTGGCCAGCCGGATGCCTGACATTGCTCAGCAGTCCTCGGAACGTGAGCGTGTGGCGGTAGAAGCCGAGCGCGATACGGAGCAGCTGAAGAAGGCTGAGTACATGCAGGATAAAGTGGGTGAGGAATTCGAGGCTATGGTCAGCAGTGTGACTAGCTTCGGAATGTTCATCGAGCTGGACAATACCGTCGAAGGCCTTATTCGTCTCAGTGCTATGAGCGACGATTATTATCACTTCGACGAGGCCCATATGGCGCTCATTGGTGAGCGCACATCGCGGGTGTTCCGCATTGGCGACGAGGTGAAGATTCGAGTCGCCAAGGTGAATATGGATGACCACACGATCGATTTCGAGTTGGTCGACATGAAGCCACGCGCGCCGGGCGAGCATCGCAGCGGTGGCTTTGGAGGCGGCCGCGGTGGCAAAGGCGGCCGTTCAGGTGGCGGCGGCTTCAAGGCGCCAGCCGGGGGTAAAGGCGGCGGCGCGGGCGGCAAGAGCCGCAGCGGTAAAGGTAAGCCCGGCGCGGCTGTAGGCGCGGGCAAGGGCAAGCCGGGCGCAGGTGCGCGCGCCGGTGAAGGGCCGCGCGAAGCGGCCGGTGTTGTTGCACCGGGCGGACGCGGAAAGCGGAAGCGCGGGCGTGATGCCGGCGAGGATGCGAGCCGGGGTGTTGCGGCGCCGGGCGGACGCAACGGCGCAGAGCGCGGGGGCGAGGCCGGCGGCAACGCAGGCGCGCCGCGTGAGCGCAGCGGCGGTCGAGGCCGCGGCGGTGACAACGGCGGTGCCGGTGGTGGACGCGGCATTAGCTTCGGCTTTGGCTCCGGCAAAGGCGGATATGGCGCTCCTGCGTCCGATTCTTCCAGCGGCGAAGTCCGCGGCCTGGACGGCAGCACGAAGTTCCGTAGCCGCGAGGACCGCGGTGGTAACTTTGACGGAGGAGAAGGCCGAAATGGTGCTTCAACAGGCAAAAGTCGCCGGAAAAAGAAGAACAAAAGCGGAGTGTTCATCGGTCAGTCCGTGACACCTGGCAACGTTCAGACGTCTGAACAAGCCACTTCTAAACGTAGTGACACTACAGGTAGCGCTCCAGACGGAGCTCCACGTAAGAGAAAGAAGAAATAAATAAACGTTATTGTGCTACGCTTCGTAGCTTTATAACGCAGGATTAAGCACCACCCCTTTGCTGGGGCGGTGCTTTTTTAAAATCTTTTTCGACGACTCAAGTGTGGAATCCTCATCTGAGCATTATCACGGTGTTTAATTTTAATTGCATAATGTGCAGTTAAAGTCCGGCTGTTCAGTAGGAGTGAAGGTTAATTGCACTCTGTACATCTAAATCTTATTAGTATCTTCAAAACGGCCTGATTTTGAATTTTTAGTTGCAGAAAGTGCAACTAAACAACCTTTGAGCGTCTAAATATGCTGAATAGGTGTATAAAGTGCATTTATATAGCTTTGGCCCCATCAGAGATAGGGATAGGGAAATAGAAAAGAGTTAAAAGGTGATAGGGTATGTGCATGATTGAAGAACAAACCTTTATTTTATAAATAAATGTAATTAAATCTAACTATTGGGTAAACTTACTGACAACATGTTGTCAAAATGGCTGATGCAGGATTGCCTGAACATTCCTTGCGCTCAATAGATTCCATTTGTTACAATATAGATCAGACGTTCGATGACTATGTCTTCGTTTAAGATTAGAGAGACATGGTTACTTTAACTTATGAATATGATTCAAGGAGTGATTCTCATGGGTAAAAAAGCAGACGGGAAAGTACTTGCCCAGAACAAAAAAGCTTCCCATGATTATTTTATCGAGGACACTTATGAAGCTGGCTTGGTGCTGACAGGTACTGAAATCAAGTCGCTGCGTAATGGCCGCGCTAATATTGGAGATGCTTTTGCTACGATCCGGAATGGTGAGCTTCACATTCACAACATGCATATCAGCCCTTTTGAACAAGGTAACCGCGCCAACCCTACTGATCCGACGCGTACGCGTAAATTGCTAATGCACAAGGAGCAAATTCATAAACTGCTGGGCTTGTCCAAGCGAGATGGATTTACGATTGTGCCGCTCAAGGTTTATGTGCGGAATGGCTATGCGAAACTGCTGATTGGTCTTGGTAAAGGTAAGAAAGAGTACGACAAACGTGACTCTGCCGCCAAGCGTGATGCTCAGCGTGATATCCAGCGTGTATTGCGTGAGAAGCAAAAGATCGCCAGATAATCTAGGTGTAGTAGACGATTTGAATGAGTTCCAGTTTCCACCTTCAATTCCTTTAACCTACGTGTTAAAGTGTTGATAAATGTGATATACTGAGTAAGTAAGTTAATTGCTTCGTTACAGTCTTCTTTAATAAGAAGCTGTGGATTGGATCTCTCTTGCTTGGAAGATCCGCTTGATCCGAAGCGCCCTTTATAATGAGGGGCCGTTCTTGGATTCGACGGGGGTAGTTCGAGCATGAGTAGCGAGTAGTGGGGACGCGTCCGCTTCATCAACGCTAAAGCCTATTAAACGGCAAACAACAAAACAACTACGCTTTCGCAGCCTAAGAAACTGCGCGCGTGCTTCTACCCTGCATCGCCCATGTGACAGGGATAGGGGCTAACAAGTAGTGGGATACGCCGTCTGGTCTCCGCCTGGGGTCAACGGAAGAAGATAATCAGGCTGACCCAACGTATAGCCGGTTACGGGGCGATACTCGGGTGACATCAAAACTGTGACTACACTCGTAGAAGCTTATGTGCCGTTATCTTCGGACAGGGGTTCGACTCCCCTCGGCTCCATAAGAAAAACCCGCTATTATAGCGGGTTTTTTGCTGTTTAGTGGTTGTATTGTAGACCGAATGTAGACAACTACTTATGGGGAACTAAATGTGTTTATCATTGTAGACATGCTGGCTACATCTAAAATTAGATCATTCACTTTGAAGTTAATAATTAGTGGCACATTTTCCGAAACAACATCTATAAGAGCTCGAACTGTTATAAGATTATGGTATTAAGCATCCAGAAAACAAAAAACATTCGGAGGAATTACTATCATGAGTTTTACTATTGATTATGTTAAAAACAAAAACAGGATTATTGTAACATCGGACGGTATGGAAGTTGAGGATGCCCTTGCGTACGCTGAACAATTTCCGAAAGTACTGAAGAAAACTAAGCGAGGGTTTACAGGTATGACTGTAATTATGGGTGGCCTCGTATTTAAGCAAGAAGTGTTGGCAATTCTTGCTCCAACTAGTGAAGATGCTGTGAAAGCTGGAATCTCTACAAAACACAAATGGGCGTATGTTGCGCCTACCGCGTTCTACAAAACGCAAATGCATCGTATGTTTAAAGATATTGCAAACTTGTACGAATCGATAGAAGAAGCTGAAGCGTATCTTGATTCTGCAGGGGATTAGCAACTAAGTATAATCAGACTGAATCATCAAGTGCTGGTTAGAATGCTTCTAGGATGACATCAAAACTGTGATTACACTCGTAGAAGCTTATGTGTCGTTGTCTTCGGACAGGGGGTTCGACTCCCCTCGGCTCCATATGGAGTATGAGAAAAGCGACCTTAATTGGTCGCTTTTTTGCGTTGAGTAAAAAGGAGAATTTGCGGTTGGTTACATTTTATATCTCTCATGTAATTGAAAAGCATACTAGCGCGGGTTAGCCAGTGTGACAATCCCTACAGCAGAAGTAGCAACCATCATAATTTAATTTGTTTGAATCTTTTTTGACTCGTTGAATAGCAGATTGACAATTATTTTCGTAACCAATTAAAATTCGGTTTGTTGAGTTGGGAATGTAGGAACAGTCTTCTGCATGAACCTCATGATTACCCTTGTTATCAGTATTTTTGTTGTAGTAATTAAATTTGGACACTTGTAGTTCCCTCCTAATATACATAAAGTTTTTTAGGCTTAGATCGTATTAAACGTTGTTGTTCCTGCTGTTTTAAATCTAGCAAATAGGAAACACTAGTATTGTAGATTTGAAAGGGGGAATAGGGAATGGGAGCCTGTCGTATATCAATGGTAAAGATGGACACAGTGGGAAAGCATTTTCCGAAGAGAAGAGAAACGATGTCTGAATATGAAGCGCTAGAAAATGCCTATCTTGATGGAATGAGAGAAATACTGAGCGAGGTAGCCACTAGAAGACATCTTGAAACGTGGGGAATGCGTTCTAGCAATCCTCATATCAGAAAAGCTAGCCAAGATTCATCTTATGTAATTGAACGTTTACACAGTAGTTTGAACGAGACTCAATGTGAATTATATGGACTTATGGAGGAGGCTATGAGCACAGAACAGGGTCTCGGAGAAGATGAAGCTTTTGTGGTTGGATTTTTGGAAGGATACCGCTTTATAAAAGAGCTCCAAAGATCGGGTGGAGGTCAGACTCTGGTTTAGAAGATACCACCCCATATGCTATAATATATAGTAATTATTTATTCGGAGGTGTCCAAGATGCGATGGGATGAAGTTCAGGAGCGTTTTCCTAATGAATGGGTCGTTCTTGAGGCGACTAAGGCCTATTCTAAGGAAGGCCAGCGTTTTATTGAAGAGATGTCCGTGATCGACTCCTATGAGGATTCTACCAAAGCATTGAAGCGGTATAGTCAACTGCATCAGGATGACCCTTATAGAGAGTATTGTTTCTTTCACACCTCCCGTCCTGAGGTTGTGGCGCGAGAACGATATGTGGGAATTAGAGGACCAAGATGAATATAACAGAAATTTATGGGCTACCCTTCGTAAGCATGACTGTTATGTTTAAAGGAAGAGAATTAAAGCTCGAAAAGGTATTGCTTGACACAGGCTCTGCCAGTACGCTTTTGAATGCGGATATTGTGCAGGAGATTGGTATGGTTCCTGAAGGAAATGATATCGTTGATATTATACGGGGTGTAGGTGGTGTGGAATACGTGTACACCAAGTATCTAGACTCGATTATAGTTGATGAAGCAATACTTAATAATTTTCAAGTGGAAATCGGGAACATGGATTATGGCATGGAGATCGACGGAATCCTTGGTTTTAACTTCTTGAAGCAAGCAGGTGCTGTGATTGACACTGGAGAAATGCAACTGAAAACTAATGTTTGCTAAACGGCTATCGCGTACAACTCTAGTAGCATTCCCCGCCGAATTGTGGATTTGCCAAGCCACGGCTCGGCTCCATATGGAGTTCAGTGAAAGACACCTTGAAGGGTGTCTTTTTTCATGTTTTCTCTGGAAATGCTCATTCAGTCTTAGTGTTGTGAAGACCAAAAAAATTAAAGCTATATATATGGATAAAAAAGGCAAACATAGGAGGGGATGAGTTAATAAGGAGATATAAATGAAAACCAGTACACTTATGCTATAATTTAATAAAGTGTTTCTGTGCTTTTAGAAAAATGGATAAAGGATGCATTGACCAACCATGTATGAGAATCAGACTTCTATACACCACAAGCTGTTAATTATCGGCGCAGGTGCTGCCGGACTAATGGCCGCTGTTACTGCGCGTGATATGGGTATCGATACTGCCATTCTGGAGAGTAACGACCGGATTGGAAAGAAGATATTAATGACAGGTGATGGCCGCTGCAACATTACAAATGAATCGACTGCAACGGGTACGGATGAAGCAATTGCTTTATCGCACAAGTATCACAGTAATCAGGCCGGATTTCCACTTGCGGTATTGCAGCAATTTGGCATCCGTCAGACCATAGATTTTTTCTCCTTTCTCGGGCTTCCGCTTACAAGATTGAAGGAGGGGTTGATGTATCCAATGTCGCTGCAGGCAGCAGCGGTGCTGGATATTTTCCAGCTTGCGCTGGAGGATCGGAATGTTCCAGTATACCTCAATAACAAAGTGTTGGATGTTACTGTTTCGAAGAATCATCCGCGCTTCAAGATAAAATGCCAAACGGAGACAGAGGAGGAGGTTGTTTATACTAGCGACTATCTACTTCTATCTGCGGGTGGCCTTGCCGGTCCAAATGCGGGAAAAGAACCTCCTGGGTATACACTTGCCGAACGTCTGGGACACACCCTAATTGAGCCTTTGCCGGCCATTGTGCAATTGAAGCTGCAATATCCGAATATGAGGGCACTGTCCACTATCAAATCTCAGGGACAAGCTCATATCATTGTGAACGGTAAAGTCATCTGCAGTGAACAGGGTGAAATTGCCTTCACGGACTATGGCATTACCGGCCCGCCAATTCTTCAGCTAAGCAGGAAGGCTGCGTATCATCTTGCAAGAGGAGAACAGGTAACATTGTCGGTTGATCTGATGCCGGGCCGCACGGAGGGAGAGTTAGTTGAGTTTTTAGAAAGGCTCTGGGAGACCTTTGGACACCGGACTGTGGCGGATTGCCTTGTTGGCATCTTCAATAAGAAGCTTGTTTCTGTCCTACTAAAAGAGACTGGCTTAGATCAACAGCCAGAGCTGCTTTGCCAGGATCTATCGATGAAAACCAAGGGGAAATTTTATCGAATCTTGAAGCGTTGGGAATTTAAAGTGACGGATACCAATGGCTTTACGAATGCGCAAGTGACAGCCGGCGGCATTGATACGTCGGAACTCATCGAAGGGACGCTGGAATCCAAGCTGGTGCCTGGGCTGTATTTGGCTGGCGAAGTGATGGATGTCGACGGAGATTTCGGCGGCTATAACCTGCAATGGGCCTGGAGTTCCGGATATGTGGCCGCCATGGCGCTAGCTAAGTCAATTCAATAAATTTATTAGGAAAAGGGATGCATCAATTAACATGTATAAGGATCAGACTTCTAAGCACCACGAGCTGTTCATTATCGGTGGGGGTGCTGCAGGTCTAATGGCTGCAGTTACAGCGAGGGATCAAGGTATTGATACAGCAATTATTGAAAGCAATGACCGGCTTGGGAAGAAAATAATAACGACGGGTAACGGGCGTTGCAACATTACGAACCAATCCACCGCCACCGGTACGGATGAAGCGGCCGCTTTATCACGCAAGTATCACAGTAATCAAGAAGGATTCCCAATACATGTATTGCGGCAATTCGGTGTCCGCCAAACGATCGAATTTTTCTCCTCGCTCGGGCTTCCTTTTGTAAGCTTGGAGAATGGCCGGATGTATCCGATGTCGCTGCAGGCGGCTTCGGTGCCGGGTGTATTTAAGCTGGCGCTGGAGGATCGGAATGTTCCCGTATATTATAAACATAAAGTGTTGGATGTTACCGTTTCGGCGGGACATCCGCGGTTCGCGATAACCTGCCAGACGGAGACAGAGGAACAGGTTGTGTATACCAGCGACTATCTTTTTCTATGTGCAGGCGGCCTTACCGCTCCCAAAACGGGAACGGACGGCTCCGGTTATACGCTTGTCCAACGTCTGGGGCACACCCTGATCAACCCGGTGCCAGGCATTGTACAATTGAAGCTGGATTATCCGTATTTGAAGGAACTATCGGGCATCAAATTTGAGGGAGAGGCCCATGTTATCGTAAACAATGAAGTCATCCGCACTGAGTCTGGTGAGATTCTTTTTACGGACTATGGTATCTCGGGCCCGCCCATACTTCAGCTCAGCAGAAAGGCTGCGTATAATCTCGGAATAGGAGAATCGGTGACATTGTCGGTTGATTTAATGCCGGAGCGCACGGAGGAAGAGTTAATTGATTTTCTGGAGATCCACTGGGGGATCTTCGGACACCGGACGGTTGCCGATTCTTTTGTGGGCATCGTCAGCAAGAAACTGATTCCAGTTCTGCTGAAGGAGGCTGGAATTGATCAACAGCCGCACTTGCTTTGTATGGATTTATCATGGAAAACCAAGAAAATATTTTATCGAATCTTGAAACGTTGGGAATTTAAAGTGACCGATACCAACAGCTTCACGAATGCACAAACAACAGCCGGTGGCATCGATACGACGGAGCTAATCGAAGGAACGTTAGAATCTAAGTTAGTCCCTGGGCTGTATTTGGCAGGTGAAGTGATGGATGTCGATGGAGATTGCGGCGGCTATAACCTGCAATGGGCCTGGAGCTCCGGCTATGCTGCCGCGATGGCGCTTGCTAAACGACGTGTTAGCGCCACGTAAAAGGATAGATGGTTGCTGACTCTTGGCATGTTGCGGTGGAAATACTTGCATGCCCTAGAACACACGGCGGCTAATGGATTTGCCATGCCACGCCTCGGTTCCATATGGAGTAAATAAAAGACACCTTGAGAGGTGTCTTTTTTCAATTAATTCTTATTCCAATATTGCCAGACTGCTGCCCTTGTTGCATTCGCTGAAAGGCTTGAAGGGTGTCTTGTAAGGGATACACACTGTCAATGATAGGGCGTATCGAGTGAAATTCCATAAATTCAAGCATCGCAATAAACTCTTCACTGCTTCCCATTGAGGTGCCGATGATACTGATTTGGGGGTAAAATATGGATCGTGCAGCTATTTCCATTCGATCTCCTGAGCTTGCTCCAAACGTAACAATCCGGCCATTTGGCTTAATGATATCAAAGTACTGTTGGAACGTAACTGGCCCGATACTGTCCAAGATGAGATCCACTGTTTCTCCTTTCATACTTTCCTTCCAATCACTATGACTGTCAAAGGCATGATCTGCCCCATGTGCAAGAGCAAGTTGCCTTTTTGATTCACTTCGTGATGTGACACTGACTCGTGCACCCGCTGCTGAAGCCATAAGCATGGCATAAGTTGCCACACCGCCACCAATACCTGGAATAAGGATATGTTCGCCTTGCTGTAAGCGACCTCTCGTAAACAAAGCCCGATAGGCTGTCAAAGCAGACAAGGGCAACACGCCCGCTTCTTCCCAAGATAAATAAGCTGGCTTGCTGATGGCATTTTGCGCAGGGATGATGATAGACTCGGCAAATGTACCATTTGAAGGGCCGCCCACTATGGCCGGAACGTTCGGGACATCATGGGTGATTTCCCATCCGATACACGGATTAATAATTACATCGGTGCCTACAGTAAGGGATGTTACGCCTTCACCTACCGCTTCAATGATACCCGCGCCATCGGAACCCATAATCAGGGGAGCATCCTCATTTATTCGATCCGCCATGAGAAATAAGTCTCGATGATTTAACCCTGCGGTTTTCAGCCTTACTTTTACTTCGCCGAAGCCCGGCTGTTTGTCCACAATGTCTTTATATGTCAAGCCCTTCAAGCCGCTCATCCCAGCATGTACGATTGCTTTCATACTAATTCCTCCAGTAATTCGTATTTCGATGAATCTATATTGAATTGTACAGAGTGGGAATCATACAGTAAAATGAACAAAACCGAATGTGAGTATCATAAATGATCATACCAAGCAGGTGACATAGAAATGGAAAGCGGAGATTTAAGAATATTTCAAGCTGTAGCTCGAGAGGGTAGCATAACCAAGGCTGCGCAAATATTGAATTATGTACAGTCTAATGTGACGACCCGGATTCAGTTTCTTGAGGCTCAGTTGAAAACCCCTCTTTTTCGGCGATCCAATCGAGGAATGACGATAACTCCGGCTGGTGAGAATTTACTGGGTTATGCGGATAAAATACTGACTCTGATGGACGAGGCTGTGAAAACTACACAATACTCGGACCATCCTGCAGGGCCTCTTCGGATAGGCTCCATTGAGGCGACTGCGGTCATTCATCTGACTCCTCTATTAGCTGAGTATCAATCAAGATATCCGGATGTTAATTTATCGCTCACTACGGGTGTGACACATGCGCTCTTACAAAAGGTGTTGGATTACGAGCTTGATGGAGCGTTCGTCTATGGTCCTGTTGATGATCCAGATATAGAACATGTCGCGGCTTTTGAAGAGGAACTGGTGTTGATCTCTGAACCAGGGAACAGCGAAATGGATGAGTTGCTCATGAAGCCGATGTTGTTCTTTGACGTTGGATGTACGCATCGGGCAAAAGCGGAGAGTTTTCTGAGAGGCACTGGCCTGACCACTTATCAGATTATGGAATTTGGCACATTGGCAGTTATTCTAGATGGGGTTTCCTCTGGACTTGGTGTGTCTATGCTGCCACAATCATCGATTGCCAAGGCGGAAGAAAGGGGCATAATCGCTTCCCACCGCTTGCCTGAAGAGTACCGAGATTTGCAGGTGTGGTTCGTGCATAGAAATGACTCGATTTACTCAAGCGCGTTGACAAGGTTAATACAATTAGTTGAAACTAAGCAATAATAGCTAACTCGCAACGGTCGATAGCGACCATTTCATCAAACAATCTAAGAATACACAGCAGGAGGAAATGATGAATTTTATAAAAGATCAACTAGCTGGATACGGTGTGGGCGAGCCAATGATAGGGTATCTTTCGAATATAATCATGGTATTTTTTATAGCTCTGCTCTCTGTACTGGCCAATTTAATAGCCAAAAAAATCGTGCTGAAGATAATTATTCGTGTCATTAATAACGGAAGGTATACGTGGGATAATATCGTTTTGGAGAAAAAAGTGTTCCACAAGCTGTCGCATCTCGCGCCCGCCTTCATTATCTATTATTCTGCGCATATCTTTCCGCTATATCAGGCTTTTATTGAAAAAGCCGCCTTAACTTATATGATTATCGTAACTATTTCGGTGTTTAATGCGCTACTTGATGCCATCGAAGCTATTTATCGTTCGTTTGAGGTCTCCAAGATTAGACCGATCAAGGGGTACATTCAGGTTGCAAAGATTATTTTATTTATCATTGGTGCTATTGTGGTGATCTCTAACCTTATTGGTCAGAATCCGCTGATTATTCTTAGTGGGCTAGGTGCATTATCTGCTGTTTTTATGCTAATTTTCAAAGATTCTATATTGGGCCTGGTGGCAGGCGTTCAATTATCATCTAATGATATGGTGCGTGTAGGCGACTGGATCGAAATGCCTAAATATAATGCGGATGGTGATGTAATTGATATTACATTAAATACGGTAAAGGTTATGAATTTCGATAAAACAATCACCATGATTCCTAGCTACGCTCTCATTTCAGACTCATTCAAAAATTGGAGAGGTATGCAAGTATCTGGCGGCAGAAGGATTAAGCGAAGCGTCTATATAGATACGAGCAGCATCTGCTTTTGTACAAAAGAAATGATTGAGGAATTTCAGAAGATTCACTACCTTGCCGATTTTATAATGACAAGATTAAATGAAATTAATGTCTATAATATCGAACATGAAATCAATACGGAGAGCAAAGTAAACGGAAGACATCTCACGAATGTTGGTGTATTCAGAGAATATATCCATGAATATCTGAGGAATCATCCTAAAATTCATAAGGATATGACGATGCTTGTTAGACAGTTAGCGCCAGAGGATAATGGACTGCCCTTAGAAATCTACGCGTTCACCAATGATACTAACTGGGCGGTATATGAATCGGTTCAGGCTGATATCTTTGATCACATTCTTGCAGTTGTGCCGATATTTGGGCTTCGTGTCTTCCAAAATCCAACGGGTCATGATATCACTCGCTTAAAAGAAAGCAAAGAGTATTCGTCAGGATACTGAAGATAGATGGGAAGTCATTGAACGAATTGTAGGATGAACGAATTGCTTAAATATCAGTAAAAAAGCGACCATCGTGGTCGCTTTTTTACTTTTTAGCATTTTGGAAAGGATCATGAAACGTGCGGTTTTTGAGGTTCCAACATTGTTGACGACTCGACTCTAATGGAAGTTCCCGGATTCATTTTCTGAGAATTTGCCATCGCTGTCATGCAGAGCTTGTTTGCGGCGATCATTACGGGCTTGCTGCTGCTGTTGGGCCTCTAGGCTGTTTACGGGAGTTGCTTCTAGATCTTTTACTGTGTTGATTAGATTCTTATCTGGTTTATTCGTACTCAATTGAAAGCTCCTCCCTGATACCTAATGGTTATGAATTTTATTATGTGCTGGCTACTGTGAGGCTATTCGTACTGTATTTTCATAAGAGTCTAGGGATACATTGCGGAGAGTGGGAGTACTAATTCTTCGTCCCATAATCATTAGCTCAGAAAGCTGTTAGATGAGGGAGATATGAGTAAATGATTGTTTCGGAACTATTTGCAATTCTGATATGTTGAGGATGCTCGAGTTCCATAAAATGTAATATTTTCAGGAGGTGAAAGAGGAACTTTATATTTTATTGCAAGCGATTACATTCCGATCTGCAACAAATTAGAATCAGGAGGGAATAAAATGAAAAAAAGTATTGCCAAGGTAACCAGTTTTGTTGTGTTGTTTTCTCTTGCACTTTCTTTGATAGCAGGTGGATGGACAAATACAGTAGTACATGCTGCTGGTCTTTCGATAACAGGCAGTGGGGGCTGGAATGAAACGGCATATGTGGAATGGTCACCTGTAAGCAATGCGACAGGATATAACGTCTATGTTAAACTGGCAAGCGCATCAGATTCGGGGTATCAACAAATTAATAATGAATTGATCCGCAAATATTCTTCCTATTGGAGAGCGGATGCTGTAGGGCTTGCAGCTGGAAATTATGTAATGAAGGTTGAGGCTGCACTGTCAGGGGGAGGAACGGCAAGTGCGGTTTCAAATACGCTATCCGTAACGTCTTATGATCGATCTGGGTTTGCTTTTTCGGCAAGCTCGCCACATGGTACAGGATCAGGCGCTTATAATGAGAACGGAACTCTCAAGAATGGTGCTCAAGTGCTGTATATAACATCTCAGAATGCGCAGACCGTCAAACTTGATGTGAAAATCAATAGCTCAGGTGCAGTACAAACAGGCGTTGGTCTTGGCAACATTTTGGCCCTGAGACAAAAAGGTTATGATACAACACCACTGGCCATCCGAATGATCGGTAAGGTTACAGCTGCTGACCTGAGTGGTCAACTTAATAGCAGTGGATATCTTGAAGTTAAAGGTAAAAATAATTATTCGGAAATGAATATTACAATTGAAGGTATCGGCAAAGATGCTTATGCATACGGTTGGGGATTGCTGCTTAGATATGCCGGGAATGTGGAAGTAAGAAATCTAGGTGTGATGTTATTCCCTGACGATGGCATTTCAATGGACACAGGCAATGCGAATGTATGGGTGCATAATAATGATATTTTCTATGGATCTGCAGGGGGAGATGCGGACCAAGCCAAAGGTGACGGTTCTACGGACCTCAAAAAAGGATCAACGTACATTACCATCTCGTACAACCACTACTTTGATTCCGGAAAAGCTGCGCTAGTCGGACTTAGTGAGTCTGCAGAATTCTTTGTTACCTTCCATCATAACTGGTTTGATCATTCGGACTCCCGTCATCCGCGGATCAGAGTGGCCTCTGTTCACATCTATAATAACTTCTATGATGGAGTCTCAAAATATGGTGTCGGCGTTACAACCGGAGCTTCGGCTTTTGTAGAATCCAATGTTTTTAGAAATACTAAAGACCCAATGCTTAGTTCCTTACAAGGTACAGATGCTATAGGGGAGGAAGGGACGTTCTCAGGCGAAAATGGAGGGGTGATCAAAGCCTATAACAATATTATTGCTGATGCTTCAAGTCTTATTTATGCCAACTCCAATACAGGAACAGCTCCGGCTAATGCAACCTCATTCGATGCCTACTTAGCCTCGTCGAGAAATGAAACCGTCCCTAGCTCATACAAAGCATTAAAAGGTGGAACAGCCTATAACAACTTCGACACGAGCGTTAATACAGGAGTGAATGTATCCAATATTGATAATGTAAGCGATGTGGAACAGATCGTTACGACAAAAGCTGGACGTCTGAATGGTGGGGACTTCACATGGGAATTTAATGATTCGGTGGATGATGTTTCGTATGCGCTTAATACAGCGCTGATGTCTGCAATCAGAAGCTACACAACGGGGCTTGTCTCTGTAGGGGGCAATTCTAACCCTACGAACCCGACTCCAACTCCAATAGCAACACCTACGGCAACGGCGACTCCTGTGCCAACAGCAACGGTTACTCCAACACCAACAGCAACTCCAGTACCAACAACGACTCCAGCTCCGACTGCGACCCCTGTACCGACGGTAACACCAGTGCCAACAGCGGGAGCAACCGTTCATAACTTTACCACGGATGGAACAACGAGCAGTTTCTTCAATATCCAAGGGAATCTTTCAACAAGTAAGGGAACTGTGACATATCAGGGGTTAACCCTAACCCAATGTCTAAAAATAGAGAGTGTAACCAGCATTCAGTTCAGTGTTGCTAAAGCTTCAACCCTAACCCTAGTGTTCAATACAGAAGGAACCAAAATCAAAGTGGATGGAACAAGCTATCCTATAACGAATGGCATTGCCACTATCTCCCTTGCCGCAGGCACACATACCATTACAAAAGATATCACGACGAACCTGTATTATATAAAATTGGAATAGTAGTTTTTCGGAACCATGCTGTTATAGAGTTTTCGTGTAGCGGTTCTACTTGCCTCGGTTTCAACAAGAGTATCAGAAAAGCGACCTATAAGGGTCGCCAGAGTGTCGAGAAACCCAGTCATTTTCATGACCATGGGTTTCTCTTTTTGTATTTAGACATCGTAAAACAGGAAAACGAGGGGGTTACCCTCGTTTTTCTAGGCGATCTAGATGGATCGCCATCTTCTTCATGTTCTGCACAGCCGCCGTCATCAGTGCCTGTTCTCTAACATTTGGCAGCCCCCGCAAACGGCAATAGCGAAACCCATGGAGCTCATTAGCATCCGCAAAGCTTCGCTCTATCGTTTCTTTTCGTTTTCGGTATAAATGCTTACCGGACTTACTCAATCGGTTATTTCGTACCCAATCCTTACTATCCTCCCAAACATGTCGGGTCACCACTTTCCGGTGGTTTCTGGATTGTGTACACTGGTCCAGCAGAGGACAACTCTTACAATGCTCCGGATCGGAAGCATAGTGTCGGTAGCCTTTGCGGTCTGTGGTTCGGTAGTTCAGTTCATGACTTGCCGGACAAACGTATATATTTGGCTCCCTATCAAATGAGAATCTCCACTTTGGAAACAAGCCTTGTCTTGGGTGAAACCTCCGGTGAGCTATCACGGCAAAAATCTTTCGGCTTTGTAAACCTCGGCAAATCGGTGTCGTTAAATAACCAGAATCCAAAGCAACAGCTTCAACCTTAAATCCAAAACGTTCCCGCTGACGATCTAAACGCGACAAATAAGGCACGGAATCATGGACATTTCCGGGCGTGACATGCACATCGGTTATGAGATTGTATTTGGTATCCGCCGTGCGGTGATCCAGATAAAAGAAGCCTTCTGGTTTTCCATCCCGGATCATATATCCACTGTCTGGATCCGTCTTGCTTACTTTAATTTCTTTTTCTTCGTTCACTTCCTCTCTAGGTTTTAGGACTTTTTTCCATGCTCTTTTCGGTCTGCTGCTACAGCAGTGTTGAGTTCATCGACGTAATCTTTAGTATTTTGCAGCACTTGTTGTTTGGTATATTGGTGTTTATTGGCATTCACTTTAACATGCGTCGAGTCGCTCACCAAAACACGTCCACCAACCATCCGGTGAGAGATGGCCTGCAACACAATTTCATCGAAAATATCCTGAAAGATGTTCGTGTCTTTAAATCGGGTTCGCCGGTTCCAACTAATAGTCGTATGGTCTGGCACCTTGTCGGTTAGTCCCAGTCCTAAAAACCAACGATAGGCCAAATTGGTTTGGATCTCTCGCTCCAATTGACGTTCGGAACGAATACCGTATAAGTATCCGAGAAAAATCATCTTAAATAAAATGACAGGGTCAATAGCAGGACGTCCATTATCTGCACAGTACAACGGACGAACCATATCATCGATGAAGGAGAAATCAATATACTTATCTACTTTGCGTAGCAAATGATCTTTAGGAACCAATTCTTCAATGGAAACAAACTCGTACGCTTGTTGTTTTTCTCGATTGGCACGCAACATTTAAAACACCATCCGTTCTATAAATAGTTACCTATATTATACAACATTAACGCGGTGTCGCTTTAAATAATTGTGACACAAAGAAGGCTGTCGAGACTTTCTCGACAGCCTGAAGACACCTTACGCGGTGTCTTTTCTATTTACTTATTTGGGATGAAGTCAGGACTCTTAAAACCAAAGAGCTTCTGCTAGAATAATAAGTTGCTTGAATATCTTAAGAATCTGTAGCAGATTGTTTGATTTGTTTAATGTTATATTATTTTCCAAAATTTTTTTTATAATTATTGACTTCATATCAAATGATTTGTACGCTGAGGACATAGTTTATCAGCATGGGAGATTACAATATGAAGCTTAAAGATGATTACCGATCAATTTGGAATAAAAGATTGCTGAAGTATCCATCATTTTATCGCAAAATGATTGCATATACATTAATTTCATCGATCATTCCTATCGTTATCGTAGGAATCGCTAGTTATGCATTAACTTCTAATGCTATTAAAGATAATGTTAGCCAAGATATTACTCAAATCTTGAGTTACGCTTCAAAGACGATGGATACCGAGTTGGAAGCGGTGCAGAATAACTTAGTCCAGATGGAACTAAGCTCGTTCTTTACTTCAGACTTAAATGAAATGAAGCGAACCAATTATTCCAGCTTCTATACGGGTGTATATCAGAATTTGTTAGCTTTTATGAACGGAAATTCTCGTGTTAAGGATATTGCGCTATATACATTGGATGAGAACTACTTAATATCATCAACTTACGGTGGAATAAAGATTGAATCAGCAGTGGAACGGGAGAAGTATGGGAACCTACTGGATAAAAATCAGCAACTGGATTGGAAAGTAGGCTATTCTCAGGGTGGCAAAGACTATGATTCAGGAATAACGTTAACAAGTACAGTACCTTTACATTCAAAAGAACCTATCGGATTTATCCAGGTTATCATAGATAATAAAGCGTTTGAATCACTGACAAAACAATTTCTTAAATACGAGCATGAGCAAATGTATGTGCTGGATAACACCGGTCAACTTGTATTCCATTTGAACGGAACCGAAGTGCCTGAAGGCTTGCATGAATTGATAACGGTTACAAAAAAAGGTGAGCAAGAATTTATCTATCAATGGCAGGGCCGAGAATACTTAGTGACTTCTACGGAATCCCCAATCCAAAAGATGTTGTTTGTGGATATGATCCCAACGGCGGAACTGTATAGCAGTGCAAGGAAGATTGCAGGCATTACGATAGGAATTGTACTTGTTGTACTTACTGCAGGAATTGCATTGGCGATGATCGGAACTAGGAAAGTGTATAGTCCGATTCGGAACCTTCTCTCTCTCATCAGTGATAATCAAACCGCAGATATGGGAACGGATGAGTTCAGTTATGTGAATCAGCGTTGGAAGGAGATTAACCGTAAAGCGAGTCAGCTAGAAAATCAATTAAATGAACAATTTCCACTAATTCGTGAGCTGTTCGCCTTAAGGTTGATGGAGGGGCAGTTTACTCATGACCGTCGTGAATATTTACTTGAGCTTTTGCGCAGGCATTCTATTCCGGAGAAGCAGTGTGCAGTTGTATTTATTATTGCCTATGATCACCTATCGGATGTGACTAAGTTCCAAGAGACGGATAGGGATCTAATTCTCTTCATTATGAAGAATATGACGACAGAATTGTTGGAGCAACAGCAACTGGAGGGCTTGGTCATTAACTCCTTTAATGATCAAGTTGTGGTTTGGCTATGGACAGAGCATGAAGAGATGGACGTTTGGTCAGATAAGCTGAAGCCTGTAATTGATAGGATACGTGAGCAGATTACTCATTTTTTGAAATCTCCGGCGACGATCGGTTTAAGTCGAACCACATCGCATGTGGAGGAGTTGCCTGATTTATATCGTGAGGCCCAGCTTGCGATTCACTCGCGGATGATTAATGGCGGTAATCAGATTATTGAGAGCAAAGGGCTTGCAATTTCGATGATGTACCGTTATCCAACGGAGATTGAGAACCATCTGACCGATTCACTGCTGGTGGGAGATCTCTCTGAAGCGAAGCGAATGCTTGATGCGTTTTCTGATAAAGTACAATCCGCTGTACACAATCCAGAGCTCATTATGATGTCTTACGATCAGCTGTTGTCTACTACTTTACGAGTTGTATATTTAATGAATATAAATTCGGAGCAATTATTTGGCTGTACAACTAGTGAACTCAATGTAAATCTGAGAACACACACAACTATTCATTCAATTAATGAGTGGTTTATGGATCGTATATTCGAACCGATCATACTGTATGTGAATAGTAAGAAGAATCAAGAGTATGAGCAATTTATTGAGAAGGTCACGGACTATATCAAGGCACACTATCATCTTGATATTTCTCTTGATCAGTGTGCACAGATATGCAATTTGAGCCCGCAATATTTAAGCAAGCTGTTTAAGCGGACGATGGATATTTCCTTTATCGAGTACGTCACACAATTGCGTGTAGCCAAAGCCCAGGAGCTATTAGAAACGACTGATTTATTGGTCAATGAAATAGCGGAGCAGGTGGGCTATAATCCTAAAAATTTCATTCGCGTATTTAAGAAGCAGGTTGGCTTACCGCCTGGGCAATATCGAGAGATGCATCGAAAGTAGTATTCCTGACTAAATCAAATGCACTTTTTTTAAATAAGACTTTGCTAAGAGCGAGAGAAATGTAACCTCTCGTTCTTGTAAGTCTTTTTTTGATTATTATGAGGTGCAATTTTATAATCTCTCAGGGCTAATGAGGTTAATTATTGAGACTAGAAGTGTTCATAAACCCAGTGGTATCAAGCTATTCGCAATTATTGCACAAGGATCTCAGGCGAATAAGAATTGGTCATTGTTGATGAGCGTTGCAGCTTGTAAGATGCAGACATGAAACGTTACAGTCAACCAAGTTCAAACAAAATCGTTGGAGGTGGTGAAACCCTTGCCGCAATCTAATCTTAAATTAGCGAACGCAAGTTTATCACAGGCATATGAAGCCGAGAGACAAAGTTTAAAACCGAAAGACTCCCATTGGGCTCGATTCAAAGTCATATTTGGTCGAGAGAAATATTTGTACTTACTAGCGCTTCCAGGTCTTCTCTACTTCTTAATCTTTAAGTACTTCCCGCTATGGGGGCTAGGTTTAGCATTTAAAAACTATTCTCCATACCTAGGGTTCTGGGAAAGCGAATGGGTCGGATTCAAATATTTTAGTGAGTTTTTCACGAATCCAGACTTCTTTCTCTTATTTAGAAATACGATGGCGATTAGCTTGCTAAACATCATCTTCTTCTTCCCGATTCCGATCGTTCTTGCATTACTCATTAACGAGGTTCGGAGTATGAGATTTAAGAAAGTAATACAAACGATAGTTTATTTACCTCACTTTTTATCTTGGGTAATCATTGCTGGTATCTGTTTTATCATTCTCGGACAGAGCGATGGAATTGTTAACAAGATTATTGTCGAGCTTGGTGGACAGCCGATCGCTTTCTTGACAGAGCCGAATTACTTCTGGGGCTTGTTAACTGCGCAGAGCATATGGAAAGAAGCCGGGTGGGGTACAATCATCTTCTTGGCTGCAATTGCAGGTATTAATCAAGAAATGTATGAGGCGGCACAAATTGATGGTGCGAACCGATGGAAACAAATTATGAAGATTACAGTGCCTTGCATCAGGAGTACAATCGTCGTTTTGCTCATACTCAGGCTTGGTCAAGTGATGGAGGTAGGGTTTGAACAGATCTTTTTGATGATGAGTTCTCCCGTAGCGCATGTTGCGGATGTCTTTGATACATATGTGTATCGGGCTGGGATACAGAACGGTCGTTTCAGTTATGCGACAGTCGTTGGAGTATTCAAGTCGGTTGTTGGTCTTGTACTTGTAGTAACAGCAAATCGTTTAGCTAAAAAATTCGGTGAGGAGGGTCTT
Source organism: Paenibacillus sp. FSL R10-2734 (assembly GCF_037963865.1). NCBI lineage: Bacteria > Bacillati > Bacillota > Bacilli > Caryophanales > Paenibacillaceae > Paenibacillus > Paenibacillus sp. FSL R10-2734. The sequence continues at coordinate 379,592 of NZ_CP150170.1, read as the reverse complement.
TACTAATGAATAAGTCCCTCGGCTATAAAGTGACAAACGGCATCATTTATACGGTGCTCAGTTTAATCGGGCTTGTAACACTACTACCTTTTCTTTATGTCATTATCGTATCTTTTACAGATCCTTCGGAATATTTGAGCAAGCCATTAATTATTATTCCGGAAAAATGGAGTCTCTCCTCCTATAAGTACATTCTATCTACCAAGATGTTTATGAGCTCATTAGGGGTCAGTGCCTTCTTAGCTATTGTCGGTTCTGCGATTAGTATTATGGTGACGAGTGCCTTGGCGTATTCTCTGTCACGGAAACGATTTTTCGGTAAGAAACTTTTCCTAGTTGCTATTCTTATGACGATGTTGTTCAACCCAGGAATGATTCCGAATTTCATGTTAGTTGAAGGATTAGGTCTTATTGACTCGATCTGGTCGTTGATTTTACCGGCAATTACAAGCGCATGGTATGTATTCTTGATGAAGAACTTCTATCAGGAACTGCCGGAGGAGTTAGAGGAAGCAGCCAAGATTGATGGATGTAATGATATTGGAGTCTTTTTCAAAATTATGTTCCCGATCTCGCTGTCAGCGGTCGCTGCATTCGGGCTATTCTTTGCAGTAGGTTTCTGGAATACGTACTTCAATGGCGTATTGTACATCAACTCAGATGAACTTCGACCGATGCAGGTTGTGCTGCAAATGATGCTGATACAAGCTTCAACGAATATAGCAGATCCATCCGTAGCTGCAATGTTACAGAGTGAACAGATGCTTCCTCCAGAGACGATTAAGATGGCGGCAGTAGTCGTTGCGTCTCTACCTATCATTATGGTCTACCCGTTCCTTCAGAAGTACTTTGTTAAGGGTATGTTGGTTGGTTCCGTGAAGGGTTAAGGGGTGACCAATCTTATATATTAATTTATTAGATAAAAGGGAGGGTTTTTACAAATGAAAAAAAGAAGTTGGATGACAATGCTATTGGTGTTAGTTCTCGCTACAAGCATGTTGGTGGGCTGTGCAAAGGGTGAGGAGACCAATTCTGCTGGAGATACTTCCAAGGTTGAACAACAAAAGCCAGTTGAGATCAATATCGGTACGATGACTTATGGTGAATCCCCTAGTAGTGATCTTGAAAGCGTTCTACAGCTGAATGAAAAACTGAATGTAAAGCTTAAAATCGACTTCTATCCAATTAATAACTATAAAGAAAAGTTGAATGCATTGCTTGCTTCGAAGAGTTTGCCAGATGTCGTTCTCATCGAGGATATTAATGACCCTGCATTCTCAACCGCAATCGATCAAGGGGCATTCTGGGATTTGACTCCTTTCTTGCCAGACTATCCGAATCTAGCAGGCTATCCGGAGAATGCGATTAACAATATTAAGTTCAAAGGAAAATCCTACGGTATTCCACGCGTTCGTCCATTGGACGGACATGAGTCCTTGTTGATTCGTGAAGATTGGCTCAAAAACGTGGGATTGACTGCTCCCACTACGATGGAAGAGTTCTACAAAGTGTTAGAAGCCTTTACAAAGAATGACCCGGATAAAAATGGTAAAAACGATACTTACGGTATGGTACAAGCAAGTGTCAGTCCTTATATGATGACGATGTTTGGTGCAGGTACAGCTTGGAAGGAGACAGCTGATGGCGGTCTTGAGCCATACTGGCTGACAGCTGAAGCGAGAGAAGGGCTTGAATTCTGGAGCAAGGCTTATGGTGATGGTCTTATTACACCGGACTTACCAGTTATGAAGTCAAGCCAAGTGAAAGAAATGATGATTCAAGGCAAGGCGGGGATCTCATTCGGAAATATTAACGAAGCATTTATATTTGGTCAAGAGTTGCAGAAGATTAAGCCTGAAGCTGAGTTGAAGGCGTATGAAATCCCAGCTGCGAAAGATGGCAAGAAATACAATGAACAAGCTTACGGTTACTATGGATTGTTCCTAGTTAACAAATCGGTTAGCGAAGACAAGCTCAAGAAGATTCTTGAAGTTTACAACGAAACTGCTACTCAAGAAGGATACAATCTCGTCACTTATGGTATCAAAGACAAAGATTATACCGTTTCTGAAGATGGTTCTATTGTTCAAACAGATGAAGGTAAGAAGCAAGGATATGGTACAGCGACAACAGCACAATGGATTTCTGGTTTCTTCAATAAATACCAACGTGCTGAAGGACCTGGAATGCCAGCAGACGTATTAGAGTACAATCGTAAGCTGATCGATACAATCTCAGAATCTTCGATTAAGAATCCTGCTGCAGGATTGCCAAATACCGAAGCGTGGATGGAAAAAGGCGGCGATTGGCAGAAGAAGTTTGTTGATATGTATACAAATGTCGTTATCAAAAAATCAAGCTTGGCGGATTGGGACAAGTTTATTAATGGACTGAAAGCAGATCCTAGCTTCCAGCAGCATCTCAAAGATACTAGTGATGCTTACAAAGCAAGTAAATAATTTAATAAGCCCGGTAAGTTCGAATAGTCAGTCGAGTTTGCCGGGCTTATCCTTTTACCAATTCATATGGGGGGAAAAGAAGTGGAAATGTTGAATAGAGCTGCACGGATGGAAACAAGATGTATCAGTTCATTAATCAAGGTATTTGCCGATGAAGAACTGCATGCGCCAACTCAACTTAGAGGTTCGGCACTACTTGGTGAGTCCTATTCTTTCCAGGTTGCATATCGGGCAAATGTACTTATGCGGTCGCTTCAGGTTCGGGCGGTGCAATCCGAGTTGGGGCCCAATATAACTGTACGAACTGTAGAGCTAGTACCTGCTAATATGGTGAGCTATCACGATGCTGATGAACATGTCTTGAGAAGCACGCCAGGTCTTTATCCAGATGCGTTAATTCCGTTCGATACGAATCGAGGTTTAACTGGTTATCCGAATCAATGGCGCTCAATATGGATCACTGTTGAGGTGCCGCTCAATGCTAAGGCGGGCTTATTTGATATTTGCATCCAAATCGCAAATGATAGCGGCGAACAAGTAGGTGAGGAAACATTTACGCTGGAAGTGATCGCGGCAACATTGCCGGAGCAGTCGCTTATACATACGGAATGGTTCCATGTAGATTGCTTGGCTACCTACTATAAAACAGACATATTTAGCGAGTACCATTGGCAGTTGATTGAGCAATACATCCACACCGCGGTGAAACATGGAATGAATATGATTCTAACCCCTTTGTTCACACCGCCGTTAGACACGGAGATTGGGGGAGACCGCCCAACCGTACAACTTGTTCAAGTGGAACGGACAGGAGAGAAGTATAACTTCACTTTTGAACGATTAAAGCGTTGGATAGAGCTGTGTGACCGCAGTGGAGTGAAATATTTTGAGTTCTCCCATCTATTCACACAATGGGGTGCCAAGCATGCACCAAAAGTAATGGCTATGGTTGATGGTCAATTAAAGCAATTATTTGGATGGGATACCGATTCTAAAGATCCGGAATACACTGGATTCCTTACATTATTTTTACAAGAGCTATTAGCGTTTGTAAGAGAGAATGGTTTAGAGCAGCGAGTTTATTTCCATCTATCGGATGAACCGAATCTTGCGGACATGGATACCTATCGTGCAGCGAGTGAGCTTATTAAGCCAATTTTAGAAGGCTTTCCGATCATTGATGCGCTCTCTGAGTATGAATTTTATGAAAGTGGTTTAATTAAGCACCCGATTCCAGCCAGCAATGGTATTCGACCATTTCTGGATCATGGCGTAGAGGGGTTATGGACTTATTATTGCTGTGCCCAATACAAGCTCGTTTCTAATCGCTTTCTTCATATGCCGTCATCACGCAATCGTGTACTCGGGATGCAAATTTACAAGCTAAAACTTAAAGGATTTTTGCATTGGGGTTACAACTTCTGGTATGCACAGTTCTCGAAGTATCCGATTGATCCATTTCAAGTGACGGATGCAGGAGGTGGATTCCCAGCGGGCGATGCATTTTTGGTATATCCAGGCGCTGAGGGACCGATCGAGTCGATCAGGCTGGAGGTGCTTATGGAAGCTCTGCAGGATTTGCGCGCACTTGAGCTACTCGAGCAGAATATTGGAAGAGAAGCAGTAATTGCCTTATTGGAGGATGGCTTGGAGCAAGAATTATCCTTTGAAGTATACCCACAAGAAGCGGAATGGTATATCCGTAAGCGTGAAGAGATTAACCGTCTGGTTGGTGAGAATTCATGTTCAGAATAGGAATGACAGGTAGAAGGAGCTTATATCGAGTTCATGAGTAGAGGAGCATGGAATATGGCATCATTCACAGTGCAAGGAGATCAATTTATTTATGAGGGTACACCCCTTACGATTGTGTCAGGAGCGATTCACTATTTCCGCGTAATTCCTGAGTATTGGAAGGATCGATTGAGCAAGCTGAAGGCTTGCGGCTTTAACACGGTAGAAACGTACGTTGCATGGAATATTCATGAGCCTCAGAAAGGTAAGTTCTGTTTTACGGGTATGGCGGATATCGTGACATTTATCGAAACAGCAGCAGAGTTAGACTTGCATGTCATCGTTCGTCCAAGTCCTTACATCTGTGCGGAGTGGGAGTTCGGTGGAATGCCGGCCTGGCTGCTTGCCGAGGATGGGATGCGCTTGCGCTGTTATGACGAGGCATTTTTGTCTAAGATAGATTCTTATTATGATGTGCTGCTGCCGAAGCTGAAGCCTTTGTTATGTACGAATGGCGGTCCGATCATCGCGATGCAGATAGAGAACGAGTACGGAAGCTATGGGAATGACCTAAAATATCTTGAACATATACAGGAGAGTATGATCTCACGCGGGATGGATGTCCTACTGTTCACCTCAGATGGCCCGGAAGATTTCATGCTGCAAGGCGGTATGGTTCCAGGAGTACTTGAAACCGTTAATTTTGGTTCGAGAACGGAGGAAGCCTTTAATAGTTTGAAGCAGGTGCAGCCGGATAAGCCGCTTATGTGTATGGAGTATTGGAACGGGTGGTTCGATCATTGGAACAAGCCGCATCATACGCGAGCTGTACAGGATGCTGTGCATGTGTTTGAGGATATGCTGAAGGCTGGCGGATCGGTTAACTTTTATATGTTTCATGGCGGAACGAACTTTGGATTTTACAATGGTGCCAACAATCATGGTACATACGAACCAACGGTAACTAGCTACGACTATGACAGCCCACTGACAGAATGGGGAGATATTACAGAGAAGTACATTCTGTTAAGGGAGCTGATTGCAAAATATTTCGATACGGAGCTAATGCCGCTTCCTGAGCCTGTTCGCAAGATGGGGTATGGCAGTGTTCAGCTGAAGCCAGTTGCACCGCTGTTTGATCTACTGCCAGTGCTGTCGACATCTGTGCAACGGACTTGCCCAGAGCCGATGGAGAAGCTGGGGCAGGATTATGGCTTCATTTTATATACAACGAACGTTTCCGGTCCTAGACAAAATTGTTCACTGGTCTTGCAGGAAGTACATGATCGTGCGCTCGTATTCCTCGATGGAGAGTATAAGGGAGTTATTGAGCGTTGGGATCCGCAGCCGATTGAGTTCCATGTACCAGAGGGCGGAGCTGAGCTTCGTATTCTAGTGGAGAATATGGGCAGAACGAATTATGGACCGTTTTTAAGAGATTGTAAGGGAATTACCGAGGGTGCGAGATTGGGATTTCAGTTCCTATTTGATTGGACGATTCATAGTCTACCCATGGACAATATCGATCTACTACATGATGCACCTGTTGTTCATGTTGAGGAAGGAAGCGAAGGACCTGCATTTTATAAAGGCTCCTTTCATATTGAGCAAGAGGCAGATATCGCAGACACCTTTCTAGCACTTGAGGGCTGGACAAAGGGAATTGTATTCGTAAATGGCTTCAACCTCGGACGTTATTGGGAGGCAGGACCGCAGAAGAGGCTTTATGTTCCAGGGCCACTTCTGCGTGCGGGTGAGAATGAGATTGTTGTGTTCGAATTGCATGGTACGAAGGACCTGCTAGTTACACTTCAGGATCAACCAGATTTAGGGTGACATTAGTATGGATTCAGTAGGGCGATGTGGCTTATAAAGCGGACTCTGAATGGTTCTTGGAAAGGGTGTTGGGATGTGTGGAAACACGCAATTGAAGATGCAATGGAGAAGATCAAAAATAATGTGGAGCGTTTCGGAGATCGCTTCCCACATGTCAGTGTTAACGGCAGGTATGAATTGAACAATAATGAAGATTGGACGAACGGGTTCTGGAGCGGAATGTTGTGGTTATGCTACGAGTATTCTGGCGACGAGGCTTACCGTGAGGCAGCGCAACTTACGGTAAAAAGCTTTAAGCGGAGAATGGAACAGAACATTGTTCTTGATCATCATGACATAGGATTCCTATATACGTTATCCTCGCAGGCGCAATGGGTGGTGGAACGGGATGAGGAATCAAGAGAATTAACACTGCAAGCGGCAGATGTACTCATGTGTCGTTGGCGCGAGGATGGACAGTATATTCAAGCTTGGGGACTGTCTGGTGATGCACAACATGGGGGACGAATGATCATTGATTGTCTCATGAATCTCCCTCTGTTGTTCTGGGCTTATCAACAAACTGGGGAAGAGCGTTATCGTCAGGTTGCGATTAAGCAAGCTGATCAAAGCCTGCGATATCTTGTGCGTGGGGATGATAGCTCATACCACACGTTTGTGTTTGATACCGAAACGGGTGAAGCGCTTGGCGGAGCGACACATCAAGGATTTACGAACGGATCTACATGGGCTCGTGGTCAAGCATGGGGTGTTTATGGCTTTTCCCTTGCTTACCGCTACACAGGACATAAAGTTTACTTGGACACGGCGAAGCGTATGGCATCCTATTTTATTGGGCAACTGCCAGAAGATTATGTGGCTTATTGGGATTTTGATGCTCCGGTTAATGTGAATACGTATCGAGACAGTTCCGCTTCAGCGATCGTCGCAGCTGGCTTGATCGAGATGCTAAGTCTTCTTGATGATGCAGACCCCGATCGCGCTGAGTTTGAGGAGAAGTTTGAGCTGTCGATGACCTCACTCGTGCTTCATTATTCAACTATTGGCGAAGAAGGCGCCGAGGGATTATTAAAACATGGGTCCTACTATGTACGAGGAAATGTAGCTCCAGATGATTATATGATATGGGGCGATTATTTCTACCTTGAAGCACTGATACGTTTGGAAAAAGGAATAAAAGGATACTGGTACGAGTCACAACCTTTACAAGAAACTCGGTGATTAAACAATGACAACTATCGCACTCATACTCGTGTTAGCATCTGGTTTTACACATTCGATATGGAATTTGTTTGCGAAACGCAGCATGAATAAAGATGTGTTCCTATGGATGATTAATATCCCATGTTTTTTGCTGCTCACTCCATATCTGATTGAATGGCTAGTAAACAACACGATTCCATTGAGAGCTTACGGCTTAATACTGCTATCTATTATGCTGCAGAGTGGGTATTTCATATTACTATCGAAGGCATATCAGTTCGGTGATATTTCACAGGTTTATCCGATTATGCGTGGGACAGGAGCACTGCTCGTTCCTATCCTAAGTGTACTTATATACAGCGAGTCTCTTTCCATCTTCGGATGGGCAGGTTTAATGCTTATTATTTATGGAATGATCCGCATCGGTGGCTTTAAGCTGAATCGAACACTGCTGCAAGATAAGAAGTATATGAAAGGTCTTATGTATGCTCTTGGGGTCGGTTTATGCATAACAGGCTATACCCTGACGGATAAGATTATATTGGAATTCATGCCACCGCTTGCATTACTGGCCCTGTGCAACATTGGCTATATGCTTGTTTTAACATTGCCTGCATTACGCTCGAAAGCGGTCAAGACGGAATGGAAGATCAATAAGGTGCCGCTTATAGTCGGTTCCATCTTATCGCCGGGTTCTTACTTGTTATTCTTATTTGCTATGAATCTAGGTCCTTTATCACATCTGTCTCCGATCAGAGAGATAGGCACCGTCTTCGGTACACTGCTAGGTATACTAGTCTTGAAGGAACAGCAAGGTAGAATGAGGGTCATGATGTCGATTGCGATTACGGCAGGGATAATAATTATTGGAACACTTGGATAGATGAAGAACTGCACAAATAAACTTGGAATATCGAGGGTGGCTAACTATGAATAAAGGACAAATTTCCGTTAAGCTGGAGCAGAATAATACCTACTTCCCGATTGAGGCTGAAGAAGAGTACGAATGGTTCGCGATTCGGTTTACTTATGAGAAGGAGAATTCTTGGGGACGATTACATCTGTTTGATTCGGAAAAACATATTCGATTCTGCTTCCTAGATGGTGGAAACGAGCGGCTCATTGTCGTTCATAACCAGCCGGAATTAACGAGTTCAATCGCGGTGCCAGGGCCGATCGTGACCGGCACATGGATGCTTGAAGTTTCAAATGAAGAAGGCAGAACTTTCGAAGCTGAGTGGGAATTTGGTTGTGGTACATTGCCAGAGGAGTACGTATCGACGCTAATGCAGGGCGAACGTGAGTATTGGAACAGTGGCAAGCTGAATGCTGGCTTCACGATGGACAACTATGACTGGGCGAAGGTGTGGCAGACGGGGAGCCGTTGGTACAAGGGGGATTTCCATACGCATACCGTGTTGTCTGATGGTAAGATGACGCAGCTCATGAACCGCGAACAAGCGCTGAAGCAAGGTATGGATTTCTTTGTAGCGACAGATCACAATGTGATGTCTACATCCTGGGCTAAAGGAAACGCGCTCGTCATTCCAGGTGTGGAGATAACGGCTGGTGACGGACACTGGAATGCACTGGGACTTCGGAAGTGGATCGATTGGCGAGCGACCTCACTGGATGGAGGCTTAACCACTCAGCAGGGTATGGATCGATTGATGAAAGAAGCTGCTGAACTGGGGGCGATTTGCTCAATTAATCATCCGATGCTGAGACCTTGGGCTTGGCTTTACGGAGAGACGAAGTTGGAGGGAGTACAATCCATGGAAATATGGAATGACCCGACCTTTTCTCCGAATCATGTAGCTACCGAAAAAGCATTGCAGTTATGGACGGCAAGCTGGAATGAAGGCTACCGCATTACAGGTATTGGTGGCTCTGACTCACATATGCTACCGACAGACAAATATGATGATAGCCCAATTCCATCTTTAATTGGAGATCCTGCTACGTATGTGTGGTGTGATGATCTGAGTGCAGATGCAGTATTAGAAGGCGTGCGGAATGGATATGTTTATGTATCGCGCGGTCCAGTAATTGATGCATCGATTCAAATCGGCGATAATGCTTACCGTTTCGGGTGTAATCTGTCTACTGCGTTTAGTCAGGAGTATGATGAAATGGCATCCCGTGAAGTGACTTGCAAATTAAGCGTAGCTAGTCATGTGAACGCTCGAGTGACACTAATCCACAATGGAAATGCTGAATGGGTGAGGGATGTATCCGCAACGGCCACGGGAGAAGTACCTGAGATGCTGGAATGGAACATACCATTAGAAGAGGGAACGTATAACTGGTACCGCTTTGACATTCGTGATGAAGTAGGGACGCTGCTCGCCTTTACGAACCCATTTTATTATGGTTCTAAGGAGCCTCAGATTACAACTTATAATGAGCTCTTGGCAAGTGCGAATCTGACGCAGGATAATTAAGCTAGGAAAGCGAGTATATGCCCTTGTTATTTTAGTCATATCGATTCGGCTCCGCTATGTAAAACCACATCAGCAAGAGGATGTGGTTTTTGTTTTATCTACAACTCTACGGTCCTCGTAACAATTTGATCATAATTTCTTGTTCTTTTAAAGGAAAATGTAGAAAAATAGTATTTGGAAGGTTCATATGTTAGATAATGTATGAGTGTCGTCAAATAAACTAGATTAATAGTGCTGCTTTTAGGTTCCTTTCTTTGAGATATTTGATCTTTCATTAATAGCTAGAAGGAGAATACTATGAAAATAATACTTTTATCTGGCGGATCTGGAAAGCGATTATGGCCGTTGTCAAATGACTATCGTTCGAAACAGTTTATAAAGGTAATGAATAGTGATAATGGCATTAATGAAAGTCAAACTTCAATGATTCAACGAGTATGGAACTACTTAAAAAAGTATGATCTTGCTTCTTCGGCGGTAATTGCAGCAAGTAGGGTGCAGCAAGAGGTTATCGAATCTCAACTTGGCGATGATGTTACTCTCGTGCTCGAGCCCGTTAAGAGGGACACTTTCCCGGCAATATGTTTGGCATCGAGTTTTTTACATACGAAATGGAATGTGAACGAAGATGAGGTAGTTGTAGTCATGCCAGTCGATGTTGAAGCGGATGAAGGATTTTTTGCTGCTATTAGGCAGCTTGCGCTTGAATTTGAATCATCGACAGCAAATATAGGGCTTATTGGCTTGAAACCGACACATCCTTCAGAGAAGTTCGGTTATATTCTTCCCGATTCTTCAGATGGAGATGCAGCTTTGTTAACAATTGACCGATTTGTTGAAAAGCCAGCTTCAGACGAAGCATCACAATTGATTGCTTTGGGTGCTCTCTGGAATTGCGGGGTATTTGTTTTCCGCTTAGGCTATCTACTTCAATTGTTGGATGCATCACAATGGCCTAGGCAATACGAGGGACTTCTCACTCAATATCATACGATGCCTGCCATCAGTTTTGATTATGAAGTGGTTGAGAAGGAAAGAAATGTTGTCGTCAAACCGTATGAAGGAAAATGGAGTGATCTGGGAACTTGGGATGAATGGACAACCACGATGCCAAGTTACTTGAATGGAAAAGGTATTCTAAGTGAGGACAGTGTAAATACACATATCGTTAATGAATTGCAGATTCCAATCGTTGTGATGGGGATTTCCAATGCAATTATCGCTGCCAGTCCAGACGGGATTTTGTTCTCGGATAAAAAACTCAGTCCCAAGCTAAAGGAGCTGATAAAGCCCATTTCAGCAAGGCCTATGTACGAAGAAACCCTATATGGATGGTACCGTGTGATTGATATAGAGAAAAATGAGATGGACCAGCAAGTAGTTACGAAGCGGGTGCATGTGTGGGCTAGAAAACATATTAGCTACCAGATTCATACGAAGCGCGATGAAATATGGACGATTATTAGCGGAAACGGGGATGTCGTTGTTGATGAGCAACGTTTTACTGTGAGTTCAGGGGATGTGATTCATATTAAGTGTGGATCGAAACATGCAATTCGAGCGATAGATGGCCTTGACCTGATCGAGGTTCAAATTGGTGTTGAAGTTAGTGAAGAAGACATTACAAGATATGACTACGACTGGGAAGAGCACAGGCTCCTAAGGAAAGGAAGAATATTCGTATGAAGCCTGTACGTATTGGGGATGCACTGTTGAGCGAAGGTTTAATTACGAACGAACAGCTGCAAGAGGCTATCGACTACCAGATAAGATTTGGCGGTCGACTAGGCGATATAATTATGAAACTCGAAGATGTGGATCGCGAAGCGATTCAATTATTCACTCAGCAGCTTCCAAGCAAAGGTAGACTAGGCGAAATGCTGGTGAATACAGGGCAGATTACGCAAGAACAGCTGGATCAAGCTCTTTTGTTTCAACAGAAAAGTGGAGGTATTCTGGGAGATATTTTATTATCGTTCCGTTTTATTGAACCTGATCAGCTATATCGGGCCATTGCCACCCAGAATAATATGGGTCGCATCGGTGTGGAGTTTTCATTTGAGCAGGAGCATAAATTGCCAGAAACGATGGCCCGTGCTTATAATGCGATTATTTTGAATAGAGATTTCAACCGGTATTTGGTAGCGGTGAGTAGCATTCTAACTCAGGAACAGGTGAGGGAACTAGAAAGATATCTGGACAGTCCGATTGAACAAGTAATGGCAACTAGAGACGAGATGGAATTATTCTGGAAAGAAGTTTACGTCGAGGAGCTCATGTTGGAAAGTACCGATAAGCTAATAGCCGAAAAACCAGAAGATTCCGCACATATTACGTTTACGAAAAGTCAAACCATTGGATTACTTATATCCGGTGTATTATTTGTGGGCGGCTTGATATGGGATTGGCTGTGGACATTACTCATTATTAACATCGTTGTTCAAATCGGATATTTATTGATGTCGTTCTTTAAGTATTCCATTTTAATCTACGGAGCAAAGGAAACAGCTCAGCTTAGGTACACGGAGGAAGAAATTGCAGCTATAGATGAGAGAGCCTTGCCGGTATATAGCATACTGGTTCCTATCTATAAGGAAAGTAATATCATTCCACAGCTTATTCGAAATATTGAAAACTTAGATTATCCTAGATCGAAATTGGATGTCAGGCTGCTAATTGAAGAGGACGATGTCGAAGCCCAGGAATTGCTGAGAACATTCAAGCCTCCATCTTACTTTACGGTGCTTGTTGTGCCGCACAGCTTGCCCAAGACTAAACCAAAAGCTTGCAACTACGGTCTTATACGGGCTAGAGGAGAATATGTAGTTATCTATGATGCGGAAGATCGTCCCGATCCAGATCAACTGAAAAAAGTATACCTTGCCTTTCAGGCGAGTCAAGAAAATGTTTGCTGCATACAGGCAAAGCTTAATTATTACAACAGCAACCAAAATCTGCTAACCCGCTGGTTCACTCATGAATATAGCATGTGGTTTGAATTGCTTCTGCCAGGAGTAATGCAACTCGATATTCCAATACCTTTGGGAGGCACTTCAAACCATTTTAAGACGGATGTATTGAAGAAAATTAATGCGTGGGATCCGTACAACGTGACGGAAGATGCGGATCTTGGAGTACGACTATATAAAGAAGGATACAAGACAGCTATTGTTGATTCCAGAACATGGGAAGAAGCAACAAGTCGAGTAGGCAACTGGATTAGACAGCGGTCGAGGTGGATTAAGGGTTATATGCAAACATGGCTTGTACATATGCGTAATCCGGTTCAGCTTTGGCGTGATCTCGGAACAAAGGGTTTTTTTGGATTTCAAGCGATGGTGCTTGCAACTCCCATGCTTCCTTTATTAAACCCTATATTTTGGACAATGCTGTTGCTGTGGTATTTAGCGAAAGTAGAAATCATACCTCTATTTTTCCCAGGTCCAATTTATTATTTCGCCGCATTTGAATTGTTTATTGGCAATTTTATTTTTGTATACAGTCTCACTGTTGGTATTTACTGGGTGACTAGAGATTTGCATAACAAAGGAAATAAAGTATTTTCATTTTCACTTATCAAATACACATTGTTGACGCCGATTTATTGGGTGCTGATGAGTATCGCAGCAATTAAGGCGGCTATCCAACTCGTCACCAAGCCATTTTATTGGGAAAAAACGACACACGGACACGCTACTATGGATACACATCATGCAAATTCAAACATGGATACATCGATGTAGGCCAACAAATTAATGGATAGGTGAATTGAATGTCAGTTACATGGAAACGATCAATATTTATTATCTTTTTTTTGGTGTTGTTACTAGAGCTGGGGGTAGGCTATTACCTAACATCCATTTATGGATTTATGTCGGGAGACGCTTCAAGCCGTGTAGCTAATGCTTTCTATGTCCTATATAGTCGTGAGCCGAGCCTTGCAAATATTGGGTTTGTCTGGAACCCTCTCCCGAGTTTTATGGAAATGATTTTACTTGTTTTTTATCCCATATTCCCAGCGCTTGCATCAGAAGGATTAGCTGCCGTTATCGTTTCCAGCTTATTTGCTGCTCTAACTGTAGCGTTATTAGTAAAGGCTGGAAAGCAATTCGGACTGAACAAATGGCTAAGCATCATCTTTGCACTGCTTTACGCTTTTAATCCGTATATTTTTTATTATGGAGCCAATGGATTAACAGAGGTCATCTTCATTTATTTCATTAACATAGCTGTGATCCAATTGCTGCTCTGGATGCAAAAAGATGGTGCAAGACCTTTGGTTATAGCAGCAATTGCAATTGCATTTGCTTTTTGGACACGTTACGAAACCGTATTTTTTGGGGCGGCACTAGCAGTAGCAGTCCTTATCTGGATATTGCAGACCAAAACAGAATTAATGAAGGAGCGGTTGCAGCAAGTCGAGGGAACGTGGATTCTTCTATTAACGCCGGTTGTTTTCTCAGGATTGCTATGGATTTTCTTTAACTATACAATTATGGGCGATGGATTTTACTTTCTGACATCCAGCTACGGCAATTTAGGACAAGCAACCTTATTAATGGAAGATGAGAAATTTACTTCGCTGGTTAATAACCCTATTTCTACTTTAATTTTCGTTGCGGAGCGTTTATGGTATTTCAGTATACCGCTCATTATCATATTTGTGATGCGTATCATAGAGCGGCGAATATTCAGATGGGATTTTCTCATGCTGATTATACTTGCACTCTCAATCCCTTCGATGCAAGTTATTCTTTTGCTAAGGGGAGGGACTGCAGCGTGGATTCGATACTACATGTATGTATTTCCTATCGTTGTTGCGTGGATTCCTTACGAGATTAGCAAAATGAGATTTCGTAAAGTAGGATCAACCCTGCTCATTATTGGGATGCTTATAAGCGGAGTAGTCATGGGTATGATGATGAATAATCCGAAAATTGCATCCGATGAATATGAGGCTTTCCGTCAAAATAAACTGTTTGAAGAACAACAAGCTGGCGCAGCGGTAACAGCATTTATTAATGAAAATGTGCCTAACCAGATGATTCTTTCAGACTCATTCAGCAGCTTCAGAATTATTATGGGCAGCAGCAATCCTAAAAACTTCGTTATAACAAGTGATGATGATTTTGTAGAATCGCTTGAAGATCCTGCAGAGCATAACATTGATTTTATCCTGCTTCCAAACCCGAAAGCCGTTCTGTCCATAGATGGAGTGAACCAAAAGTATCCGGATCTCTATGAAGATGGAGCAGAGTGGGCTACATTGTATCAAGAGTTTAATGGTTATTGGAAACTATACAAGGTGAAGTAGGCTTGTAATACTGAAATCTCTCCTTCGAAGCTATCAACAACAACAATTTACCTTGGGAGGGGAGTTTATTTTAGACGCTTGTCCAAATTCACTCGTCTCTACCAAAAATCACATCCACATAAGGATGTGGTTTTTGCTTTCTATGACCTGCAAACGAAAAATGACCTCTACACTCCAAAAAGAATAATGAAGGCCTAAATTATTTGTTTGAAGAATTGTGAAGAGTATATCTTACTAAGATTACTAATCCATAAAATGTAAAAATGTCACATAAAAATTTGATGACTGCTGTCACTATTTATTTCAATTTAAAAGAATTAAAATATAGGGTAGCCTTGATGTTTTAACTTTTGCTAGAGTTGGAGCCTAATGTGAAAATAAATAAATGCAAACTTATTTTGTCAAAAAACTTATTACTTACACTGGAGGCAGCTCTTGAAGATGAACCCACAACTGTTACGAGATTTCCCGTTCTTCGAACATCTTGATGATGGATATTTAGCTGAAATTGCCAAGTTATGTAGCGAGCGTACTTACATAAAAGGAGAGTCCATTTTTTTTGAAGGTGATGAGGGAGAGGAACTCTATCTGGTTATATCTGGAGTTGTTCAAATCTATCAAGATAACCTCTCAAGGGATGTAATCCTTTCTATTTTTAGAGAAGGTGATTTCTTTGGAGAAATGGCTTTGCTGCAAAATGAAAGAGCGCGCTCTGCTTCTGCAAGGACCATTGAGAAGTCCACCTTATGTATTTTGAAAAAACGCGATTTCATTCCCTTATTAAAAAATAATCCGGAAATACTGATCGGCATCTTGGAAACAGCCTTAGATCGTCTACGTGATGCCAATAAATTAATAACGGACTTGACCGTTCTCGACGTGCGTACGCGTATTGCTCGCGTGTTGTTGCGTCTAACAGAACAGCATGGAGTGTCCTCTGATGAAGGTGTTCTAATCGATTTGAAATTAACGCATCAACACCTGGCAGATATGACAGGAACGGCACGCGAGACCGTGACAAAGTCATTGCTTGAATTACAGAATGAGCAGTTGATACGTATTGATCAGAGGAAAATACTTGTGTGTAACATAGATAGACTTAGGAATATACTAGATGCAATTTGAGTTCTAATATTTGGAAAATGTAATGGTGGTTACAGACCATTAATCACCCTAAATGATATAACAATATTAACAAAGAAAGCGCATATTTGGATTTATTAATCGTAATGACACAGTGATCATCAATAAATGAAAAGAGGGAATGGAATGAGTGTGAAAAAATTGGTTTTATCTATGTCAGGTACTTTTGTACTGGGGATCATTGTAGGAGGGGCCTTGTTATATAACAATTCGGTTTATAACTCCGTTAAGGATGCCTTGAATGGAAATGCGACGCAAAATTCGGTAGGCAGTGTTAATATGGGCGGTATAACACAGGTTAACATTCAGGGTATGGATCTTGAAACAGCAATGATGGCTGTACAGAATAGTCGTACAAGTATGTTAGAGGATCAGTTGAAGAGTCAAATCGCAGACGTGCAAGCCAAGAATGAAAAAATCTCAAAATTGAATCAATTGATGGGAATTGTCAATGAAGAGCTTATGAAGCTTCCTTCAGGTGCTGCGGCCGACGCTGCTGTGAAGCTGGCAGATGACAAGGGTGCTATGTTTACGGATATGAGTATGGCTATACCTCAAACAAAAGGGGAACTTGAGAATCTGTTGGGACAAATCAAGTCAGAGATTGATAGTGCAAGCAATAGTCAGCAAATGGACATGCAGCGCTTACAAAGTTTATCGAATAAACGTAACGAAGCCTTCGATACAATGACAAATTTTATTAAAAAAATGGATGAGTCCAGAAGTAGTATTATAGGAAATATGCGGTGATGAGTTAAAACTATGATACCCAATGCTGCAGTCGATTTTCTACGTGATCATCCGTTATTACGAGGCGTTCCTGATGCGGAGCTACGAAATGTAATTAACGCTATACAACTTATGTCTTTAGAGGATGGACAACGACTTCTTATGGAAGAGTCCACCTCTAAGGACTGTTTCATTATATGGCAAGGGAAAGTGCAGGTCACCTCGGTTAATTTAGTTGGGAAGGCACTGCTCTTGGCTGAGCTTGGACCGGGAGAGTTAGTCGGAGAGATCGGTCTTATTCGGAACGTACAAAGATCAGCTAGTGTTACGGCAATCGGGCAAGTAGAAGCGTTGCGTTTAGACCGTCCGTCATTCGAATACTTGGCGAATCTGAGTCCGTTATTTTACGAGAGTGTGCTTGTGAACATACGGATCCGGATGATCCATAGTATGCTTCGTAAAGCGACAATCTGGTCGGTCATCCCTGATGCTGAGCTTCGGGGGCTTGCAGAGATTACAACGATCAAGAAAGTAACGAAGGGCGAAGAGATTATCGTGGAAGGTGCGGTAATAGATCAATTTCTCATGATTAGCAGCGGGAGTATCGAACTTCGCGGTCAAAAGCGGCGCAAGACGGTACTTCGAGAAGGGGATTTTTATGGAGAGACAGAGTTACTAACAGACACTGCTTCCTCGCACACGTTGATTGCGGTAGAAGATAGTGAATTACTGATCATGGGCAAGTTAGAATTCTTAACTATACTCGACTATTACGCTCCGGTTCGTCAACAGCTCATTGAGTTTCTAAATATGCGAACACCCCATCTGATGGAGAAAGTTACAATTGCTTTCGGCGAGGAGTCTGTTGCCCGGGATAATGAATCGTTACCTAAAGCCAAAGATAAGTGGATTGAGCAATTACTTTGGCTGGTAGGTGGATTCCTTGTCTTATCCTTCTTAGCACTGTTCCTTCATAGTCAATGGTGGAAGATCTCCGCCTTAATTGTTGGAGGTGTGGTGGGTCCCATAGCATTCGTAGCTTTTATAAGAAGTCAGCAGTTAATAGGCTTTCGTCAGATAAGGCTTGGTTTAGTTTTTGTGTCTACCGCGATTGTTGCTATCCCGCTGGCTTGGTATTTAGAGCGAACATGGCTGTTTGAAGTAAGAGCAAATTCCTTTGACTTTTCGCAGCTTTCCGTACCTTTGTCTGTAGCTATAATAGAAGAAACTGCTAAATTATTAATCTGTGTGATGCTCGTTCGAACGCGAAAAATCCAGTTTCTGATGGATGCAGTGGTATTTGGTGCCGCAGCAGGAATGGGATTCGCTGCAGTGGAAAGTATCATTTATGGATGGGTGCATCTAGACGAGGCCTCTTCACTTGGGATGCTCGCTGTCCTATGGATGAGAGCACTATTATCGCCCTTCGGTCATGGAACATGGACTGCGATTGCAACTGTGGGGATATGGTATGCAAGCAGCATGCATAAGAACTCGAATTTGGGGGGCGGCAAGCCATGGACGAGATGGCGACGTGCAATGGAGATGTTTTTGGCAGCAGTTGTGATGCATGCAATATGGAATTATCGCTTTGAATCGGGTTTGATGAAGGCGGGTGCTATGGCCGTAGTCGGGTTTATGGGCCTCTATTTATTGTTCTCACTTATTCGGAGGGGAAGAAGAGAAGAGTTCCATGCATTGAATATGTTAAATCCAACCACGCATGAGGCGATAAGGCATGACGATCAAGTGAAGCCTCTGACGCAGGAGCTTTATTGTGAAAACTGCGGGTCAATGTCTCCTCAGGGTACCCGCTACTGTGCACGCTGTGGCCAGGCATTAAGGATTAAATGATAGTTAACTCTAACGGAGAGTCAAAAGCTCAATAGGCGTACCGAATTTTCTCTTAATACGTCTCGCGTAGGATGAAATGATTCCTGGATTATGCAATAAGGCTGCCGAGACTGAACTAGAGCCGGATAAGATAAAGAACTCCGTTAAGCATGGACCAACGCTGTCGGGGATCGTTATGGACTCATTGAATTGATGATGGCTATTTTATGATAAATGCTAAAAAGTCACTGACCAGATCAGTGACTTTTTCATTCCTGTAAAAACTGTAGTAAACGATTAGTCCTTCGCGCCGCATGACTCACGAATCATCAGCTTCGGCGTGTGATGAATGGAGATCTTCTCCGCTGAGCCGTTCATGGCGCTGATTAGCTGCATGACAGCCATTCGCCCCAGATATTCATTATGCTGATCCAATGACGTAAGCCGTGGGATGCTGTACTCACTCTGCTCGAATTGGTCGCAGCTTGCGATGGCGATATCGTCAGGACACTTTAGTCCTGTATCCTGCATCGCCCGAATCGCTCCGATAGCAACCATATCGTTCATCGCAATCAATGCAGTAGGCAGTTGATCGCGTCCCAACTGGAGCAACTGCTTCATCGCTTCGTAGCCATCCGGTGCATAGTAATCAGAGGTTATAATATGCTCTTGTGCAATAGGCTTATCCAGTGCAGTCATAACCTGCTTGAAGGAATCGATCCGTGCCGTTGTAATGCGAATACCGGGCTCTCCGCCAATAAAGCCAATGCGCTCATGTCCTAGTGCAATCAGGTGGTGGACGATAGAGGATACCCCTTGTTTCAGGTTGCGCTCCATAAAGAGACACTCGCATCCTTCGATCTGCGTGCCAAGGATAATAACAGGAATGCGTGTATGTAATTGATTGAGGGCTTGAATATAGCTTTCGGGAATATCCTCACGGTCGATGACTCCGCCTAGAATGAGAACGCCATCCACCTGCTTCTCTAGAATCATCCGTATGTAGGATTCCTCAGAGAAAGTACCATTATCTTGTGCTTTCTTCTGCACAGACATCGTGTTGAATAGAAGTGTTGCATAGTTACTCTTTAGTGCAAAGCGCTGGATCTCCATAAATAACGAAGCGAAGTATGGATTGGTGATATCGGGAAGCATAATGCCAATATTTTTACTCGTATGATGAATCATGCCACGTGCATAGACACTCGGTGTATATTGGTGTTCGTCAATGATTCGCTGAATCCGCTCACGCTTCTTTGGCGAGACGGAGGGACTATTATTCAATACGCGTGATACGGTTGATACCGATACTCCGCATTTCTCCGCAATTTCTGATATCGTGATTTTCTTATTTTGTTTCAACGAAAGACCACCTTCTGTAAGCAATCGAATAAGTTTATTATACTGTATATGAGAACGCTTAACAAGCATATTTGGTAACGATACCACGATATTTTTTCGATTATTGATAGGTCAGTCATATACCTCTAAATGCGATAATACTAGTAAAATAATGTATTGACAGCCCTTTCATAATTTGATAATCTCGATTTACGAAAAAGATTTTCAGCTGTATTTGGTATCGCTACCAAATTAGAAGGAGATACACATATGGAAATTCCACATTCGATTATTGCAGTTGACTTAGGGGGGACGAAGATTCTTGTCGGTGAAGTAACTCCGACTGGTGAGGTGTTGCAAACGAAGTCGTATCCAAGTGATACAACAAACCAACATACTGCATTACAAGGAATTATTCATGCGATCAATGATTTTCAAACAGGGAGTGCCTTGATTGCCCGCGAGCAAATAGCGATTGGCATTGGCGTGGTTGGACGTGTGGATACACGCAATGGAATATGGCACGAGATACAACCCGACAAGAAGGAATCGATTAACGTAAATGAGCAGCTCAGACCTATTTTTCAATTGCCGTGCGGTGTAGATAATGATGTTGCTTGTGCGACGCACGCAGAGCAGACATTTGGCTGGGGCCAACAGTCGAAGAACTTTATTTACTTTAACATTGGAACAGGCATCGCGGCAGGAACAGTAGTGGATGGACACTACGTGGAAGGGAGCCACTTTAACGCTGGTGAAGTGGGACACATGGTCGTTGCGATGGATAGCGATGTGCGGTGTGGGTGTGGTCGCAAGGGCTGTGTTGAACGCATCGCTTCAGGTTTAGGTATGCACGAGCGTGTTGCTGCTTTGCTTCCAGAGTATCCGTCGACTGTGCTTGAACTCGTGGAAGGCAGGCGGATTGCTGCACAAACGATATTCGAAGCGGCAGAGCAAGCAGATCCACTTGCATCGCGCATTGTTGATGATGCGGCTCATGCAGCTGCGGCTGCGATTATGAATTTAGTGAGGGTGAGCGATCCCGATACGATTGTGCTTGGCGGCGGCGTTGCTCGAAATCCCTACTTTTTCGAGCGAATCAAGCAAGCGTTAAACCCGAGTACAATGCGATTTGTTACAAATGGACTGGTATATACGAAGGTAAAGAGCGAAGAAACGGGACTTGTTGGTGCAGCATTAGCTGGTCTCGCGGCAAGTCAATCAAGAAGCGGGGAGGGGCTAGGCAATGCTGAGTGAGCAGCTGCTGAGAGATATTAAGCAAACGGGTTACATCCATCGTCCGCTTCCTAGATACACCAAGCATTCATTAGAAGCAGCTCAGAAGCAGCTGGAAGTGCTTGATTCACGTATTTTATTTAGTGCAAAAGAGTCAGACGCTAGTAGATGGACATTCAAAGGTGTTGGCGAAATGAAGGTAGATCATGATGGGTCGTTGTCTATCACATCGCCTACCGTGATGCCACATTGGCCGGAAGGCGCACCAGAGGATGGAGATTACGTTAACTTTGGTGAAGCGTGGCTCGTACAGCGATTCCATCGTGAGAATTGGGAACCGTTCAATCGTATTGCAGTCGAGCTGAAAGCTGATTTTCAAGGCACTCCGAACACATACGTGATGATCAAATTCCGGAATGAAGGCGTAATTCCAATTCCAGATATTTATTTCCGTGAAGGTGTACATGGCATTAACTTGTCGAACACCGATTGGAACACGATTCATCTTAACATCGCGGAGCTGCCGCGAGATGTAATTACAGAGGTAGAGATCGGCTACTTCATTAATGGAAAAAGCCACGCGACAGGTGACTCTATGAAGCTTTCAGTGAGGTCGATTCAATTAGAGCTTGTCGATCAGCAGGAAGTGACGAAGGGCTGGTTACCAAGTCCGCGTGAAATTGTATTCTCTCATTCCGGATACCGGACAGATAGCGCCAAGACGGCATTAGCACAGCAGCTGGATACTGAGCATTTTCAGATCATTAGTGAGAAGAGCGGAAAATCCGTATATACAGGTACGATAGACCACGTTGAGACTGGTATCGGACAGTTTCAATTGATGGAATTCACAGAGGTTACGGCGGAAGGTCGTTATTATATCCAAGCTGACGAAATCGTCTCACATCCATTCACGATTGGGTCCTCTGCAAAGGTATGGCATGCTTCGATCTGGAAATCATTGAACTTCGTGTTCTGTGAACGTTGTGGTTATCCGGTTCCTGGCATTCATGGTACCTGTCATGCAGATATTATCGCAGAGCATAACGGGACGAAGCTTGCCTTCCACGGCGGTTGGCATGATGCGGGGGATGTGTCGCAGCAAATGATACAGACCGCTGAAGTGACGCTTGCATTATTTGAGTTAGCTGAGCGAATTGGGCCAATTGATGAGGATTTGTATCTTCGCTTATTGGAGGAAGGCGAGTGGGGTCTTGATTTTCTGCTAAAAACTAGATACGGTGACGGCTATCGTGCAACTAGTGCGGGAATTACACGTTGGACGGACGGTCGCATTGGCAATATGGATGACTGCGCCGCACGTGTGCATAATCAAGCCTATGAGAATTTTTATTGTTCAGGAATTGAGGCCTTTATTCAATCCCGCCTCCCTGACGAGGCCTTATCCAAGCGTCTACTCGAGATAGCGAAGGAAGACTTCCAATATGCGCTCGATGTCTTTACAGAGGCTGGCTTCGATCAGAAGCCAATCTTCTGGGAACATACGTATCAAACTTCTGAGAGCTTATTCATGGCTACGGCCTCCTGGGCAGCCTCGATGTTATACATGGCAACTCAGGATGAGCTCTATGCAGAGAAGGCGGTTGAATTTATCCGTTATGTGGAGCAGTCACAGGAGTTAGAAGGCATCCCTCTTCAGGATGGAACGTCATTCCTAGGCTTCTTCTACCGCAATACGGATAAAAAGGTCATTCAGCACTTCAACCATCAGGCTCGCGAACATCTGTACCTGCAGGCTTTGGTCAGTGTACACGAGACACAGCCTAACCACGGGGAAGCCGCTGACTGGCTTCAATCGATTCAAGCGTACGGATTGTATCTAAAAAAATTAAGCTCGTATACGGCGCCATATCCGATGATCTCAAGCGGCCTTTATCATGTGGATGAGCACCTAGATGAGAGAAGCTTTGGGCACCAGCATTTGCTCGTGGATGAGCGTGCGCATGACGACTACAAGCTTCAATTGCAAGAAGGTGTTCAATTAACGGAGGGGATGTACTTACGCCGTTTCCCGGCATGGTTCTCTTTCAAAGGAAATAATGCGATCGTGTTGTCCACAGGCAAAGCGGCTTCGATCGCCGGGCAATATTTGAAGGACCAAGAGCTCTTGGAT
The DNA here is from genome assembly GCF_037963865.1 of Paenibacillus sp. FSL R10-2734. Classification (NCBI taxonomy): domain Bacteria; kingdom Bacillati; phylum Bacillota; class Bacilli; order Caryophanales; family Paenibacillaceae; genus Paenibacillus; species Paenibacillus sp. FSL R10-2734. The sequence goes on along the minus strand of NZ_CP150170.1, from coordinate 356,186 downwards.
ATTGCAGAGGGTCAGCTGCATTGGATTGTTGGGAAAAATCCATTCGGTCAATCACTCATGTACGGTGAAGGCTACCGTTACGCGCAGCAATATTCCGTATTAAGCGGTGAAATGACAGGAGAGCTTCCTGTGGGTGTTCAAACGTTCGGCAACGAGGACGTCCCTTATTGGCCGCAATTCAACAACGCCACTTATAAGGAAGTTTGGGTCGGACTTGCAGGCAAATGGATGTCCATATTGGCAGATTTGTATGCAGCAGACACTTCTTCCACTGCAGAATCATTCGAAGCAGAGGAGGTACGATAATGAATCTTGATTTGAAGCCGACGATGATGACCTACATTCATGAGGAAGAGTCAATGTCTCGCAGCATTCTTGCTTCCTACCCGGACAATGTGGCAGCCTTCGCAGCGAAAGCTGGGACGAAAGCGGATTGGCTAGTGTTCGCAACAGGTTCAAGTATAAATGCAGCACTCAGTGCGAAATATTTTATCGAGCGATTGGCTGACGTTCGAATTGATATCCGTGAGCCATTTCATTTTACAAACTATGAATCGTTTAGTCCGTACACAGATCTCGTCGTAGCGATATCTCAGAGTGGTCAGAGCACGTCGACAATCGGTGCGCTAGAGCGAACTCGCCAAGAAACAGAGCTTACGACGATTGCACTCACAAGTGATGTGAATGCTGAAATCTCGACAGTAGCTGACATCACAATTGATATAGGCTGCGGGAAAGAGAAAGTGGGCTTCGTGACAAAGGGCTTTCTTGCCACCGTCTTCACGTTAATGTTAGCTGGTCTCCGAATTGCTGTGATGAATGGCAAGGTTACTCAGGAGAAGGAGCAAGAAATATTGCGTCAGTTCGAGCAAGCGATTGATGCGATTCCATTAACGATTGTGAAGACGGAGCAATTTTTTGATAGACATAGAGACGAATTTGTTACCGCACCTCGCTTTACAGCAATTGGCTATGGGCCTGTATTCGGAACGATCAAAGAATTCGAGACAAAATTCTGTGAGACGGTTCGTATGCCTTCGCAAGGGATTGAGCTGGAGGCCTTCATGCATGGTCCTTACTTGGAGGTGAATCCCGAGCACCGAATATTCTTCCTAGAGATAGGAGGCAAGGCGCAAGAGAGGCTCGTGCTGCTGCACGACTATGAGAGTAAGTATACAAACTATACGTATACTTTGTCGCTGAGCCGCGCAAGTGATGAACGCACGATTGGTCTAGAGCTTGATTTAACAGAAGAAATGGCACCTTTCATCATGATCATTCCGTTCCAAATTCTAGGCCATCATATTGCAACCGCAAAAGGAATTGAGCTTCGCAATCGGATATATACCGATTTTGGAGTGGCAATGAAGAGCAAGACGAAGCCAGGAGATTATGCTTAATAAATCATTCATAATTTGGGGGTCATATTAATGAAGAAGAATGTACTTGTGCTAATGTCTTTGATGCTCATATCTTCCATTGCAGTAGCTGGTTGTGGTTCTAAAACAGATAATGGATCATCTGCAAGCGGCGAAACTTCCGATTCCACACAAGGAAAGCCTTTTGAGATCACATTCCGTCATGCTCTGATCGGGGAAAGAAGGCAGGGTACTCTAGATTTAACAATGGAAGCAGTCAAGAAGATGGAGTCAGAGGTTCCTGGGTTAAAGGTGAAAATGGATGGCGTAGATGGTGAAGTCAACCGTAAAGATAAAATCAGAGGTGAAATGGCGTCAGGAAACGTGCCAGAGATCTTTGATGCATTCGGTAGCCCTGATGTGAAGACTTTTGCGAAGGAAGGCAAAGTACTGGATATTACGCCGATTCTTGAAGAGCTCGGAATCAAAGATAAATTCCTTAATCTCGATGCATGGTCTGTCGATGGCAAAGTATACGGGCTGCCAATGTCAGCGAGCGCTGAGGGCGTATTCTACAACAAAGAGTATTTTGCATCAAAAGGTTTCGAAGTACCTAAAACTTACGATGAATTGTTAGCGCTTATGGACAAAATTAAAGCGGATGGCAAAATTCCATTCTCATCTGCTTCTAAGTCCGCATGGGTACCACTGATGCTGACCAACCAAATTTGGTCACGCCTTGCAGGTCCAGAAGTAACTGCGAAATTCTCGACTGGCGAAGCGAAATGGACCGATCCGGCAGTGACGGAAGCGTTCAAAATTCATCAAGATTGGGTGAATAAGGGTTACTTCAAGAAGGGTGAGCTTGGCCTTGAGTATGTTGACTACAACACCCAATTTATTAATGGCGATTCTGCTATGATGTTTGACGGCAGTTGGGCAGCTTCATTATTCCAGGAAGGTGGAGCGGGCGTTAGTCTTGCTGGCAAGATCGGCTTTTTCAACTTTCCTCCGATGCCTGGCGGTGTAGGTGATCAGACGTCCATCATGCAGGATATGAATAATGGTTATGCATTCTCAGCGGAAGTAGCCAAAAATCCGCAAAAGCTCGCAGCTGTGAAATCGTTCATTAAAAACTTCTACACCGAAGATATGCAGATGCGTTTCCTCGTTGAACGCGGATCGTTGCCTTGCATGAAGCTAGACGAAGCAAAAGTGAAGGAACAGGTAAAAGACCCAATGATGCAAGAGATTATGATGATGCTGCTTCATTCGGAATCTTCTTACGCTGCATTTGATGCTTTGGTACCTGCTGATGTAACAACAGAAATCGGTAATCAAATTCAAAAAATAATCAGCAACATAACAACACCTGAGGAGGCAACCGCTGCGATTCAAAAAGTTCAAGATGAGGCGAATGCTGACGCAGAATAAATTTTATAGGTTGTGACCATAAGGGCGCCCTTATAGTAAGAAAGGGTGCCCTTAGATCATCAAGATGATAAATTGGCAAGGTGGTGTGAGTGATATGAATAAAGCCTTAAGAAATCCAATGACATATATACTGTTTGTTATTCCAGGTATGCTGCTACTCTTCATGTTTTTTGTTTATCCGCTCATTAGCTCGCTCTATTACGGCTTTACGAACTGGAACGGTATCTCAGATCATGTGAAGCTGGTTGGCTTTAGAAACTTTTCCAAAGCACTTTCAGACCCGGCGTTCTGGAGTTCAGTAAAAAACAACGGTTATTTCATATTATTCTCTGTATTTATACAAGTTCCGATTACAATCGTTGCTTCATTAATGATTGCGAATGTAAAGAAGCTTCAAGGCTTATACAAGACGGCGATCTTTATGCCTACCGTCATGTCAACCGCTGTAATCGGTATATTATGGGGGTTCATTTATAACTATGATGTCGGTTTGCTGAACAAGATTATAGTATTCTTTGGCGGACAACCGGTCGATTGGTTAGGTAGCCCGAAGACAGCGATGCTGTCTATACTAATTACAAACTGTTGGCAATGGGCAGGCTTCTATATCGTAATGATTCTTGCAGCAATACTTACGATTCCTAAAGAGCTCGATGAAGCTGCCATGATTGACGGCGCAACCGGCCTCCAACGCGTAAGAAGGATCACGATGCCTCTCATTATGCCTGTAATCAGTGTTGTGATTATGCTCTCCATTGCAGGTTCAATGAAAGCAGCCGATATTATTATCGTCATGACAAAGGGCGGTCCTGCAAGCTCGACTGACGTAATGGCCACTTATATGATCAAGTACGCGATCACCAACTTTAAGTATGGGTACGGCAACGCATTATCCTTCATCATCTTTATTTTCACGATGGTGGTTACAGTTCTATATCAGGTCTTAATTGCAAAACGTGCCGAAAGGATTGATTACTAATGATGAATGCGCTGAAAAAAAGCGGGAATCACATATTTTTAATGGCGTATCTGCTCATCATTTTGTTCCCATTTCTTTTCGTAGTCTTTTCTTCCTTAAAATTGAACAATGCAGAGATTGCGTTAAGTCCGTTCGGGCTGCCTAAAGAGTTTCATTGGGGAAACTATGTTGATGCATGGGTAAATGCGAAGATTAACGTTTATTTCTTTAATAGTCTATACATCTCGGTAGTATCGTCATGTCTGACGATTATCATCTCATCCATGATTGGATTCGCTCTAACGCGCATGAAGTATAACAAGATCAGTGCAATCTTATACAGTGTCGTATTGCTGGGAATGCTGATTCCAAATACATCCTTGATGCTTCCAATCTATCTATTGCTGCAAAAAATCGGAGTATTGAATACCCATCTTGCCCTCATTATCCCGTATGTTGCAAATGCGATACCATTATCTACGATTATTATCGCCGCTTTCATGCGCTCATTGCCCGCAGAAATCGAAGAGGCGTCTGTTATTGATGGACTCACTGCAAAGGGAATCTTCGCGAGAATAGCCTTGCCCTTAGTAGGACCGGCGCTCGTTACGGTATTTATCATGTCCTTCTTAGGGAATTGGAATGAATTCTTGCTTGCGAATTACTTCCTATCGGACGATAATTTACGTACTTTGCCTGTTGGAATGGTTCAGTTCCGGGATGCCAAGCTGTCTAACTACGCGCAAATGTCTGCAGGTATCGTATTCTGTGTGGTGCCTGTCATGCTTATTTATAGCGTATTGCAAAAGCAAATTATTGAAGGCGTTACGGCGGGAAGTGTAAAGGGGTAATATCGAATACTAGAGATACCTCATCAGGAAAAGCCACAACCATGTGCGGTTGTGGTTTTTTACTGTTCCTCGACTTGGCTCCGACTCACTTAGCTTCTTCACATAACTCGGAAATGGCTTTGTCTTTGGTTAGCTGCAATAGAAGGTCATAAAATTGCTTTCGTTGCTCTTGCGAAAGATTTTCCAGCATGTTGTCAGCGACTTTATCTTGGAAAGCAAGGTTTTGCTCAATAGTAGATTGGGCAAGCTCCGTAAGCTGAATCAGCGTAGCTCGTCGGTCGGTCGGATCAGGAATTCGAACGAGGAGCTTATCCTGTTCGAGTGCATCAACAAAGTCGGTAACGGTACGTGCTTTTATCCCTAGCTTAACAGCTAACTCATTCATCCGAATCTTGCCTGCCTCGGCAACGACTGAGAGCAGACGTAACCTAGGACCAGTGAGATGATAAGGTGTATCGAGCGCTAATAACTGGGATTGAAATTCTGTTTTAATGTAATTGGTTGATCTCATTAATATGTGGATGACGTCTATCGCCTTTGGATACTCTGAGTTCATGAATGTATTACCTCCTTGACTTTTTTGACAATTTTTTATATTCTCAATTTTGTGAGAATAGTGAATATGAGGGAGCTCTTAATGAGTATCCTCTTTATATTATACCCTCATAAGGCATAAACAGCTATAGTTCGGTGTAAGAGAGTATTTATATTCTTGCTGAACCGCTATTTTCATAGTTGATTTTAATGATGGAGAGTGTGGTGATTGACGTAAAAAGTGATATGTCTTGTATTTGTAAACAAGCACTAAAGGATAATAATAACTATAAAATTGTGGGGGATTTTACATGGCTATTATAGCACTAGTATTGCAATGCTTATTAATTTTTGCTTTTTTCTTCTCGGGAATATCTAAGTTAGCAGGGGCCAAAATGCAAGTGGACACCTTCTCTCACTTGGGATTACCCCAATGGTTCAGAGTGGCAACAGGTTTGATCGCCTTGGTAGGTGTTGTAGGTCTGATTATTGGTTTTTGGAATGAGGGAGTCCTCGCGATTGCTGCATTATGGCTGGCTTGCATCATGCTAGGGGCGGTACTGTTCCATATTCGTTCTAGTGATCCAATTGGTAAAATAATTCCGGCAGTAGTGCTCATGATTTTAGCCCTAATTCTTGCATGTTTTCATGTTTCTGCGTTGTTAAATCTTATGTGAGGCTAGTGTATAGCTTTAACGGGTTCAAAGTAAATTATAAGACTTGACACAAAAGAAAATAATGAGTATCCTCAGTAATATAATATACTGAGTATACTCATTATTTATCTTTTTACTTATACTTAGTTATGAATTCAATCAGAAAAGAGGTTTAGATTATGACGGATACATCATCACAAAATGCAGATAAGCTGCTAAAAATACTTGTAGTTACCTTAATATTCTCGGTTATGAACGGTACGATGTTCAATGTAGCTCTCCCTGAAATCGGAAAAGAGTTCAATCTCGTGCCTTCGCAAGTTAGTTGGATTATGACCAGTTATATGGTGGTATACGCGGTAGGATCCATCGTAATGGGGAAATTGGCGGATAAATATCGGCTGAAGGATTTGTTAACGTACGGACTTCTTATTTTCGCTCTCGGTTCATTAATTGGTCTGCTTGCTAGTGAGTTTTGGATTATTATTTTGGGGCGTGTAGTTCAGGCTGCCGGTGCTTCCGTTCTTCCTGCAACTGCAATGATCATTCCAATTCGATATTTTGCTCCTGAGAAGAGGGGGCGGGCGCTCGGAACATCTGCGATTGGGATGGCGCTTGGTAATGCTTTGGGGCCAGTCGCAGCAGGACTGATCACCAGCTTTGGGAATTGGAGACTTATGTTCGTCTTTTCCTTGCTTCCGCTACTGACGCTACCTTTTTTTCGGAAGTATTTAGATAATGCCAAAGGGAAGGCAGGAAGTATTGATGTTCTTGGTGGCGGGTTACTAGCTGCAGCAGTGGCAATCTTCTTGCTTGCAATCACACAGATGCAAGTGTGGTTGTTCCTCGGAGGACTTGTCTTGCTAGCCTTATTCATCATTCGGATTCGGAAAGCTGTGGAGCCCTTTATTAAACCGGTCTTGTTCCGTAACAAAACCTATTCGATAGGGCTGCTGCTTGCTTTTACTACGACAGCTATGAGCTTTAGCATGACATTCATGACACCACAATTTTTAGCGACAGTGAATGGTTTGACCCCTTCGACCATTGGTTTCGTGTTAGTGCCAGCTGCAATTGCTTCAGCTATTATGGGACGCAAGGGAGGCAGGTTGGCTGACGATCGCGGTAATTTCGCACTTGTGTTCGTCGCCTCGGTATTGTTATTTCTAGCTTTCTCCCTACTATCTACTTTTATTGGGGTATCAGCATATTTTATTGCCATCATATTAATATTAGGAAACGTGGGTCAGACTTTCATGCAAATCTCAATGTCCAATACGATTTCGCGGACGTTGCCAAAAGAGGAAACCGGAGTTGGTATGGGATTACTCTCTATGATCAATTTTATCTCTGGCGCAATGGCCATGAGTGTGGTCGGGAAAATACTCGACAAAGGCACTGCTGCAGTGCAGTTCAATCCTTTGAATACTAATGCTACTGCCCATGTGTATAGTAACATTTTCCTTGTCATGTCCCTGCTGGTTATTGCTGTAGTTATGCTTTACCGTTATCAGTTTGGCACGGGTGCTCCCGGATCGATAAAGAAAAAGAAAGAAGCTGAGGTTTAATATGAGTAAGGAGTTAGACAATGTGAAGAGACTTCCAATCTTGATATCTTTAATCATTGGGGCATTCTTTTCCTTATTGAACGAAACGCTGTTAAGCGTCGCTTTTCCTCAATTAATGATTGAACTTAATGTCTCGGCATCGACTATGCAATGGCTCACAACGGGGTATATGCTGGTTGTTGCCGTACTGATTCCTGCTTCCGCCTTGCTGGTGCAATGGTTTACAACAAGGCAGGTGTTTCTAGGCGCTATGATCGTGTTCACGCTGGGAACTTTGGTTAGTGGAATTGCCCCCGGCTTTTCTATTCTCTTGTTCGGTCGCTTATTGCAAGCGGCAGGTACCGGATTAATGATGCCAGTACTCATGAATACGATTCTCTTAATCTATCCTCCAGAAAAAAGAGGAGCGGCCATGGGGAGTATCGGACTCGTCATGATGTTCGCACCTGCTATTGGCCCAACACTTTCGGGTATCATTCTAGAATCCTTCGAATGGAGATGGCTATTTTATATCGTCCTGCCCTTTGCGCTCTTCTCCATTATTTTCGCATTCATTTATTTAAAGAATGTCTCTCAGCCTACCAAACCAAAAGTCGATGTGTTCTCCATTATTTTATCTACAATCGGGTTTGGTGGAGTCGTATATGGATTTAGCAGTTCCGGTGAGGGATGGGGCAGCCTACAGGTATACGGAATGATATTGCTGGGTCTTGCAGCGCTCCTCATGTTCGTGCTTCGTCAATTGAAATTAATAGAGCCGCTACTAGATCTTCGAGCGTTCAAATATCCAATGTTTACTTTAACAACGATTCTATTGTGTATCATGATGATGACGATGTTCTCGACGATGTCACTGTTACCCTTCTTATTTCAGGGGGCTCTGGGCTTGACCGTCTATGCATCAGGTCTGATCATGCTGCCGGGTAGTCTCTTGAACGGGCTTCTTTCTCCGATTACGGGAAAGGTGTTTGACCGCTTTGGTCCGAGAGCGTTGATTATTCCTGGAGCTGTGCTGTTAGCGGTCGTGATGTGGTTCTTCACGCAGGTGACAGCCAATACGCCTAAGATGACTTTTATCATCCTGCATGTCAGTATGATGGTTTCCATCTCCATGATCATGATGCCTGCGCAAACCAATGGGTTAAACCAACTTCCGCGGAGATATTATCCTCACGGAACGGCTATTCTTAATACCTTGTCCCAGGTAGCGGGTGCGATTGGAGTTGCGTTCTTCATCAGCATTATGACCTCCGGGCAACGCAGCTATCTGGAGCAATCCGCTGATCCGGCGGCTCCGACTCAAATAACCGAGGCCATGGTTTCTGGTGTGCATAATGCATTTCTGATCGGGTTTGCTTTTGCTATCCTTGCGGTTGTTGTAGCGTTCTTTACGAAGCGTTCTCAGAATCCGGAGGAATAGGGGACGGGAACAAGTGAAGCCTCATGTTCCGGTGAGTACGGGAATTATTTCCTCTATAAACTAAGCGCATGAAGAAACCATGGAGGTTATAATAGATACAAAGAAGAACCGATGCTTACTAACCAACAGTACAATAGACCCCGTATCTTACGATGGGTGGGGTCTATTTTTTTTGGCGTAAAGCTGTTATGGGAAAACTGTGGAGTCGGTATTATTGAAAGGTGATTTAAATGTTAAAAGCTTATGGTTGGCTCACTTTTTGTGTAGTCGTATGGGGTAGCAATTTTGTGTTTGGAAAGATCTTAGTTCAGGACTTCTCCCCTGGTCTGTTAACTTCACTGAGACTTTTGTTTATAGTGTTATTTCTAGTTGGAATAACGGCTTATAAAAAGAATTTTAAGCTGGTGAGTAAATCGGATGTACTACTAATTTTATCTCTAGGTGTTATTGGAGTGTTTATAAATCAATGGTCCTTTTTTAAAGGGCTGCAAACAGCTGATCCAACAACATCTGCAATAATTTTAGCTATGACTCCTATTTTAGCGGGTTTGTTAGCTGCTCTTTTTTTAAAAGAGAAATTAACGGTCCGTATGTTGTTGGGGTCCATTCTAGCAATCATCGGCATTTATTTTGTCGTCGTAAAAGGTGGATCGTCCTCTTTGCATTTTGATAAAGGACTACTGTGGATCGTTGTAACAATGATAACATTTGCAATTATGATTATTATGACTAGGGTTCTCTCGCAAAGAATAGATCCGCTCACGATTACTTTATATTCTAATCTGGTAGGCTTTATTGTATCGATCCCGTTTGCCTTCTCGCTAGATACACCTTTACGAATGAGTTCTAATATTACGGATTGGGCGTTGTTGATCGGAACTGCCGTTGTTGTACATGGCATAGCCACGCTTATTTGGAATAACAATATTCGGCATGTTGATGCCTCAAAAGCGTCTGTATTATCTAATCTAGAGCCTTTTGTAGCCATGATTATGGGATTAATATTACTGTACAAACCAATTACCGGTGTAGAAGTATTAGGATCTTTGTTTATTTTAGTAGGAGTTATGCTATCTGCGTATCAAAGAAAAATACGATAGAAGCGTATATTGGCGAGGAAATCGGAGATTCACTAATTCTCCGGGTTATAACCCTCGTTATTACCAATTACGCAGAAAAAGGATTTGGATTTATCGAATGTCGGAAAACTCTAATATAGAGCTCAGAGTCCCAAACAATATGTTTGGGGCTTTTTTTATTTGTGTTCAGGGTATAACGGGGATGCAGATGTGTTATTTTCGGACAGGGGATCGCTGCAGCTCACCCCCATCATGTAGATTCACAACCGAATGAGGTAATGGATTATCATACCATAAAATGTAAAAATGTTACATGACAATTTGATGACTGACGTCACTATTTATCGTATTTTAAAAGAATTAATATATAGATTGGATATAGTCACTGAAGGTGGCATGACCTTGATCCGCAGGAAACTTACAGATCAATCTAGCGGTGCTTCAGCTAGCCGGAGGTAGCCAACCCTACAATAATATGCAACTTTATTTTCCAATGTACTTCATTATCTGCGTTGACGGAGAATATCCGTATCGATAATAACGGAATACGGAGCCTGTACGTTTCTCGACCTGAAGCCAACTAAAACTTCAGATTTTTTGTCCATTACAAAGGGGGAAGACAATGTTGAAAGGAAGAAAACCAATCTTTTTTATTATCGCCGTTTTATTCGTTGGATTGCTGGCACCCGCGGCGGGTCCGGTTTTGGCGGCGGATCCGCCGATAGCAACCCAATTGTTAAATGCGGAAAGTGATTTGTTATGGGACAGCGACTTTGGAGTTTATACTAATGACCTGGAAGGTAGGATATATATTGGCAAAGGTATAGACGGTACGCCTTATACGGCTCGAGGAGCCTTACGCTTCAATCTGGATTCGAATCTCCCGCAACCGGGTAGGCCGATCAAATATGAGCTTCAGCTTTATGTGAACTTCAAAGAAGGAAGCGATCTTGCCAATTTTTATTTAGACGCGTACGGTTCGGGCAATAACGATATGGGTAATACGGACGGAGCCGTCTTTCCCCAAAGATCCTCGGTTAACTATACTCGGAAATCCAATAACCAGATACCCAATGGCGGTTTCGTAATCTTTGATGTTACGCCTATTGTGGCCGAAATCACGAGTGCGGTTGATCGGCAAGCTACATTCGTCCTTCAAGGCAATGAAAGTTTAACGAACGCACGCGCAATCGTCAGCTCAAAAGAGGATTCCAACGCAGCCTATCATCCTAAACTCATCGTCACCTATGCGCTAAGTGATCCTCCAACTGGAACGATAGCGATTAACAACGGCGCAGCGTACACGAATTCGAGCAGCGTGAAGCTGAATTTAACGGCTTCCGATCCAAATGTTGAAGATGTGTTGCACGTGAGGTTTTCGAACGATCAGCTAACATGGAGCATATGGGAAGACGTTTTGTCGAGCAAAAATTGGATGTTGTTTAATGCAGAAGGAATCCGAACCGTTTATTATCAAATAACAGACGGTAAAGATATCGTAACTTTAAGCGATACGATTACGCTTGATACCGTCAAACCGGTGGTGAGCGGCATCACGAATGGCGGGCTTTATAATTCCAATCGGACGGTCACTTTTAATGAAGGCGCAGCTACATTGAACGGAAGCCAATTCACGAGCGGAACCGTTGTGGGTACGGAAGGAACATATACATTCATCGCGGTTGATGCTGCTGGTAACTCAACGACAATAGAATTTAAGATCGACAAAACCGCACCTACCGTTTACGGCATTATTAATAATGGAATTTATAAAGCGGATATGACGATCACATTTAACGAAGGCACAGCTACATTGAACGGAAGCCCATTCACGAGTGGCACGACCGTTAGCACAGAAGGCAGTTATAAGCTCATTGTGGCTGATGCGGCAGGCAACATTACGACGGTCAACTTTACCATCGACAAAAGTGCCCCAACGGTTACCGGTGTTGCTGACGGGACGAGCTACAATGTGGACAGAACGATCACGTTTAACGAAGGCACAGCTACATTGAACGGAAGCCCATTCACGAGCGGCACGACCGTTAGCACAGAAGGCAGTTATAAGCTCATTGTGGCTGATGCGGCAGGCAACGTTACGACGGTCAACTTTATCATCAACAAAAGTGTCCCAACGGTTACCGGTGTTGCTGATGGGACGAGCTACAATATGGACAGAACGATCACATTTAACGAAGGTACAGCGACTATGAACGGCGATCCATTCGTGAATGGTGCGACCGTTAGCGCCGAAGGCGACTATACACTCGTCGTCAGCAATGCGGCAGGCAACGTTACGACGGTTAACTTTACTATCGATAAAACCACTCCAACGGTTACCGGCGTTGCTGACGGGACGAGCTACAATGTGGACAGAACGATCACGTTTAACGAAGGCACAGCTACATTGAACGGAAGCTCATTCACGAGTGGCGCGACCGTTTCCGCCGAAGGCAGTTATAAGCTCGTTGTGACGGATGCGGCAGGCAACGTTACGACAGTCAACTTTACGATGAACAAAACTGGCCCATCCGTAATCGGTGTTGTTTACGGAGCGAGTTATAATACCGACAGAATGATCACCTTTAACATGGGCAATGCAACCTTAAACGGAGATTCATTTGTTAGCGGATCTGAAGTCAGAGACGAAGGCGACTACACGCTTATCGTAACGGACGGGACGGGCAACGTCACAACCATTCAATTCACCATCGACAAAACTGCTCCTGCAGTTAGTGGTGTGACTGAAGGTTCTAGCTATAATACGAACCAATCGGCTACATTTAACGAAGGCACAGCGACTATGAACGGTGATCCATTCGCGAGTGGTGCGACCGTTAGCGCCGAAGGCGACTATAAGCTCGTCGTCACGGATGCGGCGGGCAACGTTACGACAGTCAACTTCACCATCGACAAAAGCGCCCCAACGGTTATCGGCGTTGCTGACGGAGCGAACTACAATGTGGACAGAATGATCACCTTTAACGAAGGCATAGCGACTATGAACGGCGATCCATTCGTGAGTGGCGCAATTGTTTCCGCAGAAGGCAATTATAAGCTCATTGTGACGGATGCGGCGGGCAATGTTACGACGATCAACTTTACGATGAATAAAACTGGCCCATCTGTAATCGGTGTTGTTTACGGAGCAAGTTATAATACCGACAGAATGATCACCTTCAACATGGGCAATGCAACCTTAAACGGAGATTCATTTGTTAGCGGATCTGAAGTCAGAGACGAAGGCGACTACACGCTTATCGTAACGGACGGGACGGGCAACGTCACAACCATTCAATTCACCATCGACAAAACTGCTCCTGCAGTTAGTGGTGTGACTGAAGGTTCTAGCTATAATACGAACCAATCGGCTACATTTAACGAAGGCACAGCGACTATGAACGGTGATCCATTCGCGAGTGGTGCGACCGTTAGCGCCGAAGGCGACTATAAGCTCGTCGTCACCGATGCAGCAGGCAATCAGACGACTGTCATGTTTACGCTGAATATCACGACCGTTCAATCCGGTTCGGATTCAGTTTCAAGTTTAGTTCCAAGTTTAAGTTCAGGTTCAGAGCTGGAGATTGAAATCAATGGAGTGAAACACAAGAATTTAGGGAAAGTAACAACTGCCGTTATTAACGGAAAGAAAGTGACAACGGTAACCTTCGACGAAGCAAAATTATCACGTTACCTTGATTCCTTATCCAATAAACCATTCATTTTCATACCGGTTCACAATGATTCGGATCGTGTTCTTCTGCTCTTAAACAGTCAAATGATCAAAACACTGAATGACCGAAACGCGGATATTCAAATTCAAACGGAGCTTGCTTCCTATCTCCTAGCCGCCAATCAGATTGATTGGGGCCTCGTTGCGAAGAGCTTCGGATCGGAAGATGCGCTGCGCAACATGGAGATTCAAGTCGAGATTAACAGCGTTCCAAATAGTGATATCGAGCAAGTTGCCAATAAGTTAGGGGAGGCCCGACTCTTGTCGCCGGTGATCAATTTCAACATGTCGGCAAAGCATGGCGGTACCACGATTGAACTCAACAAGTTTCTCAGCTATGTCAAGCGGACGATCGCTATCCCAAATTCGGCAGATCCCTACAGTAGAATCATGACGGGCATTACGATTACGAAGGACGGAAACATCGTGCCGGTGCCAACCCGAATAGTGAAGGAGAACGGCAAGACATTTGCCGTTATTTACAGCCTGACGAATAGCCCCTATGCCGTAATAGAGAATTCAAAAACCTTTGCCGATATTCAGAAGCATTGGGCGAAGAAAGAGATCGAGCAAGCGGCGGCGAAGCTGATTGTCCAAGGCATCTCCGAATCGAGCTTCCAGCCGAACAAGCAAATTACCCGAGCAGAGTTCACGGCGCTGCTGGTTCGGGCTCTCGGATTGCATGAATTCGATCAGTCTGCAAGCTTTGCTGATATTAAAAGCGGTCAGTGGTATTATGAAACGGTCTCCATTGCGGAGAGCTATGGGTTAGTAACGACAAGCAATGGCAATCAGTACGTTCCCAATGAGAAGCTAAGCCGGGAAGAAGCGATGGTGCTGCTGGCGAAAGCCATGAAGCTTGCCGGTTTGGAAACAACGATTACCGATCGTGAAGTCACCCAACAGCTTAGCGCATTCAAAGATCACCACTTGCTTGACTTGTCTGCAAGAGCGGCGGCTGCGCTTAACATTAAATACGGAATTATTATAGGCAATCAAGACCAGCTTACCCCGGACAACGTCATTACACGTGCCGAAATGACCGTGATTCTACAGCGCTTCCTCGAAGCAGCTAAACTAAGCTAGCGACAGCGAAAACCTTCAACCGCAAGCCATGTGGTTGAAGGTTTTTTTAGTGTATCGAAAGGGATTTGATTATTCTTTAGATTTATATAAGCGAACGTTGGGCTGATTTTCTGAGTCTTTAGATGTTCTGAAGTTAATCAAGCAAATAAAACCATTTTATGGTATGTTTTTTGCGATGGATGTTATAACTTGGGAGCTGCTTAAGGATGATAGAGAATACGACAGACAAAGAACGGACGATATTTGATCATATCGGAAATTCGATCAAGACAGAAGATCGAGAGATTCGGATTCTTGCCAAGTACGAGGAACCACTGGTTGTCTTACTAGGGAATGTTCTTAGCGATGAGGAATGCAATGAGCTAATTGAATATTCTAGGGAAAGATTGCAACGTTCGAGGATAGGCGAAGACCATGCGGTTAATCCAATTAGAACGAGCAGTGGTGTGTTCTGTGAGGAGAATGAGACGGTTACAAGAATTGAGAAACGATTCTCTCAAATTATGAATATTCCTATCGAGCATGGCGATGGCTTGCAAGTTCTGCAGTATATCCCTGGCCAAGAGTATCTACCCCATCATGATTTCTTCACACAAACGAGTCGAGCAAGTAGCAATAATCGAATTAGCACGCTCGTGATGTATTTGAACGATGTGGAGGAAGGTGGCGAAACAGATTTCCCTATGCTTAATTTATCAGTGTCTCCTAACAAAGGTATGGCGGTCTACTTCGAATATTTTTACGATAATCATGAATTAAACGAATCCACCTTGCATGCGGGTACGCCAGTAATCAAAGGCGAGAAGTGGGTTGCAACGATGTGGATGAGAAGACAAGTCCTTCGCTCATCATAGATATATGATCATGTACTTAGTGAATCGTTTAGTAGACGAACAGTTCGACTCCCGGCAGTTCCATATGGAGTATCAACGAAGACACCTTAATGGTGTCTTTTTTTGTTTTGATGTAAGTAATGATTTATATTAATTTGAGAGAACCTAGAGGGGATGGGAGTGCTAGCCTCACAAGCAGCTATTATAGGGCTGTATTTAGAATTAGAGTAAAAATAAGGGGCTAACTCAAAGGGGCACATCAAATGTCGCCTTTTGGGTTAGCCCCTTTTTACTTTTTATTTGCTACTAGGCAATAATTTATTCAATAAGATCGCTGCCAATGAGGCCGCTAGGATAGGTGAGCCCAATAAATATTGCACAAATGAAGGTAAGGAATGTAGGTAATCGCCAGGAATGAGTACCAAAGCTAACGTGATAATCATCGGTATTGCGATAATATACATTTCTTTTTCGCCAATGGTAACATTCTTCATCACCTGCACACCATTAATCGCGATGATCCCGCAGACGATAGCGAAGACGCCGCCGATTACAGCGGAAGGAATCGAAGAGATCAAAGCAGCTAATTTACCAGAACAACCGAAGAGGACAAACCATCCTCCTACAGCGAGGAAAACTCGACGGCTAGCAACACCTGTGATGGAGATAATACCCGCATTTGTTGAATAGCCTGTAACTGGTGTTGATCCGAGTGCAGAAGCGATAAGACAGCCAATCCCTTCACCGATAACACCTTTGTTAATATGTTCGTCTGTTAAAGGCTTATTGATTACGTTGCTGACAGCAAACCAGGTACCTGTTGTTTCAGCTAGCAGTACGAGATAAATAATGACCATGGTGATAATAGCTGAAAAGTTGAAAGAGAATCCGAAATCTACAAAAGCGATGCGCGGCATGCTAAACCAGTTCGCTTTGCTAATCGCTGAGAAATCTAACACACCCATCATGTTAGCAGCAATACATCCGACTACTAACGCCATCATGACGGAAATGATTCGGAAGATAGATCCTTTATTACGGAACATAGAACCGAGAATTACGAATAACAGGAGTGTACCCGCTGAAATAAGGGCTAATAACACATTCTGATTGATTGAAGCGCCTGAAGCACCATAGATATTGTCTCTAATAGCAACAGGTAATAAAGAAAGACCAACTATGAATATGATCGTACCACCTACAATAGGTGGGATAAAGTTCTTAACGATTTTATTGAAAATTCCGACATAACCCAAAATAATAACCAGGATCGCACCGATCAAACTGGCTCCTAACACAGAACTCCAGCCTAGCTCCCCGCCGCCACTAGCTGCATAAATACTGACGATCGCACCAAGTGGAACATAAGAAGGACCTTGAGCGATAGGAAGCTTCATGCAGAAATATGTCTGCACAATCGTTGCAAGTCCAGCAGCAATAAAGGTAGATTGAATCAACGCGCTTGATTGATTCGGTTGTAAGCCGATTAACATTGCAATCAGGAAAGGAACTACATAAACGTCCATTGCCAAAACATGCTGAAAGCCTAGGATGATGGATTTACCGAAGGAAACTTTTTCATCGGGTAGAACGGTTAATAGCTGTGACTTTAATGGCGCTTGATCTTGCACGTTTGCTTGTGTTTCCACTCAGATGCCCACCTTATATTTTCTAGTTTTATCGATCCTTAACGTGAATGAACCTTTTCACCCTGTACCCAGACTTCACGGATATTCTCAGGTCGAGCTAGATACATCATTTTTTGAAACACGTCATGCAAATCTTCATTCCCATCAAAGATAGGCAATCTAGCCGATGGTATTTTTGTATCGATAATCTGTACATCCCATGCATAGTTTTCTTGGATACGTCCAATAGGTAAGCTTAAACTTTCACCACCGCCAGCAGTAGCAAGATAAAAGGATTCATCAATCGTAATCCGCGATCCTAGTAAGCCACGCTCTTGTGCAGGAAGGGAAGGATTAACGCCATCCTCTAGCATTCTTGAAGACATTACAGCTTGTCTGATGTTATCGAAGAGACTAGGAGAAAAACCTCCGGAAATATCAGACCCTAAACCAATCTCCACACCCTTGGCATGAAAATGAGCGATAGGGATGACACTATTGGCAAAATAAGCGTTCGATATCGGACAATGCGCAATAGCCGTTCCTGTCTCCGCAAACAAATTCACATCATCTTCATCTAAAAAATTGCAATGTGCCATTACAGATTTATCACGGAGCAGACCGAAGTCATGCAAGGCAAAGGCGTCGTTTTTTTGGAATCGTTCTTGTACATAACCATGCGCCCAATCACTTTCACTGCAGTGCGATTGAATATAAGTATCATATTTAGCGGCCAAGTCTCCCAAACCTTGCAAAGCCTCATTTGTACAGCTTGGAATGAACCTAGGTGTCACTACTGGATAAACGCCTTGCTTAGTAGATTTGGCTAATTCCTTTACAGCTAATATAAATTCCTCCGTATCTACTAATGCGGTGTGGGTGTCAGTATCGCGATAGTTTTCTGGATTTCCCTGAGGATCGTCCATCACCACTTTTCCAACAAGTCCGCGTTGCCCTTTTTCCGCACATATTTGAGCTAATAATAAGCTGGCTTCTTTATGTACCGTTGCAAAATAAAGAGCTGTAGTGGTTCCGTTCGCGAGCAAAGTATCAACCACATCATCGTAGATCTTTTTTGCAAAATCTAGATCCGAAAATTTAGATTCCAATGGGAAGGTGTACGTATTTAACCAATCATAGAGTGGAATGTCTAACGCAGTTCCGGATTGAGCCCACTGCGGTGCGTGAACGTGTAAGTCGATAAAGCCAGGCAAAAAATACTGACCTTCAGCTAATCGATGGAAGTTATCTTGGTCTTGATAAGTATCTAATAAAGGTTGATAGTCGGGCTCCGCTGGTGAAACGATCTTTTCTATCATCCCATCTGTATTAATGCAAAAGAGGTGGTCTTTTAAAATTTGAATTTCCCTTGGTGATTTGCTTGAAAATGAAGTACCTAGGAATAATTGCATATATTCAATCATAATATCCGCCTTAATGTTCGTCTTTTGGTGTTCGTTTGTTATTATAATCCGTAAAAAACGATAAGTCTATACCTAAAGTCGAACAAAAACGAACATTGGATGCTGAGATAATCTCTAATTAGACCGAAATTGTTATCATTACGTAAAATGTATGCGGTTACTTACTTATGCTATAATACATATAGATTAATTAGGTTAAGCGCTTAAGAAAAATAGGTTAGGAGTGTTACTGAAATGAAAAGATATAATATTATGCGTCCAATTATGCTAATTGCTGTCGCATTGCTTACGAGAAGCTTGGTTACTAACCTGTGTATTTTGATTGGGTTGACATCCGAAGTGGCTAGTAGTATAGGTACGCTGGGCATGGTCATCGCCGGTTTAGTGATGTATAATCGCATGAACATTCGCCGCCGAAAATAACGAACAGATTTCTAGAATCCGATCCATCCGGTGGATTAATAAGTCATGAGTGTAATCGTATAAACTGCTTAGTTATTATGTTATAGTAAAGATTGAAATAAACATGTAATCACCTTAAAAGGAGTACCTCATGACACAGTTTGTCTACAAGCAAATTATTGATGATCTAAAAATGAAAATCTTTGCTGGGCAGTTTCCTGATATGAAATTACCGGATGAACGGAGTCTCAGTGAGACTTATCAAGTGAGTCGTAGTTCCATTAAAAGTGCTCTGACTAAAATGGCGAATGCCGGCATTATTTTTAAAAAACGTGGTTCAGGAACCTTTATTAACCCGTTATACATAAAAAATGAATCTATTTTTAACTACGAAGGCTCTAATTTAGGCGTTACCGACAATTTTCATATGCATGGCAAGAAGCCTAAGATTAAAGTGTTGAAGTTCGAGGTCATCCCACCAACAGAAGAGTTACAGCGGGATTTGTTTTTAGGGCCGCATGACTTTGTTTACAAAATTGTTCGATTACGTCTCTTTGAAGATGAGCCCTTTATGATTGAAACAGGGTATATCCCGATAAAAATCGTACAAAATTTAAATCAGACGATTATCGAGGGATCTATTTTTAATTATTTGGAGGATTCGCGCAACTTGGCGGTTACCAAATCCTTTTTATCAATATCTGCAGAACCATCCGATTCCAATGATCAAGAACTGCTGAATTTGCAGGAGAATGAGCCCGTTAGTATTATGGAAGGCATTTTCTTTTTGGATAATGGCACACCTTTTGAATTTTCGCATATGCGATTCCACTACAAATTTTTAAAATTTAATACATTTGTATCGGTTGATTAAAAATAAGACTGGGGAATTTTTCTCAGTCTTATTTTTTTTATTTTGCACAAAATATAGTTGAGCTACCGACCATAAATCTCATCGAAAAATGATCCTATATTTTTACAGAAATTTAAATATCAAAGGTTTTTTACAGTGAATTTACTCCGTTTTTCATACTATGTTCATATTTTCACATAATTGGACCGTATCATTTGTTGGAAAGGTTGAATTAATTTTTGGCGGCGGTATGATGTACTTGTAGAAGTAATACGGCAATGTAAATATAAAAAGAATTTGGGGAGTGGAAGAAATGGTATTATCCATGGAAGTTGATTACTCATCAAAAACTTATTTTGAAAAGCTCGATGCTTATTGGCGCGCGACGAACTACATATCTGTAGGTCAACTGTATTTGAAGGATAACCCGTTGTTAAAGGAACCACTGAAGGATGCAGATGTAAAGATCAAGCCAATCGGACACTGGGGAACTATTCCTGGCCAAAACTTTATCTATGCCCATTTGAATCGGGTCATTACTAAATATGACTTGAACATGTTCTATATTGAGGGTCCTGGTCATGGTGGTCAGGTTATGGTGTCTAACTCCTATCTCGATGGTAGCTACACTGAAATTTATCCTCAAATTACGCAAGATATCCCAGGTATGAAGAAGTTGTTCAAACAATTCTCATTCCCAGGTGGGATTGCTTCTCATGCTGCTCCTGAAACACCTGGTTCTATCCACGAAGGTGGCGAATTGGGTTACTCCTTATCTCACGGTGTTGGTGCCATACTAGATCATCCAGATTTGATCTCGGCTGTTGTAGTTGGTGATGGCGAGGCTGAAACTGGACCCCTAGCTGCTTCATGGTTCTCCAACCGATTCATCAACCCTGTTACGGATGGTGCGGTTCTGCCGATCTTGCACTTGAATGGTTTCAAAATCAGTAATCCGACAATCCTATCCCGTCAATCGAAAGAAGAAATTACAGCATACTTTACAGGTATGGGTTGGGAACCATTCTTTGTTGAAGGCGAAAACCCTGATCTCATGCATCCAGAAATGGCGAAGGTGCTCGATACTATCGTCGAACGAATTGAAGCGATTCAAAAGAATGCGCGTGAGAACAATGATCTTACTCGTCCGGTTTGGCCAATGCTGGTCTTCCGCTCTCCTAAGGGCTGGACAGGTCCGAAGCAATGGGACGGTGTACCAAATGAGAATTCGTTCCGTGCCCATCAGGTGCCAATTCCAGTGGATCAAAAAAATATGAAACACGCCCCAGCATTGCTGGAGTGGTTGAATAGCTATAGACCAGAAGAATTATTTGACGACAACGGTACTTTGAAGGCTGAAATTGCGGAGATTCTACCTACAGGCAACAGTCGTATGGGGATGAACCCTGTTACCAATGCTGGTAATCTAATTAAAGATCTTAAATTGCCGGATTTCCGTAAGTTTGTACTTGATAATTCCACACCAGGTCAAGTTATTGCACAAGATATGGCCGTGCTTGGTAAATACATGAAAGATGTGATTTCTCTCAACGAAGAGAACCGCAATTTCAGAATTTTCGGACCGGATGAAACGATGTCCAATCGTCTAGGACCTGTCTTTGAAGTAACGAAACGTCAATGGCTAGATCAAATCAAAGAACCCAATGATGAATTTCTCTCTTCTTATGGTCGGGTTATCGATTCACAATTGTCGGAGCATCAGGCAGAAGGCTTGCTGGAAGGGTATGTATTGACTGGTCGTCATGGTTTCTTTGCAAGTTATGAAGCTTTCTTGCGTGTAGTCGATTCCATGATCACTCAGCATTTCAAATGGTTGCGTAAAGCAACGGATCAAAGCTGGCGTGCAGATATCCCATCCTTAAATGTGGTGGCAACTTCAACTGTATTCCAACAAGACCACAATGGTTACACTCACCAGGATCCAGGTCTATTAGGTCACTTGGCTGATAAAAAACCAGAATTTATCCGTGAATATTTGCCAGCGGATGCGAACTCCTTACTGGCTGTCTTTGACACGGTCTTAAACGATCGTCAAAAAATCAACCTGATCGTTTCCTCCAAACATCCACGTCCACAATGGTTTAGTGCGGATGAAGCACAGGAACTGGTTGAAAAGGGTTTAAAGACTATTGACTGGGCAAGCACCGATCAAGGTGGAGAGCCGGATGTTGTCATCGCTTCTGCAGGTACAGAGCCAACGATTGAGAGCTTAGCAGCGATCTCCATTCTGCATGAGAAACTACCTGAGTTGAAGATTCGCTACATCAACGTGGTTGACTTGCTGAAACTGAGAAGCCAGAAGCTTGATCCGCGTGGCTTATCTGACGAAGAGTTTGATCAATTTTTCACAAAAGATAAACCGGTTATTTTCGCTTTCCACGGGTATGAAGGTCTAATTAAAGACTTGTTCTTTGATCGTCATAACCATAACCTGCACGTACACGGATACCGTGAGAATGGCGATATTACAACACCATTCGATATGCGTGTCTTGAATCAAATGGACCGTTTTGACCTCGCGAAGGAAGTTGTTCTGAGCTTGCCTGATGCTGATCAGCATACAGCCATCGCAGATGAAATGGATGCTATCGTGAAGAAACATCACCAATTCATTCGTGAAGAAGGTATAGATTTGCCAGAAGTAGAGAACTGGGTATGGACGCCATTGAAATAAGTATATTGTAATGAGTAAAGTAAAAGACACCGTGGGTGTCTTTTACTTTGGCTTTACACTGGTTTGAAAATCGCTCATCTTAACCTGTGAAGCCATCTTCCTTATAATACTATTTGTGTTAAAACAAGTCTTTGACATAATGAATACGATTTCATATAATATGTGTAACCGGTTACCTATTATTGAAAATGATGCATCTGGTATCCCAACGTATGGAAAGTAGGTCTCTTGATTTGACAACAATTTATGATGTTGCAAAATATGCAAAGGTTTCAGTAGCTACGGTTTCTAGAGTCCTGAATAATCAAGGGTACGTGGGAGCGGATAGTCGGGCGAAAGTGGAGCAAGCAATAGATGCTTTAAATTACAGTCCCAATGCGGTAGCTCGGAGTCTCTATAAAAAGCAGTCCAAATCTATTGGCTTTATTATTCCAGACATTACAAATCCATTTTTCCCACAACTATTTAGAGCTGTTGAAAAAACGCTAATTAGTCAAGGGTATTCTGCTTTGTTATTCAATAGTGATGACCAATTAGACCGTGTCTCTGATTTTATCGAAACTATGAAAACAGGATATGCGGCTGGCCTTATTATTGTTTCAGACAAGATTAAGAAAGAACATTTAGCAAAGCTATCGATGCCAATTGTCGCTATCGACAGAATTATCAGTGATAATATCCCATCCATTACAGTCAATAATTATAAGAATGCACGCGAGGCGGTTCGCTACCTGGTTCAGCGAGGCTGCTCAAAGATTGTCCATGTAAAGGGGCCGCATGGTGTTTACACCTCTGAAGAACGCCTTCGCGGCTATCGCGATGAAACATCAGCGCAAGGATTAACACAAATTATAGCCTGTGGTAATTATGAATTAATGACGTCATTTCAGGTAATCATAGATTTATTAGCTGAGAATCCAGATATAGATGGCATTTTTGCAGGAAACGACATTATGGCTGTGGGTATCATAAAAGCTTTAGCCAAACTAAAAATTAAAATACCAGATCAAATAAAAGTGATTGGCTTTGATGGCATCGAATGGGGTACAACAATTACTCCTGAGCTGACCACTATGGAGCAGCCCATTGAACAGATTGGTATTAAAAGTGGTGAATTGCTGCTAGACATTATTAAAGGTAATATCAAAGGCGCCCAACACTTTAGCTTTGATGCAAAACTTATTGTAAGGGATTCAACATAAAAGGAGACATAAATAATGATTACAGTAATTGGTAGTTTAAACATGGATTTCACATCTATTGTAGATCGATATCCAGGACTTGGCGAAACCGTTATTGGCCGGGAATTCCATCATCAATTTGGTGGTAAAGGTGCAAATCAAGCGGTTGCGGCTTCTAGGTTGGGCGGCTCGGTTCATATGATAGGCCGTGTAGGCGGGGACAGTTTTGGTGAACAATACTTGTCACATCTTAAAAAAGAATCTATTTTTTTCGAGAATGTGGAACCGGTTCCACATTCCTCTACAGGAGTTTCATCCGTTATTGTTTCAGAAGGTGACAATTTAATTATTGTTGTTCCAGGAGCCAACTATGAACTGACTCCCCAAGATATTGAAGCGTGCAGAGAGCAGATTGAGAAAAGCGATGTAGTTGTTCTTCAATTAGAAATTCCTATGAATAGTGTGGAGAAGGCTCTAGAGATAGCTTCCAATAGTGGGGCAATTACGATACTTAATCCTGCGCCATATCAGGAGTTTCCATCCGAATGGTGGCCCATGATAACGTATTTGACTCCGAACGAGCATGAAGCAGAAATGCTTATGAAATCTCCTGATTTTCGCGAAGAATACAAAGAAAAATTAATTATCACAAACGGAAAAGATGGAATTGCTTATTACAAAAATGGGGAAAGTACTTTTATCAAAGCACCAAAGGTTCAAGCAGTAGATACTACGGGTGCAGGGGATACATTTAATGGCGCCTTAAGCTATTTTCTTGATAAAGGTTATGACTTTCATGATGCTTGTTATCATGCGACTTATGCAGCCAGCCTTTCAGTAACGAAATTTGGAGCTCAAGGAGGGATGCCCTCATTAGAAGAGCTGAAACAATTCATGGGCTGAGGGTATACAAGGAGGCGATTCTTGAATGCTTAGAAAAGAACCAAACGTACTAACACCTCAGATTTATGCTGAGCTTCGCCGAAAAGTCGATTTCCAAGAGTATTTATTAGAAGATGTCGCACAGGCATTAGAAAAAACATTATTTTCAGTTGTCATATTTGATGATGATAGAGCAATTGGGATTGGCCGAATTGTAGGTGACGATAGAATTGTGTTCTTCATTAAGGATGTGGTAGTTGATCCTGAATACCAGAATCAATCGATTGGTTATACTATCATGCATTCCTTAATGACTTACATTCAGGAAAAAGCGTGTGAGAACGCATATATAGGTTTAATGGCTACGCCGAATACAGAGAAATTCTACGAGAAATTCGGGTTTATTCAACGTCCTAATAAGGATTTTGGCCACGGAATGGTTAAATTTGTGAATTAATTATATAAAATTAATAACCAATTGGAGGATGAATTATATGTTGAAAAGACCGATTATTATTGATACAGATCCTGGGATTGATGATGCAGTCGCCATAGCCATTGCTTTGTACAGTGAAGAGCTTGATGTCAAGCTGATCACAACTGTAGCAGGGAATGTAGGCGTAGACAAAGTAACAAATAATGCATTAAAGCTGCTGAAATATTTCAAAAAGGAAGTTCCGGTTGCCATGGGAGCGGCTGCCCCACTGATTAGAACACCTCAAGATGCGAGTAATGTGCATGGTGTTAGCGGAATGGAAGGTTTTGATTTTGAAGAGCCTACAAATGATCTCCTGCTTGAAGATAATGCGGTCAACGCAATGTATAAAGTGATTAAAGAAAGTACAACCCCGATTACGCTTGTTCCGATCGGACCGCTTACGAATATTGCGTTATTGTTTAAAATTTACCCAGAAGTAAAAAATAACATTCAAGAAATCGTTCTAATGGGGGGATCAGCCTCTAGAGGAAATATGGGTGTAATGTCTGAATTTAATATTCATGTGGATCCGGAAGCTGCAAAAATTGTGTTTGATAGTGGACTTCCGATTGTTATGGCTGGTTTAGATGTTGGATGGAAAGCGCTTGTATTACCAGAAGATTCGGCCCAATTAGAAAACATGAACGATGTCGGAAAAATGATCCACAGCCTCTTTAAGCGGTACCGTGGCGGCAGTATGAAGACGGGCTTAAAAATGTATGATAGCTGTGCAATTGCTTATTTGTTAAAACCAGAGATGTTTGAAACGGTTGATACTCACGTGGATATCGAACTGAACGGCAGTATGACAGCAGGAACTACAGTCGTTGATTTGAAAGGATATTTAGGTAAACCTAATAATGCCAAAGTATGTCTTGATATCGATCAGCAATTATTTAGAGAATGGCTATTGGATAGCTTGAGAAAGTGTAACTAACAAACTAACTAACAACTAAATGGGGGAACAGCGGGATGGACATAATCATGTACGGCTCAGCGATTCTGGCGATTATTATTATTGTATATATGTTGATCAAGCAGATGGATATTAAAATTACACTATTCTTTATCGGTATTGTACTAATGTTCATTGGATTAGGAATGGGCAATGGAATTGGTGCTAAAGGCTTTGAATCTTCGGGTGCGGTATGGTTAGATCCTTTGGTAGCTATAGCGGACCAGTTTAAATCGTCACTTACTTCTGCTGGTTTTATCATTCTTATTCTGGGTGGATACACAGCATACATGTCCTATATTAATGCGAATGATGTAACCGTCAATGTATTAACGAAACCACTGGGTAAGATTAAATCGGTTTATATTCTTGTGCCAGTAGTCTTTTTACTAGGAAATTTATTGTCTCTTGTTATACCTAGTGCCTCAAACCTAGCGATTATTTTACTGGCAACATTATTTCCTGTATTGAAAAAAGCGGGAATGTCCACTTTATCAGCGGCTGCGATTATTGCTACATCCGCGACTATCGTACCAACCCCAATGGGTGGGGATAATGTTGCGGTAGCGACTGAATTAGCACAGCATGCTGCTTTTGCTGGCTTGACCGTTACTGATTATGTATTCCGTTACCATGCGCTAGTATCCATCCCTACTTTATTAGTAATGGCTGTTGTGCATTATTTTTGGCAGAAGCGTATGGATAAAAAGATGGGAGTCGACACAGAACACGCAGAAGTTGAACTAAAGGATGTTAAGCTAGTGGAAGGTGGAAAGCTGTTTACAACGGTTTACGCCTTGCTTCCAGTGCTTCCAATCGTGTTTTTGATCGTAATATTTATACTTCAATCTGTATCTGATATGACTATCAATATAAGCGTTGAGGTTGTTGCTTTATTATCCTTCGCTATTGCCATTGTGTGTGAATTAATCCGTAAAAAGAATGCAAAGCAAGTGCTAGATGGTACGGAGCATTTCTTTAAAGGTATGGGCAGCGCAGTTCCGATTGTTGTTCTGCTGGTTGCGGCTTCTGTATTCGTTACAGGGTTGAAATCAATTGGACTTATTGAATCCTTGGAAACAGCGATGACTGGTATTCACGGCTCCAGCCTTGGATTTATTCTTCCACTCATTCTCGTTGCTTTGACGGCTCTTATCGTTATTCTGAGTGGTAGTGGTACAGCGCTCTTCTATTCGATGATTCCTTTACTAGTGCCACTAGCTAACGCTGCGGGTATTAATCCGATTGCAGTTACAGTGCCAATGGGTCTAGCAGGTAACCTGCTTAGAGCAGTTTCTCCGGTGGCGGCTGTTGTTCTTATCGTAGCTGGCTCTGTTAAAAAGAATCCGATTGAGATCGTAAAACGTACATCTGTGCCAATGCTTGTAGGTGTAGTATTTATGTTCATCCTTTCCATGATCGTATTTTTGTAATCAGGAATTCCGGTGTAGCATAGCTGCTGTTCGGCGCCATTGAGTGTCCAGAAGGGGATGTCCAATAGTCATTTTCATGGCTATTAGGACATCCCCTTTCGCTATTTCTATTACTTTAGTTTGGGTTGGTGTAGAGGATGTGGTAATATATTACAACTAGATCATTATCATAAGGGAGGTATGTGAGTGAAGCATAAATGGATGAATTCGCCGTACACCTTTGCTTTAGGAATGTTTGCGATGATGGTTCCCAGTCAGGCATTTAGTTCTTTTTACAGCTATTTTTATGTGGAGAAGTTGGGTCTGGGCATTGGACTTGCTACCCTAGCTAGAACAATCTTTCTAATCTGGGATGCGGTGAATAACCCGTTATTTGGATACTGGTCAGATCGCACAAATACCCGTTATGGTCGGCGTAGACCCTGGGTATTCGGCTCGATTCCGCTATTTATGCTGTCATTTGTGCTAGTGTTTTCCCCTCCCGGTGGATTATCTGAAAATGGACTCTTCACTTGGTTTCTAGTGACCCTTATTTTCTATGAGGCCGTTGCTACGGTATTGTGGGTGAATTATGGTGCACTCCTTCCGGAGCTATTTCGTGGAGATCGTATTCGGGCAAAAGCTTCTGCCATCCAGCAAGGATACCAAGTGGTTGCACTGTTAATCGGCACAGCCGTAACTCCAATTCTTTTTGCAGCGATTAACTTCTCTAATATGGCTATTGTGTATGCCTGTCTCTTTGGGGTATTTATGTTCTTATGTATGATGAATGTCCAAGAGAAGAAGGAGTCTACTAAGGCAGAGCCATTGAAGCTCATTCCGGCTTTTCGGGAGACGATTCGGAATAAGAAGTTCTGGGTGTTTAATATTTCGAACTCTTTTGCCCAAACGGTTAATGGACTTGTAAGCTCGATGATTCCTTTTTATGCAAAATATGTACTACATATTTCAGAAGCGCAGGTGTCTATCATGCTCGCGGCTGTCTTTGTCTCGGTGATTCCGTTAGTGTTTGTGTGGTACTGGATTATTCGTAAGATGGATGGAGTCAAGGCTTGGCGGCTATCTCTGATCCTATATGCTCTATCTGTAATTCCGCTATGGTTTGGTTATGATCTCGTAAGTGGTGTGGCTGCTGGCATTGTTGTGGGATTCGGATTAGCGGGATTTCTAGTAACCCCAGCGATAGTAGGCGGCAAAATTATTGATGAGGATGCGGAGAAGACAGGTCTGAGAAGAGAAGGGATTTACACGGCTGTAAGCGGATTCATTACTCGTTCAAGCGGGTTAATCTCGGCGCTGGCTTTTTTCGTTGTAGGTATGATCTTTGGTTATAAAGGTGGGGATGACCCAGGGTCTGATCCAGAAGCAACGTTCCGGTATTTAATAAGTGTGGTGCCGCTATGTCTGCTAGCCATATCTGTTGTCATATCTTTTACTATTAAATTCACATTTACGGGGCAATTGAGAGGTGATGCTGACTATGAGCAAAAGATTAATCATCAACTGTGATGATTTTGGGCAAAGCCCTGCCATGAATCAGGCGATTATGCATCTATTAGAAGAGGGAAAAGTATCCTCAGCGACGATAATGGCGGTGGCCCCTGGATTCGAGGAGGCTGCTGCATGGTGTAGCCGCAGGCAGCAACGGAATGTGGGCCTTCATTTGACGATGACTAGTGAGTTTGAGGCCTTGCGCTGGAGCAGTCTAACCGGCGATTCTTCTCTCCATGACGAGAGGGGACATCAATATAAGACGGTGAAAGCGTTCGAGCAGGGGGCGCTCACAAAAGCTGTACTGAAGGAGATTGATGCACAGTACACGCGAGTGAAACAATCGGGAATCGTGATAAGCCATGTAGACAACCATATGGGAAGCTTATACGGAATGGAAACGGGACGCAGCTTGCTTCCGCAGACGTTGTGGAAAATTTCGCGCTGGAGACTGCCCTCACGATTCTTTCGGTACATCCATGCAGAGGATCCACTTCTAAGTTCATTGAAAAATATCGAACGTCCAGTCGCACTTGGAGCAGGGCTGGCCGATACACTTGGAGTTCCGATTCCTGATTACTTGTTGTCGCATCCTTTTGGGGTGGAGGAAGGTGAGACGTACGATCGTTTCAAACAATCCATGATCGCCAAGCTGTATTCATTACCTAGTGGTGTTAGTGAGACCTATATTCATCCCGGAATCGACGATCCGTGGATGCGAGCAAATATACCACATTGGGAGAAACGGGTATGGGAATACCGTCTCCCCTTTGATGATGATTTTGCTTATGCGATCCGAGATGCTAGCGTTGAGTTGACGGACTACCGCTATGTACAGGAGCATCTCAAGCGTCCGCGGTTAAGATCTGCGGGTAGACTGTTAAAGCGATTGCTTAGGCAGTCATAATATCGCACACAGACAAGCACCGATCCAATGGATGGGTGCTTGTCTACGTCTGAATGAGATCTACTAAAAAACTTGTCCGCGAATTTCCCCATCTGAATGTTGAATAGTGTGTACATTCACATAAGCGTTGCCGTTCTCAAATTCGCGGACTAGATCGCGGATAGTCTTCCCATTCAGTGGATTTGTATGCATTGGATTATATTTTTGATCATACCCTTAGGCGACCCGAATAAAATAAGGGTATATTTCGGTTTATAGACCGATGAAGAGGGTGGAATATGCAAATTCATGTCGTGCTACCGGGTCAAACTTTATACGGCATTGCAGAGGCCTATAGAGTTTCGATGGATACAATTACCGAGGCTAATGAGCTGTCGGCGCCAAGCATGCTAGTGGTGGGGCAAGCTTTGGTTATTCCCATCGTTGGTTCGTATTATTGGGTTCAATCTGGTGATAGCCTCTATAGCATCGCTCGAAGGTTTGGAATTAACATCAACACGCTGGCAGATGTTAATCGGTTATCTTTAAATCAACAATTGAAAATAGGACTTCGTCTATATATCCCACCCAAACCTAAACGTGCTGCTGAAATTAACGCCTATATTGAGCCAAGAGAGGAGGAGGTGTCCGAGAACTTAAAAGATGCCGCCATAGAAGCTGCACCGGACCTTACTTATCTTGCGCCATTTAGTTTTGAAGTTCAGCGCGACGGTTCTTTAGAAGCACCGCCTCTGGATGATTTCTATTCGATAGCCAGGCAATATAGGGTGACTTTAATGATGGTATTGACCAATTTGGAAAATGCTCAGTTTAGCTCCGAGCTGGGGAGCATTATTTTGAATGATGAAGTGATTCAGAATCGGTTGTTGGACAATATCATCAGCCAAGCGAAGCAGTTAAATTTCCGAGATATCCATTTTGACTTTGAGTATTTAAAGCCCGCGGATCGTGAGGCCTATAATATTTTTCTGCGAAAGGCAACAGACCGCATCCATGCAGAAGGGTTCTTGTTGTCGACCGCTTTAGCGCCCAAAACAAGCGCAACCCAGACGGGAGCTTGGTACACTGCTCATGACTACAGGACACACGGTCAGATTGTTGATAGAATAGTTTTCGCAAACCCGTGACTTTAGTCGTGAGTTAGAAAACTTCGGACAAGGCGTGTTATAGACATGTTATTTGTGCGACACATGTTAAATTATTTAAGCAATAAAGTTGCCATATGACATGATTATATCAAATAATTACTACTACATATGTTATGATATATCTAGAGGTGATAAGATGTCAGAAGTAAAGTTTGGTCGAGGATATGTTTACTCTATCCAGTATCATATTGTATGGTGTGTAAAGTATCGTCACAAGGTGCTTCAGGGCAAATTGGATGTAAGACTAAAAGAAATATGGAGTCAAATTGCATTAGATAATAACTTCTCCATCAGCGAGATGAAAAGCGATGAAGACCACGTACATCTGCTGATTGAGTGCTCTCCACAACATTCTATACCGAGCATGATCAAAGCACTTAAAGGTGTATCTGCCAGACTGCTATTCAAAGAATTTCCTGATCTTAAAGAGAAGCTATGGGAGGGAAATCTGTGGAACCGCTCATACTTCATTGCTACCGTTAGCGAAAATACGGAATCGCAAATACGAGAGTACATCCGAAATCAGAAAGTGAAGTGAAGCCATGCTGACGCATAAAGCGTACAAGTTCCGCATTTATCCAAACGCAGAACAACAGCTGCTGATCCATAAAACGATTGGCTGTAGTCGGTTTGTGTTCAATCACTTTCTGAACAGATGGAATGAAGCCTATAAAGATACAGGAAAAGGGTTGTCGTATGGGAAATGCTCTGCTGAACTTACATTACTCAAACGAACGAAGGAATGGCTACAAGAGCCTGATAAATTTGCACTTCAAAACGCACTGCGGCATCTTACTGATGCTTACAGTCGATTCTACCAGAAGCAAAACGATGCCCCTAAATTCAAGAGCAAAAAGAATCCTCTTCAGTCGTATCAAACCCACTTCACAAACAACAACATCGCTATTGTCGGTCACAAGATCAAGCTTCCTAAGCTTGGATGTGTTCCATTCGCAAAGTCTAGAGAAATAAAAGGACGAATTCTGAGTGCTACCCTTAGGCGGAATCCAGCAGGTAAGTATTTCGTGTCTATACTTGCGGAGGTAGATGTGGAGCCTTTGCCAAAGACGGATTCATCCGTCGGGATCGATATGGGTCTAAAAAACTTTGCGATCCTCTCAAACGGCGAAGTATTTCGAAATCCTAAGTTTTTTCGGACGTTGGAAGAGAAGCTTGCCAAGGCGCAGCGTATTCTCACAAGAAGAACGAAAGGAAGTTCTAATTGGAACAAACAGCGCATCAAAGTTGCCAAAATACACGAGCATATGGCCAATTCGAGGGCTGACTATTTACATAAGGTCTCAACGCATATTGTCAAAAACCACGACATCATTGCAATTGAGGACTTGCAAGTGAAGAAGATGCTCGAATATGGCAAATTAGCGAAAGCGATCAGTGAAGTATCCTGGTCGCAATTCAGAACGATGCTGGAGTACAAAGCAGAGTGGTATGAGAAGCAAGTCGTCGCAGTAGGTAAGACGTTTGCATCAAGCCAACGATGTTCGTGCTGCGGGTACAAGAACAAAGACGTTAAGAACCTCAACTTGCGCGAATGGGTATGTCCAGAATGCCATGCTACACACGATAGAGATGACAATGCCAGCAAAAATATTCTGAACGAAGGACTAAGACTTCTGTCTGAATAAAACGTCAGATGGATAACCGCAGGAACTGCGGAGATAGCCTAATCCATTAGAAGTCTGTAGACTTCTGTACTTAGGAATCTCGTCACTTTAGTGATGAGAGGTTCAATATACAGATGATTCAGGTAAAGCTCATAAGGTATGGTTTGAAGATGCCAGATCTATTCAGGCCAAATTTGATTTATTAAAAGAGCTGGGTCTTCGGGCAATCAGCTATTGGAAGCTGGGACTACCTTTTCCGCAGAACTGGCTGCTTATTCAGGATAACTTTGCTGTCGTAAAAAGATAGGCCATAAAAGGACAATAAAGAAGACACCTTGCGGGGTGTCTTTTATGTCTAAGTATATTCGTTTAGTAGGCTATCCCATTAATCCCTTTAGTCCGTTAAGGAAGGGGGAAATAGATTTAATCATATTGTAGCCCATCTTCACAACTGGCATTGTTCTTTGTATCATCCCTACGAAGCCCATAATTCTACCGAATCCTGAAGGACCTGAACTTGCAGCATCGATAGCCCCCGCAGCTCCCCCTCCCATTCCGAGAAGTGATCCGAATAACGGCATGAGTCCAGATACATTTGCTTTCTGAGAGCGGGAATGAGTGCGTCTTTTTGATTTTTTGTTTTTATTTTTACGTGGTTTGGAAAGGGTTAATCCATCCTTATCGAGGCCAGTTATCCATCCAACATACGTACGCCCATCATGAAGCGTAATACACACGGGTCTACCTTTAAGCTGTTCGGCTCGCTTGCGAATCTTTGCTCTGTTTGCCATTTGTGGATCACCTCATTGGTCTATTTAATAATATATTACTCAGATATTCTGGTGTTGCTTGTGCTGGTTCATCATATCGTTCAGACAACAAGCGGATATGTTGAAATACCCGTAAATTATAATAATCGTTCGTTACACTCATAGAATCTACAGTGGAGTTATTAATGGAGGTGGAAAAATGTTATCTGCATGGGTAGGAAGTATTATTTTTGCGGGAGCGGCGATTTCTTACATATTATTGTCACTAGGATTCCCCTATGGTGAATTTGCAATG
This sequence comes from Paenibacillus sp. FSL R10-2734, assembly GCF_037963865.1. NCBI lineage: Bacteria > Bacillati > Bacillota > Bacilli > Caryophanales > Paenibacillaceae > Paenibacillus > Paenibacillus sp. FSL R10-2734. The sequence goes on along the minus strand of NZ_CP150170.1, from coordinate 322,509 downwards.
GGAGGAAAATATAAAGTCATGCCTCCAAAAATGAGAGTTGCGTGTGCAATTTCAGTAGTTGTTCAGCTGATTGCAATCTTGTACTTGCTGCAGGCAGGCAACGTGATTTCTTTTGGATTACCTTTTGATCGAGGGATATGTTATTTTTTTGCAGTCTATCTAATTCTCAATACCGTAATGAATTTATTATCGACGAGTAAAAAAGAAAGACTTGTGATGACACCGTTATCCTTAGTGACTGCAATTTGTTTTGGGCTTACTGCCATCATGAGTGGGTCTTAAGAGGGGTATCATTGGACAAAGATTCGACGTTTCTAGAATTTAAATATACGATTATTTTAGGACGCATCTGTATAAGATGTGTTTTTTTGTATGTCTAGAGACTCTTGATCTAATAAAATAAAAATATGACGTAGGCCTTTCCTATCATGTTATTATATTTAACATACTTTTATATCAATTTTACAAATACAAACTATTTCGTCAATTCTGTGTGATATAATATCACAGAAAATATGTAGAAATGATAGGGAGGACTAAATTTTTATGGGATGGAAGACACGATGGAACAAGCCACTCGCTTCTGTACTAGCAACTGCAGTGCTTTCAGCACAGGTACTAGGCGGAGTCGTTCTGGGTACAGTTTGGAGTCCGGATAAGGTAGCTGCTTCACCTGCTTCTGGTGCAAAGGTTGAGCTCCGTTTAATGAGCACAACGGATGTGCACACCAATGTGTATGGTTGGGATTATTTTAAGGGGGCACCCTCTGTAACCGTCGGTCTTGACCGCACGGCAAGTCTGGTGAAACAAGCAAGAGGCGAACAACCCAACAACCTCCTGCTCGACAATGGGGACTTGATTCAAGGAACCCCGCTAGGTACGTACGTGGCGAAGAAATCGGAACTGAAAGATCCTAATGAGATTCATCCGATGATTGCGGCCATGAATGCTATGGGATATAACGCTGCGACTTTTGGGAATCATGAATTTAATTATGGATTGCAATTTTTAGATCGTACTATAAACGGTAGCGTTGGTAATAAGGAAACTACCGGTGCAAATTTTGATTATGTGAATGCGAATATATATAAAACAGATGGCACGAATGCCTTTACTCCTTATGTTATTCTCCATAAAAAAGTAAAAGATAGTACTGGTCAAGAACAAACGATTAAAGTCGGCTTGATCGGTCTGGTCACTCCACAGATTATGGAGTGGGATAAGGTTAATCTGGAGGGTAAAGTTGTTGTTGAGGATATTGCCGCAACAGCTGAGAAGTTTGTTCCAGAAATGGAAGCCGCTGGAGCAGAGGTCATTGTTGCTATGGCACATACTGGGTTTGATGTGAATGCTGTTATAGGTGATGGTTCCGAGAATGACATTAACGCCTTGAGTAAGGTTCCAGGTATTGATGCGATCACGTTCTCACATACCCATAAGGTATTCCCAACGGGAAATGACACCACACTGGATGCTTCGTTCAAAGATCCGGATACTAAGCTTCCTTATGCAAATGAGAAAGCTAAGATCGATAATGTGAATGGTCACATTAACGGTACGCCTGCTGTACAAGCTGGCTATGGTGGTGCTTATTTGGGTCTAGTTGATCTGAATATTGTATACGGTAGTAACGGCTGGGAGGTAGATAAACAAAGCTCGAAAGCTTCAGCTCGTTCTATCTATAAGACAGAGAATAAAGTAAATATTCCAACGGTAGAGCCTGATTCAGCTGTAGATGATGCTGTTGCGGCAGCGCATAACGCTACTATTGCTTACACTGAACAAAAGCTGGGTGTTACAACAGCTCCGATGAACAGCTATTTTGCAATGGTTCAGGACGATCCTACGGTTCAGCTCGTAACGTATGCACAGAAGTGGTACGTTCAGAAGTATATTGATGTCAATGTTCCTCAATATAAGGACCTACCTATTCTGAGTGTGGGCGCTCCTTTTAAAGCAGGACGTAACGGGCCAGAAGAATACACTAGTATTGATAAAGGAAACTTGACTATCCGTAGCGCAAGCGACCTCTATTTATACGACAATACGCTTAAAGCGATCAAGGTTAAGGGTTCTGTTGTAAAAGAATGGTTGGAAATGAGCGCGGGTGCATTTAACCGCATCAAACTTGGAATCTCAACTCCGCAGCCTCTGTTGAACTCGAAATTCCAAGTCTTTAACTTTGATGTAATCGATGGAGTTCAATATAAAATTGATGTAACCAAAAACGCGAAGTACAATCCGGATGGCTCCATTAATGATGCTTCATCGAGTCGTGTAACGGAAGTGACGTACAACGATCAGCCTTTAGATCTTAATCGGGATTTCATTGTTGTCACTAACAATTACCGCGCAAGCGGTGGTGGCAACTTCCCGGGTGTTAAAGGCTCAGAATTGGTAGTGGACTCTCAAGATGAGAATCGTCAGGTCTTGATGGACTATATCAGTGAAGCGGGAACAATTGATCCTACAGCTGATGGCAACTGGTCCTTGTCACCTATCAAGGGCAGTGTGAATGTAACGTTCACCACAACGCCTAAAGCAGCAAAGGTACTTCCGGCGAACATATCCGATACGGGTCAGCAAGACGATAATGGCTTCGGTATCTTCAAACTGGATCTAAGCGTGAAGACACCTACACCTACTACGGATGTAGAAGTTCACCTGCTTGGAATCAATGACTTCCATGGTCAACTAGACACAGTCTCTACAGTGAATAATAAGTCTGTAGGCACAGCAGCCTACCTTGCGACTTACTTGAAAGCAGCTCGTGCAAAGTATGAGAATTCTTTGCTCTTCCATAATGGTGACTCGGTCGGAGCATCGGCACCTGTATCCTCACTTGAGCGTGATGAGCCGACTCATGCTTGGATGAATATGATGAAATTTGATGTAGGTTCCTTAGGTAACCATGAGTTCGATCAAGGTGTTGATGCACTAATGACACAGCTTTATGGTGGTGTTGATCCTAAGAACAACAAAGTTATTCATGCTGGTTCTGATTTTGATTACGTGAATGCTAATGCGGTTTATGGTAAAACAGATGGTAAACCAGGTCCACCAATTATTAATCCTTATGTGATCAAAGAAGTGGGTGGAGTCAAGATCGGCTTTATAGGTCTTGTAACCAAATCCACTCCAAGCAAAGTTTCACCTTCAGGCACAGCTGGCGTATATTTCCTCACGCCTAAAGAGGAAGTAGTGGCTGTTGAGACATATGCTAAGGAGCTCCAATCTAAGGGCGTAGAGACGATCATCGTGCTTGCGCATGATCCAGCCTCAACTAAAGACGGAGTAACTACAGGTGAAGCTGCTGATCTGGCCAAAGCGCTTCCTGCGAACTCCCCTGTTGACGTTATCGTTGCTGGTGATAACCATGCACTGGCAAACGGAACGGTAAACGGCAAGCTGATTGTACAGGCGTATTCTTACGGTACAGCATTTGAAGATATCAAGCTGATCATTGACCCTAAGACAGGTGATGTGAAGGAGAAGTCTGCTGTAGTAACATCCACCTTCCACGACGGTGTAACACCGGATCCAGAAAGTGTGGCACTGGTTAATGCATACCTTGAGAAGCATCCGGAATTGACCCAACCAGTGGGTACAACAGATGGAAGTATTACTCGTACAGATGCTTATACTAAAGAGTCCGCGCTTGGCAACCTGATCGCTGACGCTATGCGTACCGCTGATTTCGGTGATGGTGCAAAGGCTGCTGATTTTGCCTTTATGAATCCAGGCGGTATTCGTGCGGATCTTCCGAAAGGTGATGTAACCTTTGGAGACCTTGCCAAAATCCAGCCGTTCGGCAACACACTTGTGAAGCTGACACTAACTGGAGCGCAGATCAAAACCTTGCTTCAGCAGCAATGGAATGTGAAAGCTGACGGAACATCAGATATCAAAACGCTGCAAATTTCTGGACTGAAATATACAGCGAATATGTATCTTCCAGTAAAGGATCGCGTTGCCAATCTTACGCTGACTAACGGAACACCAATTAATCCTGAGCAGGAATATACGGCAGTCGTGAATAACTTTATGGCTGCGGGTGGGGATAACTACAAGGTTTTGACTGAAGGTAAGAATTCATTGGCTGGTCCAATTGATTTGGATGTTTTCTACGATTACATTGTGAAGACATTTGATCGCAAAGAGATCAAGGCGACTATTGAAGGTCGTATTACTAACAAAGAGAAGGCTGAATCAGGCGGGGGTTCTACCATTGTAACTCCAACACCTACTCCAACTGTAAAACCTTCAGCAACGCCAGCTCCAACAGTAGCACCTACGGCTACCCCAGCGCCAACTAAAGCTCCAGCAGCAGACTTCAAAGATCTGGGTAAGGTAGTCTGGGCGCAAGAAGCTATTCGAGCATTGGCTGCTAAGGGCATTATAAAAGGTTTGGATGCAAATACTTTTGCACCAACCAAAACAGTGACCCGTGCAGAATTTATTACAATGCTGGTACGCGCGCTGAATCTGAGCGGTTCGGGAGCAACTAGTGCATTCAACGATGTTAAACAAGGAGTTTGGTACACGGATTCTATCGCTGCTGCGGTGAAGGCTGGACTTGTACAAGGCTCTGGAAATGGTAAGTTTGAACCGGGCCGTCAAGTGACTCGCGAAGAGATGGCCATTATGATTGCTAATGCATTGAAAGATAAGCTACAGCCGATTGATAAGAATGCAGCACTGGGCAAGTTTGCAGACAAGTCCAGTATTGCTCCTTATGCACAGGACGCTATAGCACAATTGACCCAATTGGGAATTGTTAACGGTGTTGAGGGTGGCAAATTTGCACCTAAGGGCATAGCTAACCGTGCTCAAGCGGCAGTCATTATCTACCGTATGCTTGAGCAAGCTTCATAATTTGACGATTCTATAGAAAAAGTGTGTCGATGTCTTTATGAGAGGGCATCGATACACTTTTTTATTAATTTTGCTATTGCTCTTTCTATGAAATCATGGTAATTTAAATTCTGCACTGCATGATTGGTTTATATTTGTGCGGTCGTGGCGGAATTGGCAGACGCGCACGGTTCAGGTCCGTGTGGGTTAATCCCCGTGGAGGTTCGAGTCCTCTCGACCGCATATCTTAGTGCATATAAATTAGCTGTACTTTCGAATTGCTCTTCAACCTGAAGAGCCTTTTTCTATTTGTACGGATATTTCAAATTTGGATAACTCTAATGTAAAAGAAGTGAAGCGAAGATGGAGCCTAATGTAAATGTAAATACGAAGCGAAGTGTGCGGTTTCTTGAGAAATATTTTTCAGGTGATACGTTAGATTATCGCCATATCATTGCTTTATTCATCCCAGTTCTGGTGGATCAGGCCTTTATAGTGGGGCTAAATCTAATGAATACTGCCATGATCAGCTCGTCGGGTGTGGCAGCTATCAGTGCTGTGAATATGATTGATTCCCTTAATCTTTTTCTCATTAGTGTGTTTATCGCGGTATCAACAGGTGGGACGGTTGTCGTAGCGCAGTATAAAGGAAGCGGTAATGGCCTTATGGTGTCAAAAGCTGCCGCAGGTGCTACTTCATCAGTTTCCCTTATGGCATTTTCTATTGGTATGTTTGGTATTCTTTTTCATAATCCACTGTTGAACTTACTATTTGGATCGGCCTCACCGGAGGTTATGCACAATGCCCGAATCTATTTGATCGGGAGCTGTATCTCCTATCTTGGTATAGCTGTGGTAGAGGCAGTGTGTGGTGCTCTTCGTGGAATAGGAAGGACGAGAGCCTCGCTTGCGCTATCGCTAATTATGAATTTAGTTTACGTCCTCTTGAATCTCGTATTTATTAACCTTTTGCATATGGGCGTTCTGGGAATGACCATTTCTATAAATATAGCTAGGTATTTGGGAGCGATATGTGCACTGTATTATCTGTTCCGGATGGACAATGAACTGCATATTCGAATTCGTGACTTATTGGTTATCCAATTTTCCATGTTCAAAAAAATAATGTCTATTGGTATGCCATTTGCGGCGGAGCAGATGTTCTTTAATGGTGGTAAGATTCTGACACAAATCTTTATTGTCAGTCTCGGTACCTACGCGCTTGCGACCAATGCTATCGCTTCTTCCTTTGCGTGGATTATGCAAATTCCGGCTAATGCGCTGTCGTTGACGATTATTACAGTAGTCGGACAGTGTATGGGGAATAACAACGTTAAGGATGCTCGGAAATTTATTAAATCGTTTCTCGTAGCAGCGTCCCTTTCCTTTCTGTTGATGGGATTGTTGGTTATGCCTTTCTTCCATCCAATAGTGTCCATGTTCCATCCACCTGCCGAGATTGTGGGAGATATATTCATGATTGTACTCATCAATACAATCGTGCAAATACCACTGTGGTCAATTAGCTTCATTACACCATCAGCGCTTAGAGCAGCGGGTGATTCCAAGTTTACATCCATGGTTTCGATGCTGACTATGTGGTTGTTCCGCGTAGTGCTCGGGTACATCTTAGGTATTGTTCTGAATTTCGGTCTTCTTGGGGTTTGGTTAGCTATGAACTGTGAGTGGGGAATTAGAGGATTTATATTCCTCCGGCGCTTTATGGGCAAGAAGTGGGTTCAGCATCGCGTCATATAGTAAAAGTAAAAGACACCCGCCGGGTGTCTTTTTGTTTGTTCTACATGTAATTTGTTTCGCTATTCTTTGATTTGTGCGAACAAATCATTTAGGGCTTCGCTCATCGTAGGGTGAGTAAAGATATGATCTCTCAAAAAAGTGAAGCTTTGCCCTGTTTGTATAGCCATACTCACGATGTTAATGACTTCACTGGACTCCGCACAGTACAATGTAGCTCCCAGAATTTTATTGGTTTTTGCATCCACGATTGCTTTCAGGAAGCCTTCGGTTTCATTGATTAGGCGGGCGCGTGGAATAGCTGCTGTAGGCAATTTAGCCACTTTAATTTCTAGTCCTTGTTCGGCTGCTGCTTCTTCACTTAATCCTACTCTGGAGAGCGGGGGATCAATGAATACGCTGTATGGAACAACGTCGCGGTCCTTTGCGGTATGGGAATGATCGCCGAAGAGATCATTTCGTACAATTCTATAATCATCTAATGAGATATAGGTAAACTGTAATCCGCCCTTCACATCGCCGAGTGCCCATATATGGGGAACGGTAGTTCTAAGGGTAGAGTCCACCTTAATGGCGCCCCGATCTGTCACTTCGACACCGGCTGCTTCTAAATTTAATCCCTGGGTGTTTGGTTTTCTACCTGTAGCAACCAGAACAGCATCGACTTTCAACTCTTGCACAGCACCATCTATAGTAAAGGAGATGACTGTTCCATCACTTACGTCCTTCAGTCCTGTAACCTTAGCATTCAGTTTGACCGCAATGTTCTTTTTGGTAAAGGTTTGGAGCACGGCGTCTGCGACATCTCGATCTTCTTTAGGAATGAATCTCGAGGAACCCTCCAGCACTGTAACCTGTGAACCGAATTGACTGTAAATCGAAGCGAATTCCAAACCGATATAACCACCTCCAATGATGGCTAGTTTAGTTGGGAGTTCCTTAAGATCCATAATTGACGTGCTGGTATAGACGAATTTACTATTTTGTATCCCGTCAATAGTAGGGATGATGGTCTCAGCACCTGTATTAATGAAGATCTTGTCGGCTGCTACGATCCGCGTTTCCCCGGCATCCTTCACTTGAATTTCGTGATCCGATAAGAACGAAGCTTCTCCATTGATGATCTCTATATTTTCATTCTGATTTAGATTATCGTAATTTTTCTGGCGTAGAGCTGAAATAAGCTGATCCTTATTATGGACCGCTTCTACATAATCTTTGCCTTGATGGGCTTGATAAGCTAAGGATTTCGTAGGGATACAGGCGATGTTAATACAAGTTCCACCGTACATTTCTTTAGATCGTTCAATCACTGCTACTTTCCATTTTCGATTAGCTAGTTCTGTGGCAAGAGTCTTTCCACCTTTACCGAAACCTATAATAATAGCGTCGAACTTGTTCATTTTTAATACCTCCGGTTCATTCAGGATGTTCTTGATTTTGCTGGGAATTAGCAAGTTACTTTATTATTACCCTAAATCCGAAGGTCATTAAACGAATGATAAGAAGATTGGTGACTAGAAAAGAGATCTCCTCTAAAGGAGATCTAGGTAGGAGAGAGCGCAGGGAATCCCATGGTGATTACTGCACCGCCATTCTTACGATTCCCCGCTGTGATCAGACCTCCGGAGCGCTCGACGATCGCACGGGATATGGCTAGTCCTAGTCCTGATTCGCCATCCTTTCCTTTTACAAATCGGTGAAACAGGTAGGGAAGCAGATCCTCTGAAATACCAGGGCCATCATCGCTAACGGATAGCAGAACCTGGCCCTCTTTAATCGAAGCATGAATGTAGATATGCTGGTCTGCATAACGAGTTGCATTGGAAACAACATTAAGAAGTGCTTGCAACAGCTTATCTCTATCGGCCCGGACCAGGAGTGACTCGCAATCATCGTAAGATACATGTAGGGTCAGCCCTTTTTTCATCAAAAGAGGGTTCATGCGTTCAACCGTTTCTACGACTAAATCGTCGAGAGAGATCTCGCTAGTTCTAAATATATCTTCTTCACTATCTAGCTTCGCAAGCAAGGTCATTTCCGTAACTAGTTTCTTCAGACGACCGCTCTCACTCATAATAATATCCAGACCTTTATCGATGCTTTCCCCTTCGAAGATTCCATCCTTGATCCCTTCAGCATAACCAGAGATAGACATTAGTGGAGTCTTTAATTCATGAGAGGCATTCTGAAAAAATTGCTTCTGCACATGGTTAAATCGATTCAACTCACCAGCCATGTCATATACCGATTGCGCAACTGCGCCAATCTCTCCACCAGCTTTGATCAGCTTAACCTCTGAGAAGTGGCGTTCCTTTACCTTTTTTAGCTCTTGCTGCAGCTTCATAAGAGGCTGGATTAGCTTTTTCGTGATAAAAAGACCAAACAGGAACATAAATGCGCCTGCAGCAGCGAAAACGATGAGTAATCTTTTGAACAAAGCTTGTTCAATTGTTGTGACTGCGCTCATAGGTGTAAGCAGAGTTAGCGTGCCCATCGGCGTAGCCTTCACTTCAGTTATATACCTTGTATCTGTTCCATTCCAAATGCTCTGGAGATCAGAGGTTTGGCCTGTGACAAACTGAGCATTGGAGTCTATTGCGATTGCACTCATCTTTGGTGAGGTGGACAAGACTTTGCCTGTCTCATCGGTGAGAACAGCCTCCACGCTTGCACTGCCTACAGAAGGAATGATCGCGGGTAACGCATGGAGTTCAGTTCCAATGTCGCCCATGTATGTGTTCCCCTGAATCATAGTGGCTGACATGGCAGAGCTGATGGTTTGTAACTCTGCCTTTTGTGTTCCAACAAAATGATTGAGCAGCACAAAATGGATCACAACAGCGGTAATAGAAAGGAGCAGTACCAAGGCAATGCTAAAAGCTAAATTAATCTGATGTGCTAGCTTCATCGATCTCCACTCCCTCCTCAATACGCATGCGATAGCCATGTCCCCATACGGCTTCAATCGGCAGCAGATCTAGCTTTTTCCGCATTCGTTTAATTAAATGGTCCACGGCACGATCGCTCCCGAAATAGTCATCTCCCCAAACATGGGTTAGTAGCTCATCTCTTGTAAATGCGCGGTTGGGAGAAGCTGCGAATACTTTTAGAAGGGTGAATTCTTTGCTGGTGAGGTCAATCTCCTTTCCATGCCAGAACACACGTCTGTCCTCCAGTAATAACTGTAGATGGCTAACTGAAATATGTGTTGGTGTTTGTGGACTACTACTTGCGGGTTCTACTAGATTACTCATTTTATACCACCGTTGTAACTGGCGTTTAATGCGAGCAACTAGCTCTCGAGGGCTAAATGGCTTGACCAGATAATCATCACTGCCAAGCTCCAAGCCTAATATTTTATCCACTTCATTGTCTCTTGCAGAGATCATAATGATTGGCACTTCGGCTTCATTACGAATTCGCCGACAAAATTCGTACCCGTCCATGCCGGGCAGCATAACGTCGAGCACCCACATATCCGGTGGGCTTGTCTGCCATAAGGTCCATGCTTCCTCAGCGCTGCCAAGGCCGATCGTGCGGTAATTTTCTTTTTGTAAATATGCTTCTACAAGATTACGTATATGTTGATCATCGTCTACTACGGCAATGAGATAGTTGGTATTCATTTCGGTAACCTCCAGATTATTCTTCTACAATTATATCAATCCAGAGGTGGGTAGAGGGTGCTGCCATCGTTTTTCCACAAATTAACCAATGTTATGCCACACCCATTTTGTAAGCTTGGACTTGTAAGATCATTCGAATCGACGAGGAGTGTTGTATTTATGAATCAGCAGATGTTATTTAAAAAGTTAGCGTTGTCCGCCCTACTGGTGTCCGCAGTTGCCGCACCGACTGCAGTAAACGCAGCTAGTGGAGCTAAAGATCAAAATGCGAAAACAACAGCAGCAGCCGTACTTACTTCAGCATCTAAAGGATCAATGGATACTAAAGTAACAATCCTTGATTGGACAGATCCCCTTGAACTGGCTAAAACTTACGCGCCGAATACGCTAGAAGACTGGAAGAAGACTTTAGATCAATATTATAAAGCTGCTGGGTTTAGTATAACCGCGGTTTCCGAAGTAGTACCTTCTGAGCAGGCGGAGGGAGCTATATTTACGAAAAATATTGTATCCGCCGAAGCACTGCCCGTGAGTTATATTGAAGCTGGTCGCAGTGTTGATATACAATTACCCGAAGATAAGAACATGGATAGTGCTATGTCTTCTTCAATTACAGCTGTAGATACAATTGCGTCTGTAGAAGCGACTGAAGCTACGATTTCACTTCAAGAACTTAGTGAGGCTGATAAAGCCTTCTTCAAAGCCCAAGAGAATCTGAATAGTGCAGCTAAAACCAAAGATGCCACTGTGATTAAGGAAGCTTTGACTAAACTGTTGGATCAATATAAAGAGAAGATCAAGGAGTTAGAAACGGCAAAGTAACAGATATAGAGCACGGTTTCTTACAGAATAGAGAGATTGAAAAGGGAAAGGAAAAAGACACCTCGCGGGGTGTCTTTTTTTCGTAGATGTAAGGATCGATCAAGGGTATAAACCTGCAAAAGTACATTTTTAAAAGATGCGAGGTGGGCTAAAGCATTAATTCCTGCAAATCTGCATTTATTCTTGCTCCACAAGAAGCCTTCGAACCATAAGTGAGGTTATACCTGTACATTTGCAGGTTTTGGACTTAACGAGGAGGAATTTTGTATATATACCTGTACATTTGCAGGTTTATCTATTCCGATCCATCCTCGCCCTTTTCTTGAACCCTTACCTTCTTCCGCGCATTCACTCCGATCACCCCGGCGATAATCATCACCGTACCGGTCCAATGGTACCATTCCAGCTGTTCATTCAGCAGAAGTACACCGCCAAGAATAGAGACGACCGTCGAAAGACTGCCGAAGATGCTCACGCGTGAAGCCTCCATCCGTGATAAAGCGTAGTTGGAGAGGGAGGAAGTCACGAGGGAGGAGAGTACGCCGAGATAGATCATGGAGTATATGAATTTAGGCTCCTGAAAAGGTGTGAAATATTGATTCAAGGTTCCCGCCGAACCATGCTTAATGATCGACAGTCCATTGAAAAATATAAAGCCGAATAAAGTAATCATATAGGTGAGTTCCTTGGGACTCCAGGTACGTGTTAACTTCCGCGCCGCGACATTATAACCGGCAAGGGATAGCGCTGAGATTAGGATGAGTAAGACGCCCCACAGACTAGAGGAAGAAATACTCACACCCGGAATGGCAAAGATAAGAATGATGCCTGCAACCGAGATTAAGGTGGAGATCTTCTGGAAGCCGCTCGTAGTTTCCTTCAAGAACATCGCTGCCAAAATGATGGTGAAGATGGGCATAGTCGCCTGAATAATGCCCGCCACAGCAGATGTTGTATGCAGAAGTCCAAACGCCTGAAGCGTAAAATACAACGATGGGTATAGTAGAGCAAGTGGGATTACCACTGCTGCCTTGGATATACCAAACTTCACCCGCCCCCACCCTGGAAAAGTAAATAACGAAGCGGCAAGGAAAGATAACGTGAAGCGGTGAGCTAACGTATCGAAGGGGTCAGAGACGGTTAAGGCCATTTTTACAAATATAAAAGAAAATCCGACAATAACAGCATTCAAGACAGCAGCTACTATCGCTTTTTGAGTAGAAGAAATATTCATCAGTAAGACCTCCAAAGTGTTGCGCGCATTTAGGACCGGTCCTATTCTGCTCTTTATTCTAAGGCTAGAATAGCTGTGCTACAATGTAATTATTGTTCATCTGTACCGGTACAAATCAGTCTCGGAGGAAGGTGAAGGGGATATATAAGTACTCAGAATTAATCAACGATCTGGAATTACAAATTACTGAGGATACGTATCGTGAAGGTGACAAGCTACCATCCATCCGGGAGCTGGCGCTACGTTATGATTGCAATAAGAGCACGGTTATTCGTGCACTCCAAGACCTTCAGGATAAACACTTGATCTACGCTGCTTCAAAGAGTGGATATTATGTTATGAAGCGCAGTGGGGAGCGAAAAGAAGAAGGTGCCTACTTGATTGATTTTACGGCATCTGCACCGGACCCGGATATTTTTCCGTATCTGGATTTTCAACATTGTATCAATAAAGCGATCGATATGTACCGTAAGGACCTGTTTATCTATGGAACGCCGCAGGGGCTGCCGTCCCTTATCCGTGAAATGCAGCGACAACTGGCCTCTTATCAGGTATTTGCTGATCCGAAGCAGATTTTTATTACCTCTGGTGTGCAGCAGGCCCTTGGACTTCTGACTCGAATTCCCTTTCCGAATGGCAGGGAGCGTGTGCTAATTGAACAGCCGAGTTACCCACTGTTTATGGAATATTTGAAGACTTACGACATCGAGACAGAGGGGATACAGCGTTCGGATAATGGGGTGGATTTGAATGAATTAGAGCGGTTATTTAGGACGGGGGAGTTCAAGTTCTTCTATACCGTTCCACGGTTTCATAATCCGCTAGGCGTCTCCTATACCCGCAATCAGAAGAAAGCTATCGCCCAGCTTGCAGCTAAATACGATGTGTATATTGTAGAGGATGACTACATGGCAGATCTGGAGCAGGATGCAAAGCAAGATCCGATCTATGCCTACGATAATACCTCACATGTGATTTATTTAAAAAGCTTCTCCAAGATCATTTTCCCAGGTCTACGCGTCGGTGTGGCCGTACTTCCCGAGGTGCTCTGTGAGTCCTTTAACCGATTCAAAAGACTGATGGATATAGACAGCTCCATGCTATCCCAGGCTGCCTTAGAGTTGTATTTGAAAAGTGGAATGTTCGAGCGGCACCGAAAAAAGCTGCGTTCCTGCTACGGAAAAAGATCAAAGCTTCTCCATGATTCGATCATGAGGGAGGTAAATGCGGTGTCTGAACAGCATTATTCTTATGTTCCTGCCAGTCAGCTTGGCGTGCATACGTATCTGAAATTAGAGGATAACATTAGAGCGGAACAGATGATCAAACGGCTGCAAAAAAAGTCCATTATAGTGGAGTTGGCGGATAGCGGTTACCTTGCCTCTTTTGATAAAAAAGAGAGAATTCTAAAGCTCAATGTATCTAGTGTAAAGGAGCCTGATATTTCCTCAGGCATTGAACAGGTCATTCGAGAAATACGCTGAATTAGCAGGATTGGAAGTGGTAATCCTTTAATAGTTCTCTAAGTGTCGTTGGATTGAATCACACTTACGCTTACGAAGCAGCTATAGGACACAGCTGACCTTATATGCGGATTTTCCCCATATTTGGAGTACTATCGGACCCCAATGCAGCTATTAGCATGAGAAACACCCAATATGAACCACTTCCTACGGGATAGCGCCATTGGAGTCCGAAACCTTGCCCCAAAGGTTAAAAACGAGCAAATAACGTCATCTGGGTCCGAAAGCTTCTGTGAATGCTCCATAAAGACTCCTTCAATGAAAGAGATAGAATTTGTGTTTGGATAATTGTTGATTAGCCGCGATTACAGTGTTTACTACTGAACGGATACCATTACCTACAACGCAAAAGAGCGATCCACCAATGATGGCGGATCGCTTTTTTTTTTACCTATCTATTCAGTGGGTATGAATGATGTCTCTTATTGATCTTCTACAATCTCTGACTGCCAGCCTAACTGTCCGCACATCTCGCTCATTTTGCGAATATTCAGCCTAGCCTCGATCCGGGTTAAGCCCAGTCTGATCGAAGTATCAGCAGCCCAGCGAAGTAAGTACACCAAGGTATCAGCCTGCGCTTCTTTAGCCGCATAATCTAATAATACAAGGGTATTGTCTACGACACCGGCACGTACATATCCCCAATAGCTGCCATCAAATTGCCGTATAGTAAACAACTCACGATCCTCTGTAACTCCAACCTCTTCTAGCGGACTCTCCAGATGCTCCAGCCACTCCTTTTCAGAAGTGAAATGCAGTGTGTATTGCGGAATGTTCCACTCGGTCGTCTGGGTCGCGAGGTCGGCAAGCTGCTTGCTATTTTCTAAAGGTATCCATTTTTCCACTGGGTGATCTAGCTCAGCCGGAACGTCTACGACGATTTTCCAAGGTCTGTAGTTTACTTCTACGCCAATGGACCCTAGGATCTCAGGTACGCCAACACTTTCCAAACCTCTTTGCTTGGCGATCCGAATAAGTGCTCTCAGTGCATCCGGTGAACCTTTTGCAACATCATTACTATGCATGACTACAATGGTTCCATTCTCAAGCGTAGGTTCAACTCTGGCAACGATCTCTTCTGCAGAAATACCTGACCAATCTCCGCAATCAACGCCTTCAATATCCAGATAATTGCCCCATTCTATCAGCCAATCGAGATTCTCTTCCCGGTAGGAGCAGTATGGAAAACGCATGAAATTCGGAGACGGAAGACCCGTTGCGTCCTGATATGCCAGCTCGGTTAGCTTCAACTGCTCTAAGAATACCGCCTTTGGTACTTGGGCCATTCGCCGATGATGATACGTATGCGGAGCAAGTACATGACCTCGGGAGAGGATTAATCTCGCCTTCTCTGGATACCGATCCATCCATTCCCCAGTGAAGAAAAAGGTGCCGACAGCACCTTCCTCCTCCAAAACATCAAGCCAAAATTCAACGGGAAGCTGGGAAGGTCCATCATCAAATGTAAATGCGCATAGTGCTTGGTTGATATCGCCTTTCCAAACCGCTTTAGCTGACATATTGATGCCTCTTTTCTATGGTTAATTGGCAAAAAAGTTCGGCAAGAACTCTTTATTAGCTTCCAGCATTTCATCCAGCATACGAACCGCCACATCTACAGATGGAACGAGTGGATGATGCACCATTGCCTGAAGAGCAAGCGCACGATCACCGGTTACAGCGGCATCAATAGCTAGCTGCTCATAAGTTTTTACAGCATGAATGAGTCCTTTGGCCATCGGTGGAATCTTGGTCAGTGGTAGAGGCAGTGGGCCGTTCTTGGTGACGACACAGTTGACTTCAATACTTGCGTCATCTGGCAAGAAGTTCAGTATGCCGCGGTTAGCAACATTCAGGGTCTGGATGTCGTTTGATCCGTTGTAGAGTGATCTCATAAGATTCACTGCCGCTTCTGAATAGAAAGCACCACCGCGTTGTTCCAGCTGTTTCGGCTTCTCGCTTAGCTCTAGATTGGCGTATAGCTCAAATAGCTCTTCTTCTACGCGTTTGACGACTTCAGCGCGGTTGATACCTTGCTTAAATGATTCCATCTGCTCTTCGAGCATGGCATCCGTCATATAGAAATATTTCAAGTAGTAGGAAGGCACGGCACGAAGAGATTGTAAGAATTCAGGATTCCACTCTCGGGCGGGTACGTTCTTAGCACTGTAACCTTCAGTGAGCATGTCATCCAGCTTATCTTCGCCTTCAACATCGATTCGAGTAATCCAGTGTAGGTGATTAAGACCAACAAATTCAGCATAAACACGGTCTGCAGCTACGTTATACTTGGATGATACTTGCTTGATCAGGCCGATAGGTGCATTACAGAGACCGATACTCTTCACGTTGGAGTATTTCAGAACAGCCTCAGTGACCATCCCTGCAGGATTGGTGAAATTGAGCAGCCATGCGTTAGGAGCTAGCTCTTCAATATCACGACACACATCCAGAATGACTGGGATCGTACGCAGAGCTTTCATCATTCCGCCAGGGCCTGTCGTTTCTTGACCAATAACACCATATTTAAGGGGAATTGATTCATCACGTGCGCGGGCATCAAGCATGCCGACACGCATTTGAGTGCTGACGAAGTCCGCACCTTCGATAGCCTTCCGGCGGTCTGTAGTGAGATGAACTTCAATCGGAAGTCCGGATTTCTCAACCATACGCTTAGCGAGATTTCCAACGATATTCAGCTTGCGGAGTCCAGGCTCGATGTCTACAAGCCATAGTTCACGAACAGGAAGCTCTTTGTAATGAAGAATAAATCCCTCTACCAATTCGGGTGTATACGAAGAACCCCCACCGATAACTGCGATCTTTAATCCTTGATTAGTTGCCAAGATCAATCACTCCTGTCTAATTTGTTTGTTGGATAGATTCATAATCTTGAAATTGCCGCATTTTCTCATAGACTTCATTACTAAGGGTCAAACCGTCTTGATCCATCGCTGACCATACAGCACCTACTACAGGCTCTGTGGCAAGGGTCACCACAGTTGCTTGTGGAGCTGCGGCTTGTACGGCCTTCTCGATAGGTCCGCGAATCCAGCCGCGATCCCCACGGGTTAACAGACTTCCCGCCAGCACCACATCGAAGGTATCCTGCTCCATGCCAAGCTTGTGTATGACTGCAGCAGCGGACTTCCCTAACTCAACACCTTGCCGATTTAGAATCTCTAAGGCTACGACATCTCCCTCAGCGGCTGCTTCGAAGAGCAAGCGTGCTGCGTGTACAGGGACTTGTTTCCAGTGATCGAGGAAATCATTAAACATATTCGCGACTTCTTCATAACCTAGCAAATTGAGCAAAAGTCCGGTCAAGAGGGTAGGCTGTTCTCGTCCATCCCAAGCTCTTATGACGGAGCGAAAGACTTCAATGTTGAGCGCACCGCCCCCGCCGAAATCACCGTACATGTAGTCGAAGCCGCCACACTGATAATGCTCTCCTTGCAAGTTTCTGCCTGCTGAATTGGTGCCCGTGCCGCAGATTAGTGCAACTCCATAAGGGCGAGTGGTCCCTGCACGTAATCCGATCATGGTGTCACAGTTAATGGTGTAATTGGTAAATCCGATTTCGCGTATCATTGGATGGAGAATAGCATAATCGGCTTCGCGGTCGGCACCGGCAAGCCCTAGATAGGCGTGCTTGATGTCCTCCAATCGAAGTCCGGCTTCTGCCAGTGCTCCGAATGTGGCCTCTCGAATGCTGTTGGCTGCCACCAAGGCTCCAGTCTGGTGGTTACCATTACCGCTCTTGCCTTTACCGAGAACATTACCAAGTTCATCGCATAGCAGAGCATAGGTTTTGGTGCCTCCACCATCGATCCCTAAGTAGTAAGTCAATGGTTATCACTCCTAGTGTATGGTATTTAAAAATATAAGAAGGTATAAGTTTCACGTTATACATTATCCTTATATTTCTCGCTTAAACGCTTACCGTCCTTATAGGGACGCCTAAGGCGTTTATACTTGTCTACTTGGCTGAGGTAGATTCACGAACAATAATTTCTGGGTCAATCCGCATGCCAGCTCCACGTTTCATCTTTCCAGAGATGCGTTTGAGCAGCATATCTGCGGCCGCCAGCCCAATTTTATCCGAAGGCTGACGTATCGTTGTAAGATGTGGATGAAGCTGTGAAGCAATGTAATGATCGTCATAACCGACTACCGCTACCTGTTCAGGTACCTGAATGCCTGCTTCCATCAACGCGTTGATGACCCCAAGGGCGATATTGTCATCCCCAGCAAATACGGCGGTGGGGAGCTTTCCTTCGTTCAGCCAACGTTTGCAGGTATCGTATCCCATTCCAATATCGAAATCACCATGTACAATCTCAAATGGAGTAAGACCTTTTTCCTGAAGCGCTTGTAGAAATCCGGCGCGCCGCTCTCGCGTACTACGGAACATTTCCTGTCCGCAGAGATGAGCAATGGACGTATGTCCGAGCGCTAACAGATGGCTGGTAGCCATGTAGCCACCCTTGAAGTTGTCGATCGTGATAGAGTAGGTGTCATTCTCTTGCTTTTGGTTATCAATCAGCACATATGGGATGCCACGTCGCTTTAATTCCACAATATAATTATCCTCTTCCACTGGAGACAGTAGAATCAAACCATCTACCCGATCCTCCTGAATCAGATAGTGGCTATCATCCGATTCGATGCCTTTTGAGATGGATATGGCTAGATAATAACCATGAAGCGCCAATACCTCATTTAGTTCTTTGACCACCGCATCAAAGAAGGAATCCTGCAAGGTTGTGACGATTAGACCGATGATCCCAGTCTTGCCGCTGGCCAGACTGCGTGCAGCTGCGTTAGGGCGATAATCCAGCTCTTTAATGGCGTCTAGCACCTTCTGACGGTTGTTCTCTCGTACCGATTCGGCTCCGTTTAGAACCCGCGATACGGTTACGACGGATAATCCGGATTTCTTGGCTACATCAAAAATACTAACCTTCATTTCAAGTTCTCCTTGCCTAAATATAAGCGCTTTAACTTTCAAATAAAATGTGACCATTCTAAAGTTGAAATTGTAATCCGCGTGCAACCAAAAGTTTAAGCGCTTTAACTTTTGGTTGCACTTCTTAAGTTCATCTTAGAGGATGATTTCCAATTAATCAATACTTATTTTGGATATACTCATTTGTGATTTTCGATAGCGTGCTCTCATGCTATGATTAGGCTTGGTCATATTTTTTTTAGAATCGAGGAGACTGAGTGACGACAAGACCGTACCTAAAAATGATCCAACAATCCGTTAAATCCTCAGGCATTATCTTTGAGGAAATCACGCCGAATTTTGTGTATAGAGCGATAGATGGAGCCAAATCCTTTGTGATGGTAGACGCCGAAATAGGTCTGAACAGCAGTGCCTCTACGATCATTGCGATGAGTAAATCTCTAACTTATGATGTATTGCACAAAGGTCATGTACCGGCTGTAGAACATACCTATTTAGCACATCCTGACGCTAGATTTAATCACTCCAATCCTTACGAATTAGCTGAGTGTTCTTTTTATAAGTTTAATGAACATGTAGTTGTGAAGCAGGATAACGGGGCACAGGGAAATCATGTGTATAAGGTCGATGGGGTGAAGGATTTAAATGAGAAGCTAGATGCATTATTTTCTTTGCAGCTTAATGGGGCGATAGGTCCTTATTATGAGGCGGAGATTGAGTATAGAATCGTAACCTTTAATCATCAGGCGCGTGTATTCCTTGGCAAAAAAAGAGTTCGTTCCTGGAAGCACAATTTGATTAACGGGGCTGTTGCTATTGAGGTTAGCGATCAGGCCAAACGAGCGGCGCTGGCGGAGCTTGCTTCCGAGACCTCTAAAGCGATGGGCCTTGATTTCTGCTCCGTAGATATCTTAGAGACAAATCAAGGCCTCATGGTCATCGAAGTTAATCATAAGGTCATGTTAGATGAATATTGTAAGCAGAATCCAAGTGAAGTGCCGGCTCTATCTGACCTATATAGGGAAGTTATCCTCCAGCGTTTTGACAAGCTATAAGCCGATATCCAATAGGGATTGTCCGAATAATCTTTTGGCATTTCCGATGAATGTTTGCGTACCGACAATTACAATAATCCCAGAAGCTGAGCGTGCTTTGATGTGCGTGAGAGCATCCTCCAAATAGGGGAACTCGAAGCTTTTTTCGATAAAACGCTTGGCGATAGAGAGTGCATCTGTAGGAAAAGAAAGATGACTTATATCAGGCCGTGTGACGATTAGTTGATAAGAGACCATACTCATGACCTCGATAACCCCTGTGTAATCTTTATCTTTCGGGACACCAATGATTGAGGTTACAGTTCGGCTGTTGTCAGGATTCACTAATTGAATAAGCTCAGCCAAATAGCTTGCAGATTCTTTATGAATAGCTCCGTCAATAATCGTTAATGGATCATGGCAGATCACTTCACAGCGGCCCGGCCATTGCAGTTTTTCAAAACAATTGACTACAAGTTCCCTATTCAGGTGACCGCCTGTAATATCTTCACATAGTGCGACTGCGGTGGCTGCATTTAGAGCTTGAAATTGGCCTAATAACGGAATCGTTAACGATGGGTAAATCGCTTGGTTTGTCCGCACATCAAAAGTAGTTCCAATAGATGTAATTGTAATAGAGTCAGCCCAGAACTGCTCCTCATAATACTGCACAGAATTGGAGTTAAGATTCGCCTTTATAGCCGCAAGTACGCTAGATTTCTGTTTGCTGATAAAGGCTTTTGTGGCCTTGTTTTTGACGATGCCCAGCTTATGTAGTGTAATGCTGTTCAGGTCAGGTCCCAAATTAGCTATATGCTCTTCCATAATCGGAGTAATGACAGCCCAATCATTCTTCAGGACATTGGTGTCATCAAACCTTCCACCTCTTCCACATTCAATCACATTGAAATCGGTATGATTCTCCTTGAAGTACAACGTCGCAATTGCCAAACCTACCCCAACAGGACCCTGGTACTCATCAGCGGCAAGCTGATCTTCAATCTTTTGGAAACCCTCGCGAACTACATTTCCTAATCGCACAAAATCGTCTGTGGATATGGCCTGCCCATCAATCCGGATTCTTTCGTTGAAATCGACCAGATGAGGGGAGGTGAATAAGCCTACTTTATAGCCTAAATGACTTAATAAAGAGGAGATAAATCTAGAGGTGGAGCCTTTACCTTTACTGCCTGTGACCAATATGTACTTTTGACGGTGATCCGGACTGCCTACTAGATCTAGCAATTTTCTGGTTAAATCCGGTCTTCTAACTTGTTCATCCAAAGTTTCTGTGATGTTGTTAATCGCTCTTAGATAAGAGCTGTAAATCATATCTTCTACCTGGGATTGTGAAGTGAATTCCACGATGATCGCTCCATTTAGTTAATTTTTGCTCGTTCTTCAGATAGCGTTGTATAGATGATAATCGGAAGTAGTACAAGAGAAATGACAACGGTCAGAGCGATGCTCCAGTTCAAATCCTTATAAAGCTGTACTACTGTAAACAACAAAGCGATTACGGGTAAGACGAGCTTATTTAAGTGTTTTAAGAACAGGGAGTACATACTTCTCTTTACGGTAACCGATGTGCCGATACTGGGAATATTTAGTTCGTTTCGCGCCAACGCGGTGATTCCGATAAATAAGTGGCTGTCGATAAATTTAAGCTGCTCATCCTCCTCATTTAGCTTGATCAACTGGGCAATATGCTCAGTGTCTATATCTAAGATAGGAATGGTTATTTGTTTGTTGTTATAGGTAATGACGATTTTATCGGTCTCTTCCATGCCCAGCAGCTTTCTAACATTCGGATGGATTCGGCATAGATTTTGGTGCTCATCAAAAGGGTAGGGATGACCTACTCTTAGCGTAAGCTCTCTTTTGCCAATAAAAAAGTTTCCTAATGCGGTTAAGGGACGCTTAATTAATAATTTTCCAAGTTTATGTATGGCAGGCGTGGACTGAGGACTTGTTCTTGCACGGGTAATGATTAATTGATCATTCTCAGCAGCATGCGTCTCAAGCAACAACATGATGTACCTGTTGAAATACAGCGCATTCGGCTTGGCTGTGTCATCTTCTTTTAAAGTTAAGTTTACCCGAAAGCCATTTTTAGGATTAATCAACTCGACATGGTTCGAATATTTCTGGACGAGCGTTGGACAGGCTTTGACATAAGGCTTGGCAATCTCGTCCACTTTAGGAATTCCCCGAAGGATCGTGCTGTACTCAGGTTTAGTAATGGTTAATCCTGTTAGGGAGCAGTCTCCTAGCTTGTCCTTTGCTCTTTTCGATAATTGAATACTCCCTCTTGGGATATCGCTTTTAGATAAAAGTAAACCGTTAACTTGAGCACCATTCTCTGCTTTAAGGTCGATAAAGACATGATGGACTAAGCCTAATTCGACTAACTCATCGGGGTTCATAATGATTTCTTCCCGAGCGGTATAGCTCTGTTTCTCCAATATAGTGAAGGTCTGCTCGATATTGATGTTAGGCGCCTCCCAATCGATTGATGATTTGTTCAAGGGAATGAATGGTTTTTTGGAATAAATCAAAGGATTTCGGGTTACGATAATTTCGATTAATTTCAATCTGAATACCTTGAACCAACAATTCTTTGGCGGAGTACGAAGTGATCGTTCCGGGATGAGATGCAGAAAAGGTATGGTTGTGCAGAACTTTGGAAATACCATTATCGAAAAAAATGCGTATGACTTCATTTAGATTATTTTCTTGTATGGATGCTCCGTATAATGTACCTAAATCAATATCGAATTCTCTATCTTTAGAAGCACCATGCAAATCTATAACAAAGTTAATTTGATGTTCTTTGACAAGTGTTCCAAGTGCAGCTTTATATTCTCCGCCAAGGATGTAATTAGGGTCTTCTTTGGAGAAGCTATTGGAATAAATACAGTGGCAATTTGTAAGCTTTTGTAACAGCAGCGCAAGAGAGCCTGTATACATGTCCGCGGGTTTTACAGCATGTTCTCTATAGTGGTTGATGGCATGCGGGGCAGATACAAGTATAGGTAGCGAGCCTTCTACAATGGAGTAAGAGGGTTCTACCCCAATATCGCCAAAATAATTATTATTAGAAAATTGTAATTCATATTTTTCGATCAGAGATAAGATATGCAATCACCTATTCATAGTTATTTTAAAACTATTATAACGTTTGAAGATTTGTAATGGCGAATTTCTGCAATAAAATGGTTATTGTAATGTTCGAAATGGTGTGCTAATATTTCAATTGAAAACGTTACCGATAAGGATACCGGAAAAAAATCGGAGATTATACAAGCGAAATGAAAACGCTGACATAATCTCGGTGATACTTCGGAAACGTCTTTAAGCGAAGTAATTCAATTAAAAAGTACGAGGGGGAAGAAAAATGAAGAACATTAAAAAATATCTAGGGCTCATGTTGGTAATGTCTATGGTTGTAGTCTTAGCAGCAGGGTGCGGTAATAAAGAGAACAATAGTGCAACCAATGATGGAAACGCTTCATCTGGAAAAAAAGGATCGGTTTACTTTTTAAACTTCAAGCCTGAAATTGCAGAAATATATGAAAAAATCGCTAAAGATTACGAAGCAGAAACAGGAGTTAAAGTAAAAGTCGTAACGGCTGCTGCGGGTACTTACGAAACTAAATTGAAATCCGAAATTTCTAAGTCCGAAGCACCTACGATCTTCCAGATCAACGGACCTGTTGGTTTCCAAGCTTGGAAAGATTACACCTTGGATTTGAAAGATACTAAGCTATACAGCTATTTGTCCGATAAAAGCTTGGCAGTGACTGAAGGCGAAGGCGTATATGGTATCCCTTACGTAGTTGAAGGATACGGTATCATCTACAACGACGCGATTATGAAGAAATACTTTGCATTGGCTGACAAAGCTGTTTCGATCTCCTCCACAACTGAAATCAATAACTTCGACACTTTGAAAGCCGTAGTAGAAGATATGACCGCTAAAAAAGATCAACTGGGCATTAAAGGTGTATTCGCTTCCACTTCCCTCGCTGCAGGTGAGCAATGGAGATGGCAGACGCACTTGGCTAACTTGCCACTGTACTATGAATTCAAAGACAACACTGAGTTTGATAACACAGTTCTTGCCGGTCTAGCTTCTAAAGAAGTTGAATTCAAATATAACGATAAATTCAAAAACATCTTCGATCTTTACACCAAGAACTCTGTCACTAAAGAATCCCTTCTCGGTAGTAAGTCTGTAGCTGATTCCATGGCTGAATTCGCACTGGGTAACGCAGCAATGGTTCAAAACGGTAACTGGGCTTGGTCACAAATCAACGATGTTGACGGTAACGTAGTTAAAGCTGAAGAAATCAAATTCTTACCTATCTATACAGGTATGGAAGGCGAAGAAAAACAAGGTCTGGCTGTAGGTACAGAAAACTATTTGGCAATCAACAGCAAAGCATCTGCTGAGAACCAACAAGCTTCTATCGCCTTCTTGGAATGGTTGTTCTCCAGTGAAAAAGGTAAAGCTTATGTAACTAACGATCTAGGTTTCATCGCTCCATTCAACACGTTTGAAGAAAGTGAAAAACCAGCAGATCCACTGGCTAAAGAAGTATCCGCTTGGATGGAAAAAGATCTGACTTCCGTAGCTTGGACATTTGCGGCATTCCCAAGTGAAGAATTCAAAAATGTCTTTGGTGACGCTCTCTTGCAATATGCTCAAGGAAACAAAACTTGGGATGAAGTTGTAACGATCTTCAAGGACACTTGGAAGGCTGAAAAAGCAAAATAACAAATGCATGGAAAGATGATTGAATGATTCTCAGTTGTTATATAGATAAAAGCTTAGTGCCACTAGGTTCAAAAGAGCCTCAGTAAGAGCCTCAGTGGCACTAAGCAACAATTCGAGTGAAATTGAATACATCTGTTTAATCATTTTCCATACTGAGATAGGAGAAGACTCCATGGAAAAATCGATAAAAAAATATTTTGCTCTTTTTGCATTGCCGACCATCATCGCCTTTGGAATCGCGTTTGTTATACCTTTTCTTCTGGGTATATATTTGTCCTTTACGGAGTTTACTACAGTCAACGATGCAAAATGGATAGGGTTTGGCAATTACATTAAAGCATTTTCTAATCAAGAATTCTTAAATGCACTGGGCTTTACGGTTAAGTTTACAGTTCTATCGGTGCTTACGATTAATGTATTCGCTTTCATTCTGGCGATGTTGTTAACTAGAAAGCTAAAAGGGACTAACGTATTTAGAACTATTTTTTTCATGCCTAACTTGATAGGCGGTATCGTATTAGGATACATCTGGCAGTTGATCTTTAATGGAATTCTGTATAAATTTGGAGTTACTTTGACCTCTGACGCAACTTATGGATTTTGGGGATTAATTATCCTTATGAATTGGCAATTGATAGGGTACATGATGATTATCTACGTTGCAGGTATTCAAAATGTACCTAAGGATATAGTAGAAGCCGCGAGAATTGATGGAGCTTCACGTTCTAAGATTTTACGTAATGTGACGATTCCACTCGTAATGCCGTCCATTACCATCTGTTTATTCCTAACCTTATCGAATTCGTTCAAATTGTTTGACCAGAACTTGGCATTGACCGCTGGTGCTCCTTCTAAGCAAACCTCGATGTTAGCACTGGATATCTACAATACCTTCTACGGAAAAACAGGCTGGGAAGGTGTCGGTCAAGCGAAAGCCGTCGTATTCTTTGCTTTAGTAGCCTTAATCGCCTTAGTACAACTTGTCATTACTAGAAGAAAGGAGGTTGAGAACTAATGCAAAAGACTAGAGCAAAAGACTACTCCATCTTTACCATTTTGTTGGTCTTAGCCATTGCGTTCTTATCTCCTATATTTATCGTTCTGATGAACTCCTTCAAAGGTAAGTTCTACATTAGTGATACGCCTTTCTTATTCCCTGATGAGACTACATTTGTTGGTTTAAAGAACTATACTAGTGGTGTAGCAAAGATTGATTTCTTCAGTGCTTTTGGAATGTCCTTGTTTATCACGGTGTGTTCGGTTGCTGTAATCGTGTTATTCACTTCCATGACTGCATGGTATATTACTCGGGTGAAATCAAAATTTACGGGTTTGATGTACTACGCATTTGTGTTCTCGATGATCGTACCGTTCCAAATGGTTATGTTCACAATGACTAAGACTGCTAACGTTCTGCATCTGGACAATCCGATAGGGATTATCTTGATCTATCTGGGATTTGGTTCAGGGCTCTCTGTATTTATGTTTAGTGGATTTGTGAAGTCCATCCCACTTGAGGTTGAAGAGGCGGTTATGATTGATGGATGTAATCCACCGCAGGCGTTCTTTAAAGTGGTATTGCCAATCCTTAAGCCTATAGCAGTAACCGTAGCGATCCTTAATGTTATGTGGGTATGGAATGACTTCCTGTTGCCTGACCTATTAATCGGTACGGAATACAAAACCATTCCTATTGCGATACAGTACCTAAAAGGTGGATACGGATCTATTGATATGGGAGCTATGATGGCGATGCTGGTCCTAGCTATTGTACCAATCATCATTTTCTACCTAACCTGCCAAAAATACATTATCGAAGGTGTCGTTGCAGGAGCTGTGAAGGGTTAAATAGAATATGTATGTAGAAGCGAGTAGGGTGCTTTTCTTGTTGAGTTGTCTCTTCAGGAATCCCCTACTTTCTTATTTAACGTGTAAAGGATAGGTAGAAATGGAGAGATTGACTATCATAGATATCGCCAAATTATGCGGGGTTGGCGTGACAACAGTATCTAGAGCTATAAATAATCATCCAGATATTAATGAAGAAACGAAAGCGATGATTATGAAAGTAATCAAAGAAAACCATTATGTACCGAATAACAGTGCAAGAAATTTAAAACGGTCCGATTCGAAAACGATTGCAGTATTGATTAAAGGGA
Organism: Paenibacillus sp. FSL R10-2734; assembly: GCF_037963865.1. Taxonomy (NCBI): domain Bacteria; kingdom Bacillati; phylum Bacillota; class Bacilli; order Caryophanales; family Paenibacillaceae; genus Paenibacillus; species Paenibacillus sp. FSL R10-2734. The sequence continues at coordinate 295,750 of NZ_CP150170.1, read as the reverse complement.
TATCCAACCCCTTTTTTAGCCCGATGATTAAAGTGTTTGAAAAAGAGATCCAGCGTAAGAAGTACTCCTTCATCCTACAGCGAGTTGATGAGAATCAAGATGAGATCGAAGTAGCGATTGAGTTGGAGAAAGAAAAGCGTTTAAAGGGGATTGTGTTCCTGGGGGGATTATTTTCACACTCTCAGGAGAAATTACAACAATTAACGGTTCCATTTGTTCTTAGTACAATCGGAATGACGGAAGAGTTTGATCTAAGTGATTATTCTTCAGTGTCTGTAGATGACTATAAGGAAAGTTATAAAATTGTCGACTATCTATGTAATCTGGGACATGAGAAAATTGCGGTCATTACCGCGCCTGAGGAAGATGTGAGTATTGGTAAATTAAGATATGAAGGATACAAAAAGGCTCTTTCTGATCATGGAATAGCTTATAATGAACGGCTAGTACGGAGGATGAAAGAGGATATTGATAGTTATAGTATGGAGAATGGCTATGAGGTCACCAAAGATTTACTAGAGTCAGGGGAAGAGTTTACCGCTATTTTCACCTTATCAGATAGTATGGCCATCGGCGCTTGCAAAGCAATATTTGAAGCAGGCAAGCGAGTTCCGGAAGATTACTCTGTAGCTGGTTATGACGGATTGGATATTTCATTCTATTATAATCCTTCTATTACTACCATCAAACAGCCAGTAGTAGAAATTGCGGAAGCGACAATTAAGATTCTTTTTGATCTCATTAATGAGAAGGTGAATCATACGCATCAGATTTTCCCAGCAGAATTAATTGTTAGAGAATCTACAAGGTCTATATTGTAGTTGGGGGAGATAGCGCTTGCTGATTTGGCAGCAACATTTAATTACGGGGACTAAGCCATCTCAAGGGATTGGTTTAGTTCCATCGTTAAGTCAACCAGACATTTACCATGTCGGCTACGGGTTTATAGATAAATATCATCCAACCTAAAGGGTTAGGGATCGAGATATGCATTACTTTAATAACACCGAAAAAGATTCCTAGCAATAGAAGAAATGAGAACACCCACATCTCCTTGATTAATTTTTTCCTCCACATCAGGGGCACGTCAATGGCTATGCTACCGGCTACAAGTACGATGAGAACTATTATACCCAATATTCACAACCTCCCAAACCATTTTTTAGTTTCGAGACTTCATCGTTTCGTTCACTCCAATTTATCACTTCATCTCTTCTAAGAAAGAGTTAGTCACTTTCCCTAACAGGCGAATCTTAATGTCCATCTTTACACTTACTGGTATGTTAGCAAAGGTCTGATCCCAATTATCCCTTAGTTTCTTCCACGCCTGTGGGTTAGAGCGATGTACGACTTCGCCGAATCCAAAAATATCGGATTTGTATTCTTGTTGTACTTTTTTAATAGTGCTTTCAAATAGATGTATTACTTTCTGGTTAGCAATTTGTTCTAATTGGGTGATGGTCTTTGGGTCTGTCAGATCTAGATTTCTACATTGCACCTCTCCTAAATCTGTCTCCAAATGCTGCTCAATAGTGATTTCTGGTTTGTTACTATGCATGCTGCTTTTTATTTTGGAATGGGCTTCAAAGACCTCAAGCGACACCTTTTTTCCTTCGGGGCATCGGATAAAGAAAACCGTGTTCTTTACCTTATTAGTTAAATAGTTATATACTTTTGATTCCTCTTGATTTAGCCAACCAATCAATTTGTCCTCTTTGAATACAGCCAGCCCTGAATATTTCAATTGTGTTGGTGAATATACCGATTCTACATTCTTCGGAGTTTCTCCTATTTCTACATTTCCAACGATGACAACCCCGGTTAAGATTGGACTTTTCCCCTTAGTTACAAGCTCTGTAATCAGTGTTCCTAATGTCACAGTAGATGTGGGTGCCCATTGTTTCTCCGATGTTTCCAGACTAGAAAATAACCGCACAGCAGGAATCTTTTCGAGATTGGTTAATATCTTCAGAGCATCTTCTGCCTTGGCATCTTTTGCCACGACTATGAAGTAATCATTTCGTGTTTCAGTATCTCTGGACATGAAGTCAAGAACATCACTGATTCCCTCTTTAGCCAGATCTTCGCTGAGGACTAAGATCCTCAGATGAGAGATATAGATTTTACGTGGACTTATAGTTGTGATTTTTCTAAGGGCTTCATATACGGTATCCCCCGTCTCTTTGTAGAGGTTAACGGGCGATTGAGGACTTCCCCCTTTTGAGCCAGCGATTTGACTGGGTAGAACCACTTGTGCAGAAACTTGATATTGATCTCCGATCTTATCGATGCCGATCCCTACGGCAATCGCGAGATCATTCAGTTCCTCTCGACTCCAGCAACCTGTTAAGCCTATTTGCATGAGAATAAGAAGACAAAGCAGAAGTGATCTTCGTTTCATAGTGTATTCCTCCGTTAGATCTCTCGGGTTTATAGATAAACACCATCCAACCTATATTTACAACCTTATAAACCATCTTTAGTTTCGAAATTTCAAGTCTTTGCTCAGTGCTCTTCGAAACATCGCCACGCCTAACAATACCAAGGGTAGAAATAACCCGAAGGTTATAACATAGTACACCCAATAATTATCAAACACGGTGTTGTAATAGGAGTAATTTGGGGCAATAAGAGGTGTTAGTGCAACTAGGATCAATCCTGTAGGTAGAGTTAGCACTCGAAACTCTTTTAAGTTTAATAATTGGGATAAACCCAGGACGAAAGCATAGAAGTATAAAGTTACCTCTATAAACAAGGTTAACATCCACAATAGAGCTATCATGGCTTCAACCCGCTCAAAGATTCCACCAACGGATATTCGCCTTGCTATGTTATAGCTGGGATATATATCTCTTGTCGTCAGGTCTGGACCTAGTACTAATATGGAAACAGCGATGGTCAGGAAGATTATAATACCACCTAGGAAACAGCCCAGTAATAAGCTTTTTGTTATCTTTTGTGGTTGGTTTACATAAGGGAGGAACATTAGAAAGACAACGGGTTCTAAAAAGGTGTATGCCGAAATGGAGATAGACCCTCTCAGTACAGGCTTTATTCCGTCTTCCAATATGGGCAGCATTCTGACTATTTCCATCTGAGGAATAATTGCAACCGTCAGGATCAGAAATAGGATAATAACCATGGGAGTAAAGATCTCACCAGTTCGTCCTATGACCTCAATACCGAGTCGCGTTGCCATAATGACAATCAGTATAAATAGGATTAGAGTGGCCGGAATAGGAGTTCCAGGTAACATTTCTGAAGTCACGAAATCACCGACTTCCCGCATACTTCCTACGGTGACGACAAGAAAATACATTAAGGTCAAAAGCGATAGAAGAGTCCCTAACCATTTTCCAAAAACCTTTTGAATGATTTGGATAAGCGTTAGTTTGGGGTATAACTTTGCGACCTTACTGTACATATAGATGGCTAGTAAACCTACGGCCATTCCAATTAAGGAGGAAATCCATGCATTTTGTCTGGCGTAGTGTGTAGTGGAAGGGGGGATTACGAGAATAGAATCCCCGATGGTAAGGAGCGTTACAAGAATGGTAAGTTGACGAGTACTTATTTTACCCTTTTCGAGCATGGCTTTGTTCACTCCAGTTTTTATCACTTCATCTCTTCTAAGAAAGAGTTAGTCACTTTTCCTAACTGGTGAATCTTTATGTCCATCTTTACGTTTACTGGCAATTTAACAAAGGTTTGATCCCAGTTATTCCTCAGTTTCTTCCACGCCTGTGGGTTAGAGCGATGGATGATCTCGCCAAATCCAAAAATATCACTTTTATATTCTTGTTGTACTTTTTTAATAGTAGTTTCGAATGAATTTTCTAATTTCTGGTTAGCGATTTGTTCTAATTCGGTGATGACCTTTGGATTGGTCAGTTCTAGATTTCTACATTGAACCTCTCCTATATCTGATTCTATAAATTGCTCGATACTGATTTCTGGTTTGTCATTTTGCATGCTGCCTTTTATTTTCGATTTGGCCTCAAAAATTTCAAGAGATATCTTTTTACCTTGGGGACAATTAATGAAGGAAACCGTGTTCTTTACCTTATTAGTTAAATAGTTATACACTTTTGATTCCTCTTGGTTTAGCCAACCAATCAATTTGTCCTCTTTGAATACGGCCAATCCGGAGTATTTCAATTCTGTTGGAGAATCTACGGTTTCTACATTCTTCGGAGTTTCTCCTACATCTACATTTCCATTGATGACAACCCCTGTTAAGACTGGATTTTTACCCTTACTCACAAGTTCTGTAATCAGTGTTCCTAATGTCACAGTAGATGTAGGTGCCCATTTTTTCTCCGATGTTTCCAGACTGGAGAACAATCGCACAGCAGGAATTTTTTCGAGGCTAGTTAATATTTTCAGAGCATCTTCTGCTTTGGCATCCTTTGCCACCACTATAAAGTAATCATTTCGCGCTTCGGTATCTCTTGACATGAAATCAAGAACGTCACGGATTCCCTCTTTAGCCAGAGCCTCGCTGAGGACTAAGATCCGCAGATGAGAGATGTAAATTTTACGTGGACTAATGGTTGTGATCTTCCTAAGCGCTTCATATACAGTATTTCCTGTCTCTTTGTAAAGGTTAACGGGCGATTGAGGACTTCCACCTTTTGAGCCAGCGATTTGACTGGGTAAAACCACCTGTGCAGAAACTTGATATTGATCTCCAATTTTATCGATTCCGATCCCTACAGCAATCGCAAGATCGTTCAATTCCTGGCGGCTCCAGCAACCTGTTAAGCTTATTTGCATGAGAACAAGAAGACAAAGCAGAAGTGATCCTCGTTTCATGATGTATTCCTCCGTCAGTTCTCTCGAGTGTGGTCCCATTATTTTTAAGATAACCAGGCATTTACCATATCGGCTACAGGTTTATAGATGAACACCATCCAAGCTAATGGGTCGGAGATCGTGATATTCATTACGTAAATCAGACTAAAAAAAGTTCCCAGCAACAGAAGAAATGAAAAAACCCAAAGCTCCTTGATTAATTTTTTCCTTAGCATAAGAGGCACTTCGATGGCTATAATAACGGCTACAATGATGAGGATCGCTACTATACTCAATATTTACAACCTCCCATACAATCTTTAGTTCCGAGATGTCAAGTCTTTGCTGAGTGCTCTACGAAACATGCCCACACTTAATAACACCAAGGGTAGAAATATCCCAAAGGTTATAACATAGTACACCCAATAATTATCAAAAATAGCGTTATAATAAGTGAAATTCGGGGCAATGAGTGGAGCGAGTGCCACTAAAATTATCCCTGTGGGTAAGGATAATACTCGATACTCTTTTAAGTTTAATAATTGGGATAACCCCAGAATGAAAGCATAGAAGTACAAAGTTACTTTTATGAACAAAGTTAACATCCACTGTAGAGCTATCATGGCTTCAACCCGTTCGAAGAATCCACCAACAGATATGCGCCTTGCGATGTTATAACTAGGATATACATCTCTGGTCGTTAGATCCGGGCCTAGCACCAGAATGGAAACGATAAGCGTAATGAAAATTACAATACCGCCTAGAAGCGTACCCAGTAAGAAACTCTTTGTTATCTTTTTTTGTTGATTTACATAAGGAAGTATCATGAGAAAGACAACTGTTTCTAAAAAGGTGTAAGTAGTGATGGAGATAGCCCCTCTTAGAACAGGCTTTATTCCGTCCTCCAATATGGGCAGCATTCTGACCATTTCCATCTGAGGAATAATAGCACTCGTCTGGATTAGAAATAAGACAATGAACATGGGAATGAAGATCTCGCTAGCTCGCCCTATAACCTCAATACCGAGTCGCGATGCCATGATCACGATCAGTATAAATAAGATTAGAGTGGCCGGAATAGGGGTTCCAGGCAACATTTCTGAGGTCACAAAATCACCGATTTCTCGCATACTTCCAACGGCGACCATAAGAAAATACATTAAAACTGTAAGGGATATAATAGTCCCTATCCATTTTCCAAAGGTCTTTTGAATCGCTTGAATAAGCGTTAATTTTGGATATGATTTTGCGAACTTGCTGTACATATAGACTGCTAATAAACCTGCTATCATCCCAATTAAAGTGGAGATCCAGGCATTTTGTCTGGCGTAGTGTGTAGTGGAAGAGGGAATTATAAGGATAGAATCCCCAATAGTAAGGAGCATAACCAGAATGGCTAGCTGACGGGTACTTATTTTTCCCTTTTCTAACATGGCTTCGTTCACTCCTAGTTATCTCTCTTCATTTCTTCCAAGAAAGAATTAGTTGCTTTCCCAGCAACCGAATCTTACAATCCATTGTTATGCTTACCGGCAGATTAACAAAGGATTGATCCCAATTATTCCTCAGCTTCTTCCATGCCTGTGGATTAGAGCGATGGATGGCTTCGCCAAATCCAAAAATATCGCTTTTGTATTCTTTTTGCACTTTCTTAATCGTACGTTCGAATAGATCTGAAACTTCCTTGTTGATATTTTGTTCTAATTCGGTAATGGTCTGTGGGTTCGTTAGGTCTAAATCTCTACATTGTACCTCTGCTAAATCTGCTTCCATATGTTGCTGGATACTGACTTGTGGTTTGCCATTCCGCATGCTGCCCTTTACCTTAGAGTAGGTATTAAATTTGACTGGGCAACACAACTTGTGTAGAAACTTGATATTGATCTCTATGTTTATCGAATCCAATTCCTTCAGCAATCGCAATTTTGTTTAGCTCCTGTCGGCTCCAGCAACTTGTTAGGAATATTTGCATGAGAATAAGAACGTAAATCAGAAGCGATTTTCGTTTCACGATTTATTCCTCCGTTAGATCTCCCGGTTTTTCCGGTGGTGTACTCTTTTCCCGAACGAGATTTTTTTGATTGATTAGCTTAGGACGGGTAAACATAGCCCAACGAGGCATTCGGAAAAAGGTGTCCTTTTGATCAACAAGATTAAATGGAGCTAGCGGGCTCATATAAGGAACTCCAAAGGAGCGTAAACTGCACATGTGCAGAACAATCGCAATAATCCCGATAATGATCCCGAACAATCCGAAAGAAGCGGCTAGAAACATCATTGGGAAACGGAGCATTCTGACCGTCAGGGCGAGATCAAAGGCCGGTAGAACAAAGCTAGAGATCGCTGTAACAGCAACGACAATGAGCATGGCTGCAGAAACAATGCCGGCATCTACTGCTGCTGTTCCAATGACTAGAGTTCCTACAATGGAGACAGATTGGGCTATGGTTTGAGGCATGCGTACACTGGCTTCCCTCAGAATTTCAAAGGCAAGCTCCATTAAAAGTGCTTCAATAAATGCTGGAAGCGGTACGCCTTCCCGTTGAGCAGCCAAACTAATGAGTAGGGTTGTAGGCAACATCTCTTGATGGAATGTAGTAATAGCTACATATAAAGATGGAGCTAATAGTGAAATGAATATACAAAAATAACGGAGCATCCGAACTAAGGTACCGACATCGGCACGTTGGTAATAATCCTCAGCGGTCTGCATGAAGGAAACGAATGTAGTAGGAACCGTCATCACTATTGGTGTTCCATCTACTAATATGGCTACTTTACCTTCCATAAGTGCAGCTGCAATAACATCAGGACGTTCGGTATGATGAATGATTGGAAAAGGAGTGTAGGTTTCATCCTCGATTAATTCCTCGATATAGCCACTCTCCAAGATACCATCAACATCGATCCGATCTAAACGTGAATGTACTTCTTGTACAATCCCGTCATCTACAATTCCGTTGATATACATAATCGCAACATCTGTTTGGGTAACCCGTCCAATGGGTTGCGTTTCTAACCACAGGTTAGGGTCTTTTATTTTCCGGCGGATTAAGGCAGTGTTGGTACGTAAGCTTTCTGTGAAGGCTTCCTTAGGTCCACGGATCACCGTTTCGGTGGCACTTTCTGTTACACCACGATCTTTCCATCCACGCATACCAATCGTGAAGCCCTTGGCGTATCCATCTAGTAAGAGAATCACATCTCCGGATAATAGGGAGGTCATTAAAGAATTAAACTCCGTAGCATCTTTGATATCACCTACGGTAAGCATGTGATTTCTTAATAAGGAATAGTTGTCTTTCTCAGGTTCTAAGTTCAGATCTGGAATTTCTAAGACAAGAGACTCTAGAATGAAATCCTGAATAGCTTTACTGTCAGCCAGTCCATCCGTATAGAAAATAGCGGCCTTTATCTGTTGCTTTGACCCAATGAAGAAATCTCTGATTACAAGGTCTGTGCTATTGCCTAGCGCTGTTTTTATGTGTTCAATATTATCTTGAAGGTTCTCTTTGAGAGGTTCTTTAGGTAATTCTTTAGTGGGGTTGGGCTGCCCTATTGAAGGGTTTTTGAATATTTTAGTGATTGTCCTGTTCAGAAATCCCATAGTTGTTATCCCTCTTCCGCAAGCTGCTGTGAAATTAGCTATTACCAAAATGCGGTGGGATTATTCTTTGAATAATCTACTGCAGATTTGGGGATGAGCTCGCAAAAAAGCTGTCGAGAGAATCTCGACAGCTAGGGTTAGAACTAGATATTTAAGAACTTTAGGACGTCCAATCGTTCGTCAGATGCTTCTCGGTCAAGATGGACAGCAACTGAATACCAACCTCGTTGTGGCCACCTTCAGGGATAATCAAATCGGCGTACTTCTTGGATGGCTCAATAAAAGCTTCGTGCATTGGCTTAACTGTACTTAAATATTGATGGTGAATCGATTGGATACTCCGGCCACGTTCCTCGATATCCCGGAGTACTCGGCGGAGGATACGAACATCAGGGTCAGCATCAACAAATACTTTGATGTCGAGCATATCGCGGAGGTTCTCGTCGGATAGAACATGGAGTCCCTCGATGATTACAATGTTGTTTGGTTGCAGTTCTACGGTTTCCGTAGTGGAGCGGGCATGTGCTGTGAAGTCATATACCGGAGCATATGCAGTCTTGTCCTCTCGCAAACATTTAAGATGCTCAATAAGCAGCTCATTGTCGAAAGCGAAAGGATGATCGTAATTGATGGATTCACGTTCAGCGAAGCTGAGGTGTGAATGATCCTTATAGTAGTTATCTTGTGATATGAAAGTTACCTTTCCCGTTCCAAGACGGTCAATGACGGAGCGGGCTACGGTTGTCTTTCCCGAGCCGGTACCGCCGGCGATACCAATAATGAGCATGTGATTCAATAACCCTCCCTAAGATTGCCTTTGCAATTTCAATATTGTAGCACAGCGTTCATGTTTTTTCACCTTAGATCGGGTAAAATTAAGATGGGATATTTTGAAATTCGTCTATATTAGGGACAAAGCAAACACGGAAGGGGCAATTCATCGAATGAACGGAAAAAAATCAGTGCAAGAGGCATTTAATGAAACGACTTATCGAATCGTAGGACATGGAAATAGAGATGCGCAAGTCTTGAAGGAAGCCTTTGAAGTTGTAGAGAACAGTACGGCCTCTGATATTTATGGATCTGGGAAGGTCATTGAAGATTTTCAGTCGGAGATGGCTAAGCTTCTTGGAAAAGAAACAGCAGTCTTCTTTCCGAGTGGAACGATGGCACAGCAAATCGCCTTAAGAATATGGTGTGATGAAAAAGGACTCAAGAGAGTTGCCTATCATCCCTTATGTCACTTGGAGATCCATGAGCAGGATGGGTTGAAGGAATTGCATCATATCGAGCCTGTCCTCCTTGCGGACAAGGATCGACTAATCACCTTGGATGATGTGTTACATATGAAGGAAGATATTGCTTGTCTGCTGCTTGAATTGCCGCAGCGCGAAATTGGCGGACAGTTACCGGAATATAAAGAGCTTGAAGCGATTTCTGCACATTGCCGAGCTCGCGGAATTAAGCTGCATTTGGATGGGGCAAGATTGCTTGAGACGCTTCCCTATTATGGCAAGACAGCTGCAGAGATCTGCGCACTCTTTGATAGTGTCTATATCTCACTGTATAAAGGAATCGGGGGGATTGCTGGTGCGATTCTTGCAGGTAGCGAGGAGTTTACGAAGCAATCGAAGATATGGAAACGGCGGCATGGTGGAGACCTAATTAGCCTCTACCCATACATCATCTCCTCTGATTATTATTTCCGGCAAAGAGAGGGTAAAATGCAGCAGTATTATGAAGGGGCTAAGGAGCTTGCTGCTTTAGTTAATCAATGTCATGCCGTAACTACGCTACCTACTGAGCCTGTCTCCAACATGTTTCATATGCATTTTCAAATGTCTAGGGAGAGCCTTGAACCGATCCTGTCTTCTGTATATGAGGCAACAGGAATCGGCTTAAGCGCAGCGATAAGACCAACGGGAGACCATAGTTCTTATTGTGAGATTAGTATCGGAGACAAGTATGCCGACATCCCTAAAGAAGAGGTGAAGGGATTTTTGCTGCTGCTCGATAAGCTAATGCGTGAATCATCTTCCGAGCAGTGTTCGAAGTAACGAAATCCGTAGTAATTGCTTTTTAATCAGCTTCGTACGAAATTCATTTCTTAATTGATTGTAGATCGGCGGGCAATGGTTAAGGGCCCAATGATACATGAATTTAAAGTCTGTAGCGTCTTTTGCAGAATTTAATAAATAGTATGAAATCGTATCATAAGCATTATGGTTAAACCATTCCGTCATTTCTTGCTCGCTATATCCATATTTCTGAACGGCCATATTCTTAATCAACATCTTCTCTTCTAGATTCTCAATTAAGAATCCCTGACTCAGATTAAAGGTAATATTGTCCCCGTGTAATCTATACACACCGGCAATGGTATCAATAAAGCCAGCATCACCGATCAACAAGGAACGCAGATAAATAGAAGCATCGTTGACCATGTTCATATGCAGGATATCCATAGCCATTAAGGCCTCACGCTTAAAGACAGTTGTTAATGTGGAGGATGGCTTCGGGTATCCTTTTTTCTCAAAATTCATGAAATAATCTTGCTTCTTAATAACTCTACTTAGCTGTAGACTACTGATCTTAAGTTGCTTAGCCTTTGAATATTCTAGAAATACATTAGCGGCTACAAATGATATTTCAGGATGCAGGATATGAAAATCCACTGCCTTACTTAAGTAATTCATATCAATCAGATAGTCATCATCATCGAGAAAAAGAACATACTCTCCATCCGCATGAGCAGCAAAGGCCTTCCGCCGATTATTGCCAGGTCCGCTATTTGTTTCATTCCGCATGTAGATTACTCGCGGCTCATCCCCGAAGCTTTGATACATCAACTCTTCCGTGCCATCTGAAGAACAATCGTCGATCACTGTGATCTCTTTATGAGGATAGTCTTGCTTTAAGATGCTTTGGATCGCTTGATATAGGAATCCCTTTCGATTGTAAGTAGTGATAATGATACTGACCTTGGGATACTCGGCTAATGGACGGATTGCTGGGTGAGTACTATCCGTATCTGAAGACTGTTTTGTGATTGCGACTAACCTATGAATCAACCCGTCGATTTCTTCGTTCTTGATACTGAATTGCTCTGAGAGATAGAACCTTAATGAATCCTCTGAAGCTCTCTCTGTGAGATAAGCATGGATCACCTCAGATAAGGTTTCTAAAAAGGCTTTGATTTGCGGATTTTGTTCTTTATCTATAATTAGACGGCATTTTTGGACTATTTCCGTATTATCCATTTGATGGGCAGATGAAGGGTTTATTTCATCATTTAGGTCATTTAGAAAGACGTAACAAGCTTGCTGCAAAACCTCACTATGCTCCATTTCAGGACCTCCTGATGTTTTATTTGGACAAACCACTTACCTTAGGTCTAGCTGCAAGTTTACTCTTGAGTTTATATCGATATTTTTTGAGATGACCCCATGTATACAGGAAAACTTCCCGTTCCATCAAAGAGGCGATCACGAAATATATAGGCAGGATCACAAGCCCTAAAAGGACACCCCACATCATAATCGCAAAATAGGAATTAATTTGAATGTCGATGGTGGTAGTGATCAGAATAATACCCACAAAAATCACTGCATTCGTGAGCCATCTTCTAAAAGTGACCCAAGGGCTCCGATCTAGCAGATGTTTGCTGGCATAGACCACAATATCTATGGAGCGGTATAAGAGGGCGGCTATCGTTCCCATTAATACACCGTAAATCCCCATGAAGATCACGAAGACAACAGAAGCCACCAGATTAATTGCGGATTCCAGAATGGAGCGGTTTTGTGTTTTCTTGAAATGCCCGGCGATGGTAATTACATTATTGGAAGAAGCTCTGGCATTGGTTAATAATTTGATGACTACGAACAAGATGGGCAGCCACATATCGATATAATTCACGTCGTTTACACCAGCGGTATACAATTTCATAAAAGGTAGAATTAGAATGTAAGCCACCGTTAGAATTGAGAAGATCAGCCCCATAAAGTACACTTCGTAAGCATCATAAAATTTAATAAATGCTTCTTTGCTCTCATGATAGCTTTGCCCGAGGGCAGCCTTCACACTTCCGTTTATGGTCTGGACGATGTTATCTACAATCGTAAAAATCATATTGTACATGACATAGATGCTAACAATTTTCAGATTCGTAAAGATAGTTAATATAAGCACGTCGGTATTTCTGAACACTAAGTAGGAGATCTCATGGACTAACACGGAATTTTTTTGACCAATCGCTTCATAGTCCGGTTTGAGGTTTAGGTTGATCCATTTGTAATGCTTGTTGATATAGATATAGAAGACGACGATTTGAAGTATGGTCAATATGAAATAGGAAGCTTGCACAGCAATGATATTTACACCTTGAAGTAATAACAGAATCCGAATTACATTGTTCAGAATATTTGCCATAGTGACAATAGAAGTCTCTACATAGCTTTTACCCTCGGCAGCGAGCAGAACCTTGAATTTCCCTTGAAAATAATAATTGATCGCTCCGCCCATCCCTGTAAGTAAAATAATGAGCATAATCGATAATTTATCGATTTCAGACGAGATCACTAGCGGATACACGATGGCGAGTAGCAGGACAGCGAAGAAATAGTAAATGCCTGTTTTTTTATAGTAACTGGAGGTGGCGGCTAGTATAGAGTTGATATGGTTCTTATTATCCGAAGCTACCGGCTTATAAAGTGCTTGAATAGAGGCTGCCCCAACACCGGCTTCCAGCAGAGCCAAATAGCTAATGATCTGTACGATAGAAGCGATCAAACCATTGGCCTCTGAGCCATAGTTCACCATAATCAGTCGGGGGATGAAAAAACCAAGGATGATCGTGATGAGCTGACTTCCCAGTCCAAAGGATAAGTTAAGAATGCTCCGCTTGGCTCTCATAACGTATCCTCCTTTCGTAAAGCGATAAATACGTATCCAGATGCTCGAAATGTCTCTCGGCCTGTTTTGCTTGCGTTGTTACATCCATGTAGTGAGTAGTCATACTTTCAAAAACCTGCGCAGGCTGGAGCTGCTCCAGCGTAGTGAAATCGGCATATAACCCTTTGAAGTGGGCATCCTCCATTACGTTGATCATTTTTTTGCTGTAAGCTACGGGAAACACCGGTTTGTTAAATACCCAGCCCAGGATCATCGCATGGAATCTTGAAGCCACAATAAAGCTAGCTTTGGCTAGAACGGCCAAGACTTCTTCCATATTTGTTTTATATAAATGCACTTGAATGGCGTCCTCGTAGGAGGAGCCCATAAGACTCTGGATTTCTTCAATCGCTAGCTGATCGCCTTCGTGTTCGCAAAATGACATAAAATGAACAGCGTAGCCTTTTTCAATGAAATAAATTGCGAGTTCTTTCATTTTTTCATAATAGAGGTTGTCAAAACCGTTCAGACCTTTCGCAGAAGGCTTAATGACGGATAAGACGATGTAATCCTCGGGTTCGCTGTGAAGGTCTGGCGGGTCTAGCTGAAAAATAATATCTGGCGCTAACCGGACATTGTCCAGATCATCAAATAAATCATAAGAGTATTGTTCTCTGAAGCAGATATCTGTGTAGTCCTTGAAGATCCACTTGTGCTCCTCATAGTACTCTTCATCTGTATAAGGGCCGAAATTAGATCCTAATAAATAGTAGGGCTTATTCTTGTTACGAATGGCCTCCGCGTTCTTGAAATGCTCTGCCCAATGCTCTGCCTGCATAAAAATCGAGCCGCCGATATGAACAACGCCATCTGAGTGATTGACCAAATATTGTTGCGCCACATTATGTATCTTTAACCTTCTGCAAATATAGCCAATGCCTCTTAGGAGGATGGAATCCGAAGGATACACTTTGAGGTTCTTAATCTCCTTGAAGCAAAGCTTGTATAGGCGTGGAGCACAGATTCTAAATTCGGTATCCGGATATCTTTCGCATAGCACCTTAATGAATAAATCATCGCCCAAATTAAATTCGGTATAGGCATAGATCAGCATCTTTTTCATATTCTAGATTCCTTTCGCTTGAACCTGGATAAGCTTCTCTCCACAGAAATGAACCTGTGATATAGAAGCGGGGAGATTAAGAATGCTCGGATATAAAGGGCTAATCTTCGATCATTACCTTTATAACGTCTTATGAGTTCATACATTTCTTGATTTAGCTCAGGATAGGTATGATCGATATCGCGAAGTAACTCCTGAATGCTTACGCCGTCGGTCCCATTAAGACAGGTCTTTAGGTTGAAAAAGTAATTCTCGATCAGCTCACGATTTCTTATATAAGGAGATATCATATCCAGCTGCTCAAAGGGATGGGCCTCAAAATAGGCATCGACTCGTTTGAATACACCGACGACATCAAATTTTTTCACATTATAGCTGTTGGAAATCGACGTGTTTCTTTGTAAATAAAACGATAATACATCCGGTAACGTGATGACGCTGGCGGCTCTGGACAAGGCTTTGTAGATAAATTCCTGATCTTCTCCATTCACACAGCGCTCTGTATATTGGAGGCCATGAAGGAGTAATAATTCCCGTTTGTATGCAATGCTCCCTGTCCATATCCGTAAGCTTTTGTTCACGAAAATCTGAGTCAGTGCTTCACTACCTGTTATGTTGCTATAAGCAGAAGCGTAGCTCAAAATTGTGACTCCGTCCTCTGAGACATGGTTATAGCCCCAGCAAATAATCTCGGGGTCAGATGGTTGCGTATAGGAATGAATGGTCCGCACTAAGTCAGCAGAGATATAGTCATCTCCATCTAGAAACAACACATATTTCCCTGTGGCTTCTGCTAAGCCTCTATTTCTAGCTGCACTAACCCCTTGATTTTCCGTTCGAATGACTTTGCAGGAAAGGTTGGGGTTAAGTGAGAGGATATTGTCTATAACGTTGCAGGTGTTATCCGTAGATCCGTCATCCACGATAATGACCTCGAAATGCGGTTCACTTTGGGTAAGGAGTGAATCAAACATAGGGGTTATATAACGTTCTATATTGTATACAGGGACCACAATGCTTAGATTCATGTACTGGCTCCTTTCCTTGGTAGAACGGGATAAATAGCTATCTTAAGCTTACCCTCCGTATCAAAAGATTGTATATACTACTTTAGTTTACTTATTGCTACCTCTATTTTTCTGTAACATTACGCGAATAATAATTATTACAGTATGTAAAATGACAATCCTATGGATTGGTATAACATATATAGAAAGAACGCTCGAAGCGGAGGGACCTACGATGCAGCTGCAACAAATATTCGTGAATGGTGAGAGATTGAAGAATACGATTGAGGCATTTGCGGATTATGGGCGTACAGATAAGAATGGTGTGACCCGGTTATCGCTGACGGAAGAGGATGTTAAGGTTCGGGATTATTTTCGTGCCTGCTGTGAAGAGCTCGGTATGTCTGTGAAGGTGGACGATATGGGTACGATGTACGCCACGCTTGCGGGTGTAGAGTCTGGGCCTCCTATTGTGATTGGTTCACATATGGATACTGTGAAAAAAGGCGGAAGATTCGACGGTGTATTAGGCGTGATCGCTGGACTAGAGGTGGTTCGTACACTTGTAGATCATGGGATTAAGCCGAAGCTTCCGGTGACCATTATGAATTTCACGAATGAAGAAGGGGCTCGCTTCGAGCCTTCGATGATGGCCTCTGGTGTGCTGTCCGGAAAGTTCGATAAGGTAGAAATGCTGAATAAAAAAGATCCGGACGGCATCACCTTTGGCGAAGCGCTAGAGAAGAGTGGGTATAAAGGAGAAGTGAGCAATCGTATTACTGAAGCTACTGCTTATTTGGAGCTTCATATCGAGCAAGGTCCTGTGCTGGAACAAGAGAAGCTGTCGATTGGTCTGGTGGACTGTGTGGTTGGCATGGCCTGTTACGAGATTGAGGTGACTGGGGAATCCGATCATGCGGGCACTACGCCTATGGCGATGCGCAAAGATGCTTTGTTTGCTGCCACGGATCTGATCACGGAGCTGCGAGGTAAGCTGAGTGCGCTAGACTCCGAGCTGGTGTATACCATGGGCAGAATGAACGTGCTTCCTAATGTTCATACCGTCATTCCTAATAAAGTGATCTTCACGATTGAGGCTAGACATAAAGATATGGAGATTGTCCGTGAGGTGGAAGCCATTATCCATGCTTTGCCGGAGAGGATGCTGGACTGCGAAGTAAGTAAGACTAAGCTTTGGGGCAGAGAGACTGTATGGTTTGACCGGGGTGTATGTGATTTAGTGGAGCAAGCGACACAAGCCTTGGGTTATTCAAATCGGACGATCGCAAGTGGCGCAGGGCATGATGCTCAGTTTGTGGCCAGCTTTCTGCCATCCGCGATGGTGTTTGTACCTAGTGTGAAGGGCAAAAGTCATTGTGAAGAGGAGCTTACCTCCTATGAAGATTGTGAAAAAGGGGTAAATGTAATCTTAGAAACGGTGATGTTGTTGCTGTCAAAGTAAAACGCGTCACTTAATATGACATTAAGTTATGGCAGTAGTGCTTTAATTTCATACAAAATCGTCAAAAAGACACTTTAAGCAGTGTCTTTTTTTATGAGATAATAAATAGGGTTGTGTTGGGTCCAAATGAATCAGAAGTTACTAGGCTGTTTAAGGCGAATCCTTTGTGTAAAAACACAATGATGATAGATAATATTTTAATTTTTTACCAAAATGGGAATACTAAACGTATGTTATCATTCTTTACATAAGGGATCTACACTAGACGGGAGAGATGAATGATGATTATCGGCGTGCCTAAAGAAATTAAAAATAATGAGAATCGTGTAGCCATAACACCTGCGGGTGTAGTTAGTCTTATTAAGGAAGGACATCAAGTGCTGGTAGAATCCGGGGCTGGTGTAGGAAGTGGATTTCCGAATGAAGAGTATGCTTCTGCCGGAGCAGAGCTGATTCAGGATGCGGCCGCAGTCTGGAACTCTGCCGAAATGGTGATGAAAGTAAAAGAACCGCTGGAAAGCGAGTACCCCTATTTCCGTCCAGGCCTTATCTTGTTCACGTATTTGCATCTTGCGCCTGAACCTTCTCTGGCCGCTGCACTTAAAGACGATGGTGTCTTTGCCATCGGATATGAGACGGTTGTTCATGAACGTACCTTGCCGTTATTAACACCGATGAGTGAAGTAGCAGGCCGGATGTCCGTTCAGCTGGGCGCTCAGTTTTTGCAAAAGAACTATGGCGGACAAGGGATTCTTCTCTCCGGTGTTCCCGGAGTTAGCCGTGGTAAAGTTAGCATTATCGGCGGTGGAGTAGTAGGTACCAATGCAGCAAAAATGGCCATTGGCTTGGGCGCAGATGTTACGATTGTTGACCTCAGTGCAGAAAGATTACGTCAATTAGATGACATATTTGGGACACAGATCAATACGCTGATCTCTAATCCATACAATATTGCCAAAGTGGTAGCTGAGGCAGATCTGTTGGTAGGTGCGGTGCTGATTCCGGGTGCGAAAGCACCGAAGCTGGTTACGGAAGAAATGGTCAAGACCATGAAGCCGGGATCGGTGATTGTCGATGTGGCGATTGACCAAGGTGGTATCGTAGAGACGATCGACAGAGTGACAACACATGATAATCCTGTATTTATCAAGCATGGCGTACTGCATTATTCAGTAGCTAATATGCCGGGCGCTGTCGCTAAAACTTCGACGATCGCTTTAACTAATGTCACCGTTCCATATGCCCTGCAAATTGCGAATAAAGGCGTGATCAAGGCGATTCAGGATAATGCCGGGCTAAAAAGCGGTGTGAATGTAGCTAATGGCAAAATCACCTGCCAAGCGGTGGCTGAAGCACTTGGTGAGCAACATTTTACGGTAGAACAAGCCATGGAGCAGACGTTCACGTTGAGCTAAATAGATGTGTTCCACATTGGAATGAGCCAAGCAGCAAATTCTCTTCGGGGAGTTTGCTGTTTGGCGTTTCTGGGAGGGGATATTTCTGGCTGGCTTCCGTTTCGATGTGGGAGATCCGGTACAAGTCTGCTAGTCCTATCCCAAAGTTGGTTTCTCTGAGTAGAGAAGTTGGTTAGATCGGGTGGATGTATGCTGGTGGGGGGTTAAGTAACTGGATCGTATGGTGGTGTGGTTAAGTACGGTGGAAGTTTGTTGGTGGGTGTTAAAAGTAGCTAAGTTGCGTAGTGGTGTGGCTAGATACGGTGGAAGTTTGTTGGTGGATGTTAAAAGTAACTGGATTGCGTAGTAGTGTGGCTAGGTACGGTGGAAGTTTGTTGGTGGGTGTTAAAAGCAACTGGATTGCGTAGTAGTGTGGCTAGATACGATAGATGTTAATAGCGCTTTGTTAAAGGTGGATAGACTACGCTGAAGTTGATTAGAATTCGATAAAAACTAGCTTGTTTCAACTATGTGCAGCCTGATTTGGCTAGTTACAGCTTGATTTAGTTAGTTTTTGGTTTTGCGGCGGTGAGAGGTTTGTCGGAGATGATTATTAGGGAATTCCTCCCTATAATTGCGCAAAAATAGCTTATACATGTTGATTATAGTTATGATGAACGAAAGGCAGCCCCTGTTCGCACACCGTAGGTTAAAATGGAAGTTGAAGGACAACCATTTCAGAGCTACATGCGAAAGGAGCTGTTAATATGAAGAATACCATAAAATACGTAGGTTTGGATGTATCAAAAGAAAAAATTGCGGTGGCGATTGCAGATGAGGGTCGAGAACCCGCACGATATTATGGAGCCATATCTCATACCCCAGATGCTGTGGCTCGAATGATTCGGAAAATCAAAGGTACAGGGATTACACTGGAGGTCTGCTATGAAGCCGGGCCTACGGGGTACGACTTATATCGCTGGCTGACGAAAATGGGGATTTCCTGCGTGGTAATCGCACCTTCGCGTATGCCACAGCGTCCCGGCGATGCTATAAAAACCGATCGACGGGATGCTGAAAAACTGGCTCAACTGCACCGCGCAGGAGAATTGACTGCGATCCATGTGCCGACTCCTGAACTCGAAGCCTTAAGAGATCTCATTCGTGCACGAGAAGATGCTAGGCAGGACTTACATCGGGTTCGGCAACGGCTCATTCATTTTCTGTTGCGTCACCAAATTCACAAGCCAGAAGGCATGAAAAAACGTTGGACCAAAAGGTACCGGGAATGGCTGTCTATGTTGAAGTTTAATAATGTAGCTCAAGAAAAAGTTTTCGCGGAATCCCTGCAACAGCTCCGGGAAGTGGAGGAGCGAATCAAGCGACTTGAAGCCGCAATGCGAGAAGAAGCACAGATCTGTCCATACGCACCTGTCATTCAAGCGTTGCAAGGTCTGCGGGGAATTGCCCTGCTGACGGCTATGACTTTAGTTGTCGAGATTGGAAATTTCGAGCGTTTTCGTTCACCGGCTCAGCTCATGAGTTACCTGGGACTAGTGCCACGGGAGTATTCATCGGGAGCAAGTACCAAAAGAGGAAGTCTTACAAAAACCGGAAATTCCGGTGTGCGACGTGCACTGGTGGAGTCCGCATGGAGTTACCGTCACCGTCCTGCAGTTAAAGGAGATTTAGCAGTGCGCTTAGAGGGTCAGAGTGCTCATGTCCATGAAACGTCGTGGAAAGCCCAAGAACGGTTACACAGCAAGTATTTAAAGTTAGTCAGACGTGGGAAACACCGAAATTTAACTATGGCTGCGGTAGGTCGTGAGTTAGTTGGATTCATCTGGTCAATAGCGGTAGATGCAGAACGGAAAATGGCGTAGGTGAAATGAAAAAAACACAAAAAGTATACCCAAAAGATTTGAATTCTTGGGGCATGGAGACAAAGAGAAAGGTACGAGGAGAATCCGTGAATTCCCTATGCACAGGATCCCAGATCTGACGTGCGAAATTAGTTTGCGGAAGCTCCTTCGACGTAGGCATAATATGTGGTAACCAACCCACGGATAGCAGATTGCCAGCCGACGACTCGCATTTTGTCTCTGTGCCCAAGGAATTGAAAACCCTTTGGTTTAAAGGGGAAAACAGGGGTATTGACTAATTCGTTCATAGCAGGGAATTCCTCCCTAAAAATTCGAAGAATATGCCCGAATATGCCCAAATGGGATGAATTATAGGGAGAAATTCCCTGAAAACTATAAAGGAGTTCGCTCGAATAGCGGTTATGTTGCACAGTAACCCCGTAACCCGCGCCCCCGCCCACGTAACTATGAAACCAAAGTAACCCGCGCCCCGCCCCACGTAACTCCGAAACCAAAGTAACCCGTAACTCCGCCCCATGCAACGCCGAAACCAAAGTAACCCGCCCCCCGCCGCCCACGTAACCCCGAAACCAAAGTACCCCGCCCCCCGCCGCCCACGTAACCCCGAAACCAAAGTACCCCGCGCCCCGCCGCCCACGTAACCCCGAAACCAAAGTAACCCGCGCCCCGCCCCATGCAACCCCGAAACCAAAGTACCCTGCGCCCCCCGCCCACGTAACTCCGTAACCAAAGTACCCCGCGCCCCGCCCACGTAACTCTGAAACCAAAGTCCCCCGTCCCCCGTCCCACGTAACTCCGAAACCAAAGTAACCCGCGCCGCCGCCCACGTAACTCCGAAGCTAAAGTAACCCGTAACTCCGCCCCATGCAACGCAGAAACCAACGTAACCCGCCCCCGCCGCCCACGTAACTCCGAAACCAAAGTAACCCGCGCCACCCCCATTATCTTGTAGTCAGCTGGGAGTGCGCATACTATAATAAAATCACTCTAGAGTATAAGATTCGGCTATTTTTCAGGTGGGGGTGGGGCTAGTGACGGATAAGGATCCATTATTTGATCGTTTCTTCGATAGTATGGAATCGTTGGCGGATGCGATTAGTGAATCTCTTCAGTCTCAAGTTACGATTGAGGACAGCAATCACCATGTGATCGGATACAGCTCCCATCAATTTGAGAGTGATTCTGCGAGAATTTCAACGATTATCGGAAAGCGCGTACCAAACGCCGTCATTATCGGTTTGCGTAAGAAGGGGATTATGCAGCAGCTGGAGAACGCTACACGTCCGATTCGGATTCCTGCGGTCATGGAAGTAGGGCTTGGACCTCGTCTAGCCATTTGCATCAAACATCAGAAAGAAATTCTCGGTTATATATGGGTAGTGGATGCTGGGAATTTAGTTGAAGGACACGCAGAGAATATTGTTGAGAAAGCGGCGGCTATCGTTGGGCGCTATATATTGAAACAGCGGGGTTGGAAGACGAAGCAGGAGAAAACGCAGGAGGATTTTTTCTGGAAGCTGCTTACCTCCCACTATGACAATGAAGCGAATATCAAGCAGGATGCGGAAGTTTGGTCGATTCTTTTGCCGGAAAAATATTATATTAGCGTGTTTGAGAGCGACAAGGTTATCAATGATCATTTCGTACTTCGATTTCGGCAAACGATGGCCTCCTATCCGGGGCTGCAATTATTGTTCCTGACTGCAGAGCACAATCGGTTGATTATATTGTTTTCATTCAGCTTTCGCATGGAAGGGACGGGTGGTCTGTCTTCGTTCATGCACAAAATTATCGAGGATATGCGTAAGAGTGAGAGCTGTATGCTGGCTGCAGGCTGTAGCCTAGATTACACCGAATATATGTCGGCGGCTATTGCGTACTGGGAAGCGGGGTCCATTCTGGAGATCAAGAAGCTGTTACCTTTTCATGGGCGGGAATTACTGTTGTATGAGGATATCGGATTTTGGGCGTATATTCCGGCTATTATGGAGCAGAAGCGCAGTCGAACCCGTAAAAGTCCCTTGCTGAATCCGCTTAAAGAGCATGATCGCGAGCATAAAAGTGATTTTTTAAAAACAATTGCCGTTTATTTATCGCTCAGTGGAAACTTGAAGGAATCCGCCGCTTTTTTACATATTCATACTAATACATTGCTGTATAGATTAAATCGAATAGCAGAGATTACGGGCAAAAGCTTAAAGGATACGGCATACCGCACTTCTATATATTTGGATATTTTGACGGAAGAGGCAAGGCAGCTTAATCAGTGGTTTGTTGAGTCCCGGGAATGATATGAATTAGGCACCAACAGGGTAGCGAACACGTACAATAACCTATATTTAGAACCTATAACATTGGAGGGACTAAGCATGGTGAAGGAAGTTCGTTCACCCGATGCCCTTGACTTTGAACGGAAAATGAGAGAAAGCATCGTGGAATCGGCCGAAGGTTTAAATAACAGTGGAGCGGATTTTGCAACATTTGATGAGTCACGTGGTAATCCACAGTTTTGGACGCGTACAGATATTGGAGGACTTCAGCTGAACGCTGGCGTTGAGCCTTCGGTGGGGATTAAAGACATTTTTCGGAATGGACATTTATATGCCTTCGAATGCGCGACAGCCATGGTCATTGTTTTGTATAGGGCGACCATTGAAGCTATAGGTGAAGAAGCCTTTAATAGGTATTTTCAGGATTTGTTCTTATGGGACTGGAACTACGACAAGAGTCTACGCTTAATTACGAACTATAATAAAGATCAAATGCTGCGTGGAGATATTGTATATTTCAGGAATCCAGATCATGCGCCTAACAAGCCAGAATGGCAGGGTGAGAATGCTGTTAAGATCGAGCAGGATCTGTTCTATGGCCATGGCATAGGGATTACTACGGGAGAGATCATCATAGACTCTCTGAACCAGGAAAGAGTACCTGGAAGTAATATCTCCGCTTTTCTTACGAATGAATCAATACATCCTGACTTCGATTATTTACAGAGATTATCTACAGATTCTGTCTTACCCATGGCTGAAAATAGGGGCTCCCAATCCACTGTATTTTCAAGAATAGGGGTTAGAAGCTACATTTATAAGATCTAGAAGCTAAGAGAGTGCCATGAAGAACAATTTTCCTGCAAAAAAATCCCGGACCTTCGATAAGGCCCGGGATTTGCTGTGTTCTATTACCTAAAGCTCTATAAAATCGTTGCGGAATTTCTCGAAATCAGATTTTCTACATTCTAGTTCCAGCCGTGTTCCTGTTTCTTCATAGCTAGTCGATTGGACATGAGCGTGCTCGTTGAAATAAGAGACCACATTGCCGCGATCGAATGGAATCAGAATTTCACACTGAATATAGTCTGTAAACACATGACTGCGGATCAGCTCCGTAAGCTCAACCATCCCGCTGTTTTGTTTGGCGGAGAGATAGACACTGTCACCCTCAACATGAGGGTAAGGCAAGTCGGTTAGGTCAGCCTTGTTATAGGCATAGATCGTTGGGATTTGGTCCGCGCCGAGAGCTTTTAAAGTCTCATTGGTAACGGCCATATGCTGCTGATGCTGCGAATCAGCAATGTCGACTACGTGAATCAATAAGTCAGCTTCGGTCACCTCTTCAAGTGTGGAGCGGAATGCTTTGACCAGATGATGGGGAAGCTGGCTGACGAATCCGACGGTATCCGTTAATAAAAAGGTTTTGTGATCATGTAGCTCAATGCTCCGAACGGACGTCTCCAGCGTCGCGAATAACATATCCTTGGCGAATACTTGTTTATTAGAGCCGGGATGATACGTCTCTACCATCACATTCATTAAGCTGGACTTGCCGGTATTTGTGTAGCCGACGAGACAGACGACCGGAACCTCATTCTTATGCCGCTGCTTCCGCTGAATTTGGCGTCTGGCCACTTGCTGTTGAAGCTCAACCTGCAGCGCTGTAATCCGCTCTTCAATTCTTCTGCGATCCAGCTCCAGCTTGGTTTCACCAGCGCCTCTGTTCTTGAGTCCAGCACCGCCGCCTTGTCTGCCGAGTGATTCTCGAAGACCTGTCAATCGGGGCAGCATATATTGCAGTCTGGCTACTTCCACTTGCAGCTGTGCTTCTTTGGTCTTCGCTCTTTCTGCGAAAATATTCAGAATCAGAATCGTCCGATCAATGACCTGACGGTCAAGAGAAGACTCCAAATTACGAATCTGTGAAGGGGACAGCTCATCGTTAAAAATAACAATAGGTGCATCATGCGCTTCTAAAAGCGCCGATAATTCTTGGATTTTACCTGTGCCGATATAGTGGGAAGGGTTAATCCTGCTGGCCTTTTGACTAAGTTCTCCTACAACCTCTAGGTCACAGGCAGCTGCCAGATTGCTGAGTTCTTCCATCGAATAGTCGAAGTTCGTTTCGTTTTGAAGCTGGACACCGACAATAATTGCTCTTTCTCGTAGTTGTTCCATATATTTATTCATCCTCCAATAGTAAATAGTAAACGCAAAAAAACACAGGTCATCTGCCTGTGCTTACGGTTCGTTAGAGGACGTCAGAACAAATGTGTAAGGAGAATCTCCGTTACGACATTAGGGTCTTCCATAGATATATCGAATTAAACAACGGCTTGGGCGTAGGGGAGCGATTACTTAATCCCTTACGAGTAGCAGTTGGTTTATTGGCTTCTATGGAGTTAAATGGGTAGACCAATCCTGAGTCCTCTGCACATGGGCAGAGCTTTAGCGCTATTCAATTAGCCGCGCAAAGTTCTAACTCGGATAAAGTCTATCACACGTAACCCTCCGTTCATAAAAAGTTAAATCGAGTTTACCACATCCTTTATTTGGTGGCAAATTTGTGTTTATACGCTGTGTAACACTTCTCTATTTTTAATCCAAGAATTCTAAAAAATGATCGCATATCATACATATATAATTTGATATTAATAGGAGGTGTGAAGACATTGCCTGTCCTCTCTACAAACACCATCATTAATTTACCTGTCGACGGTACTCGGCCAATCGATCAAGTTGTGATTAAAGCTGTGAACAATGGATCGGCTGACGCAGTTTGCTATTTAACGGGTTTATCCAATAGCGCTAGTCCGCAGACAGTTTTTATTGAGGAATTGTTTGAACTGCAATATCAGGAGACGTTAAGCAAGACCTACACCATTGTAGAGGAATTATTCCAATTTAATTTTGTATATTCGCAGGAGCAATTGAAGATTCAGGTTTTTCTTGTTGATGTAGAAGGGGTCTGGACAACCATTGATCTTGAAGCATTTCAAGTGAGCCGGATTACCTCGGAAATACGTGATAATGTGTCAGTTACATTGGTTGACTACGCAGCGATCAGTTTTATGAGGAGTCCTGGATTTACTATTCCACAAGGTCTTGCAGCTGAGATTAGACCGGCAGCCTTAGATATTCTATCCAAAAGACCTGTGCGTTATATGGTCGTCGCAGGGGGGACACTTGATGGGGCATTCGAAAATTATCCTACGCCAACAACGGATATTCCCGTCACGGACACGTCGCTGCTGGTGAATTACACCTGCACTACGGTCACGGGTGGAAAGGTGATTATGCAAGGTACAGGATCAGGGATCTCTGGTGCGTATGCGAATTTGGCAGTGAATTTACTTAACGAGCGACTCTCTTATGAGCTTCAGGATGAGCCGATTACTCTGGTGGTTAGCTCTCTCTCGGGTGATGATGATCTCGCAGTCACCTTTAAAATGTCCGAGCAATGGTGAGCGTGCTAGAGAAAATAATATTGCCAAAAGTTTACTTATAATATAAATTATAAGAAGTTGAATCGCAATAAACGGGTGCTTGATGAAGTCAGGCTGAGATAGCGGCCTTATGCCGCTGACCGTCGATCTGATCTGGGTAATGCCAGCGTAGAGACGTTATTGTCGAGCATCCTTTTTTTATCGGTGCCATGCGCTAGCCTACCCTTTTAGGGTAGGCTTTTTTAAATTACTCACATCATGCGAGCGACGAATCCAAGAACATGGAAGGGAAGTTGCTGAAGCATGGAACAAGCTAAGAGAGGACAAAGACAAGGACGGCAAGACAAAGGGACGGGGTCACGGGGATTGAAGCTGACTGATATTCTGGTAACCATCGTGATCGCGGTTGTATTCGGCATCATCTACAAAATCTGGGGACCAATGTACGACGTGGTCAAACCGCTGGGTACCCATGCGGAGCAAATGATATACGGTATGTGGTTCCTTGCCGGGACGTTCGCGTTTCTCGTCATCCGCAAGCCGGGAGTGGCGCTTCTGGCCGAGATTGCGGCGGCTTCCGTTAGCGCGCTATTGGGCAGCGAATGGGGGCTTTCGACCTTGTATTACGGTGCGTTGCAGGGGTTGGGCGCGGAGCTCATATTCGCCATTTTCCTCTACCGCAACGCGAACGTCTGGGTCACGTCGCTGGCCGCTCTCGGAGCGGCGGCTGGTTCGTTGGTGTTGGATTTCGGCTACGGTTACATTGAGTCGTTGTCTGCTTGGAACTATACACTGCTGATCGGATTAAGGGGACTCGGAAGTATCCTCATCGCCGGTATCTTCGCCTTCGGACTTTCCAAAGCACTTGAGCTCACGGGCGTAACCAAAGTGTTGAGGCCGGCGTCCAAGGCGGACTACGACGCATTGACACGGCTATGACGGAGTGTGGAGTCCCTATAGCTGCGGGAGTTAAGAACTTAAAGCTTAAGTTTGCCGGCGAGGACGCCTTGTTGTTCGAGGGACTTTCTCTTTCTTTCCGCCAGGGGGAGAAAACGCTGCTGCTCGGCCCGAGCGGATGTGGGAAATCGACGCTGCTGCAGGTGTTGAGCGGTTTGATTCCTGGTTCGGTCGAAGTTCCGATGATCGCCGAAGAGACGCTTGTTCCCGAGCGATGGGGATACGTATTCCAAGATCCGGATACGCAGTTCTGTATGCCATATGTGGACGAGGAGATGGCCTTCGTTCTCGAGAACATGCGCGTTCCTCGCGAAGAGATGGAGGGTCTGATCCGTCTTTATCTCGCTCAAGTCGGCTTGGATCGTCTTGATATCCATATCGCAATCCAATCGTTATCCCAAGGGATGAAACAGCGGTTAGCCATAGCATCCGTTCTGGCTATGGAACCGGAAGTGATTTTCCTGGACGAACCGACGGCGCTGCTGGATAGCGAAGGTACGGAGCTAATATGGTCTACGATCAGAAACCTATCCGAAGGCATAACTTTGATCGTCATTGAGCATAAGATCGAAGGCGTGATCGACTTTTTCGATCGAATCGTTGTGTTATCCCGGGAAGGAGTAGTTATCGCCGACGGATCACCGACGGAAATCTTTTCAGCTAAGAGGAGAGAGCTACAAGAATACGGAATTTGGTATCCCGGCGTCTGGGAGGACTATCTCGAAAATAAATCTCGGAGGTTGGACTGCATTGCTCGTTATTCAAACGCAAACGATCGGGAAGCTGTCTATCTGGAAATGGATGGGTTTCGCGGCAAACGAGGGAACGGGGCGGTAATTGAAGTCGGGAAGGCAATCGTCGCGCCTGGTCAATGGATCGGTGTCATCGGCCATAACGGAGCGGGCAAGAGCTCTTTGCTGCTCTCGATCATGCGACTGATCAAGACGGAAGGGATATGCAAGATAGAGGGCCGGGAAGCGAAGCATGTTGCACAAGCGGTCGAGCATATCGCGTTCGTTTTTCAAAACCCCGAGTTTCAATTCGTTACGCATTCGGTACGGGAAGAGATCGAGTATTCGCTGTTGCTGGATGGCGTTAATTGCGAGATTCGGCGCGCGAAGGCGGATAAACTAATGGAAGAACTTTATTTAGAGGACGTTGCCTCGCGGCATCCGTATCAGCTGTCGATGGGGCAGAAGAGACGATTAAGCGTCGCGACGGCGATCGTGAGGGGGCAACGCATATTGCTGCTAGACGAGCCGACCTTTGGGTTGGACGCCCGGAATACGTTCTCTTTGCTCGAGAAGTTGGAGCGGCTGCTTTCGGCGGGTGCCTCGATTATTATGGTCACGCATGATGCGCGGATCGTAGAGAATTTCTGCACAGCGTCATGGCGAATCGAAGACGGGAGACTTACCGATGCAATTGACCTTTCCCCACCGGGAAACCTGGCTACACCACGTCAATCCTACGCTTAAGATCGTCCTTTTCTCTCTCTGGTTCGCGGCGATTATTCTCATCCACGATTTTAACGTCATGGTAAACGTAGCCATCGGCTCGTTGCTGCTGCTTCCATGGTCCGGGCACCCATTGCGCAGATTGCTGCTATACGCCTCCCCTTTCTTGCTGATGTTCATGTCCACGTCTACGGGGATGATGTTCTTCGGCAAGGGAGAGACGGAGTGGGTCCGATGGGGATTGGTGATCATTACGGAAGAAAGCTTCTACAGAGGGCTGCACTTAGGGTTCAGGGCGCTGAGCATGGCGGCGGTTGGGCTTCTGTTTGGTCTGACGACGAGGCCGGTCAACCTCTTCTACTCCTTAATGCAGCAGGGGAGATTACCGGCTAAGTATGCTTACAGCTTCTTGGCCGCGATGCGGCTGGTGCCTATTCTCGTAGAAGAATTCCAGACCTTGCGCCACGCTTTGAAAGTCAGGGGAATGCGCAAACGAGGGAAGATATTTAACTTCTACCAGCTGTTGCACCGCTACGCGATCCCTTTGCTTGCCCAAAGCATACGACGCGCCCATAGAATAGCGGTGGCTATGGAAGCGAAGCGGTTTGCCGGGGAGGCCAAGAGAACTTATTATTATGTTTTCGGCTTTACGTACCGCGACGTCCTCTTCACCGTATATGCGTTCAGCGTATTCTGGTTGGCGTTCCTGGTCGGAAGCGAATGGCCTTACGCGGATATTACCGATGTTCGTTAAGCCACCTTTCAGTAATATCAAAAAAGCAGAAACTCCGCTATAAAGAGTTTCTGCTTTTTTACTGGATGAAACCAATGCTTTCGCTACACTATCAAGCGCCATCATGTAATACCTGCAAGCGGTAGGATTAGTCTGTTAAGCCTCGTCGCAATGTAAACAGGTCTTTCAGTGCCTCAGTAGAGAGCTCGGTAATCCAGCCTTCGGAGCTGGAGATGACATTGTCGCTTAGCTGCTGCTTACTCTCCAGCATCTCATCAATCTTTTCTTCGAGCGTCCCGAGGGCGATGAATTTATGCACCTGTACATCACGTGTCTGGCCCATGCGGTAAGCACGGTCAGTCGCCTGATTCTCAACGGCTGGATTCCACCAGCGATCAAAGTGGAATACGTGGTTGGCTGCGGTTAAGTTCAAACCGACACCCCCAGCTTTGAGTGAAAGGATGAATACATTCGGCTGATCAGACGGTGGTGTGTCTGGAAGTTTGGGCCCTTCGTCCGCAGAAGGTGCGGGCGTCTGAAATCGCTCAATCATTCGGTCGCGCGCCTGTTTGGAGGTGCTTCCGTTCAAATAAAGGACAGGCTCTCCGAGCTCCTGCTGTAGAACAGCCTGAAGCATTTTTCCCATACCTACATATTGAGTGAAGATGAGACAGCGCTCATCCTCCTCACGCAGCTCCTTAACCATATCCAGCAATCTTTCGAGTTTGGAAGAACGGTTAATGAGTAGATTGGTATCCAGTTTGTTGTCTGAATCTGTTTCAGGGAGGGCTTCCTTGGTCACAAGCATCGGATGATCACATAGCTGCTTAAGTCCGGTCAAAGCACCAAGAATGGCCCCCTTGCGCTCAATGCCTTCCAGCTTTTGCATGCGTTCCAACAGTCCGTTTACGGTCTGATCATAGAGCGCAGCTTGCTCAGCTGTAAGATGAACATAGGTTTTCATCTCATTTTTATCGGGCAAATCGAGCTGGATGTTAGGATCCTTTTTCTTACGGCGCAGCATGAACGGCTTTACCAGATTCTGTAGGTCCGCTGTACGTTTCTCGTCACGTTCCTTCTCAATGGCATTGCTGAATCGGTCGTTAAAGGATTTGGCGCTGCCCAGATAACCTGGGGTTATAAAATCATAAATGGACCACAGCTCGGATAATCTGTTCTCAATAGGTGTTCCTGTTAGCGCAATTCGGTGCAAAGCTGGGAAGCTGCGCACAGCTGCAGATTGCTTCGTTTGAGCGTTTTTGATATTTTGAGCTTCATCGAGGCAAATCGCCGCCCAAGTGAACTCCTTCAGTAGTTCCTGATCAAGCGCCGCAGTTGCATAAGAGGTGAGTACCACATCCGCTTGCGAAGCTGCGCCATAAAAGAATCCTGCGTCCAGACGGCGACTTCCGTAGTGAAGCATAACGTTTAAAGAAGGCGCGAAGCGCTGCAATTCCTTCTGCCAGTTGCCCAGCACGGAGGTAGGGCAGATGATCAGAGCAGGCCAACCCGGTGGGTCGGTCTGCCGACGGGATGAGCTAGCATCTGTATTCTCTTTGATGTGAAGTAAATATGCGATGAGTTGGACGGTTTTACCTAGTCCCATATCATCGGCTAGACAAGCACCTAAACCGAATTGACGCAGGAAAGTCAGCCAAGCATATCCTTCATGCTGATAGGTGCGCAGCTCTGCCTTGAGTCCTGCGGGCACCGCAGGCTTTGGCCATTGCGAGCGCTGCCCGAGCTGACCGATGAGGCTGATCAAATGCTCGTTTAGCTCTACCTCTAGACGTAGGCGGGCCGCATCCTCTTGAAGCTGCTCTTCCGCAGCTTCAGCGCCTGCTTCCTCCCCGGATCCTAGCAAATGAAGCTGAAGCACGTCTTGGAAGGACAAGCCTTGCGATTTGTCCATTCCGGCCATGGCTCTTTGAATTTGCGCCAGCAGCGTGGGATCGAGCGAGACCCACTTGCCCTTGAAGCGGACGAGCCGTTCTCCTCTTGCGACCAACTCGGCAAATTCAGCTTCGGTGAGATCAGCGTCGCCGATGGAGATTCGCCAATCGAAATCGATGATCGAATCGAGACCGAAGAGCGACTCGCCGCCGCGTTGGTTTTCGCCGGAGCTGATCTTGGCGCGGAGGCGCGGCTTTTTCCGGCTGGCGGCTTCCCACCACGCCGGCAGCAGCACTTGCCAGCCTGCTTCGAGCAGCCGCTGGCTCTCGGCCGTCAAGAACCGCCAAGCGATGGCATCGCTGAGCGGTTCGGCCAGCACGTCGCCGCCCGCCGCGAACCGCTCGGGCGGCAGACTGCCGCGGAGGCGCTCCAGCCATCCGGCGGCTCGCTCGTGCACGTGGGCCGACCATGCTGTCGGCCACAAGCCGTGCGGCTCGCCGTCATCGGCGAGCCTGATGGGAACAAGCGCGGATTCATCGCGCTTGTCCTGAAGGATCAGCTGCAGCCGCCAAGGGGATTCATCCCCTTCCGGTTCCAGCAGCTGAAGTGCTGGCCGGAAAGGCGCGGTATCCGCCTTCCAGCCAATGGCGATAAGCCATGCAGCGGTATCCATGCCCGCTGCAAGGGCCCCGCTTCTATCGAATAGAAGCGGAAATTCGCTCCGGAGGTCGCCTGCCTCGGCCTCCGTGCTGTAATACCTCTGCGATACGGCGGCGGAGAACGCCGCGCGTAAGCCGACGCTAAATTCGCTCCCGCCATTTAGCGCCTCAAGGGCCCCCTTCGCAGTGTCATACTCCACTGCCACCTGCGCTAGAGCTTCCTCGTCCCAACTCCATTGCAGTCTCCCGGCACGGTAAACAGATAGATCGGGTATATACTGTTTGTTCTCCAGACATACAGCCAAAAGTGGCGCCAGCTCAGTCAGATGAGCCGCATCGCCCTCCCAGATCCATTGGATATGCACTAGAAGCTTCTGCTCTGCAAAGAAGGGAATCACCTGCTCAGCAGGAAGAATTACTAGCTCAACACCTTTGCCAGCTGGTTGAACGGTTAATTCCGTACCATAAAAAGACGCCTCATGCCAGGCGAATAGCCGCTGCTTAAGCTGCAGACCGGGCACGAGATCTTCCCTTTCGTTCATTCCATATAATAAAGCGTCGCCATACTGGCTTAAAGTAAGCCGGATGGTCATCGTACGCAAATGCATATTCATGGTATTAGCTTTCCTTTCCGAAGCTCCTCTTGCAGCGCGCGGAGCCTGCTGTGCCTAGTGGTGAAGGCATCGAGGAACTCTTCCCACCGTTCTTCTTGTTTCATTTTTTTATACAGCTTGGATAATCGCTTCAAAAGTTTCACAGCCGCCTTGTAGCTGTGTCTATTCTTATCCAGCACAAATCTTTCGGCGGCCTGATGGTAGAAGGGCAGCAGAACTTCGGGTGCATTTTTCTCCATAGGCTGGAGGTCTGCAACACGAAATTCGGAAGGCTGTTTCCCGATGGACAGCTGATAATCCATCCATGTCTGCCATTTCTCATAGGCAATTAGCTTCTCTTCGTATACTTCACCAGAGATAGGTAACATAGTGGCTAGCGTATTCCACATCTGCGGCTCCGCTTCAGGAAGGTGACGAACGGCTTCTTCCCAGCTGGTCGAATAGCTATTCAGATTATAGAGTCTGCTGCTCAGCAGTGGACCGATCTGAACAAGCCAACCCACCAAGCGTGACCATTCACCTGCATCCAGAAGCGGGGAAGTGAAGCTCATAAGCTCATCGGGATGGAGACCCGGGCGCTCGGCGGCCTTATTCAGTAATTCCCAAGCCTTTTGGTCATCCTTCAGATAAAAATACATGCGGCTCTGGGCTAACAGCCACGCATGTCGTGACAGGGAAGCGCCTAATTCACTTTCTGCCTGCTGAAGCTGTTTGATTTCATCCAGGTAAAGCTTAGTCCCACCTGTATTCGGATAAATCCAGTTTCTCCACAGCAGGTCATAGCACAGTGAAAAAGACGGCTGATCCCGCAAGCGATCACGCGACTCCGTCAACATCTCGCGCCGCAAATAGGAGAGGGTCTCGATGACATGCGACCACAAGTCTTGCTCTTTCTCTTGCTCGGGAGATAGCGGGAGTGTGCTTTTTAACAGACGAGTAATTGCTTCCTGTAGCTCTGAGACCGCTACTTGCGTGTAATAGCCGAGTGATGAGGTAAAAGCGACCTGACCGGGTAGATTGGCGGAAGGCTTAGCCAGCTTTTCTAGAAGGAAAAGATGGGCATGCAGGGTGAATAGCTTGTCCATTTCCGGTGATAACTTCGGCTTAAATTTTGTAATGGAAGATAAGGCTCGATCTACATATTCAGGATTCCGGGTGGTATGCGCTAAAGGCGTGATGCAGAATGCAAAATACTCGCGCCACTCCGTGATTCCTCCATCAGCGATCCGGCCGGCATGCTCTTTAAGCTGCTGCTGGTACTTTCCATTTGCTCCGGCAGAGGAAGTGCTTGTGCTTGATATTTTTGGGAGAAAAGATGCGGCCTTGGCGTTAGCTAGCACTTGTACAGAGCGATTCTGTTGTTCAGCATAACTTAGTAGCACGGCTGCCATATGCTTGCAATGACCTGAAACAGGGCAGTTACAATGACAGCGAGTGAAGCTATCCAGATCAATGGAAACACGGTAATCCTCTCTACCTTCAACAAGGGCATTTATCTTAGATGGCTCCGTCATGGAGAACGAACGAATACGGCTTTGCTTATAATATTGGAACCCTCGTTTGAGGGTAAGGTCATCGAAATAATAGGCGACATTCTGGATGAGCTTACTCCACTGCGTATCATCCATAGTATAGGTTGGTTGCATACAATTGGTCTCCCGTAAGAAAAATGGTCGTTATTTGACTTTCATTATATCACTTCTGTTTGAGGAGGATTACTTGGCATTGAAATGAGTGTGAAGTTGCTGGCTTGTATTGAACGCGAGGCCTAAGCATATAATAATCCTACTCTTTGTCGGATGGGAGGATAACGGTGAATTTTATGTAAGATCAAACAAAGGTCAAAAAAGGTCAAAACGTTAAAAAAGGTTTATTTTCTAGTATAAAATCAGCTAATTTGCCTGAATTCAGCCAATAGTTGGCTTAAATCGGTTTTGTTATTCCTCATATAAGGGTCTATAATAAGGTTATAGGTCAAATATAGTCAAAGTCAAAATAAAACAAAGTCAATTGAGAGGAGAATGGATAATGTTTGATTTGGTTCCTTTTAGTAAACGTAGAGATGATGCTTTTGGTATGCTGGCTAAGTCCTTAAATGATGTTTTTAATGATGATTTTTTTGCACCGATCAAGAGCTCCACGATGTCCTTCAGAACGGATATTCGCGAGAGTGAGCAGGCTTACCTAATTGAAGCTGAACTTCCGGGCTTTAAAAAAGAAGAAATCGACATTGATTATGCCAGCCCTTACTTGACGATTAAAGCAGTTCGTAAGGAAGAGAATGCCGAGGAGAATAAAGAACATCAGATTGTACGTAGAGAACGCCGATATGGTGAATATGTTCGTAGATTCTATGTTCAGGATATTGCAGAGGAAGGTATTCGTGCTTCATTGAAAGACGGTATGCTGACGCTGGAAGTTCCAAAACGGCAAAAAACGCAAGGTAAACGCTTCGAGATTCAAGATAGCGATTCTATGGGTTTGCAGTCTGAATAAACCTAATTTAGGCTGAATTAGTTTCCGCTCAGCATCTTAGAGATAGGCGGCGAGCTTTTAATATAGTGTTATGAATAGAAGGCGCATTGTAGTGGAGGATTCCGGCTATGGTGCGTCTTTTCTCGGAATCGAACGATGAGTTGTATTTGATATAGCAATGAAAGGAGGAATCCGAGTGGCTAACAAAAGCTATTATGATGCTTTGGGCGTGAGCAAAACAGCAACTAAACAGGAAATTAAGAAGGCTTATCAAA
The DNA here is from genome assembly GCF_037963865.1 of Paenibacillus sp. FSL R10-2734. Taxonomy (NCBI): domain Bacteria; kingdom Bacillati; phylum Bacillota; class Bacilli; order Caryophanales; family Paenibacillaceae; genus Paenibacillus; species Paenibacillus sp. FSL R10-2734. Next base: position 260,805 of record NZ_CP150170.1, on the reverse strand, counting down.
AGCTAGCCAAGAAGTGGCATCCCGATGTGAACAAAGCCCCTGAGGCAGAAGCGAAGTTCAAGGCAGCGGCTGAGGCCTATGAAGTGATAGGTAATGAGGAGAAACGGAAGCTGTACGATGAAGAACTGCTGTATGGGGCTCAGCGTGGCAGAGCTAATGGAAACGCGTCTAGCGGAGCCTCATCTTGGGATTCAAACTTTGGTGGAGGCTGGAGTGGAGCCTATTCATCGGGAGGTGCAGGTATTCCGGAGGAAGATCTGTTCGGGATGTTTTTTGGAAATCGGGGGTCGGCGGATCGAGCGGGCTTTGACTTCTTTTCGGATAGTGGTAGCAGGCGTTCGAATGGCAGCAATCCGTGGGGTGAGGCCCGCGGTGCGATGCAGGCACAGCTGGATATTACATTGGAGCAGGCTTATAAGGGAGCAACTGTAAGAGTACAGATCGGTGATAAAACTGTGGATGTTCACGTTCCCCCAAGATCTAGTGAAGGCACAGTTTTAAAAATCGCTGGGAACTCTCAGAGTGGCATAGCTCAGGGTGGCGACGTATTGCTGGCCCTTCATATTCTTCCTCATGATATTTACGAGCTTCGAAATGGTGACTTAAACGGAGTGGTTGAAGTAGCTCCATGGCAAGCGGTATTGGGCGGAGAGGTGAAGGTTCCATTACCGGGTGGAGGTGCCGTGAAATTGAAGATTCCTGCAGGGATTCAGAGTGGCAAAACGCTGCGCATTCCCGGCAAGGGCTTGAAGCGTGAGAATGGTGCGAACGGCGATATTTTGTTTGGAATTGAGATAGTTATCCCTGAGTCAACCAGCGAAGCGGAGAAGAGTTTATACCGCAAACTTGCTGAGTCCAGTTCTTTCGAAGCTAGTGCTAAACGCCAAAGCGCTGGTGCGCAGCGCCGGAAGTCTAAAGTGGGTAATTAATAGATAGGTAGAGGTAGAGGTGATTTCGTGTGTTCGAGGTCAACTCTGGCTGGTGAATAGGGGAAATAGAATGCTAGTCGTAGAAAAGTAACTTGATTAGAAACTAACTATAGAAGAGACCTGTGAGAAGTGTCGGGAAAAGGGAGGGTAAAAGTGTTCTAAAGTGTTCTAAAGTGTGCTGAATACGAGCTAATGGGTGAAAGTGGGGTAAAAACACACCAGAATGCGCCGAATTCGGCTCGATGAACAAAAAGAGGGGTAAAAACACACCAGAATACGCCGAATTCGGCTCGATGAGCGAAAAGAGGGGTAAAAATACCCCAGAATGCGTGGAATTTGGCTCATTACCGGAAATGTACAGTATTAATCCTGCAGATTCCGCCAAATGTGGCCCAACGCCCAAAATCAACGGTATAAATCCCGTAGATTGCGCCAAATTCGGCCCAACGCCCGAAATGTACGGTATAAATCCCGTAGATTGCGCCAAATTCGGCCCATCGCCCGAAATGTACGGTATAAATCCCGTAGATCGAGCCGAATTCGGCCCATCGCCCGAAATGTACGGTATAAATCCCGTAGATCGAGCCGAATTCGGCCCATCGCCCGAAATCAACGGTATTAATCCCGCAGATCGAGCCAAATTCGGCCCAACGCCCGAAATGTACGGTATAAATCCCGCAGATTGCGCCGAATTCGGCCCATCGCCCAAAATAAACGGTATTAATTCCGTAGATAGCGCCAATGTGGCGCCCTAAATTAACCCATTCCCGGCCAAAACGGCCGATCCCATATATCATTCTTAAATAGAAAGGTGAGAGAGCTATGGATTTCAATAAACTTACTCAAAAGCTGCAGGAAGCAGTGGCTGCGGCGCAGTCGCTTGCATCAGATAGCGGACATCAGGAGATCGATAATCTCCATCTGTTAAAAGCATTACTCCAGCAGCAAGAAGGTTTGTTGCCAAGATTGCTGCAGAAGATGAATATCCCCGTAGCTGAGATGCTGCGCAGCACGGATGAACTGCTTGGGCGTAAGCCCAGCATAAGCGGATCAGGAGCAAGCACGGTACGGAGATATGCCTCGCAATCGCTGATCCATCTGCTGGAGCAGGCGGAGAAGGAAGCGGCGAAGATGCAGGACGAGTTTGTTTCCGTAGAGCATGCTGTGCTGGCGATGGTGTCGGATTCGAGCAGGGAGAATCGTGAGCTGCGTGATCTTTTTGTTAGTCGTGGACTAACACGTGAGAAGCTGATGTCTATACTTGCTGAGATTCGTGGGCATCAGCGTGTTACGAGTCGGGAGCCTGAGGCTACTTATGAGGTGCTAGAGAAATACGGACGTGATCTTGTAGCAGAGGTACGTGCGGGCAAGATCGATCCAGTCATCGGACGTGACGCAGAGATTCGACGCGTGATCCGGATTCTGTCCCGTAAAACAAAGAATAACCCTGTACTGATTGGTGAGCCAGGTGTAGGTAAAACAGCGATTGTAGAAGGTTTGGCTCACCGGATTGTACGCAAAGACGTACCAGAGGGTCTGAAGGATAAAACGATTTTCTCGCTGGATATGAGTTCCCTTGTAGCAGGCGCGAAGTTCCGTGGGGAATTCGAAGAACGCCTACAGGCTGTACTGAGAGAAGTTCGCGAAAGTAACGGCCGCATTATTCTATTTATTGATGAGCTGCATACGATTGTAGGCGCAGGTAAAACCGAAGGCTCGATGGACGCAGGCAATATGCTGAAGCCGATGCTGGCTCGGGGCGAACTGCACTGTATCGGTGCCACTACGCTCGATGAATACCGCAAGTATATTGAGAAGGACCCAGCGCTGGAACGCCGTTTTCAACAGGTGCTGGTCAGTGAACCGGATGTGGAGGATACGATCTCCATTCTGCGTGGTCTGAAGGAACGGTTCGAGGTCCATCACGGTGTCAAAATCCATGACAGCGCCCTCGTGGCCGCAGGAGTTCTGTCTAACCGCTATATCACAGATCGTTTTTTGCCGGATAAAGCAATCGACCTTGTGGATGAAGCCTGCGCGATGATCCGTACGGAAATTGACTCTATGCCAGGTGAGATGGATGAAGTGACACGTCGTCTGATGCAGATGGAGATTGAAGAAGCGGCGCTTAAAAAAGAAACCGATGACGCTAGCAAACGTCGTCTGGAAATCCTACAGCGCGAACTCGCCGATCTTAAGGAGAAGCAGCTTGGGATGACGGCGCGCTGGGAGAAGGAAAAGTCAGCGATTCAGGGCATCCGCGACCTGAAGAAACGGCTGGAGCAAGCCCGCAAGGATCTAGTCGATGCACAGGAAGAATACGATCTTAATAAATCAGCGGAATTGAGCTATGGCATCATCCCAGATCTGGAGCGGCAATTGAAAGCAGCGGAAGAAGCGGCACAGCAGGATCAGGATACAAGATTATTGCGTGAAGCTGTAACCGAGGAGGAAATCGCAGATATTGTTTCTCGTTGGACGGGCGTGCCCGTCAACTCGTAACTACTGTTTATGCCAGTATTATTTCTGAAATCCTCCAGTTTTTCTCCTCTTTAATGATAGAAATCTTTTTGAATAACGCCTGCATGATATCTTTCCGCGTTCGTTGTGAATATAACTCCCAATTATCTTTAATCTCATTAATCGTCTTGATCGCACGTTCAGGTGTTAAATGACTAACAACCTCTTTAGGAATTGTTGATAACTTTGCTTCAAGTTCACTAATTCGGATCATTTCTTCCTGCATACGTTTACTGAAATCAGCATACGGCATGTTTCCGTCACCATAAGCGAGCTGCCATCTTTCACGGCGGTCTTCACTGGACCGTATCGCCTTCTTGATTTCCTCTTCTTCACTCTTTGTTTTCTTAGGAACGTGCTTTCTATTATATTCCTCGCTGATTATATAGGTAGATTTAAACACAAGTGCTGTTAATTTTTTTTCTGACAAGCCACCTTGATCGCACATCCCAAATCTGGATTTATTCCCGCATACATAATGGCGGTTTTTATTCGCTGTCCGATTATCTGTTATACCTGTATAAGAATATCCACACTTCCCACACTTTAAAATTCCTCCAAACACATAATCATGTGTGTTTTGTGAGATTGTTCCTTCTCTACGGCGACTAAGTACTGTCTGAACTTGTTCAAATAGCTCATCAGATACAATTGCTTCATGCCGTCCATCTCTTACGATTGCCTCATCATCTTTTTTGAACTTATTGTGCACTTTTCCGCAATAATGCTTATTTTCTAGCGTTAGCAGTACCTTGCTATGATCCCAACGTGATCCTTTATTTCTGCGTATGCCATGCTCGTTAAGGTATTTTGCTATCATAGTAGAACCATCGCCTGCAGCATATCTCTCAAAAATAAAACGAACCCACTCAGCTTCATCCTCTTTAATCAGCAATCTACCATCATCCTGCCGCCGATATCCATATAGATCCACTGTGATGTTGTGTAATCCCTTCTCAGCACGTTTACGCATACCTTTGGTTACTTCTTCACCCAAGTTCTCGCGGAACATCTGAGCGAATATGCCTAACAAATATACAAACATACGGCCCATCGGGTTTGAAGTATCAATCTGCTCAGATAGGCTGATCAATTTAACATTTTTGGCGTTTACTAATTCAACAAGATCATAGAGGTCAGAAATATTACGTGTCAGACGGTCTAGTTTATGGATGATAACGGTATCAAACATTCCTGACTCTAAATCTCGAATTAACTCTTGTACTCCAGGTCTCTTGAGGTTTTTTGCTGACACTCCAGGATCGCTATACAATTTAATTAACTGCATATTATTAGAATTAACATATTCGATCAATTGGTCATGTTGTGCTTCCAATGAATATCCTTCTGAACTTTGCTTCTCCGTAGATACCCTTGTATATATTGCAACTTTTGTTTTACTTAACGGGGTACCGTCTACTTTGACCACCATGTAAATCACTCCTTACCTGTATTGTAGGATAGGGATAACAAAAAGACCATACCTGATTGAGTATGGTCTGATATAATCGTAGAGTACAATGGCATAAGGGCGGTCGGCTAATCTCCCGGAAGGGAGGTGAAGCCTGTGGAGGTATACCAAGCGATGACGCTGATGATTTCATTTGCGACTTTGGTTGTGTTGATTCTATCCTTCAACAAAAAGAAATAGACCGCCCTCTGGTAAAGGACTGCGGTCTATTCTGATCACCGTTACCAAGCCAACCGCTCTTAATGCGGATTGTACGTTGGAGTCGTGTTAGCGCACGGCTCCTTCTTTAGTTTATCTTAGCACAGTGAGTTTTATGCATCAAGATCTTCGTAATTACCTGTTTTGCCTCTATGGAATAACAGATAAGTCAATAAATTAGATGCCCATACTTCTAAGCTGATTAACATCACTCTAAAAACAATAAACACAACGGCCCCTTTCCATCCGAAAAAGTAAAAACTAGCTAGGACGAAAATCAATAGAACCATATTGCCTAGAGTCTCAAGATTTTTACTATGTGTTCCGTTATTATATCTTCCAAAAGAGGTTAAAATACCAATAATAAAACTTATGGAAATCATCCATGTCCAAAGATTGTCTGGCATATAAAAACGATACAATTTTCCTATTAATGTATCCATCCAATAAGCTTGAACATAATACACGCAACCGTAAATTAATATGTGCCTTAAGAATGGATAAGAATCCTTTATGTACAGTGAAGTATTAATGAAAAAAGAAAATAAGACACTTAGTATGATTATAGTAAAAAAAGATGTTCCAAAAATAAATACAATCATTGATTGCATTATTGTAGCAAGTAGTAAATACCATAAAAACTTAAAGAATGCTCCAATATAGTATCCTTGCATTAAACCTGGTTCTTGGTTCATTATTTTTCCCCTTATATATCCACATCGGCTGCGGAATTTGCTATATCATCTGTAATATCAACATTCCCCAACAATTAATGTAATTCACTGTAATATTTTGTGCAATGAATTTATTAGAAATCTCCCTTACGATTATCAAAAAACATCTTAGGGAGCACATAAATGAAGTTAATGGTAGTGAAACTGCACAATAGGACTGGTGAAGACACTGATTTTGTTGATATTGATATCAATGATGTGAATTATTTTGATCTATGGGAAAAAAGTTCCGGTCAAATCCTCGCATTTCACACATCTGAAGGATCTTATCTTGCTTTATCTACTCTAAAAGAAGCACATGCAGTATTCAGAATATATGGGTTCGAATTATTTGATAGGTCTACAGGTGTGAACAAACATAAGGTAAGAGATACGGAACTCATAGAAGATGGTTCAATAGTAAATTTTAAAGATGGAAGTCATGTTATTGTGCGTAAAAAAATATATTAACAGAAAAGTCAATACCCCTAAACCCTGTTTAAGGTGTATTTAGTATGCCAAAATTCGACAGCATATACTATCATATGTTGTTATAATTCAGTCATAAACCAACGTGGTTGATAAATTTATGTATCCGAGAATGATGAAGTACCACTTAAATGGTACTGTTACCCGAGAGTAGCTAATGCCACTCCGCTATCGCCATTCCCATACAAAAAGATCATCAATCTTGCAGTTAAGGAAATAGGCAATGATAGCAGCTCTCTGTATCGTGATATTATCCATTCGAAGGTGTACAATATCTGATATTCTCTGCTTACTTATCCCAGTATTATCTGCTAACCATTGTTGGTTTTTTCCAATCTTTTTGAGTAAATAGGGAATGCGACAGCTGACGGGTAATAACTCCATCACACTGCCACCTTATATTTTTTTATCAAAAATACGAACACTTGTTTCTAACGTACCAGTTATATGGTATTATTTTAAAAAAAACTTCGTGAGAGACACAAGGGAGAGAATGATATGGATGAACAGTTACGCGAGTCGGTACAAATTATTATTAGTAGAAAGAGAATTTCCATAACTCATGATGAACTAATTAATCACCTTTCTGAGCTGATTTCTTCATCTTTGCTAGATTATGAATTAAATCTCTTACAGCCGACTCAACAACTGGATCATCCCTAAGGCTTACCTTGTATTCAGCCTCCGCTTCTTTAATTACATTTAATATTACTTCTTCGGGGAGCGAGTAAGAATCGTTCTCTTTTTTGTCCCTTCCGTTTAACCAATCTAAGGAGACCTCATATAAATCAGCCATCCTATTTAGAATATCCGTGTCAGGATCTCTATAGTTTCTTTCGTATCCTGAAATAGTTCCGTTCGTCACACCTAACTTTATTGCAACTTCTTGTTGAGTAAATCTTTTGTTTTCACGCGCTTTTTTTAATTTGGATCCCAAATCACTCATTGGATATCCTCCTTTCAATACATTAATATACCAATATTAAGCGTTACGTATAATAAATTAAGCGATAAGCAAATAAAAACGCTTGACTAAGCGTAACGCATATATTATATTTAACTCACGAGTTAAGCGAAACGCTTAATCAGGAGGTGAAAACAGTGGAATACACCGCAAACCCAGTCATTAGAAATATCGAAGCTACTCGAAAGAAAAAAGGATTTACTATGAAACAAATTGCTGATCATTGCGGTAGAAGCGTTCCTTGGTACGCTGATATAGCAAAGGGAAGACGCAGAGTTTACCTTGAAGATATGTTGTTGATTGCCGAATCAATGAATGAGCATCCTAAAAATTTTTTTACAAAAAAACTAAGCGAAACGCATAGTTCGAATAAATCAGCTTAAGGAGTGATTATGTATGAACCAACTCAGGATTGTTAGTAAAGATGGAAAACTTCTTGCAGACAGTAGAGAGATAGCTTTTATGACTGGTAAAGATCATAGCAATATTATGCGAGACATACGCGGATATGTATCTGTTCTTGAAAACTCAGATTTGAATTCTCAGGATTTCTTTATTCCTAACACTTATAAAACAGAAGGTAACAATAAAACTTATGATTGCTACCTACTCACTAAAATCGGTTGCGACATGGTGGCGAACAAAATGACAGGTGAGAAGGGTATTTTATTCACAGCAACTTATGTATCGAGATTTGAAGAAATGGAACGTCAGATCATCACACAAGAAACACCATCATACATGATTGTTGATCCAGTAGAACGCGCTAAAAAATGGATCAGCGAAGAAGAGTCTAGAAAACTTTTTAAAGAAAAATCATTTCTGTTGGAACTGCAGGTTGAACAGGACAAGCCTAAAACAATATTCGCTGATGCCGTATCCACTTCTAATGATTCTATCCTAGTTGGTCAACTGGCAACGATCCTAAAGCAAAACGGAGTAAACATTGGTCAAACAAGATTATTCAACTTCCTCAGAGAAGAAGGTTACCTTTGCAAGTCCGGAGAGCGCCGCAACCTTCCTACACAAAAGGCGATGGAGCTAAAACTTTTCGAAGTCAAAGAGTTCACTGTTCATGGTAACTCAGGAATCAGAGTTAAAAACACACCTAAGGTGACAGGTCGCGGACAAATTTACTTCATTAATAAGTTTTTAAAACATTCCGCTTAATACATTTCAATTTTGCACAACTAATTACCTTCTAAACAAGAAAATTCTTCCAAGGAGGACAACATGGAAAAGACAAATATCGAGCAATTTCAGAGAGTAAAACTAAATGTTAACAACTTATCCCCAGAATTGGTACTACGAATGAGCAATGAAGTAGAACAGGCGAAGTTAAAGGAGGAGAAGAAAGTTGGCTAAAAAACTCGATGATATCACAAACCGCAGGCTGACGGTAATTCCATTCAAACGACCGGACAAGCCCAATCGTGAAACGCGCATCTTCACACCAACTTGCGGATGCGGCGCCGAAGCAGAGTATGAAGTTTACGACAACTTACAGCCACACTGTAAAAATTGCACTCAGGAAGCCATGACCAGCACCATCAAGCCATTTGTGAGACCGATTGGAGGGTTTGACGATGCAAGCTAACTATCCACAGACAATCGAGTACATTGTCATCACTTCAGACAACCGTATTATGCAGTGGCCAGCATTCGACGATGACAGCTTAATTCGATCATTGCACTTTTACGGTCATGCCGCCAAAAGAATTATGACGCTGGAAGACTACGAGGCTAAACAGAACGGTGTCACACAGGAAAGAGAGCTGAAAGAATCTGCTTAAAACGGTACTGGACATAATCGAACATTACAGAGGGGAGACGAAAGGGGATGATTCCACAGGATCGGACATTTTATCTGGAAATGGCGAAGTTGAAACCGAAGGACAGGCGATGGGTGATGATGTGCTTTAAGAATTACGCAAGAGTGTGGAAAAAGGAACAGGCAGCCATTGCAGGGCCGCCCGTGTCAGTTGCTTATTAAAAAACCTACAGAAATCATAACACGAATTAGGGAGGAATGACAGTGAGTAGTTGGGATGAAGTGATGGAACACATTGCGCAACTTGAGACGGAAAACGCCGAGTTACAACGCGAATTAGCTGAAGCAAATGACTACATCGAGCATTACGAGGATCAGCAGAGATGAAGACGCAGGACGAACGCATCCGGTACGTGATTCAGCACAAGGATGGCACGTTCCTGAACGTCCGTGGTGAGCGCAAATCAGACTTTATGACCGTAGACCGCTGGGTGAATGTAGAGGACGTATACGCGTTCCTACACGGGTATTACGCACCGGATAGACCGGAGGATTACCACGCACAGCCAGTACGGATCAAATATGAATTGGAGGTTGATGAAAATGTTAATACGCAAAGCCCAACGCAAGGTAACCAAAGCACGTGTGGGAATGACGGGACCTAGTGGATCAGGCAAGACTCTATCAGCGCTGCTTATGGCATACGGAATGACAGAGGACTGGGAAAAGATCGGCTTGATCGACACGGAGAACCGGAGCGCTGACCTGTACGCAGAGACGATGAAAGCTGGCGTTCAAATTGGAGAGTTTCACAAGATAGACATAGATCCACCGTACACTACTGAAAAGTACATTGAGGCTATCAAAGCTTTCGAGGATTACGGCGTTGAGGTCATCATAATAGATTCCCTTTCCCACGCTTGGGCTGGTGAGGGCGGTCTACTGGAACAAAAAGATCAAGCGTCAAAGGTAGGCGGTAAAAACAGTTACACAGCATGGGCTGAAATGACTCCCAAACAAAACAAAATGGTCGAGTCCATATTGAAAGCAAAATGTCACGTATTTACCACTATGAGATCAAAAACGGAATATGTGCTAGAAGCAAACGAGAGAGGTAAACAGGTCCCGCGTAAAGTCGGAATGGCTCCGGTGCAGCGTGATGGGCTGGAATATGAATTTACTATGGTGATGGACTTAACAGCTGATCACATCGCCACTGTGTCAAAAGACCGTACTGGATTGTTCGATGGTCAATACTTTACTCCGGATGTAGAGAGCGGTAAGAAGCTAGCAGAGTGGCTAGAGTCCGGTGAGAAACTTATATCACAAGATAGCATCGTAAAGATCAATACGAAGTGGATCGAACTTGGATTACAACCAGATTTCGTTGATCCACAGACAAATAAATTATTCGGAGCTCCACTTAAAGGAATCACAGAGAAGCAAGCGCAGGAGTTTATCACCAACTTGAATGAGAAGCTACAAGCTAAAAAAGAACAGGCTGCAGCCGAATCGAAGGGAGCATAACCAATGTTAAACCGCATTATTTTGATTGGCCGCCTTACTCGTGACCCAGATTTACGGTACACCCCTGCGGGGGTGGCTGTAACTCAATTCACACTTGCTGTGGATCGTAACTTCACCGGACAAAGTGGAGAGAAGGAAGTAGATTTCATCCCAATAGTCTCATGGAGACAGCTCGCGGAAACATGTGCTAACTACCTTCGCAAAGGTCGATTAACAGCAGTAGAGGGACGCATCCAAGTACGCAATTACGAAAACAACGAAGGTAAGCGCGTGTATGTTACAGAGGTTATCGCGGATAATGTGCGGTTCCTGGAATCAAATAGCACTGCAAGCAGTCAGCAACAGAGTAATCAAGCTGAGCCTTATAGCGGTGACGGTAAAGCAATCGACATATCTGATGATGATCTCCCATTCTGACCGGAGGTGTGACCATGCCATACATTGACGGAAACGCCTTAGCTCTAGTGTTAATAGGTATGTTGATTGGGTCCATAGCGACAATGGCGATTCTGTGCCTTATCCAAATGTGGTTTAAAGGAGAGGATTCAGTTGAGAAATAAGCCGAAGAAGCCAATAGCTCCGTGGAGGTCAGGAATCCTTGATCACCACAAACGCAATAAGCGAAAACGCGGCGATATCACCAAAGTAACTGCACAGGTACGAGAAGAGGTCAACAGACGGTCAATGGAGCTACTTGGCACAGACATTCCAGTATGCGAACGCTGCGGAACACCACGGGAACTCAGTAAGGCTCACATTCTCGAAGCTGCTCACATGGGACCTGGATATGATCCAGCCAACATCATGAACTTGTGTGGCACTCACGGATTCAGAGGTACATGTCACGATTGGGCTGATCAAACATTTATCGGGCGGCAGTGGAAGAAACAATACGGCGCGATGCTGCGGTTCTACTATAGCGAGGGTAACGGAAAAAACTATTGGAGTTATAAGGAGGAAGCATAGATGAGTAGAGAGATTAAGTTTAGAGCTTGGGACAAAGAACACGGAGTAATGTTGCACGACAGTAAGGGTGAATTTCCGTATGTTTCCGACACTCAATTTATCAAGATCGTTCATGATGGAGTATTACATGCAGATACACCAGATATGGGCCACTACGGAGGTGGTGATTGGTCGTACAAAGGCGGTAAATTCGAGATCATGCAATATACCGGACTGAAAGATAAGAACGGGAAAGAGATTTATGAAGGAGATATTGTTCAATATAGAAGCCTTGGAACACAGGGACACCATTGGCAATGGACTAGGGACGAGAATGGAAAAAAAAATTTTGGTGGGGAAATTAAATACGAAGGATACCTTTCAAAAGGAGTTGTTAAATACTCGGAAGGATCTTTCAGAATTGATATTTGCCACCTTCATGAAATTTTCCGTAGAGACGAAAGGCTATTCGAATATCGGGAAAGAGTTCATGGAATGACAAGCAAAACAGAAACTACTTACGGTGAATTCGAAGTAATCTGCAATATCTACGAGAACCCGGAGCTAATCCATGGAACGTAACCGTGTTATCCAACAAATGGACAAGCACCTATAAGTCTGCAAAACGTGCCCGAAGAAATTGGACAAGCGATGGGCTCACCCATCCTATAAACGGTTGCAGAAACATTGCAACGAGAAGTGTCCTACAGGTAAGGAACTACGCAAAGTCGCTGATGATCTCGATCAGATCGTGAAGGATAAACGCAAAAAGAAGGGACTGAGCGCATGACCAGGCAGGAACAGTTACGCAGTGACATTGCAGGTTGGCGTAAAGAAATTGAAATGTTCGAAGACTGTTTAAGATATGCAGTCAAGTACACAGTCTTGGGAGATATCGAGCATTACGGCGACTTACGCAATACAATAAACCGCCGTATCGAAGAGGCAGAGGAAGAACTGCATCAGTTAAAGAGTGCTTAGTCAGGGATGTATTCCAGCAGATCACCAACATTACATCCGAAATAGTCGCACAATTTGTTTAGAGTATCGTAGTCAATTCTTTTATTCTTTTCATCCCAAATATTGGTGAGGGTACGGCGATCTAGATTAGTCTCCCTTGCCAATTCTGATACATTACGAATCTTTTTGATCAACATTTGTTCATGCAATTTACTTTTAATCAATAGTTTCACCCACTAAAAGGTTATGTCATAACTGATTTCTATCATATCCAAAATACACATAAAGTAAATGATTCACAACATTTTGTACAATTAGATGTACAAATAGTGCAACTTATAGTAAAGTAATGACATAGAGGTGATAACAATGTTAGTAGACGCAAAAGAAATACAAAGAAGGTACAAAATCAGTAGACCCACCATATTTGAACTTATCAAGGAGGGTATGCCACACATTCGAATTTCCGAACGAATACTGCGGTTTGATCCAGATGAAGTCATGCGGTGGTTTGAGGAACGTCAGACCAAGGCGGTGTAATCATGGCAAGACCAAGAAAAGAAGGAATGGATTACTTCCCACACGATGTGAATTTATCATCAGACAAAAAGATAGATGCGCTAAGAATTATTCACGGAAATGATGGATACACATTCTTCTGCATCATGCTTGAACTGATATATCAGGAACCGAATTTCGAACTAGACGTTTCTGACGCAGAAACTATTCAGATACTCGCCAAAAAAGTAGAAGTAACTACACAAAAACTTCATGAAATGATTTTAACAAGTGTAAAGCATGGTTGTTTTGATCGAGAACGGTACGAAGATGATCAAGTTTTAACGTCAAACGGTATCAAAAAGCGTGCTTCTATCGTGGTGGACAAGCGTGAAAAGATGCGAAAAGCCTATGTTTCACCTAAAGAAGAGGTTTCTGTAGCAGTTTCTGCCGCAGAAACAGGGGTAGAAAGTACACAAAGTAAAAGTAAAAGTAAAAGTAAAGTAAAAGAAAAGAAAGATATAATACCAAAAATTAATTTTGCTGAATTCGTTTCTCTTACCCAAGAAGAACATAACAAACTCACTGAAACACATGGTGAAGATAAAGTGAAACGAATGATAGAAACCTTAGACAATTACAAAGGAGCAAATGGCAAGAAATACACCAGCGATTACAGAGCCATTTTAAACTGGGTTGTCAAAAGAGTAGAGGAAGATGATAGCAAACTCACTTTAATAAAAGGTGGTGGTAACGGTGGAAAGTATGGGACAAGTCATGCAGGGCCTTCTGAAGCGAGTCGAAAAGCTGCGAGCAGTGGCTCAGAACGATTCATTGGAAGTCCCGGAAGTGAATCAGGACTTACCACAGATGAAGTTAGAAAGCTCGCCAGCAATTTCGAATGAAGGTTGTCCTAGATGCAACTATACCGGGACCATCAATTCATTTAGGTGGGAACAACCAGAATGTTATCCTATTTCGATCCAAATAGCTGTAGTCGAAAATTGTTCCTGCCACGAAGAACGAATGTTTAAGAAGTACAACGCGTCGGAGACATTCAACGCAAAGGAACGAGGATACACTTTCAAAACAGCAACGATAGATAACATGAATCGTGAACAGTTTGGTAAAGCAATCGACTTCGTAAAAAACATAAAAAAGCACATTGAAGACGGGACGTGGCTATACATCTTTGGTGATGATGCGAGAGTAAATGAGGTATCAAGAGAAAAAGGAGCTATCCTAAACGCTTACGGTACTGGAAAGACATATCTCATGCAGTGTATGGCTAACGCATTCTCATTACGCAAGATACCAGCCATCTACGTGACCGAGGAACAGCTTTTCAATGATATTAAGTCTACTTATAGCAGGGACAGCGAAGAGAGCGAGGACGAAGCCCTACAGCGGTATTACAGCGTCCCTATTCTGATGATCGACGATATCTTTACCGCACCTTATAAAGAATGGGCTGAGGGTAAACTTTACAGCATCCTGGACGAGCGTATGAAGAACGACAAGGTGACGATAATGACGAGCAACTATTCACTAGGACGCATACACGAACGATTGAAGATAAACGGCGGGAAGATCGGCAGTCGCATAAAAGGACAAGCAGAACAAATTGAAATGTTGGGACCAGATAGAAGGGTGATGAAAAGGGATGAACCAGCGTAAAGAAATCCACGACTATGACCTATACGACGAAGACTTTCGGGAATGGTGGCGGCGCGGACTAGAAGCATTTGGTATGGACCCTAGCATTGCAGATGCAGAAGAGGAGGAAGCAGCCTAATGCGAAGAGTGCGACCAATGAGAATCCTATGTAGACTATTCGGACACAAGTACGACTACAACATGCGGAGATGGCACAAACGGTGTAAGCGGTGTGGGAAGACAGCGTTGTAAGGGGAACAGCATAACAAGGGAGGAAACAGGGATGAGTGAAATACCAAAAATTATGCGGAGGCACAACTTCCAGAAAAAAATGAGTGAACATTTTGATTCGGAAGATGTGCTTAATGACTATGAGTTAGTCCAAAAAATCAGCTATCTTTATGACCACGGAATAACCGTTGGAATGATAAAGGAAGTCTACGATGATATTGAAAATGAAAGATCCGAAGATAACAGAACTGATAATGATTCGATAGAGTGCAGAGAGTACTTCTGACGAAACGTGGTACCCACACAGACGTTCCGCACACAAAGGTAAGCATTTATTGCATGCAGTACATTTTAACGCCACTACGGGGCGTATAGAAGGCGAGAGGGTGGGAGTAATGATAAGTAGAGAAGGAATGATAATAGCGATATTACTATATAGACTAGGCGGTAAAGTCACTATAACTGATGATGAATTAGATAAATTTGAATTGAAAGATACAAAAATCAAAAGTTACTACGATTATAAAAACATGGTGTCAATACTTGAACTTAAAGACTCCGAATCGACCGAATCGCCCAGCGATAGCGGCAGCCGTATAGGGGGTTCCTATGAGTAAACTAACAGAGATTAAAGAAGGATTAACAATAGCGAAAGAACGCGAAATAACAACAGTGCCAATCAAAACAACGGATTTGGAGTACCTACTTTCTCTCCTAGAAGAAAAGGACAAAGCCCTAAAGGAAATAGCTAACTATCGCACATCGTACAAATACGAATTTGTGTACTTAGGAGATGCAACTATGGCACTAAGCGATTGCGGGGATATCGCCCGTAAAGCCATTAATACATCCTCTAACAACGAAGGAGAGACGATATGACACCAGAACGGATAGAAGAGATCAAACAGATTGCAGGAATCAGTGACGAATGGGCTTTGGAAAAGATAGTAGATGAGTTGCTGGCTGCTCTAGAAGAGTCACAACAACGTATTGGAAAACTCGAACTGTATGTTAAGTCACTTGAATTTAACCGAGATGATACGCAAAAACGTGCTAATGAGAAGTTAAGAGAACGCGACACTAAGCTAGTAGAGTCACAGAAGTTGAATGAATCTCTCAATGAGGAAAGCCTTGCAAACTTCCGTGAGGCAGCAAAACGGGGAAAATTATTAGCAGAGGCACAGCAGACCATAGCCCGACAACGGGAGGCGCTGGAATCAGCAAGAAACACAATGGAGGATGCTCTATCCGTTGGTGAGGCACGGTACAAAGATTTTGACACACGGTTATGTCCGTGGGCGGACCTATCGGATGGCGTAGAAAACATAGATGCAGCCCTAGGAAATAAGGAAGGGAGCGACAAGGCACCGCAGAGCACTAGCGAAGGCGGGGAATGCACTTGTGTAGACTGTGGCGGTTTAAATAGTAGTACTTGGGTATGCAAGCAATGCCAAGATAAACGAGATCAGCGGTACAGGGAGGTTCAGTCATGACACAAGTAAAGGATATGACAGACCAGCAGCTTAACCGGGCGCTGGCGGGGTTGATGGGATATAGCGTATCTACTGAAGGTCGATACTTTAACCTTAGCCGATCAAACGGAGATAGCGTTGGAATTTATACAAGAGAAGAAAGTGCATGGACTTTTGTACCCGATTATTGCTCTGATCATGCTGAATCTCAGGAGGTAGAGTCTAGGGCAATAGAGTTGGTGGGAGTGAGATATGCCGAGACTCTTGTGGAGTTGATATCCAAGCCTTCTGACAGAAGGAGACTTGAGCATCATCCATGGGGAATAATCACCGTCGCACTCACCGCCAGCCCCCGAGAGAGGGCAGAGGCGGCATATATCACGCTACAGGGAGCTAAACACAATGGGTGACCAACCAATCGGAATAAAGGACATTAACTATATCGAGATCAAGGCAGGAGACGAGGTAGAAATAAGGTTCCCCTCTTGGAATGGTAAAACGGTAATCTGCCGGGGCATCGTAGAGTACCGAGCTAATGATACGAGCTGCTACGGGTGTGGTTACGGAGTTAATGATCTAGAGCGTGGATTTACCTATCTAAGTTGCATATCACGATCCAGCACACAGATAGTACTTACAGGACCGGGCGATTATTCATTATAGACATTTAAGGGGCGAGAGGATATGAAAGGAGAAAATGTGTGGCCTATATCATCATATTATCGAGGTTCCGAAGACATTAACCGTTGCGCTAATTGCGGAAAACCGATTACGGAAGCCCGTGAGATATTGACTACCCGTTTGTACGATGGTGAATTTGCTTGTTGCAAAGAATGTGACGAAGAACATGAGGAAAAGGGATGTCCTTTTGATGATGGTATCCATTACAGAGATATGAAATATTGATGAATGGATGGTGAGCGTTATGAAAATAGAAAACATGGAAGTATGGTGCAGTCCAGCGACTGGGATAATTTATGCAGGATATACGAAAAATGGCGTATCTATTCAAAAGATTGATGTTACTAAATATGTAGTTAATGCAGTTATGCAACACATGCACGTAAGGGATAAAAACTACGAGTGTGCAGTTGGAGAATTGATTTTTGTGCCGAAGGCCATCGTTTCGACTGAATAGGCGCGAGCCGTAAGAGATCATTCAGATCATTAAGAGAGTAGGAGTATCCCTCCTCTCCCACAAGGAGGATATAAGAGATGGAAAAAGAAGAATTGTCATTGAATTTTGAAACAGGCGAGATTATGAGGGACGAAACACCGATCATGACGCTGGATGAAATGCTGTTCCTCTTGGATTCAGCCAATCAATATAACAACATGTTCCCGATTGAGCAAAGTCAGGAGTTTATGGCGGAGTTAAGAGAGAGAATCGGAGTCGGATTTACCCCTGAACAATTCGCTGAAATCAAGGGATATTTCAAAGATGGGGAGGAAGCCCAATGACACTCTCAAGGGAAGAGATACTAGCGAAGAAACCAGGGAAAGAATTAAACGAGCATGTGATGCGGCATATATTCAATATGAAAAAGGATCCGCAAGGTGCCTCATTTACATGGGTGCATGAAGTTGATGGAGATATAGTAGATTGGCAGCCGGCCTATTTTAGCCCATCGACCAACATATCCGCAGCATGGGAAGTGGAAGATCAGATAAAAAAACTCAGGTTGCATGCTGCTTACGTCTCGGCATTAAAACAAGTTTTAGTAAGAACTGGTGAGTATGTAGGGATGTTTGATTATATTCACGCAAATTCAGAACAGCGCTGTAAGGCTGCACTATTGGCAGTACTGGGATTGTAACGGCCGTCAGGCCTCCGATTCGACCGCAATACTTAGCGTAGCGGAGGCCGCAGGGCTGGATGAACTTATAAGGGGGCTGATACACATGGATAAGCATGACATTGTATACGTTTTGATTAACACGCTGCATGGAAAGGTAGAAATGGCAACGCAAAACGATTCTGAGGCATGGGCATTTTATCGGGATATGAAGGGAATTCGAATACAAGTGTTCATGAACATGAATCTGATTGCAAGTATAGAGCCTACAGTATCAGCGCTGGATTAATTTAGGGGGCTGAGACCTCAATCAAAGGAGACGATACACAATGAAATTTGAACTTTACTCAACGTATGAAATTGAAGGTTCGGCTTTTCTCTGCACTGGATTGAGTGAATCCCAAAACGCTGCTGTACTCAGCCAGGTATTAAGTGATGGGGAAGGGGAGCAGCCTTATATTGAATGGGAAGAAGGCGTTATGATCGTAACCGATCCCTATGAAGGAACGGATATCAAGCCGGTTAGTATATTTAAACCTGGTAAAGAAAAGAGGATCGGCTTGAACAATTCGCTTGTATTTCAAAACATTTAGGTATAAGGGGGAGAAGAGGATGGAATTAACGATCGACGAAATCAAGGAGATGCATGGTGTTCCAGTGTGGTGTCATATTCCGAGTGACAATCCGGCATGGGGCATCGTAGACGTAGAACATGATTGTGTTGTGCTTGGACTGGTATACACTCTGCAATTCAAATACTACGGTGAGTGGCGAGCATTTAGGGAGGGGGAGAAGAGGATATGAGGATCATTAACCGCAAAGAGTTTTTATCCATGCCATCAGGAACCGTTTATTCACACTACATGCCGCAAGTATCCGAAGGATTGATGATAAAAGGAGAAACGCGGACGAATGACTGGTTATATCAAGACCTTCTGTTCAACGTGGAGGGAAACACTTCTGACGAAGCCAGCAAAAAACTTCAGGATGCAGAAGAGAGTGGTACATCATTCAAACTGGATTTGAACTGTGGCAGTCGTGACGGAATGTTTGAAGAAGATCAACTGTTCATGGTGTATGAAAAGGCAGATATCGAAAGTTTGATTGAAGAGCTGAAATGTTGTTTGTAGGCCGAAGGGCTCCGATTCGACCGAATTACCCAGTTTACGGGGGCCGATGAATCCCTTCTGCTCCCCATAAAGAGAGGAACAAGACAATATGATCAATTGGATAAAGTTTGACCCGGCGAATACGCCAAAAGTTGGGGAGAAATATCTTGTAACTGACAAATTTGATGTTGATATATCTGGATATGTAGATCCTTTAGAAACAGGAGCATATTGGGAAGTTGAACAAACATGGAGTGATTCACCCGTAGTGTATGTTGCTTACTACGCTCATATCAATATGCCAAGGGAGGATAAAGACAATGAGCAGCAAGTACGGAGCGAAAAAGACGAAAGTTGACGAGATTATCTTCGACTCACGCGCTGAAGCCAAGAGGTACCGTGAATTAATGCTCCTGAAACGCACTGGTGAGGTCACAGAGGTCGAGTTACAGCCATCATACGTATTAATGCCCGGTTTCAAACACAAAGCCACAGGCAAGCGTGTACAAGCTATCACGTACAAGGCAGATTTCTTAGTAACGTATGCAGATGGTCATCAAGAGATTGAGGATGTGAAAGGAATGAAGACTCCTGTCTACTCACTTAAGAAAAAGCTATTCATGCATGCTTATCCAGACTTGCAGATACGAGAGATAAGCGCATGATGGCGGCATGGATCAACATAGGTGAGTCTTACGAGCTTGTGAGCGAATATGGAGCCCGTGTAGGCACTCTTAAAACGTTGGACAAGCAAATACATCGCCGTAACTTAAAGTCGCTGTATGAGCCTCCTATTGGCTTTAGAGTGGATAAGTTTAAATTTGTTGAAAAACGACTCATGAAGAGAATATCAGCGTGAAATAAAGTTGAAGAAAAACGAAGAAATCGAGAGATAATAGTACAATAATGGTAGTGAATATAGTATAATATAGGTAATAATCAATAATTTGAACGTATATGAGACGAGAGGACTGATTTTGTGAATATTTATGAAATGACGTTGCAGGAATTAAGAGATTACAAGGAGATTCTAACGCAGACAAATCAATCACAAGACGAAATCAACCGAGTCTCTAACCGAATCGCTGAGCTGGAACTAGAAGAACAAGGTAAAGCGGAGGAATTGCAAGTAGTTACGGCAGAGGCTGCGAAGTTTATGGAAACACTGGACTTTGAAGGTATTAATCCCAAGGATCTGTTTATCAACCACAGAGAAGAAAAGGCAGAGGCATCTTATAATTACGTTAATGCTGTTATACAAAACGCTGTAGTTGAGATGAAAAAGGTAGACTTGCTGGAAATCAAGGAACTGAAAGCAGCTAATGCAGTGTTGCAGGAGAAATTTAATCAGTCTGAAGAAGCAAACGAAGCTTTGAAGCACATTGTTGATACCGCTAAATTAGATATCAATGACGCGATCAGCAAACGTGATGCGGCGGCAAAGGCGCTGGATGAAGCGAATGCAGAAATTGCAAGATTGAATGGTCATCTTGAAGATCTCCGTAAAGAAATTGCAGTCGGTGCCGTAAACGCAACTAAAGTTGTTGAAGTGGATGTTCGTAGTGCGCGTGAAAAATTGGATGAAGAGCGTAAAAAAGAAGAAGAAGCTAAACCTGTTATTTACAATCTGCGGTGGGAAGATGATATCAAACGGACTCATTACCTTGCAGAACTCGCGAAGACGGAT
This sequence comes from Paenibacillus sp. FSL R10-2734, assembly GCF_037963865.1. Lineage (NCBI taxonomy): Bacteria > Bacillati > Bacillota > Bacilli > Caryophanales > Paenibacillaceae > Paenibacillus > Paenibacillus sp. FSL R10-2734. The sequence goes on along the minus strand of NZ_CP150170.1, from coordinate 239,869 downwards.
GAAACTATTCGGTTTAAGTATTTAGAGAAAGGGAGATACCGGGTGGTGACCAGCGAAGAAGCGCCCTCGTTTCGCGCCGCCTACCTCGAAGAGCAAGAACGTAATCATGAGGATATGGCACAACATAGCAGTGTGGAGGACGAGCCAGTAACGGTACCAGCCTTTCGTGATGAAGATACCAACAGCGCAACCAGTGGAGTGGATCAGGCAGACACTAGTGGCGAAGTGGCAAGACCGAGTGTTGAAAAAAGACTTGAAGCGCTTGAGTTAGCAGTATTCGGATCAGTGAGGGATGCAGCCTAATGGCTGCTTTTCTCTCATGAAAATAGGCGATAGAGTACTTCACAAGTCGGGTAATAAGGGAACGGTAAAGAGTATTTCAGATCGATGGATATTCGTTGCGTTAGATGGAATGAATATAGGTATACCATACAGTGCCAGTAGCCTGGAAGTAATAGAAGAGGAGGGAGAACATGGACAGTAACCATGTCATTGAACTGTTGAAGAACTTTAGATCATATGATTATGCAGCTAACAACTGTCATAGAGATGAATCAATTATATTGCCAAAAGTGTACAGCGAACGGAGACGAAACAATAACTCATGGGATGAATATCGCTATAATCGAATCGTAAACGTGGTTAAGGGTGCTGTTGCTGAAGTGCTCAGCGATGATCATAGACAGATTATCAATCGCAAATACTTAGATCGCAACACACTTACTCTAAGCGAGATATCGTCAATTATGCATAAAGACCCTGCAACGGTATCGAGGTGGCATAAGGAAGCCATTAAGCGACTCACAATAGCTTTGCAGCCACTCACTGAGGACGAACGCGAAATTAATAACATTGACCACATGTTTGATAAGGAATGGGAGTTCAAGGAGTCAGCATAGATCAATTTATTGCACGCAAATGCATGCGGGTAAATGGTAGAATTATAGTATAAGGAACATGGGCATGGGCGGTTGATGGCTGGATGCGCAGTCACCGTCCACTCTGTTTCTTGCTAACTTCACTCACTCCTTACTCAGCGTCGATTGCTACGGGTCGGCGCTACTTTTTTTAGCAACAGCCAATCAGCACCAGATGGATAACCAAGGATCGGGGATAGCCCGGTCGGCTGAGTGGATTGTATATATGATGTGATGGCGAATTTGGGTACTCACGTGGCAATCATTTAGGTGGTTAGGCGCGTGCTTGGGTTCACAGCCCTTGATCACATACAGCAAGAGGTAACGGTTATCGCCGTTGCCTTTTTTTGTTTTTATTTCTGCATCGAGACGACCGAAATACTAAGCGAAGCGAGGCCGGATAAGGGTGAAGCAATCAGACAGATGGATATACCTCTTATACACATCAATGTTTATAGCATACACAGGGATCATTTATTTAACTTACTACTGGAGGTGAACACAATGGGAGCAGGTGTAGCCCTTGATGATGAACGTAAAGAACGAATCAGAGCCCTGCTTACCACAGGTAAGTCTAAGAATCTCATAGCTAAAGAAGTTGGGGTGTCATGGGCAACAGTGGATAAGATTAGTAAGGAAGATCCTGATGAGCTTGAGACATTACGAGAAGATAAAAAGCAGAGGATGATTGATAGCATTTGGGCGAGTTTGGAAGACGCTCAAGAATTGGGACACAGTATGATCAAAGAAGCAAAACAAGGAATACGTGATATACCGTTAAACCAGATTTCCACATACTACGGAACATTGTACGACAAGATGGCGCTCATGAATGGAGAGTCAACAGCGAACATCGGTGGAGGGTTGGTGATCAGCATTGGGATACCAGACAAAGCCGAAGAGTAAAGTTATTAAGTTCCCCTATCAACCACAGAATAGGCAAAAGTTGTTTCACTATACCACAACTGATCCTAAGTATATGGCAGATGAAATTTTATACGGTGGTGCAGCAGGTGGAGGGAAGTCGGCAGCAATTGTTGGTGATGCGTTCAAGAACGCTGTAAAGTACGAGGGAATCAACATATTAGTGCTGAGACGTACCTTGGGCGAGCTTGAAGGCAGCATCATCTTAAAGATGCTGGAGTGGTACCCCAGGGAAATATGCAAATACAACTCAAGTAAGCACGTTTGGGAGATAAACATACCAGGACGAGCAGTAAGCCGCATATGGTGTGGTTACTGCGAACAAGAGAATGATGTGTATCGCTATCAAGGTAAAGAATTCGAAATTATTTATATTGACGAGGCAACTCACTTTACCTATACACAGTTTAAATATTTAAAGTCACGTAACCGTACAGCGAATCAGAAAGCTATAGCTGATGGTTTACGACCACACATGAAATTAACTACTAACCCGGGTGGTGTTGGTCACGTATGGGTTAAGAAGCGTTTCATAGATATTGGTGAGTGGGAACAATCGCATGATATACAAGAATTAGACGACGAAGATCAACCTGTGACTGATCGCAAAGGTCAGCCAGTTACGACTCGTCGTATTTTTATACCTGCTAAGCTCAGCGACAATCAGTATATTGACAGTGACTATGAAAATAAATTGCTGACAATGGAAGACAAACTGAGAAGACAATTGCTGGATGGAGATTGGGATGCATTAGAAGGTCAATTCTTCAGTGAGTTTAGCCGGGCAATTCACGTTGTTGAACCAATTGATATTCCTACAGATTGGAAACGATTTAGGATGATGGACGAGGGTTATAACGACCCATTCGTTTGTTTATGGGCAGCTCTAGATAGAGAAGGCAATTGTTACATTTACAGAGAGTTTATCAAGAGTCGTTTGCTATCAAGTGAACAGGCAACTAAAACAAATGAGCTCACTTATAACGAAAAGATCAGTTATAGTGTGGGCGATACATCGTTCTGGAATAAAGGTAAAGCAGATGGTAAGTCGCCTTTTGAAGTGTTTGCAGAGTTAGGCATACCAATGATGCAAGCCACAAAAGAACGTGTAAATGGGTGGAAACGTGTAAGGGAATGGCTTCATGTATTTGACGATACTGATCCGGTAACAGGAGAAACGTACAAGAACGCAAGGCTGAAGATATTCAAAAACTGCAAAGGTCTTATTGAGGCGTTACCAGCAATGATCATTGATGACCATAACCCTGAGGATATCGAGGATCACACTTTGGACCATGCTCCGGACGCTTTGCGTTATGGACTAATGAGTAGACCTTCGCCAACTAAACCGTTGGACAAAAATATAGACACCAGCCCTGAAGCAAGGGTAAGACGCAACATAGCAAAACAAGCAAAGCCAAATAAAGGGGCGAGAGCAGTATGATTTACGTTGTAGGTGCGTTGGCAGTAATCATTGTAATCCAGATCATATATGCCGATCGACTTGATAGCAGACGAAGAAAATATGCAGATGAACTGTGCGATAGGTGGATAACCGAACGTGACAAGTGGAATGTAGAACGCCAACAGCTACTTGATCGCATACAGGCGCCCACATATGACCACTTGAAGCATCATGAAGCGAAGATTATCAAGGCTAGTAATGTGCCAGTTAAAGAAACAAATCCGCTGGAGGTTGTGTGATGGAAGAACTCACTAGATTGTTTTTGAGACGGTCAGAACTAATGAGACAAACTTTCTACAATCAACCTGCGTGGGATGAAAACAATTTTCTTATCAATTTGATGATGGACAAGATGAGTATTCCAGAAATAAACCAAGCATGGGATGCGTACATGGAAATGGAAAGGGAGCGATTGGAACAATGAAACTTTTCAAACTTGAGATAGGAAACACACTGGAATATGCTCCTGCTGAGTCCTTAGAAGACATGGATGAACGCAAGGCTGATATTGACCCACAATTTGATTTCTTACCTGTTGAGATAACAGAGTTAATTATTCCAGGTTATGAGATTACTGTTACACCATTAGACGACGATAAGCCAAAGGGTAAGAGTACAAGACAACGTAAGGAGTAACACCAACACCAGAGAGGAGGTGACGGATTGGAGAATAAGCTAACTGAATCAGAGTGGATATCTAAGGTTGATGAGATGCTGAAAACGGGTGAGGACAACTCAACTCGTAAGCAGATACTCATCAACCTTAATTATTATCTATCGAACCAGTGGATCGGATGGGATGGTGCATCTCGTACTGTGAGAGCTCTGCCGCACGATGGACAGGAACGCATTACTCATAATGTGATTCAGCCGCGTGTCATGACTAAGCTCGCTAAACAGACGAAGAACCGCATCAAATACGATGTTACACCGGACACAGCTGACCAGACGCGAATAGAGATCGCTAAGGCAGCGACCAAGTTTATACACGCTTGGTGGGATACCGAGGATATGGACCTGAAGACGCGTGACATATTCCTCAACGGAAACGTTAAGTCATATTGCGCTGCTAAAGTGTTCTTCGACAGCGAATCAGGTGATGATATCAGACCATCAGAGGGTGATCCTGGCTATGAGGAATGGAAAGAGGCTGGTGAGAATCCACTAAATACTGGTGAGATCAAATTACGTGTATGTGATCCATTGACTTTATATATTGATCCTTCTGCCACCACAGATGATGAAATTAGATGGATCGTGGAAGAGAAACCACGTGACATTGATTACGTTAATGACAAGTACGGCAAAGAGGTTACCGCTGATGAAACCGTCACCTATGCTCCAAGTTTTGATATTAGTGGAGGTAGCAATGACACCACGCGTAAGAACAAAAATATGGTCATGGTACGCGAGTTATGGATGAATCCATGTAAGAAGTACCCGAAAGGGTTGAAGGTCACCACGACCCGTACAGAGTTCTTAGACATCGATGAAAACGCCGGAGATAGTCCTTATATCCTGTTTGGGGATATCCCAATACCTGGCAGTGTGAAGTACAAGGCTTTCATTGAATCAATGTTGCCAATACAACGCGGGTTAAACATTGCGTTAACCATGTTCTCCACCAATATGAAGAAGATGGGCGCTACTAAATGGTCTGTACCTCTTGGATCTGGCGTGGATGAGGAAGACTTGAACGATGAAATCAGTGGGATTATCTACTACAACGCAGCATCTGGCGGTGAAGTGAAACGCATACCTGGTGCTGATGTTCCGAATGGCTTCGATCGTATCATCGAGTATTACAACCGACTGATTGATGACATGTCTGGAGCTAGGGAAATTGCAACTGGTAGTTTACCAGCAGGATTAGATACAGCGTCTGGTCTACAACTCATGGTTGAGCAAGAGAATGAGAAGATGGCTGTTAACTCGCAGAACTATGAACGTGGAATGAAGAAGGTCTTAAAACGCGTCCTGCGTCTCATGAAGAAACACTACACTGAGGAACGTATGAGCCGAATACTAGGACCGGACAACGAAATTGAGTTGGTAAGCTTCATGGGCTCTGATTTGAGCGGTGAGGAAGATATCAATATCGTTCAAGGATCAAGCTTACCAGAGATGAAGTCAGCTCAGCAGGACCGCATCATGACGCTTTGGAATGCTGGAGCCATTGTCACTAAAGAAGGTGCACCAGATCCAAGCACTTTCCTTAAGATGATGGGTCTTGGAGATTCCACAGAGTTGTTTGAGCAGAACCAGTTGGATGAGAACAAATCCAAGATGGAGAATAAAACGTTCTTGAAGATGGCCGAGGACGAACAAGTCCAGATGATGCTTCAAGCGCAACAAAAGTTTATGCAGGCACAGCAGGAGGGATTTGATCCTTCACAGATGGGCATGCAACCACCGCCACCAATACCAGGCGCTCCTATCGTGCGAGACTTTTATGATCATGAGATACACATTTACAACCACAACATATTGCGCAAGTCGAGCGATTACGAAGGATTGCCGCCAGCAATGCAACAACTCATAGATGCACACGTTGCAGAGCATGAGGCAGCCTTACAAGAACCTATCATTGCACAGCAACAAGCAGAGGCAGAAGCTCAACAGGCTGAGCAGGAAAGCAAGAGCAATGAAGCATCAGCACAACATGATAGGGCTTTGGAGCTAAAGTCGATGGACAACCAGTCTAAGGTGCAGAGTGAACAAATTAAATCTCAGACAGCCTTACAAGCAGCTGGAATGAGACAAATGTAGGAGGGATCGTATGGGTGCAGAAGTATTTACAGACGATGACGGAAAAACGAAAGTTAGGGTGGTGATCGAAGGTATGAGTGTTAAAGCAAATGATATTACTGATGCTACTACAGTGGGTAAGGCGGTTCTTACAGCTGCAGATGGTGCCGCAGCACGTACAGCAATTGGGGCAGGCACATCAAATCTGATAATCGGGTCTGCTGCAGCTAATGCCGCTGCTGGTAATCATACTCATACTGCTACAACCATAACCTCTACTGCAATATCCCCAGGAACAGCAACGAATGTACAGGGGATACTCGCCGAACTTGCTGCAAGAATAACAGCTTTAGAAACTCCATAACAGAATGTATATAATCAAACAATTTTAGGGCCTCCCCAGTGCAGGGGTGGCCCTTTTATCTGTAGTTAATTTGTCGGGCGTTAATGATCTATGGTCGCCGCATAGAGAGGAGAACAATCATGAAGACACGTTTAATACTAGATTTACAGTTATTTGCTGACGAAGATCCGGGCGTAGAATCCGCACCTGCCGCCGAGGTGTCAACTGAAACTGCAACACCAGAAGTTGAAATACCGGAAACGGTATCTGAATCTGAAACGGGCGTAGAAGAACAGGTTGCCGCCGAACCTGAGAAACAGAACAACTTCGAAAAAGCATTCGCTAAGCGCCTTGCTGCTGAACGTAGCAAATGGGACAGCGAAACTGCTGAGAAATACAAGGATTATGACACTCATAAAGAGCTCAGCCAATATCTGCAGGAGATTAACGGTGCCGATGCGCTCACACTCAAGGAACAGATTGAGATGAGCAGACTCCAAAATCGAGCGGAAGCTAACGAAATTTCACCGGATATGCAAAAGAAGCTCGAATATCTGGAAGAAAAGGCCGCAAAAGCTGACAAATTGGAAGAAAAACAGCAGGAAGAACAGCGTATTCAAACATATTTCAGCACGTTAGAGGGATTCGCCAAGGATAAGGGTGTTGATTCAGAAAAACTCAATGCATTCATGGTTGAGAATGAACTCACCTACGACCCTGCTAACCCTGAGAAAAGCTTCAATCTTGCTCACAAGGCAATGCGTGCTGATGAACTGGAACAGCAACTATCGACAGCTAAAGAAACGGCTGTTAAGGAATATCTCCAAAGCAAGTCGGCTCCACGTGTAGAAGGATCCGGTACTCCGGGTGTAGTCACTGAAGACACTAGCAAGATGGGTTGGAAAGATATTAACGAACGAATTGTCGCGAGGATGAATGCAGCAAATCAATCACAATAAAAGGGGAAATGACAAATGGCAGGATCATTAAAAACACTAGAAGATGCAATGAAGATAGATTATCTTCCTAAGGTTCGGGAAAATGTAAACAATGGCGCTAACTATTTTATCATGATGCTGATGAAAAAGGTTGAAACGCTTAACGGCGGCGGAAAAAACTTTTCTGTCCCTCACCACTTTGGACGTAACTCTGGTGTAGGATCTGGAACAGAATCCGGAACACTACCAACAGCAGGGAACCAACAATACAAAAGTTCAACAGGTAATGTTGGATATGTGCATGGTCGCTTGCAAGTGACTAACGCAGCTATCCAAGCAACGAAGAAAGATGCCACTACTTACGTTAAAGAAATGACTGCAGAAGTTAATGGTTTGATCACAGACACCAAAAACTATGTACAACGTGCATTTTTCGGTGATGGATCTGGTAAACTGGCAGCATTTGAAGTTAATACAGGCGTTAATACACTTAAAGTCGATAACGTTAAAGCGTTTTTCATTGGCATGATTATCGATATTATGAATACTGGCGGCACTGTATCGGTTGCAGGAAGAACAGTAACAGCCATCAACCCTGTAGCTAAGACAATTACAGTAGATGGTGCCGCAGTAACGACAGCTGCAACAGACTTTCCAGTAGTAAAAGGGACTTATAACCTTGATCCAATGGGTCTATCCGGTATCATTTCTGATACGGCTACACTTCAAACTCTCGATCCTGCTATTCATACGTGGTGGAAAGCTACTATTTTGTCCGGAAGTCCTGCAGGAACTGGTCGTGCAATCTCAGATGCTCTCCTTCGCCAACTCGTAGACTTCGTAGACTTGGCATCCGGTAAAAAAGTGGAATGGCTGTCTGCCGGACATGGCGTGCGTGCTGCATATGAGGCTGTGTTGACAGCTAACAAGCGATACGTTAACCCAATGCAACTTGAAGGTGGATATACTGCCCTTGAATTCGATGGTATGCCAATGGTCGTAGATAAGTATATGCCTGACAAACAAATCTACGCTGGTAACTGGAATGACATGAACATTTACCAAACATCTGCGCTTGATTGGATGGAAGAGGATGGTTCGATGTTCAGTCGTGTAGCTAACAGCCCTCAGTACGAAGCAACAGCTTTCTGGTATTACACAGTTGTGTGCCACGCTCGTAACGCTTATGCAGCTTTGAAAGACATCAACATTCCATCTGGTTATTAATACTATAGGGGGCTTCGGCCCTCTTTCTTTTTTAGGAGGATCTATGAACAGACATTATTCAGAAGGATATCAACGAGTTTTTCTCAACGACATAAACAATATCGAACAACGATTACAGGAATATGATCCTGATCTATACATCATGTGGAACCCTAAAGATGGAACATGGCTGGTAATGGATGGAGTTATGGAGATGGCCATCATGAAGATTCCGCAAATTGGACTTCCGACCATGGATGCTAGGGTATATACCAGAATCCGCGAGATTCATGCACCTGGATTCAGTGCACAGCAAGTAATTAAAGAAGCAGAAGAAAAGGCTGAGCGAGAAGAAGCAGCATTCATTGAATCGTTATCTCATGATTTTGCTCGTGAATCCAAGGAAGCTTTCACTAATGCGTATGACTATGGACGCGAAAGCGGCGTTACAAAATATGTGAACGGCGGTGTTTAAATGCCGACATTGGAAGAGATCCGCACAAGAGTATTCAGAGCTACCAGCGGAATGTATACGGACAGTTACCATATGGATGATCTCATAAATGATGCGCTAAACCAGTTAGTAGAAGGAGCTCGCCTTAGAGGAGTTCAAACAATCGACGTGGTTACTGGAACTAATAGCTATGCGCTACCAGATGATTTTAAGTCTCCTGGAGAACTACTATATATCGAAAGTGACAATTGCATCATCCCTTACAGCTTGGTGGATATATCATCCAACCAATACGGGTATTCGATTGAAGGTAAAGAAATCATTATCAAGCCAGTACCTCAAGAGGAACGAACGCTTACGCACTACTTTTACAAGTATGCTATTAGACTCGTTAACAACAATGATGTTCCAGAAATAGACTCTCAGTATCACGACTTATTGTCATTTTATGCAGCTGGGATGATTCTTTTGTTGCCGACATTGAATATTCAAGACAAAACGTTATCAGATCGTTATCTAAATCGTTGGCAAGATGGTAAAACGAACTTTGTGCAAGACATGCAGCGTAAAAACAAGTCTAGCAAAGGTAGGACGGTGGTGAACTGGTGATGACCGCAGGTGATTTACTCCCAACCATCAAGAAGCTATGCGCATCCTACATCGAGGAAATCGGCGCTAACGATGGTGATCAGAACGTTTACCTATTCCAGTACATGTCTCACGCACTACGTAAACTCGCAAGTATTGCGTATCAATGCAAGGACAGCGACCAACTGGAGATCACCACAGATGGTTATGTAACCTTCAAACGTGGTCTTAACATCGCTAATATGTACGCACCATTGCGCATTCTTGACCCATTAGGTCGTGACATGCAAAAACGCGTGTCATTCGCAGATTCACGTGGATGGTGGAGAGAGTCGAGCAACACAGAGATCCACATTAAAGGATATGCCTTAGCTACAAACCCACTGCCGGGAGGTACACATATCCTTCAATACATTGCCTATCCAACACCAATAACGTCCATGACTACGGTGATTGAGTTTCCAGACGCTGGATCAATGGGGTTATGCTACTACGCTGCTGCACTCATTGTGGAGTCGCTAGACGATAGCAAGGACTTAGCAGCTCACTACTATTCACTTGCAGATAGTCACCTTGAAGTGGTTGTACAGGCAAACATTGAGGGGCGTGGCACATCAAGCGGAGGTTACGTACCAAGTCTGGCGAATGCTCAACTATTCAGAAATCGAAAATAAGAGGTGGCGATATGGCCCAGCCTAAATTTAGCTTAGAAGTATTGCCATCCTTAGGGATGCGGAACGACCTTAACCCAGCCCAATTACCGCAAGGATCACAAAGAATCGCTTATGACGCAGAAATGAAGTCAAATGACACCATTGGAAAGCGTCCCGGCACGGCTCCTGTGACCGATAGTGCGCTAGGGTCTGCAATTACTAACCTACTCGTATACAAGGCTACAGCATCGAGCGTAGCGCCTGAGTTGTTCGCTGTATCGGGGAATACATTGTACAAGTATTCCGCTAACGCACTGACAGCTCAGACCATGACGAATACCTTTGTGAACTCCAATGTATTCGGTGTAGGGTACACGGACTTTGCAGACGTATCTAATCTATTGCTGACGGACGGTGGAAATCTTAAGCAATATGATGGTACGCAAGTGAAAGATGTGGTTCCAGCACCAGATCACCCATCTGAAGTATTGCCACCTAACACTTTATCAGTCATTAATGCACGCGGAATAAAATACATTTGGGTGTTTACTGGTCATGTGTTTGTGAGTGATGGAACAGATCTTATTTGGTACTCCGAACGATACCATTACGATTACTTTCCAGAACAAACTCAGAGATTCCGTTTCACGCGCGACAATGATTATGTAACTGGCTCCGGTACTTCTTTTGGCGGATTATGCCTTATCCCTATGCGCAGGGGTTGGGGAGTGATAAGTGGAGAAGTTACGGATAGTGGAACGTCTACAAATGTACCATTCAAAGCAGACCAATACTTAAACACCAGTAACGGTAACATTTCATCACGAGGGTTCGCCAAGATCACGTATCCGGAGGGTCAGCAAACTATTGCCTATCTCTCAGATGATGGCGTACATGAGATATTCGATACTGGAGTAAACAGCGTTGAAACCAACGGAACACGTCAATACAGCACGCGATTACTCATGAAAGATAAAATCGACTTCAACAAATACGGGTTCACGGATGCCGAAAAATCGGCGGCTGTGGCTTTTTTTGATTCACAAAAGAATCAGTTCATCCTCAACATCAATCGTGATACCGCACATTATGCGTTCATATATGACACTCGCAATCAAGAGTGGTATCTATGGCGCTTTCCATGGACTGTTACATCCATGACAGCGTTCGATGGCACAGTTTACAAGGGTACAACTACCGGACACGTGCACGCCTTCTCAGAGGACTTATACAGCGATTGGAATCAACGTGGTAAGACCACTGGAACGTTTGTAGACTTCGATGTAATCAGTGGATTGATAAACTTTGAATTCACCGGAGATAACTCATACCTTCATTACTATCTGACGGAAGCGCAGATGTTTAATCAAAAGTCTTCACTGGACATCTACATTGTCTATGGCGCTGGCGTTGTCACGATGGATAAGGCATTACACAATGAAATCTTTGTGTGGGACAAAACGAGCTGGTCAGAGGGTCAATGGGCGAATGTGGAATACACGGATAATACGAACAATGCTAAACGACTTGTTGTCCATAAAAAAGCAAAGTACTTTCAGAGAAGATGGCGTAACAATCGAGATGAGCCATGTATTATCTTGAAAGAAAAATTTCTAGGAACAACAAGCAATAGAAACGCAAGATAGGGAGGGAAGCACATGGCTGCTGGATATGTTCCTAACGGAGCAGTAACACCATTATATGAGAACACTACACCGGGAACTGTAGCATCACCTGTTGCAGTAGATGGCGCAGTTGTGGCAATGGTACAAACGATCAACGATAACTGGCAAGCATTCTACGATTTCATTATTGGTCCGATCATCGGCGTACCTGATGGAGCTGTTACTACTCCGAAGATCAGAGATTTGGCGATCACTACACAAAAGATCGCAGAGTTAGCTGTGGTTAACTCCAAGATTGCAGACGGAACCATTTCTACTCAGAAGCTTGCTGATGCAATCATAACAACGCTTAAATTAGCTGATGCTTCAGTTACAAATTCCAAACTTGCTGAACTTTCTGTGACAGTTTCCAAGATTGCAGATGGTACGATAAGCACACAAAAGTTAATGGATGAACTGATTACTACGGCGAAGCTTGGAAATGGCTCAGTTACGGAAGCTAAATTATCTAATGGTTCAGTTAGCACCCGAGCATTGGCAGATAGATCAGTCACAGCAGGAAAGCTTGATCCTTCACTGGTATATCCTATATCTGATGCAGGGATACAGTACAAATTTGGATTGGTTAATGAACAGTTAGAGGATATTGCGATAAATGTTAGATCATATGGAGCAGTCGGAAACGGAAGTGCTAATGATACGGTAGCAATTAATTCTGCTATCAATTATTTGGCTTCTGTTGGTGGAGGTACTCTATTATTTCCAAATGGAATATTTATGATAGACACTACAACAGATAGTAATAATTCAATCGGTGGAATTGCACTAATTGATAATATTAACGTAGTTTTGTCACCTGATACAATTATCAGAGCTATTCCAAACTCTGCCGGAAGATATAACGTAATAAGCATATGGAACAAGAAAAACATCACTATCACTGGTGGAACTATTCAAGGTGATAGGGCTGGACATACTGGAAGTACCGGAGAATGGGGATATGGTATTTCATGCAAGGGATCACAAAATGTTGTCATAAAAAACATGATATTTAATGATTGTTGGGGTGACGGTTTAATTATCGGGGGATCGTCAACTCAACCATCAAAGAATGTCTATATGGAACAGTGCATATCTAGCAATAATAGACGTCAAGGTCTAACTATCGCTTGGGTAGATGGAGTTACTGTAGTTAATTGCGATTTTTGTTATACCAGTGGAACAGCTCCACAAGCTGGTTTGGATATTGAACCGGATAATGGACACGTAGCGGATAAGGTTATAATTTCATATTGCCGTTTTTATAATAATGCTGGAAGTGGATTCCTATCGGCTGGAGTAGGTACTACAGAGGATGATTCAAGGGTAAAGGGCGTAAAATTAATAGGTAACTATTCGTATAATAACGGAATCAACGGATTTCACTTCACAAACTCATTTAATTGTACATCGGCTCAAAATACAGCATACTCAAATGCCGCAATCGGTATCCTAGCTGGTGGCGGTGGTGGACACATTTTTTCTGATAGTTACTCATATTCAAACACAACGGATGGTTTGAGATTATCCAATACAGTGAAAAAATCAGTTATAAATGGTGGTCAGATAGAGAAGAGTGGGCAATTTGGTGTTTCTCTTGTCACTTCTTCAGGTAATTCTGTGACTGGATTAAGTGTAAATAACAACGGGTATCATGGAATTTCGGTTCTATCCGCTTCTCACAGTAACGATATATCATCGAATACATGTGAAGGGAACGGAACGGCAACGGCAGATACTTATTCTAACATTAAAGTGTACTCAAATTCAGACTACAACAATGTTCAAAACAATAATGTTAGAGTTGGGGCTAATACCAATAAACCGAAGTATGGAATTGAAATAGCTGACACAACTTCTGATCGTAATTTCGTCTCGAATAATAACTGCCGACTATCCGGTAATGTAGGTGGTATATTCAACTCTGGGACAAGCACAAATTTTGGGGCTGGTAACTTTAACAACGATGGAACATTCGGAACTACGCCAAACTAATATATAAATTTACTACGTACGTTAACTATTCTTTTGGTTTACAGCGTCTTTATATTATTGATGGATTAAAATGGGGGTGTTATGATGGAAATCTAATATATATGAGGGGAACTATGGAAATGAGCACAATAGAATTAAAACGGAGCGTAACTACTCCGGTGAAGATTATCAACTATCTCTATTTTGCAATTGGATTTTTATTAATTGAACGCTTCCTTTTCAAGGGTGATGGTGATACTGCGTATTTTGTATCTTTATTAATAGTATCCGTAATACTGCTTATCGCTTATAAATGGCCCGCTAAACCATATATTATTTTTTTTGGTTTCTTGGTGCTGGTGTTCGGTAAAATTTATTACGGGTTTTCCATGGATCCTATCGTGGGATCAGATGAGATAAGATATCACGCACAAATGTTGGCCCAGATTAACGATTTTAATGGCTATCTCGATTATGTAAAGGACAAGTTGACTTTAAACTATTCTATCTATCCTTCTTTCGGAATGTTTTTTATGCCTTTCTATTATTTGTTTGGTTCAGATAATCGGATGATTATTGTAATCTTCAATACAGTCATGCTGGTCTCGCTCGCTCAATTTGCTTTTAAAGCCAATAGATCAATAATTGAAGAGTACAGCGAAATAAACTCTAAGGACAAAAATCTCTATACAGCGTTAATTGTGTTTGGAGTTCTAGCAAGTCCATCATTTATGTATTGGTCTTCAACTTTTGCGAAGGACATTACAAATATATGCATATCGTTTGCAGCGCTTTATCTTTTGATCAAGAAGAAGTATTTTTGGTTTATCGTCGTAATGTTTGTAGCAACGATATTTAGACCATACACTATCGTGTTTACATTGGGATATTACTTTATCTACAAACGTTCAATGAAGATGATGGTACTGTCTGTGATCGGAGCAATAGCTTTAGTCTTTTATAAAACGGGAATAACTGGATTAATTAATACCGTTTTCTCAGCTGCGTATTTAGTAGTTGCTCCTTTTCCGTTTAACTATGATAATTGGGTAAACTATAGGCTTTCTTCACTAGAATCATTATTATCCATCATATTGACCGTGGTAGCCATTTTGTTATTCTTGTCGAGGAAAGAAACAAGGAAATTTCTAATGCTTTGTGCCCTATGTTTATATCTATATGCATGTGTAGTAACTGCTGTAGGACATGTTGCACTAGGAAATGCGGGAATGAATTATGGGCTTGGTATGGTAGGAGACAATATGACTAGAAAAAAATTGCCTATAATTGTACTGTTATATATGGTATTTTCTTATTGTTTAACTTACATGGAAGGAAACAGAAAAGCCAAGTCCAAAGCATGAATCGAAAGCAATATTGTTAAATAATTGGAATATACACTGTAACACCAATAAAACCTCCGGTAACCATCCGGGGGTTATTTGCATTTAGAAAGGAGCACCTCATGCCAACAGTACTTGAACAGATGCAAGCTGCAGCTAAAGCTAAACTTGCAGCAGGGCAGTCACTAGCAGCGAATCCAGTGAGTAACGCGCCTAAAGCCGCCGTACAGAATTCTCCACAGCCAACAATAACAGCATCAAAAGCACCAACTCCAACGGTGGCTACTCCTAGGCCAACAACAAATGCCGTTGCAGCACCAGCCAGTGCAGTGGCAGCACGCAATACCAACACCATCGGTCAACGTGTCCCAGCAACTACACCAGCAACAGCCGCATCAATAACACGTGCTCCGACTGTAGGTACGATAGTTTCACCAGCAACTAAGACAATGACTCCTACAGCAACATCTAAAACACCAGCACCAAGCGCTGGATCAGCACCTGCAACAGCAGCAGCACCAAATACCAACTATGTTGCTAAGGGTGGCCAGACGCTAAACGATATCCTCTACCTCAAAAAAGAGTATGAGTCTGGTAAAAAAGGCGCCGCAGCCTATGCCACTCCATCGTATGCAAAGCTTGATCCTACGCTCGCGGCAAAGGTTAAGGGTATGAACGCTTCACAGTTAGAAGCATATATCAACGGTCAAAACGGTCAAAGTTACTCACCAGAAGAAACGGCAGCGACTGAAACAGTTGGTAAGGATTACAATGCACTCGCACAAGCTGCATATGACCGCGAACTTGCTGCAATGTTAGCTGGTGCACAGTCGCAAGAAACGGAACTTAACCGTAGATACGCATATACAAATGGAGTTAATCAGGATAATCGCGCTGTACAGGACTATGTTTTTAACCAGAACAATGCCCCATCCGATAGAGATAGATCTACCAACTTCCGCGGAGCACAAATAGATCGAAACCGTAGCGTAGAAGATCACTACACGCAAGAGGCGTTGACGGACGCAACAGCAGCGGCATACAGCCAAGCAAATGCATTCCGTAATCAGTCAGGAAACTACATCGCAACTAAGGCTGCTGAACTTGAAAATGCGGATAAACAGTATAACCTTCAAGTAGCAGGATTGACCGGAGTATTAAACGGACAGCAAACGATGCAAGGAAAGGCTAATGATGCTTCAGTTGCAGGCCAACTACTTTCCAACACGAGCCAAGAACTTGCGAATAAGATCGCTCAAATTGACCTTTCCACATATCCGCAACAGTCAGCACTTAAGCTTCAACAACTTCAACAACAAATTGCGGCTGGAAAGATCAGCAACGACACTGCTGCATACCAGTTTACACAGTTGACGGATCCAAACAGCGCAACGAACCAAGCACAAGCGCTTGATCTTCAAATGAAACAGATTGATGCAAGCAACTACTCTCAACAGCAAAAGTTACAGCTGGAACAACTTAGAAAAACTGTAGCTGAAATTGGTAAAGTTCCATATCAATCCGATACGGATGCACGTTTAGACCAGTTGAAGGTACTGACAGCAGAGGCAGAGTTGCAGAAGCTGCAAGAAACAGCCGCTAAACCAGCAGGAAAAACATATGAAGATTACCAGTCGAACATCGAGAAGATCATTCAGCGCGACAAAAAAGGGGTAGTAAGTAATCCAAGTGAAGTAGAAGAATATATCTTAACATCTGGGCTTTCAGATTATGAACAATACAGAGCGATTAAATCCAGTGGTTTGAAATGGCCTGAAGGAGTTCCGGTACCAACGCCGGGGGAGTAATTAGCCCTACGGCAACAGCTAGTGGGGCTAAACTAAACAGTAGTCTAGGTGGTTCTCTTAAGAACACGGGTGATATATTCGCATCTCTAGGTGCAAAGTATGGAATAGACCCTGCCTTACTTGCGGCAATCGCTGTACATGAGACAGGAAACGGTACTAGCAACGCTGTTAAAACGAAAAATAATGTCGGTGGAATGATGGGGAAAAACGGTCTAATGACATTCTCCAGTATTCAGGAAGGAATTGAAAAGATGGCATCTAACCTTAAACGTAACTACATCGACAAAGGATTGACTACTATCGAAGCGATACAGAAGAAATACGCACCAAGCGGAGCTGCTAATGATCCGAACGGTCTTAATGATTACTGGGTTAACGGTGTAACCACTTATTACAAAAAGTTTTCTAAGTAAGGGGTGAAAGTATGGCTGAAACAGGCGCGGAATATTTAGCAAGAAGACGAAGAGAACTCCAAGGCGGGCAAAATAAAAATACAACTGAAACAGGCGAAGAATACCTCGCTCGAAGACGAAAAGAACTAAGCGGAGAAATAAAAACTCCTGAAGCGCAAATGTCCAGTAAGGTACTCCAGGACACTTTATCCAGCGTGTTGAAGCCTAACATTACTGTCAGCCCTACAACTACCTCTGCAACCGTTCAGCAGAAGCCACAAACTACGCAAAATACCGTTGACTTCAAAGATGATCAAGCCGCGCAGAAAGCGAAACAAGCACAGACAGTTTCACCACTACAAGGTAAACTCCCGGCTGCTGATTTGCTAACTGGAAAGCTGAATAACAGCATCCAATCCACATTAAAAGGGAAAGTCCCAGCGTCTTCCCTTTTGCAACAAACGGGCGGCGGACCTGCTAACGCTTCACAGATACCGGGAATATCGCAGTATGAGACTACAAAAAAAGAGATTGCAAATGACAACGCCCCGGCAGCAGTTAAAGCATACGCCAACGTTATGAACTATGCCACTCAAGGTAATCCGATTGGACAGGCAATCACACGGTCGTTCCAAGGTAATTCAGGCGTGACAAGTCGTGACACTACAGGGAATAAGACAGTCGATAAGGTTACGGATGTTATCAATAACCTCGTGACACCGTTTATCACGCCTACAGGGGCTCCATTGGGTCAAGGAATTATCGGCAGCACCTATGATGCTACTGGAAAGGCGCTATCTGGTAAGATCGGACAGTCCGTATTAAAAGGTGCAGGTAAAGTTATTCCTGGTTCTGATAATGTCGTACGGGTTGCGGCAACAGAAGGATTAGCAGGTGGGCTCCAAGGCGTAGGATTTGGATTGCAACAAGGGCAAGATAGCGGTAGTGAAATCATGCGTAATGCTCTATATGGAGCCGCGGCAGGTGGTGTGCTTGGTGGTGCAGGAACGGCGCTGGGTGAAGCAATCCCATCCCTTCTGAACATGTTCCGCAAAAGCGGGGTTGCTGATGAAGAAATTGCAGATATTGCACCGGAACTATTAGCATTACCAGAAGCAAATTCACGTACTGTACGAAAACAATTATCGGGAGAAATTAAAACAACGCCATCTGGTGAAACAATATACTCTCCATATAATTTAAAGTTGAATGAAGCTACGCCGGAAACCGTTTCTGCATCATTATCCAGACAATCAGCTGGTCGTGAAGCGATAAAAACGATTGACCCATTAGCAGAAACTCGTTATCAACAATCTATTATAGACGAGTATAAACGTTTGAAATCAGATCCAGATATTAAATTGACAAACAAGAAAACGTATGAACTTGCAGTAAAAAACATGGAACAAAATAAACCGAATAATCCAATCGTAGAAAGAAAACTTAAAAACAAAAACGTCAGCGCTGTAAAACCTACACCTTATCAAGAACCTGTCATTCGTAAACCTGTACAAGAATTGTCTCGTGAGCAACAGATTCAAAACAAAGTGAATGCAGGCGGATTTCTTCCACAAGAGGATATTGATTACTTACTCAGTGGACAGTATGACAAAGCAAAAGCTTTTCCAGAGGAAACGCCAAAGGTATCCACTTACGTTAAACCTAAGTCACAGGTTGTTTATAAGTCCGAACTGAAACCGAAAATAAAGACAGAAATCAAGCCGAAGACGGAATTTAAAACAAAGGCAGCCAATAAAGAAGTGTCGGAAACCACAGAAAAGAAGAAGATTAAAACTGAAGCGAAGAAGATTTCAGTGTCTACAGATATAAAACGTAATTATGAAGAAAAGACAACAGGCATACACAGTAACTACAAAACTATGAAAGATAGCGAAAACATTTCAAGCAAACTAAAAGGCAGAATCGAAAAAGTTGATCAGACATACGAAATTCAGAAAAACGTTGATACAGTTGCCAAAGCTAACGAAAACATCAAAAACTTATCTAAAGCAGAAAATGATTTCCTCATGAATCAATCTGGCGGCGCTGAACATATCTCTACAGGCTACAGAGTCATGCAGGAACTAGACAAAGTTGGAGAGCATGCACGCGCCTTGTCTATTGCCGATAAGCTAGCTAAAGACCTCACAAAAGCAGGACAGACCGCACAGGCAGCCTCGTTGATCTCACGTCTCAGCCCTGAAGGACAGCTATTAAATCTTATCCGTGTGGCAGAAAAGAACGGCAAGGTGGTTGATGTTGCGGATAGCGCGAAATTCAAAGAACTAGCCACTAAAGTTCAGGAGAACACGGGTGCAGGAGTTAAAGAGAACGCTATAAATGACATCCTTAATCGCTTAGAAAAAGGTGAATCCGTTACTGCTAATGATATTAAAGCGCTTGGTGACTACATCAAGAATGCTGAACAAAAGATTCAACCGAAGGCAAAAGAAGTGAAAAATAAACTACCTAAAGAATTGAATGATACGCGTAAACGTGACAAAGTTGTGTCATTTTTAGAGTCGCAGGAAGAGGCTGCGCAAGCGCGTATCAACAAGCGCAAGGGGAGATTGAATAGCTTACCTGTAGAGGAATGGATCGACTACTCTATATTGATCGCGGCAAAGGTTGGTAAGGGTATTATCAAGGCTGAGACATACGTAGAAGACCTTGTAAAGCTGTTTGGCGAAGATATAAAACCTATTGCTAGAGAAGTGTTTGAAAAGGCTCAGGATCTCGTGGGTAGCGTTACTAAAGGATCTATTGAAGGTGACTTTATCAAGGCTGACAATGCATTTAAACGAATAACTGGTAAGGCTAGTATGAATCAACAAGAACGAATCGTTGAAAAATACGTGATTGCGAATCCAAAAGTAACGCCGAATGACATTGATTCGTTGCGAAAACTAGCCAAGAGCCTGACCGAGCTGCAAGGTACAGACAAGATTAAAGCAGATATGTCCATGCAAAAAATCCTCAACAGCTACGAAAAATCATCTGTAATGGATAAAGTAAACGCCTTGCGGTATATTGCCATGCTTTACAACTCAGGTACACAAGCAATTAACGCCATATCCGGACCGATTATGGCAACTACAGGACGCACAGCTGACGTATTTGGGGCTATGATTGATGCTACATTAAGCAAAGCTATGAAACATCCGCGAACCACTACGTTATATGGTGGTAATCCAGTTAAGTTCATGGCTGATTACTTCAAAGGTCTGAAGATAGGTGCTAAGGCAGGATGGGAAGGCGTTAATCCAGCAGGAATACAAGGAGCTAATGAGATTCGCGGACTTACCTATAAGAGCCTTTACAACCCACTGAGCCTGTTAGAGCGTTCGCTTGGTTCTGTAGCTAAAGGCGCTGACTATGCTGCTTATTCAGCCATTTATAAGGGTGAACTGGAGAAGCAAGGATTCCTTGATGCTTTGGAAAATGGTATTAAACGAAGCGATAAAGAAGGAATAAAAAAGCATATTCGTAAATTTATCAATGATCCATCAGAGGCAGCAATAGAGCAAGCTGACCGGATCGCCAAGAACGCTACATTCCAACGTAGTGACACTACAGGTGGTAAAATTGCCAACTTTTTAAATACAGCTCCACCTCTGGTTAAACCTGCTGTTAATGCGGTATTCCCATTTGTTCGTACACCAGTTAATATCGCTTCTACAGCGTTCACGATGTCCCCAGGCGGTATTATAAAAGGACTTATGCAATTGTCTGGTAAGTCTGCTGTGGGTCAGCGTGAAGCAATACGTACGTTATCACTCGGGTTGACTGGAACTGGGTTGTCCGCAGTCGGTTACTACCTTAATCAGCTTGGTATCATCACTGGAGCCAATGACAGCGGAGACAAGAACGCCGACAACATCCGTGAGCAAGCAGGTAAAGGTAAATATCGTTTTAATACGTCAGCTCTACAACGGTATGTCAGTGCACTTCTAAACGGCGAAGGATCCGAAGCCGCAGAAAAGGCCGCTAAATATCAAAAAGGAGACAAAGCTTTTGACTACAATAAACTCCAACCGGTTGCATTCCCATTAGCTATCGGTGCAGAATTTAGTGATTTGAAAGGTCGAAAATTAGATCAGCGTATATCTGGAACGGCTGTAGGTGCGGGAGGTTCACTATTCGGAATGTCTACACTCAAAGGTGTGCAGGATGTATTCCAACCTTCATACGGCGGCACTCAAGGCGAGAAGGCTGCAGGAGTTGGAACACGATTGGCAGAATCGTTTTTTAAATCTTTCTCACCATCAATGTTGGCACAGGAAGCACGTAGACAAGATCCGATTGCACGCAAGACACCGTATAATAATGGACTCGTTGCAGACGTGAAAGGTTACTTCCAGTCACGCACTCCGGGTCTTTCGAAGGACTTGCCAGCCAACAAGACAACATTAGGTCAGAATAAAATGAACGCTCCTGGTATTAAGGGTCAATACCTAAACCCGTATAAATCAGAAGTGGCCAACTATACTTCAGCAGCTGCATTTATCGTTGATCTCATGGAACGTACTGGTGACAACTCTATTGCACCTAAAGCGCCAGAGAAAAAGGTGAGAGGTAAGGACGAAAATGACGTTTCTGTGACAATTGAAATACCTCTTAAGCGTTATGAGAAGCTTCAAGAGGACATCGGAAACGAAATAATCAATCGTGTAATGGAGATTGAATCCGGAACTGATGAGGAATATATCTCACAACTCGAAGAAATTTATAAAGATGTCCGCAAAGAATACATGGATGAAGTCAAAGAAGAATTAGGATTGCAGGTGAACTAATGATTGAATTTGACGAAATAGAATTAAAACAATCAGCAGTATCGGATGAATTACTATATCTGATACTGCTTTTTCATGGGCCCGAAGTGAAGGATCTCTTTTTATACGGCGGTGAAACTATTGTGGAGTGTACTCGAGACGCTGTATGAAATTGCTTATTACTTACTAAAGAACATGGAGTCTCTCAAATGGGAGGCTCTTTTGTTTTACCTATTTTACCTATTTGGGAAACGTTCAGGAATGAAGATGTTTAAAAAGTTCCTGACCGCACACTTCCCATATCTAGCAGATGAAAACGAGGACTGGCGAAGATGGGCGACGAACCAAATCGAATTGTTAGGTGGGCGAAAATGGCAGCCGACGAAATTGTATGGTCGTACGAAACAATTAAAGAGACTGGATCGGAAGAACTCAACTACATTATCGAACTTATCACAGGAGGTCACAGACCAGGGAGGGCGATACCAGATGAACGAACAAAAGATACTAATAGCAACTGATGATGGCCATGGAATGGAAACCGCAGGTAAACGTACACCGCTATTTCCGGACGGTACTTATATGAAGGAAAATGAATTTAACCGTGCAGTTATAGATAAGCTTAACATCCATTTGAAGAGAAATAACTTTGATGTTCTGCATGTGTCTGCTGGAGATGCAGACATACCACTAAAAACGCGTACAGATTTGGCTAACAACACGATACCTAATGGATTCGGTAAACCAGCCGATGGCATAGTGTCGGTCCATGCTAACGCTGCTGGAAACGTGTGGAACAACAAAGTGAAAGGGATCGAAATTTATTACCGTGCTGGATACAAAGAAGGAAAGAGACTCGCACAGGACGTACAGGAGTTTCTTGTAAAGGGCACTCCATTGTTCAACCGTGGGCTGAAGACCAATAACCTACACATCACTCGCGAGGCTAAGATGCCAGGGATATTAATAGAAGGCTCGTTTATGGATAACCCTGACGAAGCGAAACTCTTAATGACCGATGCATACCGATCAGAGTGTGCTGAAGAGATAGCGCGTGGTTGGTGTCAATTCTTCGGTAGGGCGTACATTGATCCGACCAAACCCGTTGTGCTTCCGTCCGGAATGTATCCAGTAGAAATCGTCATAGGCAATACCTATTTGTTGGGTCTTCTGATCGAAGGACGCAGCTGGATCCCTGCACGAGAATCATTTAACACTCTGGGCATCAACACGTGTCTGTTTGATAAAAAGTCTATCGTGATCAACGGTGGTGTACTCGAGACTAAGATCATAAACGAGACCAGTTACATCAAGTCTGTTGACCTTCATAGTCTTGGACTAGTCAAGAGTGTGTTCCTAGATCCAGATGCTGTTAACACCAAACGTGTACTCATTTATCCAAAGGAGGCTGTTTAACAATGAATGACATGCTAAATCAAGTTATGCTGTTCGCTTCTGTGCTGGCCGCTATTGTGTTGGCATTCCTGCAGCTGGTTAAGGCTACCGTCAGCATCCCGAAGAATTTCATCCCTATCATCGGCCTTGTGATCGGGCTACTGGTTGGATACTTCGGATATATCTTCACCGACCTCGAAACCGTGCCGCGGCTTTGGGCTGGTGCATTTGCTGGGTTAGCGTCAACGGGCATTTTCGAACTAGTGAAGAACAATCCAGGACACACAAAATGAAAAAAATACTTCTATTGTTACTCGCCACTCTATTCCTCTCATCCCCATCTTACGCCTACAATTACAACGAACCACACAGCGAAGTGTTACAATCTCAACTTGAAACGGCACGCAGTAAGACATTGCATGTGGTAGGAGTAACAGAAACGAGATTCGAAGGAACTACGTTAACGTTTGGATCCGGAGCACTGCTGGACGGAGGCTATATCCTTACGAACGAACACGTCATTGCAGGCAGCGACAGCATTGTAGTGGACACTTTTGATAAGCAAAAGTTTGATGCTGAGCTGATCGCATCAGATCACACTAAAGATTTAGCGCTACTAAAAATAAATACTGACACTAAGGGATTTGTCCTCGCGGATGAATCCCTTTTGTATGCTGGCATGCCTATTATGAGCATCGGAAACCCACACGGATTAGCTATGTGGTCATATAGTGAGGGTACGTTACTTAATCCAATCCAGCGTTGCAAATGGGATACAGGGGAATCTTACAATCTCATGGGCGATAATCAGGTGTTGAGCGGTAACAGCGGAGGGCCATTATTAAATAATAAAGGTGAGCTTATCGGAATTGTTCGTGGTGCTGCATTTGATCGGTCATTTTCGATTACGTTGAAGGATATCAAAGAGTTCATGACTAAGAGCCTTCCTTAACGGGGAGGCTATTTTTTACATATGTTTTATGTAATTTGTAATAGTTATGTATGGACGGGTGTACCAGTCAGCCGACTGGTCGAAGGCGAACGGGATAAGCTGCTGCGTCTGGAAGAAACGCTGCATGAACGTGTTGTGGGGCAGGACGAAGCTGTCAGTCTAGTAGCGGATGCCGTGCTTCGTGCAAGAGCCGGAATCAAAGATCCGAATCGGCCAATCGGTTCCTTCCTATTCCTCGGTCCGACTGGGGTAGGGAAGACAGAGCTAGCTAAATCGCTAGCGGTCTCTCTCTTCGATCGCGAAGATGGCATGATTCGTATTGATATGTCGGAGTATATGGAGAAGCACAGTGTTTCTCGCCTAGTCGGTGCACCTCCCGGATATGTTGGATATGAGGAGGGAGGCCAGCTTACAGAAGCGGTGCGGCGACAGCCTTATACAGTTGTTCTGCTCGATGAAGTGGAGAAGGCGCATCCAGATGTATTTAACATTTTGCTACAGCTGCTTGATGATGGACGGCTGACCGACTCGCAGGGCCGGATGGTCGACTTCAAGAACACAATCATCATTATGACCTCAAATATCGGCTCGCCACATCTGATTCATGGCACCGATGAGAAAGGCCAACTTACGGAAGCAACCAAGGATAGAGTAATGAAGGAACTGAGTGGTCATTTCCGTCCAGAGTTCCTAAACCGGGTGGATGACATTGTGATGTTCAAGCCGTTGACCCTGGGTGAGATCGAGAAAATTGTGGACAAACTGGTGGACGGATTACGTTTACGCCTTGCTGAACGGGAGATTGGTCTTGAGTTAACTGAGCCGGCGGTACGGTTTATCGCTAAGGAAGGTTTTGATCCTGTGTATGGAGCAAGACCGCTGAAACGCTTTATCCAGCGTAGTCTGGAGACTCGTGTAGCACGTGCAATCATTGCTGGCGAAGCCGCAGAGGGTTCGATGATTCAGGTGGATGAAGCCGGCGGTGAGCTGACGGTGTCTATTATGAAGCCAGAAGTCGATAAATCACAGCGTACTGAATAAGAAGAAGCTAGCAAAATGAAGGGTATTATCGTTTCGAATACAATAAAATAAAAGGCGTCCACAAAGCCATTAAGGTTTTGTGGACGCCCTTTTTATGATTCCCCTCACTCCACCCAAGGCATTAAATGAGGATGTTCATCCAGAATGGACAGGTATTGCTCCTTCCAGCCATATTGGCCATCGGGATCAAGTAGCATGTACCGCAGGTATTTTTCTAAACGGAATTCTGCCTTCGACCAGCCTAGATGCTTGAGTCGCAAGTTGCTTAGCTGATGGGAGAGCTCGAAAATATTTTCCGGAAAGCGTCCGCAGTGCTGTGGAGATTCATTCCATACATAGTTGAAGTCTTCTTTATAGCGAAGCAAAAAAGGACGGTAGTTCAGATGAGAGCGCCAGTAAATATCTTCTCTGTAATGGCCCTCGTTCCATAAATCGTAAAGACGGAAGCAGAACAGATCGACCTCATCGGCGTACAGCAAGGTATCGATATTTGCCGCAAAACTTGCTTCAAAGATTTCGTCTGCATCCAGACTCAGAATCCACTCGGGCTTCGTCTTCAGAACCTCTTCCCACTGCTGCTTTCGCAGCTCAATTTCATTGCTGAATTTGGATGTGGTATTGTGCACGAGATGAACGGGTATGCCTTCAAGCGCCTCCAAGCAGATCGCTGCTGAATTATCGGTGCTGGCATCATCAATGATGACGGCCTCGTCGATATACTTGCGATGCTCCTCCAGAACCTGTCGCAGAAAGCGCCCACTTTCATTTTTTACAACCATGGTGAGCGTTAGCTTAGGCCGCTTCCTTGCTAGGGCGACTGTTTCCTTGAAACTTTCATTGTCTGGATTGTCTGGATTGTCTGGATTGGATGGCGGCTCGGCCGATACAGGTACTTCCTCTTTAGAAAAGCTATTCTCAGAATCAGCGGAATCGGTTTTGGACCCCGTAGTTTCTCTGATGAAATCCTCAACTTTACTTAAATCACTGTCTCTATACAAATGCAGCGCAGGATAATGAGTATCGACGAACAGGGGGATGCCAAGGGCTGCGGCACGAATGCAGAAATGGCGATCCTCTCCCCAGTATGAAATGTTGCGAATTTGATTGTAGCTAACCCCAGCTTTTATCGCATGCTGACTAATCAGTGTACAAGCCCCGAGTCCGCCCACTTCATAGATTCCGGGATTGCGAAGCTTGGCAATGAATTCATGGAATCTGCGGTTAGTCTCCTCAGGTTGTAATTTTTCACCGGGAAGTAACTCCCACTGATTGTATTCGTCATGCATCCATACCTGCGGCTGAAACATGGTCTCTGGCTGCCACTGGGTCCAAAATACCTCTGAAATAATATCCTTGTTCGTACCTATGAGATGTCGTAGTGTATCTGGATGTAGAAGAAGATCGGAGTCGATCAGGAACAAATAGTCATAATTCAAGGTCTGGGCTCGGTTGATCATGAGATTTTTAAAGTTGGCTACTTTCCAGACTAAGTCGGTATTCCAGAAGTGGGTAGTATCATTGCGAATATATGCATCGTGAAAGCCTGAGCTTTGAAGATAAATATGATCACCCATGCTTTTGAATTCCTGAAGCAACCGGCAGGATTCTTCATCATCATTATCATCAATCAGATGGAAATCCAGCTCGATATCATCCACGTTCAAGCGTTGCAGGGAATTTAAAAATTCTCGCAAAACCATGGGTTTTTGGTGGATGGGGCTGCCAATTAATACGCGTGTCTTATTCACTTTCATTGCGGCCTCCTTGGGGACTCTCTCTCGCTCTGAGAGATATTCGTATGTTCTCAATATATTTACAGGGGAGCGGCAATAATCCTTATTTTTCAAAGTACTGTAAAGTAAATGAGAGTTAGATATATTAATTAGTTACGATCTGCTGTACAATAACCGAATAATTAGATATAAATGCCAACATGATCAGCAAAGGAATGAGAGCTATGGATAAATCGCCACTAAAAGTACAGGAGTTAATTAATCTGTTATTAGCCATGAATCCTCGTGCGGATGTGTTCTGGTATGATGCAAATGGTGAGTATCGACCACTGCTGGATGAGGATGTTGAGGAGATATATGCACCGGAAGAGACAGCGAAGACTAAGGCTCACATTGGTGGGGAGGTAAGGGATCATAATGAAAAAGGCAATCATCACGCTTGAACGTGGACAAGAAATAGAGCTGGAACTATTCGAGCAAGATGCACCAGGAACGGTAGCTAATTTTGTGAAGCTGGTGAATCAAGGCTTTTATAATGGTCTGACTTTCCAACGTGTGGTTCGCGGATTCGTGGCTCAAGGTGGTTGTCCGGATGGAACTGGGCGTGGGGGTACCGATAAAATTCAATGTGAAACAGCCGGTAATCCACATAAACACGTACGTGGTAGCTTATCTATGGCTCATTTTGGTCCGAATACGGGCAGCTGTCAGTTTTTTATCTGTTACGATACCTTTGACTATCTCGACCCTTGGCATACTGTATTCGGAAAAGTCGTTTCAGGTATGGACCATGTGGATGCTTTAAGGCGCGGAGATGTCATGAAAGAGGTCAAAATCATCAATTCCCTCAATATTACATTAATGTGAAATGCTATCCATTGTAATTCCTAGTATTCCGATATACAATATAAAAAACACAAGCAAAGCAGAACATAGAATACGGGGGAGAAACTTATGCGTAGAGGATTATCTGGGGTTATTACTTTGATTTTATTAACATTTTTAATTAGTGCGTGCTCCGGGGGGAATAACGCCACTTCCACAAATACAAATCAAGCACCTGCTGCTAATGAGGGAACGACGGCAAGCACTGAGCCAAAAGATGGCGGCAACTTGATTATCGGGGTCGCATCTGATCCAGTCATTCTAAACCCGAACTATGCGGGTGATCGTGTCAGTCTTACGATTGACCAAGCACTTTATGCTCCACTGTTCCAAGTAAATGAGGGTAAGAAGACCTTCTACTTGGCAGACAGCCTGACCCTTTCGGAAGATAACCTTACTTATACTTTGAAGCTTAAAGACGGTCTTACATGGCATGACGGAGAAAAGCTTACAGCTGATGATGTCGTGTTCACAATCGATAGTATCCTGGATGAGAAGCAAAACAGCTTCCTAAGAGCGAACTTCTTCGTTGGTGATAAAGCCATTAAGGCGGTAAAAGTGGATGATCTGACGGTCGAGTTTAAGCTTCCACAGGTTAGCCCAGCTTTCGAAGCTACACTGGTTCAAGTGTTCCCAATTCCAAAGCATATTTTTGAGAATGAGACTGATCTGGAGAAAAGCACCAAGAATGCTGCTCCGGTTGGATCGGGCCCCTTCAAATTTAAAGAATATAAATCCGGAGAGTATTTGACGCTAGAAAGATTTGATAACTACTTCGGTGGCAAACCACATTTGGATTCTGTAACCTACCGAATTGCCAAGGATACGAATGCTGCGAATCTCGCGCTTCAAAATGGTGAGATCAACGTCAAATATCTGGATCCACAAGATGTAGGAACGATTCAAGCATCGAATAATTTTGAAATTCTTCCTTATAGTGAAGGTCGTTTGTCCTACCTGATGTTCAATGCGAACAGTGATACAGGCGCTCTTGCTAAAAAAGAAGTTCGTCAAGCCTTATCCTTGGCCCTAAGCCGAGATGAAATCATTCAAGCTGCTTATACCTCTAACGAGTATGCAGACCCGGCGAAGTCGTTCCTGACTCCGGATGCCTTGTATCATACCAATGATGTACCTACCTTCGATAACGATGCAGTTAAAGCAAAAGAACTTCTGCAATCGGCTGGAGTTAGCAACTTGAAATTGAGATTCATTGTACAAAGCGGTAACAAAGCACAGGAAGCCATTTCACTGTATGTACAGCAAAAGCTGAAAGCTATCGGTGTTGAGGTTGAACTGCAGAATATGGATTCCACAGCATGGGTTCAAAAGTTCGTGGATCTGAAAGCTACCGATTTCGAACTAGCACTTACAGGTTATATCATGGGCTATGATCCAGATGCTTACAGAATCTTGTTCACATCGAACGGTGATTCAAACTACACCCATTACAATAATCCTGAAGTTGATAAGCTGCTGAGTGATGGAGCGGGAGAAGCAGATGCAACTAAACGCGGTGAGATCTATAAGAATATCCAAGAGATCATCGCAGATGATGCACCGATTTATCCAATCGCTTATACCAAGACCATTGTAGCTGTCTCCAAGAACTACGGCGGTATTGAAGAAGCAGTCTTGAAGCCTGTCGTTATTTTTGAAGATTTATCGAAAATCTACCTTAAATAAAAACGGGAAAAAGTAAGCTGGTTATTCCAGCTTACTTTTTTACCGATACAGAACTGGGAGAATAAACGTATGAGACAACTTATCGTCCGAAGATTACTGCAAACCCTGCCGATGTTGTTTTTTGTTTCGGTTGTGTGCTTTGCGATGATTAAGCTGGCTCCGGGGGATCCGGTATTATCCTTCGTTACGCCGAATATGCACGCAGATGATATTGAGCGTATCCGACATAATCTTGGGCTGGATAAGCCAGCCTACATTCAATATTTAATCTGGATTAAAGAAATACTGCAGGGTAATTTTGGTTATTCCCTAGTGAATCATCAGCCTGTTTTGGATCAAATTCTAGAACGTCTACCTGCAACAGCAGGTTTGATGGGTTCTGCAATCGGTCTTGCTGTTTTGCTGGCGATTCCACTCGGTCTTATTGCTGGAGCAAACCGGAACCGCTGGGTGGATAAGTTGATTAATTTCTTATCCTATGTCGGAATATCCGTGCCTTTGTTCTGGCTTGCCATCTTACTGATGTACTTATTCGCGATTAAACTTCATCTGCTTCCTATTATGGGAATGCGAACGATTGGTGTAGAATCGGCGCTTGATGTATTCAAGCATGGTATACTGCCTTGCACCGTACTTGCTTTTGGATTCCTGGCTGGTTATGTGCGTTACATTCGCTCTAGTACCATTGGACAGCTAAAAGAAGAATATGTGCAGATACAATATGCTTTTGGATCTAGCAAGACAACGATTCTGTTCCGTCATGTACTGAAGCATGTACTGCTTCCGGTAATTACATTGCTCGGAATGTCTATGGGTGATCTGGTTGCAGGTGCAATTGTAACAGAAACGGTATTTTCATGGCCGGGTATTGGATCTTTGGGGATGACTGCGGTTAGAGGGATGGATTACCCCGTAATTATGGGAATTACTCTGTTCTCCTCTTTAATGCTGATCATCGGTAATCTGGTCGCGGATATTCTATATAGCTTCGTGGACCCACGAATTAAATTAACGAGGTGACCTCATGAATCGCAGTAAATGGAAAAGTGTTGGAGATGAGCTATTTACGAATAAACTGGGTGTCGCAGCCCTCATTACTTTAATCATCTTCACACTGGGCTCTATATTTGCTTTTTTATCTGGACATGATCCGAATGCGATGGATGTTCTGGCACGTCTGAAAGCACCGGGAGCCGATCACTGGTTCGGGACGGACGACTATGGCCGGGATTATTTTGCACGCGCGTTGTATGGTGGCCGGGTTTCCCTGCTAGTTGGCTTT
This sequence comes from Paenibacillus sp. FSL R10-2734, assembly GCF_037963865.1. Taxonomy (NCBI): domain Bacteria; kingdom Bacillati; phylum Bacillota; class Bacilli; order Caryophanales; family Paenibacillaceae; genus Paenibacillus; species Paenibacillus sp. FSL R10-2734. The sequence goes on along the minus strand of NZ_CP150170.1, from coordinate 208,706 downwards.
GCTTCAATGATCATTGCTACAGGCATAGGTGTGACGGTGGGTGTAATCAGTGGATTTTTTGGCGGATGGATTGATAATCTTCTCATGCGGATGCTTGATGTAGTGCTGTCCATTCCCTCTTTCTTAGTTCTGCTGCTTCTCAGCGTATTTCTGAAGCCGAGCGTTGGAAATATCATCATTATTATTGCTCTATTAATGTGGATGAATATTGCCCGTGTCATTCGGGCGGAAACGATGACGATCAAGGAACGGGAGTATGTGCTGTATGCGAAAGCTTCCGGTCAGAGTAATTTCGGAATTATTTGGCGTCATATTCTACCAGGGCTAGTGCCTGTTGTGATTGTAGGCGCGACGAATAATATCGCTTCGGCAATTATGATGGAGTCCTCTCTAAGTTTTCTTGGATTCGGCGTGCAGCCTCCGAATGCAACTTGGGGAAGCATGCTTAACAATGCGCAGGGATATATCGCTCAAGCGCCATATCTGGCTCTATTCCCTGGTTTATTGATACTATTAACGGTACTGAGCTTTAATGTTCTAGGCGATATTTTGCGGGTTGGCTTTGAACCGAAGCTGATCCGAAGATAGGAGTGTGAAGACATCATGACGGAACGGCTATTGTCTGTCGAGGATTTGAAGGTTTCATTCCAGACCCGAGACGGTGAGAATCAGGCGGTTCGCGGCGTTAGCTTTCATATAGATGCTGGCGAAACGGTAGGCATCGTCGGTGAATCTGGTAGTGGGAAGAGTGTGACTGCCAAGGCGATTATGTCGTTAATTACACCTCCGGGTAAAATTATCGGTGGAAATATTAATTTTCGTGGTGAGAATTTATCGAACCTTTCGGAAAAAGAGTGGAGAAAGCTGCGCGGCAACCGCATAGCAATGGTGTTTCAGGACCCCATGACCTCTCTTAATCCTGTGAAAAAAATCGGCCAGCAGCTTACGGAGGTCATCCGTCGGCATCGCGGTTTAAATAAGCAAGACGCGCTTAAAGAGGCGGCCAGCATCTTGAGTCAGGTTGGTATTAGTAATCCTGAACAGCGGCTGCAGCAATACCCGCATGAATTCAGCGGCGGGATGCGCCAGCGGGTCATGATCGCCATGGCTCTTTCTTGTAAGCCAGAATTATTAATTGCAGACGAGCCAACAACTGCGCTCGATGTAACGATACAGGCACAAATTCTCGATCTTTTTAAAGAGCTGAAAAATAATACAAGTACAGCTGTCGCACTTATTACCCATGATTTGGGTGTGGTAGCTCAGGTATGTACACGGGTTATCGTAATGTATGGTGGACTTGTGATGGAGGAAGGCACGGTGGAGGATATCTTTTATCGCCCACAGCATCCTTACACGAAAGGTCTGCTTCGCTCGATTCCAAAACGTGAGGGTAAGTCGCGTGAACGTCTTGTTCCTATCGAAGGCACACCTCCGGATTTGTTAAATCCGCCTTCTGGCTGTCCATTTATGGAACGTTGCCCTAATGCTTTTGCCCGTTGCATCGAACGTCCTCCGGTCGTGGAATTATCTTCGGGTCACCGTTCGATGTGCTGGCTGGCAGACGGTGTGCAGGAGACTCCAGCCGTAGCTGGTGTTGAAGGGAGCGGTTCTGTTGAGTAATAATAAGATTCTAGTGGACGTAAATAATCTGAAGAAGCATTTCTCCAAAGGCAAGGATATATGGGGACGCGATACATCGGTGCTTAAGGCAGTAGACGGCGTAAGCTTTCAGATTCGTCAGGGTGAGACCTTTGGATTGGTCGGTGAGTCAGGAAGCGGTAAGTCCACGGTTGGACGCTGCTTGCTGCGATTGTATGACTATACAGACGGTGAGGTGTCTTTTGACGGACAGCCTCTGAGTAAGCTTGGGGAGAAGCAGCTTAAGCCTTTTCGTAGACGGATTCAATCGATCTTTCAAGATCCATATTCCTCGCTGAATCCAAGTCTGAATGTTCTTGATTTGATTAGCGAGCCTATGAAAATTCACGGGCTCTACTTAGGCGACGAACGTATAGAAGCAGTCGCTGCACTGCTTGAGAAGGTAGGTTTAAAAAGAGAGCATCTATATCGCTTCCCTCATGAATTCAGTGGTGGGCAGCGCCAACGGATTTCGATCGCTCGAGCATTATCTGTGAAACCTGAGTTTGTAGTGTGTGATGAACCGATCTCAGCACTAGACGTGTCTGTTCAGGCGCAGGTAGTGAATATGCTGGAGGATCTACAGTCCGAATTTGGATTGACCTATCTCTTTGTTGCGCATGATCTGTCGATGGTGCGGCATATTTCAGACCGCATTGGCGTTATGTACGGTGGTCGTCTAGTAGAGGTAGCGGAAAGCGATGAGCTGTACGAGAATCCTCTTCATCCATATACGAAAGCGCTGCTGTCATCCATTTTGGAGACGGACCCTAGACGTGCCAATCAAAGAATTATTTTGGATGGATATTCGGCAGAGTATGGTAGAGCGGAGACTTCTACACTGGAGGAAGTAAGTCCAGGCCATTATGTTGCTTATGATTTCACAGAATAAGTAGAATCTATATACAGGTATGGGAGGAATCAGAATGTCAGACAATTTGAACCGAGTGAAGTTATCTCAGTGGGATGCGTTACTGATAGAATCACTTCGTGCTTTGGGCTGGTCCAATGAGGATATTCTTCGCAAAGTGGCGGAGGGCGATTTACCCGTTGACGAGAGTGAATACGAATTTGATTACAAGCAGTTAACCACTTTGCAAGCGGAGCAGCCGGAACTGTTCGAGCAAGCAGTGAAGACAGGCTATCAGATTAAATACAATACGATTCGTGGCATTCGCAGCTGGATATGGGTTGCTCTTGGTAAAGAGCCCGTACTGGAGCTTGAAGAGGGTAAGGAAGCCATAGAAATCGTATTGACGACAGCCGAGAAGAACCGGCTGGAATCTGTGCTGTCTTTCGGCTGGCAGATTCACGGCGGAGCCGGCGTGGAAGACGAAGCCAACGCTAACGCAAGTTACCGGATCGAGCCGCTTCAACGATAGCCTCTCCGAGCACTATATGGTGTATGGGGCTTGATCCTGAAAGAACGCCCTTACTCTTTCCTTATGGAAAGGATAAGGGCGTTCTTGGTTAGTTCACTTCAGTTCGGCCACGCCGGAAGCTGATTTCTGCTTTGCCGGTATGTAGCTGCCACATATGCCAGAATACAAACGGAACAATCATAATAAAGTTGATGATTCCCCAATATTTCATGACGTCTGCATTGTACCACGACGAAGCATCCATTAGTGTCGGGAACAGGTTAACGAAGCAGGCACGTAGAAGTAGATGTGCCGCTAATGTATAGACCCGCGCAATGATGTAGAGTTCTGGGCGGCGTTTGATGATGGGATAGAGCTCTGCCGCGAGAAGAATACATAGCGAGCTTGCAAAGAACTTCGGACTCTCGGCATAAACGAAGGCTGCGTTCCAAGTTGTATAGAGGAAGTTCCAGCCGATCGTCGTATACACAATAAGATCGCCGTGCGATTGCGTGGAAATCTTCCAGTATTTTGGGGCAAAAGGGATGGTTATACATAATAAGAGACCGGTAAGTGCATTGAACGTATTCCCCATCGTAAAGTCTTTAATGGTCGCTTCCATGATATTTAGGAATAGAACGCCATATACGAACCACAATACCCAATCCTTCTGCAACGCATTCCAGAACGGTCCTTTTCGTTTCTCGTAGTTAGCGATACGAATGAATCCTACAAATATCGTAGGAAGAATTACACTTAAAATCTTGGCCCAGCGAAACCATCCTTCGACACCGCCCATGAGCCATAAGGGGAAGGTTAGTAAGGAAGCAATCCAGAACCAGTGGGCAAACTTATAATGTTTGCGCATGATACTGACAACAATAAGAAGTAGAACTATGTACCCGATCATACTAACGCCGTACTGCCATGCAGGAATATCCATGGTAAACCTCCTTTTTTTGTGAAAGCGCAATCAATTCGTACCAACACTAAGCTTCAACTCTACGAAGCTTGGTTAATTCAAAAACATAACAACTGTTCGGTTTTATTATATTAGGAAGCAGTTTGTCTTGTCTGTGTTAATTAACACACACAAAACAAATTAGATTCAGTACTCTTTTCATATAAAAAAAATCGCAACAAGCGATTCAGTTGGGCGGGGAGCTTATGTCTGAGGATAAAAAATTACATATTATTGAGGCGACGAATCGTGTTATCTATCGAATGGGTATTGCGGGTACGACCATGCGGAGAATTGCCGATGAAGCAGGGCTTAGCACGGGGGCGTTGTATCATCATTACAGTAGTAAAGAAGAGATTCTTTATGATGCGATGGATCGCAGTTTATCTGTATCTACGAGAATTGCCGAGGAGGTACAGCAAGGGAAGTATAGCCGTGGGGAAGTTATTGAGCGAATCAGCAAGAATGTGAAAGATCGTTTTAACAAAATAGATGACAATCGAATGCAGTTCTATCTTGCCCAGGAAGCGATACTCGGGAACGAGGAAATCTCCAATCAATTGAAAGTTAAATATGAGAAATGGATTGGTCATACCGAGGAGCTGTTGCAACGCTTATACGAAAAACAACCTGGGAAATACAATAAAGCCATTGCCTCATTGCTGATTGGAGCTATTGACGGGATCGTTATGCAGACGTTGCTGGGTGTGGCGAATACGGATGATATTGAAGATATAAGCGAGGTATACCACAAGCTTCTTGTAGAAGGAATTCCGAAGCTGTTAGAAGCATGGGATGAATAACAGGACATTCCACAGTCGTTTCTTCTACAATTACACTATAGATTTCATTTGAAGGAGGTGTCCCTTAAGCCATTTCAGGCTTAGGGTTCGCCTCCTATTTTTATTATAAGGAGTAAAATAAGAAGAAAATGTAACTAATAGTAGGTGGAACTGTCATCAGTTATGTAGTTACATAGAGGATAAGAGATCTATTTAAGGAGATTCAGAGATTGCATACGAAAAAATATATGATACTTTTAGTCATCGTTCTGCTAATAAGTCTTACTGCTATTTTCTACAATCAACGCGAGACTTCTGCAGTTACTATAGATGTGAACGGTCAAATCATTAAGACAGTAGCTACATATCCGGCTTCGTCTGATGAGCTTATGATTCCCAAGGCTGCTGCCGAACAGGCCCTGAACATGCATATCGGTTGGCAGAAGCCGGGGCCACTTCCGAAAGGTATTTACTATAGAGACCATGTAGCTGTGCTGATGTACCATCATCTCTCAGCGAAGCCAATGCCGCAGTTTCCTTGGATCTTATCTGCCGATCGGTTTGATGATCAAATGAAGCTACTGAAGCAGGAAGGTTTTCACGTGATTACGATGGAACAATATCGAGAATTTATGCTGAATAATGGCAAGGTTCCAGACAATGCGGTGCTGCTGACTTTTGATGATGGATATGAGAGCTTTTATGAGCTGGCCTTTCCTATCCTGAAAAAATATGGCTATACGGCAGTCAATTTCGTTATCGTGTCTACAATAGATCACCCAGATCCGAATAGTGTACCGAAACTCAATTGGGAGCAGATGCGCGAAATGAAGCGGGACGGGATGGGATTCTATAATCACACATACGATTTACACCATTATGGTATCGTGGATGCTGAGGGTGGGGAGCGGCCGGCCGCTAGTGCCTTGTTATATATCGACGATGAGAATAGAAACGAAATGAACACGGAGTACTACAGCAGAGTTACTCGTGATTTGGCCAAAGCGGAGCAAAGGCTGAAGGAGGAACTGGGGAATACCGATTCAGCGATTGCCTTTCCCTATGGGTCGTACAATGATCGATTGCTATCTGCATGTGATTCACTCGGGATTTCGCTGACATTTAAAATCGAGGATGGGATCAATGCGAGAACGGACCGGAACGCCGCCCGAATCAACGGGGGAAGTCAGAGTCTGACCGCAATCCAAACCCTTGACCAGGTCAAACATATAGATTCACCAATGGAATTAACCCTGAATAATCAAAGAGTAGCTCTTGCAGGAAGCGCGCCAGAAATGAGGAAAGGGACCTTGATGGTTCCGTTTATTCAATTATGTAAAGATCTTCATATTGATCTGAACTATGATCAGAAGAGTCGAATCGTTAAGTTAATGCACAATGCTGGAGGAACATGAATGGCTTAGGGAATGTACGGAATGGAGATCATCGTTCTATAAGTTTTCATAGGATGTTACAAAAAGTGAGAAATTCCGCCAATTTAGGCGAATCACTAGTTGCTATAAGTGAATTCCTTACTGTAGACTATAAACAGAGTACTAATTGGTAGGCGAATGGAGAGAACTAATGGAAGTATTTAAGCGTTATTACGCGAATTTAACGGTCCGGCGTTTTTTTATTTTAGGGCTGGTTGCCCTGCTGCTATTCAGTATTAGAGATATGCTCAATTTAGTGCTGTTAACATTTCTGATGGCTTATGTAATGAACAGCTTTCAAGTGCTGCTCACGAAGCGGATCAATAAATATGTTGCAGTCAACAGTAAAGTCATTATTATTATTTTGTATTTAGCCTTAATTGCTCTGATTGTAGTCACCTTAGTGAATTATTTACCGAAGGTCTTCACTCAGATTAAGCAATTAACCAATTTTCTGACCAGTTTAACCCCTGCAAACATTCCGCAAAACGAAATCGCACAGTATTTATTTACCCAGCTTAGGGATTTGAACTATCAGTCTTATGTGAAGGATGGTCTTGAATATGTCCTGAAAATAAGTAATTGGGGTACCAGCTTCGTATTATCCACCATTCTGAGCTTTGTCTTTATCCTTGAGAAGAACAGAATTGTCAGCTTCACTGCCCGCCTTAAAGAGAGCAAGATTTCCTGGTTCTATGTAGAGCTTGAGTATTTCGGTAGAAAATTTATCTCGTCTTTTGGTAAAGTTATCGAAGCGCAAATTTTGATCGCGCTGTTTAATACATGCTTTACGGTGATCGGACTCTGGATCTTAGGTTTTCCTTATCTTTTCGCCCTATCGATTATGATCTTCCTGCTTAGTCTAATTCCGGTTGTAGGTTTTGTAATCTCCTTAATACCACTTTGTATTATTGGTTACAATATTGGCGGCCTAGCTATGACGATATATGTATTGGTTATGATTGCTGTACTGCATTTTGTCGAGGGTTACTTCTTGAATCCAAAACTAATGTCATCCAAAATGAACCTGCCGATGTTCTACACCTTTATCGTACTGCTATTCTCTGAGCACTATTTGGGTGTATGGGGTCTAATTCTGGGTATTCCAATCTTTGTTTTCTTCCTGGATATACTGGAGATCAATAGAGATAACAAGATAGGAACTTCTGTTAAATAAATAGTTTTGAATATACGAAGAGGGCGTCCCAATAGGGGCACCCTCTTTATTTTTTGTGTGGAGAACTGTTGTACGGCCACTGTATGTACCATTGTTAGCCGAAAGAAGTGAGAACACTCTCCGTAACGATGTCCCTCAGCTCCGCTTTGTGTGCTGCATATTGCTCGGCTGTAATGCTTCCGGAAGCTAGTCGTGAATCTAGCTGTTCCGTTAGCTGGGCTACTTGTAGATCGATCACATCTTCAATATCTGTGTTTTGTTCTGCTGCAATATCTTGAAGGGACTTGCCGTCATATAAGGCATCGTATAGATCTTCATCTGTGGGTTGGTTAAGTGCTTTCAATAATAATTCGTCTTTATCGGCAGCCTTTACAGTGGACCATTGGGTAGTCGAACTTGCGTTAGCAGTAAGGCTGCTCCAAACATTCCCAAAAGACATTACTACAACTACGGTTCCTACTATAATCACTCTTTTTATATCCATTAGAGTCCTCTTTTCTTATTTTGCAAATAACGTTTTTTATAGGTTCTGATTTAGGTGTCTGTGTTGGTTGTGATTTAACTTAGTTCTATTGTAACCCGGAAAGCTGAGCCCAAGCTTAAACAATATTTAAGATAACCTAAAGATTTAACATTGAAATGATAATCAGTTTATAAGGATAGTCTGGCAAAGGCAGGCAGAGGTAACTCTGGCCTGCTTTTTGTTATTTTTTGTACCTTATATCCCTTTTCTTCTGGGGAAGTAGGAAATTCTTACTATTCGCATGATTTTTCATATATAATATTTTTGAATAAATTTTTAATAGACATAATCTTTCGAAAATAAGAGGTAGATTGCAAGTGAAGCTGACAGGAATAGAAATGTTCAAGGATCTTTCGAATATGGAGCAGGCGAAGATACTGGGAATGCTTACGAAGCTTGAGCTTTCTGCGGGTATCCTTCTGTTTGAACAAGGCGATCCTGGAGATCGGATGTTTATCGTTGAACGAGGGTCCATTGAGCTGTTCCTGAGGACCCAAGAGGGGGGCCGTCGTTCTTTGGCGCTGCTCGGACAATGGGAAAGTACTTGGTGAGATGGCGCTGCTTACAGGCGAGATGAGATCGGCAGGCGCACAGGCAGCAGTGGAAACCACCCTTTATGTGATTGACCGAAAAATGTTCGACCGCCTGATTGCAGAGAATGCAACCTTGTCAGCTTATTTTATCCGATTGTTATCCCAGCGATTAACAGTGACCAATGGTCGTCTGCAGGCTGTAAAAGAAAATGAACATAAGCGCTTGGAGCAGGAACTTGAGGAACTGCCTAAGGAGATTAAACAGTTTATTCTATGGTGCTCACATATTCCTGTAGTGAACAGGGAGCTCTCTGACTATACTTTCGGGTTCTCTCTGCGAGAAAAGGTGCAGATTTATCCTTCGTTACGTTCTTATTTCAGAGGGATATTGCTGGAGGAAGAAAGGCTGGAGCTACTGCCAAGCCTGAAGCCTACATTACATGATATTTGCAAAAATAAATTTGGTTATGAAGAAATGGCATTATGGTATGAACGGGCGCTGAACTGGTATGAAGCGGAGGGCAACTGGGCAGCAGTGATCGAAATGCAGGGGGCTCAGGAAGATTGGGGCGCTGCGCTGAATACATACGTCCGTGTAAAGAATGAACTGCTGCAGGAAGAAAGAGAAGTTCTCTTTGATCTGTTTGTGATGGCTCCAGTAGAGGTGCTGGCATCCCAATGTGTTTTTTTGCAAGATTATATTCCTTATTGTGTGCTTCATCATTTGGAAAAAGGTCTGGCGCTTGTTGAAGTTGCTCTAAACGGTGCAGAATCCTTCTCTTCTCGTGAATTGCTGTCGTTATATGAATGGGGAACCGAACTGTGTCGGCGATTGGGAAAGGATCATCAGGCGCTCGAATACTTGCAGCTAGCGGACATTGTCGCGGATGCTATGGCAGATCGTAAAGTGGAAGCTGTAAATAGTGATCGTGCCTATGGATTAGCAAAGCAGAAGCTGGCTCGAAAAAGAAGTCAGCAGCTTGCCCGCGGCGCAGCCCGTTTGGGAAAAGGTAATCGTTGGCTAGGTCCAGTTGCTGTTATTACGGCTCTTCTATGCGTAGTGTTATCTTTTGTGATCGAACCTGTAGGTAACTTATCTGCGAATGCAACAGCTTTTATAGGGATCGCTATCGCTGCCGTTATTTTGTGGATCGTCAATATCATCCCGGATTATGTCGTGGCGCTAGGCATGGTTATGCTCTGGGTCGTTGGCGGGATTACCGATACGGAGACAGCGTTGTCCGGGTTTGCTTCAGGAACATGGATTTTTATGATTTGTATAATGGGCTTTAGCGCTGTGATTACAAAGTCCGGAATTTCCTATCGATTCGCCTTGCACGCCTTAAAAAGATTCCCCTCAAGCTATCGCGGACAGCTATGGGGTATTGTTGCTGGCGGTATGATGATGAATCCGCTCATTCCCTCCTCTTCAGCTAAGGTATCACTTGGCGTACCTGTTGCACACACACTCTCCGAGTCTATGGGTTACCGCGAACGCAGCAATGGAGCAGCAGGGTTAGGTCTGGCTGCTATGGTATTCTATGGCTTCACCGCTCCTTTTGTAATGACAGGTTCTTATACCAATGTTATGGCTTACGGTTTGGTGACGGACGGACAACAGGTCACTTGGCTGCAATGGCTGCTGTATGCTCTGCCCGCACTGATTGTTTTTGGTGGTGTAATATTAGTTTTCTTATCCTTCATGTTCCGCAATGTTTCAGGCTCCAAGATGGTATCTGGCGATGTGCTTAACGAACAACTGGCATTGCCCGGTCCACTCACCAAAGAAGAACGCATTTCCCTATGGACGATTATTGGCTGCATTGTGTTCATGGTGCTTCAACCGCTTCACGGACTAGATAATACATGGGTGATGCTGATAGGCTTTGCGGTACTGGCGATTAGTGGAGTGCTCGACAAAGGGACCTTATCCAGCGGAATTGACTGGCCCTTCCTATTGTTCCTTGGTGTAGCGTTCAGTTTTGCAGGTGTATCTGATCAGCTTGGCATTGCCAAGGTGCTCTCGTCTTTTTTGAATGAGCATATGAGCTTGTTTGTCTCTTCACCGATATTGTTTCTATTGGCAGTTATAATGATTTCTTTCGTAGTTACACTTGTCATTCGCGATGATCCGGCAGTTATTCTCCTTGTTACGGCACTTCTTCCAATTGGCGCAGGAATAGGTATTCATCCATGGGTGCTTGTATTCCTTATTCTTTTATCCACTGACCCCTTCTTCTTTGCTTATCAATCACCAACGTATCTGACCGCTTATTATAGCGCAGAAGGTAAAGCCTTTACCCACAAGCAGGCCCGAAAAATAGCTTTAGGTTATGGACTTGCTGTTATATTACTAGCGATCCTATGCATTCCTTATTGGCGCTGGCTCGGACTCATTCCATAATACAGAGATTGGAGAAAACGGACCTTGAGAGTAAAGTTGGCACATATTTTGCTTCTGCTTACTGTGATTTTTACATTTCTACTGTACAGAGGGAGTCTGGACTCTATTGATCATCTGTTACAAGACCGAGTGATGCAGCAAGAACGGCCTGTGGACACTACGATTGCTATTATCGGGATAGATGATCAGAGCTTGGAGGACTTCGGCAGCTGGCCGTGGAGCAGAAATGTTCATGCGCAGCTCTTGGATACACTCTCCGAAGGACATCCAGCTGTGATCGGCTTTGACCTTACGTTCCCTGTAGGCTCGGAGGACCCGGAGGCGGATGCTGAATTCGCTGCGGCTGTGGCCCATGCGGGGAATGTAGTCCTGCCGGTATATGGCACGTTTGCGCCAAATACCGAGCAGGGAAAGATCGAAGTGCTGGAGTTATCCCAGCCGTTTGAGGCCTTAAGGGAAGCAGCGGATGCGACAGCCCATATCAATACCATTACCGACACGGATCGTGTAGTACGTAAGGCTCTTTATTCTTTTGACTATGAGGGAGAGTCTATTCACAGCCTGTCATGGACGGTCTATCAGAAATATCGAGAGGCGATGGGGGGGGTCGCTGATCCGCAGAAGCTTCCGTTAGATAAGTTTGGACGTTTCTATATCCCCTATTCAGGCAGTAATGGCGCCTTTGAGGAGATTCCTTATTCGGCGGTGCTTAGCGGAGAGGTTCCACCATCCTATTTTGAGAATAGAATCGTGCTCATTGGGCCTTATGCTACAGGGTTTAAGGATGACTTTCTAACACCAATTAGCGGCAAAGACACGTTATACGGCGTGGAAATACATGCGAATATCATTCAATCGCTGCTGGACGATAATTATAAACGGGTGCTGGATTGGAAGTGGAACGAAGTAGTGTTGGTGCTAGTTGCACTCCTGGCGTATCTACTATTCCGTAAAGGGAAGATGCTATATTCCTATGTGGCCATTGCGGCCATTATTGCACTCTTTATTTTTGCAGGGCGTTATTTCTATGATCGAGGAACAGTAATTTCACTAGGTTATGTGATTCCGTTTCTAATTCTGACCTGCATTATTGTAATAGCCTTTCAATATATAGAAGAACTGATGGAGAAACGTAGAGTTACGGATATTTTTGGCCGATATGTTGCTCCGCAGGTCGTAGATCAAATTCTCAAGAACGGTCAAGAAGGGCTGAAGCTGGGAGGAAGTCGCAGAGAGCTAACCTTGTTATTCGTTGATATTCGCGGATTCACCCCGTTGTCGGAGGCTGCTGAACCGGAGGAGATTGTAGAGATCCTGAATGAGTATCTGGATCTGACCGCGGGTTGTATTTTTAAATATGATGGCACGCTGGACAAGTTTATCGGGGATGCCACGATGGCGATTTTCAATGCACCATTACTGCTAGAGGATCATCCGATGCAAGCGGTAAAGGCTGCTTGGGCGATGAAGGAAGGCTCGGCAGCGGTGGAGCAAAAGCTGTTCGAACGGTTTGGGCTTGTAGTGAAATTTGGCATCGGGGTACATACTGGCCCTGCTGTATTTGGGAACATCGGCTCTAAGACTCGGATGGATTATACAGCGATTGGAGACACCGTCAACACGGCGGCCCGTCTGGAAAGCAATGCGAAGCCTGGACAAATTCTCATCAGTGAGGCTACTTACGCTTTTGTAAAAGATAGAGTGTTCGCCGTTTCATTAGGAGAGATCAAGGTAAAGGGCAAAGAGCAAGGAATCAGCGTCTATGAATTGGAGGGAATGAGATGAAGTCGTTAAAGCTTACACTGTCGTTTATTCTGTTGTTCAGTATTCTTTGGCCAGCTATTGTCACAGAGGCGAAGGATAGCGTCAAGGTGGGGAAAATAACAGCGGTCTCAGGCAAGTCTGAGGTGAAAAAGAGCGGAGGGACGAAGAAATTCAACGCTTTTAAAGGGATGGCGATTACGCAAGGTGATACGATTATAACAGGCACTGACGGGCAAGTTAGTCTCGATCTTGATGCTAACAAAGAAGTTACAATTGGAGCAAACACTACGCTTACCATCAGCCAATTAGTCGAAAGCGCAAAAGCGCTGGGCGGTAAGACAAGCCTGAAGCTGCAAAACGGGCAAGTCCTGATCAAGGTGAAAAAGAAGCTGGATGGAGACTCTCGCTTTGAGATTGAGACACCTACGGCCATCATGGGCGTTATGGGCACAGAGTTTTTTGTTAGTGTTAATCCTAGCCAAGACAATCCAGCTCAGGCTGGAGTGTTAGGAAATAACGGTTATCTGGGGGTTCTGGAAGGAACAGTTCATGTGGTTTCGTCTATTAATTCCATGGCGGATGAGCTTATGATTGGAGCTTCCCAACAGCTTACTATGATGAATGAACAATGGGCGACACAAGGGCTGTCCTTGGAGGTGTTGCCGCTATTTGTTCTGGAACAGCATTTTAAATATTTGCAGGAAGAAAAGAAGTTCAACGAAGCGGAGAATCTCGAACGTATAATGCAGCAAAAGAAAGACGCTATGGCGGCCGCGCTGAACGGAGTTAAACCGACACCAACGCCAACATCTCAGATTATTTATTCTGAAACTACTTCCTCTAATTCTGGCATAGTGGTTGTGCCGACACCACCTCCGACAACGACACCGGAACCACCAGCGCCGCCGACTCCAACACCGACGCCGGAGCCAACGGCAACGCCAACGCCAGAGCCAACGGTAGCGCCATCACCGACGCCGGAACCAACGGCATCGCCAACACCGACACCAGAGCCAACGGCATCGCCGATACCGACACCAAATCCACTTGGCGCGCCTGAGATAGACCAGCAGGAATTTAGAGAACATATCTATGACTATCTCGTCAGTGATACGGAGATTGTGTTGCCGTTTACAGCACCGATAGCCTTTAATATCGCAGATGACCCTAATCCTGATGCTGCGAGGGATGGGGTGAGTGTCACTTTGAATCAAAGCGAGGACAAGCTCGATTTAGGTGAGGTATACATTCGAGAGAATAAGCTTATTATTCAGCTATTTGAATCACTCCCTTATAGCTCACTCGTTCAAATCAAGGTTAACGGTGGTTTGTTAAAGAATGCCGAGACCGAGGGGAAGGTTCAGGAAGAAGATCAACAGATAGCAGACGGTGGTTTTACCTACGAGGGACTGATCACTCCTGGTTATTTTAACCATACTGGCCCTGATCCTATAGGTGAAGATGAAGCACCGGAATTTATCATCCATTCACTGGGTTATGAGGTAGGGGAGATTAGATATCGTTATGAATATGTTGGAGAGCCAATTCCTCTGAGAAATACGGATTATATTCTGAATCGGAACGATGAGAATACCTATACGCTTAAACTATCTCCGGAATTTTTGAATGCACTAATTCCTGAGCCTTATATCGTTACCATTCCTCTTGTAAGGATTGAAGATACAGAAAACGGCCCTGTAGAGGTAATAGACAACCTTCAGATTAGATTATCTTTGTTATTTTAAAGGCGCACTGACCTTCGAGAGGAGAAAAAATGTAATGAAAAAGGAACTCATCTCCATCGTTTGTGGATTTATGCTCATAAGCGGATCACTATCCAGTATCGTTACCGCAGAGGCAGTGCAAAACACAAGTGGTGACGTTCAAGGGACTATCACGCAGAATGCTTCGTCTAATGCTGTATTCTCTCTTAAACAGCCTTGGGGATTGACTGCCGTACCTGGTAGCAATGACCTTATTATCGTTCAGTCGGGAAACGGTACGATCAGCAAGTGGAGTAATGGAGAGCTGCAGACAGTGGCTGGACAAGGTGCTGAAGGATATATCGATGATAAGAGTGGCAAGGCCTTGTTTAATCATCCGACGTATACCGCTGTAGACAGTAAAGGCAATATCTATATCAGTGATACCGACAATCATGTTATCCGTAAAATAAAGAATGGAGAAGTGTACACCTTCGCAGGAACGGGAATCGCCGGCTATAAAGATGGACAACCCAATACGGCGCAGTTTAACGCTCCAGGTGGTTTAGCTGTAGACAGCAATAACAATGTATATGTAGCCGATACGCTGAATCATGTGATTCGCAAAGTTACACCGGAAGGTATTGTGACTACTTTTGTGGGTCAGCAGGGGAGTAATGGTGCATATTTAGACGGAGCAGTAGCTTTGGCCAAATTTAATGAGCCTGTGGGTCTTGTGTTCGATGAAACCGGTAATCTTTATGTGGCTGACAGTGGGAATCAGATGATCCGGTTGATTAAAGGCGATAAGGTTGAGACCTTTGCAGGCAAAGCAACCAGTGTTGATCCTGTGACTGGCTATATGACTGGAGGGTTCCACAATGGAGATCGTCTGTCGGCGCTGTTTAATCGTCCTCGTGGACTGGCCTATGCCGATGGAGTGTTGCTGATTGCTGATAGTCTGAATCATCGCATTCGGGCCATTCAGAAGGATGGAAGAGTCATCACAGTTGCAGGGCAAGCCACCTCGGGAGATCAGGTTGGAGCATTGGATAAAGTGATGTTTAACCAGCCTTCTGGCGTTGCGATTACCTCCGGGAACTTGTATGTGACGGATACGCTGAATAACAAGCTGAAGGTCTTGAACCTCGATCTGCAAGCCCTTAAGCCACTGCGTAGCGAGGCTGATCTGCTTGATGCAGTCTCGCTACTACCAGCGGGTAAGAACATGCAAGTATGGTTGGACGGAGTGCAGGTGAATTTAAATACTGCTACTCTACCTCTTAAGGAGTCCGATAAAATATATTTACCGGTTAGAGCGTTCTTTAGCTCATGGGGAGCGGACGTTCGTTGGGATGCGGCAAGCAAAGAGACCGTGATTCGCAAAGGGGATTGGACACTCACTTTAAAGCCGGACGCGAGCCTTAATGTGCAAATCATAAAGGGTACTTTGTATGTGGCAGCCGATTATTTACCGACTATTTCATCCTTTATGCAGGTTTATGATGAGGACAGTCACGCGATTGTACTGGAAAGTGGTCAATAATTATTTGTTATATTCTTTATAGGAGTTTAGGCTGTCGAGAAAATTCTCGACAGCCTTTTTTATGACGATAATCCTTCTACGACTTTATCAATATTCCACTTGATCATCTTAATGTATGTGTCACCGTCTTCGCCTTTTTTAGCTAAAGAATCGGTGAAAATCTTAGAATGTATCGGTACTCCCGTTTCAATGGAGATGGTCTCCATTGTTTTCGGATTAACGCTCGTTTCCAGAAATAAAGCTGGCACTTGATTTTCGTCAATAATGTTAATGATTCGTTTCATTTGTTCAGGCGTGCCTTGACTATCCGTATTGATCTCCCAGATGAAGGCTGATTCAAATCCGTAGGCTTTTGAAAAATATTTGAATGCTCCCTCGCTTGTAACAAGGATGCGTTTCTCTTGTGGGATTTTCTCTACCGCTTCTATGGCATATTGATCTAATTCATTAAGTTTTTTAACATATTCTGATTGATTATTCAGATAAAATTGTTTGTTGTCCGGATCTTTTTCGATTACACGTTTAGTGATAATATCTACATATTTTATTGCATTCTGAATATCGAGCCAGGCATGAGGATCTACCTGAGTTTCTTTACCCTTTTCACTTAGGTACAGGGGAGATACTTCATCGGAGACTGCAAAAGCAACATCCTTTTTATTAGTGACATCAAGCAGGTCCTGAAACCATCCCTTACCTGTCTCTAGGTTCATTCCGTTATAGAAAATGATATCTGCGCTAGATACTTTACTTGTATCCTTCGGTAATGGGTCGTACATATGCGGATCTGTTCCGATAGGAACCATACTGTATACTTCAGCTTTTTCCCCAACAATGTTTTCTGTCATATCCGCGATAATGGAGTACGTCGCAACAATCTTCAGCTTATCATTGTCTGTTTCTCCTTCACTAGCATTTGAACAAGCGGTAAGAATTAAAATGAACATTGCCAAAGAGAGAATCCTTATGTGTTTCATCCTTGTTTCAACCCTTTCCTCAGGAAATTATTTTTAGGTGAGATGATAAATGAAATAGCAAACAAACTTACACCTACCAGAACAATGGTGGCACTTGTGGGTAAATTGAATCTAAAGCTTACAAACACGCCTAATATTCCGGATACAGCGCCGATTGCAGAAGCTACAATAATCATGTGGATTAGCTTATTCGTCCAGAGATAGGATGTAGCGGCAGGAATAACAAGCATTGCAATAACAAGCACAATTCCTACTTGAGATAATGAAGATACGGTAACCACAGATAGCAGCATCATCAATAAATAATGGTAGAACCCTGTTTTTAACCCATAGGCTTTAGAGACAACCGGATCAAACGAACTCATTAAAAGCTCTTTATACAACAATGAAATAACGGCGATAACAACAAGCATAATAATAAATGATTGCATTAACTCGGACTGTGGGACGGCCAGAATGTTGCCAAACAAAATATGAGTCAGATCAAGCCCGCTCTTGGCAAAGGTGATTAGAACAATACCTAGAGCAAAAAACGAACTGAGAATAATCCCGATAGAGGTATCACTTTTGATATTGCTGCGGCTTGTAATAAATTGAATGAGAATGGCTGCTAGAAGTCCAAATAGTGAGGCCCCCAGAAGAATGTTGATCCCTAATATATAAGATAACGCCACACCAGGGAGTACAGCATGGGACAAGGCATCCCCCATCAAAGACATTTTTCTAAGCACAATAAAACTCCCTAAAGCTCCTGATACAATTCCAAGGATGATCGCAGATAATCCGGCGTTAAGTGCGTATATCGGAATATTTAATAAACTAGAGAAATAATCAATCATTTTCAGCACCCCCCATTCCTTTGACCACCAGATTACCTAAGGAGGCACCATATGCTCTGAGAATATTCTCTGATGTAAAGGTATCTTTAACGTCACCAAAAGCAATAAGCTTTTTATTTAGAATGATAACTTTGTCAAAATATTCTTCGACTTCATGCAAATCATGATGAACGATCAGTATGGTTTTCCCTTCCTCGCGAAGATGCTTAAGCAGTTCTACAATAATCTTCTCACTGACTAAGTCGATACCGACAAAAGGCTCATCTAAAAAAAATACATTAGCTTGCTGTGCGAGAGCCCTGGCAATAAAGACCCTTTGAAGCTGTCCTCCAGATAAATTGCTAATCTGTTTGTCTGCAAGGTCACTAATATCCACCATTGCCATGCATTGTGCGACCCTTTCTCGCTCTTTTTTTCCGGGACGCTGAAAAATCCTCAGATTTGGGTAAGTTCCAGTTAGGACAGTATCCTTTACTGTGATTGGAAAGGTAAGATCAATGTCATTTTTTTGCGGCACATATGCTATCTTGCGTTTATATTCAGAAATGTCTCTCCCCTCTATCATCACCGTTCCGGTTCTCTTCTTGATCACCTCTAACAATGACTTAATGAATGTAGATTTACCGGCACCATTCGGCCCGATAATTCCTACCGTATGTCCAAAAGGGATGTCTATATTTATATTTTCCAGTGCAGAATTACCGAAATAATCCACGTTAAGATTTCTAATTTCGATCATGAAAAAACTCCTCGTCTTAAAGATGTACTAGCTTGTTTCCTATAAGAAACATTTGTTATCAACTTCTAATTTGTTTCCCTAGGTAAACAATTATTCTTAGGTACAATATATTTAACAATGGGCAAAATGTCAACGGGAATTTCAAATTTAATTTGATTGTGAATAAATCCATACTTGACAGGTAGGAATAAAGGGGTATATGATATCAGCAATACTTAAACAGTAATTAAATGAATAGTGAAATAATCCATCCGAGCCGATTGGACCGCCAAAGGCTCCCGCACTAATCCCTTGTTAGGGGTATGTGCTGGGAGTCTTTTTTTGTTGGCTATGGAGAGAGATGAGGTAGCAATGAGCGACAAGTACTGGAGGCAGCTGGAGGAGACAGATTGGGTATTCCGCAAGGTGGTCCGTAGATTCGTTAAGGAGCGGGATAAGGTCACCGTGGAAGGTATCTCTTTACCAGGCATGCTAATTCTGCATAAAATCATTCGCGAGGGTGAACAGCGGCTTGGAGACTTAGCGGATGAACTGGATTTCACGTCAGGTGCGATCACCGCGCTAAGCGATAAGCTGGAAGCCGGCGGATATACCGTGCGCAGACGCAAGGAAGGGGATCGCAGGACGGTGATGCTGGACATCACGGACAAAGGCCGAGAGATGGCAGAGCTTAACAGCAATATCGGGGAACGATGTATTTCGCTTCTGTTTGAGGATTTTACGGAAGAGGAATTGGCGCAGCAAAGTCACTTCTACCAGCGGATCATCAGTAATCTGGAGGGATTCTCGGATGCCTTGCTGAAGCTGGCGAAGGAGAATGCTGAGGGTGAAGCCTCGTTAATCCTTGAACAGAAGCCACGAGCCTCTTCAAAGAAAAGTAATTATCTTAGCTACTAAAATAAATCGAATATAGGAGA
The DNA here is from genome assembly GCF_037963865.1 of Paenibacillus sp. FSL R10-2734. Classification (NCBI taxonomy): domain Bacteria; kingdom Bacillati; phylum Bacillota; class Bacilli; order Caryophanales; family Paenibacillaceae; genus Paenibacillus; species Paenibacillus sp. FSL R10-2734. The sequence goes on along the minus strand of NZ_CP150170.1, from coordinate 189,406 downwards.
GATGAAACATGGGACATTCAACCATTTATCCAACTGGAGCAACCGTATATAATCCGGGCAAAGCATGGAGTGGCTACACTGTATTTCAGGCTGGTGAAGAAGGCGTTGTACTGATTGATATGAACGGTAAAGAGGTGCACTTGTGGAAGGGACTGCTTGGATTTCCGGCCAAGATCTTCCCCGGTGGTTATGTATTAGGCAGCACAGGAAGAAGAGATCCGAAATTCGGCATACAGGACAATGTAGATCTGGTTCAGGTCGATTGGGACGGCAACATCGTATGGAAATATAACAGCTATGAACATATAGAAGATCCGGGTTATGAACCACTCTGGTATGCTCGCCAGCATCACGATTATCAGCGCGAAGGTAATCCGGTAGGATATTTTGCACCAGGGCTTGAGCCCAAAGTAGACGGTGGCAATACTTTAATCCTCGCTCACAAAAATATCTACAACCACCAAATCTCCGACAAGCAGTTGCTAGATGATACGATTATCGAGGTTGATTGGGAAGGGAATATCGTCTGGGAATGGGCTCCGAACGAACATTTTGCAGAGCTAGGCTTTGATGAAGCGGCCAAAAACGTACTTTTTCGTGATCCTAACTCACGCTCCTTCGGGAATCTGGGTGGCGGTGTTGGAGACTGGCTGCATATCAATTCGGCCTCCTATGTAGGCCCAAATAAATTTTATGATGCGGGTGATGAGCGGTTCCATCCGGATAATGTGATCTGGGATGCGCGAGAAGCCAATATTATCGCGATTACGGATAAGCGTACGGGAGCCATCGTGTGGAGAATAGGTCCAGACTACTCGTTACCAGAATTGAAGCATATTGACTGGATCATTGGCCAGCATCATGCGCATATCATTCCGAAGGGTTTGCCGGGAGAAGGCAACTTACTCGTATTTGATAACGGAGGTTGGGGTGGTTATGGTCTTCCAAATCCATCTTCTCCCTTTGGGCAAAAGAATGCACTCCGCGATCACTCGCGAATTCTGGAGATCAATCCAGTAACACTCGAAATTGAGTGGCAGTATACCGCGGCAGAAGCAGGCTTCTCCGTTCCTACTGATTCTTATAAATTCTACAGTCCTTACATCAGCTCAGCTCAGCGGTTGCCGAATGGCAATACCTTAATCACGGAGGGCTCCAACGGCAGATTATTTGAAGTTACGCCAGAACATGAACTGGTGTGGGAATATATCTCGCCATTTATAGACTCCAGAAATACGAACATGGTCTACCGTTCCTACCGTGTACCTTATGCGTGGGTACCACAGCTGGAGAAGCCAGTGGAACAAGCGATTGAGGCAATAGATGTAACGCAGTTCAGAGTACCAGGGGCCGCACCTAAGGGATCGGATTCTGTAGTAAGTGTAGCGACAACCCTACCGTTTGTTGAGGGAGCTGCTTGTGTAGCGACGACAGATGAAGGAAGTAGCCGCAAAGCCAATTAACAAATTCGAGGGGGATGTTGTTTTGAAAAAATCATGGATCAGCTCAAGCTTTCTGCTCTTATCCTTATCGTTGGTGATTCTTTTGTCAGGCTGCAGCTCCAAAGGCGATGCGTCGCCTTCGGAGGATGGAGCGGCGAGCGGCAAAGAAGAGACGTTGAAGATTAAAATTGCCGACATTAATACGAATCCGACCTTTCGAGTGGCGTTAGATAAGGGGATATTTGCTAAACACGGGATAGACGCTGAACTAGTCAACTTCGGTTCTCCGGCAGAAGGCGTAAATGCACTCTTTATTAAACAGGTGGATGTGGCTTTCGGAGCGGACTTTCCCTTACTGAATGCAGTTTCGAAGGGAGATTACTCGATCATCGCCTCGGCGGGTCTGGCGACAGATGAAGCTTCTACAGAATGGAAGCTGTTCGTACAGGATGATATCAAGACAGCTGAGGAGCTGAAAGGCAAGAAGCTGAGCTTTATTCGCGGAACCTTCATTCCGTACCTTTGGGATGAATATTTGAAAGAAAATCAGCTTGCTTTAAGTGATGTGGAGTTGATAGGACAGGGAGCATTCGATGAATCTTATATCGCTTTGAAGCAAGGGGCTGTGGATGGCGCATGGTTCTATGGTTCAGTTCTTAATGATAAGCTGGGTGCCCTTGCAGGCGTACATGAGCTGACGGATATGTCCAAAACAACCGTGCGGTTAGGTATGGGCATTGTAGCAGGAAATGATTTTGTAGCTAACAATCCACAGGGGATCGCGAGCTTTCTCGCAGCAGTGGATGAAGCTGGGGTCTATGCACAGGCTCATCCAGATGAGGTTGCCGATCTGATGTATGAGGAAGTGAAGCAGCCTAAGGAATCTACGATCAAAGATCTTCCAAACAATCCATGGGCCCTCGGATTCACGCAGGAGGCTTATGACAGTCTGACTAAGCAGAAGCAATATATGGTCGACACAGGAATCATCGAGAAGGATTTCGATCTGGATCGCAAGCTGAATCTTGAGCCGCTGGCGAAGGCATTGCCAGAAGAGGTTACGTACAAGAAATAGGAGGGTTCAGAATGTCATTAACTGCTAAGCAGAACACCATTCATATTGAGCAGCTTCGCAAGAGCTACAGTGAGCCAGCCGCTGGAGATGTTCACTACATTATTAAAGATGTGAATCTCGTAATAAAAGGTGGAGAGTTCTTCGTTCTACTAGGTCCAAGTGGCTGCGGAAAATCGACGCTGCTGAATATGATCGCCGGATTTGTCTCCAAATCCGGCGGTAATCTGCGGGTGGATAACGAAGAGGTGAATAAGCCTGGCAGAGACCGAGCGGTGGTGTTTCAACAGGCGGACTCCTCTTTATTCCCTTGGTTGACCGTCCGTGAGAACGTGGAGTTCGGACTGCGAATGAAGAAAATCGCAAAAGCAGAACGGCGCTCCATATCGGATCGGTATATCGGACTTGTTGGATTGAACGGACACGAGGAAAAGTTCCCGAAGGAGCTATCAGGAGGTATGAAGCAGCGTGTTCAGCTGGCTAGGGTGCTCGCGAATGATCCGGCGATCCTGCTGATGGATGAACCCTTTGGTGCACTCGATGCGATGACCCGTAGGACGATGCAGAAGGAGCTGGTCAATATCTGGCAACAGACGCATAAGACGGTGATTTTTGTAACTCATGATATTCAGGAGGCATTGCTGCTAGGGGAACGGATTGGCATTATGTCTGTAGGACCTTCCTCCAATATCACGGATATCTATGACAATACACTGCCTTATCCACGGGACGTAGCCTCACCGGAATTTTACTCGTTGTACAACCAAATTCAAAGTCATTTCGAAGAATAGGATAGGGTGAGATAGATGAGGAAATGGGTGGAGAAGAAATGGGTTTCCGTATCCATACTATGGATTACCGCACTCTGCATTTGGCAGCTTGGGGCAGTAATCTACGGCCCTGATGTGATTCCCGGGCCTTGGAGCACGCTCAAGGGCGGGCGGGAGCTGCTAGAAGACGGTACTTTGATGCAATATATCGGGATTAGCTTTTACCGGGTGCTCATTGGCTGGGTATTGGGTAGTTTAATGGCGATTCCCGTAGGTCTGATTATTGGAAAGGTGAATGTGATTCGTATATTTGCGGAGCCTTTTCTGAACTTTATCCGCTTTATCCCGCCGATTGCGTTCATTACATTGTTTCTAGTATGGTTTGGCATTGGGGAGCAGTCGAAGATTGCATTGATTATGTACGCTACCTTTTTTATCGTGGTGCTAAATACCTTAACCGGTGTGATGTCTGTGGAGGAGGATAAAATCCGTTCAGCCCGCAGCATGGGGGCTAGTGAATGGCAAATCCTAATTCATGTGATCGTTCCGGCGACGATACCGTATATTTTTACGGGGATCCGGCTAGCGATGGGCACCTCGTATATGGCAATCATCGGTGCTGAAATGATCGCTTCAAACGAAGGTGTAGGGTATCTGATTTGGAATTCTCGATTATTTTTCCGTACAGACTGGATATTTGTCGGCTTGTTCTGCCTTGGCTTTATGGGCTTCTTTACGGATCGGATGTTCGGCTGGTTCGGTAAAAAAGTGCTCTACAGATACGGCGTAGTTAGTGTGGCGGCGCGTAGAAGGTAGTGCTTTAATATAACGCAAACAACAGACTGCCTGAAGGGTTCAGGTGGTTTATTGTTTGCGTTATTTTTTATTTACAAATACTTTTATCCTCTTTAATGCCGCGAAAATAGAACGCACCTATACTGCTATTGAGTGCATACTTTGTTGACGGTTAATGCTGTGGAGCTGAGGTAATAGCATACGATGTACGGTAGAGGTAGAAGGAGCGTGAGTAGAATGACGGAAATGACCAATAAACTCATTGTGGTTGTCTTGGACGGACTTAGATATGATGCAGCTCGCAAATACATGGGGTATTTAGAGCATCTTGTGGAGCAAGGTTCCTTATCTTGTTACCGAGTACAGTCGGAATTACCCAGTCTGTCACGCCCTCTTTATGAAGTGCTTTTGACGGGTACACCCGTGTCCAGAAATGGAATTACGGCCAATCATATTGTGAGACCCAGCCGTGAAGAGAGTGTATTCCATCTAGCAGTGGCCGCTAATTTGCGAACAGCTGCAGTCGCCTATCATTGGGTCAGTGAGCTGTATAATTCGGCTCCCTTTAATCCGCTGGCTGATCGCCATCAGCATAATGTGATGAAGCCAATTCAGCATGGCAGCTTTTATTTCGAGGATCACTATCCCGATAGCCATGTGTTTGCCGATGCTGTGTATTTACGGAGTGCGTATGATCCGCATTTCCTTTACATTCACTCCATGAATATAGATGACGCCGGACATCGTTATGGCGGTGAGAGCAAGGAATATGAGCTTTCCGTGCGTACTGCCGACGGTTTGCTGGCTACTGTTTTGCCAATCTGGATGGAGCAGGGGTACAAGATTCTGATTACGGCAGATCATGGAATGAACGCAAATGGGTACCACGGTGGGATAACCTCTTCAGAGCGAGATGTGCCGTTATATACGTTTGGAGTAGATGCATTATCTCTGGAAAAAGAGGCAGAAGCACTCCCTCAGCTGCGGATGGCTCCGTTAATGTGCCATTGCTTGGGCCTTGCCCCTTCGGCTGCAATGAGTAAGGAAGGATTGCCACCACTTGTACAGAGACAGCCTCATCAGGAAGTGGATGAACCCTTGCCATTAGGATGAAAATAAAATTGTGAAGCACGAGAAAAATCATATACGAGAACGATGGGTTTTTGTATAATAATTAGTATATTTTACCTAATTAGGGGGTTTTCTATTGAGTGCTTCTAAAGCTCTGAAATGGATTACAGGCTCGTTTGAAATTATTTTGGCAATACCATTTTTGGGTGCTGCTATTGTAATTGGCACTTGGTACTCCGCACTGGGATTTATGTTTATTCTTCATCTGGTTACTTTGATTTTATCTTTAAAGAACAATGAATCTATCTATGGTTCAGTGCTCGGAATTATAACTTCTTTATTGGCTTGGATTCCATTAGTGGGATGGGTACTACACTTGATTACAGGGATTCTGTTGATGGTAAGTGGCGGGCAGAAGACTCGTTATCCTTCGAATCATACATACCGCCAATAATTAGAAATATCCCAATACAGCCCGATTCGGACGTTTGTCCGATCGGGCTGTATTCATGTTATAATGAGGGCACATTTTAGCAGCAAGAACAGAGAGGAGGCACATCCATATGGAAGTAACAGCACAAGATGTAGCGGAATGGATGGTGAAGGAAATTCGTTTTACGGGTACCTTGCATCAGACTGCGGCGATTGAATATGTGAAAGAGAATTTCGGAGAACAATTTGTATTTGTGAATGAGAACGGCAATGCCTCACTCTCCAAAGATGTGAAAAAGGCTTTCCGTAAGCTCCATGGCGGGAGAATTGCTTGGGATCGGGACGGATTTTTGTGGGCGTGGACCTAAGCTGGAGCATAGCACAATATATTAAAAAGCAAGTTTCCTAGGAAGAGGAAACTTGCTTTTTTTGCATGTGAATCATACGGGAACTTCTCTTTGATCCTTCGCCATAGGTGAGCTACATAGAGGGCATGGTTTTGAGGTTAGATGATCCTCAGCCCCGCCAGCTTTCATGCGTGTCCAGCCAGGACAACTACTGCCTGTGCAATTCCATACTGGAACGACATGGGTTTTTGTTGTAGTTGCACGGCTGGTCGGCAAGGATCTTGTAGTTACTGCTCTTGTAGTTACTGATCTGCTCACCGTAGTCGCCGCAGTAGCAGAAACGGCAGATCGGAAGGCGGATAACATGAAGCGGGAAACTTCCGCTTTTTTACCCCGATGCTGTGCAGGTGAGCTGATAAATAGCTCCTCTCGGGCTCTTGTAACGGCCACATACGCCAGTCGTCGTTCCTCCTCCAGTGCTGCTAAGCTTGAAGCTCCGCTGCTTCCGGCTGCAAGCTTGCGGTCTTTTAGCCGATCACCCTCCAGTGCAGAGCTATGCGGAAGGATTCCCTCAGATGCTCCAATTAAAAAGACTACAGGAAACTCTAGCCCCTTGGATTTATGAATGGTCATTAGTGCGATCCTTTTGCCTTGCTCTTTAGTGCCAGGTTGACGATTATGCTCGTTACGCTCCGTAACATTATCTATAAAATCAAGAAAGGCAGGGATGCTGTCGAAACGCGCCGCGGAGGATTCTAGCTCATCTAGCATTTCTTTTAACGTCTCGCGATGTAAGGTTGCTTGATGCCGTTCATTCGCTTCGATGAAATAATCGTAGAATTGGGTACGAATCTGCCGGATCGCTTGTACCGGGGTCAGTTCGCGTATATTCCGGATTAGATCGAGCCGATCTCTTAGCTTAGCTCCTTTGAAATCCTCCATGCCGGGCATGGACAACAGGTGAATTAACGGTCCTTGCTTGGGCTGTCTAGCCTCCATCTGGCGGATGTGATTCATGCCTTTTTCACGGTTCATATATAGCGTTGGTAGGATATTCTCCATAGCCGCAAAATTCCGCCGATTCACGGAGAGTCGCAAATGATCCAATACCGGAGAGATCAGCCAGTGCTCGTACAATAATTGTCCTTCCCCGTAATCAATATAGGGAATATCGCGTAAAAGGAGCAGTTCGAGAACCGCCCGATTGCTGCTGGACGCTCGGTATAACATGGCGAAGTCGCTATATTCTCTTTTGCCGCTAGAGACCTCGTTTAAAATATGCTCGACCATCTGCTCGGCTTCTTCATCTGCAGTTTGTGGACGCATATACCGGGGCTGACTTCCGTTGCCTTTGGCCGCTTGCAGGGTTTTGGAGCGCCGACGTGTATTGTGCTTGATAATGCCGTTGCCAAGTCCAACAATAGCTGGGCCTGAGCGATAGTTAATATCGAGTGTAATGACCTTAGCTCCTGGATAGAGCTTCTCGAACTCTAGAATGAACTCGCTACGCGCTCCGTTGAAGGAATAAATCGTCTGGTCATCGTCACCAACTACCATTAGATTATGCTGCGGGTGAGCGACCATTTTGACAAGTTCGTACTGCAAGGCGTTCGTATCTTGGAACTCATCGACCATTACATACAAATATCTCATCTGCAATTCTTGCAAAAGCGCCGGACGCTCTCGCAGCATCCGATAGGCGATTAGGAGAACATCATCGAAATCGATTTTGAAATTGTCTAGTTTCCATTGCTCGTATATTTCTAGAATGGATTTCATTTCTTTCTCGGCGGTGGTTCCTTCTGGCAGATCTTCCACGGTGCCAATGTTCATTTTGCTGGAAGAGAGCAGAGATAGTAAGGTTTCCGGTGGATAGGCATCCTTCGGCAGCCCAAGCTCGCGCATGATTTGCTTCAATAGGATGTGCTGGCGCCGCGTTTCGCTGAAAATCTCCTGCTGCAATCCCTGTCTGCGCAAGAAAAACAAGAAAAAGGAATGGAACGTACGAGCCTGCAGCCGCGCGACATCTGCTGTGCTGACTCCCGGGAGCAGGGCGATTCGTTCGCGCATTTCTGCTGCGGCTTTACTAGAGAAAGTCAGCAGTAGTAGCTGACTCGGCGAGACGCCGCGCACGGACAGCAAATAACCGGTTCTGCAGATCAGAACCGAGGTTTTGCCGGAGCCTGCACCGGCCAGTGTCAGCAGCGGTCCTGTATGATGCCGCACGGCGGCAATTTGCGGGCGGTTAAGCAGGATGCCGCCTTCCTCCAGCCTACGAAAATAAGCGGAGTCGCCGTCCTCCCGCTTCACCAGTTCCGTGCTGGTCTGTGCTGAAGCTACTGCCGCCTGTGGAATGCGTTCGCCAGTAGCACCCAGCGGGATATTATGAAATAAGAGCTTATTCAATAGATTCACCTTCATATATTTCTGTTTAGAGTGAGCTCAAAAAATCTAATTCTATGACGATTGAGTTCATCTTAAATAGTGTCTTAAATTTAGCCAATCTACAATATACCATCCCAGCGTTTTTGCTGCACAGAAAAAAATGCTGGATATAGTGTGGGTAAAGGGTGGAGTTTGGGTAAAGTGTGGAGTTTGGCTGCGTGAGTGGGAATTGCTGGAATGGGGCTCTGTGGGGAATGTACGGTATAAATCCCGTAGAAATGTTGGAATGGGGCTCAGTGGACGAAATGTGCGGTATAAATCCCGTAGAAAAGCTGGAATTGGGCTCAGTGGGCGAAATGTGCGGTATAAATCCCGTAGAAATGCGGGAATGGGGCTCTGTGGGCGGAATGAACGGTATAAATCCCGTAGAAATGTTGGAATGGGGCTCATTGGACGAAATGTACGGTATAAATCCCGTAGAAATGCGGGAATGGGGCTCTGTAGGTGGAATGTGCGGTATAAATCCCGTATAAAAGCTGGAATTGGGCTCAGTGGGCGAAATGTGCGGTATAAATCCCGTAGAAATGCGGGAATGGGGCTCAGTGGGCGAAATGTGCGGTATAAATCCCGTAGAAAAGCTGGAATTGGGCTGTGTGAGCGAAATGTGCGGTATAAATCCCGTAGAAAAGCTGGAATGGGGCTCAGTCGACGAAATGTGCGGTATAAATCCCGTAGAAAAGCTGGAATTGGGCTCAGTAGGTGGAATGTGCGGTATAAATCCCGTAGAAATGTTGGAATTGGGCTGTGTGAGCGAAATGTGCGGTATAAATCCCGTAGAAAAGCTGGAATGGGGCTCCGTGAGCGAAATATACGGTATAAATCCCGTAGAAAAGCTGGAATGGGGCTGTGTGAGCAAAATGTGCGGTATAAATCCTGTAGAAATGCTGGAATGGGGCTATGTGAGCGAAATGTGCGGTATAAATCCCGTAGAAAAGCTGGAATGGGACTCAATGTGGGAGATGTACGGTATAAATCCCGTAGAAAAGCTGGAATGGGGCTATGTGAGCGAAATGTGCGGTATAAATCCCGTAGAAAAGCTGGAATGGGGCTCCGTGAGCGAAAAGAAGGGCATAAATGCCCTAGAATAGAGCAAATTGGGCACTATGAGCGAAAAGAAGGGCATAAATGCCCCAGAAAAGAGCAATTTGGATAGCCCGTAGTTAGGTATCGAACTTTCACAATCATCCTTCCCACGCATCACAGATTTGTCCGTCATACGTATCCCACTCAGCTGAACAATTCTGTGATGCTTATCCCTCTTCTTGTCCCTCTCTTATGTTTACAATAAGCCCATTCCCTTTCCTTATCATGTTCATATCCTAAAGCAAAATCATGATATGGAGATGACCCTATGCCCTCGTCCATTAAGGTTCGCATAAGACATGCCGTGACCATAGATGTATTGATTCCGGCAATCGAGAAGGATTTGGCTACACTTCCCTATGTTATTGACGCTGTCCGCAAACATGTTAAGCATCCGATAGGTCGAATTCTGATTGTTGCTCCAAAAAAGACACGGATACTAGATTTCTGCCGTAAAAAGGGCTGCACATTTGTCGATGAGAATACGGTTCTGCCGATTACAAAAAAAGATATCCATTACCGTTCACGGAAATGGGAAAGATCCGGCTGGTTGTTCCAGCAATTGTTGAAGCTGAATGGTGACAAGCTGTGTACGGCTGATTATTTTTTAGTCATTGATGCAGATACGGTCTTAATCGCTCCTCATCGGTTCCGTGAAAAAGGAAAGACGATTTTTTACAGCCGTAATTGGAGTCAGCCTCAGTACTTTGCAACCTATAAGAAGCTGATGGGTAAGAAGGCGGCGTCCACTTCCTCTTTTGTGACGCATTATATGCTGTTTGAACGCAGCCAATTGACTCAAATGAAAAGAGAAATCGAAATCAAGCATCAAAGGCCCTGGTATTCGGCGATTTTACACAGCATGAACCGCACCAAGCAATTTGCCTTCTCTGAATTCGAAACCTATGGAAATTACCTGTATTCGAAGGAACGTGGGGGCATGAAGATCCAAAAGTCTCGCAATAAAGGCCTCCATATGAATGCAGGTCAGCTATCCAAGCAGAAGCTGAGCCACCTGGCGGCAAAGTATAGATCGTTGTCTTTTCATAAACGGAAAGGGTATGTGAGAACAGCGAGTAGTAAGTCCAGCGCAGGGGGGCGATAGGGTTGCAGATCGTGCTCCTTTCAGGGGGATCGGGGAAGAGGCTGTGGCCGCTGTCGAATGAGATCAGGTCAAAGGCATTTTTAAGGCTTCTTCCAACAGAAAATGGCGGTATGGAGTCGATGATCGAGCGAGTATGCAGAGGGCTGGAGGAGGCAGGATTGCTGGATTCTAGCTGCATTGTCACCCATCGCAGTCAGGTGGAGATTACCCGGAAATCCGTTGGCGATCAGGTTTCCTTGCTGGCGGAGCCGCAGAAGCGGGGAACCTTTACTGCGGTCGCTCTCGCGGCGAGCTACTTGCACTCCGTGAAGAAGATAGACCTAGAAGAGATCATAGTGGTCATTCCGGTGGATTCCTATGTGGAGGCTTCTTTTTTTAAGCAGCTTCAACGGTTTCCCAATGTGCTTTCAGAATCACAGGCGGATATTGCTCTGATAGGGGTTACACCTGAATTCCCCTCCACACAGTTTGGATATATTTTACCAAGTGAAGGTTCATGTGGTACGTCCTTTTTAAATGTTGATCAGTTTGCAGAGAAGCCGGATGAAGCGAGGGCCGCCGAATTTATTTCCCAAGGAGGGCTCTGGAATTGCGGTGTGTTCTCCTCTTCGTTAGGGCACTTGCTCTCTTGTATGGTTGGAAGGGATATCCCCGTGGATTACATTCAGCTGCTGGAGCGTTATGACAAATTGCCAGAACGAAGCTTTGATTATGAGGTGTTAGAGCACACGCGGCGAGCGGTAGTTATTCCCTATAGTGGGGTATGGGCGGATATTGGCAGTTGGGATGCGCTTACTCCTCATTTGCAGGAAAAAGTAATTGGCAGGGGGAGTATTTCTGAGGATTCAAAAGGAACACATTTAGTCAACGAGCTCTCTTGTCCCGTGCATGTCATCGGTGCCCCAGGTTTGATCGTGGCGGCAGGTCCGGATGGTATTTTGGTTGCAGGGATAGAGCAAGCAAAACGGATTAAGCAGAAGCTGGAGGGTCATGCCGCAAGGCCTATGATTGAAGAAAAGCGGTGGGGAAGCTCGCGCATTCTAGATTTCTCTCGTACAGCAGCAGGTGATGAGGTTACGACTTCCAAAATCACCATGCTGGCAGGGAAGCACACTAGCTATCATTTTCACAGGCATACTAAAGAAATATGGTCTTTTCTTTCTGGTAGCGGAGAGTACCGTATGAACGGCATTCTTCATGTGGTTGCTGCCGGAGACACGGTTACGGTTCCTGTGGGTGCGAGACATGGTCTGCGGGCGATTACAGCGCTCGAATTGATCATCATTGAATTAGCGTCATTTCCTGACGCTGAAGATTATGTGCGTGTTTCTACCGGATGGGAGGGGGGGGGAAGCTCCCTTGATAATTAACGATATGGAGTGAAATAAATCAACCGGGTCTTTTTGAAACCAGCGTACTAGTCCCGGTTGATTTTTTGAGCGTAGCCAGTTAACATCAACGCATTTACAAGAGTTATAGATCTGAGCTACCTTCGAATCTTTTGGATGGAAATCGGAATGTGACCTCCGTTCCCAGTCCTAGAATACTGGTAATGGACAAGCCGTATTCTGGTCCGTACATTAGCATAGCCCGGTCATTTACATTTTTGAGGCCATAGCCTATAGACTGTGATTTAAGCAGAAGATTGAGTCGTTCTTGTGGGATGCCAACGCCATTATCCTTTACTTTGAAGATGATACACTCTTCCACCATTTCTCCGGATAGAATAATTTTGCTGCCTTCTTCTTCTTCTCTATTCTCGATACCATGAATAATAGCATTCTCAATTAGAGGCTGAAGCATTAGGTTAGGCATGTAATAAGAGAGAATGGCCTCGTCGATCTGATACTCTACCTCAAAGCTGTTGCTATGCATGTTAAGCTGAATTTGTATATAAGATTGTACATTCAATAGTTCATCTGAAACTGAAATAATATTATTCCCTTTATTCAGCGTAGTCCGATAGAACGTGGATAGAAGCTGCGCCATTTCACTTATATCTGTTGCATGGATTCTAATGGCTCTCCAATTGATGAGCGAAAGAGCATTATATAGAAAATGAGGGTTAATCTGAGCCTGTAGGGCTTTCATTTCATATTCTTTTCGTGAAATTTCCTCAATATAGACCTTATCGATTAACACTTTAGTTTTGTCGACCATGTTGCCAAAGCCTCTAATTAAATCCCCAATTTCATCTTTGGATGTGCTAGTGACTGTGACTTCCAGCGCCCCCTCTTCTACGGTGCGCATATTATTGCGCAGGCGCTTAATTTGTGAATTGAACTTTCGAGAGAACAGATTGGCAGTTATAGCAACGGCGGCAATACAGGCAACAATAACAAGCCCAATTGTCGGGATGATTTTCCAAGCAGAATTCGTAATTATCTTCGTAGGTTTGAATAGCATAACTGTCCATCCTGATATAGGAACTTCAGATTGTAATACAGTGTACTTCGTATTTTTCCAATGTAGCGTATCCAAGCTGTCTGTGTTATCAGAAGAAGTATATCCCTCTATGCCAGGTGAAGCATAAATCGACTTTCCATAAGTGTCTTTGACGAGAATCTCTGAACCTTGAGAGAGTAAGGGGTCAAAAGGCTTGAATAGCGAATTGTAATTCACACGTGCATGCAGCACATTTTCTTTAGGATCTTTCTGTTTCGTATTAATAATGCGTCGAACAGCAAAAATCTCCTTGTTATCCGTAAACCACAGAACATCAACTGATTTCATCAACATCTGGTACCATTGTTTCTGTTTAATATCATTTAGGGGTCTGACGGTACTGCCGTGTGCCAAAAGATTGCTCCCTGTATACAGTGTTATTTGTTCGACACCTGTATTTAGATACCGTGCCGTATTGAAATTTTGGTCAATCACATGGGTTAACTGATCATACATTTCATACATACTTGTATAGGTATGATTGGCTGAATTAATAATTTCCTGATTAAAACTCAAGAAGTTCATAAGTTTATTGTAGACATCCAGTTGACTATTTAAAGCTAAGGCCCCTTGATCTAAGGCTGCTTTTAAATCAGATTTGGATTGCTTAATCAGGGATGATTTGGCTTCTTGATAGCAGAAACTTCCCAATATAATAACAGGAATCATACTGATTAACATAAATGAAAGCATGATCTTGGTTTGAAATCTCAAGTCGCGAATATTTTGCCTAAGTGTCCGCCAAAGTCGCATATTGCTCCTCCCGATATACAGAGGATTTCTGATTATATTGTCTATATTTTTCTGGTGTGTACCCATAGAAATCTCTGAAATTTTGGCAGAAGTATGAAATATTGCGATAGCCTACTGCGGTACAAATGTTTGAGATTTTTTGATGCGTATTTATTAACAACTCTTTTGCGTTTTGCATGCGGACATTCTTAATATATTTATTAAGCCCACAGCCTGTCTGCTTCTTGAATATAGAGCTAAGATAATGTGGAGATAAATATACTTTAGCAGCAAGCATTTCCAAACTTAGATCATCTGCATAATATTGTTCAATATATTGTTTGACGGCATCGACATCACGGTTCTGAGTAGGCTCATGGTTGGTAGAATTCTGATCAATCCGAGCGATACCTTCAAATATTATATCTTTGATATCCCGCAAATCTTCAGATCCATATATAGTCTCGACGGCAGTCTGCAGCTCCATTTCTGATATAGGCGCAGCTTGTGTCATGATCTCCTGATAGATTGTGGAGAACATATACTTTACATACAGATGTGAATACTGTACTTGATGTACGTATTTTTGATATAAGATTTCAGTATTTGCCCGTAAGCTAAAAACATCTTGATCCTTCAGATTATTTCGAATCTGATCCAGTAGATGGCTATCTGTAAGATCTGGATACAGGGTCTCAGAGAAATTTAAGTCGTTTTGCGTATTGAATACAAAGGTATCTGGGAGAAAAAAACGATATTCCATCAATTCTTCTAATGAAGTCAAGAGTGAACCTAAATCTAGTATCGAAGTTACTTCCTCTTTCATAGCGAGATAACAATTCACTTTATATTTATCAAGGATACAATGATGCAGGTGCATTGCTGAATTATTATCAAACAGGGAAGAATGGAATTCTTGCTCGGGAAACAGTAGTAGACTTTGACATCCGTTTAGATTCAAGTAATCAGCAGATGTGTCTATTAAATCAAGCACAAACTCTTCGAACTCCGAGTCCACAGATTCAAAAAAAGGCTTATCGAATTCTAACAACAGCATTTTATTGTAATGGCTGGGTAATTCAATGGACAACTCTTGAAGAGGAAGAGGGCTTCCGATGCCATTGACTAGAGAGAAGAGTATATGTTTTTTCACATAGCTTAACTTTCTTTGTGCTTTTTCTTCTTTTTGCTGCTCGATCTTTAATTCCTGAATAACTTTTTCTAAAGTAGTCTGGAATGCTTCAATGTTAACCGGTTTCAAAAGATACTCTGATACACCCAGGGAGAGGGCTGTTTTGGCATACTCAAATTCAGCGAACCCACTGAATAAGATCACCTTTAATTTGGGGAATAGCTTTAATGCTTCCTTTGTTAGCTGCAATCCATCCATTATAGGCATCCGCACATCGGTAAATAGAATATCGACAGAGTGTGCGCTTACATATTCAAGTGCTTTACGACCGTTTTCTGCAACATGCAATTGGAGTGGGAAGCCAAGCTCCTTAATGAGGAAAGCAATCCCCTCTCGCTCCTCCTTATGATCATCCACCACTAATATGGATAACATTATGTTCCACCTTTCGACATGTAGTGACATTGATATTGTAGTATAACATCTTCGACCGTAGCAATTTTCCTTCGACATTATCGTCATAATGAGTATTTATTGGTGTAAAACACAATTATTTTGCGTTTACGCTGGATAGTAACAATCTATAAACTTAAAGGAGTAACAATATGAACTTTCCCGAAGCTGGCCGGCGCTTTGAAATCGTTTTCTAATATGAGCTTTTTTATAGAACAAGGGAGGCTTTTTATAATGAAACATAAATTGAGAAAATCAAGCTCCATAATATTAACATCACTATTAGCTGTTGCTATGGTAGGTTGTTCGAGTTCTAATAATTCTGCAGCATCTACCCCAAAGATAGATGCAAGTGATCCTGCATGGAAAGAAGCACAGACGACTCCGTTTGGCGCCTATCCTGAAACGGTTACTTATTCTGTTGGACAAGTAGCAACGAGCTATTCAGCACTTGCGGGAACGTCTTATGAGAACGATAATGCCACAAACAATGTGTGGACAAGATATTTCAAAAATAAGCTGAACATCCAAAACACAACATCGTTTGAAGCTAATGATGGTACAGACTACAGTCAGAAAGTTTCGATGGCGATTGTAAGTGGTGAAATCCCCGATCTTATGGTGGTTCCTGATTACGCGACATTGCAACAGCTTTATGAGAACGATCTGATTGCAGATCTGACGGATGCTTATGAGAATACTGCCAGCGATCGGATTAAGGAAATTTATGATTCCTACGATGGACGTGTTCTGGATAGTGCAAAGTTTGATGGCAAGCTAATGGCTATACCAACTACTGAAATCTCACATGGTCCTGGTATCCTCTGGCTTCGCAAAGATTGGATGGACAAACTGGGACTTGCAGAGCCGAAATCTATGGCTGATGTTGAGAACATTATTACGCAATTTGTAGAAAAAGATCCAGGTGGTAACGGAGCCGGTAAAACGCTTGGTCTTGTTGTTGATAATGAAAACGTTGCCGGTGTTTCGGGTGGGCAATTCTCATTTAATAATATCTTTTCGCTATACGGTGCGTATCCAAAACAGTGGATTGATGATGGAAGTGGAAAGGCTGTATACGGATCTGTTCAACCAGAGATGAAGCCAGCACTGACCAAGTTGTCTGAAATGTATAAGAATAACTTGATTGATCGTCAGTTTGCAGTACGTACTGGTGATGATCGCAAGGCGCTACTTACAAGTGGAAAAAGTGGGTCTTTCATGGATAACTGGTGGGGAAGCTGGACTGTGGCTGACACGCTTAAGCTGAATCCAGAAGCGAAATGGGTATCTTATGTTGCCCCACAATCAGAGGATGGCTCGCTTACAATGTTCACTGGAAATCCTTCTAGTAGCTATCTGGTTGTTCGCAAAGGCTATGAACATCCTGAACTTGCAGCCAAGCTTGTGAGTGTTCAATATGACTACCAGCGTTACCAAGAAAAAGATGCAGAAGCTTTGAAAGAATTTGAAGATTATAAGAGCATGAATGTTGGCGGATCTCCGCTCGCGATTAATATCGATTATTATGACGCTTTCTATCGTAATGTTGACATCATGAAAGAAGCATTAGACACAGGCGATACAAGTAAGTTAAGTAGCAATGAGGATTTAACGGCTTATAACTCCTATAAGAAATTTCTTGATAGTGAGAAGAATGGAGAAGCACCAGACTCCAATGCATGGGCTGGATATACCTCCAGTATTACGACAGCTAATTTGGTGAAAGCCTCTAATATTAAAGAAGTAAATCCAGTATTCTTTGGAAGCACATCTTCCATGACTTTGAAATGGCCGACCCTTACTAAAATGGAACTTGAAATGTACTTGAAGATCATCACAGGTGAGCAAACACCTGACGCATTTGATAAGTTTGTAGAAAGCTGGAATAAAACTGGCGGCGACGTAATTACTAAGGAAGTTAACGAAGCGATAGCAACCAAATGATGTTGAAAGAGATGATCCGTAAATGAAAAACAAAAAAGATCAGACAGCATTCCATTTCATGATGGCGCCAGGCATGATTTTCCTAATTATCTTTTCGTTTATTCCAATGTTTGGTATTATAATGGCTTTTCAAAACTATGTTCCGGCTAAAGGAATGAGTGGTTCGTCCTGGGTAGGTCTTGATAATTTCAAATTTATGCTCCAAATTCCTGACAGCAAACAGATTTTCAGTAATACGATCGTTATCGCGTTATGGAAAATTATTGTGGGCACTTTTACATCTATCGTGTTTGCCTTGTTATTAAATGAAATTCGTGTGAAGTTTGCTAAGCGATTCATACAGACGGTTGTTTATCTACCGAACTTCTTGTCATGGGCGATCTTGGCAACTGTAGTCATGAACATCTTCTCTTACGAAGGTCCCGTTAATGCAATGTTAAGTTGGTTTGGTATTGACCCGGTCTTGTTTATGGCCAGCAATACCTGGTTTAGACCGATGCTTGTGTTAACAGATGTTTGGAAAGGTTTTGGGTACGGTTCAATCATCTACTTGGCTTCCCTGACATCCATTGATCCCGGACTTTATGAGGCGGGCTCCATTGATGGAGCCAACCGGTTTAAGAAACTGTGGCACATCACGTTACCAGGCTTGATGCCAACCATTTTGCTGGTCACAACCTTGAACTTGCCGAATGTATTAAATGCTGGTTTTGATCAGATATTCAATCTGTATAATCCTTTGGTGTATCAATCTTCGGATATTATTGATACTTACGTTTATCGGGTGGGACTGGTAGAAAGACAATACAGCTTAGGTACAGCAGTTGGCCTATTACGGTCAGTCGTTGGTATCGTACTGATTCTTTCTGCGAATAAATTGGCCCAAAAACTTACGGATTATCGTATTTTCTAAAGAAAGGGGGGTTCTCCCATTTACGCATCTAACATCAAGGGTCGTATTGCAGATGTTATTATCTGGGTATTTGTTCTAGCGTTTGCCTTATCCTGTCTTATACCGTTAGTCAATTTAGTAGCCATCTCTTTCAGTGATAATGCGGCGGCTTCTGCAAATCTTGTAAGTATATTCCCAGTTAATCCGACGTTTAGTTCATATGAAAAATTATTGTCTGACAGCCAATTTTGGCGTTCATTCATGATCTCTGTAGAGCGGGTAGTATTAGGTCTGTTTGTGAATATGGGACTGATGATTCTTACAGCCTATCCATTGTCTAAAAGCTCACGAGTATTCACGGGTCAGAAGATATATATGAATCTCGTTATCTTCGCAATGTTATTCTCAGGCGGATTGATTCCAACCTTTATGGTAGTCAAAGAGCTTAATCTTTTAGACTCCATCTGGTCATTGATCTTGCCGGGTGCTGTACCGATAGGGAATGTTATCTTGCTGATGAATGCATTCCGTGCTGTACCAAAATCTCTAGAGGAAGCTGCGAATATAGATGGAGCTTCTCAGTGGAGAATATTAGGTACAATTTATCTTCCGATAGTATTACCTACGCTCGCAACCGTTACACTCTTTACCATTGTGGGCCATTGGAATGACTACTTTGGAGCCCTGGTATACATTAATAAAACGGCGAATTATCCATTGCAAACCTATATCCAACAGCTCAGCGTTGAGGTTCAGAACATTACAGATCCTGAAAAATTAATGGAGTTAGCAAAAGTTTCGAATAAGACTTTGAACGCTGCTAAAATCGTAGTTTCCACGCTGCCATTATTGTTGATTTATCCGTTCATGCAAAAATATTTCGTTACAGGGATTGTCGTTGGTTCGGTTAAAGAGTAAATATTAGTAGATAGCCGCTATGAGGTTTCATAGCGGTCTACTATTTTCAAGTAGGAGGCTTACAATGAATAGTAATCAAGTTCATACATCAATTTTGGATGAAATGAAGACATTTGTCTCTCAAGAAGCCAATCGGCATATTTCATTTACGAATAAAGAGGCAGCATTTTATTTTACGCAATCCCATCATACGGATCATGTGGAACATGCATTTTTTGAGGGACTTAATATCGCTAAGAATAGAATTTTCGGTGGATACACTTTATTCGTAGGTGAGCAGAAGCTAGACAATCTACAATCTGAAGTCTGGGCCTATCCTTATAAAATGGTACGTAAGCATGGGGATCTGACAGAAGAGCTGTGGTTGTTGGATTATCATAATCTATTAGAAATTAGTCTCGCTAATGCGAAGGAAGCCATAGGCATTACTTTAAGGGGAGAGAATGTCAGCTATATAAACCAACAAGATCATATCGCGTTCTTTAGCCCTATCGAGGGAGATTGGGTGATTGCAGTTAGTGCTATCAACCTTTCACCTTTGCACATGGATAATGAAGTTCTAATTGCCGATGCAAACGCTGAGGGGTATTATATCGCTGCAGGTAAGACGTCCGAAGAAGCAGCAAGCTTAATCCTTAAAGCTAGACAAGATATTAGCACTTTGAAGAATGAACGTGTTAAGCGGATGGAAGATTTCTTACACCACAATGCCCATCTTACCAGCAGTGATGATACGTTTACTTTAGCTATGAATTGGTTGAACATCACAATGGATCAGTTAGTTACCAGACAGCAAGGTGATGGTATCTATGCAGGGCTGCCATGGTTTAACGAATATTGGGGACGGGATCAATTCATAGCGCTTCCGGGAGCCGTGCTAGTTACAGGGCAATTCGAAACGGCTAGAAATATCTTGCTGTCATTCGCAGAATTTCAGAATACGGACGAAGACTCTAAATACTTTGGTAGAATTCCAAATATCTTGTCTCCTGGAAAGGTGGATTACCATACAACGGATGGTACGCCGCGATTTATTATTCAGTTGCAGGATTACGTTAAATATTCAGGAGATACCGCGATCATTAGAGAGCTTTATCACAATGTACAATATAGTATTGAAGGCTCCATAAAATATTGGGTTGATGATAAAGGGTACCTGAAGCATGCAGATAATGAAACTTGGATGGATGCCCGGGATGGCAATTTGGAGTCTTATTCTCCTCGGGATACCCGTGCCAATGACATTCAAGCACTTTGGTATAACCAATTGCTTGCTGGTGTTTATTTTGCTGAATATATGGATGACAAGGTGAATGCTGATAAATGGAAGGGCATTGCTGAAACCTTGAAGCATCATTTTGATGTCGATTTCCGTGATCAAGCTCATCCTTATTTAGCAGATAGACTGGACGCAGAAGACCAGCCTGAATTCTCCCTACGACCGAACCAGTTATTTGCTTTTGAAATGTTTGATGATAACGATTTTAAGGCTAGAGCGATTCGTACCGCGTGGGAAGAGTTGGTCTATCCATGGGGCGTTGCTTCGCTAGATAGACATCATCCATTGTTCCGCCCGTTTCATTTAACTCCTCATTATCCGAAAGACGAGGCTTACCATAACGGTGCGGTTTGGATTTGGCTTAATGGTATTGCGATGCAGCGTATGATTGAAGCGGGGCAGGAAGAAACCGCCTATCAGCTATTCAAGAATATGAACTGGCAAGCCTTGAATTTAGGTGTTGTTGGTGGTCTTAGTGAGAATATGGATGCTTACCCGCAGGAAGGTGAGAGCTGGGCGAAGTTAACGGGTGCATACCTACAAGCTTGGTCTAATGCTGAGCAGCTGCGTGTGTGTTATCAATATTTCTTAGGGATCCGTCCAGACCTGATTAACAATACACTGACAATTGCTCCAAGAATTCCGCAAGAGCTTGAATCCTTGGTCTATGATGTGAATATAGGGAATGGAAGCATTAAAGCTACATATAACCGTGGACTTGTAGCAACATACTCCTATACATTCAAGAATGTGGGACTGGAAGTTAGGATCGATGTGTCTCCTTTTGAAACGGTGTCGCTTGAAGTTAAGCCAAATATGAAACTTGTTGTAAGACAAGATGATCATATACTGGCAGCTACTTTATATGATGAGAATCATCAAATGCTCAAGGAGATTCAGTCCGGGCTATGCGAATCACGTGTGATGCGCAATGAGCGGAATAACGAGTTATTGAACGACGTTAAGTTTGCAAAGCCGCTAAGCTTGGACAATCACCCTTGTATAAAGCTGTAGACCAAATAACCTCTAACCCATCCTCAGGATGCTGTTAGAGGTTATTTTGGTAGTCTATGACAGAGGAGATTTGCTGTTCAAATTCAAAAGATGCTCGAGCCCTGCCGCAACCCCATCTTCATCATTAGTGACGGTAACAAATTCAGCCATTTCCTTCAGAATCGGTGCTGCGTTAGCCATGGCAATTCGGTAGCCAGCCACCTCGAACATCGGTTGATCATTATAGCTGTCACCCATTACGGCTACATCTGTTAGCGGGATACCGTAGTGGTCGGCGAGCATAGTTACACCGGAGCCTTTGTTGGCGTCCTCATGGTTAATTTCGATATTATTTACATGGGAGGCCGTAATGATCAAACCAGGGATCGCGGCGAAGCGGGTAGAAGCTTCCTTGAGCAGTTCCCGATTTAGAGAAAAAGCTAACGTTTTATAAATGACATTTTCCTCTTTACTCCAGATCTCTTCCATACTCTCGACGTAAGTTACAGCCGCTTGTTGAAACTGCTGATCGATCATTGCTTTTAGCAGCCAGCTGACTTCCTCGGGTACTTCTTCTTCGCTTAGTGCAGATAATTTCTCTAATCTTACCCGTTTGTTTAGTTCCACATATACGTTGTCCTCTGTGTACACCTCGTAATACAAATCCGGAATTTCGTTCATCCAGCGTAACGCAGGAATGATGTCTTCCTTATTCAGCGGTTTACTTGCTGCGAGCGTGCGGTCAGACAATGTGACCACTGCGCCATTCAGACTGACTACAGGGCATTCCAGATCTGCCAGCCGCAGCTGTCGTTCCGCTTCCATAAAAGAACGTCCCGTAGCAATAATTACGATGTGACCTAAATTTTGAGCGTTTATAATTGCCTCACGGTTCTTTGGGCTAATTTTTCCTTCTTCATTCAGCAATGTTCCATCCATATCTAAAGCAATCAGCATAGAGTATGAGCTCCTTATCCAGTCATAGTTGTGCCCTTCGCGGGCCAATGAAAACGTTACTTGTATCTTATCATTAATATTCTGAAAACCAAAAACACCTTTTCATGCTTATTATAATCGTATATTTTTAGAAAATAGTTCAGTCGTGGTACAATAGTTGTCAAACTAATCGACTAGCCGAGTTTATCGTCAGTTCATGTTCGGAAGACGTGATCCGTCGATATTTTTCCTGCGTAAGGATATCGGCAGCTGTATATGTAAGGGGGACTAATCGTGAGATCCAAAAACTTGGCCACCATGTCACTCGCCTTTATGGCATGTGGGTTTCTGATTACACTATTTCTACCTGAAAATCTCGCTGTAATTTTACTAAGAGGCGGATTTGAAGCTGGTCTGGTAGGAGGGATTGCCGACTGGTTCGCGGTAACCGCGCTGTTCCGCCATCCGCTGGGTCTGCGTATTCCGCATACCTCACTGCTGCTCAAGAATCGTGATAAGCTTATCCATTCGCTAATCACTGCTATGGAGACTGAGCTGCTGAACAAAGAGAGTATTGAGAACAAGCTGCGCAAGTTTGGCATTATGTCTATGGGTTCCAAGCTGCTGACGAAGTTCTTCAGCAGGAAGAAGGCAAGAGCCCAAATACTGGAGCAGCTTAGCGAATTCGTGTCACGTCTTCCGGTAGAGAAGGCTGTGCCATTCCTTCAAAAGGCAGCCTCCGAATATATTCGTGAAGCCGAGCTTGGGGTTGCGGCTGATAAAATTGTCACTAAATTGATGAACGATGGTAAAGATGTAGCTGCTCTGGACTATGCGCTGGAAGGTGTATCCAATTGGAGTGGGCGGCCTGAAACGAAAGCTATGCTGGGTAAAATCGCCAGTGAGAAACTGGCTGAAGTGAAACTCGGCGGACTTAAAGGTATGGCTTTTCAGGCTTTCGTTGGGTTCATGGATGCGGATATGCTTGGTGAAATGCTGCAGGGCATGCTGCAGTCCGGTATTCGCGATTTTCGTGAAGAGGATAGCCCTTATCGTGAAGAGATTATCCGAGAAATTCGGGTGGCGCTGTTCCAGATTGTTAATGATGAGGCTAGAATGACATCTGTGAAAGAATGGGCACTCAATGAGCTAGAGGGAGAAGCGGCAACCGCTTTTCTGCATACTCAATTGGAGAATATACGCAGCAAGGCACTCTCCTTGTTGGAAGAGGACCAGGCAGCTGGTGGACGTAAGCTGCTTGCACTATACACCCTGCTTGTGCGCCGAATTAGCAAGGAACAAGAATGGATCGGTAGCTGGGAGGAGCGGATTCGCGCTTCATTAATTGCATTTGTAGAGGCTAACCACTACCGAATCGGTCTGTTGGTGAAAGAGAATCTGGACAGCATGGATGATGCTAGTCTAGTGAACATGCTGGAGGATAAAGTGGGTAAAGATCTTCAGTGGATTCGCGTTAACGGCGCCTTATGTGGTTTTGTTGTAGGAATTGTACTTACGATTGTTCAATTTATTTAAATTAAAGTAGTCCGTCTCCAGTGATTGGGGACGGACTATTTTTTTGTGAAACGATTTCTAGTGTTGTAGTAAAGCGGCTTGATACAGCCGCTCCAAATCGCTTGCTGTCCGCTGCCAATTGAAGACTTCAAGCGCATCCGCTCTTCCTTGTTTCCCAATGGTTGCTACTAACTCCGGATTGCGGCCTACTCGCAGCAAATCTCTGGCAAAGGGCAAGGACTCACGATATCGTTCCACCAGATATCCGTTATGCCCGGAGACGATGATCTCCCGGATACCGCCATTGCTAGAAGCGATGACCGGTAGTCCCGAGGCCATGGCCTCTACATTTACAAGTCCAAAGGATTCATGATTCTGAGAAGGGCACACAAAGCAGTCCGCTGCTTGATAAAGGGTATGAATATCATCATGAGCTACATTCCCTAGGAAGGAGACGGACACTCCTAGTCGCCGTGCAAGTAGCTTCAGCTGTCGCACATACGATGGTTTCCCTTTGCCTGCAATTACAAGATGAGCGGGGAGATGCTTATTTAAATGGTACATAGCACGTATCAATACGGGCACCCCTTTGCGGGGAATGACTCGACCGACGAACAAGACGGTAAAGGCCTTCGGAAGTCTGTAAAGTCTGCGAAGATGGTATTTTTCCTGCGAATTTACAGGAGTGAAACGTTCAAGATCTGCTCCGAGCAGGACAATACAGATTTCTTTGTTCAACTGAGGGAAGCGCCGGGTTAGTCTTCGTTGTAGAGAGTGGCTGTTCGCAATGATCAGATCTGCACTAGCCAAGGCGCTAGCAGCCTTAACTGTGCCCGGTGTGAATGTAAGAGAATGCAGAAAGAGAAATACCGGAATATGAGGGAGCCGTTTCTTTACAGCAGACATAAGGTGAGGGCGATTATCGACCTGAATCATATCAAATGGCTCATTCTGAATGTAGTCTAATACCGAAGTACGATAGTGGACGGGAGAACTTGCGGGCAGCCGAATGATTCTGACCTTCTCCAATATTGAGACATCGGGCAGTTCCGGCGTTCTCCGGCTCACGATGGTAACCTTATGTCTCTCAGCCAGTCTTCTGGCAATGGCCCAAATGCAAATTTCTACTGAACCGTCCCCCGGAACCGGGAGCTGCTCCGGTGCAATAATACAAATATGCATGGTTCATGCCTCCTCTGATCCGCTAATGGTTATCCTCTTCCACCATATGCAGCTTAGTAAATTGGAGATACATCTGAAAGCGGAGAGGGCGTTCACCCCATTCCATTCACATAGTCGAAGCATAAAATACTAAGGCTAAGCAAGGCTGTGATCATTATTTGAGTGATAGGGGAGAGGGCAATTGGGAACAAAGTTAAAGTCTGCGTTGACCAGCAAATGGATTAAAACCAAGGTGCTCATGCAAAGTTCCGAGATTTCACCGCTCATTCCAGAGACTGTGAAGTTTAATAAAGCAAACTTAAAGACGATGCTGTTGAAATATGGGATGATTTACGTTAAACCTGAACATGGCACCTATGGTAATGGTGTGATGAAGGTTGAACAGAGTAAGGATTCTCATGGAATAGAATACAAATATCAAAGTGGAACAAAGATAAAGACCTTTGGAGCCTATGACAGCTTTTATTCATCACTCAAGAAAGCAACACGCAGACGTAGTTACTTGATTCAGAGAGGCATTGTTTTGCTGAAGCACGGAAAGCATCGCTTTGATATTCGTGTTATGGTTCAGCTCAGTCCGCGTGGCAAATGGGAAAGTACCGGATTGATCGGCCGAGTAGCTGAGAAAGGCAAGATTGTTACCAATTATCATAACGGTGGTACGCTAATGTCTATGGAGAAGCTACTGTCACCTTATTTGAACGATGCTCAGCAAGCTCAGATGCTTAGGATATTGAGAAAGCTAGGTGAGGATACCGGACGTTTCTACCATAAGAAATATCCTGGGTTTAAACAGATTGGTGTAGATGTAGGATTAGATAACCATATGACGCCTTGGATTATTGAAGTGAATACAAGTCCAGATCCGTATATTTTCAAACATCTTCCTAATAAAAGCATGTATCGCAAAGTGATGGCTTATCGTAGAGCAAATATGAAGAAAAAGTCTACTAGCTAATTTGCTTCTTCGTATTAGTAATGACAAGGGAAACCTTTTGTTCGAGTTCAATTATTTTTTGTTTGTGGGTTGCGATTTGACGATAATCGGAGACCAGTGAAGATAGGGATTGGTTGGTAAACGTAAGATTTTGTTTACGAATCGCTGCTTTAAAGTCCGTCCAATCTGCCGAAACACGTTTGTTTAACGAGGTGATCACGCTCTTGTTAGATTTGATCGTGATTTGAGGACTTTCAATGCCAGATAAGGTTTTGCGAGCTTCGGCTATCTTTTGGGTACGTGTCTTTTTCGCTGCGTTCAGCTGATTCTGCTTGTTGCTGATCTCTTGGCGTGCTAACTGAACCAAGACTTTCATAGCATCACCTTGGGCACGCAGTACGGTGTTCAAGGTCTTATTCTTAAGACCCTTGGCGATACTAATTCGCTTAGTAAGTGCACTATACTGGTCGAATAAAGGCTGGTAGCGTTGCTTACTGCTCTTAACGGAGGCCTCTAATCGGGCTACTGCTTCAAGATCAATCCCTTTAATTTGTTGACGTACAACAATCAGAGCTTGCTCATTATTGTAGTGAAGGTTTCGGATCTGCTCCTCGCGCAGATCATACTGCAGCTTTAAGGTGGATAAATCATTGTACAGAGTAGTCAGCTTAACCCTGGAAGAACCTTCTGCTGTCGCGGCCGTCAGATCAAAGGCTGATTTAATAGAGGGGGTTAATTCTGTCGTAGATGCAGCAATAGCACCTGATGATGTGCTTAGCAGTAGCAGGACCGTCAGCAGTAGTAAGGGCACTGATTTTAATGTTTTCATTTATTTTCCTCCTATTGTCATAACCTAATGGCAACAAAAAAAAGCACCCGTAGTAAAGGCAAAAGCCTTTATTACGGGTGCTTCCAGCGTAATAGGTCACGAACGATATATTTGTTTTAATAATAGTTGGCTCGTGCCATACAGTCAATATTTAAAATCAAATTATTCCCTATTCAAAATAATACGCAGAACATTTCTTTACTCACTTCTCTTATCGTATACTGAACTAAGAAGGGAATCGAGGGGTGCAACGTTCGCAACAAAGGAGGTCTGGCGTAGATGGATAACTCGGTAGAATATAGTGCAATGTTGGAACATGCATTTATGAGGTCCCCAGAGGGAATGGCCGTACTATCTCTGAATAACGACAATTGCCACTGGCTGAAGGTCAATCCGGCTTTTTGTAATCTACTTGGCTTTACGGAAGCCGAGTTTCTTGCTGGGGCTATTTTTGCAGAAATGGAAGATAGGCAGGCTCATTCGAAAGGGTTGTCATATAGATTGGTAATGGACGAGCTTCAGAATTCGCCAGTGGGGAGCTGGAAGAAGGAAGAGTGCTTTCTTAATAAAGTGGGCCAGCCGGTATGGCTTTCCCTAATGTTCTCAGGATTTGGGGCAGCAGGACAAGCCCCTTCAAATATTATTGTGTATGCCGAAGATATTACGGACCGAAAGTTTGCAGATCAACAAATGGCAGATCATCGAGACTATCAGCAGCAGATGGAGGAACAAATTCATCAAAGCGAACGCAATTATAATTTGATGTTCGAGAACTCACTGGATTTAATTACACGTTTCACAGTAAAAGATAGTATCTTCTTGTATTGCTCTTCGGCTAGCCGTACTCTGCTTGGCTATGAGCCTGAGGAGTTGGTTGGCACCAGCGCACATAGTTATCTTCACCCGGATGATTTTGTTATGTTACCGAGTGTAATGGAGACGAGCCGGAGCACTGGCGTTATTCCGGTTATATCTTACCGTTATCGCCATAAGAATGGTAGTTACATCTGGTTTGAATCAAACAGTCGCTACATCTATGATCATGACGGAAATGTAGTGGAGATTATAGCGATTAGTCATGAAATTACGGAGAGAAAGCAGTTTGAATTTAAGATTCAGGAGAATGAGCAACGTTATAAATCCTTGTTTGAATATAATCCCTCTGCTGTGTATTCTATGAATTTACAAGGGGATTATTTAACAGCTAATGCGAATCTGGAGAAGCTGACTGGGTATTCGCTGGATGAACTGATCGGTATGTACTTTGGTCCCGTTGTGCATGAGAAGGACATGGAGAAGACGCTGTATCATTTTAATTTAGCCGCTAAGGGATATCCCCAAAGTTATGATCTGACGCTTACTCATAAAGACGGCCATCTTGTAGAGATTAATACCACTAATATTCCGATCATTGTAGACGATCAAGTGGTTGGTGTATACGGTATTTCTCGTGACATTACGGAACGCATAAGATATACAGAACAAATTGAAAAGCTTAGCAACGAGTATACCCTTATATTAAATGCGGTTTCGGAGGGTATTTTTGGACTCGATACGGAGGAGAAAGTGACCTTCATCAACCCTGCAGGTTTGCATATGCTCGGCTATGAACATGATGAGATCATGGGCCATTCCTATCTGGATCATATTCAGCAGACAGTGCTTGATGGGATCCATTATCGGCCGGAGGAGTCTCCACTTATGAAGGCCATTAGGTCCGGGGGATCTTATCAGAGTAAGGATGCGGTCTTGTGGCGTAAGGATGGTACAAGCTTTCTTGCGGAGTACCATGTAACCCCTTTATTTGATAAAGGTGAACACAAGGGCGTTGTAGTAGTGTTCAGGGATATTACAGATGAGAAGGAAATCATTCGTGCGAAGGAATCTGCGGAAAAAGCGGATCAGGCTAAATCTGAGTTTCTAGCCGTTATGAGTCACGAAATACGCACACCTATGAACGGCATAGTGGGGATGACGGATCTGCTTGCAGAGACGGAACTGGATGAAGAGCAACGTGGGTATACAGATATTATTAAGGAGAGCAGTAGTTCTCTTCTATATATTCTGAATGAAATTCTTGATTACAGTAAAATTGAGGCCGGAAAAATGATGATCGTACATGAGCCCGTGCATCTTCGAGTAGTGCTGGACAGTGTAACGGATTTATTTACGGCTAAGGCTTTGGAAAAAAATATCGAGCTGTCCTACAGCATGGCCCCAGGAGTTCCAACATTCATTATGGGAGATGCAGGACGACTACGTCAGATATTGGTCAATCTGGTCAGCAATGCGATTAAATTTACTGATCGGGGCAGTGTCTGTATTGACGTGGAGCAGAAATTGTCCGCAGATGCAAAGAAATCGACTTTGAAATTTAATGTCAGAGACACGGGGATAGGGATTCCTTTAGAGAAGCAGCATCAGCTCTTTCAATCGTTCTACCAGTTGCACTCCTCGTTTAATCGTAAGTATGGCGGGACGGGGTTAGGGCTGGCCATTTGCAAGAAGCTCGTCGAGCTGATGGGTGGAGCAATTGCGGTGGAGAGTAGCGAGGGAGAAGGCTCCAATTTCTATTTCACGCTACAGATTAATCCTGAAAGTAGATATGAAGGTGATGGGGATGAAATTGCTCAGACAGAGTGGGAATCCACACAGGAAATGGAATCCGGATCTGATTCAGAGATACAAATGGATGCTGACGCAAATGTGATTTTACTCCCGGAAGGTCCTGTCTCTTCAGCGTTTAATTCGGAGCCTTCAAGAGGTGATCCATCCTGATGAAGCATAAAAAGTCCAGTCTCAGTAACAAACTAACAGTGGATCCATATACACAGTGGGAGGCTGGGGTTGCATCCCCGTCTTCTGCCTGTGGACCGGCGACGATGGCGGCTTTAACCGAGTATTGGAATACCCAGCTAGGAATGGACTTTATTCGTGGAAAAGGTCATTTTCACTCCAAAGCTGCTCATATTAATTACATATACAGTCATCACGGAGGGACCCGTTTGGGCATGGGTACACGCCGCTTTGTAAAGGGAATGACAGCTTATATCAACGCTTCAATCTCGCCGAAAGAGCAGCACAAGCTATCTATCACTACTTTTAACGATTTTGATGTGTATAAAGCGGAGATTGATGCCGGCCGGCCTGTAGCCATTAAATTTGATAAATGGTTTAATTTTCGGTGGAGAGGGAAATTTGTTTACGACTACCACTGGGTACTCGGAATAGGATATGAGTTCCCTGATCATGGAGATCGTCCAATCCTTATCGTTCAAGACAATGGTGTGAGATATAAGGACGGTAAGATTGCTCTTTGTAAGGAACGACATATTCCATATTTTGTGAATAAAGACATCATTACGATGGTGGGAATGAATATCTTAGTACCTCCTAGTTAATCGTGATTTGGCTAGGAGATTGTCCTGAAAAAATGATCTAATTTTTGTGAGTCCAAACGTTTGCACAAAGTAGAGGATCATACTATAATCCAGTTAATAACTGGAAAAGGGGATAGGTGCTTTGTCCGTACAAAAGGAAATGAAGGAACCCATATATTATGGTGATCCTGCAACTACTAAAGGTATTTCCGTGTTCGCTCAAGAATTTGATCAGTTGTTCAGCTATGACGGGGATGACCTGGGGCTGACATATTCACCGGCCAGTTCATCATTTTGCTTGTGGGCTCCTACGGCTCAGGAGGCAGAGCTAGCAATCTATGATTCGTGGCAGGGAGCGGCGGAGTGCAAATATGCTATGAATCGCGATATCCGGGGAACGTGGAGAGCAACAGTTGAGGGTGATCTGGATGGAAAATTCTATACCTACCGAGTGCGTCTAGGTGAACAGTGGAATGAAGCAGCTGATCCTTACGCACGGGCTGTTGGCGTGAACGGAGACAGAGGTGCTATTCTAGATTTGCGCAAGACAGACCCTGAGCGGTGGACGGAAGATAAGCCGCCGTTTGAGGATCCTGTGGACGCCGTTATTTATGAACTTCATTTGCGGGACTTATCCATTCATCCGGCAAGCGGCATGGCTCACAAGGGACAATATCTCGCCTTGGCGGAAGAAGGAACTCGCGGACCTGAGGGGATTCTTACCGGACTAGATCATATCGCAAATCTCGGTGTGACCCACGTGCAGCTATTGCCTATTTATGATTATTCAACAGAGAGTGTAGATGAGACGAAGCTGGATGAACCGCATTTTAACTGGGGCTATGATCCGAAGAATTATAATGCTCCTGAAGGCTCCTATGCTACGGATCCGTATGTGCCCGGACTACGCATTCAAGAGCTAAAAACAATGATTCAAGCGCTTCATGATCGGGGACTCCGTGTCATTATGGATGTTGTTTACAACCATGTGTACGACGGATATCGCGTGAATTTCACCAAACTAGTTCCTGGCTATTATTTGCGTTATAAACAAGACGGGAGCCTGTCAAATGGCTCTGGCTGCGGGAATGACGTGGCTACAGAACGCTTGATGATGTCTCGCTTCATCGTGGAGTCTGTAGTTTATTGGGCCAAGGAATACCATATCGACGGCTTCCGCTTTGATTTGATGGGCTTGATGGATGTCGATACGATGCGGGAAACTCGGCGGCGTCTGGATGGAATAGATCCATCCATCATGACGATTGGTGAAGGCTGGATGATGGGAACAGAGCTGCCGATGGAACGGCTCGCGCATCAGAAGAATGCTGCTGTTATGCCGGGAATCGGACATTTTAATGATGATTTCAGGGATGCCATCAAAGGAAATATCTTCTTATACGATCAGCCGGGCTTCATCAGTGGAATGATAGGTCTGGAAACTGCGATCAAGGCAGGGGTTGCGGGAGGCATTGCCTTCAGTCCAGGGATTAAGCAATTTGCCGTGGAGCCTCAGCAGAATGTTAATTATGTAGAGTGCCATGATAATCATACGTTATGGGATAAAATAGTATTGTCCACCGAGGGTGTGACGGACACTGAGCGCCGCTCCATGCATAGGCTAGCTTCTGCGATAGTGTTCATGAGCCAGGGAATTCCTTTTATCCATGCAGGTCAGGAATTTATGCGTACGAAGAACGGGGTAGAGAACAGCTATAAATCCTCGGTCGAGATCAATCGTATGGACTGGGAATGGTGCGCAGCACATCAGGAAGATGTAGCATATATGAAGCAGCTAATTGCACTGCGTAAAGCGCATCCGGCCTTCCGTATGCGAACGGCAGACGACATTCGGAACCATCTGGTTTTTGAAAAAGCACCGGCAAGTGCAGTAGCTTACACGCTGCGTGGCCATGCTGGAGGAGATGCAGCGAAGCATATCTATGTTCTTTTTAATGCGAATGCTGAACAGACCACTGTGGTTCTGCCGCAGCTTGGAGCGTGGAAGACGATCTTTGGAGCTGATCTTACGCAGGAACTGACTGGTAATAAGCTAACTGTAAATGGGATTGGGACTGTAGTACTGACGGCGAAATAGGTAGTCTTTTACAAAATAATTAGTGGGAAGCATGCGGAGTAATGTACTTAAATCAGGTACAGTACACTGTGTGCTTTTTTGTGTTTTTCAATTTCCTTAATTTGATTGTTTCATTTTACATAAAAAGGTGACATTACTCATTTTCGATGTGAAAATTGGATGTTAATATGAAGGCATTTACTTTGGCGCTTTAGAGTGGCATAAGAATAACAACAGACAATCATAGAGCGTATTTTTCTTTTTTAACGATTTAGAAAGTATATATCTGTGGGGATATTTAGAGAGGATGAAAGAGATGGGGAAAGCAACCGGATTTTTGGAATTTGAAAGGCAGACACCTTCGGAGTGTGAGGCGCTGGAGCGGATTAAGAATTGGAATGAATTCTCGATTCCTATGGATGAAGAGAAGCTGCGCGAGCAAGGGGCACGTTGTATGGACTGTGGTACGCCATTTTGTCATGTAGGACGTCTGTTGTCTGGTATGGCATCCGGCTGCCCTCTGCACAACTTGATTCCAGAATGGAATGATATGGTCTATCGCGGAAACTGGGAGATTGCGCTGAAACGCCTGCATAAGACCAATAACTTCCCTGAATTTACTGGACGTGTATGTCCAGCGCCTTGTGAAGGCTCTTGTACGGTAGGGATGAATGGCAAGCCTGTTACGATTAAATCGATTGAAAAGGCGATTGTAGATAGAGGTTTTGAAGAAGGTTGGATTGTGCCAGAACCGCCGCATACCCGCACAGGCAAAAGGGTAGCTGTAGTGGGTTCAGGTCCAGCAGGTCTAGCCTGTGCAGCTCAGCTTAACAAGGCGGGGCATACGGTGACCGTGTATGAACGGGCAGACCGGATTGGTGGTTTGTTGATGTATGGTATTCCGAACATGAAGCTGGATAAGAAGACTGTTCAGCGCCGCGTAGACCTGCTTTCGGCAGAAGGTGTTACATTCGTGACTCGTACTGAGATTGGGCGAGATATCTCGGCAGCACAGCTCAAGTCGGAGCATGATGCTGTGGTCTTGTGTGGCGGGTCCACGCAAGCACGTGATCTTCCTATAGAGGGTCGTGAGCTGCGGGGCATTCATCAGGCTATGGAGTTTCTAACATTGAATACCAAGAGCTTGCTGGATTCAGAGCTTGCTGATGGCGAATACTTGTCCGCAGCAGATAAGGATGTAGTTGTAATTGGCGGCGGGGATACAGGTACAGACTGTGTAGCAACGTCAATCCGCCACGGCTGTCGTAGTGTGACCCAGCTTGAGATTATGCCACAGGCCCCGCTGACACGTCAGTCTAGCAATCCTTGGCCAGAATGGCCAAAGGTTCTTAAGGTGGACTATGGTCAAGAAGAAGCGGCTTCGCTGTATAAAGAAGATCCACGTCGTTATCTAGTTTCGACGAAACGATTTGTCGGCGACGACAGTGGACATGTGCAGGAGCTGCATACCGTGCGAATTGAGTGGACTCGTAATGAACAGGGACGGATGGTTCCGGTGGAAGTACCAGGCAGTGAGGAAGTCCTAAAGGCGCAGTTGGTACTACTTGCATTGGGATTCACAGGTCCTGAAGAGACTGTACTAGGCGAGCTTGGAGTGGAACGTGATGAGCGTGGAAATGCCAAGGCGGAGTTCGGAGCACAAGCAACGAATGTAGAAGGTGTATTCACCGCAGGCGATATGCGCCGCGGGCAAAGTCTTGTAGTCTGGGCCATTGATGAGGGTCGTCAAACAGCCCGCGAAGTGGACCGATTCTTGATGGGATCATCGAATTTACCTTAAAATGTCAGAAAGTATATATAAGTGTTACACTATACTTTTTAGCACACGCCTCTTTGGGATGGGACGGACCGAGCGGACCTTATATCCTACGAAATGCATGTTTTAGTCGAGCTTACGGACAAATGTATGCGAAAAATTAAATACAATGTGCCGTCGGTAACGCAAACGAGCCGAATGTATGCGAAGAACCGAATACAATGTGCCGCCAGTAACGCAAACGAGCCAAATGTATGCGAAAAACCGAATACAATGTGCGGTCGGTAACGTAAACGAGCCAAATGTATGCGAAAAACCGAATACAATGTGCCGCCGGTAACGCAAACGAGCCGAATGTATGCGAAAAACCGAATACAATGTGCCGACGGTACCGTAAACGAGCCAAATGTATGCGAAAAACCGAATACAATGTGCCGCCGGTAACGTAAACGAGCCAGCGCCGTTATCCGTCCCCCACCCCTGCTGAAGCGGTGGATGTATTCCAGATCTTTAAAGGACCGAACCGTAGGTGAGGTTTTTCTTAGTGTAGAATCATATAGAGCAGGGCGTTCCTACTGGGAACGTCTGCTTTTGCGTTGCTGGCATATTCAAGGTTAAAATTGTAACCTAAGAACATGATCTACTTTAGTCGAAAAGGAGAATATATGATGAAGCTAATGTTTATTTCCGATATTCACGGATCTTTATTCTGGCTAGAACGGGCTTTGGAAAAAGTTGAGGAAGAACAGCCCGATAGTCTTGTTATCGTAGGAGACTTTTTATATCACGGCCCCAGAAACCCACTGCCGAAGGGTTATGACCCACAGGGAGTTGCTAATAAACTGAATGAATATAACACAAAGAAGCCCATAACGGCAGTACGCGGGAACTGCGATGCTGAGGTGGACCAGATGCTGCTGCAATTCCCGATGATGGGTGATTATGTCATGCTCCTGCATGAAGGCAGACGGATCTATGTTACACACGGGCATGGCTTTAGCATTGAGAATTTACCGGCACTATCCGAGAAGGATATCTTTATTCAAGGGCATACCCATATTCCGGTTGCGGATGTAAAAGAGGGAGTATATGTGCTGAATCCCGGCTCCATATCGCTGCCTAAAGAGAATAATCCGAATTCCTATGGTGTCCTCGAGGGTGGAGAATTCATCGTTAAGGATTTTGAGGGCAATGTGGTAAAAAGGATTGCACTATAAGCTCAGCTAGACCAGCTGTGACCTGAATTCCTTCCAACATTATTACTGTCCTAGGGAATTGAGCACTAGAACATATTATTGTATGATGAGGAAGGAGTTTCAAGGACAGACTGGCTCCAAATATAATAGTAAAGGTAGTTAACACATGAATCCTAAAGAATTGAACTATACAATGCCACCGGAATGGGGCAAGCATGAACGTACTTTTATCTCCTGGCCGGTGCAGGAATCCATGTGTTTCCCAGATAACCATGAGTCTGTGTGCCAAGGTTATGCGGAGATCATCACAGCTATTGCTGAGTTTGAACCGATCACGGTCATCGTTAACCCGGAGGACGTGGAAAGGGTCGAACATCTGGTCGGCGGACCGAATGTAACGCTACTGCCTATAGAGCATAGCGATGCTTGGCTGCGTGATAATGGGCCTACCTTTGTTGTTAATAAAGACGGTGCTCTGGCAGGCGTGAACTGGAAGTTCAATGCCTGGGGCGGTAAATATTCACCTTGGGATCTGGATGACGAAGTGGCTCCACAGATTCTCGAGCATTCGCAAGTCACACGTTTTGATGCGCCGCTTGTAATGGAGGGTGGCTCTATTCATACGGATGGAGAAGGCACCTTGATTACTACAGAAGAATGTCTGCTCAATACGAACCGCAACCCGGATTTGAAGCGCGAGGATATTGAAGAGTACGTGCGAAATTATACAGGTACAGAATCTATTATTTGGCTAAAGCGTGGTCTTAGTGGCGATGAAACCGATGGTCATGTAGATAATATCGCTTGCTTTGCTGCTCCAGGCCAAGTTATTATTCAGGTTTGCGAGGACCCGCAGGACGAGAATTTTGAGATCACACAGGAGAATCTTCGGATTCTGGAGAATGCCACAGATGCGAAAGGGCGCAAGCTGGAGATTATCAAGATTCAGCAGCCACCGCGGGTGGATCATGACGGCAGCCGTCTGACGCTTAGTTATTTGAACTTTTATTTCGTAAATGGTGGTATTATATTACCTGTGTTTGGCGGTACAGCGGTGGAAACAGATAAACTTGCCGAGGAAGTACTGGCTGGCTTGTTCCCGGACCGCAAGATTCGTACAGTTAACGGTATGGCGGTCATCACCGAAGGTGGTAATGTTCACTGCACCACGCAGCAAATGCCTGCTCAGCAATAATTGAAAGAAACTAAACGTCCAGAGGGACATTTATATACAAGGAGGACAGATACTTGAGAAATGTAAAAGTAGCTGCGACGCAAATGAGCTGTTCCAGCAATATTGATGAGAATATCAGCAAAGCCGAAACATTGGTTAGAGAAGCGGCGGCACAGGGAGCACAGATTATTTTGCTGC
Source organism: Paenibacillus sp. FSL R10-2734 (assembly GCF_037963865.1). Lineage (NCBI taxonomy): Bacteria > Bacillati > Bacillota > Bacilli > Caryophanales > Paenibacillaceae > Paenibacillus > Paenibacillus sp. FSL R10-2734. The sequence continues at coordinate 152,852 of NZ_CP150170.1, read as the reverse complement.
AGGAACTGTTCGAAACCCCGTATTTCTGCCAGAAAGAGAAAGCTGATTATTACGCGTATGCAACAGAGCTTGAGCATAACAAAGCGATTAATCATTTCAAAGCAGTAGCCAAGGAACTGCAAGTGGTACTGCCGATCAGTTTTTATGAGAAAAAGAACTACGCGCGTTATAACTCACTGGCTGTGATCGACGCCGATGGAACGATACTAGGTAAATACCGCAAGAGCCATATACCTGATGGCCCAGGCTATGAAGAGAAGTTCTACTTCAATCCGGGGGATACCGGCTTTAAGGTATGGAATACTCGCTATGCCAAGATTGGCATAGGGATCTGCTGGGATCAGTGGTATCCAGAGGCGGCTAGAGTGATGAGCCTGATGGGAGCAGAGATTCTCTTCTATCCAACAGCCATCGGATCAGAACCGCAGGATGGATCGATCGATTCCAAGGATCATTGGCAGACCTGTATGCTTGGACATGCAGCAGCTAACCTTATTCCAGTCATTGCCTCCAACCGTATCGGTGAGGAGATCGATGAAGATTCCAGCATTAATTTCTACGGCTCTTCGTTCATTGCAGGCCCGCAGGGTAACAAAATTGTTGAGGCTGGACGCGACGAACAAACCGTGCTGGTAAGCGAATTTGATCTGGATGCTTTGGAAGTCGGACGGATCGAGTGGGGCATCTTCCGTGATCGTCGACCGGATCTGTACAAAATGATTGGATCTTATGATGGGGATATTATAATTTAATAGAATTCACGGTTAAATGTGACTTAAGGCACTGCTAGAGAGGATAGAATTTCTGGCAGTGCCTTTTTTGGTATTGTGCTGTAAAAGTTTGGAAAAGTAGAATATTGCTATTTTATCAGGTATATTAGAAGAGTAAACCGTGATTCAGGGATCTACTATGAAAATTCTGTCGGATACGTGGAGAGGAGGCTCTGGGATATCTTTTGTTATCATAATCTAGCAGTGATAGAAGGAGAAAACGATGAGCACATTTAAAAGCTGGTTGAACACAACCAAAAACGGACTAACAGAACAAGTAAAGAAATATAAAAATAAAGATTTCATGAATGCGGTAGTTGCGGGCTGCGCCTTGGTTGCTGCTGCCGACGGTAAGATAGAAGAAGCTGAAAAGAATAAAATGGCTGGCTATATGAATATGAGTAATGAGCTAAAGGTGTTTGACATGAGAGACGTCATTACCCAGTTCAACTTTTATGTAAGTAACTTTGAGTTCTCACCAGAAATCGGTAAGCAGGAGGCACTGAAAGCAATTGGTAAGTTTACGGGCAAACCGGATGTGGGACGCGTAATTGTGGGTGTATGCTCAGCTATTGGATCAGCTGATGGTGATTTTGATGACAATGAAAAAGCGGTTGTACGGCATATTTGCGGTGTATTGGGATTAAACCCTGGCGAGTTCAGTCTATAAACGATGTAAAACCATATACATGATTTCGGATGAAACGTATTTAGTTCTTTAGCGTATCACTCATATAACATCCAAAAGCTAGACTAACAGATGGTGATTCTTTTAAGGGAATGGAGGTACGTAAAGTTGGCTGGAATTAATCTGGTAAAAGGTCAGAAGATTGACCTCACAAAAGGTAATGCAGGCTTATCTAACGTAATTGTAGGTTTAGGTTGGGATCCGGCTGAGCCGGCTCGAGGATTCTTCGGTGTGAAGAAACAGGCCAATGTGGACTGTGATGCTTCAGCACTGATGCTGAACGAGAATGGTAAGCTGATTAAGAAGGGTAACCTGGTGTGCTTCCATAATAAGCAAAGTCCTTGTAACTCTGTTATTCATTCCGGAGACAATCTTACGGGTGATGGAGCCGGAGACGATGAGCAAATCATGGTCAACCTGAATGCCATTCCTTCGGATGTGCACAAGGTTCTGGTGGTTGTGAATATTTATGATGCCACGAACCGTAAACAGGATTTCGGGCTGATCAAATCAGCTTATATCCGTGTGATGAATGCTGTAGGCAATAGTGAGCTGATCCGCTTCAATCTATCTGATAATTACAATGGCTATACAGCGCTTATTTGTGGGGAGCTTTACCGGCAAGGTGGAGAATGGAAGTTCGCCGCAATCGGTGAGGGTAGTCACGCGGCACATATCAATCAACTGGCAGAACGCTACGTATAATCCAAATAAAAGAAAAGAGGAATGTTATCATGGCAATTAATCTATCTAAAGGTCAAAAGATCGATTTAACAAAAACAAATCCAGGTCTGTCCAAAATTACAGTGGGTCTTGGTTGGGACACTAATAAATATGACGGCGGTAAAGATTTCGATTTGGACGTTTCCGTATTTTTGACTAATGCGAACAGCAAAGTTGAAAAAGAAACGAACTTCATTTACTTCAATAATAGACAGAACGAGAACGCTTCTGTTGTTCATACAGGTGATAACCGTACTGGTGACGGCGATGGTGATGATGAGCAGATTCAAGTAGATCTTCTGAGTATCCCAGCAGATGTAGAAAAGGTAGCTTTTACTATTACAATTTATGAAGCTGAAGCAAGAAGCCAAAACTTCGGACAAGTTTCTCGTTCTTATGTACGTATCGTAAATGATTTGAACAATGAAGAACTAATCCGTTTCGATTTGGGTGAAGACTTCTCTATTGAAACGGGCGTTGTTGTCGGCGAACTATACCGTCATGGTGCAGAGTGGAAGTTCAACGCAATCGGTAGCGGCTACAAAGACGGCTTAAGCGGTTTGACTCGCGATTACGGCCTACAATAAATCTTGTAGTTACACAGTGAACTGAATCTACTCACGAAAGAAGGTTATGTCAGTGACGATCAGTCTTTCCAAAGGACAGCGGATTGATCTTACCAAGACTAATCCAGGTCTGACAAAGGTAGTAGTTGGATTGGGCTGGGACACTAACAAGTATAGTGGAGGTCAAGATTTTGACCTCGATGCTTCAGCGTTTCTGCTTCATGAAGACGGCAAAGCTAAAGGCACGGATGATTTTGTATTCTATAACAATCCAACGGGTGGTTCAGGTTCTGTAACCTACACAGGAGATAACCGTACAGGAGAAGGCGACGGAGATGACGAGCAAGTACTCGTTGATTTCAGCAAAGTTCCTGCCCATATTCAGCGTATTGGTATAACCGTTACGATTTATGATTACGAAGCCCGTGCACAGAACTTTGGACAAGTCTCCAATGCGTTCGTACGTGTTGTGGATGCTGCGACGAGTCGTGAAGTGCTCCGTTTCGACCTAGGTGAGGATTTCTCAACTGAGACGGCAGTTGTATTCTGTGAATTCTACCGTCATGGTGCGGATTGGAAATTCCAGGCAGTAGGTAGTGGTTTTGGCGGCGGCCTCAGCGCATTGTGTAGAAATTATGGGCTGGACGCGCAATAGTATCTTCCGGGCGGGGTCATCACCGATCCTGCCCTTTTTTTAAAATATAAGAAAGTATAAGTTTCATATTTCTCATATTTCTCGCTTAAACGCTTACCGTCCTTATAAGGATGCCGAAAGCGTTTATACTTGATTAATTATGGATTCCTTACAAAGGACATGGAACAGATGCGAAGTATAACTCCACTTTGTGGGGTTATTTTACTCCATTTATAAAGGTGGCGTAAGAATGGGAATTAAAGTTGTCAAAGGACAAAAGGTGGATCTAACTAAAGGGAATCCGGGACTTGATTCTCTTATCATAGAGCTTGGATGGCAATCGCCATCTTCACTAGAGATCGATACTTCAGCGTTTCTGCTTGGAGCGCAAGGTAAAGTAAGCAAAGATGAGGATTTGATATTTTATAATAATCCGTCTACACCTTATATCAGATATAAGGAAGTGCCTACATCAAACAATCTCAAGCGATTTGAAGTGGAACTAAACAAAGTTCCTTCTGATGTAATGAAACTCGCATTTACACTTACCATTTATGATGGTGAGAAGCGAGCTCAAAGTTTTAGGCAGGTAAATCAGGCCTATTTTCGGATTCTGAATCAAGTGACAGGTGCGGAGCTCCTCCGATGTGATCTTGAAAATCATTTCTCCGTAGAAACGGCTGTTGTGGTAGGAGAATTATATAGATATAACGGCGAATGGAAATTTAGCGCCATTGCCGCGGGATTTGCTGGTGGTCTAAAGGAACTGTGTCGGAACTTTGGTATAGAAGCGAACGATGAGCCGGCACCGACGCCTGCTGCTCCACAGCCAGAGCTTAAACGTCAACCAGCACCACCGATAGCGGAGCCTAAGGTTCAGATTCCACCACCACCTGTAACACCTCCGCCGATCAATCTCAACCTGAAGAAGATCGAACTCAAGAAAAAAGGTGATTCGATCAACCTGAAGAAATCAGCTGGTGGTTTAGGCGAATTGCTAATTAACCTCAACTGGAATCAGAAACAAGGTGGAGGGCTTTTTAGTCGTAAAAACGGTGTGGATTTAGATCTTGCTTGTTTATATGAGCTGAAGAATGGTAGTAAGGGAGTAGTTCAAGCGCTAGGTAATGCTTTTGGCTCGTTAAACCAGCCTCCTTATGTCATGCTTGATGGAGATGATCGGACAGGCTCTGTAACAACTGGTGAGAATCTACGGATTAATGGTAGCAAAATTGCCGAAATAGAACGGATTCTAATTTTTTCTTTTATTTATAAAGGAGTTACCAATTGGTCGGAAGCTGACGGAGTTATCACGATTACCCAGAGTGATGGACCCGATATTATTGTTAATATGGACGAGCATAACAACCGTAAAGGCATGTGTGCAATCGCGTTATTCCGGAATGTGAATAACGAGACCTTCAGTGTTGAACGGCTGGTCCAATATTACAGTGGTCATCGCGAGATTGATGAGGCTCATGGATGGGGACTGCGCTGGGTTGCTGGCAGTAAATAAACGATTTTTCCGGAGGCGCAAGTGTAATGGATTGGTTCGCTGATTTTTTCAGGAATATTAGTGAGAACTACGGTCATTTTTTCTCATGGAGCGATGTTGTAGGTACGCTCTCTGACCCGGTTAGCTGGGGCATTATAGGCAGCTTAGTGCTGCTGGAAGGGCTGCTCTCTGCAGATAATGCGCTCGTGCTCGCCGTCATGGTGAAGCATTTACCTAAAGAACAACAGAAAAAGGCGCTTTTCTACGGAATCATAGGAGCTTATTTATTCAGATTTTTGGCTATTGGTCTCGGGACTTTTCTCATCAAATTTATGTTGGTTAAGGTTCTCGGTGCAGCTTATCTCTTCTACATCGCTTATGGCGGATTATTTAAGCGTGGTGGGGATGAGCATGTCGAGAATAAGGGGTTCTCTTTTTGGAAAACGGTGCTCCTTGTTGAATTGATGGATATTGCCTTCAGTATTGATAGTGTCATTGCTGCTTTTGGAGTTAGTAACGAGGTCTGGGTGCTCTTTATGGGCGGTCTAATAGGTGTTCTGATGATGCGGGGAGTAGCGCAATTATTCTTGAAGCTTATTGATAAAATCCCAGAGCTGGAGCGTGCGGCTTTTGCGCTGATTGCCATTATTGCTGGTAAAATGCTCGCAGGTGCTTTTGGATTTGAAATGCCACATGTATTATTCTTTTCGATCATTATTCTTGTATTCGGCGGTACGATAATCTACAGCGTACTGCGTAAGAAAAAAGAAGCCCATAGAAATGCTTGATTTTAAGGCTAGTTGAACAACAGCTGCTTTCAGGTAATCGTATATGTTTATAGCGTAGGCCTTCACTTATATATGAGAGAACCGGAGATGGTATAGCTGGTTCTGACACTCTCTATAGGAGAGGTCTACGCTTGTTTTGCTTGGCTTCGCAAAACTATAAGGGGGAACCATCTTGAGATACTTCGATTACCTGACGAAAGAACAAGAAATAGCCTTATTTTATAATCCGCCGATTTCATTTAACCATAATACTACGAGCAAGGATTTGCTGGCACATGCTGTTGGTGCTGCCCTTTATATGCCGGCAACTCGTGCTAGTGTTCCTGAAGACATTTTGAAGCTTAAAAGTGCAGGGCTTGTAACCGTTATTATTGATCTGGAGGATGCGATTGGAGATAACGAGGTTGACCATGCAGAGGAGTCTCTCATTCAGCATCTTATTTTCCTCGCTGCATATGCGGAGAATGAACCAGGTGGGAGCGATAGTCTTCCGCTTCTATTTATCCGAGTTCGTAATCCAGAGCAGCTACGGCAACTGATTTTTCGATTAGGATCTTTAATTACGATGTTAACGGGTTTTGTTTTTCCTAAGTTTTCGGTTGACAACGGAATCCAATATTTTGAGGCGATAGCCGATTACAATAGAACGCGCAGCTACTCAGACCCTGTGCTGTATGGCATGCCGATACTAGAAAGTGCGCCTATTATTTACCGAGAGAGTAGAGTAGAGAGTCTTTTATCTATTCGTAATTTACTAGGCAACTATCGCGAGTATGTGTTAAACGTTAGAATTGGAGCAACAGACTTCTCTAGTTTGTTCGGACTGCGCCGTAGTCCTGATATTAGTATCTATGATCTGACCCCTATTCGGGACTGCATATCGGATATTATTAATATATTTGGTAGAGTGGAAGAGGGGTATGTAATTTCCGGGCCAGTCTGGGAGTATTTTGCCAATAAAGGACATCGGGTGCTCAGGCCACAGCTGCGGCAGACCCCGTTTGAGGATACCTATGGTAAAAGCGGCCGCGACATGCGTAATAGTTACATTTCTAGCAGCATGGATGGACTTATTCGTGAAGTGATTTTGGATAAGGAAAATGGGATTTTGGGCAAGACGATTATACATCCCTCTCACCTCAGACCTGTTCAGGCCATGTATACGGTTATGCATGAGGAATATGTTGACGCCTGCAGTATCGTAGAGAGTAACGATGGTAGCCTTGGCGTCTTCAAGAGTCAATATTCTAATAAGATGAATGAGATCAAGCCGCATTTGAACTGGGCAAAACGAATTTTACTACGATCACAAGTATACGGGGTGTTACATGAACAACAGCATTTTGTCGGATTATTACCCGAAAACGAATTTACACACGTATAACATAGTCGAGAACCTGCAGGTCACGGTTACCGAAACATCTAACCCCTTTCATATGCCTGTGGATGCTCTATTCTCCATGGCGGCCCGAATTAATAAGAAGCGCTCCTTCCTGTTCGTCAGCAAGGTACTTGGCAAACATATCCCAGTCAATCCATACACTTCGCTATTAAGTGGGGCTGCATTAGGGCTGCTGTTATATCAGGAGATGAACGGTGATTCTACGGATAATGATTGTATGGAAGATTTATTGGATAAAGCAGTACACGGGCTGATTCACCCTGAGTTTGCCAAGGAGGCCTATCAGCATTTGTTAGCCGCACGGCTAGTTCTTCCTAGGCCTGTTGTCTTTATTGGCTTTGCTGAGACTGCAACTGCACTGGGACACAGTGTGTACAACATGTTTGCTGATGCAGCATCATATATTCATACTACGCGTGAACAAATTCTTAATTTGGAGTCGATTGTTAGCTTTGAAGAGGAGCATTCACATGCGGTTGACCATCTATGTTACGCCTTGAACGCTGAACTATTATCAGGGACTGAGCCGATTATACTGGTGGATGATGAGATTACAACCGGGAATACAGCAATCAATACGATCCGTGATATTCAGTCCAAATTCCCTCGGGAGGAATACGTAGTCGTTTCTATTTTGGATTGGAGGAGCGGTAACAATCTTCAGACCTACAGCGAATTAGAGCAGGAACTAGGGATTCGGATTAAGTCTTTGTGTTTGCTTCAGGGTAGTATTGAAGTAAAAGGGACTCCTTTGCTTAATGCTAGGAACGACAAAGATTTGTTATTGCCTTCAGTAGAATCCGAAGTGGTGACAACTTATGTAGAGGATGGTCTAGAACGTCTGCAGGTGACATCCATAGATTCATATGGTGATACGAACCCATCTCCTTATGTGAAACACAGCGGTCGTTTCGGACTGGAGTCACTGAATAATAATGATCTTGATGTAGGTGTAACCCGGATAGCGGCACAGCTTAGAGAACTACGAGAAGAAGATTCTAGGACTCTAGTGATGGGTGTAGGGGAATTTATGTATCTTCCTATGCGGATAGCGGCTGAAATGGGAGAAGGCATTTCATATCAGTCCTCTACTCGAAGTCCTATCCACCCTGAGCGTAGACCAGATTACGGGGTACATAGTGCTGCGGCATATCCTTCAGCTGGCGATCCGGAAATTACAAACTTTATTTATAATGTGGACCCCGATCAGTATGATGATATATTCGTGCTGATTGAGCGTGATGTACCGCATGAAAGAATGAAGCCTATGCTTGATATACTGAAGAAGCTGGCCCGCCATAAAGTGCATCTTATTGTACTGAGCCCTGAAGGAAGAAGTGGAGGCCCCCAGTATGAAGGGAACAAGTAATCATAAAATCATGGACAAAAAAATAGCAGAACCGGTTCCGCTAGGTAGCTATCCACCGTCAGATGTTACGTTTCTGCTCAAGGATCTTAGTGATGTTTCGCTAGAATTGGCGACGGAAGAAAGGGAAGAAGCAATTCAATCGGGTGTCCATTATTCTGAGATGCTGCCCGTTGAATATCAGCCTACCGAGCAGTATATTGAATTGTTTCGCGAGACGCTGCAGCAATCGGCTAAGAAGGTAGCTTTAGCTGTTGCCATTGTTTCTGAGATGATTGTCGCAAGAAGAGGGCTAGGTAGTGTGCTTGTCTCTTTAGCAAGAGCAGGAACACCCGTTGGTATACTGATTAAGCGTTATATAGCAGAGCGATACGAAGTAGATCTACCGCATTATAGTATTTCTATTATTCGGGGCAAGGGTATAGATGAGAACGCGCTAATCTACATCTTGCAAAAGCATGGACTTGATGCTGATTTGCAGTTTATCGATGGATGGACAGGAAAAGGGGCTATTCGTGGGGTACTGATAGATTCTTGCAACAGACTCTATGAGAAGTATGGTATTCGCTTAAATGATGATCTTGCCGTTTTGGCTGACCCTGGAAACTGCGCAGGCACGTTTGGGACTAGAGAAGACTATCTCATTCCTAGCGCCTGCTTAAATTCTACCGTGTCAGGGCTGATGAGCCGAACGGTGTTACACGCTGATCTCATTGGTCCTGAGGAATTTCATGGCTCAAAGTTTTATAAGGAGTGGCTGGATGCAGACGAGTCCAATGTATTTATTGATACCATTTGCCCGTATTTCCCTTCTGTAGTAGCAGAAGCGAAGAGCGTTTGCGAACAGATGCTGGAGCATCCGCCAGAAATCACTTGGCAGGGTCTTCGTGATATTCAGAGTATTCAGGAGACTTTCGGTATAGATAACATTAATCTGATCAAGCCGGGGGTTGGTGAAACAACCCGTGTACTACTGCGCAGAGTACCCTGGAAAATTCTTGTCGATACTATGGATAATCCGAATCTAAGGCATATTCTTCTCTTAGCGAAGGATAGGGGTGTTCCAGTTGAGATATTTCCTGGAATGACGTACTCCTGCTGCGGAATAATTAAGCCGCTGAAGGGGGAGACAGAATGATATATGCTAGTGATTTGGATCGTACTTTGATTTACTCTTTAGGTGCAATTGGTGTTCCGGAGAATACTCCGGGTCTAATTCCGGCGGAAATTATAGAGGGAAAGACGAGATCCTATATTTCGGAGCAAGCACTTCATCAGTTACTGGATCTTACCACACGGGTTATTTTTATCCCGGTTACTACGCGTACAATACAACAGTACAAGCGTATTAATCTGTTTCAAGAAACGGTCATACCTGACTATGCGGTTACAAGTAATGGAGGTAATATTCTAATCGGTGGTGTTGTGGATAGGGAATGGAGAGAATCAATCGGTAGATTGGTAGCTCGTCACTCTGCTGCGGCAGAAGAAGTTAGAACGTATATCAAGGCTGTTGTACGTGAGGATTGGATTATTAGCGAGCATTATTGTGATGATCTATTTTATTCCTTCATGGTTTATCGGGATCAGCTGCCTCTAGATGAAATCACCAATCTATCGGATCGGCTCTACAACCTCGGCTGGAGAGTTTCTTTACAAGGTCGCAAGCTGTACGCTGTGCCGGCAGCCGTGAACAAAAGCGATGCTATACTTCATTTGCGGCGCACAGTTCGCTCTGAACCTATGGTAGCCTCCGGGGATTCACTGCTAGATAAGAGTCTGCTTGAGAGTGCCGACTATGCTATTGCTCCTTGCCATGGCGAAATATTTGCAGAGCAGCAGAGTGGTCTTGTAAAATCAAGGTATCCATTTACCAAAGAATCAGGTGTTTTTGCTGGGGATGAGATTTTGCAGTATGTAAATATGATCTATAATAATTTAACTGCATTGGGAGTGGGGCCACTATGAAAAAGGTAAATATTTATTTCAATCGTTGGTTTTCCGTGGCTTACCATTATATGAATCTCCTCCGCAATAACGAGGATGGTATACCGGTTCAAATCTTTGCAACACACCCTGATATCCGCCATATGTCGCTACAAGGTGCTGATTTTGCTGAAACCGAGCCGGCGCTGAAGGGAATAGAATATGTTCAGTTTTGCGTTGATTTCTGTCGGCGTAATGAGATCGATGTTTTTATTCCTCGGTTGCACATGCTTGATATTGCTTTACATGTGGCAATGTTTGATGCGATTGGTACGAAGGTTCTGGTCTGCAGAGATCTTGATCTGCTGGAGTCCATTATGGACAAAGGTAAATTTTACGAGAATGTTAGTGAGCAGGGCATCATGAGTATCCCAGATTATCACGTGGTCAGTACAGCGGAGCAATTTAAAGAGGCTTACGAGGATCTTGTCGCCAAGGGACATCGTGTCTGCTTTAAGCCTACTGAAACAGAAGGTGGGTTAGGCTTCCGGATTATCGACAATAACCGTGATCCTCTTCAAGAGCTTTTTGGATATGTAACTCCATTGATTACGTTTGATGATGCCTATCGTATTCTTGCAAGCAGAACGACTTTCCCTGATTTGATGGTTATGGAATTGCTGGAAGGTTACGAGTATAGTATAGATTGTCTGGCAGATGATAACGGTAAGCTGTTAGTAGCGGTACCACGTCGTAAAGTGGGCGGTCGTCTGCGATTGATGGAACATATTCCGGAACTGGAGGAGATTGCGGCTAGAGTTGCAGAAGTTTATAAAATCCCCTTCAATTTCAATATTCAAATGAAATATAATGGAGATACTCCTAAGTTATTGGAAATTAACCCGCGAATGTCCGGCGGGCTGCATATGTCGTGTCTGTCAGGGATTAACTTTCCTTATCTAGCCGTCAAAAGCGCACTCGGTGGCGAGGTTCAGCCAATGAATTTTGAAGGAGATGTACTGGCCAGCCATCTGGAGCAGCCGATGATTATGAAAATAAACGGCGAATCCGTAATTCCGGATGCCGTGAATTGAGCGTTCATAAAGTCGCTCACAAGAGGTGAGAACAATTAAGTTTAAATCGAAAGTATTGCCTTACGCCGGAATCGGCTATGTTGTCGCTGTATTAACGAGCTCTTTTCTGCCTGAATTCATCTCTTTGCTGTTGCCTTTAGCGGGTGCGGGGATCGGTGCTCTGGTAACGAGAAGTCCAAGAACCAATCTACCGGCGGAGGTGTTGCCAGCAGGTCCGGTGACGGCACCTATTGCTTCGCCGCCCGCTGCGAGTGCTCCGCAATTAAATAACACGACAAATGATACTACATCAAGTAATCAAAGCTATGACGGTAGAACTGATGACGCTGTGAAGATTGGACCGGAGTTCGCCCCGGTTGTAGAGTATCTTAGCATTCTGGAAGATATGATTATCTCAGAAGGGCAAAAAGATACGCTGGACAATGAAATTGTCGAGAAATCGCTGGCGCTCTTCGCAAGACTTCAGCGTGTAATTCCACTGCTGCAGGAGCTGAATAACGGCGAGATTAATCATACGGTCCGTAGATTGATTCTGAAGGATTTGAATGGTGTAATCAACCCGTTCCTACGCCTAGGCGGTGAAGCGAAGACGAAGAATCGGAGAATGCTGCTGAACGGTCTAAGAGATGTCGATTCCAAAATATCGGATATCGCTTCCACGATCGAACATAAAGACCTGATGGAACTTCAGACGAAGGCGGAACTGATTCATCAGCGGTACAGCAGTTCCGAATTATAGGAGGGAATCCCATGTCCACGCAGTTGATCCAATTAAAAAAAGAAGATGAACAAAAGGTAGTCGAGGAAGCCGCACAATTGATTGAGAAGGTATCCCAAACGGATACAGTCACATTGGATTCCTTGATGGATGATATCGGCAAGCTTGGAGTTAAGACGCAGGAAAAGGCAGGTCAAACCCTTAAACTGCTGGATCGTCCAGTCAATGACCTAATGTCAGGTAAACGAGTTGAAGTACCTAACATGATTATGAAGCTGCGGAACGAGTGTGAGAATCTGCAGCAGAGTAAGAATGTGAGCTTCTTCGGTAAAATGTTGCGCAAGAGCCCGATGAAGAACTACGTGTACAAATATCAGTCGGTCCGCACCAACATTGATGCCATTATTACAGGGCTTCGCGATGGTAGAGATACCCTCGAAGAGAGTATCGTGAACATGCGTCAGTTGAAACGTACCTCCATGGAGGAGATCTATAACCTCCAGACCAAAATTGCCTTCGGCACTAAGTTAAAAGAACTGTTCGAGGTGGAGATTGCGAAGCCGGAGAATGAGTTCCGAAAAGCTTATCTGGAGCGTGGTCTGCGTAAGGTAATGGTTCGTATTCAGTCGATGACGGAGATGATTCTGCTGTACAATCAAGCGATTGCTGCTACAGATATCATTAACGACAATAATGATAAGCTGATCGATTCCGTGAATAACGCTATTGATAAGACCTCCAATCTGATCACAGTGTCAGCAATGATTGCGATGTCGTTAGCAGATCAGGAGAATGTCATCAACGCCGTAGAAGCAACGAATAAGACGATCGAAGATCAGTTTAAAGAAAATGCACGTCTGCTGCGTACCACTACGGAGAAAACGACCGAGTTGCTATCGAAGCCTTCTATGTCTATGGAAGCTGTGAATCAAGCGATCGGCGATCTGCTTAGCGCATTAGACACTTCAGAACAGTCCAACCGTCGTATTATTGAGAGCTGCCAGGATTATACGTCCAAAATGACGACGATCAATACCCAACTAGGCAATCGCTTAGGACTAAATGACGCGGACAAACCTCAGGCGCTGAAACAAGGTGAGGCTGAGAGTCAGCTGAGCAGTTTCTTGAATTAATTGTTTCTGACAATAATAGAAGTGCAAAGAATAGATCGAGAATCCTGTTGAGTTCATTCAACAGGATTCTTTGTATTACCAATACACAATCATAAAGCCCTATCCTTGCACATAAGTTGTCACAAGACTACATGTGGAGGAAGTGAGGATAGGCATATGATCTTAGGGTGCTTGATACTCGTGCTTATCATCGTAGCCAGTAGTGAAAGAGCAGAAGAGATTGCGAAAATGAATGAGGACACTTAGGATATTTACCATGATTTGGTTCAAGTAATTTCCAGCCGGTTATTGGGTATAATAACGCAAGATTGCACGATTAGCCCATAACTAGCTGGAAAACCCAAATTCCTAAGGAGGTCACATGGAGAACGAGGCGCTGCTTCACGTTGAACAATTAGCACTTAAGAAACAGAAGATCTTTCGGCAAAGTGTATTGCGCTATATTGCCAGAGCGATGCTGGCCAGTATGTTTATCGGGTTTGGTGTAATTGTATCGTTCAAGACAGGCAACTACTTCTACATGGAGCATTCGCCATTTGCGTATCCAATGGCTGCGATTACTTTTGGAGCAGCGATCATCCTAATCTCATACGGTGGGGGGGACTTATTTACCGGAGATACTTTTTATTACACGTACACGGCTTTGAGGCGCAAAATGAAATGGCCCGAGGTTGTACGCATGTGGGTCATGAGTTATATCGGTAATATTCTTGGTGCTACTGTATTTGCACTGTTGATTTTTTTAACAGGGCTGTTTTACAGTTCTGATGTAAATGGGTTTTTGTTATATGTAGTTGAGCATAAAATGAAGGCTCCAGCAGGTCAGCTCTTTTTCCGTGGGATCCTCTGTAATTGGCTCGTTTGTATGGCTTTTTTCATACCGATGAATATAAAAGGCGATGGGGCTAGGATGTTCGCGATGGTCTTATTCGTTTTCTGTTTTTTCATCTCTGGTTATGAGCATAGTATTGCCAATATGTGTACCTTTGCGATTGCACTAGTTCTTGATCATCCCGGAACGGTTTCTTGGGGTGGTGTGGTACATAATCTTGTGCCCGTTACAATCGGCAATCTAATTGGTGGTGGAGTTCTGATGGGTGGGATGTATTATTATGTGAACAAACCTTTTCTGGACGACACGAAGCATTAAGAACAAATAATGGTAATGCACAACTTCGCTCTTTACGAGGGCGGAGTTTTTTTGATGCAAGAAATTTCTACACCTTTGGGATATTTTGATTTATAAGGGTTGAAAAGGATTACAGGGAAAGAAGTAGAATACATAATTAGTATTGCAAAATTGAAGTTTCATACAGAATGGGGCAAAGGCTTTGGATATAACAACAGGGATACTGACTGACGAGACCATCATAAAGGCTTCTAATCAGCATTGTATTGATCAAGGGTTAGATCCTGAGCAACTGCCTATTTATACAAGGTGGTATTCTGAGGAAGTATTGAGTTCACAACTCAGCGTATATAGTGAAGTGATTGAGGTTATTGATTTTTTCGTAAACAAATTCTTATCTTCAGTAAAAGGTAATCCGATTCTTGTTGCAATTACGGATGATGCGGGTTATCTATTGGCATTCAAAGGGGATCCAACGATTATTGATCTCGTAGGGCAGGTAGGCATCAAAGAAGGCGTACAATTAAACAAAGAGGTAGGTACAAATTCAATTACTTTATGCCTCGAATACAAGCGTCCTTTTCAGTTGAAGGGACAAGACCATTTTCATAAAATTCTCCATCGCTTAGTGTGCTGTACGGCTCCTTTTTATAAAGAGGATGGACGCGAAATACTGGGAACGATATCATTTATGGCGGATATAGATGTGGCCCATCCCCACCTATTGCCTTTGCTTTGCACAATGGCTGACTCCATCGAACGCGAGATTTTGCTGCGTAGAGGGAATGCTGAGCTTCAGCTTTTAAATCGAATCTTATTGGATACCAATTACTTGGGTGTAATTATAACGGATGAACTCGGGACGATCGTCAATATAAATGAAAATTGCTTAACTATGCTTCATTTGGATGGTGAATATCAAGAATCTGTTATCGGAGCCAGTGTCTTCGAAATTCGGAATGTTGGCCCGTATTTTCAGCATGTCATTCTACTGCAAGAAGCATGTGCTGGGCTGGAAGTGATTCAGGAGAGCAACGGTTTGTTCGAGCATTATATGCTGGATGTACTTCCAGTTTATGATTCGAATGCATGCTTGGCTCGTGTGATTGGGAGTCTTCGTAATATTACAGAGATTAAAAAAACGGAAGAAGTGCTGCGCAATACAGAGAAGCTAGTGGTCGCAGGACAACTGGCCATGAGTATTGCGCATGAGATTCGAAATCCGCTGACTACAGTCAAAGGAATGCTTCAACTGGCCAATAAAAATTCGCATCTGCTGCACTATGATATCATTATGTCAGAAGTGGAAAGAATGAACCTCATTGTGAGTGAGTTCCTCATACTAGGTAAACCGCAGGCTGCGCATTATAAGATAGAACAATGTAGTACGATTCTGCAGGAAGTGCTCAGCATCTTTGCAATTCAAGTGGAGATGAATAATATATCGTTGAACACGCAAATCCATTATGATGCTAAGATCGTGTGTGACCGTAACCAGATCAAGCAGATCTTCCTGAACATCCTAAGAAATTCAATGGAAGCCTTGCCCTTTGGTGGGAACATTACAGTAGATCTAGATATGGATGACGGATTCCAGATGATTACCTTCACAGACAACGGAGAGGGTATGAACCAAGAAGTGCTGGAGAGATTAGGCGAGCCTTTTCACACAACCAGAGGCGACGGTAATGGACTAGGAATCATGATTGTTAAAAAAATAGTGTCTGCTCATAGAGGACGCGTGGCTATAGTTAGTGAAGAGAGAGTAGGTACAGCCGTTACGATTTATCTGCCTATAAAATAAAGGGCTTAACCCAATTTACATCTTCCAATATAGCGGCGCTTGTTCACAGAGTGTGCCTTCCAAATTGCCGCCTTCTTTACGCCAATATTCAATGCCACCGAGCATTTCTTTTACACGAAACCCTTGGGCGGCTAATTTAGCAGCTGCTTTGCTGGCGCCATTACAGGCTGGACCCCAGCAGTATAGCACAAGAACTTCTTCTCGGGA
The DNA here is from genome assembly GCF_037963865.1 of Paenibacillus sp. FSL R10-2734. Lineage (NCBI taxonomy): Bacteria > Bacillati > Bacillota > Bacilli > Caryophanales > Paenibacillaceae > Paenibacillus > Paenibacillus sp. FSL R10-2734. The sequence continues at coordinate 136,409 of NZ_CP150170.1, read as the reverse complement.
GAGAAGGGCATCTGGACGGATTCTGCCAGAAGGAAGGGAGATCGCTCCGGGAAGATGAGCCTCTTCGTAAGAACGACTATCTCGAACATCAATAAGCTTAAAGCCGCTTAAGTCCTCGCGCAGGTCATAGGCAACATCTGCAACATCCGTCTCGTAGGCTCCTTTAGCATTGAAATAGTGTGCTGCGGCTTCAGGTGTGGCGGCAGGGGGATTTAGGATTTGTGATTTTGGCTGTGATTTCATGATTATTCCTCCTTATGAACGGTTACGAGTTATTGTATAACGTATTTAGAATTGGAGTTATCTATAGTATTGGATACTAACTATCGAAATTTTTGATACATAGATGGGAGATGCCGTAATGGAGTTAATCTATTTGCGCACCTTTTGCGAAGTGGTCTCCTGTGGCAGTTACACACGAGCAGCGGAGAAGCTCGGTTATGCTCAATCCAGTATTACTGCACAAATTGCTAAGTTAGAAAAAGAATACGGAGCAACATTGCTGGAGCGGTCCGGAAGAGGAATGGTCCCTACGTTCGCTGGTAACAGCTTGTTGCCATATGCACGGCAGATGCTGTTATTAAATGAAGAAGCCAAGGAAGTCATCTCCGGGGGGCATAAAGGTGAACTTATTATTGGTGCTATAGAGACGCTGGCAGCATATTATTTGCCGCATCGGCTCTATCGTTATAGAAATGAATATCCGGGCATTCAACTAAGAGTTCAACCGGGCTCGGAAGTAGACATTCTCAGTGCAGTAGCTAATAAGTCTGCTGATTGTGGACTGATTTTCGATATGCCATATGTGTCGGAGGAACTGGCAACACTTCCGTTAAGACAGGAACAGTTGTATATTGTTGTGCATTCTGAGCATCCGTTAGCCCTGGAGACTGAAATTCAGCCTGTTCAGCTGCAGGGTATACCGCTTATCCTTACAGAAGATACGTGCACTTATCGAAGATATTTACTGCATCTGCTTAAGGGGTCGGATGTGCATACCCATATAGATATGGAATTCGGGAATTTAGAAGCAATCAAGCAGGCGGTCAAGCATCGGTGGGGAGCGGCATTTTTACCCGGTTATGCGGTTGAGGAGGAGAGGCAGACAGGAGAACTGAAGGCGATTCCTCTAATAGGTAACCATAGTGAGTTCTACATTCAGCTCATTTATCGTAAGGAACGTTGGATTTCTCCAGCTTTTAATACATTCATTCAACAAATGAAACAGCAATAATTTATGATTAAAAAGACTCTTCCGCCCAAGTAGGCTGGAAGAGTCTTTGGGTTGGAGATGGACTACCACTTGGAACCGCCCGATGAATTTCCGCCGGACTTCCCTCCGCCACCACCCCAAGAAGATCCGCCGGAGGATTTGCCGCCGTTGCCGCCACCACCCCAGGAAGAACCACCGGAGGAATGACCTCCACCGAATCCACCCGAGGAAGGGGGACCGGAGGACATCCGTTTATGGGCCTGTGCTCGACGTTGCTGTTCTCTCATCAAAGCTAATTGAGCTAGCCGTTCTTCCTCTTCCTTCTGACGAACGAGTCGGTTCGCTTCATTCACAAAGGAAGTGATCTGCGAATCATAAGAACGGCCAAGTGATTCCAGTTCCTCAAGATTGTATGGCCGGGATGCCAAACGATGTTCCAGTGCACTGTATTCCGGCAGTAAGGATAGCTCAAAGCGAATTCTAGAAGATAACCCTCTGCTATGCAGCATTCGCTGAGTCGTTTCCACCCGGCTTTGCCCTTCGGAGAACAGGCGAGTGACTTTAGCTAGTCTTTCATGGAGTGCATTTAGACTTTCCGAGACGTCATCGAACTGTCTTGCAGCCTCATCTTGTAAGGATAGCAATTGCTCAAGCGCCTTGTGCGCCTTGTCATATTCGCCGCGCTCATCGCTGGTCCAAGTCTCAATCTGCGCCACTTCACTTGCGCCTTCGCGTAGGCGCGTGCTCCAATCTGTCAGGATGCTCTCCACAGATGCTATGTGTATCTCTTCGAAATGTAAGCGCGCTTCTGTAATCCGGCTCTGCAGTCCGTCTCGATGCTGCTTTAATTGACTCCATTTGGTGCGGAATGTCTCCAAATCTCTGCGATTGTTCTGCCGAAGAAGTGCTTGCTGTTCTGTCATAACAACAGCCTCATCTAGGAGAAGATCAAGATTGGCGCCAATTCTGCGCACCTCATCCATATCTCCTGTGCGTAGCGGCGCTTCAAGAGTCAACGACTCTGCGCGGGCCTGCTCCAGACGGTCGTACGGTTTTACCTTCATGTTGTGAAGTGAATTCTGTTCGATGATGCTTGTGATTTTCGCACGGGCTGCAGCTAATACCGTAGGGAAATTGTTTAGCTTATCATCATAAAGATCGACATCCTTCAGATCTTGTTCAAGCTTTTCTTGTCGTTCCTGTGCATCCTCGGTAATTTCTTGTGCAGCTATAGGATCAAAAAGCTCCAACTGATCGGCCTTTGAGGTCTCCTCGGCAAGCTCCTTAAGCTCTTCTACAATTTCTTGAAGTGCATAACCAGTTTCGTTAACCGCATCTTGCAGCTGCTCTTCAAGCTCTGGCGTATCCTCTTTCAGCTCAGTAATTCGCTGTTTAACATTGCGATCCGCTTCACTGATGACAGCAATATTCTTCTCTTCCTCCTCAAGAGCTGCGCGTAAGGAGGCTTCTGTCTGCTGCAATTGTTTCACTGCTGCCTTAAGGGCAGTCAAACGATAGAAGAGTGGCAATACACCTTGCCCATCACTTTGCAGCGCAGAGATTTCAACGAGCTTTGCAGAGAGTCGTTTTGAAATGCCTTCCACCAGCACCTCGGTTTTCCCTTGAACGATCCCTTGAAATGGCTTTAATGACTCCAGTGCTCGATTCGCTCGTACTAGCAAATTGGATAACTGCTCCTGTTGTTCGCTTAGCTGTTTACGTCGGCGTAGACCTGTGATCACAATAAAAAGTACAAGTAGTATTAGTACGATTCCGATTAGAATGGCGGCAATCGTAATTATGGAGCTACTGGAGCGGTTTCCAGTGCTGACAGAAGCTCCAGGATTACTGGAGGTTCCATTGCCTGTAGCGCTGTCCGTACTACCAACTACGCTACCACTTCCTGAGCCTCCTCCAGCATTTCCGGTGCTTTCCCCGATGGAATGGGTCGCTTTAATTAAAGCCTTAGTCCCTCCGGCGAAGTCTCCTTCTCTGGCATAAGGAATGAAATAAGTGTCGAGTAACGCTGTGATGGCAGCACTTCCGGAGGCCCCTCCCTGACTCTGGGACCAGGCGTTTAACGAAGCTTGAAAGCCTGGGTTGTTGAAATTCAGTTCAATGGACTGATCGCCAGCAGAGATCAGCAAGAGAATATCTCGTGTGGACAGTCCCCATGAGGCGTAAGTATCATCTGCGTATTTATCCGCCGGAGTACCATTTAAGGAATCTACAGTGAGTACATGCATAGTAACGAGATCTCCAGTGGCGGCAGCAGAAATGGACGTCGTTTCTGCGGAACTAAACATTCCAGCGTTATCGGTAACTAATCCTTGCTGTGCAGGGATATCGGCGGCGTATGCACCGGGTACCCATAACACGCTGATCAATAAGAATAAAGCTATATACTTTTTCAAGCTGACACGCTCCGATCTGAAGGACTTTGTATTCAATATATTATGCTGATAATTATACTATATCATTAACCATCAGGTGATCCGGAGATACCCCTATCTTACATGATCGCGAATCATATCAGCTCAAAAAAAGCCGCACTCCCTAAAAGGAATGCGGCGAATATTCAGAATTATTATCTTGTTGGCAGACAGAGGATGTATTGCAATCTGGATTTAATTTCCTTTTGCCATTTCAAATCTCCAACTTTAACGGCAAGATTGAGCAGATCCAGATAATCGTCAACCTGCAGTGTTGTTCGGGTAGAGGTAACGTTCATGGGCGATCAGTCTCCTTTAACTCAAATATAGTAAAATGAAATTAATAACATCTTTAATAATGATAATCATTATCAACTTGTATCATTATTGTTATTATCCACATTTTCCATCTAAAAAGCAATATAAAAATGTAGACTTCGAAATTTTATGTAATTTGTAAAGGGGAGGATTCACCGTTGGGATTTGCGTATATTGTGTGACAAAGAAAGGAAAAGCAGGGATATTGACATATTTTGTCGAATATAATTAAGGATATTACTGTAAAATCAGTAAAAAGGGGGGGATGGCGATGAAGCAGTGCAAACTGTTGCTTCTGATTAGCATTCTGTTTATGCTCTTACCTCCTACTGCCATTCACGCCGAAAGAAAGGAGATAGAATATCAAGTAGAACTGGAATACCCACCATATAAATATATGGAAGATGGGCACATGACCGGTTTTGATATTGATTTGAGTAGCTTGATCTTTGAGAAGCAGGATTACGACGTCCACTATAGCTCAGGGAAGTGGGCTGATGTGTATAGTCGGCTGGTTCAGGGAGATATCGAAACAGCGGGTCTAATGGCAATAACCGAAAGACGAAAACAAGAGTTGTTATTTTCAGAAACTGTTTTCAAAAGTTATATTTCCATCTACGCAAGGCGAGGGCTTAAGGGTGAGATCGATTTAAACACGCTGGGAAGTTATAAGATAGGGCTAGGGAACGGGCAGTATTCTGAAACGGTACTAAAAGGGACGCTGGGGATTACTGATTACGTAGAATATGCAACGATTCCTGAGGCTTTGGATGCTTTAGAAAAAGGGGAAATCGACCTTCTATTTGAGAATCAGGAGGTGGTCGATTATCTGCTTGTCGCTCAGGGGAAGACGGACAGTGTTATAAAGGAACTGAGCGATCTCTACCCCAGGGATGTAGCTTTTGCAATCAATAAGTCCAATCCGGAGTTAGTTTCTTATATGAACGAGAGATTGGAGGAATTACAGCAATCGGGTGCTTTTGAAGAATTGTACCAGAACTATTTCTTCGTTCATTCTGATTATTATAAGGGCATGATTCACAAGAGAATCGTTTACGGAGCAATCCTTCTATTCGGTCTTCTTATATTAGGTGCAGTCCTGCTTAAAATGTATATTAACCGTTTACGGCGGGCCATTTATTCGGAACAACAATTTTATGAAGATGTAGTAGAACATAGTGGAATGTTGGTTTGGGCAGTGCAGGCAGATAACAAGATCGTACGATTTAACAAGTACGCTGAGCGGATGACGGGATTAAGCGCGAAAGAGGTCCTGGGAAAAAACATTGGGGATATTGTTGGTTTAATAGGTAGCACGGCTGTCATGCGGGATCTACTGAAACGGGCAGTACAGCATGTTAATGTTAGTAACGTAGAGCTTAAACTCCCAGACCATTCACCTGAACCACGAAATTTCTCATTTCGGACGGCTTTGTTAAAAGGACTCGATAAGAAGTCCAATGATATCTTTGTTCTTGTAGGCGTGGATATTGAAGATTGTAAACAAAACGAGCTGAGACTGCAGCAAAGTTATAAGGAACTGGAAGCTACTTACGAAGAATTGTCAGCGGCAGAGGTCGAGCTGCAGGAGCAATTTGATAAGCTACAAGTAAGTGATCGACGGTACCGTCTTGTATTAGAAGGTTCAGGGGCATATCTGTGGGAGCTTGATTGGAAGACGGGCCGTCTTAATCTACCCGATCGATGGTACGAACTAGTAGGCTATACGAGGGATGAAATCAACTCGTTCGAACTAGGAGCATTTAGCATTGTTCATCCCGAAGACCATGTGTCATCCTACAAGGCTAAACAAGATCATCTGAACGGATTGACGCCTATCTACGAGACGGTATACCGCATGCGGACTAAGGATAATCAAACGAGATGGTTTGAAGTAAGCGGAAAGGCTATCTCTAGTTCAAAGGATGAAGATCGGTTATTTATAGGCTCCTTGATTGATATCACCGAGCAGAAGCAAGCAGAGCTCAAACTGAGTAACAGTTACCAAGAACTAGAGGCGACTTATGAGCAGCTTACGACCACTCAACAGGGGCTTCTAGTACAATATAATATGCTTCTAGAGAATCAGAAGCATATGCATCGACTGGCTTATGTGGATGAGCTTAGTAATTTACCCAACCGTTTATGTCTGCTAGAGACCATGGAGAAATACCTACAGCGTCCGGATGGTAAATTCGCACTACTATTTCTAGATACAGATAATTTTAAATACATCAACGATACCTTGGGTCATAAATCCGGAGATGTACTCATTCGGAAGGCTAGTGAGAGATTGCAGTCGCTGATGCGGGAAGGAGATATGCTTTCTCGGCTAGGTGGAGATGAATTTGTTATTTTCATTAAAGATACAGAGGACCATGAGGATGTATTGAACCTGGCAGAGCGTATAATGAGAGCGTTCAGGCAGTCCTTTTTAATAGGAGAGAGCAATCTGTACGTCTCGATAAGCATAGGAATTTCCTTCTATCCAGACGATGGAGAGACGACCGAGCAAATTTTGAGCAATGCGGATGTGGCTATGTACCGTGCTAAAGAGGACGGCAAGGGAACCTATGTAGTATATGACAAATCGATGCATAGAGCATTTAACGAACGAATGACTATAGAGAAGCATTTACGAAGTGCCATGAATAAGAATGAATTTGAACTGTACTATCAGCCACAGTTGGAAATTCAGTCTGGATTAATCTCTGGCTTTGAATCCTTAATTCGTTGGAATAGCCCAGCTCTTGGCTTTGTATCCCCACTTTCATTTATAAAAATTGCTGAGGATTCGAGGCTCATTATCTATATTGGTGAATGGGTGCTTCGCGAATCTTGCATTTTTATGAAAGGCATTCAAGATTATACAGGTGTTCCTTATCAAATATCGGTTAACATATCCATTATTCAGCTATTGGAAGATGACTTTATCGAGATGGTGCAGAATAGTCTGGCTGAAAGTGGGCTTAAGCCTAGCTGTCTTGAGCTGGAAATCACGGAATCTATTTTTTTGGAGTCGTTTGAGAGTATAGTTAGTAAGCTGCAATTCCTCAAGTCCAAGGGCATTCGTATCGCTCTGGATGATTTCGGAACGGGTTATTCATCGCTTAGTTATTTGCAGCAATTGCCAATTTCAACGCTTAAGATGGATAAAGCCTTCATTGATTCACTCTCGGAAAAAGATTACAGCCAGTCGTTTGTAGAGACGATTATACAGCTGGGGCATAATATGGGGCTGGAGGTCGTAGCGGAAGGTGTAGAAGAGGTCAGTCAGATGGACTTTCTCAAAGAATCAGGCTGTGATAAGATTCAAGGCTTCCTAATTAGCAGACCTGTACCAAAAGAGGCCGTAGTAGGGCTTTTGGTACCACAGAGGAGCTACGGGATTTAGCTGTCAGATTCAAAATTGAAGATGAGCACAAACAAGCCCGGGAAAAATATCCGTGGGCTTATTTGTTATGTTCGTCTTTAGGTGATTATGATTTTGTTCTTTCCCGTGTTCTTAGCTTCGTAAAGGGCATCGTCTGCCTTCTGAAACGTAGAGTTTTTGGAATCTGTAGCTGTGAAATCATGCATACCGATACTGACGGTTACACTTTTACCGTCCATTTCCGCAAAAGGGGTGTCGGAGATGGTTTTTAGAATATGCTTCATGATGTCATGAGAATCATCAATGGTTTTGGTAGTCAGAATGACGACAAACTCTTCTCCACCGTAGCGGGCAGCAAAATCATCTGGACCGATATGCTCGAGTAAGATCGCTGCGACCTTTTGTAATACGATATCTCCAACGGAGTGTCCATAGCTATCATTTACTTTTTTGAAATTGTCGATGTCCATAACGGCTAGCTGCATTGGGAATGGATTACTCTGCTGATGATCGATTAGCCATCCCAAGTATTCATGAAACGTTTTATGATTATAAAGGTCGGTTAGAGGATCGATCTTGGATAGACGGTCCATGATGATATTCTGAATGCGTAATTCCTGTTCTGACTTTACCGAGTTCTCCAGAGATTGCAACAAATCACGCCCACGACCGATGACTGCGAAGCCTGCTAAGGCAGTACCTGCAAAAATAAGCGCAATAAAAATAGTTTCAGTGATCGGGACGTACCCGTAAATCGATGTTCTGATGAATAAAATGACTGTGTACAGTAGACAAATAGCAGAAGTGACTATCATATAACTATTCTTCATATAGATCATAGATATGTGCAGCGGTAGCAGCATAATTAATGAAATTACATACAGTTCATCGCTGAGATTGATGATAATCAGAACTGCTAATAAATGGCTCGCAATTGTAATCGCTAACTCGGACCACAGGGGTTTCCATCTATAGATGCATTCCAGAGTAATGATTAAAGCCACTATGATGGAATCGGGAATCAGCGACTGCGTAATATCGCCCATGGTTAGGGTCTCCGGATGTTCTCCCCATAAGCATTGAGAAACAGAGAAATGAATACTTAAATCGACAATCAGGATGATCCAGAATGCATTGAGTAGCACACGATTCCAATGGGTCTGACGAGGAGTTTGAGATGTAGTATGCATAATGTGTTCCTCTTTTCCAGTGGCAATATGCTTATATATTCGACAATAATCTCTGATTTCCTCTTGACTCTTTGTGATCGTTACCCGCGGTCTGGCGCAAGCCGGTGCTGCAGGAGTATGGATTGCTCGAGGGATGATCGATCGAAAAGGAATACTATAGAAAGTATTTCCTTTAATTAACTCTGCTGATATAATGTTAGAATACATAACATCAATCGAGTGGAGTGGGAATAATGATGCAGATTCGTCGAAGCCAGATTTTCGTAGTCGTCCTGTTTCTCCTTGTCAGTGTTTACAGTTTGTTGATTGACATGTTCTGGATTCATAAGCTGGTGATCATCCTGCTTATGGCTTCTCTAGGCTGGGTCTCACTGAACTTGTCCCGCTACGGTTATCGCAAAGAAGTGCTCCTGAAGGAGTCGCAGAATAAAGTTGGGCTTCTTGGCAATGAGATTGTAGTTACCTCGGATCGGCTGCATGGTGCACTCGAAGAAATCAGCCGTCATACAGAAGAGCTGCAGCAGACAGCAGATTACTCACACGCATATGAAACGGATTTAAGGATTCGCAGCAACGAGGCGAAAGCCAATATTGAAGGCGCATATCAGACGATGGGGAGTGTGGCCTCTGTTACAGCCCATATCGAAGAATTAACGGAGAGACTAGGCTCCAATATGCAATACGCTCGGCAAGGAATGACGACAATGGTGGATTCCTTGAGCATCGCAGATGTTGTAATGAAGGATCTGCAAACGCAGAGTGAGGACATGTTAGCTAAGTTCACTACCTTGAGCAATCATATTGCGATGGTAGAGGAGATCAACACATTGATTAACTCGATTGTGAATGAGACCTCTTTGCTTGCTCTGAATGCTTCTATTGAAGCGGCACGGGCTGGGGAACAGGGCCGCGGATTTGCGGTAGTGGCCAGCCGGATTCGGCAGCTGGCTGATCAAAGCAAGAGCTCGGTAGACCGTTCCTCTGGTATCTTGCTCGACATTAATAACGGAGTACAGCAGGTGCTGGAATCCGTTACGAAAGAGCAAGCATCCGTGGAACGTGGGGTGGACGAGGTCGGCACTGTGAAGCTTCGACTCGATGATATCGCGTCGAGAGTCGATGAGGTAGGCAGCGCAGTAACGGAAACCATCGATGCTGCCGCGAAGCAGGGCAAGCTGATTGTAGAAGTAACGACGGAGCTGAGTGGTGCAGTGGCTATCGTGAATGAGACGATTGCTAATGTGGATCTTACGCTGGAGCAGGTGACACGGCAGCGGAGTCAGATCGGGCAGCTGAACGAAGTCAGCGCCAATCTGTTAGCCGAGTCGCAATCGTTGCAGCAATCGGTTACCAGCATAGCAGGCAGAGAAGAAATCGAGATGAGCCAATATGCAGCCAGGCTCCAGGAAATGCAGAGCCTCTTGGAGACAATTTCAGTGAAGGAAGAGCTGTACTCCCCCGATACTGAAGTTCATCAAGGCGTTCTGACCTCTTATATTAAGAAAATTCCGGATGTGCAGGCCATTTGGTCCAATCGGACGGATGGAACCTTTATCTACTCCGAGCCAGCGGCTGGCCTACTGAATGCCAAACGGCGCGATTGGTGGAATGGGGCCATGAGTGAAGGTGAATTTGTCTCTAAGCCTTATGTATCAGCGATTACGAAGCGTTCTTGTATTACGTTATCCAGAGCCATCCGGAATCGCCAGGGAGATGTCGTAGGTGTGGTGGGCATTGATTTGGCGGTGTAATAAGTAATAACAAACAGCAAGCCCTTCTACACGGGGGCTTGCTGTTTGTTATTTTAGGTAGAGCTAATCTGCAACTGCTTCCAAGTGGCCTGCCACTTTTTCTTAATAACGCGTTGTTCGTAAATAGGGAGTAAGCTTGAGTTTTCCGTAAAATGTGGGGTAGGTCGTAATACTACATTAATCACGTCGGAAATTCCGTGTGGAGCGATTAAGATGATTTTACCTGATGGATCTAGTGATAGTCCAAGCGCTGTGGCGGTTTCCGGAAACTTGGAGATAGCATCTACAGCTGATGAATAGGGTGCAAGGTTGTTGACTGTATGCATTCTTGCTTCATTTTTAACAGACCATGGGACATTAGGGTTTAAAGCTCTTAGTTTCGCCTCCCATTGCTTCTCCACTTCCTCTTGAAGATTACTGTCGTCATAATAAATAACATCAACGTCTGGCAGTGGTGTCCGTTCTTCGAAGCCATGTAGGGTGTCCCAGACTTTTGCACGTACAAATCCAGCGCATACCCACCAGTCAGGCAGCTGTAGCGACCTAGCCTTTTCTAATATATCCATCATCCAGGGATCATTTTGTACCAGCTTAATGATGTCTGCCTCGTGTTCTATTTTTTGCAATCCGCGCACCTCCGCTTATTCGTGTTTCCATTCTGTTAATATCATACAACAAGAGTTTCGATAGAGGTATAAAAGGACAGGCTGAATGGACAGAGGCATGAACTATCTTTATAATAAATCGACATCTAGTCCTTTGGAGGCGGAGAACGTGCAATATACGTTTACGATATTACTGCAATTATTCGAAAGAGCTGCGCTACTGCTGATGTGTCTGTTTGTGCTGACTCGTCTGCCGCGGTTTAAAGAGATTTTTCAAAAAGGAACCTACGCCCCGCAGGAGCTTGCCATAGCGACGACGATCTTCAGTTTATTCGCCATCTTTGGTACCTATAGTGGGATTAATGTGGAAGGCTCGCTTGTGAACGTGCGAATTATCGCCATCGTGTCCGGCGGGATTCTGTTCGGGCCGTGGGTAGGACTCATAACAGGTATCATCTCAGGGGTTCACCGTTTTCTGATTGATATCGGAGGGGTAACCTCTCTTCCTTGTCTGATTACGAGTATCACCGCAGGGATTGTGTCAGGCATAATATACCGCCGCACTTCTGGTGAACGTCGCTGGATGGCTGGTATTCTGGCCGGGATGGCCTGTGAAGCACTGACGATGCTGCTCATTCTGGTGATGGCTGAGCCGTCGTCGCTGGGTGTGGATATCGTGTCCAAAATTGCTTTTCCAATGATTATGAGCCAGATTAGTGTCGGTCTGATTGTCATGCTAGTGCAGAGTGTGGAAGGTGAAAAGGAACGGATTGCGGCGAAGCAGTCCAAGCTGGCACTGGATATTGCCAATAAGACCTTGCCTTATTTTCGCAATATTAATCCCGAGTCGCTGCGCACCATCTGCCAAATTATCAAAGAAGATATCGGTGCAGACGCTGTAGCTATTTCGGATACAAGACTCATTCTCGCTTACGTTGGTGTTGGAGAAGAGGATTATACTACGACCAATGAAATTATAAGTGAAGAAACGAAAGTGACGTTGTCCAGTGGTGAAATTACGATCCGTAACGACGATAGTGATTATGTGAATCCGGAGATTAAATCGCTGATTATTATTCCATTGAAGGAAAAAGGTGAAGTGACGGGAGCGCTCAAAATCTATTACACCAGAGCCCACAAGATTACTTATTCTCTCCAAGCTATGGCCGTAGGGCTGTCGCAAATGATCTCTACGCTAATGGAAGTGTCGCGAGTGGAAGGCATTAAGGAAATGGCGAACAAAGCGGAGCTGAAGGCGCTGCAGACTAGCATTAACCCACACTTTCTGTTTAATGCGCTGAACGCGATTGCGTCCTCGATTCGGATTAACCCGGATAAGGCGCGTGAGCTGATTGTGAATTTGTCCGGTTATATGAGATACAATCTGGAGCTTACGGATGAATTTATCGACATCAAGCGAGAGCTGCAGCAGGTTCAGCAATATGTAGAGATTGAAAAAGCGCGATTCGGAAGCCGTCTTAACGTGCTTTACGATATTGATGAGGTAGAGGTTCGGATTCCGAGTCTGATCATTCAGCCACTTGTAGAAAATGCGATTATACATGGCATACTTAAGGTAAGAGGGACAGGGACGGTAACGATTTCTGTAAAAGATCGAGGGGGAACCATACGTGTTGGCATTCGGGATACCGGAGCTGGCATCAGTGAGGAAACGATAGAGAAGGTCTATACAGGTGATATGCCGGAGAATAAAATCGGACTTTTTAATGTACACCAGCGGGTAAAGCTGATTTATGGGAAGGGACTTACCATTCAGCGATTGGATAAAGGGACGGATATCTTTTTTGATGTCAAAAAGGAGGGGCTATGAGAGCGATCATCGTAGAGGATGAAGAGCTGGCAAGGCAGGAGCTGGCTTATTTAATTGAAACACACAGTGGGATCAAGATTGCGGCACAGTTTGAAGATGGACTGGATGCGCTAAAATATTTGCAGAGTGATACGGTAGATGTGATTTTTCTGGATATTAATATTCCTTCCATCGATGGAGTGCTGTTGGCACAGAATATTAGCAGATTCTCGGTGAAACCATACATAGTGTTTATTACTGCTTATAAGGAGCATGCTGCTGAGGCTTTTGAGATAGAAGCGTTTGATTATATTCTTAAACCGTACAGTGAGGTTCGCATTAAAGCTATGCTGCACAAGCTGGAAGGAGCATTCGCCGCCCGAGGGGGTCAAGGGGATGAGGAACGTAATCCGGTCAGTAACAAGGTGAACCTGTGGAAAAATGAAAAGATTATCGTGGTGAATGCCGACGATATTTATTACGCCTCCGCGCAGGAGAAAAGCACGAGCGTCATGACTAAGGGTGAGGAATATAGTATGGCGCTCAGCATCAGCGATTTTTATAATCGACTGCCTGAGGATCGTTTTTTTCGCTGCCATCGTTCCTATATCGTTAACCTGTCCAAGATCAAGGAAATCATCCCGTGGTTCAACAATACGTACTTGCTGCGCCTGCATGATTTGGATTTTGAAGTGCCGGTAAGTCGTAGCAAGGTAAAAGAATTCAGGCAGATCATGCGCATATAAATGCAGTTCATTCTTCATTTTCGTCATCTCATGCCAGATTTCTCTCAACATCCGTTGGTTTAGCTACAATAAAGAGGCAATAGAAGCTCATGTAGCAGACAACAAGAGAGAAAGAAGGAATAGACCATGACTTCGACGATGGACAATAAAAACGCCAAACGGTGGCTTATCGTATTAGGAACAGTAATTATGCAGATGGGTCTAGGTACCATTTATACATGGAGCTTGTTCAATGCACATCTGGTAACAAAATTCGGATGGGAGCTCAACTCTGTTTCTATTACGTTTTCGATCACGAGCTTTGCACTCGCTTTCGCGACTTTGTTCGCAGGGAAATTGCAAGATCGTTTCGGTCTTCGTCGGTTGACTGCTGCCGCAGGGATCATGCTTGGTCTTGGATTAATCCTTAGCTCTCAGGCGAATTCGCTTCTAATGTTCTATGTACTGGCTGGTGTGATTGTGGGCTTTGCAGACGGTACTGCTTACATCACTTCATTATCTAACTTAATCAAATGGTTTCCGAATAATAAAGGTTTAATCTCTGGTGTGTCCGTGGGTGCTTACGGAACGGGGAGCTTGATTTTTAAATATATCAATGGTGGTTTGATCGACTCCGTGGGTGTGTCTAATACATTTATGTATTGGGGCATGATCGTTATGGCGATGATTGTGATCGGTGCCTTGCTTGTAAGAGAGGCTCCGGTACAAGTGGCATCAATGGGTGCGAAATCGACTTCGGCTCTAACTGGACAAAAAGATTACACGGTAAAAGAAATGCTGCGTACAAAAGAAGCTTATCTCCTGTTCATCATTTTCTTCACCGCTTGTATGTGTGGCCTGTATTTGATCGGTATTGTAAAAGATATTGGCGTACAGCTGGCTGGGCTTGATGTGCAGACGGCAGCTAGTGCGGTAGCGATGATTGCGATTTTTAATACCGCTGGACGTTTAATTCTGGGTGCTTTGTCTGACAAAATGAGCCGTTTGAAGCTGGTAGGCGCTTCGCTTGCTGTAACGGCAGCCGCTATGTTGACCCTTAGCTATGCGACCTTGAATTTTGGGCTTTTCTTCACTTGTGTGGCAGCCATAGCGTTTTGCTTCGGGGGGAATATCACAGTGTTCCCGGCCATTGTTAGTGACTTCTTTGGACTGAAGAATCACAGTAAGAACTATGGAGTTGTCTACCAAGGTTTCGGTATCGGTGCCCTTTCTGGTTCGTTCATCGCCGTCTTCTTGGGCGGGTTCAAACCTACCTTCGTCATCTTCGGCCTCTTGTGCCTGCTGGCCTGCATCATCGCGATTTCTCTGAAATCGCCGGTGGAGAAGGTAGAAGAGAAGAAGGCGCTTCGACTCAAAGCTACGGAACGGACGGCCTAAGCGGCCTAAGAGTGTAAGATAACTAATTAATCTAAACAGAGACGTACAAGCTCACACAGTTGTACGTCTTTTTTTGTTGGTGGGCAGCAGCTCGCTGAATTGGTGGAGCGGGCGAAATGAAAAACTAAGAGGGTCTGAATTCAGAATGGATTACTCAGTTGGAGAACATTGGAGGAGCTAACGGACCGTATTGCAGCTATTATTGATTTTTAGCTCATTTTGCTAGGGTTACGGACTGTATAGCTCTTATTAGTCTCTAAATGTGTATAATTGGGGTGATTTTGAGAGAATAGCTGCATCTGAGTCCGAACGTATGCGGAAACTGCTTATTTTTCGGAAATAGGGTCTCCTCGGTCCGAAGCGACCGGATCAGTGCAATTTATTCGAAGAACAATGCTTTTATAGGTATCTCAGCATCGATTATGCATGGTGGCAAAGTGTTCGTGGAAGAAATAAATAAGTGTATAAAATACAGTTAGATCATATGCAAGGAAGGTAGCAAGTTGATCCAGATATAAAAGAAGGTATCCCTAATGCGAAGCTTTAGGGATACCTTCTTTATATTCTTAAGTCGAAAAGTCGACCAGCATTAGCCTTCCAGCAGCAGTGCTTCTGGATCCTCCAGCAATTCCTTCACTTTGACGAGGAAGCTTACCGCTTCAGAGCCGTCAACGATCCGGTGATCGTAGGAAAGGGCGATATACATCATTGGTCGGTTAACGGTTCTTTCTTCGTCCAACGCGATTGGGCGCAGCTGAATCTTATGCATCCCTAGAATACCTACTTGAGGGGTATTCAGAATCGGGGTGGATAACAGGGAACCGAATACACCGCCGTTTGTTATGGTAAATGTTCCGCCTTGCAGCTCGGAGAGGCTGAGTGTGTTGGCGCGTGCTTTGGAAGCGAGTTCGCCAATTTGGCGTTCGATTTCCGGGAAGCTCAGTCGATCCGCGTCACGGACAACCGGAACCACCAGACCTTCTTTGGCTGCAACAGCAATTCCGATGTCGTAGAATTTCTTAACGACCAGATCTTCACCGTCGATCTCAGCGTTCAGCAGTGGATAGGTCTTCAGCGCACCGATCACGGCTTTGGTGAAGAAGGACATGAAGCCCAGTCCAACTTCATGCTTCTCTTTAAAAGCATCCTTGCGGCGCTTACGGATGTCGAGGATCGCGGTCATGTCCACCTCGTTGAAGGTGGTAAGCATGGCAGCGGTCTGCTGCGCTTCTACCAAGCGGCTGGCAATCGTGAGCCGTCTGCGCGACATGCGCTTGCGCTCCACGTTCTTGCCGTCCTCCGGCGCGGCTTTGCTCGCTGCCGGCAACGCTTTCTCCGGCTTGCCTTGCGGCGCCGGAGCTACCGGTGCAGCGGCCTGCGGCGCTGCTGCACCATGGCCAGACACATCGGCCTGACCAATCCGGCCGATAGGATCACGGGCGCTAACATCGCCGAGGTCGATGCCGCGCTCCCGTGCCAGCTTGCGTGCGCCCGGCGATGCCAGTGCAGCGGGGCTTTCGCCACCCGCTACAGCGACTTCGGGCGCAGCTACAGCTACAGCTACAGGTGCGGCTGCTGCGCTGCCGCTTGCCGGTGCCGCTTCAGGCGCTTTGCTCTCAGCGGCCTGCGGTTTACTACCGCTAGCGGCTCCAATGATACCGATGGCTTCGCCAACGGCTACATTCTCGCCCGCTTGACGTAGGATGGAGGAGATGACACCCTCCACCTCCGCACTAATTTCCAGATTGACTTTATCCGTCTCTAACTCAGCAAGCACATCACCTTGACCTACCGTGTCGCCTTCTTTAACCAGCCATTTGTAGATGGTTCCTTCGGATATAGATTCTCCCAGATCGGGTACTAAGATTTCTGACACAGGCCGTTACCTCCCCAAACATAATGGTTTACGCTATTGTGATACCGTCCTCTTAAGAAGACGGTACAGCTGTTTGTACTTGTGAATTTGCTTTTAGGGCCTCTGAAACAATTCTGCGCTGTTCAAAGCTATGAACATCTGCATAACCACTCGCGGGACTGGAACGTTCCGGACGTCCGATATATCTCACGCTAGTGTTTTGCGGTGCGATGGCGCGTAACCGAGGTTCGGTGTAACTCCATCCGCCCATATTCTTCGGCTCTTCTTGCACCCAGACGATTTCCTGAAGGGATGGGAAGGAGCTTAGGTGAGCACTCAATTCAAGTTCTGGGAACGGATAGAGTTGCTCTAGGCGAAGCACATGCAACCAAGACCAATCTTTGTCTGAAGCAGCTTCCAGTTCGGTTTGTATATCGATGGCTACTTTACCGCTGCAGACTACGAGACGCTTAACCTCACCTGGTTTTTGGCCTAGTAGAGGCTCTGATAATACAGGCTGGAATTGTCCGGAGGCGAGCTCGGTTCCGGCAGAAGTGCTGCGCGCATTACGAATGAGACTCTTTGGCGTCATAATGACTAGCGGTCTAGCATCTTCCTGTCCGCATAACGCCGCTTGGCGCCGCAAGAGATGGAAATACTGAGAGGCGCTGGTCAAGTTGGCAACGGTCCAGTTCTCTTCTGCAGATAATTGCAGGAAGCGTTCCAATCTACCACTGGAATGCTCAGGTCCCTGTCCTTCATAGCCATGAGGCAGCATGATGACAAGATTGCTGCGCTGCGTCCATTTGGCGCGTCCAGCGGCAATGAATTGGTCAAAAATAACTTGACCTGCATTGGCGAAATCGCCATATTGTGCTTCCCAGATCACGAAGGTTTCTGGTGCGAACACGTTATAACCATACTCAAAGCCTAGTACTGATGCTTCTGATAGCGGACTGTTGTATACGCCAAAGGAAGCGCGGGAATCACTTAGCTGATGAAGCGGAGAGAATAATTCTCCTGTCTTGCTGTCGTGCAGCACCAGATGGCGGTGTGCGAAGGTGCCGCGCTGTGCATCCTGACCGCTAAGTCGAATAGGCGTTCCATCCTTCAGAATGGTTGCGAAGGCGAGAGACTCAGCGAGTGCCCAGTCGACCTTCTCACCATCATTCAGCGCATCCTTGCGACGCTGCAGAATTCGCTCTAGCTTCGGATAGACTTGGAATCCATCAGGAACGGTCAGCAGCTCACGATTGATCTCTTGCAAAGTGGTGATCGGTACGGTTGTAGTGCCTGCCGCTGAGCGCTCCGTTTGAAGAGGAATGAAGGCTTTTGGTTCTTTTTTCTTGTGATTGCCTTCCTTCATGCTATCGTAAGCACGTTGCAATACGCTTTCTGCTGCAGCGTTCATCGCTTTAACATCATCGGCTGTAAGAATCTTTTCACGCTGTAGTCGCTCCGCATAGACCTTGTAGACGGTTGGGTGTTTGCGCACCTTACTGTAGACAATTGGCTGTGTAGTGTCAGGATCATCCATCTCGTTATGACCATGACGGCGGTAGCCGATGAGATCAATCACGAAATCCTTTTTAAATTGGTGGCGATATGCGCTAGCTAAGCGAACGGCTGATATACAGGCCTCGGGATCATCGGCATTGACATGGACAATCGGGATTTCATATCCTTTGGCGATGTCACTCGCATAATGCGTTGAACGGGAGTCTTCACTTTCTGTCGTAAAGCCGATCCGGTTATTAACAATAATATGGATCGTCCCACCATTCTGATAACCTTGAAGTTTGCCAATATTAAGTGTTTCTGCAACAATCCCTTCACCTGGAAAAGCGGCATCGCCATGCATCAGGACTGCAATAGCTTTACTGGTATCAATCTTCGGCAATCCGGCTGTGCTCCGATCTTCTTGAGCAGCACGAGTGAAGCCTTCCACGACAGGATTGACGAATTCCAAGTGACTTGGGTTATTCGCTAGTGTTATTCTTGTGCGTACGGTTTCTCCTTCACGGACAGCACGGTCTGCACCGAGATGGTATTTCACATCACCCGTCCAGCCATAGTTAATGCCTGTAGAGCCCTCAGAAGGGAAAAGCTCCTTGTTCGGAGAATGATGAAACTCTGAAAATATAATATCATAAGGTTTGTTCAAAATATGTGCAAGAACGTTGAGACGGCCGCGATGCGCCATGCCCATTAGGATATGCTCTGCGCCGTCATGTGCAGCAGCACGTACGATTTCATCAAGCATCGGAACAAGAGCGTCATTGCCTTCCAGGCTGAAACGTTTTTGGCCCACAAAGGTCTTGTGGAGGAAGGTTTCGAATTGCTCTACTTGGATCAGGCGATTCAGTAGCTCTTTGCGTTCTGAATTATTTAAAGGTGCTGGTGAGCTTGTGGATTCTGCCTGTCTGTTCAACCATTTCAGTTCCTGTTCTTCATGTACATGCCCGAATTCATAGGCGATCGTCTTGGTATATGCCTGACGCATACGCTGAACAGCATCCCAGCCAGTATGCACATCATTCGGCGCATTCTCCCAAATGAGCGTGGCAGGTAGTGCAATCAGATCCTCACGAGTCAGCTCATAGGTTTCGAGCTCGAGATATTTAGCCATAGGATTGTGATCCCGCTCAAGCGGATCAATTTCAGCGGCCATATGGCCATATATACGAATATTAGCGATTAGCTTGGAAGCTCTTACTGCCTTTCTAAGCCATTCGGTGTCTCCCGAAATGCGAGGCTGTGGAGCCGGTTCGCTATCCGGTGTTAATGGTGGGGGACCCGAATTCGTAAAAAGCTCGCGATAGTTATTTTCTACGGTGGATGGATCTTTCACAAACTGTTCATATCTTTCTTGAATGTAGCCTAAATTGGGTCCGTAATACTTACTCCAAATGGATTCGTTATAGGGCTCTTTGGCTGCCATGAATACATCCTCCTTAACGGATGAACTCCATACGTGACATTTTGTGTCAACGCTTACTGGAGCTGTGATGATTGCGGTTTCATTTCTCATCTTATTGTGCTACTTTCCACACGTGTAATCAATTCATTCTTTCGTCCAATACGTTCGCAAAATGGTATGGGTTAGCTTGTTCTACTAAAAAAAGAGGTGTTCTTTACTATTACCCATTCTAAAGACCTACTAAAATGATTCTATTATCCTTAATTTTAACTAAATGAGAGGAAGGCATCATTATATTGGCTTAATTAATTTTTTGAATTGGACGGGTATCGTGATAATAGGACAGGAAATCCTAAAAAAAATCTTTTATTTTTTGCTTTTAACAGAGAAACTACTCAGAAATCGACACACTTTTCCACTTTACTATAGTATAATGTTATTGCAGTTAGCGTTTTCATATATTTTATAACCAGATCCTTTCGTGTAAAGGGTCCAGTAAAAGGTAAACCTGCCGAAAGGCAGGGGCACAAAGTCGCGGGTCTAAGGTAGAAATACTATGACAGCCGGATTGCCTGGGGACGTAAAATCTTAGGAGGAGATTTTTTGGACAAGTCCAACCAGGGAAGCAACAGAGAACAGCAGGTCATTGATGTAGACGTAGAATGGGTCCATTTATTATTAGCAGCTAAGAAGGCAGGCATAAAGGCAGATGAAATTCGTCGATTCTTTCACGAGAAGACTGTGCAAGCCGTGCAGTAATACATTTAGAACGTAATATACCGAAAAAGGGCACAGCGATAACTCGCTGTGCTCTTTTTCGGTATATATATGAGAGTATAAGTTTCATACCGTATATGATCATTATATTCTGCTAGAATATAAACGCCTTCGCGGTCCATGTTAGGAGGGCGAAGGCGTTTATGCTTGATAGTATGAATAGAAGAGGATCTTATCAGGTCAGATGTAGGTTAATCCTTCTGATCCAGGCGCCATTTCTGGTAGTCTAGAAACTCCTTGAATTCGCGTTTGCTTATGCCTGAGGCCATAGCTTCCTGCACCAATCGGAACCATTCCGAATCTAAAGGTGATTCCTCAGCATCATTAGGTTCTCCATAGAGTAAAGCGTGGATGGATACCTGAAGCGCGTCGGCGATCTTTTCGATAAACTGGATTGAAGGATTGGATTGGATGTTTCTCTCCACATTGCTAAGATACGACTTAGCAACATCCGCTCTGTCCGCAAGCTCAGATAGGGACAATCCCTTTTCTAGGCGGAGATGCTGGATACGTTGGCCCATATTTTGTGGCACTATGCTTACGCCCCTCCGTAATTTTTGTTATTAGTATAGCAAATATCAATAAATTCGACAAAGTTTATTGTAAAGAGAAAAGCAGCATCTACTTATCCGCTTTCCGGAATAAGAATCTGCTGCTCTTCGAATGGAAGACTTATTAGATTAGTAGTCAGTTCCTCTGCCTTGTTTACCGAAGAAATCCCAAGTCAGTGTCAATGTATCTTGTTGGAAAATGTTCTGATCTTTATTGTCTTCCACAAATTCGAATTTGACGGTAAAGGTGTCAGATGTACCTGCTTTAATACCGGATGCTTCACTGCCTAAGAACGGCACTTTCTCTACGAGATCTGGTGTTAAATTTTGTAATTCAGATAATGTTGTTTCATAAACTACAATATCCGGAATAATGTTACCGCTCTTGTCCTTATTTTGCAGAAATTTAACTTTAATGAATTTACCTAAATCAACACCGTTGTTGTTACCACCTACATCATTAACGTTGTACTTAGTTTTGAGAATAATAGAGCCAATATCGAGGGTGCCGTCATTTTTTAGTTTGAAATCTTTTTTGACAGTATCACCTGGCTTCAGGTTTGCAATATTTACGATAACAGAAGGATCGGAGTTCAAATCCAGTGTACCTGCAGCGAATGTAGCAGTGCTTGTTGCAGTGTCACTAAAGTAAGCGAAGGTTCCTCCACCAATCAATGATAAACCCAGTGCTGCAGATGCTACGCCAAGACCCAATGTTTTCTTGATACCCATAATTAAAATTCCTCCTCGGTTTTTGTGGTTAAATTTTATAAAATTTATATATTGTAACTTCCGGTTCGTAAGCGGAAGCGGACAATCAACTTATTACTGTATTTCTGTTGGGGGTGGAGAGGCAGGCAGTATGGCCGCGTTTTTCTTTTCGAGTGCAGCTACAGCCTTCCATGACGAATAGAGAGCATAGAGCAGGAGCATCAAGCCTGGTACGATCATGAGCACGACACTTCCAGCTTTGGAAACCGCGAAATTCATAGCGTAACCGACATAAGGTACGGTGACCCCGATATATTCAGCTACAACATTCGTTGAACTGGTAGGGTTCATGTCGGGCGCATCATTGTTATCGCCTTTCGTGCGATACATGGCTTCACCGGTAGCGTTATTCATTGTTGCTTCTACAACACGGTGAGTAATGAGCAGGTTTTCTTCATTTCTAAAGGTGATGACATCGCCTTTTTTGAAGCGATTCATATCTCCTCCGGGTTTTAAAGCGACAATCGATCCGGTCTGAATCCCTGGTTCCATCGAACCTGAGAGTACAGATTTGATTTGGTATCCGAAGAAGGCAGGTTCACCGCCGGATGCTTTAGATAAAACTACGGCTATTACCAGCAGAATGAAAATCACAAGCATGATGCTCGATAATGTATTGTTGATCATTTTTTTAATCCGCATATTATTCTCCACCTTTGTCTTGTTGAGCTTCCGAAGGAGCTGGTGTGGCTACCGGTGTGGAAGAGGTGTCTTCCGCCTTTGGCGTCTCCTGAGGAACCTTTTGCTGTGGTACATCTTGTGGAATCGTTGGCTCTTCGCCAATTTCCGGATCGACCGGGTTAGTGGCTGGGGCTTCAGGTTGTTCTTTATTTATGTTCTCTGGAGCAGCTTCACCTGTCGGTGTAGTCTCTTCCGTCTTTGCTTTCTCTGCAGCTTCAGCTTTTGCTTTTTCTTCAGCTTTCGCTTTGTCCTCGGCTTCTTGCTGCTCTTTTTTCTCCAGGGCTAAACGCTCTTCTTCTTTCTTCGCTTGTTCCAGCGCCTCTAGTCGGGCTTTCTCAAGCGCTTCCAATTGTTGTTCACGGGTTTGACTGATCAATTGGAGCTGACTCTGAAGATTACTGATTCCTGAAGTAGCCGATTCTTTAACACCATTCATTTCAGTATTGAGATTTTCATAAGTGGAGGTAAGCTCGCTAGAGATATTGCCGGCCGGCTGATTAAAAGCAATCAGGTAGGGTAGTGGCTGCTGAAACTCTCCGTTGCTTAACTCAAGCTGTCCATAAACATCACTGGTCACTACAGAAGCAAATGGAAGACCGATGTCGTGAATGGAGCTTAGGTATTGGATCACTCCATTTAAGGAGGTATTCAAGGATTCAGAGATTACACCGCTTTGATTCAGACTATTTTGTAGCTCATTGAAGAATTGTTCATCCTTGATTTCTAGACAGTTTGAATCTAATGAGGTCATATATCCTCCAATCTGGAATAGTACGGCTGCTGCTGCATTTAGCTCACTATTGATGTCATTCCAAATCTGAGTGTTGTTAGCCAGCTGCTCATTAACGCCATCTATTTGGGATTGAAGCGCGGAGATTTGTGTGGAAATCTCTTGCGCAGCTGTATCAAGCTCTTCCAGCGTCATGCCTTCTATTTCCGAAACACCGGAGAGACCACCCGAAAGGGTATAGCTTTGCAGCGTTCCTTTTAAAGCAACAGCTCTATCGACATGATCTTTAAACTCTGTAAGAAGTCCCTTGATCGAGTTTGGGAATACTTCGCAAAAGCTAATTGTGCTAGTGATTTGTGTAGTAGCTCCAAAACCACCATAGGTACTACCCACTTGCTGCGAGGTATACAGAAACAAGACGGAGACAGCCATTCCTGATTGCAGAACACGTAATCCGATTTGCCTCTTTCTTTTAGGTCTTCTTTTTGCTGATCTGGGTCTCAGAGGAATACCTCCCCTCAATATCTTAAGTTTCTTTGGTTCGTTATTATCGTTCTTTATTGAGAACGACTTCTTGTATTGAATAATACAGGGAATAAATCAAAAAGAAAACTGCCAATAAGTCTCGTTTGTGCTCTATAAAGAACAAAAATGTTAATTTATCTCTATTTATCTCAATTTTTCGCTTGATATCTATTTTTATTCGCAATAAAGAACGGTTTCTGAGGAAGGGACCGCATTAAAAATAGCCTAATCGTGCGAGAGGCACGATTAGGCTATTAAGAGTCCTAGGGAGTTTCATTGTGGGTTGGGTTAGGGAAGACGAGTACCACGCGAACTAACATACAGGTCATACCATTCTTTACGAGTAAGCTCCAGCTTGTCCGCATCAGCGCAGGCAGCGATGCGCTGGGGATTCACAGTCCCAATCACAGGCTGAATAGCTGCGGGATGTGTCATTAGCCAGGATAGCACTATGGCTTCTGGAGTAGTACCTTTTTCATCTGCTAGATCCTGGACCATGGCAGCAGTTTGGACGATATTTTCTGGTTGATCCGTTAGCGAACGTCCACTAAATAGGCCTTGTGCGAGTGGACCCCAAGCTTGAAGCTGAATGTTCTCCATTCGACAATGCTCAAGGGTTCCCTCAGGAAAGGTAATATCCTTCCAAGGTTCACGGTTTACACTGATTCCAGCATCGACCCAGCTTAGCTTGGCTAGGCTCATATGCAGTTGGTTTACGATAAAAGGTTCATCGCAATAGGCTTGCAGCATTTTGATTTGTGCTGCGCTCATATTGGAGACGCCGAAATGACGAACTTTACCTGCTGCTTTTAATTGATGCAATGCGGAGGCTACTTCCTCCGGATCCATTAGAGGATCAGGCCGATGGAGCAGCAGAATATCAATATATTCAGTTCCTAGTCGCGACAAGATTCCATCTACACTGCTTAGAATATGCTGGCTTGAGAAATCAAAAACATTAGAGCTGTCTCCAGGCTCCATCAGCTTAATACCGCACTTCGATTGAATAATGATTTCTTCACGGAGTTCTGGGCGTTCTTTAAAGATTTGACCGAACACTTTCTCAGCTTTACCACGGGTATAAATATCTGCATGATCAAACATATTGATGCCAATAGATAGAGCGGCGTCGACGGCTGCATGTCCTTGCTTAACATTCTCGGCGGTAATCGGTTCATGATCCCAGCCCCCGCCAAGTCCCATACAACCTAGAGCAATACGGCTGGCTTGTATACCGCGCTTGTTTAAAGGCAGCGTTCTCAACAATGGGATTCCTCCTAGGAAAATATGATTGCGTACACGTACATATTGTACACGCTTATAATCCTATATGGTATTTATTACCGATGGAGGAGCAGAAAAAAGAGGCCCTAAGGCCTCTACTCTGTATGGAGTGGTGTTCCAATGTCATTCAGCTTGCGAGCTACAACGTCATCATAGAGACGTTGCAGCCATTTTAGTTCAGTCAGGGTGTGTTCATAGGTGCCGTACATGAGATGAAGGGCGGAACGAGGAACAATGGGAATATGCTCTTCATATACCTGATAAGCCAGATTCACCTGATGTTCGGTCTCCCGAATACGTTCTTCAAGCAGCTTCTCCACTTTGCTTTGATCAACATGACGCGACATGGCTAGTGCCATATACATCGGATGATAGAAGGGCTCGTTCTTCTTAATTTGCTGTAGAATTAACTGCTCGAATAAATTTTTGCCTTGCTCAGTAATACCATAAATAGTTTTGTCTGGGCGATCACTGCTGCTAATCACCTCTAAAGCCTCAATATAGCCATCTTGTGCAAGTTTATCGACAGCGTAGTAGAGAGACCCGAGCTGCAGCTTTGTAATCCGGTCCATGGAGCGTTCTTTCATGACTATTGTAATTTCATAGGGATGCATATTCCGTTCCAGCAGTAGACCGAGAATGGCCAATTTCATCGACATAATGGTTACCTTTTGCCCTCGGACGCCTGAGCAGTTTTACTCGGAATGGTGAGGCGATCCTTTGGCATAAGCAGTACAAAGACTAAGCCAAGGACGGCGGGAATCAAGGCCCACATAAAGGTATGTGCGATTGAAGAGGACAGTGCACTAGATATTTTCTCTAAAATTTCAGGTGGGATCTTGGCTCTTGCCTCGGGTGTCAAGGCTGCCCGTGGATCGCCGAAGGCTGCTGACTGCTCACTTCCGCCAAAAGCATCGCTGATACTGTTGGTAAAGCTATTACGCTGAATAATACCGAAGATCGTAATCCCCAGCGTCATCCCAAGAGAGCGCATAAAGGTACTTGTTGAAGTTGCCGAACCGCGTTGGCGCATGTCGAAATTATGGATGGCCGCCATGCTCAGCACGGAGAAGGAAAAGCCCACGCCGAACCCAGTCAGTGCCATGAATACATTAAGCATAAGGCGGGAGGTATCTGGTGATAAAGTGCTTAGACTGTAAACACCTGCGACAAAGCAGACTGCGGATAGGATCATAATGTTGCGGAAGCTCGTTTTGGTTGTGAGCAGCCCCCCGGTCTGACTGCCCACGACCGTACCGATCATCATCGGCATGAGGATCAATCCTGAGTTCGTAGCTGAGCCGCCAAATACGCCCTGCACAAAGATAGGAATGTAAATAGTAGCTACGATAAAGGCGGAGCCATAGAACAAGCTAGTCACGCTGCTTGTTGCAAATAACCGTTTACGGAACATAGCGAATGAGATGACAGGTTCAGCCGCCACTCTCTCAATGAGGATAAATGCTAGTAAAAGAACAGCGAAGCCTGCAAATAAGCCGAGGATGACACTGGAATCCCAAGCATATTGATTGCCACCCAGTTCTAAAGCGAACATCAGGCAAATAATCGCGCCGACTAGAGTAAAGGCTCCACCCCAGTCGATGCGCTGTTTAGCGTGAGAGATCGATTCCTTATAAGAAGTTGCGATCAGAAAAAGTGCAATAATTCCGAGTGGCAGGTTTATGTAGAATACCCACTGCCAACCTACATAGTCGGTAATATATGCGCCTAATAATGGTCCGAGTACACTGGAGATTCCGAAGACGGCACCGAATAGGCCGGTCAGCTTGCCTCTTTTTTCAGGAGGATAAATGTCGAAAACGATGGTGAAGGCGATTGGCATTAGTGCGCCGCCGCCGATCCCTTGTATGGCCCGGTAAATACTGAGCTGTGTAATACTGGTTGCAGTACCGCACAGTGCTGAGCCAATCAGGAATACAATCAGACCGAACATGAAGAAACGTTTACGTCCATACATATCCGAGAGCTTGCCGAAGATAGGGGTTCCAGCCATTACCATGACCATATAAGCCGAGGTGACCCATACGATTTTGTCCAGACCACCGAGGTCGGAGACAATGGTACCCATAGCTGAAGCTACAATGGTATTGTCCATAGCAGACATAAGAATACCAAGCAGCAGGCCGACAACTACGAGTTTAAGATTACTTTCTTTAGTATGCATGCTTCGCAGGCTCCTTTTTGTAAATAGTGATAAATCCGTTCGAAAAATATTCATAGTTTAGAAGCAAAATTTATTATATTCAAATTTGAATAGGGTAGCAATAGTTTTTTTCAAATATAAGGAAGTATAAGTTTCACACAAAACTTTATGTCTTATAAGAATGCCACTTGACATACCCTACGGGGGTATATTATATTAATGGCAAGGAGGCTGATTCTTATGTCTACTAGTAAGCAAGAACAAACTGAGAAATCCTGTGAAGCTGACTGTCATTCTTCAGCATCTGGAGAACGAATGAGTCATCATTCGGCAGATTTCAAGAATGGTTTGAATACTCGCCTTAACCGGATTGAAGGCCAGATCCGCGGGATAAAGGGTATGATAGAGCGGGATACTTATTGTGACGATGTGCTCAATCAGCTCGCAGCGGTTCAAGCGGCACTAAACGGTGTTGGTAAGATGCTGCTGGAAGGGCACATGAAGAGTTGTATAGTTGAAAGAATCGAAGCTGGAGAACATGAGGTTATCGATGAGCTGCTGATTACGGTTAACAAATTAATGAAATAATAAGCTAATGCTCCTAAAGCATGGCTTCATAACATTTATTGGAGGTAATAATAATGTCGAACGCTACACTTAATGTTGAAGGAATGTCTTGTGGTCACTGTGTCAGCTCTGTAGAGAAGGCTGTAAGCGGCCTTGGTGCTAGTGCTAAAGTTGATCTTGCTGCTAAAAAAGTCTCCGTTGAGTATGATGAGAACAAGGTGAGTCTTGGAGCAATTAAAGAAGCCATTGAAGATCAAGGGTATGATGTAGTTTAATTTGATACACAGTAATAAGGCTTGGAGCTTTATAGGGGAATTTTCCTAAGCTCCAATGCCTTTTCTTTTTTTAGAAATTATCATACCCTATAGGGGTATGAGGAGGATCAAGAATATATGGATAAGACAAAATCAACGGCTTCACCCAAAGAACAGCAAGCAACCGTACAGATTACAGGCATGACCTGTTCTGCTTGTGCAGCCCGAATTGAGAAAGGGTTGTCCCGAATGGACGGCGTTTCGCGTGCGAACGTGAATCTAGCCTTGGAACAGGCCACTGTAGGATTTGATCCTACAGTATCAGGGTTACCACAAATTGAAGATAAAATCCGCGCCCTTGGCTACGATACGGTCAAGGAGTCCGCGGATTTTGATATATCAGGCATGACCTGCGCGGCTTGCTCGGCACGGATTGAAAAAGTACTGAGTCGTACGCCGGGTATAGCTGCAGTGAACGTGAATTTGGCGCTGGAAACCGCACATGTAGAATATACTCCCGGTAATATTAGTCCAAGAGAGATTATGGAGAAGGTAAGCAACATCGGTTATAAAGCTACCCTTAAAGAAGACCGCAAGGATCATATGGATCATCGTGCGCAGGACATTCAGCATAAGAAGTGGAAGTGGATCATTTCTGCGATTCTTTCTTTCCCATTGTTATGGGCGATGGCAGGGCATTTCTCGTTCACAAGCTGGATTCCAACACCGGACATATTTATGAATCCTTGGTTTCAGCTTGTTCTGGCAACTCCCGTACAGTTTATCATCGGCTGGCAGTTCTACGTTGGCGCGTATAAAGCACTTCGTAACGGGAGCGCCAATATGGATGTGTTAGTCGTACTGGGAACATCAGCAGCGTATTTCTATAGTCTTTATCTGACGATTGATTCATTAAGTATGAAGGGAATGAATCATACCGCCCCAATGTATTATGAGACGAGCGCAGTACTCATTACGCTCATTCTCGTGGGTAAATGGTTCGAGGCGCTGGCGAAAGGCCGTTCTTCTGACGCCATTAAGAGCTTAATGGGTCTTCAGGCAAAGACGGCTCTTGTGATTCGAGATGGCCAAGAGATGACGATCTCGACAGATGAAGTGATTCCCGGCGATATTGTACTGGTGAAGCCTGGAACAAAGGTACCGGTAGATGGTGAGGTAGTAGAGGGTTCATCTTCTGTGGACGAGTCTATGTTGACCGGAGAAAGTATCCCTGTGGAGAAAAAACCAGGTGATACCGTTATCGGTGCTACTTTAAATAAGAATGGTGTCTTGAGAATAAAAGCAAATAAAGTAGGTCGAGACACTGCGCTGGCTCAAATCATCAGAGTAGTGGAGGAGGCTCAAGGCTCCAAAGCGCCAATTCAGCGGATCGCCGATGTTATCTCAGGGATTTTCGTTCCGATTGTTGTAGGGATTGCGGTGATTACTTTCTTAGTCTGGTATTTCTGGGCAGCACCTGGCCAGTTCGCCGATGCCCTCGAAAAAGCTATTGCGGTGCTCGTAATCGCTTGTCCATGTGCATTAGGTCTAGCTACACCGACCTCCATTATGGCGGGATCGGGCCGCGCTGCGGAGCTTGGCATCCTGTTCAAGGGTGGGGAGCATTTAGAAGGGGCGCAAGGGATTAAGGTCGTTGTTTTGGATAAAACGGGTACCGTTACAAACGGTAAACCTGTGCTGACTGATATCGTGACTACAACTGGAATTGCCGCTTATGGTAAAGAAAATGCTGAGAATCGACTATTAGCTTTAACTGCGGCAGCCGAGAAATTATCAGAGCATCCGCTTGCGGAAGCCATTGTTGCAGGAGCTGCTGAAAAAGGATTGACCTTGCCAGCCGCTGAGCAGTTTGATAATGTGCCTGGACGGGGGATTATGGCTGTAGTCTCAGACCAACAAGTTAGGGTTGGTACGCGGCGAATGATGGAAGATAATCATTTGGATATCACAGAGTGGTCTCCAATCATGAAGAGGCTGGAAGAAGCGGGTAAGACAGCAATGCTTGTAGCGGTGGACGATGAAATTGCTGGGATTGTGGCTGTGGCGGATACGATTAAACCGACCTCAAAAGCAGCAGTAGCAGCGCTTCATGATATGGGCATAGAGGTCGTTATGATCACAGGTGACAATAAAATTACTGCTGAAGCTATTGCGAAGCAAGCAGGTATTCGAAAAGTGTTAGCAGAGGTTCTACCGGAAGGCAAAGCCGAGGAAGTTCGTAAGCTGCAGCGGAATGGGACAAAGGTAGCCATGGTTGGCGATGGGATCAATGATGCTCCTGCACTGGCTACTGCTGATACGGGCATGGCGATCGGTACAGGTACAGATGTAGCTATGGAGGCGGCGGATATTACGCTGATGCGGGGAGATCTGAAAAGTATACCCGATGCGATTATGATGAGTCGCAAAACAATGAGTAATATTAAGCAGAATTTGTTCTGGGCGCTTGCTTACAATACAATAGGTATACCGATTGCTGCACTTGGATTTCTAGCTCCATGGCTAGCTGGAGCCGCGATGGCATTCAGCTCTGTGTCTGTTGTCTTAAATGCACTTCGGCTACAGCGGGTAAAGCTGTAATAACTCATATATAAGGAGTGGCCACTGTGCAAGTAAATAATGATACGATTTCTCTATTAATGAACCATGCATCCGTCCGCAAGTATCAGGATAAGCCGGTAAGTGATGAGCAGCTTGCAGCTATTATTGGAGCAGGTCAGATGGCGTCGACCTCCAGCAATGTACAAGCTTATAGTGTAATTGCAGTTACTGACTCAGACTTGAGATCAGAGCTTGCCGGATTGGCGGGTAATCAGGCTTATATAGAACAATGCCCAGTCTTCTTGGTCTGGTGTGCTGATCTGTATCGACTGCGTGAGGTGACGAAGCCTCATTTGCAAGGAGAGACTTCTTATGAAGACTCTACTGAGAACCTGATTGTAGCTACCGTTGATGTTACGCTTGCTGCACAGAATGCTGCCGTGGCTGCGGAATCGCTTGGACTCGGGATCGTATACATCGGAGGAATCCGTAATCGGATCGCAGAAGTATCGGAGCTGCTGGGACTCCCTGAACTGGTCTATCCGATATTTGGAATGTGTGTGGGCTACCCTGATGGTGCCTCGAGCCTGCGTCCGCGTCTTCCATTAGAGGCTGTTCTGCATCGTAATCGCTATAATACCGAAACAACAGTGGAGCAGGTCAAGACTTACGATAAAGTCTCTTCAGACTATATGCGTGAGCGGACCCATGGCGCCAAGGATACACCGTGGTCGGTGATCATGGCGGAGCGATTGGCTCAGCCAGCACGACTGCATATGAAGGAGTTCCTAGAGGAAAAGGGATTCTTCAAGAGATAATCTAGTGTTTTCGCTTAAAGAGGCTGCACTATTCGTAGTTAAAACTACGGATGGGGTAGCCTCTTTTTCACATCCTGAGTCGTGAAGGTGACAGTTGTCATCTTAAAGAAATGACAGTCCATACTAATGTTAGGTCTTCTTTTTCCATATGATTGAAATAGATCAGAAGCATTCGGAATCGGAGGGATTACGTAATGGACATTGTTATAGAGATGAATGGAGTCAGCAAATTATATAAGGATAAGAAAGCGGTAGATAACATTAGTTTCAACATTGCTAAAGGATCGATTACAGCGATTCTAGGACCCAACGGAGCAGGTAAAACAACGGCGTTAGGAATGTTATTGGGGCTGTTAGAGCCCACTGAAGGTACAGTGAAAATATTCGGACAACATCCGAAAGATAAAGCGGTACGTGAAAAAACTGGTGCAATGCTGCAGGAGGTAAGTGTCATGGACCGGCTAAAGGTTCGGGAGATCATTGCTCTGATCCGTAGCTATTATCCACAGCCTATGGATATGGAGTTTCTAATTAAGGCTACGGGACTTGTGCCAGCGGATTTGAATAGATACGCCGAGAAGCTTTCGGGCGGTCAAAAGCGTAGTCTGGGCTTTGCACTGGCACTGGCGGGTGATCCGGAGCTGATCTTTTTTGATGAACCTACGGTTGGGCTTGATATTACTTCACGGCGGCTATTCTGGGATACGGTTCGTGGACTTGCGGAGCAAGGAAAGACGATTGTGTTCACGACGCATTATTTACAGGAAGCAGAAGATATCGCGGATCGCATTCTGTTGTTCAGCAAAGGCCATTTAGTTGCGGACGGAAGTCCAGATGAGATTAAATCGCGGATTGTGAAGCGTTCGGTGTCCTTCCTGCCTGTAGGTGATCGATCCGAATTACGCAAAAGCCTGCTGGAACTAACCGCTATTGAAGATTGCTATGAAAAAGAAGGTCGAATTCATGTAACGACAGATGATACGGATGAAGCGCTGCGAGCGATTTTTGTGACTGGACTTCCCGTGAAGGATGTTCGGATCGATCAGGGACGCCTGGATGACGCTTTTGAACAATTGACTTTGAACCAAGAGGAGGCTATTTCACGATGAGATTAATTACTGTACAGTGTAAAGCGGAAATGCTGCGTATCATCCGTAATCCCTATTACGTGTTCTGGTCGTTACTTATGCCAATTATGTTCTACTTCATCTTCACCCGAGTGGTCAATACAGGCAGCGATGACCCGACGTGGCGCGCTCACTATCTAATGTCGATGGCAACCTTTAGTGTGATGGGCTCAGCGATTATGACGCTTGGTATTCGTTTGGTACAAGAGCGAACACAAGGCTGGACTACCTTTATTCGGATTACCCCGCTACCGGGTTCTGTCTATTTCTTCGGAAAAATGTTCGGACAAACGATGATGCATCTGTTTTCGGTCATTTGTATTTTTGCCGCAGGATATTTTATCAATGGCGTTTCCTTATCTGCGGGTCAATGGGTGCTAAGCGGGTTATGGATTCTGATCGGTTCCCTTCCATTTTTAGCGATTGGTACGCTTGTGGGTGCTATGAGACGGGTGGACACAGCTAGTGGAGTGAGCAATGTGATTTATATGGCTCTTGCTGTAGCGGGGGGCATGTGGATGCCGATTGAGATTTTGCCACGATTAATGCAGAAGATTGGTCATTGGTTGCCTTCTTATAACTATGGAAACGGGGCGTGGGAGATTGTACGCGGTTCCTACCCAGAGTGGAGTAATGTCTTGATTTTGCTCGGATATTTGGTAGTTTTTATGTTACTATCGGTTTATATCCGAAAAAAACAGGAAGCGGTGTAAAGGAATGACCAAGCGTGGACAGTTCCAGTTATTTCCGAGAAGTCAGGGGTTTTTCCCTTATGTATGGGCTGTTTATCTAATTTTGCCCATCCTGAATTTGCGCGGGGAGACTGGAATGAAGCTCATCCTGGGTGGGATGATGATCACGGTGTTTGCCATCAGCTATAGGGAGTTGTATTGGGTTCGGGGCGGCGTGTTTAATGTTTGGTTAACGACTCAAATGGTGATCATCGCGGTGCTTAGCTTGTTCTATACGCCCTTTAATCTGTATATGGGCTTTTTCACCGTGAATTTTATAGCTTATTATACGGAGAATAAAGGGTTTAAAATTGCATTTACTTCTTTTGTTGTCATGGTACTTTCGGTGCTGGTCTTAGTAGGCCGTGAGTTGGAATGGATTAGTATTATGTTTTTAATCCCGTTTATCGTTATTATGCTGATTATGCCATTCGGCGTAAGATCCATGCATCAGCATCAGAAGCTGGAGAAAGAGCTAGATCAAGCTAATGAGGTGATTAAAGAGTTGGTGAAGCGTGAGGAACGCATGAGAATCGCTCGTGATCTGCATGATACGCTTGGGCACACTTTATCCTTGATTACATTAAAAAGCCAACTCGTTGAGAAGCTGGTGACCAAAAATACGGAGCGAGCACAGGAGGAGGCGAGAGAAATTCAGCGTACTTCGCGGGCTGCGCTCCGTCAGGTGCGTGAGCTAGTATCGGAAATGCGTGCGATCTCAGTAGCTGAGGAGCTGGCAGAGGCCGGAGAGATGCTGCGCACGGCAGAGATTGCCTTAGAAGTGGAAGGCGATCTCTCGCTGGAGGGAGTATCCGACCTGACGCAAAATATTCTCAGCCTCTGTATCAAGGAAGCGGTGACTAATATTGTGAAGCATAGTAGAGCGGATAAATGCTTCATAGGCGTGGCGAAGACCACCGGAGAAGTTCGAATTACAGTTAAGGATAACGGAATTGGTCTACAGAACGGTGAGAGATGTAGCAGTGAGTTTAATGATGGAAATGGCATGAAGGGGATGGCGGAACGTCTATCCCTGATTGACGGCTATCTGTCGCTAAGCTCAGAAGAGGGTCAGGGAGCTACGTTGATCGTTGCTATCCCTCTAATCGTAAAGGGAGCAGCAGGGGGTGAAACTGCATGATAACCATTGTTATAGCGGAGGACCAACGTCTGCTCCGGGGAGCTATGGCTTCACTACTCGATCTTGAGGATGATATCGAAGTGGTTGGAGAAGCTTGTGACGGGGCCGAGGCGTTAGCTTTAATCGACAGGCTTCAGCCGGATGTCTGTCTCATGGACATTGAAATGCCGTTCAAGAGCGGACTGGAGGTTGCAGAAATATTGCGGGGGAAGGGCTCACGGACCCGAATTATTATTTTGACGACCTTTGCCCGTCCGGGGTATTTCGAGCGTGGAGTGAAGGCTGGTATACAAGGGTATTTGTTGAAGGACGAGCCTGTAGATAAGCTAGCCGAATCTATTCGCCGTGTTATGGCTGGACATCGGGAAGTATCACCTGAGTTAGTTTTTGGCAGCCTGCGGGAAGAGAATCCACTCACAGCACGGGAGCGAGAGATCTTAAAGCTGGCTGGCGCTGGGCAAACGGCGGGTGAAATCGCTATTTCGCTACACCTTTCTTATGGAACAGTTCGCAATTATATCTCTGAAATACTCAATAAGCTGGAAGTGAAAAGTCGAATTGAAGCCGTACGGCTGGCAGAGGAAAAAGGCTGGATTTGAGGGGAGAAGGGTATCGTTATGCAAATATTTCTCATTCGTCATGGTGATCCGGATTATACTATAGACGATCTTACGGAATTCGGGCATCAGGAAGCGGCAGCATTGGGGAAACGTATGGCATCTATCGGTCTGGATGAGCTGTATGCTTCACCACTGGGTAGAGCACAGTCAACAGCCAGTTACGTGGCCCAAGAGACGGGACTTGTAATTCAGACAGAACCTTGGACTTGTGAATTGGATTGGACAGAGGTCATGTTGGATGGACAAATGGCGTCTATATGGGATAGCCCCGGAGAACATATTAGCGAGCTGTCGAGTGGAAAGAGAGTATGGTCTGATGAAACAGATCATTGGCTGAAACAAGAAGAATACAGATTGAGATTCAGTGAATTACAAGCTGCTTCAGATGAGTTCTTGCGTAGACACCACTATAAAAGAGAAGATGGCCTTTATCGTATCCTCGAGCCTTCTGCCAAGAAGATTGGAGTAGTATGCCACGGTGGCTTTGGCCTCGCATGGCTAGCCCATTTGTTGCAGATTCCTTTAGCCTTGGCTTGGTCCGTATTTTGGCTAGCGCCAAGCTCGGTAACGACGATCTTGTTTGAAGAGCGCAGTGAGCACTTTGCGGTTCCAAGATGTATTGGACTGGGAGATGTCTCCCACCTGTATGCTGGTGGTATGAACTATCGTCCAAGAGGATTGATGGGCAATCATGTTTGAAGTGAATGATTAAGAGCTTCCTATGGAGTGAAAGGCCATCCCGCAGAGGATGGCTTTTTTTAAAATATAAGAAAGTATAAGTTTGACACCATACATTATCCTTCTATTTATGCATAAACGCTTACCGTCCTTTAGGGACACCGAAGGCGTTTTTGCTTGCATATAAGACTCGTGCCCCTTGCCCATTTTCTGGTTTTCACTTGCTATTGTGCTAACGGACTTAGATGCAGCTATTTGTGCATTTTAAGCCTTTTGGAGGAAGTTGCGGACTCGAGAGATCTTATTTGGCATAAATAGAGGGATATCGTGCTATTTTAGCGATATAAAGTCTCTGAAGTCCGTTAGCATCCCAGAACAGCGAAATTGTTACGAATAAGGGCTGTGGTGTCCGAACGCAATTCTGATCGCAATAAAGCTACATTTGCAGAGAGCAGCAGCAGCTTTCTCATGAAATGGTCCACTAATTTTGGTTTTGAGCCTACTTTATCTGAAATTCCACTCTTCAACGCGGATTTAATTTCACCTGCGAACCTTTACCGCCTGTCTGGATGCCAGTGTCCCTCGTTCCGACTTCCTTCAGGTCAGTCACTAGTCGCTCGATCACGGCCTTGGAAGCGGCGGATTCTTTGACGCCGGATGCCTTCACGACTAATTGTACTGGCTTACCGGAGCGGAGATGCTTCTCTGCCTGACGAAGCTTCGTATCGTAATCATGCTCTTCAATATGAGCAGTGAAGCGCAGTTCCTTGACCTTCTCCTTGCTGCCCCCTTTTGCTGCGTTGCCTGCGCTCGCCTTGCGTGTTGCCGCTGCTTCCTTCTGTGCGGCAGCTTTTGCCTTGCCCTTCGCGGTCAGGCTGCAAGGTGGCGGGTTGCTCATTAGCGAGGTGCATACGAGATCGGCACCTGCTGAACGAGCCATTGCCAATGCCTCTTCTCTGGACACAATGCCTAGCTTCTCACCTCTAAGTCCAGTAAGCACTACTTCGGACGCTCTAATTTGTTCGTTGATTAATACGGCCACTTGGATGAATCCTCCCTGAGAACGATGATATAGCTATCATATATGGAACTAGCTTGTGGTTCAAATATTGAATACCTCATCCGTAACCTTTGGGAACTTCACTGGCACTTGTATATAATACGGAAGAAGGGAGCGGGGGAAGATGTTTCAATATATCGAAGAGGCTAGGCAAGGAGACCGTCAAGCTTTTGAACAGATCGTTAGGCATTTTACACCGATGGCAAATGCAGTAGCGTACGAAAAGCTGCATGATTATCAATTAGCGGAAGATGCAGTGCAAGAAGCCTTCACAGAAGCCTTTTTACATTTGAATAAATTACAAGCAGTAGAAGCGTTCCCGGGTTGGTTTAAAGCTATTGTGGCAAGGCAATGTTATCGTATTTTACGAAGAAAGCAGCATCCTGCATTACCCTACGATGAAGCTGTGCAAGCGACAGAATCCTCATTTTCTGTTGCAGACATCATTGAGAAAAAAGAAGCCCAGCGACTCGTACTCGAGTCTATAGCTGCATTAACGTCCAATATGCGGATCGCCGTTCAATTATATTATTTTCAAGGATACTCTTTACAAGAGATTGCTGATTTCTTAGGGACTTCGGTTTCGGTATTGAAGAAGCGTCTTTTTGATGCTCGCCGCAAGCTGAAAGGTGCACTACCTGTAGCTGATGTTCTTTCTGTGTTCAACCAACTGTACGAAGGAGGAAAAGGTGTGCTTCATATAGTAAATGGAGATGTAGTGGGAGATAAGCTGCGTCAAGGAATCGTGAAAGGTGATGTACTAGTATGGAGAGAGGTATATTCTCATGGGCCGGTCTTTTTAGAGCCTACAGAAAAGGATAACCGCGTAGTACGAGCGCAATATTTGGAGCAAACGATGGGGATTCCGCAGATGGAATTCATACAGGGCAGCGAGAGTCAGGAAAAAATATTAGCTGACTTTCATAAATATGAAGAAGTGGTGTTATGGTTCGAGCATGATCTATTCGACCAGACGATGTTATGCTACTTGCTCCATTGGTTCTCAAAGCAGAGGAAGGGATCAACGAAGCTAAGCTTATTGTGCATTGGAGAGTATCCGGGAATTGAGTTATTTCGGGGTCTTGGACAGCTATCTGTGAAGCAAATGGAAACTTTATCGGGAACATGGAAGTTAATCGGAGACAAGGAGCTAGAAGTTGGCCAAGCACTCTGGGAAGCATATGTATCACCGAATCCAGAATCTTTGCAACAATGTTTAACTACGGATACGTCAGCTTTACCATTTGCACATGACGCTTTCGAGGCGCATTTATCGCGTTTCCCATCTACATATAATGGACTGGGGATTGTAGAACAGACCACGCTGGAGATGATCCTTACTGGAATTAACGCTCCGTATGAGTTGTTCGCAAAAGTAGGGGATAAGCTTCACATCTTAGGCATGGGCGATCTGCAATTTTGGCATATTCTAAGAAAGATGGCAGAACAACCGTATCCCTTGCTGCAAGTTGATGGTTCAGAAGAATTCCCTGGCTATAAAGAATCATCGATGCAACTTAAAGACTGCGAGCTTGTATTAACAGAGCTAGGCAAGAGCGTAATGTCTGGAAAAGAGGACTGGGCCGAAAAGAAAGGGATCGATGAGTGGTATGGAGGGGTGCATCTGCAAGGTGTAGATCCGCGTTGGCGATGGAATTTGTCCTCGCAAACGATTCAATAAAATAGAATCTCAATGTCGAAGAGGGGGCTGTCTCAAAAGTAGTGAGTGCTACTTAGGGTTAGCCCCTTTGATTGAGAGTAATCAGGGAAAAGCTCCCTAAAAAATGTTGGGAATTGCTTTAAATGAATGAAATCAGGGAATTTCTCCCTGAAAATAGGGGTGATGTCAATGTTTTTCAACAAATTGGTTGAATTTTAGGGAGGATTTCCCTAATTGTTAGTCTAATAAGCAGAATGCCGGAATAATTAGGGAGGAATTTCCTAATTATCTGTCAGAGCCCACGTTTCTCTGCTTCAGCACTTAATGAGGGCGCTCCGTAAACGGAGTGTGGTTACATGCTCTTGCCAAAACGTGCTGAAGTCAGCCGCAGTGGCTTCCCTTCAATTATTATTCATAAACGTCTTATGATAAGCATTACGATACTGGGTTGGCGTCATGTTCTCGTATTTCCGAAAGAGTCGCATGAAATATTTATCGTCGGTAAAGCCCGTCTCTACGGCGATGTCTCTCACGCTTAGTGCCGTTCTGGTCAGAAGCTCCTTTGCTTTGCTTATACGTACCGAATGAATATATTCGAGTGGCCCCATGGAGGTATGCTGCTTAAACAGCCGAGCTAAATAATCTTTGTTGTAATTAAATTTCTTCGCGATGATCGCCACGGTAAGAGGTTCGCTTACATGTATTCTTGTCCATTCGGCGATTTTGACGAAGGTGACGTCTTGCTGCGCGCGAATCAGTTTGGTGGTAAACGGCTGAAGGGCGTGCTCGGACAGCTCAATTAAGAGTGAGGTCATCAAATAATTAACACTGGAATAGGTTAAATACCCTGAATTGGCTACATGTAGGATTTGACTCGCTAGAATATGAATCCGGTCACTATGTTCGATTCGTATGAGCTGCGGCAGATATAGGTCGAGTACGGACCATAGGCGCTGCGGGCGCGAAAAAATTTCTTCAGCCTCCGCTTTCATTTCTTCCCCACTCAGCAACGTTCCCTCACTAGTTAATTCAAAATGGAACCAATAAAATTTAACCCCAGGTCGCGACTCTCTATATCCGACATGCGTGCGATTAGGCATGAGCAGGAGGGCTTCCTCAGGACCGACCTCGAATTGTTTGTTCTCCTCACTTAAATAGACCGTTTCGTTCACGCCAATGATTAGTTCGTAGTTGCCCATAGCACGCTCGACATGCCGCCATGGGGACTCAGAGATAAATTCACCTGCCGCCGTAAAATGAACAGGTACATCTGCACTTGTCTTCAAATAGGTCATGCTGTCCTCCGCTTCTCAATAAGTCGGGTTTGTTCACTGTTTGTCTGACTGATCTACCGACAAATCAACGATAGGGTGTTATCTTATGGATACAAATATACACTTGTCAGCTAACCTAGACAAGATTGCGAGGGAGCGATTTCTTTGAAGACGCAAGCTTTTGAGCTAAATA
The DNA here is from genome assembly GCF_037963865.1 of Paenibacillus sp. FSL R10-2734. NCBI lineage: Bacteria > Bacillati > Bacillota > Bacilli > Caryophanales > Paenibacillaceae > Paenibacillus > Paenibacillus sp. FSL R10-2734. Next base: position 96,651 of record NZ_CP150170.1, on the reverse strand, counting down.
ACGTACGAATTGAGTCTGGCCCACTTCTCCATGCGATGGAGTTAAATACTGCTTATTTACTCAAGCTGGAGGCTGATCGGCTACTGTCGCGTTTTCGTGAATATGCTGGCTTGGAGCCCAAGGCAGCTCATTATGAAGGATGGGAAGCTATGGGCATTAGTGGTCATACGCTAGGCCATTATATATCTGGATGTGCGTTAATGTATGCCTCTACGGGGAATGAAGAGCTGCTTACACGCGTGAATTATGTAGTAGATGAATTAGAGCAGTGTCAGGAAGCGCATGGCAATGGATTTATTTCCGGCATTCCTCGTGGTAAAGAACTGTTTGAGGAAGTGAAGATAGGCGATATTCGCTCGCAGGGCTTTGACCTTAATGGCGGCTGGGTTCCGCTGTATACGATGCATAAGCTGTTCGCGGGTCTTCGGGATGCTTATCGTTTGGCAGAAAATCAGAAGGCATTGGTTATTGAAACGAAGCTGGGGCTGTGGCTTGAGGATATATTTGCAGGACTTAATAAAGATCAGATCCAAGAGATGCTGCGCTGTGAGTTTGGTGGTATGAACGAGGCACTCACTGATTTGGCAGAGGATTCCGGTGATAATCGTTTCCTCGCCTTAGCTGAAAGCTTTTACCATGGAGAAGTTCTTAATGACCTTACCGAGCAAAAAGATACGTTAGCAGGAAGACATGCCAATACTCAAATCCCGAAGATTATTGGAGCGGCAAGACAGTATGAGGTAACGGGACAGGATCATTACGCAGGCATCTCCCGCTTCTTCTGGGATCGGGTCGTAAATCATCATTCTTATGTAATTGGTGGCAATAGCTATAATGAGCATTTCGGCGAACCGGATAAACTGAATGATCGGCTGGGCGAAGGCTCCTGTGAGACGTGCAACACCTACAACATGCTGAAGCTGACGAAGCATATGTTCCAGTGGGATGCGTATGCGGCGTATGCGGATTACTATGAAAGAGCGATGTATAACCACATCTTAGCTTCACAGGAGCCGGTAGATGGACGTGTGTGTTACTTCGTTTCGCTCGAAATGGGTGGACATAAATCTTTCAATTCCCAGTTTGAAAGCTTTACGTGCTGTGTAGGCTCAGGAATGGAAAGTCATTCTATGTACGGCTCGGCAATATACTTCCATAGTGAAGATGAGCTGTATGTCAATCAGTACGTACCTTCAACAGTGACTTGGAAGGAACAAGGCATTCGTTTGAAGCAAGAGACGAAATTCCCAGAAGAGGGGCAAGGTGTACTGCGGATCAGTGCAGCGCAACCAACTAAGTTTACATTGAAGCTAAGATATCCTTATTGGGCTGAGCAAGGCTTGAGCGTTAAAGTAAATGGAGAAGACATTCCAGTGAATGTTGGCCAATCCAGCTATCTTACTCTGGACAGAGAGTGGCAGGATGGAGACGTTGTTGCATACGATATTCCAATGTCGATAAGAATCGAAGCGATGCCGGATAATCCGAATCGAATTGCGTTCCTCTATGGTCCACTTGTGCTCGCAGGTGATTTTGGGCCTATAAATGCAGAGGTCAACAGCGATCGCGCCCTTGCTTCCGTATTAATCGGAGATCGGGACACACTGACGGGCAATCTAATCCAGTCTATCGTGAGCAAAAATGTGTTCCGGATGAAAGGTTTAGGATATACAGGAGATCATGAGCTTCGTCCATTCTACCCTATGCATGATCATCGTTATTCCGTGTATTGGGATTTATTCACGCCGGAGGAGTGGAAGCTGGCAGAGGCTGAGTATCGCGAGGCGATAGAAAATAACCTGCTGCTTGAGCAGCTAACTGTCGATTCGGTACAACCTGCTGAGATGCAGCCTGAACGCGACCATCATTTCGAAGGGGAGTATGTGGGCTTAGGCAAAATCCACAATCGCAAGTATCGGGATAGCTGGATCAATGGCTGGTTCTCTTTCACGATGGAAGTATTGCCAGAAGAGCAAGTGGATCTGGTGGTCACATACTTGAAGTCGAACGATACTTCGGTGGCCTTCGATATTATGGCGGATGGAGAGCAACTTGGGTTAGGAGCTCTTGAGTCTGAAGAGATGAACGAGCTGGAGACCCTTCGTTACGAACTTCCGCAAACGATCACGAGTGGCAAATCAGCGGTTACGATCAAGTTCGCTTCGCATGAAGGATATAAGGTTGGTCAAGTGGCTGGACTGCGTATCGTTAAACGTAATTCTTGAATAATAAGGCTTTGAGAATTATAATAGGAACAATTCTTTTAATTGAGGTGAAATGGATGTCTTTCCGTACCGTTACAAGGAACTAGTTATCGGGCTGGGTAAAACGCGTACCAGCTATCATGGGGGTAGTCTATCCTTTTGATTACACTAACTAGAGCTTTGAACGGTGCCCAGGCAGCTATTTCTGTAGAGTCAGGCACTTAACTATTTAACTTAGAGAACCGTTTATTTGTGGATGGTTTTTAACAGTTGGATGGTGAGGGTTGCCTGGCTTTTTTGCATTCAATTGAAAGAGGGGGAGAACGTTATGTTAAAAAAGAGTCTAGCTCACCTGAAATGGTGGATATGCGGTTATATTTTATTGGGTTTTACTATTCAGCTATTGAGTAGCTTAGGGATTGTAGTTTTTCAAAAAATAGTAGATAAGGCAACGGTGATGGGCAGCTTTGGTGAAATATCCAATTTAATAATAATATATGGGGCTTTGCTGGCTGGGGTAGTGATCCTAAATTATGTGGACGAATACCCTAGTGTGTATTTATCGAACAGTATAACGGAGAGATTAAAGATACTTGCACTGTCCAAAATATCCAAAATCGACTATCAAGCCTATCAGGATATCGGCACAGGGCAGATGATTAAAGTGATTGAGAACGGGGCAGCGGCTGGAAACAGCATGATCTTTTCTTTTTTTCTCAAAACATTACATGAGCTATTGCCCACTCTTCTGTTCAGTCTAATCTTTATCAGCTTCTATGATTTAAGGATCATGGTAGTTATTGCAGCTGGTTACGTGGTCGTCTTTCTGATAACAAATCTGCTGTTGAAATTTCTGTATGCCATGAAGGCTACCATTCTCCAAGAACAAGAAAAGATGTCCAGATTCTCTATCCGTGGGTTTATGGAATTGGTTGTCTTCAGAACTAACAAAAGATATGAGAAAGAGATCAATAAATTAAGTCAGTCGGCGCGAACTATCATTCATAAAAATGCGCAGCTACAAATGATCCATGAAGCTTTTTTCGCTATATTCGAGTTATTTGTTACGGCAATTAAAGTTGTTGTCCTGATTTACGGTGTGAAAAGCATTGTCGCAGGTGATAGCTCACTTGGTGTTGTGGTCGCATTGTTCATGTTTATTGATAAGATTTACTCGCCAATTGCCATCTTCAATGTTCTATTTGTAGATTACAGACTGAATAAAGTGACCTACAGAAGATTTGAGGAATTTATTGATGCCCCAGAAGATAGAAACCTGGAGACCGGAGAAGTTATAACTGAGATCCACGGCAATATTGACTTTAAGGAGGTATCCTTCGATTATGGGCAAGTGAAGATACTGAACAACCTAACCTTTTCGCTTGCGCGGGGAACTTCCGTTGCCATTGTAGGATTAAGTGGAGGCGGGAAATCTACCCTGGTTAAATTGATTGTGGGGTTATTGAAAAAGAACAAGGGTGAAATCTTACTAGATGGCATAGATATCGATGATATTGATTTGAATAGCTACTATGATCATATCTCCTACTTATCACAAGACACGCCGATTTTCGATGCCACTATAAGGGACAATATTTTATTTGATGAGGATACCTTATCGGATGAAGAGCTGTATGAGATTTTGGGAAAAGTTCATCTGCAGGAAAAAGTACGTCATTTACCTGACGGTTTAGATACTTTCGTAGGTGAAAAAGGGGTCAAATTATCAGGCGGTGAGAGACAGCGATTAGCTTTTGCCAGAATCATTGCCCAAAAAAGAAATGTTCTAATTCTAGATGAGCCGGTGTCGGCACTTGATAATATTACGGAGCAAAGTCTCATGGAGACGATTTTGCAGGAATTTAAGGACAAAACCATCATCATTGTTGCCCACCGACTGAATTTTATAAAAGACGTTGATAAGATACTGGTAGTGGATCAAGGCTCGGTTGTGGGTGAAGGGAAGTTTGAGGATTTAATAGAGCATTGCGAAGCTTTTAAAGCGTTATGGAGTAGGAAAATTTCGTTTACAGATTAATGGTAAATTGTTAGACTCTTCTAAAAAAAGAGGTGCAATCTATGGCTTGGCCAACACATATTGTAGCGGTAGGTGGATTCGCAGAAAATGAACAAGGAGATATCCTTTTAGTGAAAACTCATGATGGTGGATGGGTATTTCCTGGTGGACAAGTAGAGGTCGGAGAGAACCTAATGGATGCATTAATTCGAGAGATTAAAGAGGAAAGTGGAATAGATGTCACGGTTTCTCAATTGATTGGTGTGTGTTCGAATACAGGCATTCATAAATGGTATGACGGTGTGACGGATGTCCCGACTAAGGTCATGTTTGATTTTATCTGCAAGCCTGTGGGTGGAGAGCTATGTACGTCAGAGGAAACCTCTGAAGTGATGTGGGTGGCAAAAGAGAAAGTGCTTGATTGGATTACACAACCGGCTATTCGTACCCGCTATCAAGCTTATTTGGATTTCGATGGAAATACGAGGTATATGGATTATGTAACTGGAGATACGTTTGAAGTTAATTTGGATCGAACGGTGTAATTAAGGTGTACTATTTAACGGAGGAAAAACTGCTCGCTGGGTTGGATTTGGTCAGCCTAGGGGCAGTTTTTTTGCGAAAATATAGGGTCTTTCAAGGGGAAGATCAGCATAGTGTGCTCAAGATGCTGTGGATTGACTAATCAGTAACAATAGACGACAGATAAACCTGCCAAAGTACATCTTTTTATGACACTAGGCTGGTAGAATCACTGATTCCTGCAAATCAGCAGGTATTCTTGCTCTAGAAGAAGCCTTCAAGCCAAAAGTGAGGATATACCTGCACATTTGCAGTTTTTGGTTTGCATGATGAGGCTATCTGTAGAAAAAGCTGCACTATTACAGGTTTCACTAGTCCAACGAGAGGGGCAGCAGGACGATCAAACCTGCTAGGAAAAAATTCCGATTCAGGACACTTCCTTGCCGCGATTCCGATAAGCCTCCCCAGACCATTAATACTACATCGTATAAGGATTTTGGCGGATCATCTGAATAAGGTTGTCCGCAGAGGCTGATAAAGGTTCGTTTTTCCGCGTACAGATCGCAATGATATTCTTCAGATGTATGCCTTCAACATAAACTCGGCATAACTCTCCACGTTCTACATATTCACGTACAACGAGCGAAGAAACGAAGTTCGCGCCATATCCGGCGGTAACTGCTTGGATCGCTTCATGTAGTCCATTAAATTGCAAAGAGATCGTGGGAGCAGGTGTGTTGTATGTACGGCATAAAGATAATAATCTCTCCCTTGTCGAACTACCTTCCTCACGCATGACAAAAGGCTCCTTCATCATATCGGATAAAGAAACTTGCCGATTCGCATAGCGGTGATGGGGCGCGACCACAAACCATAGCTCATCCTGAAATAACTCCTCTGTCTGGATCGTATCTGGATATGCCTCGGCAATCCCTCCGTAAATCGCCATATCCACATCTACATTTAACAGCTGCTTCAGAGCATCACTTGAATTGGTGGTGGTAATCACCATTTCCACTTGTTCATATTGTTGTTTGAACTTTGCGATCCAGGTAGGGATAAGGAAGTGAGCGGGCAAATACGTCGCGGCTAGACGAATACTTCCATTCGTGCCGTTAACGTAATCTTGAGCAAATTGTTCGATCTGCTGTTCGACAGCGAACAGTCTTTTGGCGAGTAATGCAAGCTCTTCACCCGCATTCGTTAACGCGATCCCTCTTCCTTGAGGCTTAAATAGGGCGAAGGATAGTTCCTTTTCGAATTTCTTGATCTGAGCTGTAATCGCAGGTTGACTGATATTTAAAGCTTCTGAAGCGCGTGTCACACTACCCATTGATGCGATCACATGGAATAAGCGCAAGGCATGTAGATTCATGATTAAACTCCCATCGTCGTTTGATTCATATATTAAATATATAATTTAGATTTAAAGATATATTATATTTATGATTATAGCTGATTTACAATACAGGCATAAAGATGAACTTGAAATCAAACTTGAACTTGAATTTGAGTTTGAATGTGAATTTTTAGTTAGGGAAAGGGAGTGACGAAGAGGAGGTTTGGAACTGTAGGAGCGTAGCGATCGCCTTTGTCTCCAGATTTCAACCATGAATAGTGGTTTAATTAAAGAAATCTGGAGACAACAGCGGCCGGAAGTCCAAACACTCCTCGTAGTTACGACCGATCCCAAATTACTGGAGTTTAATATTAAAACCCAAAGGAGAAGTGATAAATATGAATCAAACGACTACATGGGATAAAGTTGACCAGTACATTACAGAACGTCTAATTCCGCATGACTCCGTGCTCGAGGAAGTATTGTCCGCCAATCAACAGGCAGGACTTCCGCCTTTTGATGTTTCACCTAGTCAGGGTAAATTCCTTAACCTATTGGTTCAAATGAAAGGTGCACGTCGGATTCTGGAGATTGGCACCTTGGGTGGGTACAGCACGATTTGGATGGCAAGAGCGCTCCCGTCGGATGGACACATCGTTACCTTGGAGCTAGATCCATCTCATGCTCAGGTGGCTGGAGCCAATTTCTCGCTTGCTCAGGTAGATAATCTGGTAGAGCTGTGTATTGGCGATGCTTTGGGGCAATTGTCTCAGATGAAACAAGAGGGTGTGGAACCCTTTGACTTTATATTCATTGATGCAGATAAACCGAATAACCCTAACTATTTACAATGGGCGCTTCAATTCTCCCATCCTGGTACGGTGATTATAGGCGATAATGTGATTCGTGAGGGTGAGGTCATTAACAAGAATAGCAAAGATCCTCGTGTAGTAGGCGTACGGGAATTTTATGATCTGTTAGCAGAAGAGCCTAGGATTTCGGCTACTGCCATTCAGACGGTGGGAAGTAAAGGATACGATGGATTTGTATTGGGGATTGTGAATAGCTGATTTATGTATTGCAATATCCAACAATTGTAATATAATCTATTGAAAATCCAATAGTGAGAGGTACCTCCTATGCAACCTACATTTGAAACACAAAGGTTAGTGCTAAGACCGTTTCAATCAACAGATGCAATTGAAATTCAAGCGCTTGCTGGGGATATAGAGGTAGCTAGAACAACTCTATCTATTCCCTATCCATATCCTGATGGAGCGGCTGAATCTTGGATTAGTAACTGTAGTAAGCGCGCAGACGAAGGGGATGGATTTCCTTTTGCTTTAATAAGTAAAGAGAGCAACGCCCTAATGGGTTGTATGAGCCTAAATATAGACAAATCGCATAGAAGAGGTGAACTTGCTTATTGGGTAGGTAGACCTTTTTGGGGAAACGGCTATGCGACTGAAGCGGCTAAGCGATTAATCGACTTTGGATTTGAAGACCTCGTATTAAATAAAATATGGGCAGCGGCAATGACTAGAAATCCTGCTTCCTCTAATGTTATGAAAAAAGCTGGGATGAGATTTGAAGGAGAATTTAAACGGCATATTTTAAAATGGGATAAATTCGAGGATCTAGTCTTTTACGGGTTAACTAAGATTGAATATGAAGATAGAGAATAAGAGGTATGATAACAAAGAGGGTGCTCCTAAGCCATGCTGGCTTTTGGAACACCCTCTTTGTTTTAGAGCGACTCTTTAATCACCTTTTTGTAATAGAAAACGGACAATACTGCAAAGATCGAATACAAAGCGGTGTAAAGGATCATCACCAGAATCATTGGTGTCATAAGCTCTGTACCGAAGAAGAACCAGCCGGATTTAACGGCAAAGTAGCTGTGAAGCAGACCTATGACTAATGGAATCCCGAAATTGAACAATTGTTTCATCTGAATCCCTCTAAGCAGATCACCTTGCGTGAAACCAAGCTTTCTTAGGATCGTGTAGTTGGGTTTTTCGTTCTCGCTCTCATCCATTTGTTTAAAGTAAAGAATGCATCCGGAGGTAATCAGGAAGGTTAGCCCCAGAAAGGCAACGATAAACATGATGAGTCCCATATTTTGCTTTTGATTGTTTTTCGTCTCCAATTGAGAGTCGTTAATGCTTTTATCTTTAAATTTCATGCTCTGAAATAGATCATTAGCCTGTTCAACGCTTGCCCGATCTTTCATATCGATTCCGATATTCACGGAGTAGTCCCTTTGAATGGCTGGGTCCAGATCCTTCTTTAAGCGGTCGAAGATGGTTTCGTCTACAATAGCAACCGGTAAGCCACCTGTGAAATACCCTAAAATAGGGGCATTCTTATCTACTTTTTTATAAGCTTGCGGAATAACTTCATGCGCTCCCTTAAATTCAATGGGACCTTCGTCTTTTAGAGAAATCAGATTATCCATTGCACTACTTATCTTTGTAAAATAGGCCTCATTTGGTGACAGATTCATGCCTTCAAGTGCATTTTCGCTAATAACAGAAAAGGGCATGATATTAGAGATCATACTGGATCCCTTTGGATTGTCACCCAGAACCTTCTCCACATTTACATCAACCTTAATGACTTCTGTCTTTTTTTCTGTAAACACTAAATTGTTCGCAACTAACGCCTCTTTAAATTGTCCAGCATCCTTGATGTCAGTAAGAATGAAATCAGACGGGACATAGAGCTTCGCAGATTTCTCAGCAGAGTAGAATGAAATATAGCTCAAGGATAATAACCCCAGCGCAAGCGCCGATACCGTAGTAATGATGGTTAATAATACGGCATTTGATTTCATACGAAACATAATGGAGGAGAGAGATAACACCTCATTAATGTTCAGGTACCCGTTTTTCTTTTTACGAATGATATGAAAGATAAAGCTTACCGAGCCTTTATAAAAAAGATAAGTCCCAATGATAACTGAAGCCAGAATAATGATCATAGATACAAATAGCTTATTCATCGATGTGAGATTTCCACTAAATAATGTTGATGAAATGGTATAGCCTACTGCAATCAATGCGATCCCGGCGATTCCTATAATCATTTCAAAGATGGACAGCTTTTTCACGTTGCCTTCTGTGGTTGAGGTCACCCGGAATAAGGATAGAATGCTTTGTCTTTTAATAAAGCCATAATTCATCAGCATGATTAAGAGATAGATTATAAAGAATACAATCAGCGTTTGGATCAGGGCTGGGGCAGAAAAATGAAGGGAAGCTATCGCATCGATCCCCATCGTTTTAAAAAGAATCATGAGGATTAATTTTGAAACAGAAAAGCCTACGGCTATCCCTAGAATTAAAGAACCAAAATATAGTATGAAGTTCTCGGCAGTAAGAATACGGAATATTTTACTTTTGGTCATCCCAATTAACTGAAATAGTCCGATTTCTTTACCACGTCGTTTAATGAAGATGGTGTTAGCATATAACAGGAAAATCGATACAATCACGACTAGTAAGACCGAGGCGGACTTGATTGCTGCGCCCCCTTTGATCGAGCCTTCTACCGCATCCATCGAGGGATCGTACTGCAATGTAACAAAGGCGAAATATAAGGCCACGCTAAAGACGAGAGCAAACACATACAGATAATAATTTCTAATGTTTTTTCGCAGATTTCGAAGCATCAGTACATTAATGCTCATTCTGCACACCACCCAATACACCTTGTGTTTTTATAATGTCGTTGAAGAAGACTTGTCTGGATTGTTCCCCTTTATTCAATTGCGTATAGATCGTGCCATCCTTTATAAAAATAACTCTACTGCAATAGCTAGCAGCTACTGGATCATGCGTAACCATAACTATCGTTGCTTTTCGTCTTTGATTTAGTTCACTTAGCTTATTTAACAAATCAGAAGCAGATTTAGAATCCAAGGCTCCGGTAGGCTCGTCAGCAAAAATAATGCTTGGATCATGAATGAAGGCCCGAGCAGCGGAGGTACGTTGTTTTTGCCCCCCAGAGATTTCATTCGGGTACTTATTCTTTAACTCTAAAATCCCCAGTTCCCTCGCGACGTTTTCGAATTTTTCATTGGCGATTTTCTTGGGGGTGTTGGTGATGGATAGCGGTAACAAGATGTTCTCCTTCACCGTCAGCGTGTCCAGAAGATTGTACTCTTGAAAAATAAATCCTAAATGATTTTTCCGAAATTCAGCTAATTGCTTTTCTTTCATATTGGAGATTTCATTACCTTCGATGGTAATCGATCCGTTGCTGATCTGGTCAATTGACGAGAGCACGTTAAGTAGCGTCGTCTTTCCTGAACCGGAAGATCCCATAATCCCAACAAATTCGCCTTCTTCTATAGAAATATCCAGTCCGCTTAATACGGATTGTTTGTTTAATTTATTTCCGTAGCTTTTATGAATTTTAGTGGCTTCTAGAATTGCCATAATGATTCACTCCCCTTTTGTTTCTTGTATAGCCTTATTATAAAAGGCTTTCCTGTTCTTATCCTTCGATTGCCCGAACAAAATGAAAAAGCATGTGACATTGTTGTCACACGCTTGAGAGCTTCACGAATTCATTTTTAAGTGGAAACGTTAAAGTGAACGTCGTCCCTGATCCGAGCTCAGATTGAACTCCGATGACGATTAATAAGGGCTGCGCTGCTTTTTTGGCTAAATATAATCCCATGCCTGTGGCGGCATTGTCACGATGCACCGTGGTGGAGGTAAAGCCTCTTTCAAATATGCGAGGCAGATCCTTTGGATCTATCCCGCGTCCATGATCCTTCACCTCAAGAACGATATGCTCAGCTTGCTGATAGCTATTCACTGTAATATCTGAGGCTTCACTATATTTTACAGCGTTGGTTAGGAGTTGTCTGAGGATAAATGCCAGCCATTTGGCATCACTAAGCACTTCAGCTACTTCCAAGTTCAGTTCAAAGCCAATGCCCTTCTGAATACACCAGGATTGCAACGTCTTAATCTCCCCGAAAATAAGCGTCTCTAAATCGATATGTTCTATATACAAATCATTCTCGATAAAGGGAATTCTCCTTTGATGGAGCTGTTGATCCAGTAGAAGATGAATTCGCAGCCATTCATAGGTCAGATGCTTCTTCATTACATCATCTTCAATTCGCTCAATCATTAGATGCATCGCTGTCAGAGGGGTCTTCACCTCATGAATCCACGACAACAGTTCATCCTTCTCTTGCTCTAACGTCATTAGATTATTCGAAGCTGCCCGTTTTAACAATTTAGCTTGATTGGTCATGCTCTCTTCAATAATTTGCTCAAACGGGCTTTCGGGAGTGGCGATACTTGTTAAATCCAGATCATCATCTCGCTCAGCTAAGCTCTTATAGAACCTGGTTTCCCTGGGATAGCGAAGGATTAAGAACATCACGAAAAAGAGCATCGACAAGGAGACCAGATAGAGAACCGAAGAGAGTGGGATGGACGGATCCATGTAGGTGACAAAGAGTATAAATAGATTGGTAAAGAGAACTAGGATGATCCAGCTGCTTCTTTCCAAGAGATACTTTTTAATCATAGTGATTCCTCTTCGATGGCCATATACCCTTGTCCAACCTTCGTTTCAATGAAAACACCTAATCCAAGTTCATCCAGCTTCTTTCGCAGCCGATTTACATTGACAGTAAGGGTATTGTCACTAATAAAACGTTTATCATCCCACAATCTGTTAATTAGCTCCTCGCGGGTGACAATTTTATTCTTGTTCTCAATCAGCAATTTCAATATGAAAATCTCATTCTTCGTAAGCTCTAGCGATCCCGCATCATTGGTCACTAGGTTTCGTTCATAATCGACGGTTGCTCCGCACCATGTTTTGAGTTCGATGTTATCCGTATTGTAATTGTACACACGCCGTAGGATTGCTTGGACCTTGGCAATAAGTACATCGAAATGGAAGGGCTTTTGGATATAATCATCGGCTCCAAGCTGCATGGACATTACCATATCCGTCGGATGATCCCGAGAGGATAAGAAGATAATTGGAAGGTTAGAGTGAGAGCGAATCATTCGGCACCAATGAAATCCATCGAATTTTGGGAGCTGGATGTCGATTATAACTAGATCAGGTTTGATCTCTATAAATTCCTGCGTCACATTACTGAAATCTTGAATGCCATACACTTCATAAGACCACTGCGTAAGTCGCTCCTTGATCTCATTAAACAGCGTTGTATCATCTTCAATTAATAAGAGCTTGAACATAGGGGTCACCACACTTTTAGTTTGTTACAAGAATTTGTGTTACAGCATTTTAGATAATACTGCCTGATAATGCTCAAACTCTTTCGTATCATTCAGCTTGGGGCATGTCTTTAATGATAACAGGGCACTTTCAATTAAGAACTGTCTTGGTTCCTTGTTGTGCATGATTTCTTCTTGAATAAAGTACAACAGCTTTAGATAGTTAGTGAGGTTCGCATCATCGGGTGCACATGATCTCTCGATAATTTTCTTCAAGCTTATTGTCGCAAAGGATAAATCATTATTGAAGAAATCACTATATTCGGCTGCGGGCAACAATTTAGTCACGTGATCGGGCGAGATAAGCTGAATTTCCTTTTCACTTACGTCCACCACAATCGTTTGAATAAGAATAGTGCAATAATCAATGATTTGCTTAGAGGTGATGACTTCATTCATCGCACTATTGATTTGCAGCATATGTTGCATGATTCCGGTAAAAATGATCGCTCCGTCCAGTAAATAGGGTTTCTTATCCGCAGGAAAAATATGAAGGAAACGTTCATACACCCAGGTTAAGAAGGTGAACTTAGTTTTTTTGATAAACGTAATTAAGTCTGGATCATTGGAGACCAGAGCATCTTCTACGAGCTGTAGCATTTTGTTGTTTTTATTAATTTTCATAACCAGCTGAACCTGTTCGGCAAATATCCCAATGTCAGAAGGGTCTTGACCAATGAGCAGAGAATTTCGCCCTTCTTCAAGACGATCGTGAATAGACGTGAATACAGCTTTAAAGAGATCCCCTTTGGAAGGGAAATAGTTATAAAAGGATCCTTTAGAGATCCGACTATGATTTAAAATATCCTGAATGGATGTGGCGTGGTAGCCTTTTTCAATAAATAATTCATGTGCCTTAAGAATAACTTGCTCTTTTCGTTTATTTATCATCTGAGGTGCCCCTTTAAGCTGAACTCTTTGTTCCAATATAGACTAGCTTATATTTTAACGTAATACAATTTCAATTTTAAATAATTTTATCTTGCCAAGTAGGAAATAAGAGAGTAATATATTCTACACTGGATTGTAACTTGAGTCCATTTTTGAACTGATAGTATGATTATAGAATGGAGGATTCCAAAATGAAAGCAAAAGAAAATAAAGCATCCTACGGGATTTTGGTAATCCTTATGATTGGTGCATTTGTTGCTTTACTGAGTAATACACTACTCAATATAGCTTTACCATCGATTATGAAGGATTTTGATGTCAGTGCCTCAACGGTACAGTGGCTATCAACGGGTTATATGCTAGTGAACGGGATCATGATTCCTTCAACGGCCTTTTTAATTCAAAAATATACCGCTAGACGATTGTTCTTAATCGCCATTGGATTATTTGCGATAGGGACCTTTATCGGAGGATTCGCACCAAACTTCCCTGTATTATTGATTGCCAGAATGGTTCAAGCTTCAGGGGCCGCAATTATGATGCCATTATTAATGAACGTATTGTTCACCACCTTCCCACCTGAAAAACGTGGCTCGGCTATGGGAATGTTCGGATTGGTAATGATTTTTGCACCAGCTATCGGTCCTACATTATCTGGATGGATTATCGAGCATTATGAATGGCCTGTTCTATTCTTTATGATCGCACCGATCGCTGTATTGGTATTCGTTCTCGCCTTCTTCAAATTGCATGATCCTAAAAAAGATGTGGCTATTAAGATTGATTTTCTATCTGTACTTTTATCAGCGATTGGTTTCGGGGGTCTTCTATACGGCTTCAGCTCCGCTGGGAATAAAGGATGGGATGATCCAATGGTCTACTCCACCCTTATTATCGGGGTCATCGGATTAGTGATATTCATTCTGCGTCAGATGAAGATGAAGGAGCCTATGCTTAACTTCAGAGTGTACAAATATCCAATGTTTGCTTTATCCTCAGCGATTTCGATTACTCTGAATATGGCAATGTTCTCGGCGATGATGCTAATGCCGATTTACTTGCAGAATATTAGAGGGATTTCACCGCTGGATTCGGGACTCCTAATGTTGCCTGGTGCGTTAATTATGGGGGTTATGTCACCAATCACAGGTAAATTGTTCGATAAATTCGGCGGTAAAGTATTAGCACTAATTGGTCTAGCTATCGTTGTGATTAGTACGTATTTCTTTAGTGATTTGACCGAAAACACTAAATACTCAACACTCATGATTCTTTATTCTGTGAGAATGTTTGGGATTTCAATGGTTATGATGCCTGTTATGACTAATGGCCTGAACTCCATTCCAGCTAAATACACGCCGCATGGTACAGCCATGAACAGTACGATTCAGCAAGTCTCGGGCGCGATTGGCGGAGCATTGCTCGTAACAATTATGTCCAACAGTACCACTTCACATGTGAAGGATATGGTTGCTGATGCTGTAAGTAAATTAACGACTAAGCCTTCGGCAGATCAATTGCTTGGTATCCAAAATCAAGTCATTGCGAAAGCAACCATTGAGGGGATTAACGATGCATTCTTAGTGTCCGTAGGCGTAGCCATCATTGCATTTGTCTTAGCTTTCTTCATTAAAAGAGGGGTACAGCCTAAGGAAACGGCAGAAGAAAAAGTGACTTCCAAGAAAGTAGCTACTAAGCAAGCTGTATCGCATTAGTTCAATGTGATCTGTTAAATAGAAAGGCGCTCACCTAATGGTGGGCGCTTTTTTTAAAATTATGCTTACCTAATCGAATTAGTTCTGGTACGTCCTGAATGACTGTGATGGAGTCATTTCCTCCTACATAAACTCTATTGGTGAGTGGGTTTAGCACAGTGCTGCCTGATACTGAGGGAAATCTTGCGAGCCTTTTAAACGTGGTGGCGTTATAAACGGACATGTGATTCTTATCGAAATTGCCAACGAACAAATGATTTGTATTCGGATTAATGGTTATGTTGGATGAGGTAGGTAGAACCCTTGTAGTAATGATTTTGTTATTACTTCCGTTGATGACAAATAGCTTTCCTTTACCTTCAACTTGTGCACTTGAGACATAAATACGATTTGTCAGCGGATTGATAACGACCTCACTTTGCAGACGTCCCAGCTGCACATTTTGTAGCAGCTTGTTGTTGCGACCATTGATCACTGAGAGAAACCGACTTAAGTTATTAGCGACATAAATACGGTTTGTGATTACATTAAGTGCAGGTGTTATCACAGGGTTATTGCCGACCTTAATGGTCGCAATGATAGCCTGTGTATTCCCGTTAATGACGGAGACCGAATTATTTATTGTATTGGTCACATAGATCCGATTTGTAAGTTCATTGATAACGATTCTGGAAGGGCGACCGCCGACTTCAATCTTGGTTTTGATCTGGTTTGTTTTCCCATCTATGACGAATATAATTCCGACTATGCTAGTTACATAAATTAAATTATTTCGAACATTTACTCCGATATTATCAGGCATTCGGCCCACTTTCACAGTCTTGATCACCTGGTTTGTCCGCCCATTAATTACAGAAACCGTATCGTCACGGAAATTAGGCACATAGATTCGGTTAGTTTGGGGGTTAATTCCGAGCTGTGTGGGCAGTCTTCCTACATTAATGCGTGCGATAATTCGATTCGTTCTGCCATCGAGTACCCCGATAGTTCCAGCCTCGGTGTCTGGGTTAACAAAGTATACTCGATTTGTAATAACGTTTACTTCGATATCTCCGATCGGTCCGGCAGAGCGGACTGTAGC
This sequence comes from Paenibacillus sp. FSL R10-2734, assembly GCF_037963865.1. Taxonomy (NCBI): domain Bacteria; kingdom Bacillati; phylum Bacillota; class Bacilli; order Caryophanales; family Paenibacillaceae; genus Paenibacillus; species Paenibacillus sp. FSL R10-2734. Next base: position 80,604 of record NZ_CP150170.1, on the reverse strand, counting down.
AATCACTTTTGGCTGCGCCATGCTTATACCCCTTTTCAAATAAATAGATAGTTCATTATATTTGGGCAAGGGCAAAAGTGTACTTCATATATCGTTGCAAGACGCATCTTCGGGGATTAAAATGATATTCCCTTATCTTTATTTCCGGGGGTATGTAAACGTTATATTTTTTGGAGTATTGTCACCGACTACCCTTATTGAGTATGGTAAGGTATACTGGAATGAACTTTTTAATGAGAGGTGATTAAATGGCTGGAACAGTCTCTATATTAGGCGTTCCTTTTTCAAAACTAACACTCGATGAGACGACACTTCATCTAACAGAACATATTCAATCTGGGGAATCTAAGCTATTTCATTTGATTACGGCAAACCCGGAAATTACGATAACTAGTCAATCGGACGAGCTGCTTCGAACCATACTTCATGAAGCAGATTTGATCACTCCTGATGGAATCGGCATAGTGCTGGCATCGAGAAGAAAAGGCGACCCAATAACAGAAAGAGTTACGGGATATGAACTACTGCTTGAGCTGCTCGCGCAAGGGAATAAGCTAGGATGGAGCTTTTATTTCTTAGGCACCGATGAGCTTACAAGCTGCAAAGCGGTCGAAGCGATCACTCACTCCTATCCGAATGTGAAGATTGCGGGAAGACATAATGGATTTCTTACCAAGGAAGAGGAACCTTCCATTGTGGCAGAGATTCAGGGCGCACAGCCGGATTTCCTGATTGTTGCAATGGGTGCGCCATACTCTGATAAATGGGTTTATAAGCACAAACAGGCGCTTACACAGGTTAAGGTTGTTTTTGGCGTGGGGGGAAGTCTGGATGTCATAGCTGGGAAAGTTAAACCTGCACCACCGGTATGGAAAAAGCTCAACTTAGAATGGTTGCATCGACTATTATTCGCCCCTGTTGCCAAAGGACAAAAGTCGCGATGGCGCAGACAGTCCGTACTACCCAAATTTGTGTTTCAAGCGATGATTAAAAAATAAGTAAGAAGGTCACTCTAACTAGGGTGACTTTCTTTCTTTGGTTTGGGAGCTAACTGGAAATGCAAACCAATATGAAAAAATACATGAAAATGTAAAGGTAATCATAACTAATTACAGAAAATGCTTCACAAAACATCATTTTTACTGTATTATAAATGTGAAAACATTCACAAGGGGGCGCAATTAAAATGAAAAAGGTAACAGGCTCTGCCCTTATTCTTATTCTCTCTGTCATGCTGGTGATCGCAGGATGCGGTAACAGTAATAGTAGTACTACAGCAAGTAGCAATGGCAACGAGAACAAGAGTAAGGTCAATGAAACAGCTAAAAATGATAAAACAGAAGCTGTATCAGGCGCATCAGAAGTAAGCTACACACCACTCGATCAATTAAAAGATAGCTACGATATAATCATTGTAGGAGCTGGCGGTGCGGGAATGACGGCTGCACTGGAAGCCAAAGCTAAAGGATTGAATCCGGTTATTTTTGAAAAAATGCCGGTTGCTGGCGGGAATACAATGAAATCCTCGTCAGGGATGAACGCTTCCCAAACGAAATTTCAAAAAGAACAAGGCATTGAAGACAGCAATGATAAGTTTTATGAAGAGACCCTAAAGGGCGGGCATGATACGAACAATAAAGAGATGCTTCGCTTCTTCGTGGACAATTCCGCGAGTGCTATCGATTGGTTAGATTCGATCGGAATTAAACTGAACAATCTCACGATTACAGGCGGTATGAGCGAAAAACGTACTCACCGTCCAGAAGACGGATCAGCAGTAGGCCAATATCTTGTTAAAGGCCTGGTGAAAAATGTACAGGAAAAAGAAATTCCACTATTTGTGAACGCTGATGTTAAGGGAATTACTCAAAAAGACGGTAAGGTTGACGGTGCGAAAGTACTCTTTAACCAAGCTGATGAGAAGACTATTACAGCGAAGGCTGTTGTTGTGACAACCGGTGGTTACGGAGCCAATATGGATATGATCTCTAAAGTTAGACCTGATCTGAAAGGATACGTTACTACTAACCAGATCGGAAGTACTGGTGATGGCATCAAGATGATCGAAGCGCTCGGCGGAACAACTGTTGATATGGATCAAATCCAAGTTCACCCGACGGTTCAACAAGATAAATCATATCTGATCGGGGAAGCTGTTCGCGGCGAAGGATCTATCATGGTTAACAGTGAAGGCAAACGGTTCGTAAACGAATTGACTACACGTGATAAAGCTACCGCAGCTATCAATGCACTTCCTGAAAAAGGCGCTACTCTTGTGTTTGATTCTGGCGTCAAATCACGCGTTAAAGCCATTGAACAATATGATAAAATGGGCTTCGTGATCAAAGCGGATACTATTGAGGCATTGGCAAAAGAAATCGGTGTTCCAGCGGATAAGCTGCAAGCTACACTCGATACTTGGAATAGCGCGGTTAAGAACAAGAAGGATGCTGAATTTGGCAGAACAACAGGGATGGACAACGACTTGTCCGCAGGTCCTTTCTACGCGATTAAGATCGCTCCAGGGATTCACTACACCATGGGCGGTGTGAAGATCAATACGAATACAGAAGTGTTAAATAAAGACGGTGCTGCTATTCCTGGTCTGTTTGCAGCAGGTGAAGTTACAGGCGGATTGCACGGTCAAAACCGAATCGGCGGTAACTCTGTAGCAGAAATCATTATTTTCGGACGTCAAGCTGGGATTAAATCTGCTGAGTTCGTACAAGCACAATAAGATACAAACTCCATTTAGCATTACTGAATAAAAACAAAAGAACCGCTTGGGCTATTTAAAGCTCAAGCGGTTCTTTGTTTGATTTCTCATGTATTACTCAGAAGGCTACTTTCCCGCTCTTAGCCTGTTCTTCTCGCATCCATTGCGACAGCTGGCGCTTGAGTGTTAGGAATTCTGGGGAATCCGTTATCTCATCGCGGCGCGGCCGTGGAAATGGCACGTCAACAGTATGTAGGATGGAGCCGGGGCGGCCGGAAAATACATAAATACGATTAGAGAGCAGCAACGCTTCTTCAATGTTGTGGGTGATGAACAATACGGAGCGGCGATTCTCTTCCCACAGTTCAAGTAGCCAGCGCTGCATTTCACTACGAGTTAACGCGTCTAGAGCGCTGAAAGGTTCATCGAGCAGCATCAACTCCTGCGGAGCGAGCAATGCTCTGAGAAAAGCAGCACGCTGCTGCATTCCACCTGACAGCATATGCGGATAAGCTTGTTCGAACCCGCCTAACCCAACCTTGGCGAGCCAATGTCTCGCTTCCTCACGAGCGCCATCCCGTAATATGCCTTTGATCTCACCGGCGAGCAGTACATTGTCTTCAATCGTCCGCCAAGGGAACAGTGCAGGCTGCTGCGGCATATAACTAATTTCACCGCGTTGTCCCGTGACGACCTTGCCGTTCATATGGATCGTTCCCGTATCTGGCTTCACAAGACCGCCGATCATGTGGAATAAGGTGCTTTTTCCGCAACCGGAAGGACCTACAATCGAAACGAACTCTTGCTGTTCTACCTTGAGAGAGACGTTATTCAGCACGTTTGTCTCGAGGCGGCGATGGGAGAAGGACTTGGAGATGCCGCTTACTTCAAGAGCAGGTGGTGCGGTATGAGCTTCAGGTGAGCTTATGACTTCTGTTGTTCTGTGTTGCATTTGCGTCGCTTGAGACATACAGGCATCTTCCTTTCTATGAGTTACGGCGCGGCTTCCAACGGACAAGCCATTTCTCCAGCAGAGCAATAATAGCAAAGAGTACAAGACTAAGGAGCACAATAATTACAATAGCCACAAACATCCGATCCGTACGATAAGCGGATTTCTGGAGGAGCATATAATAGCCAATCCCTTTATCCGCTCCAATCCATTCTGCGACCACGGCTCCCATAACCGCATAGGTGGCGGATATTTTCACACCGGAAAATAGTGCCGGAATAGAAGAGGGGAGCTCTAGTTTCGTGAAGATTTGCCACTTGCTTGCGCCCGCCATTTTCATATAATTCATCATAACCTGATCACTTTGGGACAAGCCGCCCATTGCAGCAACAGCCACCGGGAAGAAGCACACCAGCGTTATCAGTACGATTTTGGGCAAAAGGCCGAAGCCGAACCAGATGATAAGCAGCGGCCCGAGTGCGATGGAGGGAACATTTTGACTCAGAATAATGAGTGGATAAAAAGCCCGTTTAGACCAAGGCAACAGATGTAGAAGTAGAGCGACGATCAAGCCTACAGCCGTACCAATAGGAAAGCCGATTAATGTGAGCCGAAGTGTAGCCATCGTATGAGCCCAGAGACCTGAGGCATTACTGGTGGATTCATGGGCAATGTCCGCAGGACTCGGTAGAATCCAAGGTTCAATGTGAAATAGAGATACAGATAGCTGCCATACGGTTAAAAAGAAGACGACCGCCACAAGGGGCGGCCATATTAGCTTCCAAGTCGATCTCACGGCCGATATTTCTCCGTCAGCTTGTCCATGCTGATTCCGTTAGGATTATGAGCGATTTTGATCTGTGAGATCACGCTTGGACTGCCTGCTTCGATCAGTGCTTCCTGCATTTGACGCACAACCTCCAGCAACTCACTAAGCTCACCTTCCATAGTGGTTTCCAGCGGATTCACCTGATGTTTAACACCGGACTTCTGAATAACCTCAATTGCTTTATCTACGTATGGGATGGAGTCCTCACCGTTAGGAGTCTTAGGAATTACTTGAATGCTTAATAGTGTGTTAGCCAAAATAATCAATCCTCTCATTATTTAATGTAAGTTCAAAAAGCCAACTTTGATAACGAAGTATTTCAAGAAGCGGATTCGACATCGAATCTTGAACGAACTTGGGAAGTCCGGTACTCACGTAGCACATCACTACGCTCCGTTCCTCCTTCCTCAAGTAACGTTCAACCTTCTCGGTTCTGAAAGCCGATTTTTTGAACTCTTATTTAATAGGTAAGTTCAAAAAGCCAACTTTGATAACGAAGTAATTCATTAACTAATAGTACATCACTCCGCGGCCGGTAAAAAATCATTAGTGAATGCACTTGCAGCATCCAGTGGTTTATCCAGCAGCTTCAGATCATACATCCAGTCGCCGTAATTCTGCCAGACCTCGGTTTTTTGCTCACCCCAGCGGGCAGCATCATCCTTGTATTTCGGGCTAAGCCATTTCTGGCTAGCTAGGACAAGCTCGGCATCCAGGTCAGGGACAGCTTTGGATAACGTAGCGGCAGCCTCTTCCGGATGGTCAATCGCATATTGATAGCCTTTCGATGTGGCTTTCAAGAAAGCCTTCACCAAATCTGGATTCTCTGCAATTTGCTTCTCACTCGTCGTCAGCACAGGTGTGTAATAATCAAGCTGAGGCGCGTAATCCTTCAAGTACAGCATATCCAGTGGCTCACCACGCAGCTCGGCTTCAATACCGGTCCATGCGTAGAAGATCCAAGCGAAATCAATATCACGTTTTACGGCTGTAAAATAATCTGCTTCCCCAATGCTGACGAGCTTAACCTTCTTCACATCGCCACCTTCAGGGTCCATGATCGCTTTCATGGCTGCTTCTTCAGCAGGAGAGCCCCATCCGCCGTAGGTTTTACCTTCGAAATCTTTTGGTGATTTAATATGGCGGTCAACTGGAGCGGCGAAACCCGACGTATTATGCTGAATAATGGCTGCAATCGAGACAAGGGGTACGCCTTGTAGACGAGCTAGAGTCAATCCTTCCTGTGCGCTGATGCCAAAGGCAGCTTCGCCAGAGGTAACCATGGTGTCGGAGCCCGCAGCGCCAGGCTGAACTATTTCTACATCCAAACCTTCTTCAGCGTAATAGCCAAGATCCTTGGCTACGTATAGACCGGTGTGGTTCGTGTTCGGTGTCCAGTCGAGTGCAACCTTAACTTTGGTTAGCTCTTTTGGAGCATCGGACCCGGTCGCTGCACCCAACTCCGTAGCAGTTCCTTTGTTTCCGGCTGTATTCCCATTGTTGCTGCCGCATCCGGCAATCGCAAGAATGAGCATACAGGTGAGGCTAAGCATGAGTGCTTTTTTGACTTGCATGTCTTCTTCTCTCCTTTAAGGTTGCCAGATCCCGTCATCCAACATGAACCGTAAAGTGTAGTATGTACATTTCTTCTACATCTTTTGTGATCTACACAAAAAAAAGCGCCCCGAGTGATCGGGACGCTGGCTTGGCGCAAGGTTAGTAAAGGTCACAGGGACCAAAACCAATTGGCGATTCCTACGCTGGCATTATCCAGATCAGGTATAAGGGTCAGTATCTTGTGGGATACAATCTCAGCCGGCCAATTCCAGCACCCCTGGTTCTATGAAGTTAACGGGTATTTCCACGTACATACGGTGTATTATAGACGGCTGTTCTCGGAATGTCTAGTAGTACACTCCTAAATTTTTCAAATCTATACATCCTTTTTCGTTAATCTAGATCGGTATATTTCTTTCGGTAGCGCCTTTTAAGCTCGTTTAATAGCGCACTTACCGTAAGGACTACACTCACTAGAATACCCGTCACGGTTACGAAGAGGGCAAGTAATTCAAATGGGGAATATTCGATCATTTTACTCCATGCTATATTTCCCTTTAGATCGTCAATGACTTGATTCATGCCGTAAATTCCGCTGACCACCGTAAATACAGTGAGAATCATCAGCAGATTATCCCGACGCTTGGACTGAAACTTATCTTGATACTGAAAAAGATCATTCAGGGTCTCTTTCACCTCACCAAACAGGGCATCGTTACCGTAAACTTTGCGTAATTGAAGAAAAATTTCCCGCCCCTGTGACTGCGAAACCAGCTCCAAGAAATAAAACTTTGCCGAGAATTTATTGATTGAGAAGATTAGATTGTCTATTTCCTCATAATCGCGATTAATACGGAGTCTGGAATGCATATTCGCGAGCTTTAGTAGAACGATTTTATGGAAAATACTGAGTAGAAGCCCGTAATAATATTCTCCGTACATTTGGTTGGCTAGTCTAACGGCGATCTTTGGTTCTGCTCGGGTAAGGCAGCAAAAGGTCTGCTCATTCATCATATAATAAGTGTCCGGACCCCAGCGATTATAAGTATGCTCTTTACAATAGTGTTCAATATATTCGGGATCGCTGGCGCTAATAGTAGGGGCACCTTTTAGATCCATTCCGTCTAGCTGAGAAGCACGATAACGGCAATCCACGGTAATCTCTTCTGAGTTCTCCTCATTCTGAAAGCCGTAAAAGGCTTGCACCTGCATTCTTTCATCCACGAAAAAGGGTAACGTCTCGAAGTAAGCCCCATTGATATCCGAATGATCTAAAAAAGGCTCCAGTCTATCCCCCAGATTTCGGAAGACAAAATGCTCCACCAACTCATAGATTTCTTCTCCACAATGGATATAGGTATAGTCGTCCTGTATGAAGGTCTTCTCTAGCGTTCGAAAGCGGTCTGCAAATTCAAGTGCTGTACTATAGGGGATCGATTCCCCCTCAAGCTTGACACGTATGGTCACGAACCCAAGTTGAAAAGGACATATGAATATATCTGTTGAGAGAACTTTGAAATTTATAGTTTGCTGTGGCATCTCCAGTATGCAGTCCAGATTATTTACTCTAGAAAAGCGACGGAAAGAGTCCACATCATTCTGACGTGGAAAAAGGACATGAGCAGCAAATGGCAGATAGGTGCGCTCCATTCTTTCATGGGATACAGAGTAGCCATCTCCATAATAGGCATCCTCCAGCGCTTTATTATCCAGAAAAAAAGTTGTAAATCCATCACCCTGCAATTGTTGGATGAGCTTTTTTGACTCCCCCTTCTTCATGGAGAAAGGGAATATGAACTGCATAAGTGCAGTATGTAATAAAGGCTCAGTGTTGAGCTTGTCCATTATAGTCCATCCTTGTGCTCAGAATTTGCTTACAGGATCACATTACCCTAAAAGGATTGGGTTGATTCAATTGCTTCCCGGCAATCGTATGGATTCAATCTGAACCGTAAGGGTACATTATATTAAGCACCATTGCTATGATAAATCTAAACGGTGAGCTTGGATATATAAACTTTTGTTTAAATGCTTGAAGGGAGAGATTTACGTAATGGATCACAAACAACTAGAGCAATTGATTATTAAGGCTTTGGATGATAACAAGTTCGGTTCCTTTGGAACGATCGAAGGAGGAAATAAGCCAAAAGTACGTTATATGGCAATTTTTCATGAAGGGTTGAAGATTTATTTAGCTACGAATCGTAAGACGCATAAGGTGGAAGAGCTATCTGATAATCCGAATGCCTTTTTATTGCTTGGATATGAGTCAGGTGGAAGCAAAGATGTACTGGAGATTGAAGCAACCGCTGCCGTCTCTAAGGATGAGGGGCTGCGAGCGAAGGTATGGAATAAGGAGCTGGAGCCATGGTTTACAGGACCTGATGACCCTAATTATGTGATTCTCGAACTTACTCCAACGCGTATTGAGTATGTTGGCAGTAATAAAGAGCATGGAGTTTGGAATCCATAAGTCATTTCACAATCATATTTAATGAGTCTGACAGCCATCCTATCTCTCATGAGGGTAGGATGGCTTTTTGTCGTGCATAAGTTCCTGAGTGAACTTCAGAAAACATGTTATAATGACTTCAACTTTTTAGGTAAGCATTCAGGGAGGACTTGAAATACATGACTGTTACTCTGTTATATATTGAAGATGATCGTGAAATCGGCAGCGTCGTGTCTACGGATTTAAGTGAACGGGGGTATAGTGTACGCTGGCTGCGGAGCGGGGAGGGAGCGTCTGAGGAAGCTGCGCCTTGTCAATTGGCTATTCTGGATGTAATGCTTCCGGGCCTGGATGGGTTTACTGTCGGACAACGATTGAAGAAGGCATACCCTAATCTGCCGATCTTGATGCTCTCCGCACGAACCTCGATCGATGACAAACTGCAGGGACTGGAGTTCGCGGATGATTATTTGACAAAGCCTTTTCATCCTGATGAATTGGCAGCCAGGATTGAAGTGCTGCTCAGACGGAATGGAGCCGCTGTTCAGGATTCACTCACGCTTAAGCACCTTGTCGTATATGAAGGGGATAACCGGATTATAAATGCTCAGACTCAGGAAGAAGTCATGCTTACGGGTAAGCAATTTCAGATTTTTTCTTATTTGCTGCGTCATCTCGGCCAGATAATGACGAAGGAGCAGATCTATGAGTCGGTTTGGGGAGAGACCTATCTCGAAGGGGACAAAACTTTAATGGTACATATCCGTTATTTGCGTGAAAAGCTGGAGATTGATCCCGCGAAGCCGGAGATTATTGAAACGGTCCGGGGGATCGGATATCGGGTAAGAGCATGAGGGGAAAAGGACGCATTCGTAAGCTGCGCAGCTCCTCTTTGCTATCGGGATATTTGCTTATTATCGTTTCTGCACTGCTATTTATACCTGTGATCCTTCCGTTATCTTTTGTTCTCTACAATATTGTTAATGAAGTGACTAAAGGTGCTCCACCTGTAGATACCTCTCTGTATTCGAGTGTTTCGGCATTGGAGACCATGTGGCATAAGGAGGCGCTTCAATTGCAAGATGCTCCTTCGGAAGCCATAAATGAACGGCTACAGGAACTGAGTCAGAAATACACTGAGGCTACCATGTTTTGGGTAGATGGGCAGGGGATGACCCAGTTGATTCTTACACCCGATGAAGGGAATCAGGATCATGACAGCGGAGTTCCAGAGCAGTGGAGTGCAGCTGAGGCTATTTCTTTTATGAAAGAAAGTACAAAGCTTGATCCTTTAGCCATCGTTGCTTTCGTAGGGGACCGAGTGGAAGCAGGTAAAGGGTTTATGGTGATGCAAATTCCAAACAAGCTGCTAAACAGAGGGGCTTATGGGGGAGTCGGGGCTTGGGCTTTGTATTACTTTGTGCTCTTTGTTCTTTTTGGAGGATTCGCTCTGGTTTCTTTGCTGTTCTTTAGAAAAATACGCAAACGGCTACTACAGCTACAAACCGCGATGACGATTACGGGACCGGATCGAATGCCTAAATCTATTATGACGGGCAAGCTGGATGAGATCGGCCGTCTGGAGGAAGCCTTCAATACAATGGTTGCCAAGCTGGATGAAAGCCGCCGTAGGGAAATAGAAGAGGAAGAGCTGCGCAAACGTCTAGTATCCAACCTATCTCATGATTTGCGTACACCGCTAACAGTGATCCGCAGCCACATCCATGTAATGACTAAGGAGAGCCTAACCCCACAAGGGCAACAGTCCTTACAGCTAATGGATAAGCGTATTGCGGATCTCAGCGTCTTGATCGAGAATCTTTTATCTTACAATCTTCTCAACAGCGGACGAATCACCTTGAAGCGGGAGCGTAAAGATGTGTTGCGCTTGTTGCGGGAAAGTGCCGCTGCTTGGTACCCCGTATGGGAAAAAGAGAACTTCGAGATCGATATTGATCTGGAGGCTGAACCGCTATTCTGGATGGTGGATGAGGTGTGGTTCCGCCGTATTCTCGACAATCTGTTTCAGAATATTGTGCGTCATGCTAGCAGTGGTCTTTATGTTGGGATTTCTACGGAGTCTCGTAATGGGCAACGTGTCATTATGATTAAGGATCATGGTAGAGGCATCCAGAGTCCATCCGATTACAAAGGCGCAGGATTAGGGCTGTCTATCGTGGATCTTCTAATGAAGCATATGGAGCTAGAGTGGGATATGGAGAGTACAGAAGTTGGCACCTCCGTTGTAATCTTTAATCCACAGGATGAAATTTAAACAAAACTTAAACTTCATGCCGCCTTGTTCTTAACCTTGGGACGTTATGCTATTTAACGAGGTGAAGAACATGAACGAAACAGTGATTGAAACGAAGGATTTATTGAAAAAATACCGTGGCCGAGCTGCGGTGGAAAATTTAAATTTGAACATCCGTAAAGGAGAGATTTACGGCTTCCTAGGCCCAAACGGGGCTGGGAAAACAACGACGATCCGTATGCTACTTGGACTAATAACTCCGACATCTGGAAGGATTGAAGTATTCGGCCAGGATCTTCGCAAGCATAAGCTGCAAATTTTGCGGAAGGTAGGGTCGCTAGTTGAATCTCCATCCTATTATGGGCACTTGAGCGCTGTGGATAATCTCGAAGCCATTCGGCGTATCCTTGGTGCTCCGAAGTCACGGATTGCTGAGGTGCTTGATATTGTTTCCTTAACAGGGGAAGAGAAACGTCCGGTTAAAGGATTCTCCCTCGGGATGAAGCAGAGACTAGGGATTGCTGCTGCCTTGCTCGGGGAACCAGAGCTGCTTATTCTGGATGAGCCGACGAACGGACTTGATCCGTCAGGGATTCAAGAAATACGCGGGCTGATTAAACGCTTGCCGCAGGAGCAAGGGATTACTGTTGTAGTATCCAGTCACCTGCTTAGTGAAATTGAACAAATGGCAGATACTGTAGGTATCATCCGCCAAGGGCAAATGGTGTACCAAGATACCATAACGAATCTGCAGCGTCAGGCCGGTGGAGAAATGCGCCTAGCGGTGTCGGACCCAGAATCCGCGCTGCATCTCGCTGAAGAACGGGGATACGCAGGGATAATTCAAGACCAAAAGCTGGTCTTCTCCCGAATGATTGATGCAAGAGTAGCCTTGCTAGTCAAAGCCTTGGTAGAGAATGGGCATGCCGTCTATCGTGTAGAGGAGCGGAGACAGTCGCTTGAGGACTTCTTCCTGCAGGTTGTAGGAGGAGAGCAGTCATGATGTGGCGGGCGCTGTCGGCGGATTGGCTCAAAATCCGTGGCAAAGGACTCTGGTTTCTAGTGTTTCTTGGACCGCTTGGACTTGTAGCCATGCAGGGCCTGAACTTCGGCCTTCGATATGATTATCTTCGCGAGCAGTATAGCGCGGATTTATGGGGTGGGCTTCTGGACAATGTGGCCTCATTTGTGCCCATTGCTCTTTTTCTCGGAGGGACCTTAGTATGCTCACTGATTGCGAATGTTGAACATCAGATGAGTTCATGGAAGCAGCTCTTGGCACTGCCTATCTCTCGTACTTCAGTATTTATGGCTAAGCTGGTGCTCTGTCTGCTACTTGTCGCGGTTTCTTGCTTGCTACTCTCGGTGGGCACAGTTACCTTAGGGCTTATTCTGGGATTTAAAGCTGAGCTTATACCGTACTTAGATGTGCTCCGAATTGGTTTTATGTCTTATATCGCGGCGTTGCCGGTTATCGCTTTGCAGCTGTGGCTTTCCTTGGCTAACCGTAATCAGACATTGCCGGTTGCTCTTGGGATTACCTTATCCTTGGTGTCTATCTTCTCCATGTTTCTTTCGGAATGGGTTCCTTTAACATGGCCATATATGGCTTGGGATTCTTCTCATCGTCTCTTGTTTAGCGGTGCGGGCTTGCTCCTGGGGATGCTGGTGCTTTTGCCGGGTGCAGTGCATTTCGCAAGAAAGGATGTGGATTAACGATGAGTTCATTTTGGAGGGTGCTATCCGCAGAGCGATTAAAAATGTCTAAATCATATGTATGGCTTTTAGTTATAGGTAGTCCGATTTTAGCATTGCTTCCCGGGGCATTAGCAGATAATCAAGGGGAGAAGATGAGCTGGGAGCTGCTATTAAATGTAATGTCGATGATGCATGCCTTGCTGTTTCTACCTGTGCTCTCGGGTATTTTTGCTGCGCTGATCTGTCGTTATGAGCATCATGACGGAGGTTGGAAGATGTTGCTGTCTCTGCCTGTAACCCGGTTATCAGTGTATCTCTCAAAATATGTGATGATCATCGGCTTGCTGGCTGCGGTTCAACTAACGTTCCTCGTTATGGTCCTGGGAATGGGTTTATTCCGAAATGTTCCGGATGCAATTCCTTGGTCGCTGCTATTAAGCTCGGTATTTGGTGGCTTTGTTGCCTGTCTGCCACTCGCTGCACTGCAGCTAGCTATTTCTCAAGGCTGGAGCAGCTTCGGCGCACCGCTGGCGCTTAATGTGAGTCTGACCATTCCCAATATGCTGATCGCCAATTCATCAACCTATGGCCCCTATTATCCTTGGGTACAACCGATGTTAGCCATGATGCCGTATGGTGATGATACGTTTGGTGCTTTTAATTTACCATTTGAAACGCTGATGATGGTAGTGGGCGGCAGCTTTATTGTGTTTTTTATGGCGGGACTGATCTCCTTTTATCGTAAAGCGGTCTAATTTGCAGCGAGGCTTACAATCGTCTTCTCAATGGACATCCAGAGCTGGTTTTCATATAATTGAAGAATAATCAGCGAAGCTGAATAGCTGTGGAGGAGGCGATAGCATGGAGCCAACGGCATTAGAGGATTGTGATAACACATGCAAGGGTTCGGAGCTTGAACCGGAATCCATTGCATTGATCCTGCCTGACCGAGGAATCACTGATAAAATGGCAGAAATGTTCAAAGCGTTGGGTGATCCCACACGAGTGCGGCTCATTTACGCTTTGTCCCAGAAAGAGTTATGTGTACACGATTTGTCCGTGATCCTTGATATGGGCCAATCTGCGATATCCCATCAGCTCCGTTATTTACGGAATTTACGAATTGTGAAGCGCCGTAAAGAAGGGAAGACTGTATTCTATTCGCTGAACGATGCGCATGTGGAGCAGATTTTTCTGCAGACACATGAGCATGTCCGTCACGAATAGCCTAGGTATTAAGTGGTTTTTGTATGCAAAAAGAAGAGGGAATCCTAGCAGCCATTCCATGGCTTTTGGGATTCCCTCTTCTTTTTATGTCGAGTCCTAATCATTCACTGAGGCTTACGGACCTACATGACGCTATTTGCTAAATTATCGTCTTTGGCGCAGAGTTTCGGACCCCATTGCAGCTATTCCTTAAAAAGAGACCTGTATTTGACCTTTTTCATGCCAATAACGGCTCTAAGGTCCGAGTAACATTCCAAAATAGGGAAAATGCTGCTTTTAAGGTCAACGGGGTCCGATAGCTGCTTGGTTCGCGCGAATAAGGAGTAAGCTTATTAACTAGATTGCTTTAGGTTGCTCGGCACGGTTGGTTTTCTAAAAGATAGAACCAGCCAGACACAATGTACAGTGAGCACTAGAAGGATGAGTAGATCGATACCCATATATTCGCTTGTATTATCATTCCCAACAAACTGAATCAGATTATGTACCCAATGAAACAATATTAGCGGAACAATGTTTTTATTTTTCAGCATTAACAAAGAAAGCACAAAACCGATCAGAAGAGCATATACGAGCTGTAGAAGGATTTGCGATATGTCTGTACCAGATAATGCATTGAGTAAATGGGTAATAGAAAATAGAATGCTTGAAGTAATCACAGCCGTTGTAGCACCCTTAGTAAGCAAAGTCTTGAAAATCAATCCGCGGTAGATACTTTCTTCCACAAAGGCAACAAGCAGGGTGAAGAAGAGAAAAAACAATACCTCAGACGCACTGATCTCACGAAAACCTTTAAAGGATATGGTGATCAGGACGACCACTAGAGGTGCATAATAGATCCACTTCTCAGAGGATATGGTGCTCAGAGGACGGAAGCCAAGATCACTCCATTTGTTCTTAACCATAAAATAGATGATCAGTACAAGCGCGATTGGAGTAAAGGAGAGCAGTACTGGCGCGGTATACGAAAGCTCTTTAATCGTAGCGTATGTCCCGGTGGCAGATACAGCTAAAAGTAACAGTACCTCAATAATAACAACGGTCCAAATAGGGTGTTTCAGTGAAAAAGAAGATGTCTTAGCATGCTTTGACATGGTCTACATTCATCCTTTCTATATCATTCAGTTGCCAATCCATCTTGAGTGCGATCATACATGATTTTACATATTTTAGCGAAAAGGTCAATTTATTTAATTTTCATGGAAAAAGAGAAAAATGGTGTATATCGCTTATTGACCTTCAAAAATAAAGGGAATATAATAGCAATAAGATAACATATGAACAAGTGCTCATATATGGTTTTTATTTGAGGAGATGTGCCGTATGGATACGATGCAAGAAAAGGTAAAACGTCAGTGGGAATTAGAAGGCTTGCATTGCGCCAATTGCGCAATGAAAATTGAAGATAATGTGAAGAAGATTGAAGGGGTTTCGTCTTGCTCCGTTAATTTTGTAACGAAGACAATGACGATGGAAACCGCCGCAGGTTATGAGGAATCGGCGATTGTAGAAGCAAAGAAAACGGTCAAGGCACTTGAGCCCCATATAAATGTGAAGGAAATGGGTCAAGGCAATCGCAAGCCGCATGGACATGATCACGATCATCAAGCTGCTGAAGGCCATGGTCATACTCATGAGCATGGGGAAGGTGATACGCGTAGGATTTTACTGCGGCTAGGTGGCGGTGGGATACTCGCTCTTGCCGGAATATTCTTGCCGGTGGAGGGTGTAGTTGAACTGCTGATTTTCTTAGCAGCCTACCTCATCGTGGGTGGTGAAGTCGTCTGGCAGGCGGTTAAGAACATTATCCGGGGTCAGGTGTTTGATGAGAATTTTCTGATGGCTCTCGCAACCATCGGTGCGTTTGCCATTGGTGAGTATCCTGAGGGCGTGGCAGTTATGCTTTTTTACCAAATCGGAGAACTGTTCCAAGGTCTGGCAGTAAACCGTTCACGCAGATCTATCACGGCACTTATGGATATCCGTCCCGAATTTGCTTATCTTAAGCTTGGAAATGATCTGAAACGAGTCTCCCCTGAGGAAGTAGCTATCGGTGATGTGATTGTCGTGAAACCGGGCGAGAAGGTACCTCTAGATGGAACGATACTTGAGGGTAGCGCCATGATGGATACATCAGCACTTACAGGCGAATCCGTGCCGCGTTCGGCTGGGCCGGGAAGCGCAGTATTAAGTGGGTTTATTAATCGGAACGGTGTTATTACGATGCAAGTCACGCAGACCTTTGGAGAATCAGCCGTATCTAAAATTCTAGAACTGGTGCAGAATGCTTCAAGTAACAAAGCCAAAACCGAGAACTTTATTACTAAATTTGCACGGGCTTACACACCTATAGTCGTGATTACAGCAGTCCTGCTGGCTGTCGTTCCTCCGCTGTTAATTAGCGGCGCAACCTTTTCAGATTGGATTTATCGGGCGCTTGTCTTTCTAGTCATCTCCTGTCCATGTGCACTTGTGGTCTCGATTCCACTTGGTTTCTTCGGAGGGATTGGTGCAGCTTCACGCAGCGGTATTCTGGTCAAAGGAAGCAACTACCTTGAAGCATTGAATGATGTGAAAGTCGTTGTATTTGATAAGACCGGAACATTGACCAAGGGGCAGTTTAAGGTAACGGGAATTTATCCGTCGGGTGGTAAGTCTGAGGATGAATTGCTGCGGACTGCCGCATATGCGGAGAGCCATTCCAATCATCCGATTGCTGAATCGATTCGGACGGCTTATGGAGAACAGATTTCTAAGGAAGCAATCTCGAATTACAACGAAATCTCTGGTCATGGGATCGAGGTTACTATCGAAGGTAGGACCGTATTTGCAGGTAACGCGCGCCTGATGGAGCGAGAGGGTATAGCTTATGAGGTGCCAGTGCAGAGCGGTACAGTTGTTCATATCGCGGTGGATCATCAGTATGGAGGTTATCTGGTGATTGCTGATGAAGTGAAAGAAGACTCACTGAAGGCCATTCAGACCCTCAAGAAACTTGGCATTCGCAAAACGGTGATGCTCACTGGTGATGCCTCATCTGTAGCTGAAGATGTTGGGAAGCAGTTAGGTGTAGATGAGGTGCACGCTGAGCTTTTGCCGCAGCATAAGGTAGAAGCCATCGAGAAACTGGATCGTGAGAAGTCACCTCGCGATAAAATTATTTTTGTTGGAGACGGAATTAATGATACCCCGGTACTGGCTAGAGCCGATGTCGGGATCGCAATGGGTGGACTGGGCTCCGATGCTGCGATTGAAGCGGCAGATATTGTAATTATGACCGATGAGCCTTCGAAGATTGCAGTAGCCATCGGAATTGCTAAGCGTACACGGATGATCGTATGGCAAAATATTATTTTCGCTTTAGGTGTTAAAGCTATATTTCTCCTACTCGGTGCGTTCGGGATTGCCACGATGTGGGAAGCTGTCTTCTCAGATGTTGGAGTAACCGTTCTTGCTGTGCTAAACAGTATTCGAGCATTAAAGGTTAAAGATCCAAGGTAAAAAAAATCGCTCTTTGGGGTATTGGTGGATGATTCACCAATCCCTAAAGTAGCGATTTTTTTAATTGTTGTTTTCCAAGTGTAGGCTCTCAATGCCTGAGCGGACAATGCTGCAGGAGGCGTTGAATTTCTCCGCTTCTTCGGTGTTTAGATTAAGCTCCAGAAGTTCTTGAATTCCAGTGTTGCCAATAATGGCTGGCACGCCGGCACATACACCACTTTGCCCATACTCTCCGTCCAGAATTGCGGATACGGCAATGATCTTGTGCTCATCGTTCAGGATGGAGCGAGTAATGTAGGCCAGTGCACTGCCAATACCGAAATGTGTGGAGCCTTTTTTGGTGAATATCTCCCAGCCCGCATCTTTGGTCTTGCGGGAGATATCCTCCAAATCCAGATGCTGGAACCGCTCGCGATGCTGCTCCATAATTTGCAGGATAGGCTTGCCGCCAATGGTCACATGCGACCAAGCTACAAATTGGGATTCACCGTGTTCTCCGAGCGCGTAGCCGTTAACGCTGCGCGGATCTATGGAGAACACATCGGACAGCAGTGTCTTTAGGCGCGAGGAGTCAATGGAGGTTCCTGTACCAATAATTCTGTGGCGTGGCAGCCCTGATATTTTCCATACCATATAAGTGACAATATCGACCGGATTAGCGGCGACTACGAATATGCCATCGAATCCCCCAGCCATAATTTTGGTGATGATTTCGTTAGTGATAACTGCAGAGGCTTCCAGAACGTCAAGCCTTGTCTGCCCCGCCTTTGGATTAGCGCCGGCGGTCAAGATGACTACATCCATTCCTGCGCAGTCGCTATGGGTTCCGGCATACACCTTTGTGCGTGTGTTTGTGAAATCCATACAGTGCGAGAGATCCAGTGCTTGTGCCATAGCTCGGTCATAGGTGCGGTCGATCATCATGATCTCGTCGCAAATCGCCTGATTAACCATGGAGTAGGCGCAGCTGGAACCGACCATCCCAGCACCGACGATGGCGACTTTTCTCGATTTACTTTTCAATTGTCTTGACCTCACTCTCTAAAAGTTATACGCAGCATGGATATCCAAATGATTCTCAATTCATTTTAACGTATCCCTCTATAAGTTACCTAACATCGGACACAGAAAAAATGATTTTTTCACTTCAAGGCATTCAATCGTTAAGAAGCCATCACAATCGTATGGATTGAGATGGCCTCTTAGAATAACAATGTATACTTATGACTGTAAGGCTTGTGCCTCCGAGGGAGTCATAGCCTTATAACGTTTGTACATAAAGAATCTCCAATGGAGAATCATACCGAAGGCCAAGATGAAGAACAGTCCACCAGACTGTGGGATCGTAACATAACCATTAATAAATTCATGGAGTAAGGTGCGGACTAGAAGAAGTCCTAGCAGAATGAAAGCAAAGCTCTTAGACCGCTGAGCATAGATTTGACCATCCCGTTGTTCGAAGTTCGTACTGCGTATTAGTGGGTACGCGAAGATGAACCAGCCAACTAGAAAGGCGAGGGCCGCCCACCATAAAGGGAACCTAACTTCTGGTACAACGAACATGGCAAAGCCGGTCGACATTCCGAGAGGTGGAATCCATATTTTTCGAATGGTAACTGGACGTGCACTAGCTTTTAGCCGAATAAAAATAACCATCAGCGCCATGAATAAAGCCCCTAAAGTGGAGCCGATATGTAGAAGTGAGGGGTTTATGTTACCCATAATTCACGACCTCTCTATGATTTGAGACTCTCGAGTCTCCATTATAACAGAAAGATGATGACAGAACATTGAAGTATAGTCGCTGTACAGAGGTGCTATTCCGTCCGAATCAGGACCAAAAACACCAAATAGCAGGCCAAGGGTAAACCGCCTTGACCTGCTATTGTTACTCATTCCTATTTTATTGGAAAACAGCCTTAATATTATTAGTTAAGCTAAGCTTATGAACGGCTGCGTCCGCTTGTCGAACGAAGAATAAGGCTGACGATAAAGATCAGAACAACGGCTCCGATCAAAGAAGGGAAGAAGTAGAAATCACTTACTTTAGGTCCCCAACTTCCTAGAAGCACGCCACCGAGCCATGAACCGATAATACCGGCGATAATGTTACCAATAACCCCTCCTGGTATATCTCTGCCCATAATCAGACCAGCTAACCAACCAATGATCCCACCAACAATTAACATCCATAAAAAACTCATGTTACTTCAACTCCTTCGTTTTGTTGTTTGCGATGTCTACTATTAACCTTGCTAATCATGTTTAAACCACTTGTAAAAACTTACTTTTACCGGAATAGTTAGGGAATGAGCACAAAATGCGAACTCGATAATGTATTACAACTATAAACATGCTATAGTGAAAAAATATTATGAAATACTGAGTAAGATGCTATCAGTAAAGGGTAATTAAGAAGTAAATACAATTCATACAGACAAAGGAGTCGCTACTATGGAACGGCCTAATGAGGTATTGTTTTATGTAGGAACGTATAACCCTGAGGATGAGGAAGCTATTCTATTATGCTCGCTTAGTCCTTCAACAGGGGAAATGAAGATTCTTGAGGGTACTAAGGGAATTGAGAATCCATCGTTTTTAGCAGTAAACAGCACAGGCAGCGTGCTCTATGCGGTTAGTGAGAAGGATAAAGGCGAGGTCTATGCTTTTGCGATTGATCCTGTTACTAAAGCGCTGAGTCCACTTGGAAGTCGTCCAACGGAAGGTGGCGCTCCTTGTTATGTTTCGATCAGTCCTAAGCAAGATTACATATTCGTCTCTAATTATTCCGGTGGCAATGCCAATGCATTTCCTGTAAATGCGGATGGTTCGCTTCAGGTAATGTCCGACCAAGTGAAGCATGAAGGTTCAGGCATTCGTGAAGACCGTCAGGAAGCTCCACATCCGCACTCCGTCATTCCGGACGGAAGCGGCAAGCATATACTGGTCTGCGATTTGGGACTGGATCAAATTCTGATCTATCGTCTTGAAGAAGGTAAGCTGGCTAAGCATCGGGAGATTAATCTGCCACCTGGTTCAGGACCACGCCATCTGGCTGTGCATCCTTCAGGACAATGGGTTTACTTGGCGAATGAACTAAACTGCACAGTAACGGTATTTGCTAATGATGAACAGAACGGAAACCTCAGCATTGTACAGCATGTTAGCACTCTTCCGGAGCAATATAATGCGGGTAGTGATGATACAGCTTCCGATATTCATGTATCACCGTGTGGTAGATTTCTGTACGTCTCGAACCGGGGACAAGACAGTATCGCCCTGTACCATATTGAGGCTTCAACAGGTCATCTTAAAGCGGTAGATTGGCAGGTTACTGGCGGACGTACTCCGCGTAATTTCGCTATCATTGGTGGCAAGCTACTCGCCGCTAATCAAAATAGCGATAATATTATTTCGTTCTCCATCGACAGTGACAGTGGTAGATTAATTCCTACAGGGAATGAGCTGAAGATAAAGACACCGGTCTGTATTCAAGCCGTGTAGGCTGGGAATAGGTTATTGTATGTTTCAATATTAGGGGCTATTCCCCGAAATTCATCAAAATAAAAGGCCTTCCAATCAGCTGTATATGTGCTGAGGGGAAGGCCTTATATAGTATAATGGCAAGTTACCTTAAAGCGAATATCAAATTCCTAGATCATAGAAGCCGATATCGTCAAGCATGATCTTATCTCCCTCTTCTTCAAGATAGAAGGTGATTTCCGTCAGGCTGTCAGGCTCTAGCTCGGGTGCTAACGCTTGAAATTGTTCGAACGGTATCTCATAGGTTTGAAAAACTGCTTCGGATAGATCGCCGTACTTCCCATCATTAATTCGTTCCTCAAGCCATGGGAATAACGTGAACTGTGTTTGTGGTAGTGGAAGAATATCCATTACCTCACTTAGCGGCAAGCGTGCCGAGGTATCATTCTTGTCGGTTAACTCGACCTCTACATTAGGAGGTAGCGGAATATTTAGTTCATCTTTGAAATCACCATTGAGGTTTGCGAGGGAGAATGTCAGGCCCTCTGCGCCTGTAAGGGAAATTTCAGTAACTACATTATCTTTAAGCTTGATGTTGTAATAGGCTTCCTCGCTCTTTTTGGCTGTGCGTTCAAGAACGACGCCATAAGTGGCTTTACTCTTCGATTCACGATCTTTGGCGAGCTCTTCCATCCAGGATAATCCTGTTGCTTCTGCTGTTCCGAGTTTAACGGTGTTCTTGTTGCGGTCTTCGTCAAATGTGGCTACTGGCCGATATCCCCCATCTAGGAATCGATTATAGTAAGTGGTATCCGGCAGCCATTTCAGTCCAGTGCGGTAATCTCTGAATAAGCTCTGATATTCGTCTTTTCCATGCAAGGTAGTCTCTAGAAAAGCTGATACATATACCTTAGCAATTTGCCGCTGCTTATCTGCTTCCATAATTTGCGCTCGATTTAAAAAGAGACCAGCAGGTAATGTCTGATCATACGCACCCCAATCGCTGTTGAATTGACTGTGATTGGCGTCTGCGATATATAGCGAGCTTTTGAATGCAGTTGATCCTTGGGAATAAGAAGACCGTATATACTGCCGATCACCGTAGAAATCATGTACATCCCCATCGCGAGCCCCTTGCAAAGTTAAATAGTTGATATCCTTAAGACGGGCTTGCTGATCATCTATCGTTTTGTCCGTAGGGGCTAGGGCGATTACAGAAGCTATACTAAAACGATTTACTGCGGTCATAACGGGATCACTTTTGAACCAACGTTCGGCGTCCGCAGCCATAGCTACGGCTTGTCCTCCGCGGCTATGGCCGAGCAGGGCGGTCTTTGTGAAATCTATTTTTTGATAAAAAGGATTGCCCGGCTCATCTGAGAAATTCGCAAGCTGTTCCAGATGCTTAAGAATGATCCAGGCTCGTACTTTGAAATCATTGTCCGGAATACCGGACCAAGCAGAATAGTTCAGAAAGTTCTCATCCAGGGAGATTGCGATAAACCCTCGGCTGGCCAAGAGTTCACCGAGATAAGCGTACCCTCCGTCAGAGTAATCTTCCATCATATGATTTCCGTGCACCATCAGGACTACCGGGTAAGGCCCTTCACCCTCTGGCATCCATACTCGGCCGTTAAGTGGAAGTGAACTATAATCGAATCCCCAGAATAAAGTCCGCAGCTTTGACCAATTCTTAATATAAGCAGAAGCATCTACTGTAGAAGAGATCACACTTGTATCCTTGCCGTACTCCGTACGATGCAGATCCTTACTGCTGGCATAGGTGAAGGTCTGATAAGCTTGGTTGCCGGGTAGTCCTGGATTTGCGGCAGTCACTGGAATCACGTCTGAGTCACTGATATCAATGGGTTCCAAAGTAGGTAGTTCCTGCACTCCTTTTGCCAGAGTGATTTGGGAAAAAGTCACTGCAATGATTAGCAGAATCCCCATGGTTACTCTTTTACTACGAAGCAAACCGATGGCTAATCCGCCTAACGCACCAAGCAGTGCTAGTAAGACAGCGATGAGAGCCGCAGCTTCAATCTCAAAATCAGCGTAATATAAAATTAGTAGGATAGCTCCAATATCGCTCAATACGCAGCCAGCGAATAGTCGTGGGATACGCAGTCCGGTCAACGCTATTAGTATGGCAATAATATTGCTGGAAATTGCAAGCAATATAGTGCTTGTACCTGCAGCAAGGGCAATATCAGTAGGTACCCCGAGTCCAGTCGGTATGCCTAATACAGCAGTCGTGAAAGCCAAAAAGCAAACGATCCAAAGACCAGCGATTGCTGTCCTCCAGACCGTTGTATCATAACGGTAAGTTTCCCTAATCCTTCGTCCAATTTCTTTAGTCATTCGCCTGTGAAGCCGTGGTCTTATCGGCGCAGGGATGTACTCTAAATCCATACCCATGATTCTCACTCCCGACATTAAGCGGTAATTTCTATAGACCATAAGCTGTAGCAATAATATTACTTTATAGCATCAATAACAAGTGGATCTTACAGGAACCCACTCCATTGCCTGTATAGCGTGGTATTTGGAAGATTCCGTTGTAAGTGTTTGGAAAAAAAGGTTTGACACGGATAAAGGGTTTCAGTATTATATCCTTATAACCAACTAAGTAGATAGGAATAATTGAAGAAAGTTCTTACCGTACAAACGGAGGAACGCCTGCATTAGGCTCGCAGACACGTGTCATAGGACCGGTTTGACCTGCCATACGTGGGCTTTCCTCCGTTCTTTTTGTTACCGCCAAGCTTAAAACGCCTCGACTTCCTAATAAGAACGGTAAGCGTTTAAGCGAGAAATATAAGGATAATGTATAACGTGAAACTTATACCTTCTTATATTTTAAGAAAGAAATGATGGCAAGAAAAAACATGGGGGAGTGGAAATGATGAAGAACAAAATGAATAAAGGACTTCTTGTAGGATTTACCTTGTTGCTGACGGCAGGACTTACTGTTGCTTGCGGCGGCAATAACAATAGTGGCAATAGTGCTAGTTCGGCAACGGACACACCAGCAACAACCAACTCAGCGGAGGCCACGAATGCTGCTGAAGCTACAAAAGCGCCATCCAAAGATCCAGTGGAACTGCTCAACGTGTCCTATGATCCTACTCGTGAGCTATATGAGAACTACAATAAAGCTTTTGCAGCTTATTGGGAGACAGAAACCGGACAGAAGGTCACGATTAAACAATCTCATGGTGGATCAGGTAAGCAAAGTCGTGCTGTGCTTGATGGTCTCGAAGCGGATGTAGTCACACTGGCCCTTGGTTATGATATTGATGCATTGCAGGAAAAAGGACTTATCAATGAAGAATGGCAAAGTAAATTTGATCATAATAGCTCACCTTATACCTCGACGATCGTGTTCTTAGTACGTAAAGGGAATCCAAAAGGAATCAAAGATTGGCCGGATCTGCTAAAGGAAGGCGTAGAGGTAATTACACCGAATCCGAAAACCTCAGGTGGCGCACGTTGGAACTACTTGGCGGCATGGGGCTACGCGCTAGATCATAACAATAACGACGAAGCTAAGGCTGAAGAATTTGTAAAAGAGCTATTCAAAAATGTTCCGGTGCTGGATACCGGTGCGAGGGGTTCGACGACCACTTTTGTTGAACGTGGAATTGGTGATGTGCTGATTGCATGGGAGAATGAAGCTTATCTTTCCGTTGAAGAGCTTGGTCCAGACAAATTCGATATCGTAAATCCATCCGAGAGTATTCTGGCAGAACCACCGGTAGCAATCGTAGATAAGGTTGTGGACAAAAGAAATACGCGTGAGGTGTCCGAGGCTTACTTGAAATATCTCTATAGTGAAGAAGGACAAAAAATCGCGGCTGAGAACTACTACCGTCCTACGCTGGATAGCGTGAAGGAACAATATAAAGATAAGTTCCCGGAGATTAAGTTATTCACACTGGCTGACAAATTCGGAAACTGGAAAGAAACACAAGAGAAGCATTTTAACGATGGTGGGATCTTTGACAAGATCTATGTGCCGGGTGCTAAATAACAGATTAATAAAATGAAGATGATGCTTTTATGAGATTTGTCCCTAGTAAGGGGCTGATCGGCTAACAAGCCGAAGGCGAGAAAGGATGAATAGGGGATGGATGTCACCACTACTACAGGTGCACCGGCAATAACGCGGCGAAAGATATTACCCGGTTTTGGGATAACGATGGGGTACAGTGTACTTTACCTGAGTCTCGTGGTACTCTTGCCACTTTCAGCGCTGTTGTTCAATTCTACTGGGCTGAGCTGGGCGAAATTCTGGGATGTAGCTACGGACCCTCGCGTATTGGCTTCGTATCGTGTCAGTCTATCTACGGCAGCGGCGGCCGCTTTTGTAGATGCTATTCTAGGTCTTCTGTTGGCGTGGGTGCTGGTACGTTATGAATTTCCGGGCAAAAGAATATTTGATGCGCTGATCGATCTTCCGTTTGCTTTGCCAACGGCTGTAGCTGGTGTCTCCTTGACGGCTCTCTATGCTACAAATGGCTGGATCGGATCGTGGCTTGAGCCGCTGGGATTAAAGGTGGCATTTACTCCGCTGGGCATTACTTTAGCCTTGATGTTCATCGGTATACCGTTTGTTGTCCGAACGGTACAGCCGGTGCTGGAGGATTTGGACCGAGATATGGAAGAAGCGTCGGCAACGCTCGGTGCAGGCCGCTGGAGAACGTTTCGTTCAGTAGTATTCCCGGAGCTGTTCCCGCCGCTGTTAACAGGCTTTGCCTTAGCATTTGCCCGTGGTATTGGCGAATTCGGCTCCGTCGTGTTCATCTCTGGTAATATGCCGATGCGAACGGAGATTGCTCCGCTGCTGATCATGTCCAAACTGGAGCAATATGATTATGCTGGGGCTACCGCTGTCGCGTTGCTTCTGCTCCTTATCTCCTTCTTAATGCTGTTGGTCATTAACACTCTTCAGCGTTGGGTGCGTAAGACTTCTCGGTAGGTCTTGAGGTTTACGCTCTATATTCCAAGTATTTAATTTGTAAGGTTTGTTTTGCTGAGCGAGTACTAGCGAAGCTACATCCTAACAGGTAGATGACGACTTAATTTTACGAAGCATTCTTGCTTCCGTAAAATGCAGAATCCTCAGGTGAAAATTAAGGGTGAAAGATTAATTTTGGCGGAAGAGGAGCGATAGCGATCTCGAAGTTTTGAAACCAGATGGCTGGTAAGAAAGGAACGGAGAGGAATTTTGGAACTGGAGAAGCGGTAGCGTTCGCCTTTATCCTCGGATTTCTACCGCGGAGAGCGGTTCAAATCAGGAAATCTGAGGATAACAGCGATCGGAAGTCCAATATTCGTTGGAGTGACCCATTACCAATAATTAGGGTTAACAAAATCGGAGATGGCAGAGCCCGATAACTCCCAAATTTACTCGAAGCACTTCAATTTACCGCGAGTCTGCATTTTTAAAAGCTAAATATGTCTTCGTAAAACCCTTTAAAGGAGGAATAACTTTGGCAGGCACAGTCCCACTCCAAGCCCCTCGGCTACAGAAGAATACGTCCTCGCCAGCGACAACGGAAACCAAGGTTGTAAAATGGGTGTTGATCGGAGCTGCTGGATTAGTCCTGTTTTGGCTGATTGCTCTGCCATTGGTTGTCGTGCTGACAGAGGCGCTGAAAAAAGGCTGGGATGTATATATAGCTGCCCTGACTGATCCGGATGCTCGTTCCGCTCTGCGGCTGACGCTACTTGTTGCGGCGATCACTGTGCCACTGAACACTTTCTTTGGCGTAGCGGCAGCATGGGCAGTCACTAAGTTTCGCTTCCGTGGCAAAGGATTTCTCATTACCTTGATTGACCTCCCTTTTGCAGTATCTCCAGTTATCGGCGGTCTGATCTTTGTGCTCGTCTTCGGTGCTAATGGTTGGTTTGGTCCTTGGCTGAGCGCACATGATATCAAGATCGTATTTGCTCTTCCGGGGATCGTGCTCGCGACGCTGTTTGTGACGTTTCCTTTTGTGGCGCGTGAGTTGATCCCACTGATGGAGGACCAAGGGACACAGGAGGAAGAGGCGGCGATTACCCTCGGAGCACACGGGTGGCAAATTTTTTTCAGAGTCACGCTTCCTAATATAAAATGGGGTTTACTATATGGCATTATTTTGTGTAATGCGCGAGCCATGGGCGAGTTCGGTGCAGTCTCTGTGGTGTCCGGGCATATTCGTGGGGAGACGAATACACTGCCACTGCACGTTGAGATTTTGTACAATGAATATCAATTTTCAGCGTCGTTTGCAGTAGCTTCACTGCTGCTGTTGTTGGCCTTAGTGACAATGATTATTAAAAGCTGGTTATCACGAAAAAATGCCCATTGACAGTGCTTTTGGTTCCATGCTAAGTTAATCCATAGTATACTGGTTGGTAATAACGGAATTGTGGAAATTAGGCGGATATAATCCTTTGGATGGGGAAAGGGAGGCTAGAGAATGGCTAAACCGCTGAAAGTGGATGATTTATGGCTAACGCGGATTGCAGGGCTTCTGGATGATATGGAATTTGGCTCTTTGCACATCGTGGTGCACGAAGGTCAGATTGTTCAGATGGAGCGTACGGAACGCAAACGTTTTGAGAATGGCAATGGCAATGCAAATGGGCGTTACATTGGTGAGAACGGAAACCGGCGGGCCGATTCCCAATCGGCAGGACGTTGATACACTCTCGGGCAATCATATAGGGATCTATAATCTTTCTGGATAAAAATTATGGAGTTGCCTCAGCGGCCTTGAAATCCCTGCTGGGGCAACTCCTCTGTTTTTTGATACGAAGCACCGATCGGACTCAGAAGACCCTAAACGCAGTTTTTTGGCACATTTGGCATGCTAACGGACCCGATAATCGCTATTGGCATAAAAAACACCAAATAGGTAGCTCTTTTTAATGAATAGCTGCATTGGAGTCCGAAACCGCGCTCCAAAGGCTAATAAATCGCAAATAACGTCATCTGGGTCCTTAAGCAGCATTGCAAACAAACCAAAAGACAGAGCAGCGATTCTTCCAAACATGGAGAAACGCTGCTCTGTTATCTTTTTACCAAGCAAGCGACCGACCGACGATACAGGCATCTTATTAATAACGGTTTGCCTGACGTGAAGAGGAAATCCCTTCAACCAGCAGTACGAGCGCAGTGATGCCATGCATGATCCAACCTAAGAGCGGGATGAACGCTAAAATCGAGGTGATAATGCCTAGAACGTTTCCTATGATGGGTTTCCGCTCTCTTTGCAGTATAACAATGGCTACAGCGTGGAGCAAAAAAGCAATGGCAAGTGGGACCCAACCATTAGCTATAATAAAGAGACCGCCGAGGACAGGCAGAGCCAGAAAGGCCTCATACACACACGTTCCCCATTTAAAAAGCTTTGCTACAGGAGACATTATGCTTCACCAACCTTTTAAGAGTATTGTTATAGATACTATTCCACATAGTTAGCAATAGGATTCAAGAATTTAATACTTTCCACTACGGTGGATGTGTTGTTTGTATAGCTTAGTGGATTTTGGTAATAGACGGGATTTTCATATTCATATATAGTGTGAGTTAGATATTTTCAAAAGAATGTAAGGAGATACAATCACCCGATGAGGATACAATTTTTACATTAGGTGATTTTCAATTTATAAAGGAATCGCCAAGGGGAGATCAAAATTGCTTAGAAGGTCTTTTTTCTCAAAATTGCTTATTGCATATCTTATTATTGTATTCGCTTACACCATGATTGCGGTCTGCCTGTCTTTTTTTAAGGACGGCCAAAGAGTGAGATCGGAATTGAGTCAAAATCAGCAGAATTTTCTCATGCAATCGCGCGACAAAATTGACACGAAACTGGGCGTTTCTTTCAATCTAATCGCACAACTGAGATTAAATGAGCATGTTGTTAAATTTGCTGAACAAGATCGCAATTACTATGAGATCACACAAACCTCATATGCGCTGCAAAAACATATAGATGCATTCTCCGAATTTGGCTATAGCATCGATTTAATGAAGACTAACGACGATCTGGTCATTACGCCGCAAATTTCGTCGGATAGAAGACGCTATATGGAAGATATGGGAATGACTAATGAGGATTTTGCACAATTAGGTACAGACAGCACGAGTCCAACCATAACGCTATCGAGCAGCAAGGATATAACATTGACGAAGGGTGAAAGCGTATCCATAAGAATCGTTAATCCAGAAAGGGTAGGTATAGGGAATTCATTATTTTTTGTTGTCTCATTCTTTGAACAATTGCTGTTACCGCCTCTGTCACCTGATACGCAAGAAGCGTTTGCGATTATCGAGGATGGTCGATACGTTACGCTCAAATCAAGCTTTGACGATAAACGGGGAAAGCAATTGCTTGCCTACCCACTGGCACAGCTTGATGAACAGGCAACCGGGGATTATACAAAGCTATCCAATGATGAATTCGAGTTCCATTTGATCCGCTCGAAAACGATGCCACAATGGTCATATATGTATGTTACACAGAACTACTCGTTGGTAGACTCCTTTACACCGAATTTGAAAGGAGCTGTACTTTTATTAGCCATTCTTATCTTTACGGGACTTGCGTTCGCCTATATGATCTCCAGACGCATGTATAGGCCCGTTAGTCATCTCGTCGGATTGTTCAAAAGCTACGGGGAGCCTGCGGGAGCAGACGAATTCGCTTTCCTGAATGAGACAGCGACGAGTATAAGCAAAGCCAATGAACAGTTGAAATCCGCGCTAAATGAGCACAGGCTTTCGATGAGAGACAAGTTCCTGCGTGATTTGCTCTATGGTCTCGTACCTCCGGACAAGGTGGATGACCTGCTGGATATGCATCAATTACAAAGCCTTCGCGAGACCTTGTCCGTCTGCGTGATTTCATTCTCGAACGCTAAGGAATTAGAGGAGCAATATTCGAAAGATGCGATTCTTACGATAAAATCAAAGACTTCCTTGATCATTCATGAACAGTTGAAATTTGATTTTCCTTGCGAGCTGCTTGATCATGATTTCACCAAATTTGTTTTTATAATCAGTGAGTCCGAAACGGAATTGATTCAGAAGAAGCTCGTGAAAGCGATGGCTCTAATCGAGGACGCACATGCATTCGGATTGACTGCAGCTGTCGGCCGCCCTGTAGCCTCCGCCGGCGAAATCGACCGCTCCTTTACCCAGGCGCTAGATATCCTAAAGCGGAGATCGGCAGTTGATAGGACTTCCGTTATTACCTATAAACAACTCAGTCAAGTTCAAATGGTCAGCTATTATTACCCTATCGATACGGAACGGGAGCTGATCAGCTATGTGATTCGCGGAAAGCGGGAAAACGCATTAAACACGCTGAACCGTCTTTTATCGGAAAATTTGGAGCAAAGGCAGTTAACGCGGCAGCAGCTCGACCAGTTCAGTTTGCTTGTGTTAGCCACGCTGAGTCGAATTATCCAGCAGTTGAATATGTCTTTTGAAGAGTTCGTTCAAACCCACAAGGAATCTCTGGACATCGTGCAGCACGGCGAATCGAAGGAGCGGATGGTTTCCGCCATCACGGGCTTGTATAGCGCCATGCTTGATACGATCGATCAGCAGAATGAAATGATGGATAACAGAACGGTAAAGCGTATGATCGAGTATATTCATGACAACTATAACAGGGACTTATCACTTAGCATGATCGCGGAGGAGTTTAACTTCTCTCCCGGTTATGTCAGCATCGCGTTCAAAAATCATTCCGGCGAAAATTTTAAAGATTATTTGAATTTTTATCGGGTCCAGCAAGCCAAAGAAATTATGCGCCAGCAGAAAGATATCAAAATTGGCGATTTGGCGCTAATGATCGGCTGCAACAATGCGAATACGTTTATTCGTATGTTCCGTAAATATGAAGGCTTAGCTCCCGGCCAGTACGCAAAAAAGCTTAGTGAGAACCAATAAAGGTTCATATAATGAAAATTGTTGATTTAACAATAGCCGCCTAGCCTAAGTGCCAGGCGGCTATTGTATGTTCGACGGGCGTTTCTCTATAACGAGAAAATGTTGATACATGAAATAATGCACATTATGGGCCACGACATAAAGAGTTGATGCTAGATGAAATAATGGCGATAGACAGCGCTTACATTCGTTCCTATAGTTTAAATTGCAACGCTGACCTTTCAAATGGGAGCGCTCCTGAGAGGATCAGCTAAACATCGTTGCGAGAGGAGAAGAGAGTGCTGCTTAACTTTAAAGAGATAAAATCAAACCTGCTCAGAGACCGTTATCTTTATCTGCTGCTGATACCATTCCTGGCTTGGTATATCATCTTTGCGTATAAGCCAATGTACGGCCTGCAAATCGCTTTTAAGGATTTTAGTGTATATAAAGGCATCGAAGCGAGCCCCTGGGTTGGGTTTGAGCACTTCGAGACGTTTTTTAAAAGTCCATATTTTTGGCGGCTATTAAAAAACACGGTATTGCTCAGTTTGTATCAATTGATGTTCGCGTTTCCTGTGCCGATTATCCTTGCTTTGTTATTTAACGAATTGAAGAATGGAATTTTCAAAACAACGGTGCAGACCTTTACGTATTTGCCGCATTTTATTTCGGTTGTTGTCGTAGCTGGGATTGTTACCAACTTCTTGGCTCCTAGTAACGGTATTATCAATATCCTGATTGAGATGATGGGTGGCGAAAAGCAATACTTTCTGACCAATCCCGATTATTTCCGAACGATTTTTATCGGATCCATGGATATTTGGAAGGAAGCGGGGTTTGGTACCATCATCTATATAGCCGCTTTGTCCGGCGTCAATCCGGCCTTGTACGAAGCGGCGGTTATCGATGGAGCTAATAAATGGAAGCAGATGTGGCATATCACACTTCCCGCCATTATTCCAACGATCGCAATCATGCTTGTCATGAAGGTCGGTTCCATGCTGGAAGTTGGCTATGAGGCAATCATCCTTCTGTATCAGCCAGCCACCTATGAGGCGGCCGACGTTATTAACACCTATGTGTACCGGTCAGGTCTGCAGGATGCACGTTACGACCTGGCGACAGCGGTGGGACTATTTAATGCCGTCGTTGGATTTATTCTCGTCGTATTTGCCAACAAGATGAGCAAGAAGTTAACGGAGACTGGATTATGGTAGGTGATGGAAGATGAAAAAAACTAGAGGCGAAAAGCTATTTTATATCTTTAACTGTGTATTTCTTGGAATAATCGCTTTGCTTGCGTTGTACCCGTTTGTTTATGTCTTATCTGCATCCCTCAGCTCCCCCGAAGCGGTCGTTACAGGCAAGGTGCTCTTGCTGCCGCACGATATTAACTTTGATTCCTATGCAAAGGTACTATCGGAGAAGGGGATTTGGATTGCCTATCTTAACACGTTCTATTACACCATATTCGGCGTAATCGTCAATTTAATTCTCACCGTTTGCGGTGCCTATGCCCTGTCCAAGAAACGGGTTATGGGGCGTACGGCCATCAGCTTCTTTATCGCACTGACGATGTGGTTCCAACCAGGTATGATTCCGACCTATCTCAATTTCCGAGATTTAAACATGCTAGACAACAGGTTTACGATCGTTATTGGTTTTGCGATTACGACCTTCTATGTCTTCCTCATGAGGACGTTCTTCCAGAGCATTCCAGAGGAACTCGAGGAAGCGGCAAAGGTTGACGGAGCGAATGATCTAACGATCCTATGGAAGGTGTATCTGCCGCTGTCCAAAGCCTCTCTTGTGACGATCGGATTATTCTATGCGGTACACCGCTGGAACGGCTATTTCTGGACGATGATCCTATTGAGCGATGAGAGCAAGGTACCGCTACAAGTCTTGCTAAAGAAACTCATTGTAGAGATGAACGTGAATGACGAGATGGGGAATATGGCGGTATATTCAAAGGAAACAATTATTTATGCGACGATCATCGTCTCCATTATTCCAATTGTCGCAGCCTATCCTTTCATTCAGAAATATTTCGTCAAAGGGACTATGATTGGTTCCGTCAAAGGCTAGTGGCTACTTCAATCATTTTACAACGAAAGCAAGAAACCAATATTGGGAGGTCATGAATGTGGGGAACAAAAAATGGATGAAATCATCTGCAATAATCATGATGACAGTCGGTTTGCTGTTGGCAGGCTGTAGTAACAATAACGCTTCGCAAAATAGTGGAAGCCCAGCGAAAGATTCAAAAGCGTCGGATTCAAAGCCGCTATCCGGGCACCAGATCGTTAAAGATCCGCTTGAACTGACGATCCACATGCACTACACTGACACGTTTATATACGACGATAACTGGCCCATCTTCAAAGAAGCGGAAGCCATGACCAATATTAAGTTAAAAGGAACTGCATCTAAGACCTCGACGAATAGTAAAGAACTGTTCAATACAATGATGGCTTCCGGGAAAATCCCGGATCTGGTGCATCATCAAATTAAGGAACAGTACGACAGCCTAGGGATTGAAGGGGCCTTTCTTGAGCTAGATGAACTGATCGAAGAGCATGCCCCGAACATTAAGAAGTTTTTTTCCGAACATCCAGATGCAGCCAAATATATGAAAGCCTATAACGGTAAAACGTATTTCCTTAACTTTACTCCGGATGGACCGGCTGCTAAGGGCTGGTTTGTACGCCAGGATTGGCTGGATAAATTGGGACTTGAGCAGCCGAAAACGGTAGATGAGCTGTATGCGCTATTGAAAGCATTCAAAGAAAAAGATCCGAACGGTAACGGAGTAAACGATGAAATTCCATACTTCAGCCGGACGAAGCTGGATGGAATTTACGATTTGCTGATCCAGTGGGGCGTGCGGGGCGGGGCCGATGCGGCCAAACGCGGATTTTACGCGGACAACGGTGTCGTCAAGTACGGCATGTATGAGTCAGGTTATAAGACGGCAATCGAAAATATAGCGAAGTGGTATAAGGAAGGCTTAATCGATAAAGAAATTTTCACCCGTGGAGCAAAGGCGCGCGACATTTTGCTCGGAGACAATGTCGGCGGCATAACGCATGACTGGTTCGCTAGCACGGCTAACTTTAATAACATTCTTGGATCTACGATTCCGGGCTTCGCCTTTGTTCCGATGACGCCTCCTGCGAATACCGAGGGTAAAGTCCTCGAAGAGAGCTCCCGTAAGCAGACGCATGCAAGCGGATGGGGAATCTCGGCGGCAACCAAGCATCCCGTCGAAGCGATCAAATATATGGATTTCTGGTTCTCTGAAGAGGGCCGGAGACTGATGAACTTTGGCATCGAAGGAAAACACTACGACCTCGTGGATGGCAAACCGAAGTTTAAAGAATCCGTATTGAAAAATACAGAAAAGACTGTTATTCAACAGCTTCAAGAAGAGGGAGCCCAGATGGAACTCGCCTTCCATCAAGACTACGCTTACGAAGAGCAATGGACAAACGTGACTGCGTTGAAAGGCATCAAGGAATATATTAACAATGGTTATATTATGGAGGCTTATCCACCAATTTCATATACAGACGAGGAACGGTCTAAATTTGAAGAGTTAAACGCGGGCGTACTGACCTATGTGGAGGAAAAGCTGCAAAGATGGGTGCTCGGTGTGGAACCGATCAACGATGAGACATTCAGCAAGTATATTAAGGAATTAGAAGACTTAGGTATCAAGGATTTGCTTGCGCTAGAGCAGGTTGCGTACGACCGTTACATGAAATAGCTGGAATCCCTCCTTCCGAAGTTGAGATGATTTCGGAGGGAGTATTCATTCTGTATTGTAAGCGTTACCTAGACGAAAATAACATAACGGAGATGGATAAATGAATCTGCAATCATTGCTGAAAGAGCCGATGACTACGACGGAGCTGTTAGCTAACTTACGTACGCGGCTTGAGCCGATGGATGAGAAGGCCGCCTATATCGCAGCTCATATGCCTGATCATGTGCGCGAGACGATCGCAAATGCCGAATTCGCCTATCAAGGGATGATCATGCTTCCCGGTACAGGGGGAGTCAGGGAGTTTGTCGGGAATCCGCCCAGCTGGCTGGAGCGCAGACATAATGACAATGAATATTTATGGCAGCTGAATCGGATGAATTATTGGCAGGATTTGCTGGAAGCCTACTCGCTCACGAAGGATGTGAAGTACGGGCTCAAGGTCATCGACGAAATGCTAGACTGGATCGAGACGGTCTCTATTCCTGAGGATTTGCTCGAAAAGCCGATTGGGTATTTTTCGGAATGCCATCCGTTGAGGGTTTTGGAGATGGGTATCCGTGCCTACAAAATTTGGCCGCTTGTTCTAGAGCATTTAGGTCACTCGGAGCTGTTTACGGAGACCGTATTGGAGCAGTATTTAACGGTCATTTACAAGCAAATAAGGGCTTTGCGCAACGTGTCGCCTCAGCTGTGGCCTAAAGCGGATCATAATCATTATTTAATGGAATGCTTGGGCCTGCTGACGACTGCTCTTTATTTTCCCGAGCTGAAAGAAGCTGAG
The DNA here is from genome assembly GCF_037963865.1 of Paenibacillus sp. FSL R10-2734. Classification (NCBI taxonomy): domain Bacteria; kingdom Bacillati; phylum Bacillota; class Bacilli; order Caryophanales; family Paenibacillaceae; genus Paenibacillus; species Paenibacillus sp. FSL R10-2734. Next base: position 45,448 of record NZ_CP150170.1, on the reverse strand, counting down.
GAATGGAAGGCCTTTGCGATCGAGGGCATCGAAAAGTGCAGCATGGTGCAGCTGACGGAGGACGGCGGTCAAATCGAGGGCTGCCCATCGTATCATAATGGCTGCATGTTCTGGTTTGGGCTGGCTGTGGTTCTGGCTAACCGTTTTCAATTTCAGTTCTCTCCAGAATACATGGAACGGTTCAGAAAAAATCTAGATTACTCCATTTACTCGTTAAGACCAACCGGGAAATGTGTACCTGTCGGTGATTCCTATGCGAACCCACTTGCTGTAATGTCCGGTGTCTATGGGTATTATGCGTTAAATGATATTTCCTGGCTGGGGCTTGCGACGAATTTGATCGATGTAACTGAAGTGGTACGTGAAGCAAGCAAGCATGTATGGAGGGCGCTTGATGTCCGCCAGTTCGTGGAAGAACTACATTCTCTGCAGGGCAGACAGTTTGTATTGGATAAGCCGACTACGTTTTGGAATCGTACGCTAGATCAAGCGATTATCCGCAGCGGCTGGGATTCGAAGGCACTCAGTTTTTTGTTTACATGTAAAAGCCCGATTCAGAATGCCCATGCACATATCGATCTGATGAGCTTTGATTTTACGGCGCTTGGAAAAGACATGATTTGCGATCCTGGATTTTTTTGTTATCGGGATGATGAGGACCGTAAGCAGTTTAAGAGCTCAAATTATCATTCTACACTGCTTATTGATGAGCGAGATCATTTTGAATATATTTCTGCTTTTAAATTTGGGCCACAAAAGCCTGGTGGAATCTACAATGTAGAGGATAGAGGCTTCTACCGGCTCGCCAGCGCCAGCCATATAAACTATGATCCGGTTGTCCATCATCGGCATATTTCGCTAGTCGATAATCTTTTCATTGTTATTGCAGATCGGGTAGAAGGACTAACTGACCATAGCGTTCAGCGTTATTTCCATCTGGATTTTGTCGAGGTGAAAGAGAGCCTGGGCGGCGTGATTGCGACTAGCGATATTGCGAATCTGGCGATTGCGACAAGCCATACGGGGAAATTGGATCTTCTGGAGGGAAGGCTGTCCGATGAGACCGATATCTCAAGGCCTTCGACTAGGGTGCGCTTCCAGGATAGATATAGCGGTAGTATTACATTTTTGACGGTGCTTATTCCTTTCGAAGGTGGACAGCAGCCTGCGGTTCAGATTATTGAAGAAGAGGAAGGTGTTTTTGCCTTCGAGCTTGGAGAGCGATATTTGGTTACGGTAAATGAAAGTGACATGCACATATGTAAACAGGCTTGAACAAGGGGGGACCTTTAGAACAAATAGGAGGGGAAATATGTTAAACCTGCAGACTGACGATCAAATTTGGGTAAAAAATGTAATTGCCAAGCTAACGACCAAAATGGGCGTAGTGTGTGAAAGATCAGAAAACAAAATTCCTTACACCACAAGAAACGGCGAGCACGACAACCAGATCGAAAAAGATATCAATTGGTGGACGAATGGATTCTGGGGCGGCATGATGTGGCATATGTACCATGAAACCGGCGCTCAGAAGTACAAGGAAATCGCTAATTATACGGAAGATGCTTTGGATGCCTGTTTCCATCAATTCTACGGTCTACATCATGATGTCGGATTTATGTGGCTGCCAACGAGCGTGGCCAATTATAAAGTAACCGGAAATCTGGAATCCCGTAAAAGGGCAATGCATGCCGCCAATTTGCTTGCCGGACGGTTTAACCTAGAAGGCGGGTTTATCCGCGCTTGGAACGATGACACAGTCAGCGAAGATACGAGAGGTTGGGCAATCGTGGATTGCATGATGAATCTTCCGCTTCTGTATTGGGCGAGTGAAGAGACTAAAGATCCGCGATACGCGCAAATCGCAATGAAGCATGCGGACACCGCTCTTGATGCTTTTATCAGGCCGGACGGCTCTGTGAATCATATCGTGGAGTTCGACCCGTTTCATGGAGGCGTGGTCCGAACTTATGGCGGTCAAGGCTACGAGGAAGGCTCGTCCTGGACACGCGGGCAGACATGGGCCTTGTACGGCTTTATGATCAGTTACACGCATACGGGGAAGCAAGAGTATTTACAGGCAGCCAAACGGGTGGCGCATTATTTCATGGCTAATATTCCAGATAACGGCGTGATTCCGATCGATTTCCGGCAGCCGAAGGAGCCTGCTTACGAAGATTCTACGGCAGCGGCGATCGCAGCTTGCGGACTGATCGAAATCGCCAAGGTTGTCGGCGAGTACGAAAAGGATGTTTATCTGAACGCCGCGCTGAAGCTGCTGAAAACGTTGGATGGTTCTCTCTGTGACTGGACGACGGATTCTGATCATCTGTTGATCAAAGGCTCAGCAGCGTATCATCATCAAGACATTCATATTTCAATCATCTATGGCGATTATTATTTCATGGAGGCTATTTTCAAGCTAAAGGGGAACGACTTGTTCTTGTGGTAGTTGAGAAGCAATAAGTTTTACAAAAGCTGCCTAGGCCTAAGTGCCAGGCGGCTTTTGTATGTTTGCCGGAAGGACAGAGGGGAAGGCGAATCTTAGTGTCTTAGACACTGATTAGTTCCCTACACTACGGTGAGTCTTGCCTGTGCACTATACAGTCGTATATAGTTGGAACAGCAATGCTGAACGGTGCTAAGCTTAGTTAATGGTAAGAAGCTAGGAGGAGAGAGGTATGGGGATGACAGGAAAGTTGGATATACGTTATCAATGTCCTTCTGTGGAACAGTATTCAGCACTGAGAAAAGAAGCTGGACTGAGTGAAATGAGCGCGGAAGGCGCTGCGATAGGGCTGCCTCGTTCTATTTTTGCGGTAACCTTGTATGAGGAGAATACTCTAATCGGGATGGGAAGGGTGATTGGCGATGGGGGATGCTTTTTTCAGATCACGGATATCGCGGTTAAGCCTTCACATCAAGGACGCGGTTTAGGGAAAATGATTATGCGGGAAATCAGGGAGTTCCTTAATACCGTACCGGAAAAGGCTTATGTAAGTCTGATTGCAGATGGGGAAGCCTCGAAATTGTATGAACAATATGGCTTTGAATCGGTCATGCCACGTTCTCAGGGAATGTTTTTGCGCCCTTAATGCGAGCACAGCTGCTTAGTAGGGAGAGTGCCCCTTGTATTGGTTAAGGGGTTTTTCGTCTGGAAGCGAACTTGCGGGGATCTGATTTCGATAGGACCTCGTGGGATAAATAATGTTTAAAGGTTATAAGGGAAAAGCTATTGAGACGAGTATTAAAAATATAAATAAGTAGGAAGGCCGTACGCTGGCCTTACCCGGACAAAGTGAGGAAAAACAGATGGATGTTGTAGTATTGGGTGCATCAGGAACGATTGGAAAGGCGATTGTACAGGAGGCTTTAAAAAGAAAACACGAGGTAACAGCTGCGGTACGGAATCCAGAATCATTAACCCTTGAACATGAACGTCTGCACATCACGACTGTAGATGTTCTAGATCCTGCTTCAGTTGCAGCTGCGGTCCGTGGACATGAAGAGGTAATCAGTGCTTACGGTCCAGATCTCGGCCAAGAGAAGGATTTGATAACAGCAGCTAAGGCGATTGTTGAGGGGATGCAAGAAGCTGGGCTCAATCGACTGCTAGTTGTGGGTGGTGTAGGTAGTTTGAAGACTGAAACTGGAGAGCTGTTGATGGATACGGAAGATTTCCCAGCTGAGCTTAGACCACTAGCAGAGGCCCATGCGCAGGCTTATGAAATTTACAAAAACACAGAATTGGACTATACGTATGCCAGTCCTGCTGCAGTAGTTCAGTCAGGTCGACGTACAGGTCAATTCCGCATTGGACTCGACCGTCTCGTTTTTGATGAAAATGGCGAAAGCTTGATCAGTGTGAAGGATTTTGCAGTAGCTATGGTGGACGAGCTGGAGGAAGGGAATTTTAGCCGGGAGAGATTTACTGTAGCCTATTGATATTTTGCTTTAATTGGGGCATGTAAGCACGTGAAGCTTGCAGACATTGTGGAAGGCTGGCTAGGTTCTTGAAGAGATGCTGAATTGAAGTGTAGCGGAAAGGGGCCGAACATGTATCTGGTAACTGCTGAGCAAATGCGTCGTCTGGATGGTGAAACGATCCAGCGGCTGGGGATTCCAGCCATTGCGCTGATGGAGAATGCGGGGAGAGTCATCGCAGAGGAGATCATCGCGCTCTGCCGGCGGAGAGGTGAAGAGGGCTGCAGGAATGCATCTGAAGGAGACGACGCCGGGCTGAAGGATGCCGCGCTGGCTGGCGCGGCATTTCAGGTCAGCGCAGATCATGCGCTGACACTGGGCAATGCCGCCGCCGAGCGATGGTTCATCCTCGTCGGCAAGGGCAACAACGGCGGCGATGGCCTCGCCGCCGCACGATACCTTCGCGAGACGGGCATCGCCGTCACGCTCGTCTATGCGGTGCCGCCGGAGTTGCTCTCCGGCGAGGCCGCCCTGCAGCGCGATGCGGCTGCAGCAATGGACCTCCCTGCCGTGGTATACGGCAGGGATCGGCTGGACCTTGCCGAGTGCAGCGGCATCTTGGATGCGCTGCTCGGCACCGGCGCCGAGGGAGCCCCGCGCGGCGCCTATGCGGAGCTGATTGCCGCAGCGAATAGCAGCGGCAAAGTGATTGTGTCCGCGGACATCCCGAGTGGTCTGAACGCGGACACAGGGGAGACGCATGAGCCTTGCATTCATGCGTCGGTAACGGTATGCCTCGCGTTTCTCAAGCGAGGCCTCCTGCAATACCCCGGTGCAGGCGGAGCGGGGCATGTGAAGGTCCGGGCCATCGGTATTCCGACTTCTCTGGCCACTAACATTGGTGTGCAGGTTCACCTGCTGACACCGGAAGTGCTGCATGCCCATTTGGGTGTTGATCTGGCCCGCCGGCGTTCGCCTGAAGGCCATAAGGGTACTTATGGGCATGCACTTCTTGCCGCCGGCACCTTAAGAATGAGCGGTGCCGGATTGCTCTCTGCCCGTGCTGCGCTCCGGGCAGGCTGCGGATTGGTGACATGGGCGCTTACTCAGAAGCTGTTACCCTTCATCATCGGTTCTGCCCCTGAACTGATGTTAGCCGATGCTCGCGGCAATGAAGATGGAACATGGAATGCAGAGAGCATTTCAGAGCTACTAAAGCTGAGCAAAGAGCGAGATGTTCTTGCCGTTGGTCCTGGTCTTGGTCGATTCGAGGCCGATACAGAATGGCTTCGCAATCTCTGGGAAGGAACGGATTGTCCTCTGGTCATCGATGCGGATGCTTTGAATATATTAGCTGAGGCTGATTACAAGGGGTGGGCAAGTAGACGCCATCCTGTGATTCTGACGCCTCATCCAGGTGAGATGGCCCGACTGGCCAGCATAACAACGGCTGAGGTGCAGCGGGATCGAATCGGTTTGGCTTTGGGCTATGCGAAGGAGCATGGGGTTACGCTTGTATTAAAGGGAGCGCATACGGTTATAGCCACTCCTGAAGGGCAAGCTTATGTAAACACCACAGGCCATCCCGGCATGGGCACTGGTGGAGTCGGTGATGTGCTAACGGGCATGATTGCGGGCCTGCTGGCTCAAGGATTGAATGCTACGCAGGCAGCAGCTTTTGGTGTATATCTGCACGGATTAGCAGGGGAGAGAGCCGCCCGTCAGCGGAATAATCCAGCGGCTATTATTGCCGGTGATATCATAGAAGCGCTGTGAGTGCAGCCTATAACAGCAGTAAGCAGAGCAGTGGTAGAAATAGTGCAAACACAGGCAGTAACAGAGGGGATCGCTCTACGCCTAGTTGCGTCACACGCAGCAGTAATAGTCCCAAAATTCCTGCGAAACCCCAAAGCAGTAGCTCTGCACCTTGTTCTGCTGCTAGCCATAGACCTGCACCGAAACCTGCAGCTACGTATACAACAAGAGAAAGGACATGGGATGTGGAACGCAGGATGCGCAGCAGAACATCTGCTACTAGTGCGGCAGGTAGTCCATAAGCATAAATGGCATAGGGGATCGAAAGAGGCCAACCCTCAGGTACGCCATTATGTTGTGGAAACCCAAGCATAAGTAAGGAGATTAGGACGTACGTTAGCCCTGTGCAGGCTAATTTTGATAATGCGTACATGCCACTTGTTAAACGGATAGAAGGAATATCATAATCAGGTATCTTGTTCATAGGTATACATTCCTCTCAGGTTGTGTTGTGTATCGGTTGTGGGGATTCATCAGATTTTTTAGACCTGCCTGGCGATCTTGATGCTGTGAAGGGAAAGCAATAGGCTGCTCTTTACATACTGTTCGTTCCCCATAATAGGGGTAGGTGGGATTCATTTTTCTAATAACCTCCTCCTTGCCTTCTATCTTCCGTATATTTCTATGCATGCGCCCAGAAAAGCGTGCGCTGTCTTCGAGACATACCTATGCGAATAACCACTGAGAGGGAGGGTCTGAAAATGACTGATTGGCGAAATGTCGATTATTTGCGTCATGGAACTGCGGTTCAGAGAGAGGTCTTTAACCTTCTTACAGAACTGGATATTATGAGTTTGCTAACGGATTATAACCCTCTGTTGGTTGGTACAGTACCGCTTGGAATTCAGGTTAAAGGCAGCGATTTGGATATCATATGTGAGGTTCATGATCCTGTGGAGTTTCAGGCGCGAGGTAGTCGGTATTTTGGGGCCATGGATGGGTTTGTTAGCGTATCGCGAGTGGTCCAAGGCATCCCTCGAACGAAAATTAACTTTATGGTAAAGGGCTGGCCTATAGAACTGTTTGGACAGCCGAGGCGAACAGAGCTGCAGAATGGTTATTTGCATATGGTCATTGAAGCCGAGATTTTGGCCTTGATGGATGAGGATTTTCGTCAGCGAATAATCACAATGAAATCAAACGGGCAGAAGACAGAACCTGCCTTCGCGCAAGCGCTGGGATTAGAGGGTGATCCTTACGAAGCGCTGCTGGAGCTGGAGAAGCTTCCTCGGAGCGCTCTTTATGCTTTATGTCGTTCTGGGCATACTTATATCACAGCAAATGTTACGGTGAACTCCGACTGCTAGTGCAGTATACTATATAGGAATACGATAAATGCCTATTCTTGCAGGCAGGAGGTCTTTTATGCGTTTTAAGGATGTGTTTTCAATTATTGGTCCGGCAATGGTCGGTCCTTCAAGCTCGCATACCGCTGGAGCGGCCCGGATCGGGAGAGCTGCAAGGCAGGTGTTAGGTGAAATACCACGTGTGGCAGAAGTGACATTTTTCGGTTCTTTTGCAGCAACTTATCAGGGACATGGCACAGATCGAGCGATTGTTGGAGGGTTACTTGATTTCACCACCGATGATCATCGGCTTCCAGATTCCCTAGAACTGGCGGTAGAAGCCGGGATGGAAGTTTCTTTTAAGCAGGGAACGGGCTTGTTTCCACATCCCAACACGGTTAAGCTGCATCTTATCGGACAAGAAACCGGGAGCGAGCTGACGCTAACAGGGACATCTATTGGTGGTGGGAACATCGAGATTGTCGATATCGACGGTTTTGGGGTGAAGCTTACAGGGGTCTATCCGACGGTTCTGATTAACCATATGGATTATTTGGGTGTTCTGGCGAGTGTTACGGAAGTGATGCGTAACGGACAGTTTAATATAGGGCATATGTCTCTGGATCGTAAGAATCGCAGTGGTGCAGCCTTGACGGTGCTGGAGCTGGATGAAGCGGCTACCCCGGAGCTTATTAAAGCGCTTAAAGCGCTCACTGCTGTGAAATCTGTGAAGTTGGTTAATTTAAATGAAGGTAAGCAAGAAGAGAAGGGGAAGGAAAATTTAACATGAATTTTCAAACACTTAGCGAGCTGGCTGTATTGTGTGAGGAACGCGGTCTCACGATTGGAGCGCTTATGCTCGAAGAGCAAAGCGCGGAATCTGGACGTTCCAGTGAACATGAATTTTCCACGATGCGTGAATATTATGGCGTGATGAAAGAGGCTGTTCATCGCGGGATGAATGAAGATACCACTTCGCGCAGCGGCCTCACAGGAATGGATGCTCAGCGTGTAGGAGCATATAACGCAGCTGATGAGCCGTGCCTAGGTGGACCTGCAGGTCAAGCTATGGCCTACGCGCTGGCTGTATCCGAAGTGAACGCCTCTATGGGCCGGATCATTGCAACCCCTACTGCTGGTTCATGCGGGATTATTCCGGGTGTATTCCTTAGCTGTCAGGAACGGTTTGGCTGGGATGATGACTATATGGTATCCGGATTGTTCGCTGCCGGGGCCATCGGTTATGTCATTGCCAATAACTCGTTTGTATCGGGCGCGGAAGGTGGCTGTCAAGCTGAGGTAGGTTCTGCCATTGGGATGGCCGCAGGTGCTTTAACCGAGCTGCGCGGTGGAACGCCTGCACAAGCAGTGCATGCTGTCGGGCTAGCACTTAAGAACACTTTAGGTCTGATTTGTGATCCGGTTGGAGGACTCGTAGAGATTCCTTGTATCGTTAGAAATGGATTCGGTGCAGTTACCGCACTCGCTGCCGCAGATATGGCACTGGCTGGTGTTCGTAGTGTGATTCCTTCAGATGAAGTCATCAAGGTCATGCTTGAGGTAGGCTCAGCTATGCCAGAGAAACACCGCGAGACCGCAGGAGGCGGTTTAGCACAGACACCTACCGGTCGTAAAATCATGCAGGATTTACGCAAAAAGAAGTAATTCATAACCCTTGAATCACAATTCGTAATATTAGAGCAAATTGAAACGTTCCAGCTGTTCCCATTGTCCTTCTTGCCGAAGGATTTCTGCCTGTCTAGGTCCAATGAGGTCAAAATGGGGAAACGAAGAACGATTATGAATATATTGGGCAGGCAATCCATTCTCCTCGCACCAATGTTTCAGTGTAGTAAGATCACTACAGCCCACCTTGGTGACGGTAGTGATGCCAGGAAAACGAGGATCCAGCCAATAATGAGTCAAGAAGGCGATCTCTCCTGCGGAGACCGCTTTTTTCCACCGGGTTAATTCTTCTCTGTTGATGCCGAAGGCCATAACGTCTCATCCTTATCTATTGTAGTTGACAACATTATAACCCATGAAAGGGGATAGCATCATGAATGGACAAGTAAGAGCGGATATTCGTCCTGGGCTTGAAGTGGATATTGTGCTTAAGCAGGATCAGCCTACAGGTAAGCTAACACACGGTACGGTGAAAGATATTCTCACGAATTCGCCTAGGCATCCGCATGGTATTAAGGTTCGTTTGACTAGCGGACAGGTAGGTCGAGTTAAGAACATTACAGGGAACTAAATAGATTTTATGTCTCCATATTAATAAGCGACCCTAATCTCAAGGCAGCTGTTCACTTGAACAGAACAGCCTGCCGAGATTAGGGTGTTTTGGTTTGGGATGCTACATTCGGCCCATGAAATCCTCAACAGATCGATCGGCTTTGGTCTGATTACATAGCGTGCAAGCGCAGACGCAATTATCTGGCGTTGTATGACCACCTTTAGCACGAGGTAGGAGATGATCAATAGTGTCTCCATAAGCGCCGCAGAAGTAGCAGGTATAGTTGTCTCTGGCTAATATATAAGCGCGAAAATCCTTATTGCTATACAATCTTCGGATGGTTCGACGGTTCACAACAATAGCAGCATGTTCCCTGACTAGCGTAGTCGCAAGCTCTTGATCAATCTCCTGATGCCAACGATGTCCCTTATCGCTATGGCCGCGCATTAGAATCATCCCTTTGGCGGAAGGAATTAATTGAGTTGGATCTTCAGGATTTAGTTTCGATCCTTGGGAATGTGGATGTTTTTTTCGCTGCTCCAAACCTCGCACGCGGCGATTCGGAGTGGATTGTTCTATCGCTGTGGACTTTATATTTAGTGTTTCTCGTTGTTTTCGACATTCACGACAGGCACCACGGCGTGACTGCCCTTTGGAACGTTTGCCTGTACGTTTGCGAAATTCAGAGAGCGGCTTCTGCTTGTGGCAATAAGCACACTGTTTGGTAGATTGAAGGTCGGTATCGTTCATAGGTATGTTAGGTGCAGCGCATGTGTACGCATGTCCTGTCTCCTTGTTTTTTAAAATATAAGAAACTATAAGTTTCACACCTAGTATAACGTAAAGCGCAGTCGTTCACATCGTAAGTCAAAAAAGTGAAAATACAGCAATATGTGTGATATGCGTCTCGGTAATGAAAAGGGGAAACTTGTAAAATTGAAAGGAAGGGCAAATTCATTATGTAAATAAGATTGCTCTAATTCTTATATGGAAATGGGGTAGTGAAATGGAATCAAGCAAGGGAAGGCCGGCTACAGTAACATGGCTTTATATTCTACATATATTTTTGGGGGTTGGAGCTTTAGCAGGAGGCGGGGCTATGGTCATAGATCCTAGTGGTGACCTGATACACATACCAACATCTATGCTGGTAAGATCGCCATTTTCAGATTTTTTAATTCCGGGTATTTTACTGCTGATCGTATTCGGTATACTGCCCCTGATTGTTGTTTATGGTCTGATCAAGAGACCTCAGTGGCACTTGGTGGAACTATTAAATCCTTTTAAGAAATTACATAGCTTCTGGGCTTTGTCTCTGTATATCGGGTTTGGGCAAATCATTTGGATAACGGTGCAGACGTACATGCTGAATAGTGTTGCAATTGTACATCTGGTCTATATAAGCCTAGGGCTCTTGATTCAAGCCGTTACACTGCTGCCCTCTGTACAATGTTACTTTTCGCTGGACGGCGGTACTGAAAGACGTTAAAATGGCAGTGAACAAAAGGCATTTCATTTGTCAGGGCAAGGAGTGAGCCGAATTGACAACGATATACGATATTGCCAAAAGAACCGGTTACTCTCCGACAACGGTATCCAAGGCGTTTAATAATTATTCGGATGTACGAGAGAAGACTCGCCAGGAAATATTTCGGGTTGCCCAAGAAATGGGGTATTTACCGAACTCACATGCCCGTACACTGACTACTAAGAAATCATGGACCATCGGTGTGCTGTTCGTAGAGAATACGGGATTTGGTATTCGCCATCCCTTTTTTAGTGCTGTGATCGAGAGCTTTAAGAAGGTTGCTGTGGAAAAGGGTTATGCCCTCATGTTTATCTCAAAAGATGTCGGAGGCAAGCAAAGTGGTTATTTAGAGAATTGTAGGATACGTGGCGTAGATGGCGTTGTTGTCTTCTTGTCCGATTATGAGGATCCGTATTTCCGTGAGCTGCTTGAGAGTAATATCCCTACGGTTATTGTGGATTTTGAGACATCGGAGTCGCATACGGTATGCTCGGATAATACAGCTGGAGCACAGCTAGCCGTGGAGTATCTAGCTTCTTTGGGTCATCGTAAGATTGCCCATATATCTGGAGGCATGAACACATTTCCAGGTAAAATGCGGGAGCTGGGTTATATGTCCGCTATGAAGCAGCGTGGGCTTAAAGTGCCCAAGTCCTATGTTGTAAACGGAGCTTTTTATTCTCGAGAAAGCGGCTATAACGCGATGCTGGAGCTTCTTAAGCTGCCTGAACGTCCAACCGCCGTCTTTGCTTCGGGTGACTTATTAGCCTTAGGGGCTATTATGGCAGCCAAAGATAGTGGACTTTCCGTACCAACGGATATTTCAGTTATGGGTTACGATGACATCGATCTTGCCGAATATGTTACACCTGGATTAACAACGATTCGTCAGGATACGGAGCTTCTTGGAAGCCGAGCGGCAGACATTCTTTTAGCTTCAATTGAAGGGAAAGAGCTAGGGAATGAAGCAATTTTAGTTCCGGTGGAATTAGTCGAACGGGAATCCTGTGCGCCTCTGACTAGTGGAGATTAGACTGTGTATTAAAATTCAGAATAAATCTTGACGAATTGAAAAGAGTCCTGATAAAGTAAAGGACATTATAACTCTTATAAATGCTCTTTCAATTTCTTTCGAAAGAACATTTTTTTTCGAAACAATCGAAACCGGTTTCGATTGTTTCGATTTGGCTCATCCCTCCGAATCCATAACACCCGGAAGATGATCCACAATACTTCATGTCTTATGTTTCTCGCTACACGCTTACCGTCCTAGTAAGGACGCCGAAGGCGTTTATGCTTGGTAAGAAAACAATTCAGAGGAGATGGATGAAATGGCAAAGGTTCAAACTGTGGTAACTGCAAAAGATACAGGGGAACGCTTAACTCCGAAAGATGCAATTGTTTTTAGCGCAAGAGTAGAAGCTGGATCTGCCGATGTGGAGCTTAAGCCCGAGCAGGAGTTTCAAAAGATGATTGGTTTTGGTGGCGCTTTCACAGAAGCTGCAGCTTACACCTTGTCACGTCTGAGCACCGAGAAACGGGCAGAGGTTATTCATCGCTACTTCCATCCTGTAGAGGGATTAGGCTATAGCATGGGCCGTGTTCATATTCACAGCTGTGATTTTGCTCTCGGAAATTATACGTATGTTGCTGATCATGATACAGAGCTAGCTACGTTTGATATCTCACATGATCACAAGTGGGTACTTCCGCTGATTAAAGATGCCATGCAGGTAAGAGGCGGTCCTTTCACGATGCTGGCTTCGCCTTGGAGCCCTCCGGCATGGATGAAAACAAACGGTGAAATGAATAACGGTGGATCTCTTAAAACCGGAATACGCAGAAGTTTGGGCCCGCTACTACACAAAGTTCATTGAAGCTTATGGAAAAGAGGGAGTACCGATCTGGGCGGTTTCCGTGCAGAATGAGCCGGCTGCCGTTCAGGTCTGGGATTCATGTATTTATAGTGCAGAAGAGGAACGGGATTTTGTTAAAAATCATCTTGGACCGGTGATGAATCAGACCGGCCATTCGGATGTGAACATTGTAATCTGGGATCATAACCGCGATATTATGGTCGAACGTGCTTCGACAGTATTATCTGATCCTGAAGCAGCAAAGTATGTGTGGGGTACAGGTATTCACTGGTATGGAGGCGAGGAGTTCGACAAGGTAGAAAAGGTACATGATCTATTTCCTGACAAGCATTTACTGTTTACAGAGGGCTGCCAAGAGGGCGGCGTGAAGCTGGGTGAATGGTTTACGGGCGAACGTTACGGCAGAAATATGATTGGGGATCTCAATGCGTGGACAGAAGGGTACCTGGACTGGAACCTGGTACTCGATGAGACTGGGGGTCCCAATCATGTAGGCAATCTCTGCGATGCGCCGATCATAGCAGATACAACAACTGACGAAGTGCACTATAACAGCTCTTATTATTACATCGGGCATTTTAGTAAATTCATTGCGCCGGGTGCGGTACGGATTGGATTTACATCTGAAGCAGAAGGGGTCCTGACAACAGCATTCCGTAACCCTGACGGTAGCATTGCTGTTGTACTGATGAATGAAAGTGAAGAAGTGCGCAGTGTAACGCTAGGTCTAGGTGAAGAGATTGCAAGCTGCGAGCTATCGCCTCATTCCATCGTAACGCATCTGATTTCATAAATAATCTACAACTTAGGAGGGCGTATGCATGAGCAACTATTATTTCGAATCAGGTAAATTTGTAATGGAGCAATTTGACGAAGGAAAGCCTTTTTCCAGTTTCCTACCGGGTCTTGCCGGACTGAAGGGCATTCCGATGTGGACTTTTTATGTGAACCGGGGTCAGGCCATTTGCAGCTTTGGGATACGTGATAAGAACTCGCCGATTATGGAATTTTCTCCCGCAAATATCTCTTATAAGAACGTAGGGACGACCGGTTTCAGAACCTTTATCAAAATTAAAGGCGAGCAAGAGATTTATGAACCGTTTCAATCTGCACGTCCTGATCCTGCTGCTAAGCGGATTATGACCATTTTGCCTAATGGACTTACCATTGAAGAAAGCCATGCTGGGCATGGTCTCAAGACGACCGTACATTACTTTCATCTGCCTAATGACGATTATGCCGCATTGGTACGGCGGGTAGAGATTGAGAACATCGGCGGCAAAGAGATTGAGCTGGAGCTGATGGATGGTCTGCCAGAGATCTTGCCTTATGGCGTAGAGAACAGTGGCTACAAGGAAATAGGCAACCTGCTGCGCAGCTGGATGGACGTATACAATTTGGAGAATGGCATTCCATTCTATAAGCTGCGTTCCAGCACCAATGATAGTGCGCAGGTTAGTGAAATTACGAATGGACATTTCTATCTTTCGTTTACTGGAGAAGGAGAAAAAATCTCGCCAATCGTCGATTTCGAGCTAGTCTTCGGTGGCAACACCTCTCTTACTTACCCAGACCACTTTGCAGGATTAACCCTGTCGGAACTTGGCGAGCTTCCACAATATCCGGTTAACAAGGTTCCGTGCGGTTTTAGCGGAGTGGCAAGACGTTTGGTGCCAGGCAGCAGTCTGATTCTGAACACACTGGTTGGGCATGTAAATGACATTGATAAAATCAATAAGAAGGCTGAACATTTATGCCGTGATGAATACATTAAAGCCAAATCTCAGGAGGCCACTGGTCTGACTGAAGAGTTGACGGAAGACATTGCTACTCACACTTCATCAGCTGTATTTGATGCTTACTGCCGTCAGTCCTATCTCGATAACTTCCTGCGCGGAGGCTATCCTTTTGTCTTCGACAATGGTGGTGATGGTTTTATAGTTCACTTATACTCGCGTAAACATGGTGATTTAGAGCGTGACTATAACTTCTTCTCACTCGCCCCAGAATATTATTCACAGGGGAACGGAAACTTCCGCGATATGAATCAGAATCGGCGGAATGATGTGTTTTTTAATCCGAAGGTGGGTAGCTTCAACATCAAAATGTTCTATAGCTTGATTCAGGCGGATGGTTACAACCCACTGAGTGTACAAGGAACAACCTTTGAAGTGAAGCCGGATAGTAAGGCCCAAGCTGCAGAATGGATCGGAGAAGCTGCGGCAGATCATCATGCTGAGCTTGTAAAGCTGTGCAGCAGTCGGTTCACACCGGGTAGCTTAGTGAATTACATTGCGGATCATAACGTTACTTTGAAGGTAAGCGAGCAACAATTTTTATCAGGTCTTCTAGCCTTGTCACAGCAAAATATTGAGGCAGCTTTTGGTGAAGGCTTCTGGTCTGATCACTGGACGTATAATCTGGATCTAGTAGTCGGGTATTTGGATATCTTCCCTGACAAAAAGCAGGAGCTTCTATTTGGGGATAACACTTATGCGTTCTATGACAGCCCAGCGTATGTGCTGCCACGCAGTGAGAAATATGTAATCAGTGACGGAAAGGCTCGGCAATATGGCGCACTCCTTGAGGATGAGGAGAAGCTGCATAAGCTGAAATGGAAAGCTGGAGACACCCATTGGCTGCGTACCGAAGGCGGTCAGGGTACCATTTACCACGCCAATCTGTTCGTGAAGATGTTATCTCTTGCCTTGAATAAATTTGCTACACTTGACCCTTACGGCATGGGTGTGGAGATGGAAGGCAATAAGCCAGGCTGGAACGATGCTATGAATGGACTGCCAGGCTTGTTCGGCTCCGGAATGAGTGAGACCTTTGAGCTGAAACGTACCGTAGTCTTTTTGTTAGATGCTCTGAACGGCAAAGAGAATGCCCAAGGAGCTGTAGATCTGCCTGAAGAAATTGTACAGCTGCTTGAAGAGGTATATCACGCGGTAACGGCAGTCCTTTCGGGGGAACTGGAACAATTCAAGTATTGGGACACTGTAGCTTCGGCACGTGAGGCGTATAGAGCACGTATTCGTTTCGGCATTACTGGGGCTGAATCCGAAGTAACACTAGAGTACATTCGTGAAGCCCTCTCGAAGTTCTTGGTCAAAATCGATGAGGGAATTAACAAGGCTGTAGAACTTGGTAACGGACTTACCCCAACTTATTTCCGCTTTGAGGCGAAGAAATTCCAGCAGGTAACAGATGCTGAAGGTCAACCGGTACTTAGCGGATATGGCCTGCCAAAAGCTGTGGTAGAGGCGTTTGAGGTATATGCATTGCCATATTTCCTTGAGGGACCTACTCGCCTGTTGAAGACGCTGAAAAGTCCGGCACAGGCCAAGGAAATCTACAATTTGATTAAACAAACAGAGCTATATGATCCGACTACGTCGATGTATCAAACCTCGGTGAGTCTGGATGGAGAGTCTCATGAGATCGGACGAATGAGAGCCTTTACGCCAGGCTGGTTAGAGCGGGAGTCCAACTTCCTGCATATGTCCTACAAATATTTACTTGAGCTTCTGAAAGGCGGACTTTATGAGGAGTTCTACGGGGAGCTTAAGACATCGCTAGTCCCATTCCTTGATCCAGCGGTCTATGGACGTAGTACACTGGAGAATTCATCTTTTATTGCAACTGGAGGCAATCCTGATCCGGGCAATCACGGTAGAGGGTTCGTTGCAAGACTTAGTGGATCGACAGCTGAATTCCTCAGTATGTGGAGAACGATGATGGCGGGAAGCCATATTTTCAGAGTAGAAGATGGACAGCTTACGTTATCTTTGGATCCGGTTCTACCAGGCTGGCTATTTGATGAACAAGGCAATCTTTCTTTCACATTCCTAGGAGGCACGGAAGTAACCTATTTGAACCCACAACGTGAGAATACGTTTGGTGAGAAGAAGGTTGTTATTCAGAGCATGACGCTCGTCTATCACGATGGAACGGTGACCGAAATTGCTGGAGCACTCGTTCGTGGTGAAGAGGCAGAGGCTCTGCGGCGTGGAGAGATCAAGCAAATTCGAGCGATAATGGCATAGTAAATAAGGGGGGGCCTAGGCCCTCCCTTATTTTTTTTCTCCAAATATAAGGATAAACGCGTACCACCCGAAAAATGGAGCCTATAACCCGAAATTCAAAGCCTTACGGAGACAGGCAAAAGCAAATACAATAAATACATAGATATTGTAAGCGCTTCAGAAAAAGAAAAAGAAAAAGATATGTAGCCTGGAGGTCCAGAGGATGGAGAACAAAAAAAGCATGGAAGTAAGCCCAGGTATGAAACCGATAATTCCTGGCAATTTCGAAACCGGTAAAGTAAATCGTAACTCGCTGTGGAGGAGATTTATTGCCCAGCGTCATCTACAGACCATGGCTCTACTAGGTGTAGCCTGGATGATCATCTTTAACTACATTCCAATGTATGGAATTATTATTGCCTTCAAGGAGTTCAACATCGTCAAATCTATTTCGGAGGCTCCATGGGTAGGACTTGCGCATTTCAAAGAGTTCCTGCAAGATGACAGTCTGGTCAATGTGATTAAGAATACGCTCGGGATCAGCTTGTTCAAGCTCATCATCGGTTTTCCACTGCCGATTATATTCGCCCTATTCCTAAACGAGGTACGTTCGGTGAGATTCAAAAAGTGGATTCAGACGATTTCGTATTTACCTCACTTTCTCTCATGGGTTGTACTCGGCGGTATTCTAGCTACATGGCTTGCGGATATAGGGATTATCAATAACATCTTGTTAGCGCTAAATATCATTGATCAACCGATTACGTATTTGGCTGAGCCTAGCTACTTCTGGACGATTGTCATTTCATCTGATATTTGGAAGGAGCTTGGATGGTCAGCGATCATATATCTAGCAGCAATCTCTGGTGTATCTCCTGAAATGTATGAGGCCGCGACGATTGATGGTGCTGGACGATTCCAGAAGATGTGGTTCGTTACGCTGCCGGCCATTAAATCGACGATCAGCATTCTCTTCATTCTTGCAGTCAGTGGTGTGCTAAGCTCCAACTTCGATCAGATCTTGGTGTTACGTAACTCGTTGAATGATAGTGCAAGTAATGTAATCGATTACTATGTGTACTACACAGGGATTCTCTCAGGCCGCTTCTCATACTCGACTGCGGTTGGACTATTGAAATCGATTATTGCTCTAATCTTGCTGCTGATAGCTAACCAAGTGTCTAAAAAAATCAACGATACATCATTGTTCTAGGATAAGGAGGACCTACACATGTTTGCTCTCAAGCGCAAAACGAAGGGCGAGGCCCTATTCGATATCGTCAACAACATCGTCATGCTGTGTATTTGTTTCATAACGCTTTATCCGATCTGGTACGTACTCGTCAATGCCTTTAATGAAGGTACGGATGCCATGCGAGGTGGTATTTACTGGTGGCCGCGGGTGTTCAGCTTAGGGAACTTCAAAGCAGTGTTCGATAGTCCTGGCATTATGCAGGCGATGTGGATCACAGTTGCCAAAACAGCAATCGGCACAGTCCTGCATGTATTTTTCACAGCGATGGTAGCTTATGCATTTTCTCGTAAAGGCCTGATTGGTGGAAAGTTTTACATGCTTATGGGTACGGTTACGCTCTTCTTCGCCGGAGGGTTGATCCCGAGCTTCTTGCTTATCAGAGACCTTCAGTTACTAGATAATTTCTTAGTGTATATCATTCCTGCGATGTTTAGCTTCTTCGATCTTATTATCTTCATGACCTTCTTCCGAGAGATTCCTGAAGGACTGGAGGAAGCGGCCCGGATTGATGGGGCTAATGATTGGTCCATCTTCCTGCGGATTGTGCTTCCAGTGTCTATGCCTGTTATTGCAACCATCGCGCTGTTCCACGGCGTGTTCCAATGGAATGATTATTTTACAGGTATGATCTACATCAATAATACAGATCTACAGCCCATTCAGACGTATCTGTTCCGCGTTGTAGCACAGTCTAGCTCGACTCAAATGATGGTCGCTGCACAAGGTAGTGGCATGACAAGAAGTGTAACGTCACAGTCGATTAAGCTGGCGACGATGGTGGTTACTACACTTCCTATCGTATTCGTGTATCCGTTCTTACAACGCTACTTTGTTAAAGGAATGATGATTGGCTCCATTAAGGGCTGATCCTTAAGTAAAGGTAACTCCTCCAGCGGCTCATCTCTATGAGCTCTGGGGTTGAGCTTATAACTAATAATTATAGAAAAGGGGTAAATAATATGGGTATGAAAACCAAGCCAAGAACAGTGATGGCTCTACTTCTCGCAGCGGTTATGACATTGTCGGTTGCAGGCTGCTCCAGTGGGAATAGCGCTAATGGAAATTCGGATGGCGCTAAAGAAACGAACACGGGGGCGAAGACAGAAACACCTGTTACCTTGTCAGCTGATGAGCCCGGTTGGAAGGTTGACACTTCTCCGATCACGTTTGACTGGTACCTGAATTTCTCATGGTTCCCTAATAAATGGGGCGTGGACCCTACTTCTCAATATGTAACTAAGAAAACCGGCGTTGATATTAATTTCATCGTTCCGGCTGGTAACGAGAATGAGAAACTGAACACACTCATTGCCTCTGGTAAATTGCCTGATTTCATTACATTGGGCTTCTATGAAGATGCAATTAAGAAAATAATCGAAGGCGATCTTGCGTTGCCTCTGAACAAGCTTGCTGATGAATATGATCCTTATTTCTACAAAGTATCCGATAAAGATAAGCTGAATTGGTACACTCAAGAAGATGGTAATGTGTATGGCTATCCTAACTCTTCTTCCTCTCCTGCCGACTATGAGAAATATGGAGAAAACTACGTATCCAACCAAGTATTCGCTGTTCGCAAGGATATGTATGAAGCGATTGGAAGTCCCGATATGCGCACACCAGAAGGTTTTTTGAATGCGCTTAAGTTAGCTAAAGAGAAATTTCCTGACGTAAATGGACAGCCGCTTATCCCACTTGGCCTGCATGAGTTTGGTGTGAACGGTAATGATTCACTGGAAGGTTATCTTCAGAACTTCCTGGCGATTCCTAGAGAAAAAGATGGTCAGGTATATGCACGTGAAACTGATCCTGAATATATCCGCTGGATGAAGACGCTTCGTCAAGCGAATCAGGATGGACTGCTTTCTAAAGATATCTTTATTGATAAACGTCCACAAATGGAAGAGAAAATCGCTCAAGGTCGTTATTTCGCAATGCTCTACCAACGTACAGACTTTGCAGCGCAGCTAGGTACGATTTACCAACAAGATCCTAGCAAAACTTATATTGCTGTTGATGGTCCTTCGAATACGAACTTGGATCAACCGACCCTTGATGGCCCTGCTATCGCTGGTTGGACGGTAACACTGATCTCCAAAGATGTAAAGGATAAAGCTCGCGCTATTCGCTTCCTAAGCTATTTGAACAGTGAAGAAGGCAACAAAGACTTGTTCTTGGGTGAAAAGGGTGTCAGCTATGAAACGATTGATGGCAAAGACCAATTTAAGCCTGAAGTATTTGA
Organism: Paenibacillus sp. FSL R10-2734; assembly: GCF_037963865.1. Taxonomy (NCBI): domain Bacteria; kingdom Bacillati; phylum Bacillota; class Bacilli; order Caryophanales; family Paenibacillaceae; genus Paenibacillus; species Paenibacillus sp. FSL R10-2734. Next base: position 25,254 of record NZ_CP150170.1, on the reverse strand, counting down.
TCTAATGAATAAGGATCGTTCGGCGTTTGATAAGCAATACGGATCATCGTTCACCTACTGGATGATGCAAAACACGAATATCACGGACCAATGGGCTCCTAAATCAGTAGAGCCTTTCAAACAATTAGAAGATTGGACGAGAGGAAAAGCGACTAGTACTTCAACGTTCCAACAGATAGATCCTACAGGTAACTCCCCTGAAGGCATCATTGCTACAAAGCTGAAAGAACTGCGTGGGAAGACGATTCCTAAGCTGCTCATGGCGTCTTCAGATGCTGAATTCGATACCATATGGAGTGAGTATTTAGCGAAGCAGAAGGATTTAGGCGTAGATAAATTCCAAGCTTACCAGCAGAAAAAGTACGAAGAGAATAAAGTGAAGCTCTCCCAATAAGAAGAAACGGCTTTGCGTCCTTTTAGGGACGGTACCCGTATCTTTAAAAAATAACCTAAAAGCCCGCTGATTGCGGGTTTTTGGGTTATTTCAAACAATAATAAGGTATAGTTAATCATGTTAAGTATTCACGATATTAGCGAGGTGAACGTGGAAGAAGTGAAGAGTGTGAATATGCGCGAACGCAGCAGAGAAATATGGCATTCCTTCTTGTATTGGTGGGGGCGCAGGTCGCTGCAGAGTCGTTTGATTGCTGCTTATGTTTTTATTATTATTGGCCCGTGCTTGCTGGTGTCCGTCTATTTTTATGAGTCTATCAATAATACCTATTTCCGAGATGCTGTTGAGAAAAATGAATATTTGCTGCAAATGGAAAAATTGCATATCCACAATCAAATTGAAGCGATGGAACGGGCAGCGCAGATGGCATATTCTGACTCGGATGTGAGAGATTTTCTTGCGAATGAGACTGAGCCGATGCTTGAAGATTTGATTGATTTTAATACAAATGCTTATGTGAATATGACCCGTATTCAATTCAATAACCCGAATATCGAGCATCTACGATTGTATTCGAAAAGCGAAACGATGCATGAAATTTGGCCGATTCTATTTCGCGAAGAGCGAGTGTCCTCCGAGCCGTGGTACCAGAAAGCGCTGCAGCTAAAGGGACAGGAGTATTGGTCTTTTCAAAAGAGTGATCCTGATCTGATGCAGAGATACTTGGGTGCACCGACTGAGAGTCTGCCGAAGGTTTCTTTACTACGTGAGATGAGTCGTCCTGCTGACAATCATATTGGGATGGTTCAAGTAGATATGCTGTTGAAACGCTTTACGCCAAAGACATATACCGATGTGCGGGATAACCAGACACAAATGTTCCTAGTAGATGGTGAACTGCAGCTATTTACTCGACCAGACCAATCTTTTCTACAGGACAACAAGGAGATGGCCAGTGTTATTGCTGATCGGTATAAGACTTTTCGGGCAACAGGGGAATGGGACAGCGAATATTCGGAGAATGGCCAATCGTTCTTACTGATTAACACCCCCTTGGATCGTATTGATGCGTATCTGTTAAATGTGGTCTCGATGGAAGGTGTTATGAAGGATATCTCCCGTACACGAAACTTCATAATTGGGGCTAATATCGGGTTTATTGTTTTGCTTACGTTGATCGCTTATGTGATGAATGCATTTATTCTAAAAAATCTACGCAGATTGACCGAAACGATGAAAAGCGTGCGCAGAGGTGAAGCGTATACTGGAATTACGATTCGGGGTGGAGGAGAAGTCGGTGAGCTTGCCCATCATTTCTCTAAGCTAATGAATACAATTAATACGTTGGTCGCTCAGGCTGTGAGCAAGCAGGCATTGTCCAAAGAGGCCGAGCTGCGTACGCTGCATAACCAAATTGACGCCCATTTTTTGTATAACACGCTTGAAAATATTAAAATGCTCGCTGAAATTGAGAATCAACGAACGATATCAGATGCACTAACTTCACTCGGTGGGATGATGCGTTATAATTTCAAATGGTCCGGAGAGTATGTGAAGCTACGGGATGAAGTCCGCCATATTGAGAATTATATTGAAGTGATGAATATTCGTTTTGAGTATCCAGTTAAGCTTGTGCTTCATATAGAACCTCGATATTTAGAGCTGGAGGTGCTGAAAATGTCACTGCAGCCTATTGTAGAGAACAGTGTTAAGCATGCTTGGTGCGGCGAGAAAGAGAATTTACAGGACCCGAACATTCATATTCATATTTCGGAAACGGAAGGTGATATTTTCATAGAGCTTCGTGATAATGGCATTGGTCTAACCCCAGAGCGTCTGGTTGCTTTAAATGAGGCGATTTATGCTAAGGATGAACGTTGTGACAGCCCTTCTGAACAGAGGGAGGCAAACCGGAGAGCAGGTGGCATAGGACTGCGGAATGTACACCAGCGTCTGCAAATCTTTTATGGTGAAGAATACGGGCTTGTAGTACAGAGTGAGGCAGGAAGCTGGACGACGGTACGGTTGACCTTGCCGAAAGTTCTTTTGACGGGAGAAAAACAACTATGAAGAAACTACTGATCGTTGATGATGAGAAAAATATCCGTTACGGCCTGAAGACCATGATTGAAAGGGAATTTCCGTCCGCTTATACCATCACAATGGCGAGCAACGGCGCAGAGGCGCTCGAGGTATATAAGACAGACGGTGCAGATATTATGATTACGGATATTCGTATGCCGGTGATGGATGGAATTACGCTTTTGGAGCGGTTATCTGTGGAGGTAAGGGGCGAGAATAGTCCAGCAGTGGTGATCTTAAGTGGGCATGATGATTTCGAATATGCCAAATGCGCAATCCGCTATCGAGTGAAGGATTATCTACTTAAGCCGATTCGCCGTGATGAGCTGTTCGAAATTTTAAAGCAAATCCATAAGGAACAGGAAGAACAGGAGTTCAGCGCCAAAAAATTGGAGCGGGAAACAGAGCATTTTCGCAAAGAGCTACGCTCCAGTCGTTTGCGGGAGCTGCTGCAGCAGCAGGAGGTTCAGTTAGAGCGAGAGCAGCAAGAGGAACTAAAGGGTTTGGAGGTTCCTTTTACAGTTGGTGTGCTGAATTACTATTATAATGATGGCACTCGGATGAAATCGGGAGAAGTCCAAGGACTAGCCGAACGGATGATAGGGACGCTAGAGAATTATTTTATGGAAATTACAACGGACTGGGATTGTAGATTAGTGTTGATTGGAAGCAAGAAAGAGGATTTTATTGAGCTATCCAGACAAGCTGAAGCCAGAGATATAACAGGATTATTGATCGGGATCAGCAGTGAGGGACACGGTCTAAATGATCTGCGCTCCTGTTATAAGGAAGCGTGCCGTGCACTGCAGTATACTTTTTTATATCCGCAAGCTGACTTTTTGGATTATGAGGATGTTAGCCAAGAACGACGTGATTTTCCTTTGCCGAAGGAGGAGCTTCGCAAGCTGCTCAATATGCTTGGGACAGAACGTGAGAAGGAAATCAAGTGCCTGCTGTCCGTTATTTTTCAGACGGAGCATTTGAAGGAGCTGGACTTGTCTTATCTCGAGAGTGTGGGGCAGAGTATCAATGAGCAGGTACTGGATGAAGTATTTCGGGTGTATGGCGAAGCCTCGGTTGAGGTGCTAAAGCTATATCGTACGGTTGGTAATATGTATAACTATCGTCATTTCCACGATTATTATCGTGCGCTTGAGAATCTGCTCCTCAGTGTGAATGATTACATTCTAGGGGTACGCTATGCTCATACGGAGCATGCGGATATGGAGGAAGCACTGATTTATATTGAAACGAACTACGCTCGTCCACTAAATATGGCTATGGTTAGTAACCATGTGTCTTTGAATTATTCTTATTTTAGCGAAGCCTTCAAGGCATACACCGGTGAGAATTTCGTCATTTATCTCAAAAAAGTACGCATCCGTCACGCTAAAGAACTGCTGGCAAAAGGCTGTATCAAGCTTGCTGGAGTCTCGGAAAAAGTAGGCTTTGAGAACAGTAAGCAATTTGCCCGTGTGTTCAAAGAGTTGGAAGGGATCTCTCCAGGGGATTATAGAGCCAAAATACTGTCTGAAGATTTGACGTAAGCGGCAGGATAAGTAGCTTAGTATAAATATCATTGCATCGTTTGTAGCCGTTGGGACTATTAAGGGTGTCGTTAGAAGTGATCCTCCTATATAATGGCAGTGTGAAGCTTTGCTGTTTAGCTACAAGAGTTTGGAGGAATGAAGGGTGGAAGAAATTCAAGGTAATTTGATTACAGTTCAGACGTTGGCAGACAATTTTCGGCGACTGGGTGTACAGGCGGGAACGACGATTCTTCTACATTCGTCCTTTAAATCACTAGGTCAATGGGTGGCAGGTGGGCCGGTAGCCGTTATTTTGGCGCTTGAGGAGGTTCTTGGAGAATCAGGCACACTTGTGATGCCGACGCATTCCAGCGATCTGACGGACCCTGCTGGCTGGAGTAACCCACCGGTTCCCGAGTCGTGGTGGCAAAGTATTCGTGAGCAGATGCCGGCTTATGATCCAGATCTGACCCCACTGAGAGGGATGGGAATTATTCCGGATTGCTTCCGTAAACAAAAAGGGGTAAAGCGCAGTGAGCATCCCATTCATTCATTTGCAGCTTGGGGCAAGCATAGAGATGAGATTATGTATGGTCACTCTCTCGAATACGGTTTGGGGGAAGACTCTCCACTAGCTCGTATTTATGATCTGGGTGGGAGTGTTCTGCTGCTAGGCGTAGGGAATCTAAATAATACTTCATTACATCTTGCTGAATGCCGCGCCTTCTATGAAGGAAAGAAGGAAGTTATTGGCGGGGCACCTATGATGGTGGATGGTCATAGGCAGTGGGTGGAATTCAAGGAGTTGGATTGGAACTCTGACGATTTCGTTGAGCTGGCTGAGCAATTCGGGCAAGAGACAGGGCTTATTACATATGGTCACATCGCCTCAGCTACAGCGCAATTGATTCCTCAGCGTGAAATCGTTGACTATGCGGTGAACTGGATGGAGCGAAACAGGAAGTAGACGATCTCTGGATTTGGGATTAGGAGGAGAAGCAACGGATGAGTAAGACAACGATATATTTAACGCGGCATGGTCAGACGGAATGGAATGTGCAGAATCGTATGCAAGGTCATATGGATTCTGCGCTGACGACGCTTGGCGTACAACAGGCGGAATGGCTGAGCAGGGGAATGCAGGCTAAAAAGCTTGATGTCATTTACGCAAGCCCCAGCCCAAGGGCGCTGCGGACAGCTGAAATTATTCGCGGAGAACGGGATGTTCCGCTGAAGACCTCTGATGCTTTCAAAGAAATTGGCATGGGCGTATGGGAAGGCCAAGATTCTGCTGAGCTAGTAGCTCAGTATTCTGAGCAGCATCGTTTCTTCTGGGAAGATCCTGGTCAGTTTAAAGTGGAAGGCAGTGAGACCTTCGCAGAGGTACAGGCACGTGCGCTGGAGAAGCTACAGGAAATTATTACTGAGCATCAGGGTGAGACTGTTCTTATCGTATCGCATACGGTAGTAATTAAGCTCTTGATGGCTTATTTTGAAAGTAGAGAGTTGCCTAAGCTGTGGGATCTGCCGTACATTTATCCAACCTGCTTATCCAGAATCGATTTTACGGATGGCGTGCCGGAGATTCTGCTGCATGGGGACACAAGTCATTATGAAGAGAATGAGGCTGGGATGGAATCGTAGGGTGTAATATAAAAAAGAGGCGGTTCCTCGAGTGCATTATGCACTCCTAGGAACCGCCTTTTTGTGTTCAGGGCTGGGGGCAGCCTGTATTAGTTGATGAACTGGAGAGATTTCAATGTCTTCTCCAGCATCGTAACGGCTTCAGCGCGAGTTGCCAGCTTCAGTGGAGCAAAGGAACCGTCTGTTGCTCCTTGGATGATGCCTTCAGCAGCGATTTCTGCTACGGCTGCTTGGGACCAAGCAGGAATGCTAGCCGCGTCACTGAATTTAGCTAGTGCTATAGGATCGGCGTTTAGGGTCTTGCCTGTGTACTTGATAGCTTTAGCTAATACAGAGGCCATTTCTTGACGAGTGATTGGGCTACCTGGCTTAAAGCTGCCATCGGTATAACCAGAAATCAATTCGGCTCCTGCTGCGGTGCGAATAGCATCAGCATACCATGCACTTGAATTTACATCCTTAAATGATGACTCACCACCCACTGTCGCAAGTCCGAGAGAACGCGTAATTAATGCTGCGAACTCGGCCCGCGTGATCGACTGTGAAGGAGAGAACGTATCGCTATTTGTTCCACTGACGATCAGTTTGGAAGCTAACAGATCAATGGACGCTTTAGCCCAATGCCCGTTAGTATCTCCGAACGTTTTGGAAGATTTAACAACGGTGTAATAGCTGTTGCTGTTCCGTTTAATCGTAACATCTGTTGTTCCATCAGCCTTAGGGGCAAATATCGCAGGCACGAAGGAAATCTTGCCTGTAGCAGGATCGAAGACCACTGCCGTTGCGTTATTTGAATTTAAGGAAGTAGGTACATTGATCGTCCGATTAACATAAGTACTGCCGAAGTTGTTCAGCGGTACACGTTTAGATCCGGCTACTGCTGAAACACTAAATTCGATTACTGGAGCAGCTAAAGTAGCATTACCTAGCTGTGAAGCGATAGCTTGGTTTGTGCTGCTCAGTGTTCCCGAATTTGCTAGTAGAATGGATACCGTAATTGTAAAGTCGTTGGTACCTAATTGAGCGGTAAGCGCTGCGCTGTTTACAATGCTGAGCGGTAAGGAATAAGAAGCGCCAGCAGTTGTAAAGGTAAGAACGGTGTTAGGCTGTGCTGCAGCTTGCTGTACAAGCACAGTGCCTGGGAGTTCTACTTGAGCTCCGCCAGAAGTAGCTTTAACCGGGATGACCAGTTCATGTTTACCAGTTGGCAGTTCAGCAAGTTGTTTGGTCAGATCAGCAGCATCAATTGTTGTTAATTGCGGTGCAGCCGTTGGTGCAACAGTTGGAGCAGTCGTTGGTGCTGTTGTTGCAGTTGGTGAAGTTGGAACTGTTGGTGAAGTTGGAACTGGTGTCGGAGTTGGATTTGTCTCCGGTAGCGGTGCACCTTTCAGATCCACAATTCGGCCTTCAACTGCGGAAGTATTCGCAGTGACATTTCCAATCTTCTGAAGATACTTCGTAAATACATCAAAGTCCGGTAGGTACAGTAGATTCACGCGACCTTCTTTATAGGCTTTTTCAAGTGAAGTGTAGAAATCTCCACCCTTAGCTGTGAAAGCATTAGTAGCTACTTCATAAGATGCTTTTAGATCTAGAGGAATGTATTTATCCCCGTTCTCCACTTCAATACGTAATACACGTTCGTTCACAGGCTTGGTGGAGTCATAATAGAATTTCAACCCTGCAACATGTGGAAAACGTCCGTCTGCCGCTGGAGTTTTGGAAACACCATTCTCCATCGCATCCTTAATTTCTTGTCCGGTTAAAGTGATCGTAACCAGATCGTTGTTGAATGGAAGTACTCCGAGTACTTCGCCTTGTGTAATCGGTCCTTCATTGATGGATTCGCGAATACCGCCACCATTTTGCAGGGCGATTACCGCATTAGTGCCAGCTTTCTTGGCTGCATAAAGCATGCCGTCGGCAATCAGGTTACCCAGGTTGGTTTCCTTTGTACGTACATTATCACGAACGCCGTTTAGAATAACCTCTGAGTTTCCTACTACCTCATTGCTCAGTTCTTGAATACCAGGCTTATATTCGGTATCCAGGATTTTTTTGGCTTCAGGATCCTCTGCGATAACGTAGTTAGCGCCATTCTTAGCATCGATGGAGATTAATTGGTCTTTCCAATCTGTCAGTACGCCATCTTTGTTGAATTTAACTTCAAGTTGACCAAGGAAGAGACCTTTTTCACCGGTTTGTACAATCAGCTTCGGTGCATTAGGATCGCTGTTATCTACAACGGCTTGATCCAGTTTCGTGTGGCTGTGACCACCGACAATAATATCAATGCCATTAACCGCTTTGGCTAGCTTGAGATCTTCTTCGTAGCCAAGGTGAGAGAGAACGATAATCTTGTTAACCTTCTCTTTTTGCAGCATAGCGACCGTAGCTTCTGCCTTAGCGAAGGCATTCTCAAAAGTCACTTTACCTGGTGAAGCAATGTTTGCAGTGTCTTCTGTCGTCAGACCGATGATACCGACTTGCTCGCCGTCTACTTCTTTGATCAACGCAGGGTAGATGGTTGCTGCATTACCCGATCGACCAATTTCATTGGTGAACATTTTGCTTAAAATGTCATCCGCCGAGAAGTTCACATTGGAGGAGACAAAAGGGAACTTAGCCTTAGCGATGAATTTGGAAAGAGTGTTAGAATCTTTATCAAATTCATGATTACCGAAAGTCATAGCGTCATATTTGACCAGATTCATAAAGGCCATATCTGCTAAGCCAGAATATTTATTGAAGTAAAGTGTTCCAGAGAACACATCACCTGCATCGACAAGAATAGGATTCTCTGTAGTCGCCTTAGCATCTTTGATTGCCGTTACACGGCGCAAGATGTTGTTTGGTGAGCTTACAGTATCTAGTCCTGCATGCGTATCGTTAGTGTGTAGAACGGTTAATGGGAAGTCTTCAGCAGAGTTAAAATCAATCTGTGCCATAACTGCATCATGATCAGATACCCGACCTTTTGATGGTGAGAAGTCGGCATTTAGATGGACGACATCTACTTTGGAAGAAGCCGTTAAATTTTTACTGACAAGAATATGATCCAGTACTTGAGAGTTTCCGTCATAGGTGTACGTATACTGCTCGTTTAAAGGCAACGTTTCAATCAAATTGTCCAGCTCTGTACCTTTTAAGAGGGTTGCAGTTTTAGTGAATTGGAAATCATTCAAATCACCAAGCGCTACGATGTTGGCTTTAGGATTTGCAGTCAGAACCTCTTTGACAAATCCGTTTACGATCGCCGCGATTTTATGACGTTGTGTTTCACTGGACAATACAGGTGGCTGTACGACCCCGAAAGGACCATTATCGCCGCCTTTTGAATTAAAATGGTTTGCAATCACAATCACGGTTTCGCCACCAAATACAAACTGTGCAGCAAGGGGCTTGCGTGAACTTGCAAATACGGAGTTTGTTGGATCAATTCGTCCAGGATTATTAGTTAATTGATTTGTCGCGGCATTGTAGCCAACGGATTGTGTTGCTGTACCTTTTTGCCCATTTACACTGTCCGCAAGCTGTACTCTTGCTGGATTGTACAGAAATCCTACGCGAATGTTTCCGCCTGGAGCTCCGCCATCCATATTGTTCTCTGGAGCGATATCTGTGTATTTATATACAGGACCGCCAGCGGTTTCGATAGCTTTAATCAGTTCGGTTGCACTTGCTTCAGTGATTCCATTATTGGTTTCACCATTGCTGTCCTGCATTTCGACAACGCCGATAATGTCAGGTTTTTTCATATTGTTTGTGATGGAGTCGGCTAGTTTCTGGATTTTTGTTGCTCCGACACCTGGATAGAAGTTCTCAATGTTATACGATGCGATCAACAGCTTACTCTCATTGACTTCAAGAGTAGTTGTTTCTTGCTTAAAGGTACTTGGAGTAATGGCAGGTAGCTTACCGTTCTCCGGAATGACTTTGAAGTTACCATTGTTGTATCCGATGACCCCTGTAACATCTCCAGCGAACTTATCTCCGGTGATGACTTCTTGACCCGGATTTCCATAAGCAATGATGAGACGCTGAGGGTTGAATTGGTTGTATTCTTTAAGAACTAGTCCACCAGCTGGTGTGATGACATCAGGTGTGTCGTTCTCTACTCTTGTAGGGATGTTATAGAGCATGGAATTTCCGCTGCCACTTGTCCAGTAAGGACTGATAATCGTAGGGGTAGAGAGCTTAACAAGCATACCCTCTAACGATTCATAGAGATCAATTGCATCTTCATTAGGCTCAAAATTAGCCATGTTGTCGTTATCGATAATTGAAGAAGGAATAGCTCTTCCACCTTTACCAAGTAAGACAGGCTCCGGCAATGTATAACTAGAAGAGGAGTCTACTGTTAATGAAGTCATAGTAATTTGAGTGGAGGTTAGATTGCTCGCATTTCCTTCGTTATACTCGGAAACAGCTCCACTAACGCGAACTACATCTCCAACTTTAGGTTTAAGGGATGCATTTGTGCTATAAACGAAAATACCTTCCGATGTATTCGCATTATTGTCCGGCTGAGGGTCCTGCATAAAGAAACCTCTATAAGCGCCAGTTGCGAAAGTATATCCGTATTGGGTAACGATGCCTTCTACATCAGAAACATTTTGACCTGCATACTCAGAAGTATGAGATTCTCCTTGAATATCATGTATTCGAGGGAGCTCAGAAGCTTTATATGCAAAGGTATATACCTTACTTGTCTTGCCACCTGCTACGACAATTGCGTTGATGGTAAGATCTTTACTAACTGTAATCGGATCTGAATACAGCTTGCTTGCTGTTGTTGGTTCTGTTCCATCGGTCGTGTAGTAAATCTGTGCTCCAAGGGTAGGGCTGGATAGGGTCACAGAACTTCCTATAATGATGCGACCTGCGCCAGGGCTCGCCATAACGGAAAAGGTTTCTTCCACCAAAGAATTATCATTAAGGGGGATGAATTGATAAACGTTGTTATATTGCTCAATAACCCCAGTAATGCTGTCAAAGGTTTTATCTTTTACTAATCTAGGCAGGGTTGAGAAGATAGTGAATTGCTTGTCACCTTGACTTGCTGTCACCGTGTTTCCATTCACGTTGACTACGGTGACATTGTTCAGGGTTACTAACTGAGCTTCGTGACTCTCACCATTCGCTGGAGATAAGTCTTCGGCTGTAATCAATTTTGGTGCAGGTACTCCAGTACCTGGGGCAACTACATCGTATTGAAGTCCATTTTGGAATTTGATTTCTTGCAGGTTGCTGAAGATATCCATAACGCCACTAACTTCAACACGATCTCCAACGTTTGCGAACTCTGGGAATCCATAAAGTACGATCCCGCCGCCGGATTCATCCTGAATATACATTTTCGCAGCGTTAATGTGAGTTACGATACCTTCTGTTGAAATATTCTGCCCTTTAGCAGTAAGACGTGCTGTTGCGACATCTGTTTTGGTCAGAATCTTGTAATCAAAAGTCGTTACAGCGCTGTCTGGCATATTCGGTTCGGAAGCGTACGCTTTAATCGTAGTTTCTTCAGTTAAGGTAATAGGCCCTGTGTACGGTTGGAAATTAGTTGAACCAGCTGATCCATAGACAGCTGCATAGACGGATGCTCCAACCGTTGGAGAACTCAAAGAAATTTCTGTGCCCACTGGCCAGGCATTAGCGGCTGGGGAAGCTACAATGGAACTAGCCGTTTCGGGCGCTTTACCATAGCTGCTATTGCGCGGACTTGCTGCTTGAACAACAAAATCCGCAGCGTTGTTATCCGTATCTAGACCGCGGCTATCTGTTGGAGCACCAGCTGCAGCTTTACGAATAGCGGCTGTCGTGTTGGTTAGAACAGGGGTTGAAGTTCCCTCCCCCGCGGCTGTACCGTAACCGACTAAATCAATCGTAGAATTTGAAGGGTCAACTAAGTCGACTTTACCGTTTGTCCCACCCATAGTTAGGGTACCCACAGCATCAGGAGTAGGTAGTGCAGTAGCCTCTCCTGTTCCTGCAGCCTCTTGGACAAGGAAGTATCCATTTGCCGGGATGGTTCCTGTTAATTCTGTTCCGCCACTAAAGGTTCCAGTCGCGGAAGCATACCGAACTTTCCAGCCAGTCAAGACTACAGGTTTATTGGTAGGATTATATAATTCAATAAAATCATTCTTAAACTCTGCTCCGTTGTTTCCACCACCACCATAAACTTGCGAGATAACAATATTGCTATTATCCGGTGCTGCCTCGGCAGTCTGAACAGCTGGCAGCACACTGCCGACACCCATTAACATGGCCAGTCCAGTAGCAAACCATTTCCTTACTCTTGAAGAAATAATCATTTGGATAAGTATTCTCCCCTCAAATCTTTATTAACAACCTACTAAATGTTAGCATTCAAATGTAAAATGAAAGGTTGTCTTACATGAATTTATATTAAATTAATATAAATTAAATTAAGAAGCTATAGTTTCCGCATAAAGACAGTGCATAAGTACAAAAATGATTAAAAATTTAGTGCTTTTTAAACAAGAGATAATATAAATGTAAATTGCATGTTATATATAATGACGAGTTTTTAATGAATTACAATAAATCTATTCTAGAGTTATGTTAAATTTTACACATTTGTATTCATAGAGAATGAGCAATCAACCCAGCTATAACGTTTCCGGACAAAAATAAAGCCCATCCGGCTTCTTAGTGAGAAGTGGAAGGGCATTATTGGATTAATTATCTATGGGGTAAAACATAACTATAGATGCGGGAGTTCCAGTCGCTCGAGTCCGTTCATATATTTGCGCAGCGCGTGTGGAATATAGATAGAGCCATCCTCTTGCTGGTGATTTTCTAGCAGCGGGATTAAAATTCTTGGCGTAGCAACTGCGGTGTTATTTAAGGTATGGCAGTATTGCAAGCGACCGTCCGCATCCCGGTAACGGATGCCCGAACGACGAGCTTGGAAATCGAGCAGATTGGAAGCCGAGTGGGTCTCTCCGTATGCGTCTCTGCTTGGCATCCAAGTCTCAATGTCATACTGTTTATGTGTCTTCAAGGACATATCCCCTGTGCAAACAGCCATGATCCGATAGGGGAGCTCTAATAGCTGAAGAATATGCTCGGCATTCGCGAGGATTTCCTGAAGCATATCCTCAGAAACCCCTTCGTCGTTCCGACATAAGACGACTTGTTCGATCTTCGAGAACTGATGAACACGGTACAGCCCGCGCACATCTCGCCCCGCTGATCCAACTTCACGGCGGAAGCAGGTCGACATTCCAGCTAGTCGCATGGGTGTGTCTAACTCCACAATCTCGTCGCTGTAAAGCGAAACCAGCGAAACCTCTGATGTGCCTACCAGCCAGCGATTATCTCCGCTTAACTCATAGGTCTGATCCATCCCGCCGGGGAAGAAGCCAGTGCGTTCCAGCGCTTCCGGACGGACAATCACCGGAACATCCATCACCGTGAATCCGCGTGCAGTGAGTACATCAAGGGCCAGCCTCTGTACTGCCAGATGTAACATCAGGCCGGCTCCTTTAAGCACATAACTGCGAGGACCGCCTGCTTTGACGCCACGGGGGATATCGATGATATCGTGGAGTTCGCCTAGCTCTACATGATCACGCGGTGTAAAGTCGAATTCCCGCACGGCTCCGTTCAACCGCAGTTCTACGTTGTCATTATCATTGTGGCCGATCGGCGTATCTTTCGACACTGGGTTCGGTGCGAGCAGTATAAGCTCTCTACAGTGGCGTTCAGCCTCGTTTAGATCTGCTTCCAGCAGGTTCAGGCGATTATTGAGCTCTCGTACCTGCGCCTTGACGATCTCTCCCGCAGGGCGGTCACCAAGCCGTAGTAATTGTTCAACCTCTTTGGTTAGCCCATTTCGCTCGGCTCTCATTTGTTCCGTTTCTTGTCGAAGTACTCGGCGCTTCTCATCCCATTCCAACAATTCATCCAGTGGGAAGTCGACTCTTTTCCAAGTTGCTGTGTTTCTTATAAGCTCTTGATTATCCTTGATCCAGTTCATCTCCAACATACCGTTCGCTCCTTTTTGTTTAAAAGATAAGAAAGTATAAGTTTCACACTTCACTTTATCCTTATATTTCTCGCATAAACACTTACCGTCCTTATAAGGACGCCGAAGGTATTTATGCTTGAAAAAACGCAAAAAACGCCCTCATCCATGGGACGAGGAGCGTCAGCTCGCGGTGCCACCCAGGTTGACCGAATCTCCGTATTAACTTCAGGGAAGAATTCGATCCTCTTTGGTCTTCGCGGTAACGGGCGAAACCCGGTGAACTTAGGGAGTCATTATAGGCTCCGGTCGCAGACGCCTCACGGTTGGATGCCGATCATTGGCCTGATTCTTGGATTTAATGTTGTTGCTTAGTATAGCGCAAGAGTGGGATGAGCGCAAGCGTTTATGGTTTGACAATAATATCTATTTTGCGATAGGATTAATATTAATTTAAAGTAATTTTGTCGGGATAAATATAGCAGTGTGAGCTGCTAAGTGGGATGGAAGAGGTGGAGAAGTGGCTAAAATTGTTGTGATTAACGGAACGCCTTCCCTGGTATCGCGTATCAATGCAGTTATAGAGTATGCGGAGGCAAGCTTAACCGATCAGGGCTTTGAGGTTGAGCGTATTAACGTAGCGGAGCTACCAGCGGAAGATTTGATTCATACCAAGTTTGAGAGCGATTCTATCGTCAAAGCCAATGGCCTTGTGGCGGAAGCGGATGCGGTAATCGTGGTTAGCCCAGTTTATAAAGCCTCTTATACAGGCGTTTTGAAGACCTTTTTGGATCTGGTTCCACAAAAGGGATTAGCCGGCAAAATCGTACTCCCGCTCTTCATGGGCGGCAGTCTTGCACATCTGCTCACGATTGACTATGCCTTGAAACCCGTGTTGTCCGTACTCGGCGCACGCTACATTCTTGGTGGTGTTTATGCTGTGGATTCTCAGGTGGTTCGTAATGATCACGGAGTGGTTGAGCTTGCTGAGGAGCTGAAGCTGCGTCTAAATGATGCATTAGTTGAGCTTGCAGAAGAAACTACACATCGAGTAGAGCGCAAGGCATAATACTAAACCTAGGGCAGTAAGCATACGTTTCGGAGGTTTCATACCAAACATATAAGCGTCTCTTTTAATCCTGAATCCAAGGTTAAAGGGACGCTTCTTTATTATATGGGTAACAACAAAGAGACCATTCCCACTGTAAAAGTAGAGAATGGCCTCTTTTATATATATGGATCGTTATAGTCCAGTCTTACAAATCGTCAAATCCGTTATCGTCGCCAACTTTACCATAGTTGCGGGACTTGGCTTCGAAGAAATCGGTTTTAGTGGCATTTAGCGCATCGTCGGAGAAAGGCTTGATCCAAGGCATGCAGTTAACATCAACACCTTGGTAGGCTTTTTCCATACCCATCAAGGTTAGGCGTTTGTTCGCTGTATATTTGATGTAGTCGCTAAGCTCGTTAAGGTCAATGCCGCGAACATTAGTGAGGGTGTAGTAAGCCCAGTTGGTTTCAAGCTCTACCGCGCGGTCGATTGTACGATATACGTAATCCATGTTCTCTTTAGTGTTCAGCTCAGGGAAGTCAACAAGCAACTGTTTGAACACTTCTGCGAAGAAGTAACAGTGCTGATTCTCGTCACGTTGAATATAAGAGATCATCTGACTGGTTGCCATCATCTTCTGGTCACGGGCTAGATTGTAGAAGAAGGCGAAGGTGCTGTAGAAGAAAATTCCTTCCAAGATGAGATCTGCTACTAGCGCATGGAAAAAGGTTTGTTTCGTTGGGTTATCACGGAATTCTTGATAGATATCGGAGATGAATTGGTTGCGCTCCAGTAAAACTGGATCCTTCTTCCAATATTCAAAAATCTCTTTCTGTTCACTATCCGACACGATAGAGGATAGAACATAAGAATAGGATTGGTTATGCACCACTTCTTGCTGACCGATAATGGCAGAAATAGCTTCCAGTGAGGAGTCGGTAAAATAACGCTTCACGTCGCCGACGAACATCGTCTGCATCGAGTCTAGCACAGCGAGCAGGGAGATGTTGATCTTAAATACGCGTTGTTCCTCAGCATCTAGCATAGGGAATTGTTGCGCATCTTTGGACATTGGGATTTCATCAGCGATCCAGTGATTAAGCAGTAGCACCTTGTACAGCTTGTACATATGCGGCATGCGGATATCGTTCCAGTTCAGAATGCCTGAGCATTCACCGTCGATGATGCGTGTGGATTGGTTAGGCGCTTCAGTGTTAAAAATCTTTTGTAGTTGCATTTATTTTCCCTCCATTTTTTGCGCGGGTAATTTGTCTTATCTGGTCTTTAATTAAATTAGGTTGATGAAGTAACGGAGTGGAATTTTGGAGCTGTAGGAGTGAAACGTTCGCCTTTGTCCCCGGATTTCAACCGTTAATGACGGCTTAAATCAAGAAATCTGGGGACAACAGCGACCGGAAGCCCAAACATTCCTCGTAGTTACGATTAAATCACCGAATTTTTTAAAGCAGTAAGACTCTTAGCTAGCGCAAGAATCACACTCTTCTATTGTCAAAGCACGGCTACGCACATAATAAGTAGATTTCAATCCGCCCTTCCAGGCGTTCAGATGAAGCTCTAGGAACTCGGTAGCCTTGATGTCAGGACGAACATACAGGTTGAAGCTTTGTCCTTGATCGACGTGGCGCTGACGAGCGGAAGCCATACGGATCGACCAGTTTTGGTCAATCGTAAATGCAGTCTTATAGTACCAGATCGTCTTGTCGGACAGATCCGGTGCTGGGTTAGCGATCTTGTAAGTTGTTTTCTCTTCATAGGAAAGCAATTCATACAAAGGATCAATGCTGGCTGTGGAGCCGGCAATAATCGATGTTGAGCCGTTCGGTGCAATCGCGAACATCCATGCGTTACGGACACCGTCTTTAGCCACTTCTTCTTGCAGCTCGCGCCATTGTTCAGTGGTTACATATTTACCTTCCTGTTCACCGCTAACATAGCCACGTGAAGTAAAGTATGCACCTGTCTCCCAATCGGAACCGGCGAACTTCGGATAACGGCCTTTTTCACGGGCAAGCTCCATGCTCGAACGTACCAACAGGTAGTTGATGTGTTCATACAAATGGTTGTTATATTCTACGGCTTCATCAGATTCCCAACGAATGCCCTTGAGTGCCAATAGGTGATGCAAGCCGAATGTGCCGAGACCCACTGCGCGGTATTGGCTGTTCGTGTATTGTGCTTGCAGAACTTCAATATTATTAATGTCGATTACGTTGTCCAGCATACGTACTTGGATAGGTACAAGTCTTTCCAGCACACCAGCTGGAATCGCACGTGCCAAGTGAATCGAATTCAGGTTGCAAACTACGAAATCGCCAGGGATTTTGGAGATAACAATCCGGGTCTTGCCATCTTTGGTTACTAATTCTTCCTGTTCAATAACGGTAGCGGATTGATTCTGCATAATTTCTGTGCACAGGTTGGAAGAGAAGACCATACCTTGGTGACGGTTCGGGTTCGTCCGGTTAACCGTATCACGGTAGAACATATATGGAGTACCTGTTTCAAGCTGTGATTTCATAATCCGTTTCATGATGTCGATCGCAGGAACGGTAATACGGGACAATTCCAGATTGGCTGTAGCTTCAGCATATTTTTCACGGAAAGTGCCTTTACCAAGCTCTTCATCGTAGAAGTCTTCCAGACCAAGCGGACGACCATTCTCATCCGTCCAGCCCATAACCTTCTTCACTTCATGAGGACAGAACAGGTTCCAGTGGCTGCGTGATTCTACGGCTTCCATGAACAAGTCCGGCAGGGTTACACCGTGGAACACGTCATGTGCACGCATACGCTCGTCACCATTATTTAGCTTAAGATCGAGGAAAGCGAGAATATCTTTATGGAATACATCAAGGTAGACAGCGACAGCACCTTTACGTGTACCAAGCTGATCTACGCTAACTGCTGTATTATTCAACTGGCGAATCCAAGGAATTACGCCGGAGCTAGTGTTCTTGTGGCCGCGGATGTCCGAACCGCGTGCCCGTACTTTACCAAGGTAGACGCCGATACCGCCGCCCATTTTGCTAAGACGCGCTACGTCTGTATTGGAATCAAAGATGCCCTCTAGGGAATCGTCCACAGTATCGATGAAGCAGCTGGATAGCTGTCCAGCGACCTTTTTACCGGCATTGGACATTGTAGGGGTAGCAGCTGTCATGTAAATGTTGCTCATCGCCCAGTAAGCTTCTTTTACAAGCTCAAGACGTTTCTCAGCTGGCTCACGATGCATGAGGTACATGGCAATAATCATGTAGCGTTCTTGTGGAAGCTCCATTACACGGCCGTCAAAATCATGCGCTAAATAGCGGTCGGATAGCGTAAGCAGACCAATGTAATCGAATAGAAGGTCGCGCGTATAATCGATACAACCGCCTAGCTCGATGATTTGTTCCTTAGTGTAGTGAGACAGAAGCTCTTCACGGTAGATTCCTTTTTTTACGAGATCTGTAATTAGTGGGTACAGCTCACCGTAAGGCTCTTCTGGATAAGCTTTATAGCGGCGATGAACGGCTGCTTTTTTATAAAGGGTAGTCAGAAGGGCACGGGCAGCTGCAAACTTCCAAGTAGGCTCTTCTTTCGTTACAAGCTCAAGAGCACTCATAGTGAAGGCGTTGCTGATTTCTTCTCCGCTTACGGAGTCACGGCGCAGTTTGGAAATTACTCCCCGCAGCAATGTTTCTTTATTTAGTTGATCAAGACCCTCCAGGATACGGTCGGCGTAGACGGAAAGGCGCTTTTCATCAAAAGCCAGTTGGCGATTGTCTGGTTTTACTACGAATTGTGGCATGGTTATTTCATCCCTTCTTATTTTGGGTTAATTTTCAATATCAAAAATTGATATATTATAGCGCAGTAGGCTGCCACAGAAAGACCTCCGAGCCGTTCATACTGGCCGGAATGTCGATTATGCGTTGGTTAGAGCTTCCTCGGTAAGGAAGTGTGGTATCTTTCAGTTCTTCTATAAATCGTCCATCTATTAACACCTGACACTGCGTAAGTAGATTCCACTCCGGTGAACCGGGAAGGGCAGTAAGTTCTTCGTAAGTATAACCACTATAAATCCAGATCGGGAATCCTGGCAGCACGGTGCGAAGCTCATGAATGAACCCCAGTACCTCCTCTGCAGAGAAAAACGGATCACCACCGGCCAGTGTTAAACCATCTAGCAGTGGGTTAGCGGCAATTTCTGCAATAATTTCGTGTTGGCGTTCTAGGGTGAAGACTTCACCGTATTTAAAATTCCACGTCTCGGGATTAAAACATCCCGGGCAACGATGGCGGCAGCCGCTGAGGAAGAGGACGGCCCGCATGCCCTCTCCCTCATTAATCGACTCCGGGTAGTAACCGCAAATATTCATAGATGTTTAACGCGGTCCCGTACTTCAGCTTGTTTGGCGCCATTGAAGCGGGTCTGGTAGTCGCCAGTTAAATAACCAGTAACTCTGCGCAAACGGCGGATATGCACTTCTGTTTCATGCACGCCGCAGGACGGACAGTTTGTCCCGATTACGCCTTCGTATCCGCAGCCGGAGCAGCGGTCAATCGGATGGTTAATGCTGAAATAGCTGACCTGTTGTTCGAGCGCATATTTAATGATTTTGATAAAAGCGGATGGATTACTGCGGGCATTGCCGTTTAATTCGACATAAGAAATAGCCCCGGCATTGCAGTATTCATGGAAAGAAGCTTCCAAGCTAATCTTCTGAGCAGCACTCAGTTCGAAGTATACAGGGATGTGAAAAGAGTTCGTATAATACTCACGGTCAGTTACACCCGGAATAGAACCCAGTACCTTGCGATCAATCTTGGTGAATTTGCCGGACAAGCCTTCTGCTGGTGTTGCGAACAAGGTGATGTTGAGATTCAGTTCCTCACTTTTCCGATCGCAATACTCCCGCATATGACGCACGATACCCAAAGCCTTGGCATGGACTTCCATATCCTCGCCATGGTGTTTGCCATACATGGCTTTCATGCATTCCGCCATACCGATGAACCCAAGCGATAGACTGCCATGCTTTAACAGTTCGCCTACAGAGTCTTCAGGAGCGAGATTTTCGCCGCCTTCCCAGACGCCTTCTCGCATCATGAAATCGGACGCTTTAGCTTTTTGTGCGGCTTGGATGTGGAACCGATGGAGAAGACCTTCCAGCGCAATATCCATATAATGATTTAGATCTTCATAGAAGCCAGCTTCGTCTGCGACGTTGCGTCGGCCTGTTATTGTGCCGTGTGCCAGACCGAGCCGAACCAGATTCAGTGTATTAAAGGAAAGGTTGCCCTTCCCGGAGCAATGATTACGCCCAAAACGGTCGCCTAGCACGCGAGTTCGGCAGCCCATTGTAGCAAATTCCGTATCAGGATCACTTGGATCATAATACTGCAAGTTGAGCGGAGCGTCTAGATTAGCAAAGTTCGGATATAGTCTGCGCGCAGAACATTCAGCCGCTTTTAGGAACAGTTCATAGTTAGGATCGCCTTGCTGTTGATTGGTCCCTTGCTTACATTTGAAAATTTGAATCGGGAACACTGGTGTTTCTCCGCTGCCAAGTCCGTTCATCGTTGCGGTTAGCAGAGAACTGATCACAAGCTGGCCTTCTGGTGAAGTACAAGTACCGTAGTTGATGCTCGTAAACGGTATTTGTCCACCGGATCGGCTGGACATGGTGTTGAGATTGTGTACCATGCTTTCCGCCGCTTGTAGTGTTTCGATTTCTGTTTCCTTTAGTGCATAACGGAACGATTTCGGATATAACTCCGCCAGATCGGTCCGACTCATTGTGATTTCACCCAAAGATTCACTAGCTTGTCCTTCTTCAAAGTATTCCAGACCCTTACGGAACAGCTTAGCGAAGGATTTGGTTACATAAGGTGCTAGATCATAGTCGAGCTTATTAGCGGATACACCGCCATATTGAGCATTTTGCTGGGATTGAAAAATGATCGCTACCAGTGACATAGCTGTCATTATGGAGTTTGGAGGACGAACGCTGCCATTGCCGGTGTTGAAGCCTTCACGGAGAAGTTTATCAAACGGGATAAAAATGCAGTTGGTCGTTCCGATCGCGTATTGATCCAGATCATGCACATAGACGACATTGTCCTCAATGGCCTGCACTAGCTGCGGTGGCATCGTAAAGTTACGGGCGTACCATTTTGAATATTCACTACCGAACTTGCTCATTTTACCGGAGAAACTCTCTCCGTTCAAATTGGCATTTTCGCGCAGTAGGTCCAAATCCCGGCTGTCGATAATATCGCGTCCTAAATCAATGAGCTCTTCTAAAAGAACTTCTTTTGCATTTGTTGTACCGTTAAATTGTCTCTCCAACAACGTCATTGTATAGCTCTCCTCTCAGTATAAAAGAAAAACGTCTATCGTCCTATCATTAAGAAGTTGGACCGCCGTAAGCGGCCATATATTCGTTCTGATCTCATAAAAAAAGCATCCCCTAGCGAGGATGGCAGAAAATGCCCGATGCGTTATGTAAATATCCATACAGATATTTGCAGTGGTCTCTAAAAGAAGATGACCGCATGCGGACACCGTTCCTGTTCCTCGCAGGCATTCATAGTTGGTGTCGTCGAAACAGGCAGGTCTCCTGGCTTCCGTAGGACCTCTCGGCGCCTTCCCAAGGGCTATCTTAACCCTCAGTGGCTTCTGCCGGGAGATCTGTCCTTCTTAAGCTCTAAAAGCCTAGGAAGGATATCCGGTTACAGTGGCGGGACCGCAGCGGATTCTCACCGCACTTCCCTATTAAGCTCTAATTCCGATAAAGGATCAAAGCGCCTGTCTCCACTATATTTTGTTGTCGTTAGATAAAAATAACCCAAGATGTTGTGTTTGTAAACAGTTTTTTAGAAAACCCGCGCGGGGAGCGGGTTCTTCAAAAGTACTCCACAAATGATCCACAGGCTGTCCATAAGTAATCCACAATTGATCCACAGGCACATGGAAAATGATTCATAAATTCTCCGAAAAGATGCCACAAAGAGTCCATAAATGTAGTGCAGACGACCCTAGAATTCACTTTTTAAAAAGTACCCTTAGCCGAAGCCGCATTTCGGAGTGTTCAACGGAAACAGAGGGGTATACTAACGCTGGCATTGTTTGTGGGGGAGCGTTGGAGTTGTTACAATAGAAGGAGACACGTACTATACAATTTCGAGGAGGTATTCTCATGCCTATTGCTGAAGTGACCGTTATTCCGATTGGAACAGGCAGTACCAGCCTTAGCAGTTATGTTGCGGATATGCAGCGAGTGCTGAAGACGGTAGAAGGGATTACTTATGAGCTTACATCCATGGGGACGATCATCGAGGGACCTCTCCAGCGTATTTTTGCAGCGGTCGAAGCGCTGCATGAGTCTCCTTTTGCCGCAGGTGCAGAGCGGGTCTCGACCTCACTTAAAATAGATGACCGCCGCGATAAGCCTTCCACTAGCCGTGGAAAGCTGGAGTCTGTGGAGCGTAAGCTACAGATTGAATAGCAGTTTGGGAGAGTGGGGAACAGGAAGAAATAGGCTTGCGTTTCTGTCTGGAAGTTGTATAATATTTTTTGTTTGACAGAAGAGTCAGCCTTAAGCTGGTGTAGCTCAGGGGTAGAGCAACGCACTCGTAATGCGTAGGCCGGGGGTTCAATTCCCTTCACCAGCATACTTATAATGCTTATGCAGCGCGGTATTCCGGGATTTCGGAGACCGCGCTTTTCTGTATCTTTCGATGAATTGAAGGGATGGATAGCATGCGCTATTTAACGATACGACAGCCTTGGGCAACGTTGATTGCTCTCGGTGAAAAACAGTTCGAAACTCGTTCATGGAGAACAGCCTACCGCGGGGAGTTAGGCATTCATGCCGGGATGAGGATAGACAAGAAGGTATGTGAACAGGAGCCGTTCAAATCGATATTGGCGAAGCATGGCTATACAGCGAACAATTTGCCGACAGGAGCCATTATTGCGTCAGGCCAGCTCACGGGATGTTATGAGGTTACACCAGAAGCGGATCTAAGGGAGTGGATAAATGGGAATGAATATGATTTTGGCGACTATAGTGAAGGACGTTTTGCTTGGAAGCTTGAAGGTGTTCTTCCGCTGAATTCTCCTATACCGGCTAAAGGCAGATTAAGCTTGTGGGAGCTTCCAGATCAAGTTTGAATGACCAAATTATATTTTTAATGTGATTTTCATGTGAGCATCATCTTATTTTCAGGTTCGAGGTATATATTGAAGACACCAAACACCCCCCAGTGTTTTGTGGTATAAATCTCTAAGGTCTTGCCAACTCCCATGGTAAGGCCTATTTTTTTGTTCGCTAATAAAATGGGGGGAGGAGAGTAGCTTCTACGCAGCTTTATTTAATCTGATACTGCTCTTCATAGCTCTTAAAAGATGAAATATCCAGCCCGAGATATCTGCGCATATGAATGGCAGCTTGGGCAGCAACGATGTCGTTTAGCAGCAGCATTCGTTCATGGTATCCGCGACATATAAATTTGGCTTCAATTCCCGTGTTAAGTTTGTTCTGCTCATATACCTTGATTCCCCGTTTCCTCATCTCCGAACGAACATCTCTTAGATCAGTTGTAGCTACTGCCGCGGCGGTTCCAAGAACCTCCAGATAGGGCGCGGGTGTTCGTAAATGTGTAGATAGAATGGCGGAGTCCCGTTCAAAAGCTGATAAAATCATCGGAAGCAATAAATAAGATTTCACCAGCATGTTGTCCCTGCTTTCTGCTCTATGCATGAATATCATCACCTCTAATGGGAACGTATATTCGTATTCTACCCCGATACCCCAAAATTAATCAATGTTATTTCTAAATAGCTTTTCTAATGTGATTAAATTCACAACTGAATTAGAGAGAATAGATTATATTAAATTTGTAATAATAAAAATTGATGCTTAAGACTCATAAAAAGGAGAATTAAGATGAAGGATGAAGGAAGTCTCCACCGCGGATTGGTATTTGGTTTGATTCTAAGTATTCCATTATGGATATCTATATTGGGCTATATACAGTTACTTTAAAATTGAAGAAAAACCTTTGTGCGAAGCGTCTTTAGGCGCTTTTTTTTTGTGGCTGTAAATGTAAGGGGGATCGGAAGGAATTGATTGACATTTGTGGGTACAGAGCGCTAAACTATTAATAGTTCAGAAGTATTAAAAGTCATAGACAGATATTTCATAGAGTACTTAATCTGCCGGTTTTAATTTGCAAGGCAATACTTATATAATCATGATAATAGCAAACCGCCTGAAAGGGTGGGACGCAAAGTTCAGGAGTCTAACGTGTCTAAAAGGCACTATGACCGTCCGACTGCCATGAGAAGGGAATTCCACTTCTTTTATGGCGGTCTTTTTTGTTGTTAGGTCCTTTACGCTTCTGGTAACTATTCCTGATTAAATATAAATCATAGCTTTAGGAGGTGTGCATTTTGAAAAGAAGAATCAAGCCGTTGCTTGCAATGGTATTAGCGGGGATTTTGGCGGTAGGTAGTGGGCTTTCTGGAGGTTATTTGGTAAATGCGGCAGATGAGGTGCTTCCCTATACTCCTACACCTGTGTTAGGTATTGCTGGTAACTTTAATGCTTTTATCTTTGGTGATTTCGCTCAGAAAAATGACCAGATTCAGGGTCGACTTGCTGCTGGTGGTAATATCACCTTGGAGAACTATGGTGTGGCTCGAGCGTACAGTTCTGGAGATGTCCTGATTGCGGGAAAAGACCTCAATTACATTAACAGTGGTCAGGTTCATGGGACCGCAGTTTATGGGGAAAAGCTTTCTGCTAATTCACAAGGTATAAACTTTATGGGTGGGACTAGGAAAGATAAGCCGATTGATTTTGCTGCTGAGGAGCAATTCCTGATTTCGCGCTCTGAAGAATATGGAGCGCTGTCAGCTACGGGGAAGTATAGTAAGAAGGACCAACAGATTATAATTAACGCTCCAGACGCCTTCAATGTTATAGATTTGGACGGTCCTACTCTTGCAGTTGCATCTCTTATGCAGTTCAATATCGCTAATAATGCAACCCTTATTATCAATGTAAGTGGAAGTTCAATTCATGTACCAAGTTTTGCTATGCAGAATGGAAAAGCGAATAAAGTAATATTCAATTTTTATGAAGCTACATCGTTGAATATTGAATATACATCATTTTTCGGCACGATTTTAGCACCCAAAGCTATTGTGAGCTATGCTGGTGCGGAATTATATGGAACCCTAATTGCTAAATCCTTTAGCGGAGGGGTGGAAATGCATCTCGGTATGTACGAGGGTGAAGAGCCACCGCCGACACCAACACCAACAACGTCGCCAACACCAACGCCGAGTGTGACACCAACACCGACAACGTCGCCGACACCAACGCCGAGCGTGACACCAACACCAACGCCGAGCGTGTCGCCGACACCGACAACGTCGCCAACACCAACGCCGAGCGTGTCGCCGACACCGACAACGTCGCCAACACCAACGCCGAGCGTGTCGCCGACACCGACAACGTCGCCAACACCAACGCCGAGC